>CAVXQD010000001.1:0-1214086 GCA_963763885.1 uncultured Acidimicrobiales bacterium
CAGCGCAGCGTCAACCACATCGGAGGTTCCGCTCGAAGCGAGCAGTGGCCCAACACGACGAGCCAACGCGCTATCAAAGGATCGCTCATCAACGCCGGCCAAGACCCGCTCTAGCGAGACTTGGCGAGCACGGTTCCGAATGACTTGTGCAACTACAGCGGCGCTCGTCAGCACTGGCTCGGCTTCTTCGTGGGCGCAACGAGCCGAGCGATCGTGGAGCGATCTCGCCGTTCGATAGCGATGAGTGCTCCAGCGTCAAGGACGAGCGCCATCAAGCGGAACTTGGGCCGGTGTCGAGCCGGTGACTCGGCGAGCAGCTCGTCCCTTGTCCAGCCTTGTTCTTCAAGTATGTCGTCCAGTGCTGCTCCAAGTGCGGCATGACGGAGTCGTTGGCGAATGGCCGTGGCAAGCCAAGCCGAGACGTTGGTGTTGTCCGCTTGCGCAGCGGCTCGCAACGCTTGGCCGAGCTGAGGGTCTAGGGAAACGCTGAACTTTTCCACACTCATAGCCCGATACTACCCTTAGCGTCCTACCAACGGAATACCCCCAAAGTCGCTCAACGTCCGAAGGATTTCGTGATCCCAGGCTGTTCAGATGGCCCGTCTCTACCAAGGTTGTAGTTGTTCGTCAGCAATCGCCAAGGTTGTTCGCAAGCGGGGCGATCCAAGCAAACGAACCCGGTCTCTTTGCGGTTTGTGTGTAACGCTGCGCAAGAAGCCGAAAAAGGGATGAAGTGATGCGCGTCGAACAAGTCGTGTTGCCGATCGTTCGTGGGATCGCGAAGCATCCGAAGGTGTCAAAGGCGATGTTCGGCCGGACCAAATGGGGCGATCCGTTCGCTCCAGATCGGTTTAGCTACCCCTACGACAATTACGACACTATGCGCGCTGACGGTCCGGTGGTCTGGAGTGGCTTGTACCAGCAGTGGTTTGTCTTTGGCTACGACGAGATCTTCGAAGTACTGCGGTCGCCGCACGCCAGTACGGCGTCCCTGCTTGATGTGCTCCTGGTCGTGTCTCCGTACAACAAGCTGTCGCCAAGTTCGGTGGGAAATGTCCGCAGGTGGCTGCTGGTCACGGACCCTCCGGAGCACAGTCGACTCCGAGGCGCTGTCAGCCGAGCGTTTACGCCTCGTCGGATTGCAGCGTTTGAACCGCGAATACAAACGGTCGTTGCTGACTTGCTGGCCTCGCTGGAGGGGCAGGACGAAGCGGAGATTGTCAGTGCATTCACAGCGCGCTTACCGATTTATGTGATTGCCGATTTGCTGGGTCTGCCACGGGACCGGTGGGAATGGCTTCGAGCAGCTTCAGCCGAGATCGGCGGGATATTGGAAGCGTTTGCCGGCTTTGACCCAAAGTCCATGAACCGTCGATTCGACGAGCTGCATGACTACTTCGCCACGATTATCGAGCAGCGGCGATCACATCCGCAGGACGATCTGATTACGGCGATGATCGCGGAGGATGCAGCAAACCCGCTGGACACAGACGAGGTGATGGCAATGATCGCGGTGTTGATGTTTGCCGGTCACGAAACCACCACGGGGCTACTGGGCAATGCCATCGTCGCGCTGGCCAACCACCCGGAACAGCGCCAACTACTGAGGTCGAAGCCTGAGTTGATAGACAACGCCGTGGAGGAACTTGTTCGGTTCGATTCGCCCGTCCAGACCAGCGGCAGAGTCGCCAGTGAGGAGATGGTCATCGGCGGCAAGACGATTCGCAAGGGCGCAATTATTGCCCTGATGATCGGCGCGGCCAATCGGGATGCGCGTCAGTGGCCAGATGCCAACGACCTGCGACTTGATCGCCTTGAACCAAAACCGATTTCATTCGGCCATGGAGTGCACTATTGCATCGGAGCTGCGCTTGCTCGGCTGGAAACAAAGGTTGCACTGCCGGCGTTCCTGGAGTCATTCGGTGACTACACCGTTGATCTGGATACCGCTCGTTGGAAACGGTCGCACACGTTGCGAGGATTGCTGTCACTGCAAGTCCACCGTTAAGGCTCGAATCCGTTCGAAGGGAGGTCCCCCACAGAATTTGGAGGCGCCACCAGTTCCGTCGTCTCCTGACCCCCAGCGGTCGGTGCGTTTGGTTGTCCGCATCGGCCCACACATGCCGGGTAAGTCAGTCAAGTCGGAACAGGGATGATGACCATGTTGTCTTCATCGTGGAGTTCCAGGTGGTAGCGCGAAGCGGTGTCCAAGGTGCGAACGGCGAGTTTGAGGTCGTACACGAATGAGGTGTGGACGGTCACTTCGACGGCGACTTCTTCTCCCGGAGTCACGGAGGTGAGGAACTCGCACCGGTTGTATCTGCAGCTGATCGGTGGCTTGCTCAACTGCAGTTTCGCAGTGCGGGTATCGAGCTTTCGCTTGCGAGAGTCGAGGTCCGACACCGAGAGTTCGAAGCCAGACGCGGTAGCGCTGGCCCACTGATGGTTTCGTACGATGGCCGTGATGGTCCACTCGTTTCCGATTCGTGTTGCGGTCGCCGCTACGGAAAGGTCTGCTTTTTCGGAGTTTGGGGCACGGCAGGTCTCAGCACCAGTGACGTCGTCGTTCCAGCAGGGACCTTTGGTGAGTTTGGAAACGGCTTCGTACTCGCGTTGCTCTTTGCCTCTTGTGTCGCCTGAGCCGGTTTGTGTGTCGGTTTGTGTGTTACCGACCCCGATGCCTTCTCCGGACGTCGCGCATCAGTGGTGACCTCCATTCGGCTGCCAGGGAGATCCCCGTTCTACCGGCGCTAAGCGATGACTTCGATCGGCCCGACAATCTGGTGAGCTGATCTGCGGTGGGTTGCACGTCCAGAAGGTAATCGCGCGTGTAATCGGCGAAGCTGTGGAACACAAGTGCCTGATCGAAGATCTCTTCGAAGGCCCCTCTTGATCTCAGTTCGGTTCACGGGCAGCGGTCAATGTTCGCTGGGACTTACGTCGGGTGGCGATGAATGTCCGCAGTCGCTCAACCGAGACGCTTGCGGCTCGATGATTCAATCTAGAGGTCCGGTCGGAGAGAGCGATGATTGATTTCCGGTATCGACTTCGAGCGAAGATTCCGCGCGTGGCTCAGCAGCGACGGCAACGCGCCGAAGTCCCTGGGGCATGCATATCGAGATCACAATCGGGACCATCTACGAGGATTGCGCGTACCATCCCGCCCGGCGGTTCGTTGGCATCTCACACGTGCGAGGGAGAGTCGGTGCTGACCTGGAGTACTGGTCGTCGGGTCTTCGCCGACATTGCGTGAAGCGTCTTTCCGGGCGGGGTGTCGGTCCAGAAGATGTGCCTCGTTTCGAGCCAGGTCACCTGTCGAACGACCAAGCGTTGACCGAGGGCCTGGCACACTGTTCCAACTAAACACCTGGGAGGGATCGCGTTGCTCGGGGACGGAGAAGAACCGGACTGGGTCCGTATGCCGCGTGAACTTGAGCTGCTCAGTGCTCGCACGGGGATCGAACGAGTTGTTACCGATGGACCTCGGTCAGTGTCGCTTGATCAGGGCAAACGGTTTGTTTATGAATGGGCTGCGCAGGGCTACGAGGTCGCGCTCGTGTCTGACGATGTTGTTGGTGTTATCCGCGTCAAGTTTTGGGAATCGGGGGCAGAGGAAGAACCGTCATGGGTCGACCTCGGCCGCCCTGTTCCGCAGCCTCTGGTGTTCGCGTTTGCGACGAGCGATGTCGGCCACTCGCTGTGTGAAGACATTGTTGATGTACTTATCGATCAGTACGGACGCTCGGAGTTGGACGCAGTCCGCATGATCAATCGCTACCGGGGAATGTTGTCCTGGGTAGAGCAGCAGAAAGCGAACCTCTTCCTTATCGACCCGCCCCCTCACTGGGCCGCTCAAATGGACGGCGCTATGCGGTTGGAACGATCCGTGAACGACGCCGATCGAATTGAAGATGATCGGATCTTCGATGACATTCGACAACGACTCGACAACTGCGCCGCGAAAGGTGTTGATGCGATTCGGCTGCTTCCAGATCATCTGCAGGTCTTGTATGTCAGCCGACGCATCGCCGACGAGTTCGACCAAGGCGGATTCAACCAGGTGCTCGCAAAGGCTCCGGACCTTGCTGCCGTTGCGGATGAAGCCTTCCGGCTCATCGGATCATTGGCTGCTTCGACGCTCATCAAACGCGCGGCGCAACGTGATCGAACCGATTCTTTCGATGATCTCGATGCTGCGTTCCGAGCGGTCTTTGATGGATTCGTCGGACTTCGAGTTGACTATGCGCGTAGGCACTCGCCGCTGCTAGGAACGCAAGCGAGCGATTCACTTCGACGTCGACGTTGGTGGGTCCGCCGGGGTGACGAGGTGTGATCGGATCTAGCGCCCGGTTTGTTCATCGTCAGACGTCACCATTCAGCCCAGGGTCAGGCGTGCTTCGACGTCTCGGTTGGCATGAATAGGCGTAGAGAACCCTTTCGGCCGGGCAGAGCAACTTGTGCGGGTGACAGGAATTGAACCTGCACGTCTTTCGACACCAGGACCTAAAACCCTCATTTGCCGTTCTTCTGGTGTTGTCGGATGACGGAAAATGTTGTCTGAGCTGGGGTTTCGCGAATCGGCATGTCGGCGGGTGGTGGGGAGTTTCGGCGTGTTTTGCGCAGTTCCGTTAGCAATCCGTTAGCAAATTCGGGTCAATGACGGGCGCTCGGAGCGTGTCGCCGTTGATCCCTTCCCGTGATCCTCGTCGAAGCGTACGATGGTGTCGACGACATGGATCCTGAACCCGCCTCCGCCCCGCTGCGCTCCACTCGACCGTTCACGATCGAGGAGCTTGCCGCGGCCCAGGGCGTGAAGCCTATGGAGTCGACCGAAGAGTGGGCTGCGGACATCTTCGAGTCGGACGAGGAGCTCGACGCCTTTCTTGCCGACGTACGGGCCAGCCGGGACGCCAGTCCGGCCTGACCGTGGCGGACATCGTCGTCGATACCGACGTTGCTTCGAAGCTCATCAAGCGCCAGGAACCCGAGTGGGTTCGGCGTGCCCTGGTTGGCAACCGCGTGTGGTTGACGTTCGTGACGGTCGGCGAGTTGTCGAAATGGGCCGAGGTTCGCAGTTGGGGTCCGCAGCTTCGGACCCGAGTTGATGGTTGGGTAACTCGGGAAGGCCGTCGTGCCATGGAACGACGCCATCGCAACGACGTGGGGTCGGCTCGCAGGCCGTGCGCACCTTCGTGGTCGGCCGCGGCCGCAGAACGACACGTGGGTTGCTGCGTGCTGCATTGAGATGGGGGTCGGCCTACTTACCCTGAACCGGAAGGACTTCGTCGACTTCGCCGAGCATGAGGGCCTCGTGTTGCTCGGCGACGAGGGGCGTTGATGGGCACCCAGAAGTGGGCCGAGATCAAGAAGCTCAGCAAGGCGACCGAGGTAGACCGTGCCGAGGCTCGGGCGGAGCTGAAGGCAGAACTCGGTGGTTTCGTTTCGCCGCCGCGCACGATCCAGTGGGTGCTCGATCACGCCGACGAGTTGGCGCGGCGGTTCGAAGAGTTCGATCGTGCAGAGGGCCATGACGTCCCTGTCGACGAGTACCTCGCTCGTCGTCAGCGGGCCACCGAAGCCAAGGACCCGCCCATGAGTTCTGGACCTCCCCACCCCCACTCGTAAGGGTTGGGCCGTAATACGGTGTCCCGGTTGCTGGACGAAGCGGCGGACGAATTCGAGCGAGGTCTTTGCGACTTCATCCCAGCCGCTGTCGATGAGGAGGGAGTGGCCACGGCCCCGGGATCTCGACGATCTTGGTGACGGCGTGTTGGTTCTTCTTTCTGCTGCTTGAAGGGGGCGATGGCCCAAGGGACCTGGTGGTCGAGCTCATGCGTCGCCAACCCGTAGATCGAGTCGCGCTTCAACGCGCCCGTTGCCCGTCGAAGTGTTGCGAGCTTGATTGTTTCGGCCTGCTCGATTCGTTCAAGGTCAGCGACGCCTGCTGCGCGATCCCGAGACGCTTGGCAAGGCCATGGCAGCGTACGCGCAAACGCCGGATGCCGGTCTACGGAGGGGCGGGACGCAGGTGGGACGGTGACGAAGCGTCTGGCTGCGATCGTGGCGGTGGTCGGATGTTCCGACTCGCTACCAAGGAGCAGCAATGACGAAGAACGTTCGAGACTTCACGCGGTCGGTGTACCTGATGGACGCCGTCGTGCGTCGCGTGCCCAACAACGCGTGGATGTTGTCGTCGCCGTGCGAGGGATGGACGGCGCGTGACGTCGTCGGGCACGTGGCGAGTGTTCTGACCGCAGCGGCGGAGATGGTCGTCACGGGCGTGATGGTGATGCCCGAGATGCCCGCCGACCTGGCCGACCCGGACCTCGTGTGGTCCCGAGCTCGCGAGGCCATCCTCGGTGCGATCGACGAGCCGGGTGCGCTCGAACGCGAGGGCGCTTTCTGGTTCGGGCCGATGTCGGTCGACGATCTGATCGGTGTCGTGCTGTGGGACCCGTTGACGCACGCGTGGGACGTGGCCACAGCCGTCGGCATCGATCCGCACCTCGACGAGGACCTGGCGCGGCGTCGCGTTCGATCGGATCTCGTCGATGCGCGATGGGCTCGCGGGTATGGGTCTTCTCGGACCCGAGTTGCCGGTGCCCGAAGATGCGTCCGCCATCGACCGCTACCTCGGTTTGGTCGGACGGGACTACGTGGCCTCCCGATAGGACACCGTGTCGCTGGCTTCGGCGCCGGAGCGGGATGTTCCGGTAGCCTGCCGATGTGGGAGTGGCGGTCAAGATCCTCGGCGAGGTCCGCTGCCAGAACCCCAACGGCATGTCGGTCTCCCTGCCCGGCGTCGGGCAGCGCCGCCTGCTGGCGATGCTGGCCCTGACACCCAGTTCCGTCGTGCGGGTGGAATGGCTGGAGGAGCACCTCGGCTTGTCACGTTCGGGTGTGCGAACCGCGGTTTCGAGACTCCGGGAGCGGCTGCCGGACGACTGCCTCCAGCGTGCCGCCTCCGGCTACGCACTTCGCTGCTCGGTCGACGCAGATGAGTTCGAAAGGCTGGCGATTGCCCGAACCGACCGTTCCATTCTCGAGCAAGCGCTTGTCCTGTCGGATGGGCCTGCACTTAGGGAATTCCGTGACGAGCCGTGGGCGCTAGCGACTGTTGCCCGACTCGATGAGTTGCACCTCTCCGCGTTCGAAGATCACAGCGAACTGCTCCTTCGAGAGGGTCGCTTCGGCGAGGCCATTGCCCGACTCGACGCGCATGTGACTGCGAGGCCGTTGCGTGACCGGGCCTGGGGCCTGCTGATGCAGGCGTTCGCCGGTGATGGTCGACAGGCCGAAGCACTGCGCGCATACGACAAGTACCGCCGGTATCTTGCTGACGAGACCGGTCTTGATCCTTCGCCGGCCGTTCGGTCGATCGGCCATGCCATCGCCATCGGCAAGCTCGAAGTCGGGACAGGTCCGGCAGTCCCCGGCGTTCCCGCGTCGCTTACAGGTCCGCGTCGGACGCGAGACGTTGTGCAAGTCGGCAACCTTCCGGCCGGTGTGGCGACCTTCATCGGCCGCGAGCGCGAGATCGCCGACCTTCGGACAGAGGTACGTCGCGGCCGTGTCGTGACCGTCACCGGACCCGGCGGCGCCGGCAAGACGCAGCTCGCCATTCGTGTCGCAGACTCAGCGCAGGCCGACTTCCTCGACGGGGTTTGGTGGTGTGATCTCAGCACCTTGTCGGGAGCGGAGATGATCCCGAGCGTCGTGGCGTCGGCGTTGGGGTTCTTTCTCGAGGGCAATGCCGAACCCTTCGCGGCACTGGTCGAGGGCCTCCGCGGTCGCGACCTGCTGCTGGTGGTCGACAATTGCGAACATGTCCTGGACGGGGCGGCGGAGGTACTCGCCGCCATCACTCAGGGGTGTCCGACGGTGGCGGTGCTCGCAACCTCGCGCGCTCCTGTGGGCGTCGGCGGCGAGCAGGTGTGGCCGATCAGCCCGCTCGACGCGGAGCACGAAGGCGTCCGGCTGCTCCTCGCTCGAGCTCGATCCGCCGGCTCCCAAGCGGACCTCGCCTCATGGGATCCGCAGACGCTCAAGGTCCTCTGCGATCGTCTCGATGGCCTACCCCTGGCGATCGAGATGGCCGGCGCCCGTCTTCGGACGCTCACGCCACAGCAGCTGATCGATCGTCTCGACGACCGATTCACCTTGCTCGAGAGCCCACGGCGCGACGCCACGGTGCGCCACCGAACACTCACCGCCCTCCTTGACTGGTCCTACGAGCTCCTCGAACCGACCAGTCGATCACTAGCGGATCGTTTGTCCGTCTTCGCCGGCACGTTCGACCTCGAGGCCGCCGAAGCAATCTGCACCGGCGACGGTGTCGCGCTTGGCGATGTCGCGCCGACCCTCGCTGCGCTCGTCGATCGGTCCATTGTGACTGCTGCCCCTGCGTCGGGATCCGTGAGGTTCCGCCTGCTCGAAACCGTCCGCGACTACGGACGCACACACCTTGAGCAACGTGGCGAGCTCCCCACGTGGCGACACCGTCACACGCTGTACTTCGCCACCGAAGCTCTGGATGCCGGGCTGATGCTCTACGACCGGCGGTATTTGACGGGCCAGCAACGCATGGACGCGAACTGGGGCAACATCACGTCAGCGCTGGAATGGTCGGTCGGTGCGGGCGAGACGGGCATCGTCCGCGACCTGCTCAGCGGTTGCATGGCACCGGCCACGAGTCGAGGGAAGTCCGAGATCGGCGAGCTCGCCGCACAGGCGCTCGCACTTCCTGAACCACCCGCCATCGCCTACGCACTTGCCGCCTTCTACGCCGATGGAGCCGAACAGATAGCCCTGTGCGAACTGGGGCTAAGTCATGCCGACATCCGTGCGAACGAGCGCAACGCCCTGTACTCGCAGCTCGCGGGCGGGCGTGCCAGCACCGCGGCCCGAGGCACCCTCCATGCGATCCTCGGTGCGCTCGAAGCGTCGAGAACTTGGGACGTCGGCACTCAGATCGCCTACTGGGAGGCGATCGCGGCCGAAGCGCTTGCCCTCCACGACCAATCACGAGCGGCAGGGCATGCACGGGAGGCCGAGCGTCTCGTCGAGGAGTGGATCGACTACCCCGAGATCAGTGCCGCCCTCGGTCGCCTCGCCAGTTACGAAGCACGGCTGGGCAACCTCGACCGGGCCATCGAGCTCGCCGACGTGACGCTCCCGCTGGCCGAGCGCGGCGGGATGAAGGTCTATCGGGATCAAGCGCTGTCGATCCGGGCCCGTGTCGCCGCGGTCCGAGGAGCAGCCGACACCGACTCGCTACTCGCGGCCGCGCTTCGCAGCGCCTACGACACGCGTTGGTGGTACACCATCTGGCCGCTCGTCTCCGACATCGGCCGCTGGTTCGAGATCACCGGCCGGGCTGCAGCTGGCGACGTCATCACCGAGCACTTCGAGACACACGGCCGACCGCGTCATCTGGACCTCATCCTGACGACAGCGACCGAGCGCGCGGCAACTCCGACCAGGTCACGTCAGCCCGCATCGGCGCCGCGCTCGCAAAGAACGCCAGCCGTCCTCGTTGAATACGTCCTCCGGCAACTTGACTCCGGGACCATCTCTTCCGCGCCTTGGAAGTGAGCCGCGGTGATGGAAAACGACGAGTCGTCATCGTCGAAGGCTCCGTCACCGCAAGAACCATCGACTCGGCGCTCGTCGCAGTGTAGGACGCTAAGTACGTGGACTTACGACACCGACGTGTACGGCCCACTGACGTCGATCCGGGCCGAAGTTGTTCTTGCGTAGCGCATTGCCGGCTGGGCTGGACGTTGCGGTTTCACCGCCACGGGCCGGTGGCGATGGACCACTTGACACTCGCCGTTCGGCCTTAGCACCGGCGGCCCGGAGCCGCGAAGCCCCGCTCATCCTCGCCGGGCCCGCCACCTCGCTCACCAAACGCAACGACGTCAACGCCGCGCTTTATCCGGCCTCTTGTGCGGGTGATCGGCGAACCGGTTGGCGCTGGGAGCGTTCGAGGGTCGGCAATGTGGCGAGGTCCGCGACGGGTCGGAAATCCCGCGACAACTATGCCGACGATCGGGCCGTCGGGCTTTCGTCGCGACGGGCGTCGGGACGACCGCCGATGGGTCGACGCGATCCAGAGACCCGCCGTTATGCGGGTGATCTCGGGCCGAGTCGCGCTGCGAGCGTTCGATCGTGGGAGAGGTGCGAGGTGTGCGACTGGTCGGGACTCCCGCGACAACTTTGCCGACGATCGCCGTGCCTTCAGGTCGTCGTGACGCCGGGCGCCCAGGCCGCTCGTATGAGCCGTCACCGGGTGGCCTGTGCCGAGCTACCGATTCACGCACTCTGGCTGTTCTGTGCGGGTTCGGCGACACGCGTGTTATGGGGCGTGACCGGTGCATGGCTTCGCCGGCTATTCAGCGGGTCAGGGTGTTCTCCAGAGCGAGCGAAGTGTGCGGCCCTGAGGGGGCGAGTTCGCGGTGGCCCCTGGCGTTCACGGCGACGGCGCCAGTTCGGATCGGATGGCCTCGATGTGGGTGCGTGCGTAGCGGACGGCGTCAGCGGTGTCCATGGCGGCTCCGGCGGCGACGCAGTGGTCGAAGGTCTCGGTGTCAAGTGTGTTTCGGACGTGATCGATCGCAGCCTGGTAGCCGATGTTCACAAAAAAATTGGTGACGGGGATGTGGGTGGTCATGCCGTAGAGGGTCGCGACGATCTCGGGCCGGTTGATCCGGTCGAAGTACGTGGCCAGGTTGGCGAACGTGCCTGCCAGGCTGGTTGGGTCGCCGGCTTTGTGGAACGAGTCGATGCTCGTAGTGAACATGTTGAGGGCCTGGTTGAGATCGCCGTGAACCGCTTCGAGCCCAGCGGCGCTTTGTGCGATGGACGCTTCAATTATTGGGAGTCGGTGTTGTCGGCTGTAGGCGAGTCCGAGACGAAAGGCGTCGAGCGCCCGCGCCGGGTCGGTCTCAGTGAACGCAGCCCCGTACCCGATGTACGCCCAACCGATCCACTGCGGGTTGGCGTGAGCCCGGGCCGTGATGAGGGCGTCTTCGGCGGTCGCCATCGCCTCACCGGGTCGTCCAACGCCCGCGAGACCCATTGCCAGCAAGGACAGACTCATGACCCTCGCGGGACCGGTTCGGGTGGCCAGCGCGGTGCAGATCTCCACGAGCCGGTCCATCCGCCAAGCGAAACCGTGGCCAGCCGCTTCCCTGTAGCTGGCCCATCCCGTGTCGAAGGGTTGGTAGCCGGGATCGTCCTGCAACACCGATGCTGCCTGGGCGTACCCGACGGCGTCCTCCGGCCGTCCCATCCTCGTGCAATAACTCGCGGCGATGTAGAGGCGCGGGAGTTGCGCGGCATTGGCAGCGATGGCCGCGGGGAGGAGTTCCTCCGCCCACCGGACGGGTTCGTGCTGTTGCAGAGAGAAGGCGAGCATGGTCGTGTGGGCGGCGATCGCAGTGGCGGTGTCGAGGTCGGACCGGTCGGTGGCCCACCGGAACCCGGCCCGCAGATTGGCGAACTCGACCTCAACCCAGTCGCTGGCCCTGTCGTAGCCGGGTCCGTCCCACATGTCCCAGAGGCGACGGCCTTGTGCGGCGAAGTAGCGGGCGTGACGCTCCCGGACCTCGCCGATGTTCCCGGTGGCGGCGAGCTGGTCCTCGGCGAACTGGCGGATCGTTTCCAGCAACCCGTAACGGGCGCGGCCACCCGGCATTGTTGCGCGGTGACCAGCGACTTGCGGACCAACGAATCGACCAGGTCCAGCATCGCGTACTCGTCGAACGACCCACCCACCGCGGTGACGGCGGCGAGGTCGAAGCCGCCGGCGAACACCGACACAGTGCTGCAACACCGACACGTTCGTCGTCGTCGAGCAGGTCGTAGGACCACTGCACGGCGTGCCGCAGCGTCTGGTGACGTTCCAGACCCGCGCCGCGACCCCGACAGCAGCCGGAACCGGTCACCGAGACGATCACGGACATCGGTCGGGCTCATCGACACCATCCGCGCCGCGGCCAACTCGATCGCCAACGCAATCCCGTCGAGTCGGCGGCAGATCTCCGCCACCGCAGTCCGCGTCGGTGTCGTCGTCGAGCGCTGAAACCCGGGTTCACCGCCCGGGCCCGTTCCACGAACAACTCCACCGCCGCCGACGCCGCCCCGGCCTCGACATCCAAGCGACGGAACCGGCCACAGATGCTCCCCCCGACCCGCAACCCTTCCCGCGACTGGTCGCGATCACCTTCACCGTCGCCGACGAGCCAGGATCGCCTCGACCAGATCGGCGGCGGCGTCGAGCACGTGCTCGCAGTTGTCGAACACGACCAACAGCCGTCGCCCGGCCAACGCCTGCGCCACGCTCGCCGTCACCGTCATACCCGGCCTGCGCGGTGATCCCCAACGCCGACGCCACCGCATCGGGCACCGCCGCCGGATCACCGACCGGGGCCAACTCGACCAACCACACCCCGTCACCGAAGTCGGGCACCAACTCGGCGGCGACCTGGACAGCGAGACGGGTCTTGCCGACCCCACCCACCCCGGTCAACGTCACCAACCGATGCTGCGCGCACCAGCTCCAACCAGTTCGTCCACCTCGACGTCACGCCCGACGAAACTCGTCGTCTGCACGCGGCAGATTCCCCGGCACCGCGTCCACCGTCCGCAACGGCGGGAACGTCGCCGCCAGACCCTCGGCACGAACCTGGAACAGGTGCTCCACCCCCGACAGATCCCGCAGCCGATGCTCACCCAGATCCACCAGATCGACGCCCGCTGACGCAGCCCGGCCGTCGACGCGCTCACCAGGATCTGGCCGCCGTGCCCGGCCGCCATCACCCGCGCCGCCCGGTTCAACGCCGGCCCGAAATAGTCATCCCCGCGCTGCTCGGCCTCACCCGTCGCGACACCCATCCGCACCGGCAACTCCAGCGACCGCTGCGCCGCGACCGCGGCATCCACCGCGCCCGAGCCGACGCGAACGCCGCACACACCCCGTCACCGGTGTGCTTGAACAACCACCCGCCGTGCCCTCGATCGCGGAACGCAGCACGTCGTCGTGCGCCGCCAACGCCGACCCGCATCCCATCGGCATCCGCCTCCCACCGACGCGTCGAACCCTCGATATCAGTGAACAGAAACGTCACCGTCCCCGACGGCCTCACACTGTCACCACCCGATCCCATGCCGCATTGTTCCACGCACCCACACACGACAGCTTCCCGCCACACACAACCACGCCCGATAATCCCGATCCGCTATCGCCAACCACCGACATATCTACCCTTACCTCGCGCCCGATATTGCTCGCCTGCTCACGGCGGACCCACAGCACCTTGCCCGATATGTGCGGCGCGATCGATGACACGACCCGCCATAGCCGGCGATGCGTCGGTGATCTGCCGGCGTGACTGATCCTCGCCACGGTGTCAAGACCGTTCTTCCTCGCTGCGCTGCGGGAGCTCCGTCTTGACTCCGCCGCTGCGGTCAGCGGGTGGGGCTGCCAAGGTACGGCTGGCGCCGGAGGCCTGAAGATTTTGTTGCGCTCGGGTCGGTTGCGGTGCGAATGGCATCGGTGTGGAGCCACAAGCGCGTTTCGGACTTTCTGAAAAATCTCTGCCGCACAGCCAATCGCGCTGACGGATATGTATGTACCGAGAAACGCAGATTCGCTCGGCACCACGCAACCGCACCAGCCCGTGGAGGCCCTCGTGTCCCGATCCGTCCCAATCCTGCCGCCCCCCAGCGACCGACCGTTCCTGACCGTCGAGGAGGCCGCCGCCGTCCTCGGCATCAGCCGGACGCTTGCCTACAGCCTTGCCCGTAAGTTCCTCACGACCCGGTCCGGCTTGCCGTGCGTCCGCCTTGGGAGTCGGCGCATCGTCGTTCCCCGTGCTGCCCTCGAGCGGTGGACGAACGCTGACCTTGCGAACCCGAACGACGCCGCGTGACCCGCCCGAAGCCTCGAACCGATCGACATGCCGTCGTCATCGGTCCCGAGTCCACCGACGTGATCCGTGCCGTTGCCCCGCTCGCCTGGGTGGTCCTCGTCCACCTCTACGGATCACCGGCCGCATCGAGCCGGTCCGTTACTGCGTCGACGCGCACGCTTGCCAACGATCTTGGTCTCAGCAAGGACACCTGCGCTCGAGCCCTTCGGACACTTCGCACAGCTGGCCTCATCGAGGTCGACAGCACTCGTACCGATCATGGCCGCTTCGGCACCATCCGCTACCGACTGCTCGCCCCGTCCAAGCTCATACGTCCACAGACGACCCAGGTCCACGACGTCGAGCCACCCGAGCCAGCAGCACCGTCGAAACCTCGTCCCCAGGTCCACGACGTCGAGCCACCCCAGCCAACAGCACCGTCGAAACCTCGTCCCGAGCCCACTCGACCCTCCGAGCAGCTGACGCTACTCGCCTTCGATTGACGGCCATGTCCGCCCAGTCACGTCGGCAGCAACCAAACAACACCAAGAAGCTTCACGAACTTGCATCAGTGATGGCGGCAAGGTTGCTGCCGTCCGCCGTTCCGTGGCCGGTGCTCCCGTGTCCGGTGAAACGAGACATGGAGTCGTACGCGTGCTGAGCATCGCGAAAGTCGCCGACGCCGACTACTACCTCAAGGCCATCGTCAGCGGCATCGAGGACTACTACGCCATCGGCGAGGAACCCGGCCGTTGGACCGCCCACACCCACGAGCTGCTCGACATTTACGGCCAACTTGAACCCGCCCAACTCACTGCCGTCCTCGCAGGTCGTCGCCCGATCACGGACGCACCGCTGATCGAATCGGCGAACCGAAAGATCCCCGCGTTCGACCTCACATTCCGCGCCCCGAAGTCCGTCTCACTCGCATTCGCTCTCAGCTCGCCGGAGATGACCGCCGAGATCACCGCCGCCCACGACGCGGCCGTCGATGCTGCGCTCGGCTACCTCGAACGCAACGCCGCCGTGTCGCGTCGAGGCCACAACGGAATCGAACAGGTCTCGGCCGACGGCTTCATCGCCGCCGCCTTCCGACACCGCACCAGCCGGGCCGCCGACCCGCACCTGCACACCCACGCCCTCGTGCCCAACATGGTCCGCAGCACCGACGACGCCCGATGGCGCACCCTCGACGCCCGCCACCTCTACGCCCACTCGCTCACTGCCGGCTACGTCTACGAGTCGCATCTCCGCGACGAACTCACCCGTCGCCTCGGCGTCGCCTGGGGACCGATCGTCAACGGCATCGCCGACATTGACGGCCTCAGCAAACCCGTCCTGCGTGCCTTCTCGACTCGACGCGAAGACATCGAGCACCGCATGGCCGCCCTCGGCACCACGTCTGCCCGAGGAGCCGAGATCGCCGCACTCGACACCCGCGCCGCGAAGGTCCACACCCTCAACTACGCCGACCTCGTCGACGACTGGGCCCACCGAGCCGCCAACCTGAACGTCTGGCGCATCACCATCGACGAACTAGCCGACCACCAACCCCGAAGGTCAATGGCCCGAGGATGGCCCGACGAGGTGCGACGAATCGAACGCCACCTTCTCGGACCAGCCGGACTCACCGAACGAGCATCAACCTTCGATCGTCGAGACGTGATCCGTGCCCTCGCGTCGGCCTACCCGCAGGGTGCAACCGTCGCACTCCTCGAGGCCCACGCCGATGCGATCCTGCGCCACCACGATGTCGTGAAGGTCATCGACTCCACCACCCAAGCCTTGCGGTCCGACAACGGACGAACGGTTACCCGAGTCGACACCGGCGCCAGGTACTCGACCAAGGAACTGATGGCCCTCGAAGGCCGATTGGTTGATGCCGCTCGTGCGCGCATGGGCGGCGGTGCCGCAGTGGTGCCGACGGGAACGGTTGATGCCGCCATCGACCGCCGCCCGACGCTCGCGATGGAACAGGTCGCCATGGTCGAGGAGCTCACGACCGGCGGCGATGGTGTCGCCGTCGTCGTCGCTCCTGCTGGGGCAGGGAAGACGTTCGCGCTCGCAGCGGCCGTCGACGCCTGGCAATCGGCCGGAGTCGCAGTCCACGGCGCAGCCCTGTCGGCACGAGCTGCCGCAGAGCTGGAAGCGTCGACCGGTGTCGCGTCCGAGACCTTGGCGAGACTCGTCGTCGACCTCGAAACGATTCGACCGGGCGACGTAGTGATCATCGACGAATTCGGCATGGCCCCGACCCGCCTCGTCGCACCCATCTTCGACCGAGCCGCGGAGGTGGATGCCAAGCTCGTGCTCGTTGGCGACCCACGCCAACTCCCCGAGATCGGCGCCGGTGGATTGCTTTCAGGACTGGGTGCACGGTTGCCTCCGATGGAACTCACGGAGAATCGTCGACAGCGAAATGAGTGGGAGCGCGTCGCCCTCGAACAACTTCGATCGGGCGACGTCGGCAAGGCGCTCACGGCCTACCTGGAGCACGACCGTATGCGCGCCTACGAGACGGCAAACGAGGCCAAGACTCAAGTGGTCGACGACTGGCTCGCCGCACGAGCGAACGGAACCGACGTGATCATGCTCGCGTCGCGCAACGCCGACATCGCCGACCTGAACAACCTCGCACATCGCTACCTTGTCGAAACCGGTGGAGTCCAGGGTCCGGCACGAATTGTCGAGGTCGACGATCGTCGTCGAGAGTTCCAGGCGGGCGACGAAGTGCTGTTCCTGCGCAACGACCGACGCCTCGGCGTCCGCAACGGTATGCGAGCAACCATCGAGCGAGTGCACCCAATGGGCAGCGTCGACCTCACCGTGACGACGACCGATCGGCAGCGCATCGACGTGCCGCGCTGGTACGTCGACCAAGGCCACCTCGCCCACGGCTACACGATGACGATCCACAAGGCGCAAGGCCTCACGTGCGACACAGCGCTCGTGTACGCCACGGACGACCTGTACCGAGAACTCGGCTACGTCGCCCTCAGCCGCGGCCGCGACCTCAACGTGATCTACACAACCGGCGACGTCAAGATCGATCCCGAAGCGCACATGCGAACTCCGCAACGGGTGCCATCGGAGATGCTCATCGCTGGACTGTCGACGAGCCGAGCGCAGGAGCTGGCCATCGACGTCGCCGAGAGGGGAGCGGAGGTGTCGATCGAGCGACTGAGCACGCCTGCGCTCGTCGCCGAGCGTGAGCGGCTGCAGCTTGTGCTCGATGCGGCACCAGCAGTTCCGCCCGGTCCTTACACGCACGATGTCGAGTACACCGAGCGGAACTTGCGAATGACCGAGCAACACATCCAGGAGTTGGAGGTGCGCAAGCGTCCGCTGCGAGAGCGGCTCAGGGGCGCCGACCCTGAACTGGACCGAGCCGTCGCTCTTCGTGACCGGCTGCAAGGCGACATGGCTGACCATCGCAGTCGTCAACAGGCGAGCGATGATGGCTTCGCAACTCGCAAGCGCTACCTCGTCGACCACGACGGGGACCGCCAGAAGATCGAACGGATCGACGAACTCCTCGACGCACGTGCGCTGAACGCCGTCGCCGACGCCATGATCGAAACGCCCGAGTACCTCAAAGACCTGATCGGCGACTACCGCTCAGCGAATCACAACGGCCGCTGGATCGACGTCGCGACCAAGGTCGAGACCTATCGACACCGCCACGGCATCACCGACTCGGTGGCGGCCTTCGGTGCGGAGCCGCCGGGCGTAGAGAGGTACGCCTGGCGTCACGCCCACGACGAGGTGATCGATGCCCTTGAACCGCCCACGAGGTCACGTGGACTCAGGATGCGTTGAGCGACGCAGAAAAATGAAGACCCGGCCTCCAGTAGAGGCCGGGTGGTATTCCACGAGCGTACCGGGCAGGTGTGGCGGGCAGCGTCGACAATCGCGACTCGCTCCGGTTAGGCATCGACGTCTAGATCGTTCGAGTTCTCAGCGGCCGGTTGTTGCGCCATGATCGTTGGGCCAAATCCCTGACCGTAAGTTCCATCGAACTTTGCAAGGTTCGCGACCTTCCACTCCTTGAACAGACGCGGATGGTCCGCTTCGTCGAAGCTCTCCGGTAGCGCAGCGTTCCGCAGTTCAAGACCGTACGACCCGAGCAGCATGACAGTGGACGAGGGGTACTTTTCGACGTTCTCGGCAAGCCTGTCCAATAGAAAGTCAGCCAGCCCGTGAACTGCGTTCAACGCCTCATCCGCACTGAGCGCAGACGGCTCGACACCGAAGTGCAAACACCGTGTTCGCTGTTCGCTCACATGCTTTCTCCAAGCCCCGACGGGCGACGTCTCCGTGCGAGAATCCCAATTGCCACCCAACTGTCGCTTCAGGAACTCGAAGAATTTGGTCATCTCGGCTTTGTCAGCGAATAGGGCGGCCACCTGTTTCGCGTCTGCGGTCTGGTTCCCAGCGTTTTGCGCTTCCCAAAGCAACATCCATGCGCACTCCTTTACCAGGACCTCGCTCGCCGTCGCACAGCGCAAGAGCGTGCCCAAGTAGTCCCCTTGAAATCGAAGTGCGACATCGCACGAATGAATCAGGTCGCGAATCCGGGCGGCTGGCGCAGCGTCTTCCAGCGCATCGAGCAATCGAGGGACCATCGCGAGCTGGGATTCGTCGATCTGACCCGTCTTCTGAATCACATGACCTACGAAGACAGGACCGACGAGCAGTCCGTCCTGGTGCACGAGGTAGACCGGTCCGCATCGTTCAATCGTGAGTCCGGGTACAAAGGCGCCAGTCGCCAGCACGATTGCCTTATGGACCCTGTGAAGTGCGTCGAAACATCGCTCATAGTGCGCATGCGTGTCGTCGTCGCCTTTCCACGCGCTTGTCACGGTCGCCGCGACTCGAAACTGGCTCCAGTCTTCGAGCGAGCGAGTCCGGCCAGCTAGAAAGCGCTCGAACCGTCGTGCCCTCGGCAGACGGTTCAGTTGGCGATGAACCCACGTTTGGGTCCCGGCAACCGTTTGAGAAACGAGTTTCGCGTCGCGCAGCAATGACGATGGCGGATCCTCCTCGGGCAGGAGGACCACCACGATGGCACGCGAACAGGTTGGGTCAGAGCCGCCGCACTCGGCGGCGTCGCACTCAGGCTCATGAACAACGAGCGTCGCCGGTCCCCGCAGCGGAAGTGGATCTTGTAACGAGAACGTGTACCCGACACGGCTTCCAACTCGAAGGTCGGGAGCCCGACGTTTACAGGCTCGGGACCTACGCGAGCCATAGGGGCCAACGTTTGTCTGACCGCGCGTCCGCTTCGAGCGACAGAATCGCAGCGAACTCCGCGACTTCACGTTCGCGATCACTCGGCCCTAGCTCCGGCCAGGCCGCTTCGTATTCGCTCATCGTTTCGTTGCGAACGAGCCCCGTCACCCATCGACCGTCGATGGTTCGGATGTCGACGACGAAAGTCCCGTCGTCCATCGCAAAGATCTCCGCGGGAAGCTCGCGCGCAAGTGCGTCTACGAACGAGTCGCTCATTCCTGACTCCGATCCGACGTGCTCCGTGAAACGGTCCTCATCACTATCCGCCCCCAAGAATCAGCGCAGCGATCTTCTCCGCGGCGTCCTCCTGCAGCGCAGGGAGTACGTGGGAGTACGTGTCGAGCGTGATGGCGATGTTCGCATGCCCCAGACGCTCGCTCACGACCTTCGCTGGCACGTTGGCGGCCAGCGCCGCCGAGGCGTAGCTGTGGCGGACGTCGTGGAGCCGTATCGCCGGTAGCCCGGCCCGCTCGCCGTTCCGTACGAACAGCTCGGCTGATCCGCTGCGGGTTGGTTGGCGTGCCGTCCTCGTTGGTGAACACGAGCCCGCTGTCGGTCCAGCCTTCGCCCCAGGCCAACCGCTCGGCCGCCTGCGCCGCACGATGTGACCGCAAAGCCCCTGCCGTCACGGGATCGAGCGCCACCGATCGCCGCGCCTTGTTCGTCTTCGGTTCGGAGAACACCAGCTTGTACTCGACCTGGTTCAACGCCTGCATGACCTGAACCCGCGAGTTCCGATGGTCGACGTCGCGCCACCGGAGCCCGAGCACCTCGCCCCGCCGCATGCCGGTCGTCGCCAGCAGCAACCACATCGCGTACAGCCGATCGTTGGCAACGAACGCGAGGAAGGTCCGCAGCTGCTCGGCGCTCCAGATCTTCATCTCCGGCGACCGTGCCGTCGGCGGCTCGGCCAGGTCCGCAGGGTTTCGGCCGATGCGCCCCCACCGAACGGCGTCGTGCAGCGCCTTGTGGAGGATCGTGTGGACCTCCTTCACGCTCTTCGGCGCGAGTCCGCCAGTGCCGTCGGCCCGACCGTTGGCAAGAAGGTCTGCGTACATAGCATTGAGCGCGGCGGGGGACAGACGCGGACAATCGCTGAGCGCCCAAGCGGGGGACGAGGTGCTGACGTACGTTGCGCCGGTAGTGCGCATGCGTTGACTCCTTCACACTGGCCTTGATCGCTGGGAGCCACTCGTCGACGAGGTACTCCTGCAGCCGCACCTTCGACGTGTCGACGTGCCCTCCGCGGCGCACTTCGTCTCGGTACACAGCGAAGCCAGCCTCGGCCTCTCGCCGCGTGCGAAACCCGCCGCGCGACACCTGCCGACGCTTCCCGTCAGGGCCCGGATCGAGTTCAGCCCAGAAGTACCACTTCTCGCCGCGCTTCTTGAAGTGCCCTTTCACGGCCCCAAGCGTACCGAGTCCGTTAGCAATCCGTTAGCAATTGGCCAAACGACCCCAAACGCCAGAGGAACCGAAGACTACGTTTCCCCTGGTCACAAGCTTGTGCGGGCGACAGGACTTGAACCTGCACGTCTTTCGACACCAGGACCTAAACCTGGCGCGTCTGCCAATTTCGCCACACCCGCAGAGATGGACTCATTAGACAGTCTGCACCTTTTTCACTCGCCTTGAGGCTCAGTTAACCGGGCAACCTCACGTAGCATCTCCGCCATGTCACTTCCCGAGTTCACCGCTTCGTCGGCCAACGGTATGCCCCAGGGCGACGTCTTCGAACGTTTGCTGAAGGAACGTATCGTTTTCTTGGGCACCGCTGTCGACGACAGAGTTGCCAATGAGATCAACGCCAAACTCCTCTTGCTCGACGCCGAGGATTCCACCAAAGACATCTCCCTGTACATCAATTCCCCTGGTGGATCGGTATATGCGGGCATGGCCATCTACGACACGATGAACTTCGTGAAGTCCGACGTTGCAACGTTCTGCATGGGTATGGCTGCCTCCATGGGCCAGTTCCTGCTCAGCGCGGGCACCAAAGGCAAGCGATACTGCCTGCCCAACGGCCGCATCCTCATGCACCAGCCGCTGGGCCAGATGCAGGGCACCGCCGCAGACATCCAGATCCACGCCACGCAGATCATCAAGACCAAAAAGCTCATGGCCAAGCTCACGGCCGAGGCGACCGGTCAAACTGTTGAACGCATCGAGGCCGACGCAGACCGAGACCGTTGGTTCACAGCCGAAGAGGCCCTGGAATACGGCCTCATCGACAAGATTGTCTCGCACCGCACCGACAACTAGCGAGGATCAGGTCGCCCGCGGGCTTCGGCCCGCGGTGTTGATTCATCTTCCGATTTTGGGTTGACGATCGAACGTACGTTTGTGTAGGGTGGCTGTGTGGACGATTCGGCGGACGCATACGGGGCTCAGGCAGCGTTGCTGCGTGAGCTTGATGGGTTGTTGGGTCCAAGCTCAGAATCGTTGTGTGGTGGCTCCGCTGGGGTTGTGGCTGTGTTGGATCGCTGGGATTCTGACGTCGTTGGTTTCGATGCGGTTGAGCTGTTTGATGATCTGATCGATGGTCCTGTGGATGATCCGTTTGACGTGGACGCTGCCTGCCGGTTGTTTGATCGGTATGAGCGTTTCGATGCTGTTGTTGGGTCGTGGTTGGTTGCGCCGTTTCATGCGGCCGCTGTGTCGGGTTGGTCGGCTGCGGAGGCCCGTGAGGGTTTGGTTGCTTTGGAGCGGGTGGAGCGTTCTGTTGCTGCTGTGCGGGCGGTGTTGGTTGGGCGGGTTGGGTTGGATCGGGATTCTGCTGCGATGTTGTCGCGTGGGACGGGTATGTCTCAGCGTGCGGCTCGTGAGGCTGTTCGGGTTGCTGGTGTTGTTGCTGCGGTCCCGGGCGTGGCGGAGCGTTTGGCTGCTGGTGAGGTGTCCTCTGCGCAGGTTGGTGCGGTGGCCGGGCTCGAGCCGGGCGACGCGACGGAGCTGTTGGTGGTTGCTGCTGGCCAATCCGATGATGAGTTCGCGGCGACGGTGCAGCGGTTCAAGGTTGAGGCCGGGGGCCGTGATCGTGTCGAGCGTCAGAAGGCGTCTCGTTCGGTCCGGTTTAGTGAAGGTCCCGAGGGTTGTGTGCGGATGACTGCGGTGTTGGGCCCGTTGGAAGGTGCCGAGGTTCGCGGGTTGTTGGATCGGGTGTGTGACGCAGTGTGGCGTCGTGATCATCCTGAGCGTGCTCGTGTTGCTGGCGGGCATGGTGGTGAGCCGCGTGACCGCCGGTTGGCTGACGCGTTGGTTGCGCTTGTTCGTGGTGCCCGGGGTCGGTTCCGCTCGGCGGATTCCGGCACTCCGGGTGCGACTGATTCGGCTGCTTGGGCCAGTTCGGCTGCTTCGACCGGTTCGTCGCCGGCCGTGATCGTGACCGTCGAGGCTGAAACCCTGCGCACCACGTTGTTGCCAGATACTGCGTTGGACGTGTCGGAGTTGCCTGCGTTGTTGGCCAGATCACAGTTGTATGTGGCCATACGAGAAGGCACAGACCCGGCCAGAATGGTGTTCGGTCGAAATCGCCGACTGGCGTCGGAAATGCAACGGTTGGCGTTAGCGGTGTTGCATCCTCGATGTCAGTCGCCGGGGTGTGATGTTCCGGCTCAACGGTGCGAGGTTCACCATCGTGTGGAGTTCGACGCGGGCGGCAACACGGACCTGGCGAATCTGTGCAATTACTGCTCGGCACATCACCATCACCATCACGACCAAGCGAAATCGCGCGGCACGCCACAACGGTGAACCGATCGTGAGACGGCCGGTTCCCGGGAAACCCGGGTCAGCTTTGCGCGCGCATCACCGCTTCTGCCACCCGAGTCCCGCTGCGTAGGGCACCCTGGATGCTGGCCTGATCCCGATGGTCGCCAGCGACAAATAGCCCGCCCAATTCGACTGGTCGTTCGTGCGGTGACAGCGTGCGCTGCGTCGGTTGAGCATGTTCGATGTTGTACGTACGCAGATGGTCCCACCCGTCCACGGCTTTGCCGAACCAATTCCGCAACTGTGCACGTACGTCGGTTTCCATGGTGGGAGACCCATTGCCAAGAACCGCTGCCACCACAAGATGGCGTCCCCGTGGTGCATATGCAGGCGCAACGTTGGACATCACAGCGACATTCGTGACCGGCCCATTTGCAGACCCAACCCCGTTGAGCACGATGAGCTTCTCGCTGATCGGTGCGGCATCCGCAGAGAAGTACACCGACGACACCGACTGCGACCCAACCGCAGGCATCGACACGCCGGCCGACTCCAGCAGCGCCACCGCTGCGGGCCCCTCTGTGGCCACCACAACACTTCGGGCCGAGAGCGATTCCTTTCCCACCTGCACGCTGTTGGTGTCCAGCGCAGTGACCCGTGCTTGCAATCGGACAGTGTCTTTCGGAAGCCCCGCAGCCAACTGCTGGGGAATGACATGCATTCCGTTGGCCGGCACCACGCTGCTGCCCTGCGCCAACATGCGAAACACAAAATCGAACATTCGACTGGACGCGCCAAGGTCGGCATCGAGCGAAATGCCTGCGAACAGCGGTTGCAGAAACGTGGAGATCATGTGTTCCGAGAACCCGGCCGCCTGCAAGCGGGCCAGGGTTGACGACTCCGTCCGATCCCACAGCTCCTCCAACGACACCCGCCGCACGTTCTGCTGCAGCTTGGCAATTCGTAGTTTGTCCGCCACCGAGCCAATCGGTGCCCGAACCGTAGCCATCGCCCGGCTTGGCTGACGCAGCGGATCGCTGACGGTGACCCGGCCCTCTGCCAGCTGCACCATTGCGCCCGGGTCAAACCGTTTCAAGTCGAGCGCTGTGTAGTCCAGCAACCGCTGTGCTTCTGGGTACGCGGACAGCATCACCTGAAAACCCCGATCAAGCAGGTGTCCCTTCACAACGTCGGTACGGACCCGGCCGCCCACACTGTCCGCGGCATCGAGAACACGCACCCGCTGGCCAGCGGCAGTGAGCTCTTTTGCGGCTGCCAGACCGGCCAGACCAGCTCCAACAATGATCGTGTCGAAATCGTAAGAAGACATATCGGTTACAGCTTCTCTCCGAGCACCGCTTCCAACGCCGCGCCGATGTTGGGATGCTTGAACGTGAACCCTGAGTTGAGCAACTTGGTGGGCGTCACATTGGCCCCTGACAACAGCATTTCCGCGACCATCTCCTTGCCGAACAAGACCTTCAACGGAGCAAGGGGGATGGGGATCAACGTTGGCCGCTTCAATGCTCGACCCAGCGCTTTGGTGAACACCGAGTTGGTGACCGGCGACGGCGCAGTGATGTTGACCGGCCCTTCTAGAGGTTCACTGGTCTCGCCGAAGAGGACATGTTCGATGGCCCGGACTTCGTCTGTGATGGTGACCCATGGCAGGTACTGGCTTCCGGGGCCAAGGCGACCACCGATGCCGAGTTTGAAGGGGAGTAGCTGCTGCTTCAACGCGCCGCCCTTTGTGGACAGCACAATGCCCGTGCGGAGATGCGCTGTGCGAATGCCGGCTTGCTCTGCAGCGACCGTGCACGCTTCCCACTTTGCGACAACCTCAGCAAGGAAGCCGGTTCCGCCGGGAGAGTCCTCGTCGAGGATCATGGAACCCCGGTCGCCATAGAAGCCGACGGCGGACCCGCTGGCGAACACGAACGGCTTTGTCTTCAAGCCGGCGATGGTCTCGGCGATCAGCGTGGTTCCTTGCACGCGGGAGTCCATCACCTTGCGCTTGTGTTCGTCGGTCCACTTACCATCGCCGATGCCGTGGCCAGCAAGATGCACCACCGCGTGTACGCCTTCGAGTGCTGCTGCGTCGATCAACCCGTCTGCGGGGTTCCACAACACGTCGTTGCCCGTGGGGTTGGTCCGCACGATTCGCTTCACCGTGTGGCCCCCCGCACGGAGGTGCGTGCACAGTGCAGTTCCGATGAGGCCTGTAGCACCGGTCACGGCAATGGTGCGGGGGTGCGAAGAACCAGTCATACCCCTCATCGTAGAGAGGGTTGGTCTCGAACCGTGAGCCGCTAGGTGCCCTCCGGGCGAATCTGAACCTGCTCTGCGCTACTCACGACCCTTGCGGGTAGCGATCTTCTTTGCCTGTTCGGCCTTTTCCTTTGCCTTGTCCAGCCAGCGCCGTGCCCACGCGTACTCCGTGGCCAGGATGGCCAATCCGGCAGGAATCACCACAAACGCTGGGCCAGGCAACACGATCATCGCCACACCAATTGCGAGAACGAACCCGCCAGCGATACTGACAGCAATCCGCCGCCCGCTGCGACGGATGAACCGGATGACCTGGCGAAACGGTCCGGCCGAGGGCAATTCCTGGATGGTGGCGTCGGCGTCGGCGTCGGCCTCCATCTCGATGTGCTCGACGATCGACTCGAGGAACGACTCGTGATCGGGGTGCTCCGGAGCATGCGGAGCCTGCGGTGAGCCTGGGGATTGCGTCGACATCATCAGATAGTACGACGATCACGACCCAACGCGATCAGCGGTTGCAACATGTGGGGGGTTCTGATGGTTCGAACCCTGAGTGAAGCGCCCTCGGCAGGAATCGAACCTGCAACCACTCGATTAGAAGGCGAGTGCTCTATCCGTTGAGCTACGAAGGCATGAGCGGAACGAATCCGCGTACTTAGGCTACCGCTGCCATCACAGCAGCTTGGTTCGAGTTCTTGTTCCTCTTTTCGCTTGCTTTTTCTCTTCCTTTTTCGGCCTCGACGGAAAAGAGCATAGAAAGCTCGGAAAATATTCCGGGAATTGCAGTGAACCGGAGCCGATGTTTCGCGAAAGCCCAGGCCAGGGTGGGTGTTTGGCCGACACCAGGTAGGTCGCGTCGGGGATGGTCTGTGTACAGATGATGAGCCCGCTAGGGTTAGGTACCACTCAGCACCTCCTGTTTCGGTCGCCCACGGCCGATAACAATCCTGCGAACCCTGTTGTGACCTCCCGTCGACGGCTACCCAAGCCCGTCGCCAGCACACCCTTCCCGAGCCTGTTTGTGAGCATCCGTCGCCCTGCCGCCAGCCGCACTTCAGCGGCCCGCATCCCGACGCGTCCCGGATGCCGAACCACCGTTTACCGAACCAATCGTTCGGTGGGGTTGATGTCCGGTCTCCTCGCGTTGGTCCTTCTGCTTGGAACCACCGTCCTCGCCCCAGCCGAGGCGGTCACCAAGAAGACCACCACCAAGAACACCACGACAGCAAAAAAGACAACCACAGCAAAAAAGACAACGACCAAGAAACCGTCGATCGCCTCGCTGTCATCGAATCGGTCCAAGCAAGCTCAGGTTCGCAAACAGCGCATCGCTGCGGCCGCCAAGGTTTCTGCCCTGAAAGGCGAAGACAAAGACGTCGAGCGCACCCTGTCGGCTCTCAACGGCGACCTGAAGGATCAGAACGCAGCACTTGGCGCCGCAAAACGCGCTCTCGCCGAGGCCGAAACTGAAGTCACCCAGGCCGTGAAAGACGCCGAAGACACTCGCGCCGCAATCCAAGGTCTCAGCGGTGTTCGCGAAGCGGCCGCCATTGACGCCTACGTGGACCCGCAAGTGAGCCGCCTCAACACCCTGCTGAACACGAAGAACTTGGCTGAGGCTTCGCGCAGTCAGGTCTACGTGGAGGTCGGCAACCGTGATCGTGCCGACACGCTCGATCAGCTGATGGCGCTCGAAGAAGACAATCGGATCGCGGTCGCGAAAGCAAAGCGCGCAGAGGAAAAGCGAGAAGCACGCAAACTTGCGGCAGCCAAACGACTTGCTGCGCTCTTGTCCTCACAGTCCCGCACCGAGAAGTACGCGGCGCTGGTGGACGATCGCCTGGACAGCGCCCTCTATGAGCGGGAACGTCTTGGCGACATCGACTCGATCCTGGCCAAGGAAATCGCAGCTCAGCAACGTGAACTCGAACGTCAGTTGGCAGCGGCAAGGCGCAACGGTGCAAAGGGCAAAGCGTCCAGCTCGGGCACACGTTTGCCCGACATCGCCACCGGCTCAACGCACGGCATCGTCGTTGCTGCCAGCATTAGGGGCAAACTCGCCGCAATGTTGGCTCATGCGCAACGAGACGGCGTCTACCTCAGCGGCGGCGGCTACCGCAGCTCCGCTGCGCAGATTGCCGTGCGACGAAACAACTGCGGTACGTCCAGCTATGCCGTCTACCAAATGCCGTCCAACAGCTGCCGGCCCCCAACGGCCAAGCCCGGACGCAGCCAGCACGAACGCGGTCTGGCAATCGACTTCACACAGAACGGACGCGCCCTGCGTCGCAACACCAGCGGTTACCAGTGGCTGCGCGCACACGCATCCAAGTACGGCTTCTTCAACTTGCCGTCGGAACCCTGGCACTGGTCCACAACAGGTCGTTAACGCGGCCCGTTGACCCAGTCTCAAGAGAGCGTCAGTCCCAACCGCTCCGACGTTGTGCCTTGCGGTCGCTATTGCGGGACTTGCTCTGCAACCGGCGTTCAACGGAACCCTTTGACGGTTTCGTGGCGCGCCTCACCCGAGGAACGTGCAGCGCTGCCGACAACCGTTCAGCAAATCGAGCCCGGGCCAGATCTCGATTGCGTAACTGAGACCGTTCCGAATCTGCGACCACCCGAATCTCGGTACCCAAACGCGCAGCGATGCGACCCTTCTGAGAGTCCGACAGCGTCTGCGAACTCAGGACGTCGAACGTCAACTCTGCGCGTGTGTTGGAGGTGTTTGCGTGCTGTCCGCCAGGCCCTCCACTGGCGGAGAACTTCCATGCCAGCTCAGTGTCGGGGATCGTGAGATGCGGGTTGACCCGCACTCCGTCGACACCACCTGCGCCCGCATCCATATGCCCAGCCTGTCACGCCCAGTCAAGCGGCGACGGAACAGCGACAAACACAACCAGCTAGTTGAGAAACCCGAGGACAGCAGACTCGATCAGCTTCGGCTGTTCAGGAAGCAATGCGTGGCCGGCGCCGTCAATCTCCACCAGGGTCACCTCGCCCGGATGATCAGCCGCGTATTGGCGTCCGTTCTGCGGTACCGCTACGGCATCCTGCAGACCTTGCACCACCATCACTCGTCGGCTGACCGCGTCCCACCATTCGGCGGTTCGGCACGACCGAACAGCGGCGCGCTGGTAGTGCGCAACTTTCGGCATCCAGCCGTCGATCCAGACCGATGGGTCGTTGCCAGGAGCGAAGAAGGCCCGTTGCACATGGTCAAGATGCGCCGCCGGGTCAAGTGACTCGTCGAAACAACCCAACAGGCTTGCCTCAACTTCAGGCGCCATAGGCACGTTTCCCCCACACGCCAGCAGCACCAGTGAATCAACGCGGCTTGGATGCCGTGCCGTCACCATCCGCGCCAAGCGGTTTCCGAACGCATGGCCGATGATATGAGCACGTACGATCCCCGTGTCATCGAGGCAGGACACGATTTCGTCGGCGAGCCTGGCAAAGCTGGGCTGGGGGCTCCACTCGGCCCGAGGCTGGATGGGGATGCACCGAAACCCGCTCATGGAAAGCGACACGGCAAGCGACTCGAAGTCACTTGCGGGGCGTCCGAGGGAAGGAATGAGGACCACGTCAGAAGTCATCGGGCGGGTCGTCATGCCTGCATCGTGCCAGATATCGAAGGCGGGACGGCGCCGACGGTCTCTCTCACCTGTTTCTCACGGTTGGTCAACCTGTCCGTAACGCTTCACCTCCACAATCGACCCCATGAACCCCAACAACGATCACCATCACCACAAGGACGAGCATGCTCACGACGACGAGCACGACCTCGGCTTGTCCCACGACCTGGTCCGTCTTGCGGCAGCAATGCCTCGTACCGCTGCACCGTCGCTCTCTGCCGGCACACCTGAGGCGGCGCAGTCGTCGAGACCATTCAGGGCGGCAACGACTCAGGTGATGGAGCGTTCCTATGACCGCCGGGACGTGTTGCGGTTCGCACTGTTTGCAGGTGTCGCGGGCACTATGACTGTTGGCGGGTTGCGCCGAAGCGCCAACGCGCAGACCACCCAGGCCGCTGCGTGCACAGACATTCCTGAAGAGACCGCAGGCCCGTACCCGGGCGATGGCACCAACGGCCCCAACGTGTTGACCACCAGCGGTGTCGTTCGCAGCGACATCCGCAGCAGCTTCGGCTCGCTGAGCGGAACCGCTGCGGGCGTGCCGCTGACAGTGTCGCTCACCCTGACGGACTCGGCCACATGTGCACCTGCCAAGGGATACGCCGTGTACCTGTGGCATGCGGATCAGCAGGGCCGATACTCGTTGTACTCGTCGGGAGTCACCGACCAGAACTACCTACGCGGTGTGCAAGAGGCCGATGCAAACGGCGTTGTCAACTTCACCACCATCTTCCCCGGTTGCTACGACGGTCGGTGGCCGCACATCCACTTCGAGGTGTACCCAACCCTGGCCGCTGCCGGTGACGCATCGAAGCGCATCGCCACCTCGCAGTTAGCGCTCCCCAAAGCTGCTTGCGACGCGGCATACGCAACGTCGGGCTACTCCGCCAGCGTGTCGAATCTGACCCGCACCTCGTTGGCGTCGGACGGCATCTTCTCCGACGACACCACTGGTCGCCAGGTCGCAACGGTCACGGGATCGGCTACTGCCGGCTTCGCAGCCACCCTGCCAGTCTCGG
The DNA here is from genome assembly GCA_963763885.1 of uncultured Acidimicrobiales bacterium. Classification (GTDB taxonomy): domain Bacteria; phylum Actinomycetota; class Acidimicrobiia; order Acidimicrobiales; family JANYDT01; genus JANNBN01. Next base: position 29,836 of record CAVXQD010000001.1, read on the forward strand.
TGTCCAACACGGTCAAGGCCTCTGGCGGTGCAGGAGGCCCCGGCGGCGGCGGACGCGGACCGGTGCCTGGCGCAGCGCCGGTGACCACAGTGGCCACAACCACGGTCGCTGCAAAGAAGGCCGCCACCACGACCAAGAAGAAGGCGACGACCACCAAGAAGAAGGCAACTGCCAAGAAGGTCACCACCACGCTGAAGAAGAAGTAACTCCCCTGGGCGTTGGTCCCAGAACAGACATCTCAACCTTGCAAGTTCCAAGTGAATGCCCCGGTCCCTATGCCGGGGCATTCACTGTTTCTGCGAGCGCCTGTTCCAACTTGACTTCGCGGCACTGACGCATGTTCGCGGCCCTCGCGCACCGTGCACGAATGCCGCGAACGTGCCCGAGGGCCGCGACGCCGCGTGGTTCGCCAGGGAAATGGCTGAGCAAGCTCTCGGACGAGCTCTCGGACGGGCTCTCGGACAACTCTCGGAATTGCTCAGTCCTGGTCCAACTTCAACGAAAGACACTGTCTCACAGAAACCGTTTGTGCCGCACCGGCCTGACCAGATGAGGAACCCCATGCACTATCCGCCCAACAAACCGCCCACCATTCGCAGCAGCTCCCGACGTGGCGCCAACTGCTCCACAGAGGCCTGACCATGTGGTGGTACCTCACCCGCGCCACCGGAATCGTGGCAACTGTCCTCCTTGGACTCTCGCTGGTGAACGGCCTGCTGTTCAGCGGTCGTGAAACCCCCAACCGTCCGAAACCTGCATGGTGGCTGGACCTGCACAACATGCTTGGTGGACTTACGTTGGCATTTACCGTTGCCCACGTCGCTGCCGTTGTTCTTGACCCCGACGCCGGGTTCAACATCGTGCAGGCAGTCGTACCCGGCACCGTGGCGGATCAACCGATGGCCATCGGATACGGCATCGTCGCGATGTACCTGCTGATAGCGGTCGTCGCGACCTCGTGGCCACGTTTGCGGTTCCGTCGGCGTGTCTGGAGGATGCTGCACCTTCTCTCCATCCCGGCCGGTGTACTCACCGTTGTGCACGCCCTGCAAGCTGGCTCAGACGCCCCTGCGCGGTGGTTCCAAGTGCTGCTGGCAGTCCTCTGCGGAGCGTTCCTCTATCCGTCCGTCCTGCGAATGGCGCATGTACGTCGTAAGCGCGCAGACAAGCGTTCCGGCTCTCGTACGGCTATTACCTCATCGCAACGAAGCTCTATTGCGACGTCGGTTGAATCAATCTCATGAACACCACACAGATTGACTCATCCGCAACCGTCCACCCCATCAACAGCCGCAAGGGTGCCTCCAACAGCCGGCCAGCAGTTCCGGTTCGCAAGCGTCGTCACGCAGCACGCAAGACCCGTGTCGCCGCTGCAGCGCTCAGCCTCACAGCAACCGGTGTGCTTGCACAGACGTTCGCCGCAGCCGAGCGGGCCGAAGCGGCAACGTCCTCGGCCACGGCTACCGCAACAAAGATCTACACAGGCTCGGTCGCCACCAACAAGTGGGGATCAACCCAAGTACAGGTCACCGTCTCTGGCGGCAAAATCTCCAACGTGACCACGCTGCAGCTCCCCAGCAGCAAACCAAAGAGCGTGCGCTTGTCCACCAACGCCGCCACCGTGCTGAAGGCGAAAGTCATCAGCGCGCAGACGGCTTCGGTCGCCACCGTTTCCGGCGCAACCATGACAAGTCGTAGCTACCTGGAGTCGCTGCAGTCGGCCATCGACAAAGCCCGTGCCGCAGGCCAGATCGCCTGAGCCTGAGATGACAATGCCCACCGCAACCACCACCAGCGTCGGTGTCCATCACGTCGAGCACGTGATGGGCATGCCGGTCAGCATCGACATCCGTGATGACCTCACGGTCAACGGGCCACTTGCTCCGGCAGCGGCCATCGAGGAAGTCATCCACTGGTTGCACCTGGTGAACGAGACCTGGTCGACGTGGCGTGATGACAGCCAGATCACCCGGTTCGCCCGGGGCGAGATCAGCGCAGACGAACTTCCCGCCTCCATGCACCACGTGCTGGACCGCTGCGAGCAACTCAGCGTCGACACTGGGGGAGCGTTCGACATTCACATCCCCGCCCCCAACGGAACCATGCTGGAAACCTCCGGCTTCATCAAGGGATGGGCCATCCAGACGGCGGCCGACCTCCTTTGTGTCCACGGCGCAGCCAACTTCTGTATCAACGCCGGCGGCGACGTCGCACTGCGTGGCCAGCAGGCCGAGGCAACTCCATGGCGGGTTGGCATCCGCCACCCACGCCACATCGACGCGCTGTGCGAGGTGTTGGTGTTGTCCGGGTCGTGGGCCATCGCCACATCTGGCCTGTACGAACGAGGCAGACACTTGGTGGACCCCCGCACAGGGGATCGTGCGGAAGCCGTCCAGAGCGTCACCATCATCGGCCAAGACCTTGGCGAAGTAGACGTGGCTGCCACCGCAGTGTTTGTGATGGGGCTCGACGGAATTGAGTGGGCCGCATCCCGTGGCCTTGACGCAATGGTCATTGACCACCAGGACCAGGTACACATGACTCCAGGCTTTGCGTCGCACTGCGACTAGCGGGACCGGGGGAGCGGCGGTCCGGGAACCAGACGAGAAATCAAACAGGGAGGGTCTGAGCCCTCCCTGAACGCACACGCAGCCAAGCTTTCCTTGGGTGATGTTGGTGCCTCCCCTCGGATTCGAACCGAGAACCTGCGGATTAAGAGTCCGTTGCTCTGCCATTGAGCTAGAGAGGCATATGTATGGAACCGGCGAACCGGGACCGAGTGAGGTTAGCCGCTGCGGCGGGGCGTGAGAACCGCCCCGCAACAGCGAGCAACTTGGGGTGACCGACGGGATTCGAACCCGCGACTTTCAGGATCACAACCTGACGCTCTACCGCTGAACTACGGCCACCAAGCCCCAAAACTCTAGCGGAACAGTACGTCCGGCGTGCACGAGTTTCGTGGTGCCGCACGTGAAGCCGCATCTTCGTTGCGAATAGCCTTCCCTCCGATGAACAACCGACCCAACCAGCGTGAACGTGACATCCTCCAGTCCGTCGCAGGCTTCGGCCCCGCTGCAATCGCTGACCGCATCGACGCGTTGATCCAAGAGAACCGCAGCATCCATGACGATGAGTGCGTCAACCTCAACCCGGCGTCCAACGTGATGAACCCCAGGGCCGAAGCGGCCATGGCTGCTGGTCTTGGGACACGAGCCTCGCTTGGTGAGCCCGGCGACAAATACGAAATGGGTCTCGAGGCAATTGAGCAGATCGAGGTCATCGCCGCTGACCTGGCCCGCCGGGTGTTCGGGGCGGGCCACGCAGAGATCCGAGTTGGGTCCGGTGCGATGGCCAATTTGTATGCGTTTATGGCCACGTGTCGGCCGGGCGACACGATCATCGTCCCGCCGCCAGACGTTGCTGGCCATGTCACGCATCAGCTGCCAGGGGCAGCTGGTCTGTATGGGCTCAACATCATCGAGGCACCGTTCAACGCCGACCGCTACTCCGTCGACGTGGACGGGCTAGCCGCGTTGGCGAAGCAGCATCGGCCACGGCTCATCACCATGGGCGCCAGCCTCAACCTGTTGCCGCACCCCGTAGCGCAGGTGCGGGCCATCGCCGACTCGGTCGGTGCCGACCTGCTGTTCGACGCGGCGCACGCCTGCGGCATGTTCAGCGGCGCGCAGTGGCCAAACCCGCTGGCTGAGGGCGCTGACATCATGACCATGTCGACCTACAAGAGCCTGGGCGGGCCTCCGGGCGGGTTGGTGCTCACCAACCGCGCTGACCTGGCAGAACGGATCGACGCCATCGCCTACCCAGGGCTCACCGCCAATTTCGATCCTGGCAAGACCGCTGCGCTGGCCATCACGCTCACGGACTGGCTGACTCATGGCACGCAGTACGCGGCGACGATGCGCGAAACGGCAGCTGCCCTTGCCGAATCGCTCACTCAGCAGCTGGGAGGATCGGGCATCATCGCGTTCACGGTGCTCGATGGCGACGGCACCGACCGAGTGCCGACGCGCTCGCACCAGTTCGCGTTCGATGTCAGCGCTCGTTTCGCCGGAGGGCACGAGGCAGCCTTGGCGCTCCGTCGGGCAAACGTGCTTGCTTCGGCAATCGGTTTGCCTGGCCGTGGGGGAGTGGGATTGCGCCTGGGTGTTCCGGAAATGGTGCGCTGGGGTCTCACCGCATCGCGCTGCGATGAGCTCGCCTCGCTGATCAGCAGGGGACTCACGTCTGACCCCACCGACGTTGCGGCCGAAGTCTCCGTGTTCCGCCGGTCGCTGAACTCGCTCCACTTCATCAACTAGCCCGTCACCTAACAAGCCTGAGACACGCGAGAGTTACAGGCAATGCTTCTCCCGACTTCTCCTGACTCGCCGTTTGCCCAGGCCACCCTGTTCTCCGCCGAAGACCTTTTGGCCACTCGGACCTTGGTCAACCGCTGGGTACCTGCCACACCGCAATTCGTGTGGCCGCTCCTTGTCGAGGCGGTGGGCGCCGAGGTGTGGACCAAGCACGAGAACATGACACCAACCGGTGCGTTCAAGGTTCGTGGCGGCCTGGTCTATGCCGAGCGAGCGTCCCGAGAACGACCCGAAGTCAGGGGCATTGCATCAGCCACGAGAGGCAACCACGGGCAATCCCTCGCCTTCGCTGGCAAAGTATTTGGCATGGACGTCGTCATCGTCGCCCCCGAGGGCAACAGTTTGGAAAAGAACGCAGCGATGCGTGCGCTGGGTGCCGAGGTCATCACCGCCGGTAAGGACTTCGACGAGTCCCGCGTCGTGGCAGCCGAAGTTGCCGCTGAACGAGGGCTCGAAAACGTCCCCTCGTTCGGATACGACCTGGTCCGAGGTGTTGCCACCTACGCTGCAGAACTCTTCGACGCAGCGGGTGAACTCGATCGGGTCTATGTGCCAATTGGCATGGGCTCGGGCCTTGCTGGTCTTGTTGCGGTTCGTGACCTGCTGGGACTCCACACCGAAATCATCGGTGTCGTGTCGGACAACGCGCCATCGCAGAAGTTGTCGTTCCAGGCGAAACAAGTAGTTCCCACGGAGACTGCCAACACGTTTGCCGACGGAGTCGCATGCCGCCAACCCAACGCAGAGGCGGTGGACTACGTCGGTCGGCGTGCAACGGATGTCATCTCCGTGTCAGAAGACGACGTGGCCGATGCGATCCGCCTGGTTTATAAGTGCACACACCATCTACCGGAACCTGCCGCGGCGATTTCCTTTGCAGGCCTATGGTCCCAGCGTGACCAACTGGCGGGCAAACGAGTTGCGTGGATCCTGAGCGGTGCCAACATGGATACGTCGATGGCACAGCTGGTTCTCGCCGGATCTACTCCGGTGGTCTGAACAGAATCAGGTCACGGCGTTGCGAACGCGGAACTGTGGCTGATCCCACGCTGAGGTGGCCATTATGTCAACCAGCGCGTCGACGGCATCCCACACGTCCACATAGCGGAGATACAGAGGCGTAAAGCCGAAGCGCAGAATTTCCGGTGCCCGGAAGTCGCCGACGATGTCACGTGCGATGAGTGCCTGCATGATGGAGTACCCCTCAGGATGGGTAAGCGATACTTGGCTGCCGCGGCGGGTTGCGTCTCGTGGCGACACCATCCCAAAGCCGTAGGTGTGCAGACGTTCTTCCGCGAGGCGAATGAACAGGTCTCCCATTGCCATGCTTTTGGCTCGGAGTTGGTGCAAGTCCACATCGGCCCACAGCCCAAGTGCCGTTTCCAACGCAACCATCGCAAGGATTGGCGGGGTGCCAACAAGCATGGGTCCCATGCCTGCAGCAGGAGTAAACGCATGGTCAAACGCAAACGGGTTGGCATGCCCATACCAGCCGCTCATCGGCTGTGACAGGCCGGTGTGATGGCGTTCGGCCGTGAATACAAACCCAGGTGCGCCGGGCCCACCATTGAGGTACTTGTAACAACACCCAGCAGCGAAGTCCGCGTTGCATTCATTCAGGCTGACGGGAAGCGCGCCGGCCGAGTGCGCAAGGTCCCAGATCGCAAGACCACCGTTGCGGTGGGTCAGATCCGTGATTGCGGCCATGTCATACACGGCACCGGTCTTGTAGTGGACATGCGTCAGTTGCACCACAGCCAAGTTGTCGCCAGCGTCAGCGATTGCAGCTGACACGCCAGACGGATCGACATCCACAACGGTCGCACCAAACGCGTCTGCCACGCCGTGGTTGATGTACGCATCGGACGGGAAGTTGCCGACCTCGCTGACGATGATGTTGCGACCCAACGGTTGTTGGATCCGCAGCGCCGCAGACATGCACTTGAACAGGTTGACGGACAACGAATCGCACACCACAACTTCGTGCGCTGACGCACCGATCAACGGGGCAACCATGGCCCCAACGCGAGTTGCTGACGTGAACCAGTTCGCCTCATTCCAACTGCGGATCAGACGTGTTCCCCATTCGTGGTGCACGGTATGCGCAACAGCTTCGGCCACGCCACGGGGGAGAACACCAAGGGAATTGCCGTCGAGGTAGATCCCGTCGGCCGGCAAGTCGAACCGCTCCCGCATGTCGCGCAACGGATCCGCAGCGTCTAGCGCGAGGGCATCTTGTCGAGTAATGGTTGCGTCGGTTCGGTGCTCGCCTGACATGCTTCCACACTACGGTCTAGGAGTCCTTCAGGCCGTGCCCGCACACGCCGGCTGCACCTGCCGGGAAACCCAGCCCAGCAATCCCACAGCAATCCCCCAGCAATTCCGTAGGAGATGTTCATGAGCACTCATCCGTACAGCACCCTCACTGCCGGGATCGTCGGCACCGGGTTCATGGGCGTGACTCACACCGAGGCATTGCGACGCCTGGGTGTGCAGGTGAAGGGCATCGTGGGGTCCACTCCACAACGCGCTCGCCAGAAGGCCGAACAGACCAACCTGCCACCCGTTTACGACAGTCTTGAAGCGCTGCTCGCCGACCCACAGATTGACGTGGTGCACATCACCACGCCCAACTACCTGCACCACCAGCAAGTACGCGCCGTCATCGATGCTGGCAAGCACGTCCTCTGTGAAAAGCCGTTGGCGGTTTCAATCGCAGAGGGCCAAGACCTGGCAGCGAGAGCAGCAGACGCCGGGGTCATCGCTGCAGTGTGTTTCAACCAGCGTTACTACCCGCTGGTGCACCACGCCAGCGAGATGGTCGCCAGCGGCGAACTGGGCGACGTGCGGCTTATCAGCGGCGGCTACCTGCAGGACTGGCTGTTGTTCGAGACGGATTGGAACTGGCGGCTGGAGTCCGAAAAGGGCGGCGCGTTACGAGCTGTTGCAGACATTGGGTCCCACTGGTTCGACAACGTGGAGTTCATCACCGGCGCCAAGATCACTCACGTGATGGCAGACCTGCACACGTTCCATCAGCAACGCACTCGTCCAGCAGGCGAGGTTGAGACGTTTGCCAGTCACACCGTGACTACCGAGGAGCGAGTGACCGAACGTGTTGCGTCTGACGATGCGGCCGGGATCCTGCTCCGATTCGACAACGGCGCACGCGGCGTTGCCACCGTGTCGCAGATTTCGGCCGGTCGGAAAAATTTCCTTAACTGGGAGATCGACTGCACGCAATCAGCAATCAGCTGGAACACCGAGAACCCAGAGAACCTGTGGGTTGGGCATCGCAGCCAACCCAACCAAATCTTGAAGCGCGATGCGTCCATGCTGCACCCAAAAGCTGCAGCCACAGTTGGCTATCCAGGTGGTCATGTCGAGGGTTACCCAGACACGTTCAGAGCGCTGTTCAACGATGTGTATGCGCACGTACTTTCGGGCGGGCCGGCGCAAAGCCCAGCGGTGTACCCAACCTTTGCCGATGGTGTTCGATCACTTCTGGTCTGCGACGCAGTGGCACAGAGCGCACGCTCGCAGCAATGGGTCGCCGTCGGGTGAACGTCTCCGGAAGCTGGGCTGCTGCTCGACGGTTTGTGGCCTGTGGGGCACTTCTGTGTGCAACCACGGCAATCGTCGTCCGTCCTGGAACGGCGGCCACTGCGGCGTCCAGTCTGACAACTCGACAGGGCACCACTGGACTGGCCGCAACTCTCTCAACGACAGCGCCCCGTACAACGCTTGCGCCCAACGCAACGGCCGGAGCGCAGCTCGTCGTAGCTGCCCGCAAGCAAGTTGGCGTAACGACGGGATACGACCCGAGATACGTCGGAATCGGCTATCCCGGTGGCGATGTACCCATTGCAACTGGCGTGTGTTCCGACGTGGTGGTGCGAGCGCTCCGCGGCCTGGGAATTGACCTGCAGGTCCGCATTCACCAGGACATGAAAGCGAACTTCTCCAAGTACCCCAAGAAGTGGGGTTTGAAGAAGCCCGACACCAACATCGATCATCGACGTGTTCCCAACATCGCCACGTACTTCACCCGGCGCGGCTACTCGTTGCCGGTCACGTTGCAAGCCAGCGACTATCTGCCAGGCGACGTGGTTGCAATGAAGATCCCGGTCGATCACATCGGCATCGTGAGCGATCGCAAGACCGCAGACGGCGTGCCGCTGGTCATTCACAACGTGGGTAACGGGGCGCAAGAAGAAGACGTGCTCTTCGCCTGGCGCATCGTCGGCCACTACCGCGTTGTCGATTGACCAACTTGCCCAAGGAGTGGGTCAGAGGTTGGGAAAAATGCGGCGGAAGTTGTGCTCGTAGAAGCGATCTTTGCTGACGGGCGAGTTGTGTTCAAGTGCTCGTTCGAACCGCCCAATGGGGTCACGTCCGCCCTCAATGTGCGGGTAGTCGCTGGAGAACAAATAGAGCTCGTCGTTGGAAATCTCCATGAACTCACCCACCGGTTCAAAGACAAACGGGGTGAACGCCAGCTGCTGCGTAATTTGCTCTGATGGCTTACGGTGCAGCCCTTGCAAGTTTGCATCGTTGCGGCTCCACGTGGCCACCACCCAGTCCAGGCGGCGGAGTAGTTCTGGCACCCAACCGGCCCCCAGCTCTACGGCAGCGCCGCGAAGGTTGGGGTGGCGATGCAGCACACCATCGAGGACAAGCATCGACAGGAACGTCTCTGGGCCCTGATGCAAGATGGCGATGTCTTTGGTGCGTACGTTCTCGCCGCCGCCCAGCCAGTCTTTGGTAGGGGGACGCCCGTTGTTCATCCACGCCTTGGCGCTCTGCAGTGGTGCGCCGCCGACGTGAATGAGAAACGGCATGCCAGCTTCGGCGAGACGTGCCCATAGTGGATCGAAATCGACGTGGCCCGGAGAGCGGTCGATTGGGGCTCGGTGTGGCAGCCACACCGCAGACAGCCCTGCCTCAAGTGCCCAGTCCAGTTCCACCATCGCGTGTTCAGGGCTATCGAGTGGAAGCACAGCCGCCCCCAACAGGCGAGGGTCTGCAGAGCAAAAGTCGGCCATGTGGCGGTTGTGGGCGCGGACCGCCGCGTATCGCAGCGCCGGGTCCAGTTTCGAACTGGGGTTGAACGGCATCACTACGGAGTGCGTGGCGAACACGATCTGACGTTCGAACCCCAACATGTCCATGGCAACGGAACGGTCCGCAGAGTTGAAGGCGCCCAACGCCTGAATCTCTTTCGATGTGGAGATGAGCGTGTCGCCCATTGCGATTTGCGCGGCCCGGTGCGCTTCGCTGTGCTGGTTGCCCTGACCCACAATGACGGCAACCTCTTCGTCGGTCACAATGGACGCCGAGTAGTTCACTAGCGGGATCTCGTCTCGTATGCCGGGGTCGGCGTAGCTCTTGAGAAAGTCCGGCAGCTCCATGATGTGGCTGTCGGCGTCAAGGATTGTACGACCAGCGGGTGCGTAGGGCATAGGCGAACCGTACCCTGAACGAGAGTGCCGGTCACAGGCAGAACGGCCATTTTCGCGGCCGCGTCCGAGTCATTTCAGATCGTGATGCCCGATGGTCTGATGCTACGCATATGCCGATGCGTAGGACGGTTACCTTGACCCCGATGCGGAAACGGAGCGATTCAGCTTGCCGTCGAACTTGAGGATGAAGAATTGATCCGCAAGATGCGCTCTTCGTCGTGAACCCCGCGGACGCAAACGTCGTGTTCGACGTAGTTGCGACCAGATTTTGCCAGGTTCCCCGGCCTGCGGTGCCATCGGCCCACATAGAGCGCTCGAGCAGCACTGTCGTAATCTCACACGACTTTGACGCTGAGGAGCGCCTCATTTCCGTGGCCCGAAGTACGGTCGAGAGGTGATGGCCACCACACACGCTGCACTGACCGATGTCCCGGGAATTGCAGTGGGACAGTGGACCAACCAGGTCGCCCGGACGGGGTGCACCGTTGTCTTGCTTCCGCCCGGAACCGTCGCGTCTGGCGAAGTGCGTGGCGGGGCTCCTGGGACTCGGGAGTTTGACCTCCTGCACCCAACTCGCACGGTGCAACACATCGATGCGGTGCTGCTGTCTGGCGGTTCCGCGTTTGGGCTGGCGGCAGCCGATGGCGTGATGCGGTGGCTGGCAGAGCAGGGGCGTGGGTACCAGACTCGCCATGCGCGCGTACCAATTGTGGTTGGTGCGGTGATCTACGACCTTGGCGTTGGTTCGTCCGACGTGCGTCCTGACGCCGAGCACGGGTACCTGGCATGCGAAGCAGCCACCGCCGAGCCCCACGAGGTAGGCCAGGTCGGTGCCGGGACAGGGGCAACCGCGTCGAAATGGCGCGGACCAGACGCTGTGCAACCTGGAGGACTTGGCGCAGCCACCTTGCGCAGTGGTCACCTGATAGTCAGTGCACTTATCGTTGTCAACCCAATGGGTGACATCGTGACCGGTAACGAGGCGCATCAGGGTGATGCCGTGGCATCGGCTTTTGCTGCGCCGAGCGCGTGGACCACGGAACGCGAGAACACCGTGATTGGCGTGATTGCTACCAACGCCCAGCTGGACAAGGTCGGTTGTCATTTGGTCGCGCAAAGTGGCCACGACGGCATTGCCAGAGCAGTGTGGCCGTCACATCTCAGCGGCGACGGCGATGCGCTGGTGGCGGTTGCCCTTCCGTCGGCGGAGCCCGTTGTCGTGCCGCTCGACCTAGTCAGAGCACTAGCTATCGAAGCGGTGAGCCAGGCCATTCGGTCGGTTGCCGATCTGACATGAGGGGCGAGCCGCCGACGTAGCGGCAATTCACCTCCTCAGCGCATTCGGAGGTGGATTGCCCCCACGAATGGGGGCGACCTCTCTCGCTCAGCCCAGCGTGTTGACGTTGTGCAGCTCGCCGAAGCTCTGCTCAAGCCGCTTGGCGAAGCTCTGCTCTGCATGGCGCAGCCACACCCGCGGGTCGTAGTACTTCTTGTTGGGTGCGTCGGGGCCTGACGGGTTGCCCAGCTGGCCCTGCAGGTATTCGTGCTTGTCTGCTTCGAACGTGCGGATGCCGTCCCACAGTGCCCACTGAAGGTCGGTGTCGATGTTCATCTTGACGACGCCGTAGGAGATTGCTTCGGCGATCTCTTCGGCTGTGGAGCCCGAGCCGCCGTGGAACACGAAGTTGACTGGGTTTGCACCGGTGGAGAACTTCTCCGCGATGTGGGTCTGAGCATCACGCAAGATTGAAGGCGTGAGCTTGACGTTGCCTGGCTTGTACACACCGTGCACGTTGCCGAACGCTGCGGCGATAGTGAAGCGGTCAGAGACTTCCATCAGCCGTTCGTAGGCGTATGCCACCTCTTCCGGCTTGGAATACAGGTCTGCTTGGTCCTTGTCGGAGTTGTCGACGCCGTCTTCTTCGCCGCCGGTGATGCCAAGTTCGATCTCCAGCGTCATGCCCATCTTGGACATGCGGGTGAGGTATGAAACGCAAATGTCGAGGTTCTCGTGGATGGGCTCCTCGGACAGGTCGAGCATGTGGCTGCTGAACAGTGGCGAGCCGGTGCGCTTGAAGTGCTCTTCGCCAGCGTCAAGTAGGCCGTCGATCCAGCCGAGCTTGTCTTTGGCACAGTGGTCCGTGTGCAGGATGACCCGAGCGTTGTACGCAGCGGCCAGCGTGTGGACATGCTGCGCGCCGGCGATGGAGCCGAGCACAGCAGCAGCGTCACCCTTGACGCCGATTCCCTTGCCACCGACGAACGCGCCGCCGCCGTGGGAGAACTGGACAATGACCGGCGAATTGACCTTTGCGGCAGTCTCGAGCACCGGGTTGATGGTGTTCGAGCCTGTGCAGTTGGCAGCAGGCAGGGCGAAATGCTTGGCCTTGGCCAAAGCGAAGATCTCGGACACGGCGTCACCCGTGAGGACACCAGCAGGGAATTGATCTGAAAGGCTCACGTGCAAACGTTAGGACAACTCCAGACCCTCTCTGGTCAAATCGCGCTATCACTCCGATTGATAGCTCAAGCGGCCATCGGAATACTGTCTAGCTATGAGCCCCGAGACTCCCGCCTACGAGACCATCCAGTTGCACGTCGAAGCGGGCGTCGCCACCATCACGCTGAACCGGCCCGCGCAGTTCAATGCGCTCAACCTGCAGATGTCGAAAGACTTGCTGGACGCAACTATCCGCTTGGACGAGAACCCAGAGGTGCGATGCGTCGTGCTGACAGGAAACGGCAAGGCGTTCTTTGCGGGTGGCGATCTGTCAGGGTTCGGTGCAGCCGGAGACTCTCGTGGTGCGCTCCTCAAAGAGATGACCACGTACTTCCACGGGGCCATCTCGCGCCTGGCCGCGATGAACGCACCGGTGATTGCAAAGATCAACGGTGTGGCCGCTGGAGCAGGGTTCTCCGCAATGCTTGCCTGTGACCTCGCCGTGGCTGCCGCGTCAGCCAAGTTCACGATGGCCTACACACGGTCTGGTCTGACGCCCGACGGCAGTTCAACCTGGTTTCTGCCTCGCACGGTGGGGTTGCGACGGGCGCAAGAACTGACCTTGCTGAACCCCACACTGAGCGCCGAGCAAGCGCTGGAGTGGGGACTCATCACCAAGGTGGTGCCAGACGCAGACTTGGACACCGCTGTGGCAGAGATGGCTGCGTCACTGGCTGCTGGCCCCACGCTCACCCTCGGTGGCGCCAAGAGGCTCCTGCGCGAAAGTGCCGACCATGGTTTGGAAGCACAGATGGAACGCGAAGCCCGGTCCATCGCTTCCATCGCTCTGACTGCCGACGGTAGGGAAGGTGTGGCCGCATTCTTGGAGAAGCGTGCCGCGGTGTACCAAGGCCGCTGAGCCTTCGAGGTCCGTCTGCTTCAGCAGCAGAGCAATCGCTTCGGAACTGGTCAGCTGGTAGGGCAGGCCGGTTCTGTGCTGGGAGTCTGCACGCCGACCGGCAGCCCGTCGCTGCTGTAGGTCACTTTGGGGTCCCACATCAGCCAGTCAGGAACGCACGCGTCGGCTGAAGCGACGATCTCGCGCGCGTACTTCTTTGGAACCGTAGCTGCGGTCCAATGTGAAGTCCTGCAGCCACGGAATGATCTTGACGCCGGTCCCCGCGCTTGCCTTCTGGAACTCTTGCAACGAGCGAAGCACGATGTCGTACGGCTGGCCCGACGGGTCATCGACGCCCAGCTGGCCCGCTGTCCAGGAGGACGGATAGACCATCGGTGCGATGTAGTCAAGGGACTTGGACATTTCAGCCACGTTCTGGCCGATGTTGTCGCCCTCGGCAACGGCAACACCGAATACCGACGCACCCAACCGGGCTGGGGTATCGGCAAGTGTGCGGCCGATGTCGTCCAAGAAGCTGACGATTTCGGCGGAGATCCGAGCGGAGTCAACCTGGCCTTCGGCACCTGGGAACCGAAGCGATTGAACGTTGGCTTCTGGGCGACGGATGTAATCCAGCAGGATGTCGTCGACCCCGGCCTGAGCGGCTTCAAGCGCAATCGCTTGGTTGTAGGTGCGGACGGTCTTGTTGAACGGGTTGGTGAACCCTCCGTACTTACCCTTGTACGGCTGCCCGTCCGTGCCTTGCAGCACCTGGTCGGTTTGTCCAGCTGCCCAGGCAGCTTTGGCGAGAAGTGGGTCTCTGAACACAACAAGACGGCCAACCACGCGGACGCCTCGTTGTTTCAGACTGGCTACTTCGGCGGCAAGGTCGTAACGGTTTTGTGCGGCACCAATCTGGTTGACAAGCGGCACGCTGGAGCGGTGTCCCATCAACCCGTCTTCATCTTTGAGGTCCAATTGGACTGTGTTGATCTTGCCTGCGTCGATCAGCGCAATGATCTCCTTCCGTAAGGGTTCATACGACCAGGCAGCAGCACTGACGTGCACGCCACGAACCGGCGGCAGCAGTCTGCCGCCAACGCCGGGCAGCAAGGTAACCCCAGCGTTGCCAGCTCTATCGATCGAGCGGACCTGGAAGGACCCAATAGGGGCTCGGGGGAACGTGATGGTGTAGGAGCCATCCGGTGACACCGTGGCATCGCGGCCATTGACAGCTACCGTGGCGCCCACCTCGGTGATGCCATTCAGCGTGACGTCGTCTTCAAGCGTCTTGGGGGCAACCGCCAGTTGAGCCGTAGGGGTTGGCGCTGTGGAGTCAACGGCGAACTGCACCCGCTTGCTCACCGGTCCGCGGTACAAGATGCGAGATCCCGCTTTGACGCCAATGACATGGTTGCCTTCCGACATGGCACCAAGCACCAGCGTTGCTGAGTCCCCATCGGGGGTGGACTCGACCACGATCCCGTCAACCGTAAGTTCCATGTTCTTCAGCGCGCTGACGGGTTCCGTTCTGATCTTCACCACATGCGACAGCATCTTCGAGGGCTGGACGGCTTCGCCTTCAGCCATGCCTTCGATGGTGATGGTTGGACGGTTTGGTGCAAGCCATGGAACCACAGCCAAGATCGAAAGCACGCCAAGGGTGGACCACAGGCCCAACGTGTACGGGTTGGTTGGTGGCTTGCTGCGACGATGGAACTCCAGCTGAGGAACCGACACCTGTTGCGGAGAGCGGGCCAATTTGCGCAACACATCATCGGGGTGCGACGGATTACGACGCTGGCGCGGCGATGAAGGGGTTCGCAAAGGCGAGCGGGTGGTCTGCCGGGAGGTCATCGTGTGTGGTCGGTCAAAACTGTTCTGGAACCTGGGCTGAAACGTTGGGGCGGAACCTGGGTGCAGCGTTGACCGGGGGATGACGAGTCTCGCGCAGCGCAACTGTATTCATGTCATCCGCTCGGCTCAAGCGGTTGCGTGCATCAGTAAGCACCGGGTGGTCCAGCTCTCTCGGAAGGTTGAGCGTTCCAAAAACCTTGATTCTGCAGCCTTTGTCGCTTCCTGATCCGGTGTCACATACCCGCCGTTCATTCCTACAGGAAGGGCTGAAGACAACCACTCCCATACGGCCTCGGGGCTCATGGTGCGTGTTGCCTGCACGGTGGTCAGCCGTAGGTCTGCGAACCCGGACTCTGCAAACACGGCTCGTAACCGGTCCTCATCGCCGAAACGAAAGTGCACGTACCGTTGTGGAACCCAGAAGGGTCCGATGGATTCGTGCGCGCTCCAGAACTCGTGAAACGGTTCCACGTCCGCGGCGTTTCCCAGGGTGACGGCCACCATTGGAGCCCCCGGTCGAAGGCTCGTTCGAATGCGGCGAAGGTCTGCCACGGTGTCTGTCGTAAACGGGAGCACAAGGTTGCTGACACACGCGTCGAACAGATCCTGATCGTCCAAGTCCAGCGCGGTGCCGTGTTGAAGCGTTGACCACGGGTCGTTGGGGGCGCACGGTGCCGACTGCAGAAGGTCAGCCGACGGGTCGAGACACAGAACCGTGCTGACCGGGAGTCGGTCGTGTAACAGGCGGGCAACCTGGCCCGTGCCAGCCCCGTGGTCCAGCAGGTTTCTCAGCTGTTCTTGCGGCGTGTGTTCCAACAACGCCGCGACCGCAGCAGCGGCAAACGGCGCAGCAAACGGTGCGATGTGTCGGTCATAGGAAACAGCGGCTGCAGTTGGCGAGCTGTCGAGTGTTGGATGCGTCGGCCCGACCGGGCCGAGTTGGCTCATGCTCAGCGGATGCCAAGCGTTGCATCCGCCCCTGGGGGTCGTCCGGCGGCAAGCCGCAACATGAGGTTGGCTGGGAACTCGACCGGTGAAGTAACCCGGCTGATGAGGAGGTCTGTATCGACGGTGCCGTTGCGGACCGTGGGACCGAATGCACTCCAGAACGCGCCGTCTGCGGTGAGGCACAGTTCGGCCGGCAGGTCTTTCATGCCAGCCGGCACGCCGATGCCGTCGAGGGCTGCACGTCCACGGGAAACAATCGGGCGCACCACATGGTCGTCGTCTGGAACGCCCCAGCTACGGTGAAGCTCGCAAAGCCTTTCCTTGTCCACGTCGTCCAGCGACTCAGTTGTGGTTGCGATGCGTACCTTCAGGCCACGTTGCACGAGGCGGGGGATGGCCGAGCACACATCGGAGAAATTGTCTTCGCCGCGTTTGGTGTCGTTGGCAAACGCATCTGGAGCGTCGAGCGAAACCTGTATGTGCACGTTCTTTCCGGCAAGCGCAGCGACGATCTTCTCCAGCCGTGGCCCATGGAACAAGGTGCCGTTGGAAAGCACAATGGTTGGAAGGATGTCAGCGATGCGAGCGATTGTCTCTGGCATCGAGGCAACCATGAACGGCTCGCCGCCGGTGACTCCAATCGACGTGAAACCGAGGTCCCTCGCCTCGGTGGCTCGTGCCACCATCCAATCCGCGTCCAGTTGGCGCCGCGAGACGTTGGGCCCGGATTCGGTAAGGCAATACGTGCACTCAAGGTTGCAGTGGTAGTTGGCGTACATCCAGAGTCGTCCGCCGATCACCCCTTCTGCGATTGCTGCTGCGATTGCTGTCATGCGAAACCGTCCTGTGCGAGGCGAGAAAGTGTGGCAGCGCCGACTGGAAGCTGCAGTGAGGTTGCGTACCGGTTGAGCAACATCGTCACCGTGATGGTGAGTGTGAGCTCGACGATTTCATGCTGGGCAAAGTGCTGCGTCACGAGGGCGTTGACCGATTCATCGATGGGGCCACGCCCACCGGCAACTGCGTCGATCCAGGCGATCAGCGCACGATCGGACGGGTCGCTGAATGCGTCATCGGTTGACGTCCCAGGTTCGCATCGCAGCGCCCGCACCTGGGGTTGGGTCAATCCGGAATCCAGCGCCACCGGCGTGTGGGAATCAATGCAGTACCTGCATTGCAAGATGGCCGACGTGCGGAGTATCACGATTTCCTTTGACCGAAAGGAAATGGCTGAAGGGGCAAGGGCCTGTCCGATGAACGGCAAGCCGAGGTCCAGTAGTTCAGGGACGTGCGCCATGGTTGCGGCAATTGGGCCAGGGTCGCCCCCGCCGAAGAAACGTTGAGCGAGCAGCGGCGCTTCGTCAGCTGCGAGTTGTTTGACCAGCACGCCAGGGACCATACCGGAGGTAGCGCCATGGTGGTGTTCACTGGCTGAGTGCCGCCTGAAGTGTCGGCCTCCGGCAGGTGTCGCAGTTGGGCCAGCAGCCGATGTGTGCAGCTACGGTAAGGAGGTGGCCGAGGTTGTGATCGTGATCTGCAAACCGCCGGTGCCGGGGTTTGTGAAAACTCGTATGTGCCCACCGCTTTCGCCGGAGCAAGCGGCTGCACTGGCCCGGGGTGCACTTGCCGACACGTTTGCCGCGTGCCAAGGCGTGGCAGCGGGTCGTCATGTGGCGGTCATCGATGCACCCGCATCTCTGGTTGGCCTTCCTGTTGCATGGATACCACCGGGTTGGGAGGTGGTCGCCCAACGGACCGGCGGGCTGGACGCACGACTGGCTGGTGCGTTCGAAGATGTGCTTCAACGAGGGGAAAGTGCAGTGTTGGTAGCGATGGACACGCCACAGGCAACCACCACCCAGATCCAGCATGCGCTGGATGCTCTGCGCACACACGATTCGGTGATCGGCATGACCGACGACGGCGGGTACTGGATCGTCGGGCTCAACGCTGCTCGCGCCGAAGTGTTCGTCGGTGTCCCGATGAGTACCGACGCCACTGGCGCCGCGCAGTTGGCCCGGCTGGAATCGTTGGGGCTCTCTGTCGCAACGGTCGACCAGCTCCGTGATCTGGACACTATCGATGACGTGCGTTCAGTGGCTCAGGAGCACCCACACCTGATGGTTTCGCAGTGGTTCGTTGGCATCGAGCCAGCCGTGGGTCATCGGATCTGACATGAATCATCCCACGCACATACTGGTGACGGGCGGTGCCGGATTCATCGGTTCACATATCGTTGATGATCTCGTAGCTGACGGGTTAACGGTGACGGTGTTGGACAACCTGGACCCAGCGGCGCACTCGGTCCACCCGGACTACCTCAACCCCGCTGCCAGGTACATCTTCGAAGACTGCCGCTCGGCCGATACATGGCGCCGTGCGTTGGACGGCGTCGATGCGGTGTGTCACCAAGCCGGAAAAGTCGGACTTGGGGTGAACTTCGGCGACGTCGCCGAGTACGTGGACCACAACGACACCGGGTGGGCCATCGGCTTGAAGGCACTGCATGACATCAACTTCGCCGGCCGCGTCGTGCTTGCGTCCAGCATGGTGGTTTACGGAGAGGGCAGATACCGCTGCGGCGTCCATGGTGTTGTCACCCCAGCGCCTCGGAAGGTGGAGTACCTCGACGCAGGAGACTTCGAGCCGTCGTGTCCACAGTGCGGCAACTCCCTTGTTGGCGAGGCAATCCCGGAGTCCGCTCCGCTTGATCCGCGCAACGTTTACGCGGCAACCAAACTGCACCAAGAGCACTTGCTGTGGGCCTTTGCCCGGGAGCACGACGTGCGTGCGGTCGCTCTGCGCTACCACAACGTTTACGGGCCACGCATGCCAAGAGACACTCCGTATGCGGGTGTCGCATCCATCTTTCGGTCCGCGCTCGCGGGTGGGGTTGCACCGCAGGTGACAGAGGATGGCAACCAACGGCGCAACTTCGTCCACGTGCGAGACATCGCTCGCGCCAACGTGTGCGCACTTATGAATCAAGACGTAACGCCACCAACTGGTGCATCCAATCGTGCCTTCAACGTTGCCTCAAGCCAGTCGCGCACCGTTGGGGAGATGGCTCACGCTTTGGCGGCAGCGTTCGGGGTGACAACGGATCACCCGATGTGGCCGGTTGTCAACGGTCGGTACCGTCTCGGCGACGTTCGCCACGTCTTCGCTGCCACCGATGCCGCCGAATCCGGGCTTGGTTATCGCTCAGAAGTCTCCTTCGACGAGGGCATGCAAGAGTTCGCCACGGCCACCCTTCGCGCCAGCGTTGCGGACCCGTCGAAGCGAACCTGAGAAAACCAAAAGCTGGTGTCCCGGCGCGCCGGGCGCCGTGTGCGTAGTTTGTGGCCCATGAAGCAGCCAAAGGCCCTCGCCCGTTTCTCGTCCTTGGACGAACGGCTGTCCGGCTGGGCCATTGGTCTGATGCGGATGGTGGTCGGCGTGATGTGGCTGGCCAACTTGGAGTGGAAGCGGCCAAGTGACTTCGGCTTGGACCTGCAAAACGGTCTGTACAAATACGTTGACTCTGCGGTGCGACTGCCTGTGTGGAAGCCCTATGCATGGTTCGTCGAAAACGTGGTGCTGAAGCAATACCGGCTGTTCGGCTGGGTCACGCTGCTCACAGAGATCGCGCTGGCAGCGTTGCTCATCATCGGTTTCAAAACTCGTTGGGTGGCGTTGCTGGGCGCCGGGTTGAGTATTTCCATCGCGTTGTCGGTGCTGAACTACGACAAGGCGTACGAGTGGCCGTGGTCGTACTACCTCATGTTCGCCATCCACATGTTGCTGTGGGCTGTTGGTGCTGGCCGCCACCTCGGCGTTGACGGGGCACTGCGCAACGGACAAGCGGGGGCAACTCGGACATGGACCGCAATCGGCGGTTTGGCCGTCGTGGCCGGATTCGTTGGATGGCTGGTTGCGAGAGATGGCGACTTCTTTGCCAAGCAGGGCCAGCGAGTCGCATGGAAGTACGAGACCAACGTGCTGTGGTTCAACCAGTTCAGCGCGCTGCTGACGTTGCTACTTGGCGTGATGCTGATCGCCGGCGCAGTGTCAAAGATCAAGGCGCTTGTGCTCATTCCCGGAGTGATCTCCGCGTTGCTCTTCGTGCAGGTGCTGGTCCAGTGGCGCTACAACAAAGGTCAGTGGACCGGTGGTATCACCGGAGCCACCGGACCCACCGCTGCGCTCTGGCTGGCAATGGCCGTGGCGGTTCTGACGACGTTCCGCAACACCGAACGCAAAGCCTGAACCTCTCGGGAAAGACCGCCTCGTTTCCCGGCACGGGCAGCGGGGTTTGCGGCATGGTGTCTTGGTCCGATTCAATCAGGGGCTTACCGCACCGCCCAGGAGCACCGAATGCCAGCAATCAACGAAGTCACCGATCTCACAATCGACGGTGATGTCGCAGTCATCACCCTCGACTCGCCACCCGTCAACGCGCTCAGTGCCAAGGTCCGAGACGGGCTCCATGGTGCGTTCACCGCAGCAATCGCAGACACGCAGACCACCTCCATCGTGCTGATCTGCGCTGGCCGCACGTTTATCGCCGGTGCGGACATCACCGAGTTCGGTGGCGCATCTAAGGGCGCAAGCCTGTTCGAAGTGCAGCAGCTCATGGAGTCATCGCCCAAGCCGGTCGTTGCCGCAATTCATGGCACAGCACTGGGTGGTGGCCTAGAGGTTGCGCTGTGCGCCCACTACCGCATTGCTGTGCCGTCAGCCAAGTGCGGGCTTCCCGAGGTCAACCTCGGGCTGTTGCCCGGCGCCGGTGGCACACAACGCCTGCCGCGCATCGTAGGTGCACAGAAGGCTTTGGAGATGATGACAGCGGGTACACACGTGCCGGCCGCCGAGTGCCTGGCCATGGGTCTTGTCGACGAGTTGGCAACCGAAGGCAACCTCCGTGCCGATGCGTTGACGTTTGCCAAGCGACTCGTTGCGGAGAAGCGTCCGTTGGTGAAGGTCAGCGAAAACGACGCAAAGCTTGTTGCCGATCGTGGCAATGCAGCGCTGTTCACCGCTTTCCGGTCCGCTAACGCCCGCAAGTTCCGCGGCTTCAAGGCGCCCGAGAGCATCATCCAGTGTGTTGAGGCTGCTGTCTCCTTGCCCTTCGAGGAGGGCATCCAGACGGAACGGAAACTTTTTGGTGGCCTGGTGACCAGCGCAGAGTCCGCTGCGCAGCGTTACGTGTTCTTCGCAGAGCGCGAAGTGTGGAAGATCCCAGACGTACCAGCTGACACGCCCGTTATTCCGGTGAAGTCTGTCGGCGTCATCGGCGCAGGAACCATGGGCGGCGGGATCGCCATGAACTTCGTCAACGCTGGCTTCGCGGTAACCATCGTCGAACAGAAGCAGGAAGCACTCGACCGTGGTCTTGGCGTGGTGCGTGCTAACTACGAACGAAGCGCAAAGAACGGCCGGTTTCCGATGGAAGACGTCGACCGGCGGATGGGCATGATCACGCCAGCGCTGGACCTGTCTGCGCTTGCCGAGTGCGACATGGTCATCGAAGCCGTCTTCGAGCGGATGGACATCAAGAAGGAAATCTTCTCGACGCTCGATCAGATCTGTAAGCCCGAAGCGATTCTGGCCACAAATACAAGCGCGCTGAACATCGACGAGATTGCGTCTGCAACAACGCGTCCGCAATCGGTCATCGGTATGCACTTCTTCTCGCCGGCAAACGTGATGAAGCTTGTCGAGGTGGTCCGTGCCGATCACACGTCGTTGCCCGTGATCAACACCACCATGCAGATCTCCAAGAAGATCGGCAAGATCGCTGCACTGGTTGGGGTTTGCCCCGGCTTCGTCGGCAACCGGATGCTGTTCCAGCGGTCGCGTGAATCACAGGCGTTGCTCGATGAAGGCGCCATGCCATGGCAGGTTGACCAAGCGCTGTATGACTTCGGTTTTGCGATGGGACCGTTCCAGATGAGCGACCTCGCAGGGTTGGACATCGGCTGGGTGAAGGAAAAGTCGCAAGGCGCAACCATCCGGGACCGGCTGTGCGAACTGGACCGCCGTGGGCAGAAGACATCGGCTGGCTATTACGACTACGACGCCAACCGCAACTCGTCCCCGTCACCTGTCACGGAAGGCATCATCAAGGAGTTCGCAGCCAAGAGCGGAAAGCCGGCGCGCACGTTTACTTCCGACGAGATTGTGGAACGCCTTGTGCTGCCGATGATCAACGAAGGCGCCAAAATCCTGGAGGAGCGCAAGGCCATCCGTCCGTCGGACATCGACATCATTTGGATCAACGGCTACAACTGGCCCGCATACCGTGGCGGCCCTATGTGGTGGGCGGACCACATTGGTCTTCCAACGGTGCTGGAGCGGTTGCGTGCGCTTGAGGCCGAGCTTGGTGCCCACTGGAAGCCCGCAGCGCTGATCGAGAAGCTGGTCGCCGAAGGCAAAGGATTCGCCGGTTACCGACCCTAAGGATTGCGGCGACTCCGCCTACGGAAAGCCGAAGTCAGCGGGACGCTTCGACCTGCGCTTCGGTTGGACGCACAAACAGCAGCTGCATCGCAAGACCGGCAAAAAGCGACACCACCAGGATGAAGATCCACGCACGTCGGTAACCGGCAAGCGACGTGTCGTTACCAGCTCGTAAGGCGGTCACAGCAGCGATACCGAGGGCGGCGCCGATTTGGCGCCCGGTGGAGTTGACTGCCGAACCCATCCCGAAGCGGTTGGGCGGCAGGAACGCGTTTGCCGCGCTGCCGAGGGTAGCGATAACCAGGCCAACGCCGGCGCCGGTGATGAGATACGCGGGGAAGAACGTGGTGAAGTATGCGGGCTTACTGTCCGCAGACAGCAGAACCAGTGCGATGCCTAACGCGTAAATGGTGACCCCCGGGACAATGATCCGCTTGTGGCCGTAACGAGCAGCCCATGCTCCGGCCGGACCAGCAAAGACGGCCGCCATGATTGGCCCAGGGCTAGAGCCCAGCCCAGAGCGAAGCGGCGTGTAACCCCACACGGCCTGCAGGAACGTCACGTTGGTGATGAACATCCCGAAGAAGCCCATCGAGAACAGAAACGCCGAAAGGTTTGCTGCCGTGAAGAAGCGGTAGCTGAAGAGGGACAGGTCGACCACAGGGACCGGCTGTGTCCGGCAGCGCTGAACCAGCCAGGCGAGCGTTGCGATGCCCAGCACGATTGCTCCGACCACCCTTGTAGAACCCCAACCCCACCGATCGCCCTCCACAATCGACGCGGTCAGCAACCCGAAGCCAACCATTGCAAGCACGCCTCCGAGTGGATCGGGAAACGTCACCGCTGAATTGTCCTTTGATTCCTTGAGGATTCGCGACCCGGCAACAAGAGCGACCACAGACACCGGGAGGTTGATCGTGAATGCCGAACGCCAGCCGAACGTGTCCACCAGGAAACCGCCGAGGACCGGACCGACTGCTGCGGACAATCCGCCGATCGCCCCGCTGATGCCGATTGCCGTGCTGCGCTTCTCCGGCGGGAACTCCGGAAGAACCAGTGCAAGGGCTGCTGGCACAACCAGTGCTCCGCCAAACGCCTGCAACACGCGGAACGCAATCAAGATGTTGACGCTGGACGCCATGGCGCAACCAGCAGACGCCACTGCAAAGAGGGCGACGCCCGCCAGGTACACGCGCTTGCGGCCGAGGCGGTCACCGGCTCGCCCGGCAGTCAGGAGGGCAGAGGCGAAGGCGATGCTGTACGCGCTGAACGTCCAGGTGAGACGCTGCTGTTGCTCTGGCCCGAAGTCTTTGACCATCGCACGAAACGCGACGTTGAGAATGGAGGTGTCGACGAACACCATGAACGAACCAAGTGACGTGGTCGCAAGGACCTTCCAGCCACGTTCCATCAAAACTCCTTGAAACTTCCTTGAAACTTCCCGTAAGGACAGACAAGCAGGACGTCTGTCCGTTTGAGCAAGCTAGGGGTACAATGTCTTCGACGACCTAAACGCGCGTCGGGTACGGTCCCAGAGTGGCTTCAGAACTCTCCGCTGACGACTCGGCATCGTTGCCGGATCCCTCTGTGTACTTCCGTCCAACCGACTCTGGGTTCATCGCCAACCCGTATCCGGATCTGGCCGTGCTACGCGAGGCGACTCCGATCTTTTGGAACGAAGCTAGTGGGCAGTGGGTTTTGACTCGCTTCGCGGACATTCACGAAGCGCTGCGGGATCGACGGCTGGGTCGAACCTATGAGCACCTGTATTCGCACGCTGCGCTTGGGCGAGCTGAACCAGACCCCCGGTGGGCAAGGTTCCGTGAGCACGAGCGTTGGTCGTTGTTGTCCCTCGAGCCACCCGATCACACTCGCATTCGTCAGCTCATCTCCAAGGTGTTCACCGTCCGGTCGGTGGGGCAGTTGCGGCCCTTCCTGGAAGCCACGGCAACTGCCACGTTGCGAAGCTGCTTGGAGCGCGGCGATGGAACGTTTGACCTCATCACGGACTACGCGCAGCCGTACTCGGTGGCAGTGATCTGCGAGATGTTGGGCGTGCCAGTTGCCGATGCCAGACAGTTGTTGGACTGGTCACACGCAATCGTGCGGATGTACGAGCTGAATGCGTCCGACGAGCAGAAGGCCTCGGCGGATACGGCCGCCGCCGAGTTCATGACCTACACGCGGGAGCTCATCGCCGAGAAGCGAAGGTCGCCCGACGACGCGTTGGTCAGTGCGCTGGTCAACGTTGAAGATGATGGCCGACGCCTCACCGACGATGAGATCGTATGCACAACGATTGTCCTGCTCAACGCCGGTCACGAGGCGAGCGTCAACACATTGGGCAACGGTATGCGCGCGTTCATGCTGCATCCCGGTGAATGGCAACGACTGGTCTCAGGCGAAGTGGATCCGCGCACCGCGGTTGAGGAGATGCTCCGTTGGGATGCCCCGCTGCAGCTCTTCGAGCGGTGGGTGTTGGAAGACGGCGTAGAGATTGCTGGCCAACGGCTACGGGCGGGGGAGGAGATCGCGATGTTGTTTGGGTCAGCCAACCGAGATCCAGCGCGTTTCGCAGGTCCTGATCGGTTCGACACAGGGCGTGGCGACATGACCCACGTTGGATTTGGTGGCGGAATCCACTTCTGCGTCGGGGCTCCCTTGGCCCGTGCGGAAATTGAAGTTTCGCTCGCAGTGGTGCGCAACGAAGCACCCGATCTGGCCCTTGTCGCGGAGCCCAGCTACACAGACGCGTTCGTCATCCGCGGTCTCACCGGGTTGTCCCTTCGTTCAGGCAAACGGGCGAAGACTTGAGCTGGTCCAACGTCGACCGCGAGGACAACGATTCTCAGGTATGCGCGGTTCGAGAACTCACAGCAGGGTCTCGATGGCGGCGAGGGCTTGCCTGGCGGGGGGCATGGTGGCGATCTCGTCTTTGATGCGTGCCGCAACCCGGCGGTAAGACGGCTCGCTGAGCAGCGTCATCACGCAATCATGCACCGCTGTCGTGGTCAGTTCGTCGCGGAGCAACCGCAGTCCTGCGCCTGCGGTGATGATGTGCACGGCGTTGCTCCACTGGTCGGCGCCCTGGGGGACCACGAGCAATGGCACCCCGTGAGCCAGCGCGCCAAGCACCGTCCCCGACCCGCCGTGGGCGACGATCACATCACACCATGGGAGTAGCTCGTCCTGCGGAATGTAGTTACGGACGATGACGTTGTTCGGTTGAACTCCAAGGATCGCCGGGTCGTTCTGTCGACCGGTTGTGACGACGAGATTGACGTGGTCGTGCAGCGCATCGATCAGGAGGCGGAACACGTCCATGTCGGTGTTCCAGATCGTCCCCAACGTGACGTACACGATTCGCCCCGGTGGCAGGGCATCGAGCAACTCGGATCGTTGCGCTGTGCGCGTTTCGCCTGCCGCCGGCCGGATCGCCTGGACAGCCCCGATGTCGGTGATTTCGGGATTCTGGAGCGTCGGTGGGCACGGGTCGATGTAGAGGTAGCGGAACGCCCCGGCAAGCGGGTGGGGGGTCAGTCCACGTGCTGTCCAGTGCGGGGCGGCGGCCGAACCTGCGGCCCCGAGCAAGGCTCGCGGGATCAGGGCGCCGTACCCGACGTCGACGTACGGAATGCCCATGGCCGTGCAGACCATCGGCGCGGCCAACTCCGCCATCTCATGAACGACGAGGTTTGGTCGCCATGTTGACATGATCGCCTGCAGATCGGTCGCACGTGGTGCGAGTTCGAGGTTGGCGAAGATCTCGGTGAAGAAGAACCTGCGCTGTTCATCGGCAACGAGTGTGGACAGAGCCGGATACAGCGGCGCCCACTCGGCTCGGAACGACTCAGGAGGACCAGCCTCGAACGTAGTGAATCCTGAATCCCGAGCGCGATCCACTATCGGGGCACCTGACGCGAACCCGACCATGTGCCCAGCAGCCCGAGCCGCCACGGCAAGCGGAAGCAGCGGCTCGAAGTGGCCAGACAACGGGCGACAAGTGAACAGGATCCTGGAACTCTGCGTCATGGCGGCGTCCTTCCGTTGCGAGCATAGACCCGGCCCGTTTCGCCTTACGTTGACTCCTAGCTAACGAGCCAGCGTTTGGTAGCGGATGCGGAGCGTGGTGCAGGCGTGGCGGATACCTGGTCCGTCGTCTCGAGCGGACACAAGCATTCGGGCCGTGAGGCGCGCTGCCGCTGCAACAGCTTCGGCGCCCAGCGTGGAGAGCCCGTGATGTTCGCTGGCCAACTGGCCCATCTGCCACGCAAGGTCTTTCATCGGAACGATGAGCACTTGCTCCGGGAGCGCCACCAGCCCACTGATCACAGCAGCTCGTTCAACGCCGGACCATGATCCAAGGAGCGCACCACCAGAGTGGCCAGCGGCGCTCTTGCAGAGACGGGCATACCAAAGGTTGGTTGTTGCCACCTCTGCGCGGCCGATGGATCTTCGGAGCGCCGGATCGGGACCAGACAACCAGTCTCGAAGCAGGTGGTCATCCAGCAAGACCACAGTCATGGTTAGGCCGTCTTGAGATCTGGATCCGACTCGGCCGCCACGTTGGCGTAATGGACGTCGGCCGGCAAGACCTGATCAAGCAGGTGACCGGCGGTGCCCGCCGGAACGGTCAACACACCAAACCCGAGGTCGATCACATCGACGTGTCCGCCGTTGCCAAGATGCCATCGCCGACGCACCGCGGCCGGGAGCGATAGTTGACCGGAAGTCGACACCTTGAAACGCTCAGCCTTGGCCATCCGGTCAGCGTAGCGGCGACGCGCCGTCTACTTGGTAAGAATCAGCTTCTACCAAACTGTCGGGTGTGTCACCACTTTGTTTGCAGCCAAACCTGGAGAACCAAAGCCAGGCACAGCTGCACGGCCAGCCACATACGGGGGCGGGGGAGTGTGCTGGTGACGGTCAGCAGGAACGGCATGAAGATCAGCCAGATCCGTTCAACTTCGGACTTGCTGTAGCCCGACACGTCTGCGGCGGTCACAGCCAACAACGTAGAACCAACCAAGACCCAGAGTCGTGTTCGTCCGAGGCGAGCAACTCCTGCCACGAACGCAGGGCCAAGCGCGATCAGTAACGCAGCGATGTTGGCAACAACGAAGTAGCGCTGCGGGCGGAACTGGGCCGTTCCCCAATTGTAAAAGTCTCTCGTGGTTGAGAGGCCGTCGAACCACCAAAAGCCTGCGATCCAGAACACCGCAGTCACCAAACTCGCAGCGACAGCGGCGCTCACCAGCACGGAGCCGCGGCGGCCATACGAGGCGCCAGGAACCAATGCCACCAACGCAACCGGGACCACCATGAACACGGCGGCTCCGTACGTGCAGAAGAGGCCGAACGCAAGCAGCAGCCCGCCGCCCACACCCAACAAGGCTGCACGTCGGTGCCCAGCACAACGGACTGCGATCGCGATACACGCGCATCCCCAAATCAACAGGCACGCAAAGAAGGCGTCGGCAGAGGTGGCCATCCAGACGGCAAACGGTGCCACTGCGAGGAATGGCGCAATAGCTCTGGCCCGTTGCTCATCTGTAAGCGCGCGGATTGTTGTCATGACGCCAGGAGTGACCGCCGCGAGTGCCAACCACGAGATGGTCGCCGTCACCCAGGGTTGCCCAAGTCCAACCCACTCCAACGACTGCAAGAGAACGATGAAGCCTGGTGGATGGCCCTTGAGGTGCGTGGTGTAGTCCAGCAGGAACCGCCAGTCGCTCCAAGACGAAACGGTCTGCGATATCGACGGCAACCTGTCCAGGTTCACCCAGTACTCGGTTTCGTCCACAACTGGGTCCATCAAACGGGCAAACCCGTCCGTTGCGGCCAAGGAGACAGCGAATGCCCCTGTCATGACAGCGGCAGCAGTTGATGCCCATCCGAACGAGAGGCGCGGCGTCAGCCGTGGCCAGAATACGATGATAAGTACGCCAATTATCAGCGGCACCAGGTGCGCGGGCGATGGTGACCACACCAGTCTTCCGATGAGAGGTGCAGCCTCAACCTTGACATCGAGGCGGAGCTGAATCTCTTCCCGATACGGTCGGCCTCGGTCCCATGACCACCAGATGGCGATTGCTGCAAGCAACCACAGCACCGCTGGTTTCGTCCAGCGCGCGTATCGGCGGAGCGTTGTTGGAGCGGTCACTCTCACTGCATCAACCTACGACGCAGCGTCGTGCTGAGGACGTCCACCGCCCAAGTTATGGCCAGCAACACGATGACTGACCCGGCAAGTTTGTCGTACGCGAATGCTGCCATCACCTGTTTGATGTGTGCGCCGATGCCCCCGGCTGCGGCAACGCCAACCACGATGGTTTCGCGCATTGCGACCTCCCACCGATACAACGAATAGGTCGCGAACGACGGTGCAGCCTGCGGAAGCGTTGAGTACGCGTTGGCAGCAAACCCCGACGCACCAGACGCGCGTAACGCTCTGAGCGGACGGTGGTCAAGGTTTTCCACCACTTCGGCCAGCAGCCGCCCAAGCACGCCAGCGTTGTAAATCCCAAGCGCAACCGTGGCTGGAAGTGGGCCGGGGAAGAACACAAGAACGGCAAGGAACGCCCACACCGCTGGAGGAATTGCCCGGGCGATCAGAAGGGCCAGCCGTCCGCACCACGAAAGCAATCGCCGAAGGATCCCGCCATCTGGCAGCCGAGCCGTCATCAACGCCAGGGGTATCGCCATCGCCAGCGAGATCACGATCGACCCGATGGAAATGGCGACCGTCTGGCGCGCAGCTGGCCACAACACGGCGAGGTGGTTGCGTGACAGATCTGGCGGAAGGAAGTTATCTCGGACGAACCCGAACTCCTTACGTGTCCGCGAGCTCCACAGCGTGGGTAACGAGATGTGCAACTTCCACCACGAAATGGCGACGCACGCAGCCATCAGGCCCAACGCAATGCTTGGTCTCCGAATCACGTGTGCGAAGCGACCAGCTCCTGACCGGCCGGACCTGCGGACTGCAGACGATGCGGCGTCTGCGACCGCGGAGAGCATGATCAGTGGCCATATGAATGTCCACATCTCCCGGTAGTTGGGTTGTAACGCAGAGAGAAAGATCTGTTGTCCAAGGCCGGCGGCTCCGACGATACCGAGTACCGCAGATGATCTGATGGCGCACTCAAAACGGTAGAACGCGTAGGACCCGAGGTCACGAGCCGCTGCGGGAAAGACTCCGTAGAAGAACGCCTGCCACCGAGTCGAGCCGCCTGCACGTAAGGCCTGAAACGGCGCCCGAGGCTGTGCTTCGAATAGCTCGGCGAAGACTCTCGTGCTCACCGCTCCAAACGGGAGCGCAATCGCAAGAACCGCAACCAGAGGATTGATGCCGAGGATGTTGACGAACAGCAGTGCCCACAGCACCTCGTGCGTGCCTCGCACAGGGATTGTCAGCAGACGTAGTACCCGACCGGGCGTTGACAGCCCAAGGTTGTCGTGACGGGCGCGGGTTGTAAGTACACCGAACAACAGACCACCCGCAACGCTGAGTGCCGTCCCGATGATTGCGTAGGCGAGCGTGATCAGCGTGGCGTCAACGACGGTGCGCGCCAACTCCCAGGTAACCAGTGGTCGATACGACGCGCTGACGAATTTTCCTAACTCGCCAATACCACTGCCGTTGACTAGCGCCCGACTGCCGATCCCCAGTTCCGAGCCGGTCCACACCAGCACGGCGACGCCGGCAATTGTCCATAGCCAACGCAGCCCCGCTGGCCCCCGAATTGCACGGGTGCGGCTGCGGGTGACTCCCTGACCAGCTTCGGCCAACGTGACGTCGAACCAGCGCTCTGCGACCTCACTCATGAGTCAGACCGCCAGTGTTCCGCGGGAATCACAACAGAACTGGAGACCGGTCAAATGCGTACAGTGCGGCGATATCGGTCGGCGTGACGAGTTCTGTTGGCATATCGAACACCACGCGGCCAGACCTGAGCCCGATGAGTCGACTGCAATGCCGCTGGGCCAACGCAACGTCGTGCAGGCTGACTAACAGCAACGCACGGCGCTCCGCCACCTCGGTTCGCAAGATGGACAAGACCTCGTCGCTCCACGCAGGGTCGACGGCGCTCACCGGTTCGTCGGCAATCAACATTGCTGCTTGTTGACGGAGGACGCGGGCGACCGCGACGCGTTGTTGTTGGCCGCCGGAAAGGTCGGAAGTGCGGGCGTGAAGGCGATCCGCAATACCTAGGCGATCAAGCGCAGCTGCTGCATCTTTCTGTTCCAACGCGCCGAACCATAAGGACCGAATCGACTTGAGCGGCGACCACGTTCCCAGCAACCCAGCGTTGACGTTGTGGACCACGCGCAGCGACGCCGTGAGGTTGAGTTGCTGGTGAACCATCCCGACCATGGCGTCGCTTTTGCGTCGTTGGGTTGCGCTCATGGAACCAAGGTCGACTCCGTCTCGCTGCACCGTCCCACACGTGGGCACTACCAGCCCAGCTGCAACGTTGAGCAGGGTGGTCTTCCCGGACCCACTTGGCCCGAGAAGGCCGACACACTCGCCTGGTTGGATGCTGAATGACACGTCGGTGACTGCGTCGGACGTGGCGCCCGGATACCGCACGCCAATTTGGTCAAAGCTGAAGCGCACGGCGAAAACTTAGGCGCTCAGAGCAGGCTGAGGCGTTTCGCGGTCTGCTCGATCTGGCCGTAGTTCTCAGCTTTCGTCTGAATGAACTGGGTTGCGCTGAACAGATCGAGAATGGCCTTCTGCTCTGGGATGTCTTTGTCCAGGCCAAGGATGGCTGCCTGCAGTTTCGCAGTTGTCCCAGCGCCGAACTTCCTGTCCGTGTCAGGGCGAGCAAGCCAGTGGTAATCGAAGTAGGTCGGCGTTTCGAAGATCACGCGCACCTTGGTGGTGTCCACGGTCTTGTTGGCCACGTTGGAATCCCACACGGCCTTGTTCAACGCGCCAACCGTGAACGTGCCAGCTTCGACCAGGCGAATGGTCTTGTCGTGGCTGCCGCTGAAGCCGGGCTGGCCCTTGAAATCCGACAGGTCGAGGCCGGCTTCGTCGAGGAAGAACTGCGGCATCAACCTCCCCGAAGTTGAAATCTCACTGCCGAACGTGAGCGATTCGCCCTTGACGTACGACAACTTTCCGACGGAGTCGATGGCGGGCGCTTTGAAGTTGGCGTTGGCAATGAACACGCTCTTGAACTTGGCGTCGATGTCTCGCTGACCGATGTACAACGATCCCGGCAACTGCTTTGCGGCCTGTACACCAGTCAGACCGCCGAACCAGACCAGGTCAAGGTCACCAATTCGGTACCCGCTGACAGCCGCTGCGTACTCCGTTACCGGGACGTATTCCACCTTAAGACCGGTGGTCTTTGCCAGGTACTGGGACACCAAGGTGAACTGCCGTTGCAGCTTGGCTGGGTCTTGATCCGGGATGGTCGCAATCTTCAGCGTGGGAACGTTCTTGCTGGCAACCGTGGTTGGTGCAGCGACAGCCTTGACGGTAGTCGTGGGACCTGATTTCTTCGTGGTGGCTTTCTTGGTGCTCTTGCTTGCGCCTTGCGCAGCCGTTGTAGAGCCAACTGTGGACAACAGCGCCAATCCGACGATGCCGCCGATCAGAGCGAGTGGGGTGCGTTTCATCCGGTCGACCGTACAGACCCACTTCGCCAAGGTTCGGCCGATCTTCTTGGCCACATCTCAGGCAAGCCGCTGCCTGCGGCGACGGCGTCTGGAACCAACCTTGTCTCCCCAGCAACCAACGTTGGCGTTGCCGCAAACCAACGTTGGTCTCCAGCGGCCTCCGGAGGCCGCTTTTCGCGACGTTGGTTGCTACAGAACCAACGGGCGCGGCCGAGCGGTGAACGGAGGGATCGGAGTTGAACCCGAGGTGGAGCAACCCATCAGACACGTTGGCGAGAAATTCGAGCAGAGTTGTCGATGTGGGCCAAGAGCCTGCCGGGAAAGGCTGGTCTAACGGGTGGGTGCGCTCAGCAGGGTTGGGCGCCTTCAGCAGGCTGCAGGGCACACCCAAACCTGCTGAGCGCACCCACTCTCACCTTTCAACGTGCAGTTCGCCGTGACGTGCCCGCCCGAACCTGACGATTCTTGGCGTCGTGTTAAGGCCGATCCCGACTTCGGCAACTCGACTGCGAGGATTTGCATCGTTCACGCGGGTCTTGGCAACAAGGTGCATCGGTTCAACACGACAATCCGCTACTTGCAAGCGGCAGCGGTGCAGTACCGCGGACCCTCACGGATCAGTCCCTTACACAAAGATCCTGACAGGCCGTGCGACATGCGCGTCAACGGACCGACCGAGGGGTTGTACTCGATCATCAAGAAGTTCAAAGGTCGCTGCCGGGTTCGCGAACTTCGGCCACTATCGAACCAGGATCCTTGTCCGGTAGTGATCGAACCGTCGGAAACCGGTCGCTACGCGTTTGATCTATTTGATGATCGAGTTCAAACCCTCGGCCGGACCGTTCGATGCTCCGGTCGTATGCCAACTTAGAATCGGGCCACGCCACTGCTTCAACATCCGACCAAGTCTTCTCACTTCCGGCACCGCTGAAGCCCGGCAATCATCGATGAGCGAATCAATCCACCGCTCGGCGTAATCGGGTTTCCCCCACAGCGTGTACAGACCACGAACAAGCTCTTTCGTCATTCACGCCTCGTACACCTGCCCTTTCGGATCACCAAACGCGAGCATCACATCCAAACGTTTCGCCAAAACCTCGGGCTTAAGCGTTCTGCAGTAGTCAGTAACAGTATCCGGGCCGTGTGCAACGGTTCATTGGTCCGGCCACGATGCAACAACTGAATCGCACCGGGTCTTTTGGAGGGCTTTTTGTCCGGGAGCGATCTGCTCGCCGGGTTCTTGTTGAGCGTAATACTTCTGTTCGTGTTCGACCGGCGTGTCGTAGCCGATCGAACCCTGTATCCGGCAGTTGTTGAACCACCAGACATGGTCAGCGGTAGCGAGCTCGAGGTGCTCGACGTTGCGCCATGGTCCTTCAGGCCAAACCATCTCGGCCTTATACAACCCGATAGTTGCTCGGCCATCGTGTTATCGTAGGAATCACCGGCGGTTCCGATCGACGCAAGCGCTCCAGCTTCGATAAGACGATCCGTGTACAGAAGACTCGTGTAAACCGACCCGGCATCACTGTGACGTATCAGCCCGGCCACGAGCTCGTTGGTTTGAGCCCGTGTCCATAACGCCATCTCCAGGGCGTCGAGCGGCAAAGCAGTCGGCATCCGGCCAGCGACACGCCACCCAACACTGCGCCGCGAGAAGACATCGATCACGAACGCAGTGAACGCCATCCCAGCCCGCGTGAACACATAGGCGAAGTCAACAACCGAAACTAGAACGGAAGTCGCTCAGTCGAGTTCCCCGCGAAGAAACTTGACGCCGCGAGCAGGATCTCATTCGCATGTTTCAACTCGCGGACCGCACGTTCCAACTCTTTGATCCGCACTGCGGACTCCGTGGTCACGCCCGGTCTTCGCCCAGCATTGATATCGGTCTGACGCGCCCAGACCCGAAACGTGTCCGCATGCGCCCCAACCAGTTTCGCGATACGGACCACGGCAGCATGCGGCGACAAGCCCTCATCCTGCTCACGTGCCCCCGCCACGAGCCTGATTGCTCGCTGTTTCAACTCCTCCAGATACTTCCTTCCTGATGGCACAATCAATCCTTTCGCGGATTGAACTGCCTCCACAGAACCCGGTGCGATTCACCCTCTTCACGTCGGCTGGCGTCGGATCCGCAACTGACCTTTTGAAGACCGTCACGAGCAAGAAGGGTATCGGAGGTCACGTCAGCTAGGTTTAAACATCGGTGACACCACTCGAAGTGAGCCTCCAAGCACCCTCATATTGGGACATCAACAAACAAGATCAAAATGACAGCGACTTCCGAATCTGACGTGACCGACCCCCGGAACCGGTTGATGGGTTTTCTAACTGCAGCGTTGCTGCTAGCTGTATTTGGGTTTTGGTGGGCACGCGCCCAGTCGAAACAGTCAGCCGCTCTTCGGTCGGCGACACGTGAATTTTATTCGGACTTTTACAGCGGTCGACCTCTCCTTGTCTGTGCAGCTTCGCGAGCTGAGCTAAACCAACTCCGAAAAGAACTGGACATTGAAGCTCGTGCGTTCGAGCGCCCTTTCCTTGAATCGAATCACTCGGGCGCTAACTCGCCTTGGTCCGACAGAGGATACGCCAGCATCACTTTTGAGGGTCGAACAGTACCGGGCGCCAACATCGTTCTGCCTTTGGTCAAGGAATCAGGGCATTGGCTGGTGTGTCCAGAGGGTGCGTCTGGTATTTTGCCGACCGCCTATCCAATCCAAGAGTAGGCCAGGTGGGCTCGATGAAGGCCTGGTGGCGCAGGCGAAGTCACCCGGCACGGCTGGTGAGGTTGATGCAGGCTCAACGCCCGATTCAGACGCCCTGTGAGGAATCGCGGTCATTTCCCTACCGAGCAAGCAGCAATGAAAGTCCGCTACCTCGTCGCCATGGTATGGCTGGACTCGGACTCGGGACTTGGTAACCGGTTACGTATCTTGCGAGCAAGTTTTGGAGTCGATGAAAACGTGCCGGTCACGGCTGACCTGTCGGTTTCAGTGAAGTTCCCGGACCTGAACCGGTCGTGCGGAACCACGGTCAACGCCGACAACATCTGCTTGTTCAAATTCCTCAGAACTCATCTCCAACGAAAAGGATGGTGCCGGCAACTGCCCTTCTGGTGCAAGATCAATTCAGTATCATTGCGGAATGGATTACGGAGAAGCGCACGTGTGTTCGAGTGATCGGGAATGGATTGCAGAGTCACTTTCTGTCGGTTTTCCGTTTTTGAGGGCTAAGGCTGGCTGGTGATCCTATTGGTTGGAAGTTTCACTTCGAGGAACCGTCGCGTTCCGCTCGTCGGAGACATCCTGTGCCTTGATCTTCTGGAATGTCGGGTAATGCAGGGCGGACGACCGCTCTTTGTTCATCGCCGTTCGATTGGTGGAATCATTTACCGTCGCGGCGTCATATTTGATTTATTGCTGTTCGAGGGCGACAAAACAAGGGCGAAGTTTCGGGTCTGGCCTTCTGACGTTTGGGGGAGCTTGGGGTCTCGATTCGCCGTAGGTGCTCCGTTCGTTTTGAGAGATTCACGGCCGGCATCGAGAGCAGAAATGGGCAGTTCGTTACGTGAACTGGGTTGGCTTAACGACTGAGAAACCCGGCCTGGTCGCGGTTTGGTGAGGTTGGCGAGGCGCATTTGGAGACAGAGGACATCGGCCACCTGTTCCAATTTTGTCGGATTCTCGAATACTGGCGGTTCGCCTTTACGCGATTCGACACCACGGGAGGCTGAGCGATGGCGACGACTGGGACCCCGAGTTCGGAGGCGAGCTGATTAGTTACTACTGAGGGTTACCTCGGGTAGTAGTCATCGCCCTGCAAGACCCTGACGACCTCGGCGGCCTGCTGAATTTCACCGGACTCGCGAAGATTCGACAGCTACGGCCGCTTGTCCTGACGGAACTCCACACCGCAAGAAAGCTGAGCGATCGAGACGATTGGAACGTTCAGCTCGCTGGCCAACTGCTTCAAGAAGCGGCAGCTCAGCAGTATTAGTCTGACGGTTCTCCTGGCGGCGCCTCGTCATCAACTGCAGATAGTCGACGACGATTACGCCAAGGTGCTTCACCCGTTACTGGAGCCGTCTCGCTTCGGCTTTGCGTGCGAAACGCGACCGAACCACCCCTTCGAGCATTCCTCGCGAGGCCAGTCAGGGTGCGTCGCCGCCTAAGCCAGCGGGCCGGAGCAGCAATACCCGGCTGTGGCGCTGTCGGTTAGCTCTCGGGACTTGCCGCGAAGTTTGGTCCAGAAGTGAGGAATCTCATTGTTCACGCGGGTCTTGGGAGGAAGGTTCGTAGCCTTGTAGCCTGCAGGTATGGCAACAAGCGCGTTGACGACTGGAAATTCGGCCCCTGTTACTGAGGCTCCGCCGCTCCACGTGCCGGAGCACCCGGTGCGGTTCGTCACGGCAGCATCACTGTTCGACGGCCACGACGCGTCCATCAACATCATGCGGCGCCTGTTGCAGAGCCAAGGAGCCGAAGTTGTGCACCTCGGCCACAACCGCTCGGTCGACGAAGTTGTGCGTGCGATCGTGCAGGAAGATGCCGGCGGTGTGGCGGTTTCCAGCTATCAGGGCGGCCATGTGGAGTACTTCACGTACTTGGTTGACCGGCTCCGTGAGCTTGGCTTTGGACACGTCAAGGTCTATGGCGGCGGTGGCGGCACCATCGTGCCGAGCGAAATCGCGCAGCTGCACACCCATGGCGTAGAACGAATCTTCTCTCCCCAAGACGGCCAGCGGTTGGGTTTGGCCGGAATGATCAACTCCATGATCGTTGCGTGCGACGTTGCGCCCACCGCTCCACGGACTGGCGACGTTGACGCGTTGCTTGGTGGAGACGAGCGTGCATTGTCCCGGGTCATCACTGCACTAGAGAACGACCTGCTGGACCAAGCCTCGCTCACCACGCTGCGCGATGCGGCAGGGCGGCGCGTGGCTCCGTCAGTTGGCCTCACCGGTACCGGCGGCGCTGGCAAATCGTCCATGACAGACGAACTGGTCCGCCGGTTCCGCATCGATCAAGAAGACAAGCTGAAGGTTGCAGTAATCGCAATCGACCCAACCCGTCGGCGTGGCGGCGGCGCGTTGCTCGGCGACCGTATTCGGATGAACTCCATCGACTCGTCGTCGGTGTACTTCCGGTCCATGGCAACCCGGGACAGCCGCGAAGTTCCTGCCTGCATCAGCGACGTCATTGCTGCCTGCCGTGCGTGGGGAGCAGACGTGGTGCTCATCGAGACTCCAGGCATCGGCCAGGGCGACGCCGCGGTGGTTCCGTTTGTCGATGTGCCCCTGTATGTGATGACGCCCGAGTTTGGGTCGCAGTCGCAGCTGGAAAAGATCGACATGTTGGACTTTGCTGCCGCGGTGGCCATCAACAAGTTCGAGCGCCGAGGCGGTGCCGACGCCTTGCGTGACGTGCGTCGTCAGATGATTCGTAATCGTCAGGCGTTCACGCAGATGCCAGAAGACATGCCGGTGTTCGGCACGTGCGCAGCGCGCTTCAACGACGACGGTGTCACGGCGTTCTACCAGTTCATCAAAAGCGTGCTTATTGAACGCGGTCTTCCTATGCCTGCGGGGCAACTGCCTGTGGTCAGCGTCAAAGAGTCAACCGTTGCCGCACAGATTGTTCCGCCACGTCGGCAGCGTTACCTTGCCGACATCGCCGAAGGAGTTCGCGGCTACCACGAGCACACAGAGCACCAGGCCCAACAGGCACGGGCGGCGCAGCAGTTCGAGGCAACGCTTGCGGCACTTCGCGACCGTAACGCTGACTCGACGGCTACCAAGGCAGTCGATGCGCTTCGCCTGGAAGCTGTTGCTGCGCTTGACCCCACCAACACTGCGTTGGTGTCTTCGTGGGGGGCTGTTGCTGCCAGCTACGAGGGCGACCAGCAAATCACGTCGGTCCGCGGCAAAGAACTGCGCACGATTTTGTACCGAGACACGCTGTCCGGCAACCAGGTCCGCCGCGTGTCGCTGCCGAAGACAACTGACCATGGCGATCTTCTCCGCTTCCTCCGCAAGGAAAACCTGCCGGGCTACTTCCCGTTCACCTCGGGCGTGTTTCCGTTCAAGCGTGAAGGCGAAGATCCCACGCGCATGTTCGCAGGCGAAGGCGACGCGTTCCGCACCAACGAACGCTTCCACCTGCTTGCCGCTGGGCAGCCCGCAACTCGTCTGTCCACAGCCTTTGACTCGGTCACCCTCTACGGCGCCGACCCCGACCGCCGGCCAGACATTTACGGCAAGGTGGGCAACTCTGGCGTGAGCATCGCAACGCTGGACGACATGAAGGTTCTCTACAGCGGGTTCGACCTGTTGGACCCTGCAACCAGCGTGTCCATGACCATCAACGGCCCTGCGCCAACCATCTTGGCGATGTTCCTCAACACCGCAATCGACCAGCAGGTTGACCGGTTTGAGCAGCAACACGGTTGCCGCCCAGACGCAGAGCAACTGGAAGGCATCAGGGCTTCAACTCTCACAGCCGTGCGTGGCACCGTGCAAGCAGACATCTTGAAAGAAGACCAAGGCCAGAACACGTGCCTGTTTTCCACCGAGTTCAGCCTTGGCGTGATGGCAGACATCGCGCAGTACTTCGTGCAGCATCAGGTGCAGAACTTCTACAGCGTGTCCATCAGCGGCTATCACATTGCCGAAGCCGGGGCCAACCCCATCAGCCAGCTTGCGTTCACGCTTGCCAACGGGTTCACCTACGTGGAGTCGTACCTTGCGCGGGGCATGAAGGTCGATGACTTTGCGCCGAACCTCAGCTTCTTTTTCTCCTCCTCCATGGACCCAGAGTCCGCAGTTCTCGGTCGCGTCGCACGGCGCATCTGGGCAATCACCATGCGAGACCGTTACGGCGCCAACGAGCGCAGCCAGAAGCTGAAGTACCACGTCCAAACGTCGGGTCGCTCGCTGCACGCGCAGGAGATGGACTTCAACGACATCCGCACCACGTTGCAGGCGCTCAACGCCCTGTACGACAACTGCAACTCACTGCACACCAACGCTTACGACGAGGCAGTCACCACACCAACTGCAGAGTCGGTTCGCCGCGCGATGGCCATTCAGATGATCATCAACCGGGAATGGGGTGTTTCGTTCAACGAGAACCCGATGCAGGGCTCGTTCCTTATGGACGAACTCACCGATCTGGTGGAGGAAGCAGTCCTTGCCGAGTTCGAACGCATCAGCGAGCGTGGCGGCGTCCTTGGCGCAATGGAGACCGGCTACCAGCGCGGCCGCATCCAAGACGAGTCCATGCTTTATGAGCACCGCAAGCACGACGGCACGTTGCCAATCATCGGTGTGAATACGTTCCGTAATCCCGAGGGCGACGAGATTTCCGCCACCATGGAACTCACCCGTGCACTTGACGACGAGAAGCAGAGCCAACTGTCTCGCCTTGCTGCATTCCAGGAACGCAACGCACTGCAGCGGCCAGCTGCCATTGCGGCTCTGCAGCACGCAGCACTCACCGGCGAGAACGTGTTTGCGGTCCTGATGGAAGCTGTGCGCTCATGCTCGCTTGGCGAGATCACCCAAGCGCTGTTCGACGTAGGCGGCCGTTACCGCCGCAACGTCTAGACGCAGTACGAGAGAGGTCGCCCCCAGTGCTGGGGGCTATCCACCTCCGACTGACGTTGCGAGGTGGATAGCCGCACCGTCTAGGACGCGCGAGGCGTCACGCTGACGTCGAACCGCTTGACCGCCCTGGCAAAGATGTTGGCCTCAACCTCGGGTTCTGTCACCACGCTCATGGGTTCAACGCGCTTGGTGAGCTCTTCAAGAAGCACTCGCATGGTGAGCCTGGCAAGTGGGGCGCCCACGCACATGTGCGGCCCGTTGCCAAACGACAGATGGTGGTTGGGCGTGCGGCGGATGTCGAACTCGAACGGGTTTGCGAACACATCGGCGTCTCGGTTGGCCGACGGGTAAATCATGATCACGCGGTCGCCCGGGTTGATCTTGGTTCCCGAGAGTTCCGTTGGTGCAACACAGACTCGGAAGAAGTTGTTGAGCGGGGTGACCCAACGGAAGATCTCTTCCACCGCAGCAGGCACCAGAGCCGGGTTGGTGGCCAAGGCGTTCCACTGATCTGGATGATCAATAAGCGCGCGTAGACCATGGGCAATGGTGGTGCGAGTGGTCTCGGACCCACCAGACACGAAGAGCCCGCTCTCGTGATAGATGGTGCGCATATCCATGGGGGTCCCGGCCAAGCGCGCATGAGCCCACACGCCAAGCAGGTCTGTTGCGTCTTCGGTGGTTCCGCCAGCTGCGCGATGAGCCTCCACCACGTTC
Source organism: uncultured Acidimicrobiales bacterium (assembly GCA_963763885.1). GTDB lineage: Bacteria > Actinomycetota > Acidimicrobiia > Acidimicrobiales > JANYDT01 > JANNBN01. The sequence continues at coordinate 70,214 of CAVXQD010000001.1, forward strand.
TTCGTCACTTCGAAGAGCTCCATGTTGGCCATCATGAACTCAACCGCCGTCTGCCCGTCACGCTGATGCATGTCGGTGCGCATCAGTCGCTCTGACCATTCTTTGAGCTTCGGCCACAGTTCCTCTGGGAAGCCCATCAGCCGACACGTCAAGCGGGCCGGTAGCTGTCCGGCAAGATCGTTGATGACCTCCATGGAGCCGCGCTGCAACGCTGCGTCAAGAAGCTCGGTGACGATTGCCCGAATCTCTGGTTCCCGACGAGCGACCGCACCCGGAGCGAAGAACCGCTGTACCAGCATGCGCTGTGCTCGGTGGCCAGGGTCGTCCTGCGCGATCATGTTCATCTCTTCGCGGGCCGGAATTGCCCGATACGAGTGCGCAGATGGGAACACATCGGCACGGCGTTCGGCCGTCAGCACATCGGCGTGCCGGGTAAGCCCGAACAGACCGTTGCGCTTGTCGTGCACAACCGGTTGGTCTGCGCGCAGTTGGGTCCACAGGTCATGTGGGTTGGCCTGCCAAAGTTCTGGGTCCAGGAGGTCGACGTTCACGGGCAGACCTTATGGTGCTGACGCTGTTCGCAACCATTCCCGGCGGCCACCGGAGCGGCCACCGGACGGCCACGGATCGTCCTGAATGGGTTGCTCCACCTCGGATTCACTCCGATCCCTCCGTTCACCGCTCGGCCGCGTCCGGACGTACTGAGCGTTGCGGTTGAAACCGACCCGCGAGACGTGCGAATGTGCACCATGACCGGGTTCCACCACGTGGCGTATGCCTGCCGCAATTTGCAAGAGACCACTGCGTTCTACGAGGCAATGGGCTTCCCCCTTGTACACACCGAAGTGACTGGCCAAGCGGGTGTTGGCGATCATTTCCTCCGCCATGTCTTCTTCGACACCGGCGACGGCAGCTGCATCGCGTTCTTCGATCTGCACGGGGTGGGCGAAGCCGAAGATTGGCGCTCCGACGTTTCCACCGGGGCCGGGCTTCCGGTGTGGGTAAATCATGTTGCGTTCAAGGCCGACAAAGACCGACAGGAACAGGCGCGGGCTGCACTGGTTGCAATGGGCAAAGAGCCGCACATGGAACTGGACCACGGGTGGTGTCACAGCCTGTACATCCTCGACCCCAACGGCATCCTCATCGAGTTCTGCCGCGACACCGGTGGCTTGCCTTCGCTGACGGAGGAATCCCGTGCCGAGGCGCTCTCCATGTTGGATCGCGTCCCCTGAACTCCGTAGGTTTCGTGGATGACCTACGAAACCCTGCTGTACGACGTCGCCGATGGTGTTGCAACCATCACCCTGAACCGTCCGGACAAACTCAACGCATTCAACGGCCCGATGCTTCGCGATCTTCTGCGCGCATTGGATGTAGTCGACGCAGACGATGACGTACGCGCGCTGATAATCACTGGGGCTGGACGCGGATTCTGTGCCGGAGCGGACCTCAGCGGTGGAAGCGGCACGTTTTCCGCCGGCGTGGATAACAGCGACGCAAAGTCATTCGACCGTGACGGGGGAGGGCTCGCCTCGCTGCGTCTCTTCGACATGAAGAAGTTCACCATCGCTGCCATTAACGGTCCGGCGGTAGGCGTTGGCATCGCAATGACGCTGCCGATGGATGTGCGCATGATGTCCAGCTCCGCCAAGGTCGGTTTTGTCCACGTACGCAGGGCGATCATGCCCGAAGCAGCCTCGACGTGGTTCCTGCCACGGGTCGTTGGAATCTCCAAGGCGCTTGAGTGGGGTTGCACCGGCCGCTTGATCCTGCCCGATGAGGCGCAGTCCGGCGGACTCGTTCGATCCGTGCATGCACCTGAGGAGTTGTTGCCAGCAGCTATGGCCTTGGCCCGTGAGGTGGCCGACAACGCAGCACCGGTTTCGGTCGCAGTCACCCGTCAGGCGATGTGGCGTCTGCTTGGTTCGCCGCATCCCATGGACGGCCACCGCGTGGACAGCAGGGGAGTGCGTTACCTTGCGCGTCTGTCCGATGCAAAGGAGGGCATCGACTCCTTCTTCGAGAAGCGGCCGCCTCACTTCACTGGGCAGCCCAGCACCCAGATGCCAGACACCATGCCGTGGTGGGACGAGCCCGAGTTCAGCTGACCGGCGATCTGGTCAGGGAATCGGGCTGGTCAGGCAGCTTTGGTCGCAGAGCGGCGAGCCGCTGCTCTGCGTGCACGCTTGATGAGGCGGCGTTCGTCCTCGGTGGTGCCGCCCCAGATGCCATCGTTCTGGATGGTTGCGATTGCGAACTCCAGGCACTGCGACTGAGCAGGGCAGCTGGCACAGATGGCCTTGGCCAGCCCCACCTGCTGGGCAACCGCGGTTCCTTCACCGATCGGGAAAAAGATCAACGTGTCCATGTGGGCGCACGCTGCAACGAGACGCCAATCGCTGTGGTTCCAGCGCGCCAATCGGCTGGATCCGGACAAAGACACATCCGCTGTTGCCTCCGGCTGGGTCTGGAAGCTGGCTAGCGGGCCTTCTGGGGTGCGCAGGGTGTCGTGCTCGCCTGGTGCGATCGGCACGCCTGACGCAAACGGTGCTTCGAGATGAGCGGCAGCGGTTGATTCCACGAAAGGATCGTACGCTTTTCTGAGCAAACGCTCAATCAAATTCTTGCAAGGCAAGATCACCGTGCTGAGCCCACCGCATCGCTCCCGACGATGATCCGTCAGGGCACCCCGAAGTCGACCTTCGAAAGCGACCTACTTGGCAGCTATTTGGCCACTATTTGGACTGGGCCGCGGCCCAACTTTGGAGGGCAGCCTGCAACTCCGGGTCTTCCGTGGCGTATCGCAGCTCGGCACCCCCGGGCACCTCGACGCGCTTCATGTCGATTGATTCCGCTCCGATCTCCACCACCTCGCGCCCCGTCAAGTTCTTCCGGTCGCCGACAGAGAAGTCACCCATGTTTCGACGGGTGATCAACAGATCGGCGGTTGCCCGGCGGATTTGTCCCTCAGTCCGAGCATCCGACGGTTTCGTGGTTGTCCAACGTTCCACCAGGCCATCGGCAGTGTTCTCGAAAACGTGCGTCACCCGACTGGACGTGAGCGAAGCCTTGTCTTCCACCAAACGTTGGTCGCGTCGGTTACCGACAAGCGTGCCGACCATGTCGAGAGCGAAGAAGGCAACAACCACAAGTGCACACGCCAGCACCACGGTGCGACCGCGCCAAAAACCGGCGGGCGGCTTTTCGCCAGGAGCCAGATCCAACGCGTAGAGATCGGAGCTATCCCGGGGCGACTGTGTGGTCGGCGAGTTGCCCTGGTTCGAAGAAGTTGCGGCCATCCAGCCAGTGTGGCAGGCCATCCAGGGTCACCGAGACGGGCACGGACCGTCGCTCGGCGTCATGGAGTGAAACGAGACGGCGGCTACGTCAAGATGACGAAGGCCATGCCGAAGAGCCACACGCCTGCTAGGACAAAGGCGGCGTACTTGCCGAGATAGCGCCGACGAAAAGATGGCACCGAGACGATCACAAGCGCGATAAGCACGGCGACGAGGGCAACCTTCACGGCACCAGTCTGGCCGAGCCGGGGCTTCAATTCGGCGAGTCTCCGCAAGTCATGGTCCGGGTAGCGTTCCGGGATGTGCCGAAACATCACTGAACTCAGAGGACTCGAGCCACCAGCGACCACCGTCGAGATCCGCGCAGCTGCAGAGCAGTTTGTCCGCAAGGTCTCCGGGGTGCCGAAGCCACCGGCCGTTGTGGCAGCGCGTTACGCCGCAGCGATCGACGCGATTGCCGCGGAGATGACAGCGCTGCTGGCAGAGCTTCCGGCTCGTCGCCAGCCACCACCCATCGACCCGCCGATGCGCCGAATTGCAGCGAGAGCGGCAGGCGCTGACCCTTCCACCATCCGCGGACCTCGGTTGCGGCCACGCTGAATTCGGACTGACCCTTCGGACCCGGGCGTCGGCCGAGCGGTCTAGGGCTACGGCGCGTCGATGATTCGGACGCGGAGGCGCTTGTTGCCCTTGCCCTTGGACTCGGTCTTTTCCACCACGATGCGGCCCACCTCGGCCGTGCTGTGCACGTGGGTGCCGCCGTCGGCCTGCTTGTCCAAGCCCACAATGTCCACCACCCGAATACGTTCAACGCTGGCTGGGATGAGGTTGACCTTGGTGCGAATCAGTTCCGGGTCGGTTTGCGCAGCAGCGTAGGGAAGCGACGACACCTCGATACGACGGTCTGCGATCAGCTCTGCGTTAACCAACGCCTCGATTTCGGCGGCGAAACCTTCTGGCAGCGGGTCAAACGCAAAGTCCATCCGCGCTGCCAACGGTTCCATGTTGCCGCCCGTGACTGGTACCTGCCAGCGGTTCCAAATCACCCCGCACAACACATGCAGGGCAGTATGCGTGCGCATGAGTTGGTGGCGACGATCAAAGTCGATGGTGCCCTGTACCTGATCGCCCACAGCCGGAACAGAGCGAGACGGCGTATCTGCCGCGAGGTGGTGCCATGCGTCGGCACCGTCCTTGGTGACATTGATAACCGTATGCGCGCCGATGGTTCCAGTGTCGTGTGGCTGACCGCCACCGGTTGGGTAGAACAGCGTGCGGTCGAGCTTGATCCGCACGCCGGTCTCGTCGGTGACGGAGTCGACCACCGTCGCGTTGAACGACGTTGCGTACGCGTCGGCGAGGTAAAGCAGCTCAGTCACGAGGGTTGAACTGCCGCGGTCAGATGACTGCAGCGATTGCTGCGCACACGGCAGGAAGGTTGTTGTGGTTGAGCGCAGCGACGCAGATGCGACCCGAGTCCACCCCGTAGATGCCGAACTCTGAGCGAAGCCGCTGCATCTGCTCCGCTGAAAGCCCCGAGTAGCTGAACATTCCCCGCTGGGTGGTGATGTAGGAAACATCGGAGGTAACCCCAGCTGCGCGCAATCCGTCTGCCAATGCGCTGCGCATTTCCTTGACGCGAACCCGCATGCCGCCAAGCTCGGTCTCCCACATGGCCCGCAGTTCTGGGTTGGTGAGAACTGCGCTGACGACCTGTGCACCGTGCGTTGGGGGGTTGGAGTAGTTGGTACGGATGCTGATCTTCAGCTGCGACATGACCCTTGCTTGCTCGTCTGCGGTGGCGCACACGACGCTGAGCGCGCCGACGCGCTCGCCGTAGAGCGAGAAGCTCTTGGAGAACGACGTTGCAACGAGGAAGTCGATTCCGGCTGCCATGAACTTGCGGACTGCAGCGCCATCTTCATAGATGCCGTCGCCGAATCCCTGGTATGCCATGTCCAGGAACGGAATGAGACCGCGTGCCGCAACAACCTGCACGACTGCGTCCCAGTCCGTGTCGGAGAGGTCGTAGCCCGTTGGATTATGGCAACACGCGTGAAGCACCACAACGGTGCCGGGTGCAGCTGCCTCAAGCGAAGCCAACATGGCAGGCGCATCGATGTCTCGGGTGGCGGAGTTGTAATACGCGTACGTATCGACGGTGAAACCCGCGTTGGTGAACAGGGCTCGGTGGTTCTCCCAGCTGGGGTCGGAGATCAACACGGTGGTCGCCCCGGTGTTGCGGCGAATGAAGTCCGCACCAACCTTCAAACCACCGGTACCGCCGAGCGCCTGAACCGTGGCGACTCGGCCCTCGGTGACAACGGACGAATCCGCTCCGAACACAAGGTGCTTCACGGCAGTGTCGTAGGCGACCAAGCCGTCGATGGGCAAGTAACCGCGGGCCCGAGCCGTGCCAAGAAGCGCTTCTTCAGCTGCCGAGACGCACTTCAGTACAGGCAGCTTGCCGTTCTCGTCTGAGTAGACACCAACGCCAAGGTTGACCTTGTTGGGATTGGGGTCACCGTTGAACTGCTCGTTGAGACCCAAAATTGGGTCCCGTGGAGCCATCTCGACGTTGTTGAACAAAGCGGTACTGGGCGTGCTCGACATAGGGCGTTAATTCTTCCACGCACACCGACCCCGACAGTCCGGTTAATTCCGGCGCACCACCACAATCACTGTCCAGCGAAGGATCTCGTCGGTGCCGGCGTCACGGACGGCTCGTCCGGTCACTTCGACCGCTTGTAGCGCCCAACCGTCAGCACCGCGCAGTTCGCCGGCAAGGCGGTGGTCGAACTCCAACAGTTCCCCTTCGAACGCTGGACCGGTGTGCGAGCACGAATGCCAGGCAACCACCGTTGCGATGTGCGGCAAACACCGGGTGAGCGAGGCCTGCGCCAACGCAACGACATGGCCGCCGTAGACAAGGCGTTTGCCGTAGATGCTGGCGGTTGCGTCGCGGTGCACAATCGCCCGGTTGTGCGTGATCCGGGCAAAGCTGGCGGCCAGGTCGACGTGATCCCGGGTGCCGTCGGTTGCGGTGGTCCAGTCTTCGGTCGGTGAAAACGCCTCGGCGTTCCATCCAGAAGGCAACAGGTCTGCATACGCAGCGAGGTCCAGCGGAGAGTCAGCGGGACCCACATCAGCAGACAGACCGGGAAGGGAGCCGCCTTCGCTGACGGGGAGCAACGCGCAGCGCTCGTAGTCAAGCACCACCTCACCGTCCGCCGTTGTGACAATGCCAAGCAGCGCTTTGCCCCGCAACGGCTGCCCGCTTTGTATGGGTTGCTTCCCCTCGGGTTCGACTCCGATCCCTCCGCTCACCGCTCGGACGCGCCTGGGCTTGGACGAGGTGTCGCTCATCGCCTTAATGGTGACGACGGTATGCAGGGTCTCGCCGAGATGCACTGGCCGCAGGACGCGGATGTTCCGGTAGAAGAGGTTGGCAATGGCGCGCCGTGTTGCAACCGTGCTGAGGCCGATGGACAGGTTGACCACCAACCCGGGGCTGGCAAGGCGTGCGTCCTTGCCGGTGACCGCCTTGCTCAGCGGAGCGCTCAGCGGAAGTGCCAGGGCTTCGCCGGACATTGCCTGGTAAAACGACGCCAAACCGTCGTCAAGCGTTACGGCATGCTGCGGCACCAGTTGCTGCCCTGGGGTGAGCCAGTCGTAGTACGGGCCGTCTGCGTGGATCGAAGTCATCCGTCAAGGTTGGCCGACTCACCACATACGCGCAACTCGGCCACTTCAGGCAAAATTTTCGGCCGCAATGGCCGAGTTGCGCGTATCCGGTGGTCAAGTTGCGCGTATGTCGGCGACGAGTTGTGCGTATGGCAATCAGGCGCGTTGCATGGACGGGACGCTGCGCGTCGCTCACATGGTCCGGCAGACGGTGACCGTGGGTCGCTAGCGTGGCGCCTGTGAGCTCATGGACGTTTCTGTCGAACCACGCACACGTCCTGGTTGCCATCGCCGACAACCCCGACGTTCGGTTGCGTGAAGTGGCACTCAAGGTGGGCATCACCGAGAGGGCTGCGTCCACAATTGTCTCGGAGCTGCAAGAAGCTGGCTACCTCACCCGGACGCGTGTGGGTCGGACCAACCAGTACGAAGTGCATGGCGACCTGTACTTGCGTCATCCGCTTGAGACGCACCGAACGATCGGCGACCTGCTGGCCCTTCTTGCGCCGCCTGCCTGACGAGTTACGTGACGGGCCGTGTCAGGAGATTGGCGTAATTGCTGGTTCGCCCCGCAGGACGGCCAACGTGTTGCGAGCAGCCAGTGTGGCCATGGCTGTGCGCGTCTCTACTGTGGCTGAGCCAAGGTGCGGAATGAGCACCACGTCGTTGCGTCCAAGCAAGCCAGGGTGGACCTGCGGTTCGTTCTCGAACACATCAAGCCCCGCGCCGTCTAGCTGACCAAGTTCAAGCGCAGCAACCAGGGCGGCCTCGTCGACGATTGGTCCCCGGGCGGTGTTGATGAGATAGGCATCTGGCCGCATCAGCGCGAGCTGCGCCGTGTTGATGAGGTGATGCGTCTCGGGGGAGTAAGGGCAGTGGACGGACACGATGTCGCTGGTTGACAGCAGTTCGTCGAGGGAGAGCCTGACGGCTCCAAGCTCCGCAGCGAGGTCTGGATGCACTTCGCGCCGGTTGGAGTACACGATTTCCATCCCGAATGCCTTGGCGCGGCGTGCCGTGGCTGCACCGATGGCGCCCATGCCGATGATGCCAAGGCGGCGATTCTGGATGCTGCGGCCGAGCATCATGAACATGCCCCATTGCCACGGTTCGCCGGAACGGATGAGCCGCTCGCCTTCACCAAGACGGCGCGTCGACATGAGGATGAGCGCCATGGCAATGTCAGCGGTTGCGTCGGTCAGCACACCCGGAGTGTTGGTGGCAACTGCACCGCGGCCCTTGATGGTTGGCACGTCGAGGTTGTTGTAACCGACCGCAACGTTGGAGACCACCTGCAATTGTGTGCCGGCAGCGTCCAGTAATTCTGCGTCGACTTTTTCGGTGAGGAGCGACACGATGGCATGTGCGCCGGCAACGCGGGAAAACAGCTCGGTACGCGAGATGGGTGTTGCCTCATCCCAGGTGATCACGTTGTGGCCGGCGCCGGTCAGCAGATCGATTCCTGGTTGTGGAATGCGGCCAGTGACGACAACTTTCTTCGCGCTCATGCGTACATCCAATCACGAAGTTTGCCGAGGCCTTCGCGGATGTCGTGAGCGCTGATGCCTGAATAGGCAAGGCGGATGTACTGCTCTACTTCGCCAGGTTGCGGGCGACCGAAGTGCCGGCGGGTACAGAACGAAACGCCCGTGTTGTGCAACGCAGCCGTTGCGAACTCGGCGATGTCGGCACAACCTTTCATCTGCATGGCTTTCGTGGCGTTGACGAACAAGTAGAAGGTGGCATCGGGCCGAGCCGTGTGCAGGCCAGGCACCAAGTTGGCCGCATCCACTGCAGCGTCTCGGCGTTCACGCAACACGTCGAGCATCGCCAAGCACTCGGTCTGATCGCCGGTGATGCCAGCCAACCCGCCCCACTGGACGAAGTGCGTGGTGCACGACTCGTCGTTGGTGTTGAGCTTGGTGATCATCTCGGCGATTGGCTTGGGAGCAATAGCTGCACCTAGCCGCCAGCCAGTCATCGCAAACTTCTTCGAGAACGTGTAGAGGATGCAGGTGCGTTCTTGCATGCCAGGCAGCGAAGCGATGCTGCTGCTGGTGCCTGCGTAACGCATCTCGAAGTAGGCCTCGTCTGACAACACATACAGGTTGTGTTTGATGGCGAGTTCTGCGACTGCAGCCATTTCTTCTGGCGAGCTTTCCGACGACAACGGGTTCTGCAGGTCGTTGTAAATGAGTGCCTTGGTGCGTGGCGTGATGAGCGACGCAAGGTAATCCATGTCCAGCGCGAACCCGCTGGGAGTTTCTATGTACCTATACGGAACCGCCGTGCCCCCGTAGTACTCGATCATGCTTTCGTAGATGGGGTAACCGGGGTTTGGGTACAGCACCTCGTCGGCTGGTTCCATCACCGTCTGGATGAACTTGCCGATGACCGGCTTGCCTCCGGGTTGCACAACAACGTTTGATGCGTCGTAGGAGAGGCCGCGTCGCATACCGACGTCGTGTGCCAGGGCTTCGCGCAGCGGTGCAATGCCGGCGGCAGGGCAGTAGCCAGTTTTTCCGTCTGCGATTGCCTGATCACTGGCGATGCGGACGGTGCTGGGGGTGGCCAGGTTGAGGTCGCCCAGGTGAAACGGATAAATCCGGTTCCCCTTGGCGCCCCATTCAGCGGCCGCCTGTGAGACAGCAAACGCTGTTTCCGTGCCGAGCCGATCAAGTCTTGAGGCGAGCAGATGGGTTGTCACGCCGCAAGGGTAATTGACAAACCGTAAAAGTGGCGAGCAACTTCTGAACGTTTTGTGTGCGTTCCGTCATGCGGAACGCAATCAAGGGAGATTGGTGACCGTTGTTCCGTCAGGCGGAACGAACGTGCTGTTGGGGCGGAAGGCTCAGGAGTTGGCGGCTGAACTGAGGTGCAGACCGCATTCGGTCTTTTCCGAGCCGGCCCAGCGGCCAGAACGCGGGTCTGCGCCGGGAGCCACAGGGTTGGTGCATGGCCAGCAGCCGATGGATGGGTAACCCTTTGAGGTGAGCGGGTGTTCTGGCAGGTTGTGCAGCTTGAGATACGCAGCGGCGTCTTCGTCAGTGACGTTTGCCAGTGGGTTGATCTTCACGAGATTGCGGAACGGATCGAACGACGCGATTGGGGCAGTTGCCCGCGAAGCCGATTCGGACCGGCGTAATCCGCTGACCCAAGCGGAGCGACCGGCAAGCGCGCGCTGCAACGGTTCGACCTTGCGGACGAAGCAGCACTGGTCGATGTTTTCTTGCCACAGATCGTCGGGCACAACGTTTGGCTTTGGCTCAACCACGGTGAGATTCAGGCCAAGGTCTGTTGCGAGCTTGTTTGCAAACCACTTGGTCTCTGCGAACAGGTACTGCGTGTCGAGGAGGACAACCTGTGCCTGCGGGGCACCGACGCTGATGACGTGTGGAAGCAACGCGTCGCCGAAGCTGCACGTGGCAGCCATCTGATCACCGAAGGTCTCCCATGCCCAGCGGACGATGTCAGCAGGAGATGCGGTCTCCAACCAGGCCGGAGCGGTGAAGGAGTCAAGCTCCAGGGTTGCGGTAGGTGCGTTCATGTTTGTGGCTCGCTTGGATTCGGTGTGGATATCTGTGCGGTTTGGAGAAATCAGGGAACTGGTTTGGAGAATCAGGGAAGTTCAGATGATGTTGACGAGCTTGAGGCCCGAGCCGATGAGCACCGTTGCGATAGCTGGGCGGACCCAACCCTCTGCAACTCGGGAGGACAGCACGCCTCCCACCAGTACGCCGGGGATTGCGCCGACGACAAGGGGGAACACGAGAGCGGTGTTGACGTCGCCGATGAGGAGGTGGGCAACTGCGGCTGCGGCGACCAGCGGGACCGCCTGTGCAAGATCGGTGCCGACGAGGTGCGATGCACGCAGCATCGGATACAGCCCGAGGAGCAGTGCCATGATGAGCGAGCCCGAGCCGACCGAGGTTGCTCCGACGAAGATGCCGCCGAGGAAGCCGACCAGGGTGGTGGGGAGGGGCCGCACGATGATTGGGCGCTGCTGATTGGTTGACTCGTCTTGATGGCCGCGATGAGCATCGCCGCGCTGCAGAAGACGGCGGACCATAAGGCCACCGGCCACCAGCAGCGTGACGCCGATGGCGATGCGCAGGTTGGCGTCGTGGCCAGCGAGGAACGAGTGGGCGAGGGCCGTGCCAGCCAGTGCTCCAGGGACCGAACCAGTGGTGAGCCACCGCACGATGCCCCAGTGGATGGTGCCGGCCTTGCGGTGAACTGCAGCGCCGAACGGCTTGATGAGCAGCGAAACCACCACGTCGCTTGAGACCGCTGCGGCAGGGCTGACGCCAAACACCAGCACCATGACGGGGGTGAGCAACGCTCCTCCACCCATGCCGGTGAGCCCGATGACCAGGCCGATAATGAGGCCAGCGCCGACCAAGCCAATGACGGCTGGGTGCTCGGCCGGGAGAGTGGCCAAGGTGTTTGCGAGCATGGCTGCGGCGTTCACGGAGTGCACCGTAACACCGAATGACGACAATTCCGATCGGTTTATAGGAATTAGGTCAAAAGTCGCACCTCAACCTGGCCTAGAAAGGCGTTGATCGCCGTCAATCAGCTGGATTCTCAGGCTTTCGGTCCGGGTTGGCGCTGGAACTCAGCTGGTGATGTCGGCAAAGACGAAGCGGTTGACGCTGATGAACTCTTCTTCGGCCTCCGGCACCTTGTCGCCAGGGAAGATGGCGTCCACCGGACACTCGCTCATGCAGGCGTCGCAGGCGGTGCATTCGTCGGGGTTGATGTACAGCATCCGACTGCCGTAGAGGTGTTGAAGATCAGGGTGCGCTTCGTGGGTATTGACGACGGTTGTTCCGTCCGAGTCGTGGCCCAACAGCTTGCCGTCGACCAATTCGTAGATGCACTGCACTGGACAGACCGTCACACATGCAGTGTCGGTGACGTCCAAGCAGGGTGAGGTGATGACGTATGGAAGAGCCATACCGTTCGCTACCCACCTTCACCAGACATCAAACCTATGACGAAACGTGCTCGTTGGGGGTGTCGTCGATGCGGACCCGAGCCGCTGAATCCTCGAGATGGTCGCGCACCTTGTCCGTCACCGGTTTACCGGCGTCAGCCAGCGCTGCTTGGAACGGGCTGGGCGGCGGGCCAGCAACAGCAGGCACATACCGGTCACCTTCGGGACGGGTTGTGTCGACCACGTCCAAGCGCTTGCGCCGACGCGCCGTGGAGACCCGATCCACCAACTTTTTACGGTTCTTCCAAACCCAGTTGGTGACAGCGGTGTTGGCAATAAGTACACCTACGGGACGCAGCAATCTGAACGACTTGTTGGATGTCATGGCAGACACATACCCGTTTGCGTTCCGACCGAAACCTGACGCCGGATTGTGGTCCAGCTACGGGCGTTCAGATGGCCCGAGAAGGCGCCAGGTTCCGCTGGGCAACGCGCCCAGTTCCACCGCACCGATGCGGACTCGCTTCAGCGCCACAACATCGAGCCCGACCATCTCGCACATCCTGCGAATCTGACGCTTACGGCCCTCACGCAGCACGAAACGCAACCGATCATGGTCCACCCATTCAACAAGCGCGGGGCGCAGCTGACGGCCATCGAGTTCCAAGCCGTGTCGGAGAAGCTCCAGGTCGTCGCGGCCCAGCGGCCCCTCCACCCGAACGATGTATTCCTTTTCCACGCCTCCACCACCATCAATGATGCTGCGAGCAATCCGACCGTCTGCAGTGAGCAGCAAGAGGCCGGTGGAGTCGATGTCCAGCCGACCTGCAACAGCGAGCCCCCGTCGGTCTGCGCGGCCAAACGGCGTCCGGTTGGGGTCTCCTTGCCAACGGAAGTCGGGAATGATCAACTCGATTGCGGCGTGATACCCGTGTTCGGGCTGACCCGATACGACGCCCAGCGGCTTGTGAAAGACGACGGTGAATTTGTTGGCTTGGTCCTCTGCGGCATGGCCAGCCAGCGTGATGTGCTGCGACGGAAGCACCCTGCTGCCAAGTACGTCTACAACAACGCCGTCAACCATCACGCTGCCGGCGGCGATGAACTCATCTGCCTCTCGTCGTGAGCACATACCCAGGTCTGCCATGCGTTTGGAAAGCCGAATCGGTGTCTCTTCGGACGGCTGGTCCGGGTATTGGTTGTTGCTCACGCTCCATCTTTGCAGCGTCGGCACCCAGCGGTAGCGTGAGTCGATGCAGCCGGATGTGCCGTTGGACCAAAATGCGCCCTCAGATCCGGATGCTCTTTCAGATCCCGATGCTCTGCGCGCAGAACTTCGGGCGGTGTTCAACGGTCGTTTGTTTCACGAGACGTCCGATGTCGAGCCGTTCGTGGTCGACTGGCGGCGCCAATGGCGCGGCGACTGTCTGGCAGTCGTGCAGCCAGACACCCCACAAGACGTTGCGGCGGTGGTGCGGTGGTGCGCACAGCGATCTGTGCCGGTTGTACCGCAAGGTGGCAACACCGGCTTGTCGGGCGGCGCCACACCTGCTGCTGGCGGGGGAGCGGTTGTGGTTTCCACAACCCGCATGAAGCATGTGCGTTCCGTGGATCCGCTCAACAACACCATCACGGTTGACGCCGGATGCCTGTTGACAACGGTGCAAGAAGCCGCAAGAAAGGTTCGACGTCTGTTCCCGTTGAGCCTGGCCGCCGAAGGCACCTGCACCATCGGCGGAAACCTGGCTACCAACGCTGGAGGCACGGCTGTGCTTCGCTATGGCACGGCCCGCGAGCTGTGCCTTGGTTTGGAAGTTGTGACGGCCTCCGGCGAGTTGTGGGACGGGTTACGGCTCCTGCGTAAAGACAACACCGGCTATGACCTGCGGGACCTGTTTATTGGTTCGGAAGGAACACTTGGCATCATCACCGGGGCAGTTATGAAACTGCATCCGATACCCGTGACCCGGGCGGTCGCACTTGTCGCGGTGCCGTCGCTTGGGCAGGCAGTGGCGTTGTTCCAACATTTGTCGGAGGGTCTTGGCCAAGCTCTCATCGCGTGCGAAGTACTCAATGCGACCTGCGTGGAGTTGGTTCATGCGCACTCACCAACACGAAGCCCGTTCCCGCTGGAAACGCCGTGGGTGATGTTGGTGGAGGTGATCACAATGCGTCTTGAAGACCCAGCGCGAGACGTCATCGAGGAGATGCTCTGGGTGGCCGCGCCGTCGTGCGGAGTGATCGATGCAGTCATCGCAGAAACAGGAGCGCAGGAGGAAGCGTTCTGGGGTTTGCGTGAAGACGTGAGCGAGTCCCAAGGCGCTGCAGGGCCGACCATCAAGCACGACATCGCTGTGCCCATCTCGTCGATCGCTGCGTTTGTGGAAGATGCCGACCAACGTGTCCGACGCCTTCATCCAGACGTTCGGTTCGTCACGTTTGGCCACTTGGGCGACGGCAACCTGCACTACAACTTCTCGCCCGCAGCAGGTGCCGATTCGGGTGCGTTCATCAGCGCGCAGAACAGTCTCAACACCGTTGTGCACGACACGGTGCGGGAGTACGCCGGATCTATCTCTGCGGAGCACGGCTTGGGTGTGCTCCGCAGAGACGAAGCAGACCGATATCGCTCGCCAGTTGAACGAAGTCTGCAACGTGCCGTGAAGCACGCGCTTGACCCGCAAGGGTTGATGAACCCAGGCAAGTTCCTTCCCGCCTAATTCCAGGCGGGCAAGAGTTATTCTGCGCGCATACCGTTTAGACGGTGTGCTGCAGGTCGGCCTTACAGCCCGTTGCCGAAGAGGATCTCTTCAACTTCTTTCAGGCCGGGAGAATCTTTCCACTGGTGCTCTGGCACCACGAGTGAAATCTTCGAGCGACGCCGCAGAAAGTCTTCTGTGCGCGTGATCATCTCGGTGTGCGCTGCATGATGCAGTTCAACCCGGAGGTAGTCAGCTGAGTCCATCACGTCGGCACCCATGGCCGGGTCTTCGCGGATGGCCTCAAGCATGGTGAACGCCCTGCGCCCGTATCGACGCCACAACCGGTTGGACAACCGCTCCACATCGGGCCGCTCCCGCAGCTCGTCCAGGTGCATCAAGCCGGCCTGACGGAAGAACTCCATGCGGCTTGCCTCGTCAGGCTCGCCGTACCAATCCTGGCGGTCTTTGTTGAGGCGCACCCCAAGGCGGCCAACCTCAACGGCCACCTCTTCGCCCACGTTGAGACAGTCCGTCAACTTGCCACCGAAGATGGAGACAACAGAGCGATCCATGTCCGTCTCGATCTCGTGCTTGCGAGACAACGACGTCCAATCCGTTTCCTTCTGATCGGTTCCGCCAGTACGCACCACCAGTGGCCGCACGCCGCAGCGTTCGCTGATGATGTCTTCTGGAGTAAGCGGTTCGGTGAGGCTGAGCCGTGAGTTGATCTGGTCAAGCAGAAACGTGCGGTCTTCGTCGGTGACCGACGAGCGCGGGTCGTCGACGCGAGTATCGGTGGTTCCAATCACCGAACGGCGACCCATGGGAAGCACGTAGAACAATCGCTCGGTGTCGTCGAAAAATGCCAGCACGCGGTGGTTCGGTGTGATCTGTGGAACCACAAGGTGAACGCCCTTCGAGTACACGATGCGGTGCTCCGTCCCAATCCCGATGCCGGCGTTGAGCCCGTCGATGAACGGACCCGCAGCGTTGACAACCACCCTGGACGTACAGGTGATCTCGGCGCCGGACTCCACGTCTCGGAGCACGCTGTGCCAACGGCCGCCGCTGCGAACAGCTGAGACCAACTCCACATAGTTGGCGGCAATGGCACCCGAGTCCAACGCCGAGCGAACAAACCCAAACACGAACCGTGCGTCGTTGTCTCGGAGCAGCGCATCCCAGTACTCAATACCGCCGCGAACCGTTGAGGTGTTGATCACCGGCTCGTCGGCTTTGATGCGTGCTGCGCTGAGGTACCTGGGCCGTGGGGTGCCGAAGTTGCCGATGCCCCAGTAGCCAAAAGACCCGAGGGCGGCAAGGGCCGGCGAAAAGGGTGCGCTCTTGTCAAGGGCTGCCATAAACCCGATTGGAGCGATGTTGGCCGGGTACGCCTTAATGAGGCGGTTCCGAGACATACAGAGCTTGCGGACAAGCCGCATCTCGTAGTTCTCCAGGTACTTAAAGCCACCCCAAACCATGTTTGAAGACTCTTGACTGGTGAAGCCGCCAAAGTCTCCACGGTCGACCAGGGCGACCGAAGCGCCACGTGCAGACAGGGCTGCAGCCGACACAGCGCCGTTGATACCACCCCCGACGATGAGCACGTCGAACGATCCGCCATCGAGTCGGTCCAGGTTGGCGGTACGCAGAGCCATCACGCAACGCTAAACCAATTGGGCGGCAACACTGATCCGGTCTGCCCTGATTTGAAACAGCAAAGTTCCTCCGGCGGATGATGGACAGAATGGGGTGATGAGTGATTCGACGAATCCAACCGTGCAACGAATTGGCGAGTCCGTGACCATCCAACGTGGGTTGGGTACGGGCGGTCGATTAGCGGTTGTGACCTTTGATCGCGGCAACCGTCTCAACGCGTTGTCGATGCAGGCCATGAGCGAACTGCGAGACGCTGCGCGCTCGTTCGAGGACGACACCGTGAGTTCGGTCGTCATCCTGCAAGGGCGACCAGACGGTTTCTCTGCGGGGTTCGACCTGAACGATCGCAGCGGCTACCACAGCGACACCATGGGACTGGGGGAGCGGCGGGCGATGCTGCGAATGGGTCCGTCCATGTGCGATGCCTGGGAGCAGATGGGGCAGGTCACCATCGCCGCGATCGAAGGTCATTGCATCGGCGGTGGTGCCGCACTCGTGGTCTCCCTGGACTTTCGAACATGCGGGCGCTCGTCTCACTTTCGCATCCCAGAGATCGGACTTGGCATGAACATGAGTTGGGGCTCACTGCCGCGGCTTGTCCATCTCATCGGCCCTGCGCGCGCCAAACAAGCTGTGATCCTCGCCAACGATCGAATTGGGGCGGACGCAGCACTTGCGTGGGGATTGGTGGAAGACGTAGCTGATGACGGTGCCGTCTTCGACACCGCCAGGGCATTTGCTGAACGTGTTGCCGCTCAACCTCCGGTACCGGTGCGGATGACCAAGCAGTCCATCAACGCGCTGACCACAGCCCATGACCGCGTGGCCACTCACATGGACCTCGACCAATACGCGCTGACGTTCGCGTCGGAAGACTTTCGTGAAGGTGTGGCGGCGTTCAAGCAACGACGCGATCCAGACTTCACCGGTCGGTGACGCGCCGCCAGGATGGCCAAGTCCGGAGGGTGGTTAGTCAGCTTCCAAACGTTCCAGCACGCTGGACACCTTGAACGATGCAATTGCGATGCTCTGATCGTTGACCCCAAACGGGATGATGAGGTTGTCTCGGTCAAGCATGGCGCCGCAGGAATACACCACGTTTGGCACGTAGCCACCCCCGCGGCCGGGCTTTGGGCGGATGAGCGGGAGGCGCGTTCGGCCGATCACTTTTGCTGGATCCTCAAGGTCCAACAAGAGGGCTCCCATTGAGTATGTGCGCATAGCACCGACACCATGCGTGAGTACCAACCAACCTTCGGGAAGTTCGATCGGCGAGCCGCAATTGCCCAGCTGAAGGATCTCCCACGTCTCTGTTGGAGACTGGAGCGGAGTCGACGCGTCCCAGCATGTGAGATCGTCTGACGAAGCAAGCGAGTTGGTCTCCCGGTCTGCTCGGGTGAGCGCGTAGTAGCGACCCCGAATCCGGCGGGGGAACAGAGCCAGACCCTTGCCAACAGCTGCCATCCCGCTGATGGGAGTCATCTGGAAACCGACGAAGTCCGTGGTCTCAATGAGCTGCATCGAGATGGATAACCCGTCGAAGGCGGTGTAAGTGGCGTAGTAGATGACGGACCCGTCGTCATCGGTGAATCGAACAAAACGGGCGTCTTCCATCCCGTGCCGTTCAGTTGCGATGCGCGGCCACAGCACCCGTTGGGAGAGGCGGACCTTGGGATTAAACCGCACGCCATAACTGGATGACGCAACGAAGTGGGCCTGAGCAATGGTCTCTTCGGTTCGCTTGCGGGTGAGTGCCTGATCCGCCAGCTCAGCAAGCCGAGACTCCAGGGTCTCCGTGCCGAAACGCGTTTCGAGGTGTTCAAAAATGAACGCCACGTTTTCTTCGTCTGCTCCTTGGTCTTCGATCAATCGGCGAAATGTTCGCCGATGATGAATTCCTGGCCCCGGTTCTCCACTCTCAACGAGACCGGTGCTGGGTTCAAGGCACACTGCTCCGCTGGCGGTGATGTGTCCGGTTCTAAAACCGATTGAGGAACGGTGTCCTTCTCCAATGCCGCGGACGCTCATGACGAACGAAGTGAGGCCATCTTCGGTCTGATTGGGTGCTTGCACCATGGAGGGATTGCACAACGCAGCGCCTTCTACCGCGAACTGGTGCGTGAACGCTGCACCGATCAGGCGTTGACGATCTGGGTTCAACCTGTCGTAATCGTCCATACGGGACGCAACCAGGTCGAGGTGGTGCGTTGCCGCCGCCCAGACGCTTTCATGCTCGGGGAATTGCCGGTCGATTTCCTCGATGGCTTCGTCGACTCGCGCATCGTCAAGGGCCATCAGACGATCAATGACCCTTCCGGCGCGAGACGTTCCAGGCCCGACGTCTTCAACGCCTGCAACAAAGAACCGCAACAACAGCCGATCGGGGTCGGGGGCAAGCAGCAACGGTTCGGCAAGCGAGAGGATTGACGGGTCGATCATCGAGTGGCTTCGCAGACCATCAGAAACCGCTGGACGGTTGAAACGTAGGCCAACGTGGACTCTGCTCCCTGGTTGATGTTGACTCGCTCGACATGGAGTCCGTCGTAGCCGCCGCCGGTTGACGGATCCCACATCGGCAATCCAGCGTCGTTTTTGCCTGCGAACCAATCGTGAGCCAGTCGGACCCCGTCGGCCCATTTCCGGTCTCCGGTGACGTTCCACGCCCGATAGCAAGCGTCTGCAAGTGCTGCAGCCTCGATGGACTGCTGGTCGAACTGGCGAGCATGAGGATTGTCTGCGCGCGTACGGCCTTGGGCGCCGACCAGCGAAAGGTGTCCTTCAGATGACTGCAAGCGCATCAGCCAATCCAACATCGCGAGGCCGGAGTCCAGCGCGTCGTTGCGGCCAAGTGCATGCCCTGCCGCAATCAGCGCTTCAGGGAGCGCAGCGTTGGAGTATCGCAGGGTTGGCTCCGTCCAGGTCCACGCTGCCGAACGAATGGTTGGCACAAGGCCGATGACGTTGATGGCGTCAGCGAGAAGTTGTTTCGCTCCACGAGGTTGGTCCAGTGCGGGGAGCGCCTCCGCTGCCCCAATTGCAGCGAACGCCATTGCACGTGACCAGCGAGACCGTTGCTCGACTGCGACGTCAAACGCAGCGTGAGCCACTCGTTTGGTGTTGGCGGCGGTGTTGGTTGAGGAGTTGGTCGAGGCTGCAGTGCCGAGACCCCAGATGGCGCGTCCCCAGCAATCGTCGGTTGTGGGTTGGTCCGTCCAACGACCGTTGATGTCCATACGATTTCGGACTTTGCCGGATGCATCGACGGACGCAACAACAAAGTCCAGCGAAACAGCAAGTAGGTCAGCCGTGGTGTCGCCCTGCTCGCGGCTACACACCACAAGGAGGCGAGCGTTGTCGTCGGTGCAGTACCCGTGATCAGGGCGCGGTGTTGTGCCAAGGGCGTGTTCGAACAACCCGTTGTGGTCTGTGAGGTGGCGGAGATGACGGAAATCCGCCCTCTCCACCGTGACGCGTTGGGTAGTCATCAGCTGACCCACTTCCTGGTTTCTCGCAAGCCCGCGCCTACCGTGACGTAGCGCTGAGCAACAGCTTTCCAGCTGAGTGACGGAGCGATTCTGCGAGCTTCTGCCGTCATTCGCGCAAGCGCCTCAGGCCGACAGACGGTTCGAATTGCATCGGCCAACGCCACAGGGTCTTCGTTGGGCACGACGATTCCTGCGCCGGATGCCAGCATTTCGACCGCGTGGGGGAACGCAGTCGCGATGACGGGGCGGCCAGCAGCGATTGCGTCCACTAACACACCGGAGGTGACCTGGTCGCAGGAGTCGTACGGGAGCACAACAGCTGACATGGTGGAAACAAAGTCCACCAGTTCAGGGACGGTTCGGTACGTGGCATCGAAGCGAACGTTCTCGCGCACGCCGAGATCAACGGCGCGATTTTTCAACGAATCTCGATACACGTCGCCGAACTGGCGAAGAACATTCGGGTGGGTGACGCCTGCGACGGTGTATTTGACCGGTGGGGTGTCGTCTTTGACGAGACCAAGTGCATCGATCACATGCTCGATGCCTTTCCCAGGGCCAAGCAGCCCCCAGGTGAGCAGATGCGGCGTCGTGGTACCTACGGCGCTGGTGGAGTCGGACAGATCGATGGTGCTCGTTGCGCTGTCCGTCCACGAGCCGAGCGTTGCGCCGTGGGGAATCATCACGGGCACTGACGGTGGTACTCCGTACACAGAGATCAGGCGACGGTGCGCGACCTTGCTCATCACAACGGTCACGGTGGATCGTGCGATGACGGCAAGCAAAACGTCTCGCTGTCCGCTGGTCGGAAGCAGCGGGACAGTGTGGAGCGTGGAGATAACAGGTACGCCCAGGTCCCCGAGGCGGTTGATGATCTCGATGGCCTCGTCGCCGTCAGGCCCACCGAAGATGCCGAACTCGTGTTGCAACAACACGAAATCGCATTGCGCGAGACGTTGCACAGCAGCGCGCAAAGAGCCAGGGTTTCCGTTCAGCAACACTGCGCTGACGGGGAGCGACCGAGTGTCGCCAATCTGGTCAACGAGGGCGACGGCCTCAACGGTGTGGCCGAGCTGGGTGAGGCCGTTGCCAAGGGCTGCGGCAAAGGTGGCAAGCCCGCACTGCTTGGGAGGGTACGTGGAGATCAGACCGATCCGGCGTGTTGGCTGAAACGCGGGGATGATGCGGCTTGCTGCAGCGTTCGAAGACGAGCTTGAGGATGAGCTCGGTGAAGCGATGAGGGCAGAACCAACTGGAGAGCTGGAACGACTGCCGCTGGGAAGCGAGATGGTGCCGGGGGTGACGCTGTGCTGCGGGGAAAAGCTGTCTGGCAGGGTAATGCTCGCCATTGCGACTCCTTGACGTTGAGGGAAGGAGAGGGAGGTTGGCCGAGAATTCGGTGGCCTGTTTGACCGTCGAAGACCATCAGACCGACAAATCAGGCTGACGAATCAGGATGACCATTCAGGCTGACCCTAACTAGGCCATTCCATCCCAAGGGACCTTTAACCTACCCAGTACCCCCGCCTACCTAAACGTCCGATCCCTGTTTCTTCTTCGATTTCTTGTTTGGCTTCTTTTGGGGTTCTTTTTGCGGTTGGGTGGGTTCTGGGTGGGTTCGATGCACTCCGGCTCGGTACGATCCCCCTCATGATCTCTGGTGACCTCACAGGAAAAACTGCGCTTATCACGGGTGGTTCCCGCGGTATCGGCCTCGGCATCGCCGCGTGTTACGCGCAAAACGGTGCCAACGTCATGTTGGCGGCTCGCAAGCCAGAGGGGCTTGAAGCTGCCACGGCGCAACTCATTGCAGCAGGCATTCCAGCCGAACGAATTGCCACCGAAGCTGGCAACGTCGGCAGGCCTGAGGATGCTCAGCGTTGTGTTGATGCAACTGTCTCGCGGTTTGGTCGTGTCGACATCCTCGTCAACAACGCGGCAACCAACCCGTACGTCGGGCCCATCATCAACTGCGACGTCGCTCGATGGGACAAGACGCACGAGGTGAACCTGCGCGGACCATTGGTGTGGACCCAGGCGGCATGGAACGCATCCATGAAGGAGCACGGTGGTTCTGTCATCAACATTTCCTCTGTTGGTGGTCTCGTCACCAGCGGCGCACTTGGTGTTTATGACATCTTCAAGTCAGCGCTGATGCACATGACCCGCCAGATGGCTGCCGAACTCGCACCAAAGGTGCGGGTCAACTGCCTTGCCCCTGGCCTCATCAAAACGGACTTCGCCAAGTATCTCTGGGAAGACGGCAAGGGCGACAAGGTTGCAGAGCACTACCCACTCAAGCGCCTTGGTGAACCTGAAGACATTGCCGAAGCTGCGTTGTACTTTGCTGCCGGCGCATCGTGGGTTACCGGCCAGATGCTGGTGCTCGACGGTGGCGGCTTGATCCGCATCGATACCGGCGGCGTTTGAGCGTTCCCGTTTACGTCTGGCCCAGTTCGAAGCGATAACCGACCCCCGTGTCGGTGATGAAGTGCGTCGGCTGGGCCGGGTGTTGTTCCAACTTCCGGCGGATGTTTGTCATATGTACGCGTAGCACGTTGGGGTTGGGTTGGTACCCCGGCCCCCAGACCGCTGCTACCAGTTGTGCCTGGGTGACCAGCCGTTCTGCATGACGCACCAGGTAGCTGACAATTTGCCATTCCGTCCCTGTGAGGTGGGCTTCGGTCTCATGACTTCGGCCCACAAACACCCGGTGCGCAGCAAGGTCGATACGCATCCAGGGTGTTGTAACTTCCTCTAGCGCCGGCACGGTGGAATCGGCTGATCGACGCAGGGCAGCGTTGACCCTGGCCAGCAACTCGGCCATGCCAAACGGCTTGGTGACGTAGTCGTCTGCGCCGGCGTTGAGAGCTTCCACCTTTGAGCGCTCGTCGTCTCGAGCTGTGAGAACGATGATGGGGACTGGCGTCCACCCGCGCAGCGCTTGGATCACACCAAAGCCGTTCAATCCTGGCAGCCCAAGGTCCAGCAGAACGAGATCTGGATGCTCAGCCGCAGTTGCCTGCATTGCTGCTTCCCCAGTTGCAGCGGTGATGACGGTGTACCCGCGTGCCGTGAGGTTGAGGGTAAGCGCGCGTTGTATTTGGGGTTCGTCGTCGACGACAAGGATCTTGGTCATGAGAGTTCGGGTGCTGCTAGGAGTTCGGGTGCTGCTGGAAGTTCGATGGTGGCCGTGAGGCCGCCGCCTGGGGTGTCGTCAAGCAGCAGGCTTCCGTGCATTGCTCGAACAAACCCTTCAACGATGGAGAGCCCCAGACCGACACCATCCTTGCTGGTGTCGTTCAAGCGTTGGAACGGGGCAGTTACCGCGCTGCGTCGCTCAAGCGGAATCCCGGCGCCGCGATCGATGACGCAGACGTGAATCTTGTTGCCGAACTGCCCGGCGGTCACAGAAACAGGTTCCGTGGGAGGCGAGTACCGGCGCGCGTTGTCCAGCAGGTTGGCGATTGCTCGCTCGAGCAACGCCCTGTCTCCACACGCGGCTGGGAGCGTGTGCGGAATGTCCAGGTGAATATTCGGCGGACGGTGCGTGAGGCTGCGGAGCGCTGCGTCGACAACATCGTCGATCTGAACCTCGTCCAGAGTTACACCAAGGACGCCGCTCTCCAATCGACTTGCGTCAAGCAGATTGCCGATCAGTCTGTTGAGGCGATCAGCTTCTTGGTCGATGGTTTCGTGCATTTCCGCAAGTTGTTCGCGGCTCCACTCCACCGACTGGTCCAACAGTCCCGACGACAATGCCTTGATAGTCGCGAGCGGGGTTCGGAGATCGTGCGACACAGCTCGCAACAACGTGGTGCGTGTCTCGTCGACCGCAGCGAGTTCCATAGCGCGCGTTGCGTCTCGGTGCATCGTCTGGCGGTCGATGGCAACCACGAGCTGCTGTGCCAGCGCGGTAAGAACCCGTTGGTCGCCGCCGCCGAGGTGGCGCCCGCCGACAACGAGTTGCCGGTGAATCGGTGAGGCTGGTTCATCGACTGCGATTGAGAGCTCAGGGGTGGTCCGGGTGCCGGTCTCCGCCAGTACATTTGGCGGCTTTCCGACTTCGGTCTGAACCAGACGTGCGCCGGAAAGACGAAATGTCTCCCGGGCGGTCTGTAGCAGCCCGTTCACCGGATCTGGGTCCGCAACAAGCACTGTTGCAGCGCGGGCAAGAATGGCCGCTTCCGCCCGGTTGGTGGCCGCTTCGGTTGCTTGTGCCCCGATGCGATCCACCAGGTTTCCGACGACAAGGCCCACTACCAGGAACACGCCGAGCGCCAAGAGGTTGTCTGCATCGGCGACTGCAAGGGTGTAACGCGGTTCCACAAAGAAGAAGTTCACAGCGAGCGCCGAGGTGAGCGCTCCAACGGCAGCGATAGCTCGCCCGCCGATTGCCGCGACGGAGACGACGAGGACGAGGAACAACAGCAGCGCGCTGGTGAGACTGAGTCTGTCTCCGACAGCGGTAAGGGCAGCGGTGAGGACAACCAAACCGACGGCCAGCAACGCGGTTGCTGGCCAGAGGCGCTGAATGTCATGTCGGCGTGGTCGGCTGGTGCGTACGGTCGGTAAAGCGTTCGCGGGCGGCCCGGTTATTTCCTGCGGGTCCAAGGAGCGGGCCGTGGTTTGCGCATCCGGATCGAGTGCTACACGTGGCCGGTGATCACGGTCGGCGCGATCAGCACCGCTGGCGCTGTCGACAGCCTCGGTGCGTTGCGCCCGGTCGTGCCCGACGATGTGCACATCGATGTCCTGCTCTTGTGCGCTGAGGCGCGAAGCAAACGTCGGTCTTCCAATGGTTCGCCATCCGGTTCTGCGCGTTGCTCCGATGACGATCTGCGTTGCGTGGTCAGCCCGGGCAACGTCCAACAACGCCGCGACGGGGTCATCCCCAACCACCTCTCGCCGGCTGCCGCCCAGAGACTCCAGTAATTGGAATTGTCGTTCGACCGTGTCTGTCCCGCGGGTGCGCCGCACGTCCGAAGTGGTGACGTGGACGCCAATCAGATCGCCGCCGTTGCGGCCCGCAACCCGGGCTGCGCGACGCACGATGGTGTCGCCGTCTTCGGAGCCACTGATACCGACCAGCACACGTTCTCGGGTCTCCCAAGTGGCGGTGATGCCTTGTTCGTGCAGGTAGTCGCCGAGGTGCTCTTCCACACGATCCGCAACCCACAGCAACGCAAGCTCTCGTAACGCCCCAAGGTTCCCTGGACGAAAGAAGTGAGTAAGCGCTGCCGTTGCCCGATCCGGTGGATAGATGTTGCCGTGTGCCATGCGTCGGCGCAATGCCTCTGGCGACATGTCCACCAGCTCGATCTGATCGGCCTGGCGAACGTATCTGTCTGGAACTGTTTCAATCTGCTTGACGCCAACGATTTCCGCAACGACGTCGTTCAACGATTCCAAGTGTTGGATGTTGACCGTGGTGATGACGTCGATCCCAGCGGCCAGGATTGTCTCGACGTCTTGCCAGCGCTTTTCGTTCACGCTTCCCGGAGCGTTGGTGTGTGCGTATTCATCAACCGCAACGATGCTTGGGCGCCTGGCCAACACCGCGTCTACATCTAGTTCGGTGAGAACCACGCCCCGGTATTCGACTTCACGGCGTGGGATTACTTCAAGGTCGCCAACCTGGTCGGCAGTCATCTGACGACCGTGTGTTTCCACCAGGCCCACCACCACGTCTGCGCCCCTCTCGCGGCGGCGCCGAGCCTCGTTGAGCATGGCGTAGGTCTTGCCAACTCCAGGCGCAGCCCCGAGGTAGATCCTGAGCCGACCGCGCTCCATGCCGCTCAGTCTGGCAGTGTTCTCCGTCCGTTCAGCCGACACTGCCGAACCGTTCGTCCAGCAGCAGGTTGAGATGCAGGACGTTGACGGTTCGTTCCCCGACGATTCCCAGCAACGGGACCGTGGTGGAGTCGTCAATTGCGGCCAACACCTGCTCCACCTCGATGCCGCGCACTTCGGCGACCCGCTGCGCTTGCAGTCGAGCATTGGCCTGAGTGATGTCGGGGTCCAGTCCCGAGCCCGACGCTGTTACCGCGTCCACAGGTACCGCGGTGTTGGCACTGAGCCCGTTCAAGGTTCGGTAGTCCTTGACCCGCTTGTCGATTGCGTCAAGCAAGTCGGCGTTGGACGGCCCGAGGTTGGATCCGGAACTGGCCGACGGGTCGTACCCGGTGCCGGCCGCAGATGGGCGAGGTCGGAAGTACTGCGGCGAGACGAACGGCTGACCGATGAGCGAGCTGCCGATTTTCGTTTTGTCCCTGGTGATCAGACTTCCGTTTGAAGCGGAGCGAAATGCGAGCTGCGAGACACCGGTGACAACCAGGGGATACGCCACACCTACGAGCAGCGTGAACATGGCGATGGCCAGGACCGAGGGAACTAGTTGGCGAATGAACGAGCGGAGTGTGGATCGCATCACTTCACCCCCAGCGCTGTCAGCAGGATGTCGATCAGCTTGATCCCGACGAACGGAACAACGATTCCGCCCAGCCCGTAGAGCAGCAGATTTCTTCGTAGGACCGCAGCAGCACCTTCTGCTTTGTAACCGACACCTCTCAAGGCCAGCGGAACCAGCCCCACAATCACGAGGGCGTTGAAGATGACCGCAGCCAGGATGGCTGAGCGAGGTGATTCGAGTTGCATCACGTTCAATCGGTCAAGCGACGGAAGTGACACAGCGAACATCGCAGGGATGATCGCGAAGTATTTCGCCACGTCGTTTGAAATGGAGAACGTTGTCAGCGAGCCGCGTGTCATCAGCAGCTGCTTGCCAACCTCCACGATCTCAATCAGCTTCGTTGGGTTGCTCTCAAGATCCACCATGTTGCCCGCCTCTTTCGCTGCTTGAGTTCCCGTGTTCATCGCAACGCCAACGTCAGCCTGGGCAAGTGCCGGTGCGTCGTTGGTGCCGTCGCCGGTCATGGCAACCAGATTGCCGCCGGCTTGTTCTCGCTTGATGAGTGCCATCTTGTCTTCAGGTGTGGCCTCTGCCAGGAAGTCGTCGACCCCCGCTTCGGCGGCGATCGCAGCTGCCGTCAACGGGTTGTCACCTGTGATCATCACCGTTCGAATGCCCATGGCTCGGAGCTGATCAAAGCGTTCTCGCATGCCTGGCTTTACGGTGTCCTTCAGGCGGACAACACCGAGAATTCGCCAGGGTCCGCCGTCGATCTGATCAATCACAACCAGCGGAGTTGCGCCACTGCGAGAGACCGCTTCCACAATCTCGGCGAGGTCACCGGGCACTCTGCCGCCTTCTGCTGTCACGAACCGTCGAACGGAATCCGCTGCACCCTTACGAACGCGTCTGCCGGTCGGCAGATCCATGCCGGACATGCGTGTCTGGGCCGTGAACGGCACCATGACGGTGTCTGGAGACTGGATGATGGCCGGGTCAGCAGACAAACTATGCTCGCTTACGGCTAGCTCCACAATGGAACGCCCCTCTGGGGTGTCGTCGGCCAACGACGAGGTGAGCGCCGCTTCCGCAAGTTCTGCCGCAGTGGTTCCCGGCACCGGAATGAACTCCGAAGCCTGCCGTGACCCGTACGTGATAGTGCCGGTCTTGTCCAACAACAGCGTTGTCACGTCGCCTGCGGCTTCGACAGCGCGACCCGACATGGCAAGCACGTTTCGTTGCACCAACCGGTCCATGCCCGCGATGCCGATGGCAGAGAGCAACCCACCAATGGTGGTTGGAATCAGACACACCAGCAGCGCGACCAACACGATCACTGGCTGTTCAGCCCCGGCTGCAATGGCAAACGGCTGCAAGGTGACGACCGCAAGCAAGAAGATGATGGTGAGTCCTGTGAGCAGGATTGTCAGCGCAATCTCGTTGGGGGTCTTTTGCCGGTTCGCGCCTTCAACCAGCGCGATCATCCGGTCCAGAAACGTTTCGCCGGGGTTGGCGGTGATCCGAACCACAATCCGGTCGCTCAGGACGCGCGTGCCGCCCGTGACAGCGGATCGGTCGCCACCGCTCTCTCGAATCACGGGAGCCGATTCGCCGGTGATTGCGGATTCGTCGACGGTCGCGATGCCATCGATCACATCACCATCACCAGGGATGACAGCGCCGGCCACCACCACGCAAAGGTCGCCAACCTTTAGCTCAGCGGAAGGACGCTCGGTCGTAGTGCCGTCGGCTAACTGAACCGTTGCGCTTGTTTGTGTGCGAGCCGTGCGTAGCGTCGCCGCTTGTGCCTTGCCGCGCCCCTCGGCGAGTGCTTCCGCAAGGTTTGCGAAGAGCACCGTGATCCAGAGGAACAACGCAACGAGTGCTCCAAACTTGGACTCGTCAGAGGAGGACTCGCCGAGGTTGCTGAAGAACAGAAAGGTCGTGAGCACTGCACCAACCTCGACGATGAACATCACGGGGTTGTGCACCAAGGTGCGCGGATCGAGCTTGCGTACAGAGTCGACTGCAGCATTTCGCAGAATCGACGGATCGAACATCGCAAGCGATGCCTTGTTCTTCGACTCGGCGTGCTGGGCGTGTGTTGATTCGTTCATGAAAGGTGCTCCAGGATTGGGCCAAGGGCGAGTGCGGGGAAGAACGTCAGACCGGTCACGATGACCACCACGCCGGCGACGAGTGTTCCGAACAGGGGAGTGTGGGTTGGCAACGAGCCACTGGTTGACGGAACGGCAGGTTTGGCTGCCAAAGAGCCGGCGATGCCGAGGGCCGGGATGATCAGCATGAAGCGGCCGACGAGCATCGCCAGACCCTGGGTCATGGTGTACCAATCAGAACCCGTGCCTTGCGATGCGAACGCCGATCCGTTGTTGTTGGCCGCTGAGGCGAAGTTGTACAGAACGGCTGACATGCCGTGAGGGCCGCTCTGGTATGTCTTCGCCGAAGCCAGAACCACGGATGCAGCGGCGAACCCCAGCAGCACCGTTGGCATGGCGATGATGTAAAGCGTCACCAACTTCATCTCGGCGGCTTGAATCTTTTTGCCGAGGTACTCCGGTGTGCGTCCAATCATCAGCCCTGCGATGAACACGGCGAGGAGCGCGTTGATAAGTAGACCCATCAATCCCACGCCGATACCGCCAGGTGAAACCTCGCCGAACATCATGCTGAGCATCGGCGAAAGTCCACCGATCGGCGTCAGGGAGTCGTGCATACAGTTCACCGAGCCGTTCGACGTGCCGGTGGTCGCCGCTGCGTACAGGCCGCACGACGCTGCGCCGATGCGAACCTCTTTGCCTTCCATGTTGCCGCCGCTTTGCGTCGCAGAAATGGACTGGTCCGCACCGATCGCAGAGAGCGACGGGTTGCCGCCCGTCTCGGCGAAGAGCGAGATGCTGCTCATGACAACCAGCACACCGACCATCACGCAAAGCAGTAAGCGCGCTTGTCGGCGATCTCCGATGAGGCGGCCGAAGGCAACCACAATTGCGAACGGGATCAGCAGAACGGACCACAGCTCCAAGAGGTTGGTAACCCCGTTAGGGTTCTCAAATGGGTGGGTAGAGTTGGCGTTGAAGAACCCGCCGCCGTTTGTGCCCAGTTGTTTGATGGCTACCTGTGACGCAACTGGACCGCCAGGGATCAGCTGCGTTGCGGAGTTGCTTCCGGTAGACGCCGCAGCCTGGTCCACGATCTGCACGGTGGTTGCGCCTCTGTGGTTCTGCACCACTCCCTGAGAGACGAGCAGCAGCGCAAAGACGAACGACAACGGCAGCAGAATCCGCACGGTGCCACGCGTGAGGTCAACCCAAAAGTTGCCAAGCTGGCGTGACCGGTCGTTCGTCCGGGTAATGCCCCGGATGATTGCGGCGATGACCGCAAACCCAACGCCGGCGGAAACGAAATTCTGCACAGCCAGGCCGATCATTTGGCTGAGATGACTCATCGCCACTTCGCCTGAGTACCACTGCCAGTTCGTGTTGGTCACGAAGCTCACGGCAACGTTGAACGCACCCGTGGGGGAGACCGCCGCCCGATTGGTTGGGTTGAACGGCAGGACGGCTTGGAAGCGCAGAAGGGCGTACAGGCTGATGAGTGAGACAAACGAGAAGGCCAGCAGCGAGAGTGCGTAGGCGTTCCAGCGTTGTTGTCTCGATGGATCGATTCGCATCACCCGGTACATGACCCGCTCGATCGGCGTGAAGATCCGGTCGCCAGGCGCGGTGCCGTCTTCTCGTGCCCCGTAGACAGCGGCGATGTAGCGGCCAAGGGGGACAACCGTGATTGCCAGCAAGGCGATCAGGATGACAATCTGGATGAAGTCGTTCGCTGACATCAGAACCGCTCCGGGTAGAGCAGGACAATGATGAGGTAGACCACGGCTGCGATGGCGAGGCCAAGCCCCAGCGCGTTGTCAACGGACATGGCAAGGATTCCGCTCACTTGGCGCCTCGGGTGTTTCCTGCTGTCCGTGGCCCGCCTGCGGTTTTGTCTGTGGACGTAGCTTTTCCCTTGCGGCTGGTTTCGCCGATGATCCAGTCACACAGTGCGACGTAGGCGGCGAAAAGGAGGATCGTTGTTCCGAAGATCCCGAGCATCAGAAGGTCTCTCATTGTGTAGTCCGAAGGGTCGAGGTTCGATTGTGGAGACGCGATGTCGCGGTGACCGCTCGTCGCTCGGGGATCGATGCCAAGGCCAACTCGATGGCGTCGGCAAAGGCCAAGACCACACGACGATCCATCTCGAAGGAACCGAGGTCAGGTCGTGGCGCGATGATCAGCCATGGCCCGTCACCCTCCGGTTGATTCAGCTGGAGCACGGCGCCGCTTTGGGGGAGGGTAAAGAGGGGGTCGCTGCTGACAGGGGCATGCCTACGGACGACCGGGTAGCCAGAAGGAGCTTTTGTCGAAAGCCGTGCGGTGATGAGAGCCATATCCCCTGCGGATGCCGACACGGCGGTGGTCCAGAGTGCTGGGGCAGGGTGATCGGTTTGGAGGAGCGCACTCAATTCTTGGCCGGTGCTTGCCGCCGTCTCCTGCTCCACATGACGAATGCCGCGACGAACGCGCAGTTCCGTGATGGAGCTCACGGCGAGACCCAACGCGGCAAGGAGCGCCACACTGAACACGTCACGCCTGTCGGTGATGCGTAGCGTCCGATATGGCTCGGTGTGGAAGTAGTTCAGTGCGAGCGCTGCGACGATCGAGGTGGTCACACCGGCCGCTGAACTCAGCACGGCAAACCCGACGGTAACGACCGCCATGATCAGCGCAACGTTGGCCAGAGTCAGTCCATCACTGGTGGCGTCTCGGGGAATGGTGCACAGCCAAGACACCGCAATGGCGGTGACCGGGCCGGCGAGTACAGCGATCCTCTTCCACAGAGGTGGCGGCGTGATTGCCGGGGAGATTGGGTTCCGGGAGGTGACGAGAGCGTTTTGCATGAACCCGGTGTACGCCTGGATTCTCGTGCCGTGAAGGCCCCTTCACGCTTCGTTCACGCGGGTGCCGTCGACATTCACGCCGCCTTCACACCCACACAACTTTCCCCCACATACGCGCAACTCGGCCCCCACATACGCGCAACTTGCCCATCTCGGGCTCAGGACGCGCCCGTTTTGGTCAAGTTGCGCGTATGTTTTGGGCGAGTTGTGTGGGTGGGCGAGGGGGTTTTGTGGGGAGTACATCTGGCAGTGTGGCCTGATGACGACACGCCTGACAGGGACCGGTATCTGGAGCGGGAGCTTGCGATACGGAGACGCAGCGGAAGCTGGCGAGCGGGCAACCGAATTGGAAACGCTGGGATATAGCGCAGTGTGGGTCCCAGACGTCGGCGGTGACCTGTTTGGGTCCGTGGCCAACCTGTTGGGGGCAACGAAGACCGTCACCATCGCCACGGGAATTCTCAACGTCTGGATGCATACGCCGGAACAAACGGCGCAACAGCATGCGGCACTCGTTGCGCAATACGGTCCACGCTTCTTGTGTGGTGTGGGCATCAGCCACCGCCCGCTGATAGATCGTGTGAACTCGGCCGGGGCATACAACAAGCCGGTCGCGGTGATGGAGGCCTTCCTCGATGGACTCGATGCGGCCAGCGTTCCCCTTGCCAAAGATGACCGCGTGATCGCAGCGCTAGGGCCGCGGATGTTGGAACTTGCCCGCACCCGTACCTTGGGTACGCACCCGTACCTCGTCACCCCAGAGCTCACAGCGATGGCGCGCACTGGGGTGGGGCCAGACGGGTATGTGGCAGTCGAGCAGGGCGTTGTGTTGGAGACAGACCGAGACCGTGCTCACACGATCGCGCGACAACACCTCAAGGGTTACCTAGAACTTCCCAATTACTCCAACAACTGGAAGCGGCAGGGCTTCACCGACGACGACCTTGTTAACGGTGGCAGCGATCGTCTGGTTGATGCGCTTGTGGTGTGGGGCGACGAGTCAGCAATTGCAACACGCGTCCAGCAACACCGCGATGCCGGCGCGGATCACGTGTGTGTGCAGGTCCTCACTGACAACCCGCTCTCGTTCCCAGCAGAACAGTGGCGGGCGTTGGCTCCTGCGCTGACAGCCTGATAGCAAGCGAGCGTACGAAGTATTCCGGGAGCCAATCACCACGACGACAATCGAACCGCTGCGAGTGCTTCCGGGAGAGTGAAGCGGTTTGCGTAGAGCGCCTTGCCGATGATCGAACCCTCGAGTGTCGGCATCTCTGCTGCCATCTTTGCCAGCGAGATCAGATCGGCGATGGAGGAGACACCGCCCGATGCGACGATGCGGGCGGGAGTTGCGTCAGCGATTGCCCGGTAGAGCGCGATATTGGGTCCGTTGAGCATGCCATCGGCTGCGACGTCGGTGACGATGTACCGTGCGCAACCGGCTTCGTTCAGGTGCGCAATGGTCTCCCACAAGTCTCCGTCGTCACGGGTTCCTCCTCTGGCGACCAGCCGGTGGTGAACCAAGCCCTTTGAATCTTCAGAGATGCGCACATCAAGTCCAACTGCGATCCGGTCGCCGTGCTTCGCGATCACGTGAGCGCACCACTTGAGGTCTCTCACCGCTGAGGTGGCAAGCACCGCTCGTGTGCAGTCGGTTGAGAGAGCCTGCTGGAGCGAAACCTCGTCCTGGATGCCGCCGGACAGTTCCACGTTGACGTCCAGTTCGCCGATTAGCTGGGCGAGGAGCTCTGCGTTTGATCCACGGCCGAATGCCGCGTCGAGGTCAACAAGATGAATCCATTCCGCCCCAGAGCTCTGCCACACAAGCGCAGCGTCCCGTGGAGCCCCGTGGATTGTCTCGCTGCCCGCCTGGCCCTGCACCAACCGAACCGCTTGCCCGCCGGCGACATCGACCGCAGGAAGCAAAGTAAACGTCACGCCGCCACCCTACCGACGCCGCGCTCATTGGGCAGGTGGTGTTTGTTCGCCAGGAGAAACAGCAAAGAGTAGGGCGGGTGGGGATCGAACCCACGACCGAAGGATTATGAGAGCGATCTGGCGGGTCCCTTGAGTTGCGGACAGTAGCGTTGACCAGGCGTTTTGTCCGATGAGGGTCCTTGGAATCCGTCCACTGACGGGTCGATCCGGGGCAGTTCGTGGGACAAACCGTGGGTCACACGCGCCGTGTCGGGCGGCTGCCAGGATCACTCGGGCGGCCATGCTGAACGACTTTCGACTTGGGAGAGGAGCGATGAGAACGTCAGTCTCGTTCCCCCTTCCTGCGATGCCTCCAGCCGAAAGCTGTGGTGGCCCAAAGCCGCCGCTGCATCGGAAGGCAGTTCCGTTGTGTAACCACCGCGGCGAGCGAATT
This sequence comes from uncultured Acidimicrobiales bacterium, assembly GCA_963763885.1. Classification (GTDB taxonomy): domain Bacteria; phylum Actinomycetota; class Acidimicrobiia; order Acidimicrobiales; family JANYDT01; genus JANNBN01. The sequence continues at coordinate 103,728 of CAVXQD010000001.1, forward strand.
CTGCGAACTCGACTGCGTCATCAATGTGGCGCCGATCAACGGCTGCGTTGGATAAGAGACACGCAACTGCGGCGACCAACTCAACCGCTTCAGGGTCGGCGTCCGCACGCCTCATACTGCATTCCCCGATGGCCGTTAGGCAAACGGCAGCATCTGTCCTACGAAGAATGAGCTTGGAATCGTCAGCGAGGCTCCGCAAGGCCCACCTTAGGTTCCCGAGAAAATCGCCCTGGTAGCCCATCGTGATGCCGATCTCAAGGAGGTAGCCCCGACCCTCAAACCTCCAGTCCGACTGCTGCTCGTAGTGAGGCAAGCGCCGGATTAGGCGTCGATCCGCGTGTAACGCTCGACCACAACTGCGAAGGGTCGCACTTAGGCTCACGGCGACCACGCTGAGGTCGGGAAGAATGTCGGCAACGGTTTCAGCGAAACGAGCGGCGATACTCCTCGCTCGGACCACGTCCACTCCCGCCGTCTTTAAGTTCGCGAACATTCTTGTCGAAGCGTGCAGGGTCTCTCCATGATTCTCGCGAACCAACCGGTCTCTCCCTAGCTCAGCCGTAACGCGCGCGAGGGACTCGAGTGTCGACTCGAGGTCAGCGGGAAGTTGCCCGGCCTCGGCCAGTTGAATGGTAGCTACAGCGATTGCGGGGTGTCGAGGCCGAAGGATTGATCCGCCGGTCGCCATCGCCTCTTCGCCCAGCCTGTTCAGAATTGAAACCCGACGTAGAGACTGAGGCACGGCAAGATGTTGCGACACTACGCGCAGGTCAACTCCGTCAATTCCTGCTACTTCAGCTGCACAGGCTAGGAAGACGGCTTCAAATAGGGTTCCGCCGGCGTCTCCCACTTGAACATCGGCCAGGCGCCGCATTGCCTGCCGGATGTGTGACCGCAATGCCTCCGGCGAGAACCTCGCTTGAAGGATGGCTCCGAGGAACGATGGCGGAGCACCGACGTACTGGCGCTTCGCCAGGTCGACCAAGAACTGCGCCCTGTTCTCTTTCCTGACGCTGTCGAGCGCCCTCAAAGTACCCGCTTTCTCCCAACTGGCAGAGACCATCTGGGCATCCTTGATGGTCAGTGTGAACGCGGACTTCCGATCCCTTTGTGCTGGCCAGACGTTTAAGAACTGTTCGAATTCGGGCTCTGCGCCCGTCGCTGCGAACCAGTCCAGTGACCGAGCAGCGATTGCCCAGGCAACGGAGTCACCGCGTGAGTGATGCAATTTCGCGGCCGCCAAAATCTCGTCAAGGCAGGTGTGCGCTTCATCAATAATTAGAAGTGTTGGTTCGTTTTCCTCGATTTCTGGATACCTCGTCGTCCCAAATGCAGTTGAGTCGTCCAAGAAATGCACTACCCAGCCCTCTCGGTTCGCCGCGATTGCCAACTGTTTAAGTGCGGTACTCTTCCCTTCTCCTGCGGGGCCAACGAATTGAATCATCGTGCGGGGAGTCCTCGAAAGTTCCTTCAGTGCTTGCAACACGATTTCGCGGACGGGAACGCATCCCAGCGAAGACAAAATGCGCCAAGTGGGTTGGCCACCGTCAAAAAAGAACTCGAGGTCCGAATCGGAACTGCGCCGATTCTCCTCGAATTCAACTCGAATCCAGCCCGAGGGTGCTACTCCGTCAGACGGCAAACGGCTCTTCGGAGTGCCTTCCATTCCGCCAGGCCGACGATGCAACGACAGAGGAGCGTACGCTTCGCCGTCAAAGAGCATCGCGCCCGACGGTTCGCAAATCACATCCCTTGCAGGATGAAACCTCCAACCCCCTTTTGCGAGTCTCGACGCTTCACGCGGAAAGACTCGCAACTGTGCGCCTGGCTCCGCGTGCGCTATCTGGATGACGGAATAGCCATGGAGGCGGTCTAGATCTAGGTCTGTGCCGTACTTCTCGAGGCCGCAGAGCGATCTGCCAACAAAGGTTCTGCGAGGGCGCCCACCGCCTTTGGAATGGAATGTGAAGTCCTGGGCGTGCTCGTGGCCGCAAAGATGCAACGAAAGCGAATCAGAAAAGCAATCATCGAACTCGCGTGTGTCATTCTTCGCGAGCCACTTCCTCGAGTGGTGAGTCAAGAGAATTGTGTGGTCGTGTTCTTGGAACCATTCTGGCCCAACTCCTAGCGCTGATAGTTGAGCCTCATTGAATCCCAGCGACGCGTCGTACTTCCGATCTGTGAGCTGCAGAAATGCTGTGTTCAGCCCCACAAAACCGATCTTGATACCGCGGGACTCAAAATGCCACCGACGGTCTCCAGGGAGCAGGCCGCTCCGAACGTCAACGATCCCTGAGTTGTGGGAAGCGAACAGACTTTCAGACCACTCGATGTAGTTGCTGAAAGATGGCGAGATCGCTTTGCGCCTGCCCTCGCTACCTTTTCCCCACAGTCGATCGCGAACGATTCCTTCAGTTGCATAACGCTCGAGCGCCTCGGCAGCATTCGAACTTTCACTCCCGGAGCTGGGGCGCACTAGGTCATGATTTCCGGGGACGGCAAGCCACGCCGCTTCGGGAAACATTCTTGTGATGGATTCCACGTGTTGGTTTAGATCGAGGTATTCGGTTGCCAGCCCAGACTGGGCGGCGTCACCGGTAAAGCAAACAAGGTCTATTTTCCCGATTTGGGTAGACATTGATTCCAGATCGGTCAAGAACGGTGTCTTAGGGTCCACCGCAGGATAATACGCGAGGAGTAGTCTGGGTGGGTGGAGCTGACTGAAGAGGGTTTGGAGCGGTTCTTTCTGACGGTATTGCCGCATTTGGATGAGCGGCAGCGTCGGGTGACGGTCGGCGCGATGGCTGAGGTTTTAGGTCGTGGCGGACAGGCGCGCGTGGTGGCGTCGTCGGGGATGTCGTCGAACACGGTGTGGAAAGCGGTGTCTGATGTGCGGGCCGGGATTGAGGTCTCGGATCGTGTCCGGGCGCCTGGTGCCGGAGACAAGCCGGCGATTGAGAAGCAGCCCGGCCTGTTGGCAGCGTTGGATGAGCTTGTGCACCCGGACACGCGTGGCACGCCGATGTCTGCGTTGCGGTGGACGTTGAAGTCGACGTATCAGCTCGCCGAGGATTTGACGCGGCGTGGGTTTAAGGCCTCGCCGGAAACGGTTCGGCGGTTGTTGCATCAGATGGGGTACTCGTTGCAAGCCCCGGCGAAGCAGAACGAGGGTGCGGGGCATCCGGATCGTGACGGCCAGTTCAACTATCTCAACAAGATTGTCAGTACACAGATCAACGTAGGCGAGCCGGTGATCAGTGTCGACACGAAGAAGAAGGAGTTGATCGGCGAGTACGCCAACGGCGGGGCGGAGTGGCACCCGAAGGGCGAACCGACACGGGTCTCCACGCATGACTTCGCTGATCGCAGTCTCGGGGACTACTCCAAAGCGATCCCGTACGGGGTGTACGACATCGGCAACGACGAAGGATGGGTATCGGTCGGCGACACTGCCGACACCGCTGAGTTCGCCGTCGAATCCATCCGGCGCTGGTGGAACACGCTCGGCAAGACACGCTTCCCGGCGGCGACCACGTTGACGATCACTGCCGACGGCGGCGGATCGAACGGCTACCGCGTCCGAGCTTGGAAAGCCGAACTAGCCAAGCTCGCTGCCGAGACCGGGCTCACGGTCACGGTGTTGCACTACCCGCCCGGCACATCGAAATGGAACCGCATCGAGCACCGCCTGTTCTCGTTCATCTCGATCAACTGGCGCGGACGACCCCTCACCGACATTCGGACCATCATCGAGCTCATCGGCGCCACGACCACCAAGACCGGACTCACTGTTCAGTGCGCATACGATCCCAACTGGTACCCCACCGGCATCAAAATCACCGACCAGCAACTCGCAGCCCTACCCGTCCACGCCCATAACTGGCACGGCGAATGGAACTACACCCTCACGCCCCAACCGCGCGGATAATCCCGCGGCGGGCCCTTAGTCGACGCTCACCGCTCTGTCCACAAACTCACTCCAGCGATCGAGCCGTACCGAGGTTCGGATGGCCTTTTGGTCAGTCCACGGCCGGAAGTCGAGAGGCTAAGCGCGCATAGTGAAATGTTCTCCAATTGTTCTCTTAGAAGCCGATACTGGGCGGATTTTGCGGCACCTGCCGGACGTGGCAAAGTACATAACCGCAGGTCACAGCACTCGGCGGCACTGGCCGACATGGGCTCGGGTCGACTGGGGGTCAAGAGGTCGTGGGTTCAAATCCCGCCAGCCCGACAAAAGACCTGGTCAGAGGGTATGTTTTTCGTAGGCGAACTTACGAGTAGCTCCAGTGAGAACAAAATTGAGAACATCCGGTGTTCTCAAAGCGCCGGACCGAGCATTATTGGGCCTGGACCGGACGAATCGGAAGGGCCGGGAGTCGCCGTTCCTGTCTTTTCGAGACCGTTGGTGACTGGTGGCCGTTCGCTTCGGGGTTGCGCGCTTAACTCGGGTTTCGGCTGTTCAAGCGCGTGAGGATGTTCACGTGGAAAGCATTTCGCTTAGCCATAAGGCGGCCGTCGCCGCTCTCTGACGGGCAGTTATACGCACGACCGACCCAGCCTCAACGCGTAGCTTTGGTGCCTGCACGCCGGACACGGTCGAAGGCGCGACACGAGGCTGGCGTCCTCATTCAAAGCGGGCATCGACTGGACAACGGTCACGGGACTCAACTGACCGGATCCAGGCAGCAACAACGACAACTTGTTCAAGGTATCGCGCATGCAGCATGGGGTCTCGCCGCTGTGCGGGTTGCGACCAAGATGCTCGGGATGACCGATTCCGCTCGATGTCTCGCTGATGCTTCTCGGCCCGGGCGGCGCGCGGAGTTCGAGGCCAGGAACGAGGTCTGAACGACGCGCCCGTTGATCCGTTGGTGTGTTCAGAGCAGCGCGAGGAGGCGATCGATGATGAGTTGTCCAGCCGTGTCGATGTCGTAGCCTTTGGGTGTTTCGGATGTGAGGCGATCGAGATCGCCCCGGAATTCTGGGCGCTGGAGTTTCTGGGAGAGATTCGCGATGGCCAGGCCGCTGGTCATTCCTTCAGGTCGGTATGGTCCGAAGGCGTCGATCATGTCATGGGGCGTGGTGCCGAGGCGGGTGAGGCCAAGCCAGAGGTCAAAGAGGTCGCGACCTTTGGACCGTTGGTAGAGCGCACGTATCTTCGTCGCGAGAAGCTCCGCTGTCGCGAAAGTTTGAACGTTTGCTGTTCCGGTGAACCAGCCCGATTCCACGATGAACGGCACGCGTTCTTGTGGCCTCGCCGGAGAGCGTTCGAACGTGTTGACCTCGATCTTGATTTTCATTGTTCCGTTGCCCGATTCGAATGGCGCGCTGAATCGGACTTTCGGGTATCTGGTGATCTCGTAGTTCACCTTCATGCCGAGCCGTTCGCCGATTCGTCGCAGGGCGGTCACGAGTTCTCCGATGCCGCCGTCGCTGCGCCGAACGTAATCGAGGTCCTCGCTGTATCGCATGGGCGGGGAGATCCGGAGCTTATGGAGGCATGTTCCGCCCCGAAAGACGAGTTCGTCGCCGAGGTAGTCGTCGTTGGCGATCTCGATGATGAGCCGCGCTAGCAGGAGATCTTGTTCGACCTGATCGATGGTCGTCCAAGGAGCCACGCGTGACCATTCGGTGATGCTAGGTCTGGGGATCACAGGTCCATCTCGACTTCACCATTCACATAGACGTTCCAGCGGGCATCGAGTGGGCCGCGTCGCGGCAGCGATGCGATGAGCGGTGCTGGCTCGATTCGGGTGCCAACTTGTTGAAGGAGCGGATCGGTGTCGATATGCACACCTAGGTGTTCGGATGCGAAATCGATCAGCCATCCGAGCCGTTGTGCGACGGCCGTCGGGTAGTCGACGCCGAGACTGGCAAGCGCTTGTGCGTCGATCTTGGCGTCCTCGATGAGTTCGGCGATGATCGTTGCCACGTTCGAGGTCCCCGCTCCGCGGAGGGGGTGCGCAACCAGATCGAGCACAGTTGTTTCGATGGACGACACGACCATTGTTCCGGTGGGCGTGTTGACGACGGTCGTCGGTCGACTCGCGGTCTCGGTTGAGGAGATGAACTCGACGCGTACACGTCCGAAGTCGCGATCGCGCGTCCGCCGGCTGGTCACCACTTGGAACACTTGGGGACGTTGGTGTGCTGCACCGTGAACTTCGGCGGCGCTGAGGTAACCGACGTAATAGTCGTGGCCGAGATGCTTCATCATCGGGTCCACGAAATAGTTCGCCGGCAGCGTCGCCCAGGACCGGAACTCCGGTGGGATTAACATCTGCAGGCCCCGCGCCGGTGAGAAGGCCAGGAACTTTGCATGCCACCGGCCAGCGACCCTGCTCGCTTCCTGGGGTGAAACACAGAGGAGCGACGCGATCTCTTCGTTGGTGACCCACGGCCGACCGTGAGAGAGCAACCAATCCGGTAGCTCACGAGGAGCAGCCACACGAGTGGTGTCTGACATGTAACTAAAGTACCACGTTTTGGTGTTTTATGCGCGGTTGACACACTTCCCGACCGTCCGGGTTTGGGACGTCGCCGGTAAATCCGCCGCATTGGCGCGCCAGGGTCGAATGGATCCACCGTCGGCGGGGCGACGGCCTGTGGTGCTGTATCCGTCGCTTCCTCCGCGGCGCGGCTGATGATCCCTGCGTTGACGTGTCCGGTTGGTCGGCACGTCGACCGGTTGCGAGAGCGACCTCTTCGATCTGCCCGAATCGTGTAGGTCTTCAACCGGCATGGGGTTGCCCACATCGTGATTCGCATGCGCGCATGTGAGAACAAAAGTGAGAACATCCGCCTGGTTCTCAAGGGACACCAGCGGACACTCACGGTCTCTAGGTGTGCGTGGGCGTCTCGTGAACGTGCAGGTCAGCAGTCACTTCCGGTCACTAGCGGTCACTCGCGGATACTACGTGTACCTATGACACTCTTTAGTGGGGGTCAAGAGGTCGTGGGTCAAATCCCGCCAGCCCGACCATAAAACCGCAGGTCAGAGCCGGTATCTGACAAGCGAGCCGGTTTGGTGTCCACGGACTGTCCACCAGTTTCGGTGGACACTCGTGGACAGTATCCTTCGGCAATGGTCAAGGGATCCGTGCGTGCGCCGAGGAATTCGGGTGGTTTGTGGGCGTATCGGATCGATCTGCCTGCGGTGAGGGGTCAAGCGCGTCGCCAGGTTCAGGTGGGCGGGTTCGTTTCGGAGGCTGATGCTCGTGTCGCGTTGGCTGACGCGCTGGTCGAGTACGGGCCTGATCGTCCGGTTCGGCGGGCACCGGACACGGTCGGCGGTTTCCTGATGGATAGGTGGTTGCGGGGTATCCGACGCGAGGTCGCGGATTCGGCGTTGTCGAACTACTCGACGATCGTCGCGAACTATGTCGTGCCGCGCATCGGCGACGTGCGTGTGTCGCGGCTATAGACGAGGCAGGTCGAACAGTTGTATGCGGGCCTTCTTGAGAGCGGTGCTCGGGATGGTGGGGCGTTGTCGGCGACGACGGTTGGCCAGGTGAATAGGACGCTACGCCGCGCGTTCAACGATGCGGTTCGTTGGGGCTGGTCAATGCGAACCCGGTGAGCGCTGCGAAGGTTCCGCGATCCGAGGGGCGGACCTTGACGGTGTGGACGCCGGAGCAGTCGGTCGCTTTTCTGGAATCGGTCCGCGGTGACCGGCTTTTCACGTTGTGGTTGGTCGCGTTGCACACGGGCATGCGCCGGGGTGAGCTCGCTGGTTTGCGTTGGCGCGATGTGGACCTCGTGTCGGGGAAGGTGTCGATCGTGGTGCAGCGCACAACGGACGGCTTTCGAGTGGTGACGGTTGAACCGAAGGCCGGGTCGCGTCGCGTCGTGCAACTCGCCGGCGACGTGACGGCTGAAGTTTGTGCGCATCGGGATCGTCAAGCAGTCGAACGCGACGCGTTGGGTCTCGGGGCTGCTGGGCCAGATGGCGTGGTGTTCGCAGACAAGTTTGGGGAGCCGTATCACCCGCAACAGTTGCGGGTGTTGTTCGGCCGGGCGAGTGAACGTGCCGGTCTCCCGGCGATTCGTTTGCACGATCTTCGTCACACGATGGCGACCACGGCGTTGACCGCGGGGATCCATCCAAAGGTCGTCCAGGAACGTCTTGGTCACACGACGGTGGCGATGACGCTCGATACCTACAGCCATGTGACCGACACGATCCAGTCGGCGGCGGCTGAGGAGCTTCACCGAGTGATGAGCCCTCCGCAACGCAGTAATCCGGAGATCGGCGAGTCTCTCGAAGAGACACCCGAAGCGCTCCGGGCCGCAGCACGACCGTTCATGCCGAGAAAGCGAAGGCATCGCCGTGCGACGGCGGCCGACGAAGCGTTCGTGGAAGCGATCAACGAGGCCTGATCGAAGTACTCAGCTCGCTTCGCGGACGACGCCGTGGCCGGAAGCGAAGAGTGACTTGATTCGCTTGTCGGCGAAGGCGGGTGCCACGCCGACGATGATGTTGGTTCCTGTCCGATGTGGTGCTCGCCGATGCAGCAATGGTATGTGCGCATAGCACGCGCAACCTCGCGCTGTTGGTCGTTGCCGGCCCACGCTTGGTTCAGGTGCCGACGATCTCGTCGATGAGCGGCGGGATGGATGTGCTTGGGTTACTCGCTTCGGGGGAGTGGTTTTGGCGGTGCATGTTGTCGAGTGCTTCGGCTCGGGCCTTTGCTTCGGGGTGGCGCGCCGAGAATCGGTTCAGTGCGTTGGCGTCGGGGCGCTTGTCGAATCCATACAGCTCGCCGCTTCGCCGTTGGATGTGTTGACGGTCGATATGCGCGCGTTGGTCTTCGGCGTGGAGGACGAACCAGAGTTCGATGCACGGGTTCGACACCGCGAGGTTGATCTTGTGTTGTTGTGCGAGTCGGCGTGCTTCGGCGAGGTCGGGGTGTTCGTCGACGTCGAGCACGCACCAGTAGCTGTCGTATGCGGTGCCGCGCCCGCGCCGTTCGTCCTTGAGACACCTGTCGCGTTCGGCGACAGCGTGTCGCACGATCGTGAGAGGCGTCCCATGGCGGTTGTCGATGATCACAGCAACTCGTTCACGGTGCTCGCGGTAGAGGTGGGTGAGGTAGATCACTTCGGTTGCCTCGCCTTCGGTGAAGACGAGGATCCGACGTTTCGGTGGTGTCGGGGCGGTTCGGCGCGTGGGTCGGGAGGGGCGGCTCAAGGGTTGACCCCTGACTCTTGCGGTGACAGGTTTTCGAGGACGGCGGCGAACTCGGCGTCGTTGACGATGGGGATGGCGCCGTACATGCCTTGGAGGTAGCGGCGGCTGACGTTCTCGTCTCGGCGTGGGTTGAAGTCGACGAGCGGGAAGATGGCGGTCGCTCCGTCAGCTCGCTTCTCGGTGAACCAGACCTGATCGCGTCCGACGAGTCGTTTGTCGCCGGTGGAATCGACGAGGTTGAGATCGTGCGCGTTGGAGATGAGCTGTGCTCGGTTGGGGTTTGTTGCCGGGTTCTGGAAGAGGCGGATGAGTCGCTCGACGAGGATCGGGTGCAGGCTGGCGTCGAGCTCATCGGCTAGAAGTACGCGCCCGTGTTCGAGGGCGTCGAGGACCGGGCCGATGAGGCCAAGCCACACGAGGGTGCCGAGTGATTCCTCTTCGTTGTCAAGCTCGAACGATGAGCCGTTGGCCGAGTGTTCGAGTGCGATTCCGAATTCGTCGATCTTGAAGGTCTCGGTCTCGCTTCCGTCGGGTTCACTGTCGCGGCCGTTGAGGATCATGACGGCTCGTTTGATCCGGTCGCGGGTTTCGGGATCGATCAGTTTGCGTTTGACGCCAGAGATCCCGAGGTCCGCCGCTTGGAGGAGCGCGAGCGCCCGTTGTGAGGACGGTGATTCCTTCAGCATCTCGGCAGAGTGAGCGAGGCGGAGGTGACGGTTGTGGGCTTCGGCGAGGAGCAGGTTGCGAGAGAACCAGCGGAACAACGGGAGGAGCGTCTCGTCGTTGGTTGCCGCGGCGGTGGAGAGGAATGCGGCATTGGGTCGCAGCAGTTCGGTGATCATGCGGCCTCGCGAGCGCAGCGCCGGGCCGAATTCCACTTTGTCCTTCGTGCGTTCGAACAGCAGCGATTCCTTGCCCTTTGGAAAGCGCACGGCGCGTTCGGTGAGGACGCGTTCGTCGTTGATGCTGACGCTGTAGATGTGGCGGACGCCGTCAAGTACGAGGTCGACTTCGAACGTCGTGGGTGTTGTTGCGGGGTCTGCGACAAGGCGGAATGGGCGTCGTTGGATGCCGCCGAGTGGGTCTCCCTTACGGAAAGAGTGGAGGACGAACGATCGCAGGTCCGCCATCGCCCGGAGGAGGTTCGACTTGCCCGAGGCGTTCGAGCCGAGGACGAGCGCAGTTGGCAGCACGTCGATGGGTTGGCCGCCGTCTCGCCAGGGAATTGAGCGGGCGACGCCTGCTTCGCTCACGCGTGTAGCGAGGAGCGACAGCCCGAAGGTGTCGCGGAACGAGCGGACATTGGACGCGGAGAAGCCGAGGAGCATGCTGGGGCCGGTCGCGTTTGTCATCATGGCATGATTATGCGGAAGTTCCACAGAAAAGTCAATCTGAGACGGTTGTGGGCTTCTGTGGTGGCGAAATGTGAGCCAAAGTCTCGCATCTCACTGCGGTCGGGGCCGACGAGCGGGCGCGTACGGTGCGGCGTTGCTCGACATCGCCCAGGATCATTTGTTGTGGCTCCTTGCCGACGAAGGCCTCTTTTACGACGGGCGATCGACCTTCAAAGGCGGGACCAGTCTGCGAAAGTGTCGGCTCGGCACGTCCGGCCGGTTTTCGACGGATCTCGATTTCACTGCGCCCGACGATGACGTCGTCATCGCTACGTGCGAGGTGACCAACGGCGCGGTGGTCGGAGGATTTACCCTCATCCTTGACAACCCGAGCGCACGATGGATGTGGTGCTGGTCCGAAGGTTGTGGGTGCTGAAGGTTTGGGGTGACGTTGTCGAAGACTAGAGAGGCGAGCCGCCCGTCGACCCAATCGATGTTCTCAACGCACGGGCCGCGTCGCGATTCTGAACACCGAGGAACTCTGGGTGGCGGTCGACGCTTTGCTCCAACTTGACAACCTTCTACGGAAAGGTCTTGTCCTTTCACATGCGACCGATATCCGTAGAATGCAAACTGTGCTGTTCACGATTGAACCCAAGGCTGAGCGTCGGGCGCGACAGATCGTAGCGTCGGTGGGGGAGCACGAGTTTCGCCGTGCTGTGCATGAGATGACGAAGTTCGATACTGAGGCGCTGAATGTCGATGATGTGATCTGCGTGTACGTGTTGGCGTTGCAGGGGCGGGTTCAGCCACCTGGTGCTGGTCGCCGGGCGGCCGAGTTGTATCCATCACTGCCGCCACGTACTGATGACGACCCGTGTGTGAAGGTCGGTTCGTCTTCTCAGCCGGTGGCGTGACGGGGGAAGCCGAACGCCCGTTTGACCTCCCCAGGATGGTTGAGGTCTTCAATCGCCACGGTGTGTCGTACATCGCAATCGGTGGCGTTTCCGGGTTTCTTCATGGGATGGTCGACTATGTGACCCAAGACGTAGACATGCTGGTCCAGCCGAGTCGTGGAGAACTCTGACCGGATACTAAGTGCGCTTGGCGAGCTTGGGGCTGACGTCTCCGAGGTGACGATCGGCGACCTTGAAATCAACACGCAGTGGGAAACGCCGAGCGGCCCGCTCGATATCCTCCTGACGGCAATAGGTCCAAACGAAACGGTGATCACATTCAGTGATTTGGATCGGTACTCCGAGGCGATCGAAATCGAAAAGGGCATCCTTGTTCGAACAGCCTCGCTCGACGATGTGATCCGTATGAAAGAAGCTGCCGACCGGTGGAAGGATCACCTGGCTCTGCCTGAACTGCGGAGGCTTCGAGGTGACCTTCGTCCGGAGTTCCCCCGTGGTTTTGACCCCTTCGAGCACTTCCCTATTGAAGCTGACGAAGACGACCAGCAGTAGCCACTCTTATGTGCACCTATGAGATCAGAATTGAAGGCCGACGTGTTCGCCGAGGCGTTGGCCGAATAGCCGGGCGGGTCGGCGCGGGAGACTCAAATAGCGGCCCGACCCGGGCTTCTTCGCAGTGATCTCCGCGTTTACCAGGCGTGAATCCCGGCCTGTCGTTTGGGTTTCGTCAGTCGTAGCCGACAGCACGCATGCGTCGAGTACAGCTCTCATGAGCGCGGTCAGCGGTACGGCACGCCAGCAGCAATGTCTGCCGCTGTTATCGCTTCGACGTCGTTGAGTCGGTCTTGGCGTCGGCAGGCATACGAGATCGCGTCGTGGGTTCGTACTCTGCGGTGCGAGCCGGCGAAGTGCGCGGCCAGCTTCCCTTCGTCGATGAGCCGGACGACGAACGTGCGTGACAAACCGAGAAGGTCGGCTGTCTCTTGCGTGGTCAGGTCCTTGTCGTCGGCGAGCACGTGGACGCAGTGGCCGGCTGCGAGCTCGAAGAGGAGTTGTTGGACTGCGTGTTGGGCGGTGAGAGGGCGCTCGAGGGGCAGAGTTCGTCCGCGTGGCAACATGCCGCGTACCTTTTCCACGCCGCTGGTCGTCCCGACCGCGGTGCCGAAGTGCTGGCGCATAGTCCAGCCGGGCCGATGCCGAAGGTCCGCTTCGGTGACGCCTCTGGAGCGTCCGGCCGAGGCGACGCGGTCTGGGTGTCGCGATACCAACTGCGCGACCAAATTCACGATGAACTGATTGCACCGCTCCAGGCCGTCCTCGGGAAGGCATGACGTGTCCGGGATCGCTACTTGCCTTGCTGCCCGCCGCTACCTGCGGCCTGTTCGGATTGCGAGCGGCGGCGCAGCACCAGTCCAACAGCGATGAGCATCAGAGCGAGAAGAGCGAGGGACGCCACCGACGAGCCGGTCAACGCAAGGTTGGCGACCACCGCGGCGGGCGTCGTGATGGTGACCGGGGCCTCGGACGACACCGGTTCACGGGTGACGGACTCACCCTTCACAAGCACCGTCCGCTTCCCGACGCTGGCCATGGGTGCCGGAGCGCTGAACGTGAACGAACCGTCGCTGTCTACCACGGCCGTGCCGAGGAGGATCGATCCAGGCTGCAATTCGACCGTGACCGTTGACCCTGGGCGATAACCGGAACCGCTGACTCTCAGAGCCTCACCCGTGTTGACCGACGCTGACCCCACCGATGCTGATGCAGCCTTCGGGGCGACGGTTGGTGGAACGGTTTGGACCGTAGTGGCAATACTTGGTGTGACGGTGGTCGGCATCAATGCCGTCGTCGGTGCCGGATCGAGGGTTGTTGGCGGATTGACGAACACGGGGACTTGGACCGGAGCCAGCGCGACCGTGGTCGACGGTGAAATGGTTGTCGTCGACGAAGTCGTCGTGCTTGATGCGACGGCCGTGGTCGGTGCCACTGTGGTGGTTGGGCCGACTGTGGTTGTCGGTGCGGCGGTTGTCGGTGCCACTGTGGTGGTTGGGCCGACTGTGGTTGTCGGTGCCGTGGTTGTCGGTGCCGTGGTTGTCGGTGCGGCGGTTGTTGGTGCCGTGGTTGATTGATGCCAAGGTTGATGTGGGCGAGGTGGTCGCGGACGTTGTTGATGTAGTTGTCGTTGGTTGCGTCGTCGTAGTCGATGTAGTCGTCGTTGGTTGCGTTGTCGACGTTGTTGTGGACGTTGTGGTCGAAGTCGTTGTCGACGTTGTCGTTGTCGACGTTGTCGTTGTCGGGACAAGAGCTGCCGGCACGATCTTGCGAATCTTGAAGTTGCCGGAGTCCGAGACGAACACGTTGCCGGCGGGGTCGACCATGATGCCTCCCAGCGAGCTGAACATCGCCGTTGCGCCGTCGCCGTCTGCGAAACCGCGAACACCCGTCCCAGCGAGGGTCGACACGACACCGTCGGAGCTGATCTTGCGAACCCGAAGGCCGGATAGTTCTGCAACGTAGACGTTGCCCGATGCATCCGCTGCGACGTAGTAGCCGCCGTTGAACTGCGCAGTATTCGCCGGCCCGTTCGCAAATCCCGGGACGCCGTTCCCTGCCAGGGTCGACACGACACCCGCAGGAGTGATCTTACGAATGCGGTTGTTGACTGCGTCGGCCACGTACAGATTGCCTGATGGGTCGAAGGTGAGGCCGATCGGAACCTCGAAGCGTGCCGTTGCGGCAGGGCCGTCCACGTATCCCGCGGTCCCGTCTCCGGCAAACGATGAAACCAGGCCATCCGCGATCTTGCGGATTTGTTGGCTTGACGCATCGGTGACGTAGACATTGCCCGCCGCATCGAGTGCGATCCCGCTTGGGGAGTCGAATCGCGACGTTGCGGCAGGACCGTTCCGGACAGCGCGGTTTCCGTCGCCGGCGACCGTGGTGACCACACCAGCTGGCGTGATCTTGCGAATTCGATGGTTGCCACTGTCTGCAACGAACACGTTCCCGGATCCATCGATTGCCAGGCCCCTCGGACCGTTGAAGCGAGCCGAAGACCCGGTTCCGTCGCTGAATCCTGCAAGGTCGTTACCGTTACCGGCGAACGACGTCACCGTGCCCGATGGGCTGATCTTCCAGATCTGATTGGTGACATGGTCGGCTGTGTAGATGTTCCCCGCGGCGTCCATCACGAGACCATTCGCAGCTGAGACCTCGGCCAAGGTAGACGTGATGTTCCCTGACTGTGGCACCGTTGTTGTGGTCGTTGGGAGTGTTGTTGTCGTGGTGGTCGAAGGAGCGACATAGCCAACCGGCGTGATCTTCCTGATCATGCCGTTGGTGGTGTCTGCGACGTACAGCACCCCGACAGCATCCACGGCGAGTCCCGATGGAAGGTGGAACGTCGAGGCGGAGCCGTCCCCGTTCGTCGACCCAGCGACACCAGTGCCGGAAGCCGTCGAGACGGTGCCGTTCGGTGCGATCTTGCGAATCCGGTTGTTCTTCGAGTCGGCGACGTACACGTTTCCGGCAATGTCAACGGCGACACCGGTCGGCTCGTTGAACTTCGCTGTCGCGCCAGCACCGTCTGCGAACCCGGCAACTCCGGTTCCGGCAAGCGTCGACACGTAGCCGGCCGAGTTGATCTTGCGGATTCGGTGGCTGTATTGATCAGCGACGTACACGTTGCCGGAGCCATCCGCCGCGATGTGGGCAAGGCTGGAGAACTTGGCGGTGGCACCAGGGCCATCGACGTAGCCAACCGGTGTGGACCCTGCGACGGTGGAGACGATGCCTGCGGTCGAGAGCTTCCGGAGTCTGGCGTTCCAGTAGTCAGCGACGAAGACGTTGCCAGCAGCATCGACGGCAACACCGGTCGGGTTTTCGATCTGCGCCGTCGCAACAGGGCCGTCGACCATTCCCCCGACCCCGGTGCCGAGAATCGTTGATACCACACCGGCAGGGGTGACCTTGCGGATCCGGTGGTTGTTGTAGTCGGCCACATACACGTTGCCCGAACTGTCGACGGCAACGGCCTTCGGACTGTTGAACCTGGCAGTGAGCCCGGGCCCATCGGCGAATCCAGCGACGCCGTTCCCGGCGAGCACCGTCACGTTCCCGGCCGGATCGAACTTCTTGACCTGATGAGTCGCCTGCTCCACGACGTACACGTTGCCGGCACTGTCGACCGCCGACGCGATTGGGAGTGGGGTGAACGGAACAAGCGTCGAAGTGTTGGTGCCCGTCAGCGGAATGGTCGTGGTGGTCGATGCCGCCGTGGTGGTTGTGGTCGTCGGGAGCAGCGATGCTGCAGTGAACTGGTAGATCGTGTTCTGTACCCAATTGGTCACATACACGTTGCCCGATCCATCGACAGCGACGCCCTTTGGCTGGAAGAACTGGGCCGTCGATCCGAGGGATGTCGTGGTTCCTGTGCTGGGGTCGATCGATCGGATCCGGTTGTTTCCCGTGTCGGCCACGAGCAATTTGCCGGACCGGTCGAATGCGAGTCCGGCCGGGGAACTGAACGACGCCACGACCCCCGTGCCGTCCGCGAACGCCGCACTACCCGAGCCTGCGAGCGTCGACACGGTCCCTGCGGGTGTGATCTTGCGGATGCGGTGGTTTTGTTCGTCCGCCACGTACACGCTGCCTGTCGAGTCGACCGCAATCCCGAGCGGACGGTTGAACTGCGCGACGGTTGCCGCCCCGTCGGCGAACCCTGCAGTCCCGTTCCCGGCAACCGTCGAGACCATCCCTGAGGGTGTGATCTTGCGGATCCGGGAGTTTTCCTGCTCGGCCACATAGACGTTGCCAGAGGCGTCGACAGCGACCGCCACCGGACCGTTGAACTGGGCGACCGCTGCCGCCCCGTCGGCGAACCCTGCAGTCCCGTTTCCGGCAACCGTCGAGACCGTCCCCGAGGGCGTGATCTTGCGGATCCGGTGGTTCCCCCCGTCGGCGACGAAGATGTTGCCCGCGGCGTCGGTCGCGATTCCGCTGGCGTAGCTGAACTGTGCGGACACGCCCTGTCCGTCGGCGAATCCGCTCGAGCTCCCGGCGAATGTGGAGACCATCCCCGTTGTGTCGATCTTGCGCACCAGCGAGCGATAGAGGTCGGTGACGTAGACGTTGCCCGTTGGGTCGGCGGCGATGCCCCACGGCCCGTCAAACCCCGCGGAAAGACGGGGACCATTGCTGATAACGCGGAGAAGGTTGGGGTTCCCGGCCCAATGAGTCGCGTCCGGTGTGGACGCCGACGCTTGCGGCGCCGGTCCGCCGGTGGCGATCGCCACCGCGACCACTGTTGCTGCGAGTAGAGCCGAAAGCGAGCGCATCGAGATGTGTCGGAGTCTTGTGAAGAACGAGAAGATCATGGTTGCGTTCTTCGGACCGCTTTTTGGCTTGCTAAACGATTGTGAGGAGAAACGAACAATCGAAGAGCAACGTAACCAGTCAGCTCATCCAGGCGTTGGGAGCCACAGACACCGTTCGCCGCGCAGCATTCGGCGCAATGCGGGCAGCAGGGATAGGCGGGCTGACACCGACCGAGGATGCTGCATTTGCGGCGACGCGAGCCGATTGCTAGGAGATATGTACACACACGAGATCGCCCGAGCTCCGTCACGGTCTCGCTCAGATCAGGGCACAACTCGTGTCTCGCTTCGCTGAGCACCGCGGGGCGTTACATGTCGCACGACGCACAGCAGTAGCCATCGCGTCTTGGGACTAACGAGTTGTCCGGCGGTGATCGGCTTCGCGATCGTTGTTCCACGTCGAAATGTAAAGGAATCCTCGCGCTGGCCCCGTCAAGAACTCCCAGGTGGCAGTCGATTACTGAGAACCTTCCGCGACAAGGAGCTTCCCGTGATCCACCCCTGCACTGAGCTGCGTTTCAAGAACGAGGACGTGGGGCATGCGGTATACGCAACCCGAGATATTCCTTACGGAACAATTGTGTGGACGCTGTGCTCCCTCGACCAGCGCATCACAGCGGCCCAACGTGCCCAGTTACCCCCGGCGTCTCAGCTGATGGTGGACTTCTACGGCTACATCGACAGTCAGCGTGACACGATCCTGTGCTGGGACCACGGACGATACGTCAACCACTCATGCGCTCCGGCGATGATGTCGGTTGGTCAGGAACACGAGATCGCCGTGCGTGATATCGCAGCTGGTGAAGAATTGACCTGCGACTACGGCACGCTCAATCTGCTGAAGCCGCTGGAATGCCTCTGCGGTCATCAGAACTGTCGTTCCACGATCGACGACACTGAACTGAGTACTACGTCGCTGAGCCGCGAAATCGATGCCGTGGTGGCGGCCGCGATGCGCGCGACACGATCGGTGCCGCAGCCGCTTATTCCGTATATGCGCGACGTCGCTGGTTTCGCAGCACTGTGCTCTGGAGACGCACCGCTCCCGTCGGTGCGACTCTGCGACGCCGGATCAGCGGCGCTTATCGGCGGTGGCGCCCGGTGATTCACCCGTGCACGAACCTGGTGACCGTGTCGGAATCGGTAGGTCACGGTGTGATCGCAACGGAGATGATTCCCCGCGGAACCATCACCTGGGTGCGCGATCGCTTCGACACGATTGTCCGTCCAGGCGACCGGATTGAGTCGCAGCCAATGCTGCAAGATGCGCTGTTCCGCAACGCTTACCGCCGCGCCGACGGGTGCTTCGTGCTCACATGGGACCACGCGAAGTTCATGAACCACAGCTGCGAAGCGAACATAGCCATTATTTGCGGTGACCTGGAGATCGCCGTGCGCGACATCGAACCGGGCGAGCAATTGACGAACGACTACGCCGCCATGTACCTCGATGAGGACGAACCGTTTGTTTGTGCATGCGGGGCGCTGTCATGCCGACGGACCGTGTCACCACTCGACGCGGTAATCCTGTCGGAGCGTTGGGAGAACGACATCGAAGCCGCCCTGGCCTATGTCGACCACGTCCGACAACCCCTACGTTCACTCATTGATGACGTGCACGAGGCAGCGCTTCTGTCCTTCCGCCGCCTCGCAGTGGTTGAGGCCTGAAGTGAAATTCGTTGGCCGACGTTTGGGAGCGGGCCTGGCCATTGTCGGACTGTCGCTGCTGATCGGCGCAGACGCATTCGCGTTCCAGGACCCGGATGCACTCAATCCGACCGGGCCTCCGTTGACCGAGCCCGCCACGACCAATTCCGCTCCGGAGCCAATTGATTCGCCTGCTCCGCCGCCTGCCACCACCGACGTTGAGACTGAGCCATCGACAACGCATGCGACGCGAGGCTCTACGTCCGCTACACCGACCAGCACTGTCGACCCTGACCCCGATGACGAGCCAACGACCAGCCGTCCAGCGACTGCCGGAAAGCCAAAGCGGGTAGCGAGCCCCAATACCGTTCGATCGGACGATCCCGATGACGATGAAGATGGCGACACTTCCAAGGCCGACGAATCGCCCGCCAGTCGTTCAAGCGGCGCGAGACCGACAACCCGAGCTCAAGATAATGACGAGGAAGACAATGGGGATGTTTCGCCACCCTCGCAGTCGAACGGCAAGACAGCCGACGCCTCCGACGACGACGACGACCCCGAATCGCAAGGGGTCAGCTCGTCCGACGATGCCCCCGAGGACCCTGCGAGCGATTCTGCGAACGAACCTACGACCGATTCTGATAACGACCAGGACGGAGAACCGAACGCGATTGACGGGGACGGGATAGACGGGGAAGGGATAGACGGGGAAGGGATAGACGGGGACGGGATCGACACAGCAGAGCCGCTCTTCGACGCCGACGCAGAGCCGGACTCCGACCCGTCCAGCTCGACCGACTTTTCGGGCGAGGCCGACGCGTTTGGCGACTCGATAGGGGATCCCGACTCGACAGGCGACTCGACAAATGATGCCGGCAAGGAACCCGGTAGCGATCCATCAGGCGATGGCCAACCACGCGAGCTCGCCTTCAGGATTCCGGCAGGTCGTGACTACCCGACGTTCATCCCGGTCGAACACGTCGCCCCCATGCAGCGTGTGCAGACCATTGCCGTGTCCGCGATGGCAGTGATCGCAGCTGCTGCGGCTCCGGCCGCTGCAGCCCGCGCCGGGCGTGGCTCCAGCGGGGTCAAACAGGCGCATGCCTCGAACCCTGCAAGTGGAGCAACCCCAGCCGGCGAGGGTGAATACGCGGAGATTTACACCGGTGACGCTGCGTTCGCTGCCGCTGCCAGCATCGAACCCGGACGCGGTGACCGATCCCGTACGTGGCACGCCCCGATGACGGACCCGTTCGACCGAACGACGAAGACCATTCCCACTCGTTTGGCGCCTCTGACACCCCTCCTTTCGAACCTGGTCGCCGACGGCACGTGGGCTCGCGCAGTGGCTGGAAGCATCGCCGCTGTTCTGCCGCTTGGCGGAATCGCGCTCGGGGTTGCCGCCGGGTTTGATGCCCAGGGCTCATTCCTTCCGCCCTCTCTGTTTTTCGTAGCCGCGCTTATGGTTCTTGGGGTGCTCGATGCGGGAGCTGGCTTCGTCGCCTCGCTCGCCTTCGCTGGGACAACAATGGCTGTTGGCGGCCTTCCCAACACCACAGAGCTCCGAGCACTTCTCGGTCTAATTGTGTTGTGGTTTGCCCCGGTCATCATTGCGGGTGCGACTCGCCCGTTACGACGGGAGCTGGACCGATCCTTCGACACCTGGCTCGATCGGATCGGCGACGTGATCATTGGATCGATGACCGCAGTGTGGTGTTCGCAAGGGTTCACCTACGGGCAGAATGCACTCACCGGCTTGCAGCTGCCAATCGCCGATCAGTACGTCATGCTGGGGTGGATTGCGTTCGCTGCACTGGTTGCCAGATATTTGCTCGAGTCTGCTGTCGCCTGGTGGTATCCCGTCCGGCTTGCGGCCACCGATCCTGGCGAACCCGACCAGGCGCCGCTCATACAGCGCGGCGTGTCACTTGGCGCCCGGGCCGGGTTGTTCCTGTTCGTGGCATCTGGATTCTTCCGGATCGACGCCAAGATCGTCTTCGCGACGTTCGTGATGCTTTTCGGTGTGTTTGCCTATTGGGACGGCGTCAGCTCACGCTTCCCCAACAGTGCCCGCCTTCACCGCTGGGCGCCGGGCGGCTTCCCCATGGCGATCATCCTGGTGGTGGCAACGGACCGCATCACGGCATGGCTCGGCAACGCGGAATCCGATCCCCAGAGGCGGATGCTGCACACCTTCGTCCTCGTCGCCGTACCGGTACTCCTCTCCACCCTCGTGGCCGTGATCGGCCGGGACGGAGAGCGACCCCAGCTTCGACGTTGGCACCGCTTCGCATCTGTCCCCCTGCTGGTGCTGAGCGCGCACTACATGTTCGGGCTCTTCCTGTCGCTGCCGGTGCCATCACTTTTTCGGGCTGCCTAAGCGCCCCATCGTCGCGCAAGCTGTGCCGGGTCAACGCTCTTTGAGCTGGTCCGCTGAGCAAGATTTAGCAAGCACCAGCCATGCGCACAACGGGCCTCAACTTTTGGTCACTGGCAACCTTCGCTACCTGGTCGTCCGACGGCTGCGAAAGCTATCCGGTCGTACGCGTTCAACTTCGGCTCGCCCTCAGCGTAGGGGTACATCAACGATGTCGGATCGCTGACGTGATCTAACCCCATCACGTGTCCCAGTTCATGCAACGCTGTCTTGCGGAACGTCGCTGGGCGGTTGAGCAGAGGGTCGACCCGAAAGGTGAGTGACGCACCGTCGGCGAACTCAGCGGGTGCTCCTGCTCGTTCCCGCCGATACCCTGCACTAGCGACCCCGAGTACGACCGAGTCTGAGTCCTCGGCATCGCTGGTCACGGGCCGGGCTGGGTCTTCCCACTGTACGACCATCGAGGTTCGCGGGTGTTCTATGTCGACCGTTGACGGATCGTAAGAGTCGACACCAACGTCATATTCGCCGGTCAGCCCGTCATAGACGAATTCAATGCCAGTGACCTCGCTGATGGTGCGCACAGCCTCGGTGACGGCGGGTAGCGCGTCGAATCCCTGTCGAGCCGGGTTGTAGATCCAGTGAAGCGCGACGCATGGGTTAGGGCGCTCGCCGGTCAACTTCACGTTGCGCAGCGCCGCTGGAAAAGCGTTCTTTGGATATAAGAAGGTCGCCGCAAGCGGAGCCTGGGTTGGTACGACGGTCGCAGGCGTCTGTTTGACTGACGGTGTAGCGGGGGGTGCTGTCACTTTCGTCGCTTGTGGTCGGGTGGTGGCGGGCTTGGAACGGGCCGCTGAGCGCGTCGTTGCGGACCGCTTCTGTTTGGGTCGACTCTTCGACGGGCCCACAGCAAATGCCGATGCGCACGTTAGGAACGACACGACCGTTGCCAAGACGGCCACCTTTGTGACCAACGCTGGGACTACGTGCGACGAAGTTGTTTGTGGCGAGGTTCTTTGTGGCGACCTTGATTGCGACGAGGTCACGTTGGGGAACGGCATTGCGGATGGCTCTTTCGACAGGCGGAATGCTCGTACTTCGGCACAAAATGTCGCGAAACGAAGCTCTGTGAAGAAACACTCACAATCGGCGGAACTGGAGTAGGTACGCCGATCTGGCTGGGTCCCCCACTCTGCGGCTCAGCTCAAGAGTACGTAGCCCACGCCCCGCACAGTTCTAATGAACCGAGGGTTTCCGGGTTCGTCACGCAGTTTCACCCGCAGGTTGCGGAAGTGCACGTCGATGGCGCGACTGTCGCCGATGTGCGTTGAACCGAATAGGCGCCTGACAATCTGTTCGCGGCTCACGGGGCGCCCAGGAATCTCCGTGAGTAGGCCCATGATGGCTGTTTCGATGGGCGTGAGCTTCACCACGCGACCTTCGCACGTGACAGTTTGCCCGACGAGATCGACACTGATTGGGCCAGCCTGGCGCAGCGATGCCGTCGACCTGAGGTCGAAGTGGCGTTCGATCAACAGGCCGGTGAGCAGCGCTATGCGCGTCACAATGGCCATTCCGTAGGGACCAAGCGCGTCCGAAGGGCTCGCCCACGCGACGAGCGCGCCAGCTACGACACCCCGCACTGCAAACGGGTGGATGGCTGCGCCGCGGAGCACGAGGTGTCTGAACTGGACTTCTTTGGGGAGACCCAGGCGATCGAAGTGCACGTGACTTGGTTGTCCGGCAGTGCATGCTTGCTCGATGGCGGTCTGAATGAGATTCGAGGAGAGATCGATCAGGCTGGCGATGCCGGTGTCGATCACGATCGGCAGCGATTTTGCGCCGGCAAAGCCGTGGCTGTGGTGAACCGATGCTGCGTAGTTCCCGGTGGACTCGGTGGCGGCGAGGACCCGCTGAAGGAGCACGTCGAGGCCGTCGCTTGAGACGAGTGAGTCCATCAGGGCGTCCATCGCAACTGCCTTAACGGCAGGTGTCAGCACCGCCACGTACTTAGTGCCGTCGACACAGTTCTGAAGCACCTCGAGACAGACGTCCCAGGGCAGAAGAGATCCGTCGGCGTGCAAAATTCGCAACACGGCCCCCTCGTGAATCGCTCGGGTCGGATCGTCAAGGATTACCTCGACGCTGCCCGCAGCTAGGGCATGCTCGTCGGGATGCACGAGATCGATTCCGTTCATGCCGATGAGCTCGGCGCGGCTTCGTCCGGTGATTCGCTCAGCGACGCTGTTCGCATCAACAATGCGGAAGTGCTCATCGTAAGCGAACAGAGGGGTCGGGTATTGATCCACGAGTCGGGCCAGGGGTCGCCGCTCACTAAGTTCGGCCCCAGCATCCACAACGAGCAATCTACTGATCTCAACCCGTTCCTGGCTTGCAAGCGGTCGCAACGTTAAGGAACCTTTACATAGGGTCAGAGCGCCAAAGATTTCGGGATCTCGGAAGCGACCCTGCATAACTGGCTGAAACGAGCCGATATCGAGGACGGCACCCGGCCGGGTGTCACACTGGCCGAGACTGCTGAGGTCAAAGCGTTGAAGAAACGTAACCGGGTCCTTGAGCAGGAAAACGAGATCCTGCAGCGATGCTCACCTGATCACCGCTGCGCGTACGTTGCATGCTGACGACCGGACGTTCGGGTATCGGTTTATCAAGGATCAACTCGAAACGGTCGAGATCATCGCATCAGAAAACCGGGTGAACAGGTGATGCACCCGAGCACGTTTATGGTTCGTTCGTCTGTGTACGTATTAATGTTGAAGGACCCAATCCAATTTGGACACTCTTTATCGGATCGTTTCGCGGGACGACCCGAATGGCTCCGTTTTGGCGTTGACTCAGGTCCGAACGCTTCGAGATCCTCGTACGTGCTGGATCTCGGAGGCCGTGCCGATCTCGCCGCCGACGTTCTCGCAGCGCGTCCGATTATCTCGCTCTCGCGGCTGACCATCGGCGAGGGGAGCAACGGGGGAGTGTGGTCGAAGGCCTACCGGATCACGGACCGGCTCGTCGCTCCGTTTCTGGCCGAGTTCGGCAAGGCCTGAGTTCAGACGGCGTGGCATTGCGGCTTCGCACGGGTCGGGTTGGCCCGTGACCTGGAACCGGATCGAGGGTCGAATCCGAAGGCCGAGTGTGGAGTCTTGGGTGGGCCTATGCGACGTGGAGGTAGGCGCGTAGGGCGTTGCGGACGATGTCGCTTGCTGTTGTTTCGTCGGTGGTTGCGCGTGCTTCGAGCGCGGCGCGGAGTTCGGGTTCAAGGCGGACTGGGAATACTTCGGCTGCGGCGCTGCCGAGCGTGGGGCGGCCGGGCCGGCGTTTGAGTTTGGCGAGGTCGTAGCCGGCTTCGGCTTCGTCGGCCATGGCTTCGATTTCTTGGTCGGTGATGATGCGGCCGTTGGAGGTAATGGGTTTCATGATGGGTTCTCCTGATCCTGGAGCAGGGCGAGGAAGTGGGGTCGTGCCTTCATGGCGTGAATGACGATGATGCGTTGGTCGTCTGCAAGGAACGCGACGAGTTCGATGAGGTTGCCTGCGGTGTCGGGGCCGACGAGGGCGAATCGTCGAGGGTGTTCGTCGGGGTCGTGGTCGAGTTGAACGAGAGCGTGTTCGTTCGCGTGGGTGCTGTCTCGGTCGCTCTGTCCGATGCTTTCTGGCTGACCGGTGGATCTACAAACGAGATACCGTAATACGATACGCCGGTCGGCAAGGACGGGATCCGCCCATGCGGCGGGGCTGGTCAGCGAGGACGTTGCGTTCGACGGCGGCCAGCCGGGCTTGGCGTCGGCGGGCATATGCGAGCGCTTCGGCGGTTCGTACTCGTCGGTGCGAACCGGCGAAGAGCGCGGCGAGCTTTCCTCTGACGATGAGACGGACGACGAACGTGCGTGATAGGCCGAGAAGTTCGGCTGCCTCTTGCGTGGTTAGGTCCTTGTCGTCGACGAGCACGTGCACGGAGTGTCCGGCTGAGCTCCACGAGGAGTTGTTCGACGGCGTGCCGCGCTTCAAGCGGTAAAGCGCGTCAGGCGCCGATGCCGCGATTCGTCAGTACACTGAAGAAATATCAAGTGGCTAAGCGCGCATATGGAATTGTTCTCCAAATGTTCTCCTAGACGGCGAATTTGGCCCGGTTGTGTTCCGAGCCGGTCAACGTGATTGCAAACTATGTGTCGGCGCGCAACTCTCGGCGTCGGAGCAGCACACTGTCGAGGTGACTCAACACGGTCACGCCGTCTTGGTTGATCAGGGACACTCGCGAGTTGGCGATTCCTCGATCTGGTTTAGATGCGGACTCCCGCTTGTCGAGCCATTCCTGTCGGAGTTGTAGCTGGTCGCCAGGTCTCGCTGGAGCGTGAAAGCGCAGTTCGTCGTACCCGAGTCCTGCGATCACCGCTAACGGCTCCGGCAACTGGTGCAGAAGCCGGATCTTGACGGCGAGCAGGAACACCCCTGGTGCCGTGATGCCCCCGAATGCTGCGTTTCCGGCCTCGTCGTCGATGTGAAACGGCTGCGGATCCCAGCGTTTGGCGAACTCGACCATCTCGTCGCGGTCGATCGTGAATGTCGGACCGTGTGCAACTTCGCCCGGCTGTATGTCCTCGAAGTACATCATCTGCCGTCGACTTCCTGTAGGGCGGGCCCGTCGTTCAGGGTTCGCGACGACATTGTGACACGCCGACCCGAAATATGCCCTGCGTAAGCGAGAACGCGCGTGAGGCGACTTTCGCGGGCCTCCTTGTGCGCGGACGAGAGCGGCCGTTGTCCGAAGGCATGCCTTGGAAGGTCGCGTGTATCGCACGTCCGCCTTTGAAGTCCAGCTGTCGCACAATGCTAGACATATCTGAACTAGTTCAGATATGATCATGGGCATGCGAGTCGTCGAGCGTTCGTTCTCTGATCTTCTGCGCCATCCGAACGACGTGGCGGCTGACCTCGACGCGGGCGATGTGCTTCTTCGCCGACGGGACGAGCCTGATCTGCTGCTCGTCCTCGCCGAGCGTGACGCGGAGCGGTCCGATGTGTTCCGGGCGTTGGCGGTGGCCTTCCGCACCCTTGCGACGCGCACACCATCGGCCCTTGAGGACGCGGTGCTGGACGCGTTCGCGTGGACCGAGTTCCTGCCCGTCAAGGATCGCCGCTCGTTCCTTGAAGAGTTCTCCCGCACACTCACTGCGTCGGCCGAGATGGATACCTACGAGCGACTCGTGCAGGTCGTGCGGGAATGGCGTGCCACTGCGGAGGTGCATGCTCAGCCGTCTTTGGCGAGGCGCCTCCGACGGTCGGTTGCCGTGGTCGATCGGGGAGCGGGCTGCGTGGGAGAAGCTGACTGAAGATCCCCGCACCCGTACCGAACGTCAGCATCCCCTCCGTGGCGATCTCGGTACTCGTGACGTGTCGGGCCAGAGCATGGAGCAGTGGCAGTACGAAGTCGCTGCTGGCGGCCGGCTCTCGTATTGCATCGACGACGACCGACGAACCATCTGGCTCATGGATGCCATGGTTGGCCATCCCAAGGCCACCGAATGATCCGTCGAGCAAGGTAATAAGCGCACATATGAGAACAAAAGTGAGAACGTCTGCGCGGTTGTCAAGGGTCACCAACGGACATGCGGTCTCCAGGCGTGAGTCGCCCTCTGCGATCGACGATGGGACGGACCCGTTTCTGCTGCATAACGGCCCACACGAGCGGTCGCATTGCCGTCGGTCTGATGCGATCGTTGGGCGACGTGTCGCGGAAGTCCGACCGTCGCGCACCTCGCCTGCTGTTGGGTGAACGTCTGCTGTTCGTGATCGTCGCCCGGTATCCGACCTTCCACAAGCCTGGCGCGAGGGCCTCGATGAGGTTCCCGAGCTTTACGACGGGGTACGCCCCGGCTACCCCGACGACCTCTTCGACGAGTTGGCCGCCGTATTGCGTCGGTCGCCAGTCGTGGTCAATGCAGGCTCGCCACGTTGCGTCGTGGTGTCACAATCGAGCGTGGAAAAATCCGTGGAACTGGGCGCAGCGAGACTGCCGGTTACGGATCTTGGAGTGGGCGAGGCTGTGATGTTGTTGCATGCCGGAGTTGCAGACCGCCGGAGCTGGGACGCCGTGTCGGTTTTGCTGCGCGCGGCTTCTTGGCGAACGGTCGCGTACGACCGACGCGGATTCGGAAACGCATCGGCAGGTCCCGTCACCCACAGCCATACGGCGGACATGTTCGAGGTTCTCGCTGCGTCCGGCATCGATCGCGCGGTGTTGGTCGGCAACTCTCAAGGAGGGCGGATCGCTGTTGAGGCCGCGTTGGCACAGCCCGAGCGCGTTCTGGCTTTGGTGTTGGTCGGCACCTCGATCTCAGGTGCTCCTGGCCCAGACGAAGTTGAGTCGCTGGCGATTTCTGATCTCGCGGAGGCGATCGAGGCAGCAGAGGCTGCTGGCGATCTCGATTCGGTTAATGAACTCGAAGCGCAGCTCTGGCTCGATGGGCCGACCTCGCAACACGGCCGAGTCGAACCGGCGCTGCGCGAGCTGTTCCTCGAGATGAATGGGATCGCTTTGCGCTCGGCTGACGTGGGTGAGTCCGAGTGGTCAGACAATTCGTGGGATGAACTCGAGGGGATTGATGTGCCGACTCTCGTGGTCGTTGGGGATCTCGACCTTCCCCACATAGTTCGCCGTTCGCGAATGGTCGCTGAGCGGATTCCGGGTGCGGCACTTGTCCGATTGCCTGGTCGGGCTCATCTACCCGCGTTCGAAGATCCCGCTGGTTTTGCTTCGGCGATAGTTCCGTTCCTGAGCGGGCTTCGGACTCGGTAAACAAGAGCTCGGAACGCGGAGATTTCGTACTTCGTCGTCGTACGCGGCCTGTGCCTTTTCGGTAAGTGGAGTGGTGGCCTTGAGTTCGGTCCAGCTGGTTCGCTTGGTCATGTCGGGTCCTGTCCGAGGTGTGCTCGTCGATGCAGCGTTGGTGCAACCCCAGAGCACAAACACCATTTCTGACCTGAACACCACTGCATGGACCGATGTCCGAGTCAGCTACAAGGCAAGCGGCAGAAAGCCGAAGTGTCCTTCGTGATGCGCGAAACATCGGGAACGTTCGGCGGTGAAAGGAGAGTTGTCCCGCAGCCGTAAAGGACTGACAGAGCTCTGGCAGGTATTACAACGGTGATCCGTCACGAAACCGCCTGCTTAGGCGGTTTGGTGACGGATGAACTTGCGAGTCGGGCGAGCGGAGCCCAGCTCAGTCAACCAAGATGGCGGCATGCCTCGAATCGATGCCACCACCATCGGAGTTATTCTGGACGCGTACCTTCCCGAATGAGCCCGCCTGATCGATCTTTGTCTCGACACGGCGCGCCGACCAGAGTCGTGAGCGATCGGGACGAGTACGACCAGGGCTAATTCTGACTGCGTGACTGATTCGCCGTGCGTGCGGTGATTGCGTTGACGATGTTGATCAGGGTGTCCGCGGACGCCGCCTCGGTGGTATGACGCCAGGCAACGTGGCCGTCGGGGCGGATCAGCACAGCGCCGTCGGGCGTTATGCCGTAGGCGCCGCAGAAGTCACCCAAGTCGGTGAGGCCGGCGGCGTCCATTCGATAGTGCCCGATCGGGACACCGGTGGGCGCAGCGGCCTCGCTCGCGGCGCTGTGCCACGTCCGGCCCGTTTGGTCCAGCGAAGAGAGTGAACCCGGTGCCGATCAGATCGAGCGTGGAGAAGCGGCTGTCGGCGTGGCCCAGCCAGGGGTGTGGTGCCCGGGCGCCTGGTGTGGCCGACTGGAGGTAGTCGGAGTAGTCGTCCGTGACGGCGGGGGCGTTGAGCTGCCACAGCCCGATCGACAACACGTCGACGTCCAAGGTGTCGATTCCGGCCGCGTCACGCACCCATTGTTCGGCGCGCTCGGCAGTGAACCGTTCTAGTGACCCATCATCGGCGGTGACGGTGATCTGGCACAGCCAGCGACCGCGGCCGTCCAGGGCCTGCAGCACGCCGTTGGCCACGGTCGTTGGCCACGAAGATCAGTACCCGCGGTGGCGGGCGAACCGAGCTCGACGCATGCCTCCGGACAACGAAACATCGGTGTGCTTCGGAGGCTTTCACGTCCCCTCGCCAAGTGATCTCGTAGCTCTCCAGTAACCTGATGGTGTCGACAGCCGCTGAGGGTTGGCCGGTCCGGCACGAGAACATGAAAGCCAGTAAACGCCCGCTGTGTATTTCTGATGCAAGACCTAGACCCACCTGAGCGGTCAACCCGGCCCCGAGTTTGGCCTCTCCACGCGCTGCGCTGGGGTTTGGGCGTACTGGCATTGTTCGGGATTTTGGTCGGTATTGATGTTTGGCGTGGCTGGGACAGGACCGCTCGTGGCCTGACGGTTGGAGGCCAGGACCTGGACCGACTCACCCGAACTGAGGTGCGAGAAAAGGTTCGCTCCATCACGGACAACTACAACGAAGCGTCGATTCCCGTGCGAATCGGAGATCGGGCCGTATCGGTCAAGGGCCATGAACTTGGGCTACAGGTCGACCAGCCCAAGCTGGTTGCGGATGCCATTGCTGTCGGTCGGTCCGGCGGACTGGGGAATCGAATCAGTGCCTATGTGGGGGGATGGTTTGGGAGAACCGATCTCGACGTTCCGGTTTCGGTGAGCCCATCGCACTTCGGGCGTTGGCTCCGCAAAGCCGACGAATCCTTCGCCGGTCAACCAGGCCCTCCGGAACTGATCGTCGCCTCGGACCGCTGGGTTGCGAAGCCCGGAAAAGCCGGTCGGGCAGTTGACCCAGCCTCTGGTGCTGCGATCATCGCAAGCGTGTTGCGGCACGGACCGAGCCCCAGAACAACGGTTGGTCTGGAACGAGTCGAACAAGCATCGTCCTACTCCGAAGCCGAGTTACGTGAGTACGCCAAGGCCCTCAACGCTGCTACCGGAGAGCCGCTAACCATCGCGTTGGGCGGGCGTTCAATCTCGCTCTCACCGGACGATCTTCGGAGCTTGACCACAGCCGCTGTTGTTGCCGGAAAGGCGTCGATGTCATTCGACGATGCCAGGGTGATGCAAACAGTGAAAGCACGGGTTGGCGATATTTCAAAGAGCCCAGTCGACGCCCGGTTCGAGGTGGTGGCGGCCGAGTCAACATCGGAGTCAACGTCGGAGTCAACGTCGGAGTCAACCGGCGATCCGGTGGCTGAACAAGTCCCGGGTGGCGAACAAGAGTTGGTCGTGAGGGTGGTCCCGGCCGTGAAGGGGACGAGATGCTGTCGGGCCGATTCGGTGGAACGCCTCAATGCGGCTCTTCGGGTCGAACGGCGCAACCCGGTGGTGTTGGAACTGGATCACTTCGACGCGTCGATCACAACAGAGTCCCTGCAATCGCTCAGCATCGTTGAGCCGGTCGGGACATTCACAACGAAGCACAAGGCCGGGGAAGTCCGCGTGAAGAACATCCACCGGATCGCTGATCTATTGCAAGGCAAGGTGATCCAGCCGGGTGAAACGTTCTCGGTGAACGACACCATTGGTCCACGTTCCAAAGCGAACGGCTTCTTTTCGGCCGGCGTGATTGAGCAGGGCATCTTCAAAGAGGATTTTGGCGGAGGCATCAGCCAGTTTGCGACGACCATGTTTAATGCGGCGTTCTTTGCTGGTCTTGACTTGGTGGAGTACCAGTCCCACTCGCTATACATCAGCCGATATCCGTATGGGCGCGAGGCAACGCTGTCGTTCCCGAATCCCGACTTGAAGATCCGTAACAACACGCCGCATGGAATTCTGATCTGGCCGACCTACACAAACTCAACGATCACTGTCACGCTGTTCTCGACCCCGTTTGTGACGGGTGACGTTGCCGGGCAGTCGAAACAACCCAGCCAGTTCTGCACTCAGGTAACCACTACACGTAAGCGCACATATGTAGACGGCCGTACCGAGTTCGACTCGGTCAAGGCGCTCTATCGGCCCGCCGAGGGCAAAGACTGCAACGGGCAACTCACCCCAGCAGCTCGACAGGCAGAGCGGGAAAAGCAGGCAGCGCAACGGGCCAGAGAGCAAGCACGCCTTGCGCGTCAGCGCACACGTGAAGAGGCCCGAGCGCAAAAGCAGCGGCAGTCAGCTGAAGCAACTCCTTCCCCTCAGCCGGCGGCGCGGGAGTGACACGGGGTAGGGCAAGCTGATCACCGACTTCCCAGAAAGGGTTCTTATGCCAGTACGCGTTGCCATCATCGGTGCAGGGATCATGGGCGCCGACCATGCTCGGCTGTTTGCCGAGGAACTCCCCAACGTCACCGTGACTGCGATCTGTGACACCTCCGAGGAGCGGGCCCGCCTCGTCGCCGACCGACTCCAAGTCGGTGTGGTGCTCACCGACCCTTTCGAAGCGGCCACGGCCGACCACGCCGACGCAGTTGTGATCGCCACCCCGGACAACACGCACGCGGCATTGGCTATTGCTGCGCTCGAAGCCGGAAAGCACGTGTTGTGCGAAAAGCCGTTGTCGCCATCATCGGCTGAATGTGGAGCGGTGATGGACGCAGAAGCACGGCTCGGTGTTCAGCGGGTGCAGGTTGGTTTCATGCGGCGTTTCGACCCGGCGTATGTAGCGATGAAGGCAGCGTTGCAGCGAGGCGCGATCGGTGCTCCGCTCATGATGCATTGCTTTCATCGCAACGTCGATGCTCCGGCGAACTTCGTAAGTGAGTATGCCATTACTGGCTCGGCCCCTCACGAGTTCGATGCCGCACGATGGTTGCTCGACGATGAGATCGTGACCGTTTCCGTGTTCCAACCGCGCGTTGGTACGCACGCGGGTCATCCGATGCCGGTGTTCATGGTGCTCGGGACCGCAGCGGGTCGCCTCGTCAACGTCGAGGTCAACAACCATGCAACCTACGGCTACGACGTCCGAGCAGAGCTGGTGGGCGAACTTGGCAGCGTGTTCCTTCAGGCCCCGGTTGACAGCGAACTTCACGTGGGCCTCCAAGCCTCGTCGGCGTATCCTGCGGATTGGCGCCCTCGGTTTGCCCGGGCCTATCACGTGCAAAACAAGGCGTGGATCGACTCGATTCTCTTTGGGCGTCCCACACCCGGAGCAGCCAATTCATGGGACGGCTACTGCGCGGCACTCGTCGCGGAGGCAGGCGTGGCATCGATGCAATCCGGCGCGCAGGTTCGAGTCGATCTCATCGAACGACCAAGCCTCTACCGCTGATCGCCGTCAGTTGCATCGCATGGTCGACAGAGGTCTACGGTGAATGTTTGTGAACATAGAGCTGCGAAACTCCGACGGTCTGCCTCGCCCACAGGGATTCTCCCATGCGTCAATAGCCGGACCTGGTCGGGTTGTTCACCTGGCCGGCGTTATTGGCACCGATGCCAAAGGGAACTTTGCCGAGGGCCTCGCAGCGCAAACACAAAAAGCCCTGGCCAACATGGTGCTCGCCTTAGCTGCCGCCGACGCCACCCCAGAGAACCTGGTCAAGACAACCATGTACGTTGTGGGTTGGAGAGAATCGATGCAGGCGGAGCTGTTTGCGGGAATCATCGCCGCCAATGCAGCAACGCGACTGCCGCAAGTGCCAATCACGCTTGTCGGTGTCCAGTCCCTCTTTCTCGACGCGGCCCTGATCGAGGTCGAAGGCGTTGCCGTGCTTCCGGCGTGAGACCCTCAGAGCTTCCTGTCTGAGACCCTCAGAGCGACCGCAAAGCGAATGCCGAAACGACCAGTCCCGCACCCGTGAATCGTCCAACGTCAACAGTTGCAGATCCGATCTCTTTGGCTTCATGTCGTCCCGTAGTGCGTCCCGTGATGACACAAGAGTGGCGGAACTTGACGTATGTACACTGGCGATATGACCCGCCGACGGTGCAGCGTCTCCTTCCGCCAGGATTTCACGTCGATACATTCGACGGCGACGCGTTTGTTGGTCTGATCCCGTTTGAAATGCGGAACATCGCTTTCCCTCTGTCAGAGCGGCACAGTGTTCGAACCGGCCGCTTTGGGACGTTCCCTGAAACGAACGTGAGGACCTATATAACCGATCGGTACGGGAGGCGTGGTGTTTGGTTCTTCAGCCTCGACATCACCCGCATCGCACCGACGTTGATCGCTCGGGTCGCCTACGGCTTGCCGTACTGCTTTGCGGACATGAGCATCAGCTCGTCCTTTCCTGACGAAGCCAACATCGAACCGGGTTCCGTGGTGCGCTATGAGTCTCGGCGCCGCTGGCCAACCGGCGAAACAACTGCACCGTTCTCCAGCATTGCCGCAACGATTGGACAACAACTAGCAGTCGCCGCCGACAGTGTTGACGCGTTTACCTCCGCACGTTGGGCACTGGGGTCGCGGTTGGCTCGGCGTCGTCTCTGGGCAGCGGTTGACCATCCGACCTGGGACCTGCACCACGCTGAGCTGAGTGAGTGCGATGAAACGCTGACCCGCGCGGCTGGCCTCCCGGCCCCGACCGGTGAACCGATAGTCCGTTGGTCTCCTGGCGTGAGCGTGCGGATCTCCCGCCCAAGCCTCGCGTAGCGAACCTCTCGTTTGCGCGTGTGACGTGCGTACGCCCGCCTGTCGGTTTCGGGGTGTATCCGTACGGCGGGGATGGTAGAGGCCGCGGATTTGTTGCGTTGATCCGTACCTGACATGAAATGGCGCTGCACCCGCAAGAAGGTGAAAGCCCTCGGGGGCTAGAATCGCCTCGTGGTCATCGAGTTTCTTACCTTTGACGTGGCGGCCGATGAACGTGAAGAGTGGCTCGCTGTCGACGAGCGGACATGGAGCCAATTTCTGGCAAAACAGCCGGGCTTTTTGAGGAAAGAGATTTGGTCGGAGCCGCTCACTAGCGGACAGGTTCACGCCATGATTTGTTGGGCGGACGAGGCGTCGTGGCAGGCAATCCCTGTAGCGGAGCTCGCGGCTGTGGACCGGTCTATGGGGGGTTGGTCTCGCGCCTGCACCATGAAGGTGTTCCACGTCCTGAAGGCGATTGACCCCGACTAATACTCCTGACCCGACGACTCTTGACCGACTGACATCGAAATGGCATTTCAGAGTCGGACAGCGTTGGGCTTCGCCAGCGTCGGTTTCCGGCAGTTATCCGCGGAGGGACTCGGGGATCCAATCGCCGTGGGCAGCCATCAGCTCATCAACCATCGTCCAAATCTGGTCGAGATCTAGTTCGGCTGCGGTGTGGGGATCAAGCATTGCCGCGTGATAAACGTGCTCTCGGTTGCCAGTGAAGAGCGCTTCAACGACGAGTGATTGCACGTTGACATTGGTTTGAATGAGAGCCGCCAATTGTGGAGGAATCGCCCCAATCCTAGTGGGTTGGACGCCGTTGCGGTCAACCAAGCAGGGCACCTCGACCGTGCAGTCTGGAGGCAAGTTGTCGATGATGGCGTTGTTAGCAACGTTGCCATAGATGACGCTCGGTTGACCTGTTTCCATCGAGTTGATGATGGACGAGCCGAACTCGACACTTCGTTCGACCTTTAACTCGTGCGCATCATCTTCCAAGGACTCGCGCAGAGTTTCCCATCCGGCAATCTGATTTTCGCATCGCCGAATGTACTCGTCGAGCGGTATGTTGAAGCGTTCGAGCAGGTCAGGCCGGTCCCGTTTGACGAACCACGGTACGTATTCACTGAAGTGTTCGCTGGATTCGGTCACGAAGAAACCCGTGCGCTTAAAGACCTCGTAGCGAACGCTATCTGCCATTATCGACCCGTCGCCATGGCGTCGGTCTGGACGCTTACCTGAGGCGAGAAACTCGCGCACACGCGGGTAAAGGTCTTCGCCTCGGTGCTCGAACCGGAGAAAGAAGGCCATGTGATTGATGCCAGCCACTGTGTAGTTGGTCTCTTCGAAGGGTACGCCAATGTCTTGACATAGGTCTTTGGCTGTGTACGGCACGCTGTGACAAAGACCAACCGTTGTGATCTTGGAACCGCGGTTGAGTCCCCAGCAATTCATTGCCATGGGGTTTGCATAGTTGATGTGCAACGCGTTGGGGCACAGCCTCTCCATGTCGGCAGCGATATCGAGCAGTACGGGGACGGTACGAACCGCCCGCATGATGCCGCCGATTCCAAGCGTGTCCGCAATTGTCTGCCGTAGGCCGTACTTCGCCGGGATCTCGAAGTCGAGAACTGTGCCCGGTCGGTAGCCAGCGACTTGGATCATTGTGATGACGTAGTCGGCACCATCGAGTGCCCGTGCTCGGTCGGTGGTGGCCACAATGTTGGGTGAGGCGCCCAGCGCTCGGGCCACTCGGTGGGCGACCAATTCCGATGTCGCCAGCCGCTCCGCGTCGATGTCGAACAGCGTGATTTGCGACCGGGCGAGCGCTGGGTAACCGAGTACGTCGCCCAAGAGGTTCTTCGTGAACACCGTGCTGCCCGCCCCCACGAACACGATCTTGGGAGAGTGGGAACTGGCCGGGATGCTCGTCATGGGGTGCCTTCCTGAACGTCGAACCGAACCGGCAGATCCTCGCATGTAGCGAGCCGTTACGTCAACGATGACGTAACGGTGGTCCGTGGCGGGCCGGGTAAGCGGGCATGCTGGTGTTATATGCCAAGCAGATCGACCATCTATGACGTCGCCGCACTGGCTGGGGTTTCGCCTCGCACCGTGTCGCGCGTGGTGAACGGTGAGGCCGGCTTTGGAGAGACCACCCGTTTGCGAGTGTTGCAAGCGATCGAGAAGTTGGAATACCGGCCGAACAGGTTGGCCAGGGCGCTTATCACTCGCCGAAGCGGAACCGTCGGCCTGGTCGTGCCCAACATGGTGGACCCGTTCTTTGCCGAACTGGTTGATGGTGTGCAGGCGGCAGCGAAGGCATCGGGTCGCACCACCATCATCGCCAAACATGACGACGATTTGGCCGAGTTCGATTCGATCATCGAGACGCTGTCGTCGTTTGCTGTGGACGGCGCCATTGTTTACTCCCCTGAAGGAGACCGGGTCACGCTGGGCAAACACGCCATGCGCGGACTTCCTATCGTGGCGATTGGGATGGAGGCTTCTGGCTCCAACCTAGGTTCCGTGTTGTGGGACATCAGTAGAGGGGCCGAGCTCGGCATCGAGCACCTCTTGCGGATCGGGTGCACCAGCCCGGTGATGCTGTCCCGAACAGCCACCCGCAATTCGGCGCTTCTCCCGCGACGGGAAACGGCCTTCCGGCTGACGCTCCAGAATGCTGGCCTTCGGTTCACCGAGGAGCAGGTCGTCCGGAAGGATCCCACCATCGACGGGGGGCGCGCTGCGATGGAGGCCGTCCTCGCCGCTGGCACCCCGGTCGATGGCGTCTTCGCGTACAACGACGCCATGGCCATTGGAGCGCTGCAGGCCCTGGCGGTGGCAGGACTCCGGGTGCCGCAAGACATTGCGCTAGTCGGTTTCAACGACATTGCGTTGTGTTCAGCCTTGGTACCGGCGTTGACTTCGGTCCGACTCGACCGCTCGGCCATTGGTCGCGAGGCCGTGGCCCTTCTCGACCGGATGCTCGTAAAGCCGGCTCACCATCAGCCGGTATTCGTCGACGTGCAGCTGATCGTGCGCCAGTCCGCTAGGTAGCGGACCTGCTCGAGCCCGTTCACCCTTGCAGAACCGCGAAACTGGGTTTGTTACGTCATCGTTGACGTGACATGCGTCGCATCTATATGCTCTGTTTGTCGACGCCGTCGGCAATGTCCTGGGGAAACCACTTGAGCGTTAACAACGGATGTCGATCCGCTCGACACGGTCTCGAGCCAGCAGCCCACCGGCTGCTCCGTCAGAGGGCTGTGATCGAGATCCTCCCGGTTCGGCCTCCCAGCACCTTCCCCATGACACACGCTTTTTGAGTTAGTTGTTCCTCACCTGGTCGTGGTCCGTTCGGACTCGGGCAGTCAGCAGCACCAACCAGACCTACACCGTCACCCGAGGGAGTTTGCATGAACATCGAACCGACCATAAACAGTGAAGCCGAGCCGGAATCGTCGTCCCTAGTTGGGCGTCGTTCCTTCGTGCTTGGGGCCGCCGCAGTCGGTGGTCTCCTGGCGGGTTCGCCAGTTGCGCTTGCCGCGACCAAGACCTCTAAGGCCAAGACTCCTGCCAAAACCTCTGGCACCATTGCCTTGCAGTCCAACAACGCAGACGACAAGTCCAAGAAGGGGATGGAGGCCATTGTCGCGGCGTTTAACGCCCGCAAAGTGGGGACCGTCAAACTAAACACGGTCGCTGGCGAGCTGTATCGAACCCAGCTGACTCAGTACCTCACCTCATCGAAGCCACCGGAAGTCTTGACGTGGCTCGCCGGCAAAGCCGCGCAGAACTACGCGGACCAGGGACTGTTGCTCGACATTTCTGACGTGTGGAAGTCGCCGGAGATGGCGGGCTACTCCTCTGCTCTCAGGGGGCTATCCACTGCTTCAAACGGAAAACAGATCTTTGTTCCCATCTACTACTACTGGTGTGGCGTTTACTACCGGCCATCAAAATTTGCTGAGTGGGGTGTCAAACCGCCGAAGACTTTTGAGGAGTACAAGACTCTCTGCAAGACGGTGCAAGACAAGGGTGTTACGCCGATCGGAATGGGATTGTCTGATACGCCTTGGGTCGCGTCGTTCTGGTTTGACTACCTCAACCTTCGGTTGAATGGGGCGAAGTTCCACCGTGACGTTTTGAGTGGAAAGAAGAGCTTTAACTCTCCCGAAGTCAAATCGGTGTTCAACAAGTGGCTAGAAGTATTGCCATTCATGGACAAGCAGGCCAAAGGGCTGGGTTTCGCCGAGGCACAAACGAAGTTCTATAAGGGCGAAACAGCAACGTACGTGGCTGGCAACTGGTGGGCGCTGGGTGCCCCGAAGGAGGTTGGAGATGACATTGACTTCTTCCAGTTTCCAATCATCGACCCGAAGGTACCCGTCGCTGAGGAAGCACCGGCCGATGGATTCTTTGCTTCGGCGAAGGGCAAGAATCCAGCGCTCACTAAAGCGTTCCTTCGTTACCTTGCAACCCCGGCTGCTCAGGAGCTCTATCTGACTACGTCGGGCAACTCGTCCATCCCAGCTTCGCCACTGGCGAAGGCGGCCCCGACCGCCCAAAATCTCAAGGGAAAAGCAATGCTGGAAGCAGCTGCTGATCTCACCCAGTTCTTTAACCGTGATGGCGGTGACGAGCTGCAACCAACAGCTGACGCGGCTCTGCTCAAGTTCATGGACAATCCCGGCGACGTCGACGCAATCATGGCTGAATGGCAGGCAGCTGCGGTCAGCGTCCGCAAGTCCTAAGTGTCCACTTCGGGGATCTCCCGGCGGCGGCGGGTTGACTCCCTTCCGCCGTCGGTGGCGGCATTCATACTGGTGCCGTTCCTGTTGGAGGCGGCTGTCGTCTTTGCTCCGGCTATCCAAGGTGTGCTTCTCTCCTTCACCGAATGGCGGGGGGTGGGCTCCCCAAATCCAGTTGGGCTGCAGAACTTCCGCGAGTTGACCGGAGACCCTATTTTCAGCGTGGCCATCAAGAACACCGTCCGGTGGTTGGTGGTGTTCGGTGGGCTTTCCGGTTTGCTTGGCCTTTCGTTGGCGCTTCTTCTCAAGGCTGAACGGCGCGGTGTGGCCGTCTACCGGTCGCTGATCTTCTTGCCGGTGATTTTTTCGCTGGTTGTCACCGCATTGGTTTGGCGCGTGTTGTACGCGCCGGAAGGTCTGTTCAACAACGTTCTACAGGCGGTTGGATTGGGATCGTGGGGACGTATCTGGCTCGCCGAGCCGCGGACGGTGCTGTACGCGTTGGTGGTTGCGTCGTTGTGGCGTTCGTCGGGTTACATCATGGTGCTGTACTTGGCCGGGTTGAAGTCGATCGATCCTGCGTTGACCGAAGCGGCCAGAGTCGATGGTGCCAACCGCCGGCAGCTCTTTCGACACATCACCATGCCTCAGCTACGCGGGGTCAATTCGGTCGTTCTCTCGGTGATCGTGATCGACGCGCTGCGTTCCTTCGACATCGTCTACGCCTTGACTAAAGGCGGGCCCTATAACTCGTCGCAGTTGTTGAGCACCTTCATGTTCCAAACCGCATTCGCAACCGGCCGACTGGGCTATGCCTCGGCCATCGCCGTTGTGATCTTTCTTCTCGCCGTCAGCTTTATCGTCTTGTATCTGATCCGTGCCCTCAGGGAGGAAGCTCGATGAACGAACAAGAAGTTCGTTCGAACGGAGAGACTGTCCGCCGTCGTGGCAAAAGAGCAAAAACGGCTCGTACGGTCGGATTTCATCTCACTGCTTCGTTCATCTCGCTGCTTTGGGTCGGACCACTGGTGCTTGTTGTCGTGTTGTCGGTACGTTCCTTTGACGACATCTTGGGTAACGGGCTGATGGCCCTTCCTCGTTCGTTGACCTTTCGTGGGTACACCGAGGCGTGGGGTCGAGGCGGCGGTGGGCGCGGCATGCTCAACAGCTTCATCATCACGGTCCCTGCGCTCATCGTTGGGCTCTTTTTGTCATCACTTGCGGCGTTCGGACTGAGCAGATTTAGGGTTCCGTTTCGACGGACCATTCTCCTCGTCATGCTCGCCGGAAACCTTCTCCCACCTCAGATCATGCTCATTCCCCTTGCTCGGAATGCCGAAGCGCTTGGAATCTTCGACACGTTCTATGCCGTGATTATTCTCCACGCCGCGTTCGGGCTTGGCTTCTACGTATTCGTCCTCTACGGCTTCATGCTCGCTATCCCAGCGGAGATTCAGCAGGCCGCAATCATCGATGGTGCGACGCCCTTTCAGATCTATCGGACGATCATCCTTCCGCTCAGCAAACCGGCGTTAGGGTCGATGGGGGCACTCGGCTTCACCTGGATCTTCAACGATCTGCTCTGGTCGATCACCGTCCTCAGAAGCGAGAACAAGATGCCGGTGACAGCATCACTGCTGGGCATGCAAGGCACCTACTTGTCTGACTGGGGCCTGATCTCAGCCGGCACCATCACGGCCGCTGTTCCCACGCTGATCGTGTTTCTGCTTTTCCAAAAATCGTTCGTCGGTGGCCTCACTCTTGGCGCCGTTAAGTAGCAGATTCGAGGATATTTCAGTGCTGACACAGGCCGTGCGAATCGACCCAGATTGCCTCCACCCAGATTGGATAGAGATATGACTCGAACGAAACCGACCGTTGCCGACCTCCTCGCAGGAAAGGGAAAGGTGCAGCGAACGAACGTCCTCGCGTGGACAGTCGATGAGGCTGCCGCAGCAGAAGCTGCGGGGATCGACATTGTCACCACCGGACATAATCCGCAGCTGACCGCAATCCGTGCAGCGGCTCCAACAGCATTCATGATCACCGGGATGGACTACGGACGGCTCGCGACCACCGACGACTATCTCCGCGAAGCCTGCCAGTTGTACGGGAAGGGGATCGACGCGATGTATTGCGTCGCCAGCCTTGAAACGATCGGCCGCCTGGCGGCGGAAGGTTTCCCGATCATGAGCCATGTCGGGCTGATCCCGTCAAAGGCCACGTGGACGGGTGGCTTTCGTGCGGTTGGCAAAACCGCTGAGGGGGCAATGAAGATCTTCCGCCAGATCAAGCGGCTCGAAGACGCCGGCGCGGTTGGTGCAGAGATCGAAGTGGTACCCGCAGAGGTTGCGTCAGCTATCTCCGCTCGGACCTCGTTATTCATGATGTCGATGGGAGCTGGCGCGGGATGTGATGCGCAATATCTCTTCGCCGAAGACATCCTCGGTTCGCATGACGGCCATTACCCGCGCCATGCGAAGAAGTACCGAGATCTGCGGGCCGAGTATGCGCGCTTACAACTTGAACGCATTGCCGCTCTCACCGAGTTCCGAGAGGATGTCGCTACCGGTCGGTTCCCGGCGCAAGGCAACTTGGTCCCGATCGCCCCAGACGAGTTGAAGCAATTTCTCAGCGACCTCGACAACGCTTCGGCGACTGAATGAAATCTCGCATGCCAAACGCAACGCGACCGAATCCAAAAGGAGAATCCGATGACTGATCTACTGCCCCGACTCGACGACCGATACGACCTTGCTCCTGACCTGGTTTCCGCGTACCAGACCAATGGCCACGTTCTGGTTCGCGGGGTCGCCCGACCTGATGAAGTTGCCGCATTCCGACCGGTGATTGCCTCGGCAGTCAATCGGTTCAAGCAGGAGACTCGTCCCCTTGCTGAACGAGACACCTACGGTAAGGCCTTTCTCCAAGTGCTGAATCTTTGGAGCGAGGACGCCGATGTGCGCCGCTTCGTGTTTGCTGCCCGGTTCGCTGGGATTGCAGCGGAACTCCTTGGGGCGAAGGGGGTTCGTATCTACCACGATCAGGCGCTGGTGAAGGAGCCTGGTGGCGGGCACACTCCCTGGCATCAAGATGCAATCTATTGGCCGCTTGACGGCACACGGTGCATAACGATGTGGATGCCGCTGGTCGACATCACGCCGGAAATGGGCATCATGACTTTTGTCGACGGAAGTAACACCCGGGCGCTTGGTGAAGAAGCGATCTCCGACGGTTCCGAGGCCCATTTTGATTCGCTCGTGAGTCGGACCGGCGCCGCGTTGTCGGTTCCTGTGGCGATGGTGGCGGGCGATGCCACGTTCCATGGCGGCTGGACGTTACACAAGGCCGGGGAGAACGTTTCGGCGATAACTCGAGAGGTTATGACCGTGATCTATTTCGCCAGCGATCTGAAAGTGCAAACGCCAATCAACGAACCACAGCGCCGTGACCTTGCCCGTTGGCTACCCGGCCTGGCTCCCGGCGATGCGGCTGCCTCAGAACTGAACCCTGTTGTTGCGGTTGCCGTCTAGCTGAATGAGGAACGAAAGGACCAAATATGCCTGGACCAACTTCGCTGGAAGACTTCGAGTTCGATCTGCGCGGGTTTCTTGTGTTGCAGGGAGCCCTCGACCTCCACGAGGTCACAGTGCTGAACGAGGCCTACAACCGGTTCCCGCCACTAGCCAATGGCGAATGGGTTGGCAACGCGCAGCGGCGTGACTACACGAAGGACACCGGATTCGAGCTACACAACCTTCTCGATTGCGATGACCGCGCCTTCGAGTTCCTCATCGACCATCCGAGTTGGATCGATCATGTGCGGCGTTATGCTGGCGAAGAGGGTACCTACGTCGAGGGCGTATCCATCGACGAGAACATCGGCACCATGCGCCGCGCTGGCGGTCACCACCCCGTGCATTCCGGTGGTTTCGGGTCCGCGATCCGGACGCAGTACGACTACCGGCATGGCCGTTTCCGGTGCGGTCAGGTCAACGTACTTCTGGCGCTCACCGACATCGGTCCGGGTGACGGAGCAACGATGGTGGTTCCAGGCAGCCACAAGTCGAATCTTCCCCATCCACTCGCCGGAGACTATTTTCGGGGCGATCGGATGGATGCTCTGCCGGGCGCGATCCCCGTGCACGCGCATGCCGGCGATGCCTTGATATTCGTCGATTCGATCATGCACGGCGGGTCGAGCCGAACCACGGTCGAGGGTGAGCGCCGCGTGATCATCCTGCGGTACGGGCCGGCGTGGGTGCGCTCCCGGTTCGGGTACACCTGGTCCGATTCTTTGCTGTCACGAGTAACCCCTGCTCAGCGACAGATTCTCCAATCCAGGTCACCGGTGAAGACCGGTGATCCGACCATCCCGTTCGAGCGCGATGAAACCACTTTGCTCCGCAAGACAGCGCAGAACAACAGCGAACTCATTTCCCAGAAGAAGGGCACAACACAATGAATGCCATTACTAACGTTGACAAATCGTCGTTCAAGCACGACGGGTTCGTAATCAAACGGGGCTTCTTCACGCAAGATGAGATTGCTGCGGTGATCAACGCGTTTCAGGTCGACCAGTCGATTCGTTCGCGTGCTTACGGTGTGGACGACGGTCAAGGGGGCGCAACCGAAATAGCGCTCTGGAATGAGCCGGGCGAGGATTCCTTCGGTGCGCTGGCGCGAAGCGAACGCCTCGTTCGGGCGGTCGAGAGCCTCCTCGGCAGCGAGGTTTATCACTATCACTCCAAGATTACGATGAAGCGACCCGGTGCCGGGGGTACCTGGGTGTGGCATCAGGACTATGGGTACTGGTATCCGAATGGCTGCTTGCGCCCCGACATGTTGACCGTAGCGATTCCACTCACTCCGAATACGCCGGCCAACGGTTGTCTCAACGTCTTGACAGGTTCGCACCTGATGGGCCGCATCGACCATGTGCATGTCGGTAAACAGACCGGCGCTGATCCTGCTCGGGTCGCTGCGGCTGAACAACGGCTCACTCGAGTTGCGTTCGAGGCGCAGCCCGGTGACGTGATGTTTTTCCATTCGAACACGCTGCATACCTCTGCGCCAAATCAGTCTGATGTCGACCGTCACCTGCTCCTTGTGGCTTTTAATACGCGTGCCAACGATCCGTATCTGGAACACCACCACCCGGGTTATACGCCGATCGATGTTCTGCCGGACAGCGAGATAGTGGCCCGAGCCAACCGCCACGACGGCGAGGATCGGGTGTTCCTCGATCCATCGACGGACAAGAGCGACGCCGCATTCGAAGTTCTTGCGTAGTCTCTCCGCATGATTTTTCGCACGTGATTTTTCGCACCTGATTTTCGTCGAGAAGGTTCAAATGGAATTTCGTTCTGTCGAGTCAACGCACGGCATCGTTGTTGATGACGCCACCGGATTACCGGTCGCATTTGTTTCGTCAGCCTTGGCTGGTGGCCGCCGGGTCCGAACCGAGGTCCACATCGATTGTGAGGTCGACGGATACGAACGTCGAAGCCCAACTGGTGGCATTGAGTACATCGAGACCGTTCGATTGGAAGCCTGTGTTCGAACGGGCGCTCCCACAATGCACGAGACCCAGAACGGCCGTACCTGGAGGGTGCCGGTGCGGATTGGCCAAGACGTACAAGAAGTCCGGAACGACGGCAACCTTGGAGAAGCGCGAGAAGTACGGGTTGTCGGAGAACTGCTGTATCGCCTGAACCGACTGGGCCCCGCCTGTAGCTTGGGGTTCGACTTCGTTGGTGCCCAGCCCACAGTTGTACGCAACTTGGTGTTGCGGGTAGCAATTGACCTCGGCAGTGACAATTGGTTTGTCACGGCACCTGGGAACGGAATCGCAGGTGGCACCCTTCTCGGCGCCATTACGTCTGGTGTTGGGATCTCACCACTCGGAGGTTTGCGCGGTTCCAGCGGACTGGTTCATCTTGAGCCGGCAAATCATGGCGACAGTGCTGTGACTGTTTGGTTTGACAACGATGTGGAGATTCCCGAGATTGAGTTGAGCGGGCTGTCGTCGTCGTCGGTTGCGTTGACACTCAAGACGAACTTTGCAGCCGACCTCACCGTGACTACGAGCAACCGACTGCAACTCTGTTCGATTGATGTTGACGTTCCTCGGTGGGCGAACTTCCCGGCGCTTTTCGATGGTTGGCTCCGTTCGTGTGGCCATACATCGCCAGGAGCCGCTCCTGATTGGATCGCTGGAGCGATGATCTACGAGGCGCAGATCGGCTTTTCGGTGTTCGCAGAAACGAATCACTACAGCCCGTATCCAGAAGTGAACGATCTCACCGCAGATCTTGACCGCATCAGCCAACTCGGGTTCACCGTGATTCAACTGATGCCTCGTCAGCCCTACCCGAGCTACAACATCCATGACTACTGGAATGTCGACGTCTCGTACGGTCCTCGAGCGATGTTGATCGAACTCGTCGAGCAATGTCACTCGAGGGGCATGCGAATCATCTTCGATGTACTTCTTCACGGAGTGTTGGACCAGGAGTCAATCGGCGCAGCAGCGGACGGAGTTCGCAGCGGGCCTTTCGCTGAC
The DNA here is from genome assembly GCA_963763885.1 of uncultured Acidimicrobiales bacterium. Lineage (GTDB taxonomy): Bacteria > Actinomycetota > Acidimicrobiia > Acidimicrobiales > JANYDT01 > JANNBN01. Next base: position 148,396 of record CAVXQD010000001.1, read on the forward strand.
CTCATAACCACCGAGACCTCTGACAGCTTCGGGGGAGATGTGAATGATTGGCATAACTACCTCATTGCTTGGTCCCGCCACATTCTCGACTTTGAACCCTACTGGCGAGAGGGAAGCCCGGCGGTGTCGCCGTTGATTGCCGAGCATCCCGAATGGTTTGCGCGTGACTCGGCCGGAAATGTCGCGGGCGTCTATACCAAGGCGTTTGATTCGCGCAATCGCGAATGGCAGGCGTACTTTACCGACGCTATGAGCTTCCTACTGGTCGAACTGGGAATCGATGGGTTCCGCTTTGACGCTCCGACGTATAACGACTTTCCGAACTGGGCAGGGTGGGCACGCGGTCGAGCGGGCTCTTCGGCGCTGTCGTGCGTTGGATTGTTCGAGCGACTTCGGCCAGTACTCAAAGGCATTCGATCAGATTCTCTGATGTATACCGAGCCATCGGGCCATGCACTACGCAAGTCAATGGACCTCAACTACAACTACGACGAGCAGTGGCTCGTAACGGCGATCACCAATCCATCGGCGGCCAAACAGTGGGGAGTCAAGAACGCAAAGGGCCTTGCGCGATGGATGAGCGAACGCGACGCGCTCTTGCCGAAGGGTTCGCTCACTGCTCACCACATCGATTCGCACGACACCTTTTGGTGGCCAACATGGGGTAAGAAGTGGCGCCGAGAGCAGTTCACCACAGAGCAGTTTCGATTGCTGACGGTCATCTTCGGAAGTCTTCCGGGTCCATTCATGATGTTCAGCGGCGGCGAACAAGGAATCGAAGATCTTCTCCCCGTTCTGGCCATGCTCAAGAGTCGTTCCGAATGGACTCATGGCACTGTTACCTGGTGGATCGACGACGAAGTGCCCGAGTCGGTTTTCGGTCTCACTCGTTCGCATAGCGGAATAGACACCACTGTCTTGGCCAACTTCGGAGAAGTCACCGTGACGGTGTCCCACCTGGAGTCCGCCGCTGCGATCCGCTCTACTCCGACGCTGCTCTACTCGGTGAACGGTGACACGTCATCGAGTGCGGCCACCAATGCATCAACTGGAACTGTCGATACCGTAGTGACGGGCAACAGAATACTACTGAGACCGTTTCAAGCCGTCGCATTCTCCAGTGTTGACCTTGTCGGGAGCAATCAAGCGCGATGACAAACGAAACCTTCGAATTCAAGCGTCCCCCAGCGGAAGGTCCGGAAACTTACTACGGAGTGAACTTCCTTGAGGACCTCATCTCTGACCGTATCGCTGGAGCAACGGCTTCTGAATTGATTGACAAATTGTGCCTTGCTGACCTGTGCCCAATCATCGAAGAACCGACTCGACACGTGCCGTATTACGCGCATTTGATTACCGCCGATGAGTCAAACATCGAAACGGCTGGTGAAGACGCACGCGTCTATGACCGATTCAATGAGCGAGTCTTGGAGGAAATCCTGGTCGGATCGTCGATAGAGGCAAATGCCGAAGCGCAACGAACCCTGCGGATTGCGTTCGCAATGAACGCCCACGGTGTACTCATTGAGCGCCTTAAGGGGGAAGACCCGACTCTTTTGCTGCAAGCCAGCCGACTTCTACGGCGCTCACTGTTCGCGCAGTTGATCAATGAGGCGTCATGGACCAAGCTCGCATCGGGTGCAGAAGCGGCCCATTCGGGTTTGCCCAAAAGGGAGAGTTGTGTCTTGAGCAAATCAACCCAAGGGAATTCCGATGGCTGACCTACCCAACGGTGAAATGGTCCGGGATTACCGGCTCGGAGGAGATGCCGACCGGCGAGCTGTTGATGCCGGTCTGGCCGATGCGACCTGGTATCGCTCTCCGATTGATCGGGATCTGTTGGCTGCTCTCTCAAAACGATCCAACAGAGAGGCTGCGTTCAACACAGCTTTGTATATCGTGTTGCTCGTAGGGACCGGGCTGTGGGCGTATACGACGCTTTGGTCGTGGTCTACCGTGCCGGCCTTGTTCATCTTCGGAACGTTGTACGGGAGTTCGGCCGACCCGCGGTGGCACGAGTGCGGACACGGGACGGCCTTCCGGACTCGATGGATGAATGACGCCGTCTACTACCCCGCTTCGTTCATGGTGCTCCGCGACCCGACGCTGTGGCGCTGGTCGCACGTGCGACATCACAGTGACACGATCATCGTGGGGCGTGACCCAGAGGTGGTGCTGAAGCGGCCACCCAGCCTGCGTCGCTGGCTGCTGGCGCTCTTCGCCTTGCCCTCTGGAGTCCAGTCAATCCTGCGAACCTTCCAGCACTCCGTTGGACGTGTGTCCGATGCAGATCGTTCGTACATTCCTCAGCGCGATATCGGTCGCGTTGTGCTCGAGGCTCGGGTCTTTGTTGGCATCTGGACAGCATTGGCCAGTTGGTGTGTTGCCTCGACGAGCTTTGTTCCGTTGTTGTTTTTTGTGGGACCGTCCTTCTACGGCGCCTGGCTGGTTCACCTTTTTGGTACGTCTCAGCACCTTGGTCTCCGCGAGAACGTGTTGGACCATCGGTTGAACACCCGGACGATCTACATGAATCCGGTCCTTCGTTTCCTGTATTGGAACATGAACTACCACTGCGAGCACCACATGTTTCCGGCCGTACCTTCGCACGCGTTGCCGCAGCTCCACGAGGCGATCAAAGCCGACCTTCCTGCTGCGAGCCGATCGCTTGTTGGTGCCTATCGGGAGATCGGTCGCGCACTGTTCAATCAGCGTCGCGAACCGTCCTGGGAACTCGAACGCACACTGCCCGTATCGGTGGTTGCCACTGAGCGGCCGCAGGTGCAATTGTTCTCGGCAGTTCCAACTAATGATGGTGACTGGTTCGATGTTTGCGATGTCGGGGCTTTGAATGTCGATGCTGTTGCGCGTCTTGAGGTCGCTGGCCGGAGCTTGGCCATTTATCGCTTGGAAGCCGGGTACCGGGCAACGGACGGGATCTGTACGCACAGTCGTCGGATTCATCTTGCCGAAGGAACCGTCATCGACGGTGAGATTGAGTGCCCGAAACACAACGGTCGTTTCGACATCCTTACCGGTTTACCGACACGGGAGCCGGTTTGTATAGCGCTGAAGACCTATGAAACGCGAGTGGTCTCCGGTCGAATTCAAGTACACGTAGCGCACGTCGATTTAGATCGAGTTGCGTGACGCGGCGTCCGAAAAGCTCATGCTAGTGAGACCCACAAATGGGACTGCCCAGAGTTTTGGGCATGTCCCGACTCGCTTAAAAGGTCGGCTGAGGCTGCTTTGCTAGAGGCCCACCTCGGTGAACAGGTCGAGCATCGCGTTCCACGACCGCTGGTTAGCAAGTTCGTTGAACTCGATGCCAGGAATGCCCGCTCGTCCAGCATCAGGGTTCGTGAAGCTGTGCACCACACCGCCGTACAGGTTCATCCGCCAGTCGACGCCCGCGGCTCGCATCTCGGCCTCGAACGCCGCCCGCTGGTCCGCGGGGATCAGCGGATCGTCGCTGCCGATACAAACAAGCACCTTGGCGGTGATGTTCGCGGCATCCTCGGGTCGAGTTGTCGCCAAACCCGAATGGAAGCCGACAACTGCGCAGAGCGCCGATCCGGCGCGAGCAAGCTCCAGCGCCATGGTCCCGCCGAAGCAATAGCCGATCGCTGCAACCTTAGTTGTGTCGGTCTGTGGGTGCGCCAGCAGAACATCGAGGCCGGCCCGACCGAGCGCCCGGGTGCGATCTGGATCGGTCCGCAGCGGACCAAGTTTGGCCATCACGGCGCCCATGTCAGGAAGCCGTTCGCCACCCCCGTGGTAATCCAGCGCAAACGCGATGTAGCCAAGCCCAGCCAGGCGCTCAGCCCTGCTCTTCGCGTGCGCATCGATCCCGGGACCCTCGTGCGCCACGAGCACCGCTGGGAAGGGGCCTGCCCCATCCGGCACGGCGAGGTGGCCGATCATGGTGGTGCCGTCGAAGTCGTAACTGACCGAGGTGGTTTCCATGCGCCCAGTATGACGCGACGCGGTAGGTGTCCGGTGCTGTCGGATCGCCCAGAGTGACGACAGCGGAATGGCGGTGAGGCGGGGCCCGAGGCTGACGACGTGATCGCCGAGGTAGATGACAAAGCCATGCACAAATCGGTCGCCGACACGGTCACTCGGTCCACGTGCTTTGTTTGGCTAACTCGTTGACGACGAAGGTTTCCAAGAGCTGTCCAAACAACGGAGACCGAACGTCGCTGAGGCGGGCAATGTCAGTTCCAAGAACCGACGCGGCAAGCCCGGTGTCCACGGCGTGTCTCCTCGGGTGACGCTTCGCCTTTGTCGTTGCGCTCGATGCCCAAGCCGGGAGTTCGCAACCTCTGCTCTGGACAAATGTTGGTATGTGAGCTGATGAAACTGATCGGGATCATGGAATGCGCGGTCGATGAATCGCTCTTCCTGACCGGTTGCTTCGCCGACGGAGAAGGGCCAAAGTTCAACAATTCCGACCCGTCCGGCCAAGGAATCTGCGACCTTTTTTGACGTCAGAAAACTGGTTGAACCAGCGAGCACAAGCTGACCTCTGGACCGATCCCTGTCGAGGCGCATTTTGACGGAGAGGAGGAACGGTTCGCCGGACCGCTGAAATTCGTCGACTGCGGTGGGGGCACGAAGCTGCTCGACGTAAGTCTTGGAATCGCCGATAGCAATGTCGACTTTGGTCAGCTGCCTAGGGGACGATCGCAAGGAAGATGAAAGCGGCAAATAGTGCGAGGTGGTGGGTCGCCTGGAGCACGGTGGCTTTGCCTGAACTAAACGTCAGTGTGCTTACGATCGCAGTCAGAGCAAGGAACACGATTTCCTTACCTCCAAGTCCGAGATTGATTGGTCCGGAGAGCCAGATCGACGCAAGGGCGATTGCTGGGATGGTGAGTCCGATGCTGGCTAGTGCGGACCCGAGGGCGAGGTTGAGACTCGTTTGCATCTCCCCGCGCGAACGCAGCGCGGAACGCAGCGACCGATTCAGGCATCAGCACCATGAGAGCGATCACGACACCGACAAACGACGGTGGCGCACCCGCCCAATTGATTCCCTTTTCGATCGGCTTCGAGAGCGTCTTTGCGAGTCCGACGACGATGACGAGGCTAACGGCGAGTGCCGTAAAGCGAGCAACAAGCGACGGGGCGACGAGATGTTGGCAGGTCTCGTGATGAGCCCCTTCTGCATCGCGGTCAGCGTCTGCGTTACGGTCCATGGCTGCGAGGTGGGGTAGGTCTGTGACCCGAACCTCGCTTCCGGGTGCGAGGAACATCCCTCGGTGACGCAGTGTCTGAACGAACACGAAGATCCCGTAGACGACCGCCGACGACACCCCGGCGAACGCGAGCTGCGCTCCTGAGAACGTTGGGCCTGGTGACGATTCCGTGAAGGTCGGCATAACCAAACTGAGGCCAGCGAGCGTAAGAACGGAGCCCAGTAGGGCGTTTGCTCCGTGCTCGCTGAAGGTCACAACCGGTGTTCGTCGTGCGCCAAGGAGCAACGCAACACCGACGATTCCGTTGCATACGATCATGACCGCGGCAAAGACGGCGTCACGCGCGAGGGATGCGGATTTGTCGCCTTCGCTGATCATCAAGGTGACGATGAGCGCCACCTCAATGACCGTCACGGCCACGGCGAGGACAAGAGTGCCGAATGGCTCGCCGACTCGATGGGCAATCTCCTCCGCATGGATCACTGCAACAGCGACCACAGCGATTTGCGCGAGGCCCACACCGATCGCAACGACAGTAGGCAAGGAGCGTCCCCACACAACGGCGAGCAACACGACGCCCAGTAGGGGAATCCGAAATGGCAAACCCAGCAAAGGGCGGCGACGCACAAGCCCACGATGTCGTCTCATCTGGAGAGTCTACGAACGTCCGAGGGCGAACGAGATTCCGCAGAGGGACTGGCATCGGAGGCCGCAGTCACGAGCCCGTCGCTCGCTCTGAGGGGCCGGGTTGCCTGTTGGGCGCCCCAACCGCCAGGATGCTGCACGTGGACTACGAGACGATCGCAACTTTCTTCCTGACTCCGGGGGACACGCCTATCGCTGTCCCAGCCATCCCCAGCAGCCCGGCACGACGGCTTCGTGACTCGGTCGAAGTGATCGCCACTATCGGTTGGTGGTCGCGTGAAGCGGCTGACGGCTTTATTTCGCTTGGCCACGGGTTCTTCGACGGGTACGTCTGGGGACGCGCATCTGCGCTCGGACCTAACGTCGCGCCGTCGGTTGTGGTGTCGGCGTTCGGAGCCTTCAGTGCAGCGTTGCTTGCACCCGTCTATGAACAGGCGAGAACCGTTTCGTCGGTCGACGAAATCCTTGCGGCCCGCTTTACCGGTGCCTCTGCGGGTCTTCGAGCTGCAACCAAAGCGGTCGATGGAGGACTGATCGACGCACTTGGGAGCAGCATGCTCGAATCGTTGGCCACGATCGATCCGGGTTTTCGCCCGCTGTTCGCTGCACTGCAGGCTCAACCGATTCCCGAAGATCCGCACGGACGCTTGTGGCGGGCTGCGGAGTTGTTCCGAGAGCATCGTGGTGACAGTCACCTTGCGGCGTGCACGGTTCACAACGTGGGCCGAGCCGAGATGAACGTGCTCACTGAGGTGTGGCTTGGTTACCCGGTGGGCGAGTACTCAAAGACGAGAGGCTTTTCTGAAGACGAACTGCGCGGTGCGGTCGCCTCACTGCAATCCCGCAATTGGTTTGACGATCATGATGCGCTCACCGCTGAAGGACGGGCCGCTCGTGACCGCATCGAAGCCTTCACCGATGAGTCTCAGAGGGCGCTTGTTGCCTCGTTCGGAGGTGCGGAAGCTGTCGACGCCTTGGTCGCACAGGCACAGGTGGTGAGCGACTCCGTGATGGCTCATCGGGCAGCGCCGGCCGATCCACGGAAGCGTTTAGCGGGTTGATCTCAACGTTCTTGCGAACGCTTGCCTCGATGCCGGGTTAGTCGGTTAGTCGGTGACGGCGACCTTGGCAACGACTTTCGTGACATGGACACGAACCACCATTTCAGGTGGCACGGCATTTCGCCTGCCGTAGAACTCGGCTTTGTCGGGACCCATGTATCGCCCGCCAATTCGGGTTCCCCAGAGCAGCAATTCAGCAGGGTCCGTTGACATTTCGACCGTGCCGGAAAGCGTTACGAAGGCAAACGGCGGGACTTCATCATCGAAGCAAAGCGAAACCCGTGGGTCGCGAAGCAACGCTTTTCCTTTGATCGTGTCAGCGCTTGTCATAAATACCAGGTCGTCGCCATCCAGATCTACCCACACCGGAGCGACATGTGCGCTTCCGTCCGCCCGAACAATGCCGAGTTTGGCGGTTCGAGCGGGCATGGCGCGAACGAACTCCTGCCACCAGCCAGATGGTGCCTCGTTGTATCCCATCTGAGGGATCGTAGTGAGTTCCTTCCCGAAGAATGACCCCGTAGCCGAGGACCTCTCGGTAGCTCGATCCTGGTACGTCCCGTGCGTCGCATCGACTCTCCGTTGTCGGGTGTGCGGTCCGCTTAGAGGAAGGAGTACCAGGTCTCGAGCGGCTGGCCGGATTTGAACGCTCGAACCTGCACTCGAAGGAGCAGTGTGCTGTTGATCGAGGCGGGGTTCACGAACGAGCACACGTTGCCCGTGATGGTGCCGCTGTTCTTCGTGAGAGCGGCTGCATTGATCTGCTTAGCCACAGCACCGCCGGTGCAGCTCAGGTCACCCTTTTTGTAGTTAAAGAGCGAGTACTCCTTGTTGGCAGGGTCCACGAACTTCATGTAGAGGCCAGCCGACGGCGCGGGCTGGCGGCCGACGAGAGTCAACTCGATGCCAGCGGTGACAGGCCGCCAGCCGGCGGGAATCACATTCTTCTTGATCGCTCCGGAGCTCACCGTCACGTCGGCAGAGGCATCGGGATTGCCTGAGGTCAACTTCAACGAATAGCCGGGGATGTACTTTGCCCCGACGTAGCGCCGGAGTTGGGCGACTTCGCCAATGCGATAAGGGTTCGGCCGGGTACCTTTGATCTGCCACGTCTGGCTTGCTCCGGTGTTCACGCAATCGAGCGCCGTCCCATCGGCATGTGCGCCAAGGGTTTCGCAGGCGCCGCCCACGGCTGGGTTTTCAGCGGCGTTCGCAGCGCCGGTGCCGGCGGCGGCGAGGAGGCAGAGCGCTCCCAGGCTGATGACAATGGTGCGTCTCGCTTGGGCGGAAGTGGTGCGAAGCATGAGTCTCTCCGTGTTCAATTGTTCAGTATTGACCGGACCTGTTTCCGGTTTCGCTACTTGAGGTCATTCACCCATCGACATAAAAAGACACCAGGTAGTGTGTGGCGTTCGTCACATCTCTCGCGCGGTTACTCGCGGCAGCCCCAACGGACGCACGGACCCATCAGGTGTCTTTGACCGTCAGCAGTCTGCGAGGGCCTCGAGGGCTCGGCATATCTCCGTGCGAGCGAATTGGATTCGTCCAATTCGTTCTGTGAGCAAACTGACCAGTTGTAGAGAGAGATTGTCGAACGACGCGGCACACGGGTCCTGGAGTCCGCTCGACTCGTCCAGTGGAATTTCGGTAGGGATTCCCCGAACTGTCCGGGTGATCGGCGCCACGATCACGCGGTTGAGAAACTGCCCTGCTTCCGACCGACTGACAATGAGGACGGGGCGGCGCTTGTCTTCAGCCTCTGCCCACCAGATTTCACCTTGGGCGGGCGTCACCATGGCTCCTCGGTGATCATTGCAATCGTTGCTCGCCGTGCTTGTTCTAACTCATCTGCGGTTTCCGGGGTGCGCTGGTACCCGGCAATGATCGATGCTGCTGTCATGGAGCGGTTGGCGTCGTCGACAATCCGGACGAGGCCGGCTCTCACCACCTCTGAACGCGACGAGTACATTCCGCTGGCGATCAGGCGATCGATCTCCTTCGCCGTCGCGTCGTCTACCTTCGTCACGAGTTGCACCATGCAGCAGTATACGTTCAGCGTTCCAAACTGCATTATCAAGCGCATATCGATCAGCATTACGGCATGCTCTCCGCACCTCGACGCGGGCGGGTCGCTCTGATCGGCAATGCGGCAGAAGGGTCGTTCTGGGATACTGCGGCGGTGGGGAGACCAGCGGACACCGAGGCGCGACCATCAGGCACGGTGACCTTTCTCTTCACCGATGTCGAGGGTTCGACGCGGCTCTGGGCGTTAGACCCCTCCGCCATGTCTGCGTCGTTGCGGCTGCATGACAGCATCCTCCGCGACGCCATCGAGGGTCATGCGGGTTACGTGTTCACCACGGCAGGTGATTCGTTCGCTGCAGCGTTCCAGGATGCGTCTGTGGCCGCGAGCGCCGCTAAGGCGGCACAGGCGACGCTGGCGCAAGCGGTCTGGCCCGGCCCCGCACTCTTGGTACGCATGGGCCTGCATGTGGGAACCGCGGAGGAACGAGGTGGTGATTACTTCGGGCCCGATGTGAACACCACGGCCCGCGTCGAGGCCGCCGGACACGGCGGGCAGGTCCTGATCACCGACGCCGTCCGTTCCTTAGCCGCCATACCAGCGTCGGAGCTCACCGATCTTGGCGTCCATCGATTGCGCGACGTGCCCGAGCCACTTCGCCTGTACCAGCTCGGGAGCGAGAGCTTCCGGGCGCTGCGGGTGGTGGATCCCGGGCTATCGAACCTCCCCGTTCGCCCAACGCGGCTGATCGGCCGCGAGGCCGACGTGGCGAAGGTCCGGACGCTGTTGGCCGTCCACCGGCTGGTCACGATCACCGCACTGGGCGGTTCCGGCAAGACACGGGTGGCAATCGCCGTCGGGGAAGCTGAGATCGCCCACCGTACCGGCGGGGTGTGGTTCGTTGATCTCACGGCGATCTCCCGCGACGACGAAGTGCCGAGCGCGGTCGCTAGTGCGGTGGGCCTCAACCTGTCGGCCGGCGACACGTCGGCGCAGGTGATCAGATACCTTGCGGACAAACCGGCGCTAGTGATCCTCGACAACTGCGAGCACGTCATCAACGGAAGCGCCACGTTCGTGCAGAGGTTCCTCAATGCACGCGGTGCGGCTTCCATCCTCGCCACCAGTCGGGAGGTGCTCGATGTCGACGGCGAACACAATGTCGCTCTGTCGCCGCTCACGTTCGACTCGGTGTCATCTTCCGCTGTGCGGCTGTTTGCAGAGCGGGCCGGATCTGCTGATCCGACATTCGTGCTCGATGCGGGCAATACGTCGATGGTCGCCGCGATCTGCCGCCGCCTGGATGGGCTGCCTCTTGCGATCGAACTGGCGGCCGCACGAGTGACGGTGATGAACGTCGCGGACCTGATGGTCGGTTTGGACAATCGCTTCGAGCTCCTCGGCCAGGGCCGCCGCGGAAGAACTCAGCACACGTTGCAGGCCACCCTGGACTGGTCATATGACTTGCTCGACCCGGACGAACAGCGGGTACTGCGCCGACTCGGTGTGTTCGCTGACGGTTTCGATCTCCCTGGGGTCGCGTCGGTGACCGACACTCCTGCGCCGCTGGCTTTGGAGGTCACCCGGGCCTTGATCGGCAAGTCGTTGGTCGTGCGCGCCGATCGCAATGGGACCACCAGGTTCCGACTGCTGGAAACCGTGAAGGCTTATGCCGAGCAGCGTCTTGAACTCGCGGGAGAGCTGGACGACATCCGCGACCGCCATCTGGATTACTTCGATCGGGCGGTCGCTCCGAGAACGCGAATCATCCACGCCGAAATTGCGCTCAGCGGTCGTATGTGGACTGACCATCGTAACCTGGGCGCTTCGTTCGACCGAGCTGCAGCAATGGGCGACTGGCCCCGCGCCGGTGGACTCCTCCTTGGTGCCGCCGGCGTCTATGAGGTCGACGCTGCATTCCTCGATGCCGTCACGATGTTCGACCGAGTGCTCGAGAACACTGCGGCGCTTGAGGTCGACCACGTCGAGCGCCTCAAGGCGGCGAGGTTGCTGTTCCTCGGGGGATGTGGCGATCCACGATTTGCTGCGTCATACCGCGAGCTGTGCCACTCGTCCGTGAGCGCAGTACGGGCATACGCGTGGACGTGGGCGGCGTGGGTCAACGTGTACCTCGGCATTCGCTCCGATGCGGAGTTCGATTACGCGGAGGTCGCCGCCAGCGAACTCGAAGGTGGCGACTCGGAACCGATCAACGCGACGGTGCGTTCCAACACCATGGGCGTCCGTGGTTTCGCCGCGGCGAAGGTCGGGGACTACGAAGGGGCGATCTTTTGGTATCGGCAGGCCGTCGCCGCGAATGGCGCGTATCCGACGGTCGCCAACGTTGGAGCGGGCCTTGGCGGCCTGGCGCTCTGTCAGATCTTGAACGGGCAGCCGGCGGCCGCGCTCGACACGATCACGCTCCTCGAAAGCCACAAGATCAGCTGGCGTCGAGGTGATGACCTCTGGGCGTTGGCGTACCTTGCCCTGGGCGACCCAGAGCACGCGATGCATCACGTGCGTCTCCTCACAGCGAACACGCTGACCGGACGCATCTGGGGAGAAGCCACCAACACGCTCATCGTGCATGGGTTCGTGCACGCCGCTGAGAACGATCCGGGTCGCGCCCGTCAGATGTTTGAGCACATCACGTCGCCGACTGGAACAGTCGGGATCATTTACGCTGCCCATCTTGCCCGCGAGCTCGGCATCACGGATGTGCTCACGCGACGCATCCTCGGCCACGTCAGCGTCGGCCTGGACGAACAGCTCGCCCGCTACGCCGACACGTTGGCTGCGCTGCGGACCGAGGCAGCAAACCACGGCTGGAGCTGACAACGCGCGAGACCTTTGATGCTCCTGCGCACCTCGTGTTTCAGGCGTGGTCGAGGCCCGAGCAATTCAAACGATGGTGGCTGCCAAAGGCGTATGGCATGACCATCGTCGCAGACGAACGGCCAAACGCAGCTCACACTGATTGAGCGCTATCCAACAAGCGGAGCGCTCGAGGAAGCTGTTGTGGGCTCTGTAGCGGCGCTCCCGGAACAGCTTGCGCAACTGGACGACTTTCTCGTCGGCTGAGCAGCGACTCGGACTCGCTGGAGAGTTGGACGCCATCCGCGACCGCCACCTGGATCACTTCGATCGGGTGGTAGCTCAGAGAACGCGAATCATCTACGCAGAAATGGCGCTCACCGGTCGTATGTGGACGGGTCATCGCAACTGGGCGCGTCGTTCGAACGGGCTGCGCAATGGGCGATTGGCCCCGCGCCGGTGAGCTTCTCCTTGGTGCCGCCGGCGTCTATGAAGTCGACTCGGCTGAGGGGCCTTCGCTGCTTGCCTTGTCGAGGAGAGTCGGCCCGAATTGGGCTGGCTGGACGCGTCTCGTAGCGTGCGGGTATGCGCCTCGCGAAGCCCTGCGTTGATGTCGGCATCATGACCAATCGGGGCGACGAACAGCTCGAGTTCTGGCAGCAGGAGGTGGGCCTGCCATTCGAGGAGCGGCTCCCGGTCCGTCGCGGTTTCGTCCAGATGCGTCACGCAATGAATGGCTCGGTGTTCAAACTCAACGTGCTGGAAAGTCCGATCCCGACCACGCCAGCTAGCGGGTACCGAGAACTGTGGATCGCACGCGAGGGTGTTCAAACACCTCATGAGCTCGAAGACCCCGATGGCAACCGGGTTGTGATCGTTCCTCCCGGCCACGATGGGGTGACGGGGATCGCGGTCGTGCTCGCGGTACGCGATCCGGCGGCGCATCGAGCGTTCTATGTGGACGCGCTTGGATTGGTGGAGGAGACGCCGGGCTCGTATCGCTGTGGCACCTCGCTATTCGTCACTCGTAAGCACGCTGACGGTCCGATGGATGTGAGCCGCGACGGCATCGGATACCGCTACACGACTGTGCAGGTTTTCGACTGCGACGGCGAGACCGACGGCATCGTGTCGAGAGGCGGAACCCTTGGTGCGGCGGCAATCACCATGGGGACAACGGCGCGGTTCTCCTTCGTGCGCGATCCGGGAGGCAACTGGATCGAGGTCTCCCAACGCGCCTCTCTGACGGGTGCCCTCCCGCCGAACTGACGAGCGGCAAGTCTTGCTCTTGTGTTAGGCGCGGCAAAGGAAAAAGTTGTACGTTCAGGCTTGAGGACCGGTGATGTGGGCGCACGGCTACCGAGGTACCGGGCCGGAGCTGACGGTCGACGATCATCCGCTTCGCGCCTAACTGGTTGCGAACGGTTATGCGTGGGCGGCGTCTAGCTATAGCAAAAACGCTTACGACCCTGCGCAAGGAGCAAAAGACACGCACGCATTGACCACCTTCTTCCGTGGCCGCGTCGGGGTTCCTACGCGTACATACATCACAGGAGCTTCGATGGGTGGTCACGTAACCGGCATCGTCGCTGAACAGTGGCCACGCTCGTATACCGCTGCGATGCCGATCTGTGGGGTGCTGGGTGACTACGAACTGTTCGACTATTTCCTCGATTTCAATGTCGCAGCGCAGACGCTGTCCGGTGTCGGGGAGACGTTCCCCTACCAAGCGAACTACCTCACCACTACAGTGCCGGCAACCAAGGCGGCACTCGGCCCGGTGTTCCCGTTCGTCCTCAACGCCCAAGGCCAGCTGCTGAAATCGCTCGTTGAGTTGCGCTCGGGAGGCGATCGTCCGCTGTTCGATCAAGGGTGGCTGTTCTGGAACGGCGTTGCGGGTGACTTCTTGTTCGGGCTCGGTGTGGGTGACGGCACGCTGCCTCGCAGCCCGGGTATGGCCCTGCAGAACTCCGACGTGACGTATCAGTTCGACACCGATCCGACCCTCTCCGTAGCCGAGATCGCGTTCAACAACAACGTGCAACGTCTCACCGCCGACCCGCAATCTCGGAACCGTAATGGCATCGCCAACGTGCCACCCACCACCGGCGATTTGAAGATCCCGATGCTCACATTGCACACCCTTGGTGATCTGTTCGTTCCTTTCCACATGGAGCAGGTCTACGCCGAGCGGGTAGCAGCGAACGGCGCATCGGAACTGCTCGTGCAGCGGGCGACCAGGGACTTCGGCCACTGCTCCTTCACGCCGACCGAACTTGTCCGCACATTCCGGGATCTGGTCGGCTGGGTGGATACCGGTGTGCGACCTGCCGGAGACGACGTCCTCAATCCCGCCGCTGTGGCCAGTCCTACGTTCGGATGTGCGTTCACCGACCTCGCCGCCTCTCGACTGTGGAACACACCGGGCCTCGGGTTCTTGACTCCTCAGCCCTGTCCGTAAAGGAACGGCCGAGCTCGCATTCGTACTGCGTCGGTGGACCGCCGCAACGGGGTGTCTAGGAAACCAGTCCGACGAGAACTGAATTCTTCTTGTTGGCTTTGGCACTGATGCTGCGCGCGACAACAACCGGGTCGCTCGTTCGCGAATCAGCAACCGTTCGACAAGCCTCGTCGAATATTGCACCAAACCAATCGTCCACGGGGTGAACGCCTCGAAGCCGTGACTGCTGTGATCGACAATCGTGATCAATCCTGCGGGCTGCCCGTCGAGCAGAACCGGCAACGAATGCGTCTCGTCTGCTGGAAGTGCCTTGATCTCATTGTGGCGCTCGAGACTGACCCGGTTCGTGGCCCCATCAGCTTCGATCAGTACCTCTGCGTGTTCGAACTGGATCGAAATCGAGCTTGCGATCCGATCGAGAACCTCGACCACATCGTCCTCCTCGACGAGGGCCCGGTATGCGTCGACACGAGCCTCTTTGACTTGTGCACTGATGACGTACACGAGGTATCCGCCGATGCTCGGATCGCCGGTGTGGTTCGTTGCAGCAATGTCGGCATGGAACCACGAACCTTGGGCCTGTCGAAGGCGGATCGGTCGCAACGCGAGCCGCCCCAGTCCGCTGGTGTCGAAGTCCGTCGGGTTGATGGCCTCCTCGAGCAGGATGTCGGCCATCTCGGCTAGATCGTCCACGTGGATGAGATCTATGCCGCTTGTGCCGATGAGTACCGCAGGGTCGTAGCCGAGCATGACGCGCACCCCGTCGGAAACGAACGCGATCGTATAGTCAGGGAGGAGAAACATTGTGGTGCACGCGGCACCTCGTTGGAAAGCCCGGTCACCTGGACTGTCCCAACAGATCGCCATGACTGGGACGCGTGGAACTATGTACACCTTTTTGTGAACATCTAGTATGTACACATTGGGTCTATTCTTGCGCCTCAAGCCAGGCCTTGCTGGCCGCGTCGGCGGGGTAGAACGTTTCGAACGCAAGCTCGGCCAGGCTGACGTCGAGCGGGGCACCAAAGGTGGTGATGGTTGAGATCAGCCGGACGGTTGTGCCTTCGACTGCCAGTTCAATCGGCAACGCTAAACCAATCGTTTCGTGGACGCCCCTGGTCACCGCGAGGTGACCGAACTCGGCAAGGATGGTATCGAGTTCAGCGGAGGGATGGTTCTCGGTGAGGCGCCGCAGCCGCTCCAAAATGTGGGCCGAGTATTCGTCGAAGTTGACGATCCGAGGGGCGAGACCGGCAGGGTCGAGGCTGAGCCGGATCACGTTGACAGGAGGTTCCAGCAGATGGCTGGCAACGCCTCCGAGGAAGAGTCCCATCGCAGCGTTGGCAGCGACAAGGTTCCAGTGGGCGTCGACGGCCAAGGCGGGGTAGCGGAAGCCGGCCATCACAAGGTCCAGTAGCTCTGTAAGTTCCGTTCGTTGGTGTGCGTCGTGTGAAGTTTCCTGATACCGCGGTGCATGGCCTGCGGCTAGGAGCAGCGCATTTCGTTCGCGCAGTGGGATGTCGAGATGGACGCTGAGGTGTTGGATCATTTCCGGACTGGGGCGGCTGCGGCCTGTCTCGACGTAGCTGAGGTGCTTTGCAGAGACGTCGGCCACCATTGCGAGATCAAGCTGACTGAAGCGGCGACGTTGCCGCCATTCGCGCAACATAACACCGGCGTCGTTTGTGGCCATGACGAGACCCTACGTGTATCAACTGTTCATAGCCATCACCTGTGAGGTGATCGCTTTGTGTCCCGAGGCCTTCGACAATTGCCCGCATGAACTCCCTCACCCCCGGACCTCGCTCTGTGGCATTTGCGGTGGGACCTGTCGTCGACGATCAGACGCCGGTCCGGGCTGCAGCGCAACGGCTTCGCAACGTGTTGCGACTGAACGCGACGACATCGCTGCTTGGCGGGCTCGTCTGTGTCATGGCAGGCGGCTGGGTCTCAACGGTTCTCGGCACTGGGCACGGCGGGATTGTCCGCGTGCTCGGACTGGGTCTCATCGTGTTTGCAACCGACGTGGCAATGATCGCCGGTGCGCGTACCTCTCGCCTCCTCCGTTGGGCACCAATGGTGAGTGTCGCTGATGGCGTGTGGGTCGTCGCGTCAGGGCTGACACTGGCGGCAGGGTGGTATTCGACAGCCGGGATGATTGTTGTTGGCATTGTCGCCGCGATGGTCGCGTCGTTCGGGATCGCGCAGTTGCGCGCGTGTGGCAACGTCTCCGGGCGATTCTCAACACTCGGCTTGCGTCAACGTTCGACGAAACTCCACCGGTCGAGGTTGCCCATGTCGAGCGGCAAGTACGAGCCAGTCGAGAAGTCGCGTGGGATGTTGTCACCGACCATGAGCTGTATGGCCGATTGGCTCCCAACCTGTCAGCGGTCCACGTCCATTCTGGTGTTGGAGCTGGGATGGTTCGTGTGTGTTCGAACAATGCAGGTGAGGAGTGGTCCGAGACTTGCACGGTGTGGGATGAGGGCGAACGGTTTGAGGTGAATGTCCGGACCGACCATTACCCGTACCCGTTGGCTGCGATGCGCGGCTCATGGTGGGTAGCGCACGACGCAGCCGACACGTCGTTGATTGGGATGGACTTCCGCTTTCAGCCGCTGCCCGGACTGAAGGGCCGCGTGTTCGCTGCCGCGATGCAAGCAGCGTTTCCGTTGGTGCTGCGACGAATCCTTCACGGCTGGGAACACGAAATTGGAGACCGGAACACCAACAGTTCTTCACGCACGACAACGCAACATGCAGCAACAGACCAACCATCGAAAGGCTTCAGTTCATGAAGGTTTGCTGCTCTCCTCAGATGCGGACGAGACTTTCGCGAAGCGATGTGTGCCACGGTGGGCTGTCTCAAATTGCGAAACCCGCTGCGGGACGCGGAACGTGCCCTTGGCGGGTACCAAGGGCACATCAAGCTGACCCGGGTCAGGTTCGACGTTGCGAGAAACCCGTGAGACTCACGCAGCGTTCTCCGGACAGTTACGGTCAGCGACTTCGAGCACCTCCTGGGCGCGCGAATCCGTGCATGAATGGGTCCGTAGTTAGGTGCTGAATGGGCGCCTCCCATGGATGGTTCTTCCATCCTCAGAGATAGCCCCGGTTGTCGTCGCGGTCCACTCGGCGGCGTTGGAGTCGTCGATGTTGACGTCGAAACCGATCTGGTTACTGCCGACTTGTTCGAGTGTGAAATGAGAATCCATGGTGACCCCTTCGCCAGGTCTGCTGGATGATGCGATTTCGGTAGTTGCTCGTTTCGGTGGTGTGACGACCGTAACGCCACACCGGGCAGTGAGTCGTCGTGCGAAATGGTGAATGCTTAGCCGCCGCTTAACGTTGATTCGTTTGACCTATCGACCGGACCGCAAAACGTCGGCCCGGCTCGCCAGCTGTGGTTGGTCATCAGCCATGTTCTATGTCCACGTAGTAGGTGAGTGACTCCTCGGTAGTCACCGACAACCAACGGTTGTCTGGTCGTCCAGCGTGGTGTTGATCCACCAGGTCGTGTCGACGAGTCCGACCGCAGTCGATTTGTCGGTGCACCGCAACGCGTGTTCGATCACCTCTACGGGGAGGCGAACGGCGTGATCGAGCACATAATGCGCGAGTCCTTCGGGCCACTGGAACGTGCCGTCGGTGAAGTCCTCAAAACCGTTCGTGGCACCGCAGATTCGACACGGTGAGCACCCGCCCGCTTCGAGTGTCGGTCGGCCGCCGTTGAGGTACGTTGCGACGGCGATTCGTTCGTCGAGGTCCCAGGTCAAGTCAATGAAGTCGGTGGGATCGGGCAAGTCGGGGCGGTCTTCATCTATCCAGTACCCGATGACTCTGAGGCGTAGTGGTAGCAAGGAGTTGTTCATTGTTCTGGACCGGATCGCAGCGTAGCGACTGGTTGGAGTCGAGTTCCCGACGAAGCCGATGTTTTACTCATCCGGGTAGTTGGCAGACGAATTCGACAAGCCGCCCATCCGGATCACGGGCATAGCCCGCGTAGTAGTTCGCGTGGATGTGAGGGGCCAATGCTGGTTCTCGATCCCGTGTTCCTCCGTTGTTTCCCGCTCGTTCGAACGCGACAAGCACCGCCGATCGAGATGGGGCTTGAAATGCGAAATGAACGTCGACCGAGGGTTGTCCCTCGCAAACCCAAAAGTCGAGTCGGCCCTCATGTCGAAACCCGCTCCTTGCGCCTTCCACTCCCAGCGCGTAGCCAAGCGGGTCAAGGACATCGGAATAGAACCGCACACACTCTTCGTGTCGAAGGGTAGATATTTCAAGATGGTCCAACATCTGGCCTCAGCGTCCGAGCCGTCCTCCGACGGCTTCTCCTCTGCAGTTTCAACTTCCGGTGGATTGATCGCAAGTGGCGAGAATGACATCCCCCACTAGATTCGTGCCATGTCCTTGTTGTGTGCTCATAACGTTGTCGCTCTCGTCGTGCCACATGGGAGCCTGTTTGAGATGGCGGTCGCCGCCGAAGTGTTTGGCCAGCCTTCACCGGTAGCGTGCCCCTGGTGGTATCGATTCCGTCTTGCGACACCGGACCCCGGACTGGTGAAGATGGATCTTGCTGGGGTGCACTGCTCGGGCGCCATCAGTTTGTTCCGCACCGCCGACACGATCGTGGTCCCCGGGTGGCCAGAACGGATGGCCGACACTGCACCGTTGATCCGAGAGCTGCAACGTGCAGCGCGGCGAGGCGCCCGAATTGTTTCCTACTGCACAGGATCGTTTCTTCTCGCTGAAGCAGGGCTTCTCGACGGGCTTGTCGCAACGACTCACTGGGGTGCCATCGAGCGTTTCGGGGTCCGGTTTCCTGACGTTCAGGTCGATCCGAACGTGTTGTACGTGGACAATGGAACGATACTTACAGCGGCTGGGTCAGCGGCTGCGATCGACGTGTCGTTGCATATCGTTCGCAAGGACTTAGGCGCACAGGTAGCGACAGCCGTTGCGCGCGAAATGGTGACGGCACCGCACCGAAGTGGAGGGCAAGCCCAATTCGTTCCCGCGGAACTACCGCGTGCCAAACACGGCACAACGTTGGGCGAGCTACTCGTGTGGATGCTCGCCCGCCTCGACCAGGACCTTCCACTGCAGAGGATCGCTCGACAGGCAAACACGAGTTCTCGCACGCTCTCTCGACAGTTCGTCACGCAAGTCGGTGTCACGCCGCATCAGTGGCTGATCGAGCAACGGGTTCTCAAAGCCCAAACGCTTCTCGAACAAGGCGAACCAGTTGAGGTCGTCGCGCAACGCGTCGGTTTCCGAACTGGGACTGTGCTTCGCTCTCACTTCTCTCGACTGACCAGCACCTCGCCAAGCGACTACCAACGAACCTTCACCCGGTTGAGCGCCGGACACTAGAAGGCGGGGCTTCTGGCCCGATCGCAAGGAATGTGGTCGACAACCTAAGGTTGAAATATGGCCGCGGACCAGAAGCGAAACGATCCGAATCCGGATGGACTGCTCGTCGATATTGGTGTCGTGATCGAGCGGACTGGTTTGCCAGCATCGACGTTGCATCACTGGGAACGAAAAGGTCTGATCCAGTCTGCTGGTCGCAGCGGTCTGAGACGCCAATATGCGCCCGACATCATTGAACGGCTCGCCTTCGTGGTGCTGTGCCAACGCGGGCAGTTCGCACTCGAATCGATCGTCGAGTTGATGGCTGATATCGAAGTTGGCACGAAAGACAAGTTGCAGCAACAACTGGGCTTGTTGATCGAGGAACGCCGCGGTCTTGACGCTTCGATTGAGGCGCTCGATCACGCGTTGCAGTGCCCCGAACCGTTGCCGTATGAATGTCCCGGCCTGCGGGCGAAGCTTGCCGGTGCGTTTGGCGAAACGAACAGCCACGACCAAACTTCTCCTTGACCTCAAGTCGACTTGAGGTGATCTGATGGCCGTATGCCTACTCAGACCGAAGAACCAACAAACGTTGCCAATGCCAGTTCCGATCATGGAGTGATCGGGCTCCGCCACATCCATCTACGCGTCGGGAACGTCCCAGTCGCGACAGCCTTCTATGTGGGCGCGTTTCATTTCCGGGTCGGGCTCAGTGTCCACGATGGTGCGATGGTGTTCCTCCAAACCCAAGGTGGTGATGACCTGCTAACCCTCAGTTCGCTTACAGTTCCAAGCGAACTCGACGGGCGAACCGACCAACCGGTGGGAACGAGCGGTGGCCTGGACCATTTCGGGATCCGAGTTGCTGACGGTGCAACGTTGGCTCGGGTCTTGGAACAGGTCACGCAGTTCGGAGGAACTGTTCTGAGTAGCGCAGTGGTGCACGGGGCGCCGACCGCGTTTGTCCGCGATCCTGACGGTTACGCGCTGCAGGTCTATGTCATGCCTTCGGTCGAATCGTGACTGGATCAATGGCGATTCGCGTGGATCAGTTGACAAAACGAGACCGCACCCGGGCACGAGTCGACGCACTCAGCTTTGAAGTTCCGGCCGGTGAAGTGGTCGGGTTGCTGGGACCGAACGGTTCCGGTAAAACCACCGTCATGAAGATGCTCGTTGGGCTGGTTCGTCCATCGAGTGGCCAAGCGGAAATTCTTGGGTGCCGTGTTGGATCGAAGGAGTTTCCTGCTGCTCTGCGAAACGTAGGTGCACTTATCGAGTCGCCCGCGCTGTATGGGCAGTTGACGGTGACAGAAAACCTGGCGATCGAATCCGTGGCCCGCCGCACCCCCATTTCCAGTCAGGAAATGACTGATCTCCTCACCGAGGTCGGTCTGGCAGATCGTGCTGGTCAGCGAGCGTCAACGCTGTCGCTCGGGTTGAAGCAACGTCTCGGGATCGCGCTCGCACTGGTCACCAAACCAGCCTTGGTGCTGCTCGACGAACCGGCGAACGGTCTCGACCCGGCCGGAATTGTTGAGACGCGATGGTTCCTTCGTCGTCTCGCAGAACGAGGCACGACGGTGCTCGTGTCGTCGCATCAACTCAACGAAGCCCAACAGACATGCACCCGGATTGTGGTCATGGCGGCCGGCCAAGTCGTCGCCGCAGGCCCAACCTCCGAGATCCTCCGCAGCCTTTCGGGCAACCGATTCATCGTTCGTGTGCAGACCAACGATCTCCCACTCGCAAAGTTCTGTCTCAGCCAGATCGGATGGGAATGGAGCACGGACGACTCAGCCACGACAATCGCGGTCACCGTCCCAGGCCGGCTGGGCGGAGCAGACCTCAATCGCGCCCTCGGCACTCGCGGTATCCACGCGATTGAAATCAGTGAGGTCGGCGTGACGTTGGAAGCCGCGTTTCTCGAATTGACCCGGAACAACGAGGATCGCCAACATGTTGCGCGCTGAACTACGCAAAGTCGTCTCGCAACGCGTTCCCCGGTTACTACTTGGGGTGATGTTGCTCGGTCACCTGGGACCGTCACTCGCGCTCACCGTGTACACGCCCGACACACAAGCCGGCTACTCGACGACATGGACTCATGTATTTCAAATCCTTCCGTCGATCGTCGCGATTGCGTTCGGTGGCTGGGTGCTCGGCACGGAGTACCGCCAAGACACGCTGAAACGGCTGTTGACGAACGAACCGCGTCGAGGCCGAGTTCTCGCTGCGAAGGCGTTCGTCGGAGCATCGGTCCTTGTGACGTCGATTGTTTTCGTCGCTCTCGCCGGGTGGCTAACTGCTCGGGGGGTCGCTGCGATGCACGGGTACACGGTGGCGTGGAACGGCAGAGAACTGCTCTCGGGCGGACTGTTCGCTCTCGGCGCCGCGACCGTCGCGTTTGCGCTTTCAGCTGTTACCCGCAACGACGCAGCAGCGATGGTCGCCACGCTGGCTCTCGTGCTCATCCTCGATCCGTTACTCGCCAGGCTCCCATTGGTCGGCAAGTTCACGTTCGCGGGCGCACTCGAAACAATCACCGCACGAGTCGGAGGGAACCGCGGTGGCATGTTCGACACAACCCTGCTGTCAAACCTCCAGGCAACCCTCACGCTTTCTGTTTGGCTCGGAGGTTTCCTGTGTGCGGCGACTCTTCTCTTCAATATTCGCGACGTCTGAGGCGAAAGCGTTCAGGGTTCAGGTGAGTTCGAGGATTGGGTTGATCATGGTCGCGAATTTGGCTGCTGCTTCGTTCGGCGTGGCGCGTGTTCTTGTTGAGACGTAGTAGCGGAGCACGGCGACGGTTGCTCCTGCGAGGAACTCTGCGCGCATAGGTTCTGAGTCGTGGTCGAGGTGCTCGGTCCACGCGGCGACACACGCTCGGTGGAAGCGGTCGAGAATCTCGCCGAGTACCGGCTGGTGGAGAAGGGCACGGAAGAGTTCGGCCATCTCGTCGCAGTGTTCGAACAATGCGAGCAGCTCGGGTGGGTGACCGGGTGCGCCCATGTTCAACGTTGCGAGCACGTCGTCGATGCCGGAGGTAAGCACGTCGAGTTTGTTGTCGAAGTGTGCGTAGAACGTGGAACGGCTCACCTGTGCTGTGTCGATGATGTCTTGCACGGTGATCTGTTCCCAGCGGCGTCGCTGGACGAGGTCGAGGAGGGTGGTGTGGAGCAGGTTCCGGGATCGTGTGACGCGCGGATCGGGTCGTGAAGGCTCGGTTTCGGACAATGTTGGCGATTCGTTCGATTTCGGACGGATCCCGGTTGTTGTCGGTTGTCGCGCTGTCACCATGGCCGTACGTTATCGAACATGGTGTTTGATAACTCAGAAGTTGTTCGGAAACCGTTCTGGCAAAGGGTGCACGCGAACCTGCCGATTGTCGGAGTGGTGGTTTCGATCGTTGCTGTGGCGATTGGTATGCACACTGCCCTTCGAGGCTTGGCCGTGCTCGGCGTGGCTCACCTCGTACTGGTATTTGCTGTTGTTGGCGTTGCCCGTCATCGGCGGCGTTCGTGAACGAAGTGGCGTTGCGAGCGCAGTCGTTGGTGAAGCAATTCGGTGCCACGACCGTCGTTGATGACGTGTCCTTTGATGTGCCGTATGGCGAGGTGACGGCGCTGCTCGGTCCGAACGGCGCCGGCAAGACGACGACGATGCGGATGATGGTTGGGTTGCTTCGTCCGACATCGGGTGACACGTTGCTCGATGGTGGTTTGCTCCGTGACACGGCGTCGTTGCGGCGGGTGCTTGGTGTTGTCACGAATCAACTTGGCGCCCATCCTGGCCATACTGCTGCGCTGCACCTCAGGACGATCACGCGAGAAGCCGGACTGGATCCGAGACGGGTCACCGAGGTGCTCGAGCTGGTCGGGCTCGCCGAGGTTGCTGCAAAGCGTGTGTCGACGTTCTCAACTGGCATGCGCCAGCGCTTGGCCCTCGCAGCAGCACTGCTCGGTCGCCCACGGATTCTTGTACTCGACGAACCCGCCAGCGGACTCGACGCGCCGGCGACGCTTTGGTTGCGTGATCTGCTCGCCCAACAAGCACGAGACGGTGTTGCGGTGTTGCTTTCAACTCACCAGATCGCCGATTTTCGTCCAATCTTCGAAGGCGTCGTTTCACTCACTGCTGGTCGCGTCGAACGCGCAGCGCGAGCCGGCATCGAATCGTGATTAGCGAGACCGAAACGGCCGACGCCCGTCGGACGCGCGTCAATCCGACGGTGCCGAGCGAAGGATTCCAGACGCGTTCGCGCCCGTTGTCAGCCGATCTTCTTGTTGCGATCGGCACGCCAGGGACGTGGATGTTGTTGGCCGGTTCGGTCGTCATGGCGGTCGTGTTCGCGGTCGCGAACCTGTCCCGTCTTGACGTGCTCGCATCCGAACAGTCGGTTCGGATCGCGATGCACAGCGCAACCGTGGCCCCGCTGGTGTTCGCCGCGATCGCCGGTGCCGTCGCGACGACCAGTGACTTGCGATACGCCACGATCGATCAACGGCTCTTGTCCAATCCCAGCCGACTGCGTTGGTTCGTGACCAAAGAGATCACCAGCGCAACGATTGGCGCGGTGTACGGCCTCGTCGGGGTCGGCGTCGCTGCGCTCTCGGTTTACGGGTACTACTCCGTCAGCAACGTGCCGCTCGCACTCGGATCGGACCCGGTCCTGCGGGCGTTGGTGGGAACCGTGTTAGCGACACCGTTGCTGGCGGTCGCCGGTGCCGCCGTTGGGCTGCTGATCCGCAGCCAACCGGGAACGGTCGGGGCTGTCGTCGTGTGGTTGTTCGTCATCGAACCACCGGTTCTGCTCGGCGTGGCGGCTGTCGGCCGCTGGCTCCCCGGGGCCGCAGCACTTGCGCTCACCAACAGCCCCGACCCCGATCTTCTCAGCCAACCAATGGGCGCACTGGTCCTCGCAACGTGGACGGCCAGTTTCATCGCAGCAGCATCCTGGAACCTCAGCCACAACGACATCTGACATCACCCATTCAATGAACACCGAACCAACAGGACGAAACTATGGACAATCAGTCGCTTCAGGCGGCTGGGATCTCCGAGGAGAAGATTCACGGTCGGGTTACTGTTCCGCGCATGGATACAACTGAGACAACCGTATTTGTGGCTCGGCGCGTGATCACGATGGATCCGCAGCGTCCGAGCGCCGAGGCTGTGGCGGTGACCGGCGGGCGCATCGTTGCCGTTGGCTCGCTCGACGACGTGCGGTCAACGTTGGCCGAAGGCGAGTACACCGTGGACAGTCGGTTCGCCGACGCAGTACTCATCGCGGGTCTCATCGATCAGCATCTACATCCGGTTCTGGGTGCAAGCACGCTGACGACCGAAGTGATCGCTCCGGAAGACTGGGTGCTGCCGACTCGCACTCACCTCGCAGCGAATAGTCCATCGGAGTACGACGATCGACTCCGCAGCGCGCACGGCCGGCTTGCCGAAGGCGAGTGGTTGTTCTCCTGGGGATATCACAAGCTGTGGCACGGCGAGATGAGCCGCACACGTCTCGATGACATCGTTGGTGATCGCCCGGCAGCGGTATGGCAACGGTCGTGCCACGAATGGTTCCTCAACTCTGCCGCAATCGATGCCCTTGGCATCACTGCTGAGAACATGGCTGGGAAGGGCCACGCAAGCGAACAGGTCGACGTGGAACGTGGACATTTCTGGGAGAACGGTTGGATGGTTCTGCTTTCGCGTTATCTGATGCCGCGATTTCTCACCGAGTCTCGATTTCGGGCTGGCTTGCACCAACTGGTCACGTACCTCCACATGAACGGTGTCACGGCCATCAACGAACCTGGCATCGCGTGGAAGGTAGAGCCATGGCATCTCTACCAAGAGATACTCGGCGCGCCGGATGTTCCATTCACCACCACGTTTCTCGTCGATGGTCGCAACCAATCGGTGCGCGGAATCGAGCCACACGACGCCGTCGAAGATGCCAACGAACAGATTTCGCGGGCACCATCGGGCAAGGTGAGTCTCGTCGCCGGCCAAGTGAAGCTCTTTGCCGACGGTGCGATCATCTCGCAATTGATGCAGATGCGAGATGGGTACCTTGATGCCCAGGGGAAGCCGAATCCGCATCATCACGGTGAATGGATCATGCAACCCGCTGAGCTTCGACGCTACTTCGATGCGTACTGGGATGCTGGCTGGCAGATCCATATCCATGTGAATGGAGATCTGGGCCTGGATGTGTTGCTGGACGTGATCGAAGACGCGATGGCTCGCCATCCCCGCATCGACCACCGCACGACGATTGTGCACTTTGCCAACTCGACGGAAGATCAGGTCGTGCGCATCGCACGTCTCGGCGCGATTGTTTCGGCGAATCCGTATTACCCGGTGGGCTTCGCCGACAAGTACGCAGAGTTCGGCCTCGGCCCGGATCGTGCCGACGTGATGGTTCGTGCCGGTTCCGTATGCGCGCAGAACATCTCGTTGTCCTTCCACTCGGATCTTCCAATGTGTCCGTCGGACCCGCTTGCGATGGCGGGGTATGCAGTGAACCGCCTCACGCACTCAGGCCGGGTGGCGGGCCCGGAGCAACGGATCTCGTTGGATGACGCGTTGCGCGCCGTGACAATTGGCTCGGCCCACTCGTGGCGACGCGAGCACGACCTCGGATCGGTCGAACCAGGAAAGATCGCAAACTTCACGGTGCTGAGCGTCGGGCCAGACGAGGTGGACCCAACTGAGCTGGCACGGATCCGTATTCTCGGATCGATTTTCGAGGGGCGATGGTTTCCTGTTCCGGTCGAGCACCAGAACGCACGCCTGTCCTCACGGACTATCGCTCCAGCCCGCGTTGACGTGGGGGAGATCGGTGACGCGTGCGATCACGGTTGCGGCTGCGAGGTCGCACAGTTTCTCACCGAACACCTGTCGACACGCGGTTTCGCCGCCTGAGCTGAACGTGGGACCGCGACAGGTGTGAGTCTCGCGACGTCTGAACGTCGACCGTCTTTTGAACCGGGTGAAGCGGGTTGGCTGCGACGCAACCGGGTAGGCCGAAAGAGTACACCTTGTTGTTTGGTGTGCCGAAGAGCGTGTAGCCAGATCCCCAGAACAATCGCCCTTCGGAGATCGCAGCACCTGACAGACAGGCGCCGCCGCTTGCGAAGCTCCAGAGGATCTGGCCGGTCGCGCCACTCAATGCGTACATATGACCTTGTGCGTCGAGGGTGCATCCGTACACAACACCGTTGGCTGTTGTCACGGGCCCAGACGACCCGCCCCCGAAGGCTGACCCACCCTCATTAGGGGTCTGCCACAACAGCTGGCCGGTGGCAGGATCAATGGCGCTCCCCATGCCCTCGGTCGTCGGGGTGGAACTCCCCAGCGGTGTGAACGGAATGTGGTTGCTGTTCGGGTTCGCCGTGTAAATGCGCTGGTTGTCAACGGCCGAGCCCCACTGCAGGCCACCAGCTGTTCCACCAGGGCCAGCTTGGGTCACCCAACGAATCGCTCCGGTGTCTGCGTTGAGTGTCCAATACTGGCCGCTCTTCTGACCGGCTCCGACTACGTCGACAGAACGGTTGCCGTCCTTCTCGCTGAATAGTGCTGGCGCCTGCCCGAAGTCAAAGTCCGGACCCGATGGCGATGGACAGTTGGACCCGTCGCCGAGGAACGGAATGCAGTCGACAGTCCAGGCGTCGAAACCGATCATCCGCGTCGTCCACCGAACAGCACCCGTTTTCATGTCGAGTGCCAGCACCGAGTCGAAGTAGTCGTTGGCCGGTAGGCAGGCCTGTCGTGCGGCTGGGTTGTCGCCTGCATCTGCAATGCACTGAAGCGTCGCTGCCGGTGCGTCGTAGTTGTTTCCGGTGGCGATGTAGACCTGTCCGCGCTTCGTGTCGACCCCGTGTCCAACCTCCACAAGTTTGTGGGCAATATAACTCAAAAGGAACCTTGATTCCACAAGTATTTGGTTCCTGGGGCTCCCTCACGTTCAGCCCGCTCTCGACGAAGTTCGGAGTCGCAGTGCGGTTCCGACAGCGATGGCGGCGGCGAGCTGTGCGCCGATGAAAGCGCCGGCAGAAGCGGGCTGGATGCCGGCGTAGGTGCTTGTGAGGGAACGGGCGATGGTTGCGGCGGGGTTGATAAGTGCAGTTGATGGCGTGACCCAGAAACCTATGCCCACGTACATCGATGTCGTGGCCGCTGCGCGAAGGTCATCGAAGTGGCTGGTGAGAGTGCCGAGTTTGAGGAGTATCGCGGTTGCGAGGACTTCTCCGATAACTGCCTTGGTGGCGGCTCGCTGCTGAGTTCCTACCTGGAACG
Organism: uncultured Acidimicrobiales bacterium; assembly: GCA_963763885.1. Classification (GTDB taxonomy): domain Bacteria; phylum Actinomycetota; class Acidimicrobiia; order Acidimicrobiales; family JANYDT01; genus JANNBN01. The sequence goes on from CAVXQD010000001.1 coordinate 176,263, forward strand.
TGGCGGTGCTGAAGAACGTGTTTGCGAGGAGTACGCCGACAGTTGCACCAATGGTTTGTGCGGCGACGAAGCTGAGGGCGCGAGTGGTCTTGAGGTTCTTGGCAATGACGTCGTGAAGAACCGCGGCTGGGTTGAGGTAAGCACCGGTCCTTCCTCTGGCGATGCTGATTGCGATGATGAGCGCCGCGACGGTGGCGAGGCTGTTGACGAGGAGTTGAAGGCCTTCGTTGTCCGGACTGAGTTGCTGGATTCGTGCTCCAGAAGCGACGACCACGAACAGCACCGCCCCCGTTGCAACAGCCTCAATGAGCGCTGAAGCCAGAAGCGCTCGTTTTGGGCAGGTCGTGGTCATGGGTGGGGTGTGTCGCTGGTTTTGGATGGCGCGGCGTTTGGTGCCTGGAGCGGGCGGTTGCTGGTCCATTCGGCGAGGCCGCCAGGGAAGCGTGCGACGTTGCTCCAACCTCGGCTGATGAGGTGTTCGGCGGCGATTGCGGATCCGGTGCACGCATTGTCGGTGCAATAGATGACGACGCGGGTGTCGGTTCCGGCGGAGGCGTGTTCACGGAGGTCGGCGTCTATGTTGTACCAGTCGATCGGGATGGCGGCGGGCACGTGGGCTCGTGTGAAGAGCCCTGGTCCTTGCGCGTCGAGTACGACGGTCGCTGGGTCGTGGAGTGCTGCGGTGAACGCGGCGAGATCGATCTCTTCCGGTTTGGTGGCAGCGTTGTTGGCGTCGTTGTTGGGTTTGTTCTTCATGGGTTATGTGCCTGCTAGCGCCCGCGCTCGTCTGGTCACGGCTTTCGACGTGGGCCTGCAACGGAAAGCGGCGCAACGAGTCATCGGTCGGTCGGGAGCGTCAGTGGGCCCGAGCGCCGAAGTCCTCGGTGCTGGCCAGCACCGTGTAAATCTCGAAAGGCACGCCATCGGCATCTTGGGTCCACACTTTGTCTTGGGTGGCGTAGCAACAGGTGTGAGTTTCGTCGACCTTGAAGGGGAGCCCTTTGACGCGAAGGTCTTCGGCGGCTGCCGCGACGTCGTTGGTGGAGTCGACCTCGATACCGATGTGGTTGATCGATCCGGGTGTTCCTTCGTTCTCGATCAGGACAAGCTTGAGTGGCGGGTTGGTGATCGCGAAGTTCGCGTATCCGGGCCGACGTTTGGCTGGTTGCGTGTCGAACAGGGTTGAGTAGAAGGTGACCGCGGCATCGACGTCGGCGACGTTGAGTGAAAGTTGGAATCGGTTCATGGCGTTGAGCTCCTTGTAGAAGTAGACTGAGTACATGAATACACGAGTCCGTGTAAATGTGTCAAGCGCGAAGTCCCCGACCATGGACGCAGGCGTGCTCGCCGACGGTCACGCCGACGCCCTTGCGGGGGTGTTCAAGATGTTGGCCAACGACACCCGCCTCCGGGTGCTGCGCTACATCCAGATCCACGACGAGGTCCGCCTGACCGACCTGGCCGCCGCCCTCGAACTCACCCCGCAAGCAACCTCGAATCAACTCCAACGTCTCGCTGACCGCCGACTTGTCACGTCACGTCGCGACGGCAACGCGGTCTACTACCGACTCCTCGACCCCTGCATCGCTGGCATCCTCGATCTCGCAGTCTGCGTGATCGCCACCGACTCAAGTCCCTGACCGCTAGCTCTCAGGGACGTCGTCGGTACGTCAAAAGCGAAAGGTGGCTACTACGAATAGGCGGCGTCGCTCATGACGGACTAACCGAGTCGACCAGCCACAGTGCTCCAGTAGCAGCATCGCTTGGCGACGAAGCGGTCATACTCGCACGTCACTCTCGGCCGAGTATTTCCGTAAGCATGCGGATGAATTTCGGTTCGTCGGCGTCGATGGCGAAGTGGACGTTGGCAGGCTTGCTTGGGCGTGTGCGAAAGTCGCAGACGGTTCGTCCGTCGGACAGCTCTGCGTTCACCTCTACGTCGACCGGGATGAACTGGGTCGTGAGGATGGTTGGGTCGATGATGGCGCACACGGCGAGGGCGTCGTGGATGGGCGCCACACCGGTTCGGTGCAGGATCGGCTGCGTCGCTTCGTAGCCAGCAATGCGTTGAAGGACGAATCGTGCCGCGGCTTCACCGGCCGGCGTGCCGAGGTTGCGAAGTAGTTGGGCGTCGTCCGTGGAAAGGAGGGCGCGATGAGTGGCGTCCAGTGGAACCATTCGAATTGGCCTGCCGCAGTTGATGACGACCCTCGCCGCTTCGGGGTCGATCATGATGTTGAACTCCGCTGTGGGCGTGAGGTTCCCCATCTGGTGCGCGCCTCCCATCATCACGATTTCCGGGATCGCGTCCAAGATGCGCGGTTCCTTCTGAATGGCCATCGCGATATTGGTCAGCGGGCCAACGGGGCACAGCACGATGTCACCGTCCGACGCAAGGTACGTGTCGATGAGCCAGTCGACCGCATGCTCTGGTCGGAGTGTGGCGCCACGTGAGCACGGTGGAAGGTCCAGCAGGTTCTTGTGGATGATTGCCGCCATGCCGATGGCCGTCTGCGTCCGGACAATTGGCCGATCCATACCTCGGAAAACAGGAGTCTCCGGCATCCCAATCCAGTCGAACACGCGCAAGGTGTTCTCCGTTGTGTACTCGACCCCGGTGTTGCCATTAACGGTTGTGGCGCCGACCAGTTCGATGTCGGGGGAGAGCGCTGCGGTCATCAGGGCGACGGCATCGTCGGTTCCCGTGTCAACGTCGAGGATCACTTTGGTCGGTATGGTCGGTATGGTCGGCATGGTCGGCATCACCGTCAGGAAGTTGGTTGAGCGACGCGGTAGCGCGAGATCTGTGTGTCTTCTGTTCCTAAGTCCGCATAGTTATCGGCGCCGCGTGCGTCGATGAACTCGCGGAACGAGAACGGCTCGTATCGAGGGACACCAGCGGCTATCTCGTTGATCGGCGCGATCACAGCGTCGCGGGCTGGGTTGAAGAAGTACGGAATGCTCATCCGCGTCGATGTTTTCATCGGCAGGACCCGGTGGAGGGCGGCGCGGTATCGATCGTTTGTCCAGACCTGCATGCAGTCTGCAAGGTTGACCACGATGGTGCCGGGGCGAGGGTCCACATCGATCCAGCCGTGCTCTTCCGACTTTGCCTGCAGGCCCCCAACCTCATCCTGGATGAGCAAGGTGAGGAGACCGAGATCGGTGTGTTCCCCGAGGGCAGTGTCGCCGAGGTCAGGCAATGCGACGCGCTCGGCTTCCGGAACCGGGTCGCCCAACGTGTAGTTGTTGAGCCGCATGTTGCTTGCCCGGCGATCTCCGCTGCGCGATGTCGCGTCGGCATCGGACAAGCCGAGAGCGGCGAACACCAACTGCAAGGTTTGCTCGGCAAGTTGACTGCACGCGTCGTAGTGGGCAGTCATCTGATCGTGGAACTCGATCATCCCTTCGGGCCACCGGTTGTAACGGCGCGAGTGTCCTTCGCTCGGGTCGACGAAGTCGAAGACCTCCTTATGATCCCGGCGTCGCTTTGTGAGTTCCCGATCGTTGTATCCCAGCGGGTTCTTTGCGTCTCGGCGGACACTGTCCTTGAGCGAAGGATCTGCGGCGAAGAAGTCTGCACCGTTCCGAAACGTCTCGGCGATGACGTCGTCCAACCCGTGCCCCTCCAGCAAGAAGAACCCATGGTCGCGGCATGCCTTGTCGAGTTCTGCCAATGAGGTTGCATCGGGGTCACGAATGTCGACGGTTGGGACGAGGTCCATTGCTCGAACCGTATGCCGCTGAACGTTCGCCCGGCAAGTACGGGCGGATGAGGTTGCGCTCGAAAGCGTCCTTATGTTATGTATAACCGTATGGTTATACATCGTGGCTCCAAGGCAGAGAGCGTCGACGGCGTCTTCCACGCCTTGGCAGACTCGACCCGTCGGGACATGCTGCTCGCGTTGTTGTCGCAGGAGCATTCTGTTTCGGCGTTGGCCCGGCGTTATCCGATGAGCTTCGCTGCCGTGCACAAGCACGTCGCAGTGCTCGAGCGGGCGCATCTGGTCACGAAGCATCGACGTGGCCGCGAATCGATGGTGCGGGCGAGTGGTGCCGGCTTGCACGACGCCCGGCTGACACTCGATGCATTCGAACAGCTGTGGCGAGATCGGGTGGAGCAAATGGACCGGATTCTCGCCGAGGATTCGCAGGATTTACAGGAATAGATCCAAAGGAAAAGGAGACTGTTGTGCCAATCACTCATGTCGAAAAGGACCTCGCCGCACACACCATGACGGTGTTTGCCGAGTTTGCTGCGCCAATCAACCGCGTGTGGGCGCTCTATGCCGACCCGCGGCAACTTGAACGAACCTGGGGTCCACCCGCTTGGCCGGCAACGGTTGTGGATCACGATCTCCGGGTCGGGGGAAAGGTCACGTATTTCATGACAGGACCCGACGGTGAAAAAGCGGCGGGCTACTGGAACGTGCTCGAAGTCGATGAACCACGCAGGTTCGTTGTCGATGATGGTTTCGCCGATGACTCGGGACAACCCAACATGGACTTGCCCATGACCAGGGTTGAGTTCCAGTTTGAGGAGCAGCCCGCTGGCAGAACCGCCATGAGGGTCACTTCCACGTTTGCGTCATCCGACGCAATGCAACAGTTGATCAACATGGGCATGGAAGAGGGCATGCGCGAGGCGATGGGACAAATCGACGGCGTCCTGGCCGAGACACCTTGAACCCTTGCTGGTTGTGACGGTGGGCGGGCCTTAGGCGCGCAGAATCTTTTCCATCTTTTTGCCCTTGGCCAGCTCGTCGATCAGCTTGTCTAGGTAGCGGATCTTCTGCATCAGCGGATCGTCGATGTTCTCGACCCGCATCCCACACACCACGCCGGTAATCAACGCGACGTTGGGGTTCAGATGAGCCTGGTTAAAGAATGCTTCAAAGGTGGTTTCTGCTTCCAGGAGTTCTCGCAGTTTCGCGTTGTCGAAACCCGTAAGCCAACTGATGATCTGGTCGACCTCAGCCTTGGTGCGCCCTTTCCGCTCAGCTTTCGCTACGTAGTGCGGGTACACCGCCGCAACGCTGGTTGTGAAGATTCGATGCATCGTTCGAGTCTACGGATCACAACGCTGGAGTCGGGAAACCCTCGGGCTACGGGTTTGCCTGAAACCACACGGCTAGCGTGTGGCCGGTCTACCGATTGGAGCCAGAACGTGAATGCGCAACAGCCAATGACTGGCTCTTCGGACGTTGGCCCGGGTTTGCCGGCGATCTCGGCCGATGACGTTGCGGCGTTCCAACGCGACGGAGCTGTGGTCATCCGGGGAGCCTTCGCAGAATGGATCGACCGGTTACGCGAAGGTGTTGAACGCAACATGCAGGAGCCGGGAATCTACGCCGCAGAGAACGTCAAACCCGAAGAGGGACAGGGCCGCTTCTTCGACGACTATTGCAACTGGCAACGCATCCCAGAGTTCAGCGCCTTCGTGACGGAGTCACCTGCTGCTGAACTCGCCGGGGCCCTCATTCAGTCCGTAAGTGCACAGATCTTTCACGATCACGTGCTGGTGAAAGAGCCGGGCACCCCGAAGCCGACCCCCTGGCATCAGGACATGCCGTACTACTGCGTCGACGGCACGCAAACCGTCAGCTACTGGATTCCTCTCGATCCGGTCACAACCGAGAACACGCTCCGCTTGGTGCAGGGTTCGCATCTTTGGCCAAAGCTGGTGCGGCCGGTGAAATGGGCTGCGGGCGAAGACTTCTACGCCAACGAGGCCGACTTCATGGACCTACCGGACATCGATGCCGGTGGGTACGACATCCTGGCGCCGGCGTTGGAACTGGGTGACGCAATCGCCTTCTCGTACCGCACCGTTCACGGCGCCAACGGCAATACCGGCTCGTCTCGGCGACGTGCTTTCTCGTGCCGCTTCGTTGGCGACGATGTCTGCTACATCCAACGTCCAGGGCGAACCTCGCCGCCGTATCCGGGTATCGGCCAGCAATCAGGGGAACGCCTCCGAGAGGACTGGTTTCCCACGGTGTGGCGCGCGTAAATCTAGCGCTTCAAGCGCTGGTGCCCGAGAACGGCCTCGCCCTACTTCACCGGTTCGAGAAATACGAGCGGGATTTCCCGTTTCGTCTTCGTCTGATACGTCGCATAGCTCTTGTACTTCGAGGTCACTTTGGGCCAGAGGTCTGCCCGCTCCGCAGCGGTGGCAACCCGTGCCCGCATCGGGACGGCTGCAGCCCCCTGAAGGGCAACCTTTACGTCGGTGTTGGCTATGAGGTTGAGGAACCAGGCCGGAGCCTGATCATCGCCGCCCCGAGACGCCACGATGATTAAGGAATCGCCCACCTGAATTGGCGAAGTCAACATGACCGAACGTGCCGTGCCACTTTTGCGACCTGTGGTGGTGAGCTCCAACGCCTGCATTCCGCCCACGCTCCAGCCGACCTTGCCACCAGTCACCGTGAGCAGCGTCCGATGGATGGTGTTCATGGTCTTCAGTGCAAAGTCGCTGGGCATGACGAGACGTTACGCCGCCGAACCAACAAACTGCGCGGTTGCGCCAAGCGTTGGACTTGTTGGCGGCGACGAGCCCTGTTTAGCTTCTGCTCGGAACGAGCTCCGCCCGACTCACAGCGATAACCAATGTTCGGCAACTCCCTAAGGACCACTTGTGATCAGCCAAGATCAACTTCTTCCGCAATTGCTTCGTCGGCGCGCCTCCGAGACTCCTGAGCGGATCTTTCTTCAGCACGTGGAGGGTGATCGTACGCTTACGTACGGTCAGGTGCACCGAGAGTCGCTGCGTTGCAGAACTCCGACGCCGCGAATTGCTGTTATCGCGGAGCGGTATCTGGATCGGGTAGTTGCGCTGAACAAAGACGAGCTGGGCAAGATCAGCGTTCTCATCGTGCCCGACCTGGCCCAGTCGACCACCTGGACAGCTGCGGAACTGAGCAGTCGACTCTCGATGACGGTTCTGAGCGGCGAAACGTTTCTTGGCAACTCCTCTGAGCCGACCACAGAACCTGCATCTGAACCAGCAAACAGTTTTGCCGGCCCTCAACCATGGGACGTCACGGAGATCTTCTACACATCTGGAACTACTGGCCCGTCCAAGGGAGTGCTGTACACGCACATCCAGCAACACGCCACCGTGTCGTCGTTCTCGTCTACGTGGACCGAGGACGATTGCTATTACTGCCCGTTCCCGATGTACCACGTGTCGGGGAAGATGACCGTGTACGCCATCGCGCTCATCGGCATGAGGGGCGTAATTCGCGAGTACTTCAAGACCGACGAGTTTTGGTCTGACATCAATCGATATGGCTGCACCACAACGTTGTTGCTTGGCGCCATGGCCAACTTCATCTACCGCCAACCCCAGCTGCCTACAGACGGCGATACTTCGCTTGACAAGGTCATCATGGTGCCGCTCATCCCAGAGCTCCAGGATTTCAAGCGGCGGTTCGGGACACAGGTCAACACCGTGTTCAACATGACCGAGATCTCCAGCCCAATCGAGGCCACTTACGACGAAACAGCTGGCATGCCGGTAACTGCGTGCGGACGGTCCCGGCCGGGTTATGACCTTCGGGTGGTTGACGAACACGATCGCGAAGTCCCTCGTGGTCAGCTTGGTGAACTGATTGTCCGAGCCGATGAGCCATGGGTGTTGAACGCGGGCTACTTCAACATGGCAGAGAAGACCGCCGAGGCGTGGCGTAACGGCTGGTTCCATACCGGTGATGGCTTCATCCAAGACTCCGATGGCTGGTTCCACTTCGTCGACCGACAAAAGACGCTATCCGTCGGCGTGGCGAAAACATCTCCTCGATGGAAGTCGAAGCCCACGTCAACACCCATCCGGCGGTGCTCGAATCCGCCGCTATCGCCGTTGCATCTGAATGGGGCGAAGACGAGGTGAAGGTTGTGGTGGTCTGTAAGCCGTCCATGACGGTCGAACCGAAAGACCTGCGCACGTACCTTTCTGGAATCATGCCGAAGTTCATGCTTCCCCGGTTCATCGAGTTCGCCGAAGCGCTTCCTAAAACGCCGACCGAAAAGGTTCGCAAGGTTGCGTTACGAGAAGCGGGCATCACGCCGACCACCTGGGACGCGTTAGCTACGTAGGCATGACGTGCGCTCAGCACTAGCGGCGGATGCTCGAAGCGATTGGCTCCCGGTGAACCTGGGCGAATTGGTGTTGCCGCTCCCGATCGTTCAGTGTTAGGCGCTATGAATTCCATTTCCGAAATTCCACTCACCACGATCGACGGGGCTCCGACCTCCCTTGCAACCCACGCAGGCTCTGTGGCGCTCGTTGTGAACGTCGCATCGAAGTGCGGCCTGACACCTCAATACGCGGCGCTCGAAGCGCTGTTCCAGGCAAAGAAGGACCGTGGGTTCACCATCCTCGGCTTCCCCGCAAACAACTTCGGCGCGCAGGAACCTGGCACCGAAGCTGAGATCGTCGAGTTCTGCTCAACCAACTACGGCGTGAGCTTCCCTATGCACACCAAGCTGAGCGTTGTAGGCGAGGACCAGCACCCGTTGTACGAGGCGCTCACCTCGGCAGCACCTCGCGCCGCTGGTGATCCCGATGCGTTCCGTGATCGTCTCCGTGGTTTCGGCATGACACCAAACGAAGACCCAGACGTCCTGTGGAACTTCGAGAAGTTCCTCATTGGCCGTGACGGCACCGTGGTAGCCCGTTTTGCACCGACGGTGACGCCGGAAGATCCTGCTCTACTGGAGGCAATCGAAGCAGCGTTGGGTTAGTCGCTGCGTCGCGTGTGACAGAAGCAGCGTTGGGTTAGTCAAACGTGTGGTGGACGGCCTCCACGTTGTTCCCGTCGGGATCTCGGACGAAAACGCCGAAGTAGCCGGGGTGGTACTCGGGCCAGATGCGCGGCTCGTGGAGCACTTCGGCTCCGGCGGCCACGGCTGCGTCGCGGAACGCAACGACCGCGTCTCGGTCGGGTGCCCTGAATGCGAGGTGGGACTCCCGGAACCCGGTGCCGGTGCGATGAGGACCGAGCCAGAACTTCGGAAAATCAACGCCATAACCGATGGCCTCGGGTAGATCGAAGATGCGTTTTCCGCAGCGTTGACACAGCCGAGCAATGAGCATTGACTGTGATGGTGACACGACTACCGCAACTCGATGCGTCGTTGTTTGTGACAGATGGTGGGCTTGAGACCACTCTCGTCTACGAACACGGGCTTGATTTGCCGGATTTCGCTGCCTTCCCGCTGCTGGACAACGCAGACGGTCGCGAACAACTGAGGCGCTACTACGCTCCGTACTTCGCGCTCGCACAGCTTCACGGCGTGGGAATCATTGTGGACACACCGACGTGGCGTGCCAATTCGGATTGGGCCACACGGGCGGGGTACTCCGACGAGCGAACGGCGGAACTCAACCGCTTCTGTGTTGGGTTCGTGCGCAGCGTGGCAGAGGAGTGGCCCGCTGTTCAGGCACTAGTGAACGGCACCATTGGGCCCCGTGGCGACGGTTATGTGGTTGGTTCCATGATGTCGGCTACGAGTGCTGCCGATTACCATCGCCCGCAAATCAAGGCGTTCGCAGATGGTGGAGCCGATCTTGTCGGCGCGCTTACCATTACGTATGCGGACGAAGCAGTTGGAGTGGCAAACGCTGCTGCAGAACTTGGCGTCAATTGCGTCATCTCCTTCACCGTCGAGACCGATGGGCGCCTGCCCTCGGGGATGACCCTGGAGGATGCAATCGAAACGGTGGACCAACAGACGTCATCCTCACCGGCCTATTACATGGTGAATTGTGCGCACCCTACCCACCTTGAAAACGCGGTGCAGAGCAACGGGCCTTGGCAACAGCGCTGGAAAGGCGTGCGTGCCAATGCTTCACGTCTGAGTCATGCCGAGCTTGATGTAGCCGAGGTCCTTGATTCCGGCGACATCAGCGAGCTTGCCGACGGGTTTCGATGGTTGCGTTCGTCGCTTCCGGATTTGCGCGTTGTGGGCGGATGCTGCGGCACGAATCACGAGCATGTGGGAGCCATCGCCGCGGTGCTTGCCTGAACTGCCGCTGCGCCGATGCGTTGTCCTTGGCGGATATCGTCGGGCGATGAACACAGTCTCCCCCGTGCCGCTCGATCCCGCTGCCGCTGCAGAGGCCGTCGTAAATGCGTTCATCGCTTCGATCGAGGCGATGGACGTGGATGCTGCTGTTGCCTATGCAGCGGAAGACATTTCATATGAGAACATGCCAATCCAGCCGATCGTCGGACGAGGCGCCGTGGCACAGGTACTGCGAGGCTTTCTGAAGGCGTCGACGGCGGTTGAATGGCGGATCTTGCGCCAAACCTCGACATCTGACCGAGTTGTGATCAACGAGCGCGTCGACCGGTTTCAATTGGCCGGCGGGTGGCTAGAGCTTCCGGTCGCCGGGTTCTTCGAGGTGTCTGCCGACGGGCTGATCACGCTGTGGCGGGACTATTTCGATATGGGCAGCTACCGGACGCAGCTGACGCAGTTCAGCTCTCAGGGATAGGTGGTCGAGGTGTCACTTTTTGGCCATACACGCGCGAAACGTGACACCTGAAGTGAAGAACTCAAGCAGGTTGAATTGAGCCCATCAGTTCGCGGGTGGCGCTGTAATCGCCATCGCTAAAGAAGGCCTGCAGTTCGTCGGCGTGCACTGCCCGTCCAAAGTGGAATCCCTGCAGGCTGTGACAACCAAGCTCGCGAAGTGCGACTGCTGTTTCGTAGTCTTCAACGCCTTCGCCAACGATGTTGAGTTGCAGCGCTTTGGCCATCTCGATTGTGGAGCGGATGATGGTCTCTGAGCGTTCGTCGCTGAACATCGAATCGATGAACGACCGATCGATTTTCAACGTCCGAATCGGGAGATCGCGCAGCCAGACAAGCGATGAGTAGCCGGTTCCGAAATCGTCAACCGTGATCGTGATACCCGCCGATGACAGCCTGTCCAGGGTTGCGAAGGTGCGAGCCGACTGATCCAATAACTCTGCCTCGGTGAGCTCGATGGTGAGTAGCGCTGGGCGTATCGCCCGGCGAGTGACCTCGTCGAGAAGCCAGCCAATGAGATCGTCGTTGCCGATGTCAATCGCTGACATGTTGACCGCGATTGGCACGACCTGGTCGAGCGCCACCCACTTTTCGATCTGGTCCATAGCGACACCCAGCATCCACCGTGCCAGATCGCCGGACAGTCCGCCGGCACTGATCACCGGAACGAAAGCAGCTGGACTGAGGCGGCCGAGGCGCGGATGGTTCCAGCGGACAAGAGCTTCGCAAGAGGTAAGGCGGCAACTGACTGCATCCACAACCGGTTGGAAGCACGCTTCCAACTCACCCTTCTCCAGCGCGATGCGAAAGTCAGCCAGTACGGCAAGCTTCTCCACGCTTGAGGAGTGCATGTCGTCATGGAACTCTGCGACCCCTGTGCGCAGCCGCTTGGCGTGGTACATCGCAGCATCTGCATTGCGAAGAAGTTCGCTTGGCGTGCGACCGCTTTCCGGGAACGTTGCGACGCCGATACTCACACGTGGATACAGCGTTGTTTCGTCCACGCTGTAAGCGTGACCGACCGAATCGATGAGGTGTCGCGCGATTCGAGCCGCGCTCGGAGAATCCGTATCTTCCAGCAGAACTGCGAATTCGTCTCCGCCCAACCGAGCGAGGGTGTCGGTCTGTCTCATGCTGCGGTGCAGTCGGCCGGCGATTTCCATCAGTAACTTGTCGCCGGCCTGATGCCCCATGCTGTCATTCACATCCTTGAAGGAGTCAAGGTCCAACAACAGAACGGTATGCGTGCTTGGTTCTCTCGTTGCGCGATCGATTGCGTGGGTGAGCCGGTCGAGGAACAACGATCGATTCGGGAGGTCCGTCAACGGATCGTGGAACGCCCGATGTTCCATCTCCAGCTCCACGTGTTTACGGGCCGAGACATCAAACATCACACTGCGAACCCGCACCCGCCCGCGGTATTCGGCGAACGTTGTCCGCTGTTCCATAAAGGTGACGTCGTCACCGAAAATCATGCGCAGCTCAGAAGTGACGGGGCTCATCGTCTGTGCAGCCCTGGCATGGGAGCGAATCACTTGACCGAGATCGTCGGGGTGAATGTGGCGGGTGAGGTCACGCAGCGTCGCAATTGGCCCGATGCGATTCACGATGTGCTGATTGCAGTACACGATCTCACCGGTGTCGAGATCCGCCTCATGAACGTACGCGTGCAGGCCATCAAGCAGACTCTCGAGGCGGTCGCTGGTTGCCGCTCGCTTGTTCTTCAGATACGAAACAAGGTTTGCAACCGCGATAGAGGCAGCGAGTTGCGGAACGATGAAGGCGCCAAGGACCGGGTCGCGGTGGAGCACGGCCGCAACCAACAGGATTGCGGATGCGACAATCGAGGCTGTTCGCACGCGGCGCACATCGATTCCGAGGGCGTCGCCACCAAGGGCAATCATGCAGACAACTGACCCAAGTGCGGCCTTCGGCCCGGCGAGAGCGCAGATTGCTGCGAGCGACTGGTCCATCACCAGGAACTGAGATGCCCTACCGGTGCGTTGATGGCTACGGGCACAAAACAGGGCGTGAGGTAGGGCGGTGGTCAGAATCAGCACGCTGGCCCACGGGGCGCCCGCAAAAGCTGCCAAGGCGGCGAGACAGACCAACATCGCGTTGCGAGTGACGTACATGCTGAGCCACACCCGACCGTCGTCGTGGTGCTTCCAGCGGCTCAGTTCTTGGGTCCAACCTCGCGTACGCATCGGTGAGTCATCGGGATCTGACTGCGAGGTCTTGAACTGTTCGGCCTCGCGACGGGACCACGTCGCCAGTAGCTCGAAGAAACGATCGAGAAACGGGTATTAATCCACCCAGATCGGGCTGGACCACGCAGCCTCTCCGTCGAGGGTCAAAACGTAACCTACACTTTCGTAAACTGCACCTTACGTTTCTGGGAGCAGGAAGACACCGCAGGAGTTTGGGTGATGCAGGTCAAACCTGCCGACGTGGTCGGCCGCGACAATGAATGGGCAGCGCTCTGCGAGTTCGCAGAGGCGAAGCAACCTCCGGGCGCTGTCGGCGTCATCTACGGACGACGCCGTACCGGAAAGAGTTTCCTCCTTCGACGCCTCGTGGCGTCGTTCGGTGGCATCTACTTCCAGGCCACCGAAAGCGAAAGATTCGATGCGCTTACCGAGTTTGGTGACGTCGTTGCCCGCATCGAATCGGAGCGAAGCGGGCGGTCGCCCGAACCCATCAGGTACCGAGACTGGGATGAAGCGCTTCGTAACCGTTCCGGCCTTGTGGTGATCGACGAATTTCCGTACCTCCTTCGCCATAGCCCAGAGCTACCAAGTCTGCTCCAGCGAATCGTCGATGAGGCCTCAAACGACGCCCGCCCTCCGATTCGCTTTGCCCTCTGCGGGTCGTCATTGTCGATCATGAGCACCATACTTCGGGGCCAAGAACCACTCCGCGGCAGGGCGACGCTGGACCTTTTCATGCGCCCCATGGACCATCGAGACAGCGCGAGTCTTTGGGATGTCAACAACCTCGAAACTGCAGTCAGGCTGCACGCGGTATTCGGCGGCGCACCCGGCTACCGAGCGCTTACCGATGGCGTCCCTCGATCAGCGAATCATCTCGGTGCGTGGCTGGGACGAAACGTGCTCAACCCCCGGCACGCCCTCTACCGCGAAGACGACTATCTCCTCCAAGAGGAACGAACGATCACCGACCGAGGGCTCTATGCCTCGGTCCTGCGCGCAGTTGCTTCAGGCGTGGCCACCCAAGCCGAACTCGCAGCTCGCTTGCAGCGGAGTCGGGAAAGTCTGGCGCATGTCCTGTCGACCCTCACGAAGGCTGGCTTCCTCGTGCGCGATGAAGACCTCCTGACGAACAACCGACCCGAGTTCCGCCTTGCCGATCCGATTATCCGGTTCATCCGACTCGTCGTCGACCCCTCGCGCGATCTGCTTGAAGAGGGACAGTACGAAGTCGCTTGGGAAAGAGCACAACACCGCCTCGATGCCAACATCTACGGGCCGCATCTCGAACAAATCGCCCGGCGTTGGGCCGCGGTGATGTTCCGCCCGAGTGACGGTGGGTTCGTTGCACAGGTCGGACGCACACGCGTTGGCGACCAAAAGACCCGGTCATCAATAGACATCGACGTGGTGGCAATCGGCGAAGACAAGAGGGGCACCGCCGCGATCCGGCTTCTCGCAGAAGTGAAATGGACACCTGACTCCTTCGGCCCTGACCCAGTGGGTCGTCTAGATCGAGCACGGACGTTGCTCGGTGCGACCGGCCAAAATGTAAATTCATGCGAACTCGCGTTGATCAGCAGGGCGAGACCTAACAACCCGGGCGAGGGGCTTCGGATTGGGTTACAAGACTTGTACGCGCGCTCATAGATCATTACTTGACACGTCGAAAAACGGCGCGACGATGGCTTCATGCGATCCCGACTCTTGGTTGGGCTGGTTCTGGCCCTTACGGTGAGCGTGCCTACCGTTGCCGAGGCAGGCGCGCCGAACTACGAGTGTGAGGCTGGACCCTGGCGGTTTGGAATTGATCAGCACCGACGCGCTGGGCTCATCCGGTTTGCGGATCAGCCAGCAGCTCAGACGATGGTTCAGACGTCGCTGCTCAACGGGGAACAAAATGGCTCCTCGCTCAACGTGACGCTTGTTGCCGGGTCCACGTCCTTGAAGGCCCAGGTTGGCAAGTACGGGGATACGCTTTCGCTGACCGTTGTGGACGGAACCAATACCTCCACGTACTCCGGCATCTGTGCGTTCGTCCCGGGGAACTTCATCCTGGGGCACGTGGCCGAGTCGCCACTGCACGTTCGCACCCGTGCATCGTGGAACGCGCCGTTGCTCGCAACGGCGAAGCGCCACAGCATCGTGTGGTCAGCTGCGCCGGATGGGAGCCCCTCTCTCCCGGCTCCCACCACCCACGGGGGCTGGGCCCTCATCAGGGTGGTGTCAGGGCTGCGGGGTGGGTCGCAGGAACTTGGGATAGGCGCCACCGTTGGGCTGGATGGTCCAAGCACGATTGCACAGGGTTGGGGACGAGTACAGCTTGTGAAGCTGGTCACTGCTCGATGAGTCGCTCCACCTCGGGTTCGACTCCGTCCCTCCGTTCACCGCTCGGCCGCTCCTGTGCTCGATGAGTTGACCGAGCTCGTACGCGAACCAGGGTCCCCCGACCGGGGGATGTACGGAACGTCGCAACGGTTCAGGGTCAACACACCGGGTCGGACGAGCGGCCCGAGCAACTCCTAAAGCGAGTTGTCGACGAGACCCGAGGTTCCCATGTACATCTTCCGCCGCACCCGAATCATGAACCCTGCCACCGCTGCTGAGGCCAAGAGTCTCGCGTTGGAACTGGCACAGACCACCTCGGCCATCACGGGAAGAACTATCACCGCATTTGAAGTGGTGCTTGGTGGGCCTGATGGCGCCATCAACTGGACCACCCCGGTGAGAGGCCTTGCAGATATCGCGGAGATGACGGCCAAGTTGGAGTCCGCTGTTGCGTATCAAAAGTTGATCACCAAAGCAGCTGGGCTGTTCATCGGGAATCGCGAGGATGCTTTGACGGACATCCTCGTGAGCGGGATCACACAGTCCGACCTCCAGTACTACGGGTCCCTCAGCAGTGTGGTGGTGCCGGAGCGTGCGATGGATGCAATGGCGTTCGGAGTTGAGTTGCAGGGCTACCTGCAGTCGGCCGGCTACCAAACGGTGTTCGGCTCCAGCCCGTACGGTCCTTACGGCGAGGTTGGATGGCTGTTTGGGGCAACTGATGCTGGCGAGGTCGACAAGATGCACGAGTTTGTGAAAACGGACCCTGGGCTTGCGGCGTTGGCCGGCAAAGCCGCCGGTCTGTTTGTCGTCGGCTCGGGGGTTCGTCGCCTCGTCCGTCGCCTCGGCTGACAGCTATCAGAGACGCTGCGGAATTGTGGGCGCAACGAACCTGCCCAATTCTCCACTGACCGTGACATCATGACAAGCGATGAGGGACGCTCAACTCTGTTCTCGATGGGATTGGAGGTGAGCGCGCTCCCACACGCTGAAACGTCGAGCCTCCCTACCGGCACCGTCACGTTTCTCTTGACCGATGTTGAGGGCTCTACCCGCCTCTGGCAAGAGGCCCCGAGCGAGATGGCAATAGCTATTGCTCGGCACTACGAGATTCTCGATTCAGCCGTCGCCTTTCACGGCGGTGTGCGTCCACAGGAGCAGGGTGAAGGCGACAGCATTGTTGGCGCTTTTGCCAATGCGTCGGATGCGATCTGCGCAGCGGTTGCTGCGCAGATCGTGCTCCTGTCTGAATCGTGGCCGACATCGTCCCCGATTCGCGTTCGGATGGCCATCCACACCGGCGAAGCACAATTGCGAGACGAATCGAACTACGTGGGCCTCGCAATCATTCGCACAGCGCGCTTACGTACTCTTGCGCACGGCGGCCAAATCCTTGTGTCCGCTGCCAGTCGCGCTGTGGCAGCGGATCAACTCCAAGAAGGTCTGACGCTTCACGATCTCGGAGAACATCGTCTGAAAGACCTCACGCGTCCGGAACGTGTTTATGAACTGCGCCACGCTGACTTGCCGAGCGACTTTCCCGTGCTTCGCTCGTTGGATTCCACACCCGCCAACGTTCCCAACAGTCTGCCCAGCGGCCCTCCCTACAGCCTGCCCGTCCGCCTCTCCAGTTTCGTTGGTCGCCGCGATGAACTCGCAACTCTGGAGTCCTTGCTTGGTGAGCACCGACTTGTGACGATCGCTGGCACGGGTGGCGCAGGCAAGACTCGCCTCGCGCTGCACGGGGCCGCCGACAACGCACACCGATTTCCAGATGGCGTGTGGTGGATAGAGCTCGCTCCACTTGGCGATGCATCTGGGTTACCTGGCGCGGTGGCTGCGGTGGTCGGTGCACGTCTCACCGAGAACAACGATCATGCAGACGCCATCGCCACACGACTGGGCAATGACCGCGCGTTGCTCGTGTTGGACAACTGCGAACACGTTGTGGACGCCGCAGCCCGACTGGTTGACGTGTTGACGCAACGGTGCCCCAACCTCACCGTGCTCACCACCAGTCGAGTGATCCTCGGCGTGCCTGGCGAGGAGATCTGGCGCATCCCTCCGTTGGCACTTCCCGGAGGGACCAGCGACGAATCGTTGGAGGCGCTTCGTCGTTACGACACCGTGCGACTCTTTGCAGACCGTGCCCGCGAGGTGCGTGCCAACTTCGCGCTCACCGAAGCGAACATCGAGACGGTCGCTGAGATCTGTCGACGTCTCGATGGGATCCCGCTTGCCATCGAGCTGGCCGCCGCGAGAGCCAAGACGTTGCTTCCAGCGCAGATTCTAGAGGGGCTGTCCGATGCCTTACGGCTGCTGACCGGAGGCCCTCGCGTCGCAGAGCCGCGCCAGCAGACACTCGATGCATCTGTGCGATGGAGTTGCGACCTTCTCAGCGCACAGGACCGAGAGGTCTTGTTTGGCCTTTCCGTGTTCGGCGGTTCATTTGATCTGCGCGCAGCACAAGATGTCTGTGCAGGCGAACGCCTCGACACGATCGCAATCCTCGACTCCATCGAGCGGCTGACCGATAGTTCGCTGGTCATTGCGCTAGACGACGGGCACGAGGGGCGGTTTGTGCTCCTTGAAACCGTGCGACTCTATGGTCGGCACCAACTGTTGTTGGCGGGTCGGCTAGACGTCACCCAGGCCAGGCACGCGGCATGTTTCGAGATGCGCGTCCTGTTCGTAGCTCCGGGCTGCGAAGGCCGTGATCAGTTTGCGGCGGTGCGTCAGATCGAGGCCGACTCCAGCAACATTCGGATAGCGCTGCAGTGGTTGGTGGAGCAACGCGAGGCAAGCCGGGTGGGTGCGTGCGTTCTTGCACTTGGTTCGTACTGGGACCTCACTGGTGCTCGGGTCGACTCCACCATGTGGTGCAATGCTGCGCTCGCGCTCATCGGCGATGAACCGTCGGTGCTGCACGCCAGGCTCCTTGCCATCCGGGCCGAAGGCCGTATCCAAGTGTCTGAATTTAGGGCCGGTATTGCCGATGCCAACCTTGCCTACCAAATGGGCTTGGAGGTAAACGACGCGTGGGCGGCCGGCCGGGGGAGCGCGGCCCTGACAACTGGTTTAAGCCTTCTCGATCTGGCCGCGTGGCGCGAACGCTGGGCGGAGACCGAGCGCTTGCACCGGGCCGCCGCCGACGAGTTTTCGCTCGCCCGCCTCCTCACATGGGCGGGTGTCCCGTTGGTTCGCAGAGGCATGACAACCGACGGGATTGATGCGTTCAGGGCAGCGTCGCCGCAGCTCAAGGCGCTGGGTCAGCCGATGCTGGTTGCGGCACAACAGGCTTGGGAAGCGCATGCTGCCGTAAACCGTGGTGCACTCGCAGAAGCGGAAACGCTCGCTCGTCTGGCGTTGGCATCGGGAGCGCTCATCGCCGAATCTCGATTTGCTGTTGCCACCTACGCCGAGGCGCTTGCCCGTGTGTTCCGTTTTGCGTCCGGTGAAGGAGATGTAACGGCGCATCTTGCGAGCGCCCAGCGTGCTTCGCGCAGAACTGACCCGTTCTGTGAAGAACTGTATGTACACCTTGCACTTTTAGAATTGCTCCATGAGGATCCACGCCGCTGCCGCAGCCTGGTCGACGACACTGAGCTGCGTCACCCTCGACGCAGCGCGTTCGGGCGATGCCCAGGGGCCGTCATTGGCGGGTACGCATCGTTTGTGTTGGAGGACTTTGCCGAAGCGAAGCGTCGGGGTGAGCTTGCGCATCAGCTTGCATTGCAGGCGGGCCATGTCCTCGAGGAAGGTAGGGCGCTCGTACTTCGTGCGGCGGTCGCCCTCCAGGAAGATGATGCTCAGTCGGCGGAACAGTTTGCACGAGGGGCCATCAGCATTCATCGCGCGCACGGCAACTCACTTGCTCTTTGCGATGCATTCGAAATGCAGGCGGCAGTGGCGGCCACGTGCGGAGACGCCGCAGAGGCGTCCATCATTCTTGGCGCAGCACACTCCATGCGAACGGAGATGCAGGCCCCACGCGGCTTCTATATCGACTCGGTACCCCTTGCGACCACCATCGCTCGGCAGAGTCTTGCGAGCGAAGCGTTTGACCGATCCTTTGCCACCGGGATGACGTTGGGAGTGGACGGCGTCATTGAATACCTAGAACGAACTCGTGGCACCCGGGGCCGCCCAATGTTTGGTTGGCAAAGCCTCACTCCCACCGAGCGCCTTGTTGCAGACCTGGTTCGGTCGGGGCTCTCCAACCCTGAGATCGCACAACGTCTCGTGATGGGAGCAGAAACCGTAAAAACGCATGTCTCGCATATCTTCGCCAAACTCGGCGTTGCGAGGAGAGCGCAACTCGCGGCGCTCGCAACGGAACAGAGTCACCTCGCTGACCAATCGGAGACTCGCCGCCGAGGTGGTAGCGCACGATGAACCGCAGCGGGGTGCTCTCGAAGATCGACACGATCGTCGTACTCATGCTTGAGAATCGTTCGCTCGACACCATGCTCGGTTGGCTCCATGCCGATGGACGCCCAATTAATCTGATTCCGAGAGAGTCGAAACCCTCCGGATTCGACGGGATATCTCCTGGGGACGGAAACAACGCATTCGGCCAGCGGTTTGTGCCAAGCCGTGGGTTCCCTGAATTGGGCGAACAGCAATGGCGGGTACCTCGGCAAGACCCCGCAGAATCACTCGACAGTGTGCAGGTGCAGATGTATGGCGACAGCATTGGCTACGTTGCAGACAAAGCCTGGGGTGAGCCGTTGATGACCGGTTTCGCCGCGGATTATGTCCGAATGCTTCCACCGGCGTTGAACGAGGTGATGGGCGCGTACACCCGCAATCAACTGCCAATTCTTTACGGGTTAGCCAACCAGTTTGCGGTCTCCGATAGATGGTTCTCCTCCGTGCCATCCGAGACCGATCCCAACCGTTGCTTTGCATTGTGCGGTACATCGCAAAGCAAGGAAAACGATGTTGATCGGCCGTTCGCCTGCACAGCTCCCACCGTATTCAATGCGCTGAACAAGTCGCAGACGTCGTGGGGGATATACAGCCAGTGCGATTTCGCCGGTTTGCCGTATATCAGCGGCCGGCTGACTTACGCGGAGATGCGGTTCGAAGGTGTCCGCACTGCGTTGACCGACCCGGAGTCCGTCGGAAGTATTCACCCGTACTCGACGCTGCTCAATTCGTTGAAGAATGGTAAAGATGTCCCGAAATTCTGTTTCATCGAACCCGCATGGGGATTCGGTGTCGGTGACGCCCACGGATTCGGTGGTTTGCAGGGAACTGACTATCATCCGCCTACTTGGGTGGGCCCGGCCGAAGCAGCGCTCGCAGACCTGTACAACGCGCTGCGAAACAGCAAGCAATGGGACCGAATGCTGTTCGTGGTCACGTTCGAT
Source organism: uncultured Acidimicrobiales bacterium (assembly GCA_963763885.1). Classification (GTDB taxonomy): domain Bacteria; phylum Actinomycetota; class Acidimicrobiia; order Acidimicrobiales; family JANYDT01; genus JANNBN01. Next base: position 196,718 of record CAVXQD010000001.1, read on the forward strand.
GAGCACGGTGGAAGCTGGGATCACGTCAAGCCTCCGGCGGCTGCAAATCCTGGCGGGCCCCCGGGGCCACGTGGGTTCCCATTCACACGCCTCGGACCGCGTGTGCCAACGCTCTTGGTGTCGCCGTTCGTAGCACCCCGAACCGTGTTTCGGGCCCCGCTGGAGTCGCATGTGCCGTTCGACCACACGTCTCTCCTGGCAACAGTTCTTGCATGGGCCGACGTTTGCCCGGAGTTTGTTCAAACGATGGGGCTACGCGTGGCCGAGGCGCCTTTGTTCGACCACGCCGTCAGCGACGCCGTAAAGCAATCGGCCCCACCGTTAATTGTGGTCCCGGAACACTTCCGCACCCAGGCGCCCATTGGTCTCCACGGACTTCCGATTGATCTCCAGGACGTGACGTTGCAGGAACTTCGAGCAGCTGCGGCCAATGCGCGCGGCCCAAGCGAACTTGTTGACTCGCTGCAAGCCATGCGGCGCGCCCCAACGTAAATTCGCCCCTCTGCAAGCGCGCTGATGATCTGCGCGCTGATGGGAGAAGCTGGCTCAGGCTGGGGGAGCGTCAGCGGTTTCTGACTGTCCGGTAAGGAGCGCCGTTGTTGGGATCGGGTTCACGCGGGAGGCCAAGGAACTTCTCACCAAGGATGCTGCGCTGAATCTCATCGGTTCCCGCCAACTTCGGGTTCTGAGCAACCAACGTTGGGTCTCCTGCAACCAACGTTGGTTCAAACGTGCGTCTCCAGGCCGGGAATTCCAACGTTGGTTGCTGCAGGAGCAACGTTGGTTGCAGCGGCACCTGCATCTTTCAATCAACAACCTGAATTGCCGGACGCGCTGGGAGGCCGGTGTCCCCAGCACCTTTCTTGGAACGTGCTACTTCCGGATGGACGGTTGTTGCTGTGTTGCGCAGTGGATGCCGCCGCCACCTGCCGCAAGCGGGTCGATGTTGATCTGAACGATCTCGCGGTCAGGGAATAGGTCCGTCAGCACTCGACGCGCTGCCGTGTCTGCTTTGGAATCACCGAACTGAGGCGCGATAACAGCGCCGTTGCAGACGTAGTAGTTCATGTACGTCGAGAGAAAGTCGTCGCCCGACATCCGAGTCTTGACCGGCTGCACGATCTCCAGAATCCTGTATGCCCGGCCCGCCGCTGTTCTGGCTTGGCTGACCTGCTGTTTGGTGCGTGCAGCAACCTTCACCCATGTGTCGTCGGAGTCATCGTATGCGGGCTTATCGACCAGGATCGTTGTTGGATTCACAAATCTTGCAAGGGTATCAATGTGCCCGTCGGTGATGTCCTGACCGGCAAGTCCGTCGACCCAGATCATGCGTTTCGCGCCGAGCATCGACAACAACGCAGATTCGATCGACGCTTTTGAGCGACCCGGATTGCGGTTCTTGTTCACCCAGCTGGACACCGAGGCCAGCACAGTTCCGGCACCGTCCACTTCGATTCCGCCTCCCTCGCCGATGAGCCCGGATTCGGCAAGTTGAATCCGCAACTGCTGAGTGACCAGCGCGGCGAGTTGCGTGTCACCCGAAGAGACTTGTTTGGAGCCCCATCCGTTGAACCGAGCATGGCTTGCACCGAGCTGAAGCGTGCCATCAGATCTGCGTCGTGTCAGGAAGTTTGGGAGTGTGTCGCGTGCCCAGAGATCGTCGACCGGGGCAGCGACGACCTGGACACCTTTGAGCAAGCGTCGAACAGCGTCGACTTCCCCGGGTCTGGCGAGCAACGTCACCGGTTCGAACTCTGCGATGGTCAGTGCCACCTTGGCGATGCAGTCTTGTACGGCGGAAAGGTCAGACCCCCAAACGGACTTCGACGAGGGCCAACACATCCAGGTCCGTTCGTGCGGAAGGTCTTCAGCGGGCATCGACCACCGAGAAACTTGGGGCCGTGAAGACGAAGTGGATGGAGCTGTTGCCCCTCGGGCGAGGCTGCTTGTGCTCCCCAGCAGCGAACCCGTCCCAAGCGTGCACAGGCCGATGAAGGAACGCCGACTCCGTGTCATCGCGCTGCCCACGATCAGACTTTTGCCGCAACCCTCAGGTTCAGCCAATCCGCAAACGACGCTCCGTCCATAGGACGGGCGAGGAAATACCCCTGTCCTTTTGTGACTCCGATGGCGGTCACAAGGTCCCAGGAACGTTCATCTTCGATCCCTTCAATGACCGATGTCGCTCCAAGCTTGTCGGTGATGTCGACGATTGCCCTGATGATGGCTTCGTGAACGGGCGACTTCGCAAGGTCGGTGACGAACGCCCGATCAATCTTGATCTCGTCGACGGGAAGTTTGCTCAGATACGCGAGCGAGGAGTACCCAGTCCCGAAGTCATCAATGGACAACTGCACCCCGCTGGAGCGAAGCCGGTCGATGACCGATGTTGCGGCGTCGAGCTCTTTCACCAGTTCGCGTTCGGTGATCTCGATCGTTAGGTAACCGGCGGGAAGTTCCCAACGACGCAAGGCAGCGAGTACTCCGTCGCTAAAGCCGGGCGAGAGCAACGTCTGGGCATCCACATTCACGGCGACGTTCAAGTCATGTCCCGCTTGACGCCATGCAGCGCAAGCCTGGAGCGAGCCTCGTAGCACCACGTTGGTGAGACCGTCGATCAGCCCGGCACGCTCGGCGAGCGGTATGAATTCCGTCGGGGGGACCTGACCGAACTTGGGATGCTCCCAGCGCGCGAGTGCCTCCGCTCCTGAAATCCGTCCTGTCGCGAGGTCTGCCTTGGGCTGGAACGCCAGACGGATTTCCTCGTTCTCGATTGCCCTCCGAAGTTCACCGACCATCTCGAGCGAACGCGTAGAGGATCGTTCCTGGGATGGTTCATATGCGCGCACAGCAGTTCCGTGGACTGCCTTTGCCGCGTACATCGCGACGTCGGCACGTTGGAGCAGGGTTGCCCGGTCCGTCCCGTGATCAGGTGAGATGGCTACACCGATCGACGCGTCGATACGAAGACTCATCGCGTCGAGCTCGATTGGAGCAGTGAACGCAAGCTCCAAAGCGCTGAGTTTCGAGATCGCGTCCGGGATGCGGGAGACACCAAACAAGACGATCGCAAACTCGTCTCCGCCGAGACGTGCGACGAGGGCCGAAGAGGGCAATGCTTGGCGCAGGCGACGCGCGGTCTGGATGAGTACCTCGTCGCCGACGTGGTGGCCCAATGTGTCGTTGACTTCTTTGAAACGGTTGAGGTCGAGCACTGCAACGGCAGCTGGTCCCACGGACAGCCGTTGATCCAGCGTGACGTACAGATGAGCTCGGTTCGGAAGTCCTGTGAGCTCATCGTGAAGGGCTTGGTGTTTCCGTTCGGCGGATTCGTCACGTAGTTCGCCGATGAGCCGCATGTTCTCCAGTGTGACGGTGGTCTGATTCGCCATCGTGCCGAAGATGGACAGATCGTCCGCGTCGAAGGTGCTTGTCTCGCCGAGTCGATTCGCCACAACGATGGCGCCGATGACCTGGTCGCCGTGGAGAAGGGGGACCGCCATCAAATCCTTCAAGCCGCGCTTCATCAGGAAGTTACCGCACTCAGTTGACTCACGGCTCAGGCACGTCGGGTGACCCGCTTCTATGACTCGCTGCCAGACGGCGTCTCCTGAGGTGATCAGCGATTCTTTGTCGTTGTGTGCGAGGCATAACGGATTTCCGTCATTTGCAAGCACGATCGTCGCGGCGTTGGCGCGCAGCACCTTCGACGTTTCGCTGAGTACCTTTTGGAGGGTCGAGTCGAGATCCGTCGAGCCGCTCAAGCCAGCGGTGAACTCGTGCAAGAGAAGCAGCCCGTCGTAGCGGCGAGACAATCTCGCGTAACGACGTAACGGGATGATGGACACCGCCGCAAGAAGCATGAGCGGAAAGACCGCGAGCAACGTGACGTCCATTGTCATCGCAGCCATGAGCGTGAGTACGGTTGCCGCGCCAGAGTTGACCAACCCAATGGTTGAGTGGCGCATCGCCTGTCGGACAGTGAGGGGGTCACCTGCAAGGTAGATGACCACGTTGATTGCCAAACCGGAGACCAGGTTGGCTGCCGTCATCCCAAGAACCAGACCTGCCCATGTGTTCCAACTGGCAAATCCGGCGTCGGTCACTGTGTAGTCAAAGATGGCAGCGGCGACGGCCATCTCGATGAGGATGGACGAGGCATTGAAGAACAATTTGAGCGGCGGACGTCGGCTGAACAACATGGCGACGACGGTTCCTGCAGCGCCGGCAACGATGAACGGCACGCGTTGCATGCTCAACAGCGCAATCACAATGGGAATGTCTGTCAGTGAGACAGAGAACGTGTTGCTTTCGACCTCAAGCAGCAACGGGGTCATGCCGGTGACAAGGAGCCCAAAGAAGGCAAGAACAACGGGCAATTGCAATGGAAGTTGCGGGCTCCGTTCGACAACGAACCCAATCAACAACGCGGCGACGCTGCACAACGCAGCCCCAAGGGAGACCACGCTGGCTGTGAAGTGCCGTTGCAGATGTGTGCGTCCGTTCAACTCGAGTCCACTCTCATAGTTCTCTATGAGGGGAATTCGGTTACCCGAGGTGCGATCTGTACGTCGAAATTTGTGATTTGTGCACTATCAGTGAACGAGCTCGAAGGGTGGGCCAGGCGATCTTCAGCGGCGCTCATTTCGACGCTGGCGCTTTCGTTTGGTGCTGTCGCAACCGCCCCAGTCCTTGCGGCTGACAACGAGACAACGGTGACTCAAACAGATGTTTCGTGGCAGATCGCTGGCGGGGCCAACTGCTCTCAATTGCCGCCGGGTGAAGTCATCTCCGGCCAGGGGACAGTCACAAACCGGATCATTTCGCACACCGGAAGTGACGGACTCACGACCGTCAAGTGGTACCAGATTGCTATCGGCTCTGCCGTTGACACAAGTGGAAACTCGTATCGATGGGTGTACAACAACCACGAGAACCTTGTGAACTCGCAAGCAAACCTGAAGCTGTTCACGGGAACAATGACGGACTCGTTCAAGTTGGTTGGCGGTCCGTTCGCCTTTGCGAACGGCTTCTCTGCTGACGTAACCGATGATTTGGGCAACCTTGGCGGCATCTTTGTCGCCGTCCCCACGTCGGTGAAGGGCGATCCGTTTGCGTTCCCGTCTGGCCCCGGCCGATGCGACCCAATCTGAGTCGAGACAAACGAGTCTCGGAGATTTGGTGATGTCGGGTGTAGTCCACAGGGGCACTCACGCTCGTCCCGACGACCTGCTGTCCGCTCTGACTGTTCGTTTCGCACGGTCAGAGCGGTTTCGCAAGTTCTATTTGTTGGTGGTCGTTGTGCAGGGAATTCACGTTTTTGAGCACATCGTCCAACTGGCGCAGGTGCACCTTCTGGGAGTGGCCGACGACGACGCGTTGGGGCTCCTGGGCTACGTATTCGCGTTCAATGACACCGAGGAGTACATGCACTTCGTTTTCAATGCTGCCTACGTGGTGGCGCTTTATGTGATCTTGGTCGGGGTGCTCGGTCTGTTTCGGATGCGACGGGTGTCGTTGCCGATGGCCGCCGTGTTTGTGGTCTTTGGGGTCGCATTCGAAACGTGGCACCTTGTGGAGCATGTTGTCATCCTGAACAATCTGATCATCAACGACGGCTGCCCATGTCCAGGGATCGGCGATGTTGCGCTGGGCGTCAGTGATACAAACCTTCATTTCGGATACAACGTCATCGCCTACGCGGCAACGCTGGTACCACTGAGCCGGATTGCACGCAACAGGACCACGTAGGAGGACACCCTGAACAATCGACGACCCCCGTATACATGCCTGGCGGCGAGGGCCGTTGATTGATCTGACAAAGGAGCTCCTATGGGTCGCTTACGAACTATGCCTGCCTTGCTTGTGGCAGGTGCTGTGCTCGCAATTGGGACCATCCAGGGTCCAACTGCAGTGGCTGGCCAGACGAACTTTCCAGCTCGTATCAACCTTCCCGATGGGTGGCGTCCCGAAGGAATTACGGCCGGTCATGGCACCAGCCTTTATGTGGGGTCGCTCGCGAACGGCGCAATCTGGAAAACCGATGCGCGCACCGGAGAAGGAGGAGTCCTCACCCCTGGGGCCACGGGACGTGTATCGGTCGGTGTGGACTTCGACACCAACACCAACCGGCTGTGGGTCGCTGGCGGTGGCACCGGCCAGATCCGCGTCGTAGACGCTGGAACGGGTGAAATCTTGCGGACGTTCTTTGTACCGGGAGCCCCAGCCGATGGGTTCCTGAACGACGTGGCAATCACCAACGACGCCGTGTTTGTCACTGACTCTCGGCGCTCCCGGCTCATTGTTATTGAGACGCCGCGCAACGGTGATCTTCCACAAGCCGACGCGTTGTCCATCCTCCCGCTCACTAACGGCGCCATTGGAAACGGCATCGTTGCAATCCGTGGCGTGCTTGTGATTGTGCAGAGCGGTCCAGGGGTGTTGTGGCGAGTTGATCCCGCTACTGGGGAAGCCACCACGATTGACTTGAATGGCTACTTGGTCACAAACGGCGATGGTCTTGAAGCGCATGGCAATTCGCTTTACGTCATGCAGAACCGAAGCAATCTCGTGGCTCATCTGAAGGTGGCGAACGACCTGCGTTCCGGAGAACTTGTCGAAACGATCACCAGCCCGGGCAACCTTGACGTTGCTTCGACCGTCGCTTTGCAAGCTGGTCGGTTGTGGGCCGTGAACGCTCGATTCGGGACGCCGAACCCTGGCACCGCCCAGTATTGGATTACTCAGCTACCTGCGTAAAACGCGGCGCGGTCCGGGCGACGTTCTTCATGCGAAACCCGGACGTACTCGTGGGTGCGTGGGTGCTACGAAGCGGTGGCTTTTGCCGCACGATCTTGGGCAACGGCGTCGTACTGCTCGTAGTCAGCAGCCGTGTCGTCGTCGAACTGATACTTCAGGAGGCCCGCGTCATCCCACAGGCGCCGTAGGTAGCCGTTGTTGGCATCCAAGAGCCCAAGTTTGCGGACGTTAGGTACAAGCTTCGAGAAGAACGCTTTCTGGAACGCCGCTCCAGGGTCCAGTCCCAAGCTGCCGGCCGCTTGCATCAGGTACGGCAGCACCTTGTCCACGCTGACGCCAAGACGCTCCCACATCTCTGGAGTAGTGGAACGTGAGCGATTACGAAGCGTGTTCTCGGCGAGGAATTCCTGTCGGTCTTTGAGTTCGGCTTCGGTGAGTTCTTGGTAGTACTCGCCAAGGCTGAGAATGCCGAACGCAACGTGACGAGCTTCATCGGCCAACACGTACCGCAGCAGCTTTCGTAAGAGGGGCTCATCGACGCGTCGCAGCATTTCCCCGAAGGCTGCAAGCGCCAGACTCTCGATGATGATCTGCATGCCGAGATACGCCATGTCCCAACGAGGATCTTCCAACAGCCCAAACACCTGGTCCTGCAAGAAGGGCCCCATGGGGTACTGCTCGCCGACCTTCTCGCTGAGGTAACGCTGGAACACCTCGGTGTGCCTGGCCTCGTCGATTGTTTGGGTTGCCGCGTAGTACTTGGCATCCATCCACGGAACGGTGGAGGTGATCTTGGCCGCCGTCAACATGGCACCCTGCTCACCGTGCACGAACTGACTGAGTGATGCCTTCAACGCTTCAAGGCCGAGCTGTGTGAACTCCTTGTCACCCCACGACTTGAGCGGCGAACCGGGAAGGTCTTTGGCTGCCTTTGCGAGCACCATCACTGGGGAGTTCCAGTCGATGATCTGCTCGGGGTCCACGGGGGTTGACCAGTCAAGCTCGGTCACGCTTGACCACTGCGACGACATGGCCTTGTTGTAGAGCGTCACCAGTTGCGGACGTGACCGCTCGTAGTTCCACAGAAACGTTGTTGGCGTGTTGTCCGTAACGAAGCGGATGGTTTCGGCGGCGTCCACCCCGTCAGGAATGACTGGGAGTTCAGTTGTGCTCATGGGCTCTCCTCGTGTTGGCAGGTGGGCGAACGCAGTGATGCGACCGGCACCAGAGTGGAGACTACGGGTTCTTCACCGTTGCGAACGATTCTGTCGGTTCTAGCTCCGACCGATTTGTGTCGAAGGTCAGCGCCCGGCAACACGAAATCGGGTTGCCGGGCTGTTTCGTGGCTACTTGCCGGACTTGGCTGTGGGCTTCCTTGTTGGGATTTTGTTTTTGGATTGCTTTGTCGGCGGTTTGACGACCTTTGCGGGTGCCTTCGCAGCGGCGGGTGCCTTCGCTGTAGGAGCCTTTGCCGTGGACTTCGTCCCAGTCCTGGGTTGTGAGTTCGTTGCTGCCTTGGTTGGTGTTTTTGTTGCTGCTTTTGTGGGTGCTTTGGTGGGAACCTTGATTGGAGCCTTCACCGCGGCTTTGGCCGCTGACTTGGCTTGTCCTGCTTTGGTGGAGGCCTTTGCGCCCGCCTTTGTCGCCGCCTTCGCGCTGGCCGTGGCCTTGGCTTTCGCTGCGGCTTTCGTCGGAAGAGGTGCTTTGACGGCGCTCTTTGCCGCGGACTTCGCCACACCGGCTTTGGTTGCTGCCTTCGCCGCTCCTGCCCTTGCTGCAGCCACCTTTGTTTTGGTTGTGGCCTTTGCGGGTGCTTTCGTCACGGCCTTCGACGGTGCCTTGGCCGCTGCTTTGGTGGTTGCCTTGGTGGCTGCCTTGGCTGGTGCTTTTGTTACGGCCTTGGTCGGTGCCTTGGTCGCTGCTTTGGCTGGTGCTTTTGTTACGGCCTTTGTGGGTGCTTTCGTTACGGCCTTGGTCGCTGCCTTGGCTGGTGCTTTGGTTGCGGCGGCATTGGCTTTGGTCGCTGCGGCCTTTGCTTTGGTTGCGGCGGTAGCAGCCTTGGTGGATGCGTTCTTGGCAGCTGTGGCTGCTGCTGCAGCTTTCACTGCAGCTTTCCTGTTGGCTGCGGTTGGCTTGGCTTTTGCCAAGTCTTGGGCTGCCTTCGCTGCCTTAGCGGCTGCTGCTGCTTTGTTTGCTGTGGCCGCGGCCTGCTTGGTTGCTGCTGCCGATGCTTGTTGTGCTTTCTGCTGTGCGGCTGTTGCCGCGGTCGGGGCAACGAGGGCAAGAGACTTTGGCTTCGTCGTGGTCGTAGCCGCTGTGCCTGGCTTCGTGGCTGCGAGTGCGACGGTGGTGGACGCAACGGTGGTGGGCGAGGCCGTGGTCGCGGGCGCAGTTGTTGTGGCTGATGTGGTCGATGCGGGCTGTGTCGGTGACGCTGCGGTGACTTGCGGCAAGGGGGCCGGAGCCAAATTGGCGACCGTGGTCGGAGCGACCGTTGTCGGAGCGACCGTTGTTGCAGCTGTTGTTGCGACGGTCGTTGGAGTCGTGGTCGGAGCCGTTGTGGTTGCGGCAGTCGTGGGAGTCGCTGTTGTCGGAGCTGCTGTTGTCGGAGCTGCTGTTGTCGGAGCTGCTGTTGTCGGAGCTGCGGTTGTCGGAGCTGCTGTTGTTGGAGCTGCTGTTGTCGGAGCTGCTGTCGTTGAAGTCGTCGTTGTACTGACGGTTGTCGGCGCCAACGTTGTCGTCGTGCTGGTCGTGGTTGGTTCTGTGGTCGTGGTGGTGCTGGTCGTGGTCGGAGCCAGCGTCGTGGTTGTGGTGCTTGTGGTCGTGGTGCTTGTGGTCGTGGTGCTTGTGGTCGTGGTGGTCGTTGTCGGGGTGTTGAGCACGTTGGCCGAGCCCATGTTTACGTCCAGAAGGTTTGTCCCCCCGCCTGTTGCTCCGTACAACGTCTGGCCCCAGCAGCGCACAGCGCCCGTGCTGAGCACGACGCACGTATTTGCCCATCCGGCATCGACGGCAACGGCGGTTGCGCCGCCAAGTTCCACGTTGAGGAGCCGGGAAGAACCGACGAGCTGGCCAGAGGCATCAGACCCCCAGCAGCGAACGTTTCCGTCTGAGAGCAACGCACATGAATGGCTACGACCGGCAGCGATATCGATTGCCGTTGCGCCACCTAGATCAACGTCAGTTGAGATCGAGGAGCCGCCAAGGGAGCCGCCGTCGTTCCATCCCCAACAACGAACGCTTCCACCCACCAGGATGGCGCAGTAGTGCCAGTCACCGGCTTCGATCTGTGCCACCTTCAGGCCGCCGAAGTTGATGTTCGTGGTCTGGGAGGAACCGCCCAACTGACCCTCGCCGTTGTAGCCCCAACACCGGGCATCATCTGTTGACAAGATGACGCACGTATTGGCGATGCTGGCTGCAACCTGTTTCACCGTTACGCCGGGTTCGAAGACCACCGATGTCGTCAGCGACGATCCGCCGAGCTGGCCCGACGAGGGTTCACCCCAGCAACGGAGTTCGTTGCCCGTCACAATCGCGCACGTATGTGAGTTGGTACTTGCAATCTGAGAAGCAGTGATGCCAACACCGAAGTTGACGTTTGTCGATTGGCTAGATCCGCCCAACTCGGCAGTGGCAATCCCCCAGCAACGTACGTTGCCATCCACGAGCAAGGCGCATGAGTGCGATCCGGAGGTCACGGCCGCTGCGCGTACGCCCCCCAGGTCAACGTTCGACGTCGGGGTTCCGCCGCCAATTCCCATCTGCCCGCCGGAGTTATTGCCCCAGCAGCGAACTCCGCCATCGGAAATCACGACGCATGTCTGTTGTCCAGCGGCAAGACGCTCATTCACGGGTCGCTGTAGGTCCACGGCGCCGTTGGCCGGGTTGATGGTAAGCGCCGCGAGGCCCGAGGTGGCGACGGTGACTCCAACAAGGATTTTCGACAGGGTCGATAAACGGGACCTCCCTCGGAACCGCTTCGCTGTGGTCGCCGTTGGCTGGGGAAAATTTCCTGTCGACATATGGGACTTCTGGTCGACACACTCTGAATGAATCTTGACCCATTTCGTCAGTTCACATGGTTTGTGTCTGAACCACAGTTCCAGCGAATCGTGAGAGGGTCGCTTCCGGTGATGCTCCAGCGTTACAACCGAATACTCCGGCGCAAGCGCCCACGCGCTAGGGAGTCGTGACGCCCAGTTCAGCAAGCGCTCGGGCTGCTGCGTTGGCGCCGCACATGCCGTGGGCTCCGGCCCCTGGGGGAGTGGATGCCGAACAGAGATAGGTCCCCGGTACGCCGGTGAAATACGGATTGGGAGCGAACCGTGGCCGGAACAGCAACTGCTTGGGTGACGACGCTCCACCGATGATGTCGCCACCAACGAAATTGGCGTTGTTCACGGACAGTTCCGTCGTGGACCTGACGGCCATACCGACGATTCGTTCACGGAAGCCGGGAGCGAACCGCTCGATTTGCGTGATGAGCGGTTCCGTTGCATCACCGGTGAAACCGTTTGGTACGTGTGCATAGCTCCAGACCGGATGCACGTTGCCAACAGAACGCCCGGGGTCGGCCAGGTACTGCTGACCCACCAGGACGAAAGGTTGGTTTGGCATGGATCCACGATGAACCGCTGCTTCGTTGGTGACGATTTCCTGGAGATTGCCACCCAAGTGAACGGTTCCGGCCGTGTGCGCAATGTCCGCGGTCCATGGCACCCCGCCTTCAACAGCGAAGTCCACCTTGAATGCTCCCGGTCCGTGTTTGAAGGACCGGTAAGAACGCGCCACGCGGTGCGGTAACCGGTCACCAAGGAGGTTGGCAGCCGCTGACGGAGGGACATCCAGCATGAGCACGTCGCACTTTGGGAGGTCGCTGTGCGACGTCACACGATGTCCCGTTTCAATCCTACCGCCGTGCGCTCGAATGTCTGCAGCAAGCGCGTCCGCGATTGCCTGCGATCCACCTTTGGCGACGGGCCACCCTTCGGCGTGTCCTGACAGCAAGAGCATCATGCCGACTGCGCTGGTAAAGGGACGATCCAACCGGTAGAACGCGTGTGCGGCGACTCCGCCCCACAGCGCTTTGGCCTCCTCCGTCTTCCAAGCCCGTGCGAGTGTTGTTGCTGGCAATGCGGCAAATGTGCCGAACCGGGCAAGCGCCAGAGGGTGGCGGGGTACCCTGAGGACAGGTTGCGTGCTGTCGGCCAACACGTTGTCGAATCGTGCAAGAAGCGGCTGAAAGACTTGCCGCCAGCGTCGCCCGTCGATGCCCATGCTGTCAGCCGTGCGGTTGATCGAACGGTAGAAGGCCGCAGCCGAACCGTTGTCCAAAGGATGGGCACAATCCACCTCTGGGCTCAACCATTGCAGCCCGTAAGCGCCAAGGTCGAGCGTTGTCAGAAAAGGCGAGGCCGCGGCGATTGGGTGAAACGCAGAGCAATGATCGTGCAGCAGGCCGGGCACGATCATCTCGGCACTGCGGGTGCCCCCACCGATGGTGTCGCTTGCCTCGAGGACAGTGACCTCTAGCCCCGCCCTGGCGAGACGAGCTGCAGCAGCCAGACCGTTGGGTCCGGCACCAACAACAATCGCAGTGGTCACCGTTTCACAGTACGACGGATCACGTGCGGCCTCCGGTGCCGGGATGGGCAACGCCTGGTGCGACGTAGCCAGGCATCGTCCAGGTCACCGTGTGCGGAATAGGCCCGTTGGGTAGCCACGGCTGCTCGTTGGCGGCATCGTCGTTGTGGTACCAGCCCTTCTCCACACAGCCAAGCGCCGCGTCGATCACTCGGTACTGCACCTTCTTACTGAAGGCCGGCTGCGATTCGGTCCACGCCACCACCACGTCGCCAGGTTCGTATTGGCAACGCTCCTGCAGCCCGGCGATCAGTCTCTCGTCGATGCAATGACCGTCACCGAAGTTCCAGCCCGTCAGCACGTTGCTGACGAACTCGCCCTCTCGTTGGACCCGATCTTCTAACCCAGGGGTGTGGCGCATCAGCGCAGACATATGCATACGTCCCATTGGATGCATCATCCGGAAGGCGACGGCCTTTTGAATGAAGATCTCGGAGATCTCCTTTCCGAACAACGGCTCGATCTGGTCGATCTGGTTGTCGGACGACTTGACGATGCGCTCGTTGATGCGATCTTCCATCGCTTTGTTGCGGAACGAGAAACTGGCCGCTGCCCAGTTACCGGCGTACTGCTTCATCCCAATGAGGAAGGACACGTACTGCGGACGCAGCGCTCCAAGAACAATGGGGAACAACGCAACGAACAACACGATGCCCAGCAGGATGGGGTTCATATCGCCGACTCCGTATCCTTCGCTGGCGTGAAAGTTGGCGAAGAGGAACGCCACACAGAACATGAAGAACACATTCCATTCCAACGGCACCGCAAGTGGGAACGTGGAAATGATGAACGTGTGCAGCATCCAAATCGAGATGATGGCAATCCACGTCAGACTGCGGTACGGCGAGAACAGCAAGACCAACGGCATGACCAGCTCGCATGTGGTGCCTCCCACATGCGCAACGAAGTGCGTGAGCTTCGACGGCCGCAGGTCGTTGGGGTAATCACGAACCGTTGCCTTGCGAAACTTGTCCCACACCACCCATGGAGTGTTCTGAATCATGATGGCCACAGTGGAAGAGAAGCCATGCTGCATCTTCGAAAAGCCTGCCCCCATCCAGATCACAACGATGAAGATCTTGGCGGCAATCACCATGTCGTGAAAATCGTTGAACAACGCGAAACACATCAGCGTTGGTACGTATTGCTCGGCTCGTGAGGAGAGGAACACCACCTTGTCGCGCAGTCCCATCGTGATGATGAGACCGCAGTAGATCAATATCGCCCACTGCGGCAAGATGCCAGCGCTGCCCTCCGGAAGGCCGTCCACCTGTTGGGGGGACAGGAAGAAGAGCAACAGCAGGCTGACGAGAATCGCCTTGTACAAACCAGAGTCCCATGGCGTGCGGCGGGTGCCCTTGGTAAACGGAATGTGGTTTGGGTAAGGCGGCACACGAAGCGTGTCGCTTTGCCACCAATACAGGATGCCGCCGATGGGCGGATCAAAGTGGAACGCCAACGGACCACACGTTGCGGCCAATCCCATGATCTCCAAAAGGATGGTCCAGATCATGAGCTTCTGATAGAGGATTGGCTCGTCCCACCATCCGCTGATGTTGTTGAACTCCAGCCCTTTGGTAAACGCACCGGCAAAGATCAAGCCAAACAGGCCATACCAAAACAGCTTCCAGACATAGAAGATGGAGGTGTTTTTGGGTGTGCCGAATCCCTGCTCCACCCAATGCAACTGCAGCAACTTCATTCGTTCGAAGAACGGGATGCTTGCGAACTCGTCGAGATCGACCGGTGGCAATTCTGCAGTCCTGTAGCCCATGATCAGCTACCTCCTTTTCTGGCGTTGTGCGATGGCCCGTCGACGCTGTTCTTTGTCGAGGTAGAACTCGTCTTCTTCGGTGGTCCGTGTTGAGACCACGTTTCCGGTGAGGCGTTCCAGCTCTCGCTCTCGGACCCGTTGACGTCTCCACGCCTTCCGCTTGTTCTTCCGGCGGAGCCGCTCGATGTGGTCTTCCTCGGTCTCGGAGGTGCCACTGAGGTACGCCGCTTCGATTTCATCGAGCCGCAGAAGCGCCTCACTAGACGGCAGCTCCAGCTGGATCTGTCCGCGGGCCATGAGGTACATCCGGTCGGAGTACTTCAACGCCTTACGCGCGTGTTGCTCGACGATCAGCGCGCCGGTTCCCTGTTTGTCTGCTGCGGAGCGGACTGCGCCCAGTAGTCGATCCACGATCTTCGGAGCGAGGCCAAGCGACAGTTCGTCAGCAAGAAGGATCGATGGCTTGCGACTGAGTGCGCGTGCGAGCGCAAGCATCTGTTGTTCACCGCCGGACAGCATTCCAGCGCGCACCGACAAGCGTGGCTCCAGCTCTGGAAACAGTGCAAGTGCGTCTTCCACCGAACCTCCGCCGATGCGAAGGTTGTCTCGGGTCGAAAGCTTGGTGAAGATGAGCCGATCTTCGGTGACCAGGCCGATGCCGCTGCGGACCCGCTGATACATCGGCGTGAAGGTAGGAACGTTGTCGAAGAGCACAATGCCGTCAACCGGCAGCAGCTCACCGGCGATCGTCATCAGGGTCGTGGTCTTGCCGGCACCGTTCGGCCCCAAAAGGCAGACAACTTCGCCCGGCTGCACCTTGAGGTTGACGGAGCGCACTACCTCTCGGCTGAGGTACCCAGCTTTGAGATTGCGTGTTTCAAGCAGCGGTCTCATGCGGCTTCTTCGGTTTCGTCGCCAAGGTAAGCAGCGATGACGGCGGGGTTGGTGCGAACCGCCTGTGGTGGTCCCGATGCGATCATTTTTCCGAAGTCCAGGACCATCACCTGATCGCAGACGCCCATCACGAAGTTCATGTCGTGCTCGACGACAAGAACCGTCATGCCCCAGTCTTCGGCGAGACGTCGGACAACGCCGGCAAGCTCCAGGCTTTCGGCTGAGCTGAGCCCGGCCGCTGGCTCGTCGAGTAGCAGGACGCTGGGATGCATCGCAACCGCTCTGGCGATGGACAGCAATCGACGCTTTCCGTAGGAAAGATCTTTCACGTCCCTGTGCAACTCTTGATCAAGTTGGAACTCGACGATGGCTCTGACCACCTCTGGCGGGAAAGGCGGGTTGACAGGGCGAACGAGATCTCGAATGTATGAACGCAGATCTTGTGGGTCTGCGGCCACGCTCAGGTTTTCAAAGACCGTGGCATCTTCGAACAATTCCAACGATTGGAAGGAACGTGCAACGCCTGCGCGCGCCCGTTTCATGGCGGACAGTTTCGAGAGGTCCACGTCGTCGATCGTCACTCGCCCTTCGGCAGTGGCGAACCCGCTGATGGCATCGATCAGCGAGGTCTTGCCTGCACCGTTCGGTCCAATGAGTCCCGTCACCGTGCCGGGTTCTAGGCGGTACGTCACGTTGTCGACGGCAACCACCGCGCCGTAACGGACCGTGAGTCCTTCGATGCTCAACGAACGGGGAGCCACCTTGGATCTGTCGGTGGCCGCGTTTGGATCAGCGACATCGGCCAACTCAATGACGTATGGGCGACCCCATTTGCGTGCCTTCTTCGCCAGCCGGAATATCTTCACCCATTCGGCTGCGACGCCGTCTTGGTATGCAAGCACGGTCAGCAAAATGGCTGCGCCGCTGATGAGTTGAATCCACCGGCCCACGTTGCCCCACGTCGCTTCGAGGACTTCCTGATTCAGGGCCGCTGTAGCCATTGTTGCTCCGACGAACGCTCCCAGCAGATGCCCAACCCCACCGACCAAGACGAGGCCGACATAGGTCACCGAGGTGAAGTTGGTGAACGACTGGTAACTGATGGAACTGAGTCGAAACGCAAGAACGATGCCACCAAGCGCGGCAATGGCGGCTGACAACGCGAACGCAAACAACTTGGCAACCATCACATCGATGCCAAGCGATGCAGCGGCCCGTTCGTTGGTGCGCACCGCAAGAAGCCTTCGGCCACTGCGTCCGCGTCGAACATTGGAGACAACCCAGACCGTCAGTATTGCCATCGACACAACAAAGATTCCGTAACGGGCCGGGTGCTTGATGGACCCGATGTCGAAGCCGAACAGCGACGGGTTTCCAACTTGAGTCCCTTGGACTCCACCGGTGTAGTTGCGGTTGCGGAACAGCATCAACTCCATGGTTGTGCCCAACCCAAGCGTGACAATGGCGAGGTTGATGCCACGCGTTCGAACCGCTGGTAGGCCAAACACAACGCCCAGCGGGATAGCCGCAAGGACACCAGCGACAAGGCCGACAAGAAACGGAACGTGGAAGACCGCAACCAACCGGCCAGACACAAACGCGCCGAAGCCTGCGATTGCGTATTGCCCCAGCGACAACTGACCTGCGTATCCCGTGAGCACGACCATCGACAACAGCACGATGCCAACGCCCATCGTGACGGTGAGCGCATCAACCCATTTCGAGCTTTTGGTCAACATCAGAAACACGACGAACCCGAAACCGAACAGCATCCAGTCCCACGACAGTCGGCCATTGCCCACCATTGGCAACTGTCGCAAGAAGTAGTCCCGCAAAGGCAACGAGCGCCCGCGAAACACCAGGAACACAATGACCACAAGGAAGGGGAGCGATGGGCCAAGGCCCTGTTGGTTGACGAACCTTCCAACCAACGTTTGGCCGATACCGAGAGCGAAACCGGCGGCCGTAGCTATGGGGAACGAACGAAAATCTGCGATGAGTGCAGCGGCCAGCCCGGCAAGGACCAGCCCCGTCATGGCCGTCACTTGCAGCGTGATGATTGGTACAACGAGAATGCCAGCGACTGCTGCGAGGGCCGAGCCCAACGCCCAGTTGAGGACGGCGATTTGGTTAGGGGATACGCCAACAGCTGAAGCCGAACGTTCGCTTTCCGACACAGCCTCGGTCGCCAGTCCGAACTGGCTCGACCGGTACAGCGACCAGAGCCCAAACGCCGACGCACTGGCAATTGCGAACAGGATGAATCGATCTGCGGTGGTGCCGACGTCACCCCACAACGTCACGCGATTGGTGGGGAGCCAGCTGTCTACCTGACGCGCATTTGATCCGTATCTCAACACGACTCCGGCCTGGAAGAAAACCAGGACGCCGAGTGTGGCAATGACTCGGACCAATGAACTCGCCTTACGCAGAGGGCGCATGATCACCCAGTGCGTGAGTACTCCGAGGAACGCAGAAAGGGCGACTCCGACTGCAGCGGCGGCCAGGAACGGCCATCCGTGCTCGTACTGCAATTCCCACTCCATGAACACTCCAGCAATCGCTGTGGCACCAAGCGAAAAGTTCAAAACCCCCGTACCTCGGTAGATCACGATGAGGCCCTGGGAGGCGAACGCGTACAACGCTCCAACACCCAGGCCCAGCAGTGCGAATCTGATGACTTCGTTCATCCAACCCTTCCTGCGTCACCGAGTTGACATACAAACGTCTGGGCGGTGGGCTTCGTGGCGAACCGTACTGTGCACATATTTTCTTGTCCAAACCAGATGAGGTTTCATCTGGGATTTTCAGACTCGTGGTGATTAACTGACGCGCCGAGGGGGATGTATCGACACTGACGTCGGGCGACCCTGCCACCGAAGGGGATCCAAATATGCAGAGATCAGGTACCCAAGCTGCGCGGTCATTGCGAGCAATAGCCGCAACGTGCATCGCTCTGTCACTCGTAGCCACTGCTTGTAGCAGCGACGCCGCCGAGACCGAGACCACTGATACAACCGCACCAGCAACCGAAGCTGTGGCGGTCGATACAACTACCGCGCTGGCTGCTGCTCCAACCGGTGATCCAATTAAGGTCATGACGGTCACAACGCTCAATGCCGCTGGACCGACCTACAAGAACATCGCCAACACCGCCGAGGCATACGCGAAGTACATCAACTCGCGCGGTGGCATTGCTGGTCGTCCTCTTGAGGTCACCGTGTGTGATGAACAGTTCGACCCGGCCGTTGCCACTACCTGTGCGCGTCAAGCAGTTGAGGAAGGGATGGTTTCCGTAGTCGGCTCGTTCACGTTCTTCGCAGAGAGCATCGTGCCAGTTATCGCGGAATCCAACATTACGTGGTTCGGGCCGTGCTGCCCAATCACACCTGCCGAGCTCACCAGCAAGCATTCCTTCCCCATCGGCAATCAGCCGATGTACGCGGTTGGAGCTGTGAAGCGAGCCATCGACGACGGATGCACCAACATCAACGCCGTCATTATCGATGGTGCCCAGATCTTCGTGCCTCCGATGGAAAACGCAATGAAGGCGCTGGGCAAGAGCTTCGGAAAGACGGTCATCCTCCCGCCAACAGCGCAGGATTATTCGGCTGAAGTGGCCCAAGCCACCGATGGTGCTGACTGCGTGATTGCGATCATCTCCGAGACACCGTTCATCACGTGGAATACCGCGTGGACACAGTCCGGTACCGAGGCTCGCCAGTATGGGCCGCAGGGCAATCTCAACTCGGTTTCTGCAAAGGGCAACGAAGCGGCAACGGACGGCGACGTCATCGCTGGTATGTACCCAGACATTTCCACCGCACCATGGGCCGAGTATCTCGTGGCACTGAAAGAGGGCGGCTATAACACCGACGAGTTGGACTACAACAGCCTCGGCGGCATGGGCACTTGGGCTGCATACGTTGCATTCACCAAGGTCGCAAACGGCATCGAGGGTGAAGTCAATGCAAAGTCGTTCTTTGACGCTGCAACCGGTACCTCAAGTCTCGATCTCAACGGCATGGTGCCAACACTTGACTTCACCAAAGAGTGGACCGACGGTCTGAAGGGCTACCAGCGGCTGTTCAACCGCAGCGTGGTGTTCAGCAAGTTGGAGAACGGCAAAGTTGTGCCACTCACCACTGAGTTCGAAGACGTTGGCGATTTGGCTAACGGCAAGGCTGGCTGAGGCCACCCGAGCAGCAACAAGATCATCATCTAATAGGCGCGTCGACCGTGGAACGAACGATTCGTGTTCCTACGTCGGCGTCGCCCCTCACAGCTGCCATGAGTAGCTCCGGCGACGTGATCACCGCAGTGCGGCTCGCGGCGCCGGGGCCAGGGGCATCGACGAAGCGAATGGCCGCCTCGATCTTTGGCGCCATGCTTCCCGCTCCGAACTCGCCATCGTGCAGGTGGGCTCGCAATTCTTCAACCCCCACAACCGAAAGCCACCGCTGGTCAGTTCGTCCAAATGCGATGGCAACACGATCCGTTGTGGTGAGCAGCATCAACATGCTCCGCGTTCAACTGATGCGCAAGGAGCGCAGAGGTGAGGTCTTTGTCCACGACCGCCTCAACACGCTTCAAGCGTCCGTCTGGCATCCGGACTACGGGCACTCCGCCGCCGCCCGCGGCAATCACCACATGCCCGGCGCGCAGCAGTGTTGCGATCGCCTGCGCCTCGGCAATTTCGATGGGAACCGGCGATGGCACGACTCGCCGCCATCCGCGCCCCGAGTCGTTAGCAACCGACCAACCGAACGTTGCCGCCAACTCCTCGGCCTTCTTCTGGTCGAACATTGACCCGATTGGTTTCGTCGGGTCCCGAAACGCTCGATCGTCTTCGGCCACCACAACGTCGGTCACTACGGCAGTGACCATGCGGTGAATCGAGCGTCGGTGCAGTTCGTTGCGAAGTGCGAGGAGAAACATGTGCCCGATGGCGCCTTGGGTGTCGGCAACCGCAAAGTCAATCGGCACTGGTGCGACTTCGGCCAACGACAGTTCTGAGCGCCGGAGAATGTAACCAACCTGTGGGCCATTGCCATGGGTGACAACCACGTCGTGCCCCGACGCGAGTACGTCAACTATTGCCGGCCGAATCTCTCACCTCTGCGAGTTGGTCGAGGATCGATTCGTGTTCGTCGTGGACCAACGCATTGCCACCGACGCGATGACGATTGTCATTGAGGTGCTCGTGGAGCAGGCAATGCTCGCAATGCGTCCCGAAAGCACGTCCACGGTGCAGTTGTAATCCCGGCGCCGATCTGACCGACACCGGCTTCGCGATACGTGATGCCTGTGTTGATAACGGGCAGGATTCCTGTGTCAACCACCTTTCGTGCGTCGATCCCGGAGGCAGTTGCAGCGAAGTCCAGTGCCGGGATGGTGAACGCCGGGTTGCTGCCAACGGTTATCTCTCGCATGCGTCGGCTATGCCGCGCTTGCGTCGGCAGCCGTTCCACCAACGAAGCCGACGATTGCAGGGGCCGCAGCCATGGCAAAGCCGCCAAGGCCGGCCGATTCCGTGATGGCGCTATCCCCCAGGATCGAGGTATGCATCATCTGGGCCAAAGCCTGGAAAGTACAAGCCTTCGATCTTCTTTGCCGGCGCACAGAACCAAGCGTCACCCGTGCCGCTGGTGCGAATCGCAAACTCCACCCCGTTACGTGCCATTGCGGTAACGAACGTGGATCCAGGAACCCCGCTCGCTGCGTCGAGCATGAGCTTGCAGGCTGCCATCGAAATGTTGAGGAAGAAGTGGTCGTTACCTGCGATGAACTGCAACGCGTCCGCAGCATCCGAAGAATTGGAAGATCGCACGATGGCGGGGGCGATGCGTTTGAGGAACTGACCGGTGGCGGCAACGTTTCGATTGTGCGCCTCGTCGCCCATGTTGAGTGCCTGAGCGATCAGCGCGGTGATCGCGATCCCGCCCGTGGCCCGCACCACGCTTCGAAGCAGCGGCCCCAGTCGGGTTTCCATCCAGTCCAGCCGGTCGATCACTTCCGTTCCAAAAGCACCGAACCGCAGGACCTTGCCCAAGCCTTCGTTCAGGTTGCTGTAAGCGCGTCGACCCGTGGAGTTGTCTTCCACGACAAGTAGCGGCATTGAAGGCGAAATGATTCCAGCCATGGGGCCAACGGCCCCACGCTCATGACATGGCATCAACCCAATACTGCCGCCGGCGAGAAGTCGCTCGGCTTCGTCAATCGTTTCTGCCCATCGTTCGAACAACACAGCGCCGGTGAGAGCTCCGCGCACTGGTCCACACATCGAAGCCCAATCAATCGGCGGTCCGGCGTGTAACAACATACGGGTGCCGCCTGTGCCGCCTGTGCCGGCGAGGTCGTCGATGAGTTCACGAGCGGGCGCGACGTCAACCAAAACGGGATCGGTCGCCAGGTATGCCTGCAAGGCCAACAGGTTGGCCCGTTCGACGTAGGTGTTGGCCAGCAGCGACCGTACGAGGCGCGCTGTGGCAGGGTCGCCATCGGCGGGAGGGCGCCAGTCAAGATGCGTAACGCTTACGCCAGGCGTGCTCGCAGCTGTGTCAGCGAATGCCTGCAGTCCCACGTTGACGATGCTGAGGCCGGTGCCGATCATGAGTACGTCGTCCGGGTAGCAACGCTTGCCGCCCAATGAGCGGCCTCGACGTTGGAGTCGGCCACCAGTACGCCAGCAGCTGTAAGTGCAGAGATGATTTGATCGCGTGGCTGCGGATCTCGGTCGGTGCCGCACACGTGAGCAATGAGCACCGGGCGCACAGCGGGTTCGCGTGCTTTGATCGCTGACAGGAGCGAGCGAACCGGGTCGCCGTGTGCGCCGTGTCCCAGCACAACGTCGAAGAGCACAACCGAAACGGCTGGATCATCCAAAGCCTCGGCCACCCATGCGTCGCGCAGCGCCGGGTCAATCATTGGATGTGGCCTTCCTTTCGTGTATTCGTCATCGCCGAAGTCAACGAGTTGACGCACCTCGGTGGCCACGCCTGAAGACTCAAGAACCCACGATGCTTCGTGGCGGAACGTGCCGCCCACGAACGCGCCGCGGATCACGTGGCCTCGCCGGTTCCCGAAGGGCGATGACCGAGGCACCGGCTGCACGGGCACGGACACGATCTCTCGTTCGTCGGACGCGGCTAGAGCGACAGCAAGGTCAGCTGCCTCGGCGAGCGATGAGGCCCACACAATTGACGACTGGTCCTGGGTTTGCGGACTGGACCCAACAAACACGGCGACGACCTTCTTGTCCCGTGCGATGGCGTTGTGAGCCGCGCTGACGATGGTCTCGAGAACTGCCGGATCTGGGGGCTTGGAGGCGAGCACGATTACGCTGGTTTGCGGGTCGTCAGAAAGCAACGCCAACGCAGCGCGCATGGTGCGACCACCGACGTGAGCGCTGAGGTCACGACCACCGCAACCAATTGCCTGCGAGATACCAGACCCAAGCCGATGCACCCGGGCCGTGATCTCTTGCATGCCTGTGCCGGTTGCACCGACCACAGCGATCGGTCCCCGTCGAACGACGTTGGCGAAACCCAACGGGACACCGTTGATGATGGCGGTTCCGCAGTCGGGCCCCATAACAAGGAGGTCCCGTTCGGACGCGAGGACCTTTAGCGCAGCTTCGTCCTCGAGGTCGACGTTGTCGCTGAAGATCATGACGTTCATGCCGAGATCCAGTGCCTTCCCGGCCTCGGCGGCAGCGAAGGCGCCCGGTACCGAGATCAGGGCAAGATCTGCAGAGCCGGCGTTGCTGACGTGTTGCCACAGGCTGTGGGGGCGGGGTGCCAGAGCCGAGGTTCCGTCGGCACCTGACCGTTGGTCCGCACGCGCACTCAGGAGTTCAGCCGCCAGTGACAATGCACGTTCGCACGCGTCGCTGGTGCCACGAACGCCGATGAACAGATCGTTTGGTGCTGGTTGGGTGGCAACCCCAACGCCTGCGTCGAGCGCTGCTGCGAGGTTTGCTTCGGTGGCCATGACCGCCGTCGCAGTAACGATTCCCGGAAGGGACGACAGTTTGTTTGAAACACGAAGTAGTGCAACAGAGTCCAGATATCGGTTCGCCATCACCAGCGAGCGTGTGACTGTCTCGGCGGGCACGTCATCGTTCATGGGATCGTCTGTGGTCATCTCGAATGACCTGCAAGGACGGGCATCGACAACCGCAGTCCGGCGTGCAGTCCAGTGAGCAGATCGGCTCCCGAGGTGGCACCCACGGCGAGCAGTCTGCGAATCGTCTGTGCTCGTACCATGTCGGAATCACCGCTTGACAGGAGAACCTCGCAAACGGCCTCATCGCAGTGTCCCTCGACCGCAACCCGAAGAGCAGACCCGCTGAGGTGAGACGTAGCGTCGAGCGACTCCAGGACGACGGTGGATAAGCGCGAATGATGTTCGGAGAGTTCCGGCGAATAGGCCAAGGTAACAAGCAGTCCGCACAACACATCGTCCCCCGACGGGGTCAGCCCAGGACCAAATCCAATCAACCGACGCACGGCTCCTCGCAGCACACTGGGCGTTGATTCCGTCACGAGCGCCAATCTCGACGCGTCAAGCCTTGTTCCAATTCGCCTCGTAGCTTCGACGAGTGCCGAACCGGCGATCAACTCGATGTCGTCAGCCATCTGCTGACGAATCAGCGGGTCGAGGGTCACCATGGCTGGCGGTTGCCAGAGTCGAGCCGCTCGTAGGTCGACGCACGCCGAACCTTGGCTGCGTTCGATGGTGAGCAACCCGTTCGCAATAGTGACCGTCGAGTCGATAGCGAAGGGGTATTTCAGTATGTGGTCCGCCACGATGGAGTAACAGGAGAGCGGCCGGGTCTGGTCTGTGTACAAGGCCAGCACAGCACTGTCGGCTTGCTGAAGCGTGCAGTAGATCGTGGAAGAGGTCACCATCGAGACGTGCCCGGCAACGGCGTGCAGAGGAACGCCCCAACCCCGGGTGCTGGCGACCAGCCAACCGGTCATGCGGTCTCCAGCGCGGCGATGGCCCGTTGCGAATCAGACACGCACGCAAAGATTGCTCCTTGCGCTTCGAACATCGCAATCCCAACCCGTTGAAACTCTGGAAAGTAGGAACCCACGCAATCCTCAAGGACCACACAGAGATAGCCGCGGTCGTTTGCTTCCCGTACGGTTGTATGTACACACACCTCTGTGGTCACACCACAAACGAAAAGTGTCTCAATGTCGCGGGAGCGCAAGATTGCCTCGAGATCCGTCGCATGGAATGCGCCCTTCCCGCTCTTATCGATCACGGGTTCGCCATCGATTGGAGCGAGTTCGTCGATGATGTCATGTCCGCGTTCGCCCCGAACCAAGATGCGCCCCATTGGACCGTCGGTCCCGATGAACGTAACTCCGCCTCGGGTGAGCTTTGCGGGTGGGCAGTCGGCCAGGTCCGGGCGGTGACCCTCCCGCGTGTGAATGACCAGCAGCCCCGCACCGCGAGCCGCTGCAAGCACCTGACCTGCCGGCAAAATAGTGGGGCGAAGTAGTGAGACATCGTTGCCAAGCAGTTCTCCGAACCCGCCAGCCTCCAGGAAGTCCCGTTGCATGTCGATCAGGATCAGCGCTGTGCTTGATGCGTCGAACTCCACCGGAAATGGGCGTGCATCAATGGTCATGTCTTTTTCGACTTCATGGGTTGCTCCACTCGGGTTCATGATGCGGGGCCGCCCTGCTGGCTCGATTGCACGTACGCACGCCAGCCACCGAAGTGGGTGATGTCAGCCGCTCCGTCAAAGCCCCACGGTTCACAGATAAAACCGCTGCACCACGTTGCGTCGTCGAGTTGAACTGATCCAATGCCGAGAGGCGCAGGGATCGCGGCAACGAAGGATGCGAAAGCCGCAGGCCCGAGGGCCCAGACTTCGACAGCGATCGACACCCCACCGACGTCCACTCGTTGGAGACCCGGTTTGGGTGGCACCGTGCCAGCAAGGGCAAACAGGCGATACGTGGGTGCAGTTTTTGTTGCTCGAACGAGACGAGCACCGCGACCGGTGAGTTGAGCATTCAGCGTCATGCCGGTGAGGTGGGCTCCCACAACCACGAGAGGAATCTCTCCTTGGCGTAGCGCGGCTTCTGCCGGTGGTTCTGCAAGAAGCAGCGCCACAACGTCTGCGAGAGCCTCGTCGCTCCATGCTGGCCCGATCAACTGCACCGCTGACGGCATTCCGTCGGGGCGGGCTCCGACCGGAACCGAGATCGCTGCGAGGTCAAGCAGATTTGTGAAGGTGGTGAACGTTCCGAGCCAAGCATTCTTGGTGATTGGCTCGGCAGCCACCTGCGCAAGCGTTGCTACCCCAGGTGTAGTCGGTAACAGCAGCGCATCGACGCGACTCCACGTGCCAAGCGTCGCTGTGCGCAGTTCGGCGAGCTGGTATTCGCCCCTATAGGCATCGATCGCGCTGCGTGAGGCGCCTCCCGACACGATGGAATGGACTGTTGGGTCTGCGCCGGAACGGTTGTCTGAAGTCTGATCGGAGCCGCCAGCAAAGTATTCGCCAACAGCGGCAGTGCGTTCGGCGACAAACGGTCCGCCGTACAACAGTCGTCCCGCCTCAAGGAAGGCATCCAGCTCAATATCGACAATGTTGAATCCGATCGACTGAGCCTGCTGAACGACCATGTCGTAAGCGTGCTGGGCAGCTGCTGACATCAGCGATCTCGCCCCGCCCTCTGGACCGAGTACGCCAACGGATCGGATGGCACGTGTTGCTTCGGACGGTTTTCGAGAATAGGCATCGCCTTCAAGTGGTCCGGCAGCGAGGCCGGCCACCAAACGGGCGTCGGCCACGCTCCGGGCGAAGATTGATGGGCAGTCGATGCGTCGCACGGCTGGCACCATCCCAATGGACGGAAGTCTGCCAAGGGTTGGCTTCAGGCCGACAATGCCGCACATCGCCGCAGGCACACGACCAGAACCCGCTGTGTCGGTACCCAGCGAGAAGGGGACCAGCCCGCGGGCCACAGAAACCGCTGACCCAGAACTTGAGCCACCAGGAACGAGCGAGGCGTTG
This sequence comes from uncultured Acidimicrobiales bacterium, assembly GCA_963763885.1. Lineage (GTDB taxonomy): Bacteria > Actinomycetota > Acidimicrobiia > Acidimicrobiales > JANYDT01 > JANNBN01. The sequence continues at coordinate 222,832 of CAVXQD010000001.1, forward strand.
AGCGGATTGGTCGGAACCCCGTACGGCGAGCGTGTGCCGACAAGCCCCGTTGCGAACTGGTCGAGGTTGGTTTTGCCGATGGGGATTGCGCCAGCTGCGCGCAGGCGAGCAACGACAGCCGCATCAGTTTCCACGACGCGAAGATACGGAGGAAAGGCACAGGTTGTGGGCGCACCCGCCACATCGATGTTGTCTTTGACGAGGAACGGAACACCGTGCAATGGAAGTTCGGCCAGGTCGATTGCGTCTACGGTCCGGGCCGACACAAGTGCAGACTCGCGAAGCGGTTCGCCGATCAGGATCGCACGATCGTCGATTGTCTCAACCGCGTGTAGAACCGCGTTGATGACGGATTCGGCCGTTATGCCGGCCCGTCGTGCGGCGAGGTGATCCTGGATGCTCCAGCCGAGCACATCAAGCCCTGGCGGCGGGTTCACACCGCACCGGGCGCATTGGCTGCGGCGAGTTCGTCGAGTGCAGAAGAGGTGTCGAGCGCTGCAGAAGTGCCGAGCACAGCGAGGAGGTCAGCTGATGTGGCCACGGCGCCGAAGACGCCTCCCTGCATCGTGATCATCTTCAGCGCTGCTTGATAGTTGCCTTCATCGGTGGCTCCGGTGCAGTCGCTCAGAAGGAGGCATTCGTAGCCCCGATCGTTCGCTTCGCGCATGGTCGTATGCACGCAGACATCCGTGGTGATGCCGGTGAAGACAAGGTGGGTGATGCCGGCTGTCCTCAACAACAGGTCGAGGTCGGTGGCGTAGAACGCGCCTTTGCCGGGTTTGTCGATGATGGGTTCGTGGGCAAGCGGCGCAACCTCTGGGACAATTTCCCATCCAGGTTCACCTTGCACCAGGATGCGGCCACATGGGCCAACGTCGCCGATGCCAGCGCCGATGGACGCCGACCTCCATCGTTTGTTGGGCGGGCAGTCCGAGAGGTCTGGCCGGTGGCCTTCTCGGGTGTGGAACACCTTCCAGCCAGCAGCGCGCACTCCGCGGAGTACGGCTGCTGTTGGCTGAAGTCCTCGCCTCGTGAGCGAGAGGTCGTAGCCCATGGTGTCGACGTATCCGCCCGCGCCACAGAAGTCAGTTTGCCAGTCGATACACAGAAGCGCCGTTCGGTTGGCGTGGATCGCGCCGTCGTAAGGCCATCTGTAAGGGTTTGCATCAATCTGCATTCGTCATTTCCGTTGCGCGGGTCAAATTCGTCTCATGGTTAAGGGTCTGGTTCAGGCTGGTCCCGAGTGATTCAGCCCTTCGGAATCTCGCCGACGACGCCCTTCACGAAGGCGGTATTCCCGGCTTCAACTGATGCGTAATCCGGTACACCAGCGGGGAACATTTCGGTACCGTCCTGCGCCGTGATTGGTCCCTTGAACGGGGAACCTTCTGCGCTGGAGATGTCTGCCTTTGTGGTTTCGATGAGCACCTTGGTCTCGTCGTCAACCATCGCACCGAACTTCGACTGCACGAATGGGTTGGCCCCATCCTTGAAGCCGACACGGAAGTTTGCGTTGTACTTCGAACCGGTGAAGTTGCCAGCGATGGCCGTGGCGACGATGTCGCTGTAGAGGTCTCCCCACATCCATTCCGAACCGGTCACCCAACCGGTGGGTGCAAGTGAGGATGCATCGGCGTGGTAGCCAACGACCATCTTGCCTGCCTCTTCGGCGGCCTTTGTGATGGTTGCAGTGCAGTCCTGGTGCTGCGTGATGACGTCGATGCCCTGGGCAAAGAGGCTCTTGGCGGCTTCGGCTTGCTTCGCTTGATCACACCAATTTGATGTGCTCACCACGTAGGTCTGTGCTGCGGGGTTGACCGACTGCGCACCCAGTTCAAATGCGTTGATGTTGGCGATTGTCTGAGGGATTGGGAAGGCGTAGACGTAACCAAGCTTGTTGCTCTTGGTTGCCTTTCCTGCGGCGATGCCCGCGAGATACACGGGTTCGTACACGGTGCCGAAGTAGGTGCCGCTGTTCGCTGGCATCGCGTCCTTGATGAAGTTGCCCTGCTGCACCACAACGACGTCTGGGTGGGCGGCTGCGACCTTCAAGGCTGGGTCCAAGTGACCGTACGACGTGGCGAAGATGATCTTTGCTCCGTCGGAGATCATCTTCTCCATGACACGAGTGGCATTGTCGTCTTCCGGAACCGATTCAGCGGTGAGGATCTCAAGGTCTGGGAACTTTGCTTTCACGGCCTGGCTTCCTTCGTAAGCAGCCTGGTTGTAGCCAAAGTCATCCTTTGGACCCACGAAGATGAAGCCGACCTTGGTGGAACCCGCGCCAGGTCCGGTCCCTGCTGCAGCCGAGGCAACAGTGTCTGTTGCTGCCAGCGTCGTTTCTAGGACGGCCTCTGTGTCTGGGGCTACTTCAGTGGTGTCGGTGGACGTGGTATCGCTTCCACAGGCGGCAAGCAGCAGTGCTGTGGACACGAGGAGAACGGGTAAGAGACGGCGAGTTCGCAAGGGAGGCTCCGATGGGTCGGGTGGTGGTGGTTGATGGGTGGGTGAAACAAGTGTCGGTCCGGCTAACCGGCCGCCACTTCAAAGACTTTGGAAAGACCTTCGGGGGTGTCTGCGGCACGCCGTCGGCCGAGCAGAATCAGCACACCCAGGGTCACGAGATACGGCACCGCGTCGAGCGCAAACTGGTTGATGCCGTAGCCACGTGCTTGTAGGGCGGGGGAGAGCGCAAGGGCTGCGCCGAAGAGGTACGAGCCACCTGCGACCTTGAACGGATGGCGGGCTGCAAACATGACCACGGCAACGGCCACGAAACCGCGACCTTGTGACATGTTCTCGAACCAGGACTTCGTGTACGCCGTGGAGAGATGCACGCCGCCGATACCTGCAAACATGCCGCCGACAACCACCGCTGCATACTGGATCGGCTTGACCGGGTGCCCTGTAGCAACGAGGACTTCCGAGCGTTCTCCGGCGGCCCGAAGCAGCACGCCCCAGCGGCTGCGGTTGATGAACCACCACAGCATCGGGACTGCAACGAATGATAAATAGACCAAGGGATCTTGTCGGAAGGCGATTTCACCGATGTACGGGATCCGGTGCAACAACGGCATGTTCAAAGGACGGAACGTGGGGGCAAGAGCCTGCACGTACGCAACACCGAACAGCGACGTCAGGCCGAGCCCGAGGAACAACACCACGAGACCGGTTGCCAATTGGTTCGCTCCACGGCTGAGCACCATGAACGCATGCACGAGTGCGAGGAGACCACCGGCCGCGGCGCCTGCGGCAACACCAAGCCACGGGTGACCGGTCACCGAAGCGGTTGCATAACCAGCCAGTGCACCGGCGAGGATCGATCCTTCAGTACCGAGGTTGACCACCCCGGCGCGCTCAGCAATGGACTCGCCCAGAGCTGCGAAGAGGATGGATGTACCTCCCCGGACGCCGCCGGTGAGGACCTCGATGATCAGGTTCATGCGGCTGCGGCTTTGCGCTTGCCGAACCCGAACACGCCCAACAGGACGAGCGCCATCAGGACGTTGACGCTGGCAGCTGGGAGGTGTGAGTCCAACTGCAGGCTGTCACCGCTGATTGCAATGCTGGACAGCAGGAGACAAGCGAACACCACGCCCAAGGGCCGATGGCGGCTGAGCCAGGAGGCGAGGTATCCGATGTAGCCGTATCCCACAAGAAAACCCGAGCGGATCTTGAACTCGGCGCCGGCCAGTTGAGCGAACCCGCCAAGGCCAGCCAGCATCCCGCCAACCACCATGGCGCTGGTGACCAAACCGGTGACCCGCAGCCCCGCTCGTCGAGCCGCTTCTGCGTTGCCACCGACAACCTGCAGGCGGAAACTCCACGAGGTGGTGCGGAACACGGCAAACACGATGAGCGCCGCGATGAGAGCAATCAGCAGACCGAGGTGTACACGGGTCGATCCAAAGAGTGGGAGGTGCTCGGAGGTGCGAAGCGGCCGAGTTGCCGGTTGCCCAGAACCCTCCCTGTCCTTCCAACGGTCGTAGATCAGGAAGAACATGAGGTCTAGTGCCACGTAGTTCAACAGCAGTGTGGTGACTGATTCTGCGATGCCGATCTTCAACCGCAGGATCGCCGCAATTGCCGACCACGCTCCGCCGCCAAGTGCACCTGCGATAGCCATAAGCACCAATACGATTGGCCCGGGCAGGCGTCCATCCACTACGAGCGCAAGACCCATCGATGCGAGCCCGCCGATGATGAGCTGTCCTTCTCCGCCGACGTTGATCAAGCCGGCGCGGGCCGGAACAGCGACCGCAGACCAGCCAGGATGATTGGCGTTGCCCGGACAAGGATGCCCGCGAGCTGAGACGGGTCCGTGAACGTCGAGACGAACATGTCGCTGTATGCAGTGATTGGATTGACGCCTTTGAGGAGCATCAGTACTGCGAACCCGCCGAGCGCCGCCGCAAAGGCTCCGGCGGTGCGCGCAGGTCCTTGCCACTTTGCGATCTTCGGCCGACGCGAGGACAGCGGCACGGTCGTAGCGACGGTGGTTGTCACGCTGGGACTGCCAGTCGGCTCGAGGTTGCCATGGCTTCTGATGGATTGGCTGCACCAAGCATCATGCGCCCGACCTCATAGCGATCCGTTTCGGCTGGGTCGACGACACCAGCGACTTCACCGCCGTGGAGTACAACAATGCGATCGCTTATCTCGAAGAGTTCGTCCAGGTCTTCGGAGATGAACAGCACTCCGCAGCCAGCAGCCGTTTTTCCAGCAGCAGTTCTTGGGTGCGTCGGGTTGCGGCGATGTCCAGGCCGCGGCTGGGGTATGCGGCTACCAGTAGCGAGGCTTGCTCTGCGCCGAACGCACGCACAAGCATCACTCGTTGGATGTTTCCGCCAGACAGATGCTCAAGGCGTCGGTCCCCTCCAACAGCTCGCAGACCGCTTGCCTCGTTCCGGTCGGAGTACATCGTGGACACTCGGGGCCAGTCGATGCCGAAACCTTTGCGCAGCGACGTGAGTTCATCGAGGGCGGTGTGCTGATGAACGGTGAGTCCCGGCACAACAGCATCACGAACCGGGTCTTCTGGGATTCCAACGGCGCCCGCTGCGAGTGCTCGTCGGGGGGTCGGCTTGGCAAGCAACGTTCCTGCGATGGCACACGTTCCCGAGGTCGGCGCACGGAGACCAAGAGCAACTTCATACAGCGGGAGCTGACCGTTTCCTGCCACACCAGCAACGCCCACGAGCTCGCCAGCGCCCACGTGGAAGCTGACGGAAGACAGCAACGTCCCAAGCCGGTGATCAACCAGGCTGACGCCCTGCAAAAAGAGTGCTGCCGGACGACCTGAGGGGATGACGGGTCGTCCGGCAGAAAGGGGGCGGACCTGCCGGCCCACCATGGCTTCGATGACTTCGTCATCGGTGAGGTCCTTCGGGTCAACGCCACCAAGGATGAGTCGCCCGCCTCGCAAGACAGAGATGCGATCCGCGATCGAACGACTCTCTGCCAGCTTGTGGGTGATCACGACGACCGAGAGGCCCTGGTCGCGTAACGAGCGCAGCCCGTCGAAGAGGTCGTCAACTTCTTGCGGTGCAAGCACGCTCGTTGGTTCGTCGAGAATTACCAGGCGAGCCCCGGTGAGCAGTACCTTCAGGATCTCGACGCGTTGGCGTTCACCGATTGACAGGTCCCGCACCGTTGCATCGGGGTTGACCTGAAGCCCGAAGCGCAACGAGGCCTCGTTAATCTGTGCACGAAGTTTCTTGCGATTGAGTCGGAGACCGGTCAGGGACAAAGACAGCGCAACGTTCTCCACAACTGTCAGCGCCGGCACCAATCGCAGGTCTTGGAAGACCATTCCCACACCGTTGTCACGGGCCACGACCGGGCTGGTCATCTCGACCCGTCGTCCGTCGATTTCGATGGTTCCCTCGTCGGCCGGGTAGAGGCCGAAGACGACCTTCATGAGGGTCGACTTGCCTGCGCCGTTCTCCCCGAGAACGGCATGGACCTCGCCACGACGGATGGTCAGGTCGACGTGATCGTTGGCAATCAAGTCACCGAAACGCTTGACGATCCCCGTTGCACGCAGCAGCGTGTCGTCGTTTGTCGCTGCGGTCTCGGGCATAGGAGCCAACGTAAGTTTCGCCGTGTCCGAGCTGTTGCTCCTCTGTGAACTGATTGTTTCGAGCGTGTGTTTGTCCTTCAGGATTGCCAAGCGGCAACCGGTCTTCCTAACAGACTGACGCTTCGGCCCGTGGCTCCCTTGTGGATGCCGCGGGCCGAGGTCGCGTCTAGGGCGCAAATGAATCGAACGGAACCACAACCACCGGGACGGGAGACTTGCTGGCAATCTCACGGCTGACGGACCCAAGCGTGGCTGTTCCGGAATGCGCCGGACTGCGCCCAAGTACGACGAGGTCCGGTTGGGTACGTTCGATCTCGCGAAGCAGCAGAAGCACAGGGTGCCCCGGTTCGATTCTCAGTTGGATAGACGCCACATCTGCGTCTGGCGCCGCAGTGTCGATGACGGTTTGCAACGCCTGGCGGCATTCCTGTTCCGCATGTGCGCGAACGGTCTCGCCCGTTTCCGTGGAGTGACGGGAGGAGTCCCGGAGGCCAAGGGCGTGGATGACGTCGACGGTTCCTCCGAACGCTTCCGCCGCGCTCAGCGCCCACTTCAGGGCAGGGCCGTCCTTACTCGAACCGTCGAAGGCCACGAGAATACGCAGACCGTGCAGTGGCGCGATTGGCGGATCAGTCGGCATGGTCTGATCATCATCGACGGACTCGAAATTCGACAGGGCCGAACGGCCCTGCGATTCTTTGTCGCTCTTCGATCGTGCCGTTCGACCCTGGTTGTACGGGATCAGCACAGGGCAGACTGGGAGCGATGCTTCAGCCACACACTGCGCCTCTCGTGATTGTTGAGAATCGGAGGGAGGACCGGCATGCTACTGGCGACCATCCGGAGCACGCGGCCCGTACCGTGGCGGCTCTTGAGGGTGTGCGGATGGCAGGAGTGTCGGAGGCAGCACTGACCAGTACGTCGCGTCCCGCCACGGTGGACGAACTCAAGCTGGTGCACGCGCCCGAGTACATAGCGGCGCTCGAAACACTCTGCCGTTCTGGCGCGGGGGAGTTAGACGCTGACACGCCTCTCTGCCAGGGGTCGTGGTCGACGGCCCTACTCGCTGCAGGCGCTGGGCTGGTGGCGATCGACGCGCTCGATGCGGGTGCCGCCAAGAGCGGGTTGATCCTGGCAAGGCCGCCAGGGCACCATGCGCGGCCGTCCGGTGGGATGGGGTTCTGTCTCTTTAACAACGTGGCTATTGCTGCGGCTGCGCTTGTGCAACGTGGAGAGCGCGTCCTGATTTTGGACTGGGACGTGCATCACGGCAACGGCACCCAAGAGGCGTTCTGGGACGACGACCGCGTGCAGTTCGTCTCGCTTCATCAGTACCCGTATTATCCGGGAACCGGCAGCGTGCACGAGACAGGTGGTTCCTTCGCTCCAGGGCGCACCGTCAACGTGCCGCTACCGGTTGGTGCTACTGGCGACGTTTACCTGCAGGCATTCGACACGCTCATTGCACCCGTGGCCCAGGATTTTGCACCGACGTGGGTACTCGTCTCAGCGGGCTACGACGCACACCGAGACGACCCACTTGGAGACTTGTTGCTGACGTCGGCTGACTTTGCAGACCTCACCACACGAGTGCGGTCGCTGGCCCCGTCCGACGGAAGGTTGTTGCTGTTCCTCGAAGGCGGGTACGACCTCGACGCGCTCAGCCTCAGCGTGGGGGCAACTGCTGCTGCGTTGTGCGATACCGCGTTCCGGCCCGAGCCAGCATCGAACGGCGGACCCGGAAGCCAGAGCGTGCTGGCAGCCACCGAAGCACACAGCGCCGCCCGAGGCTGATCGTTCGACCCGGTCGAGTGGTATCTCGACCCATTCGCACTGTCACTGACGTATTTGTTCCATGGACCGCAGTCCTGTCAATCAGGACCTTTAGAGAACCGCCGTCGTCAGAGGAAACGCCGCATTCGAGAACCGGTGGTCTTTTCGAGAACCGCAATCTTTGAGAACGGCAATCTTTTGAGAACCGCAGTCCGTTCGAGACCTCCCGTTCGGAACCAACGTTGGGTCCGTAGCAACCAACGTTGGGTGGCTACGCCGCCAACGTTGTGTTTTGGGGGCCTTTTTCGGAGCTATTTGGCGACGTTGGTTGCTGGACGGCCAACGTTGGAGCAGGTTTGGTGCGGGAGCGACTCGGGAAAGTGTCGGGTGACCAACGGGAGAGTCGTCACGTGACAGTGCGAATCGGACGAAGTGAGACTCGGTCGGACAGGTTTGCCCCCGGGGACGCCGGAGGTGCGTCGCCGGTTGCTCAGTTTCAGGCAGAGGGTAGGAACTGGTCTGGCCAGGTCCACTTGGCGTCGACATCAGCGTCGACTCCGCTGTTCGTGGCGGTTGCGTCAGCCTGGAGGATCCGGGCTTCGAGGGTGCACATCACTTCAGCTGCATGGACCCGTTGGGCAGCGTCGAGTGCGCCCCGCTCCACGAGCATGGCCATGGCGTCTACGGCCAAGCGGAATCGATCGGTGCGGTTGACGATTGCCAGCTTGAGAGGGGTGTCGATGGAACCCCGCTCCCCGTAGCCGTGGAGGGAGTAGCGCTCTGGCTCCGGACGACCCCACAGAAGTTGACGAACAAACCCTGGGTACCCGTGGAAGTTCATCACCACGGGGCATGATTCGCCGAACAGCGCGGCGTATGCGTCGGCATCCAGGCCGTGAGGGTGTTCATCGGCCACGCGCAATCGGAACGGGTCCACGATGTTCACAAATCGGATGCGCAGCTCCGGAAACGACTGGCGCACTAAGGCTGTTGCGGCAAGCGCTTCTTGGGTGACAACGTCTCCACATCCCGCCATCACCAAGTCAGGTTCGGCAGGATCTTGGTCGTTTTGCTGGTCGTTTTGCGAGGCCCATGCCCAGCGGCCGATTCCCCTCCGGACATGCTCTGTTGCCGCCGCCGCATCGAGATACTGAAGGTGCGGATGTTTGTCGGCCACGATGACATTGATGGTGCCGCGGGTACGCAGGCAATGGTCGGTGACAGCGAGCAAGCTGTTGGCATCGGGTGGGAAGTACAAGCGGCTGACACGAGAGGACCGGTTGGTAAGCAAGCTGATGAAACCGGGGTCTTGATGCGAGAAGCCGTTGTGATCCTGTCTCCAGACCGTGGACGTAAGCAGCAGATTGAGCGATGCGGATCGAGCACGCCACGGGCACCGGTCGTTGACAACCTCCAGCCACTTGGCGTGTTGGCCGACCATGGAGGTAATGATGGGCGCAAACGATTCGTACGTGTGCAGAAGACCATGACGGCCTGTCAGTAGATAACTCTCCAACCAGCCTTCAAGCGTATGTTCGGACAGCATCTCCATCACTCGTCCCATCGGGTCGAGGTGTCCGCCGTCAACGTCGTCTGGTGTGGTGATCGCTTGCCATGCTTTTCCGGTGACCTTGTACACGGCGTCCAGACGGTTGGAGGCCGTCTCATCAGGCCCGAACAGTCGGAAGTTGTCAGGGTTTTGCTCAATCACCCCAGCCAAGTAGGCACCGAGTGGCGCGGTGTTGCTGTGGTGAGTACAGCCGGGCCGGTCAACTGTCAGCGCAGCTCCGACAATATCGGGCTGTTGTAACGCGACGGGCGTGGCGTTGGTCAACGGGTTTGCACTCATGCGATGCGCCCCGATTGGGGCAGACAGGATGAGGTCGTCATGGAGGCGGCCGGTGGAGTCGAACAAGGTGGCCGGCTGGTAGGAGCGAAGCCAGCGTTCCAATTGTGCAAGCTGGTCGCAGTCGCAGTTGGCGTTCGGAAGCGGTACCTGATGCGAACGCCAGCTCCCTTCCATACGGTGACCGTCGACGAAGTCCGGGCCCGTCCAACCCTTCGGCGTGCGCAGAACGATCATCGGCCAATCGGGTCTGATTGGTTGCTCCACCTCGGTGCGCGTTCCTTGTGAGCGGATGCGCTGGATCCGCAGGAGCGCCTCGTCGAGTGCAGCGGCGAACGCCTTGTGGGGAGCCATCAAATCGCCGAGCTGAGTGTCCGCCTGCATGTCGGCGTGCACGATGATCGGATCCCATCCGTAGCCGCGCATCAGGCTGATCAGTTCTGCTTCCGGGATCCGTGCCAAGATCGTGGGGTTGGCGATCTTGAACCCGTTGAGATGCAGGATCGGCAGAACCGTGCCATCGCGCTCTGGATTGAGGAACTTGTTCGAGTGCCACGAGGTAGCAAGCGCTCCGGTCTCGGCCTCGCCGTCGCCGATGACGCACGCCACAATCTGCTCAGGGTTGTCGAAGGCAGCGCCAAACGCGTGCGACAACGCGTAACCAAGTTCGCCGCCTTCGTGGATTGAGCCTGGGATTTCCGGCGTGCAGTGCGAACCGAACCCTCCCGGGGAAGAGAAGTGTCTACAGAGCTCTCGAATCCCCTGCTCATTGGGCGTGAACTCGGGGTAGATCTCGCACAGTCGCCCCTCCAGATACGTGGGCGCTATTACTCCGGGAGCGCCGTGGCCGGGACCGGCGATGAACAACATCGGGCTTTTGTCGCGCAGGATGACGCGATTGAGATGTGCCCATACGAACGACAAGCCAGGGCTACTTCCCCAATGGCCCAAGACGCGTGGTTTGACGTGTTCAAACTTCAGCGGTTCTCGCAGGAGGACGTTGTCTTGCAGGAACATCATCGCGACGGAAAGGTAATTGCAGGCTCTCCAGTACCGATCGACCGTTGCGAGGTCGTCCGTCATCGCATCATCCGAATGGTGTCTCGCACAGCGTTGGCATTCGCGGCGACACGGATCTTTACGTCTACGGCGGTCACACCGCCCGGATGAACCATCACAGGGTTTGCGTCTAGCTCTGCAATTTCGGGCACGTCAACGGCAAGTTGAGCAAGCCGCACGATGGTGTCGATCAGCGCTGTCTCGTCAGCCTGCGGAGCATTGCGAAACCCAGTCAGAAGACGATGACTACGTAAAGAACGCAACATCTCCGCAGCGGTCGCTTTGTTCACCGGAGCGAGATGAACAGCCGTGTCACGCCACAGTTCGGCAGTGCGGCCGCCAGCGCCGACCATAACGATGGGGCCGAAATGAGGATCGTTTTCGATTCCGATAATGATCTCGACCCCTGGAGGCGCCATTGGTTGCACGACAACACCGTGCATGGCGTCGCCAAGCGTTTGCTCCATGGCACGGTAAGCACACACGACTCCGAATTCATCGCGCAGGCCAACCTGTACTGCGCCGATGTCGCTGCGGTGCATGAGGTTGGGGTTGGCGGCTTTGATGCACACCGGAAAGCCCATGGTCGTTGCAACGTCCGCGGCCTGATCGGCATCGTCGGCCTTGATGGGCGCAGCGACGTTGATACCGGCCATTCGAAAGATCTCAAATGCCATCGTCGTTGGGAGCCAACGGTTTTGAGGCGATTGAGGTTCGGAATCGACGTCTGTGGCCAGGCCCACTTGAACGAGTTCGCGGATCTCCGCAATTGAGCTGCCGGGGATCAACTGGTCTGGCTCGTCGGAGCGCCGTAGCCAGTCACCTCGTTCGGCAAGGCGTGCCAACACGAGGGCGCCCTCTCGTGGCGTTGCAACTACGGCAACCTTTGCCTCGACTTGCTCCGACGGGTTGTCGGCTATGAGCAGGACAGGCTTTGTGGCCGTGGCGGTAAGGTCGGCCAGCATGTTGAACAGTTGGGCCTCTTCGCCCGGTCGCACTAAGACGTGGACTACCACCACGGCGTCCACGCCTGGGTCGTTCAGCACGGCACGAAGCGCCGTTTCCATCTGTGACACGTCAACAGTGGCGGTAAGGTCCACCGGGTTGGTCAGGGAGGAGTTGGGGGGCGAGCCGGCGCGAAGCGCATCCAGCGTTGCCGGAGCGAACTCGGCCAGTGGCAGGTCTTCGTTGGCCAGCGCGTCCGCAGTGAGAATTCCCAGTCCGCCTGCGTTTCCGACGATGGCGACTCGACGCCCCGCTGGTAGTTGCGTTCGTTCCAGCGCCGCTGCGAGGAGCAAGAGTTCGCGGGGATCGTCCACCCGAAGTACGCCGGTCTGCTGGAACAACGCGTCCACGGTGGTGTCAGGTGCCATAAGTGCAGCGGTGTGTGACGCGGCTGCCTTGATCCCAGCCATCGACCGTGCAGCCTTGATGGCGATGATCGGCTTGCTTCGGCTCACGTGACGGGCAATTCGTGCGAAACGGCGAGGGTTACCGAAGGACTCGAGGTAAAGCGCGATGACCTTTGTTGGGTCGTCGTCTGCCCAGTACTCAAGGAGGTCGTTGCCGCTGACGTCGGCTTTGTTGCCAACAGACACAATGGACGAGAAGCCGACACCCTGGCGAGTAGCGAGCGACGCGATGGTGATGGCCACAGCCCCGGATTGAGACATGAGGGCAAGCCCACCAGGTGTCACGTCAAAGCCTGTGAAGACGGCGTGCATGGATACCTGCGGATCGGTGGTGATGATGCCCAGGCAGTTGGGTCCAATCAATCGCATTCCTGCTCGGCGACACACAGCCAGGAGCGCGTCCTGGTCTGTCTTTCCGGACGATCCCAATTCGGCAAAACCGGAGGAGAGAACCAGCAGCCCTCGGACACCGGCGGCGGCACACTCCTCAACCACTTTCAGGACTGCCGCAGCAGGAACCGCAATCACAGCCAAGTCGATTGGGACTGCAATGTCTCTGATCTGAGCGACGACGCTCAGGCCCTCGATGAACCCGCCCTTGAGGTTTACTGGGTACACACCGCCGCCAAAACCGTTGGAGAGCAACTCCCGCACGACTACCCGACCGGGAGAGTCTTTGCTGCTTGAAGCGCCTATCACGGCGATGGATTCAGGGCGCAGCAGCGGCCGTAGTGATGCAGCCGTGGCGTTGTGTTCACGAAGTGCTCGCGCGCTGCGAATGCGATCGTCCTCGGTGATCGGGAAGCTGATGATGATCACGCCAGGCTCTTGCGGATCGCGACGGAACGTTGCGTTGTAGCCCGCCCCCCGGAACACCCGCAGCATCTCGCCGTTGTCGGACTGCGTGATGGCATCGAAATGATCGATGCCGACCAAATGTGCTCGCGAGGCCAATGCCTCAAGGAGGATCGTGGCAATGCCAAGACCGTGCATTGCGTCCTCAACCGTGAAGGCAACTTCAGCGGTTCGGACTCCGCTCGTATCTGCGTTCTGAGCGTTTTCGGTCGACCCGATGACGCCCCGGTTGGCGCGGCCCACTCCGACGATCCGGTCTTCTCGCAATGCCACGATGGCGATGGTGTCGACGTGGTCGACGTCCAGGAGGCGGTCGAGCAAGGCTCCTTCGAGGCGGGCGAGCGGCCGGAAGAAGCGTCGCCGCCGCGATTCGCTTGACAGTGAATCGAAGAACGTGACCAGAGCTTCACGATCGTTGGCGGTCAGACTGCGGACATGGACAGTTGAACCGTCGCTGAGGATGGCGTCGCCCTCTGGAATCGGTTGCGCCCCGTTTACCTCGCTCATGTTGCGTCCGCAATCGCCCGCAGCACGTTGAGCCGGCCAGCGCGGCGTGCTGGATAGAGCGAAGCGCCGACCCCCGCCACGGTGATGAGCAGGATCACAATCAGCAACGAACGGTACGGGAGCTCAATCGTGCTGATTCCTTGGTCTCGCAGCGTGCGGGTGAGTGCGTACCCAAGGCCGATGCCAAGGATGATTCCGAGTGTCGCGCCGAATGTGGAGACGATCGCCGCTTCCCAACGCACCATCGAACGAAGCCCTCCGCGGTCCATGCCTATGGCCCGGAGTAACCCCAACTCATGCGTACGCTCGAAGACGGAGAGCAACATGGTGATAAGTACGCCTAGTAGCGCAATCACAATCGCCAGGAGCACCAGGGCGGTTATCAGGTTGAGCATCTGACCCACCTGCGCACGAACGTCGCCGGCGTACTCGTCTCGAGTCTGGACCTTTGCAGAGGGGGCGGCCGTTTTGAGTGTTTTCATCACTTGTTCCTTAACAGCGTCGGCGCTTGCACCGGGTGCAACCCGAACAAGGGCGAAGTAGTCCGCTGAGTCGGTGAAGATCTTCTGATGGGTGTTGATTGAGATGAGGTAGTCCCCAAACAGGTTGACGTTGAAGATCGCTTTCACGGGCGCCACGTACGTGCCGTTTTCAGTGACCATCGACAGCGTGTCTCCAACCCGCAAGTTCCTATCCTCAGCAATGCGTTTCGACAGCGCGATACCGCCGCTGTCTAGGTCGGGGAGCGACCCGCTGACCGTGTCCAGGTCAACTGCGTATGCAGGGTTCTGCAAATCAAGGTCGGTGCCGCGCAGGGCACCCAACTGTTTCGTTGCCTCGCCCAGTTTGAATGTGCCGAATCTGTAGGGGGCTGCTGCGGCAACCCCAGGAACTGCAGCAATTGCAGTGGTGGCCGCTGTCCCGATCCCGGTCAGGCCGTCCGTGCTCACGACAAGGTCGGCCCGCATCCCTTGATCAAGCGACTTGTCGACAGAAGTGCCAATAGAGCTGGCCAACACCAACGATGCAGCGATGAGCGCTGTGCCGATCATGAGTGCAGCCGCGGTGGTAGCAGTGCGACGGGCTCCCCGAGCTGCATTCTCCTCGGCCAATTGGCCAGCAACCCCTCTGAGGTGCCGAATGGGGAGAGCGAGCGCGTGGACGAAGGGAACCACCACAAAGGGGGCCAACAAGGCAACGCCGAGGACTGTCAGGAGGGCGCCCAAGCCCAGCAGTTTGAGATTGACGTCCCGCGCGCCGAGAGCTGTGGAGGCGACGCCAACCACCACGAGGGTGGACCCAGCCAATGCTCGACGCAGTTTGCGCCCGTTCTCAGTGGATTCCACACGTCGCACCGCAGCGAGTGGAGGAACACGCGATGCGCGGATGGCGGGCGCTATCGCCGAGACGACCGTTGTCAGTACGCCGCCGATGATGCTCACGATCACCGTGCGAGGCAGCACCTGAACTCGACCCGTCGGCACGCTGAAGCCGATAGCGGCCATGAGGGACTTCAGTCCCAAGGCCAACCCAACACCGGCAACGAGCCCGATCCCTGACGCAATCAGACCGATCACGACGGACTCCACGATGATCGAACCGATCACTTGCGATCCGCCAGCGCCAAGTGCCCGGAGCAGCGCCATCTCTCGTGTTCGCTGCGCAACGACAATTGCGAACGTGTTGTAGACGATGAACGCGCCGACGAACAGTGCAATGGCAGCGAACACCAACAAGAACGTGCTGAAGAACGACATGTTGGTGTTGATTGCGTCACTGCTCTCGGTGCTGAGTTCGGTGCTTGTCAGCGCTTCGAATGTTGGGCCGATAGCAACCTGAACCCGGTCTTGCAGCGTGTCCGGAGCGACGCCTTCGTCAGCCACAATTCCGATGCTGTCGAACTGGCCGACCCGGTTGGTCACAGCCTGTGCAGTTGCTAAATCGAACATTGCCGTCGACGCACCCCCGAGGTTGCCTGCGGTGCCGAACTTGGCAACCCCCGACAGTGTGAACGTCTTGATTCCCGTCAATGTCTGTACACGTACGGTGTCGCCGAGAGCGAACTTGGCCTTATCCGCTGCCTCCTGATCGATCACAACCTGCCCTGGTTTTGGGGCGCTTCCGCGCACGAGGCGGAAGGAGTTGAGTTCGGGAACTGTTGGCCAGTCAGCGAGGAACGTCGGAGCGAATTGGATTCCGACCGCCTTCCCGTCCTTGCCGTAGATCCGCCCGCCGATAGAGAAGACCCCGCCTGCGGCGATTCGCACGCCGGGCACGGAGCGAACCGTGTCGAGGAGGTCGGCCGGAACCGGTGGTCGCGCGCTCATTCCTTCGAGATCTGTATGCGTACGTACGCCCACAGCCATTCCGGTGAATGCTTCGTCGAAGAGCTGGGTGTAGACGTGCTTGATCGTGTCGGTCAGTACGTAGGTGCCAGCGACGAACGCGACCCCGATCACCACACACAGGGTGAGGAAGGTGGAGCGAAGCTTGTGGCGCCAAATGTTGCGCCAAGCGATGAGTCCCATGAGCTGAGTTCCCTGTCCCTGTCAGTGCTCTATTGGTACTCAGCATCCGTTACGGGCTGAGTTGCCGGAGGTGGTCGAGGATTGCGTCTGCTGTCGGGTTCAGCAGTTCGTCTGCCACTCGACCGTCGGCAAGGAACACGATGCGGTCGGCATAGGAGGCAGCAATCGGGTCGTGCGAGACCATCACGATTGTCTGGCCGAACTCGTCGACGGCGCGCCGCAGGAAGCGCAGAATCTCCGTGCCAGCCTTGGAGTCAAGGTTGCCGGTTGGCTCGTCGGCGAAGATGATCTCGGGCCTACTCAACAGTGCTCTGGCGACTGCGACACGTTGCTGCTGTCCGCCAGACAGTTCCGATGGAGTGTGATGCAGTCGGTCTTGCAGGCTCACCTGGCTGACGATTGTGTCCAGCCATGCTTGGTCGATTGGCTTCTTGGCGAGGCGCTCCGGCAACACGATGTTTTCTCTGGCCGTCAGCGTGGGAATGAGGTTGAACGATTGGAAGATGAATCCAATCCGTTCGCGGCGGAGGCGGGTGCGTTCGCGCTCGTTCATGGCGGTGACGTTTTCGCCGCCGATGTACACCGTTCCCGAGGTGAGGTCGTC
This sequence comes from uncultured Acidimicrobiales bacterium, assembly GCA_963763885.1. GTDB lineage: Bacteria > Actinomycetota > Acidimicrobiia > Acidimicrobiales > JANYDT01 > JANNBN01. The sequence continues at coordinate 239,498 of CAVXQD010000001.1, forward strand.
CAACCCTGCAACACAATGCATCAGCGTCGACTTGCCAGAACCCGAAGGTCCCATGATTGCGGTGAATCCTCCCTTGGGGAATGCCACCGTGACATCGTCTAGCGCGCGGACCTCTGTGTCGCCCTTTCCGAAAACTTTGGTTCCGTGCTCCATACGTGCAGCGGGTGTGGCATCACTCCCAGCCGAAGGCGTAGGCGGCGAGGGTGACGTGAGCGTGGATTCCTTCAGTGCCATGAAGGCAGAGTGGCTGGTCTTGCGGCTCGAAAACAGGGCCGAACGTCCCACCTCGCCCGATTGTCTGCCTCGTGGAGCGATCTGGCGCGCGGTTTCGCGTCAGATCACTTTTCGTTCACTGACGAGCTAAATCCGAAGCAAGTCGGGCTTCGGCGTCCTCATCTGTTTCGGGAGCCAGTTCGATGACCACCCGATCCAGATGGGCATCGAACGGGAACGGTGCCGTGTACGGCCCGACCGCAACGAGGCGGTCGCAACCGACGTCCATCCCCTCGAACGAGACACGCCCACGGAGCGTCTTGGGATAGTTCGAACGCGCCACCTCGACACCGTCCACGAGGAGTAAACCGGTTGCAGGCCCACCGCGGGTGGTGTGCTGGAAGCTGTACGTCAACTGATGATCGCCAGCTGGAACTGGCGATGGTGTGCGCACCTCGAAGTGCTCTCCAAGACAGTTGTAATCGTGGATCAGGTGACCGTCTCGCATGTAAAGCGACAAGCCGGAGTTTGCGTCGCCTGCAGCGAACAGCACGCCGTTGGCGGGTGTGGCACCCAGCGTGACGTGCGCTGTGACCGTGCTGGAGCGTCCGATGAGTTCTGGCCCTGCATCGGTTGGAATGTGTGCTGACCCTGCCCACATTTCGAACCGCAACCTGTCCGCGGTGTGGATGTTATGCGCGCCGACGAATCGGCTTGCCCTTCCATCGAGAGGCAAGACGTGATGGTTGCCCGCCTCCACCCACCAGCGGTCAATTAAGGTCCTGAGCATGTCCGGCTCGTCGTCCGCCAGGTCGTGCATCTCGTTGGAATCGTTATCAAGGTGATACAGCTCCCAACGGTCGTCTTCGAAACGTGTGCCCGGCTGATGGAACGCCACAGCCTTCCAACCTTCGTGCCAGATGCCTCGGTGTCCCAGCATCTCGAAATACTGTGTGCGCTTACGAGTGGGTGTGTCGGCGGGGGAAGTGAACGTGTAAGCAAGGCTGGTTCCCTCAATCGGCTGCTGTTCCACGCCTCGGACAACTGCGGGCGCAGCGATGCCGATTGTCTCCAGGATTGTGGGAGCCAGGTCGCTGACGTGGTGGAACTGTGGTCGCACCTGTCCGCGGACAGCTGCGTCGATACCTGCGGGCCAGTGCACAACCAACGGGTCTCGAACGCCGCCGCCGTGGGTGTTTTGCTTGTATCGCTTGAATGGCGTGTTGCCAGCCATCGCCCAACCCCACGGGTAGTTGTTATTCAGGTGTTCCTGGCCGATCTCGTCGATGTGGGGGAGCGAAGTGGCGAGGTCGTCTCGTACCTGGTTGAAGTACTTCGAGGCGTTGATCGTTCCCAGCGGGGAACCTTCTTGGCTCGCGCCATTGTCCGCAAGCACCATGAGCAGGGTGTTGTCCAACAGGTTGCGCTTCTCCAAGAACGACACCAACCTGCCGATCTCTCGGTCGGTGTGTTCAAGCATCCCGGCGTATGCGGCTTGCAAACGCACTGCAAACCGGCGAGCGTCATCGTCCAAGTCATCCCAAGCCTTCACGCCGGTGTTGCGCGGAGGAAGCTCGGTCGAAGCTGGAACAAGACCCATCGCTTTCTGCCGTTCCAGCCGCTCGGCGCGTGTGACGTCCCATCCCTTTTCGAACACAGGGACGTACTTATCGATGAACTCCCGATGCACATGGTGCGGAGCGTGACAGGCTCCAAAGGCCAGGTAGAGGAAGAAGGGTTTGTTGTTGACCGCGCTCTGCTGGTCGTTGACAAACCGGATGGACTGATCAACCAGATCTTCCGTCAAGTGGTAGCCGTCCCCGCTGGGGCGCTCTGGTACCTCGATGTGATGGTTGTCCTCGGTGAGTTCCGGCTTCCACTGATTGGTCTCTCCTTCGAGGAACCCGTAATACCGGTCGAAGCCGCGTTGCAGCGGCCAATCGTCGAATGGGCCTGCCATCGAGATTTCGCTGACGGGAGCAAGGTGCCACTTACCAACGGCAAACGTGTTGTAGCCGTGCGGGTGCAACATCTCGCCAAGCGTGGCTGCACTCTGCGCGACGCGACCACGGTGACCTGGGTACCCGAGGTCCCAGTTGGCAAGGCCTCCCATGCCTACGGAGTGATGGTTGCGCCCGGTGAGCAGGCTGGCGCGTGTAGGGGAGCACAGCGCTGTGGTGTGGAAGTTTGCATAGCGCAAACCGTTTGCAGACAGGGCGTTGATATTGGGTGTTGAGACCTCAGAGCCGTAACAGCCGAAGTCCGAATAGCCAACGTCGTCGAACAAGATCACGATGACGTTCGGCGCGTTTTCCGGTGGGCGCGGCGGTTGCGGCCAATGCGGCGTGGAGTCCCGCTCGTCGCGTCCGATGGTTCCGTTGAACTGACGAGCGAACGAGTTGGTCATGTGTGAACTCCTGGCTAGTGGAAAGCCTGCTGACCTTGCCATCTCTGTCGCTGACTTTCCACCCGGACAGGAATCCTGAGAAGGCCTTGAGGACCGATCGGCTTACCTAAGGGCTAGCCAAGAAGAGTCGTGCTTGATCGCACCGGCGAAACATGAAGCTGACTTGGTGTTTCGCAGACGAACAGAACGACGACGGCACCCACGCCATACACCTGTCTCAATCACCGGGGAACGCCTCTTGTCACTGATCGAGTTGTCGGGTGGCTTCACCATTCGCAGGCGCACAGGGCGTCAGCGCGAACACGGTGTCTGCGTTGCAACCCGTCCGCACGCTGAGCTGTCGTTCTCGTTCTCTGAATGGGATCACAACGTGGTGAACATGTGGTTGGAGTCACTGCGGCACGAGCGACGCTGGCGTGCCTCACACCTGGGAGGCTGGCTCGACCCGAAAACTGCGATGGTTGTGCTGGACGTGGTGAGAGTTATCCCGTGTCGGCTGCAACGCATGGCGCTGCTGGTTGGTCGGGTGACAAAGCAGGACTACGCGTTCAACCTGTCCGAGCGTCGCGTCATGATGCTCCGATGAGACTGCCGCTCCCTGCTGTGATGAAGCGGATCAATGCGTGGGGCGAGGTTGCCAGCGCTCGACCGGCACGTGACAATCGCACGGCTGCGCTGTTGGGGGCATCCCTTGGGCTGTGCTTCGTAATCTGCTTCGTCACGGGGATCTATTCCCACATCGCTCAGCAACCACTGAACTGGTTCCCTTGGCCCAGCCGACCTGCCGGTCTCTATCGGGTGACACAGGGCCTGCATGTGGGAACCGGCATTGCATCGGTCCCCTTGTTGTTTGCCAAGTTGTGGGCTGTGTTCCCCCGGCTTTTCAGGTGGCCGATTGCGGACAACCCTCTGCACGCAATGGAGCGCCTGATGTTGTTGCCGCTTGTGGGCGGGTCGCTGTTCATGCTGATCACGGGCGTTGCGAACATCGAGCTTTGGTATCCGTGGGTGTTCTACTTCCCGGCGGGACACTATTCGGTGGCCTGGATAGTGATGGGCGCGCTTATCATTCACGGCGTTGCCCGGTTCGGATCAACGCGTTTGGCGTTGCGAACCCGAGGCGATGAACCACGCACCCAATTGGGGTTGACCCGACGCAGATTTCTCGGGGCCGTTGGCCTCACCAGTACTGGCCTGGTAGCCGTGACAGCAGGCCAGACGGTTTCGCCGGTGCGCCGGTTGGCATTGCTTGCACCTCGACGCCCGGACATCGGCAAGCAGGGCTTTCCCGTTAACAAGACGGCGGTGGAAGCTGGAGTGGTTGATGCCATTCAGGTTGCGGACTATCGGCTGAGCGTGGTTCTTGCCGATGGCGTTGAAGTCCAGTTCACGCTGGCCCAACTCCGTGCCTTGCCGGTTCACTCAGCGACGCTGCCCATCGCCTGTGTCGAGGGGTGGAGCGCCAACCGGAGGTGGACTGGGGTCCGGCTCTCAGGCGTGTTGCGCGCTGCTGGTGTGTTGGATCGAGTGGGCGTGAAGGTTGAGTCTGCGCAGCGAGGTGGACGGTACAGAAGCTCGATGTTGAACGCCGGACACGCAGCGGATGGCGACACGTTGCTTGCGATGGAGGTCGATGGGGAAGTGCTGCATCCCGATCACGGGTTTCCGCTTCGCCTGATTGCACCCAACCGACCGGGAGTCCTGCAGACCAAATGGGTCTCCACCTTGCGTGTGATCGTATGAACGCAGAACTGCCGGCAGACGTTGAGGGGGCGCAAGTGCATCAGCGTCCATGGGTACTCGTTTGCGCGTTCCTCGTGGGCGGCGCGACCATGGCGGTTGGGGTTCTGTACGCGTTGCGAAATCCTGGTGACGCGCACCCACTGGCGCTCGCCCTGCACGTGGTTGGCTTCGACCTTGCCCACGATCTTGTCGTCGCGCCACTCGTGTTGGTCATCGGAGTTGCGGTTCGCCGGTTCGTGCCGGCACGGGCGAGTGTTCCCGTGAATCTTGCCCTGGGGTCCACCCTGGTGGTAGGGGCGTTCTCCTACCCGCTACTCCGGCGGTGGGGGCAGCGCCCGTTGAACTCTTCCACCCTGCCGCTCCCGTACGGACGGAACATCCTGATCGTCCTCGCCCTGATCTGGCTGGTCGCTGCGGCCTCCATCATCATCAAGAACGTTGAGTGGTCAGTTTTCGCGCGTTGAGGACCAAAACGTGGCATTTGAAAATGGGTGGGTTGCCTGCAGATGATACGAAGTACGTCCATGACAAGCCTGCCCGTTGCTCCGAAGCAGCATTTCGCTAGCGACAACTATGCGGGGATGTGTCCTAACGCAGCAAAGTGGTTTATGGAGGCGCAGACCAGCGGGCACGAACCTGCCTATGGCGAGGACCGGTGGACGCAGCAAGTATCGGACTCTCTGCGAGATCTGTTCGAGACCGACTGTGACGTGTACTTCGTTTTCAACGGGACGGCTGCCAACTCGCTTGCGTTGGCCTCATTGTGCCAGAGCTATCACTCGGTCATCTGTACTCCGGTTGCTCACATCGAGACCGACGAATGCGGTGGACCAGAGTTCTTTTCCAACGGATCCAAGCTTTTGTTGGCCGAGAGCGAGAGCGACTCAGCCAAGTTGGGGAAACTCACGCCGGCGGCAGTGGATTCCTTGGTTACTAAGCGCACAGACATTCATTATCCAAAGCCCAAGGTCATCAGCATCACTCAGGCAACAGAGCTTGGCACGGTGTACTCCGTCAACGAAGTGTCTGCCATGGCCGATGTGGCGCAACGACGCAATCTCAAGCTCCACATGGACGGTGCCCGCTTTGCGAACGCAGTGGCATCGCTTGGTTGCAGCCCGGCTGACCTCACGTGGCGCTCTGGTGTCGATGTGCTGTGCTTCGGCGGAACCAAGAACGGGCTTCCCGTTGGTGAGGCGGTCATCTTCTTCGATCGGACGTTGTCGGTTGACTTTGCGTGGCGGGTGAAACAGGCCGGTCAGCTCGCGTCAAAGATGCGTTTCATCTCCGCACCCTGGCTTGGTTTGTTGGAGGACGACACGTGGCTTGTGAACGCTCGTCATGCCAACGAAATGGCGCAGCGGCTACGGGAGTCCGTCCGCAGTCTGCCCGGCGTCGAGGTGTTGCACGAGCCGCAGGCCAATTCGGTTTTTCTGCAATTACCAGACCCGGCGGTGTCGGCGCTGCAACGGAAGGGCTGGCGTTTCTACCAGTTCATCGCCGGCGGCGGCTGCCGGTTCATGTGCAGCTGGGACACCCAGCCCTCATCGGTTGACGCGCTGGCGCAGGATATTCGAGATGTCACGAGCTCAGGCCCGACGATGATTTCGTCGCCGATGGGATGACCCACTCCGCTAGTCGGGGACGTTCGGCATGCTTTGTTGAGCATGGCAGATAGGTTGCAGAAAGTTCGTGTCGCGAGAGACACTCCGAGGAGATGAGAGGGCCGTCATGGCTGTTTTCCGCAACCTGCTGATCAACTCGCTTGTGGCCGGCGTGGTCAACTCGTTTCTGTGGTTCGCCCTGACTTTCTGGGTGTACTTGGAAACCAAGTCTGTGGTCACCACGTCGGTTATCGGCGGGGTGTTTGCGATCTGCAGCGCAACATTTGGCGTCATGTTCGGAACCTACGTGGACCGGAACCGAAAGTACCGCTCGATCGTGTTATCCACGGTGTTGTCGCTGGTTGGCTACCTCGGTGCAGCCGTCATCTACATCGTCACCCCGAACGACGATCTCTTGGACCTTGGAATGCCATGGATCTGGATCTTCATCGTGGTCATCATCGCTGCGTCGATGGTTGGCAACATCAGGTCAATTGCCATGTCGACCTGTGTGTCGTTGCTCGTGCCAGAAGATCAACGGGACAAAGCAAACGGCAAGGTCGGCATGATCATGGGGGTATCTTTCGCTGTGACGTCTGTGTTCAGCGGTCTTGTCATCGGACGGCTTGGCATGGGTTGGGCGGTGACCATCACGGTGACGCTCACGGCAGTGGCGCTCGCACATCTCCTCACCTTCCGCATTCCAGAAGACGAGCCAGCGCCAGCCGAAGACGGTGCGTCACTGGTCGACTTCCGCGGCGCCATGACCACAGTCCGCGAAGTCCCGGGATTATTCGGGCTCATCCTGTTTGCCGCCTTCAACAACTTGCTCGGCGGCGTGTTTATGTCTCTCATGGATGCGTACGGCCTTGAGCTTGTCGACGTTGAAACGTGGGGCTTCGTCTGGGGCGGCCTCAGCTTGTGCATGATCCTCGGCGGGGTCATCGTCGCTCGACGTGGCCTTGGCAGCCGTCCGCTGCGGCTCATCCTCATCATTAACGCAGTGAATTGGTTCGCTTGCGCGCTGTTTACACTTCGCTCGTCAATCGTGATGCTCGTTGTGGGCATGGCTGTGTGGTTGCTTCTCATGCCTATCGTCGAAGCGAGTGAACAGACTGTGCTGCAACGCGTGGTGCCGTTCGAGTTCCAGGGGCGAGTGTTCGGCTTCGCGCAGATGATCGAAAGCGCAGCTTCGCCCATGACCGCCCTTGCCGTCGGGCCGTTAGCCCAATGGGCTGTGATCCCGTTCATGACCACAGGCAGCGGGGCAGATGCCATCGGCAGTTGGTTTGGGACCGGAAAGGATCGTGGGATTGCGTTGATCTTCACCGTGGCGGGGTTAATAGGTGTGTTTGCGACGGGCCTGGCAGGACGGTCTCCCTGGTTTTCGAGCCTGTCCAAAGTTGCGCACGCACAGACCCGCGCCGACGATCTCCCGGTGGTGGTCGGTGCTTGACGCGTAGGATCTAGGAACCCCAGTCATTTCAGCGAGGCAAGCCATGCGCGTCGTACCCATCACTCCCAACTTTGGTGCCGAGATCGAAGGTATGCGTGTAGATCATCTCGCCGACGCCGAAACGCTGTCAGGCTTGCTCGCTACCCATCGGGTCTTAGTGTTTCGGGACCAGCAGACATCCCGTGCTGACCAAGTTGGCTTCGGTCGGTTGCTGGGCCAGTTGACGCCGGCGCATCCAGTAGTACCGGGCGATCCCAATCATCCCGAGATCCTCGATCTTGACGCTGCCAAGGGTGGCAAGAACGCTCGCTGGCATACGGACGTCACGTTCGTGGCGACGCCTCCAGCATGTTCGGTGTTGGTGGCGGAGGTCGTTCCGCAGTCCGGTGGCGACACTCAATGGGGCGATCTATATGGCGCATACGATGCGCTTCATCCGTCTCTACAGGTGGTTGCCGATTCGCTTGAGGCCGTGCACCGAATCGCTCCGCTTGCCTACTGGGGCGAACCCTTTGACACGGTGTTGTCGCGTGACGATGCCTTGGCACTCTACGAACAGTCCTTGACGGTGCCGCCGGTCATCCACCCTGTCGTCCGTGTCCACCCTCGCACGGGTCGCAAGGCGCTGTTCGTGAATCCGGGATTCACGACGCACCTTGTGGGGGCGAGCCGCATCGAGAGTGATCATCTCCTCCGTATGTTCTACGAGCACATGTCGCAGCCACAGTTCGTGCTGCGTCACCGGTGGCGAAACGGCGACGTGGTGGTCTGGGACAACCAAGCCACCATGCATTACGCGATCGACGATTACGGCGCCACGCCCCGGCACATGCGGCGGGTCACCGTTCGTGGCACGCACCCTGTTGGGCCAAGCGGGACCATCAGCCGAATCGCAACGGACCCTCTTGTCGCTGTCCGGTAACGGTTGTCGGCCTTTGGCCGCAGATGCGCCGTTTCGGCGTCGGACAAGTGGTGTTCGTCAGATCCAGCCCACGGTGAGGTGAACAAGGGCACCGAACACGGCCACGCCCACAACTTTGTGCCACCAACGCGGTTCCGGGCGTTCGCCATCGCGGCCGATCATCATGAAGATGAACATAAGCAGGCTTGGTATTGACAGGTACACCAACCCGTCGAGAACCTGACGGTCCGGGTCCTTTTGCCACATGGTGAGCATCTGCTCGATAGTCCGCCCCATGAGGATCAGAACCACGGTCTTGCCGAGGCGAGACGGAATGAGTCTGTGAACCAACTCGCTGTTCGGTATGTGATCGCGAATCAAATCGAATTCGGTGAATGCGGTGGCAGCGCCGAGGCCGAGACACGCCCACAGTTGCCACCCAACGGGAAAGAACGAAGCGGCAACGATTCCGTAAAGCGCCAGGCTTCCGAGAAGGGCCAAGACGATCTGCAGCATCGATGGGTCGTCCAGCTCGCCGCAGTCCGTTGCCACCAAGCGATCGGGATAGGCACTCGATGCAAACGTCTCGACCAGGAACCGCACGAACAACGCGCCCAGAACGACGAAACCGATCAAATCTGCCGACTCGGTGATCGGCAACTCCCGACCGGACAAACCATTCTGTGCCCATACGATTCCTTGTGCGCACCACATCCCGAAGAATGCAATGAGCACGCCATCGGTGAACCGGTCCCACCTGCCCATCGCGGATCGGGCCGGCATCCGACGCAGCGGCCGGATGATCGATCCCACCATCACCGGAGCAAACCACAACGCCACCAGCCCAGCGGTGGACTGTGCGCCATCACGGTTCGGCATTCCTCCGAGGGCGACCGTCGTCGCAACGTATGCGACGGCAGCGGCACCGCCGGCGAAAGCATCGACGGCTCCGAGAATGGTGAGCGCAATGACCCACGCCAATGCTGGTGGAAGGAACGTGCCGTTGGAATCCAGGCCGGCACCAACGCCCATCAAGGCACCGATCACCGGAACGAAGAGCCACGCGGTTCCGAACATGGCCCGAAGATATGTGCCGTCGGAGAACGCTCGTGCAACCATGGGCGAGAAACGATTGATGGTGGTCGGGACGGTTGTAGACATCGCGTCGACGCGCGCAGTGCCAGGGAGACGCCACGTTCTCGACCGGTCGCCGAATCCCCGACGGTCCGCACCGAAATCGTGCCACCACGCCATCAGGGCCGGCAGCTCGGCCGACTCTCGCTCCGCAATGGAGGATGCGCGAACGGAGATCGATGGGCCACTGCCGGATTGTTTGTTCCGACCGCTCCGTCCACCAACCGAGGACTGCACAGCAGCAGCACCGGCTGCTAGCGATGCAATGGCGAACAGCTGTGTCTGCATGCTCAGCGTCGATGCGGGGTTGTCCGCCGCTCGGAACTCTGCGAACTGTTGGAAGGGTGCCGCTTTGAGCGCGCTGTCGTAGCCGCCCGGCAAAGGCGCCATCTCGACGATGCGTTGGTCTGCAACTTTAAACGTGTACTCGCCCATGGTTGGTGCGCCGTCTGGCGAGGTGGCAGTTGCCACCACACGGTGTGATCCGTCTTCCAAGCCGCCAGGAAGCAGGAAGTCGCCCGAAAACGTTCCATCGATGGTGGTGGTGAATCGAGCTACCTCGATAGGCGTCGAATGCACCGTCAAGATGACCAGTGTCCCGGCCCGCAGATCTTGACCCCACACGTGGCCGCCCGCACCGTCGAGTTGAGCACCAACCTTCACGTCGAGACCAATGCCAACTTCTTTGCTTGGCGTGACGGAAAGGACGTCGGTTTGCTGCGCGTCGGCTGCGGCAAAGCGATCGTCTCCACTATAGGAGGCGCGGAGTCCGGATAGGCCCGCGGCAAGGGTGACATCGCAGACTGCAACTCCGGCAACGACGCTGGCCGTGCACAGGTCTGTCTCATTGTTGGTGATGCGAACAACTCCAGTAGGTGTTGCGCTATCCGAGCCTGTTTGTGAGCCAACCTGTCTGTTGACGTTCACCGTGACGGTGAATGGAACGCCGCTTGCGTGGGCGCCGAGGACCGAAGGATCGAACGCGATGATGGTCGCAAGCCTCGCGGCGTCAGCAAGGGCTAGTTCAGCGGCGCTGCCGGGGACCGTGGGGTCCTTTGTTGTCGAGTCGGCGGGCAGGGAAGAGGTCGCGGGCTCTGTTGCGCCTTCTGTCGCAACAGAGGTTGTGCGCCCGGACGGGGTTGATGTGTCAACAGCCCGTGTCGAGCGGTTCGCTGCAGTTGTATTTGCGCGACTTGTCGCGATAGTCGTGGCAGCAGCCGGAGCCGATGTCTGAGGGGTTTTCGCCGTCGCAGTGGCTTTCGATGTCGTTGTGGCTTTCGATGTCGTGGTGGCTTTGGTGGTCGCTGCCGTCGTGTCGGTGCTGCGCTTTGTTGTGGCGGACGGTGAGACGGGGCTGGTGGTCAGTGGAGCACTCGGCGCAACGGTGGGAGGACTCGCCTCCGGTGTGCTCGGTGCGCCCGGTGTGCCCGGTGTGCCCGGTGTGTCGGTTGTCGCTGGGGTAGAGGTGACCGGTGCTGGGGTCGTTTCGGGAGCAATCGTTGGTGGTGTTGGGTTCAGAGAGGCTGGAGCCAGCAAAGGCCGTGTTGTCGCCATCGTCACGACGCTTGCAGGACTTGTCGTCGCTGGTCCGGTAGTTGCCACCGTGCTTGGAATCGTCGCGGGTGTGGTCATAGCCACTGTCGTGGTCAGCGTGGTTGCGGGCGTCGTCGAGAGAGTGGTCGGGAGAGTCGTGGGCGCCGAGGATGGCGTCAGTGTCGTGGTGGTCGGCTGCGTTGTTGATGTTGTTGTGGTCGACGTCGTTGTGGTGGGGAGCGTCGTCGTCGTGGTTGTCGTGCTCGTGGTGGATGTCGTCGTTGATGTGCTCGTGCTTGACGTGCTTGTCGTCGTCGTGCTTGTCGTCGGGGCTATGAGCGGGCGCACCCAGCATTCCTTGACGACTCCCGGGTACGGGTCGATTCCGAAGAACTCGTTGAGGCATGGGAATGGGCCGGTCAGGATTTGGTTGTGGTACACGCCCCAGATGCCGTACTGAACTTCTACCTCTCCACTCACCTCACATGTTCCGCCCTCGGTGACGCAGTACTCGAATGGCAAGGGCTCAGAAGGTGTCGTGCTTGTGGTGCTTGTGGTGCTCGTGGTGCTGGTAGTCGAGGTAGTCGGCTGCACGATGTCCATCGGTGCTTCGATCCGTCTGATTCGATTTCCACTGTGCTCGGCAACGTAGAGGTCGCCCATTCCAGAAACTGCCAAGGCGGTCGGCAGATTGAACAGTGCGCTGGCATACGGCCCATCCATTGTCGCCTGAATGGAACCGGCAAGGGTGGTAACCACACCAGCTGAGCTGATCATCCGAATTCGGTTATTGAAGGTGTCCGCAACAGCGATGTACCCGGCGATGCTGGTCACGCCATAGGGGCTGTTGAAGCTCGCAGCAGTGCCGACGCCATCATCAAAACCTGCCGTGCCACTCCCTGCGAGGGTCGAGACCGTCCCGTCAGGTGTGATCACGCGGATCTTGTTGTTCCCGCTGTCCGCAACGAAGATGTTTCCGACTCCATCAACAGCGAGACCACGCGGGGTGTTGAACATCGAGCTGCCTGAGGGGCCGTCAGCAAAGCCCGCCAACCCGGTCATCCCAGCAACCGTGACGACAGATCCGTCGGCTTCGACGCGGATGATCGTGTTCTCTCCCGTGCCGGTGATCAGCGGTCGGCCCAGATTGTCGACTGTCACTCCGTGGGGACCGTTCAGCCCGGTGATAAGTGTGGAGACCATTCCCCCGGGAGTGATCTTGCGAAGTGCCCCGTTGTGCATGTCGGCCACGTAGACGTTTTCAGCTGCGTCTACCGCAACGCTGAACGGATAGCTGAACTGTGCCGAGAGAGCCGGTCCGTCGCCGAACCCGATACCGGAACCGGCATAGGTGCTGACAACACCGTCCAAGTCGATCTTGCGGATGAGGTTGTTGCTTGCATCCGCGACGTACATGTTGCCAGAGCTAGAAATTGCTACGCCTGAGGTGACGCTGAACTGAGCCGACTCGCGGGGGCCGTCCAAGTACCCGTAGACAGATCCGGCGAACGTGCTCACGTCTCCGCTTGCCGCGTTTGCTGTCGTCGAGAGCATGACCAACGTGAACAGCACAGAAACAACGAGACCTATCTGTACCAACGGACTGGACACACGTTGACGCATCGACCTGCTTGCTGGTCCGTGGGAGGAGAACAGATTCAAGAACGACACCGTGGACCAACCAAACATTGAGGAGAAATTTCCCTACTTACATCGGGTGGTCAATCCTCATTCTGAAGGGGTCAGCAGCCGAATCCCCGTGCATTTCCGAAATGTCATCCAAGTTGTGGAGAGGCAATCGCGATCGACTTCGCGCCCGTCTCCTTGTTTTGCTCCGCTTCGGGTTCGCTCCCTTTCCTCCATTCACCACATACTTCGCGTCCTCGGGGTGCCTTCGCGTCCCCTCAGTGACGTCACTGGCGGGACGCGAAGGTCCGTGGGGGACGCGAAGTGTGGTTGAGAATGGATCAGCCCTTGGCCGTCAGTTGATTGCTGCAAACGGGGCGACCGGAAAGACTTGATTCGGCACATACATCATTGTTACGTTGCGTAACAACGGCGGCCAGCCCGCTCGGCCGACCATCTCCGAGAGGACTCATACGACCATGACGACCGTGATGGCAAACCCAAGTGGCACCCCGAAACCCGGCACGTACGCGGGCAACAAACGCATTCTCGACGCTGACAGTCACATCATGGAGTTGCCGGGCTGGCTTGAGTCCTTCGCCGACGCGGCCACGCGGGAGCAACTCAAACCGTTGAGCCTTGGCAAAGCTGGCGCAATGGCGGACAAAGCAGTGGCTGCTGCTGAACAGCGCAAGGCTGCAGGAGGTACCTTCGACGAAGCTGCGTTGGAGCGTGACCTGATGTCGGCCAAGGGTTGGGGAGCGTTCGGCGCTTTCGATTCAACGGAACGCACCATGGTGATGGACGCGCTTGGCTTTGAGGCACAGTGGATCTTTCCAACGTTTGCCGCAGTCCAGTTCATTGGCGGGTCAGACGAACTGTTGCATGGTGGTGCTCGGGCGCTGAACCGCATGATGGGCGCATTTTGCGCCGACGATCCACGTCTGTTGGGTGTGGCCTGGGTGCCGTGGACCGATCCGGCTGAAACCGTGGCAATCGCACGCGATGCACTCGACGCAGGAAACAAAGCGGTGATGGTGCCCTCTGACCCAGGTCGCATCGGGCCAACCCATCCGGACTATTTCGGCCTGTGGGAACTGCTGTCCGAGCGTGACGTTCCGCTGCTGACCCACATCGGTGGAGGCGGGCGTTCGTTGCGTCCGGCATTCCACAACAACGGCCTGGTGGTCACGGACTGGATTGGTGGAGGCGAGAATCTGCGCTCAAAAGACTTCCTCGCAATTCACGCAAACCCAAGCTACTTTTTTGGCTGTTTAGTGATGGATGGCATCTTGGAGCGCTTCCCAAACTTGCGTGCCGCGTCGGTGGAGCAAGGTGCCACATGGGTTCCTGGCTGGTTGCGTCAACTCGACATTGCACAGGCAACGTTTGGGAAAACCGAATCGGTGCTGCGTGAACTGCCGATGAAGCCAAGCGAGTACGTGCACCGCCAACTTCGCTTCACGCCGTTCCCAACTGAAGACGTTGGCTGGCTCATCGATCAGGCCGGCGACGACCTGTTCCTGTTCTCCAGCGACTACCCGCATCCAGAAGGCGGGCGCAACCCAATCGCGCGGTTCGATTCCAGCCTTGCTGGCCACAGCAACGACGTGCTGGACAAGTTTTATTACTCCAACATGGCCGGTCTTCTCGGTGTTGGCGGGCGTTGAGCTCGCCACGTACGAACAGGACCAGGGTCCCTGCAGCGCAGCGGCGCGAGCAGTTGCTTGATATCGCCGCTGACATTGTTGAAAGCGGCGGTCCACGCGCGCTTACGGTTGATGCGGTGGTGGAGAAGGCCGACGTGCATCGGCCCGTCGTCTACCGGCATTTCGCCAACGCCGACGAGCTGCTCGATGCAGTGGTAGCCCGCGAGCTGACCGCCCTGCAAGACGGAACTCAGGCCGCCGTGGCCGGGGTGGTTGGGCTGGAGCCACGGCTTCGTGCGGCGGTGGGGGCATGGCTGCAGCAGTTCGCAAAGCAACCAGGTCTCTCTGCGGTGGCGTTGACCCGGCGGCCGGACTCAGGTGTTCGCACAGAACGACGCGTCGGCCAGCAGCGCACGTCCATGCGCTTCCTGACCGATGAGTTCACGGCGGCTGGTCTCACGGAAACCGACGCCAAGGTTTTGGCCGCCGTTTTGCTTCAGGGGCTCAGCGGAATAGTGGCGATGTGGCGTCGCAAAGAACTCACCCGACCACAAGCAATCGATCGGTTCGTCACCATCGCTACTGCGTCTGCCACAGCAATGCGTGGTGCGCCACTGTGTTGAGGATTCGCAACCAGGAGTGCGTGCTGCGAAGGAACGAGGAGCGGTTTCGGCGATGTAATCCTCGAGGTGCTGGGCGAGCGCTCGCTCCCAAGATGGCCCCACGATTCGTTATGTATTGACTCCCTCATTTGTTTCATGAGCGGAATCGTTCGCCATGTGGCCGACGCGTCCTTTGCCGCCTGGATGCTAACCAACGCGCCCCGGTCATCGGGGGCGCGTTGGTTCCGCGTCCCGGACCGATTCGACGTTTGCTTAGAAGAGGGCGGGGAGGGTGTTGGGGTGTGGTGGTCCGTGGACCATCACACCGTTCGGGAACGTCCCAACAAGGGTGGCGTCTTCCCAAGCAAGCTTGATGCCTTTGCGGTGCACTTCCCGGTGATGGTATGTACACAAACAAACCAGATTGGGTAGCTCGTGTGTCCCACCGTTCTCGCGTTCCCTGATGTGGTGGATCTCACACCATCGTGCGGGTTGGGAACAACCACCAAACCTGCACCCCCTGTCCCGGATCATCACCGCTTTCCGGTTCCTTGCCGGGATTGCACTCGTCGGGGTGCCCACGTCGAACACGACACCAGTCATCGTCGCAGCAGCCGCAGTGACGGTCGCGTCACACAAGATTTGGGAGAGTTGCCAGTTCCGTAGGAACCAACCTCCCGTGGTGTGAGCTGAACCATCCGCTGCGTGGAACACGACGTTCACATTCGGACGTTCATTCCCAACAAAGGGCCGGTCAGCGTTCGCAAGAAATGTTTGGCAAACATCGGTCAACGCGTCCGCACGACGTTGCCCCGGAGTCCGGGTTTCATCCGGTCCCGGTTTTGGCATACCCGCAGCTAACGCCGATTCAACAATTTCACCAGCGACTGGGTCCAGCACACCATTCAACCGGTACATCCCATTAAACAGGCGGGTCAACTGCAACCGTCGACCAGCTGAATCGTCACCGCGACCAGGTTGGGCAGGGTCACACAGTTCGTCGTCAGCTAACGACACCCACCGTTGCACCAACTGAGCAAACAACGAAGCGTCCAACATCGCAGCCGCGTTCACAAAAACCTGCTCGTCACGCTTCGCCAGCTCGAACCGTTTCGCAGTGACCGCACCCGCCAAACACCGCAAATGAGTCTGACTGAACTTCCCATCCGCAGCCGCTTCACGAACAAGCTCGAAATCTGCGAGCAGCTTCTCCTGGGCACACCGAACATGACCCTCCGAACGACGGGCACCAGCCTTCGCAGCCAACCACGCGCTCACATCCCGAAACCCAAGATCCCGAAAACTGGTTGTTTCAGACACCTTCGAAACAGCACGCGTACATACAGACTCGGCAGTCTCAACCAACCGGCGCACCGCAAGAACATCGTCGGGAGACAACGGCTGTTCAGTGACGTGGACCATCAACTTGGCGAACCCTTCCGCCACCCCAGCCGCTATGTCCGCCAACGCCGCGTCCACAACAACACCCTAACACACCACTACGAACGTATGTTCGAAAAAGACCAGATTCTTCAAGATTCTTTCCCGTCAAACAAGCCCACAACCAGCCACAACACACCCACCAACCCAAACACACACAACCACCCGCCGACAGCCACCAACCCACATCCAACAACCAAAGTGGGTTTCCGAACGAATGGACGGTTTCTATGCACGGTGAGCGGGCGTGCTCAGCAGGCTGCAGTCCGCTGACCCGATCGTGATCATTACGTAACGATCACAGATGCGGGAATTGAACTCCACCACCGCATCAGATACATCGGGTCAGATGGTGTTGGCCGGACGCGTGGTGGCTGCTGTGGCGAAACCGACAGCGAGCACTGCGGCAGTAACCGTCAGTGCATCCCGAACACCCGTATGGTCCCCGATGGTGCCAATGAGCGATGGACCGGCCAAGAAGGCGACGTATCCGATGGTTGCGACTGCACTCACTCGGCCCGCGGCGAGGGCTGGATCGTCGGCAGCGGCGCTCATGCCCGTTGGGAAGCCGAGTGACGACCCAAGTCCCCACAGCACGATGCCCACGAACGCAATTCCGATCGCTGGGCCGATGACAACCAGCAGCACTCCCACAAACCCGCTTACCGCGCACGTGCGAAGCACCGGCACACGGCCGAAACGGTCCAACAGTTGTGGCCCGAACCAGCGGCCGATGGTCATCGCGCTTACGAATACGACGTACGCCAAGGACCCTGTTGCATCGCTCGCCTTGTAGCCGTCGATTGCGGCAACACCCAGCCAATCGTTTCCCGTCCCTTCAGCAAACGCCATGCAAAGCACAAAGAGTCCAATGAGCAGAGTGCGACGTTCGCGCCACGCTTGCATCGGGTGCCCCTTGGCGTGCCCTGTCTCTTCGGTGTGTCTGGCTTCGCCGATGAAACTTGATGTTGCAGCAATGGTTCCAATTCCGGCCACAACCATCATTGCAACCAGGTGGATTGCCGGCTTCACGTCGGCCTTGTTGGCACCCGCTCCAATCAGTGCACCGGCGACGGTGCCCACACTGAACGCAGCGTGGTAGCGCGACATGACCGAGCGTCCAAGTCGTTGCTCAACCGCTGCGGCCTCCACGTTCATGGCGACGTCCCACTGGCCCATTCCGAACCCGGCAAACAACAGCCCGCCGCCGACCAGGTAAGCGTTGACTTCACTACCCAGCCCGGCGATCGCGATGCCCACCACGGTGACGGCTGACATGAAGGCGACCGTTCGTCGAGTCCCGAACCGGGCCACAACCATTCCAGATAGCGGAAGCGAGATGACCGAACCCACGGCGGTCATCAACAGAACCCGGCCCAGTTGGCCCGGTGTGAGAGTCAGCAGGTCCCGTATCTGTGGCACCCGGGATAGGAAGGTGGCTAGTGAAACCCCGGCGAAAATGAAGACGACGGACACACTTCGAGACGCACGTTCAATCACCGAAGCAGGCTAGACGGACTGTCACCATGGGCGGGGATTGGAGGTGCAACGCCGTTCGTCCGTAGGTTGTCGGCGGGTTGCCGAACTGGTGACCGTTCTTGAACGCAGGAGGTCATCCGTGCCCGATTCGGATTTCGCATCGAAAACTGAGCAGACAGCGGAGCAGCCAACCGACAAGTCACTGGAGCAATTCGACGTCGTCGTGGTTGGTGCAGGGTTTGCTGGCATGTACCTGCTGCACCGTCTTCGGGGCGCTGGCTTCACGTCGGTGGTCCTTGAAACAGCGGACGACGTTGGCGGCACCTGGTATTGGAACCGGTACCCAGGAGCACGTTGCGACGTGGAGAGCATCGACTATTCGTTCAGTTTCGATCCTGAACTGGAGCGTGCCTGGCAGTGGTCAGAGAAGTACGCCACGCAGCCGGAGATTCTCCGTTACGCGCAATTCGTTGCGGATCGGTACGACCTTCGCAGAGACATTCGTTTCGGCACCCGCGTCGAATCGGCGGTTTGGGACGAAGTTACCAACCGGTGGACGGTGAAGCCGGGTTCCGGTGCTGCCGTTTCAGCACGGTTCTACGTCATGGCGACCGGATGCCTGTCGATGCCGAAAGACGTCGATATCGAAGGAGTTGGTACGTTCAAGGGCGCCACGTATTGGACCAGCCGCTGGCCGCACGAGGGCGTCGACGTCTCTGGGAAACGCGTCGCCGTCATAGGCACCGGGTCGTCGGCCATTCAGTCCATCCCGCACCTCGCTGCGTCTGCGTTGGAACTCACCATCTTCCAGCGGACCCCCAACTTCTCCATTCCTGCGCACAACGGTCCGCATCGTCCCGACAAGGTCGCTGCGTTTGCCCAGGATCGAGACGGGTATCGGACCGGTGCTCGCCAGTCCGGCGCAGGCGTTCCCATCCCTCCCGCCGACCGCAGCACGTTGGCAGTGTCCGACGAAGAACGGCAGCGCACCTACGAAGCTGCCTGGTCGCGCGGTGGCATCATCGAGTTCACGGGGACGTTCAACGATCACGGAACCAACCCCGACGCGAATGAAAAGCTGTCCGAGTTCGTGCGCTCAAAGATCCGTGCGACGGTTAAGGACCCGGTCACCGCCGAAGCGCTCTGCCCACGCTCGTTTCCAATCGGAACGAAACGGCTCTGCGTGGACACCGGCTACTACGAGACGTTCAACCAGCCCAACGTGCGCCTGGTCGACCTCAACGCCCACCCACTCAAAACGATCAGCGAACATGGTGTTGAGCTCATCGACGAGACCGTTGAGGCAGACGTCATCGTGTTCGCAACCGGTTTCGACGCGATGACTGGTGCCATCGTCGCCGTTGACATCAGGGGACGTGGGGGAGTGACTCTTGCAGACAGTTGGGCGGCTGGCCCTCGCACCTACCTCGGCCTGCAAGTTGAGGGTTTCCCTAACCTGTTCCTGGTCACCGGTCCAGGGAGCCCGTCGGTTCTTTCGAACATGATCGTGTCAATCGAGCAGCACGTGAACTGGATCACCGACTGCCTCATCCATATGCGCGCTGAAGGACTTGAGACAATCGAGCCCGGCCACAAAGCGGTCGAGGGTTGGGTAGAGCATGTCAACGCGTTCGCAAGCATCACCCTGTTCCCCAAGGCCAACTCTTGGTACATGGGGGCCAACGTTCCAGGCAAACCGCGGGTGTTTCTCCCATACCTGGGCGGAGTGGATCGGTACCGCATTGTGTGTGAAGAAGTCGTTGACAGGGACTACTTCGGATTCGTGCTGAGTGGTCCTGGTGGAGAGATCCGCAACGACGGTGTTGTGCGTTCAGTTCAGCCAGACGTCGGCATCATGCTTGACCTGGTGGCTCAGCTTGGGATGCCACCTCTCGAGTCGCTCCCTGCAGCGGACGCACGCGCCATGATGCAAGCAGGCGAAGCGATGCGCGCCCCAGGACCAGCTGTAGGGGAAACGGTGGCTCTCACCATCCCTGGCGCAGAAGGCCCGCTAGGAGCAACTCTGCATCGTCCAGCCACAGGCGGTCCGCATCCAATTGTGGTTTGGTTCCATGGCGGCGGTTGGGTGTTGGGCAGCAAGGATTCCGACGATCCGTTCTGCCGGTTCCTCTGTGTATCTACGAACTCGGTGGTCATCTCCGTCGACTACCGGCATGCTCCCGAGCACCGGTTCCCAGCTGCGGCCAACGATGCGTTTGCCGCAGCGAAGTGGGTAGCTGAACACGCAGCAGAGCTCGGCGGTTCTCCGGACTCTGTGTCAGTCGGTGGATGGAGCGCTGGCGGCAACTTGGCAGCGGGTGTGTGTTTGCGTGCCCGCGACGAAGGAGGACCAAAGATCGCCCGTCAAGTCCTTGTGTGCCCAGTGACTGACACCGACACGACTCGTCCGTCCTACCAAGAAAATGGGGTGGGGTTTGCGTTGTCTGCTTCGTTGATGCGTTGGTTCATTGATCAGTACACAGACGAATCGCAACGCTCCAATCCGTTGCTTGCGCCGTTGCGGGCGTCGTCCTTGGCGGGACTTCCTCCCGCCGTGGTGGTCACCTGCCAATTCGACCCGTTGCGGGACGAAGGCGACGCCTACGCGGGAGCGCTTGCCGCCGCAGGCGTGAAGGTGAAACACATTCGCGCACACGGGCACATCCACACGTCGCTCCTCGCCGTGGACGCGTTGCCAACCGGCGCGCCCGTACGCGCCGAACTGGCGGAGGCGTTTGTGTCGCTGCTTGCGTGAGATTCAGTTCGGCCGGGGTCGGTGCTGTTTACCTGGCGGTTGCCAGGTAAACATGTGAGTGATGCCCACAGCGAAAGTCTCATCGAAACCCGCAACAAAATCGGCAGCTCAGACGGCTGACTCGGCAATCAAGCGAGCGCCGACGGAAGCTCATCTTGCCGACGCGCACGACCTGATCCGAGTCCACGGCGCACGGGAAAACAACCTGAAGGACATCAGCGTCGAGATTCCAAAACGCCGGCTGACCGTTTTCACGGGGGTGTCCGGCTCCGGGAAGAGCTCGTTGGTGTTCGACACCATTGCAGCTGAATCGCAGCGGATGATCAACGAGACCTACAGCGCGTTTGTGCAAGGTTTCATGCCAAGCCTCGCTCGTCCTGATGTGGACGTGCTCGAAGGCCTCACCACCGCAATCATTGTTGACCAGCAGCGAATGGGCGGCGACGCTCGATCCACCGTTGGCACCGCAACCGATGCCAACACGATGCTGCGGATCCTTTTCAGCCGGCTTGGAAAGCCTTATGTTGGTCCGCCTTCGGCCTTTTCATTCAACACGGCCAGTGTGAGCGGATCGGGCGCAATTACGTTCCAGAAGGACGGCGAAAGGAAGACCGAGAAACGCACGTTCAGCCGAGTTGGTGGCATGTGTCCGCGCTGCGAAGGAATGGGCTCGGTTACGGACTTTGATCTGACGCAGCTCTACGACGACACCAAGTCGCTGAACGAAGGTGCACTTATCATCCCGGGCTACAGCATGGACGGCTGGTACGGGCGGATCTTCCGCGGTTGTGGATTCTTCGACCCCGACAAGCCAATTCGTAAGTACACAAAGAAGGAGCTCAACGACCTTCTCTACAAAGAGCCGACGAAGCTCAAAGTTGACGGAATCAACCTCACGTACACCGGGGTGATCCCTGCGATCCAGAAATCATTCCTCTCCAAGGATGTCGATGCGATGCAGCCCCATATCCGTGCGTTTGTGGACCGAGTGATCACGTTCACCAAGTGCCCGGAATGTAACGGAACCCGGTTGAGTGAGGCTGTGCGCGCGGCCAAGATCAACAAGATCAGCATCGCCGACGCATGCTCGATGCAGATCAGCGACCTCGCCAATTGGGCACGTGAACTCAGCGAAGCTTCAGTTGCTCCACTGCTGGAGAAGCTGCAGCACACACTTGATTCGTTCGTGGAGATCGGGTTGGGCTACTTGTCGCTTGACCGTTCATCGGGCACGTTGTCTGGTGGCGAAGCGCAACGCGTGAAGATGATCCGCCACCTCGGTTCCTCGTTGACTGACATCACGTACGTCTTTGACGAGCCAACGGTTGGGCTGCACCCGCACGACATCCAGCGCATGAACGCCCTGTTGCTGCGTCTTCGGGATAAGGGCAACACCGTCCTGGTTGTCGAACACAAACCGGAGACCATTGCCATTGCAGACCATGCCATCGACCTCGGCCCGGGCGCTGGCGTGGCCGGTGGGAACGTTTGTTTTGAAGGCACGGTCGAAGCGCTTCGTGCCAGCGACACAATCACCGGTCGTCACTTGGATGATCGGGCGTCGCTCAAGGCTGCGCTCCGCAAAAAAACCGGAGCCCTCCAGATTCGTGGCGCGAAGGCCAACAACCTGCGCAACGTCGATGTGGACATTCCGCTCGGCGTGCTGGTCGTGATCACGGGGGTCGCGGGTTCCGGCAAAAGTTCGCTCATCCACGGCTCGGTGTCTGGTCGTGACGGCGTGGTCTCGGTTGATCAGAGCGCCATCCGTGGTTCTCGCCGCAGCAACCCTGCTACGTACACGGGACTACTGGATCCCATCAGAACTGCTTTTGCAAAGGCGAACGGGGTGAAGGCCGCTTTGTTCAGTGCCAACTCCGAAGGAGCGTGTCCGCACTGCAACGGGGCCGGAGTGATTTACACAGACCTTGGCATGATGGCGGGCGTCGCCAGCCCGTGTGAAGAGTGTGAGGGCAAGCGGTTCCAGGCATCCGTTCTTGAGTACCAATACGGCGGCCGCAACATCAGCGAAGTCCTTTCGATGCCGGTGAGCGAAGCGTTGGAGTTCTTCGGCTCCGGCGCAGCGGCCACTCCAGCGGCAGTTGCCATTCTTGGTCGATTGGCAGACGTTGGGCTTGGCTATGTAAGCCTTGGCCAGCCGCTCACCACGTTGTCCGGCGGAGAGCGTCAGCGCCTCAAGTTGGCCACGCACCTTGGTGAGAAGGGTGGCATTTACGTCTTGGACGAGCCCACCACGGGCCTGCATCTTGCTGACGTGGAGCAGCTCCTAGCCATGCTCGACCGCTTAGTTGAGTCAGGGAAGTCAGTGATTGTCATCGAGCATCACCAAGCGGTGATGTCGCACGCTGACTGGATCATCGATCTCGGGCCAGGTGCGGGCCACGACGGAGGGAAAGTCGTTTTCCAGGGCACCCCGGCTGACCTGGTGAAAGAACGGAGCACGCTCACCGGCCAGCATCTCGCTGAGTACATTCGGGCCTGAACGCGCCGGACGGTAAGGTCCTCTCGTTGGTCGCACTTCCTGCACTCCAACAGAAGAGGGTTACATCATGAAGAGGGTTACATCATGAGGACATGTCTCTGGTTCGACGGGATTGCGCTCAACGCCGCCGAGTTCTACTGCACGGTGTTCGCGGATGCCAGCATCGATGACGTGGTGCGATTGTCGCCTGAAGGCGATGCTGCCGAGGGTGCAGTCCTCACCGTTGGCTTTGCGATGAACGGCAGCGAGTTTCTCGGGCTCAATGGAGGACCGATGTACACCCACTCGCCTGCGGTGTCGTTCATCGTGGAGTGCGAAGGGCAGGCGGAACTCGACCGTGTCTGGGACGCGCTTCTGCAAAACGGAGGCCAACCAATGCAATGTGGATGGCTCACCGATCAGTTCGGCATCAGTTGGCAAATTGTGCCGTCGAACCTTGCCGCGCTCATGACCTCATCGGACCCCGCAGTGCGCGAACGGGTAATGGCCGCGTTCATGCAAATGGTGAAGTTCGATATAGCGGCCCTAGAGGCGGCAGGCGCGGGATCACTTTGAAGGCACCAACGGGCCGGTCACACCCAGAGCCAGATCCAAGCTCACCCTAAACAAGTTCTCGGCGACGCACAGCTCATGGATCGCAGCGTCGAGCTCGGCGATCTCGGCGCTCAAAGCTTCGTGCCGGCGGGCAAGGCAACGCAACGACCGTTTCGTGGCTTCGCCGACCTGGGTTGGGGCTCCGGGACGCATCCGTGCACACACCTCGATCCGGGCCGCAGCAGACAGGTCAACGAGGCGGTCGCGTAGCCCGTCGGGTGCAGTCACGATCAGGTCACGGATCTGGTTCGATGCTTGCGTCAACGCCTTCACAGCGGACCGTCGAGCGATCCGCAACGACCGCAACGCTTCGACGTTCCCGTCACCGGTCTTCGGGACGCCGGTCGCTTCGCCGTTGAGCACGGCACGCGCGGCCGACTCAGCATCGGTCGAATCGGACTTCCCTCGGCGACGTCGCAACTGACGGTTCGGCCGGTTCACCTCGATCACGGCCACATTGTTCGCAACAAGGAACCGGCACAGCCCAGCCCCATACGAGCCGGTGCCTTCAACCCGAACGTCAAAGTGTCACACCCCCTCAGGCATACTGAACGAGGTCACCACCGGGTGAAATTCGACGGATCGTTGGCTCCAAATGCCTTCCTCATTACAACCATGTAGTTTTAGAGTCGTGGGGAGCGATCTGATGCCATCGAATCGCCAACTTTCCTTTGTCCATTCCGAAGCGCTGAGCGGTTGGGTCAGTCAGCCAGGGGCCGATTTCGGTGAAGTCTTCACTCGACGCTGGGTCGCAGACTTCGTCTTAGACCTGGTCGGCTACAAGGCCGAAGTCAACCTTGCGCTGTCGAGACTCGTAGAGCCGTCATGCGGTTCAGGGGCTTTCCTGGTCCCCGTGGTTGAGCGCCTCCTCGACTCGTGTAACCGGTTCGGCGTTCCGATTGAATCCACTGCTTCAGCTATTGCTGCGTTTGACCTGCTGGCCGAGAATGTGTTGCTCGCTCGTAAAGAAGTTGTTGCTCTTCTAACGAACGGGCACGTTGCTTTCGATGTGGCGGAACGACTGGCCTCGTGTTGGGTGAACGTCGGCGACTTTTTGCTGACCGACCACGAACATGGATCCGCTGACTTTGTTGTCGGAAATCCTCCGTACATTCGCCTCGAGGGTGTACCGATCGAAGTGACCGCTGCGTACCGGAGAGCTTGTCCCACAATGCGCGGACGAAGTGATGTGTACATAGGGTTTTTCGAATTCGGATTGGACCTTCTGAAACCCAACGGTACCCTCGGTTTCATCTGCGCCGACCGGTGGATGCACAATCAATACGGCGCCGACCTCCGCGATCTGGTGACAAGTTCGTATTCCGTGGACGCCGTCATCACGATGCATGACGTTGACGCATTCGAGGATGAAGTGTCGGCGTATCCGGCGATCACGGTGATCCGTAACGCGCCTCAGTCCACCGCTCACGTTGTTGATGCCAAGCGAGACTTTGATTCTGGCAACGCGGCAACTGTTTCAAAGTGGATTGCTGATCGTAAGAGGCGGACACCAAGTTCAAAATCGTTCGATGCTTCCCGGCTCGACCGCTGGTTCACTGGTAAGGCACTTTGGCCATCAGGCACACCGAAGCAGCTTGAACTGCTCGCCGATTTGGAGCGTCGATTCCCGCTCCTCGAGAACCAGTTGACGGGGACGAAAGTTGGCATCGGAGTGGCCACCGGTTGCGACGAGATCTACATCACGAAAGATGCCTCTCTTGTTGAGGAAGATCGATTGTTGCCGATGCTGCTGGCCGGTGATCTGAACGACGGAACACCGCAGTGGTCAGGCAACTACCTGGTTAACCCCTGGAGCGAACGTGGCCTTGTCGATCTCACGAAGTATCCGCTGCTGCGCCGCTACTTGACCGCAAACGAAGAGCGCCTTCGCACCCGTCATACGGCGCAGAAGAACCCCGATCGCTGGTACCGCACCATTGACACCGTTGACCCGGGTTTGCAAGGTCGCCCGAAACTGTTGCTGCCCGATTTGAAAGCGGCAGCACATCCAGTGCTTGATAGTGGCTGCTACTACCCTCATCACAACACGTACTTTGTGATCTCGGATTCGTGGAATCTTGAGGTTCTTGGTGGCCTTCTGCTCTCCGAGTTTGCGAACCTGTTCGTTGGGGCATATTGCGTAAAAATGCGAGGCGGTTGCTACCGATTCCAAGCCCAATATCTCCGCCAAATCCGAGTTCCAGAGCCCTCCTCGCTCAGCACGTCGAGTAGGGCTGCGCTCACGAAAGCGTTTCGATCTCGCGACCGAGCCGCAGCTACGAGGGCTGCCGCAGTCGTGTACGCAGTCGACATGCCCAACTAAGGGTTCTGCATCCCGGTCCGGTTGCAGTCGGCAGATAAGTATGGTGAATGGTGAAAAGTCCAACGCCTGCTCGGCGCACAAGTACTCACGTCGAGAACAGCCCAAGATGTTGGCCGCTACGAGACATGTACGCCGCAGCGAAGAACGTCGGTGCGAAGAGCTGGAATCAGATCGAAGCCCAGTTCCTACAAGCTATGTGGGCCTTCGATTCTTCGGTCGCGTCGACCGTTGGCCGCCAAGATATGACCGACGAAGAAAAGACCGCATTGTCTGGCGATCTCCAGAACGGCAAGGGCGACTTCTTCAACGACCTGCTTGCCCTGCTCCTAGAAAACTGCTCAGGCATCGGGTCGCTATCCGCCCGGAATGCAGTACCCGGACTCATCGTTCGAACGCACAACCTCGACGGGGTCTACCCGGCAAAAGGACCGATCGAATTCTTACTCGAAGCAAAAATGACCGGTACGCCAAAACACGTTAACAGCCCGAAACAGAAACCATCGGGTCGCCCCGGCTCCGCCGACCTCGACAAACGAGTCAAAGAACTTGCCTTCAAGTCGATCGATCTCAAGGGCGAATACAGCCGCCTTCGAACGTCTGAAGGTCACGAACCAGCAGCTGGTCCGTCAGGTGACCTCACGACGTGGCTTCGAGCTAGCTCACCCAAAATCCATTTCTTTCTCGCAGTTCGGGTAATCGATGAATCGGATTTCGCTCGTACGCTCCAATGGGCGCGGACTGTCCAGCAAGTAGTCGACTCAGTTGGCCTGTTCTGCTTCGAGCAGCACTACGGAATGTACAGACGCAAAGAAGGAGTGCCCGCCGAACTCGAATTGGAGCGGGTGCTCTACCGAGCGTGTACGGATTTGCGGTCGATTTTATAGAGCACTCGGTGACTCGTGAGCTTCCTAGCTGGTCGGCGGCGCGCTGATTGGCGCCGGGTGCATCGTCTCGGGCAAGGTGTCCGGAAGTCTTGAGCGACGCGCCGGGACGAGGAGTGGCTGTGAGCACTGAACTTGGGAGCAACCAGAAAGTTGACGCTGCGGCGGCTGGACTTGACGAGGGGCGCCTTGCTCGGATTGGCGAACACTTCCGGTCCCGGTATCTGGACTCGGGAAAGATCGCTGGTGCGCAGGTTGCGGTTGTGCGCGGAGGGGTCCTCGGGTATTTCGAGAACTTCGGATTCCAAGACAGAGAACGCAACATGGCAGTGGCCGATGACGCAATCTGGCGGTTGTACTCCATGACCAAGCCCATCACCGGCGTCGCGATGATGAGCCTGTATGAACATGGCCATTTCCAGCTCGACGATCCGATTGAACGATGGATTCCTGAATGGCGCAACCTCACGGTGGAGGTGCCAACCGCAGAGGGCGGGACACAAATCGTGCCTGCCAACCGTCCGCCAACAGTGAAGGACATCCTCACGCACACGTCTGGCATCGGATACGGCGAACGCAACAAAGACCTCGTTATCGGTGAGCGCAACTGGCTTGCAGGCCACGACCTGGAGTCGATGTCCAAGGTGTTCGCCGAATGGCCGTTGCGTTTTCAACCAGGCACAAAGTGGCTGTACTCGCACGGCATGGATGTTGCGGCCCGGCTGGTGGAGATCATGTCGGGTATGCAGTACGACGAGTATCTGCGTACCCAATTGTTCGAACCGCTCGGCATGACCGACACCGACTTTTGGGTACCTGAAGCAAAAGCGGGGCGCTTGGCTGCCAACTATGCGCGCAACGGGCGCAAGGAACTCGTGTTGCTGGAAGACCCGCAGAAGAGTGTCTACCTGCATCGCCCAAAGTTGTTGAACGGCGGGGGAGGACTGGTGGGAACTATGCACGATTACCTTCGCTTCGCAACGATGCTGGCCAACGGCGGCGAGCTTGATGGTCGTCGTCTCCTGTCTCGTAAAACCGTCGAGCTGATGACCAGCAACCACTTGGCAGGCAACGGCGAGATGGCACAATTCGCAATTCCTAACGGGTATGGCGAGGTCGGTTTCGCTGGCAACGGATTCGGCCTCACGGTTGCAGTCTCCAAGGGCCCCGGCGCTACCGGAGTCGTCGGGTCCGCCGGCGAGTTCATGTGGGGTGGCGCTGCTTCCACCACGTTCTGGGTGGACCCGTCGGAAGAGTTGGCCGTTGTCTTCATGACGCAGCTGATGCCCTCGGGCACGTTCAACTTCCGTGGCCAGCTCAAGACCCTCGTATACGGCGCCTTGTTGTGACAGCGCGCCGACTGTCAGCTGGAGAGGTCAGGGTCGGCAGGTGATCGGATTCTTCACGCGTGTCCGGCATGAGGTTGATGTAGAAGTTGTTGCCAACGTTCAACGAGAACCCGAACGAATCGGGAGCCGAATTTTCAATGCTTTGACATGGATTTACTCAGGGGCGCGCATACTGGACAGT
Source organism: uncultured Acidimicrobiales bacterium (assembly GCA_963763885.1). Classification (GTDB taxonomy): domain Bacteria; phylum Actinomycetota; class Acidimicrobiia; order Acidimicrobiales; family JANYDT01; genus JANNBN01. Next base: position 267,868 of record CAVXQD010000001.1, read on the forward strand.
GGCGCGGTACCGAGGAACAGCGGGACGACGGGCCACTCTGCTGTAAAGGTTCCGGCAGTGGGGTCCAACACGATCTCGAGGCGGTGAGGCGTCTCCAACACAGCGACGTCCACGCAGACACGACCGTCAACCGAGGTTGTTGCGCACGATGCGAACGCGGCATCGGCGCCAATGGTCCATTCGGTGGAGAGCGACAACGTGAGGGGCGTACTGCTTTCGCCCTCGTGCACGGTGATCAGTTTCCCGGTGGGGTCAACAGCGATGTGGGTTGCTGGCCGATGCGAGTTGGGTGTGAATGTTGCAGAAGCGAAATTACCGCCAGCCGGATCGAGGTGAGCAAAGCTGCCGCCTAACCGGTTTTGAACCGTCGGAAGCGCAAGGTTAATGAGCCGTTCTGCAAGGGCCTCATCGTCGGGGCTTGGCGTGTGGGTTGCATTCCCTGCTCCCTCCATGGCTGGCACGAGGTGTTCCCAGATGAGGTCCATGACGGTCTGCATCACTGCGGTGCAACTGAATAATGCCACCACGGCGTCCAACTCTGGCAGGACCACCATGTACTGCCCAAACGCGCCATCGCCACGATAACCGTGGCGAGACATCCACAGCTGGAATCCGTAGCCCCGGGCCCAGTCAGGCTCAACGCGTTGCGGGTTCGCGACCTGCACACTTCCTGCGGCGGCTACCCAACCTTCCGGCAAGAGGCGAACGCCATCAGCTACCCCGTTGTCCAAATACAACTGGCCCAGGCGAGCAATGGCATCCAAGTTGGTATGTACACCTGAGAAACCAAGATCGGTCCCGGGGACGTGCTGCGACCAGCGAAAGTCCTGAATCCCAAGCGGGTCCAGCACGCGAGGGCGCAGGTAGTCGACCAGCCGTTCTCCTGCCAGGTTCTGCAGGATGGTGGCAAGTGCAAGCACAGGTGGCTGGCTGTATGCGAACAGAGTTCCTGGTTCGGCGTCGGGTGGCAGCGTGAAGAACCCGCGCAACGGATCCTGTGCATCGGCGAGGTAGCTTTCGAGCAGCATCTCCCTGTCGTGACCAGTTGCCATGGAGGCAATGTGGCGAATGCGAAGACGCCGTGTCCGGTCGTCAGCGTCTGTGAAGTAAGCGGGCAGATGATCGCTCACGAGGTCATCCAGGCTTAACCGTCCTTCGCCAAGCTGCAGTGCCAAGGCAGTCCCGGTAAACGACTTGCTGAGCGAATAGACCAACCGGGACCTACGGGCGTTGTGTGGGGCCCAATAGCCTTCGGCGACGCGATGACCGTGTCGTTGGATAATGAGGCCGTGGGGCTCGATCCCCTGGCCCGCCTCCAACGCATCGATGAACGCCGAGATGCCAGCTGCCTGGACGTTCTGTTGGGACGGAGTGCTGGAGTCGATGCGCATTCCGACCATGGTGGCACGTCCCGGGCCGTTGCTTTCAGTCGCTGTTTTTGCGGCCCCTCGGTGCACTGAACCCGGCGAGACTTCGTACTCGCCGTTTGAGCCAGGCACTTCGATGCTGGAACCGCGTTCGCGAGAACGCCATCACCATCACGCCAGCACTGAGTATCCAGAACCCAACTTGCAGCAGTTCAAGCACTGCCGCACCCGTGAGCGCCAGAGCGCTTGGATCTGCGGACCGCTCCACATCGAGTGGAGTCGCAATTGCGACAGATCCAGCCTCAGGTCCCATCGTCGTGAAGGTTGGGGCTGGAGACACACGTTCGACGAGGATTGGCTGGGACGATGTCGTGGCCCCGCTGAGATCAACCACCGTCGTGGTTGAGTCGATCGAAACGCTTGGTAGGGGAGTTGTGGGACCTGGTTGCGACACTTCGGGTACGAGTGTTGCTTCGGGAAGAGCGGCAGCGATGGTCGTAAGAGGGGTTGTCGGCAACGCCGTTGCTGGTATGACCGTTACTGGTATCACCGTCGTGGGTATCACCGTTACTGGTATCACCGTCGTGGGTATCACTGGCGTGGGAACCGCCGTGGTGGGAGCCGGTGGGCCGAGGGTCACGGGGAGCAGTGTCGTAAGCGTCGTGAGCGTCGTGGGGGTGGTGGTCACCGTGGTCGTTGTCGGCATGGTGGTTGGTGCAGTGCTCGCTGACAACGGTGTGGTTGTCGTTGTCGTCGTGGTCGACGTCGTGGCGGGACCTGTTGTCGTGGTCGATGTCGTTACGGGACCTGTTGTTGTTGTCGATGTTGTTGTCGATGGTGTTCCCCCAACGGTTGTTGTCGAGGTGGTGGATGTCGAGGTCGTGGTCGTCGTCGTCACGATCGGGGCGAGCAAACCAACGTCCACGCTCGGGTCCGTCTCGGTCCCAAGCGGCAGGGTGATCGTCGAAGCCAGTGGGTTGCTGTCGGCGTTCCTGTCTGCGCCAACGAGCGTTGTCGTGGGAGTCCACCCCACAGGTGGGGTGACCGTCACCAGATACGTGCCGGCAAACAGCGAATCGAATCGATATGCGCCCGAACCATCCGTGAGGGTCGCCCTGGCAACGCTCCAACCTTGGATGGTCGTGCCGGTCAGTGAAACCAAAACGGCATCCAACCCAGGTTCACCAACGTCTTGGAGGCCGTCAGTGTCGGTGTCATGCCACACCCGATCCCCGATGGATCCTGCGCCGGTGATCCCGGCGTCGACGGATCGCATGGCGGTTCCTGGTGCAAGGACAATTGCAGCGCTTGTGCCGGTTGATCCAACGTCAGAGTCCACCGCACCATCCGTGCCTGCCGACCGGACCGTGAACGCTTGTGATCCGGGAACGCCAGCGGTTGTGGTGTACGTCACGACATAGGTACCCGACGCAAGCTCAGTTACCGCCCACAGTCCATTGACTCCGGTCACTGCCGTCGCGTTGACCGAGTTACCTAGGCTGTCCGTGCCTGTCACTGCCACGTCAACGCCGACGATCCCTGGCTCGCCGAGGTCCTGTACTCCGTTGTGATCCAGGTCCGCCCAGGCACGATCGCCAAGCGAAGAACCGACCACGCTGATAGGAGCATCCACCGGGCCGATGGGCTGCAGCAACCCGGTCGCGCGGGCTTGGGCCACGTTGAAGTAAATATCCGCAGCATGATTGGCCATTGGTGTCAGCGTGAGGTCCACGGCAAATGTGTCGGCTGAGGTAAAGGCGCCGGGGCGTTGAACCCGCAGAGCAGTGACCGACCCGATGGCTGTCGGGCAGTCCAAGGCGGTTCCGCTACCGCTTACCACTGATCCTCCGGTGGGCGCAGTGCACCATACGGTGGCTCCGCCGACGAGGTTGGTTGCGCCAGCCGCGTCGAGGTCCACGTTGGGCCCACTCGTGTACAGGATTGTGACACCGCCTCCGGAGTGCACGGCTGCGGCAGTCAGTCCGATCGTCCCAGAGAACGAACTACCGGAGGAACCGTTTTTGGGAAGAACATCGATCACGTCAACGTCTGAAACGTTGGGACGGTTACTGATGTTTGAAACCTGCATTCGCCAAGCAACACTGCGCAGCGACGCAGCCCCCGGGCGGTTCACTTCTACGGTGACGTCAAGCGGTGTCAGCTCAATCGCCACAGACAACGGCGTGACGATATTGATCTGTGCAGATACGGTTCGGAGTGGGTCCTCCGATGGGTCGCCTGTTGCTGTGATGAGAGCGGCCGACTGCCGTTGGCCCGTGGCCGTTGGTGCAATCCGAACCGAGTACATGATCGGCGTGACCGGTGCATTCACGGCGACGTCGCCGAAGTCCCAGCGAACGTAGGTCTGCCCTGCATCGCAAATCAGTGTTGCGCCTGGCGGTGCCGTTGTGGTGGCGAGCTGGTGGGTTGGGGAGGAAGTCAGCAACTGAGCATCGGCCGGAAGGCAATCCTCAACAATCAGCGCTGAAGGTAATGGTGACGCTGCGCCCGAGAAGACGACAGGCGTCAACCTGTAGTTGATGGTGTCGCCACCCGAAACCGTAGGTGTACTGGTTGTCCAGAGCCCGGTTCCCGGGTCACGCACTTCCTTTTGGATGCGTCCGATCGCAGTGCCAACGCGGAGTCGATCTCCGAACCACCCCGTCAACGTCGCTGGATCGAATGATGACTCAATCGACTCTGCAGCGCTTGACTCGACGAGGTCCCCGATGGCCTGGCTTCCCGGGAGCATCCGAAACGAGCCGTTGACCGTGAGGTGTTGGCCGACTGGAGCAGGCCGGACAGCCAAGCCGACCGAAACCCACGCGAACACGATGTCCGATGCAACGCCTCCGGATGGAAGCTGCAGCCGAACGCGGACTCGGTTCACCGCGGTGTACACGCCTGTTGCGCTCAGTGTCACGTCGTTTCCCGGAACCATGGATGGGTCTGTGAACCACCCAGCCGGAGAGTCCGTTGCGAGGCACGTTGATGCGCTCCCCATCCCACCGAGAGTGCCAGCGCCGTACTCCACCACGAAACCGAGAGCTGACGGATTTTGGTCGAAACTGCCTGAGACGGTGCGGTTGTTGTATGCGCTCAACCAGACTGGCTGTCCAGCGGAGGGAAACGCGTGTAGACCGCCTCCGGCCACGGCTGAGGAGACGGGGTAAGAACCCGCGGCAAGCGCAAGCTTCGCGTTGTCCCACGCGTTACACCCAAGAAAAGACAAGTCGCCCATTCCTGCGGCGGACCTGTTGCCAAACGTCATCACGCTGAGGAGCCGCTGCCCGGCGACCAACACACCGTTGCCGGATCTGAGACCTGTCGACCCGGTTGGCCCCTCTTTGATCGACCAGTCCGGCGAATAGATCGACGGTGCCGTGTTGTCCGCTGTGCCGGGGACTCCGGTGAAGAACGTGTCGAACTGGCCATTCACCTTCAACACGTTGTCGAACACCCGGTGGTCATTGAAAGCTGCGTTGGCCGCGGGGTCGTTGGGCGCGCCATCTATTCCAATGGGCGCAAAGTCAGTGAACTTATTATCGAGTTTCAAGGTCCATTGGCCTGGAGACAGCTGAACACCAAGTTCTGAAACAACGGAGTTTGGGATCTCGTAATCAATCCAACCCGTGATGACGTAGCCGCGGTCTGTCGGGATGGCTTGGCCGGTTGGGGCCGCCGCAAACCGAGGACTGGTGTAGACGGTTGTGTCTGCACCCGCCACGGAGATCGACACTGGAGCACCGGGGCCGGACTGGGTACAGGTCCACGAGCCAGAGTTCCTTACGGCGTTCAGGGCTGACGTGGTTCCGTTGATGGAACTCGCAGGCAACGAATAGGTGAGGCGGCCGTCAGGCGAGTCTCCACACCCCGTCATCCGTGCTCCGAAAGACGCCAACGCATTTGCGCCGGCGCCAAGCCATGCAGCAGAGGTTGTGGTGCCCGGTGGATACAGACTCTCCGGCTCAAGATGATCCGTCCAGGTAATCGGGCCAAGGAGCGGGGTGCTGCCTCGCGTTCCACCTGGTGTAGTGATCACAATGGGTTGGTGTGTCCACCCACATTGGCTGGCCGAATCAAACGAGCAAGGCCGACGCTCGAAGTAGACGTGACCGCTGTTCTCGATGTCAGAAGTTGTGTTCTTCGACAGGTCGAAGCGTGCCCGCGCGCTGATGACCGCAGCAACGGGTCCTGACGTGACTGCGCTGACGAGCGGAATGTCTGCGGAACTGAATTTTGCCGAAACGGGATCTGTTGCCGTGCCGTTGGGAACTTCCGGGCGCACCTTCACCCGAAACGGATAGGTGACAACACTGCCGCCCGTCCGGCTGCCAACGAGGCATGTGATCGATTGGACAGGGAGCGTCGTCCAAGACGAAATGGTGGTCGGCACCTCTGGGTCAGGAAGGGAAGCGGGGTTCAACGTCGACCCCGAAAGGCAGAACGGGGGGAGCGGCTCGGCCTGGGTACCTCGCGCAAGTTGAATGGTCACCACTGCGTCGACCTCTGTCGCCGAGCCCAGCCCCACTTCCACGTTGTACGTCATAAGGTCGTTCGTCCGGACCACATTGTTTGTGGCGTCGGTGTCAGCCCCGGGACCGGCAGATGCGTCGAACGGAGCGACCCCGTCGACTTGAGACATAGTCACCGTGACGTTGTCAGGGCCAGGGGCAGCCGACGCACCGTCGGACAACGGAAGCCACACGATCGCCGCGACAATCAGGGCAACTGCAGCCAGGAACGCCGAAGTTCGCCGATAGGACGCGAGACCTCGCGCCAGAAGTCGTTCGCCGCGACCGCCCATTTGGCCATCTCATCGGCATCTTGCAAGGCAGAGTTGAGTGTCACACCCCATCGGCCACACTGGATGGGTGACTCACCCTCCGCCGGTTCCTATGTCTGACTCCGCTGTGCACCTTCAACGCGTCCTCATGGCAATGGCTGGCGAAGGCGCCGTGGCCCGAGCGGATCAGTTGGCAGCCGTAGAAGCCGTCGTGGAGGATCGCTCCAACGTCTTGTTGGTGCAAGCCACCGGCTGGGGGAAGTCGGCGGTGTACTGGGCAGCCACCTCTGCGCTTCGGGCTCAGGGCCACGGTCCAACGCTGATCGTCTCGCCGTTGTTGGCCCTGATGCGTGATCAGGTTGCAGCGGCCACCGCTGCGGGTCTCACTGCGGCCACCATCAATTCCACCAACATCGAGGACTGGGAAGCAGTGTTGGCTAGCCTCGCGGCTGGCGCAATTGATGTGTTGCTAGTTTCGCCCGAGCGGCTGGCCAATCCGCGATTTGCTGCCCTTTTGCCAGACCTTGTGGCCTCGGCCGGGCTCATCGTGATTGACGAGGCTCACTGCATCTCTGACTGGGGCTTTGACTTCCGCCCGGACTACCAACGCCTTGCAAAGACGCTTGTCCATGTAGCGGCGACTGCGCCCGTACTAGCGACCACGGCAACCGCCAACGAGCGCGTCACCATCGATGTTGCGGGCCAACTTGGCGCCGACACCCGAACGTTCCGTGGGTCGCTAGCTCGGTCTTCATTGCGGCTCGCTGTTGTGCCGGGGCTGGCAGCACTCGAGCGATATGCCTGGGTGGCTGACGCGTTGTCCACCCTCGACGGATCCGGAATTGTCTATGCGCTTACGGTTGCCGAAACCGAAAGACTTGCGGGCTTTCTCACTTCCCGGGGTTTCGACGTTGCTGCCTATTCCGGCCAACTGCAGTCAAGCGACCGGGAACGCATCGAAGATCGCTTGCGCCACAACGATCTCAAAGCGGTTGTCGCAACATCTGCTCTTGGCATGGGCTACGACAAACCAGACCTTGCCTTCTGTATTCACGTCGGCTCGCCGTCGTCACCCGTTGCCTATTACCAACAGGTTGGCCGTGCAGGCCGAGCCCTTGATCAGGCGTTGGCGGTGCTTTTGCCAGCAGAGACTGACGAGCGTATTTGGGAATACTTCGCAACGTCTGGCGTGCCAGACGAAGCCAGAGTCGACACAATCCTCGGCGCGCTTACCAACGGGCCGCTGAGCATCGTGGCTCTAGAGAGCACCACTGGAATCAGACGCGGTCGTCTCGAAGGGCTACTCAAGATCTTGGCCGTCGACGAGGCGGTAGAACGCGAAGGGTCGCAGTGGGCGGCAACCGGGCGTTCCTGGATCTACGACGCGCCGCGGTGGACCGCCCTAGCGGAAGTGCGTGAACGCGAAGCCAACCTCATGCGGTCTTTCGCTGCAGGTGCAGGGTGTCTGATGCGGTTCTTGCAGGCTGCACTCGATGATCCAGCGCCAGAGGATTGCGGTCGCTGCTCGGTGTGTACCGGTGTGCTGCCGGCGCCGGGAGCCTGTCCTGATCCGGAAACAGTTCAAGCGGCTCGAATATTTGCGCGCGGACAAGATGTGATTATTGAACCCCGCAAGCGCTGGCCGTCCGGTGCTGGACCCAAAGGCGCCATTGTCAGCTGTGTCGACGGGCGAGCACTTGCGTTTGCCGACGATCCTGGCTGGGCCGACGAAGTGCGTTCCATGCACGATGGTCCAGCAGACCAAGCCATCCTCCACGGCATGGTCGAAGTCCTCCGGCGCTGGCGCTCCACATGGTCGGTACGACCAGTCGCGGTGGTGCCTATGCCTTCGGCATCGTTCGGCAGGTTGAACCGGTCAATCGCCGAACACATTGGTGTCGTCGGGAAACTTCCCGTTGTCGATGTACTTGTTCGCTCCGGTGGTTCAGTTGGCCCTGACGCGTCGTCTGCAACGATGGTGCGCGCATTGTTCGAAGCGATGTCGGTGCAGCACTCGGTCGAAGTACCGAACGGTCCGGTGTTGCTCGTCGACGCCGAATACCGCACCGGGTGGTCGATGACCGTCGCTGGATCGGTGCTCCGGTCCGCCGGTGCAGCAGCGGTGCTTCCTCTTGTGGTGCACCAATTACCGTAACGCTGCACGTAGGAGCCAGAACCGCGGCACAATTCAAAGACCAGCAGATACTTCGGGGAAGTCGACCCCCATCCCCGCCCAACAGGAACCATGAGGAGCAGCCATGCCTGATAATCCGTCTGTGTCGTCTGACAACCCCAACAACGCCGGTGGTGAAGCGTTGGAGATCAACGACACTCCGCAGACTTGTCCGGTTCTGGGCGGCGCACATGCAGCGCACACCGCCGTCGGCTCGGCGGCCAACGAGCATTGGTGGCCCAACCAACTCAGCTTGCGGATGCTGCACCAGAACGCACCGATGGCCAACCCCATGGGCGATGGTTTCGACTACCCCACACAGTTCAAGAGCCTCGATCTCGGTGCGGTGAAGCAAGACCTCACAGACCTCATGACGTCCTCGCAAGAATGGTGGCCAGCCGACTACGGCCACTACGGCCCGTTCTTCATTCGGATGGCTTGGCACAGTGCTGGGACGTATCGCGTCAAGGACGGTCGCGGTGGTGCCGGCAACGGAACGCAGCGATTTGCGCCACTCAACAGTTGGCCAGACAACGGCAACCTGGACAAGGCGCGTGCGCTGCTGCTTCCCATCAAGCAGAAGTACGGCCAGAAGCTGTCTTGGGCAGATCTGATGGTCCTCGCTGGCAACGTGGCGTTGGAGTCCATGGGCTTTTCCACGTTCGGCTTTGGCGGGGGTCGTGCCGATGTTTGGGCGCCAGAAGAGGACATCTATTGGGGTCCAGAAACCACATGGCTTGGGGACCAGCGATACACCGGTGACCGTGACCTGATGAACCCGCTTGGTGCTGTTCAGATGGGTCTGATTTACGTCAACCCTGAAGGCCCAAATGGCAACCCCGACCCGCTTGCTTCGGCTCGTGACATTCGCGAGACGTTTGCGCGCATGGCAATGGACGACGAGGAAACCGTTGCGCTGGTCGCAGGTGGACATACGTTTGGCAAGGCTCACGGTGCTGGTGACCCTGCGCTGGTTGGACCGGAACCAGAAGGTGCTCCAATGGAGCAGCTCGGCATGGGGTGGAAGAACGGCTTCGGCTCTGGCAAGGGAGTGGACACCACGACCAGCGGCATCGAGGGCGCTTGGACGCCAACCCCAATCACCTGGGACAACTCGTATTTCGACGTCCTCTTTGGGTACGACTGGAAGCTGACACGCAGCCCGGCTGGTGCCCAGCAATGGACGCCGTCCAACCCAGAGGCGCAAGGTACCGTCCCCGATGCGCACGACCCGTCGCGTTCTCACGCGCCGATGATGACCACCGCAGACATGGCTTTGAAAATGGATCCTGTTTACGAGCCCATCTCCAGACGCTTTCATCAGGACCCTGCAGCGTTTGCCGACGCGTTTGCCCGGGCCTGGTTCAAGTTGACGCACCGAGACATGGGGCCGCGTGTTCGGTACCTCGGAACTGAAGTTCCAGCCGAAGTACTGATCTGGCAGGACCCGGTTCCGGCAGTTGATCACCCGTTGATTGACGCCGAGGACGTTGCTGTCTTGAAGGCCAACGTGCTGGCAGCTGGCGTCACCGTTTCGGAATTGGTTTCCACTGCGTGGGCGTCGGCTTCAACCTTCCGTAACAGCGACAAACGCGGCGGAGCTAACGGCGCACGGGTTCGGCTGGCCCCGCAAAACAGCTGGACGGTTAACAACCCGCCACAGTTGCGCAGGGTGCTCGAAACGCTGACGCAGGTTCGTTCGTCGTTCAACGAAACCGGGAAAACGGTTTCGCTGGCTGACCTCATCGTGTTGGCGGGGTGTGCCGGCATCGAAGCCGCGGCCGCCAAAGCCGGACACACTGTTGTGGTGCCGTTCACGCCGGGCCGGACCGATGCCACCGAAGCGCAGACCGACGCTGATTCGTTCGCAGCGCTGGAGCCAACTGCTGACGGCTTTCGCAACTATGTCGGCAAGGGACACAACCTGCCCGCTGAGGCTCTGCTGGTAGACCGTGCTCAGCTGCTCACCCTGAGTGCGCCAGAGATGACAGCCCTTGTGGGCGGCCTACGGGTGCTCAACACCAACGCAGACGGGTCTGACCATGGGGTGCTCACGCAACGTGCGGAAACCCTCTCCAACGACTTCTTTGTCAACCTGCTGGACCTCCGGACCGAGTGGAAACCAGTTGCGCAAACCGCTGACCTCTTCACCGGCCATGATCGGGCGACGGGTGAGCAGAAGTGGTCGGGAACCCGTTGCGACCTGATCTTTGGGTCCAACTCGCAGCTCCGTGCAATCGCCGAGGTGTACAGCTCTGCTGATGGCGAGCAAAAGTTTGTGCAGGACTTTGTGGCTGCGTGGGTGAAGGTGATGAACCTTGACCGCTTCGACCTGGCCTGACATTCGTTGGCACCAGCTGTTGTGCGTATCGATAGCGTCTGGTAAATGCATGGCCTTCAGCGGCTAAGTCCGGTTCTGGTTTGCATCGTTGTCGCATGTAGTTCGCGGACGTCGGGCTTGGCCAAAGAACCCAACGTGAATCGGACCACCAGGCAGGACCAGTTGCATACCCAGCATTCGCCTCAGCGCCCCTTCAGTTCGATTCCCGCCACGGGTAAACCGACGAACGTAGTCCCGTGCCCGATGTACGAGTCGGTGCAGCTCGGAACGCTTCCCGATGCGCTCACGGAATTCTCTGGATGGAAGACCTGGTCACCTATACCGACGCTTCGGGGCAGGCCTGGATCGTGATCGCAGACACCGGCGACAACGCACAACGCCGAGACGACGTACAGCTGATTTTGGTGCCAGATCCCGATCTCTCGGCCACGAGGGTTGTGGCTGCCGGCGTGGTCAACCTGACCTGGGCTGACGGGTCACAGGACGTGGAGTCGCTCATCGTGGACCTCCTGACCGGCGATGCCACGCCTCGTGGGAGAACGATTCGAAGCCAATGACCCACAGGTCTCGGTTCACACGATTTACGCCGACGCGCTGACCCCGGGTGCGACACCGTGCACCATCAGGCCAGGTACCGGCAAGCTGGAATCGTTGGCCATCACCGACGATGGTGTGCTGCTCCAGGCCACCGAGGGAATGGGTGTTCCTTTGACGGCCCTGTCTCGGTGAGGTAACAGCACGTGTCAGTTGAAGATCCAGGTCCTTGCCTGCTTGATGGCGAGTGCCCCCGCTGCGGTGATCTTGAACTCCACTTCCATCGCGAATTTCTCGCCGGGCTCCACCTCGTAGAGCTTCGCAAACTGCGAGTGGATTTCGGACAGGCTGGACCGCAGCGCTGTGGTCTGCGCTTCGGTCATAAGTAGCTGGCCGGGCTTGGCAAGGTTGGACCGATTAACCACCGTGGTGGAGCCGTCTTCTCCTAGCAGTAGGGCTTCCGGAACGGACAACGCCTCTGGGTTAGTGACGAGGTCTTCGCCCAATTGTGTGTTCACATAGTATGCGCCCGGCGTTTCGTATACTGGGTCAACGCTTACGGCAACGCCGTTAGCAATCTCGTCGGAGAAGTTGGGGTGGAGCAGCACTCCCATTGCGGTGCTCATGTGATCGATCCGGTAAAAGTCCCGCTCGAGGAATGCCCGCAGGTTCCACACGCTGGCATAGACCTGCTTGATGCACTTGGAGAGGTGTCCTTCATCTGGATGTTGGGTGCGTGAGTCGTACAGTCCGGCGCCGCTGAAGCTGGGCAGGTCTTCGTTGTTGGTGCTTGACCTGCAGCGGATGGATGTGCCCTCCGGAAACGACTTTTGCGTTGTCGTCAGTTCGTCCATCATCCAGTCCGGCAAATCGGCTTCCTCGATGTCGTCTCTGAGGTCTTTGAGCTGATCGTCCTGCTTGGCCGGGTCGGAGCGGAATGTGGGATCAGCCAGCATTGTGCTGACTCGGTCGTAGAACCCGTTCGCCTTCATGAACTCGTCGTAAAAGGAGAACGGCACAGCAAAGCCATCTGGGGTGCTGGCCTGCGGAAGGTCGAGTGTTCCAAGCACTGCGACGTTGGCAGCCTTCACGCCATACGTTGTCCAGTCGTCGAACCCGATGTCGGTGAGTGCAGCAACCTTTCGAACGGTGAGGTTGCGTTGAGGCGTCTGCGGCGTGGTGGGCCGGGCGGACTGGTGGTGAGCCTCAACTTCTGCTTGCGACGCCGACTCCACGGTGAATCCGTCGACCGTCACCTGGTACTTCACGTAGCGGCCGATGAGTGCCTTCACCTCGTCTCGTGCAAGGGCGTCTGCAACATACGCATTTGGAACCTTGTCCTGCACGGCCCGGAGATTGACGTGCGACAACGGGGTCTGTGAAACGGTGGTGATGACCCCGGCGACTCGAGGCAACTCGTTAGGCAGCGCTTCGTAGATGACCACGTCCAAGGCATTGGGCCGTTCCTCAAGCGACATCACCCGAAGTAGCCCAAACCCAACCGCCTGGTTCAACGGCGCGAAGTCCTTTGAGGCGGGTTGCGTCAGCGCGTTGTCCCCTTCGACTGCGGAGGTTTCTACCGGCACAGCGGCTTGCGTCGTGGGAGCCGCTGCTGCGGTATCGGCCGATTCGGAGGTGGAGCTACAAGCAGCAAGCAGGAGGCTGACGGTGACAATGGTCGAGCGGGAGCCGGAGGAAACGAGCAGCTTCATCATTCCACCAACACCGGCACGCGGTATGCGTCGTAGAGGTCCTTTTCCAGTTCGTACACCGGCAGCGCCGACTGCGGGAAAGGATAGAAAGTGAGCTTATTTGCCATTGCCGGCATGTTCGTTGCCAAGAGTTCGTACGCAATTGCGATCTCGGCAAACGTATAGGTGTCGTTAGGTTGGAAGGCAAACCGGTAACGGCCCTTGGTCCCGTCGGGTCCGAGTGCCTCGGCGTCGTAGACGATGTCTCCGCGCATCTTTCCGGGAGCTGGACCGCGTCCGCCAGGGATGCCAACAGCCTGCGCAAACACTGGGTGAGCACGGTAAGCCTCGGTGTTCATGAAGTACACGCTTGGCCGGTCCGTGTCCGTGTCGACCAGCCAGAACTTTATGAACTCAAGCCCGGCAAGGTATCCATCTCGGGCTACTTCGTCGCCTTGGTACGAAAGCAGTTCGTAGGTTGCCTTGTCGGGAATGAGCACCGCGCCTGTAGCGATGTCCATCGCAGGGGCAGAGTTCAGCGGGTTTGCTGTGGTTGGCGAGTCCAGCTCGGTGAGATCATCGATGCCGTCACCATCGACGTCGCCGGGGGAGGCCACGTTTAGCGTTTCCACTCTGTAGTGATCCCTTGAAAGTTGAGTACGGCCATCGGTCAACGTGGTCTGGCCGTCGTTCCCTCGAGCAATAGCAACGGGAAGTTCGAGGGTCGCAGCCAGGTCCGGTTTCACGTACAGCACGAAGTACTGGTCGGTGGTGGATTCCACCACGATGGCCGTGACGTCGCCGGTCCCCACGGCCGCTGCAGAGGTAGGAGCGATGGGCTCGGCGACGGAATCGCTCGGCACTGAGGTTTCAGCCGATTCAGCTACCTCGATGGTTTCGACAGTCTCGGTAGGTTCGACGGTGGGGATGCAACTGATTCGGGCTCTGTTGTGACTGCCGTGGTCTCAACCGGAGTTGTGTCCGTACTGGCAGAGTTGTCCGTTTCCGACGAACAACCTGCGGCGAGCAAGAGAACTGCCAAACCGGTGAGACCCCACGATGTACGGCCCTTTCGGCGTGCCTCGGAGGAAGCAGCCGGGTGCTGAGCGTCAGGATACGAAGGCGAAGAATGCGGTGTCACAGTGCGAAGCCTAAAACGACCGGTTGAGAACTCGGTGAGACAACGGTGTGAGGACATGGAACTCTCCACTCAATCAGCTGTGACCGGGCGTCTCGCAACTCGTCTCGCTCGACTCCATGCCAGTTTCACGGCGAACCCCACTAAGGGTGAGTACACCCGGATGGAGTCCCGGAGGGGATCAAAATGAGAGGACTCGTTTCCGTCTAGGTAGATCGTCTGGATTGGTTCTTCAAGCAAGGGAATCCTCGCTTGGGTTGCTTGCAGCAAAACGTTCAGTTCGTACTCAAATCGACTCCCTGGGATGGTGGTCAACCATCCCAGCAGATCTGAGGAGTAAGCGCGCAGACCAGTTTGAGTGTCACGCAGCGGAACTCCCGTGACCGCACGGAAGAGCGCCCGTGTGAGGTCGTTGCCCACTTTGCTTTTCCAAGGTATGGAAGCGTCGAGCGTCCGAGAACCAAGCACAATCCTCCCGGACGCGCTTGAAGCAGCCGCAAGAGCAACAGCGCCAATATCGGAAGCGCAATGCTGACCGTCGGAGTCGGCACACACCACGTGAAAACTAGGGTGTGTGATTGCAATGTACGCGAATCCAGTTTTGAGCGCGATCCCCTTGCCACGATTTCGAGAATGCACGATGACATGCGCGCCGAGCAGCCTTACTGCATCGAAAATGGCTTCGTAGTCCGAGCCGCTTCCATCATCGACGACGACGACTTGCGGACGCGGTTGCTCCTGAGCAACTGCCAAGTCGACAACAAGCTCAATAAGCCGACCATCCGGCTCGTAGGCAGGGATAAGTACAACCATGCCAGTCACCCGTTCACGTCCGGTTCGGCTCCGGTTCGGCTAAGTACAAGACGTCGCTCGTGCCTCGTTCTCGGTTCTTGCCCAGCGGGTTGTTGACCAACTCGCCGTCGAAGTACATCGTGGTGGAACCTCCGCCATCAAGGTTGTACGCCTCTTTGGCCCCCAGCCCGACGAATAGTTCTGCGAATTCGGGGAGGGTCACGCCGCGGCTGTATCCCTTCCTACGACCATCGACTGCGATGAAAACAAAGTGGTTGGGTTCGATGACCCCAATGCCCGTGCGCGGATGGCTGCCCTGTACGGAATGGTTCCCAAAGTTTGTGTCGATTTCGATCTGGTCAATGCCCGGAACCGCCTGACCATCGTCAACCAACGCAGGTCCGAACGAGAGCGTGGTCCAGACGCCAGATGCAAGCAATGCATCACCGGTTGTCGACTTCTCGTCGTAGATCTCAGCGTGTCCGTCTTTGTAGATGGCCAGCCCGGTGCGCGTGGGGTCGTCTCGGTAGAGGACACCGTTTCGGATCACGATGCCGCTTTCACGAAACCCGTAGTAGTCCCCGTTGATTGCCCACACGGCGTCATAACGCTTCGCGATTTCAGAGGTGTTCTCAATGATGTTGTTGCCAAACTTGTTTTCGGCAAAACCGCTCCGCAGACGGCTCGCCGAGCTGAGTTTCACATCAGCGACGTAGTAGACGATTTGGTCGACGCCCTCACCGGTGATCATCGGCGTGATGTCAATCGACATGGCAGCGCTGCGGTACGAAGTTTCGGTAACGACTGGTTTCGAGACGCCATCAACACTTGCTGCCTTCGGAACCGAAGTCGGCGTCGTACCCTGAATCGCACCGGGGATCGGCTTGGTCGTTACCGTCCCGGAAATATGGGTCTCGGAAACCGAGGCTTCATGCGCGGCAACGTCTCCGATTGCCACGTCGTCGATGACGAACCGATCCAAGGCCCAGTATGCGATCGAACCTGCGATAACGAGGATGAAAGCAAGTACCGCTCCAGCTACGCGGATCCACCGACGGTGAATCAGCGACCGCCTGGTCGTGGTGTTGGCTGGTTGGGAGTTGGTCGTCATACAAGATCCAGCGGGTGCGAATGGTGTATCTGACTGTGCCAACCACGGCTTGGCAGCGAAGAAGAGTGGGGTGAGAATCCGGTGAGAAAGCACCAGGTGTCAACGCAGCGCGAACACCTTCCCGCCCCTTGTTGGCAGGTACACCGACCCTTTCCACACCGCTGGAGTGGCTTCGATGCAGCCGCCTAGCGAAATGGACCAGCGTTCAACCGGAACCGCGGTGGGATCAGTCACATCGTAAGCATGCAGAACACCGTGGCAATCGCCCATCAGTAGGGTCTCATCAACCACAACAGGCGATTGCCACAGCGGGCCAGGCAATCGCAACTCCCACAACACAGCGCCGGTTGACTGGTCAAGCCCGACCACGCGTCCACCATTGGTAGAGATGATGACCGTGCCGTTGTAGATCGCCGGAGTAGACCAAATACCTTGGCTGCTGGAGCGCTTGGGGCGAGCAAGCGCGCCCGGGTCGTGGTAGCTCCACACCAGCGGATTGGCTGGGTTGCGCGGGTCGAGTTTCATCAGCTGCCCCACTTCATGGCTGCGTTGGGTCTCGCGCTCATATTCGGACGCTGCGTAAAGGAACCCCTCTGCGTCGACGACCAACGTGGCGTCCGTGTCGTCGCCTGTCCAGAACCGAAACACTCTGTTGGGGACTCCGCCGGATCGCAACGGCGCGAGGTCCCACCCTTGTACTAACCCACCCGAGTTGGCGAAGAAAACCGTATCCCCGTCGACCGCAACGGAATTCTCGATGGATACTTCCTGCGGGTTGCGCCCAGCAAGGTCCGCAAGCAGTTCATCGTCCCACGCTGGTGTGTTGAACACCAGGTGAGGATCCAGCGTGACAAGTCCGTCGTGACCGTACGTGCGATTCAGCTTCACCACGTGGAACTGCGAGTTCTCGCCACCCTCCAACAGGTAGTCATCGAGCACAAGAGCAGATCCATCCCAGTCGTTGTTCCACTTTGTGGGGCTGACGGCGTCAGCCGACAACCGCCACAGTTCGACCGCCAGATCTTCTCGGTCGATGGCGATTGCACGGAAGTAGTTGTCCCTGCTGCCGGAGTACACAATTGGATACCCATCCGGGTCGACGGTCACCGTGCCTTTGATGATGTCGCCGGTAACAAAGGGCGGAAGGATTTCTTCGCCCGTTTCTGCGTCGAGGAAATGCACGGCGCCGTCGTAGGCATTGAAGATCAACCACGTGTGACCATCGCGTTCGTGCACGGTGGGTTGCCCAGTCCAACCGGCGCCACACCACGTCTTGGTCTCACCTTTCGCGGTGGAACGTCGACAGAGCGACTTGCTGCCTTTCGGGTAGGACCATGAAACCTCAGGGGAATCCGGGACCGGGCCCAACCCATAGAAACGGCGATTTGCGTCGCCACGAAAGGTAAGCAGACCTGCAACTGTCGGATTCCACCCGGCTTCGAACGACCCAGGTATCGCGCCTGCTGCTTTCGGCCGCGAGGTGGTCGATTGCCAGGTGGTCGATTGCGGGGGCGCTATCGGTTCTGCCGTTGTCGTCCGGATGGCCGTTGTCATTTGGACAACCGGCGCTAGCGCCGAGTCGGCGCTTCGTGGCGCAGCGCTGATCGACGAAGGCGCCGGCTGCAGAGTTGTGGGTGCCGACTCGTGTTGAAGCGACTTACTTGGGCCTGTTGTGCTGCAGGCAGCCCCAACAAGAGTTGCCACCCCGACGAAGGAAGCTCGGACGAGAAAGCGGAACCTGGCGCGACCAGCCTGCGTGTGGTGTTGACGTGAACTCATGGACCAACTCAGTCTGCTGTTCGACAGAGGGCCTCGTTTCCAACTGAACGACCTGGCATAGTTCTCAGCGTGTTCATCGCCTCCGATGGTTTCCTGCTCAACGCTGTCGATTTCGGGGCCGGTTCGCGCACCTTTGTAGCGCACGGTGGGTGGGTTGGTAGTTGGGAGCTGTGGCAGGAACCGTTCCAGCTCATGCAGACCAGGTGGCGTTGCATCGGGTACGACCATCGGGGTTCTGGAGCCAGCACATTTCCCGCCGACCAGATCTCCCCGGAGGGTTTGGTTGCCGATCTGTTCCGAGTCCTCGACCGCTACGGCGTGGAGCGCTGCGTCCTGGCTGGGGAGTCCCTCGGAGCGCTGACTTGTCTCCAAGCGGTGCTTGAGCAACCTGATCGTTTTGAGGGCCTCGTGCTGGTCGACGGAGCACCCGCAGCGGACCGCACGCGGCAATCGGCACTCGTGCTCCGGATCTGACGGCAGTGCGTGTACCCACCCTTGTCGTGCACGGCGGACAAGACGCAATTGTTCCTGTGGCCGTCGCTGAATATGTGGTGTCCCAGATCCCCGGTGCCACAAAGGTCATCATCGACGATGCGGGCCATGTTCCCTCGGTCACGAGACCGGTGGAACTCGTGGCTGCGATCGAGCGATGGGCGGCCGCGACTCTGTCGATGGGAGGCCTGCGTTGATGATTAGCGGCGGACGATGCTGAAAGCTGGAATAACTCGTGGGGCTGCGGAGACCACGTACCCACCGAACTGTGGCATCACCTCTGCCTGAGCGGCAAGCGCAGCAGCCGCTTCGTCGGCAGGAAGCTCGGTCACTGTGGCGGCGTACGTTTCAGTGCCGCTCTCCACGTTGATCTCGGATTGCGCCACGAGGTTGTAATACCAGTCTGGGTGCTTCGGCGCTCCGGCAGCTGACGCGAAGACAATGCTCTTGTCTTCGTGAACCTGTGCAACCAGCGGGATCTCTCGAAGTTCGCCGCTCTTTGCACCAATGGTGTGCAGGATGACAAGGGGAACATCACCAAACTGTGCGACGCGTCCACCGTTGGCCCGAAATTCTGCGATGACTTGTTTGTTCCAATCGTTCATAGGACCACGGTACTCATCGCTGGGCGATCCGCAGACCGATTGATCCCGGTCTCTCTGAACGCGTTAGTCCAGCGGGACGAGGTTGCGTGTGTGGCGAGCCCAGCGGTTCGTCGGTCGAGTTGGCTGAGCCGCGGCGACGGCCAAGGCGTACTTGCTGATGGTTGTGGGTCGGCATCCATGTAGCCAAAGAAGGCGATCAAACTCAGTGGGTGCGCCAACGGATTTTGTCTCTACGATCAGTTGGTCCGGCAGGCTGTGGGTTACGCCTGCGGCACCGCCGACTCCCAAATCACGGTCGACCGTGAGACGTGTGCCGTCTTCGAGTCGAAGCGCTGCCCGCGTGTAGCGGGTGGACGCGCTCACGACAAGTTGGCTGACGAAGCTTGCAGCGTTGTTCTGCAGGTGTGCGAGCGACCGTTGATCTAAATGATTGGCCAAGAACAACCGGGCTTCGTCGTCCAGCCGCCCCTCCCAACGCCGCCGAAATTTTGAGGTCACCCCGTCTCGGCCTCTGTGCTTCACTTCAAGCACCTGATCACCTGTGTCCTGGTATTCCCGCACGCGGATTTTGCAACGGTCCGGACGTCTGGCCCGAGCGACTTCGTACAGAATTAGGTTGGGTAGGTCCAGGTACTTCGTCTCGTAACGTTGTACCCGGTGACCGCCGATGGTGAGCACAGAAACGTCCGCGCCACGGGCAACCATGACGTCGAAGACGACCTCTGCTTCGTCGACGCTCAATACGTACTTACGATCGAGCCGTCGCAGAGTAGGTCCTCCAAGACCGTGCTGTTGTGGGCTGTTGATTGCAGTCTCATCCCAAGTTGGCAGGGTCAACTGATCCGCCGGTACTGCGACCGTGGGAAGCGAGTCAAGCAATTGCTGAATGGTCGTCATGATTTGGCTCCGGCAGGCACGGGAACAAATCGCACGTCAACCAGCGTCGTCTGTTCAACCATGTCCAACTTACGGACATCCATCCGGTACACCTTGGCTGCGAGTAGTGCCTCGAGATGGGTTTTGAGTTCGTCCTCGTCAGCAAACGCGCGATCCACCACAACGATTTGCTGACGGTACCGGCGGAACAGCTTTGGATGATCACCAACAAACACGGCCGCCAGGATCGCCGCGCATAGTGCGGGCGCCACCCACCACGGCTTCAGCGAAATGCCGCCAATAACACCGAGTGAAAGCGAAGCAAACGAATAGGCCACGTCCTGTTGCGCAAGCTCAGACGACCGTAGCCGAATGATGGAAAGGACACCAAGCAGCCCAAGACCAAAGCCAGCGCCCAAGGTAGTTGTTCGGGAGAGCGCCAGAGTGATGGCAGCGACGCCGACGGTGAGCACCAGGCAGCCGATGAGTAAATCAACGCGTCGGTGTCGTGGAAAGTACAGTCCGAAAACAAGGACCAACGACGAAGCGATTGCGATGAGGATGCTGACAAGCGATGACACTGGTTCTCCAACTGGGACAGGTAGCCGCTAACCCCGAGGCCAGACTGCGGTCTTTCGTAACCATCATGTCTTGCGAGGGTATGAGTTTGGTATGACCCTCGTAATTTCAGCGCAATCTCATTTGTATGTGCCGATACTTGGCTGATGCTTCGACATATCCAGCCAGGTTCCTGCACATTGCAGATCTCCCGTCGCTCGGTGATCCTGGGCGGAGTGTCGGTCGCCCTCGTCGGCTGCTCGTCGCCTTCCGCCCGGAGTCCCCAGTCCGTTGAGACCCTCGTTAAACGCAACGATCTCTACGATCAGTCGCGAATTCATTCGATCGCCCTCGATTACAGCGCAGTTGATTTCGACAAACTGATTGCGGCGTATGCGAAAGACAGCGACAAGGTGTGGGTGCGCGCTACGGTCACTATTGATGGTTCGCGGTACCAAAACGCTGGCTTGCGGCTGAAAGGCAACTCTTCGCTCTTCGGACTTGGAAGTTCCTCCGAAGGGGCCGGAGCAGGTCAAGCAGTGCGTCGTGGACCAAACCGTTCCGATGAGAGCACCCCCGAGTTGCTCCCATGGCTGATTCGGTTGGACAAGTATGTGGACGGACAAAATCATGGGGGCGAGACTCGCATCGTGATCAGAAGTTCCAACACCACCACAGCGCTCAACGAGGCTGTTGCTTTGGACATGCTCGGGGCCGCTGGGCTTGCCACACAGAGGTGTGTGTCCGTTCGGTTCAGCGCAGCCGGGCGCGGCCGAGTGGTGAACGGAGGGATCGGAGTTGAACCCGAGGTGGAGCAACCCATCAATTCCGGGCGCGGCCGAGTGGTGAACGGAGGGATCGGAGTTGAACCCGAGGTGGAGCAACCCATCAATTCCGGGCGCGGCCGAGTGGTGAACGGAGGGATCGGAGTTGAACCCGAGGTGGAGCAACCCATCAATTCCGGGCGCGGCCGAGTGGTGCGGTTGGCAATGGAGCTGCCGGCGCAAACTTGGACCACCCGGACCCTCGGAGCCGGGCCTCTCTACAAGGCGAAGAGTGGCGGGGATTATTCATATCTGGGCGAAGACGCGTCGGCGTATGCCAACGCGTTTGAACAGGAAGCTGGCAAAGACGACTTTGTCCCGCTTACGGCGTTCCTAAAGTTCATCAATGAGAGTTCGGACTCCGAGTTTGCACTCAACCTGAAGGACCACTTGGACGTCGACTCGTTTGCGACGTACCTGGCCATGCAGGATTTGCTGGGCAACTTCGACGACATCGATGGTCCTGGCAACAATTCCTATCTCTACGCCGATCCAACGTCTGGGCAGATGACCGTTGTCGCATGGGACCACAATCTCGCATTGACCGATGGTCCTGGATTCGGTGGCGGCCCCGGAGCTCAGGGAGATATGCAAATTGTCAACGGCATGCCGGGCATGCCGGGAATGCCGGGAATGGTTGAGGTTGGCGATGCAGATCGTGCAACCGCCGGAGAGGTTGCTGCTGGCGACAGGCCAATGAGGGTTGGTCCCGGCAACGGGAACATCCTCGCCCAGCGATTCAACGCGAACGAAACGTTTGCAGCCAATGTTGCTTCGGCGAAGACGCGGCTCACAAGCTCACTGATCACCTCGGGTTCCGGCCTCGCGTTTCTTGCCGATAGGGCGGCAGTGATTGCCAGCGACGCGTCGGATCTCGTCACAACTGACGCGTTGACATCAGAAGTGGAGGCCATCGCAACACGCCTTGCTGCGCGGTGACGGGCGGTGACGGGCGGTGATGGGCGGTGATGGGCGGTGATGGGTCCATCGGCTGAGTAGCGTCCGGGGTGGCCCTCCTTCTGGCCCTCTTAATTGTCCTCCGATTTGTCCTCTGATTTGTCCCTTGTCTTGGAGCGCCCCATCATGAATTCGGTTCCCTCGCCGACAGCCACAGTTTCCGAGTTGCTGTCCACAGCTGGCATGTTCAACGTTGACGGACAGCAGTTCCGGGATCTGGACCATGACGGTGTCCTCGCGCCTTACGAGGATTGGCGTTTTTCGCCCGAGGTCCGAGTCGCTGACCTGATCGGCCGCATGACCCTTGAAGAGAAGGTCGGGTTGATGCTTCATGGCACTGCACCCGCTATGGGTACCGGGTTAGCAACCATTGGCATCGGCACGGCGTACGACCTCGACGCAATACGTCAACTCTGCGCCGACGGGGTGAACTGCGTCATCTCGCGAATGGCCCTGCCGCCCGCTCTGCTTGCCGTGCAGCACAACGCTGTGCAAACGGTGGCCGCAGCAACAAGGCTCGGCATCCCACTCACCATCAGCACGGACCCCCGGCATCACTTCGCCACGGTGACCGGCGCGAGCGTCAACTCCAACGGATTTTCGCAATGGCCGGAAACACTGGGGCTGGCAGCAATCGGTGATCCCGACGTGGTTCAGCGGTTCGGTGACATCGTGCGTCAGGAGTACCGAGCTGTCGGTATCCATATGTCGCTGTCGCCGCAGGCAGACCTCGGGACCGAACCGCGCTGGCCGCGCTTCGAAGGAACGTTCGGCAGCGACCCTGCTCTGGTCCGGTCATTGGCTGGCGCCTATGTCCGAGGCATCCAAGGTGGCGCAAGCGGGCTCACCACAACCGGGGTTGCGGCGGTGGTGAAGCACTGGGTTGGCTACGGTGCCTCTCGAGACGGTTTCGATGGTCACAACTACTACGGGCGCTACTCGGCGTTCCCCGGCGGTCGATTTCAGGACCACGTTGATGCCTTCCTCGACGCGTTCGATTCCCAAGTTGCGGGTGTTATGCCCACATACAACATCCTTGAGGGGCTGGCGCTTCAGGGCACAGACGTTGAACCGGTGGGCGCAGGGTTCAACCGTCAGATCACCACCGATCTCTTGCGTGGGACTTACGGATACAAGGGCATGGTGTTGTCGGACTGGTCCATTGCGAAGGATTTCAGCGAACAGTGTCGAATCGGGATCCCAGTTCAGGAACCGTCACACATTGCAATGCCATGGGGCGTGGAGCACTTGTCGCGCATCGAGAAGTTCGTCAAGGGTGTCCACGCTGGTATCGATCAGTTCGGTGGTGAGAGCGACCCCGCTCCGCTGCTGACAGCGGTCCGGCAGGGGCTTATCTCCGTTGAGCGTATCGACGAGTCAGCGGCGAGAGTGCTGGTTCACAAGTTCCAACTTGGCTTGTTTGAGGCGCCCTTTGTGGATCCTGAAGTCGCTGCCACCCTCGTGGGCTCGCAGCAATTTGTCAACGAAGGTCGTGACGCTCAGCGACGCTCCATCACGATGTTGGTGAGCGGCTCACGCAGCAAGATTGCCGCTGGCACGAAGGTCTTCTCGAAGGGGATTTCCGGCGAGGCGTTCGCCCGGGCCGACGTTCAGACCGTCGAGGATCTCGGGTTAGCTGACGTTGCGGTAATTCGTATTGCAGCGCCGTACGAGGTACTGCACCCCGGCCACTTCTTCGGGAGGATGCAACATGAGGGAAGCCTTGCGTATCCGGCCGATCATCCAGACCTTTTGGAGGTCGCTCGGCTTGCACAGTCGGTCCCTGTGGTCGCCGTAGTGAACTTGGATCGGCCAGCCGTTCTCACGGCGTTGCTTGATCACGTGGACACGTTGTACGCGGTGTATGGCGTCGGCGACGACGCGGTTGTCGATGTTTTAACCGGTGACGCGCCACCAGCTGGTCGCCTGCCTTTCCAGCTGCCCTCCTCGATGCATTCGGTGCTCTCGCACTCGTGCGACGTTCCCAATGGTCTTGCCGATCCACTGTTTGACCTCTTTCATCAGGCGTCATCGAACGGTTGAACTCCACCAGACCCGCCGGCACGTCGAAAGATGGAAAAACTCGTCGTAACTAGGAGAGTTGTTGGTCGCCTCTCCATCGCAGCGCCAGCGCCTGGACAACATCACGCTGCGGTCCTGTCTCTGGCCCGGCGAGCTGTCTGTGCGCGGCAACATGTTGCAGCGCTGCTTCCAACGGCATGCCAGCGAGAAGCAGCAGACCTACGGCGATGGTTCCTGATCTACCAATCCCGGCTGCGCAATGTATGAGCACTGACGACCCGCTGAGTAGTAACGAGTCCGTTTCTTCGACGATGTGCGCTGTCGCTGCTACCGACAACGCCCCCAGGTCAGGTGTTGGATACCAACGCGCCTGATCCGAACCGACCGTGTCCAACCACTTGGTGTACGCGGGGTATCGGTCCTCAAGTTCGTGGCGCTGCGTGAGACACACAATCACATCGACGCTGTTGGCCGCCAACACCGCCGCAATGTTTGGCCCCACATGGTGCTTCCCGCAGAGGAGTAACCGCCCGGTTCGATTCGGCACCGGAATCTCATCGATGCCTCCGGTTCGGGAACGATCGCTACCCCACGCCCAGTTGATTGGGTCAGCAGCCATCCTCAAGGACTAGCAGACGCGGGCGCGGCCGAGTGGTGAACGGAGGGACGGAGTGAAGCCGAGGTGGAGCAACCCAAGAGGCACGGGCGCGCAGCAACCCATTTGCATAGAGTCAGGGCGAGACGAGGTCCAGCCCAACTAGATCGATGGATCCCGGGTGGTCCGCTGCGACTCGAACGTCGAGCAGTTGAGTATCGGCGGGGATGGGAAATCTCCGTTCGGACCAAAGCACGGCACCCCGGCGAATCGCTGCCCCGGTGACAGGTGGGCCTATCGTCGCAACGGGAATATCGAATTGCTTGGTCCAGGTCGGGGACGCCGTAGGCGTGCTGAGCCCGTGGACAACAAGTCCCAGGCTTCCAGGGCTTGGATTGTCGATCGGGTCGGCAAACACCCGTACGACAAGCACCGAGCCCGCGGTATTTTGCGGGACCTGCACACGCAATGATCCTTCAGTTGCAGTAGTCCAAGCGAGGTGGATTGAAGGCGGACGTCCCACAAGTTCCGGCAGGTCGATGCCGTGGCATTGCAGGGGAGAAGACGTTGTTGTGGCGAGTTTTCCTCCTGGACACACAATGCGTAGGAAACCCTGAACGGAGGCCAGATCTGTAGACGGCGTCGACGGAAGCAACAGCGGCGTGACCTGCATGGCGGGGTCGATGTGAACAACCCTCATGAGGTCATCGATGCGATCATCTGCGCGCGTGGGATCGATCAGGGTGGTTCCAATGTTGCCGACTGCTTCTAGTCCGACGAGAGCACGGACCGTCTCGGGGACAAGATCCTCAAGATGTTGGCGCTGCTCACGGGCAGACAATGGCTCGTCACAGCCTGGTCGGCCCTGTAGGCCGGAATCTGGGCCAAGGAGTGAGTTGGTTGCGTTGTGTGTGGCTCGATTTATCAAGACCAACGCAAGCGCTGAGCGACGCAGGGATGCGGTTGGCGTTGTGAGGTAGCTGCCACCGTCGATACCGGTGTCGGAATCGCACCCGCCAATCACGATGGCCGTCGGTACGTCTGCAAGAAGATTGGGGTCAATCGCATCAGTCGGAGGGGCAAGCATCACGTTGGCCCTGACGGGGATCGTTAAGCGACGTACATCGCCGTTTAGGCCCAACACGCTCGCGATGGCTGCGCCTCGGGAATGACCGACGAGAACGACACCGGATGCGTCCACCCTGGATGCCGATAAAAAGCCGATGTTGGTCCCCGTTCGGAGCGGAGCAATGACGTCTCGTTCGATTGTCGCTGCAACAACCTCGCCGGTCTGCAATCCGGGCTGGGCATATTCGGCGTTGATGCCCAAAGCAATCGCGACAAAACCACTTCGGGCCAATGCCTCCGTGAGATAGGACAACCCATCTTGGTTGCGTTCTTCTGGCCCCTGGCTGCAGGGCCAAGCCCGTGCGGAGTCTGGCGGTGCACAGAAGGAATGTGCGCCGTGAAGGACAACCACGAGGGGAAACGGTCCAGGTGCGTCCGTCGGCGCGCTCACCACACCCCAACTTCGGGTGAGTGTCTCGGCCCCAGGCTGCCCCAGGGGCAGCATTCCACGATCAAACAACACGCTGGCAACCTGATGATTGCGTCCTGGTTCTGCAACCGGCGTGGCTACGGCCCCAGTTGCGGAAGTAGTTGCCGATGGAGTCGTTGGGAGTGGCGACAGCAGGGTAGTCCCACCCGATGTTGACTGACTTGTTGTGACCAGTGGTGTGGTGGCGACACGGCTGGTGGTTGCGGCTGTATTTGCGCTGTTGGTTGTGGTCTCGTCTGCAATCGAGGCAACGATCATCGAAGGCTGAGTTGAGGTTTGGCTACCGGGGTTGGCGGGAGTGCATGCCACCAATCCGCTTGGTAGAACGATCGAGAGCAGCGTCCACGCGGAGAGCCGCAAGGAACGGATACTCACTCTGGAGTGCTCCCCGACGACCGACCCGGTACTTCAGGCGCGAGCGCTGCCGTGGCAACAACGTCGAACATCTCTGCGTCGAAGGTCCCGACGATGCCAATCACAACGAGCTCATGGCTGACGGGGAGACTGCCCGCGTACGGAGTGATGTCGACGACGGATCCGACCACCTGCAGCACCGCAGGACGACCGTCCACCATTCGCAGTATTCCCTTGGCACGAACGAGGCCAGGCACACCGGCGCCGAACAATGCACGGAGTGCAGCGCCGTCGAATTGCTCCGTGGAACGAAAGGAGTGCGAGGTGTGAATCTGGGCGTGATCATCATCCGCTACATCGCGTTCGAACGAGAGCATGGGCTTGGCTGATGACTGCGTGGCCCTGAACGAAAGGAGCCCGCCCAAAATGGGTTGCTCCACCTCGGGTTCAACTCCGATCCCTCCGTTCACCGCTCGGCCGCGCCCGCTCCAAATGGGTTGCTCCACCTCGGGTTCAACTCCGATCCCTCCGTTCACCGCTCGGCCGCGCCCGCGTGCGCCACAAGCTTCGGCGTCGAGGATGGCCGCGTGAGGAGCGACTTCGTGCAGCCAGGCGTGCGCCTCGTGCAGAGCGGCTTCCGATGCGAGGTCTTTCCGACTGAGCACGATTGCATCGGCCCCCGCTAGCTGGCGGCGGATGGTCGTGCCCACATAGTGGTCATCTGCGCGCAGCTGGACTGTTTGGACATCGGCAACCACAACGACGCAGGCTGAGAACAATCCTGGGAGCGTTGCCCACTGAGAAAGTCGGCGAGGGTCGGCGACGCCGCTGGCCTCCACCACAACGTGGTCGAAGGGTGGTTGGGCAGCAGCGACCCGAGCAAAGGCTTCGCCTAGGTCGTCGCTGAGGATGCAACAAGCACACCCGTTGGTGAGTTCAATTGTGGTTGCGTTGCGTGACGCAATGAGCTGCGCATCGATGTTGATACCACCGAAATCATTGACCAACACCGCTATCCGACTACTCGTTGCGGAGCCCAGGACTGCGTTGATCAGTGTGGTCTTGCCGGCACCCAGGTACCCGCCAACGGTTGTGACGGGGATGTTCATCGCTTGGCTCGAGTACTCCGATGCACCACGCCGCCAAGAACAGTGCCCCACACTTCAATGTCCCGAATGGTTGTGGGATCTACTTCCAAGGGGTCAGCGTTCAGGACGGCAAAGTCTGCGTACTTACCGACTTCGATGCTTCCGATGAGGCGGTCCATTCTGAGCTGATGCGCTGCGCCGAGCGTGACTGCCCGCAGCGCTTGGTCTGCGGTGATCCGTTCTTCAGGGCCAAGCACTCTGCCGGACACCGTGCGCCGGTTCACGGCGCACCACATGGTGTGTAACTGGCCAATGGGCGTTACGCCAGCGTCAGAATGAATCGAGAACGGAATACCAAGCCGGATTGCTGTGCCGCTGGGATTCATCCGGCGTGCCCGCTCGGGGCCGACGGTTAGCTCGAAGTGCTGGTCGCCCCAGAACCAGAGATGGTTGGCGAAAAAGTTGACGCTGAGGCCTAAAGACTTCGCACGTCGGAGCTGGGCCGGCGTCATGAGTTGCGCGTGTTGGATGGTGTGGCGATGATCCGCCCACGGATGTTCTCGTTGGAGCAGCTCCACGGTATCGAGGAAGACATCTGCAGCGAGATCGCCGTTGCAATGACAGTGGATTGTGATGCCCGCTGCGTGGAACGGGCGAAGAAGTTCCGGGAGCTGATCCGGTGGGTAAAGGAACTCGCCATGATCTTCTCCGGTGAAGTATCCAGGCCAACTGATCATGGCGGTCCAACCCTGTATGGAGCCGTCCAACACAACCTTCACCACTGGAAAGGAGAGTCGGTCGTGTTCGTATGCGCGCAGCGCGTTGAGGGCGGATACGGGGTCGGTGCCTTTATAAAGTGTTGGTTGCGGGGCGACGGCCAAACGGAGGCAAAACGACGGATCGGACGTAACCGCAGCAACGGACTGAGCAACCTCTGGGCGGTTGAGATACCCCGCTGCGAGGTCCGTCGCCGTTGTCACGCCGGCGTTGCGAGCCGCAAAGGCGAACTGCACGAGCGTTGATGGTTCGGACATCAGGGCAACGAAGGTGCGAAACTCATCCTTGGCTAACGTCATTGCAGGTGGCTCTCGCAGCTCCCCGTCTGGATCCCCTCCCGCGTCGCGCCCAACACCCCCTGCGGGATGCGATCGGTCAATGTTGTATTTGCGTAGAAGCGCCGTGTTCGCCGTTGCGAGGTGCAGGCTTGCGTGCATCACAAGGATTGGTCTGGTTTCGCTGACCTGGTCCAACACGACTCGATCCAACCGAGGCGCACCGCGGAAGTAGATGGGATCGAACCCACCGACGATGAGCCCCCGATGGGGATCGGCACCGCTTGCGCTGAGGGCACTCTCAAACTCCTGGAGCCGGTGTACCAATGCTTCGTATGTGTTGATACCTTTCGCCACGGACCCGTCTGGCATGGCTCGATCGAACCAACCAACGTAAGGAATTGCCGACCACAAACCTTCGGTCACATGGCTATGTGCCTCCACAAACCCAGGCACCAGCACATGGTCTGCAAACGTATCGTCTACCCGCGCTGGGCCCCATGCCTGGCACTCCTCAAGGGAGCCGACCGCAAGGATGCGCCCGTCACGAACCGCAACAGCGGTTGCTTCTGGCGTCCCATGTGTGAGTGTTCTGATGAGTCGGGCACGGTAGACAACTGTTTTGCTGGACACGGTGCAACCCTATGCGTGAGCCGATCGAAAGTCTCTCCCCGGGGGCCAGAAGGTTGCGCTGGTGACCCCGTTGAGGGAGAGTGAGTCTGGTGGCCACCGACCAAACTTCCCGCGACCTCGTTTGCGATGATCTGGAGACGGAGTATCGAAGGCTCGATGCAATTCTTGTCGGCCTCACAAACCAACAATGGGAGATCGAATCAGGCGCGCCAGGTTGGACGGTTCACGATGTTGTCATTCACTTGGCAACTACCGAGGAAGGAGTGCCGGTCACACTCCAAACGCCCACTCACGAATGGCATGTTCGGGATCGGCCACTCGACGCAGTAGTCCACGATCAAGTACGTGCAATCAACGTGGGTCACGAGGAAGCGTTCGATCGCTGGCGTGCGGCAACAATTGCGGCTCTCGCCGCGCTTCGGTCGGCTGACCCATCGCAAACCGTTCGATGGGCGGCAGCACCGCTGCGGCCACGCACGCTCGCAACCACCCGTTTGGCTGAACATTGGGCGCATGCACTCGACATCTGCGAGCCTCTCGGGATCGCACTCCCAGATACCGACAGGCTGCGACATATTGCATGGCTCGGTCACGCCACGCTCCCGTATGCGTTTCGGTTGGCCGACATCGAACCCTTTCCTGTGCGCTGTCGCTTGGAAGCGCCCGACGGACAAACATGGGACTTCGGCCCCGCGAATGCCGATGCGAGGGTGACCGGTTCAGCTGGCGCCTTCTGCCGCGTTGGAGCGCGTCGATTAGCTGGTGCGGCTTCTGGCCTCACCGTTTCGGGGCCCGATGCGGCGTCAGCGCTTCAGGTGCTGCGCAATTACGCAGCCTGAGACAGGCTGCTTCCTGCCGGACCCGCGTCAGGTCGTTTGGAGTTGTACGCCAGTGGCGGCAAACGCGTCCGTTACCCACTTCCAGTGCATTGTCCCGTGGCCCGCGTTCGCAGCAAGGACGCCGCCAACGGACCCGTCTGCCCAAGGCGCACCGGGCAACGTCTCGGTGAGTTGCTCGTCAGTAAGTTCAGCAAGAAGTGTCAAGGTCACACCACGAGCGGTCTGCCCGAGAGCCACAACCTCCGAAAAGGATTTACCCGCGTGTTGAAGCTGCCATTCCTCAGTCATAGCGTGCACGGTCGCCATGATTTGTTCCATGGTGCGCGGCTGGCCGCTGTCGTCGGTACGTAACCCGACCGGGTTTTTATGCCCGCTCACGTGACGCCGGACCATGCTGGCGAAGTTGTGCTCGATCAGCGACAGGTGCGCCAAGTGGTCAAGGGCACTCCATAGGTTGGCCGGGTCGTGTTCGCTTGGCGTGAGTCCTCGGGTGAGTTGGTCTGGGGTGAGGGTTGCGTACTGACCCAACAGCCAGACCCTTCCTTTATGCAGCGTTGTTTCGATCTCGACACGGTCCATCGAGGAGTTCTAGCAAACGTGTGCGGCGTGACATGGGTCGCTTCGGCGAGAACACTGATGGAGTTTGTTCCACAGGAACCACTAATCTTCGTCGCAATGGTCTGGCGCGCGGAGCTTTTTCAGCAACTCGTTCCGGAACCACATCCCGCACCACCACCCTGTATTCCATGCTTTCGAACCGTGGAGGTTCCCATGTTCCGTCGTTCCGCCCGCCCAGCTCTGTTCATCTTGGCCATCGGCGCCGCTTCCTTCGGCAACGCTGCAATGGCTCAGGAAGCAACAACCACAACTGTCGTCGCCCCAGAAACCACCGTCGCGGCCCCTGACACCACTGTGGCAGTTGAGGCCACCACCGAGGCAACCACCGAGTCGGCTCCCGAAGGTGGGGTTGCGGCAGGCGGCGGATTCCTCTCCGACGACAACTCGTCCGCAGTGCCAGCAGTGCTGGCACTTGGCGCTGTCGGCGCGGCCGGTGCGATCTACGTTTCGCGTCGTCGTCGCTCTGCGTGATTCTGGGGCCTGATTCCAGTCCTGGTTCCAGGCTTGATTTTCCGCCGGACCTGGGCCTGGCTCGGCCTACGTAGCGGCATCGGCATGCAAGCATGCGATCCGTGAATGCTTCAAACCCGTCCCGGGAGCGTTCGCGCCCGGGACGTTTGCTATACGTGTTGCCGGTGTTGCTGCTGGTCGCATCCGCTTGGACATTCCGCAGCGGCAAACAAACGGGTGACTACCTCGCCGACGAGTACTCCGCAGATGGTGAGTTGCTTGACGCGCCCGGGCAGAGCAGCCCTCCCGCCAACAACACCGGATTTGTTACGACTGCCGAGGTAGAGGGTGTCTCCGAAGCAGTCGACCAGCGTCGATTCCGTGTTGTCGATGACCAGTTCGTCGAGGATGCCGGTACGGGGATTCGACTGCCGGCAATCCCCGGGCTCACCCCAAGTGAAGTATTTGCGCGTGCGTCGCAGCAGGCGCAGATCCCCGCGGGGTTCGACGACCCCGCAGCGGCGCAACCGCAGAGTCAGCAGGTCGACGATGCAAGTCAGCTTGGTACCGGCCAAGCCAGGTCAGGGGGCGGGCGGCGACCGGCATTCCCCAACGACCTCCGCTACGGGATTGGACCGCGGCCAAGTTCGCTGACGGTCCAGGCAATTGGGGTTCGCAGCGCGGTGATCCCGATTGGCATTGATGGCACCCGGGCAATTCAGGTTCCCAAGCGCGCTGATGTTGTTGGTTGGTGGTCTGGCGGATCGGCTCCGGGCGAACCGGGACCCACGGTGCTCGTAGGTCATTTCGACTCCAAAACCGCAGCCGGAGTGTTTGCCCGATTGAAGGAAGTCACCGTGGGAGATCTGATCGTTGCATCGCAAACAGACGGTGCTCTGTACACGTACTATGTCACCGAGATTGAACACCTCTCGAAGTCTGCTTTTCCGACTGAGCGTGTTTACGGCCGCACCGCTGACTCCACGCTGCGGCTTGTCACCTGTGGAGGGAAGTTCGACCGCAAGACGGGCCACTACGTGGAAAACACTATCGTCTATGCAGAGTTGTGGTCGTCTGTACCAAGTCCGTGGTCGACGTCCACAACCACCCTGGATCCAGCAACGACCGTGGGCGCTTCAGGAGCAAGCACAACGTCCATCGTTGCTTTAGAAGCAAACGCAACGCCGACGACAACTCTGACGACAACGCCAGCGAGACCGGCGACTCCACCTGTTACTGCGCCCCCAACATGGCTGGTGACGAGTTCGCCCCCAACAGCGGTCACCAGCACCACAACCACGTTAACTGCGGTGCCAGCCGAGTCAGAAACCACAATGACAACCCCCACCTTGGCTCAACCGAATCCCTCGCCGTAGGCGCAACCAGCGACGGTGAGTGCGCCACCCGTCCGGCCGCTACAGTCCCAGATCGTGCCGTCTTCGCAAGAGTCTCCGCGTTTGCCCGATACGCCGGCGCCAACGCCACCTGCCGTCCAGTGGCCTCCCGCGCCGCCCCGTCAGGCCCTCCCATCGCTTTCGCCGCGCAGTGTCGCAGTTGCCGCGGGTCGTTCGTCTGAGCCCGGCTCTGCACTCAATGAGCCAATCCACCTGGCCTCCAACTTTCGTGATTCAGGGGACTACGTCCGAACCCATGGGACCGCTTCGTGGCGGGCATTCGAGCAGGCCATTGGGGCATTAGAAGGGGGTGATGCCGTCTGTTTCGCTAGCGGTATGGCAGCTGCGGCGGCGGTCTATTACGCATTTCAACCACGGATTGTGGTGCTTCCGCTGGCCAGTTACATGGGTGTCCGCACCCTGATCGGTGACTTGTCGTCTGGCGGGCGTATTGAGGTTCGTTCGGTTGACGTGACCGACACTCAGGCGGTGTTGGCTGCGGCGGAGGGGGCCGACGTAGTGTGGTTGGAGTCGCCCTCTAACCCAACACTCGAAGTGGCCGAAGTTGAGACCATCTGCTCGAAGCTCAACGCTAGGTCTGTGGCTACGGTTGTGGACTCGACGTTTGCCACACCGTTAGGGCAACAGCCGCTTGCCCTTGGCGCCACGGTTGTCTTGCACGCAGCAACCAAGTTCATAGGTGGGCATAGCGATTTGCTGTTGGGGGTGGCTGTCACAAGAGACGCCGATGTTTATCAACGCCTGTTCCGTGCTCGCACCTACGCAGGCGCCACCCCTGGGGCTCTTGAAGTCTTCCTGGCGCTCCGTGGCCTCCGCACGCTCCCGCTTCGCTATGAGGCCGCTTCCAAGAACGCGGCTGAACTTGCTCAACGCCTACGAGCGCACCCTGGGGTGAGTGAAGTTCGCCAACTCGGTCCGATGATGGCGGTCATCGTCAATGGTGGTGCGGCAGCGGCCGACGCCGTTTGTGCTGCTGTCCGGCTGATTGTTCCTGCGACAAGTTTGGGTGGTGTCGAGACGACCATCGAACGGCGCCAGAAGTACGCCGGAGATGCTCACGTCAACCCAGGGCTGCTGCGTGTCAGCGTTGGCATCGAAGACGTCGAAGACCTGTGGGCTGACTTCGATCTTGCTCTCGGCCGTGAGTGAACCGGTGAGCCCGGTCCCATCCGGTTCGCCGTCAGACCCGCCAACGTTGAAGCGGTCCCTCGGGCTGCTGCAGGTAGCAGCGAGCGGTGTAGGAATCATCATTGGGGCAGGCATCTACGTGCTGCTGGGGACTGCCACCCGCACGGTTGGGCCGGCGGTGTGGCTCTCCTTCGTGTTCGCCGGCGTGCTCTCAGCGTTAACGGCCTTTAGCTACGCAGAGCTCGCATCGATGTTTCCCAAGTCATCGGGGGAGTTCGAGTACACAAGGCAGGTCGCTGGGCCCGCTGTGTCGTTTGTCGTTGGGTGGATGATGATCATCGGGATGCTGGTCGCTGCCGCAGCTGTCGCCCTTGGGTTCGCCAGCTACATCGGTCATTTCACCGATGTGCCGACCAAGACGGTCGCAATGGGTCTCCTCACGGTCGAGGCTCTGTTCGCCTGCGTAGGCGTGGCACACTCGGCCAAGATGACCGTTCTGTTAAGCGGTGTTCAGGTGCTTGGACTCCTCCTCATCATCGGTATCGGCGTCCCACATCTGGGCGATGTCGATTTGCTGCAAGGCGCGGCACGGGGCCCCGTGCTCGGCGGCGCAGCGCTCGTCTTTTTTGCCTTCATCGGCTTCGACGAAGTAATCACGCTTGCCGAAGAAACAAAGGACCCCACTCGAGTGGTGCCGCGAGCGTTACTCACCGCACTGGCCATTTCCACCGTGTTGTACGTTGCCGTCGCTGTTGCGGCCGTAAGCGTGCTTGGTTCCGGTCCGCTTGGTGCATCGCCGCGCCCGTTGGCGGATGTGATGTCACACGTTCTCGGCCAGGGCGCATCGGACGTGGTTGCGGCAATAGCTGCGCTCTCCACCGTGAATACGTCTTTGCTCGCAATCACGGCTGGTTCACGGCTGATCTACGGGATGGCTCAGGCGCGCGCATTGCCGGTGTGGTTGGCCGGCGTGAACCGCTCAAGCAGGGCACCTGTCCGCGCCATCGTCTTGGCCGCGATTGTGGCCATCGGCTTCGTCACGCTTGGTGATCTCGAACTTGTGGCGAGCGTGACGGACTTTGCCATCTACATCGTCTTCATCGCCGTCAATGTTGCAGTGATTGTGCTGCGTTATCGCAAGCCAGACGCGCCCAGGCCGTTTCGCAGCCCGTGGTCTCTTGGCCGGCTGCCGGTCTTGCCGTTGCTAGGACTTGGATCCGTAGCGATGATGCTTCCGCACCTCAAGCGAGACTCTGTGGTCATTGGCGTAGGGGTGGGGATAGTGGGCGCCGTCGTTGGGCGCTTGCTGCACCGCCCGGGCTTACATCCGGGACCGACATAAGTTTCGAACACGCTGGTTGCGCGTGGCCCGATGCTCGCTGGCGGTCCCGAAAGGCCGCCCAGGAGCACCGTGCCGAATGCGAGGGTCAGCCCTGGCCGGGGATCTTGTCGGCGATGGCGTCAGCCTTGTTTACGACGTCCTTGGCCTTGTCACCCAGGTCACCAGGCAACTTGTCGCCGTGCTGATCGACGGTGTCCTTTGCCTTGTCCGTGATGTCTCCGGCCTTTGATACGAGTGCTTTTGCTTTGTCGAAAATGCCCATTTGGTGCCTCCTGATTTCCCATCCGAAGAGGACGGGTTTGCAAGGAAGTTAACAGCGTGAGGCGTCGGTGTGTTTACACGCTGTAGATACCCTCGACAATTGACCGGGTGGCTTCAGCAACAAGGTCTTGGGACTCAGTGGTGAGCCGGTCGGCAAGTTGCTGGGCGTCGAGCGTTGAACTCAGCACCCCGGGTTCCCGGTGCGTTGTCTTTGTGGAGGGGGTTTTCAAGAGTCGTCGCATAGGGTCGTTGTCAGCCAAGACTTCTGCAGTGATGCGCCGAATCCCTAGTGATACAGCCACCTGCCCGATGACGCCAACTAACACTCCACCAATCCCTTGGCCCTGCACCCGATCCGCCAGACCAATAGCAAGTTCAGCTTCTTGCGGGTCTTCCTTGGAACGAATACAGCGAACGGAGCCCACCGGCGAGCCGGTTTGGTCCAAAGCGGCCCAGACGGCGTGGTTGAAATGGTCTGCGTCGAGAAGGTAATCAACAACCGAATCGGGTGGGGTCGACGCGCTGAAGAAGCGCTTTCGGACCGATTCGCGGGAGAGCAATCGGAGCTCCTCACGAAAAGCCAGGCTGTCGCTTGGCATGATGGGACGAACCACCGCGGTTGCACCCTTGACGGTGGTGATTCTGAACGGCCCAACCGCCGTTGCCAGCCTGGAGGTCGCAAGCTTGCGTAACCAGGCGGAACCTTCAGGACTTTCGAAGACGGTCAGCAGATCCTCCTCGCTGCCAACCCACAACTTCGATTTTGCGCCAGCTAAGACCGTGGCATTTCTTGGTCGTTTCGTAAGTACACCGATTTCTCCCACGATGTTCCCAGCGGAGACAGCAGCGACGACAGCACCTGCGGGTCCAAGCACCGAAAGCTCGCCAGACATCACGTATCCGAACCAATCCGACGGGTCGCCAATCGACATGACCACGTCGCCGGATCCATATGTTCGAATTCGTTGCGGGTCGGCGTCTAACTCGATACCTGCGTCGCTGAGGAAGTGGATTGGTGACTCTTCCGCTGCCGGTTCAGGTGCCGCTGTGGGGGTCTCGTCCATCGTGTCGTAAGTGTGCCAGTTGATCCAGTCCAATCAAATCAACTCAAAATCAACTCAAAATCAACCAAAATCAACTCAAATCAACGCGCTCCAGGCACCTGTACCGTCGGGGAATGAACTTGGGGCTGAATTTGGGGACGCGTCGTAGAGCGATCGGAGCTCTGTTGATCGGGGTCCTTGGTGTCGCCAGCTCAAGCCGGACTCCGGTGTTGGCACAGACCTCGCTGCCGACACCGGAGTCGAGCACCTCCGCACCTGCGTCCCCTGTCACCACATCGTTCACGGCCCCTGTCATCCAACGGGTCGCCACCGTTACCGTTCGCCTGCAACTCATTCCGTCGACCGCTCTTGCCACGTTCAGTGCTCCCGACATGGCATCGGTGACAGCGAAAGCCGGAACCGTGAAACTCCCCGCGGGTCGGATGGACATGACGGTGACGGCGCCCGGATTCCAACGAGTCAGTCGTTCCGTTGTTGCCGGGAGGGTGATGACGGCGCGGTTGGATCCTGTTGGTCAACTGCATCGGCATCGCTGGGACGCTCGCACCGGCTCCAACCCAAAGCAGGTTGCCTTCACCCCCGACGGTAAGGAGTTGTGGGTGCCACTGCTCGGCTCGCGTGGAGTCGACGTTTTCCGCTCATCCGATGGGTCCAAACTCACCACAGTGCAGCTGGGTAACAAGCACGGGGCCGTAGAGGTCATCTTCAACAAGGCCGGGACGCGCGCCTATGTGTCGCAGATGCAGACTGCCTCTGTCTTCGAGGTCGATACCGTCTCAAAACGCGTGCTGCGCCACTTCTTTACCAACGGCAACTGGACCAAGGTCCTTGCCCTGTCGCCCGATGAGTCAACGTTGTTCGCCGCCAACTGGGTGAGCAACGACGTGTCGGTCATCAGTCTCAGCACGGGACGTCTCGTTCGTCGCATCTCGACTGTCCGAACCCCACGCGGGCTGGCATTCGACGCTACCGGAGGGCGTTTGTTCGTGGCAGGTTTTGACGGGGGAGAGATCCAGCGGATCACGCTGGCCACACCCATGGCTCCCGATATCAAAAAGACGATCTTCCGCACCGGCGGAGCGATGCGCCACCTTGCGGTGGACTACTCGCTAAACCGTCTGTACGCGGACGATATGGGCACAGGCCTGACCTACGTCATGGACATGGACACCGAACAGATGAAGACGCTTGCCCCGGTTGACTCCCACCCCAATACCATTGACCTCAACCCCTCGGGCCGATTTCTCTATGTATCCAACCGAGGCGCAAACAACGCAAAGGGTTACAACATCCCCGGCCCCGAATGGGGCTCGGTTGTCGTCATCGACACCAAGACGGGTGCGCTTGTCGACGCAATCATCGGAGGGAACCAGACAACCGGGCTGGATGTGTCGGACGACGGCCGTTTTGTTGCGTTCACCGACTTCTTGGACAACCGCCTTGCGGTGTACGAGATCCCGCTACCTGAGGTTCTGGAAGCTGGGAAGGGCGGTCTGGCGCCAACGCGCCGGCGACTCATTGCAAAGTGAACTTCTCCCCGCTCTCAAAGCTCACTCCGGAGCTGGGCCAGGAAACTGTTCGCGCATGACGCGCTTCAGCGCTTTGCCGGTTGGGTTGCGGGGGATGGCATCCACAAACTCAACTGCCTTTGGCATCTTGAAGCGAGCGAGTTTGCCGTCGCACCATTTCACAACGTCGGCAGCACTTAACGAGTCTTCCGTGCGAACCACAACTGCAAGCGGCGATTCACCCCAGCGCGACGATGGCTGCGCCACGACGGCAACCTCGCGGACCATCGGGTGGCTGAGGATCACGTTTTCGATCTCAGCGGGATACACGTTCTCCCCTCCGCTAATGATCATGTCTTTGATGCGATCCTGGATGGTGACAAACCCGTCGGCGTCGGCAATGGCGATGTCGCCGGTATGCAGCCATCCGTCGACGAGCGTTTCTGCAGTGGCGGCTGGGTTGTTCCAGTAGCCGGCCATCACGTGTTTTGCCCTGATCAACACTTCGCCGGGTTCGCCCGGTGCGGCAGTGGTGCCGTCGGGAAGCACCAGCTTTACTTCGGTCATCAGATAGGCCTTGCCTGAGGAACCGATCTTGGTCTTCACATCGGCAGCGTCGAGGATGGTGCCCGGTCCGCCTGCTTCGGTCAGCCCGTAGACCTGCAACATGTCGATGCCTTTCGCTTCGCACTGCTCGATGAGCGTGACCGGCAAAGGCGCTGCGGCGCTCCAGAGATTGTTGAGCGAGGAGTGGTCGTGGCGAGCTGGGTCGTGCACCGCCAACATTGCGTTGAGCATTGCCGGAACGACGAGGCCGCTCGTGATCCGCTCGGACCCAATGACCTCCCATACACGGTTAGGGTCGAAGGCCTTCAAGATGACCAGGGTGGAACCGCCGAAGACGCAGTTCTCCATTGGCAGCAGGCCGCCGAGGTGAAAGAGCGGCATCACCATGAGGTAGCGGTCGCCCAGGCGGAAGTCCGTTGAAGAACCGAGGTAGCTGAGAATGGCTGCCATCTGGCCGTCATGGGTGAGCATGGCCCCTTTCGGGCGACCCGTGGTGCCTGAGGAGTAGCAGAGGCACAGGACGTCGTCGCCCCCCGTGGTGATGACTGGTGAGGTGGTGGACGCTGCCGCGGTCAGGTCAAGGTAACTCTGGGCGAACGATGGTCGATTGTCGTCTGGCCCAGCGTGCACCCATGTGGTCACTGAGGTTGTGCCGCGTCGGTGCAGTTCTTCAACGGTGGACCGGAAGTCGTCGCCAAAGACAAGCAGTGTTGCCCCACTGTCGTTGAGGAGATACTCCAGTTCGTCTGCGACGAGCCGCCAGTTGAGCAGCACGACGATGGCCCCTGTTTTCGCGACGCCGTAGAAGGACTCCACGAATTCGGCACCGTTCGCCAGGAGCAGCGCCACGCGGTCGCCCGGGTGAATTCCGAGGGTCAATGCGGTGTTGGCAACCTGGTTGGAGCGAACGTCCAGTTGGGCATACGTGGTTCGGAGTCCCGTTGTCAGGTCCACCACCGCGTCAACTTGCGGCGTGCGAAGTGCCCGTCGTGCCAGTACCTCGCCAACGTTGTTCACCAGCATTGAATGTCTCCTCGGAGCCCCCCTCGGGAGCCGTCGGGGGAGTTTGTCACGCAGGAGCGCGCCATCGCTGGTCCGTCTGCTGGTCCGTCTGCTGGTCTTCCGGAAAACGACAGCATGCCGAAGCGAATCAGGAATCGGAACTCATGGTGGGACATGATGTGTCCATGACCACAAGCCCGGACGTTTCCTACTCCTTGGCCGACCGCTATGACTCGCTAGACGGCAATGTTTTGGTGACTGGGATACAGGCCCTCGCTCGGGTGCCGGTGGATCAGATGCGGGCAGACCGGGCGCGGGGTTGGCAGACCAAGGGCTTCATATCCGGCTACCAGGGTTCACCACTCGGAGGGTATGACCGAGAGTTGTTGTCAAACCCGAAACTGCTCCAGGAGCACGGCATCAAACTGTGGCCAGGCATCAACGAAGAATTGGCTGCAACCGCGGTTGCGGGAAGTCAGCTGGTAACTACCATGCGAACCGCCAACGTGGAGGGAGTTGCCGGGTACTGGTACGGCAAGGCTCCCGGGCTTGAACGTGCCGGCGACGCAATCCGCCATGCAGTGTTTGCTGGCACCGCACCAAAAGGTGGCGTGCTCGCGCTCATCGGCGATGATCCCGCGTGCAAGAGTTCTACCGTTCCTTCCCGCTCAGACGCGCTTGTCGCAGCCTTGGGGTTTGCACTGCTGGACCCCGGAACGATGCAGGACGTCTTGGACCTTGGCCGCCATGGGATTGAAATGTCTCGTGCCTCTGGCCTGTGGGTTGGCCTCAAAATCGTTACGGCTGTTGCCGACGGTTCCGGCCAAGCCGACGTGCGGATGGACCGCTTCGCCCCGGTCATCCCGACGCTTGAAAAGGACGGGATGCCTTGGCACCCGCTGTTGTCGGGGTTCGTCAGCGCACCTACTTCTTTGCAGCAGGAAGCCGAGATTTTTGGTCCTCGTTTGGAACTCGCAGCAAAATACGTCGAGCAGAACGGAATCAACGCAGAAGCAGTCTCGTCCGCTAACGCCTGGCTGACGATCATTGCCTCGGGTTACACGGCCGAACTTGTGAT
Source organism: uncultured Acidimicrobiales bacterium (assembly GCA_963763885.1). Lineage (GTDB taxonomy): Bacteria > Actinomycetota > Acidimicrobiia > Acidimicrobiales > JANYDT01 > JANNBN01. The sequence goes on from CAVXQD010000001.1 coordinate 308,466, forward strand.
GGGTGCGCTTGGGGTCCTTGGCCTTACGGCCGAGGCCGCATCTGGACTTGGTATTCGCGTCGTCAAACTCCGTGCAATCCATCCGTTCGATACGTCCATCATTCGGCAAAGCGCTCGCGGGGTCAGCAGTGTTCTCGTGGTGGAAGAAAAGCGCGCATACATTGAAACGTTGGTACGCGATGCGCTGTACCCAACTCCGGACCGTCCCGCAGTTCTGGGCAAGCGCGATTCATCGGGAATCACGCTGATACCTGAGGGCGGTGCGCTTGGGATCGAGTCACTGGTGGAGCCATTGCGCCGTGTGCTGCTGACCAACATCTCGGCCGAACGTTTGGCGACGCCACGCCAACGAATCGCACTCAATCTGACGGTGAAGGAATCAGCCGTTCGCACCGCCTACTTCTGTTCGGGCTGCCCGCACAACAGCAGCACGGTTGTCCCAGAGGGGTCTTTCGTCGGCATCGGCATCGGATGCCACGGGATGGTCGGCGGAATGGCCAAAGAGAACCGCGGCGAGTTCACCGGAATCACTCAGATGGGAGGCGAAGGGCTGCACTGGGTGGGTATGGCACCGTTCGTCGACACTCCCCACATCTTCCAAAACCTCGGAGACGGAACTTTCTTCCACTCGGGACAGATGGCGGTACAAGCAGCTATCTCAGCTGGTGTGTCCATCACCTACAAACTGCTCTACAACTCTGCGGTTGCGATGACCGGTGGCCAAGACGCAACTGGTCAGCTCCCCGTGCCGCTGGTGGTGGCCAAGCTCCGTGCCGAAGGGGTGAAGCAGATCATCATCACCACCGACGACCCGGACAAGTACCGGGGAGTTGCGCTCGGTGAAGGTGTGAGCGTGCGCCATCGAGACGTGATTATCGAGGCACAGGAGGAACTGCGAGCAGTTCCCGGCGTTACGGTCCTGATCCACGACCAGCAGTGTGCAGCCGAGAAGCGCAGAGACCGCAAACGCGGCCTTCTTCCAACGCCGAAGACTCGAATCGTGATCGACCACCGTGTGTGCGAAGGATGCGGGGACTGCGGAGTTCAGTCCAACTGCCTCAGTCTGATGCCCATCGAGACGGAATACGGGCGAAAGACCAACATCGACCAGGCGAGCTGCAACCTCGATACTTCGTGCATCAAAGGCGATTGCCCTGCGTTTGTCACCGTTGTACCGGGCAAGAAGTCCAAACGCGCTGGAGCATCCGTCAGGGAGTTTCCTGTCATCAACGAACCGGTTCGGTTAGTGCCATCTGAGGGGTGCGTGGTTCGCATGCCAGGCATCGGCGGAACCGGGGTTGTGACGGTCAGCCAAATGTTGCTCGCTGCCGCGCGAATCGACGGCGTGGAGGCCGCGGCTATTGATCAGACGGGCCTCAGCCAGAAAGCCGGCCCGGTTGTCTCCACGCTGACATTCGGTACTCCTGTCCCTGGTCGCACACATGTGTTGCTGGCGTTCGACATGCTGGCGTCGTTGACTCCTGCCAATGTGGAAGGGCTGGACAAGGAATGGAGCCATGTGGTTGGGTCGGTCTCTGTCACGCCGACCGGGCGCATGATTGGCAACGTTGCTGCGCCTCCCGTCGACCTCCAGCCGTACAAAGCCGAACTGGCAACGCGTGCGATGGACGGGGTGTTCGCCGATGCTTCGGCGTTGACGGTTGGATTGTTGGGCTCTGGTGTCACCAGCAATGTGTTGTTGCTCGGTGTGGCGTTTCAACAAGGCCTGCTCCCATTGAGTTCATCAGCGATCGAACGAGCCATCGAACTCAACGGGACGGCTGTGGAGGCCAACAAGGAAGCGTTCCTTTGGGGGAGGCGGTGGAGCGTGGACCGCGCAGCGGTAGAGGCGCTGGCTCGGTCAGCCGCAATTCCACCGGCGCCGACCGAGGGCCTCGAATCTCTCGGGTCTTCCGAACTGATCCAGTTTGTGGCCCAGCGTCGTGATGATCTGCGCGCATATCAGGATGATAAGTACGCAGAACGTTACGTAGATGTCGTGAGGCGGGCGGCGGCTGCAGATGTGGAGCTCGGCATGGCTGTGGCAACCCAGCTATACCGTGTCATGGCCTACAAGGACGAATATGAAGTTGCACGCCTGTTGACTACGGGCCATGAACGAATTGAGCGGTCCTTGGGCGGCCCAGTGGACTCAATGACGTTCAACCTGCATCCACCAACACTTCGGGCTATGGGGATGGGCCGCAAGCTCAAAATGGGTCCTACCGTGCGACCCGTCATGTCGACGCTCGCCCGCATGAAACGTCTCCGAGGAACGCCACTTGATCCCTTTGGTCGAACCGAGATGCGGCGAACAGAACGTGCGCTGGTCTCGGAGTACGTCTCGTTGGTTGATCAGCTGGTGCAGACGGTCAGGACGGATCCCGCACGGGCCGTCCGTATCGCATCCATGATGGACATGGTCCGGGGGTTTGAGTCTGTGAAGCAACGCAACCTCAACGAATACCGAGCAGCGTTGGCCCGCGCGCTTGCGGAGTGACGCCGCTCGTTTGCCTTCCTCAGAACACAAAATCCTGGATTGATTGCGCAAGCTCCACAGGGGTGTCGCCCTGCACGCTGTGGCCTGCGGTCGGAAACTCCACAACCACGCAATCGGGGCGTCGGCGCAGCAACTCCGCGATATCGGCGTCATCCACGACTGATTGCGGAAGCATCCCGCGAGCCAGCATCATCGGGACCGAAGACTCCTCGATGGCAGTCCACAGGCGCCCGAAGTCAGTCGGCACATCCGTCGGTAGACCCTGCGCAACCGAGCCCCATTCCGAAGTCGGACGAGAATCGGCGGTAGCGCCACATCCACGAACCGTCGTCCAACTGCAATGCGTTGTGCAGGATGCCGCGCCGAAGCGACGAAACCGAACGACCAGGGTTGTGTTCGACCGTCCGAGCCAACAGCTCATCGAGGCTGGCAAACGTTGCTGGCCCACGAACGAAGTTTGCAATGGCCGCAGACTTCTGGGCGTTCACGCCGGGTGTGATGTCCACGAGCACAAACTTTCGTACGAGGTCCGGCGCCGCGTGGGAGAGCGCAATGGTGGTGAGTCCGCCGAGGGACATGCCCACCACTGCTGATGCGTTAGGTGCGAGTGCTCCGATGACAATGGCGATGTCTGCAGCAAACGCCTCCGGTGACATTGCAGCATCAGAGCCCGCATCCGAATGGCCATGACCGGGTAGATCAATGGCAACGAGCGGCCGATCCAAGGCGAGAGCGACCGTGTCCCAGGTATGGGCGTTTTGTCCGCCCCCGTGCAACAACACCAGTTGAGGTTCACCATTGCCCCAGACCAACGAGCTGATGTTGCGTTGTCCGGATACGGAGGTGCTGACACGCCGAACGACTGGGCGATTGTCGAAGGGGAGTCCGAACTCAGCGGCGTTCTCGTGAAAGAGGCCGAACTCGTTGTAGTCAACTTGGCTCATGGGGCGATTCTGGTCCAATCAGGGGCGCCCTGCTGGCACACTGGTGGGATGTCACGAGGTCGGTTGCGCGTGTACTTGGGCGCAGCACCCGGCGTCGGAAAGACGTTCGCGATGCTCTCCGAGGGCACCCGCCGTCAACAACGCGGGTCCGATGTTGTTATCGGTCAGGTCAATGACCACGGACGCCGGGTTATTCACGCGCTGGTAGAAGAACTTGAGCGTTGCGGGGCAGAGCGAGTTATGGGGGATCGCGTTGAGCGCCCAACACACATTCTCGATGTCGACGCTCTGCTGGTAACAAGCCCTGAAGTTGTCTTGATCGATGACCTTGCAACGTGGTGGGCCGACGTCGACCGGTTGCTGGACGCTGGCATCGATGTGATTTCCACGCTCGGTGTGGAACACATTGCGTCTTTAGCGGACGTGGTTACTGCTGCGCTGGGAGAGCGGCCCAGTAGTGCGGTGCCAGACTCGTTCCTCAGGCGAGCAGACCAGATCGAACTGGTGGACATGACGCCCGAGGCGTTGCTCCGCCGAATCGCCCACGGCAATGTTTTCGGTGCCGACGAGCAGGCCGACGTGGTCTCGCAGTGGTCCTCGCCCGACACGCTCAATACCCTGCGCCGTCATGCGCTCATCTGGCTCGCCGATGGCTTGCGGTTCGGCACAGACACCGAAGGTCGTGAGCGTGTCGTTGTCGCTGTTACGGGAGCAGACGGAAACGACTCCCTGATCCTCCGCGCAGCCCGGCTCGCTCTACGGACTCGAAGCGATCTCGTAGGTGTGCATGTGACCGACGCGCACCGCGGACTTACTGACGCTGAGGGACGCCCTCGTCGCTCGGGTGCACTGCTGGCCCAGCACCGTGCGCTGCTCATCGATCTCGGCGGATCGTTCCATGAGTTGGCCGATGACGACGTTGCTGGAGCCTTGGTTACGTTTGCTCGGTCATTAGGGGCCTCTCGGCTGGTCATCGGTGCATCTCGTCGAAGCCGGTTGTCGGAGCTAACCACGGGGTCGATCGTTCGCGAGGTCATCCGCCACGCTGGTGACCTCGAAGTGCACGTGATGTCTAACGTGCCACCCTCCATCCGCCCGATCGATGCCGCGCTGCGATGGTGGTCAGGGAGAGGAGTACTCAGCCACACTCGCGTCCTGCTTGGGTGTCTGATTGGTGTTCTGGGTCTCAGCGCGGCCACCGTCGCAGTGCGGCTGCTAAACGCAGAGTTGGCAGTAGCCCTTAGCTTCTTCCTGCTGACTGTTGTAGTCGCCGCACGCGTGGGTGGTCGTGTTCCGGCGTTTGCGGTCGCACTGGTTGCACCGTTCGTTGCTGACTACTTCTTGGTCGAGCCCAGAGGTTCCTTCCAATTCGCAGCGTGGGGAGGGCTCTCCGAGCTGGCGGTGTTCTTTGCAGTTGCTCTCATCACGTCGTCTGCGGTGACCAGCGCAGCGCGACAGGCGCGCCAAGCGTCGATGCTGGCGGGGGACGCGGAACTCCTCGCCGATCTAGCGGGGCTCCGCACGGGTAACGGCCCTGCGGACCTCACGGTCCTGACCGACGAAATGCGCCGCCACATGGGGTTGGAGCGCCTAGAGCTGCGTCGGATCGACCCTGCGCCCGCCGGAGCCTCGGCCGAGCCAGATACCGCTGTCCGCATCGAGGTTGAAGAGGGGTTTGAGCTGGTCGGGTGGGGCAAGCCGCTTGATGCGCGGAGCCAACGCCTCCTGCCGTTGTTCGCAAACCAGTTACGAAGCGCGCTTGTCATGGCCCAGGCGGAGCAGCAAGAGGCCCTCGCAGATGATCTCCGACAGGCCGATGCACTCAAGATGTCGCTTCTACAGACTGTGTCGCATGACTTGCGAACCCCACTCGGTGGGATCAAGGCAGCTGTGTCCAGCCTGCGCCAAGAAGACGTGGCTTGGTCTGTATCAGATGAGGCGGACTTTTTGCAGACCATCGAAGAGAACACCGACCGGCTCACTGCCATGGTCACAAACGTGTTGGATTTCAGTCGCCTTCAGTCCGGAACATTGAAACCCAACCTGCGACGCTCAGCGCTCGAGGAGATCGTGCCGATGGCCGTCGCGTCGCTTGGAAACCGCGGCCGTGACGTCGTGCTGAATATTCCCGCGGATTTGCCGGACGTGCTCACCGATCCTCCGATGCTTGAACGCGTCGTGGCAAACACAGTCGCAAATGCGATTACTTGGTCACCACCCGGTGCGTGTGTCACGGTCCATGCATCGGTGCACGCATCTGTTCACGGATCAAACGTATGCCTGCAGATCATCGATCACGGCCCAGGCATCGCACCGAAAGATCGTTCGCGGCTCATGGAGCCGTTTGAGCGGGTAGTGGGCAACTCGCCCAACGCGTCCGGGGGTGTCGGTCTGGGCCTTGCTATTGCCGGAGGTTTGACCCATGCCGTCGGCGGAACCATTCGCCTCAGGGACACTCCCGGCGGCGGCCTCACCGTGGAGTTGATGCTCCCCATGGAACAGTCATGAGCGGACCCGAAACCCAAAGAGTGCTGTGCGTCGATGATGACGCGCAGATACTTCGCGCACTTACGGCCAATCTGCGCGCACGCGGATACGAGGTTGATTTCGCTGAAACCGGAGAAGCCGCACTCCGTATGGCGGCCAACGCTCCACCCAACGCCGTGATTCTGGATCTGGGTCTCCCCGGCATGAGTGGTCTCGAGGTGATCGAGGGCCTGCGCGGTTGGACGGCAGTGCCCATCCTGGTCCTATCTGCACGTGACGGCGAGGGGGACAAAATCGCTGCGCTTGACGCCGGCGCCGACGACTACATCGCCAAACCCTTTGGCATGGGTGAGTTGCTGGCCCGTTTACGAGCGGCCCTTCGCCGGGCCAGCGCTGCAAACGACCTTCCACCCGAATCTGCAGTGGTGAGCACTTCGCACTTCGTGATCGACCTTTCCAAGAAGCGCGCCACAAACGACGGAGGTGAGGTTCGCCTGACGCCGACCGAATGGGGAATCGTGGAAGTGCTGGTGCGCAATGCCGGCCGGCTGGTCACCGGGCGTCAACTTCTGCAGGCCGTCTGGGGACCGAATTACGGCGATGAGAGCAACTACCTGCGCGTTCACCTGGCTCACATCCGGCGAAAGTTGGAGCCGGTTCCAGGGGAGCCCCGGTACTTCGTTACCGAGTCAGGGGTTGGGTACCGTTTCGAAAACCCTTCCTTAATCGAAGATGGCGAACACGTTCGAAGCCGTTAAGAAACATACGGGCGGCGTTAAGGTGCCGTTAAGGCGCTCCCAAAACGGAAACCGGTCCGGCAGTGTGATCATTCGTGGTCCTCCTGAAACGTGTCTTGCTCGGTCAGCCGATTTCCAGTGCGGAAGAACAGCACCAACGGCTCCGCAAGCTGATCGCGCTCCCCGTCTTCGCATCCGATGCCATTTCGTCAACGGCTTATGCGACTGACGAGATTCTTGTGGTCATTGTCCTTGGCGCAGGGGTCGGTGCAACTGCATTTCGCCCGTTGGTTCCCATCGCATTGGTTGTCTGTGTGCTGATGGCCATCGTGGTGCTGTCATACCGGCAGACCATCATGGCGTACCCCTCGGGCGGAGGCGCGTACATCGTGAGCAGGGAGAACCTTGGTCGCATTCCCTCGTTGGTTGCTGCCTCGTCGTTGTTGGTCGACTACATCCTCACCGTGTCAGTGAGCGTGGCTGGTGGCGTGCTTGCGATACGTACGGCTACGGGTCTCGGCCAGAGCTGGGCGGTGCCGTTGTGTCTCGCCTGCATTGCCTTGATGACCGTCATGAACTTGCGCGGTGTCAAGGAATCGGGAGCGGCGTTCGCCGGCCCAACCTACTTCTACATCCTGATGTTGGTCATCCTGATTGCCACCGGCTTGTACCGCATCTACTTCCAAGATCTCGGCCCAATCCCCGCGAGCATCCTTTCGAAAGAGGCTTCGGAGTTGGCTGGGAGCACAAAGACGCTTGGCATCTTCATGCTGCTCCGAGCGTTCTCGTCTGGCGCAGTTGCGTTGTCCGGCGTGGAAGCTGTCTCCAACGGAGTTCCGGCGTTTCAGAAGCCAGAGAGCAAGAATGCCTCCACCACGCTGATGTGGATGGGCGGGATTCTTGGCAGCACATTCCTCGGCGTGTCGATCCTCGCTGCGCATCTGAAACCATTTCGTGGTGAGGCCGACGGTAACGGGCTGGGCCTGATTGCGGAGCACGTGTATGGCGGCAAGGGGGTCATGTTCTGGCTCACCATGATTTCCACGTTCATGATTCTCATCCTGGCGGCTAACACCGCTTACGCAGACTTTCCACGCCTTGCATCGTTTGTAGCCAGAGATCGATTCCTTCCGCGTCAGTTCTCCAACCTTGGCGCTCGTCTCGTTTTCTCAAACGGCGTGATTTTCCTGGCGAGCATCGCAGCAGTGCTGGTGGTGGTGTTCAAGGGCGACATCTCAAAGCTCATCCCGCTCTATGCGTTTGGCGTCTTCACGGGCTTCACACTCAGCCAATCCGGCATGGTCAAACACCACCTCAAGCTTCGCGAACCCAACTGGAAGTTGGGCCTGGCGATCAACGCAATCGGTGCAGTCACCACGGGGCTCATCGCAGTCATCGTGGTGGTTTCGAAGTTCACCGAAGGCGCCTGGATCCCCGCGGTGTTGATCCCGGTAATGGTGTTGGGTTTCTCCGCGGTTGGACGGCATTACGAAGGTTGCCAAAAGGCAATCGAGGTACACCCAGGTTACAAAGCGGTGCGCGAAACGCACACGATGGTTGTCCTCGTCGGAAGCGTCAACAAAGGTGTTCTGCACGCAGTGACGTATGCCAACTCACTTCGCCCTGATCGGATTATGGCCCTATCCGTTGTTGCAACGGATGAGGAACGGGTGCGCCTGGAGAGGCAGTGGCATGACTTCGACCTTCCCATCGAATTGCAGATCGTGTACTCGCCGTATCGAGAACTCACCACGCCGGTTATGGACTTCATCGAAGAGCTTGATCTTCGCTACGCCGGGGACATCATCACGGTTGTTATCCCGGAGTTCGTGACGTCGGTGAGAACACAGTGGCTCCACAACCAAAGCGCGTTCGCGTTGAAAGCACGGCTGCTCTATCGCCCGCATACCGCTGTTGTTTCCGTGCCGGTTCACCTCGACACAGAACACGCAACCACCCAAGAAGACCTTGACGGAGCGTTGGCACCGTCGAACACCGGAGGAAACTGATGCACATCGTCATCGTTGGCTGCGGCAGAGTCGGCTCGACTCTCGCTGTCCAGCTCCAAAGCAGCGGACACCACGTTTGCGTGGTCGATCGAAACGCTGATTCGTTTCGCCGTCTCGGCACTGAGTTCGCAGGGTCCACCGTTGTCGGTGTTGGGTTCGACCGAGATGTGCTGACCGAGGCTGGCGTCACTGCAGAAACCCTGGTGGCAGCCGTCACGAGTGGCGACAATTCCAACATCCTTATTGCGCGTGTTGCACGAGAGCTCTTTGGAGCCAGCCGTGTTGTTGCTCGTATCTATGACCCAGCGCGTGCCTCGATCTACGAGCGTTTGGGAATCCACACGGTGGCAAGCGTTGCGTGGACGGTGAGCCGGGTCACGGCTGACCTCTTCCCCGATCTCCAGCCAACCGTGTGGACAGATCCCACCACAACAATCGGCATCCGTGAGTTTCGTGTCAGTGCGGGCATTGCAGGCACCTCCATCGGGGATATCGAAGCCGGAGCCAAGGGCGCTCGGGTGCTGTGTTTGACCCGCGCCGGAACTGCCACGATGCCTGCGATGGGCGACTTGGTTCAACAAGATGATCGACTCCATGTGGCCTCTCATCGCTCCGCAGACCTCGGCATGTTGGTAGGGCTGTCGCTTGTTCCAGTGGGGAACGGTCACTGATGCGGATCGTGCTCGCAGGCGGTGGAAGCGTCGGCCGACACATGGCCGGGCAGCTCGCAGCCTCAGGTCACATCGTCACCATCGTCGACAACCAACGCTCGGTTGTCGAGAAGCGCGCCGCGCAGTCAACGTCGCTGAACATCAACTGGTTCGTTGGAGACGCGTGCGATGTCGGTGCGCTTCGCCGAGCAGGGACGACTGAAGCAGATGTGTTCACTGCTGTAACAGGTGACGATGAAGACAACCTCGTCTCAGCTCTCCTTGCGAAGCAGGAATTCGGTGTTCCTCGCGTTATCGCACGGGTCAACAATCCGCGTAACGAGTGGTTGTTCACGGACATGTGGGGTGTGGATATCTCGGTGTCCACTCCTCACCTCTTGGCATCGCTTGTCGAAGAGGCGGTGACGGTTGGATCTGTGGTTCGGCTGCTTTCCTTGCAACGTGGCCGCGCCAACCTGCTTGAAGTCACCCTTGCTCCTGATTCGCCAGCAGCAAACCGTCAGATCGGTGAGTTGGGTCTCCCTCGCGAGGCTCAGATCGTGGCGATTTTGCGCAATGGTCACGTCATCCAACCGGCACGGGACAGCGTCATGGCGGTCGGTGACGAAGTCCTGGTCCTGTCCACCGGAGATGTCACAGACAACGAGGTCCTCGAACGAGCATTGATCGGAGCGAAACCGTGAAAGTTTTTCATCGCACCAACAAAGAATCCGTCGCAGCTCCCACGGAAATGCCGCTTTCCGCAGCGACTCCGATCGCTGACGTTGTGCCGCGTACCACGGTCACTGTGCGCGGCACTGTCGTGCGTGTACTTACTATCCCCCGTAGTGGCCTTCCCTCTCTGGCGGCCACAATCGAGGACGAAACCGGACGCGTTGTTGCCATCTGGTCTGGGCGCCGTGCCATCGGTGGAGTCACACTCGGGCGCCGACTCGATCTCACTGGAGTCGGTGTTCCCGGTCAGCATGAACTCGAGTTTCACAATCCGCTCTACACGCTCCGACCCCCCTCGGCCTGAGGCAAGAAACGTTCGACGCTCACCTCCGTTGCGCTCTTGAGCAACGGAGAGTCCCATGAGCTACCGTCCTCGCATGAGTGCCAATCTCCGCGACTATGTCAAAACCGTCTACGGCTTCGATCACGTGATGAAGCTTGTGCCAGCCAAGGCGCTGACGCGTCAGTCTCCGTGCGCGGAGTGGAAGGGAATAGACGTCATCTCCCACGCACTCGGCGGAATGAAGGCTGTCCAAAACGCGGCAGCCAAAGGCGTCATGCCAACCACGTGGCCCAAGGTCGGCGCAGACCCTTACGCGTCCTGGTCAAAGCTGCGGGATCAGGCACTTGAAGCGTTGGACCATCCCAACGTCTTGTCCAAGGTGGCCGACACCTTCTTCGGGCCCATGCCCATCGACACCTTCATCTCCTACATGGGCGCGGATCTACTCATTCACACATGGGACCTTGCCCGTACGGCAAAGGTTGACGAGCGCCTCGACGCGACGATCTGCAAGACCTCATTGGCGATCTGGAAGTCCTTTCCAGCCTCCATGCTTCGCAGCCCTTCCGTTTTCGGTACCGCACTAAAGGCGGAAAAGGGTGCGGATGCGCAGACAAAGCTCCTCAACTTTGTTGGCCGTTCCGTCTAACCGCGGTCCGGGTTTCTGAAACCGCTGAAAACAAAGCACGCATACGTTGCCGCGCTAGACAATGGCTTCTCAGCGTTGGCAGACCCAGCCAAGGCTGTGGCGATGCGTGCCTACATGAAGGACCGGTTCGCGTTCTTCGGTATTCCGTCGCCGACCCGGCGCTCAGCACAACGGTCTGTTTCGTTGCCGGCGGACCAGGAAATCCCGTCCGTCGTGCGCCACCTCTGGCTGCAGGAGGAGCGAGAATTCCAGTACGCAGCCATTGACCTTCTTGCGCGCCGTCGAAAAGTTCTCGATCCAGAGGTCTTCCTCGCTCTGGCGGTGGAACTCGCTCGTCAAAAGAGTTGGTGGGACACGGTTGATGGGCTTTCTTCAGTCATTTCAGACACTCTTCTCGAAAACCGTGGTCTCGTCGGTGCGACGGAACAATGGATGATCGACGAAACGTTTTGGGTGGTTCGTCTCGCGTTGCTCCATCAAAACGGCTGGCGGAGTGAGACCGACGAAGATCGTCTGTTCGCGTACTGCTTGCAGCGAGCGGAGGACAAAGAGTTCTTCGTTTGCAAGGCCATCGGTTGGGCCTTACGAGACTACGCCTGGACCAACCCAAACGCGGTTCAGCAGTTCGTATTCCGCCATTCCTCAATCCTCTCGCCCCTCTCTCGGCGCGAAGCGTTGAAGAACGTCAATCGTTCTACGTGAACAGATCCGCCAGGTGGGCGTAGCCGCCAAGGGATAGCTCATCCGGCGGCAGCGCCTTGCCATGGAGCCACCCCTGTTGCCGCACGCACCCCATCTCGCTGAGTAGCGAAGACTCTTCCGCTGTCTCCACGCCTTCAGCAACGACGACCAACCCGAGGGTGCGACCCACGCCGATCATCATCTCGACGATGGCGCGTGTTTCCGGATTGGTGACTTGTTCTGTGAACGATCGATCGATCTTCATGATGTCGATGGGCAAGAGCGCCAGTTGGCTGATCGAAGTGAAACCGGTACCGAAGTCGTCGAGAGCAATCCGAATACCGGCCTCGCGAAGTTGTTTCAAGTGCTCTGTGGCAATTGCTACGTCTGTCAGAAGGGCGGTTTCGGTGATCTCGATGATCAGACTCTCTGGTGCCACGCCTGCGGCGTGAACTTCTCTGATCACTTCGCTGACAAGTCCGTCCAGCGACAGGTCGCGTACCGAGAAGTTGACGTTGACCGACAATGATTCCAGCCCCGGTGTTTTCTGTAGCCGGGCAAGTTCGCGCAACGCGCGCCGCAAGACGTAGCGCGTGAGTTCGATGATCTGCGGACCCTTTTCGAGCAGTGGAACGAACGCCGCAGGCGAGATTGCTCCAACTCCTGGGCGATCCCAACGAATGAGTGCTTCCAGCGAAACCAGCTTCTCTGGAGCGCCCTCACGACGTTCAACTATTGGCTGGTAGGCGATCCACAGCTCGTCATGGGTGAGCGCTCGTTGGAACGCCGACTCGATGTCTGCTCGGTACTCCATCTCCGCTCTCAGGGCCGCGTCAAACACCTCGACGGCGCCGCCACCGCGTTGCTTCGCTCGGTACACCGCCATATCCGCGTCGCGGACAAGCGAGCTTGCGGTGGAGTCATAAGCCGAAAGCGCCACGCCGACGCTCGCACCGATCTGACAGACCCGACCATCCAAGTAGAACGGGTCAGACAGCAGAGCAACAACGCACTGTGCGATCGCGATCGGCTCTTCAGGCCCTGCAAAGTCCTCGGTCACGATGATGAATTCATCGCCACCCAGCCTGCCAACTTCAAGAATCCACGGGTCGATGCTCGAAAGTCGTTCGGCGCACAATTTCAGGATGTCATCACCGAATCGGTGACCGTAAAAGTCGTTGGCTCGCTTGAATCCGTCGAGGTCAATAAACAGGCACGCAACTGCGCTTCCGGTCCGAGCTGACCGCCGGATGGCAGTGTCGATCGACCGCATGACGGCCTGGCGGTTGGAGAGCCCAGTCAGCGGATCGTGCGACGCTTCGTGGGCAAGCCGTTCCTCCATCTCGTCTCGGCTGCGAACGGAATGGCTGAGTTGATCAACGGTCTTGCGAATCGCCGTTCCCAGCCCGCCTGGAAGCGACTCGCGTAGGGCGGCTGCCTCAAAGTTGCCCTCGGCGAGTGCAACAACTTGCTGATCAAGTATCTCGAGGTTTGACACGAGGTCGTTGAACGCTTGTGTCACCAACACCACCTCGGCGGGTCCCTTTTCTTCCAGCGGCTCGTTTCTCAGCTTGCCAGCGGCCACACCCTTTGCCCTGTTGGCGAGCGCTCGGAGCGGTTGCAGCACGGAGCGTGCTGCGGCAACGGCTGCACCGAGCGACAGCAGGACAATCAAGGCCGCAAGCAGAGACGAAAGGATGAGTGATCGTTGAGCTGCTCGGTGCTCGGCGCTGGCACTTTCGCGAAGGTCAGATGCAGCGGACACGCCGAGCCGGTTGCCGAATTGGCCTCGGCGAACGAGGGCCGAGAAAGACGCAGCCGCCCCCGTGAGATCAGCTGTTAGCGGCTTCGTCGAAGTCCGGAGGACTTCTTCGATGTCCGACGATGCCCGAGCGACCGCAGAGTCGTTCGAGTACTCGGCCATGACGCCCTGAACCCGCGGTCCACCCAGGGAGCGCATTGTGTCAAACCCTAAAGTGATGCGTTCACTGCTGACTGCAAGGCTTCTGCGGATTTGTCGATGCTCGCCCTCGGTGGAACGAAGTTCGAACAGGAGCGTCGACTGGTCTGAATACGCTGCGGAAAGTTGCTCTGAAGCGAGGAGGGTTTGCAGCTCGTTCTCGAGTTGGTGGGTCTCCTTCATCACGTCTTGGAGTGCCGCGAGGTCCACCCGTTGGAACCGCTCCAGTTCGGCTCCGAGTGCGTTCCACGTGTCGTTAACTTCTTCGATGGTCGCGTTGTTATCGGCACGCGTACGAAGGTTCACCAGCTTCTTTCGTAAGTTGACGTAGCGCTTTGGCCTCAGAGCCGCGTCGGTCTGTGGACGGAGCTCCTTGAGCCGCTGATTGGGGTCGAACCCGATGAGTAACCCGATGAGAGACGGGCTGATGCCGAACCGCGCCGCACCTTGTCGTGCCTGTGTTGGCAAACGTTCGTCACCAATTGCTGCACTTAAGGCCATCGTGTCGGCAAGGCGGTCGACCAGCTGAACCACCTGCTTGGCCTTCCGTAGATCGTTTGTCTTGCTCACGGTCTCGCCAGCCGTGCTGCCAGCAATCGTGAGAATTGGAATCAAAGCAATCAAAAACAGACGGTTCCGCAAGCCGTTAGCCCGGGCTTCGAATCCATCGGATTTTCTGGGTGTCATCCGCCGCCAAAGCACGCGCATCCATCGACGCGAACTCCTTGTGGCTAAAGGGTTTTGCCGCTGCTGGGAGCGCATTTACCGAGCGTTGATCATCATTTCTCAAGGGTGATTCTCCTCAACCTCAAGACCCTTGATTCAACTCACCAGTATCGATGAGGAGCGGTGAAATAGTTGCCTCATTATCGAAGTCGACGTGCCTGCGTTGAACGCGATGGTGGGCCGGTCAGAAGACCGGCCCACCATCATCGACGGCAAACCTCCCGTGTCGTACCGTCGACCGTCAGGGGACGCCTGGCGCCTCATGAGACGTTGAGCGTTCGCCTGCCGAAAACTCACAACCGCTTTTATGAAGGGTTACGCACCCTGAATCGAGGCCTGCGTTCTGTGTTCAAGTTGGCACCGCTTCGGAGTAGCGAGGCAACTTGGTCTTGCAGAACGCGGCCTACCTTTCCGGATCCAGATTGGGTGAGCTCGAACGTATCGAAGGCCAGTTCGTCAGCCGTTGAAATGCGGGCAGCGTGCACGTCCACTCCGGCAGTGGCAAAGGCGACGGCAATCGCGTGCAGGAGCCCAGGTCGGTCCGTTGCCCGTACTTCGCAGAGCGTGTGCCAGGGCGACCCGCTGTTATCGAAGCGGATCACCGCGTCCGGTATTGGGCTTGATCGCAACGGCGTCTCGAAAGCGAGGTCGAGTTCACGTTCGATCTCTTCAGCTTTCGGGAGGAACGTTCCAACCGGTTGTACCGAGAACGTTTGTACTGCGCCTCCGTCGGTCCAGGTTGCGACTGACGCGTCGTCGATGGTGAGACCGAGTTCCTCCAGAACACCAGTGCTGCGCGCGAGAAGGCCGATCGCATCATGTGCCGCCAGGTCGATCTGCCAGCAACCGGGGGTTTCGGACCCGGTCACCGTGGCCGCAAATCGGCCACGCTGTTTCAACTGCGTCAGCAAGGAGAGGTGACGCACAACTATGTCCGGGTCTGTGGACAGGAGATAACTGATGGGCGCTGAATTGATTCGCCCCAGTGCGGTTGCCGAGAAGGACGTGCCGGCCAATTCTCGAATTGCGCGTCTGCGTTGCTCCAGAATTGCTGCAGTTGCCATGCCGTGACGTTGACCCGCCAACGTCAACGACAGCATCGACTGGAGTTCCTCCAACGCTGCCCGTTGCCAGCGTTCCAGACCGCCCACGGCAACGGTGAGAACGTAGAGAGCTGCGGCGCGTTGTTCATCCCCCAGGTGCACAGCGAGTCGCAAAACGGATTCGGCCGTGAGTCCGTCCGGACGTATTGCCGTGCCGACGAGAAGCTGTTGGTTTGTGGTGAGGGCCCCCGCCTCCTCAAGCACCGCACGCTCTAAGCACAGCCGTTCGAGAATCGCTTGCGTACATACCTGGTCTTTTGCGCAGCAGTCGATGAGGAGTGCGGCGAGCAACACCCGCTCCGGATGATCAAGTAGCGCAAGCGCTCGGACCGCGGGTTGTTCATCGCTGTGATCCACGATGCCGCGTCGGAGCGCTTGCACCTTCTCCAGGATTGGGAAGCGGTCGACTCCGGCCGGGTCGAGGAGCACCGGGTCGGACCTGCGTCGTGACATCGCCGATGCGAGCTCCGGAAGAGCCATGCGGAGTACACCCGTAGCGTCGAGGAAAGTCCAGGAACGAGGCGTTCCGAATTCCAACAACCGTAGGAACGAGAAGGTTGTTCGGGAGGTCCACGAAACAGTCCCCGCGTCGGCAGTGCGATGCAGCCATGCCACCAGGTCAGAGTCCGGCGTGCGTCCCTCCGCCATCGCAAGCGCTGTCGGGAGTGCAATTGACAGAACATGTTCAGCCCCAGGTGAACCAGCAAGGGAGATCCGTTCATCGGCCGCCACCAACCAACCCCCGATAGGTTCCGGCAGCGCTTCGTGACGTGGCTCGGCCGTAGAGACAACATCAACTCGAGCAATCCGCCATCTCAATAACAGCGGTGCCACGATTGCCGATATGGCGTGACCGAACGTCGTCATGCCGACACCCTCCGATCGGACACGTCGTCGTTGCATTCAGGTTCCGTCGCGCCAGAAACAAGGCGCCACCCGCGATTGCGGATGTTGACGATCGATTCGTCATCCAACGTTCGGCGAATTCGGACCAGCAGAACATCAACACGACGACCCTGGGTGGAGTTCAGCCCTGCGGCCCTTGCGAGTTCGTTTCGTGACACAACCCTGTGAGTTGCCGAACGCAGGGTAAGCAGGATTGCCTCTTCCTGAGCAGTCAGGGTTGTTGGGTCCCAGGTTGGGTCGATCATTTGTGAAACTCCTCGGTCTGCTCAGCGAACATACGAAAGACCGATTTCGATGCTGTACCTGCGGTGTTTCCGTTCAATCACCTTCTGTGAACAGCGCGTTTCCGCTCTGTTCGTCACCCAATTTCGCTGCCTGGCTGCGATGAACCGGGTTCGGTCCGCAAACCTCGGGCGCCTCGCTGTCATACTTCGTTTGTGCAAACGATGGACGTCCTTGTGGTGGACGACTCACCTGAGTACCGAACACTCGCAACGGCTGTTCTCACCAGTGCCGGACATCGCGTCCGTGACGTGGGCACGCTGGGTGAGGCGCGGCTCGCTTTTGAGTCGGGACCTGTTGACCTGGTGGTGCTTGACCTCACGTTGCCCGACGGTGATGGGCTGGATTTTTGTTCCGAGCTCCGCAACCGATCGTCGGTGTACGTGATCATGCTCACGGGCAGGTCCGATGAGGTGGACAAACTGATCGGGTTCAGGATCGGCGCCGACGATTACATAACCAAGCCGTTTTCTGGCCGGGAACTAGCGGCCCGAGTCTCGGCGATGGCACGCCGACCTCGCCAGCAGGGCGAGGCTCTGCGGGCTGCCACGTTCGGAAGCCTCACCATCGATTCCACAGCGCGCGAGGTTCGTGTTCACGAAACCGTGGTGCCGCTCACCAAACTGGAGCACGAATTGCTCGCGGCCCTGGCTGCTTCGCCCAACGCTGTCATTACACGCGAACGGCTGCGCGAGTTGGTGTGGGGAGACAATTGGTACGGCGACGGGCACGTCGTGGACGTACACATGTCCAAGCTCCGCAAGAAGCTGGCTACCGCCGGAGCCGCCGATGTGGTGGCCACGGTGCGCGGTGTTGGCTACAAATTCTCCGCCTGATCCACGACAACTTCCACCACGGTGGAGACGCCGCCGCCCTCCTGATCCGGGTCGGACTTCCAGTTGATAGTCCCGGCCAGGTCGTCGATGAACGACTGAGCGAGGGCAAAGGCCAGTCCCGTTGGCCCGGTGCTGGTGGGGCCGCTTGTTCGAAGCGAAACCAAACGGCGGTCCGCTGGCGCAGAAACAAAGAACTGCACTCGGCCACCTTCACCGGCCATGGACACCGCAGCGGCAACCACGCAGTGCAGAACCTGATGCACACGCAGCGACGATGCGACGATGCGGCTTTCGTTGAACTCCATCAGTTCCAGCTGTACTTCGCGTACCTGTGCGGAGGGGCCCATCTCCGCAATTACCTGGGAAACAATCTGGTGGACGTGTCGGCGCTGCCCTGACGGTTCTTCTGAAACACTCAACCGGCCAAGTTCCAGCAGGTCGTCGATCATCGTGAGCAGCGTGGCGCTGGCGGTTTGGATCTGTAACAACGCCTCGCTTTCCACGCCATCGAGTTCAAGAATCTCCGAGAAACCGATGACAGCGTGCAGCGGTGTGCGAAGTTCGTGTCCGGCTCGAGCGATCAGCTCGTCTTTGGCCCGGTTGGCGCGTTCAGCCGACGCAAGTGCCCGGTACAGGCGTTGGTCTGTTGCCCTACGGCTGAGCGTGATCCCAACGCAACGGCCCACTAACTTCACCATCGCGATCGTGGCGTCGGACCAACCGGTGACTGGGTGCGTGTAGTTAACGCCGAGGACTCCCAGCAGGTCGCCGTTGGCGAAGATCGGCACTTGGAGCACTGCCTGGATTCCAAACGAACCGAACGAGTCTCGCTCCGCAGTGGCTTCGGGCGGCAGGACTTCTAAAGAAGGGACACGCAACGTTTCGCCGCGTTTAGCCATGTCGTTGGAGTACGGAAACTTATCCATAGCGATGCGTTGGATTGCGCCGCTATGTGGAGCGATACCGTTGGCAAGCCACTCATGGCTGGTGCGAATCATTTGGTCGTCGTCAAACGCAGTGATGTAGGCGCGGTGTGCATGCGCCCGTTCGCCGACGACGCCGAGTGCCTCGATAATGACCGCGTCGACCTGAGAATCGTTCGCACCCGCAAGCCGCATTGCCAATTCGGCTGCGAAGAAGTCGGTCATCCCATCCATGAGTTCATAGCATCGGACGTCTCTTGTTGTCTCCGTATGATCTCTGCCCAAGTTTCACCCTTGGGAGAGCAACTTGAGGTGATCTTGAGAATTCCGATCGTCAGCCAGTCTTCATCAAAAGTGATGAAAAACCCGCGCCTGTACAGGCGCTACTCAATCGCCGTCCCGTTCGTCCCGATGATTGCGACATGGCGAAGATAGAGCAGGGCGGCGAAGGCCCCGCGGGAGATCCTGTGGGGCTTCGAATTGGGTTTGTTTCGGCATTCCCTCCCGGACGTAACAGTCTCAACGAGTTCGGATTCCACATGGTTTCCAAGCTTGCGGCGAAAGCCGAGGTTTCCGAGGTAGTTCTGTTTGCCGACGACACCGAAGCTGGCACACCCGTCGCCATCGAGGGCGTTTCCTCGGTGGTTGCGTGGAAGTTCAACTCGCTGTCCAACGTATGGCGGCTCCTGAGCGAAATCCGCAAAAGCAAGGTCGACGCGGTAATGATCAACCTTCAATTCGCCACATTCGGCGATAAGCGAGTCCCCGGCGCGCTTGGGCTGTTCCTCCCGGCGCTGCTGAAATGGCGCAAGGTTCCTACGCTCGTCGTGCTACACAACCTGGCTGACAACGTCGATATGAAAGATGCGGGCTTTACCAACTCCAAGTTGGTCGCCTGGGTGATGACCAAGGCCGGTCGGATGCTTACCCGCACGATTCTTCGCGCCGACATCGTTGCGCTGACGATTCCCAAGTATGTCGAATTCCTCGAGTCCAGTTACGGAGCAACCAACGTTCTGCTTGCGCCACACGGATCATTTGAAGTGGTCCCGCAGCCCACGTACGAACTGCCGCCTGGACCCCGCCGCATCATGGCGTTCGGCAAATGGGGAACCTATAAGACGGTCGACATGCTGCTTGATGCCTACAAAGATCTGTTGGGTCGAGGCTACGACGACATCGAACTGGTCATTGCTGGGACGGATTCTCCCAACTCTGCTGGATATCTCGACGCTGTGGCCAATTCATGTGTGGACGTTCGAAACGTCACGTTCACGGGATATGTCGCCGAAGAAGACGTGGAACCACTCTTCCAGTCAAGTGCCGTTGTCGTTTTCCCCTACACCAGCACGACAGGCAGTTCAGGCGTCCTGCATCAAGCCGGATCGTATGGCTGCGCAACGGTGTTGCCCGCAATTGGCGACTTTGTGGATGTCATCGAGGAGGAAGGGTTTGTCGGGGAGTACTTCGATCCTGCAGACCCTGCCAGCCTCGCAGACGCTATCCAAAAGGTGATCGACGCTCCGGACCGGCGACGTGAAATCGGCCGACGCAACTACGCCGCCGCGGTCGGCATCCCGATCGACGAGGTTGTCGACTGGCATCTGATTCACATTGACCGCTTGCTGACTGAGTCGGCCTCGTAATATGCCGCCGGGCGGAACGGTGGCCACGGCGGCACGTGGCGCAACAATCCTGACTCTTGCAACCATTGGTGCAAATCTCGGTAACTACATCGTCAATGTGATGTTGGGCCGCTGGCTTACACCGGAGGAATTCTCCGACGCAACACTGATGGTGACATTGATGCTGGCGGCCACTGCGCTTGCCGTGAGTCTGCAGTTAGTCGCTGCAAAGACGATCACTGGTGGGACATCACGTGTCGCTGGGTGGTTGACTTCCCGCGCACTCATAATCGGATCTGTCTTGGGCGCAGCGTTAGTCGGTGGCTCGCCGGTCCTGGCTTCGTTCTTCAACACGGAATCAGCTGTGCCGTTCGCGATTCTTGGTATTGGAATGCCGTTCTACGCCATGCAGTCAGTCGGCCGCGGCGTGCTGCAAGGGCGGATGCAGTTTGGTCCGCTCGCTGCCACGTTTGTCGTGGAAGTGGTTGTGCGTGCTGTGTTGTCGGTTGCGCTTGTATCGCTCGGGTTCGGCGTCGCCGGCGCCACGGTCGGGCTCACACTCTCGTTCTTTGCCACGTGGGCATACGTTTCCAGCGCGGCTGGCTTTGTCAGATCCGGAATCGCCGAACCAGACCGGACTCGAATCATCGCTGCTGCTCGTCCTGTCGCTCTGCTCCTCGTCGCCCAAGTCGTGATCAACAACGAAGACGTGTTCTTCTCCAAGCGTTATCTGGAACCCACGGTCGCTGGTCGGTACGGCGCCGTAGCGCTGATCGGGCGAGGCGTGTTTTTCGCAGCGTGGGCCGTTGCCACCGCCGTGTTTCCTGTCGCAGCTGCACGCACAGAAAAGGTCGGCCGCACGGATCGACTGTTGATGACTGCTTTGGCAGCGGTGGTCGGGATCGGGGCCGTCGCCACGCTTGGTGCACAGTTTCTCGGCGACACGTTGCTTGGCCGTGTGTTCGGTCCGGAGTATGCCGGGTTGTCCCGTCCACTTGCCGCCTATGCACTCTCGACGACTTGTTTCGCCGTGGCCAACCTCTTCGCGACGTATCACCTCTCGCTCGGAAACAACCGGCCAAGCGTGCTGCTGCTTGGCGGCGCGCTGCTGCAGACCGTTTCGCTCTTTGTCAGCCACGGCGATATCGACAGTGTGGTTCGGGCTCAGCTCTACTCCATGACCGTTTTGGCAGTGGGAGTGGTTTGTCACCACTTCTTTGCCCCAGCACCAACTCAACAACCTCGACGAAGGGTGGCAACAGCATGAACGCAGGCACGTACGAGGCCTATCAGCAATGGGCCTTGGAACCGTTGACGACGGCGCCACGTATATCGGTGGTGATCCCGGCTTACAACGAGGCAGAGCGAATTCTGCCAACGGTTGGTGCGATCGCTGCCCATATGAGCTCGCGTCACGAGCCATGGGAGCTGATTGTGGCTGACGACGGTTCGAAGGACAACACCGTCGAACTTCTGAACCGTTTGGGCCTTGCCAACATGCGGGTGCTGGTTGCCGACAAAAACGGCGGCAAGGGTAAAGCTGTGCGTAGGGGAGTGCTTGCTGCGCGCGGCGAGTACGTGTTGTTTGCAGACGCTGATCAGTCGACCCCCATCGAACAGTTCGACTCGTTGCTTGCACCGCTCATGCGCGGCAAGTACGACATCGTGATCGGATCCCGAGCTCACCTCGACGCGACGGCCACGAGGAAGTCCGGCCTTCGCCAGCTCATGAGCTGGGGTCTGAACATCTTGGTCCGCGCCTTCTCTCGGATCGAGATTCGCGACACGCAATGCGGCTTCAAGCTGTTCAAAATGGATGTTGCCCGGGACCTGTTTTCACGTCAGCTGATGGACGGCTTTTCCTTCGACCTTGAGCTGCTGTACCTCGCCGCCAAGTGCCGTTACCGGGTCTTGGAGCTGCCGGTCGAGTGGATCGACGCTCCCGGTTCCAAGGTCGATGCCAAGAAGGTGTCGATCGAGTTTCTTCGCGACTTATACAAGATCCGCAGCAACGACCTTCGCGGCAAGTATTCCAAGGCCGCCTTGCGCCCCACAATTCCTTACCCATTGGCCACAACCGAGCCCGTCTCCGTTTCCGATGGGTTGCTCCACCTCGGGTTCAACTCCGATCCCTCCGTTCACCGCTCGGCCGCGCCCGTTTCCGATGGGTTGCTCCACCTCGGGTTCAACTCCGATCCCTCCGTTCACCGCTCGGCCGCGCCCGGGACTGATGGGTTGCTCCACCTCGGGTTCAACTCCGATCCCTCCGTTCACCGCTCGGCCGCGCCCGGGCACCATCAGTAAAGGCAGCGTTTCATGTCCAAACTTCCTTTCGTTCGCGAAGCCGACCTTGTCCAGGAGCTGGCGCCCCTAGCCGTCGGCGCCAACGCATGGCCTGACGGTGTTGTGCTCGACGCTCCAGCTGGTCGGTTCGACGCGCATGAAGCTCCTGGATTCCGGCTGCTGTTCGAATCAGTTGTGGAAGCTGGTGCTCGAGCGGTGACCGTCGACCTTCGCAAAGTGGTCTTCATGGACTCCACCGCACTTGCCGAGCTTGTCCGCAACCAGCGGCTTCTGCAGGGAGTCGGCGGATCGCTCTACCTTGCAAATCCCTCGGATGCTGTCCGTGTCATTTTGGACGTCACTGGGTTAGCCGCCGTGTTCGCACTGACGCGTTCTGCCTGAGTGACTGGCTGTCCATCCATGAAGCCATCCATGAAGCCATCCATGAAGCCATCCATGAGCCTCCAATGAGCCTCCAATGAGCGAAGTTTCCTTCCAGAATTCGGTCCTCGAGTCGCTCGCGCTGCAAATGCGAGACGCGCCCGGCGTGACGGCCGTATTGATCCGATCCGGTCGTCGCTACACCGAGTACGGAACTCCGGTTGGTCCGCCGCGGGCGACGTGGGCGATGGGGACCGGTGTCACGATCGAAGTATGGGGTGAGGATTCGACCTTCGTCGATGCCCTCCTTGAGTTGGCGCGAATCGTTGACCACAGGGACCACGAGATCGACGATCTCGCCGAGGCCCTCACCCAAGCAAATGACCGCCAGCTGCGGTTGTTCGAACTCAGCCGCCTCAACGTCGACTCGCTGGATCGTACGTACACGATCGATCGGGTGTTGCGTCATGGTCTGCAGCTCACGGAGTCGGTCGCTGCCGTTTTCATTGGAGCAGATGGCGCCCGAATGGATTGCCTCGAAGATGAGTCGAGGTCTGCAGACTGGCTGGCCGACGTTGCGATGGAATCGATTGCCGGCGGCAATTTGCGTCGGCCCATTGGTGCGAGAGGAAAGTACGTACTTCTCGCCACTGTCGAGGTAGGTGAACGACAGCACGTCATTGGGATTGGTCGCTTGGACTCCGTCCCGTTCGGAACGGCTGAACGAAAGATTCTTGACGCGCTTGCAGGGTCATTGAGTTCTGCGTTGAGACTGGTTGAAATGCACGAGAGCGCTTTGGCGCAGGCAATCACGGAGAACGAACACAACACCGCAGCTGCGCTGGCTAACACGGTGCTGCCGAAGTCGGTGGCATCGGTACCGGGGATCAACGCATTCGCTGCGTGTCTTCCAGCTCGGAGCGTAGGCGGGGACTTCTTCACCACCGCAACGTTCCGCGGAACGCTTCGGTTCGCCATCGGCGACGTTGCGGGCAAAGGACTGCCCGCAGCTGTGTTGATGACCAACGCCATCACCTCCGCAAACACTGCCTTTCGTCGGTCGAAGAGTGAGGACGCCGTTCAACTCCTTGCGGAGATTCACGATGCGCTTGAGACGTTGCTGATCGGAACAAACCGGTTCATCACGATGCTGGTTGGCGTAGCGACAACAGACCCGCGCAAACCCGGCACAGTCCAGTTGTCACTTGCCAACGCAGGCCACTCTCCGGTGATTCTGTCCGTGGGCGGGGAGATCCGTCTCGTGCCACCGTGCGCTCCGCCGGTGGGCGTTGGCAACCGCCCCTCAGGGGCTCCGTTCTTGATCAATCTGCAATACGACGACTGGTTGGTGACAG
Organism: uncultured Acidimicrobiales bacterium; assembly: GCA_963763885.1. Lineage (GTDB taxonomy): Bacteria > Actinomycetota > Acidimicrobiia > Acidimicrobiales > JANYDT01 > JANNBN01. The sequence continues at coordinate 332,521 of CAVXQD010000001.1, forward strand.
GGTCTGACGGTCTGTTGGAACAAGACGGCGAAGACGGAGAACTGTTTGGCCAAGAGCGACTGGAGGCCCTGGTTCACGGAGACATTTCCGCTGCAGCTATGGCCGACCGGCTCCTCACGGCCGTGCGAGAGTACGGCGGGGACCGCCCAAGATCTGATGACCAAACGGTATTTGTGCTGAGGCCAGTTGGTGGTCCTCTGCGCACAGAGGACTTGCTCGAGGCCGCGATTCAATCGGCAGAGTTGGAAGTCGAAATGCATCCAAAGGAGCACAGCGTGATCGAACCGTCAGCGATCCCCGCAAGCCGGTCGGCCGACGTAACCGACGGAAGGCCGCGTCTAACCCTCGACGCTGACCTTGTCGCGGTCCGGGAGCTGGCGACCTGGCTTCCCGAAAGCATCAGGTCAATTGTTGGACCCGAAACGGCGGACTCTGTCGTGGGACCGATCGAGCTCTCGATCCACGAACTGTGCATCAACATCACCGAGCACGCCTATGCGGATCGGGTTCCAACCGGCAGCATCGATCTCTCTGTCACACGACAAGGCGATGAGTTGGTATTCGAGGTGTTCGATGCCGGCGAAGGATTTGAGCCGGAGCTGATTGAAGAGCCAGACCCAGCGCATCCAACGGTGCGCGGTTACGGGTTGATGATCATTCGACAGTTGGCATCGCGCGTTCACTACTGCCGTGTTGATGACTTCAACCAGTGGACGATCCACTTCCCGCTTCCGGTGGCGGAGCGGTAATGAATCCTTCATCGCCACAGCCATCGACAAGTTTTCACTTCAGATTTCGCCCGCTTCAACCGAAAGGTCTTTCATCATGAGCACTTCCATCACTGATTCGCTCGCCGTAGCCGTAGATGTCATCACGCACACAACTGTCACGGTGACTGTTGTGGGACGCCTCGATGCTGCGCGTTGCCCCGAATTGCGGAGTGAGATCGATCGGCGAGTCACCGACGGCTGCGAGCGCTTAGTAGTGGATCTCCACGAGGCGACCTTCATCGACTCAGTTGGACTGGCTGCCTTAGTGAAAGCCATGCGAGATGCACAGGGAATCAGCGCCGAGTTCTACCTGATCAAGCCAGAACGAGAAGACGCAATGCGCGTGTTCCGCCTGTCCAAGTTCGACTCCGTTTTCGACATGCGGGGGAGAACATGACGCCAGACGAACCGGTTATATCGGTTTTGGTCGTTGAGGATGATCCCTTGTGGCGGCGCATCATTCGCCACACGGTCAGCAAGCAAGACGTACGCCTTGTGGAGGCCGGCTCGCTAGTAGAGGCGAAAGCTGCTCTCGATGAGGAGGCGTTCGACGTCGTGTTTGCGGACTACGAACTTCCAGACGGATGCGGACTTGACCTGCTCAATGTTGTCGAGCGTTCACGGCTCGGTCGATTGGTCCTGGCTTCTGGCTTCGTTGACGCGCAGGACCTCCAGGATGCTCGAAGCACCTCCGTAGACCGGTTCCTCACAAAGCCGTTCCTTTCGACGGATCTCGCTGCATGCCTGGACGGCGTCTCTCCTGGCATCAATGCAGCAAACCTGTGAGCACTAGCAGCGAAGACGGCGGAATGAAATGCGCGAGGTACACCCATGATCACCCATTTGAAGGACCGTCTCTCGACTGAGTTGGCGGAAGTTCCCGAGGCGCTCGACGAGACTGACGGCGAACAACCCGCGGGGGAGCGTCCAACGGGGGCGATGCGGGTTCGCAACGGAGATCGTTTGCGGCTTGTCCTGCTTGCTGGTGTCGGCATGTTCGCCGTACTTCTGGTCCTGCTCAGGCTCAAAGGCGGTGGTGCCGCCCCTCCGACTCCTGCCGTCGGAGCACCCGTGAATCAAGCGGTTGCTGCAAACGGGTCTGTGTTTGCTGAAGACCTTGTCTTGCAGCTGACGACGCGCCCCGGAGTAACCAGGGTTGTCGGGTCCTACGTGCCGGGCGTGGGAGCTGTCGTTTCGCTCGAAGCGACGGACATAGAGATCGACAAAGTCAGATTGTGGCTGTCTGATGCATTGGTTCCAATGGTTCCAAAAGTACCTGCCGGTCTTGAAGCTGACCGCGCTGCCTTTCTTTTTGATGTGACTGGTAAGGAGACGTTCCTGCGAACGATTCTCGTCCCGGTCATTGCGTTGGAGGACCCAGCTGGGTACACCCTGTCATCTGCGGTCAAGCGTCTTGGTGACCCTGCGGCCCAGAGCGCAACCGCTACGGCCTTGGCTGCCTCGACTCCTCCCTCCAGCCAGTCCCCACAGGCGCTGGTTCCTGCCCCCGTTTCAGACTCAGCCGTTGGAGCGGAGGTTTCCACCAGTTTGGTTGCCACCACCATTGCGTCTTCGCCAGCAGCTGCGCCTGCGCTCGGTTCAATGGACAAGTTCGACCAGGCGAGCACGGCATGGACGCCACTATCGGGCCAATGGAAGTTCGTCGAGGGCACGTATCAGCAACTGGACAATTCCGGGTACGACTTCATTACGCAATTCGCAACCCCGCAACCGTCGTCGTTCGAGGTTTCAGCGAAACTACGCGCAACTGAAGGAGATCTCAACGCGGGCTTCCTTCTGTTCCAACCGAAGAAGGGTACGCGCAACGATTCGGTGCTCGTGGATCTCACGGACAAAGCTGGCTACGTCCGTTGGGGGCACTACGACAAAGGCGGCGTGTATGTGTTCGATGGCGGCAACAAACTTGCGACTCCCATCAACAGTGCGACCGGCGCAATCCTGAAGGTAACGTTCAAAGACGGTACCGTTCGGGTGTACCTGGATGACAAGCAGGTTGGCGAGTTCACAACGACCTCGACGACTGGATCGGTCGGAATCGTCACATCGGTCTCGAAAATCGCAGTGGATGATTTTCTGCTCGCCGATTCTTCGACCGGTGCGTGATGGAGGGTCGCTCAAAGCCACGTCCACGCGAAGGTTTCCTTGACACCATTCGCGCTATAGCGACGATACGCGTCGTGTTTTGGCACGCGTTTGGCACACCGATTCTTTCCTACCTCGTTGCGTCAATGCCGACGATGTTCTTCGTGGCCGGTTCGCTGTTCGCGGCATCACTTGATCGGAAATCCTTCCGGGTGGTTGTCCGCGACCGCCTGCGCCGCATTCTGATTCCATTCTGGGTGTTCGGCGCGGTGACACTCACCGCGCTCGCCGCCTCGCGTGTTGCCCTTGGCGGGGCGCGGACAGCGGTGAACGCGAGCGGCATCGTTGGGTGGATGTTTCCGATTGTGGATCCGAAAGGGAACGAATGGGAAGCGGGTTGGTTGAGCAATCCATTGTGGTACCTCCGTGCGTTGATCTGGCTCATGTTGATCACACCCTTGCTCCGTGTGATGCTGCGCAAGTTCGGCAATTGGTTTTTCTGTGTGCCGGTCGGTGCGGTGTTCGTCATCGACCTACTGATTCGCCGCCCTGCGGTACCGCTTCCAGGATTTGCGACGTGGCGTTGGTACGTAGGTGACCTTGCCTTGTACTCGGTGTTCTGGATGCTCGGCTTCCTGCATCGTGCCGGTCGATTCGCGGGCATGACCAAGCGTGCGAAGCAGGAATGGTTGGCCATCGCTGCGATGTGCGCGGTGCTGTGGTGCACAACGCAGCCAATCATCGGGGGAGTGGTCAACAACTCCTATCCTGCCCACCTCTTCGTGGGGGGAGCGTGGTTATTTGTTTTCCTGCTGGCAGAACCAATTCTGCAGGGTGTACCGCAGCGCAGGTTCGTTGGCTCGGCGGTCAGATGGCTTACCCGGAGGTCGTTGACTGTCTACCTCTGGCACACCACCGCAATCGTGATTGCCGACGCGATCCTGGGCAAGTTGGTTCCAGGACTTCCAAGGCTTGCGATTCTCCCGTTTGTGGCAGTGCTGATTCCGTTGGCCACAGTTCTGTTTGGGTGGGTCGAAGACTTTGCTGCTGGCCGACCCCCCAAGTTGTGGCCCCTCCCATTCAGTCTGAACGCGCTGCCACGTGTGATCATTCGAATCGTCCAAATTGTGGTGGTCGTGCCTGGAGGGGTGTTGGCTCGAATGCGGGGCGGAAGGTTAGGACTTGCTGGAGTTCGCTTCGGTCGCCGTGTGAACGCTCGCCAAGCCGCAAGCGTGGGCGCGGGCTGGCTGGCGGCGATGTCCCTCATCAACCTGGTGCCAGCAGTTTCGTCTGCCGCCACGTCAGCCGGAGCCGGGTCAGCGGAAGCCGGTAGCTACGCAACTGCCGCATCGTCTGAAAGCACCCGTCGTGCGCCGGCACCATCCGCTCGACCGGAAACAGCCGTATTCGCGCTTACTGATGCAGGGGACTCAGGTTCTGCAACTGCCACAACCACTGTGGCAGCAAGACCGGTCCCTACGGTCGCCACGGGTGCCACCATGGCAAACCCGAGCATCGCACCCACAACGGTGTCCTCGGCATTATCCGGATCAGCAGTCGATTCGGCAACGTCTGCAGCGTTGCAGTCAGTGGTCGACACCTGGCGCACGGAACTTGGCGTCGAAGGGGTGACGGTTTCGGTGATCAAGGCCGACGGCGCCCAGTGGGTTGGAGCCAGCGGCACTCTCGCCGCGGATCAGGTGATGGAAGTGACCTCGGTAACGAAGTCGTTTACCGCAGCGTTGATATTGCGGCTGGCCGACAAAGGGGCGGTGTCGCTTGACGCTCCGTTGCCCGTCCTCAATGCGGTTCCCACATTTCCGAAAAACGTTGGGATAACCCCGCGCCAGCTTCTCCGGCACACCAGTGGACTTGCGACCTACCAGGACAGTCCAGAGTACCTAGCAAACCCCGGGATGAAGTTGACGCCAGCAGCTGCAGTCAGCCTTGCCGCTGCGCAACCCCTGCTCTGGAAACCCGGTTCAAATTCCGGTTACTCCTCCAGTGGCTACCTCACCTTAGGTCTGCTCGCAGAGCAGGTAACTGGAAAGACGTTGAGTCAGCTATTTCAGGACGAGTTCTTCACGCCGCTAGGGCTTAAGAGCATGGCGCTTGACGCTCTGCCTGCGGTGGACGGATGGATTGGCTGGTCCACCGGGGGGATCACGGCGACGATGGGCGACCTCACGAAGTGGGGCGCTGTACTGCTAAAGGATCGGACCGTTCTGTCAGCGGATTCCACCGCAGCGATGATGGACGTATCGAACGATTGGTCGGTCGGCCTTGGGCTGTGGCCCGTTTGTCCGTGCTCCCTTGGGGCTGATGGGAAGAAGGTGTTCACATCCATCGGCCACAACGGTGGTAGCGGTACTTATCAATTTGCGCCGCTGGATGATTCGGTGATTGGTGCGTTCCTGACGGAACCTATTTTCAACAGCCGAGTGACTCAGCAGGATCTTTACGAACTGCTGGCACGTATGCGCGCGTCGTTGAGCGCCGCAATCGCACCAGGGTGACTCGCATGCGTCGTTCCGTAAAACTGTCGATCTGGCTTCGCTTGCCGGGCGAGTTCATCACAGCATTGCTGGTCGCTCTTTCGTTTCACGGAGGGCTGCTGATCTTCGGCTCGTACCGGCGGACGTTCGACGCGTACGTGCATCTCTTCTTCGCCGACCATTACCGTCGGTCCTGGTTCTCCAGCTTTGAACCGCGCTGGTACACAGGTTTCACGATGGTCAGCTATCCGCCCGGGAGTCATATGGCCCTCGCGTTGATGTCCAAAGTGGTTGGCCTGAAGAACGCGTTCCCCTTCGTCGCGCTGTTCGCCGTCATGTTGTGCATCGTCGGCATGTACCGATTTGCGCGCATCTGGACCAACCCTCGGGCAGCTGGCTACGCGGCCCTGCTGTTCACGTTGTCTTCGGCGTTGGCGGAAGCCCTTCATACGTTCGGGCAACTTCCAACGACGCTGTCGATGGCGTTTCTGCTCAACAGCCTGCCCTTCGCCGACCGATGGATCCGACGAGGCGGCGGTGGAACGTTTCTCCTGGCCATTTCCGCCTCCGCTGCTACAACTGCGGTTCACCACGTCACCACGTTGTTCGGGTCGGTCTTCTTCCTTGGACCGGTCATCGCCCGGGCGCTTCTCGAATCCTTTCGAACCCCGTTGGCCGATGAACTAGACGCTCATTCGGACAGGTTCACCTTGGGTCTTGTCTGGCCTCTTGCCGCTCGGCGGGTACGCCGTGTAATCCCGCCCGTGTTCCGCGCAGGCATCTACGGGGTTTGCATGATCGTTGGCCTGGTGATGGTCGTTCTGCCGTACTGGATGTGGAGCCACGCAGACCCAATTGTGCAGGTGTCCATTCCTCACGCCAGCCGAGACAACTTCCTCGAAAACACCAATGCGGGTCTGATGTTCTTCATCATTCCATGGGGAACGCTCATGCTCATCGGAACCAAGGCTGCGAGGCGCGGCATCATGTCACCGAACTGGCCGCTGGCCGCCTCGGTTCTGCTGGCCGCCTTTCTCGGAACCGGAGGAACGACCCCGTTCCCGAAGCTGTTGCTGGGCGGCGCGTTCGATGTGTTGACGCTTGACCGGTTCACGCTTTGGTCGACGTTCTTGATCTTGCCCTTGGCGGGCCAACTGATTGACGAGTACGTCACGATCATCAAGGACCCCAAGACGTCACCTTTGGTGGCAAGGTTGAGGACGTCGGGGCTGGCCATCTTCGCCGTCCTCACTGCAGCGATGGCGATCTTCTCTGCCAATCTCGGCAGTTTTCGCCCGATGCAACCGGCGGCAATTGACCCGGCCCCTATTGCGAGCTTCATGGAGAAGGATCAGCACGATCGCTGGCGCTATATGACGCTCGGGTTCGGCGATCAAATGGCGTGGCTCGCTGCGCAGATGACAGCTCAGAGTGTGGATGGGAATTACCACTCTGCTCGTCGTCTTCCGGAGATGACCACCACCCCGGTGGAGCGTCTCGAAGGGGCGAAGTACACCGGGGTAGCTGGGCTTGGATCACTCCAGCAGTTCATCAGCTACCCGGAGAAGTATCACCTGAAGTTCATTTTCTCTAACGACCGGTTCTATGACCCGCTTCTCGACGCGTCGGGTTGGGAGCGCCTCGAGCCGCTACGCAACGGCGTGGGCGTTTGGCAGCGCGATGACATCAGCCCGCTGCCAGCTGGTGCATTGCGTCCGGAGATTCCTCGATGGCAGCGAATCATGTGGGGCACACTGCCCGTAACGGCGATGGGCTCTGCGGTAACTCTGTTCACGTTGTACGCGTTTGGCGTCAGACGACCCCGCTGGCTGCGGTTTCGGTCATTGTTCATCGGTCGGGTCTGGAATCGTCTCGACCAGCTGTTGTTTCTCGCCCAGTCTCGGATTCAGCCGACGGGCCGTGGTGGGCGGCTCTCCGCGCCGAAGCTCATCAGCGGACTGGTCGCGAAGTTCAGTCCTTACATGGTTTGGCTGCGGCGCGCTAAGACGGCGATGTTCCTTCTCCTCGTTGTGGGTCTTGTTGGTCAGGCGACTCGCAGCGTCGTCGCTCCCCCCACGCCTGGCGAAACGGTGTACTCGTATTACGACCGTCTCGACCTGCGGAATCTGCGCGGGGCTTACGACTTGCTGGACCCGGAGTCACGGCCCAGCTTTCTGCAGTACACAACCGAGCGGTCAGTGACCAACGGTCTTGTTGCATCGTATGCACGCTTAGCGAGGTTGACCGGCCTGCGGAGTGTCGTTTCGCGCAATGAGGCGATGGTGACAGGAAGGCTGGAGTACATCACGCCGCTCAGCGAGTTTTCCGTCCAAGTGAACCAGCGGATGAAGCGGGTGGAGGGGCAATGGAGGCTGATTCCCATCGAGATGGATATGACTATTCCACCCGACCAAATCGTTGCCAGGCCAACGCTCACGTACCTCAGCCAAGGCCGTCGCCAAGTCAGCGCCCTTACAACCGCGTACGCAGACGTTCTGGATCGCCCGGAAATTGAAGTGAAGAGCGCTCGTCTCGTCCGCGTGGACGGACAGTTCTCCGTGGTTGGAGAGGCCCTCAATATTGACGTGGATCCGGCACACATCACCGTTACAGCGCGGTTGTTGAACAAGAAGGGCGAAGAGCTCTCTTCGTATACGAACTCGGCTACCTCCATGCACACTGCTCTGCCCGGCGAGACGATCCCCTTTCGCGTTGACTTCGAAGGTGTGGCAGGCCTGACTGAACGTCGCGAGGTCGAGTTCGCTCCGAACGCCAGAGTCCGGCTGCCTGTAGTTCCTGAGAACATCGCTTCCGTTGAAGTTGCAGTGAAAGCCGTCGTGACAGCGGCGGGACTGTCCCGCACGCTTGCCGTAGAGAACGTCGCCGTTGTGAACGGTAAAACGCTGGACTTCCGCTTGCGTAACGACGGGCTTGAGGAGGCCACCGTGCCACATGTCCTCCTGACACTTCGAGCGTCCGATGGCAGCGTCGGCTGGGTAGCGAACGCGTTCCTACCAGAAGGGGTCCGACCACAACGGACGATCGGTCACCGGATGGAGATCACCGACCTCTCAGCGGTGACACCCGTGGATGTTCCGATGCAAATTTTCGCCAACGTGTTACCGGACCCCGCAGCGGTCCCGGGCAAGCCGTTCCTCGGCCCAGCTGCTGGGTGGTCCGGAGTCGACATCTCTGTCGTCGGATTTGTCCGGACGCCGGGCTGATGTGATGTTGCTCCTCGATCCCCCTCATATGCGAAAGGCCGTACGCCGATCCGAGCGCAAAAGGTGGTTGCGTCGCGTTCGCCGGTTCGTTCGCCGATGGGTCGGCATTTCGGTCGCGTTGGTTTCCGCGTTGGTATGTCTGGCGCTTGCCCTCTGGAGCTTTCGGCCAGCGCCAAAAATCCCCGTGCCAGCCTCGCAACTTGCCTCCCTCTCGCCAACGCTCACGATCACTATGGACCGCCAAGGAAAGGCAGAGACAGGGCGCGGAATCGTCACGGTGACAACACCCGACGCTGTGGACGGCACCGTTGTGCGGCTGGACGTGCAGTCCGCTCTGATGACAGCGCGCCTCACGGATTCCTTCATCGCCCGCAGTGCGACGTTCACTGTCCCGCCAGACCTCTTGGCTGACTCTGGTTTGTTGGTGCTACGTGCGAGCACCAAGTCTGAAGTGGGTTCCGCAGCGGTCGCAATTGCGCCGGCCGAACCGATCGACGGTGTGGTGCCTCTTGCTGGCCCTCGGTCCCTGGTGGCTGACAACAAGCACTGGACCATGGTGAGCATCATTCCGACCGACGCCGAGGGAAACGGATTGCCGGATGGCACGCCCATCAAGTTGCACGTTCGGCGACCGGATGGAAGTACGACTGCAATCGACGGGACGATCAAGGGGCTTTTGGACGGCCTTAAAGTGTTCAGTGGACGTGTGGCTGGATTGACAACACTTCGCGTCGAGGTACTCGGCCGCACCGGTCCGGAGGTGCAGATTCGCGAAGTGGCTGGGCCGCCGGTGCCGTTCGGGCTCGAGCTGGCCCCGGGTCCCAATGTGGCAGACGGGCGCTCGTTGATGGAGGTTCGTACTCCTTTGCTGATTGACCAATTTGGCAACGTAGTGGAGGACGGGACTGATGTGGAAGTTCGAGGCGAGGCACCTGATGGTCCGTTCAGAATTGTCACGAGCACCATCGATGGGCGGGCCATCATCAGGCTGCGCAGTTCTACCGTCCCCGGCACCGTTGCGCTGACTGCGAACGTTGCCGGAACGACCAGTAGTCCGCTTCAATTCGAGCTGAGGTCCGATGGGTCGGCGTCGGCCATCGAGTTGGAACGAGACGGTGTCGACGTGCACGTGCGAATTGGGCCGGTGATCTCCAGCCTTGGTGGTTACGCGGCCGATGGAACACCAGTTCTCATCGAGGTGAACGGGACCCAGATCCGCGAGTTGCAGCTCATCGCTGGACGCGCCTCCACGTCGTTGCAGATCGACACTGGAGCCACCGTCACGGTCAAGGTCCTGGGAAGGAGTGCCGATGCCACAGCACCATGAAAGCATTAGCCGGACGCGTCCTCGGGACCGTTGCCGCGCGTCAAGCAAGTGGTAGCGCTCGGGATTGGAGGGCTGCTGGTTCTTGTCGCGCTTGCAACCATTCGACAGGCAGGAACTGCTGTGTTGCGCGCTTCTGAAGGTGCAGATGTCCGGACGGTGTTCCGCCGTTCCTTGACTGCTCCAGCGGAGATCCGGGACCGGATCCATTGGCTGCCCGATCAGCCCTTCGATGGGCGCGTCATGGAACCCAAGACACGAAGCGACCTGGCAGACGCATATGCGCAGGCGTGGTCTGCTATTGATCGGGCATCGCAAGGCGACCCTGAAGCTCCCGTGGGGGAGTACCTTGCCGGAGCCGCTCTTGCCCATGTACGCAGAGAGCTGTCAGCGCACGCTGTCCGGTCGACGTCGGTCAAGACCATCCATGTTTCGCATTCACTGGAACTCACGTACTACAGCGCAGATGGCGCCGTGGTCTCGCTGAACGCTCCGGAAGTCATCGTGGAACGATTGGTTTCCAGTGTCTTCGCCTTCGGCAAAACCTGAGGCGACCGTTGTGGGTACTACCTCGACCACGTCGACAACCACCACTATCGCCCGACCAACAATTCCAGACGGCATCACCGAAACGGTCTACCGATCCGTGGAGTCCTACCGGTTGGTGATGTTGCTCCGAGACGGCAACTGGCGCGTCGAGTTGATTGAACGGCTGGCAGCCAAGGAACCGTTGGTGGCAACGGATTGGAACATCAGCACTACAAAAGCTCGCGTTCCTGTCAGGATTTCCACCACGGTCGAAGCAATCACCCAAGAACCAAGCACCACAATTGAGTTCAACTCTGCACGACGGGAATGGCCAAGATGAACACACAGGCGGACACCATGAACACGCAGCGACGTTGGACCCCCTTCGGTCATCTCTGGAAAGAACTGTTCACCCGGGCACCGATTGCCTTGTCGTTTGTTGACGTCAACGGTGCACAGATTGCTCGCAACGAAGCGTTCTCCCAGATGATTGGGTACTCCGAAACAGAGCTGGGCCGGGTTCACGTTTCGGACCTCACGCAAGCGCAAGATCAGGAGTGGACCCGCGGCTATCACAAGAGGCTGATCTCCGGAGAGATCGACCGGTTTACTACGGACAAGGTCCTGATTCACAAGGACGGATCACCGGTAACCGTAAGTGTGCGTATTCAAGCCGTACGGGGTTCTGATGGTTCATGTCTTGGTCTCCTCGCTGCGTTCAGCCCAGCGTTCGGGCGCAGCCACGTAGAAGACCAGCGCCTGCGCCGATTACTCGCTCATTCCGATGCCACTGTCACGGTGGTGGACGAGAACGGTGCGGTCCTTGAGACCACGGGGCGGTACCAAACCGTCCTGGGATACCCGCCGGAGTTCTGGGAGAACCGAACGATTTTCGATCTGTTGGCGCCTGGCGAAGAGCTGGTTGCGTTGGCGTTTCGTGACGAAGTGCTGGCCAACCCCGGTCAGCGTCGCAGCACCGAGCTGCGGCTCGTGTCGGCCACGGGCGAGCAGCACGCAATCCGCCTGCACGCGCTCAACATGCTTGAAAACCCGGACGTTCGAGGTGTGATTCTCACCACCATCAACATCACCGAGGAGTTGCAGCTTTTCCAAGGGCTCAACGAACGAACCGCCACCGCCGAGGCGGTTGTCAAGGCGCAAACTCTTCTGCTCGCCTCGGTCAGCCACGAGTTGCGAAATCCGCTGCACGCGCTTCAAGGAGTGGCAGAGCTGTTGGTCAACGAATCACTGTCTCCCCGAGCAATGAGTTTGGCCACCGAACTCCTGTCGCAGCTGACCGGGCTCACCGATCTCACGCAGGACTTGCTCGATACCGCCCAGGCAAGCGCGGGAACTGTTCGCGTGCGTCCGGCCCACGTTGCGTTGTATCCGTTGGTCCGCGAAGTCTCACGCTACGGCGAGGCCATGGCCAACGGTGCCGGCTCGTCAGCGCTCGTCCATTGCACCATCGATCCTGGTGTGCCAGAGCTGGTGATTTCCGATGCGGTTCGTCTTCGTCAGATCCTGCGTAACTTGGTGGGCAACGCCATCAAGTTCACTCCTTCTGGCGAAGTTCATCTGCACGTATCCAAGTCAGGGGAGGGGCTAGTCCAGTTTGCCGTTCGTGACACTGGCGCCGGTATCCCGCAGGATGAACTTTCACGAATTCGAGAACCGTTCGTCACTGGAGCACTTGCTGGAGCACAGGGTGGCGCTGGCCTTGGGTTGTCCATCGTCCACCGAACCGTTGCTGCGCTTGGCGGCACGCTCAACGTTGCAAGCGTCCTTGGTGCTGGTTCGACGTTCTCGGTGGAACTGCCAATGACCTCGGTCGCTGTTGAAGACCAGCCAGCTCCCACACCGCCGCCCAGGGTTGATTCCAACCGCAGGGACCCTGCCGGATCTGTGGTGCTGGTGGTGGAAGACAACCTCGTCAACCAACAGTTGGCACGAGGGCAACTCAGCCGCCTTGGGATGGTCGCTCACATTGTTGGGAGCGGCGAAGAAGCAATGGAGTTGCTGACCAGCGCAGAGTGCCCTCCATTCGACGTTGTGCTGATGGACCATGGTCTGCCCGGCATGGATGGGGTCGAGACAATGAAGGCCATGAGAGCCATGAGTGGACGCATTGCACGGCTGCCAGTTATCTGCGTGACTGCAAGCGCAGCGGCTGCGGATCGGCAACGGTTCCTTGCGGAGGGTATGGACGGATTCGTGTCCAAGCCGGCCTCGCTTGCGTCTATCCGAGAGGGCATTGCCGACGTGCTTGCCGATGTTCGCGCCAACCAAGCCGTAGCGTCAGCGGCTGCTGAGGTGAAGCAAGAGGTGGCCCCTGTAGAGCCGGCTTCTGTAGAGACGGTGCACACAGAGACGGTGCACACAGAGACGGTGCACACAGAGACGGTGCACACAAGAACCAGCCCACCAGCGCCCTCGTTGGGCGGTCAGTCTCACACCGCCCGCGCAAAACTGGTCGACACTGCACTACGAGGCTTGATCGAGGATTTCCAAGATGGAGAACTGGTTGCCACGCTGGTGGCAACGTTCCTGGAAGAAATGCCGGCAAGGTTGGAGTCCATCTTCACGGGGCCAACCGCGCAGGACAGCTCCCGCGCAGCTCACACACTCAAGAGCAGTGCGCGGCTCATGGGTGCACTGCAGTTGGGCGACATGTGCGAAGCGATAGAAAAGGGTGGAGTTCCAGACCCGCAGGGCCTACGACGCGAAGCCGACGCCGTTGTCTCACTGCTCAAGAGCTGGGCGGCAGTCCGAACGGACTGAGGACTCAGTGAGCCCGAGGTGCGACTCAGCTGCCTGTTAGGCGCCATGCGTAGTCCAACGCATGCACCAACGAGTTGGTGAATGCCTGGCCTGTCCAGGCGATATCAAAAGCCGTGCCGTGGTCCACCGAAGTACGGATGATGGGAAGGCCCACGGTGACGTTCACGCCAGTGTCGAACGCCAGCAGCTTCATCGGTGCGTGACCTTGGTCGTGGTACATGCACACAATCGCGTCGTAGCGACCTTTGTGGACGGCTTGGTAGAACACCGTGTCGGCCGGGTGTGGGCCGGTTGCATCTATTCCACCTGCAACTGCGGCAGCAATGGCCGGAGTGATCTGTTGGATGTCTTCCCGGCCAAAAAGTCCGTTTTCGCCTGCGTGTGGGTTGAGCCCGCAGACTGCAACGCGCGGGCGGTCGATGAACCGCTTCAGCGTCTGGTTGGTGAGCTCAATCACGTTCAGCACTCGGCTGGTGCGAACGCGGCTAATGGCCTCCTGTAACGAGCAATGCGTGCTGACATGAGTGACTGCGAGAGGACCATTGGTAAGCATCATGGTGACCTGCGGGCTTCCGCAGAGGCTGGCAATGAACTCTGTATGTCCAACAAAGGTGGGGTCGGACAACTGCGTTGCTTCTTTGTTCATCGGCAGTGTGACAATGCCGGCAATCCGACCTGTGAGCGCATCACTCGTCGCACGTGCCACGTACTCGCGGGCAGCTGCACCTGCTGCGGCGTCCAGTTGGCCTGGCCGATGTTGGTCAGCGTTGAGCAGACCGAGGTCAATCACGTTCAACCTCGTCGCTGACAAAAGGGTGTGGTCAGCGATGACATGCACCTGGTCTGGAAGACCCAGCAGCGCCGCGCCAGCTTTCAAAATTGTTGCGTCGCCGTACACAATCGTATGCGCACCTAGAGAGCCGTCGGCCTGGGCTCGCAAGATGATCTCAGGGCCCACGCCAGAAGCGTCGCCCATCGTGATCCCCATTGGGCGCTTGTCTGGCCGGGCCGGTGGTTGGTTCATGGCTCCATCCTGACTCCGAGAATCTCTCTCAACGCGTCGACATCTCCAAAACCGCCTGCGCGGGTGACGCACACGCGGCCATTCCAGGTGAAAGCTGCAGTGCCACCGCCAAGGGTTCCATGAACGAGCACCGAGTCAGTGCCCAACAACGCGGCGGCGGTGTCCCCTCCGATAATGACCACAGCATCGAAGTGGGTTGCTCCCAGCCTTCGAGTTGATCGGTCGGCGAGTTCCGTTGCTGCTTCTCTCGCTGCAGCGGGTGACACGTATCCAGCTGTATCCGAGGTGGCTTCAACGAAAATGCGATGGCCGTTCGCTTCTGGATGCGAGTTCCTGGAGCGCCCGCAACTGGGCCCGGGCTGTGGTGTGCAAACTTCCGCACACCACGAGAACCACGCCAGTCCTGAGCGCCGAGCGAACGTATCCAAGTGCGTTGCTGTCTCTGTCGGTCCGCTCATCGTCATCAGATGAACCGAGAGCCGCAACTGCCGCAGCGACGGAGAATGCGGTGCCGGCGAAGATCGCCGGGCGCAGCTGAACGTGGTGTGCATCATCTGACCAAGCCCGAGCCAGTAGCTCCACAGATGCATTGTCATCTGCGTCGCAGACGGCAATTCCCTGCCGATCATTTCGGAGCCATGCGGCCAGATCGGGCGCGCTCTCAAGTTCGACTACGTGGGTGGCACCAGCTCCTTCCAACATGTCCTTTGGTCGGCTGGTGGTGACAGGTGTGAGCGGATCGGTGCCTGCTGGCCCTTGGTGTACCGGAAGACCTCCGGCTCGGACAACGCCACCGCGACACGTTCGGCCGAGGCTCGGAAACGCAGGAACGACAACAATTGGGGTGTTGTGCTGAGAGAGCGCCACCAATTCGTGCGCCCAGTTCCCTCGAAGGGTGGAGTCCATCTTGTGCAGCTGTTGAATCACCTTGGAGGCGTGACTGGACGATTCTGCAACAACCACTTCAGCTGCGCGAGCGGGAGTCAGGTGTCTGGTCTGCCCATCAACCACGGTGACGCGACGCTCGATACTCGACGTGTTCCGAGTTGCGCTTCGAGCCGTGTTTAGAGTTGTCCAGCAGTTTGTCCAGCAGTTTGTTGAGAAACATGCACCGCAACATCGCCGAGGACGTTTTCGGCGATGAGAGCGGCACATTCCAAAGCCCCGGTTCGGTCGTCGGCAATCACGAGTGATCGGACGACCGAGCTAACCGATCTGGAACGAGGCGTTGGCACCTGGCTGATTTGAACGATGACCAGGCTTCTTAAACGATTTAAACGATGAACAGCATCTCGCGGTACTTCGGCAACGGCCACAGCGCGTCGTCGACGGACAGTTCGATCTGGTCACACACGGTTCTGACCGCTTCGATCGCGGGGGCGACGTTGTATGCAAACGCGCGGGCAGTCCGGCCAGGGTCCGCGGAGTGAGCCTTTGTGACGGTGGCCTGCAACGCAGCGAGTGCTTCGCGCAATTGAGCAATGTGGGTTGCAATTGCAGTGACATCGGCTACCTGGGGTGCGATGAGTGCTTTGTCGTCTATCACGTCCATCAACGCCTCGACTGACTCCGCGAGTTGCTTCTGGTGTGCGTATGCCGCTGGGAGGACCATGGTCCGAGCCATCTCGTCGATGCAGTTGACCTCGATTTCCAGATCCTTGATGTACCGCTCCACCTCGAGGTGATAGCGAGACTCCAGCTCGTCTGACCGGTAGACGCCCGACTTTTTGAACAGCGCCCGTGTTGCTTTGTCGTTCAATTGCGCAAGGGCCTCGGGGGTTTTGGCAAGGTTAAGGAGGCCACGTTCGGCCGCTTCTTCGCGCCACTCGTCTGAGTAGCCGTTGCCCTCGAAACGAATGGACTTGGTCTCGGTGACGTACTCCTTGACCACATTCATTACTGCTTTGTCCAGGTCTTTTGTTTTGCGCAGCGCTGCAGTGAGGCGGTCAGCCATTTCAGCGAGTGCCTCGCCGACTGCTGCGTTGAGCGTGGCCATGGGGGTTGCTGATGAGTGCGTGGACCCAACCGCCCTGAACTCGAACTTGTTGCCGGTGAACGCGAATGGAGATGTGCGGTTGCGGTCGGTGTTGTCTCGGGCGACAACGGGCAACTGCGAGACGCCCAGGTTGATCACCTGTGCAGCCGGGCTGGAGCCCTTGAGTGTGCCGGCTTCAATGTTGTCCAGGATCCGCGTGAGTGCGCCGCCCAGGAACGCAGAGATGATGGCAGGAGGTGCTTCATTGGCACCGAGGCGGTGATCGTTGCCGGAGCTGGCAATTGCTGCACGTAGCGCACCCTGGTGGCTGTGCACAGCCTTGAGTGTTGCCATGAGGAACACCAAGAAGCGGAGGTTCTTCTCTGGGGTGGCGCCAGGCTCAAGCAAGTTTTCGCCGCTCTCGGTGGAGAGGGACCAGTTGTTGTGTTTGCCGCTGCCATTGATTCCAGCGAACGGCTTTTCGTGTAGCAGCAACGACAGGTTGTGGCGACGAGCAACCTGGCGCAGGATTTCCATGGTGAGCTGGTTGTGGTCAGCCGCAACGCTGACGGACTCGAATAGTGGAGCCAGCTCGTACTGCGCCGGTGCAACTTCGTTGTGTCGTGTCTTGACCGGCACGCCGAGTTTGAACAACTCGAACTCCGCCTCTTGCATGAACGACAAGATGCGCGGCTTGATCGAGCCGAAGTACTGGTCCTCAAGCTCCTGACCCTTTGGTGGTCGTGCACCAATGAGTGCTCGCCCTGAAGCGATGAGGTCTGGACGCAGCGTGTAAAACGCCTCGTCAATCAGGAAGTACTCCTGTTCAGGGCCAAGCGTTGAAAACACGCGCTTGGCCGGGTCGCCCATGAGCTCAAGCACCCTCAGGGCATTGGCAGCGAGGTACTCGTCTGAGCGGAGCAAGGGAGTCTTCTTATCCAACGCTTGCCCGTGGTAGCTGACGAATACGGACGGGATGCAGAGTGTCTTGCCGTTTGCGGACTCCATGATGAAGATCGGCGTTGACGGATCCCATGCGGTGTACCCGCGGGCTTCGAAAGTGGCGCGGAGTCCGCCGGAGGGAAAGCTGGATGCATCGGGCTCGCCCTGGATGAGCTGCGACCCGTCGAAGCGCTCGATGGGTTCACCTTCGTCACCGAACGTGAGGAACGCGTCGTGCTTCTCTGCGGTGGACCCGGTGTTTGGTTGGAACCAGTGGCAGTAATGCGTGGCGCCCTTTTCGATTGCCCATTCCTTGACGGCATGCGCAACGCCTGGGGCAATGGATTGGTCCAGTCGATGACCACCGTGCACGGTCTTGACCAACGAGCGGTAGACCGCCTTTGGAAGGCGTTCCGCCATTGCCTTCTGCCCGAATGTGTTGGATCCGAACAGGTCCGACGCCTTCGCGTAGTCCGGAGCGAACACGCGTGGAGTTCGGCTGGCGGCCGTCTCGACGGCTCGTTGGCGGGCGTGGGTAGCGGCATTCGACATTCGTGTGGACTCCAGGAAGGCAGGGGCGATGGGAGACCCATCATTTAAGTCCGTACAGATGCCCGTTTGCGCACGTGTTCTCGATTCTCGAAGGGGCCAAACGACGGTGGTCATTCTGACTATGATTCTCATTATGAGTTTCGTCGGCCGGATCGCCAAGAAGACATTCGCGGCGGTGCTCGTGGTTTCTGGCACTGCGCTCCTCGTTGGGTGCGGCAGTTCTGACGGCAACAACGCGTCATCCGGCAGCGGGCCTGCATCACAGCTGAGCCTGGTCGTGACACACGCCGTGCTGGGCGCCCAGGTGTCTGAACTCGTTGGGTCAGCTGCACAGGTCACCGTGCTCATGCCCAACGGCGCCGACCCACATGACTGGAGTCCCTCGGCCAAAGACATCGAGAAGGTCATGTCAGCTGACCTCATCGTGCGTAACGGACTTGGCCTTGAAGCGCGCCTCGACTCTCCACTTGATCAGGCCAAGTCCGATGGGGTCGCAGTGTTCACGGTGGCCGACCATGTGACGCTTCGATCGGGGGCCGACCCACACCTGTGGATGGACCCGGTCATCACCAAGGAGTTCATGGGCCCACTTGCGGAAGAACTCCGCGACCTTGGCCTCGATGTAACAGCGGAGCTGCCAAGAGTCGAAGTATCGCTCGACCAACTCAATGCAGATGTAGCCGCGCTGTTGGACTCAGTTCCGTTTGCCCGCCGTCGTCTTGTCACTGGACATGAATCGCTTGGGTACTTCGCAGAACGCTACGGCTATGAGCTGATCGGCGCAGTCGTTCCATCGTTCAGTTCACAAACAGAGACTTCGGCTGGCGCGCTTGCTGACCTCGTTGCGATCGTCAAACGAGAAGGCGTGCCGGCGATCTTCACCGAGGTCGGTACGCCGGTTGCCACGGTTGAATCCATTTCACAAGACTCGGGTGCGGAAGTGATCGAGCTTCAGACCCACCGGTTGCCCGAAGACGGCAGCTATGGAACGTTCATGATCGATCTCGCCACGCTGATCTCCACTGCACTGCGATGATGAATACGTGACCTGGCTAATTTCGCCGTTCGCCGACAATCCGTTTCTCTTGCGTTCTCTTGCTGCAGGCGTCTTGGTGGCACTGGCGTGCGCCATAACGGGAACGTTTGTCGTGCTGAGAGGATTGGCATTTCTCGGCGACGCGCTCGCTCACGGGGTCCTTCCAGGTGTTGCTGCCGCGCTGCTCCTCGGAGTGCCAAGCGTTATCGGCGCTGCTGCTGGTGCTGCTGTGATGATTGTTGGTGTGCGGGCCATCACGTCCGCTAGCAAACTTTCCGGTGACACCGCAGTCGGTCTGCTTTTCGTGGGAATGCTGGCCGTCGGCGTTGTGATGGTGAGTCGTTCGGATACGTTCACCGGCGACGTTGTTGGAATCCTGTTTGGAGAGATCCTCGGAATTTCTCGTGGTGACCTGATTCAGCAAGTCATCGCGCTTGTGGTCATTGCGCTTGTGGCCTGGGTCTTCGCCCGGCCGTTCATGATGCTTGCCTTTGACCCCGAGCAGGTTGACATCGCCGGGTGGTCGTCAAAGCGCATAGAACTGCTGATGCTCGTAATGGTTGCAGTCAGCGTGGTCATGTCGTTTCAGACGGTGGGGACACTGCTCGTATTTGGTATGTTGCTGGCTCCTGCGGGTACCGGGGCGTTACTCGCGAGCCGGCTGTCGGCAATGATCGGCTGGGCATCGCTGTTCGGTGTGGTGTCGGTCTACGTCGGCCTGCTCGCCAGCTACCACTTTGACTTGGCCGCCGGAGCTTCAATCGTCGTATGTGCAGTGACGATCTTCTTCGTGGTCCTGGTTGGACAAGTGCTGCAAGGTCGCCAGAAGCCGGCGGTGTCGCAGGTTGCCGGTCCCCGCGTGGGTGGCTCGCTATGAATGTGACTTCGCCCGCCGCAGTTGCAGCGGTGAGTGCAGCGAAACTCACCGTTGGTTACAACGGTCGGGCCGTGTTGCGTGATGTGGAGATCAACCTGCCACCCGGCCAGTCGCTTGCGTTGGTCGGTACCAACGGGTCTGGCAAGAGCACGCTGCTTAAAACGTTGGTTGGGCTTGTCCCTCCGCTCAGCGGGTCCGTGGGCGAGTTACGCGGATCGGTTGCCTATCTCGGTCAGGTACACGCCGTGAACGGCCTGCTTCCGGTCCAGGCTCGTGACGTCGTGATGATGGCGCGTTACCCGCGTCGCGGCCTGCTGGCACGACTCACCACGCAAGACCGAGACGCTGTTCGCGTCGCCATGGACCGGCTGGGAATCGCAGACCTCGCTCGCCGTCCGCTGCGTGCGTTGAGCGGCGGACAGCGTCAGCGCGTCTTTCTGGCGCAGGTTCTCGCCCGTGAGGCTTCGGTGCTGGTTTTGGACGAACCCACCGCTGGTCTTGATGCCGGCAGCACCGAGCGCTACCTCGCTATCGTGCAAGAAGAATTGCGGCGTGGTGCCGCGGTTGTGACTGCGACTCATGACATCGCCGAGGCTCTGCAATGTGACCAGGCGATGCTGCTGGCAGGAAGAGTGGTGGCGTCAGGTGAACCGCAAGACGTGCTCAGCGCGGACCGACTGCTGGAGGCGTTCGGGATTGCGCTCCACTCCATCCCACATGGTGGCCATCACGACCTTGTCGTGACGGCTGACCCGCACGCGCACGGTCACTCTCATGATCGATCGCTGGGTCATGCGCACAATCACGCGCACGACCATGAGCGGGGCCACTCAGCCGACGGCTGAACGAAGTTGTTCCAGTCCTGCTTGGTCAACGGCGTACCAAACCCATGTGCCGCGCTTTTCACGTTTCACCAGGCCGGCTTCAAAGAGCAACTTCATATGGTGACTTACAGTTGGCTGCGACTTGCCTACGGGCTCGGCCAGGTCGCAGGCACAGACCTCGCCGGAAGGCGATGACGCAACCAGATTGAACAACCGAAGCCGCACGGGGTCGGCAAGCGCAGCGAACCGGCGCGCCATATCCAACGCAACCGCTTCAGGAAGGGCATCGGTGACTGCAGAGCAGCACGGGCGCGGTTGATTGCTCATTGTCAACCGTGGCCGGGGATGGTGTTCCACGGCCCAGAGTCGGAACGCGGCTCTTTCGGAAGGCCAAGGATTTGTTCTCCGACGATGCCCTTCTGCACCTGGCTGGTGCCGGCATAGATGGTGCCTGCCCGAGCCGTGAGAAAGACACCAACCCAGTTGGCCGGGTCGTTGGGGGAGCCCTGCACGTCATAGCGGAACGCGGTCCGAGGTGCTTGGCCAACGGGGACCAACGCATCGGCACCGAGGACATCGACAGCGAGTTCGGTTACCTCCTGGTGGTACTCGCTCCAGAACAGTTTGCCGATGGACGACTCGGGTCCTGG
Organism: uncultured Acidimicrobiales bacterium; assembly: GCA_963763885.1. Taxonomy (GTDB): domain Bacteria; phylum Actinomycetota; class Acidimicrobiia; order Acidimicrobiales; family JANYDT01; genus JANNBN01. Next base: position 353,626 of record CAVXQD010000001.1, read on the forward strand.
CTGGCTGCCCTTCAAGAAGCTTGTGAGAGCCCGGTACCCGAAATACCGCATGATCTCCACCTGGGTGTGCGCCTTGGCAAAGCGCTGCCGCATGTTGGGGTCTGCCAACACTCCGCGTTCGGCAGCGAGTTCCATCAACTTGTTCAACTCACGCCGAAACCCGATGGCATTGACTGCGGCACCAGCGCCGCGCTCGTTGCCGAGCAGTGTCATGGCAACAGCCCATCCGCCGTTGACCTCTCCCACGATGGCAGTTTTCGCACACCGAGCATCGGTGAAGAACACCTCGTTGAACTCTGAGTCACCTGACATCATGCGAATGGGTCGCACCTCAACGCCGGGCTGGCGCATGTCGACAAGCATGAACGTGATCCCACGGTGCTTTGCTTCGTCTGGTGCAGTGCGAGCAAGGACGAAAATGTGATTTGCTAAGTGCCCAGATGATGTCCATATCTTCTGACCGTTGATCACCCATTCGTCACCGTCCAGCACCGCTCGACATCCAAGGTTGCCCAGGTCGCTTCCTGCCGCCGGTTCGCTGTAGCCCTGGCACCACTTGTCCTCGCCGCTCAGGATCCGGGGAAGGTAGTGGCGTTTCTGCGCTTCAGTTCCCCAGCGCAGCATCGTGTTCCCAAGCATCGAAATGCCGAACCCATCATTCGGGGACCCGGTCGGGACGCCAGCCCGCGCGAACTCTTCGGCAAGTACAACGGTCTCTAACGACGACAATCCCGCGCCGCCGTATTCCTTTGGCCAGCTGAGCGCCAAGTAGTTGTTCTCGTGAAGGGTGGCCCGCCACGATGCAGTGAACGCGTCAGCGTCGGCTTCGCTCAGTGCACCGATCCCTTTCCAATCACTTGGGAGTTCTGCGGTGAGGAAAGCCTGGACACTGGCCCTGTACGTATCGGCCTCTGGTGGGTAACGGAGCTCCATATGGCGAATCTATGTCGCGAGTCGTAGAAAAAGCCGGTTGCTGCTGCGAGATCTCACCCGAGGATCTAACCCGCTCACTACCGACCCGGGACTTCTCCCAACAGTGCATGGCTGACCCACATGTCCGTGAGGTGCAACGTTGAGCGAATTCGCACGACGCGTTTGGCAGATGTCACCGGCGTACCGCACATGGAAAGAGCGGCCTTGATGGCGTCGTTCTCGGTAGGCAGAACCATAGGCAATCGGGCTCGTCGCACTCCAGCCGGGCCGGCTGTGAAGCAGTTGAGGTAGGTCTTGTGCCAATCGATCTGCCGGGCAACGTCCAACGTAGTGAAGTCCGCCAAACCGATGCCGAGGGCGTTACCGTGGCTGTCGGGCGTCAGACCAAGCACAACGATGGTGGCGACCGTGTTGTCGCCTTCCAACCCGTTGACCCAATATCGGCCGGTGACATTGGGGTCCAAGCCCACACCGCTGATGTCCTTGCCGACCTGCTCGACAATGAGCACGTCGATGTGCTTGAACGGGAGGTGCGGCACGTACGTGCGTGCGATGTTGGTCAGTGCCGTTTCGCGTTCAGCGCCGAGATCGTCGGGAAGGAGCGCTTCCACATTGACCACCTGACCAGCACCGTTTTCGATGGTGCCGAGGCCACCGAGCAGGCGACCCGACTGTTTGAGTGCGGCCACACCGTCGAGGAGAAGCGATCGCATTCGATCTGGACCACACGAATGGATCTGGGCCGCACCTGGCTGCTTTCCGAAGCCGACGACGGCCATCTTTGTCAGCCCGCTCTCCACCGGGCCCTCGAAGCACGTGTGCGGCTTGATTCGATTCACCGGGAGGATTCGGTCGGCTGCGGCTGCGAAGGAGTCAAGGAACATCGGCATGCCATCGGTTGTTCGGGCGACTTCGACGGTTTCCATGCTTGAACGAATTTCGGCGCCGATGGATTCTTCGGTGATCCCGTAGCCGGTAAGAACGTCACGTTGTCCATCGGCGGTGCCTCCGCCGTGGCTTCCCATAGCTGGAACCACGAAAGGCTTCACTCCGAGTTGCAACAGGCCTTCGATCGCCCCAGCCAGCATTTCGACACGATTAGTCAGGCCCCGGCTGCCTGCGCCCACCGCCACCGTCATGCCCGCCGTGACGCTTCCGGCGTATGCCTTGATGACGGCCGCCGTGGCGGCAGCCTTGACGTTGGCGACGGGGGAGCCGGTAGGTCCTGGGAATGCAACGTGATGCAACTCCGGCACTGCCAGTGCCGGGTGAAACGGAAGTTGCACGCCCGAAAGCATCGACCCGAAGTTCATCTCGTAATCCATGCTCACGACGGTACTCCTGCTGGTGATGGGGCGAATGTTTGCCGTCTGCTTGCCGGGTGCGTACAGTCAGCAGTGCAGCCCAGAAAACAACAGCTGCACCCGAGGAGACGCGTCATGGCATACGGTTCCGACAGCATCGATGCAAAGCCCGTTCAGGATTGGGTAAACGACTGGGACTGGCTCGATGACCAGTGGGGTGCCAACGCAATCGACATCTGGAACTCCGTTCGTGAGGTCTGTCCCGTTGCAACGACCGAGCGTTACGGTCGGGCGTTTATGCCAGTGACCATGGCAGGCGTTTCGGCCATCGCCAAGGACACCACTAACTACTCATCCGTTTGGGTGGGTGTGGCGCGTCCGGATGCGCCGCGTGCTCCTGCACCACCCATCACGTCTGACCCACCCGAGCATTTCGACCATCGTCGTCTGCTCCTTCCGGCGTTCGCACCCAAGAACGTCAAGCCTTTGGAAGAAAAGCTGCGCGCTTACTGTCAGGAGCTAATTGCGGATTTGAAAGGCGCAGATACTGTCGACGCAGCAGAGCAGTACTCGCAGCACATACCCGTGCACGGCATCTGTCTCCTCACGGGACTACCCGAGGAAGACGCAGACCTGTTCCGTAATTGGATCTATCGCAATTTTCAGTTGGCACCTAAGGACAACACCGTTCGGGTGCAGGTGATCACCGAGATGACGGAGTACGTGTCTGCAATTCTCGAAGACCGCAAGAAGTCGCCGCAGGATGACATGTTGACGATGATCGCCAACGCGGAAATTGATGGTGTTCCGGTATCGCCCGAGCTACAGGCCGGATACGTTCGGCTGCTGATTATCGCGGGGATCGACACAACCTGGTCGGCTATCGGATCTGGGTTATGGCACTTTGCGCAGCACCCTGAAGAGGTCGCTCGCCTCGTTGCCGTGGACAACGACGATGTGTTGTGGCAGACCGGATCCGAGGAAGTTCTCCGTTATTACGCGCCGGTCACCATGGCCCGCAAGGTCATTGCCGACACCGAAGTTTCTGGTTGCCCCGTTCATGCTGGTGACCAAGTGCTGGTGACGTTCCCGGCGGCCAACCACGACCCAGCGGCGTTCGAAGACGCGCACGAGTTTCAACTCGACCGGGAACGCAACCCACACGTTGCCTTCGGGTTGGGCATTCATCGGTGCGTCGGCTCCAACTTGGCTCGTCTTGAAGTCCTCGTTGGGTTACAAGAGTGGCTCCGTGCTTTTCCGCACTATTCGCTGGATGCAACGCGACCTACAACCTGGGCCAACGGCCAAGTACGCGGACCGCGCAGCATTCCAGTGGTGCTCAACCACGCTGGCTGATATTTAGGGAAGCGAAACGATGGTGACCGTGCCCGTGTCGCCATTCACTTCGATGATTGCTCCATCAGGAATGCTCTTGGTTGCGCCCACAGCTGAGACCACGCAGGGGATCCCAAGCTCCCTCGATACAATCACGGCGTGGCTCATGGTTGCGCCCACGTCAACCACCACAGCTTCTGCTGCGAGGAACAGGGGAGTCCACGACGGGTCCGTGATGGGCGCCACCAGCACGTCGCCGGGGCCAAGGTCACGTGGGTCGGCGGGGTCCAGCACAACTCGAGCACGGCCACGAGCCACTCCGGGGCACCCAGCAATTCCTTGCAACTGATCACCTACGGAAACCTGACTTGCTTTCTGGTTGCGCGGTGACCAAGTGGACGGATCGGGCACCGTTGCGTTGACGATAAACGGTGGGATTTTGGCGGAGAGGTCTGCGTGCAACGCGGTCCGGTCGGCAATGGTTTCGGCGAACGGCGTGGGGTCTGCAATTGCAGCAGGAAATTCGTCAAGCTTGTACAGGCAAGCCTTCCAACGTTCCGCCGGACCACCTCGCTTGGCGATTCTTCGCGCCAACTCGGCATGTGCCACCCGGGCACCGTGAATGGCTGCGATTACCGTGGTCTTGGACCGCTCTCTGGCCTGCGAGTACAAGGTTGTTGCTCGCAGCGCCTTATTGAATTGGAATCGGTCGACAGGGTTGAGTGCACTGCGAACTTCTTGCACCGCAGCCACCCGTCGTTCTGCCAATCGAGTCGCCTGCGTTGCGGGGTCGTGCGATTCATCGACAGCGCGCATACGGTCGATAGCGGCCAGAGCAAGCTGTGGACGGAACTCCCATGGGTCTGACCCAAGGTCCCATTCGTTGGGGCCACGTGAACCGAACTCGGTGATGAACGCATCGAAGGACTTCACCCAATCGGTGGCCGATGGGTCGACGCGCAGCCGCTCCAACATCTGAGCTTTGTCATTGGCGTCGAACGCAGCGGAGACTGCAGGGATGACGTTGGCTCGCCGTGCGAGCTTCCACATCGCTGATGACGGCGCAGCCGACTCAACGTCGCCGATACCGCCGAGGATGCTGACCAGCAGGTGGCTCTTGCCAGCCTTGGCAGTCAGGTCCACAAGCGCGCCCGAAACGAGTGCAGCGCTGAAGGAGTTGTCGATGTGGCGGAAGAACAGATGCTCGAACAACGGTGCGAGATTGCGAATGTGCACCAGGAGTGCTTCGTCGGTTGCGTCGTCGCCCGGGTACTGAGCGAGGTACACGCGAACCGAGGCCTTGTCGTCCATCAGACCTGGGACTTCCTTCGCTCCAAGAAGGCGGAAGATGGTCTTTCCGAGACGCAGCGAAGAGGTTTTGTTCTTGTGTCCAGGACCCGGTTCGTAGGCGGGGGCATCGGACTCACCGAAGAACGTGGTGTCGATCGCCTCCACCGTGCCGCCCGGTGCGCGAACGCCGAGGAGACGAACAAAGCTGGCGTTGATGTAGCAGTACCCGCCAAACACGCTGAGAATCACCATGTCTTCGTTGCCCGGCAGGTCACCGGGTACAAGGAGCCCCATCTTCTCGAAAGCCTTGCGCCATCCGCGCTCCGCTGCTCGTCCGTACAGATCCCACGTAAGAGGAAGGACAACCTCGGGAAACACTTCGCCGACGTTGCCGCGTGTGTAAAGCGTCCACTTCTTGCTGGGTGGGTTGTCCGTGGTCCAGATGGGTTGCCAGTTTGCGGTACCCGTAGAGGCCGACGTGACGCTGCCTGCGGATGACGTGGCGATGAGTCCCTGGAACGCGTCGCCGATGGGTTGGAGCGGGTTGGTCTTCACGCCGGTCAACGCCAGCTCCACCATCCGGCGCGGCAAGTTGTTGAGCCCGTGATAACCCGCGTAGCGGTGCTTGGGTCGAACGAATCGCTGGTCCGATGCGACAGCATCAACAACGTCCTGAGCGAGCTTTTCGGGGTCGAGTTTCGGCAAGAACATCATCCGGCGGAAGCGAGTGAGGGCCGGCTGCTGCCAACTCGTCGGAGTGTCCAAGCGGTCCCACATGGGAGTGTCGACCGGACCGGGAGCAACAACAGTGAGCCCCACGCCTGACCCTTTCAATTCCAGGCGAAGCGTTTCGCTGAAGTTCGTCAATCCCGCCTTGGACCCGGAGTACGCAGCAAGCCCAGGGAACGGAATTGCTCCTGCGACGGAGCTCATCATGACGAGGTGACCTGTACCCCTCGTCAGCATGTGGGGAAGGACGTCTCGTGTGAGCAAGAGCGGCGCCTCGAAGTTCAGCCGGGCCAACGAGCGAATGTCGGCACGGGGAGTGTGGACAAACGCGTCATCGGTTTCGACGCCAGCGTTGTTCACCCATATGTCGATGTGCCCGAGGCGCTCTGCGCAGCGCCGAACCAGCCTATCGAGATCGTCTCCGTTCGTGAGGTCAGCAACCAACCAGTCCGCGCCTATCGCCGTGCCAAGGTCTCGAAGTTTGTCCTCGGATCGGGCAACCAGCAACACGGTGGCACCCTTTTCGCGAAACGATTTTGCCATCGAAGCGCCGATTCCTTGCGAAGCTCCAGTGATGACGACGCGGCTGCCGCTGATCTGCATGCTTCCCCCAGGTGATGGTGATAGTCGGGACTCTACTCAGATGCTTCGCCCATTTTCAGGACTTCTACCTGTACGCACCTTCGAAGTGTGCCCAAGGTCAATGACCGATGTCTCGTGTGATTCCTGACCACCGGGTTTGCGACGAGTTGTTCACCTTCCGCTCACATTCGTAGCCGATAGTAATCACATGAACACTTACCTTCCTCGACTCGAGACGACTCCCGAAGCTTGGGAAGAATTCGTCGCACAAGACATTGACCCAACTGCTGAGCTGGAAGCCGTCGTCTCTTCACTTGAAGCAATGCGGCTTGACCCAGCAATGCCAGAGGTGCCGTCGTCGGTCCTCGTTGGACTTCACGGCGCCCTGCTGTTGTTTCAACTCGGTGGTCGCGTCGACCTCGTCCCAGGAGTGAACGGCTTCCCATTCGGTCGTCGCCTCACGGAACGTCGCGTCGCCGCAGCGTCTCGCCGCCTCGCTCGCAGCAACGACTCCTACGACAACTGGCTCCGCTCCGGCGTCCGCATTGATGAACTCATCGGCTTCATCGACCCCGAACTCGGAGCAGCGGTCTCAGCGGTTGCATAGCCGTGCTCTACGTGAGGCGGACTTGTTGGGTTCGTAGCTGGGCTTGAACTAAAGATATGTCTACTGATGATGGGTCGGTTTGGTGTTTGATAGCTATGGCTGCCGCTACGCCCGCCCCCTGACCTGCGACGGCGCAACATGCCATGTTGCGGGTGGCTGCGTGGGCGATGCGGTCGCCGCCGATTGCTCGTCCGGCGACAAGTAGTCCGGATACGCCGGTGGGCAGCATCGACCGGTAGGGGATATGCATGTATCGGCCGGTGGTGGGAAGCACGAGCACGCCGTAGCCATCGATGAATTCGGGGTAGATGCCGATGGAGTCGTCGAAGCGGGCTTCGTTCCGAACGTCTGATTCGGTGAGGTTGTACTTGGCATCGATCTTGCGAGTGTCCCTGATGCCGATGGTCATGCCGAAGTTGCGGAGGCGGGCCTGTGAGCAGCCGGGAGTGTACGCGCGCAGAGCATTGATCGCCTGCAGAGTCTGCCGCCTACCTTCGATCTCAAACCGGGTCATGCTGTCCGGGTCTGTTCCGTCGCATCCCGCGAGATGGATGAGGTTCATGTAGGTCAGCTCGCCCGTGTCGTGGATGGCTCCCCATGTGCCGCCGATGGTTTGGAGTTCGTTCTCCATCAGCCCGTCAGAGATCGCCATTGCGAACGGCTTGGCGAGAAACGGCGAAAACATTGAGTCTTCCTTGCCAGTGGTGCTGATCTCCCATTCGCCGGTAGACCAGTCCGCGTACGTCTGCGGGTCGTCGGCGACACCCCGGAGAAAAGCCGCCTTGTCCACACCTGCGAGATGGAACATCACCGAAGCTGCTTGCATCGTTTCCACCGGGGTCTTGTGCGTAACGGCGCCCGCCCGATGCGCCACGTCGGCATCCCCTGTTGCGTCGATCGTGACTTTCCCGAGTATCGCCTCGCGCCCGGCCTTTGATTCGGTGATGATTCCGATGACCCTGTTTCCGTCCATAAGAGGAGCGACAAACTGGCGGTGCAACATCGGGTGTACGCCTGCTTCAAGGACTAGGCGGTCTGCGACCACCTTGAACCCTTCCGAATCCAACTCATAAGAGAGGGACTGGCTTTCCGGCGACGCAGCGCCCATCTGTTTCGCTCGTTCTTCGAACTCCCACCCAAGCCCGCCAGCTTCAACGGTGGCTTCGTGTCGGTACCAAGCAAAACCTTCGACGCCAACGGCTGTGATGTTTCCTCCGAAGCAGCCGAAGCGCTCGACGAGACAAACCGATACCCCAGTCCGTGCGGCCGCGATTGCGGCAGCAAGGCCTCCGGGTCCCGATCCAACCACGATGACGTCGGTGCGATGGATCACATCGATGTCTCGGGCCGGTTCAGTGATCCTCAGGTTGACTGAGGCGCTGCTCGTCATCGGTCTGCCCTTTGCATGTCCAACTTTCGCGCACGGCAGGACGCTTCGGTCCGCAGGCCCTTTAATCGTTAGCGGTAGACGGAAGACGGAACCTTCTCATTACGTGCGACCATGAGATCATGGGAGTCTCAGAAGCGTTGAGCCGTGCAAAAAGATGCGCCACGTGAGTGACCGCCGCCGGGTTCGGATCGCGGTGGCCGGGGCAGGGCTGATAGGTCAAGCACATATCAAGCGAATCATGCAGTCAGAGCGATGCGTATTGGTCGGAGTGGCAGACCCGTTCGCAAAGGCGCAGAGCGAGATAGCGCACTTCGACTCATTGGAGGTTTTGCTGCAACAGGTGAAACCCGACGGCGTGATTGTGGCGACCCCAAACGATCAACATCTCTCAGCGGTGTCAGCTTGTGCCTCAGCGTCGGTTGTGCCCCTGATCGAGAAGCCGCTAGCAGGTTCACTTCAAGATGCCCTGCGAATTGTGTCACTGCTTGCGGACGCCAACCTGCCTTCTTTGGTCGGCCACCATCGTCGTCATTCGGCTTCGCTGCGTGCGGCGAAGAACATCATCGCAACCGGGCATCTGGGGCGTGTTGTGGGTGTTGTGGGCACAGCGGTGTTTGCGAAACCGGCTGCTTACTTTGAAGTGCCATGGCGGAGCCAGTCTGGAGGCGGACCGGTGCTGATCAACTTGGTGCATGAGATCGATGATTTGCGTTACCTGCTGGGGGACATCGACGAGATCTCGGCCATGACTTCCAACGCGGTTCGTGGATTCGAGGTTGAAGATTCCGCAGCGATCGTGATGCGTTTCCAGTCTGGCGTGCTTGGTACCTTCTTGGTGAGTGACACCGCCGCCAGTCCGTGGAGCTGGGAGCAGACCTCTGGTGAAAACCCGAGTTACGCGCACTATCCGGACGAAGCGTGTTATCGAATCATCGGGACGAAGGGCTCGTTGACCGTGCCGGACTTTGCCTTGTTCGCTGCGCAAGGTCAGCCATCCTGGAGCGAGCCCCTTTACCGCACCTGGAATCGCCCGGAGACGAATGATCCGTTGGCCGAACAACTCGATCATTTTGTAGATGTGCTGATTGGTGCGTGTGCGCCTATCGTCGATGCTTCGGACGCCTTACGGACACTTGCAGCCACGCTTGCTGTGCACGACGCTGCTCGTAGTGGACGAACAACCCGACTGGCCGAGGAGTCAGTCGGCCGCGGGTCCGGTTGATGCCCTCACCACAAGGCGCGGTTGAAACACCACCTTCTGGTGTGAGTGCTGCAAGGGTGTCTCGCATTCCTCAATCAGCAGCCCAGCTGCGGTAGAACCCAGTTGGTATCGGGGGACGTTGACCGAGGTGAGCGGCACACGGGCGTTGGCACAGAATTCGATGTCGTCGAACCCGACAACGGAGATGTCCTCGGGCACGCGCAATCCTTGTTCGATACAGCCGCGCATGGCGTCGAGTGCCAGCAAATCGTTGGTACAAAGGATCGCCGTGGGCCGAGGTTCCATTGCCAAAAGCTTCGCAGCCGCCAACGCCCCTGACCCATTGTTCATGCCATGCACGCTTATTGTCTCGACTCGAACACCAAGTCGCTTAGCAGCTTTGGCTACTCCACGCCCTCGCTGCGCAAACGCAGGATTTTTCACTGACCACGTAACCCAGGCAACGTGTCGGTGGCCAAGCGCATACAGGTGGTCAAGCGCATCGCCGGTTCCGCGTTCCCCGTCAACGGAAACCGAGCAGAAGTCGCGCTGGTCGGTTGTTCGGTTCAGGAGCACAAGGCCGAATCCTCGTTCGCGAAGCTCGTAGAGTCGTTCGTCGGAGTCGTCGGTGGGACGTATCAGCAATCCGTCGACGCGTTGTTCCATGAGGAGTCGGAGGTAGCGGTCTTCTTTGTCGGGGTCCTCGTCAGAGTTACAGAGGAACACCGAATATCCGCGGCCACTCGCGAAATCTTCAACGCCTCGTGCGATGTCGGTGAAGAACGGGTTGGCAATGTTCGGCACCACGAGGCCCAGGGTCTTGGTGCGTCCGACCCGAAGTTGAGCTGCCGACCCATTGCGAATGAACCCAAGTTGCTCTATCGAGGCTTGGATGCGTGTGAGCGTGGCTGGGCTCAACAGCTCAGGCCGATTGAGGGCGTTACTGACAGTGGCGACAGATACCGATGCGTGGTTGGCCACGTCCTTCATACTCACTGCCATGGCCTGAGTTTGTGGTTACGGTCCGTGTCGCGTCAACAGAAAACTCAAGAGAAACTCAACAGAAACCTTGTAACGATTGGAGTCGTTCAAGCGAACAAACCCTCTCCTTTGTAACGCGTCAATCGATTGTGACCCTGGTAAACCCATTGTTTCGGGGAGATTTCGAGAAAGTAGTTGCAAATGTCACATCAGATTGATTGAATCGGTTCAATTCGCTCGCACGATGTGGGCGGCTACCACACAGGATCCACCAGGGGGAAACGCATGAAGCGTTCGTTCACCACGCTCGCAGTCGGCGCCGTCGTCTGCGCGCTCGTTCTTCCAACCGCTGCCAATGCAGCGACGAAGAAGAAGGCAACCACCACCAAGAAGAAGGCGGCAACAACCAAGGCAGCTCCTGCAACGGTTGCTCCGGCCACCGTGGCCGCATCCAAGAAGGCAACTTGCCCTTCCAACGGTGCCGTGAACGTCTTGGTCGCTTACGAAGCCAACCAGCCAGCTGGCGTCAACTACAAGCGTGGCGTGGAATACGCCATCTCCGAGATCAACAAGGACGGCGGCGTCCTCGGATGCAAGGTTGTCGCTGACTACCAGGACACACAGAACATCCCAGACAAGTCCAAGCAGGTCATCGCCAAGGGTCTCGAGGCCAAGCCATTCGTGGTGTTCGGCACCGTGTTCTCTGGTTCCACTCTGGTCAACATGGTGGAAGCTCAGCGCGCCAAGGTTCCTCAGTTCACCGGTGGCGAGGCAGCAACGCTGACCGACCGTACGCGCAACTCCAACAACGACTACATCTTCCGTACCTCCTTCGGTCAGTCGGTGTCGTTCCCCAAGGTTGCTCGCTTCATCTCCAAGGACCTGAAACTCACCGACGTCGCCGTTGTGTACATCAACAACGACTTCGGCATCGGTGGCCGTGACGCGGCTCGCACCACGTTTAAAGCAGAAGGCATCAACGTCGTGACTGAAGTTGTCGGCCAGCCTGGCCAAACAGACTTCTCGGCAGAAGTTGCCAAGGTCAACGGCTCGTCGGCCAAGGGTGTCTTCGTGTACATGAACGAAACCGAGAACGCCAACTTCCTCAAGGAGTACAAGCGTCAGGGTGGCTCGCTCCCGCTGATTGGTGAAACCACGTTGACCGCAGCGTCCACGCTTGGTCTCGCTGGCCGCACTGCTGACGGTGCTTCTGCTCACGTTGGTCTTTCGTCCGCTGCCCCGATGTTCTCTGAGTGGGTTACCCAGTACCTTGCGTTCACCAAGGCCAAGGATCCTGTCGACTACCCAGACCACAACAGCATCAAGGGTTGGTTTGCGGTGCATGTCATGAAGGAAATGGCGGAGCGCCAGAACGGCTTTGACAGCCAGCTCCTTGCCAAGAACTTGCACTGCGCCAAGATCACCACGGCACAGGAACCCGGGATTTTCCTTGATGTGGCTTACGACGCCAACGGCGACCTCGACCGTCAGAGCTTCCTCTCCTCCGTTGTGAATGGCGAAGAGCGCATCACCAAGACGCTGCCCGCCCTCGGCGTGCAGAAGGGCTGCTGAACATTCAGCGCTTCGTGAAGTAGTCCGGGTGGCTGGATCGACCTTCGTCGGTCCAGCCACCTTGTTTTTGGCACCACCACCACATTCGTCACCACCCGAGGTAGCCCATGAGCACCTTCCTTCAGATCACCATTTCAGGATTAGCCACCGGGTCGATCTACGCACTCGCTGCAGTTGGTTTTGCCCTTCTTTGGCAAACCGCAGGCGCCATCAACTTCGCGCACGGCGAGTTTGTCGCCATGCCAGCCATCGTCATGCTCGTGCTGCGCGAGCGCACAGGTATGGGCGTCTGGCCTTCGGTTTTGCTCGGCTTGCTCATCGGCATTGCCGCGCTTGGATTCGCATTCAAGTTCGCACTCGTCGATCGGCTTCTCAAGCAGGGCGATGAAACGCCGCTCGTTGTTGCCACCATTGGCCTTGGCCTGTTGTTCCGAGAGTCTGCTCGGGTGTTTTGGTCGGCAACGGCAAAACCCTTCGACAGTATTTTCGGCGACGATGTCTGGAAGATCGGCAAAGTCGCTGTTTCCGCAAACGATGTTGGCGTCATCGTTTCCAGCATCGTCATCATTGCGGGGCTGCAGACCTTTCTCACCAGGAGTTTCGTCGGTCGGCAGATGGACGCGGTGGCGCAGAATCGTGACACTGCCCGCGTGCTCGGCATTCCCGTTGGACGAATGATCCTGCTTACCTTTGTGTTGAACGCGGTACTTGTCACTGTCGCCAGCCTCCTTGATACGCCCTTCCGATACGCAAAGTTCGACAACGGCTTGCTGATCGGCACGTCGGCCTTCGCCAGCGCAATTGTCGGTGGCTTCAACCAGGTACGTGGCGCGCTGGCCGGTGGTTTCCTCCTCGGGGTGCTCTACAACTGGTCTGGGCTGTACCTGCCGAAGCTGCATCCAGCGCTGGGTCAGTACCGCGACGCAGTGCCGCTGTTGCTCCTGATCCTCGTCATTTGGTTCCGTCCGCAAGGTCTGTTCGGGCGTGCCGAACAGCGGCGCATCTAAAGGTCTGATTCAGATGTCTGAAACTACCGACCCCACGCCGTCCGGAACTCCCGGCGGTTCATCCGGCGGACTCGCAAGCACACTTACCAACCGACGAGACGCCGTCACTCGCGGAGGGCCAGGCTTTGCTGTCACAGCGCCAATCCTTGCCGCCACCGTGCTGTCTAGCGTTGGTGCGGCCGTCGCCCCGCTCGGCCAGTCCGCGCTCGGCTTCGGGTTGTTTGCAGTTCTCGCCCTCACGCTCGGACTCATCATCACGGTGGCAGCCACCTGTGACCTCACGGTTGGCCTCGGCAAGTACGCCAGGTGGTCGATTCTGGCTGGTTGCCTCGCTACGGCCCTGCTGTTTCCGCTCAACAGAGCGTCATCGACGCTGGTAGACCTTACGTTGTTCATGGTGTTCGGAATCGCCATTCTTGGACTCAACCTCATTCAGGGTTACGCCGGCAAGGCGTCGCTTGCGCAGGTCTCGTTCCTCGGAATCGGTGCATATGTCAGCCAATTTTTCGAACAGGGCCGCGTTGTGCGGTGGGGGGCTGAAGGTGATCAGTGGGGCTTTACGTTCCCAAACCTTCCATTCGTTGCGGCAATTGGTGTTGCAGTGCTGGTGTGCTTCCTCATTGGTTTGCTCATCGGGTTCCCAGCGCTGAGGGTGCAAGGTCCGTGGCTGGCGTTTATCACGGTTGCATTCAACGGCATCATGTTGCTGGTCTTCACAAATGAGGACGAGCTAACTGGAGGCACGCAGGGCATTCGTGCGTTGCGCCGCACATTCTCCGAGGCTGACGGCGACGTCGATCTTTCGGTGATGAACATCTCGCTGTTCGATCCGTGGCGCTATTACATGTTCTGCCTGTTTTGGATGCTGGTTGTCACGGCGTTCATCTGGTGGATTGTGCGCAGTCCGTGGGGCCGTTCTTTCAAGGCAATCCGTGACAACGCTGGCCGTGCATCCAGTCTCGGCGTCGACGTTCGTACGTACACATTGCTTGCGTTCGCTATCGGGTCGGCGCTCGCAGGTCTTGCGGGCGCGCTGTATGCGCCGGCTGTCGAGTCCATTGATCCAACAGCTTTCCCTGCAGGTAAGTCGTTCCTCTTCTTGCTTGCTGCAGTGGTGGGCGGTGCTGGAACGCTTGTCGGGCCGTTCATCGGAACCGGGTTCATCACCATCGTGGAGAATCGCCTGCGGTACCTCACGGACAACGAGTCTTGGCGCAAACTCGGTGAAAGCTACCAAGTCATTTTTGCGCTGTTTGTGATCATCATCATGCTGGTTGCGCCGAAGGGAATCGTGGGTGCCGTGCAATTACTGAAAGAGCGCATCACCGCTAAAGCTAAGGACCGTCTCCGATGAGTACGTCAACTCACCTCCCAGCGCGCGGCGAAGTTGTGATGCGGGTACGAGACATTCGCAAGACCTTCGGCAGCGTTGTAGCAGTCGACACGGTTTCCTTCGACGTTCATCAGGGCGAAATCTTGGGTGTCATTGGCCCCAACGGGTGTGGCAAGTCGACCATGTTCAATTGCGTGCTGGGCCAGTACGTTCCTGACCGCGGAACCGTTGAACTCACTGGACACGACGTGAGCTCCTGGAAACCCGTGAAACGTGCCAAGGCCGGAATCGGTCGCACGTTCCAGTTGTTGCAGGTGTTTGGCTCAATGAGTGTCAGAGACAACTTGTTGCTTGCGTTGCAAGAGCACCGTGGAAGCGTGCTTCGTCGCCTGGTGTCGTCGCCGGAAATGGGAATGGGAAACGAGGTAGACGCGCTCATCGAGCGGTTCCGTCTTGGCCACCTTGCTGAAGAAAAGGCAGGCAACCTGTCATACGGACAGCAAAAGCTATTGGACACGGCAATGGCATTCGTCAGCAGGCCTCACGTTGTGTTCCTCGATGAACCAGCTGGCGGAGTCAACCTCACCATGCTCGCCGACGTTGAGCACCAAATAGTCGATCTCAACAAGACCGACGGCACCACGTTTGTGGTGGTGGAGCACAACATGGACTTCATCATGCGTATCTCGCACCGTGTGATCGTGATGACTGAAGGCCGCATTCTGATGACCGGCACTCCTGCCGAAGTGATGGCCGACCAGCGGGTCATCGAGGCGTACCTCGGGAACTAGAGACGGATCTGAAGAGGAAACGAAAAGACAATGAACCAACACTCTCCGCTTATCGACGGCTTTCGCCTCGACCCAACCGATGTGGCACTGCGCGTCGAAGGTCTCGTCGGCGGATACGGGCCAACCACAATTCTGCACGGCACCACCTTCAGCGTGCGTCGCGCTGCCATCACCACGGTCATCGGCCCAAACGGAGCTGGGAAATCCACTGCGTTCAAAGCCATTTTTGGTTTGATCAAGCTGCGCGAAGGGCGGGTCTTGCTGGGGGAGAAGGACATCACCGGCCTCGACCCCGCGTCGCTCCTGCGCGCCGGCGTGTCCTACGTGCCGCAGGGCCGCAATCTGTTCCCACAGCTTTCAGTGCGGGCCAACCTGGAGTTCGGCGGAGTGCCGCTTGGCGACCTCAAGTCCACCCGTGATCGAATGGAATCGGTTTACGGGCGCTTCCCGGTGCTGGAGAAGAAGGCTTCGCAACAGGCAGGCACGCTTTCGGGCGGCGAACAGAAGATGTTGGAAATCGGACGAGCGCTCCTCCTCGAACCGAAAGTCCTGCTCATCGACGAGCCGTCCATCGGCTTGTCGCCAATCCTTGTGCAGCAGGTCTTCGGCGAGCTACAAAGCCTGCGTGATTCCGGCGTCACCATCCTGATGATCGAACAGAACGCAAAGCAGGCGTTGGCCATAAGTGACGACGGAATTGTGTTGCAACAAGGTCGCTTGGCATTGCAAGGCAACGCGGATACGTTGCTGCACCACCCGGATATCGCCCGAGTGTTTCTCGGCGCGCATACGGAACCATGATCCAAGGGCTCGGCCGAATCGTGTCGCCGACGGTTGCACCGTGAAGACCTCAATTGCAACGGTGTCGCTCTCCGGAACGTTGCAAACCAAGCTCGAAGCCATCGCTCGTGCTGGGTTCGACGGCTTCGAACTGTTCGACGCAGATCTCACTGCGGCAATAGAGTCACCCGAGACCGTCCGTTCGATGGCGGCCGACCTCGGATTGACAATCTTTGCGCTGCAGCCCTTTCGAGATTTCGAGGGGCTGCTTGACGCTCGTCGCAGCGCGGCGTTCGGCCGAGCGGAACGCAAGTTCGACCTGATGGAGCGCCTCGGTACAAACCTGTTGCTTGTTCCCAGTAGTTGCTCGCCTGACGCAGTTGATGGAATCGGCCGCGCTGCGGAGGACCTGCATGAGCTAGGTGAACGTGCCGCTCGGAGGGGCTTTCGGATTGGCTACGAGGCGCTTGCCTGGGGACGCTTCGTGCGTGACTGGACCACCGCCTGGGAAATTGTTCAGCGCGCCGATCATTCCGGAGTTGGTCTTGTGGTGGACACATACCACCTATTTGTGAGGGGTAATCCAATCTCCCCGTTGCGCCACGTGCCAGCGGACCGCATCGCAATTGTTCAGTTGGCCGACGCTCCGACTTTGGACATGGAGGTGCTGCGCCACAGCCGCCATATGCGCAACTTCCCTGGACAGGGCGACTATCCGGTGGCAGCGGTGATCTCGGAACTTTTGGCAGTTGGGTACGACGGCGTGCTGTCGCACGAGATCTTCAACGA
Source organism: uncultured Acidimicrobiales bacterium (assembly GCA_963763885.1). Taxonomy (GTDB): domain Bacteria; phylum Actinomycetota; class Acidimicrobiia; order Acidimicrobiales; family JANYDT01; genus JANNBN01. The sequence goes on from CAVXQD010000001.1 coordinate 370,250, forward strand.
CGACTTTCGGACAGCCCCGGCGGAACAAACCGCAACCGATGGCTATCGGTCGATGGTGTGGTTGGAGGAGCAACTGGTTGCGCAGTCCGGCCGTCCGTCGCTGCTCGTTGCACAACCGTCGCAGCCGCCCCAGTGGACGCAGTCCCCGCGTCCGCTTCCCACGCCCGCCGTCACCGGCTTTTCGTTCATCGAGTTTGCAGTGTCCACCGAATCCGAACGTGCATCGCTGACCGACTTACTGGGTCGTCTCGGTTTCTCGCTCACTCATTGTCACCGTTCGAAGGCCGTGGACTTGTTTGAGATGGGCGGTGCATGGATCGCGCTGAATGCAGAACCGTCGACCTACACAAGCGATCTTGCATCCATCCGACGTACGTTTGTCAGCGGCATCGGAATCCAGACCGACGACGCTGCTGCGCTGCTCAGCAGGACAGCGGCATACCGCTGCGACGAGATCAAACGAACGAAAGAAGCCGGCGAGATGCCGTTGCCTGCGATCTCCGGGGTGGGCGGGTCACTCGTCTATCTCGTCGACGCTGCGGCTCCACACTTCACGGAGACAGACTTCGATCCCGTCGAGACACCAAAAGACGCAGCCAACGCGAATGTCCAAAGCGTTGTGCTCGGGCCATGGCTGACTATCGACCATGTAGCTCAGGCCGTTGCGCCATATGAGCTGTTGTCAGCGCTTCTGTTCTACCGAGCAGCGCTGGGTCTCGAGCTGCAACCTCCGATGGAGTTTGCCGACCTCGGCGGTCTCGTGACTTCTCGTACGGTCGTGTCGCGAAACGGCGCGGTGCGGATCCCGTTGAACGCTGCGGCGAGTGCCTCCACCTCTCCGGAACGATTTCGCGCCACGGTCCATGGTTCTGGCGTGCAACACATCGCCTTCGCTGCGACCGATCTCAACCTCGTGTTGCAGACCATCGACAAGTCGATCGTGCTTCCAATCGGTACCAACTACTACGACGACCTTGCGGCCCGGTTCGACCTCGACGCGGCGACCCTTGACCGCCTCGCTGCCGACAACCTTCTGTACGACCGTCAGGGCGATGGTGAATATCTTCATCTGTACACGGAGGAGATTCACGGAGTCTTCTTCGAATTCGTACAACGGGTTTCGTATTCCGGATTTGGGGCAGCCAATGCGCCAATTCGACTTGCAGCGCAGGCTGCCAACAGAGCCGGACTATGAGTGCTGCACGGATAGGCCTCGGACTTGTTGGGCACGGCATCGGGCGATCCATGTCGCCGGGACTCCACGTCATCCTTGGCCAATTGACAAACCGAGTTGTCGACTACCCAGTCTTCGACCACGACAGGTCCTTCACTCCCGAACTCGGCCGCTTCTTGGACAAGTGTCGCTCCGAGGGTCGGGTCGGTGTAAACGTCACGCATCCATTCAAGGAGGCGGTGTGCGCACTTATTGAACCCGATGCACTGGTTGAGGCGATGGGCGCATGCAATACGGTCTGCTTCCTCCCTGACGGGCGCATGGTGGGACACAACACCGACTGCACGGGGCTGCAGCAGGCACTGCGCAACCTCGTCCCGGCCGGCGGGCTGAAGCGAATTGCACTGATCGGAACAGGTGGATTCGGCCGAGCCGCTGCGTTTGCGTTGCAAGCCCTCGGCGCTGAAGAGATCCGAATGTTTGACCCCGAGGTCACACGGGCGCAAGATCTCGCTCAACGACTGGTCGCCGCAACAAATGTCCGGGCGATAGTGGCGAAATCAGCCAACGGGGCATGCAGTGACGCTACGGGGGTGGTCAATTGCAGCCCCATCGGAATGCATCACCACCCAGGCAATCCGGTGCAGCCGAGAAACCTTGTGTCAGCTTCTTGGGTGTTCGACGCTGTCTACATTCCTCTCCGCACCGAGTTTCTCGTCGCGGCACGGGTTGCGGGGGCCACCGCCATCTCGGGTGCCGAACTGTTCTTTTGGCAAGCCATTCATGCGTTTGAACACTTCACAGCCGAGCCACTTTCGCAGGCTGTTGTCGACGAAGCACGGAGCATCGTGTGGTCAGAGGTTGAACACCGGGCGGCGGAAGGTCGCTAGGCGAGCGAAACGCTACGTACAGTGATTGTTCAGAGCCTGGAGGACTTGTTGGGTTGGTCCTGGGCCGCATCGAAAATTTGGGTCCGAACTCGCGGGACACGCCCGGAGGTTGTGTGTGCTGTCAAGCATGCTCGATGCAGTGCGATGGACGCGCGAGGATGGTGAGCGAAAATCAGGAGATGAAGTGGCAGGTCAAGACCGAGAAAGAAGCCGACCTCTGGCGAATGAGGAGTACGAAGGCATCGCCGATCGGTTGTTGGTGTCCTCGGCGGTCCTCGGAGACCGGATGGTGCTGCAGCACCGATTAAAACTGCTACTGAGGGTGGCTCTTTTCGCTCCGGTGCTGATCGTGCTGGAGTTCCTTCACCTCACAGGCGCGGTGCAGTTACCATTTCTTCCCGCAACGCACGAGAAGCTTCGTTCTCTTGTCGTCTTAGGAAAACCTGCATCCGAGTCCACGCTTCCCTCCTTCGGCGATGCGCTGCAGGGTCAACCTGATGTGATGCCAACGGCCCCGCTTGAGGAGCGGTTCGTGGACATCTCGGTTCCGTCGGTCGAGTCGTCGTGGAGCGGCCCGGCGAGCACGCGACAGGAGCGGCCGAAATCTGAGACTGGTCAGCCGGGCACTACCGTGACGCTCCCAACGACCGTGACGCTGCCACAGACCGAGGTGCTTGGCGTCACAGTGCGCCGAACGTCGCCACCTCCGGGGCAGAAGTCTTCCGCCGTGATCACGAATGCTCAAGGCAGGGCTACCTCGACGGAGGTCGGGCCGGTCACGTCGGCATCTGGTGGTTCCCGGACCGTCGAGCAGGGACCGGAGACGGCTGTCACAGTTGGGACGCAGCCCTCTGCCCTTCCGGGCTCAACGAGCACCGCTAGCAGCGGCGGTCAGGTATCTGGCGGGCCGTCTGGCACTGTCTTTGTTTCCCCTGGATTTGGATCGGTGGCGTCACCGGCGTCCACGAAAACGGTCGCAACGACACGGGCAGTTTCGAGCGCACCGAACACTACCCAGGACCCCACGACTCGTGTCGCGACGACGAGGCTGACGACGGTTGCGACAACCCTGCCGACGACGCTTCCGACAACCCTGCCGACGACGAGGCTGACGACGAGGGCGACGACGAGGCTGACGACGGTCGCCACGACTGTTGCGACGACCCTACCGACGACTGTCGCGACGACGCTGCCGACAACGGTTGATTCGACCGTTGCGTCAACAGCGGCGACAACGCCTCCGACGACGGTTCGACCGAGAAGAACAACCGTTGTGACCACGGTTACGACAACCGTTGCGACGACGATCGCCCCAACCGTTGTGACTACGGTCTCGAGTGCTGTGACCACGGATCTAACCACGAGCGCTCCTGTGGTTACGGAAGTGTCAACGTCTGCCCCAATCACCACCCGAGACTTGCAGGCAAGTGATCCGACCACTTCGGCAGGTGTGGCAAGCCAAGGTCGTGTGGTTCCGACGCGAAAGCCTAAGAAGTAAACGTTCCTGAGGATGTTTCGAGGTCAATCCCCGATGTCCGGTGACCTCAATGACCAGCGTTCAGGAGATACCCGGTGACGGGTGACACACGCCGGAATTCCGTTGTGTTACTGTCATGTAAACGTTTGCAGCAAGGCAGGCGTTGACCCAGAATCATCCATAGGGGAGAACTGAATGAAAATCTCAACGCCGTTGGTAGCACTCGCTGCCCTCGCCGTCCTCGGAGCGCCGCTCGCTGCAAATGCAGCAACGGCCCCGAAGTCCATTGCGGCCGGAAAAATCCAGTGCAAGAACCAGTACAAGGGTAAGACGGTCAAGATCTTCTCGCCGGTTCGTGACAGCGCAACCGACCCAGGTGCAACGCAGCGTCGTAACGCGTATGCCCCCTTCGAGAAGTGCACCGGCGCCAAGATCGTTTTCGAAGGCACCGACCAGTTCGAAACTCAGGTCAACGTCCGCCTCGCTGGCGGCAATGCACCTGACGTCATCGAGTTCCCCCAGCCAGGTCTTCTTGCGTCCATCGCCAAGAAAGGCCAGCTGAAGCCACTCACCGGCGCTGCGCTCTCGTCTGCTCAGAAGGACTTCATCGCAGGTTGGCTCGAGTACGGCACCGTCAACGGCAAGGTCTACGGAATCCCGCAGACCGCCAACATCAAGTCCCTCGTTTGGTACAGCCCCAAGGCGTTCTCCGACAAGGGTTACAAGATCCCTACGAGCCAGCAGGAACTCGTCGCTCTGTCCGACAAGATCGTTGCTGACGGCGGCACCCCATGGTGTGTCGGCGCAGAGTCCGGTGTCGCCACCGGTTGGGTCCTCACTGACTGGATGGAAGACTTCATGCTTCGTACCAACGGCGAGAAGGTGTACGACCAGTGGGTCAACCACCAGATCCCATTCAACGACCCCAAGGTCAAGGCCGTGATGGACGCCGTCGGGTCATTCGTTAAGAACCCTAAGTACATCGGTAGCGAGTCCGCAATCAAGAACATCGCAACCACTAAGTTCCAAGAGGGCGGCTTCCCGATCCTCGAGGGCAAGTGCTACATGCACCGTCAGGCTTCGTTCTATAAGGACATCTGGCCAACCGGCACCACCATTGGTGACAACGGAATGGTCAGCACGTTCTACCTTCCTAGCCCTGCTGGTGGCCCGAAGTACATGCTCGGCGCTGGAGACATCTGGGCAGCCGGTACCGCAAAGAAAGAGTCGATGGACGCTCTTGCTTACGGCAGCTCGCAGCAGTACGCATACGACCTGTTGAAGGTCCGCAGCGAGCTGTTCCCACGCAAGGACATCGACACCAGCAAGTACCCAGATCCAGTCAACAAGAAGTTTGCTGAACTTCTCAAGGGTGCTGACGTCTTCCGTTTCGACGCTTCTGACCTCATGCCAGGCGCAGTCGGTGCAGGTACCTTCTGGACCGAAATCACCAAGTGGATCACCGGTCAGTCAACCGACGACACGCTGAACAACATCGAAAAGAGCTGGCCAAAAGCCTGATCTCACGATCTGAAGTTCCGTTTGGGCTGTGAGCCCACACGAAACACCTTCGAGTGCCCGTGCCCGCTTCGGCGGCGCGGGCACTTTTCGTTTCAAAAAGTTGTGACGTTGGTCACTGCCGCAGTTTTGAAGCCACTAGGATTCTGCGGTAATCGCTGGTGTCTTGGCGTTCAGTGGTGAGGGCCACGTTTTCGCACATGGAGTCGCTTTCGCACATGGAATCTCAATGGAATTTCTGAAAACTATCGGTCTCATCGTGGGAGGTGTGGCGGGATTCGCAGCAATCTTCCTGCTCGTGTACCTCGGTATAGAAGCGCTTCCGAAGAAGCTGCGAGACAAACTTCACGCCGTTCCGTTCGTGTTGTTCGCAATCTTGTTCGCCTTCGGTGGACTGTTCATCTCGGCGGTCGGAACTGTTATCGCCAGCTTCCACGATGACGTCAACGGAAAGACCTTCGTCGGCTTCGAGAATTACCAGTTGATGTGGTCAGACGCCGGAATCCGCCTTTCCATCGTCAACTCCATCGCATGGGTGTTCATCGCCACTGCCATCACGGTGGCGTTGGGGCTGACGTTTGCTCGCTATGCCGATGGGATGAAGGGCGAGGCCATTGCGAAAACCCTGATATTCCTGCCCGTCGCCATCTCTCTGGTTGGCGCCGGCATCACCTGGAAGTTCATCTACGCCGAGCGGGGCTTCTCGTTTCGTGCAGGCATGTTGAACGAGATCACCAAGGGCCTGCGTTTGCCCGAAAACATGGGCGGCGGCGAGGAAGGCCGCAACTGGCTCATTGAACGTGGGTTTGGCCCGTTCGAACCGCCCAGCTGGGCTCCGGGTTTCAACACCATCTTGCTGATCATCATCTTCATCTGGGCGCAGGCAGGCATCGCAACCGTGGTGCTGTCCGCAGCTATCAAGGGCGTGCCTCAGGAATTGCAAGAGGCAGCCACCGTCGATGGGGCCACCCGCGGTGAGGTCTTCCGTAAGGTAACCATTCCGTACATCAAGGGCACCATCGCAACGGTTACCTCCTTGGTTGCGCTCGGATCGTTGAAAGCGTTCGATACGGTTGCCGCTGCAACCGGCGGGCGTTTCGGTACTAGCACCCTTGCGAACGAGTTCTACCAAAAGAAGTTCACTGAGATCCGTGACGGCGCTGGCGCCGCACTTGCAGTTCTTTTGTTCCTGCTGTGCTTCCCCATCGTGGTGTGGAACCGCCGCGTGCAGCGCCACGTCGAGGAGACCAACTGATGTCCGCTACGTCCACTGCAACGGTCACAGACTCCCCTGTGCCAGCACCGCAAAAACTTGGAAAAGAGAAACTGGGCACCTCGGTTGCGCAGAGTTTTCATAGCCGGCCGGGCCGCATCCTGGTATGGATGCTTGCCATATTGTGGACAGTTCCAACGTTTGGCGTGTTCATCTCGTCGTTCCGACCGGAGCTTGACGTCAAGACCACCGGGTGGTGGACGTTCTTCAAGAACCCCACGCACTTCACGCTTGCCAACTACAAGGGCGTCCTGTCCACGCAGCCGGGCAACGACGGCCTCAGCACCTTCATTGGCAACTCGTTCCGCATCACGGTGCCTTCGGTCATCATCTCCGTAGGCGTGGCGGCCCTTGCCGCATATGGCTTCTCGTGGATCGAGTTCAAAGGTCGGGACTGGATCTTCAACTTCATCATGGGCATGCTCATCGTGCCGTTGCAGATGTGTCTGATTCCCATCCTCCGGTTCTTCACCGGCGGGGCTCACCTTGGCAGCGTCACGATCATCCCCGACCTCGGCCTTGCCAACTCCGTTGTCGCAGTGTGGATTGCGCACAGCATCTTCGGCTTGCCGTTTTGTATCTTCCTGCTGAAGAACTTCATTGGCTCGCTTCCCAGGGAGATCATCGAAGCCGCGCGTGTCGACGGCGCCTCACACCTCACGATGTTCTACAAGTTGGTTCTGCCGCTGTCGCTGCCATCCATTGCGTCCGTCGCCATTTTCCAGTTCGTGTACATCTGGAACGACTACCTCGTCGGTTTAGTCTTTGGCGGATCTGATAACACCCCGATCATCGCAAAGATGGTTGAAGTCACGGGAACTCGGGGCCAGTCTTGGCACTTGCTCACCGCGGCGGGTTTCGTGTCGATGGTTGTGCCTGTCACCGTGTTCCTTGCGTTGCAGCGGTTCTTCGTTCGTGGCCTGCTGGCCGGGTCCGTCAAGGGCTAACCCACAATGGACTCTTCGGCTCCCTGGTGGAGACATGCGTCCGTCTACCAGATCTATGTCCGATCCTTCGCCGATGCAAACGGCGACGGGATCGGCGATCTTGCCGGCATCACGTCACGGTTGGAGTACATCAAGTCGCTTGGTGTCGATGCCATTTGGCTCAACCCGTGCTTCCCTTCGCCGCAACGAGATCACGGTTATGACGTGGCTGACTATTTCGACATCGAGCCTGACTACGGCTCGATGGTCGAATTCGACGAAATGGTTGCGACGGCTCGAGCGCTTGGCATTCGAGTCATTCTCGACGTTGTACCCAACCATTGCTCCAACGAACACCCGTGGTTCACCGCCGCGGTCGCGGCGGGGCCCGGTTCGCCAGAACGCGAACGGTTCTGGTTCAGGGCTGGCCGTGGGGTAGGCGGATCCCAACCACCCAACAATTGGAAGGCCATCTTCGGCGGTTCGGCTTGGACCCGCGTGACAGAGCCCGACGGTTCGCCCGGTGAGTGGTACCTGGGCGTCTTCACGTCTTACCAACCAGACTGGAACTTCAACCATCCAGAGGTGGTCAAGCACTTCGAGGACATGCTGCAGTTTTGGTTTGACCGCGGTGTGGATGGGTTCCGCGCCGACGCGGTGATCTACCTGGGCAAGGTCGAAGGGTTGCCCGATGCGTCCGAAGCAGACGTGGATTCTCCTCTCAACCCTATGTACACCTACGTCGAGTGGCAACACCACGTCTGGCGGCAATGGCGCGACCTTGTCAACAACTACGAAGCTAAGCATGGTCGCCAGTTGTTGCTGGTGGCCGAGGCGTTCTCGCCCAACGACCCCAAGCTGATGGTGGCCTATGCCAACCCTCAGGAGTTTCATCAGGCGTTCGCGTTCGATCTCATGCTTGCTGCTTGGGACACCGATCGAATCCGCGAAGTGATCCATTCCACGTTGGCGGCCAGCCTGCCTCACGGCCTGCTCCCGGCCTGGACCCTCAACAACCACGACACGCAACGAACCCCCACCCGATACGGGCGCTCGGATGCGGTCCAAATGGGCGGATTCCACGATGGCGTGTTCCGTATTTCCCAGGCACCCGTGGACGATGCGCTTGGTCAGCGGCGCGCACGTGCGGCGGCAGGCTTGGCGCTTGCGTTGCCAGGTTGTGTCTATTTATACGCAGGGGAAGAGCTGGGTCTTCCCGAGGTCCTTGACCTGCCGGACGATGCGCGCCAAGACCCTGTGTTCCACAACTCCAACGGTGAATCGCTGGGCCGAGATGGTTGCCGGGTTCCCTTGCCATGGGAGCGCGAACCCAGCCGTTCTCACGGCTTCTCCGTCCCAGAGAACGCGCTGACCTCTTGGTTGCCGCAGCCAGCCGGATGGGGCTCGCTGTCGGTGGGAGCACAAGCAGGCGACTCCGCGTCCGCGTTGGAGTTTTTTAGAAAAGCCGGCTCAGCACGTGGTGCGCTTGAAGGTATGCGCACGGATCATTTCGAATGGGTGGACGGTCTGAACCCAACGGTCGTTGGGTTCGCTCGTGGTAACACGCTGGTTGTGTTCAATCCGACCGGTTCAGCTGTGGGGCTGGATCCTGCCGTGGTTGGCGATCGACACGTCCAATTGGCTTCCGTAGCTGGCCATGTCGATCAACTTGTAGTGCCGGCCGACGCAACGATGTGGCTGGCGTGACTCTGGCCGAGAGTGGCGGTCCCCTGTAGACAGGACCCCTCTTGCTGGTCCCTTGCTGGTCTCTCAGCCAACCGGTGCTGGCTCAACCTCGTGGTGGCCGACGGATGGGTCGTGGCCACCTTCGATGTTGAGGTGCGGGAGGATTTTGTCCAACCAGCCGGGTAGCCACCAGTTCTTGGCGCCCAGCAGTTCCATGGTTGCAGGCACCAACAACATGCGCACGATGGTTGCGTCGATGAGCACTGCAACTGACAGACCAATGCCGAACATCTTGATGGTCCGCAAGTCCTCCAACAGGAAAGCTCCAAACACCACAACCATGATGGCCGCTGCAGCGGTGATCACCCGGGCGGTAACAGCCAACCCGTCTGCAACGGCACTTGCGTTGTCCCCAGTGCGGTCGAACTCTTCCTTCATGCGCGAGAGCAAGAAGACTTCGTAGTCCATGGAGAGGCCAAACACGATGGCGAAGAGCATCATGGGAATGAACGGCTCGATTGGGCCGCCCTTGCCAACACCGACGAGACCCTTCAACCAACCCCACTGGAAGATGGCAACCATCACGCCGTAGGCGGCGCCGATGGAGAGAAGGTTCATGATGACAGCTTTGAGCGGTACCAAGAGTGATCTGAACACCATCATCAACAGCAGAAACGACAGTCCCAGCACTGCACCGAAGAACACCGGGGTGCGGCGGCCCAGGTAGGCAGAAAAGTCCAAGTTGGCTGCGGTTGTACCAGCAACGTAGGCCTTGACCTCGGTCCCGCTGATGGCTGCTGGGACGGTTTCCCGACGAATCTGTTTGACGAGCTCGTCGGTTGCGACGTCTTGCGGCGCTGACTTGGCAACGATCTGAATCATGGCCGCTTGGGGATTCGGTCCGTTTGGAATTGGAGGACTGGCGAAAGCCACGTTGGGATTGGCTGCGATGGTCTTTTGCAGTGCATCGACAGTTGTCAGGTCGCCGGGGCTAGGAAGCTCGGCGATGACAAAAAAAGGTGCCGCGTAGCCTGCTCCAAAACCGTCCGCGATGAGGTCGTACGCCTGCCGAGTCTCTGTGCGCTCTGGGAAGTTGCCGTCGTCGCTGAAGCCGAGGCGCATGGACAGCACGGGTGAAGCCAAAGCCAACAAGATGGTGATGCCAATAAGGGCCATCGTCCATGGACGATGCTGCACGACGCGGCTCCACTTGTACCAAATGGTGTCTCGCTGCGCTTTTTCAACCCGATGGGGCACCTCGGCGCGCAGCTTCGGAATGAAGAAGCTGAGCACTATTGAACCGACGATGATGACTGCGCCTGCGATGGCGAGCACCGGCTGCTTGATGCCACCTCCGAGGAACGCCAGGGCCAGGCCCACTGCGGCGATGAGCCCGCGCCACCGTGTGACGTTGATGCGGTGACCAGCGAATCCTAAGAGCGCAGGGAGCAACGTGAGCGACGCCGCCAGCACGGTGAGCACGGTTGCCGAAGCGCCAACTGCTAAGCCTTGAATGAATTTGAGGCCCATGACCCACATACCAAGCACGCTGATGACCACGGTGATGCCGGCGAAGAAGACTGCGCGACCGGCCGTGTCCATCGCCTCGACGGTTGCCTCTTCGTAGGTATGGCCCAGCTTCAGCCCGTCTCGGTATCGGGTGATGATGAACAGCGCGTAGTCAATGCCGACACCGATGCCGATCATCACGCCGATCAGCGGAGTGAAGTCGGGAACGGAAAGGAATTGCGTCGCGATGACCAGTAGGCCGGTGCCGGCGAAGATTCCGAACAGAGCAATTCCGATCGGCAAACCCATCGCGAGGACGGATCCGAACGCAAGGATCAAAATGATGACGGCGAAGGCGAGGCCGATGAGCTCTGTGGCGGGTGGTTCAAACTCTGCGAATCCCTGACCACCGAGAAGCACTTCGCCGGCGTCTAGTTGTGGCTTGACCTTCTGCAGCTTCTTTGTGTACGCCAAGAGATCTTGTTGCGACAGTCCGAGGTCGATGTCGACGTTGGCAAACGCCAGTTTTCCGGCCAGTTCCCCTTGATTCGAGATTTGTTGCACGCCTTGAGGCGAATAGGGCGACGTGATGGTGAGGCCCTTGAGCTTGGCCGCCTCCGCAAAGAAGGTCTCCATCTTTGCCTTCACCGCCGGGTCGTTCACGCCAGCTTCCGTGCGAAAGAGCAACTGGCCGTTGAAGGCACCGCCGCCGCCGGCATCGGGGAAGTACTTCTTCACGACGTTGAAACCCTCCTCGGACTCGCTACTTGGAGGCGAGAACTCGGTCTTGTAGTCGGCGCCAAGCGTGCCGGAGAGCACGCCGGCAACGACGAGCATCAAGATCCAGATGCCAAGGACAGCCCGGCGGCGGCGGAAGCAGATTCGAGCGAGACGGGTGATCATCCGGAGTCCTTCGGTGTTGGGCGGCAAACGCAGGTACGCAAGTGGCACAGCTGAAAATCGTTGCAGGGCTACGTCAGGCGCTTCTGTGGGGCAGTTGGCTCAACATAGGGGAAGCTCACCAAACCCCGGTGAACCTATCGGTGGCGTTGGTCACACCGATGACGGGCGATATGGCTAGCGCTTCGTTGTTTGGCGGCGATCGGTTCTGTTCGGAGTGTGAGTGGCTAGGCCGAAATCGAACTTGGGTCGGTTAGTCCCTCGATCGATGGTCATGTACTCCTTCAGAATCTCCCTGGCCCACCAGTTTGCAGTCCGCCGCATCGGCGACCAGTTGCGACGCAATCCGTGGCCTATCGAGATGAAAATCGGCGTCAAGCGCACTGCACTTCGAACCGCAAAGGAAGGCCGCAAGTTGAGCGCCAACGCAACGTCGGCTCTGCTCATGTAACGGATGAGCGCCGGATGAACCGAACGCACCAAGTGACCAGCAGGGCCCATAATGGCAACCGACGACCTGTGCATGTCCTTGAGTAACGCGTCGGCCAGTTCTGCCCCGTCGCGCGATGGCCGCACAAGGCGGTCGGCCAATCGATCCGTCAACCGGTAGGCCTCTTCGAGTTCGACATTGACCAGGTATTCATCGATGCCGAGCATCGCCCCAACCACAGACCAAATATGCCAATACGCCGCGGCTTCGTCTGGCGTGGGGTGAATCCCAATGCGTCGCATCCCCCGCAAGGTAACCGTGCTGAATGCGAGGATTGTTCCGAGCATCTCCTCCTGGTTGATGGGCTTTGTGGCAGAGATCAGCTCACTGCGTGCATAGGAACGCACCGTGCCGTGCAGAAGGCGGACGCCCATGACTGCGTGGTGCACTGGCGTGCCGGGTAGAAACGAATCGCACCCGGAAAGGCCCGGCGTGTTGTAGCCCATGACATCGAAGATGAACTGTGCTGTCTCCGAGGTGCGCCGGTGGGTGTGGGAAACCAGTTCTTCCGTGAGGCGCACCACCGCTGCACCGTCGCCACACGCGTAACAAGTTGGCAGCGCGCAGTAGAACAGAACCGACGTGATGTCCAGCGCATGATCGGCAAAGAAGGTCCGAGCGAGACGGATCTTCTCGTCGTCCATCCAGCTCGGAGGCTGTACCCCGTCCGAAAGGAACGCATGAACTTTTGTGTGGATCGCGGAAGCGCTTTGTGGCGCGCTATGTGCGAGGCGCATGACTTCTCGCGTGAGCTCATCGGGTCGGACGCAGTTCGTATACTCACTTATTGCCTGAATGAGAGCGTCAACTGGCGGGTCCATTGACTCTCTGGCCGAATCCAGATCGGCTTCTGACACGATGGGAAGAGGCACGATGCCAGAAGACAGGTCGTTCACAAACCTGGTCATGGAACGAGCGTGCTCAAGGTCCAACGCGGAGACGGCGGCCAGGTCTTCCGGGGCGCCGAACCGCGAGACCGCATCAGCGATGATCCGGTCCATTGTTGTTCGGGTCCTGCGATCTGCGAGGTCGAACGGGTTTTCTGCGAAGGTTGGGTGAGCGCTGAACCAGCGGAAAAACTCCACAATCCAAGCCATACGCTGCTCGTAGTCGGCCCAGTTGTCGACCCGCCCGGCGGCTGGAAGAGGGAAGCGTTCATAGAGCGCTTCGGCGTGAACGGTTGCTGGCTTCGCTCGGTCGACAACTGGCTTCGCGTTGATGGACCACGGATTTTCGAGCACCGGGGTGCCAATCCGGACTGGGCCGACAGGAGTGTTGACCACCATGAGGTCGGTGAGAACGTGCGCGATCGCTCGGCGTGGACCTGTCGCCGTGGACCCTGTGCCGGAACGGAGCAGCAGGGCGGATTCGATAGATGGCTGGAGCAGCATCTGCTCGTACGCACCGACGTGGGCTGCAGCCACGAAGAGCATCTCCGCTCGGACGAGCAAGTTCCCGGGAACGTCGATGTCAATCAGAGCAGCACGGCGGTACAGTCGAAAACCGTCACGCAGTGAATCAATCTGTGCTGCGAGGTCCGGGCGATCAGCAGGTGCTCGAAAACCGACAAGCCAGGCCTCGAATCGGTCGTCTTCAACATTTGGGTGCAAAAACGGGATGAGCTCCACGAACCGCTGCGCTATGTCGCTGAAGACTGCGGTATTGCCATCAATCAGGGCGCTTCTGTGTCGTTGAAATGCTGCATATCGTGCCAGCGAGACGCATTTCAATAAGGGTCGCTTGGTGATTCGTGGTGCTTTCGTAACGAATCCTGCGAGGCGCCCCGGCAGTTCGTCCTCATTGAGAACGTGGCCCACCGTTCTCGACGCCCACGCAGCGAAGCTGCACCAATTGACGTTTTCGACGCCGATCTGTTTTGCGATTCGATCGCCGACACAGAAATACGAATACGTGATGGCGTGGTTCCGTAGCGAACCTTCCCGGACGTAAGGAACCTTGTTGATCGGAAACGGAACGACGGGAGCCGAATCAGTTCCAACTGATCGCGGTCCGGAGACTGAGTCATCGTTCGGTTTTCGGCGGGGGAGTGCCTTTTCACGGACAGCCTTGACCGCCCGCTTTGCAACACTTGCTGCGTCGCCGATAGCACTCATTGGGTTGTCTCTATGAAGTCATGAAGTTGGCGTCGTGAAGCCATGCTTGTGGATTGGTGCTGTGCCGTCATTGCACGTTTCCGTATTCTCAGGCGCGTCCGTCGGCCTGTGCTCATCTGCTTTCTAGTTCACTGCGGACTGAAGTCGTGAGCACGTCGGATCAGGAACCGCGCCCCGAATGCTTTTGCCTCAGACGCCACCTGCGTCAAGAGTCGGCTGGCCTCGGGAATCGAACCGTTTGCGTGCAGCACGGTGGCAAGTTCCAGAGTGGATTCAAGCATCAGTAGGGGGGCTCCTTGCGCTTGATGCAGCTCGATCGCTCGACCAAACAGTTTGACTGCGGTGTCGGTGTCTCCGTTCAATGCATGGAGCATCGCCATGCTGTGAAAGCCACACGGGGCGGTTGTCGTGGTGCAGGGAAAACATTCCTCAAGGCCGTTCAGCCGTTGGAGGAGATCCCAACTGATTCGTGTGTCGTGCAAGCGAAGGGACAAGTAGGTGAGATTGGTGAGAGCCGAAAACTCCATGAAGTTCGGCGCAACTGCGCCGACGCCAAGACTCACCGCAGAATCCAGGACCGTTTGCGCAACGCTGGTTTCGCCTGCATCAAACAACCTGGGTCCAACAAGGAAACCAACCTGCGCGCAGTGAATTGGGTCTGCGGCGATCGTCAGCATTGGTTGCACCATTGGCGTCAGATCGTCACGCCAACGCGCAATTGCAACGGACAGATCTGCGGCAAACGAGAGCGCATCTTCCTGATATCCGGCCTGGACGCCGAGGGAGAACATGGACCCCACCGCTCGGGCCGCATCATCGAGGCGGCCTTCATGAACGAGCAGTCCGGCTTTGCCAATGAACGCCATGAACCGCCAGACGGGCAGCCCGAGGCGGTCTGCTCTGCGCAGCATTTCTTCACCGAATGCCATAGACGCGTGGGCGTCGCCGGCTGCCAGCAGCGCAGATGCGCATGACTGCATTGCCTGGAGTACCAGGAGATCGTCGCCGGTTTCTGTGGCTGCTTCCAGTTGTTCGTCGGCCTCCTCTACCCGTTGAGTCCAATGGTCAGCAGACGCCACCGTGTGACCGCGTCGGAACAGGACCCGAGCCAATGTCTGCGCGCTTCCGCGTTCGCGCGCAGTGGCCAAAGCTGTATCGCTCAACGCAAAACGGTTGTCAGCAGTTTCGGCCCACAGCATCTCCGAGGCGAGTACTGCCTGCAACTCCGCAGTGGTGTCGGGGTCATCAGTGGACTCAAGGGCGAGGGCGATGATTGCAATCCACGGTCCGTCCGCTCGGAGCGCCTGCGAGAACAATCCACGATTCGCCTCAAGCGCTGCGTTGCGAACGTCTTCCATCCGTCCTTCGGCGAGCGCCGTCTGTGCTGCCCGGAGGAGGGTGGAGCGTCCCTCGGCGAGCCCGGAACGTGTCTCTGCGCATCCGCGGCGGAACGCAAGTGTGACTGCGTCGACTTCCCCTGAGCCATGCTCGATGTCATGCAGTTCCAACAATGATTCTGCATTTGCATACCAGCCAGCAGCGTCGCCGAACCCGCGTCGGGCGTAGGCGTCGTCTCCGGCTTGGACCGCATGGTGAAAAGCATCAGCTGCGCGCCCAGAGCCTGCGGCGTGGCTGAAGTGATACGCGAGATGGGCTGCGCGGTCGGGTTCGTTGGGTGCGAAGTGCGCAGCGAGGTGTTCTCCAGCGCGAGTGTGGAGCACGATCCGGTCCAATTCAGACAGGTCTTCGTACAACACGTCACGAACGACTCCGTTGGCGAATCGAAAACGCAAAGGCACCCGACGTGAAACCACGATGATTCCGCGATCGCTTGCTGCAGTGAGATCTCCAATCAGCTCAGCAAAGTTGCGTTCGGTCAGGGCAGCCAGGGTTTCTGGATCGAATTCTTGACCCAAGACCGCGGCGTGCTGGAGAACTCTGATGGCCCCATCTCCGAGATCTGACGTGAGCCGTCCCCTCACGATCTGCTTCAGTCGCGTCCGCTCTGCTCCGGCCGCCGAACGAACTGCATCGAGTCGGGGGTCTCGCTGTCGGATGAGCCGCGAAATGTCTGCCGGGGCGACCGAGCGCAGACTACGAATGAGCTCGATCGAGAGCATCGCATTACCTTCAGCTCTGGCCATCACCCACTCGGCGATGGCAGACCGAGGACCAACTGATGCTGGGAGCAGGGCTTCAATCGCCTGGGCAAGATCCGCGCCCGTCAACGGCGTCATCTCAATGGCTTGAACCTGTGACTGCCCAGTGACGAGCTCCGACATCAGCCGATGTGAGGGGTGCGACGGAGGAACACTTTTCGGGTCGTAGCTGAGGAACAGGCCAACCCGTGTTCGCTGGATGATTGCCAGCAGCAGCGTGATGGTGTCTTCCGTTGCATGGTGCAGGTCTTCGATCACCACGGCAACGGACTGCGCAGGCGGAAGACTGGCGAACCACGCGACGACAGCGTCGACGGTTCTGAGATGGTCCGGTGATCGGTGGCGACCCTCGCTCGGTGCTTCGTCCGTCACGAGGTGCGGCAGGAGCGAAGCGAGTTGGCTTGCCTCCGGGCCGAGAACAGCTCGTGATCCGTGGCGTTCCACAAGCTCCGTGAATGCACGTTCGAATGGTTGGAACGGAACGCTGAAGCGCTCGTCGTTGCTGCCGTACATAACGAGCACGCCCGCTTGCGACTGGCGCCGTTGCACCTCGCGAAGAAGACGGGACTTTCCGGACCCGGGTCCACCACTGACCAGGACAATTGGCCGGTTTGCTTCGGTCAGGTCACCAAGGGCTGTCAGGTAACGCTCGGCGCCGAACCATGGAATGGTTTCGCGTTCATCAAGCTGGCGTGGGGCAAATCGGTTGAGCGGTGGCGTCTCAAGGGTCGGCAGAATCCTGGGAGCTGTAGCCGCCGTTGTGTCGGAGAAAACGGCTGTAACACCCTGAGGGCTGACGAACGCGGGACGTTCTCCGGCAGTAAGTACCCAGCCTTGGCGGTCGCCTGTGTACAGACAATATGCGCCAGTACGAATGTGTCGGGTGAGATGTTCGGCGAGAAGGGGCAAGTCCGCTTCGATGCGTTGAATGCAGGCGCGGATGGCGCGGGTGGCGCGGACCCGAGCTCGCTCACTGTCGCCGCCAACTCCTCGCTGACGACCATGACGGTCGAGCATTCCTCGCAAGGCGGCAAGGAGCGCTTCTCGTTCCTCGGCGAGCCGGTCTGCCCGATGCGGGTCGTTGAAGCGAGCTGCTTCGTCCAAATCGTTGTCTATGTCCGCAAGTCGGCGACGGAATTCCAGCAGCGCTTGACGATCAGCTGTGTCAATCGGCCGGTTCTGTTCCTGTGCTCCGAAAAGCGCCAGGGCGTGCTGCTCCTGACCCGCGCTGGCAAGCAGCCGAGCAACAAGCTCGAAACCCGCAATCGTTCGAAACCGTGCGGACCTTGCGTCAAGCGTGGAATGGACGAACCACAGTTCGCCATCGGCGTACCACGCATGAGCCGCCCGGTGATCGGATACCACGTTGGAAGTGTACGGCTGCGTGGGTTGCTGAGCTCGTTCGTTGCGTCGTTACCCGCCCGTTCGGGCGATTGAACAGCTGTAACAGGGATTGTTACGCATTTCTTTATGACGGAACAGAAACGGAAGGTACTCAGCTCATGGCTGCAACCACAACGCAACTCCTGCACAACCAACCTGACCAGCACATCGCAGATATCGCTTTCCACACTCGACAACTCGCTGTATCCATGCTCTCGTACCCGTTACGGGTCGAACGTGCCCGTGCGCTAGTCGAAATCGTTCTGGAAGACCCACAGATCTCGCAGTCCACCCATATCGAACGGCTCCTCGCATCGGTCTTGGTCGATGTGCACCTTGCGCTGGGCCAGCGCGACGCAGCGAGAGCGCTTTGCAACAGGATCGATCTTTGTTCAGGTAGTGATCCCGCTGATGCGTTGGTATCTGCCAGGGCAGCGGCGGCAGTAGCCGTACACGAGCTGCGGTTCGCGGCCACTGGCGCACATCCCGGTGTCGTGGCCCTCAACGCCGGAGGTCGTCCGGTCGATGTCGGCAACGCAACCGACCAGGTGGTGTTGCTCATCTCCAGATTGGAAGTTCTGGCGGCTGACACTAGCGGTGACCTGCTGGAACGTGCTCGGTCGGCGCAGCTCATCGGTCGGGCGTGGGCGCTCATCGGCAAGGACCGGGCCGCTGCGGCGTGGCTTGAGTCTTCGGCGGTGTTGTTCGAGCGTTCGGGTCAACCGCAATGGTCACGCCTCATGCGCCAAGAGGTTTCAACAATTCACAGCGCAAGTGTCCTAAACGTAACGAGCGCGCCGCCGACGGACGGCTCGCTCGTTACGTTGAAGGACCACTTGCGGGAGGAGCGTCCCCAAATGCAGACAACCGACAATTGGCAGGTAGGACTCACGCCTGCTGAACGTCGTGTTGCCTTGCTGATCGGCGGGGGACGTTCCAACCGAGAAGCGGCTGCCGAACTGTACGTGTCCGTAAAGACGGTCGAAAGCCACGTGCAGTCGGTGTTCCGCAAACTTGGCATGCACCGCAGGTCGGAGCTTGCGCATTTGGTTGGCCGCACGTTGGCGGCCTAAGTCCCTGGTTGGCCAGTTCGCCTGAGACTGGTTCGCTGAGACCAGTTGCCTGAGACCGGTTGTTTGAGCATGAGTCCCGCCGGACAAACCGGCGGGATCAACGAATATTCGGTTAGGCGGCCTCGATGGCGTCGAGGCAGCGCTTGATTGCCCCGGCGATCCGCATGATGCCGTCGTCGAGATCATCTGGGGAGATGGTCAGTGGCGGCAACATCTTCAAGACCGTATCGTTGCGGCCGACACGCTCGATGATGAGGTGATCCGCAAAGCACTGCTGCGACACTGACTTGGCGAAAGCGCCCGTTGGGTCAATGAGGGTGAGGTCGATGCCCCACATCAAGCCGACGCCACGGATTTGGATGCGGTCGTCCAACGCACAAATCATCTCGGTGAGACCGCGTTCTGCCTGCTCGGACAGCGCTGCTGTGCGGGACTCGAAGTGCTCATCGTGGAAAAGCTTGATTGCTTCGGTTGCCGTAACGAACGCAAGTTGGTTACCTCGGAACGTGCCCGTGTGCTCGGCCGGTTTCCAAACGTCTAGCTCTGGGCGCAGCAGCACTGCGCTAAATGGCAATCCGTAGCCGCTGAGCGACTTGGAGAGGGTGACGATGTCAGGCACGATGCCAGACCGTTCAAAGCTGAAGAATGTGCCGGTGCGTCCGCAGCCCGTTTGGATGTCGTCGATGATGAGAATGATCCCGAACTCGTCGCAGACGGCGCGTAGATCTCTGAGCCACTGGTCTGGGGCGATGCAGATGCCACCTTCGGCCTGGATGGTCTCCAAGATGATGGCCGCTGGAATTTCGGCGCCAGAGTGGGTGTCGGTGAGCAATGCCCGCAGGTAGGCGATGGTGTCGATGTGTGCCATCTGCCCGAACGGAAAGGGGAGGAAGACCACATCGTGGAGTGCCACGCCAGCTGCGGCGCGGTGCTCGCGGTTCGCGGTGGCTGCCAGGCCTCCAAGCGAGTGACCGTGGTAGCCCCCCATGAACGAAAAGATGGTGTTGCGGCCAGTTGCGTTGCGAGCAACCTTGAGGGCGGCCTCCACCGCGTTGGCGCCGGTTGGGCCGGTGAACTGCACCCGATAATCGAGGTTGCGCGGCTCGAACACGAGAGTCTCAAGCGTGTGCAGAAACGCCGACTTTGCAGCAGTGTGCAGGTCCAAGCCGTGGATGAGACCGTCTGCCTGGATGTAGTCCAGCAGGGCCTGCTTCATGCGTGGGTGGCTGTGCCCGTAGTTCAGGGCGCCAGCACCAGCAAAGAAGTCGAGATACCGATTTTCGTGTCCATCGACGAGATGTGAGCCCTCTGCTGTGGTGAACACGACCGGGAACGATCGACAATACGATCTGACAGCTGATTCCCGTCTGTCGTAGATCTCGATGTTGTTCACATCGGAATCGCCTGTATTCACTCTTGCGTTCGTTGAGGGGCTAGTTGAGGACACGATGGTGTTCACCGGCGGTATCACGGCCTTTCTTCAGAAGCGGACGTCCAAAACTATCGACATCACATGGCGATGCATAGACAGTTTCGGGCAAGAATCCATGTGACATGTAACACACGTACCTTTCGTTCGTCTGCCCGACTCGAACCAAACGGACCCCGACTGCTAAACCCGAACGCCAACCGAGGTACGCCAGTCCAGGCGGGCCCCGGAGGGGAGACCAAGATGGCTTACACAGCAGTCCCAGACCGCTTTCGGTTCGAAAATCGCCGCTCGGGTGTGGAGGGCAAGCGGGTATTCATCACCGGTGCTGGCAAAGACGGTGGCATCGGTCAGGCCTTCGCACTTGCGGCTGGCCTCAACGGCGCAGCCAGCGTGGGCGTCCATTTCCACCGCAGCTACACCGACGGATTCGACCTGGTCAACGCGCTTCGAGCTGAAGGCGTCGAGGCGTTTCCTTGCCAGGCCGACGTCACCAATATGGGAGACCTGTGGGCATCGCGCTCGTACGTCATTGAACAGATGGGTGGCCTGCCGCCGGATCTGGTGATCTGCAACTCCGGCCTGACGGAAAAGGGGTATTCGTTCGGCCGTCCGCCGAAGACTGTGGCAGACGAACCGTCTGGCGTCCGACGTGCCCGGGTGCGTCAGCACTTCATGGACAACCTCGAAGAGTCCCGTCAGGTTCTCGACACCAAGATCGATGGCTTTCTTGCGATGACCCACCTGTGGGCAGGCGAGGCTGTGCACGCTGGAACCCCGTTGCGGCTCATTTATGTGTCTTCGCGTCAAGCTGTTGATCCGGGCGTCAGCGTGCCGGGGTACGCGGTCGCTAACTACGCCGTGCTGTTCCTTCCGAAAGTTCTTGCGGTGAACCTCGGCAAGGCCAGTGCCGCAATCTCGGCTTCAAGCGTTCTGTTTCCATTCATCCGCACCGGTATGACCGACGAGTACGCGGAGAACGACAAAGTGTTCGGCCGTTGGCAGCCCCGCATGTTGGAGCCGCATGAAGCGGCTGAAGCCTTCCTGCAACTGCTGGCGCAAGACCAGGCCACGACAGATCAGACCAACTTCGAGCTGCTGGTAGGTGGCACCCCAACCGATACCACCGTGAATTGGGCTCAGGTACATCTGGATCCGGTCGAATCGGCAGTGCCGTGGGCTGAGACGCTCCGGTACTGACGGTCACTGCTGGGCCTGGCGTCGTGGTTCAGTCGGCTGGCTCGTTCGGGTCTTGCGCAACCAGCGTCTCGATCCGGGAGAGCCAGTCCATGCCTTCTGTGGTTTGGCCTTGGTCGTGAACAGCATCTCGTTCACGACGCAGTTGCAGCGCAATGCGGCCAATCCGGGGCGGCAGCGCCCGGGCAAGTCGGTCGCGGATCCATCCTGCGAGCGCTGGCGCCGAGCCGCTCGTGGAGACGCTGACTATCACCGGCCCATCGCGGTGCACCGCAGGAAGGATGAACGAGCATCGCTCGGGATCGTCCGCCGCATTGACCCAGATCCCGTTGCGTTGGCAGTCGTCGAAGACCTGTTGCTGAGCGATGGGGTCATTAGTGGCCGTGATAACCAACCAGTAACCCACCCCGTCATTTGGTTGGTACCGCCGAACAACTTGGCTGACCGTGTCTGCGTGCGCTCTCCAATCCTGGTTGAACTCTGGTGAAATCGCGGTAACCAGCGCTCCGGCTTCCAGCAACGCTTCGGTCTTTCGTAGCGCGATGACTCCGCCGCCGATGACCAATACCCGGCGGCCGGAGAGGTCCAGCATGACGGGGTAAAGGTGCGACAGGTTTGTCATGTCAGCATCCGTGATGGCTGGGTCGTCAGATAGTTATCAGCTGAGTTGTTCGTCAGCTGAGGTCGGCGAGTGTGACGGTGCCGAGGCGTTTGCGCACGTCTTCGGCCAACGCGATCCAGACCTGCTGCAAAGCGGCTGCCGACTCCGGATAGTGGAGGTCGTGGGGCGCTTCGCCGCGGACAGTGCCAATGGGGCCGTCGATCGCCTCAACAATCTGAGCCACGGTGATTTCTGCGGGGGAGCGTGCGAGCAGACAACCGCCTTTAGGGCCTCGTTGCGTGCGGATCAGGTCCGCTCGACGCAGCTCCACGAGGATTGCTTCCAGGAACTTCGCAGGCAGGTCCGCGTACATTGCAACTGCTTCAGCAGAGAGCTGCGTTTCTGGGCGACGGGCGAGCTCGATGCAGGCGCGCACGGCGTAGTCGGCTCGGGCTGACAATCGCACCGGGCAATGATCGCACGCGGATCGGAAAGCGACAGGCTTCCTGCTTCTCAGCGTCCAATTCCTATTTGTCGATAGAGATTGTCGGGATTGGTACACTGGTCCGCATGAGCAGCGGTTCCGAGGAGCACGTCCCACTACAGGTCCCAAGCGTGACGCGCTTTGAGAACTTGTCAGGCCCCGAATCAGTCAAGGCCGCCAGCAATCTGTTGCGCGGTTCGCTGCGCGAAGACATTGCCGATGAGTCAACCGGCGGCGTCGGACACGACAGCGAGGTGCTGCTCAAGTTTCACGGCATCTATGCCCAAGACGATCGTGACCAGCGCAAGGCGCTCAAAGCTGTAGCTGGCGACGGTGCTGCAGCTGCCAAGGACCACATTTTTATGATTCGTGCGTCCATTCCGGGCGGTGTCCTTACCGGGGCGCAGTGGCTTGCCATGGATGATCTGGCCGGCAAGTTGGGCGACGCAAGCCTGCGGGTGACCACCCGTCAAGGTGTGCAATGGCACTTTGTTCGTAAAGACGGTCTTGCGCCCCTTATCCAAACACTCAACGCACACCTGCTCACCACGTTGGCGGCGTGCGGCGACGTCAACCGAAACGTGCAGTGTTGCCCGGCTCCAATGGGCGACCGTCGACAAGAGGCGCTAAGTGCTATCGCCGTCAAGTTGGCGCGCCGGTTCCGTCCGCAGACCCGTGCGTATTACGACGTCTGGATGGACGGGGAGCACGCAGTGAGCGCGTCGCAGCCCAAGTCCAATGAGCCCAAAGCTGCGGACCACGAAGATCTGTACGGCGACACGTACTTGCCGCGCAAGTTCAAGATCGGCATCGCATGGCCGGGCGACAACTGCATCGATGTTTATGCCAACGACGTGGGCGTCATCCCGTCACGTCACCCTGAACACGGTCAGGGGTTCGTGGTAGCTGTGGGCGGTGGCATGGGTCGCGCGCACAATCGCGAGGACACCTATCCGCGCTTAGCCTCGCCGCTTGCGTGGGTGGCAGAAGACGAATCGGGCAAGGAACTCGGCGACGTCATCGAGGCTGTTCTCACAGCGTTTCGTGACCACGGCGACCGTGAGGATCGCAAGCGGGCTCGGCTCAAGTACCTCATCGACGATCGCGGCCTCGAGTGGTTTCGTGCAGAAGTTGAAGGCCGCCTCGGCCGGCGTCTCGTGGATCCAATCGACGTCGCTCCGTGGATCGAAGCAGACGACCATCTGGGCTGGCACCAGCAGCCAGATGAGAAGTGGGCACTTGGCGTCCACCTCGATTCTGGTCGTGTGAAAGACACCGCAGACGCGCAGGTCCGAACCGGCATTCGAACCGTGGTCGAACGTTTTGCACTTGGCGTCAACCTGACCGCTCGTCAGGACATGATCCTCACCGGCATTGAAACCGCACACCGAGACGCTGTTGTTCAGGTACTACGTGAGCATGGTATTTCCCTGCACGACGAACTCACGGCCCTGCGCCGGCACGGGATTGCGTGCCCGGCACTTCCCACATGTGGTCAGGCCCTTGCCGAGTCAGAACGGGTTCTCCCGAAGACCATCGACGAAGTTCAAGGTGCTCTCGATGCAGCGGGTTTGTCGGCATTGCCTGTGCACATACGGATGACGGGTTGCCCCAATGGATGTGCCCGCCCGTACACCGCCGAGCTTGGAATTGTGGGCAAGACGAAGACTGGTTACGACATCCACGTTGGCGGTGCCATTGCCGGGACCCGGTTGAACAAGCGAGTTGCCACCGGCGTAAAGCTCGCCGAGCTTCCAAAAATTCTCGGTCCAATTTTCGATCGCTACCGCATTGAAGCCACACCAGGCGAAGGTTTTGGCGACTTCTGCCACCGGGTTGGAGTTGCCCCGGACGTAGCAACTCACGACTCAAGCGCTCAGGAAGGGCAATGACAGTTCACCTGGTGGGAGCGGGGCCGGGTGACCCTGATCTGCTCACGGTGAAAGCCGCCCGGTTACTTGCTGCTGCCGACGTTGTTGTTCACGACCGTTTGGTGGACCCCCGAGTGTTCGAGGGTGTTTCGCCGTCGGCGGATCGCATCGACGTCGGAAAACGCCCCGGTTGGTCAGCCACCCAAGGTCAGATCAACTCGCTGCTCGTCACGCTTGGCTCTGGTCCCGGTCGCAACCGCACCATCGTCCGGCTCAAGGGCGGTGACCCGTTTGTGTTCGGTCGGGGTGGCGAGGAGGCGGCTGCCTTACATGAAGCTGGCGTGCTCTATGAAGTGGTTCCCGGTCTGAGTTCTGCGGTGGCAGGGCCCGCAGCCGCGGGAATCCCGGTGACACATCGTGGCATTGCTGCATCGGTGACCATCGTCGCCGGCCATCGTGAGGGTCACGACGATACCGATTGGGCTGCGCTCGCCCGACTGAACGGGACCATTGTGGTGTTGATGGGTGTCGAGCACCGATCCAACATTGCCGACGCGTTGCGCGCCGGCGGACGTGCGGACGGAACTCCCGTCGCAGTCATCGAACGTGCAACGTGGGAAAGCCAGCGGACTGTCCGTACCACCTTGGCTCACCTTGCACTCACCGATGTTGCATCGCCGGCGTTGATTGTGATCGGCGACGTTGCTGCGCTCGCGTATTCCGGGTTTTCAGTGGATGCGTTGTTGGCCGAGAGCGCCACGTCAGACTCCTGAACGGTCGCACTTTCCGAACCTTCAGAGTGCTTCCATAACGGTCATTTCCACCGCGTAGTGCTGTGCGTCGTAGACGTGCTCGCCAAGTTCCGCCACGTTGCCTCGGTCATCTCGCATCACCCGACGCATGGTCAGCAGCGGTGATCCAACCGGAAGATCCAAGAGGCGTGCGTTGTTGGCGTTGGCTGCCGTTGCGCCGATTCGTTGCGTGGCAGAGTGTGGACGCACGCCAACTTGGCGTAGCAACTCATAGAGGCCCCGCTCCGACAACGCCTCGGAAGTCAGGTGGCCGGCTGCGGCGAGAGTGAGCCAGTTGCGCAGAATCGCCAGCGGGCGACCTCCAGAGACGCGGCACCTCTCGAGGTACACAACCGGTGTTCCTTCTTCGACGCCCAGTGCAGTTGCCACAGTTCCTTTGGCTTTGGTCTGACGAAGCGCCAAAACGTTGGTGGACGGTGCACGGCCCTGGTCCACAAGATCGTCCCAGAGGCTGGAGAGCCGGACCGGGCGCCGGACCTCGTCGTTGACAACTTGTGTGCCAACGCCTCTGCGTCGAACCAACAACCCAGCATCGACCAAATCCTGAATTGCACGCCTCACGGTAGGGCGAGAAATGTGCCAGTGCTCGGCCAACTCGATCTCGTTGGTCAGAAAGCTGCCCTTTGGAAGGACCCCGGTCTCCACCGCAGTCTTGAGCTGCTTGCTCAGCTGGTGGTACAGGGGGAGTGGGCTGGCGCGATCAATTTCAATGCGCAGGTCCTTGTCCATATATCAGGGACTTTAACTGACAAACATCACCGGTTGTCTGGTTGTCCGGTCAATAGGCCTTGGTTTGTGCGCTTGTTCCTGTCCGTCAGGCAATTGTCATGACATAATCACAGCTGCCGCGGTTGTGACATACCTAGGCGAGGAGAAGCCATGAACGGACCACTCAACGAAGCATCGGACAACGTAGAGCCTGCGGCAGCAGATTCACCGTTAGCCGTCATGACACGCACGTTGCCGACCCGTCTGTTCAACGATTCGTGCAATAGCTCCGAACTTCGGTACGCAATCAACCGGGGCGCAACAGGGGCAACCAGTAATCCGGTGATCTGTCTCACCGTGCTCAAGCAGGAGTGGGACACGTGGCAGCCGGTGCTGCAGTCGCTGGTGGCGGAGTATCCGGGATGGAGCGAGACGCAAATTGCGTGGGAGTTGTACCGGCGTATGGGCGTCGCTGGTGCCAAGTTGCTTGACCCCGTGTTTGCTGCCAATGACAACAAGTGGGGGCGACTCTCCATTCAGACTGACCCAACGCTGTACAACAACGCCGATCTGATGCTTGCCCAATCGCAAGAACTCAGTGCGCTGGCACCAAACATGCAGGTCAAGATGCCGTGCACCAGTGCTGGTGTAGCGATGATCGAAGAGGCAACGTACACGGGTGTCAGCCTGAACGTCACTGTCAGCTTTTCGGTGCCGCAGGTGCTGGCAATCGCAGATGCAATTGAACGTGGGCTCGATCGACGCAAGGCCGAGGGGCTTGCGACTGATCACATGGCTCCTGTCGCCACCATGATGGTTGGCCGACTTGATGACTGGCTCAAAGTCATCGCAAAACGGGAGGGAGCTACAGACTTCGCGTACCTTGACTGGGCAGGCATTGCTTGTGCCAAACGTGGTTATGCCCTGTTTCAAGAACGCGGATACACAACCAAGTTTCTGGTGGCGGCGTATCGGCATCTTGGCCATTGGCGAGAGTTGGTTGGTGGAGACCTTGTGCACACCATGCCGCACGAGTGGCAGGTGAAGGCCAACAACTCTGGCGAGAATCCGACGGACACCATCGGCCAACCCGTGCCGGCCCCGGTGATGAGCCAGTTGTTGGCCATGCCAGAGTTTGTGCGCGCCTACGAGCCCAACGGCATGACGGTTGACGAGTTCAACACGTTTGGTCCGACGCTCCGCACGTTGCGTTCGTTTGTTGTTGCTTGGCACGATTTCGTCGGCATCGCCCGCGACGCAATGTTGCCGAATCCGGACTAGCCCGAGCGCGCTCGCCGAACCTCGGCGAGCCCCGTCAGCGGCTGAAGCTAGGCGAGAAACAACTGGTAAGCGGGGTCTGCGGTGACCTCGTCTGCCGGGTAACCCAGGTCGGAGAAGAACGGTGCAACGCGTCGGCGATCCGCTTTGGGGACCTGTAAGCCCACGAGCACACGCGAGGCGTCGCCGCCTTGATTGCGATAGTGGAACATGGAGACGTTCCAGTCGCCCGGCATTGCCAACAGGAACTTCATAAGCGCCCCCGGACGCTCGGGAAACTCGACGTCGAACACCATCTCGCCATCGGCCAGCCCGCTGCTTCCACCCACCATGTGTCTGACATGCTGCGTGGCGAGATGGTTGTGGGTGAGATCAACAAGATCGAAC
This sequence comes from uncultured Acidimicrobiales bacterium, assembly GCA_963763885.1. Lineage (GTDB taxonomy): Bacteria > Actinomycetota > Acidimicrobiia > Acidimicrobiales > JANYDT01 > JANNBN01. Next base: position 397,589 of record CAVXQD010000001.1, read on the forward strand.
CCAGCTTTGCGGAAATGAGCCGCCACTTTTTCGCTGTCTTCAGGTCCTGCAACACCAACTCCCACGAAGATATGTGCGCGTAGTGAATCGTTGATGCGGTAGTTGAATTCCGTGAGGCTGCGCTTGCCCATCGTTTCGCAGAACCGCTTCAGGCTGCCTGGACGCTCGGGGATGGTGACTGCAAACAGGGCTTCGGTTGATTCGCCCACGTTGGTTCGCTCTGCCACAAATCGAAGACGGTCGAAGTTCATGTTGGCACCGCAGGCAACAGCGGCAAGGGTGGCGTCTCGGATGCCGTTACGCACGGCGTAAGCCTTGAGGCCAGCGATGGCCAGGGCCCCCGCAGGTTCGGTCACGCTTCTGGTGTCCAGAAAGACATCTTTGATTGCAGCGCAGACTTCGTCGGTGTCTACGACGATGATCTCGTCGAGCAGCTCCCGGCAGATGCGAAAGGTTTCTTTGCCGACCTGTTTTACGGCTGTGCCATCAGAGAAGAGGCCGACCTCGCTCAGCACAATTCGGCGACCAGCTGCGATGCTTTGCGACATCGCGTCGGAATCGTCCATCTGGACGCCGATTACCTTCACCTCGGGTCGAACCGCTTTGACGTAGCTGGCAACACCAGCAGCAAGTCCGCCGCCGCCGATGGCGACGAAGATGGCGTCGAGCCGACCAGGGTGCTGGCGGAGGATCTCCATCCCGACGGTGCCTTGTCCCGCAATCACATCGGGGTCATCAAAAGGGTGAACCGCGGTGAATCCTTCCTTTGCGCCGAGTTCGGCTGCGTGTGCCTGGGCGTCGGAGTATGACTCGCCGTGCTGCACGATTCGTACATGTGCGCCACCCTTGGCCCTGATGGCGTCGATCTTGACCTGTGGCGTGGTGGTGGGGATGACAATGACGGCCTTGCATCCGAGCTTCGCAGCGGAGAGTGCAACACCTTGGGCGTGGTTGCCGGCGCTTGCAGTGATGACGCCACGGGCAAGCTGTTCAGCGGAACAGTTGGCCATCTTGTTGTACGCGCCCCGAAGCTTGAACGAAAAGACCGGTTGCAGGTCTTCGCGTTTCAACAAGACGGTGTTGCCGATCTTCTTGCTGAGCGTGGGAGCAAGTTCAAGCGGTGACTGAATCGCGACGTCATAGACCCGTGCAGTGAGGATCTTACGGAGATAATCGGTACGCATACTGCCGTTCAGCCTGTCATACCGATCAGCATCGATCGGCCCGAATTGAGTTGTGGTGGTTGCGCCTCAATGGTTTGGGGGGCGCAGACGGTCTCTCCGCACCCAGGGTTTGCGGGTCGTGGCAGCAAAATCTGGCGCCTTGACGATGCTGAGGAGCATCTGCAAAGCGGCACGTGCCGAGTTGCGGTAACTCCCGCTGACTTTCGAAACCCCCACGCGGGAAACGGTGCATCGTATGGGGATGAAGTCGATGGAGAGGTCCTGCTTGAGGGCGTGCACAGTGGTTTGGAAGGGGAGCGAGAACATGCGGTCTTCCAACTGCAATCCTGCGAGGACATCTGTACGGATGAGCCGGACGGAGCTGACGTCGGCAACCCATGCACCGCCGAATCGCACCTTCAGGGCTAGGGCAAACATCAGGTTTCCCACTCGTTGGTGCCAGAACTGCTGGGCGTCGCGGATTCCATAGACCAAAGGCGCACTCGGATCAGCGGAACGCAACAGCTCAGCCAAGCTTTCCAGTTCGTACTTCCCGCCAGCGTCGAGAATGAGGACGTGGGTGGCTGCAGGATCTGTCGCACGTAACCCGTCGAGAACCGGCCCGTCGTAGCCGCTTCGTTGTGCCACGACTACCTGTGCACCGGCGGCTTTTGCAACATCCGCTGTGGCGTCAGTGCTGGCCGGGTCAATCGAGACGACGACCTGGCGCACCCCGATGCGTTGCAGCCCGCTCACAAGCGCAGCGATGCTGCCGGCCTCGTTTCTGCATGGCACAACAGCAACGATGTTGCGGGTGCTGTTCAGGCGTCTGCCTTGATGACGCGACGTAAGAAGTCTTTCGTCCGATCGTGTTGTGGACTGACCAACACCTCTTGCGGGGGGCCGGATTCCACGACAACGCCGCCATCCATGAACACCACCACGTCTGAAACTTCCTTTAGAAAGTCAATCTCATGGCTGACGATCATCATGGTCATCCCACTCTCGGCCAGTCCACGAATGACTGCGAGTACTTCGCCGACCAGTTCGGGGTCTAGCGCGGAGGTGGGCTCATCGAAGAGCATCAGGTTGGGTTCCATTGCCAAGGCCCGAGCAATGGCTACGCGTTGCTGCTGACCGCCGGAGAGCTGCGCTGGGTAGGAATCGCACTTGTCTCCCAAACCAACCCGTTGGAGAAGTATGCGCGCATGCTCTCCTGCCTGACCCTTGGGTACTCGCTTCACCACGGTTGGAGCGAGACAGACGTTCTCAAGTGCGGTCAGGTGTGGGAACAGGTTGAACCGCTGAAAGACCATGCCGATGTCTTGGCGCCGTGCTGCAACTTCGGCGGGTTTGAGTTCATGCAGCTTGCCCCCGTGCTGGCGGTAGCCGACGAACTCGCCGAACACCTTGAGTTCTCCGCCGTTGATTGTCTCGAGGTGATTGACGCAGCGGAGAAAGGTTGATTTTCCAGAGCCCGAAGGTCCCATCAGCGAAACGATCTGGCCCGATTGGACGGACAGAGAGATTCCCTTGAGAACTTCGGTTCGGCCATACGCCTTGTGGACCTCCACCGCGTTGACGACCGACACTCCTGGTCGGTCTGGCTGCCATCGGGCGTTCATGCTGGTGCCTTTCCGAAACCGAGGCGGCGTGTGGCGTTGGAGGTGGAGCCTTTAGCAAAGCCGCGACCGAAGTGACGTTCGATGAAGTACTGCGCCACCGTCAAGATGCTGGTGAGGAACAGATACCAGATACTGACAGCGATCAGGTAGTCGATGACCTGCCCGGTCTTTCGATACGTGATCTGTGCTCGGGTGAGCAGGTCGTATACAGACCCAATGACCGACACCAGCGAGGTGCTCTTGAGCATCGAGATGGTCTCGTTGCCGGTTGGCGGAACGATGATCCGCATTGCCTGTGGCAACACCACCCGGCGGAGGGTTTGGGCAGGCGACAGACCAAGCGACTGCGCCGCCTCTGTTTGACCGCGGTCAACTGACTGAATACCTGCCCGGACGATCTCGCTCATGTAGGCGCCTTCGTTCAACGACAAGGCCAACGCTGCCGCCGTGAACGGGCTGATGAGATCGTTGGTATCCCACGGCCCGATGTTGGGGAAGAACAACGCCAAGTTGAACCAGAACAAGATCTGGACCACAAGAGGTGTACCGCGAAAGAACCAGGTGAACACCGTGCTGATGGTGCGGAGCACGAAATTGGTGGACAGGGCTCCGATGGCTGAAAGCGTGCCAAGCACGACCCCTGAAAGCATGGCGATTGCGGTGAGAAGGATGGTTACCCATGCGCCACGCAGGATTGGGCCTGAGAACACCGCTTTGCCGACGACGTCCCAGTGAACCTTGTCGTTGGTAAAGATGCTGAACAGAAGCGCACCAGTCAGAAAAGCAACCACCACGGCTGCAAACGTGCGGCCGTGGTGACGTAGCGGGACAACATCAGTTGTAGCTGCAGCTGTCGATCTGATCGAGGACATGATCCGCCGATCGTAGTGATCGCAGCAAGCTGCCGCGTTGGCGAGACGCCAACGGAAGGTCTGGTTCAGCCAGCGTTGACCGTTGCTTCTGGGATCTTGGTGGCTTCGAGGCCCCACTTGGCGAGCAGTGTGTCGTAGGTGCCGTTGGTCATCATTTCGCCGATGGCCTTCTGCACCGCATCGCGGAGTTCTGGAAGCTTCTTCGAGACAGCCATACCAAGGAGGCCGGTCTCGTACTGCTCGGTGGAAGCGATCTGAAACTCTGCGCCCGTTGCTGAGGTCTTGACGAAGTGAGCCATCGGGGGGAGGTCGGCGACGTCTGCGTCAACTCGGCCCGACTGCACTGCGAGACGTGCTTCGTCTTCGCTTGGGAACTCGCTGATTTCTACTGGCTTGTCGCCGCAGTCGATGGCCTTGACGAAGTCGATCTGCGAAGTGCCGGCCTGCATGCCGACCTTCTTGCCGCACAGGTCGGCAGGGGTGGCGATGCCAGCAGGGTTGCCCTGCTTGACGAGAATGCCAAAACCACTCTTCTGATAGTCGACGAAGTCGACTTTGGCCTGGCGGTCCTTATTGTCTGTCATGCCGGAGAGGATGACGTCATAGCGGCCACCTTCGACACCGGTAATGAGGCTGTCGAAGCTGCCGTTCTCGAATACAAACTCAACACCCAGCAACTTGCCGACCTCGGCTGCAAGGTCGACGTCGAAACCTTCAGGCGTCTTGCCATCGTCGCCGAATGACTCGTAAGGGGCGTAGCTGATGTCGGAGCCAACTTTGACGGTCTTTGCGTCTTTGATCGATTGCGGAAGGGTGTCGAACAGGGCAACGGCTGCGGCCACGGCAGTGGTCTCGGTTGCTTCTGCGGCGACTGTTGTTTCTGCTGTCTCAGTTGCTACGGTGGTGTCCAGAGCTGCGTCGGCCGCAACAGTTGTGTCTGCCGTGTCTGAAGCGCTGCTTCCGCAAGCGCTGAGGGTGAGTGCCAGAGCGGCCGTCAACGCTCCGAATACGCGGAAATTCCGCTGGGTCTTCTTGCTCATGGTCTCTGAGTCCTTTGGTGGTTGGGTTTCGAGGCGGAAAATCTAGCCGTAATGACCGTTCAAGGCGGCCCAGCTTGTTTTTGAGCAGTCAACGGCCTGTCCACATTGGCTTTGCGACGGATTCGCTATGACCCGGATTACGGTTGTAAAGGTGGAAGACACCCAGGTGAACGCACCGCTCATGGAAGCGGTAATCGATCTCGCTGGCACACTCGACGCCATTTCTGTGTTTCGGGCCGCATGGGGCGAATCGGACGTGCAAGACGTCGATACCTATTTCGCGGCGGCTTCCCACGGGTCCTATCTGGGTGTGGGGCGAATCGACGGGCGCCCGGTGGCAGCAGCGTTTGGGCTGCTGTCGCGCGACTACGAAACGGGTGGAATGGCTCTTCACTCGCACATGGCCGCAGTCGTACCCGACCTCGCTGACAACGGTATAGGTCGACTGATGAAGATGCACCAGCGTCAGTGGGCGCTGGAGCGGGGCATCGAGGCAATGACGTGGACGTTCGATCCTCTCCAGCGACGTAACGCGTGGTTCAACTTGGTTCGGTTGGGTGCGGTTGTGTGTTCGTTTCATCGCAACATGTACGGAGCGTTGGACGATCAGATCAACGGCACCGACGAGACAGATCGCCTGGAAGTTCGTTGGTTCCTCAACGTGCCGGTCGGAGCTTCCCCCGTCGTCGCGATGCCCGGTGACCGAGTTGTAGCCGTGCCGTCCGATATCGGTGCACTTCGTCGATCCGATCCTGCTGCGGCTGATGCGGAACGTAACCGTATGCGTGCAGAGCTTCTCGGGCTGGAATCCGGCAATGAGCGCCTGGTGGGAATGACCCAAGAGAAGGCGTATGTGTTTCGTGCAGTCGGTGATGATTCCTCTAGGACATCGCAGAGCGGCCCGTAGGTCGTGTTAGGAAATTGGGCATGAAGCTCACACACGTGGTGCTCCACCGCTTGCAACTTCCGCTCGTCGCCCCCTTTCGGACGTCGTTTGGAACCGAACACACGCGCAACGCGCTGCTCGTGCAGGTCGTCGGGCCGGACACACAAGGCTGGGGCGAGTGCGTCGCCGATGCCGAACCGCTCTATTCGGCGGAGTACTCCGACGGGGCGCAGGACATCATCGCCCGCTTCCTGCTGCCGCGCCTCAACCCCAACCATGTCGTCGCGTCCACGCTCCACCGTCTCTTTGAGCCGATCAGCGGCAACCCCATGGCCAAGGGCGGGGTCGAGGCAGCCATCCTCGACGCGGAGTGTCGTGTGCACGGCCAGCCGCTGTCGGAACGCCTTGGTGCCACACGAACGCGTGTCCCCAGCGGCGTCTCGGTGGGCATCCAGGACTCTATTGGCGAACTCCTCGACACCGTCGAGCGCTACTTGGCCGACGGGTACCTGCGCATCAAGTTGAAGATTGAACCGGGTTACGACGTGGAGCCGGTCCGTGCGGTCAGAGAACGCTTCGGCGACATCATGTTGCAGGTCGATGCCAACGCCGCGTACTCGCTGGCCGACGCCGGCCAGTTGGCCAAACTGGACCCGTTTGACTTGCTCCTCATCGAGCAACCGCTCGCCGAGGACGATGTCCCTGGTCACGCACAGTTGTCGCAGATGATCCGCACCCCGGTCTGTCTCGATGAGTCCATTCATTCGGTTCGCGCCGCAGTGCACGCAATCGAGATGAAGGCGTGTCGCATCATCAACATCAAGCCAGGTCGTGTCGGCGGGTATCTCGAGGCTGTCAAGATCCACGATCTTTGCCTTGCGGCCGGCATTGGTACGTGGTGTGGCGGCATGCTTGAAACGGGTATCGGTCGGGCCGCAAATGTTGCGCTCGCGGCGCTCCCTGGGTTTGTGTTCCCGGGAGACACTTCCGCGTCCGAGCGCTACTTCCATCGAGACGTCACCGAGCCATTCGTCCTCGACGCTGGTCATCTCAACGTACCGACGGGGCCCGGGATCGGGGTCCAGCCAATCGAAGACGCGTTGAAGTCCTTTACCGTCAGTACACAGACAATCAAGCTTGGCTGACCGCTCCTCACTGAAATGCGGCCAGTTCCTCAGATCAGACTTGCCGACGGGGTCGGTTACCGGCATCTGACGGTTCATATGGGCGCACATGTTTGGCGTCCGGGACCGTACGGGCAAAACGCCGTTCCCAGTCTTGAGGGGTCCACCGTGCTTGCATGCATGGTTCACCTCACCGACATGCATGTCATGGATGCGTCGTCGCCTGCTCGCGCCGAACACACGCAGTTGCTGGAGTCGGACCCAAAGTGGAGCCCCATGCTTGCGATGCACCGGCCCTATGAGCTGCTGGCCAACCACGCGTTTGCGATGATGGCCGAAACCATTCGGCGGAGCCCAATCGGGAGCACCACCGAATCGCCCTTCAACCTGGCTCTAGTCACGGGGGATTGCACGGACAACGCGCAACGCAACGAACTTGATGCGTACCTATCAATTCTGCTCGGGGGTACCCTGCACCTTCCTTACGATGGGGTGCAGATTCCGGCTGCTGGAGAAACTGGGTTCTGGTGTCCCGAGCCAGAGGTGGAAGATGACTGGAAGCGCCGGTACGGGTATCCGTCCGTGCCTGGTCTCATTTCCGCGATCAACGTGCCGCTTGTCTGTCCGGGTATTGGGTTGCCTGTGGTGGCCGTGGCCGGCAATCACGATGTGATGCGACAGGGCACAGCACTGACATCAGCGGCGTGCGAGCGTTGGGCGGTTGGGGACCGTAAGGCGTTATCGATGTCGCCTGGATTTGATCCCGCCGACCCGCTGGCTGCGTTCCTTGCCGACCCCGCTTGCTACATTGACGGCGCCGCAACTCGCGTCGTCAGAGCAGATCCGGGCCGACGCATCACCGCTCCTGGCGAGTGGGCGGCGGTGCACCAATCTCGCGGTGCCACGTTGGTCACCGGGTCCGATTTCGTTCACGACCTGCAACACGTACGGATCATCGTGATGGATACCAATCACCCGTTTGGTCACTATCAGGGCTCCGTTGCGGTTGAGCAGTTGCAATGGCTCGACGAGCGCATCGCCGAGACCGACAAATGGGTGCTGATTGCTACTCATCACGGAACCGAGTCGCTTGACAACACCACGGGGGATTCACTCGAACGTCGTCACGCCGACGCAGTCAGGGCCGTTCTGCACCGCCACAACCGGGTCCTGGCCTGGGTGTCCGGGCACCGTCATATCAACCGGGTCACACATCGCCCGCACCCAGCAAGCACCAATGAAGGGTTCTGGGAGGTCATCACCGCTTCAACAATCGACTGGCCATCGCAGGCTCGTTCCATCGAAATAGTGCAGGCCGCTGACGGTTCCATCCTCATGGTTTGTACCCCGATCGATCATGCAGGCGACCTTGTGCCAAATGACCTCGAAGCGGACGGCGGCACGTTGGACAATTGCGTTTCTGATGGATTGGCACAGTTGGCCGGGTGGCACCGCGAACTGGCGGCGAACCTGGTCGGCCCGTGGGGGACCCCCAAGATGCAGCGCTTAATCGGCCAACCAGAAGACAGCGCTTGCGTCATATCGCTCCGCGCCAACCGCAAATCGGCCTGAGAAATGGTGCGATATGTCCCCCGCAGGAGGACTTATCGCACCATTTCGGCAAGGGTATTGCTCAAGATTTGCCAGGGACCTGCCGATGGCGCTGGTGCATGGCGGGGTCGGCGGGCCCGTACGATGCGTAACACCTTCCCTGCTACTCGCCCTGCCGGTTCGGAGCCTTCTGATGCTGCTGTCCACCTTCACGATGTTCGCTGCTCTTGGCCTGGACCCAGAGAAACTCATCAACAAATACGGCCTGATCGGCATCGCGCTCATCGTGTTTGCCGAAACTGGCTTGCTGGTGGGCTTCTTTCTGCCCGGTGATTCGCTTTTGTTCACCGCGGGACTGTTGTGTGCCACCAACGTATTCGATCAGCCCATCTGGCTCATCGTGCTTGTCACCATGACCGCAGCGGTTGTTGGAGATCAGGTGGGATACCGTATTGGCGCTAAGGCAGGCCCAGCGCTGTTCGCCCGGCCCAAGTCCCGGCTGTTCAACCCGGAGCATGTGACCAAGGCCCAAGGCTTCTTCGACAAGCACGGCCCAAAGGCAATCGTTTTGGCACGGTTTGTTCCCATCGTGCGTACGTTCACTCCGGTGATCGCTGGTGTCGGCCGGATGAAGGCCAAGACTTTCTCGACCTACAACATCGTTGGCGGCATCGTGTGGGGCGGCGGCGTCACCATCGCTGGTTACCTGTTGGGCAAGCGGTTCCCTGCGCTCGGCAAGAAGATCGAGCTGCTGTCATTGGTGATCATCGCGATTTCGGTGCTGCCGATCGTCTTTGAGTTCCTGAAGCACCGCCGTGAGAAGGCAGCTTCTGCTGCGCCTTCTGGCGTGCCACGCTGAACCCGTAGTTCGTTCCAATCAGGTCCTGCTGATCGGCTGGAATCACCGCAACCCCGCGAAGATCGTGGTTGAGGGTGGAAGCGTGATGGGTGACCTCGGCGATCCATTCCACTTGCTGCGCAACGATGTATGCCTGGGCCACTGAATCTCCGATGGCAACCACGCCGTGGTTTGCCAGAAGTACTGCCCGAGAACCGGGTTGCCGCTGAAACGTGGCTACCGCCTGTGCTCCAAGGTCGGTGGTCCCCGGTGCCGCGTATTCGTCTGTCACCAAGATCCGCTCTGAAGCCGGACCAATGTTTTCGTTGCAGACAAACGGAAGGTCGATGCGGGCCACCGCAAACGCTGCTGCGAAGCGGGAGTGTGTGTGGACTATCGCCGCTGTGTCGGTGAGGAGCGAATAGATCCGTTTGTGCAGTTCCACTTCGCTGGTCGGCGCCAGTCCGCTGCGGACAGCCCCTGATGCAAGGTCCAGCAGCGGGTAGTCCTGTGGCTTGAGATCACGGTAAAGCCGCCCACCGGGGCTGACCACCATCCAGTGTTCGTTGATACGTTCACTGATGTTTCCGGCGGACCCAACAACCAGGCGGTCAGTTACCAGATCGAGGCACGCCTCATGAACACGCCGACGGGCGGCGCCCACTTGGGCTGCCGAAGGATTTCGCATCCCGCCAGCCTTGCACGCGATTCCCCAGATCCTAGGGCGGGGGACTTCGAGGCGAACGATGACCCGGAGCTACGCGACGTGGAGATAGGCGCGAAGGGCGTTCCGAACCACATCACTTGCTGTGGTGTGGTCCGTTTCGGCCCGACTTTCGAGTGCCGCACGGAGTTCAGGTCCAAGCCGGACTGGAAAGACCTCCGCTGGTGACGTTCCGAGTGAAGGGCGACCGGGCCGTCGCTTGAGTCGCGAGATGTCATAGCCCGCTTCGGCCTCGTCGGCCATTGACTGGATTTCTTCGTCGGTGATGACTCGTCCGTTGTGCGTAATGGGTTTCACAGTAATTTCTCCGGGTTGTTCAGGAGTCCGAGGAAGTCGGGGCGGGCTCGCATCGCGTGAATCACAATCGTTCGATCGTCGTCGGCTTGAATCGCGATGAGTTCGATGAAGTTGCCGGACGTGTCTGGTCCCACCAGTGCGAAACGGGGCGGGTGATCGTCGAGATCGAGGTCCAACTGGACGTTTGCATTTTCGTATGCGTGAATGATGTCGAGGTCCGCGATGCCATGTTTCCGAGCGGACCGGTGAATCTCCACGAACAGTATCGTATTACGATACTGTTCGTGGATGCAAGCGTCCAGTTCCCTGGATTGCCTATTTAGTTTGTCAATTCATAGGGCAAAGACTTGCGGATTGGTGTGCAACCATTGCTTGATGTCGCCCTACGAAATGATTGAACCGTCAGGGCTTCCGAGGACAGTGGATTGGCTGGGCGACCGTGCCGTGATCATCGACCAAACGCTGTTGCCCGGCGAACTCAAGCTGATTGAGATCTCATCGGTCGACGAGATGATTTCTGCCATCCAGCGGCTCGCAGTTCGTGGGGCCCCAGCCATTGGGGTGGCAGGAGCGCTCGGCGTCGCCATCTCAGCGGTTACAGCTGCGCGCGACGGACACGACGACGAATGGGTGCATCAGCAGGCATCGCGGCTGGCCGTCGCGCGTCCAACTGCGGTCAACCTGGAATGGGCCGTGGAACGGGTCCGGCCGTTCATTGCTCAAGGGGCCGATGCGGTCGTTACTGCGGCACTCGACGTGATGGCCGACGACATCCGTGACGGCGCAGCGCTGGGAATTCGCGGCGCCGACATGGTGATGGACCTTTGCGGGTCACCGGTCAACGTCCAGACACATTGCAATGCAGGTTCTCTTGCGTGTGCCGAAGTTGGCTCGGCGTTGGCGTTAGTGCGCGTGTTGCATCAACGAGGGGCGCTGGGCGTTGTGCACGTCGATGAGACCCGCCCGTTGCTCCAGGGGTCTCGTCTGACCGCATACGAACTTGCGGCACTGGGTGCTGATTATCGGGTGCAGGTTGACGGTGCTGGCGCCTCGGCCATCCGCCTGGGTCTGGTGTCCTGCGTGATCATCGGTGCGGACCGGGTGGCTGCAAACGGGGACGTCTGCAACAAAGTCGGGAGCTACCCGTTGGCTCTTGCAGCAGCGCGAGCGGGTATCCCGTTTATCGTTGCGGCCCCTGAATCCACGTTGGACATTGCCACCCCAAGCGGCTCACACATTCACGTGGAGCAGCGCGGCGCAGACGAGGTTCTGCGCTGGGGTGGAGTGGAGATCGCCCCGCACGGGACCAAGGTGTGGAACCCAGCATTCGACGTCACGCCAGCCGAGTTAGTGACTGCAGTGGTGACTGAGCGACGGGTGATTCGGCCCGCTCGCGGGGAAACCCTGTAGCTGGCTCAGACGGTTTCCAGCTTGCCGCTTGATTCGCTGCGGAACAGCGCGTCCATCACCCGGGCCTGCTGAATTGCCTGCTCGAGAAGGTCGGCCGATGGGGTCTGCTCCCGTACCAACGTCGAGAACCATGCACCCTCAAGGGTGTACTGGTTGGCGGTTGGCACTTCGTGTCGCACCTGATCGATGCCGTCGAGGCTTGACCCATCGTGGGTGAAGTAGATGCACGGCGTGGTTTCGGGCTGGTTGAACGGAACCGTGATTTCGACGCGGCCCTTGGTGCCATATAGGTGCACTCGCTGGTGACCAACGCTTTGGGTGGCACAACTGAACGCCACGTGCCGGCCCGCTCCGAGTTCCAACAAGCCGGTTGTCCGCCGGTCCGTACCGAATTCCGGATCACGGTCAAACAATGCAAGTGCACGTGTGATGTCTGCGTCGAAGAACCACCGTGCGGCCGCCACGCAATAGCAACCAATGTCGTACAGCGCGCCACCGCCCACGGACGCGATGTTGCGAATGTTGCCGGCATCAGTGTTTGTGTAGGCGAACGTGATGTGCCCATGCGTGAGTTCGCCGAGTTCACCGGCGCGCACCCGATTGCGAACCTCGATCCACTGCGGGTGGAGCCGCACCATGAACGCCTCGGCAATGTGAACCCGCGATGCGACGGGGCGAAGAAGCTCAAGTTCGGCAGCGTTCATCGCCATCGGCTTCTCACACAGCACGTGCTTGCCAGCCTGAGCAGCGCGCAGCGTCCATTCCACGTGCAAGTGGTTGGGGAGCGGGTTGTAGATCACGTCGATCGTTGGATCTTCGATGAGCTCTTCGTAACTGCCGTACGCCACCGGAATCGAGTGTTGCTGGGCGTACGCCTTGGCTGAATCGGCGGACCGTGAGGCGACGGCGGCTACCTCAACCAATGATGAGGCTCTTACCCCAGGGATGAACTTGTTGGCAGCGAACGAAGAGGTGGACAGGAACCCCCAACGAACGGGTTTGAGATCACTCGGCATCCAGAGATGTTGGCATGCACAGAGCTAACGCCGCGCCGAGCAACCACACTGCACCGCCGAGGGCAAACAGGGGTCCAAAGCTCCAGCCGGAATCAATGAGGGCACCGCCCACTCGTGGACCGAGCATTTGGCTGACCCCAAAGGCCGCAGTTACAGCACCGAACGCAGCGCTGAACGCCTGCGGCGTGACATGGTCCCCGATGTGGGCGGCCAGGCTGACGACGCTGCCTGCCATTCCGAACCCGAAGAGGTACGCGAAGAGGAATGCAAGCGGCTTTGGACCATGAATAACAAGCGCGCACATGAATCCGCACAGCGCGTAGCTGGCCGCCATGGTGGATCGTCGTCCGATGCGGTCTGACAACCGGCCAACCCCAAGTGCGCCGGACAGATTCCCAAGCCCAAATGCAGCGAAGACGAACGTGGCTTGGACGCTGGAGAAGCCTGACTGTTCTTGCAAGCCGGCCACGACATAGGTCGCGAAAAGTACGTAGGCAAACCCGAAGCACACATACGCGAGTGTCGGAGCCCACCAGCGAGGAATGGATCGCAACGCAGAGAGTCGAGGCGCTGCTCCCGAGGACTTGATTGGGCTCAGAAACAGAACCGTGCAAACCACTGCGATCAGTCCGACCAGTGCTTCCAGCCACCACACTTTGCGCCACTCGCCTTGATCGTTGACCAATGCACGAATCCCATTGGTCATCAGTACAGAGACGAAGATCCCGGCCCCAATGCCGCCGCTGGTAAGACCCATCGCGAAGCCGCGCCGGGAAGGTGGGAACACGCTTGCAGTTACCGAGGGCGCGGGAACCCACGCGGCAGCACCACCCAAGCCGCCAAGCACCATCCCAACAAGGAGCGCTGGAGTCGATGAGGAGGTGGCAAGGATGACGATGCCGATGGTGGCTGTCAGTGCGCCGAGTTGCAGCAACCGGTTGGCTGGGACGCGCAGTGATGCGATGCTCGTGGCGATTGTCCCCAGCAGGTAGCCGGCGAGGTTGATGGTTCCCAGCCAACCTGCCAGGCCATAGCTGATGCGTAGATCGCTTTTCATCGCAGGCAACAGCAGCCCAAAGCTGAATCGAGCAAAGCTCTGCGCGACAAAGCAGGCCAGCATGACGGCAGCAACGGTGGACCAGCGGCGAAACGGGGTGACCGGGGTCATGTTCTGGGTCACTGAAATCACCTTATCGACACCGTGCACTTCGAACCCCACAACCAGATTCGTCATGATCGTGCAGACTTTTTCGGTGGGATTGTTCGGCCATTACGCTTTCGGGTTGTGGGGATTCTCGGGTTGGATGTTGGTGCGGCGGCGCAGGCCTTTTTTGCAGTGTTTCCCGCAGAACTCCCAGATAAGTCCATGTTTGCCTCAATGGCGTTGGTCACCCGGTTCGAAAAGCCTCGGGCGGTCTGGTTGGGTGCGGCGTCGGCTTTCGCCATGCACGCGGCGTTGGCCGCTGCTGTTGGCGGTTTCGTTGCGCAGTTGCCCAAGCGACCCGTGGCAGCCGCAGCAGGAGCATTGTTCGCATTCGGGGCGTTCTTGATGTTTCAGGAGTCTCGCAAGCACGCGGAGATTGAGCATGTGGGGGCGGAGTCGTTCCGCAAATCCAATGGCGCCGTAATTGTCTCCAGTTTCATGTTGCTCGGCGTTGCCGAAATCGGAGACCTGACGCAATTCGCCATCGCCGGGCTCGCTGCCCGCACGGGAGAGCCACTCTCAGTAGGACTCGGCGGATGGATCGCCCTTTGCTCGGTAGCCGCAATCGCCGTCACTGCCGGAAAGTGGCTCACCTCGCGTTTCGAGCTGGGCATGCTGCAGCTGCTCGGTGCGGCTGTGTTTGCCGGGCTAGCCATCTGGTCCTTCATCGAAGCAATCGGCTAGGTCCTGCCTCCGGCCTGAAAGGTCACCAGGTGTTTCGAGACAGCACTCCTCCGTCCACCACGAGGTTGGCGCCGGTGATCCATCGAGCGGCTGGCGATGCGAGGAAGAGCACGGCATCCGCCACATCGGACCCGTCGCCAAGTCGCCGAAGGGGGCACGCTGCTGTCCACCGTGCAACACCCTCCGGCCAATTCTCGTTGATCCCGGGTGCCGCAATAAGACCAGGGGAGACGGCGTTCACTCGAATCTGACGAGCGCCGAGTTCCACGGCTGCAGCACGTGTGTGCATGAGGACAGCCGCTTTGGCCGCTGAATAGTGCGAATGCCCGATCGCTGGCTGGATACCTTCGATGGATGCGATGTGGACGACGGCTCCACCGTGGACCATCAACGCGGCAGCAGCAGCCGTCATCGCCACAACGCCGCCCACGTTCACCCGTAGCATCTCGCTCACTTCGTCCGCGCTCAGCGATTCGAGCAAGGCGACCGGCTGAATGCCCGCATTGTTCACGAGCACGTCGAGGGATCCGAACTTTCCAACGACATCGGCGCAGATTTCGGCGGCGTCTCGTTCTACGTCGCCCGCGACGACCGCCCCACGGTCCTGCAGCACAGCTGCGAGCGCCGCGGCCGCAGCAGCGCCACTTGCGGATCCTGAGTGGTGCAACGCAATCGATGCGCCGGCTTCGTGAAGACGACGTGCAATTGCGGCGCCGATGTTGCCGCTTGCGCCGGTGACGAGCGCGACCTTTCCGGACAGGTCGAGCAACGTGTTGACTGCTGGCGTGGCCATCCCCCAACTGTACGGTGGGGCTGATGGATCACGTGGAGCAACCGTTTTCAAACGTTACAGCGCTTATCGCTGCGCATGGTTTGAAACGACTCCCGGTGGAAGCCACTCTGTATCGCAGCACCTGGGTATCCACAGGCACACATGCTGACGGTACGCCCCATGGCACGGCGATCGTAGGTCTCTATACGGTTGCGGGTGCTGGCCCGGAGGAACCGCCCAGCCGATCGTTGTTCCATCGCCTTAGCTCAGACGAGGTGTGGCACTTTTACGGTGGTGATCCGCTGCGCCTGGTGCTTCTTCACCCAGACGGAGCTGACTCCGACGTTGTGCTGGGACCGGATTGGGCACAGGGTCATTTGCAGCAGTTCGTCATCCGTGCCGGTACCTGGCAAGCGGGCGAAGTTCTCCCCGGGGGTCGCTACTCCTTGTTTGGTTGCACCATGGCCCCTGGCTTCACCGGAAGCAGCTTCACCGGCGGACGCATGTCTGAGTTGCTCGTGGAGTACCCGCAACGGTGCACAGACATCGAACGGTTGAGCGTTCCGGACGCAGAGGCTGTCGACCTTCCGAGCGGGTTCACCCAGTAGCGGTTCCTCGGTCAGGTGTCAGGCCTGCCGGGTGAACGGCTGTGCCCACCGCTGCGTCCGGTAAATGCTTGCCCGCCCTGAAGCGACGAACGCCACAACGCATGCGAGGGCGATGGGAACCGCTGACCCGGTGCCGAACAGTTCAAGACCCATGACCGTGCACGCCAGCGGGGTCTTGGAGGCGCCTGCGAACACAGCGACAAAGCCAAGGGCGGCCATCGAAGCTGACGAAACTCCAAGCGTGGGGCCGACGGCCGCACCGAGCGTTGCGCCAATGACGAACAGGGGAGTGACCTCACCACCGGGCAACCCTGAACCGAACGTGACGGCCGTGAACAACAGCTTGATTGCGAACACGGTGATCACGATGTGTGCGCCAGCGAGGCTCTTCGTCGCAAGCGGCACCGAGAGTCCGAGGTAATCGCGTCCGAAGGCGAGCGACAACAACAGGACAGCTAGTCCGCCAAGCGCAGGACGCAAAGGAGGCCAGCCGACAAGAGAGCTCAGACGGGATCGGATAATTTGCGAAAGCGAAGCGAACGCGCCTCCGGCTAAGCCGAAACAGATGCCAGCCGCGGCAATTCCGAGAATCGTCTGCGCGCTGACGTCTAGTTGCAGCGGCACAAGTTCGGCGTGGTCGTATCCCAGCCGTTTCACCACCTCGTTGCCTACAACCGATGCGCACAGTGCTGGCACGAGTGCCTCGGTGTGTAACCGTCCAACCGTCGGGACCTCAAGCGCGAACAACGTTCCTGCAACCGGTACCCCAAACACCGCTCCGAACCCACCGGCAACGGAAGCCTGCAAAAGGATCCGGCGGTCTTCAGGCGAAATGGGGAGATGGCGTGCCACGGTGTCCGTGAGCCCGCCAGACAGCTGTACAGCAGTCCCTTCACGCCCGGCTGAGCCACCAAAAAGGTGCGTGATCCATGTGCCAACCAACACGAGTGGCGCCATGCGGCGAGGTACCCACTCTGTGGGCTCGTGGATCTGCTCGATGATCAACGACTTGCCCTGCACCGCTCTGCCTCCAAACCGGTGATAGGCAAGCCCCAGTCCGAGGCCAGCCACTGGAAGCAGGTACACCAACCACCCATTCTCTGTCCGGGTTTGCGTGACCCGATCCAGAACGGAGAGGAACACAAACGAAGACACGCCGGCCAGCACCCCAGATAACGACCCAAGGAGTACCCACACCGCTGCCCGACGGACATGGGCTGCATAACGGCCGAGGAGTGCCGTGATCGTCTTGGGAGGGCGAACAGGAGACATCGGTGCACAAGTCTGGTCTCTGGCGCACCGGCGCGGGTAGCTTTCGACTTCGCCGACTGAGTTTCAACGGGCACACGCACCGGCCACCAGCCGTTACATAGACCCGCCTGAGGCAGAAAAGGATCCGGAATCGTGCCGTACGCCAACAACGGAAGTTGCTCCAGCTACTACGAGACGTTCGGAAATCCCACTGACCCGGCGCTGTTGCTGGTCAACGGTATGACCAGCCAGTGCACGTTCTACCCAGTCGAGTGGTGCGAGATGTTTGTTGCCGGAGGGCTGTTTGTCATTCGGATGGACAATCGAGATGTAGGTCTCTCAAGCGACTGTGAAGGCATTGCCTACTCGCTGTCTGACATGGCTGCTGATTGCATAGCGGTGCTCGATGCATGTGGTGTTGCGCGAGCGCACCTGCATGGCCTCTCGCTCGGCGGCATGATCGTGCAGACGGTGGCCATTGAACATCCTGATCGTGTGCTGTCGCTGACCTCGGTGATGTCCTCCAGCGGCGAAAACGAGTATCGGCGTACGGATCCGGCGGTGATCTCGCTGCTCGACGTGCCCAGCCCCAGCACACCAGACGAGTACATCCAGCAGCACATCGAAGGTTTGCGCGCATACGGCTCGCCAGCTTTTGCCGACGAGACCCGCTGGCGGGCCGATGCAACTGCGGCTGTCCAGCGGAGCTTTCGCCCCGATGGGCCGGGCAGACAGTTCTCGGCTGCGCGGTCATCGGGGTCACGAGCTGACGGGTTACGCAAACTGCGCATACCAACGCTTGTCATGCACGGGTCTCACGACACGCTGATTTATCCAATCGGCGGACGACGCACAGCAGCGCTCATCCCAGGAGCCCGGTTCGTCATGCTGAACGGGATGGGGCATGACTATCCGCCGCAGATGTGGCGCCAATGGACCGATTTTGTGCTCGCCCATATCGCCCGGGCGCGGTCGAGTGGTGAACGGAGGGACGGAGTGAACCCGAGGTGAGCAACCCATTAGACCCGGGCGCGGTCGAGTGGTGAACGGAGGGACGGAGTGAACCCGAGGTGAGCAACCCATTAGACACGGGCGCGGTCGAGTGGTGACTACTGACCTAGCGCTTCTTTGCGCGCCTGAATGAGCGCTTCGAAGGGGTTGACCGTGCTGATCGAAGGATCTGCGTCGGCCGGACGACACGAAGACGTGAACGTGTGGGTTCCGCTCCCGACCTGCACCGCTGGTCGGTTGTCTGGAAGTTGCACTTCGGCGGAACAATTCGGCGGCACCGTTACCGTCAGCGTGAACTGGTCGTCGGTGCGTTCCCATCTGACTGACGCCAACCCATACGGACCGTCAAACGATGCTGATGCCCACGTGATGGCACCCCCAAGCTGAGGGGCAACGATCATCCGTTGTCCCCCAACACCATCGAACGCCAATCCTGCAACGGACCGGTGCAGCCAATCCGCCACCGCACCAAGCGCGTAGTGGTTGAACGACGTCATGTCGCCAGCGTTCACCGAACCATCGGAGAGCATGGAGTCCCACCGTTCCCAGATGGTGGTTGCGCCCATCGTGACCGGGTAGAGCCAGGACGGGCATTGCGTCTGGCCGAGGAGTTGAAACGCGATGTCGGTGTGGCCAGTTTGCTGCAATGCGTCGCAAACAAGCGGTGTGCCAACAAAACCTGTTCCGATGCGGAACTCTTCCTGGCGGACAAGGGTCGCCAAACGAGTGCCAGCAGCAAGGACTTCGGTGTCGTTGAGCAAACCGAATCTGACAGCCAACGCGAAGGCGGTCTGCGCATCGCTTGCCATACGCCCGCCGGGGGTGAGGTACTCGTGACGGAACGCGTCGCGGGTGCGCGCTGCGAGCAACCTGAATTCGTCGGCGTCGTCTGTGTGTCCGAGAAGCCTTGCGAATCCTGCGAGTGCTGTGGCGCTACGAACCAGATATGCCGTGGCAACGATTGAGGAATCAGTTCGTGCGGCGGCAGGCTGATCCGGTGGGGCTGCAGGGTCAAGCCAGTCTCCGAATTGGAAACCGGTATCCCATAGGCCGTTGGGTGAAGTCAGCGCTCCGACCTGACGAACCCATGCACACATACTTTCGTACTGGTCTGCCAGCACTATCGGGTCGCCGTAGCGGGCAAACAGTGCTTCCGGCACCAGCACGGCTGCATCGCCCCAAGCAGCAGCGGGCATCGGAGGAATGATGAGCTCCATCCACGGCACATACACCGGCACGGTGCCTTCGATCCGCTGCTCGGCTGCCAGGTCCGCCAACCAAGACCGAAGGAAGCCCTCGCAGTCGAAGAGGAACGTCGCGGTTGGCGCGAAAACTTGAATGTCACCGGTCCAGCCGAGGCGTTCGTCTCGTTGCGGGCAATCGGTTGGGATGTCGACAAAGTTGGACTTGGTGCTCCACACCACGTTTTCGTGCAGTCGATCGATGAGCGGATTCGAGCACGCGAACTCGCCCGTCCGCCGTAGGTCAGAGTGGAGCACGACCATCTCCGCCATCAGAATCTCAACGTCGTCCGGCACACTGATTTCGGCATACCGGAACCCGTGCACGGTAAAGCGTGGCTCCCACGTGACGGTTTCGCCGTCGGCAAACGTGTAGGAGTCCGTAGCAGCGGCGTTGCGCAGCGGCCGGGTGCCAAGTTCGCCGTGTTCCAAGACCTCGGAGTGGCGGAGTGTGATGGTTGCGCCGGCAACACCTCGGGCTGTGACACGAAGCCGACCAGACGCGTTCTGGCCGTAATCGAATCGCAGTCGGCCGTCCAAGGTCTCGATGGTGGTTGGCTTACGCGTCTCAATCCGGCGCACCGGCGGGCCAAGCGGCGCTTCGAGGAGCGACACGTCGAATGGGTTGACGGTGACTCCGGCCCAAGTGGAATCGTCGAAGCCTGGAAGGTCCCAACCCTGCCGCTCAAGGCGAGCGTCGTGATGCTCGCCGTCGTAGAGGCCAGTCGAGGTCACGGGCCCCGTGGTACTGCGCCATGTGTCGTTGCTCACGAACGTGCGGAGCGATCCATCGGCGAAGTCGAACTCGATCTGGGCAATGACGCCCAGCACAGATCCGTACAGGTTGGTGACGCCCCCTTCGAAGCCGATACGTCCGCGGTACCAGCCATCGCTCAGTTCGGCGCCGATGGCGTTCTGTCCCGGTGTGAGCAACTCCGTGATGTCGTGGGTCCGGTAACGAAGACGATGCGAATAGCTTGTCCAACCCGGAGCGAGCACGTCGTCGCCGATCACCAACCCGTTGAGGCGCGTTTCGTAGATCCCGTGAGCAGCGATGTGAAGGCGTGCACGGGTGACACCGGCGGGGACGGTGAACTCTGCTCGCAACAGGTAGGCAGGCCCCGGATTTTGTGGGGTAGCCGATTCGACCGGCCCAATCATCTGGGCCGACCAATCCGAGGGGCGGCTGAGCGCCCCCTCGGTGACCACCCAATCACTCCAGTTGGTTGGTTGGCCGTCCGGTCCCCAGGTCCTCACCCGAACCGAAATCGGATCTCGCGGCAGGAGTGGTCTGAACGGCCACGGCACAGCATTGGACTGCCCAGAAGCAACCTTTCCTGTGGAACTGTTCCCAGCCGAACCGGAGTGTTCAACTTCGTAAGCCGTCTGTACCCATCCGGGGGTCGAGGACTGGACGGTCCAGGAGATGCGGGGCGTAGCGGATGCATTCACGGACGGAATTGAGCGGGTGTCTAGCCCCACGGTGAGGCGGGCGACCGATGTCGTCATGCGGTGTGCTCCAGTGTGTAAGTGCGCATACGTGCAGCCGTCTCTCAGAACCGCCAACGGGTGGCGCGAGTCGCAAACTCAGCCTCTCGTTCCACCACGCCAAACGCGACGGTGGGCCGTACTTCGACCACCGTGTGAGCTCGCACAAACTCGCCGAGGTCGCCTGGTGCTTCGCCTGCATACTTGGTCACGTACAACGCCACGATGGAGTCCAACGATGCTGCGTCGGTGGGGTCGGTTGCGTCGAGGATCCGAGCGACGCCTTGGACCGACACACATTCCACGGTGTCATCGCACGACACAGAGACATGCTGGTTCGTCGCAAGGTTGCGACGCTTTTTGGCGTCTGGTGCACACGAAAACCCAAACACGTTTTCCGCCGGATCCCACACTCCCCAAACCGGCATGGAGTGCGGAATGCCAGAAGCGGACACGGTCACCACCCAGTAGTTGCGGTTGGCCACCAATCGTTCTTGGGCCCACGACCACGGCAAGCCGTCCCAGTCAGCCGAGCTGACCCCGTACGAAGACATACTGGGCATCTCCACAATCGGCTCCATACCCGACCATAACCGCCGGGAATGACAAAAGACACGTTCCGGTGAGACGTTTCGCAAAGACGATTGAACGACATGTCAACGCTGACGCTCCGTAGGTTGGCTGACGATGGGAAACCGGCTTGAAGTGACAGAGCGGTCGGCGACCGAGACGGGAATCCGCCTCGCAAAGACTGCGCGTGCGGTGCTCGGAACCAAACTGAGCGGGGTCGAATCGATTCAGGTCTCGGCCCTGTATCTGCTGGACCGTGTCCTGTCCCCACAGGAAGCTGCGCTGCTCAGCAAGTCGCTCATCGACCCCGCCACCCAGACTGCCGAGTGGTCCACCGTTCAACCTGCGGCGGTGTTGCCGCCGGGAGTTGCCGAAGTGGTCCTGCGCGCCGGAGTCACCGACCCCGTGGGCGCCGCGCTGGAGCAAGCAGCAGGCCTTGTTGGCCTTGCGCCAATGTTGGTCCGGTCTGGCTATCGCTACCGGATCAGTGCGTCCACGCCGGCCGATCTCGATGCTGGCCTGTACGCCGTTGATGCACTTCTCCGCAACGACATCGTGGACGAGTTGTTCACCAAGACTGCCGCCCAGGCCCGCTTCGCAACGGCACCCGACGACACCACCGTAGAGACGGTCGCAGTCAGAATCCTCGACGCCCACTCCCTCGCTGCGTTGTCCCGGGCTCGGGGGCTGGCGCTTGACCCAGAAGAGCTCCTCGCGGTTCAGGCGTACTTCCAGTCGATCGATCGTGACCCCACCGACGCCGAGCTGGAAACCATCGCTCAGACATGGAGCGAGCACTGCTCGCACAAGACGTTCCGCGCAGCAATCACCTGGGACGACGGTACCCCGGTGGAACCTCTGCTGAAGCAGTTGCGGAACTCGACCGATTTGATCGCAGCGCCGTTCGTCCGGTCGGCATTCGTGGACAACGCAGGCATCATTGCCTTCGACGACCAGTTCGACGTGGCCATCAAAGTCGAAACGCACAACCACCCGTCTGCAGTGGAACCGTTCGGCGGAGCCAACACCGGTGTGGGCGGGGTCATCCGAGACGTTCTGGGCGTGGCGGCAGATCCAATTGCAACTACAGACATCCTGTGCTTCGGTCCGCTTGATACCCCTGCCGACACGCTGCCAGCCGGTGTGTTGCATCCGTTCCGGGTTCGTCAGGGCGTTGTTGCCGGTGTTGCGGATTACGGCAACAAGCTTGGGCTCCCCACGGTTGCCGGCGCGGTTGTGCATCACGATGGGTTTACTGCCAACCCACTGGTGTTCTGCGGTTGCATCGGTCTGCGTCCAGCGGGACTGGTACTCGAGGGGCAGAAGCCCGGCCACCGAATCGTCGCCATCGGTGGCGCAACGGGTCGAGACGGTATCCGTGGCGCGACGTTCTCATCCACAACGATGGATGCCACCACCGGCGACGTCGCAGGAGCCAGCGTTCAGATCGGCGACCCCATCGTCGAGAAGCTTGTGGCTGATGTGTTGGTTGTCGCCCGTGAACAGCGTTTGTTCTCTGCCATCACAGACTGCGGTGCTGGTGGGTTCTCCTCGGCAATCGGCGAACTGGCAGCTGAACTTGGCGCAAACGTCGACCTCGACCTGGCGCCTCGGAAGTACGCAGGCCTTGCTCCATGGGAAGTGTGGTTGTCCGAAGCGCAAGAACGCATGGTGCTGGCTGTTCCTGCGCAAAACGTGCCTGCGCTGCTCAACGTCTGCGCCGATCACGGTGTGGAAATGTGCGACCTTGGTGCGTTCCGCGACGATGGACAGCTCATTGTTTCGTGCGCCGGCTCCACCATCGTCAATCTGCCAGGATCGTTCCTGCACGACGGTCGCCCGCAACGCCGTATGACGGCGTCGCATCCGGCCACAACTGCGGCCACCGGTGTGCGTGACGAGGCTGCAATTCTCGCCGGGGCTAGCGAGATGTTGCTCGCAGTGTTGGCGCACAGCGATGTTCGATCCAACGAAGACATCGTGCGCGGCTACGACCACGAGATCATGGGCGCCACCATCGGCCGGCCGTTCCAAGGAGCTGCTGACGATGGTCCCGGCGACGCTGCAGTGTTGGCACCCGTCCGCAGCACAAGCGGTCGGGGTCTCACCATCGGCATCGGCGTTGGTTACCGCAGCGGTGATATAGACGCTTATCGAATGGCCGGAGCAACCATCGACGAAGCCATCCGCAATGCAGTGTGCGTTGGGGCAGACCCAGACCAGATTGCCCTGCTCGACAACTTTTCCTGGGGCGATCCCCGTCGTCCGGAAACGCTTGGCCGCCTTGTGGAGGCGGTGCGCGGGTGCGTCGATGGAGCGGCTCATTTCAACGCACCGTTTGTGTCCGGTAAGGACTCGCTGAACAACGAGTACGAAACTGAGGACGGCACTCGACGGTCGATTCCTCAAACCCTGGTCATTACTGCGCTGGCAATTGTTCCGGACGCGCTGAAGTTGGTGTCAAGCGATGCCAAGCATGCAGGCAACATGCTGGTTCTTGTCGGCGGTCATGGCACAGACCTCCGCGGCAGCATTCTCGATTCGCTGCTTGGTCTCGACGGCCCAGGCACGGTACCGGGAGCTTCCAACGGCGCCGCGCAGCGGTATCGCTCCGTGCATCAAGCAATGCGGATGGGACTTGTGCGGGCGGCGCACGATGTCTCTGACGGCGGTCTGGTGAGTTGTGTTGCTGAGATGTCCATCGGCGGGCGACTTGGCGCACAACTCAACCTCGAGGCGCATGCGTCCTCCGCCGGAGTGGTGGCTACCCTCTTCGGAGAAACGTCCGGCCGGATCGTTCTCGAAGTCGAGCCAAGCGATTGTGCACAGTTGTTAGAGATCACAGGAGGCGAGGTGATCGGGTCCCTGCAGCAGCAGCTACGTTTCCAAGTGACAGTCGCCGGTGACACCCACATCAACCTCGGCACCGATCAGTTGTTGCACGCGTGGCGTGGTCACGTTTCTCGCGGTAACGCCGCAGAAGTTGGGGAGGTCGCATGAGCGGCTCGAAACCATCAGCCGTAGTGGTCACAGCCCCTGGGACCAACCGCGACCATGATGTCTCGTTTGCCCTTGAGCTGGCAGGCGCCGAGGTCCAACGTGTCTCACTTGCGGCGCTGACGCAGAACCCTGAACGGGTTCTCGACTTTCAAATTGCAGTGTTTGCAGGCGGGTTCTCGCACGCAGATTCGCTTGGCGCTGGCACGTTGGCTGGGTTGCGCATCAGCCATGGCATCGGCGACACTGTTCGCAGTTTTGTCGATAGTGGTCGCCCCGTGATTGGTATTTGCAACGGGTTTCAGATGCTGGTCAGAGCTGGGTTGCTCCCGGGTTCGCTGACACACAATGCCAGCGGCAACTTTGTTTGCCGGTGGGTCACGCTCGCAGCCCCGAACCCCACTCGCAGCGTCTGGACCAACGGGCTGGACGCTGCGTTCCAGTGCCCGGTCGCGCACGGCGAGGGTCGCTACATCGCCGAACCTGACGTGGTGGCGCAACACCAGGCATTGCAGTACGTCGATAACACAGACCCCAACGGGTCCGTTGCGGCAACGGCAGGCGTCACTGACTCCACCGGGCTTATCCTTGGCATGATGCCCCATCCAGAGAACCACGTGCTGGAGCGTCAACATCCCCGGTTCGTGCGAGGCGAGGCTTCTGGTTTGGCGTTGAACTTGTTCCGTAACGGAGTGCAGCACGTGAAGGCTCGGGCATAAGCATGCATACGGCCAGCGAGTCTTCTCCAACTGGCAATCAAGGGACCGCAGCCTCAGCCGTTCTTGCACTTGATCAACTTTCGTTGCCCCTCGATGATCGCCGGGACGGAAAAGTACGGTCCAGCTGGACGCTGCCAACAACCGAGACTGACGGTCCACGTCGACTGTTCGTTACTTCTGACCGGCTGTCAGCCTTCGACCGCGTGGTTGGGTTGGTTCCTGGCAAGGGACAGATGCTCAACATGCTGGCGTGGTGGTGGTTTGAGCGGCTGGATTCCATTGTTGCCAACCACGCACTGTCCGTTCCCGATCCAGCAGTGCTTGTTGCGCGTGAAGCTTCACCGTTGCCGGTCGAAGTGATTGTGCGCCGCGCAATCACGGGTGTCACCGACACATCGTTGTGGCGCCGCTACGACGCAGGTGCTCGGCTGATCGACGGTCATCACCTTCCCGATGGGTTGACCAAGAACGAGCTGCTCCCGCACGCCATCATCACGCCCACTACAAAGGGCGCAGCGGGATCCCACGACGTGCCATTGAGCGTTGCCGAGGTGGCAGCTCGCGGTTTGGTGGCGCCGGCACTTTGGGAGCAGGTTTGCGACGCAGCCCTCCAAGTCTTTGCAGCTGGCGAACGGATAGCAGAGCAGGCAGGACTGGTGCTGGCAGACACCAAGTACGAGTTCGGCATCGGCCACGATGGTCAGCTACTGCTCATCGACGAGGTACACACCCCTGACAGCTCCCGCTTCTGGGAACGCAGCACGTATGGCGACCGTCTGTCGCTCGGCCAAGAGCCGGACAGCCTGGACAAAGAGATCATTAGGCGAGCGTTCGCCGACCTCGGCTACCGAGGCGATGGAGCTGTGCCTGATCTTGGCGCCGAGGTGTGGGCAGCCGTTGCGACTGGTTATCAGCGTACGTATGAACGACTCACTGGCACGCGGTTTGTTCCGCCAGCCGGCGATCCAACCCTGCGAATCCCAGCGGCGCTCACAGCGGCTGGCTTGCTCCCAGAAAGCAGCTGACCATGTGCGGCATCCTTGGCCTCACCCTTCCTCCACATGCCGGAGCCGACGAAGCAGCACGCCGTGCGTTCTTCGGGCTGTTCGCGTTGCAACACCGTGGCCAAGAGGGCGCGGGTATGGCAACGGCCGACGGAGTTGGTGCTCGGATTCACAAAGACACCGGTCTGGTGACGCAACTGCTCACCGAAGAACGGCTCCGCCAGTTGCAGGGCCATCACGTCATTGCGCACACGCGTTACTCAACCACCGGCTCATCGATTGCGCGTAACGCACAGCCGTTCCTTGTTGAGACCAAAGACGGCCCGCTGGGCATGGTCCACAATGGCAACCTGGTGAATGCCGCCGAGCTGCGCGAACAGTTGCTTGGCCGTGGGTTTCCGTTGGCCGCAAGCTCTGACACCGAAGTCATGGTGCTGATGTTGGCCAGCGCAATTGGCGAGTCGCTTGAAGAGCGGCTCGAACGCACCATGGCGTCTTGGAAGGGTGCATATTCGCTGGTTGTTTTGGCCTCGGACCGCATCGTTGCAGTTCGTGACCCCTGGGGTTTTCGGCCGCTTTCCATCGGACGGCTCCCTGACGGTGGCTGGGCCGCTGCGTCGGAAACGTCTGCACTTGCCACGCTGGGTGCGGTTGACATGCGCGAAGTGGAACCCGGTGAAATTGTCAGCATGTCGGGGGAGCGCTGCACAAGCGTTGCGCCGCTGTTCAGCGCACCAACCCACGCCCGGTGCAGCTTCGAACACATCTACTTCTCTCGCCCAGACAGCGTGTGGGACGGCACCAGTGTGCACCACGTGCGTCAACGCCTTGGGGAACTGTTGGCCATCGATGCTCCTGTCCAGGCTGACGTTGTGGTTCCCGTTCCAGACTCCTCCATTCCCGCGGCCATCGGTTTCGCTCAGCAGTCAGGCATCCCGTTCAACGATGGCTTTATCAAAAACCGATACATCGGTCGTACGTTCATCGAACCGACGCAGGCCATGCGAGACGCTGGCGTGGCAATGAAGTTCAACGTGCTTCGAGAGAACCTTGTTGGCAAGCGCGTCGTCATGATCGACGACTCCATCGTCCGGGGCACAACCGCTGGTCCGTTGGTGAAGATGCTCCGCGATGGCGGTGCCACCGAGGTACACGTGCGCATCACGTGTCCGCCTATTCAGCACCCTTGTCACATGGGGCTTGATATGGGTACGTACGACGAACTTATTTCGCACCGGATGGACGTTGAGGAGTTGCGCCTCCACATCGGTGCGGACTCGCTCGCATTCCTTGGGCTGAACTCGATGATGAAGGCGATCGGACGGGCCGACGGCTACTGCAATGCCTGCTTCACTGGGCAGTATCCGGTGCCCATTCCGGTACAGCTTCGCGACAAGCAGCGTTTCGAAGGGATCCTCCGATGAGCAACACAACAACGCCGATGAAACGGGTTCCCGGGAGCAAACGCCGCGTGCTGGTCCTCGGCGGCGGCGCTCGTGAGCACGCCATCGCAACTTCGTTGCTGGCATCCAATCGTTGTGATGCGTTGTTCGTGGCCCCCGGTAACGCAGGTACCCCCGGAACCCGGGTCGACGTTCGGATCGAGGACCCCCTTGCGGTCGTTGAAGCTGCGCGGCAGATGGGCGCAGACCTCGTTGTCATCGGACCAGAGACCTGCCTTGCCGCTGGTGTGTCCGACGCACTTGCCGCCGCTGGCATCGACGTCTTTGGTCCGTCTCGGGCGGCCGCAGAGTTGGAGACGTCCAAGATTGCAAGCCGGGCATTTTGTGAGCGCCACGGTATTGCTGTCCCGGCGAGCCGTGCGTTCACAGTCGACCAGTTGGACGACGCCATTTCCTGGGTGAAGTCCGTCGGTGTGGCAATGGTGGTCAAGGCCGATGGTCTGGCCGCAGGCAAAGGGGTCGTTGTTGCAGCCAGCCTCGACGAGACCATTGATGCAATCCGAGCTGCTCTTGGCGACGGCGCGTTTGGTGATGCCGGCCGTTCGGTGCTGATTGAAGAGCGCCTGGAGGGACAAGAGGTTTCGCTTCTTGCCTTCTGCGACGGTGTGCGCGCGGTTCCCATGCTCCCGGCTCAGGACCACAAACGAATCCACGAAGGCGACAGGGGAGCCAACACCGGTGGTATGGGTGCTTACGCTCCGGCACCGGTGTGTCCTCCTTCGATGGTGCGCGAACTCACCGCCTCGGTTTTGCAACGTGCAGTCGACGGTTGCGCTGCCGAGGGACGGCCCTATCACGGCGTTCTGTATGCCGGGCTGATCCTCACTGCGCAGGGTCCTCGCCTGATCGAGTTCAATGCTCGATTCGGTGATCCTGAAACACAGGCCTTGCTTCCGCTGCTGAAAACCGACCTTATTGATGTGCTCGAAGCCTGCGTTGACGGGTCGCTGGGCAACGTCTCAGTTGCGTTCTCCGATGGCGCCAGCTGCGCAGTCGTCATTGCATCGGCGGGCTATCCCGGTGCCATCCAGTCCGGTGTTCCAATCAGCATCGGCCCGGCTGAAAACTCAGGCGATGGGCAGGGCTCTACCAGCGTGTTCCACGCGGGAACGGCTACAGGCGCAGACGGACAACTCGTCACAGCCGGCGGGCGCGTCCTCACGGTTGTCGGTGTTGGTTCCGACTTCACCCAAGCCCGCAAGCGCGCATACGAAACCGTCGCACGCATCGACTTTGCAGGAATGCAGGTCAGGCGAGATATCGGTTGGCGTGCAGTTGCCAGCACCACAGGCGGGTACGCGGCATCTGGTGTTGACATCGACGAAGGAAACCGGGCAGTCGAGCTGATCAAGAAGTCGGTGTCGTCCACGCAGGGTCCAGCTGTGTTGTCCGGCGTTGGTGGCTTCGGTGGCGTGTTCGACGTCTCCGCGTTGAAGAACTTTGATGCCCCGGTACTGGTTGCCTCTACCGACGGTGTAGGCACCAAAGTCGCACTTGCGGCCGAGGCCGGCAGGTTGCGCGGGGTCGGCATGGACCTGGTCAACCATTGCGTCAACGACGTGCTGGTGCAAAACGCCCGTCCACTGTTCTTCCTTGACTACATCGCTTCCTCCAAGATCGATGCCAACGAAGTGGCAGACATCGTGTCGGGAATGAGCGAGGCATGCCGCCACAACGGCTGTGCCTTGCTCGGTGGCGAGACAGCGGAGATGCCCGGCGTCTACCACGACGGCCACGTCGACGTGGCTGGGACGCTCATCGGCGCGGCGGAACGTTCGCGGCTCTTGCCGCTGCCAACCGTTGCACCTGGCGATGTGCTGATCGGCGTTCGCTCGAGCGGTCCGCACACCAACGGCTATTCGCTCCTGCGCCGTATGTTCGCGGCGATGCCGCTTGACGCCATGCCAGCCCCGTTGGAAGTTCCGCTCGGCGACGCGCTTCTCGAGCCGCATCGTTCCTACCTACCGGTTCTTGCCAGGTTGCTCGATGGTCCGGTTTCCGGCTCGGTGAAGGCACTTGCACACATCACGGGCGGTGGCTTGTTGGAGAACCTGCCCCGGGTTCTCCCCGACGGTACGGGCGCCGACGTTGCGTTGGGTTCATGGCCCGTGCCACCGTTGTTTCAACTGGTCCGGGATGCAAGCGGGCTGAGTGCGGATGAGTTGCACCGCACGCTGAACATGGGCATTGGCATGGTAGTCATCTGCGCGCAGACGGATGAGGCGGCAGTTGTCGCAGAGATCGACGAACCAGTGTGGCGAATCGGTTCGGTTGTCGCTCGTGCCGGTGGTGGGGTCGAACTGCGATGACAGCCCTCGCGCGCATTGCGGTCCTGGCGTCAGGAACAGGCTCCAACCTGCAAGCCCTCCTGGATGCGTGTGCGGTGGGTGATCTCGACGCCGAAGTTGTGTGTGTCGTGTCCGATCGGTGCGGAGCCAAAGCACTCGAGCGTGCAGAGAACGCCAGAGTCCCTTTTGTCCAGCACGTCGCGGCGCCGGAACCCGGCGCGTCCCGTGCCGCATGGGATCGTAAACTTGGCGAGATTCTGCAATCCACACGCCCGGACTGGGTAGTGCTTGCGGGGTTCATGCGGCTGCTGTCATCCGGGTTTCTTGATCAGTTCCCGGGTCGCGTGGTCAACCTGCATCCGGCGCTCCCGGGACAGCTGCCAGGTACCCGCGCCATCGAGCGGGCCTTTGCCGAACACCAACAGGGTTTGCGCACACAGACCGGGGTGATGGTCCACCTTGTTCCCGACGAAGGGGTTGACTGTGGTCCTGTAGTTGCCTCACAGCCAGTCGCCATTCAACCCGACGACTCGCTCGACACGCTCGCCGCTCGTGTCCATGCCACCGAACATCGACTGCTTGTCGAGGCGCTTGTCGAACTCGTTCGCAATAGCTCGTTAGCAATAGCTCGTCGGAGCACAGCCAGTCCCGTAACGCTCAAGGAGCCAATCAATGAATCCAACTGATGAGCTGTTCGATCGGTTCACTGCGCTGACCTTCGACGATGTCGTCGTCGTTCCTGGATACAGCGAAGTGCTTCCCGCAGATGTTGATACGCGGGCCGTTCTGGCGCGTGACATCACCCTGTCTATTCCGGTGGTCTCGGCGGCGATGGACCGCGTGACCGAGTCCCGGATGGCTATCGCCTTGGCTCGTCTCGGAGGCATTGGCGTTATTCACCGCAACTTAGACGCCGATGATCAGGCCGCAGACGTACGCCGCGTCAAGCGCAGCCAGTCAGGCATGATCACCGATCCTGTGACGGTCGGCCCCCATGCGTCGGTTGCCGAAGCCGACGGGTTGATGGCGCAGGTTCCGCTTTAGCGGCGTGCCGGTTGTGGACCCAAGCGGGTTGCTCATCGGCATCATCACCAACCGTGACATTCGTTTCATGGAACCGGGCGACGAAGACCGGCCCGTCAGTGATTTCATGACGTCCACCGGCCTGGTCACCGCTCCCATTGGAACCACCCTTCTGGAAGCCAAGGCGCTGTTGCGGCGCCACCGAATCGAAAAGTTGCCGTTGGTTGACGCCAAAGGACACCTCACCGGGCTCATCACGGTCAAGGACCTCGCAAAGCATCAAGACCACCCGCAGGCCGCTGTTGATTCGCAGGGTCGGTTACGAGTAGCTGCGGCAATCGGTGTCGGTCCAGACGTCGAAAAGCGGGTCGACGCGTTGGCCCGTGTCGGGGTCGACGCTGTGGCAATCGATACAGCGCACGGACATTCCAAGGGTGTCGTGGATACCATCGCAATGATCCGCTCGGGTTGGCCCGACCTTGCGATCTTGGCTGGCAACGTGGTCACGGCAGAAGGCGTCGAAGCGTTGGCGAAAGCCGGTGCCGACGCAATCAAAGTCGGCGTCGGCGCAGGATCCATTTGCACAACGCGCGTGATCGCCGGTGCGGGTATGCCGCAGCTGTCTGCAATTCATGAAGCTTCCAAGGCTGCGCGTCGGCTGGGCATTCCAATCATCGGCGACGGCGGCATCACGTATTCCGGCGACATCGTCAAAGCCATCGCTGCCGGAGCCAACATGGTCATGTTGGGAAGCGCTCTTGCCGGCACCGACGAGTCACCTGGTGAGTTCGAGCTGTTCAACGGCCGCCGGTACAAGAGCTACCGCGGGATGGGCAGCCTTGGGGCACTGTCCGGCCGTGCCAACGATCGCTACGCAAGCGGCCAGGGTCGTGAAGCATCGGGCCCAGGAAAGCTGGTTCCTGAAGGGATCGAAGGACGGGTGCCATATGCCGGTTCGTTGGCAGACGTGATGCATCAACTGGTCGGTGGGTTGCGTTCCGGAATGGGTTACGCAGGCGCTGCCAGCCTCGCTGAACTCTCTGGCTCGCGGATGATGCGCGTCACCGCTGCTGGGCGTGCAGAGAGCCACCCGCACGACGTGCAGATCACCAAGGAAGCGCCGAACTACTCTCCCGGGATCTCATGAGTCCAGAAGCAGCATCCGAAGAGACAGCCCAGAACCCGCCGGTGGTGGGAGTGGTGATGGGATCCATCTCGGATTGGTCCGTCATGGAGCACACGGCCAACACGCTGACCGAGCTGGGCATCTCGTTTGAGGCCAAGATTGTCAGCGCGCATCGTATGCCGGTCGAGATGGCGGACTACGCAATCTCAGCTGCGCATCGTGGCTTGCGCGTCATCATCGCTGGAGCGGGCGGGGCTGCTCACCTACCGGGGATGCTGGCGGCACAAACGCTCGTGCCGGTTCTTGGGGTTCCGGTGCCAGCAACGGTTCTTGCGGGCACAGATGCCTTGCTGTCCATCATTCAGATGCCTGCAGGCGTTCCGGTTGCCACGTTTGCCATTGGCAAGCCGGGTGCCATCAACGCAGCGCTGTTTGCTGCCGCGATGCTCAGTCACGACGACGCGGCGGTCATGGCCGCTTTGGTCGCTCGTCGTGCCGAGTCTCGGCAAGCTGCCATCAGTTCGCAGTCCCAACTTCCAGGCTGACACCCGCGTGGCAACACTTGGTGTGCTGGGCGGCGGGCAGCTCGGCCGAATGCTCGCAATGGACGCGCAGGCCGCCGGGCATCGGGTTGTGGTGCGGACAGACGAACCAGCGGGTGGGCCTGCGGCACAGGTTGCAGTCGGCGAAGTTTCTGCTCCGTACGACGATGCGCAGGCCAACCTTCAGTTCGTCTCGCAGTGCGATGCAGTCACCATCGAGTTTGAAAATCTTCCTCCGGAATTGCTGGACGAAATTGCTGCAACTGTTCCGGTCCGACCGGGTGCCGTGTCCGTGCAGACATGTCAGCACCGCCGTCGAGAAAAGGAATTCCTTCGCCAGCACGGGTTCGCACACGCAGACTTTGAGGTCGTGCGTTCCGCTGATGAACTGTCAGCCGCAGTTGCCAAGCTTGGTGGTGCAGCCATTGCAAAGACCGCGGCGTTTGGTTACGACGGGAAGGGGCAGGTCCGGTTCCGGTCTACCAATGGTGCAGGTATCTCAGCAGCAGAAGCCGAATCAGCGTGGCAGGAGTTGGAAGCCCCGGAAGTTGTGGTCGAGCAATTTGTGAACTTCCAGCGCGAATTGTCCGTTGTCGGAGTTCGTGGCGCCGACGGGGAGTGGGTTGCGTTTGCACCTGGGGAGAATGTGCACGTTGGCGGGGTGCTGGACTACACGGTGGTCCCTGCAACTGTCTCTGCCGAAACCGCAGCTCATGCGCAGCACCTCGCTGGGCAGATTGCCGCGGCGCTTGGTCACGTTGGTGTTCTTGGAGTGGAGTTCTTCGTGCTCGACGATGGCCGGCTGGTTGTCAACGAGATGGCTCCTCGACCTCACAACTCGGGACACCACACCATCGATGCGTGTGTCACCAGCCAGTTCGGCCAACAGTGGCGCGCTGCACTCGGGCTGCCTCTGGGAGACCCGTCTCCAACGGTTGCCGCCGTTGCGATGTGCAATCTTCTTGGCGACCTGTGGGCCAACGGAGAACCTCGCTGGGAATTTCTCCAGTCCGCACCCAATGCGCACCTGCACCTCTACGGAAAGAGCCTCCCGAAACCAGGTCGCAAGATGGGCCACCTCACGGTGACAGCGGCAACCGCCGATCAGGCGCGACAACGGGTTCTGGAGTTACGGTCACAACTTGTCCAAGTGGTCGGCCAATCCGAGTAGGGGCTGCGGCTTCTCTGGCTAGACGCTGCAACGTTGACGTAACACCCCAGTTTTGAAGGGTGACTCGGTCAAATGGGTTCCTCTGTCGTTTCAGCTCCCACATGTTTTGGGCGATGTCGTAAGTATGAACAGCGGGGAGGTGGCTCAGGCGGTGGTTGCTAATTCTGTCGCATGCTCCCCGGTTTCGGCCCGATTCTTGGCTGCTGTTCAGAAGGACTGCACGCAGGCGTTCATCCTGCTCAACCGTTCCGGGGTTCCGATCTGGGCGTCACCGACGCTGTCCGACATCGTTGCACTGGACCTGAGTAGGCCCGCACCGCTAGCGGACGCAACCCACCCTGAGGACCTGGCGCTCTGCGACGAAGTATTTCGAATTGAGCAAGGCGAAGGTCAGAAATGGTGTGCAAACGACCGCCGCTATGAGTTGATCGTGCGGCTTCGGTCGCCAAACGGGGGCTGGCGCCGTGTCGCCATGCGACTCGTGAACATGGCCGATGATCCCGAGGTTCGTGGCTCGCTGCTGCAGTTCACGCTTGCGAACCAGGAACTCCACACTGTTGCTGCCTTCGATGCAGCTGCATCGGGCGCGGGCGTTGCCGCTGTCCTACGTGAACTGCTGGAAACGCTGGAGTCAGGTGGGCGCAGCAATTCGTTGGCGGCGGTATTCGATGAGGCAGGCACGTGCCTGGCTGCGTCACCGAATGCACCAATTGAGTCGGGCGAGGTTCGCAGCGACCCACGTTGGTGCGCCGTGTTGAACGGCCGAACCGTAATCCTCGAGCCGATCGTGTCTCCCAAGAACGGTGCGCAACTGGCCGTACTCGAGACCAACGCCGGGTATAGCGGGCAGCGGCCGTTCAACCTCTCCCTTACCCGTACTTTGGCTCGACGAATTGCGCTGGTGCTGGACAACGATGCAAACCAACGTGATCTGGTCCGCAACGCGGCCTTTGACGCCCTCACAGGCCTCCAAAACCGGTGGTCGTTTCGCGAGTCGTTCCGTCAGATCGAAGAGAACAGCGGCATCTCCGTGGTGTTCATCGACATCGATCGTTTCAAAGTTGTCAACGACACCTACGGCCACGATGCGGGCGACGCTGTGTTGGTAGAGGTCGCTCAGCGCCTGCAGCATTACGTACAACCGACCGACCTGCTGGCCCGTCTTGGCGGAGACGAGTTTGTCCTGGTGCGCTCGTCTCGCTCGGCACCTCCACACGGGATCGCAGTTTCAGACATTGCTGCGCTGCTCAGTGTCCCCGTTGAATATGACTCGATGGTGATCCCAATCAGTTGCAGTGTCGGCATGGCTGTCGGTGTTGCCGGTGATCGTCGAGACCTGATTGCCCGCGCAGACGCTGCGATGTATGCGGCGAAACGTCCCGGGCGCGCTCGCGGTGTGGAGCAATGCGGGCCGTGGACCCACAGGTAGCGGGTCGCTCGGACGGCCGATAGGCGAAGGCTGTTGGGCTGTTGGTACCTTCGCAGAGATGAATGTCAGCGAAGCCCTGTACCGCCGCACCTCCATTCGGGCGTTCCGTCCGGATCAACTGTCCCAACAAGTGGTCCACGACATTCTCGACGCTGCCCGGTGGTCGCCGTCTGGCGGCAACCTGCAGCCATGGAAAGTGATTGCTGTTGCCGGCGAGGCGCGCCAGCAGGTAATCGAGGTGGTGACTCAGGCGCTCGGCAGCAACCCGCGTGGTGAAGAAGGGGAGCGGCCGATGTACCCGGCCAACCTGTGGGACCCGTACCGAACCCGTCGGTTTGAGCTGGGCGAGCAAATGTATGAGCTCTTAGGAATTGGTCGAGAAGACCGGGCAGGCCGGCTTGCTCGTCTTGCGCAGAACATGCAGTTCTTCGGCGCACCAGTTGGGTTGTTCTTCGTGATCGACGAACGGATGGGTTACGGCCAGTGGGCGCACCTCGGCATGTTCATGCAATCCGTAGCATTGGCTGCGATCGAGCACGACGTTGCCAGTTGCATGCAGGAGTACTGGGCATTGGGTCGTGAAACCTTGAAGACCCATTTCGCGCTGGAAGAGCACGAAATGGTCTACTGCGGGATGGCTCTTGGCTACGCAGACCAGGATGCGGTGGTGAACCAGTTGCGTTCGGAGCGGGCCCCCGTTGAGGAGTTCACGACGTTTGCCGGCTGGTGAGCCCTCGCTCGCGTCGCAGCGCGTTCAGCGTGTGCACAATGTCGGTCTGGACCCGACTTAGTGCACACGCAGGCCCGGTTGTCAGACAGCAATCTGTTGGAGCGGGTGACGGGAATCGAACCCGCATGACCAGCTTGGAAGGCTGGGACTCTAGCCATTGAGCTACACCCGCGATATGTACCGCTATGGGTACGTCGGCCACAACAACAACTACTGCGGCCGATTACGTCGGGGCGACAGGATTTGAACCTGCGACCCCCTGGTCCCAAACCAGGTGCGCTACCAAGCTGCGCTACACCCCGTTGCAATCAAGCTCAGATAGCCTACCCGCAACAAGGCACCTGCCCGATCATTTCGACGGAAATTGTCTCGACCATGGCTGGCAGGATAAGTGAATGGAGCTTTTCGGTGTCTGTAATGCCTCGCCCGACTCGTTGAACCAGGACTCCATCGTCACCAGCTCAGCTGACGCACTGGCTCGGATGGCGGACCTGTTTGCAAACGGGGCTCAACATATCGATTTGGGTGGGCAGGGTTCAACGTTCCAGGCGAGCCAGGTGGATACCGAGACCGAATGGGCGCGCCTCGCAGACATCATTACTGCGCTGGCGGGCGCCTTGGCCGGAACGCGTGCTCTGTTGTCGGTTGACACGTGGAACCCCGAGGTGATGCGCCGCAGCCTTGATGCTGGCGCAACGGTGATGAACGCAGCGGATGCGATGCAGCTCGATGCCATGTGGGAATTGGCTGCCGAGCGTGGTTGCCCTGTGGTGCTGCCTTTCATGCTTGGCCAGGACCCGCTCCACCTGGAGCATGTGACTGGCGATGCCCTGGAAGTGATGCTGGAGTGGTTCACGGACAAACTCGCCATCGCGGATCGGTACGGCATCAGAGCGAACATGATCCTTGACCCAGGTACCGGGTTTGCGCCATTGGGCTGGGAGTGGGAAAGCCGTTACCACTACCAGAAGTACATCTACTCAAGTCTGGGGCGTCTGCGGCAGTTTGACCTGCCTCTCTACATTGCGTTGCCTTGGCGTGAAACTGCACAGCAC
Source organism: uncultured Acidimicrobiales bacterium (assembly GCA_963763885.1). Taxonomy (GTDB): domain Bacteria; phylum Actinomycetota; class Acidimicrobiia; order Acidimicrobiales; family JANYDT01; genus JANNBN01. The sequence continues at coordinate 434,511 of CAVXQD010000001.1, forward strand.
GATGAGTTGTTGCAGATCGTCTTGCAACACGGCGTGGAGTATGGGCGGGCGCACTATCCGGCCCGTATCCGCCAGGCCGAAACGCACGCCGCGTGACAACCTCATCGTTACGCGCGCGTTGTTCACACAGAATTCCCGGTTTCGACCGGCAGCGGACCGCCAAGTTGAATATTTTGTAAAGGTCCACCACGCATCTCCCGTCAGGAGAACCAATGAAGTTTCGTTCCGCCCTTGCAATCTCAGGGGCAGCGCTTATCGCTACCAGCATGATCGCCACCCCAGGTGGCGCTGTGACCAAGAAAAAGGCCACCACTACCAAGAAGAAGGCAGCAGCCACAACAACAAAGGCGGCGGCTGCGCCAACCACTGCTGCTACAGCCAAGAAGGACCTTGTTTTCGCAATTATTCTTCCGTCTTCGAAGGACGATAAGGCGTTCAGTGAGTCTGGATATACGGGGCTCACGAATGCCGTGAAGAAGGTCGGCGGCAAGGTGGTCTTCCAGGAGAACGTCGCTGTGGCGTCGGCGCAGGAAGCCCTTCGCAACCTTGCGTCCCAGAAGCCAACCATCGTGATGTCGCTCGGTGGTCAGTTTGCCGATGCCATCGCCACCGTTGCTCCAAGCTTCCCTGATGTGCAGTTCATGGGTATCAACGGCACCAAGACCGGCGCAAACCTCTCCGCGTGGTCACTTGCCGAAGGCGAAGTTGCCTACTTGGCTGGCATCCTTGTCGCTGGTGAGAACCCAGGCGTCAAGAAGATCGGTCGCGTTGCAGGCATCACCATCGCTCCGTTGCAGTTTGGCTCGGCCGGTTTCATCGACGGCGCACGGTCCGTTGACCCAGACATCCAGTTCATCAACACCTTCACCGGCAACATGGACGACGTTGCCAAGGCCAAGGAAGCAACCCTTGCAGCTGCAAACGCTGGGGCTAAGTTCATCTACACCGGTATGAACAACGGCTTGGTTGGCATGGAGCAGGCAGCGCAAGAGTCCGACGTGCAGTTGATCAACAACACCACCAACAAGTGCTCGGACCCAAAGACTGGTGCGCTGTACTTCGGAGCGGTTAACTCTTCAACCACCTTCGCAACGCAGAGCATCGCCGAGTCACTCGCGAATGGCAGTTATAAAGCCAACGCGAAGCGAACAAACCTGGAGTTCCCAGACGCGTTCGGGGTGGTGTTGTGCAGCGGCAAGCCAAAGGCCAAGACTGCTCAGCTGCTGGCTGATGCAGAGAAGAAGTTGATTGCAGGCGAAATCAAGATCGGTCTCCAGCCCGCTAAACCCTAAGTACTTCTACGATCCGACCGTGGTCAGATGTCTTTCAGCGACTCTGGCCACGGTCGATGCACGTCGTTTTGATTTCCCGCAATTTGTTTTGAACTCCCTTTGTGCCGCCTGCATTTCTCCCGACTGCAACGAGACCCATGACAGAACCAATTCAGCCGTCTGAACGCGTCCCGCTTGCTGAGCTGCGCGACATCGTCAAAGTGTTCCCGGGTGTGCGGGCCAATGACGGGGTGAGTTTCTCGGTGCTGCCGGGCGAAGTTCACGGCCTGCTTGGCGAGAACGGTGCGGGTAAATCCACGCTGATGTCCATCCTCTACGGGTTGTACCAACCCGAAGAAGGGATCATCCTGCGTAATGGCAACCCAATTACCCTGCCCAGCCCGCGTGCTGCGCTTGAGGCTGGGATCGCCATCGTGCAGCAACACTTCGCCCTGGTTCCCACCATGTCGGTCACTGACAACGTGATCCTCGGCAACGAACCAAGTCGAATCATCCGCCGCGGTGCACTCACCTCGCGCATTCAGGAACTGTCCGAGCGGTATCGGTTGGAGCTCGACCCCAATTCGTTGGTGTCCAGTCTGAGCATCGGTCAACGGCAACGTGTCGAGATCCTGAAGTGCCTCTATCGCAACCCAGAAATTCTGATCTTCGACGAGCCGTCCACGGTGCTGACGCCGTCGGAAATCGAAGACCTGTACGGCATCATCCGAACGCTTCGCTCAGAGAACCGCGGGGTTGTGCTCATCACCCACAAGCTCGATGAGCTGCTTGCGGTCACCGATCGCATCACCGTCCTTCGCCACGGTCGTAGCACCGGAACGGTTGTCACCTCAGAGGTCGATGGGCCCACGTTGGCCCGGCTCATGGTGGGACGCGACGTGAAACTGCGGTCCACTGCTGCGCTGGTCGGCCTGGACAGTGCCGACGACACCAAACCCCTCCGAACGGTCCCAGCTGACGCGCCAGTGGTCCTCGAACTTGCTGGCGTCGGTCTCCGCTCCGATGGTGTTCAACGGCTGGCCGAGTTGTCGCTGCGCGTCCGTTCCGGCGAAATTGTGGGCGTTGCTGGAGTTGAGGGCAACGGGCAGAGGGAATTGGTCGAGTTGCTCTGTGGCACAACCCAACCAACGACCGGGTGCATCATCGTTTCGGGAACAGACTCCACTCGTGCCGGTGCCGTGGAACTCAGCAAACTTGGCGTCCGAGTCATCACCGAAGACCGGCACACAACCGGATGCGTCCTCGACATGACCGTCGGTGAGAACCTCCTGCTGGACCGAGTTGGGTCCGCTCCGTATTCGCGTCGTGGTGTCATGAACCTCCGGGCATGCGACGCAGCCGCCCGTGAACTCATCGCTGACTACCGCGTGAAGACCCCGGGGCCAGGGGTGCAAATCCGCAATCTTTCGGGCGGAAATCAGCAACGGGCCATTCTCGCAAGGGAACTCAGTCGGAGCGTGACTGTTCTAGTGGCCGCTCAACCAACGCGTGGGCTCGACGTCGGTGCCATTGAAGAAGTGACTGAACGCATCACAACTGCTCGAGACGGCGGAGCTGGAGTGTTGTTGATTTCAAGCGATCTCGCAGAGGTGATGTCCATGTCAGACCGGATTGCGGTGATGTACCGAGGGCGGTTCTTGGCAATCGTTGATCGAGCAGACGCTTCAACCGAACTCATAGGTGAGCTTATGGCTGGTCTGGTGAGCGCATGAAGTCCAACTCTGTCAGAGCGGTGCTCATCTCCATCGGCGGAATCCTGTTCGGGTTTTTGATAGGCGGAGTGGTCATTGCGATTCAAGGCAAGCCCATCGGTGCCTCCCTCGAAGCCCTAGCCAAGGGATCGTTTGGTTCGGCGTTCGCCATTGGCAACACGCTCAATAAAGCCTGTGCTCTGTTGCTCGTTGCGTGCGGATACATCTTCGCCTCCAAGGGTGGTCTCACCCAGATCGGAGCAGAGGGCCAGCTGCACATCGGAGGCCTCGCAGGCACCGCCGCAGCAATCGCAATGAAAGACGTACCCAAGCCAATTCCGCTCATCGTTGCGTTGATCTGTGGCTTCATCGGCGGCGGACTGTGGGGAAGTATTGCGGGTTGGTTGCGAGCGCGTCGGGGGGTGAACATCGTCATCTCCACGTTGCTGCTCAACTACATCGGTCTGCGCTTCGTCGACTTCGCCCTCGACTCGCGGTCGTTAATGCGTGACGGGGAAGCTGAACCGCAATCCGCTGAAGTCCCTGGTGCTGCGCGGCTGGGTCGGCTTTTCCCCGACTCAACCTCCACGGTGCATCTGGGGCTCATTCTTGCGATCGTTAGTGCGCTTATTGTCTGGTTCGTCCTTAACCGCACTGTCCCCGGCTTCCGGGTCCGAATGCTTGGTCAGAACCCGCATATGGCTGCGCGAGTTGGCGTGTCCACCCGTTCGATGAGCGTCCGGGTGATGTTCATCGCAGGGGGGCTTTCAGGTCTCGCTGGGTGTTCGTTGCTTCTTGGTGAACAGTTCCGAGCACGACCCGAGTACGCGATTGGCTTCGGATTCGCTGGCATCGCCGTTGCGCTCATTGCGCGGGCCAACGTTCTCGCCGCGCTACCAGCCTCGCTGCTGTTCGGCGCAATTCTGGCTGGCGGGCTGAGGCTCGAATCCGACGTTCAGGTCCCCAACGCAATGGTCAGCGTCATCCAGGGTGCAATCATTCTTGCTGCAGCAGGAACGGCGTTCCTGCTTGCTCGCCAACAACCGGTGATTGCCGACGATGATCAGGTGGAAACGGCATGAACCTCGCACACATTCTCGGTGCGTTCGACGCATCGTCGGTCAACATCTCCATCCTCCTCGGACAATCCGTTCGTCTCGGCGTGCTCATTGCGTTCGTCGCGCTGGGCGAAATGGTCAGTCAACGCGCTGGCGTGCTCAACATTGGTGTCGAAGGCGTGTTTCTTGCTGCGGCGTGTGCTGCCGCTGGAGCGTCGTTTCTCGGTTGGGGAGTGTGGACAGCGTTCCTTGTGGCTCCGGTCATTGGAATGGCCGTGATGTCGGTGATTGCCTTTCTGGTGTTGGTGCTCCGAGCAGACCAGATCGTCACCGGGTTCGGTATCAACCTTGCATCCATCGGAATCACAACGGTGATTGTGAAATCGAAGCCAGACCTCAACTTCGTCGACTCGTTAAAGAAGGTCAAACCCTTCGGAGACGGAGGAGTGTTGGCAGACGTCTTCAACCACAAGCCTTCGGTGTACCTCATTGTCCCCGCCGCCGTTGCGTGTTGGTTTGCGTTGTTCCGCACGTCATGGGGCCTGCGGGTCAAAGCCGTGGGCGAAACACCGGCCGCTGCGGATGCGGCGGGACTTGTTGTTAACCGAATCCGCTGGCAGGCCATGCTTGTGTGCGGTTTGCTGGTTGGCTTGGGCGGAGCCTCGCTGGCGCTTGGTCAGGGGTCCGGCTTCACGGAAAACATGGTGGCAGGCCGCGGCTTCATCGCGCTGGTTGCGGTGATTTTCGGGCGTTGGCGACCTGGCCTTGTCGTGGGCGGTTGCCTCTTCTTCGGGTTGTTCGAAGCCATCACCCTTCAGGCGCCGGCGTGGGGACTCAACATCCAGTCGCAGCTGCTCAACATGATTCCGTACCTGTCCTGCTTGCTGGCTCTCGCAATCTTCCGCAAGGGAACCACTCCTCCAGCTGCCATCACCAGGCCGTTCGAACGCAAACGGTAGTCAGACGTCTCATCGTTACACCGAGCGAGTTATAGGAAGTAGAGCCGGTTGAGTGAGACGTGCTCTGACGGGTCCGTGTAGACCCGTTCGCCATCCAGAGACACGAACCCAGTTCGGGGGTCGACCTCGACCGAACCGAGACGTGCGTTGTGCACCATGTCAGCCGGGCCGATTCCACGTGTTGCGTGCACCCCAACGCGCCTGCGTCGGGTGGTCATGTGGTCGTTGTTCTCGGCCGCTGCAGCGCCAGAAACAAACGCGATGGACAGGTCTGCTGCTGTTGCCCCGAAAGATCCGAATTGAGGCCCAAGGACGAGCGGTTCGGACGAATCGGTGGTGGCGTTGGGGTCACCAGTGACCCCGTAGGCGGGGAACCCGGCCTTGATGACGAGACTTGGCTTGGCTCCGAAATGATCCGGCCGCCACAGCACGATGTCTGCGACCTTGCCAATTTCGACGGAGCCGATCTCGTGGGACATTCCGTGCGCAATGGCTGGGTTGATGGTGAGCTTTGCGATGTATCGACGGACACGTTCGTTGTCGTCGTGGCTGGGCGACTGATCAAGGTCGGCTTTCATCTTGGCTGCCAGTTGAAAGGTTCGTCTGAATGTCTCGCCGGCGCGGCCCATTCCTTGCGCGTCCGACGAGGTGATAGCGATCGCGCCGAGGTCGTGCAGGACACCCTCGGCGCCCATCGTCGCGCCGCGGATGCGGTCGGCCACAAGGTGGTGGTCGGAGTGCGAGTGGTGGTTAAGACCGTGCGCACTGAAGATCATCTCGTAATGCTCGTCAAGAGCATCCCGGCCGAACGGAAGTGTTGGGTTGGTTGATGACCCAATGACGTTTGCGTGCCCCGCAAGCTTCAACACGTTGGGAACATGGCCGCCGCCGCACCCTTCGATGTGGAACGCGTGAATGGTGCGACCCGCGACTACGGACAGCGTGTCTTCCACGCTGAGACATTCGTTCAAACCGTCTGTGTGCAGAGCAACCTGAACGTCGTGGTCCTCGGCGACTCGCAGGGCTGTGTCGAGTGCTCTGGCGTGTGCGCCCATGTCTTCGTGCACCTTGAACCCGCACGCCCCTCCCTCGACGAGGGCCTGCACCAGCGGACCCTCGTGTGACGACGATCCGCGGGCAAGGAACCCGATGTTGACCGGCCACGCATCGAACGCGTTAAACGCGTGCCGCAACGCCCACGGTGAGTTGACGCCCACTCCCCACACCGGCCCGAACTCTTGTCCGATGATGGTTGTGACGCCGGAAGCCAAGGATGCTTCCATGATGCGCGGAGAAAGTAGGTGTACGTGGGTATCGATAGCGCCCGCGGTGGCGATGAGACCCTCGCCAGAAATGATGCTGGTGCCCGTGCCAGCAACCACATCCACTCCGTTCAGCGTGTCGGGGTTCCCGGCTCGGCCGATGGCAGTGATGCGTCCGTTGGTGATGCCGATGGACACCTTTCCAATCGGGTGCATTGCGTCGATCAACACCACATTTGAGATGATCAGATCACAGGTAACCAAGCTGGGCTTGGCTTGGAGGTGCAGCCCGTCGCGGGCGGTCTTGGCGAACCCGGCGATGAATTCGTCACCAACTTGCTGCGCATCGTGTTCCACCCGGATGACCAAGTTGGTGTCTCCCAGGCGTACTCGGTCGCCCGTCGTAGGACCGTAGATCGCGGCATAGTCCGACGGCAGGATTGAGGTTGGGTCTGTGTGGGTGTGCGATTGGTCCCCGCCATGGTGCGCGTGCTGCGACGCGCCGTGTACGTGCTTGATGTGCTGAGCGTTGTTGGTGGCCATCTCAGCTGCCCAAGAACCCTTGTGTTTGTGCCCTTTGGAGTGCCCGTTCTCTCACGTTGGGGTCGTCCAGCGCTCCGTCCACCAGCCCAGCGAAACCAATAGCCACTCGGTCTCCGCCGATGGGTGTGAGCGGTGCGTCGGTTGCAGCGCCTGGCTCGAATCGCAGCGCGTCACCTGCAGGGATGGCGAGGCGCATCCCATACGCAGCTGCGCGGGGAAACGAGAGGCGGTGGTTGACCTCGAAGAAATGAAAGTGGGACGTCACGCTGACTGGAACGTCGGACGTGTTGAGCACCGCAAGCGTAAGAACCGAATCTATGGGAACAGATGATGTGATGGCGGTGACAACGGATCCGGGATTGTCGTCGAGCGAATTCCGAACCTGGTCATCAACGTGTGGCTGCGCGTCCGACAAAGTTTCCGACATAGAGAGACGGAACGGGTCTCGCACCACCACTAACCGGGTTCCGTCATCGAACACAGCCTCAACCTTCACCTCGGTGACGATCGCCGAGACCCCTGCGAGGAGTTGGTCAGGGCGAAGCACCGACCTGGCAGCGTCCACCGCGTGCATGAGGCGCGCACCATCTCGGGCAGCCTCGATGGCAGCATCGGCAATCATCGCCGTGGCCTCGGGAACGTTAAGGAGCAATCCCCGTGCGAGGCGGCGGCGAGCGAGTTGTGCGGCATTGAACAGCAGTAATCGATCTTGTTCGGTTGGCGTGAGCCGCATGCCTGGACAGTAGCTGGCGGTACGATCAGTTCTCCGTGCCAGAAACTTCCCGGCCGCCGCGCCGCCCCGTCAGATTTATCTCGCCGCTCGCAGACTTCTTGCGGACCGAAGCGGCTGGCGGTGCGCTGCTCGTACTTGCTGCTGCGGTCGCACTGGTCTGGGTCAACGTCGCCCCCGCGTCGTACAACTCGTTCTGGCATGCAGAGGCGGCGGTGCGGGTCGGCAGTTGGGCGCTGGAGTTCGACGTTCGTCATTGGGTCAACGAAGCCTTGATGACGTTGTTCTTCCTCGTTGTCGGCCTGGAAATCAAACGCGAGCTGACCGACGGTGAGCTACACGACCCCCGTCGAGCTGCGTTGCCATTCGTCGCGGCGGTCGGCGGGATGGCCGTGCCTGCAGCTATTTATGCGGTGCTCAACGCAGGATCGGAGACTTCGTCCGGGTGGGCTATTCCAATGGCCACAGACATCGCCATGGCCGTCGGTGTTTTGGCCTTGCTTGGACCGAGAATCCCAGCGGCGTTGAAACTTTTCCTTCTTGCCCTAGCGATCGTGGACGACATTGGTTCGGTCGTTGTGATCGCGGTGTTTTACGGAAACGGGCTGAGCGCTTTCTGGGGCGCTGCGTGCATCGTGCTCGTCGGGTTGATCGTGACGAGCAAAAGACTTGGTGTGCAACGCGTCGGCCCGTATGTGGTGCTTGGCGTTTTGCTTTGGTACTCCGCCTATCGATGTGGCGTGCATCCAACGCTGGCGGGAGTGGTGTGCGGGTTGCTCGCCCCCTCCAAGCCGTTGCGTGACTCGGACCTGGTTGATGCAACGGCGTTGGCCGACGTGTCGTCGTACCAAGCCGCGGCCGAAACGGTCCTGATCGCTCGACAATCGGTTTCCGTGGTCGAGTGGCTGGAACATCGGCTGGTTCCCTGGAGTTCGTTCGGGGTTGTGCCGCTGTTTGCGCTGGCCAACGCAGGTATACCGGTGGGATGGTCTGGCCTCACGAACGCCCTGACCTCCTCCGTCGGCTTCGGGATCGTCGCTGGATTGGTGCTCGGCAAAGTGATTGGAATATCGGTGTTCAGCTGGCTGGGCGTTCGTACGGGGCTGGCAACGCTTCCCTCAGAGGTGGGCTGGTGGCACATCGTTGGTGCTGGTGCGCTCGGTGGAATTGGCTTTACGGTGTCGCTGTTCATTACCGGGTTGTCGTTCGAATCCCAGGCGCTGCAGGACCAAGCTCGGGTTGCGATCCTGGCAGCGACTCTCCTCGCCGCCCTGGTCGGGTGCGCTGTTCTGCTCAGCGTCACACCCACGCGTCGAGCTGAGGAATAGCCAGTCAACACGTGATTGCGGGTGGTCGCACCCGCGATCCGCGTGCATGAACCTCCCCATGCGGAAGGACCATGCGGCGGAGCAGTAGCCTGTGTGATCCCGCCAGGGAGTCCGCCGGGTTCGCCTTGCACTGATGTCGGCCTTTTGGTCCTCAGCTTTCCGGCGAATCCGCTCACCGAACACTTCGCACACTGGAACATCGCCGAGAATGCAGACCGCTGTTGAAGCCCTCGAGGGCAATCACGCCAAGCTCACCGTCACCCTGACCGAGGCCGAGTTTGACAAGGCCCTTTCCGATGCGTTCGTCAAGATCGCCGGAGAGGTCCGTATTCCTGGTTTCCGTCCGGGTAAGGCACCTCGGCGCATCCTCGAACAGCGGATGGGCAAGGAATACGCCCGTGGCGTCGCGCTGGAAGATGGGCTCCCAGAGTTCTACGTGGCTGCCGTCGAGCAAGAAAACCTTGATGTCATCAACATCCCGCAGCTCAACCTGCTCTCCGGTGGCGAAGAGGGTCCTGTCTCCTTCGAGGCTGGCGTGGAACTTCGCCCCGAGGTCCGGGTCCCCGGCTACGAAGGCCTGCAGGTCACCATCGCCAACCCGGCTGCAAGCGAAGCCGAAATCAACGAGCAGCTTGACCGCATGCGCAACTCGTTTGCCCAGCTCAATGAAGTTGACCGCCAGGCACAAGACGGCGACAACGTACGTATCGACGTCAGTGGCACCATCGACGGCGAGGCTGTTCCAGGGCTCACCGCCGAGGACTACCTCTACGAGGTGGGCCAGGGCACTGTTGTCCCTGAACTCGACACCAACCTGCTCGGCGCAAGCGCAGGCGACCTGCTGTCGTTCGAAGCCGCCGTTCCAGGTGCTGAAGACGCAAGCGCTCCAATTGTCTTTGCCGTCACGGTGAAGGCAGTCAACGAGAAGGTGCTGCCAGAAGCCGACGACGCGTTTGCCACCAGCAACTCTGAGTTCGCAACCATCGCAGAGCTTCGTGCTGATATCGCCAACCGCATCAGCATGGTGAAGCGTGTCCAGTCCTACATTGCGCTCCGTGACGCCACCATGCAGGCCTTGGTGGACGTTGCAGACATCGAGACCGTCCCAGAGTCGTTGCTCAACGTAGAAGCGCAGAACCGTCTCCGTGACATGCAGAACCGTCTCGCTCAGCAGGGCGCTTCGCTGGATCAGTACATCGCTGCTACAGGTCAGTCGCCTGAAGAACTCATGGCAGAGCTGCGCGAGCAGGGCTCAAACAACGCCAAGGCAGACCTCGCGTTGCGCAGTGTCGCCAAGTCAGAAGGCATCTCGGTTTCCGACGCAGAGGTCGAAGCCGAAATTGTCCGCCTTGCAGACCGTTTCAACATGAAGCCCAAGCAGGTTCGGCGCAACATCATCAACAATGGTCAGTTGTCCGTGCTCCGCGCCGATGTCTTGAAGTCAAAGGCACTCAATTGGCTCATGGAAAACGTGTCACTTGTCGATGAAGAGGGCCATGCGATTGACCGCAAGGACCTGCAGCTCAGCACCGACGAAAAAGCTGCAGCCGACGAAATCGTGGACCGCGCTGAACTTGCGGAGCACGACCATGACCACTCCGACCACACCGACCACGACGACCACGATCATGACCACGACGGTCATGACCACGACTGATTTCACACTCAGTTGGTCCGAATAACTTCCCCGTTTCAGACAGGATGGCTGCGATGAACCCAATCCAGAACTACCTCGTGCCGACGGTGGTCGAGCAGACCAACCGCGGAGAGCGTGCTTACGACCTGTACAGCCGCCTGCTGAAGGAACACATTGTGTTCGTCGGCACCCCAATCGACGACACCATCGCCAACTTGCTTTGTGCGCAGCTGTTGTTCCTCGAATCTGAAAACCCAGACCGAGACATCAACATCTATATCAACTCGCCTGGCGGCGACGTCACAGGTCTCATGGCCATCTACGACACGTGTCAGTTCATCCGTAACGACATCTCCACTATCTGCTTCGGCCAGGCAGCCTCTGCCGCTGCAGTGCTGTTGGCATCGGGCACCCCAGGCAAGCGGTTTGCGCTTCCGCATAGCCGTGTGCTCATCCACCAGCCGTATTCAGGTGCGGGTGGCCAGGCCTCGGACATCGAGATCCAGGCACGGGAACTGAACCGAATCCAGACCGACCTGGAAGAGATCTTGTCCCGTCATACGGGTCAGACCACCGACAGGATTCACAAAGATACGGACCGTGACTACATCATGTCCGCCGAAGAAGCCAAGGTGTATGGCATCATCGATCACGTGATCACCTCCCGTGAACTGCCGCTGTCCGACGCCATTGCTCACTGAGCTGTTCTGAACGTCAACCGGAAATCCACTTCAGAAGCTTCCTGAGAAAGACGAGACTGACAACGTGGCAAAGTTCGGTGACGGAGGCGATCTCCTCAAGTGCTCCTTCTGTGGCAAATCACAGAAGCAGGTCAAAAAGCTCATTGCGGGTCCGGGTGTGTACATCTGCGACGAATGCATTGAGCTCTGTAACGAGATCATTGAGGAAGAGCTGTCCGATACGGGCGAGGTTCGTTTCGACGAGCTGCCGCGCCCAAAGCAGATCCACGCCTTCCTCGATGAGTACGTCATTGGCCAAGATCAGGCCAAAAAGCAGCTGGCCGTTGCGGTGTACAACCACTACAAGCGGGTCCAGACCGGCGCCACGGAAACGGTCAAGCAGTCCGAGGTAGAGCTGGCCAAGTCCAACATCTTGTTGCTTGGCCCTACTGGCTGTGGCAAGACCGAGCTTGCTCGCACCCTGGCACGCATGCTCAACGTGCCGTTCGCCATCGCAGACGCTACGGCGCTGACCGAGGCCGGGTATGTGGGCGAAGACGTCGAGAACATCCTGCTGAAGCTCATCCAGGCTGCGGACTACGACGTCAAGAAGGCCGAGACCGGAATCGTCTACATCGACGAGATCGACAAGATCGCGCGCAAGAGCGAGAACCCGTCAATCACGCGTGACGTCAGCGGCGAAGGCGTGCAGCAGGCTTTGCTCAAGATGCTCGAAGGCACCGTTGCTTCCGTGCCTCCCCAAGGCGGCCGTAAGCACCCACATCAAGAGTTCATCCAGATCGACACCACCAACGTGCTGTTCATCTGTGGTGGTGCCTTTGCTGGCCTGGACAAAGTCATCGAAGCCCGCATCGGTCAAAAGGGCATCGGCTTCAATTCCCGGGTGTACTCCAAGAGCGAGCGCGATCCTGGCGAGTGGTTTGCTCAGGTACTCCCGGAAGACCTCACCCGCTACGGGCTCATCCCAGAGTTCATCGGCCGCCTCCCCGTGGTTGGTGCTGTTTCCTCGTTGGACCGCAATTCGTTGGTCAAGATCCTCACCGAACCACGCAATGCGCTGGTCAAGCAGTACAAGAAGTTCTTCGAGTACGACGGCGTTGCGCTTGAGTTCACGCCCGATGCACTGGAGTCCATTGCTGACCAGGCGCTCTTGCGTGGAATCGGCGCTCGTGGCTTGCGCGCCATCCTTGAAGAAGTGCTGCTCAACGTGATGTACGACCTGCCGGGCCGTAGCGACATTGCACGTTGCGTCATCACGCGTGAAGTTGTGTTGGAGAAGGTCAACCCCACGTTGGTCTCCCGCACAGAAGAGAAGCCAGAACGGCTTCGTCGCGCAGCCAGCTGATCCCTCAGCTGTTTGCTAGACCAATTCTGTGCAACCTTCATCCGGACGAGACCCGCTCCGCCCGTATCCCTTTCTGTTAGACGAAGCGCTCGCCTGGCTCGACGCACACGTCAACATGGAAAAGGGTGCCACGGTCAACGACGTGGCCGGCATTGCACTGCCTCCACGTCGGTTGGATCCGCCCAGCCTGGATCGTATGCGCGCGTTGCTTCGCTTTGCGGGCGACCCACAGCTCGACGTTCCATTCATCCACGTCACGGGAACCAACGGCAAGGGATCCACCGCTCGTATGGCTGCGTCGCTGTTGGAAGCATCCGGCCGCAGCGTTGGTGCGTACACCTCGCCACATCTCGAGAAGCTCAACGAACGCATTGCTTACAACGGGCAAGCCATTTCCGATGCTGATCTCGTCACCGTGCTTTCAGACATAGCGCTGGCGGAGGATGCAGCAGGGGAGCGGTGCAGCTTCTTTGAACTCACCACTGCAGCTGCGTTCCGCTGGTTTGGTGACATCGCGGTGGAAGCAGCAGTTGTCGAGGTTGGTATGGGCGGCAATTGGGACGCCACCAATGCGGGAGATGGTGGCGTGGCGGTCATCACCAACGTCGAGTTTGATCATGCCGAGTACTTCGGGCCCGAACGGTCCGACATTGCGCGGGAGAAGGCCGGCATCATCAAGCCCGGTGCGGCTGCACTTATCGGCGAGCGAGATCACGCAATTGCCAACCAGCTGCACGACGCTGCGCGTGAACGTGAAGCCGACGCAATTTGGCAGCGCGGCACGGACTTCGACACGGTCAGCAATCGTCTCGCCATTGCGGGCCGCTCGCTTTCTCTTCGGACACCTGGTGGCCGCTACGACGACGTGTTCATCCCGCTCCACGGAGCTCACCAAGGCGACAACGCCTCCATCGCGCTGGCGGCGGTTGAGGCCTTCTTGCAGGAGCCGCTCGACGCAGACGTCGTGCGTACCGGCTTTGCCCGGGCACACAACCCAGGCCGCCTTGAAGTGATGGGGCGTCGGCCGCTCATCCTCATCGACGGTGCACACAATCCCGCCGGTGCGGCAGTGTTGCGGACCGCCATCGACGAAGCGTTCGCTGTCTGCAAGCAGCGGGTTGTGGTGATGGGCCTCTTGGATGGTCGAGACGAACTTGAGATGGTCCGCATCGTCTGTTCCGGAGCAGCCAAGGTCATTGCTGTGGCACCGTCGTCGCCTCGAGCCATGGACCCGGATCGAATTCGCGCAGCCGGCCAGGGTCTCGGCTTGTCCGTCTCCGTTGCCCGTGACGTGGCCGACGCGTTGCAGCAAGGCAAAGCAGCGGTTACCCAAGACGACATGCTGCTCGTCACCGGCTCGCTGTACCTTCTCGGCGAAGCCCGCCCACTCCTGCGCTAGCAGGTTGGAGAACGTTTGCCTGAGGTCGAGGTTGCCGAGCGGGCGTGCTCTGCAGGTTCGGTTGTCTCCCACAGGCTGCACAGCGCAACCCAACCTGCAGGAGACACCCACTCATCTGCTTGGCCGCTCTTTTCTCGGATCTGGCTACGAAGAAATCGCCCGTCGCAGCCGACGACCTGCGGCGCGGCCGGGCGGTTATTCGGTTGGGCGGACCTCGAAACGGTCCGGGTCAAGGTCGGCATCGGTGGACCGTGCTCGGCGCACTTCTGCTGCTGCCCGAGCCTTGGCTCGCACGTCGGTGACCGTAGCCATGGGTGGGCCGGTCTTGGCCCAATCCAGCAGTTCGTCCACTCGGTCTTTTGCGCCAGAGACCACAGCTTCAACTCGACCGTCGCGGCGATTTCTGACCCACCCTTTGAGGCCCAACTCGTCGGCACGGCGCTGCATTGAATCGCGGAAACCCACGCCCTGCACCCGTCCGGACACAAATAGGTGTTGCACCGATTCGCGTGCAGCACTGGCAGCCATGCTGCCTTTGACCAGCGGTTTCTGGCGTTTGGCTACCGAGGCGAGTGCTTCATCCAGCGCCGGCCAATACGCGTCTGGGCTGGTAGCAGCGGCTCGATGATCGAGGGCAACCTCGTGGATCGTCGCACCTGGGATCAAGCCCGCCAAATGACGCTGACGAGATGCCGGCACGGTGCCATCGTGGAGCGTTACGACGACAGCCGTAGGTGCACTGATCATCGGCAGCCAAGGATCTGACCGGAAACGACCCAGCACATGCCCTGCCTCGGCAATCATCCCGGCGTGGTGGTTCTCGTACTCCGTGGCCATCCATTCCGCTAGCGGTGACGTCTTGTCCGGGGACCGGAATCGCCCAGGCAGCCGGTGAACAAGAAATTGTGGTGCTGCGTTCAATGCCCGGACGGCGGTGCCCAGAATGGACTCGAAGAAGACCTGATCGCCTCGGGTCTCGGAGAACACCGAAGCCGTGCTGCAGAGCACCAGCCCAGCAACTCGTTCCGGATGTCGGTGAGCCACCAGCTGAGCAATGGTCCCGCCCATGGAGTAGCCAACCGGCACGAACTGGTCCCATCCCAAAGCGTCCGCCACAGCGATGACGTCGTCGGCACAGTCCTCCAGCGAGAATCGAGCGCCACGTAGACCGTTGCCGTGGCCGCGTTGGTCCCATGCCGCAAACGCGTGACGTTCACCGATGCGGTCATAGAGACGAAACCAGTTCAGGTTGGCGGTCACGGTCCAACCGTGCAGCAAGATCAGTGGCGGCATCCGGCGGGCGCGTCGACGATCCGTTGGACCGTCGGAGTACCGCACAACCAGAGTTCCGCGTTCGCCAAGGTCCAGCGTACGCGTAGACGGCAGCATGGGGATGACCCCCGTCTTGGCCCGCATGCCTGGGCGCCCGCCGCTTCGCATACCGGTTCGGGCCCCTGCCCGTGCCGCTGTTCGTGAACTTGACCGCGCGCTGGGTTTGGCGCCGGAATCCTCACCGGCTGCATCGCCGGTCTTCAGCGAACGTCTGCTACTCATCGCCATGAGGGGAGAGTCTTGCCGATATGGGCGACTGAGTGGAATCTCGCCGTGAACGGACGGTGACGAGCGCTCTGTGCGGGGGGTCAGTCTGGGGCGTCTTCGTGGCCGGGCTTGGCCTGCAGTAGGCCAGCGTATGCCTCGATGGCGGTCGAGGCGCCGGTCACGACTCGGTGAATCTGTTCGCAGATCGGCATCCGAACCCCGTGCCGTTCTGCGAGGTAGAGGACGATCTCTGCTGTCTTGACACCCTCGGCAACCATGTTCATCTCGGCGAGGATGTCGGCCAGTTTGCGGCCCTTGCCGAGCTGTTCGCCCACGTAGCGGTTGCGGGAGTGCGGCGAGGAGCACGTGGCGATGAGATCCCCAAGGCCGGCCAGACCGGCGAAGGTCGAAGGCGCGCCGCCCATGGCAACCCCGAGGCGCGTCAATTCGGCAAGGCCCGCGGGACATGACGCCAGCCCTGGTGTTGTCTCCGACACTCAGCCCCTCGGCCATGCCGGTTGCGATTGCGATGACGTTCTTCAACGCGCCACCCACCTCACAGCCGACCACGTCGTGGTTGGTGTACAGCCTGAAGACGTCCCGATGAAACACGTCCTGCAGGGCCCGCGCCACGGCCTGATCCTCGGTTGCGATCACACCAGCGGCCGCCAATCCGGCCATCACTTCCTTGGCGAGGTTGGGCCCCGTCAGCGCAGCTGCTGGATGCCCAGGGAGCACCTCTTTGATGACTTCGGTCATCCGCAGCATGGAGCCCTTTTCAAACCCCTTGGTGAGCGACACGATGGGGATCCACGGACGTATCGAGGTACTCGCGGTGGTCAGTACGTCGCGAAAACTGTGAGACGGGACGCCAACCACGATGACATCCGCGCTTGCGACCGCTTCGGCCAGATCGGCCGATGCACGGAGCCGTTTGGGGAGGGTGAAGCCAGGCAGGTAGGCCGAGTTGGTGTGGGCTTCGTTGACTTCAGTGACCGTGTCGGGGTTACGGGCCCACAACGTGGTCTCGTTGCGGTTCCATGCAGCAATGGAGGCAACGGTGGAGCCCCATGATCCTGCGCCGAGGACGGTGATCTTCATCCGGCCAGTGTTGTCGATCTGGCGGAGCTTCACCCAACGCGTTGCGCCGACAAGGTACGAAGCTGGCGCAACGCAACAGACAGTGCTGCCAGTTGTGACCCATCGACGGATTCGGTGTTGTCGACCATTGCCAGATGCCGCTGAATCGCCTCTGCTCGCTGCGACGACCAGGCTTCGACACGGGCCTCAGCCGCAGGTGCATCGCTTGCCGCCAGCACGCTTCGCGCAAGTGCCATGTGCTCGCCCGCAAGATCGTCTCGCAATGATGCCCGTGCAAGCGCGTCCCATTCGTTCTCCCGTGGCAAACGCAAAATGCGTCGGCGGAGCCTTCCGATGAGGAGCGAGTCGTCGAGTGCCAACACAACGCCGCCCGCGAGGTCCCTCGAAACACCGCTGCCCTCAGCGACCACCACGATGTCCAGCAACGACGTTGCCAGCTCTAGCTGGGAGCCTTGCCGTGCCAGACGTTCCGGCAGCCCTGCGGCGACAAACCGGGTCTGACGCTGGAGGAGCGCTTCACCGTCTGACCCGGGCGCCCCGCCTCGGGCCACCAATCCGTCAAGCAAGACGGACAACTCGACCACGGTGGGGCGGTACGTCTCGACGGTTGCGCGCACGTCTAATGGCAGTGTCCGATTTCGTAGCAGCCACCGGGTTGTGCGCTCAACAGCCCGGTCTGCTTCCAACAGCAGTTGCACCACATCGGCATCGGGGTGAGTGCCGTCGAGCGAACTTACTCCCTGCCAGTACGAATCAATGTCGAGGATTGCTGTCGACGCCATATGCGCGCGAACAATGTCGGCAACGTTTGCGTGCGTCTCTGACTGCATGCGGTAGACGAACGAGACCCCGTTACGGTTCACCAGTTGATTTGCGCGGGTGGTTGCCACAATCTCGTGTCGTAGCGGATGCGTCAGAACGGCGTCGGCAAACTCCTGCGCGATCCGTTTCGGGAAGTACCCGAGGAGGTCATCGTGGAACGCTGGGTCGTCAGCCAGCTTGGCCAACGCCAGCTCCTCGGTGATTGCCAGCTTTGTATGTGCAACAAGTACTGCAAGTTCCGGGATGGTCAGCCCGGCACCGGAAGCCTTGCGAGTAGCGAACCCAGCCACGCTGGGCAGCGCCTCAAGGGCCCGATCGATTCGGCCGGTTTCCTCAAGGTGCGCGACGTAGCGGGCATGCAGGTCGATCATCCCGGGGGCTTCGGTGAGGAGATTGCCAAGCAGCCTGTTCTGGTCGATGTTGTCTGCAAGGACCAGCCCCGCCACCTCGTCGGTGAGCGATGCAAGGAGTTCGTTGCGACCATCCTCGGTGATTCGTCCTGACCGCACCAACGGGTCAAGAAGGATCTTCAGGTTCACTTCGTGGTCTGACGTATCGACGCCTGCGGAGTTGTCAATGGCGTCGGTGTTGATCCAACCAACGTGGTTGACGGGATCCTGACGCAGCCGAGCAGCAAACTCGATGCGGCCCCGCTGAGTGACACCAAGGTTGCCGCCTTCGCCGATGATGGACGCGCGCAACTCGGTTGCGTCAGCCCGAATGAGATCGTTGGCCTTGTCGCCTACCTGGGCGTGTGTCTCGGTTGAGGCTTTGACGTACGTTCCAATTCCGCCGTTCCACAGCAGGTCGACGGGTGCGAGAAGGATTGCGTGCAGAACCGCCGAAGGCGCCAACTCGATGACCGCATCAGGCCCACCCGCCATGGGCGCAACCCCAAGCACTTCAGCCGCCCGGGCCGACAGGCGAATCACTTTCGCCGTGCGGGGCCACACGCCGCCACCAGCGGAAACGAGCGCAGGGTCGTAGTCCTCCCATGACGAACGCGGCAACCCGAACAGTCGCATGCGTTCAGCCAGCGACGCGCCGAGGTCTGGGTCCGGGTCGATGAAGATATGCCGATGGTCAAACGCGGCCACTAATCGGATGCGGTCCGAGAGGATCATCCCGTTGCCAAACACGTCCCCTGACATGTCGCCAATACCCACGACGGTGAACGCGGGCGCATCGGGGGCGGTGATGTCTGAACCCCGCCGCAGGAAGTGTCGCTTGACTGACTCCCATGCTCCACGGGCCGTGATGCCCATCGCCTTGTGGTCGTAGCCAACAGATCCGCCCGATGCAAACGCGTCGCCAAGCCAGTGGCTACGGTCCAGGCTGATCTGGTTGGCGATGTCGGAGAACGTTGCGGTTCCCTTGTCGGCCGCCACCACCAAGTAGGGGTCGTCGCTGTCCCATCGAACAACGTTGACGGGAGCGACGGTTTTGCCATCCACAAGGTTGTCGGTCAGATCCAGCAGGGCACCGATGAACGTTTGGTAGCAGGCAACCCCCTCGGCCTGCAGCGCAGCACGGTCGCCTGGCGGAACTTGGCTCCGAACAACGAACCCACCTTTGGCTCCCGCTGGAACAATCACTGCGTTCTTGACTGCCTGGGCCTTCATCAGTCCAAGTACTTCGGTGCGGAAGTCCTCTGGGCGATCGCTCCAACGCAGCCCGCCACGCGCCACGGAGCCCATCCGAAGATGCACTCCTTCAACACGAGGGCAGGAGACGAAGATTTCAAACTCAGGCCGGGGTTCCGGAGCATCGGGGATTCGGCGTGTCTCGAATTTGACCGCCAAGGCCGCGTGACCAGGCTGGAATGCATTGGTGCGTACAGACGCGTCGATCTGCGCGCTGATCATCCGCAGAATGCGGTCGTGGTCAAGGCTGGGGACATCGGCCAGTGACTCTGCGAACTCTACTGACTTTGCCGCCGCAGCGTCGCGCCTGCCGGCGTCGGAATTGAGCCGCTCTGGTGCACCCTGGCCGGGATCGAACATCAACTCGAACCGCAGGGCGAGTTCACGGGCCAGCGCCGAGTTCTCCAGCAGGGCTGACATCACGTACTCCAGCGTGGAGCTGAGGCCGAGTTGGCGAGCGTGTCGTGCGTAGAAGCGCAGGACGTTCGCTTGGAAGGACGTGAGCTCTGCGGCGGTCACCAATTGGTTGAACCCGTCGTTGTCGACCTTGCCAGTCCACACGCTGATGACAGCCTCAGCCAGCCGATTGGCGGCCGGGCCATCGGGCTCCATCGTGGCAAGACCGATGCCGCAGACCCCAAGATCGTGGATCCAAATACTGCGGCCGTCCACAACCACCTCGTCTGCTTTTTCATCGATCACGCGCAGGCCGAGGTTGGTGAGTACCGGCAGCAAATCCGCCAAGGCGATTGCGCGTTGGGGCGAGTACACACTGAGACGGGCGTCGGCAGTGGTGGTGTCCTCCGAGGTGTTTGCATGTACGCGTACGAGTACTGCATTGGCCTCGAGTGCGCGTTCGCACCACACGATGTCTTGGATGGCCTGGGCAATTGGCGTTTCTGCCGTGTACGCGGGAGGAAAGGCGTCGCGGAAGCGTGCAATCAACGGAGCGTCCGCTCCGTGGGTCTCGGTGAGCGCCTGCGCAAAAGCGTCGGACCAGGAACGTGACGCAATAGCGACCTCGGCTTCCAGTGCAGCGAGGTCCGGCATTTCTGCGTGTTCTGACGGCAAGGTGAACAACAGCCGGGCCAGCCTGGCGTCGGTGAGTTGTGTGGCAAAGGTGGAACTGGCAGCGTGAAACGCCCGTTGAAGGTGCGACTGAATTCGCATGCGCACATCGGTGTTGTACTGATCACGCGGCAGGTACACCTGGCATGTCCAGGCGCTGCGTTCTCTGTCGAAGCGGGCAAACAGCCGCGTGCGGCGACGTTCGCCAATGGCAAGCACGCCCATCACCGTGTTGGCCAGTTCATCCTCGGTTGCAGCGAACAGCTCGTCTCTCGGGTGGCTGGTGAGTATGGAGCGCAGTTCCTTCCCCGAGTAGCTACTGGGTGAGAGCCCGCTGCGGGCGAGGATTGAGCCCACCTTGCCGCGCAACAATGGTGTGTCAAGCGGCGACGTGAGCACCGCTTCGGACGTAAACAACCCGACGATCCGGCGTTCACCGATGACCTTGGCGGGTTGGTTCTCAGTACCTGAAGCTGCGAACCGTTTGACGATCACGATGTCGTAGTTCGAGCGACGGTGGACCTTGGCAATCGCAATGGTCTTGGTCACCAGCACCACCTGCTCCACGGGCCAATCTGAGGACGGTGCGATGATTTCCGTCAACGGAGTTCCGTCGTGGTTGTCTCGAAGGATGCCCAGTGCCGAGCCCGCAACAGGGCGGAGTTCTGTGCCGTTCAGCAGTTCATGGTCAATGGCTCCGAGGAACGTGAAATGGCCCAGCAACAGCCACTCCAAGAATGTTGCCGCCTCATCCGGGTCAACCTGCTGACCCGGCAGGTGGGGTGTGCTGAAACGGACCTCGGTTGCAATTGCGTGCACGCGCTGCTGCATCAGTGGCCAGGCAGTGACCGCGGCACGCACGTCAGCTAACGCAACCTGCACTGCACCGACAAGCGCAAGACACTCGTCATCCGTGGGCATACGATCCAATTCCACCTGGACCCACGACTCATAAGAGTTGGCAGCAGGGACGTGTGGGCGCGCAGTCACTAAGGAAGCTGGTGCTTCGGCACTTGAAGCACGCACCGGCAACGCGGTGGGCATTGTTCCTGGAGATCCATGCAGTTTGACAATGGCGCCGTTCTCGGATCGATCCACGCCGAGGACCGGATGCATGAGTAGGTCCACATCGAATCCAACACTGCGGACCGCACCGCAGATGGAATCCACCAGAAACGGGCTGTCGTTGGTAACGGTCTGCAACCAGGCCCGAGCGTTGGAAGCGGTTCCGGCAGGTCGGAAGACCGACACCAATACGTCTTGACCGGTGCGGCTGGCGGCGAAGTTTGCCTGCGCGTTGATCGCCGCTGCAATTGCCCCCGGATCTCTCGAAGACAGTTCGTGACTGTCCATGTCGGCGAGAAACGCATGAACAAAAGGCACAAGTGGTTCTGCTGAGCCGGTCAGCAGGTCTTGGACCGCCTTGATTCGCTGGTGCACCAGAACCCCCTGGAGCGACCACAGAGTGTCGCTCCGACGCGGTGTTTCACACCGCTACAAGCGAGACGATAAGTTCACGAGGGTCCGTACACAAGCTCCTTGGGCAAGCTTTACCAGTGCTTATTGGAATGCGGTAGCTCTGCTCCCGCCAATTTGGAGGCAAATCGTGCCAGCTGACCCGCAACGCGTCGTCAACGACCTCAAGGAACTTCGCGCCCTCACCGCAACGGATATGGGCAGCCTCCGGTTGGCCTGGACAGACAAATGGGTTGAAGCACGAGAATGGTTTCTCACTACCTTCGACGGAGTTCCGGTCACCCATCGCATCGACGCAGCTGGCAATCTGTGGGTCACGCTGCAGGGCGAATCGTCAGACCAGATTGTCCTTGGGTCGCACCTGGACTCGGTGCCTAACGGGGGCTGGCTGGACGGTGCACTTGGGGTGCTTGCCGGCGCCGAGATTTTGCGGTCGCTGCATCGAGACGGAAACCCGCTGCCAGTCAGCATCAGCGTGGTCGACTGGGCAGACGAGGAAGGCGCCCGGTTTGGTCGTTCCCTGTTCGGCTCAGGCGCAGTTGGAGGCACGCTGGAGATCGACGCGGTCCGCAACCTGAAGGACAGGTCGGGGGCCACGCTTGAAGAGACCGTACGCGCACACGGGGTCAACCTCGAAACGGTGCTCACCGCAGGCGACGTGCTCCCATCCATCAAAGCGTCAGCGGAACTGCACATCGAGCAGGGTCCCATGCTTGAAGCCAAGGGGCTCCGTCTCGCTGCATTGCACGGCATCCTTGGCGTTGAGCGCCGTTTGGTGAAGTTGCAAGGGCAGGCCGCTCACGCTGGCGCAACGCCAATCCGCTTGCGGAAAGATCCAACGCTTGCAGCGGCTCGCATGGCCATCGAAATCCGCCAGCTGGGTTTGGACAACGATGCCTACGCCACCATCGGCGTGTGGACCGTTCATCCCGCTGTGCCAACCGCGGTCAACGGGCGCACAGAGTTCTCCGTCGACATGCGTCACCTCAACCCGGAAGTATTGAAGAAGATGGTGACAGGGTTGGAAGAAATCGTGCAGCGCGTCGCCGATGAAGAGCGGGTTGTTCCAATTATCGACATGCTGTGGAGCATCAACCCCATCACGTTCGCCCCGGAGTTGGTGGAGTTCGCAGCAGACGCTGTCGAGGCACGCAGCGGAGTCCGCGAGATCATGCCGTCTGGTCCCATGCACGATTCGGCGGAGATGGCCCGAGCCGGAGTGCCAACCATCATGATGTTCGTCCCGTCCATCAATGGGCTCAGCCACACGCACATCGAGGACACGGCCGAAGCCGACCTCATCCTTGGGGTCGAAGCCTTCGACGACCTCGTCCGCCGCATGATCCCCTGGGCTGCGTCCCGCTAGGAGAGAGGTTGCCCCCACGGTTGGGGGCTATTCACCTCGCAACTGCGTTACGAGGTGAATAGCCGCAACCGAACGGGCAACCAGCACAACCATGGCTCGCGTTTTTATGGTCACCGGCGCCCAGCGCACCGGGTCAACATTGCTGGCAACCACGTTGGGCATGGTGCCGGGTGCCGCGGTGGTTGGGGAGCTCCGGCTGCTGTGGCCGTCCCTGGTGGAGAAGCGTCCGTCCGCGTGCCTGGTTGCGGCTCCGGAATGTCCGTTCTGGGCTGAGGTTGTAGACCGTGTCCTTGCTGACCCGACCGTGCGTGGCAATTCGGTAGCTGACCTTGCGAGGCTTAATGCCGAGTCCCTCCGCCAACGCCACCTTCCGACGTTTCTCGCTGGCCGCATCCCCGCAGAGCTAGCCCCGCTCGCGCATGCCACCACTGCGTTGTACAGGGTCCTTGCCGACCTCCACGGCGTCGACACACTCGTCGATTCGTCGAAGTCGCCGGCGTTTTACGCGTTTGTACATGTGCTTGCGAAACGAACTCCGTCGCTCTCGCTTCGTGGAGTGCACCTTGTCCGCGACCCGCGTGGTGTGGTGGATTCGTGGTCCAAGGA
Organism: uncultured Acidimicrobiales bacterium; assembly: GCA_963763885.1. Taxonomy (GTDB): domain Bacteria; phylum Actinomycetota; class Acidimicrobiia; order Acidimicrobiales; family JANYDT01; genus JANNBN01. The sequence goes on from CAVXQD010000001.1 coordinate 458,076, forward strand.
CAAGGTGTGGAAGCGCGATGGATGGAGCGAGGAACTCCGTGCCAAGTCTCCGCGGAAAGCAGCGGAGGAGTGGGTGGCCATGAACGTGGGAGCGGAACTTGCACGCGTGAAGCCCAGGGTGAAGTTTGAGGATTTCACCCGCAACCCCGAGCAGGTACTACGCAAGTTGATCACCGAAGCGGGGCTCCCGCAACCGTCGGCTGCCGACCTTCCGATTCACGACGGTTCGGTAATTGTCTCGGCCAACCACGCCATAGGTGGCAACGTCGACCGGTTCGACACCGGGTCGGTTCGCCTCCGAACCGACGAGGGTTGGCGCACAAGAATGGACCCAGGCTTGCAGAAGCGGCTGCGACCGCTAGCGCGCCGCTACGGCTACCGCTGAGCCCCCAAGGGAACCTGCTCTCGGCCGACGTTTGTGACACTCATGTTTCGTGACGGGCGTTGCGTGATTGCGCTGCATATGATCCGGTCATGTCAGATCGCATCGTCATCACCAACGGAACAGTGGTCTCCTCGACGGGACGTCATCAAAACACGGTGGTGATCGACGGGGAACGCATCGTCGCTCTGCTGGCTGATGGGTCTGACGATGACAAGTCTGCGCGTAAGAGCGGTGCCAAGGTCATCAACGCGAAGGGTAAGTACGTGCTGCCTGGCGGCATCGACGTGCACACACACATGGAAATGCCGTTCGGCGGAACCATGTCTTCTGACACGTTCGAAACGGGTTCTCGTGCGGCTGCCTGGGGCGGCACCACGACCATCATCGACTTCGCAATCCAGAAGAAAGGCGGAACCCTCGAGGCTGCGCTCGACGAGTGGCATGCCAAGGCAGCTGGTAAGTGTGCAGTCGATTACGGCTTCCACATGATCATGGCCGACGTCAACCAGCAGTCGTTGAAAGAAATGGATGTGATGCACAACGAAGGCATCACGTCGTTCAAGCTTTTCACCGCCTACCCCGGCGTGCTGTACAGCACCGACGCGGAGATCTTCCGAGCAATGCAGCAAGGGGGCAAGCTCGGTTCCATGATCATGATGCACTGCGAAAACGGCATCGTCATCGACGAGATCATCAAGGACCACGTGGGACGCGGCGAGACGGCGCCGTACTACCACTCCATCTCACGGCCCGAGGAAATGGAGGCCGAAGCAACACACCGGTGCATCCAGATCGCCAAGGTTGCCGGAGCTCCTATGTACGTGGTGCACCTCAGCGCACGCGAAGCCCTTGAGCAGGTCATGATCGCCCGGGATCGAGGCCAGAACGTCTTCGCTGAGACGTGCCCTCAGTACCTGTACCGGTCCATCGACGATCTTGCTCGACCAGGTATGGACGGCCTCGAGGGAGCCAACTTTGTTTGCTCCACGCCGCTACGCCACAAGGAGCACCAGGCAGAATTGTGGCGTGGTCTCCGGATGAACGATTTGTCGGTGGTCTCCACCGATCACTGCCCGTTCTGCTTCAAGGAGCAGAAGGAACTGGGACGCGGCGACTTCTCCAAGATCCCCAACGGCATGGCAGGCGTCGAGCACCGAATGGACCTGCTGTACCAAGGTGTGCACGACGGCAACATCTCGCTGGAACGATTCGTCGAAGTGTCTTCCACAACGCCGGCGCGCATGTTTGGCCTGTACGGCAAGAAGGGTGTGATCGCCCCTGGAGCCGACGCCGACATCGTCATCTACAACCCCACGGTTACCCAGACCCTCGGGGTGGAGATGCATCACATGGCGGTGGACTATTCCGCCTACGAAGGCGAGCAAATCAACGGCAAGTGCGAGATCGTCATCAGCCGGGGTCGCACCATCATTGACAAGGGCAAGTACAAGGGCCGCAAGGGCCAGGGCAACTACGTCAAGCGGGGCCTCAGCCAGTACCTGGTGTGACTCGTTAGCGCAGCGCGAACATGGTCAGGAGTCCCAAGACGGCACCCCAGGCCCAGCCAGCCATGACGTCGGTGGGGTAGTGCACTCGCAGATGAAAACGCGAGCAGCCAAGCAAGAAGGCAAGCGCGCCCATCGGCAACGCCCAACCCGTGCTGGACCCCACAAACACCGCAGCAAACGCTGAGGCCGAAGAATGCCCGGACGGGAGGCTGGAGGACGAAGGCCTGCGGACACCGCGCGGGTCTGGATGCAACGGAGCGGGTCGTTCTCGCCAGATGAATCGCTTCACAACCCGATTCGTCAGTACCCATTCACCGATGATGCCGACTCCGAGCACGACGGCCTGGCCGGTGCTGACCAGCACCATGGCTGCGGCAACGGCGGTCAAAAGAAACCAAACCGCGCTGACTTCGCCCATCTGGGAAAGCCGAACCGCGACCTGGTCGAGGGCGGAATAGCGATGCGTGGCCGGCCAGACGCGCATGACTGCTGTGTCGATTCCGGAGGGCCCAGGAGGGACCCGCAACGCCGCCGTGTTCATTTGTCCTGACATTTGATCGTCTGTTCCGTTTGACTCGTTTAGGCTGTCGGCAACATCATCGCCCGCCTGAAGGAGCTACACCTGTCATGAAGCGCATCAGCCACTGGATCGACGGTCAAATCGTCCAAGGCAAGTCAGGCAAACGCAGCCCGGTCTACAACCCAGCATCGGGCGAGCAGCAGGCCGAAGTCGACCTTGCCAGCGTGAAAGAAATGGACCACGCCGTTGCGGTGGCCAAGGCTGCGTTCCCTGCGTGGCGTTCCACGTCGCTCAGCCGTCGTGCAGAGGTCATGTTTCATTTCCGTGAGCTGATCGATGCCAACCGCAAAGAGATCGCCTCGTTGCTGACGGCCGAACACGGCAAGGTCCTCAGCGACGCTATGGGCGAGCTTGCCCGCGGCCTGGAGAACGTTGAGTTCGCTACTGGTATTCCTCACCTCCTGAAGGGCGGCATGAGCGAGCAGGCAGCAACCGGTGTGGACGTGTATTCGCTGCGCCAGCCCCTTGGTGTAGTGGCCGGCATCACCCCGTTTAACTTCCCTGCGATGGTGCCGTTGTGGATGTTGGCCAACGCAATCGCATGCGGTAACACGTTCATCCTCAAGCCCTCCGAAAAGGACCCGTCGCCTTCGTTGTTCATGGCAGATCTCCTCAAGCAGGCTGGCCTACCCAACGGTGTTCTGAACGTGGTCAACGGCGACAAGGTTGCGGTTGACCGCATCCTCAGCCACCCGGACATCTCCGCAGTGAGCTTCGTCGGATCAACCCCAATTGCCAAGTACATCTACGAAACTGGCACCAAGAACGGCAAGCGCGTCCAGGCCCTCGGCGGCGCAAAGAACCACATGGTGGTGCTTCCCGATGCAGACCTCGACATGGCGGCAGACGCAGCTGTCTCGGCTGCTTACGGGTCGGCAGGCGAGCGTTGCATGGCCATCAGTGTGTTGGTGTGCGTCGGCAACTCCGCAGACCCGCTTATCTCCAAGATCAAAGACCGCGTCAAGAAGTTAGTCATCGGCGATGGCATGGACCCGTCCTCGGAAATGGGCCCGCTCATTACGCGTGAACACCGCGACAAGGTAGCAAGCTACCTGGACATTGCCGTTGCGGAAGGCGGCAAGGTTGTCCTCGACGGTCGCAAGCAGAAGTTCACCGGCGCTGCTTCCAACGGGTTCTTCCTCGGCGTGTCCTTGGTAGACAAGGTCAAGCCAGGCATGCGTGTGTATGACGAAGAGATCTTCGGCCCGGTGTTGGGAGTTGTTCGGGTCAAGACCTACGAAGAAGCCGTCCGCCTGGTCAACGACCACCCGTACGGCAACGGCGTTGCCATATTCACCAGAGACGGTGGCGCTGCCCGACAGTTCCAGTTCGAGATTCAGGCCGGCATGGTCGGCATCAACGTGCCTATCCCTGTGCCGGTGGCTTACTACTCGTTCGGTGGCTGGAAGTCTTCGTTGTTCGGCGACACCCACATGTACGGCCCAGACGGCATCCACTTCTTCACCCGCACCAAGGTGGTCACCAGTCGTTGGCCTGACCCGGCAACATCCAGCGTTGACCTTGGGTTCCCCCAGACCCGCTAAACCGTCGTCACAAGATCGTCCACCACCCTTCACCCCGTTACAACGATGTGAAGGGTGTGTCGCGTAGAGCCTGAAGTAGGCACGCCCGCTCGAAGTGTCGGTAGAGTCGGCCACAGCACCGCTGTCCGGCTTTCCCGGTCGGCCTCCCGCCCAGCGGTGTGATCGAGGAACGCATGGACATCGGAGTTGTTCTCCAGACCGATCCCCCAGCACGACGCGTGGTCGACCTGGCCAAACGCGCCGAGGCTTATGGCTTCAGCCACGTATGGACGTTCGATAGCCACATCCTGTGGCAAGAGCCGTACGTGATCTATAGCCAGATCCTGGCCGAGACCCGCAAGGTGATCGTTGGGCCAATGGTCACCAATCCAGCCACCAGAGACTGGACGGTGACAGCGTCGCTGTACGCAACGCTCAACGACATGTTCGGCAACCGAACGGTCTGTGGCATCGGACGCGGCGATTCTGCGGTGCGCGTCACCAACGGCAAACCAGTCGGCCTCGGCGAAATTCGCGAAGCCATCCACGTCATCCGAGAGTTGGCAAGTGGTCGGGAGTGCGAATACAAAGGTTCAACGTTGCGCTTCCCATGGAGCTCCGGCAGCCAACTCGAGATCTGGCTGGCCGCCTATGGTCCCAAAATGCTGCAGATGACCGGTGAAATTGCCGACGGCTTCATACTCCAGCTGGCAGACCCGTCCATTGCTAAATGGACCATCGACGCAGTCCGATCTGCCGCCTCCGATGCGGGTCGCAATCCTGACGACGTCACCATCTGCGTGGCTGCCCCGGCCTATGTCACCGACGGTTCCGAGGCCCAGCTCATCGAGGCTCGCGATCAATGCCGGTGGTTCGGCGGCATGGTTGGCAACCATGTTTCTGACCTGGTTGAACGGTACGGCGAAGGCGGCGGGGGAGGTGTTCCTCAAGCGCTCACCGACTACATTAAAACTAAGCACGGTTATGACTACAACGAACACGGCAAGGCAGGTAATACGCACACAGACTTTGTGCCAGACGAGGTCATAGATCGCTTCTGCCTCCTTGGTCCGGTAGAGCATCAAATTGAGCGAATCGAAGAACTGAAACGGCTCGGCGTCAATCAATACGCCGTGTACTTGCAGCACAACGACAAAGACCGCACGCTGAGCGCATACGGGGAAAAGATCATCCCGGCCCTCACCACCCGCGCCCTTGCCAAATCGTGAGTGCAGGACGAATTCGCCAAGCAACACTTGGCCTTGTGGGCCTCGGGCTGATTGGGGTCATGTGGCAAGTCCTCAAGGCTGCCGGTGGGCAAGACAAGAAGATCGGGATTGTCAGCACTGACGACGCTTCCATGCCAAGCGTGGGGGCCATCTGGAGTGCGTTCTTCCAAGAAGATGTTCGTGGACAAGGGCGACGCGTTGGTACCGCAGTACTGGCGGGCGGCTGGTACTCGTTTCGTCTCGCTGTGGGCGGGTTCGCTGTTGCGTGCGTCGTCGGGATGCTTCTCGCACTCCTGTTGCAACGCGTGCAGATCGCCGAACAGGCGTGGATCCCGTATGTGGTGCTTTCTCAAACGGTGCCGCTGATAGCGCTCGCACCTCTGATTGCAGGTTGGGGCGGTTCGCTCAAGTTTGGTTCGGTCGAGTGGAAGCCATGGTTGTCCGCGACCGGTATGGCTGGGTACCTCGCCTTTTTCCCGATCACCATCGGGGCACTCCGAGGTTTGAAGTCACCCAAAACGCAAGCCGTCGAACTGATGGATACCTACGCTGCGTCATGGTGGCAGACCGTGGTAAAACTTCGGCTCCCAGCCTCCATCCCGTACTTAGTACCGGCGCTAAAACTTGGGGCAGCGCAGGCGGTTGTTGGCACCATCGTGGCGGAAATTTCGATCGGACTCAAAGGCGGCATCGGCCGCTTGATCATCGACTACTTCCAAAAAGCCTCCGGTGATCCGTCACGGGTGTTCACCGCGTTCATCGGCGCGGCCCTCCTTGGATTAGTTGTCGCAGCGCTTATCGGGCTTGCGGAGCGTGCCCTTACCCGTCACCTTCCAAAGGCTCCCGCCGGAGGCACAGCAGCATGAACCAGGAAATGCCCAACACCACTCTCGCCACATCTGCACAAACGTCGGCGGCCACTGTGGTGACTGTGGACGGTGTCGACAAGATTTTCAATCGCGGTAAAGCGAACCAGGTCGATGCGCTCAGCGGTGTTTCGTTGTCGGTGGCTGCCGGGGAGTTCGTCTCGCTGATCGGCCCGTCGGGATGCGGCAAGTCAACACTGCTCCGCCTCATCGCTGATCTCAGTCAGCCCACCAGTGGGTCAATCAGCGTCAACAACAAATCCGCCCATCAGGCCCGCGTTGACCTTGACTACGGGATGGCATTTCAGCAAGCCGGGTTGTTCGACTGGCGAACCGTCCGGCGCAACGTGGAGCTACCACTTGAGTTGCGGGGTTGGGACCGTTCCAAGCGCGCTGCTCGGGCTCAGGAAATGCTTGAGCTGGTGAAGTTGCCGGAGTTCGCAGATCACTACCCATGGGAGTTGTCCGGTGGCATGCAGCAGCGCGTTGCAATTGCACGCGCGCTTGCTATGGACCCAGCGCTTCTGTTGATGGACGAACCGTTTGGCGCGCTCGACGAGATGACGCGCGAGCACATGCAGGCCGAACTCATGCGCATCTGTGCTGCAACGGGAAAGACCACCATCTTCGTCACCCACTCCATCCCCGAAGCTGTGTATCTCAGTAACCGGGTTGTGGTGATGTCACCCCGCCCGGGGCGTATCACCAAAGTGGTGGACGTCGACCTTGGGGAGCGTAACGACTCTGCCCGCGAGACAACCACGTTCTTCTCCAAGATCACCGAGGTGCGCGAAGCGCTTAGGTCTGATGGGTTGCTCCGCCTCGGCTCGACTCACGGCGTCGAGGACCGGTAGGAACCATGCCCAACACCGCGACCAGTTCAGCGCTGATACGTCGATTACGAGCAGCACTTCTACCGGTGGGGTGGGGAGCCTTGTTCTTGTTGGCGTGGGAGAACTTCGTCAACTGGCGCAACATCAAGCCGTTCCTTCTTCCCACTCCGTCTGCCATTGGTCGTGAGCTCTGGCAGGACAAAGATCGTCTCTTTGACGAAAAACAAAAGACGCTCTTTCTTACGGCGGCCAGATCCACTGCCACCAACGCCTTGGTGGGCCTGCTCCTGGGAATCATGTTCGCAATGCTCATCGCAATGGTGGCCCAACGGTTTGGCCTCGTACGCGACTTGTTGAAGCCCGTCTCAGCGGCGTTCAACACCATGCCCATCGTGGCGCTGGGTCCGGTGTTCTACAACATGATGGGCGCAACGTCAGATGCCGCTAGACGCGTCGTCGTGGCGATGGTTGCGTTCTTCCCCGTGTTTGTGAACCTGGTATCTGGCCTCACGCAGGTTGATCCTGTGCATCAAGAGTTGATGCGGTCCTATGGTGCCTCCGACAGCGCCATCCTGCGCAAGGTCCGCATTCCAAACGCGCTGCCGTTCCTCATGACCGGTGTCAGAGTTGCGGCCTCGTTGTCTGTCATTGCCGCCGTTGTCGTTGAGTACTTCGGTGGGAAACAAAACGGCCTTGGATCACGCGTGGCCAGCGCCATGAAGCTTTCGCAAACGCCAAAGGCTTGGGGCTACATCACGGTCGCGATCCTTACCGGCCTTGCCTTTTACGTGGCAGGCCTGGTCCTCGAAGCCGTCGTGCTGCCCTGGCAGGCAAAGCGAAAACTGTCCGACGTATGACCTGACCCGCGTAGTGTCCGCTTCACGTTCTAGAGATTTACTACCCACAACCACCACAACAAAGGGACCAAACATGAGACCAACCATCACCGTCCGCCTCACCGCTTTAGCCGCAGTTGCTTTACTTGGGCTCGCCGCCTGCGGCAGCGATGCAGCCGACGACACCGCAACTACTGAAGCGCCCGTGTCCGAGGCGCCAGTCACCGACGCAGCGGTTGCTGAAACGACCGTTGCTGTCGAGGCTGCTGAAACCACGGTTGCCGGGGCCACCGAAACAACCGCAGCCGCTGCTGCTGCGGCAGCCTGCACAGAGTTGAATCCAGTGAAACTGCAGCTGCAGTGGGTCACCCAGGCTCAGTTCGCTGGCTACTACGCAGCGCTGGACAAGGGTTTCTACAAGGAGCAGTGCCTCGACGTCACCATCCTCGAGGGCGGTGTCGACATCGTGCCGCAGACCCAGCTCGCAACCGGCGCAGCCGACTATGCAATTTCGTGGGTGCCAAAGGCGCTTGCGTCGCGTGAGCAGGGCGCAAACATCGTCAACGTCGCACAGATCTTTGAACGTTCAGGAACGCTGCAGGTCTCGTGGAAAGACTCCGGCATCGCCGGTCCAGCTGACCTGAAAGGAAAGAAGGTCGGCAACTGGGGCTTCGGTAACGAGTTCGAGTTGTTCGCCGGCATGACAAAGGCTGGGTTGGACCCAGCGGCAGACGTCGAGTTAGTTCAGCAGAACTTCGACATGCAGGCGCTGCTCAAGAAAGAAATCGACGCTGCCCAAGCAATGACCTACAACGAGTACGCACAGTTGCTGGAAGCGAAGGGTCCTGACGGGAACCTGTATACCGCTGATCAGTTCAGCGTCATCAACTGGAACGACGAGGGCACGGCCATGCTGCAAGACGCCGTGTGGGCCAACGGAGACAAGCTCACCGACGCCGCCTACGCCGACCAGACGCAGCGGTTCGTGAACGCCTCCATCCAAGGTTGGGTTTTCTGTCGGGATAATGCAGACGCATGCGTCGACATCGTCGTTGCAAAGGGATCAAGCCTTGGCAAGAGCCACCAACAGTGGCAGATGAACGAGATCAACAAGCTGATCTGGCCATCCACAAGTGGCATTGGCACCATCAACCAAGCGCAGTGGGATCAGACCGTCAAGGTTGCAGGCGAGACCAAGAACGCTGAAGGCGCAACGGTGCTCACTAAGCCGGTCGACGCCGCAGCCTTCTCCAACGATTTCGTCATGAAGAGCCATGAGGCATGGGGCGCAGCCGGGGTTGATGTGAAGGGTGCTGGATTCACCGCCGCAACCGTCACGCTCAACGAGGGCGGCAACTGACCTTTGCAGCAAATCTGAATCCGACGTACCGAACGGCCGGGCCTTGCGCCCGGCCGCTTCGCGTCCGGCAACTTGGTCTATGCGTCAGAGCGAACGAAGCGCCAAATGCCAAGCAAACAGACAACCGCGCCGAAGGCAAAGTAGACGGCACCACCGGGTAACGGTCCCAGTGGGATGGTTTCGAAGTTGGCAACCAGTTCACGAGGGGGTGTGTACATCGCCCGGCCGGATGTGAATGGAAGGAAGCGCGCCCAGTCCTCGATGCTGTTGAACCAGGGGATCAGGTACAACGCAGCAGCGATTGCGTTTTCGACAATCAACGGGAGCACGATCAGCATGACGATGCCAGCAACCTGATTGCGGAACAAGGCTGTGAGTCCCACCCCGAAGACGCAGAAACCCACAGCGAACAGAGCGGCACCCAACATGACGCGGAGTACGTCTGTTGACAACGCTGGGGTTTGGAGCTTGCCGCGGACAAAGACCCACGCCACAAAGTAGTTGAGGGCAAGGCAGGCAAGACTCAGGAGGAACGAGAACACCGCCGGTACGGCGATTTTTGCCAGCATCACGGGAACACGGCGGGGGAGTGCGGTGAGTGTCGGACGGATGGTGCCGTAGCGAAACTCGTGGCCGATGCTAAGTACTCCGATGAGGCCGCAACACAGCGCCGTCACTGTAGGGACTCCGATCGCCAACGATGACATCCACGCGAGGGCGCTTGGGTCATCGTTGATGATTGGGATGGCCAACAGCCCCATAAGCGCGCTGAAAATCAGCGAGATTACGGACATGATCCAGGTAGAGCGGAGTGTGCGCAGACGCGCCCACTCATACGCGAACGGTTTCACGATGGGCTTCCTGGCACGAATGTTCCCTTTGGCACTGGCTGCCCGGCGAATTGGTTGGCGGATCCCGTGAGTTCGAGGAACGCCTCTTCCAGTGAAGATTTGTGGTTTGACAGTTCGTGGACAACCGCGTTTGCTGAGTGAGCGGCATCACCGACTGCGGCAGCAGCGGTGCCCCGAACCTGTATTGAACCGTCGGGCTGGGCTGACCACTGGATGCCGCGCTGCGACAACACAACTGCTAGCGCTTCTGCTTGCGGGGTTCTGACGACTACCCAGTGCTGTGACCCTCTCGCAATGAAATCCTGAGTCGAGCAATCGGCGATCAACTTCCCTCGGCCAATGACGATGACATGGTCGGCCATCAGTTCCATCTCAGACAGAAGGTGGCTTGAAACCAGTACCGTCCGTCCTTGGCCAGCGAAGAACTTCAAGAGATCTCGGAGCCATTGGATGCCCTGCGGGTCAAGACCGTTTCCTGGTTCATCGAGGATGAGCGTTTTCGGATCGCCCAACATGGCTGCCGCCAAACCGAGTCGTTGGGCCATGCCGAGGGAGAACCCCTTTGGCTTTTTCTTGCCGACTTCGCTCAACCCGACCATCGAAAGACATTCGTCTGCGCGCCGAGCATCGATGCCGTTGGCAGCGCAGAGCATCTTCAAATGGTTACGAGCAGTTCTGGTGGGGTGAAAGGCCTTTGCTTCAAGCAGCAGACCCACCTCGCGCATCGGTTCTTTGATTGCCACAAACTCGACCCCGTCGAACTTGGTCAACCCCGCCCCGTGGTCTAAGCCAACCATCAGCCGACACGTGGTGGATTTGCCGGCACCGTTTGGTCCAAGAAATCCCGTCACGGTGCCCGGATGGACCGAAAACGTGACGTCGTCTACTGCCAGTGCAGTGCCGAACCGCTTTGATAAACCCTTCGCCTCAATCATCGTGCGACCGTACTTCGCGGATGGAGTGTCTGAAGCGATGGTTTGGCGCAGTAGCCTCAACCCTCGCTATGGCAGATCGTACGTTCATCATTTGTAAGCCCGACGCCGTTGAACGGGGTCTTGTGGGCGAAATCCTTTCCCGCTTCGAGCGGAGGAACCTGAAGTTGGTGCGAGCTGAGTTGCGCACCATCGACCGTGCCACGGCGGAGACGCACTACGCAGAGCACGCAGGCAAGCCGTTCTTCGCCGGCCTTGTGGACTTCATCACCCGAGGACCAGCAATGCTTGCGGTCATCGAGGGTCCAGAGGACACCTGGCAGGTTGTACGAACCATGATGGGCGCAACCAACCCGCGCAACTCCGCTCCTGGCACCATCCGTGGCGACCTGGGCATCGAGTTCACAGAGAACCTGATCCACGGGTCGGACTCTGCGGAATCGGCCGCCCGAGAGATCGCGCTGTTCTTTCCGTAACGCTACGTAGGGCTTTGTCGCCGTTTCTGGCCGAAACGCTGACTTGGCGTGGCAGCGTCTCGTCGGTTCTGATGTAGTTCTGCTCCAAGGCTCCCTGGGACAGCGTTCTCACGTAGGCTTGTAGGCGGACGGTTTGTACCATCCCGATTGGAAGTTCAATGAGCTCACTCATCGGCCGCGACCTCGCGGTTGATCTCGGCACTGCCAATACGCTCGTTTTCGAACGCGGTCGCGGCATCGTGTTAAACGAGCCGTCGGTGGTTGCTGTCAACGTACGCGATGGTCGTCCGCTTGCGGTCGGTCTGGAAGCGAAGCGCATGTTGGGCCGCACCCCAGATCACATCGAGGCTATCCGTCCGCTCAAAGACGGCGTCATCGCAGACTTCGAGATCTGCGAAAAGATGCTGCGCTATTTCATCCATCGTGTTCATCAGCGACGGTTTTCCAAGCCACGGATGGTTATTTGCGTTCCATCGGGCATCACTGGCGTCGAGAAGCGCGCTGTTGAAGACGCTGCGCAGTTTGCCGGTGCTGGTCTGGTGAAGATCATCGAAGAGCCAATGGCAGCGGCCATCGGTGCGCGCCTGCCAGTGCACGAGCCAACCGGCAACATGGTTGTGGACATCGGCGGCGGCACTACCGAAGTTGCTGTCATTTCCCTCGGTGGCATCGTCACGTCCCAGTCAATCCGTGTCGCTGGAGACGAAATCGACGAAGCCATCATCAACTTCGCCCGCAAGGAATTTGATCTCGCCCTCGGAGAGCGGACCGCGGAAGAAGTGAAGATGGCGCTCGGAAGCGCTGCTCCGCTCGAGTACGAGCTGCAAGCTGAAGTCCGCGGCCGAGACCTTCGGTCCGGGCTTCCGAAGACGGTCATTATCACCACCCAGCAGATTCGCGAAGCTATCGCCGAACCGGTTGCGTCCATTTGCGACGCGGTTCGTTCGACCCTCGACAAGACGCCGCCTGAACTCGCAGCTGACATTTTGGAAAAGGGCATCATGCTCACGGGTGGGGGCGCCTTGCTCGCAGGTCTGGATTACCGCCTTGCCGATGAGACAGGCATGCCCATCCGAGTGTCCGAGCATCCACTTTTCGCAGTTGCATATGGCAGCGGTCAGTACCTCGAAGAGTTCGACAAGGTCAGTCGTTTCTCTAGCCGCCGTTGAGGCTCGGCGCCGCCAGACACGCGCTGTCCGCAAGTAGACTCGCTCCGTGGCCGAGCTGAGGGGTAGCAAACGCGGTTCGCGCCGCCGGTCGGAACGTGGCCCAATCGGCCGTTCGTCATTCGTGCTTTTGGCTCTGGTGTCCGCAACCATGATCGTGATCGGGTCGTCCTCCCCATTCCAGGGCGTTCGCAACGCCGCGTCAGGATTGCTCCAACCGTTCAAAGCGTTCGGCGACACAATCGCAGCGCCGTTCAGTGGGGTATCTGGCGCAGTGGCGGATCGCAACCGGCTGCGCCGAGAAAACGAAGATCTCCGCGAGCGCCTGATCGAAGCCCAAAGCCACATTGCGGTGGCCGATGACGCGCTTCGTGAGCGGCGAGAAGTGCTGGCGCTCAACGGGCTTGAGTCTGTGACTGGACTCAAGACGGTGAGAGCCAGGGTTGCCGCAGGCGCATTCGACAACTTCGAGTCCACCATCGAAATCGATCGCGGCACTGACGATGGCGTTGAAGTTGGTATGCCTGTGGCTGCCGGGCTGGGTCTCGTTGGAACGGTCACGGTTGCAACCCCTGGGGCTGCCCGGGTACGCCTCTTTACCGACCCGGAATCACAGGTCGGTCTTCGTCACGCCCAATCTGGCGACGTCGGAGTGATCCGTGGTGAAGGGACTGGCAAACCGATGTCTGTTTCTCTCATAGATCCCGCAACTCAGATTCGGCCGGGCGACGTAATGGTGACGTCGGGTCTTCCCAACAGCCGGTACCCGGCGGGCCTTGCTGTCGTCAGTGTCATCTCGGCAATCTGGGAGCAGGGCAAGTTGGAACAGACCGTGGTCGTGGAGCCCTTCACCAACCTCGACCGCCTCACGTTTGTCTCTGTACTGCTGTGGACGCCACCACCGCCGGTTCCATTGGCGCCTGCGGTCACGCAGCCACCGATCCCAGACTCAATTGCGGACCCGTTGAACGGGACCAGCACAACCAATTCCACTGCGACCTCGCTTGGGGCTGCTGCAAACACCGCTGAATCGCCATGAGCGGCCGTCGCGCACCGCTGCGCGCTGCAGCGCTTCCCCGTCTCGTGTTGTTAGTTGCCGTTGGAACAATCCTGCACGTGGCTTTGCTCCATCGCATCGCACCGTTCGGCGTGGTGCCAGGAACTTTGATGGTGCTGACAGCCGTTGCTGCGGTGGAAACCGGGCCAGATTTTGGCGCGACAACGGGTTTTCTGTGCGGTCTCGCCTTGAACGTCATCGACATCGACTCAACCATGGGGCTCCCCTCGTTGTTGTTCTGCATCATGGGCTGGCTGGTCGGCGGAGCACGAGACCGTGTTTTCCCGGGCGCTGAACGCGTTCCTTTTGCACTTGTTGCGCTGTCTTCTGCCGTCACTACGGGGTTTTACGGACTTCTGATAACCGCGTCGAGCGGGCTCTCCATCGGCGCATTGCGCCACCTCGGACTAGTCGTAGCCGTGACGTTGGTCCTCAACCCACTTGTTTCAATCCTCCTCGGCCCGGTCGTGCGGACAGCATTGCGCGTGAACTGGAACGAACGATGATGGACACGCGCCAACGGCTCGGCACGTTGATGATCGTCACGTTTTGCCTGTTCGCAGCATTGCTAGTCCGCGTGACGTGGCTGCAGACCGTTGACCGCAAATCGTTCACCGTGCAGGCGGAGCTCAACACCAAATCATTGCGGCTCGTTCCGGCCCAACGCGGGCGGATTCTCGATCGTGCCGGAAACGTCCTTGTCGACAATCAGGTGGTGAGCGTGGTGATGGTCACCAAGTCCAAATTGCCAACCCGAAGCGCCGCACGGGCAAGTGTCTTTCGCAAACTGCAGGACGTGTTGGGCATCGACGCCACAGAGTTGTTGCGTCGATTTAATGCGATTGACGACCTCGAGGGAGTCGAGGTAGCGCGAAACGTCACGGAAACGGCCATTGTGTACCTGGGCGAGCATTCCGGTGAATTCCCTGGTGTATCCGCGGTTCTTGATTCCCAGCGCGTGTATCCGCAGGGCAAGCTTGCTCCGCACGTCCTCGGGTACGTCGGCGACATTGGTGACGATCTTCAAGAACCTCCTTGTAACGCTCGGTACCAAACCGGAGACAAGCTTGGGAAGGCGGGGATCGAACGTTCATACGAGTGTGTTCTACGTGGAATGCCTGGTGTCGTCGAATACACCGTTGACCGACGCAACCGCATCGTGCCTTCAGAAACCCGGTGGATCGCGCAGCCAATTCCCGGCGCAGATGTCCGCCTCACCATCGACTCCGATGTTCAGAAGATGGTTGAAAAACGTGTCAAAGAAGGGTTAGCCGCCGCCCGCGGACACAGCGGCGAAGTGTTCGTAGGTAAGACCGTTCCGCCCACTGCCTTTCCTGCACCAGCCGGGTCGGCCGTCGTGTTCGACGCGTTGACTGGTGCCGTTATTGCCATGGCCTCCTACCCCGACTATGACCCCAGCGAGTTTGTTGCTGGCATTAGCGCTGCCGACTACGAACGTCGTTATGGCGCCGACGCAGCCAATGCTCCGCTTACCAATCGAGCCATCTCGGGTCAGTACGCGCCTGGCTCCACTGCGAAGCCGTTCGTTGCCATCAGCGCGTTTAACAACGGTCTTATCAATGAACGCACCACGATTGAAGACACTGGGTCCTACACCCTGGACAATTGTCCAAAGAATGTGCGTTGTACGTTCAACAACGCCGGTAATGCAGCGCACGGCAAAGTTGATCTCCGAAGGTCACTGACCGTTTCGTCAGACGTGTTCTATTACCGGTTGGGTCAACGGTTCTGGACAGAGGACGATTGGCCACGAAATGGAATCCAGGACACGTACAAGGAGTTCGGGTTTGGTGGCGACACGGGGATAGGACTCCCCAACGAAAAAGTTGGCAACGTGCCAACGCCTGAGTCCCTCGCCGCTGCTGCCGGGAAGGACAATCCTGATGCGAAGTGGCGTACGGGTGACAATCTCAACGTTGCCATCGGCCAGGGCGAGATGTTGGCAACGCCGTTGCAGCTGGCTGCTGCGTACGGCGCTCTTGCTAATGGTGGAACGCTGCTCTATCCGCGCATCGCATTCGACACGCCGCCGGCGCCAATTCCAACAGAGGACCCCAAGGTCGGTTCGACGAGCACGGTTCGCAACACTTCGGCGCCAACCACAGGTGCCGGTCCAGCCGTGAACCCGCCATCGACCGGTATCGGAACGCCGACAACGAGGTCCGCAGACACCAGTGTTACGCCGGGGGTGGTGACCAGCGTCGTGAGTATTGACCCAGTTAATCCGCAGATCACCGAAGAAGCGTTCGGTCCACTAGGCGTCGGGGGCGGGTTTGGTCGATTCGCCGTGCCGGATGGGTTGCCCGGCGATCCCTCCACCTCCACTGACCCGATCGACTCGACCGTCGCCGGCGAGTCTGCACCCGGTAGTCCCGACGACACGGTGAACCCGACAGAATCAACACCCGGCGACCGTTCTGTCAGCGTGGTCGATACCACCCTCCCAATTCCCGCCGATTCCCTGGTCGTGCTACCCGCGGGAGTCACCCTCACGCCAAGGCCCCGTCGCAGTGTTGACCTGTCCGCCGACGTCCGGGCGCCGGTTCTCGCAGGTCTGCGTGGAGTTGTCACAGACGGAGGAGGTACAGCCAACCCGGCGTTTCGCGGGTTCCCCGTCGACGCGTTCCCCGTGGCTGGAAAGACCGGCACGGCGCAGGTGTTCCGCAAGCACGACACGGCGTTGTTCGTCGGATTCGGTGGTCCAAGTAATCGATTCGTCGTGAGCGTGGTTCTCGAAGAGGCAGGTTTCGGTGGCCAGGCAGCAGCTCCGGTTGCCCGGTCGATCTTCGAAGGTCTCGACGGGCGCGACGATGGTGCGGTGACTTACGTGACCTCCGGTTCGGTCGAACGATGAGTGGGATTAGCCGATGACGCTGACCGACACCCTCTCCAGCCGGCGGCACCGGGCAGCCGGTGTACGCCCTGACTCGCCATTTCTTCACGTTGATTGGGTGCTGATCGCCTGCACTGTTCTCTTGGCGGTGGTGGGACTGGTGCTCATCAAGTCAACCGGCGCAAACAATCTTCGGCTGGTTGAGCGACAGTCGCTCTTTCTCGTACTTGGCCTGGCGGCCATGGTCACGATGATGAGTATCGACTACCGGATGCTGCTGGACAATGCGGTATTCATCTACGGCGCCACTGTCTTTTCACTGGTGTTGGTACTGCTCATTGGGCAGGTGCACAAGGGAGCACAAGGCTGGTTCGACATCGGCCCGATGCAGCTGCAGCCGGCCGAGTTCGCCAAGATCGGTGTGATCGTCGCTCTCGCTGCGTACGGTTCGGGGCAACGCAACTTTCTCGACGCGCGACGTTTCTTCATCGTCTTGATCCTCACGGGAGTGCCAACGGCGTTGATCTTCATCCAGCCCGACTTGGGGTCGGCGTTGGTATTTCTTGCCATTGTTTTCGCCGTTTTGTGGATTGCGGGCGCGCCGCCACGACTGTTGTTGGCGTTAGTCGCAGGAGGGGTGGTGGTTGTGTTTGTGGCCGTCCGCCTCGGTGTGCTCGCCGAATACCAGGTCAACCGGCTGCTTGCGTTCACCAACCCCGATGGAAAAACAAGCGGTATTGCTTTCAACGTGACTCAGTCGAAGATCGCAATCGGGTCCGGCGGTTTGTTCGGTAAAGGATTGAACCAGGGCACCCAGACGCAATACGGGTTCGTTCCTGAGCAGCACTCTGACTTTATTTTCACTGCGCTCGGCGAACAACTGGGTCTCGCTGGCTGCGCTGCGGTGCTGCTGCTGTTCGGAGTGTTACTCGCACGAATCTGGCGCGCTGCCTCCAGTGCCAGGGACACCGGCGGCACGCTGATCTGTGTTGGCGTCATGGCGCTTTTGCTGTTTCACGTCTTTCAAAACGTTGGCATGACCCTTGGGATCATGCCCATCACCGGGATCCCGTTGCCGTTCCTCAGCTACGGCGGTTCGTCCACGTTGACGTCGTTTGCAGCGGTTGGACTGGTTCTCTCGGTTGAAATGCGCCGCTTTCGCTGAGTGGACTGTTAGGAAAGCACCGACATGCCGGACGATCGCGCCCCAGCAGAAAATTCACCGTCCCCAGGGACAGGTTCGTCGCAAGCCGCACGCCGACGCCGCGGGTCGCGTGGTGGGGCTCGTAACCGGTCCGGCGCAAAGTCGGCTGGTGCGGGTGCTCCTGGGGAATCCCCGAACTCGCTGAAGACACCAAAGGCGACACCAGTATCTGTCCAAGACAACCAGCCTGAACTTCCTGATCTCCCGTGGGAAGGCGTGCCTGGCGGTCGACACGGAACACCCAACGAGACGGCAGCTAAACCCGCAACGGAAACAAAGGGACGCGTGAAGGGCAGCGGTGGAAATCCGCAAGGTCGCCGCAACCGTCCAACCGAGCCTGCGCAGTCCGGCGACACCGATGCACCCGAGGTTCGTGAAGCAGTGCCTTCCGGTGCAGTGGCGAATGAATCCGAAGAGCCAGCGCGTACCCGTCGGCCAAAGGGTCGGCGGGGCAGCCAGCGGCGCCCTATTGCGTCAGGTGATTACACGATGTGTGTTCACGTCAGACCCAAGGCCACCCAGATTGCGGTGTTAGATGGTCGAACGCTGATTGAGCATTACGTCAGCCATGCAGACGACGACGTTGCGCAGATCAACGGCAACATCTATCTCGGCCGAGTTCAGAACGTGTTGCCAGGGATGGAAGCAGCATTTGTCGACATCGCAACACCAAAGAACGCCGTCCTGTACCGGGGAGACATACAGACCGACCGCGACGTCGAAGCGACAGAATCAGAAAACGTAAGCGCGCTTCGTATCGAACAGCTGTTGAAGAACGGCCAATTGGTGGTGTGTCAGGTCACCAAGAACCCGATCGGAGCAAAAGGTGCGCGTCTCACCCAAGACGTCAGCATCGCCGGCCGGTTCGTTGTCTTGGTCCCAAACTCCGACACGTACGGAATTTCGAAGCGCCTCCCGGACGACGAACGTAAACGCCTTCGTGCGGTCCTGGACACGGTAAAGCCGGAAAACCACGGAATCATCGTCCGAACAGCGGCGGCCGGCGCCGATGCAGAAGAACTGCGGCGAGACGTGGCTTCGCTGGTGCAACGGTGGACCCAGATCGCCGCCAAGGCCGCACGTTTGAAAGGCCCGGCGCTTCTGCACCGGGAACCCAACCTCGCGGTTCGGATCATCCGAGAGGAGTTTTCCGAGGCCTACAGACGCGTGGTGATCGACGACGAACGCGTCTACGAAGAGGTTCGGAGCTACGTCGAAACGATCTCACCGGACCTTGCAAGTCGCATCGAGTTGTTCGACACCGCAACCGAACCGCTCCCTGTGTTCGAACAGTTCCATGTTCATGAACAACTTCACAAAGCAATCGATCGAAAGGTCTGGCTGCCGTCTGGCGGTTCGATCATCATCGAACGGACCGAAGCGCTGACAGTCATCGACGTCAACACGGGCAAGAACGTGGGAAGCACGTCACTCGAAGAGACGGTCTTCCGTAACAACTTGGAGGCCGCCACGGAGATTGCACGGCAGCTTCGGCTCCGTGACATCGGCGGCATCATCGTCATCGACTTCATCGACATGGAGATCAAGGCGAACCGAGCAGCGTTGGTGGCACATTTCCGTGACCAGTTGGGCCGAGACAAGACCCGCACCCAGGTGTTCGAGATTTCCGAGCTGGGATTGGTTGAGATGACGCGAAAACGAGTCTCCGAAGGGCTTCTAGAAGCGTTGTCTGACACGTGTCCCACGTGTAACGGCCGAGGGTTCGTGTTCGACGCCGATGTGTTGTCTGACTGAGTCGGGGAGAAAGTCGAACTAACTCCCGGGGGTGTCACCTCTGCGCAGTGTCAGCGTGTAGGCTCTCTCCCCTATGTATGCAGTGATCAAGACCGGTGGCAAGCAGTACAAAGTCGCCCAGGGCCAGACCCTGCAGGTGGAGAAGCTCGGCGCAGCCGTCGGAGACGAGGTGACCTTCAGCCCACTTATGGTGGTTGATGGTGAAACCGTTCGTGCCGACAAGGCGTCGCTCGGCTCAGCCCGCGTTTCGGCAAAAGTCGTTGGCCAGGTGAAGGGCGAGAAGATCGTCGGCTTCATGTACAAGTCCAAGGCCCGTGCTCGCAAGCGCTGGGGTCACCGCCAGCAGTACACCGTCGTCGAAGTCACCGGCATCACCGGCTGACGTTCGTTTCCTCACACAGGAGAACACACAAATGTCAAAAACTAAAGGTGGCGGCTCAACCCGCAACGGCCGTGACTCCAATGCCCAGCGCCTCGGCGTAAAGGTCTACGGAGGCCAGGTCATCAAGGCCGGCGGCATCATCATCCGTCAGCGCGGCACAACGGTGCACCCTGGCGACAATGTCGGCAAGGGTTCAGACGACACCTTGTTCGCAACGGCTGATGGCGTTGTTCAGTACGGCGAGCGACGCGGACGCAAGCTCGTTCACGTCGTTCCTGCCTGATTCACTCACACATCGGGCCCTGAGGGTCCCGATGCCAATAGCACGAGACCGGTTCACCCTGGTGGTGCCGGTCTCGTTTCGCGTCGGCCGCCGGATTCGATGCACTGACCTCCGCGAAGTCGTGCGCGTTCGTAGTCTGGGGCGGGTACCGTTCGCTGTGGTGCCGAGACAAACCGACCCGTCATTTCGGTCACGACCCCCTGACGACCCACTGAAGACCGAAGAGACCTATGCCGTTCGTTGACGAATCCCAGCTTCACGTAAAGGCCGGAGACGGCGGCGCCGGAGCTGTGTCCACTCGCCGTGAGCCTTTTGTTCCCAAGGGTGGCCCTGATGGCGGCAACGGCGGCGGAGGCGGCGACGTTGTTCTTGTTGCAGACCGCAACATCGCGTCCTTGCTTGGGTTCAGGGACCACCCGTTCCGCCGAGCAAACGACGGCACACATGGACGCGGCAAAGAGGCGCACGGGCGTCGAGGCTCTGACACCATCGTGCCGGTACCGGTGGGCACCGTTGTCGCTGACCAGCACGGACGTGTGCTTGCCGACCTCGCCACCGAAGGGCACCGCTGGATCTCTGCGAAAGGTGGCCGCGGCGGCCGAGGCAACGCAAGCTTCTTATCGAATCGTCGGCGGGCCCCCGACTTTGCCGAACAAGGCGAAGTCGGCGAGGAGCGTTGGTTCAACCTCGAGTTGAAGCTGATGGCAGATGTGGCGCTGGTCGGGTTTCCCAATGCTGGCAAGTCGACGTTCATTTCCACCGTCTCTGCCGCAAAACCCAAGGTGGCCGACTATCCGTTCACCACGTTGGAACCGCATCTTGGCGTGGTTCGGCTGGAACGCTTCGGCACTCCTCTCGATCCCCGCGGCGACTTCGAGTTCGTCATGGCAGACATTCCCGGTCTCATCGAAGGTGCTGCCGATGGCAAGGGTCTTGGACACCAGTTCCTTCGCCACGTGGAACGCGCACGCGTTCTCCTGGTCCTGATCGATCTTTCGTCTACTGACGATCTTCCACCTGCCCGTCAGGAAGCGATCCTGCTTGAGGAACTCGGCGCGTATCGGCCAGAGTTGCTCGCACGCCCACGTTTGGTTGTTGGAACAAAACTCGATGCAATCGGAGCAGTCGGCGCCAGCCGCGAAGAACTGCTATCCCTGCTTCCCGATGCGCCCAAGCTCTGTATGTCCGCCATCATGGGATACGGCGTACGGGAGGTGCTCATCGCCCTTGCGCCCCTCGTGGCTCAGACCCGTGCCGCCGATCCACAGGCTGCCACGTACGTCGTGCACCGGCCCGATGAGCAAGGTGTCCGCATCGAACGTGGCGACGATGCAGTGTGGGTTGTCATCGGCCGGTCAGCGGAGCGTGCGGTAGCGGTCTCAGACATCAACAACGTGCAGGCCCTTCGCCACGTACATCAGCAACTCAAGACCATTGGCGTTGACCGGGCCCTCGCCAGAGCCGGGGCCAAACCCGGCGACATCGTGCGGGTCGGCGATTTCGAATTCGAGTTTGACTGACCGTCACGATGCAATTCAGTACGTTGGCATCGTTGGCAAGGAGTCGCTAAGTGGGCGGCACAATCGTTGTGAAAATCGGTACCTCGTCCATAACGGACGTGGCAGGCGGCGTGTCGGCTTCTGTGGTCGCCAACTTGGTGAGCCAGGTGGCCGAGCTACGTCTACGTGGTTACCGGGTGGTTGTGGTGTCGTCGGGTGCGGTCGCCGCCGGGCTGCAAGCCCTTGGGATGAAACGACCCAATGACGTACTCACGAAGCAGGCCGTTTCAGCTGTCGGCCAGTCTCGCCTGATGCGTGCATGGGACGACGCGTTTGGCGCTGTGGGGTTGATCTCCGGACAGGCGTTGCTGACTCCGAACGACTTCTTTGACCGTGCCCAGTACTTGCACGCACGCAACACGTTTCAGCGGCTGCTCGATCTTGGCGTTGTCCCCGTCGTCAACGAGAACGATGCGTTGGCTGACGACGAACTTCGGTTCGGCGACAACGACCGAATCGCTGCACTCGTCGCGCACCTGGTGTCTGCTGACCTCATGGTGCTGCTCACTGACATGGATGGTCTGTATACAGACGATCCTCGCAAAGAGCCAGACGCTCGTCTCATTGAACAAATCGCCGCCGTTACTCGAGACGTCGAATTGCTGGCTGGCGGGGCCGGTACGGCGGGTGGCAGCGGAGGCATGCGATCCAAGATTCAGGCTGCTCGCATGGCCTCGCTTTCCGGAGTGCGTGCCGTCATCGCCAACGCCGCTCGCGCCGATGTTCTGGTCGATGCTGCCGAGGGTCGGTCCGTCGGTACAGAAGTACTTGCCCAAGACCGCTCGCTCAGTGCTCGGAAACTGTGGATCGGCTTTGCCGTCGACGCTGAAGGCACGCTGTCGGTTGACGCAGGCGCCAAAGAGGCCTTGATGGCCCGCGGGGTGTCGCTGCTCCCCGCTGGAGTGGTGTCGGTACAAGGCGAGTTCGACGACGGGTCTGCGGTGGAGATCGCTGGACCCGACGGCTTGGCTTTTGCTCGTGGGTTAGTGCGATACGACTCTCGTTCTGCTGCGGCCGCCGCGGGCAAACGCTCTGGGGACTTGCCAGACGACGCCGCCACCGTGATGGTCCACCGCGATGATCTGGTCATCACGGTCTAGATCTCTACAGACGATTTCTAATTCATGTAGTTCGCTTCAGGTGTTGTAGGCGAGGCACTACAGTCTGCGGAATGGAACGGACCCGCATCCTTGAAGCGGCCACGCACTACACGGCCGCGTTCGTACCGGACCAACACACCGCTCAGCCCGAACGTCACATAGCCGTCCTCACCTGCATGGACGCCCGTTTAGACCTGTTCCGTTTGCTCGGCCTTGAGGTCGGTGACTCTCACCTCATCCGTAACGCCGGCGGACGTGCCACCGATGACGCCCTGCGGTCATTGATCCTGTCGGCCAATGCCTTGGGCACACGAGAGTTCGTGGTCATTCACCACACTGGATGCGGCTTGCACCGCGTGACCAACCAGGCCTTGTCGGATCGCATCGAAGAAGTGACGGGCAACCGCCCCCACATTGAGTTCCACCCGTTCGAAGACGAGGTGGAGAGCGTGGGTGAAGACGTTGCCCTCATCGCTGCGTGCGCCTACCTCCCCGTCGGCGCAATGGTCTGGGGCGCGGTCTACGACGTCCACACGGGCAAACTCTCGCCCGTCGGTGAACCAACGCCCTGCCGCACTAACAGCACCCGCTAGCTTCGGGTCCCGCTGTTCGCGCTTCACGCAACCAACGTTTGGTGTCGGAGCAACCAACGTTGCTCCGAATGTGCGATTCCGCGTCTTGAAACCGAACGTTGGTTGCTGCAAGAGCAAACGTTGGATGGTCGGGTGCGAGTTTGAAGGTTGAAGCTTCGAGTTTCGGTCGGGAACGCGAAATAACGCCTCAAATCTGAGGCGTTATTGAGTGGGATGCCAGCGCAGGTGCGGGTGACCTGACGGGAGGGAACCCGGAGGAGGCAGGACCTGTAGCACGAAGCGGGCCTGCGCGACGTAGCGGGGGAGGGTGTCAGCCTGGCTGGGAGCTGCCGGGCTGCGGTGTTGCCGGAGCTGCGGTGGGGGTTGCTGGAGTATCGATGGTTGCGCCGCCAAGGCCGAGCTGAGCTTTGATCTGCGATAGACGCGCTTGGGCTTCGGTGTTGAGGCTTGCCTGCTCTACTTCCAGCATGCGTGCTTCGACGGTGGAACCCTGTAGTTCGGCGGTGCCCTGTGCCTTGGCGTAACGCTGCTCGATCTTGGCGCGAACTTCGTCCAGCGATGGAACATCGCCGCCGACGGTCTCGGACAACTGCGCCATCGTCTTGTTCATCTGCTCTTGCATCTTGGCCTGGTCCAGTTGGCTCAGCAGCTTCTGGCGCTCCGCCAGCTTCTTCTGCAGTTGAGATGACGACGTCTGGACCGCAGCTTTTGCCTGATCTGCAGCTGATGTGGCTTGTAGGTTCATGTTCTTGAGGCCCTCGACCTCTGACTCCAAGGCGATGAGCCGGTTTGCGAAGCTCTCCGCAGCGCGGGTGTACTCCGCAGCTTTCGCTGGATCGGCTTTGCGTTGCGCATCGTCGGCCATGAGCACGGCCTGGCGGGCTGAGGCGTTGATCTTCTCGAGGTCGTCCATCTTGCGCTCCAACTGGAGCTGCGTGGTCTTCTGGTTGGCAAGCACGCTTGCTGCCTGTTCCTTCAGACGACGGTGCTGGTCTTGCGCTTCAAGCAGCGCTTGTTCCAGTTGAACTTTTGGATCGGCCTTCTCGTTGAACTTCCCGGTGAGGAGCGCAATGAGGTACTTCCACGACTTAGTAACGATGGACATGAAGCGATGCTAACCATCATCGGCGGCCACCTTGCGCCTGCCGGGTCAGGGTTCCCGGAGGTTTCCCCGAATCAGCCCTCGGAGAGCTGGCGGGTCTCGTGCAAGCCCTGGCGCAGGCCTTCGAGGTCGATGATCATGGAATCAAGATCTGCGCGCAGGGCATCTGCATCTGCAGGGCTCACTTGCACAGTCGTGATCTCGATTGTCCGGACCACCAGTTCGTCCAGTCGAGAGCCAAGGACACGCAGCTGAGTGTCGGATTCGGTGCGTGCCACTGCAAGCCGGCGGGCTACCTCGACCGATGTCCTGACCGAGGCAAGTGATGCTTGCGCTTCCTCTGAGCGGTCTACCGGAGCGTTTGCCGAAACGATCTCGGCTTCGGACATTCGTCGTTCAAGCGTCGGCAGCTCGATGAGCCTGTTTGCAGAGCTGAGACGGTGACCCTCGGAGGCGACTTCCCAGATCCGCGCAACGACATCGTCAATTTCTCGGGTCAGGTCCATGAGACGATCTCGAGTAGGACCTTCAGCGCGCATATCAACTGCCCGGGCCACCTTGGCTCGGGCGCCGACTGCGTTTTGAACATGGCGGCGCCATGGGTCTTGCAAGGTGAAGGGATCGATGGACGATTGCTGGGTTCGTGAACCCACCGTGCTCCCGCGCTTGGAAGAAAACGCAACGTACGCAAGCACCGCAGCTAGCCCAACTGCTACGACAGCGAGAGCGATGATGGCTCCCATCAGGAATCTCCCAACAGTGGTGGAAGTGGTGGAACGTCGGCTGGTTCAAGCGCCAACAGCGCATCGTCGGTGAGCGGAGCGGCGTCAGGTGCCCGATCCTTCATGAGCCGTGACGCCTGGTTTGCGACCGCTGACTCAAACAGGTTTCTGGCCAAGCGGCCGTTGCCGAATCCTTGGGTTCGAGGTTGTGCTGCAAACCACATCTTGATTGCGTGCGATGTTTCCGCCGACACCACGAACTTCGACTTTTCGCACTGCTTCACGAAGATGCTGACTAACTGTTCGTCGGTGTAATCGGCGAAGTGGATGGTCTTTGGGAAGCGTGACCGCAACCCTGGGTTGGCGCTGATGAACTCGGACATTTCCACTGGGTAACCAGCAGCGATGACAACCGTGTCGTCTCGACGATCTTCGATCAGTTTGACCAGCGTGTCGATGGCCTCGCGTCCGAAGTCCTTCTCGCCTCCCCGTGCCAAGGCGTACGCTTCGTCCACCAGCAAGACCCCTCCGCGTGCCCGGTCGAACACTTCGGTCACCTTGAGTGCTGTTTGGCCGACGTACCCGGCGACCAGGCCAGCTCGGTCGGTTTCGACCAAGTGTCCTTTGTCGACAACGCCGAGCGTGCGGTAGATACGTGCCAGCAACCGGCCAACGGTGGTCTTGCCCGTGCCAGGGTTACCAGTGAAGACGAGGTGCCTGGAAGCATCGACCAACGGCAGGCCGCGTTCTTTGCGGAGCTGTTGGACTTGCAACATGTTTGTCACCAGCCGGACTTCGGCCTTCACTCCTTCAAGGCCAACAAGGTGATCAAGTTCGGCCAGTAGGTCCTCAAGCGGTTCGGGAGGCGATTGCGGTGGTTCGGACGAGGCTGCGGCGGGTGATGCGCCGTGAGTGGTGGCGTTCTGCCCGGAGTTGTTGGCACCACCGAAGGCAGCGTTTGGGGCCGACCCGCTAGTGGTGGAAGGTGGCTGGAAACCCTGGTTGGAGGGGCCCGAAAACAGCCCGGAACCTGAACCCGGCCGAGCGATGCCCCTGGCTGTCATGGCATTGACCATCGTTGAGCGAAACCCATCGACAGCGACGAGTTCGTCGTCTGAAGGACGAGCATCGAGCGCACACACGGTATGAGCAACTCGCATTGCGCGGTCGTAATACGTCCATGCGTGAGCGGTTCGATTACGGGCGTCTGATGCAGCGATGAGGTCGAACAGCTCCGAACGTGTTGTGAGCCAGTGGCGTTTGTCCGTTGCGAGACCAGCCTTGCGGACATCGGCGCTTGACGCCCAGCTGAGCTGTGAGTCGAACCGGTGCCCGAACGCAGAGACGTAGGCGTCCAGTTCAACGTCGGTGTGGCGCAGGTCAGCGTCGATCACAGCAAGCGTGAGGTTGGAAGCTTCGATGGTGACATCTGATTCGAGCTTGGCTGCGACCGGTGCTGGCAGGTCTCCTGCCATACCGGTGAGGACCAAATGGACATCGTGAATGAACTCGTCGACGGCGCGGTCGAGGCCGGCATCGATTCGTGGGCGGCGTGGCATCACCTGCGATGCTGGCATAAGCATCGGGGGCACCGTGTCGCGCTCGATGAGGATTCGTTTCGCGGCCTCAGGGTTGTGCAATGATCGAACCCGGGTGACCTGGGTCACTTCATCCAAGTTTGTCGCCGACGCGCAACACAGTCGGGGTGCCACGTCCGCCTAATCCAGTCAGTAGGTTTTTTCGTTTATGTCGGCCCAACAAGACAGCCAAATGCTCACCTTGACCGACGTGAGTGTGGTCTACGGGGGTGCGATCCAGGTTCTGCGTGGCGTTTCGCTCAACGTGCCGCGCGGATCGATCGTTTCCATCCTCGGCGCTAACGGCGCAGGTAAAACGACCACACTTCGGGCCGTCTCCGGCCTGCTGGTCTACCAAGGTGGCCGCATCACCACGGGATCCATCAATCTGAAGGGCGTTGACATCACGGGCAAAGACCCGTCGAACAACGTCAAAGCCGGAATGTCGCAGGTCATGGAGGGGAGACGTATTTTCGCCGAGCTCACCGTCGACGAAAACCTGCAGGCCGGTAGCTACACGCGCAAAGACAAAGGCGAAGTGAAAGCCAGCTACGACCGGGTGATGGACCTGTTCCCACGCTTGAAGGAACGCCACAAGCAGACCGCTGGCTACATGTCGGGTGGCGAGCAGCAAATGCTGGCTATCGGTCGTGCGCTGATGGCGAACCCGGAGCTCCTCCTCATGGACGAACCTTCCCTCGGCCTCGCTCCGCTCATCGTTGAACAAATCTTCGAAATCGTGAAGACCATCAACGCTCAGGGCACAAGCGTCTTGCTTGTCGAACAAAACGCAGCCAAGGCGCTCGCCGTGTCCGACTACGCGTATGTCATGGAAACGGGTCGCGTGGCCAAGGAAGGTACCGGTGCTGCGTTGGCCAACGACGACGAAATTCGGGCCCTGTACCTCGGCGGCGAGACCCAACACACCAGCTACCGCGACCTGAAGTCGTACCGCCGCAAGCGGGAATACTCATGACCGTGGCTGGCCTCACTCCAGGTATCAAGGAACGTATGGGAACAGAACAAACTCCGTTGCTGCAGGTCCGCGATGTCACCATGCGATTCGGCGGTGTGACCGCCATTTCAGACGTGTCCTTCGACGTGTTCCCCAACGAACTCTTCGCCATCATCGGGCCTAACGGTGCAGGAAAGACATCGATCTTCAATTGTCTCAACGCGGTGTACCACCCCCAAGAGGGGACCATTCGCATGGAGGGGCACGATGTCATCGGCAAAAAACCCCCCTATACCGTGCAGCTTGGAATCGCTCGAACCTTCCAAAACATCGGGCTGTTCAAGAATCTTGACGTTGTCTCGAATCTTCTTCTCGGACGTCACCATCTGATGAAGGGTGGCTTTCTCTCTGGCATGGCATTCGCCGGCCGGGCCCGCAAAGAAGAAATGGTTCACCGGCGTCGCGTTGAAGAGGTCATGCATCTGTTGGATCTTCACCTCTACCGGGGCCAACCCGTCGGCATGTTGCCGTACGGGGTGCAGAAGCGGATGGAGCTGGCTCGAGCACTGTGCATGGATCCAAAGTTGCTGCTGCTGGACGAGCCGGTAGCGGGGATGAACGCCACTGAAACCGAAGATATGGCTCGTTACATCTTGGAGATCAAAGATGAATTGGGTATCTCCATGATCCTGGTCGAGCACGACATGCACATGGTTATGGACGTCGCCGAACGCATCATGGTTCTCGACTTCGGGCAGAAAATCGCTGAAGGCATTCCTTCGGAAATTAAGTCAAACCCTCGTGTCATCGAGGCCTACCTGGGGCAATCCTCATGACCGCCACCGTTCCTGCTCTCGCCCAACAACGTGCAATCGCGCACGGCTCCGTGGTTGCGCTCCGCTTCCACGAGCTTGGGGTTTGGCGACCCGTCACGTGGACCGCTCTGCTCAACGAGGCCGCCGAGATCGGAGCCGGATTGACAGCCCTAGGGGTGAGCAAAGGACAGGCCGTAGGTCTGCTGATGGCAAACCATCCATCTTGGATTGCGGCTTTCATCGGAATCCAAGGAATCGGCGCAGTGGTTGCACCAGTTGATCCATTCCTCGCGCAGCCGGAGTCCGTCGAGCAACTGGAACAGTCTCAAGTTGTCGCCGTGCTGTGTGGTGACCAGGAGCAGTTCGACAAGGTCGACGAAGGGCAACAGGGCGGTGCGCTGAAATCCGTCCGTTTCTTGGTGGTCAACGACACCCGTGGGATACGCAGCCTCGACGCGTCGGGTCGGTCTGACGCAGATCGAAACCTGACATTCGCCCAACTCAGATCCCGAGGCAACTCGTCGTCGTGGGCGAGCTCCGTCGCTTCTGTCGCTGCAACCGACAATGCCGTTGTTAAAGGCGGAGTGCAGCAGTCACACCAGTCGGTCCTCGAGGAAGCCCGGGCAATTTCGTCCGCCCTCAACATCGGTGCCAAGGATCGGCTGCTTTGCCAAGCCTCCCTGGCGAGCGGAGTTGAACGAGCGCTGTCGCTCGTTGGGAGCATCGAAACGGGCGCGGTTGTCGCCATCGGAGAGGGTGGCCCACTTGCACAGGCTGAACTCGCAGCAGTGCAGCCAACTCTTCTCCATCCAATCCGTGGCTTTTTGGACCATGTGTCAGCCGGAGTCGATGCCAAAATTGAGAAGGCAACGGGGCTCAGGAAATGGGCACTCCGTTCCGGCTACAAGCGGGCCGAACCACAAGGCTCCATGCGAATGCCGAAGCTTGCCCCGTTACGGCTCATCGGCCTCGCTGCGTTGCTCGCCTCGGTGATTTGGTTGTTTGTGTCATCCAGCCTGGCTGATCCGATGC
The DNA here is from genome assembly GCA_963763885.1 of uncultured Acidimicrobiales bacterium. Lineage (GTDB taxonomy): Bacteria > Actinomycetota > Acidimicrobiia > Acidimicrobiales > JANYDT01 > JANNBN01. Next base: position 487,611 of record CAVXQD010000001.1, read on the forward strand.
GAATCGGCGTGATTCTGCTCATCCTGCTCGCTGCGGGTCTGGTCGCAATTTTGACGGGGGCGGCTGTCATCGACCCGCTCCGTCGGCAACTCGGCCTCGCTCGAGTTCGGGCAGTAGTGGACTCCGAACGCGGCGGAGCAACAATGCTCGGCGCGCTTCGGGTCCCCCTTATCGATCTCAACTCTGTCGCTGGGAAGGCTTCATGACTCAATTTCTCAACTATCTGGTGGCCGGGATTTCTCGCGGTGCCATCTATGCGCTCATCGCTCTCGGGTTTGTCATCGTTTACCGGGCAACCCACGTGTTGAACTTCGCCCAAGGGTCCATCATGGGTCTTGGCGGCTACCTGGTTTACCTGTTCTCAGGGCCGGTGACCGGCGTCAACTTCACCCCCAGTTGGTACATTGCCCGCTTGCCGTACTGGGTTGCGGTTCCGTTGGCGATGATCGTCGCAGCGGGAATTGGAATGCTGATGGAACGATTCATCGTGCGCCGTTTCCGCGGTCGCCCCGTATTTGCGGCGATCATGGCGACGCTCGGCGTCGGCATCATCCTCGACGTTGGGGCGCAGATCCTGTGGGGATCAAGTTCGTTGCCTGTTCGCAATCCGTTCGAAGGGAACTCGTACCAACTCGGAGTGGAAGGTGTATCCATCCGCCGAGTTGACGTGTTCACGTTGTTTGCGGCTCTGACTGTTGCCACGCTGTTCTTTGTGTTCTTCAAAAAGACGCGGGTTGGCACGGCAATGCGCGCCACCGCCGCAGACCAAGAAGCTGCGATGGCTCAGGGAATCAGCGCCAACTTCATTTTCGCGATGTCTTGGGCCATAGCGGCAGCGATTGCCGCTCTGGCTGGCATCTTGTTGGCGTCAGGGCCAGATCGGCAGGTCGATACCTCAATCACGTTGTTCGCCTTGGTCGGCTTCCCGGCCATCGTGCTTGGCGGCATCGATAGCGTCGAAGGTGCCCTTGCGGGCGGCATGCTGATCGGTGTCGTCGAAGGAATCGCCGCTGGTTACCAACCACGATTCGAATCCACGCTCGGCAGCGGATTCTTCCAACTCACTCCTTACCTGTTGATGTTGGTGATCTTGCTCGTGCGGCCCTCTGGGTTCTTCGGCACAGAAGAGGTCCGACGAGTATGAGCGGCGCCCTGTTTGGAATCATTGTGGTGGTTTTGGCCGTCGCAGGAGTAATTTGGCAAGGCCAGCGAGATCGCTTCTCGCTCGCCCAGGACTATGGCGATGATCTGCGCCAGTTTCGCTTCAACGGGCGTAAGTGGACACTGCTCGTCGGGGCAATCATTCTCGGCTCCATTCCAGCCGGGATGTCCTGGTTGGGGTTGGGTAGTGTCCATCTGCCGCGGACATTGCTTCCGGGAGTTCCTTTCACGGACAAGTGGCTGCTTGTGGGGTGCCTTGCCGGTATCTACGCGATCGCCGCTATGGGTCTCAATCTGTTGATCGGCAATACTGGCCAGATCTCGCTCGGCCACTCTGCGTTCGTCGCTACTGGCTCGTTTGCCCTTGGGTATCTCGGCCGCAGCGTGTCGTCCTCAGAAGAACGTGGGCTGCTTCACGCCGGCGGCAAGTTCCACGGCCTCATCGTGTTGATCCTCGCCGCCGTCGTCGGTGGTCTCGTTGCTGCGGCAATTGGGCCTTTCGCGCTTCGGTTGCGGGGAAACTACCTGGCGATTGTTTCGCTGGTGCTGGTTTTGGGCGCACAGCACCTCATCAAGAACTGGGTAGGCATGACCGGAGGTGAGGGAAACCCGCGTACGTTGCCCGCGCTTGACTTCACCATCTTCCCCAACAGGAACATCCAACTCCGGGCAGACGATGGCGCAACCACCTTCTTCGATTCAATCTTCTTTGCGAACGATTCCGGGAGTCCCACGGACAAGCCCGGCTACTTCTGGGCGATTTGGGTGTTCGTCGGCATTGCGGCCATCCTGGCCCGCAACTTGCTTCGCAGCCGTCAAGGTCGGGCAATGATGGCGGTTCGCGACCGTGACCTGTCCGCCGAAGTGATCGGCGTCCGTCAGATGTACACCAAGACATGGGCCTTTGCCATCTCGGGCGCGTTCGGCGCTCTTGCGGGCGCGCTCTACGGGTCGCTCTTTGACCACGTCAACGAATCGTCGTTCAACTTGGCCTTTTCCATTGCGTTCGTCACCATGATCGTCATTGGTGGCGTCGGTACGGTCACCGGTTCCATAGTCGGCGCAGTGATTTATGCGTTCTTGCCAGAAGTTCTGCTGCACTTCCAAGACTGGTTCACGGACAAGCTGCCGTTTATCCAAGAGGACCCGGCCAAGCGTGGCCTCACTATCGATCGGTTCACCACCATCTTGTGGGGCGTCCTGTTGATTCTGTTCCTCATCCGTTATCCCGAAGGACTCGTGGGAATCTGGCGCAAGGTGAAGCGCACCTTTGCCTCGTGGCCGTTGGGCTGAAGTACCTCGCAGCAGTTCAGCTGTCTTGTTCGGTGATCATCGGACACCTCAGGATTCGCAATAAGAAGCGCAACGTCTGCTTGAATGTTCGATGTGACCTACGTCGCACATTCGATCTGACGTCCAACACGGTGTTCAACCTCCAGTTTTCGTCTTTTTTGAAGTGCGCCATAGCACCTACCCAACCACCCTTGAGGGAGTCAAGTGAAAGTAAACCTGCGATTGATCGGCGCGTTCACCGGAGCCGCCACAACGGCAGCACTGCTCGGGGTCGCACCCGCAGGCGCTGCAGTTAAGGCTGGCCAAAGCTGCAAGAAGGTCGGCGAAGTCAAAGACTCGCTGATCTGCAAGCAGGTTGGCAAGAAGCGCACATACCAGAAGCAGGCAGCTGCGCCAACCACCGCAAAGGCAGTTGCTGGAGCAGCCCCGGTTGCTGCTGGCTTGGCAGTCGCCCGTGGCTTCGATGGCAAGGTGCTCACTGTCGGATATCTCGGCAACGTCGCCACCAACCCACAGTTCCCCAGCTCGGCGCTGTTTGCAGATGGCGGTAAGGCCCTCACTGCCGGTTACAACTCCTACATCTCGCGTATCAACGATGCGGGCGGTATCGCTGGGAAGTACAAGATCAACCTCGACTTCAAAGAGACCTACTACGACGCCGCCGAAGCTGGCAAGCGTTACAACGAACTCAAAGACACCTCCGTCATCATCGGCCAGATCTACGGCACGCCGCTGACCCAGGCCCTGCGCGACGCGTTGAAGCGTGACACCCTCATCGGTTCGCCAATTTCGCTTGACGGTGAGTGGGTCACAGGTGACCAGTTCCTCCCAGTTGGCACTACGTACCAGGCTCACGCAATCAACGTGGTCGATTGGTACATCAAGGAAGGTGGCGGCGCTGGCAAGACCATCTGCTCGCTCACCATCGCTCCGAACCCGTACGGCGTTGCCTTCGAAGAGGGTTACGAATTCATCTCCAAGAAGATCACCTTCAAGAACGGCGGAAAGTTCCGCTACTCAACTCCTGACGCCACGGCCCAGCAGTTGAAGGACGCAAAGTGCGACGCGGTTGCCAACGCAATCTCCGGTGAGCTGCACATGCCGGCATTGCTGACCGCTGGCGACAAAATCGGGTACAACCCAATCTTCCTGTCGTCTTCTCCAAGCTTCGCCAGCCGCCGTGTCACGCCTGCCAACTCCAAGCTCTTCAGTGACCAGGTCATCATCGTCGGTGACGGCGCACAGTGGGCAGATCCAAAGATTGCCGGCATGAAGGATCACGTCGCCGACATCACCAAGTACGCGCCGGAGTATGTGGGCGCAGTGAACCCAGCAACCCTCTGGGGTTGGGCTCAGGCTCGTACCGTTGTCGCACTGCTCGAGAAGGCCGTTGCCCTCGGCGACGTGTCTCCTGCCGGTATGGCCAAGGCGCTTGCCACCCTCGGAACTGTTGATCACGGTGGCGTGTACCCAACGTGGAATTACACCACGGCGGCGCAACGGGTTGCCCCTACCAACGTATACATCGGAAAGGCCGACATCTCGGTCGCCGGTGGCATCGCTGTCATCAAGTCCTTCGACTCTCCGTTCAACAAGGAATACAAGCGCTGATCCCAGCCTTTCTGAGCGCAGTGCCTTAGTGGCCTGCGTCCGCTGTTCGAAGCCCGCCAGCCGGCGGGCTTCGTCGCGTTCGAGCAACCCTTGCGACGTTCACGATTTGACGTTTGCCACATTTGGAATCGACCGCGCGGTCAAGGAACCTCTAGGGTTGACGACTGTGACTGACCTCCAGACTGAACACCGCTTCGAATCCCCGCAGACCGTCCGCGAGCAACTCAAAGACGTGAACTACCTCTCCGACGATTCCATCGCCGGCGTTGTCTTCCTCGCCGATCGTCTGGGCAAGCCCATCTTGGTGGAAGGCCCAGCCGGCACAGGCAAGACCGAACTCGCAAAGTCGGTTGCCGCCATGCTTGGAGCGCGGCTTATCCGCCTTCAGTGTTATGAGGGCCTCGACGAGTCGAAGGCGCTCTACGAGTGGAACTACAAGAAACAACTCCTGCGTATCCAGGCTCAGCGTGTCACTGAAGGTGAAGGCGGCAGCTGGAACGACATCGAAGATGACATCTTCGGTGAAGAGTTCTTGATGACACGTCCGCTACTCGAAGCAATTCGTGCCAAAGACCCCGTTGTGTTACTCATCGACGAAGTGGACCGCGTCGAAGTGGAGACCGAAGCACTGCTACTAGAAATCCTCTCCGAGTATCAGGTCTCCATCCCGGAACTTGGCACGGTGAAGGCAACGCAGATTCCGTTGGTCTTCCTCACCTCCAACAACACTCGAGAACTGTCAGAAGCTCTCAAGCGCCGTTGCTTGTTCCTCCACATCGACTACCCCCAGATGGACCGTGAGAAGGAGATCGTGCTCACACGCGTTCCAGACATCACCGAGCACCTGGCAGACCAGGTGGTTCGTATTGTGCGTTCCATCCGTCAGATCGAGCTGAAGAAGAGCCCAAGCGTTTCCGAGACGTTGGACTGGGCTCGCACGCTTGTTTTGCTTGGCGTCAACGACATCGACACGCAGACGGCCAAGGAAACGCTTCACATCTTGTTGAAGTACCAGACCGACATCACCAAGGCAGCCAAAGAGCTGTCGTCAATCAAGTAAGCACGGGTTAGCTCATGCTCGACGTCCTCAACGGGTTCGTCAACGAACTACGCGCCGCAGGTATCCCGGTCAGCCTGACCGAAACCATTGACGCGATGACGGCCGTCAAAGAAATTCCGCTTGAGGACCGTGGCGCGTTCAAGGCCGCTCTTGGTTGCACCATGGTCAAGAACCAGTCGCACTACCGGGCGTTTGAAACGGTCTTCGAGGTCTACTTCAGCCTGCGCGGAATGTCGGCCAAGGAGTTGCAGAACCTCGACGATTTGGACCCCGAGGCGCAAGCGGGCGAAGAGCTGCGCCAGATGATGCAGGCCGACTCGCAGGGCGGCATGGAAGGGCTCAGCCCCGAAGAGCTTGCCCAGATGCTGTACCAAGCGCTGCTCAACGCAGATCAGCAAATGATGCGTGCACTTGCAAAAGCATCGGTCACCCGGTTCAGCGGCATGGAGCCCGGTCGTCCCGTCGGAGGTACGTACTACCTGTACCGCACGCTGCGGCAACTCGATCTCGACGGCATGCTGGAGCGCCTGATGGAAGAGTCACGCCAGCAGGCTGGGGGAGAGCTCACCGACCTCGAGGAACGCCTCGAACGAGACGAGTTCGAGAGTCGCATCACGCAGATGCGTCAAGAGATCGAGGCTGAAATCCGGCGCAGGCTGGTGGCCGACCGTGGCGCCGAGGCGATGGCCAAGACCCTCCGCAAGCCGTTGCCGGAAGACGTGGATTTCATGCACGCCACGCGTGAGGAAATGGTTTCGCTCCGCAAAGCCATCTTCCCGCTCACCCGCAAGCTTGCAGTCCGCCTGGCCCGTAAGCGTCGTCATGGGCGTAAAGGCCCGTTGGACTTCCGTCGCACGGTTCGGACCTCGTTGAGCTACGGCGGAGTTCCCGCAGATCCAAAGTTCAAGTACCCCAAGCCCCACAAACCAGAGATTGTCGTCATCGCAGACATTTCCGGCTCGGTGGCAGCTTTCGCTCGCTTCACCCTCCAGTTGGTTTACGCAATTCAGAACCAGTTTTCCAAGGTTAGAAGCTTCGTGTTCATCGACGGCATCGATGAGGTCACGCGGTTCTTTGAAAAGTGCGAAGACATTGGCGAGGCCATCCATCGCGTCAACACAGAGGCCGACGTCATCTGGGTTGACGGCCACTCTGACTACGGCCACGCGTTTGAGGTCTACTGGGAGAAGTGGGGCAAGGAGATCACTCCTAAAACCACAGTGCTGTTGCTTGGCGACGCCCGCAACAATTACCACGCGTCGCAGGCCTGGGTCATCAAGGAAATCGCCAAGCGGGCCCGCCACGTCTATTGGCTCAACCCGGAACCACGCAGCTACTGGGATACCGGCGACTCGATTCATTCCGAGTACGCAGCCCATACCGACGGCGCATTCGAGTGTCGCAATCTCCGCCAGCTGGAGAAGTTCGTAGAAAACCTCGCGTAACTTCGGTCGCACTCGTTTGTAGCGAGGCTGCGCGGGTAGCTTTGGCCGATGTCTTTCGTTGGCCGTTCTGATGCAGTCGTTGCACTGCGCTCATTTTCTCGTCGCTATACCGAGGCCATCAGTGGTCCAGCCGGCGATGACGCGTGGGAAAGGCTTGTTCGCCACCGGGGATTAGGCGGCCGGTCGGCACTGGGACACGTGGTTGCCGCCATTGCCGAGATGGATGCCCTCGCGGCGCTCCTTACCTCCGTCACCAAGACAGCGTCGCCATCTGGGGTTTCTCCCCGCACCGCAGAGCCAACCGATAGTCAGTCCATCGAGTCCCTCCAATCCGATGTGCAGACGGCGGCTTCTGCTGCCGCTGACGCGTTGGATGACCGACGCGACGCTGACTACGACGCCACAGTCACAATCGATGGTCGGCCGCACCTGCTGGGTGACCACGTCAGCAACGTGGTGAACCGGCTTTCTGCCGGCCTGCGCCTCATTGAAGCCAGCATCGAGTCTGCCCGGTAACCATCGCTGGCTGCAGTGTGGGGCCCTAGATCGCCTGTGGGAGGTCTCGGCGTTCCCAACCAAGGAGGCTGAGCGCTTGTGAGAACGCGAATCGGTCGGTCATCCCGCCCACGTACGTGACGGCTGCTCGCACGGCTTCTTCCGATCCAGCGGTGCACCCACCGTCGGCTGCAACGTGGGCGATGAGGTTGGGACGGTCGATGTAATGATCGGTAAGTGCGCGTAGGACCTTGATAACTTGCGCCGCTTGCGCCTGGGAGGCCGGGCGAAGGTAGATCCGCTCGTAGTTGACCCGACGAAATGCAGCCAGCGCCTCGGCCATTTCGGGTGCCATGCCAACTTGTCCGGTGGCCGACGCGCATCCAACTACGGCCCGGATGAAGGCGTTGAGTTGGCTAGACCGGGTGAGCCCGCACAACTCTCTGACGGACTGCGGCAACACTTCTGTAGTGAGGATGCCCGCGGCAACGGCGTCTTCGAAGTCATGGCAGACGTACGCAATGCGATCTGCCCACGAGACAACCTCGCCCTCCGGCGTTAACGGAGCAGGGCGAGACCATGAGTGGTTGCGAATTCCGTCGATGGTCTGCGCGCATAGGTTGAGCGGGGCCAGCACAACGTCTGCGCCCCAGACGGCATGGTCGTAGCCCTGTGCCAAGTATGGGGACAGTGCGTCTTCGCTTGCGTGTCCTCCTGGGCCGTGGCCGCAGTCATGACCGATGGCAATTGCCTCTACCAATGCGACGTTGAGCCTTAGCGCTACGGCGATGGATCGTGCGACTTGAGCGACCTCGATGGCGTGCGTTAAGCGAGTGCGTTGGTGGTCTGTTGGTGAGACAAAAACCTGGGTCTTGCCGGACAAGCGTCGATACGCCGAAGAGTGCAGGATGCGGTCACGGTCGCGTTCGAAACACGTACGAACGGGATCTGGTTCCTCGGAGACACGGCGATCTCCTGCGCCAGCACTACGAGTTGCGCCGCCGACAAGTTTTGCTGACTCTGCTGCTTCTCGTTCCTCTCGCATGACCGGGACTTGTTTGGTGATGTGCGCTGAGGAGTCTTTGTGCGCCAGCCGAGCTTCCCCGTGGTCGTGTCCGTGCATCGTTGACGCCCAAGCCAACGACCGTTGCGATACGACTTGCTGATCAATCCAGGTTTCGTCGGCAAGACCACTCATGGCCGAGAAGCCTAGAAGGAGGGATGTGACAGGCCGGACCTTCGTCAGCTCAGACCGTCGACAGCAAAACGAGCACGTAGTTCAGGAGTGGGGAGCCAACACCGGTTGGGCCGGTTCCCGAACCATCGGTATCGGTTGCGGGCCACGAATCGGTATCCAGCATTGCGGACCGGACGGGGTATCACCCGGCCGACCAGCGCTCCAACGCGGTACCAGCCGCCGAGCGCCATACCGACGCGGATGACGGCGTCGGAATAGACGAACGCTTTTCCATCGGCGACAGCGATCATCGAGTCGACTGTTGGAGCAACCCCGAAACGTTCCCTGAGGTGTTGGCCACGAGGCGATTGTAGGGAAGCGAACATCAGCCGAGCAGCAGGGTCCCGGGGGATGAGGAACTGGACCGACCCGGCGCAGAGGTTGCACTGCCCGTCGAACAGCACAAGCACGTCAGGCTGGGCTGGGACGTCCGTGCTCATGTGAATCAACGGTAGAAGATACGGGTGACCTACCGATACCAAGACACGCAAACCCGGCGATGATCGCAAGGATGCCGCCCACCACAAAGGCACTCTGGAAGCTGCCGGTTCGGTCCCTGCTGAACGCTGCCAGCGCCGCCGCTGCTCCGCCTCCCAACTGGTGACCTGCGAACACCCACCCGTAGACAACCGTGCCACGACCAGGAAACAACTCGTTGGCTAGTCGGACGGTTGGTGGCACGGTAGCCACCCAGTCCAACCCGTACAGCGCCATGGTTCCCAAGAGGACAAAGCTCGAAGCGCCTGATTCAAGAACAGCGTCGAGGACAAGCAGCGAGAGGCCGCGTAGGGCGTAGAAACAGAACAACAATATGCGCGCATCGAATCGGTCTGCAAGCCAACCGCCTCCGATGACGCCCACAAGGTCAAACACGCCAATCATGACGACAAGCGTTGAGGCCGTTGCCCGTCCAATTCCATGGTCGCCAGCCGCGTCGACGAAATGCACCTGAACCATTCCAGATGTGGTGATGCCGCAGACCGTAAAACTGCCAAGCAGCAGCCAGAAGATGCCCGAGTTCAGCGAGGACGTCAGGCCACTCCACGCTGACCGAAGCGGGTTGCGAGATGCATTGGCGACCTGCTGGCCAGGTGGCGCACCCAACGCAACAACGCCGACATCTTCGGGCCGGTCGACCACGAAAAGAAGGACGAGTGGAACGGCCACGAGGCAGGCGGCTGCGATGAGGTAACTGACGCGAGTCCACGAGTAACTATCAACAAGCCACCGGTTAAGTGGCAGAAATACGAGCGTTCCCGCAGTGCCCGCGGCGATGAGAACTCCGCTCACCATCGCCCGGTGTTTGAAAAACCAGAGACCCGCAACGGATGCTGCAAGGACCGTTGCGACGCACCCTTGACCCATGCCCATGAGGATGCCCCAGGCCAACCACAGGTGCCACGGTTGGGTTGACAGCGTCGCAAGCAACGCACCGCTTGCGATTGCCATAAGCGCGCAAACAACCACACGTCGAAGGCCGAAGCGGATCATCAACGCGGCGGCAAACGGCCCCATGAGCCCGTACAGAACCAGGTTAATAGTGGATGCGGTGGCGATGGAAGTGCGTGACCATCCGTATTGCGTGTGCAACGGATCGATCAGTAATCCGAACGCACCGCGTACTGACGCGGTGAGCATCAACACAACAAACGTTGCGCCCGCCACAACCCAAGCTGGGTGAAGGCGCGTGGACAACGCCACCATCAATGTGTTGGTCCTTTTCACAGCAGCAACCGTGAAGCTGCGATGACACCAACCAGTGCGATGAGACCTCTGAGTACGCGCGGTGGAATGCGTCGGCCGATTCTGGCTCCCACGAGGCCGCCGGTGATTGAGCCGGTCGCGACCAGGGCAACGGCTGGCCATGCGACGGATGTCTTGGTGAGGAAGACCACCCCGGCAACAAAGGCAACCAGTGTTACCAGCACATTCTTGATTGCGTTGACACGAACCAATGGCTCGTCCAACAAGATGCCCATGATCCCGATGAGGATGACACCTTGGCCGGCCCCGAAGTAGCCGCCGTACATTCCAACGCAACACACGCAAAGCCAAAGGGCCGGGGTGATTCGACCAACCTGCGACGGATCTGTGGATGCGCGGCGTTCTCTCAGCCAGTTCATCACCAGCGGCTGAATGAGCACCAGCACCACACCGATGATGATGAGGAACGGCACGACAACCTTGAACGTGTCCGAGGACAGGCGGAACAGCAACAAGGCGCCGATTAAGGGCACCGATGGCTGAAGCGCTGGAGAGCACAGCGACGCGTCTCCAATGTCCGCGCAACTCCTGACGGAAACCCCAGGACGCGCCTGCCGAGCCGGGCAGCAGGCCAATGTTGTTGGTGACGTTTGCGGTGATGTTGTCGAACCCAACCCCCACAAGGGTTGGGAACGAGATCAGGGTTCCGGAACCCACAATGGAGTTGATGAAGCCTGCGGCGCCCCCGGCGGCAACGATGGCGACGGCTCGACCGATCGTGAGATCGGGGACGGTCACGATTGCAGCAAGTTGGCTGCGTTGAACGCGAGATCCAACGACTGACGTGCGTTGAGACGAGGATCGCAAATAGTGCGGTAGTTGCCTGAGAGGTGGTCAGCTTCGACCGCGATTGAACCGCCGAGGCACTCGGTGACATTGTCGCCAGTGAGCTCCAGGTGAAGCCCGCCTGGGTGAACACCAGCCGTATGGCAAGCCACGAAGAACTGCTGCACTTCGCTGAGGACATCGTCGAAGCGGCGCGTCTTGTGGCCAGACGGCGCGCTGAACGTGTTGCCGTGGCATGGATCGCACGCCCAAACCACAGGGTGCCCGGAGTCCCTCACTGCTTCGAGAATTGGCGGCAGGGCCGCGGCGATTTTGCCTGCGCCCATACGAACAATCAGCGTGAGACGACCTGGGATTCGATTTGGGTTGAGCGTTTCGCACAGCGCGATCACGTCGCTTGGTACAGCAGTGGGACCCACCTTGCACCCGATCGGGTTGTGAACGCCCCGTAAGAACTGCACGTGTGCGTCGTTGAGACCTCGTGTGCGTTCGCCGATCCACAGCATGTGCGCCGAACAGTCGTACCAGTCACCGCTGGTGGTGTCGCTTCGGGTGAGCGCCTCTTCGTAGTGAAGCAGGAGCGCTTCGTGACTGGTCCAGAGATCAACCTGCTGGAGCTGCGCTTCTTTTTCAAGGTCAATTCCGCACGCCCGCATAAATCGAATTGCCTTGTCGATACCGGCCGCCAGTTGCTCGTAGCGCTGACCTTCTGGTGTGGCCGCCACGAACTCCTGTGTCCAGGCGTGAACCCGGGAGATGTCGGCGTAACCGCCCTTGGTGAACGCTCGAAGCAGGTTGAGAGTTTGTGCTGACTGCTGATACGCAGCAATGAGACGCTCCGGGTCCGGAGTGCGCGCTTCGGCGAACGGAGCGTCGTCGTTGACGATGTGACCGCGGAAAGACGGCAATTCAACGCCGTCGATGATTTCGGTGTCCGCGCTGCGGGGTTTCGCGAACTGACCTGCGATGCGGCCAACCTTCACCACTGGCAACCCACCCGAGTACGTGAGGACCGCCGCCATTTGGAGGATGACCTTGAGGCGCTCTCGAATGGACGCAGCCGTTTGATCGTGGAAGCTCTCTGCGCAGTCTCCCGCTTGCAAGAGAAACGCTCGCCCTGCAGCTACCTCACCCAAAGCTTTGGTCAGCGAGCGCGCTTCACCGGCAAAGACCAGCGGTGGCAGGGTGGACAAGCGCTTGGTCACGGTGTCTAAGTGCCCGGGATCTGGCCAATTTGGCTGCTGCAACGCCGGATAGTCGCGCCACGATGTGGGTGTCCAATGGCCGGCAGTTGCGACGTTTTCGGTCATCCAGCCAGCCTACTGGTCACCCTCGAGCTTCTTTCATGCGTATTCGCCGGTAACCGTTGCGATGCATCGACGCACTGGGTGTGCGCCCGGACACGGTGCGCCCGGACCGCTCGCTCTACAGTATCGGCGTGAAACCCTTTCGCTTCGGTATCCAACTTCGCAATGCTGAAACAGGAACTGCTTGGCGAGCGCTCGCAAGACAGGCCGAAGACTGCGGCTACTCCACGTTGTTCATGCCGGACCATTTCGGCGAAACGTGGAGCCCAACCGTCCCATTGACCGTGGCGGCCGAGGCAACGACGTCGCTCAAGATCGGCGCACTTGTCTACGACAACGACTATCGCCACCCGCTCGTTCTTTCGCGCGACGTCGCTGCGATGGATGTGATGTTTCCGGGCCGAGTCGAATTCGGAATCGGAGCAGGTTGGATGACAACTGACTACGAGCAATCGGGCATTCCCCTTGATTCGCCAAAAGTTCGTATCGAACGGATGGGTGAGGCCATAGAGGTGATCAGGAAGCTTTGGACCGATGAGTCCGTCACCCACAGTGGGCCCCACTACAACCTTGTAGGTGCACAGTGTTTCCCGCGGCCTGCAACATCCGGAGGCCCGAAGCTCATCGTTGGTGGGGGAGGCCCCAAGGTCTTGGCCATGGCCGCCCGCTACGCAGACATCATCGGAGTCAACCCGGAGCTCACCAGCGGCGTTGCGGGCGTCGAAGCGGCCAAGACAGCAGTAGCAGACAGGTATCTGGAACGGATTGGCTGGATAAAAGCCGCGGCCGGAGACCGTTTCGAATCCATCGAATTGCAGATCCTCGGAGCGATCGAACAAATCACACCGGACCGAGCCGACTACGCATCAAAAGTGGCGCCACTGTTTGGGCTGGAGCCCTCAGCTGCACTGGATATGCCGATCGCGATGGTTGGCACGGTCGACGAGGTTTGCGACGACCTGATCAGACGGCGCGAGCAGTTTGGGTTCAACTATGTGGTGGTTCACGATCTTGAGGCCTTCGCGCCAGTCGTGGCTCGCCTCGCCGGCACCTGATTTTCGCGGATGACCGGGATGGGGAAACGTATTGGTGTATTCGGTGGCACCTTCGACCCAATCCACAATGCGCACTTAGCAGTTGGGGTTGCAGCGCGTCACCAATTGCACCTTGACGAAGTGCGCTTCGTCGTTGCCAACATTCCGTGGCAGAAGGCGAAGCAACGCCGCATCAGCAGCGCAGCTCATCGGCTTGCGATGGTTGGCTTGGCAGTAGAAGGCCGAGCAGGGTTGATGGCATCTGACCTGGAGATTCGACGGGGCGGTGATTCCTATACGGCCGACACGTTGCAACAGCTACTTGCTGACGAACCGGGGTCGGAATTGTTCCTCATCGTGGGATCTGACCTTGTTGACGATCTCCCGACGTGGCAGCGCTGGACAGAGATTCCCGCACTCTGTACGTTGGCCGTGGCGTATCGACCGGGCGAGGCAAGCCATGCCGAACTCACCCCCGGGTGGAGCAGCGTTGACGTCCGTTTGCCTGCGTTGGAACTGTCCAGTACCGAGCTTCGAGAGATGGCCGCACATGGCCGTCCGCTTGACTTTCTGGTGCCAGACAGCGTTATCGCGTACGTTGCCGAGCATGGGTTGTACCGTTAGAGACTGCGCAGCTTGTGCGCAACTCTCTCGATACCTGCTGATCACGTGCCCCTGACCTCGTCTTATATCCCTCTCGCGTCTGTTGCAGCCCGCGCTGCTGATGCCAAAAAGGCAACAGATGTTGTCATCCTCGACGTTGGCGACCTGCTGGGGATCACCGACCTGTTTGTGATCGCGTCGGCCTCCAACCGTCGTTTGGCCCTTACGTTGGCCGACGAAATGGAGCTCGCCGTCAAACGCGCAGGCGGACCGTCACCTCTTTCGGTTGAAGGTTTGGAAGAAGCGACGTGGATCCTCATCGACTTCGGTCCGTTCGTCGTTCACGTTTTTCAACAAGAAACGAGAGAGTTCTACGACCTCGAGCGCCTATGGCGCGATGCTCCGCGGGTTGCGTGGGTGCCCGATACCCCCGCAAACGCTGCGGATTCTGAAGAAGACTCGGACTCAGACGCCTGTTGACCCTCCGAGGGTCGGTACCCGACGGGGTACAACAGCTGCTTCGCGTTGGCTTCTAGTCAGAATCCACACAGCGCTGAATTGTGCTTCAGCTTCCGAGAACGCGTTCAAGTTCATCCCCTTGCCTGCCGAGAAATGAGTGTGGCCCCGAATCAGGGGTGAACGAACTCTCGATTCGGAAGCAAAGGAGCCGTTGTGCTCGGACGACTCAGCATTACTCAGAAGCTTGCAACTGCCGTGGTGGCACCACTGGTGGCGCTTGTCGGTCTGTCCGGTGTCGGTTTCACGACGTTCAACCGGGTGAAGGTGAACGGACCGGAATACCAGAAGCTGGCGACCACCGCAGACCTGGTAGCAGACGTGCTCCCGCCGCCGCTGTTCTTCATCGAGTCTCACTTCATTGCACAGAGCATGTTGCAAGCCAACGCCTCGGAGTTTCCTGCTCTTGTCAAGAAGTCCAACGAATTGGAAAAGAGCTTTGAAGAACGCCATCAGTACTGGGTCGAAAACATCGGTGTCATTGGCGAACCACAGCTCAACGATCCGTTTCTCAAGGAATCCTGGAATTCAGGCGAAGCGTATTTCAAGGTCTTCAACGACGAGTTTGTCCCTTCGCTGAAGTCCGCCTACTCCCGCGGCTGGGATCCTGACGAAGTTCAGGTGGTTATCAACGAGCCTGCCGTCAAAGCGCAGACGATCTTCGATTCCAAGCTTGACCCGCTCTATCGCAAGCACCGTGCAGCGATCGATAAGACCGTTCAGATCGCCAATGCGCGCCGCACCAGCCTGGAATCTGACGTTTCAGCAACCGTTGGCCGACGGTTGTTGGGCCTCGCACTGATTGCCTTCTCGGGCGCCGTTGCGACCTTCTTGCTCAGCTCGTTTGTGGCCAGGGCAATTCGACGCCCCATCAAGCAGCTCACCGACGCTGCGAACCGCGCTGCGTCTGAGGACCTGCCGTTGATGGTCGCCGCTGCGCAAGCAGGCGAGGAGTCGCCTGTCTCATCTGCCCAGTTGGTGAACATCGAGTCCAACGACGAGATTGCCGAGTTGGCAGCAGCCTTCGCATCCATGCAGGGCACCGCAGTTGGTTTGGCCCGGGAACAGGCATTGATTCGTCGCAACGTGGGCGAAAACCTAGTGAACCTCGCACGCCGGAATCAGTCATTGCTTGGACGTTCGCTTGGTGTGCTCACCCGGTTGGAGCAGGACGAACGAGACCAGGACAAGCTGCAGGATCTGTTCAAGGTTGACCACCTCACTACCCGCATGCGTCGAAACGCTGAATCGCTGTTGGTACTTGCAGGCGCCGAGCCAAACCGCAAGTGGTCAGCAGGCGTGGAGATGGGTGACGTTGTTCGTGCAGCCGTGTCCGCTATCGAAGCCTTCGACCGGGTGGACATTGTCGGCCTCGACGACGTGAAAGTTCGCGGAGCTGCCGTCAACGACGTGGCCCACCTTGTGGCTGAGCTGATTGAAAATGCGACGAACTTCTCGCCTCCTGACAGCCGCGTCGCCGTGGTTGGTAAGGCTCGCCCAGATGGCTACCTGCTGGTCGTGACGGACGACGGCTTGGGCATGAGCGAAGAAGACCTTGCAATTGCCAACGCACGAATTGCCGAGACCTCTGCCTTTGAGTCCAGCCCCACCAAGGTGCTTGGTCTCAACGTGGTGGGCCGTCTCGCGTACCGATACGGCATCGACGTGTCCCTTGCGACGAGCTCCACTGCTGGCATCGCTGCTCGAATTCAGCTGCCAATCGCTCTCATTGAGACGTCTGACGAGTCTGCAGCAACACCGTCGCAAACAGCCGAGATGCATGGTGAGTCGGCGCTGGCTGACCCAGGGTTCAACGAGGCTGCCGGGCCTGAAAACCCTACGTTCACAGAGCATGGTTCGGATTCAGCGTTTGAAACGAATGACATTCCCGAATGGCTGCAGAACGTGGCAGGCGTGTCGATGGAATCAGATTCGAACGCAGCTTCGGATTGGGCCACCACCACGTTCGGCCAGCCAGCGATTGCAGCGTTAGCGGTTGACGTTGCTCAGGAAGTTCCAGTACCGAGTGCGATCATCGCACCCGCCGTGCCGAACAACGTTCGCTTGTTGCGTCCCGCGCCGCCAGAGAAACCTGCGCTCACGCGTCGAATCAAAGGTGCACAGACGGTTGAAACCGGCCCGCTGCCAGAAGAGGCACAGGCTCGTCAGGTGCTTGCAGACCCAGAGCGCGCCAGCAGCGTGTTGAGTTCGCTGTCAAGTCTGCAAAGCGGAGTTGAGAAGGGTCGCTCGATCCATCCAAGCGAGATCCCCCTCGCTGAGGAAGAGCTGACTCCAGTAACCGAAACGACTGCAGCCTCCACTGGTGACACGATGAAACTTTCGAAGCGAGTCCGTGGAGCTCAGATGGTCGACACAGGCCCAGAGGCTGTCACGCACGGGCCGCTGGAGACCTCTGACGACCCTGAACGCGCTGACACGGTGAAACGTGCGCTGACCGGTCTCCAGCGCGGCATGGAACGCGGCCGATCCGCGGAGCCAGGCGAACTTCTCGAAGCGTCCTTTGCGGAGACCGTCGAGTTATCGCCAGCCGCGCTTGCGCTGGAAGAGTCTCCGGCGACCGAAGCCTCCCCGTCACTTCGTAAGCGTGTAAAGGGTGCACAGCTCCCTGTTACCGACTTGCCCGCTGTCGCGGCGCAGGTTCAATCCGATCCCACCGCTGTGCGGAACGCTTTTGGCAGCCTGCAGCGTGGAGTCACCAGCGCCAGAGAAGCCATTGCCGGCAGCTCCGACGATTCATACACAGGGCCTTCTGTTGCAGAAGACCCCTCAACTTTGGGCGCTCCGGCGCCGACTCACTGACAGCCGACTTCGTGTCGTACCGAAAAGGAACAGACCAATGACAACAACGCTGACCAGCCAGGTAAAGAACGTCAACTGGCTGATGTCGAGATTCGTGAGCGACACCGTTGGTGTCGAGCAGGCAATCGCGGTGTCCTCCGACGGACTGCTTATGGCCATCTCGTCAAACCTTGATCGTGCCTCGGCCGACAAGATGGCCGCCATCGTCACCGGCATGCGTTCGCTCTCCGACGGCGCAGCACGTGTGCTTGGCAAGGGTGGTATGTCACAGGTGCTTGTGGAAATGCACGACGCGTACCTGTTCATCGCAACCATCTCCGGCGGCTCGTCGCTCGGCGTTGTCACCTCGAAGAACGCTGATCTCGGCCTTGTCGGCTACGAGATCACCCTCCTCGTCCAACGGGTTGGAACGCAGCTGACCCCCGAACTTGTGTCGGAGCTGAAGCACAGCCTTGGCGTCTGACGCCTTCGCAAGCTTCAGCACTCACTCAACTTCCGCTCCCACAACTCCCACGTTGCCCCACATTGACCATGCCCGACGAGACGCAACCCTTCCTCAGACCCTTCCTTGCCCGCCCCGGCGCGTCAGGAAGTACGCATACGACCGATGCCGTCGAGGAAATCCTGGACGACTCCTCAGAAACTCCAGTCGTCCGTGCGTACATGATGACGGCCGGCAACACCGGGTCCCACCAAGCAGCCCTTACGATCCATCTCGCCTTCGAGTCGATGGTGTCCCTCACCGAACGGGGTCAGGCCAGCGTTGGGGTCCTCCAGTTCGAACGGGCGAAAATCGCCCGTCTCGTGAGTCAGCACTCTCAATCTGTTGCAGAAATTGCAGCGACCCTCCGGATCCCCCTCGGAGTCACACAGGTTCTCTGCGCCGACATGGTGGGCGCAGATCTCCTCGAGCATCACAAGAGCAATGCAAACCTGTCAGACGATGTATCCCTCCTCACAAGGCTGATCAACGGTGTCCGATCTCTCTAAACCAAAACCGATTCCAGTAAAGATCGTCGTCGCCGGCGGCTTCGGTGTCGGCAAGACCACGTTTGTGGGCGCTGTGTCGGATATTCCTCCGCTCACGACCGAAGCAAACATGACCACGCTGTCCAACGATGTCGACAATCGAGGTGACGTCACGACCAAGACCACCACAACGGTGGCAATGGACTTTGGACGTACGGCGATTGATGACTCGTTGGTGATGTACATGTTCGGCACGCCGGGCCAGGACCGTTTCGGCTTCATGTGGGACGACCTCATCACCGGCGCGCTCGGTTCGGTTGTCCTCGTTGACTCTCGTCGGCTCGAGGACTGCTTCCCCGCCCTCGACTACTTCGAGAACCGTGACGTGCCGTTCGTGGTTGCCGTCAACCGCTTCGGCGGATCCACCTTCCACGACGTGGACGAGATTCGTGCGGCCCTGGATATCGACGACGCAATTCCAATCGTGACGACCGATGCGCGAAACCGGGAGGACGTCAAGAAGACAGTGCTCTCATTGCTTGATGTGGTCCTCGCCCGGGCCATGGCGCGTTCACGCGCTGCTGGTTGACAACACCTCTGAACGACGTTCCGACACCGGATTGACGAACACCCTCGCGTCGAAACCGGGCGCGACCGAGTGGTGAACGGAGGGATCGGAGTGAACCCGAGGGGAGTAACCCATTTGAAGGGCCGAGGGTGTTTTCGTGTACTGGAACCGGTTGAGGAAGCTGCCCGGGAAGCTCTTGCGTCGGGGACGCGTTCGTTTAGGCAGCGTTGATAGGTACGTAGACGATGAGCTCGTGCGAGGCCGCGTGGGCGGCCGCATCTTCAGCCCTCGTTATCAGAGACTGGTCGCTCTCCGACGTGCGTGACCGGATGGCTACCACTCGAAGCGAAATGAGGTCTGTTGCTTCATGACCACGCATTGGGGCCTGGAGGCGGTTTGCGATGCGCATCGCAAGCGCCTGGAGATCGGCGTGTCCAAACCGCCCGCGTGCTGCGATGACGAACCCTCGGTCGTCGTGGCGGTCGGCGTATTCGTGGTCACGGATGGCGGAACGCAAGCGACGTTCCAGAACACCCATTTCATAGTTCTCGTCTTCTTCGGTTTCGGCGGACAGTTCCACTTCAACCAGCAGCAGCGCAATCGACACCACAGCGTCCAGTCCGTCGCTATGCATCGCTTCCAGTTGGTCGGCGAGGATCTCTCGGGCTCCACCCGCCAGGCGTGGCCCCGTCATAAACGGCACCTCGATCTCGGCAACATCCAGCACTGGCTTGTCGAACAGTCCTGGTCCCTCGTCGACAACCTCAGCCACGGGCGAAGTATCCGTGACGCCTGCAGTGTCGGTCGGCTCGGCAATTGGCTGGTTCTCTGGTGAGTCTGTCCTCGCCGCCGAGAGGACAGAAGCAATCACCGCACGCGTCCGTGGGTCGAGATCTGCGGATGCGGGAACTGTTGAGATGGCAACTGGTGATTCGGGTGCTGGTGATGCGAGTGCGCGGGGTGCCGTTGGTGTGACTGCTCCGGCGTTGGGGGCCAACTCCACTGGTGAGGCGTAACTCGCGGGGCCATTTTCGACACCTACGAGGACGAAACCATCCCGACCGGCGTTCAACGCGCAAAGTGCAACTGCGATCGGATGCTGTCCGCCCCGACAGTCGAGCAGTGTCCCGTGGGCTGCGAATGGCACCCCCGCAGCTACCGGACCCAAGGCACGTCCGAACTCGCCGACCAACTCCCGATTCAGAAGGCGCATCCACGTGGCAGGCCCGATGCCAGCTCCGATCTGGGGTTGCAGCAGTGCTCCGGTGAGCTCGCTCCACGCCTCGTTTGCTGCAATCAACGTGCACTGCCGATCGAGGCGCAGTACGAAGCATTGAGCATGTTCGCCTGTTGGACCGCTCGCTGGACCCCCGGCCTGTGCCGGCGGATTTCGTTTCTCGGAAAGTGATCGCAACATTGCGGTTGCGTCCTGGCTCGCCCACTCGACGGCCCGCCATGACGTCACATCTGTGAGAACAACTCGGACAGCGTCGCCTTCGCGTGCTGCAGTGAACTCGAAATCAATTGGCCGAGCCCTGTTTGCGTGGCTGAGCTGGATAAACGTATTTGCGATTACTTCTTCGGGCTGTTGTAGTGCCCGCCTGAAGGCGGCACGGTGCCTTGGGTCAACCAGATTGACAGCCGGGCCACCGACTACTTCTTCGGTGAGGCGGCCGAGGGCCGAGGCCGTGGACGGGGAGATATGGCGCACGATCCCACCGGCGTCGATGAGCACCACACCCCTGGTGTGTTCCATCAACAGATGTTGGACGGCAACCGCGTGCGTCGGAAAGGTGCTGTGGCGCAGACGAGGAGTCACACTGGACCATCGGCGCGGCGGGCACACACCTTGACGGCTGTCGGTGGGGTTGGGGCCCCGGCGACTATTCGGCATCACCACACGATGGTGGTGAGCGAACGCGGGAGGGAACGGAAACTGTTTTGAGTCCGTCGGTGGGGTTGGGGCCCCGCCGACCATTCGGCATCACCACACGATGGTGGTGAGCGAACGCGAACAGGGATATCCGAAGTGTGGAGCTAAGGGGATTCGAACCCCTGGCCTCTTCCATGCCATGGAAGCGCTCTGCCAACTGAGCTATAGCCCCGTGAGGGAGTTGCAAATTAGCACGCGAATTAGGGGGCGATGGAGCGGTTCGTCGAAGGCACCTCGCAGGCCTGGCCCAGTTCAACCAGAACACTGACAGCGGGGTTGCCATGCCCTCCGGCTCCCCAGCTCGGGAAAACTGTTGAGTAGATCCCTGCTCCGCCGGCCATCAAAACCAGAATGTCCGCGGGTGAGGCTACGGATGGGAGTAGGTCGTCGTCGTTCCCACGACCCACGAATGCGGGGTTCAGCCCGCGCAGGACGGCACGTGGGTGCATGGAAGCCTGAAAGATCTCCGTCTGGATGTCCCAGCGGCTCAGACCGGCTCCAGCGAGGATGGAGGCGTGCTCTGGATTCAACACAACCACTGCGGTGCCTCGATGAAAGAAGGCGTTGTTGGAACCCAGGTTGCCGACGGCGTGCCCAAGCGAACGAACGAGCCGATTGCTTGACGCTGGATCATCGGCATCTCCTACGGACATCACCGAGTGCGGCGCCTCTGTCCCCACCACGGTGACCACTGCATCGTCGAGCCCGAAACCCAGCGATGTGTGGAGCGGCGGGAGGGGGGAGTGTTCCTCGTCCTCGGCCAGCACCATGCCTAATTTTCCTGCGTGCCCAAGCAGTGCCATGTCGCTGATGCCTGGACGCGCGCCGCCGATGTTGATCATCGCCAGGCGGATGGCGCGACCGATGCTCATGTTGGCCCGGTGTCCGGGAGCAAGCGCACCAAAGCCAGAAGCGATCCCACAAAAGTCCCGCGCCGGTCCGTTGACCAACACCAACGGAGCGATGGAGTGCGTGGTGGATTGCACCTCCGAGAGATCGAATTCGGGCCGCAGCATTGCGCTGATTGCGGCAACCACCACGGGAACATGGTCTGGAAGACACCCGGCCATGACGGCGGCTATCGCGATCTTCTCCACGGTGGCTGCACCAAACGATGGCCCCATTTCGCCCAGCAGCAGATCGCCATCCATCCCAGTTGCAAGGATCATGCGGTCCACGCGAGCGATGGTTGGGATGATGACCGGCAGGCCATCAGTACAGCCAGCGGAGTGAAGTGCCTCAAGCGCAGCGTGTTCGTCGGTCGCTTCGAGAAGCACCCGATTCGTGGCAACGTACGTGGACGTATTGCTCATTGTGGGTTAACCCCGTCGATCGCGTTGATGCCCAGCGCTGCCAGTATCCGTGGTGCAAACGAGCGTGCTACGGACTGCATCGCTTCGACTCCGGAGCCGGCAACTGGATGGGGGAGTTGGAGGCGGGGAAGCGACGGCATGCCCAACGATGCGCTGACAAAGTCACCTTGCGCCCAGAACGTCTCCGTGATGAGGGCAACAGTCGGAACGCCGAGTTTGGCCAAATTGATTCCGTCACGCACGGTGCCGGAGGTGCAACTGCCTCAATGGCCGTATGCAGCGACAACCGCGTCGGCACCAGCAACAAGTGCGCTCAGTTGCTCTGCGCTGGCCACCGCAGACGCGTTGCCCTTGTTGTGGTGCTGGAACGTGGTGCCAAGCGGAAGCAGCGCAGCGAGGGCCGTCTCCACGTGCCCCAGAAAGGCTACGGAATCGGGAAAGCCGTTTGCGAACAGCCCAATGCGGATTGGGTCGCCTGCAGAGGGCGCTCGGAACTGCGCTGTGTACGGCACCGGCGCGGCTGCCGGCTGCGAACGCGGATCGAGAAACGTGACGGTTCCGTGGGGTCCGGTGGGCATTCCGTTTGGCATGCCATGGAGCATGCCAGAGTGACTCAGATTTTCGTAAGAATCTCGACGCCGGTCTCGGTGACCAGCACGGTGTGTTCGAACTGAGCGGTGAGGCTGTTGTCGCCGGTGACCGCGGTCCATCCGTCTGGCCAGATGCTGTAGGTGGAGCCATCGCCGACCGCAATCATTGGTTCGATGGTGAAGGTCTGCCCGGCCTGCAGGCGTGTTCCAACCGAGCGGTCGAAGTAGTGGAGCACCGACGGTTCCATGTGGAAGTTCTCGCCGATACCGTGCCCCACAAATGCTTCAACCACGGAGTACCCGTGCTTTTCGGCATGCTCCTGGATAACGCGGCCGATCTCATTGAGTTTGCTTCCGGGCCGGACAGTCTTGATGGCGAGGTACATGGACTCTTCGGTTACGGAGACCAATCGCTTGGTGGTGTCCCCAACTTCGCCGACGAAGAAGGTGGCCGAGCAGTCCCCGTGGACGCCGTCTTTGAACATGGACACGTCGATGTTGACGATGTCGCCTTCGGCCAACGGCCGGTCGTCTGGGATGCCGTGACAAATGACTTCGTTGACCGAAGTGCAAACGGACTTTTGGTAGCTGCCGTAGCCGACGCAGCTGGGGTATCCACCGCGCCTGATGTAACCCTCATGCGCAATGGCATCGAGTTCTTCGGTGGTGATGCCCGGTTTTACGTATGTGCCGGTCTCGGCGAGCACCTCAGCGGTGAGCGCAGACGTGCGCCGCATCCGCTGAATGAGATCAGGTGTCTTGATCAGCGGGTAGTTGGTTTTGAGCGGCCGCCCACGGTTAGCGACGTAGTCAGGTGCCACGATATGACCGGGCACCGGGCGGCGCGCCGAAACGGTGCCGGGATACACGGTGCGTTCCCATGCCGCCGTCGAGGGCATCTCGCGGTGACAGCGTTTGAACTTCTTCCCTGACCCGCACCAGCACGGATCGTTTGATTTCGGTGCACCCATGGTTTCTCCAGTGTACCGGGGGGTCACGTGTGTTGAGCCGGTTGGTCTCAAACTTGTGCGGTCCAATGCCGCCCTGGCCCCTAACCTTGAATCATGTCCTCGCAGCAAGCCAACCCAACCGACGATCAGCTGGCGTACCGTTACAACGCGCAACTCGCTGATCGGATCGAGACCGCTTGGCAAGACCGTTGGGAAGCTAGCGGAACGTTTCACACACCAAACCCGGTGGGTCCGCTCAGCGAAGGTTTTGCCGAGGTCGCCGGGGCCAAGAAGTTGTTTGTGATGGACATGTTCCCGTATCCCTCAGGGGCTGGTCTGCATGTCGGCCATCCACTCGGGTACATCGCAACCGATGTGTACGCCCGCTATAAGCGCATGACCGGTTACAACGTGCTCCACACCATGGGCTACGACGCGTATGGCCTGCCCGCTGAACAACACGCAGTTGCCACCGGCCAGCACCCGCTCATCAACACCGAGTCCAACATCGCCACCATGCGTCGCCAACTGCGTCGCCTCGGCCTTGGCCACGATTCGCGTCGCAGTGTCAGCACTACAGACAGAGCGTTCCTGGAGTTCACCCAGCGCATTTTCTTGAAGATCTTCAACTCTTGGTACGACCCAACCGCAATCAATCGTCTCGGCGGAGCCGGGCGGGCGCGCCCAATCGAAGAGCTTGTCGAGCAGTATCAGTCAGGTGCCCGACCCACTCCGGACGGGCGGCCGTGGTCAGAGATGGGCCAGCAAGATCAACGCGCGCTTATCGACCAGCATCGCCTTGTCTACGTGGCCGATGTTCCCGTCAACTGGTGTCCAGGGCTTGGCACCATCGTCGCCAACGAAGAGGTCACAGCTGATGGCCGCTCCGATCGCGGGAATTTTCCGGTGTTCAAGCGGAACATGCGTCAGTGGCTGATGCGCATCACGGCTTACGCAGACCGGCTGGTTGACGATCTCGACTTGGTGAACTGGCCAGAACCGGTTCGTCTGATGCAACGCAACTGGATCGGTCGGTCCGTCGGCGCTCGGGTCCGTTTCTCCAGCCCAGCAGGTGACATCGAAGTGTTCACCACTCGCCCAGACACCTTGTTCGGCGCAACGTTCATGGTGTTGTCGCCAGAGCATCCAATGGTTGATGCACTTACGGATCCATCGCAACGCGATGCCGTCGAGAAGTACCGCAGCGAAGCGGCAGCCAAGACCGACATCGACCGTCAGGACGAGGGTCGCGTCAAGACGGGCGTCGCTCTGGGCACAACCGCAAGGAACCCGGTGAACGGCGTCGAAGTCCCGGTGTGGATTGCGGATTACGTGCTGATGGGTTACGGAACGGGTGCCATTATGGCCGTGCCATCCGGAGACCAACGCGACTTCGAATTTGCACGTCAGTTCGGATTGCCGATCATTGCCACCATCCAGCCGCCGCAGGCTTGGTTCGACGCACAAGGAATCGAACCTTCCCTCGACACCTTGTCGTGGACGCATGCATACACCGCCGATGGGCCAGCGGTGCAGAGTCACAACGATTCGTTGACGCTTGATGGCCTCAGCAAGGCCGATGCCATCGCAGCCACCATTGGGTGGTTGGAGTCACAGGGCGTTGGTTCGGCCACCGTCCAGACCAAGCTGCGTGACTGGCTATTCAGCCGCCAGCGGTACTGGGGCGAACCGTTCCCCATCGTGTACGACGAATACGGACCGGTTGGGCTGCCCGACGCAATGCTGCCCGTGGACCTGCCAGAGACCGATCAATTTGCGCCGCGTAGCTTCGACGCCAACGACTCCTCAAGCGAGCCGGAGCGTCCGCTGGACCGGCTGTCTGATTGGAAGCACGTCACGCTCGATCTGGGTGACGGCCACGGATCTCGAGTACTGGTCCGCGAGACCAACGTCATGCCTCAGTGGGCTGGTTCGTGTACTTACTATCTGCGCTACATAGATCCGACGCACGTCGAGTCGCTCAGCATCGAGGAGAACCAGCGTTACTGGATGGGCGAAAACGGCGTCGACCTGTACGTGGGCGGGGTGGAGCATGCGGTGCTCCACCTGCTGTACTCGCGGTTCTGGCACAAGGTCCTGTTCGACCTTAATGAGGTGCACACCCCAGAGCCGTTTGGACGCCTGTTCAACCAGGGGTACATCCAGGCTCCTGCATTCACCGATCAGCGCGGCATTTACGTCGAGGCATCTGAGGTCACCGAGCATGGCGGACAGTTCATGCACGATGGCCTCCCGGTGAAGAGAGAGTTCGGCAAGATTGGTAAGAGCCTGAAAAACATGGTTTCGCCTGACGACATGTATCAGGCCTACGGCGCCGACACGTTGCGTCTGTATGAGATGTCGATGGGACCTCTGGAGCAATCGAAACCTTGGGACACCCGCGCAGTGAGCGGCTCGCTTCGATTGCTGCAACGCATCTGGCGTGTTGTCGTCGACGAGTTCAACGGAGAAGTCCGGGTTACCGAAGCGACACCAACCACAGAGGACCTGCGTGCTTTGCATACGGCAATTGCCGGCGTCCGCGACTCGATGGACGCGCTTCGCCTCAACACACCTATTGCTCGCATCACTGAGCTCACCAACCACATCACCAGCACGTACGCATCTGGAGCACCACGTGCGCTGGCGGAGCCGCTGGTGCTCATGGTTGCGCCGTTCGCCCCGCACCTTGCTGAAGAGCTCTGGATGCACCTTGGCCACAAGCAGTCCCTGGTACGCCAGCCATTCCCGGAGTTCGACCCGGCAATGTTGGTCGCCGATACGGTCGACGTGCCGGTCCAGATCAACGGGAAGCTGCGCACGGTCCTGACACTTCCTGCAAGTACCACCGGTGCCGAGCTTGAACAAGCTGCGCTTGCCGATGACAAAGTGATTGCAGCGATAGAGGGCAAGTCCATCAAGAAGGTCATCGTGGTGCCCGGAAAAATGGTCAACGTCGTCGTCGGCTGACGCGTCCAGCTACCTATGCGCCTGCTGCGCAGCGGCCAGAACTACGCTCGTTGCCGTGTTGAGCAATAGAGACCAAACCCGTACCCACTCATCGCGCCGTGTCCTGCTGTGCGCAGCAGCCATTCTCAGCGCAGCGGGGTTGCTCTCCGCATGCGGATCCGATGCTGCAGATACTGAAGCGCTTGACGTGAGTGTTCCGGTGGAATCCGTTCCAGGGGCGTCCGTTGCAGTTGCGGCACCTGGTTTCGGATCTGCACCATGCGTTCCAGGTGACGGGTCTGCACCTCAGCAGCGCACGTTTGCCGCTGCCCCGCAGAAGTGCATCGACACCGCCAAGTCCTATGTGGCAACAATGAAGACGTCGCAGGGCACCATGGTCTTCGACCTGTTCGATGACACAGCCCCCGTGACGGTGAACAGCTTTGTCAACCTCGCCCGAGCCAAGTATTACGACGGGATTTACTTTCACCGTGTCGTTCCCAACTTCGTGCTTCAAGCTGGAGATCCCGGAGCTATCAGCGAAGCAGGTATCTCTGGAGCGGGAGCCGGTGGCCCGGGTTACTCCTTCGACGATGAACTGCCAGCCGCTGGCGCGTACAAAGTAGGCAGTCTCGCTATGGCCAATGCGGGTCCCAACACCAACGGAAGCCAGTTCTTCATCATCTCTGGAGAGAACGGCGCCACGCTGCCACCGAACTACGCGCTCTTCGGCCAGATGACCACTGATGCCGGCAACCTCACAACGATGAACGCAATTGCCGCACTGGCGGTGACCGATGGACCGCCGACGCAGCCCGTCGTCATCGAGTCGCTCACCATCGCAGAGAAGTAGTCCGCGGCGCGCCCCACCCGAGCTTTGCGCACGCGGTCGGGAGCGGATGTAACCATCTCGTTACCTGGCGGTCTGAAACGTATGGCCTTTGTTCAGTCGTTTGTTCAGTCACTGCCGACGCAGACCAATCTTGTCGACCGAATCCGTGAACGGGCTCGTGCCGATCGCGCAATCACGTTCGTCACGGCTCCCGGCGGGCCACAGCGAGTTTCTTGGGCGGAGATCCATGAAGACGCCAAGGCGATGGCAGCAGCTTTCCAGGCTCGGGGAGTAGGACCCGGCCAACAAGTAGCCATTCTCGGACCGACCTCACGGCCCTTGGTGACAGCCATCCAAGCGACTTGGCTTGCCGGGGCCGCTGTTGTGGTGCTCCCTCTGCCGATGCGCTTGGGGAGCCTGGATCAGTTCGTCGAAGCCACTCGTCAGCGCATCAAGAACGCTCGAACTTCTCTGTTGGTTGTCGACCCCGACCTTGCAGCGTTCATCGACGCTCAGCCAGGTGACCCGCTGATGGTCTCCCTTGCAGATCTTGTTCCTGGCAAACCGTGGTATCCGGGCGCAGATGCGTGGGTGCCGCCCACAGTGGATCCGGAGTCTTTGGCCGTGCTGCAGTTCACCAGCGGGTCGACGTCGGATCCGAAAGGCGTGATGCTTCCGCACGGAACGCTGTGCAACAACCTGGATGCCATTGCCATAGGTGCACATATCGACACAGAAACAGAGGTCTGCGTGAGCTGGCTTCCGTTGTACCACGACATGGGACTCATCGGACTGTTCACTGCCCCTATGACCCTTGGGCTGGAGCTGGTCCTCGCGGCGCCCCAGGACTTCGTCGCCGCCCCTGGTCGGTGGATGCAATGGATGAGCGACTATCGAGGAACTGCAAGCGCTGCACCTAACTTTGCGTATGCCTTGAGTGCCCGGGCGCTGACCCGCATGCAGGGGTTGGACCTGTCTGCTTGGAAGGTTGGCCTCAACGGTGCCGAACCAGTTGATCCCGACACGGTCGAAGCGTTTGTGAAGGCCGCCAAGCCTCATGGACTGAACCCCGGAGCAGTCTTTTGCGCGTTCGGGATGGCAGAAGCGTGTCTCGCTGTCGCGTTCCCTCCGGTCGGTCGCGGCATGCTCACCGACTGTGTGGATCTGAAGGTTTTGGAGTCCAACCGATTCGCTGCCGTCGTTGCATCGGACCACGTGAATGCGCGTCGTTTTGCGAAGCTTGGGACCGCCGTCCACGGGCTTGAGTTACGGGTTGTGGACCCAGCAGACGGTCAGTTGATGGGTGAGCGTGAGGTTGGCGAGCTACAGATCAGCGGCACCTCGGTTACCTCTGGCTACTTCGATCGGCTCGACGCCACCGCTGCCACGTTCGACGGCGAGTGGCTGCGAACCGGCGACCTTGCCTACATGGTCGATGGCGAGCTGGTGGTATGTGGACGTATCAAAGACATGATCATCGTGGCCGGTCGAAATGTCTTCCCGGAAGACATCGAGCGAGTCGTTGGAGTCATCGGTTCCGTGCGAACCGGAAACGTCATCGCGTTCGGCGTGAATGACCATCGTCGTTCTGGCCGTGAAGCGCTGGTGGTGGTGGCGGAAACCCGTCCAGACGCCGAGCTGGTCCCACTGAGATCCGAAGTCGCCCGGATTGTGCGGGAGTCCATTGGTTTCGCCCCCGCCGACGTTGTCTTGGTCCAGGCTGGAACCCTGCCGAAGACCTCCAGCGGCAAGCTGCAGCGCAGTTTGTGCCGCAGCATGTACGAGGCCAACGATCTGTTGTTGGCAGATGCGTAAGGGCAAGTAGCGCTTCGGAGAACCCCCTGGCTGCCGGTATCCTCTCGTGCGAGGTTCCTATGTCCGTGCTGATCTGCCCATCCATTCTTTCTGCGGACTTTGCTTCGCTCGGGTCCGAACTGGACCGGGTGGCAGCGCAAGCTGATTGGGTCCATGTTGACGTGATGGACGGACACTTTGTGCCCAACCTCACCATTGGGCCACCCGTCGTGAAATCGTTGCGTCGCCACACCGACGCGGTGTTGGACTGCCACCTGATGATCACGGACCCAGAGCAGTATCTGCCAGCGTTTGCGTCTGCAGGTGCCACAAGCTGTTCTATCCACGTGGAACTGGATCGCACAGGGTCATTGATCGCCCAGATGCGAGACCTCGGCATTGGCGCTGGGATCGTTGCCAACCCAGACACGCCGTTCGAAGCGCTGGCCCCGTTCCTTGGTTTGGTGGACATCGTGCTGATCATGTCGGTGTTCCCTGGGTTTGGCGGGCAGAAGTTCATGCCAGAAGTGCTCCCCAAAATGCGTCAGGTTGCCGACGAGCTGCAGTTGCTTGGATCCACTGCGGTCGTGCAGGTAGATGGCGGCATCGACACCAAGACCGTTGGTTTGTGTGCTGCTGCTGGCGCCACAGCGTTCGTTGCTGGCAACGCGATCTTCGCTCAACCGGACCCCCTTGCGGCTGCTGCCGCCATCCGTGCCGCGGCAATGGTGGCCATCGCGTGAGCGTCGGCAAAGCAAAGGTTGTCACGGTCTCTGATGGCGTATTTCACGGCGTCCGCGAAGACCGCAGCGGGGCTGCGCTTATCCAGTCACTCACCGTCGCGGGTTGGGAAGTTACCGATCACCGAATCGTTGCAGACGGCGTGGATTCCGTGTCGCAGGTTCTGTTGGAGTGTTGCGACGGCTTCGCTGGCGTGGTGGTGACAACTGGTGGAACGGGATTCGGTCCTCGTGACCTCACTCCTGAAGGAACCAGTGCCGTGCTTCATCGCAACGCACCCGGCCTGGCCGAGGCCATGAGGCTGGTCAACGCTCCGATGGGACGGCTCAGCCGTGGCGTTGCTGGGACACGAGATCAGGCGCTCATCCTCAACACTCCGGGTTCGCCGAAGGGTTGTGTGGAGTGTCTGGGTGCCGTCATCGATGTCTTACCTCACGCGTTGTCGCTCATGACGGGCGAGACGACCATTCACTAGCGATAGACGAGCGGGTTTCTGGTGGGGCTACCAGGTGTCAATCATCGGGCGGCGAGACTCGCCGCGCCGATACATGCTGGGCGGCGCTGAATCGAAGGCTGCCGAAATCCACCGGCGCGTGTCTGCCGGGTCGATGACGTCGTCAATTTCGAAGGCTGCGCTGGCGTTGATTGCCGAGCCGTGATCGTACATTTTGCGCACCAGTTCTTGGTACCGGGCGTCGCGTTTGGCAGGGTCTTCAATTGCTTCGAGTTCCTTGCGGTAACCCAGGCGGACGGCGCCCTCGAGACCCATCCCGCCGAACTCACCGGTTGGCCACGCCACGGTGAACAGGGGAGCACGGAACCCGCCACCCGCCATCGCCATCGCGCCTAACCCGTAGCCCTTGCGCAGGACCACTGTCACCGTTGGCACGGTGAGCGACGCAGCGGTCACAAACAGGCGACCAGCATGGCGAACCTGAGCACGTGTCTCTACTTCAGGGCCAACCATGAACCCGGGCGTGTCGCACAAGAAGACCATTGGTAGACCAAAGGCGTCGCACAGCTGCATGAACCTGCTGGTCTTGTCTGCTGCGTCTGGGTCCAGCGCACCGCCTAGATGGTTTGGGTTGTTGGCTACCACGCCGACGGGTCGACCATCGAGACGCGCGAGGGCAGTCACAACACCGATGCCGAATCGGCGTCGCAGTTCCAGCACCGAGTCAGTGTCGAACAGCAGGTCTATTGCGTTGCGAACTTCATAAGCTCGCAGACGGTTTTCAGGAATTACATGGCGTAGCAACCGCTGATCTGGGAACCGTGCCGAGCTTCGCTCTGTTCGGCCCTGAAAGTAGGACAGGTACTTCTTGGCCAACGCTGTTGCGTGCGCTTCGTCGTCTGCCTCGATGTCGATCACGCCGTTGATGCATTGCACGTCGAACGGACCAACTTCAGTGGGCGCGTGAACTCCAAGGCCGCCACCCTCGATCATCGCTGGGCCGCCCATTCCAATGTTGGAGTTTCGTGTCGCAATGACAACGTCGCAGCAACCCAACAACGCTGCATTGCCGGCGAAGCAAAACCCTGAGGTGACCCCAACGAGCGGCACACTTCCGGAGAGCTCCGCGAAAAGGCGAAACGCTGGGCCGTCCAATCCTGCGATGCCAATGCCATCGGTGTCGCCTGGTCGTCCGCCTCCACCTTCAGCGAACAACACGACGGGCAGAGCCAGGTCTGCGGCAAGCGTGAAGAGCCGGTCCTTCTTCCGATGGTTCTGCAGTCCTTGTGTGCCTGCGAGCACGGTGTAGTCGTATGTCATCACGACGCAGCGAGAGTCTTCCGGGCCGAACGTCTCCGCGTTTACCGTTGCGATGCCAGCGACCATGCCGTCGCCGGGAGTGCGCTCGATGAGTTCCGCCACACTCCTGCGCGCCTTTTGAGCAGCGAACACCAGAGGCGCATATTCAATGAGCGAACCCGGGTCGATCAGGTCGTCGATGTTTTCTCGCGCAGTGCGCTGCGCGGTGTCACGGCGCCGCTTCACCATGTCGGGTCGAACATGGTCGTACCCGAAGCGGTGTCGGTCCAGCACCGCCTGGAGGTCCGGCCGAATGTAGTCAGGATCAATACCGGTGGCTTCAGCTTCGGCATCTGCTGCTTGATCGGCGTTGGGAGCCAAGCTGAGCAGTTGAGCGCCTTCGAGAACCGTTTCACCGACGGCCACCAAGTGGACAGACACCACGCCGGCAGCGGAGCTGAGAATCTCGTGCTCCATCTTCATGCTTTCGATGACTGCTGCAACGCCGCCTGCACGGAGTCCGGCCCCTATCTCGGCGATCCAAACGACGGTCCCCAGAAGCGGGGCAGTTACTTCGACGACTTCGGCGGAACTCATGAGACCCGACACTACGAGAGTCGCTCTGGTCGGTCCCATCCGCACTTGAAAGGGCAATCAGCAAGCAGAATTGGTCACTCGTGGTTGTCGGGCGCGCGCTCACCGCTAGTGTCTCGGACGATGTCTGCAGTCGACGATGCACCGGAGCGACTCGCCTCGCACCTCTCAACCTGGCTCGGATCTTGGCCACCTCGGTCCGATGGAATCTCCGTAGTTGGCCATGCAGAGCGGCTCCTTCCCGGCTGGGACCGACACGTGCATCGGTACATCGGAGTTTGCACTCCCACGGCTGCAATCCTTTCTGTCCCACCTGATCAGGCTGCAGCCATTGGCGCAATCACGCGAACCGGTTCATTGGCCGGAGACATCGCAGCGTTGCGCGAACACCTCGGTGAGCTCATCGGCACAACCGTCGGCGTTGTGCGCGGCCCGTTTCGATGGTCGTCAGATCCGTCGGACACTCCCGACACGGGGGAGTGGATTTCCACCAAGGACCCACGCGTACCGGAGTGGTTGCTCCCCTTCAACGGCGACGTGCTGATTGCCTGGGACGACGACGGGAACTACGGCGCTGGTGTTGGCCGCAAGCAGCACGACACCGACGGGCACGAACTGTCGGTCGGTACCGAGGCAGCATTGCGCGGCCGTGGCATAGCGCGGCTCCTGGTTGCAACGGCAGCGCGTCGAGTGCTCGACGATGGTGCGGTGCCCACCTACCTCCACGCCCCAGACAACCACGCCAGCGCCAAAGTCGCAGAAGCCGCCGGCTTCCCAGACCGAGGCTGGACATTCCTCGGAATCCATACCGACTAACCCTCTGTTGAGGTGTCACTTATCGCGCGTCTAGGGCGAAAAAGTGACACCTCAACTCATCAGACACCGGACTCGGGCGGCACTTGGAGCAGCACACCCTGCGACACGAGCGCCTCGATTTCTGCCTTGCTGAGCCCCAGCCAATCCTCTAACACGTTGGCGTTGTGCTCGCCGAGGTGTGGGCTTCGGCCGCGGACCGTGGATTCTGCATACGCGTACCGATATGGCATCTGCACAACCTTGCGCGTGCTGCCGGGTGCGTCTTCCACCACGCCGATGGACTTGCGATGCACCGCAGTAGGGGACTCCGCTGCTTCCACCGGAAGCTTCATGGCGCCCCACGCTATGCGGACCTGATCCAGCACCGTGGTGAGAGCCAGGCGGTCGGGGAGTGTGAGGGCCCATTCGCGAAGTGCAACTTTGCGGGAGTCGATCTTGCTTTGCACCGAGTCGTCGGCAGCGCTTGGATCGCCAAGACCTGTGTGGGCAGAAATCGTGCGAAACACATGGTTGACCGGGCCAGACACCACCGTCCAAGAACCGTCGGCAGTTTGGTAGTACTCGCCGCCCAGCTTTGGGGGCGTTACAGCGTCGAGTGCGAAATTGAAGAAGTCGTCGGTGGCGATCATCGAGTCGATCATGGCGATGTCGATATGGTCGCCCTGGCCCGTGGTGCGTGCGTGCATCAGCGCGGCGAGCGTGGCGATGCAACCGTGGAGACCGGCGTTGTAGTCAGCCACCGAGGTGATGAGGTCTGTTGGGCGACGATCATCTTCCTCAGCCAATCGGCGGATGAGTCCGGCTTCCGCCTGAATCACCGACGCATACGCGGGCCGATGCGACTCGGGCCCGGTCTGTCCAAAGCCGGTGATGGAGAGCATGACCAGGCGTGGGTTGAGCTGGTGCAAGACGGACCAACCGATGCCCATCCGATCCATCACCCCTCCCCTGAAGTTCTCAATCACCACATCAGCGTGGGTGGCTAACTGCTTCACCAGTTCCACGGAACCTTCCGCGCCGAGGTTGACGCAGATCCCGCGTTTCCCTGCGTTCTGCTGCAAGAAGAAGCCGGGGACTCCGTTGGTACGGGCTCCCCACACCCGGGTGATGTCGCCTTCCGGAGGCTCCAGCTTGACGACGTCGGCGCCCAGGTCGGACATGATCCGACCGACCACCGGACCAGACACCACCCGGGCCAGGTCCAGCACACGAACACCAGTCATCGGGCCAGTTCGTCGCATGCGATTCGGTTTACCACGCGAGGTCCAACGCATCCACGTCCGGGCGGACCTTGGGTCGGAGGGCCGCGCCACCGAGGTGACTGGCTCTACCCGTTTGCTCGGTAAGACTGAGGCCATGTGGCTGCCGTGGAAGTGGGGGGTGGTCGTCGCTGTCGGAGCGTGGTTGGTCAGTGGCGTCTTAGCCAGGCTCCTCAACACGGAGACCCTTTCTCCACATGAACGCGCCCGATTAGCGATCATCCGGGCAGTCTTGGCCGAGACGGCCATCATCATGGGCTTGTACAGCCTGTGGCAGGTAGCGGGCTCGTTGTCCGTCATGGGAGTCGACGACGCCATCGAACGAGCCGAGTGGATCGTGAAGGCGCAGCGATATCTTCCGTTGCCGACCGAACTGGAGATTCAACGCCTCGTTCTGCCGCACCCGTGGATGGTGAAAGCGGCAAACGGCTACTACGCGGTTGCTCATGTCCCGGCATTGGTAGCTACGTTGATCTGGGGATTTCTCCAACACCGTCACCGCTACAACACGCTGCGCAACGCTGTCGCACTGACCACCCTGTTCTGCTTGGTGATTCAGCTTGTTCCCGTTGCTCCTCCACGCATGCTCGACACCATGGGTTTCGTGGACGCTGCAGCGTTGTACAACCAGTCCGTCTACTCGGCTTTAGGACGGGGGATGGCGGGCCAACTTGCTGCGATGCCGTCGGTGCACATTGCTTGGGCGGTGATTGTTCCGTGGTTTGCGCTCACCGTGTCAACAACCCGGGTAGCCAAGGTCGTATGCGTCGCCCATAGTGTCGCCACCTGGTTCGTGGTGGTGGCCACCGCCAACCACTTTTGGCTGGATGGGATTGTTGCAGCGGCGTTGTTCGGCGTATCGCTGGCAATCCTTGCGGCCGTTCAACGACTCAGGACAGACGTGCGGAAAGTGACAGGGATGACCATTCCTGGGCGTCTGATGGGACTGGGAAATCGCTCGGATGACGCCACAGCGTGGCAAGCATCATCGGGCCACTCGCCCACAGAAAGCTGATTGCCCACACGGCCAGGCGGAACCACCCCACAGGACGGTACCAGCGGCCGTCTCGCACAAGTACGAGCGTCGCACCGACCACTGCCCCTAACCCGAGTACGAAGCATGCCAGCAACAGGCCGAGAATCTGCGTCAACGCTCCGCCGCCGGTGGCTCGATGAACATCGTGAGCGATGCTGCGGTGGCCGATCTCTTCGCCGAGATGCCAGAGGAACAAGCGTTCAGCTTCGGGTTGAGCGCCGCGGAACAGCAGTTCCTGTCTCGGCGCCAACCACATGGCGACGCTGATTCCGAGGAGCTCAAAACCAGCAGCGAATCCGGTCCCCACTTTTGCCGAGCAGCGGTCGAGAACCTTGATCATGAAGCGATTCAACGTGTCAACCGCAGACAATCTGCGGTAGCGCTTGGTCACATGCGTATTGAACCGCCGGTGCTCCACATG
This sequence comes from uncultured Acidimicrobiales bacterium, assembly GCA_963763885.1. Classification (GTDB taxonomy): domain Bacteria; phylum Actinomycetota; class Acidimicrobiia; order Acidimicrobiales; family JANYDT01; genus JANNBN01. Next base: position 523,261 of record CAVXQD010000001.1, read on the forward strand.
ATGGGTCGCCTCTTCCGTGATGAAACGCGCCACGTCTGCCGCAAGGGGTGCATCGTGGATTGAGGGGGCAACACGTCGCACCGCGCGAATGACGAACGGTTCCACATGCGGCATGGCGATGGACACCGAGTTGGCCACTGCCGCCAACTCTGGAAACCGCGGCGTCCATCTGGGGTCGAAATCCGGTTCGAAGGTGAACCTACGACTCATGTTCCGTGCATCGGCATTCTTTTCCTCTGTCTGGAGCAACCCATCAAACATCTGCGCATTCGTGCAAGGCTGATGGGGTGACCGTCTTCGGCAAGATCTCGACACCCATCCAGGCCGTCCGGTGAAGGCCCCGACACTAGGGCGACGAACCAAGTGGACCGCCATAGCGCTGGCCTCGTGGCCGTTACTGGTGGGAGCGCTTTTTCTGACATCGACGCAACCCGAGGATGGACAGCGTTGGGCCGACGCAAACTCGGGCCGAGGATCCCTGTTGGCTGCCACCGGCATGCTGTGGATGACGGGGGTACTTTTAACCGGCATCTGGAAATTGGTGTTCTCTGTCATTGTCCCTACGCTCGAACGGGCGCGGGCAAGCAGGTCCCATGCTCAGTAGCGCAACCCAAGATTTGTGCGACGCTCTGCTCCACCTCCCACCGGGTCTCGGTACTACTTACGCGGTCGTGGTCGAGGTTGGCGGTTCGGTCGTATACGAGGGGTACAACGGGTCGCTGCCACTGTCGCAGACCACGGTCCAACGCAACGTGCCGCTGCTGTCATGGTCCATGGCAAAGAGCGTGGTCCACCTTCTCGCAGGGCTGGCACACGACGATGGGCTTGTGGACCTCGATGGCCCAGCGCAGATCGAAGAGTGGCAGAACGACGAGCGCTCCGGCATCACCGTTCGGCATCTTCTGCAAATGACCTCTGGACTCAAGTGGAACGAGGCCTATCAAGCCAACGACGCCACAAGCGATGTGGTGGAGATGTTGTTCCGAGACGGCCGCCACGACGTGGGTGCCTATGCGGCGGCGTCACCGCTGATCGGTGAGCCCGGCAGCACGTGGGTCTATTCGAGCGGCAGCACCAACATCGTCTGCCGCATCCTTCGTGATGTGCTCGGGGGCGCCGGCACAGACACCATTTCGTATTTGAACGAACGACTATTGGTTCCGGCCGGAATCACCCCAGTAACCAATGCGCAGTGTCGTCTGGATTCCACGGGCACTTGGGTGGGATCAACGTTTCTGTATCTGCCTGCTCTGGACTGGGCACGGTTAGGCCGGATGATGCTGAACAACGGAAACGTAGGTGACCGCCAGGTTGTCGGGCACCGGTGGATTACCGAAGCACGGTCGGAAGGGGCACGCACCGGCGAGCAGTACCGGTACTCCAACCATTGGTGGCTATGGCCGGAACACAGCGCGAAGCCCGACGCGTTTGCCGCGCTTGGGTACGAAGGTCAGCATCTCGTGATGGTCCCATCGACAGACGCTGTCGTCGTGCGGCTCGGTGCGACTCCGGACGAGTTGAAACCCTGGGTGAGGGCGTTTATCCACCGGATCATCGAGACGCTGTAAGCGGCGACCTCGGGCTACTCCGTTTCGGTAGCGACGACTGATTTTGCAGGCTTTGGAGCTTTCTCTCGCTTCTCGACCTTGGCTACTCCGTTCTCGTTGACTGCAACGCGGTATCTCGGACCTGGCACGATGACGCCGTCGAGGGCAGGTTGCAGCGGGACCTTGGGGTTCAACTGCCGCAATGCCGAGGTAAGGATGCTGAGTACCGCGTAATTGCGATACCACTTTCGGTCCGCTGGGACAACGAACCACGGTGCACAATCCGTGCTGGTTTCTTCAAGCGCCTCTTCATAAGCGCGCTGATAAGGCGTCCAGAGCTTGCGATCGTCGAGGTCGCCAAGGCGAAACTTCCAGCGCTTCGACGGATCGTCGATGCGCTCCTGCAGTCGCTGCCCCTGCTCTTGCGCAGAAATGTGCAGCATCACTTTGATGATGGTTGTTCCACCTGCCGCCAGATTCTGTTCGAAGTCACGAATGAGGCCGTAGCGCCGACGCCAAACTGCCTCTGGTGCAATCTTGCGGACCCGAACGGCGAGCACGTCTTCGTAGTGCGAGCGATTAAAGATTCCAATGTGGCCGCGTGGAGGCGTTTCTTTGTGGATGCGCCAAAGAAAATCGTGTGCCAGCTCATCTTCGGTTGGAACGTTGAACGACGCAACCCTGACGCCCATTGGGTTGACGGCGCTGAACACAGCCTTGGCTGTCCCATCCTTGCCGCTTGCATCCATTCCTTGGAGCAACAGCAGTACGGACCTTGATTCCTCGGCCCGTAAACGGTTTTGTAGGTCAGCAAGCTCCAACTTCAGATCGGCCGTAGCCAGTTCGGTTTGGGACCGACCTCCAGGCGAATGCGGTGTTGATGCTGGCGAAATCTGATCGAGTCCTGGTTTGGAGCCAGGGTTTACAACCCATGGCAAGTCCAGGAGCTTGCGCATCGGGGGGGTTCGAGGAGTCGGCACGACCGATCAGGCTAGTGCGTGAGTGCTCAGCCGGTTCAGAGCACAATCCGTTGCTTCGCACGCTGGGTGGTGGGAACGCCGTGGGAATGGTGAATTGCCCGGCGGGTCACGTTCACGACCTTCAGTGTCAGGACCCGCGCTTCCGAAGACATGTGTGCCTCCAGCAGCACCGTTCGCATCACCCAGCAAACCACACAGTCATTGACGCTCGAAAACGATTCGGAAAGTTCACAGAAACGTGCCCCAACCCCTTCAACGCCTCGCATCAGCAGTCGGAGACCTCTCTGGTGCGACCCATCGACACGCAGTCGACCGGGGCGTAGCTGAGCATCCGTCTGCCGCACTGCAGTCACTTGCGGCAAGTACGGTCGAACTCGCGCTTCAGTCCTTGTGGGACGGCGGTGTGCTGGTGCCCGTTGTCGCCTGGACTGCCTCTGAAGCCACCAACAGTGACGCAACCACCGCCGGAGCGTTGGCACTCGGCCTCACCCAACACCGGCTGTTTGGCGATCCGTGTCGGATTGACACGGACCTGGACCACGGGTTGCAGCTCGCACGAGCGTGTGTGGACGCGCTCAACACTGAACGCGTCCAACGGTACGTCTGGGTGTACGACGGCTATGCAGGGCAAAATCACCACGAGGCAGTGGTGCTGGAAGTAGCTGAGCGAGGGCAATCCCACGGATGGCTACTGGCAGCGCGCTATCGATTCTCTAAGCGAGGAATCAGCCTGGTGGATCGGGACATGATGGAACTAGCCACCATCCAGACGCCGTTCACCACCTGAGCCCTTCACCGTCAGTTCAGGCGCCGTAGTAGCGGAAGACCAACTCGGCGACGCATGACGGTTTTGTGGCGCCTTCAACTTCGAAGACTGACTCCACGGTCACCTGGATTCCACCAGCAACCTCTTCGACGTTCTTGATGGTGGCGCCAAGCCGAAGGTTGCTGCCGACTGGCACGGGTGACGGGAAGCGAACCTTGTTGGCTCCGTAGTTGACTCCCATTGCCACCCCTTCGACCTGCAGAACTTCAGCAAGAAGTGTTGGGGCAAGGCTGAGGGTGAGGTAGCCGTGAGCAATTGGACCGCCAAATGGGCCCGACTTTGCTCGCTCCACGTCAATGTGGATCCACTGATGGTCTCCTGTGGCATCTGCGAAACGATTCACCTGGTCTTGTGAAACGTTATGCCACGACGAGTACCCGAGGTGCTGGTCGATGTGGTCCCTGATCGAAGCAAACTGGATTCGTGTCATGGCCCAACCCTACGAGCCATTCCTGCCGCAACAAAATGTGCTCGCCAAACAGTGCATGCCACGATTGAACGAACCGCTCGGTCGAGCCTGAGTAGCCTGTGAACAGGTTGATCGTTACGACGACGATCCGGACCGTGCAGCGAGTTGACCGCAAGCGGCGTCGATGTCTGTCCCGCGATTGCGTCGAACGGTTGCATTGACTCCCTGCAACTCCAGTTCGTCTCGGAAGCGGTGAACGTGCGCAAGCGCCGAGCCCACGGTGGGCCAACCGGGCGTTGGATTGAGCGGGATCAGGTTGACGTGAGCGCCGAGCGAACCGGCGAAGTCAGCCAGCTCCAGGGCGTCCGAGTAGCGATCGTTGACAGCGTCGATCATGGCCCATTCGATTGAGAGTCTTCGGCGCGTTTCTGTGACGTAACGCTGGCAGGCGTCGTGCAGCGATTGGAGTGGATAGGTGCGATTGATGGGCACTAACTCATTGCGCAAGGTGTCGTTAGCCGCATGGAGCGACACTGCAAGGTTGACCGGAAGCGGCGCCTGGGTGAGCCGGTCGATCCCCGGCACGATTCCGACCGTGGATACCGTGAGATGCCGGGCGGAGAGCCCCAGGTCATCGTGAATTCGTTCGACAGAAGCCCACACCGGGTCGAAATTGGCGAGCGGTTCGCCCATCCCCATAAACACAACGTTGGAGAGTCGCCTTCCAGATTCTTCGGCGCGCCGTCGTGCACGAACCACCTGCTCGACAATCTCGCCGGTGCTGAGGTGCCGGGAGAACCCCGCCTGGCCGGTCGCACAGAACCCACACGCCATGGCGCAGCCGGCCTGGGTGGACACACAGACGGTGGTTCGGTCCGTGTAATGCATGAGCACAGTTTCGATCCGGTGGCCGCCTTCAAGGTGGAACACCCACTTGACGGTCTTGCCGCCCTCGCTTGCCTGCTCGTCGACCGGGTCCAGTGCGTTACGCATCTCTGGAAGTTCAACCAGCTTGGCTCGCAGCGCCTTCGGCAATGCGGTCATATCTTGTGGTTCCGCCAGCGCGGTGTGGAGGCCATGCCAAACCTGGTCTACCCGATACGTGGGTTCGCCTTCGAGGAGTTTCGCCAGCGTGGCGCGGTCCAAGTCATAGCGCGAGCCGAGGCGATGCAACTTTGCACCCGGGGTCCTGAACGCGATTGGAACCGCAGCAGATGCGGAATCGGTTCCGTCTACGGAGGTCATCGGTTACGCCCGAAGAACGCAGCCACCACGATGACTATCGATGCGCCCGCAATAACGACGAGAAACCCATTTGCGCTCACCAACTAAGAATAGAGGCAGAGGGATCGCCCCGATCCGAGATGAACCCGTTTGACAACGAATGATCACAACGGCTGATCACGAACGGCTGATCATGCGCTGGAGCCGACGGTGCGCCTGTCCAATCGAAGAGGCAAGCATGTGCAGTTCCGCTGACTGCTGATCACCACGATCCGTGCCCTTCAACCCATCACCCACGTTGTCGAGGCGGGCAGCGATGGTCTCCAGAGTAGACACGATGGCGGAGAGCTCGGCTGCAGGGAGTTGTGACATCAACCCATTGTGGTCCCAACCGGCCCGCCACGTCCGCACGGGCCTGGTGTCCGCCACGTTCGCACGCTGTCGGAACCTTCGAAGGCAGCAGATCACCGGCTACTAGAGTTTGTCCATGCCTGAGGTGCCAGTTGTTCCGCTTGTTCCGGCTCGTCCGGAGATCAGTGCGATGGTTGGTTACCACTCGCCACAGGTGCCGTGCAGCGTCCGGTTGAACACCAACGAGAGCCCGTTTGCTCCACCGGCAGCCTGGCAAGAGGCGCTTGCCGACGAGATCGCATCCACGGATTTTCGCCGTTACCCAGACCGATCTGCTTCGGCGTTACGTGCGGCGCTGGCAACCCATCACGGCGTCTCGGCGAGCCAGGTGTTTCCTGCCAACGGCTCTAACGAAGTTCTGCAGACCATCTGCCTCACGTACGGCGGCGCAGGTAGAACAGCGCTGGTCTTCGAACCCACCTACGCGATGCATCGGCAAATCGCGCGCACTACCGGAGCCCACGTCGCCGATGGTCCTCGGCTTGCAGACCTCACCATCGACCCTGAGCAGGCGGTTGCTGCCATCCGCCAGCACAATCCGGCAATCGTCTTTCTCTGTTCGCCTAACAACCCAACCGGTCTTATCGAGAGTCGTGCCGTCATCGAAGCTGTGTTGGACGCTGCAACGGGTGTAGTGGTTGTGGACGAGGCGTACGGGCAGTTTGCAAACTGGTCAGCAATCGAGCTTGTTAACGAACAATCCGCGTTGTGCGTTGTCCGGACGTATTCAAAGACCTGGGCTATGGCCGGCGCCCGGCTCGGATACGCACTCGCGCCCCGGTGGATGATCGAAGAATTCAACAAAGTGGTGTTGCCATACCACCTCGACTCCATGAAGCAGGCGGCCGGACGCCTCGCGTTGCGCTACGAAACCGACATGCGCGCTCGCGTCGTGGAACTTGTGACCCAACGTGGACGCATCCTCGACGGGTTGGCTTCGTTGCCGGTCACGGTGTGGCCTTCGCAGGCAAACTTCGTGCTCTTCCGACCCGATCAAGCGTCCGCTGATTCGGTGTGGGACGCACTTGTGGAACGAGACGTGCTGGTCCGCAACTGTTCTTCCTGGCCAGGTCTTACCAATTGCCTCAGAGTCACGGTCGGGACCGGAGCCGAGAACGACGCATTTCTTGAAGCGCTTGGTGAATCACTCCAAGTTGTCGGTGCACCACGACAGACTGCGGCGGTCTCACGATGAATGCAGCATCGGCTGGTCGTTTCGCCGCACGGGAACGCCGCACCGCAGAAACCGACATCCGCGTCGAGATCAACCTCGATTCGTCGCTGCCCACCGAGGTGTCGACCGGAATCCCGTTCTTCGATCACATGCTGCACCAACTGGGCAAACACGGTGGATTCCAACTGCATGTTCGTTGCAACGGCGACCTCCACATAGACACGCATCACACCATTGAAGATGTCGGAATCGCAATTGGTGAGACCCTCCGCGAAGCGTTAGGCAACAAGGCAGGCGTCCGTCGTTTTGCGTCAATTGCAGTTCCGTTGGACGAAGCGTTGATCGATGTCGCCGTTGATCTGTCCGGCCGTCCTTTTTTGGCGTACGAAGTCGACGTTTCGGGCGGAACCGGTCAGACCTTCTTGCTGGGTGAACCCGGATTTGACCCACAGCTTGCTGAAGAGTTCTGGCGTGCGTTTGTGACAGCCGCTGCCATCACGCTGCACATTCGCATGGTGTCTGGCCGCAACACGCACCATATTTTGGAAGCAACATTCAAAGCCGTTGCGCGGGCGCTTCGAGACGCCGTCCGAGTCGAGCCTGGCTCCTCAGCAGTGCCTTCCACCAAGGGCGTCCTATGAGGTGTCGACAGTGACCGATCGCCTGACCAATCGCCTCACGCGGATCGCCATCATCGACTACGGCATCGGCAACCTTCGTTCGGCGGAAAAGGCGCTGCAACGCGCCGGTGCCGACGCTTTCCTCACGTCAGATGCTTCGGAAATTGAGTCCGCCGACGCGGTGGTTCTGCCCGGCGTGGGCGCAATGGGTCGTTGTATGGAGGCGTTGGCGTCGTCTGGTCTGCGCCAGCCGGCGCTTGATGCAATCCAGTCCGGGCGGCCCTTCCTGGGCGTGTGCGTTGGGATGCAGATGCTCCATGCCGGCTCCACCGAACATGGCGGGGTTGAGGGCCTTGGCGTGTTCGACGCAATTGTCCGCCTTATCGAGCCTCTTCCCGAAGACGGCCAGCGCTTGAAGGTTCCGCACATGCAGTGGAATCGACTGGTGCGTAATGCACCAAGCGCGCTTATCGATGGTGCGGCCATCGACGGCGAAAAGTGGGTGTACTTCGTTCACTCGTTTGCCGCTGAGGTACATGCCCACGTGGTGGCAACTGCCGAGTACGGAGGTCCCGTCTCGGCCGTTGTGGAGCACGGCAACGTCATGGGAACTCAATTTCATCCAGAGAAGTCAGGCTCGCACGGGATCGCCATTCTCCGTTCGTTTGTTGCGCTCTCCCAGACCGCTGGCGCTGCCCCTCAGTCATATGCACGCTGACAAGCTGCTGCAGCCAGAAGCACGCCCGGCGCGGTCGTGTGAGTTGTTTCCGGCCATTGACCTGTTGAACGGATCTTTTGTTCGGCTGGCCCAAGGGGACTACGAACGTCGAACCGTCTACGGCGATGACCCCGCGACAATCGTGGCTGGGTTCATCACGGCAGGCGCAAAGTGGATTCACATCGTGGATCTCAATGCCGCTCGTGGAGAAGGGCCGGTCAATCGTCCGCTCATCGGACGCTTGACCGCACTCGCCGCAGAATCTGGTGCGCTTGTCCAAACAGGTGGCGGCGTACGTACGGCGGCGGATGCGGAAGCGCTCTTCGAGGCCGGTGTCGCCCGCGTCGTGGTGGGAACTGCAGCGGTCAGAAACCCTGATGTGATCAACGAAATCTCTGCGTTGGGCGGCGGTGCGGTTGCTGTTGGGTTGGATGCGCACCTCCGACCCGATTCAGGCTGGGACGTAGCGGTTCAGGGATGGACCCAGGCAAGCGGCAAAGGTTTGCTTGATGTGCTTAACCAGGCGGTTGGCAACGGCGCCACAGCGGTGGTTGCTACAGACATCTCCCGAGACGGAATGCTTACCGGGCCGTCGTTGCCGTTGTACACAGAGCTGCTCGGTCACCGTCTATTGCACGGCCTGGAGTTCGACATCATCGCAAGCGGAGGCGTATCCGGACCTGACGACGTCGCCGAACTGGCTGCTCTGCCGGGAATGGACGGGGTCATCGCTGGTCGTGCCATCTACGAAGGTTTGCTCGACGTGGCTACAGCGGTGCAGCTCTGCCGTCGCGGCCAGTCCTAGGTCCACATACGAATGCTCCACTTCATAAGCACCCGATGCCAGCATTGAGACTCTCGTGAGAATTGTCGTCGCCCGTTGCACGGTGCGTTACGAAGGACGGTTGGAATCGGTTCTGACCGAAGCAGTACGCCTGATCATGGTCAAGGCCGATGGTTGCGTAGCCATTCACGCCGATTCCGGCGCCTACAAACCGCTGAACTGGATGAACGCTCCCAACACGCTGTCGACAGGTTCAGACGAGTGGACGGTGACCAATCCCAAGGGCGAGGTTCTTCGCATCGAACTCCATCACGTCATGAGTGATTCAGCTCACGACCTCGGCGTAGAACCAGGTTTGGACAAAGACGGAGTAGAAGCTCAGCTCCAAGTTCTCTTGGCCGAGCGCACGGACTCAATCGAACCTGGCATGACGTTGGTCAGACGTGAGTTCCCCACACCGATCGGGCCGGTCGATCTGCTCTGCAAGGCTGAGGACGGGGCAACAGTTGCGGTGGAAATCAAACGCCGTGGCGACATCGACGGAGTGGAACAACTGGCTCGATATCTGGAAGAACTCAACCGTGACAGTCGCATCGCCCCTGTACGTGGCGTCTTCGTCGCCCAAGAGATTCGTCCGCAGGCGAAAGTTTTGGCAGAACGTCGAGGTATCTCGTGGGTTGAGGTTGACTACGACGAGCTACGAGATCGGCCAAGCAACGTCCTCCGACTCTTTTAGTCCCAACCCCCTCACTTCCCCGAGGACTGCATGCACCGGAATCTGAATAGACCAGGTCAGTCTCGCTTGCCCATCGCGCTGGTGATCGGCGCCTGTGGTGTGTTGCTCGCTGCCATCTCCGTCTTGGGAAGCGCCCCTGTCAGTGCTGCGTCGCCAGCGAAGGTCAGCAAGAAACCCAGTCGCCAAGCGCTCACCGCTGTAGTTCCTGGGTCGTCGACCCAGCTCATCGTCGGTATCGTCGACGGTTGGAACGACCGTGACGTTGTCCTTCATCGTTTCGCCCGCAAGCCCGGAAAGGAATGGTCCGAAGTTGGACGCTCCTGGGACGGCCGTCTTGGGTCGCAAGGAGTCGCGTGGGGGCGAGGACTGCACCCGCATCAGCCCGTCCCGGTTGGAGCGAAGGACAAAGAAGAAGGCGACCAACGAGCACCTGCAGGTGTGTTTCGCCTCGGTACGGTCTTTGGCTACGCCCCAGAAGTACCCCACCCGGACTCAACGACCTATGTGCAGGTGACGGATCATGACCTGTTGGTCGAGGACCCGCGGTCCCCGCTGTACAACACCTACGTGCGCCTTGACCATCCGGCAGCATCAGAGTGGGAAATCGCCAACCGTATGACTTTGGGCGACCCGGCACACGAGCTGAAGGTGTTTGTACACCACAACACGGACCCAAGCGCTGTGTCCGGGAAGGGGAGTGCAATTCTGTTGCACATCAGCCGACCATCGGAACGCTCCTACACGGCGGGCTGTACGGCAATGTCGAAGGACAAGATGTACGAGACCGTTGCATGGCTCGACGGGGATCGTAAGCCCCTTTACGTTTTGCTCCCGCAAAATGAATACAACCGCGTCGCATCTGCATGGGGGCTACCAGCGCAGCTAGTGACGCAAGCGAAGCAGCCGTCAACCTCAGTTACGACGACGCATGCTGCACCAGTTGCTGCAGCGCCCGACACCCGCAAGGGTGTAATTACGCCGACCACCGCAAAGGTGGTTCGCATCCCGGTCAGCCCGTCACCAACCATCCCGGTGGGGACGCGACCTCGTACGCCCTCCTCTCTGCCCTCTCGCCTGGCGAAGCCCAAAGCCTAAAATGACCCAACCCGATTCAGCCCGATTCAGCCCGATTGAGGCAGTAACCTCACTTTGTGAGGACTGTTCGGGTGATCCCGTGTTTCGACGTTGATGGGGGTCGAGTTGTAAAGGGCGTCAATTTTGTTGGCCTCCGAGACGCCGGCGACCCGGTCGAACTGGCAGCAAGATACGACGCGCAGGGAGCCGACGAAGTGGTCTTCCTCGACATCACCGCAACGTCGGACAATCGGGCGACAATGCTCGACGTGGTACGCCGCACGGCGGAAGCGGTGTTCATCCCGCTTACGGTTGGCGGAGGTATCCGGACCGTGGCCGATGCCAGAGCACTGCTTCGCGCTGGTTGCGACAAAGTGTCCATCAACTCATCCGCCGTTGCTCGCCCCGAGTTGATTGCAGAACTGGCGCTCGAGTTCGGATCCCAGGCGGTTGTGGTGTCGATCGACGCGAAACGCGGGGCAGATGGCTACGAGGTGTATGTTGCGGGCGGCCGCACCGCTACCGGTTTGGATGCGGTGCAGTGGGCTCAACAAGCAGCGGCTCTTGGGGCCGGAGAGATCATGTTGACCTCAATGGACCGAGACGGTACCCGAGACGGATTTGACCTTCAACTGACTCGCTTGGTTGCAGACGCAGTTTCCGTTCCGGTGATTGCTTCGGGTGGCGTCGGCTCGCTGCAACATCTCGTCGAAGGTGCGCTTGAAGGGAAGGCCGATGCCGTCCTTGCGGCAAGCATCTTCCACTTCGGCGAGGCCACCATCGCAGATGCAAAAGCCGCGCTGAGCGCCGCCGGTGTGCCCGTCCGACCTGCCCCGCACACAAGCCCGCAGCACAACTCCTGAAGGTCACACCGTGAAACCCAGCACTGTCCATCGCAATCCCGACGAATTGCAACGCCTCTACGGCGAACGATTCGAAGGACAGACCGAATATCGCAACGGAGTATGGCAGCGACTGTGCAACGAGTACTTCAGCCGATGGATCCCGCCAACTGCCGTTGTCCTCGATCTCGGCGCAGGGCATTGCGAGTTCATCAACAATGTGCGTGCGGCCAAGAAGTACGCCCTCGACCTGAACCCCGACGCAGCCAAGGCCGCTGCATCCGACGTTGAGTTGATCCTCCACGACTGCACGTTGGAATGGCCCATCGAGCCCGGATCCATCGACGTGATCTTCACCTCGAACTTTCTCGAACACCTTCCGGACAAAGACGCAGTGGTCGAAGCACTTCGGCAGGCTCATCGGGTACTCAAGCCTGGTGGTCGGATCATTGCAATAGGGCCTAACGCTCGCTATGTCGGAGGGAAGTATTGGGACTACTTCGATCACCACATCGCGCTCACGGACCGCTCCCTTGCGGAGGCGTTCTCGTCTGCGCAGTTCGCGGTCACGGCGTCAGTTGGTCGCTTTCTTCCGTACACCATGTCTGGAGGTCGGAAACGACCTCTCGCCTTTGTGTCTGCGTACCTCCGGTTGCCTTTGGTATGGAAGCTGCTCGGGCAACAGTTTCTGGTCGTGGCGGAGCGCCGGTAGGGTGACGGCTCCCATGTCAGAAGACCTTCCGGCGGCACCACTTTCCCCCACGGCCACATTGGCATCGCTTGGCATCACCATGCTTGCTGACCGGGTATTGGTCCATATTCCCTCTCCCGACGGCGAGCGCCGATCCAAAGGTGGCCTGCTGATTCCCGCCACGGCGCAAGCGTCGCGGCGACTCGCGTGGGCACAGGTCGTTGCCATTGGGCCTGGCGTCCGGCTCATCCAGTTAGGTGACCGCGTGCTCTTCAACCCGGAAGATCGGTACGAAGTTGAAGTCGGTGGTGAGGATTACCTCCTCCTGCGCGAGCGGGATATTCACGGCGTCTCAGCGGGACGATCCAACGGAGCAACCGGCCTGTACCTATAGCTCGAGCGCGTATGACGAAGCCTTTACTGGTCTGCACGTCTCGTATTGGAATGATCCGGTGGGCGGCGCGTCTCACTTCAACGGCGCGCCAGTCGTCACAGGTATCGCTAATCCAGGTCCTACCTTCTACTACGACTGGACAACCGGTTCGCCTGGCACGGGTATCAACAGCGACTTCTTCTCCGCCCGGTACACCGGTTATGTCACGTTCCCGACCCCGGGTACTTACCAGCTACGTAATGTGCAAGACAACGGGTCACGGCTGTGGATCGATGACCAACTTATCCTGGACAACATGTCCCAAATACGTGGACAATCGAACCCCGCCCAGTATGTCGTCACCGGTACGAACGAGACTCATCGGATACGTTTGGACTACTTCGAGCTGAACGCAGAAGCGTTGATTGGAATCAATGTTGCGACGCCCGGCGCAACATCGTGGCAACTGATACCCACCTCGTGGCTCAAACCTGCTTACGACCTACCAACGACCACAACGACCTATGACGCAACTGCTGGTTCGCCAGCCAGCGTGGTGAATGCCAGCTATGGGACGACACCGTGGTTGAAGCTTGTCCGGAGTTCCACTGTGTCGCCTGGCGGCATAAACTTGAAGACGGAATATAACTATGACTCGGCGAACCGTAACCGCCTAGAGTCCAAGCTCCTCCCCGGAGGAACGGTCTGGAGCTACGAATACTGGGGTCCATCCGACGCCGGCGGTACGCAGTGTCCCGGGGCTGGAACCCAGATGGGCCGTCTAAAGCGCAAAGTTCGTGCTGGTACATCGTCTCGCCTCGTTGAGGACTACGTGTACGACAACACCGGGCGGATCATCCGCCATGCTCAATCGAACATAAATGGAACCGGCGGCGTGAACTCGTCATGTTACGAGTACGACGTGCGTGGACGACCAACGAAACGGTCGAACGCCACAACCGGAACCAACACGGTGGCGCAAACCACCACGTGGGGTTATTCGTTCAACAACAACCCGACAATCAGCGTGTTGAACCAGAACGCCAACTCCAATCCGGCGCCGGCTATCCCAGGAAATATGGGTTCGGATGAGTTCATCTATCGGGATTGGCTGGGAAGGATGACGTACTACCAGGATGGTTTCAACAACTGGACCGCGTATTCCTTTAACACGGCCGGGCTTTTGTTTAATGAATCCAAAGGTTTCGATTTGATCAACACGACAGGTACCGAAGCCGGCCGGCATAACGTTGCTCGTGACTACTTGGGTGATGGCCGTCCATGGAAGGTTCGGTTCGTTCCGGCTGGGCAAGCTTCGGTAGACGCTGCTGTGCTTGCTTACACGCCGACGGGTGATCTGAATACGATTACGTATGCGAATAACACCCGCTTGCAGGTCGGTTATGACGTTTTGTTGCGTCAAAACCGGGTGACGTGGCAGACCACCTCGACCGGTGTCTCGTTTGCGTCTGATGCGGTGACGTTGTCGCAGTCTGGGCGGATTGTTGATCAGTCACTCGATGGGGTGGATGCGAACGCAGCGAGTGGGAACTTCGTATATGACGCTGCAAGTCGTTTGGCGAAGGCGTTCGTGCCGTCGAACACGTTCGATTACGAGTTCGCCGCGACTGCCGCGTGTGGTCAAGCTGGGGCGGGGAAGAACGGGAACCGGACCCGGGTCTTGCAGAATGGGGTTGTGCGTGACACGTTCTGTACGAATGATCAGGATCAGACGTACTCGCGTACGGGGGCTGCTATCGATTTTGTTTTCGATGGTCTGGGGCGGATGACGTCCGGGTACACGAAGACGTTTACGTATGACTCGTTGAATCGGCATCGGTCAACGGTTGGTGCTGGGGTAACGGCGACGTTGTTGCTGGATGGTCGTGACCGTCGGGTTGGTAGGACTGCGACTGGTGACACAACAACCTGGTACTCGTACGCGGGCCCAAGTGACTCACCAACATGGACGATGGTCCCGAACGGGGCCGGTCGACGCGTGTCGGACTACGTAGTGCCACTTCCTGGTGGGGTGACGATCAACCGGCAAGAACTTCCTGCTGTGACGGCGAAATGGTCGTATCCGAACATGCACGGCAGCCTTCTTGCTGTGACCGACAACGCTGGTGTGAAACAAGGCGCCACCTACAAATGGGACCCCGATGGCATGCCCATCGCCAGTACAACCCAACCAAACTTGACCACCGGCAACTACGAGAACGGCTGGTTGGGATCACACCAGCGGATGACTGACACCACTGACCCGGCGAACCCGGTCATCAACATGGGAGCCCGCGTCTACCTCCCACGACTCGCCAAATTCACCTCACCAGACCCTGTCGAAGGAGGCGTCGGCAACGCCGACTACCTCTACCCACCAGACCCCATCAACGGATTGGATCTGAGTGGACGAATTCTCACCGACGACACCGGGAACGGGTCATGGGGAGGAAACATCTGTTCCGATCGCCTCGGATGCACCCAGCGACCCGGAGTGAGTGGTTATCGGGACTGGACCGGGTTGCACCAGTGGATCGCAGAAAACGGCGACGATATAGCGTTGACACTGGAAGCGGCTTCAGTGATTTGCGGCGGAGCCGCTTTGGTGGCTTCTCCGACCGGCGTGGGTGCCGTTGCGTTTGGTGCCTGCTCAGGTGCTGCCGGAATCGGGTCAACTGTCGCAGTCGTGTCACGCGCTCTGGTTTGTGACGTAACCGAGATGCGCGGAACGAAAGCTTGTGCCGGTGCTTCTGCAGACCTCGCTATGGAAGTTGTTTTCCTCGGTTACGGAAGCTCAGCGAAGCTAGTCATCAAAGGCGGAGGGAACCAGTTCATTGCGAAGCGAGGTAGTGAATTCTTTGAATGGTTCTGGAACATTTGGACTTTCACCGTTGACTACGGCCAGCGAGTTAGCTGATGAAAATAGTTATGAAGACCGGATTGTTCCTATTGGTTCTTCCAGTTCTCGGGTCTCCGATCATTCTCGCCCTCCTCCCCTTCGCTATCAAACAGATAGGTCTGGACCAGACGTTTTCCTGGCTTGCTCACCCACTAAGACATGCTCGCCACAACAGTCTCGATGCCCCTGATGCTTTGCGCTTTTGGACCGGAGCAATTGTTGCGTCCTTGGTTTCTATCCCTGTCATTCTGGTCGCCCTGATAGTGGAGCTTCTCACGTGATCTCACCCGCTTGGTTGTCGTAACTCGTCGCGTAACGCCACGACTGGTCCCGAGTCTTACCGATGCTGCTGTTTGAGAACGCTGGAGGATTTTGGCCCCACTTGAGGGGTTTCGCGCTGGGGCGAGTTCTGTCGGTCGTTGCTACACGGTTTGATTTCTGAGTGTATCGAAACGCTGTTGCGGGGAGTCCCAGCTGAGCGTCTTGCGGGGTCGTTCATTGAGCTCTCGTTCAACCTCAGCGAGCCGTTCGGCACTGTGCAGGTAGAGGTCAGTGCGCTTTGGGAAGTACCCGCTTAGGAGGCCGTTGGTGTTCTCGTTCGACGGGCGTTGCCATGGCGAACGCGGGTCGCAGAAGAACACCGGTATCCCTGTTGTCAACGGCCAATATGTTGTCCTCGGTGGTGGCCAGGTGAAAGTCCTCGCGGCTGGTCACTTCGGGGGTGATCGATGCTTTCAGCTGATCGGCAGTTCGTGCCCCGTTGAGGTGGACGACCATCGTGTACCTGGTGACCCGCTCAACCAGCGTTCCAATGGCCGACCCGTTGAACTCTCCGACAATCAGATTTCCTTCCCAATAACCGGCCTCGGTTCGGTCAGCGGCCCCTGCTTGTCGCTCGCTCACCGGGCTCATCGGCGTCACGAAACGCTGTTGTCGCTCACCAACAACACGCCGCCTGCGGCGTTGCAGTCGACGCGTACGCAAGGCCTTCTCCCGGCGGAGCGGGACAAGGGGTTGTAGATCCCGCGGTAGGTCGACCCCACCGAGACTTGCGGGCCGTCAGCACGTTTGGCCAACGATACCGAGATCTGCTCCGGGCTCCACTGCTTATCTAGTAGCAGCTGAACCTCAGCACTCACGACCGGGTCAGCAAGCTTGTGCGCTTTGGGCCGAGGTCGCCGCCCGATCATCTTGTTATGCGCTCGGTACGGCTGATACTCATCCGCTTCGCTGTTCCGATTGAACTCGCGACAAATCGTTGACACCGCTCGACCAGGTAGCAACGCAGCAATCCCCCCGGCCGGACAAACCGAGTCGCTCGGCGTCGGCGATCGGCGAGTACACATTCGACCGGTCGTTGAACTTCGCCCGGCGGCCGTGCTGCCACCGCACACCAGTCTTCCGGTTGACCCCAACCCGACGACACGCCTTCGGCATTACTCAAACCTGTCTTCATCAACTCGACATAGAAAGCCCGCTTCTCCACCAACGGGAAACCACCACCACGACCCCATAAACCTCACCTCTCAGACTGTTCAAGGTGTAGCCACGACCCTCAGAATCCACCAAAGGAATGCGCGGAAAGTGTCGCAGCAGCAAAACGTGACGATCCGCCCCTGGAGGGTTCCTCATCAACACGCCCACATCGTGCGTTACCCCTCCTCGTGTCCCAAGGAAAGCAGAAGTCACACTCAGTGCGTATCCCAATCGGCGTACCGTGCCCTCGTCCTAGTTGACTAGCTATAGCTAGGCATAGCCAGCGAAGCTCGGACCAGCCCCTACATTGGAGGAATGGACACCGAGACCGCTACCGACAAGGCGACCCCCGCTGGGCGGTTCGAACCTCATTCTGGTGATTCGGAGTTTCTTCCCCTCAATGAAGTCCAGCTGCGTTGGAACACCGAGGGCTTGATTCCAGCCATCGTCCAAGACGCCAGCAACGGTGAAGTTCTCATGATGGCCTGGATGAACAGCGAGACACTCGCTCTCAGCCTGCATGAAGGTCGCACCGTCTTTTGGAGTCGATCACGGCAGGAAATCTGGCGCAAGGGCGACACCAGCGGAGATCGTCAGTTCATTCGCTCAGCCAGTTTTGACTGCGACGCCGACACGCTGCTGTTTGTTGTTGAACAAGAAGGTAAAGGGGCCTGCCACACCGGTGCCCGCTCGTGTTTCTTTCGCCAGTTCAGCCCAGTTGTTCAAGGCGCAGAGACCACATGAACGAGACCATCCGCGAGGACTCTCCCAGTCCTTCCAACCAGCCGGTATCGGCAGGGGCGGTTGCCAATGAGCTCGCTGCGCTGACCGCCGGCGACGCATGCATCGCTGAGCATCGCGATGTCATCGTGGCTGCTGGGCCCGACACCACACGTTTCCTCCACGGCCAGTTGACCCAAAACGTCGAGCTCCTACGCGAAGGCCAAGTTGCCTGGTCTCTGCTCTTGCAACCGAATGGGCGCTTCGTTTCGCTCGTGCGTTTGCACAGGGTTAATGCAGAGACCATCCTCGTCGACGTTGAGGCGGGCCAAGGGCAAACTGCCCTTGCTGCCCTCAGCAGGTTTCTCATTCGGACAAAGTGCACACTTACTCTGCACACAGACGTTCCCGGATTTCGGGTGCTGGCTCAGCCCGTCACTGTCGGACCTGAGTTGCGCCTTGTTTCCTGCCAACCTTGGGCAGGTTGGCTCCTTACCCTGCTCGATCCTGCAACCCCATCTGCAAGTGTGGACCCGCCGGCAGGCGTCAACATCGTGTCAGAAACTGCCGCGGAGGCCTTCCGGGTCCAACACGGCGAACCGCGCTTTGGTTTCGACCTGACCGAAACAACCCTGCCCAGTGAAACCAGCTTGCAGTCGTGCGCCATTGCGTTCGGCAAGGGGTGCTACACCGGGCAAGAGCTCGTAGAACGTATCGATAGTCGTGGCCGCGTCGTGCGGTCGTTGGTGCGAATCGAATCAACTTCGCCGCTTGCCGCTGGCGTGTCGTTGTCCGATGCCACCGGCGCGGATAGAGGAATCGTGACGTCAGCGGCCAGCGTCGCGGACGGAAATTGGGCTGGGATTGCACTTGTTCGAAACAGCGACGCTGGTCTCACCGTGGACGGAAGTCCGGTGAGCGTGTTTGACCTGATTGACCAGGCCGAATGAAGGCAAAACGAGTCACCGCGTTGGCTGTGTCGTTGCTGGCCGGCGTTGCGGTTGCTGGCTGTGTGAACCAAGAACCGGTTGCGTACATCGAAGTTCCCTCCACACTTCCGCTGCTCCCAACAATTCCAACAACGCGCAGCGCCCAAGCCTTGAAGCAGCAGATTCCTTCCGTAGGTGGCGTCACCACCACCACAACAATTGGCTTCGCCAAGGGGTCTGTTTCGCTCACGGGAATCGTTCGTGGTCCCGACGGTGAACCTGTTCCGCAAGCCGTGGTTGTACTCACCCGCATCCTCGGCGATCAACGAGCCGTGCTGAGGGTCCAAACCAACGAGGACGGTCGGTACGTCGCTTCCAACGTCAAAGGGGGAGTGGTCGAGCTCTATGCCTTCAAGCCACCCGACCTTTCTGCGGGAGACGCCAAAGTGGTGTTCGCGTCCGGAAAGACAACACAGGATCTTTCCCTTGGGGACTTCTCCGACCTGGAGATTCGTTGGTCCGTCGGACCGGGCCAACCCACTATCGGACAAGCAATCAACCTCACGATTCAGCTCAACGTTCGACGCGTCGACCCTGATGGAATCGTGCGTCCGGCGCCGCTCGAAGGCATCGCCGTTCGTATCGTTGCGCTTGGCGCCCTGCAGCCAAGCGCAGACTCCGAGCGGGTGACCGATGCGCGTGGCCTTGCCAGTTTCAACATGATTTGCAATGGTGCTGGAACTGCCAACGTACAGGCCTACTTCGCAACCGGCGAAGACACGGTGATCGAGCCCCGATCTTGTCAGCCGCCTCCCACCACAGCTCCGCCAGATACAACTGGGCCTGCAGCGTCGACTGGGCCGAAGCGGACAGTCGACTCTGCAACTCAGTCGCAGACACCTTCGACCCAACCGACGGTAACCATCCCCGTCATCCCGTAGCCTCTAGGTGTTATCGTGCTTTCGGCCACACGTACGAGAACGTTGTGCCGGTGTGCGCCGTAGCGATGGTGACCTCGCCGCCCATGGCAGTGGCAAGCTCAGAGACAATCGCAAGACCGAGACCTGAGCCGATCTTTCGTGTCGGTTGACGGTCGCTCGTAAATGACCGCTCAAACACGTGCGGAAGATCGCGTGGGTCAATCCCCGGTCCATCATCTTGCACGGTAATGACAAACCCAGCCGACAGATCGTTCTGTCCAAGGTCAGACCTCGACAGCCCAACGGACAAACCAACCGTGACTGCAGACTTGGCGAACTTCAGTGCGTTCTCAATCAGGTTGGCGACCATCTGAGCCAACCGGTCAGGGTCGACCATGCAGTGCAGATCCTGGTTGGCGTCGAGATGAAGCGCCACTCCGGCACCCTCGGCGGCAGGAAGAAAACCATCTGCCGTGTCTGTGACGAGGTCGGTAAGGTCCACGTCAACCGGCTTCAGCGCAAACTGGTTGGATTCGAGCTTGGCAAGGTCGAGTAGATCCCTCACCAGTCGCTCGAGCCGCCGGGACTCGGCCACGATCACTTCAGCACTCCGACCCGGGTCGTCGACTGCCCCATCGGCGAGCGCTTCTGCGTATCCGCGGATACTCGTCAGGGGCGTCCTCAGGTCGTGGCTCACCGACAACAAGAACTGGCGTTCCTGATCACGCGCGCGCTGCAACGACTCGGCCATTGAATCCAGTGCGCTGAGAAGTTCGTCCACTTCGTTGCTCCGCCTTCGACGAAAGCCACTTGCTCCAGCGGGCCGCGCAATGGTGTCCCACCCCCGGCGGGAGAATCGTGAGCCGCGCCCGCTGTTGGCCCGGACCCGAACCGACAAATCGCCGGAAGCGATTCGTCGATACGCTGCGGTAGCCGCTCGCAATGGTGCGCTGATGTTCTGCGCAATGATCACTGCAGCGACGGCGGTGATTGCGAGCCCAGCCAGCGAGCCCAAGGCGATTAGTCCAACGGCTCGAGTTGCCGTGTCGGTGATTGGTCCAACAAGCACGATTGCTTCGAACAAATTGTCTTCGGCAAGCGGCTCAGAAACAGATATGGCCTGGTCGTTGGCAACTCGGCCAACCGGGGCCATTGCCCAGGTAAGGCCCTTGTTGACTCTCGACACGGTATTGCCCCGCGCTACGGCGGCGAAGTCAGCAGACGTCCAATCTTCGGTCACCTCGATGAGGGACTGGACTGGGAGTCCCTTCTCTTGCAGATACCGCACCTGCTCGAGGCGTGGCGAATCCGACGGGAAGCGCACCTGCGCCGCCGCAGTGAGATTGAGTGCCGACAGGGCGATGTCCAACGAGTTCGGCGCGTCGATGTTGCCGGCCAACCGTTCACTGCTCTCTCGCAGCCGTTGGATCTCTCGGGCGCTGTCATCGCGACGCAGCAACAGAAAGCTGCCGAGCGCAGCAACCGTAAGCGCGGCGACGACCGTACTGAGGAGAACGAGGAGCAGCCGGCGGCGCACAGGCCGTCAGTTCAATCGGTAGCCAACACCGAAAACCGTCTTGAGCGGAAATGCATCGCCCAACTTCTTGCGGAGTTGACGCACGTGGACGTCGACGGTTCGCTCGTCTCCGTACCAGCCCACACCCCAAACCCCGTCCAGCAGTTGTTGGCGCGACAGTACGAGGCCCTGATTCGATGCGAAGTAGGCAAGCAGGTCGAACTCGCGGTTTGCGAGTGCAACCACTGCGCCACCGGCTGTTGCCTCACGGCGGGACATGTCAACTTCCACGTCGCCAGCCATCAATACCTCAGCGCCGTCTTCCTTGTGTGGCTGGTCAGTGCGGCGGAGGATTGCTTTGACACGGGCAACAATTTCACGAGGGCTAAACGGCTTCGTCACGTAGTCGTCGGCGCCGAACTCGAGGCCCAACACTCGGTCAATCTCGCCGTCACGTGCGGTCAGCATCATCACCGGCAGGCTTCCTTTTGCCCGGATCGCGCGACACAGTTCCATTCCATCCATAGCGCCTGGCAAGCCGATGTCGAGGATGGCCATCCTGGGCCGCTCTCGTTCAATAGCCGCCAGACCTGCTTCACCAGTGACAGCTTGAATGACCCGGTAGCCGGCCTGGCGGAGGTACATGTCCAGTAGGTCTGCGATGTTGGGGTCGTCTTCAACTACCACAATGGTTCCGAGCGGGTTGGAGTCGACAGACATGACGCCAGACTATGGGCACGCGGTGCCTAACACACGGACTGTTGTCGGCGGGAAGCTAGCTTTGGGCATACATGGCGACCTATCTCGATTCGATTGTGGCCTGGCATCGCCAGCGCGCCGAGGGGGCCGGGCCCGACCAGCGCGCTCGCTTGTTGGCGGCCGAGCGTGCCGCTGATCAACGGCTTCAGGAGTCACCCATGCGCGGGTTTCGCGCCGCGCTCAGCACTCCCGGGTTGTCCGTCATCGCGGAAGTAAAGAGACGATCACCGTCAAAGGGCGATCTTGCAGCCACGCTCGACCCGGTCGAGACGGCGCGTAGCTACGCAGACGGTGGAGCCGCGTGCCTCTCTGTGTTGACAGACACCAATCATTTCGGTGGGTCGGTCGAAGATCTCCAACAGGCCCGGAGCAGCGTTTCGCTTCCAGTTCTACGGAAGGACTTCACTGTCTGCGAGAACGATGTTCTCGATGCCGTTGCCATGGGCGCCGATTGCGTGTTGTTCATTGTCGCCGCACTCACTGACCCGGAGTTGGAGCGCTTCAATGCGGTTGCTCTTCGATTCGGCATCGATGTGCTTTGGGAAACGCACGACGAGACCGAAGTGCAACGAGCCCTCCGGCACGGCGCAACGGTGATAGGAGTCAACCAGCGAGACCTGCACACCTTCCAGGTGGACCAGGAGCGTGCCGTCCGGGTCGCTGCCTCAATTCCCACGTCCGTTGTGCGTGTTGCAGAGTCTGGAGTGCGTGGTCCACAAGATGCAGCGGTATTGCGCGCAGCAGGCTACGACGCCGTGCTCGTCGGCGAGTCTGTCGTAACGGATTACGATCGTGGCGCTGCTGTACGCCGTCTCATCGACGGGTCTGGCGACAGGTCGGAACTTCCATGACGTGGGTAAAGATATGTGGGCTTACTAACGAAGAAGACGCACTCCTCGCTATTGCCATGGGCGCTGACGCCATCGGCTTCATCTTCGCCCAGGGGTCCAAGCGTCAGGTCCAAGCACCGGTGGTTGCCGACATCGTGAAGCGGCTTCCTCCGGAAGTGACCACCATCGGAGTGTTCCGAAATGATTTGCCAGAGCGGGTGATCCGAACTGTCGAACGTTGCGGGTTGTCTGGTGCGCAGCTGCATGGACTCGAAACGGTTGAACAAACCGCCGAAGTAAGAGCCCGGGTGCCGCTCGTGATCAAGGCGTTCGCAATCGATGACCCCTCCCTGCGTACCGCCCGGCGGTATCGGGTCAACAGCCTCCTGATCGATGCGCCAAGCCCGGGGTCGGGAGAGACGTTCGACTGGTCCCTGCTCGAGGCGCTGCCGCCGCAGATGAGATGGATCCTGGCAGGCGGGCTTCACCCAGGAAACGTTGCCGATGCAATTCGGGCAACCCGACCATGGGGAGTCGATGTTGCGAGCGGTGTTGAATCAAGCCCCGGCCACAAAGACCCGCGTCTGGTACGGGAGTTCATCAAGGCTGCCAAGAGCGCTGTCGCTAACGACGAGGATGAAGAAGAGGGTCTCGACGGCGGCTTATCTGGCCGGTGGCTGGATAACGATCCAGATGATGGGCCCGGCCGGTCCGGCGGTTTCGCCGACAGTGCGCCGTTTGACTTCGAGGTAGATGGCTGACTCTGGCTCCGATGCCGGATGTCGCCTGCCAGGATGGTGCCATGAACGCGCCGCAACCGCAGACCGGACCCTTCATGGGTTCTCCCAGCGACGACGGCCGGTTCGGTGAATTCGGGGGCAGATTTGTTCCTGAAACCCTGATGCCGGCTGTCCTTGAATTGGAGACTGCTTTCGTCGACGCTTGGGCAGACCCAGAGTTCCGCAGCGAGTACCACCGGATCCTGTGTGACTACGGCGGCCGCCCCACTCCAGTTTCGGAATGTGAACGGTTGTCGCAGAGGCTTGGCGTCCGTGTGCTGTTGAAGCGGGAAGATCTGGCCCACACCGGAAGCCACAAGATCAACAACGTCATTGGTCAGGCTTTGCTCGCGAAACGCATGGGCAAGCATCGGATCATCGCCGAAACCGGTGCTGGTCAGCACGGTGTGGCAACGGCCACGGCGTGCGCACTTCTCGGGCTTGAGTGCGTGGTTTACATGGGAGCGGTCGACGTGCAGCGCCAGGCGCTCAACGTGTTCAGGATGAAGCTGTTGGGAGCCGAGGTGCGTCCCGTGCATTCAGGTTCTCGCACACTCAAAGACGCCGTGAACGACGCCATGCGTGAGTGGCTTGCCAGCGTCGAAGACACTTACTACCTGCTTGGCTCTGTGATGGGGCCTCACCCATATCCGTGGATGGTCCGAGAGTTCCAGCGGATCTTGGG
The DNA here is from genome assembly GCA_963763885.1 of uncultured Acidimicrobiales bacterium. Lineage (GTDB taxonomy): Bacteria > Actinomycetota > Acidimicrobiia > Acidimicrobiales > JANYDT01 > JANNBN01. The sequence goes on from CAVXQD010000001.1 coordinate 547,183, forward strand.
AGACGAGGCACGTGAGCAATGCCGCAAGATTCTCGATGGTAAGGACCCAGACTTTGTTGTTGCGTGTGTCGGTGGCGGATCCAATGCGGCCGGTGCGTTTGCTGGTTTCGCTAACACCTCGGCAGCGCTCATCGGGGTCGAACCCGCAGGAGGTGCCGCAGTGGGCAGGGGAGTCCCTGGGGTGGTCCACGGGATGAAGAGCTTCGTTTTGCAAGACGAGTTCGGACAGGTCCAGGAAGCTCACTCCATTTCGGCCGGGCTGGATTATCCGGGTGTCGGGCCCGAACACGCTTATCTGGCTTCCATCGGTCGAGCTAAGTATGTGCCGGCCGACGACGACGAAGTACTCAGCGCGCTTGCATTGCTTGCCGAGACCGAAGGAATCATTCCTGCGTTGGAATCGGCGCACGCAATTGCCTGGGTGGCTCGTGCGGCTGACACACCAGAGTTGCCCGCGGGCTCGGTGGTCTTGGTGAACTTGTCGGGTCGTGGAGACAAAGATGCAGAGCAGATCATGGGAAGGTTGTCGCTCTGTCGCACACGGCCGTGCGTTCCTGCGTGCGAAGGGTGCCCAAACCGATGAACGCCACCACGCAATCAACAACCCAAGCAAACCCTGTGGGTCGTATCGAGGCTGCATTTCGTCACCGCCGCGACGTTGAAGGTCGCAAACTGCTGGTGCCCTTCATTACCGGTGGAATGACGCCGGACTGGACCGACTGCGTCCGTGCCGCTGCTGCGTCGGGAGCTGATGCCATCGAGATTGGAATCCCGTTCTCTGATCCCATCATGGACGGGCCGGTGATTCAGGCCGCGTCGGTGCAAGCGCTCCAAGGCGGCGCCACGCCGCTGTCGGTTATGGCGCAGGTTGCAACGTTGGACATCGGGGTGCCACTTGTTGCTATGACGTCGTACAACATTGCGTACCGTGCCGGGCACCACCGATACGCAAGCCTGCTCGCAGAAAACGGGTTCGCTGGGACCATCCTTCCTGACCTTCCGGTCGAGGAAGCAGCCGACTGGCTTCACGTCGCTGACCATCACGACATCGAGACGGTGATGCTTGCGGCACCTACGTCGTCGGGCGAACGGCTCAGAATTATTTCTGGGCTATCACGTGGTTGGGTCTATGGCATTGGTTCGCTTGGCGTTACTGGTGAACGAGCCAGCTTGGCTGCCTCGGCATCAACAATCGCCAGCCGCCTGAAAGCCGCCACGGATAAGCCTGTTCTCATTGGAATCGGCATTTCAAACGCTGCTCAAGCGGTGGAAGTTGCGGCCATTGCCGATGGTGTCATCGTGGGAACCGCGCTCGTTCGACGCATCCTGGACGGAGGCGGACCAAGCAGCGTCGAGGCCTTCGTTGGCGGATTACGACTTGGCCTCGATACCCACGGCTGAGGCACGCTAGGGTTTTCCAACGATCCCCCTCACATGAGGCACCCATGACTGACCCTTCCGTTCCGCACGAAGCTGCGGAACAACCCTCATCGTCCACTCTCGGCGAGGCTACCGTTCAACCCGAATCGGCCCCGGTCGAACCAACGGGCGCGTCGGTCCAGGCAGCTCCGGACCAGGCACAGCCTGACGCTCCTGCTCCCGAACCGGCCGTATCGGCCGAGCTGGCAGCCTCGGAACCTCCGGTAGCTGAGGCGCCTTTGGCCGACCCAGCTGCTTCGGAGCCTGTGGCGGAACAAGCTGAAGTTCCTACGGCTGAGGTCGCATCAGATGAGGCTCCGGCTACTGAAGCAGTTTCCGAGGCTTCGGCAGAAGTAGTGGCAGAAGTAGCGGCAGACGTAGTGGCAGAAGAAGCGGCTCAGCCGGTTGAAGAGCCCTCCGATGGCGGTCGGGACGCAGGCGGGCTCCTCGCGTATCAAAACGGGGACATCGTTCCAGGAGTGGTCACAGCCACGCGTGCAGACGGTCTCGATCTTGACCTCGGCGATGGCCGTACAGCCGTCGTCCCGGCCAGTGAAGCTGTTGCGGGCGCGGCGCCAGCAATTGGTGACCACCTCGAGGGCACGGTCATCCGGCGTCAAGGCACCGGGCGCTACGTCGTGTCTCCAAAGCGCGCTGCGCGCACCCGTGCATGGGCTCGTATCGTCGCCGCAAGCGAAACAGGCGAAGTCCAGACAGGTGTCGTCACCGAGACGGTCAAGGGTGGTGTCATCGTCGACATTGGCATGCGCGCCTTCTTGCCAGAGTCGCTTATTGACGTGCGCCGCACCGGCAAACCAGCTGACCTGGTGGGCCAAACGGTCAGCGTGATTGTCATTGAAGCGACCAAGAACGCAGAACGGCCTGGCGAACGGATTGTCGTCTCACGCAAGCCGCTCATGGAGCAGGTTCGTGCACAGCAACGTGTTCAGCTCATTAACAGCCTCGCCGTCGGAGATCGTCGCCGCGGCAGGGTCAGTGCGCTCGTACCGTTTGGTGCGTTCGTTGATCTGGGTGGCGTCGAAGGGCTGATTCACGTCAGCGAGCTCGCTCATCGTCAGGTGGCAACTCCAGACCAGGTGGTCAAAGTTGGCGACGAGATCGATGTTGTCGTTCTCGAGGTCAACGCGGACCGGAAGAAAATCTCCCTGTCACGCAAGCGTGCTCTTCCCGACCCGTGGGCGCAGTTCCAGTCAGCCCACCAGCCGGGCGACTTGGTTTATGGAACCATCACCGGCGTTGCCGCGTTCGGTGCGTTCGTGCGCCTCGACGGCCAGGAATTGGAAGGTCTGATTCACATCAGCGAACTGTCAAAGTTCCGGGTCGAGGATCCGTCCGAGGTTGTCGCAGTCGGCGAAGGTGTCTGGGTGAAGATCATCGAGATCACCCCAGAGAAGCGTCGGTTGTCGCTCAGCCTGCGGCGGGCCCTCGACTAGTAGTAACCGCAACTGGAATCGTGGAACGGCCCGGGTCTACGCCCGGGCCGTTTTCATTTGGCTAGGCGTTGCCGCCTGCGGCCATGATGTCGGAGTTGATCCCCTGGATGCGCGCCCGCAGCGCTTCTAGAGCGTCTGCGCACGATGCGAGACCATTTGCCGCTTGCGGCCAGGTGTTGGAGCGGAAGTCCTCCGCAAGAGAGCCGTCCCACACGTTTGGGTCGGAGAGGATCTCCCCTTCAGCACGAAGGGACCGGATTTGCTCGGTCAGCCCGTTGGAGAGGATGGCTTGCATCCGAGTGATGGAGGTCTTGCCCTGTTCGCTGCTGAGTACCCGTGTTGCCATGTGTCGTAGCTCCTTATGAGATGTAGTGAAGACACATAGAACAGTACGAAAGCACCTTCGTATCAGTCAAGCGTTTTCAAGCGATCTCAGAGCATTTCATGTTCACACTCGGTTGGCTTTGCCGGGGAGACGTTTGCGCAATTTGCTGATCGTGGAACGAGAGCCGGTGGGATCACGAAGGATCTTGCGTGCTTCGTGTTCTTGACCTTCCATCCGAGACGCAATCAGAGCCCGTCGCTTTTGTAAGTCCGCATACGTCAATTTCTCGACGTGCGCCTCCACTCCGATCGAGGCCTTGAAAGCCGTGATGTCAACACCCTGCGCCGAAACCGCGAGCCCAATATCCGAGGCGATCTGTCCTCCGTGATTGGTGGCAAAGTGCATGCCGATGTCGGTGAGCGCTGCAAACAAGTCCAGCTGAGGGGCGAGGGTTGCGATGGCACCATCCAGAAAGAGCAAGTCCTTCACGTAGAGCATGAGCTCCTTCGGCATCCGTGCCCCGTAGCCAAGAAGTGACTTGGTGATGTCTCTGACCTCGGCGATCAGCTCCTCGGGCTGCATCTTGGTTGGGTCCTTGACGGGACCGTCAAGGTTGAGATCTTTGATGACTGCGTCAATGTCAGAGTCGGCCGGCAACGCGCCCAATTCGCAGAGCGCCTGGATCTGGAGCCTGATGTTGTTGGTGGTCCCAGCAAGCATCAGCTTGAGAAACGCCAGCCGCTTGGTTTCAGACAGGCGTCCCGTGATCCCGTGGTCAAGGAGGGCAACACGACCGTCTTGCATGACAAAGAGATTGCCGCCGTGGAGGTCGCCGTGGAACACGCCGTGGAGCATGACGCCCTCAAGAAAGGCAACCATCGAGGCACGGATAACAGCCTCGGTATCGATTCCAGCGCGGTGCATGCCTTCCACATCATCGAAGCTGAATCCGTCGAGGCGTTCCATAACCAAGACCCGTTTCGAGACCAGATCAGGGTGCGGACGGGGGACAACCATCGCAACCTGTTGGCCAGTCGATCGCAAGACTCTGGCGGTGTCCAGCATGTTCTGTGCTTCCAGGCGGAAGTCGAGCTCCTCCACGATTGTTTCTGCGAAGAGCTCCACAAGAGCAGGGGGATTGGCGAGCGAGCTGATTGGAATTCGGCCAATCAGGTGCGGGGCAAACCAACTCATCGCCCGCAGGTCTCGGCCGACCGATTGCGAAACGTTGGGACGCTGGACCTTCACCACGACCGATTCGCCGGTGTGGAGGGTTGCTGCATGTACCTGGGCAATGGACGCAGCAGCGAGTGCCGTTTCGTCGAAACTGGCAAACACCGATTCAAGCGGCCGACCGAGGTCTTCTTCTACGGTGCACCGGACCGAGGCGAATGGCTCCGGCGGCACACGGTCGCGGAGTTGGCGGAATTCTGCGACCAGTTCCGGCGGGAAGATCCCCTCGCCGGAGCTGATGATCTGACCCATCTTGATGTAGGTGGGGCCAAGTTCGCTGAACGCGACTCGAAGTCGTTTGGACACCCCTGCGCGGCTGACGGAACCGCCAGCCGACTTTTCCTTCAGCTTCCAAGCCAGCAGAGCGCCGCCAAGGATGCGTCCGGTGCGCAACACTCGGCGCCCCGGCGGCAAGCGACCAGGCGTGGTGAGCTGGGGGACAAGGTCGTTGGTTCGGACACGAAGCGCGTCGATGCCAGCGGACCAGCTCAGCCGATGTTCATCGACCGCCCACGGTCCGTTGTCGGTAAAGGCGAATCGATCTGTATCTGGTGCCACCCGAACACCGTACAGAGCCTCAAGTGCTTATCGGCAGCCGGTTCCGCCGGTTTACTCGTCCAACAGGTCTGGTTGTTCCTTGACGATCCGCAGCGTACAGCGGTTGGAAGTTGAACCATCCCGCCAAGTGGGATCCCACCTGAGTCTGGGTGAGTTGTGCCATTTCGTGTCCGATGTGAACCGGGGTGCCGGCGGCCTCCGCCATCAACTGCGCCTGGCATGACCGGTCCATGGTGATGAACCACCACACGGCCTCGTCCACGGACTGACCAACGGTGAGCAAGCCGTGGTTGCGAAGGATGACCGCCTTCTTCTCGCCAATTGTGTAGGCAATGCGCTTGCCTTCCTCGGTGTCAAGCACCACACCCGTGTAATCGTCGAAGACTTCGTGATCCTCGTAGAAGGCACAGACGTCTTGGGTGATGGGGTCAAGCTTGCGTCCGAGCGTTGACCAGGTCTTGCCATACGGCGAATGACTATGCGCTGCACCGATCACGTCCGGACGGGCTGCGTGGACCTGCGAATGAATGGCAAACGCCGCCTGGTTGACGGGCTGTGAGCCGTGCACGACGACGCCGTCGTGGCGTACCAGCAGGAGGTCTTTCACGCTGATCATGCTGAAGTGCATCCCGAACGGGTTGACCCAGAAGTGGTCTGTGAGCTCCGGATCTCTTGCAGTGATGTGCCCTGCGACGCCTTCGTCGAAGCCAAACCGCGAGAACAACCGCAATGAGGCGGCGAGGCGCTGTTTGCGGTGGAGCCGTTCTTCGTCAACCGTTCGACCGTCCAGAGGGCGGGGAACCTTTGCGTTGCCTGTGCCGAACTTCTGAAGCTCGTCTGCGGTTGGTTGGTCAGCCATGTGGTGAGCGTACGGAATTTGCAGGCGAACGCGCCACATGAGCTCCAAATAGTCCTGACAGGCTGTTAACAACAGGTTGTTCGACAGGCTCAGCGGGTGTTGGCCATCCCGGGGCCGGATTCACTCAGGCGTTGAGCTACCCAGACGGGGAGGATGGATAGCAGGAGCACCACAAGAACAATCACGTTGACCTTGGGGAGGTTGTTGGGTCTGGCGTAGTTGCTCAGAATGTACTGGGGAAGAGTCCTGAAGCCGGGGCCAGCCGTAAACGTGGTGACCACGATCTCGTCGAACGAAAGTGCAAAGGCAAGGATTGCGCCAGCAGCCAGAGACGAAAGCAGCATCGGAAAGGTGACGTACCGCAGGGTGGTGAAAGTATGCGCGCCTAAGTCTGCTGACGCTTCTTCAAGCGACACGGGCATGCGGCGAAGTCTTGCCAGCACGTTGTTGTGAACGAGGACAATGCAGAAGGTGGCGTGAGCCACCACCAAGCTCTTCAAGCCGAGCGACAGCCCAAGGGTCCGAAACGCGCTGTTGAGCGCGATGCCTGTGAGGATGCCCGGCAGCGCAATTGGCAACACCACAACGAAGGAAAGCACGTCTTTGCCGAAGAAGCGGTAACGCTGCAATGCGAAGGCCAACAGTGTGCCCAATACCAGCGCAATGGCCGTAGCCGCCAGCGCGGTCTTCATGGAACCAGCGAGGGCGTCTCGGACCTCCGGGTCTTGGAACGTTGGCTTCCACCACTTGAGGCTGAGCCCCTGGAGGATTGTTGATTTCTCAGTGTTGAATGCGAGAAGACCGGCGTAAATGATGGGCGTCCAAAGCAGGACGACGACGAATCCAGTGAAGATAGCGATGAGGCGGCGGGCGGTGGAGGAGAGGTGCATGAGCGCAATCTGCAATTCACATGTTGTCAAGCGCACCGGTTGCGCGTGCGCCAAGCAGATACACGACCATGATCACCATTGGGATGATGGCTACTGCCGCTGCAAGGGGGCCGTTTTGCACAAAGTTGTCGTAGACAACCGAGCCGAGAAGCTGCGTCTTACCCCCAACGATGTCGACGGCGATGTAGTCGCCCAGCGAGAGCGAAAAGGTGAAGATGCTGGCGGCGACAACTGCGGGGGCAAGTATCGGGATGATCACTCGGCGAAACGTTGGCCAGGCATGAGCGCCGAGATCAGAGGATGCTTCCAAGAGGGAATTTGGGAGTCGTTCCAGGCCTGCATATAGCGGCAGGATTGCATATGGAAGCCACAGGTATGCCAGCACCAACGTGGTGGAGGTAAGCCCAAACCCCGGTGAGGCACCCACAGCCTTTTTGATCAGTCCGCCCGAGGGGTCGAGAAATGCGCGCATGGCATATGCCTTGACCAGGTAACTGGCCCAGAGCGGCATGGTGACGGCCACGGTGACGATGCGTCGGACCCGAGGAGTGGCGATCTTTGCAAGGTAGAACGCAACCGGAAGTGCCAAGGCCAGATCGAGAATCGTCACCACTGCTGCAACCGTGACGCTGCGCAGGACTACTCGCCGATACACCGGGGTGGTGATGATCTCATCGAAGTTTCCCCAGCCGACATCCTTCACAACTGCTGTTGTGAAGGAATCCACCCGGTACAACGAGGTCACAAGCAACGCTGCCAGCGAGCCCAGGTAGGCAATAGCAAGCCACGCGACAGGTGCCACCAGCAGCGCAGCCAGCCGTACGCGGGCGTGCCGGTAGAGGTAGCCAGCGAGTGACCGCGCGACGGTGGAGGCAGGAGTGGTCATGACACGTTTCGGCGAGATGGAGAGGTGCTCCTGCCGGCCCGGTGCGGAAGAAACCGCGTCGAGCCAGCAGATGCGACATGTTTGTTAGCCCTTTAGTTCTGTCCAGGCCTTGGTCCATTCCGCAAATTCTTTGCAGATCGGCCCGCGTCCGTCGAGGCATTCCTTGGTTGGCGTTGTCCAGTACCAGATCTTGGAGAAGTACTCCTCGTCACCAGCGTGGAACAGCGTGCAATGCTCTTTGTTGTCCGTGAGCGCGCATGCCTTTTGGTTGGAAGGTGCTTCACCGAAATACTCCGTTGCCTTGGCATTGCCTTCCGGAGAAATGATGTAGTCCATCCATTTGTATGCGCAGTTCGGGTTCTTGGCCTTCGACGAAACCATCCACGTGTCGGACCAACCGGTTGAGCCTTCCTTCGGAAGTACTACTTCAACTTTGGTGCCTTCCGCTTTGGCGGCATTCGCGACAACCTGCCACGTGGTTCCAGCAGTCATTGTGCCGGTCTTGAAGGCAGCCATTTGCTTTAGGTAGTCGCTCCAGTACTCTGAAACCAGACCTTTTTGCGTTTGCAGAAGTTCGATGGCTGCAGCAAATTGAGTCTCGTCCAGTGCGTACGGGTTGGTGATGCCCAGGTCAGGCTTGGTGGACATCAGGTAGACCGCTGCATCGGCGATGTAGATGGGTGCGTCGTACGCAGTGACTCCGCCCTTGGCAGGCGAATCCGCTTCCCACACAACGCTCCAACTGTCAGGCGCCGTTGCGAACTTGTCGGTGTTGTACATCAGCAGGTTGGCTCCACGCCCGTGAGGAACACCGTAAGCCTTGCCTCCAACAGAGTTCCACGGCTTGCCCTTCAGCGCCTCGTAAACATCGGCATAGTTGGTCATGAGGGCGGTGTTGACGGGGGACACCTCACCGGAAGCGATGAGGCGAAGGCTTGCGTCGCCAGAAGCGCTCACGACGTCGTATTCGCCGGTCTGCATGAGCGCAACCATCTCATCGGAGGTGTTGCCCACCTTCACGTTGACGGTGCAGTTGGAGGCCTGTTGGAATGGCTCAACCCATGCCTTTTCGGTGTAGCCGGGCCAAGCGACGATGTTCACCTGACCTTCGCTGTCGCCGATTGCTTCCAGCATCGGCAGGTCTGGTGCGGCAATTCCCGCGGCTGCCTCGTTTCCGCCTTCGGCCGCTGCGGCGGTTGTTTCAGTGGCGGAATCGGTAGCCGGAGCTTCCTCTGCCGGAGCGTCGGTGGCTGGCACCGTCTCGGAGCTTTCGGCGACCGTTTCTGTGCTCTCGATGCTGGTCTCAGTGCTGGTGTCTGTGGATTCGGCGTCCGATCCACATGCAGCGAGCACGAAAACAGTGGCAGCAAAAATGGCTGCGGTTCTCAACATTGGCTTTCGCATGGTTGGTTCCTCTTCTTCTGGTTTGGTCTCTTGGTGGTGATGGTGTTGCGTGGTTGGGTCTGGCGGTTAACCAGCCAACTCTGTGAAGGAGTCCCGGTTTGCCGAAACTCGAATGGATTGGCCTGGGTTGGGAAGCGAAACAGCGGTGGAACACAGCGCGATCAACTCGCAGCCGTCGCCAGCATCGATGCGGACTCGTTGTTCAGCCCCGACGTATTGAACATGACGAACGGTGCCGGCGATAACAACGGGCTCGTCTGTTGAGGTACTTGTGGGCGAGGTACTTGTGGGCGAGGTACTTGTGGGTTGGTCCCCGTTCGACATGATCGAAAGCCGTTCCGGGCGAATCGAAAACGTGCCCACACTTCCAAGGAGTCGCTCGGCGACTTTGCCTTCGATCAGGCTGGACGTTCCGACAAAACCAGCCACAAATCGTGTCTGTGGGGTTTCGTACAGGTCCCTCGGCGTCCCAACCTGCACGATGCGACCCTTGTCGAAGACAGCAACTCGGTCACTCATAGTGAGCGCCTCGTCTTGGTCGTGGGTCACAAAAACAAACGTGATCCCGGCCTCGTTCTGAATTGATTTCAGTTCAACCTGCATCTCTTCGCGCAGCTTGAGGTCGAGCGCACCGAGGGGCTCGTCGAGCAACAGCACCTTCGGCCGGTTCACCAGCGCCCGAGCAAGCGCAACTCGTTGCCGTTGTCCACCAGACAGTTCGCTTGGCCGCCGCTCCTCGTACTCAGAAAGCCTCACCCCTGCAAGTGCTGCCCTCGCTCGTTGTGAGCGTTCTTTCGCACCGACCTTCTTCACAAGGAGGCCGTACTCCACGTTGCGCAGGACGTTCATGTGTGGGAACAGGGCGTAATCCTGGAACACGGTGTTGACGTCTCGGTCGAATGGGGCCACTCCGGTGACATCGGTCCCGTCCAGCAGGATCTGGCCGCTGGACACCTGTTCGAACCCGGCGATCATGCGAAGCACGGTCGTCTTGCCAGAGCCCGAGGGGCCAAGGAGTGTGAAGAACTCGCCCTGGCGAATGTCGAGGTTCACACCGTCTACCGCGGCAACCGCGCCGAATCGCTTGTGTACGTCAACAAGCGAAATTGCAGCCGCGCTGAGCGGAGGGATCAGTGTGGAACCCGACGTGGAGGAACCCATTTGGCCACGTTACCGATTCATGACGAATCGCGGCTTCATCGGTGGATCGTGTTTTCGTTGGTCCCGTCGATCATGTTCGGCCAAGCCTGTTTCGCCCACGGTCCGAACGGTTCTGGAGACACGGAACACCACGCCTCCATGCGCACCGGATCGACCGCCAACATGGCACCGCTCTGACCGAAGTGCCCAAACGTTTCAGGAGAATTCGACGTTCCGGTCCAGTGTGGGCGCTTGTTTCCTTTGATCTCGAACCCAAGCCCCCAGGGGCACGGGCGTTGCATCCCGAATCCAGGAACAAACCCGTCGAGGTTTGGCCACCAGGGTTCTACGGCTCGGCGAAGCGTCTCTTTCGCGAGCAGAGTCGGCGACACCAGTTCGGCCGCAAAGGTAACCAGATCCAAAATTGTGCCACGAGCGCCCGCCGCTGGGTCGCCCCAATCGACCGTTGTCATCCCCAACGGTTGGAGGACTCCCTGGGCAACGTAATCCGAGAATCGCATGTCAGCGCTGCGTTCGACGAGGCGGGCGGCGAGCCGAAACCCCGCATTGGAGTAGAGCCGTTGGGACTCAGCGGCCATGATTGGAGTGGCGTCGTCGAAGGCGAGACCGCCCGCGTGGGCCAATAGGTGAGCAAGGGTGACACCCGGAAGGTCAGCGGACGTGTCGGTCAACGAAACGACGCCCTCTTCAACGGCAATCAGGCACGCATAGGCCGTGACGAGTTTGGTGACCGACGCCCATTTGAATTGACCCGTTTCTGTGCCGGATACCTGTGACAGAGCGCCGTGACGGAGATGTGCCGACGCCCCGTCGTGAGGTGTCCAAAGGTTGCCCACGGTGACCGAAGGTGACAAACGGGATCAGAACGGATCAGAACGGGGTCAGGGGGTCGGCGGAGTTGCGCTCTGCGCCGGCCGGAGATCGACGCGGAGCACGAGAAAGCCGTCCTCGATCACGCCGACGGCATCTCCGATGATTGCGAAATCCATAAAGTCCGTCTGGGCGCGGTCGATGAACATCTTGCGCTCAGCGCCTTCGACCGGTGGCATGGGTCGGTTCTTCACTGCCTTTGCACGTTCTTGGAACCGGCGAATCATGGCGTCGATGTCGAGAGAAGCGCTCACGTATTCAGCGTAACCCGCGGACCGAAGACCCTCAATCGGGCTCTTTGGCGCGCCTGGCACGTAAATGAACGCAAGAAATTAGGCACGCCACACCCCCTGGCAGCCCCGCAGAATGGGCGGTGTGACCAGCGACACCGTCCCTGAAGGGCCTTTTCCTCTGCTTATGTCATCAATTGGACGCCAAGTGCAGGTATCGTAGATGCCCGCACGCATGAGATGACACCAGACGTAGGGAGTGTGACGTGAAGAAGGGTCGACACCGCCGCTTCGAAGAGGCTCGCGCCTTGAAGCGGAACACAGATCTCAATCTCGGCACACCTTGCGAGGAGTGCGGCGCCGGCGCGGATGAAACCTGCGCTTCTTGGTGCCTAGCCCGAGTGCTTGACGAGGATGACGAAGAGGAAGAGGCCGAAGAAGCGGTCTGATCCATAAGCGGTCAGGGCACCGAAACGCCCTGAGGTTGTCCGCCATCTCTCTATTTCTCCACATGCGTGTTCACCGTTACTCGTCCTTTCGTTGGACTGCGCGTGGCGCGTTCTACCAACTATCTCCAACCAGCGACGGGGTCGAAAAGCGATCCTGAACCGCCGCTCTCCGGACCGGTGCTGTCACCCTGCGGGCTTTGCTCGCGCCGACGTGCCGCCCCTGGCACACCCTGAGCTCGAGAGACTGCAGAACACCCCATGGAACTTCGCAATATCGCCATCGTCGCCCACGTCGACCACGGCAAAACAACCCTTGTCGACGCAATGCTTCGGTCAACCGGAGCTATGTCCGGTCGCGGCGAGGCAGTTGACCGCGTCATGGACTCCAACGACCAGGAGCGCGAACGCGGTATCACCATCTTCGCCAAGCAGGCTTCCATCCGGTGGCAGCACTACAAGCTCAACATCGTCGATACCCCTGGACACGCTGACTTCGGTGGCGAAGTAGAGCGGGGGCTGCACATCGTTGACGGCGTCCTGTTGCTCGTCGATGCAGCAGAAGGTCCTCTCCCGCAGACCCGCTACGTGCTCTCCAAGGCTCTGGCACGTCGCCTCCCCGTGGTTGTGGTGATCAATAAGGTCGACCGCCAGGACGCCCGTGCCGAGGAAGTGCTGCACGAGGTGGAGCACTTGTTCCTTGACCTCATCGAGGCTGCCGGCCTCGACGTCGAGCACCTCGACTTCCCGGTGGTCAGTGCCATCGCTCGTGACGGCCGTGCTGTTTCCGGCATTGGTATGCCTGGAGCCGCAGACGATCTCACCCCGCTGTTCGAGGCAATCGTCAAAACCATCCCGGCCCCAACCGGCGATGCAGAAGGCCCCCTACAGGCCATCGTCAACAATCTCGATGCCAGCGAGTACTTGGGTCGTCTGGCTATTGGTCGAGTACAGCGCGGCACACTTCGTGCTGGCGAAACCATCGCCCTCCTGCAGGCGCAGCCAAACCCTGGCGTTCCTGGTGGTGTCCTGAAACGCAAGCCCGGAACGTTGTACAACGTCGATGGCCTGAAGCGCGTCGAGACCGAAGAGATCCTCGCCGGCGACCTGTTCGTCATCGCAGGGTTCCCAGAGGTTGAAATCGGGGACACGTTCGCGTCACCAACAGAGCCTGAGGCACTTGAGCGTCTGACTGTCGACGAGCCCGTGCTCCGGATGACCTTCGGCGTCAACACCTCGCCAATGGCCGGCAAGGCCAAGGAATCGAAGTACCTCACCTCGCGCCACCTCCGCGATCGTCTCCACCGAGAGATCCTTGGCAACGTTTCCATCCGCTTGGCTGATACCGAGTCTCCCGACATTCTCGAGGTGGCAGGTCGCGGCGAGTTGCAGCTTGCCGTGCTCATCGAGACCATGCGTCGTGAGGGATACGAGCTGCAGGTTTCCCGTCCAGAAGTCATTACCAAAGAGATCGACGGCAAGCGTCACGAGCCGTTCGAAGAAGTCATCGTGGATACGCCCGACGAGTACGTCGGCGCGGTCACGCAGGCGCTTGCACCTCGCAAGGGACAGATGACGGACATGCGTCCCGGGGACAATGGACGCAGCATCCTGCGTTTCGAGTGCCCGTCGCGTGGCCTACTTGGCCTGCGCTCCGAGCTGCTCACCCAGACTCGCGGCACAGCGCTCATCAACCAACGTCACGAGGGGTATATCCCGTGGGTTGGCGACCTTCCACACCGCCTGGGCGGTGCCATGGTTGCTGACCGTCAAGGTCCGGCCACGGAATATGCAATGGACAACCTGCAGTCGCGCGGCACGTACTTCATCGAGCCAGGCGACGTCGTCTACGAAGGCATGGTTATCGGCGAGAACGCTCGCAACGACGAAATGCTCGTCAACATCTGCCGTGAAAAGAAGCTCACCAACATTCGTACGCACAGCCACGACGAGATTGTGAAGCTTCCTCCAAAGCGAGACATGACCCTCGAAACCTCTATCGAGTGGATCGGCCCAGACGAGCTTGTCGAGGTCACGCCGGTGGCCATCCGTGTGCGGAAGAAGAGCCTCAAAGAAGAGGATCGCCGCCGGGAGAACCGCAAGTAGTTCCCTCAGGGTTCTGAGGTTCCGTTGTCAACGCGCTGCTGTTGGTGCGCGCACAAAACGCGCATCAACATCTCATAAGGGCTCATAGGGTCTTCATGTCCTGCCGGTAGCCTGACCGGCATGGCTCGAACCACTTCCCCGGTTGCCGTCGTCGCGACGTGCGTCTCTCTTTTGGTCGCTGCGATGACCCAGGTCTCTTCTGCCGAGGCGCATCCAGCCACTGCGCGGACGGCTGCAGCCACCAGGCAATCAGCAAGTACAAAGACGCTGGCTGCGGCGGCTAAGCGCCCCACAACAACGAAGAAGAAGGCTAAGCGCACCACCACCCGCAAGGTCACAACCAAGCGGCGCGCAACAGTAAAACGCACCACCACTAAGCGCCGGACGACTACCTCAATGGTGCCAGTTACTGCTGCACCGCTAGCCTCTTCTTCAACAGCTGCGCCCAGTACAGCAGGTCCCGTGCCAACAACAGCAGTCGTTGCGCAGCCTTCCGTTCCCATCGGAACCCTGCTTCCAATTGCGTCGAGCAGCACCACGCGTCCAGCCACCACAACAACGCTGGTTCCTGCCCCGATGCCGGCTCCAGCAAACCCACCGACCCGGGTCACCGCAGCAACTCTGGACCCGTATCGTGGCGTTGGTATGTGGGTCGACCGGTTCGACTGGACCGTGCGCTGGTCGGGCAGGGCCACACCTCCTGTCAACGTCGGTACGCTCGACGTTCTCGCGAATGCAGGTGTACAGACGATCTACATCCAGGCAGCGCACTGGAGCACACCGGGTGTCAACGACATCTTGGAACCCGAGCGCCTGATTCCACTGATAGACCGCGCTCACCAATTAGGGATGTACGTAGTTGTTTGGTATCTCCCCGTGTGGCAAGACGTCAACACTGATCTCAGAAAGACCGTCGCCATTGCCAACCTCGACGTCGACGGAGTGAACATCGATATTGAAGACCGAGATGGGGTCCGCAACCTCGCTGAACGAACACGTCGCCTGGTTCAGTACTCGGCGGCGCTTCGGCCGCTGCTTCCAGGCCGCGTGATTGGCAACAACATCTACGCCACCAATTACCTTGACGGTGCCTCGGACTATTGGACGCAAGCAAACGGTGTTCCCAAGAGCAACGTCAAGTGGTGGGGCGGCACGTTTCCATACGCAGACATTGCGCCGTTCTACGACATGTGGATGATCCAGAACTACTGGACTGATCGCTCTGCGGATTCGGGTTGGCGCGACGGTTACCGGTACAGCCTGGACAACATCGCCCGACTTCGAAATGCGTTGGGCCGGGCCGATGTCCCCATTCAGCTGATTGGTGGAGTCGGTGGGACACGGATGACTCTCAACGACTTCTCTGGGTACCTACAGGCGGCTCGCGAGAGCGGCAGCACCGGAGTGTCGTTCTACGACTGGCAGGTCTTCACGCAGGCGTGGTCGCCGTATCTGTGGCAGTTCCGATCTGGGCCAGCAGATCCACGGTTCCCCCCGACCGCTGCGCCGCCGTATGTGGAACAGCCCCGCCCAACCACAACCGTGCCGGTTCCTACCGCGCCCGGCGCCACCACGCTTGTGACCGCACCGCCAACCACGCCCCCTGCGCCAGTCGCATAGCGTGCATGTGGAATACGGTGTTGCCATGTCCCAACTCGAAGAGATCAGAGCTGACTTGGAACGCATTGCAGAACGCCTTGCGGACCTGTCCATCGACCTCCTTGCCCGTGCAGTCGACACGTCAGAGGAAGCAGAACGCGTCGGGCTGGCAAATCAGGAGCGTCGTCTTGCCAAAGCAAGGCGGGCCGTAGACAAGGCCATCCACGACCTTCAGGACTGAGCTTTTAGAACGCTCCCACAGCCTCAAAGGCTGAAATCACCTCTGGGTTGCCAAAGCGCTCGAACCTGTCGCCAGAAAGCGACCGGCGGTTCCACACCGCCAGCAAGAGGTCAGATGCCGTCCCACGAACTGCGGCGTCTCCCTTGCCATGACTGTGTTCCACACGCAGGGCGCCGCCTTGCAAGTGAATCATCCACTCACCGTCGCCGTCTGTGGCGTGCAGGTGCAGCGTTCCTCCCAAGTCAGCGTGGGGCTGGTTGGCAAGTACCCGATTCGGCATCAGTGCAAGAAACTCGTCCACACCGTCAACGGCAAGAGCAGGTCCAAGTGGGGTCACATCTGTGCCCATGGCCAATTCCGCATCGGCACGATGGACAGCTGTCTCGAATGCCATGCGCCGTGGCCAGAAACCCGCCGTTTGATTTTGCCCCGTCATGTTCCATGCCGGCGATGCATGAGGAGTTGCTCGCAAGGTTTCCAGAACGCGGGCTAGGCCACGAAGCAAGTAAGCGTCCATACGGTGCGAGTCCTCTGGAACGGCCTCAATGTCCTCTTTGCCAGGGGGCGACGAAAGTTGCTTCTGAACCACCTGCGCTGCCATACGGTGTACACGTCCCACGTGACCTGCCAGCCGAACCACATCCCAGCCAGGGCACGATGGCACGTTTTGGTGCGGATCTCTGCGCAAGATCTCGATCAGGGCAAACGTGTCGGCCTGAACCTGGTCGAGGTATGGAAGTTGGGTCACGCCGCCATTCTCCCCGATGTGGCGACACTGGGCATCACGAAGTCCTCACATTCTGCCCATGCGCTCTACACGTCCGAAGAGGAATCTCAACTCATGATCCGCCAATCTGAAGCGACTCGCACCCCTCCGATGCCTCGTTCGTCCAGCCGCCGGTCGACCAGTAAGGCTGGCCGTAGGACAGTCTTGGGTGCGCTCTCGTTGTTGACGGTGCTCAGCGCCGGTCCAGCCGGTGCGCAAGTCAGCAGCTCCAGCACCTCAACGACGCTCCCCGCCACCACGTCCACAACCACGTCGACAACAACCACTTCAACGTCAACGACAACAACGACGCTACCGACAACAACGTCAACCTCAACCACGACCTCAAGCACAACGTCCACGACCATTGCGCCAAACGCTCCGTCAGTACCTCGCAACCTCACCGTGGCGCTGACTGGCACGGCGCAGGTCACGGTGTCGTGGGTGGTCCCCGAAAGAGCCGGTAGCCATCCCGTCTCGGCGTACAAGCTGGTTGTACTCACCATCGTTGGAAATACATCTACTACGTCAGCTCCAATCACAATCGCACCGAATCTCAATTCGTATGTGCTCAATGATTTGCGGCCCGGCGTGGCGTACGCGTTTTACCTGCGTGCAGAGAGCGTCGCTGGGTCTGGTCCAAACACTGCGTTCAGCGCTCCCGTCATTGTGCCTGGACCCACAACCACAGCTCCTGCTTCTCCAGCTGCTCCTACCAACCCCGCCCTCTCGCTCCTCAACGGGCAGTTGAGGGTCACGTGGACTCCGCCCACCAGCACGCCAACACCCATTGCCCGTTACCGTGTGGTTACCGTCCCATCCATCGGGAGCGTCACGGTTGACGCCAACACGCTCGGTGCAACGTTCGCGTCACCACGCAGCGGCACCACGTATCTCGCCCAGATCTTTGCCATCGGAACCAACGGCAAAGAGAGTGCGGCTGCAACCACCAACTCGGTAGCGGTACCAGTTGCGCCGCCCACCGTTGTTCCCCCAGTTGTCTTGCCAGGGAGCGGTCTTCCGCTGCCTGGACAAGCCCCAACTCCTCCGGGTACCCCTAAGCCGTGCATCCGGGTGTCCTGGCCAAAGTATGTGTACGGACGACCCACCACCTTCACCACCGGCGCACCGCAAGGCGTGTACATGTGGCACGACGGCAAATACTGGCAAGTAAAGGTGTACAACCCTGGCCCTGGCCAGGTGACGTTCTCCGGGTTTGTTTCTGCCAATGCCAAGGTGACCTTCAGCAGCTATGGGTTGGAGCGTGGCGACTCGTTGCGCCGCTACAGCAAGAGTGCCCGTTTTTCTCTGCGTAGCAATTACGACATTGACAACTTCCGTATCTCTGCATCCTGTGCAACGGCGTTGCGGTTCAGCTTCGCCATCAACGGTGTGCCGGTGCCGCCCAACCGAATCTTCATCGGCCCGTTGGGAATTGCCTCCACGTCGGACTTCACCATCGTCCGATAGCGGCTAGGAGGCGACAGCGCCTCCAAGCTCGCTATTTCTCAGCCGGCGTTAGCCCGCTGTTAGCCCACCAGCTCTGCGACGTCTTGCAGCAGGGCCGGCGGGCCGCTGAGCAACAGGGTCGTGAGGCAGGTGTCTTCCCAGCGAGTGAGGTCCTCTGCGATCTTTGCTTTCGGCCCGATCAATGAAACCTCTTCCACTAGCGACGTGGGTATGGCCGCGGTAGCTGCGGCTTTATCACCGGCCATGTAAAGCTCTTGCACCTTGACGGCCACGTCTTCGTAACCCATCCGTGCGAACACGTCGAAATGGAAGTTCTGTCCCTTCGCTCCCATGCCGCCCATGTAAAGCGCCAAGTAGGGGCGGATCCGATCCGCTGCTCGCTCCACGTCGTCGTCGATGATGACCTGAAGTGTTACGGCGACTTCGAAGCCGTCGATCGTTGCACCGTCCGTACGAGCGTCGAAACCTTCCTGCAGGCACTTGCGATACCAGTGGTCCTGGCTGGGGGAGAAGAAGAGAGGCAGCCATCCGTCGCAAATCTCGGCTGCTAGCGCAACGTTCTTCGGTCCTTCAGCACCGAGGTAGATCGGGATGTCACTGCGAAGCGGATGCACGGTGGCCTTGAGCGGCTTCCCCAATCCGGTCCCTCCCTGGAAAGGGAGCGAGTACTGGTTTCCGGCGAACGTGACGGGCGCTTCACGTGCCCAGATGGCTCGCAAAATGGAAACGTACTCGCGCGTTCGTTCCAGCGGCTTGCGGTAGTCCTGCCCGTACCAACCTTCAACAACCTGCGGACCGCTAGCGCCAATACCGAGGATAAACCGCCCTCCTGAAAGGTGATCCAAGGTCAATGCAGCCATTGCGGTGGCAGCAGGAGTGCGGGCAGACATCTGCACGATTCCAGTTCCAAGCTTGATGTTTTTGGTTCGAGCACCCCACCAGGCCAGCGGGGTAAGTGCATCGGATCCGTACGCCTCTGCCGTCCACATGGAATCGAACCCGAGCGCCTCTGCTGTCTCGATCTGTTCGGTCACGCCAGCTGGAGGACCTGCGCTCCAGTAACCCGTTTGCAGACCTAGTTTCAACTTCGTGTGGGCAGTCATGGTTGGCAGGGTACCGGTCGAGAGGAAAGGGGAGCGAAACGCGTAGGCGAAAGGGAGGGCGTGATCTCCGCCATTAGGCTGAAGCCGCATGTTGAAACTGGTCTTGCCAAAAGGTTCGCTTGAGCGCGCGACGCTCGAATTGTTCGAGCAGGCCGACCTGCCCGTGCTCAGGTCATCGGCGGTGCAGTACCTCGCCAGCATCGATGACCCACGAGTCTCAGAGGTCCGCATCCTGCGACCGCAAGAAATCCCCTCCTACGTTGCCGAAGGTCTGTTCGACATGGGCATCACTGGCCGTGACTGGATTGAGGAAACCCGGGCCCCGGTTGTCTCTCTTGGCGAGCTTCGCTACTCCAAGGCGACGTCTCGCCCCATTCGGTTGGTTCTTGCTGTTCCAGACCATTCACCTTGGCAGAGCGCCAGCGATCTTCCAGACGGCGTTCGCATCTCCACGGAGTACGTAGGCGCCACCACTCGGTATTTCGTCGAAAAAGGTATTCGCGCAGATGTTCGGCTTTCCTATGGCGCAACCGAAGCAAAAGTTCCGGACATTGCAGATGCAGTGGTGGAGATCACCGAAACA
This sequence comes from uncultured Acidimicrobiales bacterium, assembly GCA_963763885.1. Taxonomy (GTDB): domain Bacteria; phylum Actinomycetota; class Acidimicrobiia; order Acidimicrobiales; family JANYDT01; genus JANNBN01. Next base: position 566,786 of record CAVXQD010000001.1, read on the forward strand.
GGTTCGGCGCTTCGAGCAGCCGGGCTGCGCATCATCGAGACTGTCCTCACCAGCTATACAGAACTCATTGCAAATGCCGATGCTTATGCAGATCCGGCGAAACGCAAGGCGATGATGCAGTTGAAGACTCTTCTGGACGGTGTCATGGAGGCGAGAGGCAAGGTTTTGCTGAAGCTCAACGTGTCAACCGAGGCGTACCAGGCCGTCCTGGCTATCGTTCCTTCTATGGGGCAGCCCACGGTCAGCCCTCTCGCCGGCAACGCTGGCTACGCAATCGAAACAGTGGTCGCAAAGAAGACCATCAACACCTTGATCCCTGACCTGGTCGAAGCGGGTGCGACTGCCATTCTTGAAGTGCCAATCTCAAAGATCGTGGCGTGAGCCAGCAGTCAGCGCGGTCCGGCTCCCGCGGATCAGCTTCCAGCACTTCGGTGTCTGGGCAGGTTGAATCCTTCGGAGTCCTCGAAGGTGCCGGCACCGTGACCGATGGTCACTCCATCTGGCCCTTTCACTGCACGCAGATTTCAAGTGGCGCGCGTACCATCCCCGTCGGTTCAGAGGTTGACTTCGATGTTTCAGCTGGGCTTCCGGGAGTCTGGGAAGCGGTTTCGATTCGTGCAAGATCCGGGCTCTCCTTGTGTCCGGTCTGCGCTGCATCGGTTCCCGGAGAGCCTGAAACGTATGAAATCTGTGGCTCGTGCGGCTGGGAAGACGATCCGGTACAACGAGACGATGCTGACGCAACCGGGGCCAATACCAGCACGCTGCGCCAAGCACGAGACACAGCCATGCGAACGATGATCGAACAGCAGACCGGCGAACTGAACCCCCTCGCTCGGGGTTAAGAAAGGTACGAAAATGGACAGGCGGCCGTTTCTACTGACCAACCCCATACAGAACTACGCATGGGGGTCCCACTCGGCCATAGCGGCGCTGCAGGGTCGAGCGCCCTCAGAACACCCCGAGGCCGAAGAGTGGATTGGAGCGCACACCAACGCGCCGTCAATCCAGCGCACAACGGGCCACGCACTTGACCAGCTCATCCAGGCTGACCCAGCGTGTGCGTTGGGCAACAACAGCCGGCAAGCGTTTGGTGACACCCTGCCGTTTCTGTTGAAAGTACTGGCGGCTGCAGCTCCGTTGTCCTTGCAGGCCCACCCTTCCCGGGCACAGGCAATTGTTGGCTTCGAAGCTGAGGAGCTTGCCGGGGTGCAGATGACAGACCCCCAACGCGTTTTCAAAGATCGCAACCACAAGCCTGAACTCATCTGCGCGCTGACAGATTTCGAAGCCATGTGCGGGTTTCGTCCGGTGCAACAAACCACAGCGCTGCTTGAAGCACTGGCCACACCAACCACCACGGGTATGGCTGCCCGGATCCGTTCGAATCATCCTGCCGCAGCGCTCCGAGACATTGTGGTGGACCTACTCCAGGCCGATACAAAGCGCGCAGAGCGAACGGTGGTCGATGTCGTGAATGCTTGCGGCGCTCACACCGGCGCGTGGACAGGCGAAGCAGACCTTGCGGTACGTTTGGCTGCTGCGTACCCCGGCGACGTCGGAGCCATCATTTCGTTGCTCCTCAATCGGGTGGTACTGAAACCAGGCGAGGCGCTGATGCTCCCTGCTGGAAATCTGCACGCGTACATTCGCGGCGTTGGGGTTGAGCTGATGGCCAACTCAGACAATGTGCTCCGCGGTGGGCTGACGCCTAAACACGTGGACGTGCCCGGGCTGATCAACGTGGTGGACTGGAATCCGCTGACAGATCCGGTGATTCGGCCAGCTGCGGTTGAGGGCTCGCCCGGTGTCATGCGATACCCCTCGCCAAGCGAGGAGTTCCGTTTGGACCTGGTGACGGCCACCGTGGGCAGCCGAATCGAGTTAGTTGTGGACGGCCCAGAACTCCTGTGGTGCCACACCGGAAGCATCAGCGTGACGTCCCCTCAGACCGAATCAGACTATGGCTGCACCTTGTCCATCCGGGCGGGCGAAGCTGCGTTTGTGCCAGCAGCGGCGTCACGCTTGACCGTGAGCGGCGACGGAACACTGTTCCGTGCCACGGTTGGGTTGTAGCTGGAGGAGCGGGCCGGGTTAGTCCTGGCTATTTCTGACCTGGACAAACGCCAGACGCATTTGGTGGACGGCATCGACCAGTGTTGGTTCGTCTGGTCCCAGGCGTCCGCTGAGCTTGTCCACAATGGCCGTAGCGGCATCGATCGCGAGGGACGCCTCTTCGAACTTTGGCGGCTCGGCGAACAGGTGCAGCATGGCCAGTTGGAAGATGTTCACCACGTGGTTGGCAATGACCGACGAAGCCGGAACGCTGATGAGCTGTTCTTGCATTGCCCTGAGCTCTGATTCCTGCTCGGGCGACAGCGAGTCTTCCCAGTCGTCGTCATCATCGTTGGGATCCCCTTGGTGCTGGGAAGCTTGAAACCGGGCTGTAGCCCGAGGATCTGGGGTGGAAGGTGTAGTTGGCCGGGCCGGTGGCACTTGGTGCTCGCCGCCTGGTGTCCAGAGGGAACTCATCACTGCTACCCTATCTGGCTACAACTTGTGTTCAAGCGGTCATCACTGGTGTCCGCAGGAAAACCGAAGGTTTCAGTTTCCCAACTGGGAAACTTGCCGAAGGTCCCTGCAGATTGCGTTCCAGTGGCGCCCACCCGGTGCCAAACAGGCTCCCGGGTCTCGTCCTCCGATTGCCAGGCCCCTTCGGGCCGGTTTTCGGGTGCTCGCTTGCCGCAGCCCCGAACCGCACCGAGGAGTGATGCCGAATCGCAACTGACCCGAACGAGCACCGTATCAACGAGCGTATTCGCGTTCGTGAAGTACGCCTGATTGGTCCTGATGGTGCCCAGCTGGGCATCAAGCCACTCCCCGAAGCCCTCACCATGGCCCGCGGACTGGAACTGGACCTTGTTGAGATTGCGCCGATGGCTAGCCCACCGGTCGCAAAGATTCTCGACTACGGCAAGTACCGCTACGAGCTCGCACAGCGAGACAAGGAATCGCGCCGCAAGGCCCAAACCATTGCCATCAAGGAGATGAAGTACCGGCCAAAGATTGGCGGCGGGGACTTCGACACCAAGACACGCAAAGTCGGCGAGTTTCTCTCCGAGGGCCACAAGGTGAAGATCACCATCATGTTCCGCGGGCGAGAAATCGCCCACCCCGAGCTGGGAAAACGCATCCTCGACCGCATCGCCGACGTGTATCAGGCGAGCGCAAAGGTTGAGGCAATGCCCAAGCTTGACGGCAAGAACATGATCATGGTGCTCGCACCGGAGAAGAAGGCAAAGCCCGACGGCCTCAAAGAAGAAGAAGAACAGCAGCAGCCAACTCGGCCCCCAAAGCCATCAGTCGGTAACCCCAAGCCCGCCCGAGACGGATCGGCTCCACAGTCCATGCAGGACCGGGGCCCTCAGCCAACTACGGAACCAACGGAACCCGAAGCAGCGGTGGAATCAGCGGATGCCTCAGCAGCCGTCGAATCACCCGCCGAATCAGCACCCGAGACAACAGTCGTTGAATCGACAGCTGATGACGCAACCGCCGTGCAAGCTGACTCCTGATCTGAACCCCGATCTACATATGTAACGCCGGCTGGTGCCCTCAACACCAGCCGAACACGTCCCCACACCATCGACACCCACCGCCACTGCATCGTTGATGCAGTCATACGGAGAACAACCATGCCAAAGATGAAGACCAACAGAGCCGCCAAGAAGCGGTTCCGCCTGACCGGAACCGGCAAGGTGATGCACGCTCGTGCGTTCCGCTACCACAAGCTTGAGCACAAGAGCTCAACCCGCACGCGTCGGCTGACTGGCGATGCTGTCCTGTCGCCAGCAGATGCTGCGAACGCCAAAAAGATGCTCGGCATCTGAGCCTCAACGAGCACTAGGAACGAAAAGGAGAATCTCATGGCACGTGTCAAAAATGGTTTGAACGCCAAGAAGTCACACAAGAAAACGATGGAGCAGGCAAAGGGTTACTACGGCAACCGCAGCCGTACGTTCCGCGCCGCCAACGAAGCCGTCATGCACGGCTTGCTCTACAGCTTCCGCGATCGTCGCGCACGTAAGGGCGACTTCCGCAAGCTGTGGATCCAGCGCATCAACGCGGCATGTCGTGAACACGACATGGCCTACAGCCGTTTCATCAATGGTCTCAACCTGGCAGGTATCGAAGTCGACCGCAAGGTCCTCGCCGACCTCGCCGTGACTGACCCCGCTGCCTTCGGAGCGTTGGTCACGCAGGCAAAAGCAGCGCTGCCGGTTCAGGCCACAGCCGCTGCGGCAAGCTGATCCCCACTGTCGCACCCAGGGGTGAGCACCCAACCGTGAGCGTTCTCGCTAGTCCGCGATGAGCATGTTCACGTCTGACCAACACGCAGATGTCAAGACTCTCCGGCGCCTCATTGGGCGCCGGAGTGCGCGTTCCGACGAAATGCTTTGCGTCGTCGAAGGGGCGAAAGTCTTGGCAGAGGCGCTCGCTGGTGGGCATCGAGTGCAAACCGTCTTCGTCGACGGGCACGCAGAGTTGCCCGCCGTCAACCAAGCGTTGGCGCACGGTGCCGTTGTTCGGCGCCTGGCACCCGGGCTGTTGTCCAAGTTGGGAGACACCGTTGCTCCGCAACCGGTGATGGCTATCGTCGAGTCTCCGCTGGTCAGCCTCAAGTTCCTATCTCCCTGGCCTGCTGGCCTGGTGGTTGTGGGAGTTGATATCAGTGATCCAGGCAACGCCGGCACGATGATCCGCTCCGCAGAATTGTCGGGTGCGGTCGCTGCCGTCTTTACCGGCTCGAGCGTCGACGTGACCAGCCCAAAGGTTGTTCGTTCCAGTGCCGGCGCGCTGTTTCATCTTCCGGTGGTGCAAGACACGGATGCGCCGTCCACGCTGCGATACCTGTCTGATCAGGGAGTTCGTCTTTTTGGCACGGCGGTACGTGGTGACAGCGTTCCGTATACCAAAAGCGGACTTCTCGCCGGGCGGGTTGCAATTGTCCTTGGGAATGAAGCCCATGGCCTGTCCCGCGAGGTTTCTGACCTCATCGACGCGTGGATCACCATCCCCATGCAAGGCCGCACAGAGTCGCTGAACGTCGCCATGGCCACGTCGGTGCTTTGTTTCGAAGCAGCCCGCCAACGCAGTTGACGACGGTGGTTGGGCGGGCGTTTCTCACCATCACCACGCAATGGTGAGCGAGAGTCCTCAACCGCTCGGGCAGAATGGTCACGTGAGTGCAGCGCCTGACCTGAATTCCGTTCTTCCATCGCTGCAGTCCGACGCGCTCCAACGGGTAGCAGCGGCGGTTTCGCTTGACGAGTTGAAGGCGGTCGAGATCGCCGTTGTTGGCAAGAGCGCTCCACTGACCGACCTCAACAAGTCGCTCGGTCAAATGAGCGCCGATGACCGCAAGGCGGCCGGTGCATCCATCAATGCGGTTCGAACCACCGTCACGGCTGCTCTGGCTGAACGCAAAGGCGAACTGGCTGTCGTCGCTCGCCGTGCGCAGCTTGAAGCCGAACGCCTCGATCTTGGCGAAGTTGTGGCCCAGGACGAACTGGGCAGGATGCATCTGATCACGCGTACCACCCAGGACCTCGAAGACATTTTCGTGGGCATGGGCTTCGAGGTGTTCGAGGGGCCGGAAGCCGAAACGGACTGGTACAACTTCGAAGCACTCAACTTCCCTCCGGGCCATCCGGCGCGCACAATGCACGACACGTTCCACGTTGCAACAGGTGAGCCTGGCGAGGTGGTGCTTCGTACACATACAAGCCCAATGCAGATCCGCGTCATGCAACAGATGCAGCCCCCCATCTATGCGGTCATGCCCGGACGTTGTTACCGCCGAGACACGCCCGACGCGCGTCACCTTCCGGTGTTCCATCAGATTGAAGCGTTGGTCATCGACAAAGGCATCTCCATGGGTCACCTTGCTGGCACCATCGACGCGTTCATTGCCGCATACTTCGGTCGAGACGACTTGCGCACCCGGCTGCGCCCGGGCTTCTTCCCGTTCACCGAACCCAGCGCAGAGTTCGATATCACCTGCCCGTTCTGCGGGGGAACGGGGTGTCGGGTGTGCAGCCAGACCGGCTGGATTGAGCTGGGTGGTTGCGGCATGGTCCACCCCAATGTGTTGCGAGCTGGGGGAGTGGACCCCGAAGAATGGACGGGGTTTGCTTGGGGCTTCGGAATCGACCGTCTGGCCATGAACCGGCACAACCTTTCCGATCTCCGAGACTTGCTCGCCAACGACGTACGGCTGCTCCGTCAGTTCTGAAAGAAGTCAGAAAACATCATGCTTGTTCCACTTTCATGGCTGCGCGAGTTCGTTCCAGAACTCACCCTTTCCTCTGCTGACATCATTGCTGCGCTTGACTCACTTGGCCTCGTGGTCGAGGGAACAGACACGGTCGTCTCGCTGAATCCGACCGCCGGCCCTGCTTTGGAAACGGGTGACCTCCAACTCCCAGGAGTCATCACGTGCGAAGTTGTGGCCATCAGGCCGCATCCAAACGCCGACAAGGTTCGCCTCATCGACGTTCGTACCGTTGAAGGCGCCGAACCCGGCCCACAGATCGCATGCGGCGCATGGAACTTCAACGTCGGAGACCGCGTTCCGCTCGCAACGTTGGGCACCGTGATGCCAAGCGGTCTCAAGATCGAAGCTCGCAAGTTGCGCGGCGAACCGTCCAACGGGATGCTCTGCTCGGCGCCGGAACTTGGCCTTGGCACCGACGCAAGCGGGCTCATGATTTTGCCAGTGGGTACACCGCTCGGCGTTCCAGTAGAGCGTGCCCTTGGCGTGACCAGAGAGGTTGTGTTCGACGTCGGCGTGGAAGCCAATCGACCCGATGCCATGTCCATCCGTGGCGTGGCGCGGGACTTGGCGGCAAAGTTGGGCTTGGGATACACCGATCCCGCTGCGTTGGATCTGTCGGTGCTGGAGGTACCGGCACGAAACGTCGATTCCATCACAGCCAACGATTTGTGCGACCGGCTCACCACCACCGTCATCGAGGGTGTGCGGGTTGGGCCGAGCCCCGCCTGGGTGCAGGCCAGGGTCGCAGCCGCAGGCATGCGTCCTATCTCCAATGTGGTCGACGCCTCCAACTACGTGATGCTTGAAATCGGTATTCCATCCCACGCGTTCGACATCGACACGCTTGTGGGCGAACGAATCGGCGTCAGGTGGGCCGCAGCGGGCGAGCGGGTTATCACCCTGGACGGGAAGGAACGCGAACTCTCCAACGACGGGGTGACCGACGGCATCATTACCGATGGCGCCGGAACTGCAGTTGGCATCGCAGCCATCATGGGCGGTTTGCACACAGAGGTCACGGACTCCACGACTCGGGTGCTGTTCGAAGTTGCGCATTGGTCGCCCATGGCCGTGGCACGTTCGGCAAAAAAGTTGGGGCTGCGCTCAGAAGCGTCAGCACGATACGAGCGCAACGCCGATGCCGAGGCTGTTGACGCAGCAATCGTGCGTTTCGTCGAAGTGCTGCGCGAGAGCTGCCCGGATCTCAAGATCGTCACGCACGACGACATTCGTCCCGGCGGCAAACCTGCGCCACGCGTCGTGGACGTCCGAACGGATCGAGTGAATCTGATCTTGGGCACCGCACTCGACGACGCGACCATCGCCGAGTTGCTTTCACCAATTGGATTTACGGTCACCCAGACGGAAACCGGGCGCGGCCGAGCGGCCGTATCCATCCCGTCGTGGCGGACGGACGCAACCGAAGAGATCAACGTCATTGAAGAGATCGGCCGTCACTACGGTTACGACAAGATTCAACGCGTTGTGCCGCTCAGCCCTCGTGTCGGGCGTCTGTCACCTCGACAACGCGACCGTCGAGCGGTTCGTGCATTGCTTACCGGCGCCGGCGTACATGAAGCGTGGACGACCACGCTCATCTCCGCCTCTGACGTCTCGGAGGCTGGCCTCTCTACCGAGCGTCTCGTGACGCTCGCCAATCCATTGGTGGCAGAAGAGGAAGTGTTGCGTCCGTCGTTGCTGCCGGGCCTGCTCAAGGCACTCCGCTACAACGCAACACGACGCAACCCAGACATTCGCTTGTTCGAAACAGGACGGGTGTTTGGTGAACCTCGGGTCCGCCAGATTGTTCCGTACGAACGCGAGCGACTATCCGCCGTTCTGGCTGGTAAGGCCGACGATGCTGGGGCAGCCAAGGTTCTGTTTCAGCGTTTGGTCGCCATGCTTGGTGTCGCCGACGGTGCCATCGAGCTGCGAGCCTCCGACTCCATCGCGGGGTTGCACCCCACCCGGTCCGCGCTCATCATCGGAGCGGGCACAGGCTTCCCACTCGGTTCGCTTGGCGAGGTCGACCCTGGCGTGCTGGAACGGTTCGGAATCGATCGGCGTGTGGGATGGTTCGACGTCGACCTCGACAACATCTGTGGACTGCCGCGACGCGGCCAAGAGCTGCAGCCCATCTCGGCGTTCCCATCTTCGGATCTGGATCTCGCATTCGTCACTCCGGACACCATCACGGTTGACACGTTGGCCGCAGCGCTTCGCAATGCTGCCGGCGAGGTGTGCGAAAGCGTCCAACTGTTCGACGTCTACCGGGGGCAGGGTGTTGCAGCCGGCAGCCGCTCACTTGCGTTTCGCCTGAGGTTCGTCGCACTTGACCGCACGCTGTCAGAGCAGGAACTGGCGGGGCTCCGCGACGCGTGCGTTGCAGCCGGCACCGCAGCAGGGGCGGCACTGCGTTCGTAACTTGATTCCAGCCCGCTTCCCAAAGCTGTGAAGTGATCCTGCCTCACGCCGGCGATATGACCGATACAACCGTGTAGCGTTATCGTTCGTCTGCGCGCATATTGGCAAGGATGGTGCTGAGGGACTTCTGTCCTCTCAACCGCTTCGGTGGGCGGGCGATCAGTTCCAGTGGGCGTGGGGCGTCACGTACAAGTCCGGCGGTCCGCAACGCTTCAACTGCAGACCTCGGAACGGGTACTAGTCGTGCGACTGGCCGTCCCTGATCGGTGACTTCGATTGATTCTCCGGATTCAACCCGGGCGACAACAGCGGACGCATTTTGCTGCAAGGCACGGATTCCAACCGACGCGGTCATGTGGGTCAAGGTAGCGCATTGTGGAAATTTACGCTGCGAGGCTGGCGATGCGCACAATTCGGTCTGTGCGTAAAGACAACACACGAATCGCCCATGGATCCAGGCGAACGGCGCGGCCGGGCTCAACCGTGAAGAACGTTGTCAGTGTGCCGTCGGGCGCGTACCCGTCGACCGCATCAATGGTCTCTGCGGACCCGTCTGCAAGCATCACCTCGTATCGCATGTCTGAGACTGTACGGAGGCAATCCTGTGGACCGATAGACCCCTCTACATGTGGACAACCGGTGGACGGCGCCACACAGACGACCCGTTCCCGCCGCAAGGGCTAGCTACCAAAGTTGCGGTGAGCTGCCAGCAACGCGTCGCTCGTGGTCCAACAACCACCGTTTTGCATCCAGTCCGCCAGCGAAACCAGTGAGAGTTCCGTTGCTGCCAATCACTCGATGGCACGGAACGATGATTGGGATTGGGTTGCGTCCATTGGCTGCGCCAACGGCACGCACTGCAGTTGGCTTTCCGATTCGTTCTGCCTGGCGGGCATAGGTTGACGTCTCACCGAACGGAATTTTGGTGAGTGCGTTCCATGCAGCCAGTTGGAACTCTGTACCTGTCGGTTGGAGCGGAACAGAGAACGTGGTCAACGTGCCGGCGAAGTACGACGTCAGCTGGTCCAAGACCAAACGAAGTACACCTACGGGTTCACCCTTGCACGCTTCGCTGTCTTGGAGGAGAGGTCTGCCGGGCTCATCGTCCCACAGCAGTGCCACCAAATATTCGCCGTCGCTTTCAATGCGTACGTAAGGTGTGAGCGTCCCGACTGGTGTCTCGAGTGTTGTGTACGTGATCACGATTGCGCCTCCTGAGCGGCTAGCCAAAGTAGTTGTGTTGCATACGAACGCCACGGCGCCCAGTTGCGCCCGATCTCTGCCAGCGCCTTGCGGTCCGTCGGCAGGCCGAGCGCCCGTGCACCGTGGATGACTCCCAGATCGTCGTCAAGCAGCACGTCGGGGTCGCTGAGTGCACGCATTGCGATGTACGAAGCGGTCCACGGCCCAATGCCTTTCAGCGCCAAGAGACGACTCCGAGCTTCCGTTCGTGGCACGCCGATAGAAAGATCTACTGTCCCATCGGCGAGGGCCGCACACAACCCGATGAGCGCGACCCCGCGTGACCGGGGAATCGCGAACTCTTCCGGCGACGCTGCGGCCAACTGCGGCGCTGATGGAAACAGCAGACCCAGGGGCGCTCCAGGGAGATCGAAGCGAGTTCCACGTGACTCTGCAATGCGCCTGGCCAACGTCCGCGCAGCGGCCACCGAGACTTGTTGACCAAGAACCGCTTTCACCGCAAGCTCGTTTCCATCCACTGCGCCGGGTGCTCGACGTCCCGGGTGGCGTCGTGCGACCGCCCCAAGATGAGGGTCCGGGTCGAACGTGGCTGCCACTCCTTGAGGGTCTGCATCAAGGTCGAAAAGACGTCGCACTCGTGAGATGGCTGCGCCAAGGTCGCTGAGAGAGGTGAGCCAGAAGGACGCAACAAAAGTGGAACTCTGGTGCTCAACCTGGACAACACCAGGACCGTTAGCCAGCGACAATGTGCGCGCATAGGAATGCTCTGCGCCCAGTTCCACGCCTTCAACCGCTCTCGCAGCAAAGAACGACAGCAGGCCCTTTGCATCGAATGGTTCTCGGAACGGGAGACGAACCCGAATCACGCCGGCGTTCTGCTGAGCTCGAGATCTACCGGCCCGCAAGTCCGAGGGTGATGTCGCAAACACCTCTTGCACTGTCTCGTTGAACTGACGAATGCTTGAAAACCCTGCAGCAAACGCAACGTCACCGAACGGGATGGACGTCGTCTCGATGAGGACTCGAGCGGTCTGTGCGCGGCGTGCACGGGCTAACGCAATTGGTCCTGCCCCAAGTTCGTTGGTCAACACCCGATTGAGTTGCCGTTGGCTGACGTGCAACGCCTGTGCGAGACCGGCGACCCCGGACCGGTCAACGTGTCCGTCTTCGATCAATCGAAGCGCTCGCCCGGCCAGGTCATCGTTGCGAAGCTGCGAAGGGGCCCCAACGGATCCGTCTGGTCGGCACCGTTTGCACGCCCGATACCCAGCTTGCTGTGCTGACGCCGCGCTGCGATGGAACGACACGTTGACGCGTTTCGGATGTATGGGCGTTGGACAGCTGGGACGGCAGTAGATCCCCGTGGTCTTAACCGCGACAAAGAATTCGCCGTCGAACCGGCTTTCGCGGGCGAGCATTGCTGTGTATCGCTGCTCGTCATCCAGTGGCGTCGAGGTAGTCATTGAGACAGAGTGTGGCAGGGATACACGCACCAGTCTGGCGGAAATCGGACATCAGCGTCTGGGCGAAGTTTCTCGGTCTTGTCACCTCGCTGGAGTCGGCGACAGACCGGTACGATTGCTCCGTGGGACTCGTCAATCGTTTGGTCACAACCCGGCAACTCAAGAATACGAGCACGGCCTTGCGCCGGGCCGAAGCTGAACTGCGCGTCGAACGCGAACAGGGGCTGTCGTTCACAGACGACGCGGCAGACGCCCACGGTGCATCGCTCGGCGGCAACGCAGCAGACCGTGACGAGGCTTTTCGCGCCCAGCGCCACCTCGACGGGTCAAAGCAGCGTGTGGCAAACCTCGAGTCAACGGTGACGGAGCTGCGCGCCAAACAAGATCGGTTGCTTGATCGAATGGGCAATGAGGCAGGCGGCGGGTCTTGGTGACCCAGTTACGCGTTGTCGTTGCCGAGGACGAGGCCATCATCCGGCTGGACCTCTCCGAGATGCTCACGGAGGAAGGGTACGAAGTTGTCGGGGAGACGGGTCGAGGTGACGAGGTACTTGCGTTAGTCGAGGCAACGGTTCCCGATCTGGTCTTGATGGACGTACAGATGCCCGGGCTGGACGGCATCAGCGCAGCCCGCCTGATCACCGAGCGGCGCCTCGCTGCGGTGGTGGTTCTGACGGCGTTCAGCCAACGTGAGCTTGTTCAACAGGCACGCGACGCCGGCGTGATGGCCTACCTGGTGAAACCGTTCCATCAGGCTGAACTTGTCGCCGCGATCGAAGTGGCCGTGGGGCGTTTCGCTGAGCTCACCGCTTCGGAGGACCGTGCGGCGTTGCTGTCCGAGCAGCTTGAGACGCGCAAAGTCCTGGACCGGGCAAAAGCTCGGCTGCAGCGTGACGGTAAATCCGAGCAACAGGCGTTCGCTGAGATCCAACGGCGTGCCATGGACGAGCGCACCACAATGCGTGCCGTCGCCGAAGCCATCCTCGCTGACTGATCCCGTAGAGTCGGAGCATGGCTACCGTGATGCTGCTCGACGGGAACTCCCTTGTGTATCGGGCGTTCTTCGCACTGCCCGCTGACATGGCAACTGCGTCTGGGCAGGTCACCAATGCCGTGTTCGGGTTCACCAGCATGCTGCAGTACATGCTCAACGAGCACAAACCAGATCTGGTGGGCATTGCCTTCGACCGACCAGAACCAAGCTTCCGGCATCACATGATCCCCAATTACAAAGCTGGTCGGGCCGAGACACCAGACATCCTTCGCCAGCAGATGGGTATCGTTCGCCAAGTCGTCGACGTCCTCGACCTCCCCACCGTAGAAGTCATCGGCTACGAAGCCGACGACGTCCTCGCCACACTTGCAGTGCAGGGATACGAACGCGGCGATCAGGTCATTGTGGTTACCGGAGACCGGGACAGCTATCAGCTTGTGCAAGACGCGCCAGCCGACGGTGGTGGCAGCATCCGAGTGCTGTACAACCGGCGCGGTGTCAGTGATTACGCGTTGTACGACGAGGCTGGCATCCAGGAGCGCACCGGAGTGCATCCCACCATCTATGACCAGTACGCAGCGTTGCGCGGCGACCCGTCAGACAACCTCCCTGGCGTTCCTGGAGTTGGTGAGAAGACAGCAGCAAAGCTCATCAACGACTATGGCGACATCGACGGCATCTACGCAAACCTCGACAAACTCACACCGAAACTGCGCGAGAACCTCATCAACTACGAGGCACAGGTGCGCAGCAATGCCACCGCAACTCCGCTGGTGCGTGACGTTCCCGATGTGACCATCGAGGCAATCAATTCGCCCAGCCCGGACTTGGCGGCCGCTAACGAGCTGTTCAAGTCTCTTGAGTTCAAAGCACTCAGTGGTCGCATCCTCGATGCGTTCACGGCCACATGGGGCACTCAAGCAAACGCCGTCGCTCATGCACCTGCCACAGAGCGGCTCACCACCCAGCAGCAGTCCGTGCTCAACCTGTCCGGCCTCGATGCCGTCGCTGTTGTGGGGCGTTGGCGCGGAGCCGAAGGCAGATCCGCGCTTGAAGGTATTGCTGTTGCCCACGGCTCCAACGTGTGGTGGGTACCGCAAGGCGAGTTGCTCCAGGCAACATCGCAATTGCAGAACATCGCAAAGCTGCATGCGCACAAAGCAAAAGAGTTGATGCGAAGCCTGCACGATCACGGCGTGGACCTGCTCGGCTCGGCCCCGGGCTCACGTTCCGTTGCAGACCTCATCGGCATCGACACGGCTATCGCCGGATACCTGCTGGACCCTGCCGAGGCCACCTACAACCTCGAAGAGTTGGCCGCCCGTTACGCCAGCATTGATCTGCGTGCAGAGGATGCTGCGCCCGAAGGTGAGCTGGACTTCGGAGGCACCGGCGAAGACCCGGTGCAGGTGTCGCTTCGCCAGGCTGCGGCCGTGTGGGCCCTTGTCGAGCCCATGAGCGCTGCCATGCAGGCACGTGGTTTGCAGGACTTGTATGAGCACATAGAACGTCCGCTCATCGGCGTACTCGCGCGGATGGAAGTTGCTGGTGTCGCTGTCGATTCGCTCTACCTCAAGGAACTTGCGCAGGAACTCACCGAAGAAGCAGCAAAGGCCGAGGCCGAGGTGCACGAAGCTGCCGGCGAAGTGTTTGTCGTGAACTCTGTTCCACAGTTGCGCCGCATCCTGTTTGAGAAGCTTGGTCTGAAGACCGAGAAGAAGACCAAGACCGGCTACTCAACCGATGCGCAGTCGCTAGAGAAGCTCCGTGGCGAACACCCCATCATCGAGCCGTTGCTGCGGTTCCGTGAAATGGAGAAGCTGCGCTCCACATACGGCGAGAGTCTGCTGGCTGAAGTGCAGACCGACGGCCGAATCCATGCGTCATTCAATCAGACCGTGGCACGAACCGGTCGCCTCAGCAGCGACCAACCAAATCTTCACAACATTCCAATTCGGTCCGAAGAAGGTCGCCGGTTCCGACGCGCGTTCATCCCACACGACGGCGCGCAGCTTCTCGTTGCCGACTACAACCAGATCGAACTGCGCGTGATTGCTCACCTCGCCCAGGACCCTGGACTGATGACCGCCTTCACCACTGGTGCCGACGTGCACACCGAGACCGCAAAGCGAGTCTTCGGCGTGGAGGCTGAAGCGGTCACCGTCGCCATGCGGAGCAAGGCCAAGATGGTCTCGTACGGGCTTGCTTACGGCATGGAGTCATTCGGTCTCGCCCAGCGGCTCAACGTTCCGGTCTCTGAGGCGCAAGAGATCCTCGACGCGTATTTTGTGGCGTTCCCCAACGTTCGGGACTACATGGATCGTGCCGTTGCAGACGCCAGGAACAAGGGCTACACCGAAACGCTCTTCGGTCGCCGGCGCAACATCCCAGAGTTGCAGTCGCCCAACTACCGCATCCGTCAGATGGGGGAGCGTCAGGCCATGAACGCCGGCATCCAGGGGCTGGCAGCAGACATCTTCAAGGTGGCATTGGTTCGCCTCGACCAAGCAATTCACGATGCAGGCCACATATCCCGGGTCATCTTGCAGGTGCACGACGAGGTTGTTGTCGAAGTTGATCCGTCTGAACGCGAAGCCGTAGGCGCGCTGACCATCGACACCATGAAGACCGCTGCGCTTCTCGATGTTCCGCTTGAAGTCAACGTGGCGTGGGGTGCCAATTGGGGCGAGGCCAAGGGGTGAGCACCTTGGGTCGGCACTTCTTCGAGGACTTCGCCGACTTCATGGGGCCGGCCTACCTTCGCTATTCGTTCACCAAAGGCACAGCCAACGAAGTCGCCTTCCTTTGGGATGCACTCGGGCTCCAGCCAGGGATGACGGTCCTCGATGTCGGTTGTGGCCCCGGTCGCCATGCGTTGGCGCTCGCTCGGCTCGGTGTTTGTGTTACTGGCGTCGACATCGCTCGGACGTTTGTGGATCTCGGCAACACGGCAGCCGAAGCTGAGGCGCTGAGCGCCCGCTTCGAGGTCGGCGATGCTCGTGCGCTTGGTTTCGACGGTCAGTTCGATGCCGTCATCTCGCTCTGCCAGGGAGGCTTCGGGCTTGTGGGCCGGACCGAGGACGGTGCTGCTGACTCATCGGTGCTCGACGGCATGGTTCGCGCGCTGAAGCCGGGCGGGCGGATTGCACTCAGCGCGTTCAGCGCCTACTTCCAGTTGCAGCATCTGGAAGCCACCGACATCTTTGACGCCTCGACAGGCGTGAACTTGGAAACCACCGAACTACGCAACGAGGCAGGGGACCGCATGCCGGTCGAGTTGTTCACGACCTGCTTTACACCGCTGGAACTGCGGCTCCTCGCTGAACGGGCTGGCCTGAGAGTAGAAGGGCTGTGGTCGGTCACACCCGGGGACTACGGCCGCCACCCGCTCACGATCGACCGCCCAGAGTTCATCATCGTCGCGGATAGCCGCGCGGTTTAGGGCGGCAACGTTCCGCTGCAGACCGCAGATTCGCCGTAGTTGAGCTCGACCCGTGCACCGTCAGCCTCAAAGTATCGACGATCGCCAACGGAGACGATCTGTCCGGTGACCGACTCTCGATCGTGCCAACGTTTAGGTATGGAGGCCGCGTACCAACTCGGGAACCCCCCGGTCTGTAGCCAAAGGAGGGGTACCTGGCTGTCGGACGGGTACGCGCAGCGGTGGACTTCGAAGCGCTCCCGCCGCATTATTCGGTCAGCTCCCGGTTGCTGAGACAGGACGGGGATGACGATGGCGATGACTACAAAGAGCAAGACTCGGGAGCATTTCGTTCGGAACGCCAGCATGCCCATGCATCGGCGTTCGATTCGCCCGGGTTGATGGCTACAGGGCTCCACCAAGCGGGCCTATCCCCGAGCCCGGGCTGAGGTTTGGTCACCCCCGGCGACTACGGCCGCCCCCGATCGGGGTGATTGGTGCCAAGTGGTAGGTTGGAGAGCTTTCCTGAGACAGGACACTCCTGTTCCGGCGGCCCGACACTCGATCGGGAACGTCGTTCGTAGATCAAGCGAGTCACATCTTCATGTCTGACATCACCACCGAAGCCCCAGCAGTGGCCGCAGAGCCAGAACTTCAGCTCAATCCTGCTGGTGGTTTGATGCAAGAAGCCATCGTCTATCGCCCCATCACGGTCAACGACCTGGGCGGCATGTCCTTCGACGAGGCAATCAACGGAACCATCGTCAACTTCGACGACGGCGACATCGTCACCGGTACCGTCGTCAAGATCGACAAGGACGAGGTCCTGCTCGACATCGGCTTTAAGTCCGAAGGCGTCATCCCAAGCCGTGAGCTCTCCATCCGCCACGACGTCAACCCGTCTGAGGTCGTCAGCCTCGGCGAAACCATCGAAGCCCTCGTCCTCACCAAGGAAGACAAAGAGGGTCGTCTCGTGTTGTCCAAGAAGCGTGCTCAGTACGAGCGCGCATGGGGCACCATCGAGAAGCTGAAGGAAAACGACGGTGTGGTCGAAGGTCCAGTGATCGAGGTCGTCAAGGGCGGTCTCATCATGGACATCGGTCTGCGTGGCTTCCTTCCTGCATCGTTGGTGGAGCTGCGCCGTGTGCGCGACCTGCTCCCATACGTTGGCAAGACGTTCCAGGCAAAGATCATCGAGCTCGACAAGAACCGCAACAACGTGGTGCTTTCCCGTCGTGCGTTCCTCGAAGAGACCCAGAAGGATCAGCGCGAAACATTCCTGGCAAACCTCAAGCCAGGCGAGGTCCGCGAGGGCGTCGTGTCGTCGGTCGTCAACTTCGGTGCGTTCGTCGATCTGGGCGGCATGGACGGCCTCGTTCACGTGTCCGAACTGTCGTGGAAGCACGTCGACCACCCATCAACCGTTGTCGCCGTCGGCGATCGCATCACGGTTCAGGTGCTCGAGGTCGACTACGAGCGTGAGCGCATCAGCTTGTCGCTTAAGGCCACCCAGCAGGACCCATGGGCAGAGTTCGCTTCCGCCCACCGCGTGTCCGAGCTGGTCTACGGCCGTGTCACCAAGTTGGTGCCGTTCGGTGCGTTCGTGCAGGTTGGCGAAGGTATCGAAGGTCTGGTCCACATCTCCGAGATGGCCGGCCACCACGTCGAACACCCAGAGCAGGTTGTCAGCCCAGCAGAAGAACTCTGGGTCAAGATCATCGACCTGGACCTCCAGCGTCGTCGGATCAGCCTCTCCATCAAGCAGGCTGCCGAAGGCGGCGTTGTGTCGGCCGAGTACCAAGAAGCATTCGGTGCACACAACTACGACGAACACGGCAACTACGTGGGCGGCGCCGCATACGAAACCGGCGAGTTCACCCCAGACAACGAGGCACAGGCTGCCTGGTTGGCTGACTACGTGCCACCGGCACAAGCAGATGCACCTTCGCCAGACGCGCCTTCGCAGGACGCTGCAGCGCCGACTACCGAAGAGTAAATCCCTTCACCGTAAGGGCAGTTTGAAGAGAGCGACACCGCAAGGTGTCGCTCTCTTCGCTTTCACCCACAGTTCTCTCAGCAAGCCCGCTCATTGTTCAGTCACGCTTTCATCGAATGTCGTGAAGCGCAGTTGTGAACCTTCGTTCAGTGTTGTCAGCAGTAGGTCGGACGGACCTAGCGACAAAAGAGGTACGAAATGAGCTCAATCGTTCGGTTATGCAAGCAGTCGCTCCGCCCCATCGGGGTGGTCACGATGTTGGTAGGTTTTGCTTCGTTGTTTCCTTTAGCGGCTCATGCAGAGCCAGGCGAGACCAGCGAGACGACCTCAGTCGCTCAGCGTCCAAACCTGACGAGTACCGATTGTCCCTCTGGAAGCTTGCTGTTCACCCAGGCTGGCGGACCACTCACCACCCCGTGGAATCCATCGCTCGACACCGGGATAATTGTCCCTGCGGGACTGCTCAGCATCGATCGATTTTGGTCGTTCGATGGATATGCGCAACGCACAACGTCTGTCCAGCAATTTGAGCAATGGGCAGTGCAGGTGGGGTCGGTGTCAACACAACTGACCCCCGATCTCCCTGACCAAGTGGAGTCCGCTCTGGTGACTGGTTCGTTAGGGCAAATCACCATCGGTGCGGGCGTGATCCGCATCGTTCATTCCTCCACATTCGGCCTGCAAGACGGCACCGCCAACTCGGTCAATCCCGTCGGCTTTTGCTATCGCATAAGCATTCCCGAGACGACGATTCCGGCAGACACAACGGTGCCCGTTGACACCACCAAACCCGTTGACACCACCAAACCCGTTGACACCACCAAACCCGTTGACACCACCAAACCCGTTGACACCACCAAACCCGTTGACACCACCAAACCCGTTGACACCACCAAACCCGTTGACACCACCAAACCGCAGACCACCGTCTCCGTCCCACCCAATCTGAATACTTCTCTCCCGCCGACCAACAACCCGGATCCGACTCCCACGACGGGGCAGCAAACCACCTTGGCACCTACGACACTTCAAAGCATTGCGGCAACGACCGTAACCACATCGTTGGCAGTTCCAACAAACCCTCCTACGACCGTGTCGACGTCACCGACCAGCGCAGCAGCCGTCGAGGTTCTTTCAGGATCGATTGTGGCTGAGGAAGCGAGCGAAGAACTGTCGTACACCGGTGGAAGCCACACGACCCGCGCCTTCACGAGCGCTGCGATGATTCTCAGTGGTTTCGGAATTTTGGCATTCAGTCGACGTAGGTCCAGTCGACAGCGCTAATGGGCGTCAGTCCAGCCGAACAATTCCCATTCGCACGGCACGAAGTACAGCTTGTGTGCGGTCGGCGGTATCGAGCTTGTCGTAGATCGAAGCCAAGTGGTTCTTCACCGTCTTGACGCTGATGAACAACTTGGCAGCAACTTCGGTCGTGGAGAGCCCATCAGCAACCAGCTGCAGCACTTCCTCTTCACGCTTCGAAATCACTGACTCGCCGACTGTCGGGTTCATCAATTGCTTTGTCTCGCGGAGCATGGACATTGCGAGATCGGGCGTGATGGCGCCATCGCCGTTCGCTGCGGACCGGATGGCTTCGGCGACTTCGTCCGTTGATGAGTCCTTCACCAGGTACCCAGACGCACCAAGGCGCATCGCATTGGCGATGACCTGTCGATCTGCATGCATGGTCAACATGACCACACGCGTGGAACGGCAGCTCTGACGAATCCGACGGCAAGCTTCGACACCATCGAGAACTGGCATTGAGACGTCCATCAGCACAACGTCGGGCAAGAGTGCCTGCGCCATCCTCACGCCCTCTTCACCGTCGCTTGCTTCGCCCACCACAGTAAATCCGTAAGTCTCCATAGAACGTCGAAGACCTTCGCGGAGCATCCGATGATCGTCAACAAGCAATAGCCGCAGAGGCCGATTGAAGTCGGCGGACCTGGGAGTCGTTGCATCGAGCGTTGTAGCCACGGTTGGAACATCGGCACCTCAAACACTGGTGCCATGCTCAATCCTGATGAGCTACCGGTGAATACCAGGTGCGCTTACAGTGCGTCGGACAAACGCACTCGCACGGTGGTGCCCTCGCCCACAGCGGATTTCACATCTACGTTTGCGCCGATGCCCGCAGCGCGTTCTCGCAGGCCACGAAGCCCGTACGAGTCGTTACGCCCAGCACCGGCAGCAAAACCGACACCGTCGTCTGAAACGTCTAGCTCTGCGGAATTCCCTGAGGCGCGCCATCGCACCGAGATGGTGGTGCAGCGTGAGTGGCGTTCTGCGTTGACAATCGCCTCTTGCGCTATGTGCCACAACTCACGTGACACTCGCAAGGGGAGGAGCGCCGTCCCTGTTGCGCTGAGGTTCGTCTCGATGCCGCTGCGTTCGGAGATGCGCTCGAGAAACGTCTCGAGAACGTCTGCAATTCCTTCGTCCGTTGATACTTCCGTACGCAGGTCATACAGCGCTTCGCGAACTTCTTTTGTCGCGTCTTTGACCTGTGATCGCAGGGTTGCAAGTTCGGCACGAACAGCCACATCGTCGGTCGTCCGGGAGATTCTGTCCACTTCGAAGCCCAGCAACGCGAGTGACTGTCCAATGCGATCATGCAGGTCACGAGCAATGCGTACCCGCTCGTCGTCTGCGGCAACTGAACGTATGCGGCCGAACCACCGGGCGTTGTCGATCGCTACCGCTGCTGGGCCGGACAGCTGTTTCGCGACCTCTTCAATTGAGACGCTGACATGGGTCTCGTTGTCGCTTCGATCAGCGACGTAGGTCTCGGCCGCAATGAGGCCGATGAGTTGGTCCCGAGCAATGAGCGGGGCGTACACACCGGAGACCAGTTCGCCGTTGCCGCCGCCGGTCAGCATTCCAGTTGCGCCCCGTTTCACGGACAGAACCGTTCTCGCGTTGGTTGCGGCTCGGACGGTTGACGGGAGTTCCGTTGCCTGCAACGACATCGGCATCGAGCAGCCGAGGGTTTCGGCCACGGACCATCGCGTTCCATCGTCGTCCACCAACAACACACTCACGCGGCTGAGCCCTGTGGTGGCAGAAAACTCTGCCGTCGTCGTGCGGAGCACCTCGGCGAGGTCTAACGAGGACGGCAAGCGTCTGGCGATTCGCTGTAGGTCATACAGAAGCGCGTTTGCCTCGTGGAGCTGTTGCATCCGCTGCGACGTGATCTGTTGGTTGTTTGTTGCTTCGGTGATCAACCGAAAGCCCGTACCGACAAGCAGTGACACCAACATCAAGGTGCCTGTCCAGCGAACACCGTCTTCCAGCGCCGAGGTCTGCAGCACCCCTTGCTGTCCCATGCTGCCGGTGACAACAACGCCACACGCAAGGCTGAGGAGCATTGCCGAACTGGTGCCACCGACGCATGCAATAACCACGAGCGGCGGCAAGACCACGAGCGCGTTGGACGATGACCAACCGCCGGTCGCCGCCACGATTCCGGCGGATACCGCGAACTCGATGACCAGCGGAAGCAAGGTTCGGAAACGTGGACCGTTTGTCCGCACCGGTTCAAGCGACCGGATACAAGTCCAAATCAGCAACACCAGGAGAGGGATCCGGTTGGACTGGATTGCATTCGAAAGAAGGGAGGTCGACAGGCTGAGGCACAACACCAGCCAGCGGAACCAGACCAGTGGACGTTGGAATCGAGCGAGTTGGTCGCGGTCCTCTTTACGACGCCTCGGGACCGGCTGTGACCGTGCGGTGCGTTGCTGCTGGTCAGCACGGTCAGGCCGACCCGCCCGATCAACGCCTTCGGTCCTGCTGGAAGCCAGAGACTGCTGGCCGTGTTGCAGCAATTCGGTCCGACCCAGGGGCATCTCAGCAACATCGGCAGAGGTGGGGAAGCACTTGACCGGGCGCAGTCACTTCGCGCTACCTTGCAGTCATGAAGTTGGTCGGACTGGGTGGGGGAATCGGAGCGGGGAAGTCGACGGTTTCGCTCCTGTTGGCCAAGCGAGGCGCTGTCATCGTCGACGCCGACGTCATTGCCCGCGAGGTCGTGCAGCCTGGAGGCCCGTGCCTGGATCGGCTGGTGGCTCATTTCGGACCGGAAATCTTGCAGGAAGATGGCACGCTCAACCGGCCAGCGCTTGCGTCCAAGGTTTTTGGGCACCCCGACCAGTTAAAGGTGCTGAACGGCATCACGCACCCGGCAATCGCCGACGAAATGGCGGCGCAAATTTCCTGCCATGCCGGGACCGACCGCGTCGTGGTGATGGACGCTGCGTTGTTGTTCGGGTCAGCCAGGGTTGGAATGGTCGGTCGGATGCTGGTCGATGTGGACCCCGAAATAGCGGTAGATCGTCTGATTCGGTTCAGGGGATTCACCGAGGCTGATGCTCGGGCCCGCATCGCATCCCAGATGAGCCGTGAAGACCGTCGGGCCCTGGCAGACCATGTCATCGACAATTCCGGTGACCAACAGGCGTTGGAGATTGCGGTCGAAGTGGCTTGGGAGTGGATCAAGTCCCTGCCGGAATCCGCAGCAAACACCTGATCGAAACGTCAGATGGCGCGAAATTTGTCATACCCCCTCCCTTACGATGACTCGCATGTCTGCAACCGAAGCCGTCGCGACCCCGGATACCCCGGATACGCCGGGTACACCGGGTTCACCCAGTCCGGCGCCGGTGTCTCGACCGTTCGTCATGCGGTCCACATTCGCGCCAGCGGGTGATCAGCCGCAGGCGGTACAGGCGTTAGCAGAGGGGGTGGTCAGGGGTGACCGTTGCCAGACCCTGTTGGGAATTACCGGTTCGGGCAAATCAGCCACCATTGGCTGGGTCATTGAAAAGACGCAGAAACCCACGCTCATCCTCGCCCCAAACAAAAGCCTCGCGGCCCAGTTGGCCAACGAGTTTCGGGAGTTTTTCCCAGACAACCGTGTCGAATTTTTCGTGTCGTACTACGACTACTACCAACCCGAGGCGTACCTCCCGTCCTCAGACACCTACATCGAGAAGGACTCGTCTATCAACGACGAGATAGACCGGCTGCGCCACGCAGCAACGTCGGGCCTGCTCACTCGCAACGACGTCATCGTGGTGGCATCGGTCAGTTGCATTTACGGCATGGGCAACCCAGAGGAGTACCGCGGCAATCTGCTGGAACTGCATGCTGGTGTGGAGTACGACCAACGCGCCATCCTGCGTCGCCTCGTCGACATGCAATACGACCGCAACGACATGAACCTGGTGCGCGGCAATTTTCGGGTGCGCGGCGACACCATCGAGATTCACCCGGCGTACGAAGAGCACGTGCTGCGAATCGAGATGTTCGGAGACACGGTAGACCGGCTTGTCACCGTCGACCCCGTCACCGGAGAACAACTCGGCACGTTGAGCGAGGTTGCTCTGTTTCCAGCCACGCACTACGTCGCCGGTGAAGAGCGCATGCGCAAAGCCGTCGAACGGATCGAGGTGGAGCTGCAACAACGGCTCAAGTGGTTCGAAGAAGAAGGCAAGCTGCTCGAAGCACAACGGCTTCGTATGCGCACACAGTATGACCTCGAGATGATGCAGGAAATGGGCTACTGCAACGGTATCGAGAACTACTCGCGCCATATCGACGGCCGCAACGCGGGCGAGGCCCCGTTTACTCTCTTGGACTATTTCCCCAAAGACTGGCTGCTGGTCATCGACGAATCGCATCAAGCTGTGCCTCAGGTGCACGGGCAGTACCAGGGAGACCGCAGCCGCAAGGAAACCCTTGTGGACCATGGTTTTCGGCTTCCGTCGGCGGCAGACAACCGGCCCCTGCGTTTCGACGAGTTCACCGAGCGCCTCAATCAGGTGATCTACGTGTCCGCTACCCCCGGGCCCTACGAAGTTGCGCAATCCACGCAGGTAGTGGAGCAGGTGGTCCGTCCAACCGGCCTGCTGGATCCCGAGATCATCATCAAGCCCAGCAAAGGCCAGATCGACGATCTCATGGCCGAAGCTCGCAAACGCATCGAGGCGGGAGAGCGCATCTTGGTCACCACGCTCACCAAGCGGATGGCCCAAGATCTCACGGACTATCTCTTGGAGCAGGGTCTGCGGGTCCGCTACCTGCATTCCGAGATCGACACCATTGAACGTATCGAGATCCTCCGCGACCTGCGGCTGGGCCAGTTCGACATCTTGGTCGGCATCAACCTCCTTCGAGAAGGTTTGGACCTTCCTGAAGTGTCGTTGGTGTGCATCCTCGACGCAGACAAAGAAGGTTTCCTGCGGTCGGAAACCTCGCTTGTACAAACCATTGGTCGTGCTGCGCGCAACGTCAACGGCAAAGTCATCATGTACGCAGACAACGTCACCGGTTCCATGCAACGGGCCATCAACCTCACGCAGGGTCGGCGCCTCAAGCAGATTGCTTACAACACCGAACATGGCATCCAGCCCGAAACTATCCGCAAGGCAGTCACCAACATCCTGGCCATGCTGCGGCCAGAAGAGGCTGCCATGCAGGCAATGGTTCCGGGCTCCGACCGCCGCAAGCGACGCCCCGGAGAAATCCGCAGTGACCTCGCCGAACTGCCAAAGGACGAGCTGGAACGTCTCATTCGTGTCCTCGAAGAAGAGATGAACGATGCGGCCCGAGACCTGCGGTTCGAATACGCCGCAAAGCTGCGAGACGAGATCAACGATTTGAAGAAAGAACTCCGTCCAAGCGCCTGATTGCGCTCACGGAAAATCACGGAACAACCAATTCAACCGGTAGAATCGAACATATGTCCGACCGCCTAATCGTGCGTGGCGCGCGCGAGCACAACCTCCGCAACGTTTCCGTCGACCTGCCACGAGACCAACTCATCGTCTTCACTGGTCTTTCCGGGTCTGGCAAGTCGTCGCTTGCCTTCGACACCATCTACGCCGAGGGCCAGCGTCGCTACGTCGAGTCGCTGAGCGCCTACGCACGCCAGTTCCTCGGCCAGATGGACAAGCCCGACGTCGACTTCATCGAGGGGTTGTCACCCGCAATTTCCATCGATCAGAAGTCAGCCTCACGCAACCCGCGTTCCACGGTTGGCACCATTACCGAGGTCTATGACTACCTCCGGTTGCTCTTTGCCCGCATCGGCGTGCCGCATTGCCCCAAAGACGGGTCACCGGTTGCCCGTCAGACCCCGCAACAAATCGTCGACCGCGTGTTGCTCCTGCCAGAGGGAACCCGCTTCCAGGTGCTGGCTCCCGTGGTCCGTGGACGCAAGGGCGAATACACGGAACTCCTCGCAGACCTGGTGAAGCAAGGATTTGCTCGTGCCCGTATCGACGGTGAAGTAGTCGAACTCGGCCAGAAGCTCGAGCTGGCGCGCTACGAAAACCACACCATCGCCGTCATCGTGGACCGCTTGGTGGCCAAGGCCGGCATCGAACGGCGGCTCACGGATTCGCTTGAAACAGCCCTTCGTCTCGCTGAGGGCGTGGCCGAGGTCGAATTGGTCGGCGCCCCTCGTACCGACGGGGCCGACGGCGACGAGGTCCTCACCTTCAGCCAGCACTTGGCGTGCCCGGTCTGTGGCACCTCATACGACGAGCTCGCTCCTCGTAACTTCTCGTTCAACTCGCCTTACGGCGCGTGCGGGTCCTGTAAAGGATTAGGCACCAGGTTCGAGGTTGATCCAGAGCTTGTTGTCCCAGACCCAGACCTGTCCATCAAGGACGGCGCGTTGTCTCCGTGGAGCGGAGCAAAAGGCGAGTACTTCGAGAAGGTGCTCGCAGCGCTGGCCGAGGCAAACGGCTTCACGCTGGAACAGCCGTGGTCGTCGCTCTCGAAGGCGCACCAGAAGCTCATCCTGGGGGGCACCGGCACCAAGACGGTTCACGTCGAATATCGCAATCGCTATGGGCGCACGCGGTCTTACAACACCCAGTACGAGGGCGTCATTGCCTGGGTGCAGCGCCGCCACACCGAGGTCGAAGGTGACTGGTCTCGCGAACAACTCGAGGGCTACATGCGAGAGGTTCCCTGCCACGACTGTGGTGGTTCACGCCTCAACCCTGCATCGCTTGCCGTCACCATCAATAGCAAGAACATCTTCGAAGTCGGCAACCTCTCTATTGCAGACGCCGCAACGTTCTTGCTTGGCATGACCCTGTCGCAACGAGACACCATGATCGCCGAGCGGGTAGTGAAGGAAGTTAACGCTCGCATGCGCTTCTTGCTCGATGTCGGCCTGGACTATCTGCAACTCAATCGTTCGGCCGCCACCCTTGCCGGAGGAGAGGCGCAGCGCATCCGTCTCGCCTCACAAATCGGAAGCGGCCTCGTCGGCGTGCTCTACGTCTTGGACGAGCCATCCATCGGGTTGCACCAGCGAGACAACCACCGCCTCATCGACACCATGATCCGTCTCCGGGATCTCGGGAACACGGTCATTGTCGTGGAGCACGACGAAGACACCATCCGCATCGCGGACCACATCGTGGACATTGGCCCGGGCGCCGGCGAGCACGGTGGTGAGGTGCTGGTCTCTGGCAGCTTCCAAGACCTCATTTCCGCTGAGCGTTCCATCACCGGGCAGTACATGAGCGGCAAGCGTTCCATCCCGGTTCCGCGTACGCGTCGCACCGGTAAAGGCACGTTCCTTCGAGTCGTCGCGGCGCGGGAAAACAACCTCCGCAACATCACAGTCCAGTTCCCGCTCGGAAGGTTCGTCGCGGTCACTGGTGTGTCGGGTTCCGGCAAGTCCACGCTGGTCAACGACATCCTTTTGGCGTCGTTGATGCAGAAGATCTACCGCGCAAAGACCGTGCCGGGCCTTCATAAGACCGTCGAAGGGCTAGAGCACCTCGACAAGGTCATCGCCATCGACCAGTCACCAATTGGTCGCACGCCCAGGTCCAATGCGGCCACGTACACGGGTGTCTTTGACGCCATCCGCAAGCTGTTCTCATCCACCAATGAAGCCAAGGTTCGTGGATATCAACAGGGCCGCTTCTCGTTCAACGTCAAGGGCGGTCGGTGCGAATCGTGCGCAGGCGACGGCACCATCAAGATCGAAATGAACTTCCTCCCAGACGTGTACGTACCGTGCGAGGTCTGCAAAGGCGCCCGCTACAACCGAGACACGCTCGACGTCACCTTCAAGGGCAAGAACATCGCCGAGGTCCTCGACCTTCCCTGTGAGGAAGCAGCTGTATTCTTCGAGAACCAGCCCTCTATCGCCCGCCACATGCAAACACTTGTCGACGTGGGGTTGGGTTACATCCGGTTGGGTCAGCCGGCAACCACGCTGTCGGGCGGCGAAGCTCAGCGCGTCAAGCTGGCCGCCGAGTTGTCGAAGCGTTCCACCGGGCGCACGGTCTACGTCCTCGACGAGCCAACCACAGGTCTGCACTTCGAAGACATCCGGCGCCTGCTCAACGTGCTCTCGCGGTTGGTTGATCAAGGTAACTCTGTCATTGTGATCGAGCACAACCTCGACGTTGTGAAGACCGCAGACTGGGTGATAGACCTTGGCCCCGAAGGTGGTTCCGGCGGTGGATTGGTGGTTTGCGAAGGAACGCCGGAGGAAGTCGCAGAACATCCAACCAGCTACACCGGCCTGTTCTTGAAGCCGCTGCTCCAGGGTTTTGCGCCAGGA
This sequence comes from uncultured Acidimicrobiales bacterium, assembly GCA_963763885.1. Lineage (GTDB taxonomy): Bacteria > Actinomycetota > Acidimicrobiia > Acidimicrobiales > JANYDT01 > JANNBN01. Next base: position 594,225 of record CAVXQD010000001.1, read on the forward strand.
GAAGCTTCGCCAGCGCGGGCATCGACAAAGAAGGCCAAGCAGCCAGCCGTTGCAAAGCGCGCCGCAGGAACAAAGAGCAAGGCATCCGTCTAATGTCTTCGCTGCTGTTTTGTCAGCGCGCATAAGGGTTTCCGATGGTCGCCCGCCCGCCCGCTGGAACCATCCCGGAAGACCCCGGGTCGTATCAGTTCAAAGACGCTGAAGGCCGCGTCATCTACGTCGGCAAAGCCAAGAACCTCCGGTCGCGGCTGAGTTCCTATTTCGGTTCGCCGCATTTGCTACACCCCAAGACCGCAGCCATGGTTGCCTCCGCTGACTCGGTTGAGTGGATCACGGTTCAGACCGAGGTTCAGGCTCTCATGCTTGAGTACTCGCTCATCAAGCAGTTTCGGCCGCGCTTCAACATCCGCCTCCGAGACGACAAGTCGTACCCACACCTCGCCATCACCATGTCTGACCAGTGGCCCCGTGCCATGGTGCGGCGCGGTGCCAAGGTCAAGGGTCACAAGTATTTCGGGCCGTACGGAAACGCGTACGCAATCCGAGACACGCTCAATTTGTTGTTGCGCAGCTTTCCTATCCGAACCTGCTCGGATTCCAAGTTGGCGACGCATGAAAAGTTGGGGCGTCCGTGCCTGCTGTTCCATATCGAGAAGTGCAGCGGACCGTGCGTCGGCGAGGTTGCCAAGGCGGACTACGACCTATTGGTCAAGGACCTTTCGGACTTCCTCGACGGTGACACAGACCCGGTTGTCAAACGTCTCGAAGGCGACATGCACGCTGCCGCAGCGGCGCTTGAGTTCGAGAAGGCGGCTCGCGTCCGTGATCGTCTCACTAGCGTGCGTCGTGCCATCGACAAGCAGCAATTGGTGGCCGAGAAGACCGACGACCTCGATGCAATTGGCATCTTCGATGATGACCTCGAAGCAATGGTGCAGGTGTTCTTCGTACGCAGCGGCCGGGTGGTGGGCAGACTTGGTCGCATCGTCGACAAGGTGGAAGACCTGTCGCGTCCAGAACTCATCGGTCAGATCCTCGAACAGATCTATGCAGAGGAACCCGCCGCCGGCTACCCCAAGCTACTGCTCGTCCCAGATCTGCCGCCAGACGCCGAAGTGTACGAGGAGTATCTCGCGCTGTTGAAGGCAGAGTCACGAGACGGCGGCACCGGGCGCAACGCACAACGCATCGAAATCCGGGTTCCCGAGCGGGGAGAAAAGCGGGAGTTTCTCGAGACGGTGACCTCCAATGCTCGGGAAGAGTTCACACGGCATCGTCTGAAGCGTGCCGCCGACCACAACGCTCGGGCCAAGGCGCTGAACGAACTGCAGGATTATCTCGGCCTCGAAGAGGCACCACTACGCATCGAGTGTTACGACAACTCCCACATCCAGGGATCGGATTACGTTTCCTCCATGGTCGTCTTCGAGGACGGCCTCGCCAACAAGCGGGAGTATCGGCGGTTCAAGGTTAGGGCCGGGGAGGGCAACGATGACTTCGCTGCGATGGAAGAAGTGCTTACCCGTCGATTGTCTGCGTACTTACGAGAACGCGATCTGCCAATCGAGCAGCGAGGCAAGTTCAAGTATCCGCCCAACCTTTTGGTCATCGACGGCGGCAAAGGCCAGCTCACTTCTGCCATGAACGTTCTGTCGGCCCTTGGCCTTGAAGAAGAGATCGCAGTCTGTTCGCTGGCGAAGCAGTTCGAAGAAGTGTTCGTTCCCGGGCGAGCCGAGCCAATCCGCATTCCCCGCCAATCCGAAGCGCTGTATTTGTTGCAGCGTTTGCGCGACGAGGCGCACCGGTTCGCCATTACGTTCCACCGCGAGCTGCGCGGGAAACGTATGACTGCTTCCGTTCTCGATGGAATACCAGGCCTGGGGGAGACCCGCCGTCAACGGCTCCTCGATGAACTCGGCGGTCTGACTGGCGTCCGCAACGCAACCAAGCCGGAACTTGTAGCCCTCCCATGGCTCCCTGAAAAGGTTGCCGATGCCGTGTTCACCCAACTCCACCCGTAGGCCCGTCACGCTCCGGTCAGCGATCTGGCCTGCCGGGACCTGGATGCCAGCGGCCGTTTTGGACGGTTTGGCACTGTCACGTGACGAAACTCGACCGCCCACGCCTTGCGTTCCGTGATGCATCGACCGATACCGACGCGTTCGTTCCGTAACGAATCAGGGCATGCGTCCGGCAACGCCTCTGGGCAACGCATCCGGGCAACGGGTCCGACTACGGGTCCGGGAAGCCGACGCGCTGTCGTGCAACGGCAACCAACGTTGGGCATCCAGCAACCAACGTGGCGAAAGCCGAGCGATTTTTGGCCCGGAAGACCAACGTTGTTTGCTATAGAACCAACGTTGGTTCACTTGCCGACCCAGGCGAAGGCGGGAGCTCGCTCGAAGCTGGGTCCTTTCTCTTAACACTGACGACATCGGATCTACGCGTGGGGACGGGCCATCGGAGGTGCGTGCACATCAAGCACTTTCGTCACAGTGACGCAATTGGGGTGTTCACGGCGCGAACCGCATCGACAGGAGTGCGCCAAGCAACTGAGTTTCGTCACGTGACAGTGTGATTCTGTCTTTTTTCGACTTCGCCCGTGCTCCGCGTATCAATGCATGCACAATAAAACAGGACCAGCTATTTTCGAGTGTTCCCTGCTGTTCGATAGCGTTAGAAGGCTTTTACTGTCATACGGTTGCATCACAATCGGAACATGAGCAAGTTTCAACCGTGGCAACGTACGGTCAATGTTCCCTGCACGCACTGCGGCAAGGAGTTTGAGATACTCCGCGGTCCCGGCCGCCGTCGGTTGTATTGCAGCAGGTCCTGCCGACAGCGAGCGTACGAGACCCGCACCGTGGGATTTGGCCGGAAGGAACACGCTGTGGTGATCGGAGCGGTGGGCACTGGCGAATTCAAGGCGTTGTGTGGTGTGGTGGTTCGGCCGCTTCCAAGAGGGTTCAGTCATAGCCAGAACCCACTGTGCAAACGATGCGATGCACTTTCCCGGAAGTATCCGCCCGTGACTCCGCTCAGATCGTTTGTGCGATGGGATTGTGGCGGCCGAGCAACTTCGCCGTGCTTCATGAGCGACTTGGCGGGCCGCGTTCGCGTGACAGGCTGGGAAGGTGACCCGATCTGACCGTGACGAACTGTGGGAAATCAACGCGGGCTGGTGGGTAGACGGCTTCACCGACGGCGCCGATCCCGAATACGAGGAGCAGATCATCCCGATGGCTGCCGAGCGCCTGAAAGGAATGACCCGCCTGCTGGACATCGGTACCGGCGACGGTCAACTCGCTCGGCTCGCCGCTCGTGATGGCATTGAGACTGTCGGCATCGATCCGACCCTGAACCAGGTCAAAGTAGCGCTGCAACGCGCTGGCGGGCCGTCGTATGCTCGGGCCGAGGCCGCAACGCTCCCGTTTGCCGACGAGTCATTCGACGGTGTCCTTGCTTGCCTCGTGTTCGAACACATCAGCGCCGTAGACCAGGCCATCGCCGAAGTTGCCCGGGTCCTACGCCCCGGTGGCCGCTTCTTGTTTTTTCTCAACCACCCGCTGCTGCAAACGCCGGGGTCGGGTTGGATCGACGACCACATTATCGACGAGCAGTACTGGCGCATCGGCCCGTACCTCATCGAGTCAGATGTCATTGAAGAGGTCGAAAAGAACGTCTTCATCCCGTTCGTCCATCGGCCGATGTCTCGATACGTGAATGCAATGGCGGCTAACGGCATGTTTGTGGTGGAGATGCAGGAACCAGCGCCACCTGCTGGCTTTCTTGAGAAGGCCGCCGAGTATGGCGACGCCGACACCATTCCCCGACTGTTGTTGCTTCACGCCCGGAAGTTTGCAGGAGCCGCTCAGGCATGAGCGAGTTCGTCGTCATCACGGGCATGTCCGGAGCAGGGCGCACGACGGTGGCCAACGTCTTCGATGACCTCGGGTGGTTCGTCATCGACAACATGCCGTTACCCCTGGTCAGCAAGGTCGCGGAGCTGCTCGACGTACCCGGTTCCACCATCGATCGGATTGTGTTGGTGGTCGGCCGCAATGCCCCGGACGATCTGGGCGCTGGCGGTATTCCAGCCGCAATGGATCAATTGCGCGCCAGCGGTAGTCGGGTCCGCTTGTTGTTCCTCGACGCAAGCGACCCGGTGCTGGTTCGCCGATACGAAGGCACCAGGCGTCGTCACCCGCTCGCAGAACAAGAAGGCCCGGTCGTTGGAGTCATGCGGGAACGCATGCTCATGGACCACGTCAAGGCCATGGCAGATCTGGTGATCGACTCAACAGATCTCAACGTGCACGAGCTGCGCGACCGTGTGGTGGCAACGTTCGGGACCACTCGACCAGACGAGGGCATGGCCATCACGATCACGTCGTTCGGGTTCAAGCACGGCCTGCCAACTGACTCCGACAACGTGTTCGACCTGCGCTTTCTCCCAAACCCCCACTGGGTGGAAGAGCTCAAACCGTTGACAGGACTCGACGCCCCGGTGCGCGACTACGTGATGTCCAACCCGCAAACGGTCTCGTTCCTCGAACATTTGGACCAACTCCTCACCACACTGCTTCCTGCATATGCCAAAGAAGGCAAGGCCTACTTGTCGATTGCGTTTGGTTGCACTGGCGGTCAGCACCGAAGTGTGGCTGTGGCTGAAGAGGTTGGTCGTCGGCTGCAATCGTCGCCGTACCCGGTCATGGTTCGCCACCGCGACCTGCACAAACGGTAATCATCATGAATCGAAATAAACGTGTTGTTGCCTTGGGCGGCGGCTACGGACTCTCCACCACGCTCCGTGCCGTGCGCCAGTACACGGACAAGATCACCGGCGTTGTCTCCGTTGCAGACGATGGGGGCTCCAGCGGTCACCTCCGTGAGGCATTCGGCCTTCCGGCACCGGGAGACATTCGTCGTTGTATCGCAGCGCTCGCCGAACCCAACTCTGTATGGGCACAGACGTTTGAGCATCGCTTTAAGGCTCCCGAGCTTGCGTCTGGCCTGGACGGGCACCCGGTCGGCAACCTCGTGCTTGCCGGTTTGACGGAAGTCCTCGGCGATTTCAATGCCGCAATCGACGAAGCCATGCGTATGGTTGGGGCGGTCGGCCGACTGTTGCCGGCGACGACCGAACCCGTTGTACTCAAGGCAAGTTTCAGGAACCTGGACGAACGCCTCAATACAGTCACTGGAGAAGTACACGGCGAGGCTGCGGTTGGGCAAACGTCTGGAATCACCAGCCTGGCTTTGGTTCCCGAGAACCCGCAGGCGCATCCAGAAATAGCCAGCGCGCTTGCTAAAGCAGACCAAATCATTATTGGCCCCGGATCGCTGTACACGTCAATCCTCGCTGTGTTGTGCGTCCCCGAGATCCGGCGTGCGTTCAACGCAGCAAAGGGCCGCAAGATCTACGTCGCCAACCTCGGCGAACAGCATCCCGAAACCACTGGCTATGACATCGGAAGACACGTCGAAGCGCTGGTGTCGCATGGTGTGAAGGTCGACGTGGTTGTGCGAGATCCCGCCACGCTGGCACTTGGGCATGTCGCTGGCCCTACCGTGATCGATTGGCCGATTGCCAACGCAAAGGGTCGTTTGCACGACCCGGACAAGCTCGCCGCAGCGCTGCGAACGTTGTTCTGAACGCATACCAACGCGGCCGATTTGACAAAGGCGCCCACGAAGTGGCGCAGATGCTCTGAGGGACGCTCAGGATGAAGCAGACTGTACGCCTCGCTCGCCTGGGGGCGAGCCCACATCAGGAGATACAGACAGATGGCAGTGCGCGTCGCGATCAACGGATTCGGTCGAATCGGGCGGAACTTTCTCCGTGCCGTCAAGCAGCAAGAGGCCCTCACAGGACGTCGCACGGTTGATTTCGTTGCAATCAACGACCTCACGTCACCTGCGGCTCTCGCCCACCTGCTCAAGTACGACAGTGTTCATGGTCGCTTCGGCACCTCGATCAAAGTCACCAAGTCAGGTATCACCGTCGACGGTGACGAGTTTGTGGTTTCCGCTGAGCGCAACCCTGCAGCGTTGAAGTGGGCAGACCTCGGCGTCGACATCGTCATCGAGTCAACCGGCTTCTTCACCGACCGTGACAAGGCTGCGTTGCACCTTGAAGCTGGTGCAAAGCGCGTCATCGTCAGTGCCCCATCGAACGGTGCAGACGCAACGTTTGTGGTCGGCGTCAACGAAGACGAATACGACCCAAAGAAGCACATCGTTGTCTCGAACGCTTCGTGCACAACCAACTGCTTCGTGCCAATGGTGAAGGTGCTCGACGATGCGTTTGGTGTCGAGAACGGCCTCATGACCACTGTTCACGCCTACACCGGGGATCAGATGTTGGTTGACGGCCCACACAGCGACCTGCGTCGTGCTCGTGCTGCCGCGGTCAACATCACACCGTCCTCCACCGGTGCTGCTCGTGCAACATCGCTGGTGATGCCAAACATGAAGGGCCGCCTCGATGGCCAGTCGCTGCGGGTTCCAATTCCAGACGGTTCCATCACCGACTTCACGGGTGTGCTCAAGAAGGCAGCCACCGTTGACCAGGTCAACGCTGCGTTTGCTGCAGCTGCCAAGAAGGGCCGCCTTTCCAAGGTGTTGGACTACTCCGACGAGCCGCTGGTGTCGTCAGACATCGTTGGCAACCCTGCAAGTTGCACCTTCGACTCCAAGCTGACGCAGGTCAACGGATCGCTCGTGAAGATCTTCGGTTGGTACGACAACGAGTGGGGCTACTCCAACCGTCTCGTCGACCTGTGTGTTCATATGGGCAAGAAGAAGGCCTGACGGCCAGCAGTAACGAGGGGTCGGCACAAGCATGAAGTTTGGGGTTCCTGAGCTCGAAGATCTGGGCGATGTCAGTGGAAAGCGGGTGTTGGTTCGGTGTGATTTCAACGTGCCAACCAACAACGGCGTCATCACCGACGACCTGCGAATTCGCGCTGCGCTGCCAACGCTTGAGTGGCTCACGTCGCGTGGCGCCATCGTCACAGCGTGTTCGCATCTGGGTCGCCCGAAGGGCGCACCAGATCCTCTGTACACAATGGATCCGGTGCGCGAACACCTCGCCGTGTCTGCCCCGAAGGTTCAGTTACTGGACAACCTGCGTTTCAACGCAGGGGAAGAGGCCAACGACCCTGCGTTTGTTGCACAACTCATCGCAGGTCAAGACCTGTACGTGGACGATGCATTCGGGGCGGCTCACCGTTCGCACGCGTCCATCGTCGGGCCACCAGAGTTTCTTTCCAGCGCCGCAGGTCGGTTGTTGGCCAAAGAAGTAGACGTGCTGGGTGGGTTGCTCGATGCACCCGCCAAGCCGTTCGTCGCCATCCTCGGCGGTTCAAAGGTCAGCGACAAGCTCAAAGTCATCGAGGCCCTGCTCGGGCGCTGCGATCAGCTCATTATTGGCGGAGGAATGTGCTTCACGTTCCTCGCGGCTCAGGGACATCGCATCGGCGGTTCGTTGTTCGAGCCAGACATGGTCGACAAGTGTCGAACTTTGTTGGCCGAGTACGGCGATCGCATTGTGTTGCCGCACGATGTCACGGCGCTCAGCCCCGAAGGTACGTTCGGCGCCAACCCGGCCAAACGTTCCGGCGAAGTTCGCCAGCTTCATAAGGACCTTCCCGATGGTTGGAAGGGCTTGGACATTGGCCCTGGAACAGCGGCAGCGTTTTCCGATGTCATCGGCGAAGCTCGCACAGTCTTGTGGAATGGCCCGATGGGTGTGTTCGAGGACGATCGTTTCGCAGCCGGAACGCGTACCGTGGCGCAGGCTCTGGCTGACTCCCGCGCGTTCAGCGTGGTGGGCGGCGGAGATTCAGCGGCAGCGGTAAAGCAGTTTGGGCTCGACGACGACATGGACCACGTCTCAACCGGTGGTGGGGCATCTCTTGAGTACATCGAGAACGGGGACCTGCCAGGTCTTGCAGCGCTGCGCGCCGCCGGTGCCCGCATGGGTCTCTCCTCCCGCTAATACGCCCACATACTGATCAAGGACCCACAACTATGGCTGCAATCCGAAAGCCGCTCATCAGCGGCAACTGGAAGATGAACCACAACCACTTCGAAGCGCTTCATTGCGTTGAAAAGCTGGCAATGCGTCTGACGCAAGAGGACTATGCACGAGTCGATACGTCGGTGCACCCGCCATTCACTGACATCCGAACCGTCCAGACGTTCATCACCAGCGAGAAGAAGTGCGACCTCATTTTGGGAGCGCAGCACTGTCACACCGAGGACAAAGGCGCATTCACGGGCGAAGTCAGCCCGGCGTTCTTGGCCAAGCTTGAAATTGCGTACGTCATCTGTGGGCATAGCGAACGGCGCCAGTTCTTCGCTGAGACCGATGAGGGCGTCAATGCAAAGGTGAAGGCCATTTTGAAGCACGGAATGACCCCAATCTTGTGCGTGGGGGAGACCCTGGAACAGCGTGAGGCTGGCGAGGCTGAAGCGCTGGTGAAGGCTCAGGTTGTTGCCGGCTTGGCCAAGGTGAAGGCAGACGACGTGGCCAAGATGGTCATTGCATACGAGCCCATCTGGGCAATCGGCACCGGCCGCACTGCGACAGCGGACGACGCTCAGGCAATGTGTGCTGCGGTCCGAGCACAGGTAGCCGAGACTTTTGGCGCAGAAGCAGCGTTGCGTGTCCGCATTCAGTACGGCGGTTCGGCAAAGGCCGGCAACGCTGCCGAGCTGATGGCGCAGCCAGACATCGATGGTCTGCTGGTCGGCGGCGCAAGCCTCGATCCAGACGAATTTTCGAAGATCGTCATCGCTTCGCACCCCCAATAGGACTGTTCGCCGTCTTTTTGCCTGGTTGTTCAAGTGGCACGAGGTGACGGCCGAAACAACTGCTGAAGCAACTATTGAGTGAACAGAGATATAGAGGCGCGCTCCCAGACCCAGTGTTAGCTGGCTGCTAGCGTTCGTCCGTCTGTTGCTTACCGGTTTCTCACCTGCCGTTAACCAACCATCAACAACCACCATCCCAAGGAGGGTTTATCCCTATGCAGAAGAAGCTCCTGGCCTTTGTGGCCTCAGGTGCAGTTGCTGCTTCAATCTTCGCACCAGCTGCTCAGGCAGCCACGAAGAAGAAGACAGTCACCACCAAGAAAGCCACCACCACCAAGGCTGCGGCCACCACCGCTGCACCAACCACGGTTGCAACCGCTGCTGCACCAAAGGCCGGCGCACTGAAGTCCGGCGGCACATTGGTCAACGTCGGCACGTTCGCCTCAGGTGACCCCACCACTGCAGGCGACCCTGGCCTGTCCAGCGTGGTCAACGAAAGCCAGATTGCCAACATGCTGTTTGACGGCCTGATGGAAATCGATTACGACACCGGCGAACTCAAGCCAAACGTCGCAGAGACATTCCCAACCGTCAGCGGAAAGACCATCACATTCAAGATCCGCAAGGGAACCAAGTTCTCCAACGGCGAAGAGGTGCTTCCCTCCAGCTTCAAGTGCTCCTGGGACCGGGCCGTCAGCGAGACACTTGCATCACCACTGTCCTACCACTTTGACTCCATCGCAGGAAAAGCAGCGGTCGACGACGGCAAGACCAAATCGATCTCTGGCGTTGTCGCCAACGATTCAGCCATGACCCTCAGCGTTGAATTGCTCCGCCCATATGCGGACTTCATCGCAGAGACCCAGCACACGGTGTTCTCACCCCTCACCAAGGCTGGCTGTGCGGCAGGCCGTACCTATCACGACGGCATCATGATCGGCAACGGCCCATTTAAGATGGCAGAGCCATGGAAGCGTGGCCAGTACATCAAGATGGTCCGTAACGAGGACTACTGGGGCGGCCCTAACGGCCACAAGGCATACCTTGACGGCGTCGAGTTCAAGATCGTCAAGGACGAGCTTGCTGCGCTCAACGTGTTCGAAGCCGGCCAGGCAGACATCACCGGTACGGTCGCTGGTCGTTTCAGCGAACTCACCAAGAAGTACGGCGACACCGCAGCCAAGAAGTCACAGCTGGTCATCCAGTACTTCGGCTTCAACTGGGAAGACAAGGCAGTCGGTGGCTTCGCCAACGCCAAGCTGCGTCAGGCCATCTCGTTGTCCGTTGACCGTAAGCGCATCAACGACGCAATCTTCGACGGCAGCCGCAAGGAAGCAACTGGCTTCACTCCTCCGGGTATCGCAGGCGTGAAGGTCGACGCTTATGGCCTCGACGCAACGTCAAACGCTGCACAGGCCAAGAAGCTCATGGCTGAGTACGGCAAAGATGCTCCGGCAATCAAGCTGCGCATCGCCAATACGCCTGCGAACGTCAACATCGGTGCAATCATCAAGAACTCGGTCAAGACCGCGATCGACGTTGATCTCACCATCGAAGCAGACAACCCAACCGGCTATTTCGACCGTCTTCGTGACGCACCAGGACAGGCCTTCCGCGCTGGCTGGGCAGCCGACTTCACCGGGTACGACAACTTCATGTATCCATTGTTTGCTTCCGAGTCCATCGGTGGAGACAACCTGTTCCGCTTCGGCAATGCCGAGGTCGATCACCTCATCGAGCAAGCACGTTCGACTGCTGACAACAACAAGCGCAATGCGTTGTACCAGCAGGCTGAGACCATCATCATGGGCCAGGGCATTGTTGTGCCGCTGTACTGGAACAAGTGGTCAACCATCTTGTCTGCAAAGGTCAACGCCGAGGCTTACGCCAAAGCTCAGGGCCCAACGTCGTTCGTTGACTACAACGAGGTTGCGCTTAAGTGACTGACTGAGTGAGGGGCCGGGGCGAAGCCTTAACGTTTCGCCCCGCCCGCCACCTTTCACGAAAAACATTCGGTATGGGCACTTATCTTGTACGTCGGCTTCTCCACTCACTGTTGGTGATGTGGGGCGCTGTATCGTTCCTCTTTTTCTTGTTGTGGATCATTCCTGGGGACATCACCACCCAGTCCGGCGATACCGGGCGGGCCATGACCCCCGCAGTGAAGAAAAATCTCGATCGTCTGTACGGCCTCGATGACCCCGTACCCATTCAGTACCTCAAGTCGCTGCGTCGGTTGGTCACGTTTGACTTCGGCATGTCAGCGCAAAATCGCGAAATTTCAACCATGCTCAAGCAGTCGTTCGCTTCTAGCGGCCGGCTCGCGTTTTGGGGCGTCCTCACCTACTCCGTCTTTGGCGTTATCACCGGTGTGTACTCCGCCGTCAAACGCAATGGAGCGTTCGATAGGGCAACCGGCGCGCAAAGCATCTTGTTGAACGCAATGCCCCCGTTCGTGATGGGCATCTTGTTGCAGTTTGCACTGGGTGTCATGCCCGGTCCGCTCAAGTGGAACTGGCCAAAATGGACCCACTTCCCCATTCAATGGGACCTCGGACCGCAGGAATGGTTCGGCGTCATCCCCCTTGGCGGAACGTGGCGAACACTGCTGCTGCCCGTCATCACCATTGCTTCCGTGGAATACGCGGGCCAGGCTCGCGGTACTCGCACCGTGATGCTCGAAGTACTGCGCGCTGATTATCTGCGCACGGCAAGAGCCAAGGGGCTCAGCGAACGCAGCGTGCTGTTCAAACACGGTCTTCGTAATGCGTTCATCCCAATCGTCACCTCCATCGGCCTGGCGATTCCCAACACCTTCGGCTACGCGGTTCTCACCGAAACCGTGTGGAACATTCCAGGTCTCGGCGGCACCATCTCTCAGGCCGTTGGCCAGCAGGACTCTGCAACCGTGCTCGCCTTCTGCAGCGTGATCGTGCTGATCACCATCGTGGTCACGCTTCTCGTGGACCTGCTGTACGGCTTTATCGATCCACGGGTGAAGATCCAATGAACGCACCAGAGGTAGTTCTCAACGCAGACACCCAGCTCGCTCGGGACGCTGCCGATACGTTCTGGCGCGACGTGTGGAAACGGTTCCGTCGCAACAAGGTTGCGATGTTCTGTCTGTTCCTGGTCACCGTCATCATTGTCATTTCGATCTTTGCTCGATGGATTGCGCCGTACGGGTTCGACGAACAGTTTGTTGGTGGGTTCAGCGAAGGACCCAGCCGCAAGTTCTGGTTCGGAACAGACAACTTGGGTAGGGACCTGTTCAGTCGCATCATCTACGGCGCGCAGATCTCGATGCGGTTGGCCGTACTTGTCACCCTAGGAACACTCATCGTCTCCCTGCTGATGGGCACGCTCTCCGGTTGGTACGGCGGTTGGTTCGACAGCATCTTGATGCGGGTAGCCGATGTGTTCATCGCGACGCCGTACATTGCGATGGCTCTCGCCTTCGTCACGGTTTTTGGTCGGTCCATCTGGGTGATTGCCATTTTCTCGATTGTGCGGCAGTTCCCTAACTCGGCTCGTGGCCAGAGGGCGCTCATTCTTCAGTACAAGAATGCGGACTACATCGAGGCCGCACGTGCCGCTGGTGCGTCCACCCCTCGCATCTTGTGGTCGCACTTGCTGCCCAATACCTTCCCGCAAACCATTGCCGGGCTTGGGCAAAGCATCGGCGTGGCAATTCTCAACGAGTCTGCGTACTCATTTCTCAACGTTGGATTCCAAGAGCCAACCCCCTCGTGGGGACGGCTGATCGCCGACAGTCGGATTGCTACCACGTCGCCGGATCTCATCCACTTGTTCATCTTCCCGACCCTCGCCTTCGTGATCACCATCACTGCGTTTCTCTTTGTCTCCGAAGGACTACGAGACGCTGCGGACCCCAAGCTTCGTGGTGCCCGATGACTTCAACACGCCCAAAACGCCCGTTCGTTAACCAAACAACGGTGCTTTGGTACCCTTTCACCATCAACCGACCAACACCGGAACCACAATTCCGGCGTTCCACGGACAGTTCGTCCAAGGATTTCCAGTGCTGACCTATCTCATCATTGCCATCAACGTCGCTTCGGCGCTCGCCATGATCGTCCTGGTGCTCTTGCACTCGGGCCGGGGCGGCGGTCTTTCCGACATGTTCGGCGGCGGCGCAGCCAGCGCCGCAGCCGGTTCCACCGTGGTGGAACGCAACCTTGATCGACTCACGGTTATCGCCGGGCTTACTTGGATTCTGACCGTCGTTATCTTGGCGCTTCGCCTGCAATAGGCCTTCAGGGGGCTTTAAGCCACCAATTGCGGGCAAGTCGTGCCACGAAGCTGCAGTCAGCTGCAGTGTTTGACCACCCAGTAGTTCCAGGGTGGAGTTCAGCCCACCACAACGAAGAGAGAGACCAATGAAGCGTTACACGGGTATCCGTGTCGCAGCGATTCTCGGACTTGCCGCAACAGCCCTAATCGGTTGTTCCAGTAGTTCCGATTCATCCAGCGATACAACAGCAGTGGCAGAAGTCGTCGAAACAACACCGGCTGACACAGTCGCTGCAACCGAGACAACTCCTACCGACACCGCCGCAGCAGACACCACACCAGCAGCGGACGCGCCAGCGGCTGCCGACGGTGGAGTGTTCGTCGACCTGCAGAACTTCGCAGCAGGCGAGGCAGATCACATCGATCCTGCCCTCACCTCCACCCTCACCGGCGCTCAGGTGTCGGTGTTGATGTACGACTCGCTGACCGACACCGACGCAGCCGGTGCCTTGGTTCCAGCAGCTGCAACCAAGTGGGAAACCGCAGATCAGGGCAAGACTTGGGTGTTCACCCTCGACCCCAACGGCAAGTTCTCCAACGGCGAAGCCGTCAAGGCTTCCAACTTCGCCAAAGCATGGGTCCGCGCAACCTCCAAGGAGATGGCATCTGAGGTGGCGTACCACAGCTACATCATCGCTGGCTTCCAGGAATGGAACGGCGGCACCGGCCCAGAGCCAACGTCCGTTGTTGCTGACGATGCAGCTGGCACGCTGACCGTCACCCTGACCAACGCATTCCTCGGGTTCCCCGCAATTGCGTCGCACCCTGTGTTCTCCCCAATGACTGACGCCAATGCAAAAGCACCCGCCACGTTGGAAAACACCATGGACCTCATTGGCAACGGCCCCTACAAGCTCAAGGAAGCCATTACCAACAAGGCTGGCGGCCAGGTTGCTCTTGTTCGCAACGAGAACTACGGCGGCACCGCTGGCACGCTCTCCGAGATCCAGTTCAAGATCTCCGGCGACGTTGACACTGCTTACAACCAGTTCGAGTCCGGCCAGGGCCTCTCGGCCGCAGTGCCTGCGGGCCGTTACAAGGAAGCCAAAGAGAAGTACGGCGATCAGGGTCTCGGCGTTGTGCTGGGCACGGACTACTGGGGCTTCCGCTGGGATGACCCAATCCTCGGCGGCACCAAGAACGTGAAGCTGCGCGAAGCAATCGTCAAGTCGATTGACCGTGCACAAATCTCCGATCAGATCTACGAAGGCCAGCGCGTCCCAACCGGCCAGTTGGTGCCAAAGGGTATTCCTGGCTACACAGATGGCCTCGGCCTAGGCGTAGACCGTGACCTCGAGGGCGCCAAGGCTGCCTTCGCCGAATGGACTGCAGCTGGAAACAAGCTGGACAAGCCATTGCGTCTTTCCTACAACGAAGGTGCCAACTGGGACCAGGTGTCCACCATCATTCAGGGCAACCTGAAAGAAGCTGGCATCGACGCAGAGCTCAATCCATTCCCAGCTGACGGTACGTACTTCACCAAGATGCGCGACGGAGAAGGCCAGATCATCCGTGCCGGTTGGTTTGCTGACTACGTCTTGTACGACAACTTCATGTTCCCGCTGCTGCACAAGTCCTCAATCGGCGGCGACAACCTGGTGGCATATGACTCAGCCGAGTTCTCCGACTTGGTGGACAAGGCTCGTGCCGAAGCTGACCCTGCAAAGGCTGCCGAGTACTACCAGCAGGCAGAGAAGATCGCGTTGACGCAAGACATCGTGATCATGCCGACGGTGAACCGTGCAAACAACATCGTGTTCTCCCCGAAGGTGAAGAACTACGCAAACACGCCGCTGGGCTTCGTGTTGTACCAGCAGCTCACGGTCGAAGGCTGACCCCAGCCCCTTCGCCAAGTAAATGATGTGGTCGCCCAGCCTTCGTTCAGCGTGCATTCGCACCTGGATAGGGCTGGGTCGGCAATCATCTGGCGCCCGGCTCGTCACCTCTGATGGGTACTTATCTCCTCAAGCGGTTGGGGTTGACCCTCATCACCGTGTGGGCCGCGCTCACCTTTATGTTCGGGCTCATCCAATTGATGCCCGGCGATGCCATCGATGCCAAGGCCGGCGAAAAGGCCCAATCGGTGGAAACGCAACGCAATTTGCGAGCCAAGTACGGCCTCGACAAATCCGTCCCCGAGCAATACGCCCGGTTCTTCGTGAACCTTGGCAAGGGGGACTTCGGCTACTCGTTCCGCAACAGCGAGTCGGTCAACAAGGCGCTCAAAGAAACCATGTCCAACTCCGTACGGTTGTTGGTGTGGGGCGGTTTCGTTCAAGTTTTTGGTTCGTTGTTCCTCGGCTTCATTTCGGCGGTCCGGCGCGGCAGTTTGCAAGACAAACTCACCACGCTTGGCTCCATCGCCCTGCAAGCAGTGCCCGTGTTCGTTTCCGGGCTCCTTGCGCAGGTGTTCTTCGGTGTGATCCCACGAAGGCAATTCGAGGGCGGCAGAACCTGGATGAACGCCTTCAACTTCAATTTCCGCTGGCCTGAAGACAATCAGTGGCGGTTCCTGGTGTTTCCCACCGGAAACTGGAAGGGCGTTGTACTCCCGGCAATTGTGGTCGGCATTGTTCAGATGGCATACCTTGCTCGCCTTCTGCGGTCCTCCATGTTGGAACAGATGCGCGCTGATTATCTGCGCACAGCATTTGCCAAGGGCCTGTCAAAACGACGGGTCCTTGTACGCCACGCACTTCGTAACGCGCTCATCCCGTACGTCACGGCGCTCAGCTTGGCCTTGGTCGAGATCTTCGGCATTGCGGTACAAACGGAATCCGTTTTCGGCATCAGTGGCTTGGGTTCTCGCATTGCCGATGGCGCACAAATCCAAGACGCGCCAATTGTGCTTGGGCTCACCACCGTCGTCATCGTGGTTGCTGCTCTCACGCGCTTAGCAGTGGACGTTGCGTATTCCGTGCTGGACCCTCGCATCCGCCTGGAAGAGAAGGCAATTTCATGAACACCACTGGTTCTGAAATGGCCGACACCCCGCAACCCGCAATCAACCCAGACCACGAGCTGCTGGGCAACCGAGACACGTTCTGGGCCGACGCGTTCCGTCGCTTTCGCCGCAACAAGGTGGCCGTTGCTGCATTGGTGGTGTTCATCGGCCTGGTGTTGTTCGCGCTCTACGGCTTCTTCTTCCTGCGTGGCAACTACACCTCGGCTCGCCCAGGTCTGCAACGCAAAGGCGTGTTCTCCCACGAGGGCATTCTCGGCACCGACACGTTGGGTAGAGACATTCTTCGACGCATCTCACGCGGTCTTGGCATCTCACTCACGTTGGCCATGGCGGTCACCGTCCTGTCAACGGCCATCGGCATGGTGCTTGGTGGGCTGGGCGGGTTCCGGGGCGGCTGGGTCGACTTAGCGATTGGCCGCGTGATCGATGCCGTGTACGCAATCCCGTACGTCATCATCGGTATCTCTGCTGTAGCGGTGTTCGGCGCAAACTTCTGGACCATCCTCATCACCTTGGTGTTCACGGGTTGGTTGTCAACGGCATTGCTGTTCCGTGCGTCGGTGCTCCAGATCCGCAGCCAGGACTACATCGAGGCAGCTCGTGCCACCGGTGCGTCCACTCGGCGGATCATCATGAATCACGTCCTGCCAAACGCGCTGCCGCCCATCATCATCAGCATCGCCTTCGGCATTGCTGGTGCAATCCAAGTCGAGTCCATCTTTTCGTTTCTCGGCATTGGCTTCATCGAGCCAACGCCGGCACTTGGCGTGATGATTCGTAACGCCCGCGGGCAGTTCCAGAGTTACCCGCACCTTCTGCTGGTTCCGGCAACGGTGCTGGTGCTTCTGACTGTTTCCATTGCACTCGTCGGCGACGGCCTGCGTGATGCCCTAGACCCCAAACTTCGTGGAGTTGACTGATGCCATCCGGTGACGTTTTGCTGTCCGTGCGCGATCTGCGCACGTACTTCCATACCGACGAAGGCGTCGTCAAAGCCGTCGACGGGGTCAGTTTCGACGTCCACGCGGGCGAAGTTCTTGGCATTGTTGGTGAGTCCGGTTCTGGCAAGTCCGTTACCGCCATGAGCGTGCTTGGCCTCATCCCTGTCCCACCTGGCCGTATCGAAACCGGCGAGATCTTCTGGAAGGGCCAAGACCTGCTGAAGCTCTCCGACAAGGAACTGCGCCGCATCCGTGGTGGACAGATCTCGATGATCTTCCAAGACCCCATGTCTTCGCTGAACCCCGTGTACACAATCGGGAACCAGATCGAAGAGATGATCCGCACCCACCAGGACATGACCCGTGGTCAGGCGCGTACGAAGGCAATCGACATGCTCGGTCTCGTGGGTATTCCTAACCCGGCTGAACGCGTCGACGACTACCCGCACCAGTTCTCCGGCGGTATGCGCCAACGCGCCATGATCGCCATGGCGCTTGCCTGCGAACCACAGCTCCTCATCTGCGACGAACCAACCACAGCACTCGACGTCACCGTGCAGGCCCAGGTGCTTGAGGTCATTGAGAACTCTGCCAAGCAGCTTGGCGCTGCCATCTTGCTCATCACCCACGACCTTGGTGTGGTCGCGGGAATGACCGACCGCGTGATGGTCATGTACGGCGGACAGGTTGTTGAGAAGGCCGAGGTCGAAGACCTCTATTACAAAGCGCGCATGCCATATACCTGGGGCCTGCTCAAGTCCATCCCGCGTGTGGATCAGCTGGGCGGCGGTCGACTCGAGCCAATTCCCGGCGCACCTCCGCTGATGTCGCGCCCGCCAGCTGGCTGCCGTTTTTCTCCTCGCTGCACATTCGCCATCCCAGCGTGTTCCACCGATGTTCCAGAACTGCTGCCAGTGAGCGATGCAGGCCTGAACCACGAGGCGCGTTGCATCCGTGTCCGCGAAGTGGGCTTCTCGTCCAACGCACCAGTCTTTGCCGATGCAGGAGCACCAAAGTGAACACCACCGACTCCACCCCGCTGCTTGAGGTTCGCAACCTGGTCAAGCATTTCCCCATTCAGCGTGGGCTGTTGAAGCGCACGGTCGGGCATGTGAAGGCCGTCGACGACATTTCATATTCGGTTATGCGTGGCGAGACGTTCGGCCTGGTCGGGGAGAGCGGTTGTGGCAAGTCCACCACTGCGCGCCTGGTGTTGAAGCTGATGAGTGCCACCAGCGGGCAGATCTTCTTCGCTGGGCGTGACATCACGCAGTTGGACGGCGAAGACGTGCGGGCGCTTCGCGCCGACATGCAGATTGTGTTCCAGGACCCGTATGCGTCGCTCAACCCACGCATGACGGTTCGTCAGATCATTGCCGAGCCGATGATTGTGCAGGGTGTCCCCAAGGACAGGGCCAACGCACGTGTCGACGACCTGTTGGTCACCTGCGGCCTGGCAGTCGAGCACGGGTCCCGGTATCCGCACGAGTTCTCTGGCGGCCAACGTCAGCGTGTGGGTGTGGCCAGGGCGTTGGCAAACAAGCCAAAGCTGATCTTCCTCGACGAGCCGGTGTCAGCGCTCGACGTTTCCATTCAGGCCCAGATCGTGAACCTGCTGGAAGACCTCCAGAAGGAGATGGACCTCACGTATGTGTTCATCGCACACGACCTGTCCGTTGTTGCCCACATCTCGGACCGCATTGGCGTGATGTATCTGGGCAAGATCGTGGAGATGGGGACACGGGAGCAGGTGTTCAGCCACCCATCGCATCCGTATACCAAGGCGTTGTTGTCCGCAGTGCCGTTGCCCGATCCGCGCCAGGAGCGCGAACGCAAGCGTGACCGCATTGTGCTGCAAGGCGACATCCCATCGCCGGCCAACCCTCCGTCTGGCTGCCGTTTCCGCACCCGTTGCTGGAAGGCAACGGACCTGTGCGCATCGCAGGAACCATTGCTGGTTACCCCGAGTGGCGCCACCCACCCCGTCGCCTGCCACTTCCCGGAGTAGCGCGAGAGAGGTCTGCCCCCATTTGGGCGCGGCTGAGTGGTGAGCGGAGGGACGGAGTGAATCCGAGGTTGAGCAACCCGTCGAACACGGGGGTAATCCACCTCGGAACGTTGTTGCGAGGTGGATTCCCGCGACGTGTTGGCCGGGGTTAGGACAGCTGTGCCGTGATTTGGTTGAGCAGCGAGTCGAAGTCGTGTAGCGCTGGGAATTGCGGGAACTCGGCAATCACGTTGGCAGGGGAGTGGAACAGAAAACCAGCGTCGGCTTCGGCCAGCATGGCGGTGTCGTTGTAGCTGTCGCCTGCGGCTATCACCCGGTAGTTGAGGCCGTGGAAGGCCTGGACGGCTTTGCGTTTCTGGTCCGGCTGGCGGAGTGTGTAGCCGACGATGCGGTCGTTCTCAACGATGAGGCGATGGCAAAGGATGGCAGGCATGCCCAGTTGCACCATGAGCGGCGCTGCGAACTGTTCAAAGGTGTCAGAGAGGATGACCACCTGTGTGCGGGCCCTCAGGGCGTCGAGGAAGTCCTTAGCTCCGTCGAGCGGTGACAAACCAGCGATGACGTCGGAGATGACCGACATGGTGAGGCCGTGTTCGGCCATCAGGTCCAGCCGGTAACGCATGAGCTTGTCGTAGTCCGGTTCGTCACGGGTGGTCCGACGCAACGCTTCGATTCCGGTGCGTTCTGCGACGGCAATCCAAATTTCGGGGACCATTACGCCTTCCAGGTCGAGTGTGACGATGGTCTGGATGGCGTCGGCGTTGGCTGGCACGCCGTCGATTCTTGCAGCCCCAACGGGCGCCACCCGCTATTGAGTGGGAGTTGCGACGTCGACGAACTTTGTGCGGCCTGTTGCTCCAGTTGCGATGGTCACCGCGCTGCGGGGGACTGCAAAGTGTTTGGCCACAAGCCGCACCAGTTCGTCGTTGGCAGCTCCGTCAACCGGCCCGGCCTGGAGGTGAGCTGTGTACGTGCCGTCGGGCAGGAGCGTGAGGCGACTCTGCGATGAGCGAGGCTTTGCCCGAATCGTGATCCTCACGTTTCGTACGCTACGAGGTGTGGGCCGCCGAGTTGGCACTTGATCCTCCGGAAGGCGCGCTAAGGTATGACGCTCCTTCGGGAGTCCACGTCGATGTGGCGAAATGGCAGACGCGCCAGCTTGAGGGGCTGGTGGGAGAAATCCCGTGGGGGTTCAAGTCCCCCCATCGACACCAGATTTTGGCGATGCGGTCAACGTCAACTCACACTGCGAATCGACTCACCTTCCGCCTGAAGAGTTAGCGTCCCGTGAAGCGGGCGGGGCGGCGTTCGAGAAATGATGCGACACCTTCTCGGTGATCGTCGCTCTTGAAACTGGCGGCCATGGCCTCGGTGTGATGGGTCATATGTGTACGAACATCGCGCCCAAGTCCTTCGTACACAAGAGACTTGATCAGGCGCTGCGACATGGGTGATGCCTGCAAGAAACGTCCTGCTTCATCCAACGCCGCCTTTCGAAGGTCCTCGGGTTCAACCACGGCCGACACGTAACCCAATCGCAACGCCTCATCTGCACCGATGGGTTCCCCCGAATACAAGAGGCGTAATGCCGGCTGGACGCCGATCAAGCGGGGGAGTAGCCACGAGCCAGCTCCGGTGTCTGGCACAAGGCCTCGGTGCGCAAAGTTCCATGCAAACCGTGCATTTGGTGTTGCGAACCGAACATCGCACTGCGAAGTCCACTCAGCACCCATACCAAACGCCGGCCCGTCAATGGCTGCGATCACCGGCTTCGGACACGCAACCGCAGGCCACCAGACATGGTCGTCCGTGGCCGATCCTCGCAACCCACGAGTCTCTCCGGGAATGGTCGCCAGATCTGCAAGATCGGTCCCAGCGCAGAACGAACCCGGCACGCCCGTCAGGATGACCACCCGAACATCGGGATCGTCGCCAAGGGAACTGAACGCCTGAACAACCTCGAACAGCATCTTGTAGGTGATGGCGTTGCGCTTCGCCGGCCGATCGATGATCAGCCAGGCCACGCCTGCGCTGTCGCCTTCCTCTCGCTCAATGCGAATGTGTCCGGTGGCGTCATCCATCGCCAGACCATACCGAGTGCCGCTGCTGCCGTCCCAGCCCGAATCAACTCGCCCACCGTGTTCCACACTTTTCGCCCAACCGGGAACGATTCTCAGCGCCCCGACGTCGGACCTACAACACTGCATCAACTCGGCGACGACACAGGGGCACACAATCATGGGTAGTCAATCAAACCGCTGGGGCGTCGGCACGGCATCGAGGCGGTCGAGAACGACCATTGCAATGTCAGTCGTGGTCATTGCTGTGTTTCTGACCGCCTGTTCCGAACAGGCGGCAGATAGCCGGCAGGCTGACATCTCGGTCAGCTCCGTCGGAGGCTCTCGTGAACAGCCCGCTGCGAGCGGCGACGCCGAGGCTGATTTGAACAACAACCAATCGCCGGTCGATCTGGACAAGGCCGTCGCCTCTGAGGAGCCGGGCCGGACCACCGAGCGTCAGATCGTCTATACGGCGGAAGCATCGGTTGAAGTCGACAATGCCACTGCGGCAGCAGCAGCGCTGCGCAAACAGACCGTTGCCGCTGGCGGCTATGTCTTGACCGACGTGCGCGACGAAGGGCGCTCCAACATCACCTTGAAGGTACCTCCCACCGCCTTCGACGCCACGATGACCGGGTTGGACAAGTTAGGCAAGGTCCGCCACCGCAGCGTCGCAGCGGCCGACGTCACCGCAGAACTGGTCGACCTCGACGCCCGCATTCGGTCGGCAAAGCTCAGTCGTGATCGCATGGAGCAACTCATGGCTCAAGCTGTCAAAGTGAGCGACGTCATCGAGATCGAGTCGGAGTTGCAACAACGGGACGCTCTCGTGGAACAGCTCACGGGCCAGGCGACCTTGTTGAAACACCAGGTGGCGCTCGCAACCGTAAGTGTGCAGCTCTTCGAACGTTCCGAAGCTGCTGTCGACGACACCAATACGACGCCCTCCGAGGGACTCCGTGCCGGCTGGGTTGCACTGGTCAATACAGGCCAAGCAATCCTTGTCGTGCTGGCGACTCTTCTGCCCTGGACGCCTGTACTCCTCCTTGGTGCATGGCTTGCCCGCCGCTGGTGGCGCAAGACCCGGCAGCGTTCGCTGCGGCAGGCGGAGGAACGGAACTCCGCCGATTTGACCCTGTCCGACAACCCTTCCTAGCCCGGAGGCAGTACGGCGTCAGGTCCCGGATCGGAGCGCCTCGACCGGCTCCATTCGTGCGGCCCGCAGGGCGGGGTACAAACCGGCGATCAGGCCTACTCCGGCCCCAAGCAAGGGGGCAGCGAGAGGAACTTTCGGATCGATCACCGCAGTCCATTGTCGAGTCAGTGCGATTCCGACAACGACGAGCAGACCCAACGAAGCCCCGAGAACGCCACCAATTAAACCCAGAACCGTGCTCTCGGCGAGAAATTGCAACGAAATATGGCGACGTCCGGCCCCGAGAGCGCGACGCAGACCGATTTCCCCCGTACGTTCCAGCACCGAAACAAGGGTCACATTCGCAATCCCAATTGCGCCGACGAGTAGGGAAACGGCACCGAGCACCAGGAAGAGAGAATTGAGATCGCTCTGAATTCCGTCCTTGACGAGCTTGGGTTCAGGGGGAGCAGATACCTTGATCCGCGACGGGTCGTTGGGTGACAACGCCAGCGGAATCTGCTCGGCGATGAGGTTCGTCGCACCAATCTGAGTTTCAACCACAACCATTGATGGGCCCGATAGACGGAACTCCTTTCGCGCCGTCCCCTCGGGAATGATGATCGACGAAATGAGATCGGGTTGCCGCGCGACGGAACTGATGATCCCAATAACGGTATACAGCTGATCTCCCACGAAAATCGCGGGCAACTGATCGACCCTGGCGAGGTTGAGCTTCAGGGCGGCGGCGCTGCCGATCACGGCGACACGTTCAACTCGGTCGGAGTGGCCAACGTCGAAAAACCGACCGGTTGCAAGTTCCGCTCGGGTAGAGCGAAACAGCCCGGGAGACGCTGCCTTGATTGGCATCTGAAACAGGCTCTGCCCCTGTGGGTCGTTGACCGGCACCGAACGTACGAGAGCGCCGTTGGTGGCGATGTCCGCCAACGTTCCCGCAGCAACCACGCCATTCAGTCGTTCGAGTTGGTCCTGTGCGTTCCATGGAATGGCATTGACCGTCAATCGGCCAACTACTCGGGGCGTCGCCACGATCTCGGTTGCTGCGAGCGCGTCGAAGCGCCCAACGATTTGGTTGCCTGCCGTTTTCGAGATGCCGAGGGTAGCGACGAGCGCACCGATACCCAACACCGTTCCGAGAATGGTGAGCACTGCCCGACCCGGCCGGGACAGCACACCGGAACTCGCTTCGACCAGCAGATCTACAAGCTTAAGTCGGGTCTTCTTCTGGCCATATCGACCGTCGACCCCTGCGTTTCGACCTGGGCGAAGCCGCTTCACGACTGGGTCCCGGCGAGTTCGGATACAAACCCGTCGACGATGCGGAGCCGCCGTTGAGCTCGTTGGGCGACCGAACCTTCATGGGTTATCACAAGGACGGTGATTCCCCGCGCAACCAATGCGTCAAGCAGGTCGAGCACCATCTCGGTGTTCCTTGTGTCGAGATTTCCGGTCGGCTCGTCACACAAGAGAACTCGGGGGTTGCCCATGAGAGCCCGTGCTATGGCGACTCGTTGCCGTTCGCCACCCGAAAGGCGTGTCGGGAGGAACGAAATTCGATGATTCATCCCGACCTGATCGAGGCAAATCAGAGCTTCCCGTTTCCGCTCCGACCGGGGGTTGGCGAGGTAAAGCTCTCCAAGCATCACGTTTTCGAGGACGCTTCGATGAGCCAGAAGGTGAAACGCTTGGAAAACGAACCCGATGCGATTGCCGCGAAGCTCGGCGCGCTCGGAGTCAGTCAGTTCCGAGGTGTCGATTCCATCGAACAAGTACGTCCCGTGAGTCTGTCGGTCGAGACATCCAAGGACGTTGAGCAGCGTCGATTTTCCTGAGCCGGACTGTCCTTCAATCGCCACATACTCTCCGGACATAATCCGCAGATTCACATTGGAAAGCGCGCTGACCGGAGGGGTGCTGGGAAAAACTTTCCCGACTTCGATCAACTCAAGCAACGGACCTGAATCGAGGGGCGCCACAGTGACTTCGCTCGAACCGTTGGCGTTCCCCTCGACCACATCGGATTGTCTTTTGTGTCGAAGGGAAATCGTGAACTGCATCGTGTTCACGACGGGTTGGCGGCGGACGTGGACACGGCACGTTCGCCATCCCCTCCGATAGTTGTCGTCGGTTGTGGTTCGGACGGACTCTCGGACGCGACCGAGGACGCTGGTGGGCCGGCCGCTGATGTCTCAGTCGGCGCGAATCCTGCGGCCCCGATGACGACACGATCACCAATGTTCACCGAACCCTTCAATGGAACGATCTCCACGAAACCCTGAGCAGACAGGCCGGCCGTCACTATCACTGTTCGGACCGAACCCGACGACTCTTCGATCTGCAGCTGGGTGCTCCCGTCCGCCCGAACGGACAACGCACTCACCGGTACGATCAACGCCTCGCCCTTCGTGGTCTTCGTCGGGATAGTGAGTCGGACCGACGCACCTACGAGCTGGACCGCGGCGTCAGTAGGAGATACTTCGATGGCGATGTGCTGAGCATCTGTGCCACGAAGGCCAGGCTTGTCGGCAAGGAATGTGATCTTTCCCGTGCCCTTGTAGTCATACTCTGGCGCTTCGATCGTCACGGCTGCACCAACTTGGGTGAGCGGCGCCTCCGTTGTTAACAGGGCCGCGTCAACTGCAAAACGAGTTCCGCTCACGGTCATCACTTCAACGCTGGCGGAATCGCCTCGCTTCACTTTGGTGTCGTCGATCCGAAGAGGCAAGGAGGGCAGGAACACAAGCTCGTTTGCTGGAACTTGGACGCCGATGGCGCTGACGGTCTTGTTAAGTTCGGCTCGGAGCCGCGACACTTCGGCCTCTGCCACTGTGACCGCCTGGCTGAGCGTTTTGCCTCCTGCCCCGGGTCGATTGAGCGCGACAATTCGCTCCGATGCCGACTTGACGCGCGCCTGGGCGTCATCGATGGCGTCCTGGTTGGCCTCGGCGGTGAGCGCATTCACTTCGCGCAGCGAGTCGATTTCGCCCTGAGCGGCAAGCAAGACCGCCTGCGCCGGTGAAAGGACGATTTCTGCCTGACGGACGGCTAGTTCTGCCTGTTTCACAGCAAGCTGACTATTGGCCCGATCTCCGGCGGATGACACCTTCAAACCCGTGGCCGGATCGACACCGGTTTTTGCAGTTTCGATCCGTTGGCTGGCCCGGGTGGCGCGCAGTTGAGCGGCCGTGAGAATCGACTTCTTGGCGGAAATATCTGCGGCGGCGACGGCGTTGTCTTTGGTGGCAGTCGCTTCGGCGAGCACCACCGCGGCTTGGGCGGTCCTTCCTGCTGCAGCCGCTGCGAGAAGCTCTTGCGGGGTCAGCCCATCGGTGATGTAGGTAGACGCTGCGCTCGCCCTGACCCGCGCCTCGGCAACCGCCGCTTCTCCGGTGATGCGGACCGTGTTTGCGATCGCTTCAGCCGCTGTGAGGTCCCCCTCCGCTGCCGTGACTGCAGCGGTAGCTTCGTCAAGTCCTTCTTGCAACAACGCGAGTTGCTCCGGTGTGACGACGACACCGGTTGCCGCGCTCGCTCCCGAGGCGGCAAGCGCGTCGCGTCGACGCGCTTCCTCGAGAGCGATGGTTGCCCCCTCGACGGCTGCTTGTTTCGTCGTGACGTCAGCCTGCTTGTTCAGCAGGTCGGCCTCTTTCAGGGCAAGGTCAGACTGCCCGCGGGCTGCGTCTCGTGACGCGGTATTGCGTGCCGCTACCACAGCGGCTTTGGCAGCAGCAACTGCCGCCCTGGCGTCGACGAGATCAGCGGGCTTGGCCCCAGAGCGGTTGAGCAAATCGGCCTGCCGCGCCTGGAGGAGACGATCAGTGGCCTGACTCAACGTCGACTCCGCGAGCAGGATACTTGCGCGCTGTTGGTCGTTCGGCCCGAGAGCTTGGTATCCCGAGTCCGCGTACCACTTGGTAACCGCTGCGCCAGTCGATCCGTCGAAACGGCCGTCGACCGTGCCGGGCGTAAAGCCGCCACGATCGAGAAACTCTTCAAGCTGTTGAACGTCAGTGCCGACGGCTCCTGGGCCAAGGTCGCGGTAGTTGGGGGTGGCCCCGACAATGGCAAACACCGGCCGACCAGACACCACCAGAGCAACATCGCCTTCTTCAAGCGTTGCCCCCTTGACCGGCGGTTCGCTGACCAGGACGGGCGGCGGGCGAAGGGCAGAGGGGGCTAGCACCACGACGATAGGGTCGCTGTAACGCATGGTTCCCCGAACGATGAGATCTGAGCTCAGCACTCGCTTCTCAACCGGGTAGGTGATCAGTGAAGCTAGCGGGGGGGCTGCTTCTGCCGATATTTTGGCCGGCGACTTCACCCGAGTCGCTGCGACCCATCCAGCGCCCGTGGATGTTGCAATGGTCGCGACAATTCCGGCCGCCGCGATCGAGCGCCTCACTTGGGATTCTGCAATTCGGCCTGTGCTTTGGACAGAAGCACCGCATTCTCCTCTGCAAACTGCTTTACGTACTCGGCCTTCACCTTGTCTTCTGCGTCAACCACGTACTTCTCTTCACATTGGAGGTCAGCTTCGGCAGTTGCGAGTTCTTCCGCCTGTAGGCGTGCGAGCGCAACCTTGTCGTAGGGGGGCAGTGCGTCGGTGCCGAACACAAGAGGGCTGAATCTCGCATCTTCCCCGAGGACATTTGCTGCGGCGGGCCCGACGATCGCAGCGAGTTTCTCCATCATGGCGCCATCGACAGCGTTGGGTTCTGAGTAGTCGAAGCCCTCCTTCCGCATGCAAGTCGACCAGTCCGCCCTGGCCTTGATGAGACGTTCATCGGCCTCAGCCCGCGCGTCGAGTTCCTCGATCTTGGCCAATGCCGAAATCACGTTGGTTCCTCCGAATACCGCGGTTGTGCCTTCTTCGACACAGCCTCCGAGTCCCTCCAGGTCGCCGGCCTTTGCCCCCTCGACTGCGCCCGACACAGAAACATCGGCCTTTCCACCTGTGAGAGCGACGTCAAAGGCCTGCTGTCCAGCCGAATCGAGTCGACTTCGGTAGGTCACATTTGGGTCGACGGACTGCGACGACTGGCTGATTTCTACGACCTTTTCGAAGACAGTGCTGATCCCGTAGCCAAACTGGCGTCGGAATTCGTCATCAGTAAGTCCGCTCGAACCCGTGATAGCAGCCTTGGTCGCGTTCGGATCAACGGGAACATATTCGAATCCCGCACGTTTCATACAGGCTTTCACCAGTTCTTCGACCCGGGTCTGTTTGAGGGCTAACCCTGCGTCATCGAGCCCGAGCGGCGCGTCGACCGCGGCAGCGTCGTTTGACGCGTTGTTCGAATCACCTCCACACGCTGCCAACGAAGCGGTCAGCAAAATCGATACTGAAATCCCGACACCCACAGCGGCGACGGAGCTTCTCGCTCGAGAGATTAGGTTTTGATTGGCCGTCATCATTTCGTTCCTATCTCTGATTGGTTTGGATGTTCCCACAGCGAACACTATCGAATTCCAACCATCAATCTCAATGAACTGCTGTACGCAACTTCCGCACGATTGAATTCTCATCAACTTTGTTGACAACGCGTAGCGTGTTGTCTATCGTCCTGCTTGACGAGGTGCTCAGCTCAATGGCCCCGAATCATGACGGTATCGATTCCCTTCCGGAGCTCTAGTTTTATTGCGCCATGACGCGCAGTTTGCTGGCGTCTCTCGACTGGCCTGAGACTTAACGACCCATCGAAACCCCCTTGTTTCGATGGCCCCGCTTGAGCGCCCCTTACGTTCAGTATGGGCAATTGCTTCGCAGGCGCCGCACCCGGCGTCGCTTCTTTACGAAGAAGAGAAGTCCCAAGTTTCGCCCTAGAGCAAATGCTCCGGTCGATGCCGAACTCTTTCATTCCTTCGAAGTTGCGCGCTCGTGGTCGCGGAATAATCACCGTCGTTTTCGCTGCCGTATTGCTCGACAGGCTCGACCTTCTCCGTTTGGTTCCACGAAAGAGATTCCTCGAATCACTCGTGGTTCGGAATTTCACGTTCGAGTCACACAACCACCTCGTCGCAAGAACGAATATGCAAGGACTCCAATGAGACCGATTAGTACGTGGAGACCAGCGGCGCGTCTGATGTTGAGGACAGCCAAGGATTCCAATCCTGTTCTTACTCGCCAACCTTGTTGTCGACCAGTCCATCGGCCCACAGACGAAGGAGCAGCGAGCTCATGCGCTGGCTGATCGGATGGGGTTCCCGTAACCGTCGACCGGTAGTCGGGTCTTCCGCGGTGCTACTTTTACTCGCCGTTTGGCAGGTCCCAAAACTCCGCACGGAGGTGCTGCCGGAGTTCGCTCCGCCCACTGTCGAGGTACAAACGGAGGCCCTCGGGCTGTCTGCTGCCGAGGTGGAGCAGTTGATTACTGTCCCGATGGAGCAGGATCTTCTGAACGGCGTGGCTTACCTCAAGTCGTTGCGTTCGAAATCTGTACCGGGGTTGTCGTCCATTGAAATGATCTTCGAGTCAGGAACTCCGATTGCAAAAGCGCGGCAGGTAGTCCAGGAACGTCTCACGCAGGCGCACGCGCTGCCGAACGTCTCAAAGCCTCCGCAGATGCTTCAGCCGAAATCGTCTGCGAGCCGTGTGATGATGATCGGACTGTCGTCGAAGACGCTCACTCCGATTGAGCTCGGTGTCCTCGCCCGTTGGACGTTGCGACCCAACCTCTTAGGGGTCGGTGGAGTCGCGAATGTCGCGATTTTCGGTCAACGCGAACGTCAGTTGCAGGTGCAGGTCGACCCTGCTCGGTTAGCAGAGAAGGGAGTGGGACTCGATACGGTCATCGAGTCCACCGGTAACGCGTTGTGGGTGTCTCCGCTTACCTACATTGAGGCTTCGACACCTGGAGCCGGCGGGTTCATAGAAACGCCGAATCAGAGGCTCACCGTCCAGCACGAGTCGCCCATCGTGGACGCCCAACAACTCGCTGCGGTCTCGCTCGAAGGCTCGGGTGCCGACGGGCTCACGCTTGGCGATGTCGCCGAAGTGGTTGAAGACCATCAACCGTTGATTGGCGAGGCTGTGTTCAATGAAGATGGCCCGGGCCTCATCCTCGTCGTCGAGAAGGCCCCCGGCCGTTCGACGGCAGAAGTTGCCGAGGACGTGGGAGACGCGCTCGAACTTCTCGCGCCCGGTCTACAGGCTGTAACCGTCGACACCGACATCTATCAACCTGCCGAATACGTGAAACGTGCCTCCTCCGCGTTGAGGAACGCTGTTGCGATAGGAGTAGTCCTCGCCGCGCTCGTGCTTCTAATTCTTTTGGCGTGGCACGGAGCATTGGTCGTTGCGAGTTCCGTCGGAGTAGCCGGTGCCGCAGCGGGGATACTGCTTCTACTCCGCAATACCGTGGTCAACTCGATGATTGTCGCGGGTTTCCTGCTCGCGTTGGCCTTCGTAGTTGACGACGCAGTTTCAGCCACTGTTGCTGTCTTTCGCCGACTACACACCAAAGGAGACCGCGGAGACGACAGTACAACGCTTTCTGCCAAGATTCGGGCCGGCGTGTTCGATCACAGCAGCCCGGCGTTCTATGCGCTCGTGATTGCCACCGTGATCTGCGCACCGCTTCTGTTTATCGACGGCCTCACCGGCGAGGCGTTCGTCCCTCCGATGATTCGTTCCTATCTCACAGTCCTACTTGCATCTGCGGTGGTAGTGGCATTGCTGTTGCCAGCGTTGATTGTCCTCCTTGTCGGGAACAGACCGGTATCGCCTCCCGAACCAAGGAGCATCCGAGTCATTCGAGAGAAATACGCCAAAATGGCGGATGGTCGCTTCCGTGCAAAAACTCCGGCTCTCGTCGGTTGCATCGTACTTTTCAGTGTCGGCGCGATCGGCCTTACCCAAGTCGATAGCGACACGATTCCGCGCTTCAAAGAGACTGACTTGCTGGTTACCATCCAGTCGTCGCCAGGAACATCTCTTGGCGCGATGCAACAAATAGCCACGCAGATGAGTGCAGAGTTGCGGACCGTAGACGGGGTTCGACGAGTCGGTGGCCATCTTGGTCGAGCGATTACGGGTGATCAGGTGGTCAGCGTCAACGATGGCGAGTTATGGGTTCGCCTCGATGACGATGCCGACTACAACAGGTCAGTTCGGGCTGTGAAACAGTCGATCGCGAAGTACCCGGGAGTGCGGGCACGGGTTTCGACCTACACCGATCAACGGCTGAACGATTTGCTCGACCCTGGCAAGCCACCGATCGATGTGCGGATTTATGGCGAGGACCGCACCCGCCTCCTCGATAAAGCGAATGAGATCAAAGCCGGGCTTCTCGGCATCAAAGGTGTCCGGAATCCGAGGATCGAACTCGCTCCGAATGAACCGAGCCTGCTGGTCAAAGTCGACTTGGCAAAGGTCCAAAAGATCGGCCTTCTCCCCGGTGATGTTCGCCGCGCTGCCGCCACTTTGCTGCAAGGCATAGAGGTCGGCAACCTGTTCGAAGACCAAAAGGTCTTCGAGGTCATCGTCGTAGGCACTCCAGAGTTGCGTTCGAACGTCAGCTCAGTGAAAAACCTGCTTCTCGAAACACCATCCGGGACTCCGGTACGACTCGGAGATGTGGCTGACGTCCGAGTTGCGGCTACCCCAGCCGTGATAGAGCGTGACGCATCGGCCAGAATCGTTGACGTCGTGGCCGACGTCAGCGGTCGTAGTGCAGCCTCAGTGTCGTCCGATATCGAGAAATTCCTTCAAGCGCAGAACTACGAACTTGGCTACCACGCCCAGTTGATTACAGACGATCAGAACCATCGCAATGCGGTCCGTCGGGTTTGGGCCATGGCACTAATCGCTGGGCTCGTCGCTTTGCTGATTTTACAGGCTGCGTGTGGGGGCTGGAAGCTCGCCGCTGCGATGTTGCTCACGATCCCAGCAGCGATGCTCGGGGCGGTGCTCGCTGTTCTCCTTGATGGCGGAACTCTGACCATCGGTCATCTCGCAGGGCTCATCGGCACGATCGGATTGGCGGTACGAAACGTCACCTTTATCGTTCGACGCAGTCAACAGCTAGAACTAGACAGTACCGACGATGACCGGAGCCAGTTCATTGGGGTCGCGTCCGGCGAACGGGCCAGCTCGGCTCTGATCTCCACGCTGGTGTCCGTTGCTGCGCTCGGTCCGATAGCGGCTCTGCGCAACTCGGCCGGCGGTGAGATCGCTTCGCCCCTCGCAATCACACTGCTCGGTGGAATGCTGAGTTGTCTCGTGGTCGGGTTGTGGATCGTCCCCGCTTTTTATGCCTGGTTGGCGCCGGACATGCGGCACAAACAACTCTTCGTGAATGAAGCTCAAACCGACGCGAATTCCCTGGAAGGAAGAACATATGCGTAGGACGACTGTCTTCGCAGCAGTAGCGGTCTCAATGATCTTGGTCGGTTGCTCCGACGATCCGGTTGAGGTTGCCAAATTGGCCCCTGCAGTGGTTGACACCGTTGCAGGAAGGGAAGAAAAGCAAGTCACCCTCACAAAAGACGCCGGTGAACGAATTTCGCTTGCGACCGGGGCAATATCCTCCGGGAGCGGTGCCGAAACGGTGGTGCCGTACGGGGCAGTGATCTACGACGCTGATGGTGGTGCATGGGCGTATGTCTCGACTGGAAACAACATCTTCATTCGAGAAGCTCTCCAGATTGATCGGATCGAAGGCGACAAGGTGTACCTGAGTAAGGGCCCCGCAGTGGGTACAAAAGTTGCCGTCGTCGGGGTCGCCGAGCTGTATGGCGCCGAGACCGGCATTGGCAAATAGGCCATACCGTGCGCTGGATTGTCTCCCAAAGCCTGCGGTTCAGGTTTGTCGTTGTCGCCTTGAGTGCGACCATGATGATCATCGGCTTTGGTCAGATCCTGAGGGCCCCGGTTGATGTATTTCCAGAGTTCTCCCCACCCCGCGTTGAAGTGCAGACGATGTCATTCGGGCTATCTGCCACAGAAGTTGAATCGCTCATCACGGTTCCCATCGAGCAGGTGCTCGCAGGCCTTCCTGGCCTCAACGAGATGCGATCAAAGTCGGTCGTGCAGTTGTCGTCTATCGAGCTGATCTTCGAGCGCAAGGTGGATCTGTTTGTTGCCCGCCAAAACGTCCAAGAGCGGCTGGCCACGATCACGGCAACCTTACCCACCTGGGCCTCGCCGCCATTCATCCTTCAGCCCCTGTCGGCCACGAGCCGAGCGATGAAAATCGGACTGTCGTCGAAGAGCTTGTCGGTTATCGACATGTCCATGCTCGCGTACTGGAAAGTTCGGGCACGGTTGTTGCGAGTGCCAGGAGTGGCCAATGTGACCATCTACGGCGAGCGAATCCGCATGACACAGGTTCAGGTTCGACCGGACAAATTGCTGGAATACGGAGTGTCACTGGACAAAGTGATGGAGGTGACATCGAACGCGCTGGCCGCCGGTATTCTTCGATATGAAGCTGGTCACGTGATCGGTACAGGTGGATTCATCGAGACGACTAACCAGCGACTCCAGGTGGAACACCAGCTGCCGATTCTGACGCCAGCAGATCTTGGCGAGGCGATAATCGAGCAACGCGACTCAGGCCCAGTCCGATTGAAGGACGTCGCAATGCTGAAGGAGGGCGCCCAGCCTCTGATCGGGGACGCTGTGATCAATGGTGGTCCAGGTCTGATGATGATCGTAGAGAAGCTGCCATGGGGCAATACGCTCGACGTAACGAAAGGTATCGAAGAGGCAATCGAGGAGTTGCAGCCAGGCCTTCCTGGAGTTGACATCGACACAACCATTTTCCGTCCTGCGAGCTACGTGCAGGAATCGATCGACAATTTGACTGGCTCACTCCTTCTCGGGTCGATTCTCGTTCTGTTGGTCTTATTGCTCTTCCTCTTCGATTGGCGAAGCGCACTCATCAGCGTGATTACGATCCCGTTGTCGCTCATGGCGGCGATGATGGTGTTGGCGTGGCGGGGTACGACAATCAATACGATGATCTTGGCTGGGCTGGTGATCGCGCTTGGGGCGATCGTTGACGACGCAATCGTGGACATTGAGAACATCATCCGAAGACTCCGGCTCGCTCGCTTGACCGAGTCTCGCCAATCGACCGCCTCCATCATTCTTGACGCTTCGATTGAAGTACGCGGTGCTGTTGTTTATGCGTCATTGATCGAGGCCCTTGCGCTGTTGCCGATATTTTTCCTGCAAGGTCTCACCGGGTCCTTTTTTCGGCCACTGGCGTTTTCGTATGCCCTCGCGGTAATTGTTTCGATGTCGGTGGCTCTCGTGGTTACTCCGGCCATGAGCCTCATCCTGTTATCCATCGGAAAACTCAACCATCGCACTTCGCCGGTAGTCGTTGTTCTCCAACGCGTGTACGAAAGGGCATTGACTTGGGTCGTTCGTCGACCGCTGCCGGGCATCTTGGGCATCGTGACAATTGTCGGATCCGGGTTTGTCATCGTGCCCCGGCTTGGTCAGGAACTGCTTCCCGATTTCAAGGAACGTGACTTCCTCATGCACTGGGTCACCAAGCCGGGGACATCGATCGGAGAGGAGGTCCGCATCACCGAGGCCGCCTACAAGGACCTGATCAAGATTCCGGGAGTACGCAACTTTGGGGCACATATAGGTCAGGCCATGCAAGCCGACGAAGTTTATGGGGTCGACTTCGGTGAGAACTGGATCAGTGTCGACCCCGAGGTCGACTACGACAAGACATTGGCAAGCATCCAGAGTGTTGTGGATCGGTATCCGGGACTTCGCCGCGATGTGCAGACCTACCTAAAAGAACGGACACGCGAGGTGCTTGCCGGTTCCTCTCACCCCATCGTGATTCGCCTTTACGGCGAGGATATCGAGAAGCTGAACGAAAAGGCCGATGAACTCGTTGAGGTGCTTGCGTCTATCGAAGGAGTCGACGAGGAGCACAAGGAGCTTGTCACAAAGATGACTCAACTCCAGGTGGAGCTGAACCTCGAGCTCGCCCAAAAGTACGGTCTCAAACCTGGTGACGTCCGGCGAGCCGCGTCGACCATGATTTCGGGCGAAGAGGTCGGCGACTTCTTCAGCGGGGGTCAGGCCTTCGACGTAAACGTGTGGACCTCGCCCGAACAACGCGACAGCGTGACCGACGTCGAGAACATGCTGCTTGATACTCCGGACGGATCCCACGTCGCCTTGAAGGAAATCGCCGATGTCCGGCTAGCCCCGACCTACAACGCGATCAAGCGGGAGAATTCGCAGCGTCGCCTCGACGTCGACGCCGAGGTGTCCGGGCGTGATCTCGGTTCAATTGTCGATGAGCTTGAAGACAAGCTTGCCAACGTTGAGTTCGAGACTGGATATACCTATCGGTTGCTGGGTGATTACACCGAGCGAAAAGCCGCATCGAAAGACCTCCGAGCCTGGGCTTTGGTAGCCGCAGCGGGGGTCTTTCTGTTGCTCATGGCCGCGCTGAAGAGTTTTCGGCTTTCGGTATTGGCCTACGTAACGCTGCCAATGGCCCTCATCGGTGGAGCAATTGCCGTGTGGCTCCAAGGTGGCATTATCTCTTTGGGATCGCTCGTAGGCTTCTTCACTGTGCTTGGCATCGTCGCCAGAAACGGCATCATGCTGTTTTCGCACTACCAGCATCTCGAGGAACACGAAGGTGAGGTGTTCGGACCTCAACTTGCTGTCCGGGGCGCGGTGGAGCGCTTGGCGCCCATCTTGATGACCGCCCTGACCACAGGTCTAGCGCTTATCCCGCTGATCCTGAGTGGAAACATTCCGGGTCAGGAAATCGAGTACCCGATGGCAATTGTGATCTTCGGTGGACTGGTGGTGGCGACCCTGCTCAATCTGTTTATCGTTCCTTCGCTCTATCTTCGTTTCGGACGGAACAAGATTGGCCGGAAATCAGCCGCCATGCGGTCCGGAACCATTTTCGCAAAAGACTGACCTGTCCTATCCAGACGAACCGAAGGAGTATTTCAAGATGGCGCGAGATGTTGTCCCAGTTCCCCGCAAAACTGATGCTTTGAGGAAATCGCGAAGTGCATATTCGCTTATCCTCATTGCGATTGTCGGTTACGGAGGTGCTTGCTCATCGGCGTCCGAAACAAGCCTGGAACCTGCGCCGACAACCGAAGCCTCAAAGTCGAGTGTCGCCGGTGCCGCTGCCGGCCAGGTCGATGGCCAGGGTGCGAACACTGGAACCCGCGAATGGACCTACGAAGACTTTCAGCCTTCCAACTTCGATGAAAACTCAATCACCATCGACAACAAGTTCTATCCGGTGATTCCTGGGACTCGCTACGAATACGAAGGCTCGACGATTGAGGAGGGCAAGACCGTTCCACACCGAATCACCTTCGCGGTCACCAACCTCACAAAGCGGATCAACGGAGTGAACACGGTCGTGGTCTGGGAGAGCGACTTTTCTGAAGGAGATCTAGTAGAGGATGAGCTGACTTTTCTTGCTCAGGACAAAATGGGCAATGTCTGGCACATGGGGGAGTACAGCGAACTGTGGGAAACCGGCGAATTTCTGGCTGGTCGCACATGGTGGGTCGGTAATCCGGTCGGAGCGAAGGCAGGCATCATGATGAAGCCCGATGCAAATCCGGCCATGCCGGATTGGTCGGAAGGATTCGCGCCGCCGCCATATTTTTGGACCGACCGGGCACGCGTGCGCTCTCTTGACCAGTCTACGACCGTGCCTGCTGGAAGTTTTGACGGGGTGCTGGTGATCGAAGAATTCGACCAAACCGAACCGAACGCCATTCAACTCAAATATTACGCACCGGGCGTTGGCGTGGTGCGGGTGGGATGGGCTGGACCGGACGAGTCAAAAGAGTCTCTCGTGATGGTACGGAGCGAAACGCTGAATCCCGCGAAGCTCGCCGAACTTTCAAAAGGGGCCCTCCAGCTCGAGGCTCGCGCTCTCAGCTACACCACGGCGGCACCAGCCGAAATGCGGGAATGAGGTACAACAAGTCTTTGCAATCTTCCGAAGGAAGGGGTTCCGGTGGAAGGACGGCAACACACGTTGCCAAATTCATACGTAGGCGGTCCCCAGGCTCACGATCGTGATCGCCGACCGTCCGCCATAAAACTTCCGTGTTTCGTGGCGCACGTGATCGGACCAGACTTGGATCTAATTCTTCCAAGTCAGAAGTTCGCCGGTGCCAGCCAACATCAGACTGCCCGGCATCACACGAAGACGCTGCGGCGAAATGCGCAAAACGCCGAACGATGGGTTAGCAGGCGACGTCCATTGCGGGATGATCGCTGGGTCGTACCCAACAGGGGAGGGCCCGTTCTTGAATCGGTCCCACCCGGCCGAGCGGAGTTCCGGAGTGTCGTCCCAGACGACATCGCAATCGGCCGTACACGTGTCGTGGTTCGCAGCCCAGTACGTCAGCGACATGGAAGGATTCGCCTTCAGGTGCCTCGCTTTAGGGGACCGAGGCGACGTGGCGATCCAACCGGTGAGCGCCGAACCGCTCCACTCCCAAATTGGGTGCAGAACCCGCGTCGAAGCTCGACCGTCAGTATCTGTCGTCGCCACGGTGCACCACACAATGCGGTGGGCCATTTCGACGAAAGCAGGAGCAATGGTTTCAAGCGAAGTCATAGTGCACCTCAGTGTTGGCTAGTCGAATTCGAATCATATGGACGCGACGACAGTCCGCTGGAGAGCTGCACCACCACACTGATCACGCCGGCAAACAGTGCAGCGAGGAACGGAAGTCCTGCCCAGAGATGCACGGCCCAGGTGAGCTTCTGGGACAACGCCACACCGATCAACATCCCGTAGTTGGTGATCAGTGCCAAGCAGCTGATCCACCCAGCGACTACAGCGACTCGGTTGGGACTGGCGAGTGAGTTCCGAACACGCGGCCAGGTCGCCTCTGCCACCAACGCAGCGACGGCTGGCCCGATCAGGCGCGATGCGGTGTCGAAACTGTTGAGGATGCTTTGCAGGATGGCCGGAACGAAAATGATCACTGCGAACCCACCCCTTGGTACGCGCACATGCTTCACAAGGAAGTTCATGGCCACGCCAACAAGGATCGAGAAGATCAGCGCCGACGCGATCCCATCGACAAGCACCTCGTTGCCTAGCCAGTTGCTTCGACCACGAGCTTCCAAGTAATCGTAATCGTACTTACCATAATCGTATGGGCTGAGGTACATCAGGAAGAACTGCAGCACGGACAGCATGAAGCCCACCGCGGCAATGACCGACCCTACCGACGACCACGTGGGCTTTTGCGCATCGCCTGTGCGGCGGAATGTGGACGCGATTGGGCCAGCGGCCATCAGCAGCCCGCCCGTCAGCAATACAAGGTGCGTGGGGGAAAGCAACGCCTCGATGTCGGCTTCGATGCCAAAAATCTGATGCCAGATGAGATCACCAATTGCTCCAACTCCGAACACCGAAACGCCAATAATCCGCAGCCCGTAGCCAACGGGGATCGATCGACGAAGACTGTTGCCTTCATGTTGATGGCTCCGAACAACCCGGAGCATCCACACCGCCGACGCAATGAACCCGCTGTACAACACGGCATGCCAGGGCGAAAAGAACGTTTCCGGCTTTTGATTGCGGTGCGCCCACCCATCAAGGAACAAGCCTGTCACCATCCAGACGCCGCAGAGCCCAGCGACGGCATCGTCAATTGAGCGAGCAAACACCGGCGCAAGCGTTTGAGGTGTCTCCATAGAAGAAACCTAGGCGACATGCCGTCCGGCAATGAGGAGCCCTGCACCGACCTACAGGGACGTCGCTTCTCCCACAACGGCGACCCGACGAAACCCGATGCGCTCGTACACGCGGGCCACGTCGTCGTCTTGGGCGGACAGCAACACCGTGCGCACTCCCATCGCAGCACAGGCTGCGCCGAGTGTCGCTGTGATGGACGCCGCGATACCTCTTCGTCGATGACTCGGGAGCACAGCGATACCGGTCAGCTCGGCGGCGCTGAACCCGAGAGCCGGATCGACCACAGGTTGAGCCGATCCCACACCGACCATTTCGCCGCTCCCGTCAAAGGCAGCCACAGCGATCGTGTGGCCTCCCGCAACCCTGGACCGAAACCACGCTTCGCCGACCGGATCCACCGGCACTGCGTCGCGCTCCAAAGCTCCCTGCAAACCAATTGCCGTACCGCCATGAGTAAACGCAACGTGCGCCACATTCCTATGTGTGCCTAGCAACGGATGATCAGCCGCCAAGACCGAAACCGACACTGACGTTACAGCCGGCGGCACCCCAGCGCCGATGAATGCATTTGCGTCTGCAACAAGCATTGGCCGCAGGACAACATCCAGACCAGCTTCGATGCAGGCGTCGGTCAGGGCCGTTTCCAACGAATGCAGCCATTCGATCGACCGGCCCAGTCCAAGTTCCCCTTGTCGACCAAGAAGGGCGCACACTTCATCCGCGTTGAACCCATGCCCTCGGTCGCGATGCAACACGGGACGCGGCATAGTAGCCCCATGGCCCGGTGCTGGCGAAGATCGTGAACGGTCCCGCCTCAACGGCAGTGGCCGCGCGTCGAGGCACCGCATCTAAGTATCGATCCAGCAACTGCACGATCCCCTCGGGCGTTTCGAGCGATGGCCAAGATTCTGTCGGACTCCATGTGCCCATCGTCGTCCACCGAACGAACTCCAGTGCACCGATTAGCGGACTGGCCAACTTGGCGACTTCATGGGGCGGCGGGGCAAGATGGCTACGCCATGGAATCAGATCTGCAAAATCAGCCGGACGCCAGCAGCCCGCCTACGGCGACGCCTACCACCGATCACGTTGATGTTGTCATCGTCGGAGCAGGTATCTCAGGCGTGGGAGGTGCGTACCACCTCAAGACACAAATGCCCGAAAAGTCGTTCATCGTTCTCGAGACGCAAGACAACTTCGGCGGAACGTGGCGAACACACACGTATCCGGGCATTCGCTCCGACAGTGATCTGCACACCTTTGGTTACAGGTTCAAGCCTTGGACTGGCGCTCCCATCGCCTCTGCGGAGTCAATCTTGAATTACATGGGTGAGGTCATCGCAGAGAACGGGCTGGCTCCGCACATCCGCTACTCGCACACCATCTCGAACGCGACTTGGTCCACCGAGGACCGCCGATGGACCCTCACCGGTACCCGCACTGACACCGGCGAACCAGTCTCGATCTCTTGCAACTTCCTGTGGATGTGCCAGGGGTACTACCGGCACAGCGTTGGATACACCCCCGATTGGCCCGGGATGGATCAGTTCGAAGGAACGATCATTCACCCGCAGACTTGGCCCGAGAACCTTGATCTGCAAGACAAGCGAGTGTTAGTGATCGGCTCGGGCGCAACTGCAGCAACTCTCATCCCGGCCATCGCTGATAAGTGCGCGCACGTCACGATGCTGCAGCGCTCACCCACCTATTTCATCCCTGGCCGAAACGCGATTGACATCGCCGAACAGCTGCGGGCCTTGGAGGTTCCCGAAGAGTGGGTGCATGAAATCGTACGTAGGCAGATCATCAAAAACGGCGCGCAATTCACGCAACGCTGTTTAGAAGAACCTGAAGTGGTTCGCAACGAACTGCTTGCAATGGTGAAAGCGTTCATACCCGATGAGTCCATCATTGCTGAACATTTCACTCCGAGCTACCGGCCATGGCGCCAACGCGTTGCCTTCATCCCTGACGGAGACCTGTTCAGAGCAATTGCATCTGGCAGCGCGTCCGTGGTCACCGACCAGATCGAGACGTTCACCGAGACGGGCCTGAAGACGACTTCGGGGAAAGAGATCGAAGCCGACATCATCGTGACAGCTACCGGATTCAACATGAGTGTTCTCGGCGACATTGCATTTACGGTGGACGGCAAACCGGTGGATTTTGCCGACACCGTAACGTACCGCGGCACCATGTTCACAGGGGTTCCAAACATGCTCTGGGTCTTTGGGTACCTACGTGCCTCGTGGACGCTTCGGGCCGACATGCTGGCCGACTTCGTATGCAAGCTGTTGCGACACATGGACGACACAGGCACCAGCATGGTTGTACCCGCCCTCCGTCCCACAGATGAGGGCATGCAGTTGCTCCCGTGGATCGAATCGGAGAACTTCAATTCCGGGTACATCGGAAGGTCAATCCACTTAATGCCCAAGCAGGGCGACCGGGATCCGTGGCGTCATACACAGGACTATTGGACAGAAAAGGACGACTTCCAAAAACTAGATCTGGCAGCAGAACTGGAGTTCAGCTAAGTGCTGGTCCTCTTGCGACCGGTCCTCGAGCGTCTAGTAGCTCCGTGGTAGCCGCATGACATTCTGAGCGATGAAGTTCAGCGTCATCTCCTGGCTGATTGGAGCCAGTCGCTGGAGCCGGGCCTCGCGCCAATAACGTTCAACGTGATATTCGGTGGCGTAACCCAAACCCCCGTGGGTTTGGAGCGCTTGGTCCGCTGCAAAGAACGACGCTTCCGCAGCGAGGTACTTGGCCGAGTTGGCCTGTTCTGCGCAGTCCAAGCCATGATCGAAACGCCACGCAGCTTGGCGCCACATCAACCCGGCGGCGGCTAACTCAATATGTGCTTTGGCCAACGGATGCGAAATTGACTGGTTCGCGCCGATCGGCCGACCAAACACTTCTCGTTCGCGCGCATATGAAGTGGCTTTGCGCAAGGCAGCCTCTCCAATCCCGCACGCCATCGCCGCCAACAGGACTCGCTCCGCGTTGAGTCCGTGCAAGATGTGATGAAACCCGCGCCCTCGTTCACCGACCAATCTCCACCCCTCTACCGGTAAGTCGTCGTAAGCCACCTCGCATGAAGCCACTGCGTTGCGTCCAAGCTTGGGGATAGGAGAGATGGTCACATGCGCGGGATTGAGATCAACCAGGAAGAGCGAGAGTCCGTCAAATGAACCTGGCGCGCCGTCGGTCCTGGCCAAGAGCAAGCACACTTCTGCTTCCAGCGCCTTGGAGGTCCAGATCTTGCGTCCGTTGATCAGCCAGCCGCCCTTGCCGTCTTCGGTGGCTTTGGTCGCGACTCGTGAGGTATCGGTACCCGCATCAGGCTCGGTCACGCCAAAAGCAACGTGCAAGTCTCCAGCGGCGGCCCGAGGAAGAAACGCTGTGCGCAGACGATCGTTGCCGAACTTCACAACAGGTGCGAGACCAAACATGGTCAGATGGAGAGCCGTTGATCCGTTCATCGCCGCGCCCGAAGCTGCGACGCGGTTCAGAACGATTGCCCCTTCGGCAATGCCTTGTCCACCTCCGCCAAACTCCTCGGGAATGGCAATCCCGACCCACCCTCCGTCGGCCATGACCTTGTAGAAGTCCCAGGGGAACCGATGCTCCTGGTCACAGCTCGACCAATACGAGTCGTCGAACGCGGCACAAGCCTTGTCGACGGCCTGGGCGATTTCGACGTGCAAGGGATTTTCGGCGAAGTCCACGCCCCGAGCATTCCACGCCCGACCCGAATTGAAGCAACCCATCAGGGTTTGAACTGCTTCGGCGCGCTGCCATCCCGCTACGTTGAATCCATGCCCCGACTCGGACAAGTACCTCAGCAGGACGCGCACCCGCTTGCGCAAACCATCTACTCGATGGTGTTCGGCGAGCGTGACCCGGTTACGGACCCTGGCACCGCCACGGGGACACCAGGCAATTGGTGGACCGTCTTTGCGCTGGTGCCTGACGCGTTTGACCACACCACGGCAGGCTTCCAGTTCTATCGATCACCCAACCGTGTCCTCAGTCCACGCTTGCGTGAACTTGGGCAGACCCGCGCAGGGTATGTCGTTGGCAGTCGCTTCGTCTTCAGCCAGCACTGCAAGGCCATGCGAGACGCGGGTTTCACCGACGAGCAGGTAGCTGCAATCCCGAACTGGTCCATCGCAGAGTGTTGGGCCCCTGTTGAACGTTGCGTGCTTGCGTACACGGACTGCTTGGTACTTGAACATGGCCGCGTCCCCGAGCCGCTGTTTGACGCGATGAAGGGCCACTTGACCGACCAGGAAATCTTGGAGTTCACCTACATCACAAGCACCTACGCAATGCACGCCACCATGAGCCGAGCGTTGCGCCTGGAATATGACGACGTGCCCGACCCAGTTGTTGAAGTAGCTGATCCAACAGGTGCCTTCGGTGGGCTCGACGTGATGGCAATGGTCGACCCGACCTGACGTGTCGAGCATGGACCCACTTCGGTCCATGGCGCGCTACGTTCGAGGTTCGAGCCGACGACACCGGCCTCACGACATACAGCTCAACCGAACACGAAGGGACCAACATGTCCGACTCAAGTTCAATTGTTCGAGCAGCGTTGCTGCAGACGTCGTGGACAGGCTCGAAAGAGTCGATGATCGTGGAGCACGAACGACAGGCGCATCAGGCCGCCAGTCAGGGCGCCCAGATCCTCTGTTTCCAAGAGCTGTTCTACGGTCCCTACTTCTGCCAAGAGCAGGACTCTGACTACTTCTCGTACGCCGAAGAGAT
This sequence comes from uncultured Acidimicrobiales bacterium, assembly GCA_963763885.1. Lineage (GTDB taxonomy): Bacteria > Actinomycetota > Acidimicrobiia > Acidimicrobiales > JANYDT01 > JANNBN01. The sequence goes on from CAVXQD010000001.1 coordinate 636,948, forward strand.
TCCCAACGGGCCCACCACGCAACGATTCCAAGCCCTCGCAAAAGAGACCGGCATGGTGCTGGTGTTGCCCATGTACGAACAAGAGATGGCGGGACTCCTCTACAACACGGCTGCCATCATCGATGCGGATGGGAAGTACCTGGGCAAGTACCGCAAGCAGCACATCCCGCAAACAAAAGGGTTCCTCGAGAAGTTCTACTTTCGGCCTGGGACTGGCGGGTATCCCGTGTTCGAGACCGCTGTCGGCAAGGTGGGTGTCTACATCTGTTACGACCGGCACTTTCCCGAAGGATGGCGCGCACTTGGCTTAAACGGTGCACAAATTGTGTTCAACCCAAGCGCCACGTCGCGCGGCTTGTCTTCTTATCTCTGGAAGCTGGAACAACCTGCGGCAGCGGTAGCCAACGAATACTTCATCGGCGCCATCAACCGCGTCGGGATCGAAGAGCAGGGCGATAACGACTTCTACGGGACCAGCTATTTCGTCGATCCCGAAGGCCAGTTCGTAGGCAGTGTCGCCAACGATCATGACTCAGAACTTGTCTTGCGCGATCTGGATCTGTCCCTGATCCAAACCGTGCGCAACCGATGGCAGTTCTACCGGGACCGCCGGACCGAGACCTACGGCGACCTCACCCGGTGATCAAGCACGGCTAACGTGCCGTGGCATGAGCACCCTTGACGAAATCGGTGAACGTGACTCGTGGCGGTGCTGGGTCTGCGACCTTTCGGTCGATCCCGACAAGTCTGTCAACGACGACCTCGGACCAAGCATCGACCGCTGCAGTGTCTTGGCGCGCCAGACGGGCAAGAAAAAGGTCGAAGGTGAAGAGCGGCTTGCGCATCGCCAATGCAACACAAAGAAGGGCGCCGTCAAGGCAGTCATCGCGTGGTCGCCTGACCTGATTGTGTTTGACCCGTCGCCCATCATTCAGTCCGCCGAACGGATCATGGCGAAAGGTGGCCGTGAAGTTGTTGCACGATGCGCCAGCCACCGCGACGCAACCCAGGCCGGCAAATGGCTGCTCGATCGGCTCAGCCGTCTCGCTCCCGACGAAACGTTTTCCACCCGTATCGATGAAGGCGGCGGCCAGTTCCTGCTCTCGCTACTCGGCGAGCGGCGCCGCTGAACCGCCCTCACCGCACGTTGACCAAGCTGTCCTACCCGAACACCGGTGGCCGGAGATGAGCCCAAGGTTGCGCTGCTTCGATCTGCGACGCCAGCCGGATAAGCAAGTCCTCACGACCATAGGCCGCAACAAACTGCACACCCACAGGCAGGCCGTCCTCCGTCCAATGCAAGGGCAGTGACACCGCTGGTTGCCCGGTGCCGTTGAACTGCGAGGTGTACTGCAGCAGCATCCGAACCCGCCAACCGGCAGGCGCCGACGGTTCACTCATCCAACCAATTGGGGGCGGAGGCTGGGCGATGGTCGGCGTGACCAACACGTCGAATCCCTGACCGCCCATTTCTGAAGGCGCCCACCACTGAGCCATGCGCCGTTGATAAGCGTGCAGCTGTTCTATTGCCGCAAGATACTGTGCGCCGCTGACGCGCTTGCCCTTCTCGTTGAAGTAAAGGTTCTCTGGCTCAAGATCTTCGGGGCCGATTGGACGGCCAAGCGCTGTTTCAAGGTAGTTCACGTCGTTAGTCATCCCCGCAGCGATGATTACCGCGAAGTTTCCGCCGTAGCCCTGTTCCACCAGCGCATCTGGTCGAGCGGCCTCCACGTAATGGCCCAAAGACTCCAGAAGAGTGGCAGCACGATCAACCGCGAAAACACACTCCGGATGCACAACGTGGTCTTCCAACGTGGGGCCTGCAAAGAAGCCAACACGGAGCCGCCCCGGGTCAGCGCCAACTTCGTCTGTGTACGGACGAAGTTGTGGGGGAGCGGTGTACGGATCACCTGGCGCGTATCCTGCGCATGCTTCCAGAAGTGCGGCGCTGTCCCGCACCGATCTGGTGACCACGTGACCTACCGTTGAACCAGCCCACCCCTCGCCGGCAGTTGGACCATGCGAGATTCGACCTCGGCTGGGCTTGAGACCAACCAGTCCGCACTCTGACGCAGGGATCCGGATGGATCCACCACCGTCGGTAGCGTGGGCCACAGCAACGATGCCAGCTGCGACTGCTGCAGCAGCTCCACCGGAGGACCCGCCGGTGGAATGACCCGTGTTCCATGGGTTGCGAGTTGGCCCGTAGGAGAGCGGTTCCGTTGTGATGGTGGTGCCGAATTCTGGAGTGTTGGTGCGACCAAGCGAGATCAGCCCAGCAGCGCGGAAACGGTCGTAGTGATGCGAGTTCACTTTCCCCAAGGCATTCAACGCCCGCCCAGCGCGAGAACCAAGGTGGCAAGGTTCACCAATGATTTGCAGCGTCAGATCCTTCATCGCCGTGGGCACTCCAGGAAACGGAGCACTGTTGAGAGGAGATTGTTGGGCCTCGGCACGGGCTTGCTCAAATCTGGTTGTGGTGAAGCAGTTCAGAATGGGCTGCAGTCGTTCGGCACGCTCGATGGCAGCCTCGACCAATTCAACGGGTGTGACTTCTCGACGTTGAACCAACTCAGCAAGCGCCGTGGCGTCGAGCGCTGCGAGGTCAGAATTTGAACCGTTGAGAGGAGCACCCATGACCGCACGTTATCCGGACTCAAGTTTTTCGCAGGTCAAGCCGAAGATATTCGGGTCGTGCCACTGGCGGTTCAGTCGGACGACGAGGTGGAACATGATGGAAATGCAACGGCGCGAATTGGGCTTTGGCCTTACTCGAGTAAAGGGCATTGGCCCCAAAGCCTTCGGAGCAAGTCTTTTGCTCGGGGCATACCTCATGCTCAATAAGGCGGCAGAGAACCAGCAGGCGGTGGGCTCCGCAACCAACCGTCTCACCGGAGGGTTGCTGCGCACCATCGTCACGATCTCCGCCACGATGGTTCCGTTCGGACTGCTGATCTTCGGCCTGCAATCCGTACTTGTGTTGCGTCAGAAGCGCGATGGCAACAACACGGCCAACTTCCCAAGTGCAGCTCTGGTAGCTCGCCTCAGCGCCCTCGACTGCGAACAACTTGTTGGAGATGCCTATCGCTCAGACGGCTTCTCTGTCGTAGAGAATCGGGGACATCACACCGACGCAGGCGTCGACCTCGTGTTGAACAGAGGCACGGAAAAACTGTACGCCCAATGCCGGCATTGGAAGGATGCCCTGATTGGTCCAGAGATCGTGATGAGCCTCGCCGCAAGCATCCGATCCGGGGGTGCGACAGGTGGCCTCATTGTCTCCTCGGGGCACTTCACAGCGGAAGCAAAAGCGTATGCAGCCAACTGCGCAGTCCGTCTCCTCGACACTTCGGACATGCATCGCATGATGCAATGTCCAAGTCGGAACAAGGCCTGAAGACAACTCTGGCTGGAAGCTGAGCATGGACCCCAACTGAACTCAGCCAGAGTTGCGCAGACCGGTAGCCAGTCCGTTGATGGACAACAAGATTCCCCGTTCGACGAGCGCAGACAGGTCGCGTTGAGGACCGCTCTTTGCGGCGCCGCCTGCCACCAACTGGGCGGCGCGGTACTCCTTGAGCAACTCAACTTGCAACATGTTCAACGGGTCAAGGTACGGGAACCGATTTTGGATTGACCGTGCCAAGGAGGGGTTATCGAAGAGCAAGTCTGCGGATCCGCGCAACCGCTCCAACCAGTGCAGCGACTTGGCGTGATCAGCTTCGATGCGAGCCATGATGGAACCGGCGAGGTCGGAGTCCTCAACCAACGAAGCCGCGTAATGGCGAGCAATGGTGAGATCGGCTTTTGCCATCACCATCGCCATGTTTGACAGCACCGACCGGAGGAACGGCCACCGGTCTGCAAGGTCCTTGAGTTCCTGCGCTCGGGCATCGTCTGCTCCCACCCAAAGTTCTATTGCTGTCCCGGTGCCAAACCAACCCGGAAGCATCAACCGGCATTGGCTCCAGCTGAACACCCACGGAATTGCACGCAGGTCTTCGATTCGATCTGACGCAGTGCGAGACGCTGGTCGGCTTCCAATGTTGAGCTTGCCAAGTTCTCCCACGGGAGTGATTGCTCGGAAGAACTGTGTGAAGCCGAGCGTCTCGTAGACAAGAGACCTGTACTCCCGGAAGGCAAGTTGCGAGAGTTCGTCCAGCACCACCCAGGCTCTCGACCGGTTGTCACCCAAACCTTCAGTGTCCAAGAAGGTGGCCTCCAGCGACGCCGCCAAAATGGCTTCGAGGTTGCGTTTGGCCAATGCGGGCTGGGAGTACTTCGCGGCCACCACCTCGCCTTGCTCAGTGATCCGCAAACCTCCCCGGACGGCCCCCGGAGGTTGCGCAAGAATCGCTTCATACGACGGACCACCGCCACGGCCCACCGTGCCGCCACGTCCGTGAAAGAACTGCAGGCGAACCGACGCACTGTTTGCAACATCGACCAACGCTGCTTCAGCTCGGTACAGCGCCCAGTTGGCTGCGAGGTAGCCGCCATCCTTGTTGGAATCCGAATAGCCAATCATGACTTCTTGCAAACCTGCACGGGACGACAACAGTTCCCGGTAGGTGTCGTTGTTGAACAGATCAGTCATTGTTTGCGGCGCTTGTTGCAGATCCAGAATTGTTTCGAACAGCGGAACGATGTCGAACGCGCAGCGCAACGACGCCCCAGTCGAGTCAACTCGGAGCAGACCAGCGTTCTTGGCCATTAACGCAACTTCCAACACATCGCTGACCGACTCAGCCTTGGAGATGATGGCGTGCGGAACGATTCGTTCGCCGAACCGGGTCATGCCGTCGGCAACCGCGGCGAAAATGTCCAGCTCAGTGCGCGCCAAGTCTGAGTAGACGTGGGCCGGGCTGAGCAGCGGACGCAGGGACTGCAACTCGGCCTCGAGGAGGCGAACCCGATCCGTTTCATCCAACGACGAGTACGACGGATGAACACCCACAACCCGGAAGAGTTCGTCGACGACTGACTCGTGGACCGCTGAGTTTTGCCTGATGTCCAATCCGCAAAGGTGGAAACCAAACGACTCCACCGCACCAATGACAGGAACAACGCGGAGATCAGCAATCTCCGCCGTACCGTGCGACCGAAGCGAGGCGTCGACTACTCGGAGGTCATCGATCAATTCCTCGGGGGTTGCATAAGGAGGCAACGACGCGTGCGGTGGATGGGTGGGCAGCGTTCCCAAGAGGTTCTCGGCTGTTGCAGCTAAGCGCGCATACATGCCGCGGAGCGCTCGTCGATAGGGCTCGTCCATCCGAAACTGGGAATTGTCCTGCGAAGACTCTGCCAAGCGAAGTAACTGAACCGTGGGGGAGACCAAGCGCTCCGACATGGACAAGTCGATGGACAATCGGTCGATCGCTTCGAGATGCAGCCCAAGCGCCGTGGCCGCCTGTAGTTCCATTGCCGAACGCACAACTTCAGCGGTGACGAAGGGATTGCCGTCTCGGTCGCCACCGATCCAAGAACCCATGCTGATTGCATGGGGGTTGGTCACCCGAACCCCCCAACGCTGTTCGATGGACTTGCTGAGGTCTTCGTGCAACGCAGGAATGACAGAAGCAAGCGATGCGTCGTAATAGCGGAGCGCTTCGCCAATTTCGTCGCGCACCCTCAGCTTGGAGACTCGGAGAAAAGCCGTCTGCCACAACGTAAGGATGGAGGCGTGAAGAAGCGCGGTGTTATCTGCTCGCTCGGCGGGATCCATGTCCAAGCGACCTCGGAGGTCAAGCAACCGAGCCACTTCTTGCAGCGTGTCGATGACGGTGCGACGACGAACCTCGGTTGGGTGAGCGGTGAGAACCGGGCTCACCATCAGCGAGGAAGCGACGGAGCGAATTTCATCGGAGTTGACTCCGGCGTCGGCCAGCCGATCAAGCGCTGCGGCAAGACTTCCCGGTTGTGGCGCCGTACCGGTACTGCGATGAAAACGTCGGCGCCGCTCGTGGTGGACGTCCTCCGCCGTATTGGCAAGCAAGGAAATCCAGGAGAACGAACGAATGACATCGAGTGCCGTCCTGGTTGGCAAACCACCCAGCAAGTTCTGGAGGAACGGCACCGGAGATTCTCCGCTGCGCCGTGCTGCAACCGCCCCTTTCCGGACCGACTCGATGAGGTGAAAGGTGGGATCACCTTCTTGCACGCGAACCACATCACCGAGCATGCGGCCGAGAAGCCGAATGTCGTCCGATACGGCTGCGTCCTTAGACGCGGGCCTAAAGGGTTGCTCCACGGCGGATTCTTGCGGCACCTGCCCACGGTACTTCGCGGTAAGTACGACCCCAGCGTGACTCCTGACCGCCCGAAGGAACTCACGGAGAGTCAAATCGGGCAAAATGAACGGTATGACGAAATCCACCTTCCCAGCGCACTTTGCGGGCAAGACGGGCACAGCGTCGTCGTTTAATACCACTGTCAGTGCAGTTCTGCGGGCACTTCGGCCAGGTCAGTGGATCAAGAACCTGCTGGTACTTGCCGGCGCTATTTTTTCTGGGCTCGCCACCGAGGCGCACGTCTTGCGTGCAGCGTTGCTTGGTGTCGTCGCGTTTACGTTCGCCGCCGGAGCTGTCTATTTGGCCAACGACATCGTGGATCGCGGGTCAGACCGGTTGCACCCCACTCGGCGGCTCCGGCCGATCGCGTCCGGCCAGTTGTCGGTCGGGCTCGCTTCCAGCATTGCGTTCGCTTTGGCCGTCGGCGCGGTCGGTACTGGGCTCCTGGTTGGCCGACTGTTCACCGCCCTTCTCGGCTTCTATTTCATCAACAACGCCGTGTATTCGCTGGGAGCAAAGCGAGTGGTGATTGTCGATGTGCTGCTGGTCAGCGGAGGGTTTGTGTTGCGTGCCGTTGCCGGTGCCGTCGCCGCCGAAGTTGCGGTTTCGTCCTGGATCGTCGTATGCACGTTGGAGTTGGCCATGCTGGTGGTACTTGGCAAGCGGCGCGTCGATCTCCAAACAGCGCAGGACCTCGAACTCCGCCACCTTCTGCCTGACGAGTGGTACACCACCGATTTCCTCGACCTCATGATGGCCGTGTCGGCCGGAGCCTCTATCGTCACCTACGCGCTCTACACGCTCGACCCTCGCACGGTTGAGTCCATCGGCAACCGCCGAATGGTGCTCACGCTCCCAATGGTTGTGTACGGGTGTCTCCGGTACCTGTTCATGGTGCATACCGGGCGCAGCACGTCTGACCCTGCTGTCACGTTGATGTCGGACTGGGGGCTTCGGCTGTGCGCGGTGGCGTGGGTGTTGGCGGCAGTCGTGGCTGTCTACTTGTGAGCGGCCCAACCGGTAGATCGCCCCTCGTCAACGAACGAGCAAAACTTGCCAGCGAGGCTCGTCTTGAAGCCACCACACGTTCACGAGTATGGCTCCTGGCCGCAGCATGCATTGGAGTTACCCTCCGTGTGATCGGGGCTGTACAGCCGCTCAACCAACCCGTGTGGCGCCAGTCAGACCTGTGGGCACAGGCCCGCGGTTTCTTGCTTGAAGACGCCAACCCATTCCATCCGCGCATTGCGTGGCGCGGTAACACCAGCGGCCTGGCCGAGAGCGAGTTCCCGTTGGTTCCGTGGACCACGGCCATGCTCTGGAGGATCATCCCCGACAACGAACTCTGGTTGCGTTTGCTTCCCTTCGCGTCCGGGCTCATGGTCCTTTGGCTGTTTTGGATGATTGCCAAGCAGCTGCTCGATGGACTTGGTGCAACCATCGCCTTTGCATGCATCGCCGTTGCTCCGCTTGCCGTGTTCGTGGGATCTTCCGTGCAGAGCGACGGCGTAATGCTCGCAGGGCTTGTGGGAGCGGTGTGTGCATCTCTTCGCTGGACCACCACCGACGCAGCGTGGAAGCAACGCCGTTGGCCATTGGCGCTGACCCTCAGCCTAGGAATCGCTGGACTCATGAAGCCAACGGCGCTCCACGTAGGTGTGGTTGTGGCAGCGGTCATCGTTGTCCGACGTGGGTGGCAAGCGCTCAGCAAACCCGTCGTCGCCTTGGTCGCCACCACCAGCGTTGCGCTTCCTCTCGCATGGATGCTGCACGCCCGCTCTATCTTCAGATCAACCGGCCTGTCACTCGGAATCTCAAACGAACATCACTTCGCTGGGACAGAACTACTGACGAACCCATCGCTGGTTCGTGGAATCATCCAGCTCGACCTCCGATGGGTTTGGGGGCTGGCCCTACTTCCCGCCATGTTTGCTGTCTTCTCGGGTTGGCGTTCCGAGCACGTTCGGATTGCGTTCACGTGGGCCGCCGCCGCAGCGGCCCTCTTGCTCATCGTCGGTCGCACAACCGGCGACGAATGGGCGTTCTATTACCACGTCGTTGCTGTGCCACCGATGGCCCTGTTGGTTGGAACCGGATGCTCCGAGGCAATCAGACGCCTGCGTTCGTTGCCCATTGCGCAGCGACATGGCACGGTGACCCAGTTCGTCATTGTTGGATCCGTCTTGGCAATGTGCCTACCATGGCTGCGGACATCCGTGACTTCGATTCGGCCACGACAACCTTCGCCGCTGTTCGTATGTGCACAAACAGTTTCGAATTCGATCCCCGAAGGCTTGCTGCTCACATCTGGTGGCATCAGGTTCGACGATGCTGGCCACGACGTGGCGCATGATGCGCCATACATGTTTCATTGGTTGGACCGGCAGGGATGGACACTCGCGATTGAGGATCAGTCCGTTTCCGCTATCGATACGTTCCGTGCTCTCGGGGCACGCTTCTTCGTCGCCGAGACCCAGGCCACGTCGCAGGTGGCGGGATTTGATGCTGAGCTACAGAGTCGGTTCCCTGTGATCGGTACCTGCACTGGCGTTGCGACGGTCTACGACCTCGGGCCGCCCTAGCGCCGCCGTTTTGGACGGTCAGTCCATCAGTCCATTGGTAGGGGACCGATGAAACAAGACTTCGGAACCGATCACACGCCAGGCCGGATCTGCAGCCACGGCGCGCATGGACCACACGTTGCCGGGAGAGATCTGCATGAAGATCGGCTCGCCAGCGTTGGCAAGGCGACGTGCTGCGACTACCAGCGCCTTACCTAGACCGCGGCCTCGGCTGGCGGGGTCAACCTCATAGGCTGCCTCCAACCGACCCGCTAACCCGCGGCCGATGATCAGCACACTGTTGCCACGGGGATCGGCGAAGACCCGCATCGTTGCCGGGTCCCGATACAACAGCGCCCGCTGCACCCTTGGATGTATCCGCTGGTCGATCTCGACAAGACCAACTGCATCAACGTCTGCGCCTTCACCTGGGGCTGCAAAAACCGCATCGAAAATGCCTGGTTGCACTTTTGCTTGACCAGCGAAGGCCGCAAGGCAGCGGACGTCGGAAAGTGCGAACGGGTCACGATCGGTCCACTCTCGCAACCATGCCGCATCAACGTCGCTCGCGATCACGTGGTGTCCAAAGAACGACAGCACCGCGTCTGCGGGGCTCGAAGGTGATGGCAAATGCGTCGTAGAAAAGTCAGCGGCAGGAAACTGACCATTGGCCGCATTGTTCAGCAACTCGCGCAGCGCTCGATTCCTGGGTCCCTCTCCATCAAAGCGATCAGAAGGGTCGAAAGGGTCAAGAGAACGGGAAGGATCGGCCATTACAACCGCCCCGAGGCGATGACACGAGCGAGAAATTCTGCAGTTCCGGCTTGGGTGGGGGAGTTGAAGATCTGTTCTGGTGGGCCATGCTCGTGGATTCGTCCGTCTTTGAGGAAACACACCGAATCGGAGATCTCCCGGGCGAACCCCATCTCGTGCGTCGCCAACACCATGGTCATACCTGCGGATCGGACGTCGCGAATCACGTTCAGTACCTCACCGACTAAGACCGGATCCAACGCTGCGGTCACCTCATCCAACAGGATCAACTCGGGTTGCATCGCCAACGCCCGCACAATTGCGACACGTTGCTGCTGACCACCGGACAGCTGATCCGGAAAGGCAGCGGCCTTATCCACCAGCCCGAAACGGGAGAGAAGTTCCATCGCTTCGGCCTCGGCCTCAGGTTTCGGACGGCCCAGCACCTTGCGGGGAGCATGAGTTACGTTGCGCATCACATTCATATGTGGAAATAGGTTGTAGCTCTGGAACACCATGCCGATACGCCGCCGAATTGGGTCGGCGTTTAGCCCCGGAATAGCAATGTCTGTGCCGTCAAGGAGGATCTCCCCCTCGTCGATCGGTTCCAATAGATTGATGCAGCGAAGCAACGTGCTTTTTCCACTACCAGACGCCCCGATGAGGCTCACCACTTGGTGTGCACCAACGTCGAGTGACACGTCGTCAAGGACCTTCCGAGGTCCGAATGACTTTTCGACGTGCCGCACTGCGAGTTTCGGGACTGTTGCGCCGTTGCTCATTTGACCGCCGTTGCTCCGGTCATGCGCCGTTCACGGGCCAGCAGGTAGTCGGTGAGAATCGTGAGTGGGATTGACACGAGCAGGAACAAAACAGCCGCAGCCACATACGGCGTGAAGTTGAACGTCTTGTCCTTCAGAATCGTGGCGCGCCGTAATGCCTCCACGGTGCCGATAACGCTGACAAGCGCGACGTCCTTCTGCAGCGACACAAGGTCGTTCATGAGCGGAGGAACGACGCGACGGATGGCCTGCGGAACAATGACGCCAAACATGGTCTGACGGGAGCTGAGTCCCAAGGAGCGTGCTGCAGCACGTTGACTCTCATGGATGCTTTCAATCCCAGCCCTGAAGACCTCTGCCACGTAGGCGGAGTAACACACAACCAGTGCCACGCTGCCCCACACGATGCCTTTGGTATACCAAGCGCGCTTTTGAAAGAGACCCGGCACACCGAAGCCGATGAGTGTGATCCACAAGATCACGGGCACCCCCCGTACGACGTTTGTGTATGTGGCTGCAAACAGACGAAGCGGAAACAGTGCAGGGGACCTCACGTTGCGGGCCATGGCCACAAGCATCCCGACGACCACAATGCACGGCGCACAAAGAGCGAAGATCCGCAGGTTGAGGAGAAACGGGCCCCACAGCTGGGGCAGTGAGTCCCGAAACACTTTCCAGCTGAAGAAGCTTTCTTGTACCCGTTCCCAGCCCGGGGTGAGCGGAATGAGTACTGCGAGGACCGCAACAGTCAGCACCGTACTGACTGATGCGATCAAGGTGCTGCGGCGTCGTTGAACGCGTTCGTATCGGCCACGCCGACCGAGGGAGCCTGCTACCGCTGGGGTGTGCGGCCCACCCTGGGCGGCTGGTTCAGGCATCGGAAGCGTCAGCCGCCGATGACTGGAGCGCTGGTGTACTCAGACATCCACTTGGCAGTAATGGTGTCAAGTTCGCCGCTTGTCCTGAGCGCAGCAAGTGCCAGGTTGACACACTCCGTAAGCGCGCTGCCTTTTGCGAGAAGCAGTCCGAACTGGTCGGTGCCGCTCCCGGCGATTTGGCCGAAGACCTTGGTGCCCTCGATCTCGACGGCCGTGATGTAAAGAGCGGTGGGAAGGTCAGAAACAATGGCGTCGACCTGCTTTGACTCCAGCGCAACTTTGGCCGCAGCGTTGTCGTTGAACACCTGCACTGCGGACTCGGGTTTGATGGTTTCCTCTGCGTACGTCAGGCTTGTGGTTCCGGCAGCAACACCAATCTTGAGCTTCTGCAGATCGGCGACGGACTTCACTCCCGCAGCGGCTGAATCAGCCAAACCAAAGATGGCCTGAGGAGCGCTGTAGTAACCCTCGGAGAAGTCAACAGCTGCCGTGCGCTCTTCGGTGATTGTGTATTGCTGCAGATTGAAATCGAAGTCCTTAGGACCAGGGGCAATTGCAGCGTCGAACGCCGTGCGGGTCCAAGTAGTAGTTGCCGTGTCGAAACCAAGCTCCCGTGCCACTGCGGCCGCAACAGCTGCTTCAAAACCTTCGCCGGACTCTGGCTTGTCTCCCACGACATACGGCTCGAAGGCCGGCTCGCCTGTGGCGATAGTGACCTTTCCATCTGTGATTGTCTTGCCTGCGGCGCAGTCTTTGGCGGAACCGCCCTCGGGTGCCGCCGCAACCTCCGTAGCTGGCGCTGATGCCGCTGAGGTGGTGTCGGCAGCAGTGGGCTCCTCTGCATCGGAGCCGCAGGCTGCAAGCAGCAGGGAGGCTGCGATGGCTGTGGACAACAGCCGTTTCATATTGGTCTTCATGTGGTGGAGGTCTCCTTGAGGGTGTGTTGCGCTTCGAAGCCTACCGGTCAAGCATCCGACCCAGCCGGAGCCCGGCTTTGCGCAGAGACGGCAGCGGTTGGCGTATCGCCTCGTCAACCGACGGTGCAAGGTCCACGAGGCGGATTACTCCATCAACTCGGTCATGCACTTCCGGATCGCTGTTTCCGCAGACAACAAATACCCGCAGCCCCCTGAGGCGAGCCCGAGCCAACACTTCGCCCACCGGCTTGCCGACGAAACTGGTCTCGTCAAAACGACCTTCCCCGGAAACAACGACATCACAACGGTCAAGCGCGTCGTCAAGACCAACCACATCGGCCACCATGTCGAATCCACTCACCAGTTCAGCGCCAAGTGCGGCCAAGCCACCCGCTAGTCCGCCGGCGGCACCTGAACGCAGAAGGTGTCGCACCTCGATGCCAAGTTCTGCGAGGAATCGATCTGCAAGCGAGTCCAGCCGTTTGGCGAGAAAAGAAACGTCGTCAGGAGAGGCACCCTTTTGCGGGCCGAACACACGCGCCGCATCGACAAACGTTGTGGTCACGTCGGTGGCGACTTGGACTGGCACACCGTGCAGCGACCAGGCGAGCGCTTCCAGTGCCCCAAGACCGCCGTCTGTGGTGGCGCTGCCACCTACGCCCACAACGACGCGCCGGGCGCCTGACTCGATGGCGAGTTTGACGAGCTCACCGGTACCGAATGTTGTGGCTTCCACGGCACGGAGTTCGCCGGTGACCAGCGCCAGTCCGCTGGCCTGGGCCATCTCGATGACTGCAGTTCCGTCGGCCAACAGCGCCCATTGTGCCTGGACCGGATCGCCAAGCGGACCAGTGACCAACGCCGTGCGCAGTTCGGCGCCCGGAGTGGCACCGAGCACCGCAAGGGTGCCATCGCCACCGTCTGCGAGCGGGACCGATTCGACGCTGGCCATAGGACCCAACGCCTCCGTTATCCCAGAATCCAACGCAACGCAAACATCAGCTGCGCTGGCCGATCCTTTGAACTTGTCCGGGCAAAGTAGGACCCTCACCCGGACATCATGCCCGAGTGAGGTACAGAGGGAAGTGAACCGACCTGGTTATGCCCGTTTAGGCGCGCCGGGCAGCGATCTCCTGTTCCTTCTGAGCGAACTCTGCACGGGAGACAACCATGTGGTGCACCTCGTCTGGGCCGTCGGCGAGACGCAACGTACGGGTCTGTGCATACATCCGAGCCAACGGCGTCCACTGGCTGATACCGATGCCACCGTGAATCTGAATGGCTTGATCGATGATTTGGCAGACCTTCTCTGGGACCATCGCCTTGACGGCGCTGACCCAAACGCGCGCTTCGGCGTTGCCCAGTTCGTCCATGGCCTTGGCAGCCTGGAGGACCATCAAGCGCATTGCTTCGATTTCGATACGTGCACGGCTGATGGTTTCTGGGTTCCGCCCCAGCTTGATCAGCGGACGACCGAATGCTTCACGACCGAGGCCGTGCTCGACTGCCAACTCCAATGCACGCTCGGCTACGCCGACGGCGCGCATGCAGTGGTGGATGCGGCCAGGGCCGAGCCGGACCTGACTGATCTCGAATCCACGGCCCTCACCCAGCAGCATGTTGTCCTTTGGCACACGCACGTCAGTGAAGCGGATCCGCATGTGTCCGTGCGGTGCGTCATCTTCGCTGAACACCTGGTTGTGGCCGTAGATGTCGACACCGGGGGTGTCAGTGGGAACCAAGATCTGCGACTGACGTTGGTGGGGGGGACCATCTGGGTTGGTGACCACCATGGTGATCATCACCTTGCAGCGAGGATCGCCTGCACCAGAGATCCAGTGCTTCTCCCCGTTGATTACCCATTCTTCGCCATCGAGTACCGCACGGCATGCGATGTTCTTTGCATCTGCTGATGCCACTGCGGGTTCGGTCATTGCGTAGGCCGAGCGAATCTCACCGGCCAGCAAAGGCTTCAGCCACTTCTCTTTTTGTTCAGGTGTGCCGACTCGCTCGAGCACTTCCATGTTTCCCGTGTCTGGCGCTGAACAGTTGAGGCATTCCGACGCCAGGCGGTTCTTACCCAGCTCCATAGCGATGTAGGCATAATCAAGGTTGGAAAGCCCTTCCCCGGTCTCGGAATCAGGCAAGAAGAAGTTCCACAAACCCTGGGCCTTGGCTTTGTCCTTTGCAACCTGCAGCAGTTCCAGCTGGCCGGGCGCCCAGTTCCAAGTCTCTGCACGTGCCTCGCCGAGACGGTGAAACTCCTCGGTGATCGGCTCCACTTCTTCGGCGATGAACTGCTTGACCCGCTCATACAGAGGTCGGGCTTTGTCCGAGAGCGCAAGGTTGTACATGTTTGGAGTCCGGGTCAGTGAAGTACTCATGCTCACGACGGTACTCAGCGGAGACCCCTCCGCCCAAGCTCACTTCGTTTTGACCTTTTTGACAACCATTCGGTCAGGGTCTTGACAATGACGACTTAGGTATGCCTAACTCATTTCATGAATTTTCCGAACTTCCAGCGATCGCGTAACTCGCGCCTTGTTGTCGCTGTCCCTCTGGTTGCGCTTGTCCTGGGGGCAGTCGTCCCGGGAGCGACCGCAGCTTCGAAAACCACCACGACGGTGGCGAAGAAGACCGCAAAGCGGGCTGCTGCCACAACTCGCGCCGCAAACACGAGAGCGGCCACAACGAAAACAGCAACAACTAAGCCTTCGGTGGTCGCTAGCCCCACGACAATTGCGTCGAAGCCCACGCCAACGACTCGCAGCAAGAAGCTGGTCGTCTACAGCGGTCGCGCCGAACGGCTCATCAAGCCACTACTCACAACCTTTGAGTTCGAGACGGGAATCGAACTCGAAGTTCGTTATGCAGACAGCTCGCAGCTCGCAGCCACCCTCATCGAGGAAGGGTCACGCACAAAGGCCGGCGTGTTCTTCTCGCAAGATGCCGGAGCACTCGGTGCCCTCAGTAAGCGTGGCCGGCTGGCGCCGCTGCCAACTTCAACGTTGGAACGGGTGGCCGCTCAGTACCGTTCACCAAAAGGTGAATGGGTTGGCGTATCAGGCCGGGCTCGAGTGTTTGTCGTAGACCCGCGTCAGGTGCAAAACGCCCCAGACACCGTCGACGCCCTGTTGGACGCTAAGTGGAAGGGCAAGATCGGGTACGCGCCAACCAATGCGTCATGGCATTCCTTCGTGACAGCACTTCGCCAGGTGAAAGGGGAGGCCGGCGCGCGTACGTGGCTCACTGCGTTCAAAGCCAACAGCCCGCGCTCGTACTCCGGCAACGCATTGGTTGTGCAGGCTGCGGAACGGGGCGACATCGCTATTGGGTTGGTGAACCACTACTACGTGTACGAACTTGCTGCCGGTGACCTAGATACGGTTCGGGTTCGGAACGAGTTTGCGAAACCCGGAGACGCAGGCGCGCTTGTCAACGTGGCCGGCGCCGCTGTGATGAAGGAATCGGCTCACGACAGTGCTGCACAGGAGTTGGTGGAGTTCCTGCTGTCCAAGCAGGCACAGGAGTACTTCGCTACCCGCACGTACGAATATCCGCTCATCAGTTCGGTCCGCGCTGCGAAGGAACTTCCACCGCTGCAATCGCTGGGTAGCCCCGTTGCAGATCTCTCGGATCTCGACACCATCGACGAGTCCTTAAAGCTGCTGCGCGAGGTCGGGTTACTCTGACCTGTGCGAACTCAACGCTCGTCAACACCTTCCGCCCGTTTGCGACGTGTTTCGCACACGGGCGGTGCCGCGTTGTTTCTCCCGGCCATCGTCGGCGCAGCATTGGCAATGCTCCCGCTGGTGTACCTGGCGTTTCGCGCTACAGAACGAGGGCTCACCCCAATTGTTGACGAGCTCACCCGGCCGCAAACCGCCACGTTGGTTGGCCGTTCTGCGCTGATCACGGTGACCACCACGGTGCTCGCTTCTCTGATTGGCCTGGCGTGCGCTCTCGTGGTTGGCATGACCGATGTGCGATTCAAGCGAATCTGGGAGGTCACGTTGGCCCTACCCCTCGCAATTCCTACATACGTCGTTGCGTACACCTGGCTCGGAACGTTTCGCAATCCAGCGCCGTTCACCGGAGCGTTAGGGGTACTCACCCTGAGCTGCTATCCGTATGTGTACTTGCCAGTTCTTGGCGCGCTCAAGCGACTGGATCCAGCGCTCGCAGAAACAGCTCGATCACTAGGCAGTTCTCGACGCCAAGTAGTGAAACGCATCACCATTCCGTTGGTTGCGCCCACGCTCACCTCCGGAGCACTCCTGGTGGGCCTGTACGTCTTGTCAGATTTTGGGGCCGTATCCCTGATGCGATACGACACGCTCACGCAAGGCGTCTATCTTTCCTACGTGGGATCGTTCGACCGCACGCCGGCAGCGATTCTCGGCGTTCTCCTGGTCGCGATAACGGCATTCGTGGTGTTGTTAGAACTTCGTACCCGAGGTGCTGCGGCTTCGATGGTCACTTCTTCCAGGACTCCTGCCCGGCCGGCAAAGCCAATCAGCCTTGGCCGGTTTCAGCCAGTTGTTCAACTCGGATTGCTCTCGCTGACAGCGGCATCGCTTGGCATACCAATGACAGCGCTCATCCGATGGCAAATCGCCTCGGACCAGCTCGACTTCAGCGAACTGAGCCGTGCGCTCGGTGCAACACTGATCGCCGCAGCCGCAGGTGCAGCCGCGTGCACGGTCCTCGCAGTTCCGATTGCGGTTCTGTCAGTGCGGAAAGCTTCTCGGACAACTCGATTCCTAGAGTCCAGCACGTACCTCGGACACGCCCTGCCCGGTATTGTCATCGCTCTGGCCATGGTGTTTATCGGGGTTCGATTTCTCACCCCGCTGTATCAGCGCCTTCCGTTGCTGACCATTGCATACGTGGTGCTCTTTCTTCCACTCGCCATCGGTGCCATTCGGTCCTCAATCGTTCAGGCTCCGCCTGCCCTTGAAGAAGCGAGTCGATCCCTCGGCGTGGGACCGGTAGCAACGCTTCGCCGCGTCACGCTGCGGATCTCCATGCCAGGAGTCATCGCTGGAACCGCGCTCGTGGGATTGGCAGGGATCAAGGAACTTCCCGCCACACTGTTGCTTCGGCCGACCGGTTTCGACACCCTTGCAACGCGGATCTGGACGGACACAAGCGTTGCAGATTATGGACGTGCTGCGCCTGCGGCCATCGCCATGGTGATCCTTGGAGGACTCTCCCTGGCGGTACTCAACCGCGCCAACCGCTTGGCCGGATCCGACTGATGACAACGGCTCCTCATCAGATCGACGCGTTGAATATCAGCCGCGTTTCAAAACGGTTCGATCAGTTACAGGCGTTGGACAATGCTTCGTTAGTCGTTGGAGCCGGCAAGTTGACGGCACTCCTCGGCCCTTCTGGCTGCGGCAAGACCACGTTGTTGCGCATCATCGCAGGCTTCGAAGCACCGGACTCCGGCACGATTCGGATTGGCGCGCGGCTCGTCGCCAGTGCTGACGGCGACAGCGAACCTCCCGAGACACGAAGCGTAGGAATCGTCCCGCAGGAAGGGTCGCTGTTTCCTCATCTCAACGTTCAGGACAACGTTGGTTTCGGACTTCCCCGTCAAGAGCGTCGCGGAAAACGCACCTCGGAACTTCTCGAACTTGTCGGTCTTGGTGGATTTGAACAGCGGCGGGTTCATGAACTCTCCGGGGGTCAGCAACAACGCGTCGCCCTTGCGCGTTGCCTTGCACCGCGCCCGTCGATTGTCTTGCTGGACGAACCATTCGCGGCGCTCGATGCAACCCTACGAGCAGAGTTACGCACGGAGACGAGACGGCTGTTCCGAGAAACCTCAACCACCGCGGTGTTAGTGACCCACGATCAGGACGAGGCGTTGTCCATGGCTGACACTGTCGCCCTCATGCAAGCGGGCAGGGTAATCCAAAGCGCAGAACCTGCGGAGCTCTATGCCAATCCGGTCAACACGTGGGCGGCGCAGTTCGTGGGCGATGCCAACTTGTTGCAGTTTGCGTCTGAACCGTTCCACCCGGTCCACGTGGGCACTCCGGCTGGCACAATTGAAGTTCGAGGCGACATGAGAACCGCTGCTGGACCTGGGGTTGCCTTGCTTCGCCCAGAACAAGTGCTGCTCGAAGACTCCAACATGACAGCCCGCGGGGGAGCAACACCTGCCAGCCGGACAGATGAGGGCCGCTTCGCTGTTCGGGCAGTGGTCACCAGGGTTGCGTTCCACGGACACGAGCACCTCGTGGATGTTCGCACCGAAAGCGGATTGGAATTGTTAGCGAGAACTCCTGCCTACCAGCGTCTGCAGGTAACACAACAAGTGAGCGTTCGCTTCGCCGGCGGCGCTCTGCTCATGCCGCCCCTCTGATCCCACCCGAGACCCATCCTCCTTGCCAGACTGGGGAGATCGTGAAAATTGTCATCACCGGAGGCGGCACAGGCGGCCACGTCGCACCAGCACTTGCGGTCGTCGACGCATTGAAGGCTCAAGACCCATCCGTCGATCTGCTGTACATCGGCAGCCACAACGGAATCGAGGCGCGCTTAGCGGGCGAAGCAGGTGTTGCGTTTGCGGGAATCGCCACAGGCAAACTTCGACGTGCGACAAACCCGTTGAAGATGCTTTCGCGCCGCAACATCGTTGACGCATTTCGTGTGCCCCTGGGTCTCCTTCAGGCAGTCAAGGCGGTGAAAAAATTCAAGCCAGATGCCGTTCTGTCGACAGGCGGATACGTCTGTGTACCCACGGTTATTGCCGCGTGGCTGTTACGTGTACCGGTTATCACCCACGAGCAAACCGTTACCGTTGGCTTGGCCAACCGAATCGCCGGCAAGTTCGCCAGGCAGATTGCCTTAACGTTCCCGGATTCGATGGCGCTTCTTTCGACCCCGCTGGCACGCAAGGCAACCGTCACCGGCAATCCGCTTCGCAGCCAACTGTTTTCTGGCTCGAACGAGAACCCACAACGGTTCGGGTTTGACTTGGTGGACCAGCATCTCCCGTTTGTGTACGTCACCGGAGGCGCTCAGGGAGCACACGTCATCAACGTCGCAATTGCCGACTGCATCGCCGAGCTGGTGCAGTACGCCCGAGTGCTGCACCAGTGCGGAACCAACGATCTGGAAGACCTGCGTGGCCAACGAGACGGGCTCGAGCCGCAAGACGCGTGTCGCTGGCAAATCCGGCCCTTCGTTGAGCGAGATGAAATAGGTGACGCGTGGGCGTTGGCTGATCTTGTTGTCGCACGCGCTGGTGCTGGCACCGTTACGGAAGCGTGTGCACTTGGCAAGCCAGCGGTGTTCATCCCGTTAGAGCCAAGTTCTGGCGACGAACAGTTGAAGAACGCTCAGCGATCGGCCAACGCAGGGGGTGCGCTTGTGCTTCGCCAGGCCGACTGCAACGGTGCAAACTTGCTGAAGACAGTGCTGCCCTTGCTCAAATCGCAGGAGCGTCGCAAGGAAATGGCAGCCGCAAACGGCGCTCTCGCTACCCCCAACGCGGCAGCGGAACTCGCGGGAATGATCATCAAGTTGGCAACGACCCACTGACGCGAAGACCTCCAACTGACATTCCTTGGTTCCCGTGTCCAGAAGGTAGGTTCAGACCATGACCAAAGTGGAGTTCTGGTTCGACATCGCGTGCCCATGGACGTGGATCACGTCGCGGTGGGTAACTGAGGTTGCGGATACTCGCCACCTCGACATCACGTGGAACACGTTTTCGTTATTGCACCACAACCGCGAACGAGAAATCCCGGACGAGTACCGTGTTCCCTTGGAAGCACAGTGGCGGGCTCTGCGTGTCATCGAAGCGGCTCGGGCAGGCTACGGCAACGACGCAGTAGCGGCCCTCTACACAGCTTTCGGCACGGCAATCCACCTGAGTGGTGATCGGTTGTTGGAGAACTTCGACACGATCGTGGAAAACGCAGGAGTAGACACCTCGGTCCTCAGCCACGCAGCCGACGACAGTTGGGACCACGGCATCCGGGATTCAACCGAGGCTGGCGGTGCACTCGTTGGGACCGACGTCGGAATCCCCATCATCAGAATCGAAGACGCGCGTTCAGTGTTCTTTGGGCCGGTCATGAGCCCGGCGCCGACTGGTGACGATGCTGTCAAGTTGTGGGATGCATACCGGATGATGACCGAGGTAGACGGCGTGTACGAAATCAAACGCACACGTACGGTCGGCCCACAGTTCCGTTAGTCCACAGCGCCGGGTTGCGCACCAACACGGTTCATCGCGTCAATCAGCAATCGCAGCCGTCCGGGCTGGCGCCTGTTCCAACGAAGCACAACGCGCGCGGCGTCCAATTCGTCGTGCTCGCCTATTTCAACTGGCAACGCCTGAGAACGAACGATCCCCTCGGGACCAGTCCACGCTGCGAATTCCTCGTTGAGGCGGACCAAATCTGCATCGGATGGCTCCTGTTCAAGGCGCAGCACCAGTTGGTCACCTACCCAGCGCATGGAACGGAAGTTGCGGTAAAACCCAGTGACTTCGGCAACCGCAGCGTCGATTTCGTTGGTCACCTTGAACAGACATCTGTCCGTTGAACTTGCGTAGCCCTTCTCGATCACCGTATCCACGAATGCGTCCCAGGCATGCCAGAAGCCCTGTCCCAGGCCAAGCATCACTACCGGCACCGGCGTTGCTTTGCCGGTCTGCAAGAGCGTCAGCAACTCAAACGCTTCGTCCAGCGTTCCGAACCCACCGGGCATCACCACAAATGCGTCGGACTCTCGAATGAGGGCAAGTTTGCGAGTGAAAAAGTACTTCATCTCGATCACGTTTGATTCGTCCACAAACTCGTTGGAAGCACTTTCGAACGGCAGGCTGATGGTGACACCGAGCGCGTTGCCTTTCCCGGCGCCTTCTAAACCAGCGGCCATGATCCCGGGACCAGCCCCCGTGAGAACCATCCACCCCATCGCGGCCATTGAGGCAGCAAAATCACGCGTTTGGAGGTACAGCGGATCATCGGCAGCCGTGCGCGCAGAGCCGAAGATGGTGACGGTACGCCGGTTGCGATACGGGCGGAAAAGCCGGGACGCGTCACGCATCTCTGCCACCGCTGTCGCAGCGATCTTGAGATCAAGACGGTCTGCTCCGTCGGCGAAGAAGCCGGCGGATTCACGCAGCAGCAGGCGGAGTTGATCGCGGTTGCGTTCGGTAGCTGCATGAGTTGAGACCGCTCGGACGAGGTCGTCGATGAGACGGTCGATTTCTGGTGGCAGCGGGGGAGTCACCGCTCGAAACTACCCTCGGCCTAGACGCGCCGGTTGCGGCGAGTTTGCAAGACAAGACCGCCCACCGAGAGGACCAGCGAAACAAGCAGGATCAGCGTCGCGAAGACGTTGAGTTGCGGAGGTATAGAGGAGCGCTTTTGCGTCCAGATTCGAACTGGGAACGTTTCGACCCGACCCGAATTGAAGTACGTGATGATGAAGTCGTCGAGGCTGAGAGCGAATGTCAACAAAGCGGCAGCTGCGATACCCGGAGCGATCAGGGGCAGCGTTACCTTACGGAACGTTGTAAGCGGCCTTGCGCCAAGATCGGCTGCCGCCTCTTCGAGACGCCAATCAAATCCTCGGATACGGGCTTTCACCGTGGTGGTGATGTAACTCACGCAAAACATCACGTGGGCGATGATGATGGTGACGTAGCCCCTGCGGACACCCGCCGAAGCAAACAGATTGAGCAACGAAAAACCGAGGACCAATTCAGGCATGGTGAGCGGAAGAACCAGCAGCGTATTGACAAACCCTTTGCCGCGGAACCGGTACTTCACCAGCGCAAGTGACATCAGTGTGCCAAGGACAACCGAGATGGCGACGGCCGCAAGCGCAATAAGGACCGACCTAATGAACGCGTCGGTAAGCGCAGGGTATTGCCCGATATTGATCCATGGATCGAACGAGAACCTATCCCATTGGTAGTTGTACCGGCCTTGGCTCCACTTGCCAGACTCGCTCAGCGTTCCATTGAACGAGAACAACACCACCACAAAGATGGGCGTGAACATGTAGGCAAAAACGATGGCCGCCCAGATGCCGAGGAACTTCCCGGAGAGACGTGACTTCATGCCAGTTCCTCCGTCCCAAGAATGCGTGCGTACAGGAGGACACCGCCGAGGATGAGCAGCATCAACACAAAGCTCATGGCGCTCATCTCTGGGCGCAACGGTTCTTTGAGGAAGTTCTTCTCAATGATGTTGCCAATCATGCGTTGGCGGTCCGAGCCAAGCAGTTCGGCGTTGATGAAGTCACCGCACGCAGGAATGAACGTCAACAACGATCCGGCAAACACGCCGGGAAGCGAGAGCGGCAACGTCACCTTGCGAAACGTGGTCCGGCCATTGGCGTACAAGTCTGGAGCGGCTTCAAGCAGCCGTCGATCGATCTTGTCCAACGACACAAAGATGGGCAGAACCATGAACGGCAGGAAGTTGTACAGCAATGCGCCCAGCACCGCTGGCGACGTGTTGAGTATCTCGCCGTTCTTGCTGAGTAGCCCGAGTTTGCGCAGAATGCTGGCCACCGGGCCCTCAGAGAACAGAAGCACCTTCCAGGCCAAGGTGCGTATGAGGTACGTAACAAAGAACGGCAAAACGACTGCTGCCAGCAGAACCGGCTTCCATCTGCCCGCCCGCATCACAATGAAATACGCCAGCGGATACCCGATGGTGATAGCGGCCACGGTGACGATCAGCGCATAAAGGAACGTGCGGCCGACCACCTCACCGTTGTCAGAAAAGACCTTGGTGTAATTGGATAGGCCTCCGTCGTCGAGTGACTTCAGCCCAAGCTGAATCAGCGGGATGATAAAGAAAACCGTCAGCCAAATGAGGCCGGGCACGAGAAGCAACCATGGCGTTGAGGCGGAAGCTGGACGCAGACCCTCGTCTCCGCTGCTTGGCTTTGCTGCACCTGCTGCCATAGTTACTCCTGGGTGTCGAAAATGTTCAGCGAAAACGCTGGCTAGCGGCCAGCGTTACTGCTGAGTAGCAGCGGCGAACGCTTCGGTGATTTCGTCATCTTCGGCCGGTTCCAACGCACGGAACTCGAACAACTTGACCGAAGCGGGCGGGTTGATGAACGGGTTGTTCTTGGCAGCGTCAGACATGTTTTCTGCGGCGCCCTTGACGGGCGAAACGTAACCAATTGCTTCGTAGAGCGGTCCCGCCACCACCGGGTCATAAATGTGGTTCATCCACCCTGCTGCTCCAGCTGCGTCGCCGCCCTTCGGGATGATCATGGTGTCTGCGAACGACATCGCGCCCTGCGCTGGAATGACCCACTTGAGTTCTGGCTTTTCAGCCTGGATTGACGCAATGTCTCCGGACCAACCGAGTGCTGCCCACGTGTCGCCGAGATTGAGGTCTTCGGTGTAGCTGTTGCCGGTGATCTTCTTGAAGTGTCCGTTGTCCCGGTACTTCTTGATCTCGGCGATTGCGGTGAGCGCGTCTTCTTTCGATGCCGTTGTGGGGTCCATACCGAGCATCAGCATGAACGTGCCAACAGAATCTCGCATCTCGGACAACAACGTGACCTTGCCGGAGAGTTCTGGCTTCAAGAAGTCAGTCATCGAAGTGATCTCGAAGCCCACCTTGTCTGGGTAGTAACCGATGCCAACTTGGCCAATGGCGTACGGCAACGTGTACGCACGGCCGGCGTCCCAACTTGGGTTGGCAAGACTGTCCAGCACATTGCTCTTGTTTGGCACCAGGTCGGCTGGAATTTCTTGCGCCCAACCGTTGGTAATCCATCGGGCACACATCCACGAAGTTGGGATGCACACGTCGTAGCCGAAGTCTTTGCCGTCTTGCAGGTCGGCACGGAACTTCTCGGTGAAACTGTCGTTGTCCTCGATGCTGGGCTGGTAGTCAACCTTCCAACCCTGCGCAACCAGGGCTTTGATGGTTGCAGCTTGCGAAGGGTCCTGGTCGTTTTCGATGTAGAACGGCCACGATGCGATGCGAACCGACTGCGAGTCGCCACCGTCAGAACCACCGGCGGCTGCCGTGGTATCGGTGCCGCCGGCACTGCTGCTGGAACTGCCACCGCAAGCGGCAAGAACGGCTGGACCAAAGATTCCTAGTGCTGCGGCATGGCGAAGGAAATCACGCCGATTGAACCCGGGTGTGGGAAGGACAGGAAGGCGACGGTGAGTCATGAGCGCTGCTCCGCTTCGAAAAGATGATGGTGGATAGTGGTGCGATGACAACGAACGAGGTCTAGGAACAGTTGACCGTCACAACTGTGCTTCGACTTGTTCGATGTCGGTGGACGTTGAACCTGCGGACTCGATTGCTTCAGGCATGATCCAGGCGCTGCCGGTAGCCCAGCTCATAAACAGCTTTTCGCCCACATAGCAGGACAAACCGTCGTCGGCCTCGAGGTCCGCAACGAGCTCTGTGCCGTCGGCCAACTCAACAATGACGTCCGACGATGCACCGTGGAAAATGCGGTTGGTGACTGTGCTCCAGATCCCAACCCGGCCCGGCCGCTCGGCCTCGTCAAGGCTGATGCGTTCGGGGCGCAGCATCACCGTGACCTTTTGCCCAGAAGTGAAATCTCGTCCGATGCGTGGCGAAGAGACAACACCGCCGCCAACAATTCGTGCCGTCACCAAGTTGTCGGTGACCTCGATGACCGTGGCCTGGAGAAGATTCGCGGACCCGATGAAACCCGCAACGAACACCGTGGCTGGCTGGTTATAAATCTCTTCAGGCGTGCCGACCTGCTCGATGCGACCTTGGCTCATGACGGCAATGCGATCGCTCATGGTCAGCGCTTCCTCTTGGTCGTGCGTCACGAAGATGAACGTGATCCCGACTTCACGTTGGATTCGTTTCAGCTCGATCTGCATCGCCTTCCGCAACTTGAGGTCAAGCGCTGCGAGCGGCTCGTCCAGGAGAAGGGCGCTGGGCCTGTTGACGAGGGCCCGGGCCAACGCAACACGCTGCTGCTGGCCGCCAGACATCTGGTTTGGCCGCCGTGGGCCAAAGTCCGACAAGCGGACCACGTCGAGCATTTCCTGCGCAACTGCCCGAGCCTTGGCTTTGTCCATCCCTTTGTTACGTGGCCCGAATGCGACATTGTCCAGCACACTCATGTGCGGGAACAACGAGTAACTCTGAAAAACCGTATTGATGTCTCGCTCGTAGGCAGGAACACCTGCAACAGGCGTTCCGGAGATGTAGACCTCACCCTGGTCTGGTTGTTCAAAGCCAGCGATCATCCGGAGGCACGTGGTCTTGCCGCATCCTGAGGGGCCGAGCAATGCAACGAACTCGCCCGCGTTGATATCAAGCGAGACGTTATCTACGGCTGTGTTGGAACCAAAGCGTTTGGTCACGCTTGCGAGACGAACAGAACCGTTAGCGCTCATTGCAGAAACATCCCGGAGACGACAGCCATTAGCGGAGCATTCTTCCACAGGACGTGAACCGTGGCTCGACCGTGAACGACAGCTCAGTCGGCATTACCCCACATTCACCCCGCGTTCACCCCTCATTCACGAGGCGTTCACACCATCGAGGCCGGAAAACCTTTCAGTCGAAGGTGTTTGACGGGAGCGAGAACCGCATCGGTGCAGTCACCTCCACCGTTGTGGTGCACTGGTAGCGGGTTCCGGTCTCCGACGAGGTCAGCGCTCCAGCCATCAACTCAAGCACATGCAGTGCGAGCTCCCCAGACGCACGATGCGCTCTCCCATGACGCGTTGCGGAAAGCATGTCGGCAAGGCCGATTCCACGTTGCTGGGGAATGTTGGGCGTTGGCAACGGCAAGTCTCGCCAGTCATCGGCGATGATGCTCCGCATCCGAAGCGGGCCGCCGAATGTGTTGGGATCGGGAACAGACAGTGTTGCCTCTGATCCGTAAATCTCGATGTTTCGGTACCGGCTTGCCTTCACGTCGAAACTGGTCACCAGTGTGCCAATTGCTCCGTTGGCGAAGTTGATGATGCTGGAAACGTGGGTGGGCGCGGTGACGCCGATTCTGTCTCCCACACGTCCTTTTGCGTGCACGATTCGCTCGGCCGAACTGATTCGAGCGGATGCCGACACGGAAACAGCTGGACCAAGCAACGTGGTGAGCGCCGTGAGGTAGTACGGACCCATATCGAACAAAGGTCCTGCGCCAGCACCATAAAAAATCTCCGGATTTGGATGCCACCACTCTGGACCGAAACCAAGCATGAACGCGTTAGCCGCCAACGGCTCGCCGATGAGACCCTTGTCGATTGCGGCGCGGGCCGCCTGTAAGCCGGCTCCAAGAAACGTGTCGGGAGCGCACCCGATACGCACACCACGATCGGCAGCAAGCGCGATCAGCGCCTTGCCCTCCTCGAAATCGATTCCTAGTGGCTTTTCACTGAACACCGGCTTTCCGGCTTGCAGGACCAAACGCGTCACTGCGGCGTGCGCATGTGCTGGAGTGAGGTTGACAATCGCCTCAATTGTTGGGTCGGACAACATTTCGTCAACCGAGACAGCGCGCCCGCCATATGACGTGGCGAACTCCTCGGCGCGGCCAGGCATGCCATCTGCGAACTGCGCAACTTCAACCCACCCGAGCTGCTGCAGGGTGCGGACGTAGACGGGTGCGATGTTGCCGCAGCCGATGATCCCGACACGAGCCGTGGCATCAAACGAAGTCATACCCGACCCGTCGACAGGCCGTTGGTGGTGAGAAAGCGATAGCTGTCCTCGATGGCTGTGAACATGTCTGTTGCGCAACGATCCAGTTCAACAACATGCCACGTGGCATGCGGCGCGCCTTGCAGAATTCGGGGCACCGCAACGGCCCCAGAGCCAACAGCAACCATGTCGGATTTGGCGTTGTCCGCTGGGCCGTCCTTGACGTGAAGCAACGGGATTCGGGCACCGTGCGTTGTGGTGAGCTGCACAGGATCGACGCCGCCGACCGTGGCCCAATACGTGTCCAGTTCAGCGAACACCGTGGGCTCAAGCCGTGAGAAGAAGTAATCCCAGGCCATGACGTCGTCGAAACGTTGCTCAAACTCCCACCAGTGGTTGTGGTAACCGAGCGATGCCCCACGGCTGGTGACCAGCACGTTGGCAGCGTTGACCAGATCAGCGCATTCGTCCACTGCAGAACGGGTGGCGAACTTCTCCGGCGCAAGAAACGCCAACGCAACGGTCTGACACCCAACCTCCTGCAGCGCGTCGAGCGACGCGTTGAGCGCGTCAGGGGAGAGGTCGTTGATATGTGCACTTGAGACCACGAGCCCCGCTTCCGCTGCGATGCCAGCGAACGTTGCAGGTTCCATCCCGTTGAACCCGGCGAGTTCTACTCCCACAAACCCAATCTCTCCGACTCGTCGAATCACCGCAGCGAAATCCACCGCTGCGGCTTCTCGCAACGAATACAACTGGACGGAGATAGGTGGTGGGGTGGTTGACACGGGTGAACTCCTTTGGCCGGAAACGACTTTGACCATAGGTGACCAAACGCCGGACGGCCACTACAAGATGTCACCAACGGGTCCTCCACCTCGGCTCTGATGGGTTGCTCCACCTCGGGTTCACTCCGTCCCTCCGTTCACCGCTCGGCCGCGCCCGTGCGCCCTGAGCGACCAGGGCTGGCCACCACCACTGCCGCAGCAAGCACCAGGAGCGCACCAATCACTTGCAGTACAGCCATTGACTCGCCGAGAAGCGTGACACCAATTGCCACGCTCACCAGCGGCTCGATGTTGGCGAGGATTGCGGATCTGGTGGCGCCAAGGCGTGGCATTCCGATGAACAGCAGCCCCATCCCGACAACGGTGCCCAAGGTAGCGACTGCGACTACGGAGGCCCAACCACCGACCGATCCAGGGAATCGAGGGTGGCTTACAAACGCAAGCATCGAGAACGTTCCCATCGCCCCCGCCATGATGACCGTGAGGTTGGTCCATGGGTTCGGAAGTGATCGCAAGACTTCCGTCGACCATGTGAGATAGGTCCCGTAACAGAGGCCGGAACCGAGGCCAAGCAGTACTCCGAACGAACTGCCGCCGCTCACGGGGCCAACCACCAAGGCACAGCCCACAAATGCAGCCCCGAGGCACAGCACCACGACGCGCCCGACCCGCTCGTGGAACCACGCGAACCGCCACATCACAACAACCAGGGGAGCGATGTACAGCAGGATGGCAGCTAACGACGACGGGATGAACTCAAGACTGCGGAAGTAGCAATACGCCTGGCCCGCGTATCCAAACAGCCCCAACGAGATCACCTTGGCCAGTTGGCGACTGCGCGGCCAGCGGCCATCGCGAAACGTACCTGGCACCAGCTTGCGCAACGTCAAGAGCACCACCAGAGTCACTGGCCAGCGGACCGTCAAAACACCAAACGCATCGGCTCCGCTGTTGAACGCTCCACGCGCCATCAACGGAAGCAGACCGAAGCAGATCGAAGAGCCGACAACACATGCCACGCCTACCGGATCGGACTTTTGCCCGACCGAACTCACGTGGCGATTGGGCGATCTGGATCCCTCTCCCAGTCAGACCAAGACCCGGGGTACAAACGCGTGGAACGGAACCCGGCAATTTCAAGAGCCAACAGGTTGTGACATGCGGTAATGCCAGAACCACAGTGCGAAACGATTGAGGTAGTTGGGGTTGCCCCCAGCTCACGGAATCGGTCCCGGAGTTCCGCTGCGCTTCGCATCACCCCGGTGTCGGGATTGACGTTGCCGGTCCACGGTGCAGAGACAGCACCCGGTATGTGGCCGAAACGTTCGTCTGTCATATTTTCTTCACCGGCGAAACGGTCTGCGGAACGAGCGTCGAGGATAAGCGCGCCGTTGGATCGACGCAGGGTATCGACACCGACTACGTCGATCACAGCACCCATCGGCCACGGCACTGCGCTGAACGAACCCGGCGTGATTTCTGAAGACAGCTCGTTGGAGAGCGAACCCGTCCAGGCGCTGATACCACCGTCGAGAACGCCGCAGCGTCGTCCGGTAACCGTCAGCATCCACCATAGGCGCGCTGCAATTGAGCCCATTGAATCGTCGTATGCAACAACAACGGTGTCGTCACCAATACCCAGGTTGGACATCGCAGCGGCAAAGTGTTCGGGGCTTGGAAGGGGATGGCGTCCGGGGCCAACCTCGGCGCTTCCGGCCAAATCTCGATCTAAGTCGACCCACACCGCGCCGGGGATATGGCCTGCGTCAAACGCGGCTTCCCCAGAACGTCCGTCGAGGTACCAACGGCAATCGACAACGGCGACATCTTCGTCTTCAAGGTGCGCAGCGAGCCACGCTGCGTCGACCAACGGGGAAGGGAGTTGGGTCATGGTCTTGAGCATACGGAGGGGTCATCGTCAGAAGCGAGGATGCCCTTGACATCGCCTAGCTATCAGACGCCGCGCGGTCTCCGGAGAGGTCGTGATAGTGCAGGGCACCGCGGCCGTAAAAGAACAACGCCATGGCACGACGTGTCAGCGCCGGGTTGAGAATCTGGGAGCCGCCGTGCAGCAAGTTGTGATGCCAAATCAGCACGTCGCCCTTACGGGCAAGAAACAGCTCGCGGTGCAGACCGTGCTGCGCTACGACTGCTTCTATGTGCGGAACGTACTTGGTGCGGTACTGCGCATCGGGCGCGGCCGCTTGGTGACCAGAGGGATCGGCGTTGAACCAGCGGTGGAGTAACCCATCGAACCCGGTGTCGCCCTGTGCATCGGAAATTCCGCAGTCGTCTGCAAGGACGTACGGAAGCCGATGACTGCGCGGGTAGTAGAACAATGGTCCAGCGTCGACGGCAATGTCTTCGCACGCCAGCCACGCAGACACATGGAAACCAAGGGGGAACGTGGTCTGGTGAATTGCGTCAGTGTGGATTTCCTGCGCGGTTCCCCACTCGCCGACGATGGTTTGGAACGGAACGCTGGCGCGCCCCATGAACAAATCCACCCAATGTGCAAGACGCTGATCAGCGAACAACTCGTTGATCTCCGGTACGTAGCGCTGCGGGTTGAGATGGCGGCGCTGCATCGTCCCTTCGAGAATTTGCCCGCCGTCACGAGCAGCCTGATACCGGGCGAACACCCGGTCCAACTCGTCTGGTGAAAAGAGCGAATCGACCCGCCACCAGCCCTCGCGGTGGTAGTGCTCTATGGCGTCTTGTTCGTGCGGTGTTGCCGAAGTGAAACGAGGGTCCTGTCGTACCTGGTCCGACGGCAGGTCCAGCCACATGGAATCCGTCGGCGCAACCGTGCGAGGAAACGCAGTGCTGTGAAGCTTGGGGCGATGCGCTATCCGCGTCGGACGGGGCCCGCTGTAGCCCGCTGGGTAATCCCACTTGTCTCTACCGAGTTGGTTGCGCACCACGCGCATGACAGACCGAATCGGAGAAACCGCTGCAGGCTCCTGGGCAACGTTCATCAGATACCAAGCAGGCTTAGGGTTGGCGCCATTTGCGGCCGTCACGCTGCAACATTGCGTCAGCCTCGGCCGGACCCCACGTACCTGCGGGATACAGGGCCAACGGGAAGTCTGGGTCGGCGAAGCCGTTCAGCAATGGGGTTACGATGCGCCAGGCTTCGGCGACTTCGTCGCTCCGGATGAACAGAGTCTGGTCACCCAACAGCGCGTCCAACAGCAAGCGCTCGTAGCCGTCGAGGTCTTCTTCTGTGAACTGTTCGTCGTAGTCGAAGTCCATCGAGGTAGTGCGCACGGCGAACGCTTGGCCTGGGATCTTTGCCCCGAAGCGCAGCGAGATACCGGAGTCTGGTTGGATGCGCACAATGAGCGAATTTGGTTCCAACTTCTTGCTCAGCTTCTGACCGAACGCCAGGTGTGGGACGGGGCGGAAGTGCATCACCACCTCGGTGAGGCGCTTCGGAAGACGTTTGCCGGTGCGGACATAGATAGGTACTCCAGCCCACCGCCAATTGTCGACCGTTAAACGCATGGCCACATACGTTTCGGTGTGTGAGGTTGGTGCTACTCCCTCTTCGTTGCGGTAGCCGGCCGCCTTCTCGCCCTCGGACAAGCCTTCGCTGTACTGGCCGCGTACGACCCGGCTCTCCAAATCATGCTCAGAGATGCTGACGACGGACTGGAGAGCTTTGACCTTTTCGTCTCGGATACCGTTTGCATCCATACGAACTGGTGCCTCCATCAGCACCAGCGCCAATACCTGCATGACGTGGTTCTGCACAATGTCTCGCAACGCTCCGGCTTCTTCATAGAAGCCCCCGCGGTGCCCCACACCGATTGATTCCGAAACCGTAACTTCGACATGGTCGACGTATTGCCTGTTCCAGAGTGGCTCAAAGATGACGTTGGCAAACCGAAGCGCCAAGAGGTTCTGGACCGTCTCTTTGCCCAGGTAATGGTCGATGCGGTACACCTGCGTCTCGTCGAAGACTGCGTGGACCTTGGTGTCGAGTTCGGTTGCAGACTTTGCGTCGCGACCGTACGGCTTCTCGATGATCACCCGAACAAACCCGCCTGCGGTGGTGGGTTGGTTAAGACCAGCTGCGCCGAGTGACTCCACCAACATCGGAAACGTTGATGGGGGAGCGGCGAAGTAGTACAGCCGGTTACAGAGCCCACCCATCGAAACTTCAAGTTCGTTGAGCGTCTCTTTGAGCCGAGCAAACGTCTCCGGCGCGTTGTACTCGCCGGTGATGTACCGGAACCGGGCCGTGGCAGCGTTCCATGACTCGGGAGCGCCTTCGACTGCCGTAGCCATGCGGGAACGAAAGTCATCGTCTGACATTTCCGTGCGGGCCACGCCCACAACGCTGAACTGTGGACTGAGGAAGCCTCTGTCGATCAGCTCCGCCAATGCGGGCATCAGCTTGCGGCTGGTGAGATCACCCGATGCCCCGAAGATGACGAGGACGGACGGTGGGACAAGCGGCTGGTTCATTGATACCGATCGGGTCAGCAGATGGTTGTGTCAGCAAATAGTTGTCAGAAGATGGCGGAGAACGGGTCAGGGCCACTGGCATCGACAGCGACTCGGATGACGCGCCGGCCGTGGTCAGCAAGCGAGGCGTGATCACCGATACTCTGCGCGCTGATCAACGTTGCAAAGTCGTAAGGGGCTCCCGGAACATCGAGCAGTGCGGTTGGTTGCGATGGAACAACCTGCACAACCACGATGTTGTTTGCACCACCCTTGTGCAATTGGCCGGTTGAGTGGAGGAAACGTGGCCCGTACCCTGCCGTGGTGGCAGCGCCCGTGGCAGCAGAGATTCGGCGACGGAGCGACTCCATCCCTTTTTCCGACCCGTAAGGGAGATATGCCTGCACACTTACGTAGTCGCCGGGACGAACGGATTCCGCAAGCCAACCGGCAACATCTCCGGGTGCCTGCGTGGGAAGCGAAGGAAGGGGACCGTTGGCCAGATCGTCAAGAACCCGTTTGGTGTTGTTCTTGGATTCGGTGACGTTGGGTTCGTCGAACGGATCGATGCCAAGCACATGACCCATTGCCGAAGTTGCAAGTTCCCACCGGAGGAACTCTGCGCCCAGGTCAACCGGGTCTTGGAGGTGAACTTCGACAAGGTGTCGGTCGGGGCCGGTTTCGGTCTGCGTTGTAGGGACTGGCACAACGCCAACGCCACGCTTGCCGGTTGATTCGGCAACAAGCTGCTCCACCCAGAGACCAAACTCCGCGAATTGTTCAGGTACCCGGATAGTCAATTTGTCTCGGCCAGCCAACGCCGCGTTGGCAATTTCGATACCAAGCCGAACAGCTGCGACCGGATCGACAGACTGTGCGCGTTCCAACAGGACATCGAGGTCATAGCCAAGCAGTGCAGCGGGAACAAGCCCGAAGTACGACAGCACGGAATACCGTCCACCGATATCTGGATCGTTGACAAACACTTTGGCGAAATTGCGGTCTCTGGCGATGCCTTCCAGTTCCGTACCTGGATCGGTGATGGCGGCGAAGCGGGATCCGTCGGGGACTTTGCCCCACACGTGTGCGAGCAACGACCGAACTTCCAGCGTGCCACCAGACTTTGACGACACGAGGAACAACGAACCTTCGGTGGGCACGGATGCCACCGTGGCCGGGTCGGTAGTATCGAGGACGAAGAGGCGTTGATCTGCCACGGCGGCGCGGAGAACCTCTGGACCCAACGACGACCCGCCCATTCCGATGAGCACAATGCGATCAGCGTCCACCGTCTGCGCCCAAGCGGTGATGTCTGCTGCCTGGCTGGCGAGCCGATGGTGGATGTCTGTCCAACCCAAGCGGGTAGGAGACACGTTGGGCTGCGGCCAGACAGACGCATCGCGGGCAATGATCAGCTCGGCAAGTTTCTCGGCTGACAACGGAACCGCAGGGGGCTGCGGTGCGTGATCGGTCATGACTGACCCTTCAGGGAGGCGCCACGGCTTTGCAGCGTTGACATCAGTTCTTCGAACGACTTGGCGAAGGATGCAACGCCTTCGTGCTCAAGCGTGAGCGCCACATCGTCGAGATCGACACCGAACGAGCTGAGCCCCTTCATCACCGCAGCGGCCGACACGATTGCATCGACCGTATCCACGGTGCGTGCGAGTGTGCCGTGGTCAGCGAAGGCTTCCAGCGTGGCATCGGGGAGCGTGTTCACCGTGTCTGGGCCAATCAACGTGTCGACGTACAGCGTGTCTGGAAGCGCCGGGTTCTTTGTCGAAGTGGAAGCCCACAGAGGACGCTGTACC
Source organism: uncultured Acidimicrobiales bacterium (assembly GCA_963763885.1). Taxonomy (GTDB): domain Bacteria; phylum Actinomycetota; class Acidimicrobiia; order Acidimicrobiales; family JANYDT01; genus JANNBN01. Next base: position 670,837 of record CAVXQD010000001.1, read on the forward strand.
CGGGCGCCGTGTTGGACAAGCCGGTCCCAACGAGGCCCCGAGAAGCGTTCACGGAACAGGTGGTAAGCCAACACACCTTGCGCCACTGCGGTCTGGCCCTGCAACGCAACCGCATCGGGGTTACTCGTCGCGCTCAACCGACGATCGGTTTCTGTATCGACACGGGAAATGAAGAAGCTGGCGACACTTGCAACCGTGGACAGGTCGTTGGTGCCTGTTGCCAATAGCTTCTCGAGACCCGAGATGTATGCCTCGATGACATCGGCATAGCGCTCCAAGCTGAAGATCAACGTGACGTTGATGCTTCGCCCCTCGCTGATCATTTCTTGGATGGCGCCGACCCCTGCCCGTGTTGCCGGGATCTTCACCATGAGGTTTGGTTTGTTGATTCGTTGGTGCAACTCACGCGCCGCTGTAGCGGTTCCGGGACGGTCATCGGCTAGCAGCGGACTTACCTCGACGGACACGTACCCATCAACACCCTGCGACGACTGATGCACCGCGGCCAACAGATCACACGCGTCGGAGACGTCTTGGCAAACCATGGTCCAGTACGCGGCCTCGGTAGAACTGCCACCTGCGATGAGCTCAAGGTATTGGGCGTCGTAATCGGTGCTGCCCGCAATTGCCTTCTGGAAAATGGTGGGGTTGGAGGTGACGCCTCTCACACCACGCGCCACAAGCGCAGCAAGCCCGCCGTCTGGGCCGAGAAAGGACCGCTTCAGATTGTCGATCCACGGGCTTTGCCCATGCACCGCATGCAGATCTTGCAGACGCTGACTCATCGTGGGGTGTCTCCTGTCGTGTTCATTCGCTTGTGTTGGTTCTCTCGGGTTGTTTCGATATTCATGCAGTGTGCATACGTCTTGTGAGGGATCTCGTCAGAGTCGACAACGACCGACTAGATCTCTTCTTCTTCAAGGAGAAGCAGCGCCGCTTCCACCACAGCATCTGCGTCGAAGCCGTACTCCTCCATGAGGCGCTCGGCAGGCGCAGAGGCTCCCCACGTGTCGACCGTGACGCTGATGTCTGCAAACCGGTCCCACCCAAGAGATGATCCCGCTTCGCAGGCCACAACGGGGACGCCGGGAGGGAAGACCTGGTCCTGATAGTCCTCTTCCTGGTCATCGAAAAGGTCCCAAGAAGGCATTGAAACAACAACAGCATCGAACCCTTCCTCAGCGAGCCGGCGGGCAGCTTCAACACAGTGCTGAACTTCGGAACCCGTACCGACCAACACAACATCTGGGTCGTCGGTGCGGGGGTCTACGAGGATGTACGCACCACGTTCAACGCCGCCGTTGGCACGTTCCTTTGTTCCCTGCAGAACAGGGAGTTTCTGGCGCGACAAGATGAGCCCGGTTGGCCCGGATTCGGCCCACATCACCACACGCCACGCAGCCGCAACTTCGTTGGCATCGGCTGGACGCAACAGGCGCAGGCCCGGCATGGCCCGCAAAGAAGCAAGGTGCTCGATGGGTTGGTGCGTTGGACCATCTTCTCCGACGCCCAAAGAGTCATGGGTCCACGAGTACACAACACGGCTCTGCTGCAGCGCACCAACCCGGACCGCCCCGCGCATGTAATCGCTGAAGACGAAGAACGTACCGCCGACCGGGAGGCAGCCACCGTGTGCAGCCAATCCGTTCATGACAGTGGCCATCCCCATTTCGCGCACGCCGAAGTGAATCAGGCGACCTTCTGGAGCGACTGCAGAAAACTTGGTCCCAGCCTTGAGCATGGTCCCGGTATTGCCCGTGAGATCAGCTCCGCCTGCCACAAGTGCCGGCACATAGGGGATGAGGGCGTTGAGACAATCACCGGACGCCTGGCGAGTTGCGACGGACGCACCTGGTTCGTAGACCGGGAGCTGATTAGTCCATCCAGCAAGTGGGGTTCCCGCAAGGCATGCCTGCCACTCTTCACGTAGCGGGTGCTCTGCGACACGGGCTTCCCATGCGGCCACGGCGGAGCCGTTGCGGCTGCCCGCCTGGCGATACATGGTGGCCACGTCCACGGCAACCTCGAAGGATCGCTCGGGATCCATGTTCATGAGGGTTTTGGTGAGACGAATCTCTTCAGCTCCGAGAGGTTCCCCGTGTGCTGCAGACGTATCGACCTTGTTCGGCGATGGGTAGCCGATGTGAGAACGAAGCCGAATGAGCGTCGGGCGGTCGGTGACAGCCTTGGCGCGATTAATGGCAGCTTCGAGGGCGTCGAGGTCGTTGGCAACTTCGCCGATTTCATCGACGTCCCAGCCGTAGGAACGGAAGCGCATTGCAGCGTCGTCGCTGTAGGTGAGTTCGGTAGGTCCGTCGATGGTGATGTGGTTGTCGTCGTAAATCACCACGAGGCGGCCAAGGCCGAAGTGGCCTGCCATCGAGGCAACTTCATGGCTGACGCCTTCCATGAGGCACCCGTCGCCCACCACGCAAAAGGTGAAGTGGTCACAGACCTCAGAACCGAAACGTGCACGGAGGTTTGCCTCTGCCATCGCCATACCGACCGCGTTGCCGAGGCCCTGGCCCAACGGACCGGTTGTTACTTCGATGCCGGAGGTGTGACCCTTTTCTGGGTGCCCAGGGGTAATAGAACCCCACTGGCGGAACCGCTTGAGGTCTTCAAGGCCGACGCGGTACCCCGTGAGGTGCAGCATTGAGTACTGCAAAATGGACGCGTGCCCGTTGGAGAGCACAAACCGGTCACGGTCGAACCACTCTGGATCTTGCGCTGAAAACTTCATGATGCGCGACCACAAAACGTGAGCCAGCGGAGCAAGGGCCATGGCAGTACCCGGGTGTCCGGCGTTGGCAGCTTGAACTGCGTCCATGGCCAAGCCCCGAATGGTGTTGACACCTTTAAGTTCCAGGTCGGGGGAAAGGGTCTCTGACACGAATGCTCCTGCGTTCACGGTCTGCCGAAAAGAATCCCTTTCACCATAGAGTGCCCGGACCGCAGTGGGCGGGCGCGGCTGAGTGGTGAACGGAGGGACGGAGTGAACCCGAAGCGAGCAACCCATCAGACACGGGCGCGGCTGAGTGGTGAACGGAGGGACGGAGTGAACCCGAAGCGAGCAACCCATCAGACACGGGCGCGGCTGAGTGGTGAACGGAGGGACGGAGTGAACCCGATGCGAGCAACCCATCGACACGGTGCGCGGGTCGCTGTCGGCGGGCCCCTCCCGTCGGGTCAGCCCCCCAACCAATCCGCTTGCGGCTGAGTGAGTTGAGCCGGGTGGCTTTACCCGAGGGTTTGCTGAGCCGATGAACTCAGAACGTGATGGTTTGACCGGTAACATTGGGCGGTCGAAACCATCACTAACTGAACACAAACTGAAAACATGCTGGACACCTGTTGCCCACACCATGGATTCAGCAAGATTCAATCGGTTGTCTCAACACACTTCCCATCCCTGACGGAGCACTCCACCATGTCTCGCCTTCACCCTCACCCCGGCAATGATCACGCGGGGAACGGGTTCCTTCGCAGGGCAAACGCTGCGTCTGTTGCTGTCGCAGCATTCGCTGGGTTGCTCGCTGCCTCGCTTGTCGTTGCCCCAGCGGTGAGTGCGCAAACCGAGACGTCCATTACCGCAGCCTCCACCACGGCCGCGCCGGCTCCCACGCCCATTACGGAACTTGTCACCACGGTATCCCCAACCACGGCTCTCCCAACCACGGCTCCCCCAACCACGGCGCCAGCAACCACGACGCCCACCACTGCGAAGCCAGCGACCGCTGCGCCGTCCAGCGCCCCGGCTCCGTCCACCCCGGCGGCTCCTTCCACGTCAACCGCTGCGTCTACGACCACGTCAACAACCACGACGTTGCCCGCCGGAACCATCGTCATCCCACCGGGCAAGGTGCTCAAAGTCGGTTCTAAGGGCCCAGACGTTCTGGCGCTTGAGGAACGGCTGGAGCAACTGATGATTGATACCGGCAAAGTTGACGGTCGATTCGACTGGAATACCTGGCAGGGGGTCGTTGCGTTCCAGAAGTATTGGGGTCTCAAGCGCACCGGCAAGGTGGACAACGAACTGAGAATCGCCATTCAAAAGTCACCGTCGTTCAGCGGCTTCATCTTCAGCGGTCCCGGCACTCGGTTAGAGGTTGACAAGTCCAAGCAGTTGCTCTTCATGTTCCAAGATGGCGAATTGTGGCGCGTCGTTTCGGTGTCGACCGGTTCCGGAAAGAAGTACTGCGAGTACTCCAAGAAGGCTCAACGCGAAGTCTGCGGAACTGCCAACACGCCGACTGGCCGGTACCGAATCCAGCGTCGAATCTCTGGATGGCGTGAGAGCAACCTTGGCCGTTTGTACAACCCGCTGTACTTCAACGGGGGCATCGCCTTCCACGGTGCGCCAAGCGTGCCCACCTACCCGGCTTCGCATGGTTGCGTCCGGTTGCCAATGTCCATCGCCGAGTGGTTCCCAGACGAAGTCAGCAACGGAACTGCGGTTTACGTCTACGACTGATCACCAAGGCCCGATACGGTGTCGCGTGTGACCCCATCCACGCCAAGCGGATCGCCAGCGTCGAAGGTCACTCCGTCTCAACGGACCAAGTCCTCAACTGGCAATACCTCCGCTGGCAACAAGTCTTCAGGCACCAAGTCCGTCGCGAGCAAGGCGTCGGCTAGCAAGTCCGTCACCAACGGCAAGATCCCTGCGGTACGTCCTGTTGGGGCACATGCCAACGGAACCCCATCGACCCGAGAACTGATCTTGCACGCCGCGTTGCAAGAGTTCGCAAATACCGGCTACGACGGAACATCGCTGAACACAATTGCAACCGTGGTCGGCATTCGCCGTCCCAGTCTGTTGCACCACTTCGCCTCAAAAGAGGCCTTGTACCAGGAAGTGTTCGAACAGCAGGTTGTGAACTGGTTCCATCGTGTGGAAGCAGCAACCCGAACCGGTGGCGATGGCTGGGATCAGTTCGACCGAGTCCTAGCCGCCGGGTTTGAGTTCTTCGCCGGAGCTCCAGATTTCGTGCGCCTTGTGCGCCGTGAAGCACTTGATGGTGGCAGCCGCCTGTCGCTCAACCTCGGCATGGCGCTGCGCCCGTTTCTCGCCAGATCGAAAGTGTTTCTACGCAGAGAAATGGACGCGGGACGCTTCCGCCGCCACGACCCTGAACAGCTGATGCTCACCGGGTACGGCGCGCTGCTCAGCTATTTCAGCGACGTTGCCTTCCTCGAATCACTCACCGGGTGGGACCCGCTCAGCGACGCAGCGTTGCGAGCCCGCTACCAGCACCTCCGAACGTTCTTCAAGTCAGCGCTTGAACCGGTTGGATAATGCCTCGGCGCTGCAAGTACCTGGATCGGCGGTACATGTGCCCCAACGCGGTAACTGCACGATTGGCCGATGGGAAGCAGTACCGACCCGTCTCACGCACCGTCGCAGGGCCAGGATTGCTCGGGTCGGCCACGGCGAGTTCTGTAGCGGTGAGGATTGGTTTGCCGTATTTAACCGACAAGTCGTGCGCGGCTTGCGCGTACCGTGCGTCTTGGCGCTCGTGGAACGCAACGATGCGATCCAGACCATGATCTGGATGAAAGCCGCCAGAGCGAGTCAGCTTGGCCTGGTTGGACTGAATGCCAATGCCCAGGTAGACGATGGCATGCACGTCTGGATGGGCCGCCATCATCTCCATCACCTCAGGGATGGTGTCCCTGGTTTCGGCGCCCGCGAGATCCACAGGGTTGGACCGGGACCAACGTGGCGGCAGCTTTGTATCGATGCTCGCCCGTAGATCGTCGGGAAGCGGCATCAACACCAGATCTTTGTCTTCGGTGATGGCATCTGACGTAACCACACCCCACCCTCCGGCCGTGGTGAGTACTGCAACGTTGGGGCCGAGCGGAAGCGGCTGCGTTGCGAAGGCCGCCGCAGCATCGAAAGCCTCTTCGACGGTTCGTGCCCGGCTGACGCCGAGTTGCCTGCACATGCCGTCGAACACTCGGTCGTTTGCCGCCAAAGCTCCGGTGTGCGAAGCCGCCGCTGCCTGGCCGCCTTCGGTCGCTCCACCTTTCACAAGCACCAAGGGAATGTGCTGTGTCACTTCAGCAATTCCATCGGCGAACGCCCGGCCATCGGCAATGCCCTCCACATATGCCAAGCCAACTTTGGTCTGCGGATCAGAGGCATAAAACGCCAAGTAGTCCGCAACGGTCACCATCGCAGCGTTGCCCGCGGAGACGGACCGAGATACCCCAATGCCACTGCCCACTGCCCAGTTCTGGAAGCTGGAAACAAAGTTTCCGCTCTGGCTGGCAATCCCGATGGCGCCTTGCGGCGGGAACGGGGCAACAATCTGCGCGCAGAGCTTTGAAGGGGTTGAAACGAGACCTTGCCCGTTGGGGCCAGCGACAAGAATTCCGAGTTCCTCTGCCAGTGCGATTAGGGCGTTCTGCTGTGCCAAACCTTCTTCGCCAGCTTCGCCGTATCCCGCTGAGGTAAGAAACGCAGCGCGAATCCCCCGAGCCGCGCAGGCTCGCAGAATTGCCTGGTTCGTCGAAGCAGGCGTGCAGACCACTGCAAGATCGATTGGGCCGGAGGGAAGCGCATCGATTGACGGAACGGTTTGGATCCCCAACACCATTTCGCCCTCGAGGTTGGTGGCGAAAACTCCGCCCTGGTAACCGCTGGCAAGGATGTTGTGCAGTGCGACGAAACCGAACTTTCCCGGATGCGTCGAGGCCCCAACAACAACGACACCAGCCGGGTCAAACAAGGCCCTCATGTGTTCAGCTGAGCGTGCAAGGTTGCTCATCAGCGCACCTCCACCAATGCGTCTACAGCGATGGGGTCACCATTGACCACGATCAAGGGATTGATATCTACCGATACGACCTCAGGCAGTTGCGCCACGGCAGAGAGCGCCATCAGCGTCTCAACCAACTGTTGGCGATTGACGGCAGGCTCGCCACGGAACGGGCCGAGAAGCTTTTGCGCACCGATGTCCTCGATCATCTCCTGAGCATCGAGCGGCTGGAGCGGCACCAGCCGAAACACCACATCGGCGATTGCTTCGGCCAGCACCCCGCCGATCCCGAGCATCACCACTTTGCCGAACTGGGCGTCGTCGGCCACACCGGCGATCAACTCTCGGTTGCCACGCACCATGGGAGCGATCAGGACGCTGACAGAACCGTCTTCGGTCGTGGCTGCGTCCAACAGGGACTGCGCTGCTCCGCTGACAGCCTTGTCTCCTCGCAGACCGAGTAGAACGAGCCCACGCTCGGTCTTGTGCGCAATGGCGTCGCCGCACAGTTTCGCAACAACCCCGTTACCACGATCGACCTCGCGCGCTGCAGCCACAGCGGCAGCGGCTGTGTCGACGATGCGCTCATCGAGCAAGGGAAACCCGTGACGACGCAACAGGTCTTTGGAGGACGACTCGGACAACGTTGGCATAGTCCGCCTACCGTACGCGACCCGCCTCTAACATCTCCCCATCGTGGTTTTCCGACGCCGCCAACAGGCACCTGAGCAGCAACCTGAATTCACTCTGCCGATAGGGCAGGCTGAGTTTTTGTCCCCGTCTGGCGGATTGTCACGCCGAGTGAAGAATCTGCTCCGGTTCACCCTTGCCGGAATCGTTGCGGTGTCCGCCACCGACGTGGTTCTCATGAGCCGGTCATTTGGCGCACCAGCTGACCCGCTGGACGACAGAACTGACGTACCAACGCCCATTCCAGTGCTTTCAGCACGGCGTGTTCCAGACATCTTGGGTGAGATCGGCGGCGCGCCGACGATCATCGCCCGGGTCAACGAATTGTTTGGGAACGAACGGATGGGCAAAGCCGCAGCCTCGAGCTGTGTGCTCATCCGAAAGGATGGGAGAGCAATTGTGAGTGTGGGAGCGGACTTGCCGGTTATCCCTGCGTCCACCATGAAACTCATTACCGCCACCGCAGCGCTTGACCGGTTGGGACCGGAAACGGTTTTCACGACGCGTGTCCTGGCAGGTGCCTCTCCTGCGGGCGAAGTACTCACGGGAAACCTGCAGCTGGTGGGGGGCGGCGACCCGTTGCTCGCAACCGCGGACTACCTGGCAACCTTCGAGCAGCAACCACAACCGGCAACGTCGCTGGAGGCGCTCGCTGACGCCGTCGCTGGCCTTGGAATCAAGCGCATTACAGGTGACGTGGTCGGAGATGATCGACTCTTCGACGCGCAACGATCCATTCCCTCGTGGAAAGACTCCTACCGCACCAACGGTGAAGTCGGCCCGCTGTCCGCATTGTCGGTGAATGACGGGTTTGCTCGGACAGCAGCCTCGAAGCGCAAGAACGCAAAGATCGTTTTCAAGGGAACTGAAGACCCTGCAGCCAGCGCAGCGGCAACCTTCGCAACGCTCCTCACCGAACGAGGGATAACGGTCGAAGGTGCGTCTCGTTCGGCAGCCGCTGACGAGCAGGCCGGGGCGCAACAGCTTGCGTCGCTCTCGTCACTTTCCGTGCGCGAGATCGTGGCCGAGATGCTGACGCAGTCAGACAACACCACCGCCGAGCTCCTACTGAAATCCATTTCCGTAGCAACGGGGACAACCCCCGGAACAACCGCAGCGGGGCTCAATGCAGTGAAAGCTGTGCTCACCGAGCGGCGCATCGACCCCGCAGCCCTCACCCTCATCGATGGCTCTGGCCTGGACCGTGCCAACAAGGTGACGTGCGCCGCGTTGGTGCAAGCGGTCGAAGCTGCGCCGGATGAACTTCGGGAATCTCTCCCGGTGGCGGGGGAGACGGGCACACTGATTGAACGAATGCTTGGCGATGCGGTGCGCGGCAAAGTCAGAGCCAAAACCGGCACGTTGAACGGCGTCAGCGCGTTAGCGGGCGACATCTCGACACGTGGGGGCGGCTCTGTGGAGTTCGCCATGGTGCTCAACGATCTTCCAGCAGGGGTGCTAGGCATTGCCACCGGCGATGAGCTGGCCGTTGCCATCGCCGGTTACCCGATCTACATCCCCACGCAGCCGAGCACGGTGCCAACGTCACCGACGCCCACCAACGTGGCGGGGGCAGAACCCGGACCAGGGACACAACCCAGCACATCGGCGCCGGACACAAGTCGAAGTACAGATGGGGTTGTCACCCAGTCACCCACCACCAGACGCGCCGACACTCGTCCCCGACCATTGGACGTGGAAGCTATCGCTCCGCCTCCGGTCAATAGATCGTTGTTACCCGGGCAGGAATGAGTCAGGCATGAGTCAGACATGAGTCAGACATGGCTCATACCGGCAACTCTGCAGGCGGCCATGCTCGCGTGACGAATTCGTCGGCACCGAGGCGGATTTGTATGTTTCCGCTGGGCAGCGTTCTCTTTCCAGGATTTGGGCTGCCGTTGCATGTTTTCGAACCGCGTTACCGATTCATGATCGAGTCCCTGTTGGGCCAGTCCCTTCAAGAATCCCCTGACGAGTCTTCCGGAGCAGAGTTTGGCGTGGTGCTCATCGAGCGTGGTTCCGAGGTCGGCGGCGACGACCACCGGTTCAATGTGGGCACGATTGCCCGCATTATTGCCGCCGAACAATTCCCTGACGGTCGTTGGTTTGTGCAGGTCACGGGGACGCAACGGTTCCGCGTCGTCGAGTGGCTCCCCGATGCGCCGTATCCGCAGGCAATGGTAAATCTGCTTCCGGACGTGCGCGGGGCAGCAAGCGGCACCGAACTGGTGCAACGCATTGACCTGGTCATCAGGGACCTCCGGGGCGTTTTGGCTCTGGCGGCCGAGGTCGGCGTAAGCGCTGCCCCTGCCACAATTGAACTTGACGACGACCCTTCGATCAGGCTTTGGCAGGCCTGCGGGCTGGCTCCCATCGGTCAGATGGATGACCTCACGCTCCTGAGCGCCGAAACCATGACGGATCGAGTCGACCTTCTCCGTGGGTACCTTGAGGACGCTCGGGTCGTGTTGTCGAATAGATTGGTCGGCGGGTGACCGCTCGGCACGTGCGCCGATCATCCAGCCAAAGGAGCTAGCCGGTGTCGTCACAACCAGAAGGGCGGTCGAAGGGCGCATCCTCGATGCTCTCCCAAGCATCGTCGCGTATCCGCCAGATCAACCCGGCGGCAGCAAAAACCTCTACGGCGTCGGGCGTTGCCGGAGTCAAAGAATTGGCTTCCATGGCGGTTGGCTACGCCAAACAAGAGACAGTGGGTCCGCTCAAAGGACTTGCGCGCTACGCGGGTTACGGTTTCGCAGCTGCCATCTTCTTCTCAACCGGGTTGTTCCTTGTCGCACTTGGCGCTCTACGCGGTATTCAGGCGGCCACGGGCGCGGCAGACAACAAGCGCGGCGGCCTCGACGGCAACCTGTCATGGCTCCCGTATCTGCTCGCTGTGTTGGTTTGCCTTCTCCTCCTCGGACTCGTTGCGCTGGCGGCCAAGCGTGCCGTGAAGTCCATAGCGAACTAAGCCAACTCAAGACTGCGCGCAGATGAAACTTGCTGATCCCGTTGAAACCAGGAGCATGACATGAAGACCCAACCAGCCAACGGTGCACCCATCCAACGCTCCGACATTGAGAACCGACTGCGTACGCTGAAAAGCGACGTCGACACGGTGAAGGACTCTGCAGTCGGCGCGGGCGTCGTGGCAGTCGGTGCCATCGCCATCTTGTTGGTCATCGTTGCGTTCCTCATCGGACGCAATCGCGGCAAAGCGGCGTTGTCGTTCATCGAAGTGCGTCGAGGCTAAGGCGCTGTGCTGACACTGTTCAAGCGGTGGGTCCGCTACTCCATGGTTCGTAAGGGCGGCTCGTCGCCGATGTGGACCGCAGTCGGTGTGTTGAGTCTCCTCAACACGCTCCGCAAGAAGTACGCCGCGCCGAAAACCACAACCATCCTCTCCGACGGCATTCGGCCCGGCGAAGTAATTGAGATCCGACACACGGGCAAGCCCTCCAAGGACGTCCGTTCCGAGCGCGCTTCAAAGGCGGCACTGCTCGCGCAGCTTCGTGCCACTCAACCCGCGGCTACCCAACCAGCCCAAAAGGGTCGCCAACGTCGCGCCGCCAGAAAAATCCAGCAGAAACTCCAAGGCACCGTGATTAGCGAAATGGCCTCCGGCAAAGCCGGCTCAACCACAACACCAGTGACGCAGTTGCTTTCCGCAGCCGCCTCCACCCTGGCCGGCAGCCAAAAGGCAACCTCTCGCCGGCAACTCCGCAAGGCCACAAAGGCAGCCACGCGTGCTGCCAAGGCCACCCGATGAGCCGCCCCCTCAAGGCCGGCGAGCGCATCATCCTGGTCGATTCGAAGAAGCGTCAGTACCTCTTCACACTGGCCGATGCCGCCGAGTTCCATTCGCACTCTGGCGTGCTCCCGCACAGTGCCCTCATCGGCAACGAAGAGGGCACCATCGTTCGCAGTTCACTGGGTGGCCGGTACTTCGCCATTCGCCCCACACTTGCCGAGTTCGTTCTCAAAATGCCACGCGGTGCACAGGTCATTTACCCCAAAGACCTCGGACCCATTCTGTTCCTCGCCGACATTTTCCCCGGTGCACGGGTGCTGGAGTCTGGCGTTGGTTCCGGTGCGCTTTCCATGACGCTGCTCCGGGCAGGAGCCGACGTCGTGGGTTACGAGCTTCGAGAAGACTTCGCAAAGAAGGCCCGGCAGAACGTCACCTCGTTCCTCGGCGAAGAAGTCCTGGACCGCTATCGCGTGGAAATTCGCAATGCCTATGACGGCATCGACGAGACCGGACTCGACCGTGTTGTCCTGGACCTGCCAGAACCGTGGAACGTGGTTCCGCACGCAGCAACAGCGCTTCGCTCTGGTGGCATCTTCGTGGCGTATCTGCCAACCATCAATCAAACGGCCCGCTTGCGGCGCACGTTGGCTCACCACGGGTTTGCACTTGCTGAAACGGTTGAGGTCCTCAATCGTGGCTGGCACATCGAAGGCATGTCCGTCCGGCCAGACCATCGGATGGTTGCGCACACTGGGTTTCTCACTCACGCTCGGTTGCTTCCCGGCGAGACCTCTGAACGCGGTGTTGCGCCGCAGGTTGATCTCGGCTTCCCGGTGATGGATGACGACGGCGTCGAATTCGAAAAGCCGGCACACGCCGATCATTTCGGCGGCTCCGACGAATCGGTCGAGCCTGACGGGAACACCGGCACCGAGGGGTGAATGGGTTCGACATCGCCTGCAGCATTGCAGCCGCCGCTGCGATGTTCGGAGGATGGCGCCAGGGGATCGTCGTCAGGATTGCGAGCAGTGCAGGTGCGCTCGGCGGGCTCCTATTAGCGGCTGCAAATGTGGATGCCGTAGCCGCACGGCTTCCACGCGCAGACTCCACGCCGCGTCTCGTCGGAGTTATTGCATCGCTTGCCATCGGCTGGCTGCTGGGCAGGATCCTTGGAGGACTTGCAGGGCGTTGGCTACGGAAGCGACTTCCGGCGGGTCTTGCCCAATCAGACCGACTGATCGGGGCAAGCGCCGGGCTCGTGGGCGTGCTCCTGACGATTTGGCTGGCAGCTCCTGTCATGACCCTGCTCCCGGGCTGGCCATCGCGTGCCGTCGGCGACTCCCGGGTTGTTGATCGTCTCGACCAAACAATTGGGCTTGCACCCCTTCCCATCGATCAGAACCTTTGGCGCGTTGCAGTGCCAGGCTCCTCCGGCGGAGATGGGACCGGTTCCCTCACGGACTCGCTCACGGACTCGATCACCGACTCCATTACGGATTCGCTCACCAAGTCCGTCAAGGACTCCGCAGCCGATGCGGTCTCGAGCGTGGTCGCGGGGTAAGGCGCACCTCGCGGACCACAGCCAACGACTTTTCGCCCCAACGTTGGCGCTGACGCAACCAACCTTGCAAAAAGTGGTCTACCTGAGCACCTCAAACCCAACGTTGGAGGCGCAGAGGGCAACGTTGGTTGCTGGGAAGCCGCAGTTGGACGCCGTCAAAACAAACTGGGTTCGGTTAGGGCTTTCGGCCGAACCTTGCCAGAAGTCACTGAGGGTTCAAGAACTAGGCCTCCGACACCGATAGTGTGAAGTATCCATCCGCAACAAAGGCAGGAAACCAAATGAAGGTCTGGATCGACCAGGACTTGTGCACCGGCGATGGTCTCTGCGAAGAGATCGCCCCTGACGTCTTTACGCTCCTCGACGACGGCTTGGCCTACGTCAAGGAAGGCGCAAAGGTGTTTTCCAACCCTGGAGGAGCCGAAGGCCTCGCCAATTTCCCAGAGGGTCGTCTCGACGCTGTGGTTGAAAGCGCCGAGGAATGCCCCGGCGAGTGCATCTACATCGAACCGTAATCTGGCTTTTTTGGCTTGGCTGGACTCCCGATTTGGCCAAAAACTTGGTGATCTAAACCTGCGGAGCAGGACGTGATTTCCACCAGTCTTGCGATGGCGGAACCTTCGGGTTCCGCCATCGTCGCGCCCAAGCCAAAATGACGCGTGCTATCAGAGCGAAACTGGGCTGGGAGCGGCGCAAGTTTCAGCAAGCCCACCGTGCTGACGATCCCGAAGGGCCAGTTCGGCGGCTCGGGTTCTTGAACCCTCGCCTGACAGTTGGAAACATGGCCGCAGGGTTCAACTGTGAACGACGTTCACGGTGAGAAACGCAGTGTTCTTCCTCTCTTTGGCCCTCTATGGGCATGAATTCGGTGTCCCGTGGCGTTAGGGTCGGATGTATCGCCGGGTCCAACCCGGAGGAGGTCAACACCCGCATGTCACAATCCGAATTCCAGAACCGCCTCGATGGTTACGAACGCGAAGTTGCCGAGCTTCAGGAAAGCGTGAAATCGCTCGAAGAAGAGATCGTCACGCTCCGCCGCAAACTGGCCGACGCCCCCAAGCGAGTCCGTTCGCTCGAAGAACGACTCCTTGAGGTCACCGGCGAACTCAACCGTGCGGTCAGCCAGAACGAGAAGCTCACGTTCACCCTCCGCGAAGCACGTGAGCACATCGCCAGCCTGCGCGAAGAAGTGGAGAAGCTCACACAGGCTCCCAACAACTACGGCACGTTCCTCGCACACAACGACGACGGCACGGTTGACGTGTTCACCAGCGGACGCAAGATGCGGGTCAACCTGCATCCGGGCCTCGAAGCAGAATCCATCGTCCGCGGTGAAGAGGTTGTGCTCAACGAGAGCATGAACGTCGTGATGACTCGCAGGAACGACGGCTCGGGCGAAGTCGTCACACTGAAGGAACTGTTGGAAGACGGCATGCGTGCAATCGTCACCGGCCGGGCCGACGAAGAGCGCGTCGTGGAACTCAGCGAGGCGTTGCTTGCTTCCAACATTCGTCTGCGCGCTGGCGATTCGCTCCTGTTGGACAGCAAGTCCAATCTCGTGTTGGAGAAGCTTCCGCGACCCGAAGTTGAAGAGCTGGTCTTGGAAGAAGTTCCAGACATCTCCTACGAAGACGTCGGCGGCCTCGACAGCCAGATCGAAATGATCAAAGACGCGGTGGAGCTGCCGTTTGTTCACCAAGACCTGTTCGCAGAACACAAGCTGCCAGCACCCAAGGGCATCTTGCTCTACGGCCCTCCAGGATGTGGCAAGACCCTCATTGCCAAAGCGGTTGCCAACTCGCTGTCCAAGAAGGTCAGCCAGGTCACTGGCAAGCCAGCAGCTCGCAGCTACTTCATCAACATCAAAGGACCTGAGTTACTCAACAAGTACGTGGGCGAAACGGAACGCCAAATTCGCCTCGTGTTCCAACGTGCCAGGGAGAAGGCAGAAGAAGGCGTGCCAGTCATCGTGTTCTTCGACGAGATGGACTCGCTGTTCCGCACCCGAGGCACCGGCATCTCCTCTGACATGGAGTCCACCATCGTGCCGCAGTTGTTGGCAGAGATCGATGGCGTGGAAACACTGAAGAACGTTATTGTCATCGGAGCGTCCAACCGCGAAGACCTCATCGACCCTGCAATCCTTCGCCCAGGCCGCCTCGACGTGAAGATCAAGATCGAACGTCCCAACGAGACCTCAGCGCGGCAAATCTTCGCCCGCTACCTCAGCACCGATCTGCCGCTCGACCCTGAAGAGCTGGAACGACTCGGTGGGGGAGACCGTGACAAGGCTGTCGCGGCGATGGTCGCAGCGTGTGTTGAGCACATGTACCGCACTGAGGAATCAACGAAATTCCTTGAAGTCACCTATCAAGGCGGCGACAAAGAGATCATGTACTTCAAGGACTTCTCGTCCGGCGCCATGATTGAAAACATTGTCCGCAGGGCCAAAAAGCTGTCCATCAAACGCCAAATCGCTGGTTTGGGGAAGGGCATCAAGACTTCCGACCTGCTGGAATCCACTCGCCAAGAGTTCAAAGAGCAAGAGGATCTGCCCAACACCACCAACCCAGACGACTGGGCCAAAATTTCTGGGAAAAAAGGCGAGCGCATCGTGTACATCCGCACGATCATCTCCAAGGGTCCAGACGCCGAACCGGTCGGCCTTCGTTCCATCGAACGCGTCGCTACGGGCCAATACCTGTAGGAGAAAGGGATACCCCTCGGACAGCCGCTGTGATTTGCGGCTGTCCAACGCGGCTTTGCAAGAAGCCCGGGGTACGGTGAAGTTATGGCAGTACCCAAGGTGTGCGGAATTGAGACCGAATACGGAATTGTTCTGCGCGGCGGCGATTCAAACCCGATCATGGCCTCGTCAATCCTGGTCAACGCGTACGTCCAACATCTCGGACGAGACGACATAGCCGGACGTCCCACCAAGGTCAGTTGGGACTTCGAAGACGAGTCGCCTGGCATCGATGCGCGCGGCTGGACTGCCGCAGGCGCAATGCCCCCAGAGGTGGAAACGCACCTGGTCAACGCCGTTCTCACCAACGGCGCCAGGTACTACGTGGATCACGCCCATCCCGAATACTCAAGCCCGGAATGCAGATCACCGCGGTCGGCCACTATCTATGACCGTGCTGGTGAGATCGTGATGCAACGATCCATGGAAGCGGCCAAGCTCAACTTGCCTCCCGGCCAGGAAATTGTCGTCTACAAGAACAACTCAGACGGCAAGGGCAACAGTTACGGCACACACGAGAACTACCTGATGGACCGCACCGTCCCGTTCAGCCGGGTTGTGAACTCCATCATGCCGTTCTTCGTCACCCGACAGATCTACACCGGCTCCGGGAAAGTTGGCTCGGAGTTCCCTGGCGCCGGTCCCGATGTGCCGTTTCAACTCACCCAGCGCGCTGACTTCTTTGAAGAGGAAGTGGGCCTGGAAACCACGCTGAAGCGGCCAATTGTCAATACCCGAGACGAACCGCACTCTGATGCGCAGCGATACCGCCGTCTCCACGTCATTACTGGCGACGCGACGATGAGCGAGTTCGCCACGTATCTGAAGCTGGGGACTGCCGCCATCGTCCTCGCGATGATCGAGGACCAGATCTTCGACAGCCGAGCGTTCAGCCTCGCCGCGTCTGTCCAGTCGATGCGCGTGGTGTCGTGGGACCTCACGCTGAAACGCCAGTTGGAGATGGCCGATGGCCGGCACATGACAGCGCTCGAAATCCAGTGGGAGTACCTCAGACTCGCCCGCGGCTACGCCGCGTCGCACGGCCTTGAGTGCATTGACCCAGTTGGTGATCAAGGTGAAGAGATCCTGACCAACTGGGAGGAGATCCTCACCGATCTGGAACGAGACCCGATCCTCACCAGCGACCGCCTGGATTGGACGGCAAAATACCGGCTCTTCAACGGCTACAGGGAGCGGCACAACCTCAGTTGGACCGACGCTCGGATCAAGGCAATGGACCTGCAGTGGCACGACGTCCGTCCAGAGAAATCCCTTGGTATGCGCCAACCATGGCGGCGTGTCCTCGATGACACCGAAATCAAAGAAGCCGTCACCGAACCTCCACACGACACGCGCGCATATTTCCGCGGTCGATGCCTGCAACGCTTCTCACCATGGATCGCTGCGGCCAACTGGGATTCCATCGTCTTTGACCTCGGAACCGACCCGTTGCGCAGGGTTCCGATGCTGGAGCCGCTCAAGGGCACATCTGAACTTGTCGATTCCCTGCTAGAAGGGTGTGACACACCTGCTCAGTTGTTGGAACGACTGGGTGCGTGAGGAGGAAGCAAAATGCCCGAACGTGAACAGATCCGCAAACAGACCAGAGAACGCGAAGAGGTAGTCCAAGAGACTGCACCTGCTGCTGCAAAGCAGGGGGAAAAACTCAAAGCGGAACTCGACGACCTCTTGGATGAGATCGACGAGGTGCTTGAAGTCAACGCAGAAGAATTTGTCAAAAGCTATGTGCAGAAGGGCGGCCAGTGAGCCTTCCGGTCTTCGCTCCTGGGTCTGACCCAGGAGCCAGTTTCACGGACTTGATCTCCCGAACCGGTCATCGTGCGGCACCGCCGCACGCACCGGGCGGGTCTACCGAGCCGTTTACGCATACACACGCAACAACCATCGTTGCTGTCCGCTACAACGACGGTGTCGTGATGGCCGGCGACCGCCGGGCCACCTCTGGCAACGTCATCGCGCACCGTACCATGGACAAGGTTTTTCCGGCCGACCGCTTCTCCGGCGTTTCCATCTCCGGTGTTGCCGGTTTGGCAGCCGAGATGGTCAAGATGTTCCAACTTGAACTGGAGCACTACGAGAAGGTCGAGGGCACAACCCTCTCTCTCGAAGGCAAGGCCAATCGTCTGGGAAACATGATTCGCCAAAACCTTCCCTCGGCAATGGCCAGCGGCATGGTGGTCATCCCAATCTTCGCCGGGTACGACACCCGTCGACGCGAAGGCCGCATCTACAACTACGACGTCACCGGCGGCCGTTACGAAGAGATGGAGTTCCACGCCACAGGTTCAGGCGGAATCTATGCGCGCGGAGTACTCAAGCAGCACTGGCACAAGAACATGACCCGAGACGAAGCAGTCGACCTCTGCCTATCTTCATTGTTCGAGGCCGCCGACGAAGACTCAGCTACTGGCGGCCCAGACGCCATTCGTGGCATTTATCCATCTGTGGCCACCATCACTTCCGTTGGATACGAACGCGTACAAGATGGCGAAGTGGCCAGCCGGTTCGAGTCCCTTCTGGCCGCTCGGGCAGCCCGGCTGGGCATCGTTGCGCCCACTGTCGCAGATCCGACCACTCCCGCACCTAAGGGAGCGCGACGCAAATGAGCATGCCGTATTACGTGTCACCAGAACAGGTGATGAAGGACCGTGCCGACTATGCGCGGAAGGGAATTGCCAGAGGTCGCTCGTTGGCTGGGCTCAGCTACGACGAAGGCATCGTCATCGTCGCCGAGAACCATTCGCGCACGTTGCACAAGGTTTCCGAGATCTACGACCGCATTGCGTTTGCCGGCGTGGGCCGTTACAACGAGTTCGACCAACTTCGCATCGCTGGCGTTCGTTCTGCAGACATGCGGGGCTACTCCTATTCGCGCGAAGACGTCGATGCGCGCAGCCTTGCCAACTCCTACGCCCAGATGCTGGGTCAGGTGTTCACCCACGAGATGAAGCCCCTCGAAGTAGAGATTCTGGTGGCCGAAGTGGGCTGGTCAAACGACCCTGCCGACGACCGAATGTTTCACCTTCTCTACGACGGCACGGTCATGGACGAGCAGGGTTTCACGGTACTTGGGGGCGACTCCGAAACCATTGGCGGCCGGCTCAAGGATGGTTACCAACCCGGCCTCTCACTGAGTGCCGTGGTCAAGCTGGCAGCATCGGCAATTGCTGGGCCGGACCGCACGCTTGGCGAAAGCGAGCTTGAAGTCGCAGTTCTCGAACGTGCGCTGGATGGCCGCACCTTCCGCCGCATCGAAGACGAGACACTCACCGCCCTGCTTACCTGAGTACAAGTCAGCCTGAGTACAAGTCAGCCTGAGTACTAGTCAGCCTGAGTACAAGTCAGCAAGCAGCACATGCCACGCCTCCGCAAAGTCGATGTCGAAACGCTTATGGCGGCCATCGACTCGCCGTTGCTCATCGATGCGCTCCGGACGGCGTTGTCCCATGCCATGGACGTGGAACCATTCGACGATGACTGGCCAGCGCTCATCAGGTTGGCAGGGCAACGGGCCGGATGGACCGATGACAGAGTCACCCTGCTGGTTGGCAGGGACAACACTGCCTTGGTTCAGCTCGCAACCGAGCTCAACGAGTTACGCGGGATCGGCTGACGACGCCAGAAAGTTGATGCCAGTTAGCGCGGCCAGCGAGCCAGGCGTTCGACGTCGTTGAGGTCCAGATGGTTGCGCATGTACTCCTCTGAAGCTTCACGCGGCGGCGTGTAGTCCCACGGTGTGAACTTCCCAGAACGCATCGCTTGGTCCACCAAACGCCGAGCAGCCTGGTCTTGGAGCACATTGCGTTGAATCTGCGCCAGATCGAATCGCGCAGCAACTTCGGACCGAAACTCGGCAACCTCCGTTGCGTGCGCCGGGTCCGTTGCCAGGTTGACCTGTTCGGGCGGATCAGCTGCAAGGTTGTACAGCTGGTCCGGGTCACTGGGGCAATGGATGAACTTCATGGTGGCATTGCGCAGCATCACAATGGGCGCAACGGACCCTTCGGCCATGTACTGGCCAACCACGGTGCGTTCCTCGTGTTGGCCACCGCAAAGTGGGACCAGCGATTGCCCAGCCATCGAAGCTCCCAGGGCCTCGGACGCACAATCCGCAACGCCGCCGATGTCGCACAAGGTTGGGAGGAGGTCGACCAACGACACGGGCTGGGCGACGCGCGTCGGAGCGAAACGATCTGGAGCATGAACGACGAGCGGGATCCTTGCCGAACCTTCGAAGAAGTTCATCTTGTACCAGAGGCCGCGCTCGCCAAGCATGTCTCCATGGTCTGCCACCAACACAACCACAGTGTTGTCAGCAAGTTTGAGTGCATGCAACGTGTCGAGCAGACGCGCAGCCCAATCATCGCAGTATGAAACGTTGCCATAGTAAGCGTGCCTAGCGTTTCGGACTTGCTCTGGGGTCACTGCAGTTCTGAGCGCGTCGATAGCTCCACGAAGACGAAGCGAATGCGGGTCGTCGTCTACCGGTACGTCTCCGTGGACCGGCATGGGAATTGCGTCGTGGTCGTAGCGGTCCCAGTACTGCTGGCGGGTGACATACGGGTCGTGCGGGTGCGTGAAACTTGCGACCAAACAGAACGGCCTGTCATCGTCTGCGCGGGCAAGGTCGTGCAGCGCACGGACCGCGTGGTAGCCAACCTCGTCGTCGTAGAGCAGTTGGTTGGTCACTTCGGCAACTCCGGCCCCCGTGACCGAATCCATGTTGTGATACCACCAGTCGATGCGCTCAAGCGGAGACCGCCAGTCCGGCGTCCAACCGAAATCGGCGGGGTAGATGTCTGGAGTGCGGCGAGACTCGAACCCGTGCAACTGGTCAGGCCCAACGAAATGCATTTTGCCTGACAACACTGTGCGATACCCGCCAACTCGCAAGAGGTGAGCAAACGTCGGGATGGTGCTCGCCAGGTACGCGGCGTTGTCGTAACCCTTAGTCGTGGACGGCAGCTGACCCGTCATCATGCAATACCGGGCCGGTGTGCAGAGAGGGCTGTTGGTATAGGCGGCGTCAAACACCACGCCTTCGGCGGCCAACCGATCAAGCGTGGGTGACTGCACCACGGTGTTGCCGTAACAGCCAAGGGCTGACGGGGTGAGCTGGTCGAACATGATCACGAGCACGTTCGGTTTGTCTGGTCTGCCTGTCACGGTGGCCGACTCTAGGCCGTCTCTCGGCCGACTGACCCGGCCAGCAACCTTCATCCGTCACGTAACCGTCTTTCTGTGCGGCTTCGTGACGGATGAATCGCGAAAATCGCGGCAAACGCCAGGTGTCGGCGCGAGCGCGCTAGGTTCGATCTCAAATGGAACGGCGTATTTTCGGGCTAGAGAACGAGTATGGGGTCACATGCACGCTGCGCGGGCAGCGTCGGCTGAGCCCAGACGAGGTGGCCAGGTATTTGTTCCGGCGCGTGGTCTCCTGGGGACGCAGTAGCAACGTGTTTCTGGAAAACGGGGCACGGCTCTACCTCGATGTCGGTAGCCACCCGGAATACGCCACACCAGAGTGCGACAGCCTCACGGACCTCATCACCCACGACAAGGCAGGTGAGCGCATCCTCGAGTCCCTTTTGGGTTCAGCCGAGCAACGGCTGCGCGAGGAGGGCATCAAAGGCGACATTTACCTCTTCAAGAACAACACGGACTCCGCCG
This sequence comes from uncultured Acidimicrobiales bacterium, assembly GCA_963763885.1. Taxonomy (GTDB): domain Bacteria; phylum Actinomycetota; class Acidimicrobiia; order Acidimicrobiales; family JANYDT01; genus JANNBN01. The sequence goes on from CAVXQD010000001.1 coordinate 692,043, forward strand.
GGAACTCCTACGGCTGCCATGAGAACTACCTCACCAGTCGACGTGACGAACTCAGCCACTACACCGAAGTACTCATCCCGTTCCTGGTCAGCAGAAGCATCTATGCCGGCGCAGGAAAGGTTCTGCAAACCGCACGCGGTGCCGTGTACTGCCTTACCCAGCGCGCTGAGCACATTTGGGAAGGCGTCAGTTCAGCCACCACACGAAGCCGACCCATCATCAACACGAGGGACGAGCCCCACTCAGACGCCGAACGATACCGGCGCCTGCACGTCATCGTGGGGGACTCCAACATGAGCGAGTACACCGCCTTCCTCAAGGTGGGCGTGGCCTCCATCATGCTGCGCATGCTTGAAGACGAATCCGTGGTCCTCCGAGACATGACCCTGGAAAACCCCATCCGCGCCATCCGCGAAATCAGCCACGACATGACGTGTCGCCGCCGGGTGAAGCTGGCTAACGGCCGCGAAGCAAGTGCGTGGGACATCCAAAGCGAGTACCTCAACCGAGCGCTGAAGTACTCGCAGACCAAGGGCTTCAACGAAGAGGAAATGAAGGCGCTCGCCATGTGGGAACACGTCATGACCCGCATCGAGCAAGACCCACTCACCCTCGACCGAGAGTGCGATTGGGTCATCAAACACAAGCTCATCGAGGCTTACCGTGCCAAGCACGACCTGCCGCTCTCAAGCCCCAAGATTTCGTTGATCGACCTGCAGTACCACGACATTGTCCGCAGCAGAGGTTTGTTCTACAAGCTGCAGGCTCGTGGCATGGTGGAACGTATGTGTACCGATGAAGCTATCGACCTCGCCATCGACACACCGCCGCAGACCACTCGCGCAAAGCTCCGTGGCGATTTCATTAAGCGTGCCAAAGAACGCAAACGGGACTTCACGGTTGACTGGGTCCATCTGAAGATCAACGACCAGGCCCAACGCACCGTGCTGTGCAAGGACCCGTTCAAATCAAAGGACGAACGGGTCGAGAAGCTGATTGCGTCGCTGTAAATGTCCCGTCTCGAACGGCTCGTCAACCTGACAGCAGCGTTGCTTAATGCCGAACGGCCTGTGACGGCCGAACAGATCCGAATTCGCGTCCCGGGTTACCCGGACGACAAAGCCTCGTTCCGACGCCAGTTCGAGCGAGATAAAGACGCGTTACGTGAGCTCGGGTTCCCGTTGGTCACAACAGCCGAGCCAGCTGGAAGTCCTGCCAAATACTCCGTCGACCGAGACCGCTATTACCTCCGAGACCCTGGCCTCACTCCAGACGAGTTGTCGGCTCTGTCCATGGCCGCAGAAATTGTTCGACTCAACGGACTGGGGGACCGGCGCCTTTACGACGCACTCTGGAAATTGGACGGGTCGGCAACATCACCTCGCCCAGGCAAAGGAGCACTGACCACCGGGCGACCATCCGCCGATTCCGCGCCCATAACTCCCGCAGACGCGACACCATTGTCGATGCAGTCGCTGGATGCGGAACTTCCGGCCGATGCATCTCTCGCAGCGGTTTTCGATGCGATAGCAAGCGCACGTGCGGTGGCTTTCCGCTACCGAGACGAACCGCGATCTGTAGTCCCACGGTCGCTGTCGTTCGAGAACGGCCGCTGGTATCTGGCTGCGTTCGATCTGGACCGACGAGACGAGCGGTCTTTCCGAATTGATCGCATCGACGGCGATGTCATGGTGACTACGCCGGCTGACCTCGCAACGGTGCCGCCAGCACCGAGGCGCGCAAGCCCAAGCCGCAGCCCATGGGAACTGGGCACAGGGGAACCGGTCGAGGCACTTGTCCGAATCGATCCAGCACACGCGCCCTGGGCAGAACGCCACGTCGGATCAGAAGCAGTACAGAGCCGACTGCCTGATGGAACCATCACCCTGCGCCTTCTCGTCCGGGGCCCCGATGCGTTCCGATCGTTCGTCCTCGGATTCTTGGATGGCGCCGAAGTGCTTTCCCCGCCAGCGCTACGCAACGACTTTGTTACCTGGCTGCGCCAGAAGTCCACGCCAGCAGCGAGAACTGCAACCAAGGCCTCAGAACTGAGCCCCCGATGAAGCTGACAGCAGAGCAGCGCCTTGCTCGACTACTCGCGATGATCCCGTGGATCGTTGCTCACGACGGGCCTTCGGTCGAAGACGTGTGCATCCGCTTCGAGCTGAAGCCTGCCGACCTAGCGAGCGACATTGGGCTGCTCTACCTCTGCGGCCTTCATCCCTACACGCCCGATCTACTCATCGAGGCCGAGATCCGAGACAAACGGGTCTGGGTTTCGTACGCGGACTATTTCAGCCGACCGCTTCGCCTCACCCCGGTGGAAGGTCTGGGTCTTCTGACTGCCGCTCAAACGCTGCTGGCAGTACCCGGCACGGATGCAAACGGCCCGCTTGCGCGTGGACTGGCGAAACTTGCGGCATCACTTGGAGCGGACGACGCTGTCAAAGTTGACCTAGGTACCGCTCCGGAAGATCTGCTCGCAACTTTGCGAAATGCAGCGCAGGCCCGAACCCAGATCGAGATCGACTACTTGTCGTTTTCCCGTAATCAGAGGACGACGCGCCTTGTCGATCCAGATCACGTCTTCGTGGCCCAGGGCCAGTGGTACGTGGCCGGTTGGTGCCATCTCGCGGACGCTGCGCGGACATTCCGTGTTGACCGGATAGCGCAGGCACGGCTGACCGGCACTTCACGAACCACCGTTCCTGCTGCAAGCCCTCCGCAACTGTTCACGCAAGTCGCTGCCGGCGGTGAAGCCGTTATTCGCCTTGCGCCCACAGATCTGTGGGTTATTGAGCAGTATCAAATCATCGAGCAGACCACCGCGAAAGACTCAGCAGTCCAGGTACGCCTCGCTGTTTCCGACGCTGCGTGGCTCGACCGCCTTGCACTGCGGTTGTCCCTTGAAAGCGAAGTACTCGAAGGACCGGAGGGCTGGAATGGAACACCGTCGGCCGCAACAACGGTGCTGGCCCGCTACCTGACCTAGTCACGCGACGTGACGGTTTCGCAAATGTTGGGGAAAGGACCACCGCTGAGCGTGTCGAAGTCTCGGGTGTGATCAAGACGCTGGAACGCTTTCGTGACGATTCGCCTGCCGTCGACGGTCATGGCGATCCCGCACCGGCCTCACGAACGGAGCTCACCGGCCGCACGGTGCAACGTGGGCCCGCCGGGCTGCAACACACTGGACCCACACGCCGACGAGCGGTCACGGAATGGGTCGTTGTAGTACTTGCTGCTGCGACAACCGCGTTCATCGTCCGAACCTCAGTGCTCCAGCTGTTCTACATCCCGTCGGAATCGATGTCCCACACGCTTGAGGTGGACGACAAAGTGATGGTGGACAAGGTGACTCACCGCATTTCCGGTGTCAGTCGAGGCGACATAGTGGTCTTCCACCGGCCAGCGAATTTGCAGGGGACCACGATCAACGAGCTCGTCAAGCGTGTCATTGCGGTTGAAGGCGACACCATCGAGGCAGTCAACGGTCAGGTGTTCTTGAACGACGTTGCGTTGAACGAGCCCTACCTGGTGAAGCAGGGGACCACTCGGAATCTGCCGAAGACCACCATTGGCGCAAATCAGTTGTTCATGATGGGAGACAACCGAGAACGCTCAAGCGATTCACGCGTCTTTGGTCCAATCCCAGAAAACACGGTTGTTGGACATGCGCGGGCGATTGTCATCCGGCATGGCCGGATTCATCTCCAGACCCCGTAACAACGCTCATCATCCGGGCCGTATCGTCGCAATAGAACCCGTCGATTTCCATTCGAATCAGGTCAGCCAAAATTCGTTCGTGTTGCGCGTCCCATCCAAAACATGTCCGCTCGAAGCGGTGGAACAACGTGGTGAGCCCCGCGGTCCAATCCGTGTGATGCATGTTGATTGCGTCAATGCCGGCTTGCGAAAGCCTGGCCGCATGGCGCTCCGGACCGTCCTTCAGACGTTTCAGCCGCGTCGAATCGACCAACAAGACGTCATGAGCTAAGCCTCGCTTCGAGGCGAGAAACTCCCAATCGGGGCTGCACAGCCACAGTCGTTCTGCGGCACCGGCGGCCCGGGCCGTTGCAAGAACAGCGTCGAGCGCGTTGCGATCTTTGAGATCAAGAGAGATCTGGAACGCCGCGCCATGGGACGCATACAAGTCGCCGAGGGACGGTATGTGCGCTGGAAGTTGATCTCGGGTGTACTCCGCGATGGCACGTTTTCGGAGTCGGGTGGCCACGATGCCATCGTGATCGAGAACCGCGATCCCGTCGGCTGTCACCCACACATCGCTTTCAAGACCCGTCGCTCCCTTTTCAAGTGCAAGGCCGAACGACCCAAGGGTGTTTTCCGGCGCGTGAGCTCTATCACCACGATGGGCAAACGCTATGGGTGGTGAGCGACGGTAGCGAGGCAGTGGGACGCCACCTTCGGTGAGAGCAGGTTCAACCATCGAACGTCGAAGTTAACGCACCCTCAAGTCACCCGAAGAACCAGCCGAAAGCACCTTTATGACCAAGATTCGTGCAACGTGCCCGACGTGCGGGAATGTCGAGTTCGGTGTGCAGTCGATTGTGGTTCTCGGCCACTCGTCAACAACCGGGACGAGTTCAGCCGCATATCTGACAAGCGGACCGCGAGGCGGGTCGGCGACCTACCGTTTCGACTGCCCCTGTTGCGACCGTCCAGTTCTGCGACACGCCGAACGGGAAATCATCGAGCTCCTGCTGTCCGTGGGAGTACCCGTGGAATCTCCCAAGGTTGCCATCGAAGCACTTCGACCCGAAGCGGCCAACCTTCCTGCATTCACGCTCTCGGACGTGGATCGTTTACGCGAGGCGATGTCTGCTCCCGATTGGTTCTCCCGATTACACGAATCGGGTCGTTGAGTTCACAACAGCGTTAGCCGGGATCAGAAGGGACAATCGGCACCGTAGAATGACCTGCTGTGGGTAGCGTCGGCTTCTCGGAGATCGCCGTCATCGCGGTCCTCGCATTATTTGTCCTCGGGCCAGACCGGCTCCCGCAGGCCGCTCGGTCTATCGGCAAAGCCATCTCCGAATTCAGGCGTCTCACGTCAGGCGCCCGCGCTGACCTCGAGCAGGCCCTCGATGCCACCGGGATGCGAGACACCCTGGCCGAGATTCGTGGCACGGTGGATGAACTCAACCCTCGTCGCATCGTGACGGACTCGCTCCGAGCGGTAGAGCCGTCTTACGGCACGCAGCAGTCATCGTTTGCGGCTGACGCCGATGTCGCTGACCCAGCATTTGTGCCGCCTCCCGACGCGGATGTTTCTGGCGAGCCAGACCTCAGCTCCGCTTCAATTGGCGACGCTGCGATTGCGGCACCGTCAATTTCTGCCTACCGCGACATTCTCGACGACTCTCTCAACGACATTCTCAACGACGAGCCTGGATCGGTGGCGTCGTGACAACAGCACAAGCACAGACTGCTGATGCCGAAGGCCGGATGACCCTTCGCGGCCACTTAGTTGAACTTCGCCAACGAATGTTCAAGGCGGCCATTGGCCTTGTTGTCGGTTGTGTACTTGCGGTGATTGCCCTCAACCGTGTGATTGATTTCATGGTGGGTCCATATCGTGACGCCACGGGCGACCCAACCCGCACCTTGAAGACGTTTACGCCTACCGAGGGCATCACCATCAAAATCAAGCTGATCACTTATCTGGGGCTCTTCTTCGCCTCGCCGGTGTGGCTGTACCAATTGTGGCGGTTCATCGCCCCGGCGTTACACCGGAAAGAAAAGCGATACGCAATTCCGTTCGTCTTCGGGTCGCTCTTGCTGTTCATCTTCGGTGCGTTCATGGCTGTCATCACCATGCCGCAGGCAATGAAGTTCTTCGAGTCAGTCAACGGTGCAGACTTTGAGTCGTTCTACAGCCCCGGCAACTACATCTCGCTGTACACCCTGATTGTTTTGGCGTTTGGAATTTGTTTCGAGTTTCCAGTGGTTCTCGTCGCGTTGCAGTTGGCCGGCGCCGTTTCCAGCAAGCAACTCCTCAAGGGGTGGCGCTACGCCATCGTCATTGTGGCGGTCATCGCCGCGGTTGCCACACCAAGCCAAGATCCCTTCACGTTGTTCGCAATGGCTGGTCCGATGTGGCTGTTTTACTTCGGTGCAATCGGTATCGGCAAGGTGCTCAAGAAGTAACGCCGGTGGCAAACCAAGTTGCAGCAGACACTGCCCGAGCGGATGCCCGAGCACGATTCGAAGCAGGGCTGAGCTTCTCACTTGATCCGTTCCAGGTCGAAGCGATGGATGCGCTCGATGCCGGAGCCAGCGTGGTGGTTGCCGCGCCTACCGGCTCCGGCAAGACCGTCGTTGCGGAGTACGCAATTGCTCAGGCGCTTGCATCTGGTCAGCGCGCTTACTACACAGCGCCAATCAAGGCGTTGTCCAACCAAAAGTACCGCGACCTCGTCGAAGTTCATGGCGCGTCCAACGTGGGGCTGCTCACTGGCGATACCTCCGTCAACGAAAGTGCGCCGATTGTGGTCATGACCACAGAGGTGCTGCGAAACATGATTCATGCGGGGAACCGCAGTCTTGCGGACCTGCGGTATGTGGTGATGGACGAGGTCCACTTCCTGCAAGACACCTATCGCGGCCCCGTATGGGAAGAGGTCATCATCTCGACGCCACCCGAGGTAGACCTCGTGTGTTTGTCGGCCACAGTTTCCAACACGGCAGACCTTGCAGATTGGGTGTCTTCGGTCCGCGGCACAACTCGCGCCATCGTGCACACCGAACGACCTGTGGAGCTGACGCAGCTGTATTTGGTTGGCCATAGAGGTAGTCACGACGTTGACGTCTACGAGACGTTCACCAACGGCCGACCCAATCCCAAGCTGCAACGCCTCGACGCTCAGGCAGCTGCGGCCAGAGACGCTGGCCGCCGCGGCCGTGATGGTTCGTCGGTCACAACTCCTCGGCGCATCGACGTGGTGGAGATGCTTCATTACGAAGACCTCCTTCCTGCGATTTACTTCATCTTCAGCAGGGCCAGCTGCGACGAAGCGATGCGCAATTGTTTGCACGCCGGAGTTCGCCTGACCCACCCCGAAGAACGAGCGGAAATTCGCAGAATCGTTGAGGCAAAGGTTGCTGGTCTCAACACCACTGACCTCGAAGCGTTGGACTACGACACGTTCCTTGCAGCACTCGAAAACGGGACGGCCGCGCACCATGCGGGGATGGTGCCCCCCTTCAAAGAGGCAGTGGAAGCGTGCTTCACCGAGGGACTCTGCAAGGTCGTCTTTGCCACAGAGACCCTGGCGCTCGGCATCAACATGCCGGCCCGCACGGTTGTCATCGAGAAGCTCTCTAAATACAACGGGGCAGGCAACTCCACGCTCACCGCGGGTGAGTTCACGCAGCTCACGGGCAGGGCCGGTCGACGCGGGTTGGACCCACACGGATACGCAGCCACACTCTGGTCTCCCTACATGAGCTTCGACGACGTAGCCGAGCTCGCCAATCGCAAGACCTACGAGCTGCGCAGCGCGTTTCGACCCACTTACAACATGGCTGCCAACCTCATCCGACGCTCGTCGCGGGAACAGGCAGAGCATTTCCTGCGCCTGTCTTTTGCGCAGTATCAAATCGATGCGCAATTGGTCCGCGCCAACGCTGCAGCCGATCGGATCTCCCGGGAAATCGCTACTTCGCGCACCGCTATGCAATGTGAGCGCGGCGACATCCTGCAGTACATGGCGGATCGTCGTTCAACGTCTAATCGCGCTGCTCGACGCACCTCTGAACGTGCTGCCCGCCTCGCTGCACCTGCTCATAGTGGCGCATCCGTCGACACAGAACTGATCAGCAGGGCACTTACTGCGGCTCAGCCAGGCGCCGTGCTGCAATATCAGCCAGACGACTCCCGGTCAGACGCACGTCACGGCGTCGTGGTTATGAGCACATCAACGCGCGGCACAGATCGGGTTACCGTGCGCGCGCTTACTATCTCAGGCGACGCGTTGAACCTCACGCCAGAGACCATTGGCTCCGTTCCAGAGGTAGTCGGGCACGTCAGTGTTCCGGTTCCGTACAACCCGCAAAGCAAACACTTTCAGAAGCAACTCACCATCAACCTCAACAAGTATTTGGGCGACGGAGGTCGGCGCAGCGGCGGGCGTTTCAGACCGCCAACGGAAGTTGCAACCGAACCAACCCACGTGCCCAGTGGTGATGGAATCGAAGGTTGCCCCGACCTGCAAAAGCACCTCACGGCAGCAGCCGCCGTGGACCGACTCGAGGCTGAACTCAAACGCAACGTAAAGACCAGCGCACACCGCAGCAACTCGCTCGTTGATCAGTTGAACCGCGTATTGGACCTGCTCGACGACATGAATTGCACCGCCGGATGGACGCTTACGGATTCCGGCCGAACCCTTGCAGGAGTGTTCCACGAGTGCGATCTCCTGATTGCCGATTGTGTCAGGGCTGGGCTGTTCGATGGTTTGAAGTCGGCAGAAGTTGCGGCCCTCGCCTCGGTGTTCATATTCGAACAACGCGGCGCCAACAAAGGCGACGAAGGCCTGCCACGAGCGTTTCCGCACGCGTTAGTGGATCGTTGGTGGCGAATCGCGCACCGAGCTGAGCATCTCAATGAACGTGAAGCTGCGTTAGACCTCCCGCTGACTCGTCGTCCGGACCCCGGATTTGCTGCCATTGCTCACGGATGGGCACGGGGTCGCAACCTGAGTGCCGTCATGGCGCAAGACGACATCACGGGCGGCGACCTCGTTCGCACCATGAAGTCGCTCATCGACCTGCTCCGCCAGCTCGGCGAAGTTGCCCCAGAAGCGGCAACCAGAGACGCAGCACGTGAAGCTGCCCAGCAGCTCTTCCGCGGTGTCGTCTCCGCCTCGTCAACCGTCACCACTGAACCAGCGCCCTTGTCTGATGGGTTGCTCCACCTCGGGTTCAACTCCGATCCCTCCGCTCACCACTCGGCCGCGCCCTAATGCCAATTGGCAAAGGCACCTCATGGGGCGAACTTCGCCCTTTTCCTGTAGGCACACCGGTTGCCAAGTCCAATGCTGAGCTGCGCACGCTGGTCGAAGCGGGGAACGTCTTGATTGGTTTACAGGGCGGTGACCTCTACCGCACCGTCGGCGGACTTTCCGCAGGAGACCGGCTTCTGAGAAACGACCCTGCCAATCTTCCAGCGCATTTGCCGATTGACGTGGTTGACGTTGCCCTCGATGGCAAGCAGGTTGGCTCCTTCGTTGCGCACCTGGTGGGCCACGACCTGTTCTGGCGGCACATGGTGGCGGCAATGAACGCAGACTTCTGGCGGAAATTTCAGCTTGGACCAAGAGCCCACCCCAACGACGGAGTGGTTGACGTCTATCAAGCGCACCTACGAAAGTCTGACCTCGCGAAGGTGGCGCCTAGAGCGCGAACTGGCATGCATGTCCCGCATCCGTCAATCCAACTGAGCCGAAACGCAGATGTTTCGCTCACGTTGCCGAAACGACTTCGGTTCAAAGCCGACGATGCTTCTGTTGGTTGGGGTCAACACGTCAGGCTAACGGTCCGGCCCGACGCGATAACGGTAGTGGTGTGACGTCTCACAACACGCGAACAGCATGGGAATAACACCATATGCCATAACAGTTCGTCGGACTGTTCGCGGTGGCTCATCGAGTAGCACGAGAAGCCGCTCACAACGTGGATTAACCATGCACCGGACCCACCCCGCCAGTCCCTAGGGTTGCCAGCCGTGGGCTACTACACCGTCGAGGAATTCAGTGCCGAGGAAGCCGACGTCCTCCGCCGTTACTTCACCAACCTTGACCGTCCAGTGTTCGCACTGGTCAACCTGCCAGAGGTCGTGAAGGGAGCCTTGTTCGCCCGCTATTCGCGCTCTTCGAAGTCGCTTCGTCGCTTGTTCCTCGACGAGTTCGTCGACGAGCTGGACATCTCCGGCGACCATTCGCTCGATGCCACCATCGGTATGCGACGGGCAGAAGACCTCTACGAAAAGGTATTTCTTGAGTACGGCGACGACTCCGTCGCACAGCTTGGCGGCGTGCACTTGGCCTGTGAACAGGCTTCCAACGTGCTGACCAAAATTTTGGAACGCGGCCGAATTGCCAGCTACCTCGAGCAGTCAACTCGGTACATCGCGTACGACAACCGCTCCGACGGGCGGTACCGCTATTACCGCGACCCCGACGTGCTGATGTCGTCGCTCGGCACGCGTTACGTGGGCGACATGGACCGCCTGTTCGACACCTATTCCGACATGGTGCCCAGCATGGTTGAGCATTTCAAGCGCCTGTACCCAAAGGGACCCAACGACTCAGACATGGTCTGGCGTCAGGCCATTCGGGCAAAGGCGTTCGACGCGGTCCGTGGAATCCTGCCGGCAGGTTCGTTGTCAAACCTCGGCATCTACGCCTCCGGCCAGGCATACGAAATGCTGTTGTTGCGCATGCGGGCTCACCCGTTACCTGAGGCCCGCGACTACGCGCATCTCATGTTGGATGAGTTGCGCAAAGTCATTCCCTCGTTCCTGACCCGCGTGGACAGGGCGGATCGAGGTGGCCTGTGGAGCCAGTACTTGGACGACACGCATACAGCCACCGGAGCCGTGGCCGCCCAACTGTTTGCCGGGGGAGTGGAACCGGCCGCCGAAGATGACCTCGCCCCGATGTCCAACGTGAAGTTGGTGGACTTCGACCCCGACGGCGAAGACAAGTTGGTTGCTGCAATTCTTTACGAAGTCTCGGACCTGGCAGAAGATCGCATCATGAGCCGGGTCGTGAAGATGGCGGCAGACGAAAAAGCGCGTGTCGTCATGGCGTACGTCGGCGACCGTCGCAACCGTCGTCATAAGCCTGGCCGGGCGTTCGAGCGCATTGGCTATCGCTTCGACGTGCTCACGGACTACGGAGCATTCCGCGATCTGCAGCGCCACCGCTTGCTCACCATCGATTGGCAACCTCTGTCGCCGTCGCATGGGTTCGTCCTCCCGGAGTCCGTCGCCAATGCCGGCCTGGCCGACACGTTCGAAGCGGCCATGGAACGGTCAGCTGAATTGTTCGATGCAATGGCAGATCGGTTCATCGATCAAGCGCCCTATGCAGTGTCGCTGGCGTATCGCATGCGCTACACGATGCAGATGAACGCGAGAGAAGCCATGCATCTCATCGAACTCCGGTCCTCTCCACAAGGCCATCCTGAGTATCGGATGGTTGCACAAGAAATGCACCGGCTTATCGGTGAGGAAGCCGGCCATCGGCTGGTCGCCGATGCAATCAAGTTCGTCGATTTCTCCGAGACGGACCTGGAACGGCTCGAAGCTGAACGCCGAGCCGAACAAAAGCGCCTCGCTCGCGGAAGCTGATATCCCTGGCTTGTCTCACCCTCCTGGCAGGATGGACGCATGCGAATCGCAGCACTTGGAGACGCCCACCTGGGTCGTTCCGCTTTTTCTGCTGTCACCCAAGACGGGGTGAACCAACGCGAGCATGACTTCGAGCAGTCGTTTCTTGCAGCCGTTGACAGCTGCCTCGCAACACAACCGGACCTCATTGCGTGGCTTGGCGACGTGTTCGACCATCCACGCCCGTCCTACCGTTCCTTCCGCATCGTCATGCGAGCGCTTGCCAAAATCCGCGATGCCGGCGTGCAGCTTGTGGCCATTTCTGGAAACCACGACACGCCGCGTTTGCCCGGCACCGGAAATCCATATGCGGTCCTCAGCGACGCGTTTCCGTCCTTTCACTTTGCGTATCGCATGGCGTACGAACCGGTCACGGTGGGGGACTCGGTCATCCATTGTGTGCCGCAAACCCGCACCGCAGAAGATGCTGTCGATGCACTTCAGCAGGCCTCAGACGGGCGCAGTACAGACCGCATCAACGTGCTCATCACCCATCCACTTGTGCAATCCGTCGAGCGTCGATACCCCGATATCAACGAAATCGAGATCGACGACGCGCAGCTCCGCAGCGACCACGTGCTGCTTGGCCACTACCACGTGTTCACCAAAGTTCGCCCGTCCGTTTTCTACGCTGGCAGCACCGACACGTTCAGTTTCGGAGACGTCTCCGACCTGCCCAAAGGCATCGTGCTGCTGGACACCGGTTCAGGAAACTGCACCTTGCATGGTCTCAGCGGTCAGCGTCAGCTCCACACACCGGAACCCATTTATGCGTTCGGCCTTTCTGCTGGCGAGGTCGAAGAGCGCATCATCAGCGCGCTTACCACCGTGCCGGAAGGGTCCGTGGTTCGCATCAGCCTCGACGGAATCACCCCAGAGGCTCATCGCCTTGTCGACCTCCGAAGAGTCAACGAAGCTGCTTCGCACCTCTTGCACTACCGGTTGGAGCCCACCTTTGACCGCGGGTTGCCTCCTGGCGAGTCCGTGCCGGAGCTCCTGTCGTTGGTCCATCGTTGGAAAGCTTTTGCAGATGTGCAGCTGATGGACCGGCCAGTTGCCGAACGAGATGCGGTCGTCGAAGCTGGCCACCGATACCTAGAAGAAGCAATCGAGACCGCAGTCGAATTGTCCGCAGACTGATGCGCATCATTTCGCTACAGCTGCGTAATTACCGCGTCTACAGGGAACTGGACCTCGAGATGCCCGGCGGCGTCGTCGGGGTATACGGCGCCAACGGCAGCGGCAAATCAACGCTTCTGGAGGCCATCACCTGGGTGCTTTTCGGCAAGGCACGAACCCAGAAGCAACACCTGCCGTCCGCTGGGTCGCAGGGCGAATGTTCTGTCACGCTGGTTTTCGAGCACGAAGGTCACCACTACACGGTTCGCCGCTCCATCAACGGAGTCGCGTTCAACGTCAAAGCTCGAGTCTCCCTTGGCGAGCAAGTTGCCGCCGACGGTCCCACCGACGTGGATCGTTACCTACAGTCCGTGCTCGGCATGGATGCCACGGCTTTTCGTGCTTCGGTGTTCGCCGAACAAAAACAGTTGGCAGCGTTCAGCGACCAGGCACCTGACAAGCGCCGCCAGATGGTGCTGCAGCTCCTTGGCATCACCCCAGTTGAACGAGCTCGTGACACGGCTCGTAGCCACTCTCGAGACGTGCAGGCACAGCTGGATCGAGCGGCTCCGCTGCTGTCCAGCGTTTCCGATGCAGAAGCCCGAGTTGTGGAAACGCTCGCTGCCGTGGCAGTCGCAAGAGCGGCAGACGAAACAGCGGCGCAGAAGTCACTCGCAGCTCTGAACAAGTCAAAACAGGCGAGAGCAGCCGTCGATGCACTGACCGACGCACGTGCCGCAGACGCGTTGATTCGCGAAAAAGGAAACGCCGTCAAGGCACGACGAGAAGAGCTTGCCGCACGGTTGGAGCGTCTCACCGCCGAACGTCAACAGATCATCTCCGAACGGGACGCGTTCCACGCCACCGAGGCTGCAAGCGGCACCGACGAGCACCTCACAGAGTCGCTCTCTGATGCGCTGCGCCTGCATCAGGCCCTGAGTGCTGCCGGAGCCCGACTTGCCAAACTGCACACGCCTCAGCGGCCCACAGGGCCGTCTGCGGACGACATCGCCGGCGCCCGTCAGGTCATGGACACGTTGGCTCTCCAGAAGGCAACTCTCGCCGGCCAATTGGCTGGAGCTACGGAAAGGGTCCAATCCGCTCAATCCGATGCCCACGACACCGCCGAACTCGACGGCGCGGACGGTTGTCCACTGTGTGGTCAGCCACTTGGCGAAAGCGTCGCCCAGATGCGCAAACACCGCGCAGAGGAACTGGCCGCAGCAACATCGTTGGAGCAGAACCTTCGCGCACAGCTTTCCGACACACAGCCGCACCTCGCTGCGGCCCAGTTGGCGTTGAGCAAGCTTGAGAAGGCCGCAGCTGCTGCTGTTCAGGCCACTGCAGAGGCCGCCAAGGTGCAAGCCGCACGTCAGGCGCAGGAGCGCCTCATCGAAGATGCGCTCAACGTCCTTGGCGGAGCGGCGCCCACACCGGAGGACACCGCCAAACTTGAACAACGCCTCGCTGAATCACGAAAAGCTGACCAACTCCGTGCAAGCGCGCGTGCGCGGGCCGAACGTCTCCCACAGGTACAGCAAGACATCACAGACATTGAGGCACAGCTTGAGTCCGTCGCAGCGCAACGCAACGCATTGCTTGCTGAGTTGAAAGCGCTGAACTTTGAACCGGCCAGGTTTAACGAACTCATCTCAGCAGCGGCCACAGCTGAACAAAGAGGTGAGACGGCTCGGTCCGCTGCTGTTGCTGCGGGCAAGGTGTTGGCCACCGAACAAGCCTTAGCGACCGCTGCAGCCCAAGCCCTCGAGACCGCGCAGGCGCAGCACGCCACCATCGCTCAACAGCGTGAAGGCGCTGCAATCCTCATGCGCACTGCGTCGTTGCTGCACGATTTCCGCCAGTACATCGTGGGTCTGGTTGGCCCACAGCTACAGATACAGGCTTCTGAACTGTTCAATCAGCTCACGGGAAACGAATACGACGGGCTCGAAGTCGACCCCGACACCTACGAACTGCGTGTGGTGGACCACGGCACTTCACACCCCATGGCGCGTTTCTCAGGTTCAGAAGTTGACCTTGCCAACCTCGCCCTACGGGTTGCCATCAGCGAACAAGTCAGGTTCCAAGCAGGAGGCCAGGTAGGGCTTCTTGTCTTGGACGAAGCGCTCTCCAGCCTCGACGCCGATCGAAAAGACAAAACCCTGGCAGCGCTCGCGCAGCTTGGTGGACGGTTCCAACAAATCTTGGTTGTGACCCACGCTCCGGAGGTCAAAGAACAGCTTCCGCAGGCCATTGAGGTTGTGCGGATCGGACCGCGCCAATCCACCGCCCGAGTAATTGAAGCTGGCGTGTGAAAACTGACACTTGCGAGGAGAGTTCGCCTGGGCGAATCGGCTCTCCTCCGTTCGTCACCGGGCAAAAACAGCGTGTACTGTTCGCTCGCCGCACCGCCTGAAAGGGCAGTACGACAGATCATCTGAGCACCCAGGTCGTGGGTGTTCGCCGGTGGAGGTCTGACCATTCGGTTACTGCCTCCCAGGCGAACAAAGCAATGGTGATCGGTGGCCCGGGCGCCAAGTAGAAAACGCCGAAGACACCATGCGCCTGCGTTCGCAGGTAGCAGTGTTCAGGCGGTGCCAACGGCGTTCGGGTCACCACTTCGCATAAAAGATCAACGCGCGCCGAAAGTGATGGAGTTGATCTACATGCGGGATGCTGAACGATGTTTCGGCGTAGATGCTCCAGGTTGTGAGCGGGTACCGGTATGCTCCCGCCTCCAAGCCGGGCGACGTGAAACGAAAAGGTGTAGAGCAGTGGCTGCAGATGACGACGACTTCGAAGAAGAGACCGAGCTCGAGGCCGAGCTTCCGGAAGCCGAGGGTGAGTTCGACGGTGAGTTCGACGGTGAGCTTGAAGAAGCTGACCTAGAGGATGGCGAATTCGACCTAGACGAGCTCGCCGATGACGAGCTCGAGGGTGATCCGCTCGGGGATGAGGACGACGACGCATTAGTCGTCGATGAACTCGAAGTTCCAGAGCCAGAGGCCGTGCGCCCCAAGGCCGAGGACGAGGAAGAGGAAGACGAAGACACACTCGACCCAGACGACGTGGAAGCGTCCCTTGACGACATTCTCAAGGACCGTCTGGTCATTGAAGAGGTCGAGGTCGACGACGACGAGGAAACGCCTGACGTAGACGATCGCGGGTCAGAGACCTCCGTGGTCATCCCGAAGCGTCCCGACGAGTTCGTCTGCCAGTCATGTTTCCTGGTGAAGCATCCAAGCCAGATGGCCGACAAGACCCATCTGCTGTGTCGGGACTGCGTCTAGTCCCCATGAGTCGACGGCGCCGCCCTTGGGGCAGTCCGTTAGCTCTGTTGCAAAGCCGCGGGACCTAGCTCATGGTTGGGTCCCGCTCGCGGCGAAATGAAGAAAACCCCACCGGAAGTCCGGAACGCCCGCTCAACGCGGCCGATGTCTTCGTTTTCGCTCCCATAGGCCTCGTCATCCGAGCCAGTCAGCTACTTCCGGGCGCAATCCAGTCCGGCAAGGCAGAGTACGAAAAGCGCGCTGCCACCGCCCAGCTTCTGGGACGGTTCATCGTGGCGCAACAACGTCGCAAACGTCAGCTGGCAGCTGTTTCGGCTGCCGCTGCTGCGAGACCTCAGGCTCAAATTGGCAACGCGCTGGTCGATTCATCTGTCGACACGCCGGTCAGCGCGGCCGAGGTCGGTTCGACCAAAGTCCGCACACCGGGAGACTCTCCGTCCACCGCTGTCTCCAATTCACCCGCTGATTCGCAGATCGATCTGCCAATCGACGGATATGACACCATGCCGGCACGATCCCTCCTTGCGTTGTTCGACGGGCTCACAACGGACCAGATCAACACCGTCCGTCGCCATGAGCTGGCCAACCGTCGCCGTGAGACGGTCCTCACCAGGCTTGCGCAGCTTCAACAGGCCGCTGAGCTGGGCGAGGATGACTGACATGACCCTCTCCGCCCTGCCAGTACCCGACCCCACCGTCAGGACCGTCACAGCCGCAGATGCAGATGAATTGATCCGCCTGTTTCAGCTCGCTGCTTCCGAGCTTGCCGACACCAAGGGGGCGTGGCTCTGGGAACGAGCTGATTCACCGTTCGCAAACCCAGCAGACGCCGCTCAGGAACTCGTCAATTCTGGAAACGGAACTCGCCAATGGCTCGCCACGCTCGGCCTCATCGATGGAGTCACCGTGGGGTTTCTGGTGGCAGAACAGGTGACGTTGCACAGAGACGGCCACCTGGGAGTCGTGCGCGGGTTGTACGTCGAACCCGAAGCACGCGGGATCGGCGTTGCCGACGCACTGATCGCCGACGCACTCCAATTCTTTAAAGACTCAGGTTGCGTTGGTGTGGACAGCTGGGCATTGCCCGGCGAACGCGAAACGAAGAACTTCTACGAGGCCCACGGTTTCACCGCTCGTACCATCACGGTCCACCATTCGTTTGTGGAACCCAAACACGTGTCGAAGACCCAGTTACTGGGCCGATGACCAACCAGCGTCCTGAAGTCTGCGTTGGAGCCGTTGTCCGCAACGACGAGCAACTTCTCCTGATCAAACGTGGCAACCCGCCGCAAGCCGGGCGATGGTCGCTGCCCGGCGGCAGGGTAGAACGGGGAGAAACCCTGCACCAGGCGGTTCAGCGCGAGGTGGTCGAAGAAACCGGCATCGAGATCACCATCGTGCGATTCATCGACGTTGTCGAACGCGTCGGGAATGACCACCATTTCGTGATCATGGATTACCTCGCCGAGCCTGCTCAGCGGTACTCGGAACCGCTAGCAGCAACCGACGCAGCCGACGCCCGCTGGGTCCACCGAACGGAATTGGAGTCGCTAGACCTCACTGACGGGCTGCTTGCCTTCCTCACGGCCCACAACTTGCTGGACTAAAACCTCTACCCGCCGACGCGCGTCAGCAGCCTTTCCAAACTGGAGGGCGCTTTTCGATGAACGCAAGCGGTCCCTCTCGAAAGTCCTGGCTCGCAGCCACGGGTGCCATTTCCGCAGCGGTCAGTGCCCATGCGTCGGCATCGCTGGCGCCTGCGCCGTGGAGCAAAACATTGCGTGACGCCCGAACCGCCAGTGGCGCATTGACGGTGATTCGCTCCGCCAACGCAAACGCGGCGGCAACAGCCTGACCGGGTTCGGCAAGCACGTTGACCAATCCGAAGTGGTAGGCGCGCTCCGCGGAAATTGGATCACCCGTCAGTGCGAGTTCCATCGCAACGTTGCGAGGCAGAACCCGCGGCAACCGGAACAGACCGCCTGCAGCGGCAATGAGCGAGCGCTTCACTTCAGGGATGCCGAAACGAGCAGCGCTAGACGCAACAATCAGGTCGCACGACAGGGCGATCTCGGTACCTCCGGCAAGTGCAGGACCATCGCATGCAGCAATGATGGGCTTAGTCCGCTCGCGGGTGACGATGCCAGCGAACCCGCCGCGCTCGGTACTCATTTGGCGTGCAGTGCCCGAAGAGACAGCTTTGAGATCTGCGCCGGCACAGAAGACGGAACCTCGACCCGTCAGGACCGCCACCCACACGTCGGGATTGGCTTCGACTGCGTCGATCGCTTCCTCGATACCCGAGGCAACCGCTCCGTTTACCGCGTTGCGCGCGTCCGGGCGATTGATAGCAATGAGCGCGACATTTCCGTGAACTTCGTAATCGACCATACGGTTGACACTAACGCCCAAGGTGCCGCAGAACCTTGGGCGCTTGAAGCCGTGGCGAGTTTTAGCCTTCGGTGCTTTCCGACGGGGTAACCGATTCAGCCGCAGCTGCAACTGGTTCCGCAGGCGCTTCAACTGGTTGCGCAGGCGCTTCGGCCGGCTCAGCGGGCGCTTCAGCCGCTTCAGCCGGGGCTGCTACCGATGCCGGAGCTGGAGGCGCAGGAATGGGCCGGGCCGCCGGGGGAGGAGGCGGTGTCGCCTTGGACCGAGGGGGTGGCGGGATGGACAAACCAAGCAGCTTCAACAAGCTTGGGATGCGGTTCGACGCCTGGGCGGCCGAAGCAAGAAACGCTTCGGTTGTTTTGGTGGGCAGCCCAGCTGGGTTGATGTCACGACGGAATGGCGACTCTGCAGCAGCCTCCACCAACGACAACCACCGTTCGGCAGGAGTTTCCGAAGAAAGTTCTGCGTTTGTGGCTGCAACCAACCGAGCAGTGAGATCGGGCGACAACTTGGCCGACGGATCTGGCACACGACCCGCAAGACGGACACCACGCACCAACTTGCCATCGGTCAACGACGACTCGATATCTGCCAGCCATTGTGTGCGCTGACCTTCGACCCGTTCGGTGAGGCGGGCACGCAACTTTGCTGCCATCTCACGAGACGCATCGTCCCTGGCGACACCGTCGGCTTGGGACACTGCTTGACGGAGATCTCGCATCGAAATGTCGGATGCTTCAAGCGTGGCTTGCGCACGATCCAGCCAGTCGGCCTGCTTCACCTGCGGCAGCAAACGGTCAGCCATTGCGAGCAACGGACCGGAAGGAACTTCGGTCTGACCTGCAGCCTTGAGCTGAGCGTTCTGATCGATGATGGCCTGGCGAACAGCAGGGATGCCACCGCGGAACAACTGTTCTGCAACTGGACGCTCTTCCACCGGCAGTGCGTCAATCAGCGAGTCCCGGTGGATGCGCTTCACGGTGAGGCGCTTCTGGGTATCCCGGACTGGACGTTCCGGGCGCTCTGGACGGGGACCACGGTCTACACGTGGACGCTCAGCGCGTTCGGGACGATCTGGGCGTGGTCCACGTTCTGGCCGAGCAGCCCGGTCTGGACGTGCGCCACGGTCTGGCCGAGGCCCACCGTCACGACCGCCATCAGGACGAGGACGACGATCACGGCGCTCGCCGTCACCCCTTCCACGGCCACCTTCGGCGTACTGCACGTTTACCGTTGGGTAGTCCGGCTCTGGTCGGCCCTGGATCTCCAGGGTCTCTGGCCGGGACTTGGCCGACTTTGGCGGGACGACGGAAACGATGGACACGTTGTCGAGCATGCGTTCGAGTTCGGCGCGGATCACATCGCCCACTCTGGCGCCCTCGTACAGCAATGAGCCGTCGAGCGTTCCTTTGGGTTGACGAGCACCAGCGGCACGCCACGTCCACGTGCCGTCGTTCTCGCTGGTCAATTCGATGTCAATGCGCTGGGACATACGGTGGAACAAGCTAGTCCAGGCCTTGACCCCCTCAGAGATCTCAACGAGCAAAACCCCGGTTCGAGCGTCCTGCACTGTCAGAATGACGTCGTGATCTCCCTACCAGCAGGCTTCGTTGCCCACGTCGCAAATATCGGCATCAAGGATGCGACGACTGATTTTCTCGTCATTGCCGCATCGCAGACCGTCCCAGGGACTGGCGTGTTCACACAATCGCGTTTCGCTGGACCGTCTGTTGCACTGTCACGACGCGCCGTCGCGGACGGCCAACTCAAGGCCTTCGCCGTCATTTCAAAGAACGCAAACGTGGCAAACGGCAAGGCTGGAGCAGAGGATGCCGATGAGATCATCCGGTCACTCGCCACGTTGCTTGGATGCCAGTCCCATGACGTGTTGCTGGCTTCCACCGGCGTAATTGGACGGCGTTACCCAATGGAACGCATTCGTGACCACATCGCTGCCATGGATGTCCCATTCACCACAACCGACGCAACAGAGTGCGCCAAGGCCATCATGACCACGGACACCAAGGTCAAAGTGGCACAGGCGCATGTCGGAGGCGCATCCATCGTCGGCATTGCCAAGGGTGTCGGCATGATCGAACCGGACATGGCCACGTTGATCACACTGTTCATGACCGATGCCCGCCTCGCCCCAGGTGAACTGCGCCCCATGTTCAAACGAGTGATCGACAAGACGTTCAACTGCGTATCCATCGACACCGACACGTCCACCTCGGACACCGCAGCCATGATGGCCTCCGGGGTCGCCGGGTCCGTGGACAGAGCGGCATTCGAAACGGCGCTTGAGGCCGTTGCGTTGTCCCTCACCAAGCAGATAGCCCGGGACGGCGAGGGCGCCACCAAGCTGTTGACCGTCACGGTTGATTACGCACGCGATCCAGAACAAGCAAAGGTGGTTGCCAAGGCCATCGTCAACTCACCGCTCGTCAAGACAGCCGTTCATGGTGCAGACCCCAACTGGGGTCGTGTAGCGATGGCGATTGGTAAATGTCAGCAGTACACAGACATTTCGCCAGACCGCGTCGTCATCCGATTCGGAACGCAAGAGGTGTATCCCGACCAGGTAGACGAGTCAGGTTTGACCGCGCTCGGCCGTTACATGATGGGTGAAGACGTGCACATACACGTCTCGCTGAATACCGGCAACGATCGTGCAACCGTCTACGGATGTGACCTGTCCGACGGGTACGTGCGAATCAACGGGGACTACACCACCTGAACCTCAGCCAGTAGCTCCGTGGTCGTACTCTCTCGTTCCTGAACCAAGACGGCGACCACCACCAGGGCCACACCGAAGACATCCAAGCCGCTCAGGCGTTCACCGAGGAACAACACGCCAGCGACTACAGCTGTCAGGGGAAGCAACGAACTGAGCACCGCAAAACTGCGAGTGCTGATCCGACGATGGATGGCTTGGTCCACCCCGTAACCAATGGCGCTCGAGAACATTCCGACAGCTACGCACAGGCCGAGCAACCGGGCCGACCCAAACACCTCTGGGCTTCCGGCCGCGCCGAAGGGCGCAACGACGACGGCGCCAATCAACAAGCCGACACCCAATCCAGCAGCGCCGTCGCCCGTTTTTGCCATCCGCGAACCGAACACGATGTAGGCCGCCCAGCAGGCCGACGCGCCAAGCATCAACAGGACCCCAACCGGATCTCCAACAGAAAACTGGAGTCCCGCAAGTAGGAGCACCCCGCTCGCAGCGAGGAACAACGCCAACCAGTTTCTCCCGGTTCGAGTTCGCATCGCAGCGACCGTGATTGGACCGATGAACTCGATTGCCACCCCAATACCGAGATTGATCCGGTTGATGGCAAGGTAAAAGAAGAGATTCATCACCGACGTGGCAACGCCGAACACCGCTGCTGCACGTAACGATGACTTGCTCCAGGTGCGTCGCCATGGCCGGGTGACCGCAACGATCATTACCGCAGCGCTCAGCACACGAAACCACACGACGGTCCCCGGGCTTACCTCGGTGAACAGTCGCTTTGCGATCACTGCGCCCGTGTACTGCGAAATCGCCGTAACAACGAAGAAGAGTTCGGGCGGAATCCGATCAAGCCCGCTCGACGCGTGAACGCTCCGCTCTGAAGCTGGATCGAGCGTTGCTGCCATCACTCCATTGTGGTCACCGCAGCGCGAGCCTTGTGACATGTCGTCAGCACAGATCGGCACAACCACCGGAAACTCGGCTGATGGTTCTGTACACGCCGGGCATCTCCAGAAACCGCCGGCTCAATTGTGCCGCTGGTGTCGGAGGCCCATAGATCAACTGGGTCGTGGTCGGCCGCGTGCATTTTGCAAGCGGAGTTGCCGACAGCGGGACTTCGAAGCCCGTAGCCGGGCTGCCTCGCATGGTCTGGACGAGGAACAACTCATCGTCACAAGAGCGTCGCTCAACGACTTGCAGGACACGATTTACGTTCTTCAGTGTGCGGTCAACGACTTCGACCGAGACTTTCCGTCGGGCGTGTCGAAAGCGGACCGAGGTGAACTGCTGGATGCTTTGGGATGGCTCTTGCAGGCTGCACGACCCGTTGTGGTGCACCCAAGTCTGCAGTAAGTGTTTGCTCAGGCCGACAACTGCGCCAACCGGCTGACCGCTTCATCAATGACGTCGTTACGTTTACAAAAAGCAAAGCGCACGTACTGTTGTCCCTTGGCTGGGTTTGCGTAGAACACCGAGTTGGGGATTGCGACCACGCCGCACCGATGCGGCAACGTGCGGCAGAAGTCCATCGCAATGTCTGTGGTGAGCTCACTGATATCTGTGGTGACGAAATAGGTGCCGGCAGGTTTGAAAGTCGTAAATCCAGCGAAGGCAAGGCCCGCCATGAGCCGGTCCCGTTTTGCTTCCAGTTCCAACGCGAAAGCGGCGAAATGGTCCGGACCGAGACCCAGCCCAACTGCGGCTGCATACTGAAAGGGGCCACTAGCTACATATGTCAGGAACTGTTTCGACGTTCGCACCGCACTGACGAGTTGCCGGGGGCCGGTGGCCCAACCAACCTTCCAGCCTGTGAAGGACAACGTCTTTCCGGCGGATCCAATGGTGATGGTGCGGTCAAACATCCCATCGAGCGAAGCAATTGGGGTGTGGCGCACCCCGTCGAAAGTGAGGTGCTCATACGCATCGTCAGCGATGACGATGAGGTTGTTCTCCATTGCGATTTTGGCGATTGCGGCAAGAGAGTCAGCGGAGAAGACAGTGCCCGTTGGATTGTGTGGGCTGTTGACAACAATCGCTTTGGTCCGCGGGGTGACGGCCGCAGCCAACCGCTCGGGATCCGGTTGGAAGTGCGGCGCTTCCAACGTAACGGGCACCAAGCGGGCACCGGCGAGCGCGACCCCCGCTGGGTAACTGTCGTAGAAGGGCTCGAACACGATGCACTCGTCACCGGCGTTGAGCAAGCTGAGAAACGACGCTGCCAACGCTTCCGTCGCACCGCACGTCACGAGAACATCCGTCTCGGGATTGAGGTCGATCCCGTAGTACGTGCGCTGATGATTGGCAATTGCCAAGCGAAGCTCTGGGATGCCCGGCCCTGGCGGGTACTGGTTACCTTTCCCGGTACGGATCGCCTCGACGGCAGCCTCTAATACCACTGCCGGTCCGTCCGTGTCAGGAAACCCCTGACCCAAGTTGAGAGAGCCCGTAGACACTGCAAGTGCCGACATTTCCGCGAAAATCGTGGTTCCGAACCCGTGCAACTTATCTGTCAGGAATGGGTTCTCGTCTGTCGACACAAAGCCATCGTATGACGATCGGTCAAACCGTCGGAACGTCACCAGACGTTCACCAGATCAACCGCAGGGAGCAGCCCTGAACCGAGCAATGGCCGTGCGAACCTCGGGCAGGAGTGCACGCGCAAATTTGGTGCCGCCCGCTACCGACAAGTGCGTGTCATCGGCATAGTCCGCTGCGCTGAGTCCGTTGGTGTCACCCAACATCCGAGTAAATACGTCTGCGACGTACAGTCGGTCGTCGGGGTTAGCACCGAGGGCCAGGGCCGTGGCGTTGATGTCGGCGCGCGGCCCGAACGGCTGCTTGGCACGAACTTCAGGGAAGCGAGGCGACAAGGTGCCCATCACGATAACTGCCGCTGGGGCGAGCTGTTGCAACCGAGAAACGAGTTGCCGGTACTCCTCTGGAGTGCCGCCGTTCGTGCCGATGTTCAGCACGATCACATCTGGCCGGGCAATCGGCAGACTCGTCTCGAGTTGCGCGGCGATTGCAGCAACGCTGGCTCCACCGGTGCCTGAATGAGAGAACTCACCTGGCTCCTCGGAGAGCGGAATTGCGCCCCAATTCGAAGCGGCTCCGGCGGCGCCGATATGACCTCGAAACACAACGTCGCGGATACCCTCGGATCGAAGAGAACGGACCAACGGGTACCTGTACGAATCAGTGAAACCGACAGGGTCGCCGTAGCCGCCCACCGTGAGCGAGTCGCCAAGAGGCCATAGGCGGATGGGGTCGTTCTGTGGCCGACACGAATTGGCCGCCACGACCGCAGCTGCCGGATCCACAGGTACGCGGTTTGCCGTTACGGGAGGCGAAGTTTGAGGAGAAGCAAACACCGTGGGCGCCACCGTTATGGATGTGACAAGGCGACGCTTCCGGACACCACCCACCACTTCGGTGATAGTGACGCGAGTCACCTGTGGATTCCAAAGCGACGACGTCACCCGCGCAACACCGAACGCGTCGCCATTTGCCCACCCGAGAGCGGCCTGCGGAGTCTCGACCGCCACGGAGGCGCCTTTACGGATGTTGCGCACGGTAACGGTGAACGGTTCGCCTACCTGGACGGTCTTCGGAAGTGTCGCTGCCAACGCTTTGAGCGTGGTCGACTTCTTGGTGGCGGCGGACGACGAACTGGCCGAACCGACAGAGGCAAAGGCAAAAGCCACGCCGACCACCGCAGCCATGAGATTGCGGTGATTGCGATGATTGCGGTAACTGCGATGATTCAAGGACTGACTAGAACGCCGACGGAACACACCGGTACAAAAAAGCATTCGACCAAATTACCGGCAGAGAAGTACTACTGGCAGAGAAATCATTCAGTCAGGTGATGGCCCATATTGGTTGACACGAGAAACGCAGCGTCAATCGCACGCTGACGATCAACCGCAAGCACCTCAATGAAGTAGTTCTCGAAGGCAACTAACGCAACGCCCATCCCTTCGTCTGTTCCAGCAATTGCGACACCACCGTCAACCTTCAGGACCTTCGGCTCAACGAAACCGGTGCTGGCGCGACGAACGCTCAACTGGAGAATCTCCGGGCTGATGAACTTCGGGTCGGCCACGAGCGCAAGCACCAGTGCCACAGTTCGGTTGTCTGCAGTTGTCTTCATCAACTTGGCATCGCCAGCTACGTAGACCGTGGCCCGGAGCGCGGTGTTGAGATCAACACGTAATGCCTCCATATCTGCCGAGAGGCGAGGATCGGCATCGAACCGCCAGATGTCACGCGGCAGGAACATTCGTGCAAACGATGCCTGAATTGTTTCTGCTGTCAGCGGTGTGGTTGGCGGCGCAGTCGGGGCAGGCACTGTTGGACTTACCGTTGGGAGCGCGACCGTTGTCGCTGTTGGGTCGGGGATAGCCACTGCGACCGTGGTTGGGGGAGGCGGTAGGACCGGTGGCAGCGTGGAAGACGTCGCTGCGGCCTTTTTGCTCTTTCGCTTGGTGGTTGTGACCTTTTTCTTCTTTGTCACGGCCTCAGCCGGGACGTTGGCACTTCCCAGGAATACTCCCGCCACAAGTAACGCTGCTGCTACCCGATTCATACGCCGATTCATGTTTCCCCCACGTTTGACCTGCCAATCAGGTCAAACGCCAGTTTTGCCAAAGGGATAGGACCAACGCTTCATCAATCGAACCGATATCCGAAACAAGTATTCGGCCTCGGGCCCCCGGGCTGGAGCAGCCTGACCTGGTCAGTACGATGGACCCCGTCTGATGAACACCACACCAAACACCGACCTCCCGATCTCTGTCGCTGCCCTGTATCGCTTCACGTCGTTTACAGACCCTCGCCTGCACCGCGAAAGCCTCAACGAGGCCTGCAAGCAATTGGGCATTCGTGGAACGTTGCTGTTGGCTCATGAAGGCATCAATGGAACCATCGCAGGGTCAGCGTCGGCCATCGCGGAAGTTGTTCAAACGATCAGATCGCTACCGGGTTGCGACCGCCTGGACGTGAAGTATTCCGGTGCCGCAACTATGCCCTTTTTCCGCATGAAAGTTCTCGTGAAACGAGAAATCGTCACGCTCGGAATTGAAGGGTTGGATCCAACTACCGTCGTCGGAACGTACGTTGCGCCGGCCGATTGGAATCGCCTTATCGACGACCCGGACACAGTGCTGATTGATACCAGGAATGCTTACGAAACCGACATCGGCACCTTTCGCGGCGCCGTGGATCCACGCACGGTGTCGTTTCGAGACTTCCCCGAGTGGTTCAGGTCCCACCGCAACGAACTTCTCGACGGCAAACGACGCGTTGCGATGTTCTGTACCGGTGGAATTCGCTGTGAGAAGTCAACGGCCTTTCTGAAGTCCGAAGGAATCGACGAGGTGTATCACCTGGAGGGCGGCATCCTCCGATACCTCGAAGAAGTTCCACAGGGCGAGAGCATGTGGGAGGGCGAATGTTTTGTCTTCGATCAACGGGTCAGCGTTGGGCACGGCCTCGGTCTCGGATCGTTCGGCCGGTGCCATGGCTGCCGCAGCGCGCTTAGCGAACAGGACATGGCGTCGCCGTTATACCAGGAAGGCGTTACGTGTCCCAAGTGTCATGACGAAGTTGGCGACACCCGGCGTGCTCGGTTTGCAGAAAGGCAACGACAGATTCAGTTGGCAGCAGCCCGCGGCCAACAACACGTTGGGGCCACCCGACCGGAGAGCTCAAACCATCGCCGCGCCGTCTACTGATTCCGACTAGGTGCATCAGACCTATACGTCACACCCATACCTGCGGGAGCCGTTGATGTTGCCATCCTGCGGCACCACGAATACCTGTTGGCAAGTCATCGCTCAGACCGTGGGTGGCGACTTCGCGATCCCCCCAGGCTTCCAACGCGACCAAAACGGCTGACAGCTCCCGTCCATCACGGGTCAGCGAATACCGGAAACGTCTGGGTCTGTCTTGATACGGTTCGGCGGCAATCAGACGAGCCGACTCCAAGTGCCGCAACCGCGACGCCAGAACGTTCGGGGCAATCGCCGATCCGCGTCTTTGCTCCACGTCGGGTTCATCGGGAGAGCCTGCGATTGGGGACAACTGTTCGGCCAAGTCGTTGTAGCGGAGGTCACCGTCCATGAGTGCAGCGACGATCAGCAACGACCACCGGTCACCAACCAGGAGCAGTGCACGGTCCAAGGCAGGGGAGCGCATAAGCCCAGTGTCGCGCCGCAAGTCGTTCATCGCGTTCATCTCGTCTCAGCAACCTATCTCGTCTCAGTAGCCCCACGGCTTGAGTAACTTGCATTTTGCAAGTTACTACCAGGAGCTCACATGCCAACCACCCTCACCACCCTCCAGAGTTTGCAGGCAGACATCCAATCGGCCGTCGGCCCAATCGCCACCGCCACCGTTTCACTTGGGCAAGACGGCCGAGCGTCAGGAATCGTCATCGGACCAAACACCATCCTCACCAACGCCCATGCGCT
This sequence comes from uncultured Acidimicrobiales bacterium, assembly GCA_963763885.1. GTDB lineage: Bacteria > Actinomycetota > Acidimicrobiia > Acidimicrobiales > JANYDT01 > JANNBN01. Next base: position 719,466 of record CAVXQD010000001.1, read on the forward strand.
TCGTGACCGCACCATCAACGTGCGCTTTCACGATGGACGCAGCGTGCAAGGTTCCGTCTTGGGCGTTGACGACGAGGGTGACCTGGCGATTGTCCAGGCCGAAACCGGCGAGGTGACACCGCTGACCTGGGCTGAGTCAGCACCCCAGCCAGGCAGCCTGGTTTTTGCCGGGCACGGTCGCTCCGGAGTGTCCATCGGTTTGGTAACCGCCACGGGCAGCCGGTTTCGCGGTCCCCGAGGCCGAGTGGTCACCAACGCGTTCGAACACAACGCTCCGCTGAATCGTGGCGGTTCTGGCGGTCCGGTCGTCAACCTCGAAGGGCGGGTGGTAGGGATCAACACCGCGCGAACTGACGCTGGATACCAGGCAATTGCCACCTCAGCGGATCTTCATCGGCGAATCGCAGCAATGACCTCCGGCGAGAGCGTGGAGCGCCCCACATTTGGAATTGCAATCGTGGACCCGGCCGTTGCCCGCCAGGTACGACAAGCGGCGGGCCTCCCAGAGCTCGACGGTGTTTTGGTTAGTGCGGTTGCATCTCGCTCGCCGGCAGAATATGCCGGGTTGTCGCAAGGAGATCTGATCATCCAGATCGGCAACACACCGGTCACGTCAATTGTCGATATCCAAACCGCGTTGAACAATGCGCCAGCGTCGGTCGAGGTAATCGTTGTGCGTGGAACCGAACAACGGACCGTGCTGGTTCACTTCACCAAGAGAGAAGACTAACAACCTGCACGCTAACAACGCAGCATCACCAACCAGCTGGTCAGTTAACGGCTGGTCAGTTCACCAACGTGGACCGGCCAGCCCAATACGGTTCGCGGAGCTTGAACTTCTGCAGTTTGCCAGTTGCCGTACGGGACAGCTCGGAACGAAACTCCACGCTGGTGGGGCATTTGAAGTGCGACATCCGAGCGCGGCAGAAATCGATGATCTCGCGTTCGCTGGGAACGTCGGCGCCTGCGCGCAACACAACCAACGCTTTGATGGTCTCGCCCCACTTTTCGTCTGGCACTCCGATCACCGCACACTCGGCGATTGCGGGGTGTTGAAACAGACAGTCTTCGACTTCGATCGATGAGACGTTCTCGCCACCAGAGATGATCACGTCCTTCTTCCGATCGGCAATGACCAAGTAGGCACCGTCGAGAAAGCCTCCGTCGCCGGTGTGGAAGTAGCCGTCACGAATGGCCTTTGCGGTCTCTTCTGGTTGTTCCCAGTACCCCTCGAACACTACGTTGCTACGCGCACATATCTCGCCTTCCTCGTCGATGACGAGGCTGACCCCAATCGCCGGCGCGCCAGCGCGAGAAAGCAGCCGAGACCGTTCTGCGATGTCCAACGACGCATACTCCGCACGCTTACGATTCATGGTGAGTAGCGGCGACGTCTCTGTCAGCCCGTAAATCTGGATGAACTCCCAACCAAGTTCTGATTCCACCCGCTCGATGGTCTTCGAGGGGGGAGGGGCGCCTGCCACAACAATTCGCATCAAGTCCCGGCCGGGCACGGCTATGCCCGAATCCCTTCGTTTCGCTGCGGCATCGAGCGTCATGGCAACAACAGCTGGAGCGCCACATGCGAAGTTGATGCCGTACCGATGAACTCGGTGCAGAATCTGCTCGCCGTCCACCTTGCGTAGAACGATATGGGTTCCACCCATCCCTGTAACCGCGTAGGTCTGGCCCCAACCGTTGCAGTGAAACATTGGGAGCGTATGGAGATACACGTCGCGGTCGCTGACCGACGCGTGCCACCCAAACGTCACGGCGTTAGTCCAGGCATTGCGGTGGGTGATCTGCACACCTTTCGGCCGAGCGGTCGTCCCGGAGGTGTAGTTGATCGTGGCCGTTGCATCCTCGTCGGGTGACCAAGGCGTGGGGGCCGCAGCGCCCCGCGCAAGCGGAGCAAACAACGCCGCATCGGAAACACCGTCGAGGATGAAACGGTGCTCAACCTCAACGTCTTGAGTTACTTCTGCTTGGTCTGGATCAACCAACAGGACGCGGGCGCCGCTGTGTTTCACGATGTAGGAGATCTCTTCAGCGTTGAGCCGGAAGTTGACAGGTACCAGCACTCGGCCGTAACTAGACGTACCCCAAAAAGAGATCAAGAACTTTGCCGAGTTCGGCGAGATGATGCAAACACGATCTCCCTCGCCGATGCCGAGGTCTTCCAGGAAGCGGGCCATACCTTGGACCCGCGTTCCCATCTCTTGGTAGGTGAGGCTGCCAAGGGATCCAACAGCATCAGGCTCGTCGACCACCGCAACGCGATTGCCGTACACGTTGACAGCCCGGTCCAAGAAGTCGGCAACGGTAAACGGAACTTTCATATTGATTCCCTCCGATTACTCCCAGGCGAATCGGCGCCCGAGAGAGGTACGTTTCTGCGCAGTTTTACGCAGTGTTGTGCAACGGAACGGCCGACGCTGGATCGAATTGGCTCGCTTCGCCGAACGGATTCCCCGTGCGACGAACGGCCAGCGGCTTTCATCGATAGTTCCGAGACAACCCAAGCGCTTCGGGGGCGTGCATCGTCAGCATCATTCCCGACACATCTTTCGGCTTGGTGTTGGGGGTGAGCTTCGACACTCCCACCATGGTCGCAAACGCAATGGGAATGGTCCAGATGGCTGGCTGTGCCAACACAATCCGTGGCCACCCAGTCAGGTTTGGCCCAAACAACGTGAGCCCCACGGAGAACGTGGCCAGACCTGCACCAACCACAAGACCAGTGATTGCGCCGCGTGCGGACAAGCCGCGCCACCAAATCCCAAGAATGATAAGCGGAGAGAACGAGGACGCAGCGATTGCAAACACCCACGACACGAGTTGATTGATGTCGATCGTGGCAACGCGAAGCCCAACCAGTCCAGTGACGATCCCGACGATGACGGCACCAATTCGGAATCCTCGCTTATCACCTGACAACAGATCTTGCGAGAGCGCTCCTGCTGCGCTGATGGTGAGTCCCGACGCCGTGGACATGAATGCAGCAAACGCGCCGCATGCCACCAGGCCAGTGAGCAACCTGCCAAGCAGCCCAGGGAACACGTGTTGCGGGAGGAGCAGCACAACTGTGTCCGTTGAGTTGGAAGCAAGCAATTCGGGCATGTATAGCCGTCCGAATACTCCCAACAGAGGTGGCAGCACATAAAACGCTCCCAACAACGAGACAACAATGATGGTGGTTCGCCGAGCCGCACCGCCGTCCGGGTTCGTATAGAAGCGCACAAGGATGTGTGGAAGACCAACGGTGCCAACCGTTTGCGCAAGTACAAACGACACCAGTGTGTAGGCCGGGTATTTTACGAGACTCATTGATGACTCGATTGGCTTCGACCACACGTCTACGGCCCCAGCCGCCACCGGCCACGAGTCGCGATGAGAGAGGAAGTGGCCAGCGATGAAGATGGTCGGAACGGCCAGCGCAGCCCACTTGAGCCAGAACTGGAAGCTCTGAACGAACGTGATGCCCCGCATTCCGCCAGTCGCAACATTCACGGTCACGGTGATGGAAACGAGCAGCACCCCTACCCAGTACGGCGCACCTGTCAGAACGCGCAGTGTTACCCCTGCACCACGCATTTGGGGAACGAGATAGCACCCGGAAACAAGCACCACCAGAAACGAAGCCACCCGACGAGCAACACCAGAACCGAGACGCCCTTCAGCGAAATCCGAGATCGTGTAAGCACCGAATCTCCGCAACGGAGCTGCGACAAAAAACAAAAGCAATAGATATCCGGCCGTATACGAAATCGGATACCAGAGCATGTCTGCCCCGTATTTCATGATCAGCCCGGCAACGCCGAGAAAGGACGCTGCAGACAGGTATTCGCCGCAGATTGCAGCAGCGTTACGGCCCGGCGAGACCGAGCGCGACGCAACGAAAAGGTCCGAAGCAGTGTGCCCCTTTCGGATTCCAAACGCGCCAAGACCAATGGTGGCAATGATGGCGATCGCAATTGCCACGATGGACGTTGTTTCGTCCGTCGCGGCAAGCACAGGTCCAAGAGTGGTGAATGCGCGCATCGACTACGACGGTCCCGTCCCGGGACTCACACTCGTGCTCGCACCGGAGCCCAGACTTGGCTGCTGTATGCCCCGTGGATCGCCAACGAGTTCCACAAACTCGGCTTCGGTCCTGCTTGCTCTCCTCACAAACGCCACTGCAATCACCACCAACAGCGGATAGACCAAGCCGCCAAGGACCACCCACGCAATGGGCACACCAGCAACGCCGACGGTGCGCAGCCGCGGCCACATGATCAAGATCAGCGGAATACTTCCAAGCATGGTGACGAGCACGAGCAGAAAGCGCAGGCTCAGGAGTAGTTGGGTTCGTACGAGTGATTGGAGGTAAGCATCGCCGACCGGTGTCCGTTCAGCGAGTTCCGAGACCGGCCGCAGCCCTGTGGCTCGAGTGGGATCTCGTCGAACAACAATGCGCTGCGGGGCCCCATCATGGTCTGGTGTTGCGTCCGACCGCGGTTCAGAACCTAACTGGGCGTCTGGTCCGTCGGTCACCTCCGGCCCTTGCGCGCAGCGTCTTCGATCAGCCGCGCACGAAGTTGTGGACCGAGCCTGCGGCTCACGGGCAGAATTCGCTCACCGATACGAACGAGATACCCGCGCCCACGTTCAACGCGAACCTCATCGATGTGAGCGCAACGAGATAGCTCCGGTGAATACGAACAAAGCCCGCAGCCGCCCAACGTTCTTCGAGCGTGGTCATTGCAACACGGACCAAGACACTGGACTCACCGACATGGAGTCGCACGTAGTCGCCGCTTGCCGACACGAACATCACGTCGCTGCGATGAATCATCCGAATCCGACCGCCAACCTCCAGCGAAATCATCTCGCCGTCGAACTGACTTTTGTCGTCGGCTTCCGGAGCCGAATCCCGAGCCGAATCCCGAGCCGAATCGACCGGTGCGTCCGACGACGGAGGTGTGGGCAACTCGACAGCAGTAGTTGGGTCAGGTACAGATGCGAGCACCGACACAAGGGCAGGAACGAGAGCGGGCGCAATCACCGACGCAAGCACGGCTGCATCTGGGCCGGGCTGGGCGGCTCCACCCTGCGGCTGTCCCAGCCTGCGCTGGGCAGCCTTCGCCAAAGCAATGGCCAGCCGTTCGCGTCGTACTGGCTTCAGCAGGTAGTCGACGGCATCAACATCGAACGCTTCAACCGCATGACTTTCAAATGCCGTCACAAAAACAATCGGCGGGGGAGTACGAAATTGGTTCAGCACCCGACCAAGTTCGAGCCCGTCCAGACCCGGCATTCGCACATCGAGGAAGACCACATCGAACGACGACGAACGCAGCGCTCGTAACGCGTTGTCTGCGTTCTCAGCCTCCACCACTTCGGTGACTTCAGCAAACGTCTTCAGTTCGTAGACAAGGTCGGCCAACGAGGGCGCTTCATCGTCGACGGCCAGCACGCGGATGGGCCGCAGCGGATGGGGCTGAGTGAGTTCCGGTGTCATAGTCGAACTCCGGGCCGGTATTTCGGAGCACGGACTGTAACTCGTGTTCCGGCACCGAGAGCAGTCTCCACCACCAGACCGTACGACGGGCCGAAGATGCTCCGCAACCGCTCGTCCACGTTGTAGAGCCCAACGTGGTCGCCCAACTCGCCATCACCGTTCATGTACCCCTGCAGCACAAGAGGGTCGGCGCCGACGCCGTCGTCCTCAATCACAATCACGCAGTCGTTTGATTCAGCTTTCGCTTCGATAGTCAGCCTGCCGGTGCCGGTTCCACGCTCAATGCCATGACGGACAGCATTTTCGACAAGGGGTTGCACCACGAGGAACGGAATGACGACCTGAAGAACTTCGGGAGCGACTCTCACTTCGACATCCAGCCGATCTCCAAAGCGAGCCTTTTCCAGCGTGAGATACCGCTCGATCGAACGGAGTTCTTCCGCAACAGTTGTGAACTCACCGTGGCTCCGCAACGAGTAACGCGTGAAGTCCGCAAATTCAAGAAGCAGCTCGCGAGCGCGATCCGGGTCTGATCTCGTGAAGGACGCAATCGCCGTGAGCGCGTTGTAAATGAAATGCGGACTGATCTGCGCGCGTAGTGCCCGTAGCTCCGCACGAGCGAGACGCACGCGGTTCTCGTCGAGTTCGGCCAATTCGATCTGGCTTGTAATCCATGCAGCTACCTCCGACATCGATCTGATGAGGCCAGCACTGCCTTCGGGATCGAAACCAATCAGGACCCCGCCGACCACTCCTCGGACGGAGATCGGAACCGTCACGGCAGCGCGCACCGGACATCCATCTCGCTCGCAGTGAAGAGCCCGCACGTGACTGCGACCGTCGTCAAGCGTTTCGGCAGCTATCGCAAGGACGTCTGCTTCGTGGTGGCCGGACCGGCCCGCAAAACAGAGAACTTCGGTGTTGGACGCCACGGCGATTGCACGTGTACCGACCAATTCCAAGATGGCTGGTGCCGCTCGTTGAAACGCCGCAGCTTCAAAACCCTTTCGCAACGATGGCGACGCGAGGTTGGCAGTCTGCAGAACTTGAAACGTCGCCTGCGCAGAATCGGCCACGAGCGAACGGCGACGCAGAGACCAATAGATGACGCCAGCCAGCACCGCGGCAACGGCGACAAACGATGCAAGACCGGCGATCACATTCGCCATGCTGGCTCACTTCCAGTGTCGGACGACGACACGGGTAAGAAATCAAGTTTCTACGGACACAGAAGAACCCCGCCTTGTTGGCGGGGTCGTTCAGCGGTTGATTTTGCTACCCGTGTTGGGTGTAATCCGTTCTTGGGTAATCGGTTCTTGGGTTGTCAGTTCTTGCGGTAGTCCGCTGCGATTGGGGACCCGTATTCTTTTGCAAGCAGGGCAATCGCCAAGAGCTTGGAACCGTCGGCTTTGAAGATTGAGTTCTTGGGTGCCGGATTGCGCTTGGTCAGATCGACCGATGCACCAATTCCACCCAAGTCAACCATGCCGACCTCGTTGGCAGCCTTCAGAAGGCCCTCACGGCTGAGGTCACCGTTGCTCACGGCCTTTTCGAGCACTGCCTCGACAACTTTCGCCTGAGCGAAGCCCCAGATGTTGCCGACGTCAGGGTTTGCCACGTAGTTCGCGAACCCGTTGTTCTTCAAGATGTCGATCAGTTCCTTCATGCCTGGGTTCGACGTATCGCCCCATTCGCCACCGTCACCGGACATCCAGACGTACTTCTCGTACAACGACGATGTTGCTGGAGTGACCTGCTTGTCCGAGAACGTCGGCGACATCAAGATCCACTGTGGGGTGTAGCTGTTTTGCGAACCCTGCACCAGCAAGGCCGTCGCTTGCGCGGGACCCGTGGTCACGTAAACGGCGTCACACTTCGCATCGCGAAGACGAACGGTCACCGCTGCCATGTCGGCTTGTGAAGCCGGGACCGTTTCGACCGTGCCGAGCTTGAAGCCCAGCTTCGATTGCGCAAACTTCACGCCCTCAGTTCCGGTTTCGCCGTAGGCATCCTGACGGCTGACTGCACAGACGGTCTTGTCCTTGCCGGCCTTGTCCAGGTAGTACGCAACGCCATTGATGGCCTGGACCTGATAGCTGGACATGATCGGAAGCATGTTCTTCTTGGAGATCCACTTGGCGTCGAGCGAACCGGGGCTGGCAACCAGCTTGTTCTGCTCGTAGAGCGGTAGGAGTGCCTCATTGACCGGCGTGCCCAGAACCGAGGCAAACAACACAACCTTGTCCTTGTTTGCGTTGAGAGCCTGAACCGCAAGGTTGGGGTCGTAGTTGACTTCCGCTTCCTCGATCTTGACGGGGTACTTGCCTCCAATGCCGCCACGGGCGTTGATGGCCTTGAAGTACGACTCGAGGGATGCTCCGATGCCCTTGCTGATGGGACCCCATGCAGCGTTGGTCTTCGAGGTTATGTTACCGACGGTGATGGTCTTTCCGTCAAAGCCTGGACCGGTCTTCACGGAGGCTGCTGCGGGAGTTGCTGCTCCCGAGCTTGGCGCCTTGGCCGTGGTTGGCGCAGCTGCTGGAGCTTTGGCCCACGTCTTTTTGCGACCCTTTGCGGTGCACACCAGCGCACCCGACTTTTCGCCGACCTTGACACAGGTCCCACCTGCTTTGGCCGCTGCGAGGCTGATGCTCGGCAGCGCTGTGACGGCGAGCAAAGCGCCGGCTGCAACTGCGATGGACTTCTTCATGGAATCTCCTGACGCGAGCCGGCGGGAGCGCCGGCAGCCACAGCCCCGCTGTGACGACAGTCACGGACCGTACGGATCAGCGTTTGCGGGCACAACACCAGATCGCCGAGTTCGGTCCCGGATCACCCCACCGGTAGCCATTCACGCCGAACGGCCGCCACAACACACGAAAAGTGGACGGACGGAAGTGTTTTCACGATTACCAACCATCTGGCGCACAAACGGACAGTTCATCGACCAAGCCTCACCGTTCGGCGCTGAACCCACTCGGTCCGTCGCTGCTGGCTCGCCGAATCAGTGCGGCTGCTGTCAACTTCGTGGTCCGTGACTGCCGTCACAGGTCCGACATCAGCTCGGGACAATCACCAACCAAGGAATCCTGTGCCCCCCGCCCCTCCGCCCGCCCCAATTTTGGAAGTCTCCAACGTCGGCGTCGTCTACGGCGGTGCTATCGAAGTGCTGCGCGACGTTTCGCTTCAGGTGCAACACGGTGGCGTTGTCTCCATCCTTGGAGCCAACGGAGCCGGCAAGACCACCTTGCTCCGCGCTGTCTCTGGTCTCTTCGGCTACCACGGCGGCAACATCACCACCGGAACCGTGCGATTCGATGGAGCCGACACCACACACGCCGACCCTGCAGCGTTGGTCCGCGGCGGAATCGCACAGGTCATGGAGGGACGGCGGATCTTTGCCGAACTGACCGTGCACGAAAACTTGGGAACCGGCGCCTATTCGCGCAAGGACAAGGGCGCAGTCACCGTCTCTTATGACCGCGTGATGGAGTTGTTCCCTCGACTCAAGGAACGCCGGACCCAGGTCGCCGGATACATGTCTGGCGGCGAACAGCAGATGCTCGCCATCGGGCGAGCGCTGATGGCCGATCCTCGATTGCTTCTGCTCGATGAGCCGTCGCTTGGCCTCGCTCCGCTGATCGTCGAGCAGATCTTTGAGATCGTGCAACAAATCAACAGCCAGGGAACGTCGGTGTTGATCGTCGAACAGAACGCATCAATGGCTCTTCGTAACTCCTCATATGGATACGTCATGGAGACAGGCCGGGTCACAAAGTCAGCCCCGTCTGCGGACCTACTGGCCGACGACGACGTGCGCGCTGCATACCTCGGCGGCGAGTCAGCCCATACGTCGTTTCGCAACCTCAAGACCTACCGCCGTCCCGCGGAGTACATCGCATGAGCGCCCCAGCCGAGCCGCTTCTCATCGTCGACGGAATCACACTTCGATTTGGCGGCGTAACCGCTATCCAGGAGGTGAGTTTCGACGTTCGCGCAAAAGAGCTCTTCGCGATCATCGGCCCCAACGGGGCAGGCAAGACTTCGATCCTCAACTGCTTGAACGGCGTGTACCAACCGCAAGCAGGAAGCATCCGTATTGACGGTGTGGAACTGGTTGGCCACAAACCGCCGTTCACCGTGAAGCACGGGGTTGGCCGAACGTTCCAGAACATTGGCTTGTTCAAAAAGCTCGATGTAGTCGCCAACCTGATGCTTGGACGTCACCAATTAATGAAGGGTGGGTTTCTGAGCGGAATCGCGTTCGTCGGAACGGCGAAGCGACAGGAGATGCAGCACCGAAAAAGGGTGGAGGAAGTCATGCGACTTCTTGACCTCCAAGTGTTCCGAGGACAACCCGTTGGAGTACTTCCGTACGGAGTGCAGAAGCGCATGGAACTCGCCCGGGCCTTGTGCATGGAACCGAAACTTCTCTTGCTGGACGAGCCCGTTGCCGGAATGAACGCAACTGAAACCGAAGACATGGCCAGATACATGCTGGAGATCAAACAGCAACTCGGCCTCGCCATGATCCTGATCGAGCACGACATGCACATGGTGATGGACATCGCAGATCGAATGATGGTTGTCGACTTTGGGCAGAAGATCGCTGAGGGGCTCCCCTCCGAAGTGAAACAGAATCCTCGGGTTATCGAGGCGTACTTAGGAGCGTCGCAGTGACCCGCCCAATGACACGTGCGCGGACTACAAGCGCGCAGACTAACGCCCAGAGCAACACACTTCCCGGGCTGCTCCTCGCACGGGCCGCGTCAAACCCGATGGGGCAGGCGCTGCGGTACCACCACCTCGGAATCTGGGAGCCACAGTCGTGGCGGTTGTTGGAAGAACGCACGCGCAACTTCGGAAACGGTCTCGCTGAAATCGGTGTGCAAGAACGCGACGTTGTCGGTCTCGTCGCCAGCAACCAACCACGATGGCTTACGGCGGATTTGGCCATTCAAGGGCTAGGGGCAATCACGCTGGCGATTGACCCCGGCTTCTCGCCAGCAACGGTTGTCACGCTCCTCCAGACTCACGGCGCGTCGACTGCTGTCGTGGGGAATCAAGAGCAGTACGACAAGATCGCTGACTCGCTTCAATTGCTCCCGCAGTTGCGCAGGATCGTCGTCATGGAAACGCGAGGCATCCACGCGCTGAACGACGCTATTGACGCGTCAGTTCAATTAGAAGGGCGAACCGTCACGACCTTTCTACGCGTTGAACAAGGCGGCAGCAGCAGCTCAGACATCTGGAGCGCGACGGCGGCAGCTCTCGATCCAACGCAGACTTGCACCGTTGAGGCACACCTAGATCGCTCCACCGGAGCAAAGCCAACTCTTCGCGCGCATCCGGCTTCTTCAGCGTCCTTGCTGGCTGCAGCCGACGACCTCGTTTCGCGCCTCGGGGCACATGCCGGAGATGAGCTGTACCCGGTTGCATCGTTCGCAGATCCGGTCGAACGGGCCCTCAGCGTGGCGATGACCTTACGAGTCGGTGCGGTGCTCAACATCGGCGAAGGCGGCCCGTTACAACCGCTTGAGATTCGATCCGTGCAGCCGACCATCGCTCATCTACCAGCAACCCACCTCCACGCAATCCTCGAAGACGTAGATCGGCGCAAATCGCACCGCGGGTTGCGCCGGATCGCGGTCGATCGAGTGCTCAACGGCTCTGGAGAAACCTCCGCCAACGCACTTGGGGATCGACGAATCACGTTTGGCTTGTTGACAGCCCTCGCCGTGGCCTCCGTCATGGTGCACCGCCTCCTCGTCGCCCAGCACGGCATGATTCGGATTGGCATCATCACCGCGCTGGCCACCCTGGTGGGAGCCGTCCTTGTACTCGGCGGATACGGAGTCAGACCATTTATTAGGCGCGCTTACGGGTTGGGGTCAGCTCACTCCTTGCTCACCAGCCCAGACACTGACGCCGAAACGCAGCGATTCCTTGGGGCCCTTCGACTGGCGCCCATCATCGAACAACGCCGTCCAAACTCGCCCGTTGAATCTCCCGACCGAAGCACCAAGTGACAAGCTGATGACCAACTTTCTGCAGTACCTCGTTCAGGGCCTTGCGCAGGGCGCGATTTACTCGCTTGTTGCGCTTGGATTCGTGATCATTTTCAGAGGAACCAAGGTTCTGAACTTTGCGCAGGGCGCGTTCATGCTCTTCGGTGCATTCCTCACCTTCAACGTCACTCGTACGTGGGGCATCAATTACTGGCTGGCGCTCGCTATTGCCACCATCACAATGGCCTTTGCTGGGTTCGGCGTTGAGGCCGTCGTTCTGCGCCCGTTGCGAAACCGGCCAACGTTCACCGTCATCATGGCCACGCTTGGGCTGAGCTACGCGGTTGAACAGTTGGTTCTTGCCATTTGGGGCACAGACCCACTTCCGTTGAACGACCCGATGGGTATCGGATTCTGGAAAGTGGGCGGGGTCACTGTCACACACGTCGATGCGGTGACTTTGCTCGTGACCGTTGCCATTACTGCGGCACTCCTTCTGTTTTTCAATCGCAGCAGGCTGGGAACTGCGATGCGGGCCACGGCTTTCGATCCGGAAGCCGCAATTGCGCAAGGCATCAACCCACGGCTCGTCTTCGGCCTCTCGTGGGCAATTTCTGCGGCTATCGCGACGGTCGCAGGCGTATTCCTCTCGTCGGGCAACGGGCGAAACGTTGCACCGACACTCCTCCAAATAGCGCTTACCGCTGTTCCGGCCGCAATCCTCGGAGGCCTTGATTCCACCAAGGGCGCCATCGTCGGCGGTCTCGTCATCGGCCTTGCTCAACAGTTGATGTTCGGCTATCAACCAAACATCAGCGACTGGCTGGGACGAGTGATCGACCTCAACATCGGAGACTTTCACTACAAAGCGGGGCTTGGGCCCAACTTCCACCTTGTCTTCCCGTACCTGATCATGGTCGCAATCCTTGTTCTTCGACCGTACGGTGTCTTTGGCACCAGAGAGGTCAGAAGGGTCTGACATGAGCGGTGCACTCATCACCTTGGCGCTCCTTGCCGTCTACGGCGGCGTGATGCTCTTCTGGTCTCGCTACGACACCCAGAATCGGTTGGCCACAACCTACGCAGCGGACCTTCGTACGTTCGCTTCCAATTGGAAGAAGCTGGGTCTCGCTCTGGCTGCGTTGCTGTATATCAGCGCTCCGATTGGATTCTCGTGGATTGGTTACAAGGGACTTCACCTCCCAGCGCAGCTCATCCCCGGTCTACCGCTCACCAACTTGGCGTTGTCCTTGCTCAACTTCGCCGGCATCTTTGCCATCGGCACACTTGCCCTCAATCTGCTGACCGGTTACGCGGGACAAGTGTCGCTTGGGCACGCAACCTTCATCGGAGCGGGTGCTTACGCAGCTGGCTACTTCGGGGAAAACGTCACCGTTGGAGGAAAGCATCTGCCGTTCCTGGTTTGGTTGGCAGCTGCGGGCCTGGTCGGGGCCGTCATCGCCGCAGCGGTTGGGCCTTTCGCACTGCGACTACGAGGTGACTACCTGGCAGTGATCACCGTCGGCATGTTGGTCTTTGCCGAACACATTTTCAACGCGTGGGCCGACATCACCGGCGGCACGCCCGGACGCAGCAATCTGCCCCAGCCGGTGCTCACCTTGTGGCCGGGAAAGACAATCACGTTCACCGTTCCGGACTCAACCGAAGCAGACATCTTCGGGTTCACCTACAGCAGGGACCAAGCCTTCTTCTGGCTGATCTGGGCCTTTGTCGTCCTGGCAGCAATCGTTGCCTACAACGTGGTCCGTACCCGTTCGGGCAGGGCGATGATGGCGGTCAGGGACAGGGACCTGTCTGCTGAGGCAATCGGCGTCGACATCGCGTCAACAAAGATCAAAGCATTCGCGTTGTGCGGTGCGATGGCAGGTGTTTCAGGGGCTCTCTACGGGGCACAGATTCAGTCGGTGACGCCCGAGTTCTTCGACTTGAAGCTGTCCATCCAATACGTCGCGATGATGGTGGTCGGAGGAAGTGGCACCATCCTTGGCTCCATCCTCGGCGCGGTGGCCATCATTGGGCTCGATCGGCTGACAGACCGTTTCAAATGGATCTTCACACTCCCTGGAGTTCGCAACGTTCTGTTCTTCGTCAGCACCTCAAGCAACGAGGGCGTCACAACCACTGGATTCCGAGGCTTCATCGACCGGATGCAGATCGAGCTACCGAACTTCGTTCGGCTCATCTATGGCCTCTTGATCGTGCTGTCGTTGCGTTACTTTCCAAACGGCATCGCCGCACTTTGGGACCGCATCAAACGGTTCTTCGAGCGCTGGCCATTTGCTCGGTAGCGGTAACCACTACACCAGAGGACGCGCCGTCGCCTTCCGGTTGGCGGATCGGCGACGGGTGGTGGTCACACGCATCGCCAACAGTGCCGAGGTCATAACCACGCATACGATCGTGGCCACACCGAAAGCCTTCACCTTGCGGTCCGTGCCGGCTTGAAAACCGTGGAGAGTGCACAAGACATAGAGCGGAAAGCTGAGGTAGTGAACCTTCCGCCACAACCGGCCGGGAAGCCGCCGTCTCAGCAACGATGTCAACTCCACCGCAACAAGCAGGTACATGGCCATCACGCCCCAAGCAACAGCTGTGGTGATGCGCTCTGCTCGTTCGGCTTCCGTAAACGGGATCAAGATCTGCCGCCATCCGAAGTGTGCATAGTTATCCGCTACGAGTGCCGCTAGGTGCACACCAACGAGCGTGACCGCGGTTCCACCGAAAAATCGGTGCAGGTCAAGCATCCATCCCGGTGACGTGCGGGCCGAGAACAACCGGGCGGAAAGAGCAAGACCCCAAACGACCGAAGCGGTGACCAGCAACCACGCCACCATCCCAGAGGAACGAGAGAGGTACCACGTCAACTTCTCCGGGGCGATCGAGCCAAAGATCGCAACCTGGGCCTCGTTATACGTGTACATATCGAGCGCTCACGGAGTTCCAGCCGGTGGTAGCAACGGTCGAATCGCCGGCGGTGACAATGGCGTGCACACCGTTGGGGACAACTTCGCAGAAAGTTTCAAGCTCGGCCCAAGCAGGATCTTGCCTAGCAATATGTACTGCGATCGATTTGGTCAACACCTCTGACCACCACCCCTCTGCGGATACCACGCAGACCATCGGCACGTCGATGCCCAGGCTGGACCCGCTGACGGGGTCCAGTAGGTGATGCACCATCGCCGAATCCCGACGCCAACGGCGTTTGTTCGTTGTTGTGAAAGCCACCGCACCGTCATCCAGAAGCACTACCTCGTCCCGATCCCCAACCTGGATGGACCAGTGATCGCCCTCCGGACAGTCGCCAGCCACACGGACATCGCCACCCATGTTGACCAGTACCCCGGTGGCACCAAGGGCGAGTAGTGCATCGGACACGAGGTCGCCGGCGTACCCCTTGCCAATACCTCCGAGATCAATTGCGGTACCCGAGGGGATGCGAACCCGAGGGCGTGCGCAATCGGCGGAAACATTAATATCGATATCCCCGCCGATGTCTCCTCGAAGCCAGGCATCACGAGTGGATCCGAGCAGCGCTTCAAACTCAGTGAGTGTCTCGAGTTCTGCAAACGGACGGTCATATCCGCAGCGAGCAAGGTCGAGGCCAAGGAGCGGGTTGTACCGACCATCGGTGTGGTCGCGGCCTGCCGAAGCCAGCATGATCGCGTTTCGGGTCCACGAACTCACCGTTGTCCATCGTCCGGAATTCGCATTGATTCGAGACACGTCACTCCCGGGAAGAAAGCGGCTCCAGAGTTGTTCAAGCGACTGCACCAACCCAACACCCGCTTGTAGAACTTCGACATTGGAGCGGGTTCCATGAACGGCCGTTACCGAAATCTCGCATTGACTCCCCATCGCGTACAGCTCTGTCCGGAGCGCTGCCATCAACTCGCTCCCGAACGTGTTGTCGGAGGTGCGGTCACCACCGGAACTGTTGTCGCGACAGTCGTAATCGGTGCAGGCATCGTGGTCGTTGGGGCTGGTGTTGGCGGAATCGTGGGCGCGACGGTCACCGTGGTCGGCGGCAAGTTCGCCTGAATCGTTGGCGCAGCGGTCGGTGCAACTGTTCCAGGTGCGGTGTTCGGTGCTGCAGTCGTGACAGCCAGTCCATTCGGCAAGCTGGGTGCCGGAGTAGCTGGAAGCACAGTGGCCGGGATTGGTGCAACGCTGCCCGGAGTAACGCCCGAATTTGGAACCGACGTTGGCGAAGAGTCTGCGTCAGGCAAGTTCGTCGCTGGCGGTTTGGTGGCAGGCAAATTCGTCGTCGCTGACTGCGCCGGGTTGCCGGTGTTGCCGGTGCTAGCCACTGAAGACTGGTTCCCGGCACCACTGGCGCTCTTTGTCGATGGCGGGGGAGTAGTCGGGGCCACCGGTACTCCGGCAGCTTTGCCCGCAACCGCTTTGACAACGAGTTTGGAAGTCGGAGGGGTCGTGGTCGCCGCCATATTCGTCGACGCCGGCCGCGTCGGTTGCGTTCGGATCGGTTGCGTTGAGGAGGGAACGGCTGTCGCGGCGCTTGCTGCCTCGCCGCTAACTGCTGTCTGCGCAGTCAACGGGGGAGTAGTGGCGGCCGGCACTGGTTCGCCAGCCACCGTCTCCCCGACTCGTTCGTCGCCAAAGTCCACGATCGCGACGTCGTCGAACGACACTCCCGTCGGAGTCGTTTCGACGGCGGGATTTAGGGTTGCGCTTTCCGCTGTCGTGCCAGCATCAACGGTCTCAGTCGTGGTTCCGCTGTCACCGGCGGACGCCGGGATCACCAGCGCAAGCTGCTCCGGAGGCGTTTGGCTTTCAGCTGGGTTGTTAGCTGCACCAGTTACGGGCGGGCTGGCCATCGCCATTGCGAAGGTCATACCTACAGTGGAAGCCACCGACGCGGTTCCAACCACAAGCCGTGCCCGGCGAGCCGGGTGGCGTCGTCGAGGGCGCGGCGTGAGCTTCCGGTCTTGCTTCCGGGATGCCATCGATTCAGCCTGAAGGGGAGAGCCGCTACTGGCAGCATCGGGTCAGGTGTCGTGGCCGTGAACCAAATGTCAACTTCGGCACGCGCGTTCAGTGCTAAGCCGGTCAGATGTCCCGAATCAATGATGCTGCCGCGTACTCCGCCCTGATCGCCCCGGTGATTGATCGGACCGCCATATCCGTGCACAACGCGGTGGAGAAGGAGCGTGTCACTGCGTTGCGGGGCGACAACAGGTTCGCCCCCGGTGCACTTGCGTTGTTTGCTGGAATGCTCCTTGGAGGCACGATCTCACAACACGAATTCAGCGAGTTGATGCGCTACCAACACTTCGGCTCCAGCGACGCCTTCCTTGCTGGCCTTGCGGATCGCGGCGCAATCACTATGGGCGCAGACGGTTCCATCACAGCCACCGATGCCGGCGGTGCGGTAGCTGAACAGTTGGTACGCATACAAGCTGAAACCATCGCAACAGTCTGGGCACCGAAGCGCACCACCTTGCCCGAACTGGCACAGCTGATCTTGAAGTCACGAGCAGCAGCCGTTGGAGACCCCATGTCCACACTGTCACAGTTGACCAGCCGGGCCTGGCTACCGCCGGAACCCAACGATGCAGCCCTGATTTGGGACGCCGCTGTTGTGTTGCGGATGCACCGTTCAGATGCACATGCGCTGGCGTGGGCCGAGCGGGGTCACACCGCCCAGGCGATGAAAACGATGCCACCTTCGGGGGAACGCACCGCCATCGAACAACGTACCAACGAGCTTGCAGCTACCCCGTGGGAACCTCTCCAACCCGACGAGCGACTGCAACTACTCGCTGGCCTCGGAGCGTTGCCCGGTCTCGGCTCGCCAATCTGAGACCAGGGGCGGTGGCATGGAGAAACTTCACGCGTCGATAAAGATGCACTCTCCGGGGCATTCCTCGGCAGCTTCGAGCACCGCCTCTAGCGCATGTCCCGGAATCGGTGCAAGCGAGGCTGCCCCGCCCGGAACGGTTGCAATCTGCGCTCCAATACGGACGTAAGACAGACCGCCGACCATTGCAAATATCTCGGGACAAATCTCGGTGCACAGTGCGTCACCCGTGCACAGGTCTTGATCAACCCAAACGTTCATTTCGGACCTCATTCGGTAAAGAGACAGATGCTCACCCTGTCCGACACCACCACAAACCTGCGCTAAGCCAATCCTAGGAATCGCCTAAGGAGCCGCACTGGCCAAGCAGGCACCGTCGTCATCAGGCAGGTACGCGGACAGAGCCTGTTTCGTCACAGTGACGAAACAGGCCTCACCGAGGGGAACCAGAGAAATAGCGAGTTACCGTCCCGACATCCAACGTTTGGGATTTCGCTGACAACGCTGCCAGCAACCAGCGTTCCGAAAATGAGCGATTCTGTCGGAAACCCACGTTGGAGCGAAGTTCCGTTCGGATGTCGGCAACCAACGTCGGCAACCAACGTTGGTCGAGACATGCATTCCTTGACCGCAAGCGAACCAACATTGGTTATTGCACGCGGATCCCGGAGATCAAGCCACTTCTCGATCCATCGCCGATAATGCTAGTTATGTCAAGTAACAGAGGTTCTCGGCTGGACGGGACTTCACGGGCTATTTCATCACGTGACAGATGGGCGAGGCTTGAGTCAAGCTTGACCTGCGGCTTTACCTTCGCAAGTCGCGCTACCCGACGCCGACTCCAGCATGATCACCCTCAAGACTCGGCTCGGCGTTACCGAAGATAGCCCCGTGCAACGCCGCCGCAAATGGAGACCCAGGTTTGTCCTGGCCGGAACCATGGCAATTTCTCTGGCGATTTGGCTCTCGTTGTCTGCTTTTGCCGTTGCTACAGGGCGATCTGCCCCTGGTTTCGAAGTCTTGCTGGCCTGCACTGCAGTGCTCCTGACGCTCGCAGTTGCTGCGATTCAGATCCGCACCGGCGAGACGTTGAGCGCAACGCTCAACCAGGCACGAACAGACGACCTCACTGGTCTGGGTAATCGTCGGATGCTCACCGAGACGCTGAGCAAGCGAGTTGGCGGGGGTGTTGCGCTACCCACTGCGCTCCTCGTGATGGACCTCGACCGGTTTAAAGAGGTCAACGACTCGCTTGGCCACGAGATGGGCGACGAGTTGTTGAAGCAAATGCGGCCTCGCTTAGAAGGTGTGTTGTCCGGCGAGCAGGTTGCTTGCCGCCTCGGTGGCGACGAGTTTGCCGTTGTAATGGATCTATCCAGTCACGCGACGGCGGATGCGATGATCACCGCGGCTAACGAGGTTGCCGAAGCGATCCGCCGAGCGATGCAGAGCCCGTTCGTTCTCGGCCAGACCGACATATTCATTGACGCGTCACTTGGGGTTGCGGTCTCCCCTACCCACACCGTCAACGCAGACGGACTCCTTCGACTTGCAGACGTTGCGATGTACGAGGCGAAACGCAACCGCTACGGCGTCAGCGTATACCGCCCAGGTTTGGAGAACGTCAACAACCACCGGCTCGCAATCGCTTCAGATCTTCGAACCGCACTTCGCCACGGCCAGGAGATCCAGACCTACTTCCAGCCAAAGATGGATCTTCGTAGCGGAACCCTCGTCGGCGTAGAAGCGCTGGTGCGCTGGTATCACCCAACTCGAGGTGTCATTCCGCCCGATGAGTTTGTGCACATCGCCGAGGACACCGGACAGTCGGCTTTACTCACTGCGACCGTTCTTGAACGAGCGTTAGCGCAAGCATCGGAGTGGAAGGCCGACGGCATCGAACTTCCGATCGCAGTCAACCTGTACGGCTCAGATCTGCGGTCCGGCGCGATTGTGGATCGGATCTCCGACGTGTTGGAACGGCACGTATTGCCTGCACACCTACTACAGGTGGAGATCACCGAGGCTTCGTTGGTGTCTGACCCCGCTGGCGCCCGGCGCATTCTGAACCAGTTACACGGTTTGGGTGTCCGAGTTGCGTTGGACGACTACGGCACCGGCTACTCCTCTCTTGCCTATCTTCGAGAGTTCCCGATTGACGAACTGAAACTGGACAAGACGTTTGCGATGGGCATGCTTCGCGACCAAACGAGTTGGATCATTGTGCGGTCCACCATCGAGCTTGCCCACGCGTTGGACATGACCATCGTTGCGGAGGGCGTCGAAGACGAAGTTGTCTGCGAGGAGTTGCTGACGTTGGGCTGCGACATCGGCCAGGGTTACTACTGGTCACGGCCCCTTGCCGCGACCGAGTTGAACCGCTGGATGCGAGAGCATCGTGTGCTCTCCACGTATCGCTACTAGCCGCAAACCCCGCAGTCGCGCCGGCAGACGGCAAGCGCGCGTACTACTCCCCCGCTGCCGTCCATTGCTGTAAGCCAGCCAACGAACGCGCGTTGATGATCCGCTCTGGCTCTATACCAGTCTCGGCTGCGCGGTCGCAGCCGAAGGGTTGCCACTCCAACTGACCCGGAGCGTGGGCATCTGAGTCGATTGCGAAATGACACCCCAGTTCGTGAGCACGTCGCATCAACGCGCGAGGCGGGTCCAGTCGCTCCGGCCGACAGTTGATCTCTACGGCGGTTCCGTACTGTGCACATGCGAGAAAGACGAGGTCCCAATTGGCCGTAGATCCATTTCGACCACGCCCAACCACCTTGCGACCCGTGCAATGACCAAGGACGTTGACCTGCGGGTGGGTGACGGCGGCCAACAGGCGTTGTGTCATCTCGGGTTCGGGCATCGATAATCGAGAATGAACGCTTGCCACAACGACATCAAGTTCAGCCAGGCTGTCGGCGTCTGCATCCAACGAGCCATCTTCGTTGATGTCGACTTCCACACCAGTAAGCACACGTATGCCGTGTCGTTCAAGGATCTCGTCACGCAACACGGCGATGGAATCCAGTTGCCGGCGTAGGCGGGACTGGTCCAGTCCTCGCGCAACCGTAAGCCTTCCGCTGTGGTCCGTGACGGCCACGTACTCATGACCCAACTTGGCAGCTGCAGCAGCCATAGCCTGAATAGACGCGCCACCGTCCGACCAGTCTGTGTGCGTATGAAGGTCGCCCTTCAACGTTGAACGAACGGCTGCGCCTGCCTCGGTGATCCCAACGGCGGTTTCCACTTCCAGCGTCGCAATGTACGGGTCTGCCAAGCCCAAAACCGCAGACCGGATCACAGCCGCCGTCTTGGCGCCGATGGCCGGAAGGAGATGCAAGGTGTCGGACTGCGCCCGAGCTAGCACGTCGGCATCGGACAACTCGGCGACAGTTTTGCGCGCCTTTGTGAACGCGCCGATGCGGTAGGGATCTGCGAGGCCGCGGTCCAGCAAGGACACCACACGGTCCAGCGCACAAAGGGCCCGCGCTTGAGCCGAGGTATCGACGTCATTCACGTTCAACTCGTCGGGTTCTCCACAGGTTCGGCCTGTTCGGTCCAAGAGGCAAGCGGTGTGGCCACAACAATTCCGATCGGTTGCTCCGACCGTGCTTCAAGGACCAGCGTGCCCGAGGGCTCGAATGCGAGTGCTGCGCCTCCACTCACCAACCGGCCGATGTTCTCGCCAAGGAGCGAAGACCGCCAACCCTCGTTGAGGCGGGCGCCTTCGTCTTTACGGAGGAACTGCACCAGGTCGCCGCGCGTTGCAAGGATGGACTGGTCGATGCGCGCATCCTGTGCCAACTGGCCGATCCATGCGGAAATGAGTGTCAGAGCCGGCCGCAACCGGCGGTCGAAATCCTCGGTTTCGGGCAGCAGCAATTCTGCCGGGTCCATGCCTTTTGCATGTTCCACCACCGAAAGGATCTCATTGGCGATTGATGCCTTGGCTGCGCGCCCGTCAACCCCACGGATACCGGCCAACGCAGCAGCGCTGGTTGGCTTGGCCTGAGAAATTGCCACGACAGCAAGATCTGCCATCACAAACCGCACGGGTCTGTCTTCGGTTTGTGCGCGCCGTTCTCGCCATGCGCAGAGTTCTTGCGCAATGAGCCGGTCGTGGCCGCGCAAGACACGACCATCTTTCAAACGCCACCACGCACGGCGCGGATCTTGTTGACCTCTTGGACGGAGTCGCATCAACTCTGTTTCGGCTTCAACCCACCCGCTTCGACCAACCGGATCAAGTTCGCCTATGAGCCTGTCCCGCAGTTCAAGCAAATGCGTGACGTCAGAGGCCGCATAGGCGCACTGCGCTGCAGTGAGCGGGCGAACCGTCCAGTCAGTGAGCCGGTCTCCCTTGGACAAACGAACCCCAAGGACGCGTTCGACCAGATTGACCAGAGACGGAGTGGAGAAACCGAGAAACCCTGCCGCCAACTGAGTGTCGAACATTTTCGCGGGGATTGCTCCGCATGCCAGTTCCAGAACTTCGAGATCCTGGTCAGCAGCGTGGAAGACCGCCAGGCAATCCGACGTAAACAGACGAGCCAAACCGGTGATTGGAACTGCGAACGGATCAATGAGCGCTGTGCGGCCGCCGACACAAATTTGAACGAGCGCGAGGTTTGGATAGTACGAGCGTTCTCGGAGGAATTCGGTGTCGATGGCGTAAGCCTCGTGTTGCAACACGAAGTCCACGTACTCGTGCAAAGAAGCAGCGTCAGCGATCCACTCGAACGCAGAGTCAGACGCTGCTACTGCGGGTGCGGATCGACCTCGGCCTTGGCCGCGTAGCTGGCTCACGAAATGTCCGCGCTACCGGAGACCACCGGAAGGCCACGCTGCAACCACTCATTGGAACCGCCCACCACATTTATTGCATCGATGCCATGGGTACGAAGGAACGCTGCTGCGCGGTTTGACCGACCACCTGCGGCACAGATGACGTACAACGGTTCAGCGCCCGCAAACTCCACGATGGCGTCAAGTTGGTCTGGCACGCTCATAAGCGGGATGAGCTGCGCTTGTGCAACGCGGAACTCTGCGTACTCGTCTGGTTCTCGGACATCGATAAGCCGGGCACCACCGTCCAGCGCAGCCATGAGCGCGTCGATATCGACCTGCGGCGGCATCTGATTCATGGCGGCGTACCCTAGCCGCAGTGCCTTGCTCTCTCAGCGTTTCGCTGCCTGCCGACGTTCTTTGAGCTGTGAAGCCGTGTCGAGGTCTGCGATCGACTCCTGGTTGGCCACGGCAATGGGTATCCACCGGACCCTTCGCAAAACCGCCGACGGTGCACGTTCTCCCGCTTCGAACGCCCCCCTCAGGGCAGACGCAGCGCTTGCTCGCCAGGCGCTGTGCGTCACATACGGATACCCCTCCAGCACAGGTATCGCTGCAACGGCGTCTGGGTGCGCGTCGAGGGTACGCACCATCGATTGCACCTCAAAGGGATCAACGTCTGGATGATCGCAGCCGAGCACAACGACAACATCATGTTGAGTTCGTTCAAGCGCTGTGACCAGGCCACCGAGTGGACCTTCTCCAGGCCAATTGTCTGCCACGAAACGCCATCCCTGCTCTCGCAGCGCTTCACGATTTCCCCCGACCGCAAACGCGTCGCAGGCACCCGCAAGGATTGCCGCTATCAGCACTCGAGCACCGATGGGATCACCGTCGAGATCGACGTCGAGCAACGCTTTATCTGCACCCATACGAGTGCTTCCGCCGCCGGCCAACATCGCAACGCTGAACGGCGAAGGGTCCGGAAAGAGTGGTTGTTTGGGTTCGTGGTTCATGTGGCTGAGCTGGAACATCAATCCAACGGTGAGACGTGGTTTAGCACGCCGCAACGTGCCCTTCAGCTCGTACAGAACACCTCATACGCTGCCTCGTCCATGAGTCCCTCCAGGTCTGCGACCGTGACCCCGCTCACCTTGAACAACCATGCGTCCGTCTCGGGATGCGCGTTGAGCTGCGCCGGGTCATCCACGGGCAGCGAATTGGTTTCCATGACCTCTCCTGCAACAGGCGAATAAATGTCGGACACGCTCTTAGTGCTCTCCACGGTTGCAACCGATTCGGCTTTAGTAACAGCCCTACCAACGTCGGGAAGTTCCACGTAGACAATGTCACCTAGTTGGTCCTGCGCGTAGTTGGTGATCCCCACGGTGGCGATGCCGCCGTCAATCTGGATCCATTCGTGGTCAGTGGTGTAGCGCTTCATTGGAGACTCCTGGCGATCATCGATTGTCATCTGCGGTAGTTAGCGGCGGTAGTTAGCGGCGGTAGTTAGCGGCGGTAGTTGTGAGGAAGGAACGGAATTTCGGCAACGTCGACGGGGAGTCGAGCGCCTCTGACTTCGGCATACAGCGTGGTGCCGGCCGCAGCAAGTTCGGCCGGAACATACCCAACAGCGATGGGCCTTCTAAGCGTTGGACTGAATCCACCGGAGGTGACCAGCCCGACCGCTTCTGCAGACTCGGGATCGCGAAACAGCAGTGCGTGGTCTCGCACCGGTGCTTTGCCGTGCGGAGTGAGCCCGACGAGACGACGCGCTGGTCCTGACTCCAACTCTGCCGCAATTCGTTGCTCGCCGGGAAAACCAAGTTCAACTCTTCGACGCTTCTGGATGGACCACGCCAGCCCTGCCTCGACGGGCGACGTTGTCTCATCGATGTCAGACCCGTACAAGCAAAGGCCAGCTTCCAGCCGGAGCGTGTCTCGTGCACCAAGGCCAGCCGGCTTCACTTCCGGAAACGCCACCAACGCATCAGCAAGGGCGACAACGTCGGTGTCGTCTACCGCAATCTCAAAACCGTCTTCACCGGTGTAGCCACTGCGAGAGATCCCGACTTGGATACCCCCGAGGACAGCGGACCCAACGTCCATGAACGCCATCGAGGACAAGGCGCCCGGATCGTCAGCGATGCGAGTGAGTACCGTTTCGGAATCCGGCCCCTGCAAGGCCAGCAGACACAGCTCAGGCCTGACGTGAAGGGAAACTTCCGGCGGTAGGTGTTGCACAAGGTGAGCAAAGACCTCGGCCTTACGACCAGCGTTGGACACAATCGTCAGCACATTTGGCCGGTCTCGTGTCCGGGAGATCATCAGGTCATCGATGATGCCGCCGGATCGGTTGAGCATCTGGGTGTATCGCTGTCGGCCTGGCCTCAAGAGATCAACGTCGCACGGCACAAACCGCTCGATTGCGGCGGCGACGTCTGCGAATTGCTCTGAGGTGGCATGTAGTTCAGCCACCCCCATGTGCCCAACGTCGAACAACCCCGCGTGCTGGCGAGTGTGATTGTGCTCCGCCAGCGTTCCTTCGGTGTAGCGAGTCGGCATGTCGTAGCCAGCAAACGGGCCCAGTCTCCCGCCGAGGCGCAGGTGCCATTCATACAGCGGGGTGTGCATCAGTTCTTCAGGCTGATCAGCTGTTGAGCCCTGATCAGTCATCACGCCACGTCCATCGAAGAGTCCATCGGAGGGCAGGAGCAGAAGAAGTTGCGGTCACCGTATGCACCATCGATGCGAGAAACGGGCGGCCAGTACTTGTCGGCCATGGACCCGCCGCCCGGACAAGCGGCCTCGACCCGGGTATAGGGGTGCGTCCACTCAGCCACCAACACGTCATCTGCGGTGTGAGGTGCATTGCGGAGAGGGTTGTCCTCCGCTGGCCACTCCCCCGCAGCAACCCGGTCAATCTCGTGGCGAATAGCAATCATTGCGTCGCAGAATCGGTCGAGTTCGGCCGTCGATTCACTCTCCGTCGGCTCAACCATCAGCGTTCCGGACACCGGAAAGCTCATTGTCGGAGCGTGAAAGCCGTAGTCGATCAGACGCTTGGCGATGTCATCGACGGTGATGCCTGTGGCAGCGGTCATCGGCCTGATATCCAGGATGCACTCATGGGCGACGAAACCACCCCTTCCGCTGTACAGGATGGGATACAGCGGCCTCAGGCGCGCTGCAATGTAGTTGGCGTTCAGAATCGCGGTTGCTGTTGCGTCATGCAGCCCAGCTGCGCCCATCATTGAAATATACGCCCACGGAATACAAAGGATTCCGGCAGATCCCCATGGCGCAGCCGAGACAGCACCCACCGGGTGAGAGCTAGAAGCCCCGTCCGCTTTTGGCCGAGAACTTCGCAGTTCCGGTCGTGCCATGTGTGACGGAAGAAACGGTGCAAGGTGTGCCTTCACGCAGACAGGACCAACCCCTGGCCCGCCACCCCCGTGTGGGATGCAAAACGTCTTGTGCAAATTGAGGTGGCTGACATCGGCACCGAACTTGCCAGGCCTTGCAGTGCCGACCAACGCGTTGAAGTTTGCACCGTCGAGGTAGACCTGCCCGCCCGCAGCATGGACTCGTGCGCACACGTCAACCACTTGGTCTTCAAACACACCGTGAGTTGAGGGATAGGTAATCATCAACGCCGCCAGGTTCTCGGAATGCTGATCAATCTTGGACTGAAGGTCCTCAACATCTACGTTTCCTCCGCCGTCGCACAACACGGGGACAACAGTCATTCCTGCCATCACCGCAGATGCTGCGTTGGTCCCGTGCGCAGACGTTGGGATGAGGCAGACCGTTCGGGTTTGGTCACCGCGAGACAGATGATAAGCACGAATAGCAAGTAGTCCGGCAAGCTCGCCCTGTGAACCAGCATTGGGTTGCACCGAGACGTGGTCGTAGCCAGTGATCTCCACAAGCAGCGCCTCGAGTTGGCGCACCAGTTCGACAGTGCCCGCAAGTTGGTCGAGCGGCGCAAACGGATGCAGGTCCGCAAACGCTGGCCAAGAGACCGGAACCATCTCCGTGGTGGCGTTTAACTTCATCGTGCAGCTTCCAAGCGGGATCATGGTGCGGTCAAGCGCCAGGTCCCGGTCCGACAAGCGTCGGAGTTCACGCAGCATGTCGGTTTCGGACATGTCCTGATGAAACACCTCGTGAGTGAGCGCGTTGCCGTGACGGCGAAGTCCTGCCGGGAGGCCCCGGGTGCTCGACGGGGTTTGGTCCACCTGTGTTGCTCCGAATGCGCTCAGCACCGCCTCGATGTGAGCAGCGGTGGTGGTTTCATCACACGCCACGGAAACCCGCACTTCGTCGACCCGACGCAAGTTGATCCCGGATTGCAACGCACGAGACATCACGGCGTCAGCTGAGGCGGTATCGGACAGCGACGCTGTGATTGTGTCAAAGAACGTCCGGTGATCCATCTCAAGGCCGATAGCTCTGAGGCCAGCATCGAGCGATCCGGCATGTCCATGCACCCGTTCCGCTATTGCGCGAAGTCCCCGCTCACCGTGCCAACACGCATACAGCGCACTGACGACGGCGAGCAATACCTGCGCGGTGCAGATGTTGCTGGTGGCCTTGTCGCGTCGTATGTGTTGCTCTCGAGTCTGCAACGCGAGTCGATACGCCCTGCGTCCGGCGGCATCAACCGACACACCGACCAACCGGCCTGGAAGCGATCGCTTGTATGCATCGAGTACCGCCAGGAATCCTGCATGGGGGCCCCCGGCAAACATTGGAACACCGAAACGCTGGGCAGAGCCAACAACGGCGTCTGCTCCCCATCGTCCCGGTCCCTCCACAAGCATGCAGGCCAGCAAATCCGTATGCACACACACAAACATCCCAGCGTCTTTTGCTCGTTGGACTACATCGGTATGTGTCGAGACCCCACCCGTCGTTGCCACGTGGGCGAGCAACACGCCGAAGCAATCAGTTGCTGACCACGTCGCTAGATCGACGACATCGATATCGATTCCAAGCGGCTCAGCGCGTGTCTTCACAACCTCGATGACCTGTGGGTGCAACGCACTGTCGAGCGCGAACCGCATCGACTTCAGTTTGGAGATGCGGCGGGCAAGCGTCATTGCCTCAGCTGCCGCCGTGGCGTCGTCCAAAAGCGACGCACCCGATACATCCATTCCGGTGAGTTGGCACACCATCGTCTGGAAACGCAGCAGTACCTCGAGGCGCCCCTGGCTGATTTCAGGTTGATACGGCGTGTAGGCGGTATACCAAGCAGGGCTCTCCAGCACGTTGCGACGGATCACCTGCGGAGTATGGGTGCCGTGGTAGCCCTGCCCGATCATGTTCACCATCACCACATTGCGCTCCGCAAGCAACGCAAGCGAAGCGAGTGCTTCGGCCTCGCTGAGTGCTTGCGGCATCGACAGCGGTTCACGGAGCCGAATGGACTCCGGAATGGCTGCATCGAGTAGTTCCTCCATCGACGCAAGACCAACGGCGGCGAGCATCTTGGCCCGTGTGTCAGATCGTGGGCCGATATGACGATCTGCGAAGGAAGCGTCGTGCGGCAACCCACCAGAAACGTCGGGTTGTGTCATTCGTGTGGACATTGGGGCCTCCGAAGGCTAGGTATCGGATGAGCACCCCCACTGTCCGGTGACCTGAGAGATTCCAGCGGATAGTCCGCTGACCCCTTCGGTGGGAAGTCAGTGCGCTTACGGCGCGCTGCTTCCGCTCTCCAGTGTTGTCTCCTCGCACCGTTCCCGTGTGCCTGAGAGATTCCGGGGCGGTTGCTCCTTCGGCGCCGACCAGCTGGCAGCTGGCAGGACTCTCACGGTGCGCATGAAGCGACGCTCGCAGCATAAGCCTCTACATCAGCCAACGCGCGGTATTCGTTCATTCGACCCACCAATGCGCTTGCCGAACACCGCCTCTGGAATCAAGTTTCGGCGTAGTCAACCGACACGGCGCGGTGATCGCTGAAGTCCAGGTGGTGTGCACGCGACCGGAAGACCCCGCCGAATCGTGAACCCGGGTCGTCCAACAGCACATGGTCGAGTTGCATCACGGGTGACGGGGCCGGAAAGGTTGCGTGCCCACCAGCAAGCTGTGACCACCGCAAAATGGTTGCCGGAACTGGAGACGGCAGGTTGAGGTCCCCAAGCAAGAACCTGGGCGCTGGGAGGTGTCGCAGCGCACGCCCGATCTTGTGGAGCTGCCGGACGTTCCACCCAGGGACGAACGATGTGTGGGTGGCCGCCACCGTCATGGTGATTCCGTCACAGTCGACCACTGCAGCGATACAAACCCGAGGCTCGTCGTCAATGAGCTTCCACCCGCCGCCGGGAAAGTAAACCGGAGCCTGGTGCGGAAAGGGGTCAACACGAATCACGTGCCACTGCTGGACGTCCAACGTGGTGATGAGCGCCGTGCCAAACGCAGCCGACGACGTGTGCACTAGCGGCAGGTCGTGCCCGCTCGCTGGATCCTCAGAAGTAGCGGGACGCCACGCTTGGCCCGGCACGCCCATGATTGCGGGAACAAATCGCCATTGTGCTCCGGAGATTGCGGTAGCTACCGCAGCTGCCTGGTCAACGGAGCCGCTTCTGCTTTGGAACCTGTCCACTTCCTGCATTGCCAGCACCGAAGGTTGCAGCGCAGTCAACGACCGGACCATCCGCGCGGTATCAACCGTTCCATCGGTGATCGACAAACCATTCAACAGATTGCTTGTGACCAGGGTCAACGGGCGCATCGGGGAGTTTGATGTTCAGGGACGCAGGGCGTCGAGAACCGAGTTATGCAAGATGGCGTTGGTAGAAAGCGCGCTGCCACCGTCGGCCCTTGCGTTGCCGGAAAGGTCGGTGAAACACCCTCCGGCTTGCTCCACGATCAGTTGCACCGCTGCGAGGTCCCACAAGCTGACAATCGGTTCCACGGCGATGTCGAGTGCGCCTTCGGCAACTAGCATGTGCTGCCAGAAGTCGCCGAAAGACCGTTGCCTTCCGCACGCCTTGACAAGGTCCTGCAATCGCGATCGCATTGCGACGTCGGTCCAGTGCCCGTCGGAGAAGCTGATGAACACGTCCTCCAGGCTGCTGACTTTGCTGACCTGCAAGCGTCGGCTGTCTTGCAGCGAACCGCCGAACGCGCCTCCGGCGGCAACAGCCCACCACCGACGTGACATTGCTGGGCAAGAAACTATGGACGCTTGTAAAACACCGTTGTGTTCCGCCGCAATGAGGGTCGCCCACACGGGCACACCTCTCGTGAAATTGGAGGTGCCGTCAATTGGGTCGATGATCCATCGCCATCCCGATGTGTCTGATCCACGGATGCCGAATTCCTCGCCCAGCACCTGATGGTCGGGAAATCGTTCAAGGATTGCCGCAGTGAGCGCTTCCTCAGTAGAACGATCAGCGATGGTGACCTCGGTACGGTCAGCTTTGGTCTCGATCACAAAATCCTGCGCCGCAAAGTGCGGCAGCGAGATTGAATCGGCGAGGTCTGCCAACAGGTGGAGGAATTGACCATCCAGTTGGCCGTCCAACAGCGAAGACGAGGCGGTCATTGATGCGCCTCGCCAGCGACGCGCGCCCAATTGGGATCGAGTTGTAACAGGAACAACGCGCAGCGTTCTTCCTCCGAAGTTTCACCGATTTCGCCAGCTGACTCACGCAGTTGGTCCAGAGCGCGAAGAAACCCTCGGTTTGATTCGTGCTGCCACCGCACGTAGCCACTCCCCCGCCATCCGCTGCCACGCAACCGATCCAACCCTCGGTGGTACCCAACTCGGGCTGCTGCGTAACGCTCGACCGGGTCCCTGCCAAGTTCGCTCAACCGAGCCCACCCGTCGAGAAACGTGGGGTTACGACCGACGACGACCGAAACGGCGTCCCGCCTGGCGGCAAGATCCGGTATTGCCAGGGCTGCGGCAAGCTCGGCGAGTAACTCTGGCCGCTCCGCGTCCAACCGGGTCTCAGGGAGACCCGTGCTAAGTGTGACTGGGCGTTCGCTCATGGGCACGATCCTGGCACCGATCCGCGGTTTGTCCGGCACCCTCCGTTGAGCAACCCATCAGGCCACCGGATGGCGGTGCGACTTGTGCGCCGGATCTGGCAATGTTGCCCGATGCCCCCTCAGGACTCTGACTCGATCAACGCTGAAACAGCTCGCGCTTGCTCACCCTGCCGACTCCAGCTACGACGCCGAATTCTTTTTCGATCCGGTCTGCCCATGGGCATGGATTACGTCGCGGTGGATGACAGAAGTAGCTGCCGTCAGGGCAGTACGTGTGCATTGGAACTTCATTTCGCTGAAGGTCATCAACGAGGCAAAGGCATTGGACTCCGAATACCTTTCTCGCGTCAGTGAAAGCCATGCCCGCGGTCTGCGCCTGCTGCGCGTCGCCGCCGCGGTCAGACACGACGCAGGACCCCATGCAGTACACGGGGTGTACACGGCGTTTGGCACGGTCATCCATCCGCAACAGGAAGGGAAATCGCTGGACGACGTCGCTGCCATCGCAACGGCATTGAAGGGAGCAGGAGCAGATCCAGCGCTTGCGTCTCAAGCGGACAATACGGACTGGGACGCGCAGATCCGTGCATCGAGCGCGCTCGCGTTATCCCGAACCGGCAAGGACGTCGGAACGCCCATCATCACGTATGCGCCACCGGACGGAAATTCGCTCTTTGGGCCGGTGCTTTCGTCTGCGCCAAAAGGTGAGGCGGCCGGGGAACTATGGGATCACGTCGGCTATGTCGCACGCAACCCAGAGTTTGCCGAGTTGAAACGCTCGCTTCGCAGTCGCGCCCGTTTCGACTGAACCGCCGCCAGTCGCCTAGAACGGCGGCATGCCTATTGTGATGATGACCAAACTGACCGCTCAAGACGGAAAACGCGATGCGCTGATCGAGGCACTGACCAAGCTGGTTGATCATGCTGCCCACGAGCCCGGAACTCTTGTCTATGCACTCCACAAGGCCCTGGACGACGACAACACGTTGTGGTTCTACGAGCGCTTCGCCGACAAGGACGCGTTGAAAGCACACTCCACCACCGAAGTCGGCAAGGCGGTGTTCCCAACGCTGGGAGGACTGTTGGCTGGTCCGGCGGAAATGATCAAGCTCGAAGACGTTGTTGCCAAGGGAATCTGATTTCGGGCGTCATGCCCACCATCCAAACTCCCATCAACACCGCTGCGACGGCAGCCCAACCGCCAAACGCCACTGCCGCCCTGGGGTCATAGCGGTCAGCAATCCATCCCACCACGGGACTGCCAAACGGGGTGCTTCCAAGGAACACCACCGTTTGTAAGGCGAGGACGCGTCCTCGCATGGTGGGCGGTGACAAGCTGGTGAGCAGTCCACTGAGTTGCGACATGAGCAGTCCACCGCCAAAGCCCATCGGCACCGAACCAAGAATGAACAACCACATGGTTGGGGCGCGAGCAATTGCAACGTCGCTCAGACCCATGATCATCCCGCCGGTAAGCAAGAAGCCCAGCGTTGGTTGTCTCCGTTTTGCCGACAGCATCGCAGCAGAGAAGCTGCCAATGCTGACAAACATCATCACTAACCCGAACGAGTCCGAATCTCGCCGGAAGACGCGTTCCACCATCAACGTGATGGTGACGATGAAATTGAACGTGAAGGTCGCAACAATTGCCGTCACGAGCATCGCAACCCGCAGGGTGCGTGTGCGCCACACATGAACCAACGCCCCACGAACTCCGTCCCCTGCACCGGATGGCGGGGTCCGGTGTGAACGTTCAGTCAGGCCAATCAGCGCGCCGATCATTGCCAAGTACGACAACCCGTTGAACAGGAAGCACCACTCGGTTCCGGCGTACTTCACCACAAACCCGCCAATTGCGACGCCAGCGACACGGCTACTGGTGATGACCCCCGTGTTCAACGCCATTGCGTTCGGCAGTGCTTCATGCGGTACGAGGTCGCCGATGAGCGACCTGCGAGCAGGAGTATCGAACGAACTGGCCAAACCAGTCACAAGGGTGATGGCGAGCACCACGGGCATGGTGACTCTGCCGGTGAAGTCCAACGCAGCAAGCATCAGGGCCGTCAGACCAAGCGCGATCTGAGTCACCACCATCAACCGGCGTTTGTCGATCCGGTCGGCGATTGAGCCGGCCCAGGCACTCAACACAGCCACCGGCATGAACTGGGCAATTTGCTGCAAGCTCAGTTCGTGCCCGCCACCTTTGAGGTTTCGCACGATCAACCACGACAATGCGATGGACTGCATCCATGACCCGAGCATGGAGACAGTCAGCCCTGTGAAGTACAGCTTCGCACCGGGGTACCTGAAGCTCAGGAAGAGCGGAGTGGAGCCAGAATCCGTCACTCCTCGTGTGTAGCACGCTGGTCAGTTCCGAACGATCCCGAAACCGATACCCGCCCCACGTGCTACAACTCGTTTCTATGAAGATCACGGTTGACTTCGACACCTGCCAGAGCAACGCCTTGTGTATGAGCGCGGCTCCCGAGGTGTTTGAGGTCCGAGACGATGGCTTCTTGTATCTCCTCATGGACGAACCAGACGAGTCCCTTCGTGCAGCGGTGGCCGAGGCCGCGCGCCTCTGCCCCACCCAGGCAATTACGGTCGCCTGACCAACTCGGTTTCACCGGCGTGGAGCTTCAACGTATCGTCATTGTCGGAGCCTCGCTGGCGGGCGTCCGAACAGCGGAAGCGCTCCGAACCAAGGGGTTCGACGGTGAGCTGATCCTCGTGGGATCTGAGGACTTACTGCCCTATGACCGCCCACCCCTGTCGAAAAGTTATCTCGAAGGCAAGCGAACCGCAGACCAACTGTCGCTGCGACCGACAGACCCAACGCTTGCGTCGCTGGGCGTGACGCTGCGGCTGGGTACCAGCGCAATTGGCCTGGATATAGACAACCGACAGGTGGGTCTGAGCGGTGGAGACCGCATCGGTTTTGACGGATTGGTGATCGCTACAGGAACGGCTCCCCGCGTGCTTCCCGGAACCGCCCACCTTCGTCGAGTCCATACCGTTCGAACCCTGGGCGATGCCGACGCACTTCGGCCATCCCTTATCCCTGGTGCAAAGATCGTCGTCATCGGTGCAGGTTTCATTGGTGGAGAAGTCGCCTCCACGGCTAAGGCTGCCGGCGCAGAGGTGACGGTCCTCGAAGCAATGCCGGTTCCATTGTCTCGCCAACTGGGTGATCAGATGGGATCAGCTGTCGCTTCGCTCCACGAGCGCAACGGTGTTTCACTTCGGTCTGACTGTGCGGTGTCGCGTCTCTCCGATACGCACGTGCACCTCGGAAGCGGCGAAATGCTGCAATACGACGCGTGCGTCGTGGGCGTCGGTGTGCGGCCAAACACAGAGTGGCTCACCGGTACAGGCCTGGACACATCCAACGGTGTGTTCTGCGACACTGCAATGCGGGCCTTGGTTGCTGGCTCACCAGACCCGCGGATTGTGGCGGTGGGTGATATCGCGCGCTGGGTCAACCCTCGGTACGCATACGAGGGACCCGTTCGGGTGGAGCATTGGACCAACGCCGTTGAATCAGCAGATCACGCTGCCGCCACACTTTTGGCTGGCGACAGTGAACCGGAACCGTTCTCGCCTGTGCCCTATTTCTGGAGCGACCAGTACGGCAGCAAGATTCAATTCCTTGGTCGTTCCGCCGGGTTCGATGAGGTAACCATTGTCAACGGATCGACGGACGGCAAGTTTGTAGCCCTTTACCGGCGCGGTGACCGCCTCGTAGCAGCCCTCGGCGTTTCGTCGGTAAAGGCAGTCATGGGGTACCGCCAACGCCTGTTGGATGGGTGCTCCTGGAGAGACGCCCTTGCAGCTGCGACAAGCTGACAAACATTCGGCACACGCAACACGCAACGAGCGAACGCGCCACACGCAAAGCCCAGATTCGCCCTTTACGGGCTCTCAAACTGCCGCTGCGTGTTGCACGGTTTGGATCGCGTGTTGCCCTGTTCCGCTAGCTTCGACACCGCATGGAAATTCTCGTCATCCGTCACGGCTTGCCACTTCGAATCGAACGAAACGATGGTCAGGCAGCCGATCCAGAACTTTCCGCCGAAGGGCTGCAGCAAGCCGACAGGCTGGCTGAATACCTCGCGGGTGAGCATATCCACGCGGTGTACGCCTCGCCGATGCGCCGGGCGCACCAAACCGCGGTTCCCCTGGCCCAGGCGAAAGGTCTTGAGATCATTACCGAGCCGCGTGTGGCCGAATGGGACAAACACTCCCCCACGTACATTCCCACCGAACAACTGAAGGCAGCTGACCCCGACGCCTACCGTCGGCTGATGCGCGGAGAGATGGAACTCGACGTTGATATCCACGAGTTCCAACGCGGCGTCGTTGCGGCCATGGAGGAAATCATTCAGCGCCACCCGGGTGAGAAGGTCGCTGTTGTTTGCCACGGTGGTGTCATCAACACCTATGCGGACGCTGTCGTTGGGTCTGGTCGCCCGTTCGGTTTCACCAACACCACGTACACGAGCATCAACCGCTTCCGCGCTGCCTCCAGCGGCGAGCGCAGCGTGGTCTCGCTCAACGAAGTGGGCCATATCTACGGCACCCCCCTGCTCTATCGATGAACAGCTCGCCGAACGTGGAAGACAACATCCACGTTTCGGCCCCGTGTCTGATGGGTTGCTCCACCTCGGGTTCACTCCGATCCCTCCGTTCACCGCTCGGCCGCGCCCGTGTCTGACTCACAGCGAACGTTCACGCCGCCACATACAACTGAAATTCGCACCACCTTGGCACCGTTGGCTCGAGGTCGCCACGATCTCACCACGCGGATCGGCGCTACGGCGCACGACGGGGTTTGGCGCGCCACTCGAACTCCGGCCGGCCCCTGCGTCCAGCACCTCAGACAAGTTGGTCAACAGATCACGGTCAGGTCTTGGGGGCCGGGAGCCGCGTGGGCCGTGGACCGTGCTCCCTTGCTCGTAGGCGCCAACGATGAGGATGGAACTTTCGAGATCGATCCACATCGCCACGAGGTCTTGAATCGAACGTGGCGTCTCAACCCTGGCCTGAGAACGCCCTGCACAATGGCTGTTTGGGAAACGCTGTTT
The DNA here is from genome assembly GCA_963763885.1 of uncultured Acidimicrobiales bacterium. Classification (GTDB taxonomy): domain Bacteria; phylum Actinomycetota; class Acidimicrobiia; order Acidimicrobiales; family JANYDT01; genus JANNBN01. Next base: position 754,689 of record CAVXQD010000001.1, read on the forward strand.
CGCGTGATTCTCGAACAGAAAGTCACAGGGAAAGAGGCAGCAAGTTCTTATCGGGCGTTAGTACGCAAACTTGGGGAGCCTGCGCCAGATGCGCCCGGGCCTCTATTGACCCTGATCCCCGATCCGGCGGTCGTTGCCGACACACCTCATCACGTGTTTATGGCTGCAAACGTGGAACGTAAGCGCGCAGACACCATTCGCCGAGCTGCCAGCTACGCGCAACGTATCGAGGAAGGTGCAGCGGTCTCGCTTGAGGAGGCGTACCGGCGCCTCCGGGCCATCCCGGGGATCGGTGAGTGGACGATCAACGAGGTCGGAGCGATCGCACTCGGTGATACTGACGCCGTGAGTATTGGCGATTACCACGTGAAGAACTACGTGTCGTGGGCCCTTGCGGGCGAAGCCCGCGGCACCGACGAACGAATGGTTGAGCTCCTTCAGCCATATCGCCCTTACCGGGCGCGCATGGTGCGGATCATCAAGATCTCAGGCATTCAAGCGCCGAAGTTCGGGCCTCGCCTCACCATTCAGAAGCGTTGGTGATTGATCACCCGCGTAGGTGATCGGCCAAAGCCTGCAGGCCAGGTAAACGCCAATGGTCAAACTCGTGGTGGAGACCGTAGGGGTCAAGATGACAGACCGGCATGCCGGCAGCCCGAGATCCCTTGACGTCTGCGTGCACGGTGTCGCCCACATACAGGGTGCGGGCTGGATCAGTCCCGAGCGCGGTAAGCGCCGGCTCGAAGATTCGCGGATCTGGTTTTGAAATTCCGACCACCGTGGAGTCCACGATTGCCGCGGCTGACGGCAACGGCCCGTCTCCAACTTGGCAGATACCGAAATCCAACATCTGCTGTGCGGCTGTCCCGTCGTTATTGCTGACGATGGCAATTGGCCTCAACGCGGCGATTCGGTGAAATCCGTCGATGTTGTCCTGCAGCAGATAGTTCCAGATTGGCTTCGGCTCTTTGAGAAAAACCTCCTCGCGCATGGCCCGCACACCATCCAGGAGGCGTGCGTCTTCAACTCCGATACGGGCCAGGTACTCCTGCTCGAAATGAACCCAGAACTCTGGGCTGTGCTCCTGTAACCCGTCCATCGATACCTCAGCCAACCGGCGGACGGCATGGTGGTGAGCGACGTGAAAATCTGCGTCGTGTTCCGACACAGCGAAGCCAGCCCTCGCCAGCCCTCGCCGAACGGGCGCTGGGTGGCGGATTGCGAAGACGCCGCCGATGTCGAACACCACAGCATCGATGTCCTCCGGAGCGAGAGCAAAAGAATCCGTCAATGAATCGATCACCCGAACATCATGCTCGCTTTAGTGACATCCCAACACCAAGGAAAGGACGTTGCATGTTTCGTCCATCCATGTTTCGAACAACGTCGCGAGAAGTGGCAACAGGAACGAACTGGAACGCAGACTGGGTCACCCCTTAGGTTCGAACCGTGCACCCAGGAATGTTCGCCATCGAGACACCAGACAAGCCGGCCATGATCATGGCCTCCACCGGCGAGGTGATCACGTACCGTCAGTTTGAAGAGGACTCAAACCGGGTGGCCCACTTGTTACGTAAAGCGGGGCTACAACAAGGCGACGCCATCGCCATCATGATGGAAAACCATCCGTGGTTCTTCCGTCTCTGCTGGGGTGCACACCGCGCAGGCATCCAGTACACCGCGGCGTCCAGCCGCCTCACATTCGGCGAGTTGGAATACATCGTCAACGATTGTGGAGCCAAGGCGTTCTTCACGTCCGTGGCGAAAGCGGAGACTGCCGAACAGCTTCTCGCGAAGGCACCCGGTGTGACCCTGTTCGGAATGCTCGACGGCACCATCGAAGGGTTCGAAGCGCTCGAAAGTGCGCTCGCTGCCATGCCAACGACACCAATCGACGACGAAGCGAACGGCGCTGACATGTTGTACTCGTCCGGCACTACCGGTCGTCCCAAGGGCGTGAAGGTGACCTTGCCGTTGACACCGCTCACCGAAGTCCCTGCACTGGTGCACCTGCTCTCCGGCCTCTATGGGTTCTCGCAGAACACCATGTACATCTCGCCTGCGCCCTTCTACCACGCGGCTCCGCTTCGCTACTGCATCTCGGTACTGAGACTGGGCGGCACCGTCGTTGCCATGGAGCACTTCGACCCCGAGCAGTGCCTTGCGCTGATCGAGCAATACAAGATCACCCACGGGCAGTTCGTCCCAACAATGTTCGTACGCATGCTGAAGCTTGATCCGGCGGTGCGTGCCAAGTACGACGTGTCCTCTTTACAGTCGGTCATCCACGCTGCAGCGCCCTGCCCAATCCCAGTCAAGAAGCAGATGATCGACTGGTGGGGCAAAAAGATCTACGAGTACTACGCAGGCACCGAAGGCAACGGTTTCGTCTCGGTGACCTCCGATGAGTGGTTGGCGCATGAAGGAACCGTTGGTCGAGCACTCATGGGAGAACTGCATATCTGTGACGAAGCAGGCGAAGAACTTCCGCTTGGCGAACCGGGGACCATCTTCTTCGGTAACGCGCCTCAGTTCGAATATCACAACGACCCCGAGAAGACGAAGGCGTCTCGTCACCCCAAGGGATGGAGCACCCTGGGCGACATCGGGTACGTCGATGCCGACGGGTTCTTGTACCTCACGGACCGCAAGGCAAACATGATCATCTCCGGCGGCGTGAACATCTACCCGCAAGAAGCGGAGAACGTCCTCACCATGCACCCAAAGGTTGGAGACGTGGCCGTGTTCGGCGTCCCTAACGAAGACTTCGGTGAAGAGGTGAAGGCCGTCGTCCAACCGGCCGATTGGGCCGACGTGGACACCCCCGAAAAGGCGGAAGCGTTCGGCAAGGAACTGATGGTGTTCTGCCGTTCGCAGCTTGCAGACATCAAGTGCCCGAGGTCCGTGGACTTCGAACGCGAACTGCCTCGGCATCCCACAGGAAAGTTGTACAAGCGGCTGCTTCGCGACCGTTACTGGGAGGGTCGAGCCAGCAAATTGGTCTGATGGTTTCTCGAGAGCCGTCACGGAAAGTGTGCCTACACCCACTACGTTCGACAGATGCCAAGCGATCGGCCCATCAAACGAGTGCTCTCCGTCACGGCTCACCCCGATGACGTTGACTTCGGGTCGGCCGGAACCATTGCTGCGCTGACAGACGCTGGCGTCGAAGTTGCGTATTGCATCGTCACAAACGGAGACGCTGGCGGCTTTGATCCCGCTGTGCCCCGCACGGACATCGCCGGTATCCGCCAGGAAGAACAACGAGCAGCAGCGGCAGTGGTCGGAGTTTCCGCGCTGACGTTCCTTGGCTACCCCGACGGATCAGTTCAACCGACATTGGACCTGCGCCGTGACATCAGCCGTGAAATTCGCCGTTTCAAACCCGACGTTGTCATCACGCAGAACCCCAACTGGGATTTTTCGCGGATCTACGGCTCACACCCGGACCACAGGTACACCGGTGAAGCAGCGCTTTGCGCTGTGTATCCCGATGCCCGCAATCCGTTCACGTTCACCGAGCTCATCGACGAGGGATACCAGCCCCACACGGCCTGGCAGGTGTGGTTGGCCGGCGGCCCGCAACCCAACAAGTACGTCGACACCACAGCACAGTTCAACCGCAAACTCGAAGCGCTGTTGTGTCACAAAAGTCAGATGCCGGACCCCGCCGGAATGCAAGCGCGCGTACGAGGTTGGAACGAAGTTCTGGCAGCAGCTGGCGGGTTACCTGCAGGCTCCACCGCTGAAGCGTTCCAGGTAATAGAGACCGCGTAACCCGCGGGCGCGGCCGAGCGGTGAACGGAGGGACGAAGTGAACCCGAGGTGGAGCAACCCATCAAACGCGGGCGCGGCCGAGCGGTGAACGGAGGGACGAAGTGAACCCGAGGTGGAGCAACCCATCAAACGCGGGCGCGGCCGAGCGGTGAACGGAGGGACGAAGTGAACCCGAGGTGGAGCAACCCATCAAACGCGGGCGCGGCCGAGCGGTGAACGGAGGGACGGAGTGAACCCGAGGTGAGCAACCCATTAGAACCGGGCGCGGCCGTCGGCGAGATGGGTCGGGATTGCGAAGCTGGGGCGGCTCCCATGTCGCATCTCGGCAAGGATTCCGTTCATGAGATGTCGGCCCATCATCGCATCGATGCGAGCGTGGAACCGATTGCGATTCGCTCCAGCGGTCATCAACCTGCTCGCAAAGCTCATCAACACAAAGAGGTGCCGGGTCCAGTTGGCGGGTGGCAGCGAAATCATGTCGCAGACCGGGTTGCCAAGGAAGTGTCTAAACGCCGACGGCATGACTGGCCACAGCATGCGAGGCATCCGTCCACGCGATTGAGCGAGCAGCGCTGCAGTCATGGCTACTCCCGCTCCGCTCGGTGCCTGTTGCCGAGCGAAAATACGAGTACGAAGTATTTGAGCAGCATCCCGATCCAGGGGAATCAAACGAGGGTCCACTCCTAAGTGATGTGCAACCAGGCGCCACATGTGGAGGTGGTCTGTGATGTCCTGCTCGGTGTAATCAACTCCGCTGGCATCAAACGCGTCGTACACAACCGATGTGAAGGTCAGCCAGGTGCCGGCGAGGTCCTCCTGGTTAATCGGTACGCCCCACGAGGTTGACCAGATCAACTCGTTTGACTCCACCAAGGGTGGAGCGGTGTCGTTCACCCGGACTACGGACGGATGGTGCAGGATCATCCACCGCACCGCCGCGTGCATTAGCCGCACGTGCAGGATTCGATCTATCCCGGTTCCATTGACGCAGAGCGCGTCGGGAGCAGAAAGGTCCATCAGCAACTGAGCGGTTTCGTTGAGGCGACGTTCTGTGTCTGTCTGTAAACGCCCCGTCATGCGAAGAACCTGCACGCCTTTCGCGGCGGCGTAGCTATTCGGCAACGAGGCAAGGTAGAGCGCAGAGAAGTGATGGGCCACAAGGCGGTTGAAGAACTGCTGACCCCGCACGACTGAGCGAAGGTCAACCCAGCCAGGGCTACTTGCCCCCAGTACAAAGAAGGACCGAAGCTCCGGGATTTGCTCTTCATCCGGCAGCTTTGTGTGTCTCACAAGCCGACCAAAGAGCTCCCCGGGAGCGCTGTTCGTGAGGTCCTGAAAAAAGGCTGCGACCGCCTGGTCGGCGAGCGGATCTCCCACACCGCGGAACAGCTCCATGTCTGCATCGGTAAGAACGTCGACGTTTGCTTCGAGCGTCAAGCCGATTCCCACTGCCGCACCATCTCGTTGGCACAACGCGTTCTGCTGGTTCACTGTACGACCAAGGTCTTGTCGCCGACTTCGGCAAACAACGACAGACGCCCTCGGCCGCCGTTCTTGGATTGATACATCGCCTGGTCAGCGCGCTGCAACAACTCTTCGACCGTTGTGTGTGGGGTCTGTGAGACCGCCAGCCCCATGCTGACGCTGATGTCGACTCGTTGTTGGCCCAACACCGCCGGTCCCATGCATTCTTGGAACACCCCGGCCGCAAGCGCGAGCGCATGATCATCGTCGTCGACGTCGGGGAATACAACCACAAACTCGTCACCGCCGAAGCGACCGACAAAGTCCGTGACACGCATCGATGCGCGCAGCCGGGCCGCGAGTTCCGTCAACACAAAGTCACCGAAGTGGTGGCCGTACTGGTCGTTGATCGTCTTGAAGTTGTCGATGTCGCAGAACATCACGGCCGTCCGGTTCGAGCCCACAACGGAATCGGCAAGCACTTCGTCCAGTCGCGTTCGTAGCCCGGCACGATCAGGCAGCGTGGTGAGTTCGTCATGTGTTGCACGGAAGCGCAGCTCGCGCTCGAGCAGATGACGTTCGTGAACGTCGCGCAGCGTCAAAACGAACCCCCGAACGTCTGGGTCATCAAGAAGGTTGGTCATCGTTGCATGGTGCCAACGGCCGGCCGGGTCATCTACGGTGACGCGCAGGTCGACTCGTGCAGGTTGTGAACTGTCGAGACGCACACGACGCTGCAAGTCATCCACTGCGGCTCTGTCAGCTTGAAGAACATGTTGGATGAAATCGTCGGGATGGCCAATCTCCGCATGATCGCCAAGGTGTCGTCGTACCGAGGAACTGGTGTATCTCGTCGCGCCGTCTTGGTCGAACACGATGACCAGTTCTTCGGAGTGCGCATCCAGCGCAGCAAGCAACGAATTGGAGGCACGCAACGCCCGCTCAGCTTCCGCCAACTCCGTCATGTCTTCGACCGTCATCACGACTGTGGAGGCCGCTGCTGGAGCAACAGCGATGCGCAACCATCGTCCCGGCTCAACGGGCGACGGCACGGTGAGAGACCCAGCGACGCCACCCGCGGCAGCACCGAACACCGCCACGAACGATGCGGCGTCTTGCTCGCCAAGCCGGCGCATCATCCACGACTCGTCCTCCGCGGGAACCACCGATTGCCCTGCTCTCGCTCGGACTAACTTCGCCGCTGCAGCATTTCGGTGCAGAATCCGCCCACTGCTACTTGCAACAACAACGCCAATGGTCATGTGGTCTGAGACAGTGATGCCAGAGGATTGCTGCTCGGCGGTTCCTCCGAAAAGACTAGGTGCGCCTTCGAGATAGCTGCGCACCAACACAGCGCGCAGGTCCGGGTCATGCACGACGGACTCGACGCGGTCAATCATTGTGTACGTGCGATCTGCGTTGAGACGATGCCGCACGTCGCGTTGCACACTCGGATCATTTCCAACTTCGTAAATGGCTTTGCCAAGCACCTGCATGTCGTCTGCGTCCATCAGTTCCACCCAATTGAGTGGATTGTCGCCCGGGAGCATTCCGTCGGCGGACAACGACCATTGCAGTTCAATCTTCGGGCTGATGAGCATGTGTCCGATCCCGCTGCGGCGAAGCAACGACTCCATTCGGAACTCGTCGGCGAGGGAGCGCACCTCCAACCATTGCCGCTCACCTTCTATCGCCAGCACGCGTAGGCGAACAGGGCGGTCTGCCAACTCTGGAACCAAGCGGACCCGCAAGTTGGGGTTTGTGAGCGAGAGGTCCTCGAACGAATGATCATCCAGCGGCGTGCCAATGAGATGAAGCCTGCCTTGCAACACCAGTGCTTCTGCAAGGTTGCAACCAAGCTCAATCGCCAATTGCGGGCCGACATATTCGATCTGACCAGCGCAGACAACCATGTGCGGAACGCTGTCCAAGAGGCCAGCCGGCGGATTCACGGGGGCGTGCATGGCGGCGGGTTCGTCCAGGGCCAACGATCGGGGAAGTTGATCGCGTTCCATGAAGGCCAGCTCTGTGCGGTTGAACGGCTGCGCCGTTAAACAGAGTTCCTGTTGACGGCTTCGAAAGAGGTTCACGATGTAACCCATCCGCTGCCCGAGGTCTGCCCAGTCGTGGGCTGCGCTTCCTCGTCCCGTTCCGTGGGTCGGATCCCACTTTGCGAACAACTCAACCAAGGTCGGGTTGACGATCGTCGGGCCGTCCAGCGTTTGAAGCGCTCTCGGGAACAGACTGTCCTCTCCGGATAACACCGGTACGTCGACGCCAAGATGAAGCTTCTCGTTGGGCAGCGTCATCGTCATCAGCAGCTTGGTCGCGACGTGCTGCCACAGCGCCCGAACATGCGGTGCGAGGTGCCGGCGAATTTCGTGCACGACCGGGTCGAACAGAGCCTCAGCAACATGACCACGAACCACGCCGGCCAGGTCGTCACCAAAATCGATGAGACCACTGTCCAACGCCGCTTCAATGTCCGGCTGTAGGCGTTCCTGCTCGTGGAGCACCGCCGAAACGTTGCCTGCGAGGACATGCTGCGCACGTACCCGGGGTTCGTGGGTGGCAACGGCAAACGCATATTCTCGAAATGCCGTCCTGACATTGATGGATCGCTCCGCTGACGGGACACCGATTCGGTCGAGCGTTGCATCCACCTGGTCGGGTTGCGGCGGTCCAGCTGTCTCCAGGACGTCAACGAATCGAACGAACAGTGGCCCAAGCTCTTTGAAGACCAGGTTGTTGCCGTTGGCGATAAACCCCGAGACCTGTCGCACCGCACCAGCAACCAAATGCTCGAGGTGAGAACGCTGGAACTCGCTGACCATGCCCATGTGCCTTAATGCAGCGGTGCATCGGTTCGTTGCATCGATGATGGCACCGCAATGATCATCTGCTCCGAGTAACAACTCGTTGACAAGCAACGGGAGTTCCTCGCCGCGGATCGACACGCCAGCCGTATTCGACGCCCAAATTGCAAAAGTGCACCACGTCTGGTCAGTCTGCGATACCTGGAGCAGTCGACGCGCTAAGTCCGCATACGACTGTGTAATCCAGATATTCCTGACGGCTCCGTCTGAGATAGACGCAATTTCGCTGACGGCCCCCTCGGTAAGGGGTAGCCGACCGGGGACGGTAGGCCATGCAATGCGGCGGGGATCTTCAGAGATCGACGCAGGAGTCACCCAATAGGTATCGGCAGGAATGTCCCATTCCCTGAGGACTTTTTCGTGGGCACGCGGATCAACGCTGAATAAGGCCTCATCGCTTCTCACGGGTCCCCACGGACTTCTGCAAGGGTTAGTTGCGGGGCACCTCGAGCCATGCTTTGCCCTTGTCTACCCGCACGTCGCCGGGGAGTCCAAGCACACGCTCACCGAGGATGTTGCGCATCACTTCAGACGTGCCGCCTTCGATGGAGTTGGCACGACTACGAAGGAAGCTGCGTTGCACGTCTGCGGTGAACATTCCGGCGTGCGAACCTCCGGCGTAGTTCGAGTACAGCATGGCGTCGGCACCCATCACTCCAACGCAAAACTCGTAAATCTTTTTGTTGAGTTCCGCCATGGACAGTTTTCCGGTGGAGCCCTCTGGCCCTGGGATACCGGACTTGCGGTTGGCACCGGCTCGGATGTTGGTGAGGCGGTTGCACTCTGCTTGGGACCAGAGCTTCATCAGCTCATCCCGCGTTGAGGCATCGGTGATCTGGTATTTGTTGAACACGCGAACCGCCTCGGAGATGGGACCGCTCCCCCGTGCAGCGGCGCCGCCACCGATGGACACACGCTCGTTCATCAGGGTGGTGAGCGAGACGCGCCAACCGTCTCCTACTTCTCCAAGCCGCTCGGAGTCTGGAACACGAGCGTCAGTGAAATAAACCTCGTTGAACTCGGCGTCCCCGGTCATTTGGCGAAGAGGCCGAACCTCAACGCCGGGTCCATGCATGTCAACCACAAAGTAAGACAGCCCCTTGTGCTTTTCCTGGTGCGGGTCGGTACGGGCTACAAGCATTCCCCACCGGGCCAAATGCCCAAGGGTGGTCCAGACTTTTTGCCCGTTGACGATCCATTCCTCGCCGTCACGTTCGGCCTTGGTGGACAAACCAGCAACGTCGGAACCCGCACCCGGCTCGGAGAACAGCTGGCACCAGATTTCCTCTCCCGTGAACAACGGCCGCAAATAGCGGGACTTCTGAACGTCGGAACCCCAAGTGTGCACCGTAGGGGCACCCATACCGTGGCCAATTGGATTGCGATGCTGGGAGAACGGAGCGCCCGCAGCCCGGAGCTTGGTGTCAATCACTTGTTGCATCTTGGGAGCCATCCCAAGCCCACCAAAGCCTCGGTCGAAATGCACCCACCCGAGGCCCTTGTCGTACTGCGCACCCAAGAATTCCGTCATTGGTGTGGACTGAGGCGGGTAGTCCCGCAACAGTTCGTCCGTCAGCCGCTCGACCAGTTCAACATCACTCATGGTTCGATGGTAGAGCAGTCAGGGTTTCCAACTTCAGTTGGCCACAACGTCGGGTACCGTCAGTCAACAACCGTTTCGCCATAACCCTCGTTTCGATCGATGGGAGGCGAGTCTCAATAGGGAGCAAACCACTCATGGGAATCACCGACGACCTCAAGAACCAGGGCCAAAATCTGTCCAAGACCGTCGATGGGCTCATCGACAAGGCCAAGGACAAGCTCCACGAGGGACTTCCCGACAACGTGAAGGACAAGGCTGAACACCTCATCGATAAGGCAGTCGATGCGCTCCCAGACAACCTGACCGAAAAGATCGAAGAGTTGGCCGACAAGGCAAAGGGACTACTCGGCGGCATCGGCGGCAAGGCCAAGGATGCAGCCGAAACCGCATCTGAGCACGCGGAGACGGTGACTGACGCGGCAACGAAAGTCGTCGGAGAAGACAAGCCCGGTGCGTAACACACGCTAGACCGGGTTTGATGGATTCCCACCGGTCACGCTTCGCAGCGCTCCTCGCTCGGCCAGAAGTCGAAGAGCGCTGCACATTGCGAGGCAAAGTGGGGTTTATGGCCTTTCACGGCGGCAACCTCGAGCGGATGACCGACGAGATTGCCGAAGCCGCTGCGCTTCGTTCTGATGCTTCTTGCTACAGCGTGGTGCAGCAGTATCCGCTTCGGGAACATCTTCCTTCCACCGAGGTTCGGCCAGAACATTCGCTCCAGCTACAGCAGTTTTTGTCCCACGTAACAGTGGCTATTGCCCTGCATGGTTATGGACGCAACGACATGTGGACCACGGTGCTCCTTGGCGGAAGGAACAGACGGCTAGCAACGTCGTTGGCGTGCCGCCTGCGAGTTGCGTTGCCGGACTTCATTTTCGACGACGATCTCGCGTCTATTCCTACCGACCTTGCAGGTCAGCACCGTCTCAACCCCGTCAATGCTCCGAACATGGCGGGCGTACAGATCGAACTACCACCCCGGATACGCGGGCTCACTCCACATGCGCAAACAATGGACCGTTCTGAAGGTCGCATCGTCTGGACCAACACGCTGATTGAAGTGCTCGCCGACGCAGCGAGCGTCGAGCAGACAAGCCTCCACGCAGCAACGGCCTAGATACCCGTGGGCCTGGGATCGGATCGCGGCAGGGGTCAGGCGTCAGCGTCAGGCCGTGGACCTGCGAACCAGCCCTCTGCGTCGGCATCGTGATGGCGCACAACCCGGGCAGGATTCCCTGCCACAACACACCGGTCTGGAACACTCCGCGTCACAACAGATCCACCGGCAACGGTGACGTGCTCACCGATCTGCACTCCCGGCAGGATGATTGCACCGTGACCAATCCATGAACCGTCACCGATGCTTACGGGCTTCTCTGGCATCGTCTGTGCACCTATGGGTTTGCTGACGTCCTCATAGCCGTGGTTTTGATCGGTGATGTACACATTGTGGCCGGTGAAGACATCGTTGCCGATGTGCACGCCCCAGTGCGCCACAATTCCACTTCCTCGTCCGATGAGGCACCGGTCTCCGATGGAGATGACTGGATTGGTCAACATCTCCTGTTCGGGTGTCATGCCAACACCTAAGGCGCAGTACTGGCCGATCATCGTTCCCTCACCTATGGACATATACCTTTCGCCGTACAAGGTGACCCAGGGGAACATCAGGATGCTGCCCGCGCCAAAGCGGTTGAAGGATTTCGCTCGACGCGAGTGCGGGCCAACTGAACCGTGCAAACACAGCCGTTCAAATCCTCGCTGCACAACCGTTTCCTTCCAAGAACGGGCTTCCTCTCGGGTAAAGCCCCGCGTCTGGGCAGAGGATTTGTCTCGAAAGCTCGGCGGCATGCAACCGCAACCCTACAACTGGGTCCGCTCGACGGTTCAACGCAAGGTACCGTTGTTGCGTGGCATCGAGACTGGTGGCTGCGGCGGAATACACCGTCGATGACCTCATGTCTACGGTGCGCGTCGCCGGTCCTTGGTGGTACTGCCTGACAGAGCACCTCGCTGACCCGATGGGTGACCCACAGCTTGCGCCACTCATCGCCGCTCAACAGCGGGCCTTGCATAACTTGGCGTACGCAGCAGAGCTACCACCAGAGTTGTTCAACCTCGACATCAGCGGCGAACACGAACTCAGCCTCGGAGTCTCACTCCTCCGCAAGCGCGTCTCCCCTGCCACCCGCGACGCGCTGACCGTATGTGTCGATACCACCGTGGGTCTGTTACACGAGGCGTCGCAGCGGGTCCGCGAGTTACGTCGTCCGCCCCGCAGTACTCGGGGGTCCGTAAGCGGACTGTTTACGTCACCAGGTGGCGTGCCGAAGCTCGCTACCACCTCCGCTGAGGTCGGTTTCAGGGGCATCAAAGGCGACCGGCAAGCAACGCGCCGCCACCACGGGCGGGCATGGCAAGCCCTCTGCCTTTGGTCGTCTGATGTTGTCGACGCTCTCCAGGCCGAGGGTCACCCCATCGGGCCAGGTTTTGCAGGCGAAAACGTATTGATTTCGGGTTTGGATTGGCGCGACGCGTTACCTGGCGCACAAGTACAGATCGGCGACATGCTGTGCGAGATCTCGTTGTACGCACTTCCCTGCGCAAAGAACGCGGCTTGGTTTACAGACGGCGACTTCGAGCGGATGCACCATCGGCGCGAAGAGGGCGTCAGTCGGGTCTATGCAACCGTGCTGAAGCTTGGTGTGGTCCACCAGGGCGATACGGTTGTGCTCTCATGATCACAACGCTGATGGGGTGGCTCTCCCCAGCCACGGTGGAACGCGCTGACCGCGAAGTCTTGCCCCGGCTCCGCGGACGGTCACATCAGCTGGCACTTGGGGTCTCGATCCCGGCCGCACTAGTGCTGGTCGCCAATGCAGAGAGCACTACCGGCAAGATCGGCTCTGCTGTCTACATGCTGACGTTGGTCGGGTTGTTCACTACCAGCTCCATCTACAACCGAGCTATCGGCACCCACCGACTTCGTCCGTGGATGCGATGGGCAGACCACGCAATGATCTACGCCTTGATCGCAGGTAGCTACGCACCAACCTGCCTTGCGGTTCTCCCGCGTCGTGTCGGCATCCCGCTGTTGGCAACGGTCTGGTCTGCAGCCATTCTCGGCATTCTCGCCAAGATTGCGTTCAAGCATCGCTTCCGTATTGCGGGCGGTGTGTTGTACACGCTCATCGGTTGTGCCTGTCTCTTCGCGCTTCCACAACTGTTCCGCTACGCACCAACCAGCGCTGTGATGCTCTATTTGGGCGGGGTCGGCATTTACGGCGTCGGTGGCCTTTCCCTTTACCGCCGCAGCCCAGACCCACATCCCGAAGTCTTCGGATACCACGAGGTGTGGCACCTGTACGTGATCGGCGGAGCAACGGCCCACTTTTTGGCCACCTGGTTCTCTGTCACCGGCTGACGCGGTCGCCTGAGCGTCAACTGTGCGGTTCCTGAGGGCGAGCGGCTCAGGTTCGGCCCTCAGAAAGACGAGAATGTGGATATGGAAGGTCGCACGCTCGCGTTAGCGCTCACGTCAGGAGCACTTGCGGCATTCAACCCATGCGGGTTCGCCATGCTCCCCGCCTACCTTGCTTCCTTCGTCTCCACGGACACAGCGGACCGTCCCGCCTCCGTACGGGTACTTCGGGCCGTTCGCGTCGGGTCGCTGGTCACCGCAGGTTTCCTCGTCGTATTTGGCGTCATTGGGTTCGTGTTCCAAGAACTCGGATCATTTCTTCGCACCGCAATTCCAATTGTCACCGGGGTGATCGGCCTCGGATTGGTGGCGCTCGGAATCCTGATGCTTTTCGGCTACGAGCCAAAGTTTGCTGTTCCGCGGTTACAGACCAACACATCGGCCAAAGATGGCAAAGCGATGTTTCTCTACGGGGTCAGCTACGCCACCGTGTCACTTGGGTGCACTCTCCCCATCTTCCTGGTGCACGTCGTCCGCAATCTGCAACGCGAAGGAATCGCCAGCGGCGTTGTCAGTTACGGCGCCTATGCCCTTGGCATGGGACTGGTCGTCATCACCCTGACCATCGCTGTGGCGCTTGCGCAACAGGGTTTTGTGCGCGGTATGCGGAAGGTTCTCCCCTACGTCAACCGCGCATCAGCGGTGCTGCTTATTCTCGCCGGTGGATACGTGGCGTACTACGGATGGTTCGAATGGCAACAAGAGCGAACCGGTGTCGTCCAGCGCGGCGGAGGCTTGGCAGACTGGATGTTTCGCCAAAGCGCAACCTTGCAGACGTTTGTGCAGGAACGCTCCGAGTTGCTCGTCCTCCTCGGTGTCGTTCTAGCTGGGATAACTGCAGTCGCGTTTGTGCTGCGCCCGCAGACGTCAACCAATTCACTTCCACAACAACCAGCTGACGCATCGCCTACGCACTCAGATCAATCCCCTTCGTCTCAATCCCCTTCATCTCAGTCCCTTTCATCGTCACAACAGCACACCACCGGAGCCCCCGTATGACAAGCAGGTCATTGTTCAAAAAGTTTGCCCTTGCCAGTGCATCGATGGTGGCCCTGCTCGGCCCCGTTGCTGGGTCTTCCACGCCAGCTTCTGCTCAAGAGGTAAAGGGTTATCCATCTGTCAAGGTGGTGGATCTGAAGACCGGTAAGACAGTCAATCTGGCCAGCAACAACAACGGAAAGCTTCCGACGTTGGCCTGGTTCTGGGCCCCGCATTGAAGCGCATGTAACCGGGAAGCCCCCGGTATCGAGCAGTTTGCTCGAACGAACGCCAAACTTGTCACCGTCATCGGCATCGGTACGCAGGACAACCTCAAGGAAGCAAAGGCGTTCATCGCCCGTAACAAGGTCAAGACGCCACGCATGTACTGGGACTCGTCATTCGACAGCTGGGACTACTTTGGAGTCGCCGGACAACCAGCCGCAATTCTGCTGGATTCCAAGGGCAATGCCGTCAAAACCTGGAGTGGTTTCCTCGACACCAAAAAGGTCCTTGCAGAGGTAAAGAAGCTCTCCTAGGAGGCTGTGACCTATGGCGGGGCCGAATCCGAAGGGTTGCTCACCGCGCCCGTTGGGCGCCGAACTGGTCCCAATGGGTCACCTTCTCAACCGGTTTGCGTGGGGCAACACCAAACTTGCCAACCGGGTATCCCATGGGAATCACCGCCAACACTTGCCACCGCTGCGGAATTGCCAAGATCTCCCGAGTCCGTTCTTGTTCAATCCGCAGCACCGTGGTGAGTGCAGTGCCCACCCCAAGGGCCCTGGCAGCAAGCATCAAATTCTGAACCGCTGGAAACACCGATCCAAGAATTGAGCCGATGTCCAACGGCCCTTTCTCGTCGGTGATGGTGAGGTCTATATCGGCTCCCAACACAACAGCAATGGCTGGCACTTCGTAGAAGTGTTCAGCCAAGTGACGAGAAGCATCAACGGTTCGTTGCCATGCTGCGGCTGCGGCCTCGTTTGCCGGCGGCCGCCGGGTTGGCAGCATTGCACTTTCATAGCGGTCGTAACACTCGAGGTATAGCGCTGCGAGATCTGCCCGAACCGTTGGTGAAGTCACCATGAGGAACTGCCACGGCTGGATATTGCCGCCGCTGGGTGCCTGGTTCGCTGCAGCCAAGATCTGCCACAACACGTCGTCAGGAATGGGGTCTGGCTTCAACCGTCGCATTGCTCGTGTCGTCATAATGCCGTCGATCAATGTGGGCTGCGACTGCTGAGGGATTGGTGTGTTCATTGGCAGCTCGTTCGAGAAAGTCGTGCGGGTGGTTGTTGGGTGATTCAAGGTGCTCATCGGCGCTGGTTTGTTTTAGCGGCCGTGGTAGTTGCCAGTGCGACGCTGGACAGCTGCGTTGACCGCCTCTGCATGATCATCCGACAGAAACGTGACCAACTCCGACTGGGTCGAGATGTCGAAGGACTGCATCAGTGCTGTCCTCACTTGCTGGTTGACTGCGGCCTTGGTGTACTGCACAGCAAGTGGCGGCTGAGCAGCAATTCGCTGGCAAAGCGCCATCGCTGTTGCATCGACTTCGCTTGGATCACACACATCCGTGATCAGCCCAATCGAGCGGCACTGTTCCGCAGTCAGCGCGTCGCCTGTCAGCAGGTGTCGTTTCGCAAGCGCCGGGCCAACCGCCAGCGGCCAGATGGCTGCTCCCCCGTCGCCAGCGACGAGGCCGACCGATACATGTGGGTCACCCAACTTTGCAGCGCTGGACATGACGATGATGTCGCACAGCAGAGCGATGGACGCACCGAGCCCCATGGCATGACCATTGAGCGCGCAGATAATCGGCGCGCGTACTTCTAGCAGATCCCAGATAATCGCCTTGGCGTCGTGACGTAATGCTTCGAGGGCTTCCACGGTTCTGAGCTCTGGGAACCACCCGAAGTCTCCCCCAGCACAGAACGCACGTCCGCCGGAGCGCAGCAGGATTGCTCGGGCACGGCTCTCGTCGCGCAGCGCGCGCATCAGCAGATGAAGTTGCCGGTGCATTGCTTCATCCACGACGTTCATTGGGTTAGTTGGGTGCGCAATGGTCGCCACCAACACGTGGCCCTCACGGCGCAAGCTGATTCGGTCGCCAATTTCCGGCACGTCAGGCATGGTGGCCACTATTGCGTACCCGCCGGTAAACTGTCGAAATGAGCGAAACAGCGACGCCATCCGCCGACATTGTGATGTATTGGCGCCCAGGCTGCGGGTTTTGCGCTTCGCTGGACCGGCAGCTCAACCGTGCGGGCTTGGATTTCACAAAGCGCAACATCTGGGAGAACCCCGATGACGCCGCGTTTGTTCGTTCAGTAGCTCGCGGCAACGAGACAGTCCCCACGCTGGTGGTCAACGGCATCTCGATGGTTAACCCATCGCTTGAACAGGTACTTGCCCAACTCGTCTGACCACGGCTCGTTCGACACCTCGGGGCCGGGCCACCTTCCCAGCCGCAGCCTTGGCCGGCTGGCGGGGCACCAGCGGCACCAACGTTGCCTTCCACGCGACCAACGTTGGGCTCCGAGCAACCAACTCAGCGTTAAAAACGCCAAAGTTGGTCGAAAATCACAACGTTGGTTGCTACAACCTCAACGTTGGAGCAAACCGTCAACATGGGTTCCGCGACCCCGTCGACCATCAAACATCACCACACGACATGGTGAGCGGACGAACTAACAGGGCAAACCGGGACCGCAACCGTCGATGGGGTTGGGGCCCCGTCGACCATCAAACATCACCACACGACATGGTGAGCGGACACACCAAACGAAACAAACCAGACCGACTCCCTCGATGGGGTTGGGGCCCCGTCGACCATCAAACATCACCACACGACATGGTGAGCGGACGCGAACAGAGTCCCCCCGGAGTGTGGGCGATACTGGACTCGAACCAGTGACCCCCGCCGTGTGAAGGCGGTGCTCTACCAACTGAGCCAATCGCCCGGGAACGATCAAGGTAGCACAGGCTCCCGTTGCGCCAGGTTGCTCCAGAAGCTGCTACTTCTTCTTCGTGGTTGGAGCGGCCTTGCGGACGACGCGCTTCTTCACGGTTGCTTTTGGCTTCGCTTTCGGCTTCGCGAGGGCCAACTCGTTGGGCGCTGCACTTGCGGTCGTTGTCTTCACTCCGCCAGCCGGAGCAGTCGAAGTTGTCCGGTCGTCGGTGTCCATGAATTGCTCTGTGACGTAGAATCCGGTGGTGTCGTACTCGATCGTCACGGCGATCGAGTCAAAAGCTGGATCGACCAAGTTCTTGTAGTGAGCCGGGCTTTTCACGAATGCGTCGTGCAGGATAGGCACATCTGGTCCTACTCCCACGTTCTCACCGAGCTTGCGCCAGTCGGCGGTCACCTCGGCTGACAGATTGGGGTTGTGCGAGATGGCTCCGTTCGCCTTCATCTTGGCGGTCCATCCCCGTGCCACTCGAGCAAGATCGGGATTCACGGTCAACGGCTGCAAACCTTGCGAGGTCCGCAACTGGTTGATCAACAGCACAAACTGCGCTTCATCGGCGTCGCGGTTTGGCGCTGACTGTGCTCCAGCCCCGTCAACGGTCATCGGCACCACAGCGACGCTGATCATCAGTGCGCCTAGGGCCATGCGCTTCAACACGCGTGAGCGAATCGAAGCTGGCGGGCGGTTGGTTGTCGGGGAAGCGAGCTGTGCCACGGGAAGTCCTTCGGAAGCCGGCTGCCGTGTGCCCTCGCCGATGTTTCGGTGTGGACAGTTAGGCCCTTGGCGTTGCGAATCCCGGTTTCCCGGGGTTTGCCGTTGTCTGAACGAAAGCCAACCTAAAGACGCCACTCTGTGTGGTCAACATCACGATACGTATTTCACGTTCTCCGGCGACAACGCACTGAATCAATACTCAGTCGAACGCTCGCCCCGACGCTCAGTCAGCCGGAAGCGGAGCGACAAAATCGATCAGCTGTTCAACAGCGCCCACGAGCGCCGGATGAAGATCAGCATACGTACGAATCGAGCCCAAAATTGTTCGCCAAAACGCTCGCGGGTCCGCAATCCCAAGTACCTCGCAGACCCCATCTTTCCATGGCATCCCGCGAGGGACTTTCGGCCACGCGGAGATACCCACCCTGCGAGGGTCTACCGCTTCCCAGATATCAATGAATGGAGTGCCGACAACCAACACAACGTCGGGATGCGCCTGCATCGCAGCCTGTGCGATCCGGGCCTCCTTGGACCCGACCACCACGTGATCTAGCAGGACGCCAATCCGAAACTCCTGGTCGGGTTGAACGTCATTGAGCCGCTCAACCAGAACATCGGCCCCATCAAGGCGTTCGACTACTACACCTTCGTGGCGAAGGTCGTCACCCCAGACTCGCTCTACCAGTTCCGCGTCGTGAATACCTTCGACCCAAATACGGCTTGCCCTGGCAACTTTTGCTGGACCTCGTGGCGCAGCGAGCGACCCCGAAGCCGTCCGCTGCGGGCCCACGGCCCGAGGCACCGGTTTGGGAACAATGCTGACGGTGGCGCCGTTGATTGAGAACGCGCCTTCTATAAGCCGAAACAGCCGTCGATCACCGCTCACTCCCGTGATCTCCACGCCCCCGTCGCGAAAATCGTTCACCACACCTGTGAATCGAGTTGCGCGGTGCTGGATCTGCGAACCAATGGGCACCTGCACCACAGGCGGCGCCGCGCTTCGTCGTGGGCCGCCCGACATGTCCGGAGGTCCGCCCAGAACGGCCATCAGCGCGACCGATCCGCTGGGTCAAGCGCGCGATGCAACTCTGAGAGCAGGCCGTTCTGACGCCGCACAAGAATCCGCAATGGCGGTTCCACGCCGAGCTGGCGCATCACTTCGACTTCCGTAGCTGCACCAATTAAGCGGGCATACGTTCCCATCAACAACGCATGCGAATCGTGAGGGCGAACAGCGCCGTCCCGTACTGCTCTGGCCAGAAATCGAGTTGCCGGAACAGTCAGCGGGTCAAGTGCCCGTAGAAGTTCGGCGGTTTGTCTGTCGCCAAGACGCGCTACCTCTCGGGTCAGCGCAATCAATTCAGGTCGAAACGCCGCCAGCCGAAATGCGGCTCGGACCGTTCGATCCACAACGGTGAGCACTGACTCGGTTGATCGTTCTCTGAGTGGAGCGGCACGAAGTGCACCTCCAATTGCAGCGACCAACTCTGACGCACTTCGCTCGACAAGCGCGCTCAGCAACCCGTCCTTGGACCCGAAGTGATGGAGGATCGTCTGTTTCGTGAGGCCAATCGTGACACCGAGGGAATCCAACGACGTCCCGTCGTAGCCGCGCGTTGCCATCGAAGCGAGCGTCGAGTCAAGAATTCGCTCTCGTGTGTCAGCTGCGGATCGGGAGCGACCGTTGCGGTTAGAGGCGGGCCGCGTTCGTGATGGCTGGACCGTTTGAACCGACCGGACCGATGAAGTCGGGGCCGACTGCGGATTGCTCGGGAGGATGGTCGACGCAGTCACTTACCAAATGGTAGACAATTGGGTGTGACCGATGGTTCATCCCCCGACGTTGCAGGCCTCCCAGCAATCGCTGATCTGCTTGATGGCACCCGCATTGCTGTTACCGGAGCAACCGGCTTCCTCGGCACCGCTCTCGTGGAGCGTCTCCTCCGAGGTATTCCTGGCTGTGAGGTTGCACTGGTCGTTCGCTCGTCAAGGCGTACAAGTTCTGTCGAGCGTGTTCGTCGGGAAATCCTTCGCAACGACTGTTTCGACAGGCTGCGTGAACAACTGGGCACCTCGTTCGACTCGGAGATGGAACGCCGCGTTCTGCGCCATGTGATCGATGGCGACGTGTCACGTGACGGAATGGGCATCAGCCAAGAGGGCCTAACAATCCTCAGTGAGTGCCACACAGTGATTCACTCTGCCGCTGCCGTTGCCTTCGACTCGCCACTCGATTCCGCGGTCGAGACCAACCTGATGGGTCCAAGCCGTGTCGCGGAAGCTATGCGCGCAGCAGGTTGCACCGGCCACATGGTGGCCGTATCCACGTGTTACGTGGCTGGCAAGCGACGCGGAGCATCCCCCGAGAAGGTTCTTGGCGAGACCCCATTCTCCACCGCTGTTGACTGGCGGGCGGAAGTCGCTGGCGCTCGTCGTATGCGCGCAGACATCGACGCAACGTCTCGGACCACGTCGCAGCTCACCCAGTTCCGTAAGGCCGCCCGCTCTGAACTGGGAGCTGCGGGCGAGCCGGTTCTGGCTGCAAAGACCGAGAAGCTTCGCGAGGAATGGGTACGCCAACAGCTGGTGGATGCTGGCATCGCCCGTGCATCCTCGCTCGGCTGGCCAGACGCGTACGCGTACACAAAGGCCTTGGGCGAACGGGCACTCCAGGAGACTAAAGGCGACGTCCCGGTCTCCATCGTCCGGCCTTCCATTATCGAGTCCGCTCTTGCTGAACCGGTTCCTGGCTGGATCCGCGGGTTCCGCATGGCAGAGCCCATCATCGTGTCGTATGCACGCGGACTACTCAAAGAGTTTCCCGGCGTACCAGAAGGCGTCATCGACGTCATTCCGGTCGACATGGTGGTTGCCGCAATCATCGCCGTAGCCGCCGCCGGACCAGACCTCACCACCGACGTTCCAGCGGTGTACCAAGTTGCCTCGGGATCGCGGAAACCGCTTCGGTATCGCATTCTCGTTGACAACGTCCGTGACTGGTTCACCGCCAACCCTGTCCACGACCCCGATGGTTCACCCATCATGGTTCCGGAGTGGAACTTCCCAGGGCGGGGGCGTGTCGAGCAGCAGTTGAACCGTGCAACCAACACGCTCAAGCGTGCCGAACGGATCGCAAGTTCGCTGCCTATCCGTGGAAGCAAGGCAGAGTTTGCCGCCAAGCTTGAAGAAAAGCGTGCACAGGCGGAACGCGCACAGGGGTACGTCGCCTTGTATGGCGCATACACGGAGACCGAAGCCATTTTCCAGGTCGATCGGCTTCTCGAGCTCTATAACCGTCTGACCACAGATGATCAGCGCGCGTTCCTCTTTGACCCAGGTGTCATCGTCTGGGACGACTACGTCCGAGACGTCCACCTTCCTTCAGTGGTCCGCAGCGCGCGCCTCAAGATGACGCCAGGAAAGTCAAAAACGACCTCGCGAGCCGAGCGCGGCCGCAAGACCATACTTTCCCCCGACCGTCACGTGGCAGCGTTCGACCTCGAGAACACATTGATTGCCTCCAACGTGGTGGAGTCATTCGGGTTCTTGGCCACCCGTGACATGAGCGGCCCCGAGCGGACCAAGTTTGTTCTCGATATGTTCCGCCAGGCACCGTCCATGCTGAAGCTGGACCGCAAAGACCGAGGCGATTTCCTACGGTCGTTCTACCGTCGTTACGAAGACGCGCCAGCAGCGCTGCTCCGCGAGGACTCCTGGGAGTACCTCAGCCAGCTGGTCATCACCAAGAGCTTTCCTGCGGGTATTCGACGAGTTCGGGAACACCGGGCCTTGGGGCATCGAACCGTGCTCATCACGGGCGCTCTTGACTTTCTGGTCGAGCCCCTGCGCCCCTTGTTCGACGAGATCGTCGCAGCATCGATGCTGGTCCGGCCGGATGGCACGTTCTCCGGCGAACTCGACGTGTCGCCGCCCACCGGCGAAGCCCGGGCCCTCATCTTGGCCAAGTACTGCGAAGCGGAAAATCTTTCCTTGGAAGAGACCGTGTCCTACGCAGACTCGGCATCAGATCTTCCAATGCTGGAAATTGCAGGTCACCCAGTGGCAGTCAACCCCGAACCGAAGCTGGCAACCATCGCCCGCAAGCGCGGTTGGCATATCGAGCAATGGGAGAAGGCCCCGGGAGGTCCGCGCACGCTGCTGCCCATCGGCCCCCTCAACCCAACCCGCTTTCACAAGGGCCGTTCCCACTCGATCGGAGCAGACCGTTGAAAGCACTGCGTTATCACCGCTCCCCCGTCCGTTTTGCTGCGTCTCGAGTTGCGTCTGGACTGCGAGCTGGAAGCGGTGCCGCATATGGCCCACTGCAACTGGAAGAGCCGGCACCCCCCGGACTGCCATCGCAAGATTGGGTCCGTATCCGCCCACAGCTGAGCGGGATCTGCGGATCAGACCTCGCAACCATGGAAGGCCGGTCGTCCCGATGGTTTGAGCCGATTGTGTCGTTCCCGTTTGTGCCAGGTCACGAGGTGTACGCACTCGACTCCGATGACAACCGAGTGGTGGTTGAGCCAGCGTTGGGATGCGTCAGCCGAGGCATCACACCAGTCTGTACGTGGTGTGCCTCTGGTCAATTGGGCCGCTGCGAGCGCATCACGTTTGGGGCGCTTCGTCCTGGTCTTCAGTCCGGTTTCTGCGCAGACACTGGCGGCGGATGGTCTACCGAAATGCTTGCGCATCCGTCGCAGCTTCACCGAGTACCTGACGAGCTGACCGACGTCGACGCAGTAATGGTCGAGCCAGCCGCATGTGGAATCCACGCAGCGCTGACCCCTGGTTCCCTCGATGGTGCAATTGTCGCTGTTATCGGAGCCGGAACTCTCGGCGCGCTGACCATCAGCGCGCTCAGCATGTGGAACCGCCCAGCAAAGATCATTGTCGGGGCCAAGTATCCAGAACAGATTCGCGCTGCTCGCCTTGCTGGTGCAGATGAGGTCGTGGAGCCAAAGGGATTGGTCCGAGCCGTCCGACGCACCGTTGGTTGCCTTGCGGTTGGCGATGGCGATGCCGAACGTCTTGCCGGCGGAGCCGATGTGGTGTTCGACTGTGTCGGAAGCGCAAACTCAATCGACACAGCACTCCGGATGACACGACCCGGTGGCCGAATCGTGCTGGTCGGCATGGCCGGCCCAATGTCCATCGACCTCACACCCTTGTGGCACAGAGAGGTATCGCTGACCGGCGCTTATGCCTACGGCATCGAGCCACTCCTTGGCGGACGTCGGACGTTCGACGCGGCAATCGAGCTAGCTGGCACAGCGCACCTTGGTCGCCTTGTCAACGCTCGGTACTCCCTGGATCGCTACGCCGAAGCTATTGACCACGCAGCCAACGCCGGGCGCCGCGGGACTCTCAAAGTGGTCTTCGATCTCGTCGACCCCAAAGCTCGCCGCACTCCACCTGTTCCGCCTACTTCCTCAACGGCACCAGCCGCTACACCGTCATCACGAAACAAGGACCGCAACGCATGAGCGCATCAAAACGAGCGCCCCGCCCGGGGTTTGTACTCGACGTCGACCGGTCGACTCCGCCCACGCTCATGTGGCACGGCGAGGGGTTTCGCCTGGAGCGGTTTCCCGTTGGGACGCGTGTCATCTACGCGCCAGAACCAGTGGATCCACTCGCGGATCCCAGAGGCGCAATTCGCCACGCGTTGGCTAACCCGGTTGGAGACAGTCAACCCCTTGCGTCGCTGTTGTTCTCTGGCATGCGGCTCACCATTGCGTTTGACGACATCTCGCTTCCGCTTCCTCCGATGGAGCGGCCGGACATCCGCCAGATGATCATCGAGGAAGTCCTCGATCAGGCAGCTGCAGCTGGCGTGGACGACGTCGAGCTCATCGCAGCGCTCGCCCTGCATCGCCGCATGACCGAAGCTGAACTTCGCCATGCTGTCGGCGACCGGGTGTACGACGCGTTTGCCCCCAGCGGTCGGTTGTACAACCACGACGCCGAAGATCCCGAAGCGATGACGTTCTTGGGCACCACAAAGCATGGGGAACAAGTTCAATTCTCCAAGCGCGCTGCGGAGAGCGATCTCCTTGTGTACGTCAACATCAACCTGGTCGCGATGAACGGCGGTTGGAAATCAACTGCCACCGGCCTGGCTGGCTACCAAGGCATTCGGCACCACCACAACCCAGACACGTTGCGTGCGTCGAAGTCCATCATGGACAAAGACCGGTCTGCATTCCACGACATCAACTGGCGGATGGGCAAGGTCATCCGCGAAGCCGGAGTCAAGATCTTCCAGATCGAGTCCACCATCAACAATGACGCGTTCCCGTCGTCCATGAACTTTCTGCAGAAGCGGGAATGGGAGTGGAACACTCGGGACCGCGCCTCGTTCATCGCGTTGTCCAAAACACTGGATCGTGTTCCGTCGCGCACCAAGCGTTCCATCTTTCATGCCACCAAGGCACCTCACAAGATGACCAGCGTGCAAGCCGGTGAAGTCGAAGCCGTTCACGAACTGACCATTGCCCAGGTGCATCGTCAGCAACTGGTCCGGGTGGAGGGTCAGACCGACATCCTCACCATGGGCTTGCCGTACATCGGTCCATACAACGTGAACTCCATCATGAACCCGGTGCTGGTGATGTGCCTCGGCCTTGGTTACTTCTTCAACCTCTACCGCAAGCGGCCGCTGGTACGAGAGGGTGGCGTGCTGATCATGAGCCATCCCACACCGTGGGAGTTCCACCCGGTTCATCACCCCAGCTACATCGATTTCTTCGAGCAAGTTCTGGCTGACACCACGGACCCGAAAGAGATGGAAGCGAAGTACGAAAAGAAGTACGCAGAGGACGAGTGGTACCGCCACCTATACCGCACCTCGTACGCCTACCACGGGGTCCACCCGTTCTACATGTGGTACTGGGGTTCGCACGCCTTGCAGCATCTCGGCAAAGTCATCGTCATCGGCGGAGACCCTCGTGCGGTGCGTCGCCTCGGTTTCACGCCGGCGTCGACGCTACGAGATGCTTTAGAGATGGCAACCGACGTGGTTGGCCGTGACCCATCGATCACGCATTTGCACAACCCGCCGATCTTCATGTGTGAGGTCGACTGATGGCAAAGCCGGGCAAGTCGCCTGGCGCTGCGAAGAGTGCCTCCGTGCCAGGTGATGCAACAACGTCGCCAGTTGAGCGGCTGTCCGGGCTTTCAGACCGGCTGAGAGAGCGCGTCGGAAGACCACTGTTTGATTCCGACGAGGAATCCGGCCTGCGAGCAACGCTGCGGCGCGGACCGCTTGGAACCGGGGTTACCGATTCCGCCAAGAGCCTGATTCCGCGCCAAATGCGGATGTTCCCGTTCACCAGCCCGTCGTGGCCAAGCTCTGTTGCTCGGGAGCAAGACCGCTCCACGTTGGAGACCAACTTCGATACCGCATGGGCGCGAGATCCCTGGGCCAGGGTCTTTCGTCGAGCGTTGACCGAAGGAGTGATGCGCCCCGGCGTAGGCCTCATTGCTTCGCCGCAGTTGCAAGGAACTGACCGAATCGTTGGTATTGACGGCCCAGTCATATTTGCTGCAAACCACATGTCGCATCTGGACACGTTTCTCGTGCTCAGCGC
The DNA here is from genome assembly GCA_963763885.1 of uncultured Acidimicrobiales bacterium. GTDB lineage: Bacteria > Actinomycetota > Acidimicrobiia > Acidimicrobiales > JANYDT01 > JANNBN01. The sequence goes on from CAVXQD010000001.1 coordinate 780,152, forward strand.
TGTACCTGCGCAGTTTCGCAAGAAGATCATTGTCGCCGCAGCGGCCGACTACTTCTTCGACACACGGGTGAAAGCAGTGCTCAGCGCGCTTGCAATCGGCGCAATCCCCATCGAACGACGCAAGGTGTCTCGTTCGTCATCTGACCGGGCCATCGAGTTACTCCGCGACGAATGGAGCCTGGTGATCTTCCCGGAAGGCGGCAGGTCTCCTGATGGCTGGGCGGGCGACTTCAAGCCAGGTGCCGCATTCCTCAGTACGCGTACCAACGTGCCGGTCATTCCCATCCACCTCGAAGGAACGGGACGTGTGTTGCCACGCGGCGCCAACGTGCCAAAACGAGGCACCACAACGGTGACGTTCGGTTTCCCCCTCTATCCGATGGACGGCGAAGACCCTCGTCGGATGGGCGAGCGAATTGAACACGCTGTTGCGGAGTTGGCTGACGAAGAAGCAAATGGTTGGTGGACCACGCGTCGTAATGCTGCACGTGGTGAAACCCCACAGTTGCAGGGGCCAGCCATCAAGAGTTGGCGCAAAGAGTGGATGCGCAGCGATGCCGAAAAGCGTCACGAGCCAACAAAGCGTTCCTGGCCGTAGCCAAACTCGGCACCAAACGTCAGCCGTCAAGGTCCAAACGCCTCCGACCAAGTCGACCAAGCCGGCAAAAAGAAAAGCCTCCGTGCATACACACGGAGGCTCTTTTCATTCAGACGGATTCAGCGAATCAGGCATCGGGGCGGTTACGCCGTCCGGCCTGCCACATCTTCACACCGCGGGGCACATACCCGTTGGTGCCGGGACGGTCAGGGCCCTGGCCATCAGAGCCAGGGCGGCTGTCACGGGCGGGGGCGCCGCTGCGATCAGACCATGCGCCGGACCGGCCAGGAGCACCGGCTGGACGCGACGGGCGTCCACCAAAACCGGAATCACCACGGGCAGGACCTGCTGGCCGTGAAGATCCACGGTCCCAACGGTCTCCACCGGGTGCAGCGTTGGATGGACGGTCATCGCGACGCGGTTCACGAGGCGCCCATGGGCGGTCTCCGCGAGGTGCACTTGCACCAGCGCCGCCGCCGAAGCTGCGTTCTGGCCGGCTGAAGCCAGTCCGGTCGCCGCGGTCTGCGCCGCCGAATGGCCGAGGTCCACGTGGCGCACCATCAAAGCTGCGCGCCGGGCCACGGTCAAAGCCACCAGGACGGCCACCATCACGCGAACCACCAGGGCCACCGCGATCATTGCGATCGAAGCTACGAGGGCCACGGTCAAAACCACCCGGACGGCCACCATCGCGTGAACCACCACGATCGTTGCCGCCAAATCGGCTCGGGCCACGGTCGAACCCACCAGGACGGCCACCTTCACGGCCACCGTCGCGCTGAGCGTTACGAGCATCCCATTCTTCCTGTGGAACCCAAGGGCGGTCACCGCGAGCGGCGCGCTGAGCGTTCCACTCTTCCTGTGGAACCCAAGGGCGATCTCCACCGGCGCGAGGCCCACGGTCAAAGGAGCCTTCACGCTTCTGGAACGGACGCTCGCCGCGCTCGGCACGCTCTGCGTCCTTCTTGGCAGCCCATTCTTCTTGCGGGATCCATGGACGATCTCCACCAGGACGATCTCCACCTGGACGTCCGCCGCGATCGTTGCGGTCGAAGCCACGACTAGGGCCACGGTCTCCGCGGTCGAATCCACGACTTGGACCACGGTCACCACGGTCTCCACGGTCACCGAACGGACGGTCGTTGCGAGGACCACGGTCGAAGGAGCCTTCACGCTTCTGGAACGGACGCTCACCGCGCTCGGCGCGTTCTGCGTCTCGCTTGGCCTGCCACTCTTCCTGTGGAATCCAGGTTGGGTCGTTGGCAGCACGATCAGCGCGTTCTGCGTCTCGCTTAGCCTGCCACTCGGCCTGTGGAAGCCACGCGGGTTCGCCACGAGAAGCTCGTTCTGCGTCCCGTTTGGCTTGCCACTCTTCCTGCGGAATCCAATCGGTCTGGCCGGGCTTTGGTCCACGTGGAGGACGCTCGGAACGATCGAAACTTCCTCGCTCAGGGCCACGGTCGAATCCACGGCTCGGGCCGCGATCGTTGCCACGGTCGCGTCCGAAGGACGGACGCTGGCCACGGCCACCTTGAAATCCGCCACGGTCACGACCGCTGTCGCGTCCACCATCTCGGCCACCATCGCGACCCCAACCGCCCTGGCCACCGGACTGGTCGTAGTCGACTGCACCTTCGACAACTGGCAACGGCGTAGCCCCGCGACTTGACACGGGAGCAGCCTCGGACAGTTTGACCTGCTCACGCAGGCGGTCCACTACGTCGTCGAGCAATGCTTCACGCGAGGTCACGCCGAGACGGCGCTCCAGTGCATCGTAAAAACGCTTCTGTTCTTTGCGGATGAGGTTGACCACGGTGCCAGCTGCGCCGGCACGACCGGTGCGGCCGCTGCGGTGAATGTAGTCCTTTTCGTCCTGTGGGGCATCGAGGTGCACCACCACATCGACGTGGTCCATGTGCAAACCACGAGCAACCATGTCGGTGGCGACCACGGTACGTACATCGCCGCGGGCCCAACTGGTGATGACTCGGTTGCGTGCACCCTGGGTGAGCCCGCCATGGAGGTGGGCTGCTGTGACGCCGCGCTCGTTGAGTGCGTCTGCGACGCGCTCGCTGGCAAAGCGGTTCTTTACGAACATCAGGGAACGACGAGCTGGCTCGGCAATGGCCGCAGCCACGTCGATCTTGGACTCGTGACGAACCAGCACGCGAAGGTGGTCGCCAACGGTGTCGACGTGGTCTTCTTCGCTGGACAGACCAACGCCAGCCGTCGAATGCCGAACAGGCTGGTGCTGGTAACGCCGCACGAGCTCGCCGACGTCACCGTCGAGGGTGGCTGAGAACAACAGCACCTGGGCACGGTCTCCGCTGCCGTTGCGCGAACCATCGGACAGGATCTGTTCGACCTGGGGCAGGAATCCCATGTCGGCCATACGGTCTGCTTCGTCGATGACAACAACGCGGAGGTCGTCGAAGGAAATGTCGCCGTGGCTGAGGAGGTCGATGAGACGACCCGGGGTAGCCACAACAATGCCAACACCCTTACGAAGTGCGTTGGCTTGACGACCGATGTCGACACCGCCGACACAAGTCTGTACCCATACATTGCGAGCCTTGCTGAGCGGCTGCAATGCGCGAGACGTTTGTTCGGCCAGTTCGCGAACTGGAACCAGGACGAGTGCGTGCGGGCGACGGGAGCGAACTTCGCCAACAGAACTGACTGCAACAATGCCGTAGGCGAGGGTTTTGCCTGAACCGGTTGGGGCTTCGCCGCAGATGTCTTTGCCTGCAAGCGCGTCTGGCAACGTGGCGATCTGGATGGGGAACGGCGTAGTGATACCCGCAGTGTCGAGCGCACGAGCGAGGTCCGACGGCACGCCAAGGTCACCCCAGGTAGGTGTCTTGTCTGCATCGTCTACATCGTCTGCGTCGTGAGCGGCATGAGTGCCGTCTACGTCATCGGAACCGTGTTCAGAAAAGTCGTCAGACAGTTCCGAAGACGCGACGAGGTCGTCTTCTTCATCGTCATCGTCGAGGTCAACCTCGGCGTGAGGGCGGTGGGCGAGATCGTCTTCTAGATCGATGTCTTCGGCAACGAATTCATCGCTGTCGTGCTCTTCAAGGTCGGCTTCGTCGAACAGCAATTCTGGTTCGACTGGTGCCAGGGCATACGTGTTTCCGAGGTCCTCGGAAAGAGGATCATGGTTCATGGCTCTATTTCTCTGATCGGGCTGCCGCGCAGCCAAATGGGTTAGGTCAACCCACAATCAGAAGGGCCGACCACATCTCGTCTACTGACGAGAGCGGGGAAAGCTTACATGGACATCCACACTCGTTGGGACGATCTGACGTGACGTTCGGCGCACAACCAGGAATCGAGCTGGTCAGGTTGTTCGACAGCGACAAACGAGCATGGCTCTGTTACGAGGAGTCCACCTACGAACTCGATCTCGGCATGTGCAACCTCACGGCCGCGAAGATTCTCTTCCACGGCACACCAATGCGCAGCGTTGTTGACGTGGCCCAACGTGTCCAGGTCGGTGTAGCGCAACGTCCAAGGGATACGAGTGGCGGCTTCGGGTGGGATGCCATGCGTGAGCCGAGCCTCGACTCTTCGCCCGCCGGCAGCTTCTGCGTAGGCGGACAGAAAGTCTTCCGGAAGGCGGCTTGGCCGTCCAGAAGCGTCAATTGGAACCCAGATCCCGGACGTCTCGACCGATGCACCCTGGTCCCCCACCACGGAGGTCCGGCGTTCAGCCCAGCTGCGCGCGGTGCCTCCGCAGAACGTGGTGAGCGTGAGACGTTCTCCGATCTTGGGGGTCTGTTTGATGGCGAGCACCAACCGTCTCAGCACATACGCATACGCGCTTCCTTTAAGAGCATCGGCGGCATCGGCAGTAGCGATGTCTTGGATGATCCGGGCCAGCCCATCCAACCGTATGCGCCCGTAGGGATTGACGTCGCCCAAAGCAACTATGCGTGACCGTACAAAGGTACGGCCAGCGGTTGGTATCGGAACCATTTCATAAGATGGCACTCCATCTGGAGGAGTTGTCATCGGGGAGGCCCCGCCTGGGTAAACCGGGTGCCTTCCGGATCCACTGCCCACCCAGGCGCCATTCCCCATGTGTCCCCGCTAACGAGTTCTGCCAACGGGCGCCGCCGAACTGGGCCGTGCCCAGCACCCACGGGCCGTCCGAGGGGAATGGTTGCGCACAGCGCGATCTCGTCGGGGATACCGACGATTTCGCGGAGTTGCGCTTCGACGCCTTGCTGCCACATGGTGATCACACCCCCATAGCCCAGAGCCCGAGCTGCCAGAAGAAGATTCTGGACCGCCGGGTAGACCGAAGCTCCTTCAGACGGAGTGGGTGCACGGTGGCGGCGAAGGCATGGAATGACAACCGCCGGCGCATTTTCGAAGTGCTCCACAAAATGGGCCATCGTCGCTGCCATCCGGGCCTTGGGAGTATCGGCGGCGGCCCCGCTGCCGGCGTCGTAACCGTCCGCCTCACGTTTGTCAGCCCAGACCGCCTTGGCCACGTTGCCCAACAGCTTCTTGGCCGCACGGGACTTCTCGGAGTCCGTGAGCACAACAAAGTGAAACCCCTGCCGGTTGGACCCAGTGGGGGCTCGACTCGCAGCAAACAGGATCTTCTGCAGATCAGCAGGTGGAATCGGGTCCGGCCGATACCGACGGATTGCCCGCGTCGTGGCGAGTACATCGAGAAACGCTTGCTGATCGGTCATATCCCATGCTGGCACCGAGACTGACCCACACGGAAACCGGGTAGCTCGACCCCGCTGGGAAAGGCGTGGCCTAGCACCATTGTCCAATAGTGGGCCGCCCACGTGACACCGCACAGTGGACTCATGCGAGCAGTGGTCACCGGTTGTGCCGGATTTATTGGGTCCCATCTGAGCGAACGGCTTGTCGCCGACGGTTGGAGGGTTACCGGGTTAGACGCGTTCACCCCGTATTACGACCCTGCGGACAAGTTGGCCAACCTCGACGGCTTGGCAGGGGACACCCAGTTCGACCTCGTCACAACCGATATCGCCGCCCATGACCTGTCACGTGTGTTCAACAACGCAGACGTGGTGTTCCACCTTGCCGCTCAACCGGGCGTGCGCGGCAGTTTCGGGACTGGTTTCGACCGGTACGTGCGAGACAACGTCATCGGGACGCAGCGGGTCTTCGAAGCTGCTCTCGACGCCAGTTGTGAGCGGGTTGTTTACGCGTCTTCCTCTTCCGTCTACGGAGATGCCACGGACTATCCATGCGGCGAGACCATTCCACACCGACCCCTATCGCCGTACGGAGTTACCAAGAGCACATGTGAATCGTTGGCCGGCACATACGGAGCGAAGGGTCTCTGGTCAATCGGCCTCCGCTACTTCACCGTGTACGGACCACGCCAACGACCCGACATGGCGTTCCGCAAGTTGTGCGAAGCGGCCAACGGCGGAGCCCCGTTCACCCTCAACGGTGACGGTCAACAGTCACGCGACTTCACGTTTGTCCATGACGCAGTGGACGCAACCGTTCGGTGCGCGACCGCAGACCTCCGCGGAGCGATCAACGTCGGTGGCGGCCAAGAAGCGACCATGAACGAAGTGATCGCCATGCTGTCGGAAATCACTGGAACTGACCTCAACGTTGGCGCAGCACCGGATCAACCTGGCGACGTGCGTCGGACCGGCGCAGACACCACACTCGCGCGGGGTCCTTGGGTGGAACCCTCGAACCACTATCGCGTCTGGCCTTGCGGCCGAATTCGACTGGGTCAGCGAGCGCCATACAACCAAGTTGTTGGCCACAGCTGGACCTGGCGGACAGGGCGGACGCCTGTGACAAGCGAGTTCCGCCGCAGCTCCAAGGAACGTCAAATCGTCTGCGGGCAAACCAACTCAGCTCAAGCGCTCAGCGAAGGTTTCCACGGCGAGAATCAATCGTTCGGTGCGGTCCGGCCAGTCCTTCTTTGCCCGACGCAAAGCGCGGTCACAGCGCCGCAGCAACGTGGCAGCCAGGAACCAGTCGAGGTGCTCGATTCTGCCCGACCCATAACCTGTCTTCAGGTTGTCAAGAGTATCGAGTGCACGCAAATCATCGCCCACCCGTCCGCTCATCACGTTGGTTACATAAGCGGCAACATCCAGGGCTCGAGGTGCACGACACAGCGTGTCGAGGTCCACAAGTGTCAGTTGGCTTGCGGCGTGTGGAACCCGATCGCTCTGCGTTTCTCCAATCAGCTGACCTGCGTTGAAGTCACCATGGCTGGTCACCAGTGCGCCTGCGCCATTCGGCAAGAAGTCGGGCAAGAACTCTGCGATGACATCAGTCAGCTTGCGCTGGACCGCTGCCAACCGATCACGGTGGACGGGCAGCGCAAACGAGACAAGGTCAACGACCGCGGCGCACTGACCCAGCAACTCGGCGGGACCGAAAACTGGGACGTCCGCAACCGGCGAACTATGGAGCGTCTGCAGCAGCTGACCCGCAGCGAAGGAGACGCTGACCGCGCTGGACGCATCGAACCCGCTCCCGGGGATGAGTTGCTGCGCCACGCAACGACGATCACGGTCAACGCTGACAATCGGCGCTGTCCGCACATTGAGGTTGACCGACGCAGCACGCATGGCTGCGTCCACATCAGAATCGGTTGCGTAGAACTTTTCGACCACACCGCCTTGAACCTCGTCTCCCCAACCGCTGGAACCCGTTCGACGGATTGCTGCCCGCTGGTACGGAACCCACGCGAGCACCTCAGAAGGTGTTGTGGCACCGATTCGCAAAACCGGATCCGCCGGGAACATCGATGCGTGCAGGCTGCGTCCAGTGCTGGGCACCCAGCCCACGGAAATGACAAACAGTTGGTCCGTTCCGTCAACCGATGCTCGCCATTGGGCAAGGAAACGGGCACCAGGGCGGTACTCGAGGTAACGAAGACGAAGCGCACTGGTCGTTACGCCAAGTTGTTGATGGAGCAGTGCTGCAACCGAGTCGGCGTGGAACCCAATGCTGGCATCCGGCAAGCCGGGGTCGGGAGGAAGAACCAATGAACGCATCTTCTGGACAACGGTACAGCGCTCGTATCGCTGTGGTCGTTTCAGGTTGGCCCCGTCTTTCGGAGACGTTCGCGTTGAACGAACTTCAGGCCCTGCACCAGCGGGGGATGCTCGCTGCGATCTACGCCACCAAGGCGTCTAAATCTGAGCCCCAACCCGGGCACTGCCACCTTGCTCACCTTGTGACCGTCCTCCCTGCCGGCACCGAGATTGCTCAGGCCGCAACACTGGCAACACACGCCGGAACGTTGGGAGTAACTGGTGTGCACGCATACTTTGCCCACGTTCCGGCTACGGTCGCCGAGCACGCGGCGGACCTTCTTGGCGTGCAGTTCGGTTTCAGCACCCACGCTCTGGACGCACGAAAGATTTCTCCTGAGCTCCTCAAGCGCCGCGCAAGCCACTCGGCTGTGGTGGTTGCCTGCAACGCAGACGTAGCGGCAGTTGTTGCAGAGTCCGGCATGACGCCAACGCTGCTACCCCACGGCGTAGACCTCGACCGGTTTCATCCGGGTTTCATTCGCGCGCATACAAGCCCGCCTAACGCTCCACTCAGAATTCTTTCGGTTGGCCGGTTCGTTGAGAAGAAGGGCTTCTCTGTTCTCCTGAACGCGCTAGCAGTCACCACGATCGCACACACGCTTACGTTGATCGGTTCCGGCACTGAACGCGAACGACTCGAGCAGCTCATCGACTCACTCGACTTAAACGCACGAGTTCAGTTCGCTGGTTCCGCTACCCACGACCAACTCCCGGATGCGTACCGCGAGGCTGACGTGGTTGCAGTCCCGTCCATCATTGACTCCAACAACGACCGCGATGGTTTGCCGAACGTGGTGTTGGAAGCAATGGCCAGCGGTTGCGCCCTCGTCGCAAGCAGAGTCGCAGCAGTCCCTTCGGCCATCGATCACGAACGCAATGGAATCCTTGTGGAGCCCGAAAACGTCGAAGCGCTGGCCCGTGCACTCGATCAGCTTGCGTCGGACCCAGCATTGCGTCAGCGACTTGGCTCTGCAGCACGCGACACCGCCTGCGAGCGGTTTGCACTCGAATGTTGTTCCTCTGACTTCTGCGATGCGCTTGAACGTGCGTACGGAGATGAGGGTGCGTCCCACGCTGCCGACCATGTACGACAGGCGGCGGACCGATGAATCGAAACGGGCACCCCGGCAGCATTGCCTATGTACTCAAGGGATATCCACGGTTGTCAGAACTGTTCATCGCCAGCGAGATCTGGCGCTTAGAACAGTTGGGCATCCCGCTACGCATTTATGTATGCACCCAGGCCGAAGAAGACAGCACCCATCCAGTTGTCGACCGAATCGTTGCGGTGCCAGTACGCCTCCCTGTCCTCACTTCGATCAAGAGCTCGTCTTTCCCACGTTGGCTCGCAACGAATGTCCCGAACTTCCTCCAACACATTGTGCACTCGGCTCGTCGCCATCCGTTTGGACTTTGCCGCTCGCTCGGCGCTGCGTCTCGCCAATCCTGGCGGGCACGGAGTGGATGGCGTCCTAAGGCGATCTATGCAAAGGAATGGCTACTGGCCACCGCGCTCGCTCACCAGTTGGATACGGCCAACGACGTCACGCACTTGCATGCGCACTTCGCTCACGGCACAACGACCGTCACCTGGCTGGCTTCCAAGATCACGGGAATCCCGTTCTCGTTCACGGGCCACGCCAAGGACATTTATCGCGAATCGTTGAACCCCGCCGGCCTACTCTTGCGCAAAGCGATGGACGCAGAGTTCGTCGTTACCTGTACCGCGGCCAACGTCGAACATCTCCGCCAAGTCGCTCCCGATGCAGACATCGTCCTCGCTTACCACGGGCTCAACGCGGACTTCTCGTTGCTGCTCAATGACCCTCCCCCTCAGACGATCCCCGCGAGGTTTCGGATGGTCAGCGTGGGACGGATGGTTCCGAAAAAGGGGTTCGATGTGTTGCTGGGTTCGGCGTCGGAACTGCGCGACCGCGGCTTGGATTTCGAACTGGTCATCGCCGGCGAGCCCGGCAGCGAATCATCGTCCATCGCCACGTTGATCGGCGAGCTCGGACTAGAGCGAAACGTCACCCTCGTCGGCCCACAGTCGCAGGCTGAACTTTTGGCGCTGTACCGAGGCGCAAGCGTATTCGTGCTCGCGTGCAAGATCGATCAGGACGGCGATCGCGACGGCATCCCCAACGTGCTGGTCGAGGCGATGGCATCGGGTCTTCCTGTCGTATCGACCTCGGTGTCTGGTATTCCTGAGTTGATTCGGTCTGGAGACAACGGCCTGCTCGTGCCCAGCGAAGACTCCCACTCCCTTGCCGATGCGCTCTTGCGTTTGGCAAAGGATCCAGCGCTGGCGGCGTCTCTTGCATCATCCGGACACGCCACTGTCATGGCCAGTTTCGACGGCGACACGCTTGCGGCGCGGATGGCTTCGTTGTTCGGACGGAGTTCGTGATGATCACCGCTCCATCGAGTCGCGTCCTCTGTGTGATCGATCACCTCCACCGCGATGTGGGAATCGCGGATGCAGTGGTGCGCGGCGAGTTCACTCACTGCGGGGTGACAGCTCAACTCCCGATGCCGCCCACCTGGACGGTCAGCCCCATCGCTGACGAGGAGTGGCGCATCGAGTGGGTAAAGGGATACGAGGGACTCGACCTCGCGTACGCGTTTTCACAAGAGCCGGCCGAGGCTTACGCCTCTACGTGGATGCTGCTGGTCTCAAGCTTCTGTGAGCAGGTTCCTGTGGGACACGACAGCTCGGACGTTTCGGCGCGTCGCATGCAGAACTGGCTGTACACATGGCAGCGATTTACCGACTCGCCGGAATTCCCCGGCTTCCCTGACTCTTTCGTACAACAACTCACTGCACGGCTTCGCCAAGACGCAGACCATCTTGCAGACAACCTCACAGCGGCGCGCAATCACCGCACGCTCGAGATCTACTCCCTGCTCCTCTTAGGCATTGCCTTTCAAGACTCCTCCCGAGCCCAATGCGCGCTCGAAATACTTGCCGACAACGCGGAGACCGACATCGGCGACGACGGTGTTCAATGCGAACTATCGACGGACTACCACGGAATAGTTCTCCGATCACTAGTCGGAGCAATTGCGAATGCGCGACGCGTCGCTCTCACGGTTCCTGACCGCCTTGTTGCGCGCACGAGTCTCGCAGCGACTGTTGCGATGCACTGGCAACGTCCAGATGGCATCACGCCTGCAGTCTCTGACGGCGACGAAGCGGACTTCCGTCCACTCTTGAGCCTTGCGGCTGAGGTACTGGGACGAGCGGACCTTCTGTTCGCCGCAACCGAAGGGATCCACGGTGAACGCCCGACCGAGACCTGCCCCACGTTCCCCGTTGGTGGATACGCAGTGCAGCGAAGCGGATGGGGAACGACAGTTCGTTCGTATGCACACGAATGGTGGGCCCTCATGGACATAGGTCCAATTGGTGCTGGGGGGCACGGGCACTATGACCAACTCTCCGTCTTGCTTTATGCCAATGGGCAACCAATCACCGTGGACCCAGGCCGCTACTCCTATGACGAAGAGCCTGAAGGTTGGCGGCGGACGTTCAAAGGCACCGCTGCGCACAACACCATTACCGTCGACGGAAGCGACCAGATCCCATTCAGACGGGGAAAACCGAAGGGTCCTCAGTCCACGGCTCGATTGCTACAACGAGACACCCGTCTCGATGCCCACGGCACACTCCACGACACGTTGGTCGGAGAGGTCATCAGCCCCAGCTACCCGGCTGTCCACATTCGCTCGTTGCATCTTGACTCGCAAACCGGATGGCGTGTCGTTGACAACGTACGTTCGTCGCAGAGCCACCGCTTCGATCTTCGGTGGCACCTCCCCGCGACGGCCACCGGCCGTACCACGCTCACTCAGTGCGACGGTGGCGCGTTGATCGAAACTCCATACGGACACTTCACCATCACGGCAACAGCATCGGGTGCGTCAGCAACAGCGGGCAGCATGGTCCAAGGTGTCTCGGCGCGGGTTGAACAAGGCTGGGTCTCTCCTACTTACGGCGTGAAGCTACCTGCTCCAGTAATTGTGGCAACCGTTCACGGCGCAGAAGCCACCCTCATCACACATGTGACGCCACGATGAGCAGCTCAGTTGTTACATACTCATACAACTTGTCGCGGCTGCCGACAGACGACGCAGTCCCAGGACGCGAGCGACTATTGGACCAGCATTATGCACGAAACCTTATTTCGGAACTGATGTGCAATGCGCTCGGATATCGCGTATCCGACGTAGTCATCAAACGAGTGAAGTACCGCATCGGGGAAAGCCTTCGAGTGACCTACCGTGTCACCATCGACGGCCCCGGGGGTCAGGCGACGCAACTGGTCACAGCTCGAACCTTCGCCGATGGCGGAGTGGCTGCCTTTGCCAAAGCGCAACGGTGCATCATCGAGGTACCCATACTTCGACCCGTGTTGCACCACCCACAAACCTCCTCGGTGTGGTGGTCGCTCCCCAACGACCGGCGCCTCCTCAACGTGGATCAATTCCTGTCACCAAGTCCGCGAGTGCTGACAACTCTCGGTTTACCGACCGCCTCGTCGCTTGAAGTCGTTGAGTACGCAGCCGAGCGATCCTTGACCCTTTGTGTCCGATCCGAGCCCGGGCTGGTGCTTGGCTATCTGAAGCACTACGCACCGGGAACCGTCGACATTGCGTTGCTTTCACGCCGGTATCGGAGGGTCGCAGCCGGGCTTGCCGAAGCGGCCAACGGGGTCCGCTCACCCGAGATCCTGGCAACTGACGAGGACAGCCTGGTGCTCGAGCCGATGCCTGGTGTTCCGTGGGCTGGCGTGAGCAGCCAGGCACCAGCCACACTCCCCAACGCTTTCGAACTCCTTGGACGCGCAATTGGCACTTTGCACTCCCTCCCGCTTGAAGGATCTGAGCACCGGTTCGAACGACTCGACGACTCGCGCATCGAACGCAGCGCTGAAATCGTCGGGTCGGTTCGGCCCGACCTCGCTGGCAGGTTTGCAGTACTTGCGGCGAGCCTGGTTGCGTCACGTCCACCGACGCAAAGACACGTTTTGCTTCATGGGGATTGCCACCCCAACAATGCACTGCTCAGCGGGAACCAAGTGTCTCTGATCGATCTTGACCAGGCCGGGATTGGCGACCCTGCAGCCGATGTGGGAAGTCTCCTCGCCCGAGTGCATCGTGACGCTGTCCTGGGCGAGATATCGGCAGGCGACGACTATTTCACGGATCAGCGACACGGTGACCGAACAGAAGCTGCATTTTCACGCGGGTACAACCAGACAGCAGCGCCGCTGTCCAATGAGAGCATCGCTTGGCACACCGCTGCTGCAATTTTGGTCGAGCAATCCGTCCGAGCGGTGAATCGAATCCGGCCACGCACCATCGAGCGTCTGGAACCGCTACTGGCTCGGGCCCAACACCTAGCAGATGCAGCCAAATCGTCGAATCCAACCTTGGTCAGGAAACTCCCATCGTGAAAACCTTCCCTCGCTTGCTCTTCTATTGCCAGCATTCTGTTGGACTTGGCCACCTGGTCCGCTCACTTGCGCTGGCGAGCGGCCTCGCGGAGCACTTCGACGTGGTGATTCTTAACGGAGGCCGTCTACCCGAAGGCACCTTTATTCCGAACGGTGTTCGTATGGTGAATCTCGCGCCGCTTGGCCACGACGAGTCATACCAACTCGTTTCCCTCGATCCCGACGTCGATGTGGCCACTGCCTGCAAAAACCGAGTGGCCTCAATCCTTGACACCGTGAGCCTTGAACAACCCGATGTAGTGGTGCTTGAGCTCTTCCCGTTTGGGCGAAAAAAGTTTGCCTTTGAGATCGAACCGCTGCTGACAAAGGTACGCGCGCAGACCACTCCGCTTGTCGTTTGTAGCCTGCGGGACATATTGGTGAACCAACGCAAAGACCAGGACCGTCATGACGAGCGCGCTTGTGTCTACGCCAACGCACACCTCGATGCCATCTTGATGCACAGCGATCCACATTTCGCCACCATCGAGCAATCCTTTCGACCGCAAACTCCGCTCACCGTTCCTGTTTTTTACACGGGCTTCGTCACCGATGACCAGAACGCAGTTCGGGTCGACCCTCGTGACCGAATCGACCGGGTCATTGTCTCCTCGGGTGGCGGAATGGTTGGTGGTCCATTGGTCCGCATAGCTGCTGCAGCCCACAACCAGGTCTGGCAACAAACAGGCCTTCGCACCACCGTCGTTGCGGGTCCCTTTCTCCCGGATGCAGATTGGGAATGGCTGCAACGGGAAAGCAACGGATCCGACACCCTCCACGCGATCCGCTCGGTGAACAACCTGGCCGGCGAGATCGCTAAGTCAAGGGTTTCAGTCAGCCAGGGCGGATACAACACCACCATGGACTTGCTCCGGGCCTCCACCCCAGCGATTGTCGTGCCATTTGCAGCGGGCAAGGAGGACGAACAGTCCCGGCGTACTGAACAGCTGGCATCGCTCGGTGCGCTGCTCCACGCACCAGCTGCAACGCTGACAGAACACACCTACTGCTCAGCGGTAAGCAACGCCGCGTCGTGGACGCCCTCTCCGATTCGCTTGGATCTCGATGGCAGACGACGGTCGGCGGAAATCGTTGTCGAACTCCTTGAACGCCACCTCGCCGAACGGCGCGCGTGATGCAGGTGAAACCGATGAGTGGATCTTGGCTCGACCCCGTACGGCAGTTGCTGGATTCGACCGACACGTCACACTCCGTGTTCTTCCGCGATGACGATGCCGGGTGGGACACGCCGTCGTTGTTTTCGCTGCTTGATGCGTTTGAGTTGCGCCACCTCCCGATTGATCTTGCCGTCATCCCGACGGAATTGGACCCCGCTCTTGGCAAGAATCTGATTGCTCGCCGCTCGCACGGCCAAGTTGGACTCCACCAGCACGGTTTTGGACACGTGAATCACGAGTCGAGCGGGCGCAAACACGAATTCGGTCCGAGCCGAAACTTCGATCAGCAGATCGCCGATATCAGCCGAGGCCGAGATCTCCTGACATACCGCTTGGGTGGTGCGGTCGACCCGATTTTCACGCCACCCTGGAACCGGTGCACTTCACACACTGCAGCGGCACTTGCACAGCTCGAATTTCGCATCCTTTCGCAAGACAACACCGCCACTGTGTTGTACCAACCCAATCTGGCGCAGCTTCCGATAACGCTCAATTGGCAAGGAGCAACCAGCGGGGTCCGTTGGACCGCTGCGGAACTTGCTCAACGGATTTGCTCCGCCCTCGGATCGCACTCTCCTGTCGGGATCATGCTCCACCACGCACCGATGACTGTTGAGGATTCGGCCCTGCTCACTGACTTGCTCGATCTGATCTGCGGTCACCCGTCTCTGGTCGTCCTGTCCATGATCGACACGTGCGCCAACGCCAATCACGACACTCGGGCTACGACCAAGGTCCAATAGACCAGCCGTCCCGATCCGGTCACACTGTCGGCATCAACACGTCTGGTCTCGCGATCACAGGTCCGTCGGACAACGACCACACGGTGCGCCGTGCCGGTGGTTCGCGCCGTAGAACTCGACCCGAAACTCGACCCGAAACTCGACCCAACCACCAGCCGGACAGGCTTGCGGAGCACGAAACGTTGGACCACCCTGACCAAGGGAGGGATACAACCCTGAGCACCTCAGGTGGGGGTCCGCCAGTCGGTCGCTCACGTCATTCCCGGCGTCAGGCGGCGGTAAAGGATCCAGGTCATCATCATCTCGACTCCGATCAGCCCTACTCCGTCGTACGAGAAGTCGGGCGTTATGCGGTGCTGTCGGTTCTCATGATGCTCGTTGTGACGCTGCTCCTCGGTCGGTTGAGCCGCAGGATCGGCATGGAAGAAGCCATCGCCGACGCAAAGCGGGCCGTCTTTATCGTTGGGACCAGTCTCATGGAGCCTGCGCTCACCGGCGAGCAACTTCGTGCGTTGCGATCACCCGACGAAAAAACACGCAACGCAGCGTTGGACGACATGCACCTGATCAGCCAACAGGCTCGGCGCAGCGGTGGCATGGTTCGTATCAAACTGTGGGGATCTGACGGGAAGTTGTTGTACGCAGACGACGAACGGCTCCTCCTCGCCACCGGCGTGGTGCTGGATGACGAGGCGATGGAAGTGCTCCTCCACGGCGGGATCGAAGCAGAGCCGACAACGCTTGAAAAGTACGAGAACCAATTTGAACGAGAAGAAGGGCGCCTCCTCGAGGTTTACCTGCCAATAACCGCCATGTCTGGTGAACGACTCTTGTTCGAGGGTTATATGCCCTACTCCCGGGTCATCACCAGCGGTCGAAATGTGCTCTTGGAGTTCGCACCCGGCATTCTCGGCGGGCTGGCTGCGCTCACCCTCACCGGCACCGTGTTGGTCGCATCGGTTGCTCGTCGGCTACGCCGGGCAACGATGCAACGAGAGTTACTCCTTCAGCACGCGGTCCAAGCGTCAGACACCGAACGTCGTGTCCTGGCAGCAGATCTCCATGACGGCGTTGTACAGGACCTCACCGGCGTGTCGCTCACACTCGCTGCCGCAAGGATGCGCGCCGAGCGACCATCGCTGGACTCAGTTGGAGAAAGCGAGGCTGTTCAGGCAACGCTTGCCAACGCGGAAGGCCAAATCCGCGAAGTTGTCCATTCGCTCCGTTCACTTATCATCGAGATCTACCCGCCAAACTTGCGGGAAGAAGGGTTGGAGACGGCCGTCCAATCGCTCTGTGCTCGTCTCCACAATCGAGGCTTAACCACATCGATGGCAACAACTGGTCTCGCTGACCCGCTGCCCGAAGGCGTATCGAGGTTGACTTATCGCGTCGCTCAAGAGGCCATCCGCAATATCGTGTCCCACGCCGATGCGTCGCATGTGGACCTCCAGATCCTGGTCGCCGACGACGAACTCCTCCTGACCGTCGAGGACAACGGGTTCGGATTTGACCCTGAACTTGTTGCCGAACGCGCGGTTGAAGGGCACGTGGGCCTTCGTGGATTGGGAGACCTTGTGAGTGGGCGCCAAGGCTCGTTGCGGCTGCGGTCTGCGCCGAATCAGGGAACTCGCATCCAACTCCGACTACCCATATCGGGGCCCGGATGGTCCCCTCCTGGAGGAACCAAATGACCCACCCCGCATCGTCCAACGGGTTGCTCCACCTTGGGGTCGATTCCGATCCTTCCGTTCAGCACTCGGCCACGCCCGCCCCAGGTGTCGAGCACGTCAACGATCTATCGCTCCTTGACGTGATCGACGTAACCGATTCACAAACTCAGATCTCAGTCCTCATCGTCGATGACCATCAGGTCGTCCGCATCGGCCTCCAACAACTGTTGGAACTCGATGGCGGCGTCACGGTGGTAGGCGTCGCCGGGGACGGAACTCAAGCCATCGCCATGGTTGCAAAACACCGCCCCGACCTCGTGCTGATGGACATCTCCATGCCGGTGATGGACGGCATCGAGGCAACGCGCCGGATTAAGGCGTTACAGCCGTCAGCGTGTGTGGTTGTCCTCAGCTCCTACGGTGACGAGGCACACGTGACGCGCGCCGTTGAAGCAGGGGCTGACGGTTACTTGCTAAAGCACTCCGATCCACGTCAGCTGGTCCAAGCCATCCGCGACGCGATGAGCGGGGGCCTGCCGTTGTCAGCGGAGGTTGCACGAGTGTTGGTCGATAGTCGCAGAACCAGGTCCGGGCACGTAGGCAACACCGAAGAACTCACCGAACGCGAACGCGAGGTGCTACTGCTGGTGATGAAGGGCCTCGCCAACAAACAGATCGCAATCCGACTTGGAATTGCGGAACGAACGGTCAAAGCCCACCTCACCAACATCTTCAGCAGGTTGGGCGTAACGGACCGCACCTCTGCTGCCATGTGGGCTAAGGAAAACCTCACAGGGCAGTGAGGTCAAGCGGGCGTTCGGCAAACAGGGTTACTGCACGAGCGCTGGAAAGCGATGCGCCGCGTTCCGAAGCGCGCATCAGATTGCGGAATAGTCCATCGACTTTGGCTAGATCGTCTGGTCGACCGTTCTGAACCACCCGACCATTCTCCATGGCAACAATCCGGTCAGCCCCGCGGACGGTACTCAACCGGTGAGCAATCAAGATCGACGTTCGGCCAGATGGCAGGTTACTCAGGGCCTCCATCAGGAGAGCTTCCGACGATGCGTCCAGCGCAGCCGTTGGCTCGTCAAGGATTAGCACCGGAGCGTCCCGGAGGATGGCCCGTGCTATTGCGATGCGTTGTCGTTGACCACCAGACAGTGTTGAACCGCGTTCACCTACCGACGTATCGAGACCGAGTGGCAAACGCGTCGAGAATTCATCCACCAGCGCCAACCGAACGGCACGCTCTACCTGTTGATCCGTTGCGTTCTGACGTCCAACCAGAATGTTTTCTCTGATCGTTCCCCGGACAAGCACGCAGTCCTGCAGCACCATCGCAATCTGTTTGCGTACCGATGACATTGAGTAGGTCCGCAAGTCGACGCCGTCAACCAACACGGCGCCGCTCGTTGGGTCGATCAAGCGCGGAATGAGTGAAGCAAGCGTGCTTTTTCCAGCGCCGGTCGGCCCGACTAACGCGATTGTCTCACCGGACGAAATCCTGAAACTGACGTCCTCGAGGACGGGCTCTCCGCCGTAGGCAAAGGTCACCTCGTCGAACTCGATCTCGCCACGCAAGCGTGGTGCGCGGTACGCGCCAGGTCGATCCGTGATCTGCGGTTGTTCGTCCAGAATCGCGTGCACCCGCTCGGCGGCAGCAACACCTTTCGCCACAGACGAACTGAGCTTCGACAACGCCTTCACCGGTTTGTACAACGACCCAAGGTACGACAAAAACACGAGGAGGACACCAAGCGACATCGTGCCGCTAATCACTCTGTTCGCACCGATCCAAAGGATCGACGCGATCGAAAGCGCGCTTGCAATATCGACAACCGGACTGAACCGCGCTTGAATGCGGGCCGATTCCAGCCCTGCGTCGAGACTTGCCCGAATCATTCGATCAAACAGCACCCGCCGATCGGACTCCAACGAGAAAGCTTGGACCAACTCCATCACGCCTAGGGTTTCCGTTGCGGCTGCCGCAACTTGGCCGTCGGCACGACGAACTCGTCGGTTGGTGATTCGCAGCCTGACGGTGGAACGGTGCACCGCCAGCGCGATGAGGGGGGCAAGTGCGAGTGCCAACAACGCGAACAGCGCGTCGATAGTGAACATGACCGTGAACATGCCGACCATGAGCATGACGTTTGGCCCAATGACGCCAAGAGTCTGGGTCAGCATCTCTTGCGCCTTATCGACGTCTCCGGTGACCCGACTGCTGATGTCGCCGACCTGTTGACGACCGTGAAAGGTCAGCGACAATCGCTGCAAGTGGGCGTAGACCGCCGCACGGACATCGTTAGCGATGTGCAGGCCCGAAGCGGCGAGTAGTCGGGAGGACCAGTAGTCGAGGAGACCCGCGATCCCAACGATCACCACCAACGCGACAACAGCCATTGCCAGCAGTGATCGACGCTCGGACACCGAGCCCGTCGCCGAATCGTTCAGTACCTGATCGACAACGACTCGGAGAGGCCATGGTTCAGCCAGACTCACAATAACCTGCAGCATCGCGAGGAGCGCACCCAAACGGAGCGCCCGTCGATACGGACGGCCAAACTCAGCGAACGCCCGATAGGTGCGGATCACGCTGAGACCGCTCGCAAAGCCGTGCGTTGACCAACCATGCTGTCGCTGATGATGGACGCAGCTCGTTCGGCTCCATCGAGCGCGAATCCAGCCTCAACGAGGGCCGCTTCCGTGAGGCGTCGTGGACGGTCGAGCAACCACCCGATCTCTGCTGCTGTTGCGTGAGCATCAACCACATCAGCGAGTCCTAGCGAACTCAGGCGAGTCGCGCGTATTGCCTGTTCTCGTCTTGGGGAGCGCCGGGGCGCGAGGATGGGGCGAGCACCAGCTGCGAGCGCTTCGACAGTTGAGTTGTATCCAGCCATCTGCACCACTGCGCCGGCAGCTGAGTACAGGGCACCGCAGTCACCGGTAACCGAGATCATCTCCAATTCACACGCCCCTTCCGGCGCTCTGTCTTGAAGGCCAACGGTGTCTGTTGCAGCTGGCCCAAGCACGAACTGCGCCCGTGTCAACGACGGATGCGCTGTCAACGCGAGCCCGAGCGCAACAACGTCCGCTCCGTCATGCCCGCCTCCGGCTGTGACCACAAGCAAACCCGGGTCGGGTTCACACCGCTGCGGGGCCGGATCAGATACCCACCCGCAATAGGTCGGTGCGAGCGGCAAACCGTATTCGTACACATGATCGCAAACGTGCCGCGCCCCGTACACCAACACTTGATCGACGAGTCCAGCTGCGTCCGCCCATTGCGGGCCTGCGAATTCTCGCTTGACCACGGCAGCCTCGTCGATCACGTCGCGCAGCCCGACGATGATCTGCGCGCCGAGTCGACGTGCAGCCACAATGCCGGTTCGCAACTCTCCCGAGATCCCGAGCGGGTGACGGTCGATTACCACCGCATCTGGTTCAAGCCGCCGGATTGTTGATGCGAAGACTGCCTCGCGTTCAGCGAGTGCCGTTGGAGTGTCGACCGTCCTATTGCGATAGTTTCCGCTTGCGTCCTTCACCAGGGACGGGACTCGAACGACCTCAAATCCGGCTCCGTCGAGCCAATCGTGGCGGCTCTCGATCCCCGTCACAATCGCGATTTCTGCGCCCGGATCGCTCCGTCGTAAGGCGGCAGCTAGTCGAGCGTTTCGCCGCACATGGCCGAGGCCGAAACCGTCGTGGGAAGCGAACACATAACGCATTGTTGGCATGCACCCAGTGTCCGCCCTTCACCGTGCGGGCCGCCATCGGACATAGGTCCTAGGTCTGCCGTTCGTTCTCCGGTCTTATCAGTCGTCTGGCTCTGTGTCGTCGGAACCTGAGCCGGACCCGCTGGAACCCGATCCGCTGGAACCCGATCCACCGGAACCCGATCCACTCGACTCCGATCCGCTGGAACCCGATCCACCGGAACCCGATCCGCTGGAACCCGATCCACTCGACTCCGATCCGCTGGAACCCGATCCGCTGGAACCCGATCCACCGGAGATCGTTGTGTCAGGCGCGGTGGTCTCTGACGTGACCACGCGGCTCACCGTGTCCGACACCGTGGCGCGAGTAGTGAGCGGCGTCGTCACGGGAGCGGTCGCGAGCGTCGTGGCTCGAGTCGTTAGCGGTGTGTTCGCAGCCGTGGTGACGGGGTTTGTCGCGGGTGTCGACGCAGTCTTTGTCGCAGGTGTCGTCGGAGGGGTCGTGGCTGGAGTCGTCGCAGGGGTCGTCACCGGTATCGATGCAGTCTTGGCTGCAGCGGTAGTGGCTGGAGTCGCAGGCGTGGTGGCCGGGGTTATAACCGCCGTCTTCGGCGCCGTCTGCGGTGTGGCCGTTGCAGGCGGACTCGTAGCAGGCGGGTTGGTTGCAGGCGGACTCGTCACACGAACGTTCGTGACGGGTGTGGTTGAAGCAGGAGCGCCCGAAGTGGCCGACCCGGCTGGGGTCGTGAAGGCTGTCGACGCGGACGATGACACAGGGGACGTGGGTGGAAGCAACGGGACAGCACGAGCGACGGCCCTCCCGCCGGGCGTCTCCTCGTTGGCAGCACCCGAACCAGCAGCACCCGAACCCGCTGCGTCGAGAACAATTCGAGCTGCACCTATGCGAGTTGTGGGCGCTGCGGACTGAGCGACGGCAGACGATGCGGCTCCCTCGCTGGTCTGCGAAGTTGTGGCCTGTGCCCTGGTTGCAACGGCCCCTTCTCCACTCGTTCCAGAACGATTGGACACGAATCCGTCCGAGCCATCAGTTTCTCCCCCGAGGCTGGCACGAGCCGAGTCTGAGGTGGACCCTTTGATTGTGAAGGTGGTTGCAGCAGAGTCGTTTGTTGATGGCGATCCCAGCGTGGACCCAGACAGCCAAACGTCTGTTTCGCCTTCCGTTCCGGGGTTCCCAACTCGATCAGGAGTCGGACGGCGAGTGGGCATTGTTCCTACCCACACTCCCTCCTGAGCGCCACCACTGAGCAATGAACCGATGTCACGCGCGACGACAACGCTGGCACCTGCCAAGAGACACACCAGAACACCAACGGTGGGACGGCGTTGGCCGAAGCTCAGGGCCGCCCTCCCTTTTGCAGAGCCTCTTTCGGACTGTGAACCGCCCAGCACTTCTCGAAGTGTGCGCGTCGACGATGGTCGATCCGGCGTTGCGCTGAGTTCAACCTCGATTGGGTTGGGTTTCGTCACATGTTCGCTGGTCACCACTGCATTCTGGAGAATTGGCAGCGAAACGACTATCCGACCAAAGTTCTAGAACCAGGCACTGATTTGCGTGTTGTCACCCAACAGGGGTGAACAATGCCACTTCACGTACCCGTTTGCCCACGCAGAGCACTCGAAATCCAGACTCTGCCCATCGCGCCACGTCGAGCAAGTTTCGGCCGTCGAACAGAACTCGCCCACACATCACCGAAGCCACACGGTCCGTGTCGACATCTCGGAAGTCCTTCCACTCCGTCACGTGGATGAGAGCGTCAGCGTCTACCACCGCATCAATTGGACCTGTCGCTACACGCATTCCCGGTCTTGTGGCCGCTAGGCGGGAGACGTCAGCCACCGGATCGAACACGGCAACGCTGGCGCCTGCTGCGAGCAGATCGTCGATGATGGTGATCGCCGGCGCGTCGCGTAGATCGTCCGTGTCTGGTTTGAAGGCCGCTCCCCACACGGCAATCACCGCACCCCGCAGTTCGAGATGGTTCTGCAAACGTTCAACGGCAGTGTGCTTTTGGCGTTCGTTGACCTCGTGAACGGTTTCGATGAGCGGCATCGAGATTCCGTGTTGGCGAGCCGTGAATGCCAAAGCTTGGACGTCCTTCGGAAAGCACGAACCGCCATAGCCAATCCCGGCTCGCAGGAATCGTGGCCCGATTCGATCGTCGGTCCCGATACCGGCGCGGACCATCTCGACATCGGCACCGGTTGCCTCGCAGAGCGACGCGATCTGATTCATGAAGCTGATCCGTGTCGCAAGCATCGCGTTCGCTGCATATTTTGCGATCTCTGCTGATGCGATGTCCATGTGGATGATCATCCGACCCTCCTCGCTCAACGGCCGGTACAACTGCTCCAAGAGGAGCCGAGCTCGTTCGGTCTGGGTTCCAATCACCACCCGGTCCGGTTCGAAAAAATCCTTCACGGCGCTGCCTTCACGAAGAAACTCAGGGTTCGAAGCAACGTCAACCCGCACGTCTTGACCGTTCACCAATCCTCGGCGGGAAAGTTCCGCCTCGATTGTTGCAAGGACCTGAGCACCAGTGCCAACAGGAACCGTGCTCTTGGTAACAACCACCAGGTCACCCATGCAGTTTCGACCGATGTCACGGGCCACGCTCAGTACAGCCGAAAGGTCCGCCCCGCCATCGGCACGGGAAGGTGTCGGCACCGCGATGAACACCAGATCGCTGCGCGACACTCCATCGCCCAGGTCTGACCCGAACCGCAAGTTGCCTGTTTGTAGGGCGCTGCGCAGCAGCAATTCCAGACCTGGCTCGTGAATGAGGGTGTTGCCCTGTGTCAGGGCCTCAACCTTTCGGGGGTCAGAATCGACTGCCAGCACGGAGGTTCCGTAGGAGGCGCCCAAATCGGCAAGGCACGCCGCCGTAACGGTGCCGACGTACCCGGTACCCACCACAAGGACCCGAAGACCATTGTTCCCAACTGGTCCAGATGGATCGTTGCGGACGACTGGTTCCGACGGAGATTGTTCCGGCGACGGGGAAGAGGAGAACTCTGGCATGGGAGCACCGTACGAAGGACCCTGGGCGCTACGGCCAGTGGACCTTGGTACTAGTCCAGTCGGCCGCTGCATGTTGCGAACCAACAACAACGTTACGGGTTGCGCCCCGAGCGTCGGTAACGTCTTGGGTATGCCGGGCAAACACCTGATCGAGCCACCAACGGCAACTTTGATAACCACTGCACCCGTTGCAGCCCCGAAGGCTGCAACTCCAAAGGCTGCAACTCCAAAGGCTGAAGGTGGCGCCGGCCACGACACAAAGGCTCGGATCATCTGCGCTGCAAAAGAGGTCCTGCGCGATGAGGGGATCACCCAGGCCAGCGCCCGAACAATCGCGCGTCGCGGCAACTTCAATCAAGCGCTGATCTTTTACCACTTCGGCTCACTTGAAGGTCTGCTGGTGGAAGTCGCCAAGGATGAAGGGCAACAACGAGCCAACGTCTACGCAGAACAGTTCCAGCGGATGACAAAACTGGCCGAACTCGTACGCATCGCACGAGACGTGCACCACCATGAACTCGCCACCGGTGGGCCCACTGTGCTCAGTCAGTTGCTCGCGGGGGCGCATTCAAGCGAGACCATCGCTGCTGGAATGGTGACGGCCATGAAGCCATGGATGCAGCTGGTAGAAGGTGCCGTCGGGCAGACCATGGCGCGCACGCCCATCGCTGGGCTGGTGCCCCAGGGAGACATGGCCTTTGGGATTGCGTCGCTGTTCATTGGCATGGAGTTGCTCTCCAGCCTCGACCCAGACTCCAAGCAAGCCGAATCCTTGTTTGGAGTTTTCGCCAACCTTGCAACCATCGCCGATGCGCTGATTGCCAACCCAAGCTTGTTCGCAACGTTTCTCAAACCCTGACCGCAACCGGCACCAACCGTGCACAGGACCAAGCGATGAAGAACAATTAGCCCATGACGACTCAAGAGACTGCGCAAATGGGCCTGCATCCGGGACTGCCCTCTTATGCAAGCGGGGCCTCCACCCAACCGCTGCTCGGCGAGACCATCGGAGCGAACTTGCATCGTGTTGCCGCCAAGTTCGGTGACCGAGACGCGCTCGTCAGCGTGCATCAGGGACTTCGCTATAACTACTCGCAGTTCGACGAAGAAGTCAACCGGGTGGCACGGGGATTGCTCGCGATCGGCCTTGGTCGTGGCGACAGGGTTGGAATCTGGAGCCCCAACTGTGCCGAGTGGACGCTCACCCAGTACGCCACTGCCCGGTTAGGCATCATCTTGGTGAACATCAACCCGGCGTATCGCTCGCATGAACTTGCGTACGTATTGAATCAGTCCGGTTGCGTTGCCCTGGTTGCTGCGACGAGCTTCAAGACAAGCGACTACGTGGCCATGGTCGATTCGGTCAGGGCAGACACTCCTCGGCTCACCCAAACCGTGTTCATTGGCTCGCCTGACTGGGACGACCTGCTCAGCCGCTCAGGTTCAATCAGTACCGATGCTGTTCACGAAATCTCAGCTTCGCTGCAGTTCGACGACCCCATCAACATCCAATACACATCTGGCACAACCGGGTTCCCCAAGGGAGCCACGCTCTCGCACCACAACATTCTCAACAACGGCTACTTCGTGGGCGAAGGTGTGGGGTACACAGAGTTGGACCGGATCTGCATCCCTGTCCCGCTGTACCACTGCTTCGGGATGGTGATGGGGAACCTCGGCGCTACCACTCACGGGGCGTGCATGGTGTATCCGGCGCCTGCTTTCGAACCCGCAGCCACGCTGCAGGCCGTACAGGACGAACGTTGCACTTCGCTCTATGGCGTCCCAACCATGTTCATCGCGGAACTCGGCCTTGCGGACTTCGATTCTTATCGCCTCGACACACTTCGTACAGGCATCATGGCTGGTTCGCCATGCCCCGTCGAAGTGATGAAGCAGGTGCAAGAACGCATGGGTGCAGACGAAGTTGGCATCTGTTACGGCATGACGGAAACCTCACCGGTGAGCACACAGACAGCCACCGACGACACGATCGACCGTCGATGCGGGACCGTAGGTCGGGTGATGCCGCACCTCGAAGTGAAAATCGTGGATCCCGAGACCGGCGCCGTCGTTCCTCGCGGTACCTCGGGAGAGTTCTGCACCCGCGGTTACTCCGTCATGACCGGCTATTGGGAGAACCCCGAGAAGACTGCCGAAGCGATCGACTCAGGACACTGGATGCACACGGGCGATCTGGCTGTCATGGACGCCGAGGGGTACGTCAACATCGTCGGCCGAATCAAGGACATGATCATCCGCGGCGGTGAAAACGTCTACCCACGCGAGGTCGAGGAGTACCTGTACACACACCCGGCAGTAGAGGATGTGCAGGTGATCGGTGTTCCCGACGGAAAGTACGGCGAAGAGATCATGGCGTGGGTGAAACTGAAAGCTGGCGCAACCCTTTCCGAGACTGAAGTCAGAGATTTCTGCAAGGGTCGCATTGCTCATTACAAGGTCCCCCGCTACGTGTTGTTCGTAGCCGAGTTCCCCATGACCGTCACCGGCAAGGTACGCAAGGTTGAAATGCGCGAAACGTCAATTCAGGCACTCGGCTTGCAAGACGCTGCCGCGATCAAAAACGCGTGATGGCTCCTTGGTTTCCGAGGTCTGCAATCTCGGCTGCGCTAAGGCCTAGTTCTGTCAGCACAGCGGAAGTGTCTTCGCCGACGGTTCCGATGTGAGTTGTGGCTAATGCCGGACTATCGGTAAACGTCCACATCGGACGCGGCTGACGGACCCGGCCCATGTGCGGGGCTTGTTGTTCGGAGATGAGACCAAGACGCTTGATCAGGTTGTCTTCGTGCAGCGTTTCTCGTTTTCGGACAAGACCAGCTGCAACATCGTTCGCGGCAAAGTTGGCCATAAGTTCATCGGTTGTCTGTTCGAGCGCTGCTTGCTTCATCTCGTCGAGCAACGCCATGTAGTTCAGACGCCGAGCCGGAATTGCGGCAAACCGTTCGTCTGCGACCCACTCCGGGCGACCCAAAGCGATTGCGAAACCGTCCCACGGTGGAGTCCCCGGACCACATGCAATCTCGCCACCATCTGACGTCGTCAGGATGTGAAAGGCCTTTGCCGGCAAAAGACGCGTGTGGGGCATCATGGTTTTCCAACGAGACTCAACCTCGGCAAAGTAGTTACCCATCGCGTCTGGCCACTCAAAGTGCAAGCCGACCTGAACCATGGGCACGTCCACCCGCTGACCACGACCCGTCCGTGTGCGGACGAGCAACGCAGCCAGGATCGCCTGTACCGCAGCGTTGGCCGTGGACTTGTCAACCACAAACTGGCTGATGAGCGAAGGAGTTCCCGTCTCCAGATCTCGCTGGTAGTCAACCATGCCAATTTGCGCCTGAACCACATAGTCGTACACAGGCACTTCGGCGTCTTGACCTTCGGAGCCGTAACCTGAAATTGCCACGTAGACAAGGCGATCATTGATGGCGGCAAGAGTTGGATAGTCGACACCCAACGAGGCCAGCTTCGAGGGCCGTACGTTGTGCAGGAAAACGTCAGCTTGCTGGATGAGCCGGTGGAGCACGGCGCGACCGTCGGCCGTTGTTGCGTCGATTCCAACGAATCGCTTGCCTCTGTTCAACGCGTAAAACGCTGGCGAAACACCCTGCGGCTCAGCCGTCGGTGACGTCCGACGAGTCATATCGGGCCGTTCGGGAGCCTCGACCTTCAGCACCTCTGCGCCTAGCTCCGCAAGGATCATCCCCGCGTAAGGCCCTGAATACACGGCCGTCATCTCGACAACCTTGATTCCAACCAGCGGAGCGTCGCTCATTCCGACACCTTACGTTTCGGCGTCGTGCGTTGCTTAGTCGCTACGAGTCGACCAAAAAGCAACCAGACGGTTACGCATCGCTGCAGTATCGCAGGTCAGTGCTCGAGGGCTCGTTTGACGATGTCGCCGGTGAGCTTGTCCTCGATAAGGAACGCGTCGTGCCCTGTGATGGAGTGGACTGTCTCCAGCGGTTTGTGCGTGTGAAACGCCAACTCGCGTTGCAGGCGGATGGGATACAGCCGGTCACCTTCGAGGCCAACGATGGTGAGCACAGCCGTTGCACGCTGCATGGCCTCGTGCACCCCTCCCCTGCCCCGACCGATGTCGTGGTGGTTCATAGCTTCGTTGATGGCCAGGTACGTGTTTGGATCGAAGCGTCGCTCCAGACGGTACGCAGCGTGGTCTAGATACGACTCGACACCGTAACGACCCTTACGATCTGGTCCCAGCGGCGTTTCAGCTGCGTGCGGCCTATTGCCGAATCGCTGATGCAGTTCGAGTTCGCTGCGATACGTGATGTGGCCCAGGCGACGCGCTTGAGCCATGCCCTGCACGGGACCACGCCCGTCGCCGACCTCGTAGTAGTCGCCGTCGTTCCAGGATGGATCTTCGACGATTGATCGCATCTGAATCGACTGCAATGCGATCTGTTCTGCTGTTGCCTGCGATCCGACCCCGATGACGATGGCCCGGGCCACGCGATCTGGATAGCCAATTGACCACTCCAATGCGCGCATACCACCAAGGGACATGCCCACTACGGCGTGCCAACGGTTGATGCCCAGGAAGTCCGCCACCAACACCTCGGCGCTCACCATGTCTCTGATGGTTGTGACAGGCCACCGTGAACCCCACGGTTTCCCGTCCGGTGCCAACGACGATGGGCCCGTTGAACCTTGACAGCCGCCCAAGACGTTGGGGCAGACCACAAACCAGCGGTCCGTGTCGATCCACTTTCCTGGGCCGATCACCGCGTCCCACCAGCCGACCTCGGGGTGGCCGGGACCGGCGGGACCAGCGGCATGACTGTCCGCAGTGAAACCGTGCAAGACCAACACGGCGTTGGATGCGTCGGGCGCAAGCGTGCCCCACGTTTCGAAACACATGGTGACCGGGAGTTGGTCCCCCCACGGAGTTCTCCCGATCTCAAGCGAGACGGAGCCAAGGTCGGCGAACTTTCGATGCCCGACAGGTTCGTCCCCCGGGCGAACCACGGGTCGCCATGGGCCGACAATGTCCTTGGCTTCGGTGCTCATGTGTCAGCCGCGCGCAGCAGCAAACCCTGCTTCGAGGTCTGCAATGAGGTCTTCAACAGTCTCAAGACCGACCGACAGGCGGATGAGACCTTCCGTGACACCGGTCGTGAGACGCTCAGCGTCTGTGAGCTGACTGTGCGTTGTTGAGGCGGGGTGAATCACCAACGAGCGAAGGTCGCCGACGTTGGCAAGGTGGGAGAACAAGCTGAGCGAGTCGACGAACTTCTTGCCGGCGGCAACCCCGCCTTTCAACTCAAAGTTGACGATGGCGCCAGCACCCTTGGGAAGGTACTTTGCGGCGTTGGCAGCCCACGGCGAGGAAGCCAGCCCCGGGTAACGGACAATTTCGACATCGGGGTGACCCTCGAGGTACTTGGCGACCGCAACCGCGTTCTGCACGTGACGATCCATACGTACGCTGAGGGTTTCTGCTCCCTGCAGAATCATCCACGCGTTGAACGGCGAGATTGCTGCGCCGTAGTCACGCAACAGCTGCACACGGGCCTTGATGATGTAAGCGATGTTGCCGAGCGCTTCTGCGTAGTTGAGCCCGTGATAGCTGGGGTCTGGTGTGGTGAGACCTGGGAATTTGTCATTCTGCGCCCAATTGAAGGTTCCGCCGTCGACGATGATGCCGCCGATTGAGGTGCCGTGGCCGCCAATGAACTTGGTGAGGGAGTGCACGACAATGTCTGCACCGTGTTCGAGGGGACGAAGCAAGTACGGGGTGGTCAGCGTGTTGTCGACGATGAGGGGGACGCCTGCGGCATGGGCCACATCGGCGATACCGCGGATGTCGAGCACGTCGCCCTTGGGGTTACCGACCGATTCGCCGTAGAACGCCTTGGTATTTGGCCGGACCAGTTTGCGCCACTCTTCCAGGTCATCTGGATTCTCGACGAAGTCGACCTCGATGCCCAACTTTGGAAGGTTGTAGTGGAACAAATTGTACGTTCCGCCGTACAGGCTGGCTGAGGCCACGATGTGGCTTCCCTGTTCGGCAAGGTTGAGAATTGCCATCGTCTCGGCGGCCTGACCGGAGGCCACTGCCAATGCAGCCACGCCGCCCTCAAGCGACGCAATGCGCTGCTCCAGCACGTCTTGGGTGGGGTTCATGATGCGGGTGTAAATGTTGCCGCTCTCGGCCAGACCGAACAGCGCCGCTGCGTGGTCTGTGTCTCGGAACGCGTAGCTGGTCGTTTGATACAGCGGCGTGGCGCGGGCACCCGTGGTGGGATCCGGTGCAGCCCCGGCGTGAATCTGGCGAGTCTCGAAACCCCAATTGGTCGTCATGACAGAGTCCTTTTACGAAGTTCAGGTAGGTGTGGTTCGGTGAGGTTTGGTGCAGATACGGCGAAGGTACAACTCGCATCCAGAGAAGCGGTGACCAGCCGTTGGCACGTCCGAGGTGCACCACTGCGCGTTCATCGTACGGGCGTTGGCACCTGGTGCTTTCGCACTGGTTGCCGCAGCGTCAACGGGCCCGTCCCTCAGCTGCTCTGGATGATGCAGGTACTCTGCCAAAGCAAACCCGACCATGTCAATCAGGTTTCGGTTCACCAGGGGAAGGGACTTCAGTCGAGTCGAGCAAACTAACCGGGTGACACACGATTGGCTGAGCCGAAGGGTCCTTCACTACGCGCACCAAGGCGGCGCTCGTGAGGCACCTTCTTCCACGCTGTTCGCGTTCCACCAAGCGGTGGGTGGCGGAGCGGACGCGCTCGAGATGGACGTGCACATGACCGCCGACGGGTACCTCGTGGTCGCGCACGACGCCACCATCGACCGAACTACCCAATCCTCTGGGAGTATCGACGTTCTCACCCTTGATCGGCTGCGGTCTCTCGACTTCGCACACTGGTGGTCGCCCGGACACGATGCGGTCACAGGGCTCCCGGACCACCAGTACCCGTTACGTGGTCGTGCTCCCGACGATGCTCGCCTGGGGATCACTCTGTTAACCGAGGTACTCGACGCGTTCCCGAACACGTTGCTCAACTTCGATATCAAGGGCGGGCGGGTCCCATATGAGCAGGAACTGGTAGACATTCTGCGCGCATATGACCGTAGAGACAACGTGATAGTTGCATCGTTCCACGACGAACATCTGCAACGATTCAGAGCGTTGGCCCCAGAGGTGTGTACGTCGTCTGCGCTACACGAGTCCTATTCCATCGCGCAGGCTCTTACAGAGAACCTGGCAATAGACCTTCCGCCTTCGCTCGTCGCCCTTCAAGTGCCCTACCGGTTCGCTGCTTCTGACGATCCGCTCTTCGACGATCTGCTGGTCGACGCGGCCCACAGGCGTGGACTCGCAGTTCATGTCTGGACGATCGACGATGAAGCCGAGATGCTGGAGGTGATTCGAACCGGGGCAGATGGAATCATGACGGACTTCCCAAGCCGCTTGGAGTCTGTGCTGGCGCTTCACGAGATTCCACGTTGGCGCTGAGTCCACAGTTCTTTGTCAGCGCGCTGAGGGATTCTTTTCTGCAAGGAACTCCGATGCCACAAGCACCTCACCCGTGTCGTCGTCGATCACGACAACAACATCGGAGATAACCCGCAAGGACACGGTGGTCGACGGCTGCGCCCCGTCGCTTCGACGCGTCACGATCCCGGTGGCCCGAGAGGACTCCATGCCCGTGAAAACAACAAACCATGCCGCACGAGGTTCAGTCTCGACCGACTCCAGCTTGCCGAGCCACTCGCCGATCGGAGCGTCGAACTCGGCAAAGAACGTATCGACGTCAGCCGGGCGCAACGAACCGCCGAACTGCTGAGCTGCAAGCTTCGTCGCCGTTGCGGTTACTGCTGCGCGCCGCCGAATGGGAGTCACTGAACGAGGCAACGGACGTGCCTTGATTGCTCCGTTTGCATACGAAACCGGCGAGCGGAGCCGCCACGCGGGCAGCGCAACCGTTTGAGAGGAAGGCAGTTCGCCGACGGCCGGACCCCCCAGCGCTGTCGTTGGTGCACTTCCAGCGGCCAACGCCATATCTGGCAACGACCCGATTGTTCGACGGGCGGTTTGCGAACCTGCGACGCTCAACGGATCAGAGCTATCCGCAAGGGTTGTCACCGCGGAAGCAGAAAGCTCTGCACGTGCTCCGGGATCGTCGATGGACGCAGGTTCAGGCGTCCTCCGTCCGGTTCCTTGTCCAAACTCTTCCTCCAGCATCTGCCCGCCGAACAGGACGAATGCCATTGCCGCGCCAGCGACGAGCACCCCAACCAGGGAACGAATGCGGAATCGGGTGCGTCGCGACGATTTTGGCCACGGTTGAACCAAGGCACGCTGAGCGCTCCGACCATGCGCCCGATGGATAATCCGATGAGACGCCCAGGTGAGCACCCCGCCACGCTAGAAGAATCCTCCTCCTCAACCGCGGACCCACGCTGGAACCCCCGCAAACCGACCGAGCAGGCTGATTTGCCCAGATTCGGTCACAGAGTTTCGATATTTCCTAGCCAGATAGAGGAAATTGCTCGGCTAATCACTGCGCAGACAAAAGGTTCGCGACTACGGCCCACTCAGGTCGTCAGTAAGAACATGTACGCGTTCGTCAAGTTGCTCGTCCTGAGCACCTCCTACGATGGGGCCTCGATGGACGAGGTTCCCACCTCTCGGGTACCGATTGACTCACGGCGAAGCGTTGCAGTTCCTCCGCCGTTCAATACATCTATGTCTGGTCCTCCTTCTGGTCCCCCTTCTGGTCCGGCGGCCGCTGTTGACCTCACTCAGATCGGCGCAGGAGCCTCCACGGAGGCTTCCCGTGCAGGATCGGGCTCCGTGCTGACAGCGGAGGATCCACGCTCCCTGCTTCAGAGCATGATCGGCGAGCACTCCGCCGCCATGTTTCGCCTCGCAAAATCGATAGTCCGGGACTCTGCCTTGGCCGAGGACGTTGTGCAAGAGAGCCTGATGAAAGCTTGGCAGGCTGCGGGCTCGTTCCGCGGGGACTCGTCAATGCGTTCCTGGATCCTTCGAATCACGCAAAACACTGCAATCTCCATGCTGAGGAAGCGCCGCGAGGACTTCCGTGATCCGGTCAATGTGCCGGAGATACCCGACCTTGTTGGGCAAACCGACCGCCAAGCCGCTGGCCGCGCAATGGTGAACGACCTATGGATCGCGCTTGCTGATCTGGACCAAACTTCCCGAACGATCGTCGTGCTCCGCGAGCTCGAAGGTCTCACTTACGAGGAGATCAGCGACGTGCTGGACCTTCCGCTTCCCACAATTAAGACTCGATTATTCCGTTCAAGGCGCACCCTTGCATCGGTGTTGGAGGAATGGCGATGACCCGATTGACCCCCGCTACCAGTGGTGGACTCATCCTGACCCCGCTCGACCAACGACTGCTCGGGTGGCTGGACACAGACACGTCTCGCTTTGAGCGATACATCTCCGCGCACCCAGAAGCCGCCGACAGGATTGACCAGTTGTTGGCGCTTGGCGACGACATCCAGCAACGAATGAGCCGGGCTCTTGATGATGCGTTTGCGGTCCCGCATAACCTTGTGGATCGCCTCTCAGCCTCAATTGGCGCTTCTCGCGACACCGGCGCCGCTTCGGTGGCGATGGATCTGTTCGGGATTGCCGGCGAGACGTTTGTTGCTTGGCTAACACCCGAGACGTCTTGACCCTTCGGCAAAATCGCTTTACTCGGGTTCAACTCCGCTCCCTCCGTTCACCGATCGCCCGCTCCGGTATCGTTGGACCATGCAGCAGCCAGGGGCCAACCCTCCGAACAGGCCCATCGGATGATTCTCATGGTCGCCCAACCAGACGGAGCAGTTCTCCGGCTGCTCATCGTTTTGGCGGTCGTCGTTGCCCTTGCTGTCCTCACTCCTTTGATTGCAAAGCTGGGGTCCCGTTGGCTGGCCAAACACGAGCTAGAAAACAGGCGGGCGCTGGCCGAACCGGCCCGACGGTTCATCAGCACCCTGATGATCACCGCTGGTCTCATCGTGGTCTTGGGCATCATCTCGCCGTCGAGTCTCGAGCCGTTTCCTACCCAGATTGTGCAGTTTCTGCCACGGCTCCTCATCACCGTGTTGCTCTTCCTGGTGGGTTCAACTGTCGCTTCCATCGTCTCCGGCGTGGTGGGCTTGGCAGCAACAAAATCGACCGGCAAACCACAACCAGGAATTGTGCGACTGGTTCGGACCCTCGTTTCGGGTTTGATTGGTTTGTTGGCGATTGGACAGCTGGGAGTCAACACCAAAGTATTGGACACCATCACGCAGGCGGTGGTGTTTGCCGCCGCTGGCACTGTTGCATTGCTTTGTGTACTTGGCGGTCGGGACGTTGCGTCCAACATCTCGTCTGGCAGGTACCTGCGCCGAATCATCCGGGCCGGCGACCAGATAGAGACCGAAACCGGCTCCGGCGTGGTGGTTGCAGTCCATGGCGCCACAATTGAGTTACAGGACCCTGATGGGTGGGTTGTGCACCTACCGAATCAACAGGTCCTGCAAAACCCAATTCGGGTCTTGGCGGCTGATTCCGAGCCGTAACGACACTGGTGCTGTGTCGACCCGTTGCCGCCCCGGAACGGCTGCGTCAACTGGCCACAGCAAACTCGTCAAACGGCGCTTCGGCACTCGGTGACTGCGGCCCTCCCAGAACGGATTCCGCGGGCAGCGGCGAGGATGATCCGAGCGGATCGAACCCGCCCGCTTCGAATGACGGACTTTGGACTCCGACACCGTCTCCGCTGGGCGCATCACCACCGGTGAACCCGAATCCTGACGACGCCGGGACACGTTCCGTCCGGTCGATCTTGGCGGTGCGAAAACGCAGTGAGGCCGCCACGTCATCGGCCACGATGTCGAACGACGTGTGTCGCTGTTGGGCTTCATCCAGCCAGGTCCGTTGCTCCACACGGCCGCTGACGGTGACCCGGTCGCCTTTTGCGAGCGACTCGGCAGCATGTTCTCCCAGCTCCCCCCAAATGATGACGGTGAAGAAAGATGTGGCCTCGGTCGCCTGGTCTGCACCTTTGGGCTGGAAACGGCGGGTGCTGGCCACAGGCATCACCACTCGGGGAGTTCCTCCTGCTGTGTAACGCAGCTCGGGGTCACGGACAACATTGCCGGTAAGCGTGAGATGGTTTGACATGACAACTCCTTCTTTCGCAGCCACTCTGACTGCGTTTCGGTATTCGTCATGCAGTATGAGGGTGGGGTGTGACACTCAGCCCGTCGATTCAGCGAGGAAGCCCTTACACCAATCTGAAGAGAGGAAACCTCTTAGGAAGGATCTGCGAACTCTGGGGGACGCTTCTCGAAGAACGCACGCACGGACTCCACTTGGTTGGGACTGCCGATGAGCCGGCCGATTTCTTCGCGTTCCAACGCAAATTGATCTTTTGCTGAGTTCAATGTTGCGACGCTGAACAACCGCTTGGCCGCCCGCACCGCATGCGGGCTCTTTGCAGCAATTTCTCCGGCAAGTGCGAGCGCGTCAGCCAGCGGATCAGCGCAGACACGGGTTGCAAGGCCCAACTTCACTGCCTCTTCGCCCTCAACCATGCGGCCCGTAAATGTCAGTTCTTTCGCAACATCCAGTCCCACAAGACGCGTGAGCGTGTGAGTGCCCGTCATGTCTGGGATGAGACCCCATCGGATTTCAAGGACCGAGAACCGGGCATCGGGCGTACAGAAACGCATGTCAGCACCCAACGCAATCTGGCACCCGCCACCCAACGCGACACCGTGCACTGCGGCGATCACCGGAACCGGAATGTCTTGCCATGCCCACGCGGCCTGCTGGCCGAGGTGGGTGATCCGCCCTTCGGCGATCTCCGACACTCGTCCGACCGACTGATCGGATGCTTTGTCGGCACGTTGAGGCTCCGCCGCCGGTTTCGACGGCGGGGAATCCGATGACTGCGTTGCCATCGCTTGGAAGCTGCCAAAGTCCAGCCCTGCACAAAAAGCCCGCCCCTCGCCGGAGAGCACCACCGCCCGCACGTGAGGGTCTGCTGCGATGGCCGCACCGGCCTCCACCAGGCCGGTAAACATCGCGGTGTCGAGCGCGTTCATCTTGTCCGCTCGGTTCATCCGTACGTCGGCCACGCCATTCGTTACGGTCCAGGTCACTCGGTCGCTCATGGAGGGCACGCTATCGGTGACCTTTGGTTTGGTCCAAGCCGTCTGATCACTCGCTCTGGATACGAACTCCGTCTTCCGCAGGTTGAAGGTCCAGCAACCGTGCGCCTGGCATGGTGGCCATCAGCTCAGCCAAGTACCCATCGAACCTGAGCGACGCCTCAGGGTCTTGCGGCGCAAGCAACGTAATGGACCCTCCCCGTCCCCCAGCCCCATTGACTTTTGCTGCGCCTCCACTGCTCACCGCCAACTCAATAACCTGTTGCGCCCCACCACCAATGAGGTCCGGGTGGAGACCGCGCTGGGCTTCCACCGTTCGTAGCAGTGCGTCACCATATGCACGCCGATTATCGGTGCGCAGGGCATTGGCCGCGGCCTGTGCTGCCGACCGGAGCTCCACGAGTTCCGGAATGGATGCGGGGTCCACGACTCCCTCCAGTTGATGGATCACCATGCGGTGAGTGGTCGACGAATCATGGCGTCCCAGAAACACTGTACGAAGCGCTTCCCGTAACCAACATTTCGTGCGGGGCTGCAGGTCGATTGGAACCACTTCGAAGTCCGGGTAGGAAACCGAGATCAACGAAGCTCCCCCAAACGCAGCTCCGACATGGTCCTGCACTCCAGACTGCAGACCGGCATCGGTCTCGGCCTGGTGTGCCAATCGGGCCAGGGTCGCTGGTCCTACCGACAACCCACCCGCTGACCGAATGGCCGCGATGAGCGCCACTCCCACCGACGCAGAGGTTCCCAAAGAAGAGCCTGCCGGAACCGCCGAGCGAATCGAAAGCGAACCGATGTTTGTCTCTGGCGGAAGATGTCGGCGAACAATCTCTCCAAGTACCGGATGGTCTGACCGGAGCGTTTCCTGCCCTTCAACGTCCAGGACCAGCGACGTTTCAAAGTCAGAAAGGTGCAGAACTGGTACAGCCGGACCGTGGCGCTCTCGTTGTTCTGCCACAACGCTCACTGCCGGCCCAACCGCAACGCTGCAGACCAATCCACGGCCAGCGAACCACGTATCCGTCCATCCCCCCGCATCTGCAACTCGGACCGGCGTCGAAACGCTGATTCGCCGAGGAGTTTCGTTTGCGGGCTGCATCGAACTCATTCTCGTCGCAAGTAGCATCGGTCCTATGAATTTGTCTATCGGCTCCTCACGGCGCGCCCCAGCGACCCTCGTAGGCCGTGCAAAGAGCCTGGCGGCGATCACCTTGCTGTCCCTTGTCGCCGCCGGCTGTGTTACCCCCAGCACCACGCAAGCAGACAAGCCGGAGGACACCAAGCCCGAACTCACCGCAGACCAGGCAGCAATTGCGCCGTACGTCAAAAAGGCCGATGCCATCTGCGAAACCGCACGGGTCACGATGGCCGCAAACCTTGCGGCATTCGAGGTACACAAGTCGGTTTCAGGCAGTGCACGACGCAAGACGTTGAAGCTCGCAAAACCCAACGAGGTTGCGGCATATGTCAAGGGTCAGCTGGTCCACCTCGAAACGCAACAGGCAGCCATTCACAAGCTCACGTTGCCAGAGGGCGAAAGCGGGAAGCGCCTCCAAGCACTGTGGACCGAAGCGGAATCGGTCATGAAGACGGTCAAAAAGGACCCAGAGGCAGCGGCATACGACGATCCCTTCCGGCCCGTTGCCCAGTCACTGGACAAGCTCGGCTTCGATCAGTGTTTCCAGGGATCTCGCCCTGTGGACGAAGAAGCCAGCTCCTAATCGCTCACCGAGCGGACTTCTCCTCGTTGGAGCAAGCCGCCGCAATTCGTTAGCTGGTCAGTCTTCGGAGCAGACTGCTTGTCATGCAGCGCACAATCTTCTCCGAAGAACACAACATGTTCCGCGATTCGTTTCAGCGGTTCATCGAAAAGGAACTTGTTCCGCATTACGACCGCTGGGAAAAGAACGGCATCGTCGACCGGACGTTGTTCACCGCAGCAGGCACGCACGGGTTTCTCGCACTCCAGGCGCCAGAGTCGTTCGGTGGCGGCGGCACAGACGATTTCCGGTTCAATGCGATCATCGCCGAAGAACTGATGTACTCAGGGTTCGGTGGTGCTGGCCTTGGTCTGACCCTCCACAACGACATCACGCTCCCCTACTTCTTGCATCTCGCCAACGCAGAGCAGCAAGCGCGCTGGCTCCCCGGAATCTGCTCCGGTGAACTCATCACCGCAATCGCCATGACCGAGCCCGGAATCGGCTCCGACCTTGCATCCATGGCAACCACAGCTATCCGCAACGGGGATCACTACGTGGTCAATGGTTCCAAGACGTTCATCACCAATGGCATCAACGCAGACCTGGTGATCGTGGCTGTCAAGACCGATCCCTCGCAGAAGCACAAAGGCATCAGCCTGATGGTGCTGGAGCGAGGCATGCCTGGCTTTGAGCGCGGTCGCAATCTGGAAAAGATCGGCCAGCACAGCCAGGACACTTCAGAACTGTTCTTCGCCGACGTCCATGTTCCGGTGGAAAACCTGCTCGGCGGCGAAGGACAGGGTTTCACGCTTCTGGTCCGCAACCTTGCCCAAGAGCGCCTATCCATCGCGGTAGCCGGAATCGCAGCCGCCAAAGCCGCTCTTGACTGGACCGTGGCCTACACCAAGGACCGCAAAGCCTTTGGTCAAGCTGTGGCCCAGTTCCAAAACACAAAGTTCAAGCTGGCAGAAATCGCTACTGAGGTCGAAGTCACGCAAGCATTTGTTGACCGTTGCATCACCGAACTCAACGCTCAGAAGTTGACCGTTGAAGAAGCCGCGATGGCCAAGTGGTGGTGCACCGAACTACAGAAGCGCGCGGTCGATACGTGCGTGCAGCTACACGGCGGCTACGGATACATGCTGGAGTACCCAATCGCCAGGGCTTACGCCGACGCGCGTATCACCACCATCTACGGCGGAACCACCGAGATCATGAAAGAGATCATCGGCCGTAAGATCGTGTCCTGAACCACTTAGACGCGCTGGCTGTGTCGCACCTCTGAAGCGGACTCAGACAGCAACGAGACAACCCCTACGTGCGCAATGGGTTTGTCCAGACGCGCTTCCATCTCTGGTTCCGGCAAACCTGTCTCACCGTCGATGTCGATGTTCGGAAGCAGCCGGTCCAGCCAGCCTGGCAGCCACCAGTTGGCCGCGCCCATCAGTTTCATCGTTGCTGGCACCAACACCATCCGCACAACGGTGGCGTCCACAAAAATTGCGGTGGCAAGGCCGAGACCCATCATTTTGGTTGTCGGGTCGTCGCTCAGCGCGAAACCAAGAAACACCGAGATCATGATCAACGCAGCAGACGTGATCACTCGCGCCGTTCTTGCGATGCCATGCAACACCGATGAATCGCTGTCCCCTGTCACCAGGAACTCTTCACGCACCCGGGACAACAGGAACACCTCGTAGTCCATGGAGAGACCAAAGAGGATTGCGAACATGAACATTGGGATGAAAGCCACAACCGGGATGGTTTCCTCCAGCCCGATGAGGTTCTTGCCCCAACCCCACTGGAAGACCATGACCAAGACTCCGTAGGCGGAGCCAATGCTGAGCAAGTTCATCAGGGCAGCCTTGATGGGCACCACCACGGATCGAAACACCATCGTCAACATCAGCACCGATAACAGCACCACGGCGCCAATGAACAGCCCAAGCCGGTCTCTCACTCGGTTCCCGAGGTCTCCGAACAACGCCGTTTGTCCACCAATATGCGCGCTTGCGTTCTTGCCCGACAAGGCCGCCGGGAACGTTTTCGATCGAAGTCGAAGAATGGTGTCCATGGTTGCTTGGTCCTGCGGCGACGAGGCAGGGATCACAAACAGTGTTGCGAGCTTGCCGCCATCGCTGATCTGGGCAGGAGCCACCGAAGCAACGCCAGAATCGGCTGCAATTGCAGAGCGCAACGGTTCAACGACGCTTGCATCGCTAGAGATGTCGACGGCCACAATGAGCGGTCCGTTGATCCCCGGTCCGAATCCGGCGGCAACCAAGTCATAGGCGCGTCGCTGAGTACGTGTTTCGGGGAGTGACCCTTCATCAGGAAACCCAAGTCGGATCGACAGCGCCGGGGCTGCGAGCAAAAGCAGCAGCGCCGACACACCAACGAGATAGGGCCATGGATGCTTCGAAACATGCCCACCCCATCGGCTCCAACCACCATCCACATCGTCGCGCCCAACAGATTGCGCTTCGGCCGCAACAGTGGCTTTAGAACCCCGGGAGAAGTGCAAGCCATACCGATTGATGCGATGACCCGCTAGCCCGAGGAACGCAGGCAGAAGTGTCACCGATGCACTGACCATCACCAAGACCGTGATCGAGATGGCCACGCCAGCAGCAGTCATGAACGGGATACCGGCAATCAGCAGTCCAAGGATCGCAATGACAACGGTGCCACCGGCGAACAAGACAGCTTGGCCCGCGGTCGCCGTTGCGCGTCCGACAGATTCGATCACCGTCATTCCCTTGGCGAGGAACTCGCGATGACGAGTGACGAGAAGCAGGGCGTAGTCAATGCCAACCCCCAAGCCGACCATTCCGGCAATTTGAGGCGCCCACGTTGGGATGTCGATCAACCACGCAACGAGCGGCATCAAGCTGACGGACAACGCAAGGCCAAACAAAGCAACGCCAATCGGGAGCCCCATGGCGATAACGGACCCAAACGCCACCAGCAGAATGACGACTGCGGCGATCAACCCAGCCATTTCGCTGATGCCGCTCTCGGCCTGCTCGAACGCAAAGAAAAGGTCGCCGTTCATCTCGACACGCAACAACGGGTCAACCGATTCGCCAACGTTGACTTCTTCGAGTTGCTGCAAGTTCTTTGCACTCAGATCTTCAACAACGGGGTACTGCACACGGATCAGCGCCACTCGTCCGTCGGCCGACACCGAACCGCTTTGGATCGCCGCCTCCTGCCCGGACGTGATCGCCGTCGCCGCGTCGCTGACACCCACGACCTGCGGGAGCGCCTTCAGGCGTCCCTGTAACCGACTGAGTGCGGCAACAGCGGCCGGAGAAGAGTAGAACGTCTCGTTTGATGCAGCGGGGGTGACAACCACCTGAGCGGTAAGCCCCGCGGCAGCGGAAGAATTCGCGGTCAACAAATCCTGCGCCACGGTCGAATCCAAGCCAGGCGCCCCGAATGAGTCTTCCAGTTCGCGTCCTGCCGTGGACCCAGCGCCGATGACAACGATGGCACTCACCAGCCAGGCGAGGATCATCGCCCATGGTCGTCTCGCTGCGAACCGTCCTAGGCGATACAGGGCATGTGACATGAAATCCTCCGAAGGCCGGCCAACCGATCGGTTCGAGTTGGTTGCATTTTCCGGTCGCCACGAGTACGTGCGGAGAACCGGTTGAGCGGGCCCCTACGTTCACAAAAAACGTGGGGAGCTCACATCGGCCACGCGGGCTGTCATGAGCAGCCGTTGGAATGAGGAACCAATGGATGGACTCGTACTTTTGGACGATACGGATCAGGCCAGCATTCTTTAGGCTGGCAGGTGTGCTTCGTAACGCAGTCAGCCAATTCCTGGCGGAGCCGCGTGTGCCCTTTGCTCCGCGTCGAGTCTGGCGGGACTGGGTCGTCGTTGTCGTCCTTGTTATAGCTGGGGTTGCCGAGACGCTGCTGCGCACCGACCTTGGGTCGCGGCCGCTAGCCGCGTTGCTTGGCATCGGGCCGTTGCTGACGTTGTTCTGGAGACGGACCAACCCCCTACAAGTGCTCACCATCGGGTTTGCAGCGCACGGTTTCGCCGATGCCGCAACCATCCAGGGCTCTGGTGAATACATGCTGTGGATCACCGCCGCGTTGGTGATTATGCCGTATGCCCTGTTCAGGTGGGGTTCCGGTCGGGAGTGTGCGCTCGGCGTTGTGGTGATGGCGCTCGTGCACATCCCGTCTCGCTCAAGCGGTCTCGAAAATCTTTTTGAGGTTGTCGCCGCCGGTATGTTTCTGCTGCTGCCGGCGGCAATGGGTCTTGCGGTTCGATTCCGTGCGGTGTCGAAGCTGCGCGAACGCGATCAGGTCAAAATGCTCGAACGCGAACTGCTGGCACGAGAGTTACACGACTCCGTTGCCCACCACATTTCAGCCATCATCGTGCAGGCCCAAGCCGGACGGGCCGTGGCTGCCGCGAACCCGGCCCAAGCGGTGCAGGTTCTGGAGGTCATCGAAACCGAGGCTGCTCGCACGTTGGCCGAGATGCGGACCCTCGTGGGAGCGCTCCGCCAAGGTGAGGCCGCAGAGTTTGCGCCGCAGCGCGGTGTGGTTGACATCCCAGCACTTGCCGATGCTGCAGGACAGTTGCCTCGAGTCCGAGTCTCGTTGTCGGGTCGCCTCGACGACCTTTCACCCATTGTTGATACGGCGTTGTACCGGTTGGCTCAAGAGGCCATCACGAACTGCAGGCGCCATGCCCGGCACGCCACCTGTGTCGACGTCGGCGTGACGGCTGATGACACCTGCATCAAGCTGACCGTTATCGACGACGGCGATCTTGTGCAATCCAGCGCTTCCGGTTCGTCGGGGTACGGCCTCATCGGCATGACAGAGCGGGCAACGTTGCTCGGTGGCACGTTTCATGCCGGCCCCGGCCCCAGACGCGGTTGGCAAATTTCAGCCACGTTGCCTCGGCACGCACGACCGCAGGGCTCCAGCTCGATGAGTTTCCCTTTATGACCATTCGTGTTGTCCTTGCCGATGACCAGCACCTCATTCGTACGGGCCTTCGGATGATCCTCGACGCACAGCCCGGCATCACCGTTGTCGGCGAAGCATCGGATGGACGAGAGGCTGTGCAGTTGGCGCGAGAGCTGCGGCCCGACGTATGCCTCTTCGACGTGCGGATGCCGCTCATGGACGGTATCGAGGCAACGCGTGCATTGGCCGGCCCGGGCATTGCTGACCCAATGGCCGTGGTGATGATCACCACGTTCGACCTCGACGAGTACGTGTTCAGCGCCTTGAGGGCCGGAGCACGGGGTTTCCTGTTGAAAGACGCTGGTCCCGCTCTCTTGGTTCAGGCCATAGAAGCAGCAGCACATGGGGACGCTCTGATCGCACCAAGTGTGACGGTGCGCTTACTCGCCGCTTTCTCCGAGCAAAGCCCAGCATCGGTCCCGTCACATCTCGTCGACCCGCTCACCGAGCGCGAAGAAGAAGTGCTGCATACGGTGGCGTCGGGCCGCACCAACGCGGAGATCGCATCAGAGCTTCACATCAGCTTGAGCACAACGAAGACGCATGTTGCCAGCCTGATGAGCAAAATCGGAGCGCGCAACCGTGT
This sequence comes from uncultured Acidimicrobiales bacterium, assembly GCA_963763885.1. Lineage (GTDB taxonomy): Bacteria > Actinomycetota > Acidimicrobiia > Acidimicrobiales > JANYDT01 > JANNBN01. The sequence goes on from CAVXQD010000001.1 coordinate 823,135, forward strand.
GGAAATTGCTCTGTGGGCTTACGACACAGGCAGGATGAAGCGCTGACTCCACAACGCACCGGATCGAACCGGATTGCAGCGCAACAGCTCAGCGCAGCGGACCAAATTCCAGCTTTCGGCGGTGCTCGAACACAAGTGACGTTCGTTCGTCAGCAACCCCAGGATAGATGGCCACGGAGTTGAGCACGATCCGCCGAAGGTGGTCGGAGTCCGCCACTGCAAGGTGAACCTCCACGTCGTTCTCACCCGAGAGCAAACTCACGGCAAGCGTCTCCTCCAACGCCCACACGTGTGCGATGAACCGTTCAACGATGTCTGGCGTCTTCGGTGACAATCGAACCGATACAACCGCCTGTAGGTGACGACCAAGCGCAGCTGGGCTGACCTCAGCGTGATACCCAAGGATCACGCCACGCTCCACGAGATTGCGCATCCGCTCCATGCACGTGGATGGAGCGACGCCGAGTTGCTCCGCAAGACTCTTCACCGTTTGTCGAGCATCACGCTGCAAGAGGCGCACCAAACGCGCGTCAACTTTGTCGATCATCGGTTCAGAGTACCGATTTGCGACGATTATTCGAAGTGATTGCATAGATCCCGTTGATCAGGGACCATGGAGACAGATCTGCCGTCATCTGCCGTCATCTGCCGTCTGTTGTACAAGGAGTGCCATGTCTGCACCAACTGCCACGCCGGTTTCGATTCGCCCGCGGGAGGGGTACCAGCTCACCGACCGTCTCTCCATGGATTCTGGGCGAGTGTTTTCTTCTGGGGTTCAGGCCATTGCTCGGATCCTTGTCGAGCAGCTTCGGGTCGACCGCCAACAAGGGCGTCGCACAGCCGCATTTGCGTCGGGTTATCCAGGTTCGCCGCTTGGCACTCTGGACAAAGAACTGACGGCAGCAGTGAAGCTTGTGGGCGACACGCTCCCACTGGTGTTTCGGCCAGGACTGAACGAGGAGCTTGCTGCAACAGCGGTGATGGGAACGCAGCTCGCGCAGGCACTCGGCGAGAGCACCTACGACGGCATCATTGGCATGTGGTTCGGCAAAGCACCAGGGCTGGACCGTGCCTGCGATGCCATCCGCCACGCAAACCACGCTGGTTCGCACCACCTCGGCGGCGCACTCGCCGTTGTGGGGGACGATCCCGCTGCCAAGAGTTCGACATTGCCCAGCAGCTCCGATGCAACACTCATCGATCTCCACATTCCAATGCTGTGTCCAGTTGATGTACAGGACGCGCTCGATCTCGGCCGTCACGGAATTGCGATGTCCAGGATGAGTGGCTTGTGGTCTGGTTTAAAGGTGATCACCGCGGTCGCAGACGGCACCGCGACCATCGATCTTGACCCCAACCGTGTCAAACCGATCATGCCCGAGTGGCTGGTCGACGGGCGCGAGTGGCGGCCTGTACCTAACGCTCGGATGCTCCCGCCGTACAACTTGGAGACGGAGCGCGAGATGGTCGAGATTCGGCTCGAAGCAGCCAAGGCGTATGGCGCCGCCAACGCGTTGAACAGCGTCACCATCGACCCGGGACCTTCTGCGCGCATAGGGATCGCCGCATGTGGTTACACCGCCGGTGAAGTTCGCGAAGCGCTTGGCCGCTTGGGGCTAAGGACCGAACAACAGATCAAGGATGCCGGTATAAGGCTGTTGGTGTTTCGGATGCCGTATCCGCTTGAGCCTTCCGTGGTGCGTCGCTTCTGTCACGACCTGTCAGAGGTCATTGTGGTCGAGGACAAGAACCCCATGCTGGAATGGATCGTCAAGGACGCATTGTGGGGGTCAGCAGAACGCCCTCAGATCGTCGGAAAGACCGACCTCGATGGCTCGCCACTGTTTGCACGGTCGGGGCACCTCGACGCCGACGCAATCCTCGCACCGCTGCGTCGACGCCTCGTTGCTCACCTCGGCGAGTCCAAGCTTGCTCCGCTGCCAGCGGCTCCTCGTGAACGCATTGCACTTGCCGTCGCACGCAGCCCGTGGTTCTGTTCCGGATGCCCACACAACTGGGGAACCAAGGTCCCGGAGGGCACCCTCTACGGCGCTGGCATCGGTTGCCACGGCATGACCACGTTGTTCTCCGAAGACAGGTTCGGACACCTCGCAGGAATCTGCGCGATGGGCAACGAAGGGATGACCTGGCTGGGGATGGAACCGTTTGTTTCGAGGAAGCACTTCATTCAGAACCTTGGCGACGGCACCTACTTCCATTCCGGCCAACTTGCGGTGCAGGCCGCGGTTGCAGCCAACTCAAACATCACCTTCAAGCTGCTCTACAACAACGCCGTCGCCATGACTGGCGGGCAGGACGCTCCTGGGCGGGTCGGGGTTCCGGCGCTCGCTGGCATCCTGCTGGCGCAGGGCGTCAAACGGGTTCTCGTCACAACCGACGACGTGGAGGATTACCACGGCGTCCACCTTCCACCCGGCGTGGACGTGTGGGATCGGACACGGATAGTCGAAGCACAAGAACTGCTGCGTGACGTTGCCGGAGTCACGGTGCTCATCCACGACCAGGAATGCGCTGCGGAACTGCGCCGGGATCGCAAGCGCGGGTTATTGGAAGCGCCGAAATTTCGTGTGGTGATCAACGACCGCGTGTGCGAAGGCTGCGGGGACTGCGGTGAGAAGAGCGGCTGCCTTTCCGTGCAGCCGATCGACACCGAGTTCGGTCGGAAGACAACCATCGAACAGACGAGCTGCAACCTCGACATGTCGTGTCTGCATGGCGACTGCCCCAGCTTTATGACCATCCAGATCGATCCAAAACGCGTCGCAGCATCCCGGTCCGCGCGTCCCGTTGCGCCGTCGGTCTTCCCCGACCCGGTATCTCTGCTGACCGGCCAGGACTGCACCATTCGGATGGCTGGCATCGGCGGCACCGGCGTCGTCACCGTCAGCCAGGTACTCAGCGCTGCAGCGCTTCTCGACGGGCTCCAAGCGAAAGGGCTTGACCAAACCGGGTTATCGCAGAAGGCAGGTCCGGTGGTGAGCGACGTCCGCATTGGAGCCACGCTGGACCACGCTTCCAACAAAGCTGGTCGCTCCACAACCGACGTGCTGCTGGGCTTCGATCTCCTCGTCGCGTCGGGCGACAACCACCTCAATTCGCTCAACACAAATCGCTCGTTCGTGGTCGCCTCCATTTCCACAACACCAACAGGCGCAATGGTGGTCGATCCGCGGATCGCTCAACCAACAGTAGATGCGCTTACTGAACGGGCCAGGGTGGCGTCAGGCTCAGAACCTGTCATGCTCGATGCTGCCCTCATCACGAGTCAGCTCCTGGGCGATGCGGCAACCGCCAACGTGGCAGTACTCGGCGCCGCGTTTCAATCCGGTGTGATCCCTGTCAGCGCCTCGGCCATCGAAGAAGCAATCGCCCTCAACGGAGTTGCGGTTGAGAGGAACCTCGCTGCGTTCCGATGGGGCAGAACTGCAGTGAGCGACCCGGCCGCGCTTCAGTCTGCGCTCGCCTCTGTCCGAACCGACGCTGCACCCCAACGAAGCGTCCCCGATCGAATCGCTGTCCGCCTTGCGGCAATGGCTCTACCGGAATCAACTGCGCAGTTGATTCAGTCGCGCTGCCACGAACTCATAGCGTTTCAATCACTCCGCACCGCCGAGGACTATCTAAAGGTGATCGAACGGACGTGGCAACGCGAACGCGAAGTGTCCCCCGGGTCGGTTCAACTGACGGAACAGGTTGCACGAAGCCTCTACCAGTTCACGGCCTACAAAGATGAGTACGAGGTGGCTCGTCTCCTCACTTCGCCAGAATCGCGCAAGGCCGCCGAAGCCGTTGGCGGCGTTGGGGCACCGGTGAGTTGGAAGTTGCACCCACCGATGTTGAAAGCACTTGGCCGCACATCCAAAATCACCCTCGGCCCAAGGACGAGACCGTTGTTGACGGTGCTGGCCAAAGCAAAGCGGCTACGCGGCACCCCGTTAGATCCGTTCGGCAGAGCTCACGTGCGCAAGCTCGAACGGGAGCTTCTGTCGGAGTTCACCCAAGTGGTTGACCAACTTCTTGGTTGCCTGTCGATCGCAAACCTCGACGAAGCGGCCCGTATCGCAGGCCTCCCAGACATCGTGCGCGGCTACGAAGACCGCAAAGTACGCAACGCGGCAACGTATCGCGATGAACTACAACGAGCCCTCCAGGCTTGGCCAACTTGCTAGGTCCCTGTCAAGCGGAACCACCGCCGAGTAGTCACGGTGATGCTGATGATCGCCGCGCTTTTCTGTTGTCTGGCGGTTGGAAACAGGGTTGAGGATCAGCGAAAAGATTCGCCGATCCCATGGGGACATATTGTTCGGCGATCCGTGAACCATGGCGTCACCGAAGATCAGCATGGTGCCCGCTGGTCCCTTTGGACACGCAAGCCCGCCCTCAGCCACTAAAGACCGCACGGCGTCTTCGGGCACAGTCCACAGTGGGTAGCTGGTTGTGGTGGTGTCCAACGAGGTTGGTGCTGGACCGTTTCTATGCGAGCCCGGGATGAACACCAGCGGACCGTTGAACTCGTTTACTTCGTCGAGAAAGATGTGCAGGTTGAGCGCCAGTGGTTGCGGCACGCCGTCTTCGTGATGGTGGGTGGCAAAGTCGTAATGCCACTGCCATTGCTCGCCGCGGAACGCCTCTTTCGCATTCACCTTGACCTGCTGCACGTACAACGCTTCGGTGTCCAAGATCTGCTGTGCGGGTCGCACCAATCTCGGGTCCCGGACAAGGTTTGCAAACAGCTCGTCACGGAGGTGAAGCCCCATTGCGGTGCGGACGACATCGCTTGACTTCTCACGGAAATTCTCGGGGCAGCGCTCGGCAAACAGGCCTGCAAGCCGAGCCGTGATGGCCTGGACCTCCGCAGCGCTGAAGGCGTCCAGGATCCGAAGAAACCCGACACGACGGAACGAGTCCAGTTGCGCTGGAGAAAGGTCCATGTCGCCAAGCTACCGGACCACTTGCCACCGGGCGATTAGCTGGTTTGGATGGGGGCTTGGGCGTCCGACTCGATTGACTGGTACCAACGCTGAGCTTGAGGCGACCAGGAGGCGCGTTGCTGGTCAAAGACCTCTTTCGCTCTCCTCCCGGGCCACTTGGCGGGGAGCAACTCCAGGGGGATCTCTGGGTCATCGAAGGGGAACTTTCGCCATTCATGGACCAGGCGGACGAGTGCCCCGAATGTGGCCAGCTCACCTTTGGGACGGGTACGTCCGAATTCCGCGATGAACGTTGCGTACTGCGATTCCAGGTGCTCAAGGTCCCATGCGCGGCGGATGATTTCCCCTTCCGGAACGATTTGGGTTGCCTCCGCTACAAAGAGCATTGGGGTGGGCTCCAGCTTCAGCGCATCCAGAAGCGCAGTTGCGGCCTGTAGTCGGCCAGTGTGCGGTGAGACTGCCACACCCGGCGTGAGGAACCCGAAACCGGCGAAGCCAAGCTGGTTCTTGACCTGGTGTCGCTTGGCCCGCATCTCTTCAGGGACGGCCGTCACTGCCACAAGCCAACGACCGTCCCACTCGGTGGTGTTTGTACCGAAGTTGTAGATGCGCTGAGCGCCCTCCCTGAGCAGGCGCTCCCCTGCCGACGTCAGCTCCCATCGTGTGGCACGACCCAGCCTGATCGAGCTCATCACACCGTCTTCACCGAGGCGGGCTGCTGCTTGCCGAGCATTTGGCTCGTTGACCGAGACCAACTCCAGCATCTGGATCAAGCTGTTGGTCCAAGCGCTTCCGCCGTGAGGGAGAACGAACTCACCGAGCATGGTGAGTAATAGCGACTTCGCACTTGCTCCCGCCCGGCGCGTGGTTTGTCGGTCTATGGACCCCTCAGCCATCGGCAAGTTGTTCACGCAAGGCGAAGCGTTGGATCTTTCCGGTGGCGGTCTTCGGTAGCGAGTCAACCACGATCAACTGGCGCGGCCGTTTGAATGCAGCCATACGGTCTCGGCAGTGCTGCTCCACTGAAGCTGGCTCAATCGTGCTCCCAGACCGGGGGACCACAAACGCCGTGACTTCTTCCAAACCTGCGCTGCTCCGAGAACCAACGACCGCTGCCTCGAGAACATCTGGGTGTTCAACCAGAACCGCTTCCACCTCAGCAGGCGACACCCAGATGCCACCGGCTTTGATCATGTCGTTGTTGCGACCGAGGAACGTCCAGTGCCCCGACGCGTCTCGTGTGTACACATCGCCCGTGCGCACCCAGCCTTCATCAACAAACGCTGCGCTGGTCGCTTCCGGACGGTTCCAGTAGCCCATCGCCGTGGTGGGACCTCGCACGTGCAGGTATCCCGGGTTGTCAGCAGCCGTCACCTCGCCGCCGTCATCTCCCAACAGCATGAGTTCATACCCCGGAACCGCCACGCCAGTGGAGCCGGGCTGTTGGTCATCCAAGGTGTTGGACAGAAAGATGTGCAACGCCTCAGTGGACCCAATCCCATCAAGTACCGGGTGCGAAAAGCGGGCGGAGAAACGTCGCTGTAAATCTGCCGGCAACGTCTCACCAGCGGTAATCGTGGCGCGGACCGACCCAAACGAACCAGCTGCCACATCCGTGTCCAGAACGCCTGCCACAAAGCCAGGGCTGGCGAAAAACAACGTGGGTCGCTCTGCCGCAATGAGACTGCAGTAGCTGGCGGGTGTTGGTCTGGTGGGCTCCAAAATGACCGTTGCTCCAGCCCCGAACGGGAACGTCAACGAATTGCCCAATCCGTACGCAAAGAACAACTTGGCCACCGACAAGAAGCGGTCGGTTTGTTGCACCTGCAGCACCGACTTGGCATAGGTGTCGTAGGTGGCCTCCATGGCGCTGTGCCGATGCACAACTCCCTTGGGCAGGCCAGTGGTCCCAGAGCTGTACAACCAAAACGACTGATCTTCAGCGCTGGTCGAACACACCGGAGCTTCAGCCGAATCGGAGAAGGACCCCCACTCCCATACCGAAAGGGTGGGCGACACTACTTCCGCAGCAACAGGTGGACTTGAGATCCCATCGTTGAGAACGACGGCGTGACGAAGCGATGTGGCAACGGCTGCCACCGGTGCAACAAACGACCTGTACTCATCCGACACAACAAGCCCTGCTGCCTCAGCATCGTGGGCGATGGACGCCACGTCGGCGGCTCTCAGCATGGTGGAGATGGGAACCGGGACAACGCCGGAGCGGAGGCAGCCCAACAGCCACGCAACCATGTCTGGGCTGTCGTTGGCCACAACAACAACTCGCTCCCCTTTCGTGATACCAAGCGCGAGCAACGCATGCTGCACCCTCCACGCGGAGTGAAGCACCTGGTCGTATGTGAACGTTGTACCGCGGCACCGGATAGCAGGAATTGAACCACGACCTTCTGCGACGTTTCGATCCACAAGCCAGGCAGCTGAGTTGTACAGGGGCACGGCGTTTCTCACTCTTCTTGTCGGCTGGATCGGTAGTGGATGGCGTAGCAAATCAGGAGGAAAACTCAGACTTGGACGTAGTCGAAGTCGACCGGACGGCCGCTGACCCCAGCTGAAGGAGGGGCCACCCATCCGGCCATCTTGCCGCGTTCGTGCACTCCGACCATCAGTGAACTGACGAATTCGCGATCCGCATGAGACGGAAGGAATCGGTCCACTTCTTGCTGCCACTGCGCTTCAGTAAGCACGGTTCCGTTTGGCGAAATTCGAGCGCCCTTGAATGTTCCCACGGCACGGTTGAACCCAACATGGGACAGCGTGAGCTTGTGCCCAATTTCGCCAAGCGCCCTGTTCCACCGGTCCACACCCTTCTGGCAGTCAGCCACGTAGTCGTCTCGCAAGGTCTCGTTGAGTGCGGACAACGAGACCACCTCCCTGGTGCTGATCTGGCCATCGGCGAAGTACGGAACCAGCCGGGAAACGCCTTTCAGCAGGTGGTCATCGTCGCGGCGCTCTTCCTGAAAGCGACCCTTCAGACCCGCAGCGAAATAGTTAGCAGCGTTGGTTGACGTTTCTGCGCCGAACAGGTCCAACGAGACACTGAAATGGAAGTTGAGATAGCGCTGCAGCGTGGCGACGTCGATGCCGCCGTACGCGCGGACGTCGTCGGTGTTGTGCTCTTTGGTCAGTTGAATGGTGCGATCCACCACCCGCGCCACGCCCGAGGCGCCCACAAACATGTGGTGCGCCTCTTCTTTCAACATGAAGTCGCAGGTCCGTGACAGTGGGTCGAACGCAGATTCTCGGAGCGACGCAAGCTGAAACTTCCCGTCTCGATCCGTGAAGTACGTGAACATATAAAATGACAGCCAGTCTGGGGTTGGCTCGTTGAACGCACCCAGAATGCGCGGGTTGTCGGCATCACCCGAGTGTCGCTCTAACATCTGGTCTGCCTCGTCTCGCCCGTCAGCACCGAAATACCGATGCAGCAGGTACACCATCGCCCAAAGATGCCGCCCTTCTTCCACGTTGACCTGAAACAGGTTTCGGAGGTCATACAGGCTGGGCGCTGTGTGACAGAGATGTCGCTGCTGCTCTACCGAAGCCGGCTCGGTATCGCCTTGAACCACCAGCAGGCGGCGTAGCTCGGAACGGAACTCGCCGGGCACTTCTTGCCAGACGGGAGCGCCTCGATTGTCCCCGAACGCAACCCGACGGTCTTGCTCCCGTTCGGCCAAGAAGATGCCCCACCGGTACTCAGGCATGGGCACATGGCCAAAGTTGGCCCAACCTTCCTGCCCGACAGAGACGGCTGTACGCAGGAAGATTGGGTTGTCCTTGAATGACTCTGGCCCAAGGTCGCGCCACCAGGAAAGGAACTTCGGCTGCCAACTCTCCAACGCTCGTTGGAGCCGCCGATCACTGGACAGGTCCACGTTGTTGGGGATCTTCGCGTCGATGTCGACCGCACTGAAGTTCTGCATGATCAGACTCGTTTCTTGTCGTAGACGGGGCGTGACCCGGTGCCGTAGCGGTGCAGCGCGCCGTCGGGTCCGATGGCGTTAGGGCGTTGAAAGATCCAGTTCTGCCAGGCCGAGAGCCGAGCAAAGATTTTGGTCTCCACGGTTTCGGGACCGACGAACCGAAAGTTCGCTTCCATTCCCGTCAGAGCGTCGGGCGAGAAGCTGGCACGTTCTTCGAGCACCAACCTGATGTCGTCTTCCCAGTCCAGGTCGTCCGGTCCGAAGGTGACGAGTTCTGCCTCGATGGCTTCCCGAGCACACAACGGAGTACCAATGGTCTTACGGGCATGGGCGAGCGCATCAGGCCGACCCCAGAAGCGGGTTTCCAAACGCGACAACCCGTTGGACATGGGGAACCATCCGTCGTTGGCAGGCGAGAGTTCCAGCATCGCCACTGCCCCGTCGTCGCCGCGAGGACCATCCAGGTGGTACGAACGATCTGCAGCCAAAGCAAGTTCGGCGAGCATGCCAACGAAACAACTGTTGGGTTCTACGACCGCGATGAGCGTGCGGGCCGAGAGGTCGAGACGTTTGAATACACGTGCCCAGAGCAGCCTGGCTTCGCGTCCAAGCCAGTGCGTTTGCAGCGGGTCGATTGCAGCTTCGGCCCCAAGGAGCGCAGCGGGGCTGCCAATGGTTTGCAACACCCACGTGCCAATCTCTGGCTCGTTGAAACGCAAATGAAGCATCGCATGATCAAGCTCCAATGCAGCACGAACGATCCAAGCATCTTCACCAGCAGTTAGAAGTTCCTCCGCCGTTAGGGGTTGTCCTCCGGCTGGACCTCGCACGGTGAACGTAGCGACCCGCAGAGCGCGGTCGATGTCGACGTCCACAAAGTCCGAACTCGATCCGTTTTCAGCCAGCGTTGTGGTCGACCCGAACACCGACAGTTGGATGCCGGGGCCGGTGTCGGGCCGATCAGAACGAGCCACCCAAGTAGCGGCACGATCCGCCACGGCGGTCGCAAACTCAGATCGGGGAGCGATGGAGTCAACCAGGCCCCAGCTGAGAGCCTGCGGCGCCTTGAGTCCCTCGGTGCGCGTTGCGAACACATCGGCAAGGTCACGTCGGACGAACCGCTTGTCCACGAGACGAGTGAGCCCACCAGTACCTGGCAACACTGCAAGCAGCGGTACCTCTGGCAAAGAAACGGTCGAAGCCCGATCGTCCACCATCACGATTTCATCGCACGCAAGCGCGAGTTCGTATCCGCCGCCAGCAGCCGTACCATTGACTGCAGCAACCCATCCTTGGCCGCCTTTGGTTCCGGATTCCTCAATGGCGTTGCGCGTTTCGTTGGTGAGCTTGCAGAAGTTCACCTTGTGCGCATGCGATGACGTGCACAACATCTGGATGTTGGCGCCGGCACAGAACACCTTGTCCAAACCGCCAGTCACCACCACAACCTTCACCTCGGGGTGTTCAAATCGCAGACGGGTTGCGATGTCAGCCAGCTCAATGTCAACAGAAAGGTCGTAGGAGTTGAGCTTCAGCTCGTAGTCGTCGCGCAGTCCCTTGTCTGGAGACACGCGCATCGTCAGCGTGGCCACGGCGCCTGCCACGTCAAGTTCCCAGTGACGAAGTCCTTGCGGATCTGTCCGAAACGACACCATCGGTTCACCAACCACGTTGCGCTCCTTCGGAAGTTCTGCTCGCGAGGCCGTTGAGACCACGTCCACGAGTCTCTACAACTTTGCGGCGATTCGTCAAGCAGTTGTCACATATCTTGCGCTGACTGGCAACCACAGCCAACGGCGATTAGTTGACTTGGTCCGCTGCCCACCGATAGTCGGCTTTGCCCGCTGCTAATCGGCTGATGGAGTCCACCACGACAATTCGCTTGGGAACCTTGTAACCAGCAAGGTCAGCGCGTACGTGGTCCCTGAGTGCATCGGATCCCACGTTTTGGTTGTTGACCGAAACGACCGCGCAGACGCGTTGTCCCAACCCACCCGGATCGGGGACTCCCACAACCAGCGCGTCGATCACGTTCGTGTGACGCTTCAAGGACTCTTCGACTTCTTCGGGGAACACCTTCTCGCCGCCGGTGTTGATGCAGTTTGAGCCCCGTCCCAACAACACCAGCTTGTTCTCAGCGGTGATGGTTGCATAGTCGCCAACCATCGCATGGCGGACGCCGTCGATGGTGACGAACGTGGCGGCCGACTTCTCCGGGTCTTTGTAGTACTCAAGTGGCACCACTGCCGAAGCGGCGATCCGACCGATTTCGCCGGATCCTGGCTGCACGAATCGGCCATCGTCGGTGACGACTTTCGTGCCAGGCACAAACTCGAACGTGGCTGTGTCAATGGGAGTGGAACGACTCGCAATCCGCCGGGCCATGCCACCCTCGGTTGAGCCCATGGAATCCACAATCCGCACATCGAGATGACGAAGCAAACCGCGTTGGGTCTCCGCAGAAAGCATGACCCCAGATGATTGGATCACGGTCATCGCAGACAAGTCATAGGGCGTCCCAGCGGCTTCGGCCCGGTCAAGCGCTGCCAGCATTGGCACCGCGAACGAGTCTCCAACGATGGTGACGGCATCAGCACGTTCGGTGGCCGCAACGGACCACAGTTCGTCTGCGTCGAACCCACGGCTTCCCAGCGTGACCGTGGTCCCGCCCATGAAATGAGCGTAGAAGGCACCCAGCCACATACCGGTTCCATGCATTAGCGGGCAGCCAACTACCGAAACCCGACGGTCTCCTGCGGCAGCGTGAGCCTGTGCCTGGGCGACCATGTCGGCGGGTCCCGTGGGGACGGTCCAGCCTCGGTAGAAATAGCCAGTGAACGTACGAGTGACGAAGTCACCCATCCGAAAGACAACACCTTTGGGCATGCCGGTAGTGCCGCCGGTGTAGAGCATGTAGTGATCGTCGGGAGATCGCTCGATTCGTTCAGCCGGGCTGTGGGCCGCTAGTACTTCGTTCCACCCGAATGCGAACGGCAGCGTTGCGGTGCGCTGGTCCCGGTCGTCGACCTGAACCCAGGCGCGTACCCGTGAGGGCCCATCCGGTAGCGCGCGGGCTTCGGCAACCCGGTCAGCCAACGAGCCGCTGAACACCAGCACGTCGAGATCGGCGTTGTCGATCACGTAGGCGATCTCACGCGCCAAATAGCGGTAGTTGATGTTGATGGGGACAGCACGCTGCTTGAACGCCCCGAACTGGGCGATGAGGTAGTGCGGTCCGTTGTGCAGGAGCAACCCAACTTTTGCTCCGTCACCGACGTTGTGCGCCTGGAGGAACGAAGCAAACCGACCGGCAGCGTCGTCGTAAGCACTCCAGGAAAGACGCTCGGTCTGGCCATCCGGCCCAGGGCCAACGTGCACAAGCGCGTCGTGCGGCCCGAATGCGTCAGCGACAGCTTCGAACAGGTCGGCGAAATGTAGCTGCAGACCCACGGGCAGAATCAGGGCTGGGTTTTGATCAGTTTGCGCGAGCAGGCGACGCACAAATAGTGCGGGACCCGGTCGACCTCGCCGACTGGAATCATCGCCTTCTGCATCACTTCAACGCCGCAACCTGGGCACGCGACAAGCGCCCCAGACTGTGTGACGGGGCCAGCCATGTGCTTAGCCCTGCTCGCGAGACAAAATGTCGACAACGAAGATCAGCGTCTCGTTGGGACCGATTGCCTCACCGGACCCAGCAGCACCGTAACCGTCGGCCGGAGGAATGATGAGCTGCCGACGACCGCCAACCTTGGCACCCACGAGACCGTCCCAGCCCTTGATGACGTTGCGATTCTCCGTACCGACACCGGTCACGGTGAACACGCTTGCGTCGTCGTTCCAGTTGGAATCGAACTGCTTTTTGGTGCTCCAAGCAACGCCTGAGTACTTCACCCGGATGGTGTCGCCGGCTTTGACGGCCTCACCTTTTCCGACGCGAAGGTCCTTTGCCTGAACCTTGGTTGGAGCTGCACCCGACGGAACGATGATCTTTGGAGCACCTTCCGCTGAAGCTGCCGCAGTGCCATCGGTGACCTTGTCGTCCCCTCTGGTGATGAACAGCAAGCCAAGCACGGCGAGCAGAAGTGCCCCGCCGAGGAAGCCATATCGCTTCATGCGGGACTTACGGACTGCCTGTTCTTTGACCTGGGTCTCGCGGGCCAATTTTTCGGCCCTGGCGAGATCTTGGCGCTGACGTTTTGCGTTTGCCACGGCATGACACGCTAGTGACTGCTGGACGAGCAGACTGACACCCATGACTGGAACGTTCGAACTGGTGGCCAGACCGGGTAATCCAGACTTCCTTGATTTGCCATGGCACCTTCCTTTGCGGGCCTGGCGGGACTCGGGTCAGGGCACCCGTCTGGTCGATGTTGCCCGCGGCGTCAGCCGCCACGTGGTGCGTTTTGTGGACTACTGCGATGCGCCGGGCTTCGCGGGCACCGGACATTCGGTCTATGCACTGAAGGAACTGCCGCTGGACATCGCCAGCCGGGAGTACCAACTTCTTCGAGATCTTGCAGACCGCAGGTTGCCCGTTGTTGAAGCCGTCGGCGTTGTTTCAGGACGAACAACTGAAGACGGCGAGGAACTGGAATCCATCCTCATCACCCGCCACCTGCAATTCTCGCTCCCCTACCGGCAGTTGTTCATGGGACGCGGCATCACGGAGCTGCAAAACCGATTCCTTGACGCCATGGCAATCCTGCTTGTCCGTCTCCACTCTGAAGGGTTCTTCTGGGGCGACTGTTCGTTATCCAACACGCTGTTCCGACGAGACGCCGGCGCGTTGACCGCCTACCTGGTTGACGCCGAGACCGGCGGCTTACGAGAGTCGCTTTCCACCGGCCAACGCGAACACGACTTGATGCTGGCCTACGACAACGTGGGCGGTGAGTTAATGGACCTGGCAGCCGGCGGGAGGACCAAAGAAGACTTCGACCCGCTCTACATCGTCGAAGACTTACGCCGCCGATACGACCAGTTGTGGGCCGAGTTGCATTCAGCCGAACTCGTCGAGCCCGGCAATCGCGTTGCAATTGCGCGGCGCATGGAACGGCTCAACCGCCTTGGATTCGACGTTGACGAATTCTCTGTCACCACGGTGTCTGCAGACGGCCAACCGCGCTGGAAGGTCCTACCAAAAGTCGTGGAAAGTGGCCACCATCAGAAGCGCCTGTTGCAGCTCACGGGAATCGAAGCCGATGAGAACCAGGCCCGGCGTCTGCTCAACGATTGGCAGGCATATCGGGTGTGGCGTGAAGCCAACGACAAGCGCAAGTTGCCTGAGGCCATGTCTGCGTACTTATGGGTGACGGAGGTTTACGAACCCACCATTGCGGCAATCCCGGCAGACCTCCGCTCTCGGTTGGCCGACGCCGAGATCTATCATCAGATCCTCGAACACCGTTGGTTTCTTTCAGAGAACGCGGGCCAAGACGTTGGCACAGACATTGCTCTCGCCGACTACGTCGAGAACGTTTTGGTCAATACCGAAGACGAAGAACTGCTGCTCATCACCCCAGAAGATCCGACGTCCATTGACGGTTTGCTCGTGATGGACGTTGATGAATTGCTGTCGGTTCCGGATGCGTTCTCAGCGGAGAAGCCTTCACCCCAGAACGGCATCGCCACCTGATCCGCCACCTGATCCGCCACCTGATCCGCCACCTGATCCGCCAACCGGTTCGGGTTGTGGCTGCCCGCTCGTGACTTCAGCACTTGGACGGGTCAGCAAAATAGCCGCCGTCAAAATTCCGATGCCGAGGCCAAGGGTTAGCGCAACGCACCAACGGGCCAGCTCAGGCGACCACAGGAACACCACCGACGGTTTGCTCAAGATCGACAAATCGGCGATCCCTCCCACCAAGGTCATCAGCCCCGCCGCAAAGGTAGTGAGGTACAACGCGTCGGGGCGTCCCTTCACCCACAGCACCGCGGAAATTTCGGCGATGACCCACGCCGCAACGGACGCGTACCCGATGGAAAGGAACCGACCAGCGAACGAGCCTCCGGCAACCCCACCGGTGATTCCCGCAAGATGGACCATGTCCACAACCACAAGAGTGCTCAGTGCACCTATAAACAGTGGACGTATGGAAAGGCGCCGCACGATGGACTTACCCGCCCACACGGCAACCCCCACAAGAAACGCCACAAGCGCCGCTGCGACTGTGAGGTAAGGCAGCGGTGAGGTGTTTGGTATCCATTCCACAATCCCAGACACAACGTGCTGTGTGTTTCCCTGCATGATTGGGACGTCGAACTGCTGGATTGTCTGACGGGTTTTGGGACGTGCGGTTACGGACTCTGGCGGAACCGAACCCATGAAGTGCGCCCTGTGGTCATGAAATCGACCAATTGGCAGGGCTGAAACCTTGACCCACTGAGGAGGGTCGGTGGGGTCAACAGAATCAGGGGCTGCGCTTGTTCCTTGCCGGTTCCGGTTGATGTAGGTGGCAGGTGACGAACGATTCTCTTCAACGCCGTCAGGCCCAATTCGCAGATACGGCTCTCCGTCGTAACCCTCCACCACAAGCAGTTCGCCAGACGTCCAGCGAACTTCCAGACGACTCCCCTGCTCGATTGACTGAACCGAGAAACCAACTGGAGTCGGTTCGACAGACTGAATGGTGGTCTTGTAGTTCGACGACGGAGACCCTGCAGCGCTGTGGGCAGCGGCAGGAGCGGCGCCGCTCCAACCCAGCACGGAGACCATGGCCAGCACACGAGCGATCATTCGTAACAACCGGACCGAACCCAGGTAGAACCGCTGATCTTGGACGAGCATCACACCAGATCCTACGTTCGACCTCCGGGACACGCGTCCGCGCTGTTACTTCCACCGGCGAAGATGCTTCCACCGGCGAAGATGCTTCCACCCGCGAAGATGGAGGAATGAAACGACGGGTACTCCTTGCGCTGCTAGCGACTGCTTTGTTGGCAATGGGCATTGCCTTGCGCGTTGCAAACACGGGAAACGACTCTCCCGTGGACCCAAGCTTCGCTGCGGACAACTACCCATTCGTGATGCCAGACCTGTGCGACGTCCGGCAAAAGATGATGGCCGGAGAGAAAACAGCTGCCTACAACGTTTTCTACCGCCGGCTGCACCCAACTTTGCATGCGCTCAGCGCCGATGTCGACAGCCGCGGCGAAGAGGGTCGGATCACCGGTGGCGTCTTGCGTAAGGCCAAGGCGCGGGTCGAGGCGGGTTTGCTCAACCCAGACCTGCTCATAGAAGATTCGCTGAACTCCCTGATCGCAGCAACGCGAAGTGCACTACAACAAGTAGACGCCGACGTCCCGACGTCGTGCCCGAGTTCCTCGCGATTACGTTGACGTGATGACGCAGAGCAAGAAGCATGCACTCATCCGTTGCAGCATTGAGGTCGCAGAGGCACTTGCCGCTGGCCACCCGGTGGTTGCGCTGGAGTCGACCATCTTTTCGTCAATAGGTTTGCCGTCGCCGGCCAACCGCGAGGCGCTCACGCGTTGCGAAGCCGCTATTCGCGCAGAAGGTGGAGTTCCAGCTGTAACTGCTGTACTCGACGGGGTGCCCCGGGTAGGCATCGAACCGCACGAGGTGGACCGAGTTCTGGGCGGCGTGCTGAAGGTGGCCGAGCGCGATCTTCCAGTCGCCGTCGCAATGCAAGTTGCGGTGGGATGCACAACCGTTTCGGCCACCGTTGCCCTTTGTGCAGCCGCTGGAGTGCGAGTGTTCGCCACCGGCGGCATGGGTGGCGTGCATCGCGACGACCACCTCACTGGAGACGTCAGCGCTGATCTGGGAGCTCTGGCTCGTCATCCCGTCGCAACGGTTACCGCTGGCGCCAAAGCGTTTCTCGATCTCGCAAAGACGCTGGAAATGCTCGACACCCTTGGAGTGCCGGTAGTTGGTATGCGTACGGATCGCTTTCCGGCTTTCTACACGCGCGATTCCGGTTTCGCTGTGCCCCACCGGGTGGAGACGGAGGCTCAGGTCGCAGCGATTCTCCAGGCCCGGCTGGACCTTGGACTGCCCGGTGGTGTTGTTGTGGCGAACCCGATTCCGGCTGAAGCCGCGCTTCCGCAGGCCGAGGTTGACTCGGCAATCTCCACAGCCCTGCAAGCAGCCGCGGCTGCTGGCCTCCGAGGCGCAGCGGTGACCCCGTTCGTTCTGGGACGGCTGGCTGCCGTCACCGACGGGCGAAGCATCCCCGCAAACCTTGCGCTGGCCGAGCACAACGCAACGGTCGCAGCACGAATCGCCATCGCCCTCACCAACTGACGACAGCGGGTTTGGAACTGCTAGTTGTGAACGCGGATGGTGCTGCCGACCGGAGCGACCGAAGGCAGCCATGCAGCGACGCTCATAGACACACGGACACATCCGTGTGAGGCGGGGTAACCAGGAAGGCTCCCACCGTGCACTGCGTAGCCACCTGTGAAATACAGCGGGTTGTACAAACGTCCCAGGGCGGCCGTGCGCCAACCACGGATGTGGTTGTAGATGCGATAGGTGCCTCGTGGCGTTACGGCAACACCGCAACGACCTTTTTCGCAGTACCGACGACCCGAACCTGTTGAGACCGGGACGGTGCGATACAACTTGCCACCCTTGTAGATCCGCATTGTCTGACTAGAGATATCAACGTCCAACAACGTTGAGCCACGTGGCACGCCACCTGCTGGTTTTGCACCTGCCGAGGCAGCCTGCTTCCGAGCAGCGGCCTTGCGAGCAGCAGCCTTTCGTGCCGCAGCTTTGCGAGCAGCAGCCTTCTTTGCGGCGGCCTTCTTCTTCGCTGCCGCAGCCTTGGCTGCGGAATCGTCCGGAGCGGCAGCCGGATCTGCAGCCGGATCTGCAGCCGGTGCCGGTGCAGGGTCCGGCGCCGGCGCGGGCGCTGGTTCCGGAGCTGGCGGCGCAGGAGCTTCGGCGGCTGGTGGTGCAGCGGGGTCCGTTTGTGCGAACCCTGGCGCAGCCATGCCGACCACGGCGATGAGTGCGATCGAGGCAAGAACTCGAGTCGGGAAACGTTTAGGAAGTGAAGGGGACGTCACCGGTCGAGTGTAAAGGGGTGCGCCTAAAAGAGTCACGCGATCGCGGGGTAACAGACATCACAAACGCGCAAAATCGGTACTTTCAACCACCCGGAGAGAGGACCGTACGAACTGCAGCGATCACGTCGTCTGCAGAAACGACGACTTCTGTTCGTGCCGCAAGGTCTTTGACCTTCCAAGTCCCAGATTCGAACTCTTGCGAACCAGCGATCAGCGCGACGCTGAACCCTCGACGCTCGGCGTACGCAAGTTGTTGGCCGAGTTTCTTGGTGTCGGGAAAAACGTCGGCCCCGATGCCCGCTGCACGAAGCTTCCGAGCGACCGCTTGGTACTCGCCCAGCCGATCGGAATCCAGCCTGGTCACCAACACGGGAGCCGCTGTCGCGACCCCGGTGCCCAGAATGTTGAGTTGCTCCATGGCCGCGATGAGCCGGTCGAGACCGAGCGACGCACCGACACCAGGCAGCGACTGCTTTGTGTACCTGCCGGTGAGGTCGTCGTAGCGACCGCCAGAACAGACGCTGCCAATTCCGGGCAACTCGGTGAGGAACGTTTCGAAAACAGTGCCGGTGTAATAGTCCAGTCCACGGCAGATGGATAGGTCTATCCGGATATGCGATTCCGAGACGCCTGCTGTCCGGCCGGTTTGTACCAGTTGGCGGAGCCCGCTCACTCCCACCATTGCGGTTGGATTGTTAGCGAATCGCGTTTGCAGGGCATCGAGCACTTCGTCGTTGGTTCCCGTGGTGGATGCCATCTCGATGATCACGCCGGCCTGTTCAGCAGACGCGCGTCCCTCGGCGATCATCTCTTCGCACACTGCGCTCTTTCCGATCTTCGCCAATTTGTCCAGGGATCGCAGTATCGGAGTGGCCGCCTCTGCGGGGAGCCCCAGTTCGGTCAACAGCCCATTAAGGACACGTCTGTCGTTGACGCGGACAGTGAAGTCCACTATTCCAAGGGCGATCATCAGATCGCAGATAACGAGCACGATCTCGATGTCAGCCGCCGGGTCCATGGATCCGATGGTGTCGAAGTCACACTGGGTGAACTCTCGGTACCTACCGGCCTGCGTGTTTTCCGCTCGCCACACCGGACCGATGTGATAGCGGCGAAACGGGAGGCCCAACTCGTTGGCATGCGCGCTGACGAACCGCGCAAGCGGCACGGTGAGGTCGAAACGCAACGCAACGTCTCGCCCACCGTTGTCCGTGAATCGGTACATCTGCTTGCCGACTTCGGCTCCGTCCGGAACCTTTGCAAGCAGCACTTCCGTGAACTCAAGCGCTGGCGTGTCAATTGGGGCGAACCCGTACGAGCGAAACACGTGGCGGGCGGTCTCCATCAGCTGTTCCCGGGGGATCATGAGCTCCGGGAGGAAGTCCCGGAACCCCTTGAGGGTGCGTGGTTGGATGAGGCTGGCCATGGGATTGCCCAGGTTAATGAACACTTCAGGTGCTCCTGACGTAGAAAGAGACATGACCCCGCACGCCTTTCCCCGATTCGTCGGTTCTGCAATGCTCGTTTTCGCTGTTGCAGTACCGTCCGCCGCACTTGCTGCAGGGTCAGAAGACGCTCCCCCATCTACTGGCCCGGGCGCGTCCGTCCCGTCCGCCCCGTCAAACCCCTCGTCACTCGCAAGCCCCACCACCAAGGCCACGACTGTGGCGCCCACGGCCGCTTCGCTCTACCAAGACGGGAAAGCAGCAATCAGTCGCAAAGACTGGAAAGCCGCAATCGCCGCTCTGGCGGCCTCAGCGAAGCTGGAAGCTGGCAACGCCGATACTCACAACCTGTTGGGGTACTCGTACCGAAAGTCCGGCGACTACAAGAACGCATTCGCCAACTACGCGTTAGCCCTGAAGTTCAACCCAAAACACAAGGGCGCCTTGGAGTACCAGGGTGAGGCGTACGTGGAAACAGGAAACATCACCAAAGCCAAGGCCAACCTGGCAAAACTCAAGACGGCCTGCGGCAACACAACATGCGAGGAATACGTCGATCTTGCTGCTGCCATCAAGGCTGGTGCTGCCAAGAAGTCAACAAAGAAGTAAATCGGCCTGTCCTGCTTGAGTCACACCCATCGGGTGGGGCGCGGCGCCCGGAAGCGCGTGAGTCCCATCCGGTCTCGTAATCCCACCGGAACCACCAGCAGGTCCACTGCCCATTCGTCGCCGTGCGGTGCAAGGTTGGCTGCCAAACGTCGCAGACGGGTGGCGTCCGTAGGGACCGTGGACGCACGGCGCAGGGTGTAGATGTCTCGCCCCACGCCAGTGACCAACGAGATGAACTGTTCGACTGCATCGGGACCGTGCGCAGCCAGCAGGTTGGGTGCATACTCCACCAAGATGGCCGTCCTTGGGTGCAGGTTTGCCAAAAGGTTCTGGGCACCATTGAGAATCATCACCTCGGCGCCCTGCGTGTCGATCTTCACGACGCGCAACCGTTCCAGATCAATATGTTCGCTGACGATTACGTCGTCGAGCCGATTCACGGGCACCTCGACGGATCGACGGTTGTGCTGCGCATCGTCTGACACCAGTCTGTGATCACCCAAGTTGGCCTCACTCAGCGCCAGGTGCATCGTTCCTTGCCGGTCAGCCAGTGCCCCCAAGTGCACAGTCACGTGCGACAACTCAGAATGGTCGACGTTCTTGCGTAACAACGCCGCGTTTGCCGGATCCGGTTCGAACGAGTGAACGTAACCCCCGTTGCCAACGGCCCGACCAAGCACCGACGCATACCAACCGATGTTGGCCCCGATGTCCAATACCCCGTCGCCTGGTCGCAGCAACGACCACAGAATCCGCGTCGCAAAGGGTTCCCACCGCCCCGTGTCCCGAATGGCAGCCGAAACGTGAAGGTCTCCGGTGGCGTGGACGGCAAACGGGAACGATTTGCCGTTTGGCAACCGAGCCGTGACCGTTTCGAACGACAACTCAGCCCTTGTTTGCGCCAAGGGTGAGGCCGCCCACAAAGTGCTTTTGCAACAAGAAATACACGAGCACGGTAGGAACAGCGATGACGGTGGACGCTGCAGCAATCAGGTTGTAGTCCACTGCATACTGACCGTTGAGCTGTGCAATGGATGAGGTAATGGGGTGTTCGCGGCCCTGTTGGAGAAGCACCGCACCCCAAAAGAAGTCGTTGTAGAGCCACGTGAACTCCAGCGTCCCCAACGCAGCCAAAGCGGGCCGGCAGAGCGGCAGAATAATCGAAAAGAACTGCCGGTTGACGCTGGCACCGTCGACCAACGCGGCCTCAGTGAGTTCTTTCGGCAACGTCTTCATGTAGTTCGACAGCACAAACGTACAAAAACCAGTCTGAAACGCCACGTGCACGATGATCACGGACACCTTGGTTCCAAGGAGATACCCAGTGTCTGTGTCACTGAGAAAGTTTGGCCAGGCAACACGTTTGAAGATCTGAAAGACCGGTTGGAACACCACTTGTTGGGGCATCAAGTTGCCTGCAGTGAACAGAACCAACCAAAACACGTTGAAGCGGCCGCTGAAACGAGTGCAAGCAAATGCCACGACGCTTGCGAAGAAGAGGATGAGAAACAACGACGGCACCAAAATGAACATGGTGTTGTAAAAGTGTCTTCCCATGCTGCCAACCCGCCAAGCCTCGCGGTAGTTGTCAAACGTCAGCTTTTTCGGCCGAGAAAACACACCGTTTTCCAGCGAGTCGCCCTCGAAGTACCGAAACGAGGCATACACCGCGCTCACAATTGGAACCATCCATGCAACGGCCATCACGGTGAGGAACGTCTGAAGAATGCCTCGGCTGAGCCGAGTCACCCCTGGTTTGCGGCCGACGGTTATGACTGATGAGCTCATTGCTGTCCTGGTGTGCACATGTGAGGTCGTCAGTCGCTCTGGCGGAAGTTATTGATGACGTAATAGATGATGAAACCAATGCACAGCAGGAACAGGACCATGCCGTAGGCGGAGCCGAGACCGACGCGTCCACCGCCTTCGCCAGTGAGGCTTCCAACAACCAACGTACCCATTACTTCGGTCCCGCGAGGTTCGTTCAGAGCGGCCACTATGTCGTAAGCGCGCAATGCTTCTATGACGGTGATGACGGCAACCACAACGTTGATTGGCCGCAAGGTGGGAAACACCACATGTCGGAACGACTTCAACTCGTTGGCGCCATCGATGGCGGCCGCTTCTTTCAACGACGGATCTACGGCCTTGAGACCGGCCAGGTACAAGACCATCACGTAACCGATGTGTCGCCAGGCCATTGCCACAAGCAATGCAGCAAAGTTCTTGGTGACGCCGAGGGCAGGGTCAAGGAACGGGATGTGGAACTGGAACATTGGCGTCTGGTCACCGATGAAGTCGATGCCTTTGCCAGGGAGAGCGATGTTGAGAAGACCTTGTTTTGGGTGGAACATCACCGCTTTCCAAATGAATCCCACCACTGCGACGGAGAGCACCACGGGCATGTAGAAGACGCTCTGATAGATGCGCCCGCCACGGATGTTTTTGTCCAACAAGTAGGCAAACAACATGCCAATTGCGGAGCAGAACCCCAGCCACAGAATGAGCACCAAATTGTTGAACAGCGCCGGAAACAGTTTCGTGTCGAAGATGGTGAAAATCTGCCAGTAGTTACGAAACCCCACAGGCTCGGCGCTTGCCGGCGGCCGCAGGTTGTCCCATTTCATGAACGACAGGATTGCGGTGAGCAACGCTGGAAGCCAGACGAAGATCACGTGCACGGCTACGGGGATCCCAATAGCAAATTTAAGCCACACCCTGTCGGAGAAGGTGAGCTGTTGAAGGCGCGAACGGCGCCCTCGGGGAGTACCCGAAGACGCCGTTTGCTCGCTTGATGACACCGTACGGTCTCGTTACGTGTCTACGGATGCGATCAGTACCGGTTGGCCCTGATCATCATTCGAAGGTGTACGTAGCTTTCTGTTCTTCGACGGTCTTCAGGATGTCTGCAGCAGCTTTGCCTGATAGGAAGTCCTTGATTGCAGGACCAACCACCTTGGATGCGAAGTCTGGGTCTGTGTCACGGTCGAGGAACTGCGCGATGTACTTGGCAGCGCCAACCAGTTCAGCGGACTTCTTCTGCAGAGCGTTGTAACCACCGGTGTCGGCCTTGGCGTTGGCAGCAACCACGGAAGGGTCAACCTTCAGATACGCGTTGATTGCATCGGCGCCACCGAGACCAGCGAGCAATGCCTTAGCGCCCGCTTCGTTCTTTGGGCTCTTTGCCATCATGAAGCCGTCGATGGGGGCCTCGACTGCGTCCTGGCCGTGAGCCGGGTCGATTGCTGGGAAGGCAAAGAAGTCGATGTCGTCGATGATTGCTTGGGCCTCAGGGTCCTTGGCTGGATCGAAGTTGGAGGTGACGAATGTGCCAAGGAGGTACATGCCGACTTCCTTCTTCCCAAGCGCAGTGGCTGCGTCTTGCCAGGTGCGGCCATTGGCGTCTGGCTGGTAGTAGCCAGTGATGGTGCTCCAGTTTTCAAAGACCTTGGCGACCTTTGGATCGGTCCATGACTCTTTGCCGCCCATCAGCGAAACGTGGAAGTCATAGCCGTTGGTGCGCAGGTTGATCATGTCGAACATGCCCATCTGCGGCCATCCGCCGTCGTTGGCAGCAGCAAACGGGGTAATGCCGTCAGCCTTCATCTTTTCGCAGAGCGCAAGGAGTCCGGCCCAATCCGTAGGGATGGTGTAGCCCTTTTCCTCGAACAGGCTCTTGCGATAGTGAATGGCCCATGGGTAGAAGTACAACGGAACGAAGTACTGCTTCCCGTCAAGCCCAGTAGCTGCGCTCTTAAAACCGGCGCTGAGGTCTGTAAGGTTGTTCCACACGTCTGAGACGTCCCCTACAACGCCCTTAGTAGCGAATGCGCGCATACGGTACCCGGCGAACCACGACACCACGTCGTCTGGCTGCTGGATGTAGGTGTTGAAGTTCTCCTGGTAGCCGTTGTGGTCAACGGTGTTGATCTTCACGTTGAGGCCAGTTGCGGCCACTGCCGCGGCAATTGCGTTCTTCGGCTTCTCGTCGGAGTAGTTGGACCCGAAGCTGACTTCGCCCAGATCCGACGGTGCTGCTGCAGCGACAGTGGTCTCTGCTGCAGGCGTGGTCTCGGCGGGGGTTGTTTCTGCCGGAGTGGTGTCGGCAGGAGTGGTGTCAATTGCTGCGACCGTCGTATCGGCCGTGTCTGCCGCGTCGCTGCCGCAAGCGGCGAGAATGGCTCCGCCACCCACGATGGCGGCTGCGCCGGTGACGAAGCGCCGGCGATTCAGGGAAAATCCGACGTCCGTCGGGCTAGGTGAACGATCAGCGTTCGAAGTCATGTGGTCTCTTTTCAGCGTGAGTGGTTGGGTTCCCCGAGACCGGATTCCGGTGGTGGGAGCGATGCCGAGTTCACCACACAAGGCCACAAAGATCAAGCTATGTAACGTTCGGTATTGTTCGACTTGGACTGCTCCGCAACCGAATCTCACAGAAAACGTCCTCTGAATGTTCGATTCTCTTGCAAAGCGCGCTGAATTCGATCACGATGCTCGCTGTGAGTCCCGTCGCAGATCAAGAGCAACGCGACACTTCTGACCGGACCATCGGCCATTCGCGGCGGGAACAGATTCTGGAAGAGCTGCGCGGTCAACGCTCTGTCCGCGTCAGCGAGCTTGCGCCACGTCTCGGGGTCAGCGAAATGACTATCCGACGCGATCTAGAACTCCTGGCTGACGCCGGCCTGGCCGACAAAGTTCACGGTGGTGCCACGGTGCGCCGGCCCAGCAACAACGACGAGCCCGGCTTCGAAATCAAGGTCAGCAGGAACCAAGCGGAGAAGGAAGCAATTGCGGCCGCGGCGGTGTCGTTGATTCAGCCTGCAACTGCCATTGGGATTGGGGCAGGAACCACCACGTGGCGCCTTGCTCATCTGTTGGGAGATATCGCCAGCCTTGTGGTCGTTACCAACTCCGTCCGGATCGCCGATGTGTTGGAAGGACATGGCCGCTCTGACTGGACCGTCATTCTGACCGGCGGAGTGCGCACCCCTTCTGACGCACTCGTGGGTCCGGTGGCAGAGCAGTCGCTTCGCACACTCAATCTCGACGCAGTCTTTCTCGGTACGCATGGCGTTTCTGCCCGCGCCGGCTTCATGAGCCCCAACCTCGCCGAATCTGAAACCAACCGTGTGTTCATCGAAGCCGCCGGACGTTTGGTCGTGCTGGCTGACCACACCAAGTGGAACGTGTCAGGTCTGAGCTCCTTCGCTCGTCTCGATGAGCCGTCGGCTGTCATCAGCGATACTCGTCTCAGCACAGAAGCGCAAGACTCCTTTAGGGAACGTCACACCACGCTGCACCTAGTTAACGCGTAGGTATTGCTCAGCTACTTCGGATTAGTTGCTGCGGAGCTCCACCCGTAGGTCGGTGCCAAGGATTTCTGACGACACGATTCGGCCGCGCCATACATCCTTCATGGTCGGTGCGCCAGCACCGACAAACGTAGGCAACCCATCGTCGCCGCCAAACAGCACCGGCGCCAGGTAAAGCACGTACCGGTTCACCAGACCGTCTTGGTGGAAACTGTTCGCAACAGTTGGTCCGCCCTCAATCATGAGCGTGATAACCCCACGGGAGCCGAGTTCTCCCAGCACGTCGAGGAGCGGACCACCCATCTGGATGCACGGGTGCACCTTGGCGCCTGCCGGTGCGGCGCCCAATACCACTCGAATCGGGTCTGCTCCATCCACATGGCGCACGGTCAACGTTGGATCATCTGCTCGCACAGTGCCAGCGCCAACCAGGATCGCGTCATGCTCTGCGCGCAGACGATGCGCGTCTAATCGAGCGGCATCACCCGTTATCCATTGGCTCGACCCATCGGGCGCTGCAGTACGTCCATCCATGGAGGCAGCCAGCTTGAGCGTGACAAACGGTCTCCCGGTCCGCCGGTGATGAAGATACGCCTCCAATTGAGCGGACACCTCTGCGTGCAGGACACCTTCGACGACCTCTCTGTCTGCGGCGCGTAGGCGTTGGATTCCGGTGCCAGCGACGAGCGGGTCGGGGTCCAGCACGCCGACGAGAACGCGTGTCACGCCGGACGCGATGATTGCCTCGGTGCAAGGCCCGGTTCGACCGGTGTGATTGCACGGCTCCAGCGTTGTTGCAATCGTTGCGCCGCCGAGGTCCGCATCGGCAGCGTTTGCCGCTCGAATTGCCATGATCTCCGCATGCGCGCCGCCGGGAGGCTGCGTGCATCCGCTGAAGACTTCTCCGCTGAGCGTGCGGATGGCCGCGCCCACGCCAGGATTGGGCGACACGGCGCGCTGCACACCGGCAGCAGCGGCCACTGCCGCTGCCATCAAAGCCAGGTCAGCAGGCTCAGTAGTCACGCAGTACAAGCGCCGTCACGATGGCGGCGGTAGCTGCCTCGTGGCCCTTGTCCTCGGTGGAGCCGGGCAGACCAGAGCGGTCGAACGCTTGCTGTTCGGTGTCACAGGTGAGCACGCCGAAGCCGATTGGGATGCCGGTCTCGGTGGCCACGTTGGTGATGCCGATGGTGGCGCCCTGACACACGTAATCGAAGTGTGGGGTATTGCCTCGCAGCACCAAACCCAGCACCACAAGCGCATCAAACTGTCCACTGCGGGCCATTCGGGAAGCAGCAACCGGAAGTTCAAACGCGCCCGGCACCTCCACGATGGTGAGGTGTTGGATCTGCGCGTCGGCGCAGCCACGCTGGGCGCCATCGAGCAATGCTCGCATCAGTTCCTGATGCCACTTCGCCACAACAATGCCGACCCGAAGTGAGGACGAATGCGCTGCGTTGACTGCTAGGGCGGGGGCTCCAGAGCCGCTCATCCGAGGTTTCCTTCAATGGTGTGGCCCATGCGGTCTCGCTTGGTTCGTAGATATTCCGTGTTTTGCGGGGTTATGCGGCTTGGCATCTGCACCCGTCCAACGATGTCGAGGCCGAACCCCTCGAGGCCGCCGAACTTGGAGGGGTTGTTTGTCATCAGACGCATCGTAGTGACCCCAAGATCGACCAAGATCTGCGCACCAATTCCGTACTCACGTGAATCAACCGGCAACCCGAGTTTGGAGTTGGCGTCCACGGTGTCTTCGCCCTGTTCCTGCAATGTGTATGCGCGCAGCTTATGTCCGATGCCGATTCCGCGGCCCTCGTGACCGCGCAAGTAGACCACCACACCAGTGCCAACCTCGTCAATAAGGCGCATTGCGTCTTGTAGCTGCGGACCGCAGTCGCATCGAAGCGAGCCGAACACGTCGCCGGTGAGGCATTCACTATGCACGCGTACCAAAACATTGGGATGCCCGGCAACGTCACCACGCACGAATGCGAGATGTTCGGTGTCATCGAGAACGGACTGAAATGCGTAACAGGTGAACTCGCCGAACTCCGTTGGAATGCGGGCTTCGGAGAACCTCCGTACTAACTTTTCGGTGCGACGCCGATACCGGATGAGGTCGGCGATGGTGACCATGAGCAGCCCATGCCGCTCGGCGAAGGCCTCCAGTTCAGGGCCTCGTGCCATTCCCATCTTCTTGGCATCGGTGATCTCGCACAGAACGCCAGCTGGTTCCAGACCGGCGAGCCGGGCAAGGTCAACAGCAGCCTCTGTATGCCCTGCCCGTTTGAGCACTCCACCTGGCGCGGCGCGCAACGGACAGACGTGGCCGGGACGAGCCAAATCGCCGGGACGGGTACGAGGGTCGACAAGAGCCGCAATAGTTGCAGAACGATCGTATGCACTGATACCAGTTGAGGTGCCGTGGCGATAGTCCACGGTGACAGTGAAGGCCGTGCGGTGGCTCTCGGTGTTACTGAGGACCATCAGCGGCAGGTCGAGCTCGTCACAACGCTCCCCCATCATCGGCGCACATATGTACCCCGACGTGTGCTCAAGGAAGAACGCAATCTTTTCCGGAGTCACGGCCGAGGCGGCCATGATGAGGTCGCCCTCGTTCTCGCGATCTTCGTCGTCGAGGACGACGACAATTTCACCACGGGCAATCGCAGCGATGGCATCTTCAATTGCGGCGATTGGCATGGGTTGGGTCCTTAACTTCGGTATTTTGAAACTTCAGACGTTGTTACGACGCAGCGTCGGTCTTTGGCAGGTAGGCCAACAGCAGTTGCTCGGCGTACTTGGCCATCACATCCACTTCCAGATTCACCCGGTCGCCAACACCCTTACGGCCGAATGTTGTGACTTCGATCGTGTGAGGGATGAGCGCCACGGTGAAACCATCGGCAGTTGGCCGCACAACCGTGAGGCTGCAGCCGTCGACGGTGATGGAGCCTTTCTCCACTACATAGCGGAGCAGGTCCGCTGGCATCTGAATCTGCAGGTCTGGGGCGGGGTTGACAATGGTTCCGACTGCATCAACGTGACCCTGGACCAGGTGTCCACCGAGGCGGTCAGCCAGGCGAACGGGCCGCTCAAGGTTGACCATGTCCCCAACCTGCACGTCGGCCAGGTTGGTTCGGCTCAGCGTCTCGGGAACCGCGTCCGCCTGCCACCATCCGTCACCTGAGTCAGTGAGGGTAAGACAGCAACCGTTTACCGCAATCGACGCACCAGGGAACGACTCGTGCAACACGGTTGCAGCCTTGAACCGGAACGTTGCACCGGTCGCGGTGTCCGTACGGGCAATGACCGTTCCCAACTCTTCGACAATGCCCGTAAACATGATTCAGCCAGGCTACCGGGCGCGGCCGACGGCGAACGAAGTGAACCAGATCCCCGAACCAACGTTGCCTTCCCAGCAACCAACGTTGGGCTGTCAACAACCAACGTTGTCCAAAACCGCTCAAGGAGGCGCTGCGTCATGCGGGTTGGTTGCTGGACCGGTCACGTTGGAGAACTTTGGCTCGCATGATAAACAATGAAACATAATGATATTCAGTTCACCCACTTCCTCCGCTCATCCGTCTCTGATCGGAGGGCCATGCCCAGCAACTACGAAGAAGTACTCACTGGACCGCACGCAGCGGCTTTACTCGGCCTCGACGGCTTTCGAGAACGCAATTGGCCATTGCAATTTTGCTGCCCGCACGGTCGCCACGACGTTCCATTCATTCAGACACGGCGTTGGAAAGAGCCGATTGATGTTGATGGAGCACGCATCGCCCACCCCAGCCTGGTTCTGCGTCACCTCGGCTACTACCTCACAGGATCGCTCGACGGCATCGGGGCGTCGGAACGAATCGAGTTGGCGGTTGAACACGCTCGGCGCCGGAAGCTGATCACGCTTGATGATTTGTGGACCCGCGGGGGCGCAAACCCAGGAGACGCGGCTTTACGCCCGATTATCAGAGCTCGCCGGGGAGAGCCATGCACCGAGAGTTATGCCGAGACCATCACCATGCAAACGTTTAGAGCGTGGGGGCTCCAAGTGTTTACGCAGGTACCTGTTTTCGATGTTCCGTTGCAATGGCGCACCGCTGACGAGCACGAACGTCTTCGTTCGGACTTCGCTATCTCCTACGAACGGCTGCCGAAACGGCCGAAGACCTTCAAACCAAGCGAAGTACTTTTGCTGGAGCTGTTTAGCGCTGAATTCCACGGCGGCTCGTTCGTGCAGGACGCTGACAAACAGTTGGTCTACGACCGGCTCGGTTACAACGTGGTGATCATTACCCCGAATCAATTGCGTGACCGCCCCGCCGAAGTGTTTGCAGCAATCCAAGGCGCGTTTCGGCGCGTCGGAAAACCGTGGCCGGCCGGCGAGTACTCCTGCTGGACCGCGTGAACCGCTCCAACCTTGCCTCTCCAGCAACCAACCCGTCTCGAAATGGCCCGATTCGGCCGGTTTCGGCCAACGTTGGTTGCGGGACGGCCAACGTTGGTTGCTGGACGGCCAACGTTGGTTCCGAGGGTGCGGTTTTGACGTGGTGGGGTGCGGCACACCCGAGGTGCGGGAGTGTACGGCTTAGGCGTGGGCGATGGCTTCGAGGCCGGGTTGGCCGTAGAGGGTGGTGCGCTGCGCAAGTGGACGGCCCAGTGGGGCCACAAGTTCAGCAAGTTCGGCGGGGGTCTTACCCTGGCCGTGCGAAGCGCCTGCCGCCCGCGAGATGTTCTCGTTCATGAGCGTGCCGCCCAGGTCGTTCACACCGGCACGCAACAACTGGCGGACACCAGCGGCGCCGATCTTGACCCAGCTGGCCTGCACGCTGTCGATGCGTCCTGGTCCATTGGCATAGGCGATACGCCCCACCGCGTGCATCAGCACGACTTCACGGAACGTTGGTCCGCGACGGGATTTCTTCTGCAGATAGATGGGCGATGCCATGTGCACGAACGGCAACGGGATGAACTCCGTGAACCCGCCGGTGCGTGCCTGAACCTCGCGCGTCCGGATGAAGTGCCGCGCCACGTGAATGGGCCGCTCGACCGAGCCATGCATGATGGTGACGTTGCTTCGTAGGCCAACCTGATGCGCAATCTCGTGGCAGTCAAGCCATTGCTGTGTGTTGACCTTGTCCGGACACAAGATGGCCCGAACCTCGTCGTCGAGAATCTCTGCTGCGGTGCCTGGCAACGAACGCAGACCAGCGTCCACCAAGCGTCGGAGATACGTCTCGAGGTCTTCGCCCAGCCGCCGAGCGCCCTCTGTTACCTCGAGCGCGGTGAAACCGTGAACGTGGATCCCCGGCGCTGCCTCCTTTACGGCCCGGCAAACATCGAGGTAGTACTCGCCGTCGAAGTCTGGATGAATGCCGCCCTGAAGTGTTACTTCAGTCGCGCCCAACTCCCATGCCTCGGCGACTCGTTCAGCGATGTCTTCAAGCGTGAGCAGATACGGCTTGCCACGCAGGTTGAGCGACAAAGGACCTTTGGAGAACCCGCAGAACTTGCACTTGAAGGTACAGACGTTGGTGTAATTGATGTTTCGGTTGTGGACCCACGTGATGTTCTCGCCGATGATCTGCGCGCGTAGTTCATCTGCTGCCTCGGCGATCACGGTGACGTCATTGCCGCGAGCTTCGAGGAGCGTGACCAGCTCGTCGATGCCTGGCACCTGTCCTGCCATGACTCCGGCAAGAACTTCGCGCACCGCGCCGGTTGCCTGCCCTACGGGTTCCCGAACGAGCACCATTGGCTCGGCCGAAGCACCGGAATACCAAGCGGTTGACGCATCGCCCACCAGCACCACCTCGGCGCCGTCGCCGACGTCGACGAAATGGCCGACCTTCTCTGGGAACACTGCGCCCGGGTCGTCTCGACCAAGGAGATCGGAGTCGCTGCGGTCCTGCACGGGAAAACGCATTTGGGTGTCGAGCCACCGAAGAGGGTCTGCGGCGAATTCGCTGTAAACGGTGAGCCGGGGTGCAAGCACCATCCCGCGTTCAGCGGTGACATCGCGGAGGCGGTCGACCGCTGGCCATGGCTTCTCTGGGTTGACGTGGTCGGCCGTCACCGGTGAGACACCGCCCCAATCGTCGATACCAGCGTCTAGCAATGAGCCGAAATCGTCGGTGAGATTCGGAGGTGCCTGCAGGTGGATTGTCGGAGGAAGGATGATGCGCGCGACGGCCAACGACCACAGCTCCTCTTCGCCAGGACACTCGGGCGCGCCGCGCATGGCGGTTCGTTCCTTGGGCACGAAGTTCTGCACGATGACTTCTTGCACGTGCCTGTGGCGGGCATGTGATTCTGCGATGGCCTGCAGCGCCTCGATGCGGTCCATCCGACTTTCACCGATGCCAACGAGGATCCCCGTGGTGAAGGGAATCTGCAGTTCACCTGCAGCATCCAAGGTGGCCAACCGCCGCGCCGGCGTCTTGTCCGGGGCTAGCCGGTGGCACTCGAGGTCGGCATTGAGTGACTCGATCATCATCCCCTGCGACGCACTCACCGGACGGAGTTGTGCGAGGTCCGCAGCGCTGATGGCCCCGCAGTTGGCGTGGGGAAGCAGGCCGGTCTCGGACAGCACCTTGCCAGCGGCAACAGAGACGTAGTGCACCGTGGAGTCATACCCGTGCGAACGCAACCAATCACGGGCGACCTCGTAGCGGTCTTCGGGACGTTCGCCGAGCGTGAACAACGCTTCGTGACAACCCTGACGAGCACCTCCTCGTGCGATCTCCAGCACCTCGTCAAGTTCGAGGTACGGCGATACAACATGTGCCGGCGCCTTTGCGAACGTGCAATACCCGCAGGTGGAGTTACACAAACGAGTGAGCGGAATAAACACCTTGGGCGAGTAGGTGACCCGTATCCCGAACGCTGCACTACGGATGGCACGTGCGTGCGACATCAAAGCGTCGAGCGGCGTGCTGAGGAGCTCGTGGGGTGTTGGCATGTTCATGGCTCCAGGTCTTGCTGCGGGAGGGTCGGCTGTGAGATCTCGCTGAGTGCGAGCGTTTCGGAATGATCGGCGTCTTGACCGAGCGGATGCTGGTGACGATTTCGCAACTGCAGCGGCGTCACGTGGGTGTCGCAGCACGGGCAATGGAACATCTGCTCAACAGGTGTGCCGCACGCGTCGTGCACCAACACGACCGGCGGACCTGCCTCGCCAACCATCCACGTATCGCCCCACTTCATGAGAGCAACCAAGGAAGGCGACAGTTCGATGCCTTTGCGAGTGAGCCGGTACTCGAACCGTTCCGGCCGGACTTGGTAGGCAACTTTGTCCATGATCCCGGCCTGTACAAGCCGCCCAAGGCGGTCTGTCAACAGGTTCCGGGCAATCCCCAGGTCACGATGAAATTCGTCGAATCGTCGAATGCCCCGGAACGCGTCCCGCAAGATCAGCAGCGTCCAACGGTCTCCAATGATCGAGACCGTGGCTGCGATGGAGCACTCGGTCTGCGAAGGGGTGGTCGGCAAAGAAGATGCTGTCGGCATTGCAGCCGCTGTCGGGTTCATCGTTGGTCACCGTAGACGGTGTGAGTTGCAAAATGCAACCGACCTTTCAAGAACGGCCCTGAGAAAGCCGATCCGCCCGAAAACGTGGCAGTCCTCCGGAGCTATCCGCCGGTAGGATCAAGGCTGTGACGACGACAACAGCAGTGCATTCGTCCGTCGCTGAGCGGCTGGAACAGGTTGGGCAGCGCTACACGGCCGGTCGCCGCGTCATCGTCGACGCCCTCGCACAAGCCGGCAAACCAGTTTCGTTGCCTGAATTACTTGCCCTTATGCCTGGCACACCGCAGTCCTCGGCATACAGAAACCTCGCTGTCCTCACCGAGACCGGCGCCGTGCAACGGTTGCCCTCCACCGACGAGTTCGGGCGGTTTGAGCTTGCAGAAGCACTCACCGGCCACCATCACCATCACCTGCAATGCACCGGCTGCGGAACAGTTACCGATGTCGAGCTTTCCGAAAACCTGGAAAACGTTCTGCGGCGCACCGAATCCGATCTTGGGAAGCGAACCGGGTTCACCGTCGCCTCGCATTTGGTGTCCTTCGAAGGTCTCTGTCGCACGTGCACGCTTCAGAGCTGAGCCCACGATGACGCCCTCGATGCTCAGCGGCTCAAGGCCTTGCACACGACCGTTCTGAACGCAACCGCTCCGAACCATGACTTTGCCAGATCTAGAACAACGCATCGAAGCAGCGATGGCGCGCGACCGTTCCCGCTTGCGAGCGTTCGCCCGCAATAACGACCAGCGCCTTGAAGCCGAGTTGGTCCGATCTGAAGCGCGCATACAGACGCGCATGGAAGCAGTACCGGAGCTGACCTACCCGGAGCAACTCCCGGTCAGCGAGCGGCGCCAAGACATTCTCCAGGCGCTCAAATCAAGCCAAGTAGTCGTTTTGGCAGGCGACACCGGTTCAGGCAAGAGCACACAGCTTCCAAAATTGCTGTTGGAGTCCGGGCGAGGAGTCCGCGGGTTCATCGGGCACACTCAGCCGCGTCGCCTTGCGGCTCGCACCATCGCAGAACGAATTGCCGAAGAGCTTGGCGGCACTGTCGGCGACACGGTTGGCTTCGCCGTGCGATTCGACGACAGGGTTTCGGACCGCACGTTGATCAAAGTCATGACTGACGGAATTCTGTTGGCCGAACTCAACCGAGACCGAGACCTCAGCGCTTACGACGCAATCATCATCGACGAGGCCCACGAGCGGAGTCTCAACATCGACTTCCTCCTAGGCTACCTGCATCAGTTGCGGAGCCGTCGGCCTGACCTGCAGATCGTCATCACCTCTGCCACCATCGACACGCATCGGTTTGCCGAACACTTCTCGTCTGACGGAAACCCGGCGCCGATCATCGAAGTGTCCGGCCGTACGTTTCCGGTTGAGATCAGGTATCGCCCATTCGGCGACGACCCGGAAGCTGAACCGGAAGACGACAGGGATCAGGTTCAGGCAATAGCCGATGCGGTGGACGAGTTATGCGACGAAGGGCCTGGAGACATCCTCGTGTTCCTTTCGGGCGAGCGCGAGATTCGTGACACAGCAGACGCCTTGACCGGTGCATCGGCAGACCGCTTCGACGTCCTTCCTCTCTATGCGCGCCTCTCAAGCGCCGACCAACACAGGATCTTCGCTCAGCACAACAAGCGTCGGGTCGTGCTGGCCACAAACGTGGCAGAGACATCGCTCACCGTCCCCGGCATCCGTTATGTGGTGGACGCGGGCATGGCACGCATCTCGCGGTATTCGCGTCGCCTGAAGGTTCAACGGCTGCCCATCGAGGCAATTTCGCAGGCTTCGGCGAACCAACGCAGCGGCCGTTGCGGCCGTGTCGCCCCCGGGGTGGCAATCCGCTTGTTCGGTCAAGAGTCGTTCGAAACTCGTGAGCCGTTTACGGATCCGGAGATTCTTCGCACCAACCTCGCGTCGGTGCTGCTGCGCATGGCCTCCATCAAGCTGGGCTCCATCGAAGGCTTCCCGTTCGTTGAGCCCCCTGACCGCCGAACCGTCAAAGATGGCGTGCTGCTACTTGAAGAACTGGGTGCCTTCAGCCCGGCCGAGGGAGATGCGGACAAGCGGTTGACTCCCCTTGGGCGTCGTCTTGCGTCGCTCCCAGTCGACCCGCGCCTGGGCCGAATGATCCTCGAGGCTGATCGTTTGGGTTGCACCAACGAGGTGCTCATCATCGTCAGCGCGCTGAGCATTCAAGATCCGCGTGAGCGGCCTCGGGAGTCGCCGGGCAAAGCGGACGAACTTCACCGGCGGTTTGCCGACGAACGCTCTGACTTCCTCTCTTGGCTGAACCTGTGGGACCACATCAAGCAGCAGCAGAAAGAACTCTCTGGCAGCCAGTTCCGGCGCCGCTGCAAGGCGGAGTACCTCAACTTCATGCGGCTGCGAGAGTGGCAGGACGTTCACGCGCAGCTTCGCTCATCGTTGAACCAAGCGGGTGTGACCGTGGGAGCAAGGGGCGCCCACGGTGATGCTGTGCACCGGGCATTGCTGAGTGGCTTGCTGTCTCAGATCGGCATGCGGGAGGCACCGGCCAAGGAAACCAAGCGAACTCCTGGCGCTCCTGAATCCCGCCGTCGCCCAATGACCATGTACGTCGGAGCGCGCAACGCACGATTCACTGTTGCACCTGGCTCCGTGCTCGCCCGCAAGGGCCCGGCATGGGTGATGGCCGGCGAACTTGTGGAGACCAACCAGTTGTGGGCACGCAGCGTTGCGGGCATCGAACCCGCGTGGGCAGAGGAGGTGGGCGGTCACCTCTGTGTGTCCAGCTGGAGTGAACCTCGCTTCGACGAACGCCAAGGCGCCTCTGTCATCACGCAACGAGTCACGTTGTACGGGCTCACCATCGTGCCTAGTAGAACCGTTCAGCTCTCCAGGCTTGACCCGCCGTTGGCACGTGAATTGTTCATCAGGCACGGTCTCGCCGAAGGTAAGTGGACTGGCCATCACCGCTTACTCAAAGACCTGACCGACGCCAAGGAACAATTAGCCGAACTTGCCAAGCGAGCGCGCCGAACCGATGTCGAAGTCGCTGAAGACCGTCTTGAGCAGTTGTTTACTGCGCTGCTTCCTGCCGACGTTCTCAGCGCCAAAACGTTCGACAAATGGTGGAAGCAGTACCGCATCGAGCATCCTCATGCGCTTCGTTTCACGCCTGAAGAGTTGCAGCGGCCTGGGACGCACCCAATGACCAGGGCCGACTTCCCCGACGAGTGGGCGCAGGACGTCATCCATCTCAAACTGTCCTACGTGCACGACCCGCATGACGAAGCCGACGGTGTCACCGTTCATGTTCCGTTGCATCATCTCGATCGATTGCGCGCAGATGATTTCGACTGGCATGTTCCGGGATACCGCACTGAGTTGTTCACCGCACTGTGCCGAACGCTCCCAAAGGACCTTCGCAAAGAGTTGGGGCCTGCTCCAGATACTGCTGACGATCTTTTGGCTCGGGTCACGGCGGCACACGGTTCCCCGCACGGGCCGTTTGTGGAGCGAGTAGTTGAGACGCTGACCTGGCTGTCCGGGCTGGAAACCAGACCGGAAGATCTTTCGCTGGCCACGCTTCCAGATCACTTGCGGATGCGATTCTCCGTAGAGAAAGACACAGGAGAGGTGGTGGCCCAGTCTCGCAACTTGCGAGAACTTCAGCAACGTCTTCGACGCCGAACCACCGCAGCGTTGAGCCAAGTCTTTGCAGACCTGGTTACCCCTACGGCAACAACGTGGAAGTTCGGCGACATACCGACACGCGTCGAGCGCACCCACGACGGAGTGCTTGTGGTCGGTTATCCGGCGTTGATCGAAAGCGGACCGACCGGCGTTGCAGCCACCGTTTTCTCGACTCACACTCAAGCGGTCCGTAGCCACCACGTTGCCGTCAGACGGCTCCTCGTCGCCAACCTCACCGTACCCATGAAGCAGTTGCTTCGCGCCGTCGGCGTAACCCCCGCAATTGCGTTGGCGCTGGATCGACACGGCTCGATGTCTTCGGTACTGGACGATTGCGTCAATGCCGCAATCGATCAGCTTATTGGGGCTCGTGCCGTGGAAACTCGATCTGCGGCTGCGTTCGAAACGCTTCGTGAACGGGTGCGGGACTCCGTCTTCGACGTGGCGTTGTTGCTGGCCAAGACGGCCGGGCAAATCTTGCAACGGATTGGCATCATCGAGACTCGCTTGGACGCCATGACCGCCCCAGCGTTGACACACGCTGCCGCCGACATCGGCATCCAGGTGGATCGACTCATCCTCCCTGGCTTCGTTGCGCTCACCGGTGCCGACCGGATGCAAGATCTTGTGCGGTACCTCGATGCGGTCATGTTTCGTTTGGACAACGTGGCCGCTAACCCGCAGCGAGATCGTGAACGCACGGCGGGTATCGCTGTGCTGGAGCGCCGCTACGAAGACTTGCTGGCAACCGTACCAACGGACAAGATCACCGCTGAGGTTGGAGAGATACGCTGGATGCTGGAAGAGCTTCGCATCGGTGTGTTCGCCCAGCAGTTGGGCACCAAGGGCCGGGTGAGCGAGAAGCGAATTCTCGAAGCAATCATGAAACACATGCCCTGAGACCGGAGACCCCACATGACAGATCCGCTGTTCGGAACGCTGCTTTGGGAGCCGACCTCCCAACGCGTTGCGCAAACTCACATGGCCAGGTTCGCCGGGTCAGTTGGCGTTGAGCTGTCTGCGTTGCATGCCTGGTCTGTGGACCAACCGGCGCAGTTCTGGACTTCAGTCTGGGAGTACACCGGTATGGTCGGGCAGCAAGGCTCGGCGGCCCTCGTTTCCGGCCAGAGCCTTCGCCAAGACCGTTACTTTCCGGAAGGCTCGCTCAACTTGGCAAGCAACTTGTTGGCGCGCACTGGCTCTGCCCCGGCCATTGTTTCCTACGACGAATCCGGCAAGCGGTCAGCGGTGAGTTGGGATCAGCTACACGCGCAAGTCGGTGCATGCGCAGCTGCTCTTCGCGCAGATGGTGTGAGTCCGGGAGACCGGGTGGTTGCCTACCTGCCAAACGGCATCGAGGCCATCGTCGCCATGATCGGTGTTGCCTCCCTCGGTGCCGTGTTCTCTACGGCTTCACCGGATTTTGGCGCACAAGGCGTGCTGGACCGGTTTGCCCAGATCGACCCCGTTGTTCTGTTTGGTTGCACCGGGTACTCCTACGGGGGCAAGCGGTTCGACACATCGGAGCGCCTGGCGGAAATTGCTGCTGGTCTCCCCACGCTTCGTCGAACCGTGGTTGTTGACCACGGCGGGTTTTCGCAATATCTAGAGCCGCACCTCGGAACTGCGGTTCCATCGGACCCGTACCCGTTTGACCAGCCGTGGTACGTGCTGTACTCCTCTGGCACAACGGGCAAGCCCAAGTGCTTCGTTCACGGCGCCGGCAATGTCCTCATTCAGCACCGCAAGGAACACGTCTTGCACTGCGACATATCCCCCGGCGATGTGGTGATGTATTTCACCACCACTGGTTGGATGATGTGGAACTGGCTAGTAAGCGCGCTTGCAAGTGGCGCCACCGTGGTGTGTGTCGATGGCAGCCCGTTCTATCCCTCGCCTTCTCGATTGTTCGACCTCGTCGATATCGAAGGCGTCACGCTTCTTGGGGTGGGGGCAAAGTTCATTGATGCCATCCGCAAAGAAGGCTTCCGGCCCGTCGGCTCTCACGACCTCACCAGCTTGCGAACAATTTGTTCCACCGGTTCCCCGCTTGTAGCCGAAGGGTTTGCATACATCTACGAAGCAATCAAGATGGACGTGCACTTGGCGTCCATCAGCGGCGGAACAGACCTCTGCGCTTGTTTTGTGGGCGGCAACCCCACAATGGCAGTACACGCCGGGGAAATCCAGCAAGAAGCTCTGGGGATGCGGGTTGATGTGTGGGACGACGACAAACAGTCGCTCCGCCACAGCCCCGGGCGCGGCCGAGCGGTGAACGGAGGGATCGGGGTTGAACCCGAGGTGGAGCAACCCATCAGATACGGGGTGCGCGGCGAACTCGTGTGTACACAAAGCTTTCCCTCAATGCCTCTGCGATTCTGGGGCGACGACGACGGTGCGAAATATACAAGCGCGTACTTCGAGCGTTTCGGCGCCACGGATGTATGGGCACACGGAGACTTCGCCGCGTTCACAGAACACGGCGGTTACGTCATTCATGGCCGCAGCGACGCAACGCTGAATCCCGGAGGCGTGCGCATCGGGACAGCGGAAATCACCCGCCAAGTGGAATACGACCCAACCATTGCTGAGTCGCTTGTCTTCGGCCAAGAGTGGGATGACGACACTCGCATCGTGCTGCTGGTGCGCATGGTCCCAGGACACGAACTCACCCCAGAGGCAATCACCGGGCTCAAGCAGCGCATCCGTTCCCAGTGCTCGCCGCGCCACGTGCCGGCGGTTGTCCTTGCGGTAGAGGACCTGCCACGAACTCGCAGCGGCAAACTCACCGAGCTTGCCGTAGCCGATGCTGTGAACGGCCGACCTGTTCGTAACACCGAGGCAATGGCCAACCCCGAGGCACTGTGGACAATCGCGTCACATCCTGCGCTACGCCGTCAACCGTAAGCACGGCTACATCTGTCCGCAGCGACAACTTGATTACAGCAGTGCCATCACGGTGCGCGCCGCAGCCTCAACTTCGCTTGGTCGGCTGGTGATGCGGAACCGGAACTTGGTGTCGCTTGGCGTTCTCCAGTCAACCGGCATCGTCTGTCGGCAATTGCCTGCTGAACCTGCTTCGTCCGCTGGCTGGTCACCGCCGATCTCTTCGGCCAGCAACGCGACGCACGTTGTGCTGGACAACACAATGACTTGCCAGCACTGTTCCAGCGCAGACCCACCCGGAAGGGCTCCCTGTTTCACGCCGTCCACAATGCCGTTCGGCATCCCGGAACCCACCACTCCCACAACGCTGAATCGGCGCGCCAACGCCGCGTACTGCCGTTTCGTGCGGGCGGTGTAGTTGCCTGCTCGTTGGAGGACAGCAAGCACAATGGAGTCCGAGCCGGTTGCGCACGACTCCAAGTATCGGCTGAGCCCAACAAGCTGTGACTTTGTCGCAACACGGGCGGCGTTGTTCTGGACAGGTTCTCTCCACCAGTCGCCGGCCCCGCCCTCCATCAGTGCGGAAAGTGGTAGGGCAGGACTCACGCTGACTTCACCCGGCGAACCGAAGCGAAATCCCTGCAGTAGCTGCACGCCCAACAGCCCTGAGGCTGCTTCGTGTTCGGCCGTTTCCACGCCCTTGGCAATGATTCGCACGGAGTGGTGTCTTGCATAGTCGGCCAAGGCAGCCATGGTGGGGCCGATCGCCGGCTGGCCCGAGCAACTCACCAACACCGGATCCAGTTTGACGATTTCCGGTCGGGCAATCCGAAGGGCCGTCAACGACTCCGATCGTGACCCAACGTCGTCAAGCGCAATAGTCCATCCGATTGCGCGGCACCGCTCAATTGACTTAAGCAGCCGCCCGGGTGCACCAGTCATTGACCGTGCCGACAACTCAACCACGATCCTGTTGGCAATCCCAGATTGCTGCCAGGCTTCGATGATCTGCCCGATTGCCTCGCTGTCCACCATCACCGCCGGGTCGATTTTCACGAACAGAGCGCATTTGTCGGGAAGCTTGGTTGCGAAGGCGGCACGCTTCGCCGCAAGCTCGAGAGTGGCCAACCGTCCAAAGGTTTCTGCCACCGCAAACAACCGCTCTGGCAGTTCCAACGGCGAACCTACTGGGCCGCGAGCGAGAGCCGACATCGCAACTATTCGATGCGACTTCGCCTCAACGATCGGTTGCAGTTGCACCGTGATGGATTCGATCGCCGCTTCGACGGCGGCCAAATCCATCCCGCTTGCGACTGCCGGTGACTTGGAGTCCAGTGCATCGACTCGGGACCCGTCATCGACAACAGCACAAACCTCTACCCTTCCGCGCCCGCCGGCCTTTGCCGAATACATCGCACGGTCGGCGTTTCGCAGATAGTCGGTCGCAGACGCGGAAGCTCCCAGCGACACCATCCCAATCGACGCCGAGATTTCGATCGTCGTTGCGCCGATCAGCATCACGCGTTCGATCAAACCAATCGTCTTTTCTGCGACTTGGAGAACGTCTTGCTCCGCCCGCTCACGCGCTAAAACAAGAAACTCGTCACCACCCAACCGCCCTACAACGTTTTCAGGCCCAACTGCCTCGGTGATCCGACGCGCAACTTGAGACAGCACCGCATCGCCAATCTCGTGGCCAAGTGTGTCGTTGACACCTTTAAAGCCGTCCAGGTCGACCATGAGTAAGAACCCGAACCGGTCAGCAGGTCGTTTCCGCAAACTCGTTTCGAGTTCCTTGATGATCGATGCCCGATTGGCGATTCCGGTCAATTCATCTGTATACGCACGATGTTCAAGTTCCTGGGTTCGCCGCATGTGCATCAGGCCCACATCCAGCGAGGAAGCGAGCACGTGAAGAGTGGCAGCGTCCTCGTCGTCATAGTTGTTCAGGTCGCAGCTGAACACACCAACGATTCCGATTGGATCGTCCCCGTCACCGATGCGACAGGAGACCGAACTCTGAAACCCTTGCTTGATCATGATCGCGCCGGGCG
The DNA here is from genome assembly GCA_963763885.1 of uncultured Acidimicrobiales bacterium. Classification (GTDB taxonomy): domain Bacteria; phylum Actinomycetota; class Acidimicrobiia; order Acidimicrobiales; family JANYDT01; genus JANNBN01. The sequence goes on from CAVXQD010000001.1 coordinate 864,590, forward strand.
TGAACCTCGGTTCGTCCAGCAAATTGGGCACGACGACTGGAATGCCAGTTCGATAGATGAATGCAGCTTGGGAATCCGGGGCAATAGGGATTGGGAGCGATGTCAGCATGGTCGCCGCACCGAGGGCTGCGCGAACCACCGCGCGATCTCCCGGGAGCCGTTCGAAGCAGACCACCGCGTCGCAGTCAAAGAGCGAACGCGCCTGTTCCGCGGCAAGCCGCCAGTACAGATCAGCTGATCCACCGCTGTCCAGTGCTGCGTCCGCAAGCGTGCGAACAACATCGCCTAACGAACGGTTCGCCGCCACGAAGCCCGCTTCCACCTCTTCCATCAGTGCAGTCATCGACGCGCCGGCAACGATCATTGATCGTCAATAGCGGCTCTATGCGCTCAACGCACGACCAAGAAGTGAACGCCGCGCGCAGCATTGCGGCAGGGTTCACCGCGCTGTGCCTGTGACCGTTTAGGTCAACCCCATACCTGCGCGTCCAACGGGAGATAGCTGGGCTGGGGAAAAGCGATCGTTCCACGAAGCTTCGTAATGCTCGGCCGGAAAGTCTGGAGGACTGCCACCCGCCACAAACGCATCGTGAACGTACTGTGCGTACTGCTCGTTCTTCGTGCACCAAGGAGCAGTCGGGATGTACATAACGTTGCCCCAGCCCTGCTGGTCAGCTACCGGTGCAACCGAATGGATGAGGTCGCAATGCCACCACACCGTATCGCCAGGCTGCACATCGGGGATTGCGCTGCTGGCGGGGAGCAGCGCCGAGTGAAACTGCTCGCTGACGGGAAAGGTGCGGCTGACGCGGACCCCGCACATGTCGTGGGGTTCTACGTCGTCCAGCAGGGGGCGAAGGAGCAGGTACCCGAATGCCTTCGGAATGGGGATGGTGTGGAGCACACCCTGGTCATGGCGCATCTCCGAAAGTGCCGTCCAGCCTTGAAACGTGCGGAAAGCCGAACACATGGTGGTGCCGGGGAACTGTGCGGCTTCGACCCGATGCGCTGCGCTCCACGGATCGTAGGTTTCGAAATCACCTTTGTAGAGGGACGCGAACGCTTCTTGATATCCACGCGACATCCACAGGTCCAGCGTGCCTGCATCCAGATGTGTGCCCAGCCCCGCCGACGAGGTGCCCGGCGGTCGACGCCGGATTCGATCCGGATACGCAAGGTTGTGATCCGGGTCGAACCATTGCCGACCATCGGTTTCATATGTCCACAGACGATTGAGGAAGGACTGAGTGGTGGCCATGTTGGGATGTTGCCGCGCAGCCATCTGGGCCTGAGACCAATAGATGGGATAGATCTCGGGCTTGGACTGGACCGTTTCGAAAAAGTCGTCGCCCGGCCCGCGGTACGTTTCGAAAAATCGATTGGTGGTCACGTAGTCGACGATGTTGGCATCCCAGCCCAGTGCCGTGTTGCGCTCGAAGTTTCCCCGCACCACAACACAGCCACGCCGCTTGATGGCTGCGCGGGTTGATTCTGAGACGGTGCCGTTCCTGAGATCGGAAAAATCGACAGTTGGCCACACGTGCTCGCCCCGAGCGCGGGTAGCAATGATGTCGTTGACTTCGTCAGCGATGAACGCCTCGGCCCGTGCGATCACCGCCTCGACCGAGTGACCGTTCGCTTCGATGCGAGCCTTGATGGCAGCCTTCAAGGTGGCGATGGCCGCACCAGCGTCGGACGGGATGGAGTCCCACACCGGCAGTTCAGGAAGATCGTGCGCCATGTGATCGACCGTCCAGTGTTTAGCTACAACGACGGAAGCGTGACGGTGGCGTCTTGCTCCGCTGCAGCGTTGAGTGCCGGGTTGAGCACAGGATTGGCCTTGAGCAGTTTCAGGATTGCAGACGCCGCCGGCGCCTCTTGGAGCGCAGCCGACGCAAACATCAACCGCGTGGTGGCCAGACCATGAGTTGCTACCAAGCCTGGGGTGACCGCGGCCAGATCATCGAGCGAAGGCAGGTCTGCTTTGTCACCGAGTGCCGTGATGCAGGAGTCGAGACATGGCTCGGTGATGGCCGCTGCGACCTGGTCTGGCAAGCCCTTCATCCGTGAACGACGCATAGCGTCTCGCAGGCCCTGGATGTCGACAGAGTCCTCACCGCCGGACCGTGAGGACAGGACGCTCTTGGCCTCTTCAGGGAGCGCCTCCACGAGCACCGCAAATGTTGCGTCGGGGAGGTTGCGGAACTCGGCTTCGAGACGAGCCAAACGTACGACATGATCTTTGGACTTCACCTCCCCATCGTAGGCAATCCGAGGAGCACGGCCGTTGCTCTGCCAGATGCTCGGAAAAGGAGAAAGTCCAGACCCGTCGCGCACCTCCCCTGCCGTCGACGATCACCGCTCGGCAACGCCGGTTACGAGCGGATGGCAGCGAGGACCGCTCCGCACATATCGGGCAAGATGCCGTGGGTCTTTGCTGTCGCCGTGCGCGTTATCGGGTGGCCTCAGAAAACGGATCGCAGAGTACGTTAAGGAAACTGCGCTTGCAGTCTTTCCGAAACAGCCCCGAACTATCGGAACTGGAACTCCGCTGTTTTGGTGGTCCCGTTCGTAAACAGAAGGTTGAGGGTCCGGCACTGACCGACCCACCCTTTGTCTGTCTTCCAGTTGTACTGGTATCGACTCGAGGCCGGATCAAACGTCAGTCCGCTGGTCGAGACCGTGACCGTCGACTCGATGTCATCGGTTGCCTAAGTGCCGCATGCATGCGGAGTGGCTGCTGGTGATCCTGCAACAAAAATGGCGAGGTTCCGGACTGACAAAAGCCGAACTTGACCGGGACCGCAGCACCAGCCTTGACTACGTTCACTACCGGATTGTTGTCTACAGGACTGACTCCGTGTAGGTCGATGGCCCGCCGAGCTGCTCTGTCCAGAACGCAGCGAGTCGCTCCGTGTGCTGCGGGTGGACTCCCTTCTCGAACGCATGAGCGAGGATGGGATCGGCCAGACACCGCGTGTGCCAAGCCGCCGCGACCGTCACGAGTGCGTCGGCACCGCCCATCTCTTCGAAGATCGTTGGCTCCACCGCTCGATCGTACCTTCAGCACCCGGGGGCGCTCGGGTGATACCGCTCACCAACGCCGAGCGGATCGCCGGCTACTTCATCTGTCCGCGGTCACTGCGTAATCACAGCAGCCCACACGTGCACCACCTCGACCTCGGCTGTCTCTGCGACGCTGAGCACGGCATGTTCGAACGCCACGGCCGTCATCGACGGCTACGGCCGGGGCGTGAAGAGTCCGATTGTTGCACTCGGGTCCAGGCACCGATTCAACGCACGGTATCTCCGCAGATCTTGTGGCGCTCCTACCGTAGTCGTATACTTCCGTCATGCCCCGTGGAAACCCGTCTCCCAAACTTGCCATAACGGTCGACCCCGACGTCCACGAGCGCGTCGTGAACGCTGCCGCCCAGGAAGGAATCAGCGTGTCGGCATGGATGACCGAGGCCGCGCGACGAGCGCTCGTTGTACGCGACGGGCTAACGGCCGTTGCCGAATGGGAACGACTCAACGGCCCGTTCACGCCCGACGAAATGGTGAGCGCCCGCCAGCGTGTCGCCCGCGAACTGGCAACACCAAACAAGCGGTCAGCGTGACGACCGTCTACGACACCGGCGTACTAATCGCCGCTGACCGTGACAACCGCCGCATATGGGCCGACCATCGGGCAAGGCTCGAAGCTGGCGTCGTGCCACTAACAACCGCCCCGGTTGTCGCCCAAGCAAGCCGGTCAACTCGACAGGTTCAACTACGGCGCTTCCTGCGCGGATGCGACATCGTCGGGTTTGAGGCCGCCCAAGCCCACGCTGTCGGGTCGTTGCTAGCGAAGTCGGCAACGTCCGACATCGTCGATGCCCATGTTGCCGTGACCGCGGCGCGCACGGGGGCGGTCATCATTACAAGTGACCCCGACGACCTGCGCGCTCTCGCCTCCCACGTTCGACCGAAAGTCACCATCCGGACAACGGGTTGACCGCCCGATATCACTCAGCAGGTGCCAGGTGTCGACCCGCACAGTCCCGGCGATCCTCGCTCGGGTAGCACTCGGTATCGCCGTGCAAGCGTGTCGAGCTAGGTCGATCGTCGGAGAAGTTCTGATTGTGGTCCCGACCTGTCACACACCTTCCCTCCTGTTGACGTCGCCCGCACACTTCGGGCATGACGCAGCGGATGAGCATGTTGCGGCACGCGTTATTGAGTGGCGCACTCCTCGCGGATCCTGACAGCGACTTCGCGTGCGGTCCGGATTGGCCTACACCGGCACAAGCGCCCCGTGCGATAGTGACGGTCGTGGAAGAACGTGCACCATCTCGACGCGTGGTTGAGCAACGAGTGCGCAACCGAATCATCGAGTACCTCGACCTCGCGGCGTCGTACGAGGAGCAAGCTGAGTATGACGAAACGGCGCCGCCATTTGTCAATGTGCCGTATGAAGTGATCAACATATGGGGAGATTGGGTTCCGACTGACCCACGCACTGACGGCAAACATCTCAGCGTGTTCTCCGTCGACGAAGTGCGAGCGATGTGTGAGTTCCAGGGCGTCTTGGATGACGTGGTCAAGGCGGTCCCAAATGACTTTCCCACTATCAGCGACGTGCAGGAATCGCCCGCATGGAACCATCTGCGCATCGCCGCCTCGAAAGCACGCGAGGTGTTCGCTGAGCGCGGGAAGATGCCGGAAGACGACGAGGTCTTCCGGTAAACACGCAACAAACAGCCAAAAGTGCAACGCGCTCGCTCACAGCGCCGACCACCTAGCACGGATCCCCGCTCGGTATCGCCGGTCGCCGCGGGCGTTTGGATTGTTTCGATGCATCGAAGATTGTCGAAGAGGGCTAGGTCCGTCTGGTCAGTTCAGCCAGAGCATTTGCCATGCACCGGCACCAAGCTCAGCTACCCGGTTGTCGATGGATCCACCATGTCAGGAACAGGACGGCATGGCCGGTCTAAGGTCGGCTTCATGATCAACGATGAGGTGAAGACCCTCGTTAAAGGCAAGAATTTCGCGACGATCTCGACGCTTCTACCGAAAGGCCAAATCCAGACACACGTTGTGTGGGTCGACTGCGACGACAACCACATATTGATAAACACCGAGGTCGAACTACGCAAGTTCAAGAACGTTCAAGCCAACCCGCGAGTGACCGTCACCGTCTGGGACAAGAAGAATCCGTACTTCTTCGCGGAAGTGCGAGGCCACGTTGTTTCGATCGTGACTGGTCCCGAGGCGCGAGCGAACATCAACGCGCTTGCCCAGAAGTACCTTGATGCGGACTACCCCGACGAGTGGATCTACTCGGAACGCGTGCTCCTCAAGATCGCGCCCGATAACCAGATCGTGTTCGCACGCGGTATCCACGACCTAAAGCGTTAGCAACCACGGTCGTTATCCAGGCGAAGGCATCGCGAGAATTCGCTCTACGAGCGGCCCAGACGGCCGTCGCGATCGCAGCCTGTGGGCGGGCACCTGCTCGACCCGTCCAACGATGTCCCCACCGAGCCCGACAGGCGTATCCGCTTGTATTACACTACCAGGGTGAGCGATTTGTTCGACCTGAATCGGTTGGACGACACCGACCCTTTCGAGATCGACCGACAAGCCGCTCATCTGTTTATACATGATCCGTATGGCATCGACGACATCTGGAACTCGGACCCTCTCTTCTACCCGGCCGTACCGCCAGCGCACTGGCTGATGGTCGCTGAACTAGCTGGCGGTTTGTTGATGGTGCCCCTCGCCCCATCCGAGCACGAAGACCCGACGAAGTGCAGACCGATCGGCTGCTACCGAGCCGCCAAGCATCTCGCAGACCGATACAAGGAGGACCGATGAGCACGAAGATGACACGGCAGGAAGAGCACGATTTCTATGCCGCAGCCGACAACCAGACACCCCAAGGACCTGCGCGGCGGCGCAACTCGAAGCTGTCAGAACTGGTCCCCGTGAGGTTCCCGCCTGAGACGCTCGCGAAGATCCGAGATGCCGCCGATGCCGACGACCGGTCCGTATCGTCTTGGATCCGTCGCGCCGTCGATCACGAACTCGAACACGGCTCCAAAACCGCCTGACACCGGAGCGTTACAGCTCGCCTCGACCAAGCGGAACGCCGGTGCCGGGTCCGGGTTCGAGTGGTTGGGGACGATCTCAGGTCGTCATGGTGTCGGAGGTAAAAAAGTCAGGCAAACTGGCCAACACCTCAACGCGGCTCTCGCGGCCGCTGGCACGCGCCAGCCGAAGTTCCATCCGAACAGCATCGCAGGATCGGCTCTATAGCGTGACTCGGATCACGCGCCGCTACAACTCACCCGAACCGTTCGGAAGCGCTGGCTCATGGCGCAGTTCGAGTTCGTTCAAGGAGAGTGACGTCGGATGCATCGCTTCAAGTCGTCCGGGTCAGCGCAAGCCGGCCGTTGCGGCGGCCGACTTCCATCGCGAACGCGAAGCGGTCAACCTCGACGCACATGGCGACGTCACTGGCCGTGACACCCGTGAAACCACGCCTGACCCCATCTTCAAGGTCTGCCGCGGCCGCTGACGAGCGAGCCCGAGCGACAAACGGCGTCGGGTCCACCGAGCCTTCTGCGAGACGGGCGGCGATGAGTTCTGCACATGCGAGATCCTCGTCAGCATCCAGACCCCCGGAAATGACGAACGTGACCGATGGTGGTGGAACAACAGCGCTCCGGGCATTGATCCGGCTAGTTCGACCGCCTCCTCTACGCCGTCGACCAGCAGCAACTCCTTCGCTCCCAGATGTAGAGCCCAAGCAGCAACGGTGTACGCACGCATCACGGAACTGCGTCGGAGCACTCCGATCGACCACCCGTGAACGGCCCCAACTCAGCGATCGGGAATCCCTGACCGAAGCGCCCACCCTGCTGATCGTCAGTGAAGTTCGGATTGTGGTCCCGACCCGTCGCGAACCTTGCGGAGCGAGCAGTCGAGCCTCGGCGCGAGCCTGTTCCGAAATCAGGCAGCATCATCGATGCGGCCGGTCAAGCGGGCCGATCGAGAAATCCGAGACGCTCGGAGAAGCGCCGCGTGTTATCGCGCCGCGTGTCGGTTGCGAGCTGCACCACGAAGCAGCCGCGACGACGAGCGCGATCGATGGCGTCATGCATGAGTTTCGCGCCGAGGCCAGCGCCGCGCAGCTCAGACGAGATCCGGACACTCTCGACGCCTTCATCACGGGCGCGTGAGAGAGGTCGAGCACCTCCCCGATCGAACGCCTACCGACCCGCCTCTAAACGCCGGATTCGAGATCTTCGAGGCTTGCTGATGTAGCACGACCGTATTACACTGGGTGCGTGAGCACGACAACGGTCCGGCTGGACAGCGACGACGAACAACTCTTGGATAAGCTCGCTTCGTCGTTCGGCGGACGATCTAATGCCATTCGCCTAGCGCTCCGAAGTCTCGCCGAAGACGTCGACCGGCACGAAGCATTGGGCGCGTTTCTTGCAGAATGGGAACTCGACGCAGGACCGGTCGACGAAACCCAAGTCGATGCAATGAGTCGCCGCTACAAATTGTGATTCTCGATGCAGGGTTTTTGATCTCGGTCGATCGGAACGAGGAGTCAGCGCGAGCACTGGTTACCGCATTGCAACGACGACGCATTGCGCTGCATACGACCGACCCGGTGATTGGGCAGGTCTGGCGAAATGGCTCTCGCCAAGCTCGACTATCCGCGTTTCTGAAGACCGTCCAAGTTCACCCGCTCGATGACGGCCGAGCAGTGGGCCTTCTACTCGCACGTTCAGGAACCGCCGATGTCGTCGATGCTCACCTCGTTGTCCTTGCAGTTCGTTTGAGAGACTCAATCCTCACCTGCGACGAAGCAGATCTCAACACACTTGCTGACTCGGTGCCATCCAATCGTCCGACCATTCAGCTCTGGCCATAAACCACATCGATTGCCTGCCCTGAACGCCGGCTCAGGGGCCACACGTCACCCGAGCCGATAGCCATCACGAACCGCACGATATCCGGCGATCTCTCGCGCGGGTAGCACACGGTATCGCCGTGCACGGGTCTCGAGGTGGTGACCCTGCCACGTGCCTGTTCGCGAAAACCGGGTTTGAATCGCACCGGGTTTAGTGGAGGGCTTTTTGTCCGGGAGCGATCTGCTCGCCGGGTTCTTGTTGAGCGTAATACTTCTGTTCGTGTTCGATAGGGGTGTCGTAGTCGATGCCTGAGTGGATTCGGCAGTTGTTGAACCACCACACACGGTCAGCCGTCGCGTACTCGAGGTGCTCGACGTTGCGCCATGGTCCTTCGGGCCAGACCATCTCTGTCTTGTACAGGCCGATCGTTGATTCGGCCATCGCGTTGTCGTAGGAATCACCGACCGTGCCTCATCGAAGCAAGCGCTCCAGCTTCGATGAGACGATCCGTATACTTAAGACTTGTGTAGACCGACCCGGCATCGCTGTGATGTATCAGGCCGTTGACAAGTTCGTTGGTTTGAGCCCGTGTCCATAACGCCATCTCCAGTGCGTCAAGCGGCAAAGCAGTCGGCATCCGGCCGGCGACCCGCCACCCAACAATGCGACGCGAGTAGACGTCGATCACGAACGCAGTGAACGCCATACCCGCCCACGTGGGCACATACGTGAAGTCGACAACCCAAAGCTGGTTGGGTTTCGACGCCACAAACTTGCGTTCAACCCGGTCCGGTGGCCGATCAGCGGTTGTGTCTGGCCGGGTCGTGATGAACTGGCGCCACGCCGCCGGCCCCGCAAACAATGGGCTTTCATCAACCGTTCCACCTGGCAACGTGACACCCGGCCCAGTTCTGGGTGTTCACCGCGTTGCTGTTCTTTGCCGAGCTCAACCCATACCTTCTTCGCTCCGTAGTTGTGCCGTCCTTGACGACGGGAACTATGCACACGGATCACGTGTTCCAACACGAGCTCGTCGCGGACAGTCCGTCTCGATGGTGACCGTTTCCTCGCGGCGTAATACCCGGACGGGGCGATCCGGCATCCATGCTCGGTGAGCACCTTGCAGATCGACTCGACCCCGAACCGGGCCCTGTTCTCGTCAATAAAACCGACTAGAACGGAAGTCGCGGGTCGAGTTCCCGCGCGAAGAAACTTGACGTCGCCAACAGGATCTCATTCGCACGTTTCAACTCGCGGACCTCACGTTCCAACTCTTTGATCCGCGCAGAGGACTCAGTGGTCACGCCCGGTCTTCGCCCAGCGTTGATATCGCTCTGACGCACCCAGACCCGCAACGTGTCCGCATGCACCCCGACCAGTTTTCGATATACGGACGACCGCAGCATGCTGCGACAAGCCCTCATCCTGCTCACGAGCCTCCCCAACGAGCCTGATCGCCCGCAGCTTCAGCTCCTCCGGATACTTCCTTCCTGATGGCATAACCAATCCTTTCGCGGATTGAACTGCCTCCACAGAACCCAGGGTGATTCAACGAACCGATTCGGTCCTGTCGCGAAGCCACACGCCCAAGCATTTTCATATGGCCGTGCATACCCGCTGATGGATTACTACGAGAAACGGCGGGACAGGGTCCGCTGGAGCAACGATCAACGAGCCGTGAGGACCAGGGATAGAACGCGCTCCAGCAGCCGCGGACGGGGATGGCGTTGTAGGGGCACGATCAGAGTCGTGATGCCAACAGCGACCGCGCCGGAGTCGGGTCTTGGATTGTCGCCGACCATGAGGCACCGATCGGCTGTGACATCGAAAATGTCCAACGCAGCTCTGAACATGGCGGGGTCTGGCTTTGTCGTGCCCATTTCACAGGACAGAACGAAGCCTGAGATGAGGTCACTCAGTTCGAGTGATGCGAGGTGAGGGCGAAGGTCGATGTGGAAGTCACTGATGATTGCGATCCTGACGCCGCTAGAGGCGAGTGCCGTGAAAACGTCGACTACCTCAGGGTAGGTTCGGTACGTCTCGAAGTTCCCGTACGAGCGTTCCAGCTCGACCGCAAGTTCGGTGTCGATCCCGGCGAGTTTGCAGATGAGTAGTTTTGTCTCGCGGTGGTTCTCCGGTGATAGGTCGCAGCGCTTGTCGGACTCAACCGCCGCGGGGTGTTGCTCAGCTTCTTCGAAGGCGGCGACTAGTTCGGCTACAGAGGCTTCGTCGTACGAACGACCCAAATGTTTAAGTACCGGCCGAAAACGATCTTCGGTCTTCGGATACTCGACCAGCGTTCCGCACCAGTCGAACAGCACAGCATCGAATGATCGACCCAGGTTCCCATCCACCCCCCGAAGCGTAGGTGCAGCTGTCCTGGGCTCACAGCCACGCCAAGGCGCCCGATATCGCTCTCGTCAGGTTGCCCGTGCCCCGCTCGGTAACCGGCGAAGCCATGCACCGGTCACGCCCCATAACACGCGTCGCCGAACCCGCACAGAACAGCCAGAGTGCAGCGCGCTCGCGCACAGCGCCGACCATTCAGTAGGGCCTGCCCGGACGGGCGATCGTCGGTGAAGTTTCGATTGGGACCGTGACCAGTCGCTGCCAACCAGCCCGACATCACCCTCGAATACTTCGTTGACAACAGTCGCAGGCTCGTGTTCGCGCTGGCCTACCAGCGATCTACCCCGAGATGCTGGGCTGACAACCGTCAGCCCAAACAACGCAGTTCGCCGGACAAGCCTGGCCATTGCCCGATACCCGAAATAGATAAGCAAATTCTGATCCGACGACAAACGATTCGACCGAATCGCCCTTCATCGGGAACAAACCGAAACCCATTCCACCTATTTCTAGGAAGGCCAATTTCGTGCAAGGTGTGTATACTATGCGCATGTCCCGGGTGAACATTACCGTACCTGACGAAGTTGTTGTCCAAGCGCGCGAAGCCGGTTTGAACGTCTCACGGGTAGCCACAGCCGCGCTCGTCGAAGAACTCGATCGACGCGCGAAAATCGAAGCTCTCGACCATTACCTCGAAAAGCTCGAGGCCGAACTCGGACCCATCGGTCCCGAAGAAGCGGCCGAGGCAACAACGTGGGCCGACCAAATTCTTAAAGCCGCTCGACCCGCTCGATCCGTCGCACGCAGACGGCGACAAAGCGCATGAACCTCGTTCTCGACAGCGGTGGCGTGTCGGCGCTCGCAGGGCATCGGGCACGATTAGCCGAACTCCGTCGTCGAGGTGCCTGGCCGCCACAAGTACCGACCGTTGTACTCGTTGAAGTTCTTACCGGTGATCACCGACGCGACTTCCATGAAAACCATCTGCTCGGAATGTGCCAGATTCGCCCGGTCGACGAGCAAACAGCACGCGACGCCGCCCGAATGAGATCAGCAACCGGCCGAGCGGCCGAGATCTCCGCGACGGACGCCATCGTTGCAGCATTCGCCACGAGCTTTCGAGACCCGATCGTGCTCACCAGCGACCCCGCAGACCTCACCGATCTCGTCTGTACACAAACAATGCCCGTGACCATCTCAGGCGTCTAACTGTTACATCAGACGCTCGATATCGCCCACCCGAAACCCGCCAGACCGCGCAGCAGTTCCGGCGTTTCCGAGCGTGTTCGGATAGCGGTCGGACCGGCACATAGTGCGACTACCGATTCTGCCGTTTGGCCCTGCCGGAAAATCGGGACGGCTTGCCGAGTCACCTGAAGCCCGGCGCTACCACCGAAACCCTGCCTTGTCGAGCCCGCAAGTATCACTCAAACCCTCCCCCTTTGAGCCCGCACCAGGTAGAGCCGAGGAGTGCGTGACGACCTGATTCGACGAAGACTTACACGCGTAGTGTCGAAGAACATCGCGCTCTGCCGTTTCGGCGGACGGCGTAATCGTCAGGCAGTCTGTCTCAGCCCGAATGTTCTGGCGCGTCAGAGTGCTCGGTACGCGTCGGCCCGCGAGAAGACTCCGACAACGGTAACGCGGTGGCGTTCCTCGTCGATTCGATAGAGAACCCGATACGTTGCTCGTCGAGCGCTGTAACGATCGTCCAACGGCGGACGAAGGCGCTTGCCCACGCGATTTGGGTTGTCGAGGAGCGGTCCAACGATGAATTCGAATGCGGCGAACGCGACTGCCTCCGGGAGTTCTTTGACAGCTGTCGGCGAACGGATGGGGCAACGATCAGCTCGTAGCGGTCATCGCTCATCGACGCCGGGCAGCCATCGCCGCTCCCAGCATCGCTTCACTTACTTCGCGGCCCGGCGCGAGTTCGGCATCGGCATCTGCGACTGAGCGAAGCGCTTCGGCATCTGACAGAACGGCGATCGTTTCCTCCAGGCCCTCAAGATCCTCGACGGCGACCAAAACGGCAGTAGGTCGTCCGTGGACGGTGACAGTGACCCGGTCGTGTTGAGCGCCGACCTGCGCAACAAGTTCTGACAGGTGTGCCTTCACATCGGCCACAGATCAAGTCTCAAACATGGTCATAAGTAAGACCATGTTTGGCGGAAACCGTCAAGCCTCCGGACCGCCCTACATTCGACGATCTCGTCGACTTCTACGTGGATCTGTTCGCTCAGCAAGGCCACCGCAATCTGCGGGTCGTGTGCGGCAAGAACGAGGACGGTTCAGATATCCGGAAGGGACGGGAGTGCTGCCAGCCACTGATGACAGTTGATCTCGACCTTTCCGCCGACGTTCAGCCGGCAACGAGTCATGCGTGGAGTTCGGAGGTGGAAGACTTCGGCGGTGCGCGTTCCCGACACCCAGTACGCCGATGCTGACGGCACCCGTATTGCCTACCAGATGTTCGGTGAAGGGCCACCGGTACTGATCGTGTCCGGGCTGCTGTCGAACGTGGAGATCGTGTGGGAGCACGAGCTGTTTCGACGCACGTTGGAGCGAGTCGGCAAGCACGTCACAGCCGTGCTGTTCGACAAGCGCGGTGTCGGCCTGTCCGATCGATTCGACGAAGCGCCAACAGCTGATCAGCGCATCGGCGACATCGTCAGCGTGCTTGATGCCGTCGGCTGGGAGAAGGCCAACATCCACGGCATGTCCGAGGGCGGCCTGATGGCCCAGCACTTCGTAGCAGAACACCCGGACAGGGTCCTCAGCCTGGGTCTGCTCAACTCGTCGATCAGCCCGAGATATTGGCGACGGCTGCCGAAGTACTTCCACGCCGGCGATCCCGAGCTGACAGATCTTGGTCCCCGCTTCCTCCAGATGGCCGACGACTGGCCCTCCAACCCCGAACGGATGGTCGACTGGTTCCTGCCCAGCCAATCCGGCAACGACTCCGTCATCCGTTGGTTCGGGCGGCTGCAGCGGTTGTCGTGCAGCCCGCGCGACTTCCGCCGCCAGATCGAGAGCGTGTTTCAACTCGACCCGGGTGATGCACCCGAACGCATCACCGCGCCCACACAGGTCGCGCACGTGAAGGGAGACGCAGTGATCCCCGTGGCATCGGGACGGCTACTCGCCGAGCTGATCCCCGACTCCCGCTTCGTAGAACTGCCCGGCAATGACCACTTCGCCTGGTGCATGCCGCACTGGGCGCAACTGCTCGACGCGTACCTCGAGTTCGTGCTCGGTCGTCCCGTGCAGTCGCTCGCCACGCGCCGTTTTGCGACGGTGCTGTTCACCGACATCGTGAATTCCACCAGCGCGTCGTCGGCCGTCGGCGACACCCTTTGGCGCGAACTCCTGGAGAGCCACGACCGCATCGCTCGTCAACTCATCGATGTCCACGGTGGTCGGTTGATCAAAAGCACGGGCGACGGCCTGCTCGCCATCTTCGACCTTCCCTCACAGGCGGTCGACTGCAGCGCCCAGATGATCGATTCGCTCGAAGGAATCGGTGTCTCCATCCGCGCCGGCGTGCATGCAGGCGAGGTCGAGGTCCGCGATGACGGTGACATCTCCGGCATCGCCGTCAACCTCGCCGCCCGGGTGGAACATGCGGGCGAGCCGGGGTTCCTGTGGGTGACCTCGACCGTCCGCGACATGATGCTCGGCGGTTCTGTGGTGTTCACCGACCAGGGCCAACACGAACTGAAGGGCATCGACGGCACATGGCGCCTCTACCGCATGGAGCGGTAACGGTCACGACACACCAGCCGCGGATCGGAAGCCACCCGGAAACGAGCGCTGCTTGATACGCGCACATATCAGCCAGGGGGTGCAAATCGATGGCTCGGCACAGGCACTCGGTATCGGCCCGAGTGCATCGGTCTCACTGGGCCGCGGCGAATCGGTGACTCCCGGTCTCCGAAGCGGTCGGTCAGGGTGCAATCTCCACGCGGTGGATCAGCCCGTCGAGTAGTCGGAATCGGTACCGAAGATCAACCTCGCCGCCGGGGAAGTCCCCGGAGAGGTGGTTGTGACGACCCGGACACTGAAAAGAAGCTCGATGCTGTTTCGCTAGGGTGCGGTCACGGCCGTTGGAACCCAGCCAAGGACTTCGTCCACATCGCGCTGCCCGCTTGGTTGTGTTGTGAGCCGCGCTGTGACAACCCGATCGAGCCGGAAGATGCGTCCCGCCTGTCGGAGGTGACACCAACCGATGAGGTACCAACCGTCAACGCCGTTGTAAAAGCCCACGGGGTCGACGCTACGCGCAGTCTCATTGCCCTGGGCGTCGGCGTACTTGAGGTTCAAGACAACCGATCGCCTGAGTGCTTCCTCGATCGTCCGGCGAGCACGTGCCGAGGTCGTCGGTTCCTTCCTGACTCGGATCCGGAATCGCAGGCCTTCGACCGCCACCCGCGTGGAGGGACCAAGCGACGCGAGTAGCCGTTCGGCGGCGCTGGCGCCAGCATCGCTGAAGGGCATCGAGGGACCAACTGCGGCGAGAGCGACCAACAGGGCAGTGATTTCCGCTGCTGACAGGCTGAGGACCGAAGAGCCGCGCTGATCAAGCGCAACCTGCCCTCCGGTTCGACCATTGTGGGCATACAGCGGCAAGCCAGCTGCGCGGAGAGCAGCGAGATCTCGTTCGATGGTGCGCGGGGTCACACCGAATCGCCGAGCAAGCGAAGCCGCGCTGACCGGCAATGGCGATGCTCGGCGAATGGTCTCAGACAAGGCATACAGCCGCTCGAGTCGGTTCATGCAGTCACATCACCAGGTACCGCACGACGGTGTCAAGATTTCTCGTGAATATCCGACAAACTGCTGTCGCAGTCTCGCTTTAGGTTGAGCCCACTCGACCAAGCACGACTTGAGGTAACAATGACCGTCACCTTTGGCTACACCATCTTCTACGTGGAAGACGTTGCGGCATCACTCCGGTTCTATACCGATGCCTTTGGGTTCTCGGTCCGACTACTTACTCCCGAGAACGACTACGGCGAACTTGACACCGGCAACACCGTGCTGTCGTTCGTGTCCGCCGACTTCGCAGCGTCGAACCTCGAAAGTGGTGGAGGGTTCACACGTCTCGACGCATCGAAGCCAACTGGCGCTTCGATCACGCTGTTGACCGACGACGTCGACAGCACGGTCCATCTCGCTGTTGCGTCGGGAGCGCGGCACTATGTCGCGGCGATCGACAAACCATGGGGACAGCGGGTCGCCTATGTGCTTGATCCCGACGGCATTCTCATAGAGGTTGCCACGCCCGTACGTCCCTGATCTTTCCCGACGCTGGTAAGCAACGAACCTGTTCGAGATTTCGGGCAGGCTGTGGTGGTGATTCACGTGCGTGTGGTTGTCCCTCAACCGGTGCTCCCTGCGCTGCTTGCCGAACTTGAGCGCCGTCCACCGGTCCACAACATCATTGTTCTGCCCGGCGTCGCTCGGCGGCCTGACGGTGACTTGGCGCAGTTCGATGTCGCGAGCGAAGCGACGAACGAAGTGTTGACAATGCTGCGGTCGCTTGACCTACATCGGTCCGGCACCATCACGATCGACCGGGTTGACATGGCGCTGAGCGACCATGCAGCTTTTGCAGAGGCTGCTGCACCCGGTGATTCGAACGAGGCAGTGATTTGGGAAGAGGTCGAGGCGAGGGTGCGTGGAGAATCGACGCTGACCACCAGCTACCTCTCGCTCATGGTCGTCGCGATCATGATCGCTGCCGTTGGAATCCTGCTCGACTCCACCGTGCTGATCGTCGGTTCGATGGTCGTCGGCCCAGACTTCGGGCCACTGTCTGGCGTCATCCTGGGACTTCATCGCAACCGGCCGGCTCGTGCCGCTCAGGCAGTGCGCACGCTTGCCATCGGCTTCGCCGGCGGCGTGTTACTCACCATCGCCCTCGTGCTCTGTGTACGCATGTTTGGTCGCGTCCCCGACTCGTACCTCGCCGGCGTGCGACCGCTCACCTCGTTCATCGCAAAGCCTGACGGCTGGGCGGTGTTGGTGGCAGGTCTAGCTGCCGTCGCCGGCACGTTGTCGTTGATCGAAGCGAAGGCTGGGCCGATGGTCGGCGTGCTGATCTCGGTGACCACCGTCCCGGCTGCGGCCAACGTGGCTGTAGCCATCGCCACCGGGCACTGGAGCGAGACGCTCGGCGCGATCGCTCAACTTGTGTTGAACCTTGCGGTCATGGTTTGTGTCGGCGTCGGTACCTTGTGGGTGTCGCGAAACGTGGTGCACCGATCTCGCTGATTCGCTTCGCGGAAGTGCGAGGTCACCCCGTAGGGGTGGACCACAACACGCGATTGTGACTACAATCATGGTCATGTCTGAAACTCTGCCGTTGGCGAACGTGAAATCGAAGTTCTCCGAAATGGTCGACCGGGTCGAGCACACCCATGATCGGATCATCGTGACACGCAACGGTCGCCCCGCGGCCGTACTGATCAGCACTGAAGAGCTTGCGTCGCTCGAAGATACCCTCGAACTGCTCTCGGACCCGGACGCAATGCGTCAACTCTACGAGTCACGACAGGCGTATGCCGCGGGCGACTTCGTGACCGGCGATGAACTGCGCAGCCGCTACCTCGCAAAGTGAGCACTGAGGAACCTGGCTACAAACTGCGCGTTACCGGTCCGGCTGAACGCCAGCTCAAACGGCTCACAGAAGGCACCGCAGCCGCGATCGTCAAATTCATGCTCGGCGCGCTGCTCGAGAACCCGCATCGGCTGGGTGGAACACTGCAACGTGAGCTGGCGGGGATGCGCTCGGCTCGACGCGGGGTTTACCGAATCATCTACGAGATCGATGACACCGAGCGGCTGGTGATCGTCTACCGCATCGAGCACCGCTCCACGGCGTACCGGCCCCGCTGAATAGCGACCCTGTGCGCGGCATATCGGCCGTTACTGGGCGCCTGGCTTCGGGCGTTGCACGACGCAGAACTCGTTGTTTTCGGGGTCTCCCATGACGGTTGTGACGTAGTAGCCCTCGTGGTGTGCGAGCACGGAGGCGCCAAGCCGAACCAGACGCTGCACTTCGTTGTCGGCGTCATCCACGAACAGATCGAGATGTGAGCGGTTCTTCGTTGATTTGTGTTCGCTCACGCGCTGGACTGTGAGGTGATGCAGCCCGCCGCGACCCATTCGGGCAAAGGAGACCATGGAATTGGGTGTCGGCCAACACCGGCTGGGGTTCTTCGTATCCGAGCGCTTCGCGCCAGAACGATGCGACTTTCACGATGTCGATACAGTCCATCGTGATTCCAATCGTTGCGTCCAATGCGGGTCCTCCTGCGTGTGCTGGCACGTGCGCAGTCAGACCGTGGCGGTGAGGAGTTCGGCGGTGCGCCAGGCAAGGGCCATGATCGTGAGCACGGGGTTGGCGCCGCCGTTGGTGACGTGGACGCTGCCGTCGACGACGTAGATGCGGTCGGTGCCCCAAACCCGTCCGTTGGTGTCGGTGGCGCCGTGGTCGGGGGTGTCGGACATGCGGGCGGTGCCGGCTTGATGTTGTCCGCCGGAGAGTTTGGTGATGGTGGGTGTGGTCTGCCAGGTGGTGCGGGCCCCGGTTGCTTGCAGCCAAGTCTCGGAACGAGCGGAGAGGAACGCAGCGGTGCGGAGGTCTTCGGGGTGTTGGGATCCTTCAAGGCGGGCGATTGGGATCCCGGCGGCATCGAGGGTTGTGGAGAGCCGGACGCGGGCGTCGCGGGTGGGGATCTCGTGCACCGGACCCCACACCTGGCTGGTGCGGCGGTACCACTGCGCAATCTCGTCGAGGCCGGCCTGTCCGTGTCGGGGGGCGCCGGGAGGTAGCGCCAGGAAGTAAAAGAAGGCGGGCAGTTTGACGAAGTCGTTGGCGATCTGGCCGCCACCGATGATGCCGTCGTTGCCATGGGCGAACTCGCGTGTGGCGACGGAAGGTCCGGGGCCGATGCCGTCGTTGACGATGTCGTCATAACGGCCGTAGGCACCGGCGTAGGTGTGGCCTTGGAGGCAGTCACCGACCCAGTCGTTACCCAGTCCGCTGACTTGCAGGAGGCGGGCTGTCTCGATCGCTCCGGCACCAAGGAGGATTCGTAAGGCGTTGATCGTGCGCCGGTTGCCATCGGCGTCGGCGACGTCGACGCGGCCATCGTCTGCGATCCGGTTCACTTGGGCTCCGGCGACGATGTCTGCGCCAAGGCCGACGGCTCTCGGGAGTGCGGCGACATCGCTGCCGTTCTTGGCGTCGACCGGGCACGGGAACCCGACACAGAACCCGCAGCGCACGCAAGCGGGGCGGTTGTCGCGTGGCTGGGTGTTGATCAACAACGGGACTCGGACGGTCGACCAGCCGAGCCGGTCGGCAGCATCGATCAGCATTCGGTCTTCCAGCCCGGGCGGGAATGCTGGCATCGGATAGTCGCCGTCGGCGGCAACACCGAGATCCCACTCGACCTTGCGGTAGTAGGGGGCGAGGTCGTCGTAGCCGATCGGCCAGTCCGCCAGTGCGGAACCATCGGGGATGCCGTAGAGACTGGCCATCCGGAAGTCGTCGGGATGAAAGCGCCATGCTTGAGCACCGAACATGCGGGTGCCGCCACCAATCGCGATAGCGTTGTTCTGATAGGCGAGGTCAGACGGATCGATGATCGATTCGACACCACCGCGGAACACCGCGCGAGGGTGCCCGTGCGGGCTGGTGCCGTCGCCGAGGACCGGGATGCGGTGATTCCGGAGGTGGTTCATCGTCGGGGCATCGCGGTCGACCCACCCGCCGCGCTCGATGATCAGGACCGATGCACCGGTTTCGGCCAGGACGCGGGCGGCAATCCCACCGCCTGCGCCGCTGCCGACGATCACGATGTCGTACTGGTCACGCGCCGCTGCAAGTTTGATCGTGGGAACGAGCACCGGTTCGGGCACATTGGTCGGCGCAGCTAACGGGAACGGTTCGTATCCGATCGCGTCCCATGCAGCCGGATCGGCCAGTGCCTTGAACATGTCGTGCGGCGATTCAGGGACGGTGGCCATCAGTTGCTCCTGTGTTCGACCGCCACCACGAACTTGCCTGTCTCCAAACGACAAGCCCTAAGAGGTCCATTTGCCCCACACCAAATACTAGGGGCACAGTGCACCTTCGCATGATGTCGGGCTGGCTACGCGGAGGATTGCGCATCGTGCGCGAAACTCAACTGAATGCACGGTGAGCTTCGTACGGACCGACTTCGCCTTCGTCGATGGGAGTCTCGTGATCGATCGCCGTTTGCCGCGCTCAATGCCGATTCGCTCGTGATGGAGTTCTTTCCAACGACGTTGTCTCATCGCGAGAGCGATTTGTTCGTTGATCGCATCGAGGAGCACTTCGACAAGCACGCATTTGGTCTGTGTGCGGTGGAACTGACAGCAACCGGTCAGTTCGTCGGATACGTGGGGCTTTGGAGTGCGACGCTCGCAGCGCCGTTCGCTCCGGCTGTCGAAGTGGGTTGGCGGTTGGCGCAACCGTTCTGGGGATCAGGGATAGCACCCGAAGCCGCCAGTGCTGCAATAACCGACGGCTTCGATCGCCTGGACCTCAAAGAGATTGTGTCGTTTACCTCCAAGATCAACGTCAAGTCACGGCGCGTGATGGAGAAAATTGGGATGACGCGCGAAGAAGATGACGATTTCGATCACCCGTCAGTTTCCGTCGGAAGTCCGTTACTTCCGCATGTCCTTTATCGATTGAAGCGCCCGTGAGGCTGGCAACGACTGGTAGACATGGAGGTCCTCGTCGGCGACACTGAGCAATGCTGCATTTCATACTCTGGAACGTTGCGCCGGAGATGTTCGCAGCCCACTACGTTCCACGGAACGTATAATGAATCGTATGACGACACCTGTGCCGACGCGATTTACCGACAAAGAACTGGCGTTGATCGACGACCTCGTCGCCCGCGGTAT
This sequence comes from uncultured Acidimicrobiales bacterium, assembly GCA_963763885.1. Classification (GTDB taxonomy): domain Bacteria; phylum Actinomycetota; class Acidimicrobiia; order Acidimicrobiales; family JANYDT01; genus JANNBN01. Next base: position 884,800 of record CAVXQD010000001.1, read on the forward strand.
CGCAGATAGCCGCTCAGCCGTGATCCGGCGATCCGTCCACCACCTCGCCGAGTCCGAACGCCGAGCGAGGGTCGGCGCCTCCATCGCTGCGTCCTACCTCACGCAACCGCAAACACCAGAGGACGATGAACTTGCGATGGCGAGCGCTATCGCGATGACGGAGGCCGAGCCGTGGTAGCCCAAACCGAGATCTGGCTGATGGAAACACCAAACCAGAAGCGCCGTCCCGTGCTCATCGTCTCGCGGAACGAAGCCATTCCCGTTCTCAACAACGTCGTGGTGGCACCCCTCACAAGCACCCTGCGAGACATACCCACCTGCATCCGGGTCGGACCCGATGAGGGCATCGACCACGAAAGCGTTGCCACATTCGACAACCTCGCCGCAGTCCCCAAATCGGTGCTCACAACACGCCTCGGCCAACTGGGCGCCGGAGGCCGACAACAGATCTGCGACGCACTCGACGCACTCGCCAATTGCTGACCAACAAACCTCGAACACATCCGACCGGGTCCGGGTTGTTGCGACTGTCGAATCCGTCCGCGCCGGCGGGCGGCCTGTTGTTGTTCGACCGGTAGTTGATTCCTACAACTCGGCGGAGGGAACGCTTGGCCGGCGTCACACGATCTCAGATACCTGCTGCACTGGCGTGGCGTTGGTGTAATTGGCGACGTCAGCCATGATCGTGGGGAGCTCCGGTGACGATCCAATTGCACCCAGCGCCTCCATCGAATCGAAGTAGAAGTGAACGCTGGCGACGTACGGGCCGTTCATGCCCTTGTCGATCTCGGCCCGACACTTGAAGGCCGCAGTACACATCGGAACATGGGTGTTTCGGTAGTAGTCGTGGTCGAAGGTGATGCCATCGCCAGCCGGATAGAGAACGCTCATGCGGAACATCCCCGCACGTTAGCCGTTCGCTCTTCGGTAACGCCTCTCGACGACCTGAACGAAGTCCGATCGCCAGACATCGTGCGAACTCGGGGTAGGCCAGGGTTAGATCCGGGACCCGGTCGTTGCCGATCAATCTGCAAGTCATATCCTCGGGAAATGTCGCGTCCGGCCTCGCAGAACCGTTTGATTGTGGTGTTGCTCGGGTTAGGAGTGGCATCGCCAATTCTCTACTTCGGGGCTCAGCTCGTATGTGGACTGATGACTGACGGATATAGCTTTGTGCGCGAGGCAGCGAGCGACCTTGGAACATCTGATCGGCCGTATCACCGAGTCTTCAACGTCGTGGCGTTTGCGACCGGGTTCTCGCTCGTCTGTGGTGGCGTCGGGCTTCTACTGGTAAGCGCGCGTCCTATCTCTCGTCGGTTCGCAACCGTCATCGTTGCATTCTGTTGTCTGTCGGCGGGAGCGGCTGCGGTGGCGGCCGGTCTCTATCCGTTGCCCGACGACCGTCACGGAGGTGGGCCTATCGGCGCAGGAATGTTCCTAGCGCCGTTTGCCGTTGCGTTTGCCCTTCGCGACCGCGTCGTGTTGCGTCCCTATCTTGGATTGAACATCGCCGTCTTCGTGGTTAGTGGAACGATCCTGAGCCGCGGGAATCCAGCCTTTGCGGGTTTGGGCCAACGCCTGTTAGCCGGGTCGGTATTTCCCGCCCTTGCGTTGGTCTGTGGCTTGCAGCTCCGGGAAGAGATCCGCTCCTCCCTTGAATTTGGTAGAGGAAACAAGTACTGAGGGTATCGAGGGCCGAGCAACATCTTGAGCGTTCGCCGCTCGGAACAGGATTTCCGTGCCACATTCGTGCCCCGTTTCTGCCACACTTCTCACATGGCACGATCGTGAGGGTGCACCACTACCGTTCGCGGACTCGCAAGCGAAGTCGTGCTCGAGCCAGGCGACGATCCTATGCGCCGGCGAACCGCCGTCAATCTCGATTTGATCGAAAGCATTTCCGTAGGTGTGCTTACGGAAAGGATCGGTCGGCTCAGTGACCGTCGAATGAGCGAGATCTGTGCCGCACTCGCAATTGCCGTGGACTGCCGCTGACCGTGACCCGTGAGATCACCACCATCCTGTTCGATCTCGACGGGACCATCAGCGATTCGGCGCCGGGCATCTTCGGGTCCATGCAGGCTGCGTTTGCCGCTCACGAAATCGAATGGCTTGACGATGCGACGGCCCGCTCGCTGCTGGGTCCCCCACTGCGCGTGTCGCTCCCGCCGCTGGTCGGCGCCGACCGACTGGACTCTGTGATCGCCGCCTACCGGCACAGCTACGAAACACAGCGCGGGCTCCTCGACACGTCGGTTTACGACGGCATTGCCGAGCTTCTTCTAGGCCTGCACGGTCGAGGTCTACGGCTAGCTCTGGCCACCAGCAAGCCAGAGCCACTGGCGGTCAAAGTACTAGACGCCCTCGGACTGACATCGTGGTTCACCATCGTCGGAGGCGACACGTTTGATGGCGCACGCGGCACGAAGGCGTTGGTGGTGGGTGACGTGCAGGCACGCCTCGGTTCGCCGACGCCAGCCGAAGTCTTGATGGTTGGAGACCGACACCACGACGTCGCGGGCGCCGCTGCTCACGGAGTCTCCTGTGTCGGCGCGCTCTGGGGGTACGGCGACCGCCACGAGTTGGAGTCAGCCGGAGCATGGGCGATCTGCGATCACCCCACCGATCTACTGAAGCTGTTCTGATCGCCCGCCATAGATCACTCTCCGGCTTTCGGCTCAGGGCATTATCTCGATCGTCACGGAAACCGAACGCAATGGTCAGTCCTCATGTCGCGAATTCCGAACGTCCTAGCCAGGCGCGATCGCTTCGAGCGAAGCGATCGCGGCAGCGTAGAGTTCTACTCCTGAGCACGGCACGCCATCACTGGGGCCACGGTGATACCCACCAATACCGGACTCCAGGACAGCTGTTCCATCGACCGAGCCGTCCGGATCGCAATGAGAAATCTCCCCGAGCAGCACGTACAAGAACGTGAAATCGATCTCCTCGAGAGCAGCATCTTCGCAATTCTCTAGGCGTCGACGAAGCCACTCCACGAGCCAACCTTCGATTCCTGGAGAACTCCGAAACACCTCGAGTTGTACGTGACATCCACCCGGCCGCGAACCCACAACGAGACATGCTTTCGGAATCCCCGAAGCCGCCAACAGTCGGGCCCAATCATCGAAGGCAGCATCCAGGCAAACAATTCCAAAGACGATTCCGGAGGAGCCAACCGCCGGCGGATTGGTATCGAAACTCATGATGGATTCTAGATCCCGATCCAAGAGGAATTCGCGTCACACCAGCGATTGGCCGGCAGCCGTAAGCCTTTTGAACCAACTCCATCGAGCGCACCAACATACCGGTCTCGTGGTCCCTAAGGCAACAGTGTGAACGGACCAAGGGCGGGGCGAACGACAGTGAAATGCCGGTGATCGAGAGTCGCCACTTCATTGATTCCAAGTCGTTCAGCAGCCGCCACCACGGACGCATCGGCTGTGCCGAGTGGGAGGTCACGGTATTTCGCCACAAGTTCTGCAATCCGCAGCCAGTCGCCCGCGAATACCGGTTCCGCAATCAGATTGCCCTCTGCGAAGTCGGAAAGGAATCGGACCTCGGCCTCAACCCCCAAACGGGTCCCCAACAGGTACGAGACTTCCGTGATCACAAGGGTTGGCACAAGCAACGGCCCGGGATGAGTCTCAAGAAGTTCGAGGCACGCTTGGTGATGTTGATCGTCTCGATCGACGTAAGCGAAGAGCGGTCCGGCGTCGACGATCAGCGCGATGAGCCGAACTCCGTGGCGAGGATCTCTTCGATCCGTTCAGAGATGTCGGTGCGTCCGCTCGCACCCGCCCCTGCAGCGCGAAGTCGCCGTCGACCTGTCCGTCCTCCAAGATGCGCCTCGATGGCCTCGCGCGTGATTTCGGAGATCGTTATTCCGCGGCGTTGCGCCTCATGGCGCAGCCGAGCGTCAAGATCCTCCGGCAGTTTGACCGTGGTCCGATTCATGTATGCCAGCATACCTAGCCGGACAACGTCAGGAGTCAGAGACGCCTGCGACCCACTTCGCGGTGGCTCCCACCTCGTTGAACGTGAACAGGTGGAGCGACTCGATGCCAAGCGCGTCGGCGTGGACACTGATGGGTTGGATGAGTTCCATCGGGTCGTAATGCGAGGTGGTGAGCAGCTTCGTGATGCTCTTGCGGTTCTTGGTGAGAAAACGCATTGACGCACCAATGCCCAGCCGCGCACCAAGTGTGAGCAGCTTGGTGCGGTCCACCACACCAGGCAACCCGAGGTGCACCGGCACGGTGAGGCCCGCGGCGCGTTCGGCACGCAGCCAGTTCAGTGTTTTGGTTGCGTCGAAACACATCTGTGTACTGACGAAGCTCTTCAACCCAGCGTTCAGGATGATCTCTTGCTTTGCGTGCAACGCCGCCGTGATTTTGGCCGAATCGATGAGCGCATGCCCATCGGGATAGCCGGTTGAGCCGATGATCTCGAGTCCATGATCGGTCTCAAGGAAGTCCCGCAGGAACGACAAACCGTCGGAATAAGGCCCAAGCGGCGGGTCCTGGTCACCGGCGACAACAAACAACTCGGTAAGCCCGATGGAGCGGAGCCGCGCTGCGATTGACCGGCAGTGTTCCGGGCCATTCACCATCCGAGCCGCGATGTGCGGTACTGCATGGTGGCCGAGCTCCGTTACCCGCGCCGCCAGGTCGAGAGTGACTTCCACGCCCTTCACCGGCGAACACGTCACGCTGGCCGTTGACCTCGGCGGCAGGTCTGCAATTGCCTGTTCGACCGACTTCAGCGGCACCAGTTCGTAACGCGGGTTGTTGAGCAAGTTCATGCGTCAGGCCATTTCGTTTGGTAGTTCGGCTTTGCGGCGTGCGATGTAGGCCTGCAGTTCTTCATCGATCGACGAATCCAGCGCAGGCGGTTCATAAGATGCAAGCCGCCGCTTGAAGATGGCATTGGCACGCTGCGGAGCATCTTTGGAACCTTCGTCGGCCCACTGCTCGTAGCTGTTGTTGTCCGCAATCTCGGACCGGTAGAACGCGGTCTCGAAGTTGGCGAGCGTGTGCTCGGTGCCGAGGAAGTGGTTCCCGGCTGGGTTAGTCCGCAGGGCGTCCATGGCTTGCGCGTTTTCGCTCATGTCGAAGCCCTTGGTGAAGACGGACATCATCCCCAGCTGATCGTCGTCCATGATGAACTTCTCGTACCCGATTGAAAGCCCACCTTCCAGCCACCCGGCCGCATGCAGGACGAAGTTCACGCCTCCCATCACGGTTGGGATCAGCGTTGCGGCGCTTTCATAAGCGGCTTGCGCGTCGGCGACTTTCGAGGCGCACAACGACCCGCCGGAACGGAATGGAACGCCAAGGCGGCGTGCCAACTGACCCACCGCGTACAGCACCATCGCCGGCTCCGGAGTTCCAAACGTTGGCGCTCCGGTCTGCATGCTCATCGACGACGCGAACGATCCGAAGATGACCGGCGCGCCGGGACGCACCAACTGGGTGAACGCCATGCCGACCAACGACTCCGCGAGAGTTTGCGTGGCAACGCCTGCGCTGGTCACCGGGGCCATTGCACCCGCAAGGATGAACGGAGTGATGATGCACGCCTGGTTGGCTTGCGCGTACGCCTCGGCGGCGCCGAGCATCGTTGCGTCCCACACCATTGGGCTGGCCGCATTGATGAGGCTGGTCATCACGGTTCGGTCCGCAAGATCGCCGCCGAACGCGATGCGAGCCAGTTCGATGCTGTCAACCGCCCGGGATGCGGCGGTGACAGAACCCATGAAGGGCTTGTCACTGTATTTGATATGCGAATAGACCATGTCGAGGTGGCGCTTCGACACAGGAACGTCGACCGGCTCACAGACGGTGCCACCCGAATGGTGCAGGTTGGGCGACATGTAAGTGAGCTTGACGAAGTTCTGGAAGTCTTCCAGCGTTGCGTACCGACGGCCCCGGTCTAGGTCGGTTACGAACGGTGACCCGTAGTTGGGTGCAAAGACGGTGTGCGGACCACCGATGACCACGTTGTTCAGCGGATTGCGAGCGTGCTGGGTGTACCGGGACGGCGCGGTGGCCTGCACAAGCTTGCGCGCAAGACCATCGGGGAAACGGACAGTTTCGCCCTGCACGTCGGCGCCAGCTTGGCGGAACCGTTCAAGAGCGCTGGGATACTCACGAATCACAACGCCCACTTCTTCAAGCAGCGCGTTGGCGTTGGCCTCCATGATTTCGAGGCCTTCGTCTGACACCATCTCGACCGGCTTCAACGAGCGAGTGAGGAACGGCTCACGTGCGATCACATGCTGCGAGCGCAATTCTTGGCGACCTGCCCGGCCGCCGCTACGGCGACCTTGGGGTGGAGCGTTCATGGTGTCTCCTCGGGAGAGATGGTTGGAGAGGCTTGTGATGCTGGACGTGAGCGTCGCCCGCGGCGGCCACCATCGGCCGAGGCCGATTGGCGAGCAGGCAAAGTGACATGCGTTTCGAGGTTGGGGTGGGCGGCAGTGGCGTGTGGAAAGGCCATTGCCGCCACGAAGAGCTCTTGGAAGCGAGGTTCCGTAGCCGTTTCGATCTTGGTGACAGCGAGCGCCGCTGTTTCCAATTCCGTTCGTAGCGAGGCGCTGAGCAGGGCTCGGACGGCTCCCCCGCCTGCGGCGTTACCGACGGAACGCACTGCATCCAGCGGTGCATCGGGAACGAGCCCAAGCACCATCGCATGCAGCGGGTCAATGTGGGCGCCGAATGCGCCGGCAAGACGGATGTCAGCAACAACCGGGCTGCCTGCATGTTCCACCAAGAGGTCGATTCCGGCTCGAAGCGCTGCTTTGGCCAACTGAATCTGGCGGACGTCGTTCTGGGTGACGACAACCTGACGATCTTCCTGCGACCACAACACGTACGTGTACGTACGACCTTCTTGAATGACATGATGCGTGCGCGTAGCTGCTTCAGCGCTGATGACACCCTCGGAGTCGCAGATGCCGGTGAGGTACATCTCGGCAATTACCTCGATGATTCCGGAACCGCAGATACCGGTAACACCAGACTTCTCGACGGACTCGGCAAACCCAGGCTCGTTTGACCACAGCTCGGATCCGATGACCCGGAAGCTGGGGGCAAGCGTCTGCGGGTCGATACGTACACGTTCGATTGCGCCAGCGGTTGCGCGTTGTCCGCTGACCAACTGCGCTCCTTCAAACGCTGGCCCGGTGGGACTGCTTGCCGCAAAGCTCGCACCCACATGGCCAAGCACGATCTCCGCGTTGGTTCCCACGTCCACCAACAGCTGCCAGGTTTCGCCACGATGCGGGCCTTCGGCGAGCATGGCCGCTGTGGTGTCGGCACCAACGTGGCCGGCGATACACGGACCCACGTAGTACGAAGCGAACGGCAGGTCGAGGTCGAGGTCTTTGGCAGCACCACGCAGTGCCGCGGCCGTAGCAAGCGTGAAGGGAGACTGGCCCAAGGGGACCGGATCGAACCCAAGCAACAGGTGATGCATGACCGGGTTCCCAACAAAGACGCAGTCCATGATTGCGTCTCGCTCGATGCCTGCATCGGCGCACAGCTCGCCGCTGAGTTCATCAAGCGCCGTGCGCACCGCTTTGGTGAGTTCGACGGCCCCTCCCGGGTTCATCATCACGTAGCTGACTCGGCTCATGAGATCTTCACCGAAGCGGATCTGCGGGTTCATACGACCTCCGCTGGCCACCACTTCACCGGTGGACAAGTCGCACAAATGCCCGGCGATGGTGGTGGAACCAATGTCTACGGCGAGGCCATAGATGGCATCAACAAAGCCCGGCCAGACGGCGATGACGCGGGGTCCGCTGGAGGTCAGTTGCACCGCAGCGGTTGCGTCTCCCTTTTCTTTGTTCAGCGCGCTGACGATTGTGGGGAGAACACGGGCATCGACAGTGGCTGCGATTCTGTGCTGCGCTGCCAACCCGTCAACGAGTAGCTCGGCTGCGGCTCGGCCATCGTCGTTGGGGCCAAGTTGGACGAAGTGCAACGTGACGCTGGGGTCAACCACCACGCCGGTGAGGTCAACAGACTTGCGAACCACTTGTCTGTGTACTTGCGAAGTTGCTGGTACGTCGATGACCGCATCATCAAGGACGGTGGTGGAACAACTCAGCCGATTTCCCTCGGCCAAGGGGCGTTTGCCGCGATACGAAACTTCCGTTTCGCCCGGTGACGACAGCGAAGAGTCAGTGGCCTCGATGCCCCACTTTGAGAACGACCCCGTGGACGGAGTGATCTGACAGCGGCCACAAATGCCACGCCCTCCGCAGACCGAGTCAATGTCGACCCCGAGTTGACGCGCCGCATCGAGCACCACGGTACCGGCGGGTACCTCGGCGCTCAGGCCGGACGGGGTGAAGACAACAAGTGGCACGGCCGCTGGGTCCGATTTGGGTGTGCGACTAGGCGCGAGCGCGGCGGCCACCGCCGCGGCCCTCACGCCCAGCAGGTGCGTTGGGGTCGCGGTTGGCACGAATCCATGCGGCGCAGTTCTCGTCTTGGCCTGCCATCACGTCAGCCGCCATCACAGCGGTTTTCACCTCGGTGTGCATCGGGTTCATGATGGCCGAGGTGAGGCCGTTGCTGATGGCCATGGACAGAAACGCACCGGTGACGTGGTGGCGGTTGGGCAAGCCGAAGCTGACGTTTGACGCGCCGCCAGTGGTGTTCACGTGCAGTTCTTCACGCAGGCGACGAATGAGCCCGAACGAGTTCTGCCCCGCAAGACGCACTGCGCCGATGGGCATGAACAGCGGATCGACTACAACGTCGGCACGAGGAATCCCATGGTCAGCACACCGCTCAACGATTTTCTTTGCGATGAGAAAGCGTTTCTCCATGTCGTCGTCGATGCCGGTCTCGTCGTTCGACACGGCTACGACGGCTGCCCCGTACTTCTTCACCAACGGAAGCACTCGTTCCATCACCTCGTCTTCACCGGTTGTGGAGTTGACCAGCGCCTTGCCCTGGTAGACGGCAAGGCCAGCTTCAAGTGCTTCGATGATGGACGAGTCGATACACAGCGGCACGTCGGTAACGGACTGCACCAGCCTGATGGCATCGGCAAGAAGCTTCGGCTCGTCGGCCAACGGAACACCGCAGTTGACGTCGAGCATTTGCGCTCCAGCTGCAACCTGAGCAAGCGCATCAAGCGACACACGGCTCATGTCGCCGTTCTTCAACTCTTCGCCGAACATCTTGCGGCCGGTCGGGTTGATCTTTTCGCCGATCATCACGAATGGTCGGCCGAACCCGATGACAACTTCTTTTGTTGCCGAGCTGATCACGGTATCGGTCATGGGTTTTGTCCTTGGTTGGAAGCGTCTTGGTTGGAAGCGTCTTGGTTGGAAGCGTCTTGCGGTTTGACGGACCAGGTGCCCCAGTCCGAAGACTGGCCGTCTTCGGCCTGCTCCGGGTCATCTTCTGGGTCTTCGACGTCAGCCGCGGCGAGATCTGGCGCTGGGTCGTCGGCGGGACGGTTTTCGGGTTCCCATCCACCAAGGAAGCCGAGACGGCCAAGATGCTCCTTGGAATACAAGTTTTCCAGCGATTCAGCCTCGGTGCGGGCTTCGCTTGCGAGATCCTCGGAGCACAGCCTGCTGACACGCCGCCACTGAGCGATGTCCTCGTGCGCTGTGTAGATGTTCGCTTTGCGTTTTGCTCGGTCGATGGCACGCTGGAATTTGGCCGAAAGAATGACCTGCTCACGCTCGCGGCCTCGCTGTGCATTGACCTGCGCAGGAATGTCTCGCCACGAAATCACGATGATCTGCGACGCGTCGTTTCCACGACCACGACGACCGACGCGAGGCGGTGCCCCGGCATCGGCCGATTCGTCTACAGACGCGACAACACTTGGAGCGTCGTCGGCTGAGTCACCGTGAGGGTTTGGCACCTCTGCCATGTGTTTGCTGGTTTCCGTCTTGGCTGGTGAGGGTGCCGGGAGCCGCTACGGATTACGCCGCAGCGCGACGCTGAGCAACCAGCGTCTTTGCGGTCTCGGCTGCGACTGCGGCATCGCGGCAGTACGCGTCGGCACCGATGGCAGTTCCGAATTCTTCGTTGAGCGGAGCGCCACCCACGAGCACGATGTAATCGTTGCGCAGGCCACGCTCTCGCATGGTGTCGATCACAACCTTCATGTACGGCATGGTTGTGGTGAGCAGCGCTGACATGCCGAGGATGTCTGGCTTGTGCAGATCGAGGGCTGCGAGGTATTTGTCGACGTCGGTGTTGATGCCGAGATCGAACACCTCGAATCCAGCGCCCTCAAGCATCATCGCTACAAGGTTCTTGCCGATGTCATGGATGTCGCCCTTAACGGTGCCAATGACAACCCGACCAACGGACTCTGCGCCGGTTTCGGCGAGGATGGGACGCAGAAGCGCCATGCCCGCCTTCATCGCGTTGGCGGACAGAAGGACCTCTGGGACGAAGAGAATGCCGTCGCGGAAGTCGATACCGACGATGCGCATCCCTTCGACGAGGGCTTCGCTCAATACCTTCTGAGCGTCCCAGCCGCGGTCGAGCAGCAACTGTGTGCCTTCGGCGATCTCGTCGGCGAGGCCGTCGTAGAGATCGTCGTGCATCTGCGCAACGAGCTCTTCATCGGAGAGAGAGTTCAGGTCAAGGTCGTCTGTGTCGCTCATGGGGTCTTTCCTCGGCGCTTACCGGCGTGGGATCAACTGCTTACCCGGAAACGGGTGTTCAACTTCCGGATTTCGTTCCGCATCGTGAAACGAGTCCATCTAGCGGAACAGCATAGACGATCAGTCTCTTCACCACCATGACAGGAGACACACCAATGAAGCCAGAGTCCCAGGCGCGACCGACGCCCACCAGTTGTCGCTGGCGCTGGTTAGCTGCGCGGTGTTTCGTGGAGATCTTCGTTCATCATTCGCATGAGTTCGTAGATCTCTTTGCACTTCGGGCACACAGGCAGTTTCTGCGGGTCGCGCTGCGGCACAAACACGTGGCCGCATAATGCCGTCAGCGGTGTGCCCATGATCCGCGCTTCAAGGACCACGGCGGCTGCGTTTTCGCCTGGTTTCACGACGATGTGCGCGTGCTGACCGGGATCCAGCTGATCAACAGTGTCAGTGTCGCGATCCAACACCGTGCCGGGCTTCCCCGTCGACGGCCCAAGCGGCTGATTGAACCCGATCCCCATCGAACTCATCATGTCAGGCGTGCACGATGTGCGTGTGCACCATGTCGGCTCCAGACCGACATCGTGCACACTTTCGTTCACCACCTCGGAACCGTCTCGGGAAGTAAAGGAACTACTTCTGCGGCTGGACGAAGTAGGGGTAGGACTCTGGCGCCAGTGGGGTGTTGCCGAGGATGAGGTCTGCTGCCTTCTCTGCGAGCATCATCACCGGCGCGTAAATATTGCCGTTGGTGACGTACCGCATGGAAGAAGCATCAACCACACGGACACCTTCGATTCCATGTACACGCATGGTGTTGGGATCCAGCACACTCATCTCGTCTGTTCCCATACGACAAGTGCAGCTTGGGTGCAACGCAGTCTCAGCGTCTTTCGCAACCCACGCGAGAATCTCCTCGTCGGTTTCCACCGACGATCCCGGTGACGTTTCGCCTCCATTGAATGGCGACATTGCTGGTTGGGTGAGGATGTTGCGTGCAACGTGGATGGCTTCGATCCATTCGCGCCGGTCCTGCTCTGTGGACAGGTAGTTAAACCGAATTGCTGGTTTTGCCAAAGGATCTGTGCTGGTGATCTGCACACTGCCGGTTGAGTCCGAATACATCGGGCCCACGTGAACTTGGTATCCGTGCCCGCTCCCGTCGCCACCGCTTGGCGCTGTGCCGTCATACCGGATGGCGATCGGCAGGAAGTGGAACATCAGGTTGGGGTAGCGCTCATTGGGATTAGACCGAGCAAACCCACCGCCCTCGAAGTGGTTTGTTGCTCCTGGCCCGCGCCGTGCCAACCATTGCAGGCCGATGAACGGGCGCCGCCACATCTTGAGATTCGGCTGCATGGACACGGGCTGCGTGCATGCGTATTGCACGTAGACCTCGAGGTGGTCCTGCAGGTTCTGGCCGACACCAGGCAGATGATGCACCGGTTCCACGCCAACGCTGCGGAGGTGGTCGGCATCGCCTACGCCGGACAACTGCAGCAACTGAGGCGAGTTGAACGCACCACCGCAGAGCACAACTTCTTTGGCATCTATCCGCACCGACCGGCCCTTGATCCACGCGTCGACGCCCGTGGCCCGCTTACCGGAAAACCGGATGCGTTCGACTTGCGCGCGGGTAACAACGTCGAGGTTGCCGCGGCTCATGGCCGGATGCAGGTACGCACGCGCCGCGCTGAGCCGACGTCCACGATGAATATTTCTGTCAAACGGACCAAAACCTTCTTGACGGTATCCGTTGACATCGTCTGTGCGCTGATAGCCAGCCTGCACGGTGGCGTCGAAGAACGCCTCGAACAACGGGTTGGTGGCCGGACCGCGCTCGAGTACGAGAGGACCTTCACCACCGCGCCACCGGTCTTCGCCAGCAAGGCAGGTCTCCATCTTCTTGAAGTACGGAAGACAGTGCGCATACGACCAGTTCTCCATGCCGGGATCTGCTGCCCACCGCTCGTAATCCAACGGGTTGCCGCGTTGGAAGATCATGCCGTTGATGGAGCTACTTCCACCAAGGACCTTGCCGCGTGCGTGGTACACCTTGCGGCCACCCATGAAAGGCTCGGGTTCGCTCTCGTACTTCCAGTCGTAGAACTTGGAACCGATGGGGAACGCCAAGGCAGCCGGCATATGGATGAACACGTCCCACTTGTAGTCAGGCCGTCCTGCCTCGAGAACAAGCACCCGGTTGGATGGGTTCTCGCTGAGCCGAGCAGCAATGGCCGACCCGGCGGAACCTCCGCCAACTACGACAAAATCGTAAGGGCGCGTAAAATCTGCAGTCATAGGTGTTTGAGAACCGTTCCGATGCGATCAGCCGTGGCTTTGACCCGACTGTTGATGACTTTGGTCTGTCCTCCCGGAAATCGGAAGGTGGGACCGTGGACGTGCACCGCTGCAATGACGGCGCCGTGTCGGTCGAACACAGGCGCAGCGACAGATGAAAGGCCGGGTGACAGCTCATCGACCACCCAGGCAATTCCTGTGGCTCGAACGTCGACCAACCGTGCCTTCACCCGTTCAGGGTCGGTGATGGATTTGTCTGTGTACAGAGGAAGGGTATCGGCAAGAATTTGACGCACCCTGGCCTCTGGGGCCCAGGCGAGGAAAACCAGCCCTGAGGAAACCACGTGCGGTTTAAGCCTGGAGTTGGTCCAGTCACGGACCTGTATGTCGGCGCCGCTGTTGACCTGATCGAGGTACAGCACGTCGTCACCGTCGAGAATCGACAACCCTGCCGACTCACCGACCGCGTTGACAAGCTCGACCAGGTGCGGTCGGGCGCCGGCAACCATCGAACGAACCGGGGTTGCCTGCGCAGCGAGATCGTGCAGGTAGTTGCCCAGGCGGTACCGGCCGCCTGGCTCGGTCTGCTCGGCAACGCCGAGATCGACCAACGTCATGAGGAGCCGGGCCACGGTGCTTTTCGGCAACGCAACCCGGTCGGCAATTTCAGAAACTCCGGACGTGCCGCTGGCCAAACAGCCGACAATGGCAAACGCCCGTTCAACTGACTGGACAGCAGTCATACGGTGTCCATGGCGAGTCTCGTCCTCATGCAGGTTTACGACGTTTGTGGATTGACGCGCGGGCGTCAGCCCAGCCATGCCTTCCAGGTCGCCTCGTTCTCTGCGATCCACTTCTTGGCGACGTCAGCAGCCGGCTGCTTGTCGATTTCGACGGAAGGCAGCAACGCGAGCTGGATCTCATTGGACAACTGGAACTTCTTCAGGAATGCAGCAACTGCCGCGTCCTTTGTAGCGAGTTTCGCCGAAGACGCCTTGAACAGGGTGTCCTCTGGGTAGTCACAGTCGGCCTTTGCTGGATCTGCGTAGCAAGCCTCGGTGTGAGCTGGCAATGGGATGTTCTTCAGGTTGTACTTGCCAACGGCCGCGGTCGGCGTCCACCAGTACATGATGACCGGCTCTTTGGCTGCGACCTTGGAGTCAAGTTCTGCAATGGTGGCGGCTTCGGACCCGGAGTACTTCACCTCGAGGGGCAATGCCAGGTTCTTGATGATTGGCTCGTCGTACTGGCTGTAGGAAGGATCGGTTCCGAGGAAGCGGCCCTTGTCACCGGTCTCGGCCGTCGCAAAGGCCTTCGCAACTGCAGGATCTTTGAGACCTTCCCAGCTGGAAAGAGTTGGGAACTTCTCGATGACATAGTCAGGAGCGAACCAGCCAATCTTGCCGACCACGCCAAGTGGACCGTCGTTGGAAACGCTGGCGTCGTCCAGATACTTCTGTTCATCAGCTGCCACACCGGAAGGCCAGATCTCGAGGACTGCGTCCACGTCACCTGCGGCCAGACCGGCAAACATGGTGTTCTCGTCGATCTTGACAATCTCGACAGGATTGCCAAGCTGCGTGGTGATCAGCTCGGCCGCAATGGCCGTGTTGATAGCCGAAGCGGTCCAGGCGTTCTCAACGAGTTTGATGGTCGGCTTGTCGCCGGATGGTGCTGCGGCTTCGGTGACTGGAGCGGCTGCTTCAGTATCAGGAGCTGGAGCCTCTGTATCTGGAGCAGCGGCCTCAGCAGTGGTGGTGTCTGACGTGCTGCTCGATCCGGAGCTGCCGCATGCAGCGGCAAACAGCGAGATAGCGAGCAACGACGCAAACGCACGGGTTCTACGCATGGTGGATTTCCTCCCCTGTTCGGGCCCTTCGGCCGGAACGGCACAACCAGTGTTCCACATCGTGGACCGGTTCTGCCTGATGGAACAAACCAACCCGTCAAAGCTAGGCGGCGGCCCCTTCCCTTCCCATAGGATTCGCCCTAACCGGGCCCCGCCGCGAAGTGCGCCGTCTACTCCCGGGGTGAGGGTGTTACAACGTGATCGAGGTCCGCTCGCTGTGGAAGGTCTTCGGACCAGGTGACCACCTTCGGGGTATCGCAGCCGCAGAAGCAGGCGCAAGCCGCGCCGAAGTCGTTTCCTCGACCGGGCAGACCATCGGCGTCCGCGACGTTTCCTTCCAGGTCACGCAAGGCGAGTCGTTCGTTGTCATGGGCTTGTCTGGTAGCGGCAAGTCCACGCTCATCCGCTGCATGAGTGGGTTGCAAAGCATTTCGCGCGGCGATGTCAGCATCGACGGAACATCACTGGTCGGCATCTCCGACGAACGGCTACGAGAGTTACGCCGCTCCAAGTTTGCGATGGTCTTTCAACACTTTGGGCTCTTCCCACACCGCAAAGTGATCGACAATGCGGCGTACGGCCTCGAGGTGCAGGGAGTCAGCAAGGAAAAGCGCCGGGCAAAGGCGGGCGAGGTTTTGTCCTTGGTAGGCCTGGATGGTTGGGCGGACCATTACCCAGACCAACTGTCTGGTGGCATGCAGCAGCGCGTTGGCCTGGCACGTGCCTTGGCGCTTGACCCGCAGATCTTGTTCTTCGACGAGCCGTTCTCTGCGTTGGACCCACTCATCCGCCACGACATGCAGAACGAACTGCTGCGCCTACAAGCTGAACAGCGCCGAACCATTGTGTTCATCACGCATGACTTCGATGAGGCACTGCGCCTGGGGGACCGAATTGCCGTGATGAAGGACGGGGTCTTCGAGCAGGTCGGAACACCCGAAGAAGTTGTTGCCAAGCCGGCTACGCCCTATGTCACTGCATTCACGCGCGACGTCCCAATTGCCAAGGTTCTCCGCGTGCATACGGTCATGTCGGCCGGTGCAAGCAGCGCGCACCGACGAGTTTCGTCGTCCGACACACTTGAGTCCATCTTGCCCATGTTCCTTGCCGACCCAACGCCTTTGGCAGTACAAGATGCCAATGGCTCCGTCGTCGGCCAAATCACCGGTATTCAAGTTGCAGCAGCACTGACCGGTCGGGCCCAATGACCGCAGTGACTCAGCCGCGCTTGTCGTGGGTTATGCCGCGTCTACGTGTGGTGCCACGCGATGCGATCTACGTCGCGGCGTGCGCTGTCGCGGTGTTCATCGCATGGAAGTTCGGGGTGAGTGAACCGGTTAACCGACTCCAGCGGTGGGTCCGGGACAACCAGCAGAGCCATCCTCTGTTCACCTACGGCTTTACGCCCGTGTCACGAACGTTGCGATGGGCAATCGAACACCTCGAGGATTTTCTCAACGCGCTCCCCTGGCCGCTCATTCCTTTACTGAGTGCCGCTGCGCTGTTCTTCCGCAGGCGCCGATTGAGTGCCGTTCTGGTGGGCGCAATCGCCACGCTCCCGCACTTCCTCGACCTCACAAAGCCTGCGATGGAGACGTTGGCTTTGATGATTGTTTCGGTGGTCGTGTCGTTAGTGATCGGCGTCCCACTCGGCATCTGGTCAGCTTCGTCGGCCCGACTTGATTCGTTGTTGCGGCCGGTCACTGGACGCCATGCAGACGGTCCCATCAACGGTCTACCTGATTCCAGCATCGCTCTTCTTCGGAATCGGTGCCGTGCCGGCTGCTGTTGCAACTGTGATTTTCGCTCTACCGCCTGTGGTTCGGCTCACAACACTTGGTATCCGTGGCGTTCCGGAACAGACCGTTGAAGCGGGTCGTATGTTCGGCGCAACCAAGCGGCAACTCATGCGCCAAGTTCAGCTGCCACAGGCATTGCCTTCCATCGCTACTGGCATCAACCAATGCATCATGATGGCGTTAGGCATCATTGTTGTTGCCGCGCTCGTTGGCGCTGCAGGCCTTGGCCAAGAGGTCCTTGGCACCCTTCGGCTGCGTTCACCTGGGCGAGGAATGCTTGTCGGTGTCGCCATCGTCGCCTTGGCGACAGTGCTTGACCGAGTCAGCGCATCGATGATCCCAGACCGACGCCGCCGCGCCCGCTCGTTGCGTTCTACCGGTATCTGGTCGGTCGGGCTGGCAGTTGGAATTGGGGCTGTGTGGCTCATCGCCCGCTTGGCCCTCGGCGACACAAAGTTGGTGGACTGGGTCGACGATGCCATCCTTTGGATCCGAGACCACGGCCGCTGGATCACCCGACCAACCAACGACTTCATCATCCGAGAGATCCTCATCCGCGCCAGGGACTTTCTCACGGACACCGTGCCGGCTCCGGTTTTGGTGGCGTTTGCAGCCCTGCTCGGGTTCGCGGCAAAGGGTTGGCGGCTTGCCCTCGGAATCATCTGTGGGCTGACGGTCGTCGGTCTCGTCGGAATGTGGGCCACGTCCATCGAGACGCTTGTTCAGGTGATTACTGCCACCATCGTCAGCGCGCTTATCGCGCTGCCAATCGGGGTGTTTATTGGCCGTCGTCCCCGGTTGGAATCGGTGGTGTCACCGTTGATGGATGCGCTGCAAACCATCCCATCGCTCATTTACACCATTCCGTTCGTCATGATTTTCAGCGTCTCGGTGGTTCCCGGCGGCATCATTGCTTCGTCGTTGTATGCCATTCCTGCCGGAATCCGACTGGCGGCCCTCGGTATTCGGCAGGTGCCAGAGCCACCGGTGGAAGCAGCCACCAGCTTTGGCGCGTCAGCGCGTCAATTGCTCTGGGGTGTGCGCTTACCGCTGGCGTTGCCCACCATCATGCTTGCGCTCAACCAAATCATCATGATGGTGTTGTCGATGGTGGTCATTGCGGGCATGACCGGCTCGGGAGCCCTTGGCTACCGCGCCGTTGAGGCGCTGACTCGCTCCAACACAGGGCTTGGTGCCGAAGTCGGTATCGCAATTGTGGTGATGGCCATGGTCCTCGACCGGCTCACTCAGTCCCTTGCGCAGAACCGCCGGCCCAGTCACACGTAGCCGCTGTTACAGCTTCGCCCGGGCCCCTCTCGCCGCAGCACGAACTTGCGACGCTGCACGGTACGGGCCGAATTGAACAAGCGCAACGCCGGCGATCGTGACGGCTCCCCCCACAATCTCCAACAAGGAAAGGTGCTCGCTCAGCAGCAGCCAGCCGAGCAGAACGCCGAAGACGGTCGCGAGGTACGCGGCAGAACCGGACACCATCACCGAGCCGCGCGACAGCAGGGCTGAATACATCACGAACGACAATGCGAGTCCGATAAAGGACAGATACGCAAACGTCAGCCAGAACATCGGCGTGAAGTTGAACGTTGATCGATCGTCAGGCACGGACAGCAAGCCGATGACCACAGCTGACACTGCCAGCTGGCAGCCGACCAGCATTCGTTTGTCCAGCCCTTCAAGTGGATAGCGCTTGTACAGAACCGAGCCGATGGCAGTGAAGAACCCACCGCCGAGGCCCAAGAGAATGCCGACGATTCCGATGTCTCCGTGGAGTGATTGCCAACCCACAATCACGGTTCCGGCAAGGCCGACGATCAACCCGGCAACAACCTGCGGCTTGATCTTGTCGTGGAGGATAAGCACAGCCAGCAGCGCGGTGAACAAGGGCATGGTGTTGGAAAAGATCGCCACCAGCCCGGCTGGGATCCGTTTCGCTGCGAGGAACAAGCACGCTGTCGAGATACCCGTCATGAAGAACCCAATGAGCGCCACGCCGATCAGTTCCTGGCTGCCCTTGGGCCATCTGGCGCCACTCCGCCTCGCAAGGAGTAGCAACACCGAAGCGCCCACCACGGCGCGCACAGCAGCGATGGTGAGCGGCGGCCCGTAACGCCCGGCATACCGCATGGCAACTGAGTTCATGCCCCAACAAAATGCCACCCCGACGAACAGCACAGGGATCGGGACTCGCTTCATCGCCTCACCGTAGCGACGCTGGCCCCGATTTCCCGATTCAGCGTGTTTACGGCTGCAGGTTGGCATCAACTTGGTGACGACTGTGTGCACCATGTCGGCTCCAAGCCGACTTCGTGCACACGCTGGCAAGGTCGAACACCTGTCAGACTCGACCTCGTGCCTGACGTCGTCGTGTCCCGTTCCATACCTGCAAGCGCTACAGCCCTCTGGGCGCTGGTTTCCGATCTACCACGGATGGGCGAGTGGTCGCCGGAGAACGTGGGCGGCTCGTGGCAGAAGGGTGCTACAGGCCCCAGCGTTGGAGCACGCTTCACCGGGAACAACAAGAACGGCAGCAAGAGCTGGTCGACCACGGTGACCATTACCGAATGCGACCCGGGCAAGCAGTTCGGGTTTCGCGTGACGGTTGGACCAATCAAGGTTGCCCGGTGGCACTACCTGTTTGCCGACAACGGCGACGGGACCACAACCGTCACGGAGTCATGGACCGAACAGCGTCCGGGTTTTGCGAAGTTCCTCGGGGGTAAGGCCAGCGGGATCAGCGATCGCGCTGGGTTCAACCGCACCAGCATGGAAACGACGCTGCGCAACCTCGAGGCAGCTACCAGCAGATAGCCCTGGATACTCGTGCAATAAATCAGTCTGGGACTGAGCTATGGCACTATTTGCGGCTGAACGTTGCGCAGTGGAGCCGTCTAAGAGGGGAATGCGCCCTGCATGCGCGCTGCGCTGAGGGTGTTCTCCATCAGGCACGCGATGGTCATGGGGCCTGTTCCCCCTGGCATAGGGGTGATGTGGCCAGCGACGGCCTGCACTGCTTGGAAGTCCACGTCGCCGACCAAACCTGCCTCGGTGCGGGAGATTCCGACGTCGACCACGGCAGCGCCGGGCTTGACGTGGTCAACGGTGATCATGCGAGCTTGCCCCGCACAGGCCACAATGATGTCTGCGGCGCGGCACACCTCGATCATGTCGGCCGAGGGGGTGCGGGAGTGTGCGAGCGTGACGGTGCAGTCGATGCCCTTGCGTCCCAGCAACAGGACCTGCGGCAAGCCCGTCAGCGTGGACCGGCCAACAACCACTGCGCGCTTACCACTTGTCGCAACGCCGTAGCGTTCCAACAGCCTCATGACTCCAAGAGGCGTGCATCCAACGTGGCCATCTTGCCCCCGAAGCAGGCGGCCCATGGATCGTTCTGTGAGCCCGTCGACGTCCTTCACAGCAGGGATGAGATCGAGCACCTGCTCCATGTCCAAGCCAGCTGGCAACGGAAACTGGCAAAGGATGCCGTGCACCAACGGATCTGCTGCAAGCCCAGCGATGGTGTCGTTGACCTGTGCTTGTGAAGCTGTTGCCGGCAGGTCGGTGTGGCGCGACACAATGCCGGCCTCGCCAGCCTTCTTCTGCTTGGCACGGATGTAAGCCTGACTGGGCTTATCGTCTCCGACAAGCACCGTTGCGAGGCACACATGAGGTGACCCAGCAGCGTCGATCTTGGTGCGCAACGCTGCAATGGTCTCGTCTCGCAGGCGAACACCGTCCATGAGGACAGCGCCACCTGGGGTGCGATCAAACGGAAGGGTGGAGGTGGAGGAGTCAGCCATCAGCTCAACCCTACGATCTCGCCGTTCTCGTCCAGGTCAATGATTGATGCAGCCGGAGCCGAACCCAGGCCAGGCATGGTGGTCATGTCGCCGCAGATCGGGTACACAAAGCCAGCACCGACGGAGGCACGAACTTCCCGAACGTTGACGGTGTGGCCCGTTGGCGCACCCTTCAGCGTTGGGTCAGACGAGATGGAAAGGTGGGTCTTGGCAATGCAGACCGGCAGCGACCCGAACCCGTTGGCTTCGTAGTTTGCCAACTGCTTATTGGCGGCTGCCGAGTAGGTGACCTTTGCAGCACCGTAAATCTTGGTGGCAACTGTCTCGATCTTCTCTTTCAACGAGGCAGTGTCGGGGTAAAGGAAGGTGAAGGTTGATGGTTCCTCGCACGCCTCGACAACGGCCCGAGCCAGATCGGTTGCCCCTGCTCCACCATCGGAGAAGTGGGTGCAGACAGCGACGCGGGCGCCGGCGGACTCTGCGATGCGGCGGATGGCGTCGTGCTCGCTGGCATGGTCGGTTGGGAATGCGTTGATGGCGACTACTGGCGACACGCCGTGCGCTTTGACGTTCTCGATCTGCTTCACGAGGTTTGCCGCGCCTGCTTCGACGTCGGCTGGGCTCTCTGCCAATAATTCAGGTGGCAGTGCCTTACCAGCGACGATGCGGTACTTGCCGCTGTGGGCCTTAAGCGCGCGTACGGTTGCTACCAGCACGGCGGCGTCGGGCACCAGCCCGCTGTTGCGGCACTTGATGTTGAAGAACCGTTCTGCGCCCATGTCTGCGCCGAAGCCAGCTTCGGTGATGAGGTACTCGCCTGCACGAATGCCAATGAGGTCACCGACAATGGAGGAGTTGCCGTGGGCGATGTTGCCGAACGGGCCGGCGTGCACGATGACCGGTGTGTTTTCCAGCGTCTGCAGCAGGTTTGGCTTCAGCGCGTCCTTCATAATGACGGCCATCGAGCCAGCACCCTTGAGCTGTTCAGCGGTGACTGGGGTTCCGGTCTTTGTGTAGCCGACCACAATTCGGCCAAGACGTGCGCGCAGGTCTTTCAGCGACGTGGCGAGGGCCAGGACTGCCATGACCTCGGAAGCGGCGGTGATGTCGAAACCGGTCTGACGGACGACACCGTCCATGGAAGTACCCATGCCGACAACCAAGTTACGGAGGGACCGATCGTTGACGTCAAGCACGCGCCGCCACGTGATGTTGTGCATGTCGAGGCCGAGCTCGTTGCCCTGGTGCAGGTGATTGTCGACCATTGCGGACAACAAGTTGTGCGCAGCCGTGACGGCGTGGAAGTCACCGGTGAGGTGCAGGTTGAGCTGCTCCATTGGGATGACCTGGCTGTAGCCGCCACCGGCGGCGCCGCCCTTGATGCCAAACGTTGGTCCCATGGACGGCTGGCGGAGGCTAATGACAGAGCGCTTGCCGATGTGCTTCATGGCCTGGCCGAGACCAACCGTGGTGGTGGTCTTGCCTTCACCCAGCGGCGTTGGCGTGATGGCGGTGACCACCACGTACTTACCCATTGGCTTGTCTTTCAGGTGATCAATCGCCTCAAGTGAAATCTTTGCAAGCGAACGACCGTACGGTTCGAGGAACTCTTCGCCGATACCCATCTGTGCAGCAATATCGTTGAGCGGGATCGGCTTGCCGGCTCGCGCGATTTCAAGGTCTGATGGAAACGGCATGGTCGCTCTCCTGGGCTAAGGCTGTGACTCCCGTTACACTGACACAATCCACGATACGGAACCGTTCCACATCATGGAACAGCCTCCGTTCTGGAAGAGTGAAACCCGACAGCCAGGGGAATCGAATAAATATGTCCTATCATATGAACATGAACCGGACCCGCTCTCGCGGTCGCAAGACATCGTCCCTGACACGCATCACCACGCCGTTGGTCCGTGACAACGGGGTCTTGCGAGAAGCCTCCTGGGAAGAAGCAATGTCGCGTGCTGCGGCTGGTTTCGCGAGCACGAAGGCGAACCACGGCAAGGACGCAATTGGCGTGTTCTCGTGTTCCAAGAGCACCAACGAGATGAACTACGTCGCTCAGAAGTGGCTGCGTGCGGTGATCGGGTCGAACAACATCGACTCCTGCAACCGAACTTGACACGCTCCTTCGGTGGTCGGTCTGGCCACAGCGTTCGGAGCAGGCGGCGGCACTTCCAGTTACACCGAGGTTGAAGAAGCTGACGTCATCGTGATGTGGGGCTCTAACGCCCGCAACGCGCATCCCATCTTCTTTCAGCACGTCTTGAAGGCCGTCAACACCGGCGCAAAACTCTTCGCTGTCGACCCACGACGGTCGGAGACAGCGCAGTGGGCCGACCTCTGGTGCGGTTTGCACGTTGGCACGGACATCGCTCTGGCCAACACACTTGCCCGTGAAATCATCCACGCCGGTTTGGTCAACCAGTCGTTCATCAACCGGGCCACATCTGGATTTGCCGAGTTCGCGGCCTCCGTTGAGGAATGGACCTTGGAGAAGGGTTCGCAGGTCACCGGGGTCCCGGTCGATTCCATTCGCGAACTTGCGCACACTTACGCAACAGCAGACAAGGCGCAGATCTGCTGGACACTTGGCATCACCGAGCATCACAACGGCGTGGACAACGTGTTGTCACTCATCAACTTGGCGTTGCTTACGGGCCACGTCGGTCGTTGGGGCTCTGGGCTCTCTCCGCTGCGCGGACAGAACAACGTGCAGGGCGGTGGAGACATGGGTGCCATCCCGAACCGGATGACCGGCTTCCAAGACATCCTCGATCCCGACGTACGCGCCAAGTTCGACACCGCATGGGGCATTACTGGCACCGACCGCGCTATTCAAGACAAGTACGGCTGGCACCTCACCCAGATGTTCGAGGCCATGGGCCGAGGCGATCTGCGCGCTGTCTATGTGATTGGCGAGAACCCGGCACAGTCCGAAGCGGATTCAACCCACGCAGTCAAGCTTTTGAAGAGTCTCGACCTTCTGGTGGTGCAAGACATCTTCCTCACCAAAACCGCAGAACTTGCAGACGTTGTGCTGCCAGGTTCGGCGTCGTGGTGCGAAAGCGAAGGAACCGTCACCAACTCCGAACGGCGTGTGCAGCGCACCCGCAAGGCACTCAACCCTCCTGGCGATGCCAGGGACGACATGGCCATCATCATCGACATGGCCAATCGGATGGGTGCTTCGTGGGACTATGGCTCCACGCCGCTGCAGATGGCCGAAACCATCTGGAACGAGTTGCGCCTCCTCTCCCCCATGCACGCAGGCATGTCGTATGCGCGCTTGGAAGAGCTGGATGGGATCCAGTGGCCATGCCCCAACAACGACTCGTTGGAACCACCCTTCCTGCACGGTCGCCTGTGGAGCGATGACCCAGCCGTACTGGGCCGTCCGGCGCCGTTCTCGGTTGTGGTCGACGATCCGCCAGTGGAGTCCCTCACCGAAGAGTTCCCCTTCCGCCTCACCACCGGCCGCCGCCTCGACAGCTACAACACCGGCGTGCAAAGCGGTTCGTTCTCCTCGCCGCTGCGCTTCGGCGAAACCGTCGACGTGTCACCCGAAGATGCGCTGCGGCTGGGCATTGCGGACGGCGAAGTAGTCCTGATCTCGTCTCGCCGCGGTGCCATCGAGGCACCGGCCCGCATCGATGATTCGCTGCGCCCCGGCCTGGTGTTCATGACGTTCCACTATCCCGAGCAGGTCGACGTCAACCAACTCACCATCGAAGCAACCGACCCCAAGAGCGGCACCGCAGAGTTCAAAGCTGCAGCCGTCAACGTCACTCGAATCGCGGCCCAGCAGCCAATGCTGGCTGCAGGAAACTAAGCAAGCATGGATCTCGTCATCTCCTCAGAAACCGCAACGGCGGTTGAACGCGCTGCGATCGATTCTGTACTCGGCCCGGCCGATGACGGATGGCGAGGTGGACAACGAACCGAAGCCGATCATCACGTTGCTCGAGCTGGTCAGGCGTTTCGCGATCTTCGACCGCGGTTGCTGGAGTTACTACATGCGGTCAACGACGCAGCCGGCTGGGTGTCCCCCGGGGCGGTGAACGAGATCTCGCTGCGAACCGACATCGCGCCAGCGGAAGTGTTTTCGGTCGCCAGCTTCTACGCCTTGTTCAACCTTGTTGCTCCTGAGGTGCGCCAGCTTCACGTGTGCGTTGATGCTGCATGCCGAGCTGCCGGTTCAACGGATGCGTCGCTCCCACCGGGCGCTCACGCCTCGCCGTGTTTGGGTGCGTGTGAGCGTGCACCCGTTGCGTTGCTGATCGAAGCAGGCACGCCCGCGACTCATTCGTTGGTCGAGAACGCTGACACCTACACCGTCGCGTCGGTCCTCGGTGGCGCTGCGCCCGGGCGGGAGTCCGATGTGGCGGCGTCCGTGCCACAAGCGGGTTCGCCAGAACTGGTGCTGTTGCGCCGCGTCGGCGTCGTGGACCCGTGGTCGCTCAACGAGTATTGGGACAACGGCGGCTACGCCGCCCTGCGCCGAGCATTCGAGATCGGCCCGGCGGCAGTGATCGACGAAGTCAACGCAGCCAAGCTGGTTGGCCGCGGCGGCGCAGCGTTTCCCACCGGGCGCAAGTGGGCTGCGGTGGCAGGGCAGCCGGTGTTTCCGCACCACCTGGTGTGCAATGCCGACGAGTCCGAGCCTGGCACGTTCAAGGACCGGGTGGTGATGGAGGGAGACCCGTTCTCCATCATCGAGGCAATGACCGTTGCAGCGTTCGCAACCGGCTGCGAACACGGTTGGATTTACCTCCGAGGCGAGTATCCACGGGCCATGCTCACCATGCAGACGGCCCTTCGGGTTGCACGGATGAACGGGTATCTCGGAAAAGACATCTTGGGTTCTGGGTTCTCGTTCGACATCGAGATTACCCGTGGTGCTGGCGCCTACATCTGCGGTGAGGAAACGGCCATCTTCAATTCCATCGAGGGATATCGCGGCGAGCCGCGTAACAAGCCGCCGTTCCCTGTAGAGAAGGGCCTGTTCGATAAACCGACCGTCGTCAACAACGTAGAGACACTTATCAACGTGTTGCCCATCCTCACCGAGGGCGGCGCTGCGTACGGAGCCCGAGGCACCGAGGGGTCCTCGGGGCAGAAGCTGTTCTGCTTGTCTGGCGCGGTGCGCCGCCCTGGCGTGTACGAAGTCACCTACGGCGCAACGCTTGGCGAGCTGATCCAGTTGGGCGGCGGTCTGCTGCCGGGTAGTTCAGTGCAAGCTGTGCTACTTGGAGGTGCTGCTGGGTCGTTCGTGGGCCCGTCGGCGCTTGACATGCCACTCACCATGGAGGCCACTCGTGCCGCTGGTGCATCGTTGGGCTCGGGTGTGGTGTGCGTCTTTGACCAAACGGTCGACATGGTTGATCAGGTGCGGCGTATCGCGGCCTTCTTCCGCAACGAGAGCTGCGGGCAGTGCGTGCCGTGCCGGGTTGGCACCGTCCGCCAGCAGGAGACGCTCACCCGACTCGTGATGGGCAGCAGACCGGATAGATCCCGAGCCGACGAGTTGGCCCTGTTGTCGGACCTTGGCCAAGTAATGAAAGACGCGTCAATCTGTGGCTTAGGCCAGACAGCGCACAACGCAATCGATTCGGCTATCAAGCTGGGAGTCTTGTCATGAACGGTCCTTCTTCTCAAGGCGTCCCAGTACCCATGCCGAAACGTCTGGTCGAGGCCACCATCGACGAACGGGTCGTGCGGGTACCGGAGGGCACCACCATTTTCGAGGCATGCCGTAACGACGGTGTGGAGATCCCAGTGTTGTGCCGTGGTGAGACGCTGACCCCCAAGAACGCGTGCCGTGTCTGCATGGTCGAGGTCGAGGGTTCACGGACGTTGGTGCCGTCGTGTTCACGACCCGTCGAGGCTGGCATGGTCGTACGTACACGTAGCGAACGAGTCGATACGTCTCGCCGGATGGTGTTGGAGTTGCTTGGGTCCTCGGTGGATCTTTCAACCACGCCCAATGTGGAGCGTTGGAACGGCGAGTACGGCGTTGATGTCGCTCGCCACGGTGGGGCCGATGCTGTTTCGTCCGATCGTGACCAGCGGGCCACCGGTCATCACCACGCAACCGATGGGACCACGGCCGAGACGGTCAGCCAGCCGGTGAAGGATGACAACGACTTGTATGTGCGTGACTACTCGAAGTGCATAATGTGTTACCAGTGCGTCGATGCGTGTGGTTCGCAGTGGCAGAACACGTTTGCCATCGGCACTGCTGGGCGAGGGTTCGATATCCGCATCTCCACGGAGTACAACGCCCCGCTGACAGACTCTGCGTGCGTCTACTGCGGCAACTGCGTGCAAGTTTGCCCCACGGGTGCGCTGATGTTCCGCAGTGAACACACTATGCGCGCAGAGGGAACGTGGAACGAAGCGGAGCAGACCCAGACCGACACCATCTGCCCGTATTGCGGGGTTGGCTGCCAGCTCACGTTGCATGTGCAGGACGAGCGAATCGTGAAGGTCACCTCGCCGCCCGAGCATTCCGTCACGCACGGCAACCTGTGCGTGAAGGGCCGCTTCGGTTTCGAGTTCGTGCAGAGTTAGCTGGTGATGGACGCTGGGGACTCTGCGGACGGTCCGACGGTCCTCAGCGGTCAGTGCCTTTGTGGTGGCGTTGCCTTTACAGTGGCCGGCCCGTTGCGCGACGTGTTCGATTGTCATTGTCACCGCTGCCGCCGTTGGACCGGGCACCACATGGCAGGCACCGCCGCTGCGCCCGAACAAATCGTGTTCAGCGCGCGTGATTCGCTGCGCTGGTATTCGCCAGAACCCACGGTTGAGTACGGCTTCTGCCAAACGTGCGGGTCGTCGCTGTTCTGGAACATCGTCGGCCGCACCAGCCAATGGACCATCTGCGCCGGCACACTTGATCCTCCAACCGGCCTGCGCACTGCTTCCGCCTGGTACCTGGACGAAGCCAGCGACTACTTCGACCCGTCCCCCGGGGTAGGTGATAGACGGGCAACTGAATAGGATTTGAACATGTCAGAACAGGTCCAAAATCCGAATCCATGGAAGACGTCGAAAATTACCGACAACAACCATGTGTTAACAGGGGATCGGAAGGCGGTCGACGAGTGGAATCGGAAGCATCCGAAAGAAGAGGACCGCGTTGACACCACCCTGTTTCCGCAGCCGTATCTCGGGTCGGCCGATGCTCCAGTTTGGTGGCTCCTCGGCGGGTTCGGCGCACGCCCATGTGGATGTTCGAAAACGACAGCCGAAGATCCCCAGATCCGCAGACTTCAGCAAGCGAACCTCCGGGACGAACGACCTTCACAACCTAATATCTGGCTCGATCCGAATTGCCCGCCAACGTGCCGAAATTGCAAACATGCAACCCACAAAGCGGCCAACAAGTATGCGGACCCACCACCTTGCAAGACGAAAGGTTGCGACACATGCTGGTGGCGCTTTCACGGTCTCAGAAGTCTTATCGAAGCAGTAGGAGCAGAGATGAGCGCCGGCCGACTCGAAGCGGAAAAGCTCATTGCGGAAAAGGTCTTCGTCCTAGAAGCGTTTCCGTATGCAGCGCGGCGCAGACCAGATCTGACCGAACTTGAAGGACAGAAATACGTCCGCTCGCTACTTGCACAGGAGCAAAAACGCACGAGGCCGCCGATAATCGTGGTTGGCCGAGCAAATGATTTCTGGAATGTTGGACCAAGTGAAACTGCATTCGCGGCCTGCAGCCGACAGACGGCCACAATCTCACCCGGCAACCTCAAACGCGTTAACGAGAGCAAAGACATCGACGGGTCTGAAATCTTCAAAAGGATCGTACGTGCTGTCCTTGAATGATCGGCGCCGTCAACCGGAGGTTCGGTAATTCACCTGTCTCAACAATGAAAGCATCGGAAGTCCGGCAGCGAACAGTGGCAAGAGCCGCTGAGGTCGACCTTGTAACCGCTCGGCCTGATTGCTCGCAGCGACAGCCGGCCTGCCTGGTCAGAATTACCCGGGAATCGCGTTGGCGAAGCTCTGGCTGTCATACACCTTCGGCGATACTGCGGGCATCGGCGCACGGATGAACTTCGAGGAAGAAGTTCGCTCGCTCGCGCTTTCGTCAAGCCGGAGGAGCCACCATGATTCAACAGTTCAGTGAATACACGATCGAGCATCTGAAATGCTACGTGTACGCATTATTCGACCCACGCGAACCGGCTGCTGGACGGAAGCCGTTCTACATTGGGAAGGGAGTTGGCAATAGGTGTTTTCAACACGCGGAACTGGAGGCTGATCTAGCGGACGACCTGCTCCAACCGATGGGCTTGAGTACAAAGCTCGCCGCCCTGCGCTCGATTCGCCAATCTGCGTTGGCACCGGATATCGAAATCGTCCGCCATGGGATGAGCGAAAAAGAAGCATTCGCGGTCGAGGCGGCGCTCATCGAATTCATCGGCCTGGAGACCCTAACGAACGTAGTGACAGGTCACGGCGCAACGGAATACGGCCGATCACCCGTTGGATCACTCGAAGCAAAGTACGGAGGCAAAGGCGTGACGATCACCGAACCATCCATGCTTTTCAACGTGAGCAAGTTGTTCGACCCGAAAAAGTCGTACACACCCGATGAGGTGCAGCAGATCACAAGCGAATGGTGGAAGGTGAACCCGAACAACGCGAACCGGGCGAAGTTGGCCTTTGCTGTTCGCAACGGGGTTGTGCGTGCGGTTTACGAGATCAACTCGTGGGAACCAACCCGCCAAGGTACCGAGGCACACAAGAAGTTCCCTACGCGCCACCGGTTCTTGGGCACCCACGTTCCTGACTCGCCTTACATGTACGGGAAGGTCGGCCACCACTTTCACGGCAGCTCCAGCCCTTTCGTGTACCTAAACGTCTCAGGCATCGGAAAGCTCACCGCGGAGGGGGAATGACTCCAGACTTGACTGCCTACAAGCGCATTTCGGGTTGCCTCTTGGCCGGTGCGGTCGGCGACGCACTCGGCTACAGAGTCGAGTTCATTTCGTGGCCGGAAATTCGATCTCGGTTCGGTGACTCTGGCGTGCGCGATCCACGCAACACCCAGGGCGTCGCAGTGGTCAGCGACGACACCCAGATGGCGATGTTTACTGCCGAGGCCATGCTGCGATCATCAAGCCGAGCCTTCAATCGCGGAATGTGCCACGCGCCCACCGTCGTTTGGTACGCGTACTTACGGTGGTTCAATACTCAGCGAACTGGTCGCCGTGTCGAAGAAGTCTCTGAGCCTGGCTGGCTTGTCACCAATTCTTCGCTGCACCGGACTGAAGCACCCGGCAACACATGCCTGCAAGCTCTTGGAGGCGGGACGATGGGCACCGTCACAGCGCCTGTGAACAACAGCAAAGGCTGCGGGACGGTGATGCGGGTAGCCCCGATTGGGTTGGTCCGGACTGATGCATTCGGCCTCGGAATCGAAGTATCCGCGTTGACGCACGGCCATCCCACTGGCTACGTCTCCGGCGGGGTTCTCGCCGTCATCATTGACCAGCTGATGAGTGGTGCCACTTTTGACCAGGCGATCGACGTGGCCTTCGTGCATCTCGACAACATTGAAGATCGACTGCGCGACCTGGTTCTTTCCGACCCCGGCGAGCACAACGAAGAAGAGCAGTCCGTCCTACTTTCAGACGGGCGGGCCGCCCTTCACCTCGGAGCATCAGAGACCGCAACCGCAATGCGGTCCGCCTTGGCCCTACAGGGTCCACCAACACCGCAATCTATTGAATCGCTCGGCGGAGGCTGGGTCGCCGAAGAAGCACTGGCCATTGCATTGCACTGTGTCCGCAACGCGGCTTCACCGCTCGAAGCCCTTATCGCGGCAGCGAACCATTCGGGCGACAGCGACTCCACCGCAGCAGTCGCGGGCAACATCCTCGGAGTGATGCATGGCCCCGATTTTCTACCGCCCGAGTGGGTGGAAGCCGTGGACGTGATAGATCCGCTCCGCACTCTCATTCGCGACCTTTGCACGGTGTTCCACACAGGTGCAGGCATCGAACCGCTCGTGGATCGGTACCCACCTAATTGATCGATTGGGCCTGGCCAGGGTTGAGGTGAATCATCCGCCTGCGCGTCACCCAAACGCTCGAACGGACTCTTCTCTACAAGGTGTAAGGGTCGCTTGATGGCTTCGGAACGCTGGCAGATTCACTTCTTCCAACGGCCCATCGAAAATGATTCGGAACAGTCCGTTCCGGCGGTCGACTTTCTCAATGGTGTCGCGGGCAGAGTTGCTGCGGAGATGCAAGCGGTGCTCGAAGCCGTCGCTGACGCTCCTCCACCATCATTTTCCGGCGGAGGTAAGTGGGAGGCAATGCATGGGGCAATGAAGGGGATATACGAGATCCGGGTGCAAGGCGACGAAATGAATCACCGATTGTTCTGTTTGCTCGAACGCAACGCTCACGACCTCGGCGGACCTTCGATCGTGGTCCTCGGAGGATTGAGCAAACCAAAACGCAGCGCGGCCAACCCCAAGGAGTACAGCCGCATCGTTACGTCCCGAGATGAGTTCACCGAGCACCGCACCGTGTTGAAGTAGGCGGGCTCGATCAAGTCGTGTTTCCGGCAAGCGGTTGAAGGACCAGCTCGACGTTCAGCGCGTTAGCGAGCGCCGTAACTGTTCCAAGCGTCGGGTTCGCACCCTCCGCAGAGAACAGGCGACGCACTGCCTCGGGTGGCAAATCGGCCCGGCGAGCCAACTCGGCTTTACTCAGCCCGCTGGCTTCTCGCTTCTCATTGAGGGCACGGACGATCGCATCCGTCCTACGAATTCGATCGGTTGCAGCGGCGTGCTCGGCTCGGTATGCGGTGTCATGCATCCGACCGGTGAAATACTTCTCAGCTCCAGTGGGTCGCTTCGTCATAGAAGGACCGTAACACCAATGTTACGGTCCTAGGCAACGCCTGATGCTCTCGACGCGACACATCTACCCGGTTGAGGCAGTCGTTGAATACGGACTTTTTTTTGGCGGATGATTGCTTCCAGGAGCGAAGACGATGCAGCTGCATCGTCTTCGACTAATCCTGCGTTAGATCAGCGATCGGGGCACGGCGAGTAGTTGCGGTTCGTCCGGGCGGCTGAGGGACAGCACCTTCGACCCTTCGTAGATCACAATTCCCCGGACGAACCGGTCTGGCTCGGCGGCGGCGAACTTCGCCAGCCCGCGGGCGTCGGCCGGCCCGACCACCGTTGACGCCTTCACCTCAATGGGCACCAGCCGACCGTCAGGATGGACAAGCATCACATCAACCTCAGCCACGTTGCGCGCATCGCGCCAATGACGCAACACGACCCTGTCGGTATGTGCACTTACTGCCGCCGCAAGATCGTGCACGACGAGCGTTTCGGTGAGCGAGCCAAGCAGCGCAGCACTTGGAAGCGAGTCCCACGCACGCGCAGCCCACGCCGCCAGTCCCACGTCAGTAGCGAACACTCTGGGGTGGGCTACAGCGACCTTGTGTTCGGATGGCCGTTCCGCTTCAACACGGAACAGCAGAAAACACGATTCCAAAATGTCCAGCTGGTTACGAATGGTGTTGGCGTGCGCTCCCAACTCGCTAGCCGCACGTGCGACGTTAAGGATCTGCCCGCTGTTCGCTGCGAAATAACGGAAAGCCTGCAACAACCTTCCAAGATCGGCACGTGAACCAGCCACCCCCAACGGCAGGACCGACTCAACATAGGCAGGCCATCTCGCGCTCCCATTGCGCCGACGTTCCCGGCCGAAGCACACCGGAGATTCCCGGCAGCCCACCGGTCCAGGTTTTACATTTCTTACAGTGAGTATTTGAAATTTCAGTGATTGACTATACGATTTTACGGGAGTTGCCAGGTGCGGCGCCTCACGAGAAAGACCAGTTCAGCTGCACTTCGGGCGGATGATTGCTTCCAACACCGGGGCCATTGGCTCGATCCACACGTGCTGTTCACGATCGAAGAACTTCGTGTCGGAGTTGACCGCATACGGGATTTGCCGGCGGTCAAGCTCGCACGCAACGTAGGTCGCAAATACAACCTGTTCGGCTGGGGTGTAGTCGTCACCCTCGTTGTAGTTGCCAGCCATCCATCGCCTACCCACGTCGGATACCGGTCGATTGGACCAGCTGCCAGCGGCATCGAACTTGTCCAGCAATAACTGACGTTCCTCAGGCGACCCCGTGGTCCACAACTTCTTTGCGTTCGTTTTCGACGGCCCAGCCGCGTAGAAATGCCACTCGGCAGCAAGGTAACCATTGGCCTTTGATGGAATCGCCAAATCGCCCAGCAACGCAGGGTCTGACCTCACCCGAGGAGAAATGAATATCGTGCGGCGAGGGTTCGTGACCCGAATCGCCGCCACAGTCTTTTCGTACACCTTGTTGAGCTGCGCCTGATTGTTGTTCAGCGCGTCGGTCACCTCCACGATCAGATTGAACGACACCTTCGGCGAAGCCTTCGCGTAACGACGCGCCAACGTGGTCCACCACGTCACCATGCCCTGCAAGTTCGCATCGGTCGGATCGTCCTTGAACGCGTCAGCCTGGTAGGCCAACACCGGGACTAACCCGGCGGCCAGACTGTCAGCGACGACCTTGTCGAGATGGCGCAGCAACGTGGGCGTGGGAGCCTCTCGCAATCGAATGCGCACGTGACCCAAGCCCCTCGCACGGAACGACTGCGGTGCCTTCGGCCCGATACCCAGCAATCCCCTTCGGGTTATTGGCCCAGTCAACATCGAGCCCCTTACCCATTCCCCGCACGTATGCGGCGGGCGTCGGCCAACTCGCAGTGGTGGCGCCCGGACTGGGTGGCCCAGGCACCGCACTTGCGATCAATGCCGCGAAAATGACGAGCGCGATGCCAACGATGAACTTGACAACGGACGGACATGGACAGCAAGCGTACGGTCCCAGCTACTTCCAGCCAGGGTTGTTCACGTTGGCTAATCGTGCGATAGATCAGTCTGGGACTGATTTCGTGCACGATTAGTAACTGGTTGACGGGTCGAGCAGGTCGACAACCAGGTACTCGTCGTCAAGATCCACCACGCGCACCAACACGGTGTGAACCTCAAGTTCGTCAAATCTGGACAGCGAAGACAATCCAGCCTCAACGTGCTTACGCATCCCTGAAGATCGAATCGTCACCTCAACAAATGCACGGTCATGCAGCCCGGCAAGCTCGGCGACGTCAATTGGAAACTCGACATCGGCCAGAAACGTGCCATGGTTCGGACCCGCCAAGCGAATTCCGACAGCTCTGACATCAACCCCGTTGACCTGCAGTACCTGCCTGGACACACCAGCGCCAGCCAGCCTCGGAGGACGTGAGCGCGTTTGGCGAGTGCTCGTCGCTGCGGCGAACTTGCTGGATTGGCGAGAGACGTCAAGCTCGACAACGTTCTTTGGTCGGCTCTCACTGCTCTCCACCAGTGATTGCGAGTGGTCCGGGTCGAGGGCAGTCCCGTCGAACGGTGAAACACGTCCCGTCGATGCAGCAGTCATCTCCGTAGATTCGACCATGAGGGCCGATACCAAACTTGAGACCTCGAAGAAACCCCGCAGGGAACACTGCCCACGAAAGTCGACATGGCGACCCGCCGAAAGGTCAACGACGGAAGCCGCCGGTCATCCCTTCGGGCATCGGTTCGTGGCCGGTCGGCCGATGCGGCGACGCACCGGGCCGCTTCAGGCTGGACACATGATCAGTACAACTATGAATCGCCACAGCGAACGACTTGTCGCCACCGTCTGCGGCATCGCAGTCCTTGCTGCTTCCGGACTGATGACTACAGGGTCCGCATCGGCGCAACCTTCCGTCGCCTCCGCGACGGCGACGACATCGACGCCTTCGCTCACCTACGCGACGCGCGGCAGGCACGCTGTTGGTTATCGCGAGTTCACTACTACCGGCGCACAGCAGCAACCGCTGACGTTGCGAGCGTGGTACCCGGCACGCCGACCGGCCGATAAGCAGCCCACGACGATCACATACACCGCGCCGAACAAGTTCGACGAGCAGATCACTCCCGGCAAGGAGATCACCGCAATCGGCACAGCGCTTCGGAACGGCCGACCCGAACGGACCCGTAGGCCGTATCCGCTGGTGGTCTTCTCTCACGGCTACGCGCTCAGCCCGATTGTGTACAGCACGCTGGTGGAGCACTACGCATCACAGGGCTTCATCGTGCTCGCTCCCGAACACAACGAGACGTTCGACCAGTCGCTCGACGGATTCTGGAAGGCGCTGATCGACCGGCCCGTCGACATCCGCCGAAGCATCGACTACGCGCAAAAACTCACCGGGCCAGCAGCGGCATTGGCCGGCATGATCGACATGGACAACATCGCTGTGGTCGGCCACTCCTACGGCGGGTACACCGCGCTAGCGGCTGGCGGTGCACGGTTCGACTTCGCTGCCTACAAGACCCGCTGCGCTGCACTGACTGCAGATGATCCGCTCAACTTTTTCTGTGGTCCCATCGTTGCCAAAGAGTCAGACATGGCGACCCGAGCGGGGCTCCGCTCGGTTCCATCGGGCCTGTGGCCATCCATGGGGGACCCGCGAGTTAAAGCTGTGGTTTCGATGGCCGGCGACGCATACATCTTCGATCAGCGCGGCCTCGCGGAGCTCAAGGTTCCCATCATGGTCATGGGCGGAACGATCGACGAAGGCACTCCATACACGTGGGGCGCAAAGCTCAGCTACGACGATGCAGCTAGCAAGAACAAGACGCTCATCACCTTTCCCGGCGCAGGCCACATGCTCTTCATCGACCCGTGCGAGAACCTCCCCTGGACCCAGAATTCCGCCTACCGAGACGGGTTCTGCACCGACGCCATCTGGGGCACACGTCGACCTCTCAACATCGTCACGCACTACACCACTGCGTTCCTGCACGAGACCCTCAACGCCGACCCCAAAGCCAAAGCCGCTCTCATCCGCATGCAGCCCCGGCTCGACAACGTCGAGTACACACGACCAAAGCGGCCATAACAGAACCTCGCCGGGCAACGCCCGTTGGCACAGGCGTCGGGCCGTACCGGATTCTCTACGAAATTGACGATGTGATCAGAGTCGTTGCGGTCCTCCGCCTCGCACACCGGGCGAAAGCGGGTCGCTGAGCCACTCATACACCCGATTTGTTGCAACCCACAGGTTTCCATCTGCGAACGTACCCACGAATCGTCCGCCTCTGCGCTCGTAATACCGAATCGCCGCCCGGTTGCCCTCCACCACGCTGAGTCGAACAGTGTTATGGCCCGTCGCCAGGAGATGTGCCGCCATCGCGTCGAACAGTTGCGTTCCAACGTTTCGACCTTGGACCCGTGCGTCGACGTACAGGTGAACAATCTCGCCCACGCCAGCTTCCCCGCGTGTCATTTCGGGATGGGTAGCGGACCTCCGTAGACAAACCCCACTAGCTCCCCCGCCGCGATGGCTAGCAGCGTGAGGTACGACTGGTCATGTTTGAGGTTCGCCTCCCACTGCGCCCTCCGATGATGTAGATCCAGCGCCTCATACGCCGCAGCCGGAACTAGGTGCGCATATGTCTGCTGCCAGACACGTAGATGCAGGTCGGCTACTTGATCGCAGTCCGCAGCAGTAGCGGCGCGAATGTCGAGTTCCGTTGCTGTTTCGGAATTACCGATCGGACGTTCGATCCGGAGGATGTGATGCAACGGTCGGTCGATCGGGTTGTCGGGTTCCAGGTTGCCAATGGCTACCTTGTGAAACCCCGCCTTCTCCAACGCACGCCACGACGCCACGTTGTCCACGTTCACCGGAACGACGACATCGCCCAGGTCCGGATGATCAGTCCACATACGTTGAACCGTCGGCAGACTGCCCAAAGTCCCTGTCCACTGCCTCGGGGGTGTACTCGTGTGCCCACCACCGTCGTACATGTTCGCTGGCCAACCACTGGCCGAGCAGCGCAAAGTCTTGACGGTGAAGTCTTCGAAAACTGAACTGCTCCACCAGGCCATCTTGCCCGCTGTCTGCCAAGTTCGTCGAAACTGTGGGAGGAAGCCTGGGCTCAGCTGAGCAGGGCCAGCAGGTCAGTGGATGCAACTGGGCCAGCCCACGAATCCCACCCGACGTGAAGTTGACGGGTTCCGTTCTTCGACACAGAGAATCGCTGCGACGAGTGCGTGTGTCCGTGCAGCACGATTCGACCGTCATCGGGCGGCAAATGCTTCGAGAAGTCACGGTCGCCCCGATCGACGAATTCGGCAGGAAAGTGCGACAGGGTCAAGTCGAGCCCGTCGACGGAGAGTTCCATCGACGATTGAACACTGACACTGTCTGCGAGACCGTCGAGCGCTCTCATCGCAGGGTCGTGGTTGCCGAGAATCAGCGTGACGGAGTACGGCAACGAGTTGATGAACCGGCACAAGCGTTGGGCCTTATCGGTACCCATCATCACGTCGCCGAGCAAGAAGAGTTGCTCGCAGCGAAGGGATCGGAGTGCCCTCTCAATGGCGCGGTCATGTTCCTGCACGTTCTGGAAGCCGCGCACCTGCCAGATGAACGGCCTGTCGTGCCCGAGGTGCAGGTCGGACGTGAAGTACGTACTCATGCTTCTATTCGACTCGATGAGCGGGGCACGGGCGGGGGAATTTAGTTTCCGCGGGTGGATTGGACGATCTCCGCGGGAAGCCACACAATGTGGCGAAATTCTTTTGATGATCACGGTGAGTCTCGTTTTTTGTCATACCCCCTCGGGAAAATGGGTGGCATGGATGAACGAGCGGGAGATTCAGGGGGAGATCGGACGAGTGAACGTGATGCTGGCTCGGGGTACTCGTGTGCCGCCGGGGCGCTTCGGCACGCACTCGAGAACATCCATCACAACTTCCGTAACGACCCTTCGTGCGGTGGTGAACTGGTCGGTCCGCATGGTGAAGCCGTCGAGCTTCGTCGCTGGGCTGAAGCACCTCTTCCCGTCGTGTTCGAAGGTTGGGAGCCCGCCGATGTCACGCACGGTTTGCAGACCATCGAGCAGTTGGACCGTCGCCTCGAGCGCGTTGAGGGCACGGCTTGCAAGTTGTATGCACGCGGGCAAAGACACGTCCGCTGCGCTGG
Source organism: uncultured Acidimicrobiales bacterium (assembly GCA_963763885.1). GTDB lineage: Bacteria > Actinomycetota > Acidimicrobiia > Acidimicrobiales > JANYDT01 > JANNBN01. The sequence continues at coordinate 922,301 of CAVXQD010000001.1, forward strand.
TGCGGGCCACGGGGATGAGTGCTCGGGCGGGGCGCGAGATCGAACGACTGAGCAGAATCCTCCACCTCCACCCCAAGGCAGGCGAACTCCTGGACCAAGGCCACATCACGTCAACGCACGCGTTGGCGCTGGGTGGGCTTCCCGCTGAGGCCGTTGAGGAACTCCTCGGCCAGGCCGGTCACCGTACGCCTGAGGAGTTCGAAGCGTTGGCGCGGGCAAAACGGATTCGAGAACAAGGGAAGGATTCGCGGTCTCGCCAGTTCGCTGCACGGACACTGCGCTTCTTCGCTGCAGACTTGGATTGTGTTGGGTTCCGGGGCGTTCTCCCTCCCGTGGAAGCGGCTGAGCTACGAGGGGTGTTGGAGGCATTGTCAGAGGCGACGTATCGGGCCACGCACCCAGAACGAGCGCGTATTGCTGGCACGAATGAGACCGACACCCGAGATCAGCGGCTGGCCGATGCTCTGGTCGAGTTGGCCCGTGGGGCACAAGTCATCGTCGTACCAGACGCCTCTACGGAAGCAGGGTCAGAGAGGTCGCCATCTGCAGGACGACCGCCGGACAAAGGTACGGCTGCGAGGCATACGACTCAGTCAGATCTGGCTCATGGCAACGAGGACCCGCCGGATATGCCGGCCGAACGGACTGCGGTGGCGCCGGGTGAGTCGCAGGGCTTGAGGCGGTCCGCTCAAAGGTCCGGCCGGGGGTTTGTGCAGCCGGTCGTGGTGGCGGTCGTTGATCTCAACACCCTGCAGGCCGAGCTGGTACCGGGCGGGCCGATTGACCCGTTGTCGGCAGCTGATCTCATCGGCCGTTCTGACGTGTTCGCGTTGATCCGCAACCACACAACCAACGAGGTCTTGAACTTCGGACGGAACAGGCGGCTGGCCTCGGCCCTTCAGCGCCTGGTGCTGTCTGTGCACTGGAAGGGGTGCGCCATCGACGGGTGCGGTGCCGCACCCAACCGAACTGAGGTGCACCACATCATCGAATGGTCCAAAGGTGGACGAACCGACATCAACGCCATGGTGCCGCTGTGCGATCCACACCACACGCACCTGCACGACAACAACCTGTCGCTTGCCCACTTGCCGAGCGGGCGATTCGGGTTGTTCGATCGCGCATCGCCGAGACTCGCCAAATCGCGGGCCCCATGAAAGCGCGACTCGGAGAGCCGAGACCGTCGCGGGCGAACGCAAGTGTTGGACAAGTCGAAATGCTCACTCCTTCGATGCAGCAGCTTGAACTACCGGAACTCAAATTCTGCTGTTTCAGTGGCTCCGTTCGTGAATCGAAGGGTGAGGGTTCGGCATTGACCTGCCCAGGTATTGTCGGTTTCCCAGTTGAACTTGTATCGGCCCGAGCCGGGATCGAACGCCAATCCACTGGTGGACATTGCGCCGTCTTCCTCGCTCTTGTCGGATGGGATGATCCCGCAAGAGTGCGCAGCGGAACTAGGCGAGCCGGTTTCGAAGATCGCCAGGGTGCCCGACGCACAAAACCCGAACTCAACTGGAACTACAGCTCCTGAGTTCGTCACGTTCAGGACCGGTGCGTTATCTACGGGCGTGAAGAACCCAATGAAGACGCAAGGCGCGGCGGTGATCGGCACGGCACTGTTCGACACGGTGGTCGTCGTAACCGGTGTCGTGGCGGTCGAGGCTGGCAACGTAGACGATGGTGTTGAAGTAGCGGAAGTGGTGGGAGGGTCCGTCGCGGTTGGCGCAGCGAGGATGGCATCGATACGCGCCTGGGCCTCGGCGTCCCGCTGGTCGATCTCAGCTTGGGTCAGGAAAGAATCGGGTACGTCGTATCCCGAGTAGGGATCGGTCCCGAAAGGCATCGGGACCGCCCGGTCCAAGCACGAGTCGCCACCCGGATGTGTGTCCGGTGCGTAGCAAGTGTCGGTTCCACCCGCTGCTGTTGCTGGCGATTCCACAACAACGCTGTTCGTCTCTGCACACGAGGTGATGGTCAGACTCAGAACGAAGAGCCATGCCCCCACTTGACGATTGGTGCGACGTTCAGATTTCATGGGACGGGTCAGCGGAGAGAGGGATCGAAGTCGGGTCCGGGTTCAATCAGTTCAACCAGCACCATGGCACGGGTCATGACAAACACAATGGGGCCCTTGAAATAGACCGACTCGGCCGGGTCGCCGGTTGGACGGCCGCCGGCGGATCGCATGGTGTCCAGCGCCGCTGCGAGGTGCGGGACCAGCCAGGCTTGGTGGTACACCGTGGGCATCCTGCGCAGGATCCAAGGCGCCACCGTCTCTCGGCCCAAAAGGTCTGCCAGCAGCTCATAGCGGGGACCGTTGCCGATATAGAACGCCCCGGCCACACCCTGGGTTGGGTCTTCGAACGTCGACTCCAGCTGATACCCAAGGGAGGTGTAGGCGCCCGTAGCCCGCTCAATTGATGAGCAGGCAACGCCCAAGTGATGAAACGTCCACGTACTATCCACGTCGCCAAGCCTGCCTCACACGCGCTGACACGTTTGCCACTAGCGCCACGAGCAGGGAATGCAAACCCAACCCGCCGGATCAAGCAGAGGTTCGTAGCCCGGCTGAACGGATTTCACGGTCGAACGCCCGCACGTGCTCTTCAACCAATCTGGCTGCACGATCTGCGTCGTGGGACCTCAACGCGTCCAACACCGTCTCGTGTTCGTCCAGGGCACCATGCATGTCAGCGACATTGCGCAGGTACAGGTGCCAAACGCGTTCACTATGTGTGTAGAGGTTATCGACCGTGCTGGTGAGATACGGATTCTGCGCCGCCGACCACATGATCTCGTGACACCGACGGTCCAACGCCAACAACTTGGCCGGGTCAACCACACGGGCGGCTTTGCCCAACACCGCCGCCATCTCGTCCCAATGTGCAACGGTGCCGCGCTCTGCGGCCAACCTGGCCGCGTACGGCTCCACCACGGCCCTGGTCTCGAACAACAACCCCAGTTCGTGCGGGTCCACATCGGTTACAAACACACCACGGCGGGGTGCCACGCGCAGCAGCTGATCCCGCTCCAGACGCTGGATTGCTTCCCGGATGGGCGTTCTTCCGATGTTGAGAACGTCTTGCAACTCGCCCTCGTCCACCACTCCCCCGGGAGGAAGCTGCAACGTCACGATGAGGTTCCGGAGTTCCCGGTAAGCGTCATCAGTCAGCGACATGCGCCCATCCTAGCGATTCGCTATGCTCTACTGATATATCAGGCGCCGGCCGACGGCACGCCCGACAAACGAGGAGACCCCGTGAGCGACACCACCACTTCGAGCGGCTTACCCGCAAAGGCAAAGTGCGTCGTCATCGGCGCCGGCATCGTGGGCAACACCCTGGTGGGGCATCTGTCTCGCCTCGGCTGGACCGACATCGTCCAGATCGACAAGGGCCCGCTCCCCAACCCGGGCGGTTCCACCGGCCATGCCTCCAACTTCATCTTCCCAACTGACCACAACAAGGAGATGGCGTACCTCACACTGGAAAGCCAGCGCCAGTACGTGGACATGGGCGTCAACAACGAGTGCGGCGGCATCGAGGTGGCTCGTGAGCCACAGCGCATGGAGGAGTTCAACCGTCGGATGACGTCGGCCAAGGCATGGGGCATCGATGCTTCGCTCATCACCCCGGCTCAGGTCAAAGAACTCGTCCCGTTCATCAACGAAGAAGTCATTCTGGGCGGTTTCTACACGCCGTCGGTTTCTGCAGTCGACTCGCTGCGGGCCGGAACCATCATGCGTGAAGAGGCGCAGGGCAAGGGCCACGCCCAGGTGTTCGCCAACACCGAAGTCCTCGACGTCGAAGTTGTCGACGGCCACGTGAAAGCAGTTGTCACTACCAAGGGTCGTATCGAGTGCGAGCACCTCGCGATCGCATGCGGCGTGTGGAGCCCTCGCATCGCCAAGATGGCCGGAGTCAACATCCCCCTCGTGCCTGCAGTGCACCAGATGGCAGACGTCGGTCCGATCCAGGTCTTGGTGGAGTCCAACAAGGAACTCGCCTATCCAATCGTGCGAGACATGGACACTTTCTGTTACGAGCGCCAGAGCGCTGGCTCCATGGAAGTCGGTTCATATGCGCACCGACCAATCTTCCATCACCCAGACGACATCCCAACCAACGAAGAGTCCGCCCTGTCGCCAACAGAGCTACCGCTCACCATGGACGACTTCGACCCACAGATGGAACAGGCAATCGAGCTGATGGACATGCTCGGCGATGCCGAGATCAAGTACGCCATCAACGGTCTCCTGTCGCTTACGCCTGACGCTATGCCTGTCCTCGGCGAAATCCCTGGCGTGCGCAACCTGTGGTCAGCCGCAGCTGTCTGGATCAAGGAAGGCCCCGGCATTGCACAGCTGGTTGCCGAGTGGATGACGTTCGGCTACCCCAAGATGTGCGACCCGCACACCTCTGATATCAGCCGTTTCTACCCGCACGAGCTCTCCGAGCATCACATCGAAGCGCGCTGCGCAGAACACTTCAACAAGACATACGGCATCGTCCACCCTCGTGAGCAGTGGGCAAGCAGGCGTAACCAGCGTCGTTCGCCATTCTTCGCCCGGGAGGAAGCACTGGGAGCCGAGTTCTTCGACGCCCGCGGCTGGGAACGTCCACAGTGGTATAAGTCCAACGAGAAGCTGCTGGCAAAGTACGGCAACCAGCCCGGCGAGATCTGCGCCCCCCGTGAACACGAGTGGGACGCACGCTGGTGGTCACCAATCATCAACGCCGAGCACCTTGCAATGCGGGAATCGGTCGGCATGGTCGATCTCACCGCGTTCAACCAGTTCGACCTCACCGGCCCAGGGGCACTCGCATTGCTGCAGTACCTCAGCGTCAACCAGCTCGACGTCGCCGTCGGCAAGGGCGTCTACACGCCATGGCTCACCCCCAACGGCGGCTTCCGTGCCGACCTCACCATCCAGCGTCTCGGCACACAGCATTTCCGTGTCGTCACCGGCGCATTCGACGGTGGCCGCGACGAGCATTGGATCAAGCGCCACATGCCGCTCGACGGCAGCGTGACGTTCGAGAACAAGTCCACCGGGTTGTGCACCATCGGCGTATGGGGCCCCAACGCCCTCAAGACCGTGCAAAAGCTCCACACCCCTGAACGCGGCGAGGCTGGCTTCACTACTGAAGAGTTCCCGTACGGCTCGGTCCTGGACCGTCTGCTCGCAGGCATTCCTTGCACGCTGTTCCGCATCTCCTACGTCGGCGAGCTTGGCTTCGAGATCACCACCAAGATGGAGCACGGCCTTGCGCTGTGGGACGCCCTGTGGGAAGCCGGTCAAGAGTTCAACGTCGTGCCAGTCGGCATTGGCGTGTACGGCGCAACCGGCCGCATCGAGAAGGGCTACCGCCTCATGGGCTCCGAGCTGGAGAGCGAGTACATGCCGCACGAAGCCGGCTTGGATCGCCCCAAGGTCAAGACCCCAGACTTCATTGGTAAAGCCGCATACGTTGCTGCCCGCGAAAAGGGCGCCAGCACCATCATGTGCACACTTACTGTCGACGACCACACCTCGGCCAGCGGCATGAAGCGCTTCCCCGTTGGCGGCAACGAGCCAATCCTGACGTCGAACGGCGATCGTATCTTGGACTCCCACGGCCGCATCAGCCGTGTCACCACTGCAGCCATGGGACCGTCAGTTGGCAAGTTCCTCCTCATGGCTTACCTACCGCCTGAACACGCAGTTGAAGGTAACCAGCTCAAGGTCATGTACATGAACGAGCTATATCCAGTCACGGTCGCACGGGCTGGCTCCAAGCCCCTGTTCGATCCTGAAGATGCCCGCATGAAGGGCTGACCAGAGGTCCGAGTCATGGCACTCAACATCGCAGTCTGCGTGAAACGGGTGCCAGCACCCGGGTCACGTATCAACGTCACCGCCGACCTCCAGTCCGTGGACACCGTCAATCTGGGCTTCACCACGTCACCGCACGAGGAGTGCGCTGTAGAAGAAGCCGTCAAGCTCATCGAGGCTCACGGCGGATCCGCAACGGTCATCACGCTCGGCCCGCCCGAAGCTGAAGAGCAACTGCGTTACGCAGCTTCGGTCGGCATCGAGAAGTGCGTCTTGGTTGCAGCGCCCGACGGTCTCAACTGGGACCCACAGCGCACCGCCGCTGCACTCGCTTCGGCGGTGCAAGCAGTCGAAGCACGAGACGGCGCGTTCGACCTCATCTTGTTCGGTAACGAATCAGCGGACTCTGGCGGATTCCAGGTCGGTGTGCGGGTTGCCCGCGCACTGGGTCGCCCCATTGTCAACGGCGTGAAGGGTGTTGAAGTCGCCGATGATTCCGTCACCATCCGCCGCCCCATCGACGCAGGCTTCGAGGTTTACCGCCTCCCCCGCCCAGCAGTCATTGGCGTCAAGGAGGGCATCAACCTTCCTCGCTACCCGACGATGAAGGGCCGTCTTGCGTCAAAGAAGGCCGCCGTCGAAGTGATCTCGGCGACCACTGAAGCCGGTGGCCAGGTGCGCGTTCAGCTGCACCGTCCACCGGACAAAGCAAGCAACACCGTCATTCTCGGAACTGGCCCCGAAGCTGCTCCCGCAGTCGTGGACCTCCTCGCAGAACTGGGACTGCTCTGATGAGCGCTGTCATCGTCATCATCGAACACGACCGCGGCGAGCTCGCCTCGGCATCGCTCGAAGCGCTCAGCGCGGCGCGCCCAATTGCGGCGCAACTCGGCGTACCCGTTGTCGGCGCTGTGTGCGGTGCAAGCGCAAGCTCAGGGTCAAGCGCAGGCGCACCAGACATCGCTGCAGTCATCGCGTCGTGTGCCGAATACGGCGCGTCGGAAACCGTAGTTGTGGAACACGCATTGCTGAGCGACTACGGCCCTGAAGCGTGGGGCGATGCCGTCGCACAGTTGGTTGCGCAGCGGGCACCGGTAGCCGTGCTTGCATGCGGAACCGACCGAGGCAACGAAGTCATGGCACACGTTGCAGCCATCCTCGACGCGCCGATGGTCGCCAACTGTCTCAGCATCAGCCCTTCCGCAGACGCTTCGACCGAACCCTGGACGATGACCCGAGTGCAGTGGGGCGGTTCTCTCCTGGAGGACAGCACCCTCAGCGCTGCAGTCAAGCTTGTCACGGTCACCCATCACGGGTTCGAGGCCTCAGCAGCACCCGCCGCTGCTTCCACCACATCGACATTTCAGCCAACCCTCGACGCATCTTTGGCCCGCACGGTTGTGGCTGACCGTGTGGTGCGCGAAGCAGGCGTCACGCTCACTACCGCTCGGGTGGTTGTGGGTGGCGGCCGTGGCGTCGGGTCACCAGAGGGCTTCGGCATTCTTGAAGAACTGGCCGCCGAACTCAACGGCAAGGTCGGCTGCTCCCGTGCTGTCACCAACAACGGGTGGCGCAACCACACTGATCAGGTCGGCCAAACCGGAACCCGCATTGCACCAGACATCTACCTGGCTTGCGGCATCTCCGGTGCCATTCAGCACTGGGTGGGCGCCATGGCTTCGAAAAACATCCTGGCAATCAACACCGACCGGGAAGCCAACATGGTGACCAAAGCCGACTACGCCGTCATCGGCGATCTGCACAAAGTCATCCCAGCAATCACCGCAGAAATCCGCCGCCGGCGCTAAGCCATGAAAGCGTGAACCAATGACCATGCGACGCAGCTCCAAAGAGGTGTTCATCACCTGTGCCGTCACCGGCTCGGGTGACACCGTCAACAAAAGCGACAAGGTGCCGTTCACCCCGGCGGCAATCGCTGCTGATTGCATCGCTGCGGCCGAAGCCGGCGCTGCAGCGGTCCACATCCACGTGCGTGACCCCATCACCGGCGCCCCCGCACGTGAGGTCGGCCTCTACCGCGAGGTCGTCGAACGAATCCGCGATTCGGGCACCGACGTGGTCATCAACCTAACTGCAGGCATGGGCGGCGATCTCACACTTGGTTCGGTCGAGAATCCGCTGCCGCCCAGCCCGATCGGAACCGACATGGCCGGAGCCACAGAGCGGATGGAGCACGTTCGCGAGCTTCTCCCCGAGATCTGCACGCTCGATTGTGGCACGATGAACTTCGGCGAGGGCGACTACGTGATGACCAACACGCCCTCGATACTCCTCGAGATGGCACGTCAGACGCAGAAGCTTGGCGTACGGCCCGAACTGGAACTATTCGACCTCGGTCACCTCAGCTTTGCCAAATTCATGGCAGCCCAGGGCTTGCTTGACGACCCGGTGTTGGTGCAGCTCTGCATGGGTATTCCATGGGGCGCTCCCAACGACATGTCCTCATTACTGGCGTTCGTCAACAACCTTCCGGACGACTGGCACTTCTCGGCCTTCTCCATCGGCCGCGATCAGTTGCCATACGTAGCGGCCGCAGCACTCATGGGCGGCAATGTGCGGGTGGGTCTGGAAGACAACCTGTACCTCGGCCGCGGCCAACTTGCCACCAACGCAGATCTCGTTTCACGCGCTGCAGACGTCATTCGTGGCATGGGCATCGGCCTGATGTCGGCGTCGGCGATGCGGGACAACCTCTCGCTCAAGAAGCGCTGAGCCATGGTTCGCGTAGCTGCAGTCGGTGCCGGGGTCATTGGCGCCGGCTGGATTTCCCGTTTCGCATTGCACGGCCACGACGTGGCCGTGTTCGAACCGAAGGATGACACCTTCGCCGACCTGCAACGAGTCATCGACCGCGCTGGCCGTTCATATGCGGACTTAGGAATTGGTGCAGCTCAGCCAGGCGCTGTCACACGGGCGGGCTCCATCGCCGAAGCGGTCTCCGACGCCGTGTTTGTGCAGGAGTCCGTTCCAGAGGTGATTGCCCTCAAGGCACGGGTACTTGGTGAAATCGATGCCGCGCTGAACGCCGACGGGATCATCGGGTCATCCACCTCTGGCCTCCTGCCAACGCAGCTCCAAGAGACCCTGTCCAGTCCTCATCGGATGGTGGTTGGCCACCCGTTCAACCCGGTTTATCTGCTTCCGGTTGTGGAAGTTGTCGGCGGGAAACTGACATCCCCGGAGACAATCGAACGTGCACAGACGTTCTATTCGTCTGTCGGGATGAAGCCGCTTCACATTCGCAAAGAGATCGACGCGTTTGTTGCCGACCGACTCCTCGAAGCAGTGTGGCGGGAAGCGTTGTGGCTGGTCAACGATGGCATCGCAACCACCCAAGAGATCGACGATGCAATTCGCTACGGATTCGGTCTTCGCTGGGCACAGATGGGTATGTTCGAGACTTATCGCATCGCTGGCGGCCCGGCAGGCATGCGCCACTTCATGGCGCAGTTCGGTCCAGCGCTGGCGTGGCCGTGGTCCAAGCTGACCGACGTCCCAGAGTTCACCGAGGAATTGGTTGACCTCATCGCCACGCAGTCCGACGAGCAGAGCGGCATGTTCACGCTTGCTGAACTCGAGGAAACCCGCGACGGCAACCTGGTTGCAATCCTGTCAGCGCTGCGCGACCGACGCTGGGGTGCAGGGGCGCTGCTCGACGGCCTCGAGGACCGCTGAGCTCAATCGTCGAACGACAGAGCGGCTGCGATCCGCTGGTCGGACACCAGCCAGAATGGCGCCGTGCGGATTCAGTCACCCAGCCGGTACCAGGAACCCGACTACCTCCCCTGGGACGGACGACGCGTGCCAATCACATTTGTGGGTGGTTATCTCGGCACCGGCAAGACCACGGTCATCAACGAGTTGCTGGCTGCAGCTGACCGGCCCGTTGCGGTGATTGTCAACGACGTCGGATCAGTCAACATCGACGCACGGCTCATTCGTCGGGCAACTGCCGACATGATCGAGTTGACCGACGGTTGCATCTGCTGCAGTTCAATCGATGGGATGGGCGCAGCGCTGGACGCCATTCGAGGGCGTTCACTTCCGCCCGATCACGTGGTGGTGGAGTTGAGCGGCGTGGCTGATCCGCAGCGGATGATTCCCTGGGGTAAGTCGGCCGGGTTTCGGCTGGACGGCGTTGTCGTGGTTGTTGGAGCGGATCAGATGACCGGTCCCCCGCTTCCGGACACGGTGGCAGCAAACATACGTACACATATCGAATCGGCTGATCTGTTGATCCTCACCAAGACGGACCTACTCGACGTAGCCACGGCAACCGAAGCCCGCACTATGGTGGCAACATTGGCTCCGGGTGTGCCGATCTTCGAAAGCGCCTCCGGTCGACTGTTGCCCGGCGCTCTCGGGCGGTTGCTCAACCTTGGGGGTCGACGGACAGAGGGGCCGACAGCCACCCAAGCACCGACGATGTTCGATCTGCATGAGGTGTCTTCGGTTCCTGCGCCCGTCGGCCTCAGCGTGGCGGAATTGCATCAGTGGGTTCAGGACCTCGCAACAGTCCAACGATCACCGGACGGATTAGCGCCGCGGGGCCAACTCGTGCGGGCGAAAGGGATCGTTGCGACCTCCGACGTTGGCATCGTTCTTCTCCAACTGGTCGGCCCTCGGATCGACATCGAGCCGCTGCCGCTCCCCGAGCACCAACCCGCCACGAATAGGTTGCTCCACCTCGCGTTCAACTCCGATCCCTCCGTTCACCGCTCGGCCGCGCCCGTGACCGACATCGTGCTCATTCACCTGGCGTGCTGAACCCACCGGGGCCACGCCCTGTGGATCAGACCGCACGGTTGAGATGTTTCATCACCGCGTCGAGGTTGGATCCAAGAGGATTCACGCTGTCGACCACGATCTTCGCAACATCTAACGGTTGATAGGCCGCCCGAGACCGCTCGACGTCGGCAACGGTCAGTTCGTACCATCCAGGAATTCCTCGGTCACGCCCGACAACACGGGCGCGATGCACATCGGCATCGCTGCAGACGCATTCGACGATGGACATTTTGGCCCCGGTGCGTTCGGCGAGGTCGGCCCACAATTCCAACGCGCCGTGTCGTCCAACGAGATCGAGGACAACCCCGCGCCCGTGTCTAATGGGTTGCTCCACCTCGGATTCGACTCCGATCCCTCCGCTCACCACTCGGCCGCGCCCGGGTCTAATGGGTTGCTCCACCTCGGATTCGACTCCGATCCCTCCGCTCACCACTCGGCCGCGCCCGGGTCTAATGGGTTGCTCCACCTCGGATTCGACTCCGATCCCTCCGCTCACCACTCGGCCGCGCCCGGGTCTAATGGGTTGCTCCACCTCGGATTCGACTCCGATCCCTCCGCTCACCACTCGGCCGCGCCCGGGTCTAATGGGTTGCTCCACCTCGGATTCGACTCCGATCCCTCCGCTCACCACTCGGCCGCGCCCGGGTCTCAACTGTTGTTCCGCTATCCGCGCCATCAGCGTCCAACCCACCGACCGCTGACGTTCGACCGGGGACTCCACAACGGCCCACACTTCGGGAAACGTACGCAACGCCGACATCACCCAGTCGAAGCTGATTGTTGTCGCCCCGATCGCTTCTGCAATGGCTTCGGCGATCGTGGACTTTCCAGACCCCGTGTATCCACTCACGACAACCAGTGCTTTCGGTGCCGTCATCGAGGGTCCCGTCGACTCGCCCTGAACCACGATGCTGTCCACTTCGCAAAGGGTACCGAACTGAGCCGCGCAGCGCTCACGCACTGTCGCGCATAGTTGTGGAATCCGTGAGGTAGCGGCCACCGGTTTCCACGATTACGAAACCGCTCTGCCGCTGTGCCACCTGACACATGGGCGCACTGGTCAGCCACCAGCTGTTGCGAGCAGACTGATCCGATGCCCGAATTGCACCTGGCCGCAAGCGCTTCGGGCGTCGACCCACACGCGGGCCAAACTGAGCAAGCCGATGCTGGCGTCCAGATCGGAATCGACACGGGCGGAACCTTCACCGATGCGGCAGCGGTCACCCGCGACGCCAACGGCGCCATGCATGTGGTGGCCACGGCGAAGGCGCTGACGACAAAAGGTGACCTTGCCATCGGTGTCGGCGATGCGCTTGGTGCCGTGATGCAACAACTTCGCTCAAAGGACCCTCGCATCCAGGTCGACCTCATCTCGGTCTCAACCACGCTCGCAACAAACGCAGTCGTGGAAGGACACGGCGACCGGGTTGGCGCGGTTCTCGTCGGCTTCGATGACCAAATGGTCGAACGAATCGGAATCGCCGCAGCGTTCCCGGACAGCCCAGTGATCCGAATCGCCGGGGGCCACAACCACGCTGGTTTCGAGCACACACCGCTTGACCTCACCGCCCTCGCTGAACACCTCGAGTGTGCTCCGCCGGACCTCAAGGCGTTCGCTGTGTGCTCGGTGTTCGCAGTGCGTAACCCGGAACACGAACGTGCCGTTGCAGACTTCATCACGCAACGCACGGGTCTCCCCGTCACCATGTCCAGCCAACTCACTGGCGCTCTCGACGCAACTCGCCGCGCCCTTACGGCCATCCTCAACGCTCGCCTCGTCGGACGCATCAGCCGCTTGATTGAGGCAGTCCAATCAGCGCGCCAGGCGTTGCAACTCGACTGCGCGGTACTCGTGGTGAAGGGCGACGGGACCCGAGCAACTGCTGACTCAATTCGCTTTCGTCCCATCGAAACTGTGATGAGCGGCCCGGCGGCCAGCACCATCGGAGCTGCTGCTATGTCAGGACTCTCCGACTGCATCATGAGCGACGTCGGCGGCACCACCACCGACGTTGCCGTGCTCGTCAACGGACGGCCAGCCTTACGAGACGACGGCTCACGGGTCGGCGGCTGGAACACGCTTGTACGGGCAGCTGATATCCGTACATACGGTTTGGGTGGCGACAGTGAAGTTCACTCCGCAAACGGTGCTGTGACGGTCGGTCCGCAACGAGTGATCCCGGTATCCCTTCTTGCGGATCGATTCCCCGAAGTGATTCCGATGCTGCATCGCGACATCGCCGCAAGCGAAATCGCAAACGCCAACCAGGGGCGCTTCTGCACCCTTCCATTCGGCGCCGACGGGAGCCTTCCCGAGTCGCTCACCGAGACAGAATCCGCCATCGTGTCGTCGCTGTTGGACGGGCCACGTCCGGTACGGGACGTGGTGTCGACGGCCCGCACGCAGCGGGTTCTGCAGTCCCTCGTACGAAAGGGCATCGTGGCCCTGAGTGCATTGTCTGTGGCCGACGCTGCGCACATCCTCGGCCGCCAGCACATGTGGTCCACGGAAGCTGCGGTACTGGCAGCGAGACTCTTTGCACGTGTGCATACGATGCGCGACACCGACGAAGCTGACGCAGCCGCACTGGCCGAAAAAATCATCGACGCCGCGGTCACCCAAAGCGGGCTAGCCATCTTCGAATCTGCGATGGGGAACGACGCACCCAGCTCCGCTGACACCGCCTTTCTGACCGACGTCGCAGCCGGCCGGCATCAACGCCCAGGAATCACCTTCAGCATCACGCCGACACTTCCAATCGTCGCTGTGGGAGGTCCCGCCCCGTTGCTGTACCCCGAGGTGGGCCGCCGCTTGGGTTGCAACGTCATTCTCACCGAGCACGGTGCCGTCGCCAACGCAGTTGGGGCCGCACTCGGGCCGGTGATCGTAGAAGTAGTGGTGCGAATCGAGCACTCCAACGACGCGTTTCGCGTGGTGTCACCCGAGGGTGCATCAACTCACGCAACGCTTGAAGAAGCGCTCACACGCGTGGAGCAACTGGCTGTGTCGACCGCGACCCGACGCTGCATCACGGAAGGTGCCGCAGACCCGGTCACGAAATCAACCCAAGACCTCGTCTACCTGCCCGGCCGAACCGACGATGCCGGATTGTTGAGCGCCACGGTGACCGCAATCGCAACCGGCCACCCACGCACCCGATGACCCGAGACGCGCTGCACCCGCAGAGTTGAGCAGGCCCACCTGGCCAATACCTCAGAGCATCTGTTTGCGGATTGGTTCGCTTCCTTCCGGATAGCTCCCCGTCACCTCAGACGACTCCAACGCAACGGCCTGATAGATGCCCTTCGCCATCAACGAAGTGGCTTCTTTGCGACGACGGTCATAGAGCAATGCACGAACCTCGTGGGCTGCACCATTGGCCGGATCAACTCGGACCGCGAACTCGATGAGTTCTCCGGCAGTGCGCAGGTCTCCCGTCGCCATCAGTTCAACGACCCGGCGAACCACAGGTTCCACTCCCCCGGCAAGCGCAACAACTTCTGCAGCAACCGAAGCCTCCGGAGCCGGATGGAGATGCGCAGGGTTGCGGTCCCACCAACCACCATAGGTTCGCCAAATGTTGCGCACCACGAACTCTGGCTCGTCGTAGAACGGTTTCAGCCACGGCAGCGCCAACGTCTCTGCGGGAACCGTGACGGTATGCAGTACCTCGTCGAGGCTGGCGTCCTGGTTCAACAACTCGATCACCCCCGAGACCAAACCCTCGAGGGCGGAGGCCGTTGACTCCAGAACACGATCCGCGCGCTGTGTACCGAACAGCGGCAGTCCGTGCGCAGGACCAACCACCTCAGGTCTGACTGCTGCCATACGCCGCAACGCGGCCGCCCATTCCGCTGGGTAGCGAAGCACCTTCTGCGGGTTACCGCAGTTGGGGAAGTTCCAGATGAGGAAGTCTCCGACGAAGAGCGTGTCGTGGCCCTCCCACAGCGTCCATGCATGGTCGTCGGTCTCGCCCTTGTCGTGGCGAAGTACGAACCGGTCATCGCCGACAGTCAGCGTCATCGAATCGTCGAAATCAACGTCTGGGTCCGGTGTACCTTCCGGGACGAACGGACCCGCGTCGGTGATGGACATTCCCAACTTCATTCCTGGGCGGAACTGCCGCTGGTTGATGGTTGTGTTGTAGCCGTTGGTGCTGCGATACCGCGCAAGGCGAGGAGCAACATTGCGATGCCCAACTACCACGGGCCGCCGGTCTCCCCTGCTGGCAGCATCGGCAAGGATCGACGCCACTCCGCCCACATGGTCGATGTGGCCATGGGTCACAACAATGGTGTGAATTGGATCGTTTGACCATTTACGAATTGCCGTAAGGACTTTCGGTGCCGCAGGCGCCCCGCTAGCATCGAACAGCACTAACCCGTCAGCGGTGCGGACCACCCACACGTGCGAGAACGACTCAACCACCGCAAGGTTGTCGTCTATCTCCGTGAGCTCTTGAGTGATGCGATTGACCTTTGCGCCCTCCTCCGTGTCTACGACCGAATTGGCGAAATCGAACAGTGCAGATTGTTTTGGCACCCCACCAGACTTGCCGATTCAGCCCTGCGCTGCCACCCGGGTCTCAGACCCCGTGTTTCACGTGAGACCGGGTCTCGATCAGACCCCGTGTTCAGCCTCGGCCGCAGAGATGGGGGCCGAGATCCCAGAGCGTGTCTGACCGAACGCCTGCAAAACCACCCCAGAAAGGATCAGTAGCCCACCAAAAATGGCGGCGGGCGAAGGAACCTCGGAAAAGGCGATCCACACCAGTAACGGCACCGCAATCGTCTCGACCTGGGCAAGCACGGTGACGGCCACCGGTGGAACTGTTTTCGTTGCCCGGTTGAAAGTCAGCGTACCGACGACGATCAAGATAGCGCCGTGGAAGATGGCAAACCCGGCGTCCTGCCAATCCGGCACAAGGCTGTTTCCTGCCCCGATGGTGACGACCGCACAGAGCAGGATCATGATCGACGAATACCCCGGCATGGCCGGTGACCAGTCAGCTGTTGTTCGCCTGCGCAGACATATCACATAACCCGCAAACCCAAACGAACAGAACAGCCCGGCAAGGTTGCCGCGCAGGGTTGGTGCCAACCCATCTCCTCGCGAACCGCCCGATGGTCCATAAGCCAGCATCAACAACCCAGCTCCGGCCAACGCCATCGCGAGGTACGTCGAACGAGCGAAGCGTTCCTTCATGAACACAAAGCCGATGAACGCCGCGACAAACGGGCTCAGCGATGCAAAAAAGGACGCGTTGGCCGCAGTTGTGTTTTTGAGTGCGTAGACGAACCCAAGCGATGCGCTGAGGAGTGCTGCCGAAGCTGTCACCATGAGCCACCCGCTGGTCCATGCCCTCACCAGCGGTGCGCGTTCGCGTCGCACTGTTGCGAGCACCTGCGTACCGACGATGATGCCGATCGACCGCCACAGCAGGTATTGCCAGGCGTCGGTGCCGTCGGACCACCGGTTACACAGCGCGCCGAGGCTCCAAACAAACGCCGCTGCCATTGCCAACAACGCGCCTGTGAACGGAACCTCGCGTTGACTGGAGGCCCGGCTGGAATGAGATACGGCGGTCACGAATCGGCGAGCGACGTCACCGACACCCGCACACCGAAGTGTCGTGATTCACCAGCGGCGATCGTTGGCAACGTTCCCTCGGAGCGAAGTACCCCACGTCCGGCCAAGCCGGCATTGGCTGGCTCGATCCCCAGGGCGTAAATCCCGGCAGCGGGGTGGACCCACTGATGCGACGTTGGGAGCGAGTCGGCGGTCCAGTTCACCGTGGCACGAAGCCCGAGAGCAGGATTTGAAACCGTGACGCCGGCCGTTTCAGGCGTGGGGACAACTCGTTCGTACACATACTCTTGCGCGTCGTGCTGAGCCGCCGGGCCCTCGCATGAACGTTCAAGCATGGAGGCTGCATGGTCATTACGCGGCGTTGTGACGGTTCCCGACGGGAATTGGACCGTTGCATCAGGAGCCCACAGTGGCGCACCAAAATTGATGTGGTAGAGCATCGGAATGGGTTCTGTGTGAGAGCCAACGTTGGTGATGTCATCGTTGATCTCGACACACGCCAGGCCAGTGCGAGTGACGATGGTTCGGTAGATTTCAAACAGCGGCACGCCAGCGAACCGAAAAGTCAGACGGCCTGAGATGCGCAGTTCGATCTCGTCGTTGACGAGCGCACGGTTGACCTCTACGTCGGTGGCCTGGAGATCAGACCAGCCACCGTGCAAGCCGTGCAGGGTTTGGCCGTCGGTGGACGGGAGCCCGATGTTGTCCGGCCCACACGTGGTGAGCAGTCCTCCCGTGAAACGTGAGAGCCAGCTCATTCCATCTGCGTCTGCGGCAAGTTCGGCCTGGGAGGCCGGCGCAGCATCACCGACACGGGACAACCACGCTAGGGGGACGCCGCCGACCGTAGCTGCGCTGATGTCGAGCCCCCGGTCCGGCAGTACCCGAAACGCCAGCCCGTCGGCCATCGACACGTCGATGAACCTGCATCCCTTTGCAATTCCGTCCGCAAACGTGGCAGCAGTTGCCGCAGCGAGCGTGTCCATCCGGGCAACGTGCCCAGCGGAGAGCAGCCGACCCGGGGAGGCCGTCTGGACGCGACGGTCTGAGTCAGGAAAGGCCGGAAGTGGCATCCCTTTACCGTATCGACCACAGCGAGCGCCGTGTGCCACCCAGGGCGCCGCTAGCGCTTGAGCGAACTGACGCGTACTGTCGCTGGCATGACGACAACCATTTCTCTCACCGCAGACGACGGCCACATCCTCAACGCGTTCGTTGCCGAGCCACTGGGGAACCCGGCCGCCGGAATCGTGGTGATTCAGGAGATCTTCGGGGTGAACAGCCACATTCAGCAGGACACCACGCGATTCGCTGATGCCGGGTATCTGGCCATCGCCCCGCACATGTTCGACCGAGTGAAGGTAGGCGTGGACTTGGGCTACAACGCCGAAACCATCGCCGAAGGGCGTGACTACTCGATGGCCCTTACTCCTGCAGGCATCATGGCCGACGTGCGAGCAGCCGCTGCGGAACTACATCGCCGTGGCATCACCAAGATCGGCATCGTTGGGTATTGCTTCGGCGGCACAGTTGCGGCCAGTGCGGCCTGTCACCTCTCGGACCTGTTTACGGCCGCGGTTGCGTACTACGGCGGCGGGGTGGGCGACCTGGTGAAGTCCGGTGCTATGCCCAGCATTCCGCTGATGCTTCACTTCGGTGACAAAGACGTGTGGATCACCGCAGAGACGGTCGAGGCGGTCGCAGCCACGTGGCCCGGCCCGGTCCACCGCTACGACGCCAACCACGGGTTCCACTGCGATCACCGTGCCGACTACGACAAGGCTGCCTCGGACGTCGCCCAAGACCGCACCTTGGCCTGGTTCGCTGAACATCTCGTGTGACCGGCTGACCGTCACACAGCCCGAACCAGCGCAAATGCGTCGGCTCACCCCAGGTGGGCCGATAGCGTCGTACCCCACAGGCACGACCCGGGGGAAAACCGCCATGCGCACCAACTTGATAAAAGAAGGCGACGAACAACTTCGCTACGAGATTCGCGAGATCGTTGAGGTTGCCAACGAGATCGTTGCCATGTTGCCTGCGGGTACCTCCCGGCCGATGATCTGGGAGAACATCGGCGACCCGGTGGCCAAGGGTGAACACATCCCGGGCTGGATGAAGAAGGTCGTACAAGACGCTTCGGGCGAGGACCGCGCCTACGCCTACTCCCCCACCCGTGGCGATAACGACGCCCGGAAGTTTGTGCTGGAGCACTACTCCGACGCCCGAATCTGCTCGGTTGACGACATCATCTTCTTCAACGGCCTCGGCGACGCCATCAACAAGCTGTTCTCCACGTTGCATACGGCTGCCCGTGTCATCGGCCCTAACCCCACGTATCCGTCCCACGCAACGGCCGAGGCAATCCACCACGGCGGCGACCCCATCACCTACCCGTTGCAGCTCGACAACGGCGGCCGCATCGACATTGCAGCGCTCGAAGCGACCGTGCTGGCCAACCCAGCCATCGTTGGCATCTTGGTGATCTCGCCCAATAACCCCTTGGGTGTTGCCCACCCAGAAGCAGATCTGCGCGAGGTCGTGCGCATTGCTCGCGAGAACGAATGCTTCCTGCTGTTCGACGAGATTTACCAGAACCTGTTGTTCGACATCTCGAAGCGCGTCCGCCTTGCTGACATCGTTGGCGACGTTCCGGCCATCTCCATGAAGGGTGTCTCTAAGGAGATCCCGTGGCCAGGAGGGCGCTGTGGCTGGATTGAGGTGTACAACGCAGACAAGGACGAGAACTTCCGCGGCTGGATTCACACCATTCTGGTTTCCAAGATGCTGGAGGTGTGCTCCACCACGTTGCCCCAGATTGTGTTCCCGCGCATTGTCACTCACCCAGAGTTCATTGCGTTCCGTGATTCTCGGATGGCCAAGTACAAGGCTCGCCTCGACACCGCCATGGAAATCTTTGGCCCGTGCGAAGTGATTCAGCCTGTCGTGCCTGACGGTGTCTTTTATCTCACGTGCACCATCGACACCAAGAAGTTCCACAACACACGCAAACTCGTTGCCCGCAACGACGACATACGTGTCTACATCGACATGCTGGGCAACAAAAGCGTGTTGCGTTCAGACAAGCAGTTCGCTTACGAGTTGCTTGGCGCAGAGGGCGTTTGTGTTGTCCCGCTCAGCGGTTTCGCCTCACCTGTCGACGGTTTCCGCATGACGCTGCTTGAAGAGGACGCCGAGTTGTTCCGGGAAACCTGCATCCGCATCCGCCGCGGCGCAGAAGCCTTCTTCACCCGGTAACCACCTCGCTGGCCCACCCCTGCATTGGGACCCAGCGAGACCAGGCCCTACGATTGCTGGCCATGCTCAGCACCACTGGTTGGACCTTTGCCGATATCTGGGAGCGCTACGCCGCTGCCCTCCCGGATCAACCGGCCCAGTGGCACGGGGGTGCCAGCACCACCTGGGCTCAGTTCAATGACAGGGCCAACGGTTTGGGCGCCGCTCTGCTTGAAGCTGGTGTCTCCCAGGGCGACCGGGTGGTGCAATACCTGTACAACGGCCCCGAGTACCTGGAGACGCTGTTTGCCTGCTTCAAACTCGGCCTCGTCCCGGTCAACACCAACTACCGGTACGGCGACGACGAAGTTGGATACATCTGGCACAACGCCGACGCTGTAGCCGTCGTGTTCCACGGCACCTTCGCGGATCGATGCGCGCGCATACGGTCTCGAGTGCCAAGCGTGAAGCATTGGATCTGGGTCGACGACGGAACCGGCCCATGCCCGGAATGGGCCACTGCATTTGAAGCAGCTGCTGCCGGCAACACTCCCGGAAACGTCGCAGCCCCATGGGGTCGTAGCGGCAACGACATGCTGTTTCTGTACACCGGCGGTACTACCGGCATGCCAAAGGGCACCATGTGGCGCCAGGAAGACCTCATCGGGTCCTTTGAGTCCTCTAACCGCGTCAAGCTGGACACGTACCCCTCGACCACGGTGCTCGATGCCAGGGCGAGCAAGCCCGGTCCTCGAAATCTCCCTGCGGCACCGCTGATGCACGGAACCGGCTTGTTCGGCGCCTTCAGCAACCTCAACATGGCCGGGTCCATCGTTACCACCACGTCTCGTAGTTTCGACGTCGTCGAATTCCTCGACACCGTGCAGACGCTCGGCGTCAACGGAACATCCATCGTCGGCGACGCATTCGCGAAACCCATCCTGCGTGCCCTCGACGCCGAGCCGGACCGATGGGACATCTCCTCGCTGCGTGTCATCGTGTCCAGCGGTGTGATGTGGAGCGCAGACACCAAAGCCGGCCTCCTCCGCCACAACAATCGGCTCATCATGGTTGACACACTTGGATCCTCCGAAGCAATCGGCATGGCGTCCAACACCACCACCGCTGGCGCGGAGATGAAGACCGCCACGTTCACCCTTGGACCAAACACCAAAGTCCTCACGGAGGACGGGCGGGAAGTGGCGTGGGGCAGCGACGAACGCGGCCGTGTGGCATTGCGCGGCTACACACCGATTGGCTATTGGAAAGACGAAGCCAAGAGCGCTGCAACGTTTCCTGTGTACAACGGGGTTCGGTACAGCGTCCCAGGAGACTGGGCAACGGTCGATGCCAACGGTGTTGTGAACCTGCTGGGACGCGGCAGCCAATGCATCAACACCGGCGGAGAAAAGGTTTACCCCGAGGAGGTTGAAGAGGCGCTCAAACTGCACGCAAGCGTGGCGGATGCTGCGGTAGTAGGGCTACCAGACGAACGGTTCGGTCAGGCCATCAATGCACTGGTTGAGCTACATCCCAATTGCACGTTCGACGCCGATTCGCTGATTGCGCATGTGAAGGAACGCCTCGCTTCGTACAAGGCACCAAAGCGTGTCTTTCTCATCGACACAATCGGCAGGGCACCAAACGGCAAACTGGACTACAAACAACTCACCGCCAAAGCGGTGGAACTCGCAGAATCGTAAGAACAAACACTGTGGCGATAAAGAAACCTGCCCCCAAGCACACGCAGCAACACGCCGAACCGCTCACGTTTCGGTTCTCCAGCGAGTTGTTCGTGTGGACCGGAGGCCAGGCCAGTTGGTACTTCATTCGGATGCCAGTAGCTCAGTCCAAAGAACTACGCGAACAGATGGACGGCCTCACCAACGGATTCGGGTCCATTCGTGTTGAGGCCACAATCGAAGAGTCGGAGTGGAAGACGTCGGTGTTCCCCGAGACGGCCACAGGCAGCTACCTGCTCCCCGTCAAGAAGGCAGTTCGCAAGGCAGCCGAGATCGAAGACGGCGATGTGGTTGACGTGTCGTTGACGGTGCTCCTGACCGATTCGCCACCACCTCACTGACCCGCACCAAACACGGGGCGATCATCGCTGAGTAGAAACCGTGGTCCGTCACCCAACTGTGCAGCTACGTCGTCTGGGTTCCACAGCCGACACGACGTGAGCGACAGGCATCCACAGCCAATGCACTCGCTGAGCTGATCGCGCATTCGGACCAGCACCGCTATGCGCTCGTCCAAACGAGGCTCCCATGCTTTAGCCAACCGCGCCCAGTCTCGTGCCGTTGGCGTACGAGCCTCCGGGAGCGACGCAAGCGCGTCGCGAATTTCAGTGAGGTTCAACCCGACCAACTGCGCCGTGCGGATGAAACTCACACGCCGCAGCACATCAGGATGAAACCGACGATGACCAGACTCGGTCCGTTCGGATCTCACAAGACCCTGGTCCTCGTAGAACCGCAACGCAGACGTCGCCACCCCGGCTCTGGCGGCAACGTCGCCAACGCTCATCAACCTGGTTTTCGCAACAGTCACTATTCAGCCGATCTTTCGCTTGACTTCAAGTTCACTTGAACTTGTATCTTGCCTCACGTGAAGCTCGACCTCAACCTCAGCGATATTCCTCTTGGTTCCATGCGGCTGGCCAAAGTTGACGGCAGACGGGTCTGCATTGTGCGGACCGCGGATGGCATCCACGCGCTCGATAACTCCTGCCCACACCAGGGCTACGGGCTCACCACCGGCACATTTGATGGCAACTTGGTTACCTGCGCGTGGCACAACTGGAAGTTCCGGGTCACAGACGGACGTTGCGTTCTCGGCGAGGAGGACGTAACAACGCACGCCGTGCGGGTGCTGGAGGACGGAAGCCTCGACGTCACGTTGAGTACGCCCGATCCGGTCACTGCCCGGCCGAAACTGCTTGCGAGTCTCCGCTCCGGCGTGGAGCGCGACTACATCGGTCAGGTCTCACGCGATGTGATCCGCCTCTTGCGCGCCGACACCAACCCTGGCGAATTGATCTGGGAAGCCGTTGCCTATGGTGCACCGCGTGCGGAGTTTGGCTGGGGTCACAGCATCGCCTCGCTAACGGATTGTCTGGGTATCGCCAACGGGTTGAACGGTGACGCACGTGCGCTCCCGATCGTCCAAGCTCTCGCTGGAGTAGCCGAAAGCGAACGAGGTCGGCCAGTAAATCCACTTCCTGAACCCATCGCTTCTTTGCCGGCCAACCCTCGCGGCCATTTCAGATCACTCGTCGAAGCGGAGCGGCTCGCCGAGGCCCAGGCCCTGCTACGAGCAGCGATCCACCAAGGAACCCCACCCGACAGCATTCGTGAATGGTTCGCCGATGTTGCCTCGGATCATCTGCTCTCCTACGGTCACGGCGCCATCTATGCACAGAAAGCTTTTCAATTGCTCGACCACCTCTCGTGGGATCGAGCAGACACCGTGCTTCCCTATCTTGTTCCAACCATCGTTTACGGCACACGTGAAGACACGCTTCCGTATGCGCGCACATTTCTTCGAGCGATGTCCGGTTTTGACCTTGGGGCGCTCGCTCAGCGAACAGCTTCCGGCGACCCACTGTGGTCAGACGACGGACGTCTCCTGGCTGCGCTGCTTGGCCCAGACCGAGCCGCTGCAGCAACAGCAGCCGCGCAGTCGATACTCGAAGGAGCAAGCCTGCAGGCCGTACTGAACACTGTTTCTTTAGCCGTCAGCGAGCGAATGCTGCGTTACGACGTTTCAGGGGAACGAGAGTTCCACGACGATTTCGGCTGGTTGGATATCACCCACGGACTGACTTACGCCAACGCCGCCCGATGGCTGATCGGCTACCAGCCCAACGCAACGGCAGACTCTGTGAGGTTGGTGATGTGGACGGTGTTCTTGGCCAACTGGACCGGCCGCCACGAATGGCACACCACCGTCGGTCCCCGTGCAGAGGTAACGCCTCTAGCCAGCGAGGTAGCCGAGTACGGCCGCCAGCTGCAACACGAAGCGCTGCAAGACGGAACCTCGGCCTTCATCGTTCATGCCCACGCCGTGAAGATGAGCGTTGCCGCAACCCAAGAATCTGCGTTGATCGGTTCCACGGCTCCATTGGACGCCACTGCCCGATTCATGACCTCACCGAGACTGGAACGGTTCGTCGCAGCGACGGTGACTAGGTCCTTGGACCATCTGTCCGGAAAAACACCCGAACGTGAGTAGACGAACGGATTGCGGTCCCGGCGGATGCGACGGATTCACCCGCCAGGACCGAATCCCAGTTAAACAAACCTGGGCAAATAATGAGCACATCCGATTCGGATGCTGGTCAGGGTCATGCAAGGGTCGGTCAGGGTCGGCTGTTCACCGCAGTCTCGATCCACCGATGAAAACGGTCTTCCAATACCTCTTCTACTGAACGTGGCAGAAACCACCACACGCCGTTGGCGTTGACTTCGAGCACATGTAGTTCTCCGTCAGCAGGAATTGCGTCGATCACCGCGTAATCAAGGCCAAGACACCGTGCCATCGCCACTGGGTGCTGATGATTGGCCGTTGCCAAATGATGGGCCACGATTCCCCCGGGTCTTGTCTGCCGACGACGTGCGCAGGGCTGAACTCCGTCGGGGAACGCCAGCCGCCCTCGGAGACGTTCTTGGACACGAGTCGCGCCTCGTCCGCAAGGGGACCTGAAACCGGAAACCCTGCGCACACCCTGGTTTCGGGCAACGTAAAACCTGCGGCCGACAGTTTTTCGAATTGCACCAGCTTGTTGTTGGTCGCACGGACGCTGCTCGGCCGATTCAGGCACCAGCCGACCGGAAGGGCATCAAGGCACGATTCGAAGAGTGCGCTGCTGCGCCCATCACCATGCCAGTCGATTTCGGTCCCCGGGCTGTTCAGCTCCAACACACACGCATCCCACGACGGGTTCCGCTCGATCAGGCGCTGGAAGCCGTAGTAGTCGCCAACCGGCCCGTTGCCGCTGGGGAAATCGGGACGTGACACAACCGCAAGAAAGTCCACGTCTCCGAACCTACCGACCACAGACTGGTCCGCGTGGATCATCGGATGGCCACCAGTTGGGAGAACGGCCCTCCCAACGGCCAGAATTGGCACCATGTCAGATGTACAGCTTCAGCAGGTCACCGACGCACTCGACGCGTTGCTTGCCGCTCACGACCCAAAGACCACCGAAAACGTCGCATTTCGCGGAGCTCGTTTCGACTATGGGCTGGCCTGGGTCCACTTCCCCAAGGGCCACGGCGGCCTGGGCGTCCGACCCGATCTGAACTCACTGGTGGAAAAGCGCCTCCGCGCTGCCGGTGCGCTCCCAGCCGAACCGTCCACGTTCTTCATGGCCCTTGCGGGCCCCACCATCGTCACCCACGGCAACGATGAGCAGCGGGAACGCTTCTTGCGCCCCATGTTCACCGGTGAGGAGCGTTGGTGCCAGTTGTTCTCAGAACCAGGTGCCGGAAGCGATTTCGCAGGTCTCGGGACCAAGGCAGTTCGTGACGGCGACGAATGGATCGTCAACGGCCAAAAGGTGTGGAACACCATGGCGCACCTCGGCGATTGGGGAATGCTTGTAACACGCACCAACCCCGACGCGCCGAAGCACCGCGGCATGACGTACTTCGCGTTGGACATGCACTCCGCCGGCGTCGAAGTTCGACCACTACGCCAGATCACCGGCGAGGCTGAATTCAACGAGGTGTACATGACCGACGCCCGTGTCCCAGACTCCAACCGCATCGGCGCAGAAGGCGAAGGTTGGCGGGTCGCTCTCACCACGTTGATGAACGAGCGCGCAGAGATTGGCGGTGGCGGAACCGGCGAATCGAAGAAGGGCGGCGCTGCCCGAGACGCCGTGAAAGTTTGGGAGACCGTGGGCGAACATCAGCGCACCCCGCAAGCAAAACAACAGTTGATGCAGCTATGGACGCGCGGCGAGGTAGCGAGACTCACCAATATGCGCGCAGCACAAAATGCACGCGTCGGCAACCCTGGCCCCGAGTTCTCCGTTGCCAAGCTGGCAATGGCCGAGCTCAACAAAGAACTCTTCAGCTTCTGTGTGACGCTCATGGGACCCGATGGGCAGGTCGGTTTCGACTACACGTTCCGTCGTCCTGAGGAGCTTGAGACAACCGGCGCTTCACGCGGCCCCCAGTACGCTTTTCTACGCACACGCGCTAATTCCATCGAAGGTGGCACATCGGAAATCATGCGCAACATCCTTGGCGAACAGGTTCTCGGCCTTCCAGGCGAACCACGCGTCGACAAAGACATCGCTTGGATCAAGGTCCCTCGCAACTAGGTCAGCAGCCGCCAACCGAAGATTGGTGTCGAAGAGGGGACTTGAACTCCGGTTCACCCAGGACTGTAACTAGCTTCGAGGTTGCCAATTCCACCGGCCCTTCCTCTGGAACAGTGACATCACCACGTCAACACCCCAGGTCCTCTGTCGCCTCCCGGAGGAACGTGCGTCGCGCTCAACACTATCAATCGCTGGACCAACCTTTGCATACGTAATGTATACTAAACGTATGACGCAAGCCTTGAGCTTCCGAGCCGACGCATCACTCGCCGAAGCACTCGACGCCGCCGCCGCCGCGGCTGGTGTCTCTCGAAGCGATCTACTGAACCAGGCCGTCCGCCAGTTTCTCTATCGCCTTCGATGCGAGCGCGACGTCGAGCGCTATGCGCTCTCCCCGCTGACCGCCGCCGAAACGGCTGCCTGGCCCAACGAGGTATGGCCAGATGAGGACACCGACTGGACGAAAGTGTTCAGCGAATGAAGCGGGGTGAGATCTGGTTCGCCGATGTCGGACGAGGGGGCGATCGTCCCGTCCTCGTACTCACACGCGACCCAGTCGCCGACCGCATCGACGCAGTCGTCGTGGCCCATCTGACAACGACTATTCGCGGCCTGACGTCGGAACTGCGACTTGGCCTCGGCGACGGGCTCAAACAGGACTGTGCCGTTTCGTTCGACAACTTGCACACGCTACCGAGATCGTCCTTTCGCCGACGCGTTGCGATGCTCCGACCATCACGACTCGAGGAAGCTTGCGTCCGACTGTCTGATGCACTCGGCTGCGGCGATCGGTAGAGACCGACGCTCGCCGCTTCTCCGAACGCGTGGTTCAAGCAAAGCGGATCCGAACGTGTGAACCGGTTGGGTGAGCGCCGTTTCAGAGGTGCGGGTGGATTCGCTGGCGCATAGTCCGAGGCGCTATGGCGGTCCGAGACGCTGCCTGCCACTGTTGTCTCGTGAAGCTTTCCCGCACAACACTTGTCCGCATTCCTGTGACCGTTGCAGCCATATGTTCACTGATGATCAGCGGGCAGATGGCCGCCTCGGCGCAGACGGCCGGGACAACTTGCTCCAAGGTCGGCGCAAAATCGCCCGATGCGACGATGCAATGCAAGAAGGTACGCGTGAAGGGAAAGACGATCCAGCGCTGGACCCTTCTCGGAGCCGCTCGTTCGCCTGAACCGCCGAAAGGCCCGAGCAAGAAGGAGTGCTTCGTGGGGCAATGGGCAGAGACCCCCGCTTCGATGCAGTTGTTCCTTCGCTCGTACATACCGTCCCCGCCAGTTCAGGTTTCCGGGCAACTCGTGTACTTCTTCGACGGAGCCAACCTCACAGCGAGTGGCGAAATGGCAGTCTCGTCGGCTGACCCCGCCGTAACCATCTCCGGCACCATCAAAGCCATTGGAAAGCCGTTCCCGTCAACGTATGACGGCATAGCGTTATCGATGAGGCTTACCGAGGACAGCGACTACCCGCGCTTCTTTGATGTCAGTCTCTCGATCAACGGTTCGCCGATTGCTGTCCCCACGGGGAGCCCCGGCGGGCCCGCGTTCTTTCCCGTGAGTTGCTCGGGAAACAACGCATGGGTCACGGTGCAGACGCCGCGAGGTGTGGTTGTCCGGGCCCTGGAGCGTCGGACTACATAAGCGAACTGAGGAACGGGGTTACTGCAGCGCAGAATGCATCAAACTGGTCGTAGCGAACTGCGTGGCCCGCGGCGTCGATGCGGACGGACTGGAACAGTGGGTTCAGCTCTCGGACGTCAGCGGCTTGTTCTTCAGTGATGATGGCGCCTCGGCTGGGGTCTCCACATACGAGCAACGACGGGCAGTCGATTCTCCCAACCAACTCACGGAAGTCCGAGCGGACGGTTGGGAAATAGTTGAACAGATCGAGTTCCACCTCGAAACGAGACGCGGCAGACAACTCCACGTCCTCGTCGGACCAGAGCGGCGAATCCGATCTGCGCCAGGTCAACGCCTCTTCCCACGTACCCGCCTGCAGGGTACGGATGGACTCGCACCAATCTGTGTTTCGTTGAACTCTGGCCTCAGCCTGCCTGGCAGCCTCGGCCTCGTCTGCGGGTTGGGATGGCTCCCACCACGCTGGGTCTTCCAACACGGCACCGCGACTGAGTCCCGGATGCTGCGCGAGGGCGGTGGTGATTGTTGCGCCGCCCATGGAGTGCCCGATCAGTGCCGGACGATCTAGACCAAGTGTCTGAATCACTCCGACAAGATCATCCGCTCGGTCCTGCGACGAAAAGGCACCGTTGGCGCGATCTGACTTTCCGTGCCCACGACAGTCATAGGCAACAACGTCCCACTGCGACGCAAGCACCTCTGCGAGCCGCGAGTAATACAGGGCATTGTCCGTAAAACCGTGCACAAGCACTAGCGGCGCCTACCTCGCCCGCCCGAACGGAAATAGCGCAACGAAACGCCATTGATCTCCCGGCGATCTTGTCGCCAATTTTTCACGGGTTACTCAGTCGAAGGTGATAACAGAACGGGCAATGGCGCCGGTCTTCATCGTGGCGAACCCCTCGTTGATGTCTTCCAGCTTGATACGTGCGCTGACCAACTCGTCGAGCTTAAGACGGCCCTGCAGGTACAGGTCAATGTAGCGAGGCATGTCCACACGGAACCGATTGGAGCCCATGTTGGAACCCTGGATGGTTTTGCCGTCCAACAGTTGGTAGCCAGGAATGGAGATGCTCTCACCGACGGGGATCATGCCGATAACCGTTGCGGTGCCGCCCTTGGCAAGCATGGCAAACGCCTGCTCTGCAGCAACCTTCAGACCAATTGCCTCGAAGGAGTACTCCACTCCCCCGCCGGTCAGTTCCTTCACCGCCTGCACTGCATCGGTAGACGACGCATTGATGACGTCGGTTGCGCCGAAGTCCTTTGCCATTGCCAGCTTGGTGTCGTTCATGTCAACCGCAATGATCCGACCAGCGCCTGCGATGCGGGCACCCTGCACGCAGTTCAGGCCGATGCCGCCACAACCAATCACCGCGACGGTTGAACCAACCGGAATGGCTGCGGTGTTGAACACAGCACCCACGCCGGTGGTGACGCCGCAGCCAATGAGAGCAGCACGATCGAGTGGCATGTCTTTGGTGATCTTCACCAACGCGTTCTCGTGCACAAGGATCTGCTCAGCGAACGACGACAAGCGCATGAACTGATTGACGTTCTCGCCTTTGCGAGACAGACGTGAGGCCTCGCCAGCCGAACGCTCGAGAACGGTGCGACCATTACACAGGAACGTGCGGCCCGTGAGGCAGTACGAACACTGGCCACAGTAAGCGGACAGACATCCAATGACATGGTCTCCTGGCTGCAGGTACGTGACCATGTCTCCAACGGCCTCGACCACACCGGCGCATTCGTGACCAAGCACAACAGGACATGGATGGGGGTACTTTGCCTCCATGAAATGTAGATCCGAGTGACACAGACCAGCAGCGGCAACCCGGACCAGTACTTCTCTGGCCTTGGGCTTGTCGATGCTCACGTCGTCGATGATCAAGGAGCCTGGAATGGATTCGAGAACCGCAGCTTTCATCCAAACGTTCTACCGCGCGCAGCACCATTCGGGCGACTCGGAGCGCCCGGCACGAGAGCTAGGCCATACCGATGAGGTCGAGAACTTCTTCGTCGAAGTGCAGTTCTTCGCCCTCTGGCATGACGATCACCTTGTCAGGTGCCAACTGCGTGACGAAGTCCTCGTCGTGGCTGACCAGCACGATGGTGCCCTGGTAGTGCTGCAACGCGCCCAGCACGGCTTCGACCGAAGGAGGGTCAAGGTTGTTGGTGGGCTCATCGAGGAACAGCACATTGGCCTTGGAGATCATGAGGCGAGCCAGCGACAGCTTGGTCTTCTCACCACCCGACAGGGTGCCAGAGTCCTGATCGGCGACAGCTCCTACCAGCCCAAAATGTCCAAGCATGCGTCGCAATTCGGGGTCGGTCATGCCGCGCCCCGCTTCGCGTAGCAAGTTGATGACCGGCACGCCGTGGCGAATGTCTTCGTGTTCCTGTGCGTAAAAGCCCAACGTGACGTTGGCGCCCAGCTTTACTTCGCCAGCATCGGCTTGGTACTTCCCAGCGATGGTACGCAACAGCGTGGTTTTTCCAGCACCGTTGAGGCCAAGGATGAGGAAGGTCTTGCCGCGCTCGACAAGGAAATTGATGTCTTCGAAGATTGGCGTTCCGTCGAAGGACTTGGCCAGCCCTTCGACACGCAGCACTACGTCGCCAGCGCGGACCGGCGGAGGGAACTTGATGTCGATCTTGCGACGCTTGACGACGAGGGCTTCTGGCCCCCGCTTCTTGGTCATCTGCTCGATACGCATGGTGAGCTGCGCACGCTTCTGGGCGTGGGTTGCGTTGGCGCCACGGAACTTGTCCATGGACTTTTCCAGTCGACCGATTTCGCGTTCGAAGTTGGCCGACTCACGCTCACGAAGGGATTCGCGTTCTTCGCGCTGAACCAGGAACTTGGTATACGTACCGACGTATTGCTCGATCCGTGCGTTTTCCAAAGCCAGAACGCGGTCGATCGCAGAGTCCATCAACGAGATGTCGTGGCTGACAACCAGAACCGTGGCCGGCGTAGTGCGCAGGAAGTTCATCACCCACGTTTTGGCTTCGGCGTCCAAGTGGTTTGTTGGTTCGTCGATGATGAGCAGGTCACCGCCTTTGAGCAGCAGACGAGCAAGCTCAAGGCGTCGGCGCTGACCACCAGAAAGTGTTCCGACTTCTTGCAACAAAGCGTCGTCGTCGAGCCCCACACCAGCTGCCAGCCGCTCAGCTTCGGATTCGCGTGAATAGCCACCTTGACGGCGGAACTGTTCTTCAAGATCTGTGAAGCGACGCACGGCCTTGTCGAGGCGTTCATCCGCGCCGTCGATACCAGCGCCCATGTCAATGCCGGCCTTCTCGATGCGGGCTTGTGCCTCTGCCATGTCGTTGGCCATGGTGGTGAGCGGCGATGCGTCGAGCAGATGGTCGTAGGCCATCTTGTGCGAATCCTCGATGCTTGCCGAAACGTCTTGGCGCAGCCAGCCCCACAGCTGCGGGAGCACAACGGTGCCAGCAGTTGAGCGCTGTTCTTTTGCCAGCGTCTTCAGCAGCGTGGTCTTGCCTGCGCCGTTAGGACCCACCAGCGCGACCTTCTCACCAGCCGCCAACCGAAAGGTTGCGCCTTCTAGAAGAACCCGGTGGCCCAGGTCAATACGGAGGTTGGCCACGTCGAGCACCGGTCAAGGTTACTGGTGTCTGCACACCTTCCCCTACGCTCTCAACGTGACGCGTGCCATCGACCTCGAAAAGGGGCTCCCCCAGGGCGACGAGAAGGCCGCTGCCGTGCGGCACATGTTCGACACCATCAGTCCTCGTTACGACCTCGTCAACCGAGTCATGACGTTCCGCCTTGACGTTGGTTGGCGGCGAAAGACCATCAAGGCCCTGGGGCTACCCACTGGTGCGACAATCCTTGACCTGGCTGCTGGAACCGGTGATTTCTGCCGCGAGCTGGAGCGACGAGGGTTTCGGCCCATAGGCATGGACCTCAGCTTCGGCATGCTCGCGCACGCACGCACCAAAGCGCCTCTGGCCCAGTGCGACGCGCTTCGCCTACCAATCGCCGATGCTTCGGTTGACGGAATCACCTGCGGGTTTGCGTTGCGTAACTTCAGTGACCTCGGCGGATTCTTCGACGAACTTGGCCGTGTGACAAAACCTGGTGGGCGGATTGCACTCTTAGACGCGTGCGCCCCGGACAACCCGATCATGAAGTTCGGTCACGGCATCTACTTCGGCAAGGTAGTGCCGGCCATCGGCGGGCTACTAAGCGATCGGACCGCGTACCAGTACCTTCCGAAGAGCTTGGCTTACCTCCCTCCGGCCCACGAGATGCTGGAGCGCCTCCGTTCTGCCGGCTTCAGCGGCGTACAGCGCCAGTTGCTCACCGGCGGCGCCGCGCAACTCATCATCGCAACGCGTTCGGCATAGCTGCTTCTCCCTGTTTGCAGCCCTCTCCGCGCTTTCAGAACGACCACGTTCCGTGACTGAACGGGGGATGCTTGTATCGGTGCGGCGCAGCGGCCAGGCTTGAGGCGTTCGAGCAGTGCCCGGCCATGCAAAGCCGCGGCCGTTGCGCACCGTGTTGAGGGATCCCTCAACACCAGGAAAGGACTTCCCCATGACGAGCTTCCGACCATCGACCAAGCGGCTATCCCTGTCCCGACTCGGCTCCCGAGCCGGGTCCGAAACTGGGTCGAAAGCTAGGTCGAAAGCTGCAGTAGCCGTCGCCGTCGTCGCAACCCTGTCGCTGCTCGGCCTGGGCGTGAACAGTGTGGGGGCAGTTGGACCCACACTCCCATCAAAGCCCGCAACCACAAAGGCCGCATCATCGGGCTCCTCTTCCAGCGGGTCGACCAAGACCACAACCAAGAAAGCCACAACCAAATCAACGACAAAGACCACGGTGAAGAAGAGCACGGCGAAATCCACGCCGGGGTTCTCGCTGGTCTCCAACCCAACCAGGCGTCGGATTGGGCCTGGCGAGGGCACCAAGTTGCAGGTTGACCTTCGCCGCGCAAGCGGTTTCACCGGGGTTGTGTCCATCAGCGCTTCTGGCATCCCGAAGGGCGTCGAGTTGTCATTCCCAAAGGCGATTCGCCAGTTCGCACCGGTAACCATCACGACTGACGCGGATATGAAGCAGGGCACGTATCGCATCACGTTCAGCGGGACAAGCGGCTCGAAGAAGGCAAGCACCGTGTTCACCTTGGTCGTCAACGATGCGTACCTCACTCCGGGCACCGACGGAGAAGAAGAGACTCCAGCAAACGAGGAAGACACGCTCCCACCAGTCGGCGGAGCGACAACCATCGCTGGCGCTGCCACGCCTGACGCCGGCTCTACCACGACGTCGTCCACCTCGACCACAAGCACCACAACTGCTGGTCTGGTGCGGTCGCTCGGTTCCACCACGCTCGCCGGCCCCGCTTCGGCAACAACCCTTGCTCCAGGCGACTTCACCACGACGTTCGCAACCAGCCGAGTCGTCCTGCCTGTTGGCGGGGCGGCAGCGGTCAACGTCAACATCGTTAGCACTGGTGGTTTGACCCCAAACCCAGTGGTCGTCGTTTCTGGGCTCCCTGCCGGCGTGACCTCTTCAGTCGGTGCCAACTCCGGCGGAGCGTTTCGAGTAGGTCTCAACGCAGCAGCCACGCAGTCAGCGGGAAGCTTCACCCTCACGGCAACGGCAACAGAAGGTGGACGGGTCAAAACTGCAACCACCGAGGTCGTCATTACCTCTGACATGGGTATCTGGCTGAATCCGAGTTCCCTCAACGCAGTTCCCGGTGGCTCGGCCCAAACCACAATCACCGTGTCCAACATCGCGACATTCACCGCTCCTGTTGCCTTGAGCATTGCTGGGCTGCCAGCAGGCGTATCGCCAACGGTTGGCGCGCAAAGCCTCAACAACACAAGCACCGCACTCACCTTGAGCGTCGCCGCCAACGTGGCACCGGGCACCTATCCATTCACGATTTCTGGAACAGGCGGCGGAGTCTCGAAGGCCGCCAACGGAACACTGACGGTTGCTGTTGCGGTGGCGCCCACAACCACCGTGGCGCCATCGGTCGGAGTCGCCACCACCGTTCTCGGCGCAACCACCGTTGTGGCTGGCAACAACGCCGAACTCACGTTGACTGTGGTGCCGCAGAGCGCTTCGATTCCAGCCAACGGCGGTGTGATGCGTTACACCATCACCGTCACCGGCACGCTTCTGGCGACAACACCCGCAACCATCACGGTGGGAGGCTTGCCGGCCAACACCACGTCGTCAATCACCCCGAATCCAACAACCAGTACCGCTTCGCTCACCATCACTTCGGCGCTGCCTGCCACGTTCGGGGCTTTCCCCATCACCATTTCGGCTACAACGGGAACCCAGACACGCACACAGAGCGTTTCGCTCACGCTGACCTGAATAGCGGCTCAGGCGACGAGAAGTGCCACAGTTAGCGCCACGCCAAACAGCAGTTGCAGGCGGCCGGTGTCGCCCAGCACGGCGATGAGATCTCGTCCCTTGGCGCGGATCTGTAGCACTCGCTGAAGCGGCGCGAACGCAGCTGGGACCGCCACAAGCGTTCCCAGCAACGGCCACAAACGCCAGGACACTCCGGCAACCACAACTGCAACGAACGCCCCCAACACGCACGCGCCGTACAGCCAACGCGTTGCCCCGTCACCAATTCGGACCGCCAGCGTGTTCTTTCCTGCGGCGGTGTCCCCTGGAATGTCGCGCAGGTTGTTGACCACCAAGAGCGCCATGGCCAACAGTCCAACGCCAACGGATAACACGAAGGTCATCCAACGGAGATGCTCGTTGTGGACGAACTCGCTCCCGATGGTTGCGACAACGCCAAAGAAGACGAACACGAATAGTTCGCCAAACCCGGCGTAACCATACGGACGAGGTCCTCCCGTATACGTCCACGCCGCAAGGATCGCTGCGAGGCCGACGAGAATCAGCCACCATGAGGTGACCGCAGCCAAACCGAGCCCGGCCGCAGCAGCGACGCCGAAACTGGCGTACGCAGCACGCTTCACCGATGCAGCGGGTACAGCACCGGACCCAACCAACCGAAGCGGCCCGACCCGTACGGTGTCGGTCCCGCGCACTCCGTCGGAGTAGTCGTTCGCAAAGTTGACGCCGACCTGGAGAGCCAGAGAGACGATAAGCGCGCATGCTGCCCGCCACCAGACCACAGAACCATCTTGAAAAGCTGCCGCCGTTCCGACAGCCACCGGAACCACCGCAGCCGGCAGCGTGCGGGGTCGAGCCCCGGCGAACCACAACGAGAGCCCCGTGGGAAGCGGCTGCGGGGCTGGCGGACTGGAGGTTGGCGCTGACACACGCGCAGCGTAGCCCTGCCATCACGAGAGCACGGAGTGCACCAAGCAGGCAACGGCTGCGCACTACCGTCGAACAATGTCCGTCGGCCTGATTGCGGGGTATTGCCTCGCCATCGTTTTTGCCCTGGCCGCCTACACAAAAAGCCGGACTCTCGAAGCCACCGTGGACGCAGCATCGGTCATGCTGGGACGTCGGCTTCCACGGGGGGTAGGAATCGTCATCGTCTGCGCCGAGGGAGCTGCCGCTCTCTTGTTAAGCGTTCCCGCTCTTCACCGAGCCGGTGGAACAGTTGCATTGATTCTCCTGTTGATCTTTAGCTTTGGGATCTTCCGTTCGCTCCGAGCTGGCCGGACGCCAGCGTGTTCCTGCTTCGGCGCAACCCGAGCGAAACCAATCAGCTCGGCGGATCTCCTCCGCAACGGTGCGCTCGGCGTTCTCGCCGTTCTCGCGATTGCGACGTGATCCGCTGATGGCCCAAAAGACCACCGCTTCGCGCTTCTTGAAGCCAGCACAAAGCACCCGCCAGGGACTTTCCGCGTACGATCGACTCGTTCTCGACCTGGTTGACCGAATTCCTGAAGGCCGGGTGATGACGTACGGCTCGATTGCGGAATGGTTAGGCCAAGGTTCCCCGCGTTTGGTTGCCAGGGTGATGAGCACCAAGTCCGACCCAGACACACCCTGGCAACGTGTGCTGCGGTCCGACGGCTCGTGCGCAGACCAAGTGGCGCTCCGACAGTTGGCCCTCCTACGCGCGGAACAAGTTCCGTTCAGGCCAGTGGCCGGGCGACCCGGAGAGCAGTCGGACCGCGTGGATCTTACGACAGCCCACTGGACCCCCGACTAACTACTTGCGGCCCCAAGCGTCCTCAGCGAAGCGTCAAACGGACTCTGGTTCAGGTTCGGTCGGACGCACGGGCTGGCGCAGCAACCGGACACCGGCCTGCGCTTCAACCTGCTCATCCACAACCTTCAGCAGTACAGCGAGCAACGCTCGTGCTGGCGCTGACAACATTCCGCGTCGGCGTTGGACGATGCCGACCTGCCGGGGTTCGATGCCTTCCAGCGGAAGGGCACGCCACGGCCCCGAAAGGTGCCCTGGAACGGCCGTAGCGGGAACAACTGCTACGCCAACCCCGTCGAACGCCATCGACGTGATGAGACGGACTCCGTCGATTTCGGCCTGCGCCACCAAGGAAACGTCTGCGATGTCGGCAGCCTCGTCCAACTCGTGGCGATACGAGGTGCCAGTGGGCGGAAGCAACAACGGAACATTGTGCAGATGCGTCATGTTCAACCGATCGCGGAAGAACAACTTGTGGCCCTCGGGGATTACCGCGACCATTTCTTCTTCGAAAAGTGGGGTGACCGTAGTGTCCGGATCATCCAGGGGCAGGTTCACCACCGCAAGGGCGAGCGATCCACCGACCAGCTGTGGCGCAAGCGAGGTTGTGGACGCATCGACGACCACCATCCGCACATGTGGGTGCGCTACCGACATCGCCGCATGGAGCGGCGGCACCAGCCAACGAGCGACGGTACCGATGACACCGACCTTCACATCGCCCACCACGTCGTGGCGCAACGCAGTCACGTCGGCGACCAACCCGTCGAGCTCGGTTTGAATACGCCTGGCCCGAGCCACAACGATTTCGCCCTCTTCGGTCAGCCGACCAGCGGTGCGATCCACCAAGGTTGCCCCAAGGATCTTCTCCAAGCGCGCAATGTGCGCGGACACATTGGACTGGACGGTGTTGAGGCGATCCGCTGCAGCGGAGAAAGTTCCGCACTCGGCGACGGCGGTGAGTGCAGCAAGCTGGCGAAGATCCATCGCTGAACATGATGACAGTACACAGTCACCGATAAGCATTCCTCGGCCTGTGATACCTGACACAAGGGTCAGGGACGCACTCTCCCGCGCACCTTGTCATACCGGTGCCGGACCCGCTTCTCGACAGTTCGGGCGCCAGACGGGTCACCGTTTGGATGGGCGTCACGCAGAACCCCATCGACGACAGCCATGCGCCGGTCTGCGAGTGCCAGCAATGGTTCGTCGTCCGTTAGGACAACCACGGTTGCTCCTGCCGCCACGCGTTCGGCAACGAAGGAACGGACCACGACCTGCACATCCTCGGCGAGCGACCGCATTGGATCGAAGAGCACCACCAGTTCCCACTCCCCGGCCAATGCTCGGGCCAACATGGCCACCTGACGCTCCTGTGTTGTCATGGTGGCGATGGGTTGACCTTCGGCGGAAGACCCCAGCAACCGGGCCAACGTCACAGCAGCGTCGGCCCGAGCGACTGCAGCATCGGTTCCATAGAACAAGCTCGGATATGCGACGTACTCAAGGCCCGAGACCTCGTTTGCATGCGCAATCCTTCCGGAGTAGATCCCCGGTTGAACCGTCATGAACCGCTGGTGTTGGGGGTCGGCGCTGTTGCACGGAATGCCACGGTGCAAGACGGTGCCCGAGTCCGGCAACTCCAAACCGGCCAACACGTTCACCGCTGTTCGAGCTTCGCCGGATTGGGCGTTGCAAACAACAACAAGTTGGCCGGTTCTGATTTGAACATCGACCTGCAGCACCCCTCGCCCCGACGGAGCGGCTCCGCCCGTATTGGGTCGATGCCGCACCGAGACCGCTTCGATGGCATACGGCGATGAGGTCTGTTCACTTCGAATTGACCTGGCGACTGGCATCGCTTGCTCGTTTAATGAGGGGCTATTGCGCCCTACACCGGAATCCGAGCCATCCCGCGACTCCAAGTCGGTTCCCGAATTCGAAATGACAGCTGGGAGATCGACAAGCCCCTCGGAGGGTTCGACCGCCACCGAGCAACCGCGGCGTGACAAGGCGTCCCACACCGTCTGGTGAGGTTCCAGTCGGACGGTTTGGTCTCCCAGCAACTGTTGAGGGACCGGGAGTATGAGCATCCGATTTCCGACCACAACCGCACTCACGGCTGCGCGCCCCACTCCAACAATTGCTTGGTCACAGACCAGTTCGTCAACTCCGTCAGGGAGGACGAGGTCCTGGTCAATTTCAGTAACGACGAACGCACGTGCCAAGACACGGGGTGCCCGTCGAGAGCGCACTGAAAATCCATTCACCACTTAGAGAGACAGTAGCAACACGCTGAGCGCTTATTTACTGCTGTTCGGGTCGATGCGGTCGGACTGCAGCAGATACAAGATCCCGGTCCTGCCGAACATCCGGGTATCGATTGGCCGACGCGCCGACAAGATCGCCGGCAAATCGGTGAACGGTTCTTCGACCAACGGTCCCTCGACGACCAACCACACCCGACGATGCGCCGCCAGGGCAGCCTGGACCTGCGCAGCGCTGAACGCCTCGTAGCGCTGATCGCCAGTTCGGAATGTTCCCCACGGCTGAGATGGAAAAACTGGCGAAGCTGCAGTCGCTCTGAACCGTGGGTTGCGCCTGAGCTGGTACTCCACGTACAAGCGGGTCGAATCGTTGGCAAACAGCACACCATCGTCTGGTCGGGCTCGTTCGAGAAGGGACTTGCCGAGCGGGCGCCAGTCGTCGCGTTGAGGGTCGACGATCCATTGCACCGCACCGTTTGCCGCGCCGGCGCCGCCAACCAGGACGGTCAGACAAAGCACCCCGACGGTCACCAGGCGCTGTGCACCCCAAGGCTGTGGGCTGGCTGCAGGAAGTGTCATTCCGCCCAATCGCCGACTGGCATGGTCTGCTGATGTGTCAACGGCCCGCGTGACCGACACGATTCCGATCGCCGCAGACATCGCAACGAACGGAGCCAAAAAGAGCACGTACCGTCCGGCCATTACCGGAGTCACCAATGACCCCAGCACAACGCAAATGCCTGTGATCGCCATGACGATCCAGGGAACAAGAACGTCAATGGTGCGACCACCCTGCTGAGTGCGGTGGCGCACCGAAGATCTCAGCATCGCTAACCCAGCGACCAGCAGCAACACGTATCCCACGACTCCGAACCGGCCTCCTGAACCACTCAGTACGATTACGACTTCAGCCAGCGAGTCGCGACCAAGCGGCAAGTTGATGGATTGCCCCTCGTCGTGAGAAGCGACAAGCAATCCAACAGCAGAAGCGACGAACAGGCCGGGCAGCAACACGCACAGACGACGCAAGGCTGAGATCGGAACCGGATGCGGCCGCGTTAATCCTTCGTCAACGAGAAACACCACAGCAGCCGCGACAATGAGCGTTGCTGCGACGAGATGCATCAATGGCAAAGCAATTGCCACCACGCAAACACAAAACAGCCTGCGAGGCGAAGGCATCTCAATCGAGCGGTGCACGAGGATGATGAAACCAAGGCCAAGCGCAACCACGGGTGAATAGAACCGGATGGTCTGCCCAAACTGCAACACGCTGCCATGTAAGGCTACAAGCGTGGCGCTGATGGCACCGGTGGCCTGCCCGTGTAACCGCCTCCCGAGGGCCCAGGTAAATGCCACTGTTGCGACAAACGCCGCAGCCGATGGGATACGCAACCACACTTCAGATGTCCCAAAGGTGGACCACCCTTTGAGAAACCACGCGTACAACGCTCCGTTGGTTTCCGCCTCGTAAGTCAGTTTCAACAAGTCGGGCCACGATCGAAGCGAAGTCGAAATGCTGAATGCCTCGTCTCCGCGGAGCCCATTTGTTCCTAAGCGGAAAAGAACCAGGACCGAAGCAAGCACTCCGAGCAGAGTCGGCTGTACCCACGTATCTCGCATCTCTCGCGTACTCTGCGTTTCGCGTTTCGCGTCAAGTACCGCGTCCATCAACGCAGTCAGCGGTTTCCGAGGGGAAGTTTGCGCACGACGACGGCCGGGACACCTTGCACGAGACTGTCGGGCGGGACGTCCTTTTCAACCACAGCACCGGCGGACACCACAGACCCGTGACCGATGGTGACTCCCGGAAGGACTGTCACCCCGACGGCCAGCCAACAACCCTTTTCGATGACGATGGGTCGTGCGACTACGGGGACGTTGCAGCGACGAGAACCTGGACCAAGGTCATGAGAACTTGTGTACAGCTTGACGTACGGGCCGATGGTCACGTTGTCGCCGATGGACACCTCTGCGTCGGAGTTGATGGTGACGTTGGTGCTGATGATTGTGTCCGCGCCCAAGTGGACATTGCGGTGATGATGGCGCGTCCCGCCAATCAGCGTGACGTTGCCCATGATGAACGCCGTTCGACTGATGTCAAGACCCGCGGCCCGGTACAGCTTGCCGCGGACGAACCCGCTGACAAACGGTGGAGACAACGCGAGCGCAAGGTTGACGAGACTAAACCGCACGTGAATCGAGTCACGCCATTGCCCCAAAACACCTTTTGCTTCAATCATCTGGGCTCCGATTCACTGACGCGGGCCACAGCAGACCGCTGACTATTTGGGTAGTTCCTGGGGTCGCACCGACAGAGGAAAAGAAGGTTCGGCCAGGAGCGTTCTTCGGTGTTTCGACCACCGTGATTGCTAATGCCCCGCCCACTGAATCGACGGCGTCGGCAAGCATGGCTTCTTCGACACCGCGACCCATCGCTCTGCACGACAACACAAACGTGTCGAGTACGCCATGAGACTGCGTTGGCTCCGGGAGCTTGGACACAGTTGCTCCGACTATTCCGTACTCACCAAACCGGTCTTTGGCGCTGATCAGACGCACGGACCACGTTGGATCGTGAATCAGCGCAGCCAGTTCGGCTTCCGTACGACGAGGCCCGCCAAGAGTGAACTGGTTGGTCTTGGCAACCAACTGGGCTAGGCGGGCGAGGTCTCCGGGGAGAGGCTGGATCAGGCCAACTTCGACTCCAAGCGTGGCTCGGTATTCCTCCGGCGTCATGGAAGACCGAAGCTCGCGGCGTGTTTGCTCTACCTGATAACCATCTGCGCGCCGAAGATCGTCCGTGGTGGGGCGGAGCCGGTCCAACGCTCCGGATTCTGCGATGGTCCGCTGCCAGCGTGACGGATCTTCCGGCATTTGCAGGCAGGTGATCTCCGGGTGAGCTTCGCGAACGGACCCAACTTCAACTGGGTTGTCATCGATGAAAACGAAGCTGGACAGCCCAAGGTTCAGTTCGTCCGCCAGCTTCGAAAGGTTGAGCGGCTTTGGGTCCCAGTTCACCTGCCATGCAGCAAGGTCCGATTTCTTCAGCACCATCTCGCGTCTGTCGAACGCCGGCCAGAGATCGTTTTCGTTGTTCTTCGAAGCGACTGCGATCAGCATCCCGGCGCGTCGAAGGTCTAACAACCACTGCTGAAAAGCCCGAAACGCTTCGCCCGGACCGTTGTCCAGCAGATCAATGCCGTCCGCTCCGTCTTCGCCGACCACTCCGCCCCACAACGTGTTGTCGGCGTCGACCACCGCCACCTTCGCAGCACCACGTCGAGACAACGCAACAACACGCGCGATCTTGCCAGCAACGTCGTTGAAGAACACTTCGGTGTACGGCACACGTGCCGTGGTCATAAGTCGTGGGTCTAGCGAGTTGCTCAAACCAAGGCGACGAACTGACTCTTCGGCGTCGACCACAAGACATCCCGTTGCCGAAAGCGCTGCGCGTGCAGCGGTGCGCACACCTTCAGCGACGGCCGTGACGCCCAGTGGGTTCGCTGCGTCGCCGACGCCGAGAGGCAATAGGTCAGGAAACACCGGCAACACGAATAGAAAGGTGGCTGCCCATCGTTTGGTTGCTTGATCCGCCGCGTCGATGATGTCGAGGATGGGCGAAACGTAGTGATCCACTGGATCAACAAGTGGCGATGGCAGCCCTCGCCACAAGTCTTCAAGACGTGGCCATACGATGAGCAGATCTGGGTGCAGTGTGTCTGTCTCTGAGCCCGGCGCCACACACTGACTTGCGATTTGGTCGTACGGCCCGGTCCAGACAACGGCGGAAATCCCGCTCTCTTCGAACGACATCCCGATGAACGGTTCTGCTGGTTGAGCGGTAAAGGTGCTGAGCACCGCCAACTGGAGCGCGGGAGAATCCGCTGTCCGGGACTTCAGAACCTTGCGCCACGCGAGCTTTCGTTCAAGTGGAGTCATTTCTTATGCAGCCTTACGGCCGCACTCCGTGGGTGGCAAGTACTGCTGTGATGGCCGAGACCGAGTCACAGTTCTGCATGTCAGCGGTGCTGAACATGACTCCGTACGTTTCCTCGACGGCAGCGATAACACCCAACTGGGCAAGGCTGTCCCACTCGTCGACGTCAGCACGCAGCGTTGCCGCGGTGATGCGGTTCGGCTCGACGTCGATGACCGATGCAATGAGGTCGGTGAGCTGGGTTGCGGGAGATTCTGAAGACATGTTGCGCTCGTTCGGGTGTAAGGGGTGACTGTTTGGATTGGTTACGACGTGATGCTGCTCGTGCGCACGTTTGAAATTTTACTTGGCAACTATTCAACGCGCAGAACTTGGATGGACCACGGCGCCACCTGGGTACGTAACGATCCTTTGTTTACCGGCACTGCACGCTGGGTAAATCCAGATGGTCCACCGGTGTATTTCCACATTCCAGCGCTCGAAGTGCGACCACAACGCGAGAAGGCGACCGTCGTATCAAACGCGATGCTGGAAGAACGGTTGACGATCACCACGGTCTTTTGACGGGTGAACTCGTCTGTCGATGCGAACACTGACAGGTCTTTCGACGAGCCTGTCAGTTCGACGCCCGTCCCGATGCCGCCAAAGTTGCTGCCCTTACCGTCGTAGTTGCGAAACGCCCGGAAACCCCAGTACTGCTCGGTGTTTTGCGCCGGGTGGGTCCAGAGGTACGCGGCCGTAATCCCGAACTGACCGAACCGTCCAAGCGCCTCGGCTTGGGCGACGGCTCCGCTGATGTGGCGCTCGCCACCAAAGCTGTACTCCCCAATCGAGATACCAATGCCGGGCTTGGACTTGTTGACGATTTCTTTGAGACGCGGCAGCAAGAAGACGTTGGAATCGACCCAGCCTTCCTCTTTGTAAGTACGATCCCAAAGTGAACGGGTGGAGCGAACACGAAGCTCGTTGGTCGCTCGATCGGTGTTGCCGCCAGTGCCCGAATACACACCGACCCCTGATGGGTAATAGTGCACATCAAGGACATCAAGCAGCCGTTTACCCAAGCGTTCTTCCTCTGCCGCCATTTCAGCGAGGTACCACTCGAGGAATGGTTTGTCACCGTGTGCAAGGCGATCCGGTTTCACCCGGAAACCTGCCTTTGCGTCGGCAGCCGAGAAAAAGTAACCCCACCAGCCCCACGCAGAAGGACCGGCGATCTTGACGTCGCTATCAGCGGCACGGACCGCTGTTGCATACGAGATACCTTTAGCCAGGAGCTCGTCATACGTGGTTGGTTCGGTTCTGATGTCGCGGTGCGATTCGCTCCAAAGGTCCGGCTCGTTATCGAGGAAGACCATGTCGAGCGGTGAAGCAGCGGACGAACCACCGGAGTTGATCTTGGCCACCCACTGCCCTACCCACGCTGGGGTGGATTGTCGACTTGTCTGTTGCGGTGACGGTCCGACAAGAATTTCACCGCTCGCCGAAACACCATTTCCAGCGTCGGGGAGTTCGGGAGCTACTTGTTGTTGCGCACCGCGCTGCGACACCGGGAACGAATAGCTGGTTGTGTCTTTGGCGACCCAGCCCATCATCGGAACCGTAAGCGCGCTGGTCATGTTGTTGGCGCCGTTGTTCTTAAAAAAAGTCTCCCATGCGTTGCCCTTTTGGAGCACCGTCATGTTGCGCCAGTACCAATTGTGTCCGGGATTCCACGCGTTGCCTTGCTCCCAGTTGAAACGACTTGTGGGGTCGCCGCCCCATCGACGCGTGGTGGCACCTATCGTGAATTGAGACCGTTGCGACTCTTCGGTCAGCGCGTTAAACGCGATCCCGTAAATCGCCGGGCTGATTGGTCGGCGACTGGACTGGCAATCGATCGAAACTCCGGCAGGGCGTAGTTTCGCCGTGGTGGACGATTGAGGTGTGGTGGCCTGGATGCGACCCCGGAGCACAATCGAGTCCAACTCGACG
This sequence comes from uncultured Acidimicrobiales bacterium, assembly GCA_963763885.1. Lineage (GTDB taxonomy): Bacteria > Actinomycetota > Acidimicrobiia > Acidimicrobiales > JANYDT01 > JANNBN01. Next base: position 966,057 of record CAVXQD010000001.1, read on the forward strand.
AACGTTCCCGGGGCGACCTCGCGGCTTGCCATGAACAGCAGTCGGTCGAACCGTTTGCCGTCGGGGTTGAGCGACGCGACTGGAATGTCGTACTTCGTCCAGCGCAGAGCATCCACGGTGCCGCCAGAAAACACGCGGGTTGGAAATTGGTCGTCGCCCTCGTACCCGACTCTCATGAGCATGAGCGGAGCCGTCTCACCGGCAGGAATCCGGATGCGTGCCGACAACGTGCCGTAGTCGGCCAGGTTGGTACCTACCTTGCCAAGAATCCACCCCTGCCAACCGCCTACGTCAATGCGCGCAGGCCCTTTGTCCAACGTACGCGGCCCCCAGCCCAGGTCGACCCAACCGTTTTGCAGCGAACCCTGGTACGCGACCAACTCAGGCTCGGCCGCATTTGCGGAGTCGAAGCGAAACCCGCCTGAAGCCAGTAGGGCCGCAACGAGGAGCAGCCTTCCCACGACGCGAAGGCGGTTCATGAGGCGGTTCATACGGACTTGAGGCCAAACCGTCATGCGAACAGACATGCCTACAGAATGGACGATTTCAGGGTTGCCGGGAGACAGCGCCGATCACGCGGCTCCGGCCCACTGCTTGGATGGTCTTCTCGACCACCGACCGTTCGCTTTGGCCAAGGGTGATGATGGGGATCACCCCGTTGACGGCGCGGATGATTGGAGTAGACGCTGGGTTGTCGATAACCGCGTCGGTAACCACAACCACGCGGTCTCCACGGGCCTCAGCAGCCCGAATCATGGCGATGACCCGATCCGTGTCCCCAACCCCAGCGCCTTCAGCTGAAATCAAGCTCATTCGGCGATTGGTGTTCGACACGCCAACCATCACCACCTGCTCGGCGAGTTCAAACTCTGATCCCCGCGGAACCGTAGGCACTATTGCCAAGCTCTTCCATGCCCAGCTACGAAGTTCAAACCAGAGTTGCTGCACAGGAACAGACGGAAGGTCGTTGACGTCTGCTGGATCGCAGACCCATTCTTGCGGCTCCTGGCGTTGTGCCGGTGCTACGGCCAACGATTGACGCTTTCCTCCACGGATACCTTGACCCAAATCTTTGGACTTGGCTTTTGCCTTCATGCTGCGCCCTCCTGAGCGTCACTGCGTTGGGTTCTGACCCATTCGTCGGGGGCCGACCCGCCGCGGCGACCGGTCAGTTTGAGACCGATCTTCCATGCGACGTACATAGGGGCGCGCGCTAGGTCAAGCAGGCCAGCAACACCGGTCCCGCTTCGCCGCCAGCCTTCTGCTACATGTGCCCCTAAACCGGCAAGGCCCGCTGCTCCGATGAACGGCGAGACCCACGAACGACCAGAGACTCGGGAACCGACCAGGGAACCGACGGTCGCTATAACGGATAGGCCGACGAGCGCAGACGCGAGCTGCGCGAGCGGTGGCACATAGACATCGGCCGCAAGGTCACCCAGAACTGGATCACGAGACCGTATTGCGCCGGACGCAAGCGAACGCCCATCGCGCTTGCGGATGAGACGCCGTCCGCCTTCCCAACGATCACGCTGGCTCTCCGAAGACTTAGCGTCAGACGGCATGTGACCCTGGACCCAAGCCTCGTGGGCGTAGGCAACGCGAATGCCGGCACGACCCAGTGCGATGCCGTATTCGAGGTCTTCGACGATTGAAAAGGCAGTATGCGGCACCTTGCGTAAAGCTGCCGAGGAAAAGGCCATCCCATTGCCTCGAAGTCCGCAAGAAACACCAAGGCGTTCACGTCCAGAGGAGCGGACGTCGTGGAACGCGGTGAACGCTATGTGCAGGAGTCGAGTGCGCCAACTGCGCTGCGCTTGGCGAACGCGGTAGTCCGCCTGAACCACCAGTTCTCCGTCAGCGATCCGGGAGGCACATGCAGTCAGCAAATTGTTGCTCACGAGCGTGTCGGCGTCGACAACCACAATGATGTCTGTGGAGTCATCGCCCAGCAGGTGGGCAAATGCCATTTCCAACGCATAACCCTTGCCGCGCTTCGTGAGGTCAGTTCGTTCGAGGACTTCAGCACCCGCGCTGCGAGCAAGCGATGCAGTGGAGTCGGTGCAGTTGTCTGCCACCACGACCACCCGACGACGTTCAACGGGGTAGTCAGATGCCAAAAGGCTGGCAACAGTTGCTTCAATGTCGGCCGCTTCATTATGAGCGGGCACCACGACAGCAACACGTTTCGTTGTGTCAACAGGCGGTACCCGTCGCCGGGCCGGGACCGACAACCCAGCAAGATACAAACCGGCTGCAGCGAACGGAGCAATCGCCGCGCCGACTGCAACATCCCCAATCCGCAAAGCGGAGAAAGTACGTCCGCTCATGATCCGGTCTTCCCGGCTTTGAGTTCGGCGAGCACCGGCAAGTTGAGTTTGCGAGTGATCTGCCAGGATTCGATGAACGAACCCTTTGAAAGGTCTGCAAGTGCGGCCACAAGAAACGCTGCGATCAAACCTGCTCCGATGCCGGTGATGTAGGACTTGCTCCGACCGCTGAGCGCTCGCTTTGGGACCTGCGGTTCCTGGGTGACCGAGTATCGGGTTCCGAAATCGATTTCCGCTGAGCGTAGCGTGAGCGACGCCTTTTCGTAGACCTGTTGAGCAGCTGCCTGACGAGCCTGCGCGTTGTTGAGGATCGCCTGATCGGCGGCAGACAGCTCGAGAGTTCCCACGTTTCCGATGCGATTGGTGGTCTCATCGAGGAAGCCCTGCGCAGCTGTTGCATCGTCTTTCAATACAGCAGCAATGCGCTCGATCTGCGTGACTTCGTTGGAACGGCGAACCGCAATGAAGTTGTCCTGCAACAGCTTTGCGATGTTGGTTGCGGTGACAGGGTTCGTCCAGGTTGACGTGATGATGGTCTCAAAATCGCCTTCAGAGTTCGAGGCGACGACGTTGATGTTGGCTCTGAGTTCGTCGACTGCGTCACGCTTATCCTGCAGCGGATCAGCCACGACGGGTCGAATCTTTGAGATCAAACGACCGATGGGGCTCTGGTTTGCTTTCAGCTCGGCGACAAGGCCGAGATCATCGACGATTGATTCCAGGTTGGCTTGCTGCAGCACCGTTTCGCGGACACCCTTGCGAGGGTCCTTCGCTGTCCGGGGCTCACCCGGAGCGATGAGTTCGCTGGTGATGTCGGTGGGCTTGAGTTCCATCACCGAAGACGAGCTGTATTGCTTGGGCGTGGAGTAGCCCAACGTGATCGCAGCGCTGGAAACTGCCAAAAACGCCAACAACGACCGCGTCAGATGGCGCCGCACCGAGCGGAGCATCATCCCAGCCATGAGCTGTACTTGGCGCACGTCGAGCAGTTCGCCTGCTTCGCCTGGTGCGAGTTCTCGGTCCATCATCGACACAATGTTTCCTTTCGGGCGCAAACCATGATGGCGCGTTCAGGGTCGGCACGAACCACCATCAATGATGACAAGGCGTGTTTGGAAGTGAATTGCATCACGGGCGCGGCCGAGCGGTGAACGGAGGGATCGGAGTGAACCCGAGGTGGAGCAACCAAAAACGTCATTGGCGCGTTGGATTCGGGAGATCGGTGGCGGCTGGCTGGGCTGGGCGGAGGCCAAGGCGGGCAAACAACATCCGGTACCAGTCAAGCCGGATGACACCAAGGGCGGTCAGGGCCGCGACCATCATCAACAGATCAATCAGTGGACGGATGATTCCGAGAGGTCGAGCGAAATGATCGACGGCAATCACCAGCACGCATGCGCCAAACATTGCGCCGACGGCGCGTCGCGCCTCGGCGTCAGAGATGCGTCGGACGACTCGCCGCAATTCGTATCCCATCAGGGCAGCGGCGATGCATTCGGAGGTCACCAACGAGATCGCTGCGCCGACACCGGCTCCACCGGCCTTGAGCGCACCGGTGCCTTGTCCCCACCACATCCAACCGTGCTTGATCATGTACAGGTTCATCACTGCGTCGACAGCGATGGTGAGGAACGTGATGCGAACCACACGCCAGCTACGGCCGTCAGCGATGAGCAGCGTTGCGCCCAGCATGCTGATGTAGGCGAGAGCGATGACTCCGCTCAGGATCCGAAGCGCCGGGATGCTGGGTGTGAAGTCTGGAAGGGCAGTTTCGATCAGAACGTCTGCGTTGAGTCCGAGCAGCAACGACATGGGAACGCCGGCGCAGAGAACCCACTGAAAGGATCGTTTCACCAAATCGGCGAAATCCTGACGAGACCGTTCAGCAGCACGCGCTGCCATCGGGAGTACAACCCATTGAATGAGTGGGGCCAGCAACAAAGCAAGCGCCGAGATTCGCAGGGCGATGTGGTAGTACCCCGTTTCGGCGTCGTCACCGGTCAGCAGTTTGACCATCGCCACATCGAGCCAAGCAATGACTTTCACGGAAATAGCAGTGACCAGAAACGGCGATCCGGCCTTCAGCATCGGCCACACTTCGCGGGGGTAGATCTTCCACTCGATGTGAAAGACCTTCTGCGCGGAGATTCCGAGAACCAATGTCTTAGCGCTCTCCGTGACAAACAACGCGAGGGGAACCACCCAGATCCCCATACCGAGCAAGAGGCCGACGACGATGATCACGGCCCAGATCGTCTTTGTCCATATGGTGAGACTGGACTGTTGACGCACCTGGCCAACGGCCTGCAGCATCGCCGCATATGACTCCGCCGTCTGCTGAGAGAACTGTGCCATGCAGAACAACAGGACGACAATCAGTGTCCGCGACAGGGAATTCGAGGAAGTTGCGTCCTCGCCGACATCGGATTGACGGAAGGCCAAAACACCTACCGCAACGGCAGTCAACAGCGCGCTTACGAACAGCCGCACTGCCAAGACCGACGCGAACAATCGGTCGGCGTGGTCCCGCCTGAGAGCCACCTCTTTGCGGAGGTAAGTGTCCATACCGAAGCCCGCAAGTACCAACGACACGGTTGCCAGTGCTTCACCGAACCCGAGAATGCCCGTGTCCCTGTCCCCAACCACATTGGGCACAACGAAGAGCGAAACGAGGACACCGACGGAAGCCGTAAAGAACAGCGACGACCCGAGCATCGCCCCGTTCTTGGCCGCAGATCGATTCTCGGCTTGTTGCGCCGCTTGACCTTCAATGCTGCCCTCGGGTTGCACCGGGGCAACTCGCGAGATCGGAATTTCAAAAGTGTCCCGCGTCTCTATTTCCCAAAGGCCGGGCCCACCACCGAACGAACCGGAAGGGTCGGTAGCGGCGACGTCGTCCCAGGCCGGATTAGCGATGCCCCGGTGAGGGCTTATTGCTGCGCCAGCCGATCTTGCAAGTTTGGCCTCGGCAAAACGCGGCACGCGTCCCGTTGTCACGAGTCTCCTAGCACCCCGGAACGTGAGCTCCGGATCTGCCGGACCGCTATCCGGAAAATAGCTCGATCCCGAACCAGGTACCGCTGCCACATACGGGACGGTTCTTGGAGCAACCGGACGAACCATTCCAGGCCGAGTTTCTGTACCCACAGTGGAGCACGCCGCCGCTCGCCCGCAATGAAATCAAGGCCCGCTCCAATTCCACACAGGAAGGAGGGAGCGAGATCGCCTGCGAATTGATGCATGAACAGCTCTTGGTTGGGCGTGCCCATCGCAATGAACACGATGTCTGCGCCTGAAGCCTTCACGGTGTCGATTGCTTCGCGGATTTCCGCATCGGCAGCAGGGTCGACGCCACCCGGAACGAACCGTGGACAGACCCGGGCCGTAATTTTGAGTGCCGAGATACTTCCCGACAATTCGTTGTAGGCCCGTAGCGAAGACCCGTCCGAAGCTCCGAACAAGGCGACGGTCATGCCCTCAGCGGCTGCTCGGGTACTCAGCGGGACAATGAGATCGCTTCCCGAAATTTTTTCGGGAAAGCGGTTTCCGCATGCGGAAGACAACCAGATAAGAGGGGTACCGTCCACCAACGAGAGATATGCCGCACGGTGTGCAGTGCGAAACGCAACTGATTCCTCCGCAACGCAAACGTGGTCGACATTGGGAGTAACGAGATAGCCGCCCAAGCCGCTGCGAACACGTTGGACCACGGCTTCGATTGCTTGCTCTGAGGTAACCCGATGCGCAAAAAGGGTTCCGAGTGGGACCCTGACGAACTCTGGCAACGCAACTGAAACGCTCATCACTCAGACATCTTCGGAGGTGCCAGCGCTCTTGGGTACACCAGTTCGAGGTATGAAATCCGGTTTTGCAGCGCAAACTGAGGTGCGGGACGGCACCGAGGACGACAGCATCACGTTTGCCTGCACTTTGCTGTTTTCTCCGACGGTGATGGGACCGACCAAGACAGCATTTGGCATCACATGCACATTTCGTTCCAGCGTCGGTGCTCCCTGAATGCCGGTCTCGATGTCCAGCGATTCTCCCAATGTGACTCCCTGGAACAACAGGCATCCGGCCGAAACAGTTGCCGACCTTGAAATGACCAGTCCATTGCCATGGACGATGCAAATTCCTGGAGCGATGTTTGCCTCCCAGTGAATTTCGGCCGAATACAGGTGACGAATCAACCGGGACAGGATCGGGCCGGCCAACGGAATCCGAAGATGGGTGCCCAATTGCATCACCCGGATGGCAACTGTCATCTGAAACCCGATGCGCCGGACGAGATCAGACGCGAGAGATCCACACTCCGCACGCTCAGGGTTGTACCGATTCGCAAATTCGTACACGGCCGCGTGGTCAGCGGCCACCGCCGATGTAAATGTTTCAAAGGCACTCATCGTCTTTTCCTCAACCGACCTGTATGGACACTTTTGAACGACGACCCAACCGCCAGCCCCGCAACGCCCCGATTGTGGCCGCCGCACTCCCCCAACGCCTACCAGCACCTCCGTAGTAGTCGATTCCGTAGGTCAGTCCTACAAGGCGCATAGCGGCCGAAGCCTTTCCCAAGCGGTCCAGGCGTTCGCCAACCCAATACACGGCAGCACCAACTGGCCGACTCAACTGCGGCACGCACCGCGACCGTAACGAGCAGGGGATAGCACAACAGTCGGCAACTCGTCGAGAAAAGCCCAAGGGGAAATCAGCAGGGATTCCTTGATGTTTGGTGGAGATGACCACATCGGACTCGCCGTAAATCTCGTTTCGTCGGCGCCACGCAGCTTGGTCATGGATTCCGGATTCGTGCGTGGAGAGCGCAGCTTCGCAATAAGCGAATCGGTACCCTGCCTGCTCGAGCCGGATGCCGAGATCTCGGTCTTCGCACCGAACAAGCGATGTATCAAACCCACCAACGCGGAATAGGCCGCACGGGAGAAGGAAACATTGCCGGTGCACAGACCGATCCCCACGTGGAGCAGTCCCCGGATCGGCATTCTTCCAGCCAGCGATCAATATGCATTTGATGGTACCGGGCGAACAGTGGCCCTTCCCTGCGTCGCCTTCGATGAGTCCATAGACAACATCGGCACCAGCATTATGAGCGTCGACATGAGCTTGAACGAACGTCGGACCGATCCGCATGTCGTCATCAAGGACGATGATCATGGCTCCGACGGTCAACGAGATCCCGCAGATGGCGAGCGGCGGCGGCCCACCGTTTGGATTGCGCAACCAGCTTGAGATCGAATCGGCGAAGGTTCCAGGAAGAACCGACGCATGTCTTGACTACCCCCGTCATCCACGACGAGCAGCTCAAGTCGTGCGGGCGCATAGTGGAGAACGACTGGGCCGTGAGTATCGGCAGAGCAACCGGCCGAGCGAGTTCAGCTCGGTTATACGTTGCGACGACCACCGAGACACGCCCGGACGGCTGTTGTGTCCGCCCGGGTGGAATCTCGCAAGCACCGCTCGAACCACCTGGTGGTGTGGTGGCGAAACGGGTCAGAAGCGGCCTTGTTGGCGGGGTGAATCGAAGTCATGAGGATAAGGAAGTGTAGGAGGCGGCGTAGCAGGCAAAGGTGAGTTGGATGTGACCTGGGCCGAAGGTTCAAACCGTAGAACCTGGCTGGGTAGATAGTCCCCGAATTGTCGGCCGAACTTCTCGACCGAACCTTAGAGCACGTTGATCACACGCAGAGTGCAGATTCCGGCGATGAAGTGCACGGACGTAACTTCCGCCAGTAATTCAGAAACGCTAGTCCGATCCATTGTCAACGACGATGATGAGAATGTCTCGTTTGAGGCTTGATACTCGGGAAGAAGGCCCAATCCGAAAACGTGACAAAGAACCAAAAGTGATGAATCTGAGCTAGGGTTCCTGTCCAGCACCCTCCGTCACTGCCATACTGAGGTTCGGTTATGAACGTGTCTTCAGATAAACCCTCGACGGGCAATCAACAAGTCGCATCCCCTATCGGCCAATACCTCGTAAATCGGCCGCAAGACGCACCGAAAGGGAGCCGCCGGTTGCGGTGGCTCAGCGTCGCCACAGATATGGGGCTATCTCGCTCTCCGCGTTCTGGGCTCACGCCAAGCCTTGGGTGGGACGACCACATGGAATGGGCCATACGGATCCAAATCATCTCCATGCTGGTGGTTCTCAATATCGCGGTCTTCGGGCTGAACCGTCTGTACTCTGGCCCGCACCGCAAGTCTTCGGGCCATCGAAACCGCAACGTTACTCCGAGCCGTGCTCATCGCCACTGTCATCGCTCTAGCCGTCCGGCCAAACCTGTTGCCGGAGATGCGGGTTCGACGGATGGTGCTGACCCAGGCACTCGTGTTCCTTGGCGTGTTGGTTGGCCGCCACTTGTACCGGATGATGCTGAAGCGCTCTCGTCGCCATGGTCGGTTCATGCGACCAGTGGTTCTCGTTGGTGCCGGTGACGAAGCGTTCGAACTTCTGAAGATTCTTCGGGAAGAACCAGAACTTGGCTTCGACGTTCGAGGCGTCATCGGAGAAGAAGCGTCAGTCGCCCGCCTCGGCTTCAGCGTGCCGTACCTTGGTTCCGCAGACAACGTGGTCGAAAACGTCACCTCTGCTGGCGCACACCACGCAATCATCGGCGCCACAGCGTTTGACTTCCGTGAACTCAACAGCGTTGTCCGGGCACTCACCTCTGCCGGTATCCACGTCCAGGTGTCAGGAGGACTTGCCGGCATCTCGGCCAACCGCCTCCGGCGTGCGCCGATTGGACGGGAGGCCTCGTTCTACTTGGAACAGGTGTCCCTTGAGGGTTGGCAAGCCGGCCTGAAGCGGGCAATGGACATCGTCATCAGCCTCATGCTGCTGCTTGTGGCCGGCCCAATCATGGGCGTGCTCGCACTGCTGGTCCGACGCAATGACGGCGGGCCCGCATTCTTCCGTCAGCAACGCATCGGGCTCGACGGCGTTCCGTTTACCATCTTGAAACTCCGCACCATGGTTGTCGACGCCGAAGCCCGGCTGGCAGAGCTCATGGCAAAGAACGAACGCAATGGTCCGCTGTTCAAGTTGAAGCATGATCCGCGCCTCACCCGCATCGGTCGCTTCATGGACGCCACATCGCTCAACGAATTGCCGCAGCTGCTGAACGTGTTGAAAGGAGACATGAGCTTGGTCGGCCCGCGGCCAGCACTCCCTCGTGAAGTTGCCACATTCGACGAGCGCTTGATGCTCCGCCATCTCGTACGGCCAGGGATCACCGGTTTGTGGCAGGTCGAAAGCCGAGACTCGCCATCGTTCGCCGACTACGAGCGTTGTGACGTGTTCTACGTGGAGAACTGGTCCGTCCAGCTCGACCTTGCCATCCTTCTGCAGACGTTCGGCGCTGTCCTGAAGCGTGCAACAAGCGCCTTCGACCGTTCGGTGGAAGAACCTCCAACCGAAGCAGTGGAGCAGACCGATAACGTTGTCTCCATCAACAGCCGCTCGGCATAACACGCACGTAGTCCACTGCTTTGCGGCACACGACCGGCTCCGGCCGGTCGTTTTTCATTTCTGACAAAATAAGTACACGGGGTATCCACCACCCCACTTACTTCATCGATCATCATAAGTGTCCATGCGAAGTGCGCTTAAACCTCCACGCGGAGAAGCTCGGCCGAATCTCCCCGGCGCGGCGATGCACGTCCTCGTACTCGCCCCTTCGCAGCGGTTGACTTACGGCGTAGACCTTGGGTCAGGCGCGTTCGTCCGCATGCATCACGCTGCACCAACACAACGAGACACAGCGCCCCGTTACGGCGATGTCGCCATCGGCCAGATCGGCGAAGATCCCGACGCAGCAGCAGGTGCACAACCGTCCGAGGACACCGTGCTGCAGGTACCGCTCCGCCGCGTCGGGCACATGACGCCAAGACAAATCGACAAGACGCTGGCCCCGCTCCACCACCGCACCGGCCGGCCGTTGTTCGGATGCGAAGGTCCTGCCCTGCCGATGTGGGCCGTAGACCAGACAACCAGCGGTGTGAGCTTGATCGAACCAGAATCTGACTTGGCCGTCACGGTTACAGACCGCGGAACCGCAGTGCGGTTCCGCTGGCGTGCGTACACCTACCAACTCCCGGTCGATGACTCCCGTGTGAACAAGCGGCTCGACTGGTTGCCAGACAGCCCAGTAGCTGGCAGGGCGTTGGCTCACGTCATGGGTTTCTACCCGCGACGGTTGTTGCTGGCTCTGAGCGAGCCCTCCAATGGGTATTGCTACAAAACAGCCGTTGCGTTGCTTCGCTGACCCAACTCATCGAGCGTGAGTCGGTAGCGGTCTGTTTCGAGGAGTCGGCTGACCGTTTCATACGCGGTGCGTGCGACGGGATCGGCACCTGATGCCCGCATGAAGTTGATCCCCTGCACGTCGATGTCTTTCATCGTTGGACGGATCAACAGCACTTCTGCACCGCGAGCGCGGGCAATTCTTGCTTCCTGGCGAAGCGAACCATTGCCGATACGCCGCGCCACACGCACCCACGCCGCGACATCATCCGTTGGGTCATAGGCCATGGGGGCGATCCCGACGATGAGGTCACACCCAAGCCGAGCAGCGACGTCGAGGTTGGTGGGGGAATGGACTCCCCCGTCGACGTAGGTCCGCCCACCCGACCGTTTGGGTACGTAAAAGCCCGGGATGGAACAAGAAGCGACAACTGCGTCGGATAGCGAGACCGACGAATCTGGTCCGAAGACCGTGCGTCTTCCACTCCCCAGGTCAACTGCGCAGATTGCCGTTTCGGCAACCGGCCACTCCGCCAAGAGGTCGGCGTCGAAGCGCTGGGCGGCCCGTTCCATAGTGAACAGACCACCGTTGAGCAGGGGGTGAAGACGCTCTGGAATCCTGGGGGTTGGCATCCGTGTGACCGAGCGCACGACAGCCAGGCCAGCACCCACCACTCGACCAGCAAACTGGCTTGGGCTGGCAAACGACGGAGTGAACGCAGTGGCCGCCCGCCGTTCAGCCGGGGTGCTCCCCAAAGCTTCCATCGCTGGGTGGGTACCCAGTGCGAGTTCCCACAACTCGTCGGCGGAGTAGCCAGAGCGGAGGTAAGCCGCTGCGACGGATCCGGCACTGGTGCCAACTACCAGATCGATTCGGGAGGGACTGAGGCCGCTATGGCGGTCGAGGGCACGCAAAACTCCGGCGTGGTATGCCAAGCCGACCATTCCGCCGGCTCCCAACACAAGGCCGACGCGGCGACCACCCGGATCCGGCGGAAGCGTTCCGACGGTGTCTCCAATGACATCAGGTGTTGTCATCGTGGTCGCAGTCAGACCGGTCAGCCGCATGTTTTGAGCGGAGACCCGAATGGGGTCAGATGCCTTTGTCGCGTCGGGCGACAAGCTCCTCGGCCATTGCCCAGCCGAAGGTGACGATGCTGTCCCCGCGCTTGTGGTCAAGCGAAGAGAAGAACGCAGCAACGTCTGGGTTGATGGACTCTGGCTTCAGCGTTTCGTGATCCAAAACAGGAGCCGGTGAATCGTCACCCTGAATGGTGAACGCCCGGTCGTCGACGCGATGCTCGGCGCCGAAACGCTTCGCCAGACGACGACCCCACGCACGCTCTTCACCGGACGCCTTGTGGTCTGGGCGCGGCACGATTTCCTCGAGACCCTTGAAGCTGGCATACGCCCCGGGATCGATCATGCGCGTGCCGACGAGAACATCTTCATCGGGGAATGCGAGCAGGGACCGACGAAGCATGTCCCAAACCATGGTCTTCAGTGCAGACTCACGCTTTGCGTGGCGTCGGACGCTGGCCAGCCCGATGAGGACACAGGGGGTGCCACCGATTCGTTCCAGTGTGCAAAAGCCGTAGCCCATGAGCTTCTCGGCCTCACGAACCTGGGTGACAAGCACCCAGAGATCACGCTGCTTGGAAAGCAGACCGATGTCAAAGCCCGCTGGCCCGCCCTCGGTCATATCGGCGAACTCACCCAACTCGGCATCGCTGAGCGCTGTGCAGTCCTTAGTTTCGACGTCCATCGCCATGTGTGCGGTCACTCCAGCCCTGGGGCCTGGGACGGCCGCAGGCGATGCCTGCGGTGGGCCCAGACGAGTTACTTGGCAGCCAGTCTACCGCCCTCTGGCGACTGCACTTCCACCGACGGAGCGCCTCACCTTCCTTTGGGAAAACCTGTGAGAAAACTCGCTCCTTTTGTTGCCGAAGCAAACGTTACGGAAAGGTCACGAAAGGATGGCTTCGGAACCCAGCAAAACGAGGAGTTCGGCCGTGAGTTCCTTGCCGTAGTTGACTCGGAACGCGGTCGGAAGGCGCATCACTTGGCGGCCGAAGTGCACGAAGACGTCGGAGTCTCCCGGGTAATTCAACAAAACGCCCTTCAAATCCGCCACCCGCCCCTCGTCGAGATGGGTGGGGAGCTGCAACCTCACAGGAGGTCCACCCCCGTCCAGGCTGACTTCGAGGCGAGCCACAGTCATTGCGATGAGCTTTGGGACGTCGTCTCGGTGGTCCAGCCGACCCTTGACCACAATCAGGGCGTCTTCCGCCAGGACGGGGTTGCACTCCAGCATGGTCTTGGGAAACACCATGACCTCGATGGCGGACTCGAGGTCTTCCAAAGTGAACACGCCCATGAGATCGCCGGCTTTGGTGTACTTGCGTTGCAAACCCGTGATGATGCCAGCCACCGTCTTGAGATCAGCATTGCGTTCGTTCCAACCGGCCGCCGGATCGGCCGTCATTTCCTTGAGCTCGGTAATCGTGCAGTCCGTATAGCGACGCAACACGGCCGAAGCGCCCAGCAGCGGGTGGTCGCTGACATAGAGCCCCAGCATTTCCTTTTCGAACCCGAGTTGCAGCATCTTGTCCCAGGAGTGCCGCGGGATATCTACCCGTGCGTCGTCGAAACCTTCGCCACCATCGTCGGCTTCTGGCTCACCGAACAGGCTCATCACGCCGATTTCTTCTTCTCGTCGACGAGCGACCACCCGGTCGATGATGGTTTCGTAGACATCCATCAGGCCGCGGCGGGGGTGTGAGCCAGCCTCGCCCATATCATCGAAGGCACCACCCTTGATGAGCGACTCGATGCTTCGCTTGTTGAGAACAGGTACGGGCACACGACGAACAAAGTCGTAGAAATCTGTGAATGGGCCGTTGGCGGTTCGTTCGTCAACGATCTGCGCAACCAAGCCTTCGCCCACGTTACGGACGGCGGAGAGCCCGAACCGAATGGTCGACCCATCGACGCTGAAGTCTGACAACGAGAAGTTGATGTTTGGTACGAGCACCGCCAGGTTCATGGTGCGGCACTCGGACAGGTAGACGGCGGTCTTGTCTTTGTCGTCCTTGACACTGGTCAGGAGGGCAGCCAGATATTCAGCTGGGTAGTTGGCCTTCAACCATGCGGTCTGGTAGCTGACAAAGCCGTATCCGAACGAGTGACTCTTGTTGAACGCGTAGTCCGCAAACGGCTCGATGATGTCGAAAATCTTGCTGCCGAGCGCAGAGCCGTATCCGGTTGCCTCGCAGCCGTCGACGAACTTCTGGCGCTCTTTTGCCATGACCTCGCGGATCTTCTTGCCGGCAGCTTTACGGAGGTTGTCTGCCTCTTCGAGGGAGTAGCCGGCGAATCGCTGAGCGACCCGCATCATGGACTCCTGATAGATCATCAGGCCCTGTGTGTCCGCAAGCAGTTCCGCCGCATGCGGATGGAAGTACTCAATTGGCTTGCGGCCGTTCTTGCGATCCGCATAGTCGTTGTGCATGTTGGCGGCCATTGGGCCGGGTCGGTACAGCGCAACCAACGCCGCGACGTCATCGAAGCTGGTTGGCGCAAGGGATCGCATCAACGATCGCATTGGCCCACCTTCCAGCTGGAACACCCCAATGGAGTCTCCCCGCCGGAGCATCTCGTACGTCTTCTCGTCATCCAGCGGAACGGTGTCGATGTCTACCCGGACGCCCGTTGAGTGCTGGATGAGATCGATGGCACGGTCGATGACGGAAAGGTTGCGCAAGCCCAAGAAGTCCATCTTGAGCAGGCCGAGTTCTTCCACCCCGTGCATTTCGTACTGCGTGACGATGGGTGCGTCGGCGATGTTGCCGCCGGCAGCCGGCTTGCGCTGGATAGGGAGGTACTCCGTGAGCGGCAAGCGAGTGATCACCACAGCTGCAGCGTGGATACCGTCTTGGCGACGAAGGCCCTCGAGCCCCTTTGCAACGTCGACCACACGTTTCACGTCGGGGTCGATGGAATACATGGACCGCAGGTCAGCGGCCATCTTGTAGCCGTCTTCGAACTTTGGATGCGGTGTTAAGCACGCATACAGAGGCGTGTCACGGCCCATCACCAGGGGCGGCATGGACTTCGCGACCTTGTCGCCGACGGAGTACGGGTACCCCAGCACTCGGGCAGCGTCACGAACCGCAGCGCGGGCCTTGATAGTTGAAAATGTGACGATCTGCGCGACGTGGTCCCAGCCGTAGCGCTCGGCGGCGTAGCGAATCATTTCCGAGCGATATCGCTCGTCGAAGTCCATGTCGATGTCGGGCATTTGCTTTCGACCCGGGTTGAGAAACCTCTCGAATAACAGGTCGTACTTGATGGGGTCGAGGTCGACGATGCGAAGGCAGTACGACACAGCACTCCCGGCAGCACTTCCACGGCCGGGGCCGACCCTGATGCCGTTGTCCTTGGCGTGCTTGATGAGGTCCCAGACAATGAGGAAATACGCGCTGAACCCCATCTCTTCGATGACACCCAGCTCGTAGTCAATACGTTCCGTGACCCCTGCTCCGAAAGGCAGGCTGTAGCGATCTGCAGCGCCTTCGTAGACCAAGTGACGCAGGTACTGCTCCTGCGTGGTGAACCCTTCTGGAAGGGGAAATTCTGGAAGGTCTGTGCGGCCAAATTCGATTTGTACTTTTGCGCGTTCGGCGATCCAGAGCGTGTTGTCACACGCCGACTCCCAATGGCTGAACAGCTTGCGCATTTCCGCAGCCGACTTGAGGTAGTGCTCGTTGCCATGGAACTTGAACCGCTTGGGGTCGTCCATCAGCGAACCCGTCTGCACACATAGCAACGCGTCATGGGCGACCGAGTCTTCTCGGTGGGTGTAATGGCTGTCGTTGGTCGCGAGCAGCGGAGCTTTGATCTTCTTGGCGATCTCGATCAGCTTGGGGTTGGTCTGGTGCTGTTCAGGAATGCCGTGGTCTTGGATCTCGACGAACAAATTGTCCCGGCCGAAAATGTCTTGCAGGCGTGCCGCCCGCTCTAACGCGAGCTGATCGTCGCCTGCCATGAGCGCTTGCAACACCACGCCGCCCAGGCAGCCGGTGGTTGCGATGATTCCCTCGTGGTATCGCTCGTAGAGCTCCCAGTCCATGCGCGGCTTGTAGTAGTAGCCCTCAAGGTACGCGAGCGACGACAGCTGCAGCAGATTGCGATAGCCGACGTTGTTCTCTGCCAGCAAGGTGAGGTGGTAGTAGAGCTTGTTGCCGTTGTCGCCACCACCTCCGTCGTCTTCACGACCGGTTCTGCGTGGCCGTTCGTGGCGAGAATCCGCGGCCATGTAGGCCTCGGTCCCGATGATGGGGCTGATTCCCTGCTTGTTGCATGCCTTGTAAAAGTCCAAGACGCCGTACATGTTGCCGTGATCCGTAATGCCGATTGCCGGCTGACCGTCGGCACGGGCAGCCGCAACAACCTCGTCGATACGAGCAGCACCGTCGAGCATGGAGAATTCGGTGTGTAGATGGAGATGTGTGAACGACGCACTCATTGACTATTGACTACCCCTTCTCCGCTCTCTCTGCTCTCTCGGTTTACTCAAACTGTTGCTCGAATCACATCGGTGTGATCCGGCGGGAACGAGATTACAGATAGACGCCAGGTCGGTTGTCAGGACCGCCCTCGGGACGCGGACCGAGCCCGGTTGGAGCTCCCGGACCCATGCCTGGGGGAAGACCAGGCTGCCCCTGCATCTGAGCTCGCATCTGAGCGAGTTGCGCCTGGGCTGCCATCTGCTGCGCCATGAGCGTGGCCTGAATGCCGTGGAACAGCCCTTCGAGCCACCCCACAAGCTGTGCCTGCGCGATGCGAAGTTCGGACTCCGAGGGCACCTGGTCTCCGAATGGCGAAGCGAGCGAATTCAGTTCGGCTCGGAGGTCGGGGCTGAGCGCCGTGGACAATTCCTTGATGGACGTTTCGTAGATCTCCGACAGACGGGCCCGGCTGCTCTCGTCCAGTGGCGCTTGGCGAACTTCTTCGAGCAGTTGCTTGATCATGGAGCCGATACGCATCACCTTTCCTGGTTCGGAAACCGTCTCAGTTGGTTGTTCATCCTCGGCAGGCTGCACCGCCATGACTTCGGTCGGAACGATGACGCTCTGGTCACCGGCGGAGTCCGTGCTGGGGTCCTTGCTCGGGTCCTTGCTGGGGTCCTTGCTGGGGTCCTTGCTGGAGTCGGCGTGCGGAGCCGCCGAGGGCTGTCCGCCATCAAAGTTGGAATGATCGCTCATAGGTTGACGCATGGTAGGCGAGCATCCGCTCTAGAGTCACCAGACGTGAAGGTCTCTACCCGAGGTGACTACGCCAGCCGAGCGCTGTTGTCCATGGCGCTCCATGTCGACGCGCTCGGACCACAGTCTGTCCGGGACGTCGCAGAACGCACCGGGCTCCCCCAGCCATATCTGGAGCAAATCCTGCTCGCGCTCAAAGGCGCAGGGCTGGTCAAGTCCAAGCGTGGCGTTGGCGGCGGATACCTGCTTGCCCGTCCCGCCGACGAGATCAGCTTGGCGGAGATCATCGCTGCGGTTGACGGCCCTATTCAGGCTGGCGACTTCGGCAACCCCCACGAGAACGGCGCGTGCGATCACGAAGGTCAGTGCGTGTTACTCACCGTATGGGGCGAGGTCGGCAACCACATGCGCTCCCACCTCCAGGGCTACACGCTGGCCGACATGGTTGATCAGGCACGGGGCCTTCCGGCTCGACGGGTGAGCGTCGAGCACGCTCACAGCTGATCCTTGTCAGACCGTTTGCTCCGCCTGTCACCAGCAGCCGGGTACGGCCATGACCGGTAGGTATCAGGACCGGTCGCCGTCCCAACGAGGCTGAAGTCCTTCCAGCACAGTTTCCAGGTCCGCTGGCAGCGGGCTGCTAAAGCGCATGTTTTCGCCAGTGGTGGGGTGCACGAACCCGAGCGTCTGCGCATGCAGGAACGGGCGGCCAATTTTCAACGTGCGCTTTGCACCACCGTAGATGGGATCACCAACCACGGGATGATTGATTGCGCCAAGGTGCACACGAATCTGATGAGTGCGACCGGTCTCCAGCTCGCACCGCACCAACGTGACGATCTCAGGCTCGTTGAAGGCATGCTCCACCGTGTAGTGGGTCACGGACGGACGCCCGGCAGCGGACACGGTCATCTTGGTGGGATCGGCGTTACTCCGGCCGATTGCAGCGTCGATCATTCCGGCGCTTGACTCAAACGGGCCCCATGCCAACGCTAGGTAACGACGCTCAACGGTGTGCGCAGCCAGTTGGGCCTGCAACGCGTCTGTGGCGGCTGCAGAACGCGCAACCATCAGCAACCCGGACGTTCCCTTGTCGATCCGATGCACGATGCCCGGGCGCAAAGCCCTGTCACCGGTTGCCAATCGAGCAAGGTCTTCGAAACGCGCAAGGAGACCCTGCACGAGCGTGCCCGTGTGGGAGCCCGTACCGGGGTGCACCACAACATCTGCGGGCTTATCAACAACGATCACGTCCTGATCTTCGTAAACGACGGAAAACGGAACTGATGGGTCAGCAGCCAACTCGATCTGCGGCGCTTTGAGTGGCGCCGAGATGGTGATTTCTTCACCGCCGTGCATGCGCCTGGATGCCTTCGTGACAACGACTTCGGCAACGGACACCGACCCGTTGACGATCGCTTCCGCAACCTCTTGACGCGTGGCTTCAGCCATCGTTGCGATGACCTTGTCGATGCGTTCGCCATCGAGGGCTTGAGGGACAAGAACGATCATGGGTCACCAACCTGCGGGGTGGCTTCGGCGGGCCGCCGACTCCAGAACAATGAAAGCAGCGTTATGCCCACGCCGATACACAAGGCGGCGTCTGCCAGGTTAAACACCGGCCAAAATCCGACATCGACCATGTCGATCACGGCGCCTCTCCCCCAGCCGGCACCGCGACAAAGACGGTCGATGACGTTACCCAGCGCGCCACCAAGGATGAGGCCGTAGCCCACCGCAGCGGATCGCCGGGGACCTCCCGGTTGGTTGAAATCAGTTCGCGCCGACCAGGCGATGAGCCCAATGACAACGAGGATGGGCACGATAATTCCTGCCATTCCCCGTCCTTGGCTGAACGCCACGCCGGTGTTGCGCGCGTGAACGAGACGCACGCCGAGCAGAAGATCGACGACGCGACCAGGAGGCAATTCCTCCACGGCCCACGCTTTGGTGAGTTGATCAGTGACGACCACCGCACCGAGCACCGATCCCAGGATCCGACCCGCTGCGGCTTTCGCCGTTGTCGGCGCAGAAGACCTGATCATGGACGGATCATGAGCGGCGCGACAACCCGCCGTTCTTGCATTCAATACACAGCGTGGCCTGGGGAAGGGCACGCAAACGCATACGCGGGATGGGCTTGTTACAGCTGGTGCAAGCTCCGTACACGTTGTTGTGGAGGCGAGTAATGGCACGCTCGATGTCCTCTGCCGCCAGGACCTTCTCTGCTGCCATAGCAAGGTCCTTTTCCCTCTCCATGCTTGCCGACGCACCTTCGCCCGATTCGTCGTCAAATTGCACGTCGCCTGGCTCCATCTCCGCAGCCAACTGATCTGCTTCTGCCTGGAGCATCTGCGCCTGACCGAGCGCTACAGACAGCACATGGCGAAGCATTTCGAGCTGCTGAGCAATGAACTCCGGCTCGGTGAGCTTCTCGATACCGATGAATTCGTCTTCGGAGTTGATCGGAGGATATTTGGCTGCCGGCGAAGGCGACTTCGCAGCGATGATCGGCACGGCCTTTGGGACGACCCGTTTGACCGGAGCCGCCAAGGGCGGAGCGATAACTGCTACGGGCTCTGGCACAACCGTTTTATCGGCCTTCTTGGAAGATGCCTTGACGGTCTTGGCTGCCGTTGCGATGGGAGCAGGGACTGCCGCAGCAGCAGGCTCGGAAACCTTTGCGGGTTTTGCCGCTGCCGATTTCGCAACCTTGTTAGTTTCGCCAGCAGACTTCGGTTCGGCGCCAACGAGTTTTGCGCTTGCCTTAGCGGGCGTTTTGGGGGCTGTGCCGTTTACCTCGACAGGTTTGGCTGGCGACGATTTTGTTACAGCGGATTTTGCGGCCGGAGTTTTCTCCCCAGAGGGCGAAACAGGAGCAGCAGTGGATGTTGGGGAAGACTTCGGCACAGTTATGGCTTTCGTAGCTTTGGACGTAGCTGTAGAGACAGGAGCCGCTGGAGCGGCCTTCGGGGCAGACGTCGCAACCAGCTTGGGAGCCGGTGCAGCAGTCGACTTGGTCGTTGACTTTTTTGGTGGTGCCGGTGTGGCGGAAACACCGGCCGGCTTGGACTTCACTTTGGCCGTGGCACCCGATTTCTCAATCAGTTTCGTTGCCGGTTTCGTTGCGGGCTTCGGGGCCTGCTGCGTGACGGGCACGGAGGTGCTACTCGCCGGTTTGCCTACTTGTTTTGCAGAGGTAGTCGAACGCGCTGGACTGCTGACGGGCTTCGCGGAACTCTTGGCCATCTCACTCCCCTGTGCTGGATGCTGGGCAGCAGTAGACAGTCCGAAGACCGCCACTGCTGTTCAGAGCCGGGGAGAGTACCACCGAAAGGTCAGCCGCTGGTGCATCAGCAGCCTTCAGACCGGAGATGAGCCTCAATCAGAAGGAAAAGATTCGCCGGAAGGCGGCAAATCCCGAAGTTCATGGTGTTGCGGATTTTGCGGGGAGTGCAGATGCGGCAGGACGTGTTGGGCACCGGATTCCCCCGCCATGAGATCCACGAGTTGAGGTGGCTCCGGAACAGCTTCGAGACGTCGCATTTGGGCCTCAAGCTCGGAACGTAGTTGTGCTCGATAAGTCTCGACCTGTGACCGCAGTTGCTCTAGCTCAAACCGTTTCCTCCCCTGCTCTTCAACAAGGTGCTCGAGACTGGCTTGCAGCTCAGCGGCTCGGGTTGCGGTCTGACGCTCCGCCATTGCAGATGCCTCAGAGAGGATCTGTTCGGCCCGGGACCGGGCCTGGAGCTCAGTTTGGTCTGCCACGGCTCGGGAGGCACCCGTGATTGCAGATGCCTCGGAATGGGCGTCGGCAACGATCCGGTCAGCGACTGACTTTGCCTCACTGACCACCAAATCGGCAGCGCGCTGGGCAAGGACCAAAGTGCGACGAACCGACTCGTCAGATTCAGGTCGAACCGACTCTGCTGCGGGCGACCCGAGCGCTGCACGCTCCTGCGCCACGGTGAGCCTTTCGTGAAGAAGGCCAACCCTTTCGGCGATCGAATCGAGGAAGTCATCCACCTCCACGGTGTCGTAACCCTTCCAGCTCTGCCGAAATTGCACATCTCGCAGAATGCTCACTGTCAAATCGGCAGCGGAACGGGGTTCGACAGTAGTCAACGCATCAACCCCGCGTCACGCAACCGCCGCTGTTCATCTGCAGAAATCTCGACCGCGTGAGGACGAAGCAGGAACACTCGATCTTCGACCTTCTTGATTTCACCGTTCAATCCGAATGCAAGCCCACTGGCGAAGTCGACAAGACGCTTCGAGGCGTCTCGGTCTGTGTCGCGGAGGTTGATGATGACGGCCTGACCGGAACGGAAACGCTCACCAATATCTTGCGCTTCTCCGAAACCGTCGGGAACGCAAATGTGTACCTTGACGGAGCGGGTTGGGGTGATGGTACGTACCGCTGGCGACGAAGAGCGAGGCTGGGCCGCAACGCTTGCTACGCCGGAATCAGAAGCGGCACTGTGCACAACCACGCCGACGCCGCTGGTTCCGAGACCTGAGCTGCTGGGACCCGATTGACGCGGATAAACCAACGCCGGTCCGGGTTCCGGTTCCGGAGCCGGGGCAGGCGCGCGCCTGGAGTTTGGCTGTTGCTGATCCTCGTACGGGTCGTAATCCTGGTACTCGTCATCATCGAGCCCGAGATAGTCGAGCGCCTTCTTGAAGAAGCCTGCCATTGGTCAACCTTCGGTGTGACGCGCTCGAATAGCGCGAGGTGCTGGCCCCGATGCTACCTACGTGGGCCGAACAGCGCGGCACCTATCCTCACGAGGGTTGCTCCAGCGGCCACCGCCTCTTCCAGGTCACTGCTCATTCCCATCGATCGTTCCAGGAGCGAAAGGCCATCTGCGAGGTCCGCGAGGGACCGAAACGCACGTTCTGTGGCGGCTTTGTTCGGCGTTCCCTCCACAAGAGGAGCAACTGTCATCAGCCCAACTACTGCAAGTCCACGCTGTCTGGCATGGGCAACTATGCCTTCGACCTCAGCCAACCGCGCTCCTGACCTGTCCGCGACAACAGACGAGTCCGCCTGGGAGTTGATTTGCACGAACACCGTGGCACCGGGCACCCGCTGTGCAAGCGCGTCGACGCGTTCGACGGAATCCACTGTTTGCCACACAGAGACGAAGGGTTTCAAGCGGTTGATTTTGTTGGTCTGTAACCGGCCCTGAAAATGCCAAACCACATCGGTCTGCAAACTTGGCACCAGTTCAACCAAGGCGGAAGCTTTGCGAACCAATTCGTCTGCGTAGTTCTCCCCGAAGACTCGGTGGCCCGCCAACAGCGCCGATTTGATGGCTTCAGGAGGTTGACCCTTCGACACCGCCACGATCTTCACCAGTGCTGGGTCGCCTCCAGCGGCAACGATGCGTTCACGAACAATCAGCAGGTTATGGGCGAAGTCTTCCGGAGACAGCGACGAATCGCCAGGAGATCCTGGAGGCTGGTTCATCTGGCGGCATCCATCTGGACAATCCGCGCTATGAGCGCCATCCGGCCGACTTCAGAGCGGGCCCGGTGTGAGAAACGTCGCTCTGAGTCGCAGGCCGTGCAGGTCCATCCGGGGAGCAAGCCACCGTAGGTAGCCCCAGCGTTGTCTACTGCCATCGCGACAGCAGCAGGCATGTCGAGTGCACGCGTGCCCCAAGAGGTTTGCGACTCAACCGATTCGCCGAACCGCATCTTCATTTGGTTCAACGGCTCCGTCCCGAACTCATAGCACTCTGGTCCGATACACGGCCCCAGCCACGCAGAAACTCCTGTGGCCCCGACATTGCGCATTGCTGCAACGGTCGAGGCAACAACACCTTCTCGCAGCCCACGCCAACCGGCATGGGCTACCCCTAACACCGGCTCACCTTGCGCGGTGACGCCCTCCAGCAACACTGGCGCGCAGTCGGCGCTGCGGACAACGAGGACGCAGCGAGCGACGCCCGTGACCGCAGCGTCTGCTATAGCACCTCGATCTTGGCCGGCGCTGGTGACAGTCACGACGACGGTCCCGTGGACCTGATCGAGCCATGTGAACCGGGCTGGACGCGGATCGGGAGCGCCATTCCCTACGTTGGACTCCAACGAACGGGCGATGGTTTCCCGATCCCAGGTTTCAGGTCGTTGCGTGACGCGCCAACGGATACGAGCAGATGGTTGGCCTGAGGGGCCGGACAACGAGGACTACTTCAGGAACGAAGGAACGTCGAAGTCGTCGTCGTCCCCGAAACCGAGGTCGTCGTCTGTCTTGAAGACGTCATCGGCAGGGTTGGGAACCGGGCGCAGCTTGGGCTGGTCCTTTGGCGACCGAGCCGCAGCGGCAGGATCGGCCGGCTTGCCCGCAACAGCGGGCGGCGCCTGGCGCCGATCGTCCCAACGATCAAAGCCCGCAGCGATGACAGTGACCCGAACTTCGTCGCCCATGGCGTCGTCGATCACTGCCCCGAAAATGATGTTGGCGTCTGGGTGTGCGACCCCATGGATGATCTCTGCGGCCTCGTTGACCTCGAACAAGCCAAGGTCAGAGCCGCCGGAGATGTTGAACAAGATTCCTCTGGCGCCCTCAATGGAAGCTTCGAGGAGCGGGCTTGATATGGCCTGCCGTGCCGCAGCGGCTGCACGTCCGTTGCCCGAGCCGTAGCCGATACCCATCAGAGCGGAACCCGCATCGCTGAGAATCATCTTGACGTCGGCAAAGTCGGTGTTGATGAGACCAGGGATGGTGATGAGGTCTGTGATGCCCTGCACTCCTTGCAGGAGCACCTCGTCTGCCATCTTGAAGGCGTTGACCATGGTGGTCTTATCGCTGGCAACGGTCAACAGACGATCGTTAGGAATCACGATCATGGTGTCGACTTTTTCCTTCAGCTGCGCAATGCCAACCTCGGCCTGCACACCACGACGGCGTCCCTCGAAGGAGAACGGCCTGGTGACCACACCAATGGTGAGGGCACCCTGTGACTTGGCAACTTCGGCGACAACCGGCGCGGAACCTGTTCCGGTGCCACCGCCTTCGCCTGCCGTGATGAAGACCATGTCGGCGCCCTTGAGCACCTCGTGGATCTCGTCATGGTGCTCTTCAGCAGCCCGACGACCGACGTCTGGGTCGCTGCCGGCCCCAAGTCCACGGGTGAGTTCACGACCGATGTCGAGCTTGACATCAGCGTCGCTCATCAACAGCGCTTGCGCGTCGGTATTGATGGCGATGAACTCGACGCCCTTCAGACCTGCTTCGATCATTCGATTGACCGCGTTGACACCACCACCGCCAGCTCCGACGACCTTGATGACTGCGAGATAGTTCTGCGGTGGTACCACGGGGAAGCCTCCTGAGGCGCGACTACGGCTTCAGGTTAGAGCCTGCGGGACCCACTGACGTGGCATCCCCGTTTACCGTAGCGGATTTGGCATCCGAGGGAAGCGTTCCGGTGGCCGGCCCGGTCGCTGGGTCGACCGCTGGAATGGTGGTTGCACGGATCAAAGCGGGCTGATCTGCCACGGTGAGATCCAGGGTCGCAACACCATCAAACGAAACAGCGGTGGAGTCGTCGATCATCGTTGCGAGAGCCCGAAGCTTCGCGTCCACATCGTCCGCGTGACCAATACGAACCTTTGTCCCTGCCGATGAAATAGCGCCACCTCGCATTTGCACCGTCACACCACCGGCTTCGATCGACAACACGTCGATCTCTCTACGAAGCCTCGCCGTTGCCGCGTTGGCGACGTTGAGGAGCGCCGCTATGTCCTTCGAACCCTGGTCAACCTCACGGCCGCCGAGGTCAAGCAGAGGCAGGTCTGGACGCACCGTACGGGTGTCGAGGACACCACCATGCTGGTCTAGGACAAGCCATCCACCGTTGGAGCGGATTGCGGCCACAGCGGAGCGCTCAGAAATTTCGACGACGATTCGGTTGGGCCACTCCTTCCACACCTTGGCGGAATGGATCAATGGGACCTCGGTCAGGCGCGCTTCCAAGTCCCGGGTCTTGAGGCTCAGCATGGACGGGTGCTCGCCAAGTGCCAAGGTTTGCAACACTGCCTCTTCGTTCAGCCCCGTGAGACCGACCATCTTTACCTGTTGCACCCGTAAGACAGGCGAGGCCACAACTACCAGCCCTGAACAACCGATGAACAAGCTGCCCAGGACCAAACGAGAACGCCGACGTCGCCGAGCAGTTCTCGCGTCAATTGCGATGGAAGCCCGACGATCGGTGAATCGCTGGTGCTCAGACGGCTCTACCGCTCTGTGATCCTCGATGATCTGCAAGTGCTCCTGCGGGTTGCGTAGCGCAGTCGGCTGCTGTTGCGCCCTGACGGCGCGTTCTGAGCGCGTACGTGGCAGCCGAGCAACATCTGGCATTCCACTTTGGTATTGCGGTGGCAAGAGGTCGTCGCCAGGCCGGAGCCCGTCCGCATCTGCTCCAACGAGAAGCAACTGGTCACCATGGATGATCAGAACCGTGGCCGCCGGATCGATCGTTCCATGATCGAGCAAGGTAGTCATCGTGGGGTCCTCCGGGACGATTGTGGGTTGGGACGCTGCAGTGAGTGAATTCCGAGGGTTTGCACCTCGGCGTGAAGGGTGACGCCAAAGCGTTCCTGCACAGACTGTGAGACAAAGACAATAAGCGCGCTGATGTCTTCTGCGCTGGCATTCGGATCTGCCTGAATGAAATTGGCGTGTTTTTCCGAAACGACAGCACTGCCGATTCGGTATCCCTTCAATCCGCAAGCGTCGACGAGCCGGCCGGCAGAGTCACCTGGCGGGTTAGTAAACACCGATCCGCAGTTGGCTCCACCAGGCTGGTGCTCCCTGCGCCAACGGACAATGTCCTTCAGTTCGGCCTCTCCCGACAGAGCATCACCTTGCTGAAGCTTGAACGTCGCAGACACAACCAGATCGCCATCGATCAGGTTGCTTTGCCGGTACCCCAGGCCAAGTTCACTCGCAGCGAGAGTCATCAGCGCAACAGGGTCACCAGGGTCACCAGGGTCACCAGTGTCGCGGGGGCCACCGCTGCGCAGTACGTCAGCAGAAACGAGCGTCGCGGCGATATCGGAACCATGCCCACCAGCGTTCATCCGAACCCCTCCGCCCACGGACCCCGGCACGCCAACGGCCCATTCCAGCCCAGTGAGTCCCATCGCAACGGTTTGCCGAGCCAGCACAGGCAGTTTCACCGCTCCCCCGGCGACAACCATGAGCGGGTTCTGCGCTGAGCGTTCGATGGCCTGGAAATCCCCACTCAGCACAACAACACATGCGTCCACGCCGGAGTCGGACACAAGCAGATTTGACCCCTGGCCAATGGTCACAACTGCAAGTCCTTCCGCACCTGCGGCTTGGACAACATGCACCAGTTCATCGACAGTGCGAGGCTCAGCCAGCACAACTGCGGGTCCACCGATCCCAAACGTTGTGTATTCCGAAAGACTGACTTCGGCTCGAACGCGTCCGGACAGGTGCGTTAGGCGCGCCAGCACACGTTCACCCACCGAACCGTTCACCAGTCGGCCCCACCCGCGGCCAACAACCGGCCAGGTAACTCGGTGAGCACTCCGGCGTTCATCGTGAGGAGCAAATCTCCTGCCCGCAATGTAGAACGGAGGAAGTGGTCCAGATCGTCTCGATTTTCGATGAGATGAACCGCTGAATCCGGGTGTGCCGCCTTCACCGCATTCGACACCACGGAGGCATCGATGCCAGGAATCGGCTCCTGCCCCGCTGGGTAGAGCGCCGTGATTACCGTCAGGTCAGCATCAACAAACGAGTCCGCGAAGTCCGCCCCAACGTCGCGAATTCGCGTGAACCGGTGTGGCTCGAACACAGCGATCACGCGTCCCCAGCCACCAGCGCGGGCGGCAGCCAAAACGGTCGACACTTCCGATGGTAAGTGCGCATAGTCGTCTACAAACGTCACGCCGTTCGCTTCGCCCCTGTATTCAAACCGTCGACCGACTCCGGTGAATGAGCCAAGGCCTTGCGCAATTTGACCTGGGTCCGCGCCCATGCGGTGCAACAACGCAAACACTCCGGCTGCGTTTCGAGCATTGTGAAGACCGGGCACTTGCAGATCCAACTCAGCGATGGTCTCCCCCTGACATGCGATGGCACACCGCGTGCGGAGACCTTCAGCAACTGCGTTGGTGATGCGGTAATCGGCATCGGCAGAAAATCCGTACCCGACAATCTGATCCCGACGCGCGCCGTTCGGACCTGCGCCGACACGCTCGATCAGCGCCCGGCACCCCGCGTCGTCGACGCAGAGAGCGCTTGGACCGTTTCCCTGTTCGACAAAACGGTCGAACGCTGCGCACAAATGCTCCATGTCGCCGTGGAAATCAAGATGATCGGCTTCGATGTTCGTGACAACCGTGAAGTCAGCGTTGAAACGAAGGAACGAGTTGTCTGACTCGTCGGCCTCTACCACCAAGAGGTCGGACTGTGTCCATTGAACACCGGTCCCGAGACCGTTGACCACTCCCCCAACGATGAACGATGGGTCCCAGCCAATTTGTTGGGTGGCGTAGGTCGCCATCGCTGATGTGGTGGTCTTGCCGTGCGTCCCAGACACTGCCACCACCCTCCTGATTCGGCCAAGCGCCTCCATCACTTCTGGGCGTCCGGCGACCGGGATGGATCTGCGCAGCGCTTCGTCAAGTTCGACGTTTCCTGGCTTGACCGCTGTTGACACCACCACCAGATCAGGATCGCCAAGGTGGGCGGCATCGTGACCGACGTGGATGGTGAATCCATCTGCGCGTAGCTGGTCTACGGCGTCCGACTGCGTCTGATCACTGCCGGAAACCTGCCATCCAAGCGATCGCAGAATGCGACAAATGGCGTTCATCGCGGCCCCGCCGGCTGCGATTACGTGCGCACGTCCGGGAGGTACGGCGCCGGAAAGGTCTGGGACAACCCTTCCTGCCTCGCCACCTCTCAGGATCAATGGAACATCAGCCATGAACCGATCCCCGCATTGACGGGTGAGGAACTTTGGTCCGCCGGCGGTCCGATCCTCTCCGAGCGATGTCCAACAACACGCCAAGCGCTGTCATGAGAGAAACGAACGCCGTCCCACCCTGAGACACGAATGGGAGCGGAACGCCTGTCACCGGAGCAAGTCCCGTTACGGCCGCGATGTTCGCGAACGCCTGGGACGTGATCCAGCCGGTGATGCCGAAAGCAACCAGCCGCGAAAATCGATCAGGAGCGCGCATAGCAATTCGGACTCCGAGGACGGCAAACGCGCCGAACAGCGCAACCACAACGGCCGCACCGATGAGCCCAACTTCTTCCGTGATGACAGAGAAAATGAAGTCGGTGTGAGCGTTTGGCAGAAAACCCCACTTCGACTTGCTGGCGCCGATTCCTACGCCGAACAGCCCACCTGCCTGAATCCCAGCAAGCGAACGCCTGATGTGGAACCCAGCCTCTGATTGCGGGTTGATGAACGCAGTGACCCGGTCCCATTGGTACTCGTTCATGTGCAGGCTGAACGCTGCTAACACCCCACCCCCAAGCGTTGTCGTGCCCAACCAACGGCCGTTGATATCGCCGGTAAACAACACCGCCAAGGCAGCAGCGGCAATGACGCAGGTGGTGCCAAGGTCTGGCTGCAGTGCCACCAAAGCGATGGGAATTCCCGCGCACGGCGCGAGATATTTGACCGCAACCCGCCAGTCACGGAAATCGAGCCGAAGGCTGAGCATGTGGGCGAGCGCCGTCACAACAGCCAGTTTGGCGAGCTCTGAAGGCTGGATCTCGAACGAGGCAGGGCCGATCCAGCGAACTGAGCCATTCCGAGTAACTCCGAGAGGCGTAAATCGCACCGCCATCAACAGCAAGACCGTCGCGCCCCAAAGCACTGCCCAACTCTTACGGAGAAACTCCACGCCGAGGATGGAGACAACCACGAGCGAGACGAGGCCGAGGGCTTCCCATTGAAGCTGACGGAGGAAGACGCCCCACACGCTCTTGGTGGTGCTCAATGAATGGACACTCGACGCGGAGAGGACAAACACAAGGCCGATCAACGTCAGCAAACCACAGATGGCTAAGAGCAGAACGGACTCTGAGTTCCAGTGACGACCTGTCGTCCGCTGCACCGTTGGCATAACGAGCGCCACCCGGTTCTGCGTTCCGCCACGCAAGGGTTCCCGGCGCTGACGTTGCGAACTAGGTGTTCCATCAATTACTGAAGTCATGGGCGTGTTCCTGCCGGAAGCGAGATGAAGTCGGCGAAGAAAATGCCCAAGCCGGAGAAGACGAGGATCATCGCGATGATCCAGAAACGAATCGTGACGGTGGTTTCCGGCCAGCCTTTGAGTTCGAAGTGGTGATGGATTGGCGCCATCCGAAAGATGCGCTTCTTGTTGAATAGGTGGAACGAACCAACCTGCAAGATCACAGACACCGTCTCGATGACAAACAATCCGCCGATTACCGGGAGCAGCAGGGGCGTGTAGGTCAGGACCGCGATTGCACCGAATGCTGACCCGATCGCAAGCGAACCCACGTCACCCATGAAGATTCGCGCTGGGGCGGCGTTCCACCACCAAAAGCCAAGGCACGCTCCAACCATCGCCGACGCAATAACCGCGAGGTCCAGCGCCTGGTCAACTTTGTAGATCGCAGGATTACGGAACATCCAGAAGCACATCAGTGTGTATGCGCCGAAGGAATACACAGAGGTACCGGCCGCGAGACCATCCATACCGTCCGTAAGGTTCACGGCGTTAGAGAAGCCATAGACCAACACGATTGCCAACAGCATGAACAGCAACGTGGGAATTTTCCATCCGGGGTTGCTCATCCGAGTGAAGCCGATACGTGGTGCAAGATCGGTTTTGAGATCTGCGATCGCCACGAAGATGGCAGCCACAGCAAGTTGCCCGCCAGACTTTGCCTTCTTGTTGAGTCCAAGACTCCGCTTCCGGCGCACCTTGATCCAATCGTCGGCAAACCCAACTGCACCTGCACCGACAAAAGCCCACACCACTGCGAGCCCGCCGAAGCTGAAGGGAAGTTCGGAACGAAAATGGGGTGCGACGTAGCCGGAAAGCGCGCCGATCACGATCATGATCCCGCCCATGGTTGGCGTGCCCTTTTTCAACTGCTGTTCAGCCGACAGTTCTTCACGAATCGGCTGGCCGATCCCTTGCGCAAAAAGCCATCGCATCAAGAACGGCATCCCGAACAGCGTGACGAGAAACGCAACGATCCCGGCGACAGCGAGGTTGATCATCGGTGTTCCTTCTGTTCGGTGTCGGTGTCGCGGGTTGTTCCGCTTGTTAGTGCGTGCGCGACACGCTCGAGCCCAGCCATCCGGCTCCCTTTCACGAGGACAACATCACCCTCACCCAGTCCAAGCGAGGCCAGCAACGGTTGGACCGCATCAACTGACGCCACGAAATGATCCGCTCCGACATACAACGCTTGATCCACCGCAACAACGACGTCGATCGACAGTTTGTGGGCCATCTCCACGATGGCGGCGTGCGCGGGGCCGGCATGTTCGCCGAGTTCAGCCATGGTGCCAACGACAGCGACCTTGCGTCGCCCAGGCATTGTGGCCAATGCTCGGAGCGCGGCGGCCATGGATTGGTCATTGGCGTTATACGCGTCGTTGATGATGGTCGCACCCGAACTGGCTCGACCTATCTCCATCCGCCACGGGGACATCGCAGTCGTCGCCAGGCCTTCAGCCACCTCGGGGAGCGAGGCTCCTGCAGCGAGGGCTGCGGCGGCGGCGGCCAAGGCATTGAGCACCTGGTGCTCACCTCGAGCTTGCAGCCGAATGTCGGCGCTACCCCACGGAGATCGCAGCGTGAAGGATCCGCGGAGGACATCGTCCAAGACGAGACTTTCTGCGACAACATCGGCCGCAGTGGGGAAGAGTCCAAACGTCAAGACCTTGGCGTCGGTCAGCGCGGCGTGCCTTGGCATGGACGGGTCCGCTGCGTTCAGTACTGCCGTGCCCGAAGCCGGTAGCGACTGGATCAGTTCACCCTTGGCCCGGACGATGCCGTCGGGTCCGTCGTACATGCCAAGGTGGGCTGTACCCACGTTGGTCACGACACCGATGGAGGGCCGCGCCAACTCACAGAGGCTTGCCACGTGGCCAAGTCCTCGAGCACCCATTTCGACCACAACGGCCCAAGCGGCATCGGGTGAATTCAACAGCGTCAGCGGCGCGCCGATTTCGTTGTTGTACGACTTTTCGCTGGCGCCGGAAGGACCATGGGCGACAAGAATCGCACGCAACAGATCCTTGGTCGAGGTCTTCCCACTCGATCCAGTGACACCGACGACGACGGTTCCCCACGCATCCATGCGTTTCCGAGCGTCTTGAGCAAGCTGCTCAAGCGCGCGAAACGTGTCCGGGACAAGGATCGCTCCCTGGCGAACGTCAGGTTTCGAAGTGAACCAAGCAACGGCGCCGCGGCTGATTGCTGTATCGACGAAATCATGCCCATCGCGTTCTGCAATCAGCGGCACGAACAAGTCCCCGGCCGCGACGTCTCGGGAGTCGGTCCGGACTCCGGTAATGGCTGACCGTTCGAATGGCGCTTCTGCACGGACAAGTGCTGCACCGTCAACGGCCGCCGCGATTTCAGCGAGGCGGTACTTCATCGGCTGCCTCTGGCATCGAGAATTTCCCGAGCGACCACCCGGTCGTCGAACGGAGTCACGACACCCTTGACGTCCTGTCCCTGCTCGTGTCCTTTGCCAGCGATCACCACGACGTCGCCATCGGACGCAGCAGCCAGTGCTTCCTCGATGGCAGCACGGCGGTCGGCGATTACCGTGACCTCGGCTTCGTGATGCACGGGAATACCTGAAATCACGTCGGCGATGATTGCGTTTGGTTCCTCGGACCGGGGATTGTCTGACGTCACCACGACCACGTTGCACAGGCTGACCGCGGCCGCACCCATCAACGGACGCTTGGTCTTGTCCCTGTCTCCCCCGCACCCAAAAACACAAAACAGTTTCCGTCCCGGCGGCGTCATGGAACGTGCTGATTCAAGCACCCGGATCAAGCCATCAGGCGTATGTGCGTAGTCAACGATCACGGCGAACGATTGCCCGGCGACAACTGGTTCGAACCGACCGGACACCAACGAACGACCAAGGCCATCGGCGATGGTCTCATCTGAGATACCGAGGTGCTTTGCCGCCGCTGCCGCGGCCAACGCGTTGGAGACGCTGAAACGGCCACCGACATGGAGCGTGACTGGAACGCCCCGGAGTGTGAACGTGCTGACGACTCCCGTTTCGAGATTCTCTGCCTGGGCAATCGAGAACATTTCCGTTGGGATAGACGCTGCGTCAGACAGCAAGCGACCACGGGGATCGTCAGCGTTTACAACAGCGTGTGACGCGTACTCGGGGGTGAACAATTGCGCTTTCGCGCGAAAGTAAGCCTCCATATTTCCGTGGAAATCAAGGTGGTCCTGACTCAGGTTCGTGAAAACGGCGACAGCGAACCGCATCCCCGCCACTCGGCCCAGCACCAATGCGTGAGACGTCACCTCCATCACTACATGGGTGACACCGTCGGTCACGAACTCTGCCAGACGCTCATGCAGGTCCGTTGATTCCGGTGTGGTGCGGGTCTGAGTCAGGGTGCCAAGCACCTCGGCCTTGTACCCTCCCGCCAGGAGAATGTCGGTCAGCATATGGGCCGTCGAGGTCTTGCCGTTCGTGCCGGTAACACCAATCATCGTCAGTCGTTCAGACGGGTAGCCGTGAACGGAGGCCGCAACGTGGCCCATCGTGCTGCGCACGTCCGCAACCACCAACTGAGGCACCTCTGGATGTGTAGCTACGGGGTGCTCCACCAGCAGAGCAACTGCTCCGGCGTCCACTGCCGCCTGCGCAAAACCGTGTCCATCGGACTTGAGACCTGGAACGCAACAAAACAGCCAGCCTGGTTGAACCTCGCGTGAATCGTGCGTGCAACCTGCCAATTGGACGTCGGCCGATGATGTGGCGGGCGAAGGGCGATCGGCAGCCGACGCCTCGACGACACTGACATTGCGGCTCCGGACGTCAGCAATGACTTCGTCCAACGAACGCGTCGCCATGATCACTGCCCAACCTTTGTCACGGCATTACCAGCAATGCCAACGGCGCCGGTTTCAGCTGCTGGTTCGGGTGAGGCTTCCTGCGCCGAAGTCTGTGCAGCGGTACTGGCGTCCGCCGTCGCATCCGATGGCGTTTTGCGCGCTGCGACCCCGCTGACGGTGGAACCAGAAGAGGTGCCCACTTCAGCGCCGGACTTTGCTTTCGTTCTTGCTTCCGTCTTAACTTCCCTCTTGACTTCCGTCTTGACTTCCGTCTTTGCCACGGATTTGGACGACACCGGTTTTGACGACGCTTGCGAAACTGGGACCGAACCGGGGACTGAACCGGGGACCGAACCGGGGACTGAACTTGGCGGGATGACTTCGCCGGTCAGCGGATCGATCTGTTCGGGGATAGGTCGGGCCGGGGCAACTGCGTGCCGGGTCGGATCATTCACCGCGCGCAGCTCAGGAGTAACAAGAACCTGCGAAGCGCTGCTTGCGTCACCCGTCTCGCGTTGCGGGGCAATTCGATAACGCTGAGCGGTAACCCTCACCATGTCTGCAAAAACAGGCGCTGCTGTTAACCCGCCGTACTCCTCGTATGGCTCGTCGAGGATCACCAGGATGGACAACTTTGGAGCCGCAGCTGGATAGAAGCCGGCGAAGCTTGCTACGTACGCCGTCTCCGAATAGGTGCCCTTCTCCGCCTTCTGCGCCGTTCCCGTCTTTCCGGCTACCTCGTACCCGCTCACCTTTGCCCGTTTGCCCGTACCGACGCGCACCACATCGGCGAGGATCGAACGGACTTCGGCTGCGGTCTCGCTGCGGACGACCCGACGCCTTTGCACGGGCTGTTCGGTACGAGTTCCGTCAGCGGCAATTGAGGCCGTGACCAACCGAGGGGTGACATACGTTCCGTCCGCAGCGAGCGAGTTCATCGCGGCCAACATCTGAACTGGAGAGACAGAAATTCCTTGCCCGATTGGCACAGTTCCTATGTCGACGCCAGACCAGTCCTTCACGTCGCGCATAATGCCAGGCGATTCGCTCTTCGGGTCAGCAATGCCGGTCTTTGCTCCAAACCCGAATTGCTTCAGGTTTGCGTTCACAGCTTCCGGTCCGAGCTTGCGCGCCACAGTGATGGTTCCGACGTTGGAGGAGTTCACCAAAATGTCTCGGACTGACCAGTACTGCGCTTTGTGTGGAGTGTCGTCCTTAAACCGCTTCTGTTCCTTCTTGAACTTCATGATGAGGTGATCTTGCACATTGAAACGGGTCTCGGTTGTGACCGTGCCTGAGTCCAGCGCTGCGGCCATCGTGAACGGTTTCATTGTGGAGCCCGGTTCGTAAGTGTCGATAACACCCGCGTTGTAGCCCTTTGATTCGATTTCCCCGGTTTTCGGATCGACTCGCATGGCGACTGACGCCAAGAGGTCGCCTGTTTCAACGTCCATCACGCCGACGTAACCACCAACTGCGCCATACGTCTGCAGCGCCCGGCGCAAGTTCTGTTCGGTTTGGTACTGCAGCGAGCGATCCACCGAGAGCACAAACGACTTCCCCTTTTGTGAGGGGACAAGCCGCCGATTAGGCGACGGGATTTCACGGTTGCCGGGTCCGCGTTCTGTGAGTAGTTCTCCGGGCACGCCGGTGAGCTCTTTGTCCAGCAACTTCTCCAAACCGCTGCGACCTGTGAGATCGTCCACGGTGTCGCCAGCTGAAGTCTTGGTGTTGCTGACCTGTACTGATCCAACAAGTCCACGCATGATGTCCCCGTCCGGGTACACCCGCCGTGGCCGGTCGTTCACCGTGATCAGGGTTTGCTTCATGTCTCGGATTCGACGCGCGTCGGCCGCTGAGATGCCCTTCTTCAGTGCAACCCAATGGGAGCCGACGGAAACTTTTTCGGCCATCTCGGCAGCGTTCAGACCCAGCACAGCACTAACTGCATCCAAGTCCTTCTGGAGGCCAGCTCGATCCTTGGGTCCCCACGAGGTCAGACCGTTACTCACACCAATCGCGTCGACGAATACATCACCCACCGAGTCATTCACTGCGAGCGGCTGGCCAGTGCGGTCCAACAAATCGCCACGTGCAGCCGACAGGACCTGGCGACGTTCGGTTGCGATCCCATTTCCTTCACCGGCCATTTGCAACTGCGCGACACGACCCGTCACGACAAGCGAGAGAACAATCACCGAGACGCTCATTACCCCGGGGCGACCTCGCCACCAACGTATGGACGGCGGGGTACCGACACTCGCTTGAGAACCCCGAGTGAACGTGTCTGTAACGGTACGAGGAGCGCGGTCGAATTCCCCCAATGGTGCGCTTGGGCGCGGCTCGCGTTCGCGTAGCGAAGTCTTCTTGGTGCGATTTGCGGGACGCGTCAAAGGTCCGACGTGAGGAGCAGATTCCGAAGCACCTCTGATTGGACGGGCTGAACGAGCCGCGTGTGGCTGAATGGGCGGCCGTGATCGGCTGGGTCGTCCATCGGCTGGACGCGCCCCGGTTGGACGCGCCTCGGTTGGACTCGCCTTGTTGGAACGGACCTGCTGAGTGGGGGCCGGTTTGGAACGCGTTTGGCTGGGACGCGCATGGCCGGACCGTGCGCCGTCGGACCCGCCATGGCTCGACCGCGGCGGAAGTGAGCGCGGCGCGAAGGAGCGCGATGGGGCCGAGGTACGGCCTTCGAAACCCACGATCAGCCGCCAGTCTGGCCGGCGACTACGCCACCACTGATCTCGGTTGAATTGACAGTGCCAGAAACTTGAGCTGCCGCAACCGGCGCGACCGACGCTGGGATTGCCTGGACGAAACGAATACCGGTTGGGCTGCTCAGTCCGAGGCGCGCAGCAGCATCGGCGATCCGGGTCGGGGATTGGAGCGATGCAACTTCAACGCGCAGTTGTGCGTTGGAATACTCCGACTGTTCCAGCTGAACATTGATCTCGTCGAGCGTCATCTGGCGGTGCGCAATGCCGGCATGCATCACAACAGCGACAAACAGGAAGGCCATCACGAACATCACCCAGAACGCCACGACGCCATACGACGCAATCTTCTTCGGGGCAGACGACACTGCGTGGAGCGCAGGGCGAAGTGGTTTCGCGATGTCGCGCTGGGCGCTTGCTGCAACTGGCTGCGCAAATGCAAGGGCTCCAACGGCGACCGACGCTGACGTTGTGTTGCCAGGTTGAACTGTCGTTGACAACGTTCTCGAGCGAGAAGCTCTGGCAGCGTTACCAGCAGAGGGCTGTGTCAGGCGAGGCGAACGTGGCGTCGAGAACGACGCCGTTGGCGCAAGGGCAGTCCGACGATCAACGGTTGGCAGTTCTCGTCGCTGTGGAAGCGCACGAAGATGACTTGGAGCCTCGCGAGGGGTAAACAACGGCGCCCCGGCGGACGTGATGGACTCCTGGTCCGACGTCGCAAGGCGCACCTTGTGAGTCAACGGGCGGACGGCAGAAACGTTGGGCAGCCCGTCCTCAAAAGACTCCGCCATGCGATAGATCTCGGCAAATTCAGTTGGTCGATGCACTGAACCTTGACGTTCAGCAACAATGTGATGCGGACGCCGTTCCTCGTCTGACATTGAATCGCTGGCCAGCGGCAATCGTCCGCCACGTTCGTCCAAACCCTGCGCGAACATCAGTGCACGTACAATGTCGGTGTCAACGCCACGAACGTTTTCCGCCGTGCGAGACGAAACAGAACTATGCGAACGACCAACCTGCTGGGGCGGACGATGTGCCGGACGTTGTGCCGAACGTTGTGCGGTGTCGCTGCTGCATTGCATCGTCTGTGATGTCCACAACTCTCGAGGGAGCGTTTTTCACTGCCTGTTCCCGATACGGAGTTCGTGCGCGTGTACCGGCGTGACTCATGAGAGCAGCTCCTGGGGAAAGTCGTTCTTCTCGAACACCCGGGCAAGGGCGCTCGATGATCGGGGATTTGCTGCAACCTCGTCCGCCGAGGGGCGGGTGACACCACGCTTCAGTGAACGGCCTCGGGGAAGTGCCCCGCATCTGCAGGGCAGGCCGTCCGGACATGTGCACCCACCGGTCTCAGCGAGACGGAGGTTTTCCTTCACGATGCGATCCTCACCCGAGTGATACGACAGCACGACCAGCCGGCCTTGGGGGGCAAGCAGCTCGATCGCGGTCTTGAGTGCAGGGGCGAGGACATCGAGTTCTTGATTGACAGCTATCCGCAGCGCTTGAAACGTGCGCTTTGCAGGATGGCCGCCGGTACGCCGCGTTGCCGCAGGGATTGCAGCGGTCGTCAGCGTGACAAGTTCTGTTGTGGTCGTCATCAGACGACCGGCCGTACGAGCGCTGACTACAGCCCTTGCAATACGGCCTGCAAACCGCTCGTCTCCGTAATTACGGAGCAGATCGGCAATTTCGTACTCGCTGAGTTGAGCGAGCAGGTCTGCTGCGGTTGGACCCTGTGTGGTGTCCATACGCATGTCCAGGGGGGCATCGGCCCGGTAGGAGAAACCCCGTTCGGCGATGTCGAACTGCGCCGATGAGACACCAAGGTCCATCAGCACACCAACAACCGGAATTGATCCGGTTTCACGCACCGCTTCGGCCATCCGGTCGAATCGCCCAGTCCAGACGCGTGCCCGGTCGTGGTGGGAACGCAGCCTTTCTGTGGCGGTTTCGATTGCGAGCGGATCCTGATCAATCCCCAACACGCGGAGGTGCGGGTGGGCTTCCAGAATTGCCATGGTGTGTCCTGCGCCGCCGAGCGTGGCGTCAACAATCCAACCGGCAGGAACCGATTCGAACCAATGAAGGACCTCCTTCAGCATCACCGGCACGTGATGGAACAATGGTCGTGAAGGGCGTTCCATAGTCATCACAGGTCACGCTCCGCCCGGTCGGTCGCCGCAGCGAACTGTTCGGGGATCCACACTTCGATGTGGTCGAAGCAGCCATTGACAGCAACGTCCACGCCATCACCAACGCCGGCAAGTTTGCGAAGTTCGTTCGGCAACGCAACACGACGCTGCTTGTCTACTTGGGCCATTTTCGCGTTGGCCGTAAGGCGGCGAAGTGACTTCAGCCAGTACTCGTCGTTTGTCTCGTCAGCCTTTTCCTTCATGCGTTGGGCTTTGGCCTCAAACGCATCTCGTGGCCAGATCTCGAGTTGGTTGTCCTTCCCCAGCGCGACAATGACGTCAGCGGCGTCATCGCCGTGACGCAATTGGTCGAAGTCGGCTGCCGAGACCGCGAAGCGGCCACGGTCGTCGAGCTTGACCCGCGTGTTGTTGAGGAAGAGGTAACCCACGATGTACCAACGAAGACAAGGTGGCGGCCCAGCGAGGGACGGGTTAGCCACTGGCTATCCCAATCGTCTCCACTACGCCTCCACGGCGTCTCCTCAACGTAGCACCGCGTTCTCCCCGGGGGCCAGCGTCGCAGGGTGCAATCTGCGCGAATTGTCAGATGTTTTCATGGTTAACCATGACTGTTGAAGTGTTGACCCAAACAGCCGTTCGACCCGTCGGGGCACGACTCGAGGTACGAACCTCTGAAGCTGCAGCGGCAAGCTCGGCCGCGTCATGGATTGCTCACCAGATTCGAGACGCAAGCGATCAGCGGGCGATCGTCTCCATTGCTTTTTCCGGCGGCAGAACCCCAGCGGCGATGTTTGGGGAGTTGTCCTTACACGACGTCCCGTGGCACCGGCTTCATGTCTTCCAAGTGGACGAACGAGTTGTCCCCGACACCGATCCGCGCCGCAACGCCCACCAGTTGCGTGGCGCACTGGGCCCCCTTCTCGGCGACCGGCTGCACCTCATTCCCGCCGGTTCAGCCGACCCTGAAGCAGTTGCCGCCGCGGCCAGCCGGCACGTCGTCGATGTGTTGGGTCTGGACGGAGTTTTTGATGTTGTGCATTTGGGTCTCGGCGACGACGGCCACACCGCCAGCCTGGTCCCGCACGACCCGCTACTGCTCTGTGCCGTCGCATCGGCCTCGTACTCTCCTGCCCACTTTCCCGCCCACTCTCCCGCCTACTCCGCCACCATCGAGTACCAGGCGACACGACGAGTCACGCTCACCTATCCCATTCTCCTCAGGTCCAGAGCGCTCTGTTGGCTCGCTACCGGACCGAGCAAAGCCCCCATGACCGCACGCCTGCTGGAGGCAGATCCAACCATTCCTGCGGGTCGTCTCGCTGGAGTCCCCGGCGTGCTGTTCACCGACGCGCTGGGAGCCCCTCAGTGATCGGCTGCTACCCAGGATCGTTCAACCCCGCAACCATCGCGCACGTCGCCATTGCCGAGTCCGCTTGGCAGCACTTCGGGTTGCAGCGTGTTGATCTGGTGATCTCAGAATCCGCACTGGGCAAAGAGGGCCACATCACGCCGTCCGCAACCGAACGCGCCGACGCCCTCCGACGCCTCCTTGCCGATCGGCCATGGATTGGGGTGGTGGTCACCACCAACCAGTTGCTTTCCGAGATCAGCGCCGGTTACGACGTCCTCGTGATGGGTGCAGACAAGTGGGCGCAGATCAACCAAGACCACTGGTACGAGTCCGCCGCCCTGAAGCAACAGGCGCTCGCAGCGTTGCCTCACCTCGCCATTGCGCCGCGGCCACCACACGAAATCCCAGAGCACGCGACTCCGCTCACCGTTGCGCGCCAACTGTGGGGGGTTTCTTCAACCGGCGTCCGCTCCGGCCGATCCGAATGGCGCGCTGGAGAGTGACGGGGTCTACGGTTCCGCTATGAGCATTCCGACGAAAAATTCGACGAGCCTTCCTCGCAGTCTTCCTGTGCAGCAGTTCGGCCGCACGACGCATCGGTCGACCCGCGTGATCTTCGGCGCTGCCGCACTCGGCGGAATGTCCCAAGCCCGCGCCGACGCAACGCTGCAAGTGGTCCAGTCCGCAGGCATCAACCACATTGATACCGCTGCTGGTTACGGCGCGTCCGAGGACAGGCTCCGACCCTGGCTGGCGGCGCATCGCGACTCGGTCTTTCTTGCGACCAAGACCGGCGAACGCAGTGGTGTGGCGGCCCGGGCTGAACTTGAGCGCTCCCTCCAACGAATGGGTGTCGACCGAGTTGATCTCATTCAGCTGCACAATCTGGTGGAAGAGGACGAATGGACCGCTGCCTTTGCTCCGGACGGCGCTGTCGCTGCGCTGAGTGCTGCACGTGACGAAGGACTCGTCGGGCACATCGGAGTAACCGGTCATGGCGTCCGGATCCCGGGCATGCATCTGCGCAGCCTGCAACAGTTCCCGTTTGACTCGGTGCTGCTGCCGTTCAATTTCACCATGATGGCTCGGCCCGACTACCGGTCAGACGTGGAAGACCTTCTGGCTCTGTGCGCTGACCAGAACGTAGCGGTACAGACAATTAAGTCCATCGCACGCGGCCGGTGGGGTGCGTCATCCGGTTCATCCAGTTCTTCTAGTTCTTCCAGCGACGGACCACACTTTTCCTGGTACGAGCCGCTGGAAGATGCCGATGCGATTGGTCGTGCCGTGCACTGGGTGCTGTCGCATCCCCAGGTGTTCCTCAACTCGTCCAGCGATGCCCGCAAACTCACCACCATCACCGACGCGGCCGGCCGGATTATCGAACGACCCACCGACGAAACAATGCAGCGTGATACCGATCAGTTCGGTATCACTGCTCTGTTCGACGGTGCTGGGCTCGAACGAATCTGCGCACCGGCGCTACAGTGTCGTTAGCGACCGATGAATTCCGGCGGACGCTTCTCAACAAAAGCATGCATAGCTTCGGCAAAGTCTTTGCTGCGAAGCAACGGCAACAACTGTAAGTACACATGGTTGACGTTCTGTTCGAATGTCTCGGTCTCGGCCATCCGCATCATCCGTTTCGCCGCCGCAACTGCCAACGGTGCGTTGGCAGCGATCTCTGCAGCCAGGCCCATCGCCGTTTCTCTCAGGTCGGCGTCGTCCACCACGCGACTCACAAGGCCAAGCCGTTCGGCTTCGGTCGCATCCACGGTGCGGCCCGTGAAGAACAGTTCCGCTGCCTTGGCGTACCCAATCATGCGCGGCAGCAACCACGTACCGCCACTCTCCGGCAGGATGCCGCGTTTGGTAAAGCTCAGCGCAAGTTTCGCCGAACGAGCAGCGATTCGCATGTCGCAACCGAGCGCAATGTCCAACCCGTAGCCAGCAGCGCCACCGTTGATCGCTGCGATTGTTGGCGTGTCGAGCGCGTGCAGAACAGTTGGCGGAGTGCGGCGCAGATCAAGTTGTTGCGGCCCAATGTCGCCGGACAACATCCCCGTTCCTTCGGCCTGAGCTTTGACATCAAGCCCCGCGCAGAACGCACGACCGTTACCGGTGAGAACAATCACTCGCACATCACGATCGCGGTCGGCGCGCAAGAGCAGGTCGCACATCAGGTCCAGCATGGTCCCGGTAATCGTGTTCATCCGGTCTGGCCGGTTGAACGTGATGGTGGCGATTCTGTCGGTGACGTCGTACAGCAGTTCAG
Organism: uncultured Acidimicrobiales bacterium; assembly: GCA_963763885.1. Lineage (GTDB taxonomy): Bacteria > Actinomycetota > Acidimicrobiia > Acidimicrobiales > JANYDT01 > JANNBN01. The sequence continues at coordinate 1,007,495 of CAVXQD010000001.1, forward strand.
GTTCAGTCGGAGCGCTCATGATGACGCCAGTTCACCACGCGGCCGGCCGTCCGACCTAGACGGCTGTGAATCGACCTGCGAATCGACCCAGAGAACGGCGTCGACAAAGGCCGTCTCTACCCGCGCAGGAAGGTCCGGTGGTTCAAGTGGTTCAACCAATTCACCCAGCCCAATGCCTGCGTGCATCACATGAGAATCGACCGTGTTGGGCCGGGCCGCGGCCGAGAACCATTGCGGGTCAAACGTCCAGCGGGTGAGGATTCCGCATTGGAACAGGGCACCCGCACGGGACCTGCGTTGCGAGATGCCAACGAGTTTCCGATTGCGCACAAACACTTCCCCGGGACCTCGCCCGGCAAAACACAACAGGTCAGACCAATCAGAGGACTCAAGGCGCCCAACGTGGATCGAGATTGGTTCGTTTACTCCCACCGCCAGCGCAGTCCGTACCCATGCTCTGCCAAGCCATGCGAACGATTCCGTGACGTCACTACTCCACAAGTGATGACCAGTCGGCACGATGACATCTACCCAAACCTGTTCTGCAGAGTCCAACCACACCGCACCTCCTCCGCTCCGCCGGCGCACGAATTGGGGCGCTCGTTGTGGGATGGAGCTGACGATCGACTCGGTTTGACCGGACCCAAGAACGAGGGTTGGTGAATCCACGGTGACAAACCGCAAGGTCGGTTGGAGCGGGGCAGTTCCGGCGAGCAGGGATGCAGAAGACGAACTGCCGTTGAACAGTTCCTCAGCGGGTCCGCTGATGTGCTGGACCCGCCAAGTGGTCACGACTTCCAGTCGCCGAGGACTGTGAGTCGTTGGTCGTTGGAGAACATCTCCACCGCCTTCATGCTCATGCCAAGACGCTTCTGCAACCGTTCAACTTCCAACAGCTGGTTCCACATCGCTAACGTCACAACCACACCAGCTGCGCCGGCACGGGCAGTACGGCCAGACGCGGTGCAGATAGGTCTTGTGATCGTCTGGGATATCGGCCTGCACAACTACGTCGACCCCGTCTATGTGCAGGCCGCGAGCTGCCACATCGGTAGCGATCAGCGCAGTGATCTGTCCACCGGTGAATTGGCGAAGTGCCCGGTTGCGTTGGTCCTGGGACAGGTCACCGTGAATTGCTCGGACGTTGATACCCAGGTCCTTCAACTCGTCCGCCAGACGATCACATGCGCGCTTTGTATTCAGGAAGACGATGCTGCGGTCGTTTGACCGAAGGATTGCAGCCACAACCTTGGACTTGTCCATCTGGTGGACCTGCAGGAAGTGATGCACGGAGGAATCGACCGTTGTGGTGGTGGATTCCACCACGTGGCGAACAGGATCACGCAGTTCGTGGCGGATCAGCGAGTTGACGTCGCTGCCCAACGTTGCCGAAAACAGCAGTGTCTGGCGGTGGCGGGGCATCTTGCGCAAAATCCATTCGACATTTGGCATGAAGCCCATGTCGCACATGCGGTCCGCTTCGTCGATGACCAGAAACTCCAGGGATCCAAGGTCAATGTCGCCGCGTCCAAGAAGATCGATAAGCCGCCCGGGTGTTGCAACGACGATCTCGGCACCCTTCAGCAGCTTGCTGCGCTGGTCGTCCATCGATACGCCGCCGTACACCGACACGACGCTGTACCCGCCTGGCTTGGCCAGCCAGATCATTTCGCGTTCCACCTGAGCTGCGAGTTCGCGGGTTGGAACGAGGATCAAAGCCAAAGGCTTACGAGGCGCAGCACGGTGCGTGAGTCGGGAGACAAGGGGAATGCCGAACGCAAGCGTCTTGCCAGAGCCAGTTTTTGCCTGCCCGCACACGTCGCGCCCCGCAAGGCCGTCCCGGATGGTCAGTTCTTGAATGGGGAACGGACTGGTGATGCCCTGGGCGTCGAGGGCAGACACCACGTCCTTCGGAACTCCCAACGCCGCGAACGGGTTGGTGCTACCCGCGCGTGCTGCCTTGGGTGACTGAGCGGCCTTCGGTGCAGCCGCAACAGGCTTAGTTGCTGGAGCTACCGGAGCCAGCTTTGCAGCGGCCTTGCCCACCGGAACTCGTTTGGCCGGAACCTGATGAGCGGGAGCCTTCTTCGCTGGTGCCTTCTGAACAACAACCTTCTGAGCCACAACCTGCTTCGTTGGACCCTTCTTGGCGGGAGCCTTCCGAGCCACAACCTGCTTCGTCGGACCCTTCTTGGCGGGAACCTTCTGAGCAATAACCTGCTTCGTTGGACCCTTCTTGGCGGGAACCTTCTGAGCAACAACCTGCTTCGTAGGAGCCTTCTTGGCGGGAGCCTTCTCGGCGACGACCTTCTTGGCGACCGGCTTCGCCAGAATCTGCTTAACGGGAGCCGTCTTCTTGGCCATTACCTGCTTCCTCACAGGTTGCTTCGCCGAGGCTGCCGCAACCTTGGCAACGCCCTTCGCCACTGCGGGTTTGGCAGCTTTCTTTGCTGCTGGCTTAACCGTTGGCTTGACAAGAGACTTAGCCACTGGCTTCACCGAGGACTTCGCCACAGGTTTCGCTGCAGCCTTTTTGGGCGAACTTTTCGCCGCAGACTTGGGTATGGACTTGGCCACCGACTTGGCCGCTGGCCGAGGCGCAACGGCGACAGCTCGGGCTGCAGGACGAGCGGTTGGACGAGGTTTTGTAGCGGCCGCGCTCGGACGGGCGGCTGGTTTCGGCGTCGCGGAACGGGTGCCGCTGCCGACAGGTGTGGGATTCATTTCCCCTCCAGAGTACCGCCGTATGCCACGTCTCCCAGTTCTTGCGCCTTTCCTGGTTGTGTCGTATGCGATTTCCGCTGCGTGGGTAGCCACAGTCCCGCTGCGTGGGTGGCGGGTCCTGCCTCCACCGGCCGGTCCGCTGCGTGGGTAGCCACAGTCCCGCTGCGTGGGTAGCCACAGTCCCGCTGCGTGGGTGGCGGGTCCTGCCTCCTCCGGCCCCTTCCCACCGTGCTCGCTTCGCTGCGCGCGGCGGGCCCCTTCCGTCGGGTCACCCCCACCCACTCCGCTGGATGGACGCGGCTGCGCCAGGGCGCGACGGGGTTCGCGTCCTGGTGACCGTGGGAAATTCGGGTAGGGACTAAAGCAATGTTGCTTGGGTGGTGGGGTGTGGGGGGCCTTGTAACAGAGTTCCGCTCGGCAGCCTCGCTGTCAGTGTGGGGTCGTCCCAGGCGAGTTTGATGCCTTGGCGGTGGACTTCACGGTGATGATAAGCACACAGAAGAACCAGATTTGGAAGCTCATGCGCTCCACCGTTCTCACGTCCCAGAATGTGGTGAATCTCACACCACAACATTGCGGACTACCCTTCGGATTCGCTCCGATCCCTCCGCTCACCTCTCGGTCATTCCGGCTCGCCGGCCGGCCACAATGCGGAAACCTGCAACACCGGTCACGGACGACGACTGCTTTGCGGTTCCTTGCCGGGATCGCCCTCAACGGGGTTCCGACGTCGAACGGTAGGCCTTTCAACGTCGCCGCCACAGCGGTGAACGTCGCGTCGCACATCACCTGGCCCAACTGCCAGTTCCGGAGGAAATGGCCGCCGGTGGTGTGAGCTGAACCGTCAGCGGTGTGGAAGACCACGTTCACATTCGGTCGTTCGTTACCGAGATGCACACGGTCCTGCTCTGCAAGGAACGACTGACACCACTCAATGAACCCGTCAGCACGCCGTTGGGCTGGTGTCCGCGGGTCGTCCTTCGATGGTTCCGGGGTGACAGCCGCCAACACGGCTTGGACGGCTTCGCCAGCGACCGGGTCGAACACACCGTTGAGCCGCCACATCCCATCCAACATCAACGTCAACTGCAACCGGCGCGCATCGAACTGGCCGTCTTCCTTGCCAGGCTGGCTGGGGTCACACAATTCATCGTCCGCGAGCGCAACCCAACGCTGGACCAGTTGTGAGAACAACGACGCGTCCAACCACACCGCCGCCTGGACAAACACATGCTGATCACGCTGCGCAAGAGCAAGACGCTTCCTGGACACGCTCGCCGACAAGCACCGCAAATGCGCAGCACTGAACGTCCCAGCCAACACCGCCGCAGCAACCTCAGGCAAATCCTCGAGCAGCTTGGCCTGCTCGCACCGGGCATGGCCTTCGGTGCGACGCGAACCAGTCTTCGCAGCCATCCACGAACCAATATCGCGGAACCCCAACTCACGAAACTCAGCCTCCCGGGCGAACTTCGCGACCGTACGCGTACATGCCAACTCGGCAGTATCAACCAACCGTCGAACGGCAACAACATCATCTGCACACAGAACATGTTCAGACACGTACAACATCAACCGGGCGAACCCCTCGCCAAGCCCTTCCGTGATGTCCACCAACGCCGCGTCCACATAGAAAGTATACAGCGACTGATCGAACTGGTGTTCGTGATCACAACCAGTGATCACCCCATCGTCAACAGAAACAGGCCTGCAGGAAGCCATACCGCACCGAAAGCTCAATGGGACAGCAACGCCGCCGGAGGCGAGAAACGACGCCAACGGATTGCGTGGTTAGGGCAGAGTTGGTCTCACGACAACGAAGCGTCCCGAGGACTCAAGCGGTGTGTGCGACCAACGAGACCGAGCCTTCTGTAACTAAGTTTCGGTTGCATTTACCAAAAAAGAAGGTCGTAACGCCAGATTCCTCCGACTCGGAGACCGCCGTAATTTCGGCGCCGAACAGTTTCGCGTTACGGTCGTGGAACCTTGACCTCGCACAGCCGTTGTTGAGCTGATACCCCTCGCAGTGGTCCAGGCGTTGTGCCACAAAGTCGCCCGCTACTTCCAGGCATGCCAAAGCTCCGAACCTACGGAGTCGCGAACATCGCCTTCGGTTGCCACACCAAATAGCGATGCGGTTCACGGCAGGTGCCGATGCAGCTCGGAACTACGAGCAGCGAGTGCCGGCTCTTGGCACGGTGAGGTTGACCAGGTAGGACTCGATGGCGTTGCGGACGCAGGAGCTACCGGAAAAATACGCGGTGTGATTGTCGCCGACGTTGGTGAGGAGGACACCGTTATCGAGTTGACGTGCCATGGACTGAGCCCACACATATGGAGTGGCCGGGTCGTTGGTGGTACCGATCACGAGGATCGGAGCAGAGCCCTGCGCTCGGGTTGTCCAACCATCGCTTAACGATGGGGCCGACCAATACACACAAGGGAGGCTCCCGTATGCAATGGCCGCCCCGAATCGAGGAGACACAACCGCCAACTCTTTCGCGAGTTTCTGAATGGCTTCGAGACTGCGCGCGCCGCCTGCGTCAATGCAGTTGATTGCAGTGTTGGATTCCAACACGCCGTCGTAACGACCACGTTGATCGCGGTTGGAATAGTCGTCTGACAAGGCGAGAAGCTTGTCCCCTTTGCCTTGCGCCGCATCCACCAGTGCCGCATCCAACCGTGGCCATCCATTGGCCCGGCTGTACAACGCGCGGACAATACCGAGCATCGCTTCACCTGGTCCAAGCAAACGCGTTCCGACCTTCATGGGTTTTTGTTCCACAGAAGCGAGGATGGCGTCAACGGCACTGAGTGGTGAGGTGCGAATGGATTTCGGGCAGGACTTTCGATCCTCACACCCGGCAGCCCATGCGGTGAGGACTTGCTCGAAGCCGCGTGCCTGTTCCCGTGAACGTTGCGCGCCAGACGCTTGAGCATCAAGCGCACCATCGAGCGCAAACGCTCGGACGCGAGAGGGGTAGAGCTCTGCGTACGTTGCGCCCAAAAGCGTGCCGTATGAAAAGCCGAACATGGAGATGGTTTCCTCGCCCAGTGCCCGACGAATCTGTTCCATGTCACGCGCAGCGTCGAATGTTCCGAGGTGCGTCAACGAGTCAGCCCCGACATTGGTGCGGCAACCCTCAGCCAACTCCTTCGACACCCGCACCAACTCGGCCCACTCTCCGGCCGTGTCTGGAACAGGGTCTGCCGCGAGATATGCATCCATACGAACGTCGGATAGGCAATCCGCTTGGCTTGACCTCAACGTGCCGCGGGGATCGAACCCAACGACATCGAAACGGTCAGTAATTCGAGACCCGAACAACCGCCGAGCACGAGCGGCGAAATCCACGCCGGATGCACCAGGCCCCCCGGGGTTCACCAACAACGAACCGATGCGCCGCGACTGACGTCTCGCTGGCACTCGCAGCAAACCGATAGAGATCTGCTGGCCAGCCGGTTTGGTGTAATCCAGCGGTACCGCCAACGAGCCGCACTGCAACGAGGGGTCCTGTTGGCATGGACGCCATGACAATTGCGCAGGTGCCGGTGCTACCGAAGGCGCTGTGGTGGCAACCCCCGGCACCGAAGCACCGGGGACCGCTGTCACGCGTGCAAGCACGGGCGACCCAGTAGACAGCAGCGCGCCCGCGACACTGATAACCAGCGCGCTGACTATCAGGCAGCGGGTGCGTGAAGGTACGGCTCCCATTCCGGACTGACGTTACCCAATGCAACAAGCATCCAAGTCAGCGTGTGCGGCACGGCCGGCCGGCGACGGAGCACAAGGTTGGTGTGTTCCAGCAGTTGGTCGCCCTTTCGAGCGTTGCAGGGTTTACAGCTGGCAACGACGTTGTCCCACGTGTGGGTACCGCCCTTGGCCCGAGGGATCACGTGATCGATGTTCTCAGCAGCGGCAAAGCAGTACTGGCAGCGATGCGCGTCGCGAGCGAAAACGGCCCGACGGTTGAGTGGAACTTTGGATCGGAATGGGACTTTGACGAACGTCACCAGACGGATGACGGACGGCGCTTGGAACACGACCCGTTCGGAATGCAACGCCCGATCCGCTTGGTGAACAACCTCAGCCTTTTGCTTCAGCACCAGGACTACAGCGCGACGTACCGGAACCACACACAGGGGTTCATACGAAGCGTTGAGAAGCAGAGCCCCAGCCATCAAGTGAACCTAGTTCAACGTACCCTGAGTAGTACCGTCCCATTTCCTGGCCCAGTCCAAAAATTGGACAAGGTCGTGCGGATCTGGTGGTCCGGAACCGTCGCCGCCACGCTGGGTTTGGTTGCGGAACCGGAGGAATGCGTCGATGTTGTGCCCCTGGTCGGGACGCAAACGTTTGGCGAGGCGGGCTGCGGTGACCCACAGCCGTGGGCGGCGGGCGATTGCCAAAACGACCCCCGCACCGACACCGCCAGGCATGGCTTGCGTCACCGCCGACCGTAATCGGAACGCGGCAGCAGGTTCCGTGCCACGAGCCGACGATCGAACCATTTCCCCAGCATCGCGCGTGTGCAACCGTGCTGCGCACATGCCACGCTCATTTGCCCCACCCAGGCGCCACCTGGAGCGCGTCGCCAACTTGGAACGACACCCAGCACGTACATACCGTCATCTGGTGTCCACGAAAAGTTCATTGCCGCCCAAATCTGGGAAACCGTTGAAGCGGAAGAAGCCTGTAAATCGCACCGACGCCGGCCTGCAAGCGGTCGTTGATCCGCTCACGCTGGGCCTGGACCCGGATCGGCTGAATCGCGTCGCCCAGCGGCTGGATAGCTACGTGGATCGAGGACTACTTCCCGGATACTCCGTCGCCGTCGGTCGCGGCGGGCAGCCCGCCTACGTGCACCACTCCGGCAAGCGCGATCTTGAAGCCAACCTTGCAGTGGAGCCAGACACCGTGTTCCGCATCTATTCGATGACCAAACCGGTGACTGCCGTTGCCGCAATGATCCTCTGGGAACAAGGAGCGTTCGAACTCTCGGATCCCGTTTCCAAATACATCCCGGCGTTCGAAAACTGCCGCGTGTACACCAAGGGAACTGCTGCAGCGCCTGTCACGGTACCGGCCACCGAGCCGGTCCGAATTTGGCACCTCCTCTCGCACACTGCGGGTCTCACCTACGGGTTCATGCGAACACATCCCGTGGACGAGATCTATCGCATGGGCGGCCATGAACTCGGGGTGAAGGAAGGCATGGATCTTGAGGCCGCATGCAACGACTGGGCCGCCATGCCACTGCTGTTCCAGCCAGGCTCAGAGTGGAGCTACTCCGTTGGGCTGGACGTGATGGGCCGTGTGATCGAAGTGCTCTCCGGCATGACGTTGGACCAATTTTTCGAGACGCACATCTTTGCTCCGCTTCGCATGGACGACACCGGCTTCGGGTGCCAGCCGGAGCAACTCGATCGGCTGGCCGCTTTGTATGTACCCATGGGACCAGATCGGACCGCCCTCCGATTCGATCTCTTGGGCAGCGAGGCAAAGGTCCGCAACCCCACATTCCTCTCCGGTGGCGGCGGACTGGTGTCCACGTTGCGCGACTACTTCCGCTTCCAGCAGATGCTGGTGGGGCAGGGCGAGTTCGAGGGCGTGAGGTTGCTCGCGCCCCACACCGTGAAACTGATGGCTTCCAACCATCTGCCAGGCAACGTCGACCTTGAGGCCTACGGACGCCCCTTGTTCGCCGAGACCCCTTTCCCCGGGACCGGTTTCGGGTTCGGCGTGTCAGTCACCATCAACCCAGCAGACACCAAGAACGCCGGCAGCGTCGGTGACTTCGGCTGGGGAGGCGCCGCCTCGACATGGTCCCTCAACGACCCAGCCGAAGACCTGACGCTCACCTTCATGACCCAACTCCTGCCGTCATCCACCTACCCAATCCGCAGCCAACTCAAGCAAGCCGTTTACCAATCCATCATCGCCCCACCCCCACCCCGCTAAGCCAACCTCCCTCCACCAGGAACGCTTTTGATCTCGACTCTTCCCGCACCGGCAAGCCGAGCTCAGACGTGGCGGGTGACCCGAAGGGAGGGACCCGCCGCCCGCAGCGCAGCGAGGACGGGCGCGGCCGAGTGGTGAAACGGAGGGATCGGAGTTGAACCCGAGGGGAGCAACCCATGAGACACGGTGGGAGGGAACCCGGAGGAGGCAGGACCCGCCAGGTCTGATCTCGTCAGCTCTTTGAATCCTTCCATTCACACGGTCAGGATTCGGCATCGCCGACTCCGTCCCTTCGGTCCTACGTCAGCTCTTTGAATCCTTCCATGCCCCCGCGTCGGTCCTCGGTTCCTTCGGCAACCCGAGGACCTGTTCGCCGATGATGTTGCGTTGGACCTGGCTGGAGCCCGCGTAGATGGTGCCGGCGCGAGCGTTGAGGAAGGTGACGACCCAGGAATTGGTGGAGTTAGGGGCACCGGCGTCGTCGGTTTGGAAGGCGCTGGATGGCCTGCGTCCGGTGGGTGCGAGTGCAGCGGCGCCCATGATGTCCATTGCGAGTTCTGTTTCGACCTTGTGGTACTCGCTCCAGAACAGCTTGGACACGGCAGCATCGGGGCCGGGGTGATGCCCGGCGAGGAACTTCGTGAGTACCCGCTTGCCCGAGTAATCCATGATCCGAGTCTGGATGTACGCATCGGCCAGCCGCTGGCGAATACGAGTGTCGTTGGTCTTGCCGTAATCCCTGGCCAGTCCTAACAGACGCTCAAAATCGGCTTTGAATCGAATGGAAAGCGTTGCAGCGGCCTCTCCACGCTCGTAGCCAAGAAGGGTCATCGCCACGGCCCAGCCGTTGTTGACACCCCCGATGACGTCGAGTTTTGGCGTCACAGCGTCTGTAAAGAACACCTCGTTGAATTCGGTGTCACCCGAGATCATTTTGATGGGTCGGACTTCCACGCCGGGTTGGCGCATATCGCACAGGATGAACGAAATGCCCTTGTGCTTCGGTGCTTCGGCATCGGTTCGGCAGAGCACGAAGATGTGGTCAGCCAGGTGCCCGGCGGACGTCCAGATCTTTTGCCCGTTGATCACCCACTGATCCCCGTCAAGCACGGCACGGGTACCCAGGTTGCCAAGGTCTGATCCTGCGTTGGGTTCGCTGTAGCCCTGGCACCACTTGTCGTCGCCGGACAAAATGCGGGGCAAATAGTGGCTCTTCTGCTCTTCGGTGCCCCACTGCAAGATGGTGTTGCCCAACATCTGGATGCCGAACACGTCGTTGGCCCCACCTCCTGGCACCCCAGCTTTGGTGAACTCTTCGGCAAGGATCACCTGCTCTAACGCCGACAAACCACCGCCACCAAACGCTCTCGGCCAATTCGGCGCCAGATATCCGTGTTCGAACAAGATTTTTCGCCACTGGGTGGCGAACTCTTCAAGCTCGACACCTTCCAGTTGCCCAGTACCACCCCAGCCTTCCGGCAGGTTGGCAACCAGGAAATCCTGCACTTGGGAACGGAACTGCTCAGCTTCTGCTGGATAGGCCATCTGCATCTAGCGAAACTACCAACGGTTGCAGGATTCTGGCGAACTGCCAGCCGAGAAAGCGGGGCTGCATTCGCCCCGGCATCGCCCCCGCATCGCTCCGGGATCCGCCCGACACCCAACGGCATCGACCGGATGGCTCCGCACGGCCGGTAACCTAGGCCCCCCATGACGGACGTCAGCACTGCAGCCGCGACCAACGAGCAGACCGAATCCAGGCAGCAAGCAGCTGCCGCCAACGGGGCCCAGCGCTCCGGTCGCCTTCCGGCCGAAACCATCACGGCTGCCAGCGATCTCATGCAGGCGGTCGCTGCCAACGTGGCCCGAGCCGTGCATGGCAAAACCGATCAAATCGACCTGGCGGTGCTTTGTCTTGCGGCAGAAGGACACCTTCTCGTTGAAGACGTTCCAGGGGTCGGTAAGACACTCCTTGCCAAGGCGCTTGCAAGGTCGGTGGGTGGCGAGACATCGCGCGTCCAGTTCACCCCTGACCTTCTGCCCTCGGACCTCACCGGGGTGACCATTCTCAGTCAAATCACCGGCGAGTTCACCTTTCGGCCAGGGCCAGTGTTCGCAAACGTGGTGCTGTGCGACGAAATCAACCGAGCGTCGCCCAAGGTGCAGTCTTCGCTGCTTGAGGCCATGGAAGAACGGCAGGTGTCGGTTGACAACCAAACGCACCTACTCCCCCGTCCGTTCATGGTGATCGCGACGCAGAACCCAATTGAGCAGGACGGCACATATCCGTTGCCGGAAAGTCAGCTCGACCGCTTTCTTGCGCGCCTATCCCTTGGTTACCCGGACCGTGAATCCGAGATCGCCGTCATGCGCCAGGCAACGGGCCGCGGCCACCTCGATGACATTGCACCGGTCGCAGACATCGAGACAATCCGAACTCTCACGCAGTTGGTCTCGGCTCTTCATGTGGCGCCGGTCTTGCTGGGATACGTCGTCGACGTCCTTGCCGCGTCACGGACCCACCCTGAACTGCGCTTGGGAGCATCGCCCCGAGCCGGTCAGTCATGGATCCGGATGTCTCGGGCAAGAGCACTCATGCGTGGCCGAGATTTCGTCACGCCAGACGATCTTCGGGTCACGTCTGGACCAGTCCTTTCGCATCGCCTCCTCGGTCGCAGTCGCTCCGTCGACATTGACGCCGTGTTGAACAGCATCCTGGCGTCGGTTCCGGTTCCTGGAAGTCGCAAAGGCTGACCTCTGCGGTGCTGACCGGACGCGGCATTGCGTGTGTAGTGCTTGCGACGACACTGATCGGTGGCGGTTGGGCGTTGTCGCTTCCCGAACTGTTCGCTTGCGGCATCGGCATGGCCGCAGTCACTGTCCTCGCCCTGCTCTGGGTGTGGATCCCAAGGCGCACACCGCACCTGACCATGTCCGCTGTGCCGAATCCGGCGTTTGCTCGTTCGGTCGTCATGGTGAACGCAACACTCAGTGGACGATCCATGCGTTCGGTGTTGTTGAGTGGACCTATCTCCGACGGGCGGTCCATTCGTCTCTGGGCAAAGACCGGTCGCCGCGGCTCTCACACCGGATCGTTTCCTGTTCCTGTCTCGACGCGGGGCACCCTTGTCTTGGGTCCGTTCCGGATGGAATCCACCGACCCATTGGGCATCGCACGCCGAGCCGTCGGGTCCGGAAGCCGTCTGCTCCTCCGAGTTCGTCCGGTGGTACACGCGGTTCCACCACTCCATCTGGCAGCAAGCCCGTCACGTTCACAGCACGACGCCCACCCAACACCAGGACGTTCCGTTGCGGCCGCTGGCACCGAGCCTGCTGGCCTTCGGCCGTACGTAGAAGGCGACGAACTACGCCTGGTTCACTGGACAGCCTCCGCTCGCGGCCGCGGCCTCATGGTGCGTACGTTTGACCCTGACGAAACCACCGCACCCGTGGCGCTTCTGGACGACCGGGCGGAAGTGCACAGCACGGAGTCCTTCGAGTTAGCCATCGAAGCCGTCGCCAGCTTGCTTGTGTCCAAAAATGACAAACGCGCCGGCGGTCTCGGAGACACCGCCATGGTTCTTTGGTCTGATCTGGTGCAAGGCAACGCGATCGTCCGACTTCACGGCGACGCAGCCCTCGACCGGTTGGTCGACATCGCCCCCAAGGCGGGGCTGCCGTGCGACCTCGACAACTTGACGGCGTTCGATCTTCTCGTTACCGGCCCGTACCAAGAACGCGCAGGGGCGATTCCGCTTTCTCATTTGACACTCGAGATGATCGTCGATCCTCGCAACACGTCCGGCACAAGATCCATCATCGAAACCCGGGCCGACCTTGCTCGCTGGACCGAGATCGTTCGATGAGAGCGCCAATCGGGAACCAGAATTTGTGGGGAAAGATTCGCGGCGCGCTGACCATGAGCAGCCTGGGTCTCGAAATCGGCATCGTGGCGTCCTGTGTCACGGCGATGCTGACTGTTGGTCGTCTGTTCACCGACCAGAGCACCATGGCCACCGTCGCCGTCGCCGCTTTACTCACCAATGGGGTTGCCGTCGCTTCTCGGTGGGCCAAGTTGCCATGGATCGCCAGCGCCGTAATCAGCGCTTTCGTGGTTGTCCTGTCCGTCTGTGGGGCCTTGATGCCAGACACAGTTCGGTTCGGGGCGCTCCCATCCACGGCAACATGGGCCGAGATCGAACGTGGATTGATTCAGGCGTGGAACACCTTCGTCAGCGTGAAAGCACCAACGGAACCGTTGTTGGGTTTCACGTTGGTAGGGGTAGCCGGCGCTTGGTTAATAAGCACGCTTACTGACGCCATCGCGTATCGACTTGGCTTCCTTATCGAAGCGCTGGTCCCATCTGCCATCGTTGTGGTGCTTACGTCTTCGTTGGCACCGAACCAGGATCGCGTGCGGACGTTACTTCCCTACGTAGCAGCCGTTTGCGTTGTGGTCGGAGCCGCCCGAGTTCGAGAGTTGGCGCGCGACGCATGGCTGGGCCCAAAGCCGCGCAGGGCTGGTGCAATCGGTGCAGGTTTGTTCGTAGCTACTGCGTTGGTGGCCGTGGGGGTTGCCGGATCTAGACCACCTTCTTGGGTGACCGCTGGCCTGATTGACCTGCAAGCCGACAGCAAGGCCCCAAGCCGTCCGGTCCGGACCGCATCCAACCCACTCGTCAGCACGCGTGCTCACTTGGTGTCTCTTGCGGACGAAGACCTGTTCATCGGGCAGTCCACGACACGCTCGTACTGGCGGCTGACCTCCCTCGACTCGTATAGAGACGACCAGTGGACGGCAAGCCGGGGTACATACCGCGAAGAGAAGGCAAAGGCCGCAAACTCCGATGACCGGGTTGTGGAGATCAAACTCCAAGGTCTGTCTGACACGTGGCTGCCGATCCAGCGACCAACTCGGTCCGTGGCTGGCATCCATCCTGACGGCGTTGAAGCGACGGTTGCGTTCGACCGCTACTCGGATTCGGTCCTGCTCGACGACTCGGCGCAACGTGGCGATACGTACTCCTTGGTTGTCAGCCCAGACCTTGCTCCGGGGTCAGAACCGATTGAAAACGACCAATTCGAGCGATTGCTGTTCCTTCCCAGCAAGTTGCCGCCAGCTATCACTCAACTCGCCAAAGACACCACGGCTGATGGCGTCACCGACGTAGAACGGATGCAACTGCTGGAGCAGTTCTTCCGCACTCAGTTTGTGTACGACCTCGAAATCGCCCGCACGTCGTCGCTTGGAATCGAACCATTTCTCTTCGATGTTCGCCGCGGCTACTGCGAACAGTTCGCCAGCTCCTTCGCTGTGATGGCTCGCACGCTGGGCGTACCGTCGCGAGTCGCCATTGGGTTCGTTCCGGGAGAACTGACCGACGCCGGATACCAGGTCCGTGGACGCGATGCGCACGCCTGGCCCGAGGTGTACGTTGACGGCCGTTGGGTGGCGTACGAGCCAACCCCAAGCCGAGGCGTGGCGGACCCCAACCAGCCAGTCCCGACTACAGCTCCCCCGGTTGCCGACCCATCGCAGGCCACAACCACAATTGGCACGGCCCCTCCAACCAGCACCCCAGCCAACGGCCAGGATCCCGAGACGCTGGACCCCACGGAACAATCAGCCATACCGGTCGGAACGGTGCTTCGGTGGTTCGCACTGTTACTGGGCCTGGTCGGCCTTTGGTTCATTCCTGCGCTGGTTCGCAGATTCCGTGCGACACGGGGCTACGCAGCTGATGGGGAGTCCATCGCGTTACCGGTGGCCGCAGCGTGGCGCGGGCTTGAAGACGACCTCGCATGGCTGGGTGCCCCGAGAAGAAGCTCGGAGCCGGTTGGAGACTGGGTCACACGAATGCGGCCCAAGGGCGACTGGTCAACAGTCAGTGATATCGCGTTGCGAGTGGAGGCACTTCGCTACGGATCCGTCCAAGCGACACCAGAGTTGACCGAAAAGGACCGAATTCTCCTCGCCGACATTCGCGCTGCCAGGCGAGACGTTGTGGGACGACTGACTCAGCGGAGGCGGCTGAGTCGCTGGTTGTCGTTTTCCCTCAGACCGTCACGAACCAAGAATCAGCCAGCGAAACGAGCCAACAGAAAGGCTGCGAGACGCCGATAGGGCAGTTACGGCTGGTCGGTTGATCGACGACGTGGGATCGGCTGCCGGTGGCGTTCCATCAGCTGGTCCCATCCGCCTTGCTGAACCCCGACCACTGCCCAGTACGCGCATGCAAAGCACAGCAGGAAACCAGCGAAGGACAACAGCACATTCACCGGGAGCGCCAGCAACATGAGGACAAACCCCAACGCTGCTCCGACCGATCCAACCTGCACCACACGCCCGGCGCTGAATTGACGCGGCGCGTCCACATCTGTTGCCGGGTCGAACTGACGCTCGAACTCGGCGATCATTCGCTCTTCGTACTCCGAGAGTGGCACGGGGTCAGTTTTCCATAAGCCTTGGTACCGGGCAATCCCAGGTTTCTTTCCAGCCCGACGAATGCGCTGCAATCACCTGTCCGGCTCGTCAGGGTTGGGTGATGCCAGGTGAAGCGCGGTTCGATTCACCGCTGGGCAGGACCCCATTGCGTATCGCCGCGACGCTTCGTCCGCAAACCCTTCTCCGTCACCAGAGATGCCGGAGCGACGGCGTCGTCGCCAAACCGTTGCCGCACTGCATCGATTGCCTGATCAAACGCTTCGGACGAGTGCGTTTGTGGTGCACCCGTTGAAGCGTCCGACGGGCCTTCGGGCGGGGCGGGGACTGCAAACAGATCAAGTTGCTCTGCCGACGTTGTCTGATTGGGTGCGACGGAATCAGAGTTGGCGTCTGCAGCGTTGCCGGCAAACAACCCTGATCCGGCTAAGCCCGAGGCAGGCTCAGACGACCGTAGCGATGAAACGGACACACCGAGCAACCGGACGCCGGCGGCGTGAATCTGTTCCACCAGTTCAGGTTCGTTGAGCAACGAACGTGCGACGTCAGCGATATGGATCCCGGAGCCAGTCCATGTGGTGGTTTTGGAGCGGGTGATGAGCCGGAAATCGGCGAACTTAATCTTCAGCGACACCGTCCGGCCGGTGACTCGGGCCTCTCGCATCCGGTTCGAAACAGCGTCGGCCATACGCGTTGCGTCAACGGCCAGCCCGGCAAGGTCGCGTCGGTCTGTCGAAAAGGTCTCTTCGTGTCCTACTGACTTGAGGGCACGGTCGGATTCCACCGGACGATCATCAATACCGTTCGCCAGAGCGTAGAGATGCGAACCGTTTGCGCGTCCAAGCGCCGTCACCACGGAGTCCCGCGGCATCGCAGCGAGGTCGCCAACGCTGCGGACGCCGTAACGGTCGAGGCGGGCCTTTGTTGCCGGACCGACGCCCCACAACGCCTCGATCGGGTGGCTGTGCAAAAAGGTGATCTCCGCTCCTGGAGTTACTTCCACCACGCCCACATCTGCCCAATCCGCACCGGTGGGAACGCGGCGGGGCGGCTTTCCGGGGAGGCTCGGTTTCGCGCACTCCGACGCCAGCTTGGCCAGCAGTTTGGACGACGCAATGCCAACGGAGCAGGTGAGGCCCGTTGCTTCATGAATGTCGGATCGCAATGCAGTAGCAATCTCTCGAGGTGAGCCGAGCAGGCGGAGCGACCCGGTGACATCGAGGAACGCTTCGTCAAGCGCGATGCCCTCCACAATCGGGGTGACTCGTTGGAAACACTCGTGTACTCGACCGGAGAACTCTCCGTACAGCCCGTGGTCACCAGAGACCCACACTGCGGTAGGACACAATCGGTTGGCTTGAGCGGACGACATCGCGGACCGCACGCCAAATGCCCTGGCTTCGTAGCTGCAGCTGGCAACTACCCCCCGAGCTCCAGAACCCCCGACGAGGACGGGCTTCCCTTTCAGCGCAGGATTACGGAGTACTTCCACCGACGCGTAGAACGCGTCCATATCAACGTGCAGGATGACCCGTGCGGGCGACAACCGGTCAGCGGATGACACGACAACGATGCAATGTCAGCGACGTCAGCGACGTCACAAATGACGCTCTACGAGCATGGAGTGTCGGTCCACACCGGAAAGCTCGTAGCCATACTGCCGGTGACCGTCCCACGGGTCGTTCAGCCATTCAGCAATTGGCTCACAAACCCAACGAGCTGTGGTGGCCAGACATTCGATTGCCGCTTCAGTGGTGAGGAACGCTGCCTCCTCCACGATTCCGTCGGGGTCGTCGATAGCGATGTCTCCGCTCCAGTCGAGGGCCTCGAACACCTGAACCGTGAGGTGCCAGCCCATGCCTGTGGCGACAGTGACAACGGAGTACCGCGGTTCGCTCCACGAGGTGACGACGACGCCAGTCTCCTCAAGTACTTCGCGAGTCAGCGCCGCGACAACTTCTTCACCTGGTTCCACGACGCCTCCGGGAGTTGACCAGTCCAGGCTGCCATTCTTCCGACGGTTGCGAACCATCAGCACTTCTGAGCCGGATCGGATGATGCCAGCAGCCACCGTCCACTCCCGCAGCCTGCTCTCACTCCCGGACATCCGCTTATCCTGCCACCGATGGGGGTGACAAGTGCATCTAGCGTTAACGGATGCATCCGAACACGCTTCTCGTTTCGGAAACAGCTGCGGAACTTGGCTTGACAATCGAGCTCCGCACGTTTCCTGACGGCACCAAAACCGCTCTCCAGGCTGCAGACGCAATCGGCGTTCAAGTGGGTCAGATCGTCAAGTCGTTGATCTTTGCGGTGGGAGACGATGCGGCTCGCTCAGACGGCGAAGTCGTCGTGGCACTCGTGCCGGGCCACCTGCAACTCGACGAACAGAAGCTGGCCACCGCAGCGGGACGCGCTGCGTGCTGGCGGGTCGATGCAGATGCGGTTCGCGAGGCCACCGGGTTTCCCATCGGCGGCGTTGCACCCATTGGGCACCGCCGCAACTTGCGAATTTTTGCCGACCCAGCGCTCCTTGAATACGACACCGTTTGGGCTGCCGCCGGCACGTGGAACGACGTTTTCGGTGTCACGCCACAGTCGCTGTTGAGTGCGTCGGGCGCCACGGTCGCTGACCTGCACCGGAAGTAGGGTGGTCAGGTGCCTGCTGATGTGCCCGCCGACCAACTCGAACCCGGTCTGTCCAGTCTTCCTTCCGTAACAGCCAGGGCAGTGGCCTTCCTAGCCATTCTTGTTGCTGGCGCGTGCGGGGCGCTCATTGGATGGGCGATGGTGGACCTGCAATGTGCTGGCACCTGCACCACGCCGAAGTCAATCGGCGCAATCGTCTCAACCCTCGCGTTCGCTGGCGGCACGGCCGTCGTATCAGTGCTCGCGTTGCGCGCCCTCGCCGAATGGAACGCCAACAAATGACCGGAACCGACCGCACCGCTGTTGTGCCGTTGCATGCGGAACTCCTCGACCTTGCGTCTCGCATTGCTGTTCAGGCTGGTGAGCTCATCGCCGAAGGGCTACATCGCGTCAGAACTCTCGATACAAAGTCCAGCGGCACCGATTTGGTAACGGAGATGGATAAGGCGTCGGAGAAGCTCATCGTCTCGCTGATCGACGCGGAGCGCCCAGACGATGGAATCATCGGCGAGGAAGGAACGTCTCGCGCCGGCACCTCCGGGGTTCGTTGGGTCGTCGATCCAATCGATGGCACCACAAACTATGTGTACAGACATCCCTTCTTCTCGGTTTCGATCGGCGTGCAGGTTGACGGCGTCACCGTCGCTGGCGCTGTCTCCGCTCCGATGCTGCGTGATGTGTACACCGGCGTCCTTGGCGGCGGCGCGTTTCGCAATGGCACTCCAATCAGTGTGAGCGGCTTAACCGACGTAGCCCACGCGCTGGTCGGGACCGGCTTCTCCTACTCATCGGAGATTCGAGCACTTCAAGGCGCACGCCTTACCACGGTGTTGCCACACATTCGTGAAATTCGACGCGCCGGCTCAGCCGCCATCGATCTGTGCTTCGTCGCTGATGGTCGTCTCGACGCGTACTTCGAAGACGGCTTGCAGCCGTGGGACGAGTGTGCGGGATTGCTCATCGCTGCCGAGGCTGGGGCCATACATATGCGCCTCCCCCAACTCAGAAACACCCTCTTGGTGAGCACCCCAGCGTTGCTCACGCCACTTGAGTCGTTGCTGAGCGCCCCGTAACCAAGCGCCCGATCTAGTTGAAGCGGGCAGCCAATCGCTTGAGCGTGGCTTCAATTCCTGCTGCATTACGTTTCGGCGCTCTCATGAGCAGCAGTGCAGGAGGAAAGCGGGAGACGGTTCCGTCGAAGGTCTCCGTCACCAACGTCTGAGTCCCGCCGGCCGTGGCGTCGAGTTGGTATCGCCACGTGTGACCTCCGATGTGGCGCCACGCAATCGCACGGTTCTCCTCGAACTCAATCACCGTATTTGCAATGCGATACGGCACGCCCAACCGCATGCTCATGCTGAACTTGGACCCAAGCGCCAGCCGTTTTGGAGCTGAAGCCGATGCGCCGACAACCGTGCCAGAACCATCTATCTCGTGATGGCGGGATGGGTCGGCAAGTAGATTGAAGACCTCGTCGGGCCGGGCATTGACCTGGATGGACCTCGAGATGAGCAGGCTGGACATGAGGACAACCGTAGCCACGCTGCCACCCGCCCTCCGTCCGTTGCGTCCGGCTACTTCACGTGTGGCCCCACTCGTTCTCTGTTTGGCCCTGCTACTCGGCACCAAACCAACATCCGCCCGCGCCGCAGCTTCGTCGGCCACATCGCGGTTCGCCGCAAACGGATATGTGTGCATACGATTTAACCGGTGGGTTGTCGTGGACTCACTCAACCGACCGGACTGCGCCACGGCGAGGGGCGTTCCGCTGGGTACCGTCTCCGCAAAGCAGCCGCCCACGACGCGTAAAGGCGTATGGCGCGTCACCGCTACACCAGTAACTGTTCTTGGCCGTTTCAGCGGACGCATGGTCGAAGTGCGCGCAACGTATGCGGCCCCTTCAAAACCTGATCGTTCAGCGGAGTCAATGTCCACCGTCGAGGTGGATCACTTCGATCCGGCGGGCGCTGCAACCAGTGCGAGCATCAAGCCGTTAACTACTCGCAACGAGGTGTTTGGGCTCCTGCCCTGGTTAGCAACGGCCGCTCCTGGCGCCGTAGTCCGAACGGCGCGCCTCTTCACAGGAGTCAACTCGCCAAACGGGTTTGCGTACGGCGCACAGGTACGAGACGCAAACATTTCTGCCGATGAGCGCGCAGCTGTCTTGTCCGAGTCCAGACGGTTGCGTGTCCCTGTACTAATCGTGGCAAGCGCTGCGCAGGTACTTGCCGCGCCTTGTCCGGCGCAACAACCGGGAGCGAAACCCGCAGACTCTGGCGAGGTGGCGGTGACCCAGGCGTCCGTCTCAACCAGTCGGGTTCCAAGCTGGGCTCAGAACCTCAACCGCTGGCCCTCGACGCCAACGGACTGCGACGAACCCACCCAGGTGTTGGTGGTTCGACGCAGCATCGTGGGACCCATCACACATTCAGACTTGGGAACTGATGGCGGGGCTGGCGTGGACGTCGTCATCGACGCAACGCTGCGCCTGACCCGTCCGTAAGTACAGATATCTCAGGCTTGGCCGATTTCAGCCAACAGGGTCCGGAACCACGGCGTGTTCACGTCGAACTCTTTGCCACCCTTGATGCGTGGGAACTCGATGGCCCGAAGCACGTTGCCATGTTCTTCGTCGTGACCAATGACGCCGCTCACGCCGTCCAACGCGCTCCGAACGGCACACTCCACCATCTCGCCGATAAGTGCACGATCCTCAGCATTGGACGCAGCAGAACGGGCAAAGTAACCCGACTTCTGGACCTGTGCCTTTTCAGCAGAAACCAATGAGGCGAATTGGTTGGAGAACCACTGCCCCACGTTGATCTTGTCCAGCTTCACGTGCCCAAATGCATCACGTTCAACCGTTTCGCCCTTCGCCTCGAGCGAGGCCACGATCTCGCTGACGCCAGCGCCTTCGGAAACAAACACGTTGGCGGTTCCCTTGCGATCGATGACAGCCTTGAGGCGCGCCGACTCGGCAGCGATGTCCACCGGTGACTCTGGGATGTAGACCGCGTCGATGTCCAGCCATGCGTGGTCGATGCCAAGCGACGGTGCTGCTGGTCGGCTCTTCAACCGGTCCCGGTAGGCACGAGCAGTTGCTGCGGTCAGCCATCCGCAATTGCGGCCCATGACTTCGTGGATGATCAGCGATCGCGGGTTAGCCGAACCTTCAAACACCAAGTTTTCGAAAAAGATGGCGCCTTGCTCTGCTGCCGTCGCCGCGCCAAGCGTTAGGACGATGGGTGCGACATCGTTGTCGATGGTCTTTGGAAGACCCACCACGCGGAGTTCGTAACCGTTGGACGCAAGGTACGCCGCCAGGTCTGCTGCGGTCATGTTGGTGTCGTCGCCACCGATGGTGTGCAGCACCGAAACTCCGTCCTTGGTGAGCTGTTCAGCAGCCACGTGAAGTGGGTTCTGCCCTTCCTTTACCAGCCCTCGCTTCACGCAGTCAGCGACGTTGGTGAGCTTCACTCGACTGTTCCCAAGAGGCGAACCGCCGAACCCGTACAACGCAGCGGCTTCCGCCCGCCCTGCGGCGCCGATGGAAATTGAGTTGCCGGTCAGCAGACCCGCATACCCGTCTCGGTAGCCAATCAGTTCTGCGTCCGGTGCGACAGCGGCATAGCGCTCGATCAGACCGCCGACAGCGGTGGAAAGGCAGGGCGCTAGGCCCCCGGCAGTGAGCATTGCAATTCTCATGCGAAAGACGTTACTTGGCCCACATCGTGGGCCGTCCCGGTACTGTTTCGCGCCGTGGACCCAGAAACGAATTCCCAGAAGCGCTCCAATTTGGCCGTTGATACGGCCGCCGATGTTGTCGTGTCGATCGACTGCGGAACCACAGGAGTGCGCAGCTTCGCCGTGGACACCGCCGGCATACCCGTGGCGTATCGGTACCGAGAGTTCACCCAGCATTTCCCACAGCCCGGGTGGGTAGAGCACGACGCAACCGAGATCTGGGACTGTGTCCAGCAGACACTCCTGGAGCTTCTCGACACGCTTCCGGATGGCTCCGCTGTCGTGGCCATCGGTATCACCAACCAGCGAGAAACTGTCGTGGCTTGGGACCGTTCTACTGGCAAACCGCTTGCACGTGCGATTGTCTGGCAGGACCGCCGCACTGCTGGAGTCTGCGACAGACTGGAGGCCGATGGTCATCTCGATGTCGTACGTACGCGTACGGGTCTGGTGCTCGATCCGTACTTTTCCGGAACCAAGTTTCGATGGCTGCTGGACAACGGGGTGGCGCAAGGCCCCAACCTGTTGATGGGAACGGTGGACGACTGGGTGCTGTGGAACCTCACAGGCGCAACAGATGGCGGCGTGCATGCCACAGACCCTTCCAACGCCAGCCGCACGCTCCTTTACGACATTGTCAACCGCTCCTGGTCCACCGAGCTGGCCGACCTGTTTGGGGTTCCGCTGTCCGTGCTTCCTGAGGTACTCCCATCAAGTGGTCGTTTCGGGACCGTCCACAAAGACCTTTTGGGTGGACGCCTCTCTGGCATTCCAATCAGTGCGATCTTGGGAGATCAACAATCGGCGCTGTTTGGGCAAGCGTGTCTCGCCACCGGAATGGCCAAAAACACGTACGGTACCGGCAGCTTCCTACTGATGAACATCGGCGCCAAGTGCCCTCCCCCATCGGAAGGTCTGCTGACCACGGTTGCGTGGGACCTCGGCAAAAACGGAGGCTTTGCATATGCCTTGGAAGGAGCCGTATTTGTCACCGGTGCCGCAATCCAGTGGCTCCGTGATGGCCTGGAAATCATCGGATCCTCGGCTGAGATTGGCCCCCTGGCAGCATCTGTCCTTGATACCGGGGGCGTGTACGTTGTGCCGGCTTTCACCGGACTCGGCAGCCCTTGGTGGGATCCGTATGCGCGCGGAACAATCGTCGGCATCACACGGGGAACCGGAAGAGCGCATATCGCTCGCGCCGTGGTGGAGTCAATCGCTTATCAGGTACGCGACGTTGTTGACCGCATGACAGCTGTTTCCGGGGCAGCGCTCGCCGAGCTTCGGGTCGACGGTGGCGCAGCCATCATGGATCTGTTGCTGCAGTTGCAGGCAGATCAACTTGGGGTGCCAGTCAGCCGTCCAAGGATTACCGAATCGACGGCGATGGGCGCAGCTTATGCAGCAGGCTTGGCTGAAGGCGTGTGGTCATCCACCGACGACGTTGCCGCTGCGTGGAGCGAGGCGGCTCGGTTCGCACCCATGAGGGCCAAGGCCGCAGCCGACAAGGACCACGCCCAATGGCTGCGCGCGGTTGAACGCAGCCGGGTCTGGGCGGAGTAAGTCAAAGGGGTCAACCAGCAACGGCTAGCGCCCCCACCTTGGCGGGAGCCTGGTCGGCCGTTGCCTCTTCGGTGGTTGCGCCCTTTTTCGGCGGGTACTGGTTGACGTACTCCTGGCCGGAGAGTGAACGGAGCTCGAACATCACCTCGTCGGTGATCTGCCTGGCGATCAATGGGTCGTCTGACTTGGCACGCAAACGTGTGAAGTCCATCGGACGGGAGATCTTGATGGTGATCGGTGAAAAGAAGTTGGGCTTGACCTGTCCAATTGGTTGCGCTTCTCGGGTACCAATCATGGCCACTGCGCAAATGGGCGCGCCTGTTTGCAGCGCCAGGCGAGCCACGCCCGTACGGCCTTTGTAGAGGCGGCCGTCTGGTGAGCGAGTGCCCTCGGGGTAGATCCCGAAAACGCCGCCAGCGTTGAGCACGTCTCTCGCTGCTTCGAGAGCGCGCTCACTCGCAGGGCCACCACCGCGTTTGACCGGAATCTGGCCCATCATCGTGAAGAACCATGCCGTCTTTTTCTGCTCGAAATACTCCGCCTTGGCCACAAAAGTGACCCGGCGCTTCAGCACCATTGGCAAGAAGATGGAGTCCGAAAAACTGTGATGGTTGCTGGCCAAGATCACCGGCCCGGTGCCCGGCACATTCTCGATTCCCTCCACGTTGACTTTGAACAGCAAACGCAGAATTGGGCCGAGCACCGCTTTGAACAGTCGATAAGCCATGTGCCCTCCAGTTACTTCAGTTCGGGTCCACCCTCAGCGGACTTCGTCAGCAGCGTAAACCGCAAACCGATGGTCACGTCGGACAGAGTCAGGTGAAGTTGGTCGTCACACCTCAAAGTCTCTAGCCTGCTGTCATGCTCCCAGCCGTAGCGAACGACCCGCTACTTGCACCTCCTGACCCAACTGCCAGCCCGGCGGCCGTCCCGACGGATAACAACGGCCCGTTGGCCGACTCTGCGGCAAACGACCGGCCGCTCACCGCTCGGGGCAAAGAGCGACGCACGCAGCTCATGGATTTCGCGGCTCGTCGGTTTGCAGCGCAGGGCTATCACCCCACATCAGTGGCAGAAATCGTGGATGGTTGCGGCGTCGGCAAAGGCGTTTTCTATTGGTACTTCGAGTCCAAAGAAGCGTTGATGCATCAGATCCTCCGGGACGCCAATTACTCACTCCGCCGCCGCCAACAGATGAGCCTGCGGTCCGAGCCAGACCCCATTCGGCGCCTTGAACTCGGCATGCACGCAACTATGCATTGGTACGCCGAGAATCGTCACATGGTGAACGTTTTTCAGTTCGCAGTTTCGGAAACAGAGTTCGCCGACACACTCCGACACAGCCAAGAAAATTCGCTGAACGACGCCATCAAGCACGTCAACGACGCCATGCTGGCCGGCCGAATCCGTCAGGCCGACCCGGTTGTTCTGACGCAGGCGTTGATGGGCGTCACCTCAGCAATGGTCCGAGCGTTTGTTGTTGCTTCCGATGCAGACCCCGACAAGGTTGCCGACGACACCATTGCCTTTGTGTTCTACGGCTTCGGCGTCAGCTGACGGTTGAAGCGGGAGCTGACTACGGTACTCAGCTGCCTGCTGTACTCAGCTGACAGGTTCGTCGGACAGCTTGGCCGTCTCTCGCACGAGCCCACGAGAAATGAATGCAGCCCCCATTGCTGCGGCGCGGGGCCCGAACCGAGCAACTTGAATATCAGGGAGTGGCCAGAGTTCAGCTGCGCTGCCGATCAGTTCTTTCACACCCTCGCGGATGAGGGGCAGCAGCACATCGTGGCGAGTGAGGACGCCGCCGCCAAGAACCACCGAAGCCGGGTCGAGGACCATGATGAGGTCAACCAGCCCGCGGGCGATATGACGACAGAACTTGTCGAGGACGGCTACAGCCTCGACACGCCCGCTGACTCCAGCTTCCATCACCTCGATGCCGGTCATTGGCGTACCAAACGCCTCGGAACCTTGCTTTCCGAGCGCTGTGCCCGAGGCATATAGCTCCCAGCAACCCTGACGCCCGCACGTACAGACGGGACCGGCGGCGTCCAAGGTGATGTGGCCGATCTCGCCAGCGAACCCGTGGGCGCCGCGTTGCAGCCGCCCCCCGGACACAATGCCGCCGCCAATGCCGGTTCCGAATCCCACGAAAAGAAGATCTTCATGGCCTTGACCCGCTCCGGCCACCCACTCGGCAAACCCGGCGCACGTGTTGTCGTTGTCTACCGACACCGGGACCCCGAAACGCTCTTGCAGCAGTGCAGGGAGCGGCAGTCCAACGTATCCACCAAGGTGGCCAGCGAAGCGAAGTTCGCCCGAACGGGTGATCATCCCGGGCACGCCGACACCGAGCGAAGTCACCGAACCGCCATGTTGCGAGGCAACGTCGAAGAGTGTGGCGGCGACGGTCTCCAGCGTGCGGAGAACTGCTTCGCGGCCCTCACGGCCAGGCGTTGGCCGGGCAAACTCGGCAAGAACGACGTCGTCTGCTGAGAGCAACACTCCGGCGCATTTGGTTCCGCCCATGTCGAGCCCGATGGTGAACGGTGCGCCTGGCGCGTGAGTAGGCATGCGAAGGTGGCGTTTCTTACGTTTCTTGCGTTTCCGGTTGGTGGACGTGCCCTTGCGATAGGCCGAAGAGCTACGAGGTGAGCGCCTCGACGCGATGGCGGAGCTCTCGCAATGCCGTAATCATGATCTTTCCCTCAGCACGACGCTTCACAAACCCTGGAACCGGCACAAGTAGTTCGACGGTGAGCTCGTAATCGATAGCGGTACCGCCTTCGGCCGTGGGCGTGAACGCATAGTGACCGTCGAGGCGCCGCATGATGTCGCCGTGGGCCAAGGTCCACTGGATGATCTTTTGATCGTCCGGGTACGAGTAGTCCAGCGTGTAACTGGTGGTGCGACCCATTGCGGCGGCACGAAACGCAACCCGGGTGGGAAGACCGTTGTCGTTTCGCTCGAGAACAACTGCTTCCTTGATGTCCTGCGCCCAAGTTGGGTACTGCTCGATATCGATCGCGACGGCCCAGCATGCGGCTGGCGACGCCGACACGACCGCGTGCTCAGACGCGTGCTCAGTGGTCATAACAAAACCCTAGCCCACCGACCTACCGCTCGGTAGGTGAACCGTGTTCGAGCGATAGCAACACGTCGTTGAGGGTGGCCGCGAGCTGGTTGTAATCAAAACGTTGGACAGCGGACTGCCGAGCGGCTGCGCCCATTGTGGGGAGTTCGTCACGGCGAGCCAGCAACGCATCGAGCACCGGCACCGTGGCACGCACGTCAACTGGGCGCGGGACCAGTGACCCGGTCACCCCGTCCTGAACGGCCTCACCGGAGCCTCCGCTGTCTCCCGCGATGCTTGGAACACCACAGGCGGCGGCTTCTACGAAGATGATGCCGAACCCTTCTTGTTCAAGCCCGCCCCACCGAGTTCGGCACAGTGTTGCATTGAGATCTGCGGCGGCGTACAGATCTACAAGGGTCTGGTCATCGACTCGTCCGAGGAAGCGAACATCGAGCGCGTCACCAGACGATCGTCTGGCTTCCGCAGAGCGGCGTTTCAGGGCATCGGTCTGGCGTCCGTGTGACGCAATTGCGAGGGTGAGACCCGGGTACTTCGGAGCGAGCACGGCCGCTGCGTCGATCAGCGTGTCGATTCCTTTGCGGGGCACGTGACGACTGGTGGTGACGATGAGCGGAGCCCGGCCAAGCGGCGGCAACCCGAGCCGAAGGCGGACAGCGGCGCGTCTGGTCTGGTCTGCAGGTATGAACCGGTCCACGTCCACGCCGGGCGGAATGACGGTCGAGGACAGGTGTCGTTGCGCGCAACGCTGCGCCTCTGCCAACGGATAACCACCTGCAGAAATGACATGCGTGGCCTCTTGCAGCACCTTGCGCAACACCTGCGACGTCCCGGGGATGCGGCCAGGCACCGTGACCTCGGCCCCGTGCAGAACAACCGAATAGGTGAACCCGCGTCGACGAAGCATCGGGCCGAGTGCACCAACAGGGACAGCCGGGTCCAGGACAATATGCGTAGCGCCGATTTCGCCGGCGACATGTTCTACCTGGCGCAACAGGAGTGCTGTCGGCAGCAACCACCGTTGCCGCGTCCGAATAATGCGCATCGGCGCGGCGTCGTCGAACGACTGCACAACGGCGGGGTCCCCGGAGTACGGCGTAGTGAGCACGGTGGCTCGGTCACCGGGAAGTCTGCGCCACAACTCCCAAAGGTATGACTGAATTCCGCCCACCTTCGGCGGGAAGTCGTTCGTGACCAGTAAGTGCGTCATGCCAGCAGGTACCTCATGGGAGGAATGAACGTTAGTGGCGCGCCGCCAGGCGTTTGATTGCCCACGCAGCGTGTGTCGCCAACAGGGCGGAGTGAGGTGGCCGCCTGAGCGAGTCCAGCAACCCAACCAGAGCTTGGTCGGCGGGATCCCCCACGTTGCCCAAGGCGACGACGGCATTTCGGCGCAGAATGTCAGGATTGCGGTCAGGTAGCCACCATCTTCCGAACCGAGCCAGGATGGCCGCATCGTCAGCGGTGGCAAGCCACCAAAGGTCAGCGACAGGCACCGCGTCTGGCGGGGCATCTGGAGGGGCGGACCGACGTTCTGCGAGGCGGTTCTCGGGACATACGTCCTGACAGTCGTCGCATCCGTAGATTCGGTCGTGCATCGCCACTCGGAACTCCGGCGGTATGTCACCGGGCGCTTGCACCAGCCACGCAAGGCAACGACGAGCGTCGATCACGCCGGGGGCAACAATGGCATCGGTTGGGCAGCCGGGGATACACCGGTTGCATGTTCCGCAGCCGTCGGCTACCGGTTGAGCCACAGCCGGCAACGGAGCGTCGGTAACAACCGACCCGAGCACGAACCATGAGCCGTGGCCCGGAATGAGGATGTTGGCGTTCTTGCCAAACCACCCAATACCCGCACGGTGCGCTGCAGCACGGTCGACCAGCGCGTTGTCGTCGGCCAGGACTCTCGCTCGCCAACCGTTGGCCTTGAGCTCGACGGCGATGGTGCGCAAGGCCCCGCGTAGCGCCGCGTAATGATCCACCCACTGATACCGCGCGATTCGGCCGGCGTAGCCGCCGTCGTTCGGATGTGAGTCGGGCGCCGTGAACGAGTACGGCCACGCACCCACAATGACGGAGGCGGCATCAGGTATGAGCCTGGTGGGTGTGGTTGCCTTTTCTGGCCGAGTGAAGGTGAAGACCATGCCTGCGTGTTGACCAGCAGAAACTCGACGGTTGATCTGTTCTCGGGCGCCTAAGAGTGGCTCTGCGGTGGTGATGCCTACCGCCGCAAGCCCCGCTGCTGTTCCAATGAGGTGGAGGCGATCAGCGAGCGAGGCCAACGCTTCCGAGGTACGCCGTTCGGCATCCCATGCAGCCCGCTTCTCTTGCCACGTCTGGTGCGTTGTGGGCCGCGGCGCTTGAGTCACACCCCTTAGTTCACCAGTTTGCGGCCCTACCCGGTGCACGCTCACAGCTGTGGCGTACCTTTGGCACGATTCCAGCGCGACTGAACAGGTCAATCATCTCGGCCTCGTCAGCGTCGAGCGACACAGAACGCGTCCGAGAAGGTCCTTCGGCCAAGAGCGAGACCACGCAATCGCCGCAGGCCGAGGTGTTGGCCATGGTGCAGTCATTGCACGAAATGAGCTGTCCATCTCCAGCGGATACTTCGAGCCGATCCTCGGACGAATGAACCGGGAACAGGTCAAGGATGCTGCTCTCTGCCTGGTCGTTTGCCCAAATGAGACCAAGCGAGGGGTGGTTGGCCGACACCTGTGTGAGCGGGTTGCGAGATGACGGAGACGAGTGAGACGGGCGGGCGGGGAAGCGCAGGACGGTCATGGAATCAGTATGTGCGCGGGGTATGACAAAAACGCGGGTGCGACAAACTGGGCAACCAAGAAAACTGCCGACCGATCTACTCGGGCGTCGTTGACCCAGTGCCCGGTGCGCGGACGATCAGGTCTGCAACCAGCGCTGTCCAGCCCGTTTGATGGGATGCACCAAGGCCCATTCCGGTGTCTGCGTGGAAGTACTCGTGGAACAGCAAGCGATCCGGCCACCGTTGCGCATGCACGTCGGCAAAGGGTCTGTGACCTTCTGAGCCGACCCGAAACAACGCAATCAATCGATCAGCGATGTCATCAGCAACGGCCGACAACGGGATCTTCTGGCCCGAGCCTGTTGGGTGCTCCACACGATGGGACTCACCGAGGTGGGTGGCATAAACGCGCAACGCCCCGACAAGCATGTAGTTGACCGGGAACCAGACCGGTCCGCGCCAATTGGAGTTGCCACCGAACAACGGCGTCTGGGATTCCGCCGGCTCGTATCCAACCGTTGCTTCGACGCCATCGAGCGAAACCGTGAAGGGATGCTCCCGATGCGCAGCAGAAAGCGACCTCACGCCGTAGGGAGACATGAACTCATCAGGATCAAGCACTTTGGACAGCACACGGCTGAATCGTCGAACGTCCGCCAGCCCCAGCAGGATCGATGGGCATGCAGCGTCGTATTCCGCGCTCAGCACGTATTCCGCTGTCCATCGGCGTTCCGTGATGAACCACAAGAAGTGGTCGGCGAACGGTCCGGGCGTCAGAACCCGATCCGTTGGGAGCGCAGACACCGCAGCCAACGGGATGAGGCCGACCATCGACCGCACGGCAAGGGGCACCGATTGATCACCGTGATGCAACACATCGCTGTAGAACCCGAGTTCTTCTTGCCACAAGCCCAACTCGTGCATCGCATGCGCGATGTACGCGAAATGGTCGAAGAACTTCACCGCCAGATCCCGATAGACCGGGTCGGTGTCTGCCAGCTCCAACGCCATTTCCATCATGCGCAGCGCAAAGGCAGCCATCCATGCTGTCCCGTCTGACTGTTCCAAACGAAAGCCTTCGGGAATACCTTCCGAGCGGTTGATGGGGCTGATGTTGTCAAGCCCGAGGAACCCACCCTCGAAGACGTTGAGACCACCAGCGTCCTTCCGGTTCACCCACCAGGTGAAGTTGATCAGCAACTTGTGAAAGATGCGCGACAAGAACTCTCGGTCCCGGGATCCGTCGATTTCGTAGACCGCCAGCGCTGCCATCGCATGCACGGGAGGGTTCACATCGTCGAATGCCCACTCATATGCGGGGAGCTGACCGTTGGGGTGCATATATTCCTCGCTGCACAGCAACAGCAACTGCTCTTTCGCAAACTGCACATCAACGTGGGCGAGCGCGATGCAGTGAAACGCCAGGTCCCATGCCGCGTACCAGGGGTACTCCCATGCATCAGGCATTGAAATGATGTTGCGGTTGTGGACATGCCACCACGACGCATTTCGGCCCTTGCGGCGCTGCGCCGGCGGCACCGGTCCGTTTGGATCCCCCTTGATCCAACGTTCGACGTCGAAGTTGTAGAACTGCTTCGTCCACAGCAGACCAGAAAAGGCCTGCCGCGCAATCATCGAATCTTCCTTGCTTGTTCCAGATGGAATGACGGACGTGTAGAACTCGTCGGCGTCTTCGGCGCGGGCGCTGAGGACCGCATCGAACGACACACCAAGATCCGCTGCCGTGTGCACCGTGGACGAGAAACGCAACCTGACTTCCACGGTTTCTCCAGGCACTGCACTGAACGTGTACCAAAGGGCAGCCTTGGTTCCCTCGCGGTTCGGGTTCACGGTGTCAAGACCACCCACCACGTGATCGTTGATTCCGTCCTTCGGAAACTGTGCCCCGCCGTCAGTCCCGAAGATGCGCAGCGTATTTGTTGCGTTGTCGCAGAACAGCGGAACGGGTTCACCATCGCCGATCAGCTGCATCTTGCGGCCGTACACACCATTAGCCACCAGCCCGTTCGGCACGTGCTCGTGCATAGTGATGCTGGGGACGGGCGCCTCAACTTCGAAGGACCACTGGTCCCGAAACCACAGTGTTGGGAGCACGTGCAGGGTCTCGGTGGTTGGGCCGCGATTTGTCGCCTTCAACACGGCACACAGATCGTTGGCGGTCGCCTTTGCCCACGTCACTTCAATGTCCCAGAACCGGTTCTCGTCAAACGCTCCCGTGTCGCCCAGCTCAAACTCTGGATCGGTCCGCCCGCGCGCTGCATTTTCCGTGATCAGCGATTCGTATGGGAACTCACTTTGCGGATACGCATATGCCCACTTCATGTACGAGTGAGTCGGCGTGCTGTCCAGGTACCACCAAGACTCTTTGACGTCTTCGCCGTGGTTGCCCTCGTCTCCGGTCAGGCCGAACAGTCGCTCTTTCAGGATCGGGTCCTTGCCGTTCCAAAATGCGAACGCAAGACAGATTTCCTGCTCGGAATCGCAGATGCCGCCCATCCCGTCTTCGTTCCATCGATATGCGCGCGAACGAGCGTGATCGTGCGGGAAATAAGTCCAGACCTCGTCGCCTTGAGCGCTGTAGTCCTCGCGAACGGTGGCCCACGCCCGCTCTGCCAGGTACGGCCCCCAACGCAACCATCCCCGTCGATCCGATTCAAGCCGTCGATGTTCAGAGGTCGCCACAGTAGGAACGGTAAGCGAACTGGGCACTTGTCATGCGGACGCTCTGCACAGCGAACAGAAACGTACCGGTCAGCAGCACCGATCACTGAAACTCGGCTTACTCCAACGAAGAGAACGTGTGTTCTTGATACAGAACGAGTGTTCGTCTATGGTGCTGAGGTGAGCTCCGGTTCCCTCGTCCGAGCAGCGGCGCCCCAGGCGACAGCAAGACGCACTACGGCCCCGCGCGAAATGGCGCCACGTCAAATCAGCCTCGACGAGCTTGGCACACCACTGGACCAAGTGAGGTTCTGTGTGATCGACCTTGAAACAACCGGAGCGTCACCAACCGAGTGCGCCATCACCGAGGTCGCGGCCTCCCGCTACGAAGGTGGCGTGTGCACCGGCACGTTCGCAACGCTGGTCAACCCGGGAGTACCTATCCCCCCGGAGATCACCTATCTCACCGGTATCACCCAAGACATGGTTGGACCTGCGCCGCTCATCCAGTCCGTGTTGCCTGCGTTGTTGGAGTTCATCAGAGACGACGTCATCGTCGGCCACAACGTGCGTTTCGACATCGGGTTCCTCAACGCATCGCTTGCTACGCATGGTTACGAACGTCTTGCCAACCGCTCCGTAGACACGCTCCGCCTCGCCCGACGCCTCTTACGTGATGACGCTCCGAACTGCCGCTTAGGCACGCTGGCTGAGTACCTCGGCCTGCCCTCCACCCCAACCCACCGAGCTTTGGCTGACGTCCGGACCACCGCCGAGTTGCTGCACTACATCTTGGAAAGAGCAGCCGGCCTTGGCGTCATGGGTCTCGAGGATCTCATTGAGTTGCCAACGCTTGGCCGCCATCCAAGCGCTGCAAAGCTCAAACTCACCACCTCGCTCCCCCGGCGTCCCGGCGTGTATCTGTTCCGCGACGCCGGCGGAAAAGTGCTGTACGTGGGCAAAGCCACCAATCTTCGTCAGCGCGTTCGCAGCTACTTCGGATTCGACGAACGGCGCAAAATCGGTCCGCTCCTCCAGATCACGGCAAAGATCGACCATTTCGAGTGCGCAACCGTCATCGAAGCCGAAGTGATGGAAGTTCGACTCATCCAACACTTCCTGCCACGCTTCAATCGGCAATCGAAATTCTGGACTCAGTATGCATACCTACGAATCGGTGGCACGGCAGCCAAACCTGCTGTCGCAGCAGTCAGAGACCCACTGTGTAACGCCAGCAGCTGGCTCCTTGGTCCGTTTCCGTCGCTCACCAGCGCCCGTGTTGCAGCCATCGCATTTCGAGAAGCCATCACGTCGCTGCCACCAACACGCGTCCTCGACAGAACCGTCATCAACCGAGCCGATCTCCTTCTTGCGCCGCTTGAAGTGCAAATGCGAGAACTCGCCGCAGACGAACAGTTCGAACTGGCCGCTGCGCTGCGAGACCGCGCTGGCGTACTCACCCGCGCCATCGATCGGCAGATTCGCGCAGACATGATCAGGTCCCAAGCGCTCATCTCGTTTCGCTGGCAAGGTCACGACCTCCACGTGCTGCACGGCCGCCTATCCGTTGGCAACAAGGCTCGGCCCGTTCCCACGCCCGAGCTTGCAATCCCCACAAATGTGGCTGACGAGTTGCACCTGCTGTGCACGTTCCTGGACCGCAACGCGCATCGTATCGACCTCGTTGCGATGGATCCGGTGGACCCTGCAAGTAGTGGCCTTGCCTACCCCAGCGCTCCCACGCCCCGGTTTCGTCCCCAGGCCGCCCGAGAGCCACACGCGAGGAAGCCGGAACCCCGTCAGAGCGGCGCCGCTAGTCGACGCGGTGGCGGTTCGACTCGGCAACGAGCAGTTCGAGCGAACGCAGTGCCGCCCCGGAACGTACCGCCTGGGCGGCCATCGCCAGCCCAGTAGCCATGTCTGGCGCTTTACCCGTGACCACCAGCGACGCTGCAGCGTTCAAGAGGACAACGTCTCGGTGTGGACCAGGAGCGCCAGACAAAACTGCGGTTGAAATTGCGGCGTTCTCCTGAGCGGTACCTCCGCGGAGGTCCTCCATGGTCACGAGTTCGATGCCCACCGATTCCGGGTGGAACACCTCTTCCATCACTGCACGGTTCTTGACGTGCCAAATGGTGGTGGGGGCAGTGGTGCTGATTTCGTCGAGGCCGTCGTGGCCGTGCACGACCATTGCGTTCTGCCCGCGCGCAGCAAGAAGGCCAGCAACCTTTGGAGCGGTTCGGGCATCAGAGACCCCCATCACCTGGTTCTTCACGCGACCAGGGTTGGCGATAGGCCCAAGCATGTTGAACACGCTTGCGACTCCGAGCTCGCGACGGGTGGGCCCGACAAATCGCATGTTGGGGTGAAAACGCGTCGCAAGGCAGAAACCCATACCGGCTTGCCGCATGCAGCTGGCAACACCCTCTGGCGTGATGTCAACCGCAACACCGAGTGCTTCAAGCACGTCGGCAGAACCGGCTTGTGACGTGACCGCACGGTTGCCGTGTTTGCAGACCAGCACGCCTGCCCCGGCAACGATGAACGCCGCGGTGGTGGAGATGTTGATGGAGTTGGACTGATCTCCGCCGGTGCCGCAAGTACACAACGCCGCAGCGCGTTCGGCGTCGGTCAGCGGCACATCGACCGAGTACCGGTACATCGTGGCAAGGCCACCGCTGAGCTCGGCGATGGATTCGCCTTTGGTGTGCAGCCCAACGAGCAGCCCCGCGATTTGGGCGGGCGTTGCGCCACCCGTGAGCATGGCGGCAAAAGCCGTCTCGGTTTGTTGCGCATCAAGATCGTTCCCAGAGGTGATCTCGACCAGTAGGGCTTTAAAGCCACCGAGGCCGCGGAGGCGCGCGTCAGCTTGTTCAGCGGAAAGTGGTTCCGCTACCTGTGTGTTGGGCATGAGTACCGCAACCTTTACCTGGAATACCTGTGCCTGATTCGAAACGAATCAGGCACAAGTCAGGTTGGATTCGAATGAGATCAGGCGACCGCAGCGCGACGACGCTGGCGCAAAATGCGACGACGTTCACGCTCGGTTGCGCCGCCCCAGATGCCGTCCTTCTCGCGTGCCGCAAGGGCATACTCGAGGCACATCAGACGGACGTTGCATGTAGAGCAGATAGCCTTGGCTTCGTCGCCCTCTTCGTCTGTGACGGGGTAGAAAACCTCGGGGTCGATGCCCTTACACAAGGCTTGTGAACGCCAGCTCTGGCTCTTCATCGTGCGCGATCCAATCTCAAGTTACGTGGGTCGAACTCGCGTCGGTCAGAAGTGAGGAACACAACTGGGGTGGTGACGGAGTCCGTAAATGGGGGGCCTTAAAGTATGGCCTCAAGCGTTTTCAACTGTCCAGGCCAGTAGGTGTTACGAACGTCACATCCATCAGATTAATGACGTTGATTGCCCAGGCAATCGTCCAGAAAACCGCTGAACGGCGTAATTGGGAGACAAAAGTCACTCTCAGAGGTCAGTGGTCGTCAAGGTCTGTGAACAGCTGTTCTCTCGTGTCGACGGTGAGCTGCGTTTCCTCACGGTAGTTGGGATGGACGCACGAAAGCACGACCGGCCCCGCACGAAACGCATCCACCTCGTCTGCTGAGAGCTTCCAGTGGATGTAGTGCACAGCCGAGGTGATGTCGTCCCTGGTGAGCTGCGCTTCGTGCTCGGGATCCACCTCACATCGGATTACCTGTTGGGCCCCGTCTGGACCTACCCGGAACTCCATGGAAGTTTCCACGCCGACGAGCCGGGGGAACCAGTAGCGCATCTGGTCCTCGTCGGTGCACTCGATGAACAACGTGGCCGACAGTTCGCCGGGTCCCGGAATGAGAGGGTTGTACGTGGCCAACTCATGCTCGATCTGAGCATCGGTCGTCATCTTCTCGGCCCGCGCCATTTCCTGCACCTGGAAACGAAGGGTCTCACGGTTCTCGAAAACCAGACTCATAACCGTGCCTACGTGCACACGCCGGCGGGCTTTGAGGCCGATGATCCGCTCCCGGTACGCCGGGCGTTCCCGTTCGTACGCTCGGGGCT
Organism: uncultured Acidimicrobiales bacterium; assembly: GCA_963763885.1. Classification (GTDB taxonomy): domain Bacteria; phylum Actinomycetota; class Acidimicrobiia; order Acidimicrobiales; family JANYDT01; genus JANNBN01. The sequence continues at coordinate 1,043,172 of CAVXQD010000001.1, forward strand.
CGGAAATATCGTTGATGGTGAGATGGCGGCTCACCGAATCTTTTCTGCCTTCATTCATGTGGTGTGAGATCGCTTTCGATTTCGGTGAGAAAGTCAGTGAGAAGAGTCGGCGAGAAAGTCGGTGAGAAAAGTCGGTGAGGTGAGTCAAGGTGCTTCGGGTCGGATGCCGTAGGCCCGAGCGATCACTTGAAGCGGATGTACCGGCGTGATGCCGGTTTCTTCGTCGATTGCACCGTTTGCGAGGACACAGTCGCCGCTGACAACGTTGCTTCCCGCGTTCAGTACGGCCTGACCAAGCGGCTTCACGATCTTTTTGGCGATGTCGTAGTTCTCAGCCCGGTAGCCCCACGTGCCATCGATCCCCGAGCAACGGTTGACCAACGTGATCTTTGCTCCTGCCAGCTTCATGAGGTCACGGCTCTTCAGGCCGTTTCGCTGAGCCTGCAAATGACATGACACGTGATAGGTGACCGTTTCTGGAACCTGTCCGGTGAACTCGGTAGACAATTTGGTGTCTGCACCCTTGTGCAACTTCCAGAGATACTCCGATGAGTCGTAGGTGTGCTTACCGACCAGCCCGGCATCTGTTTCGTGGCCTGTGCCCTTGAGGTATAGCGGATAGTCGTTCTTGAGGACAAAGCTGCACGTTGGCTGGGGAACCACGATGTCGTTGCCGGACCGAACCGTCGCCGCAAGGGGGCCGACGTTCTTGGCAGCCTGGACGCGGAACTGATCGATATCGCCCGAGTGCAGCCACGGTGCCCCACAGCAGCCGACTCCTGCTGGTAGTGAACACGACACGCCGTTGTGCTCGTAAACCTTGACAAGGTCTTGGCCGATGGCGGGGTTCTGGTACTCAACAATGCATGTGGGGAAAACAGCGACCTTTGCCTGCTGGTTTGCCAACATGGGTGTTGCGCGTCGTTTGAACCACGTGGAGAAACGTACGCGTGCGTATGGCTGCAACAAGCGTTGTGCAGAGACGCCAAGTGTCTTTTCCATCATCCGGCGAGGAAACGACCCAGGGGTCTGTGTCGCAGCATTGGCTATCGGAGCGGTCAACGAAGCGAGCGTTCCAAGCAGGTCGGTGCGTCCAAGCACTTGGCTGGTGACGGAGCGCTTGGAATTCTCGCGGTGCTTGATTGCCTTCGCCCGCATCATGAGTGCAGGGAAATCGAGCTGCCATTCATGGCCCTGGCCTGGCGTGTAGGGACAGGTGACGTCGCCGCACTTCTTGCAGTTGAAGCATTCGTCGACAACCTGGTCCTGTTCAGCCCTGGTCATCAAATGCGACTCTTGGCTGTCGTGTTTGTCGATGGCGTCAAACAGCGTGGGGAACGACGTACAGAGGTTCACACAAACGCGACAACCGTGGCACAGGTCATAGACGCGGTTCATCTCGACGCGGAGATCGGCGTCATCGAAGTACGCGGTGTGTGTTGGGTCGTAAGTGGTGGTCATCGAATACTCCTCATCAAACCTCAATCAAACTTCAATCAAACTTCAATCAAACTTCAGCCGCAGGTTCCGGTGTCGGACGAAAATCGGGACGGGACACCAAACAGCGGAGCCCGTCCCGGAGCGTCGTTTTACGAAAACGACAACATTGCACCCGGCATCTGAGCCGGGCAGATATCAGAGCGCGTCGAGGCCCTGCTGAAACCGGCCGGCGTGCGACTTCTCAGCACGTGCAAGCGTTTCGAACCAGTCAGCGATCTCGGTGAAGCCTTCGTCGCGGGCTGACTTTGCGAACCCTGGGTACATCTCTGTGTACTCATATGTTTCGCCTGCAATGGCTGACTTGTAGTTGTCTTCGGTAGAGCCGATTGCCATGCCGGTTGCAGGGTCACCGGAACCCATGGTGGCAAGGTATTCAAGGTGGCCGTGCGCATGGCCGGTTTCGCCGTCGGCGACGTTCTTGAACAGGCCGGCTGCGTCGGGGTAACCCTCGATGTCAGCCTTTTGCGCGAAGTAGAGGTAGCGACGATTGGCCTGGCTCTCGCCGGCGAAAGCGTGCTGCAGGTTGGCCTCGGTCTTGGTGCCTTTGAGCGACATAAAAACTCCTTGTTACAGGGATAAGGGGGAATACGGGGGGATTGCGGGGGGAATACGGATAAGACTGAAAACAGAGAAAAAGCGGCGAACTGCCAGGTGTCACGTCTTTGCCGTCCGGCACGATGCACAGGTACCGCGGAAGGTGACCTCGACCGCCTCAACTTCGAAACCTGACCGCTGCGACCGCGACAAGGTGAGATCGGTCGTATCCACGTGTACGTCGGCGACCCGACCGCATGAGCCACAAACCAAGTGGTGGTGATCTTCGGTGTTGGGGTCAAAACGCAGCGACCCCGTGCCGACCTCGATGGTCTGGATTTCTCCCAGTTCCCGCAGGTCGTGCAGAACTTGATACACCGTTTTCAGCGAAATCATCGGCATTGTTTCGCGTGCGGCCGCATACACAACATCCGCGGACGGATGCATTTGGTTGCCGTGGAGCAGCCTGAAGACAAGTTCGCGTTGCGGGGTGACCTTGAGGCCTTCGGCTCGGAACCGATCAACCATCTCAGCAGGCGGCAACATAGTGTGACTGTTACATGCAAATAACTTCCTGTCAACAACACTTGTTGACCAGTAGCATCTGCCAGATGAACCGCAAAGACGCAGCCGAGGTCGTTCGCCTTGCTGCGCGGGTCGGCGCCGCTCGCCTCTTCAACGGCCACACCATGGGTGGCGTTGCTGTTCTGCTCAACCCCCGAGGAGAAATCTTGCTCACCTTGGCGCGCTACCGAGCCGGATGGAGTTTCCCCGGGGGTTACTTTGAGCCTGGCGAGACCGGCCCACAGGGCATCACCCGCGAACTGGTGGAAGAAATTGGGTATCCAACCAATGGCCCACCGATCCGTGTGGTCCACACCTCAGCGCGTCCGGGCCACCTCGAGCACTTCGGCTACGCAATATTGGAACAAGACCAGGCCGATCGCCTCCACGCCACCAGCTGGGAAGTCCGCGGCCTCCGCTGGTGCAGCCCTCACGCAATGCCCCGGCTCCACCCGTTCGCTCAGTCGTTGCTGTCCGACTCCGACGGAATCGTTGCGCAACTCGGCGGCCGATGGGTAGTCCCGACGGAGACGCAGCCGTGAAGACAATCGATTGGAAAGCCGCCTCAGGCGGTGCCGTTACCGGTTGGATCTGTGCCGGCGCCGGGGTTGGCATTGGCATCCTCGGCGGTGTGCTGTTTGGGTGGTCCAGCGGAGGGAGGACTGCGGCGGTAAGCCTGTTCGGTATCCTCGGCTGCCTGTTGGGAGGGTTCAGAGCTGGGCTCCTGAAACGAAGCGCGCCGTTGACAAACGGCGCACTCGCTGGGCTGCTCACCACTCTGCCGTTGGCTGCTATCGGACTAGTACAAAACCCTGGCCGAGCGTTGTCAACGGTGTTTGCCCTGCTGTTGGGCGGCAGCTTCGGTTTGTTCGGCGCCATGGTGTCCAACGGATCAAGTCGCCCCAGTTCGTAAGCGCTCAGACAACCTTGACGCGGACCGAATGGAAGCCCTCGGCACCATCTGGAGCAACTGCCACCGGGTCCTCGCGCTGTAATTCGCCATTGCGATCCGTTGCGCGCACCCGAATGAGGTGGTTACCAGGTTCCGCAGTGCTGGCGTCCCAGACGTGGCTCCATTGCCGCCAAGTATCGATTCCACCGTCGGCAGCAAGCTTTGCCTCCACCCACTCCCCCAAATCGACCTGCACCTCCACTTTGTCTATGCCTCGGTGCTGCGCCCATGCCACGCCACCTATCACCACCGATTGCCTAGCTACTTTCGCAAATGCTTTGGGCACGTCAATGCGACTTGATGTCTTGACCGGCCCAAGGCGAGACCATCCGCGTGGGATCCAGTACCCCTCGGCATCGCTCCACCGCAACAACTCGATCTGAGACAACCACTTTGTTGCGCTCACATAGCCATAGATGCCAGGCACCACGAGCCGTGCAGGGAACCCATGGTCATATGGCAATGGTTCGCCGTTCATGTACAACGCCACAAGGGCGTCACGCCCATCGGTTGCAGCTTCGATGGGAAAGCCACACGTCCATCCGTCAACCGAGGTGGAAAAAACCTGCTCAACCCCAGGTTGCGGTGAAACCTCTTCCAGGAGTTCCGAAAGGCGAACGCCTTGAAAGTGAGCGTTGCCCACGAGGTCCCCGCCAACTTCGTTGGACACGCACATCAGTGTGACATCACAGTTGAGATCTGCGCGTTTCAGCAGGTCTTCGTATGTATACACACGTTCCTTGCCGACCATTCCACCGACCGTGAGTTTCCAATCCTCGGCTTTCACCCGCGGCACGGTGAATGCCGTGTCAATTCGATAAAAACTGCGGTTGGGCACCCGCCACGGAGTGACGCCTTCAATTCCAAGGTCTGCCCCGGCTGGGACGGGCGGAACGGCCTTGGCCGCCGCTGACGGACTCACGCCGGCAGATTCCGACGCCCGCAGCCGCGCACGGTCATCTAGTCCCTGCACACCGAGGTTGGACCCGGCCCGCTGTAACGCAAACCCACCTACTGCGCTTGCACCAGCCAAACCCACGAACCGGCGTCGGTCCAACGCCGGGGCTGGCGCTAGCGCTGCTGGCTTCCCACCTGCCCTGAACGGGTCAAGCGACCGTAAGAGTAGATGCAAGGTCAAGGCGCCGGCCAACGATGCAACCGCTACGGGGATGAGAGCGCTGGCCCCAGCGGTTCGGCCCGCGATGGAAACCAGTGAACCGATGACTGCGAGAACGACAGCGGCTCCAACGATGATGCTCGGCCGCAAACGGGCTTTGCGGCCGACCACGGCTCCGCACAAGGCAATGACGGCGACAACCGACCAGGCAAGAACGACCTTGTCGTTGGTGCCAAAGGTTTCTATCGCCCATCGTTCGACGCTGCGTGGCGCGTTATCAATGACAGCGGTTGCCAGCGCCGTCATGGGTGCCTGCACATCAATCAGACCCGCAGCGAAAGAACCTGCTCCCAGCCCTGCCCCTACGGCAATAACACCGGCGACCGTTGCGCTCCATCGTTCGAACCGGGTGCTGCCGACATCGTGCATGTTGCAAGTTTCGTCGTGATCCTCTGTGTGCTTGAGCAACCGTTCTTCGCAACGACTCAGGTGGCACGTGAAAGGCGTCTGAGCAGGCTGGCGTAGGCTGGAAGCGACGGTGAGTCAGCTGGGTGACTGCGGCACAACGCGTTTCGGCGTGATTGTGTCGAGGAAGGTCGGGGCTCCGTAGGGCAGAGTGCTGGCGAGAGCCAGTGCGCAGTGATGTGCAGTCGGGACAACAGAAAGAAACCGCCTCTGTGCCGGACTTGTCCGTAACGCAGAGGTAAGGGTGAAACGGTGCGGTAAGAGCGCACCAGCGTCGGGGGCGACCCCGGCGGCTCGGTTACCCCCACTCGGAGCAAGGTCAAGCAGGAAGTGGACGGCCCGTCCAATACTTCCGGGTAGACCGCATAGATGGATAGTCACACAGGGCTGGAAACAGCCTGGACAGAACCCCGCCTATAGGCCGACTCACCGTCGCCATTTCCGCCGACCGGGTGGCGGGCGGGAACTACGGTCGTGGTCCATGAGCAAACCGGTTCCAACATCTGATGTCGTGATTGCCGGTGGTGGCATCGGCGGCCTGGTCACTGCCCTCAGCCTCGACGAATGCGGAATCGGCGTGCAGTTGTACGAGACAGTTGAACCACTCAGGCCACTTGGCGTCGGTATCAATTTGCTACCCCACGCCGTACGAGAACTGGACCAATTGGGGTTACTCGACCAGTTGATGACTCGGGCGGTTGAACCGTCAACCCTCGCCTATTTTACGAAGCGGGGCCAAACAATTTGGTCAGAACCGCGAGGGTTGGCTGCCGGTTACGCCTGGCCGCAAATTTCCATCCACCGGGGCACGCTGCACGAGATTCTTCTCGACGCCGCGCTCGAGCGTCTCGGGGCGGACCGAATTCACACGGCGCATCACCTCACCGGGTTTGAGCAGTCCGGTGACTCTGTCGACGCCCAATTCCACGATCGCCGTAGCAATGTGGAATTGACCGTTCGTACACCAGCGCTCATCGGCGTCGATGGAATTCATTCCGCGGTCAGAGCCCAGACTGTACCCGGGTCAGGGAGCACCGAAGTGGAACGGCGCTCGACTCTGGCGCGGCATCACCGAAACGGTCCCGGTTTTGGACGGCAAGACAATGGTGTGGTGCGGTCACCCCAACCAGAAGTTCATTGCCTACCCAATCACACCCGTTGTCGATGGTCGGCAACAACTCAACTTCATTGCAGAGCTCCGCTCCGACGATGTTGAACTCGCGCAGCGCGAGGACTGGAACCAACCAGGCGTGCTGGATGACTTTCTCCCGGCGTTCGAATCGTGGAAGTTCGAATGGTTAGACGTCCCTTCCTTGCTGCGTGCCGCACCACAGACCTACCTGTTCCCGATGGTGGATCGGGATCCGGTGGAACAGTGGTCCTTCGGCCGGGTCACGCTGCTCGGTGACGCCGCCCACCCGATGTATCCGGTTGGATCAAACGGTGCGTCGCAGGCCATTTTGGACGCACGCGTTGTTGCAGGCTGTATTCGTGCATATGGTTCCGACATCGTGAGTGCGTTCCAAAAGTACGACCACATTCGGCGACCTGCCACGTCCAACATCGTGCTGGCCAATCGCGGTTTTGGTCCCGAGCTTCCAATGAAGCTGGTGGAGGACAGAGCCCCAGAGGGATTCAAAGACATCAGCGACGTCATCTCCCCCACCGAGATCGTGAGGTCACCGATGGCTACCGCCGCACGGCGGGCTTTGCTCTCGCTGCGCTGGCTGACCCGACCGCGCCGTCGTTAATCGACGCCGTCTATTGACCGCTGAGATCAAACCCACAACACCGCGGTCAGATTAGAGGCGAGCAATCAGTGAAGAGGTGTCCCAACGAGTTCCACCCATCGCCTCGACATCTGCGTAGAACTGATCCACCAACGCCGTAACCGGAACGCGTGCGCCATTGCGGCGGGCCTCGTCCAGGACGATGCCAAGGTCTTTGCGCATCCACTCAACGGCGAAACCGAAATCGAACTTGCGGTCGTGCATGGTGCCCGCCCGGTTTTCCATTTGCCAAGACTGGGCTGCGCCCTTGGAGATCGCTTCGATGACTGCGTTGGGATCCAGCCCGGCCCGCTCGGTAAAAGCAATGGCTTCAGCAAGCCCCTGCACAAGGCCTGCGATGCAGATCTGGTTTGCCATTTTGGTGAGCTGCCCAGAACCCACGGGGCCGAGCAATTTCATGGCTTTGGCGTAACTAGTCATCACGGTTGCCGCCACGTCGAAGTCGGTCTGGGTGCCGCCGCACATGATGGTGAGCTGACCGTTTTCAGCGCCGGCCTGCCCGCCAGAGACAGGAGCATCGACAAAACCGATTCCGCGGCCAGATGCGATACGCGCCACTTCTTTGGCCACTTCGGCCGATGCGGTGGTGTGGTCAACCAAGAGTGAGCCAGACCGCATCGAGCCGATTGCCGCGCCTGCAACGGAACGAACGTCGTCGTCGTTGCCGACGCACATCAGGACCAAGTCTTGGTCGGCGGCAGCGGCTTCCACGGTAAGAGCGAGGTTGCCGCCGTTGGCAGCGACCCAGGCTTCGGCCTTAGAGCTTGTGCGGTTGAACACGGTGACGCTATGGCCGGCGGAGGCAAGATGGCGGGCAATAGGCGAACCCATGACACCGAGACCAAGAAACGCAACACGCTTGGAAGACATGGCAACTGTTCTAGTCCGAACGCGTCGGTCGCCGATGAACCCGACGCCGTCATCTCAGATGGCAGGTGCTCGGTTCATGTGAGCCTGAGAACGAGGCGATCGACGCCGCGAATGGTCAGGCGGTCGCGCCAGCTCGGCGTCTCGAGTACTTCCCATGCCTCGTAACGTCGGACCATGGTTCCCAGCGCGACTTGCGCCTCGAGCCTGGCCAACGCAGCACCCAAGCAGTAATGGATTCCTTGGGAAAACGAAAGGTGTCGGGCTGCACCGTCTCGGTCGAGTCTGAGTTCGTCTGCGTGGTCAAAAACATCGGCATCCCGATTGGCAGCCCCGAGAAGGGTAAGTACCCGGTGACCAGCAGGGACTACTCCACCGGCAACTTCCAGGTCGACCAGCGGCACACGCACCGTTTGTTGAACCGGACCGTCGTAGCGAAGTATCTCGTCGATAGCGTTTGAATCAAGCGCGGTTCCGGCTTTTCGCCACAGCGCTCGCTGGGCTTCATTCTTGGCCAAAGCCAGAGCGCCGTTGCCAATGAGATTGACCGTCGTTTCGTGGCCAGCAACGTATAGCAAGACCACGGTTGAGATGAGTTCCGGAAGTGTGAGGCGGTCACCGGACTCTTCAGCAATGATCAGCGCGCTGAGAACATCGTCGCCGAGATGGCTGCGTCTGTGTTCGATGACGGGCACGAGGAAGCCAACGAGCTGCTCGACAGCATCGGCTGCCGCCGCAAGATCTTCGTCGGTGGCAGAAGCCTCCAGCGCTTGGGTCAGAACCTGACTCCAATCACGAAGCTCAGATGACCGCTCCGTTGGCATGTCCAGCATGTCGCTGATCACTTGGAACGGAACGGGAAACGCAAGAGCGTCAACCAACTCGATGCGGCCTTCGGCAGCGTCTGCCGATGCCAGCGCATTGTCTACGAGATCCTGCACTCTCGGCCGCAAACGTTCAATGGTCCGCGGAGTGAATGCCTTACTGACAAGACCGCGGAGACGGGTGTGGTCCGGCGGATCAAGGTTGAGCATGCTCTTTGCCCCACCACGGCGTTTACGAATTTCTCGCCTGGCCTCTTCTGCCGGCGGAAAGTCCGAGGCCGAAGCATCAATGTCGCGCGAGACGTCTGGCGAGCGGAGCACCTTTGCGACGTCTTGATAGCGAGACACAACCCGCAAGGAGCGAGGCTCTGACCAGTGCAGTGGTTCGTGTTCTCGTAAGTATGCGTACACAGGGTACGGATTAGCGCGGAACGCTGGATCAGACGGGTCGTACACGCGGCGTTCTTCCATCGAACGCACGCTACCTAGCTGACGGCCAGGAACCCATTCAAGGGGCTGGGGCGACCCCGCCAGTAACCGGATCCATGGAGAGACCTGCGGAACGAAGAATCGACCAACTTCCATTGCGAATGAAGCATTCGGCTTGACCGTTGGCGTAGTCCACCATCCACAGGCTGGTGACGTCAACGGGTGCACCTGCACGTTCAGAGGCCACGGTCAGACATCGTTCGTTTACTTCGGATGTGATTCCGCTCGTCACCAGTTGAGCGTTCATCCGATTTCCTGAACATGCAAACGCGCCGTACGACATCGTGTCGGGTTGAAACACCACACATCCTTCGCCAGGGGCCCAGGCCATCGGGCCATCGGTGTTGCGGCCGAGAAAGGGAATGGTGTCCATGTAATTGCCCAGTTCGAAAGGAGTCAGCGACTCGTACGCTGCCGCCGTTCGAGCTGCATTCGCATAGGGATCGGCAGCCTGCGGGTCTGTGTCATACGGGTCTGTTGCGTAAGGATCGACGGAGTAGTTAGGGAGCGTGCCGGAGATCGTGTTGAAGGTCGACTCGACCTTGTTACCGAGCAGGGTCACCGCGCCGATGAGCAGGACCGCAAGAATCGCGATCAGACCGAAAACGATGGCCACCACGATGCCGACTGTCTTTCCCGTGCTCGAGGGAGCCTTGGAGTAGACGGGAGGGACAGCGCCAACGCCGGGAGCAAACTGTGTTCCCGGCGCTACCTGCAAACCTGGCGCGAAAGAAGCTGTGGGTGCCGGGTTGAACACGGGTGGCACAAAAGCAGGCGCTCCGTACTCATGGGCCGGCTGTTGCACGGGCGCGTTGAACCCGAAGTGGAGCGACCCATCGGACCCGGCTGGCGCTTGGAGCTGCGTCGGGGCAGGTGCTGACGGTACGAACTGTTGCGTTGCAGCACCAAACGCCGGTGCAGGTGCGGAAACTGCTGCGCCGAACGGCGTAGGCCCAGCGGACGCGGCGCCAAACGGAATCGGTCCCGACTCCGTCGCAGCAACGGCTTCGGGAACTGCCGGGGCAGGTTCCACCGAGGGAACCGTCCCACGTAACAGCGCCGCACCTGGTCCATCCAGCTCAGCGAGCGCTCGTTCAAGATCCTGCGCTGCAGCAATCGTGTTCTTCCCGAGCTTCAGGGGTTCGACCTCAACCACCTCCGGCTCAACTTCTGCGTACGAGAAGGCATCGGCCGCAGGTTCCAACGCACTCTGAGAGAGCGCTGCCTTCACGAGCTCGTTCGGGACCGGCGGCACAGCCACAGTGCTAGTAGGAGGCGGTTCGGTGCCCGTTGGTCGCTTCCACCCTGCCAGTGTCATAGGTCTGTGATCGACCCATACCGGCTGGGTCTACATGACCAACTCTGACGCTCACTTCGCGAACGACAATTCAGATGGATCAAATGCACCGTTACATCGATCGGTACATTGAACAGTTGTGAACGACGGACCAGCCATTTTGCTTGATTGTGATCCCGGCCACGACGACGCAGCCGCCATTGCGGTGGCAGCGGCGTTCACGCGGGTCGTTGCCATCACAACCGTTTCCGGGAACGCCCCCATCGAGCAAACCACACACAATGCTTTACTCATCGCGTCGATGTACCAACTCGACGTCCCGGTGGCAAGGGGCGCAGCATCTCCGCTTGCAGGACCGTCGCAACACGCTCCGTCGATACACGGCATTTCTGGCTTGGACGGGCCGGAACATCCACCGATCACCACCGCTGTTGTGGACGCCAGCGCCGTTGACATGATTCTCGACGCCGCACGTCAGAACGAGGGTCTCTGGATCGTGGCAACAGGCCCACTCACCAACGTCGCAATGGCGCTCCTCCAAGACCCAACGCTTGCAACTCGCGTCGCGGGCATTTCGTTGATGGGTGGAAGCAGCAGCTTTGGGAACTGGTCAGCAGCAGCCGAGTTCAACATCTATGCAGACCCTGAGGCGGCAGACATCGTGTTTCGGTCCGGAGCACACCTTCAGATGCTGGGGCTCAACACAACGCACCAGGTACTGGTCGAACAACACCATGTTGATGCACTCATTGAAGTCGCTACACCGCGCGCCGTGTTCATGGCCGAGCTCTACCGGTACTTCCGCGCCAGTTACCTCCGCGCGTTTGGGATTCCTGCGGCCCCGCTGCATGACCCATGCGCGGTGCTTGCAGTTTCTCACCCTCACCTGTTCGATTTTCGTCCGCGTCACGTGGTGATTGAAACGCATGGCATCCACACAAGGGGTATGACTCTCGTCGACGAGCGGGGTTGGGGAATGGGCGAATCTCCCAACACCATGGTTGCTTACGATCCCGATTCTGCGGAAATACTGCGGTTGGTTCACATCGCTGCAAGTGCTTGACGAACCGACCGTCAACCCGAGGCGCGCTGAAACGGTGTTGTAGCGGAGTTCAGCGAAAAAGACTCTGACCGCACGAATCACGATCGACCGAGGCCATCAATACTGGACACGTGCTTCCAGCGATCTCATCTGAAAACCATCAGGTTGGCCACGCTGCGCGTCATCACCTCGCACGGTTGACGAAGCCCGTGGGCTCGCTCGGTCGGGTTGAAGCCCTCGCCACACGTTTGGCATCGATCGCGGGACAGGTTCCGGCACCACTGCTGACCCACCCGACGCTCGTCGTTTTCGCCGGCGATCACGGAGTTGTGAGTGAGGATGTCACCCACTGGCCTTCTGACGTCACCGCCCAGATGGTAGGCAACTTCGCGAACGGTGGAGCTGCGATCAACATCATTGCCGAGCAGCTCGGTATCGAACTGGTTGTTGTCGACGTCGGAATTGCAGGCGACGTATCGCATTTAACCGGCATCCGACATTCCAAGGTGGGTCACGGCACCCGTAACCTCGCAGTCGAGCCAGCTATGTCGAGAGAAGACACGGTCGCAGCTTTCCAAGTGGGCCTCGACATCGCATTCGAGCTCATCGACGACGGAAGCGATCTTCTCGCAACTGGCGAGATGGGCATCGGCAACACAACAGCTGCAGCAGCGATCATCTGCATGCTTACAGACACACCCGCCCAACAGGGCGTCGGACGAGGGACCGGCATTGACGATGCCACCTTCGCCCGCAAGGTGGCGGTGGTCAACCTGGCCATCGATCGTGTGCGTCTCACCGACGCAGACCCAGAAGATCCATGGGTCGTTCTCTCGGAGCTGGGCGGGTTCGAGATAGCGGCATTGGCTGGGTTCGTGATCGGTGGGGCATCACGATCGGTGCCGGTTGTCCTGGACGGGGTAAACACCCTTGCTGCCGCGATGATTGCAGATCGGTTGGACCAAAATCTGCGCCATCACCTGATCGCCGGACACCGATCAACCGAACCAGCGGCAAGTCTGGCCTTGGACCATCTAGACATCGATCCAATTTTGGAACTCGACCTTCGTTTGGGCGAGGGCACCGGAGCAGCAATGGCAATTCCTTTGGTTCAGGTGGCGGCCGCTGTGATGCAGCGCATGGCTACTTTCAACTCCGCCGGCGTCACCGACAAGACCTGACATAACCCGACCTTTGTTCGCTGGTCGTCGTTGTTGAGCCACTCTTGACGACACAACCTGCTCATGACCCGCTAAGGTTTCGTCCGCCCGGACCCCCGGTTGACTGTTTGCAGGGAATTTTCCCCTGAGGACAGTTATGTACATGAAGTAGTTGCTTTGCTTTGCCCTCGGTTGGCGTGACGGCCCCAGCTGAACGTTGAATCAAGCCACATCTCCCTGAACCGCAATCCAGGTTGCGATTCGCCACCCGTCTCCCGAACTTCTTCGTGAAGATCGCCGACCCCGAGAGAGGACGCCCTATGGCTCACTCGCCCGATCGACGACACAACGCAGGTCGTATCTGTGTCCTGACCGCTGCTGCATTAGCGGTTGTTTTGCCTGCGGTGCAGGCCAAAGATGCTGCCAACTCCACCGACAAGCTGAAGAAGCCTGTAGGCGTCGCATCCACGGTGCCAAGCAAGACACCAAAGCTGGTTGAGGCCGGCGACGGTATCGACGGGGTTATCCGCGAAGACGACACCGGGGCGTTCCTCGGTGGACCGGGTTGGGTGTGCCCCGTCGTTGGGTCAACATTCCGCAACGATTGGGGCAACCCGCGTTCAGGCGGACGCAGCCATGCCGGGACGGACATGTTTGCACCATTGGGTACAGCCATCACGGCCCCCGTCAACGGAACCATTAAGAAATACGAGGGCGGCAACGCTGGCCTCGCGTTTTATCTTTATGGGTCTGACGGCGTGGAGTATTTCGGAGCACATCTCGCCACTCTCACCAAGACTGGCCCCGTGAAGGCCGGCGAAGTGATCGCCACGGTTGGCGACTCCGGCAACGCACGGGGCGGCGCAGCGCATCTCCATTTCGAGATCCACCCGACGAAGAAGACCAAGACCAACCCGTACCCGACCTTGGCGACGCAATGCCAGGGACTGGCAACCATCAAGTAGTTCGGGTCGGGTCCACTGTCGAGGCGTTGGCAAGTGCGCCAGTAGCCTGGCTGGCGTGAGCGAACTGATCCAAACCGAAGCAGCGCGTCGACGTACGTTCGCGATCATCAGCCACCCCGATGCTGGCAAGACCACGCTTTCGGAGAAGTTCCTGCTGTACGCGGGCGCGTTACAGCGTGCCGGAGCGGTCCACGCGCGTGAAGGTGGCAAAGCAGTCACAACCGACTGGATGGATATGGAACGCCAGCGTGGCATCTCGGTCACCAGCGCTGTACTGCAGTTCCAGTATCGAGATTGCGTTCTCAACCTCCTCGACACCCCTGGCCACAAAGACTTCTCCGAAGACACCTACCGGGTGCTGACAGCAGTCGACGCGGTCATCATGGTTCTGGACTCCGCTAAGGGCATCGAAAGCCAAACGCTCAAGCTGTTTGAAGTTTGCCGTGCCCGCGAACTACCCATCATCACGTTTCTCAACAAGCTGGACCGCCCTGGTCGCCCGCCGCTTGAGCTCCTCGACGAAATCGAGCAGACACTTGTGCTGCAGGCAGCCCCGGTTACTTGGCCGGTCGGTGAGCCGGGCGATTTTCGTGGTGTGATTGACCGCCGTACCGGAATGTTCAGCAAGTTTGAACGCACGGCACGTGGCGCAACAATGGCGGTGGAAACAATCCTTGCCCCGGCGGAGGCAAAAGCTGCAGAAGGCGCAGCGTGGGATGCCGCAAAGGATGAAGCAGACCTGCTGGAAGCAACGGGCCAGACCTACCAGGCCGACTCCTTCAGGGCAGGCGTATCAACACCCGTCTTCGCTGGATCTGCGCTCACCAACTTCGGTGTTGGACACCTGCTGGACGCTGTTGTCGATCTCGTGCCATCCCCAGGGCCACGGGCCGATATCGACGGGAAGATCCGAGAACTCGATCGTGCGTGCAGCGGGTTCGTGTTCAAGGTTCAGGCCAACATGGACCCGTCGCACCGAGACCGTATTGCGTTCGTGCGTTTGTGTTCTGGTCGCTTCGAGCGCGGCATGCCAATGTTTCGCGCCGCTGGCGGCAAACCTGTTGGAACCAAACACGCAACCACCGTCTTCGGGGCAGACCGTGACACGGTAGAAGAGGCGTACCCGGGCGATGTCATCGGCCTTGTCAACGCACGAGACCTCCGCATCGGCGACACGCTGTACGAGGGCGAACCTGTCACGTACCCGCCAATTCCTACATTCGACCCCGAGGCGTTCATGACTGCCCGTCCGGCGGATACCGGCAGGTTCAAGCAGTTCCGCTCGGGGCTTGCCCAGTTGGATGAGGAGGGCGTGGTGCAGGTCCTCCGAGACCCCGATCTTGGCGACCAAGCCCCCATCTTGGCTGCCGTTGGCCAGCTGCAGTTTGATGTGTTCGCATACCGTTTGGAGAACGAGTTCGGAGCCCCGGTAATTTTGGGTGGAACGCCGTACAACGTGGCCCGTCGTACCGACGTTCCCACCGCCGACGCGCTCCGGGGCCGTTCCGGCATCCGCATCTTGAATCGCTCCGACGGGTCGCTCATCGCCCTCTTCGATTCCAAGTATTACCTCGATCGACTCATTTCCGATCACCCGGACTACCGGCTGGAACGAATGGTTGCTGGGCTCAACTAGCCGTTTGCGGTGACGGGCCGATGTACCGATGGCTCATCAACTGCTCATCTAGGCTACCGGCAGACTGAGGCAAGATTCGTATGTTCACACAGTTTGCTGCGCTCCTGGCCATCGGAGCATTCATCCTTACGGCTGTGGTTGCTGTCTCTTGGCACAAACCTCAAGCACAGACAATTCTGGATTGACAACCTCGGACCAGGCGCCTTGGCTGCGGCGGTCGTTGTGGCCGTGATCACCATGGGTGGCTCGCTGTACCTCTCAGAAGGGCTTCACTACCCTCCGTGCCGGCTGTGTTGGGTGCAACGAGGATTCGCCTATCCGCTTGCTGTGCTGTTGCCGGTAGCACTTGCTTTTCGACGCCCCCGACTACAGTCCATTGTGATACCGATGGCTTCGCTCGGTGCGTTGGTGAGCTGCTACCACATCCTCATCGAGCACTTCCCTTCGCTCGAAGGATCCACAACTTGCGACCCCGCCAACCCGTGCTCGTTGGTTTGGGTTCGCCACTTCGGCTTCGTCACCATTCCCACCATGGCGCTGGCATCGTTTCTTCTGCAGATCACGCTGGCGATCACCGCACGAGCCCACCGACAAAGGACGTCTCATGACCCAACGTGATTCCGCACCCGCAACGCAAATCCGCAACGTCACCGAAACCCGCAGCCGGTTTGGGTACCAAGACCGTTGCCGCTCCCGCTGCCAACAAGTCTCGTGTGCTGTTCGGCGGCGCACTGGCGTTCATCCTTGCCGCGGGCCTCACGGCCATCCTCCTCTCGCGTGGCGGGTCCTCTGACGCAATTGAAACCGCCGCCATCACTGTTTCCGGAACGGCGCTGCCGGCAGCTTCCGATGATCCGGCGGCAGCTGATCCAGCGGTCGGTGCAACGTTTCCCACGTTGACCGGCACCACACCCGACGGCACGGCGATCACAATCCCCACCCAGGGCCGCCGCACGTTGGTCGTTGTGGTCGCCCACTGGTGTCCTCATTGCCAACGTGAGGTGCCTCGCCTGGTGGAGTGGGCAAACAGCGGCAAAGTACCAGCGGACCTCGATGTTGTGTTTCTCTCCACATCCGTTCAGAAGAGCGCCCCCAATTACCCCCCGTCGGCCTGGCTCACCCGGGAGAAGGTGTCATTCCCAGTCATGGTTGATGACGCTGAGGGCAGCGGGCATCAAGCGCTTGGAGCAATGGGATTCCCAAATCTCCACCTGGTTCGATCAGACGGAACGGTCATTGCTCGGGTCAGCGGCGAGTTGGAGATTTCAGCCCTGGAAGCATTCGCAGCACAGACCTGAAAGCCTCCGAGGTCCTCTCGGATTTACAGCCGCTGACGACGAGGCCGCAGGACTAGCTCTAAGCCGCCGCTTGCGAAAAATG
The DNA here is from genome assembly GCA_963763885.1 of uncultured Acidimicrobiales bacterium. Taxonomy (GTDB): domain Bacteria; phylum Actinomycetota; class Acidimicrobiia; order Acidimicrobiales; family JANYDT01; genus JANNBN01. Next base: position 1,059,754 of record CAVXQD010000001.1, read on the forward strand.
TTCGCCGAGGGTTTTCAGCACGCAAGTGTCCGCGCCTCACGACCCATGCGGCGACTGCGATTCCAACAACTTCAAGCACGAGGTTCACGATTAGCCCTCGGTCAACAAGTTGCAGTCTGCCTGGAGAACCCGACACAAAGGGCCACAAGAAAGCCGGGGTATCGGTGAAACTGGCGTCCAGCACGAGGTGCGCGAAGCCTCCGATGCTGAACGCGAGAAGCCGCTTTCGTCTGGAACGCTGCCCAACGGACCCGGCCATGAGCAAGCCCAGGCCCAACACATGTGTGGCCACGGAATGGAACGGGCCAGCCCGACCAACGTCTCCGGTGACGGCACCGACAAGAAGATCGAGAGGAATCGGCATGACGGCACCAAGTGCCACCAGCCGGTGATCGAGCCGTGGGTCTCGGAACACCAAAGCCACGCCGGCAATGGCCAACGCTGCAAACCAAACAATCATCTGACTTTGTGTTTCGTGTGGTTGACGGATCGGGTCAGGTGGCGACTGGTGTCACGGGCAAACGTGTGGTTCAACGAACCAGGATGGCGCCGCACTCATCGCAGCGCACCAAAGCATCGGCTGTCAGGTGGCGGATGCGGTCCAGTTCCACCGCTGGAAGTTTCAATCTGCAGGACATGCACGTGCCGTGTTCAAGCCGTGCTGCTCCCACTCCCCTATTGGTTCCACGAACCTTTTCGTAGAGCTGGATGGTGCCTGGGTCAATTGAGGTGGCCAGTACTTCTCGTTCCGCCACTTGAGCCGCGGCTTCCACATCTATGGCCGCTTGCGCTGCAGCAATTTCACTGTCCAGCTCGGCCAGCTTGGCCCCGTGCGCAGCAATTTGCTCGTCAGCCAAACGGACCGCTTGCTCGTGCGGCTCAAAGGCCTCGATCAGTTCCAGTTCGGAATCTTCCAGGTGGCTCCGGTGACGGCGTACCGATTCGATGTCCGCTTCGATCGCTTGCAGCTCACGGGGCGACCGGGAAGCTTCGAACATCTGCGCGTTCAGGGTCTCAATTTTCGCGTCGAGATCGTGCACCTGTATCTCGATGTGGGCCATCTTGGCCGAAAGATCAGCATGCGCTGCCCTCGCCGCAGCCGACTGAATCTTGACCTGATCGACCTTGGCCGCAACCTCTGCTGCTTCTGTGTGCTGGGGAAGATGGCCACGCCGATGATGCAACTGGGTGAGGGTGGTGTCGTGGCCCTGTATACGGAGCAGCGAATCGAAGTCTGGCATCGGTTCATCTTGGCACCGATCCAGCGCGAGTCCGTGGTGATCGGTTCAAGCAGCCGGTGACGGCTGGGGTTCGACCGGAACTGGCGCTGGAGCTGGCGGCTCGGGGACAGGAGCAGGTTCAGGAGCCGGTGACGGCAACTCGACAGGGACTGGCGCCTTGGTGGCAGGCACCTTCTTGCGCGACGCCTTCTTTTGACCGGGAGTCGCACCATCGTCAAGCGGAGTTGTGACCTTGGTTCGAGACGTTGCCTTGGTGGATGCTTTGGCCTTGGCCGTACTCTTCGACGAAGAACTCTTTGTGGATTTCGTGCTTGCAGCCACACCAGAACCGCCCCACGATTCGCAGGAGACGACCTTCTTCTTCCTGGTCGACGTCTTGGTCGATGTCTTTGTTGAAGACTTTTTGGTGGAGGTCTTCGGTTTCGTCACCGTGGGATCGGCGGTGAACGAGATCACGGCTCGTCTCGTCGCTTCGGCACGGCCGACGCTTCCCGATGTTGAACGAGTTGCCGTCGCGCCAGGCGTGGACTTCTTGCTCACCTGGCGTTCCTTCTCTCGTTGAGCAGACGACTTTGAGGAAAACGATTTTGCATTCTTCGGACGTTCGACCTGGAGACACTTCCCCGTGCCAAACGCGTCGTCACCCGGTTTGGCGAAGTCCACGACCGGCCAGGAATCCACAGCAACCTTCATGTAGTCATGCCAGATCTCTGCGGGGTAGCTGCCTCCCGACACCGCAATGCCTCCGACGTTTCGCATCGGGGTTTTGCCCGTCGGTGATCCCATCCACACGGCGGTCGCGATTTGAGCGGTGTAGCCGACGAACCATGCGTCTTCGTAGTTCTGCGCCGTTCCAGTTTTGCCAGCCACTTGGCGGTCGTCACCGAGAACCGCTTTGGTACCCGTCCCACGCCGAACCACTTCACGCATCGCTGCCGTGGCGGCGCGGGCGACGTTCACCGAGATAACACGCTTTCCCGAAGCGGGAGCCCTCCACAACACGTTGCCGAGGCTGTCGTCGACGCGGTCGATGAAGTAAGGCCGGATGTACTCACCGTCGCGGGCGATGGTGGCGTATGCGCCAACCATCTCGATGGGTCGGACTTCTTCGGCACCAAGAGCAATTGCCGGCACGTTTTCAAGCGTGGTTGTGATACCCAACCGCTTGGCAACATCGATCACATTGCGTGTCCCGACCACATAATTCAGCCGCGCATACGCACAGTTAGAAGAGTTGACCAACTGATCAGTAAGCGTACCTACAAACCCTTCCGAACCGTCGTAGTTGGAGGGCAGGTATGGGTTGGGGTCACCTTCCGGATTGGGGATGGGGCATGGTTCTACGCCGCTGATAATGGAATCAGCCGAGTTACCTGCTTCCAGCGCTGCCACCAGCGTGAACGGCTTCCACGAGGAGCCGGGTTGGCGACGCGCCTGGGTGACGAGGTTGAACTGATCCTTGTCAAAACCGCGACCGGCAACCATTGCCTTGACTGCCCCCGTTGCCACGTCAACGCTAACGAGCGAAGCGGTGAACTCGTCACGGGACTTCTCTGGGATGGCTTCGGCGACGACGTCTTCAGCAACCTGCTGCAAGGTGGGATCAAACGTTGTGTAGATGCGAAGTCCGCCGTTGAACACCGACTGGTAACGCTCGCCCTCTGTGTCGCCCAAGCGAGAGTCATCGAGTAGTTCCTGCTTGACCTGTTCCACAAAGTACGAAGACCGCTCTTCGGTGACCGTGTTGTCCGTCGCTGGAACAGGCATCGGCGCTGAGCGGTACTGGTCGGCTTCGGACTCGGTGATGTGGCCAACAGCCACCATGCGGCCAAGCACCGTAGATCGTCGTTGCCGACTGCGATCACGGAAGCGAACCGGGTCATAGCCGGTGGGATTGCGAATCATCCCGGCGATAAACGCGCTCTGCGGAACGCTGAGCTGCGACACAGACATGCTGAAGTAATGGTTGGCTGCGGCTTCGACGCCATACGCACCGCCGCCGAAGTAGACCGAGTTCAGGTACCGCTCGAGGATCTCGTCCTTGCTGAGTTCTTTTTCGAGCTGCAGGGCGTAGCGCGCCTCGCGAACTTTGCGATCCAGTTTCTGCGCTCGGGTGAGCAGGTCGATCTTCACCAACTGTTGGGTGATTGTTGACCCTCCCTGCTCGACCTCCCCGGAGTTGAGGTTCTGCAACATGGCACGGCCGGTGGACTTTACGTTGATGCCTTTATGACGATAGAAGCCTGCGTCTTCAACGTCGAGGATGGCGTCGATGAGGTGCTTCGGGACCTTGTCCAGCGGCACAGCACGGCGGTTTTCCTCGCTGCGGAAAACCGCTATCTGACGGCCCGCTGCGTCGAACACCACCGACCGTTCCTTCAACTCACGAAATGCTGGGCGTTGAGGGGCTTCCACCGCAACAGCTGTTCCGAGTACGCCGAAACCGTTACCCATCACTGCAAGGCATGCGGTAATGGCCACAACTGCGGTGCCCATAGTCAGGACAAGGCCGAGCAGGCGGCCCAGCGCGCGGCTGGCAGCAGCTGCAGTCGAGCGGATCACCACCTCATCGTAGGGCTCGTCTCGACTCAAGCAGTTGCATCGAGCAGGTAGTTTCGCTGCGTGTTTGCTTCCCTACCCAGCCCGTCGTCTGGAATCCTGAAACTCGGGCCTCTCAGCCTGCACGCGTACGGCGTGTGCATCGCGCTCGGAATGGCGGTTGGGGTGTCATTCGCTGGGCGGCGATGGGCAGCGCGTGGCGGCGACGCCAACGGAATCGGCCGAGTTGCCACTTGGGCGCTGCCGGCCGGGATCATCGGCGCACGGATTTATCACGTCATCACGGACTGGAGTTCGTTCTCCGGCAGACGCGGCGACATCTTCAAGATCTGGGAGGGAGGACTGGGAATCTGGGGAGGAGTCGCTCTCGGCGCCATCGTTGGCGTGATAGCTGCCCGTGCCGCTGGAATTCCGATGACGGCGATTCTCGACGTGGCGGCACCGTGCATTCCACTGGCGCAGGCCATCGGCCGCTGGGGTAACTGGTTCAACCAGGAATTGTTCGGTCGACCCTCCACCCTCCCGTGGGCCGTGGAGATTGCAGAGAAGAATCGGCCGAAGCAATACCTAACTTCGGCCACGTTTCACCCGACCTTCTTGTACGAGGCCATCTGGAACGTGCTGGTGGTGGGCCTGGTGCTCTTCGTCGAGCGTCGCTTTGGCCGTCGCCTGAAGCCCGGACGGCTGTTCGCTGTCTACGTGGGCGGATACTGCGCCGGCCGCATCGTTATCGAACAAATGCGCATTGACACCGCAACAAAGTTGCTGGGCTTGCGGGTCAACACGTTTGTTGCTGGGGCGTTGTTGATTGGGGCCGCCCTGGCGCTTGCGACCGGGTTGCAGAAGGATCAGAACCCTCCAGCGGATCAGACGGTGGCGAACCCAGCCCAGTAAGCGATTGGGCCCACGCTGACGGGCATTTCCACTGCGGAGCTCACGGTGCACAACGCCCGTTTCGGCGAAACCTTTCCCTGCCCGCCGCCAACCGGGATGGCTCCCACTTGCACAACCCACCCAGGTCCGTTGCGGTTGATTTGAGCGTCGGACAGGAAGTTCCAACCGTCCACGGCGGCGGACCCCGCCTTTTCCGTGTTGCCGTCCCACCCAACCTCAACGGTGGCATCGACCAGCGGTCCCGTACCCGTTTCGATCTTGATGTTGAACTGCAGGGGTGGAACCGGACGGTCAGCGCCCGTAAACGAGAACCCGCAAACAACGCCGGCGTAGGTGATCTTGTCCACCAGCATGCTGACGGACTTCGTGGGCGCTTGCAGCGGAACCAGTGTTTCTTTCAACAAGGGCGCCGGGCCCTTGGCAACGAAGTAATCAATCAGAACCGCGTCAGCTGGCACCGGCAACTGCGCCGCCTGCGTTGCGGTGGTATCCGCGGTGCTGTCCCCGGAGCCCCCGGCAGAATTCTCCGACGGCGTTGGAGTGTCGCTGGAGCACCCAGCGAGCGAGACAGACAACATCGCTGGAAGAAGCAAGACCGGAAGGAGCCACCGTTTCATGGACAAGTCAGCTTAGGTTCTCGGGCGGCAAGCGTTGCGTACGGCGGTTCGGCCCTTACTCAGGGGTTATCTCTCGTAACGCCCGCATCGCATCCCCAACGAGTTCTTGGTCGTGCGTGTAGTCAAGGAGTGCAATGGCCTCTTCCGGCAGCAACCATCTGACCTCATCGACCTCGTTGTTGGGAATGAATTCCGGCGGGTCCTCCGAGGTGCCGTGAACTTCGGGATCAACGGTCATCAACCAATATCGAACCTCTTTGGGACGGCCCTTGTGGTCGACGTAGTGAGCCGCAGGAAGCTCCGCGTGCATGACCACCTGAACTCCGGTTTCCTCCAACACTTCGCGCTGGGCGCAGGTTTCGTCTGTCTCCCCCGAATCGCGTTTCCCTTTTGGGATACTCCAATCGTTGTAGTGCGGGCGATGGGTGACCAACACCAGCCAGTCACCAGAGGTCTTGTGGACGACGACGCCGCCGGCGGCCCGAACAGTCTTTGTCATTGGTTTCCCTTCGATACGTGCACATATAAAGCAGCGGCGACCGACGTCGCGAGGTTAAGGCTGGATACGCCGGGACGCATCGGAAGCGCGAGGGTCGTGACTGCCCGAGCTGCAACTTCAGCGCACACACCATGGCGCTCCGCTCCTACCGCCAAGACGGACCCGGCAGGAAGCTGGGCATCCGTGAGAGCAGCTCCGTCAGCGTGGAGCACGGCAACGGACCCCTCGATCTCGTCGATTGTCTGTACACGAACAACCGGCACAGCAGCGTGCAGGCCTGCGGCAGCGCGAACGACCTCAGGCAACCACGGATCCACCCCACTCAGCACAAACACAACCGGACACCCGACCGCGGCGGCGACGCGGATGACCGCCCCAAGGTTGCCGGGATGCCGTGCCCCGTCAACCAAAACCGCCGGCACAGAAGAGGCCTGCGACCGAAAGGTAGAGGACAGCCACTGTTTGTCAGCCGAGGGGACGCTTCCCCACGCGACCACGCGAGTGTGATGCACTCCCCGCAAGCCCAAGGCGCCAGAGCGGCGAGCAAGTTCATCTGCCGAGACGCTTTCCACGTCAACCAACCGGCCAACAAGGTCTGGCGCCAAGCTGGCGACCAACCGTTCCAACCCCTCCGCGTCGTCAGACACGGCGCCGGCAAGCGGAAATCCGAACCGCACGGCGTGTTTCCAAGAATGGAAGCCGTCGAACACCGCTTGTTGGGTCACCCACCCAGTCTCGCCGCTGGCAGAGCCGCCCGAAGACGCGGTCCGCAGAGCCGCGAAGCAGATCGGTTAAGTTGAACGGACTATGAGCGGATGGAAGAAGCCAACGCTCTACGGTCTCGCCGCGGCTGCTGTTGGAGCGGTGGTCACGTCGGTTTCCACGTGGGAACTGGAAAAGCACCGTGGCGTTCAGCGCCAGGGCACGACCACGCTTCCAAGCGGCGGCGTGATCGTTGTTGCCAACCACACCAGCCTTGCCGACGGACTGTTTCTCGCGCTTGTGGGTCAACGTCTTGGCCGCCCGCTGCGCCTGCTTGGCACAGCCGGCATCATCGACGCACCCGTGCTTCGAATCCTGTTTCGCAGGTTGGGGTTCATCGCCGTTCATCGGAAAAGTTCCAACCCCGCCACAGCGTTGGAACCTGCCGCTCAAGCGTTACGGCATGGCGATGCAATCGCGCTGTACCCCGAAGGCCGAATCACCAGGCACAACAAGCAGTGGCCGGAACGGGCGAAAACAGGCGCCGTTCGCTTGGCGTTACTGACCGGAGCTCCCATAGTTCCCGTCGCTTCTGTCGGCACGGACCAGGTCATTGGGCGCAGTCGTTCCAAGTTGCTCTTGCAACTCCTGGGCAACACGGTGAAACGACCCAACGTACGCATACGTGTTGGGGAACCCATCGATGTGCGTCGTTTCCTCGGCATCGGACCCACCGCTGAGCCGACCACCGATGAGGTTCGCCTGGCTGCCGACGAGGTGTCTCGGCGCCTCATCGCGATGCTGGAGGACATGCGCGGCGAACAAGCCCCGAATCAGATCGGCGTGGACCGCGCCGACCCATAATTCGGGTCAGCCCGGCATGATCAGAGGGAACTGATCGCCACCGGCCGGTTGAGACCAGCGCTCTCATAGGACGCAAGCACGAGACGCACGGCCTCCAGCCCGTCTTCGCCGGTACAAACAACCGGCCCGGTCCCGCCGATGGCGCTCAAGAAGTTGATGACATGTTGCGTGTGCGACTCGAGTGACTGCAGGTCGTAGCGAGCAACGTCTGTGTCTGCCCAGGTGACCCCCGCAGACGACCGGTAACGATGCGTGAGCACATTGGGGCCAACTCGGTTGTCACACTCCAGTGACCCTTCCGTGCCAAATACCCAAAACGCTTCTTGCCAGCCGGTGCCGGTCCACGCAACTTCCACCTGTCCAATGGCACCGGAGACAAACCCGAGCGAAGACACAGCGGTGTCTTCCACCTCGACGTCGAACTTTCGCGTTGCTATGCGCGAATACACATCGGCAACGTCGCCGGCGAGATGACGAGCCAGATCGAACAGATGGCAGCCATTGTCGAGCAACGTGCCGCCGCCAGAGAGTGCAAGGGAAGCAAACGCGCCGCGAACCTCGCTGGCACCGCCCCAGTCGTGCGCTTGACGGAGGCGAACGTAGGTGACTTCACCGATGTCGCCGTGTTCGATCAGTTGTTTTGCTTTTGTGGCTGCGCCCCATGAACGCATGTGATGCCCCACTTGAAAGATCACACCCGCCTGGCGACACGCATCGATCATTTCCTCCGCCTGCGCGAGGTCCATGGACACGGGCTTTTCGCACAACACGTGCTTGCCAGCCTTGGCTGCTGCAAGGGTGATCGGGTGATGGGAGGAATTGGGCGTGCAAACCGACACAGCCTCTACCGCAGGGTCAGCGAGGAGTTCCAAGTAGTCCGTGTACCCGGTGGATACGCCCCACTCGCTCTGCCTGCTGGCAAGTGTTGTGGGGTTGGAATCGCACAGCGCCACGACCTCGGCTCCGGCCGCTTGATAGCCCAGAACGTGGGACCGAGCGATGCCTCCGGTACCAACAACGCCAACCCGGTGCGGGGGCGTCATTCGCCCACGCTCGACGAGCCAGCCGCTGCCGATGCGGATGCGCGGTCGGATGCGCCTGGAACCCATTCCAGGGCTGGCGAGTTGGGCGCGTCGTTGGTGTCGATGTTGACGGTGCGGGCCGCCCAGCGGCACGAGTTTGTGATGACTTTCAAGATGTTCTCGTTGCGATAGGTGGGGTACTCCTCGTGACCCGGCCGAAAGTACACAACCTTGCCGTGACCGCGACGCCACGTGGCACAGCTGCGGAACACTTCGCCGCCTTGGAACCAGCTCACCATCAGCAGGTCATCGGGGGTTGGAACGTCGAAGCGCTCGCCGTACATTTCTTCTGCAGCCAATTCGAAATACGGCGGGACGCCCGCCATGACCGGATGCGAGGGTTCAACAACCCACAGCCGTTCCTTCTCGTTGGCTTCGCGCCACAACAACGAACAGTTAGTGCCCATCAATTTGCGGAAGATCTTTGAGTAGTGCCCGGAATGCAAAACGATGAGTCCCATTCCGGAAAGGACCTGGTGGTGGACTTTGGCAACAATCTCGTCGTCAACCAGGTGATGGCCCATATGTCCCCACCAGAGCATCACGTCGGTTGACTCCAGCACTTCGTCGGTCAGACCGTGCGACGGCTCGCCAAGCGTTGCCGTGCGAATTGCGAAGTCGGCGTTGACCCCCAACCCTTCCGCAAGGGCCCCGTGGATCCCCGTGGGATAGACCGCAGCGATGTCGGGTTCCTTCAGTTCGTGCAGATACTCGTTCCAAATGGTGACGTTGATCGGAGCCATCCTACGATTGTAAGCGTCTCGCCCACCGGAGGTTGGCTGACAACTCACTGCTGGATAACGTCGACAAAGTCAGGCATACGCAGCAACAATTTCGGCCTTGATCGCCTGACGTTCGGACCATTCGCCAAACGAAGCCTCGATGCCATTCAACGCAATCCGCAAGATCTCCGGACGGGTCAAGTCGAAGGCCTCAGCTACTGCATGAATCTCGCTGGACACCGACACGTTGGACATCAGCCTGTTGTCGGTGTTGACATTCACCCGGAAACCAGCGCGAAGGAACGGGCCAATTGGATGGACGCTGATGGACGCGACCGCTCCGATCTGCACATTGCACGTGGGTGCCAGCTCAAGCGGGACCTGTCGTTCCAAGATGTACGACGCAACGCGACCCAACTGCATCTCACCGGTCATGAAATTCACGTTGGCGGTGTCAGCGAGCAGGCGGACACCGTGGCCGATACGTTCAGCTCCAAGCGCAAGCGCGTCGGTGATGAGGTCGATGTCTGGTGGTTCCGACGCGTGGATGGTGAGGTGCATCTGGTTGCGTCGGGCGTGTGTCAACGCTGGTTGGTGCAACGAAGGCGGCCATCCGGTTTCGGCACCGGCGAGATCAAAGGCGACGACGTGGGGGTCCTGACCTCGCATGGTGACGGCGAGCTTCGCAACCTCAAGCGACCTGGTTTCGGTACGCATCGCGCACAGAATGGTGTTCACCCGAATCTTGTGTCCGGCCTCAGCAGCGGTGGTCTCTCCACGCCGCAGGCCAGCCTGCACCGCTTCGACAACAGCCTGCATGGATAGTCCACCGTGTTGATGGAGTTCGGGCGCGAACCGAACTTCTGCGTAGCGAACACCATCTTCGGCAAGGTCCATTGCCGCTTCGAATGCAACGCGTTCTATCGCGGGCTCTGTCTGCATCACAGCCAACGTGTGCTCGAACGTTGCGAGGTACTGCAAGAGGTCCTTTGATTCAGCGCCTCGGGTGAACCACGCCTGCAATGCAGGCAAGTCGGTGGCGGGCAGGCGCGAACTCCAGCCGATCTGGTCGGCGAGTTCCAAGATGGTCTGCGTCCGCAGACCGCCATCGAGGTGGTCGTGGAGGAGCACTTTCGGAAGGGACCGGATAACGTCAAGCGAAACCATCAAGTCATCCTGGCAGATGGGCCTGGAGAGGTCAGCGGGGCACTTCGAAGCGATATCCGACGCCTCTGATAGTCAGAATCCGGGTTGGTTTCGAAGGGTCGTCCTCGAGCCGACCACGTAGCCGGTTGATATGTACATCAAGTGTTTTGGTGTCGCCGACGTAGTCGTCGCCCCACACCTGTTCAATTGCGAAGTCTCTGCTCACCACGCGCCCGACCCGGTCCATCAGCAACTCGAGCAATTCGAACTCTTTGCGGGGCAACGTGACCAACTCGTTGCGCAAGTGCACTTCGTGGCGGTCTGGGTCTAGGCGGACGTCGCCTACTTGCTTGGCAGATCTGCCGTCGGCCGATCCCACCCCAGGCGCTTGACGCCGGAGACTAGAACGTATGCGCGCAACCAGTTCGCGCACGCGATAAGGCTTGACCACATAATCGTCTGCACCGAATTCCAATCCAAGGACAACATCGAGTTCCGTGTCGCGTGCTGTGAGCATGATGATGGGCGTCACGTGCCCGGCAGCCCGGAGCGACTTGCAGACCTCGAGCCCCGACATTGAGGGAAGCATGACATCCAGCAGAACCAGATCAGGGTGGACTCGAGTAAACGTCTCGATTGCTTCGCGACCATCGCGGGCGACTGTTGTGCGAAACCCTTCGCGGTGGAGTCCGACACTCAATGCTTCGATGTACGACTCTTCGTCCTCGACAATGAGAATGAGTGGATTGTTTGACGGTGTCATGGCGTAATTACCTCGGTGTCACCCGAGGAAGCCGGCGTTGCCGATGCCGCAGGGAGTTGAACTGTAAAGGTGGACCCGTGACCCTCGACCGACCGAAGAGTGACTTCGCCACCGTGTGCTGAAACGATTTCAAGCACAATTGCGAGACCAAGACCGGAGCCTCCGGTTGCACGCGCTCTAGCGCGGTCCACTCGGAAGTAGCGATCAAAAACCCGGGCTCTGTCACGCGGGGCTATACCTAAGCCCTGATCGATGACGTCGACCCAAACGTTGGCACGATCGTTGCGCACGGTCACCCTGACGACGGTTCCGTTGTCGGAATACTTGATTGCGTTGTCGAGCAGATTGAAGACAACACTGACCAGTTTCGGCCGCTCGCCGGGCACCGTGACGCTTGGGTCGATGGGATCGACGCTTACTTCGATGCCCGCGATGTCTGCGGCAGCGGACACCCGTCCAACCGCTTGATCGACTATGTCGACCACACGAACCACGCCGGGGAGTACGTCCTGCGCTGTGGCGAGTTCCAGCACATCGTTAACCAACTCAGCGAGCCTGAACGTTTCGATTTCCATCCGTCGTGCCATACGAAGGACCGCCTCACGATCGCCGTCTGGCTGTTCAATCTCCAAGACCAAGGTTTCTGCAAGCACTCCAAGCGCTCCCACCGGGGTCCTGAGTTCGTGACCCACGTTGACGACAAGATCACGACGCAGAAGTTCCAGGCGGGTTGCCTCGGTTATGTCATCGAGAACGGCCATTGCGCCGATCGGGCCTGACGGACCATCAATCCGAGTCGCTCGGACTTGTACCGAACGGGCAGGAGGACCGATCAGGTCGTAACGCTCCACGATGGGTTCATCCGCTGCGCGAAACAACGCGGCCGCGATGAGGTGTCCCATCGCCACAGAGTCTCCTTGATGATGGTCCACGAACGCACCGATGCTGCTGAACATCTCACGACCGGTCTCGTCGTGAATAACCACCGTTGCCCCTGAGGAACGAAGTGCGGCGACGAGTCGGTCGTTGTCGGAGTCAAGGCGGCCAAACAGGGCTTCCAATGCAGCGACTCGGGCCTGTAGATGCGCATTTTCAGCCGCGAGCGTTGATTCCTCGGGCGAGCGAGTCCAGATAGCCACGACAGGGTTCGGTCAGGAATGCTCGTGGGCACCGACACCAATGGTTGCGTATCGGAGGCGATTTGCAACGTTGACGGCATGATCACCGAGACGTTCGTAAAAGCGGGCCACCAACGCAACCTCGATCGCCACTGCGGTAGGAAGTTCAGCGTCGATCGCCTCGGCGATGATCGCGGCATGGAGCTCATCGAGCTCGCTGTCGTCGTTTCTCAACCGCTCGGCCAGATCCGCGTCACGGTCCCGATGAACTTTTTCCGCTGTCTGCCAGAGGCGCTCTGTGATTGCTCCGGCTTGTTCAAAAAGGCCACGCATCCGAGGCGTAATTGCGGACCCGATGCTGCGGCTGGCGCGCCGTGCTATGTGGCTGACCAGGTCTCCGGAGCGTTCAAGTTCGGGAACAATGCGGAGCATTGAGAGCAGGTACCGAAGTTCGTGTCCGATGGGGGTCTGGACAACGAAGCAATGCTGGATCAACGCTTCGATGTCCGTGTACAACTGGTTGATGAGTTCGTCTCGGTCTTGGATCGCTCGAGCGATTTGACGATCCTCTGCCAGCAATGCATCGGTGGCAGCCGGTATAGCGCTTCGCACCAATGCAAACATCTCAACAACTTTCGCGTCGATGCCGGCAAGCTCCAATTCAAACTTCGAGTTACCCATGACCGAAGGCTACGACGAAACGAAGCCGTACTTGACGACAGTGGGTTCTATTGGGGTTCTATTTCGGAGGGTTTACCCCGTCGTTGAGGTTGCGTTTACCAGAGCGACTCATCGGGCAACCCTGTCGCTAGACGTTGGGCCAGCTTCGCTGTACGTATTCCTCGATCTCCCGCTCGGCGAGCGTCCGCTCGTCTAGGACAGGCGAGGGGGATGGGGATGGGGATGGGGATGGCATCCAATAACCGGCTGGGGGGACCGGCTGAACGGGCTGCGCATATGGCATTGGCTGAGACGCAGCGAACGGAAACGTCATCGCGGTTGGAACGAAGTGCACCACAGGCTTTGCGGCTTTTTGAGCCTTGTTGCGCTGTGAGCGAACAACGAGCCACACGACGAGACCAAGGAGCAACATCCCTGGTGAGAGGATTGCACCGATCACCTTTGCGGTGAGCCAAAGCACAGCAAGTGCGCCGATGACTTTGAGCCAGCTGAATTGCGGCTTCCCAGCCGTGTTGCCAGAGAATGAGTTCATATAAGTGCCTACTTTCTTTTGCGGCCGGTGGTGGCCATCTGAACTTGCGGGTGATTCTGAGTGTGTGGGCGTTAACGTGCAGAGGTCATTTCTTGAGTCCCCCGCAGTGAGCGGCGTGATCGATCTCTCGGATGCACACCAAACCGTTGGCAACACTCACGGAGACAATCATTCTGAGTGACACATCCGGCTGCCGACCCACTGGAGAAGCAGCGGAAATCTGGTCAGAAACGTTGATCACGAGGGGGCCTGGACCCGTAGTGCTGTCCGGCGTCCGCACAACGACGTTGCCGAGACCTTCGCCCGCCTTGATCGAACCGGTGAGTTGCGTACCTGGGCGCACAACGATATCCAGCCTTCCACTCCCCATCTCGACGTCAAGCGGCCCAGATGATTCGCGAGAGTCACGGAACTCGGAGAGGTCGATGGTGAAAGAACCATCCCCCAGAGGAGTGGACTTCAACTCAGCTAGGTCAGCCGGATTGCTGATCTTCACCGGCCCCGCTGCCAGACGTTCCAGAAGTGCTGCGCGACGCAACGGGCTGTGGTCCGAGGTGTTACTCCACAGACCAATTGCCAGCACACTTACCAACGCAACCAACGCCAAGTTGCCAAACTGCGATTGCCAACGGGACCTGCTTGTGGTCGACGATCCGTCAACTCCTGGGATTCCCGACCACATCTCCGGGTTGATGGATTCACCGGCGAGTCCCCACCGTGGCGGCAGCACATCGGATTCGACCGCCCACCCGCCCGTTGCAGCGCTTGTCTCGGCAGATGTGGAGTTTGGGGAGTTGCGAAGCGACCTGCTCCGAAGGTTCATCAGGGCCATTCCCGCGAGCACGAGAAACAGCGAAAAAACTCTGCTCGAAGGCAACGAGTCGTCGATGACGACGTCAGACACACCTGCCAGCAGACCAAACATCAACAGTTGTCGGATTCGCCCCCGGGTGCGTAACCGGCCAAGAGCGGACTTCTCTACAGACGGGATGAACAGCACTCCCACGATGTATGCGAGCGGCACATAGTCAATGACCGCAGCGGCCAACACCACGCCGATGCGAATCGCAACAACCTCTGTGCCAAACCGGTCAGCCAAGGCACGGCAGACGCCGAACAACAGGCGGCCCTCTCTTGGCCGTTTCAGCGATTTGAACTCAGTCACAAAATCAGACATAGCTCCAGCAGTGTGCACGCCTCGCCGCACAACGCCATCAGGGCGCTCCCCTGATCAACCCCTGACGCAGCGGGGGTTCCGCGCACGACGGTGGTGACTGTGTAACGGCGCGTCTGCCACGATCTTGGGGTGCCGCTCAACTCACAGCACGGACCCGACGTGGATGCGCCACAACCGCGCTTGCCGCTTCGCCGCGAGCTGAAAAGCACCTCTGCTGGCATTGGCGGCGTGGCTCGGGGCATCGCTCGTTGGTTGGGCGTTGAAGCCAGCACCGTCCGATTAGCCTTCGCCATCGGCGCCTTGTTTAACGGTATCGGTGTTCTTCTGTACGCAATCCTGTGGGCAACGCTCCCAGACACTCGGGGCTCGGTCCCCGCCCGACGCCTCGGTGTTCAGATCGATCCGTCACGTCATGACCCACTGATGGTCGGCGGATTCGCGGTCACCGTCACCGGCGTTGTGCTCTTGCTTCGCCAAACAGCGCTCTGGTTTCCCGCGTCCTACACGTGGCCCCTTGTTGCGATGGCAATTGGCCTTGGAGTCGTGTGGCAACCGGGCCGGTCACCGCGAGGCTCTGGGTTCGCCACGGGGCGCTTGATCACAGGAGCCGTCCTTGTCGGCATCGGATTCATCTCATTGTTCGGCCGCGGCCGTTCGTTTGCAGCGTCGCGCCAGATGCTCCTCGACACGATCGTGGTTCTCGCAGGAATCGCGCTACTCGTTGGGCCGCTGTTCACCCGGTTGCTGCGCGATCTTCGGGTCGAGGAAAGCAGGCGCGCCACATCAGAGGCAAAAGCTGACGTCGCCGCCCACCTCCACGACTCTGTTCTCCAAACACTGGCACTCATCCAGAAACGAGCCGACTCGCCGGGGGAAGTTGTCACCATCGCCCGTCGCCAAGAACGTGAACTGCGGGAGTGGCTATATGGGCATCCTCGCCAACCCGACGCGTCTCTCACCGCATCCCTCGAGGCTGCAGCGAACGAGCTTGAATCGGATCACGGTGTACCAATCGACATCGTGGGCGTCGGTGGAGATGTTGTCATCGGCCGTCACAACGTCGAACGGATCAACGGCCTCGTCGGTGCAACCCGCGAAGCCATGGCCAACGCTGCACGGCACTCAGGTACGCCGAAAGTGTCTGTCTATATCGAAGTGGAACAGGATCGAGTCAGCGTCTTCGTGCGCGATACCGGATCTGGCTTCGACCGAACGGCAGTTGGCGCGGGAAGACAGGGCGTTTCAGGTTCCATCGAGGGCCGGATGGCCCGCATCGGTGGAGAAGCCAACATCAGATCAACCATGGGGGTGGGCACCAACGTGGAGCTCCGCCTTCCGGAACCCTCGAAGGGACCTCAATGAACCAGCCACCTGTAGAAGACGAATCGCAAGTCAACGTATTTCTGGTCGACGACCATCACTTGTTTCGCAAAGGCGTTAAGGCCGAACTGTCTCCCGGCTGCCGCGTCGTGGGAGAGGCAAGCGAGGTCGAGGCTGCGATCGAGATGATCATCGAACGTAAGCCGGATGTGGTGCTCATCGACGTGCACATGCCGGACGGTGGCGGCGAGCGGGTCATCAAGGAAGTTCTGCTTGCTATCCCTGACCAGCGATTCCTTGCGTTGTCGGTCTCCGATGCGCCCGAGGACGTCATCGCCGTAATACGGGCCGGCGCCCGTGGCTATCTGACAAAAACCATCGATGGCCGAGACCTGGTTGACGGGATCCGTCGGGTTGCTCAGGGCGACGCCGTCTTCTCCCCCCGCCTCGCCGGGTTTGTTCTCGATGCGTTCGCCATCACTGTCCCCACCAGCGAACCCGACGTGGACTACGAGCAGTTGTCGCCGCGCGAGCGCGAGGTAATGCGCCTGATCGCTCGTGGTTATTCATACAAAGAAGTGGCCGCGGAACTCAACCTTTCCGTAAAGACGATCGAAACTCACGTTTCCTCGGTACTTCGAAAGCTTCAGTTGTCGAATCGGCGCGAACTGACACGTTGGGCTGAACAACGCCGCCTGGTATGACTTCTGTATGACACCGGACCGGACCTCCTGAATGCACCGCTCAGCGATCATCGCTTGTGCGGCGTTGCACCGCGAGTTGCGGACCGTGCTCGCCCCGTTTGGAGATGTCATCCAAGTGGAGTTGCTCCCAGCGAATCTGCACAATCGACCGGAGAAGATTCCCGGAGAAGTAGAACGGCTGATCACTCGTTTGATCGCAGAAGGCGTAACGGACATTTCAGTCGCCTACGCCGATTGCGGCACTGGCGGCTTGCTTGACCGGGTACTGGACCGATACAACGTGCGTCGTTTACCCGGCGCGCATTGTTACGAGTTCTTTGCGGGAACAGAACTATTCACAGAACTCAGCGAAGCTGAAGTCGGAACGTTTTATCTGACGGACTATTTGGCCCTGCATTTTGAGGCCCTGGTGTGGCAAGGTCTCGGCTTAGACCGCCACCCTGAGTTGCGCGATTCCTACTTTGGTCACTACACGCGCTTGCTTTGGCTGAGCCAAGGAGAAAATTCCATGACTGAGCAAAAAGCTCTAGCAGCGGCCAAACTGCTTGGGCTACCTTATGACCGTCGTCACACAGGATTGTCGCCGTTTTCAACCGCGGTGCTCAGTTCTATTGATGACCAGCGAGCCGAAGACATGCTTGGGTCCCACAGACCCGTTCTCGGTTGATTCTTGACGGAGAGGTTGCTGGTTGTATCCAAAGTGCTCTTGTAGCACTGCCTGCCACCAGACACTCGCTTCTCCTGCGTTGTCGTCTCCCGAAAACCCGTTGGTGAACCACTATGGCTGCTCGGCTTTCCGTTCGATTCTGGCGAGACATACCGGTTTCGGTATGTGCACAACACGGCCGCACACGGCATGAAATTGAGCTACCGCGCCGTTTCCAGCGCACCGTAGAGCTTGCCGCCGCCGCAGAGTCGCCGTCTCAAGGCCATGGGTGGTGGACGCAAGATCGTCTTTGTACAGACGATCTGGAGCTTGAGGTCACCGCCGAGATTTGCCGTCTCGAAAGTTTGTACTCTCGCAACAAGTTGGGCCGCCTCGCACAAGCCTCGGGATTCGATCAGTATCAGCAGCGAAACCGACTGCAAGTCGTGCGCACAGCTTCCTGAGCGGTGATTAGCCCCGACGACGCGCGTTGCGGCGGGCTTCGTTGCCAGCCTGACGATCCACGTCGGACGGAGCTTGGTGCGATAAACGCCCAATTGCTTCGACGATTGACTCGATAGACGGCTTCGTCCGGCCGCCTTGCGCCACTTCAGCCACGCCGGCGTCCACCCCGCGTCGAATCGCAGCCAAGTGCTCGGGGGAGGTGCCACAGCAGCCTCCGACGATGCGAGCTCCAGCGTGCACCGCAAGCCGGCCGTAGCGCTCCATCAACTCCGGGGTGCCCGAGTAAACAACCTCAGCTCCGCGGACCTCTGGGATTCCACAGTTACCCTTCGAGATCACCACACCGTGCTCGGTGTCCATGTTGAGGACAGTCACAAGAATGTCTGATGCGCCGACCCCGCAGTTTGCGCCGGTAGCGAGAGGTGCCGCTGGGATGTCTTTAAAGATGCCAGCCATTTCAGCCGGGTGAACGCCCATCATGGTGCGCCCAGCGGTGTCGAACGAGCCGGTGACGGTGTACGGCATTCCGACGATGGCAGCGGCTTGGGCGGCGGCCTGCATCTCCACGGGAGCTGACATTGTCTCGATCCACATCACGTCGGCGCCACCGGCTTTGAGGCCTTCCATCTGTTCGATGAACATCGGAACGGCTTCTTCCGTGGTCATCGGCCCAAGCGGCTCGAACAATGCACCAGTTGGGCCGACGGATCCAGCCACCACTACCGGTCGTTCAACAGCATCTGCGACTGACCTGGCCAGGCTGGCCGCTGCCTTATTGAGTTCATGGACGCGGCCCTCTGCGTGATGCAACGCGAGACGACTGGCATTGCCACCAAATGTGTTGGTGAGAATGATGTCTGCGCCCGCGTCGACGAACCGTTGGTAGAGCGACACGACACGTTCAGGATGGTCCACATTCCAAAACTCTGGAGGGTCTCCCGGCCCGAGTCCCATCTCCATGTAGTTGGTCCCGGTTGCTCCATCGCAAACAAGGGCCGATCGAACGGCGAGAAGTTCCTGAAGCGAAGTGCGCATGCAACTGAGCCTAGGACTCAGACACTGCAGATCCGTTCATTAACGACTCCTCATCTATGAGGACGGGTGCACCCCTCGGAACGTGGCGTCCAGCTGAGCCCCACACCAACAACTCACTGACTGTGGCAACACTGAATCAGAATTCCATTGATTCACCACTATTGGTGTCGAGCGGTCGAAGATCCTGCCGATGTTCATTGCGACCCCTTACAGAGGACACCGCGATGCGCAAGACAGAAGCCCCCAAGATTCACCAAACTCAAACAGCAGTCGACACTCCTCGTGTGGCGACACGATCTGCTCACCGCAGCGTTCACGCTGCTCGTTCAGCAGGCGCCATTTGGCTCATGCTGGCGGCACTGTGCGCGGTCGGAACCGGCGGTGTTCAGGCTGTCGCGGCCCCACTCCCAAGCCTCAAGCCCGGCTACAACAGTGCCGATTTCATTGTCATGGCGGAACCGGGAGAGTTGACCAGCGTGGTTTCCCAACTGCGCGCCGACGGTGTTGAAATCGGCAAGGGTCTGCCGATCATCAATGCCGTGGCTGTCCGCAGCAACGCAAGTGCAGTCGGTCGCATCGAATCGATTCAGGGCGTCGATGCTGTCGTCCCAGATGAACTGCTGACGCCAATGGGGATGGCTGTCGCAGCAGACCGGAACTCGAAAGAGACCTCCAGTACGAAGCGCGCAGAAAACAAGTCTGAGAACAAGTCTGAGAACAAGTCTGAGAACAAGACGGACAACAAGACGGACAACAAGACGGACAACAAGACGGACAACAAGACGGATCAAACCGAGGAACAGGATGCGCAGGACCGTGGAGCATCAGCGACAGGAAGCCGTGACACCGGTTCTTTGGAAGCCATCGCACGTACCACCGGTGCGCGCTCCCTCTGGCGACGCGGCATCACCGGCAAGGGCGTCGACGTTGCTCTGATCGACACAGGGGTCGTCTCGGTCCCAGGTATTCCTGTTGTTGTCAACGGCGCAGACCTCTCGACGGATGCAGCCAACTCCAACCTCCAGTTCCTCGATGGCTTCGGTCATGGCACGCACATGGCTGGCATCATCGCCGGAAAAGACGCTGGAGCAAACCCGCTCCAGCAGAACGGCGCTTTCGTCGGAATTGCTCCGGACGCCCGCATCGTGAACGTCAAGGTCGGCGCCATGGACGGCCGGGTACATTCCAGCCAGGTCGTGGCAGCAATCGACTGGGTGGTGCAGAACCGTCAGGCCAACGGCATGAACATCCGCGTCATCAACCTCAGCTACGGCTCCCCGGCCACTCCGGAGTGGCGTCGCGATCCCCTCGCATGGGCTGCAGAAGTTGCTTGGCGCAAGGGCATCGTGGTCGTTGCTGCAGCTGGCAACGAGGGAACGGGGCATGAGCTCAGCAGTCCTGCATACTCACCAGAAATCTTAGCTGTCGGTGCTACCGAAACCGAGGTCTCCCGTGGGGGTAAGGGCGATTACACCATCGCCCCTTACAGCAGCACCGGTACACGCCGTCGTCCTGATCTTTTCGTGCCGGGCGGTCACGTGATCAGCCTCCGTGCCAAAGGTTCGTTCGTCGACACCTTCCTTGCTAGCCAGAATGTGGGCGAGCGTTTCACCCGTGGATCCGGCACTTCACAAGCAACTGCCGTGACCTCAGGGCTCGCAGCACTGCTGATCGAGGCACAGCCAACCGCAACACCAGACCAGATCAAAGCGCTGCTGCTTGAAGGTACAGACGTCTCTGGCAACAAGCGGGACGTGACTGGCATTGAAGCAAGCATCGACGTCCTGGATTCCTACAAGTCAGCCAAGAAGCGCCTTCCACAGGTTCGTGCAACAGACCCATTCGCAACCTGCGGCGACACGTGGTGCCGTGGTATCGGCGATGGATCACAAACGTTCGTCGACTGGGCACAGGCAACGTGGTCGGGCAGCGCATGGACCGGAAGTGCCTGGACCGGCAGCGCTTGGACCGGCAGCGCATGGACGGGCAGCTCATGGTCTGGGAACGCATGGACAGGCAGTGCGTGGACCGGAAGTGCATGGACAGGCAGTGCATGGACAGGCAGCGCATGGACCGGGTCTAGCTGGTCGCAGGACATGTGGGCCGGCAGTGCATGGACCGGAAGTGCGTGGACAGGCAGTGCATGGACCGGAAGTGCATGGACGGGTAGCGCATGGACCGGAAGTGCGTGGACAGGCAGTAGCTGGTCGGGCTCGTCATGGTCTGGTGCTTGGGACTAAACGTGCGCGATAGGTCAACATTATGGGGCTGACCAAAGGCCCGAATCGGGCTCGGTTCCTGCTTCACACATACGTGGCCGCCGTGGCGGGGGTCGGTGCGCTTCTCGGGTTCCTGACCGCGGAGCGCACGTCCGCGTCCCACAACCCCAGCCTCGCTCTCACGGTGGCTGTGTTCGTTGTGACACTGCTAGCCACGGCATTCCCGGTTCACGTCGAGCTTGGCAAAGACGTTCACACGTTCGCTTTCACGGAGCTTCCGATCCTGGTTGCGATTCTGACCATGAGCGCTTCACAAGGTTTCGTGGTGCTCCTCGCGGCGGCAACTGTTGCGCGGACCGTAGTGCAACGGACGGCGCCGGTTAAGTGCGTTTTCAACGGGGCCACCCTCGCCGTCGAGATGGCCACGGTCAGTCTCTGCGCGTCAGCTATCGCACCGCGCCTCGACGTGATGGAGACCCGAACCTGGGTCGGCGTTCTCATTGGCGCGGCCGTTGGCAACCTCACCTCAGGACTGCTCGTCGGTGGCGCCATCAGACTGAGCGGCGGCACCATCGAACGTGCCGAACTGCTGCGCAACACGGTGATCGGTGTTGCTGGCGCCGCGTTGATCGCGTCGGTCGCTCTCGTGGGTCTCATCCTCACGGAAGCCAACCCATATTCGCTGTTCTTCTCGTTGTTGCTGGTGAGCGGGGTCGTGATGTTCCACCGTCGTCACGTCACGCTGACGGAGCGGTATCGGGCCGTGCTGAAGATGGAGCGCTTTACGCGAGCACTGACTCCAGCTAACGAATCATCCGAGACGATCATCGCTGCCCTCCTCGCCAACGCAGCGCAGCTAATGAACACCGAAACTTCGTCGTTGGTGCTGGCATCACGGAAGGGTGAAGTCCTTCTCGCTCGTTCGTCTGGCACCTTCGACGACGGCACCCCAATCCCGTATCCCGACCCGGCCGACTGGGTGTGGGTCCGCGCCATTAGCGAGAACCGTTCGTTCATGTTGGACCGACACGTCCACCGCAACGAGTCCAGCGCAGCCGAGTATCTCGACCGTATGCGCGTGAAGGATCTCATCGTCGCTCCGCTGGAGCTGGACGACCACACGGTTGGGCTCATCATTGGCCACAATCGCCGCAACGGCGTAGTGCGCGTGTCTGGCGCAGATCTGGATCTGATGAGCACCATGGCGCACCATGCGTCTGTGAACCTCAAATGTTCTCGCCTCATTGAGCAGCTCGAGGCTGAAGTAGCTGACCGGCATTACGAGGCAACCCACGATTCGCTTACCGGTTTGCACAATCGTGCGGCGTTCAACACCAGCTCAGATGCGCACCTTGGATCTGCAGGTCCAAACAACCTGTCGGCGATGATGCTGGTTGACCTGAACCAGTTCAAGAAGGTCAACGACACCATGGGCCACCATGCTGGCGACGAGGTGTTGATTCAGATCTCGCAACGCCTCCTTGAAGCGTTGCCTCCTGGTGCAACCGTCGCACGCCTGGGCGGCGACGAGTTTGCAATCCTCATTCCAACGGTCGCTGACACCCAGCAAGCCTTGGACCACGCTGCGGCCCTCCGCCATGCCATCCGCCAGCCTGTCAGTGTTGAGACAGTCACATTCGCACTGGACGCGGCCATCGGCGTCTCACTTGCGCCCATCGATGGCACGGACCGGCACAACTTGCTGAAGCGGGCCGACATAGCGATGTACGCCGCGAAGGATCGACCAACGAACCCGATTGCGTTGTACGAGGCTTCACAGCAACGCTGGACGGCACGCGAAATCGGTCTGCTTGATGACCTTCGCAAGGCACTGGAAGTTGACGGGTTGGCGCTTGCATACCAACCCAAGACGTCGCTACTTGACGGCAAGGTGTTTGGGGTCGAGGCATTGTGCCGATGGAACCACGCCACGCTCGGCCCGATCCGTCCAGATGAATTCATTGGACTGGCTGAACAGGGCGGCATGATCGATCAGATCACCGACTTCGTGTTGCGCACTGCCCTTCGCCAAAGCCGTACCTGGCTGGACGAGGGCCTAAAGATCGACGTCGCCGTGAACATTCCTGCGAAGTCGATGAGCGACCCGACCCTGGCTGGACGCATGGCAGCCATGGCCGCCGCGTACGACGTTCCACCGAACATGCTCACGCTCGAAGTGACCGAGAGCCAGTTAGTTGAGGATGCACGAACTTCCAAAGAAGTGATGGGAACCCTGCGTTCGCATGGCTTCCGAGTGTCGATCGACGACTTCGGAACCGGCTACTCGTCGTTGGCGTACCTGCACACGCTCCCCGTTGATGAACTGAAGATCGACCGAGCGTTTGTGCGCGACCTGGCGACAGACCAGTCGAGCCGCCAAATTGTGCACGTGATTGTTGAACTGGCTCGTACGTTCGGCCTGAAAACCGTGGCAGAGGGCATTGAAACCCAAGAAGTGCACGACATCCTGGCTGATCTCGGCGTCGAGTTGGGCCAGGGCTTCTTGATGGCACGCCCATCTGCACCGGAGGATTTGCACGACTACCTCCGCTCCGGTTTCGCTGGTGCCCGTCGTGCGGCCGACCCGCTGATGCTGAACTCCAACTGACCCGCTGCACCACAAAGCGACCTTCCTCGACGGATGTCACACAACCGGACAACCTTTGGTTGGCTGTTTACCCTGCGTTAATGTTGATTTGAGCAGGTGGAGAGATGATCGCGGCACCATGGGCGGGCGATGAATACGCCCCTTGGAGCTTCCACCGTGGTGACAGACCGGAACGAGGAGATCGTCGATCTCACCACCGGTTCACCAGACACCCCACGGGACCTCAAGCCCGAACGACCACCGGCAGACCGGGTCTATAGGGGTATCACCACTGGGGCAGCGATGACGTCCCTCGTCGTGATGGGCTTGATCGCCGTGTTTTTAGTTGTGCAGGCAATCCCGGCGTTTCGCACAGCCGGATTTTCGTTCTTGACGACGAACGACTGGCGCCCAGACGACGACCCTGCGGTGTTCGGCATTGCCTCCATGTTGTGGGGCACGTTCGTCATCGCAACCATCGCCTTAATCATTGCTGTACCGGTCTCCATCGGCACCGCAGTGTTTGTCAACGAATACCTCCCGCCGGCATTCAAGAAGTCGTTCGTCACTGTCCTTGACCTACTTGCTGCCGTCCCATCGCTGATCTTCGGTCTGTGGGGTCTTTTCTTCTTGCAGCCGCATTTGAGTGGCGTCTCGCGTTGGCTCGCTGATTGGGTGGGGTTCATCCCGATCTTTAAGGGCAATGGCATCTACACCTCGTCGATGTTCATCTCTGGGGTAGTGCTCGCGCTGATGATCGTGCCGATCATCAGCTCAGTCAGCAGAGCGATCGTGGCAGAGGTACCTCGTTCCTTGTGCGAAGCGGCGCTGGCGTTGGGCGGGACCCGTTGGGGAATGATTCGCCAGGTGGTCCTTCCGTATAGCCGCGGCGGGCTTGTGGGGGCATCGATGCTGGGGCTTGGTCGAGCGCTTGGCGAGACCATCGCCATTGCGTTGATTCTGAGCTTCGACTTCACCCGCTCGTTACACATCTTGCAGCCAGGTGGCGCTTCGGTGGCGGGAACCATTGCACTGCGATTCCCTGAAGCGCTTGACGCCGGCCGGGCCGCACTTTCTGCTGCTGGCCTGACGCTTTTCGTCGTCACCCTTCTTGTCAATATGGCAGCACGGTCCGTCGTTGCCCGCACAGACCGTCGCCGTGGTGGCGGGGCCGAATCCTCCGGAGCAAAGGGCAAGTCATGACCGCTGTACCAAACGTCTCGCCACAGCCGAGGCGAGCATCTGCACTTGCTTCGCTTCTTTCGACTGTTCGCCAGATGATCATTCCGGCAGCCTTTGCAGCGGTCCTGACGGCCATCATCTTCGCCACGACTCGCCTCAGCGGTGTCTTTGGAATGGTGATGGTGTGGGCATTCATTGCACTCACCGGGTTGTATGTCTTGACCCGTCGAAGCCAGGGAAGGGTCGCAGCGACCGACGCGGTCGCCTCAATGCTTCTCGGGTTCTCCGCCTTATTGGTTGTCACGGCGTTGGGATTCATCGTCGGGTACGTGCTGGTGAAGGCGCTGCCCTTTGTGCGTCTCAACTTCTTTACTCAAACGATGGAAGGCGTCGACCCGGACTCTCCTGCAACGCAAGGCGGGGCGCTCCACGCCATTACCGGTACAACTGCTCAGGTCCTCATAGCCACGCTCATCTCACTTCCATTCGGTGTGCTGACCGCCGTGTACCTCAATGAGATCGGCGGACGTCTCGCCGGCGTGATTCGCCTGGTCATCGATGCAATGAGTGGTATCCCATCGGTAGTCGCCGGTTTGTTCATCTACTCCATCTGGGTCGTGCAGGGAGGGTTTGGTTATTCCGGCCTCGCCGCAGGTCTAGCCCTTGCGGTCTTGATGCTGCCTACCGTGGCGCGCACAACCGAAGAAATGCTTCGCCTCGTGCCTGGCGGACTGCGAGAGTCCGCTCTCGCCCTCGGCGCACCCGAGTGGCGCACGGCAATGCAGGTGGTTCTACCGACAGCCAAGGTCGGCATCGTCACCGCCGTCATCCTGGGCGTCGCACGCATTGCGGGCGAGACAGCACCGCTGCTCATGACAGCGTTCGGCAACGACCGGGTCAACGTGGGCCAAACGGCTACGGAACCTCAGTCAGCCCTCCCATTGTTTGTGTACCAGCAGTTCACCAGTGCACAAGGGTCCGCAGTGGATCGGGCATGGGTCGGCGCCTTCGTGCTGATCGCCCTTGTGCTAGTTCTGTTCATCATTGCCCGCGTCATCGGGCGTTCAAAGGCAG
Source organism: uncultured Acidimicrobiales bacterium (assembly GCA_963763885.1). GTDB lineage: Bacteria > Actinomycetota > Acidimicrobiia > Acidimicrobiales > JANYDT01 > JANNBN01. The sequence continues at coordinate 1,085,583 of CAVXQD010000001.1, forward strand.
CCCGTCCGTGATCCAACACAAGATTCACCATTCCGCTCAAGGCCTCACCTACTCCTCACAGGAAGACCGATCACAGACATGGCTCCAACAATGACTGCTCCGTTGAACACAATTGCTCCGCCTGCTGAACACGCTTCCTCAAACTCGGGTACGCCCATCGAGGCACGCAACCTCTCCGCCTGGTTTGGCAAGCGCAAGGTGTTGGACGACGTCACGCTTGCCATGCCGTCAAACGCGGTGACCGCCCTCATTGGTCCTTCAGGTTGCGGCAAGTCCACGTTCCTCCGCAATCTCAACCGGATGCACGAGCTGATTGCGGGCGCGTCGATGTCAGGCCAGGTGTTGCTGGATGGCGTCGATATCTACGGCCCTACCTTGCGCCCGGCGGAAACCCGTCAGCGCATTGGGATGGTGTTCCAGAAGCCAAACCCCTTCCCCACCATGTCTATCCACGACAACGTCCTTTCCGGGCTACGCCTCACCGGCACCAAGGTCTCCGACAAGGACGGCCTGGTGGAGTGGGCCCTGACACGGGCCGGTCTGTGGGCGGAAGTGAAGAACCGCCTCAGCGCTCCTGGAGGCTCTCTCTCAGGAGGCCAGCAGCAGCGTCTGTGCATTGCACGCTCCCTGGCTGTCAAGCCAAAGGTGCTCCTGATGGACGAGCCATGCTCGGCCCTGGACCCAACCTCCACCCGACGGGTTGAAGACACCATTCGCGAGATCGCCGATGAGGTCACCATCGTGATCGTGACGCACAACATGCAGCAGGCCCAGCGATGCTCGGACCAAACCGTCTTCTTCCTGGCTGAAGAAGAACGGCCGGGTCACATTGTGGAGTCCGGCCCAACCGAGCAACTCTTCGGCAACCCGATGGATCCTCGGACAAACGATTACATCAACGGTCGATTCGGCTGATCCCCCTGGAATGAGCGCGCTGACGCGGCACGGTAGCGATCGCGCAACAGCCGCATCGATACCAAGGTGAAAGACTGCTTGTCCAGCCACTGCTTCCAGTCGTCTGAAGCAAACACGCCGTACTCGTCGGTCCGCACGTGACTGGTGTCTGATTCGATGAACTCGATTTCGCCGGGTGCGTTTGGGTGGAATGCACAGAAGGTCAGATCTCCGCGAACGCGTCCAAGAACTACGCGGTAATCGACAGGAGTAGTTGCGCTCCGCCTGAAGTCCGTTTCCAACACAACATCGAACACAGGCAAAGCTGCGGACTGCGCTGCTTCCACAAACGAAGCGAACGCAGACTCGTCAACACCGACGAGATGGTTGTTGGGGCCATACCCAGCCAGCGTCGAAGTGATCACGATGGGGATGCGGTACTCCACGCCCATCGCGACGAATCGTTCGCACCATTCGGGGGCTAGCGCAGAACCCATGTGCGCATCCAAATGAGTGACGTCGATGCCACTTGCAAGCGCTCGGTCGATCTGCGCCCGCCACTCGGTTTCGACGGCCTCTGGGTGCGCGTTCGCGCGCACTTGGGAAACGGTTCGCCACAGATAACCATCGGCATCGACCAATCCTGATGCCTTGGCAGCGTTGCTGACAGGCCGCCAGCGGTAGTGGGCTTTCTCGGCGTTGAGTGTGAGATGCACGCCAACGTCGAGCAACGGATCTTGTGCTGACTTCTCTGCGATCTCTGGAAACCATGGGCACGGAACCATGACCGACCCGCTGGTGATGGTCCCTGCGTGAGATAGTTCGACGAATGCCTTGTTGGCACCGTGGCACATTCCGACATCGTCGGCGTGAATGACAACTTCAGTCATCAGACTTCCTCGATCCCTGTCACAAACGCGGCGGCGTCGCTGCTGCGGACAGCGAACTCTCCGATGACTTTTACCTTGTCGTCGCTTCCCCGCAACGCCGCCAACGGATCTTGCTGGTCACCGACGTAGCCCAATGCAAACGCACCCTGTTGGTAACCCATGAGCCGGAGAAGATCATCGTCGAGGGTACGTGCAACGTCGGGAGGGCAGGCAAGAAACTGATTCTCTTCCTGACGCACCCAGCCAACGGAGTACGTGATGTTCACACCCCGGCGAACGGAGGAGGACCGATTCGCCCCTCCTCCGTGGACCACCTTGCCGTCGTAGAAGAGCACGCTGCCTCGCCTCATTTCTGCCTGTAGTTCAGGCAGGCTTGCGGCTGCAGCGTCGGACACGCTTGAGCTTCCCGGCACCAGATGCGTTGCTCCGTTGGTAGCCGTGAAATCCGTAAGTGCCCACATGGTGTTGCACTGCACGTGATAGTCCGGCGGGAACGGGAAAAAGTCGAACGCCATCTGATCTCGATGCAGTTTCTGCGCCGTTTCGCCGGGCTCGATCGAGATGAGTTGCGTGAGGTGCAGCTGAATCGCTGTGACGTGTGACAAGAAGGCTTTGGCAGCGCCCAACACCATCGGATTCATCACCAGTTGTCGCGCCGCTGGACAACGAGCAATGAGTGAGCCGGTTCGACGCGTGTGGCGCCCGTCGTACACGTCACGACCATGGGCGGATCGTTCGGCGTAAGGCAACACTTCGCGCTCGAACTGATCGAGTAGTTGTTGCTCCACAACGTTGTCAACGATCGCGTACCCGTGGGTGTGGAGATGCTGGGCAACCAGAGTGGGTTCTGCGTCGGCAAGGGCAAAATGATGGAGACCCATAGCTCCTACTGTCCCACGAACAGATGCTCCACTCCGAGTAAGTCATACGTGCGCCGGGCTCGAAGGTCCCGGGTCAGGAGGGTGCAACCGTTAACACGCGACGCTTCTCCGACCAACGCGTCGTATACGGCGCCACCCGCAATTCCGATACCGCCAAGACGTGCGAGCAACCCAGCAGCCTCATGTGCATCTAGCCAACACGTAGCAGGAAAGACGCGGCCGATGATGGAAGCTGCGGTGGGAGCGTCGATTGCCAATTGACCCGGCAGCCGCGTCAACACGGAGTAGGTCTCGAACGCTGCGTGGCCGCTCAGCCGTGGGCGACGTTCTTGAACGGTCTCACGACAGACTCCATGCGAGGCGTGCGACGCATCCAATGCTGCGACGGCAACGCTGGTATCGACAGCCCACGTCTTAGCGCTGGTCTGCATCACGCCACCGTTGAACATCGGAATCCGTGGTTGTCAGCCCTTCGACGCGCTGAATCACCGGCCAGCCATCCATCTCCACGATGACGCGACCGGGCGTCCGGACGGGAGTGAGGCAGATCACATCGCCCTCGACGCTCAATTCGACTTCGGCGTCCGCTCCGAGCGACAACCGATCGCGAATTTCCTTCGGGATGACCACACGACCTGCACGGTCGATGCTTACCATCATGGGTACCACGGTACCATCTAGGTTGTTACCACGGCTTCAGTCTCTACAATGAGAGAGTGTGTCCAACAAGTTCCCTTTCGCAGACCTCCAACCCCTCGAACCCCTCCCCTTTTGGTCGGGTGGCCGCTGTCGGTGTGCTGGTGTTGGCCGGGTGCGGAGCCGCTTCCGTTCCTGCTGCCGCGCAGACCACCAAGTTGGACACCTCCACCTCCGTCACAGGGGCCGGCTCCTCGTTCATGGCGAACTTCCTCGAGCAGTGCAAAGCAGACGTGAAGACCGGACTCAAGATCAACGTCACGTATCAACCGTCCGGTTCCGGTGCTGGCCGTAGCGGTTTCATTTCCGGCACAACCGATTTTGCGGGTTCAGACGTGCCGTTCTCGAAAGCCGAAGTCGGCAAGGTGAAGGAACCGTTCGTCTACATCCCAGCCACGGCAGGCGGAGTGGCCGTGATGTACAACCTCCCCGGGGTTGCAAAGGTTCAGCTCAGCGGACCAGTACTCGCCAAGATCTTCTCGGGGCAGATCGCCAAGTGGGACGACGCAGCGATCGCGAAGGAAAACACCGGCATCAAGTTTCCGAAGGAAACCATCAGGGTGCTCGTGCGGTCTGACTCCTCCGGAACCTCATCGGTGTTCTCTTCATACCTCGACGCCGCTGGGGCGGGGGCATGGAAGAAAGGGAGCACGTCCACGTTTCCCGTTCCTGCTGGCATTGGCGTCGCACAAAAGGGGTCAGATGGAGTCGCAAACTTCATGTCTGGACCACAGGGGAAGTACTCCATCGGCTTTGCCGAACTGAGCTACGCAACCGAACGCAAGCTGGGAGTCGTCAACGTCGTCAACAGCGCAGGGAAAGCCGTGGCACCAACTGCTCCGGCCGTCACGGCTGCGTTGGCCGCCGCAACGGCAAACGCCGATGGCACACTCAAGCTCAACTTCACAACGACCGACGCAGCGGCCTATCCAATCTCCACTACGTCGTACGTGATTGCTCGGACCAAAATGGACGCCAAGAAGGGCGACATTCTCAGAGCATTCCTCACCTACTCCCTCGGCGGATGCCAGCAGAAGGGCGTGAAACTTGGTTACGCGCCACTGCCGGCCAAGTTGGTCACCTCCGGGCTAGCCGCCGTTGCCAAGATCAACCCAGGTTCGGCGCCCGTGCCCACCATCAAGTAGAAATCACCACCACGAGTAGGCCGCACATCACAACCCTGTGCCCACCATCACAGTGGGCGCTGTGTTGCCGAGTTGTTCCGAACTTGTTCCGACTCCGTTTACCTTGAGGCAAGTCCCCCGTTGCGTGGGGTTCCTACGGTGTGATCACCACCAACTTCAAGGAGTACCGGGTGACCATTTCCCGTTCGATTCGCATCAAGCAGCTCGCAGCAGGCGCGGCAGCTGGCCTGATCACCCTCGCAGTACCAGCCACCCAGGCTTCGGCTCAGACGGCACAGCTCGACACATCACTGACTGTTTCGGGCTCCGGCTCGTCGTTCATGTCCAACTTTGTGGAGCAGTGTAAGGCTGACGTCAAGAAGGCGTTCAACATCAACATCACCTACCAACCCTCCGGCTCTGGCGCCGGACGCAGTTCGTACATCAGCGGCACAACGGATTTCGCTGGTTCTGACATGGCGTTCACCAAGGCCGAACTTGGGACCGTCAAGACGCCGTTCATCTACATTCCAATCACTATCGGCGGCATTGCGGTGATCTACAAGGTTCCCGGCGTGACCGACCTCCGTCTCAGCGCTCCCACGCTGGCAAAGATCTTCAGCGGGTCTGTTGCCAAGTGGAACGATGATGCAATCGCCAAGGAAAACCCAGGGGTCACGCTTCCTTCGGAAACCATCCGGGTCATCGTGCGTTCTGACTCCTCCGGAACCTCAAACGTCTTTAGTGACTACCTGGACACAGCCGGAGGAGGGAGCTGGAAGAAGGGCGTCACCTCAACGTTCCCGGTTCCAGCTGGCACGGGCGTCGCACAGCGCGGTTCTGACGGCGTCACGAACTACGTGGCAGGCGCTCAGGGAAACTTCGCCATCACGTATGCCGAGGCCAGCTTTGCAACAGAACGCAAACTCTCAATTGCCAAGGTCATCAACACGGCCGGTGAAGCTGTATCGCCCGATGCAGCCAACATCTCCGAAGCGATGAGCGACGCAAAGATCCAGGATGACGGCACGCTGTTCCTCAACTTCTTGAGCACGAAGCCGAAGGCCTACCCAATCTCCACCACCGCCTACCTCATCGCGCCGCAGACTATTGACGCAAAGAAGGGCGACGTTCTCCGCACGTTCCTCACGTACAGCCTGGGCGGTTGCCAGGAAAAGGCAGAGAAGTTGGGTTATGCACCACTGCCGAAAAACTTGGTTGACCTCAGCCTTGCAGCACTTGCCAAGGTCAACCCAGGCTCGGCCGCCGTGCCAGTCATCGCATCAGCCGGCTCAGCAACTCCCAGCACTGCCGCAGCACCAACAACAAAGGCAGCCGCAGCACCCACAACGGTGAAGAAGGTCGTTCCGACGACCAAGAAGAAGACCAGCACCAAAACAACAAAGAAGAAGTAGTTCCGCTGGACCCGTGTTTGCTGCGGGTCAGTTCAGGATGGTGTCAGACCGGGTGTCGCGCTGCACCGTGGACCAACGACGACATCCGGCTTCGTGAAACCAACGCTCGGTGGTAGAGCCAGCGTCGTTGTCGAGGAACCAGACATAGTCGAGATTGCGTGCTTCGTCGCCTTCCACGTGGTCGGGCACGTGGGGCATGGCGCCTCCCCAACGGAACTCGTCGACAGAACGGGGACCACAGTTTTGGCAAGGGATCAGCAGCATCGTTTCAGTCCTACTTAGTTCCGGTAGAGCCCTGGTCGGCCAGGACGTGGTCCCGCTGGAAGCGGTCGATGGCAAACGGCTTGATGAGCTCAGGGACCTGACCAGTGGCCACGTACTGCGCAAGCTGTTGACCCCCGGCAGGAATGGCTTTGAATCCCCACGTTCCCCAGCCGGTACTGATGGCGAGGTTCTCAATCCCCGTCGGCCCAATGATGGGCGTGAAGTCCAGGCTCACGTCGCAGCGTCCGGTCCATTGTCGGAGAATCTTCAGGTTGTTGACAAACGGCAGCAGGTAGCGGCACTTGGCTGCGACCGACTGAAACGACCGCCAGGTGCTCTGCTGGCTGTAGCTGGTCTGCGCCTCGTACTCGGCGCCCATCAGAAGCTGGCCCCGCGCGGTCTGCGACACATAGAACAGCAACTCCGTTGAGCTGACGATGGTCTCCAGGCCCTGCGCGTAACCGTTGGTGACGAATGCCTGCAACGGATGGGTACGAACCGGAAGGCGAAGCTTGGCGTGTTTCGCAACTTCTGACACGTTGCCGCCCACAGCCATCACTACCTGACCGGCGCTGATGTTACCCCGATTAGTCTGCACACCTACGACTTTTTCACCCACCATGTCGAACCCAGTGACTTCGGTGTGCTGGAAGACATCAACCCCGAGGCGCATGGCACCCTGAGCTAACGCCCACACCACCCGATCGTGGCGGGCTGACGCGCCCGGCACGTGATAGCTACCGCCGAGAACCGGATACCGTCCGCCGCCAGAAACGTCGAGTTGCGGACAGATGCGCTTGGCGTCAGCCCCATCGATCAACTGCGTGTCCACGCCCATTGCCTGGTTGAGTAAGCAACGGGCTCGCTCTGCACGCATACCACTTTCGGTGTGGGCAAGCCAAATGATGCCCTTCGTGGCGTGCATGATCCAACAGCCAGTTTCGGCTTCAAGTGTTTGGTACAGCCGAAGCGAATGGTCATAGAACCTCACGCTTTCCGGCACTCCGTAGTTGGAACGGATGATTGTGGTGTTACGACCGGTATTGCCGCTGCCGATGTAGTCGCGCTCGAGGACGGCAACGTTGGTGATGCCGTGCTGCGTGGCGAGGTAATACGCGGTGGACAAACCGTGGCCGCCGCCACCGATGATGACAACGTCGTAATGGCGTTTCATCTCGGTCGGCCACGAAAGATCGAGGAGCGTTTCGACGAACTCGTTCATGCGAGACGCTCTTCCATTTCGTGTGCGTGCATCGTTGCCACCAACAACAGCGTCTCGGTGGTGTCTGGAGGTAACCAAACCTTGGCTGGGATACCAGCTACAAGGCCCTGGGCGAGACCAGGACGAGACGGAAGCGTCCACTCGCACAACGACGCAAGCCTGGATGAAAGCGTGTGCTGGTCAAACCATGCGCCGCTCCAGCCGGTGTCTGTTTCGACAATTGCATGGACCGGAAGGTCTGCACGCAGATCGTCTGGGTCGGCAAACGAAAGCGCCTCGTCAGGAGACAGCCGCAGGTCTGCAGTCGACAAACCGGCATCAAGTGCTGCAGGTTTTGCAACGATTCGAGTGAGCTCGAGTTGGATGAGATCAGGCCCGTGCACGTGCGCCCTCCGGATCGTAGAAGGGGGTTTCGGCCAACGTCGCAACGCGACCATCGATCACGTAAGAGGTAGGGATGCCGCCACCCGGATCCCAATCTCGTTTCAGCATCGCGAGCGCAACTGACTTTCCGAACAGCGGCGACGCAAACGAGGTGGTGACGTGTCCAATGATGGTGGTCCCGTCGGCCGCAAACATGGGGCAACCTTCGGTGGGAGCAGCCCCTTCCAACGTGAGCCCGATGAGCTTGCGGTGGTCAACGATGGGAGCCGTCCGAGCCAACGCCTCTTGGCCCAGAAAGAACGGCTTGTTCATCTTGACTGCCCACTCGTGACTGATACGCCGTGGTGTGGTGTCCAACTCTGTATCCATACCTACGATCACGTGCCCCTTCTCCAACCGCAAGCCGAACAACGCCTGTAAGCCGTGAGGTTTGATGCCAAGATCTTGCCCGGTGACCATCAGGGCACGCCATAGCTCCACGCTGCGGTTCCATGGATGGTGCAGTTCCCAGCTGGCTTCGCCGGTGAAGCTCAGGCGCATGGCATGACAAGGAACCCCTGCAACCTCGAGGCGGCGATGCTGGAGAAACTTCGGCACGTCTTCGGGTTTGACTCCGCAGCGCTGTAACAGTTCGCGACCAAAGGGGCCGGTGACGTTGATCGCTGCCAGGCTGGTGGTGCGGTCCATGATGTGGACGTCGAGGTTCCAGGTCTCGGCCCAGTCCCGCAGCCACGCCTCGGCGTTCGTTGCGCCGCCCGAGGTGAAGCTCACGGTGAACCAGGGAACTGCCTGACCATCTGGCGTCATGCGGTCCTCTTCACGGAGCACCATGCCGTCGTCGAACAGGTGGCCCCGTTCGTTCAGGATGAGCACGTATCGACTGCGGCCCGGTTTGATGTCTCCGATTGTGGTTGGGTACACCCGTTCGAGCAGCTCGACTGCGTCCGGACCGCTCACGATGAGTTTCCCAAGCGTGCTGACATCGCCCACGCTGACGGCCTCTCGCACCGCCCAATACTCAGCAACGTGGTCGCCGTAGTTCCATGGCCGCCACCAACCGCCGAACCGATCCATGTTGGCGCCCAACGCCAAGTGTTCATGGTGCAACGGCGTGCGCTTCCAAGGGTCGGGGAAGAACCCGGCGATTGCTTCGCCCATGGTGACCTGCTTCGCCGCTGCTCGAGCCGTGAACGGCTGAGACTGCGAAGGGTCATCTGCGCGCTGAGCAATAAACGCTTGGAGGTGCGGAAGGCATGCGGCACCCTGGCAGGTTCCCGTTCCGAAGAGCGCTGACCGTTTCATCAGTTCGGTTTCGCGAAAGCCGCGGTCCCAAACGCCTTGCAGGTCTTCGACCGTGATTTTGGAACAAGCGCAAGCCATCCCCTCTACCGGGGCGGGTGGAAGTTGGACGCCCACACTGGCCGAGCCGACCGCACGAACCCCTTCAACTGTCTGCATACGTACCAATACGTCGCGTGGGGCGCGGCCGAAATCAACCACAACGGAGTCAGCTTCGCTGAAGCCCCCGATGGTCGTCACGCCCGTGATGCGCCCTGCCTCGCTGTGGATGGCAACAAGATCGCGGCCCACCGCAACAATGCGGCCAAGGTCGACTCCCGATGCCTGCAACTTTTGCGCTGCGCTTGTTGTGTAGATGCCGTGGACGGTATTGCCTGGCACCACTGGAACCAGTTCGGTGGAACCGGTGGCCAGCACGATTTCATGTGCATGCACATGAAACATTTGGCCCGCTTGGCCGCGCCCGGCCCTGATGGGTTGCTCCACCTCGGGTTCAACTCCGATCCCTCCGTTCACCACTCGGCCGCGCCCGCGCCCGTGCCCGGCCCTGACAATTGCCATCGGACCAGCGTAAATGGCAACGACCTCAAATCCGTCGGCGGCGTCGTACACCGTGACCGCTCGACCAGCGGAGCGAAGTTCTTCGGCCGCTGCAGTTCCACTACGACCAGCACCAACCACAACGGCGTCGAGGTGCAGATACTCAACTTCGACATCGGAGGCCGTGCTCGGCCCAGCGAACAGCGATGGCGCTGCTCCTGCGGGGTGACGGGTGACCACCATCCCGGGCTGTGCATCGATCTGACAGGTACGAGACCACGACACACCGTTGACGGTGGCTACACAGTTGCCGCAGTCACCGCTGAGGCACAAGGGCCCACCGAATGCCGGAGCTTGACCCTGACGGATGGCAACTGTTGCGGCGGAGTCCCCGGGTAAGGCATCAAGCAGTACCCCGTCGTAAACGATGCGGAACGAAGACGAAGTGGAGTCAGCTGATTGTGTGACCATGACCCGCTCGACTGTACGCCCCAAACGCACCACAAATTGAAGTTCCCACGTTTGAGCTCCGCCGCATCCAACGCTGCTCGATAACCGGACGGACGGAGCCGGTTTCGGGAGTGAAAGTAAAAAACATCAGGACTTCATCCCCAGTTCAGCCTTCCTAACCGTTTCGGTGACTTTCGGACGCGAGAACACGTAGTGATGCTTACAACTTCTGCCGTGGCCACCCAAAGCGCCTCCGGGACGAAATCGAAGGATTCCCTCGCCCGCGTTGTCCCCATTCGTCACAAAACGGAACACCTGATCAACCTGCGTGACCTCAGTTCCATCGACCCCGGGCATATCAGTCACGGGGTCGCCATGCGTTGCGCGTTACCCACTTACGCAACGCCAAATGATCGCATCGCCCTGGAGAAGCTGGGTGTCACGCAGATCATCGACTTACGCGGCGACGACGAAGTCAGCACCGTTCCGATGATCTCTGGTCTCCGTGCGTGCACAGTGCGCCATGTCCCGTTGATTGTCACTCCGTGGAACACCGACCGCCTGGCCGAAGGCGTCGGAATCCAGGACTACCTGGCCTCTGAGTACCGCACAATGCTCGTTGACAGTGGCGAGCAGATCAACGCCGTGCTGCAACTCATAACGGATCACGACGGCGTGACGCTCTTCCACTGCACCGCCGGAAAGGACCGCACTGGTCTGATCGCTGCGCTGCTCGGCGTCATTGCTGCTGCGCCCATCAACCGGATCATCGACGATTACGCACTCAGCGCTGCTGCAATGCCGCATCTCCTGGACTTGTTCCGCCAAGGATCACACGTCCGCCCCGAGATGCCTGCGCCGGTATCAAATGGGTTGCTCCACCTCGGGTCGAACTCCGATCCCTCCGTTCACCGCTCGGCCGCGCCCGTGTCGAATGGGTTGCTCCACCTCGGGTCGAACTCCGATCCCTCCGTTCACCGCTCGGCCGCGCCCGTGTCGAATGGGTTGCTCCACCTCGGGTCGAACTCCGATCCCTCCGTTCACCGCTCGGCCGCGCCCGTGTCGAATGGGTTGCTCCACCTCGGGTCGAACTCCGATCCCTCCGTTCACCGCTCGGCCGCGCCGGTTGTGTTTAATGATTCTCGCCAACAACGCCTCTTTTTCGCTTCACCCGCGAAGGCCATGGAGCAAACGTTGGCGAGCGTGTTTCCGTTTCCGCATCGCTATTTCGACAGCATCGGGTACTCCCGTGCAGCGCGTCGCCATTTGCAGTCCCGGTTGATCCGCCGGTCGCAACGATCCACCGACTGACCATGATCTCTCCCAACCCTGCAGGATCATGAAATGACTGTGGGGCCGGCGTTCGCCGGCCCCACAGTCATTTCAGTCCCGTTGCGAGAGAGGTTGCCCCCGTTCGTGGGGGTAGTCCACCTCGCAATCGCGTTGCGAGGTGGATTGACCCCAACGTTGGGGGCAACCTCTCTCGCGAATTCGCGTTACTGGCCGATCTTCTTACCGCCGGAATGGCGAATGGCGATGGTTGCTGGCTTGGGCGAGAATCCAAGGCCTTCAGGCCAGTGGCTCTGGGTGTTGGTGCGGGGATCGCGAGCCGTTGTCAGACTTCCATCTTCGCCAGGGTGCTGCACGGCGATGAACAGCGTTGACTGATCTGGAGTGAACTCGGGTCCGCACGTCTCTGCGCCTGCGGGAACGCTGAGGAACTGCAGAAGCTGACCACGGTTGGGGCCGGTTGTGAGCACCGCATGTAGCGCGTCGTTGTAACCAATGGCGCTCGGCGCTCCGTCTGTGGCGATCCACAACACTCCGTCCGGAGAAAACGCAACGTTGTCTGGTGCACCGATTGGGCTGACAGCGCCGGTGTACCCAGCGAACCAGAGGTCACGCGAATCCTTTGCGTCCTTCAGCGCACCGACCCGCTTCCCAACGTTGGGGTCTCCAGCAAGCATGAAGATTTCCCATTTGCTGGTGCGACCAGCGTGACCAGCTTGGCTGTTTTCAGTGATCTCAAGAATGTGCCCGGTGCGGTTGCCTTCGGCGGCGCTGGAACGCGGGTTCGCAGCGCGTTCACCGTCGACCGTAGTCACCGTGCGACGGTTTGCGTTGTTGGTCAGCGCCACGTACACCTTGCCAGTCAGAGGGTTCGTCTCAATGTCCTCCGGACGGTCCATCTTGGTGGCCCGTACGGCGTCACCAGCGTCACGAGTCCGAATGAGGATGTCGCCCTGGCTGGCGAATGCTGGAGCGGAAAGCTCTGGACGAGACCCATAAACAAGCGGGATCCAATCCATGTTGCCGTCAGGCTCGATGCGAGCGACGTGTAGTCGCCGCGCTCGTCATCGCCGGTGTAAATCACTAACTGGCCGGTCTTGGCAACCACGACCGTGGCTGCTTCGTGCTTGAACCGTCCCAATGCTGTGTGCTTGACCGGGACCTGTTTGGGATCGTCTGGATCGACCTCCACCACCCAGCCGTACTTGTAAGCCAAGTCTTTGTTGACAGCGAGGTCGAATCGCTGCGGGTATGCGTTCTCCCAAAGACGTGGAGTCGCTCCGGTCGGCAATCCGTACCGAACATGGTGCGCGCGTTCAGCAGCGCTTGTGACCTTTCCTGCGTTGGCGAAGTACTGGTTGAAGTTTTCCTCACAGGTCAACACGGTGCCCCACGGGGTAACGCCGCCGCCACAGTTGTTGTACATACCAATCGCCCCGCCGGCCAAGCGCGAATCGCCAGCCGCTGTACCCGAGAACACCATCGGGGTACTGCCGGTGATTCGACGGTTGCGAACTCCGTTGCGGCGCAGTTTCCATGCGCTGTTCTTGTCAGCGCGAGAGATCTCGAAAACGCTACCGCCATGAGCTGCGATTTCGACATCGGCCCAGGCTTTGAAACGCTCTGGGTCCTTGGTGGTGAGATCGAACGCAGGAATCATCTTCCCCGCATCGGTGTACTCGTGGTTGACGAACATCACGCCTTCGATCGAACCATCACCCAACGCAAAGAACGCTTGAAAGTCGTGGTTGTATCCAATCTGCTGCGACTGCGCCTCGCCAGTCTGAAGAGCGAAATTGAACTCAGGGGCCTGCTCGGTGATGGGGTCGCCCCACTTGGCGATCACGTCAACCACGTAGCCAGCTGGCACCCGGACGGCGTCATCGGTGATGGGCGCTGCGGCGATTGGTGCAAAACCGAGCGACTCCACCGGAGTGCCGGCTGGAGCGGTTGATTTAATTTGGCTGGACAGCTTCAGCACGCCGCTTGCGGGCGTCGACTGTGCAGCGGCTGGCATAGCGGAGACCAGAGAAAGTCCGGCGACGCCAACAGCTCCCGCAGCGGTTCCCTGCAGGACCGTCCGGCGAGAAAGCCGCTGCTCCAAAATCTCGTCAAACGACGGCGGGGTTGATGGGTCAGGTTCGATGGAGTTGTGGTGGATGAGCACCGGACAACGGTATGAAACGTAGTTTTCATCCGGCTGACCCACAGGTCACCGTTACACATCGCGAAGGTCAACGTTTCCGAAACAGCCGAGCGCGGCAATCCACCTCGGAGCGACGTTGCGAGGTGGATTGCCCCCAGCGTTGGGGGCAACCTCTCTCGCGCTAGCTACGCATGCGGCTGCCCGACGGGTCGAACAGTGGCTCGTGCTGCAACCGTGCTGGGCGACGTTCGCCGATGATCTCGATCTCAAATCCGTCGGTTCCCTTTGCAGCCAATGTTGCCGGGATGTAACCGAGAGCCACTGACTTCTCCACGAAGTGGGCGTAGCCACCGGACGTGATCCAACCGACCACCGAAGCGTTGCCGTCCTTGTCGGTGTGCCACACGGGCTCGTCACCGATAACGTCGGCAGCATCGTCACCAGGAGCGACATCTACAACGAACGTGACCAGACGGCGATCTGGGCCTTTTGCCAGCTCTGCTTCGTGCGCGGCCCGGCCGATGAAATCGTGATCCAGCTTGATGTAGCTGAGGATGCCAGCTTCCAATGGGGTGTAGATAGGGCGGTACTCCCGATACCAGGTACCAAAGCTCTTCTCCAGACGGAGTGACAACAATGCGCGCATACCAAACAAGCGGATGCCGAACTCTTCGCCAGCTTCCATGATGCGGTTGAAGAGACCGAGTTGATGCTCTGGTGCAACCCACAGTTCATAACCAAGGTCGCCGGAGTAGGTGAGACGACCACACATCGCTGGGATCATGCCGAATTCCAACTTGCGGAATGACATGAACGGAAATGCCTCGTTGGAAACGTCGGCATCGGTGATCTTGGCAAGCACGTCACGGGCATGTGGTCCAGCGATGGAAAGGCCAGTGAGGCTGAGGCCGCGCACAGCGAACTGCACGCTGCCGTCGGTTGGTAGGTGATGCATAAACCAGCGCGAATGGTGAACTTCCGCGGGGAGTGAACCAAAGAGGAAGAAGTGATCGTGCGCAAGACGTGCGACCGTGAATTCGCCTTCGATGCGGCCACGGTGGTTAAGCATCGCGGTGAGCGCAACCTTGCCGATCTTTGGCATGCGCTGTGTGAGCAACGTGGACAACCAGGCCTCGGCGCCTGAACCGGTGACTTCGTATTTGGCGAAATTGGAAACCTCGGTGAGGCCTACACGTTGGCGCACCGCACGGCACTCGTCGCCTACCACCGGGAACGCGTTTGAACGTTTGAACGTGACGTTCTCCACGGGTTCTTTGCCCGCCTCCTGGAACCACAGCGGGGCCTCGAGGCCGGCTGCTGCGCCCCACACCGCGTTCTCCCGCGACTGACGCTCGTACACAGGAGTGGTGAGCAGCGGGCGGCCTGCTGGGAGTTCCTCGTTGGGGAAGGTGATGCGGAAGCGACGCTGGTAGTTCTCTCGTGCCTTCAGAGCGGTGTAGCCCAGCGTGGCGTAATCGCCATAGCGCGCGACGTCCATGCCCCAGATGTCCATGCCGGGATCGCCTTCGGTCATCCAGGCAGCAAGCGCGAGACCAACGCCGCCTCCTTGTGAAAGGCCGGCCATGACGCCACACGCGGTCCAGAAGTTGCGCAGCCCGCGGACCGGTCCAACCAGGGGGTTGCCGTCGGGCGCGAACGTGAACGGGCCGTTGATGACGCGCTTGATGCCAATCTCTTGCAGGCGCGGGTAGTGCTCGAACGCGATGCCGAGCGGCTTTTCCAGGCGCTCAAGGTCTGGCGTCAGAAGCTGTGCACCGAAATCCCACGGCGTCTGTTTCGGCGACCATGGCACGCAGTCCCACTCGTAGGAACCGAGGAGCATGGAGTCGCCTTCTTGGCGGAAATACGACTCGCCTGCGAAGTCGACCGACATCGGCAGTTCCTTGCCGTTCTTCTCTCGGTATTCCACGATCTCCGGCATGTCCTCGGTGAGGAGATACATGTGTTCGAACGCGAGAACCGGGAGCTCGATCCCCACCATGCGGCCGACCTCGCGTGCCCACAACCCGCCAGCGTTGACCACATGCTCGGCGTGGATGGTGCCCTTGTTGGTGTGCACCGTCCACGTGCCGTCTGGCCGTTGCGTGAGGTTCTCGACCATGGTGTGGCGGTACACCTCGGCACCGCGGTTACGCGCACACAAGGCATACGCGTGCGTAACGCCTGATGGGTCGACGTGGCCCTCGTCTGGGTCGTACAGACAGCCAAGGAAGTACTGAGGGTCAAGCAGCGGGTGTAACTCGGCAGCCTCTTTCATGGAGATCATCTCCAGCCCCATACCGAGGTAACGACCGCGGGCTTGGGCCATCTTCAACCAATCAAGCCGCTCCGGCGTGTCTGCCAGCATGATGCCGCCTGGCAGGTGAATGCTGCAGTTCTGACCCGACTCGGCCTCGATCTCTTTGTACAGGTTGACCGTGTACTGCTGCAGCTTGGCAACGTTGGGATCGCCGTTAAGCGTGTGCATGCCGCCTGCGGCGTGCCACGTGCTGCCGTGCGTGAGTTCCTTGCGCTCAAGCAGCACCACATCGGTCCATCCAGCCTTGGTGAGGTGATAAAGGACGCTGGCGCCGACGACGCCGCCACCAATGACGACCACCCGCGCAGATGATTTCAGTCCACCGTCTGAGCGATCTGGAAGGTCGTGGAGGATGGGGGTCTCTTGGACAGGCATACGGTTGACAAGTATGCCTGCCCGAAGGCCTTCCCTGTTATCTGGCTGCTATCTGGGTGAAGTGGTGGTTACCGTTTGCGGCTACGCCGACGCGCCCACGGACCGCTTGATCTCGGCAGTCTGCTGAGGCGACAGACCGAGGGCAACCGCGAGGTCTGAGAGGTATCCAGCTTCAGCTCCACTGACTTGGTCGATGGCAAGCAAGGACACGCCATAAACCTCGGCCTCGAACCCCGATGGCACGCTGGCGGCAAGCGCGCCAAGGTCGACTGGGCCGGAGAGTTCGCGGCGCAGCAACGCCTCCTCGTCGGCGTCGAGGTCGCCCAGTCGACTGGTGATGGCGGCAATCTCCCTTTCGTCGACCGTGCCATCGGACTTGGCAGCACTGCACATGGCCTTGATCAGGATGAGAGCGTTGGAATCGTCCAGGTCGTCAATGGGCTGCGCGTCGGCAAGGCGCCGTGAGTTTCCTTGCGAAAACGGGTTGTCTGATTGGCCCTGACCGCGGCCCTGCGCTTGGCCCGAGCCACCGCCGAGCACGCTTCCGAGGATGCTGCCAAGGCCGCCACCACGGCCGCTACCCAGCGACCCGCCGAGCATGGAACCGGCGATGCTGCCAATCATGCTGCCGGTGCGGCCGCCAAGGGCGCCGCCTAACGCACGACCACCAAAGGATCCGAGCAGGCTGGTGACAAGAGGTCCAAGACGCATGATTTCAACTCCTTGCGGAACACACGATGCGACCCGCCGCCTGCGACGGTAGCCCGACCTCGCCTCCTTTGGGCACCGCCGAGGCAACATGCGGGCGCTTCTACCTAGCGACGCAAGGTCCGCTTCGAGTGAACCTTGTTGGCGCCAGTCGCGCTGTAGGCGACCAGGTCGCGCCTCATGGACTGAAACGGACTGACAGACTCAGGGTCATGTCCGAGCGGAACATTTATGTTCACCCAACAGCAGATGTCAGTCACGACGCATTAGTGGGCGACGGAACCAAGATCTGGCATCAGGCTCAAGTCAGGCCGGGGGCAAAGGTTGGGTCCAACTGCGTTATTGGTAAGGGTACCTACATAGACGCCAATGCCATTGTTGGGGACAACTGCAAGATTCAGAACTACGTCAGCGTCTTCGATGGTGTCACCTTGGAATCCGGTGTGTTTGTTGGCCCGCACGTGTGCTTCACAAACGATCAGCAGCCTCGCGCCGTCAATCCGGACGGGTCGCCCAAGGCAGCAACGGACTGGACGCTCACACGGACGGTCGTGGAAGCGGGTGCAGCCATCGGGGCCAACGCCACAATCGTATGTGCGGTTACCATCGGACGCTGGGCGATGGTTGGGTCCGGGTCCGTGGTGACGAAGGACG
Organism: uncultured Acidimicrobiales bacterium; assembly: GCA_963763885.1. Taxonomy (GTDB): domain Bacteria; phylum Actinomycetota; class Acidimicrobiia; order Acidimicrobiales; family JANYDT01; genus JANNBN01. Next base: position 1,103,135 of record CAVXQD010000001.1, read on the forward strand.
TGCCTGCTCACGCTCTTGTTGTCGGGAACCCCGCCAGAGTTATCGGGTGGGTTTGTGCATGCGGGAAACGGCTTGCGGCAGAGCCCGTGGCCGACCTCGCTCCGACCTGCGGGAACTGCACTCTGTAACGAGTGGAGCAACCAATTGGGCACAACCTCTGGGGCTACCTGCTGGCCAGAGCTACGTAGAGGTTGGCGCCAAGGTCGCTGCCCACGGCGACAGCGCGCTGGCCGACCTGCAGCGAGACCGACCCATCTGGGGCGCGTGTGGACACAAGCGCTTCCGTCCCTGTGATGAACTCGTTCTGGCTGAGATACATCATTGCTGCGTTGTCGATTTCGACCGTCTCGGTGACGCGCTCCAGGCGGATGTACGAGCCGGAAGGGACTTCCGAGAGCTTGATCAGCTTGGTGGTGACCGGCGTGGTGCCCGGGATGGGATTGCCATGTGGGCAGGTGTTGGGGTCGTCGAGGATAATTCGCAGGCGTTCTTCCACCTCATCGGAGATGACGTGCTCCCACTTGCCTGCTTCGAGATGCGCCTTGTCCCAGGGCAGACCGATGATGTCGGTCAGCAGTCGCTCGGCCAAGCGGTGCTTGCGCACCACGCTCTCCGCCACGGCCCGACCCTCGGGAGTGAGACTGAGCGTGCGACCCGCCTGCGTTACATAACCCTTGGCAGCCAATCGCTTGATCATCTCGAACACCGAAGGAGCGCTATGGCCGAGCCGCTCCACCAGACGCGCCTGAATGACGGTGACGCCGTCTTCGGCAAGTTCGTAAATCGTGGTGAGGTATTCCTCGACCGGCGGGTGGTATTCGTCAGCCATCAGACTTCCAGGCTACTGGACGCGTGCCGGAAACCTGCCCCTGGGCCGGGTGTCTAATTGACGCGACGGGCGTGGCCGACCCAGAACGGTTCACGCAGGTCCTTCTTCAACACCTTGCCGCTGGGGTTGCGCGGCAGAACGTCGATGAAGTCCACGGAGGTGGGGCACTTGTAGCTCGCCAAGCGTTCTTTGGCGAACGCGATGATCTCGGGTTGCGTGGCGGTATGACCTGCACGCAGCACGACGATGGCCTTTACCGTTTCGCCCCATCGTTCATGTGGCACGCCGATGACGGCGACCTCGGCCACAGCCGGATGCGACGCCAACGCGTTTTCCACTTCTGCCGGGTACACGTTCTCACCGCCGGACACGATCATGTCCTTCACCCGGTCGGTGAGGAAAAGGAAGCCTGCTTCGTCCACGTAACCTGCGTCGCCGGTTTTCAGCCAGCCGTCGGCATCAACGGTCTTGACGTTTTCTTCTGGCTTGTTCCAGTACCCAACCATGTTCTGGCGTGACCGTGTCCAGACCTCGCCAACTTCGCCAACAGCGCACGGCTCCGCGGACTCAAGGTTCATGATCTTCATCTCAACCCACGGGTATGGACGGCCGGCCGAACGCAACAGATGTTCGCGAGGTCCGCCCGGATCATGATCCGCGGCATCGAGTTGCGTGAACCCGCCGGTGGTTTCGGTCATGCCGTAGACCTGCACGAACGGCACTTTGAACACAGACATCGCGGCCAACAACGTTTCGTTGGTGATGGGCGATGCCCCGTAAACGATGCGACGCATGGACGAATAGTCACGGTCCGCAGCACCAGGGACCATGGACATGAAGGCCAGCATCGCCGGTACGTAGAGAGCGTTGGTTGCCTGGTGCTGCACCATCAGGTCGAGAACCACGTTGGGAACAAACTCGCGCACAACAACAGCTTTCGCTCCGAAGAACATTCCGACCATCGCCCACCCGCAGCCGCCGATGTGGAACAGCGGCATCGCCACCATGTTCACGGAGTCCGAATCGAACTGCCAGTGCGAGGCAACCTCTTCATACAGTGTGAACATCGAGGTGTTGGCGAGCATCACGCCTTTCGGAAGCCCCGTCGTGCCGCTGGTGTACAGCTGCATTGCAATGTCACCGGGCGCCGATCCAACGCCTGGATCAACCGCTGAACCGGATCCAAGAACGTCTTCGTAGGACGGCCAACGAGGGTGTTCCCCGATGGCGATGATGGTCTTGACGGTTGTCAGTTCGCTTTCGATCCGCTCGATCACCTCGAAGAACTCGGGCCCAACCACCACAACCTTCGCCTGCGCGTCGTTGATTGTGTAGAGCAGTTCCGGTGCAGCAAGCCGCCAGTTGGCCGCGACGAGAACTGCGTTGAGTTTGGCAACACCGAACGCCGTTTCGAAGTAGGTCGGTCCGTTCTTGTCGATGAACACCATGCGCTCTTGGTTGCCAAGACCCAACGCCACCAACGCGTTGGCCAGGCGACTGGAGCGCTCATCGAGCTGTTTCCACGTGGTCAGTTGATCTTCGAAGATCAGTGCTGTGGCGTCGGGTGTTTCCGCGCCCCACTTCCGAACGATCTCGGCAGTGCACGTCGGCACACCGATGGACGAGTTGGCGTTCATACGCTGAGAACCGTGACTGTGCCGGTGCCGCCGTCGATTCGCACCATGGCTCCATCGGGAATTCGTCGAGTGCCGTCGGTAGCGCTGATGACGCACGGAATCCCCAGCTCGCGGCTGACGATGATGGCGTGGCTGAGTGGAGCCCCGACATCGACCACAACTCCGGCAGCTGGGACGAACAACGGTGTCCACGACGGATCGGTGATCGGCGCGATCAAGATGTCGCCTGGCTCCAATGCGGACGGATCGTTGGAGTCCAAGATGACACGAGCCCGGCCTTCCACTATCCCGCTACAGCCAGGCATTCCAGCGAGGACATCCCCGGCACCCAGCTGATCCATAGCGGAAGTGTCGCGCTGTGGCCACGTATGCGGATCGGAGTAGCCGTCGAAGATAAACGCCGGGACCATGTCGCAGAGCTTGGCGTATTCCGCACGCCGTGACCGGATGATCTCGGTGAACGACTTGGGGTCTACGAGGAACGCTTCGTACTCATCCTGTGTGACGAAACCGAAGTCCTCGATCTCGTCGAATGCGCCCAGCGCAACCATACGGGCACCTAGCTCGCGCAGCAGCATGCGGATCTCGTGCAGGTGGCGGATGTTGTTGGTCTTACTGCGCTCACGACCAGGAAGCCATGCGACCGACGCTCCGATACCAGCGGCAAGTTGGCCATGCGTTGCGGGGTCACCCTCAACCATCGCCAACAACTCTGCTGCCGCCTGGGCACGTTCCTCCGCGCGCTTAGCACTCATGCTCGTTGGATTCTGATCCTCACTTGCTGGTCGCATCTGGGCGATTGCCGACATAGCGAGCGCTGGACGGGTTTCCCAGGTCGGCGAACGCGATTCCCACTCATTGGGGCCACGCGAGCCGAAGTCCACCAGGAACTGTGCGAACCCAGCTGCGAACTCCGGGGAATCTTCAGGCAGCCGTGACAGAGCCCACATCGCGTGGCTGGGTGCAGCCGAATCCACTTCACCGATACCGGCGATGATGGGCAGGATCAGGTCGGGTCGGCCGACCGCGGAAGCGACCGCAGAGATGATGCCAACCGGAACCGTGGCCATGTAGGTGGTGAAAATGTGCTGACAGAACAGCTCTTGATGCTTCGGCACGAGCGCAAGCACATGCTGCCAGAGCTGCTCAGTGGTGAGCGAAGACAAATCTGGTCGAGCAGCGCGCAGGGCAATTGATTCAGCTTTGTGCCGAGTGAGCTCCTCGATGTCCCCCACGGATTGGACACCAAGTGCCCATACGAATGTGCCGCCGATCTTTTCTGTGAGATCTGGCCGTTGATCACCCGGTTGCTCTGCATACGGCGGGATGCCTGGCTGGGCGCCGAAGAACTGTGCATCCATGTCCTGCCAGGTAAGCCCAGGCGCTCGTTCGCCAAAGATGCGGATGAGCGAGGCGTTGAGGTAGCAATAACCGCCGAGCACGCCCAGCTGGCAGAACTGACCGTCCGGGAACTCGGCCAGCTCGAACGCTCCAAGTCGTTCCCATGCTTCACGCCAACCGAGTTCGGCACCCCACAGGAGCAGCTGGGAGCTGAGCGGTGTGACCGGGTCTGGGAAGACCTCGCCGACATTGGCCCGCGTATACAGCGGAAAGCGCTGAGAAAGGTCGGTGTCTGTGACGTAGAAGCGATCCATCCGGCGCACGCTACGGGACTCCGGCCGACTGTGCCAGCCGTCACACAGATTCCTCGTTTCGTTCTGAACAACCCGGCGGTCGTACATTCGCCGAATGTCCATCGACTTCTCTCTGACACCCGAACTTGAAGCGATCCGGGTGCGCGTCCGTTCGTTCATCGACGAGGTAGTGAAACCCGGCGAGGTCGCCATCAAATCCGGCAAGCTCGACGAGACGGACCGCAAGGCTTATGTCGAGGTGCTGATGGGGCTCCGCAAGGCTGCCCGCAAGGCTGGCTTGTGGATGCCCCACATGCCCACCGAATGGGGCGGCATGGGTCTCGGCCACGTGCAGTTGGCAATGGTGCAGGCCGAGGCGGCTAAGTCTTCTTACGGGCCGTGGGCGCTGAACTGTGCTGCACCCGACGAAGGCAATATGCACACGTTGCTTCACTGGGGAACCGACGCGCAGAAGGAAAAGTATCTCCGCCCACTCTGCGACGGCAAGACCCAGTCCTGCTTTGCGATGACCGAGCCGGAGGTTGCTGGCTCAGACCCAACACTCATTCGCACGCTTGCAACAAAGGACGGTGACGAATGGGTGATCAACGGGCACAAGTGGTTCATCTCCGGCGCAGAGCGCGCCTCGTTTGCCATCCTGATCGCCCGCACCGAAGACGACCCGGAACTCCCACAGGCCGCCAACACCGCGTTCATCGTGGATATCCCAAGCGAGGGGTGGATCAACAAGCGACAGATCTCCACCATGCACGGCGCAAGCGGGCACAACGAGATCGTCATCGAGGACCTGCGGGTTCACAACGACCAGATGCTTGGCGGCCGCGGTCAGGGTCATCTGCTTGGCCAGTACCGCCTTGGGCCAGCGCGCCTTGCGCACTGCATGCGTTGGATCAGCCAGGCCGAGACCGCCCTTGACATGATGGTTGCGCGTTCCTTGGAGCGTTATAGCCACGGGTCGGTGCTTGCAGAAAAGCAGGGAATCCAGTGGATGATTGCCGATTCCGCCATGGAGATCTACCAGTCCAAGCTGATGATCTTGCACGCCGCGTACAAGATTGATCGGAAGGAAGACTTCAAGAGCGAGGTCTCCATGGCCAAGCACTTCGTGGCCAACACCTTGAACAGGGTCATCGACCGCGCAATTCAGGTGCACGGCGCGTTGGGCTACTCCAATGACACTCCCCTGGCCCACATGTATCAGCAGGCCCGCTGGGCCCGATTTGCTGACGGCGCTGATGAAATCCACCAGATGCGCATCGCTGAACGGACTATCGCGGCGTACCGGGACAACGGAACCACCGCTGCGGCGACCGGCGGACTGCCTGTCTGATCTGCAGAAATGAACGACCTGCAGAAATAAAATGGCCCGTGGCAGTTGCCACGGGCCTTTTTCGCTGGAGGCGACGCCCGGAATTGAACCGGGATACGGGGCTTTGCAGGCCCCTGCATAAACCATTCTGCCACGTCGCCGTAACGAGCCACCGGCGAGCCGGGTGCACGAACGAGCGCCCCACCCTAGCGGACGAATCCGCCAATCACGGCACAAATGCGGACGGGTATGCGTGGGATCACGGAGTGATTTTGGCCCCTTTGGGGACGATCACCACGCCTTCATCGGAGATAGTGAAGCCACGGGCCAGGTCTGCGGCATGGTCGACACCGACCGTGACCCCCGGCGGAATGGCCACGTTCTTATCGATGATTGCACGACGCACGATTGCCCGAGGGCCGACCGTCACCCCCTGCATGAGGATGGAGTCGTGGACAACTGCACCATCGTCGACAAAGACTCCCGACGAGGCGATGGAGCGTTCCACGTGACCGCCCGAGACAATTGCGCCGTGACACAGCAACGATGCCGACGCAGTACCCGGTGCCCAGCTTGAACCCTGCACCAGTTTTGCGGGCGGCATTGGCGTGAGGTTGGTGAAGACCGGCCATTGCATGTTGTACAGGTCAAACAGCGGGTCAGGCGAAATGAGGTCCATGTTGGCGTGGTAGTAAGCGTCGATAGTTCCGACGTCTCGCCAGTAGCCCCGGCCGCGTTCGGTTTGGCCAGGGATGTTGTTGGTGTTGAAGTCGTACCAATTGGCCTGGCCGGCCTTGGTGAGGTTGGGGATGATGTTGCCGCCAAGATCGTGGGCGGAAGTCTCGTCGTCGGCGTCGGAGGAAATGGCGTCCAACAACACTTCCGTGTCGAAAACGTAATTGCCCATACTTGCCAACGCCATGTCTTCACGGCCAGGCATCAGCGGTGGATCCGTTGGCTTCTCATGGAACTGGACGATTCGGTCGCCCTTGACTTCCATGATGCCGAACTGGTCCGCCTCGTTCTTCGGGACCGGGATGGCTGCAACCGTGAGGCCGCCGCCCATGTCACGGTGCGCGTGCACCATCTGACGTGGGTCCATCCGGTAGATGTGATCCGCGCCGAACACGCACACCACGTCTGGGCGCTCATCGGAGATGAGGTTGAAGTTTTGGTAAATGGCGTCGGCAGACCCGACGAACCACCGAGGCCCACGACGCATCTGAGCGGGCACGGGCGCCACGTAGTTGCCCAGCTGGTTGGAGAACTGCCAGGTCTGTGCGATGTGGCGGTCGAGGCTGTGGCTCTTGTACTGCGTGAGCACCACCATCTTGAGATAGTTGGCGTTGGCGAAGTTCGATAACACGAAGTCCACCAACCGATACGTGCCGCCAAACGGCACGGCCGGCTTGGCGCGGTCCAACGTGAGCGGCATCAACCGCTTTCCCTCGCCACCAGCGAGGACCATAACTAGAACCTTGGGAGTCAACGTCATACCTCGAAGCTACAGGGAATGAACGCGACCGTACGAGAGGCTTGGACTTGTGTCCACTCGGTTCAACGGAAAGTCGCAAGAAGCCTGTTCCATGGCTGCTGGGAAGCAACGGTCAACCGGTTCGTCAGGCAATCAGACTCTCGTACAGATCCAGATAGCGCTGCGCCGGGAGCTTCCACGACCAATCGATGGTCATCCCTCGGTGCTGCGCTGCCCGCCAGACCGTCTTGTCTTGGAACGTCCGGGCGGCTCGGTGCATTGCGTCGAGCAACCCTGCTGAGGACACGTCAGCTGCGACAAACCCGGTCCATGCCGAGGGAGCGTCGAACGGATCGACAACCGTGTCGTGGAGACCGCCGACGTCGGTCACGATAGGGATGGTGCCGTATGCCATGGCTTGCATTTGCGCCAACCCGCAGGGTTCAAAACGACTGGGCATCAGGTAGCAATCCGCTCCGCCGAAGATCTGGTGGGCCATGGGCAGGCTGAACCCGTCGTAGAACGCAACCCGGTCTGGTTGTGCAGCGACCGCGTCGTGCAACTGCTCGGCGAGGGCCCTGTCTCCGCTGCCGACCACCACCAATTGCCCGTTCATGCTGCGGAGATATCTTGCAGCTTCCACGATGAACTCGACGCCCTTCTGATCAACAAGGCGACTGACGAACCCGAACAGCGGGCCGCCAAGGTCCTTCAGGCCGAACGCTTCGAACAACGCTGCTCGATTGGCTACCTTGCCCTCCTTCTTCGCCGCGGAGAACGGCGAATGGATCAACGGGTCTGTCTGCGGGTTCCATTCTTCGGCCTCAATACCGTTGACGATGCCGACCAACGATCCGGTGGCTGCCCGCGCTCCGAGGATGTCGGTAAGCCCACAACCCATTGGTTCGGAGAGGATTTCGGTGGCGTAAGTGGGGCTGACGGCGATGATCCGGTCGGCGAGGATAAGGGCACCTGCCAAGGGATTGCACTTTCCACGACGATCGTACGCATACGAACGATCGCCGAAGACGTGCAGCCACCCTCGGTCGCTGTCGCCTTGGTACGCCAAGTTGTGAATAGACATCACCGAGCGAACGGTTGAGGGCGTCCACGCCAATGCCGGTGCCGTGTGCCAATCGTTGACGTGCAGCACATCGGGTTGGGTCTGTTTGGTGATTTCTGCAACCGCTGCACTGAACCGGAAGAACCGGCGGTCGTTGTCCCAGTACCCGTCGCTACCCGGGTCGCCGTACGCACCAGCACGCCGAATATCAGGCACGTCGACCAGCGTGAGTTCACCAAACCCTTCCAGCATTCCCGTGCGAGCGGTGGCGCCGCCTACCCAGGCAGGCACGTCGAGGGTTTCCACCGTTTCGTTGCTCAGCTCGGTGCCTGCATAGTCCGGGAGGACCACTTGAACTTCGACTCCAGCGGCTCGCAAGGCGCGTGTGAGACCTCCCGAAACCTCTCCGAGACCACCAACCCGGACAAGGGGCGCAAGTTCGGCGGCGGCGTAGAGGATTCGCATGGATGGGAACTTACCCGGTTACGAATCAGCGAGATCGGACTATCTTGCCGCAGTGGCGAGCGGTGATGCTGGTCGTTGGCGAATGACGGCCAACATTTCGGCGACAATTGCGAGCGCGGTCTCTTCTGGTGAGCGGGCACCGAGGTCAAGGCCAACAGGGCCCCGCACCATACCGGCCGAATCAGAGCGGATTGCGAGGTTGTTGGTGAGGTGCTGTGTGCGCGCCGCCTGCGTGTGACGAGACCCAAGTGCACCTACGTATCCACATCCACCTTGGAGCGCCGCTGCAAGTACCGCACACGAAGCTGCGATGTCGTGGGACAGGACCACAACCCCATCGTTGGGGCCGGCCGCCTCGGATGCCGCTACGGCCGCCGCTGTTGCGTCGGTTGCGTTGTCGGCATGAATGGACACCGTCCACCCGATTGCGGACCCGACGATTGCGATGGCATCCGCGAGCGCGGCGCGTCCAAACACCATCAGCGTGGGCGTTGCCGTGACAGCTTCGACAAGAAACAGATCGCCGGTCTCCCCCACTACCGAGGTACCCATGGGACCCTTGGCCAGCATTCGCGACGCAGCGCCAAGCGGTGCATCCCATCGACCGGAGTCGGCAGTGGCCGTTTGGGGGTCCGACGCCGCCGTCACACAGCGAGTTTCGCCAGTCGAGACATCGGTAACCAGCACCACGTCGGTTCTCGCCTGCAACAACCGAGTCGTGTCCTCATCCAGTGTCGCAGCTGACTGCAGAAGGACATCGAGCCTTCCGCCACACGCAAGACCCGCTTGGACGGCTTCGGAATCCCCAACCGACACGCTGACGCGAGCGGATGCCTTCCCGCCCGAAATCATCGCTCGGGCAGCTGTGACTACCTCGGCATCGGCTGCCCCGGAGGCGAGCCCACCCACCACATCTGTGGCAGTGATTCCCAACACTTCACCGGAGCGTCGACCGCCAAATCCCTGGGTTGACATCACCCGCGCAATCACCGCTGGTCCTGGTCGGGCCTGGCACCAGTCGACCACCGCAGCAAGTTCTGAACCCATTCCGCCATCCTTGCCGCCCCCACCGCCTACCCGCACAACCATCCAGACCGCAGGGAAACTTCACCCATTGGTTGCGGATCGGTCAGACTCGGCGGGTGCCTAGTACCCCGGTGCCCGCCATCGAATCCGACGTCCACCTCGCAGAGACTGGTGTCAATGTTCTCATCGGCACCATGCAGGGCAAGTACCCCACCAGCAACAGCATGCAAGTAACTGGAACGCTTGGCTCGCTCCTCATCGACCCCTCCATCGACATCTATGCCAGGGGCGGCGCGCCCGCCAGCATCGACCAGGTCTTGGTGTCCCACGCCCACGAAGATCATCTGGCAGGTGTCGGCCGATTCCCCCACGCAACCGTATGCGCGCATCATTACGACGTTGGCGCTCTCCACACCCTTAACGGCCTGCTCGATGTGTATGGCATGCCAGAGCCGGTGCGTTCCACCTGGGCTGAACAACTTCGCACTGACTTCCACTACACACCACGCGTTGATGCGAAGGGTTTTGCCGACGGGGAGGTGTTCGACCTCGGCGACCGGACCGTCACCGTCATTCACCTTCCCGGCCACACACGCGGACACAGCGGGTTTCTCGTTGAACCAGACGGCGTGTTTTTCGTCGCCGACATCGACCTTGCCAGCTTCGGCCCCTACTACGGAGACCACTGGAGCGACCTCGAAGACTTCGAGCTGGCCATGGACAAGGCCGCCCAGATCGATGCACGCTGGTACGTCACCTCACATCACAAAGGGATTGTCGAAGGTCGGACCGCGTTCAACGAAGCGCTCGTTTCGTTCCGAGCCGTCATTGGAAATCGTGAGCGTCGGCTGTTGGCGTTCCTGTCCGAACCTCGCACCATCGACGAGATCGTGCAGCACCGCATCGTCTACCGTCCCGACACAACCGGGGTGCTCTGGCTGGACCACGTCGAGGAAGTGTCATCACGTATGCACCTGAAACGCCTGCTCAGAACGGGTGCAATCGCTGAGTTGGAGTCTGGGCGCTTCCGGGCACAATGATCTGACCCTGTGAGCAACGAAACGCCAGCATCCGCTAACCCACCTGGGGCTACCCCAGGGATCGAGGTCGAGCGCGTCACCCAGTGGTTTGGCCAGAACGCGCCTCAGTTCCGTCCGCCGTTTGCGTTCCAAGCCCTTCCCGGCGGTCACTCCAACCTTACGTACTTGGTCACCGATGCTGACGGCGCTACCTGCGTCATTCGCCGTGGACCACTTGGGCACGTGCTGCCGACAGCCCACGACATGGGGAGAGAGTTCAGGGCCATTCATGCATTGGGCCCAACCCCGGTTCCCGTTCCGGAGGCAATCGGCCTGTGCACCGACGACACCGTGACCGGCGCACCGTTCTACGTGATGGGTCACGTTGAAGGCGTCGTGCTGCACGACCTTGCATCAACGGCTGCGCTGCCTGTTGAGCTCCGTGCTACCACCAGCAACTCCATCTTCGACGTGCTAGGGCTGCTGCACGCTGTGGACATTGCGTCGGTTGGTATGGACGCACATGGTAAGCGCGATGGGTATGTGGAGCGTCAGCTTCGCCGCTGGTATCAGCAGTACACGGCGATGAAAACGGCCGACGTGCCCAGCGTAGATATTGCCTACGAAAAGCTGATTGCGTCGATCCCAACTCAGCAACGCGCCGCAATCGTTCACGGCGACTTCCGGTTGGGCAACTGCATCACAAACACAACAACCGGCCACATCGCTGCGGTGTTGGACTGGGAGATCTCCACGCTTGGCGACCCGATGGCTGACCTCGGCTACCTCGTCACGACGTGGGTTCGCACCAGCACACAGGTCGGCAACGGCAACGAGTCAGCCGCACCCACGCTGGCTGAAGGCTTTCTCGACGTGGCTCCCCTGGTTGATCGGTATGCGGCGGCCTCGGGCTTGGACGTCTCTGACCTGCCCTGGTACACGGCCTTCAACCATTGGAAGGGCGCTTGCATCATCCAGGGAGTGGCAACGCGCTACCGAGGCGGAGCAAAGGGTGCTGAGGGTCTGGACTTGTCGATCTTTGATCGCAATGTGGTGGAGCGTTCAGCTGCCGCTCTCGCAATGCTCGAGTCCCTCGGGTAACACATCAAATTTCGCCCGTCGTCAGTTTCGACCGAACCTCGGCCGCACGCTCGCGAACTGCCGGAAGATCGGCAAGCCGCCGCATGCCGGCAACTGGTTTGCTCATCCGATGGTTCCGGGTCCATCGGTCCTCGTGACGTGCGATGAAGTCCCAGTAGAGCGAGGTGAACGGGCAGGCCTTCGGACCCACACGAACCTTGGGGTCATAACGACACCCTCGGCAGTAATCGCTCATACGAGCGATGTACGCGCCTCCTGACGCGTATGGTTTGGTCGCCATCCGCCCACCATCTGCGTGAAGTGCCATCCCGACCACATTGGGAGCCATCACCCAATCTGCACCGTCGATGAACCGTTCGCGCATCCAGCCCGTGAGAGCGGCCGGTTCAACCCCTGCCAAAAGCGAAAGGTTGCCGAGCACCATGAGCCGCTGGATGTGATGCGCATAGGCGCGCTCATCGACTCCCTGAACCACGTTGCTGACGCAAGCCATTTGGGTTTCGCTGGGATTGTGAAAAGCCCGAGGTATCGGTTGGTCTGCACCCAATTCGTTGCTTTGCGCATAGTCCGCTCCCCAGAGGTGCGCGATGCCGTATACGTATTCCCGCCAGCCGATGATCTGGCGGATGAATCCTTCTGCGCTGGCCAGCGGCACCGTTCCGTTGCGAAACGCCCGTTCGGCTGCTTCCACGACTGACCGTGCACTGAGCAGCCCTAGGTTCAGCGAACTGGACAGTGCTGTATGTGCGAGCAGCCAACTCGAACGCAGCATCGCATCCTCGTGCGGGCCGAACCTGGGTAACACCTCGTCGATCACTCGCTGCAAACGAACGTGAGCCTGTTCGGGCGTGGTTGGCCAAAGGCCTGTCCACGCATCGCCGACTGCCATAGGCGCATACAATTCGATAAGCGCGCTGATTTCATCGTCGACCTCATCTGCCGGGTCAAACTCGTTCGGGCTGTACGTTGGCCATGGCCGACCGTCTTTGGGAGGTGGCTCTCTGTTCTCCTCGTCGAAGTTCCAACGACCACCACTTGGATGAACACCGTCCATCAGGATTCCCAACCGAACGCGTTGCCATCGATAGAAGTCCTCCATTCGCAGCTTCGATCCGCGTGATGCCGCCCAGTCCGCAAAATCTGGCGAGCTGCACAGGAACTGATCATTCGGCACCACGTGCGCTTCGGACCATGCGTCGAGCGACCGACGGAAACGAAGGTCAGCCGGCTGCATCACCGAAACCTGGTCGGCAGCGAACTCCTCCAGATGGGCGCGAACGCCGGAGCGCATACCAGTGGCGACGCGAAAATCGACTGCGTAACCGTCACGCTCCAACCGGAGAGCGAGTCGCCGCATCGAAGCAAGAACAAGATGCAACCGTTGCCGGTGCCACGGCCGCGATGACAACATTGAGGTGGACACAACGAACAGCACCCGAGTGTCGGCCGGCGTGCTGGTAGCCAACAGACCGCCCGTTGGGTTGAGTTGATCACCAAGTATCCAGACCGTGCGCACGTTGCAGTCTGAACCGGTTTCTACTCTTCGAGGTATTCCTTGAGCTTCTGGCTGCGCTGTGGGTGGCGGAGCTTTGCCAGCGTCTTGGTTTCGATCTGACGGATGCGTTCGCGGGTGACCGCAAACTCTTTGCCGACCTGCTCGAGCGTGCGTGCCTGACCGTCTTCCAAGCCGAACCGACGACGCACCACGTCTCTTTCACGCTCTGACAGACCCTCGAGCACTAGCTCGACGGCTTCGTTGAGCATGGACCTGGTTGCAGCGTCTTCTGGCTTCACAGCCATTGCATCGTGGATGAAGTCGCCAAGGACCGAACCGTCTTCTTCACCGACGGGCGATTCCAACGACAACGGGTCATACGCGATGCGCTGAATTTCGCGGACCCGATCTGCAGTCATGTCGAGGCGCAGACCGATTTCTTCTGCTGCAGGTTCCCGGCCGAGCTCTTGCAACAGGTCGCGTTGTGCACGCGAAACCTTCTGGATGATCTCCACCATGTGCACCGGGATGCGGATGGTGCGGGCCTGGTCTGCGATGGACCGCGTGATGGCCTGACGGATCCACCATGTGGCGTACGTGGAGAACTTGAAGCCCTTTGTGTGGTCGAACCGCTCCACGGCACGCATGAGGCCGAGGTTGCCCTCTTGGATGAGATCCAACAGCGTCATGCCGCGGTTGGCATAACGCTTCGCAATGGAAACCACGAGACGCAGGTTGGCGTTGGTGAGATCTCGTTTGCCGTCGTCGCCGGCATGCTTTGCACGTTCCAGCTTGCGACGCTCTTCGAACGACAACGTGAGACCCTGCGCTGCTGCCTCGGCCAGCCGATTTTCTGCGATGACACCGGCAGCGATGAGCGACGCGAGCCGAACTTCGCCTTCGCCGTTGAGCAGTGGAAACCGCCCGATGTCTTTCAGATACTGGCGAACCGGATCAGCCGAGTACCCCGACGACGTGGCGGCCCCGCGACCGTAGTCACGACCCTGGTCTCGTCCGGTCTGTCGGCCCTCTAGGCCTTCTCCGTAGTCAGCTTCCCCCATGTAAGGAACCAGGGTACCAACTGATCCAGGGAAGCGAGGCGAGTGATGGGTTCTGTCAGCTTCATTTCGTGTTCGCGCAGGAAAGGAATGGCACCGGATTGAGGATGTTCCGGTGAACGGCGCAACACATTTACAGCCCGTGCAACTGCGGCTCGGACCACGAGCGCAACGAGGTCTTCCCCATCAGGGGCAGGCTGTTCAACGGCAAGACGCTGCAAAAGGTGCTCGAGTTCAGGGTCTTCTGCGCACCTATCGATGGCCGGCGCGATGTCACCAACTTCGAGCAAAAGCGCACACGCTCTGGCGTGAAGATCGAACGCAAAAATTCCTTCGACGCAGAAGTGAATGACCGCTTCTGGGTCATGAATAAGCGCTGTGAGTAGTTGCTCCTCCGCTTTTCCGATGCGGTTGGTTGCTGCAGTCGCAATCGTGTTTGGCGAGCTGATGCGTCCGACACTTGCTGGACGGCGAACCGGTTTGGCAACAACGCGGCCCATACTTGGATCGTCGACCGGCATTTCTTCGTTAGGGATGGGTCTCGGCGCGCCACCAGTAGTGCTCCGAGCAGGAGTACTTGGAGGGGTGTCTGCGGCGCCACGACCCCGTCCGCCAGGCTTGTAATCGCTCTTGCCTGATGTCAGGTTTGCCTGTGCACGCATCGCTGCGGCGCGACGCGGGTCGGACAACGCAGCCAACACATCGGCCATCATCGTTTCGGACACATGGCAACGGTCTGCGACTTCACGCAAATACTGCTCTCGAACGTAAGCACTTGGGTGCTCGGAGATCATGGCGGCGGCGTTTTCGAACACTCGCCCACGACCTTCAGGCGATTTCAGGTCGCCAGCAGCAACGGTTCGTTCAATCCGGAACGCGAGGAACGGACGCGCCGTTGCAACCGCAGTGCGAAGCGCTTCAGGATCTGTGCGCGCAAGGTCTGCAGGGTCGGCTCCGTGGGGCATCGCGACAACAACGAGATCGATC
This sequence comes from uncultured Acidimicrobiales bacterium, assembly GCA_963763885.1. Classification (GTDB taxonomy): domain Bacteria; phylum Actinomycetota; class Acidimicrobiia; order Acidimicrobiales; family JANYDT01; genus JANNBN01. Next base: position 1,118,253 of record CAVXQD010000001.1, read on the forward strand.
TCGAACCGTTTCTCCCATTCGTAGAATTTTGCAGCAGCATTCTGCCCGGCGGAATCCGCGTCGTAGGCAAGCACGATGCGACGTGCGAAGTTCTTCAACACCTTGAAGTGCTCGTCGGCCAACGCTGTTCCGCAGGTTGCAACGGCGCGCGGCATGCCAGCGCGGTGGAACGCAATGACGTCCGTGTAGCCCTCGCACACGATCACTTCGCCGTCATTGACGATGCCACCCTTGGCCCAGTTGAGCCCGTACAGCGTGCGGCTCTTGGAGTACAGCAACGTCTCGGATGAGTTCTTGTACTTCGGCCCGTCGGCCTCGGGCAACTTGCGTCCACCGAATGCGATTGCCTGGCCGCTGACGTCGAAGATTGGGAACAAGATGCGCGACCGAAAGAAGTCGTTCATCCGGCCTTGGCTGTTGAGGACACCAAGACCCGTGTCTTTGGCAATGTCGGTTGGGATGGTGAGCGCCTTGTTGAGCATGTCCCACCCATCGGGCGCCCAACCCAGTTTGAACGCCCGCACCGCGTCACCGTCGTAGCCGCGCGACTTCAAATAGTGACGAGCCGCCCCACCGCCGGGAGAGGTGAGCAATTGCTGGTGGTACCACTCAACCGCTCTGTCCATCGTTTCGCGGAGGCGTTCTTTGCGCTTGCGGTCACGGCCGGATTGTTCCGAGTCGTAACGCACAGCCACGCCTGCCTTGGCGGCGAGACGCTCCACTGCACTGGCGAAATCCAGGTGCTCCAACTCCATGACGAAGCGGATTACATCGCCCTTGGCCTGGCAACCGAAGCAGTAATACAGGCCCTTTTCGGGGTTGATGGTGAACGACGGAGACTTCTCCGAGTGAAACGGGCACAACCCCTTATACCGGTTACCGACCCGCGACAACTGCAGATGTTCGGACGCGACAGCCACAAAGTCTGTCGATTGCCTGACTTTGGCAATGTCTTCGTCTGAGATCGCCATGGCCCGTATTGTGGCGCATATCTCGGGTCCGTTGGTTCTCGCCCGCTACCAAGTGTGACGAAGCTCATGCCCAATTCGCTGGCCGTGCCGCAGAATGTGGCCTAGGGTGATTCAGCGGCTCAACTTGGGCCATGCGTCTCACCTCTCCTGTCAGTGTGACAGCAACGCTGCTTTGACGGCCTTGCAATGAGTCACCTGCCTGCGTTTGCTCGTTCAACTGGGCTTGAGGTACCGGGCGCCGTTTTTGTAGCTCGGAGTCTTCTTATGACGGTTCGCCGTCCTTCTTCCCCTTCAGGCGCGTCGTCGCGCCCCAACCGCGGTTCTAGCGAACGACGTCCCTCACGTCCGTCGAACGGACACGCCTCGCAGAATTCCTCTCACAATTCATCTCGCAATGATCAGCGCGCGGAGAATTCCGCACCACTGCCACCCAGCTCGCCTGGCCTGCCAATGCTGCCCATCGATGCATCGTTTGCCGACCTCGGTTTATCGCCGGCAATCTGCAAGGTTCTCAACAACCGTGGACTTGAAGCACCGTTCCCAATCCAGCGGGTCACCATCCCCGACGCACTCACGGGGCGAGACATCCTCGGCCGTGGTCGCACGGGTTCCGGCAAGACGCTTGCGTTTGTGCTTCCGCTTGTCGCCCGCCTCGCAGCCAGCCCAACGCGTCGTGCACCACACCGCCCTCGCGCGTTGATCCTTGCCCCCACCCGTGAACTGGTTACGCAGATCAACGAAGCCATGGCTCCGTTCGCTGCTGCGCTTGGCCTCAAGACCGCAACCGTGTTTGGTGGCGTCGGCCATGAACCACAAGTACGCGCGCTGAGGAATGGCCTTGACGTACTTGTTGCCTGCCCTGGCCGCCTTTGCGACCACGTTCAGTCTGGCAGCGCCGTTCTCGACGCCATCGAGATCACCGTCCTTGACGAAGCAGACCACATGGCAGACATGGGGTTCCTCCCAGACGTCAAACGCCTGCTGGATCGCACACCGGACAAGGGACAGCGGTTGCTGTTCTCCGCAACGCTTGATCAAGGTGTTGACGTGTTGGTACGCCGTTACCTGAACGACGCGTTGACCCACAGCGTTGACCCGGCAGAATCGCCAGTCGTCGAGATGGAACACCACGTGTTGCAGGTCAGCGCTGCTGATCGTCTTCCGGTGCTGTTCGACCTCACTGCCGCACCTGGCAAGACAATGGTCTTTACACGTACGAAGCACGGCGCGAAGAAGCTCACCAAGCAGCTCATCGCTGCTGGTGTGCCGGCCGTCGAGATGCATGGAAACCTTGGGCAGAACGCCCGTCAGCGCAATCTCGAAATGTTCTCCACGGGTAAAGCCAAGACGCTTGTTGCCACCGACGTTGCCGCCCGCGGTATTCACGTCGACGACGTTGGTGTCGTCATCCACGCCGACCCCCCAACCGAGCACAAGGCGTATCTCCACCGGTCCGGCCGCACAGCGCGTGCAGGCAACTCCGGTCTTGTGATCACCCTCGCCACCGATGATCAGATGCGAGACGTTCGTGACCTCACGACACGGGCACGCATTCAGGCCACCGTTTCCAAAGTCCGCCTTGGTGACGCGTTACTGAAGGAACTGGTCCCAGGTGATCGTGTCCACGTGACACCTGCTCCCGAGGTTTTTGCTCCGCCGCAGCAACCACAACGACAAGGTTCTGGTCGTCCGGGTGCTGGTCGCTCCTCGGGTCGTCCCGCATCCGCTGGCCGTCCATCGTCTGGTCGTCCTGCTTCTGGTCGTCCGGCAGGACGCTCCGAAGGCTCCCGCTAGCCGTTGCTCACTTCACTCGCCGACGCTGGGATTGCCTGTGCGTCGGCGAGCGAATCCAGGCCAAACATCTTCGCAACCATCGAGTCCGGAAAGGACTGGATACGCGTCCGGTGCACGGCCTGAGCATCAGCCACGAAGCCGGAAGCCACTGCAAGATCGGTCTCCACGGCCGACAAGCTCTGCTGCAAGTGGAGAAAATTGGCCGACGTTCCAAGCGTGGGGTAACGCTGCGAAACGACGTTCAACTCCGCCAATTCCTTGGCTCCAGAGGATCGCTCTGCACGCAGCCGGGTGAGGTGCGCAACAACCTCCTCGGTGTGGGCCGTAGCAGCCTGCACCACTCCCACAAGGTTGGGTATCAGCGTTGCTCGCTTCGCAAGCGCGATGTCCACCAGACCTTGCCCGGCCTGGACCTGATTCGCCGTGGCCGCGATGCGATTGCGAATTCGCACCATCTGGACGCACAGGCCCAGACAGACCAACGGTGCAAGGAGAAACAGCCCTGCGCCCACGTTGAGCCGTCGTTGCGGGTCAACGCCGAGGGCCTTCCAGGACGCACCAGCGAGAAACGTGCCGAGCACGATTGCAGCGGTTGCGGCAATCACGAATCTTCGTGAGTTGCGCACCAGGTCCTTTTGCGATCCGTTGTAGACGAACAGCGGCCGACCCTTCTGTTTCTCAAACCGAACGGAATGCTCTCCCTCGTCAAACCGAGTGGAGCCAATCACGTACAGCTGGCTACCCAGCTCGATACGAGATTCCAACACCCGCCACTTCCCGCCAAGTTCTGCGATGGGTTGATCTGGGCGGAAGGTCTGCGTGACTTCTTCCATCAGACGTTGAACAATTCCCCCGGTACCGACGCGGTTCGGGTTCGGCAGGTATTGGCCGCCGGCGGCCGTGACATCGAGATCATGTGCGGCAAGGAAGGCCGGGAGGTCCCGCGCCCCGATGGTGGTCGAGTCCAGAGAAGCTGGGCTCACGCCAGCAAGGTTGACCAACACCGGGCCGCTGTCATCGTCGACGACCAACCACGGGGACGAGGTTGACGTGTGGCGGGTCTTCCATGACTTGTTCTTGCCTCCGGTCTCTTGCTGCACCTCTGCCTTGAACCACACACACGTCTTGGCACTGAGCGGCGAGTTCACCAGTGCTTTGCCCGGCGCTGCATCAGCCTTGCCGCACACTTCGATCTGCCCAATGGTCACGTGCCCGGTTACAAGCGTGGGGGTATCAACCGCTGACCACAACCGGCGTGACGACTTCCAGAACACCACCGCACCCGCGAGGAAAAGGATTGGCCCGAGATACCGAAGGAAGTCCACGCCGGACACTCTGTTGGCTACCGCTTGCCCGGCGCAACCTCAACCGAGGGCAAAGGTCGTATTGGACTATTCGACGTGCACTTCCACCTTGAGTCGGTCCGGATCCTCGAAGTAGACGGCGTAGTACCCGTCAGGGTAGCCAGCCGGGGTCATGGGACCACCGTAAAGCGGTGTGATGCCGCGGGGCTGAAGGAAGGTCGTCACGAACTCGTCAACCGCTTCCGCAGACTGAACGCGCAATGCAAGGTGACTGAGTCCAGTCCGCTTGCGATGAAACGCTGGAATTTCGTAGCCCGGCTTCGTGACCTGGACACACAAGTACGTGCGTCCATCTGAAGCATCAAAATGGTTTCCGTCCGGTGTGATGTGAAACTCAAAAAAGCTGAGCAGGGCCTTCCAAAAGTCGAACGATTCAGCGTCATTCGAAACGTTGATGCCGATGTGCCCCACGATCGCTTTCACCGCGGCAAGCTACCCCAAACACACTTCTGACTTTCCTTCAGCTTCTTCTTGACAATCGAACATATGTTTGTATAAGGTGATCGAGTGGACGGTTCGGCGATCGGAGATGGGGCTCAGGTGGCGTTGCTGCGTGCGCTTGATGGGTTGCTGGGGACACGCTCGGAATCGGTTTCAGATGCGCCTCTGGGAAACGTGGCCGTGTTGGATCGGTGGGATCGGTGGGATTCTGACGTCGTTGGTTTCGATGCGGTTGAGCTGTTTGATGATCTGATCGATGGTCCGGTGGATGACCCGTTTGACGTGGACGCTGCCTGCCGGTTGTTTGATCGGTACGAAAGGTTCGACTCGGTTGTTGGGTCGTGGTTGGTTGCGCCGTTTCATGCGGCCGCTGTGTCGGGTTGGTCGGCTGCGGAGGCCCGTGAGGGTTTGGTTGCTTTGGAGCGGGTGGAGCGTTCTGTTGCTGCTGTGCGGGCAGCGTTGATTGGGCGGGTTGGGTTGGATCGGGATTCTGCTGCGATGTTGACGCGTGGGACGGGTATGTCTCAGCGTGCGGCTCGTCAGGCTGTTCGGGTTGCTGGGGTTGTTGCTGCGGTCCCGGGCGTGGCGGAGCGTTTGGCTGCTGGTGAGGTGTCCTCTGCGCAGGTTGGTGCGGTGGCCGGGCTCGAGCCGGGCGACGCGACGGAGCTGTTGGTGGTTGCTGCTGGCCAATCCGATGATGAGTTCGCGGCGACGGTGCAGCGGTTCAAGGTTGAGGCCGGGGGCCGTGATCGTGTCGAGCGTCAGAAGGCGTCTCGTTCGGTCCGGTTTAGTGAAGGTCCGGAAGGTTGTGTGCGGATGACTGCCGTGTTGGCCCCGTTGGAAGGTGCCGAGGTCCGCGGCGTGCTTGACCAGGTGTGTGACGCAATGTGGCGTCGTGATCATCCTGAGCGTGCTCGTGTTGCTGGCGGCCATGATGGGGAACCGCGTGACCGCCGGTTAGCTGACGCGTTGGTTGCGCTTGTTCGTGGTGCCCGGGGCAGGTTCGGGTTGGCTGGATCGGGAGATTCTGCTGCGCCAGGGACTTCAGCTAGTCCGACTGGTTCGGCTGGTCCGACCGGTTCGTCGCCTGCGGTGATTGTGACGGTCGAGGCTGAAACCCTGCGGACCACGTTGTTGCCGGACACGGCGTTGGACGTGTCGGAGTTGCCTGCGTTGTTGGCCAGATCACAGTTGTATGTGGCCATACGAGAAGGAACAAACCCGGCCAGAATGGTGTTCGGTCGAAATCGTCGGTTGGCGTCGGCGATGCAACGGTTGGCGTTAGCGGTCTTGCAACCTCGATGTCAGTCGCCAGGGTGTGATGTTCCGGCTCAACGGTGCGAGGTTCACCACCATGTGGAGTTCGACGCGGGCGGCAACACAGACCTGGCGAACTTGTGCAATTACTGCTCGGCACATCACCATCACCATCACGACCAAGCGAAATCGCGCGGCACGCCACAACGGTGAACCGGGCGCGAAACGGCCCGACCCGGGTGGTGGCTGGTCTCCAATGAGAAAGTGCGGTTCCACTGTCTGCTCAACCCGATATCCTCGGAAGTCCTATGCGTACTGATGTCGCCCGCTCAACAGAGTCAGTCCATTCCCCACGCGTCGATGCAAACGGGCGGGGCACGGGGTCGTGACCCAACCCATAACCACCGACTCGCTCCTCGGCCGCCCGTCGCTTGAGGCGCTTGGCTGGAATCACTCCTTCGCCGAGCGACTGGCGGGAATGGGTGCAATGCCAGAGGTCGAACGGTCCGAAGACGATGACCCCGATGACCGCACAACAGCCAGCCGCGTCATTATGGGACGGGTCATTGCGGTGCACCGTGGGCGATGGACGGTTGCCGGCCCTGACGGTTTGGTCGGCGCCGACCTACTGGGCATCTATCGCCTCGGCAACCCCCTGGATGTACCCGCGGTTGGAGACTGGGTTCGCATTCGTCTGCGCACAGATGAAGACACCAAAGCCAACGCCGCCCTGGCAACCGCTGCGGCATCCGGCACCAAAACGGCATTGCTCAGCGGCACCATCCACGACGTGGTCCCACGCTCATCCGCCCTGGTCCGCAAGACGGTAGGGGGCACCAGCGACGGTCAGGTCATCGCCGCCAACGTCGACATCGTGCTCATCGTTGTACCGCTGGACGCAGAACTCAACCCTCGTCGCATCGAACGACAACTCACAGCCGTGTGGGACAGCGGCGCCAGACCAGTGCTCATCGGCACCAAGGCCGATCTTGCCGCACCAGGCGTCATCGACGCGCTCAAAGAGGCTGCCGGCGACGTCCCCGCCCTCATCACCTCAGCAGTCACCGGCGAGGGTCTCAACGACGTCGCCGACCTCGCACAACTTGGGGTGTCGTTGGTGCTGCTTGGCACGTCGGGGGCCGGCAAGTCGTCCATCGTCAACCGGCTCGTCGGTTCAGAAGTCATGGCCACGCAAACCATGGGCGTTGCCGGCAAGGGTCGGCACACAACCACGCACCGAGAATTGCTGCCGCTTCCATCCGGGGCCCTGCTGATCGACACCCCTGGCATGCGAGAGCTTGGGCTCTGGATGTCTGGCGGCGAAGACGGTGTTGCTGCCACGTTCGCCGAAATCGACGAGGTGGCCGAAGAGTGCCGCTTCTCTGACTGCCAACACGAACGAGACGCTGGCTGCGCCATCGTCACCGCAATTCAAGACGGCAAAATCGACCCCGTCAGAGTCCAGGCATGGAAACGACTCCACGCTGAGCAGCAAGCGAACGCAAGGCGGGCCGAAGCTCGCACCAAAGGAACTGGCCGGTCCAGGCGGCGCTGAACGGGACGGGTGCGGTAGAACGACACCATGCTCGTAACCCCGGCTTCTGGTTCGCTCGGCGCATTCGTCAGCGGCGTGGACCTCACCAAACCGCTTGGCCCTCAGCAGTTAGCCACCCTCCAGCAGGCGCTTGCAGATCACCTCGTGGTGTTTCTCCGTGATCAGCCCATGACCCTGGATCATCTCGAAGCACTGACAGACCAACTGGGTGGACGCGACGTCACGCCGTATGTGAAACCGCTGGACGATCGCCCCTATGTCATCAGGGTAATCAAAGAGGCGGAGGACGAACTGAACTTCGCCAACGCGTGGCACTCTGACCTCACATACCTTGCTGCTCCCCCGTCATACACGCTGTTGCACGCGTGGGACGTTCCAGTTGCGGGCGGCGATACGGTCTGGTCAAACCAGTACATCGCCTACGAGCAACTCTCACCGGGGCTCCAGCAAACGCTTCAGGGACTCCGGGCGGTCCACTCCGCCGGACCTGCCTACGGAACCGGCGGCTACCTCGAGAAGGTGGCTGGCAAAACGTCGATGGCCATCGAGCCCTCAGCCCAGGCGCACGAAACTCGCTCGCATCCAATCATCACCGAACATCCCGTCACCGGGCGGCCGGTGCTGTTTGTCAACCCTGTTTACGCGCACAGCATCGAAGGCTGGACCCACGCAGAGTCCGCAACGCTGCTGCAGCACTTGTTCAAGTTGTCCATCAACGAGAACTTCACGTGCCGCGTGCATTGGGAACGCCACACGCTTGCCATTTGGGACAACCGATGCACCATGCACAACGCGCTGAACGATTACTCCGGAGTGCGACGGGAAATGTTCAGGACAAGCGTCAAGGGTTCCGTTCCCGTTGGCTACTCAACCAACGGTAAGCAGAGCTAACCCGAACGACAATCAGGACAGTTGCGCTGCCACTTCGGCATCGAACTTGGCGTAAGCATCCAGACGCTGCTGCAGGCTCTTACCAAGCGTGAAGTCCGGAAGGATGAACTCGCCGATACCTGCTTCTTTATAGGCACCCATACAATCCACCAGGTACGCGGTGGAACCGATCAGCGCACGGTCGGCCGGAGCATTAGTCCGGATCTTGTCGACAACGGCCGGGTCGTCGACCATGAACACCAGCGCCTGGGCGCTGCGGTGTTGCCCCGCCGGATCGCGTCCTTCAAGCTCACAGGCACGGTTCATCGCCACCGACGCTGCGGCCACTGTCTCGGGAGTACCCCACACGTTCCATTCCGTGGCCCACTTGGCAGCAATGCGAGACATGCGGGGACCGGACGTTCCGACCGTGATGGGCAGCGGTGTCTGCACAGGCTTCGGCTCACAGGGCGCATCGTCGATGGTGAAGAAACGGCCGTGGAACGTGGTCCGCTTCTCTGTGCCCAAAAGCCGGATGATTTGGATTGCCTCTTCGAAGCGGTCAACACGGTCCTTGGCTTCGTACAGTTCGATCCCGTAGGCGCTGTGTTCGTTGATCTGCCATCCGGCGCCAAGGCCGAGCGTCAGCCGGCCGCCCGAAATTCCGTCGACCGTTGCGGCCCGATTGGCCATGATGGCCGGATGGTGGATGGTTGTCGGCGACACCAAAGTGCCCAGACGGACACGCTTTGTATGGGCGGCCAGGGCACCCATCACGGCCCATGCCTCAAGCGCCGGGCTATCGCTTCGCTCGGGCGAATCGGTGTTGCCCATGTAGTGATCGGCGTACCAGAGGCAATGCCAGTTGCCCTGATCAATAGCTGCGGAGAACACCGAAAGGTCCTCCCACGGATGAGCGAAACTTGGCCAGGCGGAGAAGAGCATGATGGCAACCTACCCGCAGTACAGCTGAGGTTCAGTTGCTCCTGAGACCGTGCCGCTACAGTCGTGCTTCGTGAATGCACCAACGCCGACCATGACGTTCGAACAAGCTGCAGCTGCGGTGACTGGCCCCGGTCAGACTTTCGAAATCACCACAACCGAAGTGCTGGGGCTCAGCACCAAGGTCTGGAAGAACTGTCCTCCCAATCTCCGAGCCGTTTTCGGTGCTGCGCGGCTACACGGTGAAAAGCCGTTCATCGTGTATGAGGGCGAAACGCTCACGTTCGCAGAGACCATGGCAAGAGCCGACGCGTTGGGCCATGCGCTTGTCAACACGTTCGGTGTGAAGCCCGGAGACCGGGTCGCCATCGGGATGCGCAACTATCCAGAGTGGATCATTGCCTTCATCGGTATCGTCAGCGTTGGGGCAATCAACGTGAGCCTCAACTCCTGGTGGACCACCGACGAGCTTGACTACGCGTTGAAGGACTCTGGCTCCACGGTGCTGATTTGCGACCGGGAACGATTGGCGCTCTGCCAAGACACGCTGCATGACCAAGGCATTCGCGCAATCGTCGCTCGCTCTGGCTCCACTCCCCTCCAAGACGGCGTGGTGTCATGGGATTCCGTTGTCCAGATTGGCAACGCCTTGCCAGACGTTCAGATCGGACCAGAGGACGACGCAACCATTCTGTACACGTCCGGCACGACCGGACGCCCGAAAGGCGCTGTCTCCACACACCGCGCAGTGGTAAGTGCACTGATGGCGTTCGCGTGTCGTGGTGCCGCCGACACCTTCCGACGCCCAGCACCAGCTGATGTCGAAGTTCTTCCGGCGGCGTTCGTGCTCATCGTCCCGTTGTTCCACGTCACCGGCGCAGTGCCGGTGATGCTGGGCTGTCTGCTGAGCGGCGCAAAGCTGGTGATCATGTACAAGTGGGATGCGGGCAAAGCCCTCGAGATCATCCAACGTGAAAAGATCACCAACTTCGTCGGCGTACCAACGCAGTCATGGGACCTCGTCAATCATCCTGACTTTCCGAAATACGACACGTCCTCGCTGCGTTCCGTCGGCGGCGGCGGAGCACCGGCACCTGCGGCTCAGGTCGACCTCGTCGCCAAGAAGATTTCGAAAGGCGGACCCCAGCTGGGCTATGGCATGACCGAGACCAACGCCTACGGGCCTGGCAACAACGGTTCCGATTACATCCAGCACCCCACCAGCACAGGCAAGGCCTTGCCAATCATGGACGTGGCCATCCGAGACGACGACCTCAACACGTTGCCCACCGGCGAGCGTGGCGAGATCTGGTTCCGTGGCCCAATGCTCATCCGTGGGTACTGGGGGAAGCCAGAGGCCACAGAGGAAACCATCGTCGACGGATGGTTGCGTACCGGCGACATCGGCCGTTTCGACGCCGAGGGATTTCTGTACATCGAAGACCGTGCCAAGGACATGATCCTTCGTGGCGGCGAAAACATCTACGGGGCCGAGGTGGAAAGCGCCATCTATACGCACCCGGCCATCCACGAGGCGGCCGTCTTCGGTCTCCCGCATGAACGTCTCGGAGAGGAAGTTGCCTGTGCGCTGGTGCTTCGCCCCGGTGCCACGCTTCAGCCCGAAGAACTCCGTACGTATTTGGCAGAGCGCATCGCGTCGTTCAAGGTTCCGGCACACGTGTTCATCCGCACCGAACCGTTGCCCCGCAACGCAGCTGGCAAGTTCCTCAAACGACAGCTCCGAGACGAACTGTCCTAGGAGGCGCCGTGCAGCAGAATCCGCAGCACCATCTGCCGCCCCACATCCAGACGGAAGGCCCGCTCTTTGAAGCCGTGCAACTCGCACGAATCTTCCCGGACGGAAAGACGTTTGTGGACGCAGTTCCGCTGCTCCCCGTTGCGGAGATACAAGCCGCCTACGCAAGGCTGCTTGCTTCGGGTGCAAGGTTTGACCTTCGAGCCCAGCTGGAATCGTGGTTTCAACTGCCCATGCGCAGTCCCGGCGTGCCTGTGCGGGCCGATTCCGCCACGTCGTACATAGAGCGCACCTGGGAGCGACTCACTCGCACGGCAACTTCGGTCCCCGAAGGTTCATCCATGCTCGCGCTTCCGCACCCGTTCTTGGTGCCGGGCGGCCGGTTCGACGAGTGCTTCTACTGGGATTCGTACTTCACCGCGCTTGGGCTCGTAAAACAGGGCCGGACCGATCTGGTCCAGGGCATTGTCGACAACCTTGTGCACTTACAACAGACCGTTGGGCTTATCCCCAATGGTTCGCGCACATACTTTGCGACGCGTAGCCAGCCTCCGGTGCTGTCGTTGCTGGTGAGCCTGCTGCCAGAACCAACCCGCTACATCGACGCACTGCTGGCCGAGCACGAAATGTGGACCTCTCCAGAACGCACGGTCTCCGTCGGCGGTGTACCTATGTCCCGCTACCTCGGCGGCGAGAACACCCCTCGTCCAGAGTCCTTCGCAGAAGACGTTGCCACCAACGGCGGGGATACGGCTCCGTGCAAACTGTTTGCGCACTTACGTGCAGGTGCGGAATCTGGGTGGGACTTCTCGTCGCGTTGGTTGGACAATCCCAACGACCTCGCCACCATTCGGACCGAGGACGTGTTGCCTATCGACCTCAACTGCTTGTTGGTCCTGTTGGAGCACACGATTGCTGCGTTGGGAGACCGGGCCGGACGCAAGGAACTGCAATCGTTCCGTCAACTCGCACTACGTCGGGCTGATGCAATCCTCAAGAACTTCTTCGATGAGGAGGCCGGTTGGTTCACCGACCTTGAAGCGGCCACTCTCAAGCCACGCGCTCAGCTCTCGCTCGCCGGTATGGTGGCCCTTGCAGCACGGGTTGCAGACGACCGCACAGCGGAGAAAGCTCGCCGCACGCTGATGGACCGGTTCCTTGCCGCCGGCGGCCTCCGCACAACGCTTGTTGACACCACCCAACAGTGGGACGGGCGTAACGGCTGGGCGCCACTGCAGTGGTGGGCAATTGATGGCCTGCGCGCTTATGACTTTGCCGATGAAGCAGAAATGGTGCGCTCCCGGTGGCTTCGGACCTGCGACACCGGCTTTGCCGCCGATGGCGTCCTTATGGAGAAGTACGACGTGGACGATCCTGGCCTGCGTGCCGAAGGCGGCGAGTACGAAGTGCAAGAAGGCTTCGGCTGGACCAACGGCGTGTACATCGCGTTGTCGCAGGAGTAGTTCTTCATTCTGCATGTTTGGCAACCGCCTTGCGAAGCCGGTTCAATGTTCGGGGTCAACGTCGACGGGGTGGCTGATAGCCCGGAGAGCCTCAAGCATCTCCGCGAGTGGCGCTCCGCCTCCCCACCAACTGACCATTGCTGCTGGTAGTACGCGGATGGGCCAGCGCGGATCGTCCTCTACGAAGCGGCAATCGCTGTGAACCTCTCCGTTTTCACTGAACTCGTATGTCCGGTACCCGGGAGGCTGCGTCAGCCCAGTCACCAAATCAATATTGAGTGTGAACGCAGGGCAGGTGAACACAGGCCGACCTTCCAATTGGTCCACAGTGTCTGTGTGCATATGACCACCGCCGACGCCCTTGATGCGCGGGTGGCGTCGCAGGAGTCGTGCGACTTCAGCGTCATATGTTGCTGAGTTGTGCCGGCCCGGAGCCAACGGTGGATGATGGACCCACAGAAAGACGTGCGGCGCGTCGCTTTCCTGGATGGTCTCATCTAACCGGTCGAGTTCTACAGGGCCGAGACCGCCGATCGCACGGATGCGGTCGGGACCATCCCGCAGCACACCGTCGGCCCCGATCTCCTTGCCGTCATGGTTGGAGTCAGCAAACACAAACAGCCAGTCGCCGAGTCGCACGGTCGGGTCGACGGCCAGTCCACTCGCAACGCTCAGCCCGCCGAATTCAGCCGGCCAATCATGGTTGCCAATCAGCATGTTGGTACGAACAGGAATTGTCGCTAGCTGAGTCGCTGCAATCGCGTATTCCTCGGCGCGCCCACGGTCGGCGATGTCACCGGTGACGACCACCAAGTCCGGCGGCTCAGCGATTGCCATCGGAGCGCCGAACGCCGCATCAAAGATCGCGTGCCAGGCCGCAGTGGTGTCATACCCGAGACCGCCGTAGGTCTGGCGGCCCTCCGTGGTGAAGTGGGTATCTGACAGTTGCGTGACGCGAATCATGTGCCGCACAGTACCCGTACACCTCTCAACGGCCCGGGTTGCATCAGGCTTCGAGATCTCCCCCAACTATGGGCGACCCGCCCCAGCCCGACAGTCTCAGCCCTCCGGCCCGCATCTCCCGAGCACCCACTCAGTTTTCCAGGGCATACCCATTGTCACGTGACAGTGTCGTTCTCGCTGAAAAGTGCAGTCAACTTCACTCCTCAGTCAGCGTGTCCGAAGCGGTGCAATGAGCAGCGCGGTCGAGCAGATGAGACCGAGCACCAGCAATTGCACCGAACGGAAATGCTGCGCGCTCGCACCCACCAGCAGTGGACCCATCGCTGCTCCAATAGCCCGCGCCACGGTGACGGCGGCGTGATCAACGGCCACCACAAAGCCCCGGCGTTCGCCACCGATCTCGCTGATGACAGCGAGGAGCGATACGTACGCAAACTCGAAACCGAGGAAGAACACGAGAACGGCGCAGACGGCTGCGGAGGAAGAAGCCTTACCAACGGTGATTAGCCCCACGCTGCCAAGCGCCATCACCATGATGCCTGCCAGGATTGCATTGACCTTGCCAAGCTTGTCAGTCATCAGCGCCGTGCCGCCACTGCCCAGGAGCTCCATCGCTCCTATACCCGCAACGATGCCACCACGTGCACCAACGCTGAACCCATGATGGTCCTTGAGAAACGATCCAAACGTTGCGAATGTCAGCACCTGGCCAAGCGTGATCGCGATCGAAACAGCAAGCGCGCGTATCGTTATCGGCCAAGTGAACCTGGCGGGCGAAACACCAGCGACCGGCTCGTCGACCTCGCGAACCGTGTGCGCGTCCATCGCCCGAAACAGCAACGGGGTCGCGATCCGCGAGAGAAATTCCGGTCACAAGAAACGGGGCACTCCACGAGTACTCTTCGATGATCCGAGCAGCAACATAACCACCGAGAAGCAGCGCCAGAGCCCAGGACAATTCAAATGTTCCGATTGCGCGCCCGCGTTCCGAAAACGGTGTGCGGTCGCCGATGAATGTGTGAATCGTGGTGGTGACCAACGTGACGCCGACCGACACCATGCAAAAACCAACGACCAGGCCGGCCTGGCTGCGAAGTACGCCGATCAGAATGCCGCCCGCAGCACACGACATCAGCCCCAGGACAGCCCAACGGCGGTGGCGGCCCCTATCCAGGTCCTTACCGATGAGCGAGCCCCCAAGGCCGGCAAACTCCCCAGCGCCCAACAGCGAACCAACTCGCTTTTCGCTGGTACCAAGGCCCTTGGCGATGTCCTCGATGAACGGGTAGGGCACGCGCAACAACAAGTTGGCGAGGAACTTCAGCGAGGTGAGTAGCAGCAGCGGCACCCCTTGGTGCTGCGGGGAGGTTGACGTCTGGGGCTGCACCCACCAAACCTAGCCAACGGGCACATTCGAACGTGACCTCACAACTGAACCCGTTCGCCAAGCCGGTAGGCAATCCTCGGGGGTACCATGGCCACATGGGCTCAAAACTCTCCCCGGTTTGGTCAAAGGTCACCCCTCTACAGGTGACCCATGGACAGGGCAGTTGGGTGTTCACCACCGATGGTGAGGAATACCTTGACTACTCCGCTGGCATCGCGGTGGTCTCCACCGGCCACGCCCATCCGAAAGTGGTTGAGGCCATCCGAGAACAGGCTGGCCGCTTCATCCACGCACAGGCCAACTGCTACACCCACGACCTTTTGGAACCGTTGGCAGAGAAACTGGACACCATCACGCCGGCGTCTATCGAGCAGTTCTTCTATTCCAACTCCGGTGCCGAAATCACCGAAGCTTCGGTCAAGCTGTCAAAGCACGCAACCGGGAAGCCCAACACCATTGTGATGGCTGGCTCTTTTCACGGCCGCACGCACATGGCAATGGCAATGACTGCGTCCAAGACCATCTACCGTGCCCAGTATGGCCCGCTGCCGGGTGGCGTTTATGTGGCGCCGTTCCCTGACGTCGCTGCAGTACCCGCTGATCAGCACGACGCTGCGATCGATCGCGCGCTTACTGGTTTCGACTACCTCCTCAAGTCACAGACCGCTCCAGAGGAAACCGCAGCAGTCATCATGGAGCCGGTACTTGGCGAGGGCGGTTACATCCCTGTGCCTAAGCGCTTCATCGAAGGCATCGTGGAACGCTGCAACAAGCACGGCATCATGTTCATCGCAGACGAGGTGCAGTCAGGCTTTGGGCGTACGGGCAAGATGTTCGCCGTCGACCACTACGACGTGCAGCCAGACATCATCTGCATGGCCAAGGGCATTGCTTCAGGCTTCCCATTCTCCGCGCTTGGCGCCCGTGCGTCGCATATGGCCAAATGGATCCCCGGCTCGCACGGTGGCACATATGGAGGCAACCCAATCGGTTGTGCCGCTGCGCTTGCCACCATCGATGTGCTCACGGCTCCTGGTTTCCTCGAGAACGTCAACGCACGGGGCGAACAGCTTCGTGAAGGCCTTAGTGCCATCGCTCGCGACGAGGGCGGCATCACCGACGTACGGGGCCTCGGCCTCATGAGCGCTGCGCAGTTTGCAGATCCTGCTCGGGTGGCAGCCATCATCAAGCATGCGTTGGAAGACAGCCACGTGATCCTGATGAACGCAGGCACCTATGCCAACGTCATCCGATTCATGCCCCCGCTGGTCACCACCGCCGACGAGATCGACATCGTGTTAGGCGCCATTCGGTCTGCCATGAAGGCAACTTCCTGAAGGGTTGTCTGCTAGTCGGTTTGCACGTCCGTTCGCTCGTCCCTTAGAGCGGCAGTGGGCGATGGAGTCGGGCCTGGGCCGTACTCGCGCTCAACTGTCGCAACTCGGACGCGGTAGTCCGAGTACCACTGCTCGCGTCCCAATCGCTGGGCGCCGAGATGTTCAGCAACCTGCTTCCAATTTCGTGCCGCGTCGGCAGTGCTCCAGTACGACACGGTGATTCCCAGTCGGTCTGATCCGCGCGCGCCTTCGATGCCGAGGTAGCCGGGCTGCATCTGCGACAGCCGATCCATCTCAACAGCCATCGCCCCGTACTCAGCGCCGTTTCCTGGAGCGCGCCGACTGGTGAAAATCACAGCCGTATAGGGCGGTTCCGGAGTCATGGCAATGCCAAGGTCCGGAACTGGTTTCTGGTTGCCCTGCGGCGTCGTTGTCCATCGAGCCGATCCTGGCAGACCCTCGATGCGTTTCGCTGTCGATTTCGCTGCGGCGCCTTGAACGCATGAAAAGCCCGTTCGTATGTGATGTAGGTCATAGTTCGCGGCCGGCACTGAAGCAGACACTGCGGGTGTCGCACCTCGCGACCATTTGCCGAGGAGATTCACCATGTACATCCGAACAACCTGGACGGCACGCCCACTGACCCCAGAGCAGACAAACCGCATGATGGCTGTGTGGGGGAAGCTCGAAGCGTCGCTTGCCGCCAACCCGACCTTTGAACGAGTCTGCTGGTTCATCGACGCCGACGGATCCGGCGGAGTCACCATCGCCAAAACAACCGACGCCGACGGCGCAGCTGCTCTGGGCCTGGAGCAGTCCCTGGCCCTGGGGGAGTTCCTCGATCTTGATTCAAAGATCGTCCTGGACCTGGACTCGGCAATGCCGGCGATTTTGGCGGGCGTCGGGCACATGAACG
Organism: uncultured Acidimicrobiales bacterium; assembly: GCA_963763885.1. Taxonomy (GTDB): domain Bacteria; phylum Actinomycetota; class Acidimicrobiia; order Acidimicrobiales; family JANYDT01; genus JANNBN01. Next base: position 1,135,269 of record CAVXQD010000001.1, read on the forward strand.
CCAAGTGAGTTCTCAGCGGTGGTTGGCCGGCGCATCGACCGACCACTGCTGATCAGTCGGCAAGGCCCGAGCGAACGAGAGGTGCTGCGAACAATGCGGCCAGTTCGGCGCGATCTTGATCAGGAAGCGAGTTGATGACCTGGGAACCATCGCCAACTTTTGCGAGAAACTGTGCACGCCTACGACGTCCCTTAGCGGTGAGCTCCACGCGGCGGGCCCGAGCATCGTGCGGGTCAACCACCCGCGCCACCAAACCGTCTCGTTCTAGCCCGCTGCATCATGGTTGTGACCGATGACGGGTCGCAGGTCTGCAGGTTGGCAATGTCGCCCATTCGCATCGGCGAGCCAAGGTGTGCGAGCACCTGCGCTTGTGCCGCTGTCAACCCAGTTCCGTTGCGACCGAGTCCACCAATGCACGCAGCCGTTCGGCCAAACCCATCACCAGGGCAAGCGGGCTGCGCTCACAAGATTCGGATATCACCCAAGCGTAACGGTCGACAGCCGTGAAGCCGAAACACTGTCCGAGTTCGAATTGGACACGGCCTACGAGTTGGACAGCGAAAGCCGTTCCATCGGTTGACCGGTGAGCTCGCCGATCAGTTCGAAGTCTTTGTCGACATGCAACACAATCAGCTGTGAGAGTTCGGCCGTTGCGGCAATAAGCAGATCCGTAATCGATGGTGCTCGATGCTGACCTCGACTCGCCAGGAGCGTTTGAACCGCTACTGCGCGATCTTCTATAAGTGGCGTGAGGTATTCCGATGGCATCGCCACGAGTGGAACAGTTGTACTGGTTCGTCGCAGTGCTTCTGCCGAGCGGGCAGAAAAACCGACTTCAAGGCGGGTGACCGTGCTGATCCTCACCAACCCGCGTTCGATCCGGTCGGCCCAGAGTTCTGGGTCTTCACTTTGGTGGAGACGCACAAGCGCAGACTTGTCGACCAGCCATGTGGTCATGCCCAGGCGTGACCCATCACTTCAGGGTCCGCGAGGTCCTGCGAGTCCTCGCAAAACCGCTGGAGATCCGTAACCCGTACTTCAACAGGCACAGCTCGCTCCCGGCCGAGCGCGCGTCGCAGATATTCCGTCCGCGACAATCCGACCTTCTGCGCCCTCGCGTCGATCGCTGCGACAACGTCCTCTGGCACGTTGCGAATCAAGATGTCCGACACTTCGCCTCCAATAGATATCGCACGATATCACTGCGGTCGCCCATGAAGTCGTTTCAGCAGCTTGAAAATTTCAATGAACGCGCTGCGCATCGCAATGATGTAAGTACACATACCGTGCCTGAGTACTGGCTGAGAGTTTCTCAGCCAGTACTGAGCTGAGACTCAGCCCCATGACATCCGCGCCTGGTTCGGTATCGAACCAGGTACATGTCCAGTGCCAGCCAAGCCGTCACCCCACCAACGGGTCGACACAACCGCCATCGGCTCGTGCGCATCAGCATCCCGATGCTTGTTACTGCCGCCATGGCGGCGGCATGCCAGCAGTCCAACTCACCAACCGCTTCTCCCTCGCCCTCCAGCATTGTGGTGCCGGCAGCGGCAGAACAACCCTCAAGCAGCGAACCGGGATCGCTGCGGACCGGTCGCCCGATCGAAGCGCTTGGCTTCACTGTTCCCCCTCGCGCACTGGGAGCAGACCCGGTGGTGTCGGCTCCCACCGAGTCGATCGTTAAGCCCAGTGCTGCCACAGCTACTGAGGCAGTCAGTTCGCTTATTGATTCGGTGATCGCCGGAGAGTTTGAGACCACGTTCTCCCTCCTCACGCCGAACGAGCAGCGACGAGCAGGATCGTCGCAACGTCTTGCCGCCGAACTCGGTCCCCTCGGATGGAAGTCCTACGCCGTAACCGCAACTGCCGCCGGGTCGGTCACGGCGGAAATCGTGCAGTCGCCTCGTGTCAGCGACATCGACGGGGTCATCTCCCCCACTGCGACGGTCATCGTCCCCGTCGTCGCCGATGCCAGCGGGTTCACGCTGACGTGGAGCCGTCGAGTGGTGATGGCGCACCATCCCGAACGGTCGGCACAATCCGACACCGAAGTCAGCCAAGCCGCCATCCAATGGGCTCAGGCAGCCCAGCAGTGTTCCGCTGCCCCGCTTGAGTATTTCGGCGGCCTCATCGGCGTCACCGGCCTTGCAGATCAGCTGTGCCGAGCCACAGGAACCCCAACTGTCGAGTCCGTTGGCGACCTTGATTCGCTCGACGAACCACAGCCCGTCATCGATGGATTCGGCAGCTCGTCTGCGACCTGGGCCCGAATCGTTCACCTGACTGCACCGGTCGCCATGAACGTCGTGCTTGCACCAGACGGAGATCGCTGGATGGTCATCGCCATCGCGTGCCCATCGCTAGCCGCCACGGCAACAACAGCTGCCACACCAGCAACACCGCCCCCATCCTGAGCTCACGCTCGTGACGGACAAACAAACAGCACAAACAACAAGAAACACCAACGAAAGGACACCTCATGGTGCACCCCAGCAGAAAACTCCTCCGGTCATTGCCAGCCATTGGAGTGACCGCAGCACTTGCGTTCGCTCTTACCCCGCAGGCAAACGCATCAAGCCACCGGGAAGCTCCGTCCATCACCGAAGACCCCGTTGCCGACATCACGGATCTATACGCGTTCGTCAGCCCTGACAACACGTCCAGCACCACGCTTGTGATGAACGTCAACCCCTTCGAACTTCCGGCCGGCGGCCCCAACTTCCACAAGTTCGGCGACGACGTGCTGTACGAGTTCAACATCGACAACAACGGTGACGCAGTCGCGGACATCAAGTACCAGTTCCGCTTCAAGACCACGTACTCCAACCCCAACACGTTCCTGTACAACACCAACCAGGTAACGTCGCTGAGCGATCCGGACCTGAACGTGCGCCAGACCTACACCGTCACCGAAGTGAAGGCTGGCGCATCAACAGCCATCGGCACCAACGTGATGGTGGCGCCGGCAAACGTTGGACCTCGGTCTATGCCGAACTACCGGGCGTTGGGCGATGCTGCTGTCACCCCGTTGCTGAGCAGTTCAGCCAAGGTGTTTGCTGGTCCTCGTGACGATCCGTTCTTCGCGGACCTTGGGTCGATCTTCGACCTCGGCGGACTCCGCCCGCTGAACAAGGCACACCTCATCCCGTTGAAGACAGCACCTGGTCGTGACTATCTGGCCGGCTTCAATGTGCATTCGATTGTGTTGCAGGTTCCTTCTGCCCGAATCGTCACCGGTGACCCCGTTGTTGGTGTGTGGGCCACGACTTCACGTCGTGTTCCAGGAACTGCTGGCGGCGTTGACACCTGGACACAAGTTGCTCGTTTGGGCCAGCCGTTGGTGAACGAAGTTGTTGTTCCGGTAGGAGCCAAGGACTTGTTCAACAGTTCATCGCCAGACAAAGACCTTCAGTTCGCCAAGGGCGTGTTGGAGCCGGAGCTTGGCAAACTGATCCCGGTTCTGTATCCCGGCGTCAAGGTGCCAACAAGCGTCAGCACAGGGCTTGGCCTGGGTGGACGTGAAGACCTTGCAACCATCTTCCTGACCGGCATCCCAGGCTTGAACCAACCAAAGAAGGTCACGCCTTCAGAGCAGTTGCGGTTGAACACCTCCATCGCCAAGTCCGGTTTCCCCAACGGTCGTATGCTCGCAGACGATGTTGTGGACACTGCGCTTCAGGTAGTTGCCGGCGCCACGGACTTCTCCAAGGAGTTCAAAGTGTTCCCTAACAACGCCCTGGGCGATGGAGTGGACTTCAACGACCGGGAATTCATGAACCAGTTCCCATATGTCGGTTGGCCGAACGATGGCTATTCGACCCAGCCGCAGCGTGGCACTGACCCGTCCGACGACAAGAACGACAAGTAGTCACATGAAGCGAGTTGTCGGTGCATCACTAGCTGCATCACTAGCTGCATCACTAGCTGCGATTTCCTTCGTTGCAGCCGGAGCAGCGTTTCGAGGCTCCGACAACTCGAACGGCGCCGGATCATCCGACGCCCGCACCAAGCAGGCATCGTCGGTCACGGTCGCGTACAGCGACTCCGTGATCGACGCGCCGGCTGCAGTAGCAACTCCCAGCACAGCGGCCCGCATCGCACAACTACAGGCTGTCGTAAAAGCCTCGCCAACCGACGGAGCCGCTTGGCAGACCCTGGCATCGACGTATGTCAGGCGTGCATTCGAAACAACAGACCCGTCGTACTACTCACTCGCACGCAACGCGATGGACCGAAGCGAAGCCATCCTCGGCGACACGGTGGAACTACATGCGCTGCGCGCAGATCTTCTGCTCGCGTTGCATGACTTCAACGGTGCCAAGTCCGAAGCGGAAGCGGCGCTGGCCTCTGACCCGGAGAGGTTCGACGCGCAGATTGCACTCACCGACGCTGCAATCGAAACCGGTGACTATGACAGCGCTCGGGACCTTGTCGACACGGTTGTGACCGTTCGCCCCGGCGTTGCGTCGTTCTCCCGACTGTCCTACTTTCGCCAGCTCACGGGAGACATCGTTGGGGCAGAGGCAGCGATGCGATCAGCCGTCTCGGCAGCACCGGCCGGCTCGGTGGACCGTGGAGTTGCGCTTGCGTACCTGGGCGACATCCAACTCGAGCGTGGCGCCCTTGGCCCTGCAGAACGATCCTTCGACGAAGCGCTGCGCCTGAACTCCTCGTCGTCCGTTGCGGCGATCGGCAAGGCGCAGGTTCAGGCAGCGCGACGAGACTGGGTGGGAGCGGCGAAAACACTTGATGATCTGGCCGAGCGCACGCCGACGCCAGGCGCGTTTGGGCTTCGAGCGGACATCGCCCGGGCGACCGGCGATTCTGAGGGTGCGGTGGCTGCTAACCAGTTGGTCGACGCCAGCATCTCGTTGTTGCGCTCAAACGGTGCAGTAGTCGACGCCGAACTGGCTTTGCTCCTTGCCGACCGAGGTCCAGCATCAGCGGCCGCCGCTCTGGACGCCGCCACTCAGGCCTACAACGACCACAAGACCGTCTTCACCAACGATGCGATGGCCTGGGCATTGAAGCAGTCCGGCCGAAACGCCGATGCGCTCCCCTACATCGAGGCAGCTCTCGCAACGAACCCGCAGGTGGCAACGATTCACTGGCACGCGGCCGTGATCTACGACGCACTGGCCAGCACCGACCGAGCAAAAGCCGAGTTAGTTGCAGCGATGGTCAACACCGCATTCTCGCCATCACAAGGCCAGGCGATGCAGGCAATGGCCAAGCGCTACGGAATCACCGCGTAGACCCGACGGTCTCAAGGCGAACCTGGAGCATCACCGTGCCCGCCGCCCGTCACCAGCATGCGATGTCAGCCTGCGCTTGGGTACCCGGCGTAGGAGGCCTTGAACACGCCTTGGTGGAGCAGGACCTCGGCAACGGGCAGGTCGTCGTCGAACAGGGTTGTCCGTGTCCAGAACGACTCGGTTCGCTTGCTCTCTCCGAGCGCGACGACTTGGCGTTCGAGACGATATTTGCGGCCCACGAGAACCGGGCCATTGAGCATCTTTACTTCGAGGTCGATGAACAGGCCGACCGACGGTTGCCGCGCCACAAACCCAGCTTCTTTCGAGAACGCATTCGTCAGCACACTGAGCATCTCGAACGGGATGACCGGAGCACCCCACGGGGTGTCAGCATCCGGCAGGTGGTAGGCCATCGTCTCGGTGATGGTCTCGATCTTGCGGCGAAGCGTGAACGGATAGAGCTGTCCGAGAAAGTCGTCGAAACCGATCTGGACGCTTTCGCTTCCAGCGCCTTTCTGCCCAACCTCCATCAGATCGATGATGTGCAACTGCCCAGGCGGGTTCGCCGCTGCAGCGGCCACCCGGGCAGAGAGCGCTGTCTCACCATGGTCGGGACCGACGGAAATCGTTCCAGTCAGCACAGCCATGCCATCTGGTTTGTGGGCATCGATGCGGGCGCTGGTGGCTCCGGGGCCGTCGAGCGTTGCGGTCGCCTGTACCTGTTCGCCTTCCAGGACCATGTTCAAGAAGTGCGAGCTGATGCAGCCGTTGGTGAACCACCGATCGCCCCACAAGGCCGCACCAAAGGGTTCGAATTGGGAGAAGTGCGTGGGCCCCTCGATAGGAGCGCCGCGCAGCCCGAGCTTCGCGGCCGATGCTTCGTCGTGGACGCTCTTATGCCCACCGTAGGACTGATCAGCGAGCAGCTGAGCCGGCGAGCGCAGCGGGCCGGTCAGGGTGATGGCTGTGTCGGAGAAACGAGCGGACATAGCGTGGGACGTTAATCCGAGCGACGTGTCGAGACGAAAGTCGAGGATGGTGGCCCTAGCGAGACGACGTTGGAACCGCTAATGGCCACAGTCGATGGGGTTGGGGCCCCGTCGATCATCAAACATTGCGAGGGCAACGGGGAGCGGATGCGACCGCACTCCCCCGCCACCGGTGGACCGTGAGGGGCTCGAACCTCCGACATCTTGCTTGTAAGGCAAGCGCTCTACCAACTGAGCTAACGGTCCTTGAAAGGAGTTCACAGTGTAGAGGCTGGAACCCAGGGGCTGGGTACAGTCCAGTGATGCTCTCTGCCGATCATCCAACAGCCGTGGCGTTTGCCTCGGCAATTGTTTCTGGAGACACCCGGACGCTGGCCGCGCTCCTGGCCGCAACACCATCGCTGGCGCAGGAACGATTCGGCGACACCCAACAGAACCGCTCGTCACTGCATGTTCTGACGGACTGGCCCGGCAACACCCCGCAGCGAGACACCATCGCCCGATTGCTGGTTGAACACGGTGCCGACGTCAACGCTGCGTTCGTCGGCAGTCACCCAGAATCACCGTTGCACTGGGCTGCCAGTTCCGACGATGCCCTGCTGGTCAACACATTGGTCCGGTTGGGCGCCAACATCGAAGCACCTGGCGGCGTGTTGACCGGCGGTCCTCCGATGGACGACGCCATCATTTTCCAGCAGTGGAAGGCGGCCGAAGCGCTGGTTCAACTGGGGGCAAAGGTCAGTTTCTGGCACAGCGCAGCGTTGGGCCGAGACGATCTCATCCAGCGCTCCATCCATGATCCAGCCACCCCGTTACCAACGCAGCAGGAACTGGACAACGCCCTCTGGCACTCCGCCGCATCCGGGCACCTCACCACAGCCACGTTGCTGCTCGAACTTGGAGCCAGCGCTGCATGGGTTGGCTGGGACCATTTGACCGCTGCCCGGGCAGCCCAGCGGAATGGCCACTCTGCTCTCAGCGACTTTCTCACCCAGGCGTAACAAGCAAGCGAACCGAAACGAACGAGGGCGGGATGCCATCATGGCTGGATGAGTCAAGGCTTCCTACCGTCCACCATGGGCGACGTCGATCTGTCCGTGCGCAGCATTCTCGAGCACGGAGCATCCGTCTTCGGCGACTCACGGGTGATCACGTTCCACGGCGAATCCACCACTTCGGCCACGTTTGCCGAAGTCGGCGCACGGACACACCGCCTGGCACATGCACTTCACTCGTTGGGGATCGGTTACGGCCACCGGGTTGGCACCTTGATGTTCAACATCCAAACCCATGAAGAGGCGTACTTCGCGGTCCCATCGATGGGTGCCGTTCTACACACCCTCAACTTTCGTTTGCACGCCGAACAACTTGCGTGGGTGATTAGCCACGCGGATGACCAGGTCATCATCTGCGAAGGGTTCCTCCTGCCGTCCCTCCTTGCGATCCGATCCCTCATTCCCGGCGTGAGGCACGTGATTGTGGTGGGCACTCCCCCACCTGGCACAGACACGCCGGCCGATGCCATCGACTACGAACAACTACTCAGCGCGCAGACGGATCAGAGTTACCCCTGGCCAGACGTACCAGAACGTGCCGCTGCAGCCATGTGTTACACCAGCGGAACCACTGGCGATCCGAAGGGCGTGGTCTACTCGCACCGTTCCTCTTACCTCCATGCACTGGGTTTCGTTGGATCGGCAAGCCTCACCGCGAACGACCGTGTGCTGACGATCGTTCCGATGTTCCATGTCAACGCGTGGGGCATGCCTTACGCAGGCTTCCTCGCTGGCTGCGATCTCCTCATGCCCGGCCGCTTTCTGCAGGCCGAACCGCTCAGCCGCTTCATGGCAGCAGAGCCGCCGACCTTCTCCGCCGGCGTGCCAACGGTGTGGAACGACCTACTGCGCTTCGCCGAAACAAACCCGATCGACTTTTCAACACTACGAAACGTGGTGGTTGGTGGGTCGGCTGTACCTGCCAGCCTCATTGAGAACTTCCGCGTTCGTCACGGCGTTCAGATCACTCAGGCGTGGGGCATGACCGAAACCAGCCCAATCGGCGCCATCTCGCTTCCGCCACGCGGCGTCACGGGCGCAGCGGAACTTCCGTTCCGCGTACGCACCGGGCGGCCCGTCCCTGGAGTCACCATTCGCATAGTCAACGACAACGGCGAGGCTCTCCCCCATGACGGTGTTGCGGTGGGCGAACTTGAGGCCATCGGGCCATGGGTGACGGCGTCCTACTACAACGTTGATTCCGCCGACAGGTTCCACGTGGACGGCGGTCGGACGTGGCTGCGCACCGGAGACGTTGGCTCCATCGACTCGTCTGGGTACATACAAATCACCGATCGATCCAAGGATGTAATCAAGTCCGGTGGCGAGTGGGTGAGCTCCGTGGATCTGGAGAACTCACTGATGGGTCACCCGGCTGTTTTGGAGGCTGCGGTGATCGGTGTCCCAGACGACCGATTCGACGAACGGCCCCTCGCGTGTGTCGTTCTGCGAGACGGCCAAGTTGCTGACTTTGCAGACCTTGCACGCTTCCTTGAAGACAAAGTGGCCAAGTGGTGGATTCCAGAGCGGTGGTGCACCATTGCCGAGGTGCCGAAAACGTCGACGCTTAAGTTCGACAAAAAAGTGCTGCGTGCGCGTTACGGCGCGGACCAACTGCAGGTGACCACCATCGGCAAAGCTCCGCGCTGACCGGTGACCGCCAGGTCAGAACAAGGGACGAACCCTTCATAAAGACGAGCTGCCTCAGGGGCTGTTACTTCTCCCAGCCCTTGCGGGTCTCGGTCTGAGCGGTCTGCTTGGCCTGCTTTGCGACCTTCTTTTCCTTGGCCGTGCGGCCAACCTTTTTCGTATTCGCGGCGGATTTATCTTTGTTTGCCATGGTGGCACCCTACAGCTGTGGGGCCCCCTACGGGTCAGGACGCAAATCAATCTTTGCGATGAACTCACACCACATGTGCACTTACCAAACCACCCGAACTCGCAGAACGTTAGCGACTCCCCTTTTCCGCGAACCACAACGCCAGCTGCAACCGAGAATTGAGCTGTAACTTGGCCAACGCGTGCGACACGTGCGAGTCAACCGTCCGATGCGACACGATCAGCCGTGCCGCAATCTCACGGTTCGACATCCCCTGCGCAACCAACTCGACTACGACACGTTCAGCGCGGCTGAGCAGGCCGGGACCGGTCACCGGTTCTTTGGCCGCCGCACAGAATTCGGATGGGGCGTCGGCTTCACAGCGTTCGATGAGCCACGGACTTTCAAGGTCCCTGACTCTATGCAGCACATCCACCCATCTTGCAGACACCGGATCGATCTTCGCCGCGAACCATCGGACGCGCAGTGCGGGGAAATGCCACTCCAACTGGTCGTACAACACAGCAGCCTCGTCGAGCTTCACGACGTCTCGTTCCAGGTAGCCCACACACGCAGCTGCACTTGCCCGATCGAGTAATCCGCCAGATTTCAGCGCGCGTCTGGTGGCGATCTTCGTGACATCGGCTGCAAACTCAGGCTTGCTGTCGAACGACAAGCGAACCAGATCCGGTGCCGTTGTCAACAAGGACGCGTGCCGAGCAACCAAGTTCCACACGGCCTCTAGCAAAAACTGAGCGACCGACGCTTCTCCTCTCGCTTCGCGGACCACAGCGATGCACCAGACCGCGAAATCGGCGCTACCAGCTTGAGACCCGCCAACCTGAAGTTCCTCCAACCCGTGGTCAGCCAGCCGCAATGCAGCTTCGTCGTCTCCATCGAGCATGGCAAGCACGCCGCTGAGGCCGGTGGCGGTCGGCATCGTGATTCCCGCGGCACGCCAGTCATTGCCGCGCGAGAAGACCGCATCGATCACGCGTCGCGCCTCGGCGAACCCTCCCTCGACGAAGTACGTCACGGCCATCAACGGCTCGAGGTGGAGCCGAGCGAGATCGTGACCGGCACGGTCGCAAACCTCGAACCCGGCCTCCAGCACTTCTCTGACGCGAGAGACCGGTTCAGTTACCAGGGTGGTCATCGCGCGAGTGAAGTGCGGCAGCATCAAGGACGTGAACGCTCTCTGATCCGATGCAAACAAATCGGTGGCGCTGCGCGCGTCGGACTGTGCGCCCCCCAGGTCCCCTGTAAACAAGCGCACGAATGCACGGGCCTCGTACGCACGACTACGCGAATCTGGCCACCGATCACGGGTCGGAATCGTCAACGCTGTTTCTGCGGCCTCACCTGCGCCTCGTACGTCACCGGCGAAGATCAAGAGCATCGCTTTCCAGCCGAGCAGCTCGACCCGGCGCGGATCTTGAGAAGACACCCGATCAAGGATCCATTGGATGTGGCTCTGTGCTTCTTCGTTGCGAACCGTCCCCGCCATTGACGACAACGACGCCAGCGTGAATCGGAGACGAACCTGCGCTTCGAATTCGGCGGGCTCGCCTTTCAGCAGTTCGCATATGGCCTCTGCCTCCATGCCACGGCCGAGCAATATGAGAAGTGCCGCGATCTCGAGCCGCAGATCCACACACTTGATCGCATCCGAGCAGCTCTCGAGCGCTCGTTGCAACCATGTCAAGGAAGCCTCTAGGGACAACGGCCGGACCATTTTTGCGGCTTTGGTCATGCACGCAATGCCGTCGAGATTTCCGTGCACCTCTGCACGCCAATAGTGTTCCGCAATGCGCTCTGGACGGATGGATGAATCGGTCAGCTGTACCGCGATCGCAAGGTGCCGGAGCTGTCTTGCACGAACCGGCTCGCTCTCCGCAATGATGCCCTGGACGATTGCGTGTTGAAACACGAACTCCGTACCGCGTTCGACGAGCAAACGCTGTGCGATGGCGGGGACAAGCAAGTTGAGAACGGCTTCTTGGTCTCCGCCGTGCACCAGAGCCAGTTCGGCCAACTCGACCTGCGGTCCGGATACTGCGGCGGTTCGCAGAACGGCTTGGGTTGATTCGGGAAGCTCCCCAACTCTCCTCAACACGATTCGACGGAGCGATTCGGGAATCGACCGGTCAGGCGTGTCGCCAAGACCATGATTGTCGTTGGGTTCGCCGGGGTCACCCGCTCGGAGTAGCTCGGTGATAAACAACGGATTCCCAGCGGCGTCATCGAGCAGACGGAGCCCGGCCGCTGAGACTTTGTGCCCAAGGACGTCCGCTGCAAGGTCGCGAGACTCTGCGGGGGTCAGCGGGCCGAGCGAAATCCAAGCCGCTTCTTGACTGTCGAGACTGCGTCGCAGCCGAGTCACCGGCGCGCGGTTGTACGTTGCCTGTTCGGGCCGAAATGACGTCAGAACGACAAGCCGACTGAGACGGCGGCGGCGCACCACCCCCCACAACACGTGTGCGCTCGCATCGTCGATCCATTGACAATCGTCGAAGACCACCAACAGCCGCTGGAACCGAGCAAGCTCGTGCAGGCCTTCCACAAGCACAGCGGCCAGACGGTGTCCTTGCACTTCAGCGGCACCGACCTCGGCATTTCCAAAGTGCGGCGAGGACGCTTTCCGAAGCTGACCGATTGAGTCGATCAGCTCAACTGGCAGAACACCTTCGTGTTCGGCGATCAAGTCGTCGAGGCCGGCTAGCAGCGGCACGAACGGTCGGTCTTCATCGAACGGTCCACACCGGCATTCCAGGGTGATCCAACCACTGGCCCGAGCGCCGGTCAATGCCTCATCGAGCAACCTCGATTTCCCGATGCCGGGTTCACCTTCGATGGCAACCACCGCCGGGCGCCCGCCGTCGGCGCGTTCCAGCGCGGCGGCGATTTGCCGCAATTCCGGCCCTCGACCGGTAAGTGTTGACACGGATGTCCGTCCTGACGTTGTTGCAACAACACCAGGAAGTAGCCACCGCACAAGTGTGCAGCGACCGTCGGCACAACACCGGGTGCATTCCGATCTTATGAAACACGTTGTTGAGAAACTCGACTGAAGACAAAGATCAGTGATTCCCCTGATAAATCACCCAATCAGTGTCATCACCGATGCGAGGCAAGATGGCCATGGTCAACGATGCCTCCCATGTTGACGATCGCACTTCGAGACCTCCAATGGCGTTCGCGCCGCATCCTCATCACCGTTGTTGGGGCGGCGCTGGTCCTCGCGCTGGCGCTTGTGATGTCCGGCCTGTCCTCCGGCTTCACGAACGAATCCAAGCGCACGGTGTCCATCGCTCATGGAACTGGGTGGGTGATCGACTCGAACGGCACCGGCCCATTCCTCCAACCAACTCCGCTGGACAACGCAACCGTTGAATCCATCCAGGCCCAGATCGGCGCCCAGCATGCGGCGCCAATCGTGTTCGCCCGCCAAAGCGTTCGTTCAGACACCGGGTCACCGCTCGGGAGCCACTTGCACGTGAATCTGGTCGGCGTCGTTCCCGGCGGACTGGGCTCGCCGCGAGAGTTCAAGGGGGCAACGCTCGCGGCTGACGGTCAAGTCCTCGTGGACGTCACGCTCGGCGCAAAGATCGGTGACCGCATCCGCGTCGGTGCCAAGTTGATGCAGATCACCGGAACGGTTACTGGGGCACGGTTGCTTGCGGGCGTTCCCAACGTCTATGTCACCGTGGCAGATGCTCGTTCGCTGACGTTCAACGGCCTGGCGCTCGCCAGCGCTGTTGTGGTGGATCGTCCCGTCGAAGCACCTGCCGGGACGAAACTGCTGAGCAACGCCGAAGCGCAGACCGACGGACTACGGCCCGTAGTGAATGCGCAGAAGACCATCGCCATGGTCCGGTCACTGCTCTGGCTGGTCGCCGCCCTCATCGTCGGCTCGGTGATGTATCTCGGGGTCCTGGAACGAACCCGCGACCTCGCGGTGCTGAAAGCCATGGGCGCCACATCGAAGTCGCTCGGTCTCGGTCTTGCCGTTCAGTCCGCCATTCTCGCCTTGCTCGCTTCGGTGATTGCTGTCGGCCTGGCAATGCTCATCGCCCCGCTGTTCCCACTCTCTGCCGAGATTCCCGCTCTGGCTTTCGCCACACTGCCGCTACTCGCTGTCGTTGTCGCTGGCATCGCAAGCGTTGGTGCGGCGCGTCGAATCTTCTCCGTCCAGCCCGCCCTCGCCTTTGGAGCATGAACGCCATGAACGCCATGAACGCCATGAAAACCATGAAAACGATGAAAACCATGAAGAACACACCCCTACAAACGTCCCTGCAGCACCTGACCAGTGACACAAATTCGGCTGCACCACGACCAACCCCGGGTGCACCGGCGCTGATCGACATCGCGTCGGCTGGTAGCTCGTCTCGAGACTTACACCTCGTTGGTGTGACCATCAGCTATCAGGGTTCCGACCGGGTACCGGTCACCCCCGTCTCTGACCTGTCGTTCTATGCGCCCAGCGGACGCATCACTGCGCTAGTGGGCCGCTCTGGCAGCGGCAAGACATCAATCCTGTCGTGCATTGCGGCAACGCTGCGGCCAACGACCGGACAGATCTGGCTGGGCGGGACAAATGTCGCCTTGCTCGACGGTGCAGCGCTCGATGCGTATCGGAGGCGGGGTGTCGGGGTGGTCCATCAGGCGTACAACTTGATCCCAAGCCTGTCTGCGCTGGAAAACGTCATGGTCCCAATGGGGTTGGTTGGTACGCATCGACGTGTTGCCGCCTTGCGGGCAAAGTCGTTGCTGGCCGAACTTGGCCTTGCCGACGTCGCGCACCGACGCCCCTCACAGCTGTCGGGCGGACAGCAGCAACGCGTCGCCGTGGCACGAGCCTTAGCGAACGATCCAGCGTTGGTCATCGCCGACGAGCCGACCGCTCACCTCGATGGAGGTTCGGTCGACGACGTCCGAGCACTCCTGAGAAGCATCGCGGCCGATGGACGCACTGTCGTGATGTCAACGCACGACGACCGCTTGCTGGATGCCGCCGATCAGGTCCTCACCTTGGGCCACGTTCGATCTGCCGCCTGAGCAACTCGCGCCCCGGACTCATGGGTTTCTCCCTCTGGGCTTCTAGGGTGTCTGGGTGCCCGAAGGCCATACCATCCATCGTCTTGCGAGCGACCACACACGTGACCTCGTTGGAAAACCACTTGAGATCACGTCACCGCAGGGCCGCCTGACCGACACCGCAGCGTTGCTCAGCGGAACCTTGCTGGAGCGCGTCGACCCTTATGGCAAGCACCTTTTCTACCGGTTCGGTTCGTCTGCCGTCGCGAGAGCCACAACCGTGCATGTGCATCTCGGACTGTTCGGAGCGTTCAAACGAGTCGCCACGCCTGCACCAAGTCCGCGTGACACGGTGCGGCTGCGGATCGTCGCGCCTCGTTGGACTATGGATCTGATTGGCCCAACGGACTGTCGCATTGTGACCCCCGACGATGAGCAGGTGATCAGAGACCGTCTCGGACCAGACCCGCTCCGTGCCGACGCTGACCCGCTGATCGCCTTCGCACGGCTACAGAAACGTCGCATCCCGATTGGGGCTGCGCTGTTGGATCAGAAAGTGATGGCTGGCGTCGGCAACGTGTACCGGGCCGAGGCGCTGTTTGTGCACGGCATCTCACCGCAACGGCCGGCCAATACGGTGACACGCGAAGAGTTCGACGGACTATGGACGACGTTGGTAGAGATGCTCAACAAGGGTGTGGCCGATCGTCGGATCATCACCGTCGCAGACGACGAAATCGGTGTGTTTGGCACACCGCGCCACAAGATTCAAAGCAAGGAAGCTGTGTACGTCTACAAAAAGGAAAACTGCATGCGCTGCGACACACCCATCAGGCGATGGGACATGGCCGGGCGGTGGGCCTACGAGTGCCCTACCTGCCAACCGGCTTGAGTTCCCCAGCGAGTTACTTCTTGATGGTGGTTGGAGTGGTTTCGTCTGCGGCTGCCGCCACATCTGTACGCCAGTAGGTCTGGATCCACGGGCTGGATGTCTGCTTGCTTGGGGTGAGGCCCGTCAGCGAACGAATCTGGTTACGCAGCGGCAACAACACGCCTTCGACCGGCGACTTGAAGTTGGTCTTGAACCACTTGTCCACTGCGCCAGTGACTCCGGAGTCTCCGTAGAGGTAGACGTCACGCATTGCGTACTCCAGCTGCTGCTTCTCGGACGTTGTCAGCGATCCGAACGTGGAGCCAGCAGGCGTAATGGTGGAAAACGCGTTGTAGGCGAGCGTCAGCTTGTCTGCCACGACGGTTTTCTGCGCCAGCGCTGCCCGGTCTGATTCAACCTTGAGCTGGGTGGAGCGGTTGGCGCTCTGGAACACCCGGGCGCCGATGGCAAGGGAAACACTTCCGGCGATTGTGGCCACCAGCAGCGGGATCACCAATGAACGCAGCCAATTGGTGGGATGTGCCTCTGAAGCAGCAGTGTCCAGGGCGTCGTCGATGTTCATGCAGTGAATGTATGCGCGCCTAGCGGGGTTGTCGACCGAACCAACGTCACAGGGGTTGGGGGCCGTCACCTGGACGTGTAGCCGGCCAATCGCCAAGGAAGTTGAGCCAGAGTCGCACGACACAAGGGGCCGACCCGATGTGATCGGGCCGGCCCAGTGTCATTTCCGGACGCACAGGGCGGTCACTCGTCGCAGTCCCCCGGATGTGGACTGCGGCACCCCGCCCTGCGGAATCTCTGAAGCTGACCGAAAAGAGGGGTCAGAACCGATTGGTTGCTCCCCTCGGGCTCTCTTCGATCCCTCCGTTCACCGCTCAGCCGCGCCCCGCTCCGCCTAGGCGGAGATCACGCTGCCAAGTTCATCGACAACGAGCTCCCCGACCTTGACCTTTGGTGGACGACCACGACGACGCCGTGAGGCGAGCACCTTGCCGTTGATAACCATCTCGCCGCCCCAGACGCCCCACGGCTCACGCCGAATCAGCGCGCCGGAGAGGCAGCGGTCAGTAACCGGGCAATTTCCACAGATCGCCTTTGCTTGCGCGATCTCGTGGATTTCCTCGGAGAAAAACAGGCCGGCGAGCGTCCCGGCGCCATCGGCGCAACGACCGCGTGCGATGAGTTCTCGATCGACAGATGTCAGCAGTGCTTGGTTGAGGTTCATGATCCGGCTCCTACCGGTGTTCGTGTCTGGTCCTGCTGGTTGGTTGGGGGTTGTGCTCAAGAAGAGAGGTCCTGCAGAAAGTTCTGGAGAAAACTGGAGAAAGAAGAAGGCCGCCGGATGATCCGGCGGCCTGAAGAGCTAGTTGGGTTGTGGGTTCCGACGGTTACCCGTTGGGTGGTCCACACCAGCTCTGAGGCCGCTTGTTGGTCTTGACCGCTACGGTCTTGACCAAGGTCTTGGCGGTGTTCTTCTTGGAATTCAGCGTCTTGGCGGTCTTGTTACCGGTGCACAGATAGGCCTGGAACGAGGGTGCACCACCGTTGGTGTCCCAGGCATGAGCAGAGGCCGCAATACGCCCGAACTCTGGTCGGACGGCCGCCATTGCTTCCCACACGGGCGCGGCGAAAATCAGGGACGCAACAGCGGCCGATGGCGCGCCGAACATGTGCGATTTGATCTCGCAAGCTGTCAGGTTGAGAAGCACGGCGAGAGTTGCTGCGTGCTGGTCAGTTGACGTTGTCATGTTTGGCTCACCCCTCTCGGCGACTTTGTTGCGGTTGTTACAAATCAGTTTCTTCTGTGACAGACGGCCGATGCAAGCGAATTAATTCAGGAATCTTTCTGGTCTGCACGCCTGGCGATGATTGCCTGACGCGCAACGGCTTCGTTACAGGCCCCGATCGGTGTTCGTTTCAGCGTCGGTTCTCGCACAATCAGGTCCCGGCTGAAGGCGTCAGCCATGTATCCGCCGGCCTCCTGCAGGATCAGCATTCCACCCGCGTAATCCCATACTCCATGCGCATCGCGGCTGCAATCTACGTAGGCATCAAGTACCCCGTCGGCCACGGCACACAGGTCAAGTGCACACGCTCCGAGCGCACGAAACTGGTTCCAGCCCAGCCACTTCGACGGCAGGCCAGACAACCCGGTAATGGCTTTTCGCCACGAGTCGCACGTACTGGTGTGCATGCGGCGGCCATCGGCAAAAGCCCCGCCGCCACGTGTCGCCCAAAACTTCGCCCCGGTGGCTTGGTTGAGCACCAGCGCCGCCAGTAGTCCTTCGGCATCTACGGCAGCAAGCGACGTTGCGTACCAGGGGATCCCTCGGCTGGCGTTGGTAGATCCATCAAGCGGGTCAACAATGACCAACAACGGATGATCTGCCCGACGCAACCCGGATTCCTCCGACAAAACACCGACGCCCGCGTTATCGAGCACCGCAAGGGCCGCAGCGTCGGATGCAACGTCGCTTCCGTGCTGCCCGCCGTGTGCGCCGTCGGGCAGCAACCCAAACTCGTCACGTCGAAGTGAGCCAAGCGCCGTGGTCACCGCCGCTGCCACATCGTCGAAGAGTTCCAGGGCCTGTTGTGCGTTCCAAGTCACCCGCTGATCCTCGCACGGGTACTCCGCCGCGACTCGAACCAGCCCAGCGTGTGGGGGGAACCTGTGGTCTGACGCGTCGGCCTCGATAGGGTTTCGGTCGATGGAAACCAAGGTGTGGCTGGGGACAGCGGGTTGGTCGTACCTTCCTGACTGGGCAGGCAGCTTCTATCCGCTCGGCACTTCGCAGAGCGACACGCTCAACCGCTATGCCGAGGCGTTTCCGTTCGTGGAGATCGACTCCACGTTCTACGCGGCTCCTGCTCCCCCGGTGATTGAACGATGGGCTCGGATTCTTCCCGAGCGCTTCAGGGTCTCTTGCAAAGCGCCGCGAGAACTGGTGCAAGACACTGGCCTCAACCCGCCAGAGGTGCCCTTCGGACACTTCGTTCGAACCCTCTCAGAAGCCCTTGGATTCAGGCTTTGCAACGTCGTTGTCCAGATGCAACCTTCGTTCGCTCGGACGCCGCAGAACGACCTAGCGCTGCGTGCCTTCCTCAACCGCTGGTCAGACCGGGTCCCGCTTGCCATCGAGATGCGCAACAACTCGTGGAACCATGAATCGGTGCACGACCTCCTTCGTCAACACGACGTGGCACGGGTGTCAAACGACCTTCATGATGTGCCTGACCTGGAGCGACTCAACTACGACACCAGCAAACGGTGTGCGTACATACGGTTGATCGGACGCCACGATGGGATCGCCAAAGACGAGGTGCAACGTCCTCAGACCGAGGCACTGACATGGTGGGCAGATCAAATAGATGCGCTCTCACGCCGTGACGTACGCAGCGTTTTCGTGGTGGTCAACAACCACTACGAAGGGCACGCACCGCAGACGCTGCGCACCCTCGGTGCCGACCTTCAGGAGCGTGGGCTGAACGTGGTGCCCTTCAACGGATTTCCCGATGGACAGGTTCGGATGTTCTGAACTGGCCATGTCCGCACCGCGGTGCAGGGTGCGGGTCGTAGAGTGACCTCTCGAAATGGCAATTATCGACGTGCCCGGATACATGGCTGACCTGAAGGACCACGTGTCTGTTGACCACGGGTTCCATGTCCACGACGAGCGGCACCTCATCGAGACGTACTCCTCTGAGCAGGCCTGGGAGGTGGAATTGCACCCGGAAGAGGGCTGCAGTGGCCCCCTAGACCTGCATCTCACCCTGCAGGTCAATCCTCGGGTGTTGTTCGCGTTCGAAGACCGGATGGCGGAACTGGACGATGATGCCGAGCCACCAGACGAGTATTTCTTCCCATTGACGCTCACCTGGCTGCTGCCACCGCTGAAGAACCCACCTGACCTGCTGGTTCTCGCCACAGACCTGGCTGGGGTTGGAGGCATGGATCTTCCGTTGGAGGTGCAGGCCATCGACTCGTTCAACGTGGTGACCGATGCGCCCGAGCGGCGCCTCACCATCGTGGCCAAACGCCAGGTGTCGCTTGCCCGCATCTTTGTGGGCGAAGAGCTGTTGTGTGACCTTTGGGAAAGCTGCCGCGGGGTGAGCCTGTACCTGCTGGAACGTGCTCCCCTGTGGGTTGGCCATACCGACTGAATTTTCAGCATTTGCGGGGTGATCTGAGGCCAGACGCGCCACACGGCAGGCCCCGTTTCCAGGACCTGCCGTGTGATTTGGCTCCGAGAGCAGGGATCGAACCTGCGACCTATTGATTAACAGTCAACCGCTCTGCCAGCTGAGCTATCTCGGAAGGGCCTGATTACGTTAGCAGCGCGACAGCACGTGTCGAGAACCACTTTCGCGCAACGGATACGTCCGTTCTGCGTGCGATTGCACTGTCACGTAACGAAATCGAACGGTGTCGTCTCCTTCTTGGGTTTTGTTCCGGTCCACCTGCCAGAAGTCGCGTCCCCGTAGGAACCTTCGCGTCCCCACAGGGACGTCACTGGCAGGACGCGAAGGCACGTGGGGGACGCGACCTCCGGCAGGAACGAACAGCGAACGGTGAGACAGCCGATACCCAGACGCTGCCCAACTCATGAAACGAACGAGCGACACGGTCGGACCCACACAGCGTGGCAAGCTCTGGAACCCGAAAACTCGGGGCGGTAGCTCAGTGGTTAGAGCACGGGACTCATAATCCTTCGGTCGTGGGTTCGATCCCCACCCGCCCTACTTCATTTCCCCAGTTCATAGGCCCTGTCGCAGATCTCTGACAAGCAGCTCTGGCAGTTTGTCCCACATTTGTCCCACGGATTCTGTACGGTGTCCCACATGCGTGGGTCCTTACGAGAGAAGCGTGCTGGGTATTGGGAGGTCCGCATCGACGGCGGCGTTGACCGGCTCACTGGCAAGCGCGTCCAGATCAGTCGGTCCGTCGCTGGGACGAAGCGCGAGGCAGAGAAGGTGCTCAACACGCTGATCTCCAAGCACGAGACCAACTCGGTTGGTGGGTCGACGACGGCGACCTTTGGCGGGCTACTAACCAAGTGGATCGAGCACGTTTGAGCCCGACCTCGCCTACCAGACGTTCAAGGGCTACCAGCGGTTGATCCGCAATCACATCGAGCCGGCCCTCGGTTCGATTCGGCTCCGCAAGCTCGACGTCGCAACCCTCGACTCGTTCTACCGCTCGCTCACGAAGAAGGGCTTGGCGCCGGCCACGGTGCGACAGGCGCACGCTGTCATCCGGTCAGCGTTGAAGCAGGGCGTGCGGTGGGACTGGGTACCGATCAACGTCGCCGAGAAGGCATCACCGCCGCGGTTGCGCAAGGCGTCCACGAACACGCCAACGCCGGATGATGTAGGGCGGCTGGTCGCACGCGCTGCGGAGGGTCGATACCCGGAGTTCGCCGTGATGCTGCATCTCGCCGTGATCACGGGCGCCCGACGCGGAGAGCTGTGCGGGCTCCGATGGAGCGATGTCGATGATAAGCGTGCAGAGCTTCTGATCCAACGTTCCATCTTCGAGACGACCGACCACACGATCATCGAGAAGTCGACGAAGACGCACCAGGCGCGCAGGATCGCGCTCGACGAGGGAACGATGCCGGTGCTTGCTCGCCATCGCGAGTCGATGGAGTCGAGGGCCGAGTTCTGCGGCGTGAAGTTCGATCCGAAGGCGTACGTGTTTTCCGATCACGAGCGTGGCGTTGAGCCGTGGCGCCCGGACCGCGTGACGCTGGCGTTCACAAGGCTCTGCCGAGAGCTGGAGATCGAAGGCATCCGCTTCCACGACCTCCGCCACTTCGCAGCAACGAGCCTCCTTTCCGCCGGCATCGACGTCCGGACGGTCTCCGGCCGCCTCGGCCACGCCAACGCCGCAACTACCCTTGGCACCTACGCGCACTTCGTCGGCGCCGCCGACCGCCGCGCCGCCGAGACACTCAGTGGCATGGTGCAACTGACGAGCCATCACCAGCGGTAGCCAACAGGCCAGGTCCGCGCCCTGTGCCCATTCGACGACGGCTGGAGGTCGTTCGACCACCAAGGATGCTCAATCAGGTCGGCTCCAACAAGTCGATCGGATCACGACCGCTCGATGTTCCGACGAGGTCAAGTTCAACTCGCGCCCGTGTGCACAACCTTCGTGCGTCTTCGGAAGGAGACCCGAGCGCCGCGTGCACGATGCGATCAAAGCCCGCTCCGACGAGCGGAGGCGTCGTCCGAAGACAAGAGCGCAATCCAACAGTTTCGGCGGCAGAGTGGAGAAGACTGTTCCGCTGGCGGTAAAGGCGCCTGAGACTGTCGGTCGCGTAGTCCGAAACTCTCGCAAGCACAGCCTTCGGCGCTCCGAGAACTTCAGCCATCCGGACCCGGGCCGCTTCATCCGACGGGTTTTCAAACGGTTTGAGGGTGCCTGCTCGTATCGCGACTGCCAACTCGTGGCATTTGTAGCGATTCCCCGCAGCAACTCGAATGCGCGCCGCCACGGCGTCGTCCCGCTGTGAACCATCTGGAAGATACGCATATCGGTACGCCAGCGTGGTCAGTTCCGCCCGCGGGAATGAACACGCCACCAATCGGGCCAACTCGTCAGCGGCATCGACATTGTTGGAACCTTCGCTCTTGAGGACGGCTTCGATCGCGGCCCACCCGCCAGCCACCGCACCACCTGGAGAACTGTGTTCCAGCAGCGCAAGCAGTTCGAGTGCTGCGCCGAGGTTTCGGTCAAGTACTTCGATGCTGTGATCGAGCAGCGCGCCTCCTCTCATGAGCGAGCTCACGTCAACTTGCCGTCGGGGGCGATCCATCGCAAACGCTGTTGTTCCGCCCGCAATGTAGGCGGTGCCGAGGGGCTCTAACACACTTCGGCCAGGGGTCCCGACCATGACTCGCGCGGCAAGGGAGTCAACTCGGTCCGCCGCAATCTCGATGGCAGCCCAAGCGTCGCGAGCTTCGATGGGGAACACGAAGCCGCCGACGTGACGCAGTCGAAGGTTGGGGTCGATGTTTTGTCGGAGCCACTCGGTGAGTCTGCTCGCAGACAACCACGTCGGTGGTGTCGTCTTTCCGCTCGGGACGCTCGCCCTGAGAGGAACCGCGACATGAAATGTCCCGAGGCTTCGGCTCTCAATCTCAATGGCATTGTCCAGTAGGTCAACAATCGAGATCGACTGCGTATGCCCAGCGGTCAAGGAATCAGTCCAACGGTAGAGCTGATCGGGACTGAATTTCAGATCGAGGAGGTGACCTCCGATGAGGCGCGACAGCCTTTCCGAACCGACCGCACCGCCACCCGACACGTAGTCGCGCCAGCGTTTGAGATATCCGCCGCGAGCGCGCTCTAGAAAATATGCCACTTCGTCGACACGCTGGGCCGACTCGATTGTGCCGAGGGCGTCCTGCAGGCGCGTTCGAGCCTCGCCGTCGCCAAGACCGATGTCTTGCCCCAGCCTCACCTTGGCTCGCGCCCCAAGATCACGGAGGCTTCCTTGCTTCAGAAGCCCTTCGCGAAACTGTTCGCCGCCTTCGACTAGCTCCTCCAGCAGGAGCAGCGACCCGGGATTCCAGAGCCGCCTTTGCCAGGGCGTCCGTCGACCCCAATAGTCGCGAAGGCGTGCGACTACGTGTTCGTCGGGGGCTAGCTCTATGGGCACGATCCTGCTACTCTCTTCGTAAGGCCTTGGGCCAACCGATTAACAGAGGGAGACCGCCCCCGAAAGGGGGCCGTCTCCCTCGGTCATTTTTGACATCCGTTACGAGCACCCGCTAGGCTCGCGTCCGTCCCGGCG
The DNA here is from genome assembly GCA_963763885.1 of uncultured Acidimicrobiales bacterium. Taxonomy (GTDB): domain Bacteria; phylum Actinomycetota; class Acidimicrobiia; order Acidimicrobiales; family JANYDT01; genus JANNBN01. The sequence continues at coordinate 1,158,118 of CAVXQD010000001.1, forward strand.
GCTTCGCCGAGCGAGCCTAGCGGGTGCTCGCGCACGCGGGCCGTGTGGCGCGTCCGCGAGCCCCTCGCAGGCTCGTACAGTCCCAACGCCTCGGACTCAGCAGTCAGGTCCCTCACCGCGGCGTACCGGCGCTCGTCGTCGCGTTGCTTGTAGCGAAGCGCGTCTACCCGGAGCACCCTCCGCTTCGTTCCGACCTTGCGAAAAGGAATCTCGCCCGCCTCGAGCAGCGACACGACGTACGGCCGCGAGACGTTCAGCACGTCGGCTAGTTCCTGCGTTGTCATCTCATCCGAGGATTCATCGGGTGTCACGCCCGCAGCGAGCTCGTCGAGGACGTTCTGTAGCGCGGCGACCGCCTCGAGAGGAAGCACGATTGGCTCCTTCATCGACTCGACCTTGAGCGTAAGCACCGATCCATGGCGTGAGGCACGCCGAAGCTGTCGAGATGCTGCGCGAGCGATTCTCTGCGTTTCGGTCACTTCAGTGCTCACGAATCAAACGATACACTCGAAACAAACGAAACGCTAGCAACTTTACGGCGCTACAACGACCGCGTGTGCCCGAAGGACGGCGTCTTCGTCGGCGTGTACCCAGGTCGTGCCGTCTGCCGGGTCAGCCAGTTTGATCGCCTGGAAGCACTCGGCGCAGATCGGTCCGCCGGCCTCAACCCGCTTCCGTTCGATCTCCTCGCTGATCCGCCGGGCGTCGTCGAGGTCCTTCTGCCGCATGATGTGGGACGGCGACGGCCCACGTCGGCCGATGGCAGCAAAGACCTCTGACACCCGGTGGAGCACAGCGCTCGCATCCTCGAACCAGCGCTCCTCTCCCCACGACGTCTGCCGTCGAAGGTCGTGCGACCCACCGAGCCCGCGGCGGAACAGGCCGAGCAGGAAGTACATCTGCAGCTCATCGTCCTTGAGCGCGTTCCGCCCGCCCCGAAGGACGTTTCCGACCCGGTCATGGAAGGGTCGCCTCTCGGACTCTGACTCGGAGCGGCGCGCCCAGTCGGCCTGGTGATCGAGATACGCGTCGATGTCGGACTCGGTCGGCGTCGTCCGACGGAACACCCAGTCCCACCCGATCCCGCGATCGTGCTGGGGCATCTCCAACGCCGCGGCCTCATCGCCTGACGGCGGCATGAAGAACCAACCGATCGGCACGTCGAAGACGAAGCAGAAGGCCAACAGTTCCGACGGCGTGAACTGTCGGATGCGCGTACCGGTCACGGAACCCTCGGCGGTTGCGACCGTCGCCTGCGTCCACTCCGCCTCTGTGTAACGACTGATTGCCTCCGCTGCGTCTTGCTGTGTCATCTCCGCCTTGCGGCGCGCTCGCGCGAGGTTGAACGCAACGAGCTGGCTCGCGTTCCATCTCGGCTTCCCGATCGGCGGTTCGTCTCGTCGTTTTCGTGACACCTTCGGCTCCTGTCGCAAAGCTCGCCCAGGGGAATCGAACTACGCAGTTGCAATTCGTCTGTGGACCCACCACTATGTGCGGTCATCGCAACCCTGCGATGCAACATCGTACACAATGAACGAGGCGAACCATGGACTTCGACGAACTCCCCGACATGTTGACCGTCGAAGAGATGGCCAAGGCATTCCGTCTGGGCCGCAGCCAGGCGTACGAGCTGACCAAGCGCTACCGACTCACCGGCGGCAAGGAAGGCATCCCCGTCCTCCAACTCGGCCGACGCCTTCGAGTTCCCAAGGAAGCGCTCCGCAAACTCGTCGACACCCTCCCCACGCCGGAGAACCTCAAATGACTGCCACGACGCCAACCGGGACACTGCGAGTCGACCGTGCAGTGCTGCACGCAATTCGTCGCCGTCTCGGCGTTCAGTCCGCACAGCTCCTCCTCGACCTCACCGACCTCGCCGAATCCACCTCTGACGGGCCCATCGTCGAAGCCTCACTCCGAGCCATCGCCGACTTCTCCGGGTCAAGCAAGGACACCGTTCGACGCAGCCTCGGACAGCTCGAACGACTCCACCTCGTGGAGCACCTCAACGCCGACGCACACCGATTCGCGACACCGCGCTACTTGCTTCATCTCGACGTCGCCGGCATCACCCTCGCCGCCTGACGCAACCTCATCAACGCAGCAACGCGCAAACACACGCCACCGCGACCCACCAAGGAGAAACAGCAATGCCCACCCTCTCTTCGAACGCGCCCGAAAACGAGAAGTCCACACACTTGCACTGGCAGTGCGGGCCTCGCCCCGACAGGTTGACGCCACACACCAGCAGGTCGCGCAGCAGTTTCGCCGACCCGACGTTCGCTTCAAGGACGCTCCCGATGGTCGCGCCCCTCCGGGGCGGCCTGCGGCCGTCCTTGACCCGCCCCTCCGTTCGGCGTGATGGCTACCAAGGAACGGCTGGCGCCGTCCCCGTGGGCAGGAAGACCGCAACGATCGGCGGCTTCTCGTGACCGCATCGCTCGGCAAGATCACCGACGCGAACAAGGGTTACCACCTTGGCGAAATCGAAGACCGACTCGACCCGTACTACCTGAAGGATCGATCCGTCCGAACGCTCGGCCAACTTGCGCCCGATGTCGGCCTCACCGCCGATCCGACGAGCGAGCAGATCCTCAACGTTCTCGCCGGTAACGCCGCCGACGGCACCACGACACTGCGCGAACGACCCGTCAAGACCCTCGGCTTCGACCTCGCGCTATCCGCCCGCAAGGAACTCTCGATCCTCCACGCGCTCGGCAATGAGCACCTTCATCGAGAGATCGAGGCAGCGCACCACGCAGCCATCGACAGTGCGTTCGCCTACCTCGAATCTGCTGCAGTGAGCGTACGCCGCGGCGCTGGCGGCGCGCAGGTCCTCGAAGGAGGCGGATTCGTCGCCTTTGCTGTCACCCACACCGACAGCCGGAGCCTCGACCCGCAACTTCACGACCACGTCCTCATCGCAAACATGACGACCGGACCCGACGGGCGCTGGACCGCACTCGACGGCCGCGACATCTACCGCCATGCCAAGACCACCGGCTACATCTACCAGGCGACGCTTCGCGCCGAACTCACCGAAAGTGTTGGCCTGCTCTGGGGACCCGTCCACAACGGATCCGCGCCCGTCATTGGCATCGACTCCCAGCTGGTCCGAGAGTTCTCGACCCGACGACGAAGCATCGAAGACGCCCTCGAACGCAACGGACTCGACTCCGCCAAGTCCGCGGCCATCGCCACCCTGACGACACGCCAGGCCAAGCAGCTCGACGTCGACCTCTACGACCTCCAAGCCAACTGGACCCGAAGAGCCGAGCCCTACCTCGACTCACTCCGCAACCTCCCGCTCCAAATACGCCACGCGAACCCGACCATCGACGACCAAGAGGTCGCTGCCGCGGTGACGCAACAGCACGCAACGTTCGACCGACGAACACTGATGCAAGCAGTTTGCGAATCGCTCCCCGATGGCGCGCGCCTGCCCGACCTCGAACGAGCAACCGATCGCTTCCTCCACTCCGGCCACGCCATCGCCCTCGGCCACGACCGATGGACGACGCCAGAGATTCTCGCCCTCGAACAACGCAGCGTCGACATCGCACTAAACGGACGGCGCCAGCGCCTTGCCATCGTCGCTCCACGCCACGTCGAAGATGCGCTCGCCACACGACCATCACTCGGTGCTGACCAAGCAGCGGCCGTCAGAGCGATCACACGATCAGGCGACGCAGTCGAAATCGTCATCGGACCCGCTGGACACGGCAAAAGCACCATGCTCGACGCAGCCCGAGCCGCATGGAACGACGCCGGCATCCGAACCATCGGAGCAGCACCGTCAGCCCGAGCTGCAGCCGAACTGCAAGCGAGCTCCGGCATCGAGTCGCAGACCATCGACCGTCTCCCCGGCGCACTCGACTCCGGCTATGAACACCTCAACCGCAACACCGTGCTCGTCATCGACGAAGCCGGAATGGTCGGCACCCGCAAGCTCGCCGATGTCCTCGAACGAGCACAACAAGCGTCGACGAAGGTCGTGCTGGTCGGCGACAACAGACAACTCCCCGAAATCGAGGCGGGCGGACTATTCGAGCGCGCTTACCACTCGGCTCGAACCACACACCCTCACCGAGAATCGCAGGCAACGAGACCCAATCGAACGACAAGCGGCCGTCGAACTGCGCGCCGGTGACGTCGACGCTGCAATCGCACGACTTCGCCGACACGGCCGGGTCATCACCGCCGACAACGCCGACCACCTCCGCGAGGGGCTCGTGGGTGACTGGCACCAAGCACGCGAAGCCGGACAGGACGTCCTCATGGTCGCCCCACGCCGATCACTCGTGGACGACCTGAACGACCGCGCCCGCACGCTGCTCCGCTTACACGGTCAACTCGGTGAGCCGATCCTCCGACTTGACGACCACGAGTACGCCGCCGGCGACACGGTCGTCGCACTTCGCAACGACTACCGCGTCGGCATCCTCAATGGCGACCGAGCCACCGTTCGATCCCTCGATCCCGACGGACTCACTATCTCCCTCCGACGCGGCGAAGACGTGACCCTCCCGCTCGACTACGTCGCCGGACACCTCACCCACGGCTACGCCACCACCATCCACAAAGCACAAGGCATCACCGTCGACGAAGTCTTCGTCCTCGGCGACGACACGTACGCGCAGGAGCACGGATACACCGCGCTCACTCGCGGACGCGACGCCAACCGCGCCTACGTCGTGCGAGCCGAACCACTAGAGCACGCGCTGACTCACGCTGACGCCGGCCGCGAACTCGATCCACTCGACGCCTTTATCAAGTCACTCGGCCACTCCGTCGCCAAAACCGCGGCAATCGACCTCACCCCTGATCACACCCTTTGAGGAGAACCCATGAACACCGCCACACGACCGACCAACAACAACCCCGCCCCCGAAGGCCCCATCCTCGCTCTCCTGTTCGCTGCATCCAGCTTCGGCGCAGTCGTCTGGGTCGGCGCCGAACTCGCAGCGTTCATCCGAAACCGACGCACCTTCCCCGGATCGATCGAGATGCTGATCGACGCGCTCGGCAAGATGCCGAAGACCATGACGGAACCGAAGCGCGCATGGCCGCCCGAAGTCTCCGCTTTACTACCTGGGCCAGTCCTCTACTGGCTGTCGACGTTCATCGTCTTCGCACTTACGGTCGCGATCGCCGTCGGCCTCCTCCGACTATTCCGAACACCGAACGAGACACTCGACCGCCGTGAACGGCTCGGCGTGAAGACCAACGCCCGCTTCGCCAACAAGCACGACCTCCGGCCGCTGCTTTCGAAGACCGTCCCACCGGACCGCCTGCTGCTTGGCAAGTTCGGACGCAAGTACGTCGTCACCGAAGCGCAACGGACCCGCAAGAGCAAGCCCGGCCGAGACTTCAGCAACGGACGCGGCGGAGTCGCAATCGTTGGGCCATCACGCTCGGGCAAGAGCACGCTTGCCAAACGTCAGATCGAGCACTGGGGAGGGCCTGCGATCATCGTCTCGGTCAAGAGCGACTTACTCGACGGGACGATCAACCGCCGATCGTCGCTACCCGGCGGCGAGGTGAAGGTCTTCGATCCGACGAATTCTGCGCGATTGGGAACATCGACCTGGAGCCCGCTGCGCGGATGCGGCTCGAGGGACGGCGCAATGCGAGCGGCGTCGCAGCTCGTGAAGTCGGCACCTTCCTCGAACACCATCGAGGGCGGCGACCACTGGCGCAAGCAAGCCGAAGTCCTCTTGTCAGGAATGCTCGCCGTTGCAGGTGGCGCGAACAAGACCATGCACGACGTCGCCCGATGGATCGCTGCGGAGGACCGCCCGACCGAAAAGCAGATCGGCGAGGTCTCGCCGCTCATCAAGATGCTGACCTCATCGGGCGACATCGACAAGCGAGAGCTGGGACTCTTCGCCCAGCTGACCTTGCTCGGCCTTTGGCAGAAGGAACCGCGTTCGATATCGACCGTCTACTCGACGGCGACGAACATCGTGTGGCCGTGGATCGACCTCGGCATCGCTGCTTCAGCAGCATCGTGCGACATCGACCTCGACTGGCTCTGCTCAGGTCCGAACACGCTCTACGTCGTTGCGCCGCTGATCGACCACGACCGATCCGCAGGAGTGCTCGGCGGGCTGATCGGAGACCTCGTCGGCCAAGTCAATGAGCGCAACCTCTGCGGCAAGGCGATCCACCCCGAAATCCTTCTGCTCATCGACGAGGCGGGCAACATGCGTCTCGACGACCTCCCCGTTTGGGCGTCTACGCTCGCCGGCATGGGCGTGCAGCTCGAAACGATCTGGCAGTCCATCGCTCAGGTCAAGGCCAAGTTCGGCGTCCGCTCCGACGTCGTGCTCACGAACTTCCTCACCAAGATCTGGTTCCCCGGCATGAGCGACCTCGAAGGCCTCAGTTACGTGGAAGGACTGAGCGGCGACGAACACGTGCCTAGCTCACTGACTCGGTACAAGCACACCGACGATCGGCCGAGCGTTGCGACAGTCCCATTGATCCAGCGGAAGGCGTTGCGCGAGATGCCTTCGGGTACCGCACTCCTGCAGCACGGCGCCCTTCCACCTGCGCCCGTTCGTGTCAGGGGCCCGGTCTAAGAGTGCGAAAGTGGTAGGCGGCTGAGGCGCCTAAGACTTCACCCTCGGCCTGCACGGTGACAGTTTTCAGCCGAAAGCTCCAGCATGTCTCAGGAGACCCACCACCGCTACCATCGCGACATGGTGGACTCCGCTATCAACATTCTGCACATCACCGACCTGCACGTTGGAAGTGTGCTCGGTGACAACATCTGGAAATGGACTAAGGGCCCGCCGCGGGATTATCCGCGCGGTTGGGGCGTGAGGGTGTAGTTCCATTCGCCGTGCCAGTTATGGGCGTGGACGGGTAGGGCTGCGAGTTGCTGGTCGGTGATTTTGATGCCGGTGGGGTACCAGTTGGGATCGTATGCGCACTGAACAGTGAGTCCGGTCTTGGTGGTCGTGGCGCCGATGAGCTCGATGATGGTCCGAATGTCGGTGAGGGGTCGTCCGCGCCAGTTGATCGAGATGAACGAGAACAGGCGGTGCTCGATGCGGTTCCATTTCGATGTGCCGGGCGGGTAGTGCAACACCGTGACCGTGAGCCCGGTCTCGGCAGCGAGCTTGGCTAGTTCGGCTTTCCAAGCTCGGACGCGGTAGCCGTTCGATCCGCCGCCGTCGGCAGTGATCGTCAACGTGGTCGCCGCCGGGAAGCGTGTCTTGCCGAGCGTGTTCCACCAGCGCCGGATGGATTCGACGGCGAACTCAGCGGTGTCGGCAGTGTCGCCGACCGATACCCATCCTTCGTCGTTGCCGATGTCGTACACCCCGTACGGGATCGCTTTGGAGTAGTCCCCGAGACTGCGATCAGCGAAGTCATGCGTGGAGACCCGTGTCGGTTCGCCCTTCGGGTGCCACTCCGCCCCGCCGTTGGCGTACTCGCCGATCAACTCCTTCTTCTTCGTGTCGACACTGATCACCGGCTCGCCTACGTTGATCTGTGTACTGACAATCTTGTTGAGATAGTTGAACTGGCCGTCACGATCCGGATGCCCCGCACCCTCGTTCTGCTTCGCCGGGGCTTGCAACGAGTACCCCATCTGATGCAACAACCGCCGAACCGTTTCCGGCGAGGCCTTAAACCCACGCCGCGTCAAATCCTCGGCGAGCTGATACGTCGACTTCAACGTCCACCGCAACGCAGACATCGGCGTGCCACGCGTGTCCGGGTGCACAAGCTCATCCAACGCTGCCAACAGGCCGGGCTGCTTCTCAATCGCCGGCTTGTCTCCGGCACCAGGCGCCCGGACACGATCCGAGACCTCAATCCCGGCCCGCACATCAGACACCGCTTTCCACACCGTGTTCGACGACATCCCCGACGACGCCACCACGCGCGCCTGTCCGCCACGACCTAAAACCTCAGCCATCGCGCCGACCGTCACCCGACGCTGCCGCTCATCCAAATGCGGCAATACCGTCAGAAAGAACCGCTCCAAACCCTCTTCAGTCAGCTCCACCCACCCAGACTACTCCTCGCGTATTATCCTGCGGTGGACCCTAACCACCTCAGCCGTCCAGGAATTTTCCAGCAACCCGCGAGAAACTGAGGACCCGTCTGTGCTGATGAGCGGCAGATTCGACCATCGGTGCGGTCCACGGGACGACAACATTGCAACTCATCAAAGCGAAACGACCATGACGCGTCCGAAGGGATATTTTCCGGTCGCGGGTTACTGAATCTTGATCCACCCACTCTTCATAAGTACCCAAGCCGGGCCATCCCAATTTAGACGCGATAACTCGCTTCTCACCGTTTGTTCAAGAGCCACATCCCCAAACCCACTTTCACACTCCGCGATCGCAAACCCACTCGACGTCCCCGAACTCACAAAACCAGGCACAAAACCGAACCCGGTCATCCCAGGCGGCGCAGGCCGCTTCAGCCCTCCCGCATCTCGACTTCCATCAGGCCTGACCCGGGGCGAAAGAAACCGACCTTGAGGATCAGCAACGATCACACACGGATCGAATTTGATCAGCTTCAAATCCTCCGCTTCTGACGGGAAACCCGGACGATCGTACGCACGGGTAGAACCACAACCCGTAACGATAAGAACTACGGCGACGACAGCCAGTCGAAAACGCCGGAGGGGTGGAGTTGCGCTCGGCATCATCAACGATTCTTTGCAACGAGAACACTCTCGTTCCGGTCCGGCCACCCGGGGACAAGTCCGCCAGGCAATCCCCCCTTCGCAGCCGACTCCGTAAACGTGAATACTTCCAAGAGACCGCCTGTCGATTGACTTGCGTAAACCTCCCAGGATGGATACGCATCACCATCGAACTCCACCTGGATTCCGCTATCACCCCGGTCTCTAAACCGCCAGCGGCCATCAATCGCAGGCGCTCTCACACCGAAAACATTCGGGGCAAGCGGATTCACAATGTCATATCGCACCGAAAGCCCGCTTAAACCGTCAGAAAAAGTGTCCTCCGTCAATTCCATAAAGTTTCTTTCAACGTCAGGATCCTTGCACTCACGACCCGGGTGATGAGAACAGTTTACCTCTATCCGGATCGTACCAGCCTCGAAATCAATTTCGATGCACGCCCGACTCATATCGCAAGTAGCGTTCGGGTCAAACTGGCGATTGTCGCCAGCATGACAGTTATTCAACTGCAAGCATCCAGACTTCTCTGTCGCGATGAAAGCACGGATTGAAAATTTCCCCCAACCTGCTCGTTTCCTGATCTTCAAATTCCAAATCTCAACCTTACAAGGGCAGTGCTTTGCGGTATTACTGGAGTTGACCAGGGTCCCGCGGACTCGCCCGGCATTGGCATCGGTTTTCGGCTTCTTTCTTGAGGGCCCAAAACTGGTCACACCGTCGACCAGTCCGCGATCTTCTGGTTCGCACGACTCAATATCTGCACGAAAGGACGACGTATCGAGCGGGTCGCATTCGTCAAGCCCGACCGAACCGGGCTTGTCGACATCCGGTTTCGGCAACGCCGTAGCGATGGGCCCGGCGGTAGTCGGCGCCGTCAAACCCGTTGCTCCACCAACGAAGCCGACAAGATCACCGATCGGGAAGACAGACAGGTCCACCAGAGTAACTTGATCGCGCTGTTGGAATGAGTTGTTGTTGGAGTTGTCTGCTTCCGGACGAAGCGTCCCAGTCGCAAGGAGAGTTGCGTATTGGCATGCGTTGTCGCAATCAGTAACGCCAACATTCGGGTTTCCACCACCGTCCACTTCGGCGGCGTACCGGCCGGTGGGGTCTGAGTATGTGAGTGGGTTGTTTAGTCCGTAGGTGTAGCGGTTCATTGTGGCGTACGCACCGACGGAACCAGGCATCGTGTCACGGGCCGTGAATGTTGCGGTGTTCGGGTTGTACCAGCGTGCTCCCATCCATACGAGACCGTTCGTGGGGTCTGTGTAATCAGATTGGAACCCGATATTTGGTTTGGTCCCGGTCGTTCCGAGCGATTTCCCGAACGGATCCACAATCGAGGTGTCAGTCACTGCACCGGTTGTCGAAAGGGTGAAGCTGACATCGCCGTGCCGGTCAGCACCAGCAATGGTCATCGTTCCGTTGCGGATGATCCCGTGGACTGACTGACCCGACGGGCCACGCAGGTACTTCGTCGTAGTGCCTTCAGCAACTGGATCCATTTCCACCCCAGCGTAGGAGAACGCCGTCGCAACACCACCGACCGTCCGGGTGGTCACACGGTCCAGGCTGTCATAGGCGTATGTCACCGTGCCGGCTTGGGTTAAACGATCCAATCCGTCATGGGTGTAGGTGGCTGCACCGGTGCCTGTCGTGGACGTCAGCGTGCCTCGCGGTGACCAGTTGTACGTTGTGCCAGCACCTGTCAGCAGCCGGTTTCTTTGGTCGTAGGTGTAGGTGTTTGCGCCAGCAGTGAGCCGGTTTCCTGCCGCATCGTAGGTGTAGGCGGTCACTGTGGAGTTCGGTGCTGTCATTGATCGAAGACGCCCGCCACGATCATAGGAGTACTGGTAGATACCAGCCGCAGTGTTCCCAGGTTGGGTGACCGTGGTCTTCTTCACTGTCGAGTCTTCGTTGTACTCATAGGCACGTGAACTGATCACCGTTGCCGCAGAGTTTTTGACGGTATCGGTGACAGGCCGCCCCAGGTCATCGTAAACGTACTTACGTGACGTTGCCCCCGGGTAGGTCACCTGGTCCAACTCACCCGAAGGCAACCAGTCATAGGATGTCAACGTCGAGTTCGTGGTGATCGTTTTGAGTTCCGACCGACCAGACCAACCGAACGTTGATGTTCCTGCCGCATCGGTTCGGGACGTCATCCGGTCCGCAAGATCAAACACGTAGGTTGAGGTCCCTTGGGGACCAGAGGCGCCTGTCACGTTGTTCCGTGCGTCATAAGAGATGGTTTGCGAACCAACACTCGTGACCCGGCCACCCTGGTCGTAACCGAACGTTCGTGTCGCCGAAACAGCCCCCGTACCAGTTCCGGTTTCACCGGTGAGACGGTTCAGATTGTCATAAGTTTTCGTGACAGTCACCGCACCGGGACGAACCTCACTGACCGGCACACCAGCAGCGTTATAGGTAACGGTCCATTGCCGGTTCGCCGCCGTTGAGTGGGCGGTGGTGGATGGCTCGACCACTTTGGCGGGTAGGCCCCAGTTGTTGTACTCGGTCGTGGTCACGTTCGTCTTCGCGTCCTTCACACGAACCATGTTTCCGGCAATGTCATACCCAGCTTCCGATATCGCGGTTGCTGCGGTTGCCCCCAGACCAATATCGGTCACCGACGTCAGGAGCCGGTTCACACTGTCGTAAGTAAACGTGTCCGATGCGGCGTTCGGCCGAAGGATCGACGTTCGGTTCCCGGCAAGGTCATATCCGAACCCGGTGATCGCAATGTCGACCGTTCCGGCCGGATTCGTACGCTTCTCAAAACTCAACCGCCCCGCCGGGTCATACTCAAACTTTGTTCGTCGAGCACCAGCAACAGTGACAGTCTCCGTCCAACCAGTCGAAGCCAGGTAGGTGTAGTTCGTGGAAGCACCGGTTGCATCGGTCATGCTGACGGGCTGGCCTGTTGCGTTGAAACTTGCTGTCGTAACGTTGTTCATTGGGTCTTTGACGTACGTTCGATTGTTCACATCGTCGTAGTCGTACGTGGTTGTCGCTGCGACTGTCGAACCGAACCCGGCTGTCGAAGTTCTCAACCGACCCGCCGTGTCAAAGGTTGATGCTGTCTTGTTGAGGTTCGGGTCGGTAACCAGGGTTGTTTCGCCGACATCGTTGAAGTCCCAGAGGGTGACCGGTGCCGTCCCGCCCGTTGCCGGGATTGGTTGCGTGGTCCGCCGTTTGCGGTTCATCGCATCGAACACGTTCGTGGTGGTAAACCCGCGGCGATCGACCATGGTGAGCGGGTTATCGGCCAGGTCGTAGGTGAACGACTCGGTTGGGGTAACCGTTGCGTTCGTCGGGTAAGTCACCAATGACGGTCGCCCGTAGGTATCGAATGTTGTTGTGGTAGTGAGGTTACGGGGATCTTTCGTGTGTGAGGTAGAGCCGAACGTGTCATAACCCGAGGTGACGACGGCCTGCGCCGATGCTGAGGTGGTGCCGGTCGCATTCCACGCAGTGAATGCCGGGGACTTAGCTGTCAGGACTCGGTCCGCGAGGTCATAGGTAAGCGTCGTTACGTTCGACCGAGGATCAGTAACCGTCGTGCGGCGTCCCCACTGGTCATATCCGTACGAAGTCACCGCAAGAGGCCCACCAGCCGTTAACCCCGGCTTTGAAGTGGAGGACACCAACAGGGTGGTTGCGTTATACGTACTGGATTCCACGTACGCACCGGTTGTTGCCGATTTCAGTCGGCCTTCGAAATCGTTGGTGAACGTCGTCTCTCGGTTCGTTTCCACCTGGGTTTGTTGGAACACAAAATTGTTGGCGTCAAACTGACGGGTAGTGGTCGCAACCCCGTTCGCTGCGTCACCGCGGCGTTCCAGAGTGACGTTGCCGACGTTGTCGTACTCGTAGTAGCCCAACACCATTGAGCGTGTACCACCCGTGAGAGGCGAATAGTTCAACAGGGTTCTTTGTTGAAGGAGGTCATCGGTTCGCCACGTCGACTGGACTTGTCTCCCGACAGCGTCGGTCTCCACATCGACGAGCGGCAGTGTTGGTTTGTAGGTGTACGAACGGATAGTGATGGACCGTGCTGGACCGCCCGGTGCATCCCAAAAGTTGGTGAGTTTGACGTTGTCGACAAGATTGCGGCTGGTGTACTCCGTTGTCGTGATCAGACCACGCGGATCGGTCATGCTGTCAACCCGGCCGATCGGGTCGTAGTGGGTTGTGCGTGATCTTCCCGGCGCGGGTCTCGCGCCATGGACGGTCGTTGTTGTCAAAGTCGGTCCCCGTGGTCCGCGAAGGGTCGCCACCGGTGAGGTCAGATACGACGACCGCGGTCGCATTGTTATTCGAGTCGTAGGTGGTCGTGATTCGGGCTTGGTGTGTCACGTTGGACACTGTGTTCAGTATCTGAGGGCCCGTGGACGTGACGACGCGTCCTCTGACGTCGTAGACGTTGGTGGTGATTCCCTGCACCGTGGAGGTCGCCGTGTCGAGGCGACCGGTGGTGAGCAGCCGCCCGAGCGCGTCGTAGGTGTTGACCCGTGTTCCGAGTGCTGGGTCCACGATGCGTAGTTGGTTACCGAGATTGTCGTACTGGTAGGACACAATCTTGTTGGTCCGGTCGGTGACCGATATCAACGAGCCGATCGGCACGAACCCGCCGCCCAGTGCTAGCGGTCGACGCATCCGCATAGGCTCTCGTTGTGATTTTGCCTGCGGGGTCCGTGATGGCTGACAGGTTTCCGACCGGGTCGTACCCGTATTGGGTTCGGTAGGTGTTGTCGGTCGGGCTTGTGGACCGTTCGTCTCGGTAAGAAGTGAGAAGATCGGTATTGGCTTGATAGGTCCAGTATTGAGTGCGGTTCGTGAGGCGGGTTTCTGAGAGCTTGTTGCCGCGGTCGTCGTTGATGATGGTCGTGACTCGCAGGGCTGGGTCGGTCATCTTGTTCATGAACCCCTTGGCGTCGTACTCGTACGAGGTAGTCAAGCCAGCTTTGTCGATCCGTTGGATCATTTGATTCTTGGCGTTGTAGATGTCTTTGGAGAAGAGCCCGTCCGTCAACGCGTCGTTGGTCGAAACCTCGATGTTCGCACCGTTCTGTATGGCGGAGAACAGGGTGATGTTGCCCTCACCGTCAGTTCGTTGCGTGACCCGTCCGAGCACCCCGTCGCCTCGTTCGAACATCACTGCGTCGACCACCGCGTTGCCGTTGTGGCCTTGTTCGGTTGGCCACCGAAAGCCGATCTTCACGAAGGCGGCCGTTTCGGGTGTTCGGATTTGGCCGCGTATCCAACGGAACGTTGTTCCGGTTTGCCAGAGCGATTCCCCTCCATAAGCTGCGACGCCGGTCGTGATGAGATTTTGGTTCACGTCGTAGAACGAGGCCACCGGCGACATTTTTCCGGTGGTAGTTCCTTTCATCCGAGCCGAGATCGTGTACAGCTGCGATGGGCTGACGGCAACGAAGCTGGAATCCAGTTGAGCTGAGCTAGATGCCCCGCCGTAGTTCAACACATACGATTGTGCTCCGACATAGCCGCCTTGTGCTGCCGACATGCCAGACCCTGCACCAGCGCCCGTGGCGGTCCAACTCCCGGTCGACTCAAAGGATGGGTTCGGAGCCAGGTTCGGAGCGTTCAACACGAACTCCGAGTTCGCGTAACCGATCTGAACGTCAGTGTTGCCTTTTGGCTTGGTTACCTTGGTGATCAGTCCGTCGGTGTACTCATACAGCCAACAACCCGTGATCGTCGTCGTCACCGGTGGACACACTTGTGTCAATAACCCGTTCGTGTACGTGTAGTTCCACACCAAGCCTGCGACGGTTGTTGCTGGTGGCGTCACAACCGGTGTGGTCGTCACGGTACTGATCAAGTTGCCGTTGTATCCGAAAGTCAACTCCCGAAGCGACTTTTCGTCTTTAATGGAGGTCAGAACGTTTGCGGTGTAGACGTAGTTGAGCGCGTTGCCGTTACGATCCTGAATCTTCATGAGTCGGCCGTTTGTGTTGAACCAGGCCGTCGTGCGGTCTTTCGTCATGTACCGGAACCCGGCCCATCCTGTGCCTGGAGGGTCCTTCACTAAGTCTGCGTAGAACCCATCGCCAGTTGCCTTGTACGTTCCGTCGGCGGAACGGGTGTAGTACTCGCGTCGACCATCTGGCATCGTGACGACCACCGGATCGTTCACCGACGCGACCGAGGTTTGACGGGCAGACGCAGCAGCGCCGAGCAGCGTCGGCACGAACGCCGTATCCGTGGTGAGGATGATCTTGTCCAGGATGGTTCCGTCTTCGCGCATCCATACGTTGACCGTGTACAGCCCAGCTGTCGGCACCGTGATCGTGACCGATGCGGACGTTTCCGAAACGTTCGACCAGCTCAACGTTCCGGTCCCATTAACGGCCACGCTGTTCGAAACGATTCCGTTCAGGCCGATATGAATGCTGTTGTCGTTTGATGTCGAACCGTAGCCGCGGACCCACACCTTGTATGTCCCTGCTGCTGCGAAATTCACTTGGTAATCAACCCGAGGGGAAGTCGTCGTGACTGCCGAGTCGATCGCCGCAGAATTGATGTTGGGAACAGCTTGAATCATCGGGCCAGATGAACCGGTGACTCCGGCAACCGTGTTCCATGTCTTGTTGTTTACGACGGTCGACATGTCTGAAACTTCAGCTTCCAGTACGACTTGGCCACCGACGGACACCGAAGCCTGACCCGATGGAATGTAAGCAAGTTTCGAGTCGAGCGACGATGACCACCCTGGTCCAAACAGCTGCCCTGAGGTACGACGGTTTCGGCTGTTGTAGGTCCTTGACACCAGGAGGCCCGGAGCGACCGACGAAATCGCAGCGTCGGTCGACGACGTGGTGAACGAACCCAACGCTTCGTTGACCCCTGACGAAGAGGAATCCTCTTCATTGAGATCAACATAGGGATCCCAACCCAACGACGCGAGTCCAGGGTCGTCAGCGGGCGAGGTACCTGTTACGAACGCAAAAGGGAGTCGGCGAGACCACACCAATATCGGTGCTGCCCGGAGCAGTATTGCGCGCCCAGGCACGCCACTGATAGGGCGATTCGAAGTCCAGCTGTGACGAAACTTGCCATCCGCCCGACACCCACGGCGAGTACAGACATCTCGTGCCCGACCCCGGGGTTTCAGACGCACCGCCCACAAGCGCCGGTAGCGTGGGAGTGCAAACCTGATAAGTGAGTTCCACGCTGTCGCCTACGTCCGCGTCGGTAGCGGAGGCCTGAAGCCAGGGACGAATCGACGTCGTCGAATTAGCCGTCGGACCAACCAACACCGGCACGGTGACCGCAGACCCAGGATTTGGTTTCGTCGTGAACGTCACGGCCGCTGATACAGCGGGGGCCTGCAGCGGCCCAGGGCTCGTAACCACTGCTGGGAAATCTCGAGCCAACGCAGTAACCGTATAGGCCGTGTTGTACTGCAGTTGCGGTGAAATCCATGGGCCAGAAACAAAAGCGGAAGGAGCGATACACGATGCAGGATTGCTCACCAAACACACGTTGTATTGAAACTGGACCGGGTCTCCATCAGGGTCAGTCGCGGTCGCAGTGAACTGCGGCGTGCCCGAAACCAGGGTCGCGCCGTTCGTAGGTGCAGTTACGGTTGCAACTCCCGGTGCCGCATTGGAACGCGCCACGGTCGTGAACGTTTGAGTCTTCGAAGTTGAACGATTCAACGAGTCGCTCACCGTGACAGTCCACGCATAATTCGTTCCGTAACCGAGTTGAGCCGTAACAGCTGGTGAGGGCCCAAACGCCGTGTTGACCGCACACAGTCCACCCACGACATTCACGCATACTTGGACTTGCCATTGATACGGCGCGATACCTCCAACAGCTGTCGCGTCCAAATTCAAAGATACCGTTGCCCCGTTCGCGGTACCCGCCCCGAATGAACCATTCACAGGACCTGACATCGAAATCCCAGACGGCCCTGCAGCCACCGTTGTGAACGTCCTCGTTCCCAGTGCGACCGGGTTGTTTACCCCATCCCACACATACGGGCTCCACTGGAAAACCGTATTGGCTGGCAACACTGCCGGTACAAACGTCGGAGATGTCGCCCAATTGGCTTGGTTATAGCAGGCAATAGGAGCCGAAAAATTGGGGGTGCACAGGTAATTGTAATAGAACAACGTTGCGTTGTCAGGATCTGTCGCCGAAATGGTCAGAGACGGTTGCGTGGCGACCCCGGTCGCGCCTTCCGCTGGCGACACAAACGATCCCGAAGGTGGAGTGTTTGGGGTTCCGTCCCACCCGTACTCCGAATCCATACCAATCCGACAATTGGTCCCATGCCCGTACGCGTCGAGCGGCGTGATGTTCGTAATCTTCAAACCGGCGAAACTCGGGTTGTTCTTCCATTCCAAGAGAAACGGCGTGAGCGAAAACGACACCGTTGGCTGGCCGATGTTGTCGATCACGAAATCGCCAATCAACTGCGTAGTTGGTTGGTTGTACCAGGAGAGAGTGGAGGGGTCCCATGCCGAACGGGTTGCCTCAACGCGCATTGTTCCAGGTTTGAAATACCCGTCATAGTCAAAGCAATAGTCTTTGCGAATGTTCACGACGCCCGTCATCCCTGGCTGGAAATTCGCCATGTACATACGAAGGACATACGAGTCGATCCCGTTGTGGAGATACATCGGACCGCTTTTCACCTCAAGCGGGTTGCCAAGCTGGTTAAACACTTCATACGAACCGGCATAGGCAGAGTTGATGAAGTTCTTCTGGGTGTTATAGAACGCGCTCGAGATAGCCGGGTCAACCTGTACCGGGAACGCCCGGGACGGATCATCTAACCAATCAGTACTCACAGCATATGAAACCACCCAACGGTTGTCTTTCGCTTGTCGCAAGGTGGACTCGACCGGCGTCGGAACACCATTTGCGTCGACCGCATCACCAACCGGCAACACCGCAATCACCTTCGCTGCCGAATTTCGAATCACTATGACGCCATCAGGTCCCTGAAAGGGACTCAACCCCGAAGACATGACCAACTCGAAGTCCCAGATAGCGTCGCCTTGAGGCACCGCTGTCAGCACGATCCGTCCCTTTGCACCTGCTCCGGTCACCCGCTGAACAAGCTGCGACCCGTCCGGCATCGCGCCGTCCCACGAAACCTCCAGACCGTCAGCAGACTTCTTTGGGGCGGAGATCTTCTGTGGAAGCAAAGGGCGAAGTCCAATACTGCCGGCTGGGACTTCCAACGCAACAGCTCCACGACGATCATCAACCGATCTCATCACAACACGACCATCTGCGGCCTTCGCTGAAAGCTCCGCTCCAGAGCCAGTCAACGGTTCGGCCACGGGAGCCGGACCGGCGAACGTCGATTCTTTGTTCGTAATCCTCGGGTTACTCACTGGAGGCGCCACAACTGGACCGGGATTCCCCGACGTCCAGTTCCCACCCACGCGACGAGGCGGAAGCACCTTCGCGGGGACCGTCGAAGTTGTCGAAGTCGTCGAGGTCGTAGAGCGGGCCACGACAGTGGTGGTGGGTGATGCTGCCTTATCGGGCGCCCCTGTCGTCGTCGGCACCCCTATCGTCGAGGGCACCTGCACCGTTGAGGAAGTCGACACAGATGCCGGCGGACCAGATGACGGCGGACCAGATGGCGGCGGAACCGACGAACTCGAACCGGACGTCTGAGGCGACGTCTGAGCAAGCGCCGGCTTGTCCGAAGACGTGGAGCTGTTGAGGCCCAACGGATTCGGAACGGTCGCACTGACCGTGGACGGAACACCCGGTTTCGAAGTACTTGATGTCGAAGCAGTTGTCGTCGAAGTGCTTGATGTAGAACTACTCGACGGAGCCACAGTCGATGCCGTTGCCGGAACGAGAGTAGTCACGGTCTCGGGCGGAGGACCTGCGTTGTCAATTGGCACAACCAGCGGGTTCTTGCCCGGCTGCGGCAGACTTTTCCTTTTCGGCTTGTCCCGCTTCCCACGCGTCGGAGCCTCCGCCCCGACCAGGACCGGGTCACCTGCAGCAGTCGACGAACTCGACACCGCGACGACGGGGTTAACAAAACCCGCCGGGGTGCCGCCTTCGATGTTTGCATCTGGCAATAGCCCACCCATCTGCCGCACAGCTTGTTCGGCTGCACGGGCTTTACCCCTCGATACAGCATCGGTTTTTCCGAACCACTCCGGGTTAGGCGTAGCGGGCACCGCAACGGGTTTGCCCGCCAACGACTCAGGAGTCCCAACGTCAAACGGCGGACGCTTCCCAGGGTTCCCGTCGTCAGGCACCGGATTAACGTCCGCGCTCGCGCGATTTCCACCTAACAGGTTCGGCAATCCAAACCAAGCCCCGTTCGGCAACGACACCAAGCCAGTCACGAACAACGAAACAACAACCAACTTGGCAAGAATTCGATGTCGACGAAACAACACAGTTCGAGAGCTCTCTAGCCCTCCCACCGTGAGAACGCCTTAAATCAGCATACGATCACCACGCCCCATTCACAACTAAGGCGCCAACTTCGCCCTGACCATTCAATTGCTTAGACAAGCACCTCGAGGGACTTGCCGCCGTCGAACATCTAGTGCTGTGACCCGCGATCACTTTCCTTCTCACATCGGTCAGTTGCCGTCAAATCCGCCCAGTATCGCCTTCTCAGAGAACACATATTGAGAACATTTTCGTATGCGTGCTGAGCCTCTTGACTAATCGTCAGTGTACTGATGATCACAGCATCGGGCGCCGGGCTCGATCGACCGCTGGAAACGATTTCGTGGACAGCCCGCGATGCGTCGCACTGGCACAGGACACGAGCCTCGCTGCACGACTACCGCTGACCGCACCCGTGAGGGTTGTGCTCGATGCATCTGTGCTGTACCCGCCGTCGCTGCGCGACTTCCTCCTAACCCTCGCCAGCCTCGACGAGTTTGAGTTGCGCTGGAGCTCGCAGATCCTCGACGAGTTCGAACGCAACGTCCTCGCTGACCACCCTGACATCGACCCAGACCGGTTCCGTTCCCGCACAATCGCAGCCATGACTGCCGCCTTCCCCGAAGCCTTCGACCTTCAGCCGGGCGTCGAACCTGTCGCCGTCGACGGAGTTCACCTCAGCGATCAACACGTCGCCGCGACAGCCGTGGCGACTGGAAGCGACACGATCCTCACCCAGAACCTCCGCCATTTCCCAGCCCGTGCGCTCGCGAAACACCAAATCCGCGAAATAGGCCCAGGCAAACTCGTCGCTGAACTGGTTCGCTCCCAACCCGAGCGGGTTGATAGCGCTATCGAATCATTGGCCCGCCGTTGGAAGAACCCACCACGAACCATCGACGAGATCCTGGACCTACTCGCCGTGCACCCCAGCAGGTCTCGACCCATGAACGCCGTGCGAGCGCGACGTCCTCAAAGGTAACCAGCTACCGGACAGCTTCGCCGTCCGAGAGCCATCGTTCACTGCGTCCGCACCCACACCTCTGGGCAGGTCGTGATCGCGAAGCGAGCTGAGCACTTCGATCAGGCTTCGTAGATCGCTTCCACGAACGATGCGTCGGCTGCGGTCGCACGACGATGTCTTCGGGTCCTCGGCACGAACGGCCGTGCTGCGGCCCGGAGCGCTTCGGGTGTCTCTTCGAGAGACTCGCCGATCTCCGGATTACTGCGTTGCGGAGGGCTCATCACTCGGTGAAGCTCCTCAGCCGCCGCCGACTGGATCGTGTCGGTCACATGGCTGTAGGTATCGAGCGTCATCGCCACCGTCGTGTGACCAAGACGTTCCTGGACGACCTTTGGATGGATCCCCGCGGTCAACGCCGTGGTCGCCATCGTGTGACGCAGATCGTGCAAACGAATCGCCGGGAGACCGGCACGTTCACTCGCCCGGCCGAACAACACCCGCAACTGTTGCGGGTGATACGGCTCCCCAAACTTGTCTGCGAACACCACGCCATCTGGCCCAGCAGCCCCGAGACCCAACGCGTCGCGTTCGACTGCTTGACGATCCCGATGCGCACAAACTTCAGCCGTCACGTCGCCGGCGAGTTGCACGACGCGACGCGACCCGGCCTTCGGTTCAACCGTCACCACTCGAAAGCCGTCCGTTGTGCGCTGCACCACGATCGACACCTTCCCCGACACGAGGTCCACATCGCGCCAACGCAAACCAGCGAGCTCACCCCGGCGCATGCCCGTGTGCAACGCGACCAACCACAACGTGAAAAGCCGGTCACCGCGGACCGATTCCAGAAAAGCGACCGACTGCTCCGGCGTCCACACCGTCAAGGTCCGCCCCTCGGATCGCGGAACCTTCGCAGCGCTCACCGGGTTCGCATTGACCAGCCCCCAACGAACCGCATCGTTGAACGCGCGGCGTAGCGTCCTATTCACCTGGCCAACCGTCGTCGCCGACAACGCCCCACCATCCCGAGCACCGCTCTCAAGAAGGCCCGCATACAACTGTTCGACCTGCCTCGTCTATAGCCGCGACACACGCACGTCGCCGATGCGCGGCACGACATAGTTCGCGACGATCGTCGAGTAGTTCGACAACGCCGAATCCGCGACCTCGCGTCGGATACCCCGCAACCACCTATCCATCAGGAAACCGCCGACCGTGTCCGGTGCCCGCCGAACCGGACGATCAGGCCCGTACTCGACCAGCGCGTCAGCCAACGCGACACGAGCATCAGCCTCCGAAACGAACCCGCCCACCTGAACCTGGCGACGCGCTTGACCCCTCACCGCAGGCAGATCGATCCGATACGCCCACGAACCACCCGGATTCCTCGGCGTTCGCACGGATCCCTTGACCATTGCCGAAGGATACTGTCCACGAGTGTCCACCGAAACTGGTGGACACTCGTGGACACTCTCACCGCCTCGCTTGTCAGATACTGGCTCTGACCTGCGGTTTTATGGTCGGGCTGGCGGGATTTGAACCCACGACCTCTTGACCCCCAGTACAAGATGTGTCATAGGTACACGTAGTGTCCGTGGGTGACCGATGGTGGCCGGAAGAGACTGCTGACCTGCGCGTTCGCGAGATGCCGACGAACATCTAGAGACCGTGAGTGTCCGGTGGTGTCCCTTGAGAACCAGGCGGATGTTCTCACTTTTGTTCTCACAAGCGCGCTTACTATCCACCTCATTGTGAAGTGCTCAACTCCGGCACACCTCCACACGCCCATGCCGCGAGTCAGATCCCGAGCGACTCGAGGATCCGTTGTGCCATGAGGGGTGGAACCGCGTGACCCACCTGACGGGCTTTCGAAGTCAGCGTCCCCGAGAATCGGAAATCGACTGGGAATGTCTGGAGAAGTGCGGCTTCGCGGAGACTGATCGCTCGATCTTGCTCCGGATGACCAAACCGACCGTTGGAGTACGAGATGCAACGAGTCGTCAGACCACTCGCAGGGCGATCCCACCACATGCGGCCGTACACATCGGAGTGTCCTGCGTAGTCCTTGTGACAATCGGCCACCAAGCGCCGCGGCCAGTCCCTCCGCCCGCCGCCTTCCGGCGTCGCTCGAATACGCTGCAAGTTTAGCGGTGAAAGGCTCATTGACGCATGATCCGGGTCGAATTGGTCGACGTCCCCCGGTCCCAGTCTCGGAAGCTCTGAGATCCACTCTCGGACTGTCGACGGCGCGCCACCCCGAGGAGACGGAAGCGCAGGTCGACCAACACGCGACGCGATCAAAACAAGTCGCTTGCGTTCTTGCGGAACGCCGTAGTCCAAAGCGCGCAAGACCTCGACCGATGTTGTGTAGCCGATCCGGCGCACAGACCTTACGAATCTCGCCAAGGGACCGTCGGAGCTGGCACGTTGCAGGCCAGGAACGTTTTCGACGACGACGTACTCTGGACGAATAGCCCGAACGAATCGCAAGAATTCGTTCAGTAAAGCTCGCCGAGGATCAAGGGCCGACTGGCTTCGGTTCTGTGCTGAGAATGGCTGACAGGGTGCGCACCCGGCAAACAACAGCGGGCCTGGCGGCACTATCGACTTCACCTCGTCAACGCTAAGCTCGCGAATATCTCGTTGGAATATCGTCGCGCCAGGAAAATTCGCCCGGAATGACTCCGTCGAATCGAAATCAAAGTCAATCGCTCCGATGATCTTTGCTCCCGCCGCCCTGAACCCAACGGAAGTGCCGCCACAGCCAGAGAAGAAGTCAACGACCGAAACGGACATTACGTTTGCCCCTCAACGAACGTTGCGATTGCTTGGGTGAGAGACGAAAGACTGGGATCGTCGTCCGGCACTCGAACCAGCGCCAGCTTTTGAAGCGTGAGAATCTCGGCCCCGTTCACTGCCGATCCCGTCATCCGCTCAGCGTACGCCGCCCAAGCCAGCTTGTGAGCGTCGGTTCCGGCGCCCACGACATCACTAATTCTCGGATCGGTGCGAAACGGCCAGAGGAACTCGTCAGGAGTCGCAAAGGGCAAGAATCCGACGAACTGTCGCCGCCAGTCAAGAAGACGTATTAAACACTCCCGACGGCGAGGAATCGCATTAACTTCCGATTCACCGTACGGAAGCATCGGCACGTGGTTATTCAAGCTCGCCCGGACCGTTTCCTCTAGGTCCGCATCGCTCACTTGTTCCGATACCGGCGGAGGTGCACATGCCTGATCGCCGTCCAATAGAAGCAAGAGATTCGAGCGCCCCTCCTCACTCCACATTACGCAGTAGTGCCGCCAAAGCGTCGCTGCTCCGCCGGAAATGATCTGAACAGTTACTCCGCTTGGGCTTACCCGCTCGACGATGCAGCGGGCAAGGGAGTCTTCGACCACAACTGTCGTGACATCCAACGTTGCACCAATGGCTTCGAATGCTGTCAACGCTGACGCCCTCTGTGACGGCAAATCGACAGTCCGGCTGTCCGACCGCATCTCTAGGACTTTGATCGCTTCAGGCGGCAGCCCGCGCAACAGTTGGGGTGAATGGGTTGAAATCACTACTTGGTGATGCTTGGTCAACGCCTGACGCGCTATCAGGTTCATCAAATGTGCTTGCGCCCCTGGGTGAAGCGAGACTTCAGGTTCGTCAAGCAGGATTAGCGACTTTTCGGGTGCCGCCAGTATTTGGACTACAAGCATTACGGCCGCGTACTCGCCACTTCCAGCGAAAGCTTCGGAGTACTTCAAGTCCTCCGATTGCAGTAGCACCGTCCATCCCTCGGTGTTGTCAAAATAGCGATGGTTGATGATCCCGACGTTTGCGTATTCGCGACCTAGAACCTTCCCCACCGCCTGCTTTTCGGTCTCCGAGAGGTTTCGGTACGGCTCAACAATCCGCTCCCAGCCATAGCGGACGTCTGATTGTGTGGACTCGACAAGGTGGAACGAGAGCCGCTTGGCCCAAGTGCGAATTCTCCGCTTGCGAGCGTTTTGCAGGTTCACCGGCGAGCGGTTGATCGAGACGGATCGGCTAACGACTGACTGGTGAAATGCTCGATCGAAACTAGATAGCTGCGATCGAAAGTCGAGGTACACGACATTCTTCTCGATCGTATTCCATCGGGTTGCACTTCCATCGGCGGGTGCGTTGGCCTTCGAGAACGGATACCGATCCATCGAGTCTGGGGGACTTAGAAGTGGTCGACTTGACTCGAACAAGTCTGGGTTTATCTCGCCCGCCCGGCGTTGACTAGTGTTTCGCCCGATTCTTGTTTTCACTACTTCGACGGTTGTGCCCTGAGTGGGCGAGTGCCGACCATAAATAAATCGGTGGCGCGAATCAGGGTCAATTCTGTCGATCTCGGTACCGAACCAGTACGTTCCAAGATCGTTTCCTTGAGGGGCACCTTGCAAAGCACGAAGAATGGAGGTCTTGTTGGTCCCATTTGGGCCAACAAGGACCGTCACTGGATGCAGGAAGTCGATTCGCATTCCAGGGGCGACGTTCTTAAACCTTGGGAAGCGGATATGGTGGATTTTTGGTTCGAAGGCGTTTGTGTTCCACGCTCGGCTCAGTTGCTCGTGTAGATCCGCCATGGCGTTTACTCGAACTCCGCTGCGGTCGCTCCGAGGTTTGACGCGTTCTCACCCACGATGCGACGGGTGGTGTCATCGAAACCGGCCGGGTTGTCGGCTTCTACTTCGAGGGTGATCTTCACCTTCGGCCCGAGGCGTCGGGTGACGTGTTCGAGAATTTCGCCGAACTGCTTGACGCCGCGCACGGTGTCGAGCTCGAAACGTGCGTAGAAGTGCGTGGCTTCGCCGGTCGATCCGCTGGCGACAGCGTTCGTGGCGCTCGACCCCGAGCGAGGCGCGGGAACGGCTGCAGCGCCTTCTCCGTTCACAGCGGGTTCGGCGTTAGGCATCGGACCTGGGACAACGTCAGGCCGCAGGAGAAGGCCGCTCCCCACAGCAGCGACGTGTTCTCCCGTCCGGACGCCCAGCCACGTCGTCCCGTCGTGGGCCTCCGCATAACCAAAGGTCTCCGTCGACCAGCTCATGTTCGCCGTACCGTCGCTCACCGCACCGGATAGAACTCGCACCGAGCCGAGTCTGGGCATGTGCGGGAACCGGGCGTAGTTGGACCATAGATCCCGGACCTTGATGTCTCCTCTGTCCGACCAGAGGTTGTAGCGGTCGACGTCCATCCGTACTCGTATGCCCCCATACGACGTGACGATCTTCTCCTCGCTGATCAACTTCTTCTCGACCCGAGCAGCAAGCTGGCCGGTCGCAGTCGCCTTGCTGCTTTGCCATTCGATGGTTGCAGTACCCGGCTTCTGCGTCGGGGTAAGAATCATCGTGAACGTTTCTGCCATCAGACTGTCGACCTGTTGACTGCTGTCGTCACGCTTGCTCGTCGCCTGTCGCTGCTGGTGCGGGGTGAGATCCAGTGCCTCTCGGTCGTCAACGATCGACTTCCACGCCAAGAACGATCGGGTCGCTGCCCGTAGCTCCGACAACCGAGCCGGCGCTGCAGCCACGAACACCAGAAGGTTTCTGTTTAGCCTGGGACCGCTCTCGCGCTGGGCCAAAATCCGGTCAGCGAGCGCTACCGCTGTCGACGAAGAGTCGCCCCCCGTGTGCGTCACCTCGGGCGACAACACCACCAAGCGCACACCCTCGTCATCATCGGGCACATCGCCAGGCCCTTCAGCGAACACCTGGATCGCAGCGAACGCGCCACGATCGGTCTCACGAGCAAGCCGTCGTTTCACTTCGTCGTCGGCGTCATGATCGGAGTAGTTCGACGCCGCACGGTCCGCAGCCATCCGTGTCACGTTCGGCTTCAACGAATACCAGTACTGCGACCCGTCGACGTAAAGGTGCGTGGCTTGCCCGGACAAACGCTTCAACGCATCAGCAAACTGTGCCGGTGACTCACCCGGCTGAGTGCATCCGAGAACAACCGATTTGATGTCCACCCCACGAGAACCATCAGGACGAGGAGCCGACGCCATGTACACAGAGCGAGCGACACGACGGGTCGCTGAGATCCGACCGAAGTGCTTGTTCTCCTGGTCAATTCGCAGCGGCAACGCATTCTCGCCGTCAACATCGGACTTGATGACAGGGTCCCACCCCTCTTCCAGGTACTTCTTGATCTCGCTAACAAACGACGCCGAGTCCATCGGCAACGTCGCAGGCGTAATCAACAGCGACTGATCGCCGCGCTGCCACAGCTGCGAGATCGCGATCGCCATCAACCGCAATACGCCACGCGTCCGCTGGAACTTGTCGAGCGTCGACCACTCACCAAACAGCCGATCAAACAACTCCGGGTGAATCGGGTACGACAGCTCCATCCGTCGCCGATACTCCGCGTCACCGACACCCGACGGAAAATCGCCCCGGTTCGTTCGGTACATCTCGTCATATGCACGGATCACACCGTCACGCACCCGGGCGTTCTCGGGCGTGATCGGATCAAACAACCGTCGCCGCACAATCTCGAAGGACTCATCAGGCGACGCCGGCTGCCACTGCTTCGCCTTGCGCTGTGTCACGTTCTTCAGCTTCTCCAGCGCCGCCTTGCCCCGGTCGCCACCAACCTCAATATCCGAAGCCGGAATCGAGATCAGCACCACCACATTCGGCACAGCTGCGGCTGCCTCGGTAAGCGCTTGCGCAAACGTGAACTGCGTGTCGAAGTCGCCAGCCGGAAGACGCTCACCGTCGCCTGCTTCACGCAGCTGGCGGGCATAGGCCACCCATTCATCGATCAGCACTACCGCTGGACCGAACTCCTGGAACAAGGTCTTCAATGCAGATCCCGGGTTCGTTCCGAGCTCATCGTCACGCCGGACGATCTCGTACCCGGCCAAACCACCCAACTGGTACGCGAGGTGACCCCACAAGGTCCGCAACGACGTCGACTTGTTGATGACCTGCGGCGTCGACGGACGCAACATCTGGCCAACGATCACCGCACGGTTCACCTTCGACGGAAGCGACACCCCAGCCGACGCAAGTGCCTCCCCCACTCCAGGCAACTCCCCAGCAGGAACCCCAGAAGCTAGGTGGTACAGACCGATCATTGAGTGCGTCTTGCCGCCGCCGAAGTTCGTCTGCAACTCAATCACCGGATCACTACCGCCACCAGACAACCGCCTCGCCGCTCCCACGAGCAGATCGGTCAGGCCCTCCGTCAGGAACGTACGCGCGAAAAAGGCAACAGGATCCTGATACTCAACATCGGCGCTGCCCGACGCAACCTCGAACAAATCAGCAGCGAACTCCGCCTGCTCAAACAGCCCTGACGCAACATCGGTGTGCGGCGTGATGATGTCACGCCACGGCGTCAACCCTGCCGCAGGCTGACCCTCTGTCGGGCGAGCCGCAGTCTTACGACGCTCAGCACGGCCCTCCTCATCGAACAGCTGCCGCATCAAGTCACGGCGAAGCGACTTGATCTCCATCCGCTCATCACGATTTCCAAACGTCTCCAAGACCCGCTCCATAGAGTCCAACGCCCGCACCGTGTCATCAGTCGACAACTGCTTCTGATGCGTCCGCACCTCGGCCAACTCGAACACCAATGCGCGAACCGACGCAGAAAACCCATGCGAGAACGTGTCGCTCCAGGTCGCCTTCATGCCCTTCAGCAGGAACGACACATCCGACGGCGACGGCGAGCTATCTGGACTGTGCAGCAGGCTGTTGACCTTCGTCAACCAACCGTCCCCGTAGAAACCCTTCCACGTCTCCTCACACTTCGGACGCAAACCGTCACGAAGCAACTCGATCGAGCGAGTCAACCGCTCGCTATTGGCCATCACCATCTCTAGAACCCGCTCTCTTCAAACATGGATGCCTGCCCATCCGCCTGCGCAGGCGTGAACGACTTCAACGACGGCCACGCCATGATCAACGAGTTGTACGCCCCCGCCTCATCAGCCCAACCCTTATCTGTCGCCTTCTTGAACAACGTGTACGCCAACGCCTTAGCCGGATCACTCCAGCCACCTAACTGCGCCAACAGTGCCGCAGCTTCGGACTCGGAACGATCCAACGCCGCGACCAGATGCTGCGTTGCCTCCCACACCGCAAGACGATCGTCCGACACCGGCGACCAACCAACTGGCATTTCCGACCGCTCCAACAACCGAAACTTCCCTTCACGCGTCGTACCGATGCCAGCCGCTACCACACCAGCAACCGACGTGTCCTTCGCACGAGCCAACGAGTCGGCATCGCCAGACGATGCAGGGTTGTACCCATATTGCGAATACCACGTCACAGCGAAACGGGTATCGCTATCAATCTGATTATCGTCACCGTCCATCACCTCGCTCAACACATCGTTAATGATCGACAATGCCGACGACACCGACATCGACGAACCGTTCGCCTCAACCACCTTCGCGTACCGCGAAAACACCTTGATTCCCGGGCCAATCGTCGACTGCGCTAAATCGACCGGTGCGATGTTTCCCGACTGCAGCAACCCCACCGCACTCGGCAACTCAGCCCGCAATGCAGCGATGAACTCACCACGACTGGCCAACGGAGCAGTCGTCGAACGCGGACGGCAAACGAGCACGATCGACGATGCGAGAGCGTTCGTGCCGGAAGCGATGAGTCTGTTGCCCAGTTCGGTACGCATAGGCCAGGTCGCCCGCACCTCCAGCCCAGCGTCAAGCACAGCCTGAAGGAACGTCGACCACCCCGTTGACCGAACTTCGCCATCCTTCTCCTCAGTTGCTTTGTACGCATAGTAAATCGTCGCGGGCGCAGCCGAAGACTGTGCCGCTGCGACGGCTGCCATCACTTCAGCCATCCCCGACTCGAAATGCTTCTCCGCCTTCTCCTTCGACCCAGCCCGATAACGGTTCGCGATCAGCTCCTGCGACTTCGGCGTTAGCAACGTCGAACACTCATCCGGCCAAACAGAACCAAGATTTCTGCGTAGCCAAACAAAAAAGAAGTCCGACAAGTCTGCATACGAAATGTTGTCGTAGTACGGCGGATCGGTAGAGACAATGGCATTCGGCGCTTCTTTCACCCTGGCCCGCGCGTCGCGCTGAAAAGAAGCGTGCTGACCTTGCGCAGCCGGCAAGTGCATAACCGCCTTCCACACCCAATCGACCATCGCCATCCAGTTGCCCGACGAGTCGGAAAAGGGATTGGCCTCGGCAAAGTCCCAAGTCATCGGAATTGCCTGCCGCCCAAACGTGTTTCGCATCTTCTCGCCGGTATTGTGCCAGCTGCATATAGTCGACCAGTAGTCGGCGCACTTATCGATCACGAATGCAAGGTAGGTGACGATTGCGTCGGCGTAGGCCGACGCTCCAGAGCCGCCGTCACGAAGCCGAACACCGTCATCTGTCCCGTTCGCCGCCACCCAGTCAGCCACCACACGCTCCCGCGCCTCGCCAAGTAAGTCCGAAAACGTCGTCAACGCCGTCAACTGCCTTGGCGTAAACGCATCCGCCCACGTCGCCATGCCGTACATCGGAAGGCGGTCCACGTCGTGGTTGTTAGTGGGAACTTCTTGTCGGGGCGACCAGAGCGGAAGGTCCACGTCAGCAACAGCGGCATCCTCGCGTTCGGCGGTACAATAGGCGCGACCGGCCGGGCCCTCCGCGACGATGGCCATCAGATCCTTGCCGAAGCACCCCTTTGAGGCTTCGGATCGGAGATAGTTTCCGGTCATCGTGGAACCGGTAGCTAGACAGACGCCTTTACCCTTTGAGACCGTTCGTTCACGCGTCGTCTCACCGCCCTTGCGCACCTCGTAGCGAATTGTGTGCGTGCCATGATCGATAATCGGATCGATCCAGATCGTGTCTTTGCCGGCTTTTGCCGCGAGCGTCCAAGACGCGACGAGCGGGACGTGGCCGTTCCATGACGGGTCAGGGGACTTGACGGTTCGGGCCCAAATCCAGGCGATAGGCGTGAGCTTCTCGCCGTTCGGTCCAGTGGCGTCGGGGTAGAGGTGCCCGATCCGAGCATGAGCTTCGTTGCGCATCCACTTCCCGTACGCAGCGATGTCGGCGGCAAGTCCTTGGGCGCGCTGCCAGGTCTGCAACTCTGACTTCGCTTCCGGGTGTACCGGAGGTCGCCCGGCAAAGCGGGGCGGGATCTCGATCATCGCCTTCTGGATGAGCACAGCGACCGGATTGAGGTCGCCCGAGAGCGCTGTGAGTCCTAGCCGCTGCGCTTCCAGCGGAATGGCTCCCCCGCCACCGAACGGGTCGAGGATCGGCGGTGCCCCGTCTGGAAAGCAACGGTCGATCTCGGTCTTTGCTTCGGCCAGAACGTCTGGGTTGTTCGAGCTCTCCCACTTCACGAGCCGTTCGAGAATCCCGAACAACCTTTGCCGTTCAGTGTCCTGCTGTTCCACCGTCAGCGACGGATCACCCGACGGATCATCGACCAGCGATGCCCAGATAACCGCCCGCGCAGCAGCCAACGGTCGACGAGCCCACCACAGGTGAAGCGTCGACGGATGGCCGTGCCGAATCGACTTCTCGCGAGCAGCTTCGGCATTGATCACCGCCAGCGGCAATGCAACTTCGATCAGCTTCGGTTTGTACGCGCTCATGCGATCTGCTCTCCCGCCGGGAGCTTGGCGATGTCTTGTAGCATTTGGGTAACGACTCGATGCAAAATCCTGTCATCCACCTTCGCTTCGTTAAATCCAGCTTGTACAAGGTGGTAGCGCAGAAGGTCGAGGAGCACAGCGGAACCAGCAAGGAGAAAGTCGGTGAACCCGAAATTCCCAGCGGCGAGCCGCGTCCTTCGAGCTTCTGATTTCTCCAAGTCCCTGATGTCCTTATGGAGTCGATCGTTGCGCTCGTCGAAGACGTCAACGCCAAACGCCTCGATTTCATGGCGTTCCGCCCGCACGAGCGCCGTCCGGTTGAGTTCCAGGACGGCCGCCGTATGCTTTTCCACGAGGGACCTCGTAGCTCCAATCGACTCAAACGCGCTTCGCAGCCAGACGATGCGGTCGTCGTTAGTGATGGAACGATCGTTTCGCCATGCGAGGGAAAGTCGACGAAGGCACTCCCGGAATTCCCTTGCTTCCGCTGTTTCCATTGACAGAAACGCGAAAGCCTCCGAGGAGAGGTCGGCGTCTGCCAGCCGCGCCATGAACATCCCGTGGGGAGTATCAACGTTTCTGGGGATTCGGGCGCTCGGGTCGTCCCGTTCATGACCACCACTCAGTATGCGAACGTAGCTCCCGAAACCTAACGTGAACGTCTTTCGCTCAACATCAATCGGCCACACATCGATTCGAGCGTTGTCCGATGTCTGCATTCCCCACTGCGTCGGAACGTTTCGAAGCTGGGCGTCGAGCAAGCCGAACCACAGCGCCATTTCAAGATGTTCGGACAGCCCGGGTGCCGTCGCTCCGATCCGATGGCCGTCGAATTTGCCGACCAGGACGAGCTCGGATTCGTAGCGCGCCGTCAGATCGCAAGCTGCTTGCCGGAATTCGTGCGATGCCCAGTCTGATCCAGCGTAAGACTCGTTTGGCTGGAACAACCACGGCCCTATTCGCAATGGCGTTTCCGCGTATCGCTTTGCAGCATTGAGGTACGGAATGAGAACTACGTGCTGGGGCTGGGGATTCATCGGCTTCGCACGACGTTCCATAGTTTGCGGCTCTCGTCGAACTCACCGAACGCGATCTCACGCTTCAGCCCATTGCCCTTGTTAAAGGTGCCGAGTTCTCGCTGCCAGCGTCCTGCGACGACTCCGACGCCTACTTCGACCTCATCGGCGAAGGACTTCAGTTCGGCGAGCGAAGTGAGGCGAAGCAAGTTCGAGAGCCTGTCCGGCGGTATGAGCAAGTCACAGGCGAACTGATCGGCCTGCTGCTCCTTCTCGTCGGCAGCGTCGTCGAGAAGGTCGATCCACTGCCGGTCCTTGTTGCCACCGTGCAGCAGGATGTGCGCCGCCTCGTGGAAAAAGCTGAACCACACCTGGTCGTCACGCTTGCCCCGCAGGCTGAGTGCGATCACAGGGCTCGATTCGTTGAGCCAGAAAGCTGCGCCGCTCACACGCGCACCGGAGATCTCAGGTTCAAACACCACTCGAACCCCAGCACCGCCGCACTGCTGTTCCAGCCATGAACCGATGTCGGCCCGATCGCTCCCCGTTTCGGCGCGAATCTCGACCAGCAGGTCTCGGAACCGAGTCGCACTGAACGGGGCGGCGCTTAAGCCAAGTGCACGTCGGCGAACGATTTCCATCCACGTAGCAAGTGCCGGCCGATCGACAGCGATCGCCGAGGAATGCCGGTACAGGGGAGCCACGGCGCCCCATGCCGACTGATTCGACACTCGGAAGAACTCGCGCGCAGCCTTCAACAACGTGGGCTTGTGTTTCGCTCCGATCAGAAAGCCGCGCTTTTGCAATTCGCGAATCGGAAGCGCATCGAGCCACGTCGACTCGTCTTCCGAGAGCGACCGTTCCTGCAATCGCAGGCGCGCCTCTTGGTAGCCGCTTTCCAACCGATTCCACGTCGCAGCACGAATCCCCAACACGGGTTCAAGACGGACTGCCATGTCTGGGCTCAACGACGACTTGCCGTTGATCACTTGGCTGATGTGCTTTTCGCTCAGTCCTGTTCGACGGGCCAAGTCGGCCTGCGACATGGCGCGCTCCTCCAGCACCTCTTCCAGGGTGACCCCTGGGTGGATGACGTAATCGGGTTCGTAGCGAAGCGTTGCCATGTTCATGTCAGCCTTCGTGCGTGTCCGTGATCTCAACAACTTCAACTTTGGTGACAGTGGCCCAATCGATCCCGCCCTCGTTCTCGTCCCCATCAAGGGGCCGAACAATCAGTCGAAGCGGATGCTTCAGATCGGCGCTCAGGAGTCCAGACAGATTCGCCCGCAGCGGATGCCATCGGCCTGGGAGACCTTCAAGCAGCTCGCTTGCCGTCTCCACCCGACTCATCGTTTGCAGGCGCTCTGCGAGACGTTTCGCGCAGTCTGCGCCGTACGCCTTCACCATGTTCTGTTGAGTGTTGCAGACCTTCTGCAACTTCGCACTGGCAAAACTCACCTCCATGTCGAGTTCATCTTACCAGATCGGTAAGCGTTACCACATTGGAAAGCCTCAGCATGGATCGGTCGCGTTCCGCAGCAGCGCAACAACGTCGAGGGGCACGCAAGTCTGGGCGAAGTGCAGCGTCACATCGCGGAACGGTTCTACGAGGTAGCGCACTGCCGGCTCGGCGTCCGGGTCTGCCGGCACACTGGCCACGGCTAGACGCCATTGGTCTGGCGTGGTCTTAGCCTTCTGGACCTGCTGCGCACTCACCTTGATCTCGGTTGTCTGCGGGAGGTGGCCCTTGACCTCGATGAAGTAATGCGTGCCGGTTACTGGTTCCACCGAGCTGATGTCGTACCCCGGGTTGTTGTGGGCCATCACTTCTGGCACACGCCCGAGCGCAATCTCCGCCGCGACCACAGCGGCGACTGCTCGCCTGTCGGTCTCCATCCGTACTGCAGGGTCGACAGCATTTGTGACGTAGGTGCCGAGCAGCCCGATCGGCACAACGAACGCCGCAGCCACGATCGTCGGCGGGCTGTTATGCAGGTCAGCTTCTAGGTCCAGTTCTTTCATGCGCCTTGACATACGCGCTTCGAACTCATCAGCCCTGGCACGATGATTCCCCGACGTGAGCTGCGAAGTCTTGCCATCGAGCTCCTTTTGTTTCGCCTCGACCGCCTTTTGGTCCCAGAAGTCGATCTCAGACTGCAGACGTTCTTGGACCTTCTCACGCACCCGCTCAACACGGTCATGCACGATCGCTTTGACTTCGTTGAAGTGCGGGCCAGCCAGTGATGCGATCGCCCAGTCACGCGCCGACGTTTCGGCGGCCATACTCGCCCACTCCATGGACACCTTCTCGCTCACCATCCCGTACTCGTCGGCGGTGAGGGGTCGGTACCCGAGGTATGGCTCACCGCCTGGATCGGTGATCGTTCCGTGCTGGTCGATCTCGACGTATTGGAACCGCCGAGACGCTATCTGGCGTTGCCCGTGCACGACACGACCGTCAGTCACGGTGTGGTCCAGATACAACAGCAGCCTTGGAACCGTTCCGTTGTCTTGTTCATCGATGAGGACCGCGCCATCGGCCAGCACGTCGGAGTGGTCAGCCAGAACCTTGTCAACGACAGCAGTGAGCAGCGGCGTGCCGGGCGAGATCATTTCTGCACGATCGTGACCTTCGATCACCACCTTGCGCTTGTCGAACGTGACACGGTTGTAGCGGGCTTGAACAGACTTGGCCGTCGGGCCACGTAACGCAGCCGGGACACGGGTGATCTCGTAGCGTCCCGCTTCACGTCGAGTAATCCGGCCGCCGTAACCCTCAAGTGCCGCAGTGAAGAACGCTTCGACGAACCACGGTTGCAGGCGACGGGTCTTGGCTGCTTCCATGAGGTCCCGGATCTTGTCGTTCTGTGATTGTTGTCCACGCCCCCATGTGGCTCGCTTTTCAAGGAGCTCCTCCATTTGAGCACCAATCTGGTCGTCAATAACCTCGCGCATATACGCCTGATGTTCACCAGTGGACTCTCCCCTGATCGACGCCATCAACAGATCCTTCAACGCTGTATTGATCAGCGAGTCGCCGAGGATGTCGTACACCTGGTCGCCGTAAACCTTGCGCTGCTCGTCGATCTTTTCGAACAGCCGCGTGAACACTTCGCCCTCGCGGGTCTTATACGCAACCAAGTTCCAGAGATGGCAGCGGCGTTGCTGACCAATACGGTGAATACGACCGAAACGTTGCTCGATGCGGTTCGGGTTCCACGGCAGGTCGTAGTTCACCATCAAGTTGGCGCATTGCAGATTGACGCCCTCGCCAGCTGCATCCGTGGCCACAAGTACCCGGGCCGTCGGGTCGACACGGAAGCGGTCCTGTGCGTTGCGGCGAGCCTCTCGGTTCAGACCGCCATGAATCACTTCCACGGCGTTGCGGTCACCGAGCTCATTCGCGATTCGTTCTGCGACATAGTTCAGTGTGTCCTTGTACTCGCTGAACACGATCAGCTTGCGGGCGCCCTCAGGCGAGGTGAATTCGTCCGAACGCAACAGGCCGCGCAACTGCACCCACTTCGTATCGTTCCCTGCAGCACGAACCCGCTCCGCCCGCCTCACTAGATCGGCAAGCACTACGAGTTCGGCTTCCAATTCGACAAGGGTCGCAGCTGCGGTCGACTCGTCGATGAGCGAGTCCTCGAACTCTTCCAGCTCGTCGTCTGCGAAGTCGTCCTCGTCGATGTCGGCAAGGTCGTTGGTTGACCAACCCTTCGCAGAGTCGACCGGTCGCACTCGCTTGTCCGGACCTGCGCGAAGGTCTTCCGCTTGTTTCGTGAGCTTGCCATGACGCCTCACGAGTGACTGATGGATCGCAGCCGGCGACGACGCCAGCCGCCGCTGCAGCCCGGCAAGAGCGAACCCGACAATCAAGGCTCGGCGCCGATCCCCATTCTCCTCCAGACGTAGTGCCTGGTTCATGCCGTTCTTCACATACTCCGACACCTGCTCGTAGAGGTCGTTCTCCTCAGCAGTCAGGTCGAAATTGAGTGACTCGGCGATACGCTCCGGGAAGATCCGCTTGCCCTCAAACGTGAGCAGGTTCTCCTTAACCAGGCGGCGCATCACATCAGAAGTGTCCGGCAGCCCTTCGCCGTTGCGGAGTTTTCCCGCAAAGACTTCCGCGTCAAGCAAGGTCATGAACGCGAGGAAGTCTTCGTTCTTGCCGTTATGCGGCGTCGCCGAAAGCAACAGCAGATGCCGCGTGCGATCTCGCAGCGTCTCACCCAACACGAACCGCTTCGTCTTCTTCAACTCCGACCCGTACTGATGCGCCGACATTTTGTGCGCCTCGTCGACGATCACCAGGTCCCACTCAGCGAGCTTCAGCTTCTCCATGAGATCATCCGCACGCGACAGCTGGTCGACACGTGCGATCAGGAAGTCCTTTTCCAGGAACGGATTCCCGGTCCGAGACTCCTCAACCTTCGCTCGCGACATCAATTCAAAAGAATCGAGACTGAACTTGTCACCCAGTTCATCCTGCCACTGCTCCACCAAGCTGCCAGGTGCCACGATCAAGCAACGGTTTACGTCGCCGCGCAGGATCAGCTCTCGGATCAAAAGGCCCGACATGATCGTCTTGCCTGCACCGGGATCGTCAGCGAGGAGGTACCGCAACGGTTGCTTCGGAAGGAGCTTGTCGTACACGGCGTCGATCTGATGCGGATACGGATCGATGTTCGACGTGTCGACCGCTGCAAACGGGTCAGATAAGTGCGCATACTTCATGCGACGGGCCTCAGACGCCAAACGGAACGACGCACCATCAGCATCGAAAGGCCACCGCCTGGCCGAGATCTCCGTGATACCGGCGAGATCCTCGGCAGAGACAATTCGCTCACCCAACTGGTTTGCAGATGTGCGATAGGTCAGTGTCGCCGACCCACCTTCATGGGGCTCGACTGCGACCACCGTCACCAAGCCGTCGGCGACCACCCCAGCGAGACGCTGACCCTTCACGATGTTGCTGACTTCAACCGACACGGAAACACCTCTCCACAAGCACGGACACGCCCATTTTCCCGGAAGGGTGAGACAACGCCCCGGGTCCGTCGACGGACCCCCACGCCATTGTTTGGCCGAGCACGTTCACAGGCGCACCGTCAACAGATCCAGCCCTGGCGCCTTCATGAACACTGCGTCATGACTCACCAGTGGAATGCCGACCAGACGTGCGGTCGCAGCTATCCACCGGTCCGCTTCGTTCGACTTCTCAGCCAGTCCATGGCCTGCGGCAAGGCATTCTTTGCGCAATGACGCATACTCATGCGTGAGGTGATGGCCCGGCCACACGATCTTCGCAGTGCCGATCGTGGCCTCAAGATCTTTGCGCCGTTTCACACCCCAACCAGCTCGAAGCGCGCCAAAGCGAAGCTCGGCAACGGTTGCGAACGAAATCAAAACATTGCGTCCTGAAATCAGCGGCGCATACATCTCTGCGAGGGCCGACGAAGAAGGACTGAGGTCAGCCCCGAACACGCCCGTATCTACAACTACTGGTCCCACACCGCTCCCCCGCCGACCCGCCCGGCTATTCGGCCAACGCCTCGGCGAACCCGTCAGCCTCGGCCTTGGTCAGTCCCTTGATCTGCCGCTTCCCGTACGCGATCGGCCGTGCCGCGGCACGAAGCTCCTCGGGCGTCTCCTCAAGCGACTCCCCGATCGGGGGATCGGCAACCGTGGACAGCAGCCAGTCTTCGAGCTTGTCCTGCTCGATACGCACCAGGGCTGCAATCGGCTTGCCGTTGCGCGTCACGAGGGCGGGCCGACCCGATCGCTCGACCTCGTCGACGACCGCGCTCGGGTTCCTACTCAGATCACGAATACTGACAAGACTCATGGTTCACCTCCTGGTCGATACGTACACCTGTCGGACAGGCTATACCCGATTGCCAGCTTCGGCAACGATCCACCTGAGACGGACTTTGGCTCCGGTTTAGTTGGCGGCGGAAACGTCATCGCAGACGACGCGCCGGGCTCATGCGTCGGGGTCGAGTGCCGGCGAACGGGCTTCGTAGCGCCTGACGAACTCGACCGCCCGCCGATCCAGGCTTGCCGAGCTGAGCGGCAATAGGTGGATGTCGTTCCGGAACTCGACGTACCCAAGTCGAGCCCACAGCTGCCGCAAGCGGACCTTCTCGCTCGCCACCTCACCGTCGGGCGCGTTCACGGCGACGAGCTCATTCGGCGACGGCACCATCGATGCGAGACCTCGACCGCGTCCGACCGCCCTCAATGCGACGCTGGCGAGCAACAAGCTGAGCCCATGATTCCGCCACA
The DNA here is from genome assembly GCA_963763885.1 of uncultured Acidimicrobiales bacterium. GTDB lineage: Bacteria > Actinomycetota > Acidimicrobiia > Acidimicrobiales > JANYDT01 > JANNBN01. Next base: position 1,196,090 of record CAVXQD010000001.1, read on the forward strand.
TAGGCTCGATCGTCGTCCGGTCGGCGATCACCAAGTCGGGCCCGGGCGCTCGGCCGAGGAAGTCGACCAACTCGGCACTCCACCCACGGTGATCCACCAGAGGGCAGAACATCTCCGTGTCGGCCGACTCCGCGTCCAAGGCTTCCAATAGAGAGATGCCGTCTGCGCGACATCGGCTGAACTCGAGTATCCAGAACTCCGCCATCCCGATTCGCTGTCCGTGCTCCTTGTCGTCCTTGTCGACCGTCTGCGAAGACAGTTCGACCTCGCAAAAGGTCAAGGCGCCGCGGTCAACCTCCAGCTCGACCGGACCCGATGACGTCACCGAAAGCGACAGAGTGCCAACGGGTGGTGGTTGTGCGCCCGTAGTCGAGTCCGTCATCATCGCCCACTCGTCTGACCGGCCGCACGAGGCAGGGTCGTCGTCGGTGGCAGCGTCACGAACCTCTTGGTCAGGTTCGCGATGAACGGATCGACTTTGTCCCGGACCTGCTGCTCGCCCTGTCGAACAAGCCATGCCGTAGTGCGCTCCGGCGCTGTCCAGAAGGCGACGAGCAGCACGACACACACGACGGTTGCCAGCTTCTTAACGACACGGCGAGGCAACAGCGCTTCGGCCAGGTCCCAACTATCGAAAGTATTCACGGCACCAGCGTACGGACGGGGTACGACAAAACCTGCCGTTCACGTCGGAGTGCCCCTGTCCCTGGCGCTCGGGGTTGCGTTCGCTGATTGGTGACGCGGCCTGCGCTGCGCTTCGGCCTCCCGATACTGCGTGACCCGCCTGCCTATCCCTGCAAGGGCACCCCATGACCCGCCGCCACACCTGCGGTGACGCTGCGCTTGCCGGATGTCACGGGATTCCCCGCCCTTGCAGACGGCCGTCGTGCACCACTTCGTTCACGCCTTCACGGGTTCACCAGCGGACGCCACCCCGGCACCGCAGAACCGAAAGGCACAGCGAAATGAACAGCATCCACTTGATCGGCAGGTTGACGAAGGCACCGCGACTCACGATCACCTCGACCGACAAGACCCGAGTCAACTTCACCCTCGCCATCGACGGAGCGAACGGCACACCCGATTACGTCCCGATCACCTGCTTCGGCAAGCTCGCAGAGAACGTCGCCGAGTACACCGACAAGGGCCACCTCGTCGCAGTCGAAGGCCGCATCTCAAGCGGTAAGTACACGAACGATCAAGGCGAGACCGTCTACACCCTCGACGTCCTCGGCAATCGGGTCACCTTCCTCAAGGCCCCGAAGGCCACGACCACCACGCCCGACACGGTCGACCACGACGGGGAGGCAGCCTGACCTCACCCGACGAGCGGCACTCGGCTCATACCGGGCCGGGTGCCGTCAGACACGGGAACGGACACCAACCATGAGCTGCTTCATCCTCACCAACGACCACATCGGCTACCTCGTCAACCTCGGCCAGCAACTCGACATCCGAGGCGTCACCGTCGGCGAAAACTACCAGTCAGTCGCTCTCTACGACGAACACGACCGCCGCTACGTCACCGCCGAACTTCTCGCCGCCAACCGGACCTCCGTCGCTACCCGCTACAACGAACAGGTCGACCCGGTCACCGACGTCCCGACCATCGGCAACCCGACGATGCCACTCGTGAACCTGGCCCAGTTCGCACAAGCACTCCAGTGGGTGCGCTGCTACCAGTACCAGTCCTGCGAGGACCCGAACTGGAATACCACGTTCGCTTACCACTACACGCAGCGACTCATCGCCGAACTGCAGTCGAAGATCATCGCCTGCTTCGCCACCACGTGGACCTACGACGGACCACGACTCACCTGACACCGCCACACGGTGCCGTCGACCAACCCGGTCGGCGGCACCATCAGCGCGCATAGCAACCTCACCAGCGACCGTCAGTGCGGCAGGACACGTTCGGTGATGCTGCCATCGGCCCGGAAGAGCTGATCCGTCAAGGGCCTGCGGGCACACGTGCCTCCCTCCGGTCGCCCTTGACCGATCACCGGGCCGACGACTGACGCCTCCTCGAACCCGCCGCACCCAGCGGCCACACCGAGGAGCACGCCATGTCACGCACCACCGCCCACCGCTTCCCACTCGCAGAAGTGCCGGCACCGAACCTGTCCGAACTCGCACGCCGAACCGGCTACCCGCTGCGCACCATCCAACGCTGGCGCATCGACGGCATCCCCTACTGGTCAGCCGACCGAGTCGCGATCCGACTCGGCGTCCATCCCTCGCTGATCTGGACCGACTGGTACGCAGCCCCGACAACACGGTGACGACGAACAAGGTATGTGCACGTCACATCGTCGACGTGGGCTGATCGGGTCCCGTCCCGTCAAGGGCAGCCCGATGCCGTCCACCACACCTGCGGTGACGCTGCGCTTGCCGGACGCCACCAAGCACCCACTCCCTTGACCGGCCACCCAACCAGCGAAACGCGGCAGCCATCTGCTGCAGGGCAGCAAGCCCTTCCCGCCAAATCGGCGGGACACCTCGGACCTGGAAAAGGAACCCGCACATGATCACCTTCATCTACGCACACAAAGCCGGGCAAGGCGTCACCACCATCGCCGCCACGCTCGCAACCCTCACCGCACACGCCGGTAAGCGGACACTGCTCGTCGATACCGGCACCGACCTCGCCGCCGTACTCGGCATCAACGAATCGCGACCGGCCCGGACTCGCCGACTACCTCACCGACACGAACGTCACCCTGGCCGACATCGTCACGCCCATCACCGAGAACCTCGACCTCATCACCCGCGGCGACCAAGCCCACGAGCTCACCGCAGCGAACTACGGACTGCTCACCGGCGGACTCGACCGGTACGACACCGTCATCATCGACGCCGCACCCGACGCGCACGAATGGGTCCGCCACGCAGGCACCCGGGTACTCGTCACACGCCCGTGCTACCTCGCACTCCGCCACGCCACCGGAAGGCGCCGACCGACACACCTCGTCGTCATCACCGAGCCCGGCCGAGCGCTCGACCCCGGCGACGTCGAAGCCGTCACCGGCACGACCATCACCGCCACCGTCCCCCACGACCCAGCCATCGCCCGCGCAGTCGACTCTGGCACCCTTACCACCTTCCCGCCCCGCAGCATCACCCGTGAACTCGCGCCGCTCGCCGCAGCAATCACGACAGGAACGGTCACACGATGAACACGCCGACCGTCCTCACGCCGAACCCGGCCGGGCTCATCACCGTCGCCGCCGGATATACCCCGACCGCCAACATCCACGAACCGGACTCGAACTACGCGCAGTTTTACGTTCTGCCCGTGATCGGGCCGCTCAGCTACCTCGCCTGGTCCCGCCTGAACATGTGGCTTCCCGCCGACGACAACGCAGCGATCGGAATCGGACACGATGAACTCGCATGGTCACTCGGTGCCGCACCCGCCCGCCTCGACCGGTCCATCAACCGACTCGTCAAGTTCCACCTGGCGTATCTCATCCCCGGCGATTCCCACACCCTGTACGTCAAACGCCGCGCCTCGACGCTCAGCCCCGCACTCCTCGCCGGCCTCGCCGTCAAGTGCCCGACACTCGGCAACGCCCACGCCGAACAACTCGAGACCACCGCCGCCTGAGGCCAACCGCAGAACCGTGTTTTCGAGCCGCCGGAAACCCCGGCGGCTCGAACGCGATGGGCGATCAGTGAGGGACGAGCAGGCACATCTCGAGCTCCTCGGCGCACGGATTCGAGGCAAGCCCGCCGACGCGACCCGTTGGAAGAAACCCGAAGCGTGCATACAGAGCGATCGCGACGCTGTTGTCTCTCACAACGTCGAGCACCACCCGCGACACCTTCGACGCCGCGGCCCAGCCAATGCACGCGGAAACCAACGCCCTAGATGTGCCGTTACCTCTTGCTCGCGGATCGACCCACATGCCCCACAGGTAGGCCGTCGCGACGCCATCGTGTTCGCTCGGGTTCTCAAGCCCGATCCCGGCGATACCCATCGGGCCAATGTCATCCTGAGCGAAAAGGACCCTGCCCGGCCGACCACGGAAGGTACCGACACGGCTACGCCAGCTCTCGTCATCGAAGGCCAGCTCCCGCTCGTATGTCGACCCGAAGGCTTCAGGATTCATCGACAACGCACGCAGCCGGACCGACCTGTACGCGGCCACATCCCCAGCATCAGCAGCATTCAGGGCACGTACGTTCACCCAGCCATCCTAGGAAACAGCGTCATCGACGCCCCGAGGCATTTCGACTACCGCTCCTCGGAGCTCTCACGCCTCTTCCACCGACGACTCGTCTATCGTCTAGCCGCGCGATCCGTCCACTCAACGAGCACCCGCCTCGACGCACCAGACGATGACGCCTTGAACGCTTCGTGAACTCGCTCATCACACCGCTACATCGATCGTCCACGCACGACGATCGTTAGCACCGACGGTTCGAGCCTCCGCTCCGCTCCGACTCGACTGGCCACCCTCGCCGTCGACAATTGGTTGCAGCCCTCCCGTCGCCTGTCAGCAATCGCAAGCAGGTTCTACACAGTTGGAGGTTGCGCTGCAACCTCCGGATCGATCGCCTGCCGGTACTCATTGAGTCGCTCGCGCATGACCTGATCGAGTTCGCCGTCTCCTGCGATAACGGCACGAGTGGTCTCCATCGCGCCGCTCTCCCACAACGCCTTCGTCGCCCAGTTGAGGGTGGTCCAAGGATACGTGCCCACCACTTCTACGAGCGCTTGCTGAGCAGCCACGAGGAGCATGGCCAGTGCGGTCAATGCCGCACCCGCTGCGTCCCTCGAGACACGACGGCCGTCGTGCACGATGTCGTTGCGCAGTTCCCGGATCTCCTTGTCCCAAGATCGAAGAGGCCCGTCGAGCTTTCGGTTCCAGGTAGGACCGAGGCACGGGCAGAGGAGCTTGTCGACCACCTCAGCGCTCGTCATCCGGAGTTGGGTCTTGCTGATCGTGCCGGTCGCCTCCCAACGAAGCATCCATGCCAAGTGCTTCAGTAGCAGTTCTGATGCCGTCGCTGCCTTGAGGACCACTCCGAAATGGTCGCCGGTCATCTCGAAATCACTGGTCGCTGACGCAGTCAGCTCCAGCACGGTCAGCACAGGGTCCCAGTGAGTCCACGGCATAAGGCGAGCCGCTTCGACAAGAGCTGCATCGTTCGCGGGCTGTGGTCCACCCATGTCGTCGCTCACCACCGTGATGGTCGCTTCGTCGAACGTTCCGTCGGCGGCCTCGCGGACCGAGAGGTAGACCGGCCACAGGGTCTCGTAAGTGAGCGCCGGAATTGAGGCCCCGGTCGTAATACTGAAGTGTCGAAGACTCGGCGCAATTAGGTCGATCGCCGCGCCCGGGAGGTCCCCTTGTTCCCTTTCGAAGTGCGGGTCGCCGGGCTCAGGGTCGGGAAACCCGGCGATGAGAAACCAATCCCGCACACGACCGCCGAGCACTCGAAGTTCTTTCAGATCGATCGGCGTTGCTGCGAGCCAATCAAGAGCTGTGCCGAACGAGCGCAGAACAGATGCCAGTTGGAAGTTCCGCGTCGGTTCGGGGCGAAGGAACGTGAGGATTGCGCGACAGCTGGACGCGTCGCACACCTCCGACTCGGAAACACACGAGTGCACGTGGAAGGGCAGGTTCACGCCCGCGTCGGGCAAGGGCAACTGCATTCGAAGCGCCAGCACGATCCAGGTACGGGCTACATGGGTTGAGGTCTCGCCGTCAGAGAGTGCGCACAACTGTCGAATCACCCGCGCCGCGGGCTCTGGCTCCAAAAGATCTTCCGACACGCTGCAGATTCTGGTCCGAATCGCCTCGGCCGAGAGCGGATATGTATGCGTGCCAATCGTTCACGTCACTCCGCTCGGTTCCGCCGCCTCCGATGTCGACGCTGCCGTCGGCCAGATCATCGACTACCTGCAACGCGGATCGAGGGTGCCAGCCCCGAACTCGTCGCCGGTCGCGTATTACGCCGACTCCGCCGAAGGCCCCGGCATCTGGCACGGGCGCGGCGTTGGAGGCGAGCAACTCACGGGACCGGTCGACCCCGACGTTCTGAGAGAAGTCCTCTCGGGCCGCCACCCACGGACCGGCGAGCTACTCGTCGCCGCAACGGGCTCCGCCGGAAGAGCTCAACGCAACCGCCCTGATGTCACTGTCAATCAGCACGGTCCGGCCGATGAACTCCTCAGTACCGAACAGGTTGCAGCCCTCCTCGGATCGTCCGAGCAATACGTCCGCAAGCTGGCGATCGACACCCAGCGCACCCCGGAAAAAGCTGCAACCAATCGGCGCGCACGGCTGCAAGGTATCCAGCTCGACTCTCGCGCGTGGGCGTTCCGACGCGATGACGTCGAGCGATTCGCCAACGCCCGGGAGGAACCAAAGGTCGTCGTCGCCTACGACGTCACGATCTCCGTCGAGAAGTCGATCTCGCTCGCCTGGGTCCACGCCGACCCAGAACAACGCAAGGTCATCGAGCAAGGCATCGACGCAGGCGTCAACGCCGCGATCGCGTACCTCGAAGACCAAGCCCTCCACGTCCGCCGCGGCCGTGGCAGCGAACGAGCCGATGGTGTCTGGGCCGCCTCCTACCGGCACCTCACGAACCGGCATCTCGAGCCTCAACTCCACGAGCACGTCCTCATCGCGAACGTCGCCGCACCACTCGCCCCGAGCACCCACCCGCAGCGAACCCAAGCGATCGACGCCCGCGGCCTCATGCACCACGCCAAGACCGCCGGCTACGTCGCCGGCGCCGTCATCCGTAACCACCTCTCAACCCAGCTCGGCGTCGAATGGAACCCCGTCGAACGCGGCCTCGCCGACCTCGCCCACGTCCCCCGGCCGGTGATCGACGCCATGTCGACCCGCCGTCAAGAAGTCATCTCCGTCACCTCCGAACTCGGCCTCGACTCCCTCAAAGCCCGCCAGTACGCCGCCCAGGCGACCCGCGCCGCCAAGCAGTACCCGACCGACTGGGACGCCCTCGAAGCCGACTGGCAACAAGCCCTCGCCACCCTCGGATTCACGAAACACGATTGGTTGCAGCTCACCGACCAGACCCGACGAAAGGTTGCAGCCCTCACCCCACGAGACATCGACGAGCTCACCACCTGGCTCCACTCACCGGACGGCGTCACCCGTCGCAACGGGATCTTCGGACGCCGCGACGTCGTCCAGCACCTCATCGACCACGACGCCGCCCACGGCTCCAACCGACTCACGGCCGATCTCGTCGAACGCCTCACCGACACCTGGCTCGCCTCACCAGACGTCGTCACCGTGACCGTCCCCGCCCACCAACGCGCCCGCACCGGCGAGACCCGCTGGTACACGACCACCGCCGTCCTTGCCCTCGAATACGACGTCATCAACGCCTACCTGACCGGCATGAACCAATTGGTTGCAGCCGCTCAACCCGACACCGTGACGGCTGCAATCAATGCGTGGCAGACCGCCTCCGGCCACACCCTCGGCGACGACCAGGCCGCGATGGTCCACCACATCACCACCAGCCCCGACCGATACAGCATCGTCGTTGGACCCGCGGGCACCGGCAAGACAGCGGCCCTTGAAGTCGCCGCCCGCGCCTGGGAAGCATCCGGCTGGAAGCCCCTCGGCGTCGCCGTCACCGGATCAGCTGCCGACCAGCTCGCCGCATCGACCGGCATCCCGACCCGCACCGTCGCCTCACTCATCCGCGCGCTCGAAAACGGCGACCAAGCCCTCGACGCCCGCACAATTCTGATCGTCGACGAAGCCTCGACCCTGTCGAACCGCGACCACCGCACCCTCACCCGCGCCGTCCAACAAGCAAGCGCGCGGATGATCACCGTCGGCGACCCCGCACAGCACGGAGCCGTCGACGCCGGAGGACTCTGGGCTCACCTCGTAAACGAGCTCGGAGACCGTGCCGCCCGTCTCGACACCAACCGTCGCCAGACCGACCCGCTCATGGCCGACGTCCGCCTCGCCAACACCGACTACCGAGACGGCCGTATCGCTGCTGCGCTCCAACGGCTCAACGACCACCAACGCATCCACACCGCCCCGACCGCGGGCGAGCTGCTCGACGACCTCGCAGCCGACTGGTACCTCGACCGCCAACACCAACACGCCACCGGCGACCGGCCAAGCCGGATGATGGCCGAACACCACACCGTCCGCCACCAACTCAACCAGCGAGCCCAAGTCCTCCTCCGCGCCGACGGAACCCTCACCGGACCCGGCACCCGCATCGGCGACGCGACGCTGTACATCGGCGACGAAGTCGTCACGCGAACCCGGCACGCGGAGCTTCGATTCGACGATGGCCGCCGCCTCCGGAACGGCACCCACGGAACGGTCGCCGCGATCGGCACCGACCCTGACGGCCACCACAGCGTCACCGTCGAGTTCCACGATCGAGGCACTCTGATCCTCGATCACAACTTTCTCACCGCTACGCTGCGACCGGGGATCGTCGGCGGACTGACTCCGGCCTACGCCGTTACAACTCACATAGCGCAGGGAGCCACCTACGCGGCCGGACGCGTGGTCGCCTCCGACATTTCAAGTCCCGAAGGCATCTACGTCGGCCTCACCCGAGGCACCAGCGACGCACGCGTCTACGCCGTACGCCGACACGACCTCGAACCCATTGAACGATCCGACCTCGGCCTGCCCACCGTCGCGGACACGCGCGCCACCATCAGCGCGCTTACCGACCAACTCACCAAACAACCGGAGGCCAGTATCGCCACGACCGCTGACCCCGACGCCGCACGGATCAACGAACTCGCCAAACTCCGCCTCCCCGACCTCCGTCACCTCGCGACGTTCGATGCCGACGCGCAGCGAGCACTCGACCTCGTCGCCTTACGCATCGGCTCCCGAAGCGTCAACACACCGCAGCCGGTCGTCACGGATCGCATCGGTCCGAGGCCACCCGCCGACGACAGACTTCGCCCGAGCTGGGACCATGCCGTCCACACGATCGTCGACTACGAAACCCGCTACGGCACCAGCCTCCTCCCGCCGAACGCATCCGACCGTCAACGACGCGATCACATCGCCATGACAATCGCGGCCGAGCCCTTCGAGAAGATCCATCAGCACCGCGTCGAGGTCCGCCGACTCGCCGACGAACACGCAGCCGCCCGCACGTCGCTACCCGTCGACGAGGCCACGATGGCACGAGTCGAGCGCGCCCTTCAGCCGCACATCGATGTTGCCGTCGCGTCGCCCGCCCGCTACATCACCGACCTGCTCGGCCCACGACCGAAGGACGCCGACAACGGAATCGAATGGTCAGCGGCAGCCGAGTCGATCGAACGTTGGCGACACCTCGATGGACGAACCCCACACGACCGATCCGACCTCCTCGACCCGCTCGTCCGAGCACTCGGCCCCGAACCCGCCACGCCGTCGATCGAGTACGAGCTCGCCGTCGAAGCCGTCGAAGAACTGAAGCGCGGGCCGGCGCAGGACTCGCTCCGACTTCGGTAGAGCCGTCGGAGCGGTTTGCTCGCCCCGCCGAAATCATGAGTTCGCCGTTACGCTGACAACGTGGACCGCGTGCCGATCAAGGTCAGCAAGACCGAGGACGCTGCGCTGCTCTGCCGGCTGGTTCACGAGTCTTTTGCCGAGTACGAGGGTCATTTGGATCCCCCGTCGGCAGCAATGCACGAGACAGCAGAGTCGATCGAGTGGGAACTCCGGAACGGGAGCATCGGGATGCTCGCGCTCGCCGACGACGTGCCCGTCGGATCCGTACTGGCCAAGCCCAAAGGACGCCATCTCTACTTCGGCCGCCTCAGCGTCCTGCCGACGTTTCGTCGGCACGCCGTTGGTGCGGCGCTCGTCGAAGCCGTGCAGTCCGAGGCGCGCAACGCGGGTCTCGACGGAATCGACTGCTCGGTGCGCATCGCCCTGGAGGCGAACCAACGGTTCTTCCTTTCGCTCGGGTTCGTCGAGGTCGGCCGGAACGCCCATCTCGGCTTCAACGAGCCCACGTCGATCGACTACCGCAAGACCCTGAGCACCGCCCCGGACTGAGCGCGCGCGGGCGGCCAGGCAGTGGCTGCAACCAAATGCTTGCCGGCTGCAATGAAAAATCGGCGCGCACAACCTTGTTCGCAAGGTGTTCCGCATCCTTTGCTGCAACGTTGCAGCCGCAACGTGCGACGGCATGAACCTACTCACTGCCATCCGATCCGAATTCCAGACCACCGCCAACTCCTCTGAAGCCCGTCGGACGCTGACCCGCATCGCATCGAGCACCACGGTCCTCGCCGACTACGACAACCTTGCCGACGTCGTCCGAGCGATGCACAACGCCGAACTCGCCGACCAGGTCCGCATCCTCAACGCCCTCATCACCCACGCACCCACCGAACCGATGATCCGGCTCACGATCGTCGAAGCGTTCGCCCGCCTCGTCGGTCGGTACCGCCGGGTGACTGACCCGAACGACATCGACGACTACCGCTCCGAACTCGTCGCCGCCGTCCTCACGGAGGTTGACCGTCTCGCCGCACGAGGACCACACCCGTACCCGGCGACGATGATCGCCCGTGCCGTCGACCGCGCCGACAAGAAGTGGCGTCGACAAGCTGACGGCGCGCCCGTGCTCGTCGAGGACATCAACGACGAGATCCACGGACAGATCCTCATCGCTGATGTCGACGCCGACCCGTTCAGCCCCACCCGTGTCGACCTCTTCCTCGACACCGTCGTCGCTGCGGTGCGCGCCGGCGAACTGAGCCAACGAGACGGCGTCTTCATCGCGCGCCGCTTCCTCAACGGCGAAACCATCAGCGCCGAAGCACGACGCCGATTCGTGTGCGAGCGAGTCGTCCGACGCCAACTCGAGACCGCCATCGACACTCTCGCCCGCTACCACCAGGCGAACGCGGCATGAGCCCCGCCGGCCCCGCCCATCAGAACACCGGCGACCCCGCCGCACCGATCCTCGCCCTGCTCGCCGTCGCAGCGACTCTGATCGCCGGCCTCTACGCCGGAGCACAACTCGCCGCGCTCGTCATGCACCGACACCTCCTCCGAGACGTCACCCTCGACACGATCCTCCACCTCGCCCGCCACCTCCCCCAACACGCCACCCGACCCGCCGATGCCTGGCCGGCTGACTACCCACGAACGCTGCTGACCGGACCCGTCCCGTTCTGGACAGCGACCGTCGCCGTCTGGATCGTGACCGGCGCGCTCGCGTTCAGCATCGCCCGACTCTTCACCGGCAACCGCAACGTCGGACAAGACCGCGACGCACGATTCGGTGCACCCGCATGGTCACGCGAAGCAACACGGGCCGACCTTGCGCCGCTCATCGTGAAAGGACCGACACCGGGACGCACGATCTTCGGAGTCTCAGCCGGGAAGCTCCTCGCCACCGAGAAACGGCCCGCCAAGACACGACGCCGTCAACACGAACGACAAGGTGACCGCGGCGGAGTGCTCGTTGTCGGACCTGCACGATGCGGTAAGACCGTGATCGCCATCGGAGCGATCCTCGAACACGACTGGGGACCGCTCATCGCATCGTCCGTGAAGACCGACCTGCTCCAAGCAACGATCCGGCGACGCAAGGCGCTCGACGACGTCGCCATCTTCGACCCGCTCGATTCGACCGAAGGCATGGGCAACATCGGCTGGTCGCCGCTCCCGTTCTGCGCCACCGCTGTCGGTGCCCAAGCTGTTGCGAACAACCTCATCGCCGCAGCACCAACAGGGCGCGGCGGATCGAACCACGACTTCTGGACCGAGCAAGCCGGCCGACTCGCGTGGGCGTTGCTCTACGCCGCTGCGATCGGGTCGAAGACGATGCGCGACGTCGTGCTGTGGACCGCTGTGCCACCCAAGACGCAGAAGGGCGGCAAGCAGGTCCCGACGGACAAGTACTCATTGCTGCTCCATCAGATCCTCACGAACGCGTTCGCCATGTCGGATCACGCCGAAGATGCAGAGCTAGCGATCGCGATCGTCGCCGGTATCTGGGCCGAGGCGCCCGAGACCAGTTCCAGCATCTACGCCGCAAGCCAGATCCTGTTCAAGCCATGGGAAGACACCCGCGTCGCGAAGAACTCAAGACTCGCCGACAGCGTCGATCTCGACTGGCTCCTCGGCGGGCACGGCCGACGATCGCTGTACATCTGCATGCCATCGAAACCCGGCGAGGCGGAACGGTTCGCGATCGTGTTCGGAGGATTGATCAGCACACTTACTGACGAGGCATACGAGCGCCGCAACCGCGACAACAAGGCGCTCCCCAACGTGCTCCTCGTACTCGACGAAGCCGGCAACACCGCAGCGTCGTGGCTGCCGTCACTGTCGACCACGTGCGCGTCGGTAGGGATCACGCTCATGACGTTCTGGCAGTCACTCGCACAGATCACCCACCGCTACGGAGACCAGACCAACACGCTGGTAACCAACCACACCACCAAGATCTTCTTCGGTGGCATCAGCGACGCCCTGACCGGCGATGCCGCTGCGAAGCTCTCCGGCAACCAAGAAGTACTCACCCGATCAGCGACTACTGATCGGACGATGACCGGCCGTCACTCGACGACAGAGAACACGACGGCCACGGCGCTCGTCTCGGCCGACCTCGTCCGCCAGATCAAACCGTTCCACGCGCTCTGCATCCATGGCACGCTTCAGCCGATCCACCTGCGGGCTCGGAAGTGGTGGCGTGACCGCTCTCTCCGAGCACGGTCAGATGCCAAACAGCTGCCGGAGCGAACACTCGCCGATCGACTCAAGCCCTACGCGCCCGCCGCCGCCGATTCCGGTCGTGATCGAGCACCAGAGACCAGGGGCTTCCCAGGAGACCACCGGCGAGGGACAGCACACCACCGAAGAGACGGAACGGGAACACGATTGCCGAGCGGACAAGACGAGACGCCGCGCGGGAATTCGACATCATTCAGCTCCCCTCGAAGTCGGCGACAGTGATTGAACAGTAGCGGCGAGCGATGTCGCCGCTTTTCACGTAGACCGGAGCCGCTTCAGAGGCAAGGCATGGCCCGAACGTCAGAGGAAGCGCACAGCTACAAGCGACTCCTGCTCATCGCACATCCCGGGGTGGGTCGCTGCGAATAGCCACGCCGATAACTCGACTTTCTGACGCCGCGATCGTCGGCCGCTACATCTTCCGTAACTGATCGTCAGACGCGATGCTTCGCCGAAGTCGCAGTGTGGCCGCCCTTGGTGAGGTGCCGGACGGCGACGCGTGCGTAGTTTCGGAGGTCGTCTTTCGACACCACCACCCCTGGCAAAATTGGAGACGCTTTCGATGATCTGAATTTCGCGAGCCCGAAGGTCATGGTGGTCACACCTTGGGCTGACGTGATCCCGATTTCCATGATGGTTCCAGTCTCCTTGCCCGAGGTTTTGCGGTAGGAAAGCGCGCTGCCTTCTTCGCCGACGAGGGTGTAGGGGTTGCCGGCGAGCGCAATGCCCGTGAGGCCGGCGGATTTGCGGGCCATAGCCCCCATCGCAGCCTGCTTTGCAACTTCGGGAGTGGCGTTCGTTGTGATGACGATGTCGTACATGTGTTCCTCCGGGACGAGTGATTCGGTGTATTGGACTTGGCGGATTCTTGCGTAAGTTTGGCGGGTCGGTCCCTGCGCGCTCATCGAGGGAGACTCCCGTCCGTCTGCGAGAGCCTCCCAGGGATACCAGCTACGGGTTGACGTAGCCGCGGTAGTTGGGGATGTCAGTGATTGCATACTCCGAGATCGGAAGTCCGGCACCTTCGAACCCGCGGGTGCCGATGATGCGTCCGCTGCCGATCGAGATTGCGGCATGCCCAGCGCTGTTCGCTGGGTTGGCTCCCCAGAAAACGAGCGCTCCGGCCGGGGGTGTTCCACCGGAGAGGCGGCCTTGGGCTGCATAGGTGTTCATGACGTCTATCGCTCGGCCGGTAGGAAGGTCTCGGCGGCCCATCCCGAAGTAGTACGCGTCGTAGGCGAACAGGTAGCACCATCCTGACCAGCCGTACGCGGCGTTGCCGTTTTGTTCAGCGGCGGTCGGCGTTGTGGCACCCACGTGGTTGCGTGCCCATTGGTCGGCACCGTTCGCTGGTTGAGGTGCTCCGCATTCGGGTTCACCGGGGGTGAGCTGGTTCGCAGCATTGGGGGTGGTCAGATATCGGTCGGCGATGTAGCCCTGGCCTCGTGCGGTGCGAACGATATGCCAACGACGATTCGCAAACGGTCCCACAGCCGTTCCCCATGTTCCGCAGACCAGATCCGCCCAGTCGCCGTCGTAGCCACCGGGTCCGGTCTTCGCTGAGTTCATGTCGGCCGCGGCACGGAACAAGATCCCGGCGGGGAGCGGATAAGCGGTGTTCGTGATCGTCACCCGGCTAGCAGCCGAGGCCGGAGCCGGGGATAGGAGGGGGACTGCAGCAACGCTCATCGCGAGCAACATCGCTCCTGCTGTGATCTTGGCTCGCTTACCTGCTGTTTCGGTGCCGATGGTGAAGAGACCATCCTCTTCCTTACGTTTGGTGAACATCTAAGGCTCCTTGTTGATTGCGCTCGACGTTCGAGTGCAGTTCCACGAGACCGCATCTCGACCTCGGTAAACCACCGACGAAAAGTTGTGGATCGCGTTGCCTTTGCAAAGGGCGGAGCGCGCAGAAGGGCTGTCACCGAACTGGTTCGTGACAGCCCTTCGAGCAGAATGAAGCCTCAGCTCAGTCGGTTGGCTTCACCGATAGCAGCTCCACGAATAGGGGCTGGAGGGGTTATTGGTGGCCGCCCATGCGCCTCGCCCGTACTGCATTGAGCACCCGGCGTTGAGGTCGATGCCGTAGGAGTTGGGGCCCCAGAAGCACCTCCACGAGTAGGCGTTGTTCGGTCGTACGTTGGCAGCGTAGGCATCGCCCCAGGCGATCGACGATGGGTAAGATGCAGCGCACACCCAGTTGATATTGATACCGCCCAGCCGGGCCGCGGCGTGGGCGGGCGGTGCGGCAACGACACCAAAGCCGATCGATGTTGCGAGAGACCCCACGACAGCGCAAGCTCGAAAGGCCGTTCGAGCCCATACGCTGTGGGTTCGTTCAATGTTGGGCATTGTTCTTCTCCTCGTGCGACAGCCTCGAACGGTTCGAGACTGCTTCGAGTACCAGAGGACCAGAATCAACACGACGCGGGATAGCAACCTCGGGTTGGGTTTCGCGTTACCGCTGGAAGTTCACGAGTTCGATGCGCCCAACGCCGTGACGATCGGGCACGTATCCTGCGGTGAGGTTGTCGCCGAACCCGGCAGAATAGTCGCGGTGAAAATTTTGGAAGCCTTCCGGGCAGGAGTGGCGGCGGACGCCGGGCCCTGCGAATACTGGCGTAACTCCAAAAGATCGTTGAAGGTTCGCTAAGACCAACGATGCCGTGGACATCGCTCGCTCCGTGTAGGCCATGCGCCGAGATCTTTCGGCTGGTTCGCTTCCTCCGGCAAACGGGTGGTTGGTTTCCACGATGATTGAGGGTTGACGTGAATTCATGGCAGCAGCGCGTAGAGCGTCGCGCCATTGTTTGGTGTTTTCGGTGTTGCCGTCCGCGGCTTCCCATCGTTCAATTAGTTGATCGGTCTGGTCCAATATGACGACAACAGTTCGCAGATCGTCATTTGACGCCAAAAAATCAAGAGCTGGGTGTGACGCCATGAAAGGTTCACCTCCGTTGTCTGAAAGTCGTCCCGCTATCACATAATTCGTGCGAGAGTCTCGGGTTGCGGTCAGCGAGCGAAACGCAGTTGCGTAGTGCCGGGCGTCCTTAGCGATAGCGCCGAAGAGAGAAACGGCGAGCCGACGATCGTTCGCAAAACCGAACCCAAGGCTATGGGCAATTAGCGATCCGACGTCGTCGGGCCAAGAATGCACAGTCGTACCAATGACCACGATGCTGTGCAAAGTTGCTTGTGAAACGCCGAGAACAGGTGGTCGAGGTGCATCTAAAACCTCGACGGCCCACATCGACTTGTTCACCTCTGTTGCTGTCGGGTACTGGTCTTGCCCTCGATCTCCGATTTCGATCGCCCCAGCTGCGGCCAAAGCTGGCCCGAGTTCTCGCCGAGCGAGTTCGACGAGGTCCTGTCCGCTCGTGGTCGGACGATCATTCGCGACCAGGGTCAATCGGTTTGCGACATGCATTTCATAGCCAGACGGCCCCTCGTACACTGGTCGGCACCCGATTGACCAGCCACTTGTTTCGAGAACGGCCTTCGCAACAAGCGCTGGGCCGCTGGCTGCCGCCAGCTGTGCAAGTTGCTCCTGTTGCTCACGATTCCGGATCTCGAGTTGATGCTTCTCGAGCATCGCTGTACCGAAGGTTTCGGGAACTACTCCCAAACACGCGAGGCCGACAAAGACGTCGAGCCCGGCAGCCTCGTTTAGCTTCGCGAAACGTTTGAACGGCACCTTTCCGGGCCCATGCAAGTAGCCCTTGACGGTCCCCCGTGTGACGTTAAGTAGCCGAGCGGCGGCGCGTATGTAAGTGTCTTGTTTCACCCCAGTCTTCGCCAGATGATCTCGTATGTAGTCCCGCCATCGATCCCATGGGAGGTCGTCATCCGCTGGATCGTTCGCCACGGGCGTTTTCGGAACCTGAGATCGACTGGCTGCCTCATTCGGTGACATCGACCGATCGTATCGGTCAAGTCCATTCCGACGTCGGTTCCAGCCTCTCCCGGTCGGCGCAATCGAAACTGCAGGAATCAAGTCGGTGAATCTATGCCCCCGGACGTATCCTCGACTTCGTCAATGAGCTGGAGACGGTCCACGCGGAGCGATGTGCGGGTTTGCTTCTTGCCGTCGGGGCCGAGGTACTCGTGCTGGGTGAGTTGGCCGTCGACGGCGACGACTCGGCCCTTTACGATGTGCTGGGCGACAGCGGCGACTCGTGACCATGCCTGGACTTCGATGATCACGGAGCCGACGTAGGTGTCGTTCGGCGTGCGGATGCTGAACGTTGTGAGTGTGGTTTCGCCGTGACGTGAGGTCACGTGCTTGGTGACGGGGTCGCCGACGGCACGGCCGGCGAGGATGCATCGGTTGAGACTGAGTCGGGTGCTGCTCATGGTGTCGCTCCTTGGGTGATTGGTACGAGGCCGGGTAGTTCGGGCTGATCGGCAACGCGCTGAGGCCGGTGGCGCACACGTCCGGGTCGAGCAGCGGGCAGAGTCGGCGAGCACGGCCGGACGAGGTGCGCCAACGAGGTGAGCCGGTCGATCGCTTCGGCGATGTGCAACGGCTCGGCGCCTTCCGGCGACCGGAGCAGATCGACAGCTCGGCCGAAAGAGCCAGGCAAAACCGGTTGCGCGCCCAGCAGCCCCAACAGCTCATTTGCCTCGGCTCCAAGCTCAGCAACCTGCGCACGTTTCCCCGCATCGTCGCCATTGCTCGCCAGCACGGAGCGCACGGCGTCGATCACGGCCACGAGCCGAGCAGACCACGGCTGCCAGATGGCGAGATCGGCGTCGGTGAGTTCGTCGGGTGATTCCACGCTCTGCATATCCGCCATCGGCTGAACGATTTCGGACTTTCTCGCCCAAAGAAGTCCGAATCGGAGCGACGGCGGGCGGATACGGAACCGGACACATCACAGCGAACCTGTCCGGAGGCCCACATGTCTGCCACTGCCATCTACTCGTCCGTGCTCGCCCAGGTCGACCCGGTCACCCCGGCCAAGGACTTCCCCGGGGCCGACCTCATCGGCAACCTCCTCTCGTGGGGCATGTACCTCGCCCTCGCCCTCTCGGTCGGCTCGATCCTGTTCGGCGCCGCGTCGTGGACGTGGTCGAGGTGGGGCAATGCCGGCCACGCGATCTCCGGAAAGAACTGGGTCCTCGGCGGCATCACCGGTGCCCTGCTGTCCGGGCTCGCCGTCACCATCGTCAACAAGCTGTTCGAGTCGGCCGGTGCCTGACCCGTGCGCCGATCAACCACAGCCGCCCTCGCCATCGTCCTCGAGATCGCCGCAACTAGTGCGTACCGCCT
>CAVXQD010000002.1:0-591186 GCA_963763885.1 uncultured Acidimicrobiales bacterium
TTGAGGATTGAGTAGTTTTCGTCCGTCCAGTATCGGCTAGTCCGTCTGGTCATCCCTACGACCATCCCTAGTGTCACACCCCGTCTCTAAGCTTTCGGGTGTGGCGACGATTCGCGAGCGCAAGCCGGGTGTATTGGAGGTGCGCGCCTTCACCGGGCGTTCTGGTTCGGGCGCGCCCACGCAGGTTTCGCGAACCGTTCACGGCACCAAGAAGGATGCGCTTCGTGCCGCTGCCGAGTTGACGGTTGCTCCGGTGGGGCGTGCCGCTGGGCGTTCGGTGTCGGACGTGTTGGATGCGTGGGTGATCGCAAGCTCGATCACATGGGCTGCCGGCGTCATGTCGTGATCAGTGGTCACGGGTGGCGCGGATCAACGGAGATCGGATTGCGCTGTTGTCGGTGGCGCGGCTCACGATAGAGGATGTTGAGCGATGGCATGCGCGCTTACGAGATGAAGGTCTGGCTGACGTCTCGATCCGGAACATTCACGGCGTGTTGCGTGCGGCGTTGACGCAAGCCGTTCGGTGGGGCTGGTTCACACGCAATGTTGCGTCGTTGGCGGAGCTTTCGTCTCGAAAGGTCGCGGCTCGTGGCGTCATGAGCGCTTCCGAGATTCGCTCCGTGATTGCTGCTGGCGATGCGATCGGTTCTGAGGTCGGGTTGATGCTGCGGATCGCTGCGGTGACGGGTGCGCGTCGCTCGGAGTTGGCTGCGTTGCAATGGACGGACGTGACGGACGGTGTATTGACGATTGACTCGGCGATTGAGATTGATCGCCGGCGTGAGAATGTTGCGTTGGCTGATGCGCCGACGAAGACGGCGAATCAGCGTCGCTTAACCCTTGATGCGGCGACGCTTTTGATAGTTGAGCGGGAGCAGGCGGAGCGTGAGGAGTTCGGCCCATGGATGTTCACGATCGGAGACTCGCCGCCGAATCCTGATCGCATTGGCTACTGGTGGCGACTCGCTCGTGAGAAGTCGGGCATCAACGTGAAGTGGCGCTTGCACGATCTTGCGCCACTGGTCAGCGTCGGCCGCCATCGCCGCAGGACACGACATCAAGACGGTCGCCGATCGTCTCGGCCATGCGAACGCAGCGATGACGTTGCGTGTGTATGCCCACGCGTTCGCAGCGTCGGATCGAGCCGTGGCTGATTCGGTTGGCGCGCTGTTGGAAAGTGACGAATGAGTAAGCGAAGGTTTCTTCCAACGGATGCGTTCGTCGACGAGTCGATCCGGGCCGGCGGTACTTGATGGGTTGCGTGTTAGTGGAAGCGAAACGACTGCCCGATGTGCGTAGGGCGGTGGAGGAGTTGGCGGTGGATGGAAACAGGATTCATTTTCACAACGAGTCCAAGCGACGACGTCAGCTGATCCTGGAAGCGTTCGTTGAGCTACCGCTGAAGGTCGACATCGTTATTTGTCAGCGAAGCCACGGCGTGTCGGAATTCGATGCCCGAAACGCTTGTTTGAAGTCCATCGTTGAGCGCCTCCAAGCCGACGAGGTACCACGCCTGACGTTGGAGAGCCGAGACGATGACAGCGATGACGTGCGGACGATCTCAAGGACCAGATCTGCCAGCCCTTCGTTGGTGTTCGAGCATCGTTCAGGCGAGCAAGACCCGCTGTTGTGGGTAGCTGACGGCCTTACCTGGGCTGCGGGAGCTGGGAACCATTGGCGTGAGCTCATCGGCGCGGTGTTGCGGGAGGAACGGCAAACAGGGCCGTAACGCGCAAAACGGGCACCCCAACCTCCGGCTGGCCACCCGCTCCACTTCCTCCGATGCTTACCGGAGACCTCTCTAGTATGCCGTGCCCGTATGACAACGGCAACCAAATTGCGACCTGGGTCCAAAAGCGCAGACCCGGCACCCCTGCCAAAGGGCGGGCCACCGGGTCCACTTCCGCCGATGCTGACCGGAGGCCCGAGAGAGGTTGCCGTGCCCGGCAATATCGATGCAAATGAATAATCACACTACGGATAAAGGTTGATGCAGAACCGCAAGAAAAGTAGACACACTGGGAGGTAGCTGCGCCACCTCCGTTTCGTCCGGGTCGTCCGGCCAATCACAACCATTTCGAGTTCTTCGTTGCGCTCGCCGCCGTTCGACTGCGAATGGTGTGTTCATGGGAACACACACCGGACAGATCATGATCGACTTCATTCCGCAGGAACCGGACGAGCCAGAGCTGACAGCCGACGAGATGGAGGCGGCAACGATCAGCAAACCAATGTCGGCCACGATGTCGGTCACCGAAGCGGCTCGTGTGCTTGGCATCTCTCGCACGACAGCCTACGAAGCGGTGCGAGATGGCTCACTTCGGTCGATCCGTCTTCGCAGACGAATCGTGGTACCACGAGCGTGGGTGATCGACGTACTCAACGGACGAACCTGGCCGGAAGCCAACCGTAAGCGCGCTGACTAGGCGGACGAATCGGAGGTTCCACCGGAAGCTCCCAGTGTGTCTACCCTGCCTGCGGTTTCGAACGACCTATGTATGCATTGCTTCTTTCTCGGCGATTGCACCAGACGAAACGCAGTCCACCAAGGCCCTTGGCCGAGTTTGAGCAATCAGCAAGCGAGGCGAGCGACCTTGGCGCGTTGGTGATCGCGAGATAGGAAGCGTTGTCAACAAGGAATCGGTGCCTATAGCGCTCAACTTGCGGGCCAACGAATCGCAAGACGTTTCGGCAGTTCGGGCCTATCAAATCAACTTGGACGGCCGATCACTGGAGATGAACGCTAATGACACGAAGTGACCGCAGCGTCGACGCACAACTATTGTCCTGGGGATGAATGTCAACCGGTGGATAGTCGAATGACTGACTCAGACGTTAGAGTTTCCGACCAGCTCGTGCGGCTCGTTCAGGTGATTTTTGCCTTTGTCTTGGCTCAGAGCATCGGGCGCTACGACGAAGTGATTTTGCGCCCGCTTGCAGTAGGACACCAGCTCCAGTTTTTTGGATTGCTAAGCGTCTATGTAACAGCGGTGCTTAGTTGGATCGACTGGCACGTAACGATGGTTATCAGACCGTACGACTTCAACCCGAGAACCGGGCGACGATTCGTTGAGCAGTGTCGTTTGTTTAGCGACCTGTTCATCGTTTCTGTGTACGCTTACATGCTCCTCAGCGTTTCTGAGCTTCCGACTAGTAGTTCCTTTTTTCTCGGCGGATACTTCGCCATTTTTGTTGGATACCTGATTTCGGGGCTGCTCAGACGCTATAGCTACGGCAAGGTGGCGAGTCGCCTGACACCGATCCTAATCTTTGCCGTTGCATATGCCGCGTTATGGCTTACGTACCTGTATCTGCATAACCGGAAAGGCCATGGCTGGATCAACAAAGGATTCAGACTTGACTGGATCTGTTTGATCACAGGTATCGGTTTGATGGTTGCATATCGACTCGTGCGGCAACGCCTGCGAATGAATCGGGACAAGCGAAAAGCAAAAGGGTTGACGATCGGCATAGACGTCGACGGAGTCCTCGCAAATCAGATTTCTGGCGTACTTCCTCGTATCCAACGCCGGCATGGGATCCGTCTCAAGTATGAGGACGTAAACGACTGGAGGCTGCCAATCCGAACGACAGATATCGCTAAGGAGATTGAAGAAGCAATGGGTGACTCCTCGTATGTCCTCGGGATGCCTGTCCACGACGGAGCGAAGACTGTGCTCGATTTGCTTTACCGCTCGCACACTATCCGTGTAATTACCGCTCGACCCTCCGAGGCGCAAAAGTGGACTCAGTCATGGATTGACAAGAATGCACTTTCAATCGACGGTCTTGCCTCGGTGAAAGAAAAGGGGAAAAGTGTATTTGCCACAGATATGCTCGTGGATGACTACTTAGGCAACGTAGAGGAGTACCTATCATCGACCAACGGTACCGCAGTACTCGTTGACCAGCCATGGAACCGCGAACGAGATCGTTTGAAGGGTGCGATAGATAGTGGACGGGTTTTCGTGATTAGTTCGCTCCGTGAACTCCCGGACATTGTTAAGCGCGTCCACGAATCTCGAGGTGACTAGTGAGTCCTGGAGTCGGCGTTCGAAAATCGGCTCAAAGATCATCCCTACTTTCACTCAGGACTCGGCGAGTCATCCGAAATAGGAGGGGCGCCTGAACGAACAAGCGCGCCAGACTCAACCGTCTGATACTACGCGAACGTATCAAAAGTAGCTAAGTGATTCTTTGAGGGAACGGTCGACTCGCATCACGATTAGTTGTCGTTTAGGCGTAGTCAACCGTTATCGAATCGCCCGCTTGCGGCAGCGCTGCTCACGTTCGCGAGTTTCTAACGATGGCATGAGCGCTTAGGTGGGCGTGAGTTTCGATTTGAAACTTCCACGGGATGGCAGGGCTCCATTGAGGCGGCTGGTTTGATGGAGTGGAATCTTGAGCAACAGTCCGCGCGGTGTCCTGCAGGCAAAGGAATGATTGGTTCGGATGCCGGCGCATAGACTCGACCTATGAAGGCGCTAAGGAGTGGCTCGACGGAACGGGGTGGACTCGGCATTGTCAGGGCAGCCTTCGAGAAGATCGAGTTTGCTTTCCGCGAACAACCGGTTGATTTCGGCATTGACGCTACAGCGGAACTTCTTGTGGACGATGAGGCCACAGGTCGATGGATCTCGATCCAGATTAAGTCAGGCGAAAGCTACCTTAGCGAGATCGCCGCCAACGGTGAGTTCGTTTTCCGAGTCGACGACGCTCACGTTAACTATTGGCGCGAGCACATGCTGCCCGTAATCGTGTGCCTGTGCGATGTTGAAAAGCAGGTCGTCTACTGGCAGGAAGTCTCCGAGTCGACCCTGATATCAACGGGCACTGCTTGGAAAATCCTTGTCCCCCAGTCGCAGACGATCGACTTGTGTCGGACAGAACTGATCGAAAGAGCGACTCCGGTTGTTGCAACCGAGCGTTGCACGGTGATTGGACCGGACGACGTGTCGCATGGTGGCGCAAAGCGATACAGGTTCGATGTGATTCTCAACGGAACAGCGACTCGGTCCGAAGTCGCATCCATCGTTCGTCAAGTAACTGCTTTTGGAATCAAGCGCCGATACAATCGGAGCAAGACGGCTGAGCGCCGCTGGGGCGATTCTGCGGCGCATGTGGTTTGGGTGTTCGTAGCGCCTTCTGCGGTTGATCAGGCTCGAGGCAATTACGTGTGCAGCAGCGAATGGATCGACGCCGACCTAGAACCCGAAGCTCGCCCAGTTCGCCGAGAGGGCGTTGACATTGGAAACGGCATCGTTCTCCGGTGGAACGATGCGTATGCCCATGTGGGATTGGTGCTCAAGGAAGCGACAGTCAACAAGGAGGTCTTCGTGGTGCTGGCCGACTCGACCCTCAGCGAGCTCCGTCGAGGGCTCGACGAGTTCGGGCACTCTTGGGACGAGTCCGTCCGTACCGGTTTCGACGAAACCTTGGATGTCTTCGCCGAAGCGGATGCGAGATTTCGAAGTGTTGTGGCACCCTTTGAGTGTGAGCGGCTAAGCCAGGTGCTCGATGGGCTTATCTCGCATGTCTCCAACCTGGTCCTCTACTTCCGTACTCCCGAGTTTCAAAAGCGTTCGCCAGAAGACCGTCGTTTCTTGGTGAACACGAGTCTTGCAGCGGCGCGTTCGGCCGCTGCGAAGGTGAGTTACGAACTGGAGATTGTTCGTTAAGGCCGACCTCGGTGAGTGGGCAGTCTAAAGACTTAGACGTCGTGCTGACGTTTCGAAGATCGGTTCGAAGATCATCCCTACTTTCATCCCTACAACTGGGCGAAACCACCCGAAACGAGGCGGACCGCCGGACGCGAGAACGCACCAAACTCAACGTCCCAGTACTAAGCGGACGTACCGAAAACAGCCACACGATTTTCGAAGGGACGTCGGAGATCCAGCAGCTGGTTATCTCTCGGGCCATATCTGGCTTGCGCATCGAGTAGTTCGTGGAGATGGGTCGGGAGTGGCGGGCATGTCCCCTCCGTGGCTCCCTCCCGCATCGAGTCTGCGCAACACACAACGAGCATTTTCGGGTTCAGTTTGCCTTCGGAGAGGGTTTGCGTGTTGCGTGTTGCCGTTTGCGTGTTGCAGGGGCCCGAAGCCCGTTCACTCGACAACCTAGATTTCGCTACCCGCTAGGGACGAACTACTTGGCGCGCCGAGGTGACGGCGTGGCTGTCATCTGACATCCGTCATGAAACCGTTCAACAAGGCGGTTTAGTGACGGATGACGGTCGTTTTCTTCGAGAGGCGGCTAGCCGTTGGCGTCGGGCAGCAGCGAGCGCAGTTGTGCATCGCCGACAGATGCGGCTGATTCTCCGTGGCCACCGACGCAGGCACAAAGTTCACCGACCCATGTCCGAAAATGGAGCGCCCGATGTGGACTGTTGATGCGACGATGTTGGACATGGCGACCTCGGACCATCTCTCCGTTCCAGACGCGCATCTCTTGCCGTGGGTTGCAACCAACTACGACCGGGCCGTGGCGGATCGATTCAGCGCTGATGTCGTCGGTCCGGCTGTTGATGTGTTGGCGGGTTTCGCTGGCGACGGCACTGCCGTGGAGTTTGCCGTGGGAACCGGGCGAATCGCTCTGCCTCTGGCGGCCACCGGAACGACGGTTTACGGCATCGACTTCTCCGAAGCGATGCTGGCCGAGCTTCGCAAGAAGGATGGTTTCGAAAGGATCAATCTCACCACTGGCGATATGACCGAGACCCGGGTTTGCGACGATGCATCGCTCGTCTACTTGGTGTTCAACACAATCGGAAACCTCCGCACCCAACAGCAGCAGGTTGCCTGCTTCCGTAACGCGGCAGCTCACCTGCGTCCCGGCGGGCGATTCGTGATTGAGAACAACGTGCCCAACCTCCACGGTCTCTCAGCGGGCGAAACTATCCGCCCATACGATGTTTCTCCGGAGCATCTGGGGTTCGACGAATACGCAGACCGGGTGAATCAGATCCTGGTTTCGCACCACTACTTCATCACTGGTGATCGCGTCCGAACACTGGCGGGGGCGTTCCGTTACGTGTGGCCCTCCGAGCTTGATCTCATGGCCCAGCTGGCGGGATTGACGTTCGAGTCCCGCTGGGCGGACTGGCATCGGAATGCGTTCACCGACGACTCCAAGTCCCACGTGTCGGTATGGCGCAAACCATGACGGCTGGGCCCGAATGGCGTCTGTAACAACGCGGGCGCATCTCGGCTTTCAAGCCTGACGAACGGTCGCTCCGCGGCGGCTTCTGACGTCCGACGGTGGTGTCGTCGAAACGAGCACAGCGAGACGCTCACTTCGTTTGGCGAGGTGTGCTTCAAGTTCTGGGCTGACGATGGTCACGGGAAGATCGAGCTGCAACACGGCGAGCATCGCCCAGTCCAGGTTGTCGACGGTCATTTGCACCCGGGTTCGGTTGGCGGACTCTGCAACCACCTTGGCCCCGTGGTGAAGCCGTGAAACAACCTCGCGCTCTGTGGCGTGCACCACGAACTGAACAACATGCTCGGGTCGTAACTCACGCATCCGGGCTTCGACGTACCCTGCGATGTCGTCGGAAGGTAAGCGGCGCGGGTGAAAGGAGTGGCGGGTGCAGAAAGGCTGGGAGATTCGGTCGACCCGAAAGGTGCGCCAGTCCGACCGGTGCAGATCGAAGGCCAGCAGATACCACCGACGCCCGCGCTGCACCAGCCGATACGGTTCCACCTCGCGTTGCGATGCTTCGTCCGGTGTGTCCGTGAGGCCGGCGGTGTCTTCACGGCCAGCGACGGGCCGCCGGTATGCGAATCGAAGTACCACCTGATCCCGGCAGCCAAGCGCCGTCGTTCCAAGAACATCGGCAGCTGGTTGATCGGCTGAGTACCGCGGCCCCGGACCCTCGGTGACGTGGGTCATGAGGTCGATTTGGTTGCGGACCGCTGCTGGAAGAGTTGCGACCAATTTCGCAAGCGCGCGTAGCGATGCTTCAGCGGTAGCCGGATCGGAACCAGTGGCTACGTCGCGTAGTCCGATTGCTAGAGCGACGGCCTCCTCGTGGCTGAAGGTCATCGGAACGAGTCGAGTTCCGACGGTCATCTGATAGCCACCGTCGACGCCACGGACGGAGTCGACTGCATAGCCAAGATTGCGAAGCCGGTCGACGTCTCGACGCAACGTCCGGTCCGAAACCCCCAGGCGCTCTGCAAGTTCCGGACCATGCCAATAGTTCTGCATTTGGAGCAGAGAGAGCAGCTGCAGTGTGCGGCTGCTGGTGTTCGCCATGGCCGTGATTAGTCGTAGTTATTGATCATCCGGACGGACAACGCCATCATGAGCGCTCCGCCGATTGCGAGAACCAAGAACCCTTTGCCCAGCACGGCCCAATCGAACCCGCCAAGGATGAGCGAACGAGTTGCTTCCATGACGTAGGTGACGGGGTTGATGGTCGCAGCAATTTCCATCGGCCGGGTAAGCATGTTGCGTGGCACAAAGTTGGGCGTGACGAACAGCAGGGGGAAGAAGATCATGCTTGCACCCTGTGTGGCCGCAGCGGACCGTGTCTTGAGCGAGACCAACTGCATGAAGCCCGAAAACAAGACCCCCCAGAGCGCACAAATGACCAGCAACATGAGATAGCCCGGGATGCCGCTCTCGATCCGCACTCCGAAGAGCATGGAGATGAGGATCATGACCGTGGTGATAACAGCGCTCTTGATCGCCTCGGCGTACAGCCGGCCAAGAATGAGCGAGATGCGGCTGATTGGCGTGGCGCGAAGTTTGTCGAAGTAACCGCCTTCGATCTCTTCGGTGAGGTACAGCGCAGCCGCTCCGAACGACGCTGAAAGCAACAGCGACGATGGAAGCTGGAACGCTGCGTAGCCCTGACCTTTGAGAAACGGCGTATTGCCCGTGGGGAACACCCGGCCGGCCTGGCCGATGTTGACGATGAGGAAGAACAGCGGAATGAAGATGGTGGGCAAGAGCGAATCTGGCGTGCGAAGCGCCTCGCGGATTGCTCTGCCTCCGAGGATGAATGACTCTCTCATGTCAGCGAACCTCCTGAACCGATCCTGCAACCCGATCGCGTGAGCGGCCGGTGGCATCGAGAAAAACTTCGTCAAGGGTTGGGTCGTGCTGGAGCCCCGCACGTGAGCGCAGATCGGCTTTCATCTGAGCTGGCGTTCCCTCGCTGACAATCCGACCGGCATCGATGATGGCGATCCGGTTGCAGAGCGCGTCTGCCTCTTCGAGGTATTGGGTGGTGAGGAACACGGTTGTCCCGCTTTCGTTGATGCGACGGACTTCATCCCAGACCGTGAGCCGAGACGCTGGGTCAAGGCCGGTGGTTGGTTCGTCAAGGAACAACACTTCCGGACGATGGGCGAGCGCAGAGGCAAGGTCCAGGCGTCGCTTCATGCCACCGGAGTAGCCCTTGACGTTTCGGTCTGCAGAGTCGGTGAGTTCGACGAGCTGGAGCAACTCGTGAGCTCTTGCAGTGGCAGCGGCTTTGTCCATGCCGAACAACCGGCATTGCAACACCAAGATTTCGCGTCCGGTCTGGCGCGGATCGAGGCCAGCTTCCTGCAACGCGACTCCGATCTTTCTTCGAGCGGCATCTGGTTGAGCAGCAACGTCGACGCCCCCCACCCGAGCAACGCCGCCGGTGATGGTCATGAGGGTGGTGAGCATGCGGACGGTTGTGGACTTTCCGGCGCCGTTGGGGCCGAGGAACCCAAACACCTCGCCAGATTCAACGTGTAGATCGACGCCACGAACGGCCTCGACGTCACCGTTCTTACCTCGATATGTCTTGGTCAGGCCGATTGCTTCGATTGCAGCCATCAGGGTCCCTCGCTTTCATGGATGTCTGGATGAAGCTAACAACCATTGCGGACGGTTTCTGTCCGCAATGTCAGGTCATCCGATATCCGTCACGAAACCGTCCAAGAAGGCGGCTTGGTGACGGATGTCGAGAACTTACGTTTTGATGACCGGCGCTCGACGAGCCTGGGAGAGGGATGCATCGGCGCTGCCGGTAGGGTGGATGGGCTCTCGCGGCTGCTCGCGGGCGCTGCAACCGAGGACCTCCATGTCACAGCCCACCACGCCAGACTCACCAGTCACGCCAGACTCACTAGTCACGTCAGAGCCCAACCGGACAGGGGACTCGTCAGAGACCACACTGCAGGACATCCTCGCCGACCACCTTCGCTCGCCGGAGTTTTCCCGTGCTGTGTTGTCGGTTCCCATGCAGCCTGGCGCGGCGCCGTGGCAAAAGATCACCATCCGCAAGGTTGAGCTTGCCCGCGGGACGGAACTGCAGATTGCCCGCTTTGATGGCAAGCAGGTCGATACCAAGACGGTGGCAGCAGACGATCCTCTTGTGGCTGAAGTTGCTGCGTTCGCGGTTCGCAACCTCACCGTGCAGCTAGTAAGCGCGCTGATTGAGTATCGCCTGACCAAGAAGGGCAAGGTGCTCAGTACGCGTACCAACGGTCCGACCGAAGTGTCAACGGCGCACGATCGGTCCAAGGCACGCCTCATTCCGGAGAACGCTCCATTCCTGGAAGCGCTGGGCCTTGCATCGGGAGGTTCTGTCAAACCGACCGGCCAGAAGAAGTACCGGCAGGTGAACGAGTTTGTGAAGGCCGTGATGGGCTCCAACGGAATCGAAGAAATTCTGCGTGAGTCGCCCATCCGGGTGATCGATTTCGGATGCGGGAACTCCTATTTGACATTCGCCATCTATCACTACCTCCACGAGGTTTTGGAGTTGCCGTGCGAAGTACGCGGAATCGACCGTGATGCTCCCCTCATGCAGCGCGCCAACGAACGCGCCAAGCAGCTGGGCTGGACCGGTCTCACGTTCGAGCCTGGCACCATCGACGACGCGTCCGTCCCGTCGATGCCCCACATCGTCATCGCGTTGCATGCCTGCGACACCGCAACCGACGATGTACTTGCACGCACGGTCACCTGGGGTTCGCCATTGGTTCTTGTGGCTCCGTGTTGCCAACACGACGTACAACGCCAGATGCAACTCTCCGCAACACCCACCGACTACTCGTCGATGATTCGCAAGGGCTTGCTCAAGGAACGTCTTGGTGACGTCCTGACGGACAGCTTCCGGTGCGACGTGCTGGGTCTGATGGGCTACCGATGCGAGGTCATCGAGTTCGTGTCGTTGGAACACACGGCCAAGAATCTGATGATCAGGGCCAGCCATACGGGTGGTCAACCCAGCCCCGCTGAAGTGCAGCAGTACAAATCGCTCAGGGACCAATGGCACGTCACGCCGTACCTGGAACGGGCATTGTCGACTCGCCTACGGCCCATCCTGTCTGCCAAATAGCTTCCAACTAGCTTCCACCGAGGAGCGGCGAGCAGCGGCGATAATCTGGCGTCGACGCTGACATCCGGCGTTGGCCGCATGGGGAGACCGTCATGGCATACGTAGTCGATTTCGCAACCGTTTCGACTGTTGGCCTGGAGTCATCACCGGTGGCCGATGCTCTGGCCGGTCTCCGGGCGCACGAAGCCAGGTACTTCAAGACCAAGTACAACCACACCTTCACCGTGGAGCCGGCAAGCAAAGCCCGCAAGACCATTGCGTACGTGGCAAAAGTACTGAAAGACGAGCGAGACATCGTCATCGCATCCCCGGTGCTTGAGGCCACCATGTTCGAAGTTGATGGTATTAGGTGGGCATACGTGTTTTACGAAAGCGGCCTCTCCATCAACGTGCTGTACACGATTGAAGATGCGAAGAAGCGAGCCGTCGGTTTCAAGTTGTCCGTTGGCAT
This sequence comes from uncultured Acidimicrobiales bacterium, assembly GCA_963763885.1. Lineage (GTDB taxonomy): Bacteria > Actinomycetota > Acidimicrobiia > Acidimicrobiales > JANYDT01 > JANNBN01. Next base: position 11,781 of record CAVXQD010000002.1, read on the forward strand.
GGAAATCCCCCAGGAGCTTGCGACGCGGTTCAAGTTTGCCCGGCAGAAGTCAAAGCTGGCAGGCGAGATTCGCGGCACCTACTTCGTCATCAAGGGCGAGTACTGACACACTTGTGCTGTACCGGTTGATCAGCCAACTGGAATCGCCATACCGCCCGCACCTCCCTAGCGCGTTCTGAGTTTCAACTTCTTCGCTGGGGCGGTGTAGTCACCGGTGTTTTGCGTCAGGCGGACATCAGAGCAACGAGCTGATCCAGCGCTGCGCCCCATCCCTCGTGGAATCCCATCTGCCGGTGCTGGTTGCAGCCTGCTTCATCGGCGTGGATTGCAATTGCCCGGTAGACCGTTCCGCCGCCCTCTGCTGGTGCAATTTCGATGCGGCCGGTGAAGCCAAGGTCTGCTGCGCCATTGGCCGGAGCGACCGGCCGGAAACCTTCTCCCATCACGCTGGTCCACACCAAGAGGCTCCCTGGAATGACCTCGAGGTAGCAGCCTGCGTTGGGGAACTGCTCGCCTTCCGGCGATTCCATGGTGGTGATGCAACGACCGCCGGGACGGACGTCGATGTCACACGCAACGGTCTTCCATGGAGCTGGCGTGAACCATTGCAGAATCAGCTCGGGCTCGGTCCAAGCGGCCCAGACCCGGTCAGGTGAGACGGCAATGGTGCGCTCGAGAACGAGGTCGAGTTTCGGGTTTGGTGTGAAGTCACTCATGATGGTTCCTGTCTGATTAGAAGGCTTGCTAGTTGGGGGCGTTGGTCTGGAGTTCTTGCGTCTGATGTTTTCGGGTCTGACGTTTCCGGGTGTGATGCTTCCGGCTCGGCGAGTTGGGTCAACAACAGTTGGTCCAACTGATCGAGGCGCCGATCCCAATGGTTGCGAAACGTTGCGAACCACTCTGAGGCAATCCGCAACGGTTCCGGAGCGAGCTGGTACACCCTGCTGCGGCCGGCTTTATGTGATGTCACGATGCCTGCGTCTTCCAACACCCGAAGGTGTTGCATGAACGAAGGCAGAGCCATGTCGAACGGACGAGCTAACTCCGACACCGATGCCGGGGCAATGCTCAGCCGTTCCACAACGGCCAGCCGTGTGGGGTCTGCCAAACTGCGCAGGACAGCAGCGAGTGCTGGCTTTGCGAGATAGTTAGGCATGTACCTTACTATCAGGATTCGCCGGATCATGTCAAGGGCCTCATCAACATTGATGAAACGTTCGGACGAAGATTCCCCGATACCTCCTGCATGACTGTTGTGCCACCCACTGTTGAACCAGTCCTCCAACAAGTCACGCAACCTCTGACGCAACCTCTGAACGAACCGTGTCCGCTACTCGCTGCCGCTCTTGCGGACTTTGACCGACCCACCCTTGCGTCACACCGGCGGGCAGAAGGCTCACCGATCGATGCGGAGCCGCCTCTGTGGCGTCAACCGGCGTGGTGGTTGTTGGTCGCCGCGACTATCGGCTGGACCGGTTGGTACTACCTGCAGGTTTGGCGACGCCACGACCGGTTCGGCACGTTCGACAACGACCTCGGGTTCCACTCGCAGTACCTCTGGCAGATCAGCCACGGCCGTTGGTTCTCCACCATTCTCGGCCTCGACGCGTTCGCCCACAACGCCACGTTCGGGTACGTGTTCCTGGCGCCGCTTGCACGCCTTGGCGCTGGTCCTCACGTGTGGAACTTCATCCAAACCGTGTCGCTGGCAAGCGGGTCGTTCGCAATCTTTTCCTTCGCTCGCCGACGCCTCGGTTCCGTTGCCATCGGCGCCGCTCTCGGCATCATCTGGCTACTGCAGCCGGTGGTGCAGGGCAACGTGTGGGAGACGTTCCATCCGGACGCCTTGGCGATGGCGCCGCTGCTGTTTGCCTACAACGCAGCCGATCAACGCAAGTGGAAGTCCTTTGCCCTTTGGGCGTTTGCAGCAATCATCTGGAAGGCCGACGTTGCGCTCTTCCTGATTGTGATGGGGATGGTGATCGCGTGGAAGAACCGGCGCGGCATCTCGCTCAACGCAGTCACCGCCGAGGGCGCAACCGTGCGGCGGATTCGCCTTGGCTCAGCCCGTGCAGGCGTCATCACTTGCCTCGTTGCGGGGGTCTGGTTCTTCGGCGTGGTGAACGTGATGATCCCTGCGCTGTCCGGCGGCGGCACGGTGTTTGGTGGTATCTACGGCGAACTTGGAGACTCACCTGGCGAGGTTGTGGTGAACGGCATCCGGAACCCAGCACTGGTGAAGGCCCGGCTGGATTCAGCAAACCCCGTCCGCTACAGCAGAGATCTGCTAGCACCGCTTGCGTTCACGCCGTTGGCTGGGCCGGAGGGCCTCATCATTGCTCTTCCCCAAGTAGCCGTCAGCTTGCTGAGCGAGCGTGAGTTCACGCGAGACCCATATGCAAACCCGCACTATCAGGCGCTCACGGTCACGGCGCTGATGTTGGCTTCAGTCGAGAGCCTCACCCGTATTCGTCGTCGCCGACCCACCGCGCTCATCCCGATGATCTCGATCATGGCCGCGTGTGCATTCGCCTCTACCGCTGCGTGGGGAGCGCTTCCGAGCGGCGTGCGACGCAACACGTTCTGGGTGACGGATAAGGATGCGGCAAAGAGGGCTAAGCGAGCAGCAATCGAACGTGTTGGACCCGACAGCGCGGTGAGCGCGACGTACCTGTTCGTCCCGCACCTTGCCGAACGGGAGGTCGCGTACTCCTTCCCCAACCCATGGCGGCAGGTGTTCTATGGGGTGGAGGGAACACCACGGCCCGACCCACAACGAGTGCAATACATCGCGGTGGACTTCCAACTATTGGCAGAAGGTCCTGACCGCGAGATGTACGACTGTCTGATGCGCGTCGGCTCTTTCCGCCAGATACAGAGCGGAGCAGACGGGCAAATCGTCGTGCAAGAAAGAGTCAAACCAGTCTCCAAAGCCCAACAAGACGAATTCAGAACGGCCGAAGAGAAATGTGCACGCCCTGAAGCGTAGGCAAACCCCTGCGGTTCTCCTGCAACTTGCTTAAGCAACGGCCGAATCGCGCCGACGAATCAATGTGTCCGAAGATTTCGATCGCGCTGATCCCCCAGCGCGCCACGTTGATCCCGGACTGACTGAAAACGTCGTGATCATCGGTGCTGGCCCAGCAGGACTGACAGCGGCGTTTGACCTGGTGCGACGTGGCGAACGCTGCCTTGTTGTTGAGGGTGATTCGCAGGTGGGCGGAATCTCGAGAACGGTAGAACGCGACGGGTTCCGTTTCGACATCGGCGGCCATCGCTTCTTCTCGAAGTCCCAGCAAGTGCGGGAGCTCTGGGAGGACATGATTGCCCCGCAACAGTTCCTTCGACGACCACGATTGTCGCGGATCTTGTACCGGGGTCGGCTGTTTGCCTATCCGCTGAAGCCCTTCGATGCCCTTCGCAAACTTGGCTTGTTTGAAGCTGCCCGCTGCGTTGCTTCCTACGGTTGGTCACGTGTGCGCCCGCCCGCAGACCAATCAACGTTTGAAGGTTGGACCTCTGCCGCATTTGGTAAGCGCTTATACGAAATCTTCTTCAAGACGTACACCGAAAAGGTGTGGGGCGTTCCAGCTGCGTCGATCCAAGCGGACTGGGCAGCCCAACGGATTAAGAGCCTCAACCTCGCCAGCGTGCTGTGGGATGGTGTGCGTCCCCGCAAGTGGAGCAGGACCGCTCCGCCGACGAGCCTCATCGATGAGTTTGATTATCCAGCACTTGGGCCCGGACAACTGTGGGAGCAGTGCGCGGAAACGGTGGTTCGAGGTGGAGGACGCATCGAGCTGAACGCGCCCGTCGTTTCCATCAAGCGAACCAGCAGCGGTGCGTCTGCGGTGGTCACGCTCACCGACAACGGGCTGGTGGCGAACCCGTGCAGCGCAGTGATCAGCTCCATGCCGATCTCAGAACTGGCCCGGACGTTTGATCCTCCGGCGCCGTCGGAAGTACTCGCCGCAGCAGACGGCCTGAAGCACCGAGCGTTCATGACCGTTGCACTCGTTGTTCCAGCTACGTGCGGTTTTCCGGACAACTGGATTTACATTCATGACCCAGCTGTTGGTGTGGGTCGGGTGCAGAACTTTCGTTCCTGGTCGCCGGAGATGGTCAAAGACGGGTTTACCTGTCTCGGCCTGGAGTACTTCGTTGAAGAAGGCGACGCCATGTGGATGATGGCCGACTCGGAGCTGGTGTCACTGGCTACAGAGGAGATGGCTCACCTGGGCTTGGCACGTCGTGACGATGTGTCCCAGGGGTACGTGGTGCGGATGCCAAAGGCGTATCCGATGTACGACGCTTCGTACGCAGATCATGTGCGGACAATCCGGATGTGGCTTGAGGAAGCCGTCTCAAACGTGATTCCTGTTGGGCGCAATGGAATGCACCGCTATAACAATCAGGACCACTCCATGCTCACCGCACTACAAGCGGTGGAGAACCTGTACGGGGCGACCAACGATCTGTGGGCGGTCAACCTTGACGATGACTATCACGAAGAGATCCAGCGCAGTCCGGGAGCAGAATCCGAGACGGACCCGGATCAGTCAATGGACGGACGCGTTGACACACCAGCCCACGCACCTGCTGACGCCTCGGCGTGTGTCAATGTCTCTTGATGAGCTCCGCTGAACACGTAGAGATCTTCGACGACCGGATGGCCGGAATCGTTGAACCAGGATCAACCGTTACTCGCCTGGGTGGCGATGGCAAGTGGTCCGAAGGACCGGTCTACCTGGCCGACTCGGATTCCGTGATTTGGAGTGACATCCCCAACAATCGCATCCTGCGGTGGTCGGCCGCTGATGGTTCCGTTTCCACGTGGCGCAGCCCTGCCAACTTCAGTAACGGTCACACGTTGGACAAGCAGGGTCGAATCATCCAGTGCTCACACGGCGCCAGAGCCGTATTGCGCATTGAACCCGACGGATCTGTCACTACGTTGGTCTCGCACGTGGGCACCGCCCGCCTGAATTCGCCCAACGATGTGGTGGTTGCCGCGGACGACTCCATCTGGTTCTCGGACCCGCCCTACGGGATCCTGTCGAACAACGAGGGTTACCAGGCGGACTCGGAACTGCCGGGCTGTTACGTGTATCGGTTCGAACCCACCTCGGGTCGTCTCGATGCGATTGTCACCGACATGATCTACCCCAACGGGTTGGCGTTCTCGCCGGACGAAACCGTCTTGTACGTATCGGACACCAGCGAAGTACCGATGGGTGACGCTGGCCGCCATCATGTGCGCGCATACGACCTTGTTCGGAATGTAGGCGGGGGAGAGGCAGCGGACCCCGGCCCTCCTGTTTCGGCAACCAACTCCCGCGTCTTCGCCGAAATCCGCCCAGGACTACCTGACGGCTTCCGGGTCGACTCAAACGGCAACCTGTACATCTCCAGCCTCGACGCCATTCAGGTCTACGCCCCGGACGGCACACGCATTGGCAGAATCCCGGTGCCTGAACGCATTGCGAACTGCTGCTTCGGCGGACCAGACGGTCACACGCTGTTCATCACTGCTACAAGCTCGTTGTACTCCATCCGAGTGCGTTCGTCCCAGGGGTAAACGCAGCGCAGTGGCGAAGCCCGGGCCCGGTGAGGGCCAAGGACAGCGCTAGCTGAAGCTGATCGTTTCGGCCTTGGCCGTGCTGCTGGTGCGGCCCGGGTAACTCACCCAGGTCATGCAGATGTTGAGATCGGCGATGATGCTGGCGGCCTCTACCATCTTGCCGTCGCCGAGGTCCATTGAGCCTGTGGTGTGCGCGTCCGAGATGAGCGTGAGGTCGTACCCGCGTTCCAGCGCACCGTATGCCGTTGCTCTGATGCACCAGTTGGATGCGGCGCCCGCCAGCGCAATGTGTGTGGCATCCATGGCTGCGAGGTGGTTCTCCAGGTCTGTGTTCTCGAACGACGAATTGAAGTTCTTGAACACACGCGTCTCGCCCTCAGCCGGCACCAACGGAGGGGCCCACTGCCATGCGTCGCTTCCGTAGGCCAATTCATCGTCAGAGTGCTGCACCCACACAACTGGCACCTTGGCTTGGCGAGCACGGTCCACCGCGAGTGCGACATTGCCGACGATTCGTTCCGCGTCGTGAGCATCGGCGACGACGCCCACCTGTACGTCCACAACGACCAACACGCTCTTGTTGCCTTCTCGAACCGTTGCCATGGTGGCTCCTCTCACACGGGACCTGAGTCTTCCGGTGTCCAGTCTGACTGAAAAGCGCAGGTTGGTGACCCGTAGGATTGCTTCAGTGACGGATTCTTCGCACCGGCCCCTCCGGCCAGTCAACCCAATGCTGGGAATGCTCAGCCTGATGGGAGTCCTCGCAACGTGGAGCTTTGGGCCCACGTTGTCCAAGCAGGTCACCACGTACCCAATTGTCTCGTCGACGCTACGAATGGTGCTGGCCAGTTCCGTTCAATGGCTCGTCTGTCTGGCGCTGGGCATCGCACCGTCGCGAAAACTGCTTGCCCGTGCCGCCATTCCAGGTGCGCTGTTCTGTGTGAACAACATATTGTTCTTCTTCGCGTTGCAGCATGCCAGCGTGCTCACCACCACGCTGTTGGGTTCGCTGCAGCCCATCGTTGTGTTGTTTGTTGCCCGGCCGCTGTTCAACGAGCAGGTCACGCCCTGGGATGTCTCGTGGACCGTGGTGTCACTCCTTGGAGTCGGCGTGGCGGTGGTCGGGGCCAACCGTGGAGGCAAGGCGGTCCCCACCTCGTTGTTGGGGGCGGTGCTTGGGGTGGCTTCCATGTTGGCGTTCTGCGGCTACTTCTTGGTGGGCAAAGTGCAGAACTCCCACACCACAGAACCGCCGCCTAACCCCTTTACCTACATGACGGCGATTCTCACGTCGTCGGCGCTCACCTCGCTACCGTTCCTGGCCTTCAGCGGTCACATGGGCGACGTGCCGCCGATCAGCCGTCAACAGGCCTTTGGGCTTGTCCTCGTGACCGTCATCCCAACCATCGGACACGTGTGCCTGACGTTCTCCCACCGTCACATTGACGCATCGGTGTCATCGCTTGTACTGCTGATCCAGCCGATCCTGTCGGCTCTCATCGCCTGGTGGATTCTCGGTCAACGGGTTGTCCCGGCACAGGGGTTTGGCGGCATCATCGTGGTCGTTGGCATCGCTGCGGTCACCCTTCGGCGCCGGTCTCGCGTTCCCATCTTCGATTCCGACGACGCGCTGGTTGCAACGTAAGACCAGCACCTAGGGTGGCGCCAACTACCTGAAACGAGAACTTGCATGAGACTTGATGCCCCACGCGTCCCTCCAATTGTCGACGATGCGCTGACGCCGGAGCAACGCGAAGCACTTGCGCCAATGACAACTCGCAATGGGATGGTGCTCAACATTTTTCGGACGCTCGTGCACGCCCCAGAGGCCCTCAACGCGTTTATGGCATGGGGCGGTTACGTGCTCTCCGACGCCAACAGCCTCCCTCCGCGCGAGCGCGAGATTGCCATCCTTCGCATTGGATACCGGTGCAGGTCCGGGTACGAGTTTGCCCAACACACTCGTGTTGGTCAGCGTTGCGGATTGAGTCTCGACGAAGTTGAGGCGATCAAGGGAGATCCCGCGGACCCTCGGTGGACCGAAGCGGAAAGGGCCCTGCTGGTTGCCAGCGATGAACTGCACCAATCGCACTTCATCTCCGACGGCACATGGAAACAACTGTGCGAGCATTTCACGGACAAGCAGCGCATGGACCTGGTGTTCACCGTTGGGCAGTACACGCAGGTCTCGATGATCCTTAACTCCTTCGGTGTGCAGCTTGATCCAGGGCAAGAGCTGGACCCCGACCTGCGCGCCTGACGCCTAGTCGCGGTCCTGCCAGGTGCATACGCAGATCTCGTTGTCTTCCAGGTCCGCCAGCACCCAGAACGCCGGCGCGTACTGATCGGTGAGCAGCCGGCCCCCTGCTGCGATTGCGGCTGCGATGCGTGTTTCGGCGACGTCGTGCGGCACACGCACGTCGAGGTGCACGCGGTTGCGCTGGGGCCGCGGTTGGTCCATCTGCTGAAACCAGACCGGCGGCCCGATGCGGAGTGGGTCTATGAGCGCATCGACCGCCTCTCCCGGTGCGGGGGGCTCATCGACGTAGGAAAGGACAGCCCGCCAAAACGGAAGCACTGCGGCGATGTCCAATGCGTCGATGGCGATGTCGCAGCGCGAAACTCGCGCGGGTAGAGCAGTGGCACCAGCCGCCCGTGCGAATTGCGAGATGGTGGCCGCAAGCGATGCGTCCTGGATCGTGAGGCCGTTGGCTGCATGCGTGGTGAGGCTGACTCTCACCCGTCCGGGATAGCGCAGGTCCACATCGGGGTGGTGCTGGACGCGGTCAGCTTCGGCTCCGATCTCGCCGATCAACCGCACTGCAGACGCCCAGTCGGGTGCTTTGTAGTCCGCCTCGATAACGTGCCCGGTAATACGCCAATCAGGAAGATCGTGCGTTGCAGCAAACTCGCTGCGAGAAATTCGGTTGGCCATATGGCCGACGCTACCGGAGCGACTTGTGGTTCGCCGCGTGCGGCCGCTCGGCCGCGCCCGTGTCTGATGGGTTGCTCCACCTCGGGTTCGCTCCGTCCCTCCGCTCACCACTCGGCCGCGCCCGGTACCGTCGTTGCGATGACCGAGGCGCGACAATGACAAACAATCCCAACTTCAATCGGACAGTTGGACCGCAGCCTGTGCGGATGTCTCGTCCCGCCGTCGTCGTGCTGGTCGGACCGTCCGGATCCGGAAAGTCTGCGTGGGCAGCTGAAAACTTCGCCGACTCCGAAGTTGTCTCGTCGGACAGGTTGCGGGCTGTTGCTGGCACCAGCGAATCCGACCTCAACGCCTCCGACGATGCATTCGTGCTGTTGCGCCAGATCGTTTCGATGCGTTGCAAGAAGGGCCTCACCTCGGTTGTCGACACGTTGGGCTTCGACGCTGACCTACGCCACTGGCTGATTGCTATAGCAGGGGAGGTAGGTCTGCAGGTTCACGCCGTGGTGTTTGATACGCCAACGCGCTTGTGCAAAGAGCGCAATGCACTCCGAACCAAACGAGTGTCGGTAGCGGTGTTAAGCGCGCAGATAAAGAAGTTCGCGGAGGTCCGAGGCGTCGTTCTGTCTGAACCATTCGCGTCGGTGCACACAATCCAAGCTTCAGACTCACCAACTCAAAAAGCCTCACTACCATCACCACAAGCGGCTTCTGCGTTGACATCCATGGGTCCGAAACGACCGGTGCGATTTGGACTACAGCTGTCTTCGTTTCCGGGTCCGGCCGCAACACTGCAATCCCGCCTGACCGAATGGGCGCAAGCAGCGGAGGGTGCCGGCTTCGACTCCGTGTGGGTGATGGACCACTTCCGTCAAATACCGCAAGTTGGGCGAGAGTGGGACGACATGCCGGAGTCCATCGCTCTGCTCAACTTTCTCGCCGCGCATACGAGTCGGGTTTCCCTGGGGGCGCTGGTCCATTGCGTCACGCATCGCAACTTGGGTGTGCTGGGAAAGTCACTCGCAACGCTCGACGTACTTTCCGGCGGCCGTGCCTTCTGCGGGCTTGGGTTGGGCTGGTTTGCCGCAGAACACATGGACTACGGGCTGGACTTCCCCTCGGTGGATCAGCGGTACGCGCTGTTGGAGGACGCGCTGCAATTCCTGCCTGTGCTCTGGGGGAAAGGTGCCCCGACCTTCACTGGTAAGGCGTTCAGCGCGCCGCGGGCCATCGGCTACCCAAGACCATTGCAGGCGCGCATACCAATACTTGTCGGTGGTGGTGGCGAACGACGAACGCTTCGTCTGGCTGCGCAATATGCCGATGCGTGCAACCTGTTTGGCCACCCCGAAGCGGTGCGACACAAAGTTGAGGTCGTGCATCAACATTGCGATGCGGTGCAACGCGATCCGCTGACTCTCAGCGTGACCCACCTCGGGTCGGCGTTGGTTGGAACCTCCGCGCAAAAACTCGCCGAACAAGTTGATGCGATGCGCATCCCAGCGCGAGTGCTGCCCGGGTTGAACCCAGGCAGCATCGAGGATCAGGTTGTGAGAATGACAAAACTCATCGAAGTGGGCGTTGACCACCTGATTGTGAATCTGCCGGACGTCAGCGCCGAAGCGATCACCCGATTTGGACAGGTGATCGCATTAGTGCGAAGCAACAACAGCTAAGAGCTGCGCCGCCGACTGCCGTGCTGGTTCCGGGAAGCCGATCAGCTACCGCTCCAGTTCGGCTGACGTTTCTGTGCAAAAGCGGCAGGACCTTCCTTGGCGTCCTTCGAGCTGAAGACCGTCCCAACCAAGGGTGCCTGGTAAGCCCAGAACTCTGCCTCGGTCTGGTCCAAACTTGCTTTCATGAGTTGCTTCGATGCGGCAACTCCAAGCGGTGCGTTTTTGGCGATCCGCTCCGCAAGGGCTACGGCAGCGTCAAGCGACCCACCCTTCTCAGAGACGCGGGCAACCAAACCGTACGCATGGGCCTGCTCGGCGGTGATCGGGTCTGCAGTAAGAGCAAGCTCCATAGCAACGCCGTAGGGCAAAACGCGTGGCAGACGTAGCAATCCGCCGCCCGCAGCGAACAGGCCAACGCCAACTTCTGGGATGCCGATTTTTACGCCGGTTGCGGCCACCAGGAGGTCACACGACAAGGCGAGTTCCAACCCACCAGCCAGCGCGAACCCTTCGATTGCAGCAATCATCGGTTTCTTGGAACCGTTACGGATGAACTTGTCCATGCCGAGAGGAGGGCCCTCGGTGGCAAACGCCTTGAGGTCCATTCCTGCGCAGAAACCTCGGCCAGCTCCGGTGAGAACGCCGACCGTCAGACCCGGGTCGTTGTCCAGTTGATCAACCGCAGCGAGGAGGCCCTGTGAAAGAGCGGTGTTGATGGCGTTCATCTGGTCCGGCCGATTCAGCGTGATGACAAGGACACGACCGCGAACCTCGGTGAGGACAGCTGGCGGGGTTCCGTCGGCTGAATGACTTGCGGATTGAGCGGTGTCTGGCATGGGTTCTCCTCAAGAAGGGGAGCCATATAGTTGGTGATGGGCAGCGTTTGCTGCCAATCGGCTGTCAGCCGAATGCAACCACATCGCCAGGAAGCGTGGTTTCCACTGCCGCCTGAACGATTGTCGCCTTTGTCGAGTTTTGATTTGACTGCGCCCGCGACACCTGCACGCGGTTCATGGTGACCGCCACGAGGGCTGCAGTGAACGCAACGCCGAAGGTGGCGAGGCGTGCACGAAATTCCGTCGTGTGTTCCACAGAAATCAGCCTGACCTGATGAACGTATGTACACAATGGGTCATTCGACCCGTTGAGACAGGCCGATTCTGCATAGTTTGAGTGAACCGCGAATCAGTGTTTGTTGTGTCAGGCTGAGAGGGTGAGCGGTGAGGACAACCAAACGCCTCCGCCGCCCCCGGCACCGTCACCCATCGCCAGATCCTCGGCTCCGGCGGTGCCATCGGATGCAATCATCGGCGCCGAAACCGTGTCCAGTGCGGGCCGCATCAGCCTCACCAAATGGGGGCCGATTATCGCCGCCGCAATCATCGGGGTCGCTTCGGTTGCTGGGTCAATCATCGCATCGCTGATCAACCGGTCGGGGCGGACTGCCGAGACCACCACGTCAACCTCAACGTCCTCCACGCTGACGCTGCCCACCACCGTGCCGGGTCCGACATCGCTTCCGGCAACTGCGCCGCCGCAGGTCATCATCGTGCAAGTTCCGGGGTCAACGGTGCCAGGCGGGCCACCAATGACGGTCATCGTCACCGTGACCGTGCTTGTCCCAGCGCCAACTATCAACGCCACCTCAACTTCTTTGTTCACGCCGAGCCTGACCACGCTGGTGCCGTCGACGTCGGCTGCTGCGAACGGCGGTTCGAGTGGGTCCAGCGGCTCGATTGTGACAACGGCAGCTCCGTCCGCATCAACGTCGTCCGTTGGTGTTGCGCCCCTACCGGGTACGGGTTCAACCGCAGTGCCAACGACCGTTTCCGGCTCAGGCTCGCCAGCGGGCACCTCAAGTGTTCCGGGGCACAGCGCTTCGACGTCCTCAACTGTCCTGCCGTCAACGGTCGGATAACAAAACACCCCGGCAGTTGCCGGGGTGTCTGGTGTTGCTGAGCGGAGCTGAGTATGCCCGGGTCATCCCGGAATCAGACCTCTTGCGTGAATCAGATGCTGCCAGAGAAGGTGTCGCACTGACCAGGTTCGCCGGACTTGTATCCTGTGTTGAACCACTTCTGGCGCTGCGCAGATGACCCGTGGGTCCACGCTTCGCGGTTGATCCGGCCTTGGAACTTCTTCTGAATAAAGTCGTCGCCAACTCGTGCTGCTGCATCGAGACCGGCCGCGATGTCCTCGTCGGTTAGCTCAACGATGAGTGGATCTGGCCCGGACGTGGCGTTGGCCGCCCAAACGCCGGCGTAGCAATCAGCTTGCAGCTCGAGGCGGACAGCGGCGCTCTCTTCGCCTGACTTGTCGCCCGACTGTTGCACTTTGGCACTGGTCCCCAACAAGTTCTGGATGTGGTGGCCGTATTCATGCGCCACGACGTATGCCTCGGCAAACGGGCCGCCGGTTGCGCCGAACTTGGCCTGCAGCTCATCGAAGAACGTTCGGTCCAGGTAGGCCTGGGAGTCTGCCGGGCAATAGAACGGGCCGACGTCCTTGGTAGCTGCTCCACAAGCGGTGTCCACGTCCCCTGAGAAGAACGTGGTTTTGGCGACTTTGTAATCCAGGTTGTTCTGCTGGAACACCTGTTCCCAGAACGCGTTGACGTCGTTCACCACGGCTACGAGACGGCACTTCTGGCTGTTGTTGGCGTCGGCTCCGGTGGTGCACGCCGTGTCCACGTCGCCGCTGGCAACGTTGTTGGCTGGGCCCGTCTCTGGTTGCACCTGGGACTGGGTCTGGCCGAACACGTCGCCCAGGCCGCCGTCAGTTCCGGTGCCGGTTCCGCCGCCGCCACCGCATTGGCTTGCAACGAGCGCGAGGACGATCATCATGATGAGGCCAGCACCGCCGCCAGCCTTACCCATAGGGATTCCCCCACCTCCGAGGCCTCCGGATGTGCCGCCGCTGCGACCGAAGCCGCCGCCCAGCCCGCCGCCGCGTCGACGACCCTCCTGGTCATCGATCTGGCTGGTATCCAGTTTTGCGTTGTCGTCGAACTTCATGAGTTACCTCCGCGGCCGCGACTGAGCTGCGGCGCAGCCGCAACCATAGGTGATGAAAAACGGGAACATGTGGGCGCCCGCTGGAGCCGATCAACTCAGCGAGTAGGAGGTCGTGGCGTTGTCGGAGGTGTCGCTTGCAACGATGCGGCCGTCTTGGCGCAGCGCAACCAGATGCGCAAGCACGGATCTGCCGGCCGCTTTGACCAGCCGGGTATCAAGACCCGGATACATCGCAGCCACCATCGACGCAATGGTCTTTGGTCCTCCCGCCAACTGTTCAAGCACTTGGACAGTTCGGTGGAGGCGGTGTTGGTAGAGGGCACTGACGTACCGCTGCGGGTCCGTGACCGCAGGGCCGTGCGTTGGCCAATACCGCTCTTCCGACCTGGCCCGTACCTTCTCGAGGCTGCCGAGGTATTCGTTGAGGTCGCCAGCCGGCGGTGAAACCACGCTGGTGGACCACGCCATCACATGATCACCACTGAACAAAATGTTGTCTGCGGCATAGGCGAAGCAGAGGTGGTTTGAGATGTGGCCGGGAGTGGCGACGGCTTCCAAAGTCCAGCCAGGCCCGCCGATGACATCGCCGTCGCCCATCAGCCACTCCGGCACGTGATCGGTGTCGGACCGGTCTTCGCTGTGTTCAGAATCCCCACCATCGACCGGCTGCTCGGCTTCAAAAGCGGCGGGGTCCTCGGGGTGGGGCGCGCATCCGACGATGAGACCACCGACGAGTTCCTTGAAGCGACGTGACCCCGGCGAATGGTCAGGGTGTGTATGTGTACAGACGATGTGGCTCACGGTCTCACCTTTGAGGGCCTTTACCAAGGCATCGAGGTGGGTGGCGTCGTTAGGCCCCGGGTCGATGACCGCCACCGTGCCTGTACCCACGATGTACGTGCCGGTGCCGAGGTACGTGAACGCCCCGGGGTTGGGTGCCAAGACACGACGGATGGACGAACCGATCCAGTCCACACGTCCGGGGATCGCGTCGAGATCTCGATCGAAGGTGAGTGCCATCAGTCCACTTTGCTCTCGTTGCGGTTTCCTGGCCAATTGATCAGTTGCGGACGGAGTACGCGAAACGTGCCGTTCCGGATGCACCCCTCCCAAACTCCCGCGCAATACGAGGCGTCGTCCAGCAACCGCATGGCCACAAACTTCGGCGGTCCAAGCGATGGTCGGCGTTCGTGCCATTCCAAGATGTTCGGGATGGCGCCCGCTGCCAGCATCGCAACGCGGGCGCGTCGAGAAAACACACAAGCAACCAACGCGAACGGAATCCAGGCCCGCCACATTGCTGAGGCGAGCTGTCGTCCGACGCCCCAATGGCCGCGCATCGCAAGCGTCCACGCTGGCTTGCGCGGGTGAGCCAGGGGCTGCAGCTTGCGTTCAAGCAACGCCGCCGTGCTCGCCGCCGTTGCCGCAGCCGCAACAACTCCAACTGGTCCTCCAAGCATTCCCATGGCCCAGACGAGAACGCTCCACCCGCTTGCAACCACGGGCGCCACCTGGCCGGGGTGGCGTTGGTCCAGAGCTGCAGCTGATCGGCCGTAAGAACGTCGTTGGCGGACAAACGCTGTAATCGACGCACGCGGCCGGTGCGCAACTTCAGCATCCGGTTCATACCGAACGACGTGGCCAGCAGCAGCCATTCGCCACACAAGATCGACGTCTTCGCCGGTTCGCAACGCATCGGCGAAGCCGCCAAGGCTTCGGACCGTTTCCACTTCAGCAAGCAACGCAGCCGTTGGCACATAAGCCACCCGAGACTTGGGCCGGACCGATGCACGACGACTCCCGAGATCCAACGGGCTGCGGATCCGTTCGTAGTCGCCGATCAGCCCGACGGTTGCGACACTTCCAACGCGAGGTGCGGCGGCGGCCACGGTGGTATCCGTGAAGGCGCGAAGTAGCGGCGCCAACCATTCGCCAATGGGAATCACGTCGGCGTCGATGAACAACACCAACGGTGTGTGCACGTTTTTGAGCCCGGTGTTGCGTGCGGGGCCCGGCCCGACGCGACCCAATGTATGCAGCACGGTGGCGCCGGCCATCGTTGCGTTCGGAACGGTGTCGTCGGTCGAGCCGTCGTCGACCACGATGACGCGGTTGACCCCGGCACTGCGCAGCGATTGCACCAGGGCGCCAATGACGGCCCCTTCGTTCAGCACCGGAACCACCGCGGTTACTTGGTCTGCGACGACGCGATTCGGCGCGTGAAACTGCGGTTCTGCGATACCGGTAGAGAGGAGCTTTCGAGCCAACCGCTCCACTGCGCTCAGCGACACTCCCCCTGCGATCGCAGCGGTCTCGATGTCGGCACCAGAGCGCAGTGACCGAATGGTCTGGGCGGCTCGTTCCTTCAACGTGAGCAGCACGTATGGCGATCCGCCGAGGAGAACCCATGTTCCGTTCTGCCCGGGGAGGAGTTGTGCCGCGGGGTCCAGTTCGAACGTGGTGGTGGGTGGCAAGATGTTCGGGGGGCGTGAGGTCATGGCGACGTCATGGCGAGTCGATTGGTCGCCACTGGTGCAGCACCCGACCCTCGTTCAGATCGAATGCCCAGAAGTTGCCTCCGCCGGGTGCGGCGTCTCCTCCGACCTGGTCGAACGACCGGCTGATGGGAACGCCAAGCAAATGACACAGCAACAACGTGCCAACTGCTCCATGGGCAACCACGGCAATGTCGGAGGGCGCTTCGCCCGCTTGTGACTGCCGTTTGGTCAGTAAATCTGCTGTCGCTTCCACAATCCGGCGTTGCGCGTCTGAGCTTGTCTCCCATCCCTCAACCGAAACGTCGGGGCCAGCAAAGAACGCGTCTGCAAGAACCTCAAATCGGTCTGGGGGAACAAATCCCGTGGAAGACCGATCGTTCTCGTGCAGGGCGTGTCGAACCTCCACCGGTACAGAGATTGACATGGCCAGGATTGCTGCCGTCTCCAGGGCCTTGGTCTCTGCGCTTGAGACGATGCGCGTGGTCCGAGCGATCCAAGGCTGTTGCGCAAAGCGGACGGCGCGGGCTCGGCCCGTGTCGCTGAGCCCCCACAGCGGCACGGGAATGTCGGCCGAGATACGAACCTGTGGGTGGGTGACGAAACGCAGGATTGACACGACCGGACTGTACTGGAGCGTGACGAAAGTTCAGCCGGAATGTAGGTGGCGAAGTCGTGGCGCTAGTGTGTCCGCATGGCACCGGTTGACTTGCTTGAACAGAATCCTCGTGTGTTGGTCGCTGACCTCCGTCAGGTGACGGAGAACGAGGACCTGTTCGACGACGAAGAACTGTTGATCGAGGAAATCTCGATCGACGGTATGTGCGGGGTCTACTAACCACTCGCTAACGTCCCAGTGCATGGGACGTCATGTTGCAGGAACCGTTGCTTGGCCACTTCGCAGGGCCATGGCTGTTCATCACGACCGTGAAGCCATCGTCGACGGCTCCACTCGCCTCACGTACGCCGAATGGGGTGCACGGTGCCTTGGTCTGGGAGGGGGTCTTCGTTCACTTGGTTTGAACGACCTGGACGTTGTCGCTGTTTCGGCGCTAAACGGTTGGCGCCATCTCAGCTGCTGGTTGGCCATCCCGTCGGCCGGGTTGGTGCTCAACGATCTCAACTACCGGTTGGCTCCGGCCGAACTGCAATTCATCGTCAACGATTGCGGCGCACGGGCGATCATCGTGGACGACGCAAACCTTCCCCTTGCGGTCAGCCTCAAGAGCCATTGCGAAGGACTGGTCCATCTGATCCATGCCGGCGACGCCCCAACGCCCGAGGGCTTCTTGTCTTTCGATGAGCTGTGCGCTTATGACCCATTGCCACAGGCAACCGTGGACTTCATCGATGAGGACACGCTTGCCGCAATTGGCTACACCGGCGGAACCACCGGTTTGCCCAAGGGTGTGATGCAGAGCCATGGGAACCTTCTCAGCAATGCGAAACATATGCAGTACGCATATGGTTATACCCCGGACGATTCTTACCTCCATGCGGCCCCTATGTTCCATGCGGCCGACGCGTCGTGCACGTTTGCGGTCACGTGGATGGGCGCACGGCACCTGATGATTCCTGGGTGGGATCCGCAGAAGTTCTGCGAGATGGCCGTTACTGAGGGCATGACCATCACGCTGCTTGTGCCAACCATGATCAACATGTTGGCCAACCATCCAACCCTTGGCCAGTTCGACCTGTCGTCGTGGCGGCTGATGGGCTACGGGGCCTCGCCGATGCCATCGGAGTTGCAAAAGCTGGCCATGGCGAAGCTGCCGTGCGGGTTCATGCAGCTGTATGGCATGACCGAGGCGTCGCCCCTCCTGACGTTCTGTTCTGCTGAAGACCATCGACGCGGTGCTGCCGGGATGCCTGGTTACACCGAGCGGCTGCGGTCTGCTGGTGCACCCGCGCCGGGCGTTGAAACCGAAGTCCGTCGTGAGGACGGAACCATCTGCCACCCGGGTGAAGCTGGCGAAATCTTCGCCCGTGGCCCAAACATCATGCTGGGTTACTGGAACCGTCCTGAGGAAACCGCTCACGCTCTTGTTGATGGTTGGTATCGCACCGGTGACGTTGCCTACGCGGACTCACACGGGTACCTCTACATCGTGGACCGTGCCAAAGACATGATCATTTCTGGCGGGGAGAACGTTTACACAACCGAAGTCGAGAACGCCCTGTATGCGCATCCGGCTGTCTTGGAAGCTGCGGCATTCGGCATTCCAGACGAGCGTTGGGGCGAGTTGGTTCACGCAGAAGTTGTCCCAAAACCAGGGGCGTCCGTTACCGGTGAGGAACTCATCGCCCACGCTCGAACGCTCATCGCTGGCTACAAGGTGCCGAAGTCCGTCAACGTTCGCTCCGAAGCGCTACCAAAGTCCGGTGCTGGAAAGATCCTGAAGAAGGATCTGCGGTCGCCGTTCTGGGAAGGCCGCACCCGAAGCGTTAACTGAGTGTCCGGTTGGTAAGCGTGCTTACTCCCCTTCAGATGGACCCTGAGGTGGCCTTCCTGGACCCGATGGGTTGCTCCACCTCGGGTTCAACTCCGTCCCTCCGTTCACCGCTCGGCCGCGCCCGGACCCGGGGTCTCCGGCAAACGCTTGGGCAATGGGAACCCAGTCGTTGGCCAAGGGGCCGTGTACGCGAAGCGCGGTGTCGTTGATATGACGGCGTTGCGTGACGAGCAGGCAGAAGTCCAGTGCCGGGCCGGTGATGCTGTTGTCGGCGGTTGCACCCGCGTTCCATTCCCACGTTGAACCATCGGGGCCGGTGAGGATCACCGCTACGTCTGATTCGGGTACCGAACGCTTATTGATGGCGTAGGAGAACGGTCTGGCCCGAACACCGATGTGCGCCACGTGCTTCAACCGGGCGGTGGGAATGCGTTCTGCTCCGACCGCATCGCACACGTCTTGCCCGTGAGCCCACGTTTCCATGAGGCGTGCTGTGGCAAACGACAGAGCTCCCATCGCCGGTCCGTACCAGGGCAAGCGTGCCTTTGGGTCGAGTGCGCGGAACACTCCAATCATGTTGGTACGCGCGCTGAGAAATGAGCTGAGCACTTCGGACGGTTTCATGGAGCGACCTTCGTCCAAGCCGGCATCGGTACCTACTCCAGAGGTCATCAGGTGCTTGGCGGCAGCGGCAAACGCGTCGGGGTCCGTTGCAGCAAGCGTGCCTGTGATGTCGAAATAGGTCAGGTGGCTGATCTGGTCTCGCACGGACCAGCCCTCCGCGGGTGTTGCCGCGTCCCACTGTTCGGGTGTCAGTTGCTCCAAAACGGCGGTCAATGCCTGAGTTTCGCCTTCAAGGTCGTCGCAGATGGGGTCCATTCCGGTGGTCATCGCCCAAGTGAACCACCTCGCTTGGCAGTAAACCAGCCGGACGGCCAGACTGAGTGGGTGCCTCGACTTACGTTTCCAGCAGCATCGCTGCCGCACTCCACCGAACAGCTGCGGTCCGATGTCCGTACTTTTCTCGAGAAGGAGATTGCGGCGGGCACATTCGTGCCTCGGTGTGACACGTGGTTGTCTCAACACGACCCGTCATTCAGCGCCAAGTTGGGAGCCGCTGGCTTCCTTGGTCTCGCATGGCCGGTTGAGTTCGGAGGGAAAGGACGTACTCCGCTTGACCGGTTCGTCGTGGTTGAGGAACTCCTCGCGTATGGTGCTCCCATTGCGGCTCACTGGGTGAGTGACCGTCAGTCAGGCCCGTCCATCTTGAAGCACGGCACGGAACAGGCGAAACGGGAACTGGTGCCCAAGATGGCCGCCGGAGAGTGTTACTTCTCAATCGGCATGAGCGAACCCGACGCCGGGTCCGACCTTGCGGCCATTCGGTCCACCGCGACGAAAACCGACGGCGGATGGCTGCTCAACGGGACAAAGGTCTGGACGAGCCAAGCGCACAACAACCACTACTTCATTGTCTTGGTGCGGACAACGCCCATGGGTGACGGCGGGGCCAAGCACCGCGGCATGAGCCAATTCATCATGGATCTCAAGGCACCTGGTGTGCAGATCCGCCCCATCCGACTCCTGAGTGGCCATCACCACTTCAACGAAGTTGTGATGGAAGACGTGTTTGTTCCCGACTACTTCCTGCTCGGGACCGAAGGCAACGGATGGGATCAAGTGATTGGCGAACTCGCATTTGAGCGAAGCGGCCCAGAGCGCTATCTGTCCACCTTCCCATTACTTGTTGCACTTATCGACGCGGTTGGCCCCAATCCCAGCACCGAAGTTGCCGCAACCCTTGGGCAGCTCACTGCTCGGTTGTCGGCGCTACGTCGCCTTTGCATTTCCGTCGCGGTGGCGCTCTCCAATGGAAAGGAGCCGGTGACCGAGGCGGCCATGGTGAAAGACATGGGTACGCAGCTTGAGGGCGAAATTGGCGAAGTGGCTCGACAATTGGTTCCACCAGGGGTGAACACGACGTTCGACGCGCTTGTGGAAGACGCCATCCTCTCCACCCCCGGCTTTACGTTGCGGGGCGGCACAAATGAAATCCTGCGTGGCATCGTTGCCCGCCACCTCGGAGTCCGGTGACCACCATGAACAACACCACTGCACGAGTAGCCGACGCAATGCTGGTCGACACGATCGACCGGCTGTTCGCAGAGCACAGCACACCGGAACGAATCCATGCGGCAGAGGGCTCCATGGACAAGGCATTGTTCAACGCAAGCGCAGACATGGGACTCACGTCGATCGGTGTTTCCGAGGATCTCGGAGGCTCAGGCGGCACGGTGCACGATGCGGCGGCGGTCATGTACGCAACTGGTTACCACGCAGTGGCCGCTCCGGTTGCCGACGTTCTCGCTGCTGCGCTGATCGGTGCCATTCACGACATAGCGCCAACAGAGGGCGTCACCCTCGCATTGGCCGGTACACGGGTTCCGTGGTGGGGCGCAGCGGATCGCATCGTGTGGGCTGCCGGGAGCGCGGTGCCGTCTTCATTCGATGTGGTCTCCACCGGGCTGAACTACGCCGGCGAACCTTTCGCCGTGGTCGAAGCACGCCAGCAGCTTGCCTACGCCGACGACGTCTTGGCCTTGACCCGCGCCATGCAAATGGCTGGCGCGCTGCAGCGCGTCAGCGAGCTCTGCGTCCAGTACTCAATTGAACGGGAGCAGTTCGGCAAGCCAATTGGTAAGCAGCAGATCCTGCAGCACTACCTTGCCCAAATGGCCGGCGACGCGTCGACTGCTCTTGCCTCCGTCGACAACGCCGTTGATGTGTGGTCTGTTGATGGCCCCAGCCCAAGGTTCACCTTGGCCGTCGCTGCAGCCAAAACCGTCAGTGGACGTATGGTTGCGGCAACCAACCGAAACGCGCACCAACTGCACGGGGCAATTGGGTATACGGACGAACACCGGCTCCAGTTCTGGACCCGCCGTCTGTGGGCTTGGCGAGACGATTTCGGAAGCGAAATTCATTGGTCGGCGGTGCTTGGCAGGTCCGTGGTGGCGGAAGGCGGCCGTTCGCTTTGGTCGTTTGTGACGTCCATACCTCCTGTTGCCGAGTGACCCGAAAGGATGACTAACGCGGGTGTACTACGTGGGCCTGGTGCATCGATGGGGCTTCGGTCGGGATTGCGGAGGGACAGTGGCGGATTGCCGAGAACTTGATCAGGACTTGACCAGAACTCGTCAAGATCGGCCTGTCGGGAAGGATTGCTGTATGCAATACTCATTGACGAATCACGTATCTCTGATGATTCCTGCCTAACACTTTGCGCCGACGTTCACGTGAACGTCGCCCTCTGACTCCCACCCTTACGACGCAATACAGGACCGATCACAAGTGCCAACTTCCGAAGCCGTTTCTGCCGCGATCGAGTATCAAACGCGAATGGGAGAAGCCGTTTCAGCTCTTGTACCTGGTCGCGACCCGGCGGAGTCTGTCGCCGTCTGGCGCCTCGTCCGAGCCGCCAGCCTCGCTGAGCGTCAGGTCGAGTCAACCGTGCACCGACCCCGTGGTCGGACCTGGGCATCGTTTCGCGTGCTTGTGGCGCTGCGCTCCATTGGCCCGACAGAACCCGGCACTCTGGCGGAGATTCTCGACATTGCGCCGCCAAGCGTTTCCAGCCTCCTGTCCACCTTGGAAAAGGCCGAACACATCACGCGCCGTCCTGATCCCACCAATCGGCGCCGCGTCATTGTTGAGCTGACTCCCGCCGGCAACCAAGCGGTTGAAGAGACGATGTCAGCACAGTTCGACGGCGAATCTGCGTTCCTCAACGGCCTCGATCCCGCCGAGATTGCAACGTTGTCTTCCATTCTGGACAAGCTGTTGCGTCACCGCTGGGCCGACCAGCGCCCATAGCGGGTCGGCTGCCCGATTCGGCTTCCCGTTTCGCCTGCCTGTGCGCTCAACGGTAACGTCGAGCGTGTGGAAACCACCAGCAGCGCGGTCCAACTCGACCGGCCCTACGGATTGCATCCAAGCGTTGCCGTCAGGCCCGAGCCGTTCGGCGCTCTTGTGTACCACTACGGGAACCGCAAACTGGTGTTCTTGAAGTCCCCACGGTTGGTCACGCTGGTCCGGTCGCTTGCCCAGCAGCCGACGGTTGAACATGCCTTGAGTGCGGCAGCTGTTCCTGCGTCGGCGCATCCCCGCTACGTCGCAGCGCTCCAATCGCTGCTGGACTCAGACATGATCGTCGCCAGTTCTTCTGATCCCGGTTCGTCTGCACACATGGTTTCGGTTTCGATGCCATCCGAAGGGACCTCTCATGGCACCGCTGGTTGAACAACTCAAAGGTGGCCTCGACGCCCCCATCTGTCTCACGTGGGAGCTGACCTACGCGTGCAACTTGGACTGCATCCACTGCTTGTCGTCATCGGGTCGACGTGACCCTCGAGAGTTGTCTACGCAGCAGTGCCTTGCCGTGATCGACGAACTGGCCCGGATGCAGGTCTTCTACGTCAACATTGGCGGAGGCGAACCAACAATCCGTCCGGACTTCTTCACCATCCTCGACCACTCGGTTGCCAGCGGCGTCGGCGTGAAGTTCTCCACCAACGGTTCACGCATCGATGCGGCGGTTGCTCGTCGGCTGAGCGGCACCGACTACATCGACATTCAGATTTCGCTCGATGGGGCCGACGCTGCCACCAATGACGCCGTCCGTGGCGTCGGTAGCTATGACACAGCGCGCCGCGCCATGGACCACCTCGCAGACGCCAACTTTGGGCCGTTCAAGATCAGCGTGGTTATGACCCGGCACAACATCTCGCAGCTCGACTCTTTCGAAGCGCTCGCGGCGCAGTACGGCGCAGAACTGCGCCTCACGCGCCTTCGCCCGGCGGGTCGTGGGGCAGACACCTGGGACCAATTGCATCCGTCGCAAGCTGATCAGCGCGCGTTGTATTCGTGGCTCATTCAGCGCCCCAAGGTGCTCACCGGTGACTCCTTCTTTCACCTCTCTGCGTTGGGCGAGAGCCTGCCAGGACTCAACCTCTGCGGGGCCGGCCGGATCGTGTGTCTCATCGACCCGATCGGCGATGTATACGCATGTCCGTTTGTGCTGCACGACGAGTTCAAGGCTGGCAACGTGTTGTCGCCTGGTGGGTTCGCAAACATCTGGTCCTCATCGGACTTGTTCACATCGCTGCGCGAACCGCAGAGCCCAGGAGCATGCGCGTCTTGCGGGTCATACGACGCTTGCCAGGGTGGCTGCATGGCGGCGAAGTTCTTCACCGGGCTGCCGCTCGACGGGCCTGACCCCGAGTGTGTCTGGGGCAACGCAGACGAAGAACTCGCCCGGCTTGCCTCCGTTGGCTCGGCATCCGTGAAGCCGGTGCCGGGGCCGGGACATTCAAAACCAGTGGCCGTCTCCATCGGCCGACGATCGTGATCCAGTCCGGCCCCGAAGACGACGCTGCTGCTCGTCGTCGCCGCCGGACCGAGGCCTATTTCGCGATGTGGGCCGTCAACGCGACCATTCCCATCGACGTTGTGGCGGTTCCGTGTGAGCCAATCGATGTCGCAACGGTGGCAACTGTTCGTGGCCGCGTACTTGCGAATTGCGTCCTCGCGCTTCGCGGCCAGGGCCTCTCGCAGCTTGAATCGTTCGCCTTTGCAGACGCCTACCAAGTGTGGGACCACCTCACCTTTGAAGAGAATCAGTTCCTTCTCACCGAGGAACCCGGTGGCGACGAAATGCTCCAGGCGGCGTGGCGATACGAACGACTCTGGGTACAGCTGTGGGCTCTCAACAAGGTCCGGCATCTCGGCTTTTCAGACACGCAGGTGGATACTGCAAAGGCCATTGAAATGTGCGTTTCCGAGGTGGCATTGCTTCAGCCCTCGGCGTTGCTTCTCAGGGAGCCGAAAGAGCTACTAGATGCAGCGGACGTTGCGTGGTGTGCGTCTGTTGTGGCACGAGCCGCCACCACGCCGATGCAACC
Organism: uncultured Acidimicrobiales bacterium; assembly: GCA_963763885.1. Lineage (GTDB taxonomy): Bacteria > Actinomycetota > Acidimicrobiia > Acidimicrobiales > JANYDT01 > JANNBN01. The sequence goes on from CAVXQD010000002.1 coordinate 35,895, forward strand.
CGACGTGGTCCACGAGCGCGCCATGGGCTTCGACGAGATCATCCCAGGGTGGCGTGCGTGAGCATCGCCGAACCGTTTGACATTCGTGGGAAGCGGGCGCCCTCGCGGGTGATGTTTGGTCCGCACGAAACCAACCTTGGCAACGGTCGAACGTTCTCCCCGCAACACGCGGCCTATTACGCCAGGCGAGCCGCTGGTGGCGCTGGTGTGATCGTGCTCGAAGAGGCCTCGGTGCACGCTTCTGACTGGCCGTATGAACGTGCACCGCTTGCGGCCTCCGCTTGCGACACCTGGAGCTCCGTAGCAACCGCAGCGCGGGCGGCTGCCTCGCAATCAGTTGGCGCCCCGCTGATCTTGGCCGCGCTCGGACACAGCGGAGGGCAGGGAACGTCACACTGGAACCAACGCGAACTGTGGGCGCCCTCTGCGGTTCCCGAAGTGTCCACGCGAGAAGTGCCAAAGGTGATGGAACTCGCAGACATCGGCGCGGTTGTTGCGGGGTTTGGTGCGGCTACGGCTGCGGCCGTTCACGCGGGTCTCGATGGCGTAGAAATCAACGCTGGTCAGTTTTCGCTTGTCCGGCAATTCTGCTCGGGCCTTACCAATATGCGCGCAGATGACTATGGAACTGACCGGCTTCGGTTTGCGAGGGAAGTACTGCGGGCCGTCAGAGACTCCGCTGGCGATGCCATCGTCGGGCTCCGTCTGTCGTGCGACGAACTTGCACCCTGGGCCGGGATCGTGCCGGAAGCCGCCGTGGCGATTGCAGTTGAGTTGGCGCCCTTCGTCGACATGATCACCGTTGTGCGCGGCTCCATCTTTTCCGCTGCGCTGACGCGCCCCGATGGGCATGTGCAGCCGGGTTTCAACATCGACCTCGCCCGCCTAGTGAGAGACGGACTTCGTGCCGCGGGCTCCACTATTCCGGTGGTGGCTCAAGGATCCATTGTCGATGTTGGCCAGGCGGACTGGGTAATTCAATCGGGCGCTGCTGACGCCGTCGAAATGACGCGCGCCCTGCTTGCCGACGCCAACCTTGTGTCGCTTACCCGAGCCGGTTTATCGGCGCGCATACGACCTTGTGTATTGTGCAATCAGACGTGCAAGGTTCGCGACAATCGCAATCCTGTGCTCACGTGCGTCGTTGACCCGCTGACTGGTTTCGAAACGACCGATGCCGCCGAACCGGATCGCCTGCAAGGCACCGGTGGCTCCGCTGATTCGCCCCGCGTTCACATCGCAGGTGGTGGGATCACCGGGCTGGAAGCTGCTCGTCTCGCAGCGTCGCACGGTCGACGCGTCACGGTCTACGAACGCACAGCCAGTTTCGGCGGAGTCGCACGGTCTGCTGCAGCCGGCGCCGGGCGTGGTCGCTTGGCGCTGATTGCTAGTTGGTTGGAAGCGGAGTGCCGCGAACTCGGCGTTGAGCTGGTCCCTCACTCGGTTGTCCAGTCCAATGGCACGTTTGACGCAGCCACCGTGGACCTGGTCGCCACAGGTGGTTTGCCCGGACCGCTGCCGTTCGACGTCGACGATGGTGTGATCGTCCATGACGCGCTCGCAGTTCTCGCCCGAGCTGAAGGCGCCATTCCAACGAGCCCGGTTGTGGTTTGGGATCCTTTGGGGGGTCCGATCGCAATATCTGTTGCTGAAATGCTTGCGGCGCAGGGCTGCTCGGTTGTGCTGGTCACGCCAGATCTGTTGGTCGGCGAGAAGCTCGCACTCTCGGGTGATCTTGCTCCTTCACAGGGTCGTCTGCATGGTGCCGGCATCACCCTGGTGAAACGGGCACTTGTCCGCCGAGTCACCAATTCCGGGGTCGAGGTTGAGGATCGCTTTACCCGTTCACGCGTGACCATCGACGCAGCGTCGTTCGTAGCGGCGCACCATCGTGTTCCAGACACCACCGTTGATCCCGCCGAGACGCTCAAGCAAGCTGGCGACAGGGTTGCTCCCCGAACCATTCTGGAAGCGATCCGTGAAGGCCGAGCCGCCGGAATCAAACTTGGCCGGGCCGGGCAAACCATTGGCTAGCTTGACCAGGTGAGATCCCCCCGCGCCACGGTTTGGTCGTTGTTCGTCACAGCGGCCGTGTTGTCTCAGGGCTATGGCGTGATGTTCACCCTCATCGGCCGGTTCCGCGACGATTACGGCATCCCCGAGTCCCAACTTGGAGCTGTCGTTGGCGTTGGGTTTTTCACGTCGTTCCTGGGCCAGTTGTTCATCGCCCCGCTGGCAGACCGTGGCCATGCCAAGGCGCTGTTGCTTGGCGGCATCGTGACGAATGCAGCAGGCCTTCTGATGATGGCAACGTCGGTGTCGTTCGGCGGTTTGTTCGCCGGTCGATTCGTCATGGGGCTTGGCATCGGGTCTGCGTATCCGGCAATCCGTCGTGCGATCGCAGTTGCGGAACCGGACCGGATTGGGGACAACACCGGTCGGCTACTTTCCGCCGACGTTCTCGGCTTTCTGCTCGGTCCCATGATTGCGTTCGCCGTGGTCGACCGGTGGGGAATCAACGCTCCGTTCTACATCGGGATCGGGCTTGGTCTGTTGGCGTTGGTGCTCTGTTGGCGTGTGCCGATGGGCGCAGTTGTGCAAGATGGCGGCACTTCCCAGCGTCTTGCTCTCGACCTTCTCCGTGAACCCTGGATGCAGTCAGCGGTCCTTTTGGGCGTCGCGTTCTTTGCGATGATCGGCACGTTCGACGCGCTTTGGGCCGTGCGCATCACCGACCTTGTCGGTGATGAAGACAAAGCGGGGCCCTACATTCAGCTCGGCATCGTGATCTTTGCGCTGCCTCTGGTGCTCCTGGGAAAGGTGGGAGGACGATACGTCGAGCAGCGTGGCCCATTCCGCATGGCGTCCCGGACACTTGCCCTTGGAGTTGCATTCGTGAGCCTGTTTGGTCTCGTTGGCTTTCCCGTCGCGCTCATCATGATTGGCGTCCTCCAGGCCACCATCGATTCTTTTGGGGCGCCAGGTATTCCAATCGCCATCAACCACCATGCTCCGCCCGATCGCATTGCCGCAGCACAAGGGCTGGTTGGGGCGCTCCAGGTGCTGACCGGTGGGGTTGCCTCAATCGTCGCCGGTGTGTTGTACGGCCGTTTTGGGCCGGTGCCCACCTACTGCGCGGCCTCGGCGTTGATGGCGCTGTGCATCATCGGCGGATTCAGGCGGTCGGCGCCGTATCGGCGGGCCGAGGCTGCCGCGCGAAACCTAGGCTGACGCACCGGATCACGCAACCCTTACTTTCTGCTGCGCCGGATCGGCGATGATGGAGGCGTGGGGCGTTATCGATACCTTTTCTCCCCGCTGCGTCTGGGTCCTGTCACCGTTCGCAACCGCGTGGTGTTCAGCGCTCACCTCACCAACTATGCGCAGGACGGGCTGCCCACTGCGCAGCACGCCGCGTACTACGAGGCCCGCGCCAAAGGTGGCGCCGGTCTGATCATCACCGAAGAGCATTCAACGCATCCAACGGACTGGCCCTACGAGAAGCTCATCCACGGGTTTCACCGCCGCGTCATTCCCGGGTACCGCGCCATCACCGAAGCTGTGCATCGGCATGGGGTACCAGTTTTCGCGCAGATCAACCACAATGGTGGTCAGGCGTCGTCGATGTACTCGCGCCTCCCCGTGTGGGCTCCTTCACCCGTACCGGACCCGTTGTTTCGTGAAGTGCCGAAGGCCGTGAATGTGCGCGAGATTGCCGAGATTGTCGCCGGGTACGCGTTGGTCGCTGGCCAATGCCGAGAGGGCGGTTTCGATGGCGTCGAACTGCAGTGCAGCCACTCGTCCATTGTGCGCGGCTTCTTGTCCGGCGCCACCAACCTTCGTACAGATGCATACGGTGGCTCGTTGGAAAATCGCGCTCGTATCCTGTTCGAGATCGTCGATGCAGTCCGCGAAGCCATCGGCCCAGAACTGGCGCTGGGAGTTCGTTTGTGTGGCGACGAGTTCATCGAGGGCGGCACCACCATCGATGAAGCCGTAGAAGTTGCGCGCATGGTGCAAGCGCACGGCAAAGTCGACTACATCAACACCTCCATCGGTGTTGCCACTGCCACGCTGTTCATGATCGAGGCGTCGATGCATGTGCCGCCGGGCTATTCGCTGTTCATCCCGAATGCAATCCGCAGGGCTGTCGACCTTCCTGTCGTTGGAGTCGGCCGCTTCAAGGATCCATTGCAGGCAGAGCGCGCAATCGCAGACGGACACTGCGATCTGGTCGGAGCGGTCCGTGCGCAAATCGCCGACCCCGACTTTGTTCGCAAGGCACGCATCGGCGAGCACGACAGCACTCGGCTCTGCCTGAGCTGCAACCAGGAGTGCGTTGGCCGCATGGGGCTCAATCGATGGCTGGGATGTATCGAAAATCCAGCAGCTGGCCGCGAAGCCGAGGCGACGGTTGCCATCACGCAGCGGCCCAAGGACGTGATGGTGATCGGTGCAGGCCCCGCTGGTCTGCAGGCAGCAATCAGCGCAGTGCGGCACGGCCATCGTGTCACCGTCTACGAACGGGAACTTCTCGCTGGAGGCCAGGTGCGCTGGGCGGCCTCCGTGCCCAACCGCGCCGAGTTCGGCGACCTCGTACGCAATCAACTGCACGAGCTTCAACAGCTGGGTGTCGAGGTGCTTTATGGTCGGCCGGTCGACGCAGCAGAGGTCGCGACAAAGCGGCCAGACGTTGTGGTGATGGCCACCGGTTCGGTTCCGGCCCGCCCCTATTGGGCCCCGGCCGACGATCCCCGAATTGTCGACGTAATCGATGTCTTGACCGGTCGAGTTGCGCCGGTTGCAGGCAAGGTGGTCATCGTTGACGAACTTGGATTCCACCAGGCAACCAGCACTGCAGAAGTCCTTGCTGACCGTGGCTGCTCCGTAGAGATCCTCACTCCCGGCATGGTGGTGGGCCAAGATCTGGGCATCACGCTTGACATGGAGAACTTTTGTATGCGCGCTGGGCAAAAGGGAATCGTGCTCACGCCTGACTCCGTGGTGATGGGTTGGAACGGCCAAGCGCTCAGTGTGCTGCATCACGTGAGCGGCCGCATGCTGGAATTGGCTGCTGATCTTGTGGTGTTGGCCGTGCCTGGATCTCCGGCAGATGCGCTGTACTCCCAGTTGCTGGGTGCTGGTCAAGATGTGCGACGCGTCGGCGATTGCCTTGCCCCGCGACGCGCACATAGCGCCGTCATCGACGGCGACCGGGTAGGGGCTCAACTCTGATGGGCGCCAACCTGCTTGCCGTCATGATTTGCCGAGGCGCGTCCCTTCCCTCCGGAGCAGCCGATGCATTCGAAGCAGCAGGCGGTGTTGGTCTCGTAGTCGGCGTCGGAGCGCATGAGGCTGCGAGCCACTTGGGGTCCGGGACCGTGCAGGTTGCGGAAGCGCCGGTTCGGTTTGGCCATCTCACCAAGGCACTTGCTTCCGTGCCCAGTGTCATAAGTGCACGTATGGTGATTCTTCCGGCCTCGCCGGATGGGCGTGACTTGGCACCTTCGTTGGCTGCGGTGCTGGGCCGACCACTGATTACTGGTGTGACTCGAATCAAGGCGAACGACGACGGTTCGATGAAGGTGGTGGCGGTGCGCACCGACGGGCTTGTCGACCACCTCCACCGTGTCACGGTTCCCTGTGTCGTTACCTTGCTGCCGGGTACCGGACACGCGGCGGTTGGGCGTGCAGCTTCAGAAGACGCCGCCCCGCAGCTGGTGCCGTTGGAATTGGCTCCGCTGCCAGATACGGCTGGAAGCTCCGATAACTCAAATGGAGTTGAGTCCATCGCCGTACTCCCCCCGGACCCAGCCACCATGGACCTCACCGAGGCGCGCTGCATCGTCGCCGGCGGCAACGGCCTGGTCAGCGGTGCTGCTGGAGGGACAGCTCGATTCGACATACTGCGCGAGGTCGGTACTCGAATCGGCGCATCACTCGGTGGAACCCGGGTGGCAAGCGATGCAGGTTGGATTCCGTTCGAGCGACAAATTGGAACAACAGGGGTGGAGGTCTCGCCGCGTGTGTATCTTGCGTTCGGTATCAGCGGTGCAACGCAACACACCAGCGGCCTTGGGTCCCCAGATCACATTCTCGCGGTTAACACGGACCCGAGCTGCCCGATGATGGCGATGTCGGAAGTGGCAATCGTGGCCGACGCGTTCGCGGTGGTTCAATCGTTGCACCGGTTGCTGACAACCGGTCCTGAGCAGGTGGGCACGCAATGACCACCCCGCAGTTCGATGTCGTTATCGTCGGGGCTGGCCCCGCCGGTGCCGCTGCAGCCTTGAGCGCAGCCAAATTGGGACGAAGCGTGTGTCTTCTAGAACGAGGTCCGTTCGCCGGTTCCAAGAACGTGTATGGCGGTGTTATCTACGGCCGCATCCTCGATGAGTTGATTCCCAACTGGTGGGAGCAGGTGCCGGTGCAACGGTGGATCACTCGCCGCGGAACCATGATGCTGACCGATCACCAGAGCATGTGCCTGGACTACCGCACCACCACGTGGGGCGCTCCGCCGTATAACGGGTTCACTGCATACCGGCCAGATTTCGACCGGTGGTTCGCACAGCACGCGGTTGACGCTGGAGCGGTTCTCGTAACGTCCACCACGGCTACCGGGCTTGTTCGCAACAGTCGTGGGGTCGTATGTGGGGTTACGACCGACCGAGCTGGTGAACTACATGCCAAGGTTGTCATCGCGTGTGACGGGGTGAACTCCTTCCTCGCCAAAGCTGCAGGTATGTATCCGCACCAAGGCAAGGAAAACTTCACCCTTGGCGTCAAAGAGGTGCTTTCACTTCCTCGTGCCGAGATCGAATCCCGCTTTGCGGTGCGCGGCGATGAGGGAGCTGACTTTGAAATTGTTGGCGGTACCAAAGGCATCGCTGGCGGCGGGTTCGTTTACACCAATCGAGACACGGTGGCCATCGGTGCCGTGCTTTCACTTGCTGACCTAGCAACGGCAAAAATTCGGCCGGAAGAAGTCATCGCGGGTTTGAAGTCCCATCCATCCATTGCGCCGTTGGTAGTAGGTGGCGAGCTCAAGGAGTACGCGGCTCACCTCATTCCCGAAGGTGGGTTCGACATGATGCCGAAGTTGGTTGGGGACGGGTTGCTGATCGCAGGCGACGCTGCTGCAATGTGTCTCGCGGCAGGCTTGTGGTTAGAAGGCGTCAACTACGCGATGGGTTCTGGCATGGCCGCTGCCAACGCAGCCCACGAAGCAATCACGCTTGGCGACACGTCTCGCATCGGTCTCGCGTCCTACCAACGTGAGCTTGAAAACAGTTGGGTGCTTGCTGATCACCGCAAGGTGAGGCGCGCCCCGCATTTCCTCCTGTCGGATCGGGTTCAGCAGCGCTACCCGGAGATTGTGTGCGACACCCTCGAGGCGCTGTTCACCGTTCGCAACCCGAAGCCAAAACAGGGAATCGCGGCAATCGCTCGACCGCTTCTCAAACGTTCAGGAGTCAGGGTCCGAGACCTGGCTAGGGACGGTCGAGACGCGTGGAAGACATTCGGATGAGCAGCCAGCCTCGCTTAGTCCCGGACCAGCAGATCGCGTTCGATGACCGAATGGAATCGGTTGTGTTCGAGGTGTCGCACATTCCGCACATCGTTGTTGATGCCGAGGTGTGCCGAAGCTGCACCACGTCGGCCTGCGTGTACGCGTGTCCCGCCAAACTGTTTGTCCCCACCAGCGATGGCGGCATCTTGTTCAACTACGAGCAGTGCTTCGAGTGCGGCACGTGTTACCTCGTCTGCAATACCGAAGGTGCCATCAGCTGGAGCTACCCGGAAGGCGGGCACGGGGTGGTGTTTCGTCATGGCTGAGCAGACCCTGCGTCCCATCATCGGTGTGGCGATGAAGTGGGTTTCGCTGCGGCCCGAAGTTGATCCCATCACCGCAACGGTTTCGACGGACGACCGCTTGTCCGGTGCGTCGGCTGCCGACCGCGCGGCACTTGAGACAGCGCTGCAACACGCTGCGCGGGTTGATGCCGATGTGGTGGTTGTCTGTGTTGGCTCCGCCGACGCAGAACCAATGTTGCGAGACGCGTTGGCTTGTGGTGCCACCCGAGCGGTGCGAATCCAGCCCGGCGTTCACGAGGGGCAACCGGACAGTGCAGCGGTGGCGGCGGCGCTTGCCGACGTGTTACGCCGCGAATCGTCTGGGATTGGCCCAACCCTGGTGTGTTGTGGCGACTGGAGCCTGGACCGTGGGTCAGGTTCCGTGCCGGTGTTGTTGGCGCATTACCTCGGCGTCCCGCACGCGCTTGGGTTGGTGTCCGTGCGTTGGGAAGAGGCTCCGGATGGACGCACCTTTGTGGAGTGCGAACGACGGCTGGACGGCGGGCGGCGTGAGGTACTTCATGTAACTGGCGCAGCGGTGATCTCTGTGGAAGGTGCGGTCGCAACACTTCGTCGAGCATCGCTGAGCGGCGTGTTGGCTGCCCGAACCGCAACTATTGCGTTGGCGGCTCCGTCACCTGCGACGGAGCAATTGTGGGCACCGGTCTCGGCCGGGGTGAAAGTTGAAGCTGTCACGCCGCACCGCCCGTCAGCACCGCAGATGGATTTGAACGGAGCGTCCGACCCGTTCGACCGAGTTTCCCGCGTGCTTGGCGTAGGAGTGGAACGAACTCCTCCGATGCGCGTTGTTCTTGATGCCGATACTGCGGCCGAACTGATCCGAGACCAGTTAGTTGCGTGGGGTCAGACCCGTACTTGACCAATTCTTGAGCGGTAAATCTCTGAATCTCATTTCAGTCTCCCGGCCAAGTTGCCGAAGGCCTTGCTATGGCGTCAATATTCGAGGTGGAGAAGGCTCGTGGGCGGCTTGTGGCTGTGGCGCTCGCGACGTCGCTCGTCGCTGCAGTTTGCACGCTTGCATTCACCCAACAACCAGCCGCGGCGGACCCTGCTGTGGGTCCGACAGCGTTCAGTTCAACGGTTACCGGCGCATTTTCGGGCGTCATTCCCGACGGCACTTGTCTGGCGATCGTAAGTGCACTGGGTGGTACTGGCGCGTCATCCGGGCTATCCGCGTCTACCGGAGGAGCAGGCGGCCGGGCGGCTCGAATCGGAGCGACGTTCACTGTTTTGCCAGGTCAAACCTATAGCGGTGGGGTCGGTGGGGGCGGTCTGAGCAACGGTACCGCTGGTGCGAACGGCGGTGGAGCTGGCGGCACGATCGTTGGTGGTCACCGTGGGGGTGGCGGTGGCGGTTCGACATCGTTCGTTGTTGGTGGCCAAACCTTGATCGTCGCTGGCGGTGGCGGCGGTGGCGGCGCAGCGCACTCCGCATCGCCGGCCGGAAACGCAGGGAACGCTGGAACCGTGTCCGGGCCGGGAGTGGGTGCCGGGGGCAATGGAACCGCAGGTATCGACGCTCCACGCACCAACACCGGAGGAAACGGTGGCCAGACAGCGGGAGGTGGCGCAGGTGGCGTCAACTCCGGCAGCGCTGCCTTCAACGGTACGGCCGGCGGCGGAATCGGCTCGGGAACGGGCGGCAACGGTGGACCTGATGATTCATTCGATTCAGGTGGTGGCGGTGGTGCCGGTTACACCGGTGGTGGCGGTGGTTCGTCGACCGTTGTTGACAGCGTCGCCGGCGCTGGTGGTGGCGGCGGATCGAGTTTCATCGCTTCGGGTTCGCCCACGAGCAGCGCCGTTGCTCCCACGGCCACATCGGGGGCACTTGGATCTGCGACGAGCAGCGCTGCGGTCAACGGCCCCGCTGGGACCATCGGTGCCGATTTCATCCCGTGCCGATACAACCTCAACCTCACGAAGTCTGCCAGTCCTACCGCTGTGGTGCGCGGCGGCACGGTCTTATGGACTGTGTCCGTTACGAACAATGGACCTGACGCAATGACCAAGGGTGACACGATCGACCTCACCGACACGCTGCCAGCTGGACCGAACGGCCCGGCAAGCCCTGCGTACAAGGTGCTGTCCGTCTCGACCACCGGTGGGTCGAACGCCGACCTAGCGAGCGCCGCCGTTACGTGTACATCAGTAGCTGTCGGAACCTCGATGCCAAGTGCCACGAACTGCTCTCGGCCATACGCAGCGGTCGCCGGAACGCCCGGCAACCCCAGTGGTGGGACGCGCGGTTTGAACGTTGGTGAAACGCTGACCATCACGTACGAACAGCAGATCTCACCGTCCGCAACATGCCTTTCGACTATCACAAACGTCGCGACGGTCAAAGACCGTCCCACCATGTCCGGAACAACCGACATCGTTGGCAGTGTCGTCACGGATACGGCATCGGCTCCGTTAAGCATTGGGTGTCAACCGGCGCTGACACTGATGAAGGCGCTCTCAGGGAATCGGTTGGTGGCTGCAGATCAATTCACGACATCGATTACTCCCAGTGGAACTCCACCGACCGGTTCATCGGCAACGACAACGGGAGCCGGGTCCACCGTCACGGCTAACACCGGTGTCGTCGCGGTATCCAACGCAACTGCCGGTATCGCATACTCGTTTGCCGAATCCATGGCGGCCGGCTCGGGATCAGCAATCAGTCAGTATCGGCAGAGCGTCACGTGTACGAACGCAACAGCGGGTTCTTCCACTTTGCTTCCCCCGGCAGCCTCGCCGGTAGTCCCATTCGCAATTACGCCAGCATTGAACGACCTCATAACATGTACGCTTACTAACAGTCCGTTGAGTTCGTCGTTGATGATCGTGAAGTCAACCACCTCAACCGGGTTCTCTGCAGTTGGCGCGTCCATCCCGTATTCGTTCACGGTCACCAACACGGGCCAGACGACACTCCAGTCGGTCACTATCACCGACGCCAACGCGTCGGGCATTGCTTGCGGAGCAACCACTCTTGCAGCCGGTGGGTCGACCACATGCACAGCCACTCATACCGTGACGCAGGCCGACCTTGATTCCGGTTCGGTGATCAACACGGCTTCGGTCACAGGGACACCCCCTGGCGGTTCGCCCATTCCGTCGACCACATCGAACACGGTGACGGTGAACGCTACCCAGGCGCCGGCACTCACAATCTCCAAATCAACTTCGAAGACGAGCTACTCGACGATCGGGGAAACCATCCCGTACTCGTTCACGGTTCGTAACTCCGGAAACGTGACGATTTCGTCCATCAGTGTGCTGGACCCGATGACAACTGGTGTTTCGTGCGGAACGACAACGCTCGCGCCGGGACAGTCCACCACGTGTGGCGGTTCCCACACGGTGACCTTGACCGACCTTAACAACGGGTCTGTTGTCAACACGGCGACCGCGTCGGCAACTGATCCCGGATCCGGGTCAGTTGGCCCCGTGAGTTCAAATCAGGTGACCGTTCCAGCCGTTATAACTGCAGCGCTCAGCGTGACGAAGACAAGTTCTGCAACGTCCTATTCGACGCTGGGAACCAGCATTCCGTTCACGTTTGCGGTGTCGAACAACGGCAACGTCACGATGACCTCCGTGACGGTTTCGGATCCGATGGCTGCTCCGGTTGCGTGCTTAGCAACAACGCTGATCCCAGGGCAGACCACATCATGCTCCGGCACGCACATCGTGACTCAGGCGGACCTCGATGCTGGCGCTATCGTGAACAGCGCCACTGTCGTCGGCACACCTCCCGTCGGACCGCCGGCGGCGCCAGTTGCCTCGAACACGGTGACGATTCCCGCAACCCCATCGCCTTCGATGACGTTGACCAAGTCTACGTCCGCAACGTCGTACTCGGCAGTCGGACAAAGCATCCCCTACTCGCTGACTGTCACGAACACGGGAAACGTGACTCTGTCATCGATAGCCGTCACTGACCCGAAGCTCTCCTCGGTCACGTGTTCGGCATCGACGCTCGCCCCCGGGGCTGCAGCGACTTGCACGGGCAATCACATTGTCACCCAGACAGAACTTGACGCTGGGTCGGTGGTCAACACGGCAAGAGTTGCGGCGACTGGTCCGAACGGGTCTGCCGTCGCTCAAGTCGCATCGAACACCGTCACGGTGGTCGCAGCTCAGACCCCAACTCTCAATCTTGTGAAGGCCACCACATCAACTTCGTTCTCAGTGGTTGGAGCCTCTCTTCCATATTCGTTCGTGGTCAGCAACACAGGAAATGTCACCGTCAACGGCATCGTGGTCAACGACGCCAAAGTCAGTGGAATCCTATGCACACTGACGACTCTCGCACCGGGCCAAACGACCACCTGCACCGGAAGCCACACTGTCACCCAAGCTGAACTCGACGCGGGAGAGGTGCTCAACACGGCCTCTGTCAGCGGGACTGCTCCCGGAGGCGGCGCGTTGCTGCCAACTAACTCGAACACGGTCACGGTTCCAGCAGCGCAGAACCCGTCGCTGCAGATCGTGAAGTCGACGTCGACGGCCGGTTTTGCGGGCGCCGGAGAAGAGTTGGCCTACACGTTCAAAATCACCAACAACGGCAACGTCACCATTTCGGCGATATCGGTCGCTGATTCCACGGTGAGCGGCCTCAGCTGCCCCGTATCAACTCTCGCCCCAGGGGAGAGCACCGTTTGTAGCGCAGTTCGTACGACGACCTCGACCGATGTGCAGAACGGTCAAGCCGTGAACACTGCGACGGTGACTGGCACTCCGCCGAACGGAGCGCCGCTGACCCCAATTGGTTCCAACACGGTCACCATTGCGCTGAACGCCCAGCCCGGCCTTTCCGTTGTCAAGTCGGCCAATATGGCGTCCTTCGCTTCCACTGGCCAAGTGGTCACGTTCACGTTCACGGTGACGAACATCGGCAACGTCGCTGTGTCTGCATTGAGCGTCGCGGACCCGAGAACAAGCGGCGTGACGTGCGCTGCGACGTCGCTTGGAGTTGCTGAATCGACAACGTGCACCGGTTCGCATGCGGTGACGCAGAACGACCTCGATGCAGGCTCAATTGTCAACACTGCAAGTGCAACTGCGACCCCGGCCTTTGGGCCCGCAATCGCCCCGGTGAGTTCGAACACGGTGACAATTCCAGCATCGCAAACAGCAGGCCTCAGCGTGGTGAAGGGAACCTCGGCGACCAGTTTCTCGGCTGTTGGTTCCAGCCTCGCTTTCACGTTCGATGTGACGAACATAGGCAACGTGTCGTTGACCGGCGTGACCGTGACGGATCCCACTGCGACCGGTGTGTCCTGCCCGTCGGGCTCCCTTGCTGCTGGCGCAACGATGCGCTGCACAGGGCAGCACACGGTGACCCAGGCCGATCTTGATGCTGGTTCTGTGATCAACACCGCTTCGGTCACCGGTACGCCGCCATCTGGTCCGCCGATCACTCCAGTCAGTTCCAACACAGTCACTGTTCCTGCAGCACAGGCCCCGCAACTCACGGTGACCAAGACAACGTCGTCTGGGTCCTTTTCCGCCGTAGGCCAGAGTGTGCCGTTCACTATCAACGTGACCAACACGGGCAACGTCTCGGTGACCTCAGTAACCGTGACAGACCCAATGCTTTCGTCGGTCGCTTGCATCTCGACGTCGTTAGCGCCTGGGATTTCAACGGCGTGTACCGGGTCACACATCGTGACTCAGAGCGATCTGGACAATGGATCGATCGTCAACACGGCCTCAGCAGTGGCTACGCCACCATCGGGAACACCCACCAACCCGGTTAGTTCCAACTCCGTGACTGTTCCGGCTGTGCAGGCACCCAACTTGGTTATATCCAAATCGACCACGGCATCTGGGTACTCAGCCGCAGGTCAAACGATTCCGTACACGTTCGTCGTACGCAACAACGGGAACGTGACCGTGACGTCTCTTGCGATCACCGATCCAGTAGCCGGGATTGTGAGTTGTCCTCAGACCACCCTTGCCCCATTGGCTCAGGTCACTTGCACCGCTTCTCGAACGGTGACGCAGGCGGACCTCGATTCGGGCGCAGTGATCAATACAGCAACGGTTGGGGGCCGTGCTCCCGGCGGGGCGGCGCTCACGCCAATCGTGTCGAACACGGTCACCGTTCCTGCCGTCCAAACCGCAACGTTGACCATCGGGAAGTCGACGACCAAAACGTCGTTCTCGACCGTCGGTGAACTCATTGATTTCTCGTTCTCGGTGACCAACACAGGCAACGTAACCATTGGCAACGTCGTCGTGTCGGACCCGGTAGCTGGCAACGTAACGTGTGCGCCGCTTCTGCTGTCTCCTGGTCAGGTGACCACCTGTACCGGGTCGCGTGCCGCCACACAGGAAGACATTGATGCCGGCTCCGTGATCAACACCGCAACCGTCAGCGGCGAACGTCCAGACGGATCGCAGCTGGCGCCGGTTGGTTCGAACACGGTGACCGTCCCTGCCGACCAGACACCAACTCTCCGTGTCGTGAAGTCGGCGTCGACCTCGAATTACGATGCTGTCGGCGACGTGATCGACTATTCATTCACGGTCACCAACGGCGGCAACGTCACCCTTGACAATGTGTCGCTCTCTGACCCGCTTGTAGCCGGGCTCGCGTGTCTTGGTTCGAAGCTCGCACCCGGTGATTCCACAACCTGCTCCGGCTCGCACGCCGTCACTCAAGCAGACCTTGACGCCGGAATGGTTGTCAACGTCGCCCAGGTCGGCGCAACACAGCCGAACGGCTCGACGACCGCCCCAGTCTCGTCCAACACGGTTACGGTCCCAGCGCTTCAGGCTCCTTCCGTGACGATCACTAAGTCTGCTTCGACGGCGTCGTTCGCCAACCCGGGCACAGCGATCAGCTACTTCTTCTTGGTAGCGAACACTGGCAACGTGACGTTGACGTCGGTCAGCGTCGTTGATCCACTCCTTGCGGGCATTTCCTGCCCGGTGAGTTCCCTCTCGCCCGGCACCTCGACCACCTGCTCGGGGACACACACCACTACCCAGGCAGACCTCGACGCGGGCGGAGTTGTCAACACGGCGGCGGTCGTCGCGACTCCACCGAATGGGACCCCGCTTGCACCGGTCGCATCGAACACGGTCACCGTTCCCGCCGCTCAGTCCGCTGCGCTCAGCGTGACGAAGACCCCGGGTCTTGCCAGCTATTCGCGAGTGAACGAACAAATCCCGTATTCCTTCACGGTCACGAACACAGGAAACGTAACCGTTACGGATGTGACCCTCACCGATCTGAACGTCGTCGGAATCAACTGTGGAGCGTCTGTACTGGCACCGGGCGCTTCCACGGTCTGTACTGCGGCGCATATCGTTTCGATCAGTGATCTCGACAACGGCTCAGTAACGAATACCGCTTCGGTCACCGGCACTCCGCCGGTGGGAGGAACTCTCTCGCCAGTGGACTCCAACACGGTGGTCACCCCGGCGGTGCAAAGCCCGTCTCTCGTTGTTGTGAAGAGTGCGAGTACTGGAAGTTTTGCAACGGCTGGCGCTGTCATCACGTACGACTTCCGGGTCACCAACACGGGCAATGTCACGGTTTCTTCGATCGCAATCAGTGATCCTAAGGTGACTGCTGTCAGCTGTGCTGCAACGACGCTCGCTGTCGGCCAGGCCACAAACTGTGTTGGGTCCTACATCGTCCTCCAGTCTGATGTCGACGCGGGCAGTGTGGTGAACACAGCGTCGGTCGTCGGCAACGGGCCGAGTGGCCCTTTGACACCAGCACCGTCGAACACCGTCACCGTGCCCGCAGTTCAGTCCCCGGCCTTGTCGATCTCGAAGTCGTCGTCAACCGCATCGTTTGCCTCGGTCGGACAATCCGTTTCGTACTCCTTTGTCGTGAGTAACACAGGCAACGTCACCGTCTCGTCGATAGCGGTAGCAGATGCTCAAACGACTGGGGTTACCTGTGCCGCGACGACGTTGCCGGTGGCTAGCAGCACAACTTGCTCCGGAACACACGTGGTGACTCAAGCGGACCTCGACGCCGGACAGGTGGTCAACACTGCAAGTGTCACGGCCCTTGACCCTGGCGGCGCCCCGCTTGGCCCGCAGGCGTCGAACACGGTCACGGTGCCAGCCGCGGTCAACCCATCACTGCAAATGGTGAAAGCTGCGGTGAGCGCGGCACCTACGAAAGCTGGTGACCTCGTCGACTACACGTTCACCGTTAGCAACTCCGGCAACGTCACGTTGACGCTGCTCGAGGTCCTGGACCCGAAGGCGATTTCGCTTACGTGCCCGACCACAGTCCTTGCGCCCTCAGAGGTGACTGTCTGCACCGGCTCGCACCCGGTCACCCAGGCCGAAGTTGATGCCGGTTCCGTTGACAACGTGGCATGGGCAACGGCCCGCCCGCCCGTCGGCTCACCACTGTCTCCGCAGGTATCTAACCCGATCTCTGTGCCGATCGTCGCTGCCCCTGCAGCGACCATGACCAAGGCGACAACGGCAACACCGTTCACCCGGGTGGGCGACACAATCGTGTACACGTTCGACGTACTCAACACAGGCAACGTCACCTTGACTGCTGTCACCGTCGCCGACCCGCTCGTTGGTGGAATCACGTGTCTTGCATCCAGCCTTGCCCCAGGGGAAAGCACTGTGTGTGTGGGCTCCCATACCGTCACACTGGCCGACCTCGACACAGGTTCGGTCGTCAACACCGCAACAGTTACCGGCAAGCCTCCATCCGGTCTGCCAATTACGCCGGTTCCTTCTAACACCGTGACAGTTGCTGGTCTGCAGAGCCCGGCACTCACTGTTGTGAAGTCGTCAAGCATGGCTAGCGTGGCGGTGGAAGGGACCAGTGTTCTTTACTCGTTCACCGTCACGAACACGGGCAACGTGACACTTTCATCTGTCGTGTTGAACGACCCGACGACCACTTCGTTGTCGTGCCCAGCGACAGCAATCACGCCGGGCAATTCCATGGTGTGCACGGCCTTGCACGTCGTGACACTCGCTGACCTCGATGCTGGGTCGATTGTCAATACAGCCTCCGTGACTGCGACCCCGCCAATCGGCGGCCCGCTTGCGCCAAAGGCGTCAAATACCGTCACCGTTCCCGTCCTCCAAGGCCCAGCGTTGTCAATCATGAAAGCGGCTGACCTTGGGTCGGTGAACGTCGTCGGACAAACACTTACGTATACGTTCGTTGTCACCAACAACGGCAACGTCACCATGCGCAACATCGCTGTTGTCGATCCGAATACCGGTGCCGTTTCCTGCAGCGCCACCACGCTGCTACCAACTTTCACGACCACGTGCACCTCCACTCACGTCGTTACCCAAGCAGACCTCGATGCCGGGCACGTGGTGAACACAGCAACAGTGACCGGTATCGACCCTGCGGGCAATCCGCTCGCTCCGGTCGCGTCGAACAGCGTTGACGTTCCCGTTGTTGTCAACCCAAGGCTGACAATCCAGAAACTTGCGGGGATAGCCTCAGTCGCGTCTCTTGGCCAGCCGGTTACGTACTCATTCACTGTTCGCAATACCGGCAACGTAACCATGTCGGGTGTCGCGGTCACCGACGGTCAAGTCGGTGTTGTGTCGTGCCCCGCAACAGCACTCGCGCCGGCTACTCAAATGGTTTGCACCGGAACCCACCTCGTTTCCCAGGGTGAACTCGATGCCGGTGAGGTGTCGAACACTGCATCAGTAGTGGGCGCCCCACCTCTCGGTTCGCCGATCACTCCTATCGCTTCGAACACCGTGCTGGTGCCGGCTGTCCAGTCGCCGTCCGTGAGTGTCGTGAAGTCGTCAACGTCTGGCGCGTACAACGCAGTCGGACAGACGCTTTCGTACAATTTCACCGTCACGAATACAGGCAACGTCACGGTCAGCAACCCGACCGTGACTGATGCCGTGACTGGTGCAGTGTCGTGTCCCGTGGGCGCAGTTTCACCCGGGGCTTCCGTTGTTTGTTCCGCATCACGAACCGTCTCCCAGGCGGACCTTGATGCCGGTTCCGTCATCAACACGGCTACTGCCACTGCCACCCCAGTAGGCGGGCTCCCTATTTCTCCCGCAACCTCCAACACCGTGACCATTCCAGCGGCACAGGGTGCCGCACTCACTATCGAAAAGGCTTCGGCGGTCACTTCGGTCGACGCAGTCGGCGATCCGATCGACTACACCTTTACCGTCCGCAACGCTGGCAACGTGACGATTACCAACGTGGTGGTGGCCGACGCAAACGTTGGACCGGTTGCTTGCCCAGCAACGACCCTGGCACCCGGCGACTCAACAGTCTGCACGGCAACGCATATCACGACCCAGGCTGATCTCAACGACGGGCAGGTCATCAACGTGGCAAACGTAACCGGCCTCGCTCCCGGCGGAAAAGCCCTCGCTCCAATTCCGTCCAACCCCGTGACCGTGACTGCCGTTCAGAACCCAGCGCTAACGATCGTCAAGTCCACTCCTGACACCACGAGCGGTCGAGTCGAAGGCGAGATCATCAGGTACACCTTTGTGGTCACGAACACCGGCAATGTGCCGCTCAACTCGATTCTGGTCGGTGATCCCATCACTGATCCCATCGTCTGCCCGCGTTCTGCGCTGGAACCATCTGAAAGCGTGACCTGCACGGCTGGTCACGTGGTGACTGGTGCCGATATTGCCCGTGGCATCATCGTCAACGTCGCCACCGTGTCGGGGATCGGGCCAGACGGCCGTCGTACGCCGCCGATCAACTCCAACCAAGTAACGGTAAATTCGACCTCCTTGCTGGCTCCGGTCAGCGTTGTCACCTTCGACGAACCTGTTCCGTTGGACAGCGCCAAGTTGGTCGCCGCCCCGGCTGAGAATTCGGCGTCGACGACAGTTCCACTTGCCGCCGGCCCGAGTTCCACAACACTTCCGACGCCGGGAAGCAACCCATCTATCTCGCTTCATAAGTCGGCACCTGCCACATTCGGAGCAGTGGGTGACATCGTCACCTACATGTTCCGGATCGAAAATACCGGTGACACGAATCTCACCGACGTTCGGTTGACCGACGTCATGGTTGGTTTGTCGACACCTGACTGCGGAAGTTTCGAGGGCTCCCTCGCGATCGGTGAATCGGTCGACTGCACCGCTCAGTACACCGTGACCGCTACTGACATCGCAAGAGGCCGGATCGACAACTCAGCCTCCGTCGAGGGTGCCAACCTCGACGGCACGGTGCGTGTCACCGTGCTGAGCAACTCCAAGGCTTCAACCGTGCGCGAGGTCCCAAGTCAGTTGCCGTTCACGGGGGCAGATTCGAAACGTCTCGCTCTCCTTTCCGTGTTGCTCATCGGTCTGGGCAGCTTCGTGTTGAACACCCGACGCCGCTTCGGCAAGAACCGCCCGTAGCCGTAGTCCGCCTTCTTTTTGATCAGCGGCCCTAATCTCTGTCGTTCCCTCGGAGGATTCCCATGAAACGTCTGTACATATACATCTCTTGTCTCGCCCTGGGAGCGTCTGTAGTCAGCGGATGCACAAACGGGAGTTCGAAATCTTCGGCTGCCCCGTCCGAAACCGCTGCGACGGCCGAAAGTGCGCCGGGCACGGAGGAGGTCGCTAGCGGAGACTCCACAGGTTCGAACAATGCTGGCGGTTCAGTTGTTGGATCTGAAGATGGCGCGACATCAGATTCGCTCACGCCCGCAGTGACGTCACTGACTGAACAGCCCGGTTCAGCCAATGACGATTTCGTCGGCGCGGCAAAAGATGTGGAACTCCAATCGTGCGCACTCAGTGACGGCAAGTGGAAGGCGAACGGAACAGTGAGCAACACCTCTGGCGCTAATGCGAAATACCGGATCTACGTTGCGCTGAACACTCCAGAGACGACCGATACCAAGGCTGTAGTCCAAGTCGATATCGACGTTGCCGACGGGGAAACCGAGAAGTGGTCCGCCGAGGCAGACGTTGCCTTCGCAGACCTCAAATGCATCCTTCGAGTGGAGCGGGCTACAGCCTGAGTTGTCGGACTCCTTGCGAACTCGTTGCGAACGGTCCCCGGCCTAGGGGGCGCGGCGTTTTTGCGTGGCCGCAGTCTTGGCTGCTGCTTCTGCGGCAAGCGCACGATCATGACGTTCAGCTGCTTTGACGGCATAGCCGAAGATGATTGCGGGCAACAGCACGATTGACCCGACCACCAGGCAGATCACGATGATGTTGATCACTGCGGTGGTTGGTTCCCAGATAACGGTCTGTGCGAACGCCAACGAGGCAATGCCGTACGCGCCGTAGCCGGTGCGCTGTCCCAACGACACCCACCGGGCGATTGCTGCTCGTTTGGCGAGAACCGGATCAGCGACTGGGCTTGGCTCGGGCTTCTTGGTGCTCACTGGTTGGCCTCTGCGTTGGTGGCGGCGGTGTGGTGGTGGGTGGTGGATTCTGAGGTCGCCACGTCAGCGTGCGCTGATGGTGTGTTGGAACCGTAGGAGCGCGCCAGGATGCGGGTGCGCTCGGCCCAGAACAACGATCCGGGAATCTCCCCATCGGTGATGTCGAGGACGTCGACGTCGTCGGGACCATCAAGGCCCAGCACGTGAGACATCAAGGCGCTGGAATCCAAAGCGTTCTGTGCTTCGTGTCGATGCGGATGCTGCAAACGGTCAACGGTCAAATCGACGACCACGCTGATCGGAGAACTGGCGAGCGGACCTGGCGGAGGGTTGTGCTCGGCGTCTTGTGCTGGGTTGTCCCACTCGTCGTCGAGGAGGTCGAACTCTTCGCCGATGCGGACCTTGCTGACGTGCAGTTTGTTGGTGCGCTGCTGTGCGACAGAAATGGGCTGCGGTGCGGCCGGTGCTGCGGCTGAGGCCCGGAGCGAGGCATACGACGCAGAGAGTTGGCTTGGGGGAGCGAACGACGACGCCTCAAACATGGTCGGTTCGGCTTCGAGGGTGGGCTGGAGGGACCTGTATACAACCCATGCAATTCCGAGCGCGGCAATGATGTCGCCGACGCTGAGCACATCGTGAATCAGGCCCGCGTTGACGGGAATGATGTCCGACAACCCCGTGAGTAGGTCGCCAGGTAACTGTGGGCGGGTCTGAACTGTCTGCGGGAAGTCCGACGCCGACGTGGCCAGCCCTGCGCTGATGACGGAACTCACGCGATACGGCATCGCACCGTTGAGCGCGATGACTGCGGTATTCAGCGCAACGCCACAGAAAAGCAACGCAGTTCCCAGGCGCCTGATGTTGACGGCGCAGAACATGAGGGCTGCAACATTTGCTCCGAGAAACAACCCCTTTGCGCCCGGCACCTCGACCCACCGAGTAGCAGCGGTGAGGGCCAACCAGATCAAGGCGAGGCTGGCCCAATGAGGCCTGGCTCTTCCGATGGTTCCGACGGAACCGCCGCTCACGATCCCCGCGACGAGGCCCACCGCGACCGCGAGAAGAGTAAGCCACATGCCATGAGACTACCGGGGCATTCCGGGCCTGGTTGTTGGGCTGAGCAGGGGTGAGGCGGCGAAATCAGACAGCTTCGGGCAACAGACGGGAGACGTTCTCGAAACAGAAGTAGAGGGCAGGCGCAAACAGCAGGACGAATCCCACTCCGTACAGTCCCCAACGGAGCACGATGTTGCGGCGTCGGCGAGCCAGTAACCAGACAAAGAGCCAAATTGCACCGCACACGAGAGCCCACGCCAAGGTGTTCAACCAAGCCGCTGCGGTCCCGGTGAAGAACACAAACCGGTACAGCGTGCCTGTTGACCGTTCACCGTCGAAGCTGGGCGCCTCCGCAGCGGGGGTTTCTGGTGACTGAAGCTCGGGCAGGGGCGTAGGGGATGTGGTTGGGGATGTGGTTGGAGCGACAACGCTTGATGGACCGGGGGGCACCGTTTCGCCGACGACAGGATCCTCGAACGTGGTCTCGGTTACGGGTTCGGTGACGGTGCTGGTTGGGTCAGGTGCAGATGCTGTTGTGGGGGTCGGTGCGGGTTGTGTCTTTGCGTCGAGCTGGCGTTTGTATTCGTCGCTCAGCGGATCGTTGGCCGCGTCGATCAACTCGGACTCCACGGCAGCGCCAACCAGTTCCGCGTGGATCACCAGCCGTTGCTTTGCGCTGTATTGCGGATGACAAGTGGTGAGCGTGAGCGTGTTGCGACCTTCCTGTGGCAGCAGTACTTCGTTGCTGGACGGTTTCACGATCTTGCGCTCGTACACGTTGTAACGGAACCACTGAGCGTTGCCCTTGGCGTCCTTACGTGCCACGAAGATCGGGTCGCCGGGTTTGAGTTCATCAAGACGGAAACAGGGCCCGCCGTAAGTGGTTCGGTGGCACGCAATGGCTGCGTTTCCCTCTTCGCCAGGGAACGGTGTGGTCTTGTAATGCCCAGGGCCCTTCTTCAAAGCCTCGACCGACGTTCCCTGCACAATTGCCTTGTCAACACTGATCCGGGGAATGACTAACTGCCCCACGGCCTCGCCGCTTCGCAAGCTGACTTGCCTCGACGTCTTGCGGGTCACCAACTCCCGTCCGAACACGGTTGTGGCAGGCCCAGCAAGGGTGCTTGGGACGGCGATGGTGCTTGGGACGCTGAGGGTGCTTGGGAAGGCAAGGGAGGTGGGGGCTTGGGAGATAGTCGTTGCAGGGGTGACAACGGGAGTAACAGCGGCCGTTGTGGGTGCTGCGACTGTTGTCGGCGCACTGGAATCCACCGGGGCGGCGCTCACCACGGGCGTACCGTTCAGCAGATCTTGCGGGACGTCGCTGAACCCTCCGCTGCCCAGCTCTTTGGTCAGTGAACTTTGTGCGCGGGCGGTGTTGATGCCGGTTCCCCAGAGCTGATATCCCACAAAGAGGAGCAGGATCACCCCGGAGGTGACGAGGGTTCGTCCGACTCCGGAGACTGCCTTGCGCAACATCTCTTCAGTATCGTCCGGCTAACCGTCCATATTGAGCCCGGTCATCTGGGTGGTCGAAGCGTATGGTGGTCCGGTGACGGGCGAACGGACGCGGGTGAGCGGAGCGACTGGGGTTCGGTCGCTCGGACGGGGTGCCCAGTGGTACCTGGTGGCCACGCTGGTCAACATGATCGGCAACGGCATGTTGTTCGGTTTCATGTTCATCTACTTCACCGACGTTTTGCGCCTGTCCAGCGCCTGGGCGGGTGGCCTCATGACGTTGGTCGCGGTGGTGGGCCTTGCCACTGCGTCAGTCGGCGGCTGGTTGGCAGATCGAATTGGAGCGAAACAGGCCTTGCTGGTCTCGTTTGTGTTCGCTTCCGGGGTCTATGCGCTGTACGCCTTGGTGGACTCGCTTCTGACCGCGTTTGTTGTGACCGCGCTGGGAGGGTTGGCCCAGGGGCTGATGGGACCAGCACAGAATGCGTTTGCCTCAGTGCTGGTGACTCCGGAGCAGAGACCGCTCATCTCGTCGTGGGTACGAATCGCACTCAACATCGGTGCGGCCATCGGTATTGCGGGGGCAGGTTTCTTTCTCGACACCGATCGACCCGTCACCTTCGACGTGATGTTTCTTGGCAACTCAGCGTCGTTTCTCGGTTACGCGGTCATTGCGCTGTTTCTGCATCCGATGCGCGTCGAATCCGAAGTCCGTTCGGAAACGCAACGGGCGGACGTTACGGCCAACGCGGCAACGGAAAGTTCCTACCGGGCAGTGTTCGCGGACGGCTTCTTTGTCCGCTTGCTGCCCCTCGACCTGGCTGCCGGGATGATGTTTGGTCTGGTTTTCCTGGTGATGCCAACCACGTTCCTCAAACGCATGGGCGCGTCGGAGAAAATGATCGGGCTTGTTGCCACGTCCGGTGCAGTCGCAGTCATCCTCACGCAGCTTGCTGTGACTCGGCTGATCAAGGGACGGGCGAGGTTGCTCGCTCTTGCCGTGATGTTCTTCATGTTTCTCATAGCGTTCTTGTTCGGCATTGCCTCCGTGGGGCAGCCCCTCGTTGCAGCTGCATGGCTGGTTGTCGGGGCGCAGTGCGTTGGCGGGCTGGGCGAAGCGTGCCTCGGACCCACTCGTGGCCCGCTCACCGCCGACCTGGCTCCTCCGCACCTGCTCGGTCGGTACTTCGGTATGCAGATGATGATGTTCCAGGGTGGCTTTGGACTGTCCAGCGCCATCGCCGGTTTCGGCCTTGCTGTCAGCCTGCGTGGGACGTGGGTGTTTGGTGCAGTGCTTGCCATTGTCGCCATGGTTTGGGCTGTGCGCCTGGATCGACTCGCCCCCAAGGCAGTTCGGCTCTCTCCCTGAGATCTGCCCGGTAGCGTGGTCCCGTGCATGAACGGGGAGATGCTGACCCAGGCCCCGCAGTACACATGGTCGGAGTCGTCGCGGTGTTAGGCACGTTTCCGGCGTTGTCTGGGCTGGATCTCACCGTGGGACGCGGACAGATTTGCGTGCTGAAGGGGCCTAATGGCGCCGGCAAAACCACCGTGTTGCGCGTGGTTGCAGGCCTCGTCCCGGCGCTGCGGGGGAAGGTCAACGTGCTCGGGAGCGACGTTCGCGCAGACCGACGCTCCGTTCGCCGGCACCTCGGGTACCTCGGACACGCCACGGGGCTTTATGCAGATCTCACCGTGGAGCAGAACGTTCAGTTTGCAGTCCGCGCGGCTGGCGCGGGTCGGGTCGGCTCAGTCGATTCCGCCCTTGCACGTCTTGGGCTTGACGGACGGCTGCGAGATCTCCGTGTGGCCCATCTCTCGGCCGGTCAGCGTCGGCGCGTCGCTCTGGCATCGCTGTTGGCACGCGAGGTTCCGTTGTGGCTGCTGGACGAACCGCACGCCGCCCTCGACCCTGATGGGCGAGACCTTCTCGATGACCTCGTCAAAGACGCAGCGGCGAAGGGAACCAGCGTGCTCATCGCGTCCCACGACACCGAACGTGCCGCGAAGTTGGCGCACACTGTTGTCACCTTGCAGGGAGGCCGAGTTGCCGGGGACCGAGGCGTCAATGTGGCGTGACGCTCGGGTTGTTTTCGCCAAAGACCTGGCCGTCGAGCGACGCTCGCAGGTCGCGCTGCGCCAGGTTCTGCCGTTCGTGTTTACGCTTGTGCTGCTGTTCGCGTTCGGCCTGGACCGCGTGTTGATCAACGACCCACTTGTCTCGGCTGACACGGTCCCCGTCGCGTATGTCGCCCCTGGGGTGTTCTGGCTCGCTGTTCTGTTCAGCTCGGTCATGTTGGTGCAGCGGTCCATCTCCTCGGAGTTGGACGACGGCGCCTGGGATCAGTTGCGCCTGTGGGGACTTGACCCAGCAGGTGTCTTCATCGGTAAGACCGGGGCCGTTGCGTTGCAGTTGCTGGTGATCGAAGTGGTGTTGGGAGCAGTCGTCGCCGTTGCGTTTGGAGTTTCGCTGCCAGCCTCAGCGGGGGCGTGGTTCCTGATCCTGACGGTCATGGTGTTGGCCACAATCGCTCTCAGCGCGGTTGCTAGCTGTTACGCCGCGCTGTCGGCTGGAATCCGGGTACGTGAGACACTGTTACCCGTCCTTTTGCTACCCATCACCGTGCCGTTGTTGTTGGCTTCGGTGCAGGCGTGGCAGGGGGCACTCACGGCAGAAACTGCCGCCGGGTGGGCCTGGGTTCGGGTCGATGCGGTGTTTGCGGTGGTTTATGTCGCAGTTGGGGTGCTCGCCTACGGCGCCCTAATGGAGGAGTGATGAGCCCGACCACAATTCAGCCAAACCAGCAGCCGCCAGACCAGCCGCCCGTGCCGGGACACCAGTCCGGGGGTCGTGCCGTCATGTCCGTTCAAGACGGGCGCATGGTCTCATGGCTCCTGGGCGCTACTGCGTCCGCATTGCTTGCGTTAGTAGCTGTGCTGGCCGTCACCACGCCGGCGCCGGACTATGTGCAAGGTGAGGCTTCGCGGCTGATCTACGTGCACCCGGCAACCGCATGGGTTTCATATGCGGCGTTCGCTACCAACGTTGTGTGCGCCATCTTGTGGCTGTGGCCACGCACGCGCAAGATCGGCTGGGACCACGCGGCTGGTGCGGCTGCACACATCGGTGTGTTCTTCGTGTCCATGACGTTTGTGCTGGGCGCCATCTGGGGACGTGGCACATGGGGCACGTTCTTCCGCCTTCGTGATGCTCGCATGGCCAGCACGCTGGTGCTCCTTCTCATGTACCTCGGCGTTGTCACACTTCGTCAGCTGCCTGCGTCGCCAACCGCCCGCGCAAGGCGCACTGCGCTTGGTTCGCTTCTCGCATTCGTCAACGTTCCCATCGTGCATTTCAGCGTGAAGTGGTGGGACACCTTGCACCAAGGTCCAACACTCGCCAAGCCCGAACGCCCGTCTATCGATGGCATGCCGCTCGCCACCATGCTGCTCAGCTTCCTTGCGTTCACCGTGCTGTTTTCTTGGCTGATGATTCACCGCACCCGAATCGAACGATGGAACGACGCTCTGCTTGGCGATGACCTCGATGCCGCCATCGCGCAACGCCAATCCGAGGGTCGCCTGGCCGGAACGGGACTGACGGCATGAACGCGTACGCCGTCGTCGGGTTCATCGTTGCGTTTGGTGCCAGCGCGTTTTACGCAGCGTTCACCGTCGTCGAAGGTCGTCGTGTGGCGGCCAAGGTTCTGGCACTTCAAGAGGTCGTAGAGCGTGCATCAACCCAGCGCTCCGCCACCGTTCAGCCCACTTCCAAGGACCTCTGAAATCCGTGTCGTTCAGTACACCAGACCCAACCGACGCCACCATGATCAACGAGGTGACGAACACCGCAGCTAACGACACTGCAGCTAACAGCGGTGTAGCTATCCCTACGGTGCCACACGTTGTTGTGCCCACACGCCGCGGTTCACGTACCAGGGTGTTTGTGGCGCTTGCGGCAATTGTCTGTGCACTTGGTTTTGTGGTTTTCAAAGGGCTTGGCGATGCATCGCAGTTCTACCGCCCGGCAGACCAGGCGTTGGCGCAACGGGAATCGCTCGGGACCAAGCGCTTCTCGCTCATTGGTGTGGTGCTGGATGGCACGGTGACCGAAAAGGGGCGGCAGGTGTCGTTCACCATCGAAGAGAACGGTGCCCAGATCCCTGTGCTCCATACGGGCGTTCCGCCCGAGCTTTTCCAGCCTGGGATGCCCGTTCTGTTGGACGGTCACTTCGAATCGACAACGGGGAACCCCGTCTTCTTGTCAGACCGTATGGCGGTCAAGCACAGCGCGGACTACAAGTCTGAAAATCCCGATCGCGTCGACGCGTCGGCCCCATAGGCAGTTCCATGGCTGCTCGTCTTGGCGCCTTTGGCGTAATTATGGCTTTTGTCGGTTCGCTGTGTTCTTGCGGCCTGTTGGTCTTCGGTGTGGTTCGCAACAATGCGGGCGCTCGTCGAATGGCAACTCGGTTTCTTCCCTACGTCTTGGTCGGGGCAGTTCTGGCCGTCGGGGCGATGCAGTTTGCGCTCATTCGGCACGACTTTTCGTTGGAGTACGTGCAGAAGAACAACTCCACAACCACTCCGTTGCTGTTCACCATCTCCGGAATGTGGGCCGCGCTGGAAGGGTCAATCCTGCTCTGGGGTTTTGTGCTGGCCGGTTACCTTGCGGTGGTCTGGCGGCATTTCCGCGATCGTCTCGATGACCCGCTCGTTTCGTGGGCGTTGGCGGTGATGCTTGGCGTTTGCGTGTTCTTCTTCGGAGTCATGGTTGGTCCGGCAAATCCCTTCCGTGTTCTCGAATTTCCACCCGCACAGGGGCGCGGCCCAAACCCGCTGCTGCAAAATCACGTTCTCATGGCGTTTCACCCGCCACTGTTGTACCTGGGGTACGTCGGGTTTACAGTTCCGTTCGCCTTTGCCATAAGTGCACTTATTACAGGGCGTGTCGGGGAAGGTTGGCTACTTGAGACCCGCCGTTGGACGCTCATCGCGTGGGGTTGCCTCACGTTAGGCATCGTGCTCGGCGGATGGTGGAGCTACGAGGTGTTGGGGTGGGGCGGCTATTGGGGATGGGATCCGGTGGAGAATGCATCCTTGTTGCCATGGCTCACCGGTACCGCCTACATCCACTCCGTACTGGTGCAAGAACGGCGCGGGATGCTGCGTGTCTGGAACCTGTCGTTGGTTTGCGCAACGTTCTCGCTCACCATTCTTGGCACGTTCCTTACCCGTTCCGGTGTAGTCCAATCTGTGCACGCATTCTCCAACTCCACCATTGGTGCATGGCTGCTTGGTTTGTTTACGGTCGTCGTTCTCGTGACTGTTGGGTTGATCGGCTGGCGTGGTGAGCGGCTTCGATCACCCGGCGCCATCGACTCGCCGCTGTCTCGCGAGGGGGCGTTTCTCGCCAACAACATTCTGTTCGGTGCGTTTGCATTTGTCGTGCTGCTGGGCACGGTTTTCCCGCTGCTCATCGAGGTGTGGAACGGAGATCAGCTCAGTGTTGGGGCACCGTATTTCAACCGGATGTCCAGGCCTATCGGCGTCACATTGTTGTTCCTGATGGCGGTGGCCCCTGTCCTGCCATGGCGTAAGGCTTCAGGTGAACTGTTGCGCACGCGCTTGCTGTGGCCGGTGGCTGCCGCCACCGCAACGTTGGTTGTCTGTGTGCTGAGTGGTTTACGCGGCCTGTATCCGCTGTTGACGTTCGCGCTCGGTGCTCTTGCTGGTGGCGCAGCGCTCCGCCAACTGCTACTTGCCGTCCGCGGCGCACGCCGTGCGGGACGTTCCCCGTTGTCTGGGTTCGTCGGCCGGGCCAATGGAGGGATGGTTGTTCACATCGGCGTTGTGTTGTGCGCAATCGCCATCGCGGCGGGTGGGGCGTATACGACGACCGAGCAGTTAGTGCTGAAGCCTGGCGAGTCCGGAACAGTCGGTACACATACAATCCGCTTCCTTAACGTAACCCCGGTGGAGCGCCGTGGCGATCGTGAGATCACACGGGTGCGTGTCCAGACCGACAACGGCCGCATCGATGCTCCGGCGCTGACGAAGTTCCTGGAGTCTGGCCAACCCATCCTCACGCCGTCTGTGCACACCGGTCTCACTAAGGATTTGTATTTCCGCATCGTCCGTCTTCCTGACAAGACCAGGCCAGAGGCTGTGATCGAAGTGAAGATTGAACCGATGGTCCTGTGGCTGTGGGTCGGCGGTTTTGTGATGGCACTCGGTACGGCCTTGTCCATCGTGCCTGGCAGACGCCGGCGCGCAACAGCCCCAACGTCGGCAGCATCCAAAGCCGACGAAGACGCGCTCCTGGCAACGGTCTCGTCATGACAGAACCAACCCAGGCACCTTCGGCTCCATCTTCTCAATCCTCCTGGCGCGGCCCACGGCTGATAGCGCTCGGTATTGGGTTGGTCACCGTTTTGTTGGTCGGTGTGCTCGCCACACGTCAAACAGCGAGCGAGCGCAGCACGGTGTCACCGCTCATCGGCCGGGTGGCACCGGAGATCACCGGCGACGACATCCTCACAGGCAAGCGGTTCCAGTTGTCCTCCGAGCAAGGCAAGTGGACGTTGGTCAATTTTTTTGCCACGTGGTGCCCGCCGTGCCTTCGGGAGCATCCAGAAATTCTTGCATTTCAGGTGGCTAACCCCAACGTCAACGTGGTGAGTGTCATCAACGAAGACTCAACAGAGAACGTCCGCGAATTCTTCGCGGCTAACGGCGGCGACTGGCCGGTCTTGGACAACACTCGGGCAGCGGTCGATTACGGCATCACTGGTCTTCCAGAGTCGTACCTGATTGCACCCAACGGTCAGGTTGCGGTGTGGTTCAAAGGCGCGCTGAGCGAGACTCGTCTTCAGCAGACGTTGGACCAGTACAGCGAAGCCGCTTCGTCTACCGCTTCGTCTGCCGCGACACCTGCGACGTCGCAGGTCGTCCCGTGAAGCGGTGGCTCCCGTTGTTGGCCCTTGCGGTTCTTGCAGTCGTCGCGCTGAGTTTTGGGTCGCGTTCGTCGTCGCCGCAGTCCCCGGCTCAGCGTGCCGACGCAATTGCTGGTCGGGTCAAGTGCCCCACCTGCCAAGGCCTGTCTGTTGCACAGTCGCGTACCGGGTTGGCGCTCGCAATCCATGACGAGATCCGCCGTCAGGTTGACCTCGGCCGCACCGATGCTCAGGTCATGGGGTACATCTCGTCCAAGTATGGAGACGGACTCATCACCAATCCGCCAGCCACGGGTGCAGGCGCGGTCGTTTGGGTGGCGCCCATCGCGTTTCTCATCCTGGCTTTCGTCGGCCTTGGTTTGGCACTCAGCCGATGGAGCCGCAGTGACGGTCGCGAATCCAACGATGGCGATCTTGCGGCGGTAGCGCGTGCACGACAGGCGGCCGCCGAATGACCGAGCCCACGGCACCGCTCCGTTCCGATCTGCAGGCCGAGCGCACATTTCTCCTGCGGTCGCTGGACGATCTTGCGGTGGAGCACGCTGCCGGTGATCTCAACGATGCTGACTTGGATAGTCTGCGCGCTGATTATGAGGGCCGTCTCGCCGATGTGCAGAGGCGCATAGAAGGAGACAAAGAGCAGCTAAAACGTGACGCCCTTGTTCAGTCCCGGTTGGCGCGTTCGCGTCGTCGAACCATTGCCTTCTTCGTTGGCGCGTCAGTCTTCGCGGTGGGTTGCGGGTTTCTCATCGCAGCGTCGCTCGGCGAGCGCAAAGCCGGAGAAACAATCACCGGCAACGCTGCCCAAGATCCGCGCACGGAGAAAATAACCGAGCTGATGCAACGGGCGCAGGAGCTCACGACAACCGACCCCCTTGGCTCCATCGAGGCCTACGACCAAGTCACCAAACTCAACCCAGAGGTTGTTTCAGCCTGGGCCTACGGGGGCTGGCAGCTTCGCCTCTATGCGCAAGGTGCCGAGGGAGAGCAGCGAGACGCGTTGCTGGCCGCAGCAAAGCGACGCATCGATGAGGCCATCAACCGCGATCCCACGTACGCCGACGCGTACGCGTTCCGTGCCGTGATGGCGGCCCGTGATCTGGGTGACGACGAAACTGCCAGGGCAGCGCTGCGAACACTCGACACCTTGGACCACAACCCCCAGATCGACCTGCTCACTGGCCCACTGCGCGCCGACCTAGGCCTGACACCAGCGTCGTAAGTCTCCAGTCTTTGAAGAATTCGTAGCTGGTTCCGCGAGACTGCACTTGCTGCGACTGATGTGAGGTCGCCGCTCGGGCGAAAGGCCAACGTCGTGTTCGACATCATCATCAAAGGCGGAACAGTCGTAGATGGCACCGGCTCGGCACCGTTCGCCGCAGACGTGGCCCTACGGGACGGCAAGATCGCGGCAGTTGGCGCCAATCTCGGAGCCGAAGCTGCGGAGGTCATCGACGCCCACGGACTCACCGTCACTCCTGGCTTTGTTGACGTGCACACCCACTACGACGGGCAGGTCACCTGGGATTCTCTGCTGGAGCCGTCGTCTGCACATGGCGTAACAACCGTCATCGCAGGCAACTGTGGGGTGGGTTTCGCGCCGGTCCGGCCTGGCGCGGAGAAGTGGCTTGTGCAGCTGATGGAGGGGGTCGAAGACATCCCGGGCACAGCGTTGCACGAGGGAATCGATTGGCGATGGGAGACGTTCCCGCAATATCTCGACGCCCTGGCCGATGGTAAGTGGTCAATGGATGTTGGAACGTTCGTTCCACACGGCCCGCTTCGTGGCTACGTGATGGGTGAGCGCGGCGCGGCAAACGAAATCGCAACGGCTGACGACTCGGCGCTGATGGCCCGGATGGTGCAGGAGTCCATCGAAGCTGGCGCGTTCGGGTTTTCGTCGTCTCGCACGTTGGGCCATCGCGCCGCAGACGGCCGACCGGTGCCAGGTACTCATGCGGAATTCGCCGAGTTGGCTGCGATCGCCGATGCCGTGGTGGCCGGTGGAGGAGGTCTGCTGGAATTCGCACCGGCCGCGCTGGAAGGCGGGGACTCAGAACCGTTGTCCGAGCTGGCATTGATGGCGGAACTCTCGCGTCGTACGGACCTGGTCACCACGTTTCTCCTGCTGCAGAACCGGCCCAACCCAACGATGTGGCGAACGCAGCTCGATACGTCCAGCGCGGAGAATCGCAAGGGAGCTCGGCTTCTCGCACAGGTGGCTGCCCGCCCCTTTGGCATGCTCATTGGCTTTGCGAGTTATCACTCGTTCTCGCGGCGGCCCACCTACAAGTCAGCGCTGGCCGCAGCGAACTCGTTCGCCGAACTCATTGTTGCGTTGCGGTTGCCAGCGGTGCGTGCAGCGATCCTGTCCGAGCGTGACCTCCCCATCGATCCCGCTGTTCGTTTCGACGCGATGCCTGAGCTCATCGCCACCTACTTGGACCGGCTGTATCCGCTGGGTGACGACGTTGACTACGAACCAACCCCTGATCGGTCGATTGCGTCGATGGCAGCGGCCTCGGGAACCGACCCGATGGAGCTGATGTACGACCTCTGTCTGGATCACGACGGTGAGGCGTTCTTGCTGATGCCGTTCCTTGGGTACGCCGACGGCGATCACAATGCGTTGCACGAGATGCTCACAGCACCCGAGACAATTCTCGGACTTGCCGACGGTGGAGCACACTGCCGCATGATTTGCGATGCCTCACAGCCAACCAGCTTGCTCACCCACTGGGTGCGTGACAGAACGCGTGGGCCCCGGCTGGATCTCGTGACCGCTGTGAAGCGTCAGACCAGCGAGACTGCAGCGCTTGTTGGCCTGTCTGACCGTGGATCAATCGCTGTTGGTAAGCGCGCAGATATCAACGTCATCGACCTTGACAATCTGCGGCTCCACCGCCCGCGTCCCGTGGATGACTTGCCAGCCAACGGACGACGAATCCTGCAGAGCGCTACCGGGTACGCCGCCACCATTGTGAACGGCACCGTGACTCGTCGCCACGGCGCCGACACCGCAGCTCGTCCCGGACGGCTGCTGCGCCGGGGATAGCTGGGGGATAGCTGGGGGATAGCTCAGCGCGTCAGGTGCCTCTCAGATTCGCCGGTTGTCCGCTTGGCAGATCAGCCAAGCCAGGACCGCAAAGCTGGTCGAACCGTTGCAGGCCACACCGTGGCGAAGAACTCTTCCCGGTACCTGGCCCGATCCAAACGCTCCTTGGCGACGGCCAACCCGGCCACCATGCCTGTCGACGGAACGGCTTTAGCTGCAGCGCGCAGCCAGTCCTCTGCTACCACCGTGTCCTGATGGGCCCCAAGTACTTCTTGGACGTCAGCCACCGCTGCGGCGAACTTGCGGGCGTTGCGGCCGTGCACGTTTGCCGCAGCTTCGGCGGCATAGCGGCATCGCTTGGCCTTGATACGAACCTCGTGGAGTTCTGCATCCGGTGACGCAGGCGTAAGTACCTGTGCTGCCTCGTAAAGCCGACGCCACCGCTTCGAAACAAGCTCTGCAAGCACGCCCTGTGCGGCTCGGCCCGGGAGGCGAGGACGGTCTTGAACGAAACGAGGAACGTTCGTCGCAGCGATCAGCGACACAATCAACTCGTCATAGCGCGGCGTGGACATCGAGTTCAGCAAAGACGTCCGGGCGACAGAACGCTCTCGATCTAGCCGACTGAGAAGCCGTTGCCCTGCTGCCGAGTCGCTGGGAGCGAGGTCAACGAAATGATCGTGGAGACGAATGCCGAGCACGTCGGCGTCGCGTACGACGCCAGCCTCACCACCGATCCAGCGCAACTCTTCTCGCAACGAAGTCGCCCAAGCAGGGTCGAGGAGCGCGGCGAAGGTCCCGAGGTCAGAGCGGAGGCGTCGCGCCGCGACTCGGTACTGGTGAAGGTCCTCTGGGTTTTCACCCATCCGGGTGCCTGGGTCATGGCGAATGATTTGATCGACAGAACCGGCAAGAACGTTGCGGACGAGATCGCCAACGTTGGCCTTGCTGGAAACATTGCCGATGACTACGTCGGGAGGTGTTTCAGCCTGCGGCCCAAGGACCCGTATTACCTTCGCCAGCGTGGGTGTTTCCCGGTGACAACCCGCTTTGCGCAGTCGCTTCGACGCTGACTCCAGAATCGTTGTGGGTTTGATCCCGGGCGCAAGTTCGACCTCAATCTCGCGGAATACGGTCGGCTCGATTCCGGCGCCATCAGCAGAGACCCGATCGTCGCAAACCGTCGCGACAAACTCTCCATGGAGGAGGAGTTGAGTCTCGGTCCGCCGCGTGCGAACGTTCGCGACCGGCATCAGATCAAGGCCACCTTGGAACACCCGCACAAGTTCGGCGAGCGCTTCGGGTACGTGCTGGGCACTCCCTGCGACGTTGAATTCTTCGCGCGCGAGCGTCGACTTCTTCGCCGATGCGGGGAGCTTTAACGTCCAGGTGGCTGAAAGGCCCTCGTCCCGCCACCGCAGCGTTACACCCCACCGGGCAAGCGCAAGAGTCGTGGTGTCGTAATAGGTAGCCGACAACGCCTTGTCCACGCTGGGTCCTGCGAGCAGGTTGGGTGCCAGGTTGTTGAGATCGGGCAGGACGGTGTCCGCTGCGGCAATCAGCTTGAGTTCTCGTTCGGTCATCGTGGCCTTCCTTGGTCGGCCCACCACACAACCTGTGATGCGGGGATCAGAGATCGGCGAGGGCTGCTTCGACACCGGCACGTTCAGCGCCGATGGTGGTTGAGTCGCCGTGGCCGGTGTGGACCACCGTATGGTCCGGTAACGCAAGCAACGTGGTTGCGATGGAACGCACGATGGTGGGGAAGTCGCTGTAGCTGCGTCCAGTGGCTCCCGGTCCGCCGCAGAACAGGGTGTCGCCCGAGAAGAGACGACCCGTTGCTTCGATGTGGAAACAGCAGCAACCGGGTGAATGTCCGGGCGTGTGCAGCACGCCAAGGCGATGGCCGGCGACTTCAATTGTTGAGCCAGGAATGAGGTCACGATCAGGCGCGAGGCCCGGGTACACCACGTCCCACAACATGCGGTCAGCAGGGTGAATCACAATTGGCGCGTCGGTCATCTCTGCCAACGCCGCGGCGGCATTGATGTGGTCGTTGTGGCCATGGGTGCAGACAATGCTGCGCACGGTTCGACCGTTGACCGCATCGAAGATCCGCGACGCATCGTGAGCGGCGTCGAACACGATGACTTCTTTTTCGTTGCCGATGATCCAGACGTTGTTGGTGACCTCGAAGTCGTCACCGTCGAGTGAAAAGATGCCATCGGTTGTGACGAGTTCGATCCCCGGGCCGTATGTGGACGTACTTTGTGTTGACATGCGGTCGGTCACATCACCACGACGCTGCGCAGAACTTCGCCACGTTCCATCTTGTGGAAGGCCTCTTCCACGTCGTTGATGGAGATCGTCTCAGAGACGAATCGGTCGAGGTCAAGGCGGCCCTGTAGGTACAGGTCGATGAGCATGGGGAAGTCCCTCGAAGGAAGGCAATCGCCGTACCAGGAGGACTTCAGCGATCCGCCGCGTCCGAACACCTCGATGAACGGGAGTTCCAATGTGTGCGCAGGATTCGGCACACCCACCAACACCACGGTGCCCGCGAGATCTCGTGCTTCGAACGCCTGCTTGTAGACAGCGGGGTTGCCAACCGCTTCGATGCAGACGTCGGCACCGTTGCCACCTGTTGCGGCCTTCACCGCTTCGACAACGTTTTCTGTGGACGCGTTGACGGTGTGGGTGGCGCCGAACTCTTTGGCAATCGCCAGCTTTCGTTCGTCGAGGTCAACCGCAACGATGGTGGCAGCTCCGGCGAGACGCGCTCCAGCGATAGCGGCGTTACCGACGCCACCGCATCCGAACACTGCAACGGTGTCACCGCGGCCGATGTTGCCCGTGTTCATTGCTGCGCCGAGCCCAGCCATCACACCGCAGCCCAAGAGACCTGCCGCAGTTGGCGACGCAGCAGGATCGATCTTGGTGCACTGACCGGCTGCAACGAGTGTCTTCTCGATGAACGCACCGATGCCAAGAGCGGGCGAAAGGACCGTACCGTCGGTCAGGGTCATCTTCTGCGTCGCATTGTGGGTGTTGAAGCAGTACCAGGGACGACCGCGCAGGCAGCTGCGGCACTGGCCACAAACGGCCCGCCAGTTGAGGATGACGTAGTCGCCCGGAGCAACCTCGGTGACGCCAGGACCAACAGCCTCGACGAAGCCTGCGGCCTCGTGGCCCAACAGAAACGGGAAGTCGTCGTTGATGCCGCCCTCGCGGTAGTGCAGGTCTGTGTGGCACACACCGCAAGCTGCGATCTTGACCACTGCCTCGCCCGGACCCGGGTCAGGGACGATGATCGTTTCAATGCTGACCGGCTGTCCCTTCGCTCGTGCGACGACTCCTCGAACCTGCTGTGGCATCTGCATTGCTCCCGGTGACGTTGGTGGGCCGATCTGGCCACCACCATGACCGTACTCGGCACGTAGCGTGCGGCTATTCACCTCGCAAACGCGTTGCGAGGTGAATTGCCCCCAGCGCAGGGGGCAACCTCTCTCGCTACCGCACTGTGGCGTGGGGGTGGCTCTCCGTCAGGCCTGCGTTGGTGATGCGGATGAACTCGGCGTTGGCCTGGAACTCTTCGATTGATGTGGCATTGACGTAGCTCATGGACGAACGGACGCCGGCCATCAGTTTGTTCACCAACTGCACAACGCTGCCTTTGTAGGGAACCACGCCTTCGACACCCTCAGGTGCTCGCTGCTCCAAGTACTCCTCGTCCAGCTCTGTGCCTTGGCGCTGAGCGCGGCGCTCGAGGGCTTCAAACGACGCCATGCCGCGGACCCGTTTCACCAAACCGTGTGGTGACTGCTCCACTTCGCCAGGGCTCTCTTTGGTGCCGGCAAACATGGACCCGATCATCACGCTGTTTGCGCCGGCGGCCAACGCCTT
Organism: uncultured Acidimicrobiales bacterium; assembly: GCA_963763885.1. GTDB lineage: Bacteria > Actinomycetota > Acidimicrobiia > Acidimicrobiales > JANYDT01 > JANNBN01. The sequence continues at coordinate 72,527 of CAVXQD010000002.1, forward strand.
CGCAATGTCGCCAGACGTACGGATTCCGCCGTCTCCGATGATGGGCGCATCGAGCCCTGCACAGTCGTTGATCGCGGTGAGCTGCGGGACGCCGACACCAGCGACGATGCGCGTAGTGCACACACCACCAGGGCCAACCCCGACCTTGATGCCATCGGCACCGGCACGAATGAGATCTTCTGCACCAAGCCGTGTTGCGACGTTGCCTGCAATCACGTCGACGGTGGGGAATTCCTTCTTGAGCAATTGAACCGTGTGAATTGCGTGTTCAGAGTGGCCGTGTGCGATGTCCAACACCAATACATCGACGCCAGCGTCGATACAAGCCTTGGCGCGGAGAACCGCATCGTGGTCGGTTCCAACCGCAGCGCCCACCAGCAGACCCTCGCCCTTGACCTTGCCGATCTGAGCGGCCTGCTGTTCCACGGTGAAGAAACGGTGGATCATCCCGATGCCACCCAAGCGGCCAATAGCTATAGCCATCTCCCATTCACAAACCGTGTCCATGTTGGCGGCGGTGACGGGAATGTCGATCGCAATGTTGCGGGTGAGCTGCGTCCGCATAGAAACGTCGCCGCGACTGCGGATGGCGGACCGGGCCGGCACGATGAGGACATCGTCGAATGTAAGACCGATGCGGACGGTGTCGAGGTTCATGTTCGGGGACTCCATTTGCTGGTACCAGTGCCGGGTGATTACCGGGGAGAGCCCCGGCTGAACGGCCGGTGATGCATCCTAGAACACCCGTGAGAAACTGGAGCCGTGAGCTTCTTTGACCGCAATCGCAAAGACCTCGAGGCGCGGGGAATCGACCCAGATCGGCTTCCGCCAGGGCAGTACTTCACTGACCGCTTCCCGGTGCTCCATGTCGGTGACGTGCCTGAGTACGGGAACCTTTCGGACTGGAACCTCGTTGTTGGCGGAGCAGTCGAGAACAAGCTCACGCTGTCGTGGGCCGACGTATTGGCGCGCCCCGCTGTCAACATCACCACCGACATTCACTGCGTCACCAAGTGGTCCAAGTTCGACACCACCTGGACCGGTTGTTCGCTGGCTGATCTCATCACTGAAGCTGGTCCATCGCCTGAAGCGACTCACGTCATGTTCCATTGCGAGTTCGGGTACACAACCAACCTGCCGCTGGCCGACATCATGGCGCCCCGCGTTGCGCTGCTCGCATACAACTTCGAGGGCGAGCCGCTCGAGGGCGAACACGGCTTCCCGTTGCGCACGCTCGTCCCTCATCTGTATCTGTGGAAGTCGGCAAAGTGGATCCGCGGGATCGAGCTGATGACGGAAGACAAGGCCGGCTTCTGGGAACGCAACGGGTACCACATGTATGGCGATCCGTTCCTGGAGCAGCGCCACTGGGGTGACTGAGTTGCCAACGCAATCAGTTCCTAAACCGGGGCCCGGGCGGTCGTTCGCCAACTGGCGGGCACGCGCCGTCCGGCTTGACTCCACCGATACGTTCGTCGGACAAGGTCGCTTCGTCAGCGCGCTTCGTAATGTGGCGTCCTGGTCCTCGGCACGAGCTCGTGGCGTCATCGGAGCGGCAGCTGTGGCAACGGTCGTTACCGGTGCCGCTCAAGGTGCCGCCAAAGGTTCTTCCGCGCTACTTCGCTATGGGTTCTCCACGGCAAACACGCTTGCCATCATGGCGTTGGCCATCACTGCGCTTGGACGGTGGGCGCGGGTGTCGCCAAGCACCATGCGGCGCATCGCGTTCGTCAGTGCAGCGCTGCTCGGCTTCATCATCCTCACCGGCGCCGCCGTTCGTCTCACCGGAAGCGGCCTTGGCTGCGTCGATTGGCCAACCTGTAACAACGGCAGCGTGACGCCAGAGCTGTCCGATGCGCACGGTCTCATCGAGTTCGGCAACCGGGTTGTGACGGGGCTGTGCGTCTTTGCAGCAGGCGTTGGGGTGTTGGCCACGCTCGTTCGGGTTCCGTATCGCCGAGACCTTGTGCGGCCCGCAGTGGTGGTTGTCGTCGCCATCATGGGCAACGCGGTTCTGGGTGGCTTGATGGTCAAGAAGACCCTGCCGCCCACGTGGGTGCTGTCGCATTTCCTCTTGGCTATTGCTGCGTTGGCAGCCGGGCTGGTGTTGCTGCACCGCAGCGGGGAATCGTCACCCACACCTGGCCTGTTGGGCCGGACACGACGCCCCGCTTTTGGGTCTATTGAACAGTGGCTAGGTCGGGCGCTGACGGCGAGCGCGTTACTCACGCTGTTCCTCGGAACCATCGTCACCGGGTCTGGGCCACACGCTGGCGACGAGGCAGCTGAACGCTTGGGGTTCGCCATGGTCTCTGTCGCTCGGGTTCACTCGCTTGCAGCCTGGGCTGCGTTGGCGAGCGGGTTGGCACTTGGCTGGCGTGCCTGGAAGTTGCCAGCGGTGGCAAGTTCTGAGCTGCGTCGACGTGTGCAGTTGCTGCTGTTTGTAATCGTGCTGCAGGGGGGCGTTGGGTATCTGCAATGGTTCAATCAGGTGCCCGCTGGTCTGGTGTTTATCCACATAATTGGTGCTGTTGGGTTCTGGATGTGTGTGCTGTGGGTTCGCGCGGCGCTGACGGTTCCACCAATTGCTGATGTTCCTGGGTTGGTGTCGGGTTCGGCGCGCCCCAGACCAGCTACCGTTTAAGTATGCGCAGGCCCCGTCTCGGCCACGGTGAACCTGATCACCAAATCGACCGTGTCGCCCCCCAGTGCGGCCGGGCGGATTGTGCGCGTCCAGCTTCGGCACGTCTCATGCTCGACGTGACCAATCGCATTGTTTCCATCGACCTCGCCATCGGTGAGGTTGGGGCTGGCATGTTGTGCTTCTCCCATGCCGAGAAGATCGTTGTCCCACGCGGCTGGACACTGGTTGATAACCGGTCGGTTCGCCCTCCGTTGTTCGACGGTGAACGCTACGAGGTGCCTGCTCTGCCTGAGGTATTGCCTTCGGTCTCGGTTGCTACTCCTTTGGTCGCCGACGAAACGTCGGGAGAAGAAACGTCGGTCGCCGCTGCCTGCGGGGGACTCCAACGGTCGCGTCAGGGCTGAGCAGGGATCTGGGTCTGACCCGGAGTCGGGTTCAGAGTCGAGCGATGATCAGTTTGACCTTCGAGACGCACACGTGGTCAGCCGCGCAGCAGCGTCACGAGTCGAAGTGATTGTCGACGTCACCACGGCATACTCCGATGCTGCCCGGACGGACCGTCTCACACGCGTCGAGCGCGTTGAGCACGTTGAGGTAACCGACGGTTCAGCAGATCAGCGCGAGTCGGATTCATCCGTTGATGGTGGCGCTTATGACCTCCCGGCGGCTTATCGTGACGGAGTGGCACAGGTCGCGCTCGACGAGCCCGACCGCGAGGCCAGCCCGTTGTTGGCGAGGGCCTTCGACGTCACCCGCACCAAACGCCGCCAGTAAGCGCCCGGGGTTCCGCCCGAAGCAACCGATCTTCGGGCGCCGACGGCAGCGAGATTGCCTTATTTCGGGCCATCTGAATTCGTTCCGTAATGATCACGAAGCGGACGACCGACCAGAAATCAGGTCCTCTGTGTTCGTTCCGTAATGATTGGGCCTGTGTGTCAACGGGGGGTCTCTCATGCCTTTGGGTGCGCTCTGCATGGTCGGGTGCGCTCAGCAGGCTGCGCTGGGCACCCGAATCTGCTGGAGGCACCCAAACCTGCTGGGGACGCCCCCTCCCAAACCTCGGTCGATCATTACGTAACGAAGCCGGCCTGGCAGCGACTAGCGCTCCAACGTTGGTCCTGTAGCAACCAACCCGGTGATTCAGAGTTGATGTAAGGGCTCCCAATGCAACGTTGGTTGCTGGGGGCGCAACGTTGGCTGCCGCGGGGTTGATGCGGGTTCGGATGAGCCCGGTTTGAAGATTCAGCGGGGTCCGGGTTTGATCATTACGGAACGAACACAGATGGGTGAAAATGAGAGGCTGCCCGCCGGAACGAAGACCAGCGGGCAGTTCTACACAGCACCAGGACCTGATGCCCTGCAAGTGGATCTGAAATTAATCGGTAGCGATGGCTCGCAGGATGTTCATCTTGGCTGCGTCTTTGGCCGGTTTGCGAGCCGCATACAGACCAACAAGCGATGCCAAAAGCGTCAAACCAAGAATCAACACCCATGGGATAGTGAGTTTCACCGACCCATCTTTGCCCAGCACCCGCACCAGCGCAGAACCGAACCCGGTGCCAATCACCATGCCGAGGATGGTCCCAAACGTGGCGACCACAATGGCTTCCCAACGGATCATCGCCCGCACTTGTTGGCGGCTTTGCCCAACAGCGCGGAGCAGACCGATTTCCCGTGTGCGTTCGAAGATGGAGAGCCTGAGTGTGTTCGCGATCCCAAGGATGGCAATGATGATGGCCAGCGCCAGCAGGGCGTTGATCAAGCCAAGGAACTGGTTGAACTGACCAACCAACCCGTCAGCAAATTGCTTCTTGGTTTTGAGTTCGGCTGCCGGGAATTGCTCCAAAGCCTTGTCGGCCGCGGCCTGAAACGCCTTGGGGTCCTTTCCGTCGGTCTTGACATACGTGAGATTGGAAACTTCGGTCGGGGAGTACAGGTCACCGTTTGCTCGGCCTATGAGGTAATAAATGTTGTTCAAACCCTCGGCGTTGTCATAAATGGCCACGAGTTCGAAAGACGAGGCTGCTCCCGAAGGGAACGTCACCGCAAGCTTGTCGCCAACGGACAGTGAGTTGTCGGTGGCAGATTTCAAGTCGACGGCAATTGTGTCGGGCAGGGCTAATTGGGTGATGTCGCCTTGCACGTCGCCAAGGTCCACTACCTTGCCGATACCGGTCTCATCAACGATTCCGAGAGTCCGCTCCTTATCGTTGTACTTGATTCGAGTGAACCGCTCGCCTGACGAGGCAACATACCCAGGCACCGACTTGATCAGACTCTCGACCTCAATCGGGAACCCGAAGTCCGTTCCGCTGGCCACAACAAAATCCGACTTGACGGAGTTCTCCAGCCCGCCGCGGAAGGTTCCTTTCAACGACTGCGAGAGAACCAAGATTGCACAGACCACTGCAGTGCCTATGGTGAGTGCCAACGCAGTGGCAGAGGTGCGCGTGGGATTACGGACGGAGTTTTCGCGAGCAATTTGGCCGGTGACTCCGTTTGCCTGAAGTCCAGTTTGCACGAGCGTGTAACCGGCCATGAACGCAGTCGGAACCAAGCACAACGAAATGACGAATCCGAGCAGCTTCCAGTAAGAGAAGTCGTCGCCGAGGGCTTTTCCTGCCCATCCCACCAGTCCGAGGGTGCCGAATGTTGCTGCAGGCAGAAAGAAGACGCCGAACACGGCGATTACCCAGCCGTACCAGCGCCGGCCGAGCGCTCCGGCAACGGGTCTTGCGGCCAGCGGCCCAAGAAATACGGTGGCGAGAAGGAAGACGCCAGCCGAAACGCCCACGTTACGCGCGCCAGTTCCACCCGAGCCGGAAAGCCCAACACCGAGGAAGACGGCGCTGATCAAGGTGCATAGTGCGCCAAAGGCCAACCGAATCTTGGAGCTGCCAGCGCGGTCGAGTGCGACCGCTTGGAGAGCGGCAAGGGGTTTGATCCGTGAGGCACGGATGACCGGCAGCACCGATGACAGCACGGTGACCAGCGTCCCGACAAGCATGCCGACGATGATGGTTCGGGGGAGCAGTTTGAATCGGCTCGATGGGAGTCCGCTGCCGTCACTTCCCGACGCAAAATTGAGCCCGAATCTGATCAGCCACGCCACGAGAAATCCGCAGATGATTCCGACGACCGAAGCAATGAGTCCAACGAGCAGCGCTTCAAGGAACGTTGCCCCAACAACTTGACTGCGGCTCGCTCCGAGGGCACGCATCATCGCCATTTCCCGATTGCGTTGCGCCACAACAATGCTGAACGAGTTGGCAATCACAAAGATGCTGACGAAGAGAGCGATGACTGCAAACGCCGAGAAGAAGATGTTGATGAACTTGAAGATTGTGTTGACGAACGATTGCTGTTCGGCGTCGTATGCCAAGCCGGTAATGACGTCGATTTTGGCGCCGGTCACGCTGGTTTCCGAGCTGGTTGCCGCTTTGATGTTCCGAACGAGTTGCCGTTGGGTGAGCCCGTCGTCTGAGCGGACGATGAACCCCTGAACCTGGCCAGCTTTGCCCATGAGTTCAGTTCCACGTTTCGGCGAGAAGAACACCGCGGTGGCGCCGAGGGCGCTGTCTGACGTGCCGAACGTTGCATCGCCGACGACTTTGAATTCCACAACCGGGCCGCTGGTATTGACCTTGACGGTGTCGCCAACTTTGTATCCGGTGGTCTGGATCAGACCCCGGTCAAGGACGATCTCGTTGTCTGCGACAGGGGGCCGACCGCTAAAGATTTTGTACGCGCTGAGCTGGTCGTCGTCCGCCCACAGCGAACCGAATGTTGGAGCGCCACCGGTTCGGACAAGCTTGCCCTTCTTGTTCAGCAGCTGTGCATAGCCCGAATACACCGGATCGATCGCAGCGACTCCGGGGATGGCACGCAGCTTGTTTTCAAGTTCGATGGGGAGAAGCGAACGACCGTCGTCGTATGGACCGCCTTCGTTGCCGAGGTCGAAGCCTTGTTCTGCTCGAAGGACAGCGTCGACACCTTTGACCGAAGACGAGAAGAGGTCGCTGAAGAGCCCTTTCAGCGTGTCCGTGAAGATAAATGAGCCGCACAGAAAGGAGACCCCCAGCACCACGGCGAAGCCGCTGGTCAGGAGTCGGCGTTTGTACGCCCAGAGATTGCGAAAGGCGAGTTTGTACACGACAGCGACCTCAGCGTCCGAAGCGGCGCATGCGTTGGAGGACGCGTTCTTCGTCGGGGTCTCGCATCTCGTCGACGATCTTTCCGTCAGCGAGGAACAACACCCGGTTGGCATACGAAGCCGCGTTGGGGTCGTGGGTGACCATCACAATGGTTTGGCCGAAATCCTGGGTGGCCCGCCGCATGAACGTGAGAATCTCATCGCCGGTAGCTGAGTCGAGGTTGCCTGTGGGTTCGTCGGCGAAGATGATCTGGGGGCGGCTCGCAAGCGCTCGTGCAACGGCAACCCGCTGCTGCTGGCCGCCGGACAGCTCGCTGGGGCGATGGCTGAGCCGTGTGGAGAGACCAACAGCTTCCACCACGTTGTCGACCCAGGCCATATCTGCTTTGGCCTTGGCCAACGTCATTGGCAACAAAATGTTTTCCCGGGCGGTGAGTGTTGGGATGAGGTTGTATGCCTGGAAAACGAAGCCGACGTTGTCCCGCCGCAACTGGGTGAGCGCAGCCTCTTTCAGCCCGCCGAGCCTGGTTTCGCCGATGAACACGTCGCCGCTGGTGAGTTCGTCGAGTCCCGCAGCACAGTGCATGAGCGTGGACTTGCCGGAACCGGAGGGGCCCATGATGGCGGTGAACTCGCCGCGGGCGAAATCGACCGAGACATCGTTCAGTGCAAAGACGGAACTTTCGCCGGTGCCGTATTGCTTCACCGCATTGCGGACCGAAGCTGCAACGGTTGGAAGAGCGACCGCGCCGGAGGCCGCATGTGAGGAGGGGGTGGTCATGGTGCAAAGCTTCTCAGGTTGACACCACTAACCCAGAACGCTTCCACGCCAAAACCCTGAAACGTGACCGGGGTAACCAGGGAGACAGGGGATTTCCGCAGGATTGGATAGCGGTGAGCCAGCTCGTCAGACTCATCCGGTCGTGACCTGATCAGCCGGGACACGAAGGAGAGCTTTATGGAGCAGCCCATCATGAACGCAACGGGTGGCCCAATGACGGGCGTCAACGTGGTCGAGATCGGCGTGTGGGTGGCTGGTCCGGCGGCAGCGGGAATTCTTGCAGACTGGGGTGCATCAGTCATCAAGGTGGAGCCGCCAGCCGGCGACCCGTCTCGCCAGTTCCATGCCATGTTGGGTGGGGATCTGCCCACAAATCCTGTCTTCGAGCTCGATAACCGATCTAAGCGCGGTGTTGCGCTGGACATCACGCAACCGGCGGCGTATGAAGCCGTCTGTGCACTTATCGATAATGCCGACGTGTTCGTCAGCAATCTCCGCCCCGGTGCGCTTGAGCGGTTGAAGCTGGACCCCGTCACGATGATGGCTCGCAATCCGCGCCTGATCTATGCCTCCATCACCGGATACGGATCTGAGGGCGAGGACCGTGACCGTGCTGCATTTGACATTGGCGCCTTTTGGTCACGTTCCGGTATCGCCGATCTGCTTACTCCTGCAGGTGGTATGCCCCCATATCAACGTGGTGGCATGGGTGACCACCCAACGGGAATGTCTGCAGCGGCAGCAATCAGCGCAGCGCTCTTTCATCGGGAACGCACCGGTGAGGGCCAGCTAGTCAGTACGTCGTTGCTTCGTCAAGGTATGTACACAGTGGGCTTCGACCTGAGCCTTGCCCTTGGGTGGGGGAGAGTCCCATCGAAAGCTGCGCGCCAGACGATGGCCAGCCCAACGGTTAACCACTACGTGGCAAGCGACGGCCGCCGGTTCTGGATGATTGGGTTGGAAGGCTCGCGGCACTGGCCGTCACTTGCCCGTGCGGTAGGCCACGAGGAATGGATCACCGATGAGCGGTTCTCCACTCCACTTGCACGCGCCCAGAACGCATCGGTGCTGGTTGACCTGCTGGACGCGGAGTTCGCCACCAAGACACTTGATGAGTGGGAGGCGGTCTTTGCGCTCGACCCACAGATGTTCTGGGCCCCTGTGCAGACGGTAGACGATGTCTTGGCCGACCCGCAGACGTGGGCCGCTGGCGCATACATCGAAGTGCCAGGGCCGCTTGGTCCGTCAACGATGCTGGCAACTCCTGTGGACTTTGCGGGAACCCCCTGGGCTCCAACTGGCCCCGCGCCGGACCTGGGGGAGCACACCCGCGAGGTTCTCGTCGAGTTGGGATATGACGACGACCGTATCGACGCGATGTATGCGTCTGGCGCAGCGGTGACGCGGCAGTGGTTTGGAGAACCGGAGTTGTAAGCCGCAAACGTGGGCTGCCTGGCTATCCCGTCAGCGAGCCGGTCAGCGAGCCGGTCAGCCAATCAGCGAGGTGCACTCCGGTGCGCCCGTTGGTCGGGTGCCGAGCAACGACGGCTCACCCTCACCGTGCAGCGTGAGCAGCATGGCCCGCACAATGCCGCGGTCAACAGCGCAGATCACCGGATGTTGGGTGCTGAGATCGCCGAACGGGCAGCTGCCAGACACGATGGAGGGGCCATCCGCGTGGTCCTGTGTGCGAGCCGCAAAGCCGTGAGCGGTGAGGGCATCGGCAACGGCATGCAGCGCCGACTGCATTGAACGATGCCCGTCTCCGGGGTTCATCTGCTCGGCGAGTTCCCTGCCGTAGTGCTCGCCGACCTCTTCGGCCATGGCTGACGCAACGTCGTCTGGAAGCAGTTCCAATGCCCGACCAAGGAGCATCGCGATGAGATCGTGGCGGCGAGCAGGAAACTCGAGGTCGATCGGCCGTCCGTTGGACTTGTATCGCTTCGACGGCCTGCCGGTGCGGCCAGAGCCTGCTTCCAGTTCCACGTCGAGGTAACCACCAGAGTTGAGCTTGTCTAAATGGTGCCGAGCCACGTTTGCGTGCACACCGCAGCGGTCTGCTGCCTGTGCCGCAGTAATCCCATTGGGCATGGACCGAGCCAACAGGTAAATGCGGCGGCGGGTCTGGTCGCCAAACATCGATGTTGCAGCTGACACCGCCGACGAGAAGTACTGGGGACCGTCGGCGTCGTCCTCCGGAACCTCGTTGCGTCGTGCTTGAACGCCCGCCTGACGAGCGGACGAAAGACCGGACGAAACGGCTGGCTGTGGCTTGCCACTGATCGCCACCCGTGTCCCGTTCATGGCCAGATGGTACTCCGGCCCCCATTTTCTGGTGGTCCACCCTTCGAAGGTCTCTCACGCATGATTTCCTGGAGTGAATTTGGCGAGTGAAATCGGCGATTGAAATCGGTGAGTGAAATCGGTGAGTGAATTTGTTGAGTGGAGGGTGCCGGTAGCGTGGAAGCGGTTCGCCACCGCATCCGGTCGGCAGAAACAACTCCGGAGCCTGCCAGATGACCCTCACCGAAGCCGATGTGATCGCCGCCCTGCGCGAGGTCAACGAGCCAGAGCTGCACCGCAGCATCGTGGAACTTGACCTTGTCCGATCCGTCACCATTGGTTCGCGTGGTTCAAGCGTTGAAGTGGTCGTTGCAACCAAGGTTGCAGACGACGAGACCGCGGAAGAACTGGCGCAAGCGGTCGAGCGTCGCGTCGGCCAGATTCCTGGTGTCTCGTCGGTCCGCTGTGCGCTCGACGTGCTTGCCATCGAAGAGCAGCGGGTGTTGTTGGCTCGCCTTCGCGAAGGGTGGGCAACACACGAAAACGCCGGGCAGTCCGGCCACGGTCACTCAACCGGCCCAGCAGAAGCGCCGCCGTTTATGCAGATCGGCGCCAAGACCCGTATCCTGGGCATCGCTTCGGGCAAGGGAGGCGTTGGCAAGTCATCCACCACCGTCAACCTGGGTGTGTCGCTGGCAAAGATGGGCTATCGGGTCGGCGTACTCGACGCTGACATCTACGGGTTCTCGGTCCCCAAGATGCTTGGGGTTGACCGCCAGCCAACCATGATCCCCGACGCCGACGGCGACGAAAAAGAACTACGGATGATCATCCCGCCCGTGGGACACGGCGTCTCTGCCATGAGCATGGGCTTCCTCGTCGAAGAAGACCGCGCCATCATCTGGCGTGGCCCAATGATCCACAAGGCGTTGGAGCAGTTCCTCACCGACGTGTATTGGGGCGAGCCTGATTTCCTGCTGGTGGATATGCCTCCAGGTACTGGCGACGTTGCTCTGTCAATGGCGCAATACCTGCCGCGGGCAGAGTTGTTTATCGTCACCACGCCGCAGCCAGCAGCGCAGCGCGTTGCACAGCGCAGCGCGTCGATGGCCCGTCAACCGCAGATCAACATGGCTGTTGCTGGCGTCATCGAGAACATGAGCTGGTTCACCGGCGATGATGGCAAGCGCTACGACATCTTCGGATCAGGTGGCGGCCAAGAACTTGCTGACACCCTCTCGGTGCCATTGCTTGGGCAGATCCCGCTGGTACCGGCCCTTCGTGAAGGCATGGACATCGGCTTGCCCATCACGGTTTCAGACCCCGAAGCCGAGGCCTCGGTCGCATACGCTGCCATCGCACGTACCATCGCTCAGGACATGGCACCGAAGCGCCGATACAACAAAGCACTCCGCATCGGTTGACCGCATCGGTTGATGCGACCAGCAATACCAACTCCCCATCAAACCTGAGCCAACGGCTCGAACTTTCGAAGAGGCACACAACGTGGACGTCCGCATCGGTATCACCCAATCCGTCAGGGAGATCGAACTCGACATGGCAGACGAGCAGCATGACCAGTTGCGCGCCGACGTCGAGAAGGCGCTCGCTTCCGGCGAAGGCGTGCTGTGGCTCACCGACCGCAAGGGCCGTGACATCGGTGTTCCTGCCGCCAAAATTGCGTACGTCGAGATCGGCAGCACATCTGACGAACGAAAAGTCGGGTTCGCCCGCTAAGTAACAAACAACAACATGCTCTTAGACCGTGAGCTGCTGATCGTCACCGGTAAGGGTGGCGTTGGCAAGACCACGGTCGCGGCGTCGCTCGCCTGGGCAGCTGCAGAGCAAGGCAAGCGTGTCCTGGCCGTCGAACTCGACGCCACCGGAGACCTGCATACGGCTCTCGTCGGCCCGCAGTCCAACGCCGTGCCCCGGCCGTCTTACAAGCCCGTGGAGCGCCAGCACCACCTCTGGTCCATGTCGATGGATCCGGAAGAGTCGCTGAAGGAATACCTCCGGACGTTCCTCAAGATCCCCGTTGTAACTCGGATCGGGGTGTTGTCGGGCATGTTCGATTTCGTGGCAAACGCCGCGCCAGGTGTACGCGAGATCGTGACCATGGGCAAGGTGTGCTTCGAGGTCCGCGAGCGGCACTACGACCTTGTTGTTGTAGATGCCACAGCTACAGGCCACATCGTTGGGCAACTCGACGCTCCAAACGCAATCAATGAACTCGTCGGTGCTGGACTTATCCGCGGACAGACCGAATGGATGCAGGCCGTCCTCACCGATCCCGCCCGAACAGGCGTGGTTGCGGTGACGACGCCTGAAGAGATGCCGGTCGTCGAAACGATCGATCTGCTGCAGCGGTTGCGCGGACGCGTCAAGGTGGATGTGGCTGCCGTTGTCGTGAACCGAGTTCTTTCCGAGCCTCTCGCTCGCACGGATCTGGCGGAGTTCGAGAAGTTGTGCGCCCATCCTCTGGCCCTTGATCGACTGGTCGGTGGGGACACCACACCGTGGCGGCAATCCATCGACTTTGCCGTGAGACAACGACGTAATCGTGCAGTTCATCTGGGTGAGTTGCTTCGCAGCGTTGGTTCAACGCCTGTTGCGTTTGTGCCGTGGCTCAGCTCGGTTGAGTCCGGACCCTCGTGTACCGCCGAGGTCGCGTCACTGTTGGGCGAGGAACTCGGATGGCCGTAACCGCCAATTCCGGCTCGGTCGCCCTCGAGGATGTACGCGTACTTATCGTCTGCGGGTCAGGTGGCGTTGGAAAGACAACCACCGCCGCATCGCTTGCGGCAGCGTCGGCCGTTGCCGGCAAACGGGTTTTGGTGTTGACCATCGATCCCGCAAAGCGCCTCGCAACCGCAATGGGTCTCGATGCGGTCGGTAACAGCGAAAAGCGTGTAGCGCTTCCCGACACGCTCGGCGGCAGCGGGGAACTCTGGGTTGCGATGCTGGACACGTCAGCTTCCTGGGACGATTTGGTCCGCCGACACTCTCCCGACGCAGATACCCGCGACAGGATTCTGGCTAACCCGCTGTATCGAAACATCACGCAACGATTCGTGCAGAGCCACGACTACATCGCGATGGAACGCCTTCACGAGCTTGCGGAATCAGAGCAGTTTGATCTCATCGTCGTCGACACTCCGCCAAGCAGACACGCCATCGATTTTCTCGAAGCACCTGAACGGATGAAGGACTTTTTCACGTCGGTGCTGTTGCGATGGATCACGTTCCCCTACAGGGTGGGAGGCGAACGAGCAGGTCGGCTTGGTTACCTTGCAACCAAACCCTTCTACCAAATTGCAGACCGCATTCTTGGTTCCCAGTTTCTGCAAGACGTGGCCGAATTCTTCCTGCTCTTCCAAGGGATGTACGACGGGTTTGTACAACGAGCAACGTCGGTGGCCGAGCTCATCGGAGCACCGGAAACTGCGTTCGTGGTTGTCACCACTCCCGAGGCCGCCCCGATGCACGAGGCTGACTACTTCACGGCCGAGTTGGCTAAGCGCAACCTTCGCATGGGCGCAGCAGTCATGAACCGACTTGCTCCACCGGCAATGGTAGATATCTACGGCTCTGCGCCGCTGTCTGCTGAGTCGGTTGCGTTGGCAAGTTCGTTCCTCCGACGCATCGATGCTCCTGATGCTCCTGATGGTTCTCGTGACACTCCCGGAACGGACGCGTCGGCGAACGCGGCTTCGTTGCGTCGGATCGCGGTTGCCGCAGCCGAAACTCATGTCCAGCAGATCCAGCTCGCGGAACATCAACGCAGGCAGTTTCAGAGGTTCTGTCCAACTGCAGACATCAGAGTTGCGCTTCCCGAGGCCGCGGACCCCATCGACGATGTGGTCTCGCTTGCCGAAATGGGGCAATTGATTCTGCAGCCGGTTTCGGTACGTGTTGCGCCGAAGCGGTCAACACGGAGGAGCCGCCGATGAATCAGCAGCCGCACTCATCGGAGCAACAGCATCATCTGGACCTTTTGGTTCGTGCCTGGGGCCTCATGGCCGATGTCGGCTTCTGTGACTTGTTGTTGCTGCAAAGAGCCCCGGACAAAGGCGACAGGCAATGGCGAGTTAGTGCGCAGGTACGGCCCACCACTCACCAAACTCTGTACGCAGAGGATTTGGTCGGCCAACTTGTCAGCTCGGCGGAACGCCCGGTGCTTTCCGAACAATGGTCGGGCCGCTCGTGGTCGGATTCCAACGTGTATGCCATCGGTTCCACAAGTGCTGCGCGTTCGCGTGCAATCCCCCTTCGGGTCAGCCAATCGATTGATGAACCAACTGCGGTGGTGCTGTGTGAGGCAGCTGTCGACGCAGGGCGCCGTCGGGGTCGCCTTGAAAGCGCGTACGTTGACATCTTCGATCAGCTGGCCGGAATGATTGCGACCGGACGGTTCCCATTCGCCGAGGTGTATGAACCTGCAGAGAACATGCGTGTGGGCGACGGAGTGGTTGTCCTCGACTCCGAAGCACGCATACGGTTTGCGTCTCCCAATGCAACGTCTTCGTTCCACCGACTTGGTGTTCAGGCCAATGCCGAAGGCAAGCGCTTGACGGAACTCGGGCTGCACGCGGACTGGCTTGAAGGTGTTGCCACTGCGAAGTTTCCGCTCAGCGGTGAACTCACAGCGCTTCGAACGGGCCGAGTCGGCGGCAAAGGCCTCGTGAGTCCACCTGGTCTCACCAATGGTGGAGCCGCAGCGTTCGAGACGGGGTCGGGTGTGGGCGCAAACCAGTCTCAGCAGGCGCGGTTCGCCGCTGAGCCGAGTCCGTCCACCGTTGTCGCTTCGTACTTGCTTCCGTTGAACGAAGGCAGCTTGTTGCTCATGCGTGACGTCACCGATGTGCGCCGCAGAGACCGCCTCATCAGGTCGAAAGACGCAACGATCCGCGAGGTTCACCATCGGGTAAAGAACAACCTTCAGACCATCAGTTCGTTACTGCGACTGCAGGGCCGCCGCACCGAGTCTGCCGAGGCACGCGAGGCAATTGAAGAGTCCGTTCGACGGATCCGCTCCATGGCGCTGGTGCACGAAACCCTCTCCCAGGGAATCACAACCGCTGTCCCGTTCAATGACGTGATCCGCCCTCTGGTGCGTGTTGTCGAGGAGGGTTTGCAAGAAAGCGGTCATGGCTCTCGTCCGGTCCGTTTCAGCATCGAAGGAAGTGCAGGCGAGTTGCCAGCGGAGATTGCTACCCCGTTGTCGATCGTTCTCGTGGAGTTGCTGCAGAACGCTGTCGAGCACGGCTATCCGCCAGTCCCCGAGACCAATCAGTCAGACAAGGGAGGCTCGGTTCGTGTCAGATTCGACCGGACTGCTGGTCTCGACCCACAGCTCCGAGTCGTGGTGAGAGACGACGGCTGCGGCTTCCCCCCGGGTTTCTCGCTGTCATCCCCGTCGGCGGGTGCGAGCAGAGCAAGCCTTGGTCTGACGATCGTCAGGACGCTGATCACCTCCGAATTGGGCGGAGTGATCTCCACCCACAACGAGGAACCAACCTCACCCTCCGGAGTCGCAGGTGGAGGCGCAGTCGTCGAGATCCGAATTCCACTTGGCGAATCGTGAACGCATGCGAGCAAGACTGAGCACCAAGAAGAGGCAGGCAGAATGAACGGCAGACCAGTTCCGCTCGTCGCGGCACACCGAGGCGCGTCTCGCGCCGAAAAAGAGAACACGCTTGTGGCTTTCAGCCGTGCAGTTGAAATGGGCGCGGACATGGTGGAACTCGATGTCCGGCTCAGCGCAGACGAGGCGCTGGTTGTTCATCACGATCCAGTCATCGCCGGCTTGGGGGCAATTCCAGACCTCAAACTGGGAGCGCTCCCAGAGCACGTGCCCACCCTTGCCGCCTCGCTTGACGCTTGTGCAAGTTTGCTGGTGAACATCGAGATCAAAAGTGACCCTGACGAGCCGGGCTACGACCCGGAGCATCGCCTCACGCGGTTGGTTGTTCAGTCGCTGCTGATTGATCCTCGTCGGAACCGGTACATCGTGTCTTCGTTCGACCGAGCCGTAATCGACCTCGTCAAAGAATTGGATCCTGGGATGGCAACGGGATACCTGTACAACGTGTCGGCCCGGCCCGGCAGGATCGTCGAGGCTTGCGTGAAAGGCGGTCATAAGGCAATTCACCCATATCACCGCCCTCTTTCTCGGCGCACGGTTGACCAAGCTCGGGAAGCTGGGCTGGATGTCAACGTGTGGACGGTGGACGATCCTGGCCGTATGCAGACGCTCGCCGATTGGGGTGTTTCGGCGGTCATCACCAATGTGCCGGATGTCGCAATCCGGCTGTTTCATTGACATTTCGTACAGATCCGGTCAAGAACGCGTCTCGGTAGCGCCTTGGACGCTCAAGCGACGAGAAGGTGAAATCGCAACAGCTTTTGGCACGCTCAGCGCTGTTTCGAAAGCGTTTGCATCAGTAGTGCAAATATTTCGGACTCTCTAAGAGAACGGCAAATGTGACACAATCATTCGTTCCAAATTTCACGATGCCTGCGACGGTGGCAGCGACATTCTGCGAAAGTTCATGGCGAAATCCCACTCAAATCCAACGAATTACGACGCTTGGCGCGGGCTGCTCAAATTTCACGCGCGGGTCACCACTGCTGTTTCGTCCCGACTGCAGATCGAGACGGGGCTCACCTTGGCGGAATTCGAAGTTCTGGCGCATCTCGCCGACCACCCAGCGCAGCGGCTCCCGATGAGCGAACTGGCTCGCGAGGTGGTGCTCACTCCAAGTGGCATCACGCGAATGATTGATCGGCTGGTCGGTCGTGGGTTGGTCGAGCGCCAATCCCTCCGCAGCGATGCGCGGGTGAAGCATGCCGCTATCACCGACGTTGGTCGATCGTTGGTTGCCAGAGCAACGGTCGTGCAGAACGAAGAAGTTGGCGTTCGGTTCATCAACCAGTTGAGCCCTGCGCAAATCGGGCAACTGCGGGAGATCTGGACTTCTCTCGACGGTGTTGCCTTGGCTGAGTCTTCGGCCAATAGCTAGCTAGCTAGGGACTACCAGGGACAGGCATTCCGCTTCGTAGCTGAAATCCAGCACGTCGGTGTCGCCCAGATAATCGCCATCTATTTGCCATGGGAATGGTCGGTGACCCCGGACGGTGAATCCGTGCACGCCGTCGACCCGCGTCACTGACGCAACCTTGGCGATGTCGCCGCCTCGTACCGCCAGGCTGAGTGCTCGGACAATGGAAACCAGGCCCAGCGAGGTGAGCACGACGACCGACAATGGTGACTCTGTGGTGGCTGCCGGAGCGAAGGAGATCGGTTTGGGTCCGACGAAGGAGTACGGGTCCACTTTGATTGCGACTGCGAAGAACCCATCGATCCGTGTGAGCCCGAACGCCGGTGTCGGAACGGTGTCGTTTGCGGTACTCCCCGTTTTCCCGGAGGTCTCCGTTTTCCCGGAAGTCCCGTGAGGTCCCACGATCTCCACGTACATCGCCGGACGTTTGCGGTCGTAGCCGCGGACCCAGGTCCGCACTCCTGCATACGCAAACAGTGGGTGGCCCAGCCAGCGCTTCAGCGTGCCGAACCGTTCCACGTGGGCAACGACTGCCGCGTCGAAACCCATGCCTACGTGAAAACAGAAGTAGCGCCCGTTGACCTTGCCCAGGCCGATGCGCTGCTGCTCACCGCGTCGAAGGCCTGAGAGGAGTTGCTCTGTGGCAGCTTCCGGGTCGTTGATGAACCCCAATTGGCGGGCGAACACGTTTGTAGAGCCGCCAGGCAGCACCCCGAGCAATGTGGACGAGCCGGCCAATCCGTTGGTTACCTCGTTGACTGTTCCATCCCCTCCTACCGATACCACCACATCGAATCCGCGCGCCGCTGCGCCTTGGGCGAACCGAGTGGCGTGCCCGCGACGATGCGTTTCGGAGACCTCGAGGTCGTGCTCGGCATTGATGGCGTTCTGGATGACCACCCGGTTACGAGCGGTCACGCCTGAAGCGGACGGATTGATGATCATCAAGACACGCCGGCGGGCATGTGGGCTGCCGACGGGTTGCAGACGGCGTGGCTCGGAAGAGGGTTGTGCGTCGCGGTCGATGGCACGAAGGTTACGCAGTGTGCGGAGTGTGGTGTGTGTCACGTTTGCTTGTGCGGATTTTCACGAGCGGCGCGACCGGTGCGAGACTGGTGATATGTCTCTGAATGTTGCTGTCTGCGTCAAGCAGATCCCGGACCCTGCCACCCCGGGTTCATTGAGCCCTGCCGACCATACGCTTGTCCGCGAAGGCAAGCTCATCCTCGACGACTCCGATGCCTACGGCGTCGAGATGGCACTGCGCCTTGTCGAGGCTGCTGGTGGAGGCGAAGTCACGCTCGTCTCTATGGCGCCCAACTCAGAACAGAGTGGTCTGCGTACCGGTCTCGCCATGGGTGCTCACAAGGCCATCCTCGTCTCCGACCCTGCGCTCAAGGGCAGCGACGCCCTCGGCACCGCAAAGGTGCTTGCGGCAGCCATTCAGCGGGTCAACCCAGATTTGGTCATCACGGCGACTGAATCAACGGACGGCTATACCGGCACAACACCGGTGCAGATCGCAGAGTTGTTAGGGCTTCCAAGCGTCACCTTCGCAAAGAAAGTGACCGTCAACGGTTCCTCGCTTTCCGTAGATCGCCAGACCGAAGCTGGTTACGACGAGGTCACCACCCCGCTACCTGCTCTCGTGTCCGTAACCGCTGGCGTTGTTGAGGTTCGGTACCCGTCGTTCAAGGGCATCATGGCTGCCAAGGGCAAGCCGCTTGAAGAGCTCACCGTCGCGGCGCTCGGCATCGATGCCGCAACCGTTGGCTGGGCCGGGTCTGGCCAGAAGGTTGTGTCAGTCATCGATTCCGAAGCCCGCCAGGCAGGCGAAGTCATCGAAGATGACGGCGAATCCCACCACCGCATCGTTGCGTTCCTTGACCAGCTCAAGGTCCTCTGAGTTACCCCGATCACCACTGAACAGACGCAGAACGAGAGAAACGAAAACATCATGGCAATTTCCAAGATCTGGGTGTTCGCCGAGGCGGCCAACGGCAAGGTTGCGACCTCCACCCTCGAGCTGCTCACCGCGGCCCGCTCCACCGGCGCAACTGTCGAGGCATTCATTGTCGGCGACGGTGCAGCCGTAGCTGCTGAGCTGGGCGCTTTCGGCGCGACAAAGGTGTACGCAACTGGTGACGTCGGTGGTGCACTCACCTCCATCCCCGCAGCTTCCGCAATGGCTGCTCTGGTGGCCGGTGGCAACGTCCCTGACGCAATCCTTCTGGCGCAGACTTACGAGGGCCGTGACACCGCCGGCCGGTTGTCCGTCAAGCTCAACAAGACAGTGCTCACCAACGCAGTTGGCTTCAGCGTCGACGGCGACAACCTCACGGTGGAACACGCTGTGTTTGGTGGGGCCAAGACGTTGAATGCCACGTTCACCGCAGGTGGGCCCTTCTTGGTGATGGTGCGGCCGAAGTCGTTCGCAGCGGAAACCGCCGGTGGTGCTGCCGCAGCGGTTGAAGCAGTCGCAGCGCCTGACGCTGGCGCAACCGGTGGCGCTGCCATCGTCAACCGCCACGCCGAAGAGCGAACCGGCCCATCGCTTGACGAGGCTGCCGTTGTTGTCTCGGGTGGTCGAGGCCTTGGTGAAGCAGCCAAGTACCAGATGATCGAAGACCTGGCAAAGCTGTTGAAGGGTGCCCCTGGCGCCTCGCGCGCCATCGTCGACGCAGGCTGGGTCCCTTACTCGTACCAGGTAGGCCAAACCGGTAAGACCGTGAAGCCAGCCGTGTACATCGCAGCTGGCATCTCTGGCGCCACGCAGCACATGGTCGGCATGAAGGGCGCCAAGACCATCATCGCCATCAACAAGGACAAGGAAGCCCCCATCTTCGGCATCGCCGACCTTGGCATTGTGGGCGACGTTCACAAGGTGTTGCCGAAACTCATCGAAGCACTTCAGGCCCGCTAACCAATCAGCATCTGAGCACAGGTAGTTTCTCCCTCGTGGCGAAACGCAATGTGCTCGTGCTGGCGGCTGCCGGTCAATCAGCAGCAGAGGCAGAACTGCAAGCGCAGGTGTTTGGCCTTCTCGAGGCCCACAACGACGTTGATGTGTTGCAAGTCAAGCTGCCTCGAGCAGAAGCAATGTTGGCGCCGCGGCTGATTGGTCTGTGGGACACGCTTGTGTTTGTCGGTACGGCCGGATCTCCATCGGTTCCGTACGACGCCGCTGTCGTACAACAGCAAGCGCAGTTCCTCGATGAGATGCCGCACCTCATCGTGCTCGGTCGCGCCGCCGAACTGTGGGTCGGTTGGGAGCAGTTCCATACGGTGATCAACCGCACCGGTAACTGCCAATCAATAGAACCAAACCAGCCCGATGCCGCCGCCCGCGTTGTTGCCGCAATACGTTCGCAGCACACCGCAAACGGGAATCCGGCGCCCATTGGGCACAATGGAGCGGTCAGTTCCGATTTGTGACGGCTGAGTCGATCTTCGAACATCACGAGATGACTCGAAACACAGTCTCATATAGGGCTAGTACGTGAAAACGGACGACCAAGTAACGAGTGAGTCACAGAACGGTCGCATCGCTGCGCGTTCTCTGCGCGTTCTCCTGTAGGTCGTTCCCTTCGGGGATTTGGGGTGTTTAGGTATTCCCAGACACGACGTTCACCACTTCACATGAAGGAAAGAGGTTGATATGTCTACTTACAGTGTTACTTCGGTTCTATACGATCGACTCAAGCAAGATCAGCGCATCAGCCTCTGTATCCCTGCTCGCAACGAAGCCGACAACATCGGCTCGCTCTTGCGACACCTTTTCGAACACCGCGTCATCACTGGCGGGCTCATCGATGAAGTGATCGTGATTGACGACCGGTCAGATGACGACACCGCCTTGATTGCAGCGCAGTGCGGAGCAACCGTGTGGTCCTCGGCCGATTGGATGGGCCGTTTCGGTCCAAGTCGCGGGAAGGGAGATGCCATGTGGCGCTCCGTCGCCGCAAGTACCGGCGAAATCATCGTGTGGTGCGACGCTGACCTCTCGGAGTTTGATCCCGCCATGATGTGGGAGTTGCTCCGTCCGATGCTGCTGGATGATGAGCTCCTCCTGGTGAAGGGGTACTTCGACCGCAACGCCCAGGGAACTGTTGGCGGCGGACGCGTCACCGAACTGGCTGCCCGTCCCTTGCTGTCGATCCTGTTCCCAGAGCTCGCCGGTATCCGCCAGCCCTTGTCCGGCATGGCTGCAATACGCCGCTCCGCAGCAGAAGCGCTCTCCTTCGAAGCCGACTACGGCATAGACGTAGGGCTACTCATCGGGATCTATCAGCGCTTCGGTCGAGACTCGATTGGTGAGGCAGACCTCGGGCCGATTGAGCACCGGCATCGCCCACTGAACGAACTGGGTGCGATGGCAGCATCGGTACAGCGCGCCATCCTGCGGAGGGCTGGCGTGATGGAGGACAAACAAACCATCCTTTCGCCACCCGTCCGCCCCTCTTTGGAGACCGTGGCTGGGTACCGGCGTGCGCGTCACCGCTCGTTGGTGCGCCCGGCCTAACTTCGAACCTGGAATTTTGGGGGTTGCCATGAGTTCTCGGATGTGTCAAGGTGAAAGGCGATGAACGCCGCCACCGCCATCATTCTTGTAGTACTCACGTAGCGCACTGCGTTACATAGCGGTGCGCACCTAACCTCCGGCCTGGCCGGGGGTTTTTTGTTTTTCCCGTAGAATTTCCCGTCCCCGACATCCGTCTCCAGCCAGCTAGGACCTTTCGACATGAAGCTCACCGGCGCCCAAGCCCTCATCAAGAGCCTCGAACTGTGCGACACCGAGGTGATCTTCGGTCTCCCCGGCGGGTGCATTCTCCCCGCCTACGACCCGCTTCTCGAGTCCAGCATTCGCCACATCCTCGTCCGTCACGAGCAAGGCGCCGGCCACATGGCCGAGGGCTATGCGCATGTCACCGGCCGGCCAGGCGTGGCCATGGTTACGTCAGGTCCAGCTGCAACAAACATGGTTACCCCGCTGTGCGATGCCTACATGGACTCTGTTCCCATGGTCTGCATCACCGGCCAGGTTTCGCGGCCTGCCATCGGTACCGACGCATTCCAGGAGTGCGACACGGTCGGCATCACGCGTTCGGTTACCAAGCACAACGAGCTCATCATGAGCGCGCAGGACATCCCGCGTCTGGTGAAGGAGGCGTTCTACCTCGCAACCACCGGCCGTCCTGGCCCCGTGCTGCTGGACCTGCCGAAGGACGTGCTGCAGGAATCGATGGACTGGTACTGGCCAGACGCAGTTGACCTGGCTGGCTACCACCCGGTCACCGAGCCTGATCCCATCAGCATCCGTCGTGCAGCCGAGATGATCCTCGCCTCGCACCAGCCAATCCTGTACATCGGTGGCGGCGTCCTCAAGGCACGCGCCGCAGAGCCCCTGCTGGAACTTGCCGAACTGTGCGACATCCACGTCGTCACCACCCTCATGGCTCGTGGCGCTTTCCCAGACAGCCACCGCCTTGCGCTTGGCATGCCTGGTATGCACGGCAACTTCACGGCCATCCAGTCGCTGCAGAAGAGCGACCTGCTCATCAACATCGGTGCTCGTTTCGATGACCGTGTTACTGGCAAGGTGTCGGCGTTTGCTCCCGGCGCCAAGATCATCCACGCCGACATCGACCCCGCCGAACACGGCAAGGTCCGCAAGCCAGACGTTTCGCTCATCGGCGACGCTCGTCGTGTTGTCGAAGAGTTGCTCCGTGCAATCAAGGACCTCATCAACGGCGGCTCAACCTTCCCTGACCGCGCTGCATGGAAGCAGACCATCAGTGGCTGGCAAGAGAACTTCCCGTTGACCTACGAGGCCTCGTTGCCTGGTAGCACCCTCAAGCCTCAGTTCGTGATGGAGCGTCTGCGTGATCAGGCTCCCACCGGCACCATCCTTGCTTCCGGCGTTGGCCAGCATCAGATGTGGGCGTCGCAGTACTGGAAGTTCGAAGAGCCGTACACCTGGGTTAACTCGGGTGGTCTCGGCACCATGGGCTTCTCGGTTCCAGCCGCTATCGGTGCCAAGGTTGGCCGGCCCAGACAAGACCGTGTGGGCAGTCGACGGCGATGGTTGCTTCCAGATGACCAACCAAGAACTCACGACTGCTTCCATCGAGAAGATCCCGGTGAAGATCGCCATCCTCAACAACTCGTGGCTTGGCATGGTGCGTCAGTGGCAGGAGATGTTCTACGACGAGCGTTACTCCGAGACATTGCTGTCTCCAGAGCTCCCAGACTTCGTCAAGCTGTCCGAAGCAATGGGCTGTGTTGCATTCCGCGCCGAGTCGCCGGAAGAGGTCGACGCAGTCATCGAAAAGGCCAACGCAATCAACGACCGTCCAGTGGTTGTCGATTTCCGTACCGACGAGACCGAGAAGGTCTTCCCGATGGTTCCGGCCGGTATGAGCAACGACGACCTCGAAGTGCACGCTTCGTTGTCTGACCGTCTCGCAAAAGAACGTGCCCGCTGGATCAGCGGCAACCGATAGGAACACGACCATGCCTGCACATCACACACTGTCCGTTCTCGTTGAGAACAAGTTCGGCGTCTTGGCCCGTGTCACGTCGTTGATCTCGCGTCGTGGATACAACATCGTGTCACTCGCTGTCGCCCCCACCGACGACGTGCGCACGTCACGTATCACCATCGTGGTCGACGCCGACGAGACACCCATGGAGCAGATCGTCAAGCAGCTCACCAAGCTCATCAACGTTCTCGACATCCGCGAACTGTCGCCATCTGAAAGCGTTCGCGCGAGATGTTGCTCATCTCCGTGCACACCCCATCTGATAAGCGCGCAGAGATTGCCGAGCTGGTCAACATCTTCGACGGCAAGATCATCAACGTTGGTTTCGACCAGATGACCATCATGCTCGCCGATCCACCGGAAAAGCTGGACGACTTCGAAGACCTCCTGCGCCCATACGGGATTGTTGAAGTTCAACGCACCGGCCAGGTTGCGTTGCCAAAGCTCAGCCGCGAAAGCCCAGGGCTGCGCGCAGTCTCTGACGTCGCATAATTCATCTGGAGCGAAGCGTGCAGGCTCGTAGAGTCTGCACGTGGATCTGGTTGTCGGGTTGGCGTTGATGTTGCATAACAAAGAAGGCGTGACCCGATGACTTCCCTGGCTGCAGAAGGAACGCATCACGATGCGTTCGAGGCGCAGGATTGGCTGCTGTACCTCGCCCCTGGCGTCATTTGGGGAACGTCGTTCCTTCTGATCGACGAAGGGCTGAACTCGTATCACCCGTTCGCCGTCACGTTCGCTCGCATCCTGCTGGGGTGCGTAGCGCTTGGTCTCGTGCCGGCCGCTCGACGGCCCGTGGCGCAGGCTGACTACGGACGGGTTGCAGCCGTCGGTATTACGTGGCTGGCGTTTCCGATGATGCTGTTCCCCATCGCACAGCAGCACATTGCGTCTGGGCTGGCTGGCATGTTGAACGGCTCCATCACGATCTTTGCGGCGGTTGTTTCTTCGGTTCTGCTCCGCCGTCTTCCCGGGCGTGCGCAACTGTTGGGCCTTTTGGTCGGCGTCGTCGGCGTGGTGCTGCTCGGTATCCCTTCGCTCAACGAAGGCGGCACCAAGTTCACCTCTGCGCTCCTGGTTGTTGTGGCGTGTGCGTCTTACGGAGTGGCGGTCACATTGGCGGTTCCGTTGACGCAGAAGTACGGGAGCATGCCCGTGTTCTGGCGTGCGCAGTTGGTGTCGGTGGTGCTCACTGCCCCGTTCGGCATTCACGGCCTCACCGGTGGACGGTCTTCGTTCGAACTTCGGCCCACGCTTGCCTTGGTGTTCCTCGGAGTCATGGGAACCGCGGTTGCGTTTGTGTGTATGACAAAACTGGGTGCGCGTGTCGGTAGTACCCGTAGTGCGTCGCTCACGTACTTCGAAGCCGTGTTTGCGTTGGTCGTGGGTGCCGTGGTGTTGCGCGAGCCGGTAATCGCGATGGAAGTTGCCGGTTGCGGTGTCCTGCTCCTTGGAGCCTGGCTCTCTTCGCGTGCCGGCCGGTAGCTGGCTGTTCCGTCGAGTCTGCTCGCCGAGGACATCGTGTGCCCGCAGACTTCGCGGCACTTCAGCACGTTCGCGGCCTTTCTACAGGATGCCTCAGGTCCGCGAACGCGCGTGAGTGCCGCGAAGTCCCGCCCGGGTAGCTACTTGATGAGTTTGTAGGCGCCCCGGCTGACCGTGAAGCCCCTTTTCGGCCCAGAGGTGGTGACGCAGGTGACGCCCGATGCGGCTGAGGTGCAGCTGATGCGGCCCCGTTTGACGGACTTTCCGTACGCAAGAACGGTGCATCCGTCTGCCACACACAGTGGACCGATGTCGCCTCGACAACCACCCACCCCGACGGTGTTGGTGACCTTGGTGCCGACCATCTTCGAGGACACAAATGCTTCGGATGGGATCCAGTCCAGTTCACAATCGCTCGGACGTTTCGGCGGGTTCTTCCACGTGGCCGTCTCCACAAGACAGTCCGCCACCGTCTCGTTTTCGTACTCGTACAGCAAGCAATCGATGTTCTTCGATGGCGTGGTGAAGTTGATGTCGGCGGCGTTCGCCTGGATGGCGGGCTGCAGACCGGCAACCAGGATCGTGAGGGCAAATAGGGCAGCGATCCGGTGCATGGCTCCGATGGTACCGATGAGTGCACGCGTCTCCTAGGCGTGTGGGGCTGCATTCAGTCGAACCGGTCACCACCGTTGAACAGCTCTTCACCGATCCGGAAGGCGCGTGCGGCACCGGTCGCAGTAGGTTGCGCTCATGGCTGACCCAGTACCTGTTCGACTTGGAGTTCGACCCGACCGAAGTGCAGATGAGTTTGATCTGCCGTCGTTGATGGAGCGTCTCAACGCGGCATTGCGCCTGCGGACCACGCCGATCGGCATGAAGCTGTTTGAAACCGTGGCCGAGATGGAGGCCATTCCCAAGGTTCGGCGCCCAACTGCGATTCACACCACGGACCAGATTGTGGGTCAGGCAGCCCGACTCGGATGGACCGTTGGGATCACCTCTGAGGATCTCGTTGGCCCGCAGTGCTCGACGGTGATTGGACTTACGCCACGGTCCGAGGAGTGGTTGAGCGGAAAGCAGATGAACGGCGTTTGGTTCTCCTCAATCGAGGATGCCGCTGCCCACCAGGAGGCCATGGACTGTGTTCCGTTCGGCAAGTACCAGGCGATGGCAGTGTCGCCTTTGGCGAGCGGTCGATTGAACCCGCCAGACATCTGCCTCATCTACGCCACGCCTGCGCAAATGATTCTCCTGATCAACGGATTGCAGTGGAGTGGCTTTCGCAAACTCGAATGGGGCTGCGTTGGCGAGTCTGCGTGCGCCGACTCGTGGGGGCGGGCGTTGGCAACGGGGGAGCCGTCTCTCTCCATTCCATGTTTTGCCGAGCGTCGTTATGGCGGGGTGATGGAGGACGAACTGCTGATGGCAATGCCCCCGTCGTATTTGCCCGGAGCGGTGGACGGTCTAGAAGCGTTGGCCCGCAACGGACTTCGCTACCCCATCCCGCCCTACGGCGTCCAAAGCGATGCAGCGGCCGGACTTGGCCGCAGCTACCCAAACCGCTAATTCGCTGGTTCGTGGATCAGCGTCGCAATTGCGAAGCCCAGCGCAAGGTCGTCGATTGAGCCGAAGTGGTGCAACCTCAGCGTGCCCTGCCGATCGAAGAGCAGCAAGGTTGGCGTCCCTTGCAGATCGTAGGTGTGCATTGTGTATGGAATTGGATGCGGTGAACGATTGGGCGGCGTTGGTTCGTCGACCGCTATTGGGAACGTGATCCGGTTCTCGTGCAGGAAGGCCTTGAGTACTTCGGTTTGCCCTTGAGCTCCGTGGTGTTCGAACACGGTGTGGAGCCCAACCACAACGACATCATCGCCTGCGAACTGATCGTGGACCCGTTGCGCCTGAGGCAACGCACGTGACACGCAACCGGGGCAAAGCATCTGAAATGCCTCGACCACCACGACGCGTCCAGTCAGCGATGCGACTCCAAAGTCGGGTTGGCAGTTCAGCCATTCCTGTACGCGCCAGGGATGGGATGCAAAGGACCGAAGCGGATGGCTATTCATTGCGACTCAACTTTCTCGGCAATTTGGTGCGATTTCTCCTCCTCGGCGTGAGAAGTCGCACCAGATCAGGTGACGGTGGAGACGAACTTCGACATCAAGTGGCGGCCGGCAAGGACCGGCTGGTACTTCGGTGACTCAGGTGCATCCAGGCATGACGGAATGCACGAGATCTCTGCATCCCAGTTGGCGTTGTGGAAGAACACCACGGACTGACGGCGCGTCGACCCCGCGGCGTCAGGTGGCGGATTCACCACACGATGCAGCGTGGAACGCCACCGGTCGTTGGTCCATCGTGCGAGACAGTCACCCACGTTGACAACGAATGCATCATCAACCGCATCCACGGGCACCCAGGTTCCGTCAAATGCTCGGACCTCAAGACCGCCGGGCTTCTGCTCTTGGCGCAAAACGGTCAGCGTGCCGTAGTCCGTGTGCGCTCCGGCGCGCAGTTGGCCGGGAAGGGGAGGAGTGGAGCTGTGGGGATAGTCCAGAAGGCGCAGTGCACTGGTATGTGCACTGATGAATTGCTGGAAGTAGTCCACGGGCTGGTGGAGCGCAATCGCCATCAGCGACATCACGTGTTCGCATAAGCGGCCCATCGCGTCGTAATACGCCTCCATCGCCTGACGAAACCGCGGTGGAGTTGACGGCCATAGGTTGGCGCTGCGAATCCACACCTCGTCAGGGTCGGACACCTCATGTGTCACGGCCGCAATGGGGCCGATGGAGTAGCTGTGCTTGCGGTCAGGTGGCGTGGTGTCGCCAAGCGATGAAGCCAGCCGCTCGACCTCGTATCCTTGGTATCCGTATGGGTAACCAGGGTGAGGCATAGCAACTGCGTTTCTGACCGCGTCTGGTTCATCGAAGAACGCCGCAGTGGCGTTCCACGCGTCGTTAACCACTGCAGGGTCAACACCGTGCCCGGTGATCTGAAAGAAGCCGACGTGCTCGCAGGCGTCGCCGATCTGCGCGGCCGCGTCTGGACTGCGCAGATCAATCACTGGCACCGTTGGCAGCAACATGATGAGCACGCTACTGCTGATGGATTCCAGGCGTGGAGTCGTCCCGCACGCTCAGTCGGTGGAGAGCGATGTGCCGTTGCTGGCAACCACTTTGGAGTACCAGAGGCCGGAGTCTTTGATTGTGCGAACCTGCGTGTCGAAGTCCACGTGGACAATGCCGAACCGCTTTTCGTAGCCAAACGCCCACTCGAAGTTGTCCATTAGGGACCACTGGTAATAGCCGTCGACCGGAGCGCCCGCGTCGATTGCTCGTTCAACCTCTCGAAGGTGTGTACGCAGATAATCAGTACGAAGATCATCGTGTACTGCGCCATCGGCGCTGACTCCGGTGGCGTACGCGCAGCCGTTCTCGGTGATTCTCATACGAGGAATGAGTGCTCCATACTCGCGGTGCCAGCGGACCAGCAGGTCTCCGATTCCCTGTGGATTGATGGACCAGCCCATGTCCGTCAGGGGTCCCAGCGGGGTGATGGTTGCTCCCGTGCCGAGCCAATCGCCGGGGTCGTTGTCACCGGAAAGACGCCGGTGTCCAACGCGAGCGTTGTTGTAAAAGTTGATCCCCAACCAGTCGATTGGTGTGGCATCAAGATCGCCGTCGTGGATAACGGAGGTGAGTGCGTCTCCCAGCGTGTCGAGCACAACCTGCGGATACTCGCCGCGGAGGATCGCGTCCATCCAGAATCGATTTTGCACGCCGTCGTACTGCGCCGCAGCGTTCATTTGGAATGGATCAGTGATGTCATCCACTGCGGGAAGGCTCTGGTTGAGCACCGGACCAACCTGTGCGCTCGGCGCAGCGGCCTTCAGCGCTTTGATTGCCAGATTGTGCGCCGCAACCGTGTGGTGTGCGGCGGCAACTGCTTGCTTGCGATCAACAACACCCGGCGCGTGGTGCCCCGTGCCGTAACCAAGCCAGGACACAACCCATGGCTCGTTGATTGGCGAAAAGTGACGGACCCGATCTCCGTACCGCTCTCCAATTGCGTACGCGTAGTCAGCAAAAGGCTGCAGGATGGCGCGCGACGGCCAACCGCCGGCGTCCTGCAGCGGTTGTGGGAGATCCCAGTGGTACAGCGTCAGGGCCGGTTCAATCCCTGACTCAAGGAGCGAGTCAACGAGGCGGTCATAGAAGTCGAAACCGCGCTCTTCGCGCTGGGCGTCCCCCTGCGGAAAGAGTCGTGACCATGCAACGCTGAATCGATACCCCTTCACGCCGAGCGACTTCATCAACGCCACATCAGACTCCATCCGGTTGTAGTGATCGCAGGCAAAGACCCCCGAAGACTTGTCGGCGATTGCGCCAGGGACCTCACAGAAGGTGTCCCAAATGGATGGCCCTCGGCCGTCAGTGCTGGCGGCACCCTCAATTTGATACGACGAGGTGGCAACGCCCCAGATGAACGATTGCGGGAAGGTCATGCGAGTCTCGATTTCGGTTTTTTTGGCGGTGACGCCTGTGCGGATGTACTGCTTGTGGCTGAAGCGGGGCTGACCATGCGGATGGCCAGTTCGAACGCCGGACGCATAGCGAACTGTGGGTCCAGCAACGCCTGGAGCTGGAGCCCATCCCATGCCCCAATGAGGATCTGCGCCCGACGCCGATCGTCGTTGGTGATGACTCGACCGCTGCGCTGCTTGCAGATGAGGTCGGCAAACTTGGCACGGGTCGTTGCATATCGGTCGACGAAATACTCGTGAGCGGGATGCGATGGCTCGATAGCTTCGGCCGACAGAATGGTGAAGAGGCGTGAGGCGGTTGGATTCGCGCGGTTTATCCGTTCGATTTCCAGTAGCCACGCGCGCCAGTTCAGCGTGTTCTGCAGTTCGTCGCCTTCTCGTTCGCGCTGTCGTAGGAGTTCCAGCAAGATCATCGTCTTGTCGGAGAAGTGATGCTCCAAGCCAGCTGGAGTGAGATTGCAGGCGGCAGCGATCTCGCGGAACGAAGTGGCACCGAACCCTTGAATGGAGAACAGCTCTGTTGCTTGCTCCATGATAAGCACGCGGCGTTCTCTGCCCGGCTGGTACTCGCCTCGGCTGCGCTTCGGAAGACTCTCGACCGGCTGTGAATACCTGACATCCATCAGGTGTTCACCTTAATGCGAGCGCCGTCGCGGCGCAAGCGTTGCCCTCGTCCGGTGGACGCCGCTTGCCTTGAGAGAGTAAGAAGACCCGATGCCAACTGTCGTCGATCGAGACATTGCCCTCATACGTGAACCGGCGGAAATCACTCCTCAGTGGCTCACTGCCACTTTGCGCGCCGAAGGATCGTTGCCTGTAGGCGGGTCGGTATCCACATTGGAAACCCAACTCATCGGAGAGGGCGTCGGAGTCCTCAGCCGCATTTTCCGGGTGACGCCGACGTACGCCGGTGCCAGCGATGGCGCGCCTGCCTCGGTGATCGTCAAGCTGGCAACGGACAACGAAGCAATCCGGTTCACTGCTGACATGCTGAGCGCGTTCAAACGCGAAATGGTGCTGTACTCCGAACTGGCTGACACGGTTCCGTTTACCACCCCACGGTGCTTCGCTGTTGTGCAGGCGACGGACAGTTCGGACTTCACACTGGTGATGGAAGATCTCAACGGAATGCGATTCCAAGATCAGTTGCTGGGCTCAACCTGGGCAGACACCGTCGCAGCGATTCGTGCCGTTGCGTCACTGCATGCGACATGGATGGACAAAGAGCACCCGTACCCTGAGCTGTATTTACCGCTGCTCAACGACGGCTACCTTGCAATTTTGCCGATGCTGTTTGATCAGAACTGGGCGGCAGCGCAAGAAGTATTCGCTGATCTGATGACCGATGAAATCAAAGCATTCGGGGATACATGGGGCACGCATTGCGCCTTCATGCTCACGAATCTGAATGCGCCGTACACAACCATGGCTCATGGTGACTGGCGCGCTGACAACGTGCTGTTCCACCCCGAGTCCGCCGGCGGCGCAGTTGTGGGGATCGACTTTCAGTTGCTCGGTGTTGGCTGCGGCACGTACGACGTGGCGTACTACGTGTCTCAGTCGGTCGACCCGCATGAACGCGCCGGACGCGATCGCGAACTTGTCCAGGTGTATGTGGACGCACTGCAGGAAGGCGGTGTCGACGCTGACTTCGACACGGTCTGGAATCAGTACCGCATCGGCTTGTTGTTCTGCCTCTGCTACCCCGTAAATGGGGGCGTGGGCTACGGAGAGATGGCTGAACGCGGGCAACGCCTCATGAGATCGATGTTTATGCGAGCTTCATCGGCGATCCTTGATACAAACGCTCTGGAACTGTTGGAGAAGTAGCTGGCTGGGCTGCAGCCGCACAGCTGTTACACGGCAGCCCACAGATCTGGCAGCGGGTCCCGGCCAAGACTTGTTCGCCTGGCAACAAGTCCAACGGTCACGACTGGTAGAGATGCGGGCGGTACAAGGGCGCGAACTCGCTGTCCAAGCGCGCTCGCGTCGACCACCAGTTTCGGAACAACAGCCACCCCTGACCCCATCGCCGCAAGCGCGAGAACTTCTTCGTTGGTCTCGGCTTCACGGATCTCAACATCGGTGCCAAGGTGGCGGCGAACCCACCGCTCTGAAACTTCGCGCAGCAGGCCTTGGCGGGACAACAAGAGCGTGTGGCCCGCGAAATTCTTTACGTCGGGAGTTGCCACCGCAACCATCGGGGTGGTGAGAAGCGGGTGCGACACCAAACCTGCTGGAAGACGCGCAGGGAGTGGTGCAATTGCCACGTCGACCGAACCATCAAGTACTGCAGGCAGCGCAGCGCCAGCCGAGCCGGTTCGTAGGTCAACCTGCACGTCGGGGCGAGCACGGCGAAAGCGAGCGAAAAGCGGCGGCGCGATGAGCTGGCTTGCGGTGACAGTGCAGAACACGCTGAGCTGGCTGGCCTCGTTGGTACGCGCACGGATGATCACCTGATCCCAGTCGTCCACGAGTTGCTGCAACGAATCGAAAACGTCTGCAGCGTCTGGGGCTGCCCGGACTGATCGTGCCTCACGAACAAACAGTGGCCGACCTACGGCTTGCTCGACGCGTTGCACCGCACGAGAAACCGTTGACTGGCTGACGTGCAGGTCTCGTGCCACAACGCCGAAGCTTGGTCTGTTTCGGGCCGCGATTGTCAGGCGGATGTCTTCCAGTTCTGGCACCAGGCCAGCCTATGTGCGTTTGGCTGACTGATGCACAAAACGGATCAGTGTCGTTCGATATATGCACTTTACGCATGGGTCTGAAACCCGCACACTGAATTGTCCCGAATTTCGGGTCAGCCAATTTCGACGCACGGCAACGTTCGTCCACTTTTGCAAGCCACCACAAGGAGCACTCCCATGGCAACCGTGTATTACGAGAAGGACGCAGATCCTTCAATCATCCTCGGCCTCAAGGTCGCCATCCTCGGCTACGGCAGCCAGGGTCATGCGCACGCTCTGAACCTCAAGGAATCGGGTGTGGATGTGGTTGTTGGTCTGCGTGAAGGCTCTGGCTCAAAGGCCAAGGCCGAAGCAGCCGGCCTTCGCGTGATGACCATGCCAGAGGCTTCGGCTTATGCCGACCTGGTCATGATCACGCTCCCAGACACCGACATCGCGGAGGTCTTCGACCGCGACGTTGCGCCTAACCTCAATGCGGGCCAGGCAGTTGCGTTCGCTCACGGTCTCAACGTGCGTTTCGGCCTCGTGTCGCCAGCCGCCGACATCGACGTCATCATGATTGCCCCGAAGGGCCCAGGCCACCTCGTACGTCGTACATACACTGAAGGCGGCGGCGTTCCTGCGCTGATTGCTGTGCACCAGGACGCTTCTGGTCAGGCCAAGGCGAAGGCACTGAGCTACGCATACGCAATCGGCGGCGCACGCGCTGGCGTCATCGAGACCACGTTCGCAGAAGAAACCGAAACTGACTTGTTCGGCGAACAGGTTGTTCTGTGCGGTGGCCTGACCAGCCTGGTGCAGGCCGGCTTTGAGACGCTTGTCGAGGCTGGTTACCAGCCAGAGATGGCGTACTTCGAGTGCCTCCACGAAGTGAAGCTGATTGTGGACCTGATGTACGAGCAGGGCATCAGCGGCATGCGCTACTCCATCAGCACCACCGCCGAGTATGGCGATCTGACCCGCGGTCCTCGCATCGTCACCGATGCAACCAAGGCTGAAATGAAGAAGATCCTGGGCGAGATCACCAGCGGTGAATTCACCAAGGAGTTCATTGGTGACTACAAGGCTGGTTCGCCGAACTTCAACAAGCTGCGCGCAGCAGGTAAGGCTCACCCAATCGAGAAGACCGGCGCTGAGCTTCGTTCCATGATGCCGTGGATCTCTGCTGGCAAGCAGAAGGTTGAAGACGCAGCAGGCGGCTCCAACTAGTCGCTGCTGAGGTGACCTGTTGCGCTCTGTAACAGGTCAGCCTTCGTTGTGTCCGTGCATGACCAGTTGGAACTCAGCTGGAACTTAGCTGGCGATGGTTGTCCCGCTGAATTTGAACTGCGGGGCTTCCAACGCTACTAAGCGTACGTAGAGAACCAGTGTTTCGTTGGGCCCAATCAGCGGCGGGCTGCCCAGTGTGCCAAAGCCAAGATTTGGCGGGATGATGATCCGGCGGAGTCCGCCGACCCGCATTCCCTGCATTCCTTCGTCGAAGCCCTTCACCACCTGGTCTCGGCCAAGCGCAAGTCCCAACAGCGGCGCTGAATCTGCCCAGTTGGATTCGATAGCCGTTCCTGCTGACCAAGTCGCCAGGACGAACTTCACCCCGACTTTCGACGACGGCCCCACCAGCTCGCCTTTGCCGATTTCGATGTCCCTGATGGACAACTCCGTCGGCTTGCGTCCAGAGGGAACCTCCACCTTTGGTTCGGAACCGATGAGCGCCTTTCGTTCCGGAGTCAGAGCGAACTCAACCGGCACATCTGCAGGCTGATCCAGTTCGCTCATGGATGGCGGCGGGCCGATCAACTGATCCGCCGGTGCGAACACAATTGCGATCACCTGGTTGCGTTCGAGACGCAGCGACAACGGACTCTTGACCTCGACGGGATCGCTGTGGGTGGCGCCGCCGAACGCCAGCACCCGCACGGTGCCCTTCTTGCCGTTGGGGCAAAGGTCCCCGTCTTTCCGGGCGATGTTTCGTGCTGGGACCCCCAACTGTTCGTCTTCCACCTTGATACCAATCGCATCGGTGAAACGTTGCAGTGTTGCGTTTGCTCCTGAAGCACGTTGTGTGAACGGATGGATGTGGATCAAACCATCTGCATGCGTATGAATTCCATCAGGGTCCGGCAACTCAGACCCGTCGATGGACGCAACGTAGCGGTCGCAGTCGTAGATGCCGTAGGCGGCGTGCCAATGGTCGACGTTGGCCACCGGGCCGTTTGGTGACACGGTGGTTGCACTTTTGGGCGGGGCAACCACCGTTGTTGGTCGGACCGTTGTAGCTACTGACGCGGCGCCCTGGGACGTCGTTGCGCGACCTGACGCGCCGCTTGACTTGCCGGTTGAGGAGCAACCTGCGAGGACCAGCCCGCCACTCAACAGTCCCAAACCGACCGACCGCCAAACTCCGCGCATGAACTCCATTGCAAAAACCTAATTGCATGAACCACTCTGTTAGGTCCGCAGTACCGTTTGGGTTCGTCGCGGAGGATTCAGAACCAGTCCTGGTTGCTCAAGTCTCCGAGCGATAGCCAGAGTCAGCGCGGAGCCATTCGATGGCCAAGTGCTCTGCATCGGAACTCGCACACTGAACATCGGGCGTGACGCCGACACCTTCCCAGTTGGTGCCGGTGACTGTGTCAATGACCCACGCTCGTGGAAGGTGAGCACTCACGTGGCAGGTGAGTTGAATCGGCGTGACATGGTCGGCAGCTCCCGGTGTCGCGGAACCGAACACCTTGACTCGTCCGCGTGCCCGCAGGTGATAAGCCAGCGCTTCCCCCGAAGAGAACGTTCGATCGGAAATCAGCAGGGCGACTTGGGTGGTTACCGGGACACACAATCGCTCTTCTGGTGGCGTTGACGTCCAATGTGTGATGGTGTCGGCGTGTACATCTGACAACGGGAAGGGCAGCGGCCCAAGAACTGCTCCTGCAATCAGGGCAACGGTGGCCGGGTCTCCCCCTCCGTTGTCGCGAAGGTCACCGATGAGCCCGCTGGCATCCAGCACCGCTTCCAGCGCTGACTCAATGAATGGTCGAGCGTGCTCCACCGGGTCCAGTCCATCGATGCCGTCATTGGTCAGGGGGTAGCGCTGGGAGCGACTGGATGAGCAACTACTCGGGTCATGACGTCGTCGATGCAGGCCATGACCTGAGCCCTGTGGGGCGGGCTGTGCAGGGCATGGTCCAAACCGTCGATCACGATGAGCTCCACGCCGGCGCGCTGCAAGGATGCGAGCTTGCGGGGGTCTTCGCGTTGTAGGAATCGCAAGCCGCGGTCGCCTGAACCGAACACAAGCACCAGCTTGGTTGGACTCCCCACGAACGCTTCGATCCAGTCGAACGATGGATGGCGCCGACCGATCAGACGCTTGGCTGCCTTGACCGTGCGACGCAGCCCGATGACCTGGTCGACCCGCGCAATCCAGTACTTCACGTGGTTGGTGGCTTCCTCAACAACTCCGGGCGGAGTCCCGATGCGGAACAGTTGCGGGTTGATCACAACAGCGGCAGCGATCCGTGGGTCAGGACCGTTCTGTAAGAGGCTGAACGAGCTGGAGCACAGCCCCACCGCAACTGTCCGGTCCACGCCTGCCGACCTCAACACCTCGACAGCCAACTCGATGTCGTTGGGACCGCGACTTCCGTAAACATCGTTGCGAGCCTGGCCTGGCCAGGTTCCACTGTCGCCTGTAGAGGAGTGTTCCACCCGAGCCACGGTGGTGCCGTCGGCAGCCCACTTGCGCGCAGCATCAACCCAGGCGCGTCCTGGCCCCCAGGCACGCTCCACGCCGGAGTTCAGGAGCAGCAAACCGGACGACGAGATGGAACCGCCGCGCCCCAGATGAATCGTTGCTGCCAGTCGCGGCGGTCCCACGATTTCGACGTGCTCGTTGAGAGTCGACGTGGCGCAGAGTTGTGACGCTAGGTACGCGCTCGGTCGATCCGTGAGCGTCACTGTCTTCATCGCGTCAGCGACACTTCGCAGGTGTTGGAGAAGCGCGGTTGCATCGCCCGACGGGGGTACAGCGAGTTCAGCCGACGCATCGAGCCACGCACGGGTTTCGCCTGATCGAACCGTGCTGATGTTCCACCCGTTTGCCTCGAACGCGCTGAGGGCCTTGGTGGGTTCTGGCCGTTGAGCATCTTCGATGACCAACAGTTGGCGACCGCGTGAGGCAACCGGTTGCAGCGAAAGCGCACTGATCTCGTTCAGCAGACCTGTTGGATGCACGAACCCGCCGAACGCAACGCCCTCGGCGTCCACGTGGCCGGGAGCGGTTCCCGCAAGCAGCGTGAGTTCGCGTTTGAACTGACGGCCAGACGGCGTGGGCGACCAGAACACCATTGATTCAGTTTGCGCGTCGATGTCGTGTTGCTGCATCGCTGCCGATGCGACCAATGCTCCGAGACGCGAACCCACCAACACCACCTTCTGGGTCCCAAGCGCGCGTATTGCATCACCAACCGCTGCGACCCATGTCTCCATCCACAAGCGAGGGTTCCCCGTGGGGCACGGCGGAATGTCGCCCGAGGCGCCCGTACCTGGAAGATCGAACAGCAGGGTTGGAAAACCTTCTGCGGCCAAGCGATGTGCAATGGAGACCCAGCCGTCTCTGGCAACCAGCTCCACGTACCCGAACCCAGGCACCACGACCACGCCAAGGTCGCGGCGCGCGGTGTCGTCTACCGGAAGCGCAAGGCGTGTGAAGAGTGGAAAATCCCCGCTGATCCATCCAAACGAATCGAACGAACCAGTCGAATCGGGACTTTCCCTGTGCAACGGGTTCGCGGTGTTCATGGCGCGGACGTTGCTATCGAATCTGGAAGTTGCAAGGTGACTGAACTCGAACACGACAGCGCGCGAACCACAACTCGGGAAGACCGCAGGTTTGACTCGATGGGTTGCAACTCAACGACACGAGTGTCACCTGGCGCGAGGTGGAACCAGGCATCGCCAGCCGTCCAGCCACGTCCTTCGATGCGGACACCGAACGCTCCCGCTGGGGCACCAACTTCGATCCAACGAGAACCCGATGAAGCGCGATCAAGAGACCGTCCAATCGGAGCGGAGATCTCCGTTGCGGTCAACGAGTCACCACGTCGTGGAGCATGGGGTCGACCGGTGGGCCATAAGTGTGCATCGGATATCCATGCGCCATCGGCGTTGACAATTCGTGCCCTGATGTGATCAATAGTCGCCGGGCCGAACGCGTAGACCCCAGTGAGGTCTCGAAAATCTTGAAACAGCGAGGCAGCCGTGAGAACGATTGCGCTGTGCGACGTCAACGTGACCAGCCTGCTGGCACGGAGAACCGGACCGGTCTCTGCCCAAGCAGTGAGGTCTAGTTCCACATCGACCAAGTCCGTTCCGGTGTCGTTGACCAGGTGCACGTCAACCCCATTTAACCCTTCGTCGGTGAGTCCAACGATGACTGGTTGCGCGCGTCGAGCGAACCCATACCATGCAGCCTTGCGAGTCCCCGATGCCTCGGTCAAGCCCCAACCCGCTCCGTCCCAGAGGTCCCGACCCGTCCAAACGATGGCGCCGCCGCAGTTGGACTTGCCGCGACGCCACTCCGTGAGCGTGGCGTCGATGGCCTCGACCGACGTGACCCGCCCCAAATCCAAGGCCGCTGCTGGATCTACCCACCGAAGTTCTGTAGGAGACACGTTGAACAACTGCTGCGTCATGGCGTCTCGGACATCATCGAAGTCCCATCCGGCTCCTCGGTCCCGTGGAACCCGTTGCTTCCAGAGCGGATGATGCACGACTGGCCCTTCGTCGCCCATCAATGCGTCAACTGTCTCGGCGGTTGGAACATTGGCAAACGCCAAACACTCCGTCGCAAACCCAACTTCGGAGGTGCGGGCATCAAGCAAAGGTCGTCGATACGCACTGACTCCGAAGTAGTGGGAGATGCCGCTGCGATTGTGATGCGGGACTTCATCGGTACCCGGCGCCGAAGTGGGAGAGGACGTCACGTAAGCCACGTTGGGCGCCGCAGCTGAACAGAGTTCGGCGAGGACGGTCCGGCCAAGGGTGGTCTTGAGAATCTCGGGTGTCGCCCCAGCCATTGCGCTCTGCTGCTCGACTTCGCTGCCACCGCACAGCACGGCGACACATCCGTGAGACGAGGCCCGCGAAGCGACGAACGCAACTTCGGCAGCGATGAGATCGCGAAGACTTCGACCCGCGGGTTGATCGACATTGGCCTCAACTCGGGTCGCTCCGGTCGCTCCGTTCAGCACCGGGCCGCGCCCGGGAGCCTCCAGAGGGACGTCGAGGTTGGCGAACAACAGGTCGTGCCACACAAGGATGCCGAGTTCGTCGCACGCGTCCAGCAGTTCCTCCGGAGGAATCACCGTGGTACCAGCCACCCGCAGAATGTTCATCCCCGCAGCGACATAGTCCAGCAGCGCGGCACGCAGCGATGGTCCAACAAGGAACGGATCAGCTGCGCTGAGTGGAATCCAGTTGGCCCCACGAGCAAATACCCGTGTTGCGTTGACAACAAGCTGCGCGCCGCTGCGGCCCGTCTCGCTGGCAGGAGTAACACCGCTCATGCCTTCGAGCGTGATGTCTCGAAACGCCAGCCGTGCGAGTTGGTGCTCCCCGGCCGAGGTGGAGAGTGTGACCAGAGAGGTTGCTGGGGTGCCGTGTGTGTGCGGCCACCATTCGCGAAAAGCCCCACTTGGAAAGTGCGCGGTTGCGATGAGAGGGGTCAGCTCACCTTGACCAAGGGCTTCGCCAACGTGAACGGTGGCGTCTGTGGGTTGCTGGAGCGCTTGCGCGAGGTTGTCGCCGCCAGATATATGCACGCGTATCGTCGAGGTCTCCGTGGCGGTTGGAAGATCAATAAGCGCGCAGATCGTTAGATCGGCGCTGCCGTCTGCTCTGCGAACGATCGAACGCGACGTTTCGATTGGCTTGCGTGTGGCCCTGACAACTAGCGGGCCGTGCGAGCCAATTACGGGCAAGGGCGGATTCCAGCCGGGCATGCGTCCCAGCAGCGGTGTGCGAACCAATCTGAGGCGCTGATCTCGCACAAGGCGAGTTCGCCATCGGGCGCGGTGTGCGCGGTCGACGGATCGGAGCGAATCGAGCTGCGAGAGCAACGACGGAAATCGCACCGACACGGTGGTCGTGTCAAGGGGAACCGACACCGATACCGGCAAGTGTGCGCTTTCAGAAGTGAAGATCAGTTGGTCATCGGCGAAGACCTGAGCACCAACCGAAAGCCCGTCTGTCTGCAGCCAACGCAACGTCTCGCTTGCCGGAAATTGAGTTGATCGAAACCACCAGTCCATCGAGTCAAGGTCACAGTGCGGCTGCGAGGGGTTGAACCAACCAGCTTCGGTGACGCACCGTCCGACGGTGCTGAACGTAGGCGCAGGCAACCACTGTGCGACTGCAAAGCGATTGGTGTCTGGGGATGTGACGACGCCGGGAGGGAACGACGCAACCTGGCCAGACAGCGTCGGAAGAGGCGGGGAGCTGACCGGTGACCCGGTCACTGGAAGAATCCGGGCTTGAGAAGGCGTGCCTCAGCGCTACTCATCGCAACTAGCCAAGGGCCGACGGCATCATCCACTGCCTGGCCCACATCGACTGTGCGACCCGCTGCCAGGCGCGCGAACTTGAACTGCAGTCCCTTGCAGGCTTGGGCAGCGGTGCGAAAGAGGCCGTTGAGTTCCTCTTCGCCGACAAGATTCATCAGGTCGGCAGCCAACTCAGACGCTGCGCCAAGTTGGCGCACCGTTGCGAAGGCGTACGCATGGAAGGACGGGAGGTCGGCCAGGAGCTGAGGGGCCTGGGTGGCCAGCTGAGCTCGGAACCGAGCGGCGCTCTCGACGGCAGACCGACGTCGGGTGAGGTGCGAGACAGCTAACTCCAGTGCCACTTCCGCAGCTTGCCCTACTGGTAGGTGAACCATCCGATCGCTTTTCACAATTTCGACGTACGGCGGAAGCACGTCGCCGGTGAACCGCTCTGGTTGACCGATGCGAAGCAATGGGTCGTAATCCTGAGTGGGCAGAACGAAGTGTCCTTGGCCGTGGAAGTACTCGAGTGTTTTGGTGGATGGGTCGATGCCGGTCACGGCAATAGAGCTCTTGACGTGATCCTTCTGGTATGCCGTGCCGGCCGTGTCGGCCAGGTAGAACGAGTCAACTTCGATGATGATTGATCTGCCAGCGGAGAGCTGGTCCACAACGTGCTGCTCTGTTGACCGCCAGAGCGCAAGCTCGCACACGTCGAGGCCGTAGGCACGGTGAAGGTCGTCCAACGGGTACTTGAGGAACGTCCATTGGTCGTCTTCAAACTCGATCTCCAGCGCGAACCCGAGCGCGACCACGGGATTGAGCCCAAGGCCGTTGAGAAGTTCAATCCATAGGTCTACATAGCAACTGGTTTCGACCCAAATACGAGTTTCGCCGTGCAGCGCGTGGCGCTGTTGTTGCAGGGGGTCGAGAATGCGAATCGGTGACACAACGCCAGAACGTTCAGCGGGGTGCTGTCTTAGAGCCCAAGGATGGTGCGAGTGGCCGCTGGCCACGCCGCCGGATCAAGGCCGTGCTTTGCGAGCAAGGCCAGTGCGACCCGTTCCAGACCGAAGCCGACACATGCGGTGTTGGCGGGGCCTTCGGCGTCGGTCAATCCGATGGAGAAGGGCGTGCCGAAATGATCGTGATGCCGATTGATTGATGCAACTGCGGTGCGATGCTCCGTTGAAGTGATTGAAACGACCACCTCGTGCTTCAGTTCCTGCCCACGCTGCTGGGCTTTCATCAGCCGCCCGGGGCGCCCGAAGAATGGGTCGTTGGCCACGACCAACTCCGCGTCGAGGCCGAAGTCGCGAAGAAGGTTTACCGCCCGCTCGTGCCAGGTTGTTGCGTATGCGTCAACCACGCTGTGATGGCCGACCATGACGTGTTCGTGCTGGCGGAAACATCGCAACCGCGCAGGGTCTGGGGATGGCTCGTGGCGGTAGCAATGACCGATGGTATGAAACCCTTGGCCAGCGGACGGCACTGATGTTCCTTCAAGGGCCAGATAGATCGGATAACACGACGCTGGCAGCAGCGTTGCGTCCGACATGGAGAACCGATCCCCATAATCGTGACCGGCTTCGACCGCTTCAAGAATTGCTGCCTGCTCGCCTTCAGAGCCCGTGAACGCGTGCAGCGATCCCAGCATGTCTGGGAAGGAACGCAGGTACCCCACTCGATGCACCAAGGCACGTGGGATGACTGGTGGAAAGAACCACGTGGTCTCGTTGAAGTCGACAGCGAGGCGGTTGACTGCGTCGCCGATGGACTGGACGATGCCCTCGAAGACGGCGTTGCGACCCATCAGGCCATCGGCGCCGAGAGGAATGAGAAGACCTGCCCCGACCAGGCGGTCTCTGAGTTGTACCTGCGCCGCGCGAAGGTCGGATGGGGCTTCTATCGTCACGTCAGTCATCCTTAGAAACGAGGAGCCATGCAGCATTGGCGCCCGTAAGACGGTGGTTGTTGATCATGACCCGTGCGCCGTGCGCGTCGCGCAGCAGACGGCCCAACGAGTACGGGCCAGATGCTTGATACGCAGGCATACCGCATGCCTCGATTGCATCGGTGACAATTTCGACAACCGCTTTTGAACCAGCGAGTTTGAGACCGTTCATCCGAATGGAAAACGGCAAACTGTCGATGACCAATCCCGGTGCATCGGGGCTGGCCTGCCAGGTCTCGATTGCTTGTTGGTAATCGGTTGCTGCGTGGTACACGAGCGAACGGAGCTCCTGCAGCCGATTGACGAGGTCGACGACCGCTGGTGCCGCAGCGGGCACGGTCCCGGGTGTCGAACGCGCCTGTTTGCGGAGCAACATCCGAGCCCGGCTCACGGCCTCGGCCGCCAGCCCAACCCACAGATGTCCCCACAGGACGTGCGAAACGGGCAGCATGGTTCGACGGGAGATATCAGCGAACGGATCAGGGAAGACGGCGCCGATTGGACCCTCTGACTGGATGAGGAAGCCGCCGGACTCTGTGCCGCGAAATCCAATGGTGTCCCAGATCTGACGCCGTTCGAGGCGATAGGAATCCGCTGTGATGCACGCAAGAACCTGATCGGTGGGAGGAGCGTCGGGGCCGCTACGTGCGGTGATCAGAATGGCGTCGGCGAGGCGTGCGTAGCTGATGATGGACGCCTCCTTCTCGAGCGTGAACGTGGCGCCCCGAGGTTCGATTGCGCAGGCGCTTGTGCGGACGGCACCGCTGACGACCTTTTCCGTCGTGGCTGACGCGAGCAGCAACTGTTCCGATGCAGTGCGCCGGAGGAGCGCTTCGATCTCGTCTGTGCGTCGGTGCCAAAGCAGGCACGCCACCTGGATTTGGTGCATCGCAAACACCATCGAGGCTGACGCGCATGACCGTGCCAGTTCCTCCACCACACGGCAGGTCTGCGAAAGGTTGAGCCCCAGACCACCTAACGATTCTGGGACGAGGGCCCCAAGCAAGCGACCCTGGCGGAGTGCTTCGATCGTTTCGTTGGGTAACCGTGCGTCACGGTCGACTGCCTCGGCGTATTGCGCTGCCACCGCTCGGCATATAGCGATGGCTTCGGCAACTGGTCCGGGAGGCTGGGGCATGAAGAGGGTCCGTCAGGGATTCAGGACGGCTACCGCGTCAGCGATGGCCGCCACGGACTCGAACGTTGAGCGAACGAGGAGTCGCTCGGGCAGTTCGATTTCGAAGGCGTCTTCGATTGCCAGCATCAGCTGAACCGTGGCTAACGAGGACAGCCCGTGCGCATACAGATCGTCTGTATCTGACAACTTTGAGATGTCGGTGCTGAGGTTTCCGTGTTCGGCAACCAATTCGCGGATGGTGGTGTTGGGCGTGTTCATGGGCCTTGCCTGCAGCATCTCGGGAGGGCTCTCAAGAGAGGAATCGATGATCGTAACGCCCGCCGTATCCGGTCGGGGAACCGGACAAGAACGGAAGAGGAGCGCAACCAATCTCGTCGGTTCGAATGGATGGGTACTTGAGCCGTGGGCGCAGCCAGGTCACCAAATCTACTGACTGATCAATCTGATTTGCAGGGAGATCGGGCGATACGGTGCAGGCGTATGCATCTCGAACGTGTGATTAAGGCTCGGCGGATGTGCAGGTCGTTCACGACCCAGCCGCTAGAAGATGGGCAATTGGATTACCTACTGGATATGGCCCGACGTGTGCCATCGGCTGGATTCACGCAAGGATTTCATTTTTTGGTGCTGGAAGGGTCAACCAACACCCAACGCTTTTGGGATGTCACGCTGCCCGCCATTGAGCGCGCCACGTTCCCTTACCCCGGCTTGCTCAATGCGCCCGTGCTTG
Organism: uncultured Acidimicrobiales bacterium; assembly: GCA_963763885.1. Taxonomy (GTDB): domain Bacteria; phylum Actinomycetota; class Acidimicrobiia; order Acidimicrobiales; family JANYDT01; genus JANNBN01. The sequence goes on from CAVXQD010000002.1 coordinate 116,078, forward strand.
TGCTCCCGTTGGCCGACAGTGAGGCATACGTGGATCGGTATGCCGAACCGGACAAAGCTCGAACCGGGCTTGGCGAAGGTGTCGAAAAGTGGCCCGTGCCATTTTGGTGGGCCGATACGGCAATGGCGGTGCAAAACCTGTTGCTGGCATGCACCGCCGCTGGACTTGGGGCGCTCTACTTCGGCATCTTCCGCAACGAGGAGCGCTTACTGACCGATCTTGGTGTGCCGCACGGCATCAGGCCGCTCGGCGTGGTCGCCATCGGTCACGGTGCTGCCGGAGCGCTGCAGGACCCCAGCGGATCGCCTCGGGTTCGTCCCCGCCGTTCGTTGGATGACATGGTCCACAGGAACGGCTGGGAAAGTACAGACTTTGCCAAGCCGTAACGAGGGGTTGGCCCATTTCGAACCGGGCATGGCGCACAGTTGGTCGCATGGAACGGAAACGGGCATGGATCACCGCAGCGACAGTGTCGGTCTGTCTGGCAACAGGTTCGCTGGCCGTGATGGCAAACACAGGTTTGTTGACGTCCAAACCTTCGACTGATCCGATCGGAACGCTCGCTCCCGGGGATATCACCATCGAAGCGACAGAGAACCTGCTGGACGCCGAGACTTCGGTCGAGACCTCGGTTGAAGCACCTACGTCCGTGGTGATCCGCTACGAGGACGTGTATGTGATCGACGATCCACTTGTGACCGTTCCGACGCCTGAGCCCACGGAAGCCCGATCCAGCGAAGTCGAGGTGACGGTGTCCGGTGCCGGTGCCGGCTTCTCCCGCACCCACGCCGCGGACCCGTTCCACTGTGAAGAAGGCCACGCAAGACACAGACGACGAAGACGAATGGAATGGCGACCATGAAGAAGGGGAGGAAGAGGAGGACGACGATGACGACTGAAGCTCACCAACCTGCGTCGCGCAGCCAACGAAACCGGCGGCGACCGCACCCGGCGCAAAATGCTCGATTGATTACCGGGGGCGCTGCTGCAACCATCACCTTCTCCGTGTTGGCAGCGCTCAGTTTTTCCGAAAAAACGTCCGCGCAGTCGGTGGCACCTGTGGGTGTTTCGCCCGAGGCGGAGTCCATCACCCCGCGGGCTGACGTGATCGTTGGCGTCCAGCCTGAGCCAATTCCGATTCCGGTCCACGTGGTTGTGATCCGACGGATCCACCGCGTCGCCCCAGCCACCGCCTCGCCCGACTCCGTTCAGCCGTCACCAGCGGCCCCCGATCAGGCGAAGGCATCAAGTTTCAATCCGAAGCCAGCCACTCGCACGAAATCAGCGACGAAGTCGACTGCAAGGAAGCGGGTCGCGACGAAGAAGAAGGCCGTTGCGAAGAAGCGGAGCGTGCGGGTTGCGCCGGCCTCGAGCAGGGCGAGCTGAAGGCGCGATCAATGCGAAGCGCGCGCCTTTCTCTTCTGACATCTCGTCCCAAATCTGGAACCGCACCTGGTCCGGGTTCTGCATCAGCCAGCAGCCACATCGAGCGGTTCCGCGCAATGGGGACCAGATGCCATATCCAGGTTGAAGGAGATGCAGCGGAGGAACTCTCCCGCGAAGGTCGCGCCATGGTTGCCGACCTCGAGCGGCTCTGGTCACGGTTTCTGCCGGATAGCGATGTGTCACGGCTCAACCGGTCAGGCAGCCCGTCGTGTCTGAGGTCCGGAGTCGCGCTGCAGGCGACTCCGATTTCGGTCGACCCTCGCACGGTCGAACTGTTGTCGATGGCGGTGGCTGCCTGGCGATGGACCGACGGTCGCTTCTCGCCTTTCCTTGAACGAGCCATGAACAGCATCGGCTACTCGAAGTCGTGGGACGTGCAGCTTCCTTCAGTGACCGAAGAGATGCTACGTGTGCAGGCGAATTCGAAATCCTTCCTGCCCACTCCGGCTTCAGGAACGAGTCCAGTGGTAGTGGACGGCGTCAACGGAACTGCCACCCTTGCTGCGGGATTCGGAGTTGACCTTGGTGGCATCGCCAAGGGTTTTGCAGCCGATGCTGTGCTCCGCTATTTGCTTGGGGTCGGTGCGCAGGCTGCACTGGTGGATCTCGGAGGCGACATTGCCTTCGGACAGTGTCTTGACTCGACGCAAGGGCTGACTGCTCCGTGGAGCATCGCCGTTGAAGATCCGTTTGACCCATCTTCGGTGATTCGGTACGCCGTTGCTGACAACGGTGGAATGGCGACATCGTCGACGCTGCGGCGCCGTTGGGCTGGGCGATCTGCTGACCCTGTGGCCGGAGAAGTTCTGCAGTTACATCACCTTCTTGACCCGACCACAGGACGATCCGCAATGTCAGGCTTGGCTGCCGTAACGGTCTTGGCCGACACGTGCTGCAATGCTGAAGTCCTCAGCAAGCAGTTCCTGCTGCTCGGCTGCGATGGTGCTGTTGAATCCGCCCGATCGCTGGGTATCGATTGTCTCCTTGTCACCGACGACGGTGTTTTACACAGTGTTGGCGAGTGGGATTTGGGGGCCGTATGAACCCGCATTTCTGGTGGTATGTGGCGCGTGCGGCAGGACTGTCGTCGTGGTTGTTCGGCGCAACGTCCATCACAACGGGCCTGTTGCTTTCATCCGATGCAACTACCAAGCCTCGGCCCAACTGGCAGCTTGACCTCCACCGCTACCAGGGTGCTGTTTCCCTTTCGCTTCTTGGGTTACACATAAGCGCGCTTATCGCTGATAGCTACTCCCACTTCTCAGTAATCGGCGTGCTTGTCCCCTTCGCTTCTGAATGGAGGCCAGGAGCGGTGGCGTGGGGAGTCATCGCAATGTGGGTTTTCGTCGCGGTCGAGGTTTCCTCGCTCATGCGTCGGCGAATCGGCAAGCGAACCTGGAAGGTGATCCATATGTCCAGCCTTGGGGCGTTCTCGGCGAGCACCGTGCACTTCATCACTGCTGGCGCCGATGCGCGGAATCGTCTCGCGCTGGTCGCCATAGCGGTGGTTTGCTCGCTGAATGCGGGTCTGTTGCTGTTCCGTGTGGTAGCTGCTCCGCGCGTACGCCGGCCTGTACCCGTCCGTCCGGCACGCCCAGCGCTTGGCGGACCGAATCGTGGGACAGCGAGGCCGGTTCCTGCCGAGGCATGGCACGATGGAGCCCAATGAGGGTGCTCCTAGTTGAAGACGATGACGGCATTGCACTGCCGCTCGTCGCCGGTTTGGAGCATCACGGGTATTCGGTCCAACGCGTCGACCGTGGTGCTGATGTTCCTGGTGCGTTGCCTGCCGACATTGTCTTGCTTGATCTTGGACTCCCCGACATGGACGGCCTTGATGTGTGTCGAGCCATCCGTCGGGATGACGCCAAACTGCCAATCATCGTGATCTCGGCACGGGGTTCAGAGATTGACCGTGTGGTTGGGTTGGAGCTCGGCGCAGACGACTATCTCGCGAAACCCTTTGGCATGCGAGAGCTGATCGCTCGGATACGTGCGGTCATGCGTCGGGCCGACACAGGACATGGCGATACAGCTGGAGCTGTCCAGAGCCCCACTTCTGGGCTGGGTGCCAGTGACGCCCCGGGGTGGCAAACGCTGGACGTCTCGAACGGAGACCGGCTTGCGCTACGCGCCGGCACAGGTCGAGGCGAGGACAGTCGAGTGCGCGTCATTGGTCCGTTGACGGTTGATCTTCGCACCCATCGCATCATGGTTGACGGTGCCGAGGTAGCGCTCACTACAAAAGAGTTTGGGGTGCTGTCGATGCTCACCGACGACCCCGGGGCGGTGGTCACACGGGCCGACCTCATCGAACAGGTTTGGGACGAGCACTGGTACGGACCCACAAAAACGCTTGACGTCCACGTGGCGCAACTGCGCCGCAAGTTGGGTCACCCCCAATGGATCGAAAACGTGCGTTCCGTGGGTTACCGACTGGTTGCCCCGCGTGATTGGAAACAATGACCCGCCGGTTACTCGCGGCTTTTCTGGTCGTCATCTCCTTCATGCTGGTGGCCCTCGGGGTGCCGTTCTGGCGTGCCACGTTGCAAGCGGAGAAAAACTCGCTGCGAACGAACCTTGAACGCGACGCGGTTGTGATGGCTGGACTGGTCGAAGATGTCCTCTCTTCATTGTCTACAGAAGACTCTGAGCCGCTGCGTGCTTCGGTCGCTTCAGCGGCTCAGTCCTACAGCGCTCGGACCGGAGCCCGAGTCCTGGTTGTCGACAAGACCGGCCGCACGATTGCGGACAACGAAGCGCCAAACGAGCGTGAAAAGTCCTTTGCATCTAGGCCAGAAATCGCTGTCGCGCTGTCTGGCAAGGTCGGAGTCGATGAGCGCTTTTCGCACACGCTTGGTCGGTCGGCGCTCTTTGTCGCCATTCCGGTCTCATCGGGCGGCAAGATGCTCGGCGCTGTTCGGTTGAGTTACACCACGGCGGAACTGGATCGACGGGTCAGGGCAAAAGCACTCAAGCTGGCAACGGCTGCGTTGTTGGCGGTCGCAGCCGCATCGGTGCTTGCAATCGCAATGGCTCGCTCGCTGACTCGACCGCTGCTCGCGCTCAGCGAGGCAACGCAGGCCTTTGGTGAGGGGAATCTGAGCGCCCGTGTGCCCCATGGTTCAGCGCCGCCGGAAATCCGCACCTTGGCGTCAGACTTCAATGCAATGGCAGGCCGAATTGAAGATCTGGTCGAGGCACAGAATTCGTTCGTCTCCGATGCCAGTCATCAGTTGCGTTCGCCGCTCACTGCTGCGAGGTTGCGCGTCGAGGCGCTCGCATACACGCCGGAGGCAGACATCGCCGAAGGGGTAGACGCCGCAGTCGACGAACTCAGCAGGCTCAGTCGGATCATCGACGGACTGTTGGAACTTGCACGGGCCGGAACAGTCGCAACTCCCGCGGAACTGGTCGACCTTGTCCCGACCGTTGCGGATCGCGTTGAAACCTGGTCGGCGCTTGCTGGCGAACGAGGAATTGAACTATTTCTCTCTCCCTCACCAGGAATTCTCGCCCGTGTTGCTCCAGACCGACTATCGCAAATTTTAGACAATCTGATCTGCAATGCGCTTGATGCATCTCAACCCGGATCATCTGTACGCGTATCAGTGGTTCCCCAGTCCACCTCCACGCGTTCCAATGGGGTAACGATCAGCGTTGACGACCAAGGTCACGGAATGACCGATGAACAGCGGAGCCGCGCATTCGATCGAATGTGGCGCGCAAGCGGACGCCGGACGGAGCTGTCAGGAAGCGGCTTGGGGCTTCCGATTGCACGCGTGTTGGCGCGCGCAGACGGTGGCGAGCTGACCTTGCTTCCCGGGCTCAACGGGCGTGGTACCCGTGCCCGAGTGTTTTATCCGTCCGTTGGCCAACTCCGCCCGGTTGAGGGTAAAGCTTGAGCCAAGTCTGCGTATTACTGCGGAAGTTTCCAGTTAGCTGTTGCAATGCCAGAAAAACTGTTCGGGATTCCGTCCCACCCACTCATGGTTCACCTCCCCGTTGTGATGCTCCCCCTCTGTGCGCTGATTGCCGTTGTCCTTGCGTTCCGCCCGCCGTTGGTACGCCACTACGGCTACCCGTTTCTGGGGCTGAGTTTCGTCGCGATGTTCGGCACGGTGTTGGCGGCGTCCTCAGGAGAGGGTCTGGAGCACATCTTGAACGAGCGCAACGAAGCCATTGAAGAGCATGCGGAGTGGGGCGACCGTACTCGTCTGATGGCGGTGCTGTTCTTCGTGCTGGCTGTTGCGTTCGTCGTTCTGGCTCGCAAGATTCACGCGGTTGGCCCTGACTCGACTTCACAGACAAGATCGGCCGTTGGACGCTCTGCGGCTGTTCCTGTGCTTGCGGTGCTGCTTTCCATCTCTGCCGCAGCAGCGACCGCCGCCGTGATGTACACCGGCCACACGGGCGCGAAATCTGCATGGGAAGACGCTGGCAAGGAGTAGCCGCGACTGGCTTCCCTTGACGGGTCAGCGCAGCGCAGCCCAGACGCCGGCGTGGTCAGACGGCATCACGCCGTCTACGGGCGCTGTCCCGACGAGACGACACCTGACCGGCGTTCCTTGGCCGGACCTGCGGGGCCACGAGGTGAGAATGTAATCAAGGCGGCGGTTCGGCCAGAGAGCCTCAGCCAGCAACGGGTTGTCGGCGCGCCATGTCCATCCGGCCTCGCCAGACGGTGCGCCGACTACCTCCCACGCGTCCGTGAGGACAAGCCCCGGGACATACGGAGTTCGTCGCCCGGTGAGGGTGCGGATTTCATCGCTGTCAGGGACGGCGTTGAGGTCTCCGGCCAAGATGATGGGGAAATCGGTTTCGGTGTTCCTGTCTATTCTGCTCATAAGCGCGCAGATCATCTTCAGCTGCTTTTGGCGCAGCTCCGAGTTGTCGAAACGTTGATCAAGATGAGTCGAAAAGACGTGGATCGATCCACGTGGCGAATCGATTTCTGCATGGATCACATGGCGGTGAGAAGGGCGAGCGTCGGTGCCGGGGAGCGCATGGCTTTCAGACCGCACGATGGGCCACTTGCTGAGAACTGCGTTTGCGAAGGACAGGCCGTCTCGCTGCGCGGTGTCGTGCCGTGCAACATGCATGCCGAGGCGTTCAGCAAGCCAGGCAGCCTGATCCCGTTGGTCCTGTTTGGCCCAGACTTCTTGCAGACACACAATGTCCGCGTTGGCTTCAGCAAGAACTGAAGCGATGGGTTCCTGGCGAGTCCGGTAGTCCCCGAATCTCCACCAGAGGTTCCACGTGAGAACGGTGACCTCGGGCACGGCTGGGACCATGAGGTGACCCTACCGGAAGACCCCTGCGACGAACCGCTCGACGCGTCCTATTGCGCGTTCCATGAGGGCGTCGATATCCCCAAGGCGATGGCGGCCGTTGTTCACCAACAACTGCCCTCCGACAGCAACATGGGTGATGTCGCTGCTTTTCGCGTGCCGAAGCACCTGATCGAGAGCATCTTGATCAGGTCTGCAACCGATTCTCGAGGTGTCGACGGTGACGATGTCAGCGAGCTGGCCGCTGGCGATCAGACCACTGTCGCGCCATCCGAGCGTGGTGGCAGCGTCTGCCGTGATGGTGCGCATCAATTCGCTTGCTCGGAGCGGCGGGCACGTTGGGTCGTCCTTCGCTAGGCGTTCAAGAGAGCGCATCGCACCGAACGAGTCCACTGGGATAACGGAACTCTGTGCGAGTGCCAAGCGTCCCCCAGCGGTGCGGAACGCACCGATTGGGAAGCTGTCCATGTGCGACCCCGACACAGCGATCAGGCTGCCGCGATGTTGCGCCACGGTGGCAAGTGCTTCGGCGGTGACACCTCGAGTACCGATTGCAGCGAAACCGCCGCGATTGGTTGTCACGCTTGCCTGTATGAGCGCGTCGAGCGGTCCGGCGCCGTCGGCCGCTGGGGTCTCCAGGAGAGCGTGAACGGGCAAGCCGCACTGACCGGACCAAATCGCCACATCAGCGAGACCCCGAACGCCCAGCCCAGTTTGATCTCCGAGGCCGCCGATCATCCGTACCGTGGTTGACCGACCAAGACGCTCCGTCCAGGGGTCAACCCGCTGCATCCACTCGTGCACGGAGTTGTGGCGAGTTCGTGCAGGACCGTTCACTGCACAGATGTCAATGATGGCCAGCCGGACTCCAGCCGTTTTCGCTGCGTGTGCAAGTGCATCGGCCACGATGTTTGGGTTTGCGAACGGCGCGCCGTCACGCTCCCGATGCAACGAAACAACCTCGCCGACGGTGGTGATACCAGCCAGGCTGAGTTCAGCGTAGACAGCCGTCGCGAGTTCGCAGAGGTCTTCTGGAGACACCGCGTTTTGCACGCTTGCGACTGCTGCTGCCACCGAATGCTCTACCTGCCCGCGGGCAGCGCGTTCAAGCGTCCGGTGATGTGGGTTGACGATGCCGGGCAGGGTCAACCCAGACAACGCGGGAATGCCAGGTGGCGGGCTGGCGAAGCCCGTTTCGACGCGGCTGAAGCGCTCGTTCTCGATTTCCAGCAGGACGCCGTCACTTGCAGACGGGCCGCCCAGCCAGGCGTGTTGGCACCAGACGCGAAAGGTCACGTCGGGAGCATCGACACGAACCGGCTGCTGCTTGAGCGGCACTGATTCTGGAGCGCGAGTACTAGGCGAGTGCGCTGACCACGTGGTCGATGCAAGCCGTGAGCTGCTGCACATCGGATGGTTCCACCGCCGGGAACATCGCCATGCGCAACTGGTTACGGCCAAGCTTGCGGTAGCTGTCTGTGTCGACAATGCCGTTGGCGCGCAACACTGCACTGACCATGGTCGCATCCACGCCATCGAGGTCAATGGTGGCGACCACGTTCGATCGATCTTTGCTGTCGGCCACGAACGGGGTGGCGAACGACGATGCTTCGGCCCACGAGTACATGATCTGGGCGCTGGTTGCACAACGTGCGGCGGCCCATGACAGCCCGCCTTGTGCGTTCATCCAGTCCAGCTGCTGCACCATCAAGAACACCGTTGCGAGGCCAGGGGTGTTGTAGGTCTGCTGTTTGCGGCTGTTGTCCATGGCGGTCCACAAATCAAGTGACGCTGGGATCCAGCGCTTGGATGCGTGAATGCGTTGGACCCGTTCCACCGCCGCAGGCGATAGGACCGCCAACCACAAGCCGCCGTCGGAAGCAAAGCACTTCTGCGGGGCGAAGTAGTAGCAGTCGGCCTGCGTGGGATCGAGCGCCAGGCCGCCAGCGCCAGACGTTGCGTCGACCGCAACCAACTGGCCCGCTGCTGCAGAGGTTCCAGCGGGACGCGTGATGGTGACAGCGACACCCGTGGATGTTTCGTTGTGCACGAGACAGTAAGTGTCGATACCTTCTTCGAGGACCGGTGCGGCGCTTGTGCCCACCGGGGCTTCAATCACCGAGGCGCGCGTCAAATGTGGAGCAGCGGCAGCGGCTTCGGCAAACTTCGACGAAAACTCGCCGAAGACGGTGTGCTGCGACGCAGACTCGATGAGACCAAACGTTGCGACGTCCCAGAAGCAAGTTGAGCCGCCGTTGCCAAGCACAACCTCATAGCCATCGGGTAGACCGAAGAAGTTACGAACCCCATCTTGCAACCGCCCCACCATGTCTTTGACGGTGTTTTGGCGGTGGCTGGTGCCCATGTACGAAGACCCGATTTCGGCCAAGGACGCAATCGCCTCTGGGCGAACTTTCGAAGGCCCACAACCGAAGCGCCCGTCAGCAGGGAGCAACGCGGCGGGGATTTTGATGTCGGGAACGGGCATCGGAAGAGGCTATGAGCTGTGGAGAGCCTCCATGACACGAATTCCTCTTGGTGACAGGCGGTACCCAACGGTGAGGCTCTCGGTGAGGCCCATCTCTTTGAGTTTGCGGACGTCGTTCTTGAACGGCATTGTTTCGCGTCCCTGGATCTCGGCAAGTTCTGGTGCTCGCCTGCCGGGCCAATCGTTGATCAGTTGTAAAGCGCTTCTGGTCCAGGGTCCGAACGAAGAACGGGTATCAAATCCGTCGAGGCGAGCGCAGATTTTCGCCAGTTCTTCCGCTGAGAGTGCTCCATCGGTACGAAGCGCGATGCGCGTGTCCTGGCCTGAATATGCAACAGCGACTCGGTAGATGTGGCGTTCGCCGTCGCTTCGCGCCACCCTGCCGCGGCTGCTTGCAGGCCGTTCTTTGAACAGGTCGTCAAGCAACGCGGTTGCTGATTCGTAGCCAGCTGCGCGGGCCTGCGCATCCGTGATGGAATCCCGATCAACCACATCGACCGCACTGATAGCCAGTTCGCCGATGACGGTGCGGAGTCGGCCACCGGCCTTCACCGTGGGTTTAGTCCAACGTCGAAAGACGAGGGTGATGTCCTCTGCGAGGATGGCGTCAAGCACCGGTCTGGTCAGCAACATCCGGAAGTTCTAGCGCTGTCTTGACAAACTGTCTGTCGGACCGCCTCTAGCCTGATCCGATGGCACGCATCCTGGTCACTGAGTCCATCGCAGAAGGTGGCCTTGAACGCCTTCGTAAGGCCGGTCACACGGTGGATGTGCAAGAAGGTTTGTCCGCTGAGGAGCTGTTGAAAGTTGTGCCTGGCGCACACGCGCTCATCATTCGGTCGGCAACCAAGGTCACAGCCGAGGTGCTCGATGCCGGCCGTGATCTCGTTGTTGTTGGGCGTGCGGGCATCGGCCTCGACAATGTCGATGTGGCACATGCCACTGCAAACGGCGTGATGGTGGTCAACGCACCGCAGTCCAACGTCATCTCCGCTGCCGAACAGGCAATGGGGTTGCTGCTTGCCTCTGCTCGCAACATTCCGCAGGCTCACGCAGCGCTGGTCAACGGTAAGTGGGAGCGCAGCAAGTGGGAAGGCGTCGAGCTGTTCGGTAAGACAGTTGGCATCGTCGGCCTTGGTCGAGTTGGAGCGCTCGTTGCAACCAGGTGCGCCGCGTTCGGCATGCATGTCATCGCGTTCGATCCGTTTGTGTCGGCAGACCGTGCCCGCACCATGGGCGTTGAACTGCTTGATCTTGTCGATGTGGTGAAGCGGTCCGATTTCCTCTCGGTTCACCTGCCAAAGACCAAAGAGACCAACGGTCTCATCAACGCCGAAATGCTCCGCAACGCCAAGCCAGATCTGCGCATCATCAACACAGCGCGCGGCGGCATCGTCAACGAAGAAGACCTGTATCAAGCCGTCAAGAGCGGCACCATTGCAGGCGCCGGTCTCGACGTGTTCGTCGAAGAACCAACCACCACATCGCCACTGTTCACGCTGCCTCAGATCGTGGTCACGCCGCACCTCGGCGCATCAACCCGCGAAGCGCAAGACAAAGCCGGCGACACCATCGCAGACATGGTGTTGCTTGCCATGGCAGGCGAGTTCGTTCCGTTCGCGGTCAACGTCAGCGCATCAGAAGCCTCGGAGACAGTCCGTCCGTTCCTTCCATTGGCTGAACGCATGGGCCGCGTCATCGCAGGGCTGTGCGGTTCAGTGCCCTCGTCGCTGGAAGTTGCTGTTGAAGGTGAAATCGCCGAGTACGACACACGCATCATCAAGCTGGCCGTGCTCAAAGGTTTGCTTGGCCCTCACACCGATCAGCCGGTTACGTACGTCAATGCCCCCGGCATTGCCGAGGCTGCGGGCTGCACCGTCAGCACCACGCAAACCACCGTTGCTCGGGACTACCGCAACATGTTGACGCTTCGCTCGTCGTGTGGGCACTCCGTCTCCGGCACTCTCGCCGGGCTTCGAAAGGAGCCACGCCTGGTCGATATCGACTCGCACGATGTCGAAGTTCCGCCTTCGTCGCACCTCTGCGTCATCCGCAACGACGACCGTCCCGGCATGATCGGTGTTGTCGGCACCACGCTGGCAGCTTTCGACATCAACATCGCCAACATGGCGCTTGGCCGTGACGAACACGGCGGTTCTGCGCTGATGGCAATCGCCACAGACGAAGCACTTCCAGCAGAAGCGGTTCGGACGCTCGAAGCCGCCCCCGGCATCACCGGCGTCCACCTGATTTCAGAGAACTAGAGCTCAGGTCGCAGAGATGCGAGGGGCCCATGCGGGGCGGGTTGTTTCGTAGGTGGTGATGCCGTCGGCGTGGCGGAGTGTCAGACCGATGTCGTCGAATCCGTTGATGAGGCGATACACCGTGAACTCGTCCAACGCAAAGGACTCCTCGAACCCGATTGCAGGTGCGCTTATGGTTCTGCGCTCCACGTCGATGGTGATCTCCAGAGCGGGGTCGGCTGTCACTGAATCAAGCAGGAGACGTCCGCCTTCTGGTGTCACCTGCACAGGCACCAAGCCGACTTTGGTGCAGTTGTTGCGGAAGATGTCGCCGAAGCGTGGAGACACGACCGCTCGAAAGCCGTAGTCCTCGATTGCCCACACGGCATGTTCCCGAGATGAACCGGTGCCGAAGTTGGGTCCTGCGACCAAAATGTTGGCGCCAGCGAATTGTTCTTGGTTGAGGACGAAATCACGATCGTCTCGCCACTCGGAGAACAGTCCCCTCCCGTAGCCGGTGCGCTCGATGCGCTTCAACCAATCCGACGGGATGATCTGGTCGGTGTCGACATCTGACCGGTCCAGTGGAACGGCCGTACCTGTGATGATCTGAACGGGCTGCATGATGATCCTTGTGTCCTGGGCTGGCGATGTTCAGAGGTCGGCCGGTGCGGCGAAGCGGCCGACGATGGCACTGGCTGCTGCAACTTCGGGTGACACCAAGTGAGTGCGTCCGCCTCGACCTTGGCGGCCCTCGAAGTTGCGGTTGCTGGTTGACGCGCTGCGCTGACCAGGGGTGAGGGTATCTGGGTTCATGCCGAGACACATCGAACAACCAGGCTCCCGCCACTCCATCCCCGCGGCCGTGAACACCTCCGGGAGGCCTTCGGCTTCAGCCTGGGTTTTGACAGCCGTGCTGCCAGGAACCACGAGCGCTCGCACGCCAGCTGCAACCGTACGTCCACGTACAACATCAGCGGCGGCACGGAGATCTTCAATGCGGGAGTTGGTGCACGAACCGATGAACACCACGTCGACCGCAATGTCTCGCATCGGCGTGCCGGGCGTGAGCGCCATGTATTCAAGGGCGCGCTCGGCTGCGTTTCGTTCAGCCAGGGTCTGCGAAGGAGGTGGGGTCCGGCACGGAACTGGACAACGGGATGGTTTGGCCGGGGTTGGTTCCCCACGAGACGTGCGGACTGAGGGTTGCCGCGTCGATGCGAACAACCTTGTCGAATACCGCGTCGTCATCGGTGACGAGCGTCTTCCAGTCAGCGACGGCAGCGTCCCAATCCGCACCGGTTGGAGCGTAAGCCCGCCCCTTTGCATATGCGAACGTCTTCTCGTCTGGAGCCACCAAGCCCGCTTTGGCGCCACCTTCGATGCTCATGTTGCAGACGGTCATGCGGCCTTCGACCGAAAGCGCGCGTATGGCTGAACCGCGGTACTCGATCACGTGGCCCATGCCGCCGCCGGTGCCGATGGCCGCGATGATGGCGAGCACGACGTCCTTGGCGCTAACACCCGGTGGGAGGTCTCCTTCCACCTCAACGGCCATGGTCTTTGGCCGCTGTTGCGGGAGTGTCTGGGTGGCCAGAACGTGTTCAACCTCAGAGGTTCCGATGCCGAAGGCGAGGGCTCCGAAGGCTCCGTGCGTGGAGGTATGGGAGTCGCCACAGACGATGGTCATGCCCGGCAACGTGATGCCCAGTTCTGGTCCGATGACGTGCACAATGCCTTGGCGTTGGTGACCCATGGGGAACAACGTGATGCCGAACGCGGCGCAGTTGGAGGCCAGGGCTTCCATCTGTTGTCGGCTGACCGTGTCTGTGACGAGTTCCGTGTTGTGCATGCCAAGGCCGGGGATGTCCGTTGGCACGTTGTGGTCCATGGTGGCAACCGTCAGGTCGGGTCGACGCACGGGTCGGTTAGCCAAGCGCAACCCATCGAACGCTTGCGGCGAGGTGACCTCGTGGACCAAATGCATGTCGATGAAAAGCAGGTCTGGTTCGCCCGGCGCGCTTCGCACCACATGCCGATCCCACAGTTTTTCGCTCAAGGTCTTGCCCATGGTTCTCCTTCAGTCAACGCTTCTCCACAAACCTGTATCTCATATACTGAGATACAGTGTCCACGTGTCAAGAGATCGTATCAGCGAGGTTGGCGTTCTCGACAAGGCCGTTGTGCTCTTGGATGCGTTGGCGAGACCCGAGGCTCCGTTCACGCTGGTCGAGATCGTCGCCAGAACCGGCATCCACCGTGCCACCGCACATCGCCTCCTCCGCGCCCTCCAGGTGCATGGGTTTGCACAGATCGACGACCTCACTCGCTGGTCGCTTGGATCGCGACTTCAATTCTTGGGGCGTCGGGCCGCGTCGGGCCTGCCGTTGCGTGATGCAGCAGTCCCCATTCTCACTGGGCTACGTGACAAGACCGGTGAGAGCGTGCAGTTGTACATTCGCCAAGGCGACTCGAGGGTGTGCATCGTTGGGATCGAATCGCCGCATGGTTTACGCACCATCGTCGAAGTTGGCGCAGTGCTTCCGCTGGATCAAGGGTCAGCGGGCCACGTTCTGCAAGGCGAACCGTTGGGGGCGGACGGATGGATTTCCAGCGTGGCTGAACGCGAAGCGGGAGTGGCATCGGTGAGCGCGCCGGTTTACGACTCTCAAGGCGTGGTGCGTGCGTCGGTCTCTGTCTCTGGCCCTCTTGAGCGAGTCAGTCGAAACCCCGGCGTGATGTACGGCGCTGAGGTTGTTGCGGCCGCTCGGTCTATCGAGACGGCAGCCGGATGGTCGACTCTTGCGACGGAATGACCAGCGTGGGGCTTGGTCGACCGAAGAAGTAACCCTGTGCCCTGTCGCACTTAATGGCTTGCAACCGGTCCACCTGCAACTGTGTCTCCACACCTTCGGCGATCGTCGCAAGTCCAAGTTCTTGTGCGACGCGAACCAACGCAGAAACCAGCGCGTCGTCGCGGTGCTCCTGCCCTAGTCGTTGGACGAAGGATTGGTCGACCTTCAGGATGTCCACCGGGAGGTCTCGCAGGTAGGCAAGCGACGAGTACCCCGTGCCGAAGTCGTCGATGGCCAGCTTGACACCAAGCGCGCGTAGTTCTTCCAGGCGTGGCACCACAGTGGCCCGATCCGCGAACACCGTTTCGGTGAGCTCGAGTTCGATCAACTCTGGCGGCACTAACGAAGCGGTGATGATGGACTCCATCGTCGCTTGGAAGTTCGGAGCCATGAACTGGCGAACAGAAAGGTTGACGGCGATCGTGGCCGTGTCAGGCACCGACTTCGTTGCGCGCCATGCCCGCATCTGATCCAACGCCATTTCCAGCAGCATCCAGCCAAGTTCGATGATCTGACCGGATTCCTCGGCAAGCTCAATGAACGTGGCTGGCAGGAGCACACCACGACCGGGGTGCAACCACCGGATGAGCGCCTCGTAACCCTCTAGTTCTTGGGTCTGCAGGTTGACAACCGGCTGGTACCACAGGGCCAACTCATCGCTTCGTCGAATGGCAACCCTGAGGTCCGCCGACAGTTCGAAACGCTCTCTGGTCGCTTCTTCCATTTCCTCGGCGAACAACACGGCGCGGTTCTTGCCCTGCTGCTTCGCTCGATACATCGCAAGGTCCGCCCGCTTGAACATGGTGGCGGCGTCGAGCGCGGCGCCTTCACCGTGATGAACGGCGACGCCCTACACTCGCAGACATTTTCACGCTGGACCCGTTGTGTTCGAACGTCGAGTCCAAAATGTCGACGATGCGTTGGCCGAGCGCAACAACTGCTGCTTCAGGCTGATCGGATTCGACCATCACCACAAACTCGTCGCCTCCGAAGCGAGCCACAAGCTCACCACCGCGACACACTGACAGAAGCCGTTCAGCGACAGAGATGAGGACCGTGTCGCCGACCTGATGGCCGAACACGTCGTTGACGTCTTTGAAGCCGTCGCAGTCGATCACGATGAGCGCTGCCCAGGACTTCGATCGGCGAATGCGCACCATCACGTCGTCCAACCGTTCGGTCAGCAATCGACGATTTGGTAGCTGTGTCAAGGGATCGCGGAAGGCACGCTCTTGGAGTTCGTGCGATGTCCGTTGCCGAGCAAGCGCGCCAGCGATGAGTTCGCTTGCGGTCTCCAAGAAGTGCATGCGGTACTCGTGAGCAGACCAGACCTGTTCTGTGCAGCCGAACGCGGCGTAACCCTCCAGGCGGTCAGCTGCAAACAGCGGCACGACAAGCAAGCGTTCAACCGTGTCCGCTCGTCCGTGCGCAAGCCGGACAAACGCCTGCTCGTCTTCAATGCGATGCAGGACAACCGAACTCCGCTCGCTGATAGCGACCTTCAAGATCGGCTCGTCGATCAGGAAGGGCGCTGGGTCTGCCTCGATGAGCGTTGGCCGACCAACACCCTCGCGGCCCGACGTTGTGTAGACGGCCAGTGGTCGGTCTGGAATCCAGAGACCAACCGAACTGAGATCCGTCGCAACCATCGTCTCGACGAGAGCGATTCCAATGGCAGCGTCCGTCTCGTCAAGCGGCGACAGCGCAATGCGCCGGCTGATTGAACGCAACGCCTGCGTGGCGCTGCTGGTCGTCACGTCGGCGTAGGTGACAAGGATGCCGTCGACGTCGAGCAAATCGCGCGAAGCCGATGCGAGAAGTTCCAACACGCGTTGTTCCCCGGATGGGCGGATTGCCTTCACGCGCATCCGACGATCCAATGCGAAACCGTCGGCAACGGAGCGGTACTCGGCCAGCGCGTGCGGACGATCCTCAGGGTGGATCATCGCGAAGATTGTTTTCGTCGGATTCGCGAGGTACCACGCCTGCAGCTCCGAGTCCGTCGCGTACAACACGCGCCCAACACGGTCGGCGATGACGAGGCCACTTGGGGGAATCGAACCGAACGCTCGTGCATCGAATCCGAACATTGCGGCTGGATCAGAAAGGAGCTCGGAGTCGGGCAGTTGGGACTGTTCGCTGATCAGCCCCGAGCTTGTGTACATGGATTCTTACATCGGTGTCGCTACAGAACCGCTTGAGGAGCTTCGGTCAGACTGAGAGCGGGTTCAGCGATGCATCATCGGCGCGGAGGAGTTACCGGGGTCCGGGGCGCAGTGATAGGGCCGCCTCGCACAGCGACAACAGCGCAGGCGCATGGGGTCTGTTCCCGAGGTGAGCGTTGGAACGCGGGTCGAGATGCGACGGAACGGTGGCTGCTGGCAAGACCCGTGAAGAGTTAGCTGTCGAAGCACTCGACGTGGAACCAATAGCGGTCCGAAGCAGCTCCATTCGATTGTTTGCGTTATCCCACTGTTCAAGTCTGCAAAGTGCACTTACTAAGTCAGCCGTGGCGCTGACGTCAGCTCCCTGACCGGGCGCAAACCCATCGTCGGCGTGTGGAAGGTGTCTGTGAAGCAGGCCGTGATCATCGAGCTGAGCGGTGGTCTGCCCAATGGTGTTGGCCGTGCGAACTCTCGCCTCGTTTTCGTCGTCGTCGGGTAGGTCTGGAAAGTCGACAGTTGGGTCGGCCGGGGCGATCCACCGCAGGAGTTGCGCGTCGGAGGAGTCATCGTCCACGGCTCTTCGCCATCCAGCAGTGGCGTTGACGCCGAAACAGCCATCGGCACGTAGCCATCGCCCAATGTTGCGAGAGACAGCGTCCCACTCTGGAGCTTTGAGCGACAGCGGGTCGTGTCGGCGTTCTGTCGCTGCGGCAGCTCGTAAGGCAGCGCGCACCGCAATTCCCGACGACACCCACCGGGTTGGGATCTGCTCGCGGGTTCGACGCGATTCCAGCCGTGCAGCCCAGCGGCCAGCATCAACAAGCGAGGGCGTCTGAAATTGATTCGCGAGAAGGGACGCGATGGAAACTAAAGCTCGTCGATCCCGGTTTGCGTCAAGCACCAATGACGCTCCCGCGAGGGCGGCAAGGTCTGTGCTGTGCGCCCCGCGTTCTGAGCGGCGGACGGGTTGATGTCCGCTCCACCCAGAGAGCATGAGATCAGACTCCGTTGTGGCATCGCTGCCGTCTGCGCGTCGTGCCCGTGCCGGCCCCCGAAGCAACGCGTCGGCGATCCAGCGGCGCGTCTGCTCGGCAAGATCGTGTCGGTCAATTCGCTCGCAGAGGCGCACGAAGCGTGTGGCATCTTCGAGATACGCGAGTCGCTCATCAATCTGTCGTTCACCGCCAGGCTGAGTTGGTAGCGACGTGGTGAACGAGCGCATGATCGCACCGGTGTCGGTATTGAGCAGCAGCAACAGCTGTTGTAGCCAGCCCCGCAGGTCTGAACGCCACGGCCCGTCGTATCCGTTGTCCAACTTGTTGCGCCAGGTACGAGCGAGGTCGGTTATGCGGCGCTCGTAGACTTCGCGTCGAACGCGCTCGTCCACCGCATGGGGGGACACGGTGATCATCAATGACTCGCCGGCGTGCAACACCATTGGGTTGTCTGGATCGAGGCCTCGGACGCCAATGACGGCCGCTCCGAGATCTGTCGATACCCATGCGACGGAATCGCATCCGCGGTACGTGCGCCGTGGCGTGGCGAACCGAGAGCCGCTGACCACGGTGCCGTGCAGCGCAGCGCGTCCGCCCAAAACCGTAACCAAGCGCACGATGGTTCCGTTGCCGAAGCCCTCTTGCCCGTCGGCCATGTGATCCTGAATCGAGATCGTGGCGTCAGCTGAACGCAGCGTCGTGCACAGCACCGGAGCGTCGCCGACGCGTGTGACTGTTGAACGTGTGGTCCCGGGAAGTCTCAGCAGCAGCTGACCGCCGTCGTCATGAACTAGTGAGTAGAACGCTGCGTCGTGTTCAATCGACTGCGGCGTCCACCAGGTGATGTCTGCTTCGGGGCCGATGAGAGCGCCGGCGCGTCCGTTGCCGATGGGGTGCAACGGTGCAAGTTGGGTCGGCGCCGATGGACGAGCCGATGCAGGCACCGACTAGGCCGAGATCGAGACGATCTCGACCTTCATGCCCCGACCGTTGACTTGGTATTGAGCGACGTCTCCGGCCTTCTTGCCCATGAGCGCCTTGCCCATCGGCGATTCTGGCGACATGATGTCGAGACCTTCGCGACGTTCTTCGATGGAGCCAAGCAAATAGGACTCTGTGTCCGTATCGCCCTGCCAACGGATGGTCACGACGGCACCGGTGGAAACCACCGACGTGTCCACTTCTTTGACGATCTCGGCCTCGTCGAGGATGCCGCGGATCTGACGCATCCGGGCGTCCATCTTTCCTTGTTCTTCTTTCGCCGCGTGATATTCGCCGTTCTCGGAAAGGTCGCCGAGTTCACGAGCCGCCTCGATACGACGTGCGATTTCGATTTTGCCGCGAGTTGACAGATCTGCGAATTCGGCAGTGAGCCGGTCGAAGGTGTCTTTGGAAAGCTTGGTTGCCACAGACGAGAGGTTAGGCCTGACTGGACCCTGCGAGCACCAAGGCACTAAATGCGAGTGCGTTGTTGGCGATATGCAGGGCGATGTTCACCTTGAGCGAACCTGTGCGGTGGTACAAGTAACCCAGCACTGCGCCGAGGGCAGCCAACACCGGAAAGGCCAGTGGCTGAAGGTGGATGGCCCCAAAGATGCACGCGGAGATGGCAATGGACATCCACGGCTTCATATGGCGCCCCAGGGCGGTTTGGAGATAACCGCGGAACAGCAGCTCTTCCACGATGGGACCCACAACCACGATGGCGAGGAACCCCACCAGGACCCCGATGGGCGACTGCAGCCCGTCCACGATTGCTTCGGTGTCGGCCTGTGAATCTCGGCCTTTGAGGACCGTCACGTTGTAGATCGCGCCGAAGATGAGCGCAGCGACCATCAGGCCGATGCCGTACCCGATGGTTGTGCCAAGCGGGAGACGGCTGCGTGCAAACATGCCGATCCTGTGCTGGCGGCCGTCCTTGCGCAGGTGGGCCCAAAGAATCAACAGCATGACCAGACCGGAAAGCAAGACCCCCAACACGATGGGCACGCCGCTTGCATTCAGCAGCGCATCCTTCGTCAACTCTCGGTCCCCGCTGGTGAGCTTGTCCCGCAAGTTCTCGTCCAGTAGCGCTGCTACCACCATCACCGGGATCGAAACGATGACCTGCAATGCGAAGTAGACAACGATCCACACCAAGCTGATGCCAATGCCAGGAAACTTGGTGTTGCCGCCGAATCCGCCGTGTGGCTGCACCGCCGGCTGGCCCGCATCGATCCAGAGGGGCGGCTGTATCGATGGTGTCGCCTGTGTCGGTGGTGGCGTCGATGTCGGTACGAGCACAGCCAAGGTCTAGCAAAGCCCGCGAGAGAGGTCACCCCCAACCCTGGGGGCAGAACACCTCCCAACCTCGTCCCGAGGTGTTCTGCTGCAAGGCGTATCGTCAGAACCCATGACTCAGACCCACAAAGTTGCGGTGCTCGGCGGCGACGGGATTGGCCCCGAAGTGACTGCCGAAGCGCTGAAGGTGATCCGCGCCGCCGGAATCAAACTCGACACCGTCGAATACGACTTGGGCGGACGGCGATACGCAGCAACCGGCGAGATCCTCAGCGACAGCACCCTTGACGAGCTGCGCACCTTCGATGCCATTCTCCTTGGCGCCATCGGCACGCCAGCCGTCCAGCCAGGGATCTTGGAGCGCGGACTGTTGCTACGCATGCGGTTTGCCCTCGACCTCTACATCAACCAGCGGCCGTTTCTGTTTCCCGCCAACAACGTTGACTGCATCGTGATTCGGGAGAACACGGAAGGTACGTATGCAGGTGAAGGCGGGTTCCTTCGCAAGGACACCCCGTTCGAGATCGCCACGCAAGGGTCGGTCAATACGCGCATGGGTGTCGAGCGATGCGTGCGTCACGCCTTTGCGCTCGCACAGTCGCGCCCTCGCAAGCACCTCACGTTGGTGCACAAGACCAACGTGCTCCAGTTCGCTGGGGACCTGTGGCAGCGCACATTCAACGCGGTGGCCGCCGAGTATCCGGACGTCCAGACGGCCTATAACCACGTCGACGCGGCTTGCATCTACTTCGTCGAGTCACCGCAGCGATATGACGTGCTGGTGACCGACAATCTCTTCGGTGACATCCTCACGGATCTCGCAGGAGCGGTGTCGGGGGGCGTGGGTCTTGCTGCGTCAGCCAACCTCAACCCGACGCGCACCGGGCCGTCCATGTTTGAACCGGTGCACGGCTCCGCACCAGACATCGTTGGCACTGGGAAGGCGGACCCACGCGCCGCCATCATCAGCGCAGCAATGATGTTGGACTTCTTGGGTGAAACAGCTGCTGCCGCTCGCATCCGCGCTGTTGTCGACTCCACCCTTGGTGCTACGACGATGCCGTCCGGCCCGACGACCGCGATCGGTGACTGGGTGGCAGCCCAGGTTGCGGCTTCGCAGCCCTAATCATCTTTTGGGACGGGTCGCGCGCAAAGTGGCGGAATCGGCCATTGGAACCTGAAGAGAAGCGTCAGCTGTTACGCTGCCCGGGTCACCTTGCTGGCCTGTGCATCATCAGATTTTGACCGTCAGCGGTCTCAAACTGTCAGTGTGCGCGGGTGGCATCGGTCCATCGGTTGGCGCTACGTGCGCTGAGGCCGGTTGCACCAGTGCCCGGCGCCCGAAATTTCGGACCGCTGCTTCGGCCGCGTGACGCAACGATTCACAACCAATCAAGGGGAGAAACATGAAGAAAAACGTCAAGGCAACAATCCTGATGTTCGGCGCGCTGATGTTGCTGGGTTCAGCATGCGGAAGCGACGCAACTGACGCAGTCGACGCAGTTGACGCTGCTGTTGATTCGGTCGTCGACTCTGTCGTCGAAGAAGCACCTGTCACCGAGGCAGCTGCAACCGAAGAAGCACCTGTTACCGAGGCTGCTGCGGCAACCGACACCACCGTTGCGGCTGCTGCAGCTGCAACCGGCGGACGCGCTTGCGTGATCTTGCCAGACGCCGACAGCGGCACCCGCTGGGAGACCGGCGACCGTCCGGCACTCGACGAGGCAATGAAGGCTGCCGGCTTCGAGACCGACATCCAGAACGCACAGTCCGACCCAGCCAAGTACGCCACCATCGGCGACCAGCAGCTCACCAAGGGCTGTGGCGTCATGATCCTGGTTGATCACCAGGGCGCAGGCGTTGGCGTTGCCGAAAAGGCCAAGGCCCAGGGCATCCCAGTTATCGCGTACGACCGCCCAATTGCTGGTGCGGACTACTACGTGTCCTTCGACAACGCATATGTTGGCGAACTCCAGGGCCAGACCATCGTCGACGGCCTCAAGGCCGCAGGCCTTGATCCAGCTACCGCAAGCGTCGTGTTCTCGTCTGGTGACCCTGCAGACGGCAACGCCAAGATGTTCTTCGACGGCGCCAAGAAGATCCTCGATGCGGCCGGCGTGAAGCCAGCCTTCGAAATGACCGGCACCTGGGACGGCGCAAAGGCCAGCACGCTCTTCGAGCAGGCCTACACCGCTGTCCAGGGCAAGGTCGACGCAGTCCTCGCACCAAACGACAACAACGCAGCTTCGATCATCGCCATCCTGGACAAGAACGGCAAGAAGGCCGTCATCTCCGGCCAGGACGCTTCGGTCGCAGGCCTGCAGAACGTGTTGCTTGGCAAGCAGACCGCAACGGTTTACAAGCCATTCAAGGTTGAGGCCAAGTCGGCTTCGGACCTGGCAATCGCACTGCTGAAGGGCGAGAAGCCAACCACGGAGAAGAAGCTTGAAGACGGCACGCCTTTCGTCGCTTCGACCCCAATCCTCGTTGGCGCAGACAAGGTCAAGGACGTTGTTGCAGCTGGCGACGCCAAGGCCGCTGACATCTGCACCCCAGACGTCGCAGCAGCTTGCACCGCTAACGGCGTTGCATGATCTCAAGCTTGTGAATTGCTGACCTGAAGATCCGTTCTTCAGGCCAGTGGCCGCCGTGTCCGCCGTTGGTGGGTGCGGCGGCCATTTTCATTTTCGCGCCAACCTTGTGCCTGTTTCTTGCCGAATTCGCCGTTGTCGCTCCCAACGAATCACTTTTTTGCAGCAGAATCAAGCGTGTAGTTGTCAGCCACCGCAGCAAGAAGTCGCAGCATGAAGAGGAACCTATGGGCACCGATGTGCCGTTGATTGAACTGTCGGGCGTGAAGAAGAGCTTCGGTCCGGTGGAAGTGTTGAAAGGTATCGACTTCAAGGCATATGCAGGCCAGGTCACCGCGCTTGTTGGCGACAACGGCGCAGGCAAGTCCACACTCATTAAGGGAATCGCGGGTGTGCAGGCCTATGACTCGGGCACCATCGCTTTCAACGGGTCGGTCGTGCACCTGAAGTCAGCTCGTGACGCTGCGGCAATCGGCATCGAGGTTGTGTATCAAGACCTCGCGTTGTGCGAAAACCTCGACATCGTTCAGAACATGTTCCTCGGTCGCGAAGAAACTTCCGCCGGGACGCTGGACGAAGCCTCCATGGAACTGCAGGCCACGCAGACTCTCAAGGGGCTCTCGGTGCGTACCGTGAAGTCCGTTCGGCAGAAGGTCGCATCGTTGTCCGGCGGTCAGCGCCAAACGGTTGCCATCGCTCGTGCAGTGCTGCGCAACGCCAAGCTGGTGCTCCTCGACGAACCAACGGCAGCCCTTGGTGTCGCGCAGACCGAGCAGGTACTCCAGCTCGTCCGCCGCCTGGCCGACAGTGGCGTTGGTGTCATCATGATCAGCCACAACCTGGCTGACGTGTTCAAAGTGTGCGACCAAGTCAGCGTGCTGTACCTCGGCCGCATGGTGGCGTCGCTCAAGACGTCAGAAACGACTCATAACGACGTCGTCGGATACATCACCGGAACCCGCAGCAAGGACGACGAAGAATGAGCACCACTCCAGAGACGGTCCCAACTGAGGACCACCCAACCGGCGTCGTTAGCCAGCTGCGCGGCGCGTGGCACGACTATGTGGCCCGCGTCCGCGGCGGTGATATGGGCGTGCTGCCCGCGCTGTTGGCGATGCTGGTCCTCACGGTGCTCTTCTGGCAGAAGAGCGAGTTCTTCCTGACACGCCTCAACATCGCCAACCTGTTTGTACAGGCGTCCACGCTGATGGTGTTCACCTGCGCGCTTGTTTTCCTCATCATCCTCACCGAACTCGACCTGTCCGCTGGCGTCACCGGTGGAACCGCCATGGCCGTGTTCATCAAGCTGGTGAAGGGTGGATGGCCATGGGGGGCGGCTCTGTTCGTCGCAGTGTTGGTCGGTGTCGCTACGGGTCTGCTGCTTGGGTTCTTCGTTGCCAAGATCGGCGTGCCCGCATTCGTTGTCACGCTTGGCTTCTTCCTGGGTTACCAGGGACTCATGCTCGTCTTGCTCGGTGACGGTGGCATCTTCCGCATCGAGACCAAGCCGCTCAAAGCGATCATGAACGACAACCTCAAGCCGTGGATGGGCTGGTTGATGTTCGCGGTGATCGCAGCAATCGCAATTGGGTTGTCCGCTTACGATCGAACCCGCAGGGCCAAGCGTGGCCTTCCTATCCCGCCTTTGGCGCTGGCAATCGTCAAAGTTGGCGGCGGGCTGGCGCTTGCAGCGGCAATCGTTGCGTTCCTCAACGCCAACCGAAGCAAGTCGGTCAAGCAAATCCAGGGCGTTCCAATTGTGGTCCCTATTGTGTTGCTGCTCCTCTTCGTTGGCCAGTTCGTCCTCCTGCGCACCCGATTCGGACTCCACATCTACGCAGTGGGCGGCAACCCAGAGGCTGCGCGCCGTGCCGGTATCAACGTCACTCGGATGCGGATCTCCGGTTTCGTGATCTGTTCCACGTTGTCGGTGGTCGGCGGGTTGTTCCATGCATCAAGGGTTGGCTCCATCGAATCCACAGCAGGTCGCCAAATCGTGCTCAGCGCTGTGGGAGCTGCCGTGGTCGGTGGCGTCAGCTTGTTCGGTGGCCGCGGCAACCTGAAGAACGCGGCGATTGGTGCGTTCGTGATCGCCATGATCGACAACGGGCTGGGGTTGCTACAGCTGAAGGGCGGCATCAACTACTTGATAACCGGCGGGGTTCTGGTGCTTGCTGCGTCGGTCGATGCGCTTTCGCGTAAACGCAATGCAGCTGTCGGACGTTGACCGTTGAAGTTCACTGACGGCTTTTGGCTCACTCGCCCCGGGTATTCGGTACTGCCAGTACTGCAGTCCCACGACGCCCACGTCGTTCCCGGTGCCGGGGCCCTGGCCGAGGGAGTGCCTTCGGGATCCGGTTTACAGGTTCGTGGAGTCACCAAGCGCGTCGGCCACCGCGGTGACACGCTCAACGCTGCAACCCTTGACATTGCGCTTGACTCGCCTATGGCCGAGGTAATACGTGTGCGTATTACCCATCATGCGGGCGGCACAGCGCCCCTCAGGTTTCCGGTGCAATCGGCCAATTCGTCAACGGCTGCCATCGCAACGGTTTCGCCCGACGGATCGTCTCGGCTTGAGGCCGGGTCGCTGAATGCGTCTGTGTCTTGCGCTGGGGCCGACTGGAGTCTGGAGTTCCGCTCGGGAGACCGGTTGATCACCCATCAGCGTTCTCGGAGCATCTCGCTGGTGACTAACCCGCAGGGCCAGCGGTACCTCAGCGTCCAACACTCGCTTGGCGTCGGCGAGAACGTGTACGGCCTTGGCGAGCGATTTACCGCCTTTGTGCGCAATGGTCAGTCGGTCGACATCTGGAACGAAGATGGTGGCACTTCCAGCGAACAGGCCTACAAGAATGTGCCGTTCTACATCGTTCACGGATCCGGCGCGGCTTATGGGGTGTTCGTCAACCACACCGGTCGCGTGTCTCTTGAGGTTGCCAGCGAGTCGGTTGAGCGCGTGCAGTTCAGCGTGGGTGCCGAAGCCGTTGAGTACCTGGTGATTCTCGGTCCAACACCGAAAGATGTTCTGGCGCGCTACACGGCACTCACCGGGCGTCCCGTGGTTCCGCCGGCCTGGTCGTTTGGACTGTGGTTGTCCACGTCGTTCGTCACGGACTACGACGAAGACACGGTGCAGACTTTCATCTCCGAGATGCAGCGCCTCGACATCCCGTTGAGTGTCTTCCACTTCGATTGTTTCTGGATGCGAGAGTTTCGTTGGTGCGACTTCCAGTGGGATCCACGTGTCTTTCCTGATCCGCAAGCCATGCTCCAGCGGCTTAAGGCGCAGGGCCTCCGCATCAGTCTTTGGATCAACCCGTACATCGCGCAAGCATCACCTTTGTTCGACGAAGCTAAGCGCGCTGGGTATTTGCTCAGACGTGCCGATGGGTCGGTTTGGCAGTGGGATCTGTGGCAGGCGGGCAACGCCATTGTGGACTTCACCAATCCGGCGGCGCGTGAGTGGTTTGTCTCCAAGCTGCGACCGCTGCTGGAGATGGGTGTTGATTGTTTCAAGACGGACTTTGGCGAACGCATCCCGGTTGACGCTGTGTATCACGACGGGTCAGATCCCGAGCAGATGCACAACTTGTACACGCAGTTGTACAACCGCACCGTCTTTGATCTGCTGACCGAAGTTCGTGGTGAAGACGCAGTCGTGTTTGCTCGCAGCGCAACCGTTGGCGGCCAGACCATGCCAGTTCACTGGGGCGGCGACAACACAAGCACCTTCGAATCCATGGCCGAAAGTCTGCGCGGCGGGCTCAGCCTGGGCCTTGGAGGTTTTGGGTTTTGGAGCCACGACATCGGAGGTTTCGAGGGCAACCCGGATCCAGCGGTCTTCAAGCGGTGGGTCCCGTTTGGATTGCTCAGCTCGCACAGTCGTCTGCACGGCAACGAATCCGTTCGAGTGCCATGGGCATTCGACGACGAAGCTGTCGACGTCACACGACGATTCGTGAAACTCAAGGCAAGCCTCATGCCATATCTGTTCGGGGTTGCCCATGAGGCAGCGTCCAGCGGTGTTCCGATGATGCGCGCCATGTTGCTGGAGTTTCCCGAGGACCGGACCTGCTTGCATCTGGACCAGCAGTACATGCTTGGTTCCAACTTGTTGGTGGCCCCGGTGTTCAACGCGGAGGGCGATGTGCAGTTCTATTTGCCCGCTGGCCGGTGGACAGCGCTTCTCACCGGCGAGGTCCGTGTTGGCCCTGCCTGGTTTACAGAGCAACACGGGTTTGACTCATTGCCTTTGTATGTACGCCAACAAACTGTGCTGCCCATGGGGCAGACCACCGGGTTCGATTACGACTACCAGCAGCCTGTCGACGTTCGCGTCTTCGAGCTGCCGGACGGTGCAACTGCTTCGGCCACGGTGTACTCCGCAGACCGCAGCGTTGCGCCGGTGCTGTTCAGCGCAACCCGTGTGGGCGCAGAAGTAACCGTTTCCCGCAGTTAGGAAACCGTGCGGGTGTTGACGGTGGCCATCATGGTCCACCGGTCCGACACCGGCTTGACCTGGCCGACGATGCTGAACTCTGCGGGCGTGCTTCGATGTGCGGCAGAGTTGGCAGCGGTCAGTTTGAACAGGCCCGGCTCCACAATGCGGGTTCGGTCCAAACCAATGAAGCTGGTGAGATCTGCGTGTAGCGCAAACTGCACTTCGACGGCACTACCGGCTTCAACGTTGACCCGTGCGAAGGCTATAAGCCGTTTGGTGGGGCGCACTGTCTGAGCAATCCAGTCGGTGAGGTACAGCTGCACAACTTCTACGCCGGAACGCGTCCCAGTGTTGCGCACCGTCACCGTTGCCGTGAGCGTGTCGTCGGTGCCGATCTCGGTCTGATCCAACGTGATCTCGCTGATTGCGAACGAGGTGTAACTCAGGCCGTGGCCAAACGCGAAAGCCGGGGTGGGGTCGAGGTTGCTGACACCTTCCGTGTGCAGACCGAGGGGTGCCTGCAAGTAGGTGCTGGGCTGCGGTCCGTCGAGGCGTGGGATCTGGACGGGGAGGCGACCGCTGGGGTTGATCCGTCCGGAGAGAACGCCAGCAATTGCAGCGGCTCCTGCCTGCCCTGGCATGAACGCCTGGACCGTGGCAGCAGGTGCTGTTGCAAAGTCCGCAATTGCGTAGGGGCGCCCGGTGACGGCGATGAGCACGGTTCGTGGGTTCGCGGCCAGCACGGCCTCAACCAGTTGATGCTGAACGCCTGGGAGCTGCAGCGTGGCGGTGTCTGTGCCCTCGCCCGAGGTGCCCATTCCGAAGAGCCCAGCCCGGTCGCCGACAGCGAGGACCACCACGTCAGCTTGTTGCGCGGCCGCCGTTGCTTCGGCGATGCCAGATGCGTCGGCCACCTTTACAGGCGTGCCAACGACGTGGTCGATGGTTGCGTTTGGATATTCTGCGCGCAGAGCATCGAGAAGCGATGGTGCGTCGATGCCCATTTCGAACGAAGGGTGGTGGGGCAGCACGTGGTTGGGGAACGAGTAGCACCCCATGAAGGCCAACGGATCGTTCGCAACGGGACCGATAACGGCGATCCGGATTGGTGTGTCGGGTACCAACGGCAGAATGGTTGTTGGGTTGTCCAACAAGATGACCGACGCCTCTGCCAGTCGTGTGGCCAGGGCCTGGTTGGCTTCAGGGTTGAGGTCGAAGTCCGGGTCCGACAGCACGGCCTCAGGCCGCCAGTCCGGGTCGAGTAACCCCAGTTCCGCTTTGTGTTGCAGGACGCGCAAGACCGACGTTTTGATCAGATCCTCGTGGAGTTCTCCGGACGTGATGCGTTCCAACAACGCGCTGCCGTAAGCAAGCGTGTCGGGCAGTTCCACGTCAAGCCCAGCGCGTAACGTGAGGATGCCGGCATCGTCGTAGCTTGCGGCCACCCGATGCATGCTCTTCAGGAACGCGATGGACCAATAGTCAGAGACCACCGTTCCGTCGAACCCCCACCGGTCTCGCAACGTAGTGGTGAGCAACGACGCATCGGCACCCGCTGGAACGCCGTCAACGTCGGAGTATGAGTTCATAACGGATTTTGTTCCGCCAATGCGCACTGCCATTTCGAACGGAAACAGAATGACTTCGGCAAACTCGCGTGGCCCTACGGAAACGGGTGCATGGTTGCGACCGGCGCGTGAAGCTGAGTACCCGGCGAAGTGCTTCAACGTTGCGGTGATGCCACTGCTTTGGAGGCCTTGGACGTATGCGGATCCGAGTGTGCCAACAAGGAGTGGGTCTTCGCCGATTGTTTCTTCGACGCGTCCCCAACGGTAGTCACGGACCACATCGAGCAGGGGAGCGAGACCTTGGTGCACGCCAACCTTGCGCATGGTGGCTCCGATCGCAGAAGCCATGTCACGGATGAGGTCCGCATCCCATGTGGCGCCCCATGCGATTGCGGCGGGGAACACCGTTGCGCCCCACGCGGTGAAGCCAGTGAGGCATTCCTCATGTGCAATCGCTGGAATGGCGAAACGATTGTTGGCCATCACCTGGCGTTGGTAGCTGATGAGTTGCTGCACGCCATCGGCAACGGCAATCGGCCGCGTGCCAAATGGGCGAGTGAGGTGCCCAAGGCCGTCTTGGCTTTGTTCTTCCAGCGGCTTGGCGCCAGCGCTGAACACGTTTTGCATCGGAGCGACGTTGCCGCTGATGACGAGGTTGCCCACCCACGAGCTGCCGAGCTGTGCCAGCCGTTCTGTGGTTGTCATGCGCGCATACAGATCAGCGGCACGGTCCTGTGGGGTGACGGTGGTGTCTTGCCACTTGTTCACTCGCCCGTCTCCAACCACGCAACCTGTTCTGGCGTCAACGTGAAACTGAACGCCCGCAGGCTGTGGTGCAACTCGTCCAGCGTGCGGGGACCAATGACGGGGATCTGTGGGAACGGCTGAGCAACCACGTACGCCAACGCGATGTGGATTGGATCGACGTTCAGTTGAGCGGCCAGTTGCTGGGCCCGATCGCGGCGCCCGAAGTTGGAATCTGAGTACCAGACACGAACCAATTCCTCGTCGTCCAAGAGGTTGCGACCAGCGCGGTCGGTGAAGAACCCGCGGCTCTGGCTGGACCACGCGACGTTGAGAACGTTGTGCTCCGTCAGCCAGTTGCGCCAGCTGGGAGTGGAACTGCTGACACAGCCGTCCCAGATGGGGCTGAGCATCTCGGCAAGCGAGAAATTGTTGGACAGCACAGTGAACGGTGTGAGGCCGTTGGCTGCCGCATAGGCGTTGGCTTCCTCTACACGGGCCATGGTCCAGTTGGAGCCGCCGGCAGGGCCGGTGATGCGTCCAGCCTTGCGTTCAGCCTCGATGGCCTCGACGAACTCGCCGGCTGGCACCTCCAGGTTGTCTCGGTGGAGGAAGTACATGTCGACGCTGCTGGTCGCCAGTCGGTCGAGGCTTTCGGTGAGCTGCGGAGAGATGGCTTGCGGTGTGCACTCCGGGGTGTGGGCCCCCTTGCCGATTATCACGCAATCGGAGCGGGTGTCGCGGGCTGTGAGCCACTCGCCGAAGAGCTGTTCCGTATACCCGCTGTTGTAAATCCATGCAGTGTCGAACACGTTGCCGCCGGCTGCAAAGAAGGCATCCAGCATCGGCGCACCCGTGTCGAACGAATGGAAATCCATGAAGCCCAGCGCAACTGGTGATGCGGCTCGGCCGAGGTGTGAAACAGCAGAATGTGTGATGGTCGTCATCATGGACTTCATCGTAGGGCGGGTTCGCAAGCTTCTAACCGGGCCGAAACTGCGTCGAATTCTGGGTGAAGCGCACCGCTGAACTTCTACGATGGTCGGATGGCTTTGAACTTTGCCCTCACGCCCAACCCCTCGCCAGCTTCAGCTGAGCGTCGCGCCGAAATCCATGCCAACCCTGGGTTTGGCAAGTTCTTCACCGATCACATGGTGCGAGCGGTATGGCGCTCAGGTGAAGGCTGGGGCAACGCAGAGATCATTCCGTATGGTCCAATTTCGCTGGATCCAGCAGCGGCGGTACTGCACTACGCGCAGGAAATCTTCGAGGGAATGAAGGCGTACCGCCACGCTGACGATTCCATCTGGACGTTCCGTCCGTTTGCCAACGCAGCCCGGTTCAATCGTTCGGCTACCCGCTTGGCGCTTCCCAATCTTCCGGAAGAAGACTTTGTGGCTTCACTTGAAGCGCTGGTGCAGGTTGATAAGGAGTGGGTGCCAGCCGGTGGGGAGAACAGCCTGTACCTGCGTCCCTTCATGTTTGGGTCAGAGTCGTTCCTGGGGGTGCGGCCAGCGCAAGAAGTCACGTACATGGTGATCGCCTCACCTGTTGGGCCGTACTTCGCTGGCGGTCTGAAGCCGGTCAGCATCTGGCAGTCCACCAACTTCACACGTGCCGCCATGGGTGGCACCGGCGCAGCCAAATGCGGCGGCAACTACGCGGCCGGCCTCGCGGCGCAGATGGAAGCAACGGAACAGGGTTGCGATCAGGTCGTGTTCCTCGACGCCGAGGAACATAAGTACATAGAGGAACTGGGCGGCATGAATCTGTACTTCGTGTTTGCGGACGGCACGTTGTCACGCCGGCGACGTCGGGCACCATCCTCGAAGGCATCACCCGTTCGTCCATCATCGAGCTTGCCAAGACGCTTGGGGCTCACTCCCGTGGAACGACGCATCAGCATCGACGAATGGAAGGACGGCGTTACTTCCGGCGCAATCCGCGAAGTGTTTGCGTGCGGCACCGCTGCGGTCATCACTCCTGTTGGCCGGCTGGTGTGGGCCGACGGCGAGGTTGGCTCCATGGAAACGGGCGAAGTCACGTCGCAACTGCGTTCCAAGTTGATCGACATTCAGTACGGGCGTTCTGCTGACACCAACCACTGGCTCCATCGGCTTGCCTGAGGTCAGCTTGTCGTCCGGTCGTGTCCTTGTTACGGGTGTCGGCCGCAAAGCAGGTATCGGCGCGACGATCGCTGATCGTCTGCGCGCTGATGGATTCGACGTCGTCACGGCTGGTTGGCGCGGCTACGACGAGCGCATGACATGGGGCGCTGACCAACTCCCGCTTGCGGACCACGAGGTTGATTTCGCCGATGCATCCGCTCCCGATGCGCTGTTCACGGCGCTCGCTGGCGGAGGAGTCATCAGCGGGCTGGTGATGTGTCATTGCGAGGACTTCGATTCCGATATTCGGTCAACCACGGTTGCATCGTTCGACCGGCATTTCGCGGTCAATGCTCGTTCGGTGTGGCTGCTGATCCAGGCGTTCGCCGTGCAGTTCCGAGCCGGGGATCCGGACGATGTCGGCCCGGACCGTTTCGGACGACGCATCGTTGCACTGACCAGCGACCACACAGCGTTCAACCTTCCGTATGGCGCCAGCAAGGGGGCACTCGACCGCATTGTGCTTGCGGCAGCCGTAGAGCTGGCAGACATTCGGGTCACGGCAAACGTGATCAACCCAGGCCCCAACGACACAGGCTGGATGTCCGCCGAGGTCCGTGCCGAGGTCATGAATCGCAACCTGCAGCCCAGGATCGGCACGCCGTCTGACACAGCGGACCTGGTCTCGTTTCTCATGTCGCCAGCAGGCGGTTGGATCAACGGCCAGCTGCTCTACTCCAACGGCGGCCTCGGCCAATAGTGCTGGTGTGATGCGACGGGCAGGGCCGGTGGGCTCGCCATCGACGCAGTTCGCCCCGACATACGCGCAACTTGCCCCCCACATACGCGCAACTTGGCGTTTCCGGGCAAAAGTTTTGCCCAGAAGTGGCAAGTTGCGCGTATCTATTGGGTGAGTTGCGCGTATGTGGTTCGGGTCGTGAGGTGGGCCGGTTCTCAGCGGGAGTCCACCTCGCTAATGCGTTCGGAGGTGGTTTGCCCCCAACGACGGGGGCAACCTCTCTCCCAGGCCTCTCTCCTCTGGCAGACTGAACGACTGTGAGTGCCCCGAAGTTTGTCCCTGTTGCCACAGTTGGCGCCTTTCGCGGCGACAGCGCCCTTCCTCCTGCCGAGGAATGGAAGTCAGACCGCCCAGCCGAGCTTCCCGCAGGTTCACCGACCGGTGCTCGCATGGGCCGCCCAGGTCCAGACCAGGGGTATGCCATCAAGCTGGCCAACACGTTCCACGGCAAGCTGCGCCTCACCGAAGGCGAAGACGAGCACGATGCCATCGCTGGCTGCCTCGGGGTCGCCATGAAGCGCGCGTCGATGTTCAGCCGGGCCCCGGTCATCCACGACCTCAAGGTGGCGTTTGCTGCGTTCGGCTTTCTCGACGACGCCCCGGCAGAGCTGGTCGAACTTCGCAAGAAGCGCTTCGAGGCGGTTGGCCATCACTACGAGCTGCAAAGAGACATCGCTGACCTTGTTCCTGAAGAGACTCTCCGCATGACCCCAGAGGCCGTTTCTCGTCGGGTGGCCGGCGGGAATTGGAAGACCCTCCTCGCTTTGTAAGCAGCGGTAATCCGGCTGTTTCAGCCGGTGCCACGAAAGGGAACAAATTGGATTTCGGTGCCATTCTCGGCTCTGGCTGGGCAAGTGGGCTCAACCTCTACGGGGTTGTCGCGTTACTGGGTATCGGTGGGCGACTCGACTGGATCGACACGCCGACTGGACTCCAGCAGTGGTGGGTCATCGGGGTTGCGGTGTTCCTCTTTGCAATCGAGTTCGTTGCCGACAAGGTGCCAGTGGTCGACAGCGTTTGGGATTCGGTCCATACGTTTGTCCGACCAACCGGTGCAGCCGTGCTGGCACTAATCCTCGCCGGGGACCAGCCAAGCGCTCAGAAGGTGCTCATGGCGGTTGCGTCTGGCAGCTTGGCGCTCACCAGCCACGGGGCCAAAGCCACAACTCGTCTGGCAGCCAACACGTCGCCAGAGCCGTTCTCCAACATCGGGCTGAGCGTCATCGAAGACGTCATCGTCGCAGCCATGATTTGGCTCGTTGCCAAAGCACCAGTTGCAGCTGGCGTGATGGCCGTGTTGCTGGGAATCCTCTGTGCGCTGATTGTTTGGCGGCTGTGGCGGTTCGCGAAGCGTTTGTTCCGTCGAAGTGACCAAGCGCCGGTTTCTGCTTGACGAACGCGGTACCGATCCGGCAGGCTGTTTGCGATGGTCGGTATCTCCCTCCTGCTTCTCACGTAGACGAACGTCCACATAGGGCGTTCGTCCAAACCCTCGTGCCCTCGTGGTCCGGGGGTTTTTTGTTTCCCGAGCAGCTCCGCACAGTGTTCGCAAGTAGTTCTCACGTCGTTCTCGCCAATCCAGCCGCACCGGAAAGTCACAGACATGCCACCCGCAAACGTCACCCCAAAGAAGATGCCATTCGACAAGTACCGCCCGTATCCACGGGTGGAGCTTGCGGACCGCACCTGGCCAGACAACCGCATCACCAAGGCTCCGCTTTGGTGCTCTGTCGACCTTCGCGACGGCAACCAGGCCCTCATCGACCCGATGGATCCGGCTCGCAAACTCCGTATGTTCAACACGTTGGTGCAAATGGGGTTCAAAGAGATCGAGGTTGGCTTCCCGTCGGCCAGCCAGCCGGACTTCGACTTCGTGCGTCAACTTGTGCAAGAGGACCTCATCCCCGACGACGTCACCATCCAGGTGTTGGTGCAGTGTCGTGAGGAACTTATCCAGCGCACATATGAATCGTTGGCTGGTGTCCCTAACGCCATCGTCCACTTCTACAACTCCACGTCCACCTTGCAACGACGAGTGGTGTTCGGCCTGGACAAGCCCGGCATTACGGGCATTGCAACGCAGGCTGCTCGCCTCTGTCAGCGCTACGAAGATGGCATGCCGAAGGGCTCCAACATTCGCTACGAGTACTCGCCGGAAAGCTTCACGGGTACCGAGATCGACTACGCCCTGGAGATCTGCAACGCGGTGATTGCACAGGTGGACCCATCTCCTGACAACAAGCTGATTCTCAACTTGCCAGCAACAGTCGAGATGTCAACGCCAAACCTCTATGCCGACATGATCGAGTACTTCGGCCGCAACGTCGATCGCAGGGACAGCGTGCTCATCTCGCTGCACCCGCACAACGATCGTGGCACCGGTGTGGCCGCTTCAGAGTTGGGGCTGATGGCTGGAGCTGACCGTATCGAGGGCACGCTGTTCGGCAACGGCGAGCGCACGGGCAACCTGGACCTGGTGACGGTTGCGCTCAACCTGTTCGCCCAGGGTGTTGACCCCGAGTTGGACATTTCCAACATCGACAATTTGCGGCGTGTTGCCGAGTACTGCAACCGTCTGCCAGTTCACGAGCGCCATGCCTACGCCGGAGACCTGGTGTACACGTCGTTCTCGGGCTCGCATCAAGATGCCATCAAGAAAGGCTTTGCGGCCCTGGAGCACCCAACCAATTACACCGAATGGGCTGTGCCATATCTGCCCATCGATCCAGCCCATGTGGGTCGCACGTACGAGGCCGTCATCCGCGTCAACAGCCAGTCCGGCAAGGGCGGCGTGGCCTACATCATGGAAGCCGAGCACGGCTTCGAGCTGCCTCGTCGCTTGCAGGTGGAGTTCTCGAAAACAATCCAGTCCATCACCGAAGACACCGGCACCGTCATCACTCCCGGTGCAATGTGGGACAAGTTCCAAGACGAGTATCTCCAAGAGAAACCACGCGTCCAACTCATCAGCCACGAGACGTCAACGTCGACCACCGAACACGGTGACCGCGCCAAAGTAACGGCACAGTTGATCATCGACGACGAACACAAGACCATCTCCGGCGAGGGCAACGGGCCAATCGACGCGTTCACTCACGCCATCCGTAACGATCTTGGCTTCATCATCGACGTGGTCGACTACCACGAGCATTCCAAGTCGGCCGGGGCCGATTCCATGGCCGTTTGCTACCTCGAGACCACTGGTCCCGAAGGTGTGAAGTGGGGTGTGGGTGAAGATGCGTCCATCCTCAACGCATCGTTCAAAGCGCTGCTGTCAGCGCTCAACCGCCACGACTTCGACTAACGGGTTGCACTCTGTGGGCTGGTGACCTGTTAGCGAATTCGCTAACATCAAACCATGTTGACAGGTGCAACTCTTCGAGCGTTGCGGCTTCGCGCTGGCCTGTCGCAGCGCGAGGTTGCTGATCGCGTCGGAATTACGACCTCCGTCCTCAGCGCCTACGAGCGGGAACGTCGCGAGCCGGGGCTGGAAATAGCCGGGCGCATCATCGATGCAACAGGGTGTCGGGTTCAGTTCGGCGCGTCTCTTGATCCTGCGGCACAGGCTCACCGACTCGTGCAAGTTCTTGGGCTGGCAGAGGCGCTTCCATACCGACCGCGTGAGCTTGCCCGTGCGCGGATGCGCGGCTGATGGGGCTCTCCCTTGTCGAGCGAATCGTCGCCTTGTGTGATGCGCTTGATGCAGCCGAAGTGCCGTGGGCGTTGGGCGGCGCAATTGCGCTTGCTTATGCCACCGAGGAACCTCGTGGAACGCGAGACGTCGACATCAATGTGTTTGTTCCGTCGAGCAAAGTGAAGCGCGTGTTCGCGGCACTTCCCGTTGGTGTGACATCCACGGCGGTGGATATCTCGACTGTCAAACGAGATGATCAGGTACGCCTGTTGTGGGACGACACACCCATCGACCTGTTCTTCTCAGCGTCGTCGTTTCACCAGGATGTGGAGCGCCGAGTGCGTCGAGTGCCTTTTGCTGGTCGACACCTTGACGTCCTGTGCGCGGAGGATCTGGCAGTGTTCAAAGCGCTGTTCGATCGACCGAAGGACTGGGTGGACGTGCAGGCGATGGCCGCAGATGGCGCGCTCGACTGTGAGGTCGCAGCCCTGCGCCTGGGAGACCTGCTGGGGTCCGACGAGCCACGGGTTGAACGACTCCGCTCTGCTGGCCGTTAGTTGGCCGGTAGCCTGACTCGGTCATGACAGCTCCTCGCCTTCGCTTCGCTCCGTCGCCAACCGGCTATTTCCACGTTGGTGGCGCACGCACAGCGCTGTTCAACTGGTTCATCGCTCGCAAGACTGGTGGCACCTTCGTGCTTCGAATCGAAGACACAGACACAGAGCGCAACCGAGATGAGTGGACCCAGGGCATCCAAGATGCAATGCGTTGGGTCGGGGTGGACTGGGACGAGGGTCCCTACTTTCAGAGCGAGCGCACCCACCTATACGCAGCCGCAGTTCAGAAGCTGCTTGATGAAAAGCGCGCATACTTCTGTACCTGTGCTGCGGAAGATGCGCGGGCGCGCAACCTGGCTGCCTACGGCAAGCAAGGTGAGGGTCGCGGCTACGACGGGTTCTGCCGTGATCGCGGCCTCACAGAAGGCGCCGTCCGTTTTCGCACGCCAGACCAGGGCGTCACCACCGTCGTCGACCTCATCCGCGGTGAGCCGCAATTTGAGAATTCGCTGATTGAAGACTTCGTGATCCGTCGAACGGCAGGTGGGTTCATGTTCCTGCTGGCAAACGTGGTGGACGACATCGACATGCGCATCAGCCACGTGGTCCGCGCGGAAGAGCATTTGCCAAACACACCCAAAGCTGTCTTGTTGTGGGAGGCGCTGTCGCCCGATGTGGCACTGCCGGTGTTTGCGCATCTCCCTGTCATCGTCAACGAGCAACGCAAGAAGCTGTCAAAGCGGCGAGACAAAGTTGCCGTCGAAGACTTCCGCACCCAAGGCATCTTGGGCCCGGCAATGGCCAACTACTTGGCGCTCCTCGGCTGGACTCCGCCCGACGAGGTTGAGATCAAGACGCTGGCGCAGATGACAGCGGAGTTCCGTCTCGAAGACGTGCACAAGGCCTCGGCCATGTTCGACATCGCAAAGCTCAGCGCGTTCAACGGCGAGTACATCCGTGCGATGACCATCGATGACTTCACCAGCGCAGCCCGTCCATATCTCACCGGGCCGCTCAATCCTGTCAAGGGACCACTGCCA
Source organism: uncultured Acidimicrobiales bacterium (assembly GCA_963763885.1). GTDB lineage: Bacteria > Actinomycetota > Acidimicrobiia > Acidimicrobiales > JANYDT01 > JANNBN01. The sequence continues at coordinate 153,326 of CAVXQD010000002.1, forward strand.
ACTGCGGCCGGGCTTGCCGAGGGGCAGCTTCCCGTCACGCTGCCTGGGGGCTTCCCGCCAGACTCCTTCAACCTGGCGGTGTTCCGTTCCATCGCACCGCATGTGCAGGACCGGGCCCGTCTTTTGTCCGATGTCCCTGCACTTGTCGACTTCTTGTTTGTGGTGCCGCCACGAGATGAGGCGGCGTGGACAAAGACGATGGCCGCGCCTGGGTCAGCAGCGATGCTCGACGGGTTCCTCGCTGAAGGTGCCACCGTGGACTGGACGTCGGATGCGTTGAAGGGTTTGGTCGAACGTATCGGGGTGGCCAACGAACTCAAGCTTGGCAAGGCACAGGCCCCCATCCGTGTCGCTGTCACTGGCCGCACCGTGGGGCTTCCGTTGTTCGAGTGCCTCGAAGCGCTGGGCCGGGACGAAACCATGCGGCGGGTACTGATCGCTCGGCAGTCTGGCTGAGCAATGCGGATCCCGCTCTTCGGTTTCGGCCGCATGCTGTCGCCGTGGTGGTGGGTCAAACGGGTGGCTGCCTTGGTGGTCGTTCTCTACCTGTTGAGCGCAGCTGCGAGTGTGTGGCTCGCTTCCACCCGAGACGAGCGTCGTCAGGTGGAAGCCATCGTGGTGTTGGGGGCGGCGCAGTACAACGGCAAGCCGTCGCCGGTATTGCAGGCACGGCTGGACCATGCGCTTGCGCTGTATCGAGACGGCGAGGCGCCATTGATCATCGTCACCGGTGGACGTCAGGAGACGGATCGCACCACCGAGGCCGCCGCTTCGGCGAACTACCTGATTCGTAAAGGTGTGCCCGATTCCAAGATCCGGCGAGAAGTGCAGGGGAGAGACACTTACGAATCGCTGGCCGCGTCGCAACGGTTCCTCAGCCGTGAAGGGGTCCGTACGGTTCTGATCGTGACCGACGGATACCACGCTGCTCGTGGGCGAGCTGTGGCCCGAGAGGTCGGGCTGCAGGCCTACGTTTCGCCGGTTCCCACGAACAAGGCGCAGCCGCTCGACCGGATGATCACCGAGTCGGCTGCCGTCGCGGTCGGCCGGCTGGTTGGGTTTCGCCGGGTGACTCAGTTCACCAGGGGACGTTAACGAGAACCCGTTTCGCTGCGTCGTGTTGGTCCGCTACAGTGGGTGTCGCCCTTTGGGGAATGGTGTAATTGGCAACACAACAGATTCTGATTCTGTTATTTGGGGTTCGAGTCCCTATTCCCCAACGAAGTGAACGCAGCTCGCAAGGCTGTGCTCATCTCACAGTTGAATAAGTTTTTCTCTTCCCTGGCCCCATCGTCTAGGGGCCTAGGACATCACCCTCTCAAGGTGGAGACACGGGTTCGAATCCCGTTGGGGCTACCAACAAGCACCTTTCAAAGCCGGTCTTCGGACCGGCTTTTTGATTTCTCAGCTCCAGAGCGCCGAGATTGGGTACGCCATCACGCCGTGAGCGAGTTCAAATGAGTTGGGTCCGGTGTGTAGCACGAACGATGCGACAACGGCTTCGCCCAATTCTTGACGAAGCCAAAGAAGGTGTCGGGCGTCATCGATGTTGGGTGTCGCCGAAGCCTTGATCTCGATGGCGACAAGTTTGCGTGCGCCGACCTCGATCACTAGGTCAATCTCGTGTCGACCCTGCCCGGTGCGTAAGTGATGGAGCCGTGGGGACGGCGACATAAGGGCTAGTTCCGTTCGTATTTGGGCAGTGACGAAAGTGTCGATGAGCCGGCCGAGAAGATCTCCGTCACGAAGTACGTCGTTGCGGTCAATACCAAGTACACCAACGAATAGGCCCGGGTCGATTAGGTACCGCTTGGGTGCGAGCGATAATCGCTTCAAGCGATTCGATGTCCAAGCCGGCACCTTGTCCACGACGAGGAGATTTTGCAGCAGCTGGTCGTATGCGCGTGCAGTGGACTTGTTGATTTGAGCGGCCTCATAGAGCGTCACGTCATCCACGATGCCAGCACTGTTGAGCGCGAGCGCTTGCAGGTAGCGGCGGAGGCGGACCGGGTCGCGACCTCCCTCAACGTGCTCGGCATCTCTGGTCACCAATTGATCGACATACGAGGCCAGCCATCGCACCCGGCCCCGCTCGGATAGCTGGAGTGCAGCTTCAGGAAATCCGCTCCGCAGTGCCCGATCGATGTAGCCGCCCAGGTCAACATGGGACAGAGCGGGTTTCTGTTCGCCGGAGATAATTGAGGCCAGCCAACTTGAGGGGGCTGTTTTGCCCTCGATCTCGCGTTCTGTAAGTCCGAACAGAGCAAGACGGACAAGTCGGCCGGTCCCGGGCCAGGTGGGGGTGTCGAGGTCGCCCCGCACGGACCCCGTTACGACGAAACGCCCACGACGCGGATCGTCATCGACGAGGGCCTTGATGGCGCCCAGCGTCTCGGGTACCACTTGCCACTCGTCGACCAGGATCGGTTCGGGCCGCGAGGCGAGACCAACATAGGGGTCAGCTCGAAATGCCGCTGACTCGCGATCGTCCGAAAGCGACACCGTGGATGTGGCGATTCGCTTGGCCGTTGTCGTCTTTCCGGTGGCCCGCGGTCCAGTGACCATGACAGCAGGATGATCCTCGACCATTTCCTTGAGAACGGAGTCAGCAAGACGCGGGAGATAAGCAGTCACCGTCCTTTACAGTAGCCGCCATGCGCGTGTTGTACTAGCCGAATTTCGCATCTCTGGCTAGCCGATTTTCACTCCCGGGTCCGTGCTGCTGCCTTTTGGCGTCAGCCCTCTTTGTAGTAGTAGCTGTACCCGTTGATGGCGGGCGCGCCGCCCAAGTGGGCGTACAGCACCCGGGAACCTTCGGGGAAAAAGCCCTTGCGGGTGAGATCGATCATGCCCTGCATGGACTTACCTTCGTACACGGGATCGGTGATCATCGCTTCAGTGCGTGCTGCCAGGCGGATGGCGTCGTTGGTCTCGTCGGACGGGACGCCGTATGCGGGATAGGCGTAGTCAGGGTTGATCACGATTTCGTCGTCGCGCACCGTGCGGCCCAGCTCCACCAGTTCGGCAGTCGAGTCCACGATCTGACGCACCTGGGCGCGGGTCTGTTCCAGCGTGCCCGACGCGTCGATACCGATCACCCGGTCAGCACGGTTGTCCGCAGCGAAACCGACGATCATGCCCGCCTGAGTGGAGCCCGTAACTACACATACGATGATGTAGTCGAAGCTGAACCCAAGTTCCTTCTCTTGCGCCCGTACTTCTTCGGCAAAACCCACATATCCGAGGCCGCCGAACTTGTGGACCGATGCGCCAGCGGGGATGCCGTATGGCACGCCGCCTGCATCTCGCACGGACTGCATTGCGTCTTCCCAGCTCTTGCGGATTCCGATGTCGAAGCCGTCGTCAACCAGCCGGCTGTCTGCACCCATGAGGCGGGTCATGAGGATGTTGCCAACTCGGTCGTACACGGCGTCGAAGTGTGGCACCCACTTCTCTTGGATAACCACGCACTTCATGCCGATCTTGGCCGCCGTTGCGGCAACCATGCGAGTGTGGTTGGACTGCACGCCACCGATGGAAACCAGGGTGTCTGCGCCGGATTTCAGAGCGTCGGGGACGATGTATTCCAGCTTGCGCAGCTTGTTGCCACCCATGGCCAGGCCGGAGTTGCAGTCATCGCGCTTGGCGTAGATCTGCACCTTGCCGCCGAGGGCCTCGGTGAGGCGGGGAAGATGCTCGATGGGGGTGGGGCCAAAGGTGAGCGGATAGCGATCGAACTTGTCGAGGTTCATGATGCCGACATTACGTTCCGCGCAGTTGGGGTTGGGTTGCTGGGAGCAAACATCGCGTCCTCCACGAGCCTTCGCGTCCCGCTAGTGACGTCACTGCGGGGACGCGAAGGCTCGGCTGGGACGCGACGTCACGTGAGCGAGCCTGGCCGGGCCTCGTGCTGCTGGGTGGTTGCGTGGAAGGGCACTTGTCGAGTCAACTGTTGCGATGATGTTTTCCCGGTTCGGTTCGAGCGGTCGCAGAGTTGGCCATGTGGTTGCGGTGGTTGCACTGGTGGTGGCGATGGTGGTGGCGATGGTGGGCGGAACTGCGCACCCGGTTCCCGCGGCGACTTCCCAGTTGGTCTTGAAATTGAAGCCGACCAGCGTGACCGTCGCCCGAGGCTCCAGCGTTACGGTCACCCTCGGCCTGACTCGGCGATCCAGCACCGTTGGTGCAGTCACGGTGACTGGTTCCAGTTCGAGGGTCGGGCTCACGCTTGCAGTGGCTGACAATCCGGTTGCGGGCTCCACTACAACGATCGTCGTGTCGGCTGCAGCTAACGCCCGCACCGGCCGCGCAACGCTCAACGTGAAGGGTGTCAGTGGGAAAACCAGCGCTTTGGTGAAGCTGAATGTGACCATCACCGCGCCATCAGCTGGCACCACACTCGCCGGAACTGCCCAGGTACCAGGGGCAACGCCACCGACCCTTGCGATTCCACTGGGTCAGACAGCGACGGTGACTTTCCAAACGTCTGGTGCGCGCGCAGGCGTGCCCATCAGCTTCGGCGCTTCAGGGCTACCGACAGGTCTGAAGGTGGTCATCACCGCCAAGGGCAGCAGCGCTCAGTTTGTGTTCACTGCGGCGACGACCACGAAACCTGGTGCCTATACGGTCACGCTCCGAGCTTCGCAAAGCGGAACGGTGTTCTTCACTTCGGCATTACCGGTGACGGTTTCGACCGCCACTGGCGCTGCCGCCACCACGTTGAGCCCCGCTGCCGTGACCACGCTCACCGCTTCCAGCACGTCTGTGCCTGCGGGGCCAACGGTCGCTGGAACACCCTCGACTACTCCGTTGACTACTACGTCTACGTCGACCACGACCAGCACCACAACGTCAACAAGTGCTTCCAGTACAACGGTTGCCGTAGTCGTCGGAGCTGACCTCGTCGTCGCTCGGAAAGCAGCGAACGACTCGTCAGGCCTCGCGTGTAGCGCGTTGGACGCCGCGCTTGGCGACACGGTGACGGTCACGTTCCTCAACACGGCGACCAGTGCTCGGGTGATGTCGCAGCAAACGGGTTGTGGCGGAAGCTCACTCACGGAGGGTCCAGCGCTGATGACCATTGCGGCAGGGTCGTCGGCAGTTGTCACCACCAAGATCAACACGAAGTTCGTGTTTCGCAGTGCCAACGACGGTGGATTGCGGCGGGCCATTCAGGTCACCCGGTCCGGGTTGATCGACGTCGGCGGAATCATGACGGTCACCATCACCTGTAGCGGCGCGAAGCCGTATAGCAACTCGGTGAAGTTGGCGCAGGGCCAGCGCGTGGTGGTCGCCGACATCGCGCCTGGATCAGTATGTGCGCTGAATGATCCTGACGGGTTGCAGATCTACTGGAAGTCCTGGGACAACTCGGGTGCCAACGCCGATGGCAGCATTCAGACGGTCCAACGCCCAGCCGGTTGTGCGCCAGCAACCCCTGCGTTGCCTTCGCAGCTCAACGCCTCAAACCCCTGTTGGGTGGAAATAGTGTTCACCTGGTAGGCGGTGTAGATACCCCTGGGGGTATCGTGTATGATCGATTCATCACCGAGACATCCAGAGCGGATTTGATGATGAAAGGACGGTCAGCATCATGATTTTCGAACAGTTCTACTTAGGGTGCCTGTCACAGGCCAGCTATCTCATCGGCGATCCAGTGAGCAAGCGCGCTGTGGTGGTTGATCCCATCCGAGACACCACGCAGTACTCCGACCTCGCGGCTGCACACGGACTCACCATCACGATGGTGATCGAAACCCATGTGCACGCGGACTTTCTCTCCGGCCATTTGGAGCTAGCCGCCGCTACCGGCGCTGAAATTGCCTATGGGGTTGGGGCCGCGGTGGAGTTTCCTGCCCGCGAACTTGCTCACCTCCAGCAGATCGATCTCGGGTCAGTCCGGCTACAGATCCTCGCCACTCCTGGCCACACGCCAGAGTCCATATCCGTGCTGGTGTTTGAACACTCGACGGACACTGAACCATGGGGGGTGCTCACAGGCGACACTCTGTTCATCGGCGACGTCGGCCGCCCCGACCTGCTTTCGTCAAAGGGCGTAACCGCCACGGACCTTGGCGCTCAGCTATTTCGATCCACCCGCCAGCAACTGCTGACGCTCCCTGATTCGACTCGCGTGTTCCCAGGTCATGGGGCGGGCTCATCTTGCGGGAAAAAGTTGTCTGACGAGCGTGACTCAACAATCGGCGCACAACGGACCAGCAACTACGCGCTGGCGCAGATGACTGAAGATGAGTTCGTCAGCGTGGTGACCGAGGGTCAGACGGTGCCGCCCAACTACTTCCCGTTCGCCGCCCAACGCAATCGCCAGACGCGAGAGTTGTTCCACGACGTCGAGACCATCACCATGCTGTCTTTGGACGAGACCCTTCAGGCTCAACGCAACGGCGTGGCGGTAATTGATATGCGTGCATCGGATGAGTATCACGCGGGTCATCTGCGTGGATCCGTCAACGTGCCCAGGGACGGCAGGTTTGCAGAGCTTGCGGGTCAGGTTGTGCTGCCGGGGCAACCGGTGGTGGTGGTTGGCAGCAATGCTGACGCGCTCGATGCCCACACTCGACTGAGCCGAATTGGCTTTGACACGCTGGTCGGCCGCATGGATATCGCATCGCTTGACGCTGCGGCGAAACGAACTGATGGTGTGTTTCGAGTATCTCGTCGTGTCGCCGGGGCAGAGTTTGTTTCGATGCTGGATTCAGGCCTGCAGGTGGTCGACGTCCGCAACCCATCTGAGACGGCAGGCGGCGTGGTGGTGGGTGCTGAACTCAACCCGCTCCCCGGGCTGCTTGGCACCATTGCCACACTCAACCCTGCCAAGCCGACTGTGTTGTACTGCGGCTCTGGGGTCCGCTCGGGTATTGCAACAGGACTGTTCGAATCTGCCGGGTTTACGGACTTGTGCGACGTTCTGGGTGCCTATCCGGCTGCTGTTCAGGCGGGTGCTCCAACGGAGAACCCTGCATCGCGCCCTGCATTGCGCCGCCAACTCGTTGGGGCGGGCGCTGTGGCCTCTCCTGCCGGGGTAATAGCAGAGGTTGCGTTCTCGGAGCCATCGGCAACAGTTGACCTGGTGTCCGAGGTGACCGTCCAAGACCTGCGCGGAAGCGTCGACGGGTATATCGCCATAGATGTTCGCGAGGCGCAGGAATTCAACGACGGTCACATTGATGGAGTTGCTCTGATGCCCATGGGATCCGCTTCGGCGGAAAAAGTACGCGCGCTGATGGATGGCCGTCCGTTGCTGATGGTCTGCAGGTCCGGTCGGCGGTCGTTGGCGATTGCGCAGGCATTGGCTGCCGAGGGGATTGCATCGACCAATCTGATCGGTGGCACCCTTGCGTGGACCGCCGCCGGGTTGCCAATCATCAATTCGGCAGGCTCGGTGGGATCAATAGCGTGACCACTACGGCGCTGCTGCTGATTCCCTTTGGCCTGCTGATCGGAATCTCGCTCGGCGCTGTGGGTGGCGGAGGATCGATTCTCGCCGTGCCGGTGTTTGTGTTTGTGGCCGGGCAGAGTGCCAAGGAAGCCACCGTGTCGTCGCTCTTCGTTGTGGGGACGAGTGCGCTCTCCGGCTTGCGGCCGCACGTGAAAGCCGGGCGTACGAAGGTCGGTCCAGGGCTGGCGTTCGGTGGCGCCGGGATCGGCGGGTCCTACGTTGGGGCGCGGATCAACGCCAAGGTCAACCCCGACACACTGCTGCTGGTGTTTGCGCTACTGGTGTTGGTTGCAGCGCGGGCAATGTGGCGTCGCAACCGAGCGGCAGGTGACGGCCCTTCGGGTGCGCCGGTGGTTACGGCGGCTCCAGGTGTGCCGCGCGTTGGTGCTGGTTTGTTCAGCGGCCCTTCGCTTGCAATGGCAGCGAAGGTGTTACTCGCCGGAACGGTCGTCGGATTTCTCACCGGGTTCTTCGGCGTAGGCGGCGGGTTTGTCATCGTGCCAGCGTTGGTCTTGTCGCTTGGATTCACCATGCCTCAGGCGGCAGGCACGTCGTTGCTTGTGATCGCCATCAACTCGGCTGTTGCGTTGTTTTTGAAGCGTCTCGTCGGCCGAGTTCGATTGGGGGCTCATCCTGCCGTTTACGGTCATGGCGCTACTTGGTGTGCAGGTGGGAGCCCGTCTGTCTGGGCGACTGGATCCGCACAAGCTCACCAACGCGTTTGTCGGCCTGTTGGTAGTTGTTGCCATCTACACGGGCGTTCGTGCAGGCTTCAACCTGTGACAAGTCTTGGCGCTCGGCGAGAGAAACTAGTTGGGTGGTTGTTCGTAGGTGTACAGATTGTTCTAATCGGGTTGTTGATCGTGCTGCCGGGCGGCGATGCATGGTCTCGGCCGCAGTGGGTTCGAGCGGTTACACAGGTGCTTTTCTTCGCGGGGCTGGGTATTGTGCTGGCGGGGTCGGTCGGTCTTGGGCGGCTGCTGACCGCTACGCCGGAACCCAAGGCCCATGGGCAACTTCGCACGGGTGGGCTGCAATCCGTTGTGCGCCATCCCATCTACTCGGGCGTGATGCTGTTGGTTGCGGGAATGGTTTTGCGCTCGGGGAACTTGTTGGCGTTGTTTGTCGGCTGCGTCTTGGTGGTGTTCTTTAACGTGAAGGCGCGGTGGGAAGAAGCGCGACTGCGCCGTGCATACGCCGACTACGACGAGTACGCGCGGTCGGTGCCACGTTTCATCCCGCGAGTGGTGCGTTAACTCCCCCTCAGAAGGACTTATCGCACCAATTCGTGACGGTTTGCTGGTTAGCGCCCAACGATGGCTTGGACCTCGCGCACCGGGAGCGCGATCTGTTGGGTGGTTGATGTAGTTCCCTGGAGTGCGACGCCGGGGATGTTGGACGTCACGGATATGTTCCACCGAATGGTAAGTGTGCTTGAGATAATGCCACTCTTTGGGCCGGTGGTGATTGGCAGGTAACAGCCGGCAGCGTCGGCGGCGATGCGGCCTTGTTTGGTGGTGCCATCGAAACCGGGGCCGGTGCACCTGACTGTGCCGTTGCCTGTTGCGGTATACGTGATGCCCAGCGGGGTGAGGGTGCCAGTTGCCGACCAGCCACCGGGGAAGCTCATCGTGTCGGTCTGCGGTGCGAACGACGCTGGGTCAGTGCGGAAGTAGAGGCGTTTGCCGTAGATCATGGCAATGTTGCCGCCGCGTTCCACCGGCGGGGCGAAGCGTGCCGCTGGCGGTTTTGCGAGGGCAATGAGGAGGTTCCACACCGCGTCCGGAGCGGGTGGTGGGGGCACGGCCACCGGGGCTGGGTCACACGATGAGCACACCCACGAGAACCGCCACTCCGTGTCTGTGGTGCACTTCCACTTCTTGAGGAAGAGGTGCTCGCCGTTCTCCACCTTGGTCTCCCACTCTCCCGACTTGTCCACCTGCGCAATGCACACCGGCTGCGGCGGAGGTGTCGGTGTCGCCTTGCCCGGAGTCGGAGCAGGATCATCCCCCGCAGTACACAACGCCCCACCCGCAATCGCTGCCGCAACCGCCCTTGGAGTGAGCCTCCGCCCTCTGCTGCTTCGGCGCTGTCGTTGACGAGACCGAGGGCAAGGGTCAGCAGGGCGAGTCCAGACTGACGATTACGGAGCCCTGGAAGAGCCATTGTCCCTCCTTTCGTACTAGAGCAGACCGGTCCCGATTAACGGTCAACGACCCATCTGTCACGACGTCGTCGGCTTCGGTCGGCGTTCCGAAGCGTTGCGAGTGACTACGTCGTCGTTGAAGTAGCAGGACGGTCGAGAATCGCCGTGTTGCGATCCTTCAAAGTCGGCGCGACAAGATCGCTAGTCCGTTCACTGTTCCCGAAACGGCTGTCTCACCATTTGACGGACTTGCCGATTCAAGGTCAGCGATCGCCAGCTTGAGCCAAGTGTCCGGGTCGGCGAGGCCTTCGAAGGCTGCTGCGTCGGCGATACCCGCACGGGCTTGACGGCGGTATTCGGCTTCCACGGCGATGCGGACTCGGATGGCTTCGCGTAAGTCGGGGTCGTCGGGGAGGGTGGTCGACGGCGGAACAAACACCGGCGCGGTGGGTCGGGTGGTGGTGGGCGCAGAAGCTGGCGCGGTCGATGTCTCAGATGTGTTGTCTGCCGACACTGGCACCGAGGTTGTCCCAGCGGCAGCCGCGCTGACGGGTGGGGCCGTGTCGAGATGGTTTCCAGCTTCGGGTGCGCTGGGCGCCGAACAGGCGCCAAGCACTGCAGCGGCCACCAACGTCGCGAACAATCGTGGAGAACTCTCCCTCCACCGAATACTCGGCCATGCCTCCACATTGACTTGGTGTCTGCCCTGCACTCGAAGAGCATGACATGGCATTTCATGTTTCCGCAAGGTGCGGATTGGTGATCCCGGGGCATGCGGGCTGCATTGAGGTGTCACTTTTCGCGCGGATCGGCGCGAAAAGTGTCACCTCACCTTGCAGGTATCGCCTGAACCTGCTGTGGGGTGCCGGTGCGAGCACTCAATGCAATAGCTGCCAGCGTTGCTGCGATGTCCAGGCTCTCGGTGGCATATCGCTCGACGGTCGCAACGTCGTTGGTCCGGACCATCTCGGCAAACGCCTCAAGGGTGAAACGAAACCCGCTGCCGGTGGGAGCCTGCAACTCCTCGAACTCGATGGTGTTGGCGATCCCTCGCCGCAGTCGCAGTTGGCTGGACAGATATTGGTAGGGATGCCCTGGGCCGCCAGTGTGGTTGAGGTATTCGGTCTCGATGGTCCCGTTGGAACCAATCAACGTGGCTCCTCGATGGTTGGCTGCGTTCATCGCACACGACAACTGCGCCCGCCGACCATTGGCATAAAACAGTGTTGCCGAGGTGTCGATGTCCACCGCCTGCTCTGTCCACCGATCACTGGTCAACGGTGCGCCATGGTCATCGAGCATGCCCGTGGTCCAGGTGGATTCGGCCGAGACTCTCTCCGGAGCCTCGCCCATCGCGATGCGGATGATGCTTGCTGCATACGTGCCTGCGTCGAGCAACGACCCTCCGCCCAAGCCAGCTTGCACACGGATGTTGGACTCGGGCGATTGGACCGTGAAGCCGAAGCATGCCTGAGCCGAGCGGATGGTCCCGATGGCGCTATCGGCCAACAGTTCGCGAAGCAGGGCGGTTGCCGGTTGGAACCAGTAGGGGTATGCCTCCAGCAGCATCACTCCTGCCGTGCGTGCGGCCGCAAACATCGCAGCCGCATCGGCCGGGCCGACAGCTAACGGCTTCTCGCACAGCACATGCTTGCCGGCTTGTGCTGCACGAATGGCCCACTCGGCGTGCATCGTGTTGGGAAGCGGGATGTAGATGGCATCGACGGCGGGGTCGTCCAGCAGCGCCTCGTACGATCCGTATGCGCGCTGAATATCGAACGTCGATGCGAAGGCCTGCGCTTTCGCCAAATCTCGGCTGGCCACAGCAGCAATAACCGCCGAGGTCATGCCCAAGGTGTCTCGCACAAACCCGCGGGCGATGCCTGCGCAACCCAACACTCCCAACCGCAGCGGCTGATGGTCGGGTGTCTTGTTGTCTGGGTGATGTGTTTCGGTCGTCACGGTCACCGAGTGTACGGATCACCTCCTGCGTGGTGGGGGTGCCGGAAACTTGTGCCGGGAATTACGAGGTTGTGCCGGGACCTACGGCCGTATTTCCCGGCACAGTGGCGTATTTCCCGGCACGATGTTCGGGCCGAACGAGCTGCCGCCGTTGCGGCCGAGGTTCAGCTGCAGCCGAAGTTGTTGACCGCTGGTGGTGCAACGATGACCGGGCTGGTTGGATCGTCGTTGTAGGCAACGGTGTAGAAGGCGCAGCGAGGGTCAGCGCCGGCGGCCACGGTGTACGTCAGCTCTACTCGGGCAGCACCTTCGTTTGCCGTGATGGCCTGCACCATGATCCCGTGGTCAACACCTGTGGCCGTGCTGTCTACTGCCGTGCCAACAAAGTCGCACGATGCGTTGATAGCGGTGCACGAGTCAAGCGCAAGATTCGTGAACCGGTAGAAGCCTTGCTCCAGGTAGATGCGTCCGCTGGGGCCGCTTGCGGCGGTGCGTTCGAACACCACACTGAAGCGAACCGGTGACCCGGCTACTGGCTTGTCCAATGCCTTCATGGTGAGGTGCCATCCATTGGACGTCATGTTGATCGAGGACATGGCGGCTGCATCTGCTGCTGCCTGCTCGGCTGCTGCTTTGTCTGCTGCTGCTTTGTCTGCTGCTGCTTTGTCTGCAGCCGCCTTCTCATCTGCAGCGAGCTTCTCCGCTGCTGCTTTGGCGGCTGCTGCTGCGTCTGCTGCTGCCTTTTCAGCTGCAGCTTGGTCAGCGGCGGCCTTGTCTGCAGCTGCCTGCGTCGCTGCTGCCTGTTCGGCTGCGGCCTTGGCTGCTGCTTCGGCGTCTGCTGCTGCCTTGTCTGCTGCTGCTTGTTCGGCTGCGGCTTTGGCTGCTGCTTCGGCGTCTGCTGCTGCTTTGTCTGCTGCTGCCTGATCTGCTGCTGCTTGCTCTGCCGCAGCCTTCTCTGCAGCTGCCTTCTCGGCTTCTGCCTGCTTGGCAGCGGCCTTGTCTGCCCGTGCTTTCGTACGAGCGGCCCGTTCGGCTGCGGCCTTGGCCTTCGCTGCTGTGCGGGCAGCTTCTCGTTCGGCAGCGGCCTTCTCCCGCTCGGCCTTCCGCTTGCCAGACCGTGTCTTCTCCGCTTTGTGATCTGCGGAATCGGACTCGGACTTCTTTTGTCGAGCGACCTCGTGCTTTTCGTTCTTCTTCTTCTCTGCCTTCACGGCAGTGCCATTGTCTTCAGCGGCCTTCTTGTCTGCGGCGTCGGACTCAGCGGACTTCTTAGCGGCCTCAGCGTCTGCTGCTGCTTTGTCTGCTGCTGCCTGTTCCGCTGCTGCTTTGTCTGCTGCGAGCTTTGCGGCAGTTGCTTTGTCTTCTGCCGCTTTCGCATCAGCGAGGCGCTCGGAAAGACGTTTTACAGGTTGTGTCGACTGCTTGGAGCTGCTGCTGCGATTCTTTCCACCCCCCTCGGCTGCGACGGCGGTCCCTGACGCTACGAGTGACGCCGCAGCGGTCACGGCTACTCCGACGGCGAGAGATTTGAACGGCTTCAACAACACTGAATGCTCCTGGAAGGTTTTCGAGGCACTTTTCCGGATTCAGGCCGCGCGAGACGCGACCCCGGAAAATCCACTTCGATAATTGGCTTGACGAACGCATCGGGTGACATCCGCTAGGCCTGAAGCAAAAAGCTCACGCAACGTAGCCAATTAGCGCAGATTGGTGGTGTTCCACTGTGAACGCTGCGTCCAGTCTTGACATCGACGAACATTCATCATCCGTCACGAAACCGCCCAACAAGACGGTTTCGTGACGGATGATCGCCAGGGTTCACCTGTTATCGGTGAGGCGGGGTTGCTTGGATGGCGAGGCGGGCGGCCAGTGAGCCAAGGCGCTTGTCTTTGGTCCAGAGGCTTGCGTCGGGTGTGAGCAGCGTCGCTGCGATGAGCTGTGCATCTACGTAGCCGATCCCCAATCCGTCGAGACGCTGAACATCGATGAGGGTAGCGATCTCCGCTGGCGTGGCGACTGTTGCTTGGGGGAGGTTCCCGAGCAGACGCAGGACTTCGTCTCGGTTTGACAGGTTGCAGAGCGAAATCTCACCGGTCACCCATTGATGGCCGAGTACTTTTCCGCTGTTTAACAAACCTACGAGTTGGGTGTTGGAGGTCCGCAGGTGATCAACCCAAATGGAGGTGTCGACGAGGATCACTGTGGCTGAGGGCGACGACGCGGCGGTGCGGCGAGATGTCGCTCCGATCCACCGAGGCGTGCCAACCGCTTTGCGCTCTCACGTTCGATGAGCGCGTGCAGCGCTTCACGGACGAGCGCGCTTTTTTCGAAGGTTCCCGTAAGGCTTTGGGCCTCTGCGAGAAGGTCGTCGTCGAGGGCAAGGGTGGTACGCATCAATCCTCCGGAAGCACGAAATGGAGCATCATGTGATGTTATCAGTCGTGCCTTTGCTCGCATCGTGGTCAAACCGGATCGCACGGCTAAGCCGATGACGCTCACCTCAACGCGGTGAGGTGGCCGTTCAGTTCGGCGAGGAGCGCTTCGAGTTCGGGGCCGCTGGGGTCGCTGAGTCGTCCCGAGTAGTGGCACCAGCCCGACAGGCGCGACCACATTGCGAACAGGCCCACCGACTCGGGGACCACTGCTTCGGTGCAGATCAGTTGATGGGCCATGGAGGACTGGTTCACCTGTGGGTCTTTGGCATCCCAGAAGCGGTGCACGGCCTCCTCCAACGCCTGTCGTGCAAGTAGGCAAACAGCGATGGACCAACCGCCACCAAACGATGCCGGCGGGTCAGCAAGGACGCGCTGGGCAGCAGCGTACGCGTCGACTGTTCGGGCCGGAGTGCGTGAGCTCATTGGCTTGGCTTGCCGTTGAACTGTTGGATGGCGGCGACCAACTTCTTGGTGTCGCGAACAGCGTCGTTCAGGTCAGCATTGAGAGCTCCGTGCGACCCAGCGTTGAGCATCTTCAGCGTGTCGACGCCGCCGCTCATCCCTTCGTTGTTGAGGCGAGGGTATAGAGCTCCGTCTTCGCAATCGCGCGCAAGTGCGACGCGTTTTACGAGCGTCTTTGCTTGCGTGAACGTTGCCTCCGCGAGATCGGGGTTGGCGCCGCGGTGAAGCTCTCGTTCGATGAATGTGCGGTGTGAAACGGCTTCGACAGCTTGACGAAGAAACCCGCCCACAACCCGGCGGGCGATTGCATCGGGAAGCTTCTGGTCTAGCGAAATACGGAGCGCCCGATTGAGCGCCTCGTCCCATGGATTGGTCCTGACTTCGACCCGAACAGCCGAACCCGCTGACCGGGTAAACGAGATGGCCTGATGCGTGATGTCCAGCTTGAGCAGTGCATCGGCGAGGCGGCTGTCGTGGGTGAACACAATCACCTGGCGGACTTCGGCCACCTGCGCAAGTAGGCGGGCGAGGCCTTCCACGTGGGCCGGGTCCATCGCCTGGACGGGGTCGTCGATGATGAGGAAGCGGAACGGGCTCTCGGGCCGCAAGGGCCGGGGAAGAAAGACGGCCAGTGCCAGAGCATGCAGCTCGCCTTGGCTGACAACGGACAGTGCGACGCTCTCGGCGTCGTCCACCTTCACGCCCAGCAGCAGTTGACGCGAGTCGCTGCTGCCGGTGAGTGCCATGTCCGTGAGGGCAACGGTGGAGCTGAGCCGCAGCGTCTCCCAGTACCGAAGTACCTCGGCCTTGATGACGGCGAATCGTTCGTTGCGAAGCTCGTTGCTGGCTTGAGAGAACCACTCCGTGGCCTTCTTGATGAGTTTCGCATCGGTGTCTGATTGCATGCCCGGTGCGTAGGCGGCGAGGAAGGTGATGAGCGTGTCGTGGACGGGGCGCCACGCAGAGTCGGCCTCGTCGATGGTGGCGGCGATCTGCTGGTGCAGAGCTTCAAGGTCTGCTGCCAATACGATATGTGCACTGATGATATTGCTGCTCGTATTGTGAGTGTCGTTCGTACTCGCAGGCGTAGTGCATGCGAGACGGAACAATGCCCACGAATCGTTGACCGCGGTCGACTTGCTCTTGGGCCTGTGCAGCAGGTTGTCGCAGCAGGGTTGGCGGCCGGCACAAGCGTGTCGAGTTGTTGTGCTGTGCCTTGTTCGGCTCGGCGTAGTTCTGCGTGTTCGGCGGTGCGGGTGCGGATCTCGTCGATCCGGGTCCGGGCGTCTGTGAGCCACTGGTTGGTGAGCACTGCGGGGGTGAGACAGACGGGACAGGTTTCAGGGTCGAGGTCTTTGCCAGTGGACTGGTGGTCGTGGTAGCTGAGGGCCTTGTCCACGAGGTCCGCAAGGGCCAGTGATTGGTCGGCGCTGGTTCCATCGAGGGACGCAGTTTGTGTGCGGAGTTCGATGAGGTTGGCCACGAGGTTCTCCGCGGCGGCCAGATCGGGAGCGACCAGCGTGAGCAGTTGGCGAGACGAGGTGGGCTGCGCCGTGTTGGGCGCATCGCTGACGAGCGAGTGGAGGATGGGCAGGTTCTCTTTGCCTCGTTTGGCTCCCAGGGCTGCGCGGATTTCGGCGGCACGTGGGTCGGTCGAGGTGTCGAGAGCTGCGAGGAGCGTTGTGCGTGCAGCGTCCAGCCGCTTCGAGGTGTCTTCGAGAGGTTTGCGAGTGACCTTGAGCGACTCGCCAATGGGCCCGAGTTCATCGAGGCCCAGCAGCTTGTTGACGATGTCGTACAGCTCGGACGGTTTGTCGAACGAGCGGGAAAGGTCGTTGTAGCTGAGGAAGGGGCGGAACGTATCCAGCGCCTGTTCCCATCCCATTGCGTCGGGCCGGTCGACCTTGGACCCGTCGATCTGCACTTCGAGTTGCGAGGCGCTGAAGTCTGCGCCATCGGCCCAGACGTGGCGAAGCGTTGCGGGCCGGCGACCGGGGACGGTGAAGTCAGCAGCGACGCGAGCGGTGGGGTGGTGGAGGTTGCGCCACCCTTTCTTCCAGTCGGCGGTGCGGTTCTCCCAGCGTGTGGAGCTGCCTACCAGGAGGGCCTCGATCCCTTCGGCGAAGCTGGACTTGCCGGCCCCGTTGCGACCCTCGATCAGGGTGAGCCCGTTGCCGGGTTGCAGGTCGACGGAACGGGCGGGGCCGATGCCGCGGAACCTTTCGACCGTGATGCGCGAGAGGTATGCCTCGTTCGGCCGGACAGCCGAGTTGGATTTGGCGGCAGCGGTGGGAGGCGTGCGAGCTGCGCGGTCCGGCGACTGCAGGTGTGAACGGAGCGCGTCCTCACCTTCAAGTGCCGCAAGCACAAGGTCTTGGACCCCATCAGGCAACGTTGCTGTTGTGAGCTTGTCGACCAATGCGTTGATGGTCCCTGTGTCCGTCGTGTGTGAGTTGTTCATTCCCCGCCCCTCAGCCGAGCGCGCAGTCTCCGGTTTGCTGCAACGAGGTCGAACGCTGCTGGGTCGAAGCCCTGTGGTGCCCACTCGCGGCATGTGCTTGTGTTCCCGGTCTTTGGGATTGCTCAGTACGCGTAGCAAATTCTCGTAGCCGGGCGGACCACCGACGTCTTCAGGCGGGCAGGAGTTCTCGCCGTCCAATACCACGGGGTACTTGGTCTTGGGGTTGATCGGCTCGAGCGACTCCACCTCCACGTCGTGTTCCCAGCCGTCGCCGAAGTCGTAAGTCCAGCAGAGCGAGGTGCCTTCACGGGGAAGAAGGTGGTCCACTTTGGCGACCGTTTCGGTGATGAGGTGCGGCGCGTGGTGGTCCGTATTGCCGAACAACACCCCGCCCGCGTCGAACATGTGCAGGTGGGTGCCGTCCCATCCCATGGCCCGCTCAAGCGCTACGGAGAATTTCGGGAGCGGCATCTCTGAATCGACGACAATGCGCCGCCAAACCTGTGGTTCGACGTAACGAAGCGAAACTCGAAGCACGTGTGCAGTTGGACCGAAGTACATATGGTCGCCTCCTCAGCGATGTGGACACGTGGAAGTGTTTCACCCCGGTGGGGTTCGCTCTGCTGGCCTGGCAGCCGGTCCGTCAGCACGCCAGGACGCGGGCTGTGACACCGAGCGTGCCGATGAGGTGGCTCATGTCGTCGGGGTCTGACGTGAGGATGGCTACGTCGGTGTGCCGTGCCCGTCCAGCCGCAAGTAACGCGACTGAGGCATCAATGACATCAGCTGTGTTGGCTTTACTGCAGAGCAGTCCCGCAGCCCGGGCAACTGCTCCATCAAGTGGGATTTCATTGCAGTGTCGAAGCGCACGGACCAACAACACCTGTCGCGTCCCATCGCGCCATGCTTGAGCGATCACGCCAGCCGGGACGTCGACGCTGTGGCCGTCCTCGACTGCGACCCGGAGCATTGCCCAAGTGTTGCGGTCGTTTCGGTCGAGCGCGATGAGCGCCCCAGCATCGAGAACCAGCGCGGTCATTGGTTGAGGCGACGGCGGGCCAGAGCCAGTTCTTCATCGGTGAATGCGCCGTGCTGCGCTTCCCACTCTGCGACCACGCCGGCAAGGCCGCGAGCGTCGAGCTGGCGGCGGGCCGCTTCTGCCAGCCACGTGGACACATTGGTCGAGTCAACTCCTGCCGCCTCGCGAACGGACTCAGCAAGTTCGGATTCCAAAGAGATGGTCAGCCGTTCCACAGACATACTCCAATCATACGAGTTCATACCGGGATGTGGCGACGACTCTGTGAGATGCCATTGAGCAGGCGAAGGTCACAGCGCTATTGGAACAAAGGGCGTGCGACAACCTGATCGGCCGGTCAGGTCGGCTGGAGAATTGCTGCTGTTCGCTTGTCGACCAGCGCACGATGTCCCGCAGCGGACGGCGGGTTCCGGCTTGCTCGCCGAAAGTCCACCACTCGTTCCCTTCCACTCTGTACAGAGCCTGATTTAGCGAAGTGGGGGACTTTCAACTTCCGGTTGGTGGACTTTCGGGTGGCGATTCGGGGGAGGGCGGTATCGCCGTGCTGAGGAGTTCCTCAATCGTGGAGATTGGCGAAAGGTCGTTTGCCGAAGACGGATACGAAATCAGCGATCAATGCGGATTCGACGCTCGCTGGTGTGGTGGTGGTTGGCCGCCAGCAGACCAACAAAGACGAGGCGTCCGCGAGCTGCCAGATGTATCTCCCTCCCCAATGGCCGATCGGTTTCCCCGCACCGAAGGCTGCGTACTGCCGGAGCCTGGACCGTAGAGAAGTCGCCTTACCGATGTAGACCGTGTCTGTGTCGTCGACCCAGTTGCACTGCAACACGTCGATAGTCACGGTGGGGTCTTCCCTTGAACCAGCCCCCGCCGCTCTGAACCAGGAACTCGGGCATGGCTGTGCTCTCTCGGAGCACGGCGTATACGCCGCCGACATCGGGGACCTGGCTTGCGGGAAGGTTGAGTAACGGGAGGAAGCCACCGAAGCCAGCAGCTTCCCAGCGCACGACGGAAACAACTTTGATCTGTTGGCTGTTGAGGAATGCCAGGGTCTTCCACGAAATCTCCAGTGCCGGTTGGTTTACGACGAGTCTGCCGATACTGAACGGTCGTCTCGGTGATCCATCTGCGACCCCGCTCAACTGCGCCGCAGCTCGACCGCTGCTACCACCATTGCGGCTTAGTTGCGCCCTGGGCAATGATGGCGATACAGGTGGCGACGGAGGCTCTTGACGATGAAACAACTGTCACTCAAGCGGGATGACTCGTGCGCTGAATGCGCGTCGGAGCTACGCGTTGGCGAACAGGCTTATTGGTATAAGGAGCGGAGGGTGGTGATTTGTCTCGTGTGCCGGAGTGTGAACGTGGACGCACCTACCCCGGCCTCGGAATGTCCGCCCGATAATTCATCTGTGCACGTAGCAGGTTTGCCCGACGAGGAGCATCTCATGGACGACACGGTGGAACCGGTGGAAGTTGTGGCACCAGACGTTGCTGGCGCTTCGGCCAACAAGGAATACGAGAAGCGAGCGCGGAACGAGCGCAACAAGAAGCAGGCGCTCATCGACGCTGATCAGCAGCTGCGACTCGAACGAAAACAACAGCGCCCAATTCTTGGAGCTATCGCGAACGCGTTCACTGCGCGGCCAACGCATGGGCCGGAGAAACAAGCAACGACTGCCTGGAAGGTGGGGGCTGCCGGGGAGCGTCGAGTGGCCGAGGTGCTGGAACTTGTGTCAGGTATCCAGGTCTTGCACGACCGGCTTCGTCCCGGGTCGAAAACGGGCAACATCGATCACATCGTGGTTGGACCGGCAGGGGTCTACGTGATCGACGCCAAGCAGTACACCGGAACCCTTGAGATGCGGAACAAGGGCGGCATGTTTAAGGAGGATTGGCGGCTGTATGTGGGTGGAAGCGACCGGACCAAACTTGCCGATGGTGTGCTCGTGCAGATGGCGTCCTTGAAGGGAGAGCTTGCCGAGCGATGGCCCGACCTCCCCGTGCACGGCGTGTTGTGCTTCGTTGCTGCCGAGTGGACGAAGAGCAAGCCGAAGAACGTGAACGGCGTGGTGGTGGTTTGGCCGAAAGCTCTTGGTCAGCACGTTGGCAAGGAGGGTCCATTCGCCGACCGGGTGGAGGAGATCGCTTCCCACCTTCGCTCCGCTCTCAAACGCGCGACGTAGCGCCTAAACGGATCTGTCCGAATCCAGCACGATGCAGCTGCATCGTGCTGACGATCTTGGTCCCAGCGTGGACGCGTGCAAGTACGTGAGTCTTGCTTCGGCGTCCGATACGGTCCTGTTCTGCGAGATCCGCTGGCGTGGCAAGGATTGACGAAACATGAAGGCTCAAGAGACCTCGTTTAGGAATCTGGTTCAGGGTGAGAAGCAGTTTCACCGAAGCCGGGCTCGCTGATCCTGCGCAGCACCTAGATGCGAAGGCCCTTGCTGAGTTGATCGGACTTGACTTGGGCGAGGGGGATGCCAGTGACCTCACTGAATGAGGCCCCCTGCCGGTCGAAAATCGAAGCCGTGTCGCCCGTCGGCGTTCTTCTCTGTTGGGTAGTCCCAGACCGTGTCGTGGAGCGCGATCAGCTTCGTGACCAGTTCTGCGTGCAGGCGATCGGTGTACGTGTGTGCAAGCGAGTTAGGCCAGTCAGGCCACTCGCACGACTGGTACCGGTAACAGGTCACCCACTGCAGGGCCTGGCAAAGTTGGCTGGCGGTCAGAGTGCGGATTTCGCCGTCGTCGACATGAGAAGAGTCGGGCGAGGCTTCGCGTAACTCATCGTCTTGCGTTCCTACCGATAGCAGGTTCGCTTCCCGCAAAGCTGCGGCAAGAGCCGTGCGGTGGATCGAAGATCCGAGATCCAGCTGAATTAGACCCCCGTTGTGCAGCAATATCTGAACGCGCAGGTGACGTCCAAGACTCACCAGGTAGCTGATGTGATCAGCCGATACTTCGTACACGGACATTTTGGGCCTCCAAACTCGCAAACAGTGGGGTGACAGTGTTGTGTCAACCGAAAGCGAGGTAATCCACGAAGGCCTCGAAGTTGGGCAGACATCGCAAGTGGATCGCCCGCCCGCCATTCAATCAGCGGGGTATGACAGAAATGTCCCGACCAGCTTTCACTGTTACCCGAGCCACACCCTTTTGCCGACGGAAGCGAGGGCTTGTTTGTGCGCTTCGTAGCCGGGAAGCAATCGGCTGACGATGGTCCAGTATCCGGGTGTGTGGTTGGGCTCGGTGAGATGTGCGATCTCGTGGACGAGCACATAATCGATGAGGGTTGGCGGTAGTTGCAGCGTCGCCCAATGGATATTGATCCGTACACGCACGGTCCCGGAGAGATCAGTGCGAATTGATCCCCACCTGAAGCCAAGATCCCGGACGTCAACAATGACGTCGGTGACGCCGGCTCGAGCAGCCCATGGTGTGACGCGGCGTTGGAGCCATGGTTGGCCGGTTTCGATGTACCAGCGTCGCATCGCGTCGCGCCCCTCTGACGAGGCAGTGGTTTCGGGGATGATGAATCGCCCGTGGTCGAGACGGACAGGCCCGATGGCTGCGGGGTCAAGGGTGAGGCGGTAGCTGCGGCCGAGATAGGCGAATCCTTCCCCGTTGACCATCGCCTTGGTGACGGGCGGTCCAATGAGGGCGTCCTTCTCCGCCAGGCGGCGATAGATCCACGATCGTTTGGCTTGGACGAACGCACGAGCGGCCGCGTCCGTCACCGACGCTGGGGCACGCAGCACAAGCGATGCGTCCCGTTCCACCACGATCTCCATCGACGCTGCGCGTGTGGGTGGCGCAACGGTCAGGGTTAGGTCGTCGACAGTGAGGACATGGAGCGTGTGGACCGGCACAGATGCCGCGTCGATTGCCAAGGTGCTCATGTGAGTTTGTGCTTGTTGGCCTTGGCCACGTCGACGATGTTGACGGACAACTCGTCGAGGGTGTCGTAATCGAAGAGGTGACTGCCATCGAGTTGGCGTTTGACGCTGCGTCGCAACTCGTCTTGTTTCGTTGGGTTTTCCCAGAACCCAACCATCCCAATCTGTGAACGAATGGATGCCACCAGTTCGCGAGTGAGATCGACAAGCGTCGTCCCGGCTGCGGTGTCCGACGTGGCAACAGATTCAGCGAGTAGCCCGTGGAACGGGAGTTCGTTCGGGTTGAGTCCGGTCTTGTTCTCGTCTTTGCGGCCTTCGTTTTCGGTTTTGATCAGCACGCCGAACTCCAGCGCCATTTGTTCGAAGTTGTCTTTGAGTCGTTCGATGATTTCGCTGAGCTTCTCGGACAATTTCGTGAAGTACACGGGGTCTTCGTCCACGTGCTGGCGAATGTGGTGCCGCAAGGCGTGTTCCATCTCCGACGCCTTGGCTCGTGGTGTGGATTGTTGACCAATCGTGGCAAGGAACCCAGGGTCGGTGATCTTCACTGCCGGGATCTTCTGGGTGAGGTCGAGCACTGTGATGTGGTCGTCAATGAGCTTGCGGACCTTCTCCTTGTACATCTTCGGATCAAAGTCCCCATCGGCGGTGTCGCGATATCGGCGGCGGACCCGGATCTGAATGTCGGTGAACAGCACGAGGTCATCAACGAAAGGCAGGATTGCTGGTCTTGGTGCAACGGTGTCGTAGGTGTCTTGGAATACGCCCAGCGCAACGTCGAACTCGGCTCGGAGGCGTTCGTCTTCGAGGAGCTGGACGCATGCCTCGATCACGTCCCCGTCTATGGCCGGTTCTATCCCTTTCAACACGAAGATCTGACGAACCCGTTCACGTTGTGGGGCCAGCTTGTCGATCTCCACGCTCAACGGACGAAGCGCGCCATCAACATCGGGATCAAGCTCACCCTGGTCACTGGCATACGCCTTCAATGCCTTGGAGAGTTGCGACGAAACGCCGTAGTAATCAACGACTAGTCCATAGGTCTTGCGCGATGCGGTGCGGTTCACACGAGCGATGGCCTGTAAGAGCTCTGCTTCCTGGATCATCCGGTCGAGATACAACGCTTGGGCTTGGGGAGCGTCGAACCCGGTAAGCAACATCGACTTCACGATCAAGATTGCCAGCGGGTCAGTTTTCTCCCCGGTGAGGCCGAGCTTGGATTTGAACTGGCCGATTCGCTGCTTCTGGCCGACGGGATCGGTCCACGGCTCGTAGGTCGCAGGATCATTCTGTGCGCCAGAGATCACTGGCTCGAAACGAAGTGCACGTATCAATTCAAGACGGTGGACAGCGTCGGCAATGACCTGCTCCTCAAGGTTCAACACCGCACCATTCTCAGCGTGTGTCACGAGCCGTCGCCCTTCGTCTTCCACCATCTCGACGAAGGTGTCACGTGCCTCGTTCAGTGCTGCGTGATAGCGAATACATGCCTCGCGGCTGGTGGCGACCAGTATCGCTTTGAAACCTCCTGGCATCACCGTGGACACGTAGTGCCGGATCAAATCCTCCGCTTTGGCACGAATCATCTCGGGTGCTTCGAGTACCTGGGCCGCGGTCGCGTATTTCGTCTGCAGCAGTTCAAGTTGCTCGTCCGTGAGACCCGAGAATTTGCGAAGGAAGATCTCGTCCAGCTTTGAAGCGCCCTTCACGGTCGCTTCAGTGGTCTTGCCCTCATAGAAGATCGGAACGGTCGAACCATCTGCCTCGGACTCACGCAACGTGTACTTGTCCAAGAACCCGCCAAAGATGGACTCCGTCTTCTTGCGGTTTCCCATGATGATCGGCGTCCCCGTGAACCCGATCCGGGCTGCGTTGGGCATCGACTCCATCAGGCGGGCATGGGCTGTGTTGGTGTGCGAACGGTGCGCCTCGTCAACCATCACCAAAATGTCATCGGAACCATTCAGCAATCCGAACGACTCGCCGTCAGACACGCCAGTCCCGGACTGGCCTGGCGTGTCTCGGTACTTCTGGATCATGGCCATGACAATGTCCGAGCTGGGTGCCGAGATCAGTTGTTTTAGCTCCCGCTGTGGTCGTTCCGACCTTCACGGTCTCCGACGTCAGTTGCGCCGTGCTACCCAACTGGTCCTGCAAATCGGTCCTGTCCGTCACCAACACGATCTTGAACCGACGCAACACCGGGTGGCTTCGCATCGCACGAATCAGAAACACCATGGTGAGGCTCTTGCCCGAACCCTGCGTGTGCCAGATGATCCCACCCCGACGATCCACGTGACCGTCCGCAGATTTCGTTTTACCCGTCAGCAGCCGTGTCATGGCCTTTTGCACACCGCGGTACTGCTGATACCGGGCGACGACCTTCACCGTCGAACCCGTGTCTATCTCTTGGAACAACGTGAAGTGCCGAACGATGTCGAGCAATCGGGCTGGTGCCAGCATCCCCGCGACAAGAATCTCCTGTTGCGACAAGTGCTGCACACCCTTGCCCCGCTCGGC
The DNA here is from genome assembly GCA_963763885.1 of uncultured Acidimicrobiales bacterium. GTDB lineage: Bacteria > Actinomycetota > Acidimicrobiia > Acidimicrobiales > JANYDT01 > JANNBN01. The sequence goes on from CAVXQD010000002.1 coordinate 177,709, forward strand.
GGCCAACTCGTCCAACGTGACCGGGTATGGGTCTTTCCACGCCAAGTAGTGCTCGGGCAGCGCCGTGAACGTCCCAACCAGGGCCTTCTCGCCCGTCGTCGCGATGGTGAACTGATTTGTCCAGAACAACTGCTCCGAACCCTCGTCGGCGTTGGTTTCGCGCTGGTTTGCGTATCGACGCAACTGTTCGATTGCGTCGGTCGGCCCTTTGGTCGGCGCTTTTGCCTCAATTACGACGAGCGGTATCCCGTTCACGAACAACGTGATGTCGGGACGGATGTCTGCCTGCTGACCCGGTGTCGCCACAGGGAACTGCGAGACGGCCAGGAAGTCATTACGCTCCGGACGATCCCAGTCAATGAAATTCACTGTCTGGTTCCGACCATTATCCCTATGCTCGAATCCAGGCACGGTGGTGCCGTTCAGCAAAAGTTCTGTGGACCTACGGTTGGCCTCCAAGAGCTTCATGCCCGGGGGGCATTGACCGCAACTCCGCAATAGCGGCGTTCAACCGACTGTCGTCAAGCCAATGCTTTCCGCTCGGGTCGATGTGGGTCGCGATCATGCGATCACGGAGCCGCTCCTCCAACAACACCGCCCGATCCGACGACCGACCAACCCTGTCGCTCGGCTTGGCCTCGGACCAATTCAGAATCGGCCAACCCAAGGAGGCGAGATGAACAAGCAGCGGTTGCTCAACGAACTCCCACTCCGGCCCGCCGCTCATGATTCGACCGTCCTTACCCGACCGGACAGGAGGTCCGTCGCGAGCCCTTTCGGGCCGACTTATAACTTCTGTAGCGCTACCCGCTCTGACTCGACTTGTTTACCGAGAAGTCTCAGCTCGTCAACGAGTTCGCTCTGGGCATCGACCGAAGAAACTGGGGAGGGGCATCTTCGCGAGTTGCTCGCCCGTTAAGTGCGCAATGCTGGTCTGGGACGTATAGCGGGCAAAGATGCCGGACTCAGATGCATGTCTTAGGAAGTGCATGGCGTACTCAGACCTAACGGAACCAGGTCGGACGTAGCGGTGGATCGCCTTCTGAAAGAGGAAGTCAGCCCGGCCTATGTTTCCAAGACAGCAGCTCGCCCCACCTCGCCGCCTTCGCAGACAAGCAAGTCGCCGGGCTCAATTTTGTATTTGACCTTTTCGTCGTCCGAAAAATCCATGCTGTCAAGATCGTCCAAGACGAATCGCTCCCACTGAACGTTTCTGTTCGCGAGAAAGGGTGTTCGGCTCGATCCGCGGAGAGCTGCTGGACTCAACATCTTTCCTAGGATCATCGCGAAATGGTCTCCAAAACGGCTCGAGGCGTATTGCCCGATATGGCATGCCATGACCGAACGACGCCTTCCGTCGCGTAAGAGCGTCAGTTTGGCGATGACGCGTTGGGTGGCTTGGATAGTTTCGTCGATCGTGTCGAGGATCTCTGCGATCCGCCGCTGCTCCTCCAATGGCGGGATCGCTAAAGGGAGTTTGGCGAGCGTTTGGTACTTGAGACTCCATGTATCACTTACCAGGCCTTGCGAAAGCGCACGGTAGATCGCCACATTCTCGGGTCGTTTCATTTGGTGCGCCAGGTATCGCCCGTCCAAGACGGAGGGGTTTGGCGTCACGACGGTGTAAGCGGGCGACGCGATGCCTTCCAGAGCTGCGTACCCGGAGACTCCCTGCCACATTCGCATCGTGTTGTAGACCACATCTCCGAGCCGAACCACGAGGTACTTCGATTTGTCTGGAGCCGAAATGTCGCGGCGACCTGATTGCGCCTGGTCGATGACTCCCTCCGCAGCCGTCACTGACAACAATGCGCTGACGGTCGGATGGTCTGCCGAACGTTCTCGCCTTGCCGGAGCTACTTCTCCGTAAGTTGAGTCAACCCAGTCACTCATACCCGAGCTCCTGCAGGTGCTGCGCGAGGCGGGCGGCGGCATTGTCCCGCGCCGCCTCGAGTTGGTGGAGGGTGATGGCGTATTTGTCGGCCAGGTTGTCGTAGCAAGAGGTAGTCCGACGTTGCATGTCCGCGTAGTGTTCGGCCACGAGCCGGTCGATTCGGCTGCGTAGTTCGGCGCTCACGCGCTGGAACGATTCGGCGTCACTCATTGCGGCGAGGCGCTTTCGTGCCTCGACGATCAGTCCGTCGTCGATGGCCTTGAGGTCCTTCTTTGCTTTGGTTCGGTCGGTCTTGAGCTGCTTCAACTCGGCCGGGCTGATGGCGTCTTCTCGTTCTTCGTCATCGCCCTCTTCGTCGGTGTCGGTCGTTTCGGCGGCTTTGACTTCGGCGTCGAGGCGGGCGGCTTCGGCGGCAAGGTTTGTTCGGCTGGTGAGGTGTTCTCCGGCGAGGACTCGGATTGCCAGGGTGTCGGCGAGGTCGGGGGCGTTCTTGTCTTCTTGGCTTGCTTCGGCGGTGGTGAGCCAGCCTTCGAGCACGGCTTGCCATCCGTGGCTGGCTGCGGCTTTGAGGTCGAACGTGGAGTCCTCCCACCATGTTGCGGCCATTCCAGCTGCAGCGAAGCGACTGATGCCGGACGGTTCGACATCGGCCACGAACGAGTTCACAAGCGCTGACCGCAGTCCGACGAGTGTTCCTGTTGCTGGAAGCGCTGCGAGGGCGGGGAGCGTCTCGCCTTCCCACCACTTCGCGATCGAGTTCTGAGCAGCGCGCTGTTGGACGGCTTCACGGATCACCGCATGCGCTGCGTCTCTGCCCGCCTGTTCGGTCATCTCGTGCACGAAGTCTGCGTAACCGTCGCCTCGGTCGCGAAACAGCAAGGTGAAGTCGACGCCACCTTCGGCGAGGAGTGATGCGGCATCATTGATCTCGGCCATTGGCACGCCGCCGTGGAGGTGAGCTCGAACGTCTTGCGGTTCGGGTGGTGGCGCATTGTCTGCGTACCTACGAATGTTGGCGTTGTAGTCGTTCTCGCTGAGTTCTTTCACATCGACGAATTTCGCAAACCCATCGATGTCGGTGAAGTCCTTGAACGCTGCTGTGATCTTCTCCTCGTGCTGCGGGCGCAGGAAGTTCTGCGCTCGTCCTTCAGAGAACTCTCGGTCCCGCGTTGATAAACAGGACCTTGCCGCGCCGTTCGGCGGGCTTTGAGCCTTTCGCCCGAAGGATGAGGATGGCGGCGGGGATGCCGGTGCCGTAGAAGAGGTTCGGTCCGAGGCCGATCACGGTATCGAGGAGGTCGTCCTCGACGAGGCGTTTGCGGATGTTGCCTTCTTCGCCACCACGGAAGAGGACGCCGTGGGGCATGACGGTGGCGACGATGCCGCCAGGTTTGAGGACGGCGATCATGTGTGGAGGAACATGAGGTCGGCCTTCTTGCCACCTTCTGGGGTGTATCCGTACCGGAACTGTTCGGTGTGTTTGAGGGTGGACCGGTCGTAGTTCTGGCTGAACGGCGGGTTGGTGATCACACGGTCGAAGCGTTTCAACTCGCCGTCGTTGAGGTGTTCAGGGCTGGCAAGCGTGTCGTCGTTGCGAAGGTCGGCGTCGTTTATGCCGTGCAGGAGCATGTTCATCTTCGAGATGGACCACGTGGTGCCGTTGGCCTCTTGTCCGGCCAGCTGCAGGTTGCGCGGGTTGCCGCCGTTGTCGGCCACATGGTTGCGGGCGTAGATGAGCATGCCGCCCGACCCGGAGCATGGGTCGTATATGGACATACCTTCTTGTGGGTCAACAAGCCCGGACCATGAGCTGCACAACCTGGCGGGGCGTGTAGAACTCGCCGCCCTTCTTGCCAGCAGAGTCAGCGAAATCGCGAATGAGGTACTCGTAAGCGGCGCCAAGGAGGTCGGGGAACTCGAAGTCCTCGTTGCGGAGACGATGCTTGGAGAAGTGGTCGATGAGGTCACGCCACTTCTTGTCGGGCACCGTGGTGTTGCCGACCTTCTTGTTGAAGTCGATGTGCTGAAGCACGCCTTCAAGAGCCTGGTTGGCGTGTTCGAGTGCGGCAAGGGCTTTGTTGAGCCCGTCGCCGACCTGGTGGTGCAGGTTGGCTTGGAGGTTGGACCAGCGGGCGGCTTCGGGGACGAAGAACGCGTCGTTGTAGAAGTCCCGATCGTCGGCCCGTCGGATCGCTTCGTCTTTGCTGCGACCCTGAGCGAGTTGCTCGTCGATGACCTTCTGGCGTTCGATCTCGAACACGTCGGACGCCCGCTTCAGGAACAGGGCGCCAAAGATGTACTCCTTGAACTCGGACGCATCCATCTTTCCTCGGAGAATGTCTGCCGCCGCAAACAAATGACGTTCCAACTGAGGAAGGGTAAGCACCGTTCGACACTACCGATCAAGGTGCGCCGCCTGCGGTACCAACTTGTGTCGCAGGTTGGAGCGATGCCCTTTTTGGAAGTGGAGGTACACCGCTCGGGCTCCGGCCTTGGCGGCCCGGTAGACGGCGTCGTGGTTCTTCGTTACCAAGGTGCGTGACTCGGCAAGACACATCTGAATGAGAGCCTCGTCTTTGGTTCGCCGCGGCACTGACTCGGCGTCTACCCCGAGCGCGACAAGGGCCTTTGCGATATCGGGCGCGAGCATCTCGTCGAGAAAGATGCGGACGGTGTGGCCCCGGTAGCTGCCGGTTGGCCGTGGCTTATCGAAGCGCCGCGGCGTGGATTGCGTGGATTCCGACATGGTCCGCCAGGTACTGCTCGAATCGCACAGCGCTTTCTACGCCAGCGAGTTCCAGTTCAAAGTCTCTTGCAATGTCTTCAGCCGCGTAGCCCTGCTCGACAAGGTCGAACACCTCAAGCGTTTCAAACCGGGTTCCCTCAACGCAAGGACTGCCAGCCTGAACCTCGGGGTCCAACACAACTCTCTCGTACGGAACCCACAGGGTTGCGAAACCATCAGGGCCGAACTGGATTTGTTCCAGATACACCTCAACCGGCTCCCGTAACGTGAGCTGACGGGAAGGCATGCTCTCCCACCCATCGCCCACATCGGCCACCACGTCGTTACCTGCAGTGCCCATGATTCGCAGCGCTTGCTGATGGCTGAAGGGTTGGCTGACTCTCGTCTGGCTTGCCAACAGCCTCTTGAGCCCCCGGAGCGTGCTGTAGGTGACATCCCGCCTACGCAATGCGACCACCACGGACGCAGCCACCAGATCGCCGAAGGACAGCGCCCAGCCGTGTGCGGGTGGAACCAGCGGCACATCCACACCATCGCCAAGACAAATGCGCGCGACGGTTTGGTCAGTTACCCCCAAGAGGTGAGCCACCTCCTGGAAATCGAAGAGCCCACCGTCGAGGTCCATGTCTCCAACCTACAGGCGAGGTGTGACCGTGACGCGATCGTGGCTCACGCGGCTTGACCTCGAAGAGTGAGCGCTTCTACAGTTCGCTGCGGCGGCTCAAGGCGGGCGCCAAGAAGTACGGGTGTGGCGTGAATCTAGGACAGGACGGTTGTTATTCGTCTCACGGAACTTCGGGTCTCGGCACACCATGAGGATGACTCGACGGGTGGGCGTGTTGTTAGGAGCGACCTTGGCGTTGACGTCGATTGCGCCCGCCGCGAGTGCAGCGTCGAAGCGGCCGTTCACTTCGTGTGCGAAGTTGAATCGCGTGTACCCACACGGCGTGGGTAGGCCTGGCGCAGTGGACCGAACTGACGGAGAGAAGGTCCGGAACTTCCGCGTGGACGCAGCGTTGTACAAGCTGGTGGGCCCGTCGCTCGACCGTGACCGAGACGGCATCGCATGCGAGCAGCTGTAACCGTGGCCCTTGCTGACTCTTTCTCACACGGCTTCTTAGAACTCGGTCGCCTCGCTTACTCCGTGGACGAGAAGCGGGTCTACCTGCCGCACAAAACGAGCCTCGGTGCGGTCCTCGCGCTCCTCGCACAAGGGTCCGATAGCCGAGAGCATCTTGGCGAACACCTGTCGGCGATGGTCACGTGGCTAAGCGAAGTTATGGTTGACGAATGGGAGCTCTGGATTCGTGGGCCTTTCGCTGCCGACCTCAACGACCTGGAGCCTGCCGGTCTCGACGTTGTACTCTTTGGGCAGCCAAACGTGCCCAGCGAGTGGCCACTGCGACTTTTGGCGGCCGGGCCTTCGAAGTTGCATTCGGGGGAGCTACTTCTTGCTGTCATACCCCCGACGCATCATGATCAAAGCTATGGGCGCGACCGGGAGGCAATCAGAAGCTCCAGGCGCTGCACTGACCAGAATGGCGATCAACGCGAAACTGGATGGATCTCAATTGAAGGGATTGGAGGGCGCGAATGAGTCGAACTGGGACCATTCGTCGGGCTGATTGGCTTCGGCAAGAAATCTCGCTGATTGACGAACTGCTCGGCAATCTGGGCGGTACCTCTGCAGCGCTCGTCGGCTTTGCGCGTTCCAGGTGGTTCGCATTAACTGACGAGCGAGAACAGTTGTTTTCCGAGCTCGCCTCGGTTGCGCTGGGAAGCAAGCTGGATCTGCGGTTCTCCGGCCAGAGCGTCCAGGCAAACCGAATGGAAATGTCTGCCCTTTCGGACCTACTGCAGCCGGTGAGCAGGCTGCTGGACCAATTCGGTTCCGACGCATTCGTCTCAACTCGCCCTGGGTCGTTTGTGCTCGAGATTGGGACTGCTCCGCAACTCGAGCTTGTCGATCCCGGCAACCGAATCGATCCAGTAGGTCTGCTCCTGTCCGACGTCGCTGCGGCGGGGTCTGAGAAAGATGTCGAACTATCAGTTGAAGCTGCTGTTGACCAGCTCGGACGGGAAACTGTTCGGGCCGCAGCTAGTTTCGTCGGCACACTTCGCCACCGCAAGCTTGACGTGGAGATCCACTGGGTGAACCAACGTGGCTCTTCGCGTCGAACCTCGCTTACACGGGACCGATCCTCGGCCGTGTTCCATGCGCTCCAGCAGACCGAACTACAAAGTGAGAGCTACGAGGTGTCTGGCGAACTCAGAGGCGTCATGCTTGAGGGCCGTTCCACGTTTCAAATACGGACCGATGAGGGGACCGTGATTAGCGGGTTGGTGAGCCGAGAGGCGGCTCCGAAAGTGATCGGGTTTTCCATCGGTCAACGAGTCACAGCCAAAGTAGAGAGACGAATACGCCGCCGGGTTGCTTCGTCTTACGAGACCACTACTCATCGCTTGATGGGCCTCAACGTTGAAGCCCCGTCGAGCGGCGCGCAACATCCTGATCCCGGGGCTTTCGACCAGGCGGCCGATCGCTAAGAACGGCGGTGAGTTCAAAGGCATGCGTCGCAATGACGGCTACAAGGACTGGATCTCGGAGCTTCGGCCATCGGTGTCCACTGACCTGTGCGCCGATCCAGCGAGGCGCCATCTAGAACTGCGTTGCCGTTGCCGTCACCGCCACCCCACACAACCACGTGATGCGCAGTGAGCCAGGCGCCCGCAGAGTGCCTGAGCGCGAGCGGTGTTGGGCTCGTGACCCAGTCAGTGCACTGAGCACTTTCCGGCTGCGCCTGCATTGCGGGGGAAGGCGCTGCAAAAACCGAAGCAGTGATCGCCAACGTTGCAAAGAGCACAACCTTGAGGGCCATAACCGATTCCTACACCCAGGCGTTCTTCCTGGTGTGGAAAAGGAGTGAGGGTGGGGGCGTCACCTGTCGGCACCCGGGCTTCCTCGGCCTGACCAACTCCTGAGACCGGCCAGCCATAACCCGTTATGGCGATCGCTTCTGCGGCGTGTCCTAAAAGCGATAGTGGCCCTCCTTAGGCTGAACGCAGGAGAGAGCAACCAGCGATGAGACTTTCGGGTTGTCACGGAAGTTCGTCGAACAGTTGGTCGACAAGCTCCGTAGTAGTGACAGCAGTGATTCCGGCAGCTGGGGCAGGAAAGGTCAGCAAACCATCTCTCACAATCAGCGCTTCTTCCGGGGCTAGGCCGCAGCGGATGAGATCTGAGGCAGCCGCGCCGGCAGACTTTCCCGTGGCCGCCGCCACCTTCTTCAGCAATTCCAAGACTTCTTCGTCTAGATCCAGCGTGGTTCGCATCGGTGAAGATGCTACGTGAGGCTTTGCGGCCCCTCCCGTGAGAGATCAGCGTAGCGATGTGGCTTGACATGAAATGACATGAAGCGCGACATTATTGTCGTGTCGCCAACTACGTTTCATTCCACCGACCGTTGGGTTCCGGACGAACCCTCAGCCCCATCCGCCTCGGCTGTCTCCTCATGCAATGGGGGAGCGCTCGACATGTTCGACCCATCCGATCCGGCTGGTGCGGTCGCTGGACTGGTTCGCCAGATGTTCCGCGAGTGCGCAGCGCAACATGGCATCGTCATTCACGGAGACGGCCCGCTCTATGTGAACGGCGACGGCCTTGTTGTCAATCTGGCAAACCTCGTAGATGAATGCGCGCGTACAAATCCTGACGCAGCGGCCGACATTGTTCGGCACTTCGTGTCCAGCCTTGTCCGACACGTTGCGCTTGATCCCAACCCCTCCATGAGCACGGACGTCGCCCGCGCCAGCCTCCGCCTCCGCTTGGCCGAGGACACCCATATTGACGGTGTGCCCGTGCTCGACTCATTGCCTCCGATCTACGGATGGGATGAGCCGGCGATGGTCTCCCGGCCAGCGTTCCCCGGCACGCGCTGGCTGCTCTATGTGCGCAGGTCCGATGCCAGCCAAAACGTGCGACGCGTCGACCTGGACGAGTGGGGGATGGATCCCGAAGAAGCCTTCGCCGTTGCCCGTGCCAACGTAAACAGCGAACGTGTTGGACGCAAAATGCGACTGACCTTCGGCTGGGACTGTGACGGGCCATCAACGTTTCACCACACCAATGCGCTCCACCCCGAACGAATCGAACAGTCCGGCAAGCATGGTTGGTATGTAGGCATACCAACGCGCTCGACCGTGCTCGTGGGTCGTGCCAGAACGAACGAAGCATCCGTCGAGCATCTCTGCCAACTCATTGTGGCCACCCGTACGTTGTGGACCAACGAACCGCATCCGCTGTGTCGCCACAATTGGTATATCCCGCCCGAGGGGCCTGGCGAGTTCGGCTGCGACGCCGAACCCATCCTGCTGGTTGACGACGGCACACCAGACAATCCGGAACCGCAATTCACCCCACGCTTCGGGCCACGCCTACACGCGCTTTGGGGCGAATATCCACCACCCCGCCCAGCCCCAAAGCTGATCCTCTAATCGCGTGCGCGGGTGCCGGTCAGTTACAGTCCGGCAGCACGCCCGAACGGTTCGTGCGAGCAGAGCCGATCAGTTGATGAGGTGCCATGTCCAACGGTGAGTTCCAACCAGTCTTCATGCCCGTTGGGGTGCTGACCGCGGCGCTGCAGGAACTGACGCCGCGTGAACTGCGAGACGCCGACCCAGACCTTGCCGTAGAAGAGTGGCTGGACTTCGCGTCCACGTTGGGCGTGGACTGCATTGAGCTGTCCGCTGCGCTGCACCCGTCGCAGGCCGACGTTCCGGCCGAAGCCTTGTTGGACCCGGTAGCCAACACCCTCGACCTTCGCCAACCGTTCACCGAAGCCCGAGCCAAACGCGTGCTGGCGGCCATCAGCGACACCGGCGTGAGCATCGCAGACATCGGCTACTTCGACGACATGCTGCACACAGACCCGGCCATTCGTCGCAAGAAGCACGAGTTTGCTGTGCGTTCCATGGACGCCGCAGCCTTGCTTGGTGTGCGCGCCGTGTGCGGGTTTGTGGGGCGAGACCAATCCAAGTCCATGGACCAAAACCTGGACGAGTTTGAGACGTCGTTTATCCCATTGCTACGTGAAGCCAAAGCTCGCGGCCTGCAATATCGGGTGGAGCAATGCCCTATGCCCGGATGGACTGCCGGCGACAACTTCCACAACAACCTGGCCTACACGGCAGGCATGTGGATTGCCCTGCACCGCATCTGCGATCGCCATGGCGTGGGCGACCAATTCCGAATCCACTACGACCCATCACACGCCATCCTCATGGGCCAAGACACACGCTCTGTGTTCCAGTATTTGAAAGACGAGGGCTACGCGTTTCTCATCGCTGGTCTACACGTGAAGGGCCAGGTAATCGACTCCCGCGGGCTGGCTGCATGGGGTTACGGCGGCCAGACCGTGCAACGCGGGGACTGGGTCAACGGACAGGTGTCTTCCAACCCAGCAGACCTTGGCAATGCCTGGAAGAAGCAGACGGTCTTCTCCGAACACGAACTTCCAGGCACCGCACGCCACGACCCGCTGGCCTATTTGCAGAACCGCACGGTGGACTGGCTTGACCACCAACTGGCAGTCCGTGAACTGCTTGACCTAGACCCCGCAACTACACCGCTGATTGTGGAACACGAATATGGCGCGGCACGCACCCAAGACCGCAACCTACTGCGCCCCATCCTTGCTGGGTCCATTGCCTATACCCGCCACATCGACCGTGCCGCCGCATCGATGTATTCCCTCCAACACGAAGTGCTACGCGCGCAGAACATCCCGATCCAGGGCCGAGGCCGCGTACCGTACGTGTCCTAAGGCGTTTGGCGCGCAGGGCACAAGCCAGCCAACGTACGCTTGACCACCAGTCACACAAGCTCCGCACTCGCTGAGCGCTCATCAGGGGGCAGTTATGGCCGAATCCACATTCTCGGTAGAACGCAGCATCACCATCAACGCGCCAGCCGCGGCTGTGCACGACCAGATCAACAACTTCAAGAAGTGGGTCGACTGGTCACCGTGGGAAGGCATGGACCCTGCGCTTCAGCGCACGTACACGGGCACTGCCTCTGGTGTGGGCACCGCATACGCCTGGGCCGGAAGCCGCAAGGTTGGTCAAGGCCGCATGGAGATCACCGAGTCCACGCCGCAGCGCATCGCGTTGGATCTGCAGTTCATCAAGCCGTTCAAGGCGAACAACAAGACGGTGTTTGCGCTCGCCCCAGCAAGCGACGGCAAGGAAGGCACCACCGTCACCTGGACTATGACCGGCCCGAAGACCCTGTTAACCAAGATCATGGGCATCTTCATGAGCATGGACAAAGTGGTTGGCAAGGACTTCGACAAGGGCCTTGCCTCATTGAAGAAGGTCACTGAACGGTCCTGATCGACTCGCGGCCTTCGGCCACCGAGACATTCCGAAAATCCCACTCTTGAGGGCCTGAAAAAACACCCCTAGAAATCCGAAAAACCCCCGCTAGCAACGCTGCATTTCGGTGTTCCCGAGCTCAATCGCAGCGCAACACGGCTCAGCAGTTGTCGATCTCGATGACGCTGAAACACTGGCTGAAATTCGCGCCGGTTCGGAATATGCGCTTACCTCGCCGGGCCTCGTCGCGATAGACGAGTTCCAACGGGCTCCGGAAGTGCTTTTGACTGTGAAGCGGGTGGTGGATCGGCAAGGTGGGGCGAGTCGGTTTCTGCTCGCAGGGTCGGTTAGTGATCGACTGTTGCCGCGAGGCACCGAGACGCTGACCGGTCGAGATCAAGCCCGACACAATTCGGACATATCTCACCCTCCTTCAACGTTGTCATCTTGTAGATGAACTCCCACCCTGGACAGTCGGGATTTCCGCCCGCGCCGGTCGCCGTTCGAAACTGCATCCCGTGGACACTGGATTGGCTGCTGCCTCGATCAACGCAGATGCTCGAAAACTCAGTCGGCTGCCACTGGTGGAAAAGGCGATGGCAAAGGGCTCCGGTTCCTCAGAGAAGCTCTTGGTGACCGATTCATTTGTGGAGTGGTCTTTCAGACCGGGCCACTCACTGTGAGGCTCGAAGATCGGATTTGGGCGACCCCCATTCCTGCATTGTGGGGCGGCGGCGGTGTTATTCCAGGTCTGAGCGAAACAGGTTCCGACTGAGCGGCGCACCTCGCTGGGACACTCGGGAATGCCTGACCCTCGCTTGGGCGACGGCCCCTCCGCTGTGGTCTACGGTACGCACATGAGCCAAGAAACCATTGATCGCATCAGCCAACTTGTCGCCGGATTCGACCAGCGGGTAACCACCGCCGCCGGCAAATGGGACCAGCAGTCCCCGTGCGCGGAATGGAAGGCACGTGACGTTGTTGCGCACGTCGCCAACAACCTCCGCAAGTCCGGCGCCGGACTTGGTGCAACCCCGCTTCCAGAAGTGTCCGCCGACGAAGACATCGAAGCAGCATGGGGTCTCACCCGAGACACCTTCGTTGCTGCACTACCCACCGCGGACTGGTCCAAGAACATCCCTGGGCCTTTCGGCGAAATGCCGGCAGACCAGTTCATCGGCCGCATCATCTCGTCCGACGTATTGATCCACACATGGGACCTGGCCCGCGCCACCGGAGGCGACGAAACCCTCCCGGCCGACGCCGTTGAACAGTCCTACTCCGGCCTCAAGCCAATGGACGCCATGATCCGCCGCCCCGGCGTCTTCGCCGGCAAGGCCGCTTGCCCAGAGGGTGCGGACCTCCAGACCGAATTCCTCACCTTCCTGGGCCGCGCCGTCTGACCCAACTCTGCGGACGTTTCTGACAGAAACCTGCGGACGTTTCTGACAGAAACCTGCGGACGTTTCTGTCGACAGAAACGTCCGCAGCTCGTAAACTCGGGTTGTGATGGTCACCGATCGGCTCATTGTTCCGCGTATCCGAGACGCCCTCGCCGACACCCCCGTGGTGGTTATCAACGGTGCACGGCAGGTAGGAAAGTCAACGCTCACAGCGGATCTGCTCCAACTCGTCGGGTCCGTCGAGACCGTCAACTTGGACCAAGAGCACTCCTTGCGTGCCGCTGGGCAAGACCCAAGAAGTTTCGTGGATAGGCCCGTCGATACGCTCGTCATCGACGAAGCGCAATTGGAACCTCGCCTGTTTCGGGCGGTCAAAGCTGCAGTCGATAGCGACCGCCGGCCAGGTCGTTTTGTTCTGACTGGATCAGCTCGGCTGTTGTCGGTCGCCGAGATGGCTGACGCGCTGGTGGGCAGGGTCGAGGTTGTGGAACTGTGGCCTTTCAGCGAGGTCGAACTGCTCCCGGGGCGAATGGGCGTAGTCGACGCCATGTTCGATGATCCACGGTCTGTCGTCGCGAGCGCACCAGTGAATCGGACAGAGCTTGCCGAACTGCTGGTGAGAGGCGGGTTCCCTGAGGTTGTGGCTCGTGCACCACATCGGCGCCGAGCCTGGTTCCAGTCTTATGCCACAACCAGCGTGACCCGGGTGGTGAACCAGATCGCGGCCGTTGAGCGCAGCGCCGAGATCCCGCGGCTGCTCCGCTTGCTGGCGGCACGATCCGCTGAGGAACTCAACGTTGCAGGGTTGGCATCAGAGTTCGGCTGGCCAGCCCGGACAATCAGCGCGTATCTCGCCCAGCTAAGCAATGCGTTCATCCTTCAACTGCTCCCGGCATGGTCAACAAACCTGAGCAGCAAAGTGGTGCACCGCCCGAAAATCCACTTGGTCGATACTGGTCTGGCTGCGGCCCTCAACGGCTTCACCGCCGATCACCTGCTTCGCTCTCCCGAACGGTTCGGCGCACTGCTGGAGACGTTCGTCATGATGGAGCTACGCAAGCAGATCGGCTGGTCTCAGTCGCAGCCAACCCTGTGGCACTTCCGAGACCGGGGCGGGGCCGAGGTTGACATCGTTTTGGAGTACCCCGATGGCAACATCGTCGGAATCGAAGTCAAGAGCGGCGCTACTCCGTCGCACAACGATGCGCGTGGTTTGCGTCTCTTGCGGGACCGCTTGGGCGATCGGTTCCACCATGGCTACCTCGTGACCACGGCACCAGAAGCGCATCCGATTGACCACCAACTTTCCGCCATTCCAGTGACGGCGCTCTGGCCGATCACTCGGTCTCACTGAGCCCAGTCGCGATCCATCTGGCACGGCCCGGCCCCAGCCGGCACAGCACCAAAGTCCGCTACCAGGCCGATCTGGGTGCAAACGCGACCTGATTTGGCCGAGTGGGGGACTTTCAGACCTGCAGTAATGGACCTATTCGCTGACAGGCCGGCGCAAGTCTCTAACCTGACGCTCCATGTGTGACGACCACCCGCCTGCAACCCATCCAATCGGACGGCGTTCGTTCCTTGGTCGTGCAGTAGCGGCTCCTCTCGCGGTTCCAGCGCTCTTGGCCCCAGCGCTCTTGGCCCTCATGCGGAGCGGCGAGGCCCAAGCGGCCGAGGTAAAGATTCGCTCGAAGGCGTGCGCTGCTACCGCTCCTGGTTCGCCGATACCGTCGTCGAAGCCCCTCGTCGACCTTTTTACGAAGCACGGCGTGACGGTGCACCCACGGGCAGACTGGGCAGGCAAGCTCGTCGCCAAAGGGCCACTGCAGGCAGAGACCCCACGGTTCCTTCTGGTGCACCACACGGTGAGCTCCAACACCTACGCCGAATCGGCGGTGGCAGACCAGATCCGTGGCTTCTTCAACTTCCACACCGGCGAAAAGGGGTGGAACGATGTGGCCTACAACTTCTTCATCGATCGCTTCGGTGGAGTCTGGGAAGCTCGCACCGGCAGCCTGGCAGGCCCCGTCCGGGGTGACGCCACAGGAGGCAACCAAGGTTTCTCGCAGTTGGTCTGCATGGTGGGCGACTTCACAGCGCAACCACCGTCACCCGCCGCCGTTGAATCGCTCAGCCGCGTTCTGGCTGCCTTGGCCGAGAAGTACGGAATCGACACCAGTCCCGGGAGCACCACCTCGTTTGTCTCACGCAAGTCCAATCGGTGGAAGGCCGGCCTTTGCGTGGAGACCCCAACCATCGCCGGGCACCGAGAGATGTCCCAAACATCCTGCCCAGGCGATGCACTGTTCTCCATCGTCCGCAACGAACTCCCCGCAAGAGTCGCGAAGGCCCGTCGCACATGACGACGGCCCCAGGCCCCGAAGAACGTTTGTGCCGGTTGCAAGGTGATCCTTCGTATTCTGGCTGAACATGTTTGAAGACCGCAGAACCGCGCAACGGCCTAGACACGCCTTGCTTCCACCGCGTATCTGGAACCGGAGGCTGGCTCTTCTGTTTCACGTGCTGGTATGTGCACAGATCTTGCCGCGACAAGCGGCCGAAGCTAGTCCGACGGATCGGCCCGAAGTCACAGCGGCCGTGGAGAAGTTGATCGCCGCATATCCGGCCCACGTGATAGCCAGTCCCGACGGCCAAGCTGTCGTTGTGAACGGCGCCGTGATGGCAGTGGATCAGAAACGAAATCCGACCACCTTTGAGCAGCGGCTCGACCAGGCAGATCTGCTTGATCAACTGTCCATCTCCTATCCAGTTGGTTGCCCTGTCCGCACCCCAACCCTGAATGAAGACCCTGGTCGTCTCCGCTACGACCCGTTCTTCGCTGCGATGTACGGCGGCACCGCAAAAGCTGTTGCGAAGAACCTGACAACCATCACCTGGTTCGGGCAGAAGGTGACGGTTACCAAAGTGAACGGCACCGACCTGGCGCTGCAGGCGGTGGCCAATGACCTCGCCGCCCTTGTTGCTAAGCAGCCAGAGTTGCGCAAGTACGTCACCCCCTCGGCTGGCACGTACAACTTCCGCACGATCGCAGGTACCAAGCGGTTGAGTATGCACGCATACGGTATTGGCATCGATCTCAACACTGCCTACAGCGACTATTGGCGCTGGACCGGCAAAGGCACCCCACCCTCGTATCGCAACCGCATCCCCTGCGAGATCGGCGGCGTCTTCGAACGCCACGGTTTCATCTGGGGTGCTAAGTGGTATCACTACGACTCGATGCACTTCGAGTACCGACCGGAGCTTCTCCCATGATCACCCGTAACGCCTGGACCAGTCGTGTTGCTCGAACCGTAATCGTCAGCGCGCTGATGATTCTTCCTGTGACTCAGAGTTCAGATGCCAACGCCGAAACCCTTCGTACGTGCGCACCGGCGGCCAGCCTCACCAACCGTGCTGCTGCTCGCCAGTTGCTGATGCTCGGCTTTACCGACGAAACCGATGCTCGCCTCAACCTTCTGGCCCGCAACGGTATCGGCGGGTTCTTCGTCATGGGCTCACGCCGCTCGCAATCCTCCATCAAACGGGCAAAGGCTCAGATCGCCGCCATCCGCAGTGGCATCGCAACGGCGAAACTTACAGACCCTTTCATCGCCGTTGACGACGAAGGAGGACGGGTGCAGCGCCTCACCGGGCTTGGCACGCTCCCCAGCGCACGTGAGCTAGGCGCGCAACCTGCTGCGGACATCCGTGCCATTGCGAAGACTCACGCCAACAAGCTGCGAACCGTTGGACTGAACATGGACTTTGCGCCGGTCCTCGACCTTGATGACCGAGACAACGGCGTCATCGCTGACCGATCGTTTAGCAAAGACCCCAAAGTCGCATGGACCGGAGCCAAGGCCTTTGCTGATGGTCTCACCGATGCTGGGCTGACCCCAGTCTTCAAACATTTCCCCGGCCACGGCTCCGCCAACGGAGACTCACACAAGGGGCTGGTGACCACACCACCGATCGCTGAGCTTCGTAAGTTGGATCTGCTGCCCTTCGCCGACGCAATCAAGAGCGGCGCCAAGGTGATGATGATGGGCCACTTGCTGGTGCCTGGACTGACCAACGGGACAACACCAACCACATGGACGCCGGGTGCTTACGCCGAGCTGCGTCGAATGGGATTCACCGGCGTGATCATGACCGACGACCTCGGTATGGGCGCGTTGTCCGTAGAAAAGACCGTGGCGCGTCGGGCGTCACGAGCAATTGCTGCCGGGGCCGACATGGTGTTGTTTGCGACCACCAACGGAGCCGAGCAGATCCTTGACGGGCTGGAGGCCGACATGACAAGCGGCAAACTGCCACGTGCCCGAGTCAACGACGCCGTAACCCGATCGCTCAGGCTCCGCTGCGGGTGAACACCGGCACAGCTGGCGTGGACGCCTCTTCGCAGAACGTGTAACCCGCACCGGTGAACTCGGGAAGGCGATCGACGTTGGTGATGCGCTCCCTGATGAGCCAGCCAGCCATTGCACCCCGTGCCTTTTTCGCAAAGAACGAGATGACCTTTGCGTCGCCGCCAGCCTTGTGATCGAGAAAGCGCGGCGACACGATTGGCACCTTCAACGACGCAGGTCGGACACTGCCGAAGTACTCCTCTGAGGCAAGGTTGACCAACACTTTCTGCCCGGGGGAGCGACGCATGTCGTTGCGCAACATGTTGGTGATGTCTTCGCCCCAATACGAATAGAGGTCTCGGCCGTGGGCGTTTGGCAGGCGGGTGCCCATCTCCAACCGGTAGGGCAGCATGAGATCCAGCGGACGCAACACCCCGTAGAGGCCAGACAGCATTCGCAGGACCGATTGCGCGTGATCGAAGTCTGCATCGGAGAACGTGGACGGCGCACTCATTCCGTCGTACACGTCGCCGTTGAACGCCAGGATTGCTGCACGCGACCGCTTGCGCGTCAGGGGTCGCTTCCACGACTGGAACCGTTCGTAGTTCAACTCGGACAATGCAGGCGAGATGGACATCAGCCGGCCAATTTCGTCTGGCGACTTGGTGGCCATAATGGACACCAGTTCCTGCGAGCGATCAAGCAAGCGCGGTTGCGTGTACTTGGTGGTTGCCGGTGGGGTCTCGTAGTCCAGCGACTTTGCTGGTGACAGGACGATCAGCACACCCTTGGTTTATCGCATCGCGAGCCACGGATTAGACGGGAACCCGGCAGGGGAGCAGCTGAGTAGCCTGTTCGGGCTATGACTGCGCCCTCTGCAACACCTCCTCCCGAGGCGACGAAGACCGACTCCCTTGCCA
Source organism: uncultured Acidimicrobiales bacterium (assembly GCA_963763885.1). Classification (GTDB taxonomy): domain Bacteria; phylum Actinomycetota; class Acidimicrobiia; order Acidimicrobiales; family JANYDT01; genus JANNBN01. The sequence continues at coordinate 195,396 of CAVXQD010000002.1, forward strand.
ATGCCACCAATTCCGGCGGCCAGCACACGGGCGCGCAGCAGCGTGACTTCATCCGTGACCAGGTCGCAGCAGACCTTGCCAGCGGGCTGATCAGCACCGTGGTCACCCGCTTCCCGCCAGAGCCCAACGGCTTCCTACACATCGGCCACGCCAAGTCGATCTGCCTCAACTTTGGTATCGCGCAAGAGTTCGACGGGCGCTGCAACCTGCGTTTCGATGACACCAATCCAGTCACCGAGGATGCGGACTACGTCCGCGCCATTCAGGACGACATCTCTTGGCTCGGTTTCCATTGGTCTGGAGACATTCAGTACGCATCCGATCGCTTCGAGCAGCTCTACGAGTGGGCGCAGGTGCTCATCCGCAAAGGCCTTGCCTACGTGGATGATCAGGACGCCGAAACAATTGCGGCCACACGCGGCGCCATCGGCGTCCCCGGCGTCGACAGCCCGTACCGTACGCGCAGCGTGGAAGAGAACCTCGACCTGTTCGCCCGCATGCGCAATCGTGAGTTTGAAGACGGCGCCAAAGTGCTGCGCGCCAAGATCGACATGAACCACACCAACGGGCAGATGCGAGACCCAATCCTGTATCGCATTCGCCACGTGCATCACCACCGCACGGGCAACCAGTGGTGCATCTATCCCACCTACGACTGGGCACATGGCCAATGCGACGCAGCCGAGGGAATCACACATTCCATCTGCACGCTGGAGTTCGACGCGCACCGCCCGTTGTACGACTGGTTCCTTGCCAACCTGGATCTGCCAGCGCCACTGCCGCACCAGTACGAGTTCGCTCGGCTCAACCTCACCCACACGGTGATGTCCAAGCGCAAGCTGCTACACCTGGTGCGAGAAAAGATGGTGAGCGGGTGGGACGATCCCCGCATGCCAACCATCCGCGGGCTCCGTCGCCGCGGCTACCCGGCCTCGGCAATCCGAGCCTTCTGCGCGCATATCGGTGTTGCCAAGACCAACAGCATCAACGAGATCGAACTGCTCGAATCGTTCGTGCGTACCGAACTCAACCGTACGGCCACGCGCCGCTTGGTTGTGCTGAACCCCATCAAGGTGGTCATCACCAACTGGCCAGCTGGTGAAGTGGAATGGGTCGATGCGGTGAACAACCCTGAAGACCCTGAGAGCGGCACTCGCAAGGTCCCGTTCAGTGGCTCGCTGTACGTGGAGGCTGACGACTTCATGGAGGTCCCGGCGCCGAAGTACTTCCGCCTATTCCCGGGAAACGAAGTGCGCTTACGGTATGGGTACTTCGTGAAATGCACAGGTGTGCTGAAAGACGATGCCGGAAACGTGGTGGAAGTGCACGTGACCTACGACCCGCTCACCAAGGGCGGCAACGCACCAGACGGCCGCAAGGTGAAGACCACGCTGCACTGGGTGTCTGCCGATCACGCGGTTCCGGTGACCGCCGGGCTGTACGACCGGCTGTTCACCGAAGCTCACCCCGAAGCCGTCGAGGGGCACGATTCACTTGAGTTCCTCAACCCGGCATCGGTCGCGCAGGTCCACGGTTTCGGCGAACCCGCGGTGGCTGACGCTGCTGACGGCGAGGGACTGCAGTTCGAACGACTTGGCTACTTCGCCTACGACGCTGCGTCCGCCATGTTCCACCGCACGGTGGGTTTGAAAGACGAGTGGGCGCGGGTCCAAAAACGAGCGTGAGACTTGGTGCGATTTGTCCTCCTGAGCAGGACTTTTTTGCACCAGTCGGCAGGCTATTTGATGACGTTTGTTGCGATTAGCGCAGCGGTGCCGATGCCCGCTGCGATGCGGTACCAACCGTATGGTGCCAGCCCGCCCTTCGTGAGGGTGGCGATCATGAACCGCACGGCGACAAACGCTGCGACGGCGGCAACCACGATTCCGACAAGGGGCGCCCCAATTCCGTAAGTGTCTTGGACAACGGATCCGTCGGACAGCAACGAGTACGCGGTCGCAGCCGTGAGCGTGAGCAAGCCGAGCAGAAAGCTGAATTCAACCGCAGCCACAAGTGACAGGCCGACAAGCAAGCCGGCCAGGATGGTCACGAAACTACGGCTGGTGCCTGGCCACAGGGCAGCCACCTGTGCACAGCCGATCATGAGCGCCTGTTTGGTGGACAGCTCCTCCAACGCAAAACCTTTGCGATCCTTAAGCCGCGGCCACAGCACCAGCATCACAATGCCACCAACGATCCAAGCGATGACGATGGGCCACGGCTTCAGCAACTTCTCGCTGATGAGCGAGTCCCCACCCTTGCCAATCACCGCAGCTGGAACGAACGCGACGATAAGCGCGATGAGCAATTTACGACCGACAGCGTCACGGCCGATGAGGCCGTTGAGAACCGATAGCACGCGCCGCCACGAGATGACGAGGACTGCGGCGATTGCGCCGAACTGGATGATGACGGAGTATGCGTCCAGCGCAACCTTGTCCGTGCCACTGACGTCGCCCAGGCCGAGCAAACGGCCGACCACCAGCAAATGCCCTGTGCTGCTGATGGGGAGGTACTCCGTGATCCCCTCGACCAAGCCGAGGATGACCGCCTTCCACATAGGCAGGTGATCTGACCCAGACGAAGCGGCGACGACGAGAGTATGAGCAAGGTGCACGGCGGGTCAGCCTAAGCGTCGGCAGGTAAGGGGGATGCGTGCTGGGTGGAATGACTTGTGCAAGCCCGCAGGAGCGGTCTGTGCGCTGGCGTCACAACGTTTGGCTGGACTGCAACCGATCCGAGAACGGACGCGGCCGACCAAGCAGGCCAATCAGGTCTTCCTCTGGCATTGCTGGGCAGATGAGGTGGCCCTGCGCATGGCTGATACCCACGGTCTCTACCTGGCGGAGCACCTCAAGGCGTTCGACACCTTCGGCGATCACCGTCGCGTTGAGCGCACGAGCAACATGGACAAGGCCAAGGACCATGCCGGACTCGGCGGATCCGCTTGTCATCGATGCAGTCAGCGTTGGGTCCAACTTCAGTACGTCGACTGGGAATTCTCGGAGTTCGGCAATTGGAAGGCCGACACTGCCCACGTCGTCCAATGCGATGCCGATGCCGATGGCACGTAGGTCGTTCAGCACCTCCCGATGGCGGGCGATGTTGGTGAGGGTGGCAAGCTGCAAGTCAAGCGTGCATACAGATGACGGTAGGTTGTGTTGCTCGAACTTCGCCTTCAGGCTTTCGACCAAACCAGGCTGACCAATCTGTCGTGGTGACAAGTTGAGGACCAGACCAAGGTTGGCAAGGTGAGGGCTACCGGAACGTAAGCGCGCAATGAATGCTGACGCATTGTCCAGCATCACCTGCCACAGGCCGGGCAACAGACCGCAGTCTTCAGCGACACTCAAGAAGGCCGCTGGGGGAAGCACTCCCAGCTCCGGATGGATCCATCGAACGAACGCTTCAAGCGCCACAACGTCGCCGCTTGCAACGTTGATGATGGGTTGGTACCAAGGACGGATGCCGCCGTTGCTCAGCGCGTTCCGCAGCTCGGACTCCATCCGCATACGGCCAACGGTCTCTGCACGTAACGCACTGTCGTAAATCTCCCAACGGGCACCGCCGAGACGTTTTGCGCGGTGCATTGCGGCAAGCGACTGATCCAGCAGGTCGCCAGCTGACGTGGTTCCATCGCTGACGGATACGCCGACGGTGGCAGTGAGCTGCACGTGATGACCGTTGACCTGCATCGGCTCCCGGAGCGCGCCTTCGATGCGGCCGGCGATCGCGATGACTTCGTGGGGGTCGGTGAGCATTTCGGTGAGCACCGCAAACCGGTCACCCTCAATGCGTGCAATCACATCCGACGTGCGGCCGGCCTTGCGGAGCCGGTCGCCGATCGCACGCAGAACTTCGTTGCTGACCTGACGGCCAAGAGCGTCGTCAACCAGTGAAAAGCGGTCCATGCCGATCATCAACATCGCAGCGTGTTTGCGTTGGCGAGCCGAGCGATCGATGGCGCGTCCAGCTTCCAGCAACATTGCGGGGCGATTCCCCAGGTCGGTGACCTCATCGACCAATGCGGCGCGTCGAACCCGATCGTCTTCGCCGGACGCGAAAGGGGTGCTGTAAGAAGCGGCGAGCGGTGAGGATTCGTTCACGTTTGTGTCATCGGTTGACGGGAGCTGCACCTTGAGGGTTTCTTCAGGTTCGCGTCGCGCTTCTTGATGACTTGGCAGCCGAGAACAACCCAGAGGATCAGCCGCGTGGGCGGCGGCGTCGGCTGTATGGGATCGCCTTGTCCCAACGGGACCAGAACTTTTGCGACCGGCTTGGGTTGGACCAGCTTCCAACTGGAGGCCGTACGGTACGTGAACGTGTCCGCGGATTGCTTGGAAGCGCGCTGCCCTCGACATCGTTGCCTTCAGGCGAATTGGCGAGGGAGTCCTTCTGCGCTTGTTGCCATTGCACGAGCACACGCTTGAATCGGCGGTCCAGAAACCAACCCACTAACACGGCGCTGGCTCCCGCGAAGGCGATGGCAAAGAGGAACGGTCGCCCTGACGAAGCCAGCAGGATGGAATCGAACACGAAGAACGCTGCGGCGGGGATCTGTACGAACGAACGACGTGACGGAGGCGACGGAACAGGATCGGCCGGACCGGTTTCGTGAGGTTCGTCGGCCGAAGGGGGAACCTGCGAGGGTGTCATTGCTGGAGGCTCCTCGCCGCGTCGCAGTTGGTGCGAAATGGACACCACTTGCAAACGTGTTCGGTGGGTGTCGGTGGAAACTGCTGCTCGGTTCTGATGCGTGCGATTGCAGTATCGATGCGTTGTCGGGCAGCTGCAAGGTGCTGGCGGGTGACGTCCAAGGAGACCAGCCGATCATTTGCGGCTTCGGGTTCGTTGCCGAGGTACTCGTAGGTAACACGGATTGGCGAGCCGGGATAGTGCGCAGCAACAAGGATTGCGTAGATAAGTGCACCTACATCTTCGCCTAGCTCGGCGATGGGTGCCCCGGTCTTGTAGTCACGTACTTCGACCGTGCCGTCGGGGTGACGCCACAGCGCATCGATGCGTCCGTTGACGAGCGTCGCTTTGCCAGGTATGAACCAACGCAGGTCGATTTCGCCACCGACGTACTCTGCGCCGTCTTGCCCCGGGCAGAGATCGAGGTGGCGTTGCACGGCCCTGCTGACGGCGGGAATGGGAGGCTGTTCAGCGCACACTTGATTGGTCTGATGGTGCGTGCCCGGGTTGCTGTGGCGTGCGTGCAATTCTTCGTGCACATATGACCCGATGGTCGAGGCGGAGACGCCACTTTGGTCTGGTCTGCCGTTCGGCAACTCCCCAGCTGGGTCAAGTGACGCGTCGGGGTTTGTCTCGTCTCTGAGGTTGAGGACGCGTGCGAGGAAGTATCTGCGACGACACAGATCAAACTCTCGTAGCCGTGAGGCAGTGATCACCAGCACACTTGGGGCCGGCTGGAACTTGGCTCCGAGCGGCAAGCGGTCAATGGGTTGGTTCATTCGGGGTAAGCCTCGATGAGGTCCGGCGTGCGCGTGGCGCTGACTGCCGGGCAGTTGCGCACGAACGCGCATCCTGAGCACCACCACCCATCGGTGGGAGTTGCATTTGGGCCGGCTGCAATGGCCGCGTCCACAACTTCACCGAATTCGCGGAAGGTGCGGCGAAGGTCTTGGTGAGTGAACACTGCCGTGTTCAACGTTGACGAGCCGGTGGGGCGAACCGTGAGGCGCTGCGACTCGCCTTCTGCAGCTCCGAGTGCAATGAGGCGAAGTGCGTCTGGTCGCGTGTCTGCCTCGCCGGTGGGTGCGGGGCCGACCGAGACAGAGCGGAAGACGATGGAGCCGGACCGACGTGATGCGTCGCCAAGCTGAGGGGTGAACGCAAGGCGAACAGCGGCAGTGAGCGTTGCGCCGGCGTGTCCGATTGCCGTGGCGAGCGGCGTGTCGGCTTTGGCATGCAACTGCACACTGTTGGCTTCTGTTTCCGATCCCCAGGCTTCTTCGTAGGCGGCAAGCGCAGTGAGGAACCGCGCCGCTTCTTCATGGCCAAGCTCGGAAGGTGGTTCTGCGGTAGTCAGTGCGTCGGACAATTGGTTGGGTGCACCAAGCCCCGTGTCTTCATGGTTGCGGTGTGCATCGAGGATTGCCACGGCGATTGCGTTGCCAAGCCGGAAGGCGCCGTCCGATGACCGTGGTCGCGCCTGCTCAGGATCAAGCAACATGGCCGCATACCGTTGACATGACCAAGCCGTGAGGGCCTGACCTGCCGAAAGTCGTGGACCATTGCGCATCGCCAAGAGGGTACCCGGGGCGGGGCCTCATCAGGACGGGCGCGATCGTTGGAGTGCGGTATGGGTTTCGTGACCAGCTGTGAGGGCTGACAGGATGGGAGGGTCATGCAGCCCGAAACTTCGACGGCCCCTTCGACGGCCCCTTCGACGGCGCAGATCCGGGTATGGCCAGTAACCGATCAGATTCCGGACCGTGGCACATCCCGGGTGTCGGTGTGCATTCCCGCACGCAATGAGGCTGGCACGGTCGGGTCCATCGTTGCCTCGATCGTGGAAAACCTTTCGGGTTTTGTTGACGAGTTGATCGTGATCGATGACTCGTCGACCGACGACACCGGGGCGGTTGCTGAGGCGGCTGGAGCAACGGTGGTTCGGACAGCAGATGCCCTTGCCGACCAACCAGTGGGGAATGGCAAGGGCAATGCCATGTGGGCCGGAGTGCGCTCCGCCACAGGTGACATTGTGGTGTTCTGCGATGCGGACCTTGAATCCTTCACGCCTTCCTACATTTCGCGCCTCGTTGAACCGTTGCTAGAGGACCCGACGGTGATGCTGGTCAAGGCCTTCTACCACCGAGCAACAGATTCCAGCGGAGAAGGCGGGGGGCGCACTACCGAGCTGATGGCTCGTCCGTTGCTGTCGTTGCTGTTCCCCGTGCTGGCAACCCTTCGACAACCGCTGAGTGGGGAGTTTGCGCTCCGCCGGTCCGTAGCTGCTTCCGTGCCGTTTGTGCAGGGCTATGGCGTGGAAGCCGGCCTTCTCATCGACGTTCTGGAGAGGTATGGACCCCAGGCGCTGGTTCAGGTCGACGTGGGTATCAAACGTCACAGACACCGCAGCATCCCGGAGTTGGCGGTTCAGGCCCGTGAGATCGCCTCGGTAGTGCTGACACGCTCTGGAGCCCCAATTGCGGGGCATTTGGCGCACGCCGAGCGCCCCCCGCTCGCCTCGATCTGACCACACAACTCGGGCCCAAATCCCACACAACTCGACCAAAACTGGCGAAAAACTGGCCCGAAATGCCCGAGTTGCGCGTATGTGGGGTGGGGTTTCTCCTACCACGGTGGTGTAAACCCCCGGGATCAGGCAGAATGTTGCCATGACCGATTTGGCAGTGCTCTCTGACGACGCAAGGGCCGAGCGGCTCAAGGCTGTGCAGGCAGTCATCGAACTGATGCGTCCCGTCGTCCAACAAGACGGTGGTGACCTGCAGTTGCTGGCCGCAGACGTTGAATCTGGCGTGGTCGAGGTGCAGTTGCAGGGCTCGTGCAGTTCCTGTGCGGTCTCCTCAACCACACTGCAAGCAGGCGTCTCGCGCATCCTGAGAGACCGTTTGCCGTGGGTCACTGAAGTCATCGGCGGCGTGGCGGAAATGGACGAGGAAGAGTCCCGCTCCATGGGCATGGGCGGCTACGTGCCCAAGCACACCTACGACGACTGAGCCAGACATTTGAAGCACGTCTCGCCGAACCCAGCGGGTGGATCACCCCTTGCGGTTCGCAACTCCGTAACGGTGCCGCTGCATTTCGCTGACGGCTACTCCACCACGGCGCAAGTGTTCAGCTTCCATGGCTTGGCCGATGGCAAGGAACACATCGCGCTTGGCCTTGGCGATTACGCATCGCAACAGGTCCCGCTTGTGCGCCTCCACTCAGAGTGCCTCACAGGAGACGTGTTTGGTTCACAGCGCTGTGACTGCGGCGCCCAGCTTCGTGAGGCCGTCGAAGCAATCACCAAGGCTGGCGGGTTTGTGCTCTACCTCCGCCAAGAGGGTCGTGGCATCGGGCTGTACGAGAAACTTGACGCGTACACACTCCAAGATCAAGGTATGAACACATACGAAGCCAATCGTGCGTTGGGACGGGGCGACGATGAGCGCAGTTACATCGTGGCAGCGCAGATGCTCACGGCGCTTGGTGTCAAACGGATTGACCTCCTCTCCAACAACCCTGACAAGTCCGAGCAGATCGAGTCCCTTGGTATCCAGGTCGCCCGCCATGTGCGCACCGGTGTGCATGTGTCCGATGCCAACTTGGCGTATCTCACTGCCAAGGCTCAGCAAGGCGCGCACACCCTCGACATCCCATGAGCGATGCCAGGCCGGTGCCGAATCCAAATCTGACCACGCCGACGAACTTCTCACCACCACACGGTCCGTTCGACGTCGGCTTGATTTCGATTCGCCGGTCTCACTTGAGCTGGTGGACGAGTGCCTCACCATTGCGTTGCAGGCACCGAACGGCAGTGGTGCCGAGCTATGGCGATTCTTGGTGATCAGCGACCCCGAAGTACGACGCAGCATTGGCAAGCTGTATGCCAAGTCCTCTGGCGAGTACCTTGCGCAGCTTCGCAACGACAACCCACAACTCGATGAGCATTCGCCTTCCTTTCTGTCATCGAAGCGCTTGTGGGATCACCTCGATCAGGTGCCGGTGTTGGTCATTCCTTGCTTCCAGACCCAGCCTTGGCATGCCAGCAGCCCATACCGGGCGTACGTCAACGCAAGCGTGTACGGCACCATCTTCCCGGCCACGTGGAGCTTCCAGCTGGCGTGCCGGAGCCGTGGTCTTGGCACGTGTTTTCTCACCAGCGTGTTGAAGTACGACAACGAACTGCGCGAGGTCCTTGGCCTTCCAGACGATGTGGTGATGGGCGGTGTCGTGGCCGTCGCGCGTACATCGGGGGAGTTCTCCCCGGCGCGTCGCCGTCCGCTTGACGAGGTCCGGCGCCACAATCACTGGTAACGCGTCGCCGCTGAGTACAGAACTGGAAGACTCGCCGTAATGTCAGCGTGGATGTTGCCGTACGAGGCGATTGTGGACCTTCCCCCGGAGATGGCTGGTGGCTTGACCTTTCACCTGCCGATGGAGTGGGTCGCCCTCCGAGTTGCAGGCGCTTCGGCGGCCATCATCGAAGACCGAGCGCGCGCTCGGCTGATCGAGGCGTATGCCGCTGGGCTGGTGGACCCGCCGATGTACCGGTGGGCGGTGCAACGGTACGGACCCGTCGCCGAGGCGTTGCTGTCCAACGATGCGGCTACCCGATCTGCTGCGTTCAGATCCGTGGAGCCCCTGGGTGAAGGGCTAGCGGGCGCGGCCTTCCACGGTCTCATTCGGCTGGGATACGCCGCGTGGCAGCGAGACGAGAACGAAGTTGCCCGCGGGCTGGCCTACTTGAGGACCCGCCGGCAGGTGCTGGCTGGTGCCCATGTGCCCGATGCCGCCGAAGTTGGTCCAAGCGTTTCCGTCGACCTCCCAGGTCTGCGGCAGCGCGACGGTGCAACGGTGTTCGACCTGTTGTCTATCGCTGCAGGAAGCGGCCACCCGGCCCGGCTTGCCTCCGAGGCGCGCTCGGGCCAAATTCCTGTGCTGCTGCAGACCGGGTTGGACCTGGTTCGACGCAACCCGTCGTCATTCGTTGCTGTTCATGCCCTCACCGGGTTCCACGCGCTATGCGAAGTGCACATACTTGTTTGCGGAGAGCCGCCGACCGACGTTTCCGGGTCACCGTTGGCATCTTGGTGGGACGCGTTCGGCGTTGCGTCTGCTGCCTGTGCGTTGCTGGTGCACTCCGAGCCGCCAGAGCCGACGATTCCGAAGGTGCCGGTGCGGAACTCGTCTGGCAGTCTCCCGAACGACCCACCCGATTCTGTGGCGACAGTGGCGGCGATGGTGAGTGCGGCGGCTGAGTCCGACGATACGCACGACGTCAAGGTCGCTGTGGCACTTCAGCGGTTGGTCAGCTTTGGAATGCTGAGCGAAGACGAGGCCGTTTCCGTCGGCAGGACTCGACTCGCCGCAACCCACTTCGGAGACGTCGGGTAACTTCGTCCTCGCATGACCGAAAACGACAACATCACTCCTGCTGGCGAGCCTGAAGCTGACCTGGCTGGCTCGGGGCCACACCTGCTGACGCTTCGTCCCCATCTAGCGGCTGTGCGTGGCATGGCCCGCGAAGAACTTGCGCACCTCGTCGAGAACGGTTCCCAGCCCGTTGAACGACGACACGCCGCAGGGCTGTTGCTAGGACTCCTGGGAGATCCGCGCGTCGTGCCAGACAACCCAGCAATGATCGACCTCTCTGGGGCCGATGTGTTGATGGGACTACCGCTGGATCAACTCGACACGGTCACGGCTGAATGGGCTGCTTTCGGCGTGCAGCGAGATTGGATTGCCAAAGAGACACCTCGTCACACGGTGCATGTAGCTGCATTCCGGATCGGCCGCTACCCGGTGACCAACGGCGAGTACCTACGATTTGTCATCGATCAACCATCGGCAGAACGACCAACCGTATGGGCACATGGTGTGTATCCGATCGGCGCAGACAATCAGCCGGTCTATTCCGTCTCGCCAGAAGCCGCCGATGCCTATGCCGCATGGTTGGCAGAGCGCACCGGCCGATCGTTCCGTCTGCCAACCGAGGCCGAGTGGGAGTACGCAGCCAGCAGCGGTGACGGCCGCCAATTCCCTTGGGGAAACGACTGGGATCCCTCGCGCTGCAACACTGCTGAGGCTGGCCCGTTAACCACAACTCCGGTTGGCGTTTATGTGCACGGCAACGCCGTCTGCGGAGCAGCCGACATGGCTGGGAACGTCGAAGAATACGTGAGCGACAACTACCGGCCGTATCCAGGGGCCGCAGTCATCCACGACGACCTGATTGACACCCACGGTTCTGAGTACCGCGTCGCACGCGGTGGAAGTTATGCACGCCACGGGGACCTGGTGCGATGTGCTCGGCGCCACGGCTGGTATCCATCGGACCATTTCGCCATGGGTTTTCGCCTCGCCGAAACACCGGTTCTGGAATCCCGACCCGACCGTGTCTGATGGGTTGCTCCACCTCGGGTTCAACTCCGTCCCTCCGTTCACCGCTCAGCCGCGCCCGGTAGGGTATCCAGTCGCCAACTAACAAGGGATCAACATGGAACGACAGACAACCGTGGCAATCGTCGGCGGTGGAGCGGCTGGCCTGACGGCAGCGCTGTTCCTTGCTCGTGCGGGTATTGCGGCTGAGGTCATCGATCAGGACCGGTCCATCTTGAAGCGGGCCCGTCTCCACAACCTTCCAGGCACAACCGACCTCGAGGGCCGTGACCTGTTGGCTCAACTTCGCTCGCAATTGGCAGAACGCAACGTGACCAACACCGCTTCCAAAGTCGACGACGTCGCACCCATCGATGACGCGTTCCTGCTGACGCTTGCAGACGGTGCCACGGTTCGAGCCTCGTACGTGGTGCTTGCGTCAGGCCAGGGGACAGTCAAGTTGCCGTCACTGCCACTTGAAACCATCGATGCCCGGCAGCCATTCGTAAAGGTGAACGTCGTCACCGACCATTGGGGCGCTACGTCTGTGCCAGGCGTCTGGGCGGCAGGCGTTGTCGCCGGATGGCCCTCGCAGGCTGCTGTGTGTGCTGGGAGCGGGGCCAGCGTTGCCATCGAGATTGCGTCACGAATCAAGGGCGAGTTCTGGGTCGACCACGACGATTCAACGCAGCCCCAAGACCCAGCCTGAATACAGGCCTGACCAAAGGAACAGCGTTGTCTGGAACGCTCAACGGGCGATGGCCCCATATCTCGCCGCGGGTTTGCGTTGTCGTTCCCTGCCATAACGAGGCCGGTTTCATCGATCAACTCTTCGGCCAGTTGCTGCCCGCCACGGCGTCCGTCGGTTGGACCGTTGTCGCAGTGAACGATGCCAGCACCGATGCCACTGCAGGCATCCTTGCTGACGCCGCAGGCCGCAACCCGGGGTTGACCATCGTCAGTGGCCACTACGGATCTCCGGGTGGAGCCAGAAGCGCCGGAGTTGCTGTTGCGTGCTCTGTGGGAAATCCGGATTGGATCATCACACTCGATGCCGACGTGGACCTCGCGCCGGGTTGGGTGGAAGCCTGGAAACAATCCTTGGATGTTCTGCACCCATACGATTGGGTTGGAGCTGTCAACGGGGTCGAAGTCCAAGATCACCTCTTCGCATCCTTTCCATATGCGGCTTCAGTGAGCGCTTCATTCGGCAAAGCGATAGTTCGTAGCGAGAACTTGGTCGGCATCACCAACCTCAACGGTGTCAACCACGCGGTGCGGACAGCGGCATATCTCACGGCCGGCCCGTATGTGCAGCCGACGTCCCCGGGTGCTTCCGGCCCAATCAACCTTGCGGGTGAGGACTGGGACCTCGGCGTTCGGTTGCGCCTTGCCGGATACTCGGTTGGTCACACCCAAGCTGCAGTAATGGATCGGGGCCGTCGGCTGTTGGCCAACGTGCACGCGTACGTCAGCGGCGAGGCCTACGAAGGCGCGTTTCTGCGAGTCATCGCAACTGATCACCCACAAGACGTGTCCGCCGATGAGGCCGCAGTTCTGGCCGATACAGCCTTGGACCGATCATTGCGCCACTTCTTCCTGAAGCCGATTCTGGCCGGAGCGGTGGCGCTTGACCAACGCACTGGCTTGTCGCCAGCCACCCTGATGGCAATGCATCGGTGGATGCAGCGCTGGCCCGGACCATCGTTTGCAGAATCGCGGAACGGGTTCATGTTCGGCCGTCTCGCGCGGTTCGCTGACGCGTTCGCCTCCACCGTGCGCTTGGACCTCGGTCTGTCCCACGTGGAACCGTCGCCGACGGTCACCCCTGCGTTCCCTGCTCCCCTGTTGAAAGACCGTGAGGTTCGTTGATGGCACATCGTTCGCCGATCACCTGTGTTGACCACCACCCAGGTACAGGGGACCTCGGTTCCCTCATCGTCACCGGCGGGTATGACGGCAGAGTCATCGGTTGGCGCAACGGTGTTGAGATCTGGGAAGAGTCGTTTGACGATCTGGTGAACGATGTCCGCATCGACCCCTCGGGAGAGCGTGTCGCGGTCGCCGCAGCGGATCGCCATACTTTCATCCTCGACTCAGCCACTGGAGCTCGGGTCGACATGCTTGGCCCGCATGGCGACGACGTCAATGCTGTGCGCTGGTCCCCTGACGGCCTGCAGCTTGTGTGTGTGATGGATCACCTCGATACGGCGGTCCGTGTTTGGGAGCGAGCGGCGGTCGCCGCGACGCAAGGTCGTGAAGCCGTTCGTGGACAATGGCACGACCGTCGCCTTGTGGGCCATGACAGCGGAGTGTTTGCGGCGGCCTTCGATCCGACCGGCCGCTTTCTTGCGACAGTGGCGGAAGACTCCACCGGCCGCATCTGGTCCTTGGAAACCGGCCAATTGCTCCATGTATTGCAACACCCCGGTGATCCTGAGGCTTTGGATTGGTCTCCTGACGGCAGCGTGATCGTGACCGGTTGCGACGATGGTATTGCGCGTGTTTGGAACCCAACTACCGGGCAATTGGTATGCGAACTGACTGATGCCACTGCAGCGGTGCGATTCCTCCGTTTCGACGCAACTGGCCGCCGACTCCTTGCTGGCGCGTACGACGCAACGATGCGCCTCTATGACTGTGCAACTTGGACGGTGGCCAGCTCCTTCCAAGGTGCGTTCCAATGGGAGCGGGCCTCGTGTTTCACCACCGATGGAATTGTCATCGGAGGCTTTAGTGCGGCCCCGTTCTTGCTGCCCCGACACGTTGGCCAGCCTGTGCCGCTGACCTTTGGCATCAACGCCCTGTGTGTCGTGGCGTCCGCCGACGCAGTTCCCGCTGTGCTCGTTGGCCGCGACGATGGCGCGGTTGTCGACGTGGGAAACGGCAAGGTTCTTTCTCGGCACGACACCATCGTCAACACCGTTGCGATGTCACCCGATCGTTCGCTGGTTGCCAGCGCCGACTATCGCGGCGTGATTCATCTGACTGCGTTCTCGGGCCCGTCCCCTGGGCGCGTTGTCAGTGCGCGTGCCGACGGTGGCGGTCCAATCAATTCAGTGGTTTGGCACCCGAATGGCGAGGAGCTGTTCACCGGTGGGTACGACGGGGTGGCGCGTCGATGGTCGCTTTCCAAGGATTCCGGCGGGGTAGTCACGGCGCTGGATTGCGTCCAGCAATGGGTGGCTCACCACGGTCCCATCAAGTCGTTGGCTTGGGCCGCCAAAGTTGGAGTGTTGGTCGCAGGCTCGTCGGACGGTTCGGTGACCGGGTGGGACGGGCGGGCCGAGTGGTGAACGGAGGGATCGGAGTTGAACCCGAGGTGGAGCAACCCAGGACATGGCCCAACAAACTTGTGGCACAGCAGCACCGATGACCTTGTGCTGGTGAACGCCGTCGCGGTGGCGGAAAACGAAGGCACCGTTGTCACCGCCTCTCGGGACCTCCGCGTGCGGCGCTGGGACGTCGCAACCGGCGCGTTGCTGGAGACGCTCCCGCGTGGCCATCACAAGTCCGTGAAGGCGATAGCCGTCAACGCGGAAGGCTCTGTGATTGTTACCGGGTCCTATGACGGAACCGGCATCGTGTGGTGGCGTCGAGGAGACGGCGCGTGGGCGTGGCGTCCGTTGCGGCACCATGGAAAACCTGGCGTGCCGGCGGTCGCATTGCTCGAACACGAGTGCTTCACCGCTGGGTGGGACGGCACCGTGGCGAAATGGAGCCTGCAGGGTGACCGCACCGGCGTCCTAGAAGCGGACGCCATTCACTAGGAGCCGCTCCCTAAGAGCTACGCGCGCTTAGGGTAAGGCATCACCAAGTGTCGAAGTGAACCAACGAAGCGCTGTCTAGGCGCGGCGCTGGTTTGAAATCTGTGCCCAGCGTGTACGCCAACGGAGTCATACCGCCCTGCGTGTACTTGTCGAAGGGAATGCCCAACAGTTCCGAAGCTTCTTGTTCGAACGGCAAGTGCAGCGTGGTCCAGGCAGTGCCCAAGCCACGGGCGCGGGCGGCAAGCATGAAGTTCCAAAACGCAGGGAGGAGCGAGCCCCACACGCTGGCTTGGAAGAAGGCGCCTCCGTCGGTTGGCGGACGGCCCTCCATGACCGGGATCACCAGCCACGGCGCACGATGGAAATTCTCGCGTAGGTACGTGGCTGAACTCTTGACCGCTTCGCCGCGTTCTGCACGGGAGTCACCTACCGCATAGGCAGGGCCGGGCGTATTGACGTACGGGTCGAAGGCGCGCCCATACATGTCGGCCAATGCCTGCTTCTTTGCCGGGTCGCCGACAACCATGAAATGCCAACCCTGCCTGTTTGAACCCGTTGGCGCCTGAAACGCAACATCAATGCATTCCCGCACCAGTGATTCGGGCACCGGGCGGTCGAAGTCCAGGCGCTTGCGAACGGCGCGCGTGGTTGACAGGAGTTGATCGGGGTCGAGCGGAAGCAGTTCGGTCATCTGCTGGGTTTAGCAGGGACTTCGCTGTTGGCGTGAGTCCCTGCGGTCAGCTAGCGGTAGTACGGGTTGTCCCCGGCCTGGTGGTCGGTGACGTCAACGACGTTGGCGATGGATGGCACGGCCTGCTTGATTGCAACCTCGATGCCCTGGCGCAACGTGAGCTTGGACGACGCGCAGCCCTGGCATCCGCCACCCATGCGAATCCACACGGTGTCTCCCTCGGCGCCGACCAACTGTGCGTAGCCGCCGTGCGATGCAATGGAAGGGTTGACCTGTGTCTCGATGACCTGGAGGATTTCCTTGGCCAGATCGGAGCTGAGGTCTGCTCCCTCGGCAATGGCAGAGGGGCGTGGGGCGTCGGCAGCTTCGTTGGGGTTGATGAGCACCATGCCGGACCCATCGGTTGCAAGGTCGAGGGTGGAGCCGGAAAGGCGTGGCACCGACGCTGCTGGCACGACAAGGCTGACGCCTTCGAGGGTGATGATTACCGCATCTGCTGCAGCGGCAGCGGTTGCTTCGAACCACATGTCATAGCGGAACTTGCCGCCTGCGGCAGGGCTTGCCTCGAGCCACAACGAGAGCGTCTCGGCATCGGCCTCACCCGACCGTGCATCGATCACCATGGCAAGTGCCTGGGTGGTGACGGTGACGACGTTTGCGTCAACAGAAGAGGACTCGGCGATTGAAGCTGGAATGGTGGGGCTGGACACGAGGTGCTCCTGAGGGCTGCGGCCGGATCGATACCGGTACCTGACATGATACGGAATTGCCCGCCATGTCGAAACTTCCCGCCGGTTTCTGTCATACCCTTCCATTTACTCTCATCCCATGCCACCGCCAGGTCGCCTCCGTTGACCACTTCAAATCCCTCAAGCGCACGCCAACCAGCGTTGCAGCCTCGTCAACCCGACCTCTTTGGTCAGGTCGAGCCGACGCGTCTGACGGTCACCACACTGCACCACCACATGAAACGAGTGTTGAACGGCATTGGGCCCGTTGCGGTCACGGGTGAAGCGCACGACGTCAAGACCCGCGGCGGCACCACGTATTTCATGCTGAAGGAACGGTCATCGCAGGTAAGCGTCACCGTGCTGTCCAGCAGGCAGCGTTGGTGTCACGTGAAATCCGGCGAGTCGGTTGTGGTTACCGGGCGCTTAGACACGGCGCAGAGCACCGGTCGCCTTTCGTTGATGGCGGACGCAATCATGCCAACAGGCGAAGGAGCTGTGGCAGCCCTCATCGAAAAGGCCCGGGAACGTATGCGTGCTGATGGTTTGTTGGATCGCCAGCGGCGTGCGCTTCCACTCTTACCCGGCTGCGTGGTGGTTGTGTGTGGAAATGACGCAGCGGTGAAGCACGACTTTCAGACCGTCACAGACCAACGCTTTCCTGGGTTTCCGGTGCACTACCTCACCGCGACGCAGAGTTCTGCCGAGTCACTCCTCGATGGGTTACAGCGAGCATTGGCGGTGAGCGGTGTAGACGTTGTGGTCCTCGCCCGCGGCGGAGGTGACTCCACCCAACTGCTTCCGTACAGCGACGAATCGCTCTGTCGCGCTATCGCCGCAGCGCATGTCCCGGTTGTCACCGCCATCGGGCACGAGATCGACCGGCCGCTGTGCGACGAAGTAGCTGACTCCCGTGCGCCCACCCCATCGGTCGCCGCTACACAGGTCATCCCGGATCGGTCCCAGTTGCAGGCAGGGTTGGATTCGTGCAGGCAACGTTGTAGCCGCACCATCGAAACGCGTCAGGCGCAACTGGCTGTTTCTATGACGCACCGGCGGGCGATGCTCGATGGCAAGCCAAGGCAACGTTTGCAAGGGGCAGTAGCTCGACTGGATTCGGTCCGGTGGGCCGATGCGGTGGCAGATACGTTGGCTGCGCGCCAGAGCGCCCTCGACGCGGTGAGGCCAAGCACGGCCATTGCTACTCGTCTGGCAGATACCGGGATCCGTCTCACTACCCTCCGGTCGCACTCCAGACCACCCTCCACGGACCGCTTTCATCACCTGCTGGCTGAATTACGCGCCCGAGCTGACTCGTTTAGTCCTCAGCAAGTTCTCGAACGCGGCTTTGCCATCGTGAGGAACACAACTACCGGAGCTGTGCTTCGCAACCCAGAAGAAGCACAACCCGGGGACCAGCTCACCATCACGCTCGCCGGCGGTACGGTCCAGGTGGTTGTGAGCAGCAACAACGGGGCCTCGCTCGTTGTCGAGCAGCGCCTCTTTTAGACCTCCTCCAGAACGTGAAATCTCTCAACACCATGCCAACTCCCCAACCAAACCAACCGCTGGACCACTCGTCACTTGAGGGCCTTTCGTTCGAGCAGATCCTCGAGGAACTGGAATCGGTAACCCGGCAGATCGAGAGCCGAGACATCGGCATCGAGTCAGCCACCGATCTCTACGAACGTGCCGGGCTGCTCCATGCAGCGGCCAGCCAACGTCTCGCCTCCGTCGAAGCCCGTATCAAGGCAATCGACGACGCCAGGCCGCCGCAGACCTGATCCGACCTGACATCGGATTCTCGCTGTTCAACCGCCCCGGTGGTTGTGGTTGCTCAGAGCGGCTCGTGCGCTAATTCGGCCAGCCGAGCAAGGCCCGATCCGGCTACGTCGGTAAGACCGGCAAGAGCCGCCCTTACATGAGGGTCCTCACGCTGGTTCGGTTGAATGCGGGCAGGGTTGAGTGCACAGCCGTTAGCCCACGCTGCGATGTCTGGCTCGGCCCCGTACGTGCGTGCGGCGATTGTTCCGCGGACCTGCATCCGTGCCCAGTCGGTCAATGTGTTGGGGAGCGTATTGGGAGGGCAGAGGCGGTTTCGGTCTCGGTCGTCATCTCTGGTTGCCTCCACGTAACCCGCAAGCGCGGCGCAGAAGCACGGAAAGCCGGCTCGCGTGGTCTGTATCCGAATCCTGTCTTCACCCCACAACGGGACGAGCGGCGGGTACTGCAGCCCTGACGCCGCGCAGTGCACGATCAACGAGCCTTGTTGAAGGGGAATCGAACCGCGGTCGAGGACGATCTCGTTTCGGCTTACCTGTTTGATGTGTCCCAATCGGACGACGTTTTCGATAGTCCGCAGCAGGTCAAGTTCCCACCGGCCCAAGGTGGGGGTCTTCGCCATTGTTGGAGAAACGCTGGTGTCCAACCTGAGCATCACGTCAGCCGCTTCGAGACGCTCGAAGCAGTCTTCCAGGGACGTTGCTTCGGCAGCAGCGCTCATTGTTGCGGTGGAGAGGCCCAAGGCCACCAGGGGATTCGGCTGCACCATGGCGCGATTCAGCATCCACGGATCTCTTGGGCGTACCCAGATGATGTGGTCCGGCTCCACTCCGTTTGTGAGTAGCCATACGATCGCGTCGGTTGCGGTCTTTCCTGATCCAACGATGACGTACCTCGACGGAGCTGTCACCAACGACGCGAGGTCGTTGATAGCAATGACTGAAACATCTGCGGCGACACTAAAGGGCGGTGGTGTCGTCGCCGGGATGGTGGGGGACAAATACGTGGCATCGACAACACGGCGACGAACGTTCACCTGTACGGTCTCGCCTGAAACCCGTGACTTCAACCAGTGCGACGATCCGTCGGATTGATAGTCGTGGCCACCCCGGAACGAGACGCGTTGTGAGGCCACAAATCGTCGCTGAAGGATGTTGTCGTAGTAAGCCCTGATCTCAGATTGTCGAGCCCGTTCGTGAAGTCCTGTCTCGGGGCCGCTCTGTTGGACGGTGCTATTGCCGAGAACCGTCGACGCAACTCCGTAGAACTGCGATGCCTGATGCAACTGCACAAACGGATATGCGTCCTGCCAGTGGCCACCTGAGGCATGGCGACGATCGACAAGTGTGACGTGTACGTCGGCATGGTCGACGAGCGTGTCGGTGAAGGCCATACCCATGGCTCCCGCACCTATGACGAGATAATCCGTATCGAATGAAGACATCGCCATACGGGTCTCCGATCGGGGATTTCAAACACTGCAAGGCAGACCGATGCTACGAGACCGCCAAACCGTTTGTCCTTGCGATGTTGAACTTCTTGCACTTCGTCCAACCTTGATCGCAACGTGTCATGTGGCTCACTGAACAACGTGATGCACAGCCACAGCGGGCGTGCGTGCCAGGCTGGAGCAGTGCGACACGACGGTGACACCAGCCGCCAGGTAATGGGGCGTCCTCGAAGCGCAGCTGCGCTGGCGCTGACCCTCGGTTTGCTGGGGGCTTCGCTGAGCCTCAGCCACGCGGCATCGGCGCAAGTCGGTGTTGACGGTTCTGCTGTTACTGGGTTGGGTGGCGAAACGGTTCCGCCCACGGCCTCAATCGTCACTGCGCCGCCCGAGACGCTCGCAACCATCCCCACCGTCCCTGGTGCAACGCCAGCGCCTACGCCAGCAACAACGACCGCGAATGTCTCTACCTCATCGGCCCGGCGGACCACCACAACCAAGCGGCGCGCAACAACGACGCGTCGGGGCGGGTCGCAAACCACCGTCCAGATAGCACCGCCGACTTCGGTACTTGTGTTGGATCCGCTGCAGCCCGGAGGGACGGCAGTCGTTCCTATAGAGGTCGGGACGCCCGACACCGGAGCGCTGACATCGGCAACAGGCGACGCCCCATCGACGCTTCCCCCAGCAACCACCTCGGCGAAGTCCGGTGCGTCATCCACTGGGCCGACCACCACCTTGCCAGCCAACACACCTGGCGAACTGAAGGCACGAGTTGAACGGGAGATTGCCATCTCCGGCGGATCGCCGGGCGTGCTGGTCCTTGTGGACGGCCAGAAGATTGCCGATATCGGGTCCACCCAAGCGCGTCTGCCCGCGTCCACCCAGAAGCTGTACGTGGCTTCGGCTGCACTTGCAGTCCTTGGTGCTGGCTTTCAGTTTGAAACGACCGTCCGGTCCGACGCCGCAGTGGCCGGTGTCGTCCAGACCCTCACGCTGGTCGGCTCCGGCGACCCATCGCTCTCCACAACGAATCTCCGTGCTCTCGCCGTGGCAGTGAAAGCGTCCGGCGTCACGTCTGTTGCAGGTCGGCTTACCGTCGACGATTCACACTTCGACCGTACGAAGACAGCCCCTGGTTGGAAGCCATCCTTCTCGCCAGGCGAGTCCGGAATACTCAACGCGCTGATGATCGATGGCAATCACCGCAATGACGCCGTGTTCAACGCGGACCCCGCGCTGGCCAACCTCATGAAGTTCCAGCAAGAGCTCGCAAAGGCCGGCGTGAGCACCACCGGCGCTGCAGTTCTCCGATCTGCGGCCCCGCTTGGAAGTACCGTCATCGCAACGCACCGGAGTGAACCACTCTCATCCTTGCTGGCAACGATGGGAAAGAAATCCAACAACACCTACGCCGAGATGTTGCTGAAGGAAATCGGCGCAGCGTCAGGTAGCGGTGGCTCCACCGCAGGCGGCGCAGTTGCGATTGCGTCACATCTGGCTCAGTTGGGTGTTGCTGCCCCGCCGCGCATGGCCGATGGGTCAGGACTGTCTTCGCTCAATCGCACGACTGCGGCTTCTGAAGTGAGCCTGCTGTTGAAGGCAGACAGTGGAAAGCAGCGCACAACCTTCCGGGCCTCGCTTCCCGTTGCGTGTATCGACGGAACAATGAAAGCTCGCTTCTGCGGAACAGCAGGCAGTGGCGTAGTGATCGCAAAGACGGGCACGATCGACAACGTCTCGGCGCTGAGTGGCTACGCGGTCACGGCATCGGGACGCAAGGTCGTCTTCTCGTTTTTGCTCAACGGTTTGCGGTCAAGTGGCGCAGGTCGCCTCGCAATCGACAAAGCGCTCCTGCAGATCCTCAACTACACCGGCTGACCCACCCCACCTTCCCATGCCGTGCAGATGCGGCTGGTGCTTCGGGTTCGCTCCGATCCCTCCGCTCACCCTCGCGCCATGCCGTGCAGATGCGGCTGGTGCTTCGGGTTCGCTCCGATCCCTCCGCTCACCCTCGCGCCATGCCGTGCAGATGCGGCTGGTGCTTCGGGTTCGCTCCGATCCCTCCGCTCACCCTCGCGCCATGCCGTGCAGATGCGGCTGGTGCTTCGGGTTCGCTCCGATCCCTCCGCTCACCCTCGCGCCATGCCGTGCAGATGCGGCTGGTGCTTCGGGTTCGCTCCGATCCCTCCGCTCACCCTCGCGCCATGCCGTGATACTCCCGGTTGGGCATCTGTCCCGTCGCCATCGCAAGTCGATTGGTGAAGTTGTACATCGCAGCGATCTCTGCCACGTCCCACACCTCTTCACGTGTCAGGCCGAGAGACATTAGGTGCTCGATGTCAGCTTCTGTGGTTTCAACAGGTGCCTTCGTGATGCGTTCCACGTACTCACAGATTGCGAATCGTCGCTCATCGAGTGACGCCCGTCGCCAATCCAACGTGATGCGGTCCGCTTGGATGGGATCACCCATCTCTTGGCGAAGCGCGGCGCCATGCGCAACGAGGCAATAGAGACATCCATTGGTCATCGAAACGACAACAGCGATCATCTCGCGATCAGCAGACGTGAGATTCTCCGTTGGGACGTGAAGCTGCTTGAAGTGAGAGAACCAAGCGCGCATTCGGTCTGGTCTGTACGCGTATGTTTGGAACACGTTGGGCACGAAGCCAAGGTTTGCTGCGGCCTTCGCAAAGAGCTTCGAAAGGTCTTCTGGAAGGTCTTCTGGAAGGTCTTCCGTCGGGTACTGGATACCAACTGATGTCTCGATCGGTGTGCATGGCAACACCCTAAGCGTTCTCTTTCACCGATTCGAATTGAATCGCATCGGTAAATATTATCTGTGTGCATACATATTCAGTAAAGATTCATATAATATGCAAACATGCAATCGGGTTAAGAAACCCCTGAATTTGATGGGTTTGCGAGGGTGGTGTCCTGCAAAGCCTGATTTTTCAAGGGAATGCTTGCTTTTCGGCCATAATTGCTGTTCGATATCCGCTGCCTAGCATCACAACTTCCCCAGGAGGAACGGGTGAACAAGTCCGAACTCATCGACGCAATTGCCGAACACTCAGGTCTGACCAAAGCAGACTCAGAGCGTGCGCTTGCAGCTTTCACTGACACTGTTGTCAACGCCGTACGCGGTGGCGACAAGGTCAACATCATCGGCTTCGGCGCTTTCAGCGTCACCGAGCGCAAGGCCCGTGTGGGCCGTAACCCTGCGACCGGCGGCACGCTCAAGATTGCAGCGTCGAAAGCCCCCAAGTTCTCGGCCGGCGCTGGCTTCAAGGCAGCCGTCAACGAGAAATCAAAGAAAGGTAAGTAAGCATGGCAACTGCAAAGAAAGCTCCGGCTAAAAAGGCCGCTGCAAAAGCTCCAGCAAAAAAAGCCGCACCAGCTAAGAAGGCCGCTCCGGCCAAAAAAGCTGCTGTGAAGAAGGCCGCACCTGCAAAGAAGGCTGCACCAGCTAAGAAGGCCGCTCCGGCCAAAAAGGCTGCTGTGAAGAAGGCCGCACCTGCAAAGAAGGCTGCACCAGCTAAGAAGGCTGCACCGGCTAAAGCCGCTCCGGCCAAAAAGGCTGCTGTGAAGAAGGCCGCTCCTGCAAAGAAGGCTGCACCAGCTAAGAAGGCTGCACCGGCTAAAGCCGCTCCGGCCAAAAAGGCTGCTGTGAAGAAGGCCGCTCCTGCAAAGAAAGCTCCCGCCAAGAAGGCTGCTGCCAAGAAGTAGCGCCCTCTCGGCTGGTTTCTTACAGCCGTCGTATTGCTGCGAATACCTCGCCTGCGCTTGCGCCGGCGGGGTTTCCTGCTTCTTGGGCGGCTTCGCGTGCGGCGCTGCGGATGCGTTGGTGAAACGCCTCTCGTTCCGTCACGTTGCTCGCTTGGCCGATGCGCATGGTCGTCTCGAACTGCGACTCGTGTGCCAACAACGCATCAGCCTTTGCGGTGATGGTTGTGTCGGCCGATTCGAAATGGTGAATCTCGGCCGCCTCCCACAGCAGAAGCAACGATGGTCGATGCGGCGACACGTCGACCTGCTCGGGAAAGAACTTCGGGTCACGTGCAGCGACGATTCCCTCACATGCCAACAGCCCCGCGTGACGGTGATCGGGATGGATCCGATATGGCTTCCATGGATCGTGGCCAAGCACGACATCGGGTTGGAAGCGCCGTATCCACCACGCGACCTCTGCGCGTTCGCTCAACCCACTCTGCAGCTCTCCATCGGGGTGGCCGAGGAACGCTACGTGGTCAGGTGACGTGCCGCCAAGTAGTTGCGCTGCTTTGCGCTGCTCGGTTTGGCGTGTGCTGACGAGCCAGTCGGTGTCTACGTGGGGGTCCCAAGTGCCCTTGGAGCCATCCGTACAGATCAAGTGATAGATCTGGCATCCGTTGGCAGCCCACTTGGCCAGCGTCGCACCGCACCCGTATTCAACGTCGTCGGGGTGAGCGCCGATTGCCAGCGCCCGTTGCGGGGTTGGAATGTCCGAGGTGATGGGTGAGCGTCGCGGAGGCAGGTAGGAATCAGGAAGGGCCACGCCGCCACCGTACCCAAGGATTGACCGCTGGTTAGTTGCCTGGAAGACCTGGGGCCGACGTGCCCGGCATCTGCTGCCACTGCAAAAGATCGGAGGGCGTATCGATATCCAAAGCCAGTTGTTGGTCTCGTCGTTCGACGACGTTGAGATGGTTCCGCGACGCTTCTTGGCAATGGAGTTGGAAGGATCCTGGGCCGTAATGGAAGGCGAATTCCAACGGTGTCGGTAGGGAGAGAACGTTGGTCCCTGACAAGTGCCTGTCTGGAACGATGAGCGCCTCGTCTGCAGCGAGACCGCGGAGCGACAATCTCTCTGGCAACCTAAATGCCAGCGGAAGGTCAGCGTGCACGATGACGACACGCGTGGCACCCTGCGATGCAGCTGCATCAACCCCAGCACGCACCGCAGCGTTGAGGCCCTGTTTCGGATCGTCGATCGAGTGCGCGTGATGAGAGTGCGCGAAAGCAGCAACTTCTGCATCACCGCTGACCACGATCACTGGCCAAGGGGCCGCAGCCCGAATGACACCTGTTGCGAGTTGGGCAGCCAACTGCTGGCGTGCCGTCGGTTCCAGCACGTCTGCAAGCCGCTGCTTTGCGGACGTGAATGACTTCACGGGCACGATGACCCACGGGACAGAGGGCTGCTGTTGCGTCTGCACGGGGCCTTGAGCCTAGCGGCGAGACCGGGGAAAACGATTTTCTGCCCGGCCGAGGTTGGCCTCAAGCAGGCCTGAACAGACGGGGTGCGTGTGGGCCCTACGATCTCTGCCGATGCTGATCGGGAATCTTGGTTCGACACGTCGGGCCGAGGTCGGCTCGGCAGGTGCTCTTCGTCTTCCAGAAGGGACCACGCTCGAGTGGTGGGTGAGGTCCGGTGATCGCTGGCACGTACCCTCCACCGACGTCACGGTGCGCGACTGGCTGTTGGATAACGCTCCGGTTCTCTCGAGCGCCGTGCGCGTCCCGGGCGGAGACGTCACCGGATGCGTCTACGCCACTGTGCAAGGAGTCCGCGAGATAGTTGTGATGGAGCTCAGCAACTCCACACCAGCGCCTCTCGCAGCTGCACTGGTCGTGCGTTCCGGTACCGGCCGTGCATTGCGGCTCGAAGGCACAACAGTGTTCGAAGGCGACCGCCCTGTTGCGTACCTCCCCTCGGCCCCCAGCGACGTCATCGTGGGGCCCCTGGAGCCTCTCGTGGTCGGCTCCGACACCAATCGGGAGGCAGCGGCCCCGTCAACGCTCGCAGCGGACTCAACCGAGGCAGCGTTCATCGTGCCCTTGTTGCATCGGTCCAGCATCAGGTTCGCCTCGCTGCTCGGTGTTGCCTCCGCGCTTGGCACCGCATCGGTCCCGGTGTTGTCGGCACTGCCGGACCCGGCAATGGTGGCGCGTGGCTGGGGGTTGCAAGCTGGCAATGCCGCCCGCATCGATGGCGATCAGCGCAGAGCCAACAACGTACGCGCGCTTGCTACCGGGATGTTGTTGTACTCCGACGGAGGAGCGGACCGGCCTTGGGTTGAACGTGCCGCAATCGCCAGAGGACTGGTCCGTATTGGTGCGCATGAAGAGGCACTGTCTCAGCTGAACGGTGTCGACGACGCGCAGTTCCGCAACGGATCGCTGGGTTTGGATGGCAACGTTGCAGCAACTGCCGAGGTACTCGCAGCAGTTGTCACGGTTGCGCGTCATCACAAGGGTGCGGTGTTTGCTCACTCCATGACGCCGCTGGTCGCTGGTGCGCTCGAATTCCTGCAGAAGTCGGCACGACGCGAAGCAAACTTGGTCGCGGCGCATTCGGCTCTCTTCCTTGCAGCCGGTCGAATGCTTGCCCGAGTGGACGAAGCGCGCGCAGCGCGTACCGCTCAGCAAGTGTGGGAAACCATCGGACAGACATGGCCCCTTGCTCTTACAGCGGAACCTGTGTTGCCTGCAATGTCGTCGGGCGCAACGCTCATCCCCGGTGATCCGCAACGCCTTGCCAATCAGATCATTTCCACCATCGATGGGTTGGCGGGGGAAACCGCAGACGGAGCCATCAACCTTTTCGCCGGGTGGGCGGCAGTCGACCTAGCCGGCGTGCCGATCGCCATTCATCAGGTCGACACACCGATCGGTGAAGTGTCCGCTGCAATCCGTTGGCACGGGGCACGTCCCGCATTGCTTTGGGACGTGCGGTGCGCTCCAGCGGACCAGGTGACGCTTCGTTGCTCGGTGCTGGACCCAACCTGGTCCACGTCGTTGGCCACTGGCGAAGCCTTGCTTGCAGAGCCTCCGATTCCTCGGGCCAACTAGTCGCCGGCCGTGCACACGAGGGCCAACTTGCGGTCAGTCGTGTGGTTCTAGTTCCGCTGCGATGCGTTCGGCCATAACCGACAGAGCGCTGGCGTCCGCATACTTTTGCCGCGGCCAGTAGAAACCGCGTAACCCGTCTTTGCGAACGCGGGGAACAACGTGCACATGCAAATGCGCAACGCTTTGGCTCACCACGTTGTTCATTGACACCCAGGTTCCGTCACATCCCAACGCAACGGGGAGTGCAGCAGAGACCCGCTGGACTTGCGTGAAGAACGGACCAACGACATCTGAAGGTAGATCTGCAAGGGTGACGACGTGTGAGCGCGGCACGATCAGCACATGGCCGGGAAAGACCGGTGAGGTATCGAGGAAACCGAGAGCGTCCGGATGGTCCAGCACGATTGCGGCTGGCGATTGGCGGGCGACGATTGTGCAGAAGAGGCAAGTCGAGTAAGTCATGTAAGCAGCCGGGGTCGTTGTCTGTCGTCGCTATGGTGGCACGCATGGCAGCCATCGCGAAGCCCAGAAGCGTCGCGACCTCCGCCATCGTCGCCACGGTTGTGCCAGAAAAGGCACCGTTGCATCGCCCAGCGGGACGCCGTCGGATCACCAAGAAGGTTGTTCCTGGCCGCCGCTTCGAACAGGAGCTGTGGGACGCTGGTGCCGACGTTGTGGTTGGTCTGGATGAGGTGGGCAGAGGAGCGTGGGCAGGGCCGTTAGTGATTGGGGCCGCGGTCATTCCGCGGGACAAACGAATACAAGGCGTTCGTGATTCCAAGCTGCTGAGCGAGCCCGAGCGTGAGCGCATGTACGACAAGGTTGCTCCGTGGTGCCGCGCATGGTCTATCGGCTCTGTAAGCCAGCAAGAATGCGACACGATTGGTATGTCAGCGGCGCAGAAGTTGGCGGCGCGTCGCGCACTGGACAGCTTGGGCTTGCACGCCGACGCCATCCTCGTAGACGGGTCATGGGATTTTGTTGGAACCGGCAACGTGCAGCGGCTCATCAAGGGCGATGCCACGTGCCTTTCCATCGCAGCAGCCAGTGTTCTGGCCAAAGTCACACGCGACCCGCGAGATGCGCGCAGAGGCCGAGCACTACCCCTACTGGTCATTCGCAGACAACAAGGGCTATCCGTGCCCCAAGCACAAAGCAGCGTTAGCTGGTTGGGGCCCCAGCATGATCCATCGTCGATCATGGGTCTTCATGGAAGCAATCCCGTGGGCCATCGACCGCGTTGCTCCGCTGGACAATCCGAATCAGCCGTCGCTCTTCTGAACTGATTTGCCAGCTGATTTTCCAGCTGATTTGGCAGCTGATTTGGCAGCTGATTGAGAAAGGTCGGCTGTTGTTTTCGTAGCCGCGCGTGACTTACCCAAGTTGGCGACCCGGGTCCGCGACCTGCGTCGTTTTGCCGCAGCGGCTGCTCGGTCGTGTGCCCGTTTGGCTTCGGATTCCGCAAGAAGATCGGGCCGATATGTACGCAACACCTCGGTTCCAACCACCTTCAAAACAGCCGCGAGGGGAATTGCGAGCAGCGCACCAAGGATGCCGAACAACTCCACACCAGCAAGGACGCTCACCATGACCACGAGGGGTCGGATAGAGACGGCCTTCGCCATGATCGTGGGTTGCAGGACGTGGTTCTCGAACTGCTGGTAGATCAGGTAGAAGAGCAACGCCGCAACGCCCGCTGGCACCGAATGCAGGAACGCCACCGCAACAGCCGGGATTGCGCCCATGGTTGCGCCCACAAGTGGAATGAGGTCGGCGAACGCAACCCAAAGCGCGAGGACGCCCGCGAACTGGACCCCGAGCAGGGTGAGGAATGCATACGTGGTGACTCCCGCTATCGCGCTGATCACCAGGTTCCCCGCCACATAGCCAGTGATTGCTCGAGCTGACTCGTTGCCGATGCGGAGCATGCGTTCTTGCTGTGGCGGGCTAAGGAGACCCACGCCGCTACTCAGCAGGCTTGGACCTTGGAGCAGCATCAGCACGGTCAGCACGGCGACGGTGATGACTGCAAACAGCGTACTGAACGCACTTTGGACCACGCTAACGGCGTTGCTGCCAAGGTCGCTGACGTACTTCTCGAGCCGGTCTTGGTTATCGCGAACCCAGTTCTGCACGTTGTATCGCTTGACGAGACGACCAACCGGCCCCTCGCCACGCTGGGCCTGATCCACCTGAGCTGGCAGATCTTCGATGAACGAAGTGGTCTGCGCAACGACTGGACGCACGAACGAGTACCCAAGGCCGAAAAGCGAAAACAGGGCGATGATGAACACGAGGAGCGCAGCGAACCCGCGGCGCATGCGCGCCCGCCGCTCGAGGAAATTGACCGGTGGGGTGAGTACAACAGCGAAGAAGGCCGAGACCACCATCCACGTGAGAATGCGGCCGATCCGCAACATCAGCCAGAGCGACGCAAGCGTGCCAAGCACGAGAGCGATGACCCGAACAATGGAGCGAACGGACAGCTCGACGGTCTGAACCTTGCGGCGTTCCTGAAGCATCCTGGGAAGCGTACGCCCTGCCCGAGGTGGAGCAACCCGTGATCCTTCTACGGTTTGACGCTTGGTTGTGGCGCTTGGTTTGGAGGAATGGTGGGTGCAGCGGTTGTGCTTGGAACTCCCGTGGTCGAAGCCCCAACACCGCCGGGCGCGAGGCCGGTGGGGACCTGCGGGCGTTTGCGGAACACGGTGAGTCGCTTGCTGAGGAGATACGGCCGCTGCTTGTCGATCATGGCCGGGTCTGGGTACATCCACGATTTGTGCTCGTTGGTGAGCTGGGATGCGTCGGCCAGGAACGCCCGATCCCGCAGCGAATAGATCTGGCGGCGCTTGGCCCATCCATCCCACCCGTCGGCCATAGTGACGGCGGCGACCGACAAACCGGCAATCAGCAAAGCACCGGTCATGGCTCCGATGCGGATTGCTCGTCGCCGTGGAGCCTGCGCTGGCAACCCGAAGGATCGGAGTGCGGTCGAGTCAGCACGTTGGCCGACGAAATGCAGCACCGTTGCGGTGAGCAGGACCGATGCAGAAGCCCACATGGTGGTGCTCATGGTGACGTACCGCGACGACATCGACTGCTCCACCGGCACAAACCCGAGGCGGCCCAATGCGGTGACCCCTGCTGTGGCGGGAGCGGTCAGACCCCACATCGTGATGGGTGCCCAGCGCCGCCACTGCCCCGTGCGCCACACACCGAGCATGCCGAGAGCGAACAACACGAGCCCGGCGATGCCGGCCCGCCAAGCAAAGAGTTGTGCAGGAGCCAACCGAACTGGTGCCAGTGGAGTGCCTAAGAACTTCACGGAGTACTCCACAAGCCCACTTACGGTTATCGGCAGTGTCTTTGGTGAGTACGGCAGGTTCCGGTTGTAGAAGAACGTGGCAACAGCACCAATGACCAACCACACCGTTGCTCGGATGATCTTGCTGCGCCGGGAGAGCCCCGGCTGCATCGCAATGAAGACGGCACCGACCGGCCACAGCACCACCCCTGAGGCAAAGCTGAACTGTGAAGCCAACGCCAGCAGCGCGCCTAATGCGAAGCGAAACCGCCCGCCATCTACCAGCACCAGACAACACAACAGGGTGAACAGCGCACCCAGCGTGAGCGTGACTTGCCAGCCCCACATGAAGTTCTCGGCCTGGGCTCGAGTGAGAAGGAACGCTGCCAACAGCGGCACACATACCCAGGTGGCCTGCTTGGCCCGGCGACCCGCCCACCAAACGACCGCCAGCACAACCAGCAGTCGAAGGCCGAGCAGTGCGTGTACCAGCGCGATTTCCGCCCGGACGTTCCAATTGGTGAGACGCGCCAGCACCAGTAGCACTGCGTTAGGGATGAGCACGCGGTGTTCGTTGTGTGGGGCCCAGAGCTCGCCCCAACTGACGCCATCGTCTGTGGTGCGGAGGAAGTCGACGAAGTTCCATTGATCCCAGTACGGAACATCGACGCTGTAGCGAAAGAGGGCGAACATTCGCACTGCCGCGTAGGTTGCGGCAACCCACAGCACGACCTTTGCAAGGGCGAAGGTCTTCCCGCCGCCAGACGCAACGTCGGTGGCCGAGGGCAACGCGGCCGACTGGGTAACTGGTGAAACCGAGGTCGCGGAAGTTGCTGCTGATTCAGCGGAAGGAGCGGACGACAGGTCCGGCGATACAAACTCGGGTACCGCTGGATCCGGCTGAGAGGGGCTGGACCCAGGAATGGTCATTCAGGAGATTCAAGCAGGGATCGGGCGCAAGCAGCGTCAGCTACCCCAGCGACCCCCAAGGGCTGGCTGTTTCGAGGCAAATCGCGTGCGTCGCTCAGTCCCATGGTGGACGAGATTGGGGTTGCGAGGGCGGCCTCTTCTACCGTTGTGCCATGAGCGACATTTCCCTCGACCAATTCACGGCCGACGCCACCGCCTTCCTCGACGCCAATTGTGCGAAGCGAGAGGCGACGCAGGCCCGCAAGTGGGGCGAAGGCTCCGACAAGGTCGCGGTCTTTGAAGAGCGTTCGGCGGAAGCAGAAAAGCGTGATGTCGAGGCAGCGAAGGCGTTCCGGCAGAAGATGTTCGATGCAGGTTTCGGCTGGATCACCGGCCCAACCCAGTACGGCGGCAGTGCGCTTCCTGGCGCCTATCAGCGCGCATACGACGAGGTTGCTTCCAACTACGCCACTCCAAATCTCAGTGCCTTCGGCATCGGGCTAGGCATGGTTGCCCCAACGTTCCTTGCACACGGGACCGACCTTGCTAAAGACACATACCTTCGCCGGATGTGGCGCGGTGAGATTGTGGGCTGTCAGCTGTTCTCCGAGCCTGGCGCCGGTTCGGACCTTGCGTCATTGCAGGCCAAGGCCGAACGCGACGGTGACGAATGGATCATCACCGGCCAGAAGGTTTGGACCACAGGTGCACAGTTCTCCGACGTGGGCGAGATCATCTGCCGCACCGACGTCAATCTGCCGAAGCACAAGGGCCTCACTGGTTTCATCGTTGACATGCATGCTCCTGGCGTCGAAGTGCGGCCGCTGCGCCAGATGACCGGTGGTGCATCGTTCAACGAGGTGTTCTTCAACGAGGTACGAGTACACGACGACTTCCGCCTGGGTGATGTGAACCAGGGCTGGACCGTCGCACTGACCACGCTCATGAACGAGCGTGCATCCATTGGCGGAGGGTCCGGCGGTTCGCGCAGCTCAGCCACCGACGTGCGATTCCTGGCCCAGATGTTGCACGCCATGGGCAAGGGCGAGGACCAGGTGCTACGTGACGAGCTGATGAAGCTGCACATCGCCGGTGAAGTAGCTCGCTTTAACGGCATGCGCGCCACCGCGAAACTGAAGGCCGGGCAGCTTCCAGGGCCAGAAATGTCCACCGGCAAATTGGCAGTCGCCACTCACATGCGCAAGGTCAGCGATTTCGTGTCCACGGTGCTTGGCCCCAAGATCACGGCCAACTCCGGCGAGTGGGGTACCTACGGGTGGGCTGACTACGTGCTGGGCGCACCGGGCATGCGTATCGCAGGTGGTTCCGACGAAGTGATGCGCAACATCCTTGGCGAGCGTGTGCTTGGTCTGCCGAAAGATCCGGGGGTGGACTCGGTGACCGCGTTCAAAGACCTAAAGGTCGGCACCCAGAAGGCATGACCGCCTCCAGCGAGACGCCTGATGCGGATTAGAGTGAGCTCCTCATGGGCATGCTGATCACCGTTACGGAGAAGCCGAGCGCGCGTCACGGCGTGGTGCGGTTCGAGACCAACCGCGCACTTACCGGGATGGGCCACGAGTATTACTCCGCCGATGTCGAGGTGGAAGGTGACCGGCCGCCGGACCTGGCAGCCCAGGCGCTGTTTGCCCACGGCGGCGCCAAGTCCGTGCATGTGCACGGCAATCAGATCAACGTAGAACTGGCTCCTGGTGGATCCACAGTAGGTATGGCAACTGCCATCGCTGATCTGTTCATCCACTACAAGCCAGGCGTCAAACCCTCGCTCTGACCAGCCCAAAGGCCGGTTCCGGTCGGCTCCGGCGGCGGATTCAGTCGAACTGAACCCTTGACGAACGCCGAACAGGTGTTCGATACTTGATGGTCCTATGGGGCCAACCGTTGTTTCTCTCCGGCCAGATCCGGTCCAGGCGCTCGAGCGCATCGCTCAGCGGGTGCAGCCCATTGTGCGCGCCGACGAGCAGCTGCACCCCGTGGATGAACGGCTGCACGAGGTACTTCCGTGGCCCGGTCTGCGGCGCGGCAGCCTGATCGAGGTCAGGTCCCGGGCACTCGGTTGGCTGATGGTGGCTAAAGCCATGGAGGCAGGCGCGTGGGCCGCAGTGGTTGGTTCATCTTCTTCTGGCTGGGCGGCAGCAGCAGAGATGGGCGTACCGCTAGAGCGCCTTGCGGTCATTGCTGCTCCACCGGTTGAGGTCGCCGGAACGGTCATTGGCGCGCTGGTCGATGCCGTCGAGCTGGTGCTGGTAGATCCGTCTGTGAACATACGACCACACGAGCTTCGCCGTATCGCAGCGCGGGTGCGTGAACGCAAAGGTGTGCTCGTTGCATTCGGCGAGGTTGGCTCGGCATGGGAAGGTGTCGACGTCAGGCTGAGCATCGCCGGGGTCACCTGGCATGGGCTGCAGCAAGGTCACGGTGCGCTGTGCGGCCGCCAGGTCGAGGTCGAAGCCACTGGGCGCGGCGCAGCGTTTCGTCCTCGCCGCACCTCGTTGTGGCTGCAGGGATCGGCCACTCGTTGGGCAGATCCAGAGGTCGTGCACGATCATGTCGAAGAAGTAGATCAACACGAATTGCAGGGGCACACGGAAGAGGTGGCTCACGTCAGGCGGGCAGCCAGTGCCTGATCATCCCCGGCCTGATCATCCCCG
Source organism: uncultured Acidimicrobiales bacterium (assembly GCA_963763885.1). Classification (GTDB taxonomy): domain Bacteria; phylum Actinomycetota; class Acidimicrobiia; order Acidimicrobiales; family JANYDT01; genus JANNBN01. The sequence continues at coordinate 228,606 of CAVXQD010000002.1, forward strand.
ACCCGACCCACTCCTGCAACCCGTACGCACGCTTGTTGTGTGGTGCCCAGACTGGCCGGTTGTGGCTGCGCATCGAGGCGAGGCGGTGCCGCCTGAGCTTGGCCTCGACGCTCCCGTTGCGGTGCTGCGAGCTAACCGTGTGGTCGCATGCTCTGCTGCTGCTCGGGATGGCGGGGTGGCCAGAGGGATGCGGCGGAGAGAAGCACAGGCGCGTGTTCCAGACGTGGAATTGGTGGCAGACGATGCGTCACGTGATGCTCGTTGGTTCGAACCGGTGGTCGCTGCCATTGAGCACTTCACTCCGCTCATCGAAGTTGTCCGGCCCGGTCTGTGTCAGTTTGCGACCCGTGGTCCCTCCCGCTATTTCGGTGGTGACGAAGCACTAGTTGCTGGTGTGTTGGCGGCCATCGAATCCATTGGTGTCACCGCGCAGGTTGGCGTGGCCGACGGACCGTTCGCCGCAGCACTTGCGGCTCGCACCGCACCCGTGCATGTTGTTGAAGCGGGCGGGTCAGCAGCGTTTCTTGCACCACAGTCCATCTCGTCGCTCATCAGCTCAGGCGCAGACCGGTTAGGCAACGCCAACGCGCATCGCCGCGCCGGTCGCACCACCGCAGCGCATCCCGACGATCTCAGTGAGCTGGTGGAGATGTGGGGGCTGCTCGGACTGCATTCACTTGGCATGGTTGCGGCTCTTCCGCGTGCCGATGTGTTGGCCCGTTTCGGCCCGCTGGGCGCGCACGCGCACGCGCTTGCTGGTGGCTATGACGACGCAATACTTGATCCCACCCCAATTCCGCCCAACCTTGCCGCGTCGATGGACCTCGACCCTCCCATCGATCGTGTCGATGCAGCGGCCTTCGTGGCCAAGGGGCTTGCAGAGGAACTGCACCAACACTTGCGAGAGAACGGACTGGCGTGCACCCGCATCCGCATCGAAGCGCACACCGGCAGTGGTGTCCATCTGGTGCGGCTGTGGCGTCATGAACGATCCGGTGCGGCTGGTGGCATCACCGCCCAAGGCCTTGCCGACCGGGTCCGCTGGCAGCTCGACGGCTGGCTCCGCCGTTTGGCGGAAGCCCCGCGAGAGAGCCCGCGAGAGAGGTTGCCCCCAAACCTGGGGGCAGTCCACCTCCGAACCGCACGGCGAGGTGGACTGCCGCAGGTCACGTCGCTCCTGCCCGATCACGCACCAGACGCCGAGCCTGCAGATGCCCCGCCCGACACCGGCCCAGACCCAACCGCTGACTGGGACGGCACGGCCAGGTCGCTTGTTCGCATTGTGCTTGCCCCGGACGAGGTGCACGCCGAACATGGCCGCCAGCTCGGCTTCTGGGGTGGCGCAAGTGATGCAGACGAACGAGCCGCCCGAGTCTTCACTCGCGTCCAGGGAATGCTTGGGCCCGATGCTGTGCGGGTGGTTGTCCCAGACGGTGGGCGCAATGTGGATGATCGGGTGCGCCTGGTGCCGTGGGGCGACGAGACTGTCGAGGCATTGCGAGACGGGTTAGAGCCAGCAAGAGATCGCCCGTGGCCAGGGGCGCTCCCAACACCGCTCCCAACTGTTGTCCACAACCCTCCGCTTCCTGCTGACCTGCGAACTTTCGAAGGCTGGCCGGTGAAGGTGAGCCGACGCGGGATGCTCGATGCTGCACCTGCCCGTGTGTCCTTTGCTCGCAGCGCCATGGGTTCGCTCGGCTCGTCGGTGATGATCACATCGTGGGCTGGGCCATGGCCAGTAGAAGAGCGTTGGTGGGACCCGTCCTCAGCGCGCCGTCGCGCCCGGATGCAGATAGTCACAGCTGATGGCTGCGCGCACGTGCTGGCACTTGAAGGCGGTGACTGGTGGTTGGAAGCCACCTACGACTGAGCCGCTGCCGCAACGAGCACCCGGCGGCGTCTCGTGCCAGCTTGTCGGCTGAACAGCATGACGCAATCCGACCACTCGGAGCTACACTTATCGCATGATTGTAGCTACATCACCGAAGGACAGCACGGTGGGGGTTCGTGAACTGAAGAATCAGCTCAGCAGCTTTCTTGATCGGGTCAAGGCAGGCGAGGAGATCACGGTGACCGAACACGGACGACCCATTGCACGGCTAACTGGTGTCACCGGAGACACCGACCATATGGCGGAGCTGGTGGCCGCTGGTGTGATTCAGCCTGCCGCAACGCAACGTCGCAAGCTGCCTGCGAAACTGGTGAAGGTAATCGGCGGGGCAGCGACCATTACGGATCTCGCTGCCGAGCAACGAGGGTGATTACCTACGTCGACACGTCAGTGATGCTGAAACTGCTTATCGATGACGAACGTGGCGGAGATGAAGTCCAGCGTCTCTGGTCGAACTCGGATTTTGTCGTCTGTGCAGAGATTGGATACGCCGAAGCGCGTGCCGCTCTTGCGGCCGCCCATCGTGGGGCCCGGCTGACTCCGAGGTCACATGTCGTAGCAAAGCGCGAACTGGAAGGGCTGTGGGCTCAGATCAACGCGGTAGTCGTGAGCACTGCGTTGGTCCGGGCCGCCGGCGAACTTGCGGAAAGCGAAAGGCTGCGCGGCTACGACGCTGTTCACCTCGCAGCAGCGCTCGCTGCGGGCGGCACCGTGTTTGCATCTGCCGATGATCGCCTTCTCGCTGCTGCTCGCAAACGCGGGTTCGCTACCGCCAACCCGCTCTAGAGACGACTCTTGGGCAATAACGCGAAGGCGAAGGTAGCGTGGCGGTTGTGAACGACACTTTGGCTGCTGCGCTCCCCGATCTGCTGGCCGACGCTGAACGCGTCTACGACTCGGCTGTGGCCATGCGACGCGATCTGCATCGCAAACCTGAACTTGGCCTGCAGAACCTCACCACCAAGGAACGTCTCCTCGATGAACTGGAGCACCTTGGTCTCACGTTGCACGAGAGTCCAAGCACCTCCGGTGTCACCGCTGTCATCGAGGGCGGCGGCGATGGCCCAACCATGTTGTTACGCGCCGATACAGACGCGCTTCCGCTGCAGGAAGACGCAGACCTTGACTTCAAGTCGCTCACCGACGGGCAGATGCACGCATGCGGCCACGACCTGCACACCGCAATGCTCGCCGGCGCAGCCAAGTTGTTGCAGGCCCGCCGCAGCGAAATCAACGGCAGGGTCCTGCTCATGTTCCAACCCGGCGAGGAGGGTTTCCATGGTGCGCGGTACATGCTCGAAGATGGCATTCTCGGTTACGCAGGTGACGTCACCAAAGCCTTCGCCATCCACGTTGGTGGCAACGTTCCGCTTGGTCTCGTTGCTGTGAAGGGCGGGACACAAATGGCATCGTCGGACACGTTCTCCGTTGTCGTGCGTGGCAAAGGCGGGCACGCGTCGGCACCGCATCATGCGGTGGACCCCATCCCAATTGCATGCGAAATCGTCATCGCGTTGCAGACCATGGTGACTCGACGCATCGACGCATTCGACCCCGGTGTGATCTCGGTCGCCAAGATTTCCGCCGGAACCACCAGCAACGTCATCCCTGAAACCGCAAGCGTGCTTGGCACTATTCGAGCCGTGTCCGAGCGCACCCGTTCCGCGCTCCACGATGGCATTCGTCGAGTTGCCGAGAACATCGCCAAAGCGCACGAGGCCGTCGCCGAAGTCGAGGTGACGTTCGGTTTTCCCGTCACGGTCAACAACGACACCGTGGTGGACGATGTTCTGCGCGTTGGAACGTCGCTGCTTGGCGACCGCGGGACCATGCGGATGAAGGCGCCGGTGATGGGTGCCGAAGACTTCAGCTACGTGTTGCAGAAGGTGCCCGGTGCGATGGCTTTCCTGGGTGCATGTCCGCCGGAACTCCCCATTCACGATGCCCATCCCAATCATTCCAACTTGGTGCGCTTCGATGAACGCTGCATGGTGCAGGGCATGGCCATGCACGTCGCCATGACCCTGGACCAACTGGGCTGATACGACTAGCCAGCGGGACTACAGCAGCCGGGAACGACAGCAGACGGGGGATTACTTGGCGGTCACCCGTAAGAGGGTGCCGTTGCGGTCGTCGGCAACCAACAACGACCCATCCTGTGCGGGGATCACACCGACGGGGCCGCCTGGTGCAAAGTCATCCGTCTCGCCCCAGCCTCCGAGAATCTCGGTCGACGGTCCCGACGGCCGACCGGCGGCATCGACAGGAAACGAAACCACACGATGGCCCGTGTCTCGGTAGCCGTGATAGCTGACCACCAGTCGGTCTTTCCAATAGGTCATACCCAGCGGAGCCGAATGTGCCGGCAACAACACCAACGGCTTACGAGTTGATCTGCACGCATACTTCTTAAATTCCGGACTGTTCAACTGATTGTCGTAGCAATACGGCCAACCAAACGATGCGCCAGCCACAAGCTCGTTGAGTTCGTCGTGAGGGAGACGCTCATCGGACAGTTTTGGATCCGCCTCGTCGATTGCGTCGCGCGAGTTCTCGACCTGCAAAACCGTGCCGGAAGTGTGCTGAACCATGGCCATGGAATTGCGTAGTCCGCTGGCCATCACTGACCACGACACAACCTTGCCGCCCGGTTTGTCGAACCGATACCGACGCACAACGGCAACCGCGTTGGTCCCGACTGCCGATCTACAGGTGCCGCGCTTTGAATCGACTGCGCAGTTGTTTGAATCAGACCCGAAGTTCACCAACATCGACCCATCGGCGAGAAACATGATCTGCGCCAGTGGGTGGAGGTGCGTCTTTCTGATAGGCATCGCAGCAGCTACGCCGCTAGCTCCAGCTGCTCCGATCACATACTGCTTTACGGGCGTCACAGCGGTTGGATCGAAGCGGAACACCCTGCCCGGCTCGCCCACGTACACCCGCTTATCGGGACCGACGACGATTCCGTGTGGGCGATCTATTCCCTTGAATACAACCACAGGAGTGCTGGAAAAGTCTGGTCCCTTGAGTCGCAGGATCCGGCCGGTCTTTGGCTCCCAACCACCCATGTCCGCGACTAGCAGCGACCCGTCGGCGAGCTGAGCCAGTCCGCGTGGAACGCCGATGCCGCTCTTGCGCAACACGTTCATGGAGTACCCGGACCGGGCAACCGCGGCTGTGAGATCAACGGCAGTGGACGGCCCGGTTGGGACGATGAAGCCGCTAATCGAAGCAACGCCGCAGATGATTGCCTTGGTAACCGTGGACCGCGACCACATCGTGTTGATCGAGCGACGCAAGATCATCGGCCGCCACGCGCTGCGGTCACCCAATGCTCGACTGCGTCTGGCGTCTTTGGAATAGCAGCAGAAAGGACGCGGGGCCCCTTTGTGGTGATGAGCACGTCGTCTTCGATACGCACGCCGATACCGCGGAATTCCTTTGGCAGAGACAGGTCATCGTGTTGGAAATACAGGCCGGGTTCTACGGTGAGCACCATGCCAGCCTTCAACGAGCCTTCTCGGTAGAACTCGTTGCGAGCACGTGCGCAATCGTGCACGTCGATACCCAACATGTGACTGGTGCCGTGCAGCGTGTAGCGCTTGTGCGTCTCGGTGCGAAGCAGTTCATCGGTGTCGCCTTTGAGTAGTCCCCATTTGACGAGATGGGCGACGAGCACGGACATCGCTGCTTGATGTGGGGCAAGGAACGATTCTCCTGCACGGCAAGCTGCGATACCAGCCTCTTGAGCATCCAATACGGCTTCGTAGACCTGACGCTGCAGCGGCGAGAACGTGCCGCTGATCGGGACGGTGCGGGTGACGTCTGCGGTGTACAGGTTGACGCCTTCAACTCCCATGTCCAAGAGAGCGAGTTCGCCTTCGCGCACGGCACCATCGTTATCGGTCCAGTGAAGGGTGCACGCGTGATGTCCGCACGCCACGATTGATCCGTAACCGACGTCGTTGCCGTCGGTACGTGCCCGTCGAAAGAAGGTTCCTTCCAACCATCGTTCTGATGTGGCAGTTCCGAATTCGCTGATCACGTCGTTGAAGCCTGTGTGGGTTGCATCTACAGCGCGCTGCAACTCTGCAATCTCCCAACGGTCTTTGATGAGCCGCAACTCGGACAGCGCCGTTTCAAACGACGCGTTGTCCTTCTTCTTCGTGAGGCCTCGGAGAAGGGTGTCCACGTCTGGGTCGTGGCCCACCGTGGCGCGGACCGGCTTGGAGCTGGCGCGGATCTTGTCGATGGCGGCAGGCAGCGTGTCTAAGGAGCGGCACTCGATTGCGAGCCGAGCGCTGGTCTCTGCCACGCCTGGACGAGGCCCTACCCACAGCTCGCCATAGTCCCGGTCCCGATAGAAGTCGATGGTCTTGCGACCACTTGCTCCGCGCACATACAAAGTTGCTTTGTGGCCACCTCGGACCGGCGTCATCACCAGCACGCCGCCCTCTTCCAGGTGCCCAGTCAGCCACACGTAAGAGGAATTTGCTCGGTACGCATAGTGCGTATCGTTGGAACGAACCTTGAGCCGACCAGACGTGACAATGAGAACATCGCCGGGGAACTGGGTGGAGGTCCGTTCCCGGCGTTCAGCGGTGAACGGTGCGACATCGCTTGGGCGTGGCGTCGATTGCTTCGGCTGGGCCCAACCAGAAACCATGAACGCGCGAAGTTCAGAAGTGATGGCACCGTCATGGTTGGCGGTCTTGGGCTTGAGTTTGACGGGCGTGTCGGGTTTGCTGGGCTTGGCGCCCTGAGCTGTCGTGCGAGTTGCCATGGCACATCCTCGCATCTTGCCCAATGGGATCGTTAACCTCAAGTTTCAGCACCCCTCTACCGACGGAGACCCTTATGAACCGCACCATCATCCGAAACGTTGTTCTCTCGGCGACCCTCATCAGCACCCTTGGCCTCACGGCATGCGGCGGTAGCTCATCGTCCAGCGCCTCCGGCAGTTCATCGGGTTCCTACTGCGACAAGGTCAAAGCGATCGGTGACTTCGAGACGCGCCTCAACGCACTCGATTCAAGCGATATGAAAGGTTCCATTCAGACGATCTCTGATTTGTCAGCCGAAATGAAGGAAGTCACCGCCGTTGCTCCGGAAGCCGTGAAGGCTGACTGGGAGAAGGTCTCGGGAGTCTTTGGCGAACTTGCAACGGCAATGGCCCCACTCAAGGATGTGGACCTGGCTGATCCAACCAAGATTGACCCCAAGGCTCTGGAGGCCCTGCAGGCGCTTGCTCCGAAGATGCAGACTTTGCAGACCGACATGACTGCGGCGACTGAGGCGATCGACCTCAACACAACCAAGGAATGCGGCTTCGCTCTCGGCGCTTCCTGACAGCCTACAGCGGTGACGTCGTGCAGGTGATGCAGGTTGTCGTGCATCAGATAGCGGCTGAGGCTGAGCACGGTGAACGCCGTGCCGTCGCCGCGTTCGCCGGTGCGGTCCCAGAGGTGCGGCGCCATCGACTCGAACACGTCACCGAGCCGATTCGAGGCGCCTAGGAGCAACGACGCAACCTGCTCTGGTGAGCGCCTGCTGTATTCAATAGCGGCAGCATCGGGATCCCACGATGGGAACACGGGATTGTCTTCGGACAACATCAGAAAGATGCGTTCCTGAAACAGGTCGAAAACGTCAGCGACATGGCTGGCGTACTCGACCGCTGACCAAACGGCCGGAGCCGGCCGAGCCATCAGGACACCTGGCATCGCGTCGGGACCGGTGAGATGGTGGACCCACGCGTCGATGCTTTCGTACAAACGTCCAGCGAGCTCAGCGGGTGCGATAGTGCGCACGTCAACCCCACACTCACCACACGGCTCGCGCAGAACGACGGTCCAGTCTCTGTCACTCATCCATTGAGCTTGCCATCAGTGCCCGTGCTGCCGGACAACAATTTATGTCCTGTTACCAAGCACCGGTTGCCTCCGGGTCCGCCGGTCGGAACTGCCTGCGGATCAAGTCAGAAGACAGTTCTGCCGATAAAACGCCCATGCAGTTCGCAAGCTCTACCAACCCGGATATCAGCCGGTGGAGGGGCATCACTGAGACGAAGCCTGACAACGCGGACAGCGGAAAGCTTGGACCAGCGTCCGTTTTCGGCGAGGCAACCTGGGTTCGGGCAACTGTTGGCTCGTTGTACGCCATCACGCTGATCAGCTACCTCCGAGTATTGCAGCGGCTGACTGTTTCTGGGATCGGATTGGAAGACACCCCGGTGTGGACGTCGGCCTTTCGGATCGTGCTGCGCGGCAACGGGGCGAAGGTCTATGACCCTGCGACGCAGATCGCATCGATGCAGCCTTGGATACCAGGGGCAGGCCCTGACAAGGCTCCGCTGTGGGCTTTCCCGCCAACGCATACTTTCGCGCTGTCACCGCTTGGCGTGTTGTCCCCATTCCAGCTGTACTCGCTGCTCACCGTGGTGTCCGCGTTTCTGTGGTGTTGGACTGCCAGGTCGTTGATGCGGTGGGTCGCAAGTCGTCCGATCCCATGGTCGCCAAACGCAACGGCATTGTTGGGAGCGACGGCTGTTGGATTTACGCCCGCCATGGGAACTATCCGATACGGATCGTTCTCGGTCATCGTGCTTGCCTCGCTGTGGGCCGGGCTCCGGCGGACCCTCAGTGATTCGTCTCCACGGGATTCTATGTACACGGATCGTTTTGGGGCGGCCTCCAACCGCGGTGTCGTTACGGGACTGGCATGGGCGGCTGCAGCGTTGAAGCCGCAGATGATCATCTTCACGATGATTGCCGCACTTCGTCGACGCACACTGCCGGTTGTGGGTGCAGCGCTGACGGTTGCAGTGTCGTCGTTGGTAATCGCGGTTGTCGCTGGGCCTGCGTTGCGTCCGACACTGCTGGCCGATTGGGTCAGCGTGAGCGCAACCTATGGAAGCAAAGCACCTGGCGCGGCGATGAGTCGAATGTGGACCGTTCGCGGGGTGTTGACCAGTCTGCTGGGAACCGACAGCGGCGTTGTGGCCGGTGTGGCTGGGGCAGCGTTTCTCGGGGGTCTCGCACTGTTGGTCGGGCTTGGTTGGCGGTCCGTCACAACAGCCCGGCTTGCTGCGACCTTTGCTGTTGCGCTGTGCCTCCAATGCACCGTGTTCCCGTATCAAAGTTCTTACGACACGGTCCTGCTGGTGCCCGCGGTTGTGCTTGCAATCGATGCGGGTCGACGTCACGCACCTCGTCTCTGTCGAACGTTAGGGTTCGTCGCTGTGATCAGCACATTGCTCGTCTTCTCGCCTGCCTGGGAAGAGCGGTTGCCTGGCCTGGGTTGGGCCTTCGCAGCCCCGGCAATGCTGGTGTGGCTGGTGACCAGTTTGGTTGTCTGGATAGCGCTCATTGTTCACCGTAAGGCGGGCGCGCTCGAAGCGTCGGTTGGCGTCCGATGAAACCATCTCGTGTGCGGGGTCGGTCAGTAAAGATGTCGATGGCGCTGTTGCTCGTCTTCACCGTGGGCTTGCTCTCACGACAACTAGACGCGAGCGCGGTAGCCACGCCACTGGCACGCTGTCTCAGTGCCGCCGCGAAGTTGAAGAGCGCCCCGGCGCGCACTTCGGCACGGCGAAAGTGCCAGGCGACAGCTCAGGCAGCGAAGAAACGTTCCACTGCGACAACGGCGCAAACAACTGCTGGATCTCCCAGCGTGGCTACATCGGTTGCAGGGAGCGCGTCCAGGTCAGTTCCCATGCTGGGTGGATGCCCGATGTTCCCGGCGGACAACGCGTGGAACCAACGAGTTGACACGCTGGCGGTACACGCGTCCAGCGATGCGTGGGTGAACTCGCTCGGTTCCAGCCGAAACCTGCATCCCGATTTCGGAGGCCCATACGGCGTGCCGTTCACGGTTGTGTCAGCCTCGCAACCTGGTGTGCCCATTACGTTCACCGCGTATGGAACGGAGAGCGACCCTGGCCCGTATCCAATTCCGCTGAACGCCCCGGTTGAAGGAGGCACGTCCAGCGATGGTGATCGGCACGTGCTGGTTGTCCAGTCCGGCGCGTGCAAGTTGTTCGAGCTGTACCGGGCGTTTCCGAAGAGCGGTGGATGGAATGCGGACTCCGGAGCGGTGTTCGATCTGAACTCCAACGCCTTGCGGCCGGAGGGTTGGACGTCGGCCGATGCAGCAGGGTTACCGATCACCGCTGGCCTGGTTCGGTTTGAAGACGTTGCCGACGGTGCACTGCGACACGCAGTCCGGTTCACGGCACAATGTACTCAGCGCGCATATGTTCATCCGGCAACGCATCAAGCCGGTAAAGACAATCCATCATGTCCGCCGATGGGGGCACGGTTTCGTCTGAAGGCCTCGTTTGACACGTCTCCTTACACAGGCCAGACGCGGATCATCCTTGAGGGGCTCAAGCGGTTCGGGATGATCGTTGCAGACAACGGTTCGAACTGGTTTGTCACCGGATCCGTAGATCCTCGGTGGAACGTGGAGGACCTGGAACAGCTGAAACGAGTTCCCGGCGGCGCGTTTGAGGCTGTAGAGACAGGTCAGCTTCGCCGCTAGAGGCGGTTGCGGCAGTCCACCTCGAAGCGCGTTTCGGAGGCGTTTTACCCCCAGAGGTGGGGGCAACCTCTCTCCGAACATCTGTTTGCTCTCGAACAGGTGTTTGTGTATAGTCTCCGATCCTATGGGATGGTCGAACGGGCCGAGGACGTGGTCGGAGCTTGAAGCCCGGTTGTCTGACGGGCGCGGCCGAGTGGTGAGCGGAGGGATCGGAGTCGAACCCGAGGTGGAGCAACCCATCAGACGCGGGCGGTCGGCTGCTCCGCGCCGCACCGGTGATACTCAACGAACTCGCATTGCAGTTGCCGAGTCGAAGGGTGTCCCGGGGCGGCCGGAGCACCCCATCACAAGAGAGGTTGCGCCACATGTGTTGGCAAGCGAGGTGGTGCTCAATGGGGGTGATTCGCCTGCGTGGTCGCGCAAGCGCCAGCAATATGAAGCGCCCCCAATTGCTGCTGCAGCCGGTGGCGTTCCCTATGCAGAGCTGAGCTGTCACTCCAACTTCAGTTTCCTCGACGGGGCTTCGCATCCAGAAGAACTGGTGCAAGAGGCCGTGCGCCTGGGGCTGAGCGCCTTGGCCATCACAGACGTCGATGGTCTCTATGGCGTGGTTCGCTTCGCCGAAGCTGCCCGTGCGCATGGTATGCCTACCGTGTTCGGTGTCGAGTTCACTTTGGACACCACCAGTTCGTACGCCCACCGTGTTGGTCGGCCCGATGTGGTTGGTGACCGGCTCACGGTCCTGGCCGAAAATCCGGTTGGGTATGCCCGCCTCGCACGAGCTGTCTCCACCAGCCACCTGGCGGCCGGGGAGAAGGGCGCTCCACAGTTGTCGCTTGGCGACCTTGCTGCCATCGGGCGGGGGAGTACTGCACCGTTCCACCACGCGTTGCAGCACGGCCCCAACCCCCTCGGCCACGTCCAACCCGCTCTCAGCAATCTTGCAGAGCACCGAGCACAGTCCATCGATGGTGATGCTGCGGCACTCGACGCAGCGGTGCGCCGCCATCCATCTGCGCGCATAGCGGGTTCACTCACTGTTCCTGTCGACGATTTGCATTGGCACATACTCACCGGCGGACCCGACAGCGCCGTGTGCCGTGCCCTCTACGACCAAGGCCCACGCGCCGCGCAACGTGAAGTGGAACGACTTGTTGCCATGTTCGGTAGGGACCACGTGTCGGTCTGTATCTGGGACCACGGCGAACCGCTGGACACAGCCCGCAACGACGCACTGGCCGACATTGCATCGCGATGTGCCGTTGAAGTGGTTGCCACCAACCTGGTCCGCTACAGCGCCCAAGACCGTCGGCCGCTTGCAACAGCGCTTAGCGCGGTCAAGGCCCGACGCAGTCTGGACGAGGTCGATGGATGGCTGCCTGCTGCGTCCAGCGCGCATCTTCGCAGCGGTGCAGAACAACAGCGTCGCTTTGCCCGCTATCCCGGTGCCGTCAGCCGTGCAGCGGACCTCGCAGTCGAGTGTGCGTTTGACCTACAACTGGTCGCACCAAAGTTGCCGCCGTATCCGTGCCAAGGCCACCCAGACGAGATGAGCCTGTTACGAGCGCTCACCGAAGAGGGTGCCCGCAGGCGGTACGGCGGTCGTGAACAAGAACGGGTTGCAGGAGCCTTTGCCCAGATCGACCACGAGTTGGCCCTCATCGAATCTCTTGGCTTTGCCGGTTACTTCCTCATCGTGTGGGATCTTGTTGATTTCTGTCGTCGGGCGGACATCTTCGCCCAAGGCCGCGGCTCAGCTGCCAACTCCGCGGTCTGTTACGCGCTGGGCATTACCAACGCCGACGCTGTCTCACTGGGCCTGCTGTTCGAACGGTTCTTGTCGCCAGAGCGTGACGGACCTCCCGACATAGACATCGACATAGAGTCTGGTCGTCGCGAAGAAGTCATTCAGTATGTGTACGCACGGTATGGGCGAGAGAACGCTGCCCAAGTTGCAAACGTCATCACCTATCGCAGCCGCTCCGCCGTCCGAGACATGGGCCGTGCGCTTGGCCATGCGCCGGGTCAACTCGATGCCTGGGGTAAACAGGTCGATGGGTGGGGTCGCGTCGCCAAAACCGCAGACCAGCAGCAGCAGGAACAGCAGCAGCGGGACCAACAGCAGGAACAACACGGCCGTCCACGCCACGCCATCCCAAAGCCAGTGTTGGATCTCGCTTCCGAGGTCGAGGACTTCCCCCGTCATCTCGGCATCCACTCCGGCGGCATGGTGCTCTGTGACCGCCCCGTTGTTGAGGTGTGCCCGGTCGAGTGGGGCCGCTTCGCAACCGATCTGGAACTCGACGCTGCAACCGGGGCCCTCAACGGCACCGGAACCATGCGGCGCGGGTCGGCTGCAGGGCGGGCCAACGCAACGCCGCTGCGTACCGTTCTGCAGTGGGACAAAGATGACTGCGCTGCATCTGGTCTGGTGAAGTTCGACCTCCTCGGGCTGGGCATGCTCAGCGCGTTGCACTATGGCGTCGATCTCATCGCTACCCATCACGGTGTCTCTGTGGACCTGGCCCTCATCCCGCAGGAGGACGAGGTCTACGAAATGCTCTGTCAGGCAGACACGGTTGGTGTCTTCCAGATCGAGAGCCGCGCCCAGATGGCCACCCTGCCACGTCTTCGCCCACGTCGCTTCTACGACCTTGTGGTGGAGATCGCGCTCATTCGGCCCGGTCCCATCCAAGGCGGTTCGGTGCATCCCTACATCCGTCGCCGTAACGGCGAAGAGCCGGTTACCTACCTGCACCCGTTGCTGGAAAAATCCCTCGCCAAAACATTGGGCATTCCTCTCTTCCAAGAGCAGCTCATGCAGATGGCCATCGATGTTGCTGGTTTCACGCCGGCAGAAGCAGATCAGCTTCGCCAAGCAATGGGCAACAAGCGGTCATCTGAACGCATGGAACGGCTGCGTGCGCGGTTCGATGCCGGTTGCCGCAATAACGGGCTGCAAGCCGATGTGATCGACATCCTCTGGGACAAGCTCGCAGCGTTCGCCAACTACGGGTTTCCCGAAAGCCACTCGGTGAGTTTCGCCTACCTGGTGTATTCGTCGTCCTGGATGAAGTACCACTACCCGGCTGCGTTCTGCGCGGCGCTGCTCAACGCGCAGCCAATGGGCTTCTACTCACCCCAATCCCTTACCGCCGATGCTCGCCGGCACGGTGTCTCCATCCTTGGTCCACATATCAACGCGTCCGATGCCGCAGCAACCTTGGAATGGAGCGACTCTGCCACCACTTCGGCTTCGCCAATCCATCTCGGCACAGACCCGGCAATTCCGCAGCCATCTGTGCGCTTAGGGTTATCTGAAGTCCGCCATGTTGGCGTTGCCCTTGCTGAACGCATCCAAGCCGAACGTGCTGAGAACGGGCCCTATGCGCACCTCGGCGATGTAGCCAGACGCACCGAAGCATCCACCACTGCAATGCAGGCGCTTGCCACCGCCGGTGCCTTCGGCTGCTTCACCACCGAAGATGGTCGCAGCCTCGACCGGCGCCGCGCCCTGTGGACGGTTGGTGCCGTTTCCCATGATCGTCCGGATCGCCTGGCCGGCATCGTCACCGGGGCCGACGCACCAACGCTGCCTGGCATGGACACGGTTGAAACAATGGCCGCTGACCTGTGGGCAACGGGGGTTACCCCAGACGGATACCCAACAGAACTGCTCCGAGAGGAACTGAATCGCGTCGGGGTGGTTGCTTCGGCAGGTCTGCGTATGGTCGAGAACGGGCGACGTGTACGGGTTGCTGGTGTTGTCACCCATCGGCAGCGGCCTGCCACTGCGGGTGGCACCACGTTCATCAACCTGGAGGACGAGACGGGGCTCATCAACGTGATCGTTTCGAAGAATGTCTGGGCGCGCTACCGCCAGGTTGCCCAAGGTGCAGGTGCGCTGCTCATACGTGGCCGTCTCGAACGGACCGAAACCATGGCCGGGCGAGCGGTAAGCGGAGGGCTCGGAGTCGACCCCTGGATTGAGCGGCCTACGCAGGTTGGGCCAGTCGTCATCAACATCGTCGCTGACCGTATTGACCCACTCACCATGAGCGTTCGACCGGGCCCATCGAGAGATTTCCGCTAATCCCACACGTCCATTTGCCCCTTCCAAAATGGATGAAAGTCACTGGCAACAATCAAGGCGCTTCGAGTCTGCGCCGATGTCTGACACACTCGTCCCAAGGAGGCGCACGTGGCCGAATTCATCGACAACATCCATGACCTGAAGGGCGACATCGAGCGGCTTGAACGCAAGCTCGATTTTCTGTTCCGTCATCTACACGTTGACTACATCGAGAGTGACCTGCCTGGCTACATGCTTGAGGCAACGCAGCTCATCCGTTTCGGTCGACGTGACGACGCTGCCAAGCTCATCCGTGAGTACACCGCAGTCGGCGTGCTCGAAGCGCGTCAACAGGTAGAGCAGATCGCCCGCAACCTCGGCATCTAGTCGTCGCAGACGCGAACAACATCTAGTCGTCGGTGACGACAATCCCTTTCCAAAACGCCACCCGCCCGGCGATCTCCTTCGCCGCGTCAAACGGCGTCGGGTAGAACCACATCGAGTCCGTATTGGTCTTGCCGTCGACAACTACGGACGCGTAGTTGGCCTGACCCTTCCATCCGCAGTAGGTGGTGGTGTCTGATGCAACGAGCTCAGCCGTGACTGAGTCGCGCAGGAAGTAGTGGTTGCCTTCAACAACGACAGTGTCGGTGCTCTGTGCGATGACCGCGCCATTCCAGCGTGCAGTTGCCATGTGTAGACCGTACTTGCCCCGGGTATGGACGACGAGTCGCAAGGAACCGACCAAACTGACAACCAGCGGATGCTCACAAAGGCATCACTACACGACACGAAACCGATCTCATGGCTTCTGCATCAACCCGTCATTTCGCCGACAAGAACTCAATGGTTCGCATCTACGCCATGAGCTGCATCGCATCGGTGGTGATCCTTGGCGTAGTGCTTGCTAGCAAAGGGCTCAGCGCGGTCGGCACCGTAGCGATCCTGGCGTTGCTGGAAATTACGTTCAGCTTCGATAACGCTGTGATCAACGCAAAGGTGCTTGAGCGTATGACACCGATTTGGCAGACACTGTTCATGACAGTCGGCATCGCCGTCGCCGTGTTCGGCATGCGTGTGCTGTTTCCAATCGTCTTGGTCATGCTCACCTCTGGCCTCACCATGACCGGCGTCGTCGATATCGCCCTCCACGACCCAAAGCAATATGCAGAACAACTGGAACTGGCGCACCCTTCAATCGCAGCCTTCGGCGGTGTGTTCCTCCTCATGCTGTTTCTTGACTTCGTTTTCGAAGAACGCGAGATCAGTTGGCTCACCTGGCTTGAAAACCCGTTGCAGCGACTTGGCAAGTTGGATCAGCTATCGGTCGTGATTACCGGCGCAGCTGTCATGCTGATTGGCAGTACCTGGGCAGGTGAACACCGCGAGGCTGTCATCGCTGCCGGACTGTTGGGGATGGTCGTCTACCTAGCGGTGAACGCGCTCGATTCGTTCTTCGGCGGCGCAGACGGATCCGCCACAGGCGAGGTCGCCAAAGCGGGCCTTTTCGGATTCCTTTATCTCGAACTGGTCGACGCCTCGTTTTCTTTTGACGGTGTCATCGGTGCCTTCGCCATCACCGATCAGGTTCTGCTCATCGCGGCAGGTCTTGGCATCGGAGCGGTTTTTGTACGTTCACTTACCGTGCATGTGCTGCGGCGTCAAACGTTGCAGCGCTACCAATTCTTGGAACATGGTGCGCACTGGGCCATTGGAACCCTTGCCGTGTGTCTGCTGGCCACGCTTCGTTACGACATCCCCGAATGGTTCACCGGACTGATCGGCATCACGCTGATCGTCGGGTCCTTTCTCAGCTCGCGTCGAGCAACGCTGTTGCTCGCCGCGGAATAGAGGGACTGACGGGCGGAAGCGGGCTTTAAGGCTCCAGCGGAACCGGAGTAGAACCGCTGCCCTGCACAGGAACTGGACCGGTAGCAGGCTCTGGCGCTGGTGGCTCTGCTTTGCGGGGAGTTGTGGGGTCTGGATCTTTGGCCGGTGTTTCCGGTGCGTCTTGAACCGCGGCCGTTTCCGGTGCCTGGGTCTTTTTCGGCTTTGATGTCGACGAGCGTTTTGGGCGGACCGTGGTGACTGGTTTCGACCGTTTCGTCACCGGTGCCGATCCGTTCGTTGACACGATGGTCGATTCCTGCGTGGCATTGTCCGGTCCGGAACCTGAAACCTGACCCACCAGAGTGGCGTCGCTCGGAACGGTGGAGGGTAACAATGCGCCTGCAGGCAGCGATGGGCCAAGCATTGCTGCGCTTCCGTCTGGGTTGGTGATGATGGGTACCGTGTTTGTGACAGAAGGCAATTCAGCTGGGGTGACAAGGTCTCCCGCAGGTTCGCCGATCCGCACTGACGAGACGCGGTAACCAACTTCTGCATCGCCGGGAATTGATGCGTCCCACCGGTGTCTGGGGCCTTCAAATCGGCACAGCCAGAATTTCTCGAGTGGTGTGCAGCCCGCTTGGCGAACTTGCGGGATCCATGTCGAGTCGAAGAGGGCGTCGACCGCGTCTACTGATGCGTACAACAACGCACGTGGTCGGTCACGGTCACGCCAGGCATCCCACAAGTTGCGGGCCGCTGCCTGGGGAGTGCGTAGCCCGACCAACGGAATGGCATCGGGCGGCAGCGTGCCCAGCGCTGTTGCAGGGATTACGCCGGGCTGGATGCTGGTTGACGGAGCGAGCTCGGCAACGCCGATAGGCGATGTGGTGCTGGCTGCCGTAGTGGTGGAACCTTCTGTGGTGCTGTTCCCACCGCGGAGCGAAACAAACGAGACCACACCAATGAGGGCCGCTAGCCCAACGGCAACTCGAACCAAAAACGACCGCGAGCCGTCGACCGCTTCGGAGTGAATGTTGCGCAACGGCACATCACATCGTAGGAGGAGGGGGTGGTCTCCGTGGCCGACCGTCGATCAGAGGTTGGGGAGAGGCCGAAGTATCACGACAGAACCGTGTCAAGTACGCACTGGGGGCTGCCGATGGTTCATCCGTGCAGTACCCAGTTTTACAAGTCCCGTCGGGACCAGGAGCTCATTGATGGTTGACCGACCGAACATTCCGGAGACCGGAAGTCGTTCGAACGCGTCCATCTTTCGGGTGGAGGCGCCGATCGACGACCTCCTTCCAGGAAAATCCAACGAGCACGCATTCCGCAAAACACTGTTGGCTTACCGCCACGGGATGCTGCTTGTTATCGCTGTCATTCTGTATACGACGATCCCGAAGGGTGTGCCCGGACGGACGTTCGCGCTGGCTGGCGTCCTGATCGATCTTGTTGTCGGCGGTACGGCTATGCATCTCGCCAGGTCGACTCGCAACCGTCGACTGATCCTGATCCCATGGTTTCAGGCCCTGTCGATGCTCGCCCTGACGGCAGTCGCTCCCAGCATGCAGGCGACGCTGTTCCTCATCGGGCTCTGCCTGTATTCGATCAACTCGCCATTGCACGGCACGTGGCCATCCACGCTTGCGTTGCTCACCGTGGTCGCAGCGTCGCCGATTGTGACGGTGAAGCAGGGCGGAACCTTTGACCTGACATTCCTCCTGATGTTCACCGTCTTCATCCCGGCCGCCGGTGTCATCGCGGAACGTGTGCGAAGCAACGAGCTGTCTTCCCGGCGGCAGTACGTAGAACTCCTCACTGGTCTTGACGCCGTTGTGTGGGAAGGCGACCCGGCGACCATGAAGCGCACGTTCGTCAGTCCGCAGTCGCGCGATCTGTTGAAGCTTGATCCACGCGCGCTGATGGAACGCTGGTCGGAGTACGTCTACCCGGACGACCGCGAACGTGAAGCTGAAAGCCGTGAGGCAGGAGTTGCCAACGAGCGAGATTTCGTTATCGACTTCCGCATGATGAGCGCCGACGGGTCGGTTATTTACGTACGTGACACCGTTCGTGTGGAGCGTGACTCCGCAGGAAAACCATCACGCATGCGTGGCGTGCTGGTGGACATCACTCGCCAGCAAGCAGCCGAAGACACGGTTCGTAAGCAAGCGTTGTATGACAATCTCACCGGCCTCCCGAACCGTTCGTTGTTCAATGAACAACTGCGGATGAAGCTGGAGCAGGCTGAAGGTGGCAAAGAAGGTCTCGCAGTTCTGTTGCTCGACCTCAACGGTTTCAAAGAGGTCAATGACACCCTTGGCCACGCTGTGGGCGATCACCTCCTCCAGGCGATCGGCGGACGGCTCAGCACCTACCTAAGCGACGCAACACTTGTTGCGCGGCTCGGTGGCGACGAGTTTGCTGTGTTGATTCATCCCGGCAACGCACAGACGGCGTCGATCGCCGCAGAGACAATCGCTTCGTGCCTCACGCCGCCGATCACGGTTGATGACATGACCATCCAAGCGGGTGCGAGCACAGGCATCGCCCTCTACCCGAGCGATGGCCAAGACGGCGCATCGCTGCTTCGCCGCGCGGATGCCGCCATGTACGAAGCGAAGCAGTCCGGCCGCTCGCACATGTTTGCAACACCAGACGACGACGTCGCCAACGTTCGTCGCCTCCAGTTGCTGGGTGAACTTCGCGCCGCCATTGCCTCGGGCGACTTCCGCTTGTTCCACCAACCGAAGTTGGACATGAAGACCGGTCGCATCGTCGGAACCGAAGGTCTTGTCCGTTGGCAGCATCCGCAGTTCGGGTTGCTCACACCGGTCGAGTTCATCGAGCTCTCCGAGCTTTCCGGCCTCATCATGCCGTTGACCCGCTACTTGCTTGAACTGGGAATCGCGCAGGCCGCAGCGTGGCGCGCACAAGGTTTCGAAATTGCCGTCGCGATCAACCTCAGCGTGCGTAACTTCTTCGACCAGGGGCTGCCTGACTTCATCCGGGACCTCCTCGATCACCATCGTTTGCCGGGCAAGTTTCTCGTGCTTGAAATCACCGAACGTGAAGTGATGAGCGACCGTGCGTTGGCCCGAGCAGCGCTGTCACAGTTCCGTGAGCTGGGCGTGAAGATTTCGGTCGACGACTTCGGAACCGGCTTCTCGTCACTGTCGCAGTTGCAGTTGCTCCCCATCGACGAGATCAAGATCGACGCCAGCTTCGTGCGCAACATGCTCACTAACCAGCAAGACGCAGTGATCGTGAAGTCGATCATCGACCTCGGCCACAACCTCGGTCTTGAGGTCGTTGCCGAAGGTGCTGAGACGCCGAATGAACTGAACGCCCTCAAAGAGTTGGGTGCTGACCGTCTGCAGGGTTATGTGATTGGCAAGCCAATGCCGGCCGAGGATCTCACACGGTGGTTGCGCCGCCTCGCGGGTCAACCCGAGGAAGAGCCTGCACAATCCGGTCCGCAATCAGTGAACCGGCCATCTGAGCCCGCCCCACGAGCAAGCCGGCTGCTTGCTCAATCGGCCAAGCGCCGCGGCGCCTGAGACCCGTCTCGAGCGCAACCGCCGCTGGGTGGTCGAGTCCTGCTTTACGCTGCTGGCATGATCTCCCCCGTCACTATCGAACGACTCGTGGCAGGTGGCAACGGCCTGGGCCGGCTTGCCGATGGCCGCGTGGTGTTTGTTCCCGCTGTTGTTCCTGGTGACCAGGTCACGGTTGAACTGACCCTGTCGAAGAAGGACCTGGCGAAGGGTGTGGTCACGTCGGTGGTCACTCCTGGGCCGGACCGGGTGGAACCACCGTGCCCTCGCGTGGCTGCTGGCTGCGGCGGCTGCGACTGGCAACACCTCGCACCTTCTGCACAACACTCGGCCAAAGTAGCGGTGGTCGCTGATGCGCTCACTCGAATCGGCCGCATCCAAGATTCGGCTGCGCGCATACGGTTCGCAGGCGCAGTTGGTGACGGTGCATCCCACCACTCGGCCGCGCCCGGGTCTGATGGGTTGCTCCACGGGTCTGATGGGTTGCTCCACCTCGGGTTCAACTCCGATCCCTCCGTTCACCACTCGGCCGCGCCCGGGTCTGATGGGTTGCTCCACCTCGGGTTCAACTCCGATCCCTCCGTTCACCACTCGGCCGCGCCCGGTCTCCGCACTACTGTTCGGGCGGCAGTAAACCGGTCCGGGCGCGCCGGGTTCTATCGTGGTGGCACGCACGAGGTTGTGCCCTCGGGCCCGTGCATGGTTGCGCACCCGGTGATTGCTCACGTACTGGAGTCCGGATTGTTTGGCCCGTCGGAAGAAGTCATCATCCGTGTGGGTGTGGCTGGACGCCAGCTTGTGGTGGGCACCGCTGACCCAGGGTCAGTCAAACTTCCAGCGATTCCAGCCGGATGGACTGCCGAGATTGTCCGCACTCCGGCTTCCGGTGGCATTGGCACGGTGCAAGAGCAGGTCAACGGGGCGGACCTACGGGTGTCTATCAGCTCGTTCTTCCAGCCGGGACCTGACGCCGCTTCGTTGTTGGCTACGACCGTGGCCGACCTGTTTGCTCCGTTTGGGACTGCCGACGTGTTCGTAGACCTGTATGGCGGTGTTGGTCTATTCGCCGCTACCGCCGGCAGGGGAGCACGTGAGTTGGTCTTGGTGGAGTCTGCAACCAGTTCCGTGTCTGACGCCCGCCACAACCTCGGCCCCGATGCATTGGTGCACCGCAGCACGGTCGAGGAGTGGGACCCACCTCGGGTAGTGCGCCGCTCGCAGAACGTTCATGTGGTTGCAGACCCAGCGAGAGCCGGACTTGGCCGAGAAGGCGTTGCCGCAGTCACTCGTGCCCGACCCAGCGCATTTGTGTTGGTCAGCTGCGATGCGCCCGCCGGCGCACGAGATGCCCGTCTCCTGATCGAGGCAGGCTACGAACTCAAAGACGCTGCAGTCTTGGATCTGTTTCCGCATACGTCGCACATGGAGACGGTCATGCTGTTCGTCCCGACCGACGCTCGCACTAGCCTTGAAAGTCCATGAACGCCCCAGTTTCTGAGCCAGTTTCTGCAGCCGGTGAGCCACTCAGTCTCCTCACCGTCCACGCACATCCAGACGACGAATCGTCCAAGGGCGCTGGCACGTTGGCGCGCTATAGCGACGAAGGCGTTCGCACCACGCTGGTCTGCTGCACCGGCGGAGAGTTAGGCGATATAGCCAACCCGGCGATGGATTTGCCCGAGGTGAAGGGCAACCTGCAAGCGGTGCGGGCCGACGAACTGGCACGGGCAACCAAAGTCATCGGGTTCTCCGAAGTGGTCATGCTGGGCTACCGAGACTCTGGAATGGCGGGGTCCGATGCAAACAACGACCCGGCGTGCTTTCACCAGGCCGACCGGGCAGAAGCAGTAGCTCGGCTTGTCTCCGTCATCCGACGTGTCCGCCCGCAAGTGGTGATCACGTATTCAGACGACCAGCAGGGCTACCCGCACCCAGATCACCTGGCGGTTCATGACATCACGGCCCCTGCGTGCCAGGCCGCTGGCGATCCGTTGTACATGCCAGAGCTGGGAGCGCCATGGCGGCCGCAGAAGCTCTATTACTCCGCATGGGCTCGGGCCCGCATGCTTGCATTTCACCAGGCGTTCCTGGACCAAGGGATCGCATCTCCATACGACGAGAAGTGGTTCGAACGTCCAGCCGCTGACCATCGAATCACCACGCGTGTCGATGTCCGCGAACAATACGGCCGCCGCTGCGAAGCGCTACGGGCGCACGCCACGCAAATAGATCCCACCTCCCCGTTCTGGTTTGGGTTGCCCGACGACGAGGCAGCGGAGATCTATCCGTTTGAAGACTTCATCCTGGCGGAATCGCTGGTTGTGGTGGCAGACCTTGGGCCCATTGTGGAAAGCGAACTCCGTCAGTCCCACGAGTCCGACCTGTTTGCCGGACTTCGCTGAGCCTGGTGTCTGACCGCCGGGAATCGCTCGCTCCGCCGCTACAGTCAGCGGCAACCCCGGCCTCCTCAGAGGCCGCCTCGTAAGGAGCACCAACATGGCGAAATACCTGACTAAAGAGTGGCACGACAAGGCGAAGGAATTGGCCCAGGCGTTCCCCGAGAAGCCGGGCGCAACTGCAAAAATGGCGTTACGCGTCACGGGTGGCCCCGAGGGCGACATCTCGTACTTTCAGATCATCGAAAACGGCAAGGTGTTGGACCAAGCTCTTGGCGAACTTCCAGACGCTGACTTCACCATGATCTCCACGTGGGACGACAGCGTGAAGATTCAGAAAGGCGAGCTGGACGCAAACGCCGCGTTCATGCAAGGCAAAATGAAGGTGACGGGGAACGTTGGCAAGGTCATGGGCTTGATGCCCCTCACGATGAGCCCTGAGTACAAGGCGATTCAGGAGCAAGTCCGCGAAATGACCGAGTACTGATTGACCCGAGTACTGATTGACCCGAGTACTGATTGACCCGAGTACTGATCGACCCGAGTACTGATTGACTCAGAACTTAGAAGTCTGTTGATCGTTGGGCGTTTCGCAACGCCCGGTAGCCAATCTGATGTACCTCGCTGCGGGCCATGATGGCCCGCAGCGTCGCGTGGAGCGGCGCATCGTCCACCAAGACCCGGTGGTGTTCCACCTGTGTGGACCAACCCGAGGCGGTGTTGTACAAACTGCGCAGTTCCGGAGTGTCGAGGGCGGGCCGTAGGCGCAGCTCTGTGACGCCGGGCCGGAGCTCGAGCATGGCCATTTCGAGCGACGCCGCTGTGGGATCTTCGATGTCGATGACGTAATCCGGGGTGAGAATTCCCTCGTCGGCCGCAAGGCGTCGGAACGGGAACCCGGCCCTGGCTTCGGATGCGGTACTCGGGAGACGCAGCGGCAGATTGAACTCCACAGCAAGTTCCACCTCGACGTCGAAAAACTCTGGGCGCATATGGAGCGCATCGAGATGGCTATCGAGGTGCGAAACGTCGAAGCCCCACCAGATGGCGCGTTCAATCTGTGCGCGGCATTCTCGGCGGACCTCGTCGAGCGATGCGTGGTCCCATAAGTCCGGGGCAGTGGCAGGAAACCCGCCGTTGCCGTCGACGAGTGAGGGGGCATGGGTGAGCGGGCCCCACCGGAACCGATCGTGCTCTGCGAGGACGGTTAGGGACACGCCAATGTCTTCACCGCGAAAGTCTGCTGCTGCCGAACGAGCCCATGGGCCTGGGACCACAAGGCGCCCGGTCGTTGCCAGTCCGCGTCTGAGTGCGTCGTATCCGCCAGCGGTAGCGGCATGGGTACTTCCGATGCCGTCGACGGCGATCATCACGACACGTGCGTCGGGGGAGTACCCGAGGCGGGAGGTCAGGGAGGCGCTCACGAGCCAACCGTAGTGGGACATGCGCGCCAGAGTCCGCGCGCTTCGTCTCGAGCGACGCTGACGGCATCTGTGAACTGGTCGACATGCGCCACGTTTGGCGGATAGGTGAGGAGGCTGGCGTAGCCATACCGTGCGATGGCGACGTTGATGAACAGTCCATCGGATGCCCGGAAGACATATCCGAGCAGGCGACCATACCGGTCTCGTTCCTCCACGTCCCGCTCGATGCGAACAGCGGTGCCGACGGGTAACAACGCGGCCATGAACCTGGTTGCCTCTGGCCCAAAGCACTGCACGGGCGTATTCGGTCGTTTTGTTTCTGGGGTGTCGATTCCAATGAGCCGGACCTTTTCCTGTCCACCGTCAGGGAACTTGACCGTGATGGTGTCTCCATCGCTGAGGTGCATAACGGTGGCGTTTGCAGTGACTGCCCCGGGTCCAATCACTTGCGCCGCCACAGCTTCTGGCGAAATTGCTCCCGACGAGCCGGATTGAGGTGGCGTTGTATTGGAACGCTCAACACTGAACGCCGACCCTGTCCCGGTTGGGTCTGCGCATCCGGCCAGAACACCCGCCAGAACGCCGGCCAGGCAAACGAAGACAAAAACCCTACCGAGCGACGCGGCTCTCCGCTCGCGTCGACCCTGCATGTCACAAAGACCCTGCATGTCACGAAGACCATGCATGTCACGAAGACCATGCATGTCACAAAGAGTGGTGAATTGAGTGTGTGATGGCGTGGTTTGCATAGACGTTCGAAACTGAACCTGCATACAGTGTTGACGTTAGCCACGCAGAGTAGTCAAACGGTGTCCTGGAAGTCACGGTCTGAAGCCTCTGCGACGCACAACACGAGCAGTAAACAACAGCACAAATCACGCAACCGACAAGTCCATCTCTCGACCAGGGGTCCGGACGACGAGATGGAAGGAACCCAGATGAACCGAATCGCCTCAACGATGCGGCTTCTGGGGCTGTCGGGTGCGCTGGTGGTTGGGATGTCGGCTTCAGGGGTGGCGTCGACATCCCGACCCGCTGTTGCATTTGTTGCTCCCGCTGCACCGCTCAACCTGCAAATCAACCTGCAAAATAGGTTGCAGACGACTGCGCCAACGAGCCCGAAAGTGAACATTCAGGCTCCCGGCGAGACGCAGGTGACCAAGAAGCAGACCCGTGAAGAGTTGCTGGGCGTGAAAGCCTTGGACTTGATCTCGTTCCGTTGGCAAGAGGCACTGCCTGGATGGCGGATTCGTTTCCTGCCTCCTCGCAAGGGTTACCTGGCGATCACGTTCCGCGAACAGCGTCGGATTGACGTGTACGTGCGAGCGGACCGGTCGGCAGTTAGCGTGGCTCACGACATTTCCCATGAGTTGGGTCACGCAATTGACGTGACGTACCTGAACGACGAGCGTCGGGCAGAGGTTCTGGCGATCCGTGGACTGCCTGCGCAGACGAACTGGTGGGCATGTAACGCCTGCACAGACTTGCAGACCGGTGCCGGAGACTTCGCTGAGACATTTGCGATGATTGCTGCGCCTCGCTACAAGTTCTACAGCGAACTGGGAAGCGAACCAACACCCGAAATGCTGCGAGCAGTTTCGACGGTGGTCACCGAGGCGATTGCTTCGGTGTGATGACCCGCCGCTTACGCAGCGTTTGATTGTGTTGGCTTGGCGCCTTCACCCGAGAGGGTCAGGCTGCATGCCGATGATGTTCAGCAACGGTTGCCTCACGGCGAGCGGTAGCTTCGGCGAGAGCAGCGCGGGCCGACAAGAGGCCGACACGGCCGAGTTGCCGAGTGCGCTCATCGAGGCGGTACCGCGAGAGCGCGGCCGCTGCCGGTTCTGGGTTCACGATGGTGAGCTGTGCGGTTGACATGTGTCCAGTATCCGGAGGGGGTATGACAGAAACGTGGGGCGTCGGAGAAATCTGGCGAAATTCCTTCCAACAGGACGTGGAGAAGGTTCCTGAGGCACCGACGCGCATACGGTGGGGCAATGAGTACCAACCGTTGGGGCATCACCATTCCGTTTGACGGACTGACGCTCGCCGATCATCGTGACATCCTGCAAGAGCTCGAATCCTTGGGCTACACCGACATGTGGAGCGCCGAGGCGATGGGTAACGACGGGTTCAGCCCGCTCATGCTTGCGGCTGCGTGGACAGCGAAGCCCACGCTTGGCACGGCCATCATTCCGGCATTCACTCGAGGCCCAGCTCTGCTGGCCCAAAGCGCGGCGTCGCTCGCTGAGGCCGCGCCTGGCCGTGCGGTCATCGGCATTGGTACCTCCTCGAATGTCATCGTGCAGAACTGGAACGCAATCCCGTTCGAGCGTCCGTATCAGCACACCCGCGACGCCGTCCGCTTTCTACGTGCCGCGCTGAACGGCGAGAAGATCGACCACGCCTACGAGTCGTTCACCGTGAAGGGTTTCCGCCTCGGCCGTGTGCCAGAAGTGAAGCCGCCAATTCTCATCGCTGCGTTACGACCTGGCATGTTGCGGTTGGCCGGTGCCGAAAGCGACGGAGCCATCATCAATTGGCTGGCGGCCAAGGATGTTCCAAAGGTCACCGCTGTTGTGAACGAAGCGGCGGCCGCTGCAGGATCCACCGCGCCCAAACAGATCGTTGCTCGCATCTTCGTTTGCCCAAATCCAGATGTTGAGGTGGTTCGCAAAGGCGCCCGCATGGCCATCGCTGCGTACCTCAACGTGCCTGTTTATGCCGCTTTCCATGAGTGGCTTGGGAACGGTCCGCGCTTGCAAGGTATGTGGGACGCATGGAAGGCCGGCGATAGGCCAGCCGCATTGGCGGCCATCCCAGA
The DNA here is from genome assembly GCA_963763885.1 of uncultured Acidimicrobiales bacterium. Lineage (GTDB taxonomy): Bacteria > Actinomycetota > Acidimicrobiia > Acidimicrobiales > JANYDT01 > JANNBN01. Next base: position 255,147 of record CAVXQD010000002.1, read on the forward strand.
CGACCTCGTCGATGAATTAGTCGTGCATGGCACCCCTGAGCAATGCAAAGCCAAATTAAAGCAATACGTCGACGCCGGCGTCACCACTCCCGTCATCGCTGTGCTCCCGTTCGGCATCAACAGCATTCAGGCTGCGCGGGACCTCGCTCCTACGCAGTGAGTGTCCGCCCCGAAGGGGTCGTGGTCATCACCGATGCCCTCGACCCCCAGCTCGACGACTACCGAGAACTGAAAGACGCAACCCGGCGCCGTAGTGGCACCTTCATCGCTGAGAGCGAACGCGTCATTATGCGCCTCTTCGATTCGGCCTTTACGGCGCGTTCCGTGCTGTTGACGCCAGCTCGCTATGCGCGCTTACAGAACCTTCTGCCGGATGATGTCAGGGTGTTTGTCGCCGAAGAGCAAATCATCAATCAGGTTGTCGGATTTCCACTTCACCGGGGTGCGGTTGCCCTTGGCATGCGTCCCGTCGAGATGGCACCCCCCTCCCACTTGCTACAACATGCGCGGCTCGCCGTGATCGTTGAAGACGTGGTCGACCCGGACAACGTCGGCGCCGTGTTTCGCCATAGCGCGGCCTTTGGTGTTGATGCAGTCCTCCTGTCTCCCAGTGCAGGAGACCCGCTGTATAGAAAGGCGCTTCGAGCCGCCGTTGGGTGGTCATTGCACGTGCCGTGGACCCGCGCCACAGCAGACCAATGGCCTTCCACGTTGATGGACATGCGACACGACGGGTGGCACGTACTTGCGTTAACCCCGGCTGACGAGGCCTCTGTGCTTCCAGTGACCCTTGCTGACTTGGATTCCGATGCCCGCATCGCGCTGCTAGTCGGAACAGAGCACGACGGGCTGACGCCCGGGGCGATGCACTGCGCCGACGTATTGAGTCGAATCCCGATGGCGGCGGGAGTTGACTCGTTGAACGTGGCGACCACCGTTGCGATCGCGCTGTACGAGATCGCCAAACGCGGATGGTGACTGGCCCCTAAGGAGTCGTCTCGTACTGGCTTGCGTAGAGCAGCCTCGGTTTCGGCTGTCGTGAACTTCGGGTGCACCGCTGTTCGGCGACCCGATAACGTGCGCGCTGTGTTGGGACCCGTGATCGCTAGAGGAAGTCGTTCGAACGTCCACGCCTACGGGCAACATGCGGTGGCCAAAGTCCCGCTTGCCACGATGCCCGAAGGGTGGATCCGGTTCGAAGTCATGTACAGCAGCGCGGTCCATGCCGCAGGTGGCCCCGCCCCTCGCGTGCTCGGCATTGAGCACGTCGACGGCCGCGAGATAGCGCTGTTCGAACGGATCCATGGCCCCTCCATGTGGGACGCTGTTAGCGAGAATCCACAAAACGCCGCGCAATATGGCCACGAACTTGCAAGGCTCCACGCAGACGTTCTGCAGATCTGTCCGCCAGTCATGCTGCCTTCACGAGAAGCTCGGCTGATGTGCAAGATCAGGGAAGCGGCTCAAGTGATCAACCCGCTGGTCTTCGACCCTCTGAGCGTGCTTCGACTGTTGCCTGACCGGCCGGGACAAACAGCGCTTTGCCACGGCGACCTGCACCCGAAGAATGTCATTCTTTCGCCAAAGGGTCCGGTCCTCGTGGATTGGTTTGACGTCGCTCGAGGCGATCCACGCGGTGACGTGGCTCGGGCATCGTTGTTGTTGTCGGGCCATCACGGTTCTGCGGTTCCGACGGCACATTTGCCAGGTGCCTCAAACTCGGTGCTTGACACCCTTCTGCGCGCATACTTGTCGGAGATCACTGCGCAGTTGCTCATCTCCGCTGATGAGCTGGCCCATTGGCAGCTGATCGAAGCGGCAGCACGGCTTTCCGAAGGAGTGGAGCTAGCTCCGCTCCTTGCGGTTCTGAGTTGTCTGGCCGATTCGCCAGCGATTTATTCACCCCTGTCGGAAGGGTGAGAGGGTGACTTCGCGGAGCTGAGTAAACACAGCAGGTGCGGAAGCGAGCAACAGCCCGAAATTCTCAGGGCACGGCGGTTCAACGGTTGCGCCTGCCTCCGCCGCGATCAACGCACCGGCAGCCCAATCCCACAGCTTGATGTCACGTTCGAAGTACGCATCGAGCCGCCCTTTGGCCACCCAGCACAAATGCAGCGCAGCTGACCCGAAGCAACGAATGTCTCTCACCTGAGGCAGGAGGCTCCCGACGATTACCCCTTGTCGCGCGCGAAGCGGCGCTGAGTACGAGAAGCCTGTGCCGATGAGCGAGGCAGCCAAGGTGTCAACTCCCGATGCGGTGATGGCTTCTCCGTCGATCCGAGCCCCGCCACCGAGAAAAGCTGAAAAGGTTTCCCCGCGGAGGGCATCGACCACTGCTCCAGCCACGAACTCGCCGTCTAGGGCCGCGGCAATGCTCACGGCGAACACAGGTAACCCGTAGAGGTAGTTCACGGTGCCGTCCAATGGGTCGACAACCCATTGCAAACGAGCGTCTGTTCCGGTTGTTCCACCTTCTTCTCCAACGAATCCGCATCCGGGGGTGGCGGCGCTCAGCAACGCTCGAATCAACACCTCAGCGTCAACGTCAGTCTGGGTGACGACATCGGTTGCCGAACTTTTGGTGTGTAATGCGGTCACGTTCCCGAAGCGTTGGGTGACGAGTAGTGCGGCACGTTTTGCCGTGTCGATTGCGATGGACTCCAGGGCAGCGCTGGTAAACGCCGGTGGTATGAGCTGCCTAGCTCGCACGCTGGACCTCGACGCCTGTATCAGTGAGCAACTCAACGTCGTCGTCAGACGCACCTGGATCTGTCACAAGGACATCGATCTCGTCGAACGGGGCGAAGCAGTATGTCTGGTCGTTGCCGAACTTAGTGTTGTCGACCAGGGCAACAACGCGTCGTGCGCTGGCAATCATGGCGCGCTTGAGATGGTGCTCAGCGGGATACGGGGTGGTGAGCCCGCGTGCGAAGGACAACCCGTCGCAGCTCAGGAACAAGACGTCAACGTGCATGGCACGCACGGTCTCGATCGTCTGCGCGTCGACCATTGCGTTGGTGTTTGTCCTGACCCCGCCTCCGAGTACGGTCAACTCTTGAATGCCGCGCCGTGCGAGTGTGAGAGCGGAAACCAATGAATTGGTCAGTACGTGAACATTCCGATCGAGCGGGATGAGCTCCGCGAACCGCTGGGTTGTCGAGCCCGAATCGATCATGACTGTCCCACTCATTGGGACCTGATCGCAGGCGAGGCGACCGATGGCCAGCTTTTCGTAGGCGTTCTGCATGTCGCGAGCGTCGACCATCGGCTCATGGTGGTTTCGTTCGACCGGAACCGCACCTCCATGGACCCTCCGCACCAACTGGCGGTCTTGTAGCTCACCGAGGTCGCGGCGAATCGTTTCTGTTGTGACGTCGAATCGGTGGGCAAGGTCGGAGACGTCCACGGCCCCTTGTTTCAATGCAAGGCGATGGATCTGACGTTGACGCTCGACTTGGAGTCGTGACGTTCCGATGTGCTCGATGCCCGACATGCCTGCCTGCCTGTCCAATTTCAGTGAGGGCCAGTCTCGCCTACGGAGATGTTCGAGTTAAGCCGAGCCGCCTGAAATCTCGATGTTGACGCCCGTGAGATATGACGCTGCGTCGGACAGTAGGAAAGCAACGACATTGGCGACTTCCGCCGTAGACCCATATCGACGCAGGGGCACCATCGCGATCATTTGCGCTGCGACTTCGGCGGGATCGGTTGCGTAGTACTGGGATCCGGCCGCTGCTTGCAGTTCTACCTGCCGGTCCCACATCGCCCCGGGTCCAATGAACGCAGGCGACACGCAGTTGGCGCGGATCGAAAACGGAGCGAGATCTTTGGCTGTGCTCTTTGTCAAGCCGATCACGCCCGCTTTCGACGCCGAGTACGCCGCCATGTTCGGCGCCCCGCCGACCCCGGCCATGGACGCGGTGTTGACGATGGCACCGCTGAGTCCCGCTGCGATCATCCGGCCGGAAGTTTCAGCGATCACGTTAAACACGCCGAGCAAGTTGACCGCAAGCACCTTGGCGACATCTGCGCTATCAACCTGATCGACACGCTTGAAGGCGCCTTGGTAGCCAGCGTTGTTGAATACCAGCGTGGGAAAAAACCCCTGAATCTGACACTGTTCAAGCGCCGCCGCAACCTCGGAGCGTTCGGTGACATCGAATGTGACCGAGACGAGCGGCGTAATTTCGCGAAGGTGATTGGCGAAGGATTCGAGCTTCGCTGCGGATGCCGGGTGGTCTGCGAGCACCAGCCGATGTCCAGCCCGAGCCAGTGCCTGCGCCGCAGCGGCTCCGATGTCGCCGGCGGCACCGGTGATGAGAGCTACTCCGAGGCCACCTTCGGTTGAGCGGTTGTGGTCATTCATCGGGGGTTCTCCAGATGGGATATCGGCACGCTTAGTTTGTTGGTCCAGCGTTCAAGTGTCTGCAACGAGCCGTGCTGTTCTAGCGATTCCAAAGCATCGGTCAACTTGGCCACCAAGCGTTCGGACCTATGCAGGTCGTTACCAAAGACTCGGCTGTACTGAAGAAACGCCGCTGGCTGAGTGGCACTGCGGACGGCGGCCTCGCGGGCCTCGTCCAGGTTGGGGTCGTTCGACAGGACGATTGGCTTGCCGGCGTCATTGAAGCCACGCAGGTAACGGCACCAACCCGCAATTGCCAGTGTGAGCATGTCGATTGGGCCGTTTGTCTGCAACTGATGCGCCAAGGTCTGCAAGATAAACGTGGGGAACTTAGCGGTGCCATCGAGGCAGAGCCGCGCAATGGTGTCTGCAATTGCAGGGTTGGAGAACCGATGCACCAACTCGTTCTGGTACGCAACCAGGTCGATGCCGGCCGGGGTCTCTAAAGTGGGCGCTGCTTCGTTAGCCATAAGTGCACGTACGAATCGTTCGATTCGGTGGTCTGCCATGGCTTGGTCAACGTACTCAATGCCGGCAAGTGCGGCGTGGTACGCCAACGCGGAGTGGCTGCCGTTCAGGAGCCGGAGTTTCATGTGTTCGTACGGAACAACGTCGGTGGTCATGAGGACACCGACATCTTCGAATCGTGGACGGTCTGTGACGAACTTGTCTTCCAACGCCCACTGACGGAATGGTTCGCACACAACCGGCCAGCCGTCGATGATTCCGAACGTGTCGGCGACGAATTGGCGATCGGCGTCGGTTGTTGCGGGTGTGATTCGGTCCACCATGCCGTTGGGGAACGCGCCATTACGCTCGACCCACGTGGCCAACACGTCAGAGGTTGCAGCCGCGGCGCCGAGCACAGCGGTGCGGACTACGTTGCCGTTGCCGGGAAGATTGTCACAACTCATCACCGTGAATGGAGCAACGCCAGCAGCGCGACGCGTTTCAAGGGCACGGATGATGATGCCGAACGTCGTTTGTGGGTTAGCTGAAGCGAGGTCTGCGAGCAGCTTTTCGTTAGGGTCGAACACCCCATGGTTCACTGGGTAGCCGCCCTCGGTGATGGTGAGCGACACGATTGAGGTGGAAGGGTCAGCCAGGCGCCGCACCGTATCGGCCGAATCAGGAACCGCACGGGAAAAGCCCGTGATGGAGCTGATGACCCGAGCAGTTGCGGCTTCGCCGGACTTCTCCACCACGACGTACAAACCATCCTGCGCACCAAGCACGTCGGCCATGGTCTGGTCTTGCGTCATGACTCCGGTGCCGGTGATGGACCACGGGGTTGCATTGGGGATACTCCGTAGATCATCGAGGTACACGGCGAGGTGCGATCGATGAAACGCGCCAACCCCGAAGTGGACGATGGAACCGCACGCAACCGCCGTGGTGCCAGTGAGCGGGCTCGAAATCGGTAGGGGAGCGACCCGTAACGAAGGGTTGGCAGATGAGGTCCGCAGTTCGGCGGCCAGCCCGGCATTGAGCCGACGTGCAGTCATACCAACAGATTCCCACAGATATCGCGGCATTTTCTACTGAATCTGAGGAGAAAGTGACTTGCATCACGGACGAAACACAGATAAAACAACATTCGCCAACCACTGGAGAAGTGGCGCTGCGCCATGCGCGGCATGTCGGTTCTCCCAATTCACACACTCGAAGGAACCCCGATGAAGCCACGATCACTTGATCGACCGCATCGCTCACGCAACCGCAAGACCGCCGCTTTGGGCGCATTTGCAGCGCTCAGCTTGTTGGCGTCTGCGTGCGGAAGCGACGCAGCCACCACGGAAGACACGACGCCTGTCACTGAGGCTGTCGCTGAAACCACACCGGCAGAAACCACGCCAGCCGAAACGACTCCAGCGGAAACCACTCCAGCTGCAGCGGAAACCACGGTGGCAGCAGCAGCTCCAGCAGACGGCGGAACCATCACCGTTGCCATCGTTGACAACCCAACGATGAAGGACATCCAGACGTTGACCCCGGACAACTTCACCAAGACCACCGGCATCAAGGTCAATTACGTCTCGCTCAACGAGCAGACGCTTCGTGAGCAGGTCACCAAGTCCGTTGGTTCCGACGCCGCACAGTACGACGTCGTCATGATTGGCCCATACGAAGCACCGCAGTTCGGCGCAAACGGCTGGCTGCAGGACCTTCTTCCAGCCGCAACCGCAGACACCGCCTACGACGTTGCTGACCTCATCCCAGCAGTGAAGGGCGCGTTGTCGAACGACGGCAAGATGTACGCCGTTCCGTTCTACGCAGAGTCGTCGTTCATCATGTACCGCAAGGACATTGCTGATGCAGCAGGCGTCACCATCCCAGAAGCACCAACCTGGGACGAAATCGCAGCAGCAGCCAAGAAGATGAAGACCGCTGACATGGCCGGTATCTGCCTCCGTGGCAAGCCAGGCTGGGGCGATCTGGGCGCATCACTCGGCACCGTCGTCAACACCTTCGGTGGAACTTGGTGGGAAGCCAACGAAGACGGTTCCATCGGCGCAGCTCAGGTCAACACCGGCGGCTTCAAAGATGCGTTCAACTTCTACACGCAGCTCCTGAAGGACGCTGGCCAACCAGACGCAGCTAACGCATCGTTCAACGAATGCCTCAAGCTCATGCAGGACTCCAAGGCAGCCATGTGGTACGACGCAACCGTCGCAGCCGGCATCCTTGAATCCGACACCAGCCCAATCAAGGGCAAGCTTGCTTACGCACTGGCACCAACCAAGGCCACACCGGCTTCGGGCTGGCTCTGGTCATGGGCACTGGCGATGCCAGCCGGCACCAAGAACACCGACGCAGCTTGGAAGTTCATGAGCTGGGCAACCTCCAAGGACTACATCAAGCTGGCAGCAACCTTGCCAGGCGGATGGGCCGGCATTCCTCCAGGAAGCCGCACCTCGACCTACGCAATTCCTGAGTACCTCGCAGCTGCCCCAGCGTTCGCACCACTCACGCTCAAGGCAATGCTCGCAGCACCAATCGACAACCCTGGCACCACCAAGCGTCCTGGCTTGCCAGGCGTCCAGTACGTCGGCGTGCCTGAGTTCCAGGATGTCGGCACGCGCTGCACCCAGGAGCTGTCCGCAGCAATTGCTGGAACACAATCGAACGACGAAGCCCTGAACAAGTGCCAGGACATCGCCGCCGAGGCCTCGTCCTGATCCCCTTGTCAGGACGAGAGACTGAGTAACTGGTGAGCGCCGTTCCCACGACTGCCCCAAAGACCGGGGAGACCTCCGATGCTCTGCGTCGGAGCTTGGTCCGCAAGCAAGCGTGGGCGCGGCGAGCACCGTTGCTTCCTGCTCTCATCTTTACGGTGCTGGTAACCCAGCTGCCGTTCGTCATCACCATCTGGTACTCGCTGAACAAATGGGATTTTCTCAAGCCCAACAGTTTTTCGTTCACGGGTCTGTCTAACTACACAAAGCCTTTCTCAGACAAGTTCTTCCGAGAGGCTGCACTCCATACGGTGGTGATTGTTGTCGGTACCGTCCTCATCGGGACGGTGCTCGGCACGACGCTTGCCACTTTGCTGGACCGAAAATTCTTCGGGCAAGGCGTTGTTCGCACGCTGCTCATCACACCGTTTCTCATCATGCCTGTGGCCGCCTCGCTGATTTGGCGCCATGCGTTCCTCGACGCAACGTACGGGTTTGTGAATTGGCTGCTTTCACTGGTCGGCGCTGACCCAGTGGCATTCACCACCAGACACCCGCTTGCTGCGGTTGTTGCTGTCCTTGTCTGGCAATGGACACCGTTCATGATGCTCATCATTCTGGCTGGGCTCCAGGGCCAGTCCGGTGAGGTGCTTGAGGCTGCCCGCGTAGACGGTGCATCGGCTTTGCAGACCTTCCGTTCCATCACCCTTCCGCACCTGCGTCCGTACATGGAACTCGGTGCGCTGCTTGGGTCCATCTACCTCATCCAGACGTTCGACACGGTTGATCAGCTGGCCGGTGGTGCACCTGGCGCCCGCAACATTCCGTACTTCATCTACCAGCGTTCCATCGGCGGGGGCTGGAAGTTCGGTCAGGCATCTGCCTACGGGGTTGTCGTCGTCATTGCCACCATCGTGATTGCCAACCTCGCGTTGCGCCTGATCTCGTCGCTTCTCGAGGACCAATGAACGCGGCAAAAATGCCAATGAAGCGTCGCGTCACGTCGCTCGCGTTGTCGGGCCTTGCCTGGGCCCTTGGCTTTGCGTTCTTCTTTCCAGTTCTGTGGATGGTCCTCACCTCATTCAAAACAGAAATAAGTGCACAGACGGAAGTTCCCAATCTCAAACTCGACGGCGGGTTCGATCGTTACCGAGAAATCACCAAGGATCTTCCGGGCACCCTGACCTTTGCCAAGGCTTTCGGTACTTCCGCCATCGTTGTCGTGATCTCAACACTGATCGTGCTGCTGCTCGCAGTGCCCGCGGCCTACGCGCTGGCCATTCGCCCCATCCCTAAGTGGCGCGACGTGTTGTTGTTTTTCATCTCCACCAAGTTCTTACCCATAGCGGCCGCCATCCTTCCGATGTACACAATCTCGAAGCGGTTGGGCGTGCTGGATACCAAGGTGCTGATCATCGTGGTGTACACCTCGATGAACCTGCCGTTGGCCGTGTGGATGCTTCGGTCGTTCTTCGCAGAAGTCCCGCGTGAACTGTTGGAAGCAGCTCAGATTGACGGTGCTGGACTGTTCGCTCGTATTCGAAATGTGCTGATTCCGATTGTCGCCCCCGGCCTCTCTGCCACCGCGCTGTTGTGCTTCATCTTCGCCTGGAACGAGTTTTTCATGGTGGTCAACCTCACTGCTTTCAACTCGCAGACAATCCCTATCTGGGTCACAACCATGATCAGCACTCGCGGCCAGTTCCTCGCCAAGCTTTCAGCAGCGTCAACCCTTGCGTGTCTCCCCGTGGTCATCGCTGGTTGGGTGGCACAGAAGCGCCTCGTCCGCGGTCTCACCATGGGCGCCGTCAAGTAAGGCTGCGTCGCGAGAGAGGTTGCCCCCAACGACGGGGGTAAAACGCCTCCCAACTGTTCTGCGAGGTGTTTTACAGCGCGGCTTCCTATGTCGCACCACCGGCGCACGGCGTGCGGCCCGCGTCGCTTCGTTGTCAGAGTTCATCATCCAGAAACAGCAAAACGCCCCGTTTCATCCGTATGGCTCATCTCGTAGCGGCACCCTTCGGCTAGGTTGATCAAGTAATGCAGACCATTCAGGACACCCCGGTTGCTTCAAGCGACACAGACCTGTCCATCAGCCAGGTCAACATGTCGCAGGCCATGTCGATGATCGACGCTGGCCTCTCACAAATGATGAAGCGAGAACTCGTCGCAGCAGCAGAGGTCACTGACCTCTTGCTGGACGTGCGTTCGCTGTTGGCAGACGTCGTTCCGTCAGCCAACTAGCTCAAACAAACGTCGTTCACCTGACAGGGTGAACGACAACAAGTTCGCGGGAACCTTTGGGCGCCCCGCTCGTGCATTCGGCGGACTGGTCGATGCTTCCCTGTGTGGCGTGCAGCGTTGGAAATCGTCCCTAGGCGAGCAACGCCACCATTTCGGTGTACCCGCTGCGGCGCGCATGTTCTAACGGCGTGTCACCGTTTCTGTCAGCGATGGATCGGTCCGCTCCAGCGTCCAAGAGCAGCTTCAGAACAGCTTGATGCCTCGGGCCCCCGTGTTTGATGGGTTGCTCCACCTCGGTTCCACTCCGATCCCTCCGGTCACCACTCGGCCGCGCCCGTCACCCAAAATCACCGCCTCCAGCAACGCTGTCCACCCGAGGTTGTTGATGTGATTCAGCGGTGGTCGTCCTCGCAGCAATTCTTGGATCGCTTCCACGTTGCCCAAGTGGGCTGCTGCGATCAGCGCCGTTCCATCCCAACGGGAGGTGACATTGGTGGCCTTCCCACCGTTGGCGAGCGCAAGTCGCACCATGGCAGCGTCGTTGTTGACCGCAGCGATGGTGATGATGTCGTAGCGATCTTCGTCCAGCAGATTTGGATCTGCACCGCCGCGTAGCAACGCCAGCGCCGCAGCATCGTTGCTGAAGTGTGCGGCCACCATGAGCGGCGTGCGGCCGCGCCGGTCACGCGCATTGGGGTTGCTTCGCTGCCTCAGCAGCGACGTAGCCCGTCGAGCATCATTTCGTGCAGCAGCGGCGAACAACCCACGGTACGCAACTCGTTCAGTCGGCGTGGGGGCAACCTGCGCAGAGGCAGACAGCGGTACACCGAAGATGGTGAGACAGATCGAGACGCCAAGCGCAATGATGCGCGAAGTGAGGAGTCTCGTTGGGTGTGTCGGCATGAGAAATCGTACGCCGCGGGCGCGGCCGAGTGGTGAGTGGAGGGACGGAGCGAGTTCGAGGTGGAGCAACCCATTGAGCGCGGGCGCGGCCGAGTGGTGAGTGGAGGGACGGAGTGAGTTCGAGGTGGAGCAACCCTTTGAGCGCGGCGCGGCCGAGTGGTGAGTGGAGGGACGGAGCGAGTTCGAGGTGGAGCAACCCTTTGAGCGCGGGCGCGGGCTGGCACTTTGTAGGGTCGTAGGCATGGAACTTGCTGACGCCGTAACTATCGTGACCGGGGCCGCCTCAGGAATCGGCCGAGCTGGTGCACTTCGCTTTGCCCAAGAAGGCGCAAGGGTCTGTGTGGTGGATCTGAAATTGGAAGCGGCCCAAGCAACCGCCGAAGCGATCCTGGCCGCTGGCGGCAAGGCCATCGCGGTAGCGGCAGACGTCGCAGACGAACATCAGGTGGAAGCGGCGGTCGCTGCAACGCTCGATGCGTTCGGGCCGATTGACCTGGTGTGGAGCAACGCAGGAGTGGGCCTGGAGGGCGGCCCCGAATTGTCGACAGCGAAGTGGCAGTGGATCTGGGACATCAATGTGATGGCTCACGTGCACATGGCACGGGCCGTACTCCCAGCGATGTTGGAACGTGGCAGCGGATACTTGCTTTCCACAGCCTCGGCAGCGGGATTGTTGAGCAACATCGGCACGGCGCCGTATTCGGTGACAAAGCACGCGGCTGTGGCGTTTGCGGAATGGTGCTCCATCACGTATGGCGACCAAGGCATAAAGGTGTCGTGTCTATGCCCGCAGGGGGTTGACACGCCGATGGTTCGCAATGGCGACGACGGATCTGGTGCGATTAGTGCAGTGCTTGCTTCCGGCACGTTGCTGACTCCCGAATACGTTGCCGGCTGCGTGGTTGAAACGGTTCGGGCGGAGACCTTTTTGGTGTTGCCTCACCCCGAAGTGATGACGTTCTTGCAGAAGAAGACGGCGGACTACGACCGGTGGCTGGCCGGTATGCGTCGGTTGCAGGCGCGGACGCGTACCGCGTAGCACTTGTCTTGCTGGGGCCTGCTGGGCCCGCTACACCCGAAGAGCTCGGCGGAAGAGCGATCCCATTACCAGGCCGACGACTACGCCACCCAGGACGTCGGAGGCGTGGTGCATGCGAACGTGCACGCGACTTGACGCGACGACCCCTGCGGCTGCCCACAGGATGGGAGCTGGAATGGGAGAGGTCTCGGTGAGGAGCACTGCAGCGGTGACAGCCGATGTGGAATGCCCACTTGGAAACGAACTGGTTGACGGATGTCTGATGGCCGAGCGATCGGCTGTGGGGTTGAGCGAGTCACGTTGAGGGCGCGAGCGTTTGAACAGCCGTTTGAGACCTTGGTTGACGATGAGGCTTTCGAACGCAAGTGCTGCACCCATACGAATCAGCGCACGTCCTTGGCGTGGTGAACCGCCAATGGCGGGAAGCGCTGCGACGACCATCCACACCACACCGAAATCCCCGACTTCAGATGCTGTCAACGCAACGCGTTCAACGGTTGAGCTGCTGCGGAGCCGTTCCCAACGTTGTTCCACCGCAGCGTCGAACGAGTCGATTGCGCGTGGGAGAGCGATTGGCATCAGAGCGAAACGTTGTTCTGTGACGAGTCGCCGGAGTCCATCTGCAGTTCACGGTCCTGTTGGGTGGAAAGCGAAGCCGCGAACGAAGGAAATGGCGCGGACGCTGCCAGGTCGATTTCTCGACGCGGGGCTTGTGAAGGATCTCCACCGAAGGCCGGACACCACGCTTTGTAGGAACACCAGTCGCACAGCCGGCTGGGCTTTGGACGAAAGTCTTCCCGCTCGCATGCTTTTTCGACGGCAGTCCAAATGGCGCTGGTGCGGATTTGCAGGCCGCGGATGGACTGATCTGTTGGTTGCGTGACGATGCGCATGGGTTCCGATAGATACAGCAGCTGCACTTGCGTGGGACGACGTCCCAGAACCTTCTCGCAGAGGAACGCGTAGAAATGGACACCTCCCAGCTTTGATGCCTCGAAATTGACCCGGGGAACCTTGCCTGTCTTGTAGTCGACCACGATGAGGTTGCCTTGCTCGTCTTCGTCGAGCCGGTCGATGATGCCGCGCATGCGCAACGAACCGACTTCGACCTCGAGCTTCATCTCCAGTCCAATGGGATGGATGCGAGTGGGGTCTTCAAGCTGAAAGTACTTGTGCACCAGCAGCTGACTGTCTTGATGAAACCCGGCTTCCTCTTCCGGTGACGCGAACGCGAGGTCTACATATTCTGGACCGCCAAGAACCTCGGGCGTTGCCTTGCTCAGGCAGTCCAACGCGGCCTCGATGGTTCGCTGCTGAGGTTGGTATTCAAAAAGCAGCTCGAGTGCCCGGTGAACCAGGGTACCCTTGGCCGCCCAGATGGTTGGCGGTTCTGGAACCCGATCTATGGCCGAGAACCGGAACGCAAGCGCACAGTCCTTGAACGAGGCCACCTTGGATGGCGACAGGGATGCAGGAAGTGGGAACGCCATGAGCCCAGGGTACTCACACGGTATGACAGCGAAGTGCCGACCTATCCTCAAGGGTTAGCGAGGCCACAGCCGCCACCCATGCTTGGCAACCGGCTCCACCTGAATGCGTTCTGAGCAGTGCTGGGCCGAAACGAGCGTGATGGCAGGTATCGGCTGCCATCATTGACCAATGAAGGTGTTGATTGTGGAAGACGAGGTGCCGTTGGCTGAAGGCCTCCGAGATGGCCTGGAAGCCGAGGGGCACCAAGTTGTGTTGGCTCACGACGGCGACACCGGGTTCGAACTTGGCAGTGACCGCACGTTCGACGCCATCGTTCTCGACATCATGTTGCCGAAGCGCAACGGCTTCAAAGTGTGCAGGGACATCCGTCAGGCTGGCGTGCGTACCCCCGTGCTGATGCTGACAGCTAAAGACGGCGAGTTGGACGAAGCGGAGGCGCTCGATATTGGGGCCGACGACTTTCTTCGTAAACCGTTTAGCTTCGTGGTCCTCGATGCGCGCCTCAGAGCGCTGCACCGTCGGGGTGGTGCGATCGAAGCCGCCCCAGCCAACGAGCAATTGCGGCTGGGTGACCTGCACGTTGACCTTCGTTCTCGTCGATGCCATCGGGGGGCCAGCGAGGTCAGCCTCACCAACCGTGAACTCGACCTGCTCGTTGCCCTGATCCGCCGAGCCGGGTCCATTGCAACGAAGGCCGAACTGTTGCAGACGGTCTGGGGTTCAGAGTTCGACGGTGACCCCAACATCATCGAGGTGTACATCGGCTACCTACGTCGCAAGCTCGATGTGCCCTTCAACCGCAACACCATTCAAACGGTGCGCGGGCACGGCTACCGATTGGACGCGTGACACGCCTGATGCGCGCTTGGGCGCAATCCGTACGTGGACGAACCATCTTGTTCGGAACGCTGGTTGTTTCGATCTTCCTCGTGGTGGCCGGTTTCACGTTTGACTCGACAGCAAGGAAGACCAGGCTGCACGAGTTGGAACGCGCCGCGCTCGAACAACTGGAAACCACATGCGCTGCGGTCAAAAGCGATGTTCCGCATCCACTCCCAACGCCCAGAGATTCACTCCTCTTGGTGCAGATGGTTGGTGCCGACGGCAAGGTGATTTCTTCCAGCGCAAACGTGATGGACATGGACACTGCCTTCGCCGGCCCGAATGTTTCACCAACTCAACCTGCCACGCCGATCAAGGCCCGCACGACTATCGACGCCGTTCAGTATTTGCTTGTGGGGCGCAGGGTGACCGACGCGCCATCGGCACCAACGGTCTATGTGGCAGCGCCGCTTTCCGACGTTGACCGATTGTCTCGTTCACTACGCCGCCAACTGCTGTGGTGGTCCCCGGCGTTCCTTTTGAGCACAGCTCTGGGTATGGCTTTCGTTGTCTCAAGATCCTTGCGGCCGGTTGAAACCATGCGACGTCGTGTGGCGTCGATTGAAGCAACTGATTTGTCCGGTCGGGTTGACGAGCCCAGCTCCAATGATGAGCTGTCCCGCCTGGCACGCACCATGAACCAGATGCTGGAGCGACTCAGCGTGTCGTCGGACAGACAGCAACGGTTTGTGTCGGATGCTTCGCATGAACTGCGCACACCGCTTGCTGTGATGCGCACCCGTCTCGAAGTTGGATTGCGTAACCCAACGACCACCGACTGGCCCGCAGTCTCTCGTTCCCTGCTTGACCAGAGCATGCGAATGGAACGGTTGGTTGAAAACTTGCTGATGTTGGCAAAAGGAAGCCGTCTCAACGCAGTGGCTGAACCGGTCGACCTTGACGAATGCGTTCGCAGTCGCGTGTCCGACATGCGGCTGGTTCATCCGGGAATTGGCTTCGACCTCTCCCGGCTCTCCGCCGGACACGTCTCGGGTGATCCGGACGAACTGGCCAGGGTGGTTCAGAACCTTCTCGACAATGCCGCGGCGCACGCGCGGGCCAGGGTTCAGGTCAGCCTGTCCAGCAGCGCAAAAGCCGTGGAGATGGCAATTGAGGACGACGGTCCCGGCATCGACCCACTTGAACGCGAACGGGTCTTCGGTCGCTTCACCCGGCTGGATTCGGCTCGCGCTCGGGCGGGCGCAGGGTCAGGAAACGGCACAGGCACCGCGGTCGCGGGCGGGGCTGGTCTCGGGCTTGCGATTACTGCGGACATCGTGGGGCGCCACGGCGGCACGGTTGCGTTCGAGAATCCGGTCAGCCTGGGCGGTGCCAGGGTCGTGATCCGATTCCCTCAGACGACTCCTGCATGAACGCACCTGCGTGAACGCACCTGCCTGAACGGGCTTTAAGACGGCGGAGCTGATAGGACGACTGGTATGACAGCTGCTCAACCGTGGCAGGGCGATGCCTGCTCTCTCGTCAACGCATACCGTTCCGGATCGCATCATCCAACTGACGAGCTGCAAGCCGTCAGAGACGCAATCGAGTCCAGCGGGCTCAACGCATTTTCGTATCTAGAGGCAGAGCAAGCCTCAACGGAAGCTACGCGCGCTGATGTTTCACTCCCGTTCGGTGGTGTGCCGATGGGTGTGAAGGAACTGGACCGCGTCCAGGGGTGGCCGTATACGGATGCGTCTGTGCCGTTGTCGGACCGCATTTCCGATGTGTCATCCACACAAGTGGATCGGCTACGGGCGTCCGGGGCCGTTCTCGTTGGCCTCACAACGGCTTCCGAATTTGGTGGGGTCAATCTCACGCGCACGAAATTAAACGGCGCAACGCTCAACCCGTGGAACACGGAACGCACACCCGGCGGGTCCTCTGGGGGCTCCGCTGCAGCAGTGGCAGGTGGGGTTGTCACCCTCGCCACAGCTGGCGACGGCGGCGGTTCAATCCGCATCCCAGCCGGGTTCTGTGGGTTGGTTGGGCTCAAGTGCACATACGGCCGCATCCCAAAGGGGCCCAGTGCGCCGATGGGAAACTTCACCGCGGTCAAAGGCTGCGTCAGTCGGTCCGTGCGGGACACGGCGAGGTGGTTGGACGTGACCAACGGCCACGATGCTCACGACATGTTCAGCCTCCCTCGCGTGGATGGCTGGGAACGCAACCTCGGTACGTACACAGATGATCTTGCTGGTCTGCGTGCGGCAATCGTTATGGATTTCGGCGGGGCATACGTTGCCCCAGCGGCAGAAGCACAGATCCGCTTGGCCGCCGATGAGGTGGCGTCAGGCCTCGGTATGCGAGTTGTCGACGTCGATGCGACGTTGCCCAGCATGGGGATGGCCTGGAGCTTGTCAGGCCTGATCGATATTTACGCTGAGTTGGGCGAACGCTGGCCGGCTTGTGCCGATGACCTCACTCCGGAGATCCGCTACGGACTCCAGTGGGCCGATGGCAAGTACACCATGGCGAGCCGCATCCAGATGGAGCAGCGGCGAGTTGCCCTGAACAACGCAATGGCCAAGTTGTTCTCGGAGGTGGATGTAATTCTCACGGCTTCCAACCCAGACGTTGCGTTTGGTTCCAATGGGCCGCTCCCCACCGCATTCGGAGGCAAAGAGGTAGGCGGGTGGAACAACGGCCGCCTGACGGCGCCCTCAAATCTGTACGGAAACCCTGCCATTGCGATCCCAGCGGGGACGGTGGACGGCCTTCCCGTGAGCTTGCAAGCGATCGCTGCGCACCATCGTGAAGCACTGCTGTTGGATATCGCGCTGCACGTGGAACGCACCATGCCGTGGGCCCTGACAGCGCCACCGAACGTACCAAGGACGGGTCTGGACGGTCTGATCAATCAGCGTGGTGTGTGAGCCTCGGGCGGGGGAGTGGAACCAGGTTCGCGTAGCTCTGCCATTGCGGCCCACAGATCGGTTGCGCTAACCGGACCGAGGAACGCCTTGAGGACTTCACCCGTGGAGCTGGCCAGCAGTGTGGTGGGAACCGAATCAATTTCGTAACGCTCGTGCAACGCTTTGTCTGTCTGAAATGACGCCACCCGAACGGCGACATCGCTTGACGCAAGCATCTCAACTTTCGGGATGACCGCAGCGCAGGTGTGACACGTCTCGGACACAAACAGCACCGCCAACCATGGTGCTTCGGGACGAGGGAAATCTGCGCGGTCCAACTGCTGGGGAGGTCCATTCCGTGTTTGCGTAGGCGGTTCTGGTCGTCGAGAACGTAGCGAGACGGCAACCAAGGTGATCACGGCGGCAATGAGCGCCACGATAGAGATCGACTGCATGTCAGTGGCTCATCAGTTCCCGGTGAATGATGTCGGCCATCTCGGCAATGCGTTCAAACATGCCGAAATGTGATCTGCCCGGAAGGTCGAGCTTGCGTCCGTGCTTGAGACGTTCAGCGAGGATGGGGCCGTGGATGGCGAATACCGGGGCGGTATGTTCCGCAACGGCGAAGGTGGCTGGGACCGACAGCGTCTCAACGGCGTCCCATAAGTCCGTGAACGATCGACGAAAGAGTTCTGCTTCGTCGTTGGGGTCGCATTTCAAACGGACGGTTCCGTCGGCTTGTTCCGCAAAACCCCAGTACACATATGAACTGACAAGGTCAGGGTCGCTGAGAGCGAAGGGCCCTTTGACGGCGAAATTGGAAGCGGCCGCTTCCCACGAATCGAAGACCGGTCGACGCTTCATTGCTGCGTTGGCCATGTGGTTGTCTTGGGCCACACGGTCCGGGCCGTTGGCGTCCGATGCCGGAAAGATCACCGGCTCATACAGAAAGAGGGAACGGAAGGTTCCTGGGCGTCGCCGCTCCACCTCCAGGACGGCGAAGCCACCTTGGGAATGCCCTACCCCGTAGACGTCGTCTCGACCAAACAGTCCGAGGGCTCCCATGGCGATTTCTACGTCGTCGGCCACTCCGTCCCAACTGAGTGTTCCTACCGTCGGCCCGTTGCTATCGCCTTGCGCACGTTGGTCCATTCCGACACATCGGAAACGTCCTGACAGTGCCCGGACCATCGGCACCCAGCAGTGACCGTGCAGGCCTGTTGCATGCGACAAGACCAGTACCGGGAGGTGATTGCTCTCGGGGGTGCCCCAATCGATCACCGATACGTCGACTCCCCGAGTTGAAGCCACCGAGAGGCGACGTTCCGGAATTCGCAGATGCTGGGGGAGGATGGCTTCGCGTGGCACAACCATTGATCGTAGAGGCGCCGCTGGGACTGCAAAAAGACAGCCTGTGTCACGAGGCAATCAGACCCGGCTTCTCTGGGTACGGTTGACAGCGATGGCCGCTGCATCGCTCCCTCTCCCGCTAGTGACTGATCCAGACGAACCCGTCCTGGGACCGATGTTGAACTTGGACGGAGCACAGGTGCGCGTCGGCACGTGTTCGTGGGCGGACGCAACGCTGACAAAAGAGTCCGACTGGTATCCGCGGCGGTCCATGAAGGCTGCCGAACGCCTTGCGTACTACGCCTCACGTTTTAGCGTTGTGGAGGTTGACTCCACCTACTACTTCCCGCCAACTCCTGAACTGAGCCAAAGCTGGGTTGATCGTTCACCGGAAGGTTTTGTTTTCGACGTGAAAGCGTGGAGCCTGCTGACCGGGCATCCCACGTTCCCGCACAGTTTGTTCCCTGACATGAACGACGCGATCAAGCCCGAATTCAGGGACAAGCGCAACCTCTACGACAAGCACCTGGCTCCCGAGGCACGGGATGAATGTTGGGAGCGGTTCCGTCACGCGCTGGAGCCGCTCTACGTCGCCGGTCGACTTGGTGGCGTGCTGTTGCAGTACCCGGAATGGATGGGCCCCAAGGAATCCAGCCGTCGTCGCATCCGTGAAGCGGTTGAGTTGCTTCACCCGTACCCGTGCTTCATTGAGTTCCGCAACCGACGCTGGTTGGAGGGTGAGGAACGAGAACCCACGCTCGAGTTCTTGGAAGATCAGGGTCTCCCGTTCGTATGCGTGGATGAACCGCAAGGCTTCGAGTCTTCCGTTCCGCCCATCGTGGCTGCCACCAGCCCGCTCGCAATCATCCGATTCCACGGCCACAACGATGAGAACTGGACCAAGCGGGGGATCACAGCGGCAGAACGTTTTCGCTACAACTACTCCGACACCGAACTGCAGGAATGGTCTGCGCGCGTACGAAATCTAGCCAGCAACACAGATGAGGTGCACGTGCTGTTCAACAACTGCTGGCAGGACTATGCGGTGCGCAACGCCGCCACGATGCAAGACCTTCTCGGCGCGCCTACGGTTGACTGATGGCAAGCGCTCCCGCCTTCGAAAATCTCCCCGTGCGGCCGCCGCTTCTTCCGATGCTCGCCAAGCAGGAGGCGCTGCCAACGGGACCCGGTTGGATCTACGAACCCAAGTGGGACGGCTTCCGGTCAGTGGTGTTTCGTAGCGGCGACGAGATCATGCTGGGGAGCCGTAATGACAAGCCGCTCACCCGGTACTTCCCCGACGTGGCGCAGGCTCTTCTGCAAGTGCTCCCAGATCGATGCGTTGTGGACACGGAGATCGTCATCGTCGGTCCAGACGGCGTGTTGGACTTCGATGGCCTCCAACAGCGCATCCACCCGGCGGACTCGCGGGTGAAGATGCTTGCCGAAAAGACACCCGCAAGCATTGTGTTGTTCGACGTCTTGGCCATCGGCGACGACAACCTGCTTGCGATGCCGTTTGAGGACCGACGCCAGCGTCTCACCACCCTCTTGGTGGGCGAGCATCCGCTGGTGTTCATCACCCCGGCAACAACGGACTCTGCAGTGGCGGCGCGCTGGTTCGACGAATTCGAGGGTGCCGGCTGCGATGGGCTGATCGCAAAGCGTGCTGCCCTCCCGTACACACCCGACAAGCGTCTGATGGTGAAGGTGAAGCACCAACGAACAGCTGACTGTGTTGTTGCTGGCTTCCGTTGGCATAAGAACTCCACGGACGAGAAACCGTTGGTGGGTTCACTTCTGCTGGGCATCTTCGACGCTGCAGGTCATCTCAACAACGTGGGCGTCACGGCGAGCTTCACTGACAAACGGCGGCGCGAACTTGTTGAAGAACTGCAGCCGTATATCGCCACCCAGGCAGACTTGGCACACCATCCGTGGGGCGAATGGATTCTTGCGGAGCAGGCAGCCGCGGCATCTGGCCAAAAACTCACCACTGGCGGGAGCCGTTGGTCTGTTGGCAAAGATCTGTCGTTTGTCCCGCTGCGTACAGAGCTGGTGTGCGAAGTTAAGTATGCGCACTTACAAGGTGACCGCATCCGGCATGCAGCCACATTTGGCAGGTGGCGTCCTGACCGCACCCCGAAGAGCTGTACCTATGACCAGCTGGAAACCGCTGAGCCCAACACCTTTGTCAACGTAATGCGTTCACCCACGCAGCAGTAGGAAGTGCAGTTACCGGGCGGACGTGCCATCGTGCAGCCACTGTTCTTCCAGTTTGCCCAACTGCGTTGCTGGCGGTCCATCGACCCACGGCCAAAGTTCATCTGAAATGGCACGCCAGTTGGCGGTCCCTTCTAACCCTGCGAGAACCGCGTTGAGACCCCACTGGATTCTGTTCAACACAACGAATGCCGGTGGCAGGTTGAACCACTTCATCTTTTCGGTGTGTTCGCCGTTGGGGTCGAAGGTTCGCTTCAGCGCTTCACGTGCATACTCAGACGTATACGTGAACGGCCGGTGTTCCATCACCGGGTGGTAGAAGTAGCCGAAGTAGTCCATCAGCTCGTCTGTTGTGAACGGCGCGCCGTGCACCAAGAGGCCGGCGTCTTCAACTGCAGTGCGATACGCAGCGGGATTGGGTTGGGTCACCTGGTAACGAATCATGGTCCAGAAGGTGTTCATCTCTTCTGTGGTGAACTCCTTCACCAAACCGAAGTCTAAGAACACAACTCGAACGCCCAGCGGACCGCCGAGCTCGAACAGGTAGTTCCCAGGGTGCGGATCACCGTTGAACAGATGATGGCGATTGAAGCTGCGGAACACGAATCGGTAGATGGTTTCCGCTGCGAGATTGCGTTGGTCCTGAGTCCAAGACGCGGTCTGATCGAACCGGATGCCGGTGCTCAGCTCTGTGGTGAGCACCCGACCAGTGGAGAACTGGTCGATGACGGCCGGCACCACGATTGTTGGATGGCCCGCATAAAGCTGGTGGAATCGACGTTGACGGGTCGCCTCCAGCTCGTAGTCCAACTCCTCAGAAACCCGGGCCTTCAGCTCCGTGACGAACGGGCCAATGTCCAGTCCTTTGAACACCAGCCCCAGCATCTGCGTAAGCAGCGCGGTGTTGGAAAGGTCTGCCGATATGGCTTTCTCGACTCCGGGATACTGCACTTTCACTGCGACGCGACGACCGTCGTGCAGTGTTGCCGCGTGAACCTGGCCAATGGAGGCGGACGCCAGCGGCACGGGATCCCACGACGCGAACAACTTGTTGGGGTGCGCGCCCAGTTCTGCCTCGATGACCCCCGCCGCAAGCTCGGCGCTCATTGGGGGTGCGTCGCTTTGCAGTGTGGCCAACTGAGCTCTCATGTGCTCTGGGAAGCCCTCGTTGACGAAGCTGGCCATTTGGCCCAATTTCATCAACACACCCTTCATGTTGCCGAGAGCTTGGGTTACCTGTTCCGCCGACTTCAGCTCGTAGGCCTTGTCCAAGTGGACCTTCTTCTCGTCCGAGGCCAGGGAGCGGCGGACTTGGTGCACCGCGTAACCAGCGCCGGTCTCTGCGCCCACACGAACCAACTCAGCGGTCCGTGTGGCGCGGTGGGTGTTGGCCATCGCCCCAACTGCACCAGGCCCGCCTCGGCGGAATAGTCGACCCGTAGACACCCAGCGACCAATGGCCGCGGCAATGACAGCTGTCGCCAATGCTTGGATCTGTCGGGTTGAAGGAGTGGGGACTTCCATTTGCCGCCTGGCGTCGAAAAACGTTGTAGGGGTTAGGCCTGGAAGGCCTTCATCAGCGCGCTGAGCTCATCTCCGGGGCCACGCGGGATTGTGTAACCCTCGGGGTTACGGATCTGCTCGAAGTGATCTCGCACATCCTCGAGCGACAGCTCTGGATTGAAGTACCCCTCGGTCATACCGATGAAGAACCGAGCAACGCGGCCCCCGGCTGCGGAGAAGATTTCGCCGCTGACTGGGCAGTCTTCGTGTGCAAGCCAGGCAACGACCGGGGAAACCAGCTTGGGATCCAGCTTCTCGGCTGCAGCCCCGAGGAGGTCCTCGGTCATACGTGTGCGTGCGATAGGTGCAAGGGCGTTGACCTTGATGTTGTATTTGGCGCCCTCTGCAGCCAGAACCCGGCTGAACCCGACGAGGCCCATCTTCGCGGCGCCGTAGTTGGCCTGCCCGAAGTTGCCGAGGATGCCCGAGTTAGACGAGGTGTTGATGACGCGCCCGTAACCCTGCTCCCGCAGCGTTGGCCATACGGCGCGGGTGACGTTGAAGGCGCCCTTCAAGTGGACATCGAGGACAGCATCGACCATGTCGGGGGTCATGTTGTGGAACGTCTTGTCCCGGAGGATTCCCGCGTTGTTGATGACGATGTCTACCCGGCCGTAAGCGTCGAGAGCTGTCTGAATGATTCCCTGTCCGCCTTCAGGCGTGGAAACGGAATGGGCATCTGCGACTGCAACACCGCCAGCGTCGGTGATCTCTTTCACAACCTTTGCCGCCGGACCGTCTGAGGCGCCGCTCCCATCGATCGATCCGCCAAGGTCGTTGATCACGATCTGAGCTCCACGCGATGCCAAAAGCAATGCGTGCTCTCGGCCGAGGCCACCGCCGGCTCCGGTGATGACAGCAACGCGGTTTTCGAACGACAGCTGGGACACAAGGACTCCTGAGGGTGATCTCGGTGAGGGAACACGAAACACTACGTGGCGGGCGGCCCCATCACGAAAGCGCATCTGCGGGTGAGGGTCGGTTCATCGCCCTCCGGGTCCTTAAGCGGGCTCGGAGGGAGTCCGATATCCACCCTCAGATGGCCTCAGTTGAACCTCTTGTGTCGGAACGCGCCCCGGTTGGGACGCCAGCTCCGTCCGGCGCGCTGTTCGACCAGCGACAAATCACCGCTGCAGATCTGTTCGTAGTCATCCCGATGTACAACGAGGCCCAGCGGATCGGCGCCACCCTGAAGTTGCTTGCCGAGTCACCGTTGAATCGTGCCGATGTCCAGATTCTGTTCGTCGACGACGGGTCATCCGATGGAACTGCGGAAGCTGTGGTTCAGTTCGCTCAGGGTCTTGGTTTTGCTCGGCCGATTGAAGTTTCCCTTGACCGCCAGAACCGCGGAAAAGGGGCAGCGGTGCGTCGAGGGATGCTCCTCGCGTCTGAACGCAACCCGCGCCATGTTGCGTTCCTGGATGCTGACCTGTCGCTTGATCCGGCCGTCCTGGACGCAGCGGTTACGAGTTTGGTTGAGGCACGAGCCTCCGTCATTGTTGGCAACCGGGTGGTGGAACGAGCGCAGCAGCCACCGGTCCGCCGTGCTGTCAGCCTTGCGTTCAAGCAGTTGACGGGTTGGATTGCTCCGACCGGGGTCGCTGACACTCAATGTGCATGCAAAGTGTTCACCCGCGATGCAGTGCAGCAGATCTTTGAGCCGTTGCAGACCAATGGCTTTGCGTTCGATGTCGAGGTGTTGTTGCGGGCGCGTCGTGCGCGTCTTGCGGTTGTGGAAATGGACGTGCAGTGGCGCCACACCCAAGGGTCCCGCGTGAACCCGGCCGTCGAGGCGTTCCGTATGACTCGAGACGTCTTGCGAATCCGCCGCCTCCTCTGACGGGCTGTTCCCCGGGCTACAGCACCACCGGAGCAACGCACCGTGGCAGAGTTACGTCGTGGATCTCGAACGGAGCACGAGGTCTGGTGCCGCTGAACACGACCCCTTTCTTGAGCTCCTTCGCAACGTGTCGGTGCTGCGCGTTGTTCTGTTGCATCTGGTGCTGCGCCCGCCCCTGATGTACCTGCCGTGGATCCAGTGGATCTACCCGGGAATGCCTGAGATCTTCTTCGTTTCTGGTGCCCTGGCTGCCGTTTCGACCAGTCGGAGGGGTGCGTCGCAGGTGGTGCTGCGTCGTTCGCGTCGGGTCTTGCTTCCGTATTACGTCTATGCCGTTGTTGCCGTTGGGGCGATGTGGGTCACGGACCAGCGTTCGTCGCTACCTGGGGCAACGCTCACGGTCCGCAACTTGGTTTCGTTTGTGGTTCCACTCGCCCAACCCACTGGGTCCGGGACGCGGGCAATCTTGTGGAGCCATTTGTGGTTCGTCACGGTTTTTCTCTGGTTGGTGTTGCTGACCCCGTTGCTCTTACGTGCTGCGACTCGACTTGGCGCTTGGTTGCTGGTGCTGCCGCTGTTCACGGTCGGCGTTGCAGTGTTCGGACGTCAGAGGATGCATTGGGACGTGCCATCCGAAGTTGGTCTCGTTGGGCAGTTCGGCACGTACTTTGTTCTTGGTTTGCTTTCAGCGAAGGGAGGCGGCCGAGTGGTGAGGAGCGCAAAGCGGTTCTCCGCTTCGTCTGGATGGTTGGCGGTGGCCTCTCTTTGCGGTGCGGCCGGAGTGCTGGTGGGAATCGTGATCGAACCGATCGCTCGCAAACGCCCGCCAGAGCTGTACAGCAGCAGGACCGCGTACCTGCTGATCGGGCTCGCATGGCTTGCGCTTGCGCTCGCATTCCATCAGCCCCTTGCGGAATGGACCCGGCGCCATCCCAGCCGTTGGCTTCAAGCATGCACACAACGAACATTCACGCTGTATCTGTGGGGCCTCCCAGCTGACTCCATCGGCGTCGCCGTGGCCAAGCGATTTCTGCCCAATCGGTGGGTGGCGATTCCTGTGTATGTCACCGTTTCGCTGGCAGCGCTCTGCGTAGGCGTGCTTGTGTTCGGTTGGGTGGAAGATGTGAGCGCCGGACGCCGAGCGCGGCTGATTCCGCTCATTCGACGGGAACCAAACACCGGTACGGGGACGTCTGACTGAACGCGTCGTCATGGTGGCGACCGTCAGTGAACACTTTTCACCCGTCCGTGTGGAGCACTGATGAAAACCCTAAAGGTAGGGTGCCTGATGATCAGTTTTTCGGACCTCTTGGACGATCGGCGACATCGTTCTGTCGGTCGTCTTGCCCGACAGTTCGCTGCCGCTGCGCTTGCAACGCTGACGTGTTTCGGGGCGCTTGTCCCCGCTGCATCGGCAGCGCCTGCTGTGCCGCGTTTTCTGCCTGCGAAGGTTCCAGCGGGGTACTCCTACTCGGACTTCATCGACCGGACCACGCCCTCGTCGACCATTCGTTACATCCGCTACCTGCGTAACGGGGCGAACACTGCGGCAGCAGTGATTCTTGCTGAACCTTCGCAGAAGGCAGATTGGGATTCCTTCGCCAAAGTGCTCAAAACGGCGGGATACAAGGCAACCAAGGTCAAGACGCTGGTGGCGTACACCTCGTCAATCGACGGTGTCCGTTCGTATTACTGGTTCGACAAGAATCGTATTCTCACGTCGCGTTCCGTCAACATGCCGTTGGCAGCGCACACAGCGATGAACGCAAGCGTTGTTGTTACCAAGCTTCCTGACGCCTCGTTCGGTTTGAAGAAGGAACCCGCCGGGTTCGGAACTGTTTACGCCGGGTCAACCTCCGCCTTGATTGGCAGCTACTCGCGGATCTACTGGGCCGATGCGCAGGACAACGAGATCACGTTGGACGTGTCCTCTGTCGATCGTCGTGCGTTCGAAGTTTACCTGCTCTCCCCATTCGTCACGTATGGCACCACAACCGTAAAAGGTAAGCCTGCGTACGTTATTGAAGAAGACAGCTATACCGAGGTGTGGTGGGAGGAACAGCCTGGCCTGTTGGTTGAACTTTCCGCCGACGACCTCACCGCTGCCGCTTTGGTGGAAATGGCCGACAGCTTGGCCCCAACAGACGAGGGCGCGTGGCAGGCATTTGTGAACACACCAACAGCAACGGGAAGCTCTTCAGGTAGCAGCCTTGGTGGAGGGTCGGAAACCATCGTCGGTGCTGGCATGGCGGACGGCATTCCTTGGACCGCCAAAGTTGGTGCAAACGCAAGTTGCTTGGTCTTTACCATCTCCAACCAGCCGGCTCAGGCATGCATCAAAGCGCCGAACTCCTTCGGCTGGAACACCATCTCTGTTGACGGCAAAACGTTTGCAGTGGGTGTCACTGCAGCCAACGTGGCAACAGTGGTTGCCAAGTCTTCTGCAGGCGTGGAACTTGCCCGCACTCCAGTTGGCGCTGTTTCAAACCAGCCCGTGCTGCGGTTGTTTGTGATGGTGTTGCCTCCCGGTACAACCGGAGCCCTGGTCTCTGGCCTCGATGCAGCAGGAGCTGAGGCGTTCCCAGCAATCGCCGCCGGCGCATAGGGCGCACTTTCAGCTCCGACGGGTTTAGTTCGCGCTGCGCGCTTCAGCCCAGGTCTTGCCCTTCTCCACGTCAATATCGTGGGGAAGGCCCAGCGCCCGTTCGGCAACGATGTTGCGCTGCACAGCCCATGTGCCGCCGCCGATGGTGAGGGCTGGCGAAAAGAGAAACCCGTAGTACCAGATGGGGTCAACGTCTGTCATGCCGCCGTTCTTCACTTCGGTGGGCGCGCCGGTCCACGGAAGTTTGCCAACGGGCCCCGCTCCTTCGATCATGGTGTGCGTGCCAGCCAACGCTTGCGCCGTCTCCATAACGTGTTGGCCGTGTTCGTCGGCGTAGAGCTTCTGCACGCTGGCTTCGGCTCCGGGCTCGCGTCCCGCCAACCGCGAGGTGAGCGTGCGGAGCCGCATGAGGCGGAGCGTCTCGGCCTCGATGTACAACTTGGCGAGACGGTCCCGCATATGCGGGTTTGTGACTCCACCGTTTGCCTTCACCAGGTCGATGAGGTCATGTGCTGACGGTCCGGTCCCCCAAAGCGATCCAGCGCCGGAGAGACTGACTCGTTCGTTGCCCAGCGTGACTTTGGCGAGGCGCCAGCCGTCGTTCTCTTGGCCAACAAGACAGTCCGCCGGCAGGTGTACATCGTCGAAGAACACTTGGTTGAAGCTGTGCGCCTTGGTCATGTCGATGACCGGCTGCATCGTGATGCCTGGCAGATCCATCGGGCAGATGAAGTAGCTGATGCCGCGGTGCTTGGACGCATCGGTATTGGTACGCGCGATGAGTATTCCGTACTTCGAGTGATGGCCACCCGACGTCCAGATCTTGGAGCCGTTGATGATGTAGTTATCGCCGTCTCGCACCGCACGTGTGGAGAGGCTGGCGAGGTCCGAGCCTGAATCGGGCTCGGAGAACAACTGGCACCAGAAATCTTCGCCCGAGAGGATGCGCATCAGATACTGGTCCTTCTGTTCCTGCGTGCCGCCCATCAGGATGGTGGGGCCAGCCCACCCAATGCCGATTGCGTTCGATGGTCGGCGAACCTCTGCCCGATTCAGCTCGTCGTCGATGATGAGCTGGTGGATTGGATCAGCGGAGAGTCCCCACGGCTGCGGCCAGTGCGGTGCGACGTAACCAGCCTCTGCCAATTGCCGGCCCGTGGGGCGCGGGTTTGCGGCGAGCCACTCCCGAACGGCGATGCGGCGAGGGTCATTCTCGGACGGAAGGTCGAAGTCCATCCCTGCACCGTACTGACCGAATCACCGACTCCCAAACCAGGTGAGCTCTATCGTTGATCGCTGGTGCGCAGGGTTGTGTGCCAATTTCATCGCCAGCCGGCGGACACGTTCTACCGAGGAGACCCATGACCCCCGAAACCACTCTCGCAGACACAATCGTGACGCTCACCTCGCGGCTCACGCTTGAAGAAAAGGTGACGCTCCTCACGGGACGCGATTTCTGGAACACGGTGCCAATCGACCATATAGGTCTGCGAAATGTGTTGATGTCAGACGGTCCCAGCGGCGTACGCGGCGAACGTTGGGACGAACGCGAACCATCACTCAACCTTCCCTCCAGCACCTCGTTGTCCAGCACATGGGACCGCGAGCTGGCGAACGCGTACGGCGCGGCCTTGGCGTCTGAAGCTCGTCGCAAAGGCGTCGACGTTGTCCTTGGGCCAACCATCAACCTGCACCGTGCCCCCTACGGTGGCCGTCACTTCGAATGCATGAGTGAAGACCCCGTGCTGAGCGGCGCGCTTGCCGCCGCCTACATCCTCGGCATGCAGGCCGGGGGCGTCGCAGCCACACCAAAGCACTACATCGCAAACGACTTCGAGACCGACCGGTTCAACGTGGACGTGGTCGTCGATGATCGGACGATGCGAGAGCTGTACCTGCGTCCGTTCGAGGACGCCGTCGTGGAGGGGCGTGCCTGGGCGATCATGAGCTCGTACAACTCCATCAATGGAGTGACAGCCACGGAACACGATCTGCTCGAAACACCGCTTCGCACGGACTGGGGCTTCGACGGAACAGTCATCAGCGACTGGACCGCAGTGCGATCCCTCGCCAGTGCAGCGAAAGAACAAGACATTGTGATGCCTGGACCGGTGGGTCCTTGGGGTGACGCATTGGTGCAGGCAGTTCGCAACGGCGAGATCGCTGAGGCGGTTATCGACCGCAAGATCGTACGCATACTTACGCTAGCGGCACACGTCGGCGCGTTGTCGGTTGACGGGGCGTCACGTCCGGAGCCATCAACCCTGCCCGACACAGACCAGACAGCAGCGCTTGCTCGTCGTATCGCTTCTGCAGGATCAGTGTTGGTCCGCAACCAAGGGTTCCTTCCACTTGATCGAAAAGCCTTCACGTCCGTTGCCGTGATCGGCGACAACGCAGTCAACGCTCGGACTCAGGGCGGCGGTAGCGCCACGGTGTTACCCGTCCAGGTGGTCACGCCGCTCGCTGGCATTATCAACGCTGTGGGCGCTGAACGAGTGACGTTCTCCCTTGGTGCGGTAGTGCAAGAAGGCATCGTCGAACTGCCGGTGTCGACCATGACCAATCCAGTCACGGGTCAGCCTGGAGTCCGAGCAACGTTCCGCGACGCTGCCGGTGTTGAGCTGTTTGCCGAAGACCGGCGAGCAACAGCGATGATCTACTTCGGCGGCGACGCGCCAATCGCGCAGTCAGCCACGCTGTCGTTGCACACCAGCTTTCGGCCAGGTTTCGACGGCGTCGTCAACCTTGGTTTCGCGGGAATCAACCCTGCGTCCATCACGGTCGACGGCACACTGTTGTTGCGGGACCACCTCGCCCCAGTCGGCATGGACCTCGGTGCGGCATTCCTCGCGCCGCCGGCAACGTCTGCTCCAGTGAGCGTTCGCGCTGATCAGGTGCTGGACGTCGTCGTGACGGTAGAACTGCCGGAGACGGAAGGCTTCCTTGCAAACGCGCTTGCGTTCACGTGGGGACAGCAGACGGTGGCCAGCGATTCCGATGCACTCATTGCTGAAGCGGTGGAAGCAGCGCGCGCAGCTGACATTGCGGTTGTGGTTGTCGGTACCACGGCGAAGGTGGAGTCCGAAGGTTGGGATCGAACGTCGTTGGCGTTGCCTGGCCGTCAAGATGACCTTGTGCGCGCCGTCGCTGCGGCCAACCCGCGCACGCTTGTTGTGGTCAACTCTGGCTCTCCGGTGCTGATGCCGTGGCGCAACGATGTTGCCGCGGTGCTGCTCGCCTGGTTTGGTGGTCAATCCTTCGGTGACGCAATTGCCGATGTCATGTTTGGAGACGTTGAGCCCGGAGGCCGCCTTCCAACCACTTGGCCCGTTGATGAGGAATCACTGCCCGTCGGGCAGGTTGACATGGTCAACGGCAAGGTCACGTACTCTGAGGGGATCCACATCGGATACCGCGCATGGATGCGAGCGGGGTCAACTCCTGCCTACCCGTTCGGGTTCGGCCTCGGCTACACAACGTGGTCGTTGGATGGGATCACGGCACCTGCATCAATAGGGGCAAATGAAGGGTTCACGGTTCGCGCAACGGTGACCAATACCGGTGCCAGGGCGGGCCGCCAGGTCGTGCAGGTCTACCTGTCGCGCGCGCAGTCCGCTGTCGATCGGCCGGTGATGTGGCTGGCCGGATTTGGGTCAGTGACGGCAGAGCCAGGCGCAACTGTCATCGTTGACATTCCAGTTCGGGCACGCGAGTTGGCGTACTGGGACAACGGCTGGACCTTCGAGCCCGGAACGTTCAGCGTCCGTGCAGGTTTCGACGTGGCCGACGCTGCAGCAACCACCCGTGGCGCGGCAGAACTCAACGTCCAATGAGCGGTCCAATGAGCGGTCCGAAGAGTGCTGTCACCGCGCAAACCACCAGCGAGGGTTCCGTGCAGGTGCAGGTGCCGGTACTCGCCAACCCTGTATTGGCTGGTTTTCACCCTGACCCGTCCATCGTGCAGGTTGGCGACGCGTGGTACCTCGCCACGTCAAGCTTTGAGTACCTGCCGGGCATTCCTATTCATCGAAGCACCGACTTGATTACGTGGACGCTGGTTGGCCACGTCGTTACTCGACCGGGTCAGTTGCAGATGGACGGGGTACCCACCGGAGGCGGCGCGTGGGCACCAACCATTCGTTACTACGGAGGTCTGTTCCACGTCGTTGTTTGCGACGCAATGGGCCGAGGCATGCTGCACTTCACCACCCCGGACCCTGCCGGCGAGTGGAGTGATGGAGCTGTTGTCAACGTCAACGGAATTGACCCCGACCTTGCGTGGGACGACGACGGCATTTGCTTCATGACCTACTCCGGTTTGTCGCTCAGCGGCGAAGCGATGGGTCAGCATCACGGCATATTGCAAGTACGCATAGATCTTGCGACGGGCCTGCCACTAGAGGAACCTCGGTCGATGTGGTCCGGCACCGGTCTCATCTTTCCGGAAGCTCCGCACCTCTACCGCATAGGCGACTGGTGGTACCTGCTCCTCGCCGAGGGAGGCACAGAACGCGGCCATGCCGTGTCCATCGCCCGTTCGACCCGACCCGATGGTCCGTTCGAAGGTTGCCCTGCTAACCCGGTCTTGTCGGCGCGCAGCACCGACCGGACAGTGCAAAACACCGGGCACGGAGACCTGGTGCAAGATGGCGAAGACGGTTGGCATTTGGTGTTGCTTGGTATGCGTATTTCCGGGCTGACTCGGTCATTCGCTCCGCTCGGACGGGAAACGTTTGCAACCCCGGTTCACTGGGAGGACGGATGGCCGGTGATGCAGCCGGTTGTGTTAGATGCAGAAATCGTGGCAGCAACAGCCCCCGTGTGTCATGCCCGATTTGGGACCGCAGCACTGGGAGGGTTGGGCATGGATGGCATTGGCGTCGACGGCGAAGATTGGATTGGCATCCGCCGCCTGCCCGCTGCGGTCTCCAGCCGAAGTGCGGCTGGTCTGGTCATCGGCGGCGAAGGACGCAACATGAACCATCCCGCGCCTGCGTTTGTTGGGCGTCGTGTTTCGCGTCTCGATGCTCGAACATCCGCTCTCGTTGACGTGCAACCTTCGTCGGCGGGAACGTCTAGAAAATCCATCGCCGGCCTGGTGCTTCGTTACGACGAAGTCAGTCACTACGAGATCGAGATTCGTGACAATGAAGTTGTCGCCCGCGCATGCTTGCCGTCGCTGCTCACGGAGCATCGTGTCCCGCGCCCGGCAGGTGACCTGTTGCTGTGGATCGAGGCGCGCCCAGGCGAAGGTGGTTACGCGGAACGGATGACATCTGACTGGGTTTCACTCGGCTTCGATTTCGGCGGCGTTCGCACGCTGGTCGGTCGTTTCGACGGCCGTTACCTCACCGCAGAGACAACCTGTTCCTTTACCGGCCGAGTAGCGGGCGTGTACTGCGAGGAAGGCATACTGACGGTCCGGACCTTCTCGGAAACAGGCATTCAATGACACCCACTCAATCGCCCGGTCCAGCACAATACGTACAGTTCGGTTGGGCCGCCTCGGCCATCGCCCCAAGGGTCCGCGTCATTTGCGACAACGACTTCAGTGGCGACCCAGACGGTCTCATCCAGCTCGCGCATCATCTGTTGAGCCCTGCTGTCGATGTGCGTGTGATCCTCGGAACTCATCTGCGCGCAGGTGATTCGTGGGACACGTCTACCGACACTGCGGATCGTGCAGCGTCGCAGGCTTTGGACATCGCAAGTCGGTGTGGGCGTTCGGATGTCAACGTCATCGCCGGCTCCAATGTCAGCCTCACAGACAGCACAACGCCCATTCGCAACTCCGCCGCCATGTCCATTGTGGCCGAGGCAATGCGAGACGATTCAGACCTGCCCCTGTTTGTCGCTTGCGGTGCAGGCCTTACCGAGGTTGCCAGCGCATGGCTGATTGAGCCCCGGATTGCAGAGCGTCTCACGGTGGTGTGGATCGGCGGGCACGAGCATGACGGGCTCGCCGAGGCGCCCCCTGATGGCACCGATATGGAATACAACATGGGCATCGATCCAATCGCTGCTCGCATCGTGTTCAACGATTCCAACCTCAACATCTGGCAAGTGCCACGCGACGCGTACCGCAGCGCCATCACGTCTCGTAGCGAACTGCTGGTCCGGATGGCCGAGCAAAGCGACCTCGGCCGTCACCTGTTTGAAGCTCTGGCCCGCGTGGTCGAGATGGTTTCGGCGCGGGGTCTGCCCATGGGCGAGACCTACGTTCTCGGCGATAGCCCGTTGGTGTTGCTCACTGCCCTGTGGACCGCATTCGAACCATCACCTGCGTCAAGCAACCACGTGACGATGCCGTGTCCCAGGGTGCTCGACTCGGGACTCTACGAACCCCGGCCAGATGGCAGGCCTCTGCGCGTCTACACATCCATTGACAACCGTCTGATGTTCGAAGATATGTACGCAAAGTTTCAGTTGCTCGGACGTGCTGAGCCGCGACCGACCTAGCTCGCGCCCGTATCTGATGGGTTGCTCACCTCGGGTTCACTCCGTTCACCACTCAGCCGCGCCCGTATCTGATGGGTTGCTCACCTCGGGTTCACTCCGTTCACCACTCAGCCGCGCCCGTATCTGATGGGTTGCTCACCTCGGGTTCACTCCGTTCACCACTCAGCCGCGCCCGTATCTGATGGGTTGCTCACCTCGGGTTCACTCCGTTCACCACTCAGCCGCGCCCGGGCCGCTCAGGGCGCCCCTGTGCCATCGGCGCGGCGTGAACGCAATTCCGCGGGGGTAGTCCTCGAAGAGCCATCGAGCGAAGTTGGTGCTGGTCCAAGTGGTGGAACCGGAGATTCCAATTGCTGCGTTGGCGATCCATTGCTGGTGGATCAGCTTTGTCAGCAGAGCTGACATCCGATGGTCGGGTCCGAGTTCTCGCAAAACCTCGGTCTCGTACTCCTTGGTGGTAGCTGCGGCGTTGCTGCCACCGACGAGAACGGCGCGGGCTGCATCCATACCGGTCTGCAACGCCTGGCCGATCCCTTCGCCCGTGAGCACGTCACCGGCCAACGCAGCGTCTCCGACGTAGAGGACGCGGCCGGCCGTGAGTGTTGCGTGGTCAATGCCACAGGGGATGGGCCACGCCTTTGGGTTGCCTTCCGGCTGCGCGTCACCCATCACGGCGCGGATGTGCGGGCGTTCGAGGAGCGAAGCCCACGTTGCCTTCATGGTCTTGGTTGCAACATCTGGTGTGCGCTCGATGCCGAAGCCAAAGTTCACTGATCCGTCGGCCAAGGGAAAACACCACGCGTACCCAGGGAGTAAGTCTTTTTCGAACCATACCCACAGTTCTTTGGATTCTGGCGTGGTGACGTTGTTGAAGTACTGCCGATACGCGTGCCACTCGCCAAGGTACGGGCTGGTTGGACCGCCAACCACGGGTCCGCTGATCAATTTGCGCAACGTGGACCAGACGCCGTCGGCACCTACGGCGTACGCCGCGCGAATCTCAAGCGCGCGTACGGTTTCTCCGTGGGTGGCTTCCACGGACAGCGTGACTCCATCGGCGTCTTGGGTGGCCCCCACCAGCGAATGCCCCTCAAGCACGGTGACGCCGTTGCGGCGAGCCAGCTGTACGAGCGCATGGTCGAGATCGGACCGGCGTGCCACAGCTGCAAACCGCCCTTGATTGCGGGGGAGTGGGAAGTGCGCAACCTTCCCGGATGGAGCGCCAACGCGCACATCGGATACGTCCTGCCAGCTGGCCACGTTGCGCGGGTCCAGTCCGAGCGTTTGCAGCCGACGAAGACAACCGGTGGTGAGCCCGTCGCCGCAGCACTTGTCCCGTGGGAACACCGCCTTGTCAACCACCGTGACAGACCGGTCGTAGCGAGCCAGGGTTATGGCTGCGGCAATCCCTGCAGGGCCTGCGCCGACGATCACAACATCCGGATGCACTGGGTCGACGATAGCGGCGCGTCGGCCAGTACCTGCAACAAGCCGATCCGATCACCGGAACCGGTGCGTTTGGTCAGCGGCGGTCGCGCGTCAACGAAACACAAATAGCCGGGCGACCTGGTCCGTGGCAGGTTCACTCCAACCGGGTGCTTTGCCAGCGGCAATGTCAGCCGCTATCTGCTTGGCCATGGGGGAGCCTGACGGCATGAGGACCCGGGTTGCTCCGACACTTCGAAGCGAGTGCTGCCACTGTGTCGCAGCGCGTGTTCCGGTGACTCGGACGTATTCGTCCATGAATGCGTCGCCGTACATGTCAGGACGGCCGTCGACGAACACGGGAACCCCCTGCAATACCAACCATCCGCCGTAGTTGTAGTGGTTAAAGACGGTTCCGCCGGGATTGTCGGCCAGCCATTGCGTGGCCGCAATCGGATACAGGGAGGCCCGTGCGGTGTCATTTCCCTTTGCGTTGATTGTGGTCCTGGTGATCGCTACGGACGAGACCACGGTGATCGAGGAGATTGCTGCCACCATCACCTTGCGAAGCTGCGGGTCGAATGAATTGCGTGACCGTCTGGCCGATTGTGGCCGGAGGGATGGTTCGGTCCGCCGACGTGCAGTGATCGACGATCCGACTGCCGCGAAGACAGGAACACAACAGACCACGTATTGGCTGATGTTGCGCATGGACTGGGCGCCGAGCAACGCGAACGGAACGACCAAGCCAACTTCGGTGAGCCCGATGCTCCGACGACGGAGGCCGAAAAGCATTACCGGAAGTGCAGCGACGAGCAGAGCAGCGAACGGCCAGAACTGGGGGTCGGTGTAGTCCGGACGGAACCACTCGCCGACGTACCTGGTTGATGCGTTGTCCCCGAGGTAGGTGAACGGATAAATCAGGCCATCGATTGTGTTGGGGCTGCACAAGGAGGCTGCCACGCATCCGAGCACGAGTCCCCACACCTGGATCAAGGAACGTGTCGAAGGTGCGCTTGCTCCCAGCGGCCGTGTTCGTGCAATGACTCGTTCGCCGGTCGCGCCGCATGCGAACACGATCACCATGACGATGCCAAAGATGTATCCGCCGTGCAGGTTGACCCAAAGAGCAACGACCGGGATCAGCTCCCATGGAAGCGAACCGCTCTGATCAGCTCCCCTCCAGCGATGCAAACGCATGCCTACGTACGAGGTGAGCGCGAGCGTCAGCATCTGAGGTCGAACTCCCCAGGTGTGAATCGTCGAGACCGCGCCGATGGCAGTCAACGACCCGGCCCATCCCCGGGTTGCCCCCGCAAGACGTGCCGAACGGTGCAACAAACCCCACACGGTCGTGATGAGCGATGCCCACACCACAATGAGCAGCGTGTCGCCGCCCACGGAGCGGAGTGCGTGCATCACCACTTCCGTCAGCCATTCATGAGCAATCCAACGGCGTCCCGGGACGCTCCAAGAGAACGGATCGGTCAGCGGAATGCGTCGGTTCTCCGTGATCCATCGCCCCGTTCCGAGATGCCATCCGAGGTCAGGGTCGATCGCGGGTTGCAGCGCGAGGGAAAACAACACCCCGAACAAGCCGACCAAAGCCCAGGCACCTGCGTCCATGGACTCCCGAACGGGCCGAACTCGGGTCAGCACCACGGCGGTCATTCTTGAAATATCGGTGTTCGAGCGATCCATCTTGAATGAGGGCACGGGCGCGGCCGAGTGGTGAACGGAGGGACGGAGTTGAACCCGAGGTGAGCAACCCATCAGATACGTGCAGGACGCGAAGCCGAGCTGGGTAGTAGTCGGTGCTCGTTAATTCGAATGAGGGGTTCCGGAGAGCCGCTACGCTGTTATTGCTCCGAGCCAACGTCGTCTCGGGACATCCCTCTCCGTGGTCTGGCATTTGCCAGTCCCGCTGGTCGATCTCCCGCAAAGGACACGTCTGATGAACGTTTTCCAGCAACTCGGTTCCACCCCTCCGGCTCAAGGTCTCTACGACCCGGCAAACGAGCACGATGCCTGCGGCGTCAGCTTTGTCTGCAACATCAAAGGTGTTGCGTCCCATGACGTGGTGCACAAGGGCCTCACCGCCCTTGAGAACATGGAACACCGCGGCGCAAGCGGTGCCGAAATCAACACTGGCGACGGTGCGGGCATCCTCGTGCAGATGCCGCACGAGTTTTTCTCGGCCGTTCTGCCGTTTGAGCTGCCAGCTCGCGGCGAGTACGTGGCCGGCATGGTGTTCCTGCCCCGCGACCAGGAACAAGCTGACCGGGCCGTCGCTCAGATGACCAAGATCATCGACGCCGAAGGCCTCCGCACGCTCGGTTGGCGGTTCATTACGCCAGACGACTCCATGATCGGGCCAACCGCCCGCGCTGCCATGCCGCAGTTCCGTCAGCTCTTCCTCCGAGGCATCGACCCATACCTCAAGGACATGGCTCTCGAGCGTCGGGCTTACGTTGTGCGCAAGCGCATCGAGAACGAAGTTGCTGGCGTCTACTTCCCAAGCCTCAGCTACCGCACCATTGTCTACAAGGGCATGCTCACCACCGAACAGCTCCGCCAGTTCTTCGGCGACCTACGCGACCCTCGTTTCGCCAGCGCAATTGCACTTGTGCACTCCCGGTTCTCCACTAACACATTCCCCAGCTGGCCGCTCAGCCACCCGTATCGCTACGTGGCCCACAACGGCGAAATCAATACGGTGCAAGGCAACCGCAACTGGATGCGCGCCCGCGAATCACTGCTTGCCAGCGAGACCATCCCCGGCGACCTCAAGCGCTTGTTCCCCATCATCCAGCCCGGTGGGTCGGACTCTGCAAGCTTCGACAACGTCTTGGAGCTGCTGCACCTTGGCGGACGTCCGCTGCACCACGCCGTGTTGATGATGATCCCCGAAGCGTGGGAAAATCACGCCGGGATGAGCGCAGAGCTGAAGGCGTTCTACCAATACCATTCCTCGCTCATGGAGCCATGGGACGGCCCCGCATCAATTGCCTTCACAGACGGCACCATGATCGGCGCTGTGCTGGATCGCAACGGTCTGCGCCCAAGCCGCTTCTGGGTTACCTCAGACGATTTGGTCATCATGGCCTCTGAAGTTGGCGTACTCGATATCGACCCAGCCAACGTGGTGCGCAAGGGTCGTCTCCAGCCGGGCCGCATGTTCTTGGTCGACACGGCTCAGGGTCGCATCGTCGATGACACCGAAATCAAAGATGCTCTGGCAACAGATCATCCGTATGCAGACTGGTTGCACGCTGGCCTGCTGCACATCGACGAGTTGCAGGACCGTGAGCACCAGGTGTACAGCCACGAGAGCGTGCTGCGACGCCAGCAAGTGTTCGGCTACACCCAGGAAGAACTCAATATCCTTGTTGCACCAATGGCCAAGACCGGCCAAGAGGCCCTTGGTTCAATGGGCACCGACACGCCAATTGCGGTGTTGTCGAAGCGCCCCCGATTGTTGTTCGATTACTTCCAACAGCTGTTCGCGCAGGTCACCAACCCGCCGCTTGATGCCATCCGCGAAGAGCTGGTCACCAGCCTCGGCAATTCCATCGGCCCGGAAGGCAACCTGCTCAGCCCCGGTCCGGCAAGCTGCCGCCACATCACGCTGCCGTCGCCCATTATCGACAACGACGAACTAGCCAAGCTCATTCACGTCAACGACGACGGAGACATGCCGGGCTTCACGCCGTTCCTGGTCCACGGCCTGTTCCCTGTCGCAGAGAACGGCGAAGGTCTTCGTCGCACGCTCAACGAGATCCGCGCAAGCGTGTCCGCTGCCATTGAACAGGGCGCCAAGATCATCATCCTCAGTGACCGTGACTCCAATGCGGAAATGGCCCCAATTCCATCGCTGCTTCTGGTTGCCTCGGTGCATCACCACCTCATCCGCGAGAAGACGCGTACCAAAGTGTCCATCGTGGTGGAGTCCGGCGACTGTCGCGAAGTACACCATGCATGCTTACTTGTTGGCTTCGGAGCTTCGGCCATCAACCCGTACCTGGCGATGGAGTCCATCGAGGACATGATTCGTCAGCACGAGCTGGTGGCAGATCCCCGCAAGGCGGTCAAGGCGTACATCAAGGCAATGTCCAAGGGCATCTTGAAGGTCATGTCCAAGATGGGCATCTCAACGGTGTCGTCCTACATGGGCGCCCAGGTCTTCGAGACAATTGGTCTCAGCCAGGCGTTGGTCGACGAGTACTTCACCGGCGTTGTGTCTCGCCTCGGTGGCGTCGACCTCGACGTCATCTCGCAAGAAGCGATTGCCCGCCACGCCAAGGCGTACCCAACCCGTTCGTCTGCTCGGGCGCACCGTGCGTTGGAATGGGGCGGCGAGTACCAGTGGCGCCGCGAGGGCGAATACCACCTGTTCAACCCAGACACGGTGTTCAAGCTGCAGCACGCAACGCGGTCCAAGCGCTACGACATCTTCAAGGAATACACCTCGGCGGTGAATGACCAGGCACGCAACCTCGCTACGTTGCGCGGCTTGTTCGAGTTCCGTTCTGGTGTGCGCCCATCCATCTCCATCGACGAGGTAGAGCCAGTCAGCGAGATCGTCAAGCGGTTCTCCACCGGAGCGATGAGCTACGGGTCAATCTCAGCCGAAGCGCACGAAACGCTGGCGATTGCGATGAACCGTCTCGGTGCCAAGTCCAACACCGGCGAAGGCGGCGAAGACGCCGAACGTTTCGTTCCAATGGCCAACGGGGACTCCAAGCGAAGCGCCATCAAGCAGGTCGCATCCGGTCGGTTCGGTGTCACCAGCGAATACCTCATCAATGCAGACGACATTCAGATCAAGATGGCCCAGGGTGCCAAGCCCGGTGAAGGAGGGCAGCTGCCCGGTCACAAGGTCTACCCATGGATCGCCAAGACCCGCCACTCCACACCAGGCGTTGGTCTCATTTCGCCTCCGCCTCACCACGACATCTATTCCATCGAAGACCTCGCACAGCTCATCCACGACCTGAAGAACGCCAACAACCGTGCCCGTGTGCACGTGAAGCTGGTTGCCGAAGTTGGCGTCGGTACCGTGGCTGCTGGTGTGTCCAAGGCACACGCAGACGTGGTGCTGATCTCGGGCCACGATGGTGGCACCGGCGCCTCGCCGCTCACGTCGCTGAAGCACGCAGGTGGACCCTGGGAGCTTGGCCTCGCCGAGACCCAGCAAACGCTGCTGCTGAACGGTCTGCGTGACCGCATCGTCGTCCAGACCGACGGCCAGTTGAAGACAGGCCGCGACGTGATTGTTGCTGCGCTGCTGGGAGCCGAAGAGTACGGCTTTGCAACGGCCCCGCTTGTGGTCAGCGGGTGCATCATGATGCGTGTCTGTCACTTGGACACGTGCCCTGTTGGCGTTGCCACACAGAACCCAGAGCTGCGTAAGAAGTTCAGCGGCAAGCCAGAGTTCGTCGTCAACTTCTTCGAGTACATCGCAGAAGAAGTACGCGAGCTTATGGCCCAGCTCGGCTTCCGCACCATGGAAGAAATGATCGGCCAAGCCGAACTTCTCGATACTTCCCATGCAGTAGCGCACTGGAAGACCAGCGGCCTTGATCTGTCGCCCATCTTCTACGTGCCGTCGCTGCCAGAGGGCACGCCGCGCCGTTGCGTAACCACCCAGGACCATGGGTTGGCCAAAGCCCTCGACAACACCCTCATCGAGCTGTGCGAAGGTGCCCTTGTCGACGGTCGTCCGGTCAACCTGGAACTGCCCATCCGCAATATCAACCGCACGGTTGGCACCATGCTCGGTGCCGAAGTCACTCGCCGTCACGGTGGCAATGGCCTCCCTGCAGACACCATTCAGGTGCACTTCCGTGGATCCGCTGGCAACAGCTTCGGAGCGTTTGTGCCATCAGGCATCACCTTGCGGGTTGAGGGGGACTGTAACGACTACGTCGCCAAAGGACTCTCTGGTGGCACGGTGATCGTCTTCCCTGACCGCGATGCGCCTGCCGGGTTTGTCGCAGAAGAAAACGTCATCGCTGGCAACGTCATCTTGTACGGAGCGACGGGCGGCAACGTGTTCATCCGTGGGTTGGTCGGCGAGCGTTTCGGCGTTCGTAACTCAGGTGCCACCGCGGTTGTAGAAGGCGTCGGAGACCACGCGTGCGAGTACATGACCGGTGGTCGTGTTGTGGTACTTGGCCGCACCGGGCGCAACTTTGGCGCAGGTATGTCGGGTGGGACGGCGTTTGTCTACGACCCCGCTGGCCGGTTCCCTGTTTCGGTCAACCGTGAAATGGTCGACATCGACCCGCTGTCTGCAGATGACGTTGAGTTCCTGCACGCAACGGTGTCACGCCACCATCACGAGACCGGTTCAACGGTTGCTGCAGCAATCCTGGCCGACTGGGACGAAGAACAGACCTCGTTTGTGAAGATCATGCCGCAGGACTTCAAGCGAGTGCTGCGAGCCAGCGCCGCCGCAGAGGCAGACGGCCGCAACGTCAACGACGCCATCATGGCTGCTGCCCGGGCATAGCTGCCAGCTGCTTTGCACACATAACCACACATAAGCGCACATACGAGACGTAGAGAACACGAGAGAAGAGCACAGGAGACGAACATGGGTGAGATTGGTGGATTCCTTAAGCACACGCGTGACACGCCAGAGCGTCGCCCGGTGCCAGTGCGGTTGCGTGACTGGAAAGAGGTCTATGAACCGTTTCCAGAGTTGAAACTCAAGACCCAGGCCGGACGCTGCATGGATTGCGGTATCCCGTTCTGTCACAACGGATGCCCATTGGGCAATCTCATTCCGGAGTGGAACGACCTTGTGTATCGCAGCGAGTGGCAGAGCGCCATCGAGCGGTTGCACGCCACCAACAACTTCCCAGAGTTCACCGGCCGCCTGTGCCCTGCGCCGTGCGAGGGCGCGTGTGTGTTGGGCATCAACGATCAGCCGGTCACCATCAAGAACGTCGAAAACACCATTATCGACCGCGCTTGGGACGAGGGTTGGGTGACTCCAGTTCAAGCCGCTGTGAAGACTGGCAAGAAGGTTGCAGTCATCGGTTCGGGTCCTGCTGGCCTCGCCGCTGCGCAGCAGCTCACTCGCGCCGGACACACCGTCACGGTCTACGAACGTGCCGACCGCATCGGTGGGCTCCTGCGTTATGGCATTCCTGAGTTCAAGATGGAGAAGCGCCTGCTCGACCGTCGCCTCGGCCAGATGCAAGCCGAAGGAACCCGCTTCGTCACCAACGCAAATGTTGGCCAGCCCGGTGGCCCAACGGTTGAGGAACTTCGTTCCGAGTTCGACGCGATCGTTCTGGCGGGCGGGTCAACTGCCGGACGCGATCTACCAATTCCCGGCAGAGAATTGCAGGGTGTGCACCTCGCCATGGAGTATCTGCCGCTCGCCAACAAGGTGCAGGCAGGGGACTACACCCAGGCGGAAATCGATGCTGAAGGCAAGCGGGTCATCATCATCGGCGGAGGCGACACCGGCGCTGACTGCCTGGGCACGGCGCACCGTCAGGGTGCAGCCAGCGTTCACCAATTCGAGATCATGCCTCGCCCGCCAGAAGAGCGCGCATCAGACAACCCGTGGCCGCTGTATCCGTTTACGTACAAGGTCACCTCGGCTCACGAGGAAGGTGGGGATCGGGTGTACTCGGTCACCACTACTGAGTTCGTCGGTGCCGACGGCAAGCTCAGCGGTCTTCGTGGCCACGAGGTTGAGCAGAAGTTCGCCGACGGACGCATGTCGTTCGAAAAGGTCGAAGGCTCGGAGTTCGAATACCCGGTCGACTTGGTCTTCCTTGCAATGGGCTTCACCGGCCCAGAGCGTGGTGGCTTGCTCGACGAGCTCGGTGTAGCAGTCGACGGCCGCGGCAATGTGGCTCGCACAGCCGAGTACGCAACCAGCGTGGAAGGAGTCTTTGTTGCAGGAGACATGGGCCGCGGCCAGAGCCTCATCGTGTGGGCCATCGCAGAGGGCCGTAGCGCAGCAGCGGCTTGCGACGAGTTCCTGATGGGTGAGACGCAGCTGCCGGCGCCAATCACCGTCCAGGCGACACTGTCATCAACGTCGCGCTGAGTCGTCCGCTGTTCTCTCGAAGGGAGACTTAGCCGAGGCCGGTGACCGGAGGGCCACCGACGCCAACGTTTCCATCGTCTGGCGGTGACGTTGGCTTTGGTTCAGCCTTGGTTTCCGGAGCCTTGGTGGTGACCTTTGGCTTGGCCGTCGTCGACTCAGACTTGGTTGACTCTGGTTTGGTCGATTCGGGTTTTGCTTCTGCTTTCGTTGACTTGGTTGTGTCCGAACCGGCCGGCACTGGCTTGCTTTCCGATGTTTCGGAATTGCCAGCAGCTGGGCGCGTGGTGTCGGAGACTGGCTTGGTGACCTTGGGCTTCAACGTGGTGGTGGTAGCGCCGGCTGTTGGGTTGCCCTTGCAGTCCTTGCCTTCAGCAGGACGGTACATCGCACGTGTGCGATCTTTCTTGGTCGTGCCGTCAACATATGTGCGCAGACGATACGTATAAACGATCTTGCACTGGTCCCTCTCCTCTACGACCTGGTCGGTTACTTCGCCCTTGACGTACGGGGTTGAATACAGGCTGATGGTGATCGATCGCTGGGTGTACGTGGGCCAGATGAGGATTCCGTAGGGAGTGTTGTTGCGAATCTTCAGATCTGGATCGGGGAACGACAGCGTTGCTTCGCGGCCGTATGGGTACCGGGAGATGTAGAGCGAGTGCGACTGGTACTCCACGAGGTCGAGGCCGGCAAAGAACGATGCGTTGAACAACGTGGTTGCGAACTGACTGATGCCGCCACCGAAGTTCTCTGCGTACACACCATCTTCGATGACGTGGGCTTTGAAGAAACCGTTGCTTGCCGTGCGTGGACCGATTGTGTCGTTGACCGAGAACGTGTCACCAGGCTTGATCACGATGCCCTTGATCAGATCCGAGATGTGGTGAATGTTCTTCACGCGCACTTCGCCCGGCGCGTGTTTTGTGGTGAACGTTGAAATCAGCTGCGTCACACCAAGCGACTCGACTTCGGCAGTGCTGACCTTCGGTTGTAGTTCTGCAAGCTGCAACTCAACGATCTGGCCGGAGCCTGAAGCGACGGCGGCATTGAGCAGGTCGGCAGCATCCTCCGTGCAACATTCCAGCCCGATCTCGGCCGGGACAGCGGTGACTGAACCGTCGTCGTTGACACGCAACCGAGCATCTTTGGCCGGACGGCCGACGGTGCCGACGCCGTCGGTTACCAGAGCCAACGCCTTTGGTCCATCGAGTTGGAGCGCGACCTCGCCGTTGGCGATGGTGGGCGTGACCAGACGACGCAGCTGCTTGGGTGAGATGGTGATCTCCTTGTCGCCAATTCGAACGGCGAGCGGCTTCGAGGTCAGCTGGACAGCACGGTCCAGTAGAGCGCCGAGTTCAGCGTCGGTGTAGCGCGAAGGAAGCACAATTCTTTCGACGGGAATCTCGACTGGGTTTGGACCGGCCGGCAAAAGTTGTTCGAGCGTTGAGGTGATAACCGACGGTGAGATGCCAAGCCCAGGTTTGCCTGGCTTGATGACGAACTTGTCTCCCTGCACAGCCAAGGTGGGGTCAACGGGTTGCTGAGCAGACGCCTCGTCGTTGTCTCGAATGGTTTGTGCCACGGCGGCTTGGTCCACCGACAGGGGGACGGTAACGGTGGACTTGCCGAAGAACGAACCGAAGTAAGAACGAACCCGCGAGCCAGAGCTTTCTGACCGTCCGATGCGGAGCAGTTCTCGCCGTAGGCGGTCTTTTTGAACACTGACCCCGAGGTCGGCACCAGAGACATTGAAGGCCCCTTGCGGCGGAACGATGGACACGTTCATGGTTCGGTAGCGACCGTCGAGTTGGTCCAGGAACGACGCCAACGAATTGGCGTTCATCCCACCGATGTCTTCGCCTGCAACAACGACATTGCGTTGCACGTGGTTGCGTGACTGACGCGCGTCGACGAGCGAGCCGAGCACCAGCAGTACCAACAGTGACAGTCCTGCCGCAGCCCACAGCGCTGCCCTCGGTGTGCCGCTGCTTTGAAGTCTTGGGGAAGTCATTTGAGTGGCTCGGACAGCGGTAGGGGAGCTGGGCGCC
Organism: uncultured Acidimicrobiales bacterium; assembly: GCA_963763885.1. GTDB lineage: Bacteria > Actinomycetota > Acidimicrobiia > Acidimicrobiales > JANYDT01 > JANNBN01. The sequence continues at coordinate 299,732 of CAVXQD010000002.1, forward strand.
TCTGTATCGTAGTGGTGCGCGAGTTATCTACTGATGGTCGGAACGCAATTCGCCCCCGTTGGTGAACAGCGGTCACACAACGTGCGCGCTAGGTGGCAGCACCGCCGCCTAGTACGTCGGCTTGATCCGGGGGTCGAACCGGGTGATCTCGTCGAATTGTTCGCCCATCGTCTTCACGATCAAGTCGAAGCAGTGCTTTCCGTGCGCAGCGTTTGCGCCCGTGGGGTCACCGATTACACCGAGTGGCAAGTGCCCGGCAGCGACATCATCTGCGTGGTCGAAGTCATTGGACAGCCACCCAAACGCCACGCTGCCACCAAACCGCACGTGGCGGTTCTCAGCCAGATGCTCTGGTACTCGGCGCACTGCTGTAGAGAGGTCGACCAGGTCCGGGCGAACGTGCATCATCAGCGACGTCTCGTCGTGCCCGGCGTGGATGCTCATGCCGAGTTCGTTTCCTTCGTCGGTGTTCATCCACGGATGCATGAGGAAGGTGCGGAGACCGTGCCGCAAGCGAATGTCTCGAAGAGCTACCTGCAACAGCGCAGAGTTCCCGCCGTGTGCGTTGACGAAGACGAGGGTGCGCGCCGGTGTCAGCGTGAGTGATCGTGCAAGGTCGTCAAGGATGGACAACATCGTTGTGGCCGAGAGCCAAAATGTGCCGGGCGCCCACGCGTGCTCGTTGGATTTGGTAAACGGAAGTGTGGGGAGCTGCCACAGGTCCAGCTGTTCGCCGAATGCGGCAACCGCAGCCGTGGTGGTGGCATCTGCCAGAACGAGGTCGGTTGAGACCGGCAGGTGAGGGCCATGCGCCTCGATGGCACCCAGCCCAAGCACGACCGCACTGTCAGGCGTGAGACGGTCGTGCAGGGTGTGTGCAGCGTGATCTGGAAGGAACCGGGAATCAGCCATTGACCGAGGGTACTGGGCCAGGCCCAATTGTTTGCTCACTTAACTCATCGCCCGGCAGCGGTGACAAACTGAATCGATGCAGGGTAACGGGACGGAATCCGCTGGCGTCATCATTATCGGAGGGGGCCACAACGGGTTGATATGTGCCACGTACTTGGCCAAGGCCGGGCTCGACGTCACCGTCATCGAAGCCAGGGCGTCGGTTGGGGGTAACGCGTCAACCGAGTCTGCTCTCGAAGGTGCACGGTTCAATATCTGCAACTGCGACCACACCATGATTCGCAGCACTCCCATTCTGGAGGAGTTGGGTCTTGCAAGCCATGGGCTTCGTTATGTTGATTCCCATCTGACACAGGTCAACGTGCACTGGGATGGTGGGCCGGCTTGGTACCTGTTCCACGACGTTGAGAAGACCATCGAATCAATACGACGTAGCTATCCCGCTGACGCCGAGAACTATCGGAAATACGTTGCCGCAGCGACACCCATCGTGAAGACGGTCATCGATGTCGCAAACGCAACACCAACCCCCGGGTCGATCGTTGCGAAAGTGGCCCGACGTCCAAAGGGTGCCGCATCGTTGTTGTCCTGGTCGCGTCGCAGCGTCGGTGACGTCATGCGATCGTTCTTCACCACCGAAGCCTTGCGTGGCCCGGCCGTGACCACGGGGCCGGTGGTGTGGGGACTTGCACCAGAGTTTCCCGGTACCGGGCTCGGCGCAACGACGTACGCACTGCGCCACCAGGTGCTTTCGGGGCGTCCGGTGGGCGGAAGCGGATCGCTTCCCACTGCGCTCAGCAGTGCCTTTGCTCAGGCCGGTGGCCGAGTGCTCACCAACACCCGAGTTGCTCAAATTCTGTGTGAAGGTGACCGCGTTGTAGGTGTACGTACAGAAAGTGGTGACGAGATTCGTGCCGCCATTGTGGTCTGCGCAGCCGATCCCCGTGCGGCGTTGGTCGATTGGCTGACGGATGCTCCGCCGCAGGCCTCTGCGCTCATAGAGCGTTACCGGGCGCAACCGTGCCAAGACGGGTACGAATCCAAGATCGACGCGGTGATCAACGGGCGGTACCGATTCCGTGCTGCCGACGACGCTGGTCTGGCGGCCGTTGGCCTGAGCGCAGACGAAGCAGCCCATGCCACAACCATCGTGTCGTTAAGCCTTGCTGACATCAGCGCTGCATTTGAACTGAAACAACAGGGACGCGTAGCGGAGAAGCCGATGTTCTTCGCCAACACTCCGTCGGTGAAAGACCGTTCCGTGGCCGCCGCTCTCGAAGCGAGCCAAGACATCTTCAGCATGGAGATCCTGTGGACTCCGTATGCCCTCCAAGGTGGCTGGGAGCAGAGCAAGGAACCGCAGCGCTGGATGCAACGATTCGGTGACCTGGTCGACACCGATGGGTTCGCGTCGTTCGCGGACTCGGTTGATCGGTGGCGGCTGATGGGACCGCGAGAGTACGAGATGCAGTTCTCGATGGTGCGCGGATATGCACCGTCGTTCGCCGGTACTCCCATCACCACGCTGCTTGGCAAGGATCCAGAACTCACCCGCTACGAGACGCCGGTTCGTGGGTTGTTCCTCACCGGCGCAGCAACGTTCCCGGGTGCTGGCATCTGGGGAGCATCGGGCCGCAACGCAGCCGCAGCAATCCTGCGTTCAGATGGTCGCACCGCAAAAGCGAGGGCAGCCGCAAGAAGCTAGATCGCGGTACGCGAAACGTCCCGGGCCGAAGCCCGGGACGAAGTTCGGTTCTGCAAATGTCGTCCGGGGAATCCCCGGCGAGTCAGATCAAGGAAGCTTGATAGTTGGGTCGATGAATTCGTTGGTGACGATGTCTGCAGCAGTAAGTGCTGCGTTGACCTCGCCGCCTTCCTTCTCGTAGATCGGCAATGCCTTCTGGATGAACGCATCCACCCGGGCGGTGTCGAACGAGCCGAGTGTGCCGTCAGGGCTGTTGGCAACAAGGCCGTCCTTCAGCTGATACTCAACCGAAGCAGTTGCTTGGCTGGCGGTGTACACCCAACCGGTGTTGTACTTCGTCACCAGGTCAAGGATGAGGGTGTTGGCGGTTGCAGGGCTGGCAACGAAGTCACGCGCTGCACGCTGCACAACAGGGACCAAAGCCTTGAAACATTCCTTGTTGGCATCGAAGTCAGCGGTACGAACTGCGAGGGCAGCTGCGTAAGCGTCCCAGCCTGCGTCGTGAACGAGCTGGTACGCAACTGGCTTGCCCCACTCCTTCAGTTCCTTCTCGTAGAAGTAAGGCTCGGCCGAAGCGAAGCCCTGCTGAGCGGACTTGCCGTTGTCAGCGACCCAAGCAGAAGGCTCACCCTTGTACGAACCATCGATCTGGTCCTGGTTGATGATGCCTGCGCCGACCAGGTAGCTGAGGTACGCAGCTGGGCCGAACACGCGGATCTTGGTGTCCTTTGGAAGGTCTGCGATGGTCTTTGCATCGGGATACTTCTCTGGGTCCCACATGATGATCTGCGGGTTCTTGTTCAACGGGGCAACGATTGCCTTGGTTGGGAACTTGGTGTAACCCGACACTGCGTCATCGTTGGCAACGTAGGCCAAGAGAATTGTTGGGTCCTTGTACATCGTGGAGATGGGGGACTCGAAGCCGATTGCCGGGCCGCCGACGCGGATCTCGATCTTGACGCCAGTGTCGGTGGTGCCGTCCATGAGCGGGCCGGTGACGCGCTTGGTGTCGGTGTCGATTGTTGGGTTGGCTCCAACCATCTGGTACAGCGCGCCGTGCTCTGCCTCAGGGTTCCAGTCGGTCTGGATGCTGATGGTTGCAGGGCACACGCTGGCAAGCGATGCACCAGCTGCTGCTGCGGCGACGGTTGTCTCGGCTGCAGCTGCGACGGTGGTTTCCGTTGCGGTCTCGGCTGGAGTTGTTTCGGCTGGGGTGGTCTCTGCGACTACTTCAGTAACAGGGGCCTCGGTTGCAACCGTCGTGTCGACGGTCTCGGCGGCATCGCTGCCACAGGCTGCGAGGAACAATGCCCCGGCCAGTGGCAGAGCCAGCAGTGCTGACTTCTTCATCAAGTGGTCTCCTAGGAGTGTGGTGGTGTGGTGGTAGTGGTGGTACTGGTGCGGCGGGAATTTGCAGGTGAAACGATGAGAGCTGTGTTGCGGTGCAGCGCCTGTCAGCGCTTGGTGGTGTTCCAGCGACCCACGAACACTCGCTCGAGTGCTGCGAAGATTGCGAAGAAGCCGAGTCCAAGGACAGCGGCCATCACGATGCAGGCCCACGTAGCTGGCCCGTTGAGCCGGGAGTTGTAGACGTCGACCTGTTGGCCGAGGCCCGCCTCGCCAGCACGAAAGAACACGTCACCGACGATGGCACCGATGACGGCAAGACCCGCAGAAATGCGGAACCCTGCGAAGACCGCCGGAGAGGCTGCGGGTAACTGCAGCTTGACGAGGCGAGTCCACCGGCTGGCACCGTGGAGCGTGAACAGGTCGTGGAACCCGTTGTCCACTCCGGTGATGCCAAACAGCGTGTTGGACAGAATAGGAAAGATGGTGATGATGACCGTTACCAGGATACGCGGGGCCTGGCTGTAGCCCATCACGGCGCCGATCAGCGGCGAGATGGTGAGAATTGGGATGGCTTGCAATGCAACCAGGTATGGCCACAACGAGAACTCCAGCCACTTGGCCATGCTCATCACGACAGCGGTGAGGACACCCAGCACGATGGCTATGGCCAAACCTGCAACAGCCACCTTGATGTCCAGCCACGTGGCTTTGAAGACCGCGTTGCGAATAACGGGGACGCCGTCATTGGTCTTGAACAGGAACGCCTTGGTGATGATGCGGTGCGGTGGCGGCAGTACGAATCGTTTGTACGGCGCAAGCAGGAGCCGGCCGCCGTACCACATGGCCATTACGAGACCGAAGACCATCACCGGCCCGATGACCTTGATGGGCCGGAATGGTTCTTTGGTTGCTTGCGGGACGTCGCGCTCGACGCGCGCGATCTCGGTGAGCAACTGCGTATCGGTCATTTGGCGGCGACCTTGATTGTGCTGGCGCCGGTGGTCGTTGGCGCCGATGCCCCAGTTACGTATGCCGAGTGCAACGCATCGTTGACAGCACCGGTGAGCCGAGCGAACTCTGGCGTGTACCGGATGGAGTCAGTGCGGGGGTATTCGAAGGGCACGCTGAACTCTGCGATGAGACGGCCCGGGCGGGCTGACATCACCAGGACACGGGTGGACAAGTACACCGCTTCAGAGATGGAGTGCGTGATGAACAAACCGGCGAACTGATTGCGCACGAACAACTGCATCAGTTCGGTGTTGAGACGGTCTCTGGTGATCTCGTCGATAGCGCCAAACGGTTCGTCGAACAGAAAGACCTTGGGGTTAAGCGTGAGCGACCGCGCCAACGACGCACGCATCTTCATTCCGCCGGAAAGCGATTTGGGGAACTTCTTCTCGAAGCCCTTTAGACCAACAAGCTCGATGGCTTCAGCGGCGAGCCGTGCAGCTTCTGCTTTTGGCATTTTGTGCAGTTCTGCGAACAGTTCGACGTTGCGTTGCACGGTCCGAAACGGCAGCAGCGTTGCGTCCTGAAACACGTAACCGATGGAGCTGCGATCCACCTCGATAGACCCGCCAGTGATGTCCATGAGACCCGATGCCATCTTGAGCAACGTGGACTTACCGCAGCCCGACGGCCCAATGATGGACACGAACTCCCCCGAGGCTACGGAGAAAGTGACGTTGTCTACCGCGTGGGTTCCATCTGGAAAGACGCGGGAGACGTCGTTAAAGCTGATCTGCGGTACAGACATCCGTGACACCTTACGCAATCGTGAACCCCCCTGCGGCTGGGCTCCCGCCTGTTCATACGCTTGTCACAAAACAGATTGACTGACCGTGGTCTGTGAGACGAGGCGGCCGGATTTCCATACTCGGCGGTGCTGGTCGCCTCGGGCGATCGCATCGGCCAGGTCCGAGCCCCGGAGCGAGACGAGATCTGCACGGTGGCCCACCGCCAGAAGGGGGGCGGGCCGACCCATTGCCTGGTGCGCCTTACCCGTGACCGCGTCCCATGCTTCGTGTGGGAGTAGGTGCCCGGCCATGACCATCAGTGCTGCGGTCTCGGTTGGATCGTGGCGGCCCATGGAGTTAAAAGGATCGCGGACGTTGTCGGCACCGGCCGCGACGTTGACTCCGGCCTTGCGAAGCGTGTGGATCGCCGTGAGACCTCGAGGCGGGGCGACCGAATGGTCTCGCGACTGGAGGAAGAGGTTGGTTTGTGGCAGGGCAATGACGGAGATGCCTGCTGCTGCGACCATCGCAGACGTGTCGGCTTGGCGAGCGACTTCCTGCACTCCCAGGCTGCAGCAATGGCTGGCCACCGCTCCGCCGGTGTAACCCGTTGCCATGATGCGTTCTGCAAGGTACCGAAGATCCTCGGACCCGGGGTCCAGGTTTTCGTCGGTGTGAAGATCGATGTCCCTACCTTCGCGTCCTGCAAGGTCGAGCGCAAGGTCGGTTGCCTGGCTGGCGACGATGTCGAGGTGCGGACACCCGCCGACGATGACGGATGGGTCCATCATCACGCTTGCGCGAAGCAGCCTGCGGTTCGTCTCGTTGTCAGCGCTGACCCACCCGGTGAGTGAGACGACCTGTACATCGCACAACGAGGCCACGTCGGCGCGTACCTGGAGGAGCGCTTCCATCGCGGCGAGGTCGATGCCCTCGTGCACATTGACATGCGTTCTCACGGCGGTAATGCCCGAGGCCACCAGTTCGTGCACCGCCACCGTTGCGCGTCGCACCATGTCGGCGACCGTCAGCGACGGAAAGAAATCCGTCCACCCCCGGACAGCCCCCAAGAGGTCGCCTTTCGGGTTAGCAACCAGTTGCGCAGTGAGGACCTTGTCAAGGTGGGCGTGAGGTTCCGCTGGGGCGACAACAAGCAAGTCTCCGTCGAGGTCGACGGAGCCAGGTCGTGGGAACTGTCCAGGTGGTGGTTTCTCGACGTTGGTAATCAACCCGCTGAGCGGGTCAACCTCAACGTTGATCGCGACGCCGTCGAGGTCCCGCGCGTTGGTGATCCAAAACAGAGCCACGGATTACTTCGGCTTACTGCGGCAACGTGAACGAAGGCGACTGGGATGGAGGTGTAAGTGGTGTGAGTGCGAGACCAGCACCCGGCAGCACTTCCTCTGCCCACATATGAATCTGTTCGGTCATCTGCTGGCGGGACAACCCGGGGAGATCGAGAAACAGGCAGAGGTGCTCTACGCCGAAGCGTTCGCGGTACATCGAAACAATGTCGATGCAATCTTGCACCGAGCCGATGGCTGCGACTTGCTGCTCAAAAGAATCTTCCAACGACGGCTGAACGCCGAATGCCAGTTTATTGCCGTCGGCACCCTTGTAATTGGTGAAGCGGCCGTACGGAGCCAAGAAGCGGGTGAACTCGTCGTGGCCGTTGCGGGCAGTTGACCACGCTGCTTCACGGGTCTTGCCCGCATGCGCGTTGAGTACCAGCACCTTGTTTTCGCCAGGGCGGAGCGAGGTGCCGTGCGCTTCGTTGTACGTGTCGGTGTAATGCTGCCAGCGCGGAGCCATGAGGTCTGGATGCATCAGCCAATACACGCCGCGGTGCCCGGCGCGAGGAACGTATTCCATGGTCTCACCGCTGGTGACAGGTTGGTAGATAGGTACCTGGCGGGTGACCTTTGGGACAAGCGTCAACTCGGTGACCGTTGCACCCCGGTCAGGGATGCCGGTCGGAGGGAACTGGTAATGCTTACCGGTGTAAGAGAAGCGTTCGTTGTACCAAGCAGTTTTGATGACCTCCATCGCCTCTTCGAACTGCTCTCGGTTGAACGCATCGTCCTTGGCACTCATGTCGTTGTCGCCACTGGCAACACGAGATCCGAGTGTCATTGCTTCGCGTGGCACGGTGCCTCGACCGACGCCGAACTCCATGCGGCCGCCGGTGAGGATGTCTGCCATCGCAAAGTCTTCGGCGAGTCGCAGTGGATGCCACTGCGGAACCACGTTGAACATCTGTCCCATTCGGATGCGCTGCGTGTGCTGGGCCATCGCCATGCCAAACAGCACCAGGTTGGGAGTGACTTCGTAACCCTCGTACTGGAAGTGGTGCTCTGTGAACCACATGCAGTTGAAGCCGGCCGAATCTGCCGCTTTGGCCCACGCTGCGAGATTCTCGTAACAGGCGATGTAGTCCTGTTGGAAGTATCTGCGATCCGTGGGGGCAGGCCCGACGTTGCCCGCGTCGGGCATCGGGACGGTGCCGAAGAAGTTGAGGTCGCAGCGAAAGGGGGCGGTCATATCTCGATGTTAGGTAACTCCCATGACGAGGCGTGAATGAAGTTCTGTGAACGTTCTGCCAACTCTGTGCGTACCAGTAGTCGTCTCGGTCACTCGGCCGAAGAACACATAGGAGAAAGCCATGATTCGTTCACTCGCCGTCCGTCGGTTGGTTGCTGGAGCTGCGATCGTCGCGGCAACTGTCGGTGCTCTTGCAATGGGCGCGGGCCCAGCGGAAGCCCAAAGCACCAGCACCACCACTGCAGGGAAGACCCTGAAGTTGGGCGTCGCCTCCACAAAGTTGGGCGACATCATCGTGGACGGCAGCGGAATGTCGCTCTACATGTTCGCCCCAGACCGCTACAACGTGTCCGTCTGTGAAGGTCAGTGCTTGGCAGCGTGGCCACCGGTGATGCTGCCAGCAGGTCGGAGTACGTCGGATGTGGAACTCAGCGGGGGGCTTCGCAAGTCGAAGCTGGGTGTGGCGATGCGCGAAGACGGTTCCCGTCAGCTCACCTACAACGGCTGGGCGCTGTATTACTGGTTCCGTGATGCAAAGGCAGGCGACGTCAACGGCCAGTGGGTTAATAACATCTGGTGGGTGCTCAACGACGAGGGTGTTCCAAACACCAAGCGCTTGTGATGGTTCAGTAGTTGTATCCGGTGTCCACGGTCCGTCTGAAGGTAGGAAAGGTTGACGATGTCGCGTAACCGCTCAATTCGTACGATTCCTGCTGTGACGGCCGCGGACGTCGACGATCTCCGGGTTCTCTACGACCTTCACGGAGCGGAAATTTTTCGATTCTGCTTTCGGTTGGTCGGCGATCGTGGGCTTGCCGAAGAAGCAGTGCAGGAGACGTTTTTGCGTGCTTGGCGTGCACACGAACGATGGGAAGCAAACCTCGGTTCCGTTCGCACCTGGCTGTATTCCATCGCCCGCAACGTCTCCATCGACCTGTTGCGAGCCCGTTCGGTGCGGCCTCAACTGAACCGTTTTGTCGGCGCGTCTCACCGTCAGGGCGAAAAGACTGTGGACCTCACCGAACCGAGCGGTACAAGAGACGCATACGATGATCTCTTGGACGGTTGGATGCTTGAAGAAGGTCTGCGAAGACTCCGTGACGATCAACGCCATGCAATCGTCGAGACTTATGTCAAAGGACGTCCGTATGCGGACGTGGCACAAGAGCTTGGAGTTCCCGATGGAACAATCCGAACTCGGGTCTTCTACGGACTAAAAGCGTTACGACTCGCGCTCGAAGAAATGGGTTGGCATGTCTGAAATTCCGTGTTCACGCACAACCGATGTCGGCGCATATCTTCTCGGCGGGCTGCCGCAAGATGAAGCTGTCGCGCTTCGACACCACATTGATCAGTGCGCGTACTGTGCCGATGCGTTGCGTGACTTGCAACCTTTGGCGGACCACCTGAGCGCCACTGATCTCCGAGCCTTTGCAGGCATGACGGTGGAATCACCTTCGCCGGAATTGCGTGACCGAATTCTGCATCGCGCGTCGGCCGAACCGCTCGCGGACCTTCAGGATCAGGGTGCCTGGCGCGGCGCGGAACCAATGGAAGGTTGCTGCAGCGACGGTAGCAATCTTCGCTGCGGGAAGCGGTGTTGGGTGGACGGCGCGCCTCGCTGCAGCGCCTTCCGCTCCGCCAACCACCCAGCGGACGTACTGGGGTGCCGGCACGGAATCGGCCCCTCAGAAAGTTAGTTTCGTGTCGACCGGCGCGGTCGGGCCCAAGGCATGGGCGTCTGTCAGCAGCGGCCCGGCCGGTACGTACGCGGCGCTGTATACCAAGGGACTGAAGCCACACCACACGTACAAGTGGTGGTTCGAAAAGGCCGACGGAACTCGCATCGGTCTGGGTTCATTCGTGTTTCCAGAGGGTCAGTCCGACTGGGTTGTGTGCCCGGGGGGCACCTCGACTGAGAGGGTGGAACTGAAGGCGATCGGTGCCACCGACGACTATGGCGTCGATGTGCTCCGCGCCGAACTACCAACGCCAACCTGATTTTGGCGAGAGAGGTTGCCCCCAAGAATGGGGGTGATCCACCTCCGAGTTGCGTTACGAGGTGGATTGCCACGTTCGTAGCGGCTATCACGGAGGGATGACTGCTCCAGCCCCGCTTCGCACACGAGTCACCGAACTCCTCGGTGTCGACTATCCGATCATCCAAGCCCCGATGGGATGGATTGCCCGGTCTCAGCTTGCCTCGGCTGTTTCGAACGCAGGTGGACTTGGGATCATCGAGACGTCATCCGGTGAACTCGACAATGTGAAGCGCGAAATCGAAAAGATCCGCGACCTCACGGATAAACCGTTCGGGGTCAACATCGCTCAGGCCTTTGTCCGAGACCCCGGTATCGCGCAATTCGTTATCGACCAGGGTGTTCGGTTTGTGACCACTTCCGCTGGCGATCCCACCAAGTACACCGGGGCCTTGAAAGCCGCTGGTCTCACGGTATTCCACGTGGTTCCTACGCTCGCCGGAGCTCTCAAAGCAATCGCAGCGGGCGTCGACGGTTTGGTCGTCGAGGGCGGCGAAGGCGGAGGATTCAAAAACCCACGCGACGTGGCGCTGATGGTTCTTCTCCCGCTCATCGCGTCGCAGGTCTCTGTTCCAATCGTCGCTGCTGGCGGCATCACCGATGGTCGATCCATGGCGGCTGCGTTTGCCCTTGGCGCCGACGCGGTGCAGATGGGCACCCGGATGGTGAGTGCAGCAGAATCACCCGTGCACAGCAATTGGAAAGATGCGATCGTCGGGGCGGCCGAAACAGACACGGTCTTCTTAAACCGATTCTCAAAGCCAGGCTTGCGGGCATTGCGAACGGAACGCACCACAAAGTTGGAACACGAGGATCACGTCGGAATGGATCAGTTCGGCCGTTCGATGGACCTTTATTTTGGCGGCGACATGGAGTCTGCAATTGCCTTATGTGGACAGGTTGCGGGGCGCATCGCCAGCGTGGAACCTGTCGCTGACATCCTGCATTCGACCATTTCGGAGTTCCGCGAGAACGTCGCCTCGCTCAGTTCCCGCTTCGGCTGAGAGCCCAGTCGCCCGGGGGATGGCCTGCGGAATCACGTAGTGCACTTCGACCGTCACCCGCATTGACGCCAGTTGGGGCAAATTGTCGCGGTGAACATCGGCACACGGTTTTTCGCCGGTCTCATCACAATCGTGGGCCACAATGCAGCTCTTATGGAATTGCCACCACTCACCACCCTCAAAACAATTTTTGACCGTCTCAAGGCGAACGACATCGCTTGGTTCAAAGAACAATGGACATCAGGCGGCTTCGGCTGGCTGAAGGATCGTCTGCCTGCAGGCGAATACGACCAAATCGGGTCACGCGTTGACGCTGGTGACCTCAGCCCTCTCAAGGGCGCGTTGGGCAAGCTTGACCTGCCTGGCGTCGATCTCTTCAAGGGCCTCGCAGGCAACGTTGCAGGTGCCGCAGGAGCAGTAACGGGTGTCGCAGGGGCGGCAACCGGTGCAGCAGCTGCCAAGCTCGGTTCGTCCACGGCAAAGGTCGGCGGCGCAGCTGCTGCTGGCGTAGCCGGCGCAAAGGCTGTCGTTGATAGCGGCAACAAGAAGAAGGGTGGCCTCATGTGGGTCATTCCTGCGCTGATTGCCGCTGCATTGCTCGCATTCGGCCTCAGCCGTTGTGGCGGTTCGTCCTCAACGACAACCGACACCACCGTTGTCGCTGTCGAAGACACCGTTGCCGTGGAAGAGACCGTTGCAGCGGTTGAAGAGACCGTCGTCGCAGAGACCACTGTCGCAGCGGTTGAAACAACCGTTGCAGCGGCGACTGAGACCACCGCCGCAGCTGCTGCTGCAGCTGCCACTGGTGACATCCTTGCAACGGCAGAAGGCGCTGGTTCGTTCAAGACCCTCGGCGCAGCAATCAACGCTGCAGGCCTGGCCGACACCTTGAAGGGTGAAGGCCCGTTCACGGTGTTCGCTCCGACCGATGACGCATTCGCAAAGCTTCCTGCTGGCGTCGTCGACGCTCTTCTGAAGCCAGAGAACAAGGACGCGTTGACCAAGGTCCTCACGTACCACGTTGTTCCAGGAATGGTCATGGCTGCCGACGTCACGGCTGGCGAAGTCGCCAGTGTCGAAGGCTCGCCCCTCACCATCACCACCGATGGCGGCGTGAAGGTCAACGGCGTCAATGTCACCTCGACCGACATCGCAGCTACCAACGGTGTCATCCATGTCCTCGACGGCGTCCTCGTGCCGCCAACCGTCGACATCAACGCGCTGCTTGGCGCAGCTGCTCCGACCACTGTTGCTGCTGCTGCCGCTCCTGCTGCACCTGAGTCCCTCACCGTCTACTTCGCCAACGCGTCGTCAGCGCTTGACGCCGAAGCCACGGCAAAGATCGACGGTGCAGTGGCTAACCTCACGAAGCTGCCTGCAGGTTCAAAGGTCAGCATCGTGGGTCACGCATCCAAGACCGGCAACTCCGAGGCCAACGACGCGTTGTCCATCGCCCGTGCGAACAACGTGAAGGCCGCGTTGGAGAAGGGCCTTGGCGCTGCCGCTAGCGGAATCACCTTCAACGTCGAGGCTCGTGGCGACACGCAGCCTGACGATGACGAAGCCAAGAGCCGCAAGGTCACCATCGAAATCCAGCCCTGATTCGTTCCGGCCTCCGGCCGGAACATCCAGACCTAGCACCGCGCTGGGACAAGTGAACGGAAACAGCCCCCGACATCGCCGGGGGCTGTTTCACATTCCAATCAAGTTCAGGCGAAGCGGGGTCAGTGACCTTCGAGCGCCGCTGCATTGAGCTCGCCGCTTGGCAGCAAGACCGGCGGCTTGTCGCTCCATGGAAAGTCGATCCAACGATCGGTCCGCTTCCACACATATTCGCACTTCACGATGGAATGCGGCTTTTCGTAGATGACCGCAACACGAGTTTCGGCAACGTTGCCGACTACGAAATCGTGCACGGCCTTCAGCGTGTGCCCCGTGTCTGCCACATCGTCTACTACAAGGACTTTCTTGTCCTGCAGGTCCACCAGGTTGAGCTGCGGAGGCAACATCACGGGGAAATCGAGCGTCTCGCCGATACCCGTGTAGTACTCGACCGAGATCACAAACACGTTCTTGATGCTCAACGCGTAGCCCATGGCACCGGCGGGCAACAGCCCACCTCGTGCGATGGCGAGAATGATGTCTGGTCGGTAGCCGCTGGCTGCGACCTGCTGGCTGAGCGTGACACCCGCCTCGCCGAAGGAATCCCAGGTCAGGATCTCGCGTTCACCGGGCGGAGGTACTGGCATGCACAAACAGTAATCCACCGGCCCGCCCCGACCAGAAAACTCCCAGAAGCGGGAGAACACCTCGCAAACGCGCTTCGAGGTGTTCTGCCCCCAACCTTGGGGGCAGCCTCTCTCGCGGACTAGTCGGACGCGCCGGTGTGTGATGGGTTGCTCACCTCGGGTTCACTTCGTTCACCGCTCGGACGCGCCGGTGTGTGATGGGTTGCTCACCTCGGGTTCACTTCGTTCACCGCTCGGACGCGCCGGTGCCGAGCCGGACGGCTTTGCGCACTACGTCGCGTAGATCTGGTTCCGGGGTGCCTGTCGCGATGAGGTCTTGCACCCTTGCTTCCAGTTCGGCGGCGAGAGCTTGCTGTGCGCCACCTTGGTTTGCGGGGCGGTCCAGCGTGTTGGCCACGATCAGAATGAGCATGGCGACGGCGCCGAACATGCCGAACGCCATAGCGCCGCCAATGGCGCCTTTGATGTTGGTGATGATCATCCCGGCCACGCTGGCGACGCAGCAAACGGCGACGATCTTGCGCAGCAGTCCGATGCTCACTTGGTGCTCACTTGGTGCTCACCCGTTGCTCATCGGACGAGTGGCTTGTACTTCAGGCGATGCGGCTGGTCGGCCTCGGAGCCGAGTTCCTTCTTCCGGAACGCTTCGTAGTCGGCGAAGTTGCCCTCGAACCAGCGGACCTGGCTGTTGCCTTCGAACGCAAGCACATGGGTGCAGATGCGGTCGAGGAACCAACGATCGTGGCTGATGACTACGGCACAACCGGGGAACGCAACAAGCGCTTCTTCCAATGCGCGGAGCGTGTCGACGTCGAGGTCGTTGGTTGGTTCGTCGAGGAGCAGTACGTTGCCGCCGGACTTGAGGAGCTTCGCGAGATGGACGCGGTTGCGTTCACCACCGGAAAGCTCACCGACCTTCTTCTGTTGATCGGAGCCCTTGAAGTTGAAAGAGGCGCAATACGCTCGGCCGTGAATGGTGCGTCCGTTGAACTTGAACTCGTCCAGCCCATCAGTGATTTCCTCGAACACGGTCTTGTCCGGTGACAAGTCGTCACGACTCTGGTCGACGTAAGCGGGCTTGACGGTGGTGCCCACGGTGAGCGTGCCGGAGTCTGCTGGCTCAAGTCCCATCATCATGCGGAACAGCGTGGTCTTACCGGCGCCGTTGGCACCGATGATGCCGACGATGCCTGCAGGCGGAAGCTTGAACGACAAGTTCTCGATGAGGAGACGGTCGCCGAAGCCCTTGTTGACACCGTCGGCCTCGATAACCACGTCGCCGAGGCGAGGAGGCGACGGGATGATGATTTCGAGTTTGGCCTGACGACCCTCGGCGTTCTGCGATTCGCTGAGTAGCTCTTCGTAAGCGGACAGACGAGCTTTGGACTTTGCCTGCCGTGCACGAGGCGACTGACGTACCCAATCGAGCTCTTCAGCCAATGCGCGCTGACGGGCGGACTCTGTCTTTTCTTCAGCGGCGAGACGGGCACGCTTCTGTTCAAGCCAGCCGGAGTAGTTCCCCTCGTATGGGATGCCTGCGCCGCGGTCGAGTTCCAGGATCCAGCCAGCAACGTTGTCCAGGAAGTACCGATCGTGGGTGACCGCAACGACCGTGCCGGGGTAGTCCTGCAGGAAGCGTTCCAGCCAGCCGACCGACTCTGCGTCGAGATGGTTAGTGGGTTCGTCCAAGAGAAGGAGGTCTGGCTTGGACAGCAGCAGCTTGCACAGCGCGACCCGGCGCTTTTCACCACCCGACAAAGTGGACACGTCTGCATCGCCCGGTGGGCAGCGCAATGCATCCATTGCAATGTCGAGCTGGCGGTCCAGGTCCCACGCGTTGGTGGCGTCGATCTTGTCCTGCAGGTCGGCCTGCTCGGCGAGGAGCTTGTCGAAGTCTGCGTCGGGGTCACCCATGGCTTCACAGACTGCGTTGTAACGGTCAACCAAACCGGCGATCTCTTTAACGCCGTCGCGTACGTTGCCGAGGACGTCTTTGGTCTCGTCGAGCGTTGGTTCTTGGGACAGGTACCCGACCGAGAAACCTGGCGTGAGGCGCGCCTCGCCGACGAAACCGTCGTCCACGCCAGCCATGATCTTCAGCAGCGACGACTTACCGGAGCCATTGGAGCCCAACACGCCGATCTTGGCGCCGGGCCACATGGAGATGTTGATGCCCCTGAGGACTTCCCGGTCTGGCGGGTAGAACCTGCGCAGATCGCGCATTGTGTAGATGTACCGGCTCTTGTCCATACCCTCATGTGCTGCCATGCCCTTGAGGTTACGAGACGCGGGACCCGTCCTCCGACGTTCGGGTTCCGTCCGGTGCAGCCGGCGCAGGGAGCGGAATCCACCCCTCTAGCGCGACGGTTTCGGGGTCAGCGCTCATCGAAGTCTGTAACGGCGTGACACCCAGGGCAGCTGCGGCGGCGATGGTCTGCGCGCAGATCAACGCGTCAAACGCGTCTTCTGACGCTGCCCCCAGCGCACTTAAGGCGAGCGGGATGCCACTGAAGGAGGCCTCCAGGTAGGCCGTTCGGCGCTGAGCATCTGACTTTACGACGGGACCGGTGAACAGCCTGGGGTACATCTCAAACACGGTGACCGGCCCGGGCGGGTCGAACGGCCAAATGCTGCACCCGTGTTCGCGCAATTGGGGAAGCAGTGCCATCCCGCGAACGGATCCGGTGCCAACGCTGCCCGCACCACCAATCTGAAACGTGGACTTCGGTCGGATTCCGCCGACCGGCAACAACGCTTGCTCGCAGAGTCTGAACTGCTGGAGATCTGCTGGACGTGGTCGGCCCGGCCGCCCCCAAAACGGTGCTTCACACCCCTCCAGCCATCGATTGCCATCGGACGCTGCGAGCTCCCAAAGTTGGCCCACGTTCCGGCACCCCTGGTCTCGCACCCACCAAGCCGGAAACGAAAAGGAGAAATCGAGTCCGATCAGCACCGGGTCTTCTGCCGTCGCGGTGGCCGCAATTCGGCAGAGTTCGTCGATCACCTGGGCACGGGTTCGCCCTGCCTCAAGTCGAACCACAGCGCTACCGGGATGCTGAAATGTGGGCTGCCCCTGGAGCTCGGCTTCGGCCAGCCAGATACTCGTTCGCTCGCCAACGAGTCGCCCCGACCAATCGACTGCGATCACCCGCCGGGGCGGCCGAAACACAGTCAGCCGGTGCAGACGATGCCTGCGGGCGGCAGCACCAGGTTGACGAGGAAGTCAACTGCGTAGGGGTCGACGCAGGTTCCGCGCCCCACCTGGCCGTGATCCGATCCAACTCGGGTGAGCAGCGTGCCGCCAGTTGTGGCGACCATGGACTGCTGCCATTCGATTGGAGTGATGAGGTCAAGCGTTGCTCCGACCAACAGCACCGGAGCGATGCCGTTGGGCTGGATAACTGGTTGTGGTCGAGTCTTCACGGGCCAATACCCGCAGATCTTGTACAACTCGGCGGTACCCCGGGCGTTCACAGCAAAGTGTGGTGCTGCAGCAGGCAGCCGCGTTGCCAGCGTTGCGAGTTCGGCCTGGTTCTGCGTGACGAGTCCGTCGTGACACTGGTACGCAAAGATGGACTCGAGCACTTCGTAGTCCGGCCGCGGGACGAAGCTACGGAGATCGAACGACGTGTACGGGTCGCCAGGAGAGCTGGCTGCTGCGTTCAGTCCGTCTGCCAGGATCTTCCAACCACCGATTGCCTGAGACCCAAGCAGCCGTTCGACGGTGCCTTCAAACCGACTGCGGGCAGCCTCGCGGCTCCGCGATCCGCCGAAGTACGTGAGGATCTGGTCGTATCTCGCGAGGAGGTCCGTGCCGTTGTTGAACGCGCAGGGTGTGTACGAGCCGTCTTGACACTGTCGAAGGAACGCGAGGAGCGCGCGTTCGTTGGCTGCGTATCCACCTTCAAGCAGGCCAGTGCCGAACAGGGTGTGATCCAGGCCGGAATCAAGGACCACTGACCGCAGCGTGGTGGGGAACAAGGTGGCGTACAAGGCCCCCAGGTAACCGCCGTAGGAGAATCCAAGGAAGTTGATTTTCTCTTCACCCAGCGCCCGGCGAACCCAGTCGTGGTCCCTGACGGAGCTCTCACTATCGATGTACTTGAGCAGTTGACCGGATCGTTTGCCACAAGCGGTGGCAACCGCCTTCAGATACTGATTGTCTGTCCTGATGGTGTCGAGGTCCAGGGGATCTATTCCGCAGCTGACCTGCGCAGAGTTGGTGGTGCCGCGAGGATCGAGGCCGATGATGTCGAAACGGGCCACCACCTCGGCTGGAAAGATGCGATTGGCGCCGCGGATGAGCCCATTGGCGCTTGCTCCCGGGCCACCAGGATTGACGAACAACGCACCGATTCGGCGTGCTGGATCGGTTGCCCGGTGGCGGACAACGGAAAGTTCCAGTGCCGGCGAGAAGGGGTCCGAGTAGTTCATCGGCGCCTCGACGATGGCGCACTCAAGAACTTCGAAACAGCCGCGAAAGGCTATAGGCGTAGGCTCTTTCCAGCGGGTAGTTCTCTTTGGGAACTGGTAAACACCGTTCACGTCCTGGGCAACAACGCGAGACCGTGTTGCCTTTTTCTTTGTCGTGGCGGCTGATGCCGGGAGCACCGCACTGCCGAGGACGGCCGTGATGGTGAGAGCGGTTAGCAGCAGCGATGGGCGCCGAATCATTTGGCGACCTTATCGGCGGGGCATATTCAAGCGATACACCAGACATGACGATGTAGGAATACTGAAATTCGAAATGCGGCGCGCGTTTCCCTAGGTTGTGGCCCTTTGGTCACCGTGGCTCCGTCCGAGAACCGGACGGCTTGCGCTGACGTCAAAACCGCTCAGGAGTAGGCTGAATCCCGTGACCTCGATCCTTCCCGACGACCCGACGCTCGGGCCCAATTCGTGGCTCGTTGACGAGATGCGAGAGCAGTACAACGACAACCCTTCGTCTGTGTCAGAAAGTTGGCGCGCTTACTTCACCGGCCATGCGGGCGCGGTGACAAGTTCGACTTCAAGTTCGAGCTCAAGTTCGAACGCAGCCAACGGTTCAGCGTTCGCACCTATAGCCACGCAGAGTGCTGCCGTCGCGCATGTTCCCATGAACGGATCAGCGACCAGACCAGCGCCGACGCCGAAGGCTGCTCCAGCGCCACCCATTGCGGCGGGCGGCGAAACCAGTCCTCTTCGCGGCGTCGCGTCCAAGATTGTGCAGAACATGGAGGCGTCGCTCGACGTCCCAACCGCCACCAGCGTTCGTGACATCCCTGCGAAGCTTCTCGAGGTCCAGCGCAGCATCATCAACAACCACCTCAAACGCACCCGCGGTGGCAAAGTCAGCTTCACGCACCTCATTGCGTATGCAATCGTGCGCGGGCTCGATGCGGTTCCATCGATGCGGAACACGTTCACCCGTGACGCTGATGGCAACCCGCTTCTGGTGCGCAATGCAACGGTTGGTTTGGGTATCGCAGTCGACCTTGCAAAAGCCGACGGGTCCCGTGCACTGGTTGTGCCGTGCATCAAGAACGCAAACCAGCTCACGTTCCGCCAGTTCTACGACGCGTACGAGACGCTCATTGCAAAGGCTCGCACCAACAAGTTGGGTGTCGACGATTTTGCAGGCGTCACCGTCTCCATCACCAACCCTGGCGGCATCGGCACCCGGCACTCTGTTCCGCGCCTGATGCCAGGGCAGGCGGCCATCATCGGGTTGGGAACCATCGATTACCCGGCAGCGTTCATGGCAGCAGATCCTGCCAAGCTCGCCGAGATCGGTATCTCCAAGACGGTCACGCTCACCTCGACCTACGACCACCGCATCATCCAGGGTGCCGAGTCGGGAATGTTCCTCGACAAGATCCAGCACCTGCTCACCGATGACGAAGCGTTCTGGGAGTCCGTCTTTGACTCCATGGATATCCCGTACGAGCCAGCGCGTTGGCACCGCGATACCAACCCGTCAGACGCGGTCCGCTCGGCCGTTGCTAAGGCTGCTGCTGCGCAAGAACTTGTCAACGCATATCGGTCCCGCGGCCACCTGATTGCCAACCTCGACCCGTTGGGCATCATGCATCGCGCCATGTCCGACGAGCTGGACCCAATCACCTACGACCTGTCCATCTGGGACCTCGACCGCGACGTGTTTACGGACAACCTTGCAGGGTCCGATCACCACACCGTTGGTGAACTGCTCAGCATTCTTCGAGACGCGTATTGCCGCACCATTGGCATTGAGTACATGCACATCATGAACCCTGCCGAAAAGGCGTGGCTGCAAGCTCGCGTCGAGGGCGTTGACACCAAGGTGACAGCAGTTGAGCAGCGTCGCATTCTTGATCGCCTCAATACCGCAGAAGCGTTTGAGAAGTTCCTCGCCAAGCGTTATCCGGGCACCAAGCGCTTCGGCCTCGAAGGCGGCGAATCCGCCATGGTCGTTATCGACGCGGCGTTGGATGCTGCTGCGCGTTCCGGGGTGAAAGGGGCTGTCATCGGCATGCCGCACCGCGGTCGCCTCAACACGTTGGTCAACGTTGTTGGCAAGCCTGTTGCGCAGGTCTTCAAGGAGTTCGAAGACGTCATCGAGGGAACCGTCTATGGCTCCGGCGACGTCAAGTACCACCTGGGTGCACAGGGCACCTACACCGGTCTCAGCGGTATTCCAATCGGCATCAACCTTGCGCCAAATCCATCGCACCTCGAAGCGGTGTACCCGGTTGTCGAGGGCATGGTCCGGGCGCAACTGGACGAGATCGGCGAGCTTGGCGGCAACTCGGTGTTGCCGGTCATCATGCACGGCGACGCCGCCTTCATCGGCCAGGGCGTGGTGCAGGAGACGCTCAACCTCAGTCAGCTCGCTGGCTACAAGACAGGTGGCACCATCCACCTGATTGTCAACAACCAGGTGGGCTTCACCACCAACCCAGATGCAGCTCGGTCTTCGGTGTATTGCACCGATGTGGCCAAGATGGTTCAGGCCCCAATCTTCCACGTCAACGGCGACGACCCAGAAGCTTGTTACCGCGTCGGTCGCCTGGCTGCTGACTTCCGCGATGCGTTCAAGAAAGACGTCGTCATTGACCTCGTCTGTTATCGCCGCATGGGCCACAACGAAGGCGACGAGCCCAGGTACACGCAGCCGCTCATGTACGAGCGCATCGACAATCATCCCTCCACTCGCGAGATCTACGCGGCTTCGTTAGTAGGTCGCAAGGACATCACGCAGGAAGAGGCCGACGCGGCGTTCTCGTCGTATCAGTCGCTCATGCAGACAGCCCTCGACGCCACCCGCACGCTCACCTCTACCGGCAACATGTTGCCGCCAAACCTTGACGACATCGGTTCGCCCTTCGATCCCATTCCTACCGGTGTCAGCCGGTCAATGTTGGATCTCATCTCTGAGGCGGTTCATACGTGGCCAGAGGGTTTCAACATTCACCCCAAGCTTGCTCGACAACTGGAAACCCGTAAGGCCACTTACGAAGTGTCTGGCGAGATCGACTGGGCCCTCGGAGAGGCGATGGCGTTCGGTTCGCTTGCCCTTGAGGGTGTGCCAGTGCGCGTCAGCGGCGAGGACTCTCGTCGCGGCACCTTCAGCCACCGCCAAGCCGTCTTCATCGACACCCAAACCGGCGGCGAGTGGTATCCGTTGGCCAACCTTGACCCCGGCCAAGGCCGTTTCAACGTCTTCGACTCTTCACTGTCGGAGTACGCCGTACTTGGTTTCGACTACGGCTACACCATCCAAAACCCCGACGCATTTGTTGTGTGGGAGGCGCAGTTCGGTGACTTCGTCAACGGCGCTCAGATCATCATCGATCAGTTCATCGCCTCTGGTGAGACCAAATGGGAGCAGACCTCGTCGCTCACCATGTTGTTGCCGCACGGGTACGAAGGCCAAGGCCCAGAACACTCCTCTGCTCGCCTTGAACGTTTCCTCCAGCTGTGTGCGCACGAGAACATGCGGGTGGTCAACGTCACTTCTGCAGCGCAGCTATTCCACCTGTTGCGCCGCCAGATGCACTCACCCAACCGCAAGCCGCTCATTGTGATGGCACCCAAGAGTGGCTTGCGTTCCAAAGAGTCCCGCAGCAACGTGGACGAGTTCACTACCGGCGCATTTGCCGAGGTCTTGGACGACCCCACCATCACCGATCCCACCGCGGTTCGTAAGGTCATCCTGTCAACCGGCAAAGTGACCTGGGACGCAGACAAGGCTCGCCAAAAGGCAGGCGTGGCTTCTCAGATCGCTTTGGTCAAGGTGGAACAGATCTACCCGTGGCCAGAGGCGCAGATCGAAGCAATCGTCACCCGGTATCCAAACGCCGAGGTGTTCTGGATGCAGGAAGAGCCGGCCAACTTCGGTGCCTGGAACTTTGTCGAGGGTCGAGTTCAGGCAATCTGTGCCCGGCAGAACCGCCGTCTCGGGCTTATCGCCCGGCCGAAGTCGGGGTCGCCTGCGACGGGTTCGCATCACGAGCACGACCACGAACTCGAAGCACTGCAAGCCGCAGTCGTCAGCGGACTGTAAAGCCCACCGGTCCGAGCTGAAAGGTACGTCGTGCGAGTACTCGTAACCGGTGGGGCCGGATACATCGGAAGCCATACCGTTGTCGAGCTCCTCGGCAAAGGGTATGAGGTTGCCATCGTCGACAACCTCGACAACGCAAAGGCCGAGTCAGTTCGTCGGGTCATCGCGATCGCCGGCCGGGAGGCCAGCTTGCACGTCGTGGACATTGCAGACCACGACGCGTTGTCGGCAGTGTTTCAGTCCTTTCGGCCCGAAGCCGTTGTTCACTTTGCCGGCCTGAAGGCTGTCGGGGAGAGCAGCACCATTCCGCTGCGTTACTACTCCAACAACATCACCGGCACGCTTGTGCTGTTGCAGGTGATGGAGGCGCACGGCTGCAACACGCTCGTGTTCTCCTCCAGTGCAACGGTTTACCGAGCAGACAACCCTGTGCCGTTTGTGGAGTCTGCTTCGTTGGGCGCCTCCAACCCGTACGGGCGTACCAAGTGGTTCTTGGAAGAGATCCTCCGCGACGTTGCAGCTGCAGATTCCAAGTGGCGTTTTGGCTTGCTGCGCTACTTCAATCCGGTGGGTGCACATCCCAGTGGAATGATCGGCGAAGACCCCAACGGCATCCCCAACAACTTGCTGCCCTTCGTGGCGCAAGTTGCTGTTGGACGACGTGACCAGGTGCGAGTTTTCGGCAATGACTACGCCACCTCAGACGGCACCGGTGTGCGTGATTACATCCACGTGGTCGATTTGGCTCGCGGCCACCTGCGTTGTCTCGAGAAGCTCGAGGCACTCGGCCACGAGGCGGGTTGTCGAGTGTGGAACTTGGGTACGGGAAAAGGGACAAGCGTTTTGGAGATCATCCGGTCCTTCGAGCGGGCATCCGGCGTTGACATCCCTTACGAAGTGGTGGGTCGTCGTGCAGGCGATGCTGCTGTCTCTTATGGCGACCCCACCAAGGCTCGCGAGGAGCTTGGTTGGTCTGCTGAGTACACCGTTGACTCTATGTGCACAGACGCGTGGAACTGGCAGCGATCCAACCCCAACGGTTATCCGTAGCCGCCCGTCAGCTGCTTGCCTGGTTGCTCTCGCGGGAGGAGCGGGCTGAGCACGGCCCACATCTCTCGATAGAGGGCGCTTCGTTCGCTGGTTGCGCCATCGGCTAACAGATGCGCTATGCCGTCTTCGGTGAGGTGTTTCGACGCTTGATCCAAGATCACGGCGCGTTGGTCACGTGAGAACCCGGACCGTGACGCGGCAACGCATGCGCCAACAGCCCGGACCGCGAGCGGGTGGTTTCCCTCGCACTGCACAAGGCGAGCCAAAACGAGACCGATTCGGTTGAAGTCGCCCTGGAGCACGGGGTCGAGGTATTGGATTGCTGCGAGACGGTCGGCGATGGGAAGCCCTGCTTGAACGGCAGCTTCGGAGTACATGCTGACCAGTCCACTGGACATGATGGAAAGCATCGGCAGCGTGCCGAGGTGCTTCAAGATTGGTTTGGTGGTGCGCACCGCTCGTTCGGTGTTGTCCGTGCCAAGGGAACCAAGGCTGATCATGGATCCCGCTGGGATGAGGAGCCGGGTCAGGCCGGCCTTGGTCACCGTTGCCAGCACCGTGTCAACTAGCCGGTCGGCTTCTTCGTGGCCACCGATATAGGAGTATCCGAGTAACGCAGCGGTCTTGAGGCGGGCCCGTTCTGCAGGGTCTTGCACGGTGTCGGCGCGAGCCGACAGTTGACCCATGTACTCGCCGAACCTTCCGCGCGCCAACGCGTTGGCAATCAGCAGGACCACGATCTGCATCGAGCCCGGGTCGTCCAGCTGCAGATCTGCCGCAAGCTCAGCCGCAAGTTCTGCTCGGCCTTCGGTTCCGTCAGAAGTTGAGCGACGCACTAGTTCGATGGCCAGGAGGCGGCGTCGTTGAGGATGACGCACTACCGCGTCGGCCTCCATGAGGGGAAGCACCAGCTCGGCGAGGATGCTTGCCACGTAACTGAAATCTTCGAAATGCAGGACCAGGTCGCCGGCCCGCTCAAACTCGCCTTCGCTCAGCAGTGTGGTGATGGCTTGGCGGAAATTGCCGTTTTCTTCGATGAGCTGCGCGATGCACCCTGCTTCGGCAGGTCCGACAGCGCGTTCTGAAAGGTCTTCGGCGATCTGGAAGCACCAGGCAGTATGGGCGCTCTGCGCCGCGTCAAGCTCGTGGTGGAGTTCCAGCTGTTCATATGCGTACTGGCGGATTGATTCGAGGAGAACAAACCGACTGTGCCCGGCTCGGGACTGGACGGAAAGCAGTGACCGGTCAACGAGCGCTTCAAGCAACCGGTTGTGTAGTTGGTCCAGGCCCGCCGCCATTGCTGCTGCGCCGCTGTTCGGGAAGCCGTCCTGAAATACTCCGACGCGTCGGAAGAAGGTCTGCTCTATGGGCGACAACGACTCGTACGACCAATCGATGGTGGCGCGCAAACTGTGGTGCCGATCAGGCTTGCGGGACCTGCCGGGTGCGGTGAGCACGTCAAGACGATGGTCGAGGTTGGACAGCAGCTCAGACAGACCCATGGTGCGCGTTGCCGCAGCTGCCAGCTCGATAGCGAGCGGGATGCTGTCCAGCTGCTTGCAGATGCGGTCGACGATCTGGGACTGTCCCCGCGGGACCACCACACCGACCTGCATGGCGCGTTGTTCGAACAACGCGCGGGCGTCGTCGGCGGCGTCCAGCGGCCCGATGCGTGCTTGGAACTCACCGGGCACGCCAAGCGCTTCACGGCTTGTCGCGAGGATGCGCAGATGTTTGGTGCGGGACAACAAAACCTCGGCCAACTCCGCAGCAAGCTCGACGATGTGTTCGCAGTTGTCGAGCACGAGGAGAAGGTGGTGTCCGCGGATCTGATCGGCCAGCGCTGCAGGGGACGCTGATGTGGGAAGGCGAAGCGCGTCTGCCACGGCCGAAAGAACCATGGTCATGTCTCGTGTGGCGGCCAGCTCCACGAACCAAACGCCATCAGGGAAGTGCGTCTCGTGATGCTCGCCGACTGCTATCGAAAGCCTGGTTTTGCCTACTCCTCCCATGCCGACCATCGTCACGAGACGTGCTCTCGCGATCAGCGAAGCGATCTCATCAAGCTCGGAAGCGCGTCCGATGAGATCGTTGACCTGAACCGGGACGTTGCCGGTGGCGCTTTCCAAGGTTCTGAGTGGGGGGTAGCGGCCTGCCCCGTACTGGAACAGTTTGACGATCGAGCTGACTCCCTTGAGCCGATGCATGCCGCACGACACCACGTCCGATGCAGGCGTGCTCACTTCCTCAGTGAAGAGGATCTGCCCGCCGTGCCCGGCATCACAGACGCGGGCGCACAAGTTGACAGCTGGACCGAAAACGTTGTCGCCTCTTTGCTCTACAGCCCCGCGGTGCAAACCTATGCGTACTGAGATTTGCGGTCCGCCCAACCAGTCCGCCTGGGCGAGGGCACTCTGAATTCTGCGGGCAGCGGTGATGGCCCCTGCGTCTGAGTCAAAAGCGGCACAGAATGCGTCTCCCGGATTTCCAAAAACGATGCCGCCAGCGGCCTCGATGCTGGACCGCATGACATCGTCATGGACTTTGAGACTGCTGGACATTCCCGTGGCATCGGCTTCCCACAGCGCGGTAGAGCCGACGATGTCGGTGAACAGAAGCGTTTGGATTTGCGAACTCTCGCTGGGTTCTGTGGTGCCCACGAACGGAAGGGTACCGCGTCCGACTTCTGCGAAGTCGAGTGTGATGTTCTGCGGTGCTGTCTTCAGTGTTGTCGGTGTGTCGCTTGTGCGGTCAACTGTTCCCACGTACCGTTGCTTATGGACACGACTCTTGAATCGGTGATCGACCTTCGGGAGCGGTTGGCTCGTGAGCTTCAGTCCACGCCGGAACGGTTTGCAAATGATCGCGCATTGGCTGTTGCCCGAACTCGATATGAGTGGCAGCACATCCCCGGGCTTCCTCCATTTGCCAAACAAAACCCAGATGCCCCAGAACTCCAGCAAAAGGGAAGGCTGGGTTATGACTACGCGATGAGCATCCTCAATGGTGCTCTCAGTGGGTTCGGTTGGGGGCGAGACAAAGGGGCCCGTAGCCATCGTTTGGAGCACTATTCCCACTTCTATCTTTGGCGAGACATGCCAAAGGTTGCGGCTCGATGGAAGACCGACGCGGAGTTTGCGCGGCAGCGTCTCAACGGCGTCAACCCGCTCCTCATCAAACGGATAGCCGCGATCCCCGAGAATTTCGCAGTTGACGATGAGCGTCTCCGCGGGGTGCTTCCAGCGGGCTTTTCGCTGACCCGGCTCCTTGGCGAAGGTCGCCTCTTCTTGTGTGACTGGGCAGCGCTCGACGAATGTCCCGTTGCATTTGGACGGTTCTTGTCGGCCCCGTTGGCACTGTTCTGGGTCAACGAAGACCGTGTGTTGATGCCGCTCGCTATTCAGCTCGCGCAGTCCATCACCACGGCCAAGGTGGTGTTTACGCCGGCGGATGAACCGTGGCTGTGGCTCACCGCTCGCACCCACGTGCAAGCGGCCGACGCAGCTCTCCACGAGATTGTGGAACACCTCGCAAAGACCCACCTGGTGATGGAAACGGTCTTTGTTGCGATGAGCCGCACGCTTCCGCCGCAGCATCCGGTGCACCAATTTTTAGCGCCTCATTTTGAAGGGACGCTGTTCATCAACCGTGGTGCACGCGACACCATGATTGCTCCCGAGGGTCCCATCGACCGATCCATCGCAGTTGGTACCGACGGGGCCTATTGGCTCATTGGGCAAGCCTGGTCGAAGTTTTCTTTCGCAGACCTGCACCTTCCAGAGGATCTGGCGTTGCGCGACGTCGCGGACCAAGACGGTCTGCCGGGTTACTACTACAGAGACGACGCGCAGTTGTTGTGGCGGGCAATGGCTGCGTATACCGAAGAGGTTCTTCGCCACTTCTACGCCGACGACGCTTCAGTCGCGACGGACGAACAGCTGGCCGCATGGTGGCATGAACTGACTGCTGCCGATGCGGGCGGGATGGCAGGCCTCCCCGGCTCCGATGGACGGTTCCGAACGTTCGCAGAATTGCACAGGATGATTACGGTCACGATGTTCACCGCAACGGTTCAACATTCCGCCGTCAACAACGGCCAGTACGACATCTTCGGCTTCATCCCAAACTCGCCCGGTGCGATGTTTTTGCCGCCGCCCACCACTCTCGACGTCAGCTCAGAAGGTCTGTTCACGTACGGTCTGCCGACGTTCACAGCGTCCGCAATCCAACTGAAGCTTGTGCACCTCTTGTCAGCACCACCAATGTCTCGGCTGGGGGAGTACCGGCCAGAGTTCCTTCGGGAGCACCGTGAGGTCCGCGCTGCTGTTGACCGGTTTCTCGTTGCACTCGACGAAGTCGCGTTCCGCATAGACGAGCGCAATTCGCAGGTTGCCGTGCCGTACACGTACCTGCAGCCTGCCAACATCGCTAACTCGATCAGCGTGTAGTGGACGCCGTCTGTATATCCCGCATATCACGGCCGCGCCCGTGTCTGATGGGTTGCTCCACCTCGGACTCAACTCCGATCCCTCCGTTCGCCACTCGGCCGCGCCCGCTTGGGATGGGTTGCTCCACCTCGGACTCAACTCCGATCCCTCCGTTCGCCACTCGGCCGCGCCCGGGTGGGATCGGCATCGGCGGAATCGGATCCCAATCAGGTGCGTATCGAGAGTCTGGAAACTTGGCTGGCATGCCACGAAGCCTGTAGGAGAGCAGTCGTGCCTGTGCGGCGCGTCGTGTTGCCAACCGAAGGTTGTTGACCGAATGGGGGTCGTCGATGGAAACGCCGGTGGGCACCGGAAGCGATGGTGGGTGGTTTCCGATGTCGTACCAGGTGAGCATTGATTCCTCGTAGTCCAGCGCTTCGGTGAGGGTCACTTCGGCCACGTCGTGCCATGGGGTGACGGTCTCGTCCCACTCGTACTGCGCGGTTACCCACGTGGGGTCTGGTCCCGGCGGCTTGCGCCGTGTCTGGATCTGGAAGCGGTACTGAATGGTGCCGTCGCCTTCCAGCCGAGCGCGTAGTTCGTCTTTCAGGTAGTTGCGTGTGCGTTGCTCGTCTGGCAGCGGGTTCTGGAACCAGTTGTGGTCTTTCCACCACTGTGGAAGCTCGCCTGAATCTGTCCCATCCCAACCTTCAGCTGGAATGAGACGGTACCGGCAGTAGTAGTACGTGCCCATGCGATCGACGAAACCGAAGCAGGTCTGGCTGTTGTAGCTGAGCTTCGAGAACGATTCAGGGTTTCGCCGGCTGCTGTCTCCGCCACCGAATACGGCTTGTGGGTTGGTCCTGAGGTAGTGGACGAACATCTTTCCGCGTTCGTTGGTCTTGCGAAATTGCCAAGTAGTGCGAGCGCTCCAGAACAGCCCGACGCGGCCGGTGTTCATCAGAACGTCGAAGGGTGAGGCGAAGCGCTCGTCTGAGAGTTTGAGCGCTGCCGACCGAACGCACATCTTGGCGTCATCTCGAAAGAGAACTGATCCGTGTCTGAGTCTGCAGGGAAACTCGCGGCCCGGCTGAAAGAAGTCGTGCTCTGGGAAGGTTGGATTGTCCACCACCCGAAACCTTCCCCGCGTGAGGGCGCCGTTCTCATGTGACATTCGTTTGCGTTGAACGAACGCGCTGATGGTGATGCCCACCGTCATGACGGCGACGATTGCCTGTAGCTGCAGTCGGAGCAAACTGGCCCAGAGGTTGTCGAACATTGTGTTCACCCAAATTCGTCGGTGTTGCGTCCGACGGTACTCCTGCCTGGCGAGCGTTGCTCAGCCATATGAGGGCGCCTCTTCCTGGCGTCCGCTCCGCCAGGAAGAGACGACGGTTTCCGCCGACCACAACCCGGCTGAGATCGTTCGAACGTCTCGCCGATACCCGCTCGTTTTGCGATGCCGAGTCGTGGTTCCTCTTGGAACCAAATGTAAAGACTTACGACTCTCAGGACACCGTAAGCGTGCGGGATATGGCGGCTGGTGCGAGGCTCAGTGCCGTGAGCGAGTAGCCGGTTGTGAAATGTCGTTCAGGTGAGCGACGCTCAGCGGAGTATCACCGGTGACTCACGGTGTTGGCGCAGATGGCGAGATCTGCGCTGGGCGCCGGGACGAATCAGGTAGGGAACTTCACCGGGATGTTGCGAGGGCCTCGGACCTGTCCACCGGCCCACGTGACAGCGGCATCATCACGGAGTTCGAACTCCGGAATCAGCGCCAGCCACTCGTCGACCGCCACCGTGAGTTCCATACGCGCAAGGTTTGAACCGGCGCATCGATGAATACCAGCACCGAAGGCCACGTGGCGGTTGATCTCTCGGTCGAGGATCACTTTGTCTGCATCTGGGAACTGTTGTGGATCTCGGTTTGCCGCGGGGAAGTTGAGGATGACTCTGTCTCCTGCGTGCATCGGGCACCCCTGCACCTCGATGTCCTCGGTGACGATTCGGGCCATGGTGACTGGCGAGTACGCCCGCAGCAGTTCTTCAATGGCGAACGGGCGGATCTCCGGTTCATTCACCATCCTGGCCCGGTCTTCGGGGTGCGTTGCGAGGTGCCACAGGGAAGAACCGATGGCCGACCAGGTGGTGTCAACCCCTGCGATGAGTGTGAGTGCGACGGTACCGAGGATGTGGGGGTCTGGGACTGGTGCGCCGTCAACCTCCGCGCGCAGCAACGCGCTGATGAGGTCTTCGCCATCGCCGCCACGGCGCTCGTCCATGCAGGCCATGAAATAGGCGGCAACCTCTTTCGTTGCCTGCTGGCGGCGAGGCCCATCGTTGGCAAACTCCAGAATGTCCCGGACCCAGCCGGTGAACGTGTCTGAATCTGACTCTGGGACTCCGAGGACCTTGCCGATGATGCGCACCGGAATCTGCTGGGCGTAGTCGGCTGCCGCGTCGGCCTGGCCCTTTTCAATAAACCCGCGGAGCAATTGGCGACACAGGTCACGGGTGTAGGTCTCGTAGAAGTCGACCTGCTTCGGTGAGAACCATGGCAAGAGAAGCCGGCGGGACCATCCGTGAACGGGAGGGTCTGCGGAGATCGGAGGAACACCGGCCGAGAGGATGCCGCCCTGCCCTTGGTTCAACGGGGGAGGTGGGATCACGGCAACACTTCGTGAGCTGAAGTGCTCGACGTCGCGTGCGATGGCTGTGACGGATTCGTAGGTAGTTGGCAGCCAGGAACCGTCGTAGCGGTCAGAGTGGGCAATGGGGCAGTCTCCGCGCAACTCATCCCAGATGGGAAACGGATTACCGATGTAACGCGGGTCGAACACGTCGTAGTCAGTCGCCCAGTCGTGGGCGCCGGTTGGCGCTACCTCGTTGTTTGCGTTCATCGTGCGTTGCTCCCTGCGTAGAAGGGCTGTTCGCCCTGCGTGGTGACCCGCCACCCCGAACGGGTCTCTGGGAAATAGTCCCAGCTGGCGTGGTGTTGCACGCACCTGTTGTCCCACAGCGTGATGGTGTTGGGCTCCCACCGTATGCGGCACTGGAACTCGACTCCCAATGCAATGTGGTCAAACAGCATCTTGAGCAGCGCTGAGCTTTCTTCCTTCGTAACTCCTTTGATGCGGTCCGTGAACCCTGCGTTGACGTAAAGCGCGGTTCGGCCCGTATGGGGGTGGGTGCGCGCAACGGGGTGAACGTTGTTGGGGTAGTCGATTTCCGCCTTGCTCTTGTACTGGCCGCGCCACGGAAGGTCGCCGGCGTGGACGGCCTCACGTTCTGCAAGGAATGCGCGCATAGGGGCCGATAGCGCTTCCCAAGCCTGATACATCGATGCAAACGCTGTGTCTCCGCCGCACGACGGCGTGGTTTCGATTCGCAACATGGAGATGGCTGGCGGCTGGAGGTCGCACGACACATCCGTGTGCCACCCTTCACCTGCGGTGTAGCGGGAGTTGGCATCGGTGTGGATTCGCAATGCTTCGGGGTGCTCTGCATCTGCGTAAGCCGGATGAACGTGAAGGGGGCCGAAGCGGCGTCCCAGCTCGATTTGTTCATCGAGGGTCATGTGCTGGTCTCGCACCGCCACGGCGCCGCGCTCGGCTACGAGGAGCTTGATCTCATCGATTCCGTCCTGGTTGAGCGACCGCAAGTCGACGCCGGTAAGCACCGTGCCTACGTATCGGTTGAGATCTTGTCGGGTTGCGGTCAACGAACTCATGATGTCCCTCGGTTCCGGCGAAAGTTGCAAGTGGCACTCGACAGTGCCACCGTTGGCACTCTAGAGTGCCAACGTGAACTTGTCGAGCCCCGATACCGTGCTCACCCCTGGGCGGGTTGGTTTCGTTGCGCTGGTAGAACCTGCTGCCGACGATGCCCGAACGGTGGTCCGTCGGCGAATCCTGCGTGCGGCTCGCCATGTGCTTGCCACACAAGGTCTCGGCGTCTCAATGGAAGAGGTTGCGGTCGCGGCCGGCATGGGGCGTCGCACGCTCTTTCGATACTTCGACACCCACGAGCGCCTCATCGCTGAAGCGCTGAATTCCTCGTTGGACTGGTACGACGTGCAGGTCTCGCAGGCCACCACTGCAGATCAACCGCTACACGAATGGTTGATTGGGCTTACCTCGCGGGTGCATGCAATCCATCAGTCCGCAGGTCTCGCGTTGTGGCAGCTGGCTGCGTCGGACGATGCCGACCTCGCGGACGCCTTTGCGGCGGTCAATCAGCGTCGGCGTCTGGCCCGGCGGACCGCAACCGAGGCGATTGCCTCAGCCGCGTGGATTCGCGCTGAAGGATCGGGGCCCTGTCCGGAGGCCGTGGTGGATGTATGTGCACTCACTATCTCTTCATTCGCAAGCCACTCGATGATTGAAGATTTCGGCAGAGACCCGGTGGTCGTTGCGCGTTCATCTGCCGCCATCCTTGAGGCGTTTCTTCTTGCCCAAGTGGCAGAAGCGTCACGTAACAAGCCGTCGAGCGTTGTTGCGTCGACGCCGCGAAAGAAGCGCTCATGAGCGAAGCCGAAGCAGTTGTGATGTACCAGCACGGTGGGCCCAATGTTCTGTCGATGGAACAACTGCAGGTGCCCCATCCCGGGACAGGTGAGGTCACCGTTGCCCACAGTGCTGTTGGCTTGAACTTCGCTGACACCTATTTCCGTTCGGGGTTGTATCCGGTGAAATTGCCGAGCGGAATAGGAGTCGAAGCAGCAGGCACCATTGTCGAAGTTGGCCCCAATGCCTCTGGATTCCAAGTGGGCGACCGAGTCACGTACACGGGCAGCCCTCTGGGGGCGTACAGCACCGTGCGAACCATGCCGGTCGGCTCGCTCATCGCACTGCCCGATGCCATTGGATTCGACACCGCAGCAGCGATGACGATGCGCGGCCTCACCTCGGCCTACCTGCTCCGGCGAATCTGGCCGCTTGCATCTGGCGACACGGTTCTGTTCCACGCAGCTGCCGGCGGAGTAGGTCTGATCTTTTGTCAGTGGGCCGCGCTCCTTGGCATACGCGTCATCGGGACAGTGTCAAACGCAGAGAAAGCTGGCATCGCTCGTGCGCACGGTTGCGCCGAGGTGATCGACACTTCGGCTGACGATGTTGTGGGGCGTGTCAAAGACCTCACTGATGGAGCGGGAGTGCGTGTTGTGTACGACGGGGTTGGTCGCGACACGTTCGACACGTCCATGAAGTGCCTCGGTCGCAGGGCCTTGTTGGTTTGTCTTGGCACCGCGTCTGGGCCGACGCCGCCCATTGAGACCCCTGATCTCGTGCGACGACGATCTGCATATGTCACGCGCCCAGCGTTGGCCGACTACATCGCAGACCCAGCGGAACGTGCAGCCCTGGTGGAAGAGCTGTTCGACCATGTTTCGGCTAGCCGTATCCGGGTGGAGATCAACCAGCGTTACCGTTTGGCAGATGCCGTACGCGCACATACAGACCTTGAATCCCGGGTCACAACCGGTTCGTCCATCTTCGACTTGTCCCTGGCCTGAACAGCCTGATTAGACCGCAGGAGTTACACCATGACAACCTCCCCCACACGGCGCATGTTGAATGTGGATCAACTAGTGCCAGCCATCGGCGCTGAGGTCAGCAACATCGATCTGGCCGAGGCGGGTCGAAACGACGACTTGTTTGGTGAGATTCGGCAACTGCTGTTGAAACACAAGGTGCTGTTCTTCCGTGATCAGGCGTTGCCTCCCGGGGATCAGGTTGCGTTCGCAGAGAAGTTCGGTGCCTTGGAGGCGCACCCCATTGCGCCCTCGCACCCAGACTTCCCTACGTTGTTGTTGATTCATCGCCAAGCCGAGCGCAGCACCTATGAGAACGTTTGGCACAGCGACGCGTCGTTCCGGTCAGAACCTCCCATGGGAGCGGTGCTTAAGTGCGACGAGTGCCCATCGGTTGGTGGAGACACCATGTGGGCCAACATGGCACTCGCCTATGACCGGCTTCCGGATCGAATCAAGGAGCGCATCGGTGATCTCCTTGCCCAGCACAGCCTTGAGCAGTCGTTTGGAGGTGCAATGTCGCCAGAGAAGCGGGCCGCGCTGGTCGCAGAGAACCCGCCGTCCAACCACCCGGTAGTGCGAACGCATCCGGAAACTGGCGAGAAGATCCTCTATGTGAACCAAGGGTTCGCCACCCACTTTGTGAACTTCCAACGGTTCGACCGTATTCGGGTGGGTCAAGACTTCACGATGGAATCCAACCACCTCATGAACTACTTGCTCAGTCAGGCCGCCATCCCCGAATACCAAGTGCGCATACGTTGGCGTCCGGGCACGGTGGCAGTTTGGGACAACCGGGTGTGCCAGCACTACGCGGTGCACGACTATTACCCCAGTCCCCGCAAAATGGCCCGGGCCACCATCACGGGCACCCGCCCGGAGTAGGCCTGCCTGCCTTCCTTTCATGTGTGGTCGGCCCTGCTGCTCAGTCCGAGAAAGGTCCCCGTGAGAGCGAGGTAACGGAACTCGACAGATTTTTCATGGTGTCCTTCTCGGTCCCAATGAAGCCTGATGGAGAGATCGACGGGCGACGTTCATTGAGGTGTCGGTCCCACTGCGAGATCGAATGTGGCGTCGCCCTGCGACTCTGAGGCGGTGACGAGGGTGCGTCCGTTGGCACTTATGCACAGCGCCTCGCCTTGGGGCATCTCCGGCAGAGTGAACCGACGCGGCGCCACGTGGAGAGCATCGCCGAGGCTGCCTCCGCGCGGTGCGGCGAGTAGGTAACCGAACTGGAACGTGCGTAGGAGCAGGGTGCCGCCAACAGCGTCTGCCGCTGAGATGAGGTTGGCTTTGTAGCCGGCCTCGCCAGCGATAGTGACTGTGCCGACGTGGGCGAGTTTCTGTGTGGTCGTCCTCGTGAGGTCTACTCGAAAGACAGCGGCGATTCCTGAGGGGTCCTTGGTGAAGATGTACGCGGCTTTGGCATCGGCGCTGACGGCGAGGGCTTCCGCGTTATGCGGCCCGTCGGGATACTGCAGATCGAATCGAGTCGCTTCTGCCGATTTTGCACCGGGGCGGGGCTCAGCGAAGCGGTACAGCTGCACCGATGTCCGGGCAACCGCGTTGTCGCCGACGTCGGCCAGGATGAGGTCACCGTCGGTGGTTATCGCAATGTCTTCTGGGTCGACTACGTCAACCCCTTTCAAGGTCACGGGTCGTCCCACGGCACCGGACCTGATGTCGACTGGCAGGACAATCGCTCCGTCACCAGCATCGTTATGCAGCCAGACCCGATTTGGGTCCAGTCGACTGACCGCGCACCCGGACACCTCCTTGAGTCCGGAGGACGTCACGCGGAGAACGTGCCAAGAGCGGCTGGTCGCGGAGATTGCGGTGGTGCGCGCACTTGCGACGGTTGTCTTCGAGGCGATTGGTGTCTTCGCCTTTGTCGCCTTTGTCGTCTTTGGCGTCTTTCCCGAAGAAATATTGGGGTTGAGAACACTGGCCCACAGGAAACTGAATGCGCCAAGAAGAGCAGCGCTCAGCCGCGAAGCCATCAGCCGGACCCTCGGCCGGTCGCGACCGAGTTCTCGCCTTTGGGCGCATTGGCGTTCGACGTCACACACCGCACGATACGAACGGTTGTTGAGAATCCGGTGAGACCTTTAGCCAAGCGTGGTGAGAGCAAGCTCGAGCAGGGCCTACTCCGCTGTCTTTCGGCAGCGAAAAGGTTGGGGTTGGGATTACTTGGTTGCGGTGACCAGCCAGGTGGATCCGTTCACCAGGGCTCCTTCTTCGGTCCACATTTCGCGCATCACACCTTCGGCGATGGTCCGCGCTTGGGCAACCAGGTCATCTGAGGCACCAATGAGCAGGCGACCTGCGCCACCGAGACGGATGGAACCCTCGACAGCTGTATCGAAGTCCGACGTGCCGAACAGTTGCATGGTTCGCACGCATGGGGTGGCGTCGACATCGCCCCAGCCGCTTGCGGTGAGGATCGAGCAAACACGCTCTGGGTCGGCAAAGGCGAATGGTCCCGGCGCGGTGGGGTCCATCGGAGGTTGGTCAGGGAAGAGCGATGCAAGCTCTCTTCCCAGCCCGGACATCCACGAATTGGTTTTGGGTGTCTGCCAGCAAACAAACGCCATGCGACCATCCGGTTGCAGAAGCGTGCCGATATTGGTGAACGCAGCCGTGGGGTCGGCGAAGAACATCACGCCGAACCTGCTGACGATTGCATCAACCGCTCCGCCGATGTCTTGCGTCGCAGCGACCTGAGCATCGGCGAGCACGAACGTGGCGTTGTCAGCTTCCGACGCGGCGGCGCGCTCGACACCACGTGCGAGCATCGGCTGGCTGATGTCCAACCCGATCGACTTGCCCGATGCGCCAACGAGGTCTGCGATTTGCAGCGTGGTGTGGCCGCAGCCGCATCCGACATCCAATACCCGTTCACCTGTCTGCGGATTGGCAGCCTCAATGGCGGCATCGCCGAACGGCGCAAGCTGCGTATCCATGCGCTGTTGCCACGCAGTCCAAGTAGTGCCGCCAGGTTCATTCCAGTACTGCTGTTGGGCTTGGTTTTCTGGCGCGATCCGACTCATTGGCACACCCTATTGGTAGGAGGCATCGTTGTCGCACGTTGCAGCTGGTACAACAAAGCGATGCAGCTGCAACCTCCCCTAAGTCACGAGATCCTTGGGTCTTGCCCGTGTTAGCGATTCGTACGGCGCTCTACGTTCCTGGCGACCGAGGGGACCGTATTGGCAAGGCCTTTGTCAGCGCTGCTGACTGCGTGATTGTTGACCTTGAAGATGCTGTCGCCGTGTCGCAGAAACAGCACGCGAGAGAGATCGCTGTCGGTGCACTTTCGGAGATACCGGGCGATGGCCGCGCCGCGATTCGGGTCAACGCTCTGGCGACTGGTCTCCTGCAGGATGACTTGCTGTCGCTTGCGCCCGTGTGGAATCGGATCTCGTTGATCGTGCTGCCGATGGTCCCTGACGCTGAAACGGTTTGTGAGGTAGCGAACCTCGCAGCGCAACTGGACCGGCAGTGTGGCGTTTCCGATGGGCAAGGACCGCGGTTGGTTCCGTTGGTGGAGTCCGCTCGAGGGGTGCTGCACGCGCCGGCGATTGCCGCATCGCATGCGCGTGTGTTCACGCTCGCCTTGGGTCCGGCCGACCTGTCCGGCGAGTTGGGCATCACGCCCAGTCCAGACGGAATGGAGCTGTTGTACGTCCGGTCGCAATTGGTGCTGGCCGCTGCGGCAGCGGGGCTGGCGAGACCGCTTGATGGGCCATGGCTCAACGTGACTGATGCTGACGGGTTGCGGCGCTCTGCCGAGGCCGGTCGACAGCTGGGGTTTGGCGGCAAGCAGGTTATTCATCCAGCGCAGATCGAAGTAGTGGTGAACACGTATGCACTAACGGAAAACCAACTCCTATGGGCACGTACGGTTGATGCGGCGTTCGCCGAGGCTGAAGCACGAGGCGTTTCATCCATCACGTTGGCAGACGGCACTTTTGTGGACTACCCGATCGCGCGACAGGCTCGTGCAATGCTCGCTTGATATCGATGCCCGGTAGCTCGGCGGGAACCCGTCAGGACTTTTGGCACTTGCGCAAGGTTCTGTGTCGGATCAGTGTGAGGTCATGACTTCGTCACCGACGCCGCGTTCTGTCGACCCAAGCGCATCAACGGTTGGAGCTGACGCCATTCGATCTACGTTGGATGCGGAGGAAGCGCGCCTGCGAGCGTTGATCGCAACCATGGAGACCGGCGGTGTGATTTCGCATACGGGCACGGACGAACACCTCGTCCCGCTGGAAGACCGCACCAACGACGGCGGCACCGAGCTCGCGGAACGCACTCTGCAACTGGGTCTGCTGGACTCGTTGGAATCTCAGATCGCCGAAGTCGGTGCAGCACGCCAACGGGTACAGCTTGGGACCTACGGGATTTGCGAGCACTGCGGGCAGGCAATCAACCCCGAACGACTCAGCGTCCAGCCGCTCAGTCGTACGTGTACAGAGCACGCCGCGTAAAGAACGCAATCTGCCAGCAATGCTGAACCGAACTCGGTTGATCGGTCCTGGTTGGTTGCGAGCACTGGTCGCAGGACGCTGTCTCTGCTAGCTGTGGGAGTCGATTGGGGTGGCGGCTTCTGGGTAGAGGCCGGGCAGCAGGATTGCTAATGCTTCGACGGGGAATCGAAACTCGACGGGGCTTCGGTGATTGGAGGCGTGCAGTAGTCCGTGGTGGATGGCTGCGCTAATCGCGGCGCGGGCAGTGCGTTCTTCTAGCCCGGTCAGGGTCAGGACGTCACGTCGGGTTGTTCGTCCGGCAACAAAGACGTGGTGGAGCGGTAGAGCGAGTTCGGCTCGGATGCCGGGCTTGGTGTGCGACCAGATGCCGACGAGCGCGTCGATCCGTGCCCGGATTGTGTGGAGCCGCAACAGGTCTGTCATGAAGGTGACTTCATCATTGGCGCGGTCGATGAACCAGTTGCACCATTCCACGAGGCCTGAAGCGGACCTCGACCCTCGCCCATCCAGGTCTCCTCGTCGGGGGTCGTCGGCTCGGTCGAGTAGCAGGTAGTAGTGGTCTCGCGAACGGGCCAATGCTCGGGTGACCGACCACAGACCACGAGTGATCGGATGCAGCGCCAACGACGTTTGCATGCGTATAGCGCGACCGTTGCCGTCTTCGAATGGGTGGACCCACAGAAGGCGGTGATGGGCCGCGGCAACTGCGACGAGAAACTCTGCTGCTGGTCGCTTAGTGGCGTAGATCGATTCGCAACGAACAAGGCAGTCCGAAACAATTGAAGCCGACGGTGGAACATGGCGTCCAACAACGACGTCAGATTGGCGGATACCGGTCGGCGCGGACTGATCGTGAGCGAACAGGTTGGTGTGAATCTCGAGCAAAGCTGAAGTTGTCAGCGCCTGAGATCCTTGAATCGACGTGACGAGTTTGGCCTCAGCGTCAATGTGTTTGCGAGCAAGGTGTTGAAGGCGAGCGGTCTCGGGTTCGGTGGAATAGTCCGAACGGAGCGCCCGTTCGACGTTGAGCGGATGGGTGCCCTGGCCCTCGATGCGATTGGAGTAGTAGGAGTTCATTGACCTGGTGAGGTAAGCGATCGCTGCCACGGTTTCTGTGGCGCCCCACCCGGCTAACGCGTCGGCGCGTGCAACAACCTGCTCGGCTTTGCCGACAA
Source organism: uncultured Acidimicrobiales bacterium (assembly GCA_963763885.1). GTDB lineage: Bacteria > Actinomycetota > Acidimicrobiia > Acidimicrobiales > JANYDT01 > JANNBN01. The sequence goes on from CAVXQD010000002.1 coordinate 338,470, forward strand.
GACGGGCCCATTCTGCCCCTGTGGGCAAGAGCGGCTCCATGAGCCGAGGAGACTCCATCCTCGCAACGTATCATTTGCCGGTTCCTGGAAATGTCAAAATCCCTATATTTTCGGGACTTAAGCTGTAACTCAAGGGTTCGGTTTGCCGGTTCGTCCGCCGGTTCGTCCGCCTGTCGAAAACGCAGGTTGGGGTTCGCCGCGAAACGGGCCTCAAGGCTCCTTGGCGGCGAGAGCGGCCCAAAGCGCGGTTAGGGCGGCGTCGGGGTCTGTGACCTTGATCGTATGCATACCCATGGCTGCGGCGGGCTTCAAGTTGATGCCGAGGTCGTCGAGGAACACGCATTCGTGCGGCTGTACATCGAGCGCCTCGCAGGCTGCGATGTAGAACTGCGGCTCGGGCTTTCGATAACCGACGACAGCGGACTCAATCACGTGATCGAAGATCGAGATGACTTCGGCCCGCCCGTCTGCATGGCCTGGAACCGTGCCGACCCTCTGGTTCCCTACCACCACGTTGTTGGTTAACAGCGCCAGCAAATAGCCATCAGCTTTCAACTTGTGGAGCGCCGCCACCATCTGCGGCCGCAAGTCGCCGTGGAGCAGTCCCATGATCGCCCGAGCGTCAACTTTGTGACCGCGTTCCGATGCTTCGGCCTCGAATAATGGGCAGAATCCGTCGATATCCACCTCGGAGCGCTCGAACTTCGCCCACGCGTTGGTGTTGGGGTTGGTGGCGTTGATGGACCTGATGAGGTCCTTCGGGAGCCCGTTGGCTGCCTCGTAGCGGGCAAAAGCCTCGAACGGGCTGGTCAGAATGACCCCGCCAAAATCCCACAATACGGCCCTAATTCCACGTTTCACCCCCAGAGGATCGCAGAATGCTCGGCAACCCTCCAAACCCCTGCTTGACTGGAGGAGTCGTTCAAGGTGCGGCGTCGATGTGCCGATAGGTACAACACGTCGGCTTCGGGATCAGTCCAGGCCATGTTGGCCGGGCCTCCTCAGACGCCCAGGCGACGTTTTTACACTTCCCAATTCCAACCCCACATAAGCAGGTCCAGACCACATGACCACCTACAAGGTCGTAGTCGACGGATCGAACATCGCCACCGAGGGTCGCTCCCTTCCAAGCCTGAACCAGCTCGATGAAGCGGTTCAGTGCTTTATCGAAGAGCACCCTGGCGCAGATGTTCTGGTCATTGTCGATACGTCATTCGCACACCGGATTGATCCAACCGAATCCGAGATCTTCGAAGCCGCGTACAACGCGGGCGAGATCATTACCCCGCCAGCCGGCACCATCGGCCGTGGCGACAGTTTCATCCTCAAGGTCGCTGACAAGTTGGGGGCCACTGTGTTCTCCAACGACTCCTTCCAAGAGTTCCACGGCACCTACGACTGGCTGTTCGACCGTGGCCGTCTCCTGGGCGGCAAGCCAATTCCTGGCCTCGGTTGGGTCTTCACAGACCGCACCCCAGTCCGTGGGCCGCGTAGCCGTGAGGCCGTGCGGGACGCCAAGCGTTCACAGGTTCGCCTGGGCTCCAAAGAAGCCAGCCGGCCAATGCCGGTGCCGAAGGCTCCTCCTTCATTCATGACAGCCAAGGAAGAAGAAGCTGAGGCCGAGGCCAAAGCGTCACGTGGACGCGGCCGAGGCCGTGACCGTGATCGCGCCGAACGCGCGCCAGAACGGACTTCCGACCGCACTTCCGAACGCAGCGATCGTGGCAGGAAGCGCAGCGCCGAAGTTGTCACCGAGGAAGCTCCTGTGGCTGCCCGCGCCCCAAAGGCATCGCGCCAGCGTGGCGCCGAGCCGGTTGCCACTCGCCCAGCTCCGTCTGGTGACACCTCGTTTGTCAACGACAGCCTGCCGTTCGTCAGCTTTGTGTCCGAGCATTTGCCCGGCACCGAGGTCAACGGTTTGGTGGAGTCCTACGCCAGCCACGGTTTCTACGTCACCATCGGCGAAGCCCGCGGCTATGTGCCGTTGCGTGGTGCCGCAGACCCCATGCCTCGCTCGGCTCGTGATGTCGCCCGCAAGGGCGAGGAGTACACGTTCATCGTTCGTGCCTTCGATGCAGAACGTCGTGGGATCGAGCTGGCAATGCCAGGTTCGCCTTCGGCAGAAACGATCGGATCCGATTCTCCGGCCGACGTGTCTTCCGGATCCGGATCGCGTGAGTCCAGCCGAGATCGGGATCGAGACTCAGGTCGCGAGAGCCGTGAGAGTCGTGACGGAGGTTCTCGCAGAGGTCGTCGTCGCCGTGGACGCGGGCGGGGCGAAAACCTGTCCGGTCAGTCATCGGCATCAACCGATTCCGATACAGATTCGGGGTCTTTGTCGGTTTCGTCGTCGGCGCCTCGTCGCAACGGTGCCCGCAAGGCAACCGCAGCTGAACAAGTAGCAGCGCCGAAGACTGCGCCTGCTAAGGCTCCGTCCAAGGCAACCGCAAAGGCAGCTGCCAAGAAGGCTCCGGCCAAAGCTGCTGCTCCTGCAAAGGCTGCTGCTCCTGCCAAGAAGACTGCAGCCAAAGCTGCAGCACCTGCGGCCAAGGTCGCGGCTCCTGCCAAGGCTGCTGCCAAGAAGGCAGCTGCTGGAAAGGCCGTTGCTCCAGCCAAGAAGGCTGTTGCAAAGGCTGCTGCTCCTGTAAAGGCGCCGGCCAAAGCTGCTGCAAAGGCCGCGGCTCCTGCTGCAAAGGCTGCTGCAAAGGTTGTTGCCCCCAAGGCAGCAAGCCCGGCGAAGAAGGCTGCTGTCAAGGCAGCCTCACCGGCCAAGAAGGCTGTTGCCAGGGCCACCGCTCCTGCCAAGAAAGCCGCTGCAGCAACCAAGGCAGTCGCAAAGAAGGTTGTGGCGAAGAAAGCCGCCTCAAAAGCCACAGCAAAGAAAGCGGCGAAGTAGCTGCTGCGCTCACCGGGAGCCCACGTGCAGGGCTCCCGGATGCATTTGTCTGGCCCATGCCATCCGCGTCGGCCAGGCCAGCCCAGCCTGGTGATGGGCGCGTGATCGGTGCGGGATAGCCGACGTGGGTTGGCCTTCGAGACTGTCTCGCTCGGGCCCGTAAGGTAGACGGGTGCGTATTGCAACCTGGAACGTCAACTCTCTCAAGGCCCGCATGCCGCGGGTTGAAGAGTGGCTCGCTGAAGTCCAGCCCGACGTGCTGTGCCTCCAAGAGACCAAGCTCTCCGATGCAGCCTTTCCCGCCCTGAGTTTTCAGGCATTGGGCTACGAAACCGTGCACCACGGCCAAGGCCAGTGGAACGGAGTTGCAATCCTCTCCAAGGTCGGCCTCACTGAGGTCACCCACGGGTTTCTGCCAAACCTGGCGCAATCGGAAGACGACATCGACGAGTACCGCGCTGGCGTGTTGAACGAAGCTCGCCTTGTGACGGCTCGCTGCGGCGGGGTGTTGGTCTCCAGCGTCTACGTGCCCAATGGTCGCAACCTCGACGACCCCCATTGGCACGCCAAGTTGGTGTGGCTCACACACCTGCGCCGTCATCTCGACGCGTTGAGCAACCCCGCAGACAACGTGATGGTGTTAGGCGACTTCAACATCGCCCCAGATGACCGAGACGTGTGGGACCCCAAGAAGTTCGTCAACTCCACGCACGTCACCCCGCAAGAACGTGAGCGCCTTGACTACTTGGAATCATGGGGCTTCACTGACCTGTTCCGGGCGCTGTACCCGCAGGATCGTCTGTACACATACTGGGACTACCGTGCCGGAGATTTTCATATGCACCGCGGCATGCGCATCGACCTTGCACTTGGCACGGCGCCTGTTGTCAACGCATTGCAGTGGTCCCTGGTTGACCGCAACGCGCGCAAGGGCAAGCTGCCATCTGACCACGCTCCGCTGCTGGTGCAGCTCGACACGGATCGGTTAGCGGCATGAACGATCATCTCCGTAACGGGCATGCCACCGGGCGCGCGCCAATCGAAGGCCCAGAGCGCACCGCAATGCATTCGCTTGCCGTTGCCATTCGTGGTCTCGCCTCTGCAATGGTCGACCGAGACCTTCCACCAGACGTCGCCAACCACGCAGCATCGGTAATAGGTGTGCTTACCGAACACGTGTCCTCCGCTCCCAAGCGTGACTTCGAAACGGACCGCTATCACTCCACCGGATTTGTTGACTTCTCGCCTGTCAGCGGGCTGGCCAACCCGGTCAGCCCGCCGCTCAACATGTGGCAAGAAGCAGACGGCAGCGTGTCCGCTACCACGGTCTTCTCAGGCGCGTTTGAAGGACCACCAGCGCATGTGCACGGTGGAGTATTAGCCGCAGCGTTCGACGAGGTTCTCGGGCTTGCACAGCTTGCTTGCGGTCTCGCAGGCATGACCGGACGGCTCACCATCCACTATCGGCGTCCAACGCCAATCGGAGTCGAAGTGCGCTTCGCTGCGCGCATCACATCCGTTAGCGGTCGCAAGGTTGTTGTCACCGGCGAGAGCCGCGTGTTGTTCCAAGGCGAGTGGGTTGTCTCCGCCGAGTCCGATGGCCTATTCATCTCAATGCCTAATGGGTTCAGAACCCTTGCAGGCGAAGAACGGTTCTGATTATGGGTGTACTTATCGATGCTGCTGGCGTCACCGTGAAGCGACCTGATCGAGCGTTATTCGACAACCTTTCCGTCACCATTTCCGGTGGAGAGCGCTGGGGGGTCGTCGGCATCAACGGAACCGGCAAAACAACACTGCTGCGCGTTCTTGCCGGGACACAGGAACCTGATTCCGGTGTGGTGCGCAGGGCTCGTGGCATTCGGGTCGGCGTGCTGGATCAGAACCCTGACCTCGGCAGCGGAACGGTCCTCGACGCCCTTGGCGATTCATGGGAAGCGGCTTCGGTTTTGGAGCGTCTTGGCATCGGTTCCTTGGGCGACGCCCCGGTCAACCGGCTGTCCGGCGGACAAGCAAAGCGAGCGGCCTTGGCGCGCAGCCTGGTGCTGGTCCCGGGCGACCACGACGACGACCTACTGATTCTGGACGAACCCACCAACCATTTGGACCTCGATGGCATTGAGTGGCTTGAGCAGCGCCTGTCCATGCAGAAGGGAGCGGTTGTGCTGGTAAGCCACGACCGTCACCTGTTGGACCGTGTTTGCGGCCGCATGCTGGAACTGGACCGCGGCACTGGGTTTGTGCACACCGGCGGCTACCAGTCCTTCCTCGATGGGCGTGCGGCACGAGAAGAGCGCGGCGCCGCGGAGGAATCAACCCGGCGCAACCTCGCTCGTCGAGAGTTGGAATGGTTGAGGCGCGGCGCTCCTGCCAGAACCAGCAAGTCAAAAGCGCGCATAGCTTCTGCAACCGCGCTTATTGAAACGCGTCCGCAAGATGCGGCTCGCTCGGCAACCATCGGATTTGGCGCCGCTACCGGCAGGTCTGGCGAGGGCCAAGGTCCGTCGGCCGGATCAGTGCAGGGCAGTTATCGCAATGCATACGACGCAACCCTTGCTCCACGACTTGGGAACAAGGTGGTGGAGCTGCACAACGTGGGGCACCGCTACACGGCTGATGGTCCTTGGTTGTTTCGCAACTCCAGTCTCATCCTGGAGCCCGGAGCGCGGTATGGCATCGCAGGCGCCAACGGGTCCGGCAAGACCACTCTTCTCGACGTCATCGCCGGTCGGCTGAAGCCAGCCGAAGGGTCCGTTGAAGTAGGCCCAACCGTGCGAATTGGCTATTACAGCCAGTTGGGCCAAGAGCTTGATCCCAAGCAGCGTGTGCGGGACGCAGTTGCGGGGAAAGCACGTCCCGTCGGGTCCCCCGAGGACAAGAAGCTGATGGAGCAGTTCTGGTTTGCCAGTGACGCCCAGTTTGCGCCCATCGGCCTGCTCTCCGGCGGCGAGCGTCGCCGTCTTCAGTTGCTGCTGGTGCTTGCGGAGCGGCCAAACGTGCTGTTGCTCGACGAACCCACCAACGACCTCGACCTCGACACGTTGCGCGCTATCGAAGATTTCCTCGAAGACTGGCCGGGCACCGTGGTGGCAATCAGCCACGACCGTGCCTTCCTTGACCGGGTGGTTGAGGAAGTGATGCTTGTTGAAGATGAGCAGGCGGCCTTGGTGCCAGGCGGGTATGGCGGGTGGAGAGCTAGTCGCAACAAGAGCGGCTCTGGAGCCAACCGGATTGCCAAAGCGGTGGCCGTCAAAGCCACGCCGCTGCCAGCTGCAGAGAGCTCGTCCACGCCCGACGGTGCGGACGCCGAGGCACCGAAGCGCAAATCCAAGTCAACGTCTGGGTTCAAACTCCGAGAACTCGAAAAAGAGATGGCCAAACTCGACCGTCGTCGTGCATCGCTTGAAGCCAACCTCGTAGCGGCCGGCAGTGACCACGTGAAGCTTTCCGCCATCGGCGCAGACCTGGGTGTTGTCACCACCGCAATTGCCGCCTGCGAAGAGCAGTGGCTGGAGCTCGCCGCCGACGACTAACGATCGACGGCTCCTGTCAGTCGACCACCGATCGAGGAATTACAAGGAATTACGGGCAAGTACGAGAATTACCCGGAGCGTTACTGCATCCATTCCCCAAGGGCATCGGCCATTGCTTCCAACTCGCCCGGAACGTCACCAACTGGCTGAAATGCGATCTCAGTAATACCCGCCGCTGATAGCTCGCGTGCTTTTGTCTGCAGTTGTTGGGCCGTGCCGGTGAGGGGAGACAGCGCCGCGGCCGCCGCTGGGGTCAATACTTGGCGGTCGATGGGGTTCATTGTGGTGAGGTGGCCGCGGTGCAATTCGAGATGACGGATCGGTTCAGGAATTGCTTCCACCAGCGCAACGAATTGGCCCGCACGTGTTCGGTAACGTCTCAAGACGGTCGTCGTGCTGCTCCAAGAAGGCGTGATAGGCAACGGCGGCTGGGGCTCCTGCGGCTTCGAAAACTCGACGCGACTCGATCGTTTCGCCGGGCCGGATCACTGTTCCGAATCCAAGCAAAGTCGCTGTTGGTATGTTCACGTAGGAAGCGTCGCCTCGTGGTCGGCTGGTGAAGATGCCCAGCCCCATATCGGCCGCTGTTCCGATGCCCCGGCGCTCAGGTCGCGCTGAACCTGGTGGGCGAAAGTTGTGACGGTCTCAACTCGTACGAACCGAATCGGTCTGACCAGAGGAGGTGGTTGGACTAATGGAAAGGAGCTTAGCGGAAATGAAAGTAAGGACCGTTCACTCCGAGCACCCACCGAACCTCGATGGGCCTGTGAGGAGCTTGTCCGGCACCGTGCAGCATCTCCACCATTTTGTCCATCGACCAGGACTGTTTCGCCGCGAAGAAGCGCCTGAACCGTCTCGACGTTCGTTGGAATGTCGGCCCAACGAAGTGGCTTCTGGCCCATTGCTCGACGGCCGGTAAAGCCGGTGCCTATCCGACGACCACTCGCTCTACTCCGACGAGGCTCACAAGATGTGCAATCGCCGACGCGGTCACCATGGGGTGCCGGAGCGACGGGATGAGGACGCCAGGTCCGATGATGATGCGATGCGTCTGCGTTGCTGCCAGTGCAAGCGTCATCCACACATCGAGTTGGAGCGCCGGAGTGTCGTAGACCCATGCGGTGTGATAACCGAGCTGTTCGGCCAACTTGATGTGTGCGGGTGTTTCGGGGACAGGTGGGAAAGCGCAGGAGACTCGCATGGGCCGGTTTTAGTCGACCGGCGAAGCAGTTGCTCTGTCAGCCCTCTGGGATGAGGCCGCGCTGCACGTCGGGCGGAATGTACGCGTCGAGCATCAGGCCGTAGTTCGGTCCTCCCCGAAGATGGTGGCCGCCGTCCACGCTGATGTTCTGGCCGGTGATCCACGTTGAGTCCGGACCCAATAAGAAGCAGGCCAACCCGGCGGTGTCCTGCACGGTTCCCACTCGCCCCAAGGGCATCTTCTCTTCGTAGTCGGCAAGCAGCGGCCCGCCCTTGGTGATGCTTCCGACAAGGTCGGTGTCCACCAAGCCTGGTCGGATGGAATTGACGCGGATCTGCGATGCCCCAAGTTCATCTGCAGACACCTGTACCAACATGTCGATTCCAGCCTTGGCCACGCAATAGGCCGCCATCAAACGGTGTGTCTTGATACCTGCGATTGAAGACACCGCCACAATCGAACCGCCGCCGTTGCGTGCCATGACGGGCGCCACGTGCTTGATGGTCAACAGAGTGCTGACCAGGTTCATATCGATTGTTGCTCTGAAGACTGCAAGGTCCATGGTCACGACCGGCCCGAGGCCGGCGGAGCCGCCTGCTGATGCCAACACACCATCGATGCGTCCGTTGGCAGCGCATGCTGCTTGCACGACTCGCCGCACGTCTTCTTCGACGGTCATGTCTGCCGCAGCGACACTGACTGACGTACCGGTGGCTGCCACGGCGAGGATCTCTTGCGCTGCGGATTTCAGGCGGTCCTCGCTACGGCCACATATCGTGACGTGCGCTCCGTCGGCCGCCAACCGTTTCGCTGCACCGAGGCCGATGCCACTGCCGCCTCCGGTGATCAACACGGACATTCCAGCAAGAGTGGTCATCCGAAGTGCCTATCGGCTGACAGGGGCCCGATGCCAATGCGAATCAGAAGATCAACTGCGCGTTGGTGCTCTCATCGATGTTGATGTTGAACGCAGTTTGCTGGTTCGAGATCGTTGCGGCGATGAATCGGGATGTTGTGTTCCATCCACTCATCTGTACGTCGAATCGCAACTCCCCGTTCGGGAGGTAGACCGTTCCTTGGAGCGACGACCCAGGGTTGACGCGCAAGCCCATCTGTCCAATTGCGGACCGGTCGTAATAGAACAGTACGTTTGCATACGGTCCGGTCCGTTGCGCGCGAAGATTCACGATGCCCCCGTTGCGCACCATGAGCTTCTCGCCGCCGCCCATGAAGAAGAGCGTGACGCCGTCTGTTGCCGTAGCGGATGGGTGCATGAGCAGGCTGCCGCCGATGTTGAACGGCTGACCATCGTTGATGAACGTGTAGTTGCCCGGCATCAGGTAGATCGTCGCTCCGTTGCCGATTGTGTTGTACGGGCCGGAGTACGTGCCAGGGGTGAGGGTCTGACACGCGCAGTTCTGCAGAAACGTGTCGAACGACGCAGCGATTCCTGGTGCGGGTGGGTTGGGGAGATGGCGCAGCGGATCGTTCACCCAGGCGGAGTTTGGTTGCGCCGAGCCGTTGACATGGGGCGGCGGGCAGACAAATCCGACCGTGGCTGTGCACGATACGGTGCCAACTGCCCGCACGGCTGGGGTGGTGATCTGCGAGGGGTTCTGAATCAACGTGTTGCCGTTGCTGTGAGCACATCCGCTGACGCTCCAGGTCCCGATGCCGTTGAGGTCGAACGTGGCTGCACCTTGACCTGTTCGATTGGAGGCTGCGAGCGCGTAAATGCCGCACGAAGACTGTGGGGCTGGGCCCATGGTTATGGCCAGTTTTGCGGACCCGTTTGCTCGGAGCGGCGACGCCGTGAATGTTTGGCTGAACGTTCCTTTGACCAGCCGCGGAACCCAGACGCGAAACTCGGGCCGCTCTGGATCTCTGTCGTTGACGGCCACGCAACCGGGCGCGTGTGGAGACACCGCCGTGTACAAGCGTTGTCCGGCTGGCAGCGCCTGGTCGGCCTGGATCACCGGATCAATGCACGCCGCGTATTGCGCGGCAGTCATATGTGAGTTGACCAGGAGGTAGCGGTGTGCGGTAGTGAACGCACTCGAACGGGCAGCGTCTCGGCGTGTCGGGTCGCTCACCGCTAGTTGCGACAGAGCTGCCCACGCCGAGCGGTAACCGGAAACCGCGGCGAATGTGCCGGCGTCCGCTGCGTTCTCGGTCAGCGCCCGCTGCTGGAAGGAGTTGGACAGATCCACCGCGAACGCGCCGAACACCAGCAGCACCGACATCACAAGGGCCAAGAGCAACGCAATTGCGCCCTGCTCACGCTCCGCGGGATCGTGACGCTCGTCTGACCTCATGTCAGATGGTTCCATTTGCCTGTTCGCACGAGGTCCAATCAACGGTTGGCCCGTAACTGCCTTGATAGATGGTCGATGATGTGATCGGTGTGGAGGAGTCTGCGGGGATGACCATGCGGGCACGGAGGAGCCGTTGGTCATACATGCCACCCAAAAAGCCCGCTGCGGCTTGAGGTGCGGTACGCAACACACACGACGATCGCTTCCGTGTGTTGAGGACCAGTGAGCGGGCTGATCTGGAGCCCGTTGGCGCCCACCTGCCCGGTGCGCACCTGTACCGAAAGCCTGGTGGTATTGAGTTGAAGTCCCCGCCCGAGGGCCACAACTCGACACACCGCCCACTGTGATCGGGCCACGTTACCCATTGCCCCAGTGGTAGCTCCGCAAACGGTGCTTGCGGTGGCCGGAACCCGCGCCGGCGAGTCCGTCGCGATCATCCGAATGCTCTCGCGCACCAATTGGCGCGTGCGATTGGCGTCGTCCATCACGAAGCTTGTGTCGATGAGGCCCAACACCAACGAAACAAGCATCGACGCGATGAGCGAAAACTCGACTGCGGCGGCCCCACGTTCGTCCTTGCGCGAGGCGAAGCAACCCATATCGGTGATCCATCGGCGATATTGAGCGGTCCCTAAAGTAATAATCCCCGTCGGTCGAAACACCTATGTGGTCAGACGACAGCACCTTCGCTCCGGAGAGCGGGAAGGTGGGGCCGCCTCGGTCGAGTTCGCGCTCGTCGCGATGATCTTTTTCACGCTTGTGGTCGGGCTGATGGATCTGACGATGGCGTTGTTTTCCATGAATTCGGTCTCCACTGCGAGTCGCGACGGTGCGCGCGCTGCGGCAGCGTGGAAGGGAACCGACTTGAGCGCGACCAGTTCGTGTTCTCAGGCTTCGTCGATGTCGTTCGGTGCGGACGGGAATGCGGCCGAGGCACGGCGAATTCTCTGCTTCGCCGGTTCCCGGGTGTATCTCATCGGAGAGGATCGTGTTCGGGTGCGGGTTCAGTTCGAAGACGCCGATGGGCTCCCGCTCGCGAAGGGTGTCTTGCAGCCTGCCCCCCAATCGACGTTCGTTGTTGTCTGTACGCAAGTCCGCTATCGATCGATCAGCGGTCTCTTGGCACCGTTGCTGAACAGTCGAATCCAGGCGTCCAGCGCGCGGATGCGCCTGGAGGAGAGTCCCGCAGAACGTGATGCTTCCGGTGCCGTTGTGAACGCTCGGACCTTTGACATCGCGTCCGGCGGCCACCAGATGTTCGATTCAACGCGACCCTGCTGAACGTCTTGAATCCGGACTAGACGAACGAACACCTGTTCGTTACAGTGGGGCCGTGACGACGATGGCCGAACCCCCAGTGCGTACAATCATGCATGCAGACCTTGACGCCTTCTATGCGTCGGTTGAGCAGCGAGACAACCCTGCGCTGCGCGGGAAACCTGTGTTGGTGGGCATGGGTGTCGTCACCGCGGCAAGCTACGAAGCTAAGCGCGCAGGGGTTCGGTGCCCCACCAGTGTCCGCGAGGCGAAGCGTCTCTGTCCCGATGCCATCGTGGTGCAAGCTCGTATGCACGCATATAGCGAGGCAAGCAAGGAGGTGTTCCGCATCTTTCGTGAGACGTCGCCCGAGGTGGAAGGGGTTTCTATTGACGAGGCCTTCATCGACGTCACCGGGCTTCGTCGCTTGGTGGGGGACGGGCCCAGCATTGCGAGAACCTTGCGTGCACGTGTTGCCGCTGAAGTGGGGCTCCCGCTCAGTGTTGGGGTGGCAAGCACCAAGCATCTGGCCAAGGTTGCAAGTGCAGCCGCCAAGCCAGATGGGCTAATCGTTGTTGAGCCCGGCGGCGAAGCTGCGTTCCTCCATCCGCTTCCGGTGGAAGTGCTGTGGGGTGTAGGCCCGGTGACGTCGGCCAAACTTCACGCCCGCGGGTTACATCGTGTGGCAGACCTCGCTGCGCTTGACGAGACGTTTCTGGTTGATGCGGTCGGCCGCGCTGCGGGTCATCACCTGTTTGCGCTTGCGAACAACCGTGACCCTCGTCGTGTGGACACGGGTCGCCGCCGCAGGTCTATTGGTTCGCAGAGCTCGTTTCCGCGAGGCGGACTCAATCGCGATGAATGCGATGCACTTCTGCTCAACGTGGTGGACCGTGTCTGCGCTCGAATGCGCAAGGCCGACCGGGTGGGTCGCACCGTTGTGCTGCGCCTGCGGTTTGGCGACTTCACCAACGCCACCCGCTCGCACACACTGGACGAAGCAACCAACACCACCGCTGCCATACTTGCCCCTGCTCAGTCGTTGTTCACGGGGATTTGGCCAGACGCTCGCACGAGGGGTCTGACGAGAATTGGTCTCTCCGTCACGGGCCTCAGTTCTGACGGTACGGTCCAACTTGCGTTGCCCTTCAAGGACGGAGAGTCTCTGGCGCTGGACTCAACGCTTGACGCAATCCAAGACCGGTTTGGGAAGTCGTCGGTAACGCGCGCATCCAACCTTGGCCGTCGTTTTCTTGAAGTGCCGATGTTGCCGGACTGAGTGAGTGTCCAAGTGAGCGTCTAACTCCCGCTGAGGTCTGACTCGGCGACGCAACGAAGCGCCTGGGCCGCGATGGTCAGCGCAGGGTTCATGGCTGCCGACGAGGGGAAGAATCCAGCGTCCACTATCCACAGGTTTTCGATGTCGTGAGATCGACACCACGAGTCCACCACGCTGGTGGAACCTGAGGTGCCGGCCACCGTGGTGCCACACATGTGGCTGTTCATTGAAATGTCGAACCGTTGCGTAAACACGTGTTGGTAACCGGCGGTACGGAGCAATCGCTTGGCCTTGGCAAGCAATCGAGCATGGTTCGCCGTGCCAAGCGCCTTACGAGTTATGACGATCCTTCCCGACGAATCGAGCGTCACGCGGTTATCCGGATGCGCAAAATCCTCCGCCATCACGAGCCATTCCACGCTGTGTTTGGCGATTCCATCGAGCAGCGTCAGCGGGACACGAGTGGCCCAACTCTTCATCATCACGCCCTGCACTTTGCCGATCAGTTGCAGCACTCCGAAAGGCTGTCCGTCGCCTTGATCGTGGTACCAGTCATTCACCGACAACGTCTTCTGGAACATTGCGTTGTTGGCTCGCTTGAGGTCGACCGCGGCAATATGGGCGTTGTTGTGCATCATGAAGTTACGTCCAACAAGGTCCGACGAGTTGGCCAGCGAGGAACGCAGCAGCAACGCAGCGGAGTTTGCTGATCCGGCGCTGAGCACAAACCGCTTGCCCGTTACGGTGACGGGGCCATCTTCGGTCTCCACCACCAGGTGATCCACGCGGCCGTTCACCTCGTGAATGCGTTGGACGATTGCGCCTTCCAGCAGCCGTACCTTGCCGGTGGCCAGAGCTGGGTTGAGCGCGCAAGTCTCGGCATCGCTCTTCGCACCCACCCGACACGGAAAGCCATCACACGTGGCGCATCGTATGCATGTTGATGGTTGCGGCTGCGAGTTGAGGTCGACTCCCATTGCATTGGCTGCCGGATTCACCCCTGCTACCCGCAACCGGTCAGCCATCGCCGCGATGTACGGCTCGTGGGTCAACGCTGGATGCGGGTACGGCCCACTTCGCCACGGCTCCGTTGGATCCTGGCCTGTGGTTCCATGCACGTTGTAGATGCGCTCGGCCTCCGCATAATACGGCTCCAAGTCCGCATAGCTGAAAGGCCAAGCTGGAGAAAATCCCTCAACGTGCTCGGTGGCGTCGAAGTCCCGCTCACGAAAACGAGGGAGGCTGGCGCCGTAGACCTTGGTGTTGCCGCCAACCACGTAGTGGACGCCAGGATGAAATGGTTTGCCGTGCCGATCCGTCCACGTGTCGGCCGGTTTGTAGCGACGGTCGACGAAGACGGCGTGCGGTGACCAGTTCTCTGGTTCGCTCGGTAGGCGGTGGCCGCGCTCGATAACCAAAACATCGACGCCGCGTCGGGCTAAGGCAAGCGCAGTGGTGGACCCACCCATGCCTGAACCGATGATGACGACCTCGGCTGAATGCGCGTGCACGACTATGTTCTTGGGGTTCAGTGAACGCGGCTAGATGACGCCGTCAGCGCGCAAGGTAGCTAGAGCAGCAGCATGTAGGCCGAGTCGCTCCTTCAACACTTCGTCAGTGTGCTGGCCATGTGATGGGCCGGGCCAACGCACAGCAGTCGGTGTTCCTTTGAAGCGTGGGAATACGTTGTGCATCGGGAAGTCGCCTCGTTCGGTTGGCACGGAAACAATGGACTCACGGGCGGCAAAGTGTCGATCGCCAAGCATGTCAACCGCGCGGAAAATGTCCCCGCACACCACATCGTTGCGACGCAGCAGCTCAAGCAGTTCATCGGCTGGGATGGTGACGGACCACTGGGCAATGCGGTGGTCCAGCTCATCTTGGTTGACGCCGCGGGCTGCGTGTGTGGCATAACGCGGGTCCGATGACAGTTCAGGTGTTCCCATCGCAAGGCACAGCCGGGAGAAGAGCGTGTCTTGGTTGGCAGCGATGATGACCATGCGCCCGTCCGCCGTTGGGTAGACGTTAGATGGCGCGATGCCGGTGAGCTTTGCCCCGCTGCGTTCTCTGGTGTGGCCTGCAACGACGAAATCGGGGATCAGCGATTCCATGATGGCCAGCACCGACTCGTAGATCGATGCATCAACAACCTGGCCTCGGCCAGTTGTACGTGCACTGATGATTCCAGCCAGTCCACCCATGCAGGCAAACATCGCGGCTAGTGAGTCGCCCAGCGAGATCCCGGCTCGAGACGGCGGTGACCCAGGGTCGCCCATGAGATACCTGATGCCCCCCATTGCCTCGCCGACGCTGGCATACCCAGGCCGCTCGCAATACGGACCGTCCTGGCCGTAACCAGAGACTCGGATGATCACCAACCGCGGGTTGATCTTCCACAACTCTTCCGGGGCCATTCCCCATCGCTCCAAGGTGCCCGGACGGAAGTTCTCCAGCAGCGCATCGGCACCCGCAACGAGATCTCGAATGAGCTGTTGGCCGCGTGCATCGCGGAGGTTTGCTGTGATGCAGCGCTTGTTGCGGGCGAGGATCGGCCACCAAAGTGGCTGCGCAGTTGGGTCGCCGGGCTCAAACTTGTCCAAGCCCCATTCCCGGATGGGGTCGCCCCGGCCAGGGTCCTCCACCTTGATCACGTCCGCGCCGTAGTCGGCCATCAACTGACCGCAGAACGGCCCCGCGATGAGCTGACCCATTTCGATCAGGGTCACACCCGCCAACGGCCCGGATCTGGTCGGAGTTGCAGTGGGTGTCGGGTTTGGTGTGGGTGGTGTCGGGGTTGAATTCGCTGTCACTTTGCCCCACCGGGCCTACCCGTACTTAATGGCCCCGGAACCGGTCCAGCTGCGGAATACCCAGAGGGCAACGTGCGGCCAAGTTGCTCACCTAGCCACAACGTGGTGGCTCGGAGAGCAGCGAGGTCCAGGCCGGTGCTGACGCCAGAACGTTCCAGGGCAAACACCACATCTTCGGTTGCCACGTTGCCGGTGGCATTGGGCGCAAACGGGCAGCCGCCAATTCCACCGATGGAGGCTTCCAGCATGCAGACGCCGGCAGTGACCGCTGCCCAGGCGTTAGCTACTCCGGTGTTGCGAGTGTCGTGAAAATGGCAGCCAAGTGGAACGCCGGCCGCATCAGTAAGCGTGCGTACGGCACTGATTCGTTCGATGACCATCCCAGGCGCCGCCGCCCCGATGGTGTCCGCCAGCACCAAACGAACTGGCTTGCAGTCAGCGTCGGCGGCCGCCTGCAGGGCACGGTCGACAATCTCGATGAGGCGAGCGACAGGTATGTCTCCATCGAACGGGCATCCGAACGCTGCGCTGATGATGACCGATGCAGGCATCTCGTTGGCTACCGCAGCAGCAGCGATGCGACCCCACACCGCAACGGTTTCCAATGCGTCGACGCCTTGGTTGCGCAGCGAGAAGGAATCTGAGGTGACCGCGACGCAGTTCGCCTCGTGCACGCCTGCGGCCACCGCACGGTCGAGTCCCTTTTCGTTCAACACCAACCCGACGTAGGTGACGCCGTCGGGGCGAGGCAGCGCAGCCATGAGTTCGGCTGCATCAGCCATTGCGGGCACTCGTGCAGGGTTAACGAATGAAGTGACTTCAATTCGACGCAACCCGCTGGCGATGAGACGTTGGACCAGCTCCACTTTGGTGGCCGTTGGCACGATCACCGGGTCGTTCTGCAAGCCGTCCCGAGGCCCAACGTCGACGATTTCCACCGGTGGAGGCGTTGTGGTCATATGGCAAAGCTAGCGAGTGCCGTGGATCTCTTTCGCTGCGGCAATCCACCTCGCAGCGCAACTCGGAGGTGGATCACCCCCTGCATTGGGGGCAACCTCTCTCGCGAGCGCCTTACCGGCGGTAGGAGCTGTAGATCGCTGGCTCTTGGGCTAGGCGTTCGCGGAGTCCGCTGATGATGGCGCGTTCCACCTGACCGTTGACGAACGGGATGGGCGAGGAGACCTTGAGGTCACCGGAAATGAGCCTGGTGGTGGAAACACCATCTGCGTGTTCTTGCAGTTCCCATGCACCGCCGCACCGAAAATAGTTCTGGTAGTGGACCGGGATCATCTTGAACGTGGCCGTATGGGCTTTGGTGTCGATCTCGGTGAACTCGTCCCAGCTGAGCTTCTCGGGGTCGATGACTTTCAACGCGAGCGATGGCAGCTTGCCGGTGAACGTGGTGCGGACCTGTTGACTGACGGTTCCCTTGACCCGTTTCTGACCGACCAGTTCCGGGGTGCCCAGGTCAGCCAGCTTGCCCATGTGGCGTAGGTAGTCCGCGTTGGTCAGCGCGTTGCAGAGTTCGGCCGCCGGCCCCTCGAACACCTGATGGATGGTGAACTTCACTCTCGTTGCCCCCAACGGTGCCCCGCGGTGGCCGAGGCGACGCGAAGACGGACTAGGCCGGCCGCCGTTTTGCGGCGGAGCCGACAGGTAACGCCGTAGCTTCGCGCACCACGCCGAGCAATGCTGGCCCGTAGCGGGCAACTTTCACAGGCCCTACTCCGGGAACCGCCAACAATCCGTCGTTGGTGACCGGACGAGCTTCGGCGATGGCGGCGAGGGAGGTGTCGTGGAGGATTGCGAACGCTGCAATGCCTGACATGCGTGACTCTGCGGTGCGCCATGCCTTGAGACGCTGGTACAAAACGGGGTCTGCGTTGGAGCCCAGGTCGATGGCGGCCTTCTTGGTGCCTGCGACACCGGGGAGGCCGGCGGCGCGTGCTGCTGCAACCCGTTCCTTCATTTCCCGGAGAATTGTCTGCCAGTCTGCAGTGTTGCCCGGTGCCATGGAACGGATGGCGGCTTCCACGTTTTCCAGCCAGTACGAAGGGGAGCGGCCGGTGGTGCGAGAGCCGAATGTCCGTGACTTGGCCCACGAGCAGGCGAGCACGGACTCTGCGCGGGTGACTGCGACGTAGAGCAGTCGCTGTTCCTCTGCGCGGGCCTGCGGAGTGTCTGCACTGCCCATGGGGACGTAGCCCCGCTCGAGGCCGGCAACGAACACCACCGGCCACTCCAGACCCTTGGCGCGGTGGAACGTGGACAGCTCGACCACGTCTGCTTGGCGTTGCGGCTCGTCGTTGGAAGAAGTGATTGCCCCGTGCAGCCACGTGAGGAACCCCGCGACGGTTCCTTGTGCTTCGATGCCGAGGTATTCGTGCGCCATGCGGATGACGCCCTCGATTTGGGCGATGCGATCGTCTGCCCCGTTTGCCCCGTCCGGCGAGGGCGAGTCTGGGCTGAGTGCATCGTCTCGCAGTTCGGCGACCAGTTCTTCAAGGTCGTTCAGACGTGATGCGAGCGGGATTCTTGCGGGGCCGTCATTGAGCATGGACAGCGTGCGCAGAACTTCTGGTTGCTGGAGAAAGGCCTGCCCGCCACGAACACGGTGGGGAATGCCAACAGCGCGGAACGCCTCTTCGAACAACAGGAGCTGCGCGTTGGTGCGGGTGAGCACAGCCATGTGCTTCCAGGGCACACGAGCGTTGTGGTGGTCACGCGCTAACCGGGCGATGCTGCGCGCCTCTTCAATGTCGGACGGGTATGCGGTAACCGTGGGAACTGGGCCGTCGGTCTTGTTGGGCCGCAATGCTCGGCTTTGGCGGGATCCGAGGCCAAGCACCGCATCGGCCACGGTGAGGACCTGCGGCGAGGACCGATAGTTGTCTTCGAGACGAACAAATCCACCGTTGGGGAACCGACGACGGAATGCTCCGAGAAAACGCGGGTCTGCGCCGTTCCACCCGTAGATGGCCTGGTTGGGGTCTCCGACAACACAGAGGTCGACCGTGTCTGGCACAGCCCACCGTGCGACGGGAGCCATGACGGCACGGTCAGCGTCGAGGTCATTGTTGTAGGGGTCGTAATCGTTATAGGTGTCGTACCCGTCGTCGTCACCGAAATCGCCAGAACGATCGACGAAGGAAGTGTCGAACGAAAGCGGTTTGGCACTTTCTGCGTCGGATACTGGCGTTCGGGACGAGGGCGACGAAACGCCATCGAGATCGTCGAGGTCTACGGGGTGGTCCAGCAGGCCCAACCAACCGTCCAGGAGACGTGCCTGTGCCGGGTTGACATCTTGAAACTCGTCCACGAACAGGTGGCGGAAACGCCAACGCTGGCGGGCGGCGAACTCTCGGTCTGCCTCCATGGCCTGCACCGTGAGCACCAGGAGATCGTCGAAGTCCACCAGGCCACGGCGGCGCTTGTCTGCTTCGTACCGGGCAAACAGCTCTGCCATGGCTTCGGCGCCGAGGGGCGGTTTGCGGCCGGCGCAATTGACCGCGGCGACGTAGTTCTGCGGCGTGATGAGCCGGGCCTTGGCCCATTCGATCTCGGAAGCCAGGTCACCGGGTTGGGCTGACGCACCTGGGCCGGAAAGGAGCTTCTGGGAAACCAGTGGCATGAGGATGCGGAGCTTGGACTGAGTGAGTGTTGGGGCCGTGATGCCGTGCTCTGCCCAGTACTGGCGGAGTTGGTTGAACGCAACCGAGTGAAACGTGCCTGTGGCGACCCGGTCCCGGACGCCAAGTGCCGAAAGCCGCTTGGTGAGTTCGCCAGCTGCTTTGCGGGTGAACGTGATAGCGAGCGTGTGCTGCGGCTCTGCTGTGCCCTGCGCGATGCGGTAGGCGATGCGGCGGGTAAGCACCCGTGTCTTGCCTGATCCGGCACCCGCCAGGATGCACAAGGGCGCGTGGGTGGCAACCACTGCACGCTCTTGCGCCTGGTTGAGCCCCTCGAGGAGGGGCCGGGTGTCCGATGCCATGCACACACCCTACGGGAGGGGGTATGACAGAACGACACGCGTGTGATTCAGAAATCCAGAACTTCTGGCTCCTGCAAGCTGGACTCCCTTTCCCACGTTACGTACGTACGGTGTGCCGGGAATCGTACGTGTTATCCTTCCAGCCATGTTGCTCACTGCTTCGAAACTTCGGGAGAACATCTATCGACTGCTTGACCATGCCCTCGAGACCGGTGAAGTCATCGAGATCGAGCGCAACGGACGACGGTTGCGAATCGTTCCCGACGTGCCTCGAAACCGTCTCGACCATCTGGTGCTTCGCTCAGAATCGGTTGTGGGCGACTCTGAAGACTTTGTGCACGTCGACTGGTCTGGTGAATGGAAGCCGTAGTCCGCCTTGATACGCACATCGTGGTGTGGCTCTTCGCTGGCACCGCGGAACGGCTGAGCAAACCGGCGGCTGATGCAATCAACAACAACGACATCGTGATCTCGCCGATGGTCGAACTTGAACTGACATCCCTATACGAGATCGGTCGCCTCACGGTTTCGGGGCCAGCGATAGTTGCTGACCTCCGCGACCGAATCGGGCTGTCTCAATCTGAGGTTTCGATGGCAGCAGTTGTCGCGAACGCAGGAAAGCTGTCGTGGACCCGCGATCCGTTCGACCGGGTCATCGTTGCCGACGCCATTGCAGCCAACACCCGACTTGTCACCAAGGACCAGCTCATCCGGGACAACTCGCCGCTTGCCATCTGGTGATCGCTGTCAACCGGCTCGTCGCGTCTGGTGAGGGGCCCGTTAGGCTCCAGCCATGGCTGCACAACCTCGGTTCCTGCATGACGGTGAAGAACTTGTCCTCGTCAGGCGTCCACACATCAAGGCACTCTTCGGCGTCGCCGCGCTGGTGGCCGTCTGCTTGGCAGCAGCGGTTGCCGCTGCGCAACTGCTCAATCCGGGAAAAGGGAACCAGAACGGCTGGATCACGTGGGCAGCGTTCATCATCCCGGCCCTCGCCATCCTGAACGCTGTGCGCAAGTGGTTGGTGTGGCGGTCCAACTCCTTGGTGCTCACCTCACAACGGCTCATCAGCCGTAAGGGTTTCATTGCCAAGAACTCCATGGAGATCCCCCTTGACCGCATCAACAACATCTCCTGCGCGCAGAGTGTTGGCGAGCGGATGACCGGTAGCGGCGACCTTGTTGTGGAATCCGGTGGAGAAGACGGCCGGGCAGTGTTCTCGGACATGAGCCGTCCTGCCGAGATACAACGCGAGGTCTACCGGCAGATCGAGCGCAACCAGGCACGAGACATGGACCGTATGGCCGGCACTCGTCCGCTCAGCGTCCCCGAGCAGATTGAGAAGCTGGACGATCTGCGTCAACGCGGTGTGGTCAGCCAAGCTGAGTTCGACGCAAAGAAACAGCAACTCCTCGACCAGATGTGATGACGCCACGTGTTGTCAGCTTGGTGCCGTCGGCTACCGAAACACTGATCGAATGGGGAGTCACACCGGTCGCAGTGAGCCGGTTCTGTGAACGACCAGAACTGCCACACGTCGGCGGAACCAAGAACCCTGATGTCGAAGCAGTCGCGGCCCTGAAGCCCGACCTCGTTGTTCTGTGTGACCAAGAGAATCGCATCGAAGACCACAGCGCTTTGGTCGACGCGGGGGTACCCGTGTTCGTGTTTTCCATCACGGCGCTTGTTCACGTTGCGCCAGAGCTTGTTCGGCTACGAAACACGCTCGGTTTGCCCGGGGCCGCTGAATACTCCGGACAAACGGACGCTGCGGAAGCTATTGACACCGACAATGCGCCAGCGAGGCTGGTTTCGGCGTGGGTTCCAATTTGGCGTCGACCGTGGATGACCATCAACGGCGACACCTACGCATCGACGCTCCTTGAAGCCGCTGGCATCACAAACGTCTGCGCACATATGGATGTTCGGTATCCCGAGATCGAACTCGATGCAGTGCGTGCCCTCGCACCGGACCTGGTTCTTGCGCCTACAGAGCCGTACCACTTCACCGAACGTCACGAAGAAGAGCTCAGCGCTGTTGCACCCGTTGTGTACGTGGACGGGAAAGACTTGTTCTGGTGGGGAGTGCGAACCCCGGCCGCCATCCAGCGGTTACGCCGAGAGATGCGCGCCCGCTGAGGGGCGAACCAACCAGCCTTCGTTCAGCGTGCCGCTATGTGCGAGTGCAACCACACAGCCGCCCCAACCGCCGCCGGTCATACGTGCAGCGATCACGCCTGGAATAGCCATCAACCGTTCGATGCAAGCGTCCACAACGGGTGTTGAATTCTCGAAGTCCTCGCGGAGGCTGCGTTGCCCGTCTGCCATCAGTGACGCCAAGCGATCATGCAGTGAAGTGCCTGTAAGCGTGCGCAGGGCCTCGACGAATTGCCGCACACGTTCATTCTCTGTCACAACGTGGCGCGCACGTCGCAGGGCGACTGGGTTTTCGATTGCGTTCAACTGCTCAACGGAGGTAATGAGCCGCAGCGGACCGACCACTGCCTCTGCCTCGCGAAGTTCCATCACTCGCTCCGTGTAGGCAGATGCAGCAAGCGTGCGGGCTTGGCCGGAGTGAACCACAACGACGTCAAGTTCGGGTGGAAGCGTAACTGGCAAAACCGTGAGATGGTGGCAATCGATGAGGAGTGCGCCGCCCTCCACTCCTGCGGCTGAGGCGAGCTGATCCATGATGCCGGTAGGAACGCCAGTGGCCTCATTCTCTGCGCGCTGACAAAGTTGGGCTAGCTCCAACGGTGATCCGTCTGCGCCCAACGCAAGAGCAAGCGCAACTTCGAATGCCGCGGAGGAAGAGAGGCCTGCCCCAATCGGCACGGTCGTTGAAACTGCTCCAACGAATCCCTCAGCGGGTTGCAGGGCCTTCACCACACCGGCCACGTATCGAGCCCACATCGGCTCGCAAGCCGTGGGGTCCGTCACGTCGACCGGCACGATGGCTGGTTCGTCTTCGTCCGCTGAGGTGAGCCGAACCTCGTTGCCGCCACGAGTGCCCGTGATGGTGGTTGCGAGGTGGATGGCCATCGGAAGGACAAGCCCGCCGGTGTAGTCGGTGTGGTCGCCGATGATGTTGACGCGGCCAGGCGCAACAGCGGTGATGGTCTCAGGCATAGTCGTCAAATGTAGGGCCGCACGGCAGACCGTGAGTGCGGTCCTTGACGGCCATCAAGATTTCCCCTTGACGGCCATGCACACGGCCATCCTGAAGGCCACTGCAGACGGCCATCCTGAGGGCCACGGCAGACGGCCACCGGTTTCGCTATTGCGACGCCAGTATCTCGCCAGAGCTGATCTGCGTGGTGTACTCGCTAGGCCCTGGTCCGACTGAAAATGGTCCTGCTGTGATGCGACGCTGGCCGGTGACGGCATCGTCAACCTGGACCCGCCCGTCCGCGGCTGGGCTGAGGTCCAGCAGGTATGCGGCGAGCGCCTTGCCGAGGTCGTCGGTGAGCGGAACGCCAGTAAGCGCGGCGCAACCTCCACCAGCGAGCGTCATGTCGAGGATGCCACGACGTTCTTCAGGAAACTGTGCGCGCAGATCAATTGCGGCCGGGCCTGCACTCCACAACCGCCTATGCCCAAGCGCATGGTGGACCCAGGACGAGCGTCCGAGTTCGCCAGTGACAACACGGTCGACGATGCCTGCGGCCTGCCCGGGCGGGACGCCATCCGCGATGAGAATGGCGTCGTCACCAGCACCCTCGCGGATTGCACCCAACGCGACCCGCAACGCTTCGGCGCGCGTCGCGATGGAACTCCCGAGGCGGTGGCCAGGAACTGCTCCGGACCAGACATCCTCCAAGTAAAAGACGTCCCAACCTGCTGCTCGACGTGCGGCAAATGCAGCGGTGAGCGCTTCCAAGACGGACTCGTCGGTGAGGTCGGCAACCGGGTAGCCGTGGACGAACCGGACCTTGCCCGGCGCTTGCTCCACACTGTGCGCCACGAAAGATGAGTCGCTTTCGATTGCGAACGGGCGACACCGCAGACCCGGACGAAGACCGCGTTGACGAATGCGTGCGGCAAGCGGGTCAAGCACGGCCCGGGCAGTCGCGCTGCGGTAGGCGCTGGATGCGCCGCCACCGCCGCGAACCATGTCGTCGATGACCGGCGCGCCGGAACCCAGCACAACATGCGACAGCCCGAAGTCAGCTGCGGCGTCGACCGAGACAGCAAGCAGCCCAACGTCGCCGTGCACCTCTGGGCCGGTCCACCAGCCGATGCCAGTGCGAACAGCAGCCCGTCCGGCAGCGAGGCTTTCCAATGCCCACAGGTCGTGGAATTCTGCGAGGAGCGCGGATGGGTCTCCGGCTGCGACCCATAACGGGTCCAACGTGATCTGTTCGCCCGCATGCAGTTCGATGCCGTCGAGGAGTGCGATCGCAGCGGTGCCTACGCCGCTGGTCCGAGGAGCAGGGCCTTCGATGATGCCGAAGTGGACCGCTCCGTGGAGGAAGCCAAGCACGCCGGCGTCGTGGCCCATCACCTGATGTGCAGCGACGGACTGATTCGCCCGCGCAAGGTCTGCGTGGTCCTGCTGGCGGCGCTGCGCAGACGTTTCGTTGGCGGGTACTACATGATCCGGGGCGCACCGCCGGACTGTGGAGGAGGTGGTCCAGCCGGGAGCAAGTACCCGGTGCGGACGAAGTTCAGGGAACCGGATGCGAGCCTCGGCGAGGACCACTGTTTCGCGGCCCTGGTTGTGCAGGGTCCAATCGATCCGGATACCAGAACCGCTCTCGGTCAGGGCGATCGAAACAAACAGCCCGCCGACGCGTCGCGTTCCAACAATGAGGGGTGCTTCTCCGGACGCGCCGCCAGCTTTGATCTCAATTGCTGCGGGGAGTGAGGCTGAATCGCCTGTGCGGTCGCCCTGAGCGGCGTCCGTTGACTGCCAAGACATCCCCACAGCCTGGCAGCTTCTTGACCCATTTCATTGGATCTTCGCCGGATTCCCGCCGGATCTTCGACGGATCTTCGCCGATCTTGCGTCGCCGATTTGTCGGCGAGCACCATCGGCCAACAACATGGCGCCATGAGTGGACCACTTTCAGGCTTGACCATTGTTGAACTCGCAGGCATCGGACCCGGTCCGTTTGCCGGAATGCTGTTCGCCGATATGGGCGCTGACGTGATCCGTGTGGAGCGCGCACAGGCTGTTCCTGCTGAGCCAAGCGGTCGCCCCAACCTGTCCATTTCCGAGCGCGGCCGCCGTTCTATTGGCGTCGACCTGAAGACCGCTGGCGGTCGCGAAGTAGTGATGCGGTTGGTAGACAAGGCCGACGGCATGTTCGAAGGCTTCCGACCAGGGGTCACGGAGCGCCTTGGCCTCGGACCTGACGATTGCATCGCACGCAATCCCCGCCTGGTCTACGGACGTATGACCGGTTGGGGGCAGGAAGGCCCTTACGCAATGGCTGCCGGTCACGACATCAACTACATCGCCCTCGCAGGAGCGCTTGAACCGATTGGCCGTGCGGGTGCCAAGCCGGTGCCCCCGCTCAATTTGGTGGGCGATTTTGGCGGCGGCGGTATGTTCCTTGCGTTTGGCATGGTCTGCGGCCTGCTGGAAGCAGCACGTTCCGGCAAAGGGCAGGTTGTGGACGCAGCGATGGTCGACGGTGCAGCGGTCCTCATGACCATGTTTCATTCGATGAGCGCCATGGGGGTGCACAAGCCAGCTCGTGGCACCAACATGCTTGATACCGGAGCGCCGTTCTACGACGTGTACGAATGCAGCGATGGGAAGTACATCTCCATTGGGTCCATCGAGCCGCAGTTCTACGCCGAACTTCGCCGGTTGGGCGGGCTGGAGGACGACGCCACCTGGGGCAAGCAGTTGGACCAGGCGCGTTGGCCTGAGCTGAAGCGGAAGATGGCAGAGGTGTTCATGCAGCGCACACGTGCCGAGTGGTGCGAAGCAATGGAACACACCGATGTCTGTTTCGCTCCAGTGCTATCACTCGCCGAAGCCCCACAGCATCCACACAACGTCGCCCGCTCGACGTTCATCACACGTGACGGGCTCACTCAGCCTGCCCCTGCACCGCGCTTCTCACGTACCCAGACTGAGTTGCCACACCCGTCGCCTGCAGTTGGTGCCGACACCGATTCGGTTCTCGCCTGGGCCGGGTACAGCGCCGAGGACATCGGCGCCCTGAGAACCGAGGGCTCCGTCCGCTGAGGTAGGGGCCACCCACAGCAGCGTGGCAGCTGCGGATTACTGAACGTTTTGCCTTGCCGAAGCTCACCGAGCGGTCGCGACGGTGCTCGTAGGATGTCTTTCATGGCTACCGGCTTCTCATGGGAACCGATCGAAGACCTTCCCGTCGGCTGGACTCACCTTGCCTGTACCGAGGTTGAAACGCTGCGGCAAATATGGTCGGAGGTGAAGACTGACCTCGATGACCGTTCGTTGCAAACGTTCAATCGAAAGCTCGCGAATGAGTGGGCAATCGAGACAGGAATCATCGAAGGTTTGTATGCCATCGACCGAGGAACTACAAACACACTTATTGAGGTTGGGCTGGAAGCGGCATCGCTGCCACACGCAGAAGGTCCAATTGACGCGAATACCTTCTCGCTGCTCAGGGACCAGCTTGGAGCGCTCGACTTGGTCTTCGATGTCGTCTCCGACGGTCGTGATTTGACTCTCGGTTTCATCAAAGAACTGCACGCGTTGCTAACGCGTCATCAGAAAACGACCACGGCAGTCGACCAATTCGGGAACTATCGCGAAGTCGAACTTCGATGCGGAGATTGGAAGGCTCAGTCAAACAACCCCGAACGGCGGGACGGTCTGATGCATGAATATTGTCCTGTTGAGCAGGTGCAACCACAGATGGAACGGCTCGTCGAGCTGCATCGTGAACACGTTGCAGCACTGGTGCCGCCCGAAATTGAGGCGGCGTGGCTCCATCATCGGTTTACTCAGATTCATCCGTTCCAGGATGGAAATGGACGAGTCGCTCGTTGTCTGGCAAGTCTCGTTCTCATCAAGGGCGGCTTGTTTCCGCTCGTCGTGGACCGTGATTCTCGCTCGGGCTACATCGACGCTTTGGAGCAGGCTGACAGCGGAAATCTGGCAGCGCTGGTGGACACGATTTCGGCGCTTGAGCGCGCCCGTTTGCGACGGGCGATTGCAATCGCCGATGGTGTTTACCGTGAAACGACCCGACTCGACGAAATCATTGATGCTTTCGGCAACCTCTCATCGCCACCAAACACTGCGTTTCAGCGCGCATTCGAACTTGCAGACCGAATTCATGAGCGTTTAGACAGCATTTTGGCGTCGATTAGAACTCAATTGGTTGAAGTCGGCGGACCTGAAATTCAAGTTGTCGCGGATTCGTCGCTGGGTCAACCCGACAAGCGGTGGATGAACCTTTATCAAAAGATTCAGGTCGCACGAAACCTGGAGTTCTCGGCGGAGTTCCGTCGGCACGATGAGTGGTCGTCGCTGCGCCTCACGCGAGAGTCAAGGAAATTCGAAGTTCTCACGATGATTTCGGCTGTGGGCCCAACGTTCAAGGGTATTTGTGCCGTTGGAATTGCGGTCTACGAGACGGTGTCGGACGGTGACGGTGAGACGCGCTTTTTTGATCTAGCGGTGACGGGAAGTGAACCGTTTCTCGTCAATTACTTGGATGACGATTCCGCTGTCGCACATTTTGAAACCTGGGCACAATCGCAGTTGGCGACAGCGCTCGCCATGGTTCGGCGGCGGATCGGCTGAGGGTGGGGCCGGCGTGGCTCTCGTCGGCAGGGGGCCGTGCCCCGAACCTCGACCATCCGTTGTTCGTCACCGCAGCGCATCGCGCACGGTTCCGGTTCCGGCGGCGGCGACTGCTGCTTCGAACCGTCGCTCCCCGCCTGTTCGGTTGGCATTTGTCTCGGTCAGCATCTGACCAATCCTTCGGCGGCGCTCACGACGCAGAAACCGGTCGATCAGCTCCCGCATGGTGATGCCCTCACTGTTCGCCAATTCCTCGAGCTGCTCATGTTGCTCCGTCGTCACGGAGATTGTGTTGAGTCTCGGCATGACATCCATGATGCCAATCTCACGATAGGCAGTGTCGGCCTGCCCTGCAGGACACGGTTCTTGATTGGTGGCCAAGTTGATGGTCAGCGGGTCAGCGGCTGGTGAGGAGGCGGATGACGTCGGGGGCAAGGTCGAATCCTGCGATCACCAGCGGGCCAAGGGTGGCAGCGTGGACTTCGACAACTGGTTCGTCGGGGGCTGGGACCGAAACGGGTGATGTGCCGAAGAACGCGTCAGCTGTGGTTGGCAGCGTGGGTCGTACAAGACCTTCAGCCCAGGTTGGCCGCGCTTCGGATCTGGCGAGCGTTGGCGGAACCTGATCGTCGTTGACGTGGACTTCGATTGTGCGGCCCGGACGCTTGGTGGGTCGCAGCCCGATGAACACGGTGAGCATCTCGGCGTCGTCGTCCAGTTGCTCACCAAGCACCAGCGCAACAGCCACCGCGTGTTTGCACGGGTTGGCCCAATCGGGGCACGTGCACGTAAACGTCACCGACGCGTCCCTATCCGGCAATGCACCCTGGGCCGGGGTCCGCATCTCTACGGCATAGGGAGCACTGCGGCTTCCACGCACCTGACCGGAACAACGTCCAGCTTCGACGCGCAACAACGTGACCATGCCACGCTCGGCGAGTTCTGCGCCGCGCATGAATCGAATGGGGTCGGAGCGAGCGGCGAGTGCCCCGAAGGCTGCGGTAGCAGGGCCACTAGTCATGTTCGCTCCAAGGAAATCAATCGTCGGAGTTCTTCGGTGGATAACTCGGTGATCCAGCCTTCTCCGCCACCTGTTGGCACTCCACCATCGGAGAGCACTCGGTCCGCCAGATCGCGCTTCTCGGTGATGATCGTGTCGATGCGCTCCTCGATTGTGCCGCGGGTGGCAAGACGATGCACCAGCACCGTGGCGGTCTGGCCGATGCGCCATGCCCGATCACTTGCCTGGTCTTCCACCGCGGGGTTCCACCAACGGTCGATATGAATCACGCGTGTCGCAGCGGTGAGGTTGAGCCCACTGCCGCCTGCCTTCAAGCTGATCAACATGAGCGGTGACGAACCTGCTTGAAAGTCGGACACCAAACGATCCCGACGCGTACGAGCAAGGCCGCCGTGCAAGAACGGTGTGGACAGTGACAACCGCTCTGTCAGATGGCGCTGCACAAGTTTGCCCATCTCCACGTACTGCGTAAACGCAATCACCTGCTCGTCTGCATCAAACGCATCGTCAATCAGTTCATCGAACCGCGCCAATTTGCCGCTACGCCCGTCAAGTCGGCCGTTGTCGCCAAGTAAGTGCACTGGGTGATTGCAGATCTGTTTGAGCTTGGTGATTGCTGCGACGATTGCGCCTCGACGCTCGAACCGCCCGAGGGTGTCCAGCCGTTCCAGTAGTGAGTCCGTGACAGCCCGGTACAGGGTGGCCTGTTCGTGTGTGAGCGTTGCCCACGCTGTTGATTCGATCTTTGGCGGCAGCTCCGGAACCAGCGATTTGTCAGACTTGGAGCGTCGGAGCAGGAAGGGGCTGATCACGGTTCGGAGGTGCCGAGTGGCCTGCTCGTCGTGGTGTCGTTCGATTGGGACGGCCACCTTGCGCCGGAACGAGTCTGCGCTGCCAAGCACCCCCGGGTTCACGAGGTCCATCACAGCCCACAGGTCTGACAATCGGTTCTCGACAGGCGTTCCGGTGAGCGCAACGCGTTGCCCGGCGCCGATGGTGCGAATCGCCTTGGCGGCTTGGGTGTGGCGGTTCTTGAGGTGTTGCGCCTCGTCGATGACCACGCGTGACCAGCGCACTCCGGCGAGCATCTCCGCGTCTCGTGCCGCCGTTGCGAACGTAGTGATGGTGAGGTGGTGGCGTTGCTGCCACGCCGTGAAGTCTTCCGTAGCGCGCTTTTGGCCGTGGTGCACTCCGACGATGAGCCCCGGCACGAACCGTGCAGCTTCAGTCTCCCAGTTCCGTACCACCGTAAGTGGACATATTACAAGGGTTGGATGTGAAGTCGTTGGCCCGCTGTGTGCGATGAGGGCGAGTACCTGCGCGGTTTTGCCAAGGCCCATGTCATCGGCCAACACACCACCAAGCCCAAGTCGGTCCAAGAACGCAAGCCATCCAACACCGCGCTGTTGATAGGGGCGCAGGGTACCCACAAACCCATCGGGTTGTTCGACGGGGGTGACTCGATCCTCTGGCAGCCCGGACAACAGATCATGTGCCCATCCCTCCGCATCGACCTCGAATGTTGTGGTGGCTTCCAACTGGGCCTCGGCGGCCAAACTGAGCAAGGACAATGCGTCGACTGCTGGCCGGTCTCGTTGAACCCTCGATAGCGCTGTCAGCGCTTCGGCAACGGCTGTGCGATCGATCACCGACCAGCGCCCCGCCAGATGAACGAGGTCGTGCTTGGCGGCAGCAAGGCGGGCAAGATCCGCTTCGTCCAACCGTTGATCGCCGAGCGCGACGCTCCAGTTGACAGAGACGATGTTCTTTGCGGTTAGACCTGCGGCGTTCACGGCCTTGTCAGACGGCGTTGCCCGCCCAACAACCTTCACCTTTGGTGGGTGCGCAAACCAGCCCGGCAACTGCACCTGTACCCCGGCTGCGGACATCGCTTCCAGCTCGTGATGCAACAGGTGCACCACTTGGTCTGTGGTCAAGGTTGCCGTTGCCGGTTGTGTCCGATGCAGAAACTCTCCGACCGCAGGCGAGGCCAACAGCAATCGTTGGCGAATGAGCCGAAGTGCCGCCTGAGCGTCGCCGACGTTGATGCCCTCGATGGCCTCACCGTTATGCGTGCGTACCGTTTTCGACTCCCAGAACGATGCCGCCGGAATGCACAACGTTGGGTCTCCTGCGGAAGCAACCAGTAGTTCGAAGGTCCAGCGATCTGCGTCGAAGTCGGCGTCGGACAGCAGCTCGTTGGCCGGATCCATCTCGGGTGGGCTCAGCCGGCCAAACAAAGCCAGACCGCTCAGCGGCGAACGACCCGTGAGGAGCCCAGACCAACGATCAAGTTCATCGGCCACTTCGGCAAGAGCGCGGGCCTCGTCGGCATTGTTGACCGACACCAGTGGATCGCCGATCAGCGACCCCAGCACACGACGCATCACGACCGCGTGGGGTCGACGATCCCGTGGCTCAGGACCTCCAGCGTGTGCGTTCCAGAGCTGTGCCCTGACCGCCTCGTCGACAAATTGGCCCAACAGAACGGAGCTGATTTGCCACGGCTCGGCGTCGGTATTCAATGCACCAACGACTGGAGGCATCAACTCAGTCAACGTGCGCAACGTGCGAGCGCCCACCTCGGTGAGCGTGGGTTGCCACAGCGCGGTTTTCTGCTCGACATCTACCCGTGGGACGGCCTGGCCGCTGCGAGCAATCGCTGCGCCGGCACCTGCAACCGAGTGCGCCCAGCCAAGCGATGGGCTCAGCGTCTTCCACGGCACCCACGAGTGGTGGGCAAATGCATCGGCTGCCACCTTGATGGGGATCAGGGCACAGTGCAGTTCTGCTGACTCTCGACGGCCAGGGATGGCGATCGTTCGCATTGCATGCTGCAGGTCGTGAGCAAACAGCCGGTTTGCCAGCGACATCGTGCTCTCGGCCGTTAACGCCCGGTTGTGCCACCCGACTGCCGCTAACTGCCCTTGGTCCCAGGCAATGTGCAGCACGTTCCGGATGGTACTCCCGCAACCGCTTCGTTTCTGAGGGACCGTTCCTAACCCCTGACCATCGTGCTACGTTCGACGCACATGGAGACCGTGCCGATCCGGGAGTTGCAACAGCATTCATCAGCGGTGCTGCGGCGCGTCCGGCAAGGAGAAGAGGTCGGGATCACGGACCGAGGCACATTGGTTGCAGTGCTTGTGCCACCCACCGCCGTCGGCGGAACGGGAGCGCTGCTGGCCGCAGGAAGAGTTCGCCCTGCGACCGTGTCGATCGCCGATTTACCTGCCGCTCGAAAGGCTCCATCTGCGGCTTCGGAGGTTCTCGATGACCTCCGCGCAGATTCCTGAGGTCGCGCAATGCCGGTGAGCTACATCGACACCTCGGCTTTCCTGAAGCTCCTGGTTGAGGAGGAGCACTCCGCTGCGATGCGGCGGTATGCCGCCGAGCACGCGCTCTGGTCCTCCACGCTGCTTGCGGTCGAATCTCATCGAGCTGGGCCAAGGTTAGGCATCGATCAGCAGGTCATGGACGAAGCGCTGAACGTGGTGACGATGTTCGTTCCGTCAGAGTCAACGTACAACTCAGCTCGAAAAGTAGGGGTACGTGAACTTCGAACGCTGGACGCATTGCATCTTGCTTCGGCTTTGGAACTCTCCGAGGACCTCACGGCAGTGATCACGTACGACCGGCGACTCGCCGCAGGCTGCGAACACGAGGAAGTTGACGTGAGTACGCCTGGTTTAGGCGAACGGTGGTGGCAGTGAACTTGGTCGGCGCCGCTCAGTCGTGATCGGCTGAGTCGGGCGAAACGTCACCCTTTGGGGTGACCCGTCCCGAGTAGCGTCGGTCCGTGCTTGCAAGTGTGCTCGGTATCCATACGGCTTGGGCTTGGGTCGTCATCATCGGTAACGCGTTGGCTGGCCTGTGGTCGCTTGGCGCCCATCGTTTCGAGCAGCTGCGTATGCGCTCACTCTGGTGGTTCATCGGGTTTGTTGAAGTGGCGATGTTCATCCAGGTGGGTCTTGGCGTGTGGATGTTCAGCAACGAGAAGCGCACGGTGCCGCAGTTCCACATGTTCTATGGATTCATCGGCATCATCGCCGTTGGCATCCTGTACTCCTACCGCCAGTCCATGCGCCACCGCCTCTACCTGTTGTACGGGTTTGGTGGGTTGTTCATCATGGGCCTTGGCATCCGGGCACTACTGGTCGGAAAGGTGGTGGCTCCATGACAGCCAACTCCCCGCAACGCACCACGGTCATTGTGTTGTTCGGCGGCCAGTCGGCCGAACACGAAGTGTCGTGCATCTCTGCTGTCCACGTGCTCAACGCGCTGGACAAATCCCGCTACGACGTGATGCCCATCGGCATCTCCCAAGATGGGCAATGGGCGCACAGCGAAACGGCGCTCGCGTTACTGCAGGGACCTGACGGCGCCGATGCGCCTCGATCCCTCGCTGCTGCTGGCGAACGGGTTGAAGCCAGCGCAGTGCTGCAACCTGCCGACGCAAACGGTGGAGGACGGGTTGTGGTGCTCCCCGTGCTGCACGGTCCGTTGGGTGAAGACGGCACAGTGCAAGGCATGCTGGAGCTGGCAGGGATCCCCTATGTGGGGTCCGGCGTACTGGGTTCAGCCGTTTCGATGGACAAAGCCGTCGCCAAAATGGTGTTCGACGCAGCGGGTATCCCGCAGGCCAAATGGCTGGCCTGGCGCAGCTGGGAACTGGCCACCGACGACGCCCGTCTTGTGGCAGCTCAACAGGTTGAGGCAACGCTCAGCTGGCCCGTGTTTGTGAAGCCAGCCAACATGGGTTCCTCGGTTGGGGTCACCAAGGCTCACGACCTACCGGAGTTCCTGGCAGCACTGCTCGAAGCCATGAAGTTCGACGACACCATCGTGGTTGAGGAATCCATTACCGGCCGCGAGGTGGAGTTTGCGGTACTTGGCAACGAGCACCCCGAGGTGTCGGTGCCCGGCGAAGTCTTCCCCGCAAAAGAGTTCTACGACTTCGAAGACAAGTACGTGAACGGAAACGCGACCTTTCAGATTCCCGCGTCGTTCTCCGATGCCGAAACTGCTGCAGGCCAAGACATCGCACGGCGCGGCATCTGGCGCGCTTCGATGCGAAGGCATGGCTCGGGTCGACTTCTTCTTTGCTCCAGGTCGTGGCTGGTTGGTCAACGAGATCAACACCATTCCCGGGTTCACCCCCATCTCGATGTATCCCAAGCTGTGGGAAGCATCCGGCGTGTCGTATGCCGAACTCATCGACCGGCTTGTTGAACTCGCGTTGCAGCGACACGAACGTCGAGCCGTCTACCACGGCCGCGCCCGCCTGCGTTGAGCGCAGAGCGCAGAAGTCATGACCGGCACGTCCGTGATGGTTCCCGCGTCGCTTGCGCAACGCGTTGAGTCCATCCTTGGACATTCGTTTCGCTCGGCCAGCGCCACCATTGGTGGACATTCCAACTTTGTGTTCGTGGTCGATGATTCGATCATCAAGGCAGCCAGTTCGGAGATCAAACGCGCCGATGTCGCCCGTGAAATCGAACTGATTCGAAGCTTGGATGGGCTTGGATGCTCGGCCCCGTCACTCATCGGCGCCAGTGTCGACGCGGACTGGGCTGTACTCGCCACCATCAAATCCGCGGGCACCGCCGGCATGGTGCATCTCGCACATCTCCAGGTCGATCCTTCCGCAGCAGTGGTCTTCGGCAGGTTGATGGGCCGGTTGTTGCGGACCGTGCACGGAGCCGCCCCGCATCCGCCCGCAGGTGCGCTGTTCGAACGGACAGGCTTGTTGGCAGATGCACGACAGCGGTTGGCATCGCTTGCTGTGTCCCACGAGGTGGTCGCTCGTCTGACTGCGGCTCTCGACCACCCGATTCATGCCAAGGGAGTTGCGTTCCTGCACGGCGACCCAGGGCTGCACAACGTCATGCTTGAAGTGGAAACCAGCCGATCCGGTGAGCGGTTCCGCATCGCTGCACTGGTCGATTGGGAGCTGGGTGGCTGGGGGAATGCGCTCTCCGATCTGTCGTGGTTTTACTGGACACTGTGGTTCCGCGGCCTCGCTGAAACCGTGTGGCCTGCCTTTGTCGAAACGTACGGTCCATGGGCGTTCCGTGCGTTGGGCTGGTCCGCTGAGCCGGTGCACGCCTGT
This sequence comes from uncultured Acidimicrobiales bacterium, assembly GCA_963763885.1. Classification (GTDB taxonomy): domain Bacteria; phylum Actinomycetota; class Acidimicrobiia; order Acidimicrobiales; family JANYDT01; genus JANNBN01. Next base: position 372,638 of record CAVXQD010000002.1, read on the forward strand.
GTGCTTGCACAGATGGCCGTGTTGCTCGTGCGAACCGATGCCGCAACCGCTGTACGAGACGTGTGGCTTGAGCGCATTGCTGCGTTGGACCTGATGGACGTGCCAGAGCTGCAAACGTGAGCCCGGCGGAACCCGTTGCATCGTTCCGTGGGTGGAGAGCCCGACGGAGAGCCCGACGGGCTGCGGTACCAACCGTTTGACGGCCGCCCGTTTCGCCAGCGCATCGGCGTGCGTCCGTTGGATCTCGCAACGTGGATCGAACCTGATCACCACTTCGCTTCAGAGTTGGCAGAGAAGCAGCGCTTGCTTACAGATCGTCACGAAGACGTGTTTGCCGCCTTGCCCTACGCCATTGATGCGTCAGCAGAAGTGCGGACCATGATCGAAGCTCATATGCGCACGTATTTTCCGGAGCTGGTTGTAGAAGTTCCATGTGGTCTTCATCCGCTCGACGCTGCTGGCCGGCAGGTGCAGGAAGACCTGTGCCTCATGGTGCCCCACGACGGCGAGTTGCGGCTTGCGGCTGCGTCGCTCTGCTTTCCCGGCAGGTGGCGACTTGCAGACAAGATCGGCTTGCCGATGCTGGCGATCCACCAACCAGTAGCCAGGTACGCACAGGACATCGGCGCTCCCACCGATGACTTGCTGAAGCGACTGTCCGTGGAACGGCCGGTATGGCGGTTGAACTGGAGCGTTGTTGACGACGGAGCGCTCTTTCAACCCGGCGGACACGGTCGCGTCGATGCTCCAGTCGTGCAGCCCGAAGATCTGTTTGTGCGCGTGGAACGCCAAACGCTTCGCCGATTGCCAGCGACCGGAGCCATCCTGTTCACCATCAGGACCTACCTGCGGCTGCTTCCCCAGGCGGTTGTTCACGCAGCGGATCGGCAGCGGTTGGCCGACGCTTTGGCAGCAATGCCCGATGATGTGCGCGCGTACAAATCCCTTACGACGGTTGCCGATCGGGCCATGTCGTGGTTGCGCGATCCGCAGCACTGAGATCGCCAAGCGTGCGATCTGGCCATACTGCTTCCCAAACGTTTGTGGTCTGACAACATGGGCAGATGTCAGAGCAGGCGATGAGCCAGCCGTTGCGCACGGCACCGAACGGCAACAGGGTTGTGTATGCCGACCTTGAACCGCGTCGGCAAGAGGCGTTGGCGTACCTGCGTCGGCACGTCCACGATGGGGACCTCACCCTCGAGGAGTACGGCATCAGGGTGGAACGAGCCCTACTTGCGGCTTCACCAAACGAGATCCTGCTTTCGGTAGAGGGTCTCCCCACCCTGCAAGACCCCGTCACCGCACGACTCAACACAAATGCTTCACCACAATGGATGCCCATTCCCGCCGACCAACCTGCCGCCCACGCCACGACCAAAGGCGCAGGTCAGGCTCGGGGAGCGGACCCACTGGGACACGCCGGGCTGCGGGTCGACTCGTCGCGCACCGCTCGCCCCCGGACCGTTCTTGGCATCTTCTCCGAGGCAAAGCTGAAGGGCCGCTGGCGTGGTGGCCGCAGTGTGTCGGTGCTGTCCCTCTTCGGTGGGGCAACGGTCGATCTGCGTGAAGCGATCCTTTCCGAGGACGAACTTGTCATCACTGGTTTGGTGGCCTTTGGCAGCCTGCAGGTCATTGTGCCGCCAGGAGCGGACATCGACGTCAGCAGTCTCGTCATCTTTGGGTCGCGACGCCAAGACGACGATGACATTGACGTCCTGCCTGGGATGCCGCGCATCACCGTCAACGTTGCGGTGCTCTTTGGCGATGTGACTGTCAAGGTCCGGGGGCTGGACAAAGCGAAACGGCGGAGTCGAAAACGCTGATCTTGGCCGTGTCGAGTGCGAACGAACGTTCGCTACAATGACTCGGTGACCTATCCGGTTGCCCTGGGTAGGGGCGTCATCATCAACGCAGGTGCAGAGGCGCCGCCGGCCTGGCAGGATGCGCCGCGGGTCGTCATCGACGACGCCGCAGTGGTTGCCCCCGGCCATGTCGTCGCACAACTCCACACAGCGTGGGCGTCTCGCCAGCCCGTTGTCATCGAGCTGGTTGCTGACGCATCGTCGTTTCGGGAACCTCGTTCGTACCGGCTGGCCCCGTGGGAGGCCGGCGCTCGGTTCGAGCCCATCCACGACCGACTGCACTTTCTCGTCTGGGCCAACAACGTCGACGCCCGCGGTGCAGATCCCATCTGGTGGTGGGGACGCAAGGCTGAACGTCTCGGTGCCTCGCAGTGTGCAGATGGCTCTGGCGACGTCGTCCTTCCGGATGGCCGTCCCGTGTGGGTTGATGGTGGTCCTCGCGGCCCGCTGTCGCCCGAAGTTGGGTTGGTAGTCCACAGCGACTCGGTCGAACTGCTTCGGCTCACCGTCATGCCGCCGGAGCGGCCGGTTGATGCAGACCTAGCCGCTGATCAGCGCCAAGCAGTCGGTCACGGCAGCGGTGCCGCACGGGTCATCGCGCCAGCTGGTTCCGGCAAGACACGCGTGCTTACGGAACGACTCCGTCTGCTTCATACAAAGCGCGCGTATGAACGCGAGAACACACTTGCTGTGGCGTACAACGTCAAGGCTCGTGCCGAGATGGAGACCCGTTGCGCGGACTTCCGCCCGCAGGTCAAGACGCTCAATGCCTACGGGCAGTCGTTGCTGGGCAAGGCACTTGGTCGTCTCAACGTTCTCGATGAACGAGAAGTGCGTCGCATCGTCGAAGGTCTTGTAGAGATCCCGGTGTCTCGCCGGCGGGCCAACACCGATCCGCTTGCTGCATATCTTGAAGCATTATCGCTGTGTCGTTTGGGTCTGCACGACCCGCGTGACGTCGAGTCGTCGCGAGACGACGTGCCAGGGTTCGCCGGGGTGTTCGTCCGTTACCGAGACGAGCTTGCGCAGCGATGCGCAGTGGACTTCGACGAGCAGATCTATCGCACCATCGAAGTACTCATGGCCGACGGTGCGTTTCGGGCAGAAGCACAGCGGTCATGTCGGCACCTGCTGGTGGACGAATTCCAAGATCTCACCCCTGCGCACGTATTGATGCTCCGCTTGTTGTCCATCCCAACGCTGGATTGTTTCGGGGTGGGTGACGACGACCAGGTCATCTATGGCCACGTCGGAGCGGACCCGCAGTTCCTCATCCAGTTTGACTCGCTCTTTCCCGGCGCCGCGGCCTACGCGCTAGAGGTCAATTATCGGTCTGCTGAACCCGTGGTGACCGCTGCGCGCACGCTGCTTGGGTACAACCAACGCCGCATCACCAAAGACATCCGCCCCGCCGACGCCGCGGTAACCGACCCCGCTTCGTTCCGTGTCTCGCTTGTCCCCACGGAGTTACTCACGGGCAAGGCAGTAGAACAGATTCAGGCCTGGATAGCCGCTGGCACGCCACCCGCACAGATTGCGTTGCTGACCCGTGTCAACGCGCAGCTCCTGGCGCCGCAAGTCGCCCTGACGCAGCGCGGTGTGCCGGTCAACGGAGCCCTCGACGAACGCATCCTTGAACGCACCGGTCTACGGGCAGCGCTCGCGTACCTTCGCCTCGCCGTTGGGACCGGTCCTGCGGGTGGTTACGCGTCGGCCGATGTCGTTGAAATTCTCCGCCGACCCAGCCGCGGTTTGCCGCAATGGTTCCCCGATCGGCTTCGTCGCAAGAAGTCGTGGTCTGCGCAGGAGATCCGAAACATCGGTTCAACCATGACCGACCGAGAGTCAGACAAACTCGACGCGTTCGTCGATGACCTCGAGTCCTTGCGCAAGGTCGCTCGCGGTAGCAACACGGTCAATATTCTTCGTGCCGTGCGTTCAGACATCGGCTTGGACGGAGCGATGGAACTGCTGGACCGTTCAGCCGGGTCCGAAGGGTCCAGCCACCTCGACGACCTCGATGCGTTGCTCCAGGTCGCCACATTGGAGCCAGACCCTGCGCGCTTCGAACCATGGTTGCGCGAGAGCCTTGCAAAGCGGCCAGTCGCCGAACCCGGTGCCGACGGGTCTCCGCCTCCCATTGTCACGCTTTCCACCGTGCATCGGGTGAAGGGCCTCGAATGGGACTGTGTCATTGTGTTCGGCGTCAACGCCGGCGTGTACCCGCACCGGTTGTCTGAGGACGACGAAGAGGAACGCAGGGTGCTCCACGTCGCAATCACCCGCGGCCGCCAGCAGGTGGTTGTTCTCGCCGATGCTTCACGTCCGTCGATGATGGTGCCGGAGCTCGACGGATCGGCTCCTCGTCGCCCGACGTCTTTCGCTGGAAGCGCAAGCGGCTCGGGCGGTGCATCAGGACCGGGTCGAGCTTCTCGACAGAGCGCCGCGCCTGGCGCCGCAAGCAGTGCAGCGCAGGCCACGCTTGCGCCAGAAGATCAGCCGTTGTTCGACGCGCTGCGCATATGGCGCACCACCCGCGCCAAGTCAGACAAGGTGCCGCCGTACATCGTGCTGTCAGATCAGACCCTGCGGTCTATCTGCTCCAAGAAGCCCACGTCGCTGGTGGCTATGACACGCGTGCCGGGCATTGGGCCTACCAAGTTGGACAACTACGGCGAAGAAATCCTCGAGGTGTTGCGCAGCGCCGGGTTTGAGTAGCCGGCCGCCGGGCGCGGCCGAGGGGTGAGCGGAGGGACGGAGCGAGTCCGAGGTGAGCAACCCATAAAAAGGGCTGATCAGGTGTGCGTCACTGGGCAGGTGATGGTGCGCGTGATGCCAGGAATTGCCTGGATCTTGTGCACCACCATTGGGCCCAGCTGGTCCAGCTCGTCCACCGAGGCCTTGATGATGACGTCGTAAGAACCCATCAGCTCGTGCGCTTCGGTTACGCCGGGCAGCGCCCGCGCCTCTTCGGTGATGCCTGCTGCACGGCCGACTTCGGTCTGGACGAGGATGAACGCTTGCACTGGCATGGTGCAGATCGTAGGTGACGCGAACGGCGGTCACTGAAGGGTTTTGTGGTACCTGCGGATAGGGTGCAAAGCATGGAGTTCAGGTATCTCGGCAACAGCGGTTTAAAGGTCTCGGCCATCAGCTACGGCAATTGGCTCACGCACGGAAGTCAGGTCGAAGAAGACGCCGCCAACGTGTGCGTCAAGCGCGCCCTCGAGCTGGGAATCACCACGTTCGATACGGCAGATGTGTACGCCAGAACCCGAGCCGAGTCGGTTCTGGGTCGTGCGTTGGAGGGTGTCCGGCGAACGGATTACGAGCTGGCCACCAAGGTCTTCCACCCAATTGGCAAGAGCCCCAACGCCCGCGGCCTCTCGCGCAAGCACATCATGGAAGGCATCGACGGCTCGCTGAAGCGGTTGGGCGTGGACTATGTGGACCTGTACCAGGCTCACCGCTACGACGTTGAAACGCCCCTCGAAGAGACGATGCTTGCGTTCGCCGATGTGGTCCGGAGCGGCAAAGCGCTCTACATCGGCGTCAGCGAGTGGAACGCGTCGCAGATCGCCGCCGGCGCAGTGCTTGCTCGCGAACTGCGCGTGCCGTTCATCTCCAACCAGCCTCAGTACTCCATGCTGTGGCGCGTGATCGAGGCTGAAGTTGTGCCGGCATCCATCGAGCACGGGCTGAGCCAAATCGTGTGGTCCCCGCTGGCGCAAGGCGTGCTCACCGGCAAATACCTGCCAGGAACTCCACCACCTGCTGGCTCACGTGCGCTGGACGAGACCGGCGGAAAGGACATGATCTCGCGCTGGATGAAAGACGACGTGCTTACTGCCGTTCAAGACCTTGTGCCCATTGCGCAGCAGGCCGGTATGTCGTTGGCGCAGCTCGCCGTTGCGTGGGTCCTTACCAACACCAACGTTGCGTCCGCCATCGTCGGAGCATCGCGCCCAGAGCAATTGGACGACACCGTCGCCGGCATCGGCAAGACGCTCGACGCAGACACGCTTGCTGCCATTGACGCTGCAATCGGAGGGCTGGTCGAACGAGATCCTGCCCGCACGGTTTCACCGGCCACCCGGCCCTGACCTTCATGAGTGCGATGAACATTCCTGCCCGAACGCGTACAGCCTCGCCTTACGTGGCTGGCCGTCCAATTGAGGACGTTGCGCGCGAGTTGGGCCTCGACCCCGCCAGCATCGTGAAACTGGCATCAAACGAGAACCCGCTCGGCATGTCTCCCAAGGCTGCCGAGGCAATCCGCGCGGTAGACGCTGCGCGCTATCCCGATGCCAACGCAACCGCACTCAAGGCTGTGATCTCTGCACATCACGACGTCGACCCAAGTTGCATCACGGTTGGTACGGGCAGCGAGAATCTCATCGAGCTGATTGGCAAGGCCTTCATGGAGCCCGGCGCCAATGGCGTTTCCAGCCAGTACTCGTTCATCGTGTTTCAGCAAGCGGTCCACAACGCTGGGGCCACCAATGTGGTGGTTCCTGCCAAGGACCTCGGCAACGACCTCGACGCGCTCTTGGTCGCAATCACACCGCAGACGCGGGCGTTGTACATCGCAAACCCCAACAACCCAACGGGTACGTTCATCCAACAGGCAGACATGGAGGCGTTCTTGGCCCGTGTCCCGGAAAACGTCATCGTGTTGCTGGACGAGGCATACAACGAGTACCTTCCGCCCGAGTTCCGCTACGACGGAACTCAGTATGCGCGCAGATTTCCCAACGTCATCGTCACCCGCACGTTCTCAAAGGTCTACGGCCTTGCGGGTCTTCGTGTCGGTTACGCCATTAGCAGCCCAGAGCTGGCGGACTTCATGAACCGTGTCCGGCTCACCTTTGGTGTCAACGAGATGGCCCAGGTGGCAGCCGCAGCCGCGTTGCAGGATACGGAGTTCATCGAACGGAGCTACCAGCTCAACCGAACCGAACTGGCTCGGGTACAGGCCGCTTTGGACACAATGGGTGTGCCCTACGTGCCATCGATGGCCAACTTCGTGCTGCTGGACGTTGGCGACGCTGCTGCGGTCAACACCGCAATGTTGCACCAGGGAGTGATTGTGCGCCCCATGGGTATGTACGGCCTTACCAGTTGGCTGCGTATCTCCATTGGGCTTCCCCAGGAGAACGATCGCTGCCTGGCAGCGTTGGCTACGGCGCTCGGTCGATAACCGGGTTGAACAACCTGACGGTTGGGTGTCTCGTCCCGCCTAATGCGGCGCGGAAATGCAGAATTCGTTGCCCTCGGGGTCCTGCAAGACGCTCCACCGAATTCCCCATTCGTCCTTCTCCGCAACGCGTGTTGCACCAAGCGATTCGAGACGAGCTGCTTCAGCTTCACGATCATCTGCGTGCATATCGATATGCATGCGATTCTTTGCTGCCTTCGGCTCGGGGACTTGGGAGAAGAACCAACTGGGCCGACCCTCGGTACCATCGATCTTGGCAAACCATTCGTTGGCCCCGTCGGCCAGCGAGTAGCCAAGGGCCGCGGCCCAGAACGAACCGATCCGAACGGGGTCGGCGCAGTCAAAAGTGATGTTGCCAAGTTCCAATGTCATGCTGTCCGTTGTACACCTCGGGTCAGGTGCCTGCTAGGGGCAGACCGTTCAGTGTGCGCAAGCGCAACCGCCGCCACAGCCGCCACCCATGGGGGCGGTTGAGGGGCTTGCGCCAGCACCTACTCGACCCGGCGTGGCACCAGCCAGCACCGAGATCCGAGAGAGCAGCTTCACGGTGTCTGGATGCCCATCGGGGCACAATGCCGGTTCGTTGGATTGCGCCATTGGCCGTTCCACTTCAAACATGGAGTCACAGGTGCGGCATCGAAAGTCATAGCGGGCCATCTCCCTATCCTGCCCCATGGCGCACCCCGGCCACCACTGCCCTGGTCTCCGCTGCCGGGCCAGCAACCCACCCCACCGCACCCATCCATACGCGGCAACTCGCACCAGCCAGCTCCTACCCACATACGCGCAACTCGCCCGGTTTATACGCGCAACTTGAGCATTCCAGTCCGGCGGCCCGCGGAAAATGGCCGAGTTGCGCGTATGTCGTGCCCGAGTTGCGCGTATGTGGTGGTTGAAGAGTCGGGTTTAGAAGGGGGTTGGTGCTTGTATGGCCAGTCCGAGTGAGGGAACCTCGTAGGACTCAGCGTGCAGCATCAGCCGGGTTGCAGGTGGTCCGCCGTAGAGGACGTCGCCGCGGATTGGTGCCCCAGCATGGGCAAGGTGCACACGCAACTGATGCGTCCTGCCGGTATGCGGATGCAGCTGAATCCGCCCCGCCACACGATCGACCACCTCGAACGTGGTGGACGCAGCTTGCCCGCCTGAGTCCGCAACGATCATTGCTTCGCGTCGGTTTGGGTCCCGTCCCAGCCGCCAACGGAACTCGCCTGAATCTGCATCAGGCAGGGAGCCCGCATCGACCAGCGCTGCGTAACGTTTCACGACCGTGCGGTCTCGCATTGCCTCGTCAAATTCTCGACGATGTTGTCCGGGAAGCGTGAGGATCATGACCCCGCTTGTGTCCCGGTCCAACCGATTCCCGGCAACAAGTGAAGGGCCGTAAACAGAGCGCGCCGCCGTCAGGAGATCTGTCCTGTCAGAGGGACCCCGTGGCTCGGGTCGCATGCCGGCGGGTTTGTCGACGACCACGAAACGATCGTCGGCGAAAAGCACCCACGCAGGGTCAAACACAATGTCGGGCGGGCCGAGGAGCAAGACGCCATCGAGCATGACCTCCGCGTCGTCACCGACCTCCCAAGAGGCCAGCCACACCGGTTTACCGTCGACGGACACCCGACGCGAACGCAGCGCAGCAGAACGCTGCGCTGCAGTCAACGACGGGAGGTAGTCCCTCAGGAGTCGGTCAAGACGCACCGAAGCGAGCCGCAAGCGCGGCCAACTGCGAGCGCATCTCGGCGGGCAGACGCTCGCCAAGCTTGTCGAAGTGCGCGGCGATCTTTGGCATTTCTGCTGCCCACTCGCCGGCATCGACCCGCATCACAGCGTCGAGTGCCTCTGCGCTGAGGTCCAGCCCGTTGACGTCGAGTGCACCAGGCGCTGGCAAGAATCCGATGGGCGTCTCGACTGCGGCGCCAGCGGGGTCACCTGCAACTCGTTGGATGACCCACTTGAGAACACGTGAGTTTTCCCCGTAGCCGGGCCAGAGGAACTTGCCCTCGGCCGACTTGCGGAACCAGTTGACGTAGAAGATCTTGGGCAGCTTTGACGCATCGGTCTTGCTTCCAACATTGAGCCAATGGCCGATGTAATCGGCCATGTTGTATCCGCAGAACGGCAACATTGCGAACGGATCGAACCGCAGATTTCCAACGGCTCCGGCTGCGGCCGCTGTGGTTTCGCTGGCCACCGTTGAGCCCATGAACACGCCGTGGTTCCACGAGAACGATTCAGTGACAAGCGGAATGGTGGATGCCCGTCGGCCACCGAAGAGAATGGCCGAGATAGGCACGCCGGCTGGGTCCTCCCACTCGGGTGCGATGCTTGGGCACTGTGCAGCGGGCACGGTGAAGCGTGCGTTGGGATGTGCCGCAGGTGTGCCCGTCTCTGGCGTCCACGTGTTGTGGCGCCAATCGGTGAGGCGAGCCGGTGGGGTTGCGGTCATTCCTTCCCACCAGACGTCGCCGTCTTCGGTGAGCCCGACGTTGGTGAAGATGGAGTTGCCGTAGAGCGATGCCATTGCGTTGGGGTTGGTGTCTTCGCCGGTGCCGGGCGCAACGCCGAAGAAGCCTGCTTCGGGATTGATGGCGCGTAGATGACCGTCTTCGCCGTATTTCATCCAGCAGATGTCGTCGCCGACCGTCTCTACCTTCCAGCCTGGAATGGTGGGGATGAGCATGGCGAGGTTGGTCTTGCCGCATGCGCTTGGGAACGCTGCCGCCAGGTACTGCTTCTTGCCGCCGCCGACCGATGCTGGTGGTGTGATGCCGAGGATGAGCATGTGCTCGGCAAGCCAGCCTTCGTCTCGGGCCATGACCGATGCGATGCGAAGCGCGAAGCACTTCTTTCCCAAAAGCGCGTTGCCGCCGTATCCGGAACCGAAGCTCCAGATTTCTCTGGTGGACGGGTAATGCACGATGTACTTGGTCTCGTTGCATGGCCACGACACGTCTGCTGCGCCGTCCAGCAGTGGAGCACCAACTGTATGTACGCATGGCACCCAATCACCGTCGCCAAGGGTGTCGAGGACCTTGCGGCCCATGCGAGTCATGATGCGCATCGAGACTGCGACGTAGGGGGAATCCGTCAGTTCAACGCCGATGTGTGCGATGGGGGAGCCGAGCGGTCCCATGGAGAACGGGACCACATAGAGGGTGCGGCCACGCATGGACCCGTCGAACAGCGGCCGCAGTGTGGCGCGCATTTCGGTGGGATCTGCCCAGTGGTTTGTTGGACCGGCGTCGGCCTTGTCTTCTGAACAGATGAACGTGCGATCTTCAACCCGCGCCACATCGGTTGGGTCGGAGAAGGCGAGGTAGCTATTGGGGCGCTTCGCCTCGCTGAGTTTGGTGAACGTGCCGTTGTCAACCAAGAGTTGACACAGCGATTCGTACTCTTCGGCTGACCCGTCGCACCAATGGACGCGGTCGGGTTTGGTCAGCGAGGCAATTTCCTCGACCCACTTAATCAGCCGGGCATTGCTGGTGGGCGGTTTGGTCTCGGTTCCGATCACCATCGTCATGGGTGCACTCCCTTGTGCGTGTGTTACTCCGTAAAGTCCGGAGTTCCCATGTCGATCTCTGAACCGAGACGAATTGTCGTCGCCAGTCCATCTGCCGTTACGTCGAAGATCACTCGCTGACCTTGACGCAACATGCGGAACACCGAACCTTCCAAGGCATTTTCAGCCAGGTCGTATTCGGTGCGAGCCGGGTCGTCTCGCAACACAACGCCCTGTTGGGACGTTGGGTCGTATGACTTGACGACACCCTGCATGAAAACCTCCGTAGATCGGGATTGTGCAACCCTGCGCCAACCGGCGCTACAGGTGTGACGCGGACCAGTTCCGCTTCACATTCTGCTTCTGAGGCTACTCAACCCTTCACTCATCCCATTCTGCGATGTCGACGATGTGAATATCAATTTCACAGTTAGTGAAATGTGTTTTCATCGCTCGCACAGATACCGGTCCGTCATGAGCTATGGAAACGCTCTCAATCGCGAAATCCTTACGGACGGTGTCGGGGACCGTTGACCGAGATGCGGCAGAACACCTCGAAACCGCATTCCGAGGTGTTCTGCCCCCAGGAATGGGGGCAGCCTCTCTCGCGGCCTACCAGTCGCTGAAGCGGGAGCCGTCGCTCATGCCGGGGTCGTCGAGGTCGGGGACCACCAGGTCCCAACGGTCGCGGCAGTCTTCGCAGCGGTAGGTGGCAAGGTCGCCGGCACGCGGTGGCTCCTCGTCCCAGAACGTGAGCAAGTGAGCGCGCCCCCCACAGTCGATGCACGTGATGACGTCGGGGACAGCCGCGTCCAGGGTTGGGTCGGAACGCCAGGCTGGGGTCATGGCCTGCAGGCTACGACCCCACAGGATTAGATCCGGTCGCGCATTGACCGGGACGACTTCAGGCCGGCAGTCCCGAGGTGGAAGAGGTACTCGAAGTTGCGTCGCTGTTGCTCGGCAAGGAGCGCGAGCGAGAAGAATTGAACCGACAGGCCGAAACTCAACGCGGCGATCACGGTGGTGGTTGGCCAATGCGCAAGCGCATCCCCAATGGTCGGCCGGCCGATCGCTTGTGACAGCACAAACAGCGACAACAGCATCGAGGCGGTGAAAAAGAAGATCGCAGGAAATGCGAGCGTGAGGAGCGGGCGGAACAGGAAGCCCGACATGAGATACGTGCCAACCGACTTGCGGATCTTGAACTTCGACTTGCGGCCCCCGGGCTCTTCGGAAACCCACGACAACGTTGCGGGGATCTCAACAACCTTGGCCTTCAGTATGCGCGCCTTGTAGATGATCTCGGTGTTGATGCCAACGTCGGTAGAGGAGAGGTCCAGCGACTGCAAGAAGATGCGGTCGTATGCGCGCACCATACCGGTGAGGGTTGAGAGTTCGCCCTTGACGCTGAACGAGAGCATCTTGTTGGCGTACAGGGACAGCTTGCGCCGGACGAACGGCACATTGCCGATGGTTCCTTCGTTTGCGTATGGAGACGCAAGAACCACTTTGGCATGGGTTCGGTAGAGCGCTTCGAGTAGTCGCCCGATGTGATCCACCGAGTAGGACAAGTCGCAGTCAACGGTCACCACGTAGTCCGTGGTGCAGTTAGCGAACGCGTAACGCAACACCTGCCCAAGGTTGAAGTTGGTCTTGTGGTGGAGCGCTCGGACATGAGGACGGCTGGAGGCAAACGCATCGGCGATGGCACCGGTCTCGTCCTTGGATCCGTCGTTGACCACCAGCATCTGCCACTCGTACTGATCGGCAAGGCCGTTCATGTATTCCTCGAGTGTGGTGAGGGTCTGCATCAAGATGAGCGCTTCGTTGTACGCGGGGACAACGATGGTGACGCTGGGGCGCGTTCCCGTTGGAGCGGGCATGACAGGGGTAACGGCTTCCACGTCGGGAGCGGGTCCGGTGGCATCCAGCAGGACTCCACTTGGCGTTGTGATTACGGCATTGCTCATGCGGGCACCTCTAGGTCTTGCAGCTCGGAAAATCGGGGATTGCTCCCGGCCGGAACGGAGACCAGATCCAGCACTTTCGTTGGGAGGTCACGTTGCGTTGTGGTGATGTGGCGTGCGTGGCGTTCCATGCTGACGACGGAGAACGAGCCGGCCAGTTGACGGAGGTAGCCCTCTACAAGCTGAGCCTTGCGAGCGCCGCCCATCGCCATTGCTGGGAAGAACGACAGCGTCGCAACATCGTCGGCGCCAAGGAAGTCCAAAGGGTGCAGCAGGATCGACGGTTCAAGACCAGCGGCGCGGCAGATGCGTAACGCCGTTGCGAAATATGCCGTGGCAACGGCTGGCCGAACCGCTGCGAGGTACAACAGGTAGGAGATGTGAATTGGTACTCGCCCTCCGGGAAGGGTGGAGACGGGGATCTCCAACATGGAGCCGCCGTTGTTGGTACGCCACGTATAGGGCTTCAGCGGGCGGAGACCTTCTCGCCAAGACCCGAACAACAACGACCGTTCGGCGCGTTGTTCCTCGGTGAGCTGCGCTGACCGAAAGTAGAACGCTCGTGAAACAGGCCCGATGTAGGTGGGCAGCGTTGACGCGTCGTACTCGTATCCCCGCTCCACCAAGACGTCGAGGACGTCCGGGCTGAGCGAATAGCCAGGCCCGCGGAAACCAACGACCTGTCGCCCCGTCGCCTCGCCGAGTGCGTCTTCTGTGCGGGCGAACTCGTCCACGATTTCTTGCTTCGTGTACAGGTGCAGCCATGGCTGGTGGCGAAACGAGTGGTTGGCGATCTCATGGCCGGCATCGGCCAATGAACGAATTGCTTCACGGTTCTCGGTGCGAGCGGCATCGCTTCCGACCACGAAGAACGAGATCGACAGGTCGAGGCGTTTCAACACGTCGAGCACACGCGGTACGACGGTTGGCAAATAGGTGGGGTAATGCTTCCACGCGTCGTTGCCGTGGGTCATGAGATACGCCCACTCGTTGTCGAGGTCGAGGCTCAGGCTGGCGATGGGCTTCATGAGTGGCTCCGTCCCGTCAGCACAGGGATTGCGGCAGATTCCATGGAATCGGGCGCGGCCGATCGATTTGCTCGACGCTGTGAGCGGAGCAGCTCAGATACGGCCCGTTCCGCCAGCTGCACGCTTTCGTCCACGTTCAGCGTTCCGTTCACGATCTGGCTGCCGTTGGCAATCCAGACACCGTCGACAGACGTGGAGAACGGGAGGACCCGATCGCTGTAGCCGAGGGTTGGCACACTGAACACTTCGCGGACCCGAGCCACCTTTGCAGCGATGATCTGTTGCGGGTCGAAGCTGGGGTAGGCCGCGGCAAGTGCCTTGGTGAACTCCTCGATGATGTGATCGTCGGTCCACTCGAACATTGGGTCGTCTGGAGCTGCGTAGCGGGGTAGGTAAACCAAGCCATGTCCGCCAAGTTCGTCGGGGTCCACAAGCGAGCTCATGTCCACCACGCCGGTCAGAATCGTTTCGTCCAACAGGTAGGTCAGGTAGTACGGGCACAGCGGTTTTGGCAACACCACCGATACGTCGATCACGCCTTGGTAGCGAATGCTGTGCAGCAGCTCGCGCTCATGGTTGGTGAGGCCGGGTACCAGCCGAGCGGCAGCGTGCGATGAGGTGGTCACCACCACGTTGTCAGCTTCGATGACCGTGCCATCGGTAAGCGTCACCCGGCCTGAAGCGACGGACTGGATGTCGGCCGATGCCTGCACGTTCACACCATCTGCGCGCAGATGATCCACCAACGTGCTGACGATGCGTGCATATCCGCCGGGCACGTAGCCGAACTTCTCGGCGTCGAGGCCGTTCTTGCGGGCTTTGCCCAAACGTTGTGCTGTTGCCCAGATGAACGCTGCGCTTGCTTCGGTGTACGCGCCGCCCAGCTTGGCTCGCAGCAGGGGTTTCCAGAATCGATCGAACGCGGAGTCGCCAGAGAGCTTTCGCAGCCACGGCTCAACCCCAACCTGTTCAAGTGCGCGTCCGTTACGAACCTGGGTTGCCCATGCCAAAGTTGCGCCAAGGCGAACTCGCTGGGTGAGCGATAAGGGGGTGAAGCGCAGGAACTCGGCGGGGCTTGAGACGGGGAGCAAGGTGCCATCTGCAAGACACGCAGTCCGCGTGGTCTTCCACACGATCTTTTCGTCAAGACCGATGTCAGAAAGGATGGACCGCCAAGCAGAGTCGCTGGCCAAGGTGACGTGATAGTGCTGGTCCCAGGTGACTGGACCGACCGTGTGTGATGCCGTCAGACCGCCGATTTCCGGAGCGCGCTCGAGAATGGTTACCCGGTGACCGCTCTGGGAAAGACGATGCGCCGTGGCCAGTCCAACCATTCCCGCGCCGATGACCACCGTGTGCGGCGAACCCGTTGATTCTTGATGAGACATGGTGCTCCACTCCAGTGCTGCGACGAGGAAGCATCGGCACCACCGCGACTTTGCTTGATGCTCGATGCGGTCCAGTTCCGCGCTGCTGCATATGGTCCGTCGCCTTCGCCCGAAGTAGAAGGGATTAAAAGGTATTGCGGCATGAGGTTCAGGCGTTGTCGATCTTTGACCTTTCAATGACCGTGTGGGTGAGTGTCGGTTCAGCTACTTTGTGCGGTGCGGCGGCCGGCGAAGCGGTGCCGGGGAAGGTACCTATGACGGGAGTGGGAATGTGTTGTCGCAGACATCCCCGTTAGGGAACAAAACGACGTACACCTACGACACGGCGGGGCGGGTGTTGACGGTGACGGAGCCTCGCGGGAATGTTGCCGGGGCGACGGCAACAAGTTTTCAGGAGAAGTTCACTTATGACGCTGATGGGAACGTGTTGACGGAACGTGACGCGTTGAACCGGACGACCACGCATGTGTATGACAATGGTGGTCGCCGTTCCCAGACAACGGCTCCTGATGGTGGGGTGACGTTGTTTGGGTATAACGCTGCGGATGAGTTGGTGCAACAAACAGCGCCTGATGGTGGTGTCACGTTGTTTGAGTACGACGCCCGCGGACTGCGAACGAAGGAAACGTCGCCGGTTGGTGCGGTGACAACGTTTGGGTATGACCCGGCGGGCCGGTTGGTGTCGCGGGTTGAGCCCCGCGGGAATGTGGCTGGGGTGAACCCGGTGGATTTCCGGTGGACCTTCACTTATGACGCTGCGGGCCGCCAAAAGACGGTGACTGATCCGTTGGGTCGGGTCACGACGACGGACTACGACGTGTTGGGCCGTGTGGTGACCACGACCCGCCCGGACGGGACAACATCGCAGGCTTATGACCCGAACGGGAACGTGACGTCGACAACAACCGAAGCGGGAACGAGTAGTTCGAGCTTTGATGCGTTGAACCGGGTTGCTACAGCAACTGATGTGCGTGGCAAGACGTCGACGTTTGGGTATGACTTGGCGGGGAACCGCACCCAGGTGACTGATCCGTTGGGTCGGGTTTCGACGTACACGTATGATCCGGATGGGCGGATGTCGTCGATGGTCGACGCTCGGGGAAATGCGGTGGGGGCGAACCCTGCCGAGTACACAACGAGCTACGCCTATGACGCTGCAGGGAATCAGGTGCAAGCCACGGACCCGTTGGGGTTGGTTTCCAAGCAGGTGTTTGACCGGGTGGGGAACGTGTCAACGTCCACGAATCAGAAGAATTTGAATACGACGTTTCTGTATGACTCGATGAACCGGGTCACACGGGCAACCGCCCCAGTGGTGGGTGCGACGAACTGGACGTATACAACAATGGGGTATGTGGCAACACGCACGGATCCGTTGTCAACGGCGACGGTGCCAAGGGTTGCGTCGTGGGCTTATGACCTTGCGGGACGGGTGGTTGAACGCAAGGATGCTGCTGGTCGCCGGTTCACGTTTGGGTTCGATGTTGCTGGGAACCAGACACTGGTTGTTGATGCGAACGCGAACGCCACGGGTAATGCTGGGTTGGGGACGACCACGATGACGTTTGACCGTTTGAACCGGCTCACGAATAAGTCGTATTCGGATGGGACACCGGCGGTGTCGTGGACGTTCGACGGCCAAGGACGGGTTGCGACCATGGTTGATGGTGCAGGGACAACCACGTACGAGTTCGACCCGGCTGACAGGGTGAATCTGATCACCCGCGGGGCTGATACTTGGACGTACACCTACGATGCGGCCGGGAACGTGGTCTCACGGACGGTGCCTGGTGGTGCGAATTCGACTGCGGCGTTTGATGACGCGGGCCAGCTCACCGGTCTTGCGGACACGGCGGGGTCGAACACGTTCGGTTATGACCAGGTCGGGAACATGACATCTACGGGGTTCGCGAATGGCGTCAACCAAACCCGCACCTATGACCGGGCGTCCCGCCTGGCAGGGATCACGAACACCGGCCCGTCCGGTCCGATCGGCGGTTACACGTACACGCGGGATGGCAACGGGAACCCGACCGCGGTTGACGTGTCAGGCCCTGCAGGTCTGATCGTGGCAGAGTCGATGCGGAACACCTTCGACAACGCAGACCGTCTCACGAAAACGTGTTTCACGACCACGACGTGTGCAACAGCGAACCAAACAACCTGGACATATAACCGGGTTGGTTCTCGGCTCACGGAGAAGATTGGTTCCGCGGCAGTATCCACCTACACCTACGACATCGCTGACCAACTCACCGCCCTTGTCGGGCCTGGGGCTGCAACGTTCACCTACAACCCGAATGGTGATCAACTCACCGCCGGTGCGGACACGTACACGTACAACACCGCCCGACAAACCACCACGGCAACCGTTGCGGGTGTCACCACCCAGTTCGCCTACGACGGCAACAACAACCGGCACACCACCACAACCGGCGGCCAGGTGACTCAGGAAGTGTGGGACACCGTCGGTGGACTGCCGGTGCTCGTAGCGCAACGCAACGGCACAGGTGTCGTCCAACGCCGCTACACGTACGCAGGGTCGATGCCTGTCAAATACGAAGACGTCGCAACACCAACGGTCGGCTACTACCAAACCGACGCGCTCGGATCTGTCACAAACCTGACCACCCCAACCGGGGGCGTCGGAGCCACGTACAGATACAACTCGTACGGTACCAACAGGGCAGCCACCACGGTCCTCCCCGGCTACACAGCCAACCCACTCAAGTACACCGGACAACAACAAGACCCAACCGGCAACTACAACCTCCGAGCACGCCACTACAACCCAGGTCACGGAGCCTTCACCCAAACCGACCCCTGGACACGACCAGCAGGCAGTACCGCCGAGGCGGGGTACGTGTATACGGGTAACAATCCGTTGGCTTACGTCGATCTGTCAGGTATGTGTCGAAGGTCGACGCAGCGTTTGAACCCGATAGTGCGTTTTGATTCGACGCCGCCAACGACTGTGTCAAATGGTGGAAAGACGGACTGCCCGAGCTTGTTTCAGAACATGGTTGATTCAGTGCAGGCGATAAAGGGGCCGGGGCAAGGAATGAAGGGTTTGGAGACGCGTTGGTTCGAGATGATGCGTGATGGTGTGCTCGGTGGTCGAACGTCTTTTGATCGGCATGTTGCGGAGTTCTATTCCCAGCAGCGCGGAGGCAATTTTCCAAAGAAGACTGGAGGCTTACGGAAAAAGTGGAACCTATGGTTGAAGGATTGCGATGATCCGAATGATCCGCCGTCCTCGATTGAAGTCCGTCAGTTACAGAAGATTGAGGAGTGGACGACGGTTAGTGCTCCGACATGGGAAGAGGTGAACGACGCTCTGGTGTTGTCGCAGAAGAATTATCAGGCGGCGAATGGTTCGCCTGGTCCTCGACCGACAAGGAATCCGATTTCGGTTCCTTGGCAAAAGATTGCCATCGGGGCTGGCATCGTTGTGGTTGCGGGATCGTTGGCTGTCGCTGTTGGGCTTGCAGTTGCGGGTGCGGCTGCGAGTGGTGGCGGTGGTGGGTTGGCTTGGCCAGGGCCGCCAGCATGACTAGTGAGGGGGTGCTGACCGATATCAATCTTGCGTTGATGGTTGGCAACGATCGGCTGGGATGGTTGTCGGATGTCATGACCCGGTTCCGATCGTTTGTGTCCTTGGACGACAGGTTGGACTTTTGGGAGGACGAGGTCGACAAGGCACCACCTGTCGCAGCTGCGTTTCTGTTCATGTTTATTTGGAACACGGAGCGGTATTGGGATTCTGATCCGAAGCATGCCCGGAACCTGTTGTTGTTCTTTAACATGATCATCACTCGAACTGGACGAGAGGAACCAACAGCGCTTCCGCTTGTTCGGTTGATTATGGAGGCGTGCCCGTATTTGGTGGAGTTGGACGATTCTGATGAGAATTGGACGGATTTCGATTTGCCTGGTGAACGTCGTCCGCTGGAACCTTGAACCTATGACGCGTTGCGCATGTTTGTCGCGGGAACTGTTCACCCAAACCGACCCACTGCCCCTCGGAGTCGGATCTCCTTTTGAGTCGTCGTATGTGTACGCCGGGGCGCGACCCACGGTTATGACGGACCCAGGAGGGAAACGGTTTGGGTTGAGCGGATACCAGGCAGGCCGGAACCCGATTCGGACTTGTGGGCCGGAACTTTTTGCAGGTGCGTTGAGCTTCGGAAAAAACAAGAAAAAGGGACCTCCCAAAAAGAGCTGTTGGGATTTCTTGATGACGATGTATGACCCTGTGGAGGGCGTGAAGAGCAGCCAGGGCGTTCAAAAGGGCCTCCGGGCTCGAGCGCGAGACTTGTACGAGTTTCAAAGGACGGGCAGCTGGCAGGGGCATAAAACACAGTTTGAGCAATTTTACGGGATTGCGAAAAAGGCGCTGGAGGGTTATCGCCGGGGTGGGGATGATGGCAATGGCTGCCCGCCTCCTCGGGATCAAGATATTCTGTTGGAGCAAGAAATGTCGGAATGGTGGCTGAAATCCTCGGCTGATTCGTTTCTTGATCGGAAGTTGAATCCAGACGACAACTCAAATGATCCTGCGAGTAAAGCCAAACGGTCTGCACCAAGAATCCGGATTCCAAGGATTCCAATGCCCTCTCCGCCAGAGGGGATTGCAGACACACCATGAGCATCTCCGAGGATTGGACCTGGAGTGTTATACGAATTTATGCACTGCTGAGACTTCATATGGAAAAGCTCGTGCCAGAAATTCGGCTTGCTCTCGTGGAGTGGGGGATCGAGGACTGGGAGATACTTTCAGGCTATGGGAATCAAGTGGTGCTTTTGATGCTGAATGAGTTTGATCGCTTGTCGAATTCGCAGACAATGGCCGTGAGTCTGGCCGTTGAAGAGTTGATCAATGATGACGATAAAGAGACCCTTGATCGACTCTTGGAAGACGCGAGTCTCAGGCCCATTTGGGAAGGAATCTGGGGTGCCAGTGAAAAGTTTCCGTCTTTTGCGGTGCGCGTAGCCGAGAAGTTGGCTGAATGACTGCGTTGCGCCACTTTGCGAAATCTTTTCACCCAAACCGACCCAATGCGGTTCTTCGCGTTTCAGCGGGGTGGTAGGGCGATGAGGGTCCGGTCGCAGCCTCCGATGGCGAGGGCTACGTCTCGGTTGGCCGAATTGCTTGCTCAGCTCTTGAAGAGGAACTCTGCTTCGTCTGCGTCAACGAACAGGCGGATTTCGTCGTCGAGGTCTGGGTGGCGCACCAGTGCGGGGTCGGCGTCGACGATGGAGACGGCGGTCTGACGCGCGGTCACCACCAGGTCTTTATCGCGCCGTAGCGACGCGAGGCGAAGGTCGGAACGGCCCTTTTGCCTGGTGCCCAAAATGGTTCCTTCACCGCGCAATTCCAGATCGACTTCGGCCAGCTCGAAACCGTCGGTTGAGCGCTCGATGGCCAACAGCCGGGTCTCGCCTTCCACCGTGTTGGTCTCGCCAAGCAAATAGCAATACGACTGGACCGAGCCGCGTCCAACTCGGCCGCGCAACTGGTGCAACTGGGCGATGCCGAATCGATCAGCGGACAGGATCATCATCACGGTGGCATTGGGGACGTCGACCCCGACTTCGATCACCGTGGTGGCTACCAGGACGTCGAGGCGACCTGCCCGGAACTCACCCATGACGGCCTCTTTGTCCTTCGACGGCATCTGACCATGCAGCAAACCCATCCGCAGATCGTGCAATTGCCCTCCCTGCAACTCCTCGAACGTTTCGGTGGCAGAGGATGCCTGAATCTTGTCCGACCCGTCCACAAGTGGACACACCACATACGCCTGGCGTCCTGCGGCCACCTCGTCTCGGAGGTGCTGAAACCCGGCCGTGACTTCCAGCTCGCCGCGCGCCCGAACGCGTGATGATGGGCGTCCGTCCGGGAGGGAGCTCGTCCAAGATCGTTGAGTCCAGATCGCCGTAAACGGTCATGGCAGCGGTCCGCGGAATTGGTGTTGCCGTCATCACCAACAAATCGGGGTCGTGGCCGCCGCCCTTGGCTCGGAGAGCGGCTCGTTGTTCCACGCCGAAGCGGTGTTGCTCGTCGATGACAGCAACCCCGAGACGAGCGAAACTGACCGAGTCCGCGATCAGCGCGTGTGTGCCGATGAGGATGTCGACCGACCCTGTTTGCAGCCCGTTTGCGAGCTCTCGGCGCTCAGCTGCGGTGGTGCGATTTGTCAGCAACTTGACACTCACCGGGCGCGAACCCATCAGGGTGGCGGAGTCCTGCTGCTCGATGCCGGACTTCTCGATGAGGAGTCGTATGCCCGCATAGTGCTGCTCCGCCAACACTTCCGTGGGCGCCATTAGTGCCGCCTGGTAGCCGCCCTGTACTGCCGTGAGCATCGCCATCACGGCAACAAGAGTCTTGCCCGCACCAACGTCACCCTGCAGCAAGCGGTGCATGGGGAGCGGGCCGGTCATGTCGGCGGTGATCTCGGTGATGGCACGTTGCTGCGCACCGGTGAGCGGAAACGGAAGCGACTTGGTGAATGCCTCCACCAATGAGCCGTTGGCGTCGTGAGAAATGCCTTGCGAGTCTCGTTCGATCGCCCGCTTACGCAACACCATGATGATCTGCAGGCGCAGCAGCTCATCGAAAGCCAGCCGCTTGCGGGCAGCCTGCGCGGCACCCATTGATTCGGGGAGGTGAATCTGGCGCATTGCCCACGTGCGGTCCACGAGATCAAGCGAATCGCGGATCGACCTCGGCAGGGGGTCAGCGAGACCGCCCGCCCTGTTGAGCGCCTCTTCGATCCAATCGCCAAGCTCCCATGTGGTGAGCCCACTCTTCTCTGACTGTGGGTAGAGCGGCACGATACGGCCGACCTTTTTGCCCACCAGGTCCACAACTGGATTGGTCATCTGTCGTCGACCTTGGAAGCTGTCGATGCGGCCAAACATCGCCACCTCGGTGCCCGCCGCAAGTTGTTTCGCGCGCCAAGGCTGGTTGAAGAACGTCGCCCGCAAATATCCCGAACCATCGAACACGTCGATCTCGACAAGTGAGCGGTTGTTGCGTGTCTTGCGTGCTTCTGATCGTTTGACGGTGGCAAGCACCAACGCCTCTTCGCCTACCGCGAGGTCTCGGATGGTGACCTGGTTTGTTCGGTCGAGGTAGCGCCGCGGGTAGTGCGTGATGAGGTCCAACACCGACGCAATGTCCATCTCGCCAAGCCCAACCAGTTTCTTGGGGCCGACACCTGTGAGTGCGGTGATGGGGATGGATGCGAGGGTGCGGAGCCGACGTCCTGGCCTTTGGGAGCCGCCCTCCGGGAGGTTCACGGGTTGCTCCATGTCAGGGTGCCCCAACGGCCCTATTCCGCCCCAAACAGGTACGGATAGAGCGGTTGCCCGCCATGGTGAACCTCGGCGGCCACCTCGGGGTGATGGTGTGCAAGCCACTCGATGATGGCTCTGGTGTCGGTTGCGGAGGATCCTTCGCCTTCGATGATGGTGAGGATCTCGTGGCCGCTGATGATCGCCTGAAGGAGCCCGGTTGCAGCCGCTGCGAGGGTTGGTTCAACAGCGACAATTCCGTCGTCTCGGCCGATGCCAAGCCAGTCGCCTTCCGCGATCGGTCCGATATCGCACGACGAGCGCCGCACCGCCCGGGTGACTTCACCGCTTGCGACGGCAACCGCTGCAGATCGCATGGCTGTGGCGTTTGCGTCGGCATCGCCAGACGGGTCGTATTGCATGGACGCAGCAAGTCCCTCGGCAACACCCTTGGTGGGGATGACCCTGACGGTCTTCGAGGTCAGGGGAGCGACCTGCTCTGCAACCGGGATGATGTTTTTGTTGTTAGGCAGCAAAATCACCGAATTGGCCGGGCACGCCTCAACGGCTTCTAGCAGCTGGCCGGTAGATGGGTTCATGGACTGGCCTCCCGTCACCACCTGATGCACGCCAAGGCTCCAGAACAACCTCTTCAGTCCATCGCCGGACGCAACTGCAACCAACGCAGTTGCAACGGGCTGGTGGACGTGCGGAGGTTCTTCGACGATTGATTCACCCGTCGCTTCCCGCACCCACTGTTCTTCTTCGATGCCGATCCCGTTGAGACCGTTGACCTCGTCAAGTAGGTCGGTGATTCGGATGTTGCGCGGCCGACCGGTTTCGATGCCCGCCTCGATGGCGGGTCCGATTGCGTCGGTATGGATGTGGCAGTTGAAAAGTCCTTCGCCGCCCACCACAACGATGGAGTCGCCGATGGCGGCCCAAGCGTCCTTGAAGGCAGCGATGCGTGAGTCCTCGGCCTCCAGGAGATACATCACCTCGTAGCGAAGCTCCGAGATGTCTTTCACGCCGTTGGAGTCAGAGGAGCGACGCTGCGGAACCGCGGTACCAGCGGTACTTGATCCTGCTGCTTCGCCGATGTCCATCACTGGCACGGGACGTCCGTCGATCACGTGCAACAGGGCGTCGAGCAGCAGCACAAACCCGGAGCCGCCGGAGTCCACGACACCGGCCGCTTTGAGTACCGGCAACAGATCTGGGGTTTGTGCCAAACCGATGCGAGCCTGCTTAAGCGAGGACTCAGCCACTGCACGCAGGTCTTGGCCAGCGCCGGCGGCGTCGGCAGCGCCTTCAGCCGCAGAACGGGCCACCGTGAGGATGGTGCCCTCGATGGGACGCATGACTGCCCCGTATGCGGCCGTAGAGGCGGCGGTGAGCGCCCGAGCGAGCACGATGCCGTCAATCTGGTCGGCATCTCTCACAACGGAGCACAACCCGCGCAAGATCTGGCTGAGGATCACACCGCTGTTCCCCCGAGCGCCCATGAGAGCGGCATGTCCAATGGCCTGGCACACCTCGGACATGGTTGCCTGGACGCCGAGCTGTTCTACGGCCAACGCCACCGACGTCATGGTGAGCATCATGTTGGTTCCGGTGTCGCCGTCTGGGACCGGATAGACGTTGAGGTTGTTCAGCGCCTGCTGATTTGTGGTCAGCCCACTCCGAAACGCCTCGATTGTCGCCACCAGACTGCGGGCGTCGAGGGAGGTGGGAACTGACATAGGCCGTCGATGCTATCGTCTACCGGCTTGACGTGGCCCAGTGCTGCAGCAGGTAATCCTTTAGCTAGTACTTGGAGATAAGCATGGCCTCGGTTTGTGAAACCTGCGGAAAGAAGCCGTCGTTTGGCAAGAGCGTGAGCCACTCGCACGTGCGTACCAACCGTCGTTGGAGCCCCAACATTCAGCGCGTCCGTGCAGTCGTCAACGGTTCGCCGAAGCGCGTGTCTGTTTGCACCGGTTGCCTGCGTTCGGGCAAGGTCACCAAGGCCTGATTCGCCTGTATTTCGTTCACCCAACCACGTTGGGTGAACGGTCAACTACACAGTTGACGAAATCGTGAGAGTGTCAGCCCCATAGATCGTTCTATGTGCTTACATACAAATCTATGGCTGGGATTTCGAAGGGCGCTGATGAAAGCGGTCCTGTTTCCGCGGTGCCTGGGCATGGCCGTCTCACCCTCGGGTTGAGGGATCGCAGCCTTGCCGCGGCTGCCTTGATGGCACTCGATGACGGCGTTGCAATCCTCGACGGTCGCAGCAACGTCGTGCTGGCAAATGCCGCCTGGCACGACTTTGGTCACGCGCACTCTGGCCTCTTGATGCCAGAGAACGACAACGACTTCCTCGACCATTGGGTTCGTTCTGGCGTGCAGGATCAGTCGCTCGCAGCGCTTGCCACCGGCCTCCAGAGTGTCCTCGATGGAACCCGCCCCGTCTATCGCCGCGATGTCGAAGTAACCGATGCTGGCGCCCAGCGCTGGATCGAGGTGAAGATCGTCAAGTTCGGCGAAGGCTGCACCATCTGCCTCACGGACATCACGGAACGCAAGGCGGTCGAGGCCTCCCTTGTCCACGACGCCATGCACGATCCGCTTACGGGCTTGGCCAACCGGGCGTTGTTCACCGATCGCCTTGCGCATGCGCTGAAGCGCCGCGGTGATCGCTTTCCTGCCAGCGTTGCGCTCCTCATGATCGACATCGATCACTTCAAGTCAATCAACGACAGCTACGGGCACCAAGAGGCCGACACGGTGCTGGAGTCCCTTGCGAAACGATTGAAGGCCAGCAGCCGGCCCGGCGACACGGTGGCTCGTCTCGGCGGCGACGAGTTCGCCGTGATCTGTGACGACATCTCAGACAGCCGTCTGGCCATGCGCATTGCACAGCGCTTGTTGGTTACGGTCAACCAGCCCATTCTCATGAGCCACGGCGAACTGGACATGTCGTTGTCCATCGGGCTGGCTATCTCGGATCCTCTGCGCGCTGCTGATGCTCGTGAGCTCATTCAGCAAGCGGACACAGCGTTGTACAGGGCAAAGCTTGCTGGGCGAAACCGTGTCGAGTTGTTCGACGACACACTGCGTCGAGAAGTGACCGAGCGGTTGATGCTGGAACGAGACCTGCGGATGGCCTTTGACCGGCGCCAGTTCCGGCTGCAGTACCAACCGCTGGTCAACCTACTGACCAACCGGGTTTCCGGCGCCGAAGCACTGTTGCGGTGGGACCACCCCATCAAGGGCACCATCATGCCGGATGCGTTCATCCCAGCGGCTGAAGAGTCCGGCTTGGTGCTGGCGCTCGGCCAATGGGTCTTGGAACGTGCGTGCACACAAGCTGTTAGCTGGGGCAACCACGACGCGTCGATCTCGGTCAACGTTTCGGGACGTCAGCTGCAAGATCCAGACTTCGTCACCATCGTCGTCGACATCCTCGAGCGAACGGGCCTCAGCCCGGATCGCCTGTGTCTGGAGATCACCGAATCGGTGCTTATCGAGGATGGCGAAAAGGCTGCGCAGCGCTTGAATCAGCTGCGGCGTCTCGGGGTACACATCGCGCTTGATGACTTCGGCACCGGGTTCAGTTCGCTGAGTTACCTGCACCGCTTTCCAGTCGACATTGTGAAAATCGACAGGTCCTTCGTTGAAGGTCTGGGTACAGACGATGACAGCAGGGTGATTGTCTCCGCCATCATGTCCATGACCACGGCGCTTGGCGTCGACGTGGTGGCCGAAGGGGTGGAGACGTTGGCCCAGTTGCAAGAACTGGTGCAGATCGGGTCCCGCACAGCCCAGGGTTTCTACTTCTCCCGTCCACTGGACGAAGCCGACATCGCTGCACAGCTCGAAGCCGCCTAACCGGCGCGCTGATCCCCTGCACCACGAGGGCTACCGTGTTGCTGTGCGAGTGATCTCCGGTAGTGCAAGAGGTCGGCAGATCGTGGCGCCATCAGGCCACTCCGTCAGACCAACATCGGACAAGACCCGCCAAGCGGTGTTCAATGCGTTGGTGAGCCGCAACTTTGTTCAAGATGCAACGGTTGTTGACCTGTATGCAGGTTCCGGCGCTCTTGGCATCGAGGCGCTCTCACGGGGCGCTGCCCGGGTCACGTTCGTCGAGCAGGACCGCACCGCGGCAGACTGCATTCGCGCCAACCTTGAACACCTCGACATGGCAGCCGGCTTCCAGGTTGTGCGTTCCGAGGTGTTGCGTTGGCTCGATGGTGCCGGGGCACGGCCCTTCGAAGTTGATCCGGGCGCGCCGCTGCTTGTGTTGGCCGACCCCCCGTACTCCTTCACCGGTTGGCACGACGTGTTGGCACGGTTGCATCAGCGGCTGTTGCCCCTCGGGGTGGACGCTTTGGCTGTGCTGGAGTCCCGCGGCCCCATTGACCTCCCGGCTGACTGGGAGCTGGAACGAGAGCACCGCTACGGCGCAGCAACGGTCACGTTCGCGCGCCCGGTGGCCGAAGGCGCTGAGGGCGAGACCGACGATGACTCCGACGAGACCGACGAAGACTCCGACAAGTCCGACGAAGCCGAGCCTTCGGTCGGCTGACGACTACGGTAAGCAATTCTTATGCGCCGAGCTCTCGTGCCCGGGTCGTTCGACCCCATTCACAACGGACACATCGAAGTCATCGAGCGTGCCGCCACGCTGTTTGACGAGGTGCTCATTGCCTCGGTACACAACCCGGCAAAGCCCACCGGTTTGTTCTCCATGGAAGAGCGCCGCGAGATGATCGAGCAGTCCTGTGCGCACATCGGCAACATCCAGGTGGACTTCTTCTACGGGTTGCTGGTCGATTTTGCGCAGGCGAAGAACTGTTCGGTCATTGTCAAAGGTCTCCGAGCCGTCTCGGACTTTGAAGTGGAACTGCAGATGGCTCAGATGAACGAAAAGTTGTCTGGCATCCTCACGCTCTTCCTGCCAACCGCTTCGCGTCACTCGTTTTTGTCCAGCAGGCTGCTGCGCGAAGTGGCACGCTTCGGTGGCGATGTCAGCTCGATGGTTCCGCCGCCCGTGATGCGGCACCTCCACGACAAATTCACAGACGCAACGGAGCTACGCCCATGACCGACGACGATCTGTACCTGGACGACGAGCACGATCTGGAAGAACACGGCTCCCACGACGAGCACCAGCTCAGCGGCGTCACCGATAACGAATCCACCATGCTGGTGCGCCGCGCCATCGACATTGTCTCCAATGCCAAAGCGCTCCCGTTGTCGTCTTCGGTCCGAATCGAGCCAGACGAGCTGCTGGAGCTGTTACACCGTGCGGCTGACCAGATGCCCGAAGAGGTTCGCCAGGCCCGGTGGTTGCTGAAAGAACGCGCAGAGTTCCTGGCCAAGGTGCAACGAGAAGCCGACGAGATCCTGGAAGACGCCAAGGCTCGTGCAGCGCACCTCGTCTCCCGACAGGAAATCGTGAAAGAGGCCAAACGGTCGGCTGCGCACGTGATCGACGAAGCTGACTCCGACGCGCGGCGTAAGAAGCACGAGGCCGAGGACTGGTGTGACCAACAGCTGGCCAAGCTTGAACTGGTCCTGGACCGCATTGCCAAGACCGCCGAAGCGGGTCGTGAACGTCTTCGGGTCAAGCTTGAGCCGGTCGAATCGGCTGCTGACGGTATGGACCTCGCCGAAGACCACACCTCGGTCACCTTCTTCGACCAAGACCAATAAGGTCAACAGCCATGAAGCCATTCGTTGTCGATGTGGCCGACCTTTCTCATCGGCCTGGAACACGCCGCACAGACTCCAGGTCCGGGCCTACCGCCACTATGCGGGTCGCAGAAACCGTCGTTCCGGAGAACGCTGTTCTCAGCGTCGAGGCCCGTTTCGAGCCGGTTGGCAGCGGGATCCTTGTCACCGGCACAGCCTCGGTTGGTTGGGAATCAGAGTGTCGCCGCTGTGCCATTCCCATCACGGGCGTCACGGAATCGAGCTTCCAAGAGGAGTTCGACAACAACGCCACACCCGACGGCGAGACCTATCTCATGCGTCACGATCAGGTCGATCTCGAACTGGTCTCCCGAGAAGCTATTCTCTTAGACCTGCCGCTGGCCCCGCTTTGCCGCGCGGACTGTGCTGGTCTGTGCATCACCTGCGGTGCAGACCTCAACGATCGTGCGTGCACCTGCGCATCATCGACGGCAGACCCCCGGTGGGCAGCGCTAGACGCGCTGTCCTTCGGTTACGACAGTGCTGAGGAAGGTTGACCTGCGATGGCAGTTCCCAAGAAGAAGAAGTCGAAGGCCAGGACCCGGGCCGGACGTGCAAGCAACTGGAAGCTCACAGCTTCCGCGCGCAGCGTCTGCCCTCGGTGCGAAACCGTGAAGCTGCCCCACGTGGTTTGCCCCAGCTGCGGCTGGTACAAGGGCCGTCAGGCAATCGACGTCGCCTAACCCGCCTCGGGTTGGCCGGCGCCACATTCGGTTTCATCACTGCAAAACAGAGGTGACATGACCGTTTTGCCAATTGCAGTCGACCTGTTGGGCGGCGACAACGCCCCATCGGCCGTCCTCGACGGCGCCCGTCAGGCGCTGGCCGAGGGAATAGCAATCACACTGGTCGGCCGCAGGGCCGACCATGAGGCGCTTGATCTCACCGGTTTCGGGTATCTGGATTGCACCGAGTTCATCGAAATGGACGAGGACGGCGCTCGCGCCGTTCGAACCAAGAAGGACTCCACGTTGGTCCGCGCCGCTGAACTTGTTCGTGACGGCAAAGCCGGCGCGTTTCTTTCAGCGGGCAACACAGGCGCCACTATGGCAAGCGCATTGCTGCGCATGGGTCGTATCAAGGGCGTGCAACGTCCTGCCATCGCTACCCCCATCCCGGTTCCTGGTTCCGGCCCAACGGTGCTGCTGGACGCCGGAGCAAACGCGGAATGCACCGCTGCGTACCTGGTGCAGTTCGCGCAGATGGGCGCCGTGTATGCCAGTCAGCGGTTCGGCATCAGCGCCCCCCGAGTCGGCTTGCTCTCCATTGGTGAGGAAGACGGCAAGGGAAATCTCTTGGCCAAAGAAACCAATGAACTACTGCGCGCCGGCGCTGCCGGGCCGGGCGTCAACTTCATCGGCAACGTTGAAGGACGAGACATCATGAGCGACGACGTCGACGTTGTCGTAACCGACGGGTTTACCGGCAACGTGGTGTTGAAGACCCTCGAAGGCGGCATGAAGTTCTTCGCCGGCAAGGTGTTCGAGGCGCTCACGTCATCGCCCGAGACCAAAGAAGCTGCCAAAGTGCTGCTTCCTGCGCTAATGCCATTAGCCGAAGCTCTCGACCCCTCCACCTACGGCGGGGCAATGCTGCTTGGCACCAACGGCGTGTGCATCATCAGCCACGGGTCCTCCAACGCAATCGCCATTCGCAACGCTGCACGGGTTGCCCGAGACATGGCCGAAGCAGACCTTGTGGGTGCAATCACTCGGGCCATTGCAACCGCACCGCCGCTGCCGACCAACGCGTAGGCCGCGCCCGTCCGTTCACCGCTCGGCCGCGCCCGTCCTATCATCTGACTCGCGAAGCAGATTTCGGTTCTGCCAGCACGGGGTTCCCCACGAAGTCTTCAGGAGATTCACATGCCAGCAATGGAACGCACCGATGTAGTCGCACTTGTCCGCGACCGCTTGTCCGACATCCTCGAGGTGTCACCATCGGACATCGCCGAAAGCTCAGCGTTCAGCGACGATCTCGACGCAGACTCGTTGGCGCTAATCGAGTTGGTCGAAGCGTTGGAAGAGGAGTGCCGCAAGCACAAGCCTGGCTTCCACATTGACGATGAGGATCTGCAAGACCTCAAAACCGTGCGTGACGCGGTTGACTACGTCATGGCGAAACTTTAACCCCAGGCCCGGCGGGCCGGCTTCTCATGAACAGCACGGCGAAAATCAACCAAAACAACAGCCCCGTTCACCACGGCGTGGCCCGCACGCCAGCTGACCTGCCTTCGCTGGAGGCAAAGATCGGTTGGCAGTTTCGTCAACCCATCAATCTGCATCGCGCCCTTGCGCATAGGTCCTGGTGCGCCGAGACCGGTGAGGAATCCAACGAACGTTTGGAGTTCCTTGGCGATGCGGTCCTTGGTCTTGCAGTTACGGAGTACATCTTTGCGACGTACCCCGACCTCAGCGAGGGTGACCTGGCCAAGATGCGCGCAGGCGTGGTCAACTCGTTGGTGCTGGCCGAGGTTGCGCGTGGCCTTGATCTTGGCGCCTACATGCTGCTGGGCAAGGGCGAAGATTCCACCGGCGGGCGAGACAAGACGTCAATCCTGGCCGACGCGCTCGAGGCGCTCATCGGGGCGGTCTACACCGACAGCGGGTGGGAGCCGGCCGCAGCGCTCGTCATGCGGATGCTAAACGGGCGCATTGTGTTGTCTGCAGATGGCCCCGGCGGGCAGGACTACAAGACCCGCTTGCAGGAACTGGTTGCCCACCGATTTGAGCAGTTGCCGGTGTACCGAACTGAAGACGAAGGCCCGGACCACGCCAAGAACTTCTTCGCCAAGGTGTATGTGCTCGGGACGCAACGCGGTTCAGGACAAGGTAGATCCAAGAAGCAGGCCGAACAAGCAGCGGCACGCGAAGCATGGACTTCTATCAGCAGCGAACTGGCAGCCAGAGAAGTTCCGCTCGACTGAAACAAAAGGGTCAAGCCGGTAGTGCGTCGGCTCGTAACCTGTCCTGTCATGCTTCGCCTGTCGACCCTGCTCCTGAAGACGCTCCGAGAGGATCCAGCCGACGCTGAGGTTCCGTCGCACAAACTGCTGGTGCGGGGTGGATACATCCGCCGCTGGGCTCCGGGCGTTTACTCGTTGCTTCCACTGGGCCAGGCGGTCGTCGACAACATCAGCCGGGTCGTCATCCAGGAGATGAACGCCATCGGCGGCCAACAGGTCACCTTCCCGGCGTTGCTGCCACGGGAGTATTACGAGGCCACGGGGCGGTGGACTGAATACGGCGACACCCTGTTTCGCCTCAAGGACCGACGCAACAACGACTTTCTCCTAGGCCCAACCCACGAGGAACTGTTCACGCTGCTGGTGAAAGACCTCTGCTCGTCTTACAAAGATCTGCCCCTGATCCTGTTCCAAATCCAGGCAAAGTACCGGGACGAGGCTCGCCCACGGTCGGGCATCTTGCGCGGCCGAGAGTTCCTCATGAAGGACAGCTATTCGTTCGACGTTTCCGATGAAGGTCTCGCCGCCAACTATGCGCTGCATCGCAATGCGTACGTACAGATCTTCCAACGACTGGGAATCGACTACCGCATCGTTTCGGCAATGTCCGGTGCAATGGGTGGTTCGCAGTCAGAAGAGTTCCTTGCGCCTTCACCTGTCGGTGAGGACACATTTGTCACGTGCACAAACTGCGACTACGCCGCAAACGTCGAAGCGGTTCAGGTGGCGCCTCCTGCTGCGGTAGACCCCGCAATCGAGAGCGCTCCAATGCGCAAACTCCACACTCCCGATGCTCCTGGCATCGCAGCTCTCGTGGCCCACCTCAACGACGCCCACTCGTTGGACGTCGCTGCTAAGGACCTGCTGAAGAACATCGCGTTCAAGGCAGACGGGCAGCCCATCTTGGTATTGGTGCCAGGTGACCGCGAGGTAGACGCCGAACGGCTTGCTGCAGCAATTGCTCCGGCCAAACTGGACCTGTTCGAAGAGGAAGACTTCGAGAAGTTCCCTCACCTGGTCAAGGGCTACATCTCCGCTATCGGGATGAGTGCGCATGGAGTCACCGTGTACGCCGACCCCCGCGTGGCCGCTGGCTCGTCATGGGCAACCGGTGCAAACGAGTACGAACATCACGTGGTCGACGCCGTGGTCGGCCGTGACTTCATTGTGGATCACTACATCGAAGTAGCAACGGTTGCTCAGGGGGATCCATGCCCACGTTGCGGATCGCCGTTGGCGTTGGACCGCGCAATCGAGATCGGTCACATCTTTCAACTGGGTCGTAAGTACGCAGACGCATTCTCGCTCGACGTGCTTGGTCCCGATGGCAAACCGACGCGCGTCACTATGGGCTCGTATGGCATTGGCGTTACCCGTGCCATGGCGGTCATCGCAGAACAAATGCACGACGGTCTTGGCCTCGTGTGGCCAGAATCCGTTGCTCCTGCCAAGGTCCACGTTGTTGCAACAGGCAAGGAAAACCAGATCGAGGTCGCGCTGGATCTCGCGGGCCAGTTGGAAGCCAAAGGCATCAGCACCTTGGTCGATGACCGGGCGGGGGTCTCTCCCGGTGTGAAGTTCAAGGATGCCGAGCTGCTGGGGATGCCATGGATTGTGGTTGTCGGCAAGAACTTGGCCGACGGCATAGTTGAACTCCGCAATCGTCGTACCGGCGAAGCCACCACAGTCGAAGTCGGTGGTCTGGTCGAAGCCGTGGTCGGGGCACTGACCGGAGCAGTAGCGGGGGCAGTTGCCTGAGGGTCCCGAGGTCGAGACTGTTCGACGCGGTCTCCACGACCGCGTCGTCGGTCGCGCCATCGTCGCCGTCAAGGCCACCGGTCGGCGTTCGGTCCGCCGGTACGGCGATGGGCCGCCTGCGTTAGCGGCATTCGAAGAGGACGTCACTGGCCTACAAATTGTTGGCACCGGGCGGCTTGGGAAGTACCTCTGGCTGGAAACTGACCGCGGCGCGCTGATGGTGCACTTGCGCATGAGTGGGCAGGTGCTGATCCACAACCCGTCAGATCCCGTCGCCCCGCACACTCACGTGGTGTTGACCCTCAACGACGCGATGCAGGTCCGGTTCGTTGACCCGCGCACCTTTGGCGAGATGTGGCGGACTGACCATGCTGACGTTGAGCTTGGCCACATCGGACCCGATGCAAGCGCTGGTGCGGCCGACGAAGCGTGGTTCGTGGATCGTCTGCGCCAACGTCGCTCGCCGGTGAAGTCTGTGCTGTTGGACCAAGGGTTTGTCGCCGGCATCGGCAACATCTACTCCGACGAGATCTTGCACCTTGCTGGTGTCCGTCCAGGTCGTCGCGCCGACACGGTGACACGGCCCAAAGCTCTGCTCATTGCCCGCTTCACCATCGAGGTACTGGAATCTGCCATCGAGCTCGGCGGGTCTTCGTTGCGGGACGGCCAGTACGTCGACGTGAACGGCAACTCCGGACGCGCCACGGACTCGCATCGGGTGTACGACCGTGTCCGCGTCGGTTGTGGCACATGTGGCGGCCCGGTCACGCGCACGGTCATCGGTGGGCGTTCTGCTCACTGGTGCGCCCGGTGCCAGCGCTAGCCCACGGTCGCTTCCACGGTTAGGTTCATGAGATGGCTCAGCGTGTCAGAAAGCAGCAAGTCGGCGATAGTCCAACGGTGCCTCGATCGATTGATCGTGATCTCATCCGAAATCGCAACGCGACCCTGGAGACTGCACGATCTGAGCTGAAGAACAAGTTCGTTGGGATCGACGAGGTCATCGATGAACTGATTGACGCAATTCGAATCTGGTACCTCATGCCAGAAGTTCTCAGTCGGCCTGTCATCGTCAACCTGTGGGGCATGACCGGTGTTGGCAAGACAGACCTTGTGCGTCGACTTGTCAAAGCGTTGGACTTTCAGGAGCGCTTTGCCGAAGTTGAGCTGTCCAACAGCGACTCCACCATGTATCAGTCATCGGTTGCCAGTTACCTGGATGCCAACTACGTCAACGATGAGCGGCCTTCCATTGTCTTGTTCGACGAGATCCAACGGTTCAACACGCTCAACCCCGATGGAAGTCCGGTCCAAAGTACTAAGTTCACAGACTTCTGGGAACTGTTGTCCGATGGTCGGCTTGCGAAACGTTCCCGAGATGACCTGGATTACAGCATCCAGGAAGCCACGTCGGCCATGCGCGACCTGAAGAGGCGCAAGGACGCAGGTGAGGAAGCCGACCCGGATGAGGGGATAGGGATTTGGGAGGCCCGGTCGTTGCGGGCACGTTTGAACCTCGACCGATCGGTGGACGAACTCTCACAAATCTCACGTACACAGATGATTGAAATGTTGCGAGAGGCAAAGCGTCGCAAGGTTGTCTACGAACCGGTCAACCACAGCAAGACGCTGTGCATCGTGTCTGGCAACCTGGACGATGCATTCACTATGGCGACACTCAGCAACGAAGCTGACGTCGACGCGGACATCTTCCACGCCTTCACCACGAAGATCACCGTTGTTGACATCAAAGGTGCGCTTGCTAAGCGGTTCCGTCCTGAACAGGTGGCCCGGTTCGGCAACATCCATTTGGTCTACACAAGCCTGCGCAAGGCCGATTTCGTTGAGCTCATCCGTCGTGAGGTGCTCAGGGTATGTGCCTCTGCCGCAGAGCACTTTGGGGTTCAACTCACCGTCACCCGATCGGTCGAAGACCTGATCTATCGAAACGGAGTGTTCCCGGTGCAGGGCGTTCGCCCCGTGTTCTCCTCGGTCATAGACATCTTGGAAGCGAACGTGTCGCGCTTCCTGTTCGAAGCCCTCATGTCAGGAGCCGACGCCATCACCGTTGACTACAACGTTGAGAGGAAGGCACTTGTGGGAACCGTGTCGACGAACGGTTCCACGAAAAAGCCCAAAGTCTTCACTGTCGCGTACGTTGGAAGGCTGGACAAGGTACGCCAGCGCAACGTGGCTGACGTCGTCGCCAACGTGTCAATCCACGAGGCGGGTCACGCTGTGGTTTACGCCGTGTTGTTTGGTTTGGCCCCGCTACAACTGACGTCCAAGGTGGCTTCTTCATACGCAGCTGGCTTCACGTTTCCTCACGAAATCCATGAAACACGAGACCAGTTGCTTTCCAAGATTCAGGTGTTCCTGGCTGGTGGGATTGCCGAAGATGTGGTCTTCGGCGAGGGCAATGCAACCGTAGGGCGCGCCAACGATCGAGAAATGGCAACGCACATCGCTATCGACGTGATCCGCAGGTATGGGTTCGATGCCGAGTTCCAGGCGTTCTATGGCATGGACGGGCCGTATGTGATGGACAAATCCGTTACGGACACCGACATCGAGAAGATGGTGTCACGCCTCGCAGCGGCAACGCACGAGTTGCTGGTTGAGCAACGAGACTTCCTCCTCGACCTCGGTGCGGCGTTGCAAGAGGGCGGAAAACTCGAAGCTGCGCAGGTAGCCGCAATAGCTGGTCGGCACGGTGTGACCGCTGCAGTCAAACCGGAGGGCTACCTGCACCTCCCTGCGTACAAGTCGATGGCCGAAGCTCGTCGGCCCTCTGTGGTCGTTTCGAACGGGGCACCCACCAAACCAGCCAAGCGAGAGGCCAAACGATGAGTGGAGCACGAATTGCGGTTGGCGTCGATGGCCGAGCTAGGTGCTGGTGGTGCGGCGAGGATCCTCTGTACACGGACTATCACGACAAAGAGTGGGGGACTCCTCTGCACGACGAGCGAGCGTTGTTCGAGTTGTTGTGTCTGGAAGGCGCGCAGGCTGGGCTGTCCTGGATAACCGTGCTCCGCAAACGGGAGACCTATCGAGCAGCCTTTGACGGCTTCGATCCTGAACGTATGGCCGCGTACGGTTCAGAGGAAACGGCGCGCCTCCTCGCTGACGCCGGGATTGTTCGCAACCGGGCAAAAGTTGCTGCGTTCATCGCCAACGCACGAGCGTTGCTCACCATGCATGACGGTGGGGAAACCCTCGAAGGGTTGGTGTGGTCCTTTGCCGAAACGGCCGGCACTGCATCGGCTGCCGGCAAGCGGTTGGAGCCCGGCGAGCCCGTGCCAGCCACGTCGCAGGCTTCACTTGACCTGTCGAAAGCGTTGAAGAAGCGAGGGTTCTCCTTCGTGGGGCCAACAATCACGTACGCATATCTGCAATCAAGCGGCGTCGTCGACGACCACGTCAGCGGTTGCTGGCGGGCTGACTAGCCATTCCGGGCCGATCTGGGCCGATCCGGGCCGATCTGGGCCGATCCGGGCCGATCCGGGCCGACCTGCGTTCTCCACAGAAATGTGCTGTTGTCCACAGATACTTGAAGAAGATCCCCCGTTGTCCCCAGGTGACTGTGGATATCCCCAGGTTTATCCACCGGTTGACGTTGTTCATCCACTGGCTTTCCACTGGCCTTCCCCGGACTGTCCACTGAACACGGCCGGGTTTTCCCCTGCCTGTCCCCTGAACGTCCCCAAGTTCAGCTGTGACAGGCTGTCGGCGCTGTGTTTCTGAAATCGCTCACGCTCAAGGGTTTCAAGTCCTTCGCGGACCCCACCACGCTCGAACTCGAGCCTGGGGTTACTGTCGTCGTTGGCCCCAACGGCTCCGGCAAGTCCAACATCGTCGACGCGGTGGCGTGGGTGTTGGGTGCGCAGGCCAGCCGCGCCATCCGTTCCAACAAGATGGAAGACGTCATCTTCGCCGGAACTGCCAAGCGCCCAGCGCTCGGTCGTGCCGAGGTGTCGCTCACCATTGACAACCATTCGGGCATGTTGCCTATCGGGTTCACCGAAGTCACCATCAAGCGAACGCTGTTCCGTTCTGGAGACAGCGAGTACGCCATCAACGGCGTCCCGTGTCGCCTGCTCGACGTGCAAGAACTCTTGTCTGACTCCGGCGTTGGCCGTCAGCAGCACGTCATTATCGGGCAGGGCCAGCTCGCTGCAATTTTGGACTCCCGTCCCGAAGATCGTCGTGCGGTCATCGAAGAAGCCGCCGGCGTGCTCAAGTTCCGGCGTCGGCGTGAACGTGCGCAGCGCCGCCTGGAATCCACCGAGGCCAACTTTGTTCGTCTCGCCGACCTGCTGCGCGAAATTCGTCGCCAGCTCCGTCCGTTGGAGCGCCAGGCCGACGCTGCGCGTCGTCACGATGGGCTGGTCTCCGAGCTGCGTCAGCTGCGGGTCTTCCTCGCCGGCCGTGAGCTCGCTTCGCTGCAAATGCGAGCTCAGGCGCATCATCGTACGCGTACAGATGTTCACGAGGCCGAACAGGCGGTTCGTGCACGGCTCACTGCCCTCGATGCGGACGTCATGACAGCCGAGGCCGCGCTTACAGCGGCAGGCGGCGGCACGGGCACCACCGAGGATGGCTTGCAAGGCTGGAACGGTGTCGACGTCGCAGACGCGCTCGCACGTTGTGAAGCCGTGTACCAAAAGGCGCGGGGCTTGCTTGCCTTCCTTGGCGAGCGCCGCCGGTCTATCGAACGTGACCGCAATGCCTTCATGGATTCCGGTGTGGTTGCCAACCTTGAAGCGGAGTCTGCCCGTGTCGCGGCCGAGCTTGAGAACGTCAGACATCAGTCCCTCGTGCTGCCACCTCAATTCGAAGAGCTTGCCGAGCAGGAAGAGGCACTCACCGCAGATCGTGCGCGCTTCCTCGACGAGTGGGGCGCTGACGAAGTTCCTTCTACCGAGGGTCCAACTGCTGGGCAGGTCAAGGGCGAGCTCAACGGTGCTCGCCAGGCCGCAAGTAACACCGAGCAGGAAGTCCGCCGGGTTGAGCAGCGCTTGGAGTCTCTTGTTTCGCGGCTCACCGGTCTGACCAAGCAGTTCGACGACAACACATCGGCGTTGGCAGAGTTCGCACCTGCCCACCCTGACGCTTCTGCTGGTCCTGTTGATCATGCACCGCTTCGTCAACAAGCTGAAGCGGTGGCGTCTGAAGCCGAGGCCGCACTCAGTGCCGCTCAAGATGCTATGCGCGCAGATGAAGGCGATGAGCGCAGCTGGTCTGCCCGAGTCGAGGCGCTCACTTCCGCCCTCGACGCTGCCCGCGCCCGAGCCGGAGCCAAGCAACTCAAGGGCATCGACGGCCTGGTTGGCACCTTGCTGGACATCGTCGACATCGACCCGGGCTTTGAGGCTGCGGTTGAAGCAGCCTTCGGCGAAGCCATTTCTGCCGTCGTGGTGGAAAATGGGTTTACAGCCCGCGCAGCGTTGGCTAGGTTGTCGTCCTCCCACGAATCAGGGGCCGTACTGGCGCTGGATGCGTCTAGTCGGTCAGGTGTTACGGGTTTCGACATAACGGCAGTCCCGGGTACTCCGGTTCGCCGTTTTGTTCGAGCCCGTAACACCAGCTTCAACCCTTCGGGTTCCGACGCCGGCTCCGGTGTCGATGCGTTGCTCAACCAGTTGCTCGGCTCGGCGGTCGTGGTCGATGGCCAATGGGGCGATGCCCTTGACGTCGCAATCGCGCATCCGTCCGCAGTCGTTGTCACCCGTTCGGGCGATCGTTTTTCGGCAACCGGTTGGCGAGCCGGGTCCGGCGCAACCGGTGCTACCGGTGCCGCACTAGACCAGGCCACGGAATCGCTCGCATCCGCTTCAACCAAAGCCACCGCATCGCGTGCTTCGCTGACTCAGGCTCGGCAGAATCTCTCCGCTGCCCGCCAGCAACTCGATGCCGCTCGCTCTGCTGAGCAAACGGCCATCCGTGACCGGGATCGAGCAGCGTCACGCATGGCGACCCTTCGTTCTGATGCGCAGCGCCTCGCCACGGACCTTGCGGACCGAACCACTGAACGTGACGCGGCGCAGGCGCAGATTGTCGACCTCCGCCAACGTCATGGTGTGCAGATCGCCCGGGTTGCGGAACTCGATGCGCTGCTTCCGGGTCTGTTGGAAGCCGAAGCCGAAGTAGCAATGCGCCAAGCTGAACGCCGAGACGCAAGCCAGCGCCTCGACGAGCGTGCCAGGGCCATTGCCTCGCAGCGTCGTGACCTTGAAGTGTTGGTGGCAGGGCTCGAAGAGCGTGGTCGAGTCCTTCGTACCCGTCAAAGCGAGATCGATGATCGGTTGTCAAAGTCCATCGCTGAACGTACCCATGCCGAGCAGCGTCGCCGCGAACTAGACCTCCTCGCCGAACGAACCGAAGCACTCCACGCCATCGTGCAGGACCGTGCCGAATCCATCGAGCGGGGTCTTGTCGAACTGCGTGAAGAGCGCCGCCGACAAAGCGAAGCGGCCCGCGCTGCAACAGGTCGTCTCGAAGCGCTACGCCGTGACCGCGGTGCAGCCGAGAAGCAACTTGGGGAACTCCGAGAAAAGCTTGCGCGCATCGATCTGGAAAGCGCCGAGACACGTCTTCGCCTCGAGACTCTCGTTGAGCAGATTCGCCGAGAGTTCGACATCGAGCCAGAGGCAACTCTCAACGTGGAGTGCCCGGAGCTGGTCGATGCCACGGCGCCGACAACCCGAGTCAAAGACCTCGAGCGTGAGCTGCGCCTGATGGGTCCCATCAATCCGCTGGCACTGGAAGAGTTCAACCAACTGCAAGAGCGCCACACGCTCATCGAGGGTCAGCTCGAAGACGTGCGTAACTCGCGGCGCGAACTCGCCAAGGTCATCAAGGCGATTGATGAAGAGATCATCACCGTGTTCGCAGCGGCCTACGCAGACGTGGCAGAAAACTTCTCCAAACTGTTCTCCATGTTGTTCCCTGGCGGTAGCGGAAGCCTGCGGCTGAGCGACCCTGAAAATCCGCTCGACACCGGCATTGAGGTGGAAGCTCGCCCGTCCGGAAAGAACGTGCGCAAGTTGTCCCTGCTGTCCGGCGGAGAGCGGTCGTTGACCGCACTTGCGTTCCTGTTCGCGGTCTTCCGTTCGCGTCCATCGCCGTTCTACCTGATGGACGAAGTCGAAGCTGCCCTGGACGACGTCAACCTGTCGCGCTTCCTCGGTTTGGTGCAAGAGTTCCGCAACGAGGCCCAGCTCCTCATCGTCTCCCACCAGAAGCGCACCATGGAAGCCGGCGACTGCCTGTATGGCGTCACCATGCAACCTGGCGGCTCTTCCAAGGCAGTGTCCGAGAAGATCAAGGGTCGTAAAGATGTCGTCGCGGTGCGCACGGGCACACAGCTCGAGGCCGACCTCGTCGGCACCGTCAGTACCGTCGGCAACTAAGCCGACCTAAGCCGACCTAAGCCGACCTGAGGGGACACTGAGGGGGCCCTGAGGAGGGACTTAACCCTTCCTGAGAACCTGAGGGTGCTCTGTGGTTTTCCTGAGGCCTTCTCCATGAGGCCCCGGATCGCACTCCGTAGGGTCCACGGCGTGAACAACAAAACAGCAAACAAGAGCATCGTTCGAGTCGCCGTCATGTCAGCGTTGGCTGTTGGGTCTTTCTGGCCGTCTGCAGCCTCCGGCGTAACCAAGAAGGTGACCGTTTCGAAGGTCGGTGCAACCTGTGCCAAATCCGGCGCGGCCGCCAAGACGGCCAAGGGCTCTGCGTTGGTCTGCAAGAAGACCGGCACGAAACTGAAGTGGGCGTTGGCTCCGAAGAAGGCTGTTGACACCACCGTGCCGAGCAAGGCGAAGACGGCCGACACCACGGTGCCGAAAGCGAAGACAGCGGATACAACGATCCCGAAGCCGAAGGTGGCCGATACCACGGTGCCGAAGAAAGCCTGATGCCGCTTGCCGGTCTGGCGGCAGGGGTTTCGCTGTACCGACTGGCTTGTCACGAGAGGCGACGTTCAGTTTCGGCCGAAGTCGAAATGTCACGTGTCGAAATATCCCCGAACCCAGGACTGCCGGTTGCCGGTCTGGCCGGCAAGCAGGTCATCGAGGTGCTGTTGCCATGCGTGACTTCTCCAACCTTCGCTCCGAGGCAACCAACGTTAAGTTTTTGGCGTCAGACGAGGTGCCGGAACGCGAGGTTGGTTGCTCTGTCTACAACGTTGGCTCTGTGGCGCCCAACGTTGGTTCGATGGAGGTCTGTTTCGCGCCTCAACGGAGGGAAGGAGTCAGCGGACCCGCCAGCGATTTTCGTCACGTGACACTGCGGAACTAGGGAAAACGGACGTGGTCGGCGCCGGAGGCGCGGATCTTGCGAGCGCTGCAGATGTCGTGCGGGCGCGGAACGCAATTTGGGAGGCAGTTGGGGAAGCACTTGGGGACGCAAGGTGGCCCGAGGTTGGTGCAGGAGGGCCGTAGTCTGAGTAGATGGAGCTGTGGCTGATTCTGTTGTTGGGCCTTGCTGTGGTCGGGTTGATCGGCGGGCTTGGGTTCGTCGCCACACGAGGCCGCTCAAGGCGCGAAGGTGTTCCGTACGAGCCGCCACCACGGACAATCGATCGCCCTCCGGTTCCCCCTACCGTCAAGCCCTCGCCCGGCCGGGTTGAAGAACCAGCCCGGTCGCCGGTTGCGGAACGGCTCCCGTCAGTTGAGGTTGAACCAGTTGAGGTTGAACCAGTTGAGGTTGAACCAGTTGAGGATGAGCCGTCCGTCGTTGAGTCGGCAGCCGCCGAAACCGGGGAGGTCGATTCGATTGAAGTCGAGGCGCCACGGCCGAAGTTCCGCGATCGGCTGGGCAAGGCCCGCGGCGCACTTGGCGGATATGTGGGCGGCGTTCTTGGCCGCTCGGCAATTGACGACACCACCTGGGACGACTTGGAGGAAGCGCTCATCGTTGCCGACGTCGGACCGCTCGCAACCACCGAGGTGCTCGATGCCCTCAAAGCACGCGTGAAAGCCGATTCCATCAAGACCCCCGAAGCCCTGATGCAGGCGCTGCGCGCTGACTTGAAGCTGCGCCTTGCCCCTGGCGATCGAACGCTTCGATTCGACGAAGGTGTGACCAACGTCTGGTTGTTCGTAGGCGTCAACGGCGTCGGTAAAACAACAACCATCGGCAAGGTCGCAAAGCGTCAAACGGCAGACGGCCGCACGGTACTCATGGCAGCAGGTGACACGTTCCGTGCTGCTGCAGCCGAACAGTTGACCATGTGGGCCGAACGTTCCGGCGCAGAGATCGTGCGCGGAGCTGAAGGCGCAGACCCGGCCTCCGTGATCTACAGCGGTGTGGAGAAGGCCGCGGCCAAAGGCATCCAGCTGGTACTGGCAGACACCGCTGGTCGACTCCAGACCAAGTCCAACCTCATGGACGAACTGGGCAAGATCCGCCGGGTCGCTGATCGCGAACCTGGGCGTGTCACAGAGACGCTGCTGGTCCTCGACGCCACCACGGGTCAGAACGGCCTGAACCAGGCCGAGCAGTTCCGCGGAGCCGCCGACATCACCGGTGTTGTGCTGACCAAGCTGGATGGAACCGCCAAGGGCGGCATCGCGTTTGCAATCCAGACAAAGCTCGGCATTCCCATCAAGCTCGTTGGCTTGGGCGAACAGGTCAACGACCTGATTCCGTTCGATCCAGACGAATACGTCGACGCGTTGTTCGACGAGTGATCTGCTGACATGGCACCCGTTGTTGTAGGCATTGTCTGCGCGCTGATCAGTTTTGTGATCGCTGCTGCCACCATCGGACGAGAAGCACATCGCTTGGACTCGTTCTCGCCTGTGCCGGTTTATGACGTTGAACGTGCGGTGGCGTTCGTCGCTGATTCGCTGCCCGAAGAAGTGTCGGCGCGTGTCAGTTTCTGGGACGTTCGGTCAATCCTCGATGCGTCCCGCGCAGACCATGATCAGTACGGTCTGTCGCAAGAGTCGCTGGTGGTCAAAGGTCCGCAGTTGGTGGTCGACGAGCTCGTGGTTGTTGCACCGGACCGAGTCGACCGCATCGCAGAAGCGGTGTTTTTGAGCAACGCAGAATTGTCCCAAGACGACGTAGGCACCGTGCTCGCTGCCGAGCTGGACTATCTGCGCAATATCGGCGCCGTGGGGCCGCGCGCAGCCAAACCCGAGTAGCCGTTGGTCGCAGGTTGGTGCAGCCTTCGCTGTGACGCGAGTTCACCACCGCTATCGGAATTCATCATCGATTCCGGCGTCATCAACTGTTCACAGATAATGCCTTGCAGCGCGCTTGTAACGCGTGACAAAGTGGGCTCACCAGAGAAAGGAGGTGGTCCACATTCACGAAATGAAACTTGGGACTCTGGAGGTGGCTGGCCGCTAGACGGCAGCTGACCCCTGGCGGATTTTCGCCAGCCCACCGAACAACGCAGGTGCCGGGAAGTCGTCCCGCTCGGTCACAAAGCTTGTGTTGTCATCTCAGTGACGAAGCCAGGAGCCGTGCCTTTCGGGGTGCGGCTCCTGACGCGTCCGCGCATCGTGGCGCTGATGCTGTGGCGGGAGTTGATAGACCATCCTGCGTGAAGAACGTCGAAGTGCACATGGTCGGAATCCAACCGGTCCCCACTGGACTCGCATGGTGTCTCGATGGACCCGCCGATGCCTCGGTCCACGCCGGCTGGATGTTCCTCAATGGCTGGGTGGTCCCTCCGGAAGGATGTGGGCCTGCAATCACAGTCTCCGTGTTCGGCGATGGGGTTGAGATTGCCTCGCTGGCGCTGGGGCAACCACGGCCCGATGTCGAGGGCGCTCTCGCCCCGCGCCAGGCAGCTGGCTGTGGGTTCTCCGGCGACGTCTCGTGCTCAGAGGGTGTTCGCCGAATGGACGTGCGGGTCACGTGGGAAGGCGGCATGGCGACGATTGCCTCGATGGAACTGTCACCGACGAACCGTGAGTTGTCCGATTCACTTGACCATTCGCAAGCTGGAGAAGTGACGCTCCTGCGTCAACTTGTCTCGGAAACGCCGGGCTTTCCTCGGCTCGTTGTCGACGTGGGCGCCCACGATGGCTGGCTGCTCTCCAACTCCTACCCCTTCATCGGCGCTGGCTGGGATGGTGTGCTTGTTGAACCGCTCCCTGGCGCGTTCGAACGGTTGGTGGCCAATCACCGTAGGCACCCACACGCCAGATGCATCAACGTGGCGTGTTCCGACACCGAAGGCGTCGCCCCATTCTTTGTCGGGCGTGACGGCGACGCTGGTCAGAATTCCACGCTGTCGGTCGACGACAACGAGTGGATGCGAGCGGTGCGTTCCGAAGAATCGATCCAGGTACAGGTCCGAAGACTGTCACCACTTCTGTCAGAACTCGGGTTCTTTGGCGACATGGGACTGCTGCTGATCGACTGTGAAGGAATGGACCTCGAGGCACTGTCAGGGCTGGATCCGCAGGTGCACCGACCCTGGATCGTGGTCACTGAGATGTACCCCTCCAACCCGCAAAAGGAAGATGACAAGCATGCATTGCTGGCATCGTGGGGCCTGGTTCACCACCAAAATGTGGGGCCAAACGAGGTGTGGCGGCAACCGTTTGTGGCCGGTGGCTGAATCGGTGGGTCACCAGTCAGTACAATGGAAGCATGTCGAACCGCCCCACCCGATTCGAGCACAACCGTTTCCTCGGCGATAAGCGC
Source organism: uncultured Acidimicrobiales bacterium (assembly GCA_963763885.1). Classification (GTDB taxonomy): domain Bacteria; phylum Actinomycetota; class Acidimicrobiia; order Acidimicrobiales; family JANYDT01; genus JANNBN01. The sequence goes on from CAVXQD010000002.1 coordinate 417,043, forward strand.
ACGCAGGTGGTCTACGACCTCGACGACCCCACCACCCCAAAAGCCACCATCGACGAGCTCGTCGAATCGGGCCAGGGTGCAACGTTCGGGCCGGACTCGCTTCCCGAGGCCCGCAACCGCAACTACAAGTTGTTCCGTCCCTCGACGCGCTCCTGAGCGGTGCAAATAACTTCATCGGCGCCGCAATCAGTCGTCGTTGTTGACACGTCCGGAACGGAGCAAGACCTCGTCGTCCGGCTCCGGGCTGCACTGTCAACTTCGGAGGTCGAACCAGTGGTCAAAACAATGGCCACAGACAACATGGTGGCAGCCCATCGTCAGAGTCTTTCGACGCAGCGGCCGGCAGTCAGCGTGTTTGTTGCGAAGGCTCCGAAAGCTGGGCTGCGAACGACGGTGTTAGCTGGTTCTGCTCGCGTTGTTCGGCGGGAGCCGGCGGCACCCCTTCACTCCGCAGGCGTGGCCATCCTCGAACGAACGGCAGCCGAGGTCCTACTTGGATCGTGCGACGCGTCGAGCGCTGCTCCGGCAACACACGCCCTCATCGTTGTCGCATGCGCGCATGGCTTTCTCCTGAAGGTGCACTCGGACGGGCAATTCGACGCTGACTTCGCCACCACTCTTGACCCAACCCCAGTCCCGATTTCCCGCGAGGCTATGAAATCTTTGGCACTGCGAGTCAAGGCCATACGAAAACAGCACAACCTGGACCAGACCGAATGGGCCAAGCGGTTCCCAGGGTTCGGTGGGCAGGCGCCTGCGGCTGGCAGCACCTACGCCGGCAGCCAGGAACTGCACTCGCTCAGCAAGTCCGTGCGTTTCCACCGGTGGATGGCAGAAATGTTGCGTCCCGCGATCGGCCAACACGTGGGTGCTCAGGTGCTTGAGGTTGGTGCGGGCATTGGCACGATGACCCGGGCGTTGGCCGAGACGTATCCCAACTCTGCCATCACCTCTATTGAACCGGACCCCGCTTTGTTTCCGCTGCTGGTGGAGCGCGTGGCTGGGACCGGGGTTACTACGGCCACGCAGTCCACGCTTGAACTTGATCCGGTTGGAACCTTCGACACCATCCTGTACGTCAACGTGCTTGAACATATCGAGGACCACGCAGGCGAACTCCGCAGGGCGCTGCATTTGCTGCGCCCCGGTGGTCGCATCGGCATCATCGTGCCGGCTCTTCCGGGTCTGTACGGCAGTTTGGACGCTAAGACGGGGCACTACCGCCGGTATCAAAAGGCAGCGCTTCGCGAGGTGGTGCAAGCCGCCGGCTTTACGGTGACAGACCTGCACTACTTCGACACGGTGGGTGTGGCGCCGTATTGGGTGAGTATCAAACTGGGCTCGATGCCGGCGCTCAGCGACCGCACAACCATGCTGTTTGACAACGTGTTGGTGCCCATGAGCAAGTTGGTATTCCGGACCTGGAAGTCCGTTCCGGTGGGCAAGAACCTGTTGCTCATCGCCTCCCGCCCATAACTTGCCGCTCGTTTCGTGCAGCGATTTACCTCGGAAACTGATTCGGAGGTGAATCGCCCCCAGCGTTGGGGGCGACCTCTCTCGCGCTTATGCGATGCGGGGGTCTGGTGCTTCGGTGTCGATGCCGAAACGGGCGATGGCTTTGGCTACCTCGTCACCTGACACCACGCCATCTCGTTCGAGGGCGTGCAGGGTGGTGACCACAATGCTGGCGGCGTCGGTCTCGAAGTGGCGGCGCAGCGCAGCGCGTGTGTCTGAGCGGCCGTAACCGTCGGTGCCCAGTACGTGGAAGCGAGAGGAACCACCGGGAACGAACCGGGCAATCTGCTCTGGGACGATCTTCATGAAGTCGCTCACCGCAACGATTGGGCCTTGCGTTTCATTCAGCAAGCCGGTCACCCGCGGCACACGAGGCGTGTCGGTTGGGTGCAGGCGGTTCCAGCGTTCAACGGCCAACGCGTCTTCACGCAGCGCCTTGTACGACGTGGCGCTCCACAATTCGGCCGCGATTCCGTAGTCCGAGGCAAGGATGCCGGCAGCTTCGAGGGCTGCTGGGTATGCGGTTCCGCTGAACATGAGGTTGACGCGTGGTCGACCCTCGCCCAGATCTGGCGCCGGTGCGAAGCGGTAGAGGCCGCCGTTGATGTCTGCGCTGGTGATGCCTTCTGGCCGCGCGGGCATGACGTAGTTCTCGTTGTACAGCGTGACGTAATAGAACACGTCTTCTGGCGAGGGGCCGTACATGCGGTGCAGGCCGTCGGCCAGAATTGCGGCCAATTCGTATGCGAACGAAGGGTCGTACGTTGCGATGTTTGGCACGGTTGAGGCAAGGACAAGCGAGTGTCCGTCTTCGTGCTGGAGGCCTTCACCGTTGAGCGTGGTGCGGCCGGCGGTTGCGCCGAGCATGAAGCCCTTGCCGCGTGAATCGCCGAATGCCCAGACAAGGTCACCGGTGCGCTGGAACCCGAACATCGAATAGAAGATGTACATCGGGATCATTGGCTGGCCATGTGTTGCATATGCCGTGCCAGCAGCGGTGAACGACGCCATTGCGCCGGACTCTGTGATGCCTTCTTCGAGGATCTGACCGTCTTGACTTTCGCGGTACGACAGCATGAGATCGGCGTCGACCGGTTCGTACTTCTGGCCGAACGGTGCGTAGATCTTGACCTCTTTGAAGAGGCCATCCATGCCGAACGTCCGTGCCTCGTCGGGGATGATTGGCACGACGCGCTGGCCAATCTTTGGGTCGCGCAGCAACGAACGGATCATGCGGGCAAACACCATGGTGGTGGACACAGCCACGCCACGAGAGCCGCCTTCAAATTCGTTGAAGACCGGTGAGTCAACCGTTGGGGTTTCCAACGGCCAAGGCTTGACGATGCGCTTTGGAACGGACCCGTCGAGCGTGCGACGACGCTGCATGAGGTAGACGTGTTCTGGCGAACCTTCTGGGAAGCGGACGTAAGGAGGATCGTCGCCTTCGAACGCGGAGTCTGGGATGAGATCTTCCAGGTGCAACGTTTTGCGAACGCCCAGCAGATTCTCTCGTGTGAGCTTCTTGATCTGGTGAGTTGAGTTGCGGCCTTCCACGTCGGGGCCGAGTGTCCAACCCTTGACCGTGTGGGCGAGGATGACGGTTGGTTGGCCGGTGTGCTCGACCGCAGCCTTGTACGCAGCATGCAGTTTGCGATAGTCGTGGCCGCCGCGGGGAAGGGTGCGTAACTCGTCGTCTGACAGGTGCTCGACCAGCTTGCGAAGGCGTGGATCTGGGCCGAAGAAGTGCTCACGGATGTACGCGCCGGTTTCGACGGAGTACTTCTGGAACTCACCGTCAACGGTGGAGTTCATCTTGTTGAGCAACACACCGTCTTTGTCCTTGGCGATGAGCTCGTCCCAACGGCTTCCCCAGATGACCTTGATGACGTTCCAACCGGCACCGCGGAAGACGGTCTCGAGTTCCTGGATGATCTTGCCGTTGCCGCGCACCGGACCATCGAGGCGCTGCAGGTTGCAGTTGACGACGAAAATCAGGTTGTCCAGCTGTTCACGGCCAGCAAGTGACAGTGCGCCCAATGACTCTGGCTCGTCGGTTTCCCCGTCGCCGAGGAACGCCCAAACGCGCGACTGTGACGTGTCAGCAATGCGGCGGTTGAGCAGGTAGCGGTTGAAGCGAGCTTGGTAAATGGCGTTGATTGGACCAAGGCCCATGGAGACCGTTGGGAACTCCCAGAAGCCAGGCATGAGGCGTGGGTGCGGGTACGACGAGAGGCCGTTTCCGCCGACTTCCTGACGGAAGTTGTCCAGCTGGTCTTCGGTGAGGCGGCCTTCGACGAAGGCACGTGCGTAGATGCCAGGCGACGCGTGACCCTGGAAGTAGATCTGGTCGCCGGAGCCACCGTCGTCCTTGCCACGGAAGAAGTGGTTGAAGCCAACTTCGACGAGTGAAGCAGAGGATGCGTAGGAGGCCAAGTGGCCGCCGATGCCTTCGTGCTTGTGGTTGGCGCGCACCACCATTGCCATGGCGTTCCACCGGATGGTGGCCCGGATGCGCTGCTCCACCAACTCATCGCCAGGGAACCAGGGTTCCTGATCTGTTGCAATGGTGTTGATGTACGGGGTGGACACCAAGGTGGGCAGGCCAAGCTGCAATGCACGGGCGCGCGCCAGCAGCTTGTTGACAAGCGTTTGAGCACGGACCTTTCCGTGCTGTTCGACTATGGCATCGAGCGAATCGAGCCATTCCTGGGTCTCCCCTGGGTCGGTGTCGGGCAACTGGCGGGCAAAACCGTCAAAGATCACAAAGACATGCTCTCATGCAAATCGAGCGTGTGCAGCACCCCAAGTTGACACGGAAGCGGAATTGGAAAGCCGTCAGGTGGTCAGCATCTCGAACTCGGCGAGCAGGTTGCGGCGTGCTTGGGCTTCGCGTTCAACTTGGCCACGCGGCGTGTTGAAAATATGGTCCCTGCTGAGAAACAGTTGGATAAACGCCGCCCTGCCGGATCGCCAGGCTTGCTCGGGCACGTGTGCGTACTCCAGGCGGATGAGGTCACCGTAAGTGAAGTAATCCACTTCGTCGCCACCCAACGTCCAGAGATCGGCATCGGCCAGCAAGGCGCCGGCCGGGTCGGTTGGACGATGCTCAATGGTCATCCTCACCAAGTCGGCAACCTTTGCCACGAATGCCAGGGGCAGCCCGAGTCCCAACAGATCAGCGGAGGCCCGTTCGGCGCTGGCCGCCTCGTTATCGGACTTCTGCGCGTCGTAGACCACATCGTGGAACCAAGCGGCCATGACGGCGGCATTGACGTCGTCGGCGGCGTCTTGCGGGTCTGACCACAGCGGCTGCAGTGCTAGTTCGTTGATTCGACTGACCACGCCCAGTACGTGCGCGAGCCCGTGATAGCGCCGGGTGGGTTCGCGATACGCAGCGACGACGGAGTTGAGTACGCGTTGGCTCTCCTGCGAATGCACTCCGCAGATTCGTTGCCATTGCATGCCGAGTTCCTCGGTGAACACCAGGCCAGGTCTACCAGTTGGAGCGCTCCGTTGGAGAGCCAATGTCGCTTTCGATCGGAAATGCGCTTGTAACGATCACTAGTGAAAATGACACACTCACTTGTTAGGGTCACGAGTCTGCTGGCGAGTACGGGCGTTACTCGTCGGCAGCAAACTCGAACTGGCCCTTTCGCTGTTGCCCAGGACGGCCGAATCACATGCTTGCTGAACATCAAGACCGGCTGATGCCGTTCCAGCGCTTCTTCGAAGCGTTGGCAGAACCGATCGCCATTGTTGATCCCCGTGGCGGCCTCGTGAGCGCCAACCGGTCTTTGCTCACTCGCATCGGGCTCTCTGAAGATGCATTGCGCGGCCACGACCTGAAGGATCTCGTTGCGCCCGAACACCGAGTGCTCCTCACGGCGTTTATCGATTGGTACTTCCGAACTCATGCCCCCGGCGGCTTCCATTCTGAAGCCGGGTCCGTGGAGTTCGGGATGCCCTTGGATCTGAGCGCGGTCGCTTTCGTTGAGTCGGTACGGCAAAGCGAATCCCAGTCGGTGACCGGCGCCCACAGTCCCATCGATGCGGTCCTGCGATGGGCGCTCCTTCCGGACGCCAATGGTGCCGCTGTGACGTTCAGGTTCGCTCCGGAAGATTCTGGGAGGGTTCACCCAGCGCAGACTCCGACCAGGGCTCCCGATGTAATCGACCTGTCAGTCAACGATCCGGAAAAGCAGGCGAGTGCGGCCGGAGATAGTCGCATGCCGTCGGTGCGTCTCGGTCGAGCTCCGCTCTCGCTGCGCGAACGCGAGATTGTTCAACTGGTTTTGGATGGGAACAGAGTTTCCACGATTGCCTCGCGCTTGTTCCTCAGTGAGAACACTGTCCGCAATCACCTGAAGCGTGTGTACCGCAAACTTGGAGTGAGCTCTCTAGGCGAACTACGTGAATCGGTAGGTTCAAACCAACGAGCGTCGTGAACTGAATGACGGGGAAGCTTGGAGGACCCGATGCGTTGAGGTGCCGCTGAGCGTGAATCCCGTGCCTAACTTCTCTCGTAGTTCCGCCGTTGAATGTGTGCCCAACTTACGGTTGATTCTTTTCAGGCTGTTCCTGACCGTATGTTCACTGAGGAAAAGCCTGGACGAAATGGTTTGCACGCGGTCGCCAGTGATGGTGTGTCGCAATACCGCCATCTCCGTTCGGTTGAGACAAGCAAGCAGGTTTGGTTGGGTTCGGCTGGAATCCTCAGTCGACTGTTCGGTTTGCCCGGTAGTGGTCGGGTCCCTTCGGGTCACACTCTCGACCGCATCGAACCGGACCAGAGTTGCCAATGAGTCGAGGTCCGAAGCTTCGAAACGGGGAATACCCGTAGCTGCGGTCACCCCCAATTCGAACGACGCCGTGGCGGTGATCCACACTTCGATTCTGCGTCCCAGCGCCAAGCTGGCAACACGAAGTGTGAGCGGACCTGCTGCCTGGCCGACATCGGTTCGCGTCAACAAACACAAAGCGCCGATACGTCGTCGGTCGACTCGGGCGAAGCGCGGAGCCACGTCTTCATCTGCGTGGACACAACCGAGCACGTCGGCTGCGGCGGAGTTGACGAACACGCGGCGAGCCTCGCCATCCATCACCCCGTGCACGACTCCAACGGGTTCCGAGAACTGGCCAAGAAACTTCACAAGTTCCACGATGTCGCTCATTGCCTCCTCCTCATAGCGTTCTGTCTCCAGCGCTCCTGGCGCCAACGCCGATCAATGGGCGTGCGGTCGGCTCGCTAGGAGCCGCACCAATGGGTTCACCTAAGCGGCTCGGCGCTCGAACGCGGCGGCGAGATCTGCGCGTCGCTCCGACGCCAAGAGTAAGAGCGACAAGGGCAACAAGGCCGAACATGGGGAGCGCCGAATGCGATGCCGATACGTTGGCGACGGAGAATTCGGTCGCTTTCTCCGGCGAGCGGTAGTCAGGAAGTTCTGCGACCGATGCCACCTTGTATGTGCCGCCGGTCAACAAGGGCAAAGCGACGATCGCGTCCACGGTCTGACCCGGCGCTATATAAAACGATGTGCTTTCCGCAGATGCGAGGGATAAGCCCCCGCGGGAAACGACTGCGGAAAGGGTGGCGCGGCCTGCGATCTGGCCGGTGTTTGTGACACGGCCTCGTAGTACGGGTCGGGCGTCGGAAGACTGTTCCACGACCAACTCCGCGATAGTCAGCGCACGTACGAGCCTTCCTGGCGACTCCAATCGCAAGGTCTGTTGCTTCCTCCCGAGTTGTGTATCGCCAGCGGCAACGTCGACGATCACCGTGTAGTCGCCCGGTAATGCGTCTCGTGTGTCCCAGGTCAGCAACAGGTCCACTGACTTTCCGGGCAACGCTTGCCTTCCGTCTTTGCCAGAGTCCATCCGGGCGATGGTCACGCCGTTGCGCAGGATCTCGACCTTCCCGACAACAGGCAGCGTTACATTGCCAGTGTTTGCAACTGTCGCACGGATCTCGGCAGGTTCGCCGATTTCGGTGGCAAGTATGGTCAGATTGCTATACGTCGCACCAACGCGCTGTTCGCCTGCGACAGTGACGGTGATGGGAATTTCGAAGGTCACGGTGACACCCGAATCGCCTTCGCCCGGTGCAGCGGCGGCCGTCACTCGCACAACGCCTTCGTGGTTTCCGTTACGTGCGTCAGGGGGAATCGAAATGCTGATCGGGACTTCCGTCCGGCCAGGTTGTGCAGAAAACCGGTATCGGCTGACCGGTGCCTGGGTGGGGCCGAACCGCACCCACCCTGCGATCTCGCCGGCGGCGGAAGCTTCAAACGGCGAAGGGATGGAACTCTTGTTGAACACAATGATGTCTGATCCAGCCCGGGCATTTCGAGCTCCGTCGGCGATGTTGATCGACCCAGGGGAGACGCCGAAGCTGGTTGGTTCGGTGATGGCTGGCTGGGTGGTGGGGTCGATTGCAGCAGCGCTTGCGCTGGATGCTCCGACTGCGGTCGAGAGGGTGGCGAGCAGTGCCAACAGGAGGCAGCACCGAGAAACCGTGTGAGCACGCCTTGATGGCCAACTGGTATGTGTACTGATGACTGGCTGGTGGCGGTGCATGGTCAGGTCCTTGTGTTGGGTGGTGTGCGGTGCGGGTTGGCCGGAGTGCTGTGGGTGATGGTGATTGATGGTGGCGAAAGGAGATGCCGAGTGCAGCGGCCAACCGACGAGTCGGAAACGCCGGCCGGCCGCTGCACGATGGGGGCTTACGGGCCGACGTAGGCGTTGGCCTTCGGGGTTGTCCCGTTGAACGAGGTTTCGAGAGTGACGTTGGGGTCGTTGAAGGGAGGCCCGTACACCGAGCCGCTGTCTGTCTTGCAGAGGGGGCTCGCAACAACCTTCAGGTGAACGTTGCCCGCGTACTCACCCTTCTGGAGGGTCAATGGCGTGTGGACCGAGAAGTCGACCTTTGCAAGATCGTTCGGGCACAAGGTCCGGTAGCGGGGCGGAGTGTTTGTATCGACCGGTGCAAGGAAACTCTGCGTCGGCCCGCTGATGGCCAGCGCGTCAGTGTCAGCGCTTGGGATTGGTTCGCGGTGCTCGACGGTGTTGATGCTCGTTCCAAGTCCGCCGTCGAAATTGTCGATCCGCTTGCCTGGCCCGCAGTCACGGACCGATGGTGAACCGACCACCAGACACAAGTTGGTGTAGCTCATCTCCACCGTCAGGCCTGCATTTCCTTGGTTCTGCAAGGTCGGTGCGGCGGACCCCCAATTGGTGTCGCCGTCGATGTTGTAGACGTTCCCCGCTGCCATCGCTGGGAAATTCAGACCGGTAAAGTCCTTGGCAAGCGACATCACGGGAAGAACCTCAATCCAGTAGGTGAGGGTGGACTCGCCGCCGTTGGCCGGCTTGATGGCTGTCGCTTCCACTCGGTACCGGCCGTACGGTTGATGCTTCGAAAGACCGAAGGCTCCGTAGTAGAAGTCCTTCACGTTCTGCCGGCAGTAGTCCTCGAGGCTGTCGTGAATCTGCGGGGTGTTGTTGCGGGTGGACGCTGCATCGAGCTGACCGGTAGCAATGGCCATGTCGAACATGCCCGACGGTCCGGTGCAGCCGGCTTGTGAACTGCCCTTGGTGAAGTTCCAGCCGTCGACCTGCACCTTGAAGCTGCCGTCTGGGTGGTACACCTTCCAGTGCACGACAGTGCCGTCTGCAGTGGAGTCAACTGCCGACCACAGTTCGATCCAGCGCAGTGTTGGTTTGTCGTCGATGTTGGGCGCTACTTGGATGTGGATGGGCGCCGTTGTGCCGTCCAGTTGGTTGGCCTGGGATGGCTTCGACCCGTCTTGGCCGACATTGCTGTTGACGCATGGTGGTGTGGCTGGTTTGACGCTTGGTTGGTCGTCGTTTGCAACAGCGCCACCAGGAGTCATGTAACCGTTCATGTAGTCGGACCAATTCACGTTGGGGTCCGGCAACGCCCAGGCGCACTCGATGAGTGGGGCGTTGGCGTTGGAGTTCGTTACGGAACCGTTCACGGGTACCGGAGACGAAGCGCTCTGGGCTGACACGCTTGGAGCGGCGAGCGCTCCGCATGCCAACGCGAGGGCAACCGTAAGGGCGGCCCGCTGACGTATCGTTGTATTCAGGTGAGACATAGGAATCTGTTCCTCCATCGGAATGTCCTTGTGAATGCGTTTATTCACTGTGAAGGATCCTTGGTCAATGGTCTGTTCGATGCAATAGGGCTGCCCTGAAGTGACCCTTTTCGGCCACACGTATAGGTACTGCTATTGACCAATGTTGGGGTTCCTGCTGATTGTCTCAGGAGCAGGACGAGGGTGCGCCGGGCGACGTCAGAAACACGACAGAGCTTGTAATTCGGCCATTTCGAACCTGGGGCGCAATGCGCACCAGGACGTCCATCGTTGCCGACTGTCCTGGGCAGAGCGAGACTTCGGCGGAGCGGGTCGGCGAAGTTCCTTGCCGAAATATTGCTGTGGCCGTTCCGGCTATTTGCTCATGTTTGGTTGGAAATTCAACGGACACAAGTGGAGAGAAGACCACCACTACGGAGACCGAGGTATTTGCACTATTGATGATTGTCCAGGGTAAAACCCTGTCAGGTGAATCACCAAGAAGCAACGTTTCACCGGGCTCCAAAGGAGGTAGATCCAAGGAAATGAAGTGGACCTGAACAGCAGGAATCACAACTGTTGTCGAGGTGCTGCTTGAAGTTGTGGTGCTGCTACTCGTCGGAGGTGCGGTAGTCGAGGTAGTTGAGGTAGTAGTAGTACTCGGCTCCGCAGCGATGGAATCAAACACCGAACCCTCTAAGACTTGTGTTGTCGGCTTTGTCGGGGTTGTGGAATCGGGCGGAGCGGCAGGATCAGGCAGAGCTGTTGCCGGTTGCGCCTCAAGTGTTGGCTCGGCCGTCGACGTCGTCGTGGTGGAGGTCGGCTCTGTCGAAGTCGGCGCGAAAGAGGTGGGTGTCTCGATAGAGGTGGGTGTCTCGATAGATGTCGAAACTGTCGGTGATGCTGAGGGCGGTGGCGCTTGAAGCGCCACCGCATCAAACCCAATCGTCGGCTCCGCGGAACCCGATTTCGATGCGCCGTCATCGGTTGCCCGTGCTTGGGCAGCAACAAGCGTGACGAGGACGAGCATTCCGGCCGCAAGCCGTGACGGTCGACGGCGTTGACGGGTCGGCCGATCAACGTCGTGAATATTGGTGTTGGTCACCAGAACCTCCGTCGCTCAGGTGTTTCTCAACTGCTCCCTCCATCTCAACGGGATCAACTGCTCCCGACTAGGCCTCCGCCGCGGAAGGGCCTGCTTCGGTGACACAAATGGCCGATTTGGCCTCAGGCATTCACCCCACCCGCGCTCCAACGTTGCGTCGTGAGCAACCAACGTGTCCAAAATCGCGCTAGATCACACCGCTCTGGCCAACGTTGGTTGCGCTAGCGCAAACGTTGGTTGCTGGGGGACCAAGGTTGGTTCGGGAGACGTGGGTGGTCGGTCGACCAGTTCGTCCGGTGGTAGAGCTAGTCGAGGAGTTGTGGTGGAGCGGGGGTGTCTGCTCCCACGGTGCCAACAGTGCTGCTGAACGCTGCGGCCCAGGTGCCGTCTGTGAACGCCTGTTGCAGGGTTGCGTTCACCAGGTCTTGGAGTTGCGAGTCTCCCTTGGGAATCCCGACCCCGTAGGGCTCTGTGTGAAACGGATTCCCGGTGAGGGCAAAAGCGTTCGGATCGGTTTGCAAGAGGCCAAGCAGAATCACGTCGTCGGTTGTCATCGCTTCCACCTTGCCGGTTCGGAGCGCTTCGAAGCACTCTGGATAGCGTTCTGCAGTTACCGACGTGTCGGCTTTTGGTGCAGCGGCAATCAGGTTGGCAAGGGAGGTGGACCCGGTCACGGCGCAGACTTTGCGTCCGTTGAGCGAGCCAACTCCGGAGATCCGCCCTGACACGATGTCTTCTGTCTTCGCCAGAATGTCTTGGCCTGCGATGTAATACGGGCCGGCGAAGTCAACAAACTGTTTGCGAGACTCGGTGATTGTGTACGTGGAAACCACGAGGTCCACCGTGCCAGCCTGCAGGAACTTCTCCCGGTCCTTGCTCAACGCCTCAACAAACTCGATACTGTCCTTCGAGTCAGGCACGTCAAAGATGTCGGCCGCGATCATTTCGGCGATGCGGATGTCGAACCCATCAAGGGTTCCGTCAGTGGCACGAAACCCGAACAGCGGCACGTCGAACTTGACTCCGATTCGGACCGTCCCGCGGGACCGGATTGCCTGCAAGGTGGAGCCGTCGGCCACCGTGGGCACGGGCGCCACAGCGCTGGACGGGGGTTGTGGCGGTGGCGAGGAGCTGCACGCGGCAAGGCCGACAACGGCCCCAGCCACACCGAGAACACCGACCAAACGCAGAAGGCCCAATGCTCGCATCACCTCATGATTGCCGATCAGTGGGGCAGGATCTTGGACAAGAACCCGCGAGCGCGGTCTGTCTGTGGGTTTTCGAAAAACTCATCCGGCGTAGCAACCTCTACGAGCTGCCCGCCGTCCATGAACGCAACCCGTTTGGCCGCCTTGCGGGCAAATCCCATTTCGTGCGTGACCACCACCATGGTCATGCCTTCGCCAGCGAGTTCCAACATCACGTCGAGGACCTCGTTGACCATCTCGGGGTCCAACGCAGAGGTGGGCTCGTCGAACAGCATCACCTTGGGCTTCATCGCAAGGGCTCGGGCGATGGCGGTGCGCTGCTGCTGGCCGCCGGACAGTTCCGCCGGATACTGGTCGGCTTTAGCTGTGATGCCTACGCGTTCCAGGAGGGCCCGCGCCTGGGCTTCAGCATCAGCTTTGGAGGCACCCCGCACCTTGACAGGGCCAAGCATCACGTTTTCCAAAATTGTCTTGTGCGCGAACAGGTTGAACGATTGGAAGACCATGCCAACGTCTGCGCGCAGACGAGCGAGTTCCTTGCCCTCGGACGGCAGCGCAACGCCGTCGATGGTGATGGTGCCGCTCTGAATGGTCTCCAGCCGGTTGATGCATCGGCACAGCGTGGACTTACCGCTCCCTGAAGGGCCGATGACAACGACAACCTCGCCGCGGTTGATATCCAGGTCGATGTCGGTGAGAACGTGGTTCTGTCCGAACCACTTGTTGACGCCGCGGACTTGAACAAGCGCTTCTGGCTTTGGGTGCGAGGAGGGATTCATGGAGGGATTCATGGAGAGATTCACGTTGGCTCCGTTTGCTTAGCGCTGCGACCGCTGCATGCGGGTTGCGGTGAAGTTGATGGCGCCGATCACGGCGATGTAGATGGCTGCACAGACGATGAGGCCCGGTAGGTAGTTGTCGTTTGCCTTGGCAAGGCGCTGGCTGATGGACAGCAAGTCACTGAACGTCACGATGAAACCCAAGGACGTGTCTTTCAACAGCGACGCGGTCTGCGTGAGCAGGTTGGGCAGCGCACGCCGAATTGCCTGTGGGAGCAGCACCATGGTCATGGTCTGCGATGGGGTGAGCCCAATTGCGAGGCCAGCTTCGGTCTGCCCTCGTGGCAAGGACCGAAGCGCCGAGCGGGTGACCTCAGCGATGGTTGTTGAGTAATACAGGGTGAGACCGAATACGACAGACCACCATGGCTGGACACCAAAGAACCGGAACGGCGATGCAATCAGAAGAACCAACGCACACGCTCTGAAGAACTCAACGTACGCAGTTGAGGTGTAGCGCGGAAGTGCGACAAGAAGACCGACCATCGCTACGACGAGTGCGTATCCCCACCACTTGATGGTGATTGCGTCGACAGGGTTGGTTCCCCGCAGCCACGCTGCGCCAAGCAACACCAGAACGACCGCTGCCGTCGCGCCGAGCACCATTGCAAGCGGGGATCGCCCGGTGCCATGACGCAGGGCGGCCATCATCACACCGATAATCAGTGAACACAGGATTCCGGCACCGGCAGCGCTGAGGGTCTGCTGCAGGCCGTTCCACAGGCCTTGCCAGGTTTCGCTCCGCTTGAACGGTTCCCACAGGGCTGGTTCGAACTGACCCTTCGGGTAGAGGCGCGTGGGAGCGCCCAGCCGTTTGTACATCCACCAAACGGCAAGCGCAACCAGAAGCAACGACACAACCGCGCTGATGAGCACATTGCGTTTGCCGCGTGGCCCCAGCTCTTCGGTGATGGCAAGCTCGCCGGCTCGTGGCCGCGGAACGGTAAGTGCACGTTCGATGATGCCAGGCGCTTTCGGCGCGCCGCCCGATGTTGCTGTGTTCATCGTTTCACCGAGAACTTCTTGTCGAGGCCGAGAAACACGCCATTGGTGACGACGGCCAGGATGAAATAACAGACAAACGCTGCGATGGTGAACTCGGTGTAGGCGGCAAGCGTGTCGCCACGCTCGGAGGTGACGTTGACGATGTCGGCCACCCCGATGAATGAGACGGCGGCAGCGTTGCGATACGTGGCGTTGAGCACAACACCCATCGGCAGGATCGACGTTCGCAACGCTTGCGGCAGCACCACAGAGCCCAGAACTTTGGTGAAGGGAAGCCCGATGGCTCTCGCAGCTTCGGCTTGCCCGCTGGGTACAGAGTTGATGCCCGAACGAATCGCCTCGGCGAAGTACGCAGCCACCCACAGCGCTACAGCGGCAAGGCCAGACCGGAATGTGTCCCAACTCAGGTCATCTGAACGAAACGCGAGGTTGATCTTTGGAAGCCCAAAGAAGAACAGCGCAACCCACACCGCAATTGGGATGTTGATCATGAAGTTGGTGTACGCCCCGGCTGCGATGCGCAGCGGACGGATGGGGCTTACTCGGCAGGTTGCCAGCAGCAGGCCAAGGGCAACCCCGAACAGGCATGCCAGCAACGTGAGCCGCAGGGTCATGAAGAAAGCCTTGAGGAGCATGGTGAAGTTGTCGTCTTTGAAGATGACGCTCAGGTCCACTGGGCTCCTCAGGGCAGTTGGTTTGTTGCAGAAATGGCGGAAATACGGGTGAAAAACGGGGGTTGCGGACAACCCCCGTCAGGGTGCAGCGTGAATCAGCAACCAGCTGCTTCGTAGCGGTTGACCTTAGGTGTGACGCTCAACGGCAGGCCGGCATCGCCGAGGGACAGATCTGCGTCCCATGCCTTCTTGTAGTCACCGTTCGCAACTGACTTCTCGATGAGGTCGTTGATCCAGTTGCGCATCTCGTTGTCGCAACGCTTGAGGCCGATGCCGTAAGGCTCGTCGGAGAATGGCTTGCCAACCAACTGGAACGCAGGGAACTTCTTTGCGAACGAGATGAGGATGAGGTCATCGGTGGTGACCGCAACAACACGGCCGTCTTTCAGAGCTTCGACGCACTCGGAGTAGGTGTTGAACGCAACCACGTCAGCCTTCGGAGCCTGCGCCCTGAGGTTGTTGAGTGACGTTGAGCCCTGCACGGAGCAAACCTTGCGGCCGTTGAGATCGGCAACGGTCTTGATGGTGTCTGCGTCGATCTTGTAGATCAAGATGTCCTGCTTGGCGGACACGTATGGACCAGCAAAGTCCACCAGCTTCTTGCGGGCATCGTTGATGGTGTAGGTCGAGATGACAAGGTCAACCTTGCCTTCCTGGATGAACGGTTCACGGTTGCGGCTGATTGCTTCAACCCATTCAATCTTGCCCTTGTCGGTTCCAAAGATTGCCTTGGCGACAAGCTTGCCGATTTCGGTGTCGAAGCCGGACACGTCGTTGGTGACGGCGTTCTGCAGACCCATGAACGGCACATCGAACTTCACACCAATGGTGACCTTGCCCTTTGCCTTGATCTTCTCGGCAGTAGCTGGGAGCTTGGCACCAGCTGGAGTTGTGGCTGGAGCAACCGTGGCCGGAGCAACGGTGGCAGCGGTCTTCGGCTTTGCCTTGGTGGTGGTCTTCTTGACGGTCTTCTTGGTGGCGGCGCTGACGGGAAGTGTCAGAGCGACGCTTGCGGTCAGTGCAAGCACTGCTGCAGTACGGATGCGCATTGCTGTTCTCCTGTGTGTTCGGGCTGACGCCCGGGTGGTGACGAGAGTCATACAGGTCCGCGGCTCGGCTGCAAGGTTCTGAACAGGAGTTTGCCGAAGGGTTCTCCGGGGCTTAACGATGTCTTAGCAATTGGTTGCCTGGAATTACCTAGCGGATTGCGCGGATTACCCTGCGGACTGCCCAGCCTCTGTCGACGGGCTAGCTTCGCGGCTCATGGCCGCCGTGGTCATCATTGAAGATGACCCCCTTGTACGTACCGCGCTCGCGCGGGCCCTCGAACGCCTCGGACACCAAGTCGCGCAGGCAGACCGAGCCATGTCTGGTCTCGCGTTGGTCGTGGCTGAACGACCCGATGTGGTGGTGCTCGACCTGGGTCTCCCCGACCTTGACGGCGTCGAGCTGCTGAAAATGCTGCGGCCGGTCAGCGACGCCGTTGTGATTGCCGCCACGGCGCGGGTCATGGAAGAAGAGATCGTCCGAACCCTCGACGCTGGGGCAGACGACTACGTGTGCAAGCCGTTTTCACCCGAGCAGTTGGATGCTCGGATCCGCGCCGCGCTTCGCAGGTTCAAGGTCGTCCCCAACGACGATGGCCTCATCACGGTTGGCCAGCTGCAGATCAACGGTCGCACTCGGGTGGCCACGCTTGAACAGCGTCCGCTGGAGTTGTCTCGCAAGGAGTTCGATCTGCTCCACTTTCTTGCGTCAAACGCAGGCACGGTCGTGTCGAAACGCGACCTTCTTGCCGAAGTGTGGCGTCAGCCGTTCTTTACGACGGATAAGACGGTCGACGTGCATATCTCGTGGCTCCGACGCAAGCTCGGAGAATCTGCGGACAACCCGCGTTTCTTGCACAGCGTGCGTGGGGTCGGGGTGAAACTCGTGCCGCCGCCCGGCGAGTAGCTCGTGCGTCGGTCTTTGACCATCCGTACGCTTATCGTAAGCGTGCTGATTGTTGCGGTCTTCTCCGTTCCGCTGGGTTTGCTCATTGCTCGGGCCGCCTCAAACCGGGCCATCACGCTTGCTACATCGGACGCCAGGGCGTTGGCGCCAATCGTTTCCTTGGCCGGAGACCCGCGGGTCACCGGCGCGCTTACGCGGGTGGCCTCAGATGCCCTACCAAGGCAGGTGAACCTTCTTTTTCCTGATGGGTCGGTGCTTGCGATGGCCAGCGCGTTGGAAACTGATCCCTTGGCCGATCTCCAACTGCTTCAACGAGCCCAGGCCGGCGAAACATTCATTGTCGACGTTGCCGGAGGTGTCGCCCGTTTCGAACCCGTAGTTCGTTCCAACGACACCATTGTGGTGGTGCGCGTATTTGTGCCCAATGCGGAACTCCATCGCAACGTTCCCCGGTCTATCGGATTGTTGGTTCTGCTTGGCGCTGCGCTTGTCGGACTGGCCGTCTGGGTGTCGGATCGCCTTGGTCGAAGCATTGTGCGCAGCGTGAAGGCGTTGGATGACACCGCTCGTGCCTTGGCTGGCGGACAGCTCGATACGCGAATTGAACCAAGCGGACCGCCTGAAGTGGTTCAGGTTGGGAGTGCGCTCAACCTTCTGGGGAGCCGCATCGACGAGTTGATCCTGCTGGAACGCGCAACGGTTGCAGATCTGTCGCATCGGCTGAGAACGCCGGTTACTGCGCTCAGGGCCGAGACGGCACTGATTCGAGATGCGGACGCTAAGCCAAGGATCGAACGGGGCATCGAGGAACTCACCAGGACCATCGACCAGATCATCCGCGACGCGCATCGTCCCGTGCGCAGTGGTCTGGGAATCGTGTCCGATCTCGGCGCTGTGGCGCGGAGTCGCGCGGAGTTCTGGGGGGTGTTGGCGGAAGATCAGGGCCGGTTGTTCGTTGTTGACGTGCAACCGGGGGAGCACCTCGTGGCCGTCGAGCAGTCCGACCTCGCGGCGGTTGTGGATGCCCTGTTGGACAACGTCTTTTCTCACACACCCGAGAAGTGCGACATGCGCATTCGGGTACGCGAAGTTGGTGAGGTGGTGGAGTTGGTGGTCGACGATCATGGGCCTGGCATCGCCAACCCCGACATTGCCGAACGCGGCGCGTCCTCTCATGGCTCTACCGGCCTTGGCCTCGACATTGTCCGCAAAACGGTCGAGTCCGCCGGGGGCTCGGTCGCGTTGCGAAACCGTGCTCGGGGCGGAGCGCGCGTGCGGGCCACCTTGCCGCTTCTGGCGAGCCGCCCAGATGGAGTGATCCGCTAACCAGGCTCCTTGGGTCCATCCAGTCCATCCCGTCCACCAGACATGCGGCCGGTACTATCGCCCGGTGAGCCACGACGAACTACTCGACGATGGCCCGCCGGTGGGTAAAGACCTTGCGTTGGCAACGTGGGGGTTGTTCGTCGGGTTGGCGTTCCTTATGTTCGCTGCGGGCCTGTTCGGCACTTTGCTGGGTGTCCGCTCGGAACTCGCGGGACTGCCAACGCTGGTCAGTGGACTGATCAGCACCTCGTACTACCTCGGCTTTCTGATCGGTTCTCGGCTGGCGTTACGGGCCCTGACCAAGGTTGGCCACATCCGTGCGTTCAGTGCGTTGGCGTCGTTGTTGGCAGCCGCCGTGTTGGGTATCGGCCTCACCTCGTCCGCCTGGGGTTGGGCGTCACTTCGCCTCCTGACCGGACTGTGTACGGCTGGTCAGTATGTGGTCGCAGAGTCATGGCTCAACGACCTTGCGGACAACGACAACCGTGGTCGGCTGCTGGCCATTTACAACCTCGTGGTCATTGCGGCGTTCGGCCTTGGGCAGGTAATGCAGTTCGCATTCGATGCTCGATTGATGACCGGCTTCGCCGTGGCAAGCATGATCGTGTCCGTGGCTGTTGCGCCGGTTGCGTTGTCGGAACGGGCGGTGGCTCCACCAATTGGTGAGACACAGCACATCTCGCTGCGAGACCTGGCAAAAGCAGTTCCAACAGGTGTGGGAAGTTGTTTTCTTGTCGGTATTGCGCATGGAGCACTGAGTGGCATGGCGGCGGTCTTCGCGACGCGTGCCGGTTTGTCCAACGGCCAATTGGGTTTGTTCGTCGCAGCGCCAAGTATTGGTGGCGTGCTGTTGCAGTGGCCCATCTCGGCAGCGTCCGACGACATAGATCGGCGGGCCATCGGGGCGATGGCCGCGGTTGGTGCCATGGTGGCCGGGGCGTTGTTATTGCTTGGTCCTGCAACTGCTCCCATGGCAGTGCTGTTGGTCGGAGTGCTTGGGGGCATGAGTTATCCGCTATACGCAATTGCAGGTGCATATACGAATGACTGGATCGACTCCGAGCACGTCAACGCTGCTGCGTCGCAGTTGGTCACGCTGTACGGCATTGGCGCGGTCATCGGACCAATCGCTGCGGCTGCGTTCATGAACGGCGTCGGTACCGACGGGTACTACTGGACGCTGATTGGTCTGCACGGGGTTATTGCAGCGTTTTTCGTTTACCGCATGCGCGTGTGGAGATCGCCGCTGGCCAAGGTCCCGCCGCACGAAGCCTCGTTACCAGCACGTGCCTTCTACCTTCCTGCCACCATCGTCATGGCCGGGCGCAGGAAGCGGCGTGGCCAGTAAGCCTCGTCGGTAGGATTGCTGCTGCATCGTTTGGTCGCAAACGATGCAAACTGAAACTGACACTTGGGAGGCTTCGTGGCCGGGATGCATGTATGGGACGAGCACACCGACCTCGATGCCCATTCCGTCATTGGCTACGCGGTGGAACGGCTCAAGGTTCCCAAAGACCCGCACTGGGGTGCCGTCCCTGCCCAACAGCTCGCAGCCGCGTTGGATGGGGTTGTGTGCGACACGGGCATCGGCGCGCATCGCGCGTTGCAGTTGTTTCGTGATGTGTTGATGCCAGCGTGTCGCCCGATGGACGACCCGATGAACCTGGCGTACGTGCCAACTGCACCATCCAATGCTGCCACCCTTTTCGACCTTGTCGTCAGTGCTTCATCCATCTTCGGCGGGCAATGGGAGGCGGGGGCCGGGGCAATTGCTGCAGAGAACCAGGCGATTGCGTGGCTCGCCGGGTTGGCCGGGTATCCGTCAGGCGCAGGTGGTGTCTTTGTGAGCGGGGGTTCTGCGGCCAACCTTTCAGCGCTCGTGACCGCACGGTCAGTGCACCGTGCTCGAACCAGCCGTCGCGGTCCTTTGGCTATCGCAGCAACAAGCGAGGTGCACGCGTCCGTTCGCGCAACTGCCAACGTGATGGACGTTGACATCGTGTCGGTACCTGTCGACGCGCGTGGTCGCATGACCGGTGACGCGTTGCGGGCAACGCTTGCTGCAACGGACCGCGAGGTGTTTGCAATTGTCGCTACGGGTGGCACCACCAATGCTGGTGCCGTTGACGCGCTGGACTCCGTGGCCGATGTATGCGAAGAACATCAACTGTGGCTCCACGTTGACGGCGCATACGGTTTGGCTGCGTTGTGTGCACCTTCCACCCGTGCAACGTTCGCGGGCATCGAACGCTCTGACAGTTTTGGGATCGACCCTCACAAGTGGTTGTTTGCGCCGTATGACTGTGCGGCGCTTGTGTACCGAGACCCAGCTCCGGCAGTGATTGCGCACGCGCAACACGGTGACTACCTGGCAACGGTGGACCGGACCGCGTGGAATCCGTCGGATTACGCCTACCACCTCTCCAGACGAGCGCGGGGTCTCCCGTTGTGGTTCTCGCTAGCCACTTACGGTACGCGTGCATATGGTCAAGCCGTAGAAGACACCCTTTCGACAGCGCGGACGTTTGCGTCAGCGGTGCAAGCCAGTCCGGTGTGTGAGCTGTTGATCCCACCGCAGCTGTCGGTGGTGTTGTTCGCCAGAAATGGCTGGGACCTCGGTGACTACACAGCGTGGAGCAAACGACACTCCTCCGATGGTGACTGGCTGGTGGTCCCAACGTTCTGGAATGGAGCACCGTGTCTGCGGGTCTGCATCGTCAACCCTCGCACCACTGCAGCGATGTTGGCTCCGATGCTACGGAGCCTCGCCGACGGCGACTAACCGCGCTTACCCCAGGAGGCCGGCAAAGAGGTTGATCGCGAAACCGAGGATGGCCGACGCAAACGCGTAAGACACGAGCGCGTGCCCAAGGATTCTTCGTCGCATGCTGACGTCGGTGACGTCGACATCTGACACGGCGAACGACATTCCGATGGTGAACGCAAAGTACGCGAAGTCACTCGCTTGGGGGCGTGGCGTCCCGGGGAATTCGAGGCCGGTGCCGCCAGGCGTTGGCACCGCGCCGAAGTACGCGTGCAGGTACTGCAGTGCAAACACGGCGTGCACCAGCGCAAACGACGCAATCACGGCGCAGATGGAAGCGACGATTGTTGCAACGGCGATGAATCCACCGTCTGCACGAGCGTTGATCACGCCGAGGATGACTGCCACCAAGCTGGCCAACGAGCCGACCACAACAACGGTGGAGGAAGTGGCCCGGCTGTCGTCGTCGATCGCGCTGAAATCTTGCGTCTGATCCGGATCGAGGGTCCACAGGTCATGCTTCAACCAGACCAGCATCGATGTGGCAGCAACGATCCACCCA
This sequence comes from uncultured Acidimicrobiales bacterium, assembly GCA_963763885.1. Lineage (GTDB taxonomy): Bacteria > Actinomycetota > Acidimicrobiia > Acidimicrobiales > JANYDT01 > JANNBN01. The sequence goes on from CAVXQD010000002.1 coordinate 438,087, forward strand.
AGGATCATTGCGATCTGCCACGGGACGGCAAGCGAAGCCAATGCTCCGGCAGCGACTCCGGCCACGGCACAACGCAACACTCTGCGGGATTCGGAGATGTGTTTGCGTCCGGGACTTGGAGTCACCCCCTGAGCTTGCCCGCATTTGAGCGGTGCAGTTGGATTCATCGCCAACTGGGTCCACGGGCCGGTTTTGACCATGCAGACTGGTTGGGTGATCCCAACTTCTGTGCGTGTGTTTACCGACGGCGCGTGCGCGGGCAATCCTGGGCCTGGTGGGTGGGGCTGGGCCGTTGACGTTGGCCCCGGGGTGGCTGGGCCTGCATGCAGCGGTTCCGAACGGGCATCAACCAACCAGCGGATGGAAGTCTGGGCTGTGCTCGACGTGTTGACAACCTTCATGGAGCAAGGTGACCCCAAGCCTCAGGTCACCGTGGTGAGCGACTCCACCTACGTGGTGAACTGTTTCCGAGACTCTTGGTACCGCGGCTGGATGACGCGCGGATGGAAGAACAGCCAGAAGCAGCCGGTTGCCAATCAAGACTTGTGGAAGCCGCTCGTCTCGCTGTATCTGGAACACAAGAGCCACATCAGCTTCGAATGGGTCAAAGGCCACTCGGGCAACCGCATGAATGATCTCGTTGATGCGCTGGCGGTGCGGGCAGGCGCAGGGCAGTACGGGCGGGTGATGGTTGACCCCGACGGCTGGTTCCAGTCGGCTGCTCCGTCGGTAGAGCTAGTGGATGAGGTGCGAGACCAAGCCGAAATCAAGTCCCAACAGGTGCCGTTGTTCTGACACTGCTTGCGACGCAAGCGGTGTTACATGGCGTTTGATCGGATTGCGTAGTCCATAGGGATTCGTGACGCGGGCAGTTCGTCTGTGCACAGCCTGACGTCGTCGTCTCGGCACTCTCGCAGCAGCTCGATGTACAACGAGCGGTGCAATGCAATCACGCCAAGAGACTCCAGGTGTGGAGTGGGCAGCTGCACATCCACAAACGCGCCGCCCGCCTCGAGCAGGCGCAGCGCGAGTTCGGCAAAGGCAACCTTTGACGCGTCGGTGCGCCGATGAAACATGGACTCGCCGGTGAACACGCCGCCCAACAACAACCCGTACAGGCCGCCGACCAGTTGGCCGCCTTCCCAGACTTCCACCGAGTGCGCCCACCCAAGCTGGTGCAGTTTTGTGTACGCAGCGGTCATTTCTGGGGTGATCCACGTGCCGCTGTCTTCACGCACCGAGCACATCTGCATAACTTCTTCGAATGCCCTGTCCACAGTGGTGAGCCAACCGGAGCGTCGCATCGTCTGACGAAGGCTGCGAGACAGCTTGAGTTTGTCCAGTCCCAGCACGCCGCGTGGGTTGGGTGAACACCATGGCAGAGGGGAGCGGTCATCCTGGGGCCACGGGAAAATGCCGTTGCGATACGCGTACACAAGGGTGGACGGTTCGAGGTCTGCCCCCATTGCCAGGAGTCCGCTTTCGTCAGCGTCGGAGCCCTTGCGGCGCTTCGGTGGCTGTAGCGGATCAGGAAAATCCCACTGGCACGGTGGGACAGGCAGTGGAGGGGCCGTCCGGGCAGCATCCATTGGTTCTGTTTTAGCCGATTTGGGGGAACTAGCGGGCTACTCCTACCGGTTGGTTGGGTGAAGGAGGGGTTCGGCGAATAGCGTTGGTGCCCATGGATATCAATGGAGCATCGGCCATCGTCACAGGTGGAGCATCAGGAATCGGTGAAGCATGCGTACGCCTGCTGGCCGCACGCGGCGCCAAGGTCGTGGTTGCAGATCTACAAGACGAGCTTGGTCAGGCGCTTGCTGCTGAAGTCGGCGGCGCGTTCTGCCACTGCGACGTGACCAAGACCGAGGACATCATCGCTGCGGTCGAAACGGCCAAGGAGATGGGACCGCTCCGCGCGTTGGTGAACTCAGCCGGTATCGGCTTCGCCAGCCGTACGGTTGGCAAGGACGGAAGCTACGAGTCAGCGCACAACCTTGACTGGTTCAAGCGTGTGGTGAACATCAACCTCATCGGCACCTTCGACTTCATTCGTATCGCAGCAACGGCAATGAGCCAGAACGAGCCACAGGCTTCTAACGAACGCGGCGCAATTGTCAACATGGCCTCGGTCGCTGCGTTCGATGGTCAGATCGGCCAGGCCAGCTACTCGGCATCTAAGGGCGGTGTGGTCGGCATGACTCTGCCGGTGGCCCGTGACCTCGCAGCGGTTGGTGTGCGAGTGAACACCATTGCTCCTGGTCTCATCGACACCCCTATCTACGGCAAGGGCGATGCAGCCGATGCGTTCAAGGCCAACCTCGGCAAGAACGTGTTGTTCCCACAACGCCTTGGCGCTCCGGAAGAACTTGGTTCGATGGTGGTTGAGTTGATCACCAACAGCTACATGAACGGCGAGACGATTCGCGTTGACGGTGGCATCCGTATGCCACCGAAGTGACACATCGGGTCGGTCGGCCGACACGCTGACTCCCACGCTTTGCAAAGCGGCAGGCCAATGGCCTGCCGCTTTTGTTTCAGCTGACCGCACCCGATGCGTATGCCTCGGCGATGTCGTCGTCTGACAGACCCAGCACATCGGTGAGGATCTCGTAGGTGTGTTCGCCGAGACACGGGGCTGGGAAACGAGGACCGTTGTTGGTGCCCTCGATGCGGTACTGGTGCCCCTCGTATGGCACCGTGCCCATCTCCGGGTGCTCCAACGGCCTGAAGAACGACCGATGCGCAAACTGTGGGTCGACCTGATGGTCGCTGGAGCGCTGCGCCATCCCGGCCGGCACGCCGTGGCTTTGCAACAGGTCAGTAAGCGCGCGTGCTTCATGCTGCCGTGTGAAGTCGCTGAGGTGTAGATCGATGGTTTCCTGAGCGGCACGCCGACCGGCAAGGGTGTCGTGGTCTGGTGAGGCTGCCCAGTCCGGACTCCCCATTGCGACGCGCAGACTCGTCCACTGTGCGTCTGATTCAACGGCAATGGCACACCATTGGTCGTCTCCGGCGCAGGGGTACGCGTCGTGTGGCACGGCGGTGGGTGAGTGGTTTCCGTTGCGTCTTGCGCTTGTACCTGTGAGTTGTACCTGCAGCAGTTCAGGTGTCAGAAAATGCAGGGCGGACTCCATCTGCGCCTGGTCTATGTACTGGCCTTGGCCCGTGCGCCGACGATGATCAAGCGCCGCCAGCACTGTGGCCGCCAGGAACCGGGGCGCGATGGTGTCGGTATAGGCATTGAACGGTCCACCGGGCGAGCGGTCGTCCCAACCGGTGATCTCGTAGAAGCCGCTCACCGCGGCAGCGTGATAGCCGTAACCAGACATCCGAGCCGCTGGGCCGGTCTGGCCCAACAGGCAGGTCTCAACCATGATGATGCTGGGATTGAGCGACTTGGCGACGTCGTAACCCAAGCCGATGTTGTTCATCGTCCCGGCGGTGAAAGAGTCCAACGCAACGTCGCACCAAGACAGCATTCGTTGGGCGATGTGGTGCCCGATGTCGGTCTTGAGGTTTACCCCCAACGAAAGCTTTGACGTATTGAACGCGCCGAAGAACTGGCAACGGTTGACCCCGGCGATACCATCCTTGAAGGGACCGGTCATGCGCAAACGATCAACCGGCTTGTCTGTCTCGATGCGAATCACGGTGGCGCCGTTGTCTGCGAGCGTCTTGCCGGTGATCGGCCCCACACCGATCCAGGAGAAGTCAGCAACCTTGACCCCTGCAAGTGGTAGCTGTGCAGGCGTGTCACGCAACGGTGTTGCGGGAAGGGTGAAGCGGTCCGACGTGCGTGAGTTCTCCCGGGCGATCTCGGCCAACACCTCGTCCAATACCTCATCTGTATGCGCACCTAGGGCTGGCGCGGGCCGACTCCATTGAATTGGTGTGACGGAAGCCTTGACGAACGGGCCTGGGAACCGGACGCTTTGGCCGGTGTCGACGGTGACATCTTCCCAGTACTGCCGGTCGTGCAGCTGCTGAAACGCCATGACGTCGGCAACCGTGTTGACGGGTGCGACGGTTGCTCCCGCTGCCAGCCCGCGCTGGAACAGCTCAACCTTTGTTTGGGTGCGTAAATAGGTAGTGACCGTTGCGCGCAGTTCGTCCTCTGAAACAGCAAGAGTTGTACCTGTAAGCGTACGTACTTCATACGTTGCCCAGTCTTCTTGAGCAGCCCACTCCGCTGTCACCGAACCTGCGTCCAACATCCACGTGATGATCGAAAGCAAGGTGGTGCCAGTCAGGATGAGGCATACCTCGCCGTCTGCGCACGGGTACACCAGTGGAATGGCTCGTTGGAGTTGCAACACGGTGCCGTTGCGCTCGATGTTGCGGCCCTGGATGGAGTGGGCAATCATCGCTTGCAGCCCGGTCCAAAACACGGCCGCTTGCACAGACACGTCGACGTACTGCGCCATGCCGGTTGCGAGGCGGAGCTGATGTGCGACCAGAGCGCCGACAACACTTTCGGCAGATGCGTGGTGCCATGTCTGAGGAACCGTGATACGCACAGGGCGACGGTCCGTGTCGCCCATCAGCGCCATGGAACCGCCCATGGCAGACAACGTGAGGTCCGTGGCTACGTGATGCGCGTACGGCCCTGTCTGACCGAACGGGGTGATTGAGACATGCACGATGTCCGGGCGAACAGCGCGCAACGCATCGAACCCAATCCCACGTGCAGCCAACGACCCGGGTGACGCGTTTTCGAAAACGAAGTCGGCGGTTTTAACGAGCTGCAGAAATGCCGTGCGGCCGTCTGCTGATTCGAGATCGAGAACGACGCTGCGTTTCCCTCGGTTGTAGGCCTGGAACTGCAGGTCAGCAGTTCCATCGGACAACGTCGGATTGCGCGTCGTCGCCCCTGACGGTGACTCGATCTTGATGACGTCGGCCCCGAGGCCGGCCATTACGAACGTAGCGAGGTCGGCGCGGGAGTCGGTCAGGTCGATGACACGATAGGGGGCAAGCACGTGGCAATCGTGGCACGCTGGGTCTATGCGTGGCCACCCGTTGGCTCGGGACAGGCTGGCTTACAGCGTGGCCACTGCGATGGCTCCCGTCTCCGGTACAGCAGCTCCGGTTGCCTTTTCCACGGAGAGTGCAACCGCTACGGCATTGGAGCTGATTGCAAACGCCGCAACGGAGGGGTTGGTCCCGAGCATCCCAGCAGACACTGGCTTTCCATCGACAACCGTCCACAGTTGGTACGTATGGTCGTCAGAAAGGTGTTCATGGTTGTGCAGGCGGATGTAGCCCTTGCCGTCCTTGGTGACAATCACGTCTCCAAGGCTCCGTTTGCTTCCATCGGTTGTGAGCAACTCGATTCGGCGTGTTCCGGGCGTCTTCTCCTGTGCCGCAGCGATTTGTGCGACGTCGATGCCGGGTGGCTTGGGGTTAATGGCCGAGCGGGTGATTGGAATCACGAGTGCACTGGCTGCTGCGGCACCGGCAACTGCTGCTATCCACGGCTTCATGCGTCGGCGCTCGGCAAGGTTGATTACAGGTGCGAGGCCTTGTGCGGAAGGTTGGGTCGGGTCGGCGCTTGAAGCCGCGCTTGCAGGGGACAGGGTTGCACGAATTGATTGGGGCGGCTGACCGGTGACCGGTGGGTCCGAGGTTTGCATCTCGGTTGCAATGCGGTTCCACAATGAGGCGGGTGGAGGCTCGGATTCGCTGAACGCAAGGACCGAAGCTGTATCCAGCATCGTCTCAACTTCAGCGCTGCAGGCATCGCATTCCAGAAGATGGTCGGCAACGTCGAGCCGTTCTTCATCGTCCAGTGCATGGAGTGCAAAGGCCGCAAGGAGGTCTTTGTACTGCTGGTGGTCGAATGGACGCGTGTCGCTCATGGCTCGACCTCGAGGCGCTGGTTTCCGATGGGGCTTGTGGCAGATGCACCGAAGAACGGCTCGTCGAGATTTGTTCTCAACCGTTTCAGCGCAGATCTCATCCTGGTTTTCACGGTTCCTTCTGGAAGCGACAGGATGGTTGCCACTTCTCGGTAGGTGTTGGCACCGAAATACGCCAACTGCAAGACGGTCCGCTCATCGAGCGGAAGTTCGTCAACTGCCTTGCGCACCAACTCTGCTTCGGTGAGCGCGGTGAGTTCCTGGTCGATTGCATCCGGCTCCGGGCGACTGCGGTCATCGGTGACTTTGGACTCTCGACCGGACCTGGCGTTACGGGATCGGATGATGTCGACGCAGCGTCCGTGGGTGCGTGTCATCAGAAGCGTGCGGAGCTTGCCGCGGCTGGGGTCGAAGCCAACGGCGTTGTTCCAGACTGCCAGGAAGACTTCCTGCGCAACGTCTTCCGCCAGCTGTCGATCCCCGAGGATGCGAGATGCGAGTGCAAACACGGTGCCGCCGTATCGGGCGTACAGCTCGGCCATTGCATCGTTGGCGCGAGCGTCTCGCATCGCAACGTGGTCCATCAGTTCGTCGTCAGTCACGTTGGTGGCTTCAGTCATCGTCGCGCCTCCTTTCTCCGCTGTTGTTGTTTTGGTGTTGATGCTTGTTGTCGATGCTGGTGTTGTTCGGTTCGGCAGTTGTAGCAGCCGCTTGTGATGTTTGTTCGTACTCACCGTGAGGTTGGATTCAAACTTCTGGCGTCTGTTGCGTGTCGGGTACATGCGACTGGCCCACAGCTGACGGAGGTACGCACCAGGTACGCGGGTATGCACGCAAGGAGGTTGCCTGCACAAACACGATGCAGCTGCATCGTGTTTTGCAGTGGCTTGGGTCGCCGGGCTGTTCGGCCGAAGCTATTGCAGACAAGTCACCGGGCTAAACAAATACGCCCGAGTGAATGAAGGCGGCTTTGAAGGAACGCTGAAACTTCTACGGGGTTCACCATGGCTTGAGACTAATGAGCAAGGCTCGCTCGCAAACGCGGGCCAGAATGCGGCAATGGTGATTCGTCCGTGGTCGGTCCAAGCCGTCAATCTGCCCGAGCATGCTGACAATCCGATTCACACCGATGCTGGAGCCGCTGCCGCCGGGTTCCAACGAGCGTTGGTGGCTGGGGTCACGGTGTACGCGGTGCTCACCAGGCCGGTGGCTGATGCTGACCCGGACTGGCCAAGATGTGGGGCCGGCGAAGTTCGGTTCCGTTCGCCGGTGTTCGACGGCGACCTCATCGAAATGGCGCCCGTGCATTCCGACGCCGGTTGGACCGTGGAAGCGCGTGTGGCGGGGGCGTTGCGGGCCTCGTTGGTAGTCCTGACCGACTTCGACCGGGCGGCGGCCTTCGAAGGGGCAGGTTTACAAGTGCTGGCGCCGCTTTCGGTTGTCCTTGATGGTACGTACGCTGATTATGGGCAGCGCTCTGGCGATGACCTTGCGTTGTACGACGATGGAACCGTGCATCCCAGTGTCTGGTTAAAGCTGGCGAACCGGGTGTTTCGCCGAACAGCTGGTGAATGGAGCATGGGTGCACACACGAAGCCGATTCGTTCACTACGACCGTGCACGGGTTGGCGGCGTCGTAACGGTGTCGGGCGAAGTGATCCACCGGTTCTCAAGTTCGGCGGGGGAACGGGCTGTGGCGCTTTTGAGAATCGACGGTGCTGATGGGCTGATCGCACGAATCGAACACGAGGCCATCGTTGCGATGTTCGGTGAGGGGGCCGGTGACGGGACGGTTGACGACGTGGCGCCCGAGTAGTCGAAACGACCCGGCGCGAGTCGGCGCCAGGCGTCTAGACGTCGGTTGATTCGCGCATTGCTCGCAGCAGGGAATTGCTGTCGATGACCACAATTCGATTGCGTCCGGTTTCCACGGCGCCAGCCGCCCTGAAGACCGCCAACGCTCTTGCGGTTGCTTCGCGGGTTGATCCCACCCAGGCTGCAACCTCATCCTGGGAAACCGGGATCACCACACAGGCGTCGCCCGGGTTGTGGCGGCGGAACTTGACGCACAGCTCAATGAGGAGCTGGCCCACCCGTTGAGGAGTGTGGTCCGACGTCCTGGCCAACATGCGTGAGTTCAACGAACGGAGTTGTTCTGCCAGGCCCCGCAACACCACCAGGGAAAGGACGGGGACCTGTTGCAGTTGGTCAAGGAATTCATCCCCCGTCATTTGGGCGATGACCGTGGACTCCATGGCAACGGCGCTGGCTGATCGTGGGCCGGCATCGATTGCGGACAACTCCCCAAACCCTTGGACCGGAACCTTGAATCCCAGAATGACGTCACGCCCGGTTGGGGTGGTGATGAACAAATTAATACGTCCACTTACAATGGCGTACACCGATGAAGAGATGTCGCCTTCTCGGAATAGCACCTCACCGGGGCGGATCCGCACTCTGCGTCCGCGCGCCACGATGAACGCACCAAGAGTTTGTGCCTCGTCCATATGTTCGTCCGTCTTGCGTTGTGAGTCGAGTTTGTGTGAATTCTCGGGCCCGGAAAGTCCCGAGCACTGGCGGGTTAGTCGGAAATCAGTCGATCTCGATGTCGATTTGCGTCGTGTGTGATCTTCATCACGGAAGCTTTGGTCGTTCCTGGTGATCATGACCATACGCCGAACGGGCAGGGCACGTACGGCCGGACGAATTCAGTCGCGCTCGCCGACCGGCAGCTGACCACCTCGTCGAACTCATGCCCTTAACTCGAGGAGCAGATTCCATGTACATCTACAGCCGCAACATTGTCGCCAACCCGGATCGATACGCGGAGGCCGTCGCGTTTGCCTTGTCAATCGCGAAATCGGTCGAGTCCGTCACGGGTATGTCGGTCCGTACCTACGGAACGCACTTCGGCGGGCCCGTAACTGCCATTTCTTGGTCAGGACGGCTTGACTCGCTGGACGATCTTGAGACCATGAAGGGAAAGCTCGCAGCCAACCCTTCCTATGCAACAGAGGTGGAAAAGGGCCGGGGGCTCTTCGTTGCAAGCGCAGAAGACTCTCTGTTCAACGTGGTGTCGGCGACCTTGGAGCCCGCACCGAAGAAGTACTACTCGTTGACGTCTGCAGTTGCGGCACTGGGAAAGATGTCTGCTGCTGTGCAGTTCGGTGTCGCTGTTCAGCAGCACGTGTCGAAGCTGACTGGTTTGCAGACCGCCTTCGGTACAAGCCCGTTCGGTCCGTTTGGACAGGTCGGATGGATCACAGCTGCTGACTCCATGGCCCAGCTTGATGCGTCCCAGGCTGCGCTGTCGACGGACACCACCTTTCAGACGATGGTTGACGATGCCGCTGACTTCTTCATTCCCGGGTCGGGTATGAACCGATTGATTGAACGGTTCGCTTGATTGAGCGGTTCGCCAGCGTGAGGTGGCAGCAGGACGATCCCGACGGATTCGCCCTGTTGCCACCGTGCCTCGCTTGCCCCGCTCGCTTGCTGTTTCGCTCACTCATCTGACCGGCATCTGCACCACGACGTCGGCAACTTGCGCAGCTTCGTCAGGGTCGTGCGTGATGTGAAGCGCTGTGGTGCCGTCTTTGCGGAGCAGTAGCGCCAGGTCTGCGGTGAGTTGACGTCGAGTGTCGAGGTCAAGCGCGCCTAGCGGTTCATCGAGCAACAAGACGCGGGGTCGGGGCGCGAGTGCTCTGGCGAGTGCCACACGTTGGGCCTCGCCACCGGAAAGCGTGTCAACCTTTCGTTTGGCGAAGCCTTCAAGGCCGACCAGGTGGAGCAGTTCTTCAACTCGCTGGGTGATCGCACGTTTGTCGATGCCTGACCGGCGAAGTCCAAATGCGATGTTGCCGTACACGTCGAGGTGGGGGAACAGGACCCGGTCTTGAAACACCATTCCAACCCCGCGCAGGTGCGTTGGAACGCGCGTGAGATCCACACCGTCCCAACTGACTGTTCCGCTGTCGGGCTGCACCAGGCCGGCGATCACTTTGAGCAGGGTGGACTTGCCACTGCCGCTGCGGCCGGTCAGGGCCACCACCGCATGGGTTGGGATGATGAGCGAGAACTGTCGGAGGACCGCATGTCCCGCAAAGGACACGGAGACACTGTCGACAACGAGGGTCATCGACGACGTCCGGTCAATCCTGCAGCGGCCGTCAACGTCATGGTCATGGCCGCAAGGATCACACAGAGCGCTGCGGCTTGGGCCTGCAGCCGATCGCCAGGGCGAGAAGTGAGCACTCCAATTGCCACGGGGACCGTCTCGCGTCGTGCGCGTACGAGGAACGACGTGGCTCCGAACTCGCCCATTGCAACGGCTCCGCCAAGCGCGGCCGCACCGAAAAGTGGGGCCCGCATCAACGGAAGCGTGACTCTCGTGATGACTCGCAAGGGCGACACGCCAAGGGTTGCTGCAACATCACGCAATCGGCCATCGATGGAATCAAGCGCCGGGCGAAGTACGCGCAAGGCAAATGGGAACGCAACCATCGCCTGCATGATTGGCACCATCCACCATTTGGATCGCCACGCAACCGGGGATGATGCGAACGCCAGCAAGGTTCCCAAGCCGAGGGTGACTCCAGAGATGGCCAGCGGCAGGGTAGCGACGGCCGTGACCAGTCTGCTCCGGCGGCTTGCGGTGCTGGTGACGACAGCCAGCAGCACCGCAAGTGTTGTTGCGAAAACCGCGGACCGCAGCGAGGTCCCGAGCGAGTCAATGGGGGCACGCAGCAGCCCGCTTCCGGGGGTTGGGCGAAGCAGTGCTGCGAATGCCTTTGTTGACCGTTGCGTGCCGCCAGGTTGCGGCCATCTGGTTGATCTGTCCGCCAATACGAGGATCGGCAGAAGTGTCAACATAGTCAGCATGCTTAGGATCAGTGGTCCGGTCACTGGTGGCATCGACAACAGCGTTCGGCGTTCGGGTGTAGCTCCACTGCGGCGACGAGTTGTTACCACCAGGGCAGAAGACACCAAAACCAACTGTAGAAGCGCCAACACCGCTGCCCTATCGATGCGAAGGGTTTGGAACGTTTGACGATGGATCTCTGTCTCGATGGACCCAAGACGTGGACCGCCGAGAATGCTGATGATGGCAAAGCTGGTGAGGCACAACGCCATCACCAACCCAGCAAGTGAAGCGGCTTCCGGTGCAAGTATGCGGAGCATCAACAGGTTGCGTCTGACCGGCGATGCGCCCAGCGTCGCCGCCGCTTGTTCGATGCGTTCGTCGCTCCGCTCCCACGCGTCCCCAAGGACGCGGGCAACCATTCCCACGTTGAACAGCACATGGGCAAAGACGATCGAGAACAACGACCGTTCGACCCGCTCCGGCAAGAGCGCGAGGAGAGCCGCCCCAATGACAACGGCTGGCAAAGCAAACGGTGCGCTCCAGAGCGCAACGATCAATCGTTTACCTCTGAATCGATAGCGACCGATCAGCCACGCCGCTGGTGCCGCAGCGATCAGCGTGAAGGTGGTGCTGAGTGCGGCTTGACCCACGGTGAACCCGATGATCCGCCAGATCCGGGGGGAGCCAAAAATCTGGTGTGCCGCGGTTGCATCGACTGCCGATGCAACCAAGCGACCAGCTGGCCAGACGACGAAAAGGCCGATCACTGCCACGGTGATCATTCGTGCACTCATCGTTGAGGCCCTGCCCCTCAGCGCTGACGAGTTCATACGTTGGTGCGCGGAGGTTCCGGTGAGCACAACGGAGCCACGCGAGTTGTCAACCGAGAACGATGTCTGTCCACTCGTCGATCCACACATCACGCATTGCCTGGATGCGGTCTGGGCTGACGGACAGCGGAGACTGGACGGGGCCGATGCCGAGACGTGTGTAGACCTCGGGGAGCGGCACTCCGGTGCGTGCTGGATAAACGAACAGGTTTGTTGCAAGTTGGGCCTGGAACTGCTCGGAAACCAAGAACTCCAGCACCGCCCGTGCGTCAGCGTCAGCGCTGTTGTCTGTGTCGCCTGGTTTGGCCAGTAAGCCTGCGTACTCCACCACTCCGATACAGGTGTCCTTCAAGACTGCAAGCGGGGTAGACGTGGCTGCTGGGTCTGCACCGAAGAGGACCGACGCCACGGGGGAGTTGGAATAGGAAACTACCAGCGGCCGCTTCCCCTTGCCTGCTCCGGAGAACTCCGTGTTCCACGCCTCGTCCCAGCCGTTGACAACCTTCACGTCGTTATCTCGCAGTTGCTGCCAGTAGTCCTGCCAACCGTCCTCGCCGAACTTCGCAACGGTGGCCAGCAGGAAGGCCAGCCCGGGCGCGCTGGTTGCCGGGTTCTCCACCACTAACTTGCCCTTGGTCTTTGGGTCGACGAGCGCATCGAACCCGAATTGAGCGGAGCCTGGTGCCGCGGTTGTGTCCGCGTTGACACACACCTCCGAGGTGTCGACCGGAAGCACGAGATTGGCCCCGGTAGCGGGCTGCAGCGTTGGATCCGTTGGTACTCCGGTGATTCCGTGATCTTGGAGAACGCCCGATGCGATGACACGCGAAAGGAACGTGGAATCCACACCCCACATGACGTCAGCGAAGGGCTCGTCTTTTGCGATGATCGCCGTGTTGATCATGGTGCCGGTGTCGCCCTTGAGCAGCACCTCGATGGTGATCCCTGTGTCTTGCGTGAACTGCTTCAACACGTCGGGCGACGGCGTGAACGAATCGTATGCAACCAGACGAACGGTGCGAGCAGCAGGGGTGGCTGAGGCTGCTGCGGTCGTATCAGGGGTGATGGTCGTATCCGACGATGATGATGTCGAAGAGCATCCAGCGAGCGTCAGGGCGACGGTGACAGTGATGGGCGTCGCCCATTTCGAGGTGAACCGGTTCATGCTGCCGTTCCTAGATTTGAGAAGTGGGTTGTGATGGGCTGGACCACCAGCAGCATGCCTTGGTCGAGAGAGACGTCGGCGCTCGTGCCGACGAATTGGTTGGACAGACCCCGCGTGGATCCAGAACGTAGGTCCTCGCCGTCGAGCGGCCAGCGGACACCAGTGGCCGTCACGCCGTAGGCCGTGCCTGCCGGTGCAATGAGCGACACGATTGAACCGGGCTCTCCGCTGATGGTGACTGATCGGCCGCTGGTCAGTACACGTACAACCGACGGTGGGTAGTGGATGGTCACCGACGCGAACGTGTCGGCGCGGTGCGAGATATGAGCGAGTTCGCCGAGGAGATGGTCGAACCGGTCTGCGCCGTCACCGCCAACAACCACCAGATCCGACCCGGGCTCTGCACGGTCGATGGCAAGTTCGAGGTCGGTTTGGTTCTTGTCGGCAGGGTGTTGGTCCACGCGGCCACCGGAAGAGCGGAACGCTTCGAGGTCGGCTGGGCTGACGGAATCAAGGTCGCCGACAAGCACTTCGGGGGACAGGCCAGAAGCCAACGCCCGTCGTAGGCCTCCGTCGGCGGCGATAACGCGACCCTGGGGTAATGGTGGCAACGGCTGTGTGCCGTTAGCAATGACGATGGTGTGCATCGTTGGGCTCCCTTCGCTGGCATTACCCAGAGCAGGTTCGTGGGTCGATGCCGGCGTGGCACCCTCTCAGCCCGGCGTTCCCCGAGCTCCCCTAGTTGGTTGTGACCGCCAGTGTACGTCTGCCGTCGGTCTTCCTCTCGCCAGCCCGGCAAACTGCCCCTCGTCACGCGCAACTTGGCTCCCACATACGCGCAACTTGCCCCTCACACACTCACAACTCGGCCGTTCTGGACGAAAAACTTGCCCGAATTGGCCGAGTTGCGCGTATGTGAGCCCCGAGTTGTGTTGGTAGGCAGAGCCGGGTGGGGGCGCAGCGCGGTCGTTGATTTACAGTGACTGGGTGCAAACCCGGACGCTCTTGATCCTCGCTGCCGTCACCGGGCTGGCCATCCTCGCTGCGTCCGCCGCGTTTCTGATCCGCCTCTCTTGAGGGCAACACCGCGGAGTTGGTTTGGGCATACCGGAACAGTTCGCCGGGCCGGTAGGCTCCGTGCGGTCCTCGTCGAGGACACAGTGTTGAGAGGGTGATTCCTACGGCAGAGCAGTTCGATCTCGTGGTCATCGGTGGTGGCCCGGCTGGGTACGCAGCCGCCCTGTACGGTTCCGCGGCTGGCCTCAATTGTGCCGTCGTGGAGCGTGACAAGGTGGGTGGCACCTGCTTACACCGGGGCTGTATCCCAGCCAAAGAGTTCCTGGAGACGGCGCACGTCTACCGGACCGTGGCCGAATCGGCCAAGTTTGGTGTCAGCGTCGGCACCCCGGTCATTGACTTCCGGGTTGCGCAGACCCGCAAGCAACAGGTTGTGGATCAGCTTTGGAAGGGTCTGCAAGGGCTGATGAAGAAGCGCAAGATCACCACCATCAACGGCACCGGCACGTTGCTTCCTGGCAACATCGTTCAGGTTTCCGATGGCACCCAATTGCGGGGCACCAACATCATTTTGGCGGCTGGCTCCGTCCCTCGCACCATTCCAGGTTTCGAGCCTGACGGCCGTTTGGTGTTCACCAGCGACGAGTTCCTCGACCTCACGGTGATGCCAAGCAACGCCGTTGTCATTGGCGCTGGCGCCATTGGCTGCGAGTTTGCGTCAACCATGAGTGACCTTGGTACCAAGGTCACCATCCTCGAGGCAATGCCGAAGATGCTGCCCGGATGCGATGTCGATGTGGTCGACGTGGTTGCCAAGTCGTTCAAAAAGCGTGGCATCGACGTTCGCCTGGGTGTGCCGGTCAAGGGCCACACCCCGTCAGGCGACGGCGCTCAGACAACCGTGCAATTCGGCGAAGCCGAAAGCATCACCGTCGACATGGTCGTGGTGTCCGTTGGCCGTCGCCCACGTCTCGAAGAATTGCTGGCAGATGGCTGTGGCGTCACCGTTACTGACCGTGGCCACGTGGCTGTCGATCCGTTCATGCGGACAAGTGCTCCAAACGTCTATGCCATCGGCGACCTGGTGCCCACCCCTGCGCTTGCCCATATCGGTTACGCCGAGGCAATTCTGGCGGTCAAGACCATCCTCGGCGAGGCAGCCATTCCCGTTGCTTACGACCGGGTCCCGTGGTGCATCTATTGCCACCCAGAAGTTGCGTTTGCTGGCATGTCCGAAGAGCAGGCGCTTGCTGCCGGTTACGAGGTGGTCGTCAAGAAAGAGCGCATGCTCGGCAACGGCCGCGCCATGATCGTCGGCGAGACCGATGGCATGGTTAAGGTCATCTCAAAGAAGAACCCCGACGGCACCGCAGGGCAAATACTTGGTGTGCATATGGTTGGCCCTTGGGTCACCGAACAGCTTGGCCAGGCGTATCTGGCCGTCAACTGGGAAGCCACGGTCGACGAGGTCGCCCAGTTCATTCAACCCCACCCATCTATCTCTGAAACCTTCGGCGAGGCCATGCTGGCTCTCACCGGGAGAGGACTGAACGGCTGATGTCCGACGTCACAATGCCCCAGCTCGGCGAAACCGTTACCGAGGGAACCATCACCAAATGGTTCAAGAAGGTCGGTGACCGTGTCGAGCGTGACGAGTTGCTGTTCGAGGTTTCAACCGACAAGGTCGATTCCGAGGTCACCTCACCTGCCGCTGGCGTTCTCGCCGAGATCAAGGTTGCCGAAGGCGCCACCGTCGACGTTGGTTCTGTGTTGGCAATCATCAGCGATGGTGCGGCTGCCCCCGCAGAGGCTCCCGCTCCGGCGCCGGCCCCAGTGGCTGAGGTACCAGTACCGGTCGCTGCAGCTGCAGCCGCAGCTCCTGCACCCGCGCCTGCGCCTGCACCAGTCGCTGCGCTGCTCCGGTGACGCCACCAGCCCCTGCTCCGTTGGCGCCACCAGCTCCGGTCGCGTCCGCCACTCCTGCCTCAACTGCCGAAGGCTTCGCCAAGGTCTTGTCGCCGGTGGTTCGCAAGCTCATCAACGAGAACAACCTTGATCCCAACCAGATCCAAGGTACCGGCGTGGGCGGTCGAATCACCCGTGAAGACGTCATCGACGTCATCGAGTCCGGTCGTGGTGCGCAGGTTGCTCCAGCCGCTGCACCAGTCGCAGCTGCTCCCGTTGCCGCCGCCCCTGTAGCTCCGGCTCCAGCTCCGGCTCCTGTCGCTCCAGCTCCTGTTGTGGAACCTGCAGCGTTTGTGCCGGCTCCGGCGGCGCAGCCAATCGCGGCGGCTCCAGTACCCGCTGTTGCCTCGGCGGCTCCTGCCGTTGTAGCGCATGGATCCCGAGACGATGTTGTGCCGTTCTCCAAGATCAGGCTTCGCACTGGCGAGCACATGGTGATGTCACTTGCCACCTCGCCGCACGCGTTCATCGCAGCTGAGGTGGACTTCTCCAACGTCGACCGCGTGCGTAACAAGCGCAAAGACGCTTGGAAGGCCGAAGAAGGCTTTTCGCTCACGTACCTGCCGTTCATCGCCCGGGCAGTTGTCGAAGCAATGTCGCAGTACCCCAACGTCAACGCTTCGGTATCCGGAGACAGCCTGGTGGTGCACCGTGGCGTCAACCTCGGCATCGCCGTCGACCTTGACTTCCAAGGTCTGCTGGTTCCAGTTGTGCGCGACGCTGACGGCAAGCGCATGCGGTCAATCGCCCGCGACATCGCAGACATTGCCAGCCGTGCGCGCACCAAGAAGCTCTCTGCCGACGACCTGGTGGGCGGCACGTTCACCATCTCCAACGCAGGCCCGTACGGAATCGACCTGATGAGCTCAATCATCAACCAGCCACAGGTGGCCATCTTGTCCACCACTGCTGTGAAGAAGCGGCCAGTCGTGGTGGAACTTCCAGACGGAAGCGACACCATCGCCATCCACCCAACCGGGTTCATTGGCTTCTCGTGGGATCACCGCGCGTTCGACGGTGCCTACGCGGCGTCGTTCCTCGCAAAGGTCAAAGAATTGCTGGAGTCACGTGACTGGAACTCCGAGCTCTAACAACTCTGGTGTCATCTCCGGGCCACTGCATACGCGGTGGCTCGGTGATGTCGCATACGCCGACGCACTTGCATTGCAGCTGGGCTTGCAGCGTGGCAAGTCGAATCACCTCTTGCTGCTTTCTCATCCGCCCACCTACACCCTTGGGGTACGGGCTAAACCAGAGCACCTGCTCACCGATGTCCGCGCGGCAGGCGCCGAATTGGTCAACGTCAATCGCGGTGGAGACGTCACCTACCACGGTCCCGGGCAGTTGGTCGGCTACCCGGTCGTCACCGTTGCCGGACGACGTGGCGGCGGGCTGGCCGATACTGCGGCTTACGTTCATCAGGTCGAGCAGCTCATCATCGACTCGCTTGACGCGTTGGGGCTGCCCGACGCGCAGCGCCGAAACGGGCACGCTGGCGTGTGGCTTGCCGTTGGAACCCCAGCACAACGCAAGATCGCTGCCATTGGTGTCCGCATCGATCGAGGCCGTTCGCTGCATGGCTTTGCGCTGAACGTGGACCAGCGGGTCGATGGTGGGTTTTCGCAAATCGTTCCATGTGGCATCCACGATGCCGCCGTCACCTCGCTGGCTGCCGAAGGGGTCGACGCCGCTGTCCATCACGTGGCTGCTGTGGTGTCCCGGCTTGCACAAGAGCGTTGGGGTGGCCCTGGTTCAACCGACGCAGCCCTTGCGTGGCGCCTCGCCCCAACGGATCTGTCCGTCTTCAGCCGCGAGGGCTCTACGGGCAACGATTCCGCTGGCAACGAATCTGGTCAGGCGCCGCATCCAACCAAACCACTCCGAGGCCGAGAAGCCGTTGCGGCCGCACCTCGATTCAGTACTCGTCTGTCTGAAGCTGGCGTGAGCACCGCAACATCGGTGTCCATTGGCGACCGCAAACCAGAGTGGATGCGGGTCAAGGCCAACCTCACCCCAGAGTTCCGCAACCTCAAGCAAACCATGCGCAGCCTCGACCTGGTGACGGTGTGCGAAGAAGCTGGATGTCCCAACATTTTCGAGTGTTGGAGCTCTGGCACTGCCACGTTCATGGTGTTGGGCGAACGGTGCACGCGGGCCTGCGGGTTTTGTCTTGTCGATACTCGTAAGCCATTGCCACCAGACCCGCAAGAACCTGCTCGCGTGGCCAAGGCCGTAGTGCAAATGGGGCTGCGCTATGCGGTGGTCACCATGGTTGCAAGGGACGACCTTCCTGATGGCGGCGCCCAGCACGTTGCCGAAACCATCCGCGCAATCCGTGATGGGGCAGTCGGCGAGCCTCCGCTGGTGGAGACGCTGGTCAGCGACCTGCAGGGCGATGATTCTTCGCTACGCATCCTCACCGATGCTGCGCCGGACGTGTTCAACCACAACATTGAAACGGTGTTGCGGCTGCAACGGGCGGTGAGGCCAAGTGCATCGTATGCTCGCTCACTATCTGTTCTTGCCAGGGCTGCTGCTGCAGGACTCTCCACCAAGAGCGGAATCATTGTGGGCATGGGCGAGACCCTCGACGAGGTGCGTCAAACGCTGGTCGACCTGCGTTCTGTCGGTGTGAGCATTGTCACCATCGGCCAGTATCTTCGCCCTACAGACCGACATCTCCCTGTTGCTCGTTGGGTGACTCCAGCGGAGTTCGATGATCTGCGCGCCTACGGTGAGTCACTTGGCTTTGCGCACATCGAAGCGAGCGCGTTGACCCGTTCCAGCTATCACGCCCGTGAAGGTGCCAACGCTGCCCGCCAGACCATGACATCGCCCTCGGTGTAGGCCGCCAGCATGCCGTCACCACCCACGTACCACCGGGCGGTGATGTTCTCGCCAGACGGCTTCCACCACCCGGCCTGCGCATCGCTGCGGCCGTCCGATTCGTCTTCACCCGCTGTGAAGTGCACGGAGTACTCGTCCGCCCTGATCTGACCATCGGGTGTCTCCACCACGGCGCGCCCGATGCGCTCGGCGGCGACCGTGACGCAGGCGAAGCCCAACGGATTGTCGATGCTCGCACCCGGGACGCCGACCACAACCACTGAAGTTTGTCGGCCGGACTGCGCAGTACCACTGGCAGTTTCGATCATGGGCCCTAGGCAGGCATGCATGTTGGGAACCAACAGATGATCCGGAAGGTAGCGCCGTGTGGTCCGCCCGTTGTGAGTGACCGCAAGGTCGTCGCCCTCTGCCCGGAACGTTACCCGCCTATTCACTTGATCAGTTGTCTGCGAAATTTCGATATGTTCGCAGACGATTCGGTGCCAGTTCCCCCGGTGTAAGGGGTGTTCCCAACGACCCGTTACCTTCAACGCGGTTGCGGAGTCAGGATCGGCTTGGTGCATTGAGGTGAGGGTCCATCCGTGTTGGCCAAGGAGGATGTCGCCGGCCGCGTAGGCGAACGTTTCGACGTCGGCCTGGTCCGAATCTCCGACAGCACGACGGTATGCGCCGGCAAGATGGTTGCGAGTTCCCATGTAATTGCAGTCTGCCTTGCTGGTGGCGTGCCAGCATGCTCTTGATGTCTGCTGAGGAAGAACTCCGGTTAATCGTGCGCGCTTCGGTGTTGGAGCGGTTGTCACAATCCATCGATGAGAGGGAAGCGGCGTCCATCGAGCGATTCATCCGAACCTTCGATGAGTTGCCACGGCCGTTCGACGAAGACAGTGGAATCACGCACGTCACCGGCTCAGCAATCGTGGTCGGACCCAGGGGAGTGCTTTTGCACTTACACAAGCGGGCGCAAATCTGGATTCAACCTGGCGGACACGTGGATGCCGGCGAGACCCCGTGGGATGGCGCGGTGCGCGAGACATGGGAAGAAACCGGACTCCGCGCCCTCCACCCACAACAGCGCCCGGATTTGATGGGTTGCTCCACCTCGGACTCAACTCCGATCCCTCCGTTCGCCGCTCGGCCGCGCCCGGTCCTCATTCATGTTGATGTTCACGACGCACCCAAGGGTCACGTGCATCTCGACCTGCGATATCTGCTGATCGGCCCCGATGCGGACCCTGCCCCGCCGCCAGAAGAGAGCCAGCAAGTGGGATGGTTTCCGTTCGACGACCCGCTGCTGGAACGCGAGAGCATCAACGGTGCGGTCCGCTCCGCGCGTCGCTGGCTTGACCAACACCCCACCACGTGAACACTCAGTCCACCGCACCTGCCGAAAGGTTGCGGTTCTTCGTGAGGCTGGTGGTTGTTGCCGTGGTCGCCGTACTCGTGGGCTTCTCTTCGTCCATCGCAATTGTGTTCACTGCAGCAGAGCGATCCGGAGCGTCCGGCGATCAGATCGGCTCGTGGATTGCTGCGTTGTGTATCTCGATGGGGTTGTCCACCGTCGTGCTGTCCGTCCGATATCGCACGCCCATCATGCTGGTGTGGTCCGTGCCAGGTGCCACCTTGCTTGCCGCCATGCCAGGGGGTGAACGCCTCAGCGACATCATCGGCGCGTTTGTGCTGTGTGGTTTGTTGTTGTTCCTCACAGGGCTCACAGGCGTGTTCGACAGGTTCATCAGACGTATCCCGCTGCCGCTCGCTTCAGCCTTGCTCGCCGGCGTGTTGACACGCTTCGCGCTCGAAGCCTTTGCATCGGTGAAAGTGCCCGAGTCCCGCGTGATGGTGCTCGTGATGTTCGCCGCTTACCTGCTTGCTCACCGGTTGGTTCCCACGCTCACAGCACTCGTTGTTCTTGCCGTCGGCGTGTTTGTTGCATGGGTGCAGGGACGGATGGGCGGTGGCTCGATCCCATTCGGATTGGTACATCCCAGCTTCGTCCGTCCAACACTGTCGATCGGAACCCTGGTCGGCGTTGGCATTCCGCTCTACGTCGTGACTATGGCCGCACAAAACATGCCTGGGATGGCGGTGCTGAGGTCCCACGGATACGACGTTCCAATCTCGCCCGCACTGACCGTCAGCGGCGTGGCCACAATGGCCGCCGCCCCGTTCGGCGGGTTCGCAATCAATCTGGCTGCGATCACGGCTGCACTGGTGATGGGTCCGGACATTCACCCAGACAAGTCAAAGCGATACCCGGCTGCAGTCGCGACCGGCGTGCTGTACGTCCTTGTGGGTTTGCTCGGCGGGTCGGTCGCAGGACTACTTGCGATGTTTCCCAAGGCGTTGGCGATCGGCGTTGCCGCGTTTGCGCTGATCCCAACAATCACCGGAGGGCTGGCGGGCGCAGTGGCAGAACTCGATCAACGCGAGGCTGCGGTGATCGTTTTTTTGATCACCGTCTCAGGCCTCAGCTTGGCTGGAATCGGCGCACCCTTCTGGGCGTTGATCGCCGGGGTGGCCGTGCTGGGTCTACGGCGATTGGAACCGCTCCGACGCCGCTGAGCACGCAGCCCAGACGAGCAACGTTGTGTCAGACGAGCAATGGGTCTGTGAGTGCTGCTGCTTGCTTCTGAGCGCGGCCGAAACGGCTTTCCTTTTCGAAGCCCAACATCTCCGCAAACATCTTCTTCTGCGAGCTGTTGCGAACAGTCTCGTACGCGTCGACCTTCTCGTTGTAGTCGGCAGCTGCAGCGTCGATCACTTTGTTAACGCGGGCGAGATCTGCCTTCAGATCGTCCAGCCCTATGCCAGATGGCATGGTTGCCATCACAGGGTCAAGAAGCGAACGCAAGGTGAGGTCGGCAGCTTCGGTGCTGCGTGGGCCAACCACAGCGCTCATCCGCTCGTGTGCTCGGGTGAGCTGCGATGACACGTCCTCGCGTAGCCGAGGGGACACTGCCTCGATGAGACGAGTCACCAACGCGGCGCGTTCCCCCAGAGCGGTTTCGACCGAAGTCCAGGTGGTGCGCACATCGTTACGAGCATTGCGGAGCGCAGTAAACGCCCACACGATGAAGCAACCAACGGCGCTGATGACGAGAATGGCCAAAAGAGGCATGAGCGTAACGTCGGCACGATGCTGCATGTTGCGGTCCTCAATGGTGGTGACACAGCGATGAAGGACCGTTCACCTGCCGATATCCTGCTCCGGTGACTGTTGAGCCTGAACCACGCCCCGCTGCCGACTCGATCCGGCGAGACGAGTTCGTCTCGTTCGCTGCGGCTAAGGGTGTGCTTCGCTTCGGTTCGTTCACCACAAAGTCCGGTCGTCAGTCGCCGTACTTCTTCAATTCAGGTGGTTTCGACACTGGCGCCTCTTTGGAGCAACTGGGGCAGGCCTATGCCGATGCGTTGATTGCCTCGGGTGTGCAGTTCGACATGTTGTTTGGGCCCGCATACAAAGGCATCACGTTGGCAGCCGCTACCGCAATTGGTTTGGCTCGGCGCGGACGAGACGTTCCGTATGTGTTCAATCGGAAAGAAGCCAAGGATCATGGTGAGGGCGGGTTGCTGGTCGGTGCTCCACTCGCCGGCGACGTTGTAATCATCGATGACGTCATCACGGACGGTGCGGCAAAACGCGAGTCCGTTGCAATGATCCGGGATGCGGGGGCAAAGCCAGTGGCCGTGCTCATCGCGCTTGACCGGGCAGAGCGAGTTTCCGATGAACCAGGTGCGCCGTCCGCGGTACAGGCTTTCGAGACCAGCGTCGGCGTGCCCGTGATCAGCATCATCGACGTCCACGACGTGCTGCGTTACCTGGCGTCTGCTTCTGCTGAAAGTGTGTCCATTGCTGACACGCTGCGTGATTATCTGCGCACCTACGGCACTACAAGCTGACCCTCTCGGGTACTGCTGGGCGCCCCTTCGGTTCTTGAGCGGTGCTTCTGTATATCTCCGCCCTCTTTGAGGGTCTCGACCACTGCGGCATCCCCCACGGTGGACAGGTCCTTTCCCCGGAGAGCCTGGAGGCCAACAGATGCCAGCAACACCGGAACAGATTTCTCACCTACTGCGCCGCACGGGTGCCCGGGTTCGTCAAGACCGCCTCGCCGAACTGCTGACCATGGAGCTGCCACAGGCAGTTGACGTGGTGTGTGACTTTTCGGTCAACCCACCACTTTCCGTCCCGCCGATCACCGGCGACGAATGGGCATGGGGAAACTCGGTCCGCAACGATTGGTTCGACCGGCTGGCAAACCTGCCGAATCCGCTGCATGCAAAGTTGGTGCTGTTCTGGCACGGGCACTTCGCAACGGCGCTTGGCAAGGTTGGTTCGTTCAAGCTGATGATCGATCAGTACCAGACGATCTCGCAGCACGCGGCAGGTCCCTTCGAGACCCTGGCACAGTCGATCGCCATCGATCCGGCAATGTTGCTGTACCTCGACAACTACGCCAACAACAGATGGTCGCCGAACGAGAACTTTGCCCGTGAACTGCTGGAGTTGTTCACCCTCGGTGTCAACCGCGGGTACACCCAGA
Organism: uncultured Acidimicrobiales bacterium; assembly: GCA_963763885.1. GTDB lineage: Bacteria > Actinomycetota > Acidimicrobiia > Acidimicrobiales > JANYDT01 > JANNBN01. The sequence goes on from CAVXQD010000002.1 coordinate 461,177, forward strand.
CAGACGTGGTGGAAGTCGCGCGAGCATGGACGGGATACGGCCTCACGTGGGACGACAACGGTGCGAACTACGCGTACAACGCAAACAATCATGACTCCGGCAACAAGACAGTCTTCGGGGTCACGCAGGCGTGGACCGGACCCCAGGTCATCTCGGCCATTTGTTCTGGTGTGAGACGTCGAGTGTGCGCAGAGTTCTTGGCCGCAAAGCTGTGGGCGTTCTTCGCATACGAGAACCCGGACACCTCACTGGTGTCATCGCTGGCCGATGATATGGAGGCAGAAGGTCTGCACACACAGAACTTCCTTCGTCGCATGTTTAAGCGTGCTGAGTTCTATTCGGCCCAATCGATGCAGGGCCGAGTGAAGAGCCCCATCGAATGGTCTGCCGCCCTTGTCGGAAGCCTGGGCCTGAAAGCCGACGACATCTCGTTGGGGTACGAGACAGCGACGGCAGGACACGAGTTCTTGAACCCACCCAACGTTGCCGGCTGGAAGGTCAACAGCGTTTGGATCAACGAGACCGTGACGTGGGCGCTGGACGGCATCGCACGTTGGGGTTCTTACCGGGCGGCCGATGACACCGCCTTGAGTCCTTCGTCTCGTGCCGTGTTGTCGCAGGTTGCAAGCCAGACCCCGTCAGCGGCCGTCACTTCCGTAGCGGATCTGTTCGGGCTCACCTTGTCTGCCAACACACGCCAAGCACTTGAAACGTGGCTGATCGCACTGCGTGCGCAGAACGGATGGGCACAAGGTCGAACCTTGGCCCGTCTGATGTCCATGACCACTGAAGCACGGCTCGCCTGAGCCACCCACAGGAGACCGTTCGATGAAGTTCAACAATTCAGAAAAGTCACCCGACCCCCAAACACTGCACCAACTTCTGGGCATGGTCCAGCAAGCGGCAGAAGGCACGCTCAGCCGACGCGGTTTCGTGGCGCTGGCTGCTGCAATCGGCGCTGGCGAGTTGGTTGCGTCGCAGTTGGGGCCGTTGCGTCGTGCAATCGGCGCGGTAGGTCCAACCACGTCGCGGCCGCCGGTTCCAGGCGGCACAACGGGAGCAGGGAATCTGGTCACTATCTTCCTGGGTGGTGGCAACGACGGCTTGAACACCCTGGTTCCCTTCGGCGACGCGGAGTACCACCGCTTGCGTCCCAGCATCAAGCTGATGCCGAACGAAGTGTTGTCACTTGGCACCGACGTCCCACTTGGTCTGCACCCCTCGTTGACAACGACGCAGGCCAAGTATCTGCAAGGAAAGGTCGCGCTGATCACGGGTGTTGGTTACAACGTTCCTGACCTGTCGCACTTCAACTCGCAAGACCATTGGGAGAGCGGCTGGGGCGCGGCAGGCTCGGGCATCTTGCCCGTTCAGACCGGCTGGTTGGGACGGTGGCTTGACACGATTAATGCCGGCCCGTTCGGCGCCATTTCGTTTCGCAGCGATGACCGGGCGCCAGTGGGTGCCAATGTCTTGCCCATTCGCTTGCGGCCGTGGGACGGCGATCTCACGGGAGCCCCGACAAACGACTCGATGGAACTGCTGGCACAGGACGCGTTCCGGGGACTCACCGGAGCAACGGGTCTGGGTTCCTATGCCAACAGTCTTGGTGCCGTTCTTGGCAGCGCGTTGTCGGCCGGCGCAATCGTCGGCCCTGCGATGAAGAACATCCCAAGCGGCACGTCGTACATCGGTCGGCAGATGATCATGACCGCCCGTCTCCTGAACGCAGGCATCGGTACCCGCGTGATCACCACCAGTCATGGTGGATTCGACAATCACAGCGAACAGGCTATCCGCGGCCAGAACGGCAACCCGTTTGGATGGCACGGCAAGTTGCTCGCCGATCTGGACACAGCGCTCAATCTGTTGTTCACCTCGTTGACCCCAGCAGCGCGTGCGAACACGACGGTGTTGGTGTACTCCGAATTCGGTCGGCGCGTCGAAGAGAACGGGTCCAACGGAACCGATCACGGAACGTCAAGCGTGGCGATGGTCATGGGAGATGGCGTCAACGGCGGCATCTTCGGTGAGCAGCCATCGCTGTTGGACCTGGACTCACACGACAACTTGAAGATGAACGTCGACTTTCGGTCAATCCAAGCAACCTTGCTTTCTCGTTTCCTTGGTGGCGACGACACCGCAATCATCGGTGCCCCACACCAACGGTTGCTGCTGTCCGCAGCCGATGCGGCCGTAGTCACCACCACGACAACGACGTCCACGTCAACCACATCGACCTCAACCTCAACGTCGACCTCAACCTCGACGCTGGTGACGACGACGGCGGCGACAACGGTCCCGACTACCGTTGCGACAACTGTCGCCTCCACCCTTGCGCCGACGACCGAGTTGCCGACGACGTCCGCGACCACCGTGGCCCCCACCACGGAGTTGCCGACAACGGCGGCTCCCACGACGGCAGCTCCCACGACGGCAGCAACGACTCTTGCTCCGACGACTCTTGCTCCGACGACCGTCGCGACGACGGCTGCGCCAACGACAATTGCGTCGACCACTGCGGTTTCCACAACGTTGACCCCGCCGACCACTGCGGCTGCAACAACCGTCGCCACAACGCAACCTGGAACCACCGCCGCGGCCAGCACAACGAGACTCGCCACCACCTCGACGTCGTCAAGCACCAGCACAACGGCGGCCCGGACTACCACGACAATTCCAACGTTCCCGCCGCCCGTTGTGGTCCCCCCTCGGCCAGGACCCGCAACTCCAGCGGACCCCGACCCGGTGAATGTGGTGCGGCTCCCTCCAGCGCCGCCGGCATCATCGGACCCAATCGTGGTTCCGCCGACCGTTGCGTTCGAGAAGCCAGCCGAGCCCGATCCGACTGTCGCTCCGACCACTGCATCGGCAAATCCATCGGCAAATCCATCGGCAAATCCATCGGCAAATCCATCGGCAACGCCATCGACAACGGCACCACCGGTGTCGGTTGGAAGCACGCGGCCGCCGACAACACTGCCGAAGCAACTGGCTCTCAAGCCTCGTGTTGTAGCCACAAAGGCACGGGCAAAGGTGAAGCCGAAGGTCAAGGCGAAGGCGAAAACCACGACCACGAAGAAGCGGGTTTCTCGCACCGCAGCCAAGCGAGTCACCACCACGGTAGCCAAACGCAAGTAGCTCGGGCCCTGAAGCGCCGAGCACTAGCTTTGGTTCGTGATCCGTTTCGATGCGTCCACGGTCATGCTGCAGTGGGCCACGGGCGGCCTGGTCTTTCTGTGGGTCACCACGCGTGGGCGCCTTGTCGGACTGGGCTACGGCTGGCTCATGCGCGGTGTGTTCGCCGCTATCGGAGCAATCGGGCTGGTCATTGCGGCCAAAGGCTCATGGCTTCCAGTGCGAGATATTCCTGCTGCACTGATGGTCATTGCGGCCGTCGCGGCGCTGGTTGTCAGCGTGGTTCGCAAAGGAGCAGGGGTCCGGGAACAGCGGTTGGCTCAACAACGACGCCATCAGCGAGTTTCAGCAATGGCTGCCACGGCAACTGCTGCAGCTGTTGCGACCAGTGACGCGGATACGGCCGAGCCGCAAAGCGCTGCGATGCAGATGCGAGACCAGTTCGGCCGTCTTGCCGATGACGATGCAGCCGAATTTTCTGAAGGTCCCGAGTTCCCACCGCTACTTGATCTGATTGCGCCAGCCCTGGGGTTCGTCGGGGTCATCGGAGCAGCCGTCGATGCTGCGGTCGATGCGCCAGTGTGGCTTGCCGTCGCCCGTTTTGTCGTCGGTGCGTTGTTCCTCGGAGCCGTCACTGACGCCATGTTGTTGGGCCACTGGTACCTTGTGCAACCTGGCTTGTCTCGTAATCCCATCCACGAACTCAACGATTGGGTACTGCGGCTGTGGCCGGTGGAGGTGGCGCTGTTGTTGGTGCCCACCGGTATGTATCAGGCACTAACTGGCACGGTATCCGACGGGTGGGGCGGCACGTTGACGTGGTTCTGGATCGCATGCGCGCTTACAACTGGCGTCTTGGGGTTTGTGACCCGCATCGCGCTCCGAGAGCGTTACTACTCGGCCGTGATGGCTGCCACAGGATTCCTGTACCTGGCAATCCTGATGGCCTTCTGCACGGACCTCATCGCGAGGGCAATCCTCAGCTAGTGGTTTCGTTCATGGCTAGTAAGGGGTGGGCCAGGGGATTCCCTGGTGACAACCAGACCCGAATCCTTCACCCTGCGTGACCATGGCCGACAATCCGGAACACACAGCCGAACCACTTGTTGAATCTTCGGTTCATCAAGTGCTGCAACCGTCGGTCGAACCACCGGCGGGTCCGTACGATCCTGCGCTCCAATACGGTGCTCGCTTTTCGGCCGTGCCGCCGACTTTTGCGGCGGGCCCTCCAAGACCGCGTCGAGAACGCCCCACCATGCCGCACAACGGATGGATGGTTGTGGCCGCCTCGACGGCCGGGTTCATTCTATGTGGGCGTACGGTTTTTGCTGGACTTGCTGGGACGTTGTTCGTCGTTGGGCTGGTCTGCGCGTTGGTGCTTTCGGGGGCCGTGCGGCGGCGTATCGAGCCACTCCTTTGGCTTGGGTTGGCGTGCGCGTTGGGAGTTGCCCTCAGCTTTCGGGCGTCCCCCTGGCTGATCACCCTCAACATGGTGGCGATCTGTGCCCTGCTGCTTATGGGCGTTCTGTGCGCAAACCAGGGGTCGCTGTTTCGCTGCACAGCGTCTGGTGTGGAGGAAGCAGTCGAGCGTCTCGTCGGTTCTTGGTTCACGTCGCCGGCGCTGCTTACGCGCGCTGCCTCTTGGGTAAAGCAACGATCCGCCAGGACTGCGGAGAAACCCGCTGGTGACGGGACCCGGAGCATGGCAGGGAGCGCTGCAAGGTCGTTGCTGCTCGCCATCCCGGTGCTGGTGGTTGTGATCCCGCTGCTGAGTGCAGGCGACGCAGCGTTTGCCGGAATGCTCGGATCTGTTGGCGATGCCATTGCTTGGGTTGCGGCCGGATTGAGCTTCGATGCTTCTGTCGCCATCTTCGGCGTGTTGGGTGTGTGGATCGGCGTGACGTTGCTGGTCATCGCGGGCGCTCATCATCGTGCCCCGTTTCCGGGGTCGAACGACGCGCATCGCTCTGGCTCCCAGGGAGCTGTGTCACAGTCCGGCGAAACCGAACGAGGCACAAAACGGTCGGTCTTCGTGCGCGAGGTCAGGGGTGCGTTGTGGATCGTCAACGTGACCCTTGCGGCCTTTGCGGCAAGCCAGGTTGCTACGGCCGCCGGATTGGCAGACCGGCTGCAGAGTGACCCACTGAGCTACCAAGAGATAGCGAAAGATGGCTTCTTCCCGTTGCTGGTGGCGAGTGCTTTTGTTCTGTGTGCGTTGCTCGTCGCTCACCTGATGCTGGGCACCAATCGATGGGAGCGTCGGTGCGTGGTGGCTGCCCAGAGCATGATTTGTCTGAACCTGTTGGTCGTTGTCGTTGCGTCACGTCGGCTGTGGGTAGGAGCTGATGTATGGGGACTTACGATGCTGCGGGTCTGTAGCCAATCGGCTGCGCTGCTACTCGGGGTCATGCTGATCTCCGTCGCTGTTTGGCAACATCGACCAACGCCCCACCAACCCATTGTTGGGGTATCCGTGGTGGGCGCAGTTGCCATCTTGCTGGTGCTCAACGTGCTTCCTGTTGAGCAATACATCGTCAACTGGAACGCAGACCGTCCAGCCGCCGACTTTGCCGCAACCGCCGACACGTCCGCTGGGAATCCGCTGGATCGCAGGGAAAGCAAAGAGCTTGGCGTTGCGCGCTGCTCGGACTATTACGACAAGTGGCACGGCCTCAACGCCGACGCGATGCCAGCTTTCGCCCCGCTGATCGCCCACCAATTGCGAGCTGGACGTATCGATCGGAACTGTCAGCAGACGGTGTTGCACTGCGATTCGAAGTTCGATGTTGGCGGCATTCGTTGGAACTTCGCCAAGGCCCGCGCAAACAGAGAGCAAAGCCGGTGGTGCTCTGCTGGGTAATGGCACCATTTGCTGTCGCAGGCGACCAGACTGGTCAGGATGACAACTGCCGCAGAGCCAGCGCCTTCGTCGCGCTCTGGTTCAGAAGAAAACCCGTGGTTGACGGTCTCATCCGCGGTGGCCTACGAGAACGCTTGGATCAGAGTGGATCACCGTGAGGTCATCCGGCCGGATGGTAAGCCTGGTGTCTACGGGGTGGTCCACTTCCGTAACCGTGCTGCAGCAATCGTTCCGCTCAGCTCTGAGGGTCGCACGTGGCTGGTGGGGCAGTTCCGCTACACAACGGGGCAGTATTCGTGGGAAGTTCCAGAAGGCGGCGTGCCCTACGAAGAAGACCTCCTTGAGGGTGCCCGCCGCGAGCTGCAAGAAGAGACCGGCATCAGCGCAACCGACGTGCGACAACTTGCGCGGTGCCATCTCTCTAATTCAGTGACCGATGAAGAAGCGTTTGTATTCGTGGCAACCGGGTTGTCGTTTGGTGATTCGGCGCCCGAAGGCACGGAAGATTTGCAGTTGCGCGAAGTTTCGTTCGATGAGGCGCTTGCAATGGCAGATGCAGGACAAATAACAGACGGGTTCAGCCTCATTGCGTTGGCTGCCGTAGACCGTTGGAGGAAACGGGCATGAAAAGTTCCCCGAACATGAACGGGAACCTACGCCGGCGTTTGGTCGGTGGGATTGCGGTGACGGTGCTCCTCGGTGCCGTGTCGGCACCCCTCAACGGCGCGACGGCGGCGGTTCGCACCACCAAAGCCGCCAAGAAGACGCCGACCAAAACCACCAAGCGCTCGGTGAAGAAGACAGTCAAGAAGGCGCCCACGACGGTAGCGAAGATCGTCGCTGCTGTGACGCCAAGCACCATCGCTTCGGCAGCGTCCAGCACGGTTCCTGTGGCTACGGCAACAATTCCCGCGGGAGCCACTACGTCGTCAGTCGGCGGCGCAATCGCCGGTGTAACGGTGGCATCCACGCTGGTCTGGACCCCGTGCGAAGGCACATTCGAATGTGCAGCTCTCGATGTCCCGCGCAGCTACGACAACCCAACGGGTCCCAAGATCTCAATCGGGTTGCAGCGTGCCAAGGCCACGGGCGCAGCACCTCTTGGAAGCGTGCTTATTAATCCGGGTGGGCCAAGCGGGTCCGGAATTGATTTCTTGGTGAACCGGCCCAAGCTGTTCACTCCGTCGGCTCGTCAACAGTTCCACATCATCGGCTTCGATCCGCGCGGTATCGGGCGTAGTACGCCGTTGTCTTGTGCCTCCACACGGGACCGTGATTCGCGGACCTCCAAGCAATACATCGACGCTGTGCGAGATGCGTGCGTCAACCGGCAGCCAGAGCTGCTGCCAACCATCACCACCGCCAATACGGCGCGGGATATGGAACAGATCCGCATTGCGCTCGGCGAACCGAAACTCAACTACCTCGGGGTCTCATACGGCACCTACCTGGGTGTTGTGTACGCGGACCTCTTCCCTGACCGTGTCGGTCGCTTCATGATCGATTCTGCGGTTGACCCTGCGCTGCGGGCGATTGAGCTGACCGCTGGTCAGTACGCGGTCTACGAGGCGCGAGTTACCAACTTCATGGCACGGTGCGCAAGCAATAGAACGTGCCCGTTTGGCCCCAACTCTCTTGCACGGTACGAGGCGCTGCTCCTCAGGCTGCAGACCAACCCGTTGCGCGACGGATCGTTTGTTCTTGATCGAGCCACGTTGGAATCGGCCACCTTTGCGCTTGTTCGTTCTGGCTTGGAAACAACGCTGGCCCGCTTGCTGGTCGAGTTCGAACGAAACAACGCAGCGGCCGTCACCGACCTTGCTCGTCTGTTCGACAGCGGGATCCCAAGCGTCAACGACCTGGTGAACGACGCCGACGGTGACGGGATGTACTACCAGGTTGCCTGCTTCGAGGGCTTTCATTCGTCAGCGTCAAAAGACTCACCAGCGGCCAAGTTCGCCATTCTCACCGCGCGTGCACCCCACTTTGCCGCGTCGGCTGCAAATGCATCGGGTACTCAAGCCTGTGTCTATTGGGGTAACCAAACCGACACCAGGCCACAGCCCGTTGCCAAACCGGGGGTTCCGCCCATTCTGTTCTTCGGCTCGATCAACGACAACGTCACACCAGCTATCGGGACGCGCAAGCTCGCGGGGCAGTGGCCGGGAAGCGTCTACGTCGAAATCAGCGGTGCGGCGCACGGTGTGATGTCCAACAACGCGTGTGCCAACGAAGCTGGTTCCGCGTTCTTGCTGACCGGCGCTTTACCAGCACCCAACGCCTGCCAGTAGTTTCCAGTCATGAAGATCTACACAAAGGCTGGCGACGACGGCACCACGGGCCTCCTCTATGGCGGCCGAGTGCAGAAGAACGACGTCGGGCCAATGGCCTACGGCGACGTCGATGAGGCGCAGTCGTTCATTGGATTGGCTCGGGCAGAGACGGCCCGTGGTGGAGAGCTCGACGACATTTTGGTGCATCTTGAACGTGACCTTTGGGTGCTGATGGCCGAGCTCGCAACCGAGCAGGAGAACCATCGCAAGCTTGTTGAGGGGAAGTCCCGTGTGAGCCGCTCCATGGTTGATCGCCTCGAAACGCTGATCGACGAAATCACCCCGAAGTTCCCGCCGGTGACAGAGTTCGTGGTCCCCGGGCAAAGTCGTTTGTCCGCACTGCTCGACGTTTCAAGAACCGTGGTGCGGCGCGCCGAGCGCACCTCCATGCTTGCCACCGTGGAAGGTTCCATGGTGCTGCCGTACCTCAACCGTCTGTCCGACCTGTTATGGACCATGGCGCGTTGGCAGGACGGCGAGACTCTTCCAGCCCGAGCAATCAGCTAGGTCACGGTCATGGCGAACGAGGACCAACCCGGCCGTGACGCTGCTGCCGTGGCGGCCGCAACTCGTGACGTGCTCCGTCGGTACGAACACGACCTGTACAACGCACGGGACCTCACACAGATCCCCGTGCTCTTGGCTGACCCGATGTATCGACACGACGCCGGCGGCAAAGTGACGGTGATGACCAATGCGGACTGCGTGAATCGAATCGGTGGCTTCTTTGCGCAGTACAGCCAGTTGGTGGTTCGCACCGTCCACCTTTTGGTCGAGGGGTCATTTGCTTCGTGGACATATGAACTGACCGGGCGCGGTTTCGATGGGTCGACCTTGCAGATTTCCAGTATCGAGATCTTCGAGGTGCAAGACGGCAAGATCATCCGGTGTGGAACGCGGAACACACCGAAGGCCCGTGGGCGTAACCACATTGGGCGTAACCACATTGGGCGTAACCACATTGGGCGTAACCACATTGCGCGGCGCAACGTGATGGCTGAGCGCGCACAGAGTGTTGAATGCGTTCGATGTTGAGGATCTGCTCAACTGGTGCATCAGCAATGCCGATACTTCCCCAAAGCCCGCCCTCCGTTTGCCGCTGGCACGGCCGGGAACCTTCTCCTCTGAATCGAGTCAAATGTCAGTCGAACTGATCCTTGGACCAGCACCACGCGGAGCCGCCGTAGCAAGTGGCGTCACAACCGATCGGAGCGGGAAACCTGCTGCTGTGGCGGGGCTGACTGCCGCGGTGATGGCTAAGCGCGGGTTCTCCGGGAAGCCTGGTCAGGTGCTTGTTGTTCCTGGCAGCCAAACCCGAATCTTTGTTGGACTTGGTGAGGGAACCACCGTCACCGCAGATCGCTTGCGAAGTGCTGCTGCGGCCGCAACACGTGCTGCGGCCCACGAGAACTCGGTTCAGCTCGATCTGCTCGGTGTCTCGAAACTTGACAAGCGGGTAGCTGCGCAGGCCATCGTCGAGGGCGCGCTTGCGGTCACCTATACGTATTCGGGCAAGCCGCTTGCAGACGGTGTGAGCCGTCTGCAATCAGTTGTTCTGGATCCAGCTGGAAGCAGGGCCGTGAAAGACGGTGCCGGAGTCGGCCGTTCGATCGCCGAAGCAACCGCAATGGTGCGCGATTTGGTCAACCTGCCGCCGGCAAACCTCACGCCGCGCATCTTCGCTGAACATGCAGTGCAGGCCGCCGAAGCCGCAGGTTTCGCGGTTGAAGTCTGGGATGAACACCGAATTGCTGACGAGCGCCTGGGTGGGCTGCTTGGTGTTTCGCAGGGTGGTCTCGAGCCGCCGCGTCTGGTGCGCTTCGAATACGTGCCGCAGGGCTACGCGCTTGGCAACAGCCGCGCTGGGGGATTGAAGTCGGCGAAGTCTCTGCCCAGTTTGGTGGTGGTTGGTAAGGGCATCACGTTCGATTCCGGTGGTCTCTCGCTGAAGCCTGCCGACGGCATGATGACCATGAAATGCGACATGGCCGGAGCGGCGACAACGCTTGGTTTGTTCACCACGCTGGCCACACTGCAGCCCAACATGCGCGTCGTCGGTTACTGCTGCCTCACCGAAAACCTGCCGGGCGAGCGTGCGACCAAGCCAGGCGACGTGCACGTTGCGCGTAACGGCAAGTCGTTCGAGATTCTCAACACTGACGCAGAGGGCCGGTTGGTGCTCGCCGATGGTCTCAGCCTTGCGGTGGAAGAGAAGCCCGACGCGATCATCAACCTGGCCACCCTTACCGGGGCAATCATCGTTGCGCTTGGCAAGGAAATCACCGGCCTTTTCGGCAACAACGAGTCGTTCTCCGCTCAGGTCAAGTCCGCTGCTCAGCGCGCTGGTGAACCAATGTGGGAGCTTCCCGTGTGGGCCCCATACCGTCGCCATATCGATTCCGACGTTGCTGATATGAAGAACATTGGTCTGCCGGGCCAGGCGGGTTCCATCGCAGCTGCGTTGTTTCTCCAGGAGTTCGTGGCTGGCGTGCCATGGGTGCACTTGGACATTGCGGGTACAGCATGGGCCGATGCACAACACGAGTTTGGTCCTCGTGGTGGCACCGGCGCAGGTCTGCGGACCTTGGTTGAACTGGTGCGCGGCTTCTCCAAGCCGTAGGTCTCTGAAAGAACTCCCGCTAGTGAGCGGGCCCGGTTGGAACTCCCGCTAGTGAGCGGGCACTGCCGCCAATCGTCGTCGCTCGGCGGCAGTGGCAGCAGATGCTTCAATCCACAGTTGGTGCTCCGTTCGAAGCGTTGGGGGGAGTGATCCCGCCAACCGTCGAGACAACCATGGCAGGGTAGTACGTGCACGTAGTATCGTACGGCCTGACGGGTGGACGCCCTCAATTGCGGCGAGATCGAATTGGCATGCGCGCGTAATTGCGCGCACGAATGGACTGTTCCGACCCATCCGTTCGCTGATGCCCAGTGCCCGTGCGGTGGTCGGAAGGTCGAGCACGAAACCATCCGGCGACGCCGAAAAGCCCCACGACAGGCTGCGGATAAACCACGTGGTGCTGGGGCCAAGCACGGCTAGCCAGAAGCGTTCGACATAATCGCCTCGTGGGTCGTGGCCGACCTGCTCCACAAACGGGTCACGCCAGGGGCAGACCTGGATCACCGTGGCGTCAGGCGAGAGGAGGAACCCGGGCTCGATGGTGTGCAGGCGGGGCGCTGTGTGTTCAAGGTGGGTAACGGGCGAGAGCGGTGGAACATTCATTGAAATCTCCGTTCGAAGAAAATGGAGCGCGCATCAACTGCCAGGGAGGGGGAACCGCTAGCAGATGACACGACGACGAGCGGAGGAAGTGGGCCGCAAGCGGGATGCGTGTCAATGTATTTCATGTCATTAGAAACTGCAACAGATTCTTGTCGTTGGTACGCGCCCGGTCGGTGCTAGAAGCAACTGGTGGATCTGACTGACCCGATGCCTGACCCGATGCCTGACCCGATGATTGACCCGACGATTGACCCGAGCCTGGACCGTGCGTTCGAGCGCGATGCAATCTGCTGCACGCGTGGTTGTGCTGACCGGTGCTGGGATTTCGACGGATTCAGGGATCCCGGATTTTCGAGGACCTAACGGCGTGTGGACCAGAAACCCTAAGGCCGAGCGCACCTCCAGTCTGCAGCACTACTTGAACGATCCGGAGGTCAGGGCAATCGCGTGGCAGAACCGTTTGCATTCGCCTGCGTGGGATGCGCAACCAAACGCCGGCCACCTTGCGCTCGTCGAGTTGGAGCGTCAGGGGCGCCTGCACACACTGGTGACGCAGAACATCGACGAGCTGCATCAACGAGCCGGCAATTCACCCGATCGTGTGGTTGAAGTGCACGGAACCATGCGACGGGCTCTCTGCTGGGGTTGCCGCAACGAGTGGCCCATGCAGGTCTTTGTTGACCGAGTCCGCAACGGCGAAGTAGATCCTGCGTGCCCGGACTGCGGGGGAGTGGTGAAGTCGGCAACGATCAGTTTTGGGCAAAGCCTGGTTGCTGCAGACCTCGAGCGAGCGTTCGCGGCAGCAGCCGAAGGTGACTTGCTGTTGGCAGTCGGAAGCACGTTGGCCGTTGGGCCGGTGAATCAGATGGTCCCCGCCGCGTACCGGGCGGGCATCCCGATCATCATCCTCAACGCCGAACCGACGGAGATGGATCGGCTCGCTACCGCCGTCGTGCGGGGGCAAATTGCCGACGTGCTCCCTCGTCTGGTGCAGGGCTGACTTCGTGCGTTTGCCCTCGTGGCCAGTGCCTGTCGACGTGGGTCAGGCGTCACTCAATACCCGACCAAGTGAGTCGGGTTTTGACGTACGATGGTTGCATGGCAACGTTCCGCGACCTACTCGCCTCCGCGAAGTCCGAGATCACCGAAATAGACACGGCAGCTGCTGAAGCGGCAATTGCCCGTCCGGGCACGGTGGTGCTTGACGTCCGCGAACCAGATGAATACGAACAGGGTGCGCTGTACAACGCAGTTCACATCCCTCGTGGGCACCTCGAAGCCCAGATCGAAAACCGTCTCGCAGATCACGACGCAACGGTTGTCGTCTATTGCGCCGGTGGCGTGCGCAGTGCGTTCGCAGCCAAGACGCTTGGCGAACTTGGCTACACCAACGTGCTGTCCGTGGCTGGTGGATTCGGCAAGTGGAAGAACGAAGGACGCGCCTGGCGCGTGCCTGCGGCTCTGTCTGCCGAGCAACGCAATCGGTATCAGCGTCACTTGCTGCTACCTGAAGTTGGCGAGGCTGGCCAACAAAAGTTGCTGGAATCCAAGGTGCTGATGCTGGGCGCTGGCGGCCTTGGTTCGCCGTCGGCTTTGTACCTGGCTGCCGCTGGTGTGGGCACCATCGGTGTGATTGACATGGACGTGGTGGACTACTCCAACCTCCAGCGCCAGATCCTTCACAACATCGAACGCGTCGGGGACCGCAAGGTCGACAGCGCCAAGAAGACCCTCACACTGCTCAACCCCGACGTCAACGTAGTCACCTACGACGTCCGCCTCGGCGCAGACAACGTGCTGGACATCATCGACGGTTACGACCTGGTGGTGGACGGAACTGACAACTTCCCAACCCGCTATCTCCTCAACGATGCGTCACTCAAGAAGAACGTGCCGGTGGTGATGGGTGCCATCTTCCGGTTCGAGGGTCAGGTCTCGGTCTTCAGGCCGCACGAAGGTCCGTGCTACCGCTGCATGCTTCCAGAGCCTCCTCCCGCCGAGTTGGCTCCATCGTGCGCAGAGGCTGGCGTGTTGGGTGTGCTGCCGGGCATCATTGGGTCGTTGCAGGCCATGGAAGCAATCAAGATGCTTCTCAACCTGGGTGACTCGTTGGTGGGTCGTCTGCTCACTTACGATGCGTTGGAGCAGAGCTTCCGCACGTTCAAGCTGCGTCGTGATCCCAATTGCCCGGCCTGCTCCATCGACCCGGCACAGTTGCAAATCGCTGAGTACGACGAGCTGTGCATGCCCCACCCCATCGCTGCGCCTGCGGCGTAGTCAGCGACTTACGGGGAGCCAGATCAGCTTCGTGTCGATCACTCGCACGTCGGTCTTCTCCAGTGGGATGCTGACTTCGGTGACCTGATCCGCCACGGTCTTCCACTTGGCGTCGATCTCGAAGACCTGGTCGGCGAGCTGCTGCTCGAGGTCCACCAGCTCCGTTGACTTGTCTGCAAGGGCCGATGCTGCTGCATCGGCCTGAGCACCTTCTCGGCGGGTGTCTGCCCTGCGTCCGCTTGCGCCACGCACCGCCCGACCGATGCCTCGGGTTGACTTGCGTCCGCCGAAGAGTGCGCCTAGAAGGTCACCAGCACCGGCCAGCAGTTCTTCGTTGCGACTTGCTTTGCGTTCTTCTTCGGCCTGCGAAACCTTGCGCTCGGCAGCATCGATGGCGTCACGGATGCGGTCGATCCGCGCTTCGAGGGTGGTCCGCAGTTTCGCTGTTTCGGCGTCGGCCTTTTCGTCCGCAGCCAGTTCGCAGCGTGCCGTGAACTGCTCTGGCGTTTCACCAGGGCGTGACCACAGTTTCAATGCCTCGTTGCGTTGCAACGACATGGTGCGGCTGGCTGCAACATACTCGACGATGCGAGTCTGTGCGGCCTTGAACCATGCAGCTGTATCGATCTTGGCGTCAGGCAGTAAGTAGACGGCACCGTCTGGTGCGAGCTCGGTGAGATCGCGGTCGTCGTGGTCCACGGCGACGATGGAATCGGTGTCCACAATCGCAGCGAGCGGATGCACGATCGCCTCCCACTCCTGCTCGTCACGCAGGTCTGCTGTGGTGTCGTCAAACAGCATGTTCATCCGGACCGCCAGGGCTGGCGAGAACGTGGTGCTGTTGGGAGTGCCCCCGACCTGATCTAGCCACGGAGCAGCGCTCACCACCCAGCCCGTTTTCACGCCGTCCGCGACCGGCGGAACCATTGTGGTCTCGTCATCAGCAGTGACGCGAGTTGATGAGGCAGCTGAAGCGACAGCCGCTCCCGCAGCGCTGACCGATGCGCCCAGCGAAGGCGTTGAGGCGCCCGCCACGACGCCGCCCATCGGGCCAAGCGCCTTGATCTGTGATCCAGTCAACGGTCCGCGCAAGTACGACATTGCCCAACGAGAGTTGAACACCAACGGCTTGTCTGCACCGGCGCGCTGCAGGATGAACTCACGCTTGGCCAAACCAGAAATGGTTGCACCCAGCTGGTCGATGTCGGTGGCGCCCGACGCCGTGCGCATGCCATCCAACAAACGGTCCCGGTCTCGCTCGGTCTGCAACCGGCCAACCATCCACGTTGTGGCGTTGGACAAAACCTTGTAATCCACGTCGACCGGGTTTTGCGTTGCAAGCACCACACCCACACCAAAGGCACGTGCTTGTTTGACCAACGTGAGGATTGGCGCCTTGGTTGGGGGGTTGCCGTTTGGCGGAACGTAACCCAACACTTCGTCGATATACAGCAACGCACGCAGCGATGTGGTGCCGGACTGTGCGCGCATCCAAGTAATCAGCGCGCTGAGGATCTTGGCCACCGCGAACTGGCGCTCTTCGTCTGACAGATGAGCGATGGTCACCACGCTGGCCCGGGCCTTGCCGGTCGCTGGATCGTGCAGCATCGCTGCGATGTCAAGCGGTTCACCTTCGCCCCACACCGCAAACGCCGGGGAGGCAAGCAGACCGTTGAGCTTCATGCCTAGTTCGGACCGGTCTTTCGGTGGGTAGAAGGTGTCGAGGTCGAGGACACCCATTTTGCGGAACGGTGGGTCGAAGACCTGACCAACCAACTGGTCCAGCCCGAGGTCTTGCCCGGCCGCCCAAGACTTTTCAACCAGGTTGGCAAGGAAGATGTGTTCTCGCCCGCTCATGGGGTCCGAATCAATACCAACCAACCGAAGGAGCCCGCCGACCGACGCCGCAATCTCGTCGGCCCGTGCCGCTGGATCTGACGCGTTGCGAGGTGCCTGCAATGAACCAATGAGGTTCAGTCCTCGGCCGGAAGATGAACCGGGCGTCCACACCACCACGTCTGACTTGGCCTGCAGGTTGCTGATTTCTGTGCCGTCAATCTGCCAGCTGGCCAGCCCGTCTTTCCATTGCGACGCGACTGTTGCTGCGTCTGCGCCTTCCACCCATGGCGTGAACTCGGCGGTGCTGAGGCCGGGGAATCGCAGCGCGATGTTCGTCAGGTCGCCCTTGGGGTCGATCAGGATCACCGGCGTGCCGTTGAGCAGGACCTCTTCGATCAGGGCGATACCCAAACCCGTCTTGCCAGAGCCTGTCTGTCCCACGATCACGGCGTGAGTAGTGAGCGTTGCGGGGTCGAGTGTGATGGCCGACCCGGTGCGCTGATGCGCAATGGGGTCGACGGATTCTCCGAGGTGCAGAGGTGCTGGGCGCGTCATGTAGACCCAGCGTACCGGTGGCGCTGTCAGGCAGCTTTCTTCGGGGTCTTCTTTGCAGCCGTCGCCTTGATCATGGACTCGAGTGCGGGGTTGGGGCCGACCTGCGATGCGGGAGGCGCGCTGATGGAGACCTTCTCGCCGAATCCGAAGAACTCATACGATGTCTTGGCCGGAATGGTTTGGCCCTGCTGGGTGACTTCGAACGTGATGTCGAAGCGGCGAGCTCGGTTCTGACCGTCGATCCACAGCGACACAGGCAGCGAAGTCTTGTTCCCGAACATCAGCTTGGCCTGCGCCTGCTGGTCGGCTGGCGAGTTCTTCAGGAGCGTCGCCAAGTCCACCGTGGTGTCGAAGCGTGCGGTGTCGACGCCACGGACCTTCTCGGTGCCGGCTTCCTTTGCGCTGCCGCCAAGGCCGGACAAGAAGTCCAGGCCCTGGGTGGGGTCAGCACCCTGAGCTGCAAGGACATCGCCGGAGTCGATGCCTAAGGACTTCGTGTCGACGACCGTCCAGGGCTTTGTTGTTGGATTGCCTGAGAGCGCATTGAGGAGACCGAACTTCATGTACATCTTGGCGTCGATGACGATCATGGACATCTTCAGGTCGTCGGCGGAGTATGGCAGTTTCTGTCCGCCGGACATGGCCGACATCAAGCCGCTCATGTCCATGTCGATCTGACTTGCCTTCTTCGGTTTGTCTGACTTGCCGGTGGCTGAGATTCGTGCGGTGATCTTTTTGGTCTGCACCGGCATCGTCATATCGAGGGTCATGGCAAATGACATGGTGGGTGCCGCCGAGGTGGCCTTCTGAACGTTCTTCAGGTCAACTCTGCTGGCTGCAGACGCCGGGCTGACGCGCGAACGCCGCTGAGCTGACGAGAAGAACCGATGGCTGTCGCGATGAAAGACCGTCGATTGATGCGCATCGGTTCATTCTTCTGGACCGTCGGCGCAATCGGGACGGCCTGGCGAGTGAATTCTGCCGGAACCGACGCTCAGTCTCCGGGTTGCGTTGCTGGCCGCAAAGGGGTTAGTTGTCGATGCGGCGGTGCGCGACCGCGAAGATTCGTTTGAACGGGAAGGGAGTGCCCCAGGAGTGAGTGCCGAACGATGCGGCGAGTAGTTCGCCCAGTTCGTTGCAGAACTCTGCACCAAGGTCGGCGCTCAGCATTGTCAGCACTGGTCGCAGCGCAGTCCCTTTCACCCATTCGAGAACAGGGTTTGGCCCCTGTAGTACGTGAACGTAGGTTGTTTCCCAGGTGTCGGTTTCGAGACCCAGCCGCGCCAGTTCGGCTTGGTACACCAACGCCGGATACGACGACAACGAACGCTCTGGTAGCGCGCCGAGCGCTGCTCTCCAGCGGGGCCGTGCCATCACTTGACGGATGGCCAGGTGGTGGGGATCTTCGAAGTTGCCAGGGACCTGAAGTGCGAGTGCCCCGCCAGGAGCCAGGCATTGTACAAGCTCTGGTAGCAGCGACAGGTGCCCGGGTAACCACTGCAGCGCGGCGTTGCTCACGATGACGTCAACCGGCTCCGAGGGATTCCAATTGCCGATGTCTCCATGCTCGAAACGGAGATTGGCTGGAGCCTGTCCACCGGCCACCAGATCATTGGCGGCGCGCAGCATCGCCGTGTCGTTGTCTACCCCTATGACTGTCGCTTCGGGCCACCGGGTTGCCAAGCTTGCCGTGAGCCCGCCCGGACCGCAGCCGAGGTCCACAACAGTTTGCGGGTTGGCGGTTCGTATGCGCGCTGTGAGATCGAAAAAGGGTCTGCCACGCTCGTCAGCGAATCGGTCGTATTGAGCGGGATCCCAGTCGGGTTTGGGGCTCGACGATGACGAGGGCTGCGTGGTCATGGAGCCACTCAAGCAGAAGACGCGAAGAAATACAAGTCAAATACAAGTTGTCGCAACGGGTTCAGGGTTCGTTCGCCGTCGACTCAGTTCGTCGTAGGAATTCGCCACCGGCGCAGCAGGTCATCGGCTGCCTCGCCTGGAGGTTGCAACCCGGCGCGAACCCGGTCCTCAACTGACCGCAAGGCCGTAGCCACGGCAGGGTCGGACTTGAACGCGGCCAGAACCCGTTCCTCCAATTCATCCCACAGCCAGGAAACGTTCTGTTGTTCGCGCCGCATAGCGAGTTCACCTGTTGCGGCGAGTGTCTCGCGGTACGTCAGCAACGTCGTCCAAACCTCCGCGATGCCTGACCCCTGAAGCGCGCTCGCCAACATCGCAACCGGGGTCCAGTCCTTGGAACGTGGGCGAAGGAGACGCAACGCCGACGAATAGTCAGCCAGCGTTACGTTCGCAATCGGTAACAACGCACCGTCGGCCTTGTTGACAACCAACAGGTCGGCAAGCTCCATGATCCCGCGTTTCACCCCTTGCAGTTCGTCGCCGCCGGCCGGTGCCATGAGAAGCACAAACGCGTCCGTGAAGTTGGAGACCGCGGTTTCGGACTGCCCCACACCAACGGTTTCCACGATGATGACGTCGAAGCCGGCGGCTTCGCACAGCAGCATGGATTCCCGAGTGCGTCGGGCCACGCCCCCGAGTGTTCCCCCAGACGGCGACGGACGAATGAAGGCGTCTGGATGTACCGAGAGGTTTGGCATGCGGGTCTTGTCACCCAGGATTGACCCACCGTGACGTGAGGACGACGGATCAATGGCAAGGACGGCAACCCGGTGTCCCTGCGAACAAAGGTGCAAACCGAAGGCCTCGATGAACGTTGACTTCCCAACGCCTGGCGTGCCAGAGATGCCAATTCGGAGGGCTTTGCCAGAATGGCGCAACGCTTCGCCCACAAGTCGTTGGGCCTGCACGCGATGGTCTGGCCGCGTTGACTCCACGAGAGTGATCGCCTTGGCGAGGGAACGGCGGTCAACGGCTGTCACATCGCCACGCTACCCAGGCTCGGAACGCTCAAGAGTCTTCGTGCCTAGGCCGATGAAGAGTTATGGCGTCAACGGTGAAGCGTGGTTCAGCATCGGTGGCTCACCGTTGCGAATCCGAGCTGACTGATTCGCGAACGAACCAGTCGTCAGCGCCCGCCCTTCCGTCCCCGTGGAGAGACGCGTTGGGACGTTGGCTCGACGTGCGGATGACAGCCGTTCTTCTATTGCTCATCGCATTTGAATCGATCATCCTCATCGCGTTGGAGTACCGGCACACTGTCAGTTACGAGACCTACGGCTACGACGCTGGCCTATACGACCAGACGCTGTGGCTGTTGGGGCACCAACCGTTCTCGTCGCCGTTCCTCACCTCGCGCGGGCTGCCCGTTTGGGGCCATCACGTGAACCCGATCTTGGTGCCGCTTGGTCAGCTGACCAGGTTGGGTGCAGGCGTGATGTTCTTCGCTGCGTTGCAGACGGTCGTGGTGTTCCTCGGTGCGCTTCCCGTGAGCTGGCTCACGCGGGCGAAAACCGGGTCTTCAACGGCCGGGCTGGCCATGGGAATCGTCTATCTGCTCTACCCGGCCAACATCTACTTCGCGTGGTGCTTCTTCCATCCGGAACTGCTTGCTCCGTTCCCCATGCTGCTGATGGGGTGGTTTGCGTATCAACGTCGATTCGGACTGATGTGGCTGGCCGCGATCGTGGCGATGGCGTGCCGTGAAGAGGTTGCCGTTGCGGTACTTGGCTTCGGCCTGGTAGAGGTGCTTGTCAGCCTTCGACGACGAGATCGTGCTCGGTTTACGAATGGCGTCGCGTTGATGGTTGCGTCTGCAGCCTGGTTTGCGATCTGTTCGAAAGTCATCATCCCGGGAGCGCTCGGTGGGCAGCCGTTCTACCTCGGCACGTTCTATGGAAAGTACGGAGGGTCGTACGGCGAAATTGGCCGCAACCTGCTGTCCGATCCTTCGTTGGCCCGCGGTCTGGTGACGGATGGGAACCGCGAAACGTTTCTCCTGGACCTCTTTGGTCCGCTGGGATTTCTTCCGGCGTTCGGGCTACCGATCATCATGGTCCTTGCGCCGCTGGCAGGGTTGTTGATGAGCTCTGGCGAACTGTCCCACAACATTCAGTCGCACTACCCAGCGATGCTCATCGCTGGACTGTTTCTTGCGACCATTGAGGTGATCCGAGCGACCTGGACAAGGCGAATCGGAAAGTACCTCCTGATTCTCGTCGTTGTGTTTTCGTGCTCAGCATCAATTCTTCGCAGCCCAGCGCCGTGGTCCGTGAACCAGCGTGTGTGGAAGGGCGTAGAACCGAAGCGTGACGTGCTCGACAGGGCCGTGGCGATGATCCCAGCTGATGCCAAAGTAAGTGCGATTGGCACGATCGTGCCCCACCTTTCTCATCGAAGTGTGATCTATCAATTTCCGAACCCGATGGAGCGATGGTTCTACGGCGAGTTCGAGTTGGAAGACCCAGAGGGCCTGCGTGCGCCCCGCGCCACCTACCCAACGGATGTTGATTGGCTGATCGTTGATCGAACCGCGCTTGGTCGTTACGGAGTGGTTCTGGAACGTGCAGTTGCAGATGGAACCTTCGAAATTGTCTTCGATGAGAACGATGTAGTTGTCGCTCGACGCGCGGGTGCAGCATGACCCTGGTCGGCAGCGACACTGGTCTGCTGGTCGAGTCGACGACCATTGGGGAACACTCCGTTCGGAAAGGCCATTCTGCGCTGTCGTTGCTGGTGGCCGGTGCAGCATCACTATGGGCACTTTGCATCGCAGCGCTTGCCATTCGCCAGCACCAGAACTACGGCAGCTGGGGATTCGACTTCGCCATCTACGACCAGGTGTGGTGGCTTACCGGCCAAGACGGGGTGTCATCATCGCAGCTTCCTGACCATGCGCGGGATGCCAGTGTGGGGCCATCACATCAACGCTGTGTTTTTGCTACTGGCACCGTTCGCGCGGCTGGGGATGCCTGCCGAGTTTCTCATCGTCGCGCAGGCAATTGTTCTTGCGGTGGGCGCACTTCCCGTTGCATGGCTCGGCCGCACACGGTCTGGATCGGCTGGGGTGGGCGCGGCGTGCGCTGCGGTGTATCTCTTGCACCCCGCACTCGGGTGGCTTGGATGGGTCACTTTCCACCCCGAGGCACTCGCCGTTACGCCGTTGTTGTTCGCCGCTTGGTTTCTCCAGACACGACGCTACGGTCGGCTTGCGCTCTGTATCGTGCTGGCTCTTAGTTGCCGTGAAGATGCGGGGCTGATCGTCGCAATGCTCGGTGTGGCTTGGATCATCCGTGCGGCTTTCGCCCGGCTTCGTTCCGGAGGGCGAAGCCGAATTCGAACGGACTTCGTGGCCGGTCTTCTCACGTTCGCGTCGGGGCTTGGCTGGTTTTTGGCGTGCAGCCGATGGTTGATCCCCGCTGCGCTTGGTCGAGATGTGTATTACATCGATCGTTTCTATGCGCGCTTCGGAACAACGATGTCCGAGGTTGCAGCTCATTTGGCAACGCACCCGGGAACGCTTGCTTCGCTTGGTGCACAGCCGCAGTCCAGGACCTACTTGATGGATCTGTTCCTGCCGCTGGGTGGAATCCCGCTGATGGGCATTTCCAGCTTGAGCGCGCTGCCGCAGCTGGTCGCCGCGATTGCCGCGGACAGCCCGTATGTACGCGACGTCCGCTTCCAATACACAGCGCTCATGCTGCCCGGATTGATGCTCGCCACGGTGGAAGTGCTGTCGGCTGTGTGGCGCCGCCGTCGGACGGTTGGTCGTGTGCTTGTCGGTTGGGTCGTGCTGTGTTCAGTAACCGCTGCGTTCATGCGCGGCCCATTGCCCGGTGGCGTTGCCAGCAACAACTGGAAGAAGTCCGACCCGGCTCGGGTGACCCTGGATCGTGCAGTGGCGATGGTGCCGTCCGATGCCAAAGTTGCCGCTGCGGACAACCTCGCACCGCACCTTTCGCACCGACGGGACTTGTACGACTTCCCCAACCCGTTTGCGTGGATGATCTATGGCAGCAGCGAAGCTGACGCTGCGGAACCCACTGCCGTCGACTGGGTGTTGGTACAGCCGACTCTGTTGTCGGAATCACATCGCGCCGTGCTGGATGATCTGCGCGCTGATGGCAAGTTCGACGCCGTTCTCGATGAGAACGGCGTGCTGCTGCTTCACCGCCGTTGACGTCTGACGCCGTGTGGCCGGGCTTTGTCAGGCGGCGTGAGCTCGGAGCAGTCGCAGCACGTCGGCAGCAGCTTCGGGGATGTTTGTTCCGGGACCGTAGATGCCGCTGACGCCTGCATTGCGGAGGAACTCGTAGTCCTGCGCTGGGATCACTCCACCGCACACCACAAGAACGTCGCCAGCGCCTGCCGCCTTCAGTTCGGCAATCAGTTGGGGCACAAGCGTCTTGTGGCCAGCGGCCTGGCTGGACACGCCAACCACGTGCACGTCGTTGTCGACTGCTTCACGCGCAACTTCGCCTGGTGTCTGGAACAACGGGGCAACGTCCACATCGAACCCGATGTCGGCGAAAGCCGTTGCGATGACTTTGGCTCCACGGTCGTGGCCGTCTTGTCCCATCTTCGCCACGAGCATGCGCGGACGCCGACCCTGCTCGGTCGCAAACGCAGCCACGTCGGCAACGATCTTGGCGAAGCCGTCGTCTGCTTCATAGGCCTGGCCATACACGCCGGCAATGCTACGGATCTCGGCCTTGTGCCTGCCGAACACGTTCTCCAGCGCCTGTGAGCATTCGCCCACCGTTGCCCTTGCACGAACCGCGTCGACGGTGAGTGCCAAGAGGTTGCCGGAGCCGCGGGCACCGTCTTCCAACGCCTGCAGCGCTGCCGTGACAGCGTCGGCGTTGCGGGTTGCCTTGATGTGGTTGAGGCGTTCGATTTGTGATGCCCGCACCTTGCTGTTGTCGATGTCGAGCACGTCGATCGGGTCTTCTTGAGCCAGGCGGTACTTGTTGACGCCGACGATGACCTCTTCGCCCTTGTCCACTCGGGCCTGACGGCGAGCAGCAGACTCTTCGATACGCAGCTTCGGCATTCCGGTTGCCACTGCCTTGGTCATGCCGCCGAGGGACTCTGTCTCTTCAATCAGCTTCCACGCTTCAGTCGCCAACGCGTGCGTGAGGGACTCGACGTAGTAGCTGCCACCCAGCGGGTCAACCACGTTTGTGACGCCAGACTCTTCGGCCAGGATGAGCTGCGTGTTACGTGCTATGCGCGCAGAGAATTCCGTTGGGAGTGCGATTGCTTCGTCGAATGAGTTGGTGTGCAGACTCTGCGTTCCGCCGAGTACCGCCGCCAGTGCCTCGATGGTGGTGCGCACCACGTTGTTCATGGGGTCTTGTTCGGTGAGCGACACACCCGAGGTTTGGCAGTGGGTGCGAAGCATCAGCGACCCGGCGGACTTTGGGTTGAACTCGCTCATGATCTTGGACCAGAGCAAGCGGGCGGCGCGGAGCTTTGCGACCTCCATGAAGAAGTTCATGCCGATGCAGAAGAAGAAGCTGAGCCGACCAGCAAACTCGTCAACGTCGAGGCCAGCTGCAATTGCGGCACGCACATACTCACGGCCGTCGGCGAGGGTGAACGCCAGCTCCTGCACCGCCGTGGCCCCGGCCTCTTGCATGTGGTAGCCGGAGATGGAGATGGAGTTGAACTTCGGCATGTTCTTTGCCGTGTAGCCGATGATGTCGGCGACGATCCGCATGCTTGGTTCCGGCGGATAGATGTAGGTGTTGCGAACCATGAACTCTTTGAGGATGTCGTTCTGGATGGTCCCTTGGAGTTGGTCGGCGCGGACGCCCTGTTCCTCGGCGGCAACGATGTACCCGGCCAGTACGGGGAGTACTGCGCCGTTCATCGTCATGGAGACGCTCATCTTGTCCAGCGGGATCCCGTCGAACAGCAGCTTGATGTCTTCAACGCTGTCGATTGCTACGCCAGCCTTGCCAACGTCGCCTTCCACGCGGGGATGGTCGGAGTCATACCCGCGGTGCGTTGCGAGGTCGAACGCCACGCTGACGCCCTGCTGACCGGCTGCCAGGTTCTTGCGGTAGAACGCGTTTGATTCTTCAGCGGTAGAAAACCCTGCGTACTGACGAATGGTCCACGCGCGGTTGGTGTACATGGTGGCCCGAACACCGCGCACGAAAGGTGCGACACCAGGAACCGTGGCAATGGTCTCGAGGTCTTCGAGGTCTTCTGGCGTGTACACAGGCTTGACCGCGATGCCTTCCGGCGTGTGCCAAGCAAGGGCGGCCATTGGATCGTCAGTCTTTGACTCCTTGGCAGCCAGCTTTGACCAGGCGTTTGCATCGGCAGGAGGAAAGTTGTTCAGCACGAATTGAGGTTACGACTTTGCCCAAGCGCGTACAAAGGCTCAGTCGCCCAACGGCACCTTTGTGCCGCAGATCACGCCGGTTGCTCGCTAATACAGTTTCGGGAGGCCCTTCATCCGTCACGAAACCGTCTTCTGAGGCGGTTTCGTGACGGATGGTTCCCTCTGAAGGTTGCGGGCAGAATGGCGGGGATGAGCAAACACGCTGACCTGCTTGTGCTGAACGTTTCGGAGTTGGTGGTTGGATCTGCGGTTGCGTTGCGGGGGAGTGCGCTTGGCGATTTGAACCTGATGCGCGGGGGAGGGATCGCAATTCGCGATGGGCGAGTGGCCGAAGTGGGGCTTTCGACAGACATTGCTGCCACGTGGACGGCGGAGGAGACGTTCGATGCAGGTGGCCGCCTGGTCACTCCGTCCTTTGTGGATTCGCATGCGCACTTGGTACATGCCGGGTCTCGTCATGCGGAGTGGGAGGCACGCGCCACCGGAGTGCCGAAGCACGGGATCGATGGCGGTATCCGGTGGTCGATCGCTCGGACCCGAGAAGCAGCGGATGACACTATGCGCGCTGACGCTCTTCGCCTATTGGACATCGCTCTGGAGCACGGGACCACCGTGTTTGAGACAAAGACTGGCTACGGGCTGGACACAGACACGGAACTACGCCTACTGCGAATCGCCAACGGGCTGGAGCACCCGGTGGAGGTCATCACCACCTACCTCGGCGCTCACGTGGTTCCGGCCGAATATGGCGATCGACGCGACGAGTACATCGATCTGGTGATTTCGATGATCGGCCGAGTGCGTGGGCTCTGTGATTGGTTCGACGTGTGGTGTGACCCCATTGCGTTTACCAGTGACGAGACGCGCCGAATGGCCCTCGCGGCACAAGCGGCGGGTATGAAGATCCGTCTGCACGCAGATCAAACCGGGTCGGCCGGTGCCGTTGGGTTGGGTGTGGAACTGGGTGCTCGCAGCGTTGATCATCTCGAGCACATCTCCGATGCGGGCCTGTTGGCCCTTGCGGCGTCTGACACTGTTGGAGTGCTTCTGCCGGCTGTCACCTTCCACATGTTGGAAGGTGGTCCCGCTGTGGGGCCGTGGTGCCGGAAACTCATCGACTCAGGGGCCATCATCGCAATCGCCACGGACTACAACCCGGGCACGTGTCCAACCATAAGTATGCAGATGGTCACGCAGTGCGCTGCCCGTCTGTACCGGATGAGTTACGCCGAAGCTTGGAACGCAGCAACCTGTAATGCCGCCGCATCACTGGATTTGGCTGGGGACGCGGGGTGTCTGCTGCCCGGAGCACGTGCCGACGTTGTGGTGTGGAACGCAACGGAACACGGTCAGGTCATCAACCGGTTTGGCTACAACCAGGTGGATCGGGTGTTTGTGGGTGGCAGGTTGCAAGTGGCCGACGGCCGCCGCGTCACGTCAGATGAGCTGACTACTTCACGGAGCTGATCAACCGGCGGATTCGTGTTGGGACCTGACGAGGTTCCACCACTGCGGCTCGTAGGTGGTTATCGAAGTGGGCAGCCAGCGCCACGACATGCGCAGGCGAGTTGAACACCACGTACTGTCCACCGATGTAGAGCGCAGCGCGCCGTTTGCCGAAGATGGTTATGGGAGCGGCGTAACGCTGGCGGCGATCGATGAGAAACCAGCGGAACGCTGGGTAGAGCTCTTCTGCGTACGTCGCCATCCGCTCCAACTGCTCGGCGCGACGGGCAGGGGACAAGGTGCGCCAGATGTCTTCGCCGCGGGCAAGGGCTTCAAGAGATTGCACGCTGTTGACACACTCCACGTCTGCTTCAGGCGTGCGCTGCCAGGCCAATTTGATTGCGGCGTTCTCGATGCGGACTTCGGGATCCACCGTTGCCATGCGTTCGTGGCGGATGACTGCGTCGGTCTTCAATAGGTCGGGCAACGTGGCAGGGGCGTAGCGGATCTTGTCGCCGCGAGATTCGCTCAGCCAGCCAACCAACTGTTCATCCACTGGGTCGTGGGATGCGTTCTCGAAGGCCAAGGATTCGTCCACGAGAGCGGTGCGGGTGGCAGCGGGGTCGTCGTCTGTCACTCCAAGCAGCCAGTCCAACGACGTTCCAAGCACGTGGGCAAGCGCCGCCAATGTTTCGGCACGGGGAAATCGGCCCGAGGCTGCCGACATGAACTGAGACACGCTGCTGCGGTCGATGAGGAGTTCATCGGCAAGTTGCGACTGGGTGAGCCCGCGTCGGGCCACTGCGGTGCGCAACCGGGCGGCGAACTGGCTATGTGAGGTTTCAGACATAAGGAGTGTCAGGAGATTGCGCTAACACGGTAAGTATGGTGGAAGTACAACACCAATGTCGAATTGTCGCACATATCTCACTTGAGTGCATCTCGTGTCCTGTCGTTGACTTGAAGTGATGGAATTCGCCGGACGTTCGACCGCAGCAGCGGCAACGCGCGCTGTCGAGTGGCCAACCATGGCGGTGGTTGGCGGCGTCTTCGGGTCTTTCGGGTTGCTCACCTGGTTCCACTCTTCGGTGCCCACATGGTTGCTGATTCCGGTGCTGGGTCTGGTCATCACGTGGCACGGGTCCATGCAGCACGAAGTGATCCATGGGCACCCCACCCGATCGCCGTGGATCAACCGGCTGATCGGGTCCACCACGTTTGACCTGTTCACGCCGTTCGAGCACTACCGCCGCACGCACCTGCTTCACCATCGGGACCAGTTCCTCACGGACCCCGCCGTGGATGCTGAGAGCTTTTATGTGACAGCGGAAAAGTGGGCCACCACCGGCGCGTTCATGCGACACGTCTTGAATGCACACAGAACCCTGCTTGGTCGGTTGGTGCTGAGCCCGTTTCTAACCCTCCTTGGATACACAGCTGATCAGGCGAGGCAAGCAGTAAGTGGGCAGAGCATTCCGGGCGAAGGCTGTCCGCGTCGCCGCTGGCTTGGTCATGCCCCGTTTGTTGCAATCACGGTGACCTGGCTTGCCTATTTAGATTTCCCAGCGTTCACCTACTTTTGGTGCATCATGGTTTCAATCTCCGGTGTTCGGCTTCGATCCTTCGCTGAGCATCGTTGGACGCCAGACGGAAGGCCTCGAACTGCGATGGTTCACACCACCGCACCGCTTGGGTTGTTGTTCCTCAACAACAACTTGCACGCGGCCCACCATGCCCGCATGGCTATTCCCTGGTACGAGCTGCCTCGGTTTGCTGAGTCCATCGATGCAGACGAGCTGGCTCGCCAAGGAGCTGGCGTCTATTCGGGCTACATCGATCTTGCCTGCCAATACGGCGTGCGCATGTTCGACACCCCGGTGTACCCGGGTGTAGTGGCCAACCCAGACGCCGGAACGCAACACGCAAACGGCTAACGCGAACACGCAGAGGAGAATAGGTGGAGGGGGCTAACGCGCAACACGCAACGCGCAGAGGCAGAAAACCGGGGCAGATCAGGGCTAAAACGCCGTTGCGTGTTGCGTAAAGTCGTCAGCTACCACTGGAAGCCCAGCCGGTTCTTGCGGCGGTACGTTGTGACATGACCTTTGTGTCCCGGATGGCATCGCTGCCGATGTACGACTTTCCCGAATTGCGGACTCACACCGACGCGCTGTGGGGTGCTCTCCGAGACGGCTTGCGGTCACGTGGGATCGATGCGCCTGATGAATTGAGCCGGGATCTGCCACCGCTGCACGAACACTGGGTCGACCCGTCGTTGCTGCTCAGTCAGACCTGTGGCTACCCGGCTGTCACCGTGCTGGACGGTCGTGTCGAGATTCTGGGTTCGTGGGCTACCGAGGCAGACCTACCGGATCGGCGGGGTTGGTACCGCACCGTTGTGTTGGCCCGTGGAGACGATACGCGCGCTGATGATCTCCGTTCCTTTGCCCGTTCTGGCCTACAGCTTGCCGCCAATGGCCCAGACTCGTTATCTGGGTGGGTGTCGCTCGGCTCGTACCTGGACTCCCACCCTGGTCTTGCGGATGACTTGCTCATTCACGAAGTCCCCGTTTTGGTAACCGGTTCCCATGTCGCAAGCATGACGGCGCTGCAGGATGGATCTGCCGACGTGGCGTCCATCGATGCTTGGTCGTTCGCACTCCTTTCCCGTGTCAGGCCGGCGTTGGTGCAAGGACTTCGCATAATCGGCCGTGGCCCTGACGTAGCGGTCACCCCACTCATCACGGCTTTGGGAGGCCCAGTGGACCAACTTCGCTCGGTGCTCGCTTCGGTTGCCGAGGACCCGGCTCTCGAAACGACCCGAATCGCGTTGGGCGTCCGAGGTTTTGTGCCGCTCGGATTGGATGCCTTTGATGGTGTCCGCGCACTTGGTGCGTGGTGCGAACCAACGGTTGGATTGTTGCGTCGTGTCAGTGAGTAGTTGCGCCCAGTTGGCTATCCCAGCCCCCACACTGGGAGTATCTGCAGATGACCGAACTAATCGTCCGTGGTGGACTGCTGGTTGATGGCACCGGCGCACCGGCTAGCCATGCAGACGTCCGTGTCAAAGACGGCGTTGTTGCTGAGGTTGGCGCGGCAGGCTCGCTGGACTCAGCAACCGCGCACATCATCGACGCCACAGACCTGTTGGTCACGCCAGGTTGGGTTGACATCCACACCCACTACGACGGTCAGGCAACGTGGGACCCCGAGATGACGCCGTCAAGCTGGCACGGAATCACCACAGTGGTCATGGGTAACTGCGGCGTTGGGTTTGCGCCACGACGCCCGGGCGGCGAGCAGTTCCTCATCGAGTTGATGGAGGGTGTCGAAGACATCCCAGGGTCGGCGCTGGCCGAAGGTATCAAGTGGAAGTGGGAGACGTTCCCCGAGTATCTCGACGCGCTGGAAAGCATGCCTCGTGTACTCGAGGTTGCTGCGATGGTTCCTCACGCTGCTCTGCGCGCATACGTTATGGGCGAGCGGGCCCACGAGGCCCCCAACGCCGACGAGATTGCAGCCATGGCGCAGCTCACGGAGGAGGCACTCCGAGCTGGCGCAGTCGGGTTCTCCACCAGCCGCACCATCCTCCACCGCTCGAAGCACGGTCCCGTGCCCGGAACCGACGCGTTGCCAGACGAACTGTTGGCTATCGGCGAGGTCATCGGACGCGTTGGGCCACGTGTCATCGAACTGGTCGGCGACGAAGCAGTTGGACCCACCGAGCAGGCCTGGATGCGTGCGCTGGCATCGGTCGGGGCGACGGTCACCTATGCGCTTGCACAGTCCGGCGCCGATCCATATGCGTACAGAGCAGCCCTGGACGCGGCTTCGGCAGCGCAAGCCGAAGGACTCAACATCGTTCCGCAGGTGGCCAACCGGCCAACGGGCATGTTGTTCGGCTTCCAGTCCTCGTTGCATCCGTTCCTGACCCACCCTACGTACAAGGCAATTGCACACTTGCCGTTGGCTGAGCGCGTGGCGCAGCTCAACGACCCTGGGGTGCGCGCCGCGCTCCTTGCGGATCGTCCAAGCGCTACCAACCGCATTGGCTTGTCGCTCATGTCCCGATACAACCAGTTCTTCCCGCTTGGTAACCCGGTTGATTACGAGCCGCACCCATCTACATCGGCCGCTTCTGTTGCTGCCGCCACGGGGCAGTCTCCAGAGGAAGTGATGTTGGACTGGATGCTGGCCGACTCTGGCAAGGCGCTGATCTTTGCACCGCTCGCTTCCTATACACAGGGCGACCACACGGCCATCCGCGAGATGATCACCCACCCAACAACGGTGCTTGGCCTGTCCGATGGTGGTGCGCACTGCGGGTTGATCTGCGACGCTTCCATGCCGTCGTATCTGCTCACACACTGGGTCCGAGATCGTCATCGTGGAGAGCGTCTGGGATTGGAAGACGCGGTGGCTCGGCAAACCAGCCGCACTGCGTCGGTCTTCGGTCTCAACGACCGAGGGGCGCTTACGGTTGGTAAGCGCGCTGACATCAACCTCATCGACCTGGATCGACTGCAGATTGCTCCACCCGAGATGGTGTTCGATCTGCCAGCTGGCGGCCGACGTCTTATCCAGAAGGTCGACGGCTATCAGGCCACCTTTGTGGCAGGCACCCAGACGTTTGCCGATGGCAAGCCCACCGGGAATCGCCCCGGCGGCCTCGTCCGGGCGTAAGTCGCGAGAGAGGTTGCCCCTCCTGCTGGGGGCTATCCACCTCGCAAATCCATTCGGAGGTGTTCTGCCCCCAGCAATGGGGGCAACCTCTCTCGCGAGTCCTACAACCCAGCGACGGCGAGGTACTTCAGTTCGGTCCAGTCGTCGGTTCCCCAGCGGCTGCCCTCACGACCCAGGCCGCTCTCCTTCACACCGCCAAACGGCGCTTCGGCAGTGGAGAGCAGGCCTGTGTTTACGGCGACCATGCCGGACTCCAGTGCTTCACCGACACGCCAAACGCGTGCGTTGTCCTTGGTGAAAAAGTAGGCGGTGAGGCCGAAGGGCGTGGCGTTAGCTGCAGCTATGACCTCTTCCTCGGTATCGAACACGGTGATGCCTGCCACAGGACCGAACGTCTCTTCGGCGCACATCAGCGCATCCGCCGGCACGTCGGTGAGGAGCGTCGGTTGAAAGAACAGACCACCCAAAGCGTGCGAGGCTCCGCCTACAGCAACCTTGGCGCCCCGGGCGATTGCGTCATCCACATGCGCGCGTACCTTTTCCAGGGCAGCCGAATCGATAAGCGGCCCTACATTCACCCCTGGCGTGGTGCCGACGCCTACGGTGAATTTGGCTACTTCTTCCGTCAGCCGTGCAGTGAACGCTTCGGCGATGCCCCGCTGGACGTACATCCGGTTCACGGCAGTGCAGGCTTGACCCGTATTGCGGTACTTCCCGACAAGCGCTCCCGCCACGGCAGCTTCCAGGTCGGCGTCGTCGAAGACGATGAACGGTGCGTTTCCTCCTAGCTCCATGGACACCTTCTTCATGGTGTCAGCACACTGTCGGGTGAGCAGCTTGCCCACCTCGGTCGACCCGGTGAACGACAACTTTCGTACAATGGGCGATGAAGTGAGAGCCCCGCCGATGAGTGAAGCCTCGTCGCCAACCACCAGGTTCACCACACCGGCGGGAACGCCGGCACGAACCGCGAGCTCAACTACTGCCATAGCCGTGAGTGGTGTCTGTTGCGCTGGTTTGCACACGATGGTGCAACCGACGGCGAGCGCTGGACCCAACTTGCGGGTGAGCATGGCCGCCGGAAAGTTCCATGGCGTGATGGCCGCAGTCACACCGACCGGCTGACGAAGCACCAGGAGCCGACGATCATTAGTAGGTGCACTGATGATTGTGCCATCTACTCTACGTGCTTCTTCCGCGAACCATTCCAAGAAGCTGGCGGCGTACGTGATTTCGCCCTTTGCTTCCGCGAGCGGCTTGCCCTGCTCGGTGGTCATAATGAGTGCAAGATCATCGGCATTGGCCACCATGAGGTCGGCCCATTTGCGCAAGATCTGGCCCCGGGTCTTTGGTGGGGTCTTGCTCCAGGTGGGGAATGCTGCGTCTGCTGCTGCAATTGCCCGGTTGGTCTCGGTCGCACCCATCCGAGGTGCTTGTGCCACCACTTCGCCGGTGCCCGGATTGTCTACGGAGTAGGTGCGGCCGTCGTCGGCGCCCACCCATTCGCCATTGATGTGGCCGAGGGTCTTGAACAGGGTGGGGTCGGCAAGCGTTGGGAGGCTCATTGCCTCAGTCTGTCCTGCCGAACGTCGTCGTGAACACCAAAACCCGCCCTTCGACGCGCCCGAACGTGCGGCAATCCACCTCGCAACGACGTTGCGAGGTGGATTGCCCCCAGGTTTGGGGGCAACCTCTCTCGCGGACCTACTGCGCGTCGATGAGGTCGACGACGAAGATGAGGGTCTCATTGGGCTTGATGACGCTGCCGGCACCGCGGGCCCCGTAGCCCATGTGCGGTGGGATGGTAAGGCGGCGACGGCCACCGATCTTCATGCCCTGCACACCCTGGTCCCATCCGGCGATGACCATGCCGGCCCCCAGGCCGAAGGAGAAAGTTTCCTTACGATTCCATGACGCATCGAACTCTGAACCGGTTGACCAACTGACGCCCACGTAGTGAACCTCGACGCTCTTGCCGGCCGTTGCCTCGTGACCATCGCCGACCACGAGGTCTTCGATGAGCAATTCCGTTGGAGGATTGCCTGCTGGAACGGTGACCTCTGGCTTAGTGATGGAAGACATCCACCCACGCTACCCCCGGCAAATGTCGGTGGTGAGTGCAGCAACGTCGTCCGCTGGACCCGCACAACGACGCACCGACATGCGCGCAACTCGGGCCCAACATACGCGCAACTCGACCATTTCGGGCAAAAGTTTCGGCCGGAAGTGCCGAGTTGCGCGTATGTGGAGGGCGAGTTGCGCGTATGTGGAGGGCAAGTTGTGAGGATTGGGTTCCTAGCCGAGGGTGCCATGACGCCGCTTGATGGCCGTGGTCGCCGCTGCATTTGCACTTGACTTGTGGCATGCCCGCAGCAATCACCATCCACACCGCCGGAACGACCGCAGAAGATGTGTGCGCTGTGGCACGGGACCGCGCCACGGTCACGATCAGTCCGTCCGCATTGAGTGCCGTCGCCGAGAGTCGTGCCGTTGTGGAGCGTCTGGCAGCAGGAGAGACGCCGTCGTATGGAATCTCGACCGGCTTCGGCGCGTTGGCCCAACGACACATTCCGTTGGAGAGCCGGGTGCAGTTGCAACGCTCACTCATCCGCTCTCACGCCGCGGGGATGGGGCCGTTGGTCGAGGAAGAAGTTGTACGCGCGCTGATGTTTCTACGCCTGAAGACGCTGTGCTCCGGACATACCGGTGTTCGGCGGGTGGTGCCTGAAACACTGGCAGCCATGCTCAATGCAGGAATTGTTCCCCCGGTTCGAGAGTTCGGTTCGCTCGGCTGCAGCGGCGATCTCGCGCCTCTGTCCCACGTCGCGTTGGCGTTGATGGGCGAAGGCGAAACAGCCGAAGCTATGCGCGCCGCCGGGATTACGCCCGTGGAGCTGCGTGAAAAGGAAGGGCTTGCCCTCATTAACGGGACCGACGGCATGCTGGGCATGCTGGTGATGGCACTCGCCGACCTACGCATGATCATGCAGACAGCCGACCTCACCGCTGCCATGAGTGTGGAAGGGCTTCTTGGCACGGACCAGGTGTTCCGTCCTGAACTCCAAGCGCTGCGTCCGCACCCTGGCCAGGCCGCAAGTGCTGCAAACATCCTGGCCATCTTGGACGGTTCACCGATGGTTGCGTCGCATCGAGAAGGCGACACTCGAGTCCAAGACGCCTATTCGTTGCGATGCACGCCGCAGGTGCACGGTGCTGCACGAGACACGTTTGAACACGCAGCGGTTGTCGCTGATCGAGAACTCGCGTCAGCCATCGATAATCCCGTGGTGCTGCCCGACGGGTCCGTTTCCTCCAACGGAAATTTCCACGGAGCTCCCGTTGCGTACGTGTTGGACTTTTGTGCAATTGCTGTGGCAGACGTTGCGTCGATCAGCGAACGCCGGACGGACCGCCACCTGGACAAGTCCCGCAATCACGGCCTTCCACCGTTCCTTGCCGACGACCCCGGCGTGGACTCTGGCCTGATGATCGCGCAGTACACGCAAGCTGCGTTGGTGCACGAGTGTAAGCGGCTGGCTCAGCCGTCCTCGGTTGACTCCATCCCGTCGTCGGCCATGCAGGAAGATCACGTGTCGATGGGTTGGTCGGCGGCGCGCAAGTTACGTACTGCCGTTGACAACCTGGCGCGCGTCATCGCTGTCGAGGCTGTCACCGCGGCACGAAGCATCGAGTTACGCGCCCCACTTCTCCCGGCCTCGGCAACTGGTCGAGCAGTGGCCGCCTTGCGTGCGGCAGGTGTGGGTGGACCCGGCCCCGACCGACACCTCTCGCCCGAACTGGAACTCGCCGCGCAGTTGGTCCGCAGCGGCGGTCTGTTGGCAGCCATCACAGAAGGCGACAGCCCGACTCGTCTGAAATGAAGGGCACGCGGCCGCCGCGCGCGTTTCGTCACGTGTCAGCTTGTCGATGGACGTCGCGGCCCTCAGGCGCGCTCCGGCACCCTGCATGGGGGCCGCGAACGTGTGTGAGTGCCGCGAAGTTCCGACTAACCCGAGTGGGCGGCGGCCAGAGCAGCGACTACCGCCAGCTGAGGGCTGCTCAGCACGGGGAGAGTCGTGCTACTCAGCACCGCTGCGCCCGCCATCGAGGCCTGGGCGAGCACCACCACATCTGCGTCCGCTGGCGAAACTTCGTCGACTGCGAGCGCGATGGTTGCCAGATAGGCGTCGATGTCGCCAGCCTCGAACCGGTCCCACACGCCGGGGACGCAAGTCAAACGCAGGTCCACCTCGACGCCCCGATGGTGGGCAACCTCTCGAACTAACGCGGCTGTTGGTTCGAGAGTTGACTCGACCGCGGCCAGCACCGCGACCCGACGGCCGATTCCCAAGGCAGTCTCAACCAGTGGCCGATCGATGCGGACGAATGCAGGCATGCGTGATCCCCACGCAGCTTCGGCGGTGCCGCTGATTGTTGAGCACGTGCAGACGACTGCGTTGCAGTCCGCTGCTGCTTCGGTGACCCTCACCGAAATGCGAGCTGTGAGATCGTCATCGATCACACCGCTGGCCCTGGCGTCGGCCAACAGCGACTCGTCAACCACGTGCGCCGTGACAGTCCCCGGAGCCAATTCCGCGACAAGGGCGTCGAACGTGACTATGTGGACCGCGGCGGTGTGCAGAAATCCGATGCGACGAGGGACCATCGAGATGACCGTACTAGCGCAGGTTCGATGGCCCGCACGGATTACAGCGTGCTTGTGTCGATGGGGAGGCCAAGCCGTTGTCGGCCGACCAACTCATATGCGCGCGGACTGACCATGATGTGTGCCGCGGCCGTGTGCACATCACGGAAACAGCGCTGTAACGGCGAGGTGCTGTACACAGCGGCACCGCCCCCTGCCTTGTAACACAGGTCGACCGTCGCGCAGGCTTGCTCGCCAGCGAACGCACCAGCCAAACGAACGGACAGGCGCTGCTCGACGGATACTTTCTCGCCCGAAAGCACCGATTGCCAAGCCGAGTCCACGGTTTCGTCGAGGAACGCGGTCGCAGAACGCAGAAGCGCTTCGGCCTTGGCAATGTCAACCTGCGCAATGGGTGATTGCGAAAGTGTTTTTGACGACTGCATCGGCTTCTTCGCTTGGGCAAGCGTGACAATCTCGTCGATAGCTCGTCGTGCGATTCCCAACATCACAGATGCAACACCACCGGAGAACAAGATGAATAGTGGGAGGCGTGAGATGGCGTCGTGCGCGTAGCGGGTGGGTGAAACCATGTCTGCGGAGAACGCCCCATCCACAGAAACACCCTCGACGGAGAAGTCGTGTGAGGCGGTGCCGCGCAACCCGCTGGCGTCCCAGGTGTCGTGCATGGTGATCTGCGACATTGGAATGATCATGTGTCGAGCCGTTCCGTCGTCGCAGACGGTGCCGGCCGTCATCCACGAGGCGAACGATGATCCGCTGCCCCAAGCCCATCTGCCCGTGACCGAAAACGCGTCTGACTCGGGTGATTTCACTCCGACGCCGTTCGGGGCGTAAGCGCCGCATACAGCTGCGGCAGGATCGCCGAACACGACGCGAGCAACGTCGGGCTGAACGGACCCTGCCAGATGCGAGGTGAGCGATGCGATGTTGGCGCACCAACCGGTTGCTCCATCCGCCGCGCTCAGCAGACGGACGGTCTGCATGGTGTCGTATGGGCTGGATTCCGGGCCGCCGAAAGCCAGTGGCACATACGAACGCAACACACCGATGGAACGAAGGCGAGACACCGCATCGTCGGAAAGGCAGCGCGCATGTTCGTGCGCGACGGCCATCTCAGAAAATGCCGCGAGGTGAGGGGCGGTTGCAGCAGAGAGTGTGAGTGACATCAATCGCACTGTAACTCTGCATGTTCATCAATCATTTGGTTGCGGGGGTGGTGGGAGTGCACTTGAATCTTCGGGTGCCTGGAGCCCGAACATATTCATCGATGCGTGGCGGCGCTCGAGGATTCGTCACGGACGCCGTCCGGCTCTACAAAGTGCGCACCCGCGGCATCCCGGGCGACGTCAAAAAGACGCTGACACAGAAGGCTGAAGTCGAAGCGGCGTACCAGAGTGTGACCAATTCGACGCTGAACAACCGGTCTGTCCTCGTTATCGGAACCGGGCAGACCAAGCGAGAGGTCATCGCCCTTGGAGTGGCAAACCAGGTGATTGCGATCGACCTAGACGTGGTGCCGTCCGGCTGGCATCCGGCTTCTTACCTGCAGCTCTTCCGGCAGAACGGACCCGTACGCACGGCTAAAACGATCGGTCGGAAGGTCCTTGGAATAGACCGCACGTTCACTCGTGAGCTGTGCACTTCCTTGGGTGTGGGCGCCCCCAAGGCAGCCACCTACCTGCAGATGGACGCAACCAAGATGACGTTTGCATATGCGTCGTTCGACTTGGTCTACTCGTACTCCGTTTTCGAACACCTCCCAGATCCGGCGGCCGTTCTACAGGAAGCCAAACGGGTGCTGAAGCCGGGTGGCGTCCTGTACGTGTCCTTACATCTGTACAGCGCAGAAGGCGGCTGTCACGATCTTCGGATCTTCGCGGGCCAGCGAGAATCCATCCCGTACTGGGCACAATTGCGGCCAGCGGTGAAGGACACCGTCATCGAGAGTTGCTACATGAACGAATGGCCAATGGCGCGGTGGAACGAGCTGTTCCGTGCCGAGTGTCCAGGCGCGATGTTTTCCATCGAGCAGCACCACCAGCCATACGCGACACAGCTGGAGGTAGAACTGAAGCGGTTACGGGCGGCCGGGGAACTTGCCGACTACGCCGACGAAGAAGTTCTGGCAGTCAACCTGCGTTACGTCTGGTCGAAACCGGAATCCTGAACCGTGACGCCCGCTGAGGTGCGGATCGGGTAGACAACGGTCATGTCTCGCGCTGATCGCATTGTCCGTTCGCCCCGGGGTTCCGCCCTCACCTGCGTGTCGTGGCCCCAGGAGGCCGCGTATCGGATGATTCAGAACAACCTGGATCCCGAGGTGGCTGAACACCCCGAGGACCTTGTCGTCTACGGAGGGTTTGGCAAAGCCGCGCGCAACTGGCAGAGCTACGAAGCAATCCTGCGCACCCTGGTCACGCTGAAGGACGACGAGACCATGCTCGTCCAAAGCGGCAAACCCGTAGGTGTTATGCGCACGCATGAATGGGCTCCGCGGGTGCTTCTGGCCAACTCCAACCTTGTGGGGGACTGGGCCAACTGGGACGAGTTCCGTCGCCTCGACGCGCTTGGTCTGATGATGTACGGACAGATGACGGCCGGGTCATGGATCTACATCGGTACACAGGGAATCTTGCAGGGAACATACGAAACGTTCGGCGCGGTTGCCGCGAAACGCTTCGGCGGTACGTTGCAAGGAACCATCACGCTGACGGCTGGCGTCGGTGGCATGGGTGGCGCACAGCCGCTTGCTGTCACCATGAACGGCGGTGTCGCAATCTGTCCCGACGTCGACCCGTCTCGTATCGAGCGGCGCATCCAGACCCGCTACCTCGACACGGTCGCCCGTGACCTCGACGAGGCCAAGCATCTCGCCGAACAGGCGCGTGACGAGGGTCGTGCGTTGAGCATCGGCGTGGTCGGGAACGCCGCGGACATCTACCCGGCGCTGCTTGCCAGCGGATTCCCAATCGACGTGGTGACCGACCAGACCAGCGCACATGATCCGTTGAACTACATCCCTCAGGGGATGACGCTTGACGAGGCAGATGCGCTTCGTCAACGCGAACCCAAGGGTTACACCAGCCGTGCTCGGGACTCCATCGTCACCCACGTTGATGCCATGGTCGGTTTTCAACGCGCAGGTGCTGAGGTGTTCGACTACGGCAATTCGCTGCGTGCCGAGGCCCTTGCGCACGGCTACAAGGACGCGATGTCCTATCCCGGTTTCGTTCCCGCGTACATCCGGCCGCTGTTCTGCGAGGGCAAGGGGCCATTTCGTTGGGTTGCCATGTCTGGTAACCCTGCCGACATTCACGCAACGGACGAGGCGGTGCTGCGGCTTTTCCCCGACAATGAACCATTGCATCGTTGGATCCGCGCAGCGCAGGACAAGGTTGCGTTTCAGGGTCTGCCGGCACGCATCTGCTGGCTTGGCTACGGCGAACGAGACAAGGCCGGTCTCGAGTTCAACGAGATGGTTCGCAACGGCACCGTGTCGGCCCCAATCGTGATCGGTCGTGACCATCTCGACTGTGGCAGCGTGGCCTCGCCGTATCGGGAAACCGAAGCAATGCTGGACACAACCGACGCAGTTGCAGACTGGCCGCTGCTCAACGCCATGGTGAACGTTGCAAGCGGGGCGAGTTGGGTCTCCATCCATCACGGCGGTGGTGTCGGGATGGGACGCAGCATCCACGCCGGTCAGGTGAGCGTGGCCGATGGAACAGCGCTAGCAGCACAAAAACTGGAACGTGTACTTACGAATGACCCGGGCATGGGAGTCATCCGCCATGTGGACGCCGGCTACGAACTGGCAGATCAGGTTGCCACCGAACGTGGTGTGCGGGTGCCAATGAACGAAGCCTGAGAAGACCAGCAGCGGTACCGGGCACCGGGCACTGGTCAAAAGCTGATTGCCAGAGCAGGTCGGCTTAGAGCCTCGTGGGTCGGCTTCTGAGAGCCAGAAGGATCCACGTGATACCAACGTTCGTGTGGTGTACTCATCGGCTTAGGCGTCCATCTAGGCGAGGTTTGCATGTTCAGTTCCCGTTGGCATCGGTTTGGTATTGCTGTTGTCCCGATCCTCATAACGTCGTTGATCGGTCTGAGTTCCCCTGTGCAATCGCAGACAGCCACTACGACGGTTCCGAATCCGTCCGTAGGGTCTTGTGTCTCCGGTTCGACCTCCAGCGGCGTGCTTGCGTTTGGTGACTCGTATGCTGCCGGCTGGGCCGACGGAAGTTGGAATACGCCGGTGGGTATTACTGCGGGGGTTGGTGTCGGTGGCA
This sequence comes from uncultured Acidimicrobiales bacterium, assembly GCA_963763885.1. Classification (GTDB taxonomy): domain Bacteria; phylum Actinomycetota; class Acidimicrobiia; order Acidimicrobiales; family JANYDT01; genus JANNBN01. The sequence continues at coordinate 500,761 of CAVXQD010000002.1, forward strand.
CAGCAGGACTCAGTGCGTCCAGAGCCCAGTTCGAAGCCATCGCAGTGGGTTCAAGCTCTGGTGGCAACGGCTCGGATTTGATCACCTTCTCTTTTAAAGGTACCGGAACGTGGCAGCTTGAAGGGATTTCAAACGGGGTGTCGAAGGGAACGGTATCGTTCGCACCGACAACCGTTTGGCAGACCGTCACCTGTCGAATCTCGAGTCCTTTCGCGTCGGGTTCGCAAGCTACGGTGGCGTTCAAGAACGTTGGCGCAACGGCCACGACCTTGGCAGTCGACGACGTCCGCTTGGCTGCGGCCACCGTTCCCACAACAACCACGACCACGACGACGGTGCCGTCGCCCTCGGCAGGAACATGCGTCCTCGGCGGATCCATGACGGGGGTTCTCGTTTTCGGCGACACCTACGGTGCTGGTTGGGCTGACGGGTCTTGGAACACTCCCGTCGCAATTTCACCAACAGGAGGAGTTTCTGGCTCCTCCGGGCTGGTTTCCTCTCGGTCACAGTTCGAGGCCATCGCCGTCGGTTCCTCCACTGGCGGGAACGGATCGGACACTGTCAGTTTCTCGTTCCTCGGCTCGGGCGCGTGGCAGGTGGAGGGCATCACGAACTCAGTGTCAAAGGGCACCGCGCCATTTACGCCGACTGCCTCGTGGCAGACCGTCACGTGCCGGTTCTCTGGTGCTTTCGCGATCGGTTCGCAGGCAACCATTGCGTTCAAAAACGTCGGCGCTATCGCGGCGACGCTGTCTGTTGACAACGTTCGTTTGAACGCTCCGAGCGCATCTCCGACGACAACCTCCACCACAACCTCGACTTCCACGACCACTTCAACAACCACGACTTCGACAACTACTACCACCACGATCCCGAGTCCGTCATCGGGCGGTTACTCGCAGATGATCTTGGCTGATGGTCCTGTGCGCTATTACCGGTTCCGTGAAGCGAATGGGACGACCATTGCTGTGGACTCTTCGCCTAGCAACTCATCGGCGACCTTGATCGAGCAAAACCGGGTGAACGCCGGTGCCCTCGCAACGATCGATGCGAGCGACCGTGCTGCTTTTGCATCTCCAGTCAATGGGGGGCAGGTGGGGTACGCAAGTTCGAGCGGTCTTCCTGCTGGTTCGTCGCCTCGCACCATCGAGTTCTGGGTTCAGGCCCGCTACCAGTCCGGATCACCGCTTTTTAACTCGCCCGAGCGGCAATGGTTCGTCGCCTATGGCGAGGTGTACAACCCGAGTGGTGGCTCGAACGTCAAGATCGGTCATTACTACCCGTCGACAGGAGGTGGGTTCCTTTCCATCGACCCGGACGGCAACGGTCCGCAAAGTCTGAACATTCCGTTCCAAGGTGGGACAGCAATACGGGAGATCGGCCCGATCAACTACACGCCTCAATGGTCTGGCTACCACCATGTCGCAGTGACATATGACGGTCTCGTGACTCTCCGAGCCTTTGTCGACGGGCGCTATCAGGGGTCCGCGACCCTCTCCTCACCTATGAATACTCCGATCATCCCGAATCCGGCTGATGAGTTCAGCGCCACGGGCCTCTACCTCGGAGACAACTCTCCGATGGTGCTCGATGACGTGGCCATCTACCCAACATTGTTGTCCGGTGATCGGATCCGAGCCCACTACTTCGCAAGCGGCCGCACGATTTCGGGGTATGTACCTGTCGACCAGGTGAAGGGCTCGTCGAACAATGATGCAATCAAAACGGGAGCAACGGCTCAGCGTGTGAGCGACCCAGTCAACTCTGCAACGGGTGGGTTCGACCACTCGGTGATCGATCTTCAGACACCAGGAAAGGGAGAGTCGCTTCGCATGTCACGAAACTATGACTCAACTCAGACTGGCGTCACGACGCTTGGACGAGGGTGGTGGCACCCGTACTTTCAGAAGGTTTCTTTGGTGGGGAGTTCATTGAGTTGGCAGACGGGAACCGGTGCCACTATCGAATTCCCGTCGAACGGCTCGGGTGGCTTCAACACTCCGCCCGGGGTCATTGCTTCGGCTGCCCTGGTTTCCGGTGGTGGGTGGCGTATCCGCTCGAACGATCAGAGCACGTACACATTCAACACGGCGGGGCGCCTCGTGAGTATCGCCGATCGCTCGAACCTGTCGACGACCGTCTCTTACGATGGCTCTGGTCGGGTGTCACTTGTCAGTGACGCGTCCGGCCAGACCTTGACGTTCTCCTATGGAACGGCTGGGGCGAATTCGGGGCGCCTCATTAGTGTCGCCAGTTCGGACGGGAGATCGGCCAGCTACGGCTACACGATTGTTGCCGCAGAGTCACGCCTTACGTCCTCTGTAGACGTGCGAGGCAAGACAACGAATTACGCGTACACCGCTGCGGCGTACCTTGCGACTGAAACAGACCCGAACGGGAACATCCATTTCACGAACACATACGATTCAACAGGGCGAGTGCTGACCCAGAAGGATCAGTTGAACAACATCTCAACGTTCTCATACGATGACAACGCTGAGTCCACAACTTTCGTCGACGCGACCGGCGCCACTGAGGTATTCAACCGGGCCGGATTTGTGCCACGAAACTGGACAGGGCCGAGCGGGTCGACGGCAACGGCGTTCAACGCGGCGTTGGATGTAACTTCTTATACCGACGCTCTGGGCAAAACCTGGACTGCCACCTACGATGCTGCTGGCAACATGACGGGCCGCAAGGCTCCTGCGCCGCTGTTTGTCACCGAGTCTTGGACCTATGACGCGTTCAACAACCCCCTGACTTTTACGGATGGGAGAGGCAACGCGACAACATATTCGTACGACACGGCGGGTCGACTGTTAACGGAAACGAAACCTGGTGGGATCGTGACCTCCTACGTGTGGAACCCAGATGGCACCCTTGCTTCGACGAAGGATCCGAGGAACGGGGTGACCAGTTACACCTACGACGCGAAGGGGAACGTCTTGTCGCAGACGACCCCGACGGGGTTCAAAACCACGTACACCTATGACACCGCTGGGCGAGTCTTGACGATTACTGAACCGAGGGGGAACGTAGCGGGGGCGACGGCAACGAACTTTCAGCAGGAGTACACATACGACGCAGCCGGGAATGTGCTGTCCGAAACCGATGCGCTTGGACGGGTGACCAGCCACCTCTATGACAACGCTGGACGCCGAACGAAAACCACTGCACCAGACGGCGGGATGACGTTGTTTGAATACAACGCGGCTAACGAACTCACCAAGCAGACGGCCCCGGATGGTGGGATCACCCTCTATGAGTACGACGCGCGCGGGCTTCGAACGAAGGAAACCTCGCCGATCGGTGCGGTTACAACGTACACCTACGATGCCTCGGGTCGCCTTTTGACCCGGGTTGATCCCCGAGGAAACGTTTCGGGTGCCACCGCAGCGGATTTCCGTTGGTCCTTCACCTATGACGCGGAAGGCCGACAAAAGACCGTGACGGACCCACTCGGGAGGGTGACCACGAAGGACTATGACGTGCTGGGTCGCGTCGTCACCACGACACGACCAGACGGAGTCACGAGCCAGAGCTATGACCCGAACGGGAACGTCACGTCGACCACGACAGAGGCAGGTTCCGTCTCAGCGTCATTCGATGCGTTGAACCGTGTGTCGACGTCCACGGACGTTCGTGGAAAGACGACTCAGTTCGGATACGACGCCGCTGGGAATCGCACCCAAGTGATCGATCCCCTTGGCCGGACCACCAAGTACACCTACGATCCCGACGGTCGTATGACAACAACGATTGACCCGCGCGGAAACGTCGCCGGTGCGGTGCCGGCCGACTTCACGACGACGTACATCTATGATGCAGCCGGGTATCAGACTCAGGCGACTGACCCGTTAGGTCTCGTCACAAAGCAGGTCTATGACCGGGTCGGGAACGTGGCCACGACAACGAACGCCCGAAACCTGAGCACCACGTTCCAGTACGACTCGATGAACCGAGTCATCACTGCGACTGCTCCGGTGGTCGGCGCGACAAAGTGGACTTACACCAACATGGGCTATGTGGCGACTCGGACCGATCCGATGTCAACCGCAACGGTGCCAAGGGTTGCGAATTGGACCTATGACCTCGCAGGCCGCAAGATCGAGCAGCGCGACGCTGCGAACCGCAAGTTCACTTTCGGTTACGACGTTGCCGGGAACCAAACGAGCATTGTCGATGCGAGAGCGAACGCCGCCGCGAATCCCTCGTTGGGGACCACAACGATGACGTTCGACCAGTTGAACCGGCTCACGAACAGGTCGTATTCGGACGGCACACCGACGGTGTCTTGGACGTTCGACGTCCAAGGCCGGGTCGCGACGATGACCGACAGTGCCGGGACGACGACGTACGGATATGACGGCGCAGATCGGGTGAACCTGATCACCCGCGGGACCGACACGTGGACGTACACCTACGATGCGGCTGGCAACGTAACTGGGCGCACGGTGCCCGGCGGTGCGAACTCAACAGCGACTTACGACAACGCTGGTCAACTCGCAACGCTGGCCGATACCACGGGCTCGACGTCGTTCTCCTATGACCAGGCCGGCAATACGACGACCGTTGGTTTCCCGAACGGCGTGAGCCAGACACGCACCTATGACCGGGCGTCACGGCTTGCGGCAATCTCGACGGCTGGGCCTGGTGGTCCAATCGGCGGGTTCGCTTACACGCGCGACCAGAACGGGAACCCGACCGCTTTAGACGTGTCCGGTCCTGCTGGTGTGATCGTTGCGGAGTCGATGCGCAACACCTATGACAACGCAGACCGTCTCACCAGAACGTGTTACACCACCACGACGTGTGCGGCCGCGAACCAGACCGACTGGACCTACAACGCGGTCGGGTCGAGGCTCACGGAGAAGATCGGTACCGCTGCGGTGTCGACGTACACCTATGACACGGCGGATCAGTTGACTTCGATCACGGGGCCTGGTGCGGCGACCTTCACGAATAACGCGAATGGTGACCAGTTGACGGCCGGGGCGGACGTGTTCACCTATAACACGGCCCGCCAGACCGTGTCTGCGACAGTGGGTGGTGTGACCACCCAGTTCGCGTATGACGGGAACGGCAACCGGACCACCGTCACGACCAGTGGCGTTACGACCCAGGAAGTGTGGGACACCAACGGTGGACTCCCGACTCTTGTAGCGCAACGCAACTCAACGGGGGCGGTGCAACGCCGATACACCTATGTGGGCGCGACACCTCTCAAGTTCGAGGAAGGTTCAACGGTTGGCTACTACCAAACCGACGCGCTTGGCACTGTCACGAACCTCACCACTCCAACCGGCACTGTGGGCGCCACATACCGCTACAGCCCATACGGGACATCACGGGTCGCAACATCGGTCCTCCCTGGCTACAGCAGCAACCCGCTGAAGTACACCGGGCAACAACAAGACCCAACCGGCAACTACAACCTCAGAGCACGCCATTACAACCCTGGCCGGGGCGCATTCACACAGACCGACCCGATGCCATACGGGGCAGGCAGTGCATTCGAGGCGACTTATGTGTACGGACGAAACGACCCACTTCGTTTCAGTGATCCGTCGGGGTTGCGGGCTAGTGGTTGCTACAACGGCGGGGGAAAACCCTGCGGGTGTGGATCGTCGAACCTGATAGCTCTTCCGTCTTCGCCGACGCTCGTGCCCCCGATCGTTGTCCCGCCAATTGCAGCACCCGGAATCATTGACGGCATTATTGGCGCGGTCGGCGCGTTCGGGGGTGCTGCCGTGACCATTATCGGAGCACCGTTCCTGTTGGCGGGAGATACGAATCAACAAAATCGGCCAGGCACGGTCGAATACTGTGACAAATGTCGGACCGCCAAGAAGATTCTCACAGGCTACAAGCGATACTTGAACAAGGCGAAAAAGAAACTCAGGCCAGAAGAGATTGTTGAACTCGATAGAAAGCTAAAGGATGAGTCTCTCTCATCGACCGATTTGCCAGGAACTCTTATTCACGGAAGCGACTTTCCTGGGGAGTGGAAGGGTGTTAAGTTAAAGGACATTAAATCTCAGTGTAAGGCCGCCGGATGCACGGGATTTTAGCGCCGGAATGGGTCAAAACCCAGATCGCGGAGGAGGTATTTTTGGCTATTTTGGAGTTCGAACTTATGCCTGATCCAGAAAGATGTCACCCGTACGATTGGTTTGGGTTTGTGGTTGACGAGGTTTGGCGATTTGCTCCTGAGAAGCTTCTGTTGTTCACGAACGCAAAGAACAATTTCCTTGCGACAGCACTTCTGGAACTCGTTCCACCTCAATCGGTATTGGCGCTGGCGGAACGTCTATGCGTTGTCGAGGATGATCGAATCCGAAATGCGGTTGTGCGATCGATTTGGTCTGCTGGGCTGACCGAATTGTTGGGCAATCATCTGAAACCATTTCTGAATCGATTGGCCGGAGAAAACTCAGGACTGGGTGCGATCGCAACCTTGATTCTGTGGCGATCAAACGGCACGGGTTCCTGGGGTGATGTTCTAATTGCATTAAATGATAACGACGAGGAATTTAAAGAGGAAATTCTTGATCACGCCGTATTTCTTAAGCGCCACTACGATAACCCACCGGAGATAGTGCGTCAGTTGGTTTCGAGTCTCGCGAACGAAGGCGCTTCTGCAGAACTTAAGGAGACGGCGCAATTCGCGATCGATTCCTGGGCATAGAGAAGCTTGTCAAAACGAATCGGGTTCTTCGTCTCTCCCGACGGAACCCGGTGCCGTCTCGGATCGGGAGTCAATCTTTGATTCACCCGACGTAAAATTGACCAGTCCATCAACGCATCAAACGGTTTGGCCCCGTGGGGAAATCCCAACGGGTGGTCCTGTGGGAGCGACCACGGCGTACGGAACCGTCCCTGGGTGCAGTTTGGCAACGGTTTCCGGTCCACCGTCGCTTACATTTTCAAACAATTGGCAAACATTTCATGTGAATCCAAACGTGCTTGGGATGTGGCTCGGCTGGAACACCGTGTCGTTTGTGCGTCAATTGGCTAGTCGTTTAACGGGAGTCTGGAGGGTCCTTTCGCACATCGCCGACCGTCGCGGAGCAGCAGAGTTGCTGCCCCCGGTAGGGTGCATACCATGACCGATCTGCCGTTTCCCCGCCGCACCTGGATGACGCTCGAGCCAATCCACGCCACCGTCTATTTCTCGCCGTTGGTGGCTCCTGCGTACCAAGCGCTCGGTCTGGTAGGGCGTGAGGGATACTTTGCCCCTCGGTCTGCCCCGCTCGGCGCTGTGCCGCCAGAGGTGGTCATTTCCACCTTCTTCAATTTCGCTCCTGACCTTGTCCGAGCTGCCATCCCTAACGCATGGACGAAGGCAACGCCTGAGCAGATCATGGCAACACGTGCAGCGATGTTGGTCGAATCGTTCTCAACCCTGTGCGCAGACCACGTTGCTTCCGACGCCACCGTGCGCGCCGCCGAGCTCATCAAACCAATTGCACTCGACGCCTGCAGGCGCATCGATGGTCGTCCGCTGTTCGCAGCGTATGCAGCCCTCCCATGGCCAGATGACAGCCAACCCGCAATGGTCCTCTGGCATGCCCAGACCCTGCTCCGAGAGTTCCGCGGCGATGGCCACATCGCCGTGCTGGTGGCCGAAGGTCTCAGCGGGCTCGACGCACACGTCACTCACATCGCAACCGGCACCATGCCCGTGGACATCATGCGCACCACCCGGGCGTGGAGTGAGGACGCGTATCAAGCAGCTGTCGACGATCTGGTGTCCCGCGGCATCGTGACCCGTAGTGAAGATGGCGCGCCAGCGCTCACGGAAGCGGGACAACAACAGCGGCAGCGCATTGAAGACCTGACCGACCAGCTTTCGGCTGCGCCGTATCTCGCAGCGGGCGAAGCTACGTGCGCAGAGTTGCGTAAGTCGGGCCGCCCACTGTCGCAGGCCATCGTGGATGCCGGCCTGTCTCCTATGCGCAGGCTTCCACCTGCTGAACAGACCGAAGGCTGACCCTCGCATGGCTGTCCGCCAGATCCTCACGGTGGGTCACCCGCTGTTGCGTGAACGCGCGGCAGAGGTTGACCCGGCCGACATCGCTGGCGCCGAAGTCCAGCGAGTTATCGAGGACCTCATCGACACCATGCGGCACGCAAACGGGGCTGGCATCGCGGCGAATCAGATTGGTGAACTGGTTCGCGTTGCCACCATTGAGGTCAACCAAAACCCTCGGTACCCATACAAACCACCTATCCCACTGACCATCGTGATCAACCCCGTAATCGAGTTTCTTGATGACGAACTGGTGGAGATCAACGAAGGTTGCCTGTCGGTACCCAACATGCGCGGCAACGTGTTCCGTCACGTCAACATCAAGTTGTCCTACCTCGACCGCAACGGCGAGCCGCACTCATACGTAAAGCGCGGCCTCACGGCGGGAACGTTCCAACACGAATTGGATCACCTCGACGGGCTGTTGTTCCTCGACCGGGTTGCCGACACCCGCACCCTCACCACCTGGGAGCAGTTCGAAACCTGGCACCGTGCAGCTTTCGTGGAACGAATCATGAAGTTTGTTCAGCGCTTCGGATCCTGAGCCGATGTGTACGTCATGAATCCGCGGCGCGGCGATGAGCCCAAGGTGTATTGGGCGGAACACGCCTGGCTTGGTGGTGCGTTAGAACTGGCATCACTGGCTCAATCTGTGGCAATCACGGTGCAACACGGGCGCATTGAAACCGTTGAGATGGACGTGCTGGACATCCCGCCCGGAGCCGAAGTCATCTCCGGGTTGACGCTGCCCGGCATGGCAAATTCCCACTCCCACGCGTTCCATCGTTTGCTGCGAGCAGCGGAACCGGTGAGTTCCGTCGGTGCCGACTCCTTCTGGTCGTGGCGGGAGCAGATGTACCGCGCAGCTAACGAACTGACTCCCGAGTCTTACGGCCGCCTCGCAGCAGACGTGTTCACCGAAATGGTGCAAGCCGGGTACACGGCTGTTGGCGAGTTTCATTACGTGCACCACGAACCGGACGGTCGCCCGTATGACAACGCGCATGCCATGGAACTGGCGGTTGTGGAAGCTGCGCAATCCGCTGGCATCCGCATCACGTTGTTGGACACCTGCTATCTCCGGTCCGGGTTTGGCTCAACCACGGTCACCGAGCAGCAACGGCGCTTCAGTGACGGCTCAGCCGCTGCATGGGAAGCACGGGTGGAGGGGCTGGCCCGAACCCTGCGAGGGCGTTCGACCGTTCGTCTGGGCGCTGCCATCCACTCCGTGCGAGCGGTGTCGCCCGAGGCAGCCGAACTTGTGGTGCGCTGGGCCAAGACCCGGTATCTCCCATTGCATGCACACGTATCAGAGCAACCTGAAGAGAACGTCCAGGCGTTGCGACATCACGGGCATACGCCTACGGGTCTGCTGATGCGCGCTGGAGCGAACGACCTCCGGTCGCCGTTTTGTGCGGTTCACGCCACCCACCTCTCTGACGATGATGTGCGCGCATACGGTCAAACCGGTGCGTACATCTCCTGCTGCCCAACAACGGAACGAGTGTTGGCAGATGGAATATCTCCAACCGGCGCGCTTGACTCCGCCGGCGCAAACCTCTGTATCGGATCCGACAGCCAGTCGGTGATTGACCCGTTTGAAGAAATGCGTGGCGTGGAAATGCACCAGCGGCTCTCGTCCGGCCGTCGTGGAACCCATACCCCCGCTGTGCTCCTACAGGCCGGTTCAGTCAACGGTTACCGCAGCCTTGGGTGGGACCGGGCAGGGGCAATCGAACCCGGGTGCCTCGCCGACTTTGTCAGCTTGGACATTGCCACCGACCGTTTGTGTGGCATCGCCTCGGAGCATCTGCCGAGCGCCGCCGTGCTGGCTGCTACCGCGGCCGACGTCCACCATGTCGTCGTCAACGGCGATGTGGTCGTGCGGGACGGCAAATCCGTCCGTCGCCGCAACGGCCTCGCTGACCCCCTGTGAAGGCGTGTCGTTCAGGTTGTCCAGAGGCGGTCTATGGGGACGGCGTAGATGCGGTCGTCGAGGGTGTGCGCATTGGTGCCGAGGTGCAGGACAAGGCCGCACCGGTAGGAGTCGCCAAGTGTGCTGCGTAGAGCGCGGAGACCAGAAGTGTCTGCGTTCGTGACGCGCCCAGAGGCTTTGATTTCGATTCCAATGACGGTGCCGTCGGGCGCTTCGATAACGAGGTCAACTTCGCCTCCTTCGTGGGTTCTCCAGTGTCCGACGGTGTAACTGTCGTCGATCCAGCCCAGCTGTTTCAGGATCTCGTTGATGCAGAATGTTTCGAGAAGGTGCCCGAACTCGGTGAGTGCCGTCGGGTTGTTGGAGGCGAGTTTTGTCTCGGTGATGCCCACGAGGCGTCCGCCGAGGCCAGTATCGACAACATGGACCTTTGGGCTGGCCACGGCCCGCGCTCGGAGCGTGCGGCCCCACGCAGGAAGTCGGTGGACGAGGAAGACCGTTTCGAGTAGTCGGGTGTAGTTCTCGGCCGTCGAAGTTTCGAGACCGACAGTACGCGCAGCGTTCGCGATCTTGAGTATCTGACCCGTCTGGCTTGCGAGCGCTGCAAGGAGTTTCGGAAGGAGCTCGCGCTGGCGGACCCGGCTGAGTTCAATCACATCACGCTCGATGACGAGTCGGACGTAGTCGTCGAACCACCGGTTTCGAGCTGCGCCGATGCGTTGGAGCGCGAGGGGGAGTCCACCGGCAAGGACACGTGCAACGTAGTCCTCTCGTGTCGTGGTCGAAGTACCTGTTCTGAACGCTTCAGGCGTGCTGAGGAGAGTGGAGACGAAGCGTTCGTGAGCGCCGCCGATCTCGCCTTGGGAAAGCGGCCAAACGTTGAGCAGGTGGAGGCGCCCGGTGAGTGACTGAGCAGCACGAGGAATGCCTTCATACCGGGTGGAACCGGTCAGCACGAACCTTCCCGGCTCGAGGTTCGTGTTCAGCTCAGCTTTTATCGCGTCGAGGATTTCGGCCACGTGCTGGAACTCGTCGATACAGACCGGTCGCGGCCCCCGGGCGAACAGCATGGGATCGTTTGAGACTGCGGCCCGTTCGTCGAGGTTGTCGAGATCGAGTACTTGTACGCCAGCACGGGTGGCGACGGATCGCAGCAAAGTCGACTTGCCCACAGAACGAGCGCCCTGCAACCCAATCGCAGGCTCCTCGATCAGGCGTTCGTCGATGATGGCGGAGAGTCGCCGCTCGACCGTCTTTCGCAATGGCAGAGTCATTGGCGTAATTGTGACATAGTTTCCGCAATCCGAGCCTCGATTGTTCCGGATTCCGAGGCTGCATTTTTCCGTTTTTTGAGATTGCCCGAGCGTTGGCCTCCTGGGGATACGCCAGCGGGGCGGCGCGCGAAGGCGCGTGAAGGCGCGTGAAGGCAAAGCCTTTAGCATGAGGAGATGGCAGTGCGCTTTGTAATCATCGGCGGTGGGCCTGCGGGCCACCAAGCCGCCACCCATGCAGCGCGTCTCGGTGCCGAGGTGATTGTTGTTGAACGAGACGTCATCGGTGGTGCGGCCAACCTGTGGGATTGCATCCCCTCGAAGACCATGATCGCCACCGGCGGTGCAATGTCGTTCGCTCGCCGTCTCGAAGGCATGGGCCTCGAAGATGTGATCCCCGAGATTGACCGTGATGGCCTGAAGGAACGCATCGATCGCATTACTGGCCGCCTTGGCGACGGGTACACGTCGCAGTTACAGAGCCAGGGCATCCGGATCATCAACGGCTCGGCATCGTTCACCAGCCCAACGTCCATCGCGGTGACCGCTGCCGATGGAACGACAGAGACGTTGCATGCCGACGCCGTGCTCATCTCCACCGGCTCACGCCCACGCATCCCGGACTGGGTGGAAACCGACGACCGGATCCTCACCACGCGGGACTGCTATCCGCCCAAAGAGATCCCGTCGCACCTTGTGGTGGTGGGCTCGGGCGTCACTGGTGTGGAGTTTGTGCACATGTTCTCGTCGCTGGGCTCCAAGGTCACCCTGGTGGTGAGCCGCCAGCAGGTGCTGCCGCAGAAGGACCCAGAGGTTGCGGCAGTTCTCGAAGACGACTTCTTGCGTCGCGGCGTCAACCTGCTGAAGGGCGCGCGGGCCACAGCTATCGAACGTGATCCTGCAACCGGCGGAGTGGTGGTTCGTTGCGACGATGGTCGTGTGGTCAACGCGTCGCACGCGGTTCTAGCAATTGGTTCCATCGCCAATTCCGACGGGCTCAACCTGGAGTCTGCTGGCGTTCAGGTTGATAAAAGTGGTTACGTTCTCATCAACCAGCATTGCGTCACCAACGTGGACCACATCTACGCCGCTGGCGACGTGTCAGGCAAGTTGCCGCTTGCGTCGGTCGCGTCGATGCAGGGCCGCAAGGTTGCCGAACATGTGATGGGCCTGCATACTCGCCAGCATCGTCATCTGGACTACGACAAGGCTGCATCGGCAATCTTCACCGAGCCAGAGATCGCCGACGTAGGTCTTGGCGAAGCTGACGCGTTCTCGTCTGGCCGCAAGATCCGTGTCACCAAGGTGCCGTTCTCGTCAAACCCCAAGGCGCTCATCAACAACGACCCGCGGGGCTTCATCAAGATCCTCTCCGACCCGCTTACTGGCGTGGTGCTTGGTGGGTCCATCGTCGGCCGTCATGCAGCCGAGTTGATCAGCGTGATTGCGCTCGCAGTCACAGCGGGTCTCAAGGTGTCTGACATTGCAGAGTCCATGCTTGTGCACCCTGCGCTTTCCGAGGCACTCGCCGAAGCAGCGGAATGACGCTTGCCTTTTCGGGCTCTGCGTCGGTGACACTTGGCGCCGCACTGTGGATCTGCGTCGCGTTTGTCCTCGGGTCCTTCGCTCAGGCGATCAGTGGATTCGGTTTCGCGCTCATCGCGATTCCGCTCACGGCGCTCGTAGTCAGTACAACCGAGGCGGTTGTGATCCAAACGTTTGCCGGCTGTCTGTTGTCGCTGGTGATGGCATGGCAGTACCGGGCCGACGCGGATCGGAGTGTGCTGCGGTCGCTCATCCCCGCGTCGTTCGTTGGGATTGCCATCGGGATGGTCATTGCGAACAACGTGGGGGACCGAACTTTGCGCTTCGCGGTCGGCGTTGCGGTGATCGTGGCTGCAATCGCCATCGCTACCGGATTTCGTATTCGCACAACTCATACGCGCGCTGTCAATAGCGCTGCTGGACTGGTGAGCGGAATGCTTGCCGCCACCACCGGGACCAACGGGCCACCGCTGGTCATCGCAATGGCTGCACAGGATGTAACCCCGCGTACGTTTCGGGCCAACCTGCAGGTTTCGTTTGCGGCCGGAAATTTTGTGCTGCTTCCCTTGTTCGCGGCTTCCGGCAAAGTCACGCGTGAGGCCTTGGTGCTGAGCGGTGTTGCCCTCGTCCCGACGGTGATTGGGCGGGTGACCGGCGAGAAGGTGTTTGCGAAACTCAACCCCAACCGGTTCCGGCGAATTGTTCTGGCGATGTTGTTCCTGTCCGGCACGGTGGCTCTCGTGAAAGCCACGCTCGGATAGGGGGTCAGGTGGCGCGCTGGCCCGCTTTAGAACATGGAGTAGCCGGCAGGCAACGCCGTCCGGCCCAGAAGCGCAGCCGATTACTACCGATCCGTCGCCTCGAGCCACGACAACGTCGGTAATCAGGCCCAGCACCATGCGACGCGTGTCGGGCTTCACAGGTAACTCGGTGATGCCGATTGCACGCGCAAGGTCGTCGCCGTGAGCAACCAACTCCAGCACCCTGGTGCGTAGGTACTGCTGATAGCCAACCGTTCCCATCGGGGTGGTGAAACTGCTCGGCCGGGTGGACGGGTCTTGCAACATCGCCGAGATTTGCTGCACCAGTAGCCGCACTGCCTCAGCTGGGTCAGTCCCCAAAGCGACGCCCGCGGCCACTCCTCGTTGGGCAACAGAACTGTGCACGCCATGGCCGGCCAGTGCAGCGCGGTAGTACCCCATTGCGTCCAGCATGTCGGCGCTCGACGGGTCGACGCTGGCGTACTCGTTCACCAAAGTGATGGCGCGGGAGGTATGACCCACCAACGACCGAACGGTCCACTCGCCGAGACCAGGTGCGTCCCACTGGTCCGCTGTCACTTTGCTGCACGTGGTGGCAAATGCGTTGGCCGCGTCGAGGAAAGCGTCCGTGACAGCTTCGGGTGAAGTGGGCATACCTGAATTCTCGTTGACCAGCCGTCACCTGATCAACGTTGATTTCCATCAAGCAGCGCGGTTTACCCGGTCGAAGCCGAAGCGAGCGGGCTACAGCTTGGTGGGTACGTGCAGGTCGTGGCCCATGCGCTCTTTGGCGCGCAGGTGCTCGACGTTGTCGGGGGTTGCAGGAATCTGCAGCCCAACGCGTTCCACGATTGTGAGGCCGTATGCAGCCAGGCCGCCGTACTTGGCGGGGTTGTTGGTCATGAGGCGAAGCTCACGAATGCCAAGGTCGGCGATGATCTGGGCACCGATGCCGTACTCACGCGAATCGGTGGGTGGCTGGTCGATCTCTTGTGCCTTGATTGTTTCGATTGAGTCCTGGTCCAACGCTGGCGAGTATGTACGCAGGCTGTGGCTGAGGCCAGTACCGAACCCATCGGTACCGCGCAGGTACACCAGCACGCCCTTGCCAGCTTCGGCAATCTGGGACATTGCGGCGTCGAGTTGCAGACCGCAATCGCAACGCTGCGTGCCGAATGTGTCGCCGCTGATGCATTCAGAGTGGACGCGGGTCAGGACGGGAGCACCGTCGGCAACATCGCCGAGAACGAACGCAAGGTGCTCGGTGCCATCGACTGCAGAGCGATACGCAACGCTAGAGAACTTGCCCCACTTAGTTGATACCTCGGCAGAGCCGACACGGTCGATGAGGCGCTCGGTTCGGCGGCGGTACTTGATGAGTTCTTCGATGGACGACAGACGCAGGTTGTGCGTCTTGCAGAACTCTCGAATGGTTGGCAGACGTGACATGGTGCCGTCGTCGTTGACCAGTTCGCAGATGAGCGCTGCGGGCTGGAGTCCTGCCATGCGAGCAAGGTCGACAGCGGCCTCGGTGTGGCCAGCGCGCTTGAGCACGCCACCCTCTTTTGCGCGCAGCGGGAAGATGTGGCCTGGCCGGTTGAAGTCCGAGTACTTGGCCTTTGGATCAGCAAGTGCGCGTAGTGTTATTGCGCGGTCTCGTGCCGAGATGCCTGTTGTTGTTCCTTCGATGAAGTCGATGGAGACGGTGAATGCAGTGCGGTGGCTTTCCGTGTTGTGCTCAACCATGAGTGGCAGGCGCAGGTCGTCGCAGCGCTCTTCTGTGAGCGGGGCAACGATCACGCCGCAGGCATGACGCACGAAGAACGCAAGGCTCTCCTGGGTAGCAAACTCGGCCGCCATGATGAGGTCGCCCTCATTTTCCCGGTCCTCGTCATCGACGAGTACAACAATCTCGCCTCGGCCGACGGCCGCGATGATGTCCTCGATGGGGTCAAATGCTGCACCGGCGTGCTGGGCCATTCAGGGGTCGTCCTTCAAAAAGTGTGTGGTCGCATCTTCCTACATTCGCCAGGACAGCTGAAATCCACCGAACCGCAGCGGTGAATCACTCTTGTCAGATCGAGCGAGAGGCAGCCTTCCAGCCGCGGCGGCGTAGGTTTAGTCCGTGCCACGGCTGAGTGAGTTCTACGGGATCGTCATCTACATGTATTTCGTCGATCACAATCCGGCCCATTTTCATGCCATCTATGCCGAACACGAAGCTCTCATCAGGATTCATGACGGCACGACGATCCGAGGTGGGCTGCCGAAGACTGCGATGCGATTGGTTGAGCAATGGCGCGAGATCCATTATCAAGAACTGCTGGATAACTGGGCTCTCGCTCAGGAGCCTGCGACGCTTCGCTCAATCGAGCCACTCCAGTAGGATCAACTCATGAGTGCACTCGCCCGAGTGACCGAAGTCCGGCACGTACGTGCCCGAATCCTCCGGGTCACGTTTTCCGACGGACTAGTTAGGGAAATGGACTTTGAGTCCAAACTTCCCGGGATCCTCGCCACCGTGGATGACGACGCTACGTTCGCCGAGGTAGGCGTCGATTTGTTGGCGGGCACAGTTTGCTGGCCAAACGGCATCGATCTTGACCCCGATGTGCTGCATGGCGACGCCATCGTTGCCGCAGACTTCCAGCCGCGGTTGGTCACTGAATATCGCCTTCAGCAGACGGGCTGAGTTCAATGAGCGAGACGTCGCGGCCCTGAGGTATGTTCGCGGCATTTGTCCATACAACCTGAGTGCCGCGAACGTGCGTGAGTGCCGCGACGTCTCGTGGATGTGGCGCCCCTGGCAACTAGAAAAGGGTGGTGACTCCACCAAAGATCATCCTGGACTGTGACCCCGGCATAGACGATGCGCTTGCGATCGCGCTCGCCGTGCGGCACTGCGAGGTGCTTTCGCTCACCACAGTCGGCGGGAACGTGGGAGTGGAGCACACCACTCGTAACGCTGGCTCGGTGCTGGCACTGTTGGGTCGCAGCGACATTCCCGTGCACTCCGGCGCGGACAACCCGCTGTCGGGGCCGGTCGCTAAACGCGCCGAGGAATACCACGGCCTCAACGGGCTTGGCGGTGCGGTTGTCCCAGATCCCCAGGTGCCAGTGGCGTCGACAGATGCAGCGGCCGCCATTGTTGAATTGGTCCGAGCCAACCCGGGTTGCTGGCTGGTGCCCACCGGTCCGCTGACCAACATCGCGCTTGCGTTTCGGGCTGCCCCAGACCTTGCACCGCTGCTTGCGGGAATTTCCTGGATGGGTGGATCAACCATCGGAGGCAATGTCACTGCCTGTGCGGAATTCAACTCCTGGGTGGACCCCGAAGCTGCGGCTGAAGTATTGGATTATGTAAGCGCGCACACGGTTCGGTTCATCATGGCGGGGCTCAACGTCACACACACCGTCACCATCGACGAACCCGTCGTGGCCTCGTGGCGCGGCTCAGCGCGGGGTGATGCGTTCGCTTCGCTGATGGACAGCTACCTGGTCCAGTATCGACAGCGCTACACGCTCCCTGGCGCCGCAGTCCACGACGCACTCGCGGTAGTCGCCGTGACTCACCCGCACCTAATAACGGTCGAGCGTTGCCACGTCGGCGTCGATTGCTCCAGCGGTCCCAACCGCGGCAGAACCTCAATCGACGACCGTCCGCTGCTTGACCCGGCGCAACCAAACACAGACGTAGTCATGTCAGCAGACTCAGCCACAATCTGCGCGCTGATCACTGAAGCGGTCACCTGACCTTTGTCCGGTCAGTTGGGCCAGGTGCCGTGCAGGAGACGGTTGCGATGGTCTGGTGATGTGGCAAGGTCGATGCAGGTGAGGGCCATGGCCAAGGCACCGTCTCTGACGGCCTTGTCGGCTGACTCGGTGATGCATGCAGCGGTGAAGCCTGGCTGATGGTTGCCGGCGCCTTTGGCGTCGATCCCGAGAATGGGGTGGATGGAAGGGATCTTGAGACTGACGTTTGCCATGTCGGTTGATGCGCTCAACGCAAACTCGCCAGCGTGTGGCGTGAGCGGGGCGCGGCGGTGCTGAGCTGCTGGATAGCGCCGACCCAAACCCTCTGCGTTGATGCGAAACAGCGCAAGTGTGTCTTCGTCGTCCAGGAATTCTGAATACAGATCGGAGTGGCGCACAACCTCGTGAGTACACCCAGTTGCCATGGCTCCGGAAGCCAGCACGTTCATGACGCGTGGTTCCAACTGCTGCAGCTCAGCGATAGTACGTGAACGTACATATGCCTTGTACGTGGTGTGGTCAGGAACGATGTTGGGCGCGTCGCCGCCCTTGGTGACGATGCCGTGGATGCGATCCGTCGGCTTGATGTGCTGACGCAGCAATCCCAGGCCAACTTGGGCAACGGTGATGGCGTCTGCTGCGTTGATGCCGTCCTGCGGGAACGCACTCGCGTGTGCATTCTTGCCGTGATAGTGAACGTCGAAATGGCTCACTGCAAGGCAGTGCATCCGGTCGGCTTCGGCTGGCGCAGGGTGAACCATCATCGCCGCGTGCACACCGTCGAATAGTCCGGCATTCAGCATGTTGATCTTGCCGCCGCCGCCCTCTTCGGCAGGCGTTCCGAACACCGTCACAGTGAGCCCTAGTTCGTCTGCCATCTCAGCGAGCAAGAGCCCTGCGCCGACCGCTGCTGACGCGATGATGTTGTGCCCACACGCGTGACCGATGCCGGGAAGCGCGTCGTACTCGGCGCAAATGCCGATGTGTAGGGGACCGTTCCCTGCCGTTGCGACAAACGCCGTTTCGATACCGGCAGGTTTGCTGGTGAGCTGGAACCGCTGATGACTGGCAAGTGGCTCAGCGGTCCGCTGCACACTGCGGTGCTCTTCCCACGCAAGTTCCGGGTTGGCGTGCAGGTCGTGTGACAGCGCCAGCAGGGTGTCAGAGACCGCGTCGAGGCGGACAGCGGCAGTTGATCGGTAATCCAGAGCCATTCGCCACTATTGCCCAACTGGCCGCATCCACCGTCCGACCTTCTAGGAAAACCTGAACCATTGCGCGAACCGTCGCTTTACCTTCGGGCCGCAATCTGGCTTCATCCCGAACGGAACGGTTCCGCTCCGGACACAAACAAGGAACCCCCAAATGAAGAACTCCCTCCGCAAAAGCATCTCCGCCTTCGGCCTCAGCGCCGCTGTAATTCTCGGCACCGCTGGCTTCGCCAACGCACAGACCTCCACCACCACGACGTCAACCAAGTCCACCACCGCCAAGAGCACCACATCAACCGGCAAAGGCGACCGTGGCGGGCGGGGCGGACACCACCTGTCGGCGCTGGTGACCGCCGGAACCATCACACAGGCACAGGCAGATGCGATCAACGCCGCATTCGATGCAGCTCGTCCGGCACAGGGCACAGCGAAGCCAACGACAGCACCGACCGACGCTGAGCGCACCGCCAAGAAGAGGGCAGTGCTTGCACCGTTGGTCTCCGCAGGCACTATTACCCAGGCTCAAGCTGACGCAGTGATCGCTGCGATGCCTGTCGGCGGTGGCGGACGCGGTGGCCATGGCGGCGGCGGACGCGGCGGCATGGGTGCACATGCAGCAACCGTTGCGAAGGCGCTTGGCATCACTGAAGCAGACCTGCAGACGCAGATGGCCGCTGGCAAGACGATCGCCCAGATCGCCACTGAAAAGGGTGTCTCGCTGGACACGATCGTCAACGCCTACCTCGCCGAGGAGCAGGCAGAGCACCCAGAAGCAACCGCAGCGGACCTCAAGGCTCGCATCCTTGACCGTCTGAACGGTGTGAAGCCAGCACGTCCAGCCACTACAAGCGGGTCGACCACAAGCACGACGAAAGCGGCCTGAACCTGGTCAGTCGGCACCGTGCCGAACTGAGCCTGCGAGATGCGCATCGCTAACCACGGGAGGGCCGTCATCGACGGCCTTCCCAACGGCGCGGTTCCCAACGGCGCGGTTCCCACCGGCGCGGCTCAGCCCGATTCACCCTGTTCACCGAACCAACCTTCCAATACGGAAAGATGATCCACATGCCAACCGTGCTCTACGCCGAAGACGACCGGGCCATCAGAACCGCTCTCACTACCGCCCTGGAACTCGAAGGCCACGACGTGGTCCCATTTCCCGACGGTCAGCAAGCCCTTGACTGGCTGACTGGCGACACCCCAAACACCGCCGACCTGATCATCCTTGACGTGATGATGCCTTTCCTCGACGGGCTGACGCTGTGTCGTCGGTTGCGTTCACGCGGCGATCACACGCCCATCCTCATGCTCACCGCTCGGACGGAAACCTCGGACCGGGTCTCTGGCCTGGACGCAGGCGCCGATGCATACCTGGCTAAGCCGTTCGACATTGATGAACTGCTGGCCAATGTCCGTGCGCTATTGCGCCGCGTGGCCTACCACGTGGACACTCCCAACGAATTGGTGGTGGGAGACCTGCGCGTTGACGAAGCAGCCCGTCGTGCGTTTCGAGCTGATCGAGAACTTGACCTCACCAAGACAGAGTTCGATCTGCTGGTTGCCCTCGCTCGCAACACGGGTGTGGTTGTGACCCATTCGTCGCTGTATGAGCAGGTGTGGCAATACGACTTCGGTCCCGAATCGAAGACTCTTGCCGTCTACATCAGCTACCTGCGCCGCAAGCTGGATCTGCCGAACGAACCGCAGCTTCTGCATACCGTTCGCGGCATCGGGTACACCGTGCGCGTCGGGTCTTAAGAGCACATAGTGAAACTCAGTGCACAGGTAGCTGCCGTAACGGCCGCGCTCGTGGTTGGCACAGCGGCGCTTATAGGCGCTGCTAGTTACGTGTTGACGAGAAACGGTTTCGACACCTCAATCGACCGCTCAATCGAGAGCGTCATCGGCCCCGTCGGCACGGACCTGTCTGCCGCGCAAGCAGTCTGTGGCATCGAGGAAAAGAATCGTCGGGGACCTGGCGGTGGTGGCCCACGACGCCCCAACCGTGACGTGATTGTGCAATGTCTCGCCCCCGACGGGACCATCATCGCGACTTCCCCAACGAAGCTGCTCCCCGTATCCGATGCGGACCGTGAAGTCGCTGCGGGTACCTCCGACCGCAATTCGCCACATTCCGCGACAGTTGAAGTGGACGACGAACACCTTCGCGTGGTCACCGTTGGGGTGGAAGGACTTGGTGCCGTGCAGGCTGCACGGTCAGTGAATGAACGCGACCGTGTGCTGGCCTCCCTATTGGCCCGAATCGCTCTCGTGGCGGCTGCGGCGGTCTTACTCGCAAGCGCCGCAGGTGCAGCGGTTGCCAGGCGGATTGCGAAACCAATCGTCGCCCTGACCAACGCTGCTGAACAGATCGATCGCACCGGCGACCTCGATGCCGCGGTTGTCCCGCCAGCAGCATCGGGTGAAGAAACGAAACGGTTGACGCACGCGTTCACTGGCATGGTTGGGTCTCTGCGGGCGTCCCGAGATGCGCAGGCGAGATTGGTGCAAGATGCCGGCCACGAACTGCGCACACCGCTCACCAGCATCCGGACCAACGTGTCGTTACTCCGACGCGCAGACCTTCCCGCTGACCGCCGCAACGGAATCTTGGCTGACCTGGACTCTGAACTTCGCGAATTGACTGCCATCACCAACGAACTTGTTTCGCTTGCTGGTGATGGTGCACGCAACGAGGTCGCGTCGACAATTGATCTTGGTGAGATGGCGACCGCCAGTGCGGCCCGGTGGTCTCGTCGGTCCGATCGACTCATCAGCGCGCAGATCAACGCGTCGGCCAGCTGCGACGTGACAGCTGGCGTGACTTCGTTGCAGCGGGCAGTCGACAACCTCATCTCCAACGCGGTGAAATTCTCTCCTCCCGGCTCCCCGGTTGAGGTCTCCGTTGATCGAGCCGGTGCACAGGTTGTGTTCACGGTGACCGACCATGGCCCGGGTATCCCGGTGGCTGACCTAGGCCGGATCTTCGAACGCTTTTACCGAAGCGACGAGGCCCGCTCCGTGTCCGGTTCAGGACTCGGCCTGTCAATCGTGGCGGATTTCGCAAAGTCCGCCGGCGGGTCTGTTGCTGCACTGAACAAGCCAGGCGGGGGTGCCGTGTTCACCCTCACCCTGCCAGCCGTCTGACCCAGCTACTTTCCCGCACAACTCGGGCCAAATTCCCACACAACTCGGCAAAAACGGGGCAAGAATCGGCGGCAAAATGCCCGAGTTGCGCGTATGCGAAGGCCGAGTTGTGTGGGTTTTGCGATGCTGCTAGCCGATGACCACGACGACGTCGCCGGCGCCCACGGTATCGCCAGGCTTGACTTTGATCTCTTTGACCGAGCCGGACTTCTCGGCGGTGATCTGGTTTTCCATTTTCATGGCTTCCAGCACGACGACCGCAGCGCCGGCCTCAACGGATTGTCCGACCTCGACGAGGATCTTGACGATGGTTCCCTGCATAGGGACCGTGACGTCGCCCGAGCCGCCAGCACCACTGCTTGCAGCAGCTGCAGCGCGCTTCGGCTTGGCTGGCGCAGCGGCACCGTTGCCAGCGACGCCGACGACAGGGCCAGACTCTGGAACCCAGGCGGCAACCTTGAAACGCTTGCCGTTGACCTCTACGTCCATGTCTCTGCGGACCCGTGGGGGTTCACCTTCGGCGGCAGCAGGAACCGTTGCGGTTTCGTCGCCCTTGGTGGACTTGAGTTCCTTGAGGTCCAACTTGTCTTCAACCCACTTGGTGGAGTGGGTTGCTGCGGAGAAGTCTGGGTGGCGCAGGATTGCCAGGTCCGCAGGGATAGTTGTATGTACACCGACGATCTTGGTCTCTTCGAGCGCGCGGATGGCACGAGCAATTGCCGTTGGGCGGTCTTTGCCCCACACGATGAGTTTGGCAATCAGGTTGTCGTAGTACTGGCTGATGGCGTCGCCTGGTTCGTAACCGGCATCGGTGCGAACCCCGTAACCGTCTGCACGCACGAACTCTTTGATTGGCCCAGGCGACGGCAGGAACTTGCCTCCGGCAGGGTTCTCCGCGTTGAGACGGATCTCGATGGCGTGGCCTCGACGGGACGCGTTGACCTGGTCTTGGGTCATGGGCAGTGTTTCGCCCGAGGCAACGCGAATCATCCACTCGACCAGGTCGATGCCGGTGACCATTTCAGTGACGGGGTGTTCCACCTGGAGACGGGTGTTCATCTCGAGAAAGAAGAACTGGCCGTCTTGGTAGATGAATTCCACGGTGCCGGCGTTGAAGTAGCCAACGGCCTTTGCCAACTGCACCGAAGCGGCACCCATGGCTTGACGCAGCTCCTCGGAGAAGTCTGGCGCCGGGCTTTCTTCGATGAGCTTCTGGTGACGGCGCTGTGCGGAGCAGTCACGCTCGCCGACCCACACCACGTTGCCGTGCTGATCGCCAATGATCTGCATCTCCACGTGACGTGGCCAGGTGAGGTAGCGCTCCATGTATGCCTCGTCGCGACCGAACGCCGACTTGGCCTCGCGCTGCGCAGCAGCAAGTAGATCGTCGACCTCTGCTTCAGCCTTCACAACCTTCATGCCGCGTCCGCCGCCGCCGAATGCTGCCTTGATGGCAATGGGGTAACCGAACTCTTTACCGAACGCGCGCACGTCGTCTGGACCCGTGAGGAAGTCCATGGTTCCTGGCACCATCGCCACGCCAGCCGCCGCGGCAGCCTTGCGTGATGACACCTTGTCGCCCATGACCTCGATGGCTGCGGGAGGAGGGCCGATGAACGCCACACCCTTTTCCGTGATGGCCCGAGCAAAATCGGTGTTCTCGGAGAAGAACCCGTAACCAGGGTGCACACCGTCGGCGCCGCTCTTGTCGATGGCGTCGAGGATGGCTTGGGTGTTGAGGTAGCTCTCTGCGCTGGTGTTGCCACCAAGTGCATAGGCCTCGTCGGCGAGCCGGACGTGCAGCGCATTCCGGTCGGCTTCGCTGTACACGGCGACGGTTTTGATACCCATCTCCCGTGCAGTGCGGATGACACGGACGGCGATCTCGCCACGGTTGGCGATGAGGATCTTTTTCAGCATGCGGGGTCCAGTTGGGTCAGATGGGAGACTGCTCAATCTACAGTCGCCTATCCTCGCCCAATCGTGGACTCGGCCGCCAAGCAAGAAGATCTCCGCCGGCTGTTGAGCCCTTTTGGGTTCGCCGAAGTTCGCTGGGTGGACGAATGTGCCTCTACCAACACGGTTCTAGGCAGCCAAGGACGCACACTTCCCACTGGCGATGCCAATGATCAGCCCGGATCAGAGCCGCCAGGACCAGCTGTTCTTGTGGCGGATCGGCAAACCGCTGGGCGTGGTCGCCTGGGTCGGGTATGGGAATCACCTGTCGGGAGTTCCTTGACGATGTCTGTTCGTGTGCCGATGCCTGGGAACGGACATGCTTCTGCCCGGGCTGGTTTGGTCCCTCTAGCCGCTGGCCTTGCCGCTCGAGAAACGGTGCTGGCACTCGGTGTGACCGCAGACCGGGTGGAGCTGAAATGGCCCAATGACCTTATGGACCCAGTGACCGGCCGCAAACTCGCCGGCATTTTGTGCGAATCCGGCACCACTGCCGGGACGGCGCCAACGGTGGTCATCGGCATCGGTCTCAACCTCAGCATGCCGCCAGAAGTTGACGGGGTTGTGGCCGAGCGAGCCCAATGGCTGAGCGAGATTGGCGCCAGCGACGTCAATCCGGTCAACGCCGCTGCTGTTCTTGCCGCTGCAGTCGTCAGCGTTGTTGCCCAACTCGACTCCGACTTCGAAGCGGTGATCGCGCGGATCAGGCGCGAATGCGCAACCATCGGGCGCAACGTACGGGTTGAGCAGTTTGCCGAGACCTTCGATGGAACTGCGGTCGGAGTCGACGATCGGGGTGCGTTGATCGTGGAACGCGCCGACACGGGAACTCAGGTCTCCGTGCACGCCGCCGACGTGGTTCACCTCCGCCCAGCTAGCCCGTAAGTCCGCCTAGCTGGCTCGTAAGGTCCCGGCTGCGGCCAAGCACCCTCGGCATCGGTTGACCCCACTAGCGTGGCCAACGCCGGAGATGGCACTTCGGGGTGAACCCGTTGACGGAAGTTGGGAAAGGACCCGCGTGAAGGGAATTGTGCTAGCCGGAGGAAGCGGGACACGTTTGCATCCGGTCACGCGTGCGGTGTCGAAACAGCTGTTGCCTGTCTATGACAAGCCAATGGTTTACTACCCCATCTCCTTGCTGATGCTGGCCGGCGTCCGCGAGATTCTCATCATCAGCACTCCGCACGACCTGCCGTTGTTCGAACGTCTTCTCGGCGACGGATCGTCATTCGGTGTGCACTTCGAGTACGCCATGCAACCTGAACCAAATGGCCTTGCGCAGGCGTTTGTCATTGGAGCTTCCTTCATCGGCGGCCAGCCGGGTTGCCTGGTGCTTGGCGACAACATCATGTACGGCCACGGCCTACCGGAATTGTTGCGAACAGAAGTGGAACGTGTGGAGACCGAGGGCGGATGCTCGCTTTTCGGCTTCGTTGTGCAAGACCCCGAGCGCTACGGGGTGGCCGAGATAGACGGCACCGGCAGAATCTTGTCGATCGAGGAGAAGCCGTTAGAGCCAAAGTCCAACCTGGCCGTAACCGGGTTGTATTTCTACGACGCACAGGTGTCCAAGGTCGCCGCTGAATTGCAGCCGTCGCCGCGCGGTGAGTATGAGATCACCGACGTCAACCGCTGGTACGTGGAGCAGGGCACCGCTCACCTCACCACGTTCGGCCGCGGCATGGCCTGGCTTGATATGGGTACACACGAGTCGCTTCTCGAAGCGTCGCAGTTTGTGCACGTGCTGGAAACCCGCCAGGGAGAGCAGATCGCTTGCCTCGAGGAAATCGGCTATCGCAACGGATGGCTCAGCGCCCAACAGTTACGTGAATCAGCCGACCAACATGGTAAGTCCACGTATGGAACGTATCTGAGGCGACTTGCCGACTCGGTGAAGTAAGAGAGTTCCACGGAGCCTGGCGGCTACGCGGCGCCGAGGCGCTGTGGAGCGCGCCCGTCGCGTGGTCGTACCGGTTGGTCCTCTGGGTCCGGTTCGCAGTACAGCGCACCGCACACTCCAACAGCGATGCCGCCGAGGAGTCCAACCATCTGATCGTGGAAGCCAACGTCGCCGAAACCTTGGATGAGCAACGCAGCAATACCTGACGCACCCCACATCGATAAAGCCCAACGTTCCGGCGTGTACCGGCGTTTGGTTGCTCGTAACCCGAGGTAGAGCGATGCGGGAAACAGCACGTAGTAGCCGGCCGCAGTCAGCAAACCTCCGTATGCAAAAAGTCCGAGAAGGCTGTTGTGCGGCAAGTACTTGTATTGCGGAAACACGTCGCCGATGTAGTCGCCCTTGGACAGTTCGATGTACTCGTGGCCGAAGCCGATCCCAATCAGCGGGTTGGTCTTGTACGTGTAATAAAGGTTGAAGTTCTCGACGTCACGTGTGCTGGAGGACCGGTCATCCTGAATCACCACGCTACGGAGACTGGCACCCGGCCGAAAGATGGCACTGCGCGATATCCCCGACGAAGCAATGGCCAGGTAGACCACAACCGGAATGAGGAACCTGGAGACGGTCTTATTAATGGCACTTCGGCGTTCTGGAATCGCATCGAAATACATAATCGCCAGAGCGAAAGCCATGGCAACGAAGGCGATTCGTCGTTGGTTGGTGTACAAGCCGACAAGCGTGCAGAACATCGCGACGCCATGCCAAGCGCGCTGCTTGCGATCAACCTTTGCCACCCACGCTGCAATGATCACGCCGAACACCATCGTGTACGTCACGGAGTCGCCGTGCGTTGTGACGAAGTCCATCGGAGTCTTTTCGCTTTTTGCCGTCACAGTGAGCGCAACCCATAGTCCAGTGAGTGCTTTCAATGACGCAGCCAGGAGCATCGTGTTCTTCAGCTTCCGAAGAAACGCGAGGTCTCCGACAGTCATGACGCCGAGAGCGAAGCATGGAATCCACAGGAACACACGGGTTTGATAGACGCACTGCTTGAGATCGCCACCGCGAAGCACGCCGACGAAGAACGAAAGCAAGATGGTTCCGGTTGCAAGGGCGATGATTCGCATGAACAGTCGGGATCGCTCGACCCGCATTCGGCTATCGGTTCGCAAATGCAACACGCCTCGAACCGCGCATGCAGCTGCCAACAGGTCGAGCAGACAAACGGGGAGCGGGTCCAGGTTCTTGTAGAGCGTTTCACCGATGAAGATCCACGGTGGCGACCAGTTTCCGTTAGCTGGCGATGCGCGAGGGTTGTCCACCGCAAGTGCCAAAAAGGTCACGGCGATGGTGAGCAGCTTCACTGGCACCGAAACGAACATCGTCACAGCGGATGCAAGCAACACGATGAGGAACGAGATATTCGGGTCGATCAGACCGCCAAGCGAGGCAAGGCCGACCACCCCGAGGGAAACGAGCGGAAGCAGCCACCGCCGCATCGATCCAGCTACTTCTGCCCGTGGGTGATGGCGTACTTGTTCAAGGCCGCTCACCAGACGTGCAGGGAGCGCCGGAGCGTTCTCTCGTGTTATACGGATGGGGCCGGTTGGTTCGGCCGTGCCCGCGTCCACTGGGTATGTGTCGGTCATCGGGACTATTAGGCCAGCCGGCCGTAGAAGAACCGCATGAACACGGCGAAGGCAACGATGAAGAACATGAAGTCCGTCACGACCCGTCCAATGGGAACGGGTTTGGTTGCGCTGGCCCGACGAACCGGGATGGCCAGACACACGATGATGAACGAGAGGAGGAAGAATTTCTGCATGGGAAAGTCCGAACCGCTTGGGAAACCAGATCAGAGGGAGACCGGTACCAAAGTGTTCCCGACAAGTGTTCCATGGACGTGGACCGCGCGGACTACCCAACCCTGATGAACCGCGCGCCCGACCTGCCAGATCTCAAGGGTGCTCGCGGGTTCGGTAGCTTGGCCCCATGCGAGTGCTGATCACCGGCGGAACAGGACAACTTGGGATTGCGCTGGCGCGCACGTGTGCCGCCGCAGGTGACAACGTGAACTCGTTAGGAAGTGCAGAGTGCAACGTCGCGGACCGCGAAGCCGTTCTGCAGATTGTGGGTGCGTGGCAACCCAACGTGATCATGCATTGCGGGGCGTGGACCGACGTGGACGGGTGTGAGCAGAACCCGGAAAAGGCAATGCTCATCAACGCATGGGGAAGCCGCAACGTTGCCGAAGCAGCAGCGCTCGTCGGAGCACGGGTCGTGGGTGTCTCAACGGACTATGTGTTCGACGGCAACGGAGCAGGCAACGGAGCGGGGAATGGAGCACGGGAATGGAGCGGGGGGCCACGGGCGCCCGTACAACGAATGGGATGACACAAACCCCATCAACGAGTACGGCCGTTCAAAACTTGCGGGGGAACGCGAACTGCTTGGGCGCTTGGCCGGCGATGCGTGCGTCGTGCGCACTGCGTGGGTGTGCGGCGCTGAAGGCAAGAACTTCCTTCGCACCATGCTTCGGTTAGCTGACGAGGGGCACGCCCAAGCAAGCACCATCAACGTCGTCGATGATCAACACGGTTCGCCAACGTTCACTGACGACCTCGCCGCTGTCTTACGCGAACTGGCGGTACGACGGGTCAGCGGTGTGTTCCATGCGTCCAACCCTGGTCGGACTACGTGGCACGGGTTTGCGCAGGCAATCTTCGCGATGGCTGGCCACGATCCGTCCCGGGTGTTGGCAGTGAGTTCGGCAGAGATGCTGGCTGCACGTCCTGCACCGCGGCCAGGTTTCTCGTTGCTTGGTTCGGTGGCACGAGACGCCCTCGGCCTGCAACCCATGGCGCAGTGGCCCGATGCCTTGGAGCGCACGCTTCGCACGATGGGTCGGTTCGCTGGTGCCTGACCGATCTTGGCTCCTCGTCATGTCCTCCGTTCACCCTCGGGCCTGCGTCTGATGGTCCGGGCACGGTTGCAGTCGTCATCGTGACGTATCAATCTGCTGCGGACCTCGGACCTTGCCTTGCCAGCATGGTGGGCGACCCCATAATTGGTTCGATCATCGTCGTGGACAGTGGGTCGCCCGACGTCGGTGAACTTCGCCCCGTGGTCGAAGCGTTGTCCGATCAGCTGCCGATTCGGGTGCTTGAACTCGGGACCAACGTCGGGTTTGGTGCGGCATGCAATCGTGGGGCCGCTGTGACCACCGAGCCAATCGTGGTCTTCTTGAACCCAGACACAGAGCTGGCCCAAGGCGCCATGTCGTCACTTGCATCAAGATTCGAAGACGATGCAACGGGGGATTCGCATGGCGACCCGAGTCGCCTCGCCGTAGTCGGTCCAACGGTGAAGAGTCCTGACGGAACGGTCTATCCGTCGGCCCGCAGCTTTCCGTCGCTCTTTCGGAGCGCGGTCCACGCGTTTGCGGGGGTGCTGGCTCCGGGCAACCGATTCTCGGAGGGCTATCTGCACCCGCCCGGCGGGCCGGAGTGGGTCTCCGGCACCACGATGGCTGTCCGACGTGCCGCGTTTGAGCAAGTTGGCGGCTTCGACGAGGGGTACTTCATGTATGTGGAGGACGTCGATTTGTGTTGGCGTCTCGCAAAGGTTGGTTGGAGCGTCGCTGTGGCGGAAGATGCAACCGTGGTGCACCGAATCGGGGGCTCATCGAAAGTTCGGCCCTATTCGATGATTGCTGCCCACCATCGGTCGTTGTGGCGCTTCGCCGGGCGGTCCTCAACCGGGTTGAAGCGCCTTGCATTGCCAGTTGTGGCGGCTGGTTTAATAGCCCGCGCAGCGATGCTGGCTGCATTGCAGGCGAGACAAGGGCGACATGCCCGTCCTCCGGCCGCCCTCCATCAGGCGCGTTAACAAGCCGGAACGTCGTATGGGCACAGTGTGCGGGCAGGGCAAGTAGGATTTATGTCCTTATGGCTTCGAACGAGTCCAACACGCCCGGTTCGGGTGGGTCCACAGGTCGGTCCGCCGTACCGCGCCCTGCCACAAAAGGATCACCCGCTAAGGGTTCCGCATCACGCTCCGTAGATCGGGCGCTGAAGGCAGGCGGTGGGCGGACCCGAGCCCAAACCTCCACGTCGTGGGGTTACTACGGCACCTTGCTCGGCATTGCCGTCATCGGCATCGGCCTCATCGGCCAGTCCTGGTACTCCACACGGGAGGATTCAAATCCTCCATACTTCGGTACGGAGTCTCGTTCGGTTAAGGAACGCAAGCTGTACGACGATGCGCTCAAGAAGTACAAGGACGACCCGAAGAACGCCAAAATGGTGGCCGCTGCCAAGCGCTACGACGACTACGTCACCAACTCACACATTCACGCTGCGTATGGGTTCTACGACTGCACCAAGGCCAAGGGCCAGGAGTGGTTGCAGCCACTCAACGGCGACGAAGACGTCGACCCGAAGGGCATCCACTCGCACGCTGACGGCCTGATGCACGTGCACCCGTTCTCGAAGACAGTTGCGGGTCGTCGCGCAGTCATCGGCCGCTGGTTTGACGCCACCGGGGTCAAGGTGAACGACTCCAGCATCTTTTTGCCTGCCAAGGTTGCTTCTGTCAGTAACCCGGCGCTGGTTGCCACCAAGGACCAGACCCTCAAAGCTGGTGCCAAGTGCACCAACGGCAAAGAATCTGTCATCAAGGTGTTTGAGTACAAAAACGTGCTCAAAGACGGTGTCGTCAACAAAGACGTCAAGGGTCAGCAGGCGTTGGGCGGAGCGGGAAGCGTTCTGATCAAGTCCGGCTATGCGTATGTGTTTGCCCGTGTGGACAAGGATTTTGTGCCGCCAGTGCCACCATCAGCTACCGCGCTTGAAGCACCTGCCGACTTGCAGACAGCCGAAGATGCTGCTGCAGCGGCTGCAACAACCGCTGAAGTGACGCCAAGTACGGCTGTCGGTTCGCCGACTACAGCGTCTGCTCCAACGACGGCAGCTGCTGCTGCAAGCACAACAACAGCCGCAGCTCCCACCACCAAGAAGTAGTAATTACCTAACTGTGACTGCGGTCACGCGCAGACCGTTGGTAAAACCGCCGATGCGTTCCCTGAGGTAACTACATGACTAAAGCGATCATTCTCGTCGGCGGAGAGGGCACTCGTTTGCGTCCGCTCACTTATACCCGCCCGAAGCCGATGCTTCCGGTGGCAGGTGTCTCCATTCTTGAGCGCAAGCTGGAACACATGGCCAAGCACGGTGTCACCGAAGCGGTGCTGTCGCTTGGCTACAAGCCAGACGCGTTCATCCAGGCATTTCCGGGCGGCGTGGTTTGCGGTGTGCAATTGCATTACGCCGTGGAACCAAGCCCGCTTGATACCGCCGGGGCCATCCGCTTTGCTGCGGGTGCTGTCGGCTGGCTCAACGAGACCGAACCAATGGTTGTCGTCAACGGTGACGTGCTCACCGAGCTCGACCTCACCGCGCAGATCGAGCGTCACCGTGAAACCGGTGCAGAGGCAACGCTTGCGTTGACCCAGGTAGAAGACCCGTCGGCATTCGGTGTGGTGCCAACTGACGAGTCCGGTCGAGTCGTCGCGTTCGTCGAGAAACCACCTCGTGATGAAGCGCCAACGGACTGGATCAACGCCGGCACGTACATCCTGAACCCCAGCGTGTTCGCTCGGATCCCTGAGGGACGCAAGGTCAGCATCGAGCGAGAAACGTTCCCGGCAATCGCCGCCGAAGGTCGTCTGTACGCAATCCATTCGCCGGCCTACTGGTTGGATGCCGGAACGCCGCAACTCTTCCTGCAGGCAAACACTGATTGGCTTGACCGCCACCACCAAGGCGGCAGTTGCATCGGTTCCAACGCAACCGTGGCTGCCGATGCTGTCATTGTCCGAAGCGTCATTGGCGACGGATGTGTCGTCGGGTCAAAGGCCCGACTGACAGACGCTGTGCTACTTCCTGGTGTGCAGGTGGGATCCAACGTGGTTGTGAAGCAGTCCATAGTCGGTGGCAACGTCACCATCGGCGCTGGCGCTGAAATCACCGAGATTTCCGTTATCGGCGATGGGGTCATCATCGAGCCCTCTGTTGTGCTCCGCGCCGAACGCGTCGGTCTCAACTCCCCGTAACTCGGCGCACCCTCGTCCTGAATAATTGAGTATGGGCGGCGCCGCGTAAAGTGCGTCGCACCATGACGACGACAAGCACGACGACAACGGTTCTTGCAGGTGGCGTCGGCGCCGCACGATTTCTTCGGGGTCTGTTCCAGATCGTGGACCAAACCAGCGTCACGGTTATTGCCAACACTGGCGATGACTCCGTGTTTCACGGCTTGCACGTCAGCCCTGACATTGACACCGTTGTGTACACCACCTCGGAGGCCATTGACCCAGAGCGTGGTTGGGGCCTGGCGGACGAGACATGGCGAACAATGGAGTCGCTGCAGCGGTACGCGTCAAGTGGTGCAGTCACATGGTTCAACCTCGGTGACAGAGACCTCGCAACGCATCTGTGGCGCACGGGAAGATTGGCTGAAGGGCATTCGCTCACCCAGGTAACTGCCGAGCTGGCAGCGGCGTGGGGGTTGCGATACCGCTTGCTGCCGGTCACCAACGATCCGTTGCGGACGTTCGTCGCAACCGCCGATGGAGACCTGGCGTTCCAGGAGTACTTCGTTCGGCTTCGGCACGGGGTTCCGGTTACCGGAGTTCGTTTCGAAGGGGCTGAAACTGCTCGGCCAGGTGCTGACGTTTTGGCAGCCATCCAAGCCGCTGACCGAGTGGTGATTGCTCCCTCCAACCCGTTGGTTTCCATCGGCCCCCTGCTTGCCGTGAGCGGTGTCAGCGAAGCGTTGACGTCAGCGCGTGATCGTTGCAGCGCAGTGTCGCCAATCGTTGCGGGTGCTGCGTTGAAGGGCCCGGCAGACCGGATGATGATTGAGCTTGGCCATGAACCAAGCGTGGTTGGCGTTGCGCGGCTGTACGCCCCATTTGTCAGTACGCTTATTATCGACCTGGCCGATGCGGACAAGGCCGACGCAGTTCGTGCCTGTGGGGTCGACGTCATCGTCACAGACACCATCATGAGTAAACCCGGAGTCGGAGCATCGCTCGCCGCAGCGGCGATTGGTTTACCGCTGCCCCCTGATGGAAATGCGCCAGACTGAACGTATGACCGCAGGACTGCAGCTGCTTCCAATTACTGGCATCGGAGAGGTGCGCCCAGGCGACATCCTCGCGCAGCTCATTATTGATGCGGCTCGGGCCGACGGGGGACCTGGGTTGTTGGACGGCGACGTGCTGGTGGTGACGCAGAAGGTTGTGTCCAAAGCTGAAGGGCGCCTGGTCCCCATCGACCCCGACGCTGCCGAGGACCACAAACGGCTGGTGTTAGATGAGGCAGTGCGGGTGGTGCGGCGCCGGGTGTCACCTCGAGGCGAACTGCTCATTACCGAAACCAAACACGGATTTGTCTGTGCCAACTCGGGCGTCGATCTCAGCAACGTCGAGAAGGGCTTCGCGGCATTGCTGCCGCTGGACGCTGACCGGTCCGCACGACGTATCCGGGACGGCGTTCGGGGTCGTGGCGGGGTCACCGTGGGTGTGATCGTCAGCGACACGTTCGGACGCGCGTGGCGCAAAGGGCTCACCGACGTCGCCCTCGGTACAGCTGGCATTGCAGCGGTTAACGATCTGCGTGGCACCGCCGACGCCCAGGGGCGCATTCTCGAAGTGACCGAGGTTTGTGTAGCCGACGAACTGGCCGGTGCAGCAGACCTGGTCATGGGGAAGGCGACCGGGATCTGTGCGGCAATTGTGCGCGGCGTTGAGGCGTCGTGGCTACGAGAGTCCAGCGTGGCAGCGGAAATCGTCCGCCCGCCGGCAGAAGATCTGTTCCGCTGACAGGGTTCACACCTGTTTCGGCTCCCAACACACGGGCCGACCGGTAGGGTATCTGGCCATGTCCGTGACCCCGGGTCTTCTGGCCGACACGATCTGTATTGAAGGCGGACACCCCATTCGGGGCGAGGTCGGCGTACGGGGAGCAAAGAACTCCATTTCCAAGCAATTGGTGGCCTCGTTGCTGTCGGATCGCCCGTCGATCCTGCACAACACGCCTGCCATTTCTGACACGTTCATCGTCAGCGACATGCTCAGAGCCATGGGTGTTGGGGTGCAGACCGGCGAAGACGGTGCTGGCACCATCCAGGTTCACCCCGAGCACGTCACCCCCATGAGCCTGGAGCAGTCCCGGAGGTTCAACGGCATCAGCCGGATTCCCATCCTGCTCTGCGGCCCCCTCTTGCATCGCACCGGTGAGGCCATCATCCCCAGCTTGGGCGGAGACGACATTGGTGGCCGTCAGGTCAACTGGCACCTGATGGCGTTGCAGCAACTTGGTGCCGACATCGACGAACAAGCTGACGGCTTGCATCTCACCGCGGACCGCCTGGTGGGCTGCGAACTTCGTCTGCCGTTCCCCTCCGTCGGTGCAACAGAGCAGGTGCTGCTGGCTGCCACGCTTGCCGAAGGAACCACGGTGCTCCACGGCGCAGCAGTCGAACCCGAAATCTTGGACCTCATCGCTGTTCTGCAGAAGATGGGCGCCGCAATCTTGTTTGGCGACGACCGCACGCTCATCATCCACGGGCAGCGGACACTCAACGGATACCAGCACGTTGCCATCCCAGACCGGCTCGAAGTCGCCAGCTGGGCATGTGCCGCCATCGCCACCCACGGTGAAGTGTTCGTGCGGCAGGCCCGTGTTGAAGACATGGTTTCGTTCCTTGGCGCTTACCGCCTCATGGGCGGGTCGTTCACCGCTGGGCCACAGGGCATTCGGTTCTGCCGTGACTCAGATGAACTCCACCCAATCGAGGTGGACACAGCGGTGCACCCCGGCTTCATGACGGACTGGCAGGCGCCGGTTGGCGTCACGCTCACTCAGGCAAACGGCACGTCGCTCATCCACGAAACCGTGTACGAGAACCGGTTCACCTATACCAAAGCCCTCATCGAGATGGGAGCCGACATCAGCGTCACGTCGGGTTGTCCGAAGAACCGTGCGTGTCGATTCGGCGGGCTCGGTCATAAGCACCTCGCCCAGTTCAAGGGCGTCACCCAGCTCAAGGGCACCGATGTTGAAGTGCCAGATCTGCGTGCCGGCTTCAGCCATGTCATCGCGGCGTTGCTCGCTGACGGACGCACCACCATTCGCGGCGCCTCCATGATTGGTCGCGGATACGAGGGCTTCTTGGACAAACTCGTGCGGCTTGGGGCGCACGTGATTTCGGCTGAATGAGGACGATCAATGACCTTGCATCGTCCCCGAACCCGTACGCCAGCTGACCCTTGGTCGGACTGGGCCCTCGACGCTGAAGCGGCGAAAGTCGCGTCCACTGCCGCCGCTGACGCAACCATGGGCGCGCGACCCGAGCCTGATGGGTTGCTGCACCTCGGGTTCAACTCCGATCCCTCCGTTCACCACTCGGCCGCGCCCGGGTCGCCTGTGACGCCCGTTGTTTCCGAGCAACAATGGGCACCTAACTTCGAGCCGTACGACGATGCCGACGATGCCGACGACGACGACGATCTCGGTGACCTGGGTGACCTCGACCTGGGTGACGACCTGAACGATGACCTGGGTGATGACCTCGACGATTTTCCATCACCCCTCCAACCGGTCCTCGTCGTAGCCCCTGTCGCGAAACCAGCCACGACCGCAGTTCAGTCAGCAGCGACACCCGCCCGCGCCGCTGTTTCGACGGCTGCGAAAGCTACTAACGCGATGCCAGCAGACTTGGTCGAAGACTTCACCGGCGAATTTGAAGAGATCGACGCGGGCGAGTGGGACGACACCCCGTTCCAATACCTCGACGACCCCACTGCTGCATTTCTCCAGTCGCCAGCCCGCACACCAGCTCCGGCCCGCACTCCTGTTCAGGTTCCGCCCGCAAAAGTGCCGGGAGCACCGCCCGTTTCGTCCCGGGAAGTCGGTCAGGTTGTCAAACCTGCTCGTCGTGGTCGCCGCGCTTTGCGGCGTACTGGTTTGGCCATGCTCACCGTTGTTGTGTTGGTCACGGGTTACGTCACCTGGCAGTTCGCAACGCTGCGCCGCAACGAAGCCAACTCCCAGACCCTCGACCTCCCCGGCGTCCCGGCGCTCGTCAGCACGCTTCCGGGGGGCTCTGTTCCTTCGGCAGTGACTACGTACCCCAACGAGCTGAACAACGATCCAAGTGTCGGCTTCGACGATTCCCAGCCCGCTGACGCGGTCACCGTTGCGCCTGGGCCCACGACGCCTGTGGTGACAATCCCCGGGCAGGGGTCGTGCGATGACGACCCGGCGTGTGCCAACGCGCCCGACGTGGTGCTGCCAGAAGTCGAGAAGCCCCGCGAGGGTGGACTTCTTGTCGATCGTGTGGACGTTCAACCAATTGGCGGCGTGAACGCACAGAACATCCTGCTCATTGGCTCCGATTCCCGCGCCGATGTCCCGGACTCACAAAAAGCAGGCTTCGGAACTGTCGGTGGCAACCGCTCCGACACCATCATCGTTATGCGCATTTCTCCGGACGGCAAGAGTGCCGCGTTGTTGTCCTTTCCGCGAGATACCTATGTGCACTTAGCTGGCACGGGCAAGAACGATCGCATCAACACTGCGTACGCCAAGGGTGTCAACAGCCTCGTGCGTACGTTGCAAGAGAACTTCAACATCCCAATCAACCATGTGGCGGAAGTTGACTTTGCCGGATTCCAAGAAATTGTTGGAACGCTTGGTGGTATCGAAATCTGCTTTGACCACCCAGCACGGGACAAAGTCACCAAGCTGGATGTTCCGGCCGGTTGCCAGTTGCTGAACCAAACGCAGTCAACCGCGTATGTACGCAGCCGTCACTACGAACAGTTCATCGACGGCGCATGGAAGTCCGACGGCAGGGGCGACATCGGACGTGTGCAACGTCAACAGCGTTTCATCAAACAGGTCATGGACAAAGTGATCGGCTCAGGCGGTCGTAACCCCATCACCGCACAGGGTCTCATCAGCGATTTGAAGAGTGCCGTGACACTGGACAAGACGTACGGCATCACAGAGCTGTACGGGACTGCCAAAACCTTCAGTGCGTTCGAACCTGATGCGCTGCAGGGCTTCACGTTGCCAACCTCCGCTGCACGGATTGACGGCAAAGCCGTGCTGCGCGTGCGCCGAGATCAAGCGTCGCAGGTTGTTGCGTTGTTTGGTACTCGCAACTGATTTAGCGGTTGCTTCGGATCTCGGCCAGGCGGCGCGCCATCCACGTGGCCGCAGCTGACCCGTCCGTCAACGGAGCCACCCGAGCCTGTGCCGCGGCTGCTTTAGCCATACGCTCAGCCACCAAGCCGGGTTCGGAGCTGAAAAGCTTCCCCAACAACTCTGCGGCACCACGGTGATCTGGCTCAAACATCGAGCTTCCCTTGGGGTACGGGCCTTCATCGGCTGAAAGCATCATCGGTACAGCCGGAACGAGCCAGGCGCACGATTCGTCCATGAATTCCATGTTCCCGGTTGCGCCCGTGGCCAGCACCGGCACCCCGGAGGCCATGGCTTCCAGCAGGACAAGGCCGTAACCCTCACTGCGATGCAGTGAAGCATACAAACTAAGCGCGCGAATGAAATTGTGATGCGCTGTCGTAGACCAAGGGTCTTGGATCAAAACCATGTCCTCCCGGTTTGTCATCGCAGAGCGCAACTCTCGCAACAACTCGGGTTGGGCTGAACCGTTGACTGTTTTGACGACGAGAACCGGATCATCGAGTTCATAGCCCGGGGCGGGAAACGCCGAGCGCCAAGCGGTGATCAGGCCAAGTGGATTCTTCCGAACCAATCGTGACGACAAGTCGAAACTGAACCCACACCAACGCCGGTCCACGAACGGGCGTAGCTCAGTGCAGGACTCGACAACGCGGCGTCGCTCAGACCTTGTCCCGGAGGTGCCGAGACGGTTCGGAGGAATGGTGGTCGGACCAGAGCCAACGGCCGGCAACCCAACACCAAGCGGCACAATTCGAACTGGCATCGACGTTGGCGTTGAGTTCTCAACTGCAAGGGCCGAATAGGCGGACGTAACCCACACTTCGTCGATGATTGGCAGGCTTGCGGCCATCGAAGGCGACAGTGAATCGGTCTCCCAGAACCACAGCCCAATCCGATACGGCTGAGGACCAGCGGTTGGAACCTGTCCCCGGTTCCAACGCGTGAGGGCTGCCCCAGCCAAACAGATCAACTGGATGTCTGGAGGCGCCTGTCCAGGGCGCACGCGTCTTTTGAAAGCGACCGGGGGGCTGACAACGTGTCGGTAGGACGTTGATTCAATTGACTCGCCGGCCAACTCCAATCCGCGAACCGATAGACGGGCTGCCTCGCCGAGCCCCAGAGCCGCTTCCAAGTAGCCAACCACCTGCACGCCCTTGTCCAGGCGACTAACCAGCTTGGGAGGCGCATCTGCGGCTGGCACCGGGAGGGGCGGACGAACCGCCCAGTTCGGCAAGCCAGCTCCCAGATCTGGATCGGCTCCGAACTGCTCGACCCACCGCCAGAATGCAATCTGCCAGTACTCAACTGAAAGATCTGGAAACGCGTCCGACAAGTCCGCACGTGCTGCATGAATCGATGCAAGAAGGCGCGATGGCGCAAAGCGGCCCGGTCCGACTTGGGCGAGCAGCCATCGACGCAACCCGGACTCGTCGGAAGCAGGGTCTGGTGGCAGTGGTGCTGGCCGCGACGTTGGCGGCGGCAAATGCAACCTGAGGTCCCCGCCGGTTCGATCGATTCGATCGAGCGATGCTGCCGCGGCCCCAAGTGGGTGAATGAGCGAAGCGTCGAGATCGCGCAACCGGATGACCAAATGGTCGAAAAGCAACGCGGAAACAGCGGGGACCGTGAGTGTTGAGGTCTGGGGCCACTGAACAGGCGCGGTTGAGACCGGCAGGGTTGCGGCGTTTGCGAAGCGCCCGTCGTTGAGTAAGCGGTCAACCATGACGCGGCCGGGGTTGGTCAATCCGAAAGGGACACTCAACGCGGCACGTCGCCACTGATGCAGCGCGATGTCATCTGCTGCCAAGGCTGCGAGCAAACTTCCGTCCGCTCCGCGCAACCCGATCAACGTGCCTGAACCTGTGGCTGAACGAGCCATCGAGTGCATCCCTGACAAGGACTGACTATCGGTCAGGCGGCTCGCGTTGATGCTGGATGGAGCATCGTTACGCATGTAATGAACCAATGCGTCAGACACCCAGAGCTGCCCGACTCCTGTGCTCCACGCAGCGGCCGCCTGACCAGCCACTCGCTGATCTAGGCCGAAGACTGCTGCCACCATCCGCCCGGCGGTCAGTTCCGGCTCGAGTCGAGGGGTAGCCCTGTCGAAAGTTGTGGACTCGTTGGGACTCACGGTGACGGCGAGGGTACCCCGTCAGACACCGGTGTCTGGGCGTATGACGCCGACGGTTGCCGACGTGATGGCCGATGTGCCGACGACCGCAACGCGGCGGGCTACCGTCAGACCGTGCCTGAAGACAGCCCCGCCGTCCCGGCGCACCGGCCAGAGACGACCGTTGTCATGTTCGTGGCTGAGAGCCCCGATAAGTGGCTGCTCTCCGTCCGAAGTGTGCTCGAACAAACCGACTACCCGATTGTGGTCGGTGTGCTGTATCCCATTCACGGAAAATTCTTCGACGGCTTGGACAATCGGGTCTCGTGGGGCGGCATTGGTTCCATCAGCGAACTGATCAACACAACGTTCCTGGCCACCGGCGGCCATGTTGTGGTGGTCGACGACGCGGTCACTCTGCCATCGGAACCTTTCGCCAACGCAGAGGACTGGGCGGCTGCCGATCTACGAGTGGCATCGGTGTCGTTCCTTTGCAACGCGTCCGCAAACCTCAGTTTCCCAACTCGCAACCGCGCAGAGACCCGTGTCGCTGATGGACAACACGAGGATTCCATCACCAGGGTCCTCCGTGAGGAACGGCCGCGTCAGTCACGTGC
This sequence comes from uncultured Acidimicrobiales bacterium, assembly GCA_963763885.1. GTDB lineage: Bacteria > Actinomycetota > Acidimicrobiia > Acidimicrobiales > JANYDT01 > JANNBN01. Next base: position 540,282 of record CAVXQD010000002.1, read on the forward strand.
GCCCATTCCCTTGGCGGTTGGTCCCGTGGTCTTTCTCTCCGCCGCAGGGTTGGGTGCAGTCGGTCGGTTCGAGGCGCCGGCATCTGCACGGTTCGATGTCGCTGTCGCAGACTTTTCTGCCCGAGCAACTCAAAAGGGATTCGTCAACCTGGTAGACACCGCCACGTTTGTAAGTCGCACCGCCGATGCCGCAATCAGACCCACAGATGACGATATGCGTGCTGACGATGTGGGCTGGTTGCTGCATCGCTACCGCTTCCTGATCGGCACCACAGATGCGCATCGTGTCAGCGGCGATTCCCCATTCGCCCATCAGCACCAGCTGGCACGAGTCAAGGTGGAAGGATTGCGCGTCCTGGTGGACGGTTCATGCTTCGGTCCGCACGAGACCGGTACCCAAGTTGCATGCGCGCAAACCATTCGCGCGCTGGCGCAGCACCCAGGAGTTTCCTGGGTGGGTGTCGCGCTGCCCGGGCCGGTGCCCAGCTATGCCGCGGACGTCTTCTCACTTCCTTTGGTCGATGCCCGACAAAACATGGACCCGGCAAGCTTCGGCGTGGTCGACATTGCATTTCGCCCATATCAGCCGGTCGAGGGCTACGATCCAGCGCCGTGGCGTCGTACGGCTGTCCGCTACGTCGTGTCTGTTCTCGACGTCATCGCGTACGTCAACGGCAGCTACTTCCCAGACGGTGGCCAGTGGCAGCGTTACCGGGATTCAATTGATCATGTCGTCGGCTTGGCAGACGGTGTCACCGTCATTTCCGGCGACGTCCGTTCGCAGATGCACCTGCATGGTCTCAGCATCGAAGACGAACGCATTTCGGTGGTACCTCTGGGCACCGAACACCTTGGTGTCGGCCATGCAACTCGTTACCCGGCGCAGCTGGAAGCACTTGGTTTTTCGGGTCGTCGGTTCGCCCTCACGCTTGGTGTCAACTACCACCACAAGAACCGAGAGTTGGCCATCGCGGCGCATCGGGAACTGCGAAACAGAGGCGTGGACATCGACCTCGTGATGGCTGGGCCAGCCGTTCCGTTTGGCTCGACCCGCTTGGCCGAATCCACCGAACGATTCGCTGATCCCAGCTCGCAGAGTTGGCTTCATGTCTTGCCCGAAGTGCACGAGCATGAGCGCAATTGGCTGTTGTCTCACGCGGCCATGGCCTGGTATCCCACTTCGGCCGAGGGCTTTGGTCTGCCACCGTTTGAAGCAGCCGCTTTTGGTGTGCCAACCGTCAGCGTGGGGTTTGGTCCAATCTCCGAGCTGGCAGGCAATCCCGCCGCCGACGCTTTGCCCCTCTTGGCGTCGTCGTGGGAGCCGTCACAGCTGGCCGGTGTGGCCGAACGACTGTTGCTGGACCCTGCCTTGGCAACGGCGCACTGCGACGCGTTACTGCGCTCTGGGCGACAGTACAGTTGGGTCGCACATGCCGATCGCTTGGTGATGGTGTTCCGCGAACTTCTCGCAGTACCCCGTCGCCGTTCGCTCTGATTTCGAAAGCACATGCCCATGACTTCAGACCACACAGCACCAGACCACAATCACCCTTCTCGGGGTGACGCCGTGATCTCGGACCAAGTATTTGGTGTCAACCTCGAGTCTGATTTTGACGCCGAGTTCGACGATGACCTCGATGCGGACAGCGCATCGGAACGTGTAGTGGATCGCACTGTTGCCGCCGTCGACGCCACCTCTGGATCCGTGTCTGCACTTTCGTCGGCTGCCACGATGCACGCTGTCGCACAGTCGCATCAGGCGTCTCAGGACACCGCTGGTGCGTCCTCGCCAGGCCCGCGTCTTTCGCTGGTCACGGCCAGTTCACCGGAACACCAACAGCACGTGGTGGCCGAGCTTGACCGCCTTTCCCTTGAGCAGGCCCTGCTCGACGTTGAGGTTGCCAACGCTCGGGTGATCGATCTCACCGCCCGGCTTGTTGAGGCCAACCAACGTTCGGCTGCGTCGCGTGCCGAAACCGATGCACTACGTGCGCATATCACTTCCTTGGAAGCTGCAGAAGCTGTCCGGCACCAAGCCGGAGACACCCAACTGGCGCAGCGTCAAGCGGCCTTAGACGCGCAGGCTGCGCACCTCGACGCTCAGAAAGCGTCCACTGCGTATCGATGGGCTGCGAAGGTGTGGAACCTCCGCAACGCGTTGCGGTCCTGAAGGCACCCCTGCAATGACGCGCGTTCTTGTCGCGGTGATCGTTTACAACGGCCGCACGTTTGTGCCGCGGGCCCTGAGGTCCATCGCCCGCCTCGCAAGTACTTCGTCGCACGAGGTCGACGTGGTTGTGTTCGACGACGCCTCGCCGGATCCGGGATTTTCCGACGAACTCGCCTTCCTCTGCGCCTCCCTCGGGATCGTGTGTTACACCTCGCCGCGCAACGTTGGCATCCCACGCAACATGAACCTTGGCCTGTTGTGGTCCGTCGAGGGCGGGTACGACGCATGCGTCCTTCTCAACAGCGATGTGGTCGTTTCGGCTCAGTTGATCGATTCGTTGGTGGCCGCTGCCGCGACCGCTCCGAAAATCGCCAGCGTCACGGCATGGGCAAACGATGTCAGCGTGTTTTCACTGGAGAACCACGAGGCTGAACAGCACCTGTCCGACCAAGCGTTGCTGGACAACATCGCCGAATCGTTGCGTGACGAGTTCGCCGGAGCAACCGTGGATCTCCCCACTGGGTGCGGATTCTGTTTGTACATCCCACGGGCTGCAATCGACGCGGTCGGCGTCATGGATCCCGTCTTCGGACGCGGCTATGCCGAAGAAGTTGACTGGTGCTGCAGGGCAACGGAACGCGGCTGGACTCACGTCCTTGCTTTGGATGCGTTTGCATTTCATATGGGCTCGGCTACCAACAAGGCCGCTGGGATTCTTGCCAAGGGCATGCGGACCGTCGCAACCAACGAGGCAATCGTGGACATGCGCCACCCGTGGTATCGCCAGACGCTCGATGACTGGTCGGCGGCCGACCCCCTCCAAGAACCCAGAGCCAGAGCCGTGCATCGGCTTGTCACCGATGCCGCCAGAACTCGCGGTGTTGTCATCGACGCCACCTGGCTCAACCGCTCTCACAACCCCGATCCAACGGCGCGAGACGAAAAGGTCAGGGTGGTCGTGTTGCCCGACGGTCCGGAACCCGTTGTGGAAGCTCGCGTCGATGGCTGGCGCTTGCGCATCCCCGTCGGCGACGAAGGTGCACTCGGCTCCATTGCGTCGCTACTGGGCGTCATGCCCTCGCAAGTTCGCCTCCACGACGACGGCGAAGTCTCCGGACGGTTGGGTGTCGACGCCACAGCCGCCGGTGTCCCGGTCGCCCGCCGGGCCATGTACCCCGAACGCGTCTAACCCGCCTCGCTACGCAGCCGGCGGGTCCTGCCTCCTCCGGGTTGCCTCCCACCGTGCTCGCTTCGCTGCGCGCGGCGGGCCCCTCCCGTCGGGTCACCCGCCGTCTGCTCCGCTGGGTTGGTTGAGGACGGGGAAAGCTGGTTTGAGGTGTGCTGCTCGGGGGTAACGTGATCTGGCCATGGCCTTCGTCGTTCCGCCGTATCCGTATGACCGTCTTGAGCCCGCAAAGCGGGCTGCGATGGATGTTCCCGGTGGGTTGGTTGATCTGTCGGTCGGCACGCCCTGCGATGCGCCGCCAGCAGCGGTTATCGCTGCGCTTGGCTCTTCGGGCTCGGAACGGGGGTATCCGACTTCGCTTGGGTCGCCGGGGCTTCGGGGCGCGGCGGCTGGGTGGTTGGAGCGGCGGTTTGGGGTCACCATCTCGGCCGCCAATGAGATCGGTGCGTGCATCGGCACGAAGGAATTCGTAGCGACAACGCCGGCGTACTTGCGCCTGTTGCGCGACGACCGTGACACGGTGCTGTACCCAGAGGTGTCGTATCCCACCTATGAGATGGGAGCCCTGCTTGCTGGGCTTCGTGCAGTGCCCGTTGCCATGACGCCAGAAGGGCAGATGGACCTTGCGTCCATCAAAGTCGACGATGCGGCACGGGCGTTGTGTCTGTGGGTCAACGCTCCAGGGAACCCTGCTGGCAACCTCGACGATCTCGCGGCCACCGCAGCTTGGGGTCGGTCCCACAACGTGTGGGTGTTGTCGGACGAGTGTTACTGCGAATACACCTGGTCGGGTGACCCGCAAACGGTTCTGTCCAGCGGTAGTGAAGGTGTGCTTGCGGTCCATTCGTTGTCGAAGCGCTCCAACCTGGCGGGAATGCGCGTTGGCTTCTATGCGGGTGACCCGGGACTTGTCCATCACCTCAGCGAGGTTCGTAAGCACGCAGGTTTTATGGTGCCCGGGCCTATCCAAGCAGCAGGGGCTGTGGCATACGCCGACGACGCACACGTGGAAGAACAGCGGCAGCGTTACTTCCATCGGTTGCAGGTGATGCTTCCGGCGTTGCAGGGAGCGGGTTTCGATGTGTCCATGCCGGGCGGGTCGTTCTATTTGTGGGCAAAGGTTCCTGCGTCTCCGGATTTTCAACCTGGCGATGGTTGGGCAGCTGCGGACTGGCTGGCAAAGTCGGCCGGAATCCTTGCGTCCCCAGGAGACTTTTACGGAAGTGCATCGTCTGACCGAATCAGGGTTGCGGTGGTCCAGCCGGACGACAGAGTGAAATTGGCGGCGGATCGGCTAGCTGCGGCCGGGGTCTACCGATGACGGCGGGCGTGGACCTGCTCAAGGCAACAGCGCACTTGGTCAACATCGCTAGTCAGAGTCATGAGGAGCAGGAGATCACCGACCACATCGAAGCGAGACTCCGCGCTGTGTCGTGGCTCGAAGTGCACCGGGTTGGAATGAACGTCATTGCTCGAACCAACTTTGGTCGTCCGATGCGTTTGATCTTGGCGGGGCACACAGACACCGTGCCGGCCAACGGGAATGCAACAGCGGTGATCGAGGGGGACACGTTGCATGGGTTGGGCTCCGCCGACATGAAGAGCGGACTGGCTGTCTTCCTGCACATCCTTGAAACCGTCTCGGAGCCTGCGGTGGACCTCACTGGTGTGTTCTACGAATGCGAAGAGGTGGCAGCGGTCCACAATGGGCTGCCAAAAGTGTTTGCCAGCCACCCGCATTTACTTGCAGGCGATGCCGCAATTCTTGGCGAGCCAACCAACGCTCGCATCGAGGCCGGTTGCCAGGGAACCATGCGCGCAGTGTTGCGTCTTGGCGGAGCACGCGCCCACACAGCACGCCCCTGGATGGGCCGCAATGCGATTCACAGACTGGCGCTTGTCCTTGGCCGGTTCGACGCGTTTGAGGCCGGTGGTGGCAGGCAGCCGGAAATCGACGGGTGCGTGTATCGCGAGGCTGTACAAGCGGTGAAGGTAGACGGCGGTGTCGCTGGCAATGTGGTTCCAGACCGCGTGGAACTGACCATCAACCATCGGTTTGCGCCAGACCGCACGCCGGCGGAAGCGGAAACGTTTCTCCGATCGTTGATCGGCGACGATGTGCTGGGCGATGACGCTTCGCTGGAAGTGGTTGATGTGGCCAACGGAACGCCGCCGTCGTTGACCCACCCGCTGCTTGCAGGTTTGCAATCCCGGATTGGACTGGACCCCGTGGCCAAGTTGGGCTGGACCGACGTGGCGTTCTTCACCGCGAACGGCATTCCGGCGACCAATTTTGGCCCAGGTGACCCGACGGTTGCGCATACCGCTGGAGAGTTTGTGCCTCGGGCGGACCTGGAGCGGGTGGCGATGGTCCTGCTGGACCTGGTGATGACTGGCCGATAGGGCGAATCTCAGGGCGGCGAACCCACCCTGAGCTCTCCGTTGGGGACCCCGCGGCTGGCTGCCTACATACGGCGAAGAACCGTAACCACCTTGCCAAAAATCTTGACGTCTGCAGCGTCGAACACCATTGGTTCAAGGCGTTGGTTGCGGGGGAGCAACGTGATGCGCGACCCGCTCTTTTTGTACTCCTTGACCGTTGCTTCATCTCCGGGGATGCCAGCAACAACGGTGTCGCCGTTGCGAACATCTTGCTGACGGACCACCACGAAGTCTCCGTTGAGGATGCCGGCCTCGATCATGGAGTCTCCCCTGACCCGGAGCATGAACAGGTTGCCGTCACCGGTGAAGTCTTCAGGTAGCGGGAAGACTTCTTCAACGCGTTCTTCAGAGATGACGCCCACGCCGGCGGCAACGTCACCGATAAGGGGAACGTGGCGAACAGGGCGACGTTCAACCGAGGCGCCAGTCATTGGCTCGAAAAACACTTCGATGGCACGTGGCTTTGAAGGATCTCGGCGGAGATACCCGAGCGTCTCAAGCGTCTTGAGGTGCGCGTGCACGGTGGAGGAGGACGAAAGCCCGACGACTTCGCCGATCTCACGGACTGACGGCGGGTACCCGCGCTCTCTCATGGCGGTGTCGATGCACTTGAGGATTTGACGATGGCGATCGGTGAGCGACGACTCTGTGGTCATGGGGAGTCCTTGTGAACGAGAGGGTTCGGTGTGGCAGCGGGGGAAGTACTGGTTGGAGAAGTAGCAGGTGTGTTGAACGCAAACAGGTGTTCGTGGCAAACGGTATCAGGCGAAAGTCCGTTGTACAAACATCTGTTCGGAAATTGTCTTGACACGAACAATCGTTCGTGGTTCAGTGGTCATCGAACAGTCGTTCGTGTATGCACTTAACAGTTGTTCAAACCCACTTCAGCAGTTGTTCAAACCCGCCGCTCATCTTCAGGAGTCAATCCCCATGGCCGCAACGATGTCATCGCAGTTCCGTAACACCGCATCCAGCCGTGTTTCCGGCGTGCCTCGGCAGGCGCTTCGCCCACATCTGTTGACCGCAAGTGCGCTTACCTTCGTTTCGCCGGGGAAGCGATCCCGGCTGTTGCAGCCCGCTCCTCGGGCGACGCCTCGGCCCGCCAGCGTTGGCGGCATTCTGGTGGACCCTCGGGGCTTCGTTGGTGATTACCCACCGGTCATGGCAAAGGCGGCGGCGCAGACCTTGTCCTCCCTGAATCCCTCGCCTTCCCTCGGAACTGTTCAGCACGTCCCATTGCATCAGCTGAGGAGAGGCAACGCTCGCCTGCGTCCGCTTCTCGTCGCGTTGGGTCTCCTCACGCTGCTCACTGTCGTGGTGATCGGCAATGAAGTTGCCACCGCAGACCCGGGGCCAACGCCCAAGTCGTCGAGCCGTTTCGCGTCGGTCGTGGTCGCGCCTGGTGACTCCATTTGGATCATCGCCCGGCGTATGCAACCAACCGGAGACGTGCGGCCGTTGGTGCAAGCCATCGTCGATGCGCATGGCTCTGCTGCAATTGAGGCCGGGGACACACTGCTCGTACCTCTGCGCTAATGGCTGGCGGGAGTGACGTCAGTCGCGTCTGGGTTCCGACCCGCCTCCTCGGATGGTGGCGGCGGTCGTCCGGTGCCCCGCGGGCGCTCGTCTATCGTCGTTTTCGTGCGTTGTCCGGCCTGCTCCAGCATCGAAGACAAGGTGATCGATTCACGATCCGCGGACGACGGATCGGCCATTCGCCGACGGCGGGAGTGCCTTGGCTGCACGCGGCGGTTCACTACCTACGAGCGAGTCGAGGAAATTCCGGTCGTTGTGGTCAAGCGCAACGGAGTCCGGCAACCGTTCGATCGTGTGAAGGTGCTACACGGTTTACGAGCCGCAGCAAAGAACTTGCCTATCGACGACGACGTCCTCGACAACGTGGCGACCGATGTCGAAGAGTCCATTCGGCTCGAAGGGACAGAGGTGCAATCGGAACGAGTTGGGCTGGCCGTCCTCGAGCGTCTCCGCTACGTCGACGCAGTGGCATACATTCGTTTTGCATCGGTGTACAAAGGTTTCACTGACCTCGATGATTTCACCCGAGAAGTGAAGTTGATGGGTAAGACCTCCGCTGCCCGGCGCAACTCGGGGGATTCTCCTGTCTGAGTTTGTCCGATCAGTGAGAGTTTTGACCGGGTGTGGCGTCCGTCTCGTCTCCGGCTGTCTGAGAACTTTCGGCCATCTTTTCGTGCCTTTCTGACCCTGCTGATGTTGCGGTCGGGGTTTTCCGTAGACAATCCCCAGATGATCCACAGGCTCACGGTCTGTTCGTCCACAAGGCGAAACCCGTACCGTGTCGCCATGCCACGGAGAGCCGTGGCAGTAGGGGCCAAAAATTGCAAACTAAGGCGAAATCGTCGCTTGACATGGATGGAATTACAGGCTTGTATCTAACCCTCATCTAGCGGTTGCGGTATCCAGCCACCACGAGATGTTGTGGTTTAGGGTGATCAACCGTTCCCCTGGTCCGCTTCGCCTCACAGCCCGAGACCAGACCACAACCAACCCCGCTCGTCGAGGCAGCCGGCCCGCCCGCTACTCCGTCGATACACCCGAAGCACTCAAGAACCGCTGCAAAACCTTTGGTATGCGCGCTTGGTTGATTCGCTTAGTTGCACACGCTTCGAACATCAGCATCACCGCACTTTCGACACACTTCCCGTTCGTCACCACAAAGGACCCAGCGACACATGGCAATCGCACCCGAGCGAGCAGGCATTGGCCTCCGCCGATACTTCACAACCCCAGGCGTTCACCCTTACGACACGGTCGTTTGGGAACGTCGCGACGCACGCATCAGCAACTGGAAGACCGGCGAGGTTGCGTTCGAGCAACTCGGAGTCGAGGTGCCTTCCACCTGGTCGTTCAACGCCACCAACATCCTGGCGCAGAAGTACTTCCGCGGCACCCTTGGCCTGCCGGAGCGCGAGCGTTCGTTGAAGCAGGTTGCTGATCGGGTTGCTGACACCATCACGCAGTGGGGCGTGGAAGGCGGCTACTTCGACGACGTCGAGGCAGAGGTGTTCAACCACGAACTGAAGTACCTCATCATCCACCAGAAGGGCGCATTCAATTCGCCCGTGTGGTTCAACATCGGTGTGAAGGGCGTTCCTCAGCAGGCAAGTGCCTGCTTCATCCTCGCCGTCGACGACAAGATGGACGCCATCCTTAACTGGTACCGCGAAGAGGGAATTATCTTCAAGGGTGGTTCTGGCGCGGGCATCAACCTGTCCAACATTCGTTCGTCCATGGAACACCTCCAGGGCGGCGGTACTGCGTCGGGTCCGGTCAGCTTCATGCGTGGTGCTGACGCCTCGGCAGGCACCATCAAGTCCGGTGGCAAGACGCGTCGCGCTGCCAAGATGGTCATGCTCGACGTCAGCCACCCCGACGTCGAAGACTTCATCTGGTGCAAGGCACTCGAAGAACGCAAGGCTCGAGTGCTGCGTGACGCAGGCTTCGACATGGATCTGGACGGCAAGGACTCGTTCAGCGTCCAGTATCAGAACGCCAACAACTCGGTCCGAGTCACAGACGCCTTCATGGAAGCAGTTGTCCAGGACAAAGACTGGGACATGCTTGGTGTGACCACCGGCCAGGTGATTCGCACGGTCCGGGCGCGTGAACTATTTCGTCAGTTCGCAACGGCAGCGTGGGAGTGTGCCGACCCCGGCATGCAGTTCAACACCACCATCAACAACTGGCACACGTCTTCCAACACGTCGCCTATCAATGGCTCCAACCCGTGCTCTGAGTACATGCACATCGACAACTCGGCATGCAACCTGGCAAGCCTCAACCTGCTTTCGTTCTTGGACGACACGGACACCTTCGACGTCGAGGGTTACAAAGCCGCCATCGAGACGTTCTTCACGGCACAAGAGATCCTCGTCGGCCGGGCGGACTATCCAACCGAGCCCATTGGCGAGAACAGCCGTCGTTTCCGTCAGCTCGGCCTCGGCTACGCCAACCTGGGTGCGCTGCTCATGGCTCTTGGCTATGGATACGACTCGCCAGAGGGTCGTGCGTGGGCTGGTGCACTTACCGCTCTCATGACCGGCCACGCGTATGCCGTAAGCGCGCGTACCGCTGGTCGGATGGGGCCCCACGCTGGTTACGCCGAAAACGTCGAACCAATGAACCGGGTTCTTCGTATGCACCGCGACGCGGTCAGCGTCATCGACGAGACCCTGGTTCCTGCGGCTCTGCTCGGTGCCGCCGAGGAGTCATGGGATGAGGCGGTTGAGATGGCTGCAACGTATGGCACGCGTAACGCGCAGGCCACGGTGCTGGCCCCAACGGGCACCATCGGCTTGCTCATGGACTGCGATACCACGGGTGTCGAGCCAGACCTTGGCCTAGTGAAGTTCAAGAAGCTCGTCGGCGGCGGAAATATGCAGATCGTCAACCAGACGGTCCCGCGCGCACTGCATCGCCTGGGCTACACGCCAAGCCAGATCAACGACATCGTCGCCTACATCGACGAGCACAAGAGCATCGTTGGTGCTCCGCATCTGCTTGCGTCGCACCTCGAAGTGTTCGCATGCTCCATGGGCGACAACGTCATCCACTACTCGGGCCACGTCCGCATGATGGCGGCGGTGCAGCCGTTCCTGTCGGGCGCTATCTCCAAGACCGTCAATATGCCAGAAGACGTGTCCATTGAGGACATCGAGCAAATCCACATCGATGCATGGCGGATGGGCGTCAAGGCCATCGCCATCTACCGTGACAACTGCAAGGTCGCGCAGCCGTTGTCCACTATGAAGAAGGCCGACACCCAGGACGGCGCGTCAAGCGATACCGCAACGGTGGCCGTCGGCGATCCTGGCCTGGCAGCCAAGGTGGCCGAACTCGAGCAGATGCTCGCAAAGACCACAACGGTTGTTCGCACGCCGGTGCGTGAGCGGTTGCCTCGCCGTCGTCGGTCCTCCACGTTCAAGTTCCGGGTTGCTGACTGCGAAGGGTTCGTCACTGTCGGCGAGTTCGAAGATGGTCGTGCCGGCGAGCTGTTCATCCAGGTTTCCAAGCAGGGTTCCACCTTGGCCGGAATCATGGACGCGTTCTCTATCTCCATCAGCCTTGGCTTGCAGCACGGTGTGCCGCTCACCACGTACGTGTCGAAGTACGCCAGCACGCGCTACGAGCCAGCGGGCATGACTGACGACCCCGAAGTCCGGATTGCAACCTCGTTGCTGGACTACATCTTCCGTCGCCTTGCGTTGGACTACCTGACCTACGAGCAACGCCTCGACCTGGGTGTGCTGTCCACCAACGAGCGTATGCAGCCAACGCTTCCTGGCGTGGAAGAAGCAGTCACCCAAACCACGGGCATGCTGGACCTCACCACCCAGGCTGCGCCTGGAGCAGCGACAGCACCAACCGCGCCAACAGCCCCAATCGTGCAGAACACCATCAGCCGTTCGCGTCCTGCGGATGCGCCGTTCTGCTACTCGTGCGGTAACGAGATGAACCGCGCCGGTTCGTGCTATGTCTGCTCGGCCTGCGGCACCACCAGCGGCTGCAGCTGACCCACCACGCAGCTTGATCGGGCTTGCCTCGCTGTAACGCCCGAACGTTCAACACCACCTGAGACGTCCCCGACACATCTGTGTCGGGGACGTCTCGCGTCTCGGCTTCTGCTGGAGAAAAACGTTGGGTGACTGAACTTGAGTTGCAGGAAGACTCAAGATGAGTCAGACTCTGATTTGTGGAATCGACCGCGCTTGCGACCGACAGATACGAACTCACCATGGTGCAAGCCGCGCTCGGTAGCGGCGTTGCTTTTCGCCGTGCCAGGTTCGAAGTGTTCACCAGGCGCCTTCCGGCGGGTCGTCGTTACGGGGTTGTCGCAGGTATCGCTCGGGTACTCGATGCGGTGGAGCGGTTTCGATTTTCCGCAGCGGACGTGGAGGCGCTGGATCACCTGCACGGCCCTATGGGACTCACCGTCGCGATGCGTACGTGGCTACTGGAATACCGCTTTCGTGGTGACATCACCGGCTATCCCGAGGGGGAACTGTTCGGTCCACTGTCGCCGATCCTCACGGTGTCCGGCACGTTCGCCGACGCCGTGGTGTTGGAAACGGTTGTGTTGTCGATCCTCAACCATGACTGCGCCGTTGCAGCTGCAGCAGCCGGAATCGTCGAAGTCGCTGGAGGTGCCGGCCTCATCGAAATGGGGAGCCGCCGTACGGATCCCGACGCAGCTGTTGGCGCAGCGCGCGCTGCCATCATCGGTGGCTTTCGGGCAACGTCCAACCTCGAGGCGGGCCGTCGCTACCACGTGCCAACCGCCGGAACGGCGGCTCACTCCTTCACTCTGGCTCACGCAAGTGAAACCGACGCCTTCCGCGCGCAAATTGCCTCCCAGGGGACCCAAACCACTCTGTTGGTTGATACGTATGACATCGAGGCCGGTATCCGTGCAGCGGTTCAGGTTGCTAAAGCGCACGGAGTGTCTGGTCCCGGGGCGATCCGCATTGATTCTGGCGACCTTGGACTCGAAGCGAAACGCGCACGCGTCCTGCTGGACGAACTTGGTGCCGTAAGTACACGTATCGTCTTGTCCGGTGACCTCGACCGACAGACCATCGCGGATTTGGTTGCCGCACAAAGCCCGGTTGATGTCTTCGGGGTTGGCACAAGCGTGGTGACAGGCGATGGCCATCCAACCGCCGGTTTGTCTTACAAACTGGTGGAGATCGAAGACAGCGATGGTGTTGTCCGGCCGGTGGCCAAACGTTCTGCCGGCAAGGCCTCTCTCGGAGGAGCGAAGCGCGCTGTGCGCCAGGACGGGACTGACCGAATTGTGTCTCTCGATGCGCGTTTGCCGCCAGGGCGAGACCTGTTGGTGGAGTACGTCGTTGCAGGAACGGAACTCACCCGTCCCACGGTTCCCGAGGCATCTGCCCGGCTCAGCGCATCGCTAGCTGAACTTGGCCAGCGGATACTAGAAACCCATGTGGAGTTAGGCCAATGACCACGGTACATTCCGGCCGAGCGGTGATCGTGGTTGATTGCCAGAATGACTTCTGTGAGGGCGGCAGCCTTGCAGTCTCTGGCGGCGCTGCGGCGGTGACTGGTATTGCAAATTGGCTTCGCTCCCAGGAGAACGACGCTGCGCTGGTACTGGCGACCGCTGACCATCACATTGCTCCCGGCGATCATTTCTCCGACCATCCGGACTATGTCGACTCCTGGCCCGCTCACTGTGTCACTGGCACTGACGGGGCGGCGTTTCACTCAAACTTGGCGCCAGCTGAACATCTCATCAGCGCGATCTTTGTCAAAGGCGCATACGAAGCTGCGTATTCCGGCTTCGAGGGACATACCGCCGACGGTCGTGCTCTTGGTGACTATCTGCGTGCATATGACATCCGACGCATCGACGTTGTTGGCATTGCGACGGACTACTGCGTGGCAGCCACCTGCCGGTCTGGGTTGCTGGAAGGTTTCGACGTTCACCTTGTCCCCGCGCTGTGTGCCTCCGTCCGGCCCGAAGATGAGGCCGCCGTACTTCGTGGACTCGCCGAGCTCGGCGTGCTGATAGATCAACTATGACGTTGAGGTCGCCCGGCCGGGTTTCCTCATCCGCTCACTCAACCGCGCCAGGAGACGCTGTCGCCGCTGGAATGGCCAGGGTTGACGTTGCCCTCGCTGCGCTCACCATTTGGCAAGGCCAGCTCAGCGTATTGTTTGAATGGCCGCATGCGGAACCATCCTTAGTGCAGCGTTGGCAGTTGCTGCGGCGGGCCCTGGAGTCTCACGGCGACGCTGACCAAACGGCTGCGGCGCTGTTGAGCGTTGCCAAGAATCACGATCCGTCATCGGTCATCGAGCAGCTGAGAACATATGCGTACGTGAGACAAATCGCGGCCGTTCCGTCAGTGACGATTTCGTATTTTGCGTTGGTGGAGGAGCTGGCTGATCGGGTACGCACGTCAGACTCTGTGCGGGTGTTCGCCGTAGACGACGTGCTGGCAGAGGCGGACCGTTTTGGCGACGTAGAAGTGTTGGTGGATGCAGTCGAACGAGTCCGCTCGAAACTGGAATACACAACCATCGCAACGCGCTTGTTGCCCGAACCGTTCACCATCCCTGAACTGCGTCGTGTGTACGAGTCCGTGTGGGGCGTCACGCTGCACCCAGCAAACTTTCGACGCAAGGTGCTTGCGACGGAAGGTTTTGTTCGGGCAGTGGCTGAAGACAGCTCGGCAAAGGGTCCTGATCTGTTCAAAAGGGGAGTTGCGGCGTTGCTCCACCCGGCAATGTTGCGACCTTGACCACTACGAGTTCCGATGACCTGTATCGCTTGGGGCGAACCGTAGCTTCGGACTCCAAGTTTTGCTCGCGCAACCCAGTCGAGTGAGTCTGGGTGATGTTCGGTGACTTTCATGCCTTGAACCGCGACGGCTGACTGAACGCCGCGCTCACTGAGCGCCCACAGGGTTCATGACCGAACACTGTTCACATAGTTTGAGACGAGATTCGCGGCAGCTGTCGGCGATTTGTTGGCAGTCGCCGGAGCGCGGTGTTGCCATGCGCGCCTACACTCTTCATCAGTACCTGACCATGATTGCGCGGCGAGCCTTCGGGCAGCACGCAACGTGGGGCCCGTCCTGCTGCTTGTAGGCGGTCCCGCATGAAACCCGTGACTGCGTCTGTTCCAGACCTCTCGCTGCGGTCAGCCCCTGTGGTCGGCCTGGTGTCGCTTTCTCTCGCACGTCACGTCGAGGAGTAACAGTGCCCAGTACCCACAGCACCACCCAACCAAACATGTTCAGATCGAGCTGGCGCCGTCTTGGCACCAGCCGCATCGGACACGTTGCTTTCGTGATGGCTTCGGCCGTCGCGTTGGTACCGATGACGCCAGCGTCATCGTCTGGTGCGGGAACTACAGCAGTCGCCGCAGCAACTGCAGATCCGCTTGCCGTGGCCGCAGCTAATGCCCTCGATCTTCTTCGTGGCGGCACGGGAAATGCGTCGGTGCGTCCGCCGGCGACCAGTCCGCCTGCAACCTCGCTTCAGACTCAGACGCCTAGCACGCCGCCTGGCTCGTCGAGCGCATCGAATGCAGGCGACACGTACCCGCCCGCGTCAGCGGTGGCCGGAGAAACGTCCTCCAACACAACAATCATCCCGTATTACCCGCCAATCACCACGCCCAACAGCCCCGACAAAAGCGTTGCGCTAGAGGGCGAAGATGCGCCAAGTCAGTTTGCAAACGCCGCGCCAATCAGCATGCTGCCTCCACCTGCCGACCTAACAGTGCCAGTTACCGTGCCGACCGGCGCTCCAGCGGTTTCGATCCCCACCAGCACAAAAAGCGGTTCCACTCCAGCAAAAAAGGCAGCCAGCAAGAAAGCGGCCATTACAACGGTTGCCCAAGCGGTGCCGGTCGAGGGAACTGCCGCAGCAGGAACTGCTTCGTTGGGCAAGACCTACGACTCGGCTCGCCGCGCAGTCGTCGAACTCGTCGTTGCCCGTTTGCCCAAGCTGTCAGCCGACAAATTGGAGCAAGCCTGGGCCGCAGCCGACCCACGCCGCATGGTCGCCGTGTACGCAGCACTTGCACAAGTTGGAACCAACTACCGGTACTCCGGAAACGAACCGGGCGGATTTGACTGTTCCGGCCTCACTTCGTATGGCTGGTCGGTCGCGGGCGTCAAGATTCCACGCACCTCCACAGATCAGATCAATGCCGCTGGCGCCCGCAGTGCAGACCAATTGCTGCCCGGCGATCTTGTCTGGCGTCCGGGCCACATCATGATGTACCTCGGCGCCGGCGAGTACGTCATTGACTCGCCTCAAACTGGCAAGCAGGTCATGGTCCGCCAATGGGGCCGCACCAGCCGCTACGGCTCGCCGCTCTAACAGAAGCCACGCTCACAACTCGCGCTCTAACCTTGGCCGTGTGACGCCCTTCATGCACACTGAACACCTCACCATTCTCGGCAGCACGGTCCGCCACGCTGTAGACCACGTAGAGGTGTTCGCGGCGCCACCGCACCTGACTTCGGTCACCATGACCTGTGACGAATTGGCTTCGATGTGCCCAGTCACTCAGCAGCCCGATTTGTCCAACGTGGTCATCGAATACGAACCACGAGAGTGCTGCATTGAGTCCAAGTCGCTCAAGCTGTATCTGTGGGGCTTCCGTGACCGGGCCGTTTTCGCCGAAGCGCTGGCGGTGGAAATCGCTGAGGAAGTGATGCAGACGGTGTCGCCGAACCGGGTCCGTGTAACGCTCACCCAGCGTCAGCGCGGTGGCATCGAGGTCAAAACAGTGTCAGAGATCCACGCGACAACCTGACCCCAGTTGAGTTGCGGCGCAAGACGTACCAACCGCGTCACGACTCGTGCAATCAGTCCGCCCCGAGATCGGTACGCAGGTACTGAAGGGCTTGTGCCAATTCTGCAACCTGAGCCTCCAGCGCCGACACGCGGTCTGCAAGGGAAGCTGCTGCCGAGACGGAATCTGCTCCGGCCGTGCGTGCTCCAGCGGACCCCTCAATTGCAACGGTTGCAGCGTCGACGGGACCTCCCAGCAAGTGCATGATCCGCGGTTCGTGCTGGCCGGGTTGCCGGGAGAGCCGAACAACGAGGGGACCGGGCCAGCTGCGCTGGTATCCGGCAGGCAACTCCGTGACTGCCCCTGCGGTTGACGCTGTGCGCAACATCCCGGATTCCCGTGCGTCGGTTGGCTCTGACGAATCTGCGGGACGGGTTGGGTCCGACAACCGTTCGATGACGTGCTCGACTTCGCTGAGCGTTGCGAAGTCGTGCATGCGCTGGCTGCGGCCTTTCAGCTCTCCCACCGTTTGCGGACCGCGCAACAGAAGCAGAGCGAGAATCGTCTTCTCTGGCCGCGACAAGCCGAACCGTTCTTCCATGATGTGGCGGTACTTGTCCACCCTGCTGCCCGCGCCGCTTGGCAACAGTCGTACGAGACGATGCTCGGTCTTGAGTTCGCCAATTGCGCTACTGATATCGGCGGTGGTGAGGTCCATCACCGGAAACCGGTTGGTGGTTTGGTTGGCTGCTGTGACGAGCGCGTTGACAGTCAGCGGGTATGTGTCCGGAACGGTGAGCTCCTTTTCGGCAAGCGAGCCGAGGATACGAACGGCGTGTGGGCTGAGGATGAGTCCCGGAACGTGCATGTGGTCAGCTTGCCACCGCGGCTCACGAATACCGGAACATGCAACGGCTGAAGTGGAGCTTCTTGAGGGCGCGTGGCTAATCTCCAGCACTATGGGAATCAACGATGGTCGTGTAGCAATCGTCACCGGAGCTGGGCGCGGCATTGGCCGTGAACACGCGCTGCTGTTGGCCGAGCAAGGGGCGGCCGTAGTCGTCAACGATGTCGGTGGCGGGATCGATGGCACTGGCGCCGATGTGTCGCCTGCGCAGCAAGTTGCCGACGAGATTGTGGCGCGGGGCGGAAAGGCGGTTGCCAACGGTGACAGCGTTTCGTCGTTCGAAGGGGCTAAGCGCATGGTTGACCAGGCCGTAGAGACGTTTGGACGCCTCGACATTCTGGTGAACAACGCCGGAATTCTGCGAGACAAGATGCTGGCCAATATGAGCGAAGCCGAATGGGATGCAGTGATCGATGTCCACCTCAAGGGCACATTCGCCACTTCGCGCCATGCTGCGGCCTACTGGCGAGATCAGTCAAAGGCGGGCAAAGAGGTAAGCGGACGTATTATCAATACGTCATCGGTCTCTGGCATTTATGGCAACGTCGGCCAAACGAACTACGGGGCAGCTAAAGCTGGCATCGCTGCGTTCACCATCATCGCTGGCCGTGAGCTCGCCCGATACGGCGTCACCGCCAATGCAATTGCTCCAATCGCTCTCACTCGGATGACCGAGGGGCTGGGCAACAACGGTCAGGTGTCAGACGACGAGCGGGAGCGCCGTGGACCGCATTGGGTGTCGCCAATCGTATGCTGGCTCGCTTCACCGCAAGCAGGTCATGTCAACTGTCGGGTTTTCGAGGCTTCGGGTGGCATCCTTGGCATCGCCGAGGGCTGGCGTCGCGGACCGTTTGTGAAGCCAAGCGGAGAGCCGTTCCACCCAGCCGACCTCGGTCCGTTGGTAGACGAACTTCTCGCTGGTAGCGCCCCCGTCACTCCGATGCTGGGCAACCCGGACTAAGTCTTGGGTTCTGCCGGTTGAAGACCGGTGTGTCATTAAGCACGGTGAATTTGGCCCGAACTTTGTTGAAGAGGGTGAATTGTGAATCACCAACCACTTAAAGTGGTTGGTGATGGTTTCGCTCTTGCCCCCGCGCCCCCGCAACTCCCGTTCTTTTCGCTGGGCTGCTCGCATCGCCGGTAAACGGTCGACGCGGTCCGTCCGGCTCCACGTCGGTGTGATGGCCTCGCTGCTCACGCTTGGGCTTGTCGGCATGCAGGCAGCCTCAGGCGACTCGCCGAACGACATCGTCCTCGAAAATCAGAAGCCGGGAACCAAGGCCTGGAAGGTCGACGGGCTCGACGCCACGCTGGTCAGCCGGACCAACTTCCAAGGGCAGGGTTCCGACGGTTCGCCGGCGGACAGTGGAGCACTCGTCCTGCCCACCGCCACCAGTGCTGGCGTTGTGGAAGGTTATGCCTCGGCAGAGTCTGTCAACCGTGGCTCGTCCATCAACTTCCACATCTCTTCGAAGGTGGCGCGCTTCGACATGCGCTTCTACCGCATGGGTTGGTATGGCGGCAATGAAGCGGCCGAAATCGCCAGCGCGCTCAACGTTGTTGGTACGCAGCGCGCAGTTCCTGCACCCGATGCAAACGGAATGGTTGCGGCCAACTGGCCCTCCACGTACACGCTTGCAACTGGCACAACCTGGACATCTGGCATGTACCTCGCTGCGCTCATCCCCTCGGGCACCACGGTTCCGTCCGCCTACGTTCCCTTTGTCGTTCGCAATGACGCTTCCACCTCCGCGTTCCTCTATGTCGTAGGTGCTTCCACTTCCCAGGCGTACAACGCTTGGGGCGGGAAAAGTCTGTACGAATACAATTCGCCGGGCGGCCGTGCGAGGAAGGTTTCTTACGATCGTCCGTACGCAGATGGTTATGGCTCGGGCCTCTTCTTCGACGGTGACTACCACACGTTGAAGTTCTTTGAGCGCGAGGGCTATGACGTCTCCTACGCGTCTTCTTCTGACATTGCGCTCACGCCCGGATTGATGAACAACCACCGTGCTTTCCTGTCTTCGTTCCACGACGAGTACTGGTCAAAGTCCATGCGAGACAACTTGGAAACTTGGCTTGGTCAGGGCAAACACGTTGCGTTTATGGGTGCCAACACCATGTACTGGCAGACACGTCTCGAGAACGCTGCCGACGGCCGTGCAGCACGCACCATCGTTTGCTACAAAGACGCTGCGCTTGACCCCGTGAAGGACGCAACCGCCACTGTCCAGTTTCGTCAGAGCCCTGCCAACCGTCCAGAGAACTCAACGCTCGGTTCGATGTACGAGTCGGACTTCGCTTACGGCAACTCGGTTCCTTGGGTCGTGCGGAGCGCGTCGCATTGGATCTACAACGGCACCGGCCTCACCGATGGTGCAACCATTCCAAAGGCCGTCGGTTACGAGTGGGACCGTACGTTCGCAAACGGTCTGACACCTTCCAACGCGGTCATCCTCAGCGCATCCGTGCCACAGGCTGGCGCACTGCACGAGGCAACCATCTACCAGCGTCCGAGCGGCGCTCTGGTGTTTAACGCTGGCACCATCTATTGGCCATGGCTGCTTGACAATGCCAACTGGGGAGTGGACTCCCGTGCCCAACAAATGACGCGCAACCTGTTGGCTGCGATGCTCAATCCAGCTGGTCCTCCGGCCACAACGCTTCCTCCCACAACCGTTGCAACCACAATTCCGGTCACGGGCACCGTGGTGAACCGCTGGGACTTCGAAGACGGCACCACCCAGGGATGGGGTCCTTGGTACGGCGGCACGGTTGCCTACGCCGGAACCGGTGCGCTTGGCGGAACCGGCGTGCTGCGGGTAACTCCGGTCAGCGCAACCTCCACCACGTACATCGGCATCAATTCGCTTATTCCAGGGACCACCTACCAGTTGGCCGGGTATGCAAAGCGTGACGACTCTGCCGGCCTCGTGGCCGCAGTGCAGATCTTCGGCCCTGCGGGTCAGCTCGGCGCCGACCTGTCGCCAACGTTCAGTCCGTCAATTAATGGTTGGCAGCGCTTCACGCTGAGCTTCACGCCACCTGCAGGGGCAACGCTGGTCACCATCGGTGTCAACGGCAGCCCTTCGGCTTACAGCCTTGACGACATCACCATCAGCAGCGGCGGCGTTGGACCTACAACCACCACGGTTGCTGGCCCCACTACCACGGTGGCCGGTGGTGGCGGGACCCAAGTTGCTGGCAGCACGTTCGATAACGGCACCACAGACAATTGGAACGCGTGGTTCGGTGGCCCAGTTTCCAACACCACAACCGGTGCTCGTACCGGTGCCGGCGCACTCAACGCAACCACCCCAAGCCCTTCGGCGTACACGGTGGTCTCCGGTCTGACCGCTGGCCAGCAGTACACGTTCCGTGTCTACATGAAGCACCCGGGCACCCCGGGATATCGCTCTGGCGAGGTGCAGTTCTACAACGGCACCGGCGGTTTGGTTGGCACGCCCGCCGCGTTGAGTTTCGCAGCAGATGTCAATGGCTGGTTCGTCGGTTCTGTCACGGCAACGTTGCCAGCTGGAACCGTCAGCGTCTTGGTTGGCGTTGGATCAGACGCAGCGTTCCTGCTTGACGATTTCGCCGTGCTCAGCGGTTCAGTGCCACCCACGACGGTGACGCCGACAACCGCAGCTCCAACGACCTTGGCTCCAACGACCTTGGCTCCAACGACCTTGGCTCCAACGACTGTTGCCCCGACCACGGTTGCAACCAGCACTACCCGGCCCCCCACAACGGTGGTGGGCCCAACTACCAGCACAACACGTCCGACAACCACGGTTGTGGCCACAACCACCACCAGGGCTGCCACAACCACAACTCGGGCGGCCACCACCACAACCATTCCGCAGCCTGTGCAGGTTGCCGGGTGGACGTTCGAGTCCGGTGGAACGGAGAACTGGTCTGCAACGTCGTTCAGCAGCTCGGTTCGCAACGTCAGCGGCGGGCGTACCGGAAGCCGCAGCTTGCAGATCTCCGGAACGGGTCAGGTGAGCATGAACTCAACAACCGTCAGGTCCGGTTCATCACACCTTGTCACGGTGTACATCGATCCGAGCTCCAGCTTCTCGTTCCCAACGGGCCAGGTCCGCTTCTCCAACGGCTCCTCGTCCATCATTAGCTTCACCTCCCTCGGCAACGGCTGGTACCGGGGTACCTCACGGTTCACGCCGCCATCGGGTAACTCGTCCACCGCCATTCGTTTGTCCAGCAGCTTTTCGTTCAGGGTTGATGACGTCACGGTGACCAGAGGCTGAGTTAACGCAGCAAAAGTCAGGTTTAGTGGCCGCCAAGACGGCGGGCTACCGACCTCGCCAGCACCATTGTGGGAACCATGGTGTTGGCGGTGGGGATGTTGTTGAACAACGACGCGTCCGCTATCCAAATGTTGTTGGTTCCGTGCAGCAATCCCAGCGTGTCTCCGGTGCCGGTGACCGTCCCGGCAGGACACGTTCCAACGACGTGGCTGTAGTCGCCGGCTGTTTCCATCATCCACGTGTCCGTTTCAGCCTCGTTGGCAACATCATCTGTGTGCAGATGAAGCGCTGCAGCAAGGGGCGTCCCTTGGTCGTCGATCAGCACCTCCTCGATGACCTCTGCGACCGGCGGCTCCGCAAGCAATTGCAGCAGTCTGCGGAGACCCACCCGAAGCCGGGCACGATCCTGCGATTGGTGGAGCATGTTGAGATCCAGCAACGCAGACCCATCGGACTCGAAGCGAAGGGTTCCTCGTGATTGTGGGGCCATGAGGGCGACCATCGCGACCCCGTGTCGCGCGTCTTCCGGAGAGATTCCAACGGCATCGAGCGCCAAGAGTTGAAGGTCGAGCGGGTCGACGTTTGGGTATGACGTGTCTAACGGTGTCCGACCGCTGCTTCTCCATCGAGCGGTGCAACTCACCACAGGGACAGAGAGGTCTGCAAGCTGAGCGCCGCGGGCCAGCCGCACGCTGAGCCGGATGGCCGGGTGGTCTTGCACTGCATTCCCTACAGTTCCGGCAGGGGCGTGGGGCATGACCAACCTGGCTGTCTGAATTGCGCCAGCACACAGCACCACCGTGTTAGTGGTGACAGCGCCCGCACTCGTAAGTACGGTTACGACATCGCCCGGCTGAATGCTCAGTACCTCGGTGGAGAGCAACAGCTGAGCCGGGGTTGCGAAGCGTCGCCGACTGTTCGGGGCGCCCGGTTCAGTCCAGAGGTACGGCGCCCCGGCGCCATCTGCCCACGGGGTCCCTGTGTCGGTGCGGTCCGAACCGCACGCTTGGAGCAACGCAGTGCCTAGCCGAACACCTTGTGGTTCATATCTGATGGTTTGGGCCATCAGTTCTCTGGCAACCGCCAGATCCGGTGGGTCCGACCATTCGTCTCCGGGCATACAGACCAGTCCATTGACTGCCGCACCTCCGCCGAATCCGCGTCCCTGGCGATACGGCCGCCACTCCTGAGCCATGGTGTGCCGGACCGACACATCGGTTCGCCATGCGCCTGGTTCCGTGCGGGCTGCGAAGAAGTTGGGTGACTCCAGGGCGTTGCTGCTGTTGTTCTCGCCAGCCTCGATCACCAGCACGTCCCGTCCGGCCTTCTCCAAGGCGGCCGCGACGGAGAGGCCGGCAGGTCCCGCGCCGATCACCACAACATCGTGGTCGGCGTGGCGGCGGGTCACCGGCGTACGGCTGCTTCGATCCGGCGTGCGGTACTGACCAGCAGTTCTTCGCTGTTGGGTGGGCCCATCAGCTGAATGGATGCTCGGAGGTGTGCCAACGACGGCGGAGCGTCAACCAGAGGAATGGGCACTGCAATGGCAGGAGTACCTGCCATGTTGGCTGGGCGGGTGTAGGCCGTATAGGGCGCGTAGTTGGCCTGGTCGTCTATCTGCGGAGGCAGCATCGGCAGGGTGGGTGTGACCAGCAGCGGGGCGACTGTGCAAGCCCGGTTGATGTGATCCACCAGCAATTCTCGGTAAGCATGCGCGGCGGCCAATTGCGCGTCGCCAATCTTGGCGCCCAGTTTGATTCTTGCTGCAACGCGTGGCTCGATGTACTCCTCGTGGTCCAGCAGCCACGAGAGAGTGCGGTACGCCTCGCCAACGAGCGCCGTGAGGCCGTGGTCAACCGCTGGCTGCCACCACGAAGCATCTAACGCTGCGGTGGCAATACCAGCAGCGCGAAGCGCAGCACCCACAGCTTCTTCAATCAGAGGATCGCAGCGGTACCCCGATGGTGTGGCCAGCACGGCAACGGAAGTAGCTGCTGGGGTGATTGCGACGCGCGCTGCAAAGCCGGACTCCAGGTAATCCATGAGTTGGACCAGCCGGTCCACGTCGGACGCCATTGGACCGACCGTATCCAGCGTTGGTGCAAGTGGCCAGACTCCCGTTGTGTCGATTCGGCCCCAGGTTGTTTTGAGCCCGACGATCCCGCAGCATGCGGCTGGGATTCGGATGGAACCGCCAGTGTCTGTGCCAATCGCAGCGTCGGCGCGATCAAACCCGATGGCGCTTGCCGACCCGCTTGACGATCCTCCGGGTACCCGGGAAGGGTCTAACGGGTTGGGTGGGGTTCCGAAATACTGGTTCATGCCGTCCCCGCCGTAAGCGAGTTCGTGCAGGTTTGTCTTGCCAACAATGTGGGCAGTTCCGGCAACTTCGCCTGCCCGCAAGCCCGCCAACAGCGGTGCGTCGGCGGCGGCCGCCGTGGCAAGGCGGAGTACTGCCTGCGAACCAGCAGTGGTGACGGTGCCTTTAACAGCGATGAGGTCTTTGACGGCCACTCGCAACGCATCGGCACGCGTGTGGCCGCCCAGTGGAAACGTATGCGTAAATACGGAGTCTCTTGCTGGCGCTGGGGCGTTCATGTTGGTCTAGTGGGCCGAATCGGTAGAGGCCGCGAGTGGCAGCCAAATTGAGACGTCCCAATACCCTCGGTTTGCGATGGAGTAGTACGGGACGAACGTGATGTCCACAGGTAACCCTAGGCCCTCGGCTTCCCACAGCTTGTACGACCTGCGGCCAGGCCCTGGGGTGCGCGTCCATGGGGTGTGCCAGTCGCCGGTGGCATGAATGGTTTGCGTAGATTCCGGATGATCCACCTCGCGCCGCAACGTGACTGCGCCGTCGGCGTCGAAATGTACCTGACGCGGTTGGAGGTGGCCCATTTGGTCAGCGCCTTCCAGGCAGAACACAAATGGTCCGGCCAGGAGGGCGACGCATCCTTTGACGTCTGACATCAATGGGTGAGCCCGCATGAGGCGCGGGGTGGGAGGGAAGTCGAACCGTGATTCCGTGACACCGACTCCGCATGCGACCGTGATCCAGGTTGTTGGCTCAACGGTCTCGTTCTCGTCCGGAAGGTCTCGGACCCGCCGGGAAACGTTGGGCTGGGCGTTTGTAGCCGTGGGGTGCCAGTCCGGCACGCGGACCTTGAGCGTGAGAGGATGATCTGTGCGCATAGTAATTGAGATGTCACCTCCGAATGGCCAGTCTCCGGTGATGACGAGTTCCCATCCGTCACCGGTGGTCTCGCTTGGACTGAGCTGACTCACCTCGATTGTCTGATCTTCCGCATCCCCGGTGGAATGAATGCTGGTTTCGGATACCAACGAAAGGCCGAGCAAGGTTGCGACAGCGCAGCACTGTTCCCGATCGCCCCCTGCACGCATGTTGGGTCTCCATGGCCCCGGCGCAAACCGGTGGTGGGAGTCCGGTTCGCCGAAGAGGTCCATTTCTTCGCTTCGGTCCAGCCCATGCGGGATGGGTCCAAACCACCGTGTGGGATCGGTCCCGACGGCGACCAGCAGTGCGTTGTGCGTGACGAGTTCCAGTAGCGCGTCGACCTCTCCCTGCCGGTCGATGTCAGCCATGATGGGTCGCAACGCGATGAGCGCTCGGATCCAGCCCAAGGTTGTGCACGGCCGCGCGATGCCGTCCGTGTGGGTAGCCCCGAAGGGTCGCACAATGTGCAGACCGTCGCCGTGAGGTTGCTGAGCGACAGCACCGGTGACGTACAAACGGGCGAAGGAAATCTCGTCGAAGAGTTCTACCGCTGATCGAGCAATCTGCTTGCGGCGCGGGTCGGCGGCAACAAGTGCCATCGCCTCAAGAAGATGCATCAGGCGCTGAGCGTTGCCGCCAACCATCGACACAAGGTGAAGGTCGTTTCCGGCCACTGCCTGCAGGATGGAACGAACAGCGCTGCGCGTTCTGTTTATCGTTGTGTCGGGGACGTCCAGTGCAATAACTGCATGCATCAAGGCTGGAGCAAGTTCGATCTGTTGGGCGAGGACGGCTTCGCCGCTACGGGCTGCTTCGCGCTGCTCGTCGTCGGCGTCGTCTGGGAGTTCCGCTAACCGTCTCAGGCGCCCTACCCGCGCAACAGTACGTGTACAGAGGAGTTCCAAGGCTCCGGCCGCATTTTCGGCGGCAGGACCTTCCAGCTGGTTGACGACTGCGGTGAGCATGCGGAGCAGCGCCGCGAGCGCGAAAGGGGAGGCCTCGGTTGCCACGGCATCGACAGTTGCTGGGTTCGCCAGCGGCTCGGTGAGTGCAGCGAGCCGCGTGGCGATGAGTTCTTCACGGTGCAACCTGATGGCGGCTTCGATCGCCCCCATCGTGGTTTCGCCCGTCAACAACTGGCCAAGCGCGTCTTGGTCCGTGCTGACTGGCTGTTTGCCGAGTTCGTGCAGGAGTGCCCCGATCCCCTGGTCCCCGGCTTGGCGAACGCGCCATCCAACAACGGACCCGAGACCTAGATGGGTGTTCACCTCTACCGACCTCTGCAAGCGGATTTTCGTGCTCGCTCTAGGCGCGGGCCCGGGCGAGGATCGTCTCGACAGCCGACAGGTCGTATGGGTTGCCAAGGGCGAGGATGACGTGGTGGATGCCCGCGGCGGCGTACGCGTCGAGATCCATGTTGGGGTCTGGGGACTGCAGCGTGGTGCGCTGGATTCCGGCGGGGTCTGTGCCTTCGACTGCGCACCATGTGTCGATGATGTCGTTCTTGGCCTTCAACTCCTCGAGGGACCCGAAGCCGTTCCACATCTGCGCGTGACGCGCCACCAGACGAAGCGTGACCTTCTCGCCACCACCGCCAATGAGGATTGGCAGACGACCGATTGGGGGCGGGTTCAGTTTTCTGATGCGCTCGGTGATGAGCGGGAGGGCCTGCCCCAGTGCCTTGAGCCGGTCAGGTGCAGTGCCGAACTCGTAGCCGTATTCGGTGTAGTCACGTTCGAACCATCCAGCTCCAATGCCGAGGACGAACCGGCCGCCGGACAAGTGGTCGATGGTGCGGGCCATGTCAGCCAGGAGCTGCGGGTTGCGATACGAGTTGCACGTGACCATGGCACCCAGCTGCGCGTGGCTGGTGGTTGCCGCCATGGCCGCAAGGATTGAGTAACCCTCGAAGTGAGGAGCGTCAGCGTCGCCGTATAGCGGGTAGAAGTGGTCCCATGTCCAAATGGAATCGACACCCATGGCGTCGGCCTGTTCCCATGCGTGTCGGATGTCTGCCATTGAGGTGGCTTGCGGGTGCAGCTGGACGCCGATCTTCACGCCTGGTCTCCTTCGA
This sequence comes from uncultured Acidimicrobiales bacterium, assembly GCA_963763885.1. GTDB lineage: Bacteria > Actinomycetota > Acidimicrobiia > Acidimicrobiales > JANYDT01 > JANNBN01. The sequence continues at coordinate 566,882 of CAVXQD010000002.1, forward strand.
GTGAGGTTCGGTCAGTTCTAGCCGCGTCTCCTGGCGTCGGAATCAACTTGCCGGATGCATCAGCGGTGGTTTGTGGTTCGACCTGGGCATCAAGACTCGGGTCGCCCATCACGAACCATGTCCCGTCGTGCTGAATGACGTCGAACGTGCGGTTCTTGATCCGAGGGTTGTGCATGCATTCCCCGGTCCGCACATCAATCAGCCAGTTGTGCCACGGGCATTCGATGTAATCGCCGCGGCGACGCCCGTTATGCAAGGCAACTTCGTAGTGAGGGCACGTGTCTGCGATGGCGTGGATGCCGTCTTCTTCCACGCACACAAGAACGGTTGTCCGGCCAACCGTGAGGGCGCGTCGCCAACCGGGGTACAAATCACCGGCTCTACCGATGACAGCGAACGGCACATTCAACGGCTCGGCTGGCATGGTTATAGCTTCGGCATTCGCTGGATTCCTCCTAAATCGTATGCTCGATACGTTCACATGGCAGTTTTCGCGCGTATTGGGCGAAAAAGTGACAGCTCAACGGCTGCTGAATGGTTGCCGCTTGTCGAGATGCTCGAGCCCCCGGCGATCTCACCCCACCCTGTCTGGCCGCAGCCCCGACCCCGAGTCGCTCCACTGCCGGTTGGTCCCAGGCGGTCGAGTCGCTCCAACGTTGCGCTCCTAGCAACCAACCCCGCGGTGGGAGCGCCTACATCGGCCCAAAATCCCAACGTTGGTTGCAAAACCAACCAACGTTGGAGCGGGTGATTGGCGCATTTCCCAAGTCAGCCGAGTCGCCCAACATGTGGATTCACCCGGGAATTGAATCCGTTTTGCGGCTGCCGTGGTGGGGGTCGGAGGCCGGAAGGTGACACACTCGGTGGGTGTTCCAGACCGATGATCCATCACACGATGCACAGGTGGTGATTGTCGGTGCCGGGCTCTCCGGGCTGGTGGCAGCCAACGCGCTTGGTGAGGCAGGCGTGCGGTGCTTGCTGCTGGACAAGGGCCGCGGGCCGGGTGGCCGATTGGCCACGCGGCGGCTCGAAACCAACGGCAGCGGTGGTGTTATGGCGCGAGCCGACCATGGCGCGCAGTTCTTCACGGTTCGGTCACCGGACTTTGCAGAGCTGGTTCACCAATGGCGCCGGGTCGGGATCGTCCGCGAGTGGTGTCAGGGTTTCACGCCCGGAGGAGACGGACACCCGCGTTACTGCGCTGAGGCTGGCATGAACACCATTGCCAAGTACCTGGCGTCATCAGCTGACGTGGAGACCGAGGTCACGGTGACCCAGCGTGCTCGGAACAATCTCGACGGGGCGATGGTGGTGACCGCAACCGACGGGCGTACGTGGACGGCTGGCACGGTGCTGCTCTCGTCCCCTGTGCCGCAATCGCTTGAGTTGTTGGAACGGGGCGGGCTGGATCTAAATGCGACAGTCGATGCACAACTGCGGAGCATCTCCTATGCACGCTGCTTGGCGTTGATGGTTGTTCTTGATGGCGCGTCTGCATTGGCAGAACCTGGCGGTGTGCAACTGACCGTGGAAGGCGACCCCGTGTTCAGTTTCGTTGCAGACAATCACCTGAAGGGCATCAGCGATGCAGTCACGCTCACCTTGCATGTGCACGACGCACCTTCGCTGGAACTATGGGAAAACAACCGTGACGACACTCGCGATGCCCTGGTGTCGCAGGCGCAGCGGTGGATCGGCAACGCAACGGTGCAACACGCGCAATTGCACGGATGGAAGTTTGCCCGTCCGCTGGTGGCGCATCCCGATCCGTGTGTCTTCACTTCCTTGCCCGGAGGTTCCCTTCTCGGGTTCATCGGCGACGCGTTCGGTGGCGCAAAGGTGGAGGGGGCCGCGCTATCCGGGCTCGCCGCAGCATCACAACTCCTCGGCGTGGAAGGCTGACACTATGCCCGATGGGTTGCTCACCTCGGATTCACTCCGTCCCTCCCTTCACCGCTCGGTCGCGCCAGCGCGTCCCGTCCGCCCCGTGATTGCCCTCCCTTCACGCTTCAGCGACAAGGCCGACACCTGGCGGGTTCCAGCAACGTCGCTTGGTCGGACGTATCAAGAAGCGCTGGTCCGTGCGGGCGCGCAACCCGTGGCGATTCCGCCCATCCCTGGGTCGCTGCCTGACCTGGCTGAGACGCTGTCTCGGTTTGACGGCCTGTGCCTGCCAGGTGGACCCGATGTTGACCCCACCCGGTACGGGGCGACCGATGTACACGAGACGGTCTACGGCGTCAATGCCGACCACGATGCATTGGACATCGGCCTTGCGCGTGCGGCCGTTGCACTGGGGATGCCAATCCTTGCAATCTGCCGCGGTCATCAGGTCTTGAACGTTGCGATGGGCGGGTCGTTGGTGCAGCACATCGGCGACGACGAGGCGGTACGACATCGCTTCAAACGCAACGAACATGAGCTCACGCCTGGCAGCCGAGCTGCCGTGGCGATGGGGACAACGGAACCGGTTGGCCATTGTGTTCACCATCAGGTGATCGACCGATTGGCCGATGGACTGGTGGTCACCGGCCGCGCCTTGGACGGTCATATCGAGGCTGTCGAAGGTGCTTCTGGTTGGATCGTCGGCGTGCAATGGCACCCCGAGGACGATGCAGCCGAGATCGAACAACAGCAGCGCCTGTTCGACGCGTTTGTTGTGGAATGTCGGAGCTGGCGAGCATCGTTGTGGTCTGCGACTCTCGCTGGCGAGCGGGGCTGAACCGACCCGCACCTCATCAGATTTGCTGAGAATTTGCCGCGATGACTTATGACGATGGTTACATCGTTCTCGTGCTCCTGCAGTGCGGGTTGCTCACTCTGCGAGGTTTCGTCCCATGGTTCGTTTTCGGCGTGTGGTTTCTACTGCTGTTGCGGTTGCTGTTGGTTGTGTGGTGTTGGTGACGGTTCCGGCTCGTGGGCAGAGCGATGGTGCTGTGGGGGGGGTCCAGCCGATCGGTGGCCCCGTTGAGCCGGTGACGCCTGAGGAGGCGGAGTCGGAGAGGTGGAAGGGTAAACCGTTCGATCCGAATAATGGCTTCGGGCCGAAAGAGTCGCCGATTGTGGCGGAACCGCCCAAGCCAGCCTGTTGCTGCTGATCATTCGGGTTCGCCGCGTCCGATTGACACCCGGCCTTTCGTTGGGGACGTCGATCCGCGTCCGGCGTGGGCGGCTGGTCTTTTGCAGCCTGATGGTGCGGTTGCGGAGCCGTTGGCGGTTGGTGCCGGGAATCAATTGAAAGATGTTCCGCAGACGCGTAAAGAGGCAAAGATCGGTGATCGGGTTATCGATCGTGGTCGGCCGGATGTGTTGTCTGCTGATGTGAAGGCGGGATATCGGATCGAAGGTGTTCAGGCGTCGAAGTCTGTCGGCGGCGCGAACGACAAGTTGAAGGTCGGGGACGGTCCGAAGGGGGAGGAGTTCGCTGTCCCGGATGATGATTTGTCTGTCGAGATTCCAGAGTTGCGAACTGGGAGTTCGAAGACGTATCAGAACCCTGATGGGACACGAACGGTAACGTTGTATCCGGCGCCTATCCATACCCGTGCGGCGGATGGGAAGTGGCTGGCGGTTGATCCAACTGCCCGGCCGACTGCGACGGGGTTCCGTGCTGATGGTGGGTCGTTTGTGGCGAGCTTCGAATCTGCTGCCTCGAAGTCTGCTCCGATGGTGTCGGTGACATTGGTTGATGGGACGGTGATTTCTTATGGGCTTGATGGGGCGAAGGAAACGAAGCCAACGGTCCGCGGGAATCGGGTGGTGTGGTCGAACGTGATGCCGCAGGTCGATTTTCAGGTGGAGCAGTTGGTTGGTGAGTTGAAATCGGCCGTGATCGTGACGAACAAGAACGCTGGGTCGTCGTTCACGTTTTCGTTGTCGTTGCCTGCAGGGATGACTGTCCGCAAGACGCCCAATGGTGGCGCTGAGATCGTGTCCGGGGCCGGTGTGGTTGTTGGTGTGATTCCGGCACCGGTGGCTTTTGACGCTACGGGCAAGGTCGGCAAGATGGAACTTGGCGTTGGGGTTCCTGTAACAGCAGCGGGCCGGTCAGTCGTACCGATCAAATTGTCTGTGGTGGGTGACTTCTTGTCGACCGCGACGTTCCCGGTGCAGCTGGACCCTTCGATGAACATCGGTGGTTCCTACATTTGTCCGAACGGCTGTGGAACAGCGCCCGGGTCGGTGCATGACGCGTTGATTTCACCGAACGCCGTCGGGAACTTCAACGCTGGCGTTGCCGTCTTCCAGAACGGATGGTGGCAGCAGATCATTGCGCTGGGCCAGCACGATTTCGGTGCGCCGTACTTCACGGGCGTGACTCGCGGGTTGTGGCGGTGGGACATTCCTACGTCGCTGCAGAATTATCCGATCAGTACCGCGAAATTTGTGCCCTATTTGTTGCAGGCGAATGCTGGGTCTGGTGCGACGCAACGATATGTGCAGATGAATCCGATCACTACGGCGTGGGCAGAGTCGACGGTTGATTGGAACAGTCAGCCGCAGGTTGATCCGGCCCTGTCGATGACAGCTCCGGTGGGCGCTCCTGGGTATGGGACAAGCCAGGTGGACGTGCTTCCGTGGATCCGGCGTTGGCAGACGAACCCGGCAACGAACTTCGGGTTGATGGCGAAGCTGGTGACAAGCGCGGGTGTGGAAACAACGGACGGGTATTACGCGCATTTCGAAGCGTCGGAGACTAACGGTGGGTCCTACGCTGCAGTGTTGTCCATCACCTATGAGGACACGTCGGTGTTGCCAGCGGCTGCGACACCGCTGGCTCCGGTGTCCAATCCGAATCCGGCGTTCACGCCAGTGCAGTTGGATACCGTGACGCCAACGTTGAGCGCGTCGGTGGTGGCTGGTGCGCAGTACAACTTCAAGATTGGAACGTCGCCCACGTTGGACGGTCGGGTGTATTCCTCTGGATGGTCAGCATCGACTTCGCACACGATCCCGGCTGGGGTATTGCAGGTCGGTGACGTGTATTGGTGGCGGGTCTTTACCCGTATTGGAACACAGGGCGGGTGGCGTGAATCGGTGCCGTGCACGAACCCGGCCACGGTTCCTGGTGGTGGGTGCGTGTCACGATTCCAGGTACGACCCGAACTTGTTGATGACGGGATCGGCGCGACGGACACTCACGCAAACGTTGCGGTGAATATGCGTACTGGGAACATGACCACAGCTGCGGTGACAAAGTCGGTGTCGTCGGTGTCTGGCGATGTCGGTTTCTCGTTTGTTTATAACAGTCGTCAACCGCAGCCGTATGGTTTGCGGGGCGAGTACTTTGCCGGGGCGACCTATTTCGAGCCGCAACCGACCGAGGTTCCGGTGTTGGTGCGTAACGATCCGCAGCCCAATTTGCAGGGTTCTGGTTCGCCTGGCGGCGAAGTCCCGGCTGAGAATTTTCGTGTGCGATGGACGGGCAAAATTCGGATTCCTGCGACCGGGTCCTATGTGTTCCGGTCAGCTGCAGACGATTTCATCCGGGTTCGAATCGGGACCACTGACGTGTTGTGGGGTACATGTTGTTGGATCAACTCCGCAGCGCAAGCATTGAATGCAGGAACGTATGACTACTACCAAGCGATGCTGAATTGGGGTGGGCCTTATGGTGCAGAGGTGCTGTATTCGTTCAACGGTTCCGCGTATCAGCCGATACCGGCGGACTGGTTCATTCGAGGTGATGATGTGGTGCCTCCGGGATGGACGATGTCGGGTGCTGGAGGGTTGGCGTCGTCCGGGTTGAAGATTGAGGCTGGCGAGGTCACTCTGTATGACTCGTCAGGAAACGCTCACACGTTCGCCAGTTACGGCAGCCCGAACACGTTTATCTCCGATGCTGGCGAGCAGGACATGCTTATCAGCCGCAACGAGAATGGTACGTACACGTTGAATGCTGATGGGACCACCGTGACGTTCAACGTGAACGGAACCATCGCGGAAATCAAAACACCCCAGGACCTGTTGGGCCAGGCATCGTTGAAGTACGAGTACGGCGGGAACCCGAGCCGGCTCTGGGCTGTGCTCGACCCGGTCTCGAACAAGCGGGTGTACCTCCAATATGGCGGGACTCCGAACCCGAACACGCCGGCGTGCGATGCACCTTGGAACAGCGTCGCGTATCCAGTGGGCCGAATTTGTGCGGTGCGGTTCTGGGACGCAACGCAGACCAAGGTGAGTTACTACTCGAACGGTCAAATTCACGCAGTTGAGAATCCGGGAAGCGAGTGGACGTCGTTTGAATACGACACCGCAGGGCGTGTGTCGACCGTCTGGAACTCGCTGACGAACGATCAGTGGCAGTCCCAGACGGGTTCATACAACCGAGCTGACAACCGGACCTGGGTTGGCTACTCCGGTTCTGGGGTGAACTCGCAAGTGACCTCGGTGACCTCACCGAAACCGTTGTTAGACGCAAGTAACCCGGTGATTGTTCATACGTACACGTACCCTGCGTTGGGCGCGGCTGGAACCGCGACAATGACCACCACGGGTTTGACTGGCTCGGCCCAGGTCAACTTCGACGGTCTCGGCCGCAAGACTTGGACTCGTGACAACGCCGGATTGCAGACCGATTTTACCTGGGACTCTTCCTCGGCTGCCGGGGGACGTGATCAGGTGGTCACCGTGCGAGATCCTGGTGGCCGGGTCGCACAAACGTTCTACGACGGGATCGGAAGGCCAGTCGAATCGTATGGTCCCGCACCGGCGGCCATGTTCGGTGCGAACCGGCGGCCGACCGCCGCTTACACCGCTGTCGTACCCCACTCGACCTCGACCTATGACGGCGGGATCAGCGGTCTCCAAGCTTCTTACTGGAACGATGCCGCGCCCGGCGGGGTTCACTTTGCAGGCGTCCCTGCCAAGGTCGAGTTGGCGAGCCCAAGTGGCAATTTCCAATACGTATGGGGGACCAGTGCTCCAGCCGGGGTGAATGCCGAGTACTTCTCGGCGAGGTACACGGGCCTGATCACGTTCCCGACCGCTGGTGTGTACAACATGCTGATGACCCAGGACAACGGTGTCCGACTATGGATCGACGATCAGTTGATCATCGACAACTTTGCACAGATCCTCGGGCAAAGCCCCCGGTTCAACTTCACCACGACCAGTCCGAATGAGATGCACCGCATCCGGATCGATTACTACGAACTCAATGCCGACGCCCAGGTCGGCCTTTTGTACGCGTTCAACTCAACCGGACCTCACTCCGGGGTACCAACAGCCTGGTTGAGTCCCGGATATGACCTTGTCACGAGTTCGACGACGGAGGACCTGACTGCTGGGTCACCAAGTTCAACGGTTCAAACTGCGTACGGGCCAAGTCCGTGGCTGGGACTCCCCGCATCAGTGACGGTCAACCCAGGTGGACTGGCTTTAACAACGACTTACCAGTACGACGGGGCGAACCGAAACCGGCTCCAGTCCAAAACACTTCCGGGTGGCACCGTCTGGAACTACGAGTATTACGGCAACAACGAGATCGGTAATGGTGTCGATTGCGGAGCCCAAGGAGGTGTCGACCAGATGGGTCGACTGGCAAGGAAGTTGCATCCTGGGCCCACTGGAACCCGGCTGGGAGAAGTACTCGGTTACGACAGCACAGGTCGGGTGATCCGGACCGTCCGACGAGACGGTAACCAGACGTTACGCGAGACAACCTGCATGCAGTACGACGGACGGGATCGCATCACGCAACGTAGTGCTCCTGGTCTCCCTATAACTACGTTCACATATAATCCGCTGATTTCGTACTCCACTACCAACGGCAACATTGACGGATACAGGCGAAACGACTGGGTGGGTCGCCCTGAGGTGACCTATGACGCGATCAAGGCCTACACCTGGTACCTGTGCACCTCGTGGGGTGCGTTGCGGCATGCGAATAAGGCGTACAACATTTCGTGGGGGTACATTCAGGAAACTTTGTTCAAACCTGATGGACGACCAGAGAAGTCCACGTATTACACCAACGGTGTGACCACAACGCTCGCGACGATCAGTTATCAGGCTGATGGTGACCTGGCAGAGATTCTGTACGGGAACAACACAAAACTTGTTCTTGGGTACGACTCGTTGGATCGTCCGAATCGGAAGTCGTGGCGGAACGCGGCGACGGGTGTTGAGTTCGCTTCGGATGAGGTCAGCTATTCGCAGTCGGGTCGGGTTGTGGATCAGAAAATTGACAACGTCGACGCGAACACTGCGGCTGGGAACTTTCAGTACGACGCGGCTGGGCGTCTCACGAAAGCAATCCCGGTTGCAGGTTCGACGTTTGACTACCAGTTCGCTGCGACGTGCGGTGATCTGAACTCGGGGAAGAACTCGAACCGGTCCAGGGTGTTGTTGAATGGGGCAGTGCGCGACACCTTGTGTACGGATGGCCAGGACCGGACTACTCAGGTCACGTTGTCTGGTGTCACCCAATCGTTGGGTTACGACCCGGTTGGGCGGATGACGACCGGGTTCGGGAAAACGTTCGGATACGACAGTTTGAACCGGCATACGACAACTACTGCCGGGGGAGTGTCGACCTCGTTCACTTATGACCCGCAAGGCCGCCGTGTGAAACGGACTTCTAACGCTCCTGGTGACACGACAACGACGATGGCATATGTGGGGTCTTCTGATTCGCCTACGTTCACGCTGACTGGAGGGCCGGGAACCTGGGTGATCACCGATTATGTGGTCGGTCTCCCAGGCGGTGTCACTATGAACCGTCAACAGACCCCGACGCTGAATATCAAGTGGTCGTATCCAAACATGCAGGGCAGCCTGCTCGCGGTGACTGATAACGCCGGGGTCAAGCAGGGGGCGACGTATAAGTGGGATCCTGATGGAATGCCTATTGCCGGTACGACCCAACCGAACTTGAATACCGGGAACTTTGAGAATGGTTGGTTGGGTTCCTATCAACGGATGGCTGACACAACCGACCCGGCAAACCCTGTCATTGAGATGGGTGCCCGCGTTTATCTGCCCCGGCTCGCCAAATTCACTTCCCCTGACCCAGTAGAAGGTGGCGTTGGTGACGCCGACTACCTCTACCCACCAGACCCAGTAAACGGATTCGACCTGTCTGGACAAAACTGGATCGACGAGGGGGGTGGATATGGCCCGAACAATTGGGACCTCGTTGGCGATATCATTAGCCCAATCGGCGCCACCGTGGTCGTCAATACAACAATCGATGATGACCTCTACGAATACAGAGTCGGTGTCAGCACTTTACGGATCGGAGGTGGGGGAGTCATCAAGCAGAACTATTGCCTCGAAGAGTTCGTTGCAGGAACCGCCTGCGCACAACCAGTGGCTCGGCCGACATGGTACTGGTCTTCAGGGCTTGGAGTTGTCGACACCGAAATACTTCCGACGGGGTATTTTTTCGTCAATATGAATGACACGCCTGGGATTTTAGACACCCTTTCGACAACCCTTGGGACCGTGAAATGGCGAGGTCCGGGTGGATCTCAATTTGTCGGCTCGTTGGCGGCTGACATTTCTGACGGGGGAAGCGTCGATCTTCGGAACTACCATGTTTTTCTCTATCGTCGTAGGCGAGCTGGATGAAGTACCCTCGGCTAGTCCAGTTCCTTGTCGCATTTTTAGTGTGCGGCTGCGGAAGCGTGTCTACACAATTGTCTCGACAGCCGGTCTCCTCCGAGGGGGGATGCGAAAGTGTTCCGCAGGTAGATCGCGACGGTTTCCCGATTGGAAGTGGTATCTCAATACAGACGGACAATTCTCAAACTATCTTCATCCGGTTCACCAAGGATTCTGACGCCTTCTTCGTGTCTGACTCTCCGAAATCGGAATCGACCTTTGATGTGATGTTGACTTCCGAGGGACTCGCTCGTCTCGGCCAACTTACCGACACTTTCGAAGCGGTTAGTGTGCAAAGGGGTTCATTTTCAGAGTTCGACACCTTTAACGAAATCGTCAGCCGCTGCAAGGTCGGCGCGAAATTCGAAGCGGGCAACTCTTGGACAATCGAGCGAGCCTTCAAGATCGAGGGTGTTTGGCATCCAGCCAGAGTTACATTTCCAATCGATAGCGACAAATTCGAAAGACTTCGCTCTCGAATGGACAAAGCTGGTCTGTTCGGCAACAGTTCAGGTAGCGGTTAGTTGCTTTCCCCCGGGAGGAACTCTGGCGATTGGCGTTGCTGGCGTCAGGCTCGCTGGGTGGGTCCAGGGTGTTGTTGAATGGGGCAGTGCGCGACACCTTGTGTACGGATGGCCAGGACCGGACTACTCAGGTCACGTTGTCTGGTGTCACCCAATCGTTGGGTTACGACCCGGTTGGGCGGATGACGACCGGGTTCGGGAAAACGTTCGGATACGACAGTTTGAACCGGCATACGACAACTACTGCCGGGGGAGTGTCGACCTCGTTCACTTATGACCCGCAAGGCCGCCGTGTGAAACGGACTTCTAACGCTCCTGGTGACACGACAACGACGATGGCATATGTGGGGTCTTCTGATTCGCCTACGTTCACGCTGACTGGAGGGCCGGGAACCTGGGTGATCACCGATTATGTGAGTTCGCTGGAGGATTTTGGCCCCGGGGTGCTTGAGGTTTTGGCCCCACTTGTTGGGTGGTGATGTTAGTTGCGTGTGGCGAGTCGGTAGCTGTTGGTGCCGGTTTCGATGATGTGGGCTTTGTAGGTGATGCGGTCGATGACGGCGGCGGCGAGGCGTTTGTCGGTGAAGGTTTTGGTCCATTCGGAGAAGGGGGCGTTGGAGGCGATGGCGATGGATGCTCGTTCTTCGCGTTCGGTGAGGATTTGGAAGAGGAGCTCGGCGGATTGTTGGTCGAGGTGGACGTAGCCGAGTTCGTCGATGGCGAGGAGTTCGTAGCGGCCGTATTTTTGGACGACGCGGGTGAGGTGGTTGTCGTCTTTGGCTTCGCAGAGTTCGTTGGCGAGTTGTGCGCAGGTGGTGTAGCGGACTCGTCGGCCGTTTTCGGCGGCGGCGAGGCACGCGGCGATGAGGAGGTGTGATTTCCCGGTGCCGGAGTTCCCGAGGAGAACGACGGGTTCGGAGTTGTCGATGAATGTTCCGTCGTGTAGTAGTGCGATGGTGTGTGCGCTTATGTTCGGGTTGGCGGTGGTGTCGAATGTGTCGAGGGTTTTGATGCGTGGGAGTTTCGCTTCGAGGACTCGGCGTTGTCGGCGGCGTTCGTGGCGGATATCGATCTCGATGGTGAGGGCGTGGGTGAGGAAGTCCGGGTAGGACATTCGTTGTTTTGTTGCATGTGCGCATAGGGTTTCGAGTTCGGGTGCGAGGCCGGTGAGGTTCAGGTTTCGGCATGCGTCAAACGCTGCTGTTGTTGTCATGGTTGTTGTTGGTGATGGTTTGGTCATGGTTGGTTCTTTCTGTTGAGGAGTGCGTCGTAGTCGGTGAGCGTCGGGGGTCGTTGCATTGGTGCGGCCGGTAGCGGTTCGGTGTGTTCGATAGAGCGTCGGGCTTCGATCGCGACGACGGCCGGGTCGATGCTGGCGATCGCAAGGCTGGCGCGTATCCCGGCGACGATTTCGTCGGGGGTGTGGGTGCGGTGGAGCAGGAGTACTTCGCAGAGGAGCCGGGTGCCGTCACGGTCACCGTTTGCCCGTCGGGCGGCGTCCCAGAATTGTTGGTGTTCGGGTCGGAAACGTCCCGAAGCGTGGGCTTGGGCAAGGGCGGTAGAGCCGGGTAGGGCACCGGGTCGTTTCCACAAGATCTCGATGTAGTGATCAAGGTCGAGAACTTCGGCTTTGCGGTGTAAAGCCCGTTCATGCACAGCAATCCGGGTGTTGTCAGGCGCGTAGATCGTCACGGTTTCGGCACCGAGTTCAACTGTGACGCGCCGGTCAACGTAACGGGCCGGGACGGAGTAGTAGCAGTTCCGGACACAGACCCTCGCTTTGGTATCCACCCGAGCCGTCAAACGGGTCGCAGCGTTTAGCCGTTCCGCCGGGAGGGGCCACATTGCGCCTTGTTCGAAGATCCATAGGCCATGCACTGATTCGCCAGCTGATGGTTGCCCGGTGTTCTTCCCAACCACAAACCGGCGGTCATCAGCGATGTCGCATGACGCTATGTACACGTTCAAATCATGAAGGGTGTCAAACGCGGGGACAGGGACGAGATGGTTCCGGCGGAACCGGCCGATATCACCCTCAGTCCCGCCCTTCTCATGAGCGCCGCCGATACCAGGTTCGCAGAAGAACGACTCGAACCCGTAATGCGAACGCAGCCCTATGAACCGGTCGTTCTCGACCCGGGAGCGACCCTGCAAAATCTTGATCGCTGCCGTTTTCAGATTGTCGTAACGGACCATGCGAGGGACGCCACCGAAGTGTTCGAACGCCCGGACGTGCACGTCGGTGAACGATTCCTGGGCCTCGTTCACATAGGCCCGATGAAACCCGCGGGTGGAGAACGCCAACCACATCGAAAACAAAGACAGCTGCATGGAGATACCTCCGATCACCGCCGTGAACTTTCCCCAATCAACCTCGCCCTCAGCACCCGGTAGCCGGGTCTGCGGAACAAATACTATGCGTGCAGGGTATTTCGATTCGGCGGTGATCTCGACCCGAAGCCGGGCGACAACGCTGCGACACGTCGACGCGCCAATCAACACGTCGTGTTCCGCGGCGAGGCGATCACGGATCCGTTTCGCCGTGTGCCGCTGCTTGGGCGGGGCCGTCAAATCGGCCCTTAACACCTCGCGTATCCAATCGTGATGCGGACCAGTCAACGGTGACGGCCACACCCCTTCACGGCGCGGCGGAGGCAACGGCGACGCCAACGCCGCCCGCACATCACGACGATGAACCCTGAACCGGACAGCTAACGCCCGAATCCCCAACCCGTCATCGCGCGCAGCGAGCCGGATCTGCTCATACAACTCCACCTTGAACATCGCTTCCCCTTCAAGCCCCGCCACCCCCAACGGGCAACCAGACCAAAAGAATTCGTAGTTCAAGTGGGGCCAGAATCCTCCGCGCGAAACCCCTCAAGTGGGGCCAGAATCCTCCAGCGTTCTCATTATGTGGTCGGTCTCCCAGGCGGTGTCACTATGAACCGTCAACAGACCCCGACGCTGAATATCAAGTGGTCGTATCCAAACATGCAGGGCAGCCTGCTCGCGGTTACTGACAACGCCGGGGTCAAGCAGGGGGCCACGTATAAGTGGGATCCTGACGGAATGCCTATCGGTGGTACGACCCAACCGAACTTGAATACCGGGAACTTTGAGAATGGTTGGTTGGGTTCGTATCAACGGATGGCTGACACTACCGATGCAGCCAACCCGATTATTGAGATGGGTGCCCGCGTCTATCTGCCACGGATCGCCAAATTCACTTCCCCTGACCCTGTCGAAGGCGGGGTGGGCGATGCCGACTACCTCTACCCACCAGACCCCGTAAACGGACTCGACCTGACCGGCGAGAGATACGACGATGATGGCGAGCGGTCGGGAGCTGGAGACTGTGGGGTTTGGTACAACGCTCTAGAGTGCAGCTATGCGAATCTGTTTGCCAACGGATCCGAGGACGCGGTCATACGGGCTGCGCGGGCGGGAGTGCCTGAAGCAGGGTGCGTGTTGTATGGGTCCTGCGGATATCGGGATATGTCCAAAAACGAGCGAGCGGCGTTGGTCGCAGGGATACTGACTGTCGGGGGGGTTGCCATGGTAGTGCTTGTTGTTCGGGGAAGGCCGACAGAGGGTCTGGGCGTTTGGGTCGTTTCGTTTGAAACGGCACGGAAGTATCGCGACGGGGCCGACCTTGATTCTGCCTTCCTCTACGGGTCTTGCAGAGGTGGGGCCTTTTTTGCTTCGAAGCTTGGCAAATACACCTCCCCGGCTACGAAATTGATCGCTCAGACTCTTACGGGCGGTGCCGTTACACTCGGAATATGTGACAGCCTGGTGTAATGATGAATCGAGATCGCTTCGATCCATTACCGTTTGTCTCGGCCATATTTCTTGCCAATTTGTCCACGTTGTTCGCGAGCTCTTATTTTTTATTCTTCATCGTGATCTTAGTTGCAATGGCAGCGTTTCACTTCATTCCGCCACTACAACATGGCAGCGTAAAATATCGAACGTGGTGCGCTGTCGCGGTTGCATTGTGCGCGTTGTTCGTAACCTCGCAACTTTCGAAAGGGGTTCTTCGGATTTTAGCGGGGTGTGATGGTGGCGAGTAGGTCCCAGTTGGGTTTGCCGGCGTAGAGGAGTGCGCGGACCCGGTAGTATGCGAACCTACGGAATCCGAAGCCGGCCCGTTTGATTCGTTTGATCAGATTGTTAGCGCCTTCGGTAGCCGCGTTCGATACGTGTGCCCGATGCCAGTTACAAATTTGGGGGTGCCATCGGCCGAGTGTGCGACCCAACCGGCGGACCTCTGGCGGACTTGTCTGGTCTTGCAGGTCAACAGCGAGTCGGGCCACGAACACGTCCGCAGTAGACGGATCGCTGATCGTGTAAACGTCTCGGACGACTTCCTTAGCGTGCCACGCCGTTTTCACCTCACCCTTCGGATCACCAGCACCAAGCAGACCAAGAAGTTTGCTGCGACCGTTCTCGTCGAGACGCTCATCAGCCTTCGTCAACAACCGCCGACACCTGTACAACGGATCTGTTTTGTGGCCGCGATGACCCAACGTTTCGTTCTGCACACGACGTCGCGTCTCATCTAACGCCTGGTTCGCGAGTCGCACAACATGAAACGGATCAGCGATCTGACCGGCATCCGCGAGCATCGTGTCGAACACCAACCGATACGGCCCAGACAAATCCAACGTTCCCCACCGGACATGTTTCAACCACGACTCGCTCCGACCCGAAAGCCACCCAATACAAGCTTTCGCGGTCCGTTCCTCGATCATGTCCAGCAGCACACCCCGACCTGAATCAACAATTGAGGTGGACCACCGTTTCTGATGACGAGGCCCCTCACGCACAAACAACGTCTCGTCTAACCCCAACGCGACAACGTTCCCGATCCGGTCAGGATCAGCTAACAACGCCTCACCAAACATTTGCACAGCATCGTTCACCGTGTGCCAATCACAACCAATCTCCGCAGCGACCTCACTCACACTACGACCCGACTTTCCGACCTGCGCTGTGACCCACCTCGCTGCCCGGTCCGTCATCCCGCCACGACACGGAGCGATCTCCGGAACATCAAATGTCCACGTATGAACATCGCAAACAGTGTTCACACACTTCCAACGGTGCTTACGCCACAACAACTTCGCTGGCCGCCCAAACGACGGCAAATCATGCAGCAACACCAAATCCCGATCCTTCACCCGGCCGACCGTCCCACACCCCAAACACACCGGCCGCGGCCCACACGTCTCAACAACTACGACCAACGAATCGGCCTCATCACTCACCCCCAACACGTTCACATCAGGCAAACCAACAAGCAGCTCACACATACGCGTAGGATCTAGTTCCACAGGGGCACCTCAATCTGGACGGCTTAGACACCACCAGACTGACAGGGCCCCTGTGCCACGCCACGGATCCCCACACCCCGCTCAAATCCGAAGCACCTCGAAAGGTCACACGTTGCTTTATGACTGGGTATCACTCGCCCTGCCCTTAATCGGAGTTCCCTTAGCCGACGCAATTCAGGCGTACCAAAAAAGAACTCGCAAATAGACCGACCATCCACTAGCTAACTGGAGGGCCGGGAACCTGGGTGATCACCGATTATGTGGTCGGTCTCCCAGGCGGTGTCACTATGAACCGTCAACAGACCCCGACGCTGAATATCAAGTGGTCGTATCCAAACATGCAGGGCAGCCTGCTCGCGGTGACTGATAACGCCGGGGTCAAGCAGGGGGCGACGTATAAGTGGGATCCTGATGGAATGCCTATTGCCGGTACGACCCAACCGAACTTGAATACCGGGAACTTTGAGAACGGATGGTTGGGCTCCTATCAACGGATGGCTGACACAACCGATGCAGCCAACCCTGTCATTGAGATGGGTGCCCGCGTTTATCTGCCACGGCTCGCCAAATTCACATCCCCTGACCCTGTCGAAGGCGGGGTGGGCGATGCCGCCCACCAGACCCCGTAAACGGACTCGACGGGTCTGTCAGATCGATTGTGTAAGTGAGTGATGGCATCGACTTCAGCAAGCGAACCGGCGGCGTTCGCTTCGGTCCAGTGTCTTAGTTGAGTGAGCCGCGGACGGCGGCGCGGTCTGCTGCTAGTTGTGTTGCTGGGTAGGCGGTTCCAAAGCGAGACTCGACCTGGGCCAGCCATTGTTGAGCTTCAGCTGCTGCGCCGAGCGCGACGCAGAGCCGCACCAACTCGCGCCCTTCTTCAAGCGAAGGCAGTGGCAGGAACCAACGCAACCGGGCCAGGTCGGCCAATGTAGCCAGGTCTCTCCTTCGGGCTGCGTGCTGCTTGAGGTTGGCTGTCATCCTGACGAACATGGACTCGTTGGGTACAGGGGCCAAGAATGAGGGGTGAAACCCAACGTGCGGCCGCCCGCCGAAAACCCGTTCGTACAACTCGGCGCACCCCGTTGCATCGAGCATGTCACCCCTGTTGAAGCAGTCGATGAAGACAGGGTCTTGGCCAACCTGGTGCGCACCGACGAGAAAGTGGCCGGGCATGCCCACTCCAAACGCGTCGACGTTGAGTACATGGGCCGCATGCAGCCACACCATGGCGAGGCCGATGGGAAGACCGGTCTTGCGTCGGCGGATGTCTGGGAGAAAGGAATTGCGTGGGTCGTGGTAGGTGCGATCATCGCCGACCAAACCCATGCCGTATGTGCACACACGATTCCAGAACTCAACTGGTGTGTCGGCAGGTGCCTGTCCGGGCGGACGTGCCACGGAAGCAGCCGCTGCGACCACTGCCTGGGTGAGGAGCTGGGTCTCCCTGCGCACATCGTCGATGGACCGCAGATGTGTGGTCCCGTGTGCGGCGAGCAGCATTGCTCCGATGGTTGACCTCGGCGCGTCGATTCCGAGATCTCCGCCATCGGTGAACTCAACCCATGCCGGAAGCCACCAGGGGCCATGAGGCTGTCCGGTATTCACTGGGGGCCGACTGGGTCGTTGGATTGACTGCCCGCGGCTGTATCGAGTGGGTCTTGGTATCCGGCGACCAGCGGGTCTGCGAATGCCTCGTCGAGTTCGGCATCTTGATCAGCGAACGGATCTGCGGTTTCTGGCTGGGGCGCGAGCGTCGCCGTGCCCAAGGAACCGGTGGCGCGGACTGCGGCCCGCCCCTCTGCGCAGAGGTCTTGGTATGGGCACCTATGACACCACGACCCGGTATGCGGTTGTTGGTCTCCGCCACGAATGCGTTGCACGGACTGCCGGAGAAACTGTTGGGCCGTTTCAGCGCGTGCAGGGTCCCACGCCCGTTCGAGCTCGGTGGGTACACCGCCGTTGCGATCGAGATACAGCTCGGAGGTGCTGACGGAACGAAAGTCAGAGGCCATCCGCTGTTGCGCTGCAAGGCCGTACAGGTCGAGCTGGATGGGGGAGCCTGGGTCAGCGTCCAACGGCATGCGGCCAGTCTTGAAATCGACGATGTGGAGTGTCCCAGCGCCAGCGGTGCCGTGATCAGTGATTGGGTCGCCGTACACCGCATCGATGCGCCCGCGGACAAGCAACCCGTCGGCATCGACGGTGATGGGCAACTCGACGTGCAGCGGAGCGGTTGAACCGAAGCGGCTTGCGAGAAAGCTCTGGCCGAAGCCTGAAACCACCGAAGCAGCCGCGCTGGAATCGGCCTGGAGTCGGCCCGGGCTTTCCGCCCTGGACGGGCTAATGCGTGTGCCGGCCTGTAGTGACGTCGGGGCGATGGTGAGATCGGATGAATCGAACAGAGATGGTTGGCGTTGATCGAGTTGCAGCCTGGCGCCGTGTGCCTCGATCCACGTGTGGACGCGTGTGCCGATGACCGACGCTGCCGATGCGCGTTGCGGCATAGGGCGGATGTGGGTCCAGTGGAACTGGCGCGCGCAACGTGCGAGGAGCGAGAACGCGCTGACCGGCAAGGCCCGTGGGGCGCTTGCTGTGCCAAACGATGGTGTGCCAGCCGCAAAGCTGAAGCCCAATTGTGCGGGTGAACTGCGTCGGCCAGCACCTTTGCGTTTGGGGGCGTCGGACGCAACGGCAGCGGCGGCAGCGGCTTCAGCAACGAGATCAGCGGCTCGTTGTGCAGCGGCTTGATCTTGACGCCGACGTCGTTGCGCTGTGCCGGGCGGCTCCTGGCTGCTGGGTTGGTCTGGGACTACCGGAAGCACAAGATCATCTTGGTCTGAGATCCAGGTATAGAACCGCGAAGGGCCCTGTGGCTTTTGTGTGTCGCCATACCAGTGCGCTGCAGTGAACAGCACACCGTGGCGTGCACGCGTGACCGCCACGTAGAACAGCCGCCATTCCTCGTCGAGTTGCTTCTGCTTTGAAGCGTCGCGCAGAACAGTGATGGTGCGCCGGTCCGGTGCGTCGGACTGGTTGTCGTTGTCCGTGCGTAACCAGTGCGGGAGGCCCGATCCCTGCGTTGGAGGAAAATCGGTGCGGGTGGTGTCCGGGAAGAATTGCGATGACCCCGTGCCAGCAAGACCCGGGATGATGACGTGGTCGAACTCAAGCCCCTTGGCCTGGTGGATGGTCATCACTTGCACCGCGTCGGCGCCGGACTGCACGGCTTCGGAAAGGTCGGTTTCGGATTCCTCCATGACGCTCAGCCAGTTGAGGAACTCGTCAAGTGAACGGTTTCCTTGCAGCGGCATGAACTGATCTGCCACGTGGAGAAAGCGGGCCAAATTCTCTGCCGGAAGGTCGCCGTCGACTGCTTGCCACAGGCCCGTGTAGGTGAGGATGTGGTCGATAAGCTCACCGAGAGCCAGCTGGGCTGCAGCTGCTCGCAGCGCAGTACGTTCCGCAACGAATCGGGTGAGCCGATCGACGGCTTCCGGCGACAGGTCCCGTTCGGCGAGGTTGGCCAACCCTGCTTCGATGCCACCGGGCTGGCGTGGGGTCGGCGCGGGTGTTGGCGTGTCTGGAAGGGCCCCCGATGACGGTTCGACAGGGGGTTCCGATGCCACGGGTTGCGGTGGTCGTGGACGGGCGGCGAGTGCTGCGAGATCGTGCAACCCAATGCGATACCTGGGACCGCGCAGCAAGCGCAGTAGTGGGACGGCGGTGCGGCGTTCGTCGTGGTGACCCAGCACCTCGAGCCAGCACCGCAGCTCAATTACTTCGGGACGCACGAGAAGCCCGCCCATACCAATGACTTCGGCAGGAATGGAGGAGGCATCGAGCGCTTCCACAATGGGGCCAATCAGGCGCTTCTTCCGGCACAGCACCGCAATCTCCGCCGGGCGCGTCCCAGCGGCGATGAGCTTGCTGATGTGTTCTGCGATATAGCGCGCCTCGCCCCATGAGTCTGCGGCAAGGAACCGGCCGAGCGACCCCTGCCCGGCGGCGTCGTGGGGCAGCAGGGTCTTTGGTTGCGCGTCGGTGACCTGAGCTTGAATGCGGTTGGCCAGCTGAAGGATTGCCTTGTCGTTGCGGAAGCTGACACCAAGCACCAACGCCGGTGCATCGGGCGACACCTGGTCGAAATGGGACACGAAGCCGTGGAGGTTGGCAAGGTGCGCGCCGCGGAAGCCATAGATGCTCTGCATGTCGTCGCCGACTGCAGTGACCGGAGGCGCTCCCTCGGTGCCGAAGATGGTTTGCAGGAGGCGACGCTGAGCGAAGTTGGTGTCTTGGTATTCGTCCAGCAGGACTGCACGGTGGCGGTCCCTGAGCTGCTGGTGAACATCGCTATGTGTGCTTATGAGTTGATACGCGAGTGCAATTTGGTCATCGTGATCCAGAAGGCCAAGCTCCAGTTTGCGATGGCGATAGCTGGCGATGAGCGGCACCAGCTCTGAGCGTTTGCCCGCAGCGGCACTGATCCACGGATCAACGCTGGGATCGGTGAGCAGGCGAGCGCAGTCGGCCTCTAATGCGTCCAGCGGAACCAGGTGGTCGCTGAGGCGAGACGAAAGGAGCAACGCGTCTTGCAAGATGCCCAACGGGCGGCCGGTTTTGCGATGCGTGTAGCTGGTGGACTCGAAGACGTCGTACAGGAGCTGTAAGGCCTGGGCGTGGTCCAACAACCGGACCTTGCGAGGGAGAGCAAGCCGGGTGCCCCAACGCTCAACGATGGACGCGCCGAACCCGTGGTAAGTGGTGATGACAACGTCGCTATCTGCGCCGAGTTCCTTGATGACTGCTTTGCGGAGGTGCGCTGCGGCCTTGTTGGAGAACGTGAGTCCCAAGATGTTGCGCTGCTGGACCGAAGCCGCTGTGTGAGTAATTCGGGCAGCCATCACACTTGTCTTGCCGGACCCTGCGCCGGCGACAATGAGCAGTGGGCGCAACGGGTGCGTGATGGCGGCGGTCTGCTGTTCGGTGAACCGGATAGCGCCCTCGGTCATGGTCGCACTCCAAAACGCACGGGTACCGCACGGCCTTCGGCCTGCAGATCGCAGAGGCGAGCCAGATCGCAGTAGTCGCACGTGGCATCAACCGATGGAAGAGCCGTCTCGGCGAGCATCCGATTTGCGACGTCGGTAATGCGCTGGGTGGTGCGCTCAACATGGTCCAGCTCAATGCGCTGAGCAACCTGCTTGTCTTCAGCAAGGAAGTCCAGGTTGAGCCCAACAACCTCCCCGAGCGCCCTGAGCTGGGGGTCGAGGTTGGCCGCCAGGTGGTACACCGCAAGCTGTAGGTCTTCGTTGGTGTCGGCAACCGATTTGGCCTTGGCTGCTGTCTTGTAATCGATGATGGACAAACCGTCAGGGCCAACGTCGATGCGGTCGATGAACCCGGTGACCATATGTTCACCTACGGATACTTCGAAGTGGTATTCGGTGAACGCTGCGCGGTGCGACTTGACGAGGTCCATGCCGTCTCGGTGCCACCACGCTGTGAGCATGACCGATGCTCGGCCACGATAGTCGTCTTCCTGCGGCGAGTAGTCAGTGATGTCGTCGGTCCAACACTCGTCGGCAAGGGTGAGTAAGCCCTGCAGCGTTGAACCGTGGGGATTGGGGACAACCTCTGGCGAGGTGATGGTCCCGTTAATCCCTGCCACAAACCGTTCCAACACCGTGTGGATGTAGGTGCCGAACCGGGCCTGCAAGCCACCTTCGGTGCGGAGATTGAGCCGGTACTGCACCGTGTGCTGCCACGGGCAGTTGTCGAAAAGGTTGATTTGGCTGGCGGACAGAAACAGCGAACCACCAGATACCAGCGGCCGTGGGTTGACGGTCTGTGCCAAGCCCACTGGCCACCGCTCGGGATCCAAGTTGCGTGGAGGAAACGTGGGGGTAGCGGTTTCGATGCCCTCGGTGAAGCGGCTGACCAACACCCCCGGTTCTGGCGCAGCGATGTACACAACGGATCCGGTTGTGGCCGTTGCCGACGCGACCGATGCGAAGCGGTTGCGCTGTGCCTGGAGGTGGTGGTGCTCTGCACCAATGACACCGCTTGGACCGTCGAGCACCGCAGGGTCGTAGGTGCGGGTGGGGCGACGAGACGGGAGGACCCCTTCGACGCATCCGATGAGAACAGTGACGAGAGGCGGCGTGACTCGGTCAAGCAACTCCTCGACGGTGCATAACGCAACTGCGTCGGAAGGGGCAGCGAGGGGGCGTGCTGGCGCGGCTGGTGCCGTATCGAGGTGATCTGCCCAGTCCGAACAGCTGAGGTGCGCGTGCTTTGTTGCGTCGGCCAACAACACGACGAACGTTTCCCCCTCGACGGTCGCCGCGATGATTGCATCGGCGCGTTCCGCCACGACGGACCGCATGAATTGGTCTGGTCGGAGCCCGGTGCCGGTATCGGAGTCCGCAAGCCGGGCTTGCGCGGCGATGGCTGCAACGATGGGACCGTCGAGCCGGGGGGCTGGGGCGCCGCTGATGGGAACCTGGGCGCGGCGGGCCGCACGCGCAACCGACCGAAGCCGATCTGGTGACGTGGCGACAACGGCCATGTGGGCCCAACCAATGCCACACGCTGACGCTTGGATGAGCTCGCCGACGGCGGCTTCAGGTTCCAATGCCGGGTGACCACAACGGACAAGCGATTGAGCGGGAATGGCGAACGATCTGGAGAAATCCTGGGTGACTGCCGCTGTGTCTGGATGGGGTGACTGGAGGCGTACCGGCATGCTGATGCCCCACAACACGGCGTCGGCATGGGTTGGACGACTTGGGCCTAACAGCGACGTGAGCATTCGTTGCGTGGGGAGGGGCAACCGGTCTGCGTCTGCAACAACCAGAAAATCTGTCGTGGCCCACCAGCTGCGCACAGCTGCGAAACCTCGTGCGGCTGACATGGCTGCGCACAGCAAACCCACGCGGTCTGTGACGTGCTGGTTGCGCAGTAGGGCAGACCAGCCATCCAGGCGATCCGCAACCGCCAGCCACGCTGTCGTGCCGGTGGCCGTTGCATGGACCGTGATTTCCTCGGGGCCAGCCGATGCCAACCGGGCATCGTCGAACGCCCGGCCGATCTCGGCAAGATCGCCTCCAGGCAGGTACTGACGCAACAACCGCCACCGGTCAGGTCCGCTGAGCTGTTCCGGAATGGTTTCGCCTGCGGCCGTGAGGACTGACCACGCGAGGTCGGACGGGGTCACCACCCGCACATCGCCAAACCGGCCGGGGGTGGACAACGCGATGGTCTCGGCGGAGATTCTGGCTGACGCGGTTGCAACCAAGACCGTGGCCCGCGTGCGGTCAGTAATGCAATCAGTAACGCCGTGAGCGGTGTGGTCGGTGCCAAGGACGGCAGCTAGAGGTGCAAGGCCCGCCTGGCCCGTTCGGATTTCGATCACGTGACGAGGGTACAACCACCCCTATGACAGCGTTGCGCCGAACGGATCCGGCGTGTCGCTGAACGCGTCTGCTTGAAGAGCGGGCGACCGATGTGAACGTCAGTCGCCGGAAGCGGTCACAAGGAACTCGTGAGATCCGTCGTCGCGGACACGTCGTTGAGCGTGTCCGGCTGCTTCTAGCCATGCTATGTGAGCATATGTTTCAGAGTCAGCCATGGCGCCTTGGCGTTCTGGGCGGAACAGGTGGAGCGAGAACCCGGGGATGTCTGTCCAGCCCTGTGCCTCGCCAACCGCAGCAAGGATCCGCATCCGCTCGTGGTGGTGTTCCACGATGTCTGCGCAGCGCGTGGGTACGTCGGCAATGACTCCGCCGTGCGCCGGCAAGCCGATTCCGACCCCCGGAAGCGCAGCAATAAGACGCAATGACGTAAAGAAGTCAGCCATTGGGTTTGGGCCGCTGTGCAGGCCGGAGATGTGCGGGGTGATGGTGGGCAGCACGTGGTCGCCGGTGACGATGGCGCCGGTTTCGGCGTGGAAAAAGCACAGGTGATCCACCGTGTGGCCGGGAGTGTGAACCACGGACCAGCCACCGTCACCGACGGGAAGCGCTTCGCCGTTGCTCACTCGTGCCGTGGGACGTGGAAGCGCCCAGCCCTCTTCGGCCAACATTTCTGTGCGGCTCTTGCGGAGCTCGGGGTTGGAGTACTGCGGAGACCACAAGCCACCCCACGGTGCCGGCTGGTCGAAACCGCGCTGCTCCATGATGTTGCCGATGACCTGACCGGTTTCCGGATGGATATGGTCTGGTTCGTTGCAATCGTCCAGCACACAAACGTGGGCCGGTTGGTGAAGCGTGTGAAACGCACGATGCGTGACAATGGCGGCGTTCGAGGCCTCGCGGATGCGCATCGCATTGCCGTAATGGTCTGGATGGCTGTGCGTGATGAGGATCGTATGGACCCGTTCAATCGCAATGCCCGCCTGGTCCATGCGCTGGTTGAGTGCCTTCCACGACTGCGGCCCAGGGATACCCGGATCCACCAGCGTGATGCCGTTCGCGTCGGCGATTGCGTAACAGTTGACATGGCGCAGACCGGGCAGCTCTATGGGGAGCTGCATGCGCAGGACGCCGGGGGCGACCTCGACAACTTCTTTGGAAGCCGGCAGCTTCTCCTGCCTCTCCACGGGTGCTGTCATCGTGGAGACAGGTTACGGGCTCCGAGCGGATTCGTTTCAATCGGCGTGTGCGCATAGGTTTGCGGTCATGAAGCTCTCCGTCATGCTCAATTACGCCGGTGATATCAAGACAATGGCCGACGAGGTGGCTGCGCTTGAAAAGGCGGGCCTCGACAATGTGTGGGTTGCCGAGGCGTACAGCTTCGATGCTGTCTCCATGATGGGCTACCTCGCAGCTCGTACCGAAAC
>CAVXQD010000003.1:0-855721 GCA_963763885.1 uncultured Acidimicrobiales bacterium
AGGATCCGCATCCGCTCGTGGTGGTGTTCCACGATGTCTGCGCAGCGCGTGGGTACGTCGGCAATGACTCCGCCGTGCGCCGGCAAGCCGATTCCGACCCCCGGAAGCGCAGCAATAAGACGCAATGACGTAAAGAAGTCAGCCATTGGGTTTGGGCCGCTGTGCAGGCCGGAGATGTGCGGGGTGATGGTGGGCAGCACGTGGTCGCCGGTGACGATGGCGCCGGTTTCGGCGTGGAAAAAGCACAGGTGATCCACCGTGTGGCCGGGAGTGTGAACCACGGACCAGCCACCGTCACCGACGGGAAGCGCTTCGCCGTTGCTCACTCGTGCCGTGGGACGTGGAAGCGCCCAGCCCTCTTCGGCCAACATTTCTGTGCGGCTCTTGCGGAGCTCGGGGTTGGAGTACTGCGGAGACCACAAGCCACCCCACGGTGCCGGCTGGTCGAACCGCGCTGCTCCATGATGTTGCCGATGACCTGACCGGTTTCCGGATGGATATGGTCTGGTTCGTTGCAATCGTCCAGCACACAAACGTGGGCCGGTTGGTGAAGCGTGTGAAACGCACGATGCGTGACAATGGCGGCGTTCGAGGCCTCGCGGATGCGCATCGCATTGCCGTAATGGTCTGGATGGCTGTGCGTGATGAGGATCGTATGGACCCGTTCAATCGCAATGCCCGCCTGGTCCATGCGCTGGTTGAGTGCCTTCCACGACTGCGGCCCAGGGATACCCGGATCCACCAGCGTGATGCCGTTCGCGTCGGCGATTGCGTAACAGTTGACATGGCGCAGACCGGGCAGCTCTATGGGGAGCTGCATGCGCAGGACGCCGGGGGCGACCTCGACAACTTCTTTGGAAGCCGGCAGCTTCTCCTGCCTCTCCACGGGTGCTGTCATCGTGGAGACAGGTTACGGGCTCCGAGCGGATTCGTTTCAATCGGCGTGTGCGCATAGGTTTGCGGTCATGAAGCTCTCCGTCATGCTCAATTACGCCGGTGATATCAAGACAATGGCCGACGAGGTGGCTGCGCTTGAAAAGGCGGGCCTCGACAATGTGTGGGTTGCCGAGGCGTACAGCTTCGATGCTGTCTCCATGATGGGCTACCTCGCAGCTCGTACCGAAACGGTCGAGATCGGCAGCGCCATCCTCAACGTGTATTCGCGCACAGCGACCCTGATGGCAATGACCTTTGCCGGTCTCGACTACGTGTCCGGTGGCCGTATGCACTGCGGTTTGGGTGCGAGCGGCCCACAGGTCGTCGAAGGCTTCCACGGTGTTCCGTATGAGAAGCCGATGCAACGCATCAAGGAATACATGGAAATTTGCCGGGCCACGTGGAAGCGCGAGGTCATCAACTACCAAGGCAAGGCCGTGCAGATTCCATTGCCAGCGGGCGAGGGGACAGGGCTGGGCAAGCCGTTGAAGCTCATCAACCATCCTGTGCGTCCCTCCATCCCGCTGTGGTGGGCTTCGCTCAAGGGCATGTCCGTAGAAGGCACAGCTGAGCTGGCCGACGGATGGATTCCCGTGTTCTATCTGCCAGAAAAGGCGGACTTGGTATGGGGCGAGGCGCTGCGCCAGGGCTACAAGAACCGTGCCGCAGATCTTGGCAAACTGCAGATCCTGGCCGGCGGCGCCGTGATGTTCACCGAAGATCAGCAAGTCATCGACAAGGTCTTGGACGCTGGGCGGCCACAGGCTGCGCTGTACGTGGGTGGCATGGGCGCACGCGGCAAGAACTTCTACAACGACATCATGTCAAGCTATGGGTGGGAGGGCGAAGCGAAGCAGATCCAAGACCTCTACCTTGATGGAAAAAAGGAAGAGGCTGCAGCCGCCATCCCTCGGGATTACCTCGAGGGCGCATCGCTAGTCGGCTCGGAAGGTCACATCGGCGAGCGCATCGCCGCGTACCATCAGGCTGGCGTCACCCACTTGCAGATGGGCCTCAGCGGGTCGCTGGAGCAGAAGGTTGCAACGGTTGAACGGATGCGCAAGCTGGTTGACGCCGTCTGAGGTTGTGCGTCTGAGGTGTTGTTTCTCGTGAGGCCAAGTACGTTGACCTCATGACGCAAGTGTTTTGCTGCGCGATGCGGGTGGAGATCCTCATTCCGGGATGCACCAGCCTGAAGGACAAACGCGGGGTCATCCGTCCACTGATGGATGGCATCCGCAACCGCCACCACGTTTCTGTGGCCGAGGTGGGTCACCAAGACACGTGGGGACATTCGGTGTTTGCCGTTGCGGCGGTGAGCGGCGCCGAGCATGTCACCGTGGAAGTGCTCGACGAGGTGGAGCGCTTTATCTGGAGCTTCCCGGAGATTGAGATTGTGCTGTGCCAGCGCGCCTGGCTGGACGATCTCGAATTTGAGGACTGACCCGCCTCTCTCGCTGGCTAGTTGAGGTCGACGGTGGTCTCGGTGATTGTGCCGAGATCGGCTGCATCAAGGTCCGCGAGTTGAGATCGCAGCTTGCTGAGGTCGCCGGCAATTGTCAGCGTCACGCGTCGGTTGTCGATCAGGGAGCGTGCGCCAATGGACAGGTCGGCCTGGGTCAGTGACCGGGCTTTATCAAGGCGCTTTTCCACCTGATCCCAATTGAGCCCGCGGTCTCGAAGCGAGGCGTAGGTGTACACCAGGGCAACGTTCGTGGATACGAGGTCTACCGACGTTGCATACGTGGCAGCTGTGGCGCTGGCGGTTTCGGTGGTTGTCACGTCGCCGCGGTCGAACCCGTGAATGATGCGAAGGAGCTCTGTGATTGCTGGTCCGGTGACTGACTGTTCCACGCTGGTTGACGCCTGCAGAAGCGAAGTCTGTTCGCCCAACGACAGGCCTGCCGAGGCACCGTACGTGTAGCCCTTCTCTTCACGGAGACTGCGGTTCAGGCGGCTAGTGAACGCGCCGCCCAAGATGAACGCGGAGGAGTTTGCAGCGATGATGCTTGGGTCCGCAGGGTTTGGTCCGGCAGCAAAGTAGAGGACCTGAGTCTGCGATGCGCCTGGCACATCAACCAGCACGGTATGCATTTCCCGGGTGGCAGGAACAGCCGCGGTCAGCGCCACGACGGCAGGCCCGGAGTTCTTCCATTTTCGGAGAGCCCGATCAAGTGCCGAACGAATTGCGTCGGTGGTGATGGGTCCACCGGTAACGATCTCCGTGTTCTGCGGTTGGAACACCATCCGATGCTCTGTGCGCAGATCATCTGCAGAAATACGATTCATGGACGAGACGGTGGCGAATCGAGTGACAGCATCGCCAGCGGGAAAGAAGTCCTTCACGCCCGCATAGAAGGCCAGCGCTCCAGGGTCCGTCTGTTGGCTCTCTATGGAGGCCACCGTCTCGTCGATCGCGAGTGACACTTCGTCGGCGTCGAACGTTGGCGTGACGAGTACATCGGCGAGCAGGCCAAGTGTTGGTTCTAGCGATTGCGGGGGAGTGGAGACGGACACCGTGTAACGGTCGGCCGAGCCGTTCACACTGATTGCAGACCCCAGGCCGGCCAACTTTTCGGAAAACTCGGTGGCGTCCAGGCCTGCCGAGCCGCGGGTCATGAGGGCAGCCATCAGGGCCCCTCGCCCTTCTTTGCCAGCGGGGTCGCGTTCTCCCCCGCCGTTGATCATCAACACAACCTCAATCGTTGGTGCGTCGGGGCGCACGAAATGAGCCATGCGGACGCCGTTGGCCAGAGAGTCGGTACGCGGGTTCGGTACCCTGATCCGTGCGGGTTTGGCGTCACGTTGACGCTGCATCGTGATCGGCTTCGGCGCGCGCAACAGGCGTCCTGAAGGCGTGCCGGAACTTGCGGTGAGAACAGCCGGATACCCACCCCGCGGCCCGGGACGCACGACTTGCTCTACCCGGTCAGCGTCTCGGAGCATCGAGCGCAGGGCCCGTGTTGCCGATGTGGCTGTGACCGTGCGGAATCGACGGCCGTAATCAGTGATGGCGTCTTGCCCGAACCAATCCGATGGCTGCCCCGACGTGGCGCCGTAGCGGGTGACAACGTCTTGCACAACGTCTGCCTGACCGTTGGGTTCTTCCATCTGGTCGGCAAGGCCACCGCGTGCGGCGATCTTTGCGGCAGTGAGCTCCACCTCCGTGAAGCCGGAAATCGCAAGTTGTCCGAGCGCGTCGTCCAACTCGGTCCGCAACTGTTCAGCGCTGATCCCAACGGCGGCCTCTGCTTCCACGGAGAACATTTGTGAAAGCTCTTTCGGGTCGTAGCTGAACGCGACCCAATTCGCCACCTTGCGCTTGCGGGTGAGCGCAATCTGCAACTGGCTGGTGAAACTGTCGTTGGCCATCGCCGCTACCAACTCCAAGCTTGGATTGACGAATGACCCGTTTCTGATGGGTTGCTCCACCTCGGGTTCTACTCCGATCCCTCCGTTCACCACTCGGCCGCGCCCGTGGAGCCGATCAGCGTTCCAGCGATAAGTGGTGCTTACCCGCGGCGCACCAACGGCGTCCACGAATTGCTGGCGGCATGGTCTGCAACGAACTCCCCGAGGGGCCAGGGTCGTTTGTGAAGTCACGGGTTGCGTGCGCGATGGGATTTGTCCGTGCAGCTTTGTCACGCGTTCCTGGACGGACTTTGTGTCAACGTCGCCGACCACAATCAGCGTGAGGTTGGAGGGGGTGTAGTAGCGGGTGAAGAAATCCACGACGTCGGCTCGGGTGGCCGCTTGCAGATCCGCAATCGAACCAATGACGGGCCGAAAGTACGGATGCGACTTTGGGAACAGTGCGCTGCTGGCCGCTTCGTACGCCGCGCCGCCCGGTTCGTCGAGGACGGACTGACGCATCTCGTTGAGTACGACGTCACGTTGAATGTCGATCTTTTCTTGGCTGATAGATGCACCCAGGTTGGCAAACCGGTCTGCTTCCAGCCACAACAACGTGTTGAGGCCATGGGCCGGCGCCGTCTCGTGGTACACGGTCTGGTCGACGTCGGTCCACGCGTTGTTGCTCCCGCCCACGGCCTCCATGGTCACGTCGAAGTTGGGCACCGCTGTGGTGCCGGAGAACATCAGGTGCTCAAAGAGGTGAGCGAACCCGCCGCGGCCGGGCGGCTCATCGGCCGACCCAACGCCCACAACCGTGGTGACTTTGACCACCGGCACCCGGTGGTCTTCGCTGATGACGAGCCGCATGCCGTTGGGTAACACGGACTCCGTGACGTGCAGCGAATCAGTTGGGCTGGGTGCCGTGTCTCGATTCCAAGCAGTGGGAGCGCACCCCGTTCCGAGGATTGCAGCAGCCACCCAGGTTGCAGCGAGCCAGCGAGCTCTCAGCCGCAACGACATTGGTGATGCTGGTTTCAGCGCTTGCCGGACAGCTCGAGGTAGTGCTTCCGAGCCCTGGCGTGCGAATTGGCACCCGATCCAAGCACCCCGCCGGTGCGGGCCTTTTTCACAGCATCTTCGAGCTCACCCAACATGTGCTCGATGTCGTCTTCAGCGTTTGCGTTGAGCACGGTGCGCATGGCGGCCTCGAGGCCGCCAAAATGCTTACGCACGTCGGCGTATTCCTTCTCAAGCTCTGTACGGGCTTCTGCGATCGACTCGGTGGCCATTTCCGCAATGTACTTCGCCAAGTCGGGCCCGGCCGTTACTACGGCACCCCTCCGTTCACCTGGCTGGCACAATAGAGCGATGCCAGCGAAGCGAAGCACCTCGAAAAGCGCATCTCGCCGCGGCGGAATCGGTAGCCCTCGGCCCTACCAGCGCACCGCCCGCGTCAACGAGGTCATCCGCGAAGTCATCGCCAGTACCTTGGAAGAGATCGGCGACGAACGCCTGGAAATGGCCACGGTCACCGGCATCGACGTCGACCCGGACTTCAGCCGCGGCGTCGTGTTCTACTCAGCCATGTTCACTTCAAGCACTGCAGAAGACGTTCAGGCAGCGTTTGACCAACATCGGGCCCGCCTTCAAGCAGCGGTTGGGTCGCAGGTCCGGCTGAAGCGGACACCGCTGCTGTCGTTCCGGCCAGACCCAGCCATCACGGCCGGCCAGCGAATAGACGACCTCATCCGCAATCTTCCCCCGGTCTCCGAAGACCAGGGCTGATCCCACTCCCTTCGAACTTTTCGTGGGTCGCCGAACCAAGGACAGTGGGCTTGACGGCCTATATGTCATAGACAAGCCCTCTGGGATGACCAGTACCGACGTGGTGAACCGGGTCCGACGCATCACCTCCCAGCGGCGCTGCGGTCATTCCGGCACGTTGGACCCGGGCGCAACCGGTGTGTTGTTGGTTGCCCTTGGGCAATGCACCAAGCTCATCCAATATCTGAGCGCGCATACTAAGAGCTACACGGCTGAACTGGTCCTAGGTGCCACCACGTCAACTTTGGACGACGAGGGCGAGGTGCTTGCCACCTTCGACATGTCCGGCGTTACGCCGCAGCAAGTCTCAGCGGCGGCCCTCACGCTTGTTGGTGACATCATGCAAATCCCGCCGATGGTGAGTGCTGTCCAGATCAACGGCAAGCGCCTCCACGAATACGCACGCGAAGGCATCGAGGTTGAACGCTCTGCCCGCCCGGTTCATGTGTCCAGATACGACGTCCAACCCACCGCAGACCCTCTCGTGTACCAAATCACCATTGACTGCTCCACCGGCACCTACGTGCGCGTTCTTGCTGCAGACGTCGGAGAACTCCTTGGCGGGGGCGCTCACTTGCGAAAACTCCGACGCACATCCATCGGCCCGTTCGATCAAGCCATGGCAGTCCCGCTGGACGACGATTTGGCGGATCGGCAACCGCTCGATGCACGCGCCATGCTGGCGCATCTCCCGTCCACGGATGCGTCGCCCGAGCTTGCTCAGCAAGTTGGCGTTGGCGCAGTCGTCGACCGGGCCGTGTTTGCCGATGTGCCCGCTGACGCTGCACTGTGGCAGGTCGTCGCTGCAGACAAGCTCATTGCGCTCTACGAACCGTTCCGCAGCGGTCTTGCTAAACCAGCTGTCGTGCTCAATCGGCTGTAATTGCCGCAAGCTCTCACGCCTCCACTAGCCCGGCTTTCGAGCCGACAGCCCCGCCCCAACTAGCGTGGTGCCATGCAGGTGATCAACAACCCCTCGACCCACGGAGGCGGCGCGTCTTCCGGGTCTGTGGTGACCATTGGTGCCTACGACGGTGTGCACCTTGGGCACCAGGCTGTGATCTCCGAGGTCCGTAGGCTTGCGCATCAAGCTGGGTTGCAGTCCGCAGTGGTGACCTTTGATCGTCACCCCGCAAGTGTGGTGAGGCCGCAAAGCGCTCCGAAACTGCTCACCACGCTGGAACAGAAACTGGAGCTACTTGAAGCGACCGGTGTTGATGTCACTGTGGTCGTTCCCTTCACGCCCGAACGTGCAACCGAAGCGGCTGAATCGTTTGTCGAAGAAGTCATCATCAACTGTCTGGCGGCCCGGACCGTGGTGGTGGGCAGTGACTTCCATTTCGGCAAGGACCGTCGCGGCAATGTTGAGCTGTTACAGGCGATCGGACGCGAGGAAGGCTTCGATGTCGTCGGCCTGGAACTCATCAGCCTGCCTGGGCTTGATGGCAAGGTCAGCAGCACCGAGATTCGTCGTTTGGTCAGCGCTGGCGACATGGACGGAGCCGGTCGTCTTCTCGGCCGACCCTACGAACTGCGCGGCACCGTCATAAGTGGTGATCAACGCGGGCGCACCATCGGCTTTCCCACTGCCAACGTCAGCCTGCACGCAGACACGTGCCTTCCCGCCGACGGAATCTACGCAGCGCGTTACGCCCGCCCAGATGGCGTGTGGCTTCCCGCAGCGGTCAACTTGGGCCGACGCCCGACGTTCTACGACGACCAGCCTTATTCGTTGCTTGAAGCATTCCTCATCGACTTCTCCGGTGACCTGTATGGCGAAGTGGCGAGGGTGGAATTCGTCGAGCGGCTGCGGCCGGAAGCAAAGTTCGATTCAGTCGACGCGCTTGTGCAGCAGATGCACGCCGACGTCGACCGGGCTCGGCTCATCCTGTCGGCCTAGGGCCTGCCCCGAAAACGTTCTCCTTCTCCCCGAATCCGTTTCCGACGTTGTCAGGTTTGCTTCTGCATCGTGCCGATGGCATCGGCGTCTTTCACGAGCAGCGATAGAAGCGCAGCGAGCCCGGTCAACAGCATCGCCCCGAGAAACGCCCAGTGGAAAGCGGTTGTGAACCCTGCGCGTAGCTCGGGGGCCACCACCGTCCTGCCGAATTCCTGAGGGATGGTTGACACCAAAATCGTCGACAGCAACGCAACGCCGGTAGCTGCTCCAAGTTGCCTTTGCGTCGAGAAGATCGCGCTTGCTCGCCCTGTGTCGGCCATTGATATGCGCGAATAAGAAGCAGCTTGAAGCGGGATGAACGAGAAGGCGAGAAATAGCCCCCTTACAAACATGGTGGCGCGAATCACCCATGGGTTGGTGTCGACGGTGAGGAAGAGAAACGGCACAGTTGCAGCCGTTATGCCCGCATAGGAAAACACCAGCATTCGGCGGGGACCGAACTTGGGGTATGCCTTGCCCGCCAGGCGAGAGACCACAATCACTCCAATGGCCTGCGGGAACGTCGCCAGTCCGCTTCGGAGCGCTGTGAACCCGGCCACGCGTTGGAGGAACTGGGGCAGCACAAACACAATGCCGAGGAACGCCATCGTGGAAACGAAACTGATGGCGTTGGTGGTGCGGAACAACCGTTCTCGCAGCAGTTTCAGGTCAAGCATTGGTGCTGGGATGCGAAAGACCCACCACACCAACGCAGAGATCGCGACCACGGCAACAAGGGCCGCGCCGATGATTCGCCCGCTGAGCCACCCTTCGTCGGAACCTCGCTCCAACGCAAAGACTGCAGCAGGGAAACCAATGGCAGACAGGATGAAACCTGGCAGGTCGAACGGTCGACGCTCGCTTGGGGTGTCTGCCTTCAACCCCACCACGGCGACGAACAGCGCAAGGAGACCGATCGGGAGGTTCACGCCGAAGATCCACCGCCATCCAACTTTGTCGGTGAGAAACCCGCCGATGACTGGGCCGCTGGCCGGAGCCAACACTGTTGGAATAGTGAGCACCGCAGAGGCTTTTGCTCGCTCGGCCGGAGGAAAGGCACGGAATAGCAGCGTTGTCCCGGTGGGTGTGAGCATGCCGCCACCGACGCCTTGCAGCACCCGAAACCCAATCAGCTGACTCAGAGTCTGCGCCTGGGTGCAGAGCAAGGAAGCTGCAATGAAGATGATCAGCGCGAATACGAATGTGCGCTTGGTGCCGAACCGATCTCCGACCCAACCGGAGATTGGAATCCACACCGCAAGACTGAGCGAGTAACCCAAGATGATCCACGTCGTGGAGCTGAGCTCGGTCTTGAAGTCCCGGGCGATGCTGAACAACGAGACGTTGACGATGGTGACATCGAGGATGTCTATGAACAGGGCGAGCACGAACGCAGTCGCAACAACCCACTTGTATTCAAAACGTTCAAGCACCGACCCAACTTAGGGGTGATCGCCTTTCAGGAAATCAGTCGTGTGACACCTGTAACTGCATTCAGCCTTCGACTGCTCCAGCGGGGACTGGGCCGAGCAGATCCCATTTGTTGCCGCAGAGATCGGCAATCACGGCAACGGTTCCGTAAGGCATTGATCGTGGGGCCGACACGATGGTGACGCCGGCGGCAGTGAGGCGGGCGAACGTGGCATCGAAATCGTCGACTCGAAGGAAGAACCCAACGCGTCCAGCGGTCTGGTTGCCGATGGCACTGCGCTGCTCGTCGCCGTCCGCCTGTGCAAGCAGAAGACCTGTTTGTGCGTTTGGCGGCGTAACCACCACCCACCGCTTGGGGCGGCCGTCGTTGGTCTCCGACGGGCTGTCCTCGGTGAGGTCAAATCCGAGGATCTGTGTGAAGAAGGCGATTGCTTCGTCGTAGTTGTCGACGACGACGGTGACCAGGCTGACGAACGATGGCATGTGAGCAGTCTGACCCGCTGGGATCAGTGCTGTGCCACTTTGCCGTGGCCGTAGCGTACGTCGGCCCGGAAGGATGGACCCATGAACGGTTCGCCGGTCTTGCGTGCAAAGCGCCACTGCAAGGAAATTCGGGGGCCAATCGGTTGCGTTCCAGGTCGGACTCCGCCTCCAGAGTTGTGCCGAGAGTCGACGTATGGCACCGAGTGCTCCCAATCGGCCTGGCTCCGGCCTCCCATCACCAACAGGTCTCCGTTGCCCGGTTGCAGGTCGTGTGTCGCAGCCTGCGGAGGGAGCTGTGAGTGCGTGGCGTCGGCGAATCGGTTCCCTCGCGGTCGTAACAGCCATGGCCGAGTCGCCCCGAGGGTGAGCACCGCAATGATGGTGTCGTCCAGCCAGCGCATGTCTGTGTCGCGATGGAACCCTTGGCCATCAGACCCGTCTCGGTACTGGATCATCGAGAAACCGGGGAACTCCACCTTGTACCGGCGCTGAATCCACCGGGTGGCTTCGGCCAATGCTGGATGCGGAAGCGGTTTGCCCCGGCTCCAGCCGGCACTCAGGCGCTTCTCCTCGACTGTCTTTTCGTAGCGGAACAACTGCGTGGTGCGCCACGAGACGGTGTCGAACAGACACTGATACAACTCGTCCGCGTTCAGCAACCAACCCCGGCTGACGTCGACCCACGACGTCTCATCCAGTGCTGTTCGTTGGACGTCGGCTTCTGGGTCGACGCGGGGCTGCGCAATCCCATTCAGTCGGCTCAGCCCGTCTGAACCCTCCGGACCTGCGTCGTGGTCGCTGGTCAACATGTACACAGTGTGACGGTTCAGACAACGGTTGGCGAACTCGTGGCCGACGCTGACCGGCACTTACTTTTCACGTCGTACGGTTAGCGCATGCGAATCCTGGTGACCAACGACGACGGTATCGACTCGGTGGGGCTCCATGTCTTAGCCAGGGCGCTTGAAGCTGTGGGAGACGTGTTTGTGGTTGCGCCCGACTCGGAGTACTCCGGCGCCTCGGCCGCAGTAGGGCCTGTCCATCTGTTGCGCCCAGAAGTGCACCTTTCACATATCGATGGGTTCTCGGGACCTGTGCACACCGTTTCTGGCCCGCCGGCACTGTGTGTGATGTTCACTCGGCTCGGCGTGTTCGGCGAGCTTCCAGATCTTGTGGTTGCCGGTATTAACCCTGGCGCAAACGTGGGCCGAGCGGTGTATCACTCGGGCACTGTCGGGGCGGCCACCACTGCTCGCACAGGCGGAATCACGGGCGTCGCCATCAGCCAATCAGTCGCCGGGGAGGTCGACGGGCAAGGAGCCGACGGCCAGTTGGCCGCCCAATTGTGGTCTTCCGCAGCTGAAGTGGCCGTCCAGGTGGTCAAGCGTCTCATCGAGTATCCGCCGACCCGCCCAGGGGTGCTGAACGTGAACGTACCAAACCTGCCGGTTGACCAGATGGGGCCATGGTCATGGGCCAGCGTCGGTCGGTCCTCCAGCAGGACAATGGCGAAGGCGAGTCTGGAGCCGCGCCCAGGGCACGAAGGGTCGTTCCGAGTCACCACCACATTCGGGGATCAACTCTCGTTGCCGGATGGTGAAGACGGCGGAACCGTCCAACGCGGGAAGGTTGCGCTCACATGGCTGTCCACGTTCGACCGAGACGAATCGCTCGAGTGGGATCTGTCACCGGAGTAACTGAAAAGGCCTCGTTCAGCGCGGCGGGGTGAGGGTATAGCCCGTGACAAGTTCTTCAGCCGAGTCCGCCACGCAGTAACGGGTGAGTTGTTGGGCAAACGGGGACAAACGCTTGTGGTCTGCCCGAGTAATACCCGGCAGCATGGGTTCCCGGAACCACGGCGCGTAAAACTCAACGTTCGGAATAGCTCGCACCTGATCCGACACGTTTGGTGTACCGCCATGCCATGACCGAACGTCGCGGATCTGAACCGAGCCTGCTGGCACTGGACATACCGTGCTGAGCCGCATCCACTCTGGTTCCTCCGCCAAAGTAGGGATGGGAGCCCGTGAGTGTTGTGACCCGGGGATCTGCCTCGTCGGTCCGTTGAGCCGAGTCGAGTCGACCGTCAGGAAGTTGACGCAAACGTATGGACACGGAAGATCGCGCGTTGAGCAGGTGTCCTCGTGGGTCATGAAAAGAGCTGAACGGTGTTTTGGAGCGGTCGCGGTAATCGCCCATGTCTGAGTGCAGCGGCTGGTAGCCGGTTGCGCCGGGCAGGCAGAAGTCGCCGCTACAGGACCGCAGGAGATAGTCCGTTGACTGGAAGATGGCCGAAACAATCGGTGTGACCGTCGGAAGGTCGACGAGCATCTGCCATTCCGGACGGTGCAACATGCTGCGAGTCAAACTTGATCCACCGAAGGAGTAGCGATGTGAACCTCGGTTTCCACGGCGGTCCTGATCGAGGGCGACGATGTCGCGAACCGCTTCGTCGGTTCCGGCTCGCAGTGCGCTGAGTTGATCGATGGAGAGTGCGTCGCGCACAACCACAAACCCGTCACGGTGGAAAATCCGTACAGCGCGATCGATCTCCGACGGGTCGAGCACCTCCATCCCGACGATCCCGTTACGCGCTTGCAGGTACTCGCGTTGCGTCTCGATGTTGGTTTCGAGTTGATTCTCCGAGGTCATCGCCTCATGCTTCCACGGACGCAGCCGAGCTGCTAAGATCTTCGGGCTCTGTGCTGCGCCCTCGGGTAGCCAGAATGCCGGCCGGAGTGGCCGGGCAAATTCGCCGAGTGGAGGTTCACATGAGCAACAGCGTCGGTATCGACAAACCAGCCGTCATCGCCCAGCACCGCACACATGACAAGGACTCCGGTTCAGCCGAAGTCCAGATCGCAGTGCTTACGGCCCGCATCAATCACCTCAACAATCACCTCAAGAGCCACAAGCACGACCACCACACCCGCCGTGGTCTGCTCATGCTGGTCGGCCGTCGCCGCCGCTTGCTTGACTACGTGAAGAACATCGACGTCGAGCGCTACCGTGCGCTGCTCGTCACCCACGGCTTGCGTCGCTAGTCGCAACTTTCACCCGCATTTGAACGACCCCGACGTTTTCGTCGGGGTCGTTTCGCGTCTCCGGATGTAACGATCAGGTGTCCGGACCGGTGCAGGTCATGACAGGGACCTCAAGAAAGCACTGCCTCTGTCGCGCCAGAACGGCGTGCCAGCAACGCGTCCAGGGTTTGCAGCCCCAGCCACAGAACCGCAACGCAGAGGGAAACGCGCGACAAGACGATGAAAGGCCACGCGTGGCGAACCCGCTCCATCGCATCGAGCGTGAACGCTGCGATCGACCCGAGTGAAGCCAAGGCGCTGAGGACCAGCAGCGTTCTCGGTCCGCGAGCGCCTGATCGTCGTACCGTTGCCAGGACCAAGGCGCCCACGTATATCGCAACGTGTAGCCAGCCAGACCAGCTCCAGACAGCTTTGTTGATTTGCGGAGGCACACCCCGCGTGACAAGTCCGTAATCCTTCAACGTCCGCCGAGCGTCATTCCCAAGCGCAGGAAGGACGAACGTTCGCAGGGCATCACCTGGGCGGCTGGCTTCGGCCAACAGATATCGGCGGGTTGGGAACGCGTCGGAAAACGATCTCATCCCCGGAATGGCGTACAAACGCCATTTCTCGTCCATAGCGAACAACGGGGTCGTTACGGGAGGCGAAGCCAAGGGCATTCCGGCTTTCTCCATCGTTGATTTGAGATACGGGTCAAGCAAAATTCGCTGGCCGATCACGTTCATAGTTCGAAAATTCTCGAGTGTGGCTCCCACTTTGCCCACGAAGACGACCTTCGATGGGTGAAGCGACATCGGAACAAGCAAGCAACCGATTGCGACCACCCCAAGGACAGTGACGCGCCGAACGCGGCTTTGGCGTCGGATCGTTGAGACAAGAACGAACACGACGGACGGAAACACAAACGCTGCGTACGTACTTTCGCGGATCAGAGCTGCAGTCACCAAAATGGCGGCACCGAGAGCCACATTTCGTGCGGTTGCGCCGTCGCGGCAGGTTCGTAAAGACCATGCAACCGCCGAAATCATCGTTGCTAATGCCAATGATTCAGACAGGACCACTCGGTCCCACATCACCACAGCGTCAGTCATGGAGAGGAAAAGGACTCCACCAGCGATAACCGTCTGCCCCGCCCGGCCCTTCATCCAGCGTCGAGACTCGTCAGCTAACCACAGCCACGACACTGCCGTCAGGGTTGTCTGCACGAAGACGATGAGCGCTTGCTGGCGCCCGAGCGCGTCGAACAACAACGACAAACCGTACGGGCGAATAGTTGTCGCGAATCCACTCCAGGTGTATGTGCCCGAGTCAGGAAATACGACCGTGGCAGCTGAAGTACGCAAGAGCAGCGGCGAGTTTTGTGACTATTTCGGTGCCCGCTGATTTCACCGGTTCAACCTAGCAATCGACTGAACTCGCTCCGCCGATGCTGCGAGAATGAGGGCGTGGCGTCGCTGATTGTGTCCGATGTATCTATTGGGCACGGCCCGGTTGTGTTGGCCGAGGCCATCACCGTGTCTGTCACGCCTGGCCGGGTGATTGGTTTGGTCGGGCAAAACGGTGCCGGCAAGACCACGTTGCTGCGAGTGCTCGCTGGGGTCGATGCGCCGTTAAGCGGATCCATTTCGCGGTCGCCGGCGTCCGCCACGGTCGGGTTCCTTGCGCAACAGCTCGACGTCGCGTCGCCCGAGGAAACCATCGGTGAATGGCTTGCGCGCCGCACGGGTGTAGCCGATGCTTCGGTGCGGATGGAGCTTTCTGCGGCGGCTTTGGCGACAGGCGATCCTGCGGGGGACTCCTACTCCGACGACCTCGAACACTGGCTGTCGCTCGGCGGGGCAGATCTTGAAGATCGCATCCCTGCGGCGCTTGCCGACGTGGGCCTTGATACGTCGAAGACCGCGTCCACTCCGGTGTCTGTGCTCAGCGGCGGCCAACGGGCAAGGGTCGGGTTGGCCGCTTTGTTGCTCTCCCGTTTCGACATCTACTGCCTGGACGAACCGACCAACGACCTCGATCTCGCCGGGCTTGCGCGGCTGGAGCGTTTCGTCAGTGAACTGCGCGCCCGACCCGCGGCCGTAGTGGTTGTCAGCCACGACCGAGCCTTTCTCGACGCAGTCACAACCGACGTGCTGGAGATCGACGGCAACGAGCGCAGTGTGGCACTGTTCGGCGGCGGGTTCAGCGCGTTCCTGCAGGAACGCGAAGTCGCAAGACGTCATGCCCGCGAAGCGTTCGACGAATACACAGACCGACGAGACGACCTCCTGGGGCGAGCACGCACTACGCGTGAGTGGGCGGACAAGGGCGTGCGCAAGTCTCGTGCCGAGCTGCGGAAAAAGGGCACGGATCCGGACAAGATCGGTCGCAAAACGAAGGCCGAATCGACGGAGAAGCAAGCAGCCAAAGCGTCTCGGTTGGAGAAGTCTGCCGAGCGTCTGACGGAGGTTGTTGAGCCCCGCAAGGTGTGGAACCTGGAGTACCGGATCGGAACCGCGTCGCGGTCCGGCACCGAAGTCGTAAGTGTGCGTAGTGCTGTGGTGCAACGAGGGTCCTTCACGCTTGGTCCGGTCAACCTGGACATTGCCGCCGGAGACCGGGTTGCCATCACCGGGCCCAACGGTGCGGGCAAGTCCACGTTGCTCGACCTCATTCTCGGCAGGGCTCAACCTCAATCGGGTTCTGCTCGCTTGGGCAGCGGGGTGGTGATCGGCGAACTGGACCAAGCGCGTGTTCCGGTTGATGGCGATGCCACCATCGTCGACGCGTTCCTGGGTTGGTATCCAACGTCAACCGTTGGCGATGTGCGGACGTTGCTTGCCAAGTTCGGTCTATCCGGTGACGACGTGGTGCGGCCGGCTCGGTTGCTGTCGCCTGGCGAGCGGACCCGCGCAACGCTGGCGCGTTTTCAGTACGAGGGCGTCAACCTGCTGGTGCTGGACGAGCCCACCAACCACCTGGACCTTCCCGCTATCGAGCAACTGGAACAGG
Source organism: uncultured Acidimicrobiales bacterium (assembly GCA_963763885.1). GTDB lineage: Bacteria > Actinomycetota > Acidimicrobiia > Acidimicrobiales > JANYDT01 > JANNBN01. Next base: position 16,003 of record CAVXQD010000003.1, read on the forward strand.
CCCTGGCCGCCTACGTCGGCACCCTGCTTTTGGTCAGCCACGATCGTCGCCTGCTGGAAACAGTCACCGTCAACCGGCGTGTCCACGTCGAAGCCGGCATCGTCACTGCGCTCTAACCCGCCGCCCGCGTTGACCCGCACCTCGCCTCACCCGCCTCGCCTCACCCACCTCCACCCGGCAGCACCCTGCAAATACGCGCAACTCGGCCATTTCGCGCCCGTGGCCCGACCGGAACGGTCAAGTTGCGCGCATGTTGGGTCCGAGTTGCGCGTATGTACGGGCTGATGTCCGCCTAGCGGAGGGTGGCGAGGAGGCGTTCGATCCGTCTACGCACTGCCTCGGGGTCCCGAGTCATCTGTCGTGGCGTGATTGACAAGTGGCGAAACCCGGCCCGGTCGAGGGCGGCCCAGCGCTCACGGTCCGCTTCGAAATTCTCTCGGTGGAATTGCTCGCTATCGAGGTCGCACAGCAACACATTGTCTGGCCTGAACACGTTTGGTGGACGCCGGAGCCCGAGCGAAAATCCGAAATCGATTCGCATGTTCCGTCCACCAACTCGCACGACGCACTGTCGCCACGGGTTCATTCCCCAGCCGCGAAACTCCTGCATGGTAGAGGTCTCTGCATAGCTCTCGGTGGGCGGCTCCGAACCAGCCAGGTACAGCACCTGCCGGAGCATTTTGTCTCCGGAGAACCCTCCGCCAGACGCGGCTCGGATGGTGTATCCCAATCGGCGAGCGTGCTCCACCGCTAGCTCGACGCGATCGCGTGGTGCGATTCCATCCGGGAGATCCGCTAGATCCTCGGGGTTTCCGTTCAGATGCCTACAGACGAGCGGAATCCCCGCGAGTAGCGGCCCGTTCCCAATTTGGACTGATCCTGCCCACAACCGAGTGCGGCGTATTCCAGGGACGATCTCGGACGGTACCGGAGCGCTCCAACGCTCTGGCCAGATGAGATCTCGGAACCCGTCAAGCCCATGCTCGGCAGCTGCCGCCGGACCGGTCAATGCCATTTCATAACAGCGACGCATAAGACGCCCCTTGTGTTTGCAGTTTCGAAAACGCGGGGGAAGCGGCTCTCCGAGCAGTCTGCACAAGCGGTGTGACAGTTTCGGGCCCCAATTTCCGACCCACATACGCGCAACTCGGCCACTTCGCGGCCGTGGGCCGACCAACATGGTCGAGTTGCGCGTATGTTGGGCCCGAGTTGCGCGTATGTGGGTTTGCTTGTAGGGCCCGAGTTGCGCGTATGCGGTTGGGGCTGGGTTGCTGTTAAGGTGGGGCTTGCCCGTCTCGGTATCCACCGATCCTCAACTTGGATCGATGAAACTCCGATGAACCAGGCATCACCCCACACCGGGGTCCGCAAAACGGAGCCGGTTGTCAGTGGTGGAAGACCGGCGGATGGCAACCGCCCTGTCGGCCCGCCACCACTGGGAATCGGTCGCCCGCACGATCACGTGCCGGCACAATCGCGGACTCCGCCAAACCGATCCGCCCCAAATCTGGGCGGTCCAAGGAGTTACCCAATGGCAGACGCCAAAAAGGTGACCGGCAAGATTGCCGGCACCACCAAGACCCTTTCGTTCGAGACCGGCAAGCTTGCTCAGCAGAGCCAGGGCGCCGTAGTTGCCTCGATCGGCCGCACCACCGTGCTGGCCACCGCCAACGCCGCCAAAGGTGTGCGTGAAGGCATCGATTTCTTCCCACTCACCGTCGACGTCGAAGAGCGTGCATACGCTGCAGGCAAGGTCCCCGGTTCGTTCTTCCGTCGTGAAGGCCGTCCATCGGACAACGCCATCCTCACGTGCCGCCTGACTGACCGTCCCCTGCGCCCGTCGTTCCCAGACGGATACCGCAACGAGACCCAGGTGGTCATCACGGTCCTGGGCGCAGACCAGGAAAACCCACACGACGTGCTGTCCATCAACGCCGCTTCGGCCGCGCTGATGATCTCCGGCATCCCGTTCGACGGCCCAATCGGCGCTGTCCGTATCGCCTACAACCAGGACGGCGAGTGGGTTCCTCACCCAACGTTCACCGAGGGTGCAGAGTCCACCTTCGAGCTCGTCGTTGCAGGCCGTCAGCTGAAGGATGGTGACGTCGCCATCATGATGGTTGAGGCCGGCGGCACCGAGAAGGCATGGCAGTACTACGAAGACGGCGCCCCGAAGGTGACTGAAGAAGTCATCGCCGACGGCCTCGAAGCCTGCAAGACCTGGATCAAAGAATCCATCGCGCTCCAGCTGAAGCTTGTGAAGGCTGCCGGCAAGCGTGAGCCGTTGAAGTGGACCCCAATGGTGGACTACGGCGACGACATCTTCGAAGCAGTCGAAAAGGCTGGCACGAAGCTCATGGAAAAGGCCACCAAGATCGTGATCAAGGCTGAGCGCAATGCTGCCATCGACGAAGCTAACGCTGCCATCAAGGCCGCCGTTGCTGCCGAAGTTCGAAGGCCGCGAGAAGGAGATCTCCGAAGCGTCACGTGCGCTGCAGAAGAAGATCATCCGTAAGCGCATCGTCACCAAGGGCGAACGGATCGACGGCCGCAAGCCGAAGGACCTGCGTCCTGTCACTGCCGAAGTTGGAATCATCCCCGGCGCTCACGGCACTGGCTTGTTCCAGCGTGGCGAGACCCAGGTGCTCAACGTGGCAACGCTCGGCATGCCGAAGATGAACCAGATGCTCGACACCCTCGAGCCGACGGACAAGAAGTACTTCATGCACCACTACAACATGCCTCCCTCAGCCAACGGCGAGACGGGTCGTGTGGGTTCGCCGAAGCGCCGCGAAATCGGCCACGGCAAGCTCGCAGAGCGTGCATTGCTTCCCGTTATCCCAAGCCAAGACGAGTTCAGCTACACGCTGCGTTTGGTCTCCGAGGTGCTGGCTTCCAACGGGTCAACCTCAATGGGCTCTGTCTGCTCGTCGTCGTTGTCCTTGATGGACGCAGGCGTGCCAATCAAGGCTCCTGTTGCGGGTATCGCAATGGGCCTTGTGTACGCCGAAGGCAAGTACACCACCCTCACCGACATCCTCGGCGCTGAAGACGCATTCGGCGACATGGACTTCAAGGTCGCAGGTACCGCTGAATTCGTCACCGCTCTGCAGCTGGATACCAAGATCGACGGCATCCCTGCCGATGTTCTTGCCGCAGCGTTGCAGCAGGCGAAGGAAGCCCGTCTGGCCATCCTGAAGATCATGAACAAGGCCATCTCGTCACCTCGCACCGAAGTGTCTGACTCGGCTCCAAAGATCATCAGCTTCGAGATCCCAATGGACAAGATCGGCGAGGTCATCGGGCCAAAGGGCAAGGTCATCAACGCCATCCAGCAGGAAACCGGCGCAGACATCTCCGTCGACGACGACGGCCAGGTCGGCACCGTGTCCATCGGTTCCACCGACGGTCGTGCAGTCGAAGAAGCCAAGCGTCGCATCGAGATGATCCTCGATCCACCCAAGGTCGAACTGGGCGCGGTTTACCCGGGCCGTGTGGTGTCAACCACCAAGTTCGGTGCGTTCATCAACATCCTCCCTGGCCGCGATGGTCTGCTGCACATCTCCAAGGTTGGCAAGGGCCAGCGGGTCAACAACGTCGAAGACGTGTTGTCGCTCGGTCAGGAGATCGAGGTCCGTGTGGACGACATCGACGTCCAAGGCAAGGTCAGCTTGCAGTGGGCAGACATGCCGCCTTCAGAAGCTGGCGCTGAGCGTGGTCCTCGTGAAGACCGTGGAGACCGCGGCGATCGTGACCGTGGCCCTCGCAACGACCGTGGTGACCGCGGCGATCGTGGCCCACGCAACGACCGTGATCGTGGTGGAGACCGCGGTGGCGATCGTGGCCGTAGCGGCGGCAGCAGCGACCGCGGCGATCGTGGTCCACGTCGTGACAACAACGACCGTGGCGAACGCAGTGCAGCTCCAGCCGCACGTCCGGGCGCCGTGTCGTTCGAGGATCAGTTCGAGAAGCAGATTTCTGCAGAACTCGGCAACCTTGGCCCAGAGACCGAGGCACCAGCCGAGGACACTGGCTCAGGCGCACCACGCCGTCGTCGTCGTCGCTGAGACGCCGACACTGCTGCCAGCCCACTAACGGGCTGATAGTCAGATAGGCCAAACCGAAGTCCACAACGCCGGGCGGGCAACCGTCCGGCGTTGTGAGTTTTGGCCCGAGCGGCTCAGTCCCGCGCAGAAAAGTGGCGGCGGCCGTTACGAGAAGGCTGCGAAGACGTTCTCGAACGCCTTCAGCTGCCCTCCGCTGGTTGCGGCCGGAACCAAAATTGGCGTGACACCCGCAGCCATCCAACGCTCCGCTCCGTCTCGCACCTCCGTGGCCGTACCCGACAGCGTGACGTCGTCCAGCCAATGGTCGGGCATCAGGTCGTTGAGCTGTTCGGTTTGGCCAGCGTCAAGGGCCGCCTCGATGGCAAGCATCTCTGCTTCGTAGCCTGCCTGCTTCCAGTAATTGCGGTAGTTCGGAAGCCGTATGTATCCAGACAATGTGCGCCGATGAACCGCCCTGGCCGCGTCGCGATCGTCGTCGATCACGGTTGGCACCATGTTGCCGAGGAAGAACGCGTCGGGTTTTGCGGCACGGGCACGACCAGCCTGCTGGCCAATGACTGAACACGATGCGTTGGCCCACACTGCGCCTTGGGCGATGTCGATGGCAAGGTCAAGCATCTTGTCTCGCAGTGTTGCCAGCACGATTGGAGGTAACGGACCAGAGCCCCGCTCGTTCTTCTGCATCCGCTCAACGTAAGCGCGCGTATCAGCAAGAGGTTTGCCCGGCGTCGCACCGATCTGCTGGTGGACGGGTCCGTGACTCACGCCGAGACCCAGGTGGAAGCGGCCACCGCTGAGCTCGTGCAGGAATGCGGCGTGGTTGCCGAGGTCCACGGCATGGCGCATGTAGATGGGCTGAATTGACGTGCCAAAGGCGATCTCGTTGGTCGCCCCCGCTATGGCCTGGCAGAGCGCCATGCAGTCGCCGTAGCTGGGACACCAGATGCCGGAGAAGCCTTTCCGTTCGATTTCGGTGGCAAGTTCAACCATGGTTGCCCGGCGTCCCGGGACAGCGATGAGCGAGAGCGCAGGCATCTGAGTCATGTGCGGACGGTAGTCCGATGACACGACGTGAACGCAAACGTCTGGGCCGGATCGTTAACGTCTCCTCAAGAGTTTCGCCAAGCTTCGTTTGCGCAGTCACGTTCGGCGCGCGGGGGTGACTGGCGCGGATAACGTCATCCCCTCATGTCCGAGCGGATTGCCACCACGGTGCTGCCTGACGGCGTCACTGTCGTCACTGAAGAGATGGAGGGTGTCCGGTCGGTCACCCTTGGCGTATGGGTCGATGTTGGCTCTCGGGACGAGCGTGACGGGTTCGCCGGCGCCTCGCATTTCTTAGAGCACCTTGCGTTCAAGGGCACAGAGTCCATGAACGCTCGTGACATTGCGGAACGTGTCGACGCCATGGGCGGCGACATGAACGCGTTCACCACTAAGGAATACACGGCGTACCACCTCCGCTCGTTGGACGAAGACTCCGAAGAGGGCTTGGCGCTCATCTGCGACATCGTCAGTTCGCCTGCATTGCGCGCAGATGAGGTTGCTTCAGAGCAGCGCGTCATCCTTGAAGAAATTGCTATGCGCGCCGATGAACCAGACGAGCTGTGCCACGAGCTTCTCTACGGTGCGCGTTTCCCCAATCATCCGTTGGGCCGTGAGATAGCCGGTAGTTCTCAGTCCGTCAGCGCCATGACGCCAGACATGATCCGGCAGTTCCACAGTTCCAACTACGGCCCCGACACAACCGTGGTCGCGGCTGCTGGTTCCATCCGCCACGATGATGTGGTGAAGCTGGTCGCAGACCATCTGCACCTTCCAAAAGACAGCGGCCGCCTAGATCGAGTTGTCCCAAGCGCAACTCCGGTCAACGTTGTCACCTGCCAGGACGACACCGAGCAAGTCCACGTCGCAATTGCACTCACCGGTTACCGGCGGGGCCATGGGGATCGCCATGCGTGGGGCGTGGTTGACCATGTCCTTGGTGGTGGGTTGTCCAGCCGCCTGTTCCAGGAAATTCGTGAGTCCCGCGGGTTGGCCTACAGCGTGTACTCGTATCGGTCCACGTACGAAGACGCTGGGTTCACCGGTATTTCTTTCGGAACGGCACCGGAACACCTCACCGAGGTGCTGGATCTGGTTGAGACCGAGCTTCGTCGCTTGCAAGAAGGTGGCGTGCTGGAGTCCGAGATGGTCCGCTGCAAGAAGTCGCTTCGCGGCGGCACGGCGATGGCCATGGAAGACACCGGTTCGCGCATGACCCGGCTGGGTCGTGGACAACTGCTCATGGGCGAGGTTCTTTCGCTCGATGAGGTTCTTGCTCGCACTGAGGCAGTCACCCTGGCCGACTGTCGCCGCGTCATCGATCACGTCCTCAGTGGGCCGCGGTCCATTTCCGTTGTCGGTCCAGTGGAGTTCTCCGGGCATTCAATCGTCGGCTGACGCTGCGTAGCCCCTAGTGTGCTTGCCATGCGAGTTGGAGTCTTCGGAGCTGGTGGGCGGATGGGCGCCGAAGTGTGCCGGGCGGTCGCTGCTGACCCCGCACTGCAATTGGTAGCGGCGGTAGATCCGTTCCACGCCGGTGTAGCGCTCAGTAAGTCCGCCGGCATTGTCGGGTCCAATGTGGTCATCGCCGCGTCGTCCGACGCGTTCAGCGCAGCAGACGTGCAGGTTGCCATCGACTTCACCCACGCCGAGGCTGCCTACGCCAACCTCAAGTGGTGTGCCGCCAACAGCGTGCATGCCGTTGTAGGAACGACAGGTTTTACTGCGGCCGAGATTGAGGAATTTCGAGCCGCGTTCACGACCAGCAACTGTCTGATCGCACCGAACTTTGCCATTGGCGCCGTGCTCATGATGCGCTTCGCCGAAATGGCCGCTCCGTTTTTTGAAACAGCAGAGATCATCGAGTTCCACCACGACAAGAAGATCGACGCGCCAAGCGGAACTGCCACGGCAACGGCGCAGCGCATGGCGGACCGGATGACTGAGGCTCGCCAACGGTGGGCCGATGACCCTACGCAGAAAGAGGTCTACCCCGGCGCACGTGGCGGGTTGGGACCTTCCGGCATCCGAGTTCATGCGGTTCGTATGCGCGGCATGGTTGCTCACCAGGAAGTCATCTTGGGCACAACGGGTCAGACACTTGTTGTGCGTCACGACACCACGGACCGCACCAGCTTCATGCCTGGCGTGGTGTTGGCAGCAAAGCGCATTGCGAACGTTCCTGGCCTTGTGTTTGGCCTGGACCCGTACCTGGATCTCTAAGCGGCTCGTTCCGCCGGTGGCAGACTCGGGGTCGACTCTGCGCCGGTCGCTGACTACTCGTCTTTGCCGAGGGATGCGGCGTTCTTGACGTAGTCCTTGCCCCCGCGCATCAGGCTGAACACCACAAAGACCACGGCGATTGCGGTAAAGACTTTCCAGTACTGCTTGTTGACGTCGATGAGCCAGTCAACGGCTGGCTGCAGAGGCTTCGCCAGCATACGAAGCAGCAGCACGATGACGATGGTGCCGAGAAAATCGAGGATGAAGAACTTGCGGGGCTTCATCCGGGTTTGACCCGCAAGGATGCACACGATGGGGCCGGCGAAAAACGCCGACAACACAATGCCAACCTTGCCGCCGCGGCTGTGGAAGAACCGCTCGGTCATTCCGATCAGTTTTCCGCCGCCGTCCGGACCACCCATGAGGCGTTCGAACCAGCGCAGCGCTCCGTCACCGAAGTGACGCCCCACCAAGAAATACAGCGGGTCAGACGCCAGCAACCTGGCCACACCGACGGCGAGGAACGGTCCGAGGTCGATTTTGGACGACCCGGCAATGAAGTTGCGATACCTGGGGGACAGTGCAATGAGCTTGAGGTACTGCTCGTTCTTCAGCAGGCTGGACGTGAGCGCTGTAGTGGTGAAGCCCAACACATACAGACCGACGACGCCAGCGATGAGCAACCATGTCCAGGCTGGCCGGGCATGTTGCGGCTCCACCGCCGATTCGAGCGTGGTTTCAGGGACGTGTTCTGGGCTGGGTTCTGTGTGTTCGGGCATCATCATCTCCGCAGCGCAGGGGCCGACATTACGCTAGGTACGGATGAACGCCCGACCCCGACAACGCGCTGGCCTCCAGCGCGGCGCTTCCACGTCGACCGTCGAATCGGGAGCTGCCTCCGTAGCCGCCCTTTCTGCGGTGCTTTTCGTGTTGGCCCTCATCCTGGGCGGCATTTTTGGAGCCAAGCTGCGCTCTGCCCAAGCCTCCAATGTTCCTGCAATGGACCTCGGCGCGCCCGTAGAGCGAAGCACCACTTCCACCAGCGAGGCGCCGCGCTCCACGTTGGATCTCCCCACAACCCTTGACACCACGCTGCCGCCAGAGACAACGTCGCCGCCGGAAACAGATCCGCCGGTGACAGATCCGCCAACGCCGGAGCTTTCGCTTGCACTAGGTACCGATGGAGCTTTGCTGCGATCTGTCAGCGAAGCCCGCCTGGTCGATTCAGCCCTCGGTTGCGACGGGTTTACGCAATCGGCTGCGGCTGGTAGCGCTCGGAGTTGTGAGGAGATCAGCGTGGGCGATACGCCGCTTACGTGGCTGGACAACGCAACGTCTGACCGCTTTGAATTGCTGATTCGTGACTCCGCTGCCGAGACCGGCGACCAGTGGCGGGTGGTGCTCGACGCTGCAGCCGACGGAGGGAGACCTCCGGCCAAGGCTGAGGTCACCGGCGACGGCCGACCCGATTTGATTTTCTCCAGGCGGGCCGGAAACGGTGACCTGCAATTGGATGTGGTCGAGGTTCAGGCCGACGGAGCCCAGGTCGTGTTGCACCTCGATCTGCCCAATGGCCGCGCCCGTGAATCCGACGGCAAGCTCGTTGTGTGGTTCAGTTTCGGCACCGAAGGAAAACTCGCGCAGGCAACGCTGGATGGTTCGGGCGGCTCGTGGCAGAGCGAGCCCATCGAAGTCGTCAACGAGTCCGCTGTGGGTAACTCGCAGTTCTAACTCCACTCAGCGGCAGGCCGAGAAATAGACTGGAATTTGAGCCTGTACGGTTGATTGGTGGCCAATTTCGACGTGCAGCCAGGGGACCGGCAGCACTGCGAAGGGTGTGGGCAAAACCTCCTCTTCGACCGGTTTGGCTACGTTTCCGATGCCGCCCTCGCTGCATGCGAAGGGGCTTGCGACTGGAAACTTGTCGAACGCCGCGGGGTCGTGGTTGTGCCGAACACGTAAACGGGGAATGCCGGAATCGTCGAAGGCAAGCGTCAAGCACCCTGTAACCTGTTCGAATCCGCACAATCCGCGTTTTCCGCACCTCGTGGTAGGTGCAAGGAGCTCCTCTCATGGCCCGTTTCGGTGAAGTTCTCACTGCCATGGTCACCCCGTTCACACCAAGCGGCGACCTCGACCTCGACGGTGCGGTGAAGCTGGCCAAGTGGCTTGTTGCCCAAGGCAACGATGGTCTTGTTGTGGCCGGGACCACCGGCGAGGCAAGCACCCTCACCGATGAGGAGCAGTTTGCGCTTGTCGAGGCTGTTGCCGGAGCGGTTACCGTTCCCGTCATCGCCGGCGCCGGGTCCAACGACACACGTCACGCAATCTCGCTCACGGCGAGAATGAAGGACCTCGGTGCTGCCGGCGTGCTGAGCGTCACCCCGTATTACAACCGGCCCGGGCAGAGCGGCATCGAAGCTCATTTCCGTGCTGTGTGTGAGGCAACAGATCTGCCAGTTGTGATCTACGACATTCCCGTGCGTACCGGTCGCAAGATCGCTCCAGAGGTACTGCTGCGCATGGCCCGCGAGGTGCCAAACGTTGTGGCCGTGAAAGATGCCGCTGGGGATTTTCCTGGAACGGCGCGGCTCATGTCGCAGGCGCCAACCGGCTTCGAGCTGTATTCGGGCGATGACTCAATGACGCTTGCGTTCCTCACACTCGGCGGCGTCGGTGTGATCGGCGTTGCCACGCACTGGTGTGCTGCAGAACACAAGGAAATGATTACGTCGTTCAAGAAGGGCGACATCGACCGGGCCCGCCAGCTCAACGCTCGCATGGTTGAAAGCTTTGACTTCGAGACCGGTGACGCAAACCCCAACCCAATCCCGTCAAAGGCAATGTTGCGCACCTTGGGGCTTCCGGCGGGTCAGTGCCGCCTGCCAATGGGCGATGCGCCCGATGGGCTTGAAGCCAGAGCCAAGGCTGTCATGGCCAATCTCCAGGCGCATCGCTGAGCGCGCCGGAGATGACCGCTGCCGGTACTCACACCCACCCCAAAAGCGACACAGCACCAACGAGCCATCCCCGCACGCTGGCCTCTTCCGAGGTCCGTGTGGTGTTTCTTGGTGGTCTCGGTGAAATTGGCCGCAACTGCTGTTGCATAGAGCAAGACGGTCGCATCGTCATCATTGACGTCGGTCTGATGTTCCCTGATTCCGACATGCCCGGGATCGATCTCGTCCTGCCAGATTTCTCCTATCTGCGAGAGAACGCAGACCGAGTAGAGGGGCTGCTTCTAACGCATGGTCACGAGGATCACGTTGGTGGCTTGTCGTTCCTCCTGCGCGAAGTGGACATCCCGAAGCTTCACGTGTTTGGAAGCGCGCTTACTTTGGCGTTCTCACGTGGTCGGGTGGAAGAAGCAGGACTGGTCGACCGCGTCGAGTTTCATCCGGTCACCGATGGGCAGCGGATTCCGGTTGGTCCATTCGACGCTGAGTTCATTCCGGTAGCGCACTCCACCCCGCACAGCCATGGCATTGCGCTGCACACCGGCCAGGGCGTCATCTACCACTCCGGTGACTTCAAGCTGGATCTCACCCCAATCGACGGGCGCACCACGGACCTTGCCCGTATCGGTGAACTGTCCAAGGCACCCGGTGGCATCCGCCTGTTGCTTGCGGACTCCACCAACGCCGAGACAGAGGGATTCACCGACTCGGAACGGACGGTCGGCAAGACACTGCTGGAACTGTTCCGTGCCGCTGAAAACAAGCGGTTGGTTGTGGCTTGTTTTGCGTCACACATTCACCGCATTCAACAGATCATCGACGCTGCGGTTGCGTGCGGCCGCGAGGTCACCACGCTGGGGCGCAGCATGCGTCGTAACATCAACATTGCCCGCGAGATGGGCATCATCAACGTGGCCGAGGGCTCGTTGTTCGAAATAGAAGACCTTTCCAAGAAGGACCCCCGTAAGGTTTGTGTGATCTCGACGGGATCGCAGGGCGAGCCGATGTCAGCCCTTGCGCTGATGGCCGCCAACGAAAACCGGTGGGTCCGCATTTCCGAAGACGACACGGTTGTGCTCAGCTCTCATGCAATTCCTGGCAACGAGACCAACGTCGGCCGCATCATCGACGGTCTCACCCGGTTGGGTGCAGACGTTGTGCATTCCGGTCTCGCAAAGGTGCACGTATCGGGGCACGCACGTCGCGGCGAGCTGAAGACGCTGCATTCTGTTGCTCGGCCGAAATACTTCATTCCTGTCCACGGCGAGTTCCGCCACATGACTCACCATGCGCGCTTAGCAATGGAAATGGGCATGAACCCCAACGACATCCTCATCTGCGAGGACGGCGATTCCGTGGTGCTCAGCGATGCCGGAATCGATTTCGGTGAAGAAGTTCCTGCGGGTTATCTGTACGTGGATGGCATCGTTGGTGACGTTGGCCGCGCGGTACTCCGAGACCGACGCAAACTGGCTGAGGAAGGTGTCGTGGTGGTTATCGCCACCATCGCTCCGCAGACCCTTGAACTGGTCAGCGGGCCAGAGATCGTCACTCGTGGTTGGGTCTACGCGCCCGAAGCGGAAACCTTGCTGGGCGAGGCAACGGAGACCGTGCGCAAAGTGATGATTGAATCGCTCAATAGTGGCGTGCAGGACATGGAGCAGCTGCGTCAGGTGATGCGCCGCACCACGGGGAAGTTCGTCAGCGAACGTACCAAACGTAAGCCAATGATCGTTCCTGTTCTGCTCGAGGTGTGAGCAAGCCACTGACGCGGGCCGGCAAACCGGTTCGCCTTGACCGCTTGCTGGCCAACTGTGGCGAGGGCAGCAGATCCCATGTAGACATGCTGATTCGTCGTGGACAGGTCAGCGTCGCCGAAACAATGCAGCGTGATCCTGCTTTCAAGGTGTCGCCGGACCAGTTCGACGTTGTCACCTTGGACGGTAAACCGCTTGACCGGCCTCATGGCGTCACCGTCGTGTTGAACAAGCCGGTTGGCTATTCGTGTTCGCACGATGAACGCGAGACCCCGCTTGTCGATGAGTTGCTGCCGGATTCGTGGGCGGGTCGCACGCCACGCCCAGAGTGGGCCGGCCGGTTGGACCGTGACACAAGCGGATTGCTGCTCATCAGCGACGACCATCAGCTTGTGCATCGCCTCACCTCCCCGAAGCATCACGTCGACAAGGTTTACGAGGTGACGCTGGCAGCGGCGCTTCCCGACCCCGCCGCAGCGATTGCTTCGTTCGCGTCCGGCACTTTGATGCTGGAATCCGACGATCGTCCGTGTCGGCCAGCCGAACTGACTCTGCATGACAACGACCCGTTGCGGGTGACGGTCGTGTTACGCGAGGGCCGGTTCCACCAGGTTCGCCGAATGATTCTTGCGGTCGGCGGTCGCGTTGATACGTTGCATCGCAGCGCGTTTGGTCCTTGGTCCTGGGAAACGCTTGGGGAACTCAGCCCCGGCACCTGGGTCGACGTGATAGTTCCGACCTGAACCTATTGGAGGATCCTGTGAACGATCCAGATGTGCTTGTGGTCGGTCGCATGAGCGTCGACTTCTACCCTGACGCGATCGGTCGTCCTTTGGCCGACGCGTCGGTGTTCCGGTCTGCTATCGGGGGAACGTCAGCGAACGTCGCCGTGGCTGCGTCACGACTTGGTCGGCGCGCCGCACTTATTACCAAGGTAGGCAATGACCCGTTGGGTCGATATGCGCGCGTTGCACTTCAGCGTTACGGGGTAGATGCCAGCAGGGTCACTACCCACCCAACGTTGGCGACGCCCGTAGTTTTCATCGAACTTGATCCGCCGACGGAACCGTCGATCTGGTTCTACCGAAAACCGTCAGCCCCTGACGAATTTCTCACCGTCGACGACCTCGACCTCGATCTCGTTCGAACGGTCCCGGTGCTGTGGGTTCCCGGTGGCGCGATGGCGTTCGAACCGTCTGCGTCGACGATGACCACCATGCTGCGAGAACGAGATCACCGATCTCATACGGTCCTCGACATCGACTATCGCCCAATGTTCTGGCCCTCACCTGAGGCGGCGGGCGCAGCGGTTCGACCACTCCTCGACCGCGTCACGGTTGCCGTCGGCAATCGCGAGGAGTGCGCCGTCACCTTGGGAACAGCTGACCCCGAACAAGCAGCGAAGCGGATGCTTGACCATGGGGTTGCACTCGCGATCGTGAAGATGGGGCCCGACGGCGTACTTGCGGTAGCGGCAGACGGCACGTCGGTCGTTGTTCCCCCAACCCCTGTCGAGGTGGTCTGCGGCCTTGGTGCCGGTGACGCATTCGGCGGCAGCCTGATCGACGGACTGCTGCGCAACGCCGTGTCGGGTCAGCCGCTCCAAGAGGTACTGCGACGGGCCAACGCTGCTGGTGCAATTGTCGCGTCTCGGCTGCTGTGTAGCGACGACATGCCGACGAGTGAAGAGATCGACGCGATGCTCGCCACCGGAGTACCACCGAAACGTGTCGAGAAAGCCAACACATGAATTCGTCGACCCCATCACCGGTCAGCATCACACCGGAAAGCATCACACCGGTCAGCATCACACCGGAAAGTGCCGGTCATCCGGGCTGGAAGTACCTCTCGTTCGCGGTTCATCAGCCGACCTCGCCGATTGACGTCGGTCAGGCCAATCAGGAAATCGCGATTGTTCCGTTGAGCGGCTCGGTGACGGCCACGGTCGACGGTCGAGACGTCGAGCTTGTGCGCACTTCGGTGTTCGACCAGATGCCCCATGTCCTCTACGCGCCCCCAGGAGCTTCGGTCATCATTGAGGGAACGGGGGAGTGCACCGTTGGGAGCGCCCCGGCAGAGGGTCGCTACGACGTCAGAGTTTTCGCACCGAGCGAGATGCGCACCGAGATTCGCGGCGGTGGCGCGGCACGGCGCCAAGTGGTGCACCTGCTCAACACGCCGATGCCCGCCGAACGGCTGATCCTGTTCGAGGTGTACGTTCCACGCGGATCATGGTCAGGTTGGCCGCCGCATTGTCACGATGGATACGGAGGCTCTCCTTATTTAGAGGAGACGTACTACTTCCGCACCGAGCCGGCCAACGGGTTCTGTCTGCATCGCAACTGGCGAGAGGACGAGCCGTTTGATGAGACGTTCGTTGCGCACGACGGTGGCCTTGTCACCGTTCCGAAGGGCTTTCATTGCAGCGTCGGCTCGCCTGGTTCGCACATGTATTTTCTGAACTATCTCGCTGGTGAGCTCCTCGACGACGCTCGGTCGACGCCGCCGTGTTTCCATCCGGATTACACGTGGATCGAAGCTGACTGGGAAGCAAACGGTTGGACGCTGCCCAAGGTGACTTCGTGATCGAGCGGTCCTCGTTGGCGTCGATGGTCGATGAGTCCGGACGATTCGCGATCCTCGCGCTTGATCATCGCGATTCGCTTCGTGCCGAGTTCGACGCCATCCATCCCGATCGTGTGCCGGTCGACGATCTCGTCCGGTTCAAACTCGATGTCGTTGACGCTTTCGGTGCCCGCCCGAGTGCGGTGATGCTCGATCCCGAGACATCCATCGAGCAGATTCTCCGTGCGGGACTGCTCCCGCCTGGCGTGGGCTCGCTGTGCGCACTTGAAGCTCAGGGTTATCTCGGCACTGAAGCCGTCACAAACCAACTCCTTGACGGTTGGGACCCGGCCCGCGCTCAGGCCGTTGGGGCCAGCGCGGCAAAGCTGCTCGTGCTCTACCGGCCTGATCGGGGTTCCGTCACCGATGCGCAGGACCGGCTGGTGCGCGACGTCATTGATGGATGTGGAGCAGTTGGCCTGCCGGTGTTTGTGGAGCCGGTGCCATACGACTTGACTGATGTCGATGACCGGGAGCGGACCATCCTGGCCTCAGCCCAACGGTTGGGTGCCTTCGGGCCAGATGTGCTCAAGATGCCGTTCCCGTCAGATCATGTCCATTCCCAACGCTGGGAGTCCGCTTGCCGGCGGGTCTCCGAAGTCACCGATGTTCCGTGGGCCGTCTTGTCGTGGGGCGCACCGTTTGAGACATTCCTTCGTCAAACGGAGGTGGCATGCGCAAATGGGTGCTCGGGGTTCATGGCCGGTCGGGCAATCTGGGGCGAATCGATCCATGCCGCTGATCGCGCTGGGCACCTTCGATCCGTTTCGATTCCCCGATTCGATGCGCTTGTTGCCGCAAGCGCAAGTGCCACCCCGGTGCTCTGACCAACGCTCTGACCAACCCTCTGACCAACCCTCTGACCAACGCTCTGACCGGCGCTTGGTGCGACGACTGTCTCAGGTCTGCGTGGGCAGATAAGCCTCTGCCCGGGTGTTGACTCGGAGTATGAACACTGCAGTGAAGGTTGGGCCGGTTGCAGAGGGGATTGCGGAGCGTCCTCCGTTCGGACCGATCAGGCGGTTGAGTGCTTCACAACTTGTTGACGCGCAGGCCGAGACGTTGGCGACGGCGAGGCGATCACCTTGGCCACCTGCCCGGGCGCTCTTCGCCACAATGGACTTGGTTTACGGAAAGGGCCGCACGCTGGACAAGTTCCGGGTGTTGGAACTGGTCGCCAGGGTCCCGTACCAAGCGTGGGAAAACGTCGCGTATGTGGCGCTCACCCACACCGCACGGCGGCCTGGATTTGCCCGCCGCGTGTTCGACACGGTGCGCATCAGCCGCTGGGAGCAGGACAACGAACAGTGGCATCTCCTGATCATCGAAGAACTGACCGCAGAATCTTCCAAGCTGGGTTGGGCTCGTCGCCAGGTCATTCCGCAGTTACTTGCCCTTGTCTACTACTGGCTGAGTTGGGTGCTGTTCATCGTGCGGCCACGTTGGTCGTATCGCTTGAACGCTGACTTCGAGGACCACGCCGAGCACGAGTATGCGCTGTTGGTCCAGGAACATCCCGAATGGGAAACCACCCCGTTCTACAGCGACTTCGCCGATGACTTTGGGTCCTACGGGTCACTTGCGGAGCTGTTCCGCCAAATCGGATACGACGAGCGTCTCCACAAGGAACAAAGCCTGGCGCAGCTTGGTGGGGGCCGGTTTGGAGAATAGAGATCCGCCGAACTCCATATGTCGATTGACGAATTCCTCGATTCGTGTAGGGTGTTTCCCGACCGACGTCCTGTCGGCAATTGAGAAATGGATGGGTCCTGCTCGATCCGGCTGGAGAAATTAATGTTTACAGATTTAAAGCCTAGGAATTGCACGTGCAACGCTACCAACTGTGCGTGTGGATCCTTATCCTGCATAGGTTGTTGTCCTCCGCATCGACATTTGTTGCCGGGACAGTTATCTCTTTTCGGTAAGTATCGAGGGCTTATATACTGCGTGGAATACCAATTCGATTGGACTAGCGATTGTCCGGTCCACAATAAATCAAATGACACAAAGACTCTAGTTTCTGAATGGAACCGTAGGAAGATTTCGAGGGTTCCCTAGATTTTGTTCGAGTCGATTTTTTTTGGGGGGGGGAACGGTTACCTGGCGATGCCGGTAGTTCGGGATCCGATTTGGTGTGTCCCTGGAATTGATCGGCGGGTCGTTCGCCGAAATGGATATCAACGGTCCGAGGAAAGCACCGAGTCAGGCCGGTTCACGGTCAGTGGTGACCGCTGGTGGGCGGCGCCGACTAGGTTTTGGTTATGGCGTCGCGTCCTTCCCCGCGCGGCGGTGCTACCTCACGCTCGCGTAGCGGTAGCTCTCGCCGTCGAAACACCCGCGGTTCAGCGCGCCGTCGCGGAAGGGGTGCGTTCCGTGAGTTCATGTCAACGCACCTTGGCCGACAGGCCGACGACGTGTGGGGGCTGTTCCTCGTTGTCGTCGGACTCCTCTGTGGGCTTGGCATCTGGTTCGACCTCACGGGGCCGTTCGGGCGATTGGTCCGTTCGGGTACCGGTTCTTTGGTCGGCGCGGCCCGCGGTGGTCTGCCTATCGCACTGATTGCCATCGGGTGGGTGCTCATCCGTGGTGCTGGCTACCGCGAACCGGTACGACACGCAATTGGCTGGGCGTTCGTCGGTGTGGCCGCATGCGGTGTGTTGCACGTTTCAGCCGGTGCTCCCGCATTGTCCGAAGGCAGGGCAGCCCTGCGTCCGGCCGGCGGGTACGTCGGTGCGCTGGTCGGTGGGCCGCTCTACGCAGGTGCTGGCAAATGGGGCGCCGCAATTGTTCTTGGCACCCTGATGTTCTTAGGCGCGCTGATCATTATGCGCATCCGTGTCCGAGACTTCGTCAACCAGTCCGCAGAGACCGCCAAACCGGTCGGTGCGCTCGCACGCCGTGGCATCAGCTCGCTGTTCACGTTGGGCCCCGACGACACTGACGTGTTCGATGCGGAGGAGCTCGAAGACGCCGAACCGCAACGCCGCAACCGCCAGCCGGTGCGCCTTGGGGTATCTCGGGAGTCGCTGTGGGCACGCGAAAGCATTGCTGAGGCAGGCGACGACGACCACCGCACCGGATCCGTCGGTGTGTTGTCCCGCCCCATCGATGACGACGCAGATGCGGATGCAAACGCCAGTGCAACCTCCACCATCGACCTCACCGATACTGGCCGTGGGGGATCAACGACAAAGGCACGGCCAACTGTTCGATTCGGACTCCCCTTTGGGCGAGGCGGCGCTGGCAACCCGGGCGACGGCGTCGAAGACGAGGATGCGCTCGACATCGACTCCGAGGACAATCTTGCCGTCAGCCCGACCGATCTGGACACCGCCACGGACCATCTCGACGGGGGAGTGTTCGACGGCAGCAGTCATTTCGCCGACGCGGTTGACCACATGGACCCAACCGACCCGGTCGGGGCAATGCCGAAACAACGCAAAGCTCGGCTCCCCCGTGCGCCACAGTGGAAAGAGGCGCAACCAGCAGCAGCGGCGGCGCAACTACCGGGTCTGGACCGCACGCCAGAAGAAACGCTGTGGAAGCTCCCCTCACCCACCTTGCTCAAAAAGGGCAAGAAGGTCGAGGTTGATAAGCGCGCTGTTGAATCTATGGGCCGAGTCCTGGAAGAGGCTTTGGCTTCGCACGGCGTCGAGACCCGCTTGGTTGGCATGACCGTTGGCCCAACGGTTACCCGTTACGAGCTTGAACTTGGCCCAGGCGTCAAAGTAGCCAAGGTCACCGCGCTGCATAAGGACATTGCGTACGCGATGGCTACCGCCGACGTGCGCATCCTCGCCCCAATCCCAGGCAAGTCGGCCATCGGTGTCGAGGTACCAAACCGTCAGCGCCAGCTCGTGGCCGTAGCCGATGTGCTGTTCAGCGAAGAAGCACTGCGGATGGAGGCACCACTGGGTGTTGCCATCGGCCGAGACATCGACGGCAAGTCCGTCATGGTGGACCTGGCCAAGATGCCCCACGTTCTTGTGGCTGGCACCACCGGTTCCGGTAAATCGAGCTGTATCAACTCGTTGTTGACGTCCATCTTGATGCGGTCCAACCCAGATCAGGTTCGCATGATCCTGATCGACCCCAAGATGGTTGAGCTCAGTCAGTACAACGGGCTGCCGCACCTCCTCACCCAGGTGGTAACCAACCCCAAGAAGGCAGCCAACGCGTTGGCATGGGCCGTGGAGGAAATGGAGCGCCGCTACGAGCTCCTCGCACACCTTCGCTTCCGCGACATCGGCGGCTACAACGCAGCTGTCGACAAGGGTGACCTCGACGATCCGTATAAAGACGATCCGGCACACGGGCTTGGCATGCCGCCGGCGCCGAAGTACCAGAAGTTGTCGGCCATCCTCGTGGTAATCGACGAGCTGGCTGACCTCATGATGGTGGCAGGCAAGGACGTCGAAGACTCCATTGTTCGCATCGCTCAAAAGGCGCGTGCAGTTGGCATTCACCTGGTCATCGCCACGCAGCGGCCATCGGTCAATGTCATCACCGGTCTCATCAAGGCCAACGTGCCAAGTCGGTTTGCGTTCGCTGTTTCGTCACTGACGGACTCCCGGGTCATCCTCGATCAGCCTGGTGCAGAGCGGCTTATCGGCCAGGGCGACATGCTGATGGTGACGGTCTCGTCCAACGTGCCTGCACGCGTGCAAGGCAACTTTGTGTCGGAAGAAGAGATCCGCAAGGTCGTCAACTTCTGGACCCGTCAGACCCCGGTGCGGTCCGGCACCTCGGCGTTGAAAGAATCCGGCCTCGATGACCCTGCAAACGATCGCAGCGTCAAAGAACACGAGACCGGGTTCGTTGGCTTCTCCGACATTCCAACCGACGAAGCCGACATGCCTCGTGGGGGCGTTCCGGCGTTCCAGTCAGCCGGTCAGACCTACGGTGCACCCGCCCCGGCAGCCACGGGCGGGTCCATGGCTCCCATGTTCGGCGCTACCGACGAACTCATGCCCAACCGTCCGCCAGAAGAAGACGATGGGGACTCCGACGAACTTCTCGATGCTGCAATGGACCTTGTCGTGCGCAGCCAATTGGGCTCAACTTCGATGCTGCAGCGCAAGCTCCGTGTGGGCTTCTCTCGTGCTGGCCGCCTGATGGATCTGTTGGAACGCAAGGGCGTTGTTGGACCTTCGACCGGGTCAAAGGCCCGCGATGTGATGATGACCGTCGAGGAACTCAATCAGCTACAGGCCCGCAAGGGTCGCCGTACCGAGTTATAAGCGCGCATGAGTTCTGTTGAAGGCCCGGGCCAGGTGGTTGTGGCGCGCCATGCCCGCGTGCCAGCTTCGTCTGCCAACCTCGGCCCCGGGTTTGACACGTTGGCACTGGCACTCAAGCGCTATACCGAAGTCACCATTCGCCCGGCGGAGCGGTTCTCCATCACCGCCGTAGGACAGGGCTCACACTTTGCCGCGGGGCCGGAACACTTCGCGGCTCGTATTGCGTCGGACATCCTGGGTCACTCACGTTTCGCCATGCATGTTTCCTCGGAGATCCCGATGACCCGCGGGTTGGGGTCATCGGCTGCCATGGCCGTTGCGGCTGCTGCTGCGGCTGGCCACCCCGATCCGTTCAGTTTCACGGCACGCCTTGAAGGCCATGCTGACAACGCTGCAGCGGCTGTGATGGGTGGTTTTGTCACCGGAGCAATCGCCGACGGAGAGGGTGTTGCGCGGCGGCTCCCCCTCGATCCGGAACTGCGGTTTGTGATCGTTATCCCCGAACGACATCTGCGTACGTCCGCCGCCCGCAAGGTGTTGCCAGCCACCGTTCCGCTAGAGGACGCTGTGTTTCAGCTTGGGCGAATGGGGATGCTCATTGCGGGTATGGCGGATCATCGTCTGCTTGTTCCTACCGCAGCGCACGACCGTATTCACCAAGGCCAGCGCGGAGCATTGTTCCCCGAGGCATCGCATCTGCTTGGCGCAATGGTGAGAGCCGGCGCGCTTGCAAGTTGCTGGTCAGGAGCGGGCCCAACTCTGCTGGCCATCTGTACGGATCGAACCGCAGGACGAGTGCTTGCTGCGGCTACCGATGCAATGCGGGAACTCGGTGTCAAAGGCACCGCCGAACAGATCGAGCCCGACCTCCAAGGCCTCGTACTCCAAACGCTGTAGCGGTCTCCGGAGAGGCCGGTGGCGACCCAAAACGCCGGCCTAGGAGTTTGCCGGGGCCCGAGGTAGGGTGCCGGGATGGGACTGCCAAACGGAGTGCATCACCTTGCGCTGATGACCAGCAATATCAAGGCGCAGATCGAGTACTTCACCGACGTGCTTGGTGCGGAGTTGAAGGCGCTGTATTGGATGCATGGTGTGCCAGGCGCGTGGCATGGGTTCCTTCGCCTCAACGACCATTCCTATCTTGCCTTTGTCCAGACTCCCGATGTGGCGGGCATCCAACCGGTGGTTGGTGTCAGCCATGCAGCCACACCAGGCACTCCCAGCGCAGCTGGCACCATGCAACATGTTGCGTTCAACGTGAACGACATGGACGAACTGCTTGCAATGCGAGACCGGATCCGCAGCCGTGGAATCAACATCTACGGTCCTATCGACCACGGGATGTGTCACAGCATCTACTTCGCCGGGCTCGAGGGTCTCAACCTGGAGTTGTCGTTCTCCGAGGTTGGAATCGATGAGCGTGCGTGGATCGACCCAGAGGTAGTGGCGCTCGCTGGAATCACAGATGACGAGCTCGCCCGGTTTGTCGCACCTGCTGAGTTTGAGTCCCGCCACGGTGGTGTGGCTCAGCCGCCGATTGATCCGACCAAACCGCACGCTGCCTATAGCAAGCGTACGTATGAGTTTCTGATGACTTCGCCAGACGACGTTATTGCTAAAGCCCTGTCGGTTCCAGAACCGCCTGTGCCGATCCCGTAGCGAACATAGCGTTTTCGCTTGCGAATCGAGGGTCGCCCAGCGCCCCGTCCGCACGCCACAGCACGTCGGCCTGACGCTCTCCTGAAGCCCACAGGGCAGCCACGTCTGGTGGTAGAGGGCGGGAGAACAGGAAACCTTGGTAGAGCTGCACGCCAAGTCCTTTGAGGGTTGTCCACTGTTCGTGCTGTTCCACCCCTTCAGCCACGATGGTGATGCCGCGCTTGTGAGCGAAGCCAAGGATGGCGTCCACCACGTCGGCGTCGCCGCCGATTCCGGTGGTTGCGATGTCATCCACGATCGACTTGTCCAGCTTCAACTCGGCCACTTCGCCAAGCTCGCGAAGCATGGTCAAGGAGCTGTTGCCGAAACCGAAATCGTCCAGGCTGAACCGCACGCCCATGGCACGCAACGATTGCAGTGTGGGTGTGCCTCTGGCGATCTTGTCCAATGCGGTCTCTTCGGAAACCTCAAGCATGATCCACGAAGGATCAACTCCATGATGGTTCAGCAACGACGAAACCACGTCGGGGAATCCAATGTCCATCAGCTGACCTTCGACGCAGTTCACGTGCACGGTGAGCGGGGTCAGACCAGCGCTGATGCGCGAGCTGTTCCACGTGGCTACGTACGGGCACACGGAGGCAAGCACTGACGTGCTGACTTCGGCCAGCAGCCCAGCAACCTGAGCTGCAGGAAGGAACGCTCCCGGGCTGACTACTTCGCCGTTACTACGATGCCAACGGATGAGCGCCTCGAACGAGTGCAGGTGACCGTCTTCGTCAACGATTGGTTGGAAGTACGGGACGAACTCACCAGTGGCCAACGCGTTGCGGATACCGATTTCGAGGTCCAGTTGACCGGAACCGGCGCGACGTAATTCGTCATCAGCGACGGCCACCCGAGAACCACCGGCCCGTTTGGCTGCGTACATAGCAATGTCGGCGTCGCTCACGAGGGCCTCGACGTCACCACCGGTGCCGAGGGCCAGACCGATACTGGCGCCAATCACCACGGTGTCGCCGCCGAGAGGGAACGGGGTGCGTAGATGCGACAGGATTGCGTCAGCGAACGTCACGGCTTCCGAAGCGATTTCGTCGGGCGTGCTGACCAGAACGACGACGAACTCGTCGCCACCGAACCGCGTCACCTTGCGCACTGATGGGTGCTCTGCTGCAAGCGCTCGGAACCGGTCTGCGACGGCCCGCAAAAGAAGATCTCCGCTCGCGTGGCCGCGTGAGTCGTTCACGTTCTTGAAGCGATCGAGGTCAGCCAGCAGGACGGCCACCCCCTGCTCGGAGGTCGCGTCTGCGAGCGCATCCAGCATTCCGACACGGTTAGACAATCCGGTGAGCGAGTCCGTGCGGGCCTGCTCCCGTGCTTGGGTAACCATCTGCGTCAGGACGGTCACGTTACGACGGTGCTGACGTAGTCCGAGAAAGGCAGCAAGTGCGAGGGTTAGGCCACCGAGAGCCAAACCGTTACGCAGCGGGTGCGTTTGCTGAGGTGTCTTGAACCGCCACGGGCCGAGTACCGCAACATCAATGTGGAGCGGCCCGAGGGTACGACGAAACTGATCAGTGCGCGTACGACGTGAGGTTTGTTCGATTCCCACACCACCGATGGTCTTCTTTGCGTTCCCGTCGCCGATCTCCACGATGCGAGCAAGTCCGTTGTCAGCGTCTTCAACCGGAACCACGGTCGCAACGATCCAGCCCCGCCCGGCGACCGGAAGCGCAGCGGCGATGATGGTGCGTCCGGTAGAGGAAGCCTCAGCTTCGGACTCGGCTGCCGGCTCTGCCGCTGCGGTCGTTGTTTTGGTCGCAGGGGGAACAGCGGGCGATTCGGGTGCTGGTTGCACGAACGAATCGGTGTCATCCAGCAGTTCGTCGCCAGGCGAAGCGGTCGCTGCGGCTTCGCTTACCGGAGTTGCCTCGACCGCGGGCGCTGGTTCAGCTGCAGGAACCAGTTCAGGCGCAGCGGCTTGCCTGGTTGCAATTGCTGGCGGGACGATCCCAGCCCGGATCAAGGTTGCGGCGGGGCCCCAAACCAGCCGCGATTCAGTGTTGGCATCTGGACGGTTAGCAATGCCGATGTCTGCAAGGAACTGTTCAGAGTCCGTCCCGATCTTCAAGTTCTGCGAACCCTTTGAGGAGAAGGATCGGACAACCAAGAACGAATCCGGTCCAGCTGATGAGCCAAGCCCGGTGGTGTCGCCCTTCATCATGGACTCGATGCTGCCGTCGAGAACTGATTCCTCGCTCAGATACTCGATGTACGCAACGTCACCGAAAAGAGCATTCTGACTCCACCCTTCTCCGCTGAGAACTGCGGAGAACGCGTCGCTGGTGGCTCCGTTTGCTGACGCAACCGCAAGCTGTTCAAGCTGGCGGAACTGTTCCGTCGCTGTGTCCAACACAGGAGCAGCTGCGGCCTTTGACGCAACCGTGAATCGCTCGGCGGCCTTGCGGTCCAGCAGCGTGTCAGGCAGGAGCACCGAAGCAACGGTCAGCGCCCCGCCAGTCAGCAACACGAGCGCGCTGCGCAGCATTGCGCTCGGTTGGCTTATCAGTGCGTCGGAGGGTTGCAGTTTCACCACAGAGTGGTCATCGGCACCGACAGCGTTCGGCCTTGAGCTGAATGGCCGACCGGTTTCTCACCCGTCACTCAGCCTCGCATCGCGGCACCCGCAACGGGCCATGGGACCGACACCAGGCGACCCGTTCCGCTCAAGGTGATGAACGCAGTGCGCAGGTCGTGACCGCCGAAGCAAATGTTGGTGACAAGTGGATCGCGAAACTCGTGGGGGAGCTTCATGGTGGCTGTGTCTCCGTTGACGGAGCAGATGGTGATGCCAGAGTCCACCAGTGTTGCCACACACGCGTTTCCATCGGCGTCGACGGCGAGTGAGTCCAACATCCGCATTCCAGACAACCCGGCGGCCAAGCCGTTATAGGGACCGGGGTCCCCGAGGACACCTGGCGCGGTGATCGACCGGGAGAAGATGCGGCCGGTGTGTGTCTCGGCCCACCACAGCCGGTCGCCGGCCGGAGTGAGACCGATGCCATTGGGTTCGCTCACCGGGAAGATTGCTTCGCGGCACGACGAACCGTCGAGTCGGGCGTAGTGGATCGCGGTGCGGTCTGCTGTGCGCTCGGTCCGCACCCCGTGATCGGTGAACCACATGCCGCCGTGTCCGTCGAGCACGAGGTCATTGGGGCCACGCAGGGCCTGCTGCGTACCGTCTGCTGCTGTTGAGGCGCGATACAGCTCGGTGATCTGCTTGGTAACCGGGTCGATCCGCTCGATGCGACCACCGGTCCAGGTGGTGGGCAACGGACCGGGGACGCGTACACCCCCTCGTTCAAGCCAGGTGAAGCTGCCGCCGTTGTTGCAGACGTATACCGAACCATCGGCCGCCAACGCTGCACCGTTCGGCCCGCCTGGAACTTCAGCCCAGAGTTCCTTTTCCCAGGAACCATCTGCGCGCTGACGAACATGGGTGATTCGTTCGCCCATGATCTCGCAGACCAGCAGACTGCCGTCCGGCATCACCAACGGGCCCTCCGGGAACAGCAAACCGTCAACGATCAGCGTCACCGGCAGATTTTCGTAGGCAGCAGAGTCAAGTGGCGTATTTCCGGTCATGATGCGGACCATATCCGAGGACCCCACCGCCGGACCAAGTCACGTCTTGGCCTGTGGCAACTACTTGCGCGTCAGCGTGAGCAGCAACGTGTCTGGGCCGAGGCGAGCGACGTCTTGCAACGTGAGGCTGGGATCGATTGGGGTGGCATCGCCTGCCAGCCGGGTGCCTTGCCCGAACACGCGGGCCTCGATGGTGAGCGACACCTCGTCGACAAGGTCCTGTCCAAGGAACGTGTTGTAGATCTGGCCGCCGCCGAGAATGGCGACCTTCTGACGACCATCAGCGCGCAGATCATCGAGAATTGCTGCGGGCTCTGCGTTTGTGAACTCCAACAGGCCTGGGACTAAGTCTGCAGACATCGCCGCCGGGTCTCGAGTCATGACGATGCGCCGACGCGCAGAACGGCCTTCGCGGGCGCTCTGCAGCACGTGTTGTCTCTCTTCGAGATAGGTGGGGCGCCCACAGATGGACGCGTCGCAACCGGCCAACACACTTCGAAAGTGCTCTCCGTCGGCGTCGGAGGAAAGCCCGCCAGCCCCCGCGGCAGTGTGTCTGGTGAGGCAACCGTCGAGGCTGACAACGGCAAGCAGGACCACGTGCATGGAGTTATGCCGATGGTGATGCTGAGGTGGGGGCCGCGCCCGTCGGCGCGTCGGTAAACGTGACCGTCACACTTGTGTAGCCGAGGCCTGTGGCGATGGAGCGGAGCACCTGCTCTGTGCTTGCCTCTGCCCGCTGTTTCAATTCGCTTGCGGTGGCTGCCTCGGTGAGCTGTGTCTCGGCCAACTGGTTGAGTTCCTGTGGGAGAGGATCGATCTTGCCAACAGCATCTCCGAGGCGATCTAGGAGCCCACGCTCATATGACAACACGCGACTTGTCTTTGGATCAATGCGGACATTGCTGATTTGCGCATGTGGAACGCGGAACTCAACCGTTTTCAGCGTTTCGTCGACGGTCATCGACTTTTCGTTGAGCGCCCCCAGTTCAACGGTCCCGCTTGCTGACCCTTGTGCCAGGTAGATGATTCGCTGGCCCTTCAATGCGCTGGGCAGATACTTGGCGTCCTGCTCTACATCGACCACAACCTGGAACGTGCCAGAGCTGCCCTCGATGCGGGCCAAGTTCCGAACGGCCGTGAGGAGCGCAGGTCCGGTTCTGTCCACCTTCTCCGTTGCGAGAGGGTTTTTCAGGAAGCCGAAGATGCCGCCAAGGAGTGCTACGAGCACCGCTCCGATGGCAAGGCAGATGGCCACTAGACCGAGACTGGCCGCGCCAAATACCCGAGCGGTAGTTGACGTGTTTCTCGCAGGACCCTGGCTCACAGCCCACAGACTCTGCCACACCCTCGGCGAGAACTAGATTGCTATGCACGATGACCCGCCGGTACTGGATCGAGACGCTGGGCTGCCCCAAGAACCAGGTCGACTCCGACAAGCTCGAGGGCACACTGCTTGCCGATGGGCTGGTTGCTGCCGCGTCAGCCGACGAAGCCGATCTTGTGGTGGTCAACACCTGTGCATTTATCGAGGCTGCACGGCAAGAGTCGGTGGAAACCGTCCTTGCGCTCACGGATCGTAAGAAGGACGGCGCCCAGGTTGTCGTGACCGGGTGCATGGCAGAGCGTTACGGCGACGAGCTTGCGGCAGCGCTTCCTGAGGTCGACCGAGTGGCCGGTTTTGGTGTGCCCGTTTCCCTGGGCGTGAAGCCGGCCGATGCTCCGGTGATTCCAAAGCTGGACCTCCTCAACCTTGCACGGCCAAGGAGCACCTCGCCGTGGGCTTACGTGAAGATCGCCGAAGGCTGCGACCGTAACTGCGGGTTCTGCGCCATCCCGTCGTTTCGCGGACCGCAGCGAAGCCGCGATGTGGATTCCATCCTCATGGAAGTCGACATGCTCGACGCTAAAGAGATTGTGCTTGTTGCGCAGGACCTGGCTTCATACGGCAAAGATCGGCCAACGGAATTGGGTGCTGGCTCCATTGTGGCGTTGGTCAACGCGGTCGCCGCCCGTGTGCCGCGTACACGTCTGCTCTATTTGTACCCATCAGATCTCACCGACGCACTCATCGATTCCATCTGCGCCACCGGAGTTCCCTACTTCGACCTCTCGTTGCAGCACGTGTCCAAACCGCTACTCAGGCGCATGCGACGCTGGGGTGACGGAGACCGCTTCCTGCGCCGCATCGAAGACATCCGGGCGCGTGAACCAGAGGCAGCATTCCGCAGCAACTTCATCGTTGGCTATCCGGGCGAAACCGAAGAAGACCACGATCAGCTCTTGGCGTTCGTCAACCAGGCACAGTTGGACTGGTGCGGCTTCTTTGAGTACTCGGCCGAAGAAGGTACGTATGCCTACGATCTCGATGGGGCCGTTGCACCCTCGCTCATGCGAGAACGCCTTGCCGAGCTGACGGAGCTGCAAGACTCCATCACAGCGCATCGCCGCGACGCGCTCATCGGACGCTCGGTCTCTGTGCTTGTGGACGCTCCTGGTGTGGGGCGTACTCACCGAGAGGCCCCAGAAATCGACGGCGTGATCCAGGTCCCCGCCGATCTAGCGGTCGGAACGTTTGCCGATCTTGTCATTACCGACGCGCAAGGCCCAGACCTCATCGCAGGTCGCTGAGGTGTCGGTCGATCAGAAGCCGGTTCGCGTCCCGCGCTATCACCCCGGCAAACGCGTCACGCCCGCAAACGGCGTCACCGTGGCTCGCATTCTGATCACCCCGGTATTGCTGATGCTCATCGCGCGCCGGCAGTTTGACTGGCCCACGTTTCTGCTGGGCGTTGTTGCGTGTGGCTCGGACATGATTGACGGCATGCTTGCCCGGCGTCAGGGCACAACTTCTTCCGGCGCGTTTCTCGATCCACTGGCTGACAAGTTTCTCGTCCTCGGTTCCATGTTCGTGCTCGCATGGAAAGGCGCGCTGTGGTGGATTCCCGTGCTGCTCATCGCTGCACGTGAGCTGTGGATCTCTGTCTACCGATCCCGGTTGGCCAAGCGAAGCATCTCGTTGCCTGCACGCAAGTTGGCCAAGTGGAAGACACTTGTTCAACAGTTCGCCATTGGCTTCGCGTGCATGCCGTGGGTTGGTCGGGAACTGCCGTGGGTTGCTCAGGTCGTTTTGCTTGTCGCTCTGGTGCTCACCCTGTGGTCCGGAGCGCTGTACTTCGTGGACGCACGCCGCGGCATGAGCGGTATGCCAAGTTCACAACGCGCCTGACTGTTCCTTGGCGACGGGCAGCGCGGCAATTCACCTCGCAACGCGGCTCCGAGGTGAATTGCCCCCACGGATGGGGGCGACCTCTCTCGCGGCTACTTCTTCTTGGCTTTTGGCGGGGTGTAGCGGCTGGACTTTGGGGGAAGGGTTTTGCCGGCAGCGTCGGTGGTGGCGTACTTCGGCTTCTTGCTGGTGCGTGCTGCGCGGGCCTCTTCGATTCCGTCCACCAGATCGCCGTCGGCGAGCCGCTGCTGCTGGATCTTTTGACGTGACTTGGTGGAAACCAACGTGAGATACAACATGTAACCCATCAGCGGGTACGCAAACAGAACGTCCAGCGGGAATCGGGCAGCCCACAGGGCAAAGACGCCAAGGGCGCCTAACATGGCTCCGAGACGGTTGGTCTTCCAGACGATGACGATGAACGCGATGAACGCGGCCGCCATCAGCGGGAGGGAGATCTTCTCGTGGTCCACCAAGCCGCCACGAAGTGCGATGGACACCACGGTGATTGCCTCGACGAAGGCCACCCCGTAACCCGCAAGCTGCTCTTTCGGCGAGATTTCGTTCGACCGGCTCAGCTCCTCGGGCCGCAGCCGGATGCGAGACCGGGGCACGCCACGCTTGGGAGCTGCTGGTTTGGCGAGACGAGAGAACATGCCCATTCGGGGCAGTTTAGGGGTCACCCTGGGGCGGTCCGTCCGGAACCCATCGAACACGGGCCGGCCGAGTGGCGAACGGAGGGACGGAGTTGAGCCCGAGGTGGAGCAACCCCATCAAACGCGCCATCATGGGGCGATGCGCTGTGAAGTGGTCGCCATCGGCACCGAGCTCCTGCTGGGACAGATCGTCGATACCAACTCGTCGTGGATTGGTGAACAACTGGCCGCCGCAGGAATCGACTGCTTGCTGCAAACCAAGGTTGGCGACAACCGCGAAAGAATCGTCCAGGCGTTACGAGATGCAGTCAGTCGGGCCGACGCTGTTATCTGCTGCGGTGGGCTCGGTCCCACCCAGGATGACATCACCAGGGAGTGCATCGCCGAGGTGATGGGCACAACGTTGGAACGCATTCCAGAGATGGAAGAAGAGATTTCTGCCATGTTCCAATCGCGTGGTCGGGTCATGTCCGAATCGAACCGGCGCCAAGCAGAGCGTCCGATCGGCTCAACGTTCATCCACAACGACCGTGGCACTGCACCCGGCCTCATTTGCCCGGTAGCGGCATCGAAGGTGATCTACGCCGTACCCGGCGTGCCGCACGAGATGCAGGCGATGATGACCCGCGTGGTCATCCCGGACCTCATTGCCCGGTCCGGTGAACAAGCCGTCATCGCCAGCAGAGTCCTGCGCACGTGGGGATCGTCAGAGTCTGCAGTTGCTGAAATGGTGGCTCCGTGTTTAGACGCGCTCGACCTTCCCGGTGCGCCTCCGGCAACCATTGCGTTCCTCGCAAGTGGCATCGAGGGAATCAAGGTTCGGGTCACGGCTAAGGCTGCCGATACCGGCAAGGTCGGTGAGATTCTCGACGAGCAAGAATCGAAGCTGCGCTCCATCCTCGGTGATCTGGTGTTCGGTCTAGACGCCGACACCATGGAGTCCGTTACGGCCCAGTTGCTCCTGCAGAAGTCGCTCACACTAGGTCTGGCTGAGTCGCTGACCGGAGGGCTCATAGCTGCACGTCTTGTTGGCGTGCCAGGCGCGTCTGCATGGTTCAGGGGTGGTGTCGTCTCCTACGCCAGCGAGGTGAAGTTCGACGTTCTCGGCGTCCAGCCTGGGCCTGTCGTCAGCGCTCCTGCCGCACAGCAAATGGCACGGGGCGCCCGCCATGTCCTTGGGGCGGACATTGGGTTGTCTGTCACCGGCGTCGCTGGGCCAGACGAACAAGACGGGCAACCTGTCGGCACGGTCTACGTTGGCATTGCCATCGGCCAACAGGAGCCTGAAGTAACAGCACTCCGCGTCCCGGGCGACCGGGAACGCGTGCGGCAGTACGCTGCCATAAGCGCGCTGAATATATTGAGACAGAGAATTCAGGCCTTATGAGTTCCGGACGGTCTCGGCCATCCGTTCTGTTCAGGCTTGTCCGTTCGCTGATTCGGCTCGGTGTGGTCACGGTGATAATTGGAGCCGGCGTGATGTTCGTCGCACGGCGCTCGGTTCCGTTCGTGCCGTTTGCCAAAGTGGCGGCCGCTGAAATCAAGCAGGGTGTTGCCATCCGCAGCGACAAACTGGCGGAGATATCGGGTTGTGCGGTGAGTACCCGAAACCCGGGGGTCCTATGGGTGCATAACGACTCTGGCGACGGGGCAAACTTGTATGCGGTTCGACTGTCCGATGGCACACTGTTGGCCACTGTTCGGCTGAGCGGCGTGAAAGCTGTCGACTGGGAGGACATGGCTCTGAGCAACGGTCGATTGTTCGTCGGCGACATCGGTGACAATGGTGGCGGACGAAAGTCGGTTCAGATCCACTCGGTAGACGAGCCGAGGATAACGGCATCGCTCGTCGGTCAAAAGATGTCGCTGAAGCCCACCACGTTGTCGGTGTCCTACGAGTCTGGCCCTCGAGACGCCGAAGCACTCCTGGTGGATCCGGATGGCAACCCGCTGATCATCGACAAACTCACCGGCGGGGTCTGGAAGGCCACCGGTCCTGGCCCGATGCACTTGGAGGCAACCCTCGGCCTCTCGCTGGTTACGGGCGCGGACCTCGTCCCAGGTGGAGGCGGCGTACTCATCCGCACGTATCCGTTTGTGTATCGGCTGAAGCAGACGGGCGGAACGTTCTCGTCGGTCTGGACATCGGAACTCACCACGGTGTCAGCGCCGCTGTTGCCACAAGCCGAGGCTGTGTGCGCATCGCCCGACGGAACCAGTGGGTACACCCTCAGCGAAGCACGCGGACGATCGGTTCGGATCGTCCGAATTCGTTGGTGAGCGTCGGGCTTGGCGGTGGCGGCTCGGGGTGGCGGCTTGGCGGTAGCGCATTGGCGGTCAAGCGAGCCGGTGGTCGCTAGCGGTCAAGCGAGCCGGTGCCATCTGCGCCAGCACAGTTGCGTTCTGCTTGGCTCAGGATGCGTTGCTGCGCCTGCGCGTTGTTGCTGACCGGTGCGGCCCACCCATTGCCGTCAAGGTGATGCGGATGGAACACAACCGAAGCAACCGCTGGCCCGCGGAAGCGGACCTCAAGGATGCCGGTGTCGGCCGTGATTCCTGAGCGTGGATCCCACACGAAGTTGCCGAGGGAGTACGCCGTGACATTCCCGGCGGATCGCACTACTGGCTGCAAGACGTGTGGATGGGCGCCCACCACCACAGAGGCACCTGCTGCGTGAAGGACCTTCGCTGTGCGCTGTTGAAGGTCGGTCGGGCACACTTCTCGTTCGTTGCCCCAGTGCATGAAGACGACGACGACATCGGCTTGTAAGCGCGCATTGTGAATTGCGTCTGTAAGCGCCTTGGTGGTGTCATCCTGCAAGTTCTTACCGGCGGCCGCGACGCCGACGGTGTTGTGCGTGGCGATCCACGCCGGATCTGGGATGACCTGCGATGCGCCGATGACGGCCACGCGTAGCCCTTTGATGGAGTGAAAACTGGGGGTGAGCGCCGCCGCCCGGTTGACGCCTGCTCCGATCGGTGCAACTCCGGCATCGGTGAGGGCGTCGACGGTGTCCAGCATTCCTTGGTCTCCGAAGTCCATTGAATGATTGTTGGCCAGGCTGCCAACATCGACTCCGGCCTCACCCATCATCGTTGCGAAGCTCACCGGGGACTTGAAGTTGTATTGCTTCGGTTCCTTGAACGTGGAGTCGCTGATGGCGGTCTCGACGTTGACCACGGCCAGATCCGCAGATCGAAGCAGCGGTTGCTGACCGTCGAACGGGTTGGCTCCGCCGCTGCGTGGTCTGGTGAGGAGCGAATCGCCACCGAACATCGCACTCCACTCCGCAGTGGAGGTAGTTGGCGTGAATGGAGCCTCAGCGGAAGCAGTGGGGTCTTGGGTGCCAGCGACGGTGGCGTCCGTCCCTTGCGCATCCGCAGACTCGCTTGAGGAATTCGAACCACGCGAGGTCGCTGTTGCACTGATTGCGAGACGCTTCACCTGAGCTTCTGCGGCCGAAGAACTGATGGCGCTGCCCGTAACAAGTGCGATGACGCCGAGAGTCGCAACGCAGACTCCTGCGGCACGTCGCATGTGTCGGTCGAGGTGTCCGGTGTGTCCCGGGCGTTTGGAGCGTTTGGTGCGATTTGGGCCAATCGGGCCATTTGGGCCATTTGGGCCATTTGGGCCATTTGGGCGTCGAGTGCGTGGACGCGCAGCAGCAGGCGGCTTGGGCGCGTGCTCGAGTGGCTCGGCTGCGCGAGGCGGGGAAGTTGCCTGCACAACACGAAAACCTACCTGAGGATATGGCTAACAGTCATGAATGGAACAGGTGTTCTGTTTTGTCCTTGACGACGAACGGGTGTTCGTTATAACGTTCGTCGAACAACAACGGTGTCATTCGGGCCCGCTACTCGGAAGATTTTTCGATCTTTTTCTGGTTTTTGCCTGTTCGAACTCCGAACAACCTATTTCTGTCATACCCCCTCGGTACGTTGGTCGCACGGCTCCAGCAGCCCAAGAAACCTGCAACGTCCTCCAACCCCCAAGACTCAAAAACCCCCTGAAAGGCTCCGCAAGATGGAACGTGAAAAAGCACTCGAGATGGCACTCGGACAGATCGAGAAGCAGTTCGGCAAGGGCTCCATCATGCGGATGGGCGACAACATCTCGATGAAGATCGACACCATCTCCACCGGGGCGTTGGCACTTGACCTTGCCCTCGGGATTGGTGGCTTGCCTCGCGGTCGTATCACCGAGATCTACGGTCCTGAATCTTCAGGCAAGTCAACCCTTGCAATGCACGTGGTGGCCGAAGCGCAACGCAACGGCGGAACATGCGCCTATATCGACGCCGAGCATGCAATGGACCCCATCTACGCACGGGCCATCGGCGTCGACATCGACCGG
This sequence comes from uncultured Acidimicrobiales bacterium, assembly GCA_963763885.1. Classification (GTDB taxonomy): domain Bacteria; phylum Actinomycetota; class Acidimicrobiia; order Acidimicrobiales; family JANYDT01; genus JANNBN01. The sequence goes on from CAVXQD010000003.1 coordinate 49,456, forward strand.
TTGTTCATCTCTCAGCCAGACACCGGCGAGCAGGCGCTCGAGATCTGCGACATGTTGGTCCGTTCCGGCGCCATCGACGTGGTTGTCATCGACTCCGTTGCTGCCCTCACACCAAAGGCGGAAATCGAAGGCGAAATGGGCGACTCATTCGTCGGCCTCCAAGCCCGCCTCATGAGCCAGGCGCTGCGCAAGCTGACGGGCTCCATCAACCGCACCAACACCATCTGCATCTTCATCAACCAGCTTCGCGAGAAGATCGGCGTCATGTTCGGTTCGCCGGAAACCACGCCTGGCGGTCGCGCACTCAAGTTCTACTCGTCAGTTCGCCTGGACATCCGCCGTATCGAGTCCATCAAAGATGGCGCAGACGTCACTGGTAACCGCACCCGGGTCAAGGTCGTCAAGAACAAGGTGGCCCCGCCTTTCAAGCAGGCCGAGTTCGACATCATGTACGGCAAGGGCATCTCTCGTGAGGGTTCCATCCTCGACGTGGGCGTGGAGTGCGGCGTGGTGAAAAAGTCCGGCGCTTGGTTCACTTACGAGGGCGAGCAGCTTGGCCAGGGCCGGGAGAAGGCCAAGGACTTCTTGTCCAACAACCCAGAGCTCATGATCGAGATCACGGACAAGGTCAAACAGATTGTTGGGCTTGTCATCGTTGAAGACACCGGTGCGCTGGCAGAAATCGACGAGGACGAACCCATCTCCCTCGACTGACCGAGCGGTGCGGGCTGCACGTTCGGTGGCCGGGTAATTGGCTCGGACAAGTTAAGTACCCGAGGAAAAATTCCGAAGATCCACTCAAGTCGTCCTGATCATCAGACGAAGTTGAGTTTGTGGTGGCGGACTTGGCCGCACTGGCGTCAGCCGGTGCGGCCGGTTCCCGTTTCAGGGCCAGTTTGCGCTGCGAGAGAGGTTGCCCCCAACGCTGGGGGCAATTCACCTCCGAGTTACGTTCCGAGGTGGACTACCGCACCTCTGGTTGCTCGTTGGGTCTCGGCACCCGGTGTACTAAGGCTTGTCAGACAACAAGGTTGCGGCGCAGCCCAGACAACACGTCGGCGCTCACGCCTGCATCACGGAAATACTGCTCCGCGCCGCCGCGCCGCTTGATTTCTTCCAGCGCAGCAACGATCCCCGAACGAGTCACACCCAAGATCGGCAATGCCTGTTCGTGCGTGATGCCTGCGGGAACGAAGTGCGTTTCCCAGTAGGGCAATCGGCCGGGGGTGCGGTACAGGTTGGTTGCAAGGAAGTCATCGATGATGTCTGCCTCCGATGCCCCAAGTGTCTGCAGAATCAACATTGCAGCTAACCCCGTGCGGTCCTTGCCTCCGGTGCAATGGAACAAGGCGGGCACACCGTTGCCGGACCCAATGCCCTCCACCACGGCGGTGAACATTGGGGTTGCCCGGTCCAGCATGTCCACGTAGTTGTCGTCCCACCACGACCCTGGCGCAATTGGTTCCAGTCCCATCAGCATGTTGGGAATGCGCGACACCATGTCTTCGGCAACTCCAGAGTCGCCGGTCGCAACGTGGGTCACTGGCACACCCTCTGGGAGCCGAGAAGGCTGACGGTTGCGCTCAACGGGAAGCCGAAAGTCAAAGACGTTGCGTAAGCCCAACTGCTGGAGCTGTGCCAGGCCGGCATCGGTGACATCGCTCAATTGGTCCGACCGGAACAGGACGCCACGTCTGACGGTTCCGCCTTGCACTGCGATTCCCCCAAGCTGGCGGAAGTTCAGCGTTCCGTCAATCCGCACCAACCGGTTGGGTTCGGCTGTCTCTGGGAGGTCCCCAAGCGGCACGCCAACAGATTGCGCCCGTGCAAGCAGCGCCTCTGTGGTGTCCGGAGTGCTGTTCGGAGTGGTGTCCGGAGTGGTGGCGGGAGTGGCGGCCGGCGTGGCGTCAGGGGTGGTGTCAGAAGTCATGCGACCAACAGCCTCGCAGACGGGCACCCCGCTGCTTCCATTCCGGCGGCCAACAGCCCGGTGCGGGCTGGGCCTCAGACCGGTTTGTTCTCAAGCGGGGCTCGTCTCCTACGATCGGCTGCGTGACACCTGACGGCCACCCCAACGCCGGGGACACATACGACCCCGTCGCGTTGGTCTCCGCGGCGCGTGCGTCCGTCGTCGGCATGGAACGCGAAGCAGAGTTGGTCGCAGTTGGCCTCTCAACCGGACGGCACTTGCTCCTGGAAGGCCCTCCCGGTACGGGCAAGTCGACGCTTCTGCGCACCGTGGCTGGTGCGGCCAACGTGCGGTTGCATTTCGTGGAAGGCAACGCCGAGCTGACACCCGGCCGGTTGGTCGGCCACCACGACCCGGCAGTGGTGATGCGGTCCGGTTACCAACCGGACGCGTTCATCGCCGGTCCGTTGGTAGAGGCAGTTGGTGATGGTGGGCTGCTCTACATCGAAGAACTCAACCGAGTGCCAGAGGAAACGCTTAACGTCCTCATCACCGCGTTGGCCGAGGGTGAAGTTCACGTTCCGCGGGTTGGTCGTATCGCCGCACATCCGGCATTCCGTCTTGTGGCTGCGATGAACCCAGCCGACTCCATCGGAACCACTCGCATCGCGCAGGCCGTCTACGACCGGATGTGTCGCGTGGCAATTGGGTACCAGGACGAATCGCACGAATGCGACATCGTGCAGTCTGCGACTGGCCAAGCAGCCGCCAGCCCCGGAGTACTCATCGGGGTTCTCTCGGCACGCGCAACTCGTATGCACGCAGACCTTCGGTCAGGAAGCAGTGTGCGCGGTGCAATTGACTTCGCCGTGATGGCCGACGGATTACTACGTCTGCGAATCAGTGGGCAGCCTGGCCGCGCGCTGGACCCAGAAAACGACACGCAACTCCTTCTCGACGCGGCAACCACCGCTTTGTCTGGGCGCATACGAGTTGACGAAGGTTCCGACCGGAGCGCCGAAGACATCGTTGCTGAGGTCCTCGCCGGAGCCATCGCGCAATGGCGGCGCCGAAACCAACCAGCGCCCGGTGTCGACCAACCCGAGCACGATCCGGGAAAAGCTAACGGCTCCGGCCCGCCTCCTCCCGGTGGCGGTGGCCGGGGCCGCGTCCTGACCGGTGAAGAGGCGCGCAAGGCCGTCACCGAGGCATCACGGCGCACCAGTGGGCGAAACGAGTTGACTCGCACACCAGACGTCAACCGCATCAGCCCGGAAGTTGGTCAGCTCGATCAACAGGCAGTGCAGGACCTCTTCGAAGAAGACGCGGACAAAGCCCTACGCGCGCTTGTCAGTGCGTCCAATGCAACGGACCGGGTGCTGCGGACCGCAGCCAGACGGCTCGCAGTCCAACTCGTGATCCGGTTGGCCCGAGATACTCGTACCCCTGCGGCGGGCATTCACCGGCTCCGGTCGCTGCCAGGAAAGGTAAACGGCGATCTCGACCTCGACGCCACGCTTGCGCGCACCGACGGTCTGGTTCCTCTGTCTGCAGACGATGTGGTGACTCGGACGTGGGCGGCGGGCCGTAGGTCGATCTGCTTGCTGGTGGACCGTAGTGGCTCCATGAGCGGTCAGCAGGTAGCGCTCGCTGTGATGGCTTCAGCGGCCGTGCTCCTTGCAGCAGACGAGCGGACCGACGTTTCCGTTGTCGCGTTCAATCGGGACTCCATCGTGCTGCAGCACAGTGGGCAGCCGCGGCCAGTGGGAGAGACTGTTTCTGACTTGCTCAGCTTGCGTGGCAAGGGTGAGACCGACCTTGGGCTAGCGCTGCGTGCAGCATCGACGGAACTGGATCGCAGCCACGCCAGAGAACGTGTAGCCATTCTGCTGAGCGACGCCAAACACACGGCTGGCCAGTTGCCAGAGCTCGCAGCTCGGCGGATTGACCGGTTGCATGTTGTGGGCACGGCGGGCGATGCCGAGTCTGTCGAGCGCGGTAGCGCACTAGCCCGTGCCGGACGCGGTTGCTATGTGCGCTGTGAATCCGTCACCGAACTCGGCAAGGTCCTCAACAACCTGTTGGGACTGACTACTTCTGCGTGATCAAACCGATCACCGCTCAGCGCGATTCAGCTATCGATGGCGGCGGCAACCGCCAACACGCGGCGCGCGTTGTCAACGTGCAGGTTCTCAATCATGCGCCCATCGACCGTAACGACGCCTTTGCCCGCAGCAACCGCTTCGTCGAACGCGTCGATGACCCTGCGCGCATGATCGATCTCTGCGGCGGTAGGGGAGTAGGCCTGGTTGCACGGGTCGACCTGCGAAGGATGAATGAGGGTCTTGCCGTCGAAGCCCATGTCTGCGCCCTGTGTGCATTCCGCCAGAAAGCCAGCTGGGTCGTCGATGGCGTTGTACACCCCATCCAGGATGACCTTCCCTGCCGCACGTGCTGCGTTGAGACACACACTCATGCCATGCATCAGCGGAGCCCGACCAGGAACCAAGGCGCAGCGAAGCTCCTTGGCAAGGTCGTTGGTGCCAAGCACCAAGACAGACAACCTGTCTGAGGCCGAACAAATGTCATACGCGCGCATAACAGCGTGCGGTGACTCCAACATCGCCCAGATCTTGGTGTGCTCCGGCGCTCCTGCAGCCACCAACGCATCCTCCACCCGGCGTAGCTCATCGACCGAATTGATCTTTGGGATGACTACGCCGTGTGGGCCGGCCTGAGCCGCAGCGCGAAGATCATCCGCACCCCATGGTGTGTCCAGCCCGTTGCAGCGGATGGTGAGTTCCTTTGTTCCGTAGCCTCCGCCAGTTACGGCAGCAACCACGTTGGCACGGGCTTCAGGTTTGGCGTCAGGGGCGACTGCGTCTTCCAAGTCCAAGATGAGCGCGTCGGCGGCAATTGTCTTTGCCTTTTCCAAGGCTCGAGTGTTGGCGCCCGGCATGTACAGAACCGAGCGACGTGGACGTAAGTGCGCAGAGGTGCTCATGGTGGATCAGGCTTTCATGCCGTACGCAGCGGCAAGATCGGCGTCTCGTGCGGCGAGGGTTGTTGCTAACTCGATGACCACACGGCACTGCTTCACGGTGGCGTCGTCTTGCATTTTGCCGTCCAGCATCACGGCCCCGGTTCCGTCGCCCATGGCACTGATCACACGTTGCGCCCATGCAACCTCTTCAGGAGGTGGCGAGAACACCTTCTTGGCGATGTCGATCTGCACGGGGTGCAAGCTCCATGCGCCGACGCAGCCCAGCAAGTACGCGTTGCGGAACTGGTCCTCGCACGCCACCGTGTCAGCAATGTCGCCGAACGGTCCGTAGTAAGGGTTGATGCCATGTGCGCGGCATGCGTCCACCATGCGAGCGGTTGTGTAATGCCACAGGTCCTGTTGGAACGTGGCACGCGGTGCCGACGGATCATCTGTCGGGTCTTGTCTCACCAAGTAGCCGGGGTGCCCGCCGCCAACACGTGTGGTCTTCATCCGACGATCCGCAGCCAGATCTGCTGGGCCAAGCGACAAGCCCTGCATGCGCGGTGATGCTCCGCAAATCGCTTCGACGTTGGCAACTCCGCGTGCTGTCTCCAGCAGGGCATGAATCATGATTGGTCGAGAAACGCAGGCACGTGCCTCGAGCTGTGCAACCAATCTGTCCACGTAATGGATGTCCTCAGGTCCCTCCACCTTGGGAACCATGATGACGTCCAGCCGGTTACCGATCTCGGTAACGAGCGTCACCAGGTCGTCCAGGCACCACGGCGAATCCAGCGAATTGATCCGGGTCCAGAGCTGTGTGGAGCCCAGGTCCACTGTCTTGGCAACCTTGACCAGCCCTTCCCGCGCTGCCACCTTGCGGTCCGATGCGATGGCGTCTTCCAAGTTTCCAAGGAGCACGTCTACCCGAGGAGCAAGATCGCCCAGCTTCGACACCATTTTTTCATTTGACGCATCGAAGAAATGAATCATCCGTGACGGTGCGGCGGGAATGTCACGCAGCGGAGTCGGCGCTCCCACTGCGAGGGGCGCGAAGAAGTTGCGGGGGGTTCTGATCGAACTCATAGGCGGAGCCTAGGGGTGAGCGGCTTAGCCTCTCCAAACGGCGGGATGGGCGGGGTGAGTTTGCTGCGATGACAGCCGTCGCTGAACACGATGTGCCCACAAGCCACCTCTGGGTTGATGAGGCGCACAACGGGTGTCGGCGTGACACACTCTGAACCATGGCGACGGAAAAGCTGACGGATTGTTTCGCGAACGAAGACACGGTTGGCCGCGTCGATGGGCTGCTCCAGTCGAGGGGAATAAACCGTTACCGGTTCAGTTCTGCCCTCGGATCGGTTTCATGGAGGCGCGTCCAAGACGGACACGGATGGCAGGTTGAGATTGAAGACACGTCCGGTGTCGATCTCCTTGATTTGCACCACACCGACCTCCTCATCGGACTTGACGCCGAGATGGAGGCGTACAGCAGTGGACCTCATCCGCAAACGGCCTTCGGTCGTCCGTATGCATACGATTCGCTCAGTCAGCTGTTCGACGACCCAAAGGTCCCCAACCAGTTTTTGGTTCCCGCGGCGTCGTTCCCGATGCACGGGAACATTGGCAATCACGGGTCCCTTGCGTCCATCCAGTCGCGTGGCCTGTTTGTGGCGGCCGGCCCAGGAATCGGCACAAGCGGGTGGGTGCAAGACCACGCCCGCATGGTCGATGTCGCGCCAACGTTGCTTGCGTTGTTGGGAGTGCCGTTGACCAACGGCCGCGGTCCCAACCGAAGCTTGCGGCAATCGCGGTTGTTGGCCCAGGACGGCGACGACATTCAGGCGGTTCTCGAGCCGGCAACAGGGAACGCTCGCCATGTTGTGGCCGTGGTGTTCGACGGCTGCAACACCAACTTGGTGGACGACGCGATTCAAGCGGGAGAGGTCCCAGCGCTTGGGTCATTGTTGGCTCGCGGCTGTGGTCTGCGTCACGGAATTGTGTCGTCGTTCCCAACCGTCACGCTACCCAACCACCTCACGGCCTTCACCGGAGTGCACCCCGGGCGGCACGGAATCGTCAACAACGAGTTCCTCGATTTCGACAGTACGCATGTGAATCTGTTGGCGTTCTCCAGCATGGTGCGCACCAGCGACTGGGTATCTGGCGACATCGAGACAGTGCACGAGGCCGTGCATCGTTGGAAGCCGTTGTCGTTCACGTCGGCCTGTTATGAGTACGCCGAGCGAGGTGCCGACTGGTCAACGTTCGGCGAATTCCGTGCCAACCGTCGCCCGCCATACGCATCCGCTCAAGTCGCCGCAAGCACGTCAACCCGTTGGGCATACGAGGAGAGCGAGCGATACCGGTTCATCAGCCGTATCGACGAGTCCAGCCTCATCGGCGCCATTGCACAATGGGGCGGGGAAGCGCAGACCGGTCACCCGTTGCCCACACTCCAGATTGTCAACTTCAGCGCAACAGACGACGCCGGTCACGAGGTTGGACCTCACGGTGCGCTGGCTCGTGCTGCCCTCATCGATTGCGACCGCCGACTGGCGCGCCTCATTGATGCCATCGACGCGGCCGGGGTGCTGGATCAAACCGCAATTGTGGTGATCTCAGACCATGGCATGGAACAGTGCGACTTGACCTTGCTGGACACCCATCCAACCCCTGACCTCGCCGACATCTGCCAGCGCGTCGGGATGCGCGAGATCGGCGACGTGTTCCTGCACCCAGCGGGCCGCTAGTTGGGCGCTCGGCCCGGTGGTCGCAGGTAGCAACTGCTCCTATCCTGGCGCCATGGCAGGCAAAGTGATTAGCGCAGGCACCTTCACCGGCTTTCCGGCCGAGCTGATTACGTTCTTCGACGAACTCGAGGAGAACAACACCCGGGAGTGGTTCACCGCAAACCGGTCTCGTTACGACTCGCTCATCCGAGGTCCTATTGACGCATTTCTCGCGTCGGTAGCAAACGAGTTTGGAACCGGACACGTCTTCCGGCCCAATCGGGACACCCGGTTTTCCAACGACAAAACGCCGTACAAGACCAACATCGGTGCCATCGTGGAACGTGACGGCGCGGTGTTTTACGTCCACCTGGACGGCGGCGGACTGATGGCAGCTAGTGGCTTTTACCAAATGGCTTCGGATCAGATCCAGCGTTTCAGGGCTGCGGTCGGAGACGAGAAGACGGGCCAAGAACTCGCCAACATTGTCGCCGAGGCCAAGGCCGCTGGCCTTGTGCTGCACGATGCTGCGCTGAAACGCGTTCCCTCGCCGTTTGGGCAGGACCACCCGCGCGCCGAGCTGTTGCTCCGCAAGAGCATGACGCTGTCGAAGCAGTTCGGGACTCCGTCGTGGATGAAAACGAAGACGGCGCGGGACAAGGTGATTGAGGTGTGGCGAGCAACAGCTCCGCTCAACGCTTGGTTGGCAGCTAACGTCGGCCCGCCGGGCGCGGCCGAGCGGTGAACGGAGGGACGGAGTGAACCCGAGGTGGAGTAACCCATCAGACGGGCGCGGCCGAGCGGTGAACGGAGGGACGGAGTGAACCCGAGGTGGAGTAACCCATCAGACGGGCGCGGCCGAGTGGTGAACGGAAACCGCTTGCTGGAGCGGTTTTTTTCCGACCAATAGGGGCAGGTCCTAGAATTGGGCACCTGATGGCAGCTGCACCGAAGCGATACTTCATCCACACCTACGGGTGCCAGATGAACGAGCACGACTCCGAGCGCATCGCCGGGTCGCTTCAGGCCGACGGGTACGAGCGGGCCGATACCGAAGCCGACGCCGATGTTGTCGTGTTCAACACCTGCACCATCCGTGAGAACGCCGACAACCGCCTGTATGGCAACCTCGGCATGATCAAGCAGATGAAGGACGCCAAGCCCGGCCTGCAGATCGTCGTCGGCGGTTGCCAGGCACAGAAGGATCGTGGGCTCATTCAGCAGCGAGCACCATGGGTCGATGTGGTGTTCGGCACGCACAACGTGCACCACGCCGCAGATCTCCTCCGCCAGTCGCAGACCCAGGGACCAATCATGGAAATCCTGGAGGAAGCGGAATCGTTTCCTTCGGCGCTCCCTGTGGTTCGGGAATCGGCTGTGTCCGCATGGGTCACTATCCAGATCGGCTGTGACAACTCGTGCGCGTTCTGCATCGTGCCGTCTGTGCGCGGCGTGGAGTCCAGTCGCCCATTCGGTGAACTACTTGCCGAGGTTCGCACCCTTGCAGCGGCCGGCACCACCGAGATCACACTCCTTGGTCAGAACGTCAACTCCTACGGACGAGACCTCACCCTCCGCCATCGAAACTCGGTCGCTGCCGACTCCGACCCCGACGCTGCTATGGCCACATACGATTGCGGTATTCCCTGGCTTTCTGATCGTCGGGCCAGGCCGCTCTTCGCCGATCTGCTTCGTGCTGTCGGTGCAGTCGACGGCATCCGCCGCGTTCGGTACACCTCGCCACACCCGAAGGACCTCCGACCAGAGACCATTGCCGCCATGGCGGAAACACCGGCGGTGATGCCGCACCTGCACCTGCCGTTGCAAAGTGGAAGCGATCGGGTGTTGGCGGCCATGCGTCGCGGATATACCGCAGAGCGTTACCTTGAACGCCTTGCAGCAGCCCGAGCCGCCGTGCCTGACTTGGCAGTGACTGCTGACATCATCGTGGGCTTCCCCGGTGAAACCGAAGAGGATTTCGAGCAGACGCTGCAGGTAGCGGCCCAGGCACAATTCGACAGCGCGTATACGTTCCAGTTCTCGGCGCGTCCTGGTACGGCTGCTTTCGAAATGACTGAGTCCTTCGTCTCCGCCGAGGTGATGTCCGACCGTTTCGAACGCTTGAAGATCGTCATCGACCGCAGTGCCGAGGCAAAGCACCGCCAGCGCATTGGAAAGGTGGAAGAGGTGCTTGTGGAAGGCCCATCGAAGCGAGATCCCTCCACAACCAGCGCCCGTACTCCGCAGCACAAGTTGGTTCATTTCCCCACCCCGCAAGGCGTCGCGCTGCCCATCGGCACGTACTGCAACGTGGAAGTCACCGGTGCCGCGGCGTACTTCCTACGTGGGCAGTTCGTCGAAATCACCGAGCGTCACCGGCACCGCACCCGTATCCCGGTTGCCTCGGCTTCCTCGGTCACCGGGTGATCCACCATCTTGCCGAGCCCTCCGACTGGGCACGAACCGCGGCGCGGTCGTACGCGCCGGCCGCATTCGAGACCGAGGGGTTCATCCATCTTTCGTCGTTGGCACAGCTAGAAGCCACCTACGGCCGGTATTACCAAGGCCGTACAGACCTTGTTTTGCTTACGGTGGACGAGTCGCACCCATCGATGCAGGCGCATCTGGTTTGGGAATCGCTTGTTGGCGGCGAACCATTCCCACACTTGTATGCGCGCCTACCGCTTGAGGCCGTCACGTTTGTTTCGTCCGGCTGGGTGCCAGGCATGCCGACGTCGGACTCTGCGCCAGGCGAACCCACAACGTCGCTCGGTTCTACGGGCCTCGCCGGGCCGACGCCGGCCGACCAACGGCTGGCCGATCAGACGTTGGAAGACCAAGACGACGCAACCGGCCAAATCGAGTTCGAGTACGAGGCTGGCGCAGATGAAGTTCCTCGTCTGCCGTGGGACTCTGTCTTTCGGGACTGGGCCGCAAGGCGCAAGTCAACGGGTGTTGTCTCCCCGTGGTTGGTGCTGGCCACGGTCCTGCTGGGCAACTTTGCAGCTGGCGTGGTGTTCACCTTGTTGTCCGTTGCACGCGAGGCAATTGCTGAGGACCTCAACACTCGCTACAGCTTGGTCCTCTGGAGTTTTACGCTTCCCACGCTTGCCGGTGCCATCCTTGCCCCTGCACTTGGGCGGTACGGCGACATCCGGGGTCACCGACGTCTGTATCTCATCGGGCTGGGCGGCGGCGCTATCACGTCGCTGTTGGTGGGCCTCTCGCCAAACGTATATGCACTTATCGTGTCTCGCACGTTGGCTGCCGCAGTCACCACTGTGTTGGGGCCATCGTCGCTCGCCATCATCTTCCGTTCCTTCGCCAAAGAGGATCGGGTGCAGGCAATGGGCTTTTGGTCATTGGTCGGTGCAGGCGCACCGGTGTTGGGCGTCCTGATTGGTGCACCCATTGTGGAGCGGGTCGGCTGGCGGGCCATGTTCCTGGCTCAGGCGCCGCTGTTTCTGATCGCTCTGTGGTTCGCTGCAAAAGTAATCCCAACCCTCCCAACAAAGGCTGCGTCCGCCTTTGACTGGCAAGGCGCTGTTCTGCTTGGTGCCGCAACGCTCTGCGTCTTGATGGGCGCCAACCGTGGCGCAGAGTGGGGTTGGTCGCATCCCATCGTGCTGGGAGCCTTCGTTGCGGCTCCGTGCCTCATTGCAGCGTTTGTCTGGTGGCAGCAGCGTGCTGCGTCTCCGTTGCTCCCCATGCGCTTGCTGAAGTTGCGCAACGTGTCGGCCGGTATCGGAGCGCAGATGCTGGCCCAGTTCAGCTATCTCGGCGCTGGGCTGTACCTCGTCAACGACCTGCTCATCGGCAAACCGTTCTTCGCGTTGTCGCTCACTTCGGCCAGTAAGGCCACGCTGTCGCGGCCAATTGCCTTTGCACTGATTGCCCCGGTCGCCGGCTGGATGGCTGTCCGTGTGGGCGAGCGGGCAGTGTCGGTCACCGGCATGTGCTGCGTTGCAGCTTCGATGTTCTTGCTTGCCTGGTCGCCACCCGGCGAATCATTGATGGCGCTACGTGTGGCCATCGCCATCTCCGGACTGGGTATGGGTATGGCCGCACCATCGCTTTCTGCCACCGTCGCCAACGCGGTTCCGGAAAGCCTGCTCGGCACTATTGGGGCTGTGCAGCAGTTGATGGTGCAGGTGGGCGCAGTGCTTGGAACCCAGGTGATGGTGGCCATCGCCACGTCCGGTGGCCCTGGCCGCTCCGAGGGTTACCGCAACTCGTTTGTTGTTGCGTTCATTGTTGCGCTTGGCGCCGTGGCGAGCGCTCTGATGTGCCGCCGCCGGAACGTGCCTGCTGCGGCGCCCGCCCGTTTGAACTGACCAGCGCGGGTAAACGGATTTCACTCGTTGGACCACTACTTCGGCCGGGAAAGTCCAGCACTCGGTTCAAAGCAGCGTGGTCGAGCGGGTTTCTGGCCGAGTAGGGGACTTACTTACCTGCTCTCGATGCGAGCGGAATTGTCCTGACATAATGCGAGGCATGACTGGTTCGTTGAAGTTGCGTCCGAAACTTGGTGTTGGTGTCATCGGCTTTGGCTGGATGGGCCAGGCCCACTCCAGAGGGTGCCGTCGTGCCGCCTCGTACTTTCCTCAGCGTGCATACGATGTTGAGTTGGTTGCGGTCAGCGACACCTTGGCTAACCGTCGGGATGAAGCCGTCAGTTCGTTTGGTTTCCGTGAAGCGGTGGCTGACTGGCGAGCCGTGGTGGAGCATCCCGATGTCAACGTGGTCTTCATCACTGCGCCAAATATGGTTCACCTTGAGATGGTGCAGGCTGCCGCCGCTGCAGGTAAGGCCATCTTTTGTGAGAAGCCCGTGGGCGGAACCCCCGCGCAAACGGTGGCAGCGGAACAAGCGGCTCGTCGAGCAGGCGTCGCAACCGCGGTTGGTTACAACTACCGGTGGGCGCCGCTAGTGCAATACGCACGTCAGCTCATTGTCGACGGAACTCTCGGTGAGATCACCAACTACCGCGGCCAGTTTCTGTCGTCCTATGGATCCAACCCGCTTGGTCTGCTGTCATGGCGCTTCCTTGTGGACGAGGCAGGCCACGGCGTGTCGACAGACATCCTCAGCCACTCGGTGGATCTCGCGCACTACTTGGTTGGGCCTATCAGCCGGTTGGTCGGCACGGGCGAGACGTTCATCCGCCAGCGCCCGTTGCCGAAGGGTGGCGGCACCCACTACGACATGGGGTCACCCGGAGACCCAACGGGCGAGGTGACCAACGAGGACTATGCCGGCATGCTGTGCGTCTTCGAGAACGGCGCGCGCGGTTCTTTCGAGACGTCGCGTTCCATGGTGGGCCCAGAGAGCCGCAACGCGTTCGAGGTTTACGGCACTAAGGGTTCTGTGGCTTGGAACTTCGAGAAGATGAACGAACTGCAGGTTTACGTAGCGGCAGATCATAAGCACACTGGCTTCACCACCGTGTTCGGAGGAGACCGGTTTGCCCCGCATGGCAACTTTGTCCCTGGCAACGCCAACGGCATCGGGTTCGAAGATTTGGTATGCATCGAGGACCACGAGTTTCTCGAGTCGGTAGCTCTTGGCCGGCAACACCAGCCGGGCTTCACCGAGGCGTTGCAGTTTGTGTCAGTCCAGCAGGCCTTCCTTCGCTCCTGGGAGGGCGGCGCATGGGAGAACGTGGTCTCGCTCCGCGAGGAATAGCAACCCTTCAGACACGGGTGGCTACGTCAATTCAGGCGCAGCCCTCGTGCTTTCGGCAAATGTCATGACATAATGACGACCCTGCCGGAACGCCTCCGGCTGACCGAGTTCGACGAGGAGCACCCACATGGCACGGATCGCTGGAGCCCCCATCTCATGGGGCGTATGTGAGGTCCCCGGCTGGGGTCCAATGCTTGACGCAGAGCGAGTTCTGCGTGAGCTCACTTCGGTCGGGCTGCACGCCATCGAGCTTGGTTCACCCGGGTTCTTTCCTGACGACCCTGCCGAGGTGAAAGCGTTGCTCGACACTTACGGCGTCGAGATGATCGGTGGATTCGTGCCCGTTGTGCTGCACGACCCTGCGTGGGCTGATCGCACCCGGGCCGAGATCGATCGGGTTTCACGTCATCTTGCCGCGGCCGGTGGCACCTGGTTCATCACTGCTGTAGTGGTCGACCCCGACTGGTCGCCGCGCTATGAGCTCAGCGAGGACGAATGGCAGCACATGGCCATGATGTTTTCCGAGATCGACAGGATCGCTGGGCAGTATGGCGTGAGCCAGGCCATCCATCCGCACGTTGGCACACTTGTGGAAACCGCTGCCGACATTCAAAAGGTGCTCGACATCTCAAACGTCGGCTGGTGTCTCGACATCGCGCACGTGTCTGTCGGCGGATACGACCCCGTCGCGTTTGCTAAGAACTACCCAGACCGTGTGAAGCACGTCCACCTGAAAGATGTGAAGTTTTCGGTTGCTGCCCGCCTCAACTCGGGCCAGCTGAGCCTCAAAGAAGCGGTCTTCGAAGGCATGTTCTGTACCCTCGGAGAGGGTGAGGTCGACGTGGTTGGTGCAATTGAGGCGCTCGAAGCTGCTGGATACGACGGCTGGTACGTACTTGAACAAGACACCTCCATCGAAGGCGACGTGCCAGAGGAAGGGTCTGGCCCCGTTGAGGCTGTTGCCGCAAGCCTTGCGTTCGTGCAGCGCATCGCTGCGGCGTAGCAGGATCGGCTGATGAGCACCTCGATCCACCCCTGGCACCGGCCGGCCCAGTCCGGCAGTACCGATGCGGCCCTCCCAATTGGGTCAGAGCTGAAGTGGTGCGGGATCGAGGTCATCACGCTGCAGGCCGGCGAATCGCACACCATTGCAACCGGTGAGCTGGAGCGAGCAATCCTTCCGATGTCCGGTGCAATCACGCTCGACGTCGGCTCGGCGCATCACACGTTCCGGGACCGCCGAGACGTGTTCTGGGGAGTTTCGGACTGGGCCTACGTGGGCATCGACACCGAGCTTCGCATCACTGCAACCACCACGGCACAGGTAGCAATTCCGCACGCCATCACGGATCAGCGTCACGATGCAGCCTTCCTTCCGGCAGAGGCTGTTCCCATCGAACTGCGCGGTGCAGGCCAGGCCACCAGGCAGATCAACAACTTCATGGCGCCGGGCGTCTTCGACGGTGCGCATCGGTTGATGTGTGTCGAGGTCATCACTCCCGATGGCAATTGGTCCAGTTACCCACCGCATCGTCACGACGGCGAGGGCGAGTGCACTGTGCACAACGAAGAGATCTATTACTTCCGCATTGGCCATGTTGATGGCGGGTACTCGGACAAGGGCTTCGGCATGCATCGTACGTACACAGACGATGGCGCGGTCGATGTGAACGTGCCGGTATACGACGGTGACGTGTTCCAAATCCCACGTGGCTATCACGGGCCGTGCGTGGCAGCCCCTGGCTACCCGATGTACTACCTCAACGTGCTCGCCGGTCCGTCCGGTGAGCGCACCATGGCATTCTGCGACGATCCGTCCCATCATTGGGTACGAGACACGTGGGCGACCATGGCAACAGACCCTCGCTTGCCGATGACTTCACCCACCGGCCCCGTCAACAGGAGTACGCCCCGATGAACACTGTCCGCATGACGGTGGCCGATGCCATTGTCCAGTACCTCATCGCCCAGCGCACCATCATCGACGAGGTTGAACAACCGCTCTTCCCCGGCGTGTACGCCATCTTTGGGCATGGCAACGTCACGTGCCTTGGTCATTCTTTGGAGACCAACCGAGACAGCATCACCACCTGGCGCGGCCAGAACGAGCAAGGGATGGCGCTCGCCGCAATTGCTTATGCAAAGGCGATGCGCCGACGTCAGATCATGGTGGCCACCTCGTCCGTTGGCCCCGGTGCAACCAACATGGTGACCGCAGCGGGTGTGGCCATGGCCAACCGTTTGCCGGTGTTGCTGCTGGTTGGTGACACGTTCCAGTCCCGCGTTCCAGACCCGGTGTTGCAGCAAGTTGAGCACGAGGCAACGCCTGGCACCACGGTTAACGATGCATTCCGCCCGGTGAGCCGCTACTGGGACCGCATCGTGCACCCGGCACAAATCATAAGTTCGCTTCCTAATGCTGTTGCAACCATGCTTGACCCTGCCACGTGCGGGCCAGCGGTGATTGCACTTCCGCAGGACATCCAGGCGCTTGCATTTGATTTCCCGGTCTCGTTTTTCCAGCCCGTCATCCACCGGGTAGCTCGGCCTCGGCCTTCGTTGGACCAATTGGAAGAGGCTGCCGGTCTGTTGCGCGCGGCCAAGCGCCCGGTCATCATCGCTGGCGGTGGCGTGCACTACTCGCTTGCCGAAGAGACGCTGCAGGACTTTGCTGAACGCCATGGCATTCCGGTTGTAGAAACCGTCGCTGGCAAAGCGTGCCTACGTCACGACCATCCCAACTACGGCGGCGCCGTTGGTGTGACGGGTTGCGACGCTGCAAACCGGTTGATTGCAGACTCCGATCTCGTGTTGGCCGTTGGTACTCGGCTGCAGGATTTCACCACCGGGTCGTGGACCATTTTCGGTCAGCACACGCCCATCGTGGGTATCAACGTCAACCGCTTCGACGCCAACAAGCGCCGCAGCGTGCCTGTGGTGGGCGACGCTCTTGAGGTGCTGGCGGAACTCAGCGCCGAAGTTGGCGAGTACCGCTGTGATGCGGCCTGGACCGCTCGGATCAACGACGAACGTGGCTCGTTCGACGCCTACATCGAGTCCATCGCAACCGCGCAGGCAACCACGGATTCGGGTCTGCCTTCTTACGCGCAGGTGGTCGGTGCCGTCGTCGCCGAAGCTAGGCCGGGAGACTATGCACTTACTGCTGCAGGTGGTTTCCCTGGCGAACTCAACAACGGCTGGAAGTCACTCGCTCCTGCAACGTTCGACTGTGAGTACGGCTTTTCGTGCATGGGCTACGAGGTGTCGGGTGGCTGGGGTGCTGCCATGGCCAGGTCGGCAATGGGCGCCGATGGCGAAGTGTTCGTATTCGTCGGCGACGGGTCGTACCTGATGATGAACTCCGACGTGTACTCGTCGGTCTTGTCCGGTCACAAGATGGTGGTGATTGTGTGTGACAACGGTGGGTTTGCGGTGATCAACCGGCTGCAGGTCAACCAGGGTGGCGCCAGCTTCAACAACCTGATCAAAGACTCCAATGTGGTGGAACCGTTCCCGGTCGACTTCACCGCGCATGCCGCATCCATGGGGGCAATCGCCGAACACGTGTCCACCATCGACGAGCTGCGCGCAGCCGTTGCGCGTGCACGTCAGGCGCCGCGCACGGTTGTCATCACCATGCGCACCGACCCGCACACGTGGACCGGCGGGGGAGCGTTCTGGGAAGTCGGCGTGCCAGAAGTCAGCCCTCGGCCACAGGTCAACGCTGCCCGTGCAGAACTCGTAGAAGGTAAGCGCGCACAGCGTCTCGACCGCTAATTTGGTGCGATAATTCCTCTTCAGAGGGACTTATCGCACCCTTTCCAAGCCTGAAAAGCGCTTCCCCCGCGTCAGTTTCAACCGCAAACGAGCCAATACGAGGTCGTCGTTTGCTGAACAGCGGGAGGCAAACGTGGACTCACGTGCTTCGTCAGATATTGATCGCGTTTTGCGCGAACTTGCCGAGACCCAACTCGGGTTGGTAACTGCAGCGCAAGCGGCAAGGGCTGGGATAGCCGCACAGCGGCTCGCCCATCGACGCTCGGTCGGCATGTTGGTTTCGGTGTTTCCAGGAGTGATGAGGTTGGGTGGGTTGGAACCCCCTCCACTCCAACGCCTGTTCGCGGCAGCGCTCGCCGTACCGGGGTCATGTGTCGCTGGCCCTTCGGCCGCATCGATCCACGGACTTCCGGTGCCGAGCCCGCGCACCGGGGAACCTGTGGTGCTCAGCGTGGAACGGCCGACCGTCGTCCGAATCAGTGGCATCCGCGCCGTACGTCTTGGAACGCAGCTGCCCGGCCGCTGCTTCACGCCGCCCGGCTCCAGACTTGGTGTTCAGGTCGCCACCCCGTCTGCCACGCTCGTGTTGCTTGCGCGTTTTGTAACGGCGGCGACACTTGAACGGTGCCTTGACCATTGCCTGGTGAATCGACTCGTCACAGTTGCAACAGTTCGCAAGTTGATCGAATCAGTTCCCGGTCAGGCTGTGGGCGGCCGGCGACTTCTTCTGGATCTTCTCGACGATCGGGCGACAGGATCTGGGCACCGTAGCAAGATCGAACAGCGCGTCGCACGGTGGCTGACCGACGCAGGGCTCCGCTGCTGGCGGCGAAACTTTGTCGTTTTGAGCCCGGATGGACAGAAGGTCGAGGTCGACTTCGCTTGGCCGGAATGCAAGATTGCGTTGGAGGTGAGCCCCTTCTTCACGCATGGGGCTGCTGCGGAACTTGGTGCATTAAGTCCTCCTTAGGAGGATTTATCGCACCAATTCTCGCTGCGATCGGGACTAGTCGGGGCAGGGGCCGGTTGACACCGCCTTACCTTCTGTTTGGTCGAGTGCTTGCTGCAACTCGGTGGAGCTGACTGCGTAGGCGGTGTGGCCTGTGGCGGTGTCCGTGGCGAAGACCATGCCGATCACTGCGCCACTTGCATCCAGCACTGGGCTCCCCGAGTCGCCGACGGACACGGATCCATCGAGGAGCGTCGCCACGAAACCGTCTCGGCGATAGTTCGTGCTATCGATCGGCTCTTCGATGTTGATCGGCGCAACACGCACGACCTGAACCTGGATTGCCCCTGCCCGCTGAACTGACGAATCTCGGCGCATCAGCCTGGCCGGTCCAAGGACGGGTTTGGCGAACAACACATCCGAATCAGACTCCGGGCCCACCTGAAGCACGGCGATGTCCGTTCGATGGTCCATGAACACCACCCGAGCCACTTTTTGCTCAACCCGAACCGTTGTACTGCCTCGCAGCGTGTGCGCCGTGGTCATCACGTTTCCCGAGCCGACCACGAATCCGGCACCTATCTTGTCCACAGGACCGCAGCCGCCGGCACGCACAGTCAGTGCCACAACTTCGGCCCCAGGGACCTGAGCACCACACCCAGTGGCTGCCAGAAGCGAGCCCGAACACGAGCATCAACAAGTTCATCTTGGAAGCATTGAGCACGTCCTTCACAAATGTCATAACATTCGCTCGCTCGGTACGGATGTTACCGACGTCACACATTTCCACGTCACCATAAGGGGAAGAACAGCATGCTCAAGCATCGCCTTGCAGCTGCGCTCGCGGTTTTGGCACTCGTAGCCACCGGATGCAGCAGTTCCAGCGACAGCGCATCAAGCGCGTCAGATACCGCAGCAGTTGAAACCGCAGCAGCCGCCGAGACCACGGCCGCCGCTGCAGACACCACAGCAGCCGCAGCAGACACAACCGCCGCAGCCGCCGACACAACCGCAGCAGTCGACCTCACCCAGTCCCAAGACGTGACCATCGCAGTGCTGACGCACGGCGACGGTGGCGTCTTCTGGTCCGTTTTCCAGAAGGGCGCCGAGAAGGCCGGGAAGGACCTCGGCATCAATGTCAAGTACGTCGGCTCCAACAACACGGGCACCGCTCAGTCCGACTCCATCAACCAGGCAGTCTCGGACAAGGTTCAGGGCATTGCTGTTTCGTTGGCTGACCCAGCTGCAGTGAAGGACGCCGTTGCCGCTGCTGTTGCCGCCGGTATCCCCGTCGTCACCACCAACTCCGGCTCCAACCTGTACAAGGAATTCGGTGCGTTCACGCACATTGGCCAGGATGAATTCACCGCAGGCGCAGGCGCCGGCGAGAAGTTCAACGAAGCCGGAGCCAAGAGCCTTCTCTGCGTCAAGCAGGAACAGACCAACACGGGTCTCGATGCACGTTGCGACGGCGCAAAGAGCACGTTCAAGGGCACCTTCGATGTCATCACGACCTCGGGCGACGCTTCTGGCAAGCAGCAGGCTGACGTCAAGGCCGCACTCGATTCACGTGCAGACGTTGACGCTGTGTTCGGTACCGGCCCCGTCGTTGCACACGACTCGGCTGCAGCTGCCAAGGAACTGGGCCGCACTGTCACCGTTGGTGGCGTCGACCTTTCGACCGACATCTTGAAGGACATCTCTGCAGGCGACGTGGCATTCACCATCGATCAGCAGCAGTACCTCCAGGGCTACGTCTCCGTGCTGGCTCTGTACCTCAACGCAACCAACAAGAACACCCTTGGCGGTGGCCTGCCGATCAACACCGGCCCTGGCTTCGTCACCAAGGACAACGCAGACGCAGTCGCCAAGCTCGTTGGCGAAGGCACCCGCTGATTTCAGCGAGTAGGCAACATCTGGACTTGTTCAGATGAGTTCTGAGGCCCGGCGATGGATATCCGTCGCCGGGCCTTTGCATCTTGATTACTGATTCACCGCGTGATTCAGTTTTGATTTCCCTACCTCGATTTCGCATCCCCTTGGAGCGCCTCCGTGAACGACCCTGGCTCGCCGTCTCAGATCACCGATTCACCGCCTGCGACAGGGGCTGGCACAGGTGCCACGTCGTCCGTGTCGGCAGTGTCTGCGGCGCGTGACGAACGCATTACCTACCGAGGACCGCTGAGGCGGTGGCTGATTTCGCCGGAGATTGGTGCGCTCATCGGCACGGTGGTTGTATGGGCCTTCCTTTGGGGGAACGGTCAGACATTCGGAACCTCCGGAACAACGCTCAACTGGCTCGACGTCGCAGCCCCGTACGGGATCATGGCAACCGCCGTGGCGTTGCTGATGATCGGTGGCGAGTTCGACCTGTCGGCCGGTGTGATGACTGGTGGCACTGCGATGACCATCGGCCTGTTCTCCCGCTTCTTCATGGGAGACGGCGTGCACATCGGGTGGGCCATCTTGGTTGCGTTCGCAGCTGCGGCGGCGGTTGGCTGGTTCAACGGCTATCTCGTTATCAGAACTGGGCTACCCAGCTTCATCATCACGCTCGCTTCGTTCTTCGTGATCCGCGGCCTGATGCTGGTGCTGTCGAAACGCTTGGCCGAGAAGGTCTACGTGGACCAGATCACCGACCAACGCGGCGCCCAAGGGTTCAAAAACTGGGTTGCTCACGAATGGCGCTTGACCGATTTCGGTTGGCGAGACCCGATCTTTCTCACCTGCATTGCAATCGGCGTGACACTGTTCATCCTCGGTTTGCTGGACCAGGCGTTCGCTCGTCGCAGCGCGTTGTCAACCACCGGTCTTGGGGTTGCGGCTGTTGGTTCTGTGGGAACGCTTGCCGGATTTGCTCTCCTCCACAAGACCAACGGAATCAGCAACAACGTGCTGTTCGGCGCACTCAGTGCAGTTGCGTTGGTGGTGGCCATCACAGGGTTCGGCCTCGCTCGGTGGCTGCAACGAACCGACTCTCCTGTAACCGCGCCGATGCCGCGCAACGCGTTGCTTCGCCTCGGGCTTGGCGTCGCCAGCATTGGGCTTGCGTGTCTTCTCCCCATCCCGTTCGACCGCAACGAACGCCGCGCCGTGCTGACGTGGACGGCGTCTGGATTGCGGCCGGTGATCGCAATCGCAGCCGGTCTCGTCGGGGTGTTCCTGGCGTCGAAATCGATCCGGCGAGGCCTTGGTGAACGGGTCCGTGCGGCGGGGGCCCTGAAGCTCGCCTTGTTCAGCCTTTACGCGGGCGGGATGGTCCTGGCTGGCGTTGTATGCATCTTGCAGCTCACCACCGTGCAGGCGGTTCGAGCCATTGGCATGCTGCTCTTCGGAGCCGCCGGGATCGCCCTGCTACTCAACGCCCGTGGCATCGCTGGGAAGGTTGACCGTCGCTGGCATCTTTTAATTGGGGCCGTCACCGCTGCTGGGATGATCATCCTCGGTCTGGTGAGCCGCAGCGACTCGTCGGCCACACGCTTCAGGGTGGTTCTTCCGACGGCCCTTGTCCTCGGTGCTGCGTTTGTGCTGGCAAATTCCGTGCTGGAGTACCTCCTTGTCAAACGAACGCTGGCAGAGCCCGCAGCGGATCGAACGTCGCGGCGTCTGCAAGTGGCCGGTGGACTACTTGTCATTATTGGTACTTGCGTCAGGCTGCTGTTCACCAACTACACGGCGGCGCAGGTTGCGGCCCGCAAAGCTGCTGGTGAACCGGTTCCGCAGAACGTTCTGCGTCAAACGGTGCTGTGGTGGCTGCTCGTGGCCGGTGTTGGCGCATACGTGCTGGCCAAAACCAAGTGGGGCAACTGGGTGTTCGCGGTTGGTGGCAATCGCGATGCTGCACGTGCGGTCGGCGTTCCGGCTGACAACGTGAAGATCGGGTTGTTTGTGGTGGTAGCGCTCTGCGGCGCACTCGCTGGCACGCTCATCGCTCTCCGTTACGGGACCGTGCAGGCCAACCAAGGAATTGGGCTGGAGTTCGAGTACATCATCGCTGCGGTGGTCGGTGGATGTCTCATGACCGGTGGTTACGGTTCGGTGATCGGTGCCAGCTTGGGTGCCGCCATCCTCGCCATGTCCACTACCGGATTCCAGACCGTTGCCGGGTGGAACTCTGATGCACGCTTCGCATTCCTTGGCGGCGTGTTGTTGGTTGCAGTGCTCGTCAATACCTACGTTCGGAAGAAGGCTTCGGAAGCACGATGAACACTCACGTGAACACATCAGCAACGCCGCTCTTGGAGCTGCGCTCAATTGCTAAGTACTTTGGCAATGTCATCGCCCTTGACGGCATCTCCACCACCGTTCATGCCGGCGCCGTCACTTGTGTTCTTGGTGATAACGGCGCAGGCAAGTCCACGTTCATCAAGATCCTCTCGGGCCTCCACAAACCAACGTCGGGCGAGTACCTGATCGACGGCAATCCGGTGGCCTTCGAGTCTCCACGGGATGCGCGAACCCGCGGTATCGCAACGGTGTACCAAGACCTCGCGATGGCACCACTCATGTCGGTGTGGCGCAACTTCTTTCTCGGTTCCGAGCCAATGAAGAACGGCGTGCTGATGAAGTCCTCCGAGATGAGGCACACCGCAAAAGACGAGATGGCCAAGATGGGCATCGATGTCCGCGATATCGACCAGCCGGTTGGCACGCTGTCGGGCGGTGAACGTCAGTCCGTTGCAATCGCCCGCGCTGTCTATTACGGCGCCCGAGTCCTCATCCTCGACGAACCAACATCGGCGCTCGGTGTGCGCCAGTCCGGCGTGGTGCTCCGATACGTGCGTGCCGCTGCTGAGCGCGGACTTGGTGTGGTGTTCATCACCCACAACCCGCACCACGCCTACCCGGTGGGGGACAGGTTCTTGTTGCTGAACCGTGGCCGGTCGCTTGGCGATTTTGCCAAGAGCGAGATCAGTCGCGACGAGCTGACCCGACTCATGGCTGGTGGCGCCGAGCTTGAAGCGCTTGAGCACGAACTCGCAGCCCGCTGAACGTTCCGCCGAAGTTTCCTGAACTTCTGTCTCCCACGAGGTCTTCAATGTCAGGCATTACCATCATCAACGGCGGGACGCAGGGTTTGGGCGAGGCGGTTGCTCGAGCGCTTGCTGCCAAAGGCTCAACGGGTCTGGTGCTTGCAGGTCGCTCCGCTGCACGCGGCAACGCACTGGCTGCTGAGCTCAGCGCCGCTGGAACGCCAAGCATCTTCATCGAAATCGACGCAAACGCAGACGGTGCCCCAGCTCACGTTGTGGCCGCCTGCGCTGAACGTTTCGGCACCGTCAACGGCCTTGTGAACGTTGCCGCAAGCACAACCCGTGCCACCCTCTGGGATGACACCGTGGAGCATTTCCAGGCCATGATGCACCTCAACGTCACGGTGCCGTACTTCTTCATCCAGGCAGCGGCGCGCCTCATGGTGGACACGGGCGCAAAGGGTTCAATCGTCAACGTGGGCTCCACATCTGGTCACGGTGGCCAAACCAAGTTGTCGGCCTATTCAATCTCCAAGGGTGCATTGGCCACGATGACCAAGAACCTTTCGTACGCGTTGATGCGCAGCAATGTGCGTGTCAACCAGATCAACCCCGGCTGGATGGACACAGAGTCCGAGCATCGCACGCAGGTTGACGGCGATGGCTCCCCAGACAACTGGTTGCAACTTGCCGAAGCCCAGCGTCCGATGGGCCGCTTGGTGAAGCCTTGGGAGGTGGCCAACGCAATCGTGTTCTGCCTGTCCGAAGAGTCCGGGCTTCTAACCGGTAACCTGATCGACGTGGACCAGTCAGTACAGGGAGCAGGCGACCCGCCAATCCCATCGGCGGAGGAGACGCCACGCCCGTAACGGGCGGCGAGCCACTTCTTTCATGACCCCCCGCCCCCGCAGCGACTATTCGATCGAACTCGACCATTCGGGCCCGGTGCCCCTGTATTACCAGGTGGCGCGGGAACTGGAACGGGCAATCAAAGAGGGTCGGATCGAGCGCGGCGGGTTCCTCGGTAACGAAGTTGAGCTCTCCGAGGAGTGGCAAGTCTCTCGGCCAACGGTTCGCCGAGCCATCCAGGAACTGGTCGACCAGGGCCTGCTGGTGCGTCAACGTGGTGTGGGAACCCAGGTCGTCAACGACGCAATCCGCCCAACCACACGCGTTTCCAGCCTCTTTGACGAGTTGCAGAAGGCGGGACGTTCTCCGGGAAGCGCTGTGTTGGCGATGGAGCTTGTGCCCGGCGATGCGCGCATCACCGATCAACTTGGCCTCCCACGCGGCGCCACCGTGCTGTACCTGGAACGATGCCGAACCGTTGAAGGCAAGCGTCTTGCCATCATTCGCAATTGGGTGGTCCCCACGTTTATCAGTGGGCTTACGGTTGACCGACTCATCAAGGGCGGTTTGTATTCATACTTACGTTCTAAGGGGTGCTTCCCCCACTACGCCACGCAACAGGTTGGAGCGCGCAACGCGTCGCCAGTGGATGCAGCGCTGCTTGGGCTCCCTGTTGGAGCAGCCATGCTGACCATGCGCACGTGTATGCAGGATCGCCAGGGCAACAAGGTGGACACAGGCGAAATGATCTGCGACGCGTCCAGCTATTCGCTTGATCTCACGGTGGTTGAGGCCTGACGCCTTTCGGAAGGTAGTTCTGTCAGCTGGTAGTGGTGGCGGCTCGGAGCAGGGCTCGCAAGTCGACCGAGGCGTCTGCGAGCGAGGCAGCATCTGGAGCCAGCCGCGCCGCAATGATTCGTTCCGCTAACGCAATGGTGCGGCCGAGGCCGGTGCCGCGGCTGAAGCCACTGGCGGATACCACCCGCCCGGTTGTGTCTAGGCCGAACCAAATTTCGGTTCCGTCATCGAGCATGCGCAGGACTTCAGAATCTGCCTCTTCGTGCAGGCCAGCCACCTGCAACTGCACGTCGAACTGGTCGGACCAGAACCACGGGACTCGGTCGTAGAGAACGACTTGGCCCACGATGTTACGAGCGATGGTGTCGGCCTGGTCTATTGCGTTACGCGACGCTTCCAGCCGAACCCTCCGTCCCCCGGAGAGCGGGTGGGGGAATGAGCAGCAATCGCCACCTGCATATATTCCAGGTACCGAGGTCTGCAGGTCGGAGTCCACCGCAATCCCGTTCTCCAGTGTGAGTCCGCCACTGGCAGCGAGATCCGTATTTGGGATGGCTCCAAGGCCCGCGATAACG
The DNA here is from genome assembly GCA_963763885.1 of uncultured Acidimicrobiales bacterium. Classification (GTDB taxonomy): domain Bacteria; phylum Actinomycetota; class Acidimicrobiia; order Acidimicrobiales; family JANYDT01; genus JANNBN01. Next base: position 74,689 of record CAVXQD010000003.1, read on the forward strand.
AGGTCTGCGTCCAGCCGAGACCCGTCGGACAACGTGACGCGGACGGGCTCTGATTGCTCCGAAGTGACCTTTGCGTTCGGGCGAAGAGCTTCGATGGAGTCGATGGCCATTCCGGTTCGCACGGAAACGCCTGCTGCCTCGTGCGAGGCACGCAGGGCTGCGGAGACGCGCATGGGGACCACACGAGTCATGAGACGGTGAGCAAACTCGACAACCGTGACCGAGCATCCCCGCTCGACTGCCGCAGCAGCGACCTCTAGGCCGACGAAGCCACCTCCGATGACCACGATTCGAGCACCAGAGACCAATGCGTCGCGAAGGTATGTGGCTTCAGCAAGTGAGCGAAGGGTGTGGACGTACTCCACGCCGATTGGCAGCCGGCGCGCTCGGGAACCTGTAGCGAGGACAAGTCGATCCGCTGTGATCTCGCTTCCGTCTGCGAGGGTGACCGACCGGTCGGCCGGGTTCAGAGTGAGCGCACGCTGGCCGCTTTGACGTGTGATGCGTAATGCGTCGAGCCGCTTGGACGTTGCGATGAGTGGTGGGTTTGCGCCTTGGCTGAGCACGGCCTTGGACAACGTTGGCCGCTCGTAGGGGTCGCCGGCCTCATCACCGATGAGCGTGATTGCGCCCTCGAAGCCGTGTTCGCGGAGGCCAAGCGCAACGCGAGTTCCGCAGTCGCCGGAGCCAACAATGGCGACGCTGCGCGGTTCTGCGGGTGCCTTGGGCTTCACCCTGTCAGCGTAAGCGGCAGAGATGGACCCGGGGCGCCAAGCATGAAGAGGAAAACCCGGCTGGCGGACCAGCCGGGCGCGGCCGAGCGGTGAACGGAGGGATCGGAGTTGAACCCGAGGCGGAGCAACCCATCAGCCCCGGGGTGATCCTCGATGTGGAACTCAGACGGTGATTTCTGCAGTGGCGATGGTGCGGCGCTCAGCAACCGAACGCAATGCCGCAAGACCGATGACCAGTGGCGCACGGCCGTCGGCAGCGGTGATTTCCGTGGGAGTTCCGTTGCGAACTGCAGCCACGAACGACTTCCACTGGTTGACGTACGCGGGCACGTACCGGTCGAGGAAGAAGTACGGGATGGTTGGCATCCGTGACCCTTCGGCGGTGTGTACCCGGCCGGTGTATGACAGGGGATTGTCGGACTGTGCCATACCCGTTGAGCCGTGAACTTCGACGCGCTGGTCATAGCCGTAGACGGCGCGACGTGTGTTGTCGATGGTGGTGATGGCACCGTTCTCATGGCGCAGCACAACAACTGCGGTATCGATGTCGCCGGCCTGGCCGATGGCTGGGTCAACCAGCACAGCAGCGTGAGCGGACACCTCGACTACCTCGGACCCGGTGATGAACCGGGCCATGTCAAAGTCGTGGATGGTCATGTCGAGGAAGAGGCCACCGGAAGACTTGATGTATTCGATGGGGGGTGGCGCGGGGTCGCGGCTGGTGATGCGAACCATCTCCACGTCGCCAACGAGACCATCAAGTACGGCCTGACGGACGGACCGGTGAGCCGGGTCGAAGCGGCGGTTGAAACCAATGTGTAACGGCACGCCGGCTTTCGAGACAATCGCAAGAGCGCGGTCAACGAGGGCAAGGTCAAGCGACACTGGCTTCTCGCAGAAGATGGCCTTGCCGGCTGCAGCTGCTGCCTCAAGCATCGGTACGTGTGCAGGTGTGTTGGAACAGATTGCAACAGCGTCGACGTCTGCGGAGCCAAGGACGGCGTCGAGGTCTGTGGTGAATGGGACACCGAGAGCCTCGCCGGTAGCTGCCGCGCTTGGCGCATGCATGTCTTGCACCATTGCGACGGTTGCGTCGGGCACGCTGTTGGTGATCAGGTCGGCGTGAAGCTTGCCGATTCGTCCCACGCCGAGCACGGCGATGCGAAGTGGACTGGTCATGTTTTCAGGCCTCCAGGCCAGACAGAAACGCCGCGTACTCGGCGTCATCGACGGCGAGCACGTGGCTGGGTTGAGGGTACGAACCGCCCGAAACGTCGCCTGCGAACTCGCTGAACGCTGCAGTGCGTTCAGCCTGCAAACGCGACATTTCCGACGAGAAGTCACGGTAGCGCTTCGCGTGCCGAGGCACGTGTCCGTCGGTATACCCGAGGACGGCGCATTGCATTTCGGCGACGCGTTGCCGGGAACGATTCATGGTCATTGTTTGACTCCTGTGGGTGCGAGCATTCGTTTCACGAGGAGCCGGAGCTCCACACCTGCATCGGCGAGGTCTACGGGGTCAGGGCATGCACCGGCAGCGATGAGTCGCTCGGAAACCCTGATGTCTCGTGCAATCTGGGTTCCGGATCCAACAGCAGCAGCGCTGACGAGGTGCCCCGCATCGTCCAGCCCGAACCAAACAAATGCACCGTCTGCACGGTGGCGAACCACCGACGTTGTTGCATGGTCTGGGATGCCACTGACTTGAAGACCAAGGTCGTACTGATCGCTCCAGAACCACGGCACAGTGACAGGATCCGGAGGTAATCCGCAGATCACACGGCTGACCGCAAGGGCATGGTCGACAGCGCTGCGCCACACCTCCAAACGGAGGCGGCCGTAGAGCTGATGATCGAACGATGCGCAGTCACCGATTGCGTAGATGTGTGGGTCCGAGGTGCGAAAGTCTCGCCCCACAACGATGCCGTTGTTGACGCTCAACCCGGCAGCTGCTGCCAGCTCCACGTTGGGAACGGCACCGACACCGGCGACCACCAAATCGGCAACGAGCGGGTTTTCGCCACGCACTTGGAGTACAAGCGAGTCGTCTGGTTGTTGGTTGATCTGGTCGAGGGCGACCCCAACACGAACCGTTACGCCATGGGCCTCGTGAGCCTCGCGAAGGTAGCGACTGACGATGCTTGGCACGCCACGGGTGAGGAGTTGTGGGCCGGCTTCGAGCACAGTCACCTGCGCGCCGTTGAGGCGTGCGCTTGCTGCAACTTCAAGGCCGATGAAGCCGCCACCAACAACGACGACCCGACGGTTGGCGGGTGCGTCGCCTTGCTGCAACGCATGCCGGATGCGTAACGCGTCGCTGGCGGTGCGAAGCAGTAATGCGTGTTGTCCGCCTGGAATGTTGAGGGCGCGAGCTGAAGCTCCGGTTGCGAGGACGAGATGGCTATAGGTCAGCACGTCGCCGTTGCTGAGCGAAACTGTCCTTCGTTCAGCGTCGACTGACGTGACCGTTGTTGCGTCCAGGTACGTGAAGTTGGCGTCGGCACGTTGTTGGTCGTTGAGCAAGCGTGCGCCGTCGAACTCTGAGTCGACCAGGTACTGCTTCGATAACGGAGGCCTGTCGTATGGCTGGCCGACCTCGTCGCCGATAAGTGTGATCTTGCCCGGATAACCCGATGCGCGAAGACCGGTGACCGTATTGACACCGGCGAGCCCGGCGCCCACGATCACAACATGTGACACCTGAAGAACTCAGTCTTCGATTCGGACAACGATGCGGTCGCCGTCGACCCGAACATCGTAGGTACGCAGATTTTCACAGATTGGAGCGCCCTTGCCCGTGCCACTGCGGTAATCGAAGCGCCCGTTGTGCTTTGGGCATTCGATGACGTAGTCCATGACAAGACCGTCGCAGAGACGGACCTTTTCGTGTGTGCACAGACCATCGGTTGCGAAGATCTCGTCGTCAGGAGACTTGTAGATGGCAATTGGACGCCCGTCCACCTGAACGCCAATGACGTCTTCGGTGTCGACGTCGTCGAAGCCGCAGGCATCAACCCAGTTGTCGTTGGTCATGTTGGTGAAATTCCTTGCTGGGTGACTTGCTGTTTCATGTGGTTCACGTATTTGTTCATCGAGTGAGCGTGTTGTGGCGCAGAGGGCCTACGCGACGGGCTGCACGACGCGTTGGATGAAGCGGTTTGGGTTGCGTCGCTGGGCAAACAGCACGGGCAGAATCTCGCGGTAGGCGGAGATCAGGCCGTTGCTGATGGGGGGTAGGTCTGCAGCGATCTCTCGATGCAACTCTGGGAGCTTGTGGAACGGGACCATGGGGAACATATGGTGTTCCACGTGGTAATTCATGTTCCAGTAGATGAAACGGCTGACGGGGTTCAGCTTGATGCTGCGAGTGTTGAGACGATGGTCAAGCACGTTGTCTGCCAACGCAGCGTGTTGCGTGACGCCGGTGAGCAGGTGATGCCATGCGCCATAGAAGCGAGGCAGGCCGATCAACATCAGCGGCACGAATGAACCGGTGAGCACGACGGCGGCAATAGTTGCGGCATAGATCATCAGCCATACACGTGCGACCAGTCTTGCCTTGCCGAACTCGGTGGCTGGGATGTATGCCCGTTCGTCTGCGCTGAATCGACCGAACGAGTGGCCAACGGTCGCCCGCAAGGAGCGCGGTGTGTCAAGCACGCCCAAGAAGTTGAGAGCGATCTTCCACAGCGCAGGTGGCCGCATGGCCACAATCTCTGGGTCGCGTCCAACAATGATGGTGTCGGTGTGATGGCGGGTATGGCTCCACCGCCACACGGTTGGATTGCGGATGATCATGAAGCACGCGATTTGGTAGACGGCTTGGTTCATCCACGCGGTGCGAAACGCGGTGCCGTGGCCGCATTCGTGCCATCGAGAATCCGAAGCAGATCCATAAAGCACGCCGTAAACCACGAAACAAGGCCACGCCCACCACGTGCCCCACGTGAGGACTCCCCCGATGCCGGAGGCCAGCAATAGCCCCAGCCACAGGACGGTGTCCCTGATTGCAGGACCGTCAGAGCGCTGCATCAGTTCCTTCATTCGTTTGCGCGGAACGGGTGTGCGATACCAGTCGCCGGTAGTCAGGCCAGCATCGACCGCCCAGCGCGTTTGGGCACTGTCTAGCGAGTAGTCGGCTGGTGTGAACATGGGGGCTCCGGGTACGTGCGCTGCCGAGAGAAATGCTGGCCGCCGCAGGTAAGTTTGTCAAGACATAGTGTCATAAGAACTACTGCGAATCAGCATTCAGTCTGGCGTAGGAATGTGTCCACCATGAAACACGTCCAACTCAGGGGTTTGTTGCTGGCGGTTGTGTTCATCGTCACGAGTTGCGGTTCGGAGAACAACGCGGGCAGTGTCGGGGCCGCGCCTGACGCCATCGTGCGTGTGAACGCCAACGGTTGCCCGTCGGTCCTGCCCGCAGGGACTGGGGTCTGGGTAGGCGCGCATCTCATTTTGACGGCGGCACATGTGGTCGCAGGAGCTCAGCGCATTGATGTTGTCGACTCCGTAGGCCGTGTGATGACTGCGCAGCCGCTTGCGTTCGACCCGCAGCAGGACGTTGCGTTGTTGCGAGTACACCCCACAACTCAGGTCCGCCGCGCGGTGCGTTTCGTGAAGCGGTTGACTACGGGGCCCGCAAGCGTCGGGTTGCTCAACCGGTCGTCCGGGGCAGGACTGGTGGTTCCCGTGAGGGTGTTGCGCAACGTGTTGGTGAACACCACCGACATCTACGACGACGCTCGGGTATCTCGCCCGGGCTATGAGATTGCTGCCGAGATTCAGCCCGGAGACTCCGGTGCGCCGCTGCTGGTCGGCGGCGACGTGGTGGGCCTGGTGTGGGCTCGGTCCGTCGCTCACCAAGGGCGGGCATGGGTGGTGTCCATCCCGCAGGACGTTGCGGAACTTATGGAATCCGGTACTGACAGCGCACCGATAGTCTCGGCGGGACATTGCCGCTAAGGACTGCCGCTAAGGACTTCGGCGAGGACGGAACGCGGGGAACATCCGGAGCAGCCAGACTGGAACGATGCGAGCGTTAGTTCAGCGAGTCACCCGCGCGTCGGTGACGTCTGACGGTGAGTTGGTGGGTTCGATCGGACCCGGCATCTGTGTACTCATCGGGGTCACGCACTCCGATACTGCTCCGATGGCGAAGAAGCTTGCGGCGAAGATTGCCACGTTGCGGATCTTCGACGATGCCGATGGCGTGATGAATCGGTCCGTGCAAGACGTTGGAGGTGCGGTCCTTGCGGTCAGCCAGTTCACGCTCTACGGAGACGTTGCCGGAGGGCGGCGACCGTCGTACATTCACGCAGCCAAACCTGAGGTCGCAGAGCCATTGGTCGACGCAGTTGTGGCGGAGCTGAAGGCGCTGGGCTTGCCCGTCGAGACGGGCAGGTTTCGGACCAACATGGCCGTCGAGCTTGTCAACGATGGCCCCGTGACACTGATGATCGAGCTTTGATGGCCGCTGCCGCTTCCGGGTATTCGGGGACGCCATTGCGGAAGAAGCTGGGTATCACCGATGCTTCTGCTGTGGCCATCGTCGGTCCGGCACCAGCGTTGCCGGACGTGGAAGCAAACAGCGAGTTCCGCGTCGGCTTGGACGTTCTCTTGGCCTTCGTTACGGAGCAAGCGGAGTTTGCCGCTGGGCTTGTGGAGTGGAGCAACGCCATCCAAGCCGATGGCGCGATTTGGGTGTGCTGGCCAAAGAAGAGCGCACGCAAGACGGTGCCGTCTGACATGACCGAAGACGTTGTGCGTGACGTTGCGCTTCCCACCGGTTTGGTCGACAATAAAGTGTGTGCCATCGATGAGGTGTGGTCCGGTTTACGGCTGGTTTGGCGGCTGGAACATCGTCCGGCTCGCAGGGCAGCACGGAAGCACGGATTCGGCTGACGCTCTGATTCAACGCACGGATGTAGCACCCATTCGGTAGTGTCGGCTGATGAGTCTGACAATTCTTGACGGCGGCATGGGTCGCGAGCTGCTGCGCATCGGTGCGCCGTTTCGGCAGCCGGAATGGTCTGCGCTTGCCTTGATGGACGGGCCGGAGTGGGTAGTGCAAGCGCACCACAATTTCGTTGAGGCTGGCGCGCAGGTCATCACCACTAATTCATATGCGTGCGTACCGTTTCACATCGGACAGGAACGCTTTGAGACGAATGGGCACCAGCTGGTGGCGTTGGCTGGTCAGCTGGCGCGGCGCGTCTGCAACGGAGGGGGTCGCAGTCGCTGGCTCGGTGCCTCCGGTGTTCGGCTCGTACCGGCCCGACCTGTTTGACGGTGGCAGCGCAGGTGCTGTGCTCGACGTCCTGCTGGACGCGTTGGCACCCAACGTTGACCATTGGCTGATTGAAACCACTGCATCGATCGCTGAGGCGCAAGCGGCACTTTCCGCTGTCTCCCGGGCACAGCGCAGTGGTCTTGATTGTTGGGTTTCTTTCACGCTGGAAGACGGCCTGGATGAAAACGGTGCGGCGCACCTGCGGTCCGGTGAAACCATCCAGGCTGCCATCGACGCTGTTGGACCCAGTGTTGCTGCTGTCTTGTTCAACTGTTCGCAACCCGAGGTGATGGGTGCCGCTGTCGAGCAGGCGGCCACGCTGCTCGGGGGTCACGCGGCGGTTGGTGTGTACGCCAACGCGTTTCCGCTCATCGACGAAGACGCCACAGCTAACGAAGTGCTGTTGGAGATTCGCAAGGACCTTGACCCCTCTTCATATGCGCGCTTTGCACAAGGGTGGGTGGACCGGGGAGCAAGCATCATCGGCGGGTGTTGCGGCATTCGGCCAGATCACATCCACGCACTTGCTACTTCGTTGTCGGGTTGAGCAAGCCCGTGTCTCGTGCTCGCACGGCCGCGTTCATCGGGCTGGTCGTGTGGGCAGTTGCTGCGGCACCGCAGGCGCAAAGCGTGTCGTCTGCTGGCCCGGTTCCGGAGACGATTCGCCGGCACCTTGAACGCCGTATCGACGTGATCCAGCATCGTGAGGCCGAGATCAAAGCGTTTATCGACACGGACTTCGCAGCGGCGCGCCGAGAAGCCGATCGCCTTGCTGAACTCAACGGCTCTGGTCAGCTCTATGGGCTGGTTGTTGCGGTGAAGGACAACATCGGCGTGGCCGGGTTCCGCACCACGGCTGGCGCAAATGTGCTTGCGAAGGCACCGAAAGTAGGAGCGGCAGCCGGCGACTCCGTGGTGGCCGCGGCACTGCGGCGCGAAGGTGCCATCATCATCGGTAGCACCAACATGGATACGTGGGCGCGTGGCGTCCGTGGCATCAGCGAGGTGCGTGGTCAAACGGCCAACCCGTTGGACCCCACACGCAACGCTGGAGGGAGCAGTGCGGGGTCTGCTGCGGCCGTCGCCGCTGGAATGGTTGACCTGGCCATCGGCACCGACACGTGCGGGTCCATCCGCTACCCGGCATCGTCGGTCGGGATCTTCGGATTGAAACCCACGTGGGGGAGTGTTTCGCTTGACGGCGTTGTGCCATTGGCGCCTGGTCAAGATGTAGTTGGCCCGCTTGCCGCTGATGTTGCCGTGTTGCGCCGTGGCTGGCGTGCACTGGGAGGGCGGGTGCGTTCGTCTTCTGCGTTGACCCGGCGACTTGGGGTCGTGAAGGGAATGGGTTCGCTTGACCCGGAGTGGGTACGCAGAGCGAAGGCGGCTGGCTACACGATGGTCGATGCCGGGCGAGCTCCGTCCACTGGTGGTGTCAACCTGATTGAGGTGCAGTTCCCAATTGCTCAGCGCGCATATCTCGAGTGGCGGGCGGGTGAAGGGCCGGCACCGTGGATCACTTCCAGCGGTGTGATTGGTTCGGCGGCCCAGCAGAAGTCACAACGAGCGATTGCGACGCGGCGCGTGGCTCTTGCGGATCAGATCTTGGATGTGCTCGACCGCTATTCGCTCGACGCGCTTGTCTATCCGACCAACCGTGCGCTGCCAGCGCGCCTCGGCGCTGCACAGCCAAGCGGCAATTGCATGCTCGCATCGGGTTCTGGTTTGCCAGCGCTTTCCGTTCCCGGCATCCTTGCCTCAGGCGCAACAGTGTCCATCGGCGTCGAACTGATCGGCCGCCCCAACAGCGAAGACGCATTGCTGGACGTCGGCGAGGGATTGTCCGACTAGCGGTATCTGCGCCCCTGGCGTTTAGGGGCCGAGCAGCGCTGCTGGAATGACTGCCACGCCGTCAGGGCGTCTGTATGCGGTCTTTCCCGTCGTGACGATTACCAGGTCGAGTACGTCGGACCCGAGACGGTCTCGGAGCCATAGGAGATGGCGCACGTCATCGTCAGTGACAACTGGCGAGAGTTTTACCTCGAGCCGGTATTCCGCGTCTGCCCGCTCAGCTGCAGTGGCGCTCTTGCCTACACCTTTGGCTCCTTCAAGGGACAGAGCTGGTGCTCCAGTCAGCAGTTCGTCCAGCTCAGAGTCAATGACACGTCGACGGTAGTTCTCGGCGCGAAGAGAGGTGTTCACAGACGGAGGCTACCTGGTCTGAACATATTCGGGCGAAATTACTGTACATATTCGGGCAGGATTTGAATACACCGTCGGGAAAGCCGCCCTTCGCAGCAACCTTGAGGGCTCGATGGGAACCTTCTGTACTGAACCTTCTGTACTGGTGGCGGAGACGTCCATAAATTCACCCACCGACGCCGGCACGTCAGTTTTGGCTGAGTCGTTCGGATTGCCGATCGGCAAGGGCCACAGCAATAGCTGTGAACGATTCACTTGTCGGCGTGCGAGCAACCACGATCACTTGGAAGCGGCCGGACAGTTGGCTGATGCAGGAAAGGTGTGATCCATCGTCAGCCGGGTAGCGAGCTTCTAACGAAGTCGATGTGCTGCGGAGGTTGGTGACGGCAGCAGCACGGAGGCGTTCGCGCAGATCTGCCACGCTGAGCTGGGACTCCTGCACTGACTTGAACTCGTGAATCGTGAGGCTGATGACCGTGGCATCGTCCCCGGGGCCGGCAACGACCCAGCGGCGGTGGCGTCCGTGGATGTACCCGCGCGACACCAGGCGGGACTTCTCCAGCACCGGGTCGTCTTCCTCTAAAGCCGCGGCAGCGAGGTCAAGCGATTCGTCGATGTCGATCTGTGCCCCTGGGAGCAGGTCGTGGATGGTGTCGACCAACACCGCGAACGGGATCATGCGGCCGCTCTGTGTGCACGAAGTCGGTTCCAGACCGACATGGTGCACACGCTGCGACGGCTCATCGGAGTGGTCCGGCCCACAAGAGCCCCAACAAGACAAGTACACATACGGATAGATACCGAGCAGCGGTGTCGGCACTGCGGATCCGGGCCATGCGCGCTGCCATCTCGATACCGTCCGACGGATTCCCGGCCAGCGTGACGGTGAAGACGGATCGCGTGACCACAAAGACGACGCTGAACCACAGCCATGCTGATCGTTCAGAGCCAACCGACACGACTAACCCCGCCCACCATGCCCACGAGGTGAGGATGGTTGCGGGTCCGACAGCTAACCGTGGGCCATAACGCAAGGCAGCTTTCCACGGCCCGTGTTGGTGGCCCCAGGACTGTGGAACCTGCCGATTCACCGCCCATGGGCGTGGCCTTCCCGTCAGGGTCCAACTCAGCTCAGCAACCGTTGCTGCAACCAAAACCGCAACGCCAAGTTGGAAGCCAGACATCACTGCGAACCGACCGTTGAGTAACGGCCTCAACACCACGTTCGGTAAAGCGGCAACAACCACAGCGGCCGGCAGCCCGGAGCTGATCAGCACAGCGCATAGCGATGGTCGTTGTGACCGTCGCACGGACGGTGCAAGGGTCTCCGTGACCGACAGTCCTCAGGGAGACCAGGTGCTGCGCAGCGCTGCGACAAGCGCCAGCAGCAACACAACAACAAGCGAGACGCTCACGGCGTCGGCGAAGAAGTGGGCGTGATCGTTGTTGTTGATGAAGTTGTTGCCGCCGGAATGGTCGCTGGAGGGGCTGTGGTCCTCGGGGCCGTCGGCTTGTTCGACACGGTGACCGAGGTGCGCTTGGACATTGGCTTCGGCGCAGTGGGAGGTGGGCCGGTAACTCGTGCCCTGCCAGAAGCCCTCTCTTCGTTTGGCTGCGGGATGACGGGAAGCCCCATGCCGTCGCTACCGACCAAGAGGTGCGTGTTGAACCCGTTGACCGCAGACTGCAACGCGAGTACCCGCGGTTCGCCAAGACCTGTACGACCGCCAGCCGCAATGTGTGCCGAGGTGAAGCGTGTCCGATGTGCATGGAGCCATTCCCGGAGCGCGGGGTCAATGAGGTCTGGCGGATGGATCACCGCAATACTGCCGGGCTGCACCAGCGAACTGCTGAGCGCTGTGTCTTCGCCAATGCTCAAAGCCAGTGGGAACTGCGCGGCAGGTTCGGCCGCGAGGCTGGCATCGGCCAAGCGACGTGCCGAGTCGAACGCATCTGCGCCGCCGATGGAGCCGTCGCCGGCACCTGCTGCTCCAGCAACTTCACCGACGAACGTGAAGGACATCGCTGGTACTTCGGCCTTAAATGCTCCAGCGGCGTCGGGGCCAACCAGCACGACTCCTCGGCGAAGCGCAGCAAACGCGGCTGCCGCGGGTGCAAGGGCGACTGCGGCGGCGCCGGCGCCGATGATGGTTGCGTGCGGCTGGGCGCCTTCGGTGACCAGCCAACGAGCCACCTCGATAGAGGCCAGCGCGACGTCTGGGTTGGTGCCGAGATGCCCGATGCTGGCGACGCCTGGGATGAGTCCCAGACCGGCAACCACGCCTGCGTCGAAACCGGAACCGACGACCACGACCTGTTTGGCGCCGAGACGCGTGATCTCTGCGGTGACCTCAGCGGGGATGGAGTCCAGCGGCGTGGTGATGACGACCCCACGGAGGTGCGCAGCGACCGGAGTGGCGAGGGCAGCGACAAGACGATCCGAAGGATGCGCAATTACAACGGCAGGTACAGAACCCGCCGTGATTGCAGCGGTACGAGAGACGGCTAACGCAACAGCCGATTGGGACTTGTGCGAGACCACTGGAACCTTGAGGACGCGTGGGTCTTCCAAGCAGCTCTCCACGATGCAGTAGACGTTTGCGCCGTCGGGGCAGTAGCCGTGGACGTTGGGATGGTTTGCGCGACAGCAGTCGCAGATCTTCTTGAGTCCGCCATCCGCGCAGCACGAAGCGTTGCCTGCATACCAGCACCATCCCCACACGCTTGGTGGGAAGCAGTCAAACGTTGGGCACTTGGGGCTCACGCCGCTTTGCCCGCACACCCGTGCCTCTGCACGCTCGGACAGGAGCTGAGAGACCAGGGTGCCGCCGGTGGCAACGAGGCTGATGCGCCCGACGTTGCCGATGAAGGACCTACGGGTAGTCCGAGCAGCAAGCCATCGGCTGACGCGCTCGGTGATAGTGACGGTGGTCTGAAGAGTCATTCGGGAAGGGTGCGCTCTGGGTGCTTGGTTAACGGGTAACGCGCCCGACGGGTGAGCGCTGCTGATCGAGGCGGGCTTCGCGGAGAAGTTCCTCGATTTGTTCTAAGGAGTTTGCCACCCCTCGGCCCAATACCAACGAATCGGATCCGACCGTGACCACATACGGCGTGGATCGCACCCCGAACGCGTCGAACACCGAGCGGTTTTCTTCCAACCCAACGGAATGCACGTTGAGGCCAACTTCTTGGCGGCGAAGCGCGTCGATGGACGGCTTCAGCTCACGGCAGATGGTGCATGTTGCAGACGTGAACACCAACAGGGTGACCGGTGAACGCGCATAAGAAATGCCGATCTCCGGTGCAGTGGAACCCACCTCTGGGCCTTCGCCTGCGAAGTGTGTCCCCATCGGTGCGATTCGGGCGTGGAGCACGCCGACCTGTCGCATGAGGCCCACCACCGCAACCGCAAGGACAACGACGAGAACAGTGAGCGCTACGAAGGCCACGATCCAGGGACTACTCATACTGATGGGATTCCTGTGGGAGAGACGGCCGAAGCTGGCGTCAGTGCGGGCGGTGAGTTCTGTGGCGCCTGTGAGAACACGGCACCGGCTGCTTGCCTCATTGAAACCAACCCGAGCAGTAGTGCCCCCGCCGCAGAAATACAAAGCGCACTTACTGATACTGCGAATGCGTCGGAGGTTTCGAGACGTGTCAGCCGCGGTGGTGCCATCGATGCTGCCACCACCGCGATGACGATCAGTGCAGCGTTGCGCACCAGCGTCATCCACGTGACCGGAGCCGGGTCGGCGCTGCCGAAGCAACCGCAACTGACGGTGGATCCGCGGCGCACATGAACTGTCAGCAACAGGGTGAACAACATCAGCAGGACTGCCGCCGCTGCCGCGCCGACTTTGGGCACCGTGAAACACAGCGCAAACACGCCGAGTTCCACTGCTGGCACCAGGCGTGACAACAACGATGCGAACGGAATGCCCAGGCTGCGAAACGAAGTTGCGGTGGCCGCAGGCATACGCAACTTTGCGATGCTGGCCCATGCCATCACGCCGCCGACTGCGATTGCGGCCGCAGCACCGATGGCCTGCTGCAGCGAGGCGTCGGTCATCGGGGGTCTCGCATTGTTTGGTCGATGAGACCGGCGCGGTAGTGGCGACGGCACAGAAGTTCATACGTCACGGTGTCGCCGAACAGCACGGGAGCCTGAACCTCGGTGTCGCCCACGACCACAACATCGCCCTCGTACACAATTGAACCGTTGACGATGCGGGCGTTGTAGGTGGCCCGTTGACCACACCAACAGCGTGCTTCGACCTGCAGCTGTACCCGTTCGTCTGCCACTTCGAGGAACCGTTTGGTACCCTCGAACAGAAGCCCGCGGAAGTCCGTGATGAGGCCAAACGCGTAGACGTCTGTGCCGAATTCGTCGACGACAAGCGCCAGCTGATCTGCCTGGGCTGGTGTGTAGAACTGCGCCTCGTCGCACACCATGTAGTCCAGGTGGCCGTGGCGCGCAACGGTTTGGCGAGCAAAGCGGTGCAGGTCTAGCTCTGGGGTTACCTGCACGGCATCGGAGCTGACACCCAGGCGGGAGCTCACCTTGGCACCTTCTCGGTCCAGCTGGCTAAGCAGCGCGCCGGTCTTGTGGTGGCGACTGAGGTTGTGGTGGATTTGGAGTGCGAGCGTGCTTTTACCGCACCCCATAGTTCCGAACGAAAACCGCAACACCCCCACGGAGGGTTCACGATAGTCCGGCTGTGGACCGCATCGTCATGCGCGAAGCGATGCCGTCGGTGTGCTCCGTCACCACGGTCAAGCCGCCGGCCGCAAAGTCCCTTCGCCACCCATCGGCTGTGTCGAACACGATGCCGCTTGGCGCCAGCAGCGATTGAAGTAGCCGACCTGCCTTGGTCCGGCCGCGATTCAGGTGCATCGAGAACACCAGCCCCGGTTCTTGCCCGGATTCTTGCCCCGGATTTTGCCCCGTTTCGCCGCCGGGATTGATCACACGTGCCATCTCTGTGGTGGCCGCGATTCGCTCTCCGATTTCGTTCATCGACCCACCGATGGCTGCCCCGTCCAGCGACCCGCTGTGGAAGGGCATGTGCTGGGCTGTCGCTTGGACGGCAACGACAGGGAGGTCGCCCGAGCGCTTCACGACCTTGCGGAGCATCGGCACGCTGTGTTCCACGGCGAAGACCGCAGCCCCGTTTATGGCGAGTGTGCGGGCGTAGAGACCCTCCGAGCAGGCAACGTCGACAAACACTTTCCCCGGCGCTGGCTGCAGTGCGGCGGATAGTTCGCCCAGCTCTTCGCCCAGTGGAAACTTGCGGCCGCTGAAACGACTCAGCGCCCCAGGCCGCCACAGCGATTCGTAGAACAACGCGTTTGGCCACACGTTGGTGAGCTGCGCGATGGACCGCTGCCGGTGATGCGGTCCCATCGCCATCCAGATGCCGTCCTTGATCTGCGTGGCTTTTGTGCACGCAGTGCATTGCAGCGTGCCATCAAGCACACGGTCCTGCGAGCCAGACAGTTGTAGGTCTCCCGCTCCGCACCACGGGCACAGCAAAAGTGGGACCAGGCGACGCAGCATCATCCCAGTCTCAACGTTCAGCTCGTTCTATTGGTAACAGCAACCGCCACTTCTGTCTGTTTCGCGCCAAATCGGAGTCGATTCACGGGAAAGTGAGGGTCTTTCCGGCTCGAAGAAACGCGCCGGCGAGTGTTGCCTTGAGCAACTGAATGCGCTCAACTTGGTTCGGAGTCAGCGTGATCCAGTGCAGACCCAGCGAGTCGTAAAACGCCTGCCGTTCGTGATCCCGTTCGAACGAACCCTCGTGCCACTGCCTGGAGTCGATCTCGGCGATCAGGCCGTGGAAACGTGTCAAACGATTCGGGCATGGGCGTCGCCGCACCCAGGGTCGATCCCCGCTAGGGAGGAAGGGTAGAACGAAGTCGGCGCGATACCGGATGCGACCTTTGTAGAACACTGGAACTTGGCGCCACGGATCGATGCCGAGAGCCCGGAATTGTTGAACGCCGCGTGTTTCCGCGTAGCTCTCCGTTGGGGGCTCGTCTGGGCGCGCTCGCAGTACGTCGCGTAGGACAGCTGCTCCACGATCCCGGCACCCCTGCAACGCGAAGTCGGTGACGGTCACCCATCCAAGGCGGAGAGCATGCTCAAGCGCGAGTTCCACCAGTTCATGATCTGAATGGTCTTGGCGGAGCGGTTCCATGGCGAGGTGGCGAAGCACCACTCGAGGGTCGGCGACAGTGACCTCACCCACCTGGGTGGTCGTTCCGAAAGATCGGACATGCAAGGTGTCGGCTCGCTTGGAATGAAATGGCGTGCACCACGTGGGTGAGAACTGTTGGTTGGCAAAGCCGTCCAGACCTAACAACGCGGCAGCAGCCGCTCCGGTGAGAGCTCGCATCGCAAGCCTCCTTCGATCGCAAATTCGTGACGTGCGGTCGCAGTGCGACAAAGGAGACTTCAGTAGTCCGGAAACCGCCACTACAGCAGATATTGCAGTTGTGTGGGAACAATTCGGGGAGAAGTGGCGGTTGGGCGCGGTGAGAGACGGGTCTGACAGAATCCCCTCATGGCTGAAGAACAGAACCGTGGAATTGATGCGCTGTCCGATGAGACCCGACTGTTTCCACCGCCTGCGGCGTTTGCGGCAAAGGCGCACGTCAACTCGTCGACTCCCTTTGACGAGGGAAATGCTGATTACGTGGGGTTCTGGAGCCGCCAAGCCAAGGAGTTGGTGAGCTGGGAGAAGCCATTCACCGAGGGCCTTGACTGGAAGTCACCGTTTGCTACGTGGTTCGCAGATGGCACCCTCAACGTTTCCTACAACTGCCTAGACCGCCATGTCGACGCCGGGCGTGGTGACCGCGTGGCATTCCACTGGGAAGGTGAGCCGGGTGACTCGCAGACCATCACCTACGCGGACCTCCTACAGCGGGTCTGCCGCCTTGCCAACGCAATGATCACCCTCGGGGTTGTGGCCGGCGACCGGGTCAACATCTACCTGCCGATGGTTCCAGAGGCAGCGGTGGCGATGCTGGCCTGTGCGCGGATTGGCGCAGCTCATTCCGTGGTGTTCGGCGGCTTCTCTGCGCAGGCTTTAGCAGACCGAATCAACGATGCGCAGGCCAAGGTCCTTATCACCGCCGATGGTGGGTATCGCCGCGGCGAGGTGTTTGCGCTCAAGACTCAGGCCGACGAAGCGGTGGCCATGACCACCTCCATCGAGCACGTGATTGTGGTTCAGCGCGGCCGCAACCCGGTGGAGATGGTGGAAGGCCGTGACCACTGGTATCACGAGATCTGCGCCACAGCATCGCCCGTTTGCCCGCCGCAGGCGTTCCCCACCGAGCAGCTGCTGTTCTTGCTCTACACCTCGGGAACCACCGGCAAGCCAAAGGGCATCATGCACTCATCGGGTGGCTATCTCACACAGGTTGCGTACACGCATAAGAACGTCTTTGATATGCAAACAGACGATGTGTACTGGTGCACGGCAGACGTTGGGTGGGTCACCGGACACAGCTACATCGTCTACGGGCCGCTCGCGAACGGCGGTACCAGCGTGATGTACGAGGGTGTACCCAACTACCCGGCCAACGATCGGTTTTGGGCGATTGTTGAGAAGTACCGGGTGACCAAGTTCTATACCGCACCTACTGCCATCCGCACGTTCATGAAGTGGGGCGATCAGGAGCCGCAGAAGCACGACCTGTCGTCACTGCGTCTGCTCGGTTCGGTGGGAGAGCCAATCAACCCTGAAGCATGGATGTGGTACCACGAGGTCATCGGCGGTGGCCGTTGCCCCATTGTGGACACGTGGTGGCAGACCGAGACGGGAGCCATCATGATCTCGCCGCTGCCTGGCTACACGGTGACCCGGCCGGGGTCTGCAACTGCAGCCATTCCTGGCATAGGTGCGGCGGTGGTGGACGACTATGGCGTGCCGATTGCGGTCGGTGGCGGGTACCTCACGCTGACGCATCCGTGGCCGTCCATGCTGCGGGGCATCTGGGGTGACCCCGAGCGTTATCAGAAGACGTACTGGTCAACCTACGAAGGGCAGTACTTCGCAGGTGACGGTGCAAAGTTGGATTCCGCTGGCTACCTGTGGGTGCTTGGTCGAGTAGATGACGTGATGAACGTAAGCGGACATAGAATATCCACAACCGAGGTTGAGTCAGCGCTGGTGTCACACCCTGCCGTTGCCGAAGCGGCTGTGGTTGGAGCGAACGATGCAACCACCGGCCAGGCCATCATTGCGTACGTGACACTGCGCACCGGGTCGGAAGTTCCAGAGGCCGAGTTACGTAATCACGTGACCAAAGAAATCGGCGCAATCGCGAAACCGAAGACGATCTACTTCACACCTGACCTGCCAAAGACCCGCTCTGGCAAGATCATGCGCCGGCTGCTGCGTGACGTTGCTGAGGGCCGCAATCTTGGCGATACCACAACCCTTGCGGATTCCAGCGTGGTGACCGAACTCGCTTCTCGGGCTGCACACGCGCCAACCGAGGACTGACCCGTAGGCTCCCCACGGGAGAGCGTCAGTTTGGCGGCGCAAGCGCCAGACCGATCACCCGGGAGAGTTCTGTTTCGAGCACCTCTGCCTCGTCTGGCGGCACCTCTAGGAGCAGGCCAACGCCCGCTCCGATGAGTTGTGCCAGGAGGAAGCACCGTTGGCTGAGCTGGTCAACCGGCTCGCGGGTGAAGGGCGCAATGGTGGTTGCCATCAGTGCACCGTTGCGTCGTGAGTCGGCCATGTTGAGCGCAACCAGATCGTGGTGGACGAGCGTGCCGTACCAAAGCTCCCTGAGCGCTCTGTCGTTTTTGAACCGGCTGACGTAGTGGCGGAACGCGCTTTCGAGCACTCCTTTCAGTTCGGAGGCTGAACGGACTTTGCCGTACGTGGTGGCCATCTCGTTGTGAAGCTCGTCCAGCGTTGCTTTGGCGAGGGACGTGATGATGGCGTGGGAATCGGCGAAGTAGCGGTAAACCGAAGCTGGCGTAAACCCGGCCTCCGCCGCAATTCCTCCTACCGTTACATGCTCAATTCCGTCCCGGCGCAACACACGACGCGTCGCCTCGAAGATCTCGTCCACTCGTTCCCGTGAGCGAGCCTGACTCGGTTGAATCCGCGGCATGTGCGAGAGCCTATGCATCCGAAACGGATGCCGAAGATGTGTTAGGGGTGTTCACGCCGTTATGCGAGCGAACGCCTCAGCGACACGTGGAGCGGAAGATCGTCGCCCACGGTTCCCTCAGCAACGAACCCTTCCGATGCTCCTGTGCCGATGTTGAAAGAGACCGCCAGCACTTCGCTCTCGATCATCGACTGATGCCCGCGCATGGCGGCTTCGACGGTGGCGTCGGTTGAGGACAACCACAGCTCGATGCGGTCGCTGATATGCAGACCAGAGTCCTTGCGGGCCTGCTGGATGGCTCGCACTGCGTCACGGGCGAGACCCTCTGCCACGAGTTCTTCCGTGAGCACAGTGTCCAACAGCACGACACCGGAATTTGCTCCGAGAGCAGCCCAATTGTCTGAGCTGGTCGGATCGGTGCCCACCTTCCACGAGAAGTCGAACTCGCCTTCGTCGAGTGTGACGGCGGTGCCATCAGCCAGCGTGACCGTTGCGTGCATACCGGAATCGTCAGAGCTGACGGCGGCGCCGTTCTGCTTGAAGGCGGACATGAAGTCCTTCATCCGTGAACCCAGTTTTGGTCCGAGCTTCGCAGGGATTGGTTTCGCGACCGGTGTTGCGACGGACGCCAAATCGTTCAGCAGAACGACGTCTTTCACGTTGAGTTCGTCGGCGATGATGGCACCGTACTCTCGCAACGACTCGGCCCCTGGCGCAGCCACGGTTAGCGAAGCAAGCGGTTGGCGCACACGACGATTGGATGCCTTGCGCACAGCACTTGCTGCGCTGCACACATCGCGCACCCGGTCCATCGAGGAAACGAGTACATCCTCAGCAGCGAAGCCTGAAGATGTCGGCCAGTCGGTCATGTGCACGCTGTGCTCCAGGTCGACGACGCCGCCGTTGGTCAGCCCGGTGTGTACAGCCTCTGTGGTCATTGGAAGCAGCGGCGCCGCCACCTGACACAGGGTGACCAACACGGTGTAGAGCGTGTCGAACGCTGCAGCATCGCCATCCCAGAAACGGTCTCGTGATCTGCGTACATACCAATTGGTGAGGGCGTCGAGAAAGCTGCGGATGGCAGCACACGCACCGAACAGGTCGTACACGTCCATCAGCTGCGTGACGTCACGGACAAGCACGTGGAGCTTGCCAAGGATGTACTGGTCCAACGAATCCGATGCCGACGAGACGATCTTCGCTTGATGGTTGGACGCGTTGGCGTACATCGTGAAGAACGAATACGTGTTCCAGATAGGCAACACAACCTGGCGAACCGCGTCACGGATGCCCTGCTCGGTCACCGAGAAGTCACCGCCACGCAAGATGGGTGAACTCATCAGGTACCAGCGCATGGCATCGGAGCCGTGATTGTCGAACACCTCACGCACGTCGGGGTAGTTCTGCAGGCTCTTGGACATCTTGGCGCCGTCGGAGCCCAGCACGATCCCGTGGCTGATGCAGGTTCTGAATGCCGGCCGGTCGAACAACGCGGTGGCAAGGACGTGAAGCGTGTAGAACCAACCGCGGGTTTGTCCGATGTACTCGACGATGAAATCGCCGGGGTAGTGGTGTTCGAACCAGTCCTTGTTCTCGAACGGATAGTGCACCTGGGCGAACGGCATGGACCCGGACTCGAACCAACAATCCAACACGTCGGTGACGCGGACCATCATCGAAGTGCCGGTTGGGTCGTCGGGATTTGGACGGGTCAGGTTGTCGATGCCAGGGCGGTGCAGGTCGGTTGGTCGCACACCGAAGTCCCGCTCCAGGTCGTCCAACGAGCCGTAGACGTCGATGCGGGGATACTCCGGATTGTCGCTCTTCCACACAGGGATTGGCGAACCCCAGAAGCGGTTGCGTGAGATGCCCCAGTCACGTGCATTTTCGATCCACTTACCGAAGCTGCCTTCCTTCACATGCTCTGGCACCCAGGTGATGTCTTTGTTCAGCTCGACCATGCGGTCACGGAACTTGGTGACCTCCACGAACCACGACGACATCGCTTTGTAGATGAGCGGGTTTGCACAGCGCCAGCAGTGTGGATACGAGTGGTCGTAGCTATCGGCGCGGACAAGTTTTCCGTCAGCGCGCAGATCTTTCACGATTGCCTTATTGGCCTCGAACACGTGCTGGCCGACGTAATCCGGCACGGTGGCGTCGAACTTGCCGGTTGCATCGACAGGGTTGACCGGTTTGATTCCAACCGCGTCGCAGATGGCCTTGTCGTCCTCGCCGAAGGCTGGGGCGATGTGCACGATGCCGGTGCCGTCTTCGGTCGTCACGAAATCAGCAGCCAACACCTGGTGTGCGTTGGGGTTCTCTGGGTCGTTGGCGAAATATGGGAAGAGCGGGACGTAGCGACGGCCTGCAAGCTCGGAACCCTTAACGGTTGCGACCTGCGTGGCGTTGGCAAACTCCTTGGCATACGCGCCAACCCGTGCAGCGCCCACGTAGTAGCGCTTTCCGGCTTCTTCCATCAAGGCGTAATCGATGTCTGGTCCGACGGCCACCGCAAGGTTGGAGGGGAGCGTCCAGGGCGTGGTGGTCCAGGCCAGGATGTAGTCGTCTGTGGGCTTACTATCCGCGTCGAGCATTTGGAACATCACCGTGGCAGCGGTGTCCTGGCGTTGCTTGTAGGCATCGTCCATACGGAGCTCGGTGTTGGACAAAGGGGTCTCGCAGCGCCAGCAATATGGCATGACCCGGTAGCCCTCGTAGATGAGGCCCTTGTCGAACAACGTCTTGAACGCCCACATGACGCTTTCCATGTACGGCAGGTCCAGCGTCTTGTAGTCGTTGTCGAAGTCCACCCAGCGGGCGGCGCGGTTGATGTACTCCTCCCAGTCGACGGTGAAGCGAAGCACTGAGGTCCGGCACGCCTCGTTGAACGCAGCGATACCGCCAGGCAGCGCCTTGATCTCGGAGTGACCAGACACGCCGAGTTCCTTTTCGGCCTGCACTTCTGCCGGCATGCCGTGGGTGTCCCAGCCGAAGCGACGCTCGACGCGTTTGCCTCGCATGGTCATATAGCGGGGCACGACGTCTTTCACATAGGACGTGAGGAGGTGGCCGTAGTGGGGGAGCCCGTTTGCGAAGGGCGGGCCGTCGTAGAACACGAACTCGTTTGCGCCGTCGGCCCCTGGCTCGCGTTGCTCTACCGAAGCTTTGAACGCACCGATTTCGTTCCAGCGAGCGATGATGCCCGTCTCGACCGCGGGAAATCGGGGCGAGGGGTCAACGGTGGGATACGGCTTGCGCTGGGTGCTCATCTGGTCTCCTGAAACGTGTTTTTGTTCAGGGACGAGGCGAACCCCGCGGTACCACCCTGCTTGCGGTGCAGTGCCCGCCGCTCTTGGTCCTGCTGGCTGTAACGGGCCGTACCCGTGCGGTTCTACTGAGCGGACTGAAACCCGCCGTTCTTCCGCAAGCTCGGGGGTGATTGCCCCGTCGTTGCTGTTGAAACCCAGTGTACGAGCACGCGACGAGCGCCGGTACCGATTTGGTTGATTCGCTGCCGTAAGTCCACGACTTGGCGGGGGTTAGTCCACCACCGCGTCGAAATCAGCTTGTTTCAAGCGGATGTTCTACAAGTGGTGGACTTCCAATCCTGGATTCAGCCGCGCAAAAGGGGTGCCATCCCCGCCCGTCTGAGGGCCGCGTCGATGGTTGCTCGGACCGAAGCCGGGTGCCGCTGAAGTTGCCGGGCGGTAACGGCAACGAAATGGAACCCGGCCCGTGTCAACAGAGCGAACCTTTCGTGGTCTTCTTCAAATCGGCCGTCGTGGAATTCGCGACCTTGCACCTCGAGGACCAGGCCGTGAGACGGCCGGAGCCGATCGGGTCTGTCACGAAGCCGACGACGGTGGGCTCCTATGACGAAATCCACCCGAATCTGCTTCCCTCCGATCTGGACCTCCAGCTGCCGCCACGGGGCGGCGCCCCACTCCAGCAGGTACTGCCATTGACGAGTCTCGGCATAACTCTCAGTGGGTGGCTCATCGCCGCTGCGTGCCCGAACGGCGCGGAGCATCGCCAAACCCGTATCCGCATTTCCCCGTGCCGTGACAATCTGATGGCCCATCCGGCGAGCATGTTCAACTGCAAGTTCGACCCGGTCGATCGGAGCCAGGTCCTTGTGCTTCAACAGGTCCGCATCGAATCGGCCGAGCTGATTGCACACAACCGAGAGCGCCGCAATGGGTTGGTCGCCAATCCAAATCGGGTCCTGCCAAAGGTCGGTCCGAATGGCGTCGGCCACGTGTTTCGCATTCGAGCTGGTGGTGAAACGGTGAGGCCAGACGAGGTCTCGGAAACCGTCTAGTTGGTATTCCGCAGCAGCCGCCGGGCCGGTGAGGACAATTGGGTATTGGCGGGGTCGGGGCATTCGTGCCTCCTCAGTGGTTGGGTCACTGCGGCACGGAATACATGCGGTCCTCGGTGTTGCCACCGGCCTACCCACTTTGGCAGCCGGGTGTGACAGATAAGTCCCCTTCTCAATGAATTCGGGGCGCAAACGGAGCAATTGCAACTCGGTTGGGGACTTTGTGGTGAGGAGTGAGGGACTAAACCTTGGTGCGAACCAATTCAGAACGATTGCGAATATGAACGACTACCCAGGCACCATCCCAGATGCCAACCGCATTGCCATCGTTGGTCCAACGGCCACGGGAAAGACGGCACTCGCTCTCGAGTTGGCCGAGCTGTTCGACGCAGAGATCGTCAGCGGCGATTCGATGTGTGTGTACCGAACGATGGACATCGGCACCGCCAAGCCCACGACTGCGGAACGGGCCCGGGTGCGTCATCACCTGATCGATGTGGCGGAACCGGACGAAGAATTCTCCCTTGCCAGGTTCGCTGGCCTGGCCCGGGCGGCAATCGCTGACATCGAGGGGCGCGGGAAGCGCGTCATCCTGGCCGGGGGTACAGGGCTGTATGTGGACACCATCATTGGTGACCTCACCTTGCCGGGACAGTACCCAGACGTGAAGGCCGAGTTGGAAACCGACCCAGACACGACTGCGCTGCATCAGCGTCTAACGCAGATGGACCCGGTTGCCGCAGCGCGCATGGAACCGTCCAACCGGCGTCGGATCATCCGCGCACTCGAGGTGACACTTGGCAGCGGACAACCGTTTTCGTCGTATGGTCCGGGGCTGGAAGCAGCACAGGAAGCTGCCACGGGCTGGCGAGTGATTGGTCTGGATACGGACCGGGCTGACCTGGCCACTCGGATAGCGCAGCGATACGAAAAGCAGATGGCCGACGGTTTCCTGGAGGAAGTCACGAACCTACGGGCCGAGTACGAAGACCGCCTGAGCCGCACGGCGTCCCAGGCGCTTGGGTACCGCCAACTCCTGCAATTTGTGGACGGTGGATGCACGTTCGATGAAGCAATGGCCGAGGCGCAACGAGCCACGGTGTCGTTCGCAAAGCGCCAACAACGCTGGTTCAGACGCAATCGTTCGATCGAATGGGCCGAAGCGGCTCGGTTGTCTGCCGACCCGGCTTCCAACTCTCCTGCAGAGTCGTCGACCGACTAACGAGAATCTTTTCGCAACTAACGGCCGTTCGGGGGCAGAATGGATTCACGATGACATCACCCAACAACCAACCCACGCTTCTGCGCCTGAGCAAGCACCACGGCCTGGGTAACGACTTTTTGGTTTTGGTGGAGAGTTCATCGGTTCCCGAAGCCAACCGCGCAGAGCTTGCGCGACGCGTTTGCGACCGCAACCGTGGCATCGGTGCTGACGGACTGCTGTTCGTACTCCCGCCTCAGCGGCCTGCCGATTCCTCTGGTGACGCGAATGCTGCCGACGTTCGGATGCGCCTGCACAACGCCGACGGGTCCATTGCAGAAATGTCCGGCAACGGCATCCGCTGCTTTGCGCAGGCCGTGACCATGGCGGGCGTTGTTCCAACAGGGACCGTACGTGTACAGACCGATGCCGGCCTGCGGGCAATTGACGTCAGCCCAACGGACTCCACCGGTGTCGCCACCGTGTCGGTCGACATGGGCCAGCTCACCTACGACTCGCACCCGGTACACGGGCCAGACGGGCACACGGTCGACGTTGGCAACCCCCACCTGGTGATTCCGGTTCCTTCCCTTGACAACATCAACATCGCAGTCACCGGCCCGCTCCGTGAGGCGCCATATCTCCAAGGACCAACGCACGGCATCAACGTGCACGTGGTGAAGGCCAGCAACGACAACACCATCGACATGATCGTCTGGGAACGCGGCGTCGGTGTCACCCAAGCCTGCGGCACCGGGGCAACTGCCGTAGCTGGCGTCATGCATCGCCTCGGCCTCACTGGCTCGCAGGTTACGGTTCGACAACCGGGAGGAAACGCAACGGTTGACATAGATGGCGAGCGTGCAACGCTGCACGGTCCCTCGCAGCACATCGCCGACATCGATTATGCATGGACTCCGGAGACGGCCTCGTGAGCGACGCAGACCGCCGCAGGGCGCAACTCATCGACCGCACCCGCCGCGAGAAAATCGTGCTGGTGGGTGTGGCCACGGGAAATCAAACGCTGGACGACGCAGACTTCGGTCTCGACGAACTCAGCGCGCTTGTGGACACAGCGGGTGCCGACGAAGCCGCCCGAGTCACCCAGCGCCGAGACGAACCGGACCGTACCTACTTCGTCGGCAAAGGCAAAGCAGAAGAACTGCGTCAGGTCAGCGAAGAGGTCGATGCCGACACGGTGGTGTTCGATACCGAACTCAGCCCAGTGCAGTCGAAGAACCTTGAACGGCTCCTCGGGCGCACGGCGATCGACCGCACTGCCGTCATCCTCGACATTTTCGCTCAGAACGCCCGCACTGCCGAAGGTAAGGCGCAGGTCGAACTGGCGCAGCTCCGATACCGGCTCCCGCGTCTGAAAGGCAAGGGCGGCGCGCTCAGCCAACAAGGTGGCGGCATCGGTACCCGTGGCCCGGGCGAAACCAAGCTTGAAGTAGATCGGCGTCGCCTCCTCGAACGGGTACGCCGCTTGGAGACGCAACTGGAGGACCTGGCGCAGGTCCGCAAGACACAGCGCAAATGGCGGCGCCGCAGCCGCCAAGCAACAGTTGCACTGGTGGGCTACACCAATGCAGGCAAGTCCACCTTGCTCAATAAACTGACCGACGCCGGAGTGCTCACCGAGAACCGATTGTTCTCAACGCTCGACCCCACAGTTCGGCGCCTTGCATTGCCTGGAGGCGAAGTAGTGCTGTTGTCAGACACCGTTGGGTTTGTCCGCAACCTGCCCCACGCGTTGGTCGAGGCGTTCAAGTCCACATTGGACGAAACAGCAGACGCAGACCTGCTCATCCACTTGGTCGACGCAAGCGCAGCAGACCCCGAAGGAAATATGCGTGCAGTGGAAATTGTTCTCGAAGAGATCGGCGCCTCTGGAGTTCCTCGCCTGGTGGTGTTCAACAAGACCGACGTTGCGTGGCCAGATCATGTTGAGAGCCTTATCCGCAGCCATCCCGACGCAGTGAGCGTTTCAGCTGCTACAGGCGCCGGCATCGATCACCTGCTGTCCGTACTTGGCGAAAAGATCCGCGCGCTTACTGCCGTGGTTGAGCTACTCATCCCGTACGACAGGGGCGACCTGCTGGCTGGCGTGCATCGTGAAGGTGAAGTGCTGGTGACGGTGCACGAAGAGAACGGCACCAGGGTGAGAGCCCGCTTGGACGAAGCAGCCGAAGGCCGCTACAGGGATTACGTAGTGGAAGCCCCGCCAATTCGTTCAACCAGTGCAAGCAACTGAGCCAACTGGCTCTGGATTGCCGTTACGTCGGCGCGAAGCAACCTGACAGCGTCGTCAAGCTGTTCATCGGCAAGCTCCCGAGCCGTCACCCGGCCATGCAGCAGATCAACGGCTGAACCGACGCGGTCTTGCGCAGCGGTAACCGACGCAATGGCGTGGTGCACAGGGACCAGGGCGTCGGCAGATAACGCCACCTCACCGGACTCGACCGAGCGGAGACGTTCCTGAAGGTCTCGGACGGCCTGTTCGATGGGCTTGGCGCGTCGGTCCAACTCTGACGCAACAACGCGTACAGCGACCTGTTGCAACTGATCCTTCATGGTGTCCCTCCCGGAACGCTGGAAGTGTGAGTGTCATAGGCGCGCTGATTACCGTGACAGGCGCGCAGGCTACGGATTCGGTTGACAACGAAAGCCGCGTCGGCTCCGCTGGCGTTGCGAGCCACGAGGTCTGCGATGGCTTGTTGTGAACGATGTTGCGCTGCAGCCGGATTGTCGATGATGGTGCCCAGGTATGTGGCGGCCTGCTCAACGGACGGTTCGGCCCATTGCCCTGCGCCGCCGTAGTGAGCAACGGTGTTTGGAATGTCAACGAAGTGAGAGTCAACCAGCCAACTGTTCTGCGCGGTCATGAACTCCATGTTGCCGGACCAGCCAGTGGCAACTACCGGAGTGCCTGCGCCCATTGCCTCTGCCATGGTGAGCCCGAGGCCCTCGGCGCGGTGAAGCGATACGTAACCGGCAGCGTTGGCTATCAACGCAGTGCGGTTCTCCGGTGAGAGGTACTGCTCCAGCAGGACGACATCGGTACGACCGCGAATGGAGCCCAGAAGACGTTCTCGCTCCAGAGGGAAGAACTCGTGGTTGAGCGATTTGATGACCAACTGGGGTCCGCCTGGAGTCTGACGGGGAAACGCGAGACGGAACGCCTCAACAGCAGCCCATGGCTGCTTGCGTTCGGCAACACTGAAGTAGTCGAACATGAACGCAAAGTACGGCCGGTTGGAATCCAGCCCGAACGAAGCGAGTAGCGCCGGGTCCGAGAATGTGCCACGCGGGTTGACGTACGGAAACTGGAGCGGCAGCACTTCGACCGAAACTCCGGCGGCTGTTGCACTTGGCAACAGCGTGTCCTTGATGTAGGAGCTTGCCACCCACACCTCGGAAACCAGTTGGTACGCGCTGTGAAAGCGCTGCGGGAAGACGGGCGATTCCCATGCCCAAAGACCCACCGTTGGGCGCTGAGATTTCCCGCCGCGATGCAGGCTGGTAAGCGCGCTGCTGGTTTGGTCTGCGTTGAGGAGTAGGACGTCGACGTCGTAGCGGAATCCATCGGCAGGCTCGTTGGCAAGGACATTTGCCTCTCGTCGATGCACCGTGTCGTCGTGATCAATTACCGAATACGGAATTGCAGATGCTCTGATGGCCCGTAATGCCAGGCGTCCCTGCTCGCCGATGCCGAGTTGCGCGCTGAGTAAGCCCACAACGTTGATACCCGAGGCGACGTGCTCAGCCACAAAAGCATCGGAACGGGCCTCGCTGGAGACATCGGAAGGGCGAGTAGCCGGTGCAGGGATAGGTGTCCAAACCCCAGCGGTGACGGCGTCGGTCATGGCCCACCGTCTGAACGCACCGTCGTCGTTGGAAAACGCGGCACCAAGATCGGGCCGTTGACGCGACAACGCTTCGAGGTGACGAGTGATGCCCGGACGATGCGCCGATGGTGCCGCGAGGAATGCGACGAAGTCGTCAGCCTGGGCAAATGGGTTGGGTGGCTGCTGGCCCCCGTGACGCAACGCGTGGTGCAGGGACTCGGTATACGCAAGCCGCATCGAAGCGTCGTAGCGGTGGCCGTTGGGCAGCGTGTCGTACGGTCGAACGATGCTGGGCGCCGAAGTTTGTAGACGGGTTAACTGCTCGAAGCGAGAATCCAGCGCCGCCTGCAACATTGGATGCGCGCTGATCAAAACCCGAGGCCATTCACCGGCCAGCTCTGAAAGGACCCAAGGTCGGGAGGGGGAAAAGCCTTCGAAGCTGAACGCCGAGGCTCCGGACCCTGGGGTGACAGCGTCGAGGTTGCGAAAGGACTGCAACAAGCCGGGTTGGGCTATATGGACTGACCCGCGCTGTGACAACACAAGCTCGTCGAACCACGGATGTGCGACTCGGTTGAACCGACCATCGCCCTCAAGTGGATGATGTGCGAGGCCGTCGGCCCAGCGTTGCACGAGCGAGTGTCCTCGCGCAGTGAACACTGCGAGGCCACGCTGAAAATGGCCGTATGCGACAAGATCTGCCGGATCTGGCAAACGTCCGTCGACAGGGGCTTGACCGCTGCGGACAGGAACGAAGCCACCCATGGCAGGGGCGGACCGTTCGATGAATTGAGTGATCGGCGCAACCAGCTCTACGTGGTCACCCAGCAAGACAACCGCGTTCGTGGGGTTGTCGGACACGCCTTTGGAATCGAGCAGCGTCGCCACAAGCAATGGCTGCACCAGCGTAAGGGCGTCGTCGAGAGGATGCTCGGCAAGCAGGGCCGACACCGTCTGCGCGCTGACGAGCCGTGCCGCTGGCATCCAAGTTCCTGGCTCGACGGAAGCTGCCCGGCTGACTTCACCGAAACGGTCGTCAACCACAACAACGGTCAACGGAACTGCGGGGTGGTGTTGAGAGAACGATCGGGCGGCGATCACTGCCGATGGAGCCCGCTCGGTTGTGGTGAGAATGAGCGCCGTCACTTCAATGGGTGACGGTTCTGTGCTCTGGCCTGCACCCACGCCTGCGGTGCCCTCGTCCATCTCCACAGCATACGAGGACGAAAACCCGAACCGCCGCCACCTTGGCCGCGCCCGGTAACCTGCTGCGGTGTCCCACCCCCACCTGCCCACCGTTTCCATCATCGTGGTCAACTGGAATGGGCGGGAACACCTCGACCCCTGCCTGAGTTCGCTGACGGCACTGGACTACCCGGCGGATCGGTTCGAAATCATCGTTGTGGACAACGGTTCGGTTGACGGCTCGGTCGAACATATACGCGCTTCGTACCCCGGGGTGCGACTGCAAGTGAACGCCACCAACACTGGGTTTGCGCCAGCGGTGAATGCAGGGGCGGCCATGTCTACGGCCGAAACGGTGGCGCTTGTCAACAACGACATGCGTGTGGACCCAGGCTGGCTCCGTGCGCTGGCCCGCCACTACCGCCCTGACCATGGGGTGATGTGCGTCGCAGGAACCATCCTTGACTGGGACGGTGTCAATCTCGACTTCGGTGGTGGTGCGGTCAATTTCCACGGCTTCGGCGAGCAGCCAGGAAACGGCAAACCAATTGAAGAAGTTGTCCTTCACGACGGTTCCGAACAGCCGTTTGCGTGCGGTGGGGCGATGCTGGTGCACCGGCAGACATTTGTTGAGATTGGCGGCTTCGACCCGGCGTTCTTCGCATACTTCGAAGACGTGGACTTCGGTCTCCGCCTGCGCGTGTGCGGGTTACGTACGGTGTTAGCTGCAGGTGCCCGGAGCTTCCATCGCCACCACGGCACCAGTTCGCGGTTCCGTTGGCACGAACGGATGGTGCTGTTGGAGCGTAACGCCCTCCGTCTACTCATCAAGAACGTCAGCGATGAATCTCTCGCCCCGTTGCTTGCCGGAGCCATGTTGCTGCAATCGCAGCGCGCCCTCTTCGACGCCCATAGTCAGCGGAGCGATTACGACGTCGGGACAGGCCTCCCCGACACAACGGTGGTCAATCGACTCGCTCTCTCGCGTTTGCATGCCACTGACGATGTGATTGCCGATCTGCCATCGCTGCTGGCGCATCGGGCAATGATCCAGAAGCGGCGCGTTGCAACCGATACCGAAGTGCTTGCTGGGTTTGGAATGCCGTTCGCCCCGATGGGCAACGACGACCCCGGGTACGTGAAGGCGTTCGAGGCTGTGGTCGCGCTCACCGGTGTCGGCCGACTGTTCCGCGGCTCGCCTGTTCGTCGTCTTGTTGTGTTGTGCCACGACCTGATTGGCCCCCGCATGGCAGGGACGGCAATTCGTGCTTGGGAGATGGCATGCGCGCTTGCGCAACATGCCGACGTCACCGTCGCCTGTGACCGCACCGTGGACCGCGCTCACCCGGGCCTTTCCACGCTGGTGGTTGAAGGCGAGAACGGCCTCGCAGCATTGCGCCGATGCGTTGACGCTGCAGACGCCGTGCTCGTGTTCGGTTTCGACTTAATCCGGTATCCGTTCCTTGCCAACTGTCGGGCGCTGCGCATTGTTGATCTGTACGACCCGTGGATCTTTGGCAGTCTCGAGCAGTACGACGGGATGACCAGCGATGCCGCCGACGCTGCCAAGAACCACGAGATCAACGCCCTCAATCAGCTGATCGACGTGGGCGACACGTTTATCTGCGCGTCGGAACGCCAGCGGGACTTCTGGTTCGGCATGCTGGCCTCACGTGGGCGCCTTGATAAGCGTGCACACGATCTCGACCCGCAGCTCCGACGCCTCATCGACGTTGTTCCATTCGGTGTCCCTTCGGCAGCGGCGTTACCGCCAGCGGCACCCAAGGAGCCGGGGACGCTCTCCATCTTGTGGGCTGGTGGAACGTGGGACTGGTTCGACCCGCTTCTGGTGGTGGAGTGCTTCAACGACCTCACCCAAGAGTTCCCCATGGCCCGGCTGCACTTCATGGGGCTGGAACTTGAGGGTCGGGGGGTGCCGGAGATGTCCATGACTGGCAGGTTGCGCTCGCGCATTAAAGACCTTGGGCTGGTCAATGCTGGAAAGGTCGTGCTCGGACCGTGGGCTCCCTACGACGAGCGCGGCGCAATTCTTCGCGCTGCTGACATCGGCGTGGTCGCTGCAAAGGATCTGGCGGAGAACCGGTTGGCGTTTCGTACCCGGATGCTTGATCATTTCTGGGCCGGCCTGCCAACGCTTGCGACCTCTGGCGACGTCCTCGCTGAACTCGTTGCCCAGTCGGGCGCCGGCCTGGTGGTTCCGCCAGAGGACCGCACCGCCATGCGCAACGCGTTACGAACCTTGTTGGGCGATGCCGAACTGCGGCAGCGCTGTTCCGCAGTAGCCTCGTCGCTGGCTGATCGGTATCGGTGGACCGACGCGGTTGCTCCCCTGGTCGAAGTGATTTCGAACGCCGGCCCCTACCGGGCAGCCCGCCGCTGACACCTGCCGACACCCGCGCCCGTCTGAATGGGTTGCTCCACCTCGGATTCGCTCCGTCCCTCCGCTCACCACTCGGCCGCGCCCGGGTCTGATGGGTTGCTCCACCTCGGATTCGCTCCGTCCCTCCGCTCACCGCTCGGCCGCGCCCGGGTCGCTCCCGGTCTCCCGTAGGCTGCTGACGTGGCAGGTCGTCCGAGTTCTCGCAATATCCAGTCCCGTCGCGGTCCAGGCGACCCGTGGTTCACCATGGGGACGGTTGACGTAACGACATCTGTCCTGGTGCCGTTGATCACGGTCATCGTGTGGGTTGCGGCATCGGTCAGCCCGTCAGTCCTGACGGCTGTGTGGCTGAGCCGGGCTTCGTACCGCACCGGATTCGTGTGGCAGCTACTCACCTGGCCGTTCGCCAGCATGGCCAGCCTGGCAGGGGCCATCGGGCTCTTCTTCTTCTGGTCGTTTGGTCGCATCCTGGAGGAGCCGCTCGGCCCAACGCGTTATCTGCGCTTCCTCGCCATTTGCACGGCCATTGTCGGACTCGGCGCGCTGCTGTTGGACCTCTTTACGCGGTCGTCCGCCCTGCTGACCGAAAACAGGCTGGAGAACACACTGTTCACCTACCTGCCGATTCTGGCTGGGCCACGGTTGGTGTCAATGGGCGTGGCTGTTTGCGTGGCAGCAGAGTTTCCGCATCTGCGATCGTTCTTCAACATCCCCATCCGGCTGTTGGTCGGCGCGTTTCTTGCAATTGAAGTCCTGCAGGCCTTGGGTACCCGTTACTGGTTGTACTTGGCGCAGCTCGCATTCGCAGTTGTTGTGTTTCTGACAGCCCTCAGATCGTTTGGCCTTGGTTCGGAGCTGCCGTCGTGGATTCCTCGGCTTCCGCTCCCGGCGAAGCTCACCGGCTCGGGCGCCAGGGGACGACCTCTTAGTTCCAAGTCAAGCGGGTCCAGGTCAAGCGGAGGGTTGGGCAATGCGCTCAAGCGGGGCGGTTCAAAGCGCTCCGGTTCGGTGGTCGCTGGTCCGTGGGGCGAGCAGGGTACCGGGACAGCCACTCCTGGCGCTTCGGCCGGACAACGCACCACAGCAATGACCAGGGCAGACCGTGAAGAGGTTGATCGGTTGTTGGACAAAATCGCGCAGGACGGAATGAGCAGCCTGTCTTCAGACGAACGCGCTCGCCTGGAGGACGCCAGCCGACGCCTGCGTGAGAGCGAAGGACGTTGACCGCAGTCTCGACCGGCGACACGCCGACAGGTCGGCCACCACGCTCCGCTCCGGTTGCGCTTGGCGGCACGTCATGGACCGAACTCTGGGAGCGTCGGGAACTCCTTGCCAGCCTCACTCGCAGAGAACTCCGCGGCAAGTACAAGCGTTCCTTCCTTGGGTGGGCATGGTCAATGCTCAACCCGTTGTCCTCGCTCATCATCTTCACCGTTGTGTTCAGCCTCATCTTCACCGGGACAAAGGTCGAAGGCACCCCGTCCGGCCTCAACAACTACACGCTGTACCTCGCGTGTGGCCTGCTGCCATGGAACTTCTTGGCCGGTGCAATTGGCACGTCTACCGGGTCGTTGCTCGCGCAGAGTGGTTTGCTGAAAAAGGTCTTCTTCCCTCGCGAATACGTCGTGGGTTCAACCGTGCTGAGTTGGCTCACGTCATTCGGCATCGAACTCAGCGTGCTGGTTCTGGCCGTGGCCCTCACCGGCAAACTCAAGTGGCAGTTGCTTCCCATGCTCATGGTGGTCATGGCACTGCAGACCCTGCTCATCCTTGGGATCTCTCTCGGCTTGAGTGCACTCAATGTGTACTTCCGAGACGTGCAACACCTTTTGGGGATCTTCCTGCAGGTCTGGTTTTACCTCACACCCATTGTGTATCCGTTGTCACTCATCGAGGAAAAGAGCCCGTCGGCCGCAGCCTGGTACGCGCTCAACCCCATGTCTCACGCCGTGAACGCATACCGTGATCTGCTCTACCACGGGCGTGTACCGACGGCCCAGTCGCTTGGGTTTCTTGGCATCGCCAGCGTGCTCTCAATCATCGGTGGCACCCTGTTCTTCCGTCGTCTTGAACCTCGGTTGGCTGAAGAACTGTAGAGGAGCTGTAGAGGAGTTCTACGGGAGCTGCTGGGACTTCTAGCAGAGGGGCGAAATTAACGTTGGTCAGCGTTGGTGCGGCTTTCGCGGATCGGTTCCGAGACGGTCGCGGCTACAGTGTCTGCACCCCATCGGTGTCGTATGTCTGACGCCCGGATCGCTTTTTCTGTGCGATCCGTCCTGTGGTGGCCATGATCAGGAGACGGTTCATGTCGCATCCCGTTACGTCCACATTCAACGCGTCGCGAGCACAAAAGCGGGGCCGGCTGCACCTAGCGGCCTTGTCCGCAACAATCGCGTTAGCTACTGCGTTGTTGTTGCCGAACGGTGCGGACGCCGCAACCAAAGCGACCACCAAGGCCAAAGCGAAAGCCAAGGCGAAGGTCACCACCACGAAGAAGCGGAAAGCTCCCGCACCGGCAAAGGGCTCAAAACTGAAAGCCGGGCAGTGGGCCCCCAACGGTCGACCACCCGCTATCCCACTCAACTTCGATCCAAATCCACCATCTGGTGACAAGAATTACCCCAGCGCAAAGAACGAAACCGATGCCTTCACCAAGGCGCAGCCAGACGGTAAGCCGTTCATGGTGTTGCTTGTGGGCTCCGATGCGCGTACAGGCGAAAAGGTAGATCGGTCCCGCGCAGATGCCATTCATCTGTTTGCATACAACCCAACGCTCAAGAAGGGCTTGCTCATCGGCTTCCCTCGTGACACGTGGGTCAAGACCCCTTCTGGCGACAGTCGCAAGATCAACGAGGTGTTGTCTGTTTCTGGGCCAGACGTTTTCCTCCAGACGTTCAACAGCCTCACGGGGCTCTCGGTCAGCCGCTACGTCATTACCGGCTTCGACGGCTTCAAAGCGATGGTCGACGGGGTCGGCGGTATCAACATCGAAGTGAAGCCAGCAATGAACGACCAGGCATCTGCCGCACAGTTCCAGCAAGGCTGGTTCCAGATGAACGGCCGCGCCGCGCTCGCTTTTACCCGTGCTCGCAAGACGCTCACCAACGGGGACTTTGATCGCTCCGCCAACCAGAACAAGATGCTGGTCGCGTCGCTGCAACGGCTACGCGAATCCACGGACAACGTCCGCGCGTTGCTGAACTGGGTTTACGTGGGCCGCAAGAACACCGTGACCAACGTGAAGCCTGGTGACTGGATGTATCTCGCTCAGGTCTCACGAGCCATCGAGCCCACCTCGCTTCGCACAACCGTCATCCCGGCCAACCCAGAACAAATCGGTGATCAAGAGGCCGTTGTTATCAAAGAAGAAGCGTTTGCTGCGTTGATGACCGACGCGGCAGATGGAGTGCTGGGAAACTGATTAGCACCCCTCCGGCACCGGATCGCTGGCAGTTCAGGTCAGACTCTCCAGTATGAGTTTGATCGCCGGCCTTCTCAGAGCCGCACTGCCTGTTGGGTCGGCGCGTCGCGACGCCCTGGTTTCAGCCGCCCGCAAGGCGGGAGTAGCGCCCGCTGCGCCGGAATCGTCGTATCAACGCTGGATCTCCTCGTTCGAAGGCACAGGAGATGATTTCCTAGCTGACCAGGGCAACACCGAATCCGCGCTCGGTGAAGCTGTCCGGTTCCACATTATTGTCCGCTCGGGAAGCACCAACCCCGCCGCCATCACGCGCACGCTTGTCTCGCTGATCAACCAGTCATATGCACACTGGGTAGCGCACCTCCCTGACACAACGTCTGTAGGGTCAGCCTCCGCAAAGCGGGTTTTAGCCGACTCGCTACAGGGCGAGGCTCGGTTCACCACGCAACCGCGGACCACCAACTCGTCTGCGGACATGGTGTTTGCCATGGAAATCAGCTTGGGCGATGCTCTTGCTCCTTCCGCACTTGCGCGGCTGGCGTCGGTCGCAGGCCGCCATCCAAACGCAACGATGATCTCTGCGGAGTTCGACATGATCGACCCGTTCAGCGGAAGGCGGACCGCACCCGCAGCCATCGGGCAGTGGGAACCGGACCTCGCCCAGCAGTTCGATCTTGCGTCGGGTTGTGTCGTTCACCGGCTATGCCACAGCGCATCGATCTCCACAGCCGACACGAACGAGAACCCGGAAATCGGGGGGAGCACACCGCACGTTGATTCGGTGCTCCTGCATCGTTTGGTTGGACCGCGGGCGCGTGCGACAAGTCTGTTGCTTCCTGCCCCGTTCGCAACGCCGACACCCGCAACTTCAGCGACAGCTTCTTCTCGCCGAAATGGCGGTACGCGGGTCCGTCATATTGCGAAGCCCGGAACCACAGCTGCCGTGATCATCCGAGACCCGCTGCCGGACCCCGTCGCAGCGCAACGGCATCTCGCCATGCTGATGAAGACCGCCGGAGCCCAGGTTGAGGTGCTGCACACCATGTCGTGGAAGTTGGGCGAAACGCTGGGCGAGATTCCCGCTGCCGACGCAGTGATGATCATTGACGGAGGGGTGAGTCCTCACGAACACGGGTGGCTGGGTGACCTCGTTGGCGTACTCCAACAGCCGCACGTGTTCGCTGTGTCTCCGCTTGTCGTTGTTCCAAGCGGCGTCGTGCTCGATGGTGGCGTCAACCTCGGCCCGGACGGTCTCATGGCCCGGACCGGTCGTTGCGACCTCGCCCCCTTTGAGTTGGAACGTTGCCGCCAGGTTCATTCGCTGTCAGGGCGGGCCATGGCCATCGGTCATGCGGATCTCCTGCAGTTCGCCGCATCCATCGGCACGTCCGGAATGAGCGCGGCTGTAAGCGAGGCGGCACAGCAACAGGGGCGTTGTTGTTTGGTGTGGGCGCACCAGCGTTGGGTGCTGGACAAAGGCATAGAAGCGCGTGCAACAGACTCGCCAATGCTTGCGTGGTCCGCAGGCCGGATCAGAAGCTGGTTCGACCCTGCAGTTGCCCCGCATCGTCCTGAACCGGGCCGCGCGGGCGAAGGCGTCTGGTGACACCCGCACCACCCGGCACGGATCCTCCGCATGTTGCGGTTGTCGTGGTGTGTTGGAACAACGGAAGCATCATCACCGACTGTTTGCAGTCGGTCGTTGCGCAACGGTACCCCGCAGATCGTTTGCATACATATGTTGTGGACAACGGATCAACCGACGGATCTCAGGCGATAGTCGTCGAGACCATGCCCAACGCCACGCTCATCGAGCTGGGCTGGAACAGTGGGTTTGCCATCGCCAACAACGTTGGTATCCGTCGTGCGAGAGACAATCAGCGCGTGAGCTACGTGGTCCTGCTCAATAGCGATGCAACACTGTCGCGCGACTGGGTGTCAGCGATGGTTTCGTTTGCGCACAGCCGTCCCCGGGGGGCTTGTTTCCAGTCGCTCACGGTCGACGGACTCCACCCCGACCGTGTGGACAGCAGGCACCTCGTTGTCGATCAGTCACTGCAGGCATCGCAGAACTCGTACGGACAACCGGTCGGAGCTGGTCATCGCACTCAACGGGTGTTCGGCGTCAACGCAGCCGCAGCGATGTACTCCGCTGCATTTCTCGATGCGCAACCGTTTGCTGATGTGCTCGACGAAAAAATGTGGATGTACCTCGAAGATGTCGACCTATCTGCGCGCGCATTGGTGATGGGCTGGGAGAACTGGACCGTTGCTGGCCCCGTTGCGCGTCACCTTGGCTCTGCATCCACCAAACAACGAACCAGTGGCTTTGCGCTGCGCCAAACCATGCGCAACCAGCCCATCTTGTGGCTGACCAATTTTCCACTTCGTATGGTCTTGTGCGCGCTGCCCAAGGTTTTGCGCCACGACCGCGGGGCACTGAATCACCTCCGGGCCACCGGTCAACGAGACGTCATTCCGCAAATGTTGCGTGGTCGACTTGAGGGCCTGCTGCTCATCCCGTATGCCCTGGCGCGGCGCAGAGCGCTACGCCCGCACGTTCGGGTACCAGCAGAAGGACTCCAGGTCTTCATGTCCACCGGTACGCTGCAACTGTGAACCCCACAAGTCAGCCGGCCGCCGAGGACCACCTCATCGACCACGAAGCCGGGACGTCGTTCTCGGTTGCACCCCGCACCGTGAGTACCGAACCAGCAGTCATCGTGGACCAGGTTTCAAAACGATTCCGCATCTATCACGAGCGCAACTCAAGCCTCAAGGCCAGCGTGATGCGCGGCAAACGCGCCGAGTACGAAGAGTTCTGGGCCGTCAACGATGTCAGCTTCACGGTGAACCAAGGGGAGACGTTCGGCATCGTCGGCGAGAACGGCTCGGGTAAGTCCACGTTGCTGAAGTGCATGGCTCGCATCTTGCGACCGGAGAACGGCTCGGTTGCTGTGGCCGGCAAGCTCAGCGCGCTGCTTGAACTGGGCGCTGGATTCCACCAGGAACTTTCTGGTCGGGACAACGTGTATCTCAACGGGTCCATTCTTGGTTTGTCGAAGAAGGAGATTGACTCCCGGTTCGATGACATCGTGGAGTTTGCCGGGTTGGAACGGTTCATCGACACTCCGGTCAAGAACTATTCATCTGGAATGTATGTGCGCCTAGGTTTCAGCGTCGCCATCAACGTGGACCCCGATGTGTTGTTGGTTGACGAAGTTTTGTCCGTCGGTGACGAGACGTTTCAGCGCCGTTGCGCAGAGAAATTCACCGAGATGCAGCGAGACGGAAAGACCATCGTCGTTGTGAGCCATGGGTTGGGCCAGTTGCGCTCAATGTGTGACCGTCTTGCGTGGATGCGCAACGGGCGCCTTGCGGGCATCGGGCCTACGAAGGAAGTCATCGACGAGTACCTCGGAACCGTCAACGTGTCACGCCTTCCTGGACACGATGGTGTCTCGAAACGATGGGGGAGCGGCGAGGCAACCATCTCGGCAATCCAGCTCATCAACCCCGAGGGTAAGCCCACAGACAAAGTCCACACGGGCGACGACGTCACGCTTCGAATTCATTACGAAGTGGAGCCGGGCCTCACCGTCAAGCGCCCCGGAGTCGGTTTCGGAATCCACCGCCTGGATGGCGTACTCATCACCGGGGTCAACACCAACGAGCAGAAGCTGGTTCCTACGCAGCTCACTGGCAAAGGACACTACGACTACGCCATCAAGCAGCTGCCGCTTCTCACCGGTACCTACGACCTGTCCGCCGCAATCCAAGACGAACACTTCACGCACACCTACGACTGGTGGTTTGAGGGTTTCCGGTTCGATGTGCTGCCAGCGGTTGTCCACGAGACCGAAGGCGTTGTCACGCTGTTCGGCGCGTGGACCCGAGCGCGCCGACTAAGAAAGATCAAGGCAGACGAGCGATGTAGCGGCTCACCAGTTCTGCCCGTTCTGTGCCCAGCTCTGCTGCCGCTGCCTGCCGCGCCCCGTGGGGGTCGGCGTGTCCGCACGCCTCCACAAGAGCTGGAGCGTTAGCGAGCGCGGCTGCTGCAGCAAGGGCTTGCCAAGAGCGTTGCGGAAGGTACGTCACTGGGTCGAAAAAGATGGGTTCCTCCGGCCAGAACGAAAACACCCGGTTGGCCGGAACGGCCGAGTTTCGTTGCACATGCCGCCGCCGCTGCAGGGTGCGTGGGAGCCGCCGCACGGCATCGAATGCGGCCAGCACCGACGCCTTTGGAAATCGGCCGGTGATCCCGGCTTTGACGAGACGGGGCCAACGATGCAGCC
Source organism: uncultured Acidimicrobiales bacterium (assembly GCA_963763885.1). Taxonomy (GTDB): domain Bacteria; phylum Actinomycetota; class Acidimicrobiia; order Acidimicrobiales; family JANYDT01; genus JANNBN01. Next base: position 113,733 of record CAVXQD010000003.1, read on the forward strand.
ATAGTGCCGCCGCGTCCCGGAGGGGAAGGAGTTCGGCTCCGGTCACGAGAAGGTTGCGTTCGATGCAACGGTGTTTCATACCGTATGCGCGCTCAGCATCGCCCAGGCTGGTGGTCTCGGCCCGAGAGCTAGAAGACATGTGGTGGTACGCCAGCGCGTGTGGGACGAGACGCGACCGAAGGCCAAGGCGGTGTGCCTTCCAGTTCCACTCGACGTCCTCGTAGTAGAGGAAGTAGTCAGCCGGAAGCGGCCCCACAGATTCCGGTGCGAAAGCGCTTCGACGAATGAGGGCAACGGCAAAGCACGGACCCAGAATCTCGGGATACGGGCCGTTGGCCAGTGTCCGCCCCTTTGTCTGCTGTCCCTCCACGTGACCACCGTCAAATTGGCCAAGGTCCAGTTGGCCCAATCCGACGTTCTTTGCCTCGCCTCGGCGGTTGACGGCCATCCCGACGGAGTCGATGAGACCATCTTCTCCGGCGATGAGCGTCTTTGGTCCTACGCTCACGACGTCTGGAGCACAGGACCGAATCGCGCTGTCGAGCAACTGGAGCGCACCCGGTGCAAGCGTTGCGTCGTCGTTATGAATCAGGACCAAGTCGCACGTTGCTCGTAGGTGGGCGATGCCCTCGTTGTTGCCTGCTGCAAATCCGTCGTTGATTTTCCGTGGCACCCAGCGGACAAGCGGGCGCCCGTCAGAGCCCACGAAAGGGAACGATGCCGCAACTAGTTCGGCGGCCTTGGGGTCAACCGTTGAAGCGTTGTCGACGATCACAACGTCGCCAACCAACGGATTCGGTTGTGGCCCGTCTCCAACAATGGCGGCAACCGCCGCCCGCAGCGCGACCTGGTCCCCGTTGTAGCGCAGAAGTACGGCCCCAATCACGGCGGCCCAACCTATCCGACGTAGTGTCGTGGACTGATGCGAGCCGCCGTCGACGTCACCCCGCTGATTGGGGCACGCACGGGGATCGGCGAACTAGTGGCGGGTCTCGTGAACGCGCTCCAACTCCGTAATGACGTGGAAGTGGTGCCGGTTGCGCTGACCTGGCGCGGCCGAGGCGAAGCAGGGGCTCGCCATGCCCCCATTCCTGCCCGGCTCGTACAGCGCTTGTGGCAACACACGGAGCTGCTTCCCATCACAACCTGGACAGGTCGTGTGGACGTGATCCACGGAACAAACTATGTGGTGGGACCACGTCCGCGTCGTGGGCGTGTGGCGCGCATCGTGACCGTTCATGACCTCGCGCCGGTGAAGACTCCCCACCTCTGCAATCCGGCAACGCTGGTGTTCCCCCGCCTGGTCCAGCGCGCCGTGCAAACGGGAGCGGTTGTTCAGACGGACAGTCTGGCAACGGCGGAAGAGGTTCGGGAATGGTTGCGGATTGCACCGGACCGGGTCCGCTGCGTCCATCCCGGGCTCAACGCGTTGGTTCCGCCGGACCCGCAAGGGTTGGACGCCACCCTGAGCGGAGGACAGTTCGTCTTGACCCTCGGCACCGAGGAGCCACGAAAAGGGCTGGGGCGGATGGCGGCGGCTTTGCCTCAGCTGCTTGCTGAACACTCCGACCTGCGATGGGTGCATGCCGGCAGCACCGGATGGGGTTCGGAGGAACTGGATAATCATCTTGCGAAGCTGGCTGAACCGCATCGCAACGCCGCAATTCGTTTAGGGCGTATTACACAAGGGCAGAAGTCCTGGCTGCTTCGCAATGCCGCCGCGTTTGTTTATCCGTCGATAGACGAAGGGTTTGGGTTCCCGCCCTTGGAAGCATTGTCTGTCGGGACGCCGGTCGTGTGCGCAGACCTTCCGGTATTGCGCGAGGTGGTGGGCCCGTCAGCAACGTTTGTCGATGCTTCGGACCCTTCGGCGTTGAGTAGCGCCGTCTCACGCGCCGTATCTTTGCGGCAGCAGGAAGTTTCAACTGCCGGTGCAGTCCACGCCGCTGCCTACACCTGGGAGCGTGCAGGCTCCGCGCAAGTTGATTGGTACCGCGATGCGATGCAGGCGTGCCAATGAACCGCTTCCAAGTCGGGATAGTTGCGGAACAGCTGTTGCGTCGTCCATCGGGGGGAATCGGTGTGTACATACGATCCCTGGCAACGGCCCTAGCGGCGCATGAGGCGCGAGGCGCCGTGGACACATGTCTCATCACGTCGTCGGGGATCACCACCGAAGACCGAGCCGAGCTGCCAGTGTCGACGCCGTTGAAACAGCTATGGACTCCACACAGAGCAACTGTGGAGTTGGTGCATCGAGGATTGCCGGTTCCTGGGAGTCGTCGCGTTACCCTCGGCCTTGATGTGCTGCACGCGGCTTCGCTGGACTTGCTGCCCGGCAAACTTGCGATGACTGCGTTCGTGCACGACACGCTCTGGCGGTCGTGGCCCGATGCGTATACGGCACGGGGGATCGCTTGGCACGAGCGTGCGTTGACGCGAACAATCGACCGGGCGAAGCTGCTGATGGTTCCGAGCGCTGCGGTGGCCGCGGAGCTAGTCGCATTCGGTGCCGCTGCCGATGCGGTCTTGGTGGTCGGCGAAGGTTCCGACCACCTTCCAGTTGTCCCGCGAGAATGCAGCGGTGAGAGTCTCACTGCTGCGGGCCAACCTTCCGGATACTTGCTGAGTGTCGCCACCGATCAGCCGCGCAAAAACCTGGCAGGGTTGGTGAATGGCTACCGGGCGTATCGCTCAGCGGTGGCAAATCCGCTGCGGCTGCTCCTTGTCGGACCGGCCGGTTGGGGCACAGGACTACCGCCGTTGCCCGACGGTGCAGAGGTTGTCGGCAATGTCACCGACCTGCGCCTCAGTCAACTGTACGCAGGGGCTGCTGCGCTGGTGATGGTGCCGTTTGCTGAAGGATATGGGCTACCTGTAGTCGAGGCCTGGCGAGCAGGCAGCCCGGTGATCTGTTCGCCAGGAGTGCCCGTAGCCGCCGAGCATGTCGATGCCGCGCTCATCGCTGACCCAACAAACGCCGAAGCAATCGCAGCGGCGATTGTAAGTACAATTACTGATCCCACCGAAACACAGCGACGTGTCGCCAATGGGTTGGCCATTGCTTCGGGGCTCACCTGGGCTTCGGTCGCGCAACGCCATATCGATGCTTGGCGTTCTGTTCTGGACAGCCGATGAACCCGGAGGTCCTCAAATATCAACTCGTAATTGACGTCACTGCCATTCACCAGCAGTCCGGTGGAGCTGGAACGTACGTGCGTGCATTGGTATCGGCACTCGGGCAGTTAGGTCATCCCCCAATCCTCATCGCACGTCGTAACGACACTTACGAATGGGATGGCGCTTCCTCAGTGCATCGGGTCGCCCCGGTTCTACGGCCCGTTCGGCTTGTTTGGGAACATGCAGCGCTCGGCCGGCTGGTGGCCAAGCTCATCCCCTCCGGCACGGTGGTGCTCCATTCTCCGCACTACACAACCCCGGCCTGGCTTCCCCGGCGGATCTGCAGGACAGTAACCATCCACGACCTCACGTTCTTCTCCCGGCCGTACGACCATGCGTTTTCCAAGCGGGTGTTGTTTCGCCGCGCGATCACAGTCAGCGCCGCAAAGGCCGATGCAATCGTTGCCGTGTCTGCCACCACGGCAGCCCACTACGAATCAATCACCGGGCGGTCCGATCGTGTTTTCTGCGCTCCGCACGGTGTTGACCGCCAACGATTCAAACCACGAGGACAGCTAACGCCAGACGAGCTTCATAGTGACCAGAACTTGCTGGAGCAGGCGTGCGTGTCCGGTCGAGTGATTGTGTGTCTTGGCACCATCGAGCCCAGGAAGCAGATCCCGCAACTTCTGCGCGCGTACCAACACGTGCGGGCGCAGCTTCCCGATGTTGGCCTTGTGTTGGCCGGTCAACAGTGGCCGGGCATGTCGTTGCCGGCGGCGCAACCGGGTGAACTACGGCTGGGCTATGTCTCTGATCAACTCGCCGCTGCCCTTCTCCGAACTGCCACGGTGGTCGCGTATCCGTCAGCGGAAGAGGGATTTGGCATGCCGCTTGTCGAAGCGATGGCCTGTGGCGCTGCGCTGGTTGCCGCACGCAGCGAGGTGTCGGTTGAAGTGTGCGGCGACGTTGGTGAACTTGTGGAACTCAACCCAACCGACACCTTCAGTCGTCGGCTTGGGGCCGCGTTGATTGACGTGTTGAACAACCCGTTGTCGTTCCGCAGCGGCGGAATCGAACGCAGCGAGCAGTTCTCGTGGAAAGCATCCGCCGAGGTACATCTGCGCGCGTATCTAGCCGCTGCGAATCGGGCCGAATCGGGCAGATGGCTCCGCTAATGTTGCCCCGATGCGAGTCCTGGTCACCGGAGCAAGCGGCTTTGCCGGTACATGGTTGCGGAGCCATTTGCAGTCGTGTGGAGACGAGATCATCGCCCCGGACCTTGAGATCACCGACCCGGCGGCTGTCCAGCGTGCCTTTGTCGAGGCTGCTCCTGAAGCCGTTTACCACTTGGCTGGGCAGGCCAATGTGGGTGCCAGTTGGTCCGACCCGTTCTCCACGTTTCAGGTCAACGCTGCCGGCACGTTGAATGTGGTGCAAGCCGCAGTCAAGTTGGAACGGATGCCTCGGGTTCTTGTGGTCGGCTCAGCTGAGGTTTACGGCGTAGTCACCCCCGACGACCTTCCTGTGTCAGAGAGCCGTGCCCTCCGACCCGCCTCTCCTTACGCAGCGTCGAAGGCTGCTGCGGAAATGGTTGCCCTGCAGGCGCACCTTGGCAACGGATTGCCCGTGATGGTTGCGAGATCGTTCAACCACATCGGGCCTGGTCAATCCGATGGCTTCGTTGTAAGCGCGCTTGCGAAACGGGTGGTACAGGCTCGCCGGGAGTCGGCATCGTTCATCAGTGTCGGCAACCTATCGCCGCGGCGAGACTTCACCGACGTCAGAGACGTTGTCCGCGCGTACCGATGCATCATCGAATCCGGCGTTCCGGGTGCCGCCTACAACGTGTGCACCGGAACAGCAATTTCGGTGGGCGAGGTGGCAAACCTGCTTGTTGCGTTGGACGCAACGCACGAAAGCAGCGAACCGCTGCAGCTCCAGGTTGACCCTGAGCTGCAGCGGCCCGTAGACGTTCCGGAATTGCGTGGTGATCCTGCACGCCTGATGGCGGATACAGCATGGGCGCCCAAGCTGAGTGTCACCGACACCCTCAGCGAAGTGCTCGCCCATTGGCGAGCAAACGCGTAGATCAGGCAGCGCGCTTCGCTGGGCTCTTCTTGGCGACGCGCTTGGCAGTGGTGGCTGAAGCGGCCTGGGCTGTCCGTGCGGAGGACTTGGGGGCACTCTTGGGGGCGCTCTTCGATGTTGCCTTCGCTGCTGTCTTGGCTGCGGGCTTGGCTGCGGGCTTGGCGGTCTTGGCAGCCTTTGTTGCGGTCTGATTTGGCGCCTTGGTTGAGGCTGCTGCGGCGGCTGTCCGGCGGACCGGCTTGGCTGGAATTGCCGTAGCAAATTCGATTGCTTCGATCATGCGCTGTTCCACGGTGGTTGCCGTCTGGCGACCAACCTTGCGGAACTCGGTGACCGTCTCCGAAACGGACTCTTGGATGCCGTCGGGGAAGCGCTCGACCATCCGGTCGACGATTGGGTCAACCGTGTCCGCAACGCGGCCACGAGCAGACGACACAGACTTAACGGTGCCAACAGCATTCTTGCGAAGCTCTCGGACCTGAGGCTCGAAGCGTGAGTTCACGCCGAGACGGCGGTCGTTGGCCTGCTTGGCGGCCATGGCGGCGAAACCGATGATGGTGTGGCTGGCTTCGGTCAGCCTGGCGTTGAGGTCGCCAGGGAGCGCGGGCATGCTGGGGAGCGAAGCGATGCTTGAGAGGGACGGGAACGATCGGGTAGGGAGTTCGAAACGCATGCGAGCAATGTATTGCATTGTGCTAGCTATTGCAAGCAATCGATCGAGATGCGGCTGATGTCACAGCGCGTCTTCATTGGTTGCCAACCTTGCGTTCACCTCCTGCCCGGTCGAGGAGCACACTCATTCGGTGAATGACTCCGCTAGGCGGGAAGTGCCAACTACCGTGTTCGCCATGGATGAAGCGGGCACGATTCGCGCCGCGGATGCCGAAGCAACGCTGCGCACAGTTGCAGCGATAGTGGTCACCACCGAGGCATCTCCGGAGTTGGCCTCCACGCTTCGAGCCCTCTCCAATCAAGACGTTCCGGTGGCTGTTCTCGTTGTGGACGACGCGTCACAGCTCGACCCCACCCCCGATGTGGCTGAAACAGCGCCCAACACGTTTGTGACACGGCTGGAAACCATGTCCGGTTGGTGTGCGGCGGCCAACCATGGCGCCCAGTTGGTGTCTGGCGCTCAGTGGCTGCTGATTTGTCACGACGACATCGCTCCAGCACCGGATGCAGTGCGGTCCATGCTGGACACCGCAGAAGCGCAGGGCGCAGACCTTGTGGCACCGAAACTGGTTTCGTGGTCGGACCACGAAAGATTGCGTTCGGTCGGCTTCTCGGCCGACAGGTCTGCCAAAGCAATCGACCGCGTCGACCCAAACGAACTGGATCAGGGGCAGCACGACTTTGTCAGCCCAACGGTGTCTGTGCATTCGGCGTGCATTCTCGTCAAGGCCGAAACGTTTGCTCGGGTCGGCGGCTTCGACGCCACGATGAGCGCGCCAAACGCGCAGCCAACCCGTGCCCGCCGCGGCGCGTCGTCGGCCGAACAACAACGGCTTGCAAGGGCCACAACAGCGCCGGAACGCGGGGAAGACCTCGACCTCTGTTGGCGCATCATCGCTGCTGGTGGCGTCGCAGTTGTCGATCCAGGTGCCAGGGTTGCTCACGCAGAGCGTCGTCACCGTGCGCCGGACGCACAGGACCTCGCCGATTCCGACTCACGCCAACGCGATCCAGCTGCCGAAGCGCTCCGTACGCTGATCGGACGCCGGAATCGGCTCCGAACGGTCACATCGGTCTTACGCGGTCCGGCCATGGTCCGCGGCCTCGCGGCCCTGCTCTTTCAACGGCTCGTGCTCGTCGGCGCAGATCTTCCCTTCCCAGCAGTACGCCATCTGGTCCCAAGGGTTGGATTGCGCTCGGTGCTCCAACGGCGACGCGAGGTGAACGCTCTTCGAGTGCGTTCGTCGCGTTCGCAGTCCAGCCGAACTCGCCTGCGTGACGACGCAAAGCGGCTGGAGTCGCAACTCTCCGCTGGCGACGTGACGCTGCGAAAATTGCTTCGCACCGAGGTGGCCAAGGACTCGTCCCAAGCACTGCAGCTTGCAGGCGACGCGGTCACCGTGGGTTGGCGACGCGGTCCCATCCGGCTGATTTCAGGTCTGCTGGTGCTCACGCTTGCCGCGCTGCTAGTCGGTTCGCGTGAGTTGTTGAGTGGAATAGCGCCACACGGCCAGTTCGTTCCGGTTTCACCTCTCGGGGATCTTCTGCGCGCTTACGCTTCTTCATGGCGTGACATCGGCACAGGGGCGGTTGCTCCGTCGCCGCCTGGCCTGTTGGTGGCAATGCTGTCACGCATCGTCGGGTTGGGCACCAACCGTCTTACAGGTCTGTTCACTACAACGTTGCTGCTTCCAGTTGGCATGGTGGGTGCTGGGCGGCTTGGTTCAGCCGTCGCCAAGTCGTGCCGGGAGCGCAACACCGCCGGAGAACAACCAGACGCCGAGCAGTTGGCAATGCAACACTCAACGGGCGTGCTCAGCACCGCCCTTTGTGCAGCGTTGTACGGCGCTGCTCCAGTTGCAACCAACGCAATCCGGCGAGGGAGCTGGGAGGCACTGCTCTTGTTCGCCGTGCTTCCGTGGTTGTTGCATTCCGTATTTGCCTCAACCGGCCAGTTGATCGGGAAACGCGGCAACGAGCCAACCGTTGGCATGAACCGTGCGTCGCTTGTCCGTGTCGGCCTGCCGCTTGGTGTTGTTGCCTCGGTCGCACCGCCTGTCGCGATCATCGTCATCGCAGTGGTGTTTCTGCTGTGGGTGGCTTCGCTCATCGCCGACGGGTCACCCATGACAGAGGACGAACGACGAGGGCCTGGGCGCTCTGTCGTGTTGGTCCTGGGTTCGGCAGCCGTGGCCGCTGGCTTGCTTTGTGCGTGGTTGTTGGAAATAGTGCGTACACCTGCGCTCCTGCGTGGCGAAGGCCCCACCTCTCCGTCAGCAGATCTGCAGCACGTCTTCCGTCTTACCGCTGGCGACACCCCGGACGGCCGCTTCGGAGCGGGCGGCTGGCTGGGGGCTGGCCTCTTCGTGGCAGCAGTCTTGACGTTGCTTTTGGTGAACGGCCGCCGACTGTGGTGGGCAGTTCGTTGGTGGTCCGTGTGTCTTGGGTTCGCCGCTGCAATGTGGTGCGTAGATCGCGGTCCACTCGTTGGGGTACTGCCGTCACACGAGTTGCTCAGTGTCCCTCTTGCCCTTTCCCTTGTCGTCGTTGTGACCGTTGGGCTTTCAGGGGTGGCACAAGACATCTCGCGTGCGCAGTTCGGGTGGCGTCAGGTCGCGATGGTCACCGCCGTTGTGGCTGCGACGGTCACGGTCATTCCTGTTGTTTGGACCGCCCGACGCGGTGACTGGGCTGGTGGGGTAAGCGACGCTCGTCAAGACACCCAGTGGATTGCGGACTCGTCTGAAGCAGGTCTGTTCCGTATCGTTTGGATTGGGACTCCAGCCAGCATCGACGGTGATCCAAACCCGGTTCCTGGAGCAAGTGCGCAAGACAGTCGCCCATCGGCCAATCGGGTGATGTGGGTGATGAGCGGTGTCGCACCACCCGCAATCACGGCATCGTGGGGCGGAGCACCGAGACCAGGCACAGCGGCAATCGCCGATGCCCTCGCCGATGCCTCACAACGCTCAACCTTCCGTTTAGGTAACCGTTTGGCCCCCGCCGCAGTTCGCTACGTCGTGGTCACCGGCGGGCTGGGTCGAACCACTGCCGGCGAGATCGACGCATTCGATACTCCCTTGCAGAGCATGGTGGCTGGTCTGGAACAGCAATTGGACCTCCGCGAGGTGCAACGAGACAACACCACCGTTGTGTACGAGAACACCGGCTGGGTGCCACGCAGATCTGTCGACGGCACACCAACGCTCACCCACACGGCCCCATTCGGATGGACACTTGCACGCTGGCTGCAGATCCTGCTGTGGAGCGCTGCCACGGTTGCCTTCTTGTTGGATTGGTCAGCCCGTCGTCGGCATCTCGACGATCTTGTTGCTGAAATCCACGCAGGTGATGTTGCCGATCCTGACGAAGATCCCGATGACGCGTGGGACTCATCCTTGACGGTTGAGGGTGCCTTTCGCTCTGACGACGAGGTGTACGCAGAAGTGTTCGACGATCCCTTCGCACCTCGTCGTTGGTTGGGCAAAGGTGTTGCCGACGCGCCAAACGTGGATGCCAGCCAATCCACACGGCAGGGCGGGATGCCCACCACAACACTGACCAGCGCTGCAGATGCGCAGGGTGGGGAATCGCTTGCGGACCAACTGTGGTCCGAATGGTCTGCTCGTCATGCCCGTGATGGCCGTGATGGCGGATCGGTCGAGCAGTCCGAAAAGCCGAAGGACCGCGAGTGAAAGCGGCACGACCATTGGTTCTGGGGCTTGCCGCGTTGTTGGTCGGCGCAGCTGCAACCACCGATTTTCTCGCGAGACGAGACACCACGGCATCCATCGAAGTGCGCCCTCCGGTTGCAGTTGCGTCGCTTGAGGACCGCGATTCCTCGGGCGCTGTGTGGTTCTGTCCGTTGGTCGCCAGCACAGAGGACAACACAACAGCGGCCATCCGACTCAGCAGGTCGTCTACTCCGTCTGCTGCTGCTGGTGTTCGTGCAGGTTCTGCGGCAACGCTGCGGGTCACGTTGTACGGGCCGGCTGGTCAGATCGCTACAACTCCGGTAGAGCTGACCAACGGCGCACTCGAAGTGGCGATTGCGTCGTTGCTCCGATCTTCCGACACTGCCACGCTCCCCAGCATTTCGGCAACGATTGAGTCCGATGACGCGTCGGTGATTGTCGAAGCCAACCTGGGCGGAACCTCGTCAGGGTTCGTGCCGTGCGCAACCACCGTTTCGCCTCGTTGGTACATTCCGGTTGGGTCGACCTCGCTGCAACAAACCACAGAGTTGGCACTCTTTAACCCGTTCCCTGGTACTGCTCTTGTCGACCTGCAGTTCTGGTCCGAGCGCGGCGCGGACCGGCCGACAGCTTTGCAAGGAGTCGCAGTCCCCGGCGGGTCGCTGCGTGTGATCGAACTAGGCGACTTTGTCCGCCGTCGTGCACAACTGGCAACAGAAGTTTCGGTCAGGTCAGGGCGCGTGATAGCCGCAACCACCCATCGTTTCGCTGGCAACTCTGAGTTGTCGGTTGGGATCCCTTCCCTCGCGACGCAGCTGTTTGTGCCAGCTGCAGTGTGGACAGAGAAGCGCCCGGAGATGTTTACATTCCTCAACCCCGGTGAGACCGATTCCACCATCGAGCTCACCGTGACACTTGCCCCAGACGACGTGGAACCCTTCGAGTTGATTGTTCCGGCAGGGTCTAGCGCAACGTTCAACCCAGCAACCGACGGCAGAGTTCCTGAAGATGCTGCGTACGCGTTTCTGGCGCAAGTTTCCTCTGGTCCGGATGTTGCCCTCACGCGCTCAATCTCGCCGTCGGGCGGGTCCCTTCCTCATTTCAGCCAGCCGGCCGCAACGACGACGGCGCTGGAATGGGTTGCCCCCGTCACCGACGCAAAGTCCCTCACGATCTTCAATCCATACGACGTCAGCACCGAAATAGCGCTGTCTTGGATGGGGCAAAAGACGAAAGCCACCAAGATCGCCGCCGGTGGCTTCGTCACGCTGCAACTGACTGATGCACAACGAGCAGGAGGGGCAATCCGAGTAACGTCGACTTCCTCCGAGGTTGTCGTATCTGTACGTACGGATGCCGCTGCCGATGTCGTCGCAGCGCCGCTGACCGTTCGGTGACTTCACATCCGCCCAATTGCATTGCCTCATCGGTAATCTCGCAGCCGTGACTTCCCCGCTTCGCACTCTGCCTTCCCGCTCGGCGCGCCCGCGTCTGTGCTGCCGTCAGACGTGCGCCAGCCCATCCGCCGTGTCCATGACATATGACTACGCGCAGCAAGTTGCAGCGGTTGGTCCACTCGCCGATGAACGCCATCCGACTCAGTACGAACTGTGCCTCTTGCACGGTGAGCTGTTGTCGGTGCCGCGAGGCTGGCGCATCGAGGTGTTCGCCGGTGCCCCCGTTCGGCCACGCGCTATGGATGTCATCGACCTCGCAAGCCGGCGTACGGCGGCCGCGCAGCGAGCGTGACAACTTCCAGGGCTGACGGGTCTGACGGGTCTGAAGGGCCACGGTGGCCGTTGAGGGCGGCCCACGACAACGGAATTCCGGGCCTGCCTCTCGGCAGCTTTGTGGTTGGGGGGCTCATCGGCGCCGTCTTCTTGTCGGCCCTGTTGGGGAGCGCGGTCTATTCCGCTGTTGGGACGTTTGACGACCTTCGAGTCATGCTGGCCGGTCAGCTTGGGCTGTGGCTGGGTCTGGTTCCGTCTGTGTACTTAGCTGCGCGTTCGACCGGTGAACCATTTCGTATGTTCGCTGGCTTTCGTGTGCGGCCGCTGGACATCTGTTGGGCGTTCCTCGGGCCAGTCCTACAGGTGCTCATCGGTTTGGCGTACTCGCCGTTTGTGAGTTCCGAGGAGCTCAGTAAGACAGCACAACGGGTCGTAGACCTGGCCAAAGGCCAAGCTGGGCTGTACCTACTGTTGTGCGCATCGACGGTGATCGGAGCTCCGCTCGTTGAGGAACTGTTCTTCCGAGGGCTGGTGCTCCGATCTGGCATCAGCAGAGGTCCTGTGTTTGCAATGGCGGTGTCGGCGCTGTTGTTCGGCGCAGTTCACCAACAACTGTTGCTGTTCCCGGCTCTAGCCCTGTTCGGCGCATTGTGTGCGCTGCTTGCTGTCCGGTTCGGGCGGTTGGGTCCGGCCGTCTGGTTGCACATTGGGTTCAACGCAGCAACCATGGCCACCATGGCTTGGAAAGTGTTCCGTTAAGCGGTTCCGTTAAGCGGTTCGTTTGACCTTTGCGGTTTCGAGAACGGAACTGAGCGCAACGTGTTCGCCGTCTCGGTCCCACCAACGGGTCTCGCAGCGTGCACAGCTATGCAGAGTCAACGAGCGGTCATTGACCGACATATTGATGGTGACGAGATTGGCGATGTTGCAGATGGGGCAGGTCATCTGAAGGTTCCTTGGTTCAAAGAGGTTCAAAGGTTCAAAAGAGGTTCAAAAGAGGTCAATCAGCCCGACCCTCCACGGCAAGGCATATGAATACTTCGGTAGGCGTCGAGTCAAACTTGAGCGCGTGCATCACCGCATGTGGGCAAAATTGTCGATACTGATGAACGCGTGACGACCAATCGTGAGGTTCGTGACCTTTTCTTGAGAATTGGTACATCTCAACCACACTGCGCGGTTGTTGCGGAATTGTTACGGACTGACCGCAATTCCTGTTGATTTCGTAACAATCGTCCGTTACGGTTGTCATGTCGGTCCGATTGGTTCCTCTTCCGAGGTGCCATGTGGGCAGACCGTTTGGCCCATCGGTTTGCAAACGCCTGGTTCCCAACTCGCTTGGTACACCAGCCGGATGTTCACCCGAGGATCTCGGACACATCGATCGAGCGCCCGAGTGCTCGGGCCAAACGCACAAGCAACAATTGCAACACCGTTACAAACCATCCAACTTCCAGGAGATCAATATGATCAGCTTGCGCAAAGCAATCGCCGTTACGGCGACCAGCGCACTGGCACTTTTGGGCGCAGCTTCAACTGCTACCGCTCAGTCCAGCCAGTCAGTCATCACCGTCAACCTCAAGGTGAACGGCCCAGCGCCATCCACCGTGACCGGTTACACCGTTACCTCTAGCTGTAACTTCTTGCAGCCAACGGGCACCGGCGTTCAGAACGCCAGCTCCGGCTTCCCAACCACCGGTGGCACCGCTACCCAGGTGTACTCGCTCACCGCTAACAGCGCATGCGTCGCAGGCGTTGCTCAGACCGGTACCGGCGGCGCAAGCGGCCAGGTTTCCATCAGCATCGGTGGCACCGTTCGTGCATCTGGTCTCCTCGGAACCGGCTTCACCATGACCGAATCACAGCGCACCGCTGTCGCAGCTGCAACCACCATCGACGTCACCATCACCTACCCATCGTTCACGGTGAAGAAGGTCGTTGTCGGCGAAGAGCCAGTTGCTGGTTACGACTACCCAATGGCAGCTGTCTGCTACTACAACAATGGCCTGATCTACGGAAAGGCCACCTTCACCTTGAAGGCAGGCGCTTCCAAGACGTTCGGCACCTCCGACATGGCAGAACTCACCGCTGGCTCCGTTTGCCACGTCACTGAGCTCGGCAGCAACGGCGCGGCCAACGTTTCGATCATCGCCCAGCCAGTCGAGACCGGAGCATTGGCCATCCAGCCAATCGCACTGACCTCAGGTAACAACCCATTCTTCAATGCGACCTTCTCGCCTTCGATCAACCCACTGTTCGCTTCAGGTGGCTTCAACCCGAACGGCACCACCGCCACGGTGACCAACAGCTACGTCGGTGACCTCATCGTCTCGAAGGTCGTCGTTGGCGATCCAAAGTCGAACATCGCTGTGTACGAGATCAACGTCTCCTGCAACAACAATGGCCCACGTGAGTCGTTCCTGCTCAAGGACCGTCAGTCATGGGTCAAGACCGGCATCGCAACTGGCACCTCGTGCCTCATCAGCGAGACCCGTTCCGATGGCGCAACCGCTTCGTACTCGGACAACAGCGGCGACAACGCCACTGACGGCCGTGTGACCATCAAGGGCACCGCTACCGGTTGCATCGACACCCGTCTGAGCTCGTTCCCAGACTGCCGTGCAAACGTCATCGTCACCAACTCCTACGTCTCGGCAACCACCACGGCTGCTGCGACCACGGCTGCTGCCACCACGGCTGCTGCGACCACCGCAGCTCCAGCCGCACCGGCACCAGTTGAGGAGCCAGAGGTCCTCGACGAGTCCGAAGAGACCGTCGGCTGATTTCAGCTGAACTGCTTGCTCAGGGCAACCTGAGCTGACGATGCCCCTGGGTTCTCCCGGGGGCATTTTCGCGCCCAAATCCTTGTAACCTTCAACCCGTGATGTCACTTGACCGGTCTTTCAACGCGTCTCCTTCTTCGAGGCAACTTGCCCGCTCAGGTCGGCTCGGGTCACCCCGCAAGCGTCATGGGTTGGTGGGGGCCATGCTGTTGCTTGCAGCGCTCATCGGCCCTGCGGTCACGGCGAACAACGTGGCTACTGCGCAAACCGCCACCACAACCACAATGCCAATGGTACGCACGCTTACGGTCAAGCTGCAGGTCATCGGCCCGCGTCCAGCCACCATCACCGGCTACAGCGTCACCACCACCTGCCGTGCCAATGCCGATGACACCGTGGGCGTCGCCGCAACACAAGGCTTCTCTTCCTTCGGTGGCACGGCGGCACAATATTTCGCTCTCAACTCCAACAGCGCCTGCATAGTTGGCGTCGTTCCCACGGGGACCGGTGGTCGCAACGCGGGTGTCTACCTTGCCATTGCCGGCACGGTGCGGGCGTCAGGAACGCTTGGTACCGGCTTCTCCATGACTCCTGCTCAGTTCGTGCCGCTCACCGCAGACACCGCAATTGACGTGGTTGTGTCATACCCGTCGTTCACTGTCCGCGCTGCCACCGTCGGCACGGAATCCGTTCCAGGCGGGGAATACAAGATGGCACTGGTATGTACGTATAACGACGGGATCATCTACGCGGCGCTCACCTTTCCGTTGCGTTCAGGTGCGTCGAAAGTGTTCTCCACCCTTGAAATTCCCGAACTCGTGGTTGGTTCCAGTTGCCGTGTCACCGAGATCGAAGGAAACGGTGCTTCGGTCATCACCATCGACACCCAACCCGTTGAACCAGGAACAGCGTTGCTCCCAGCAGTAGCTCTCCCAGACGGATCTGCTGCAGGTACTAACCCATTCGTGGACGCTGCCTTCGTCCCGCCCATTCGGCCTCGGTTCGCTTCAGCTGGTTTCAACCCCAACGGATCCGTGGTTACGGTCACCAACCGGTTCGTGGGAGATCTGATGGTGTCCAAGGTCGTCACCGGACAACCTCGGTCAAACGTTGCGATCTATGAGTTGCAGTTGTCTTGCAACGAAGGCGGGGTCAAGGACTCGTTCCTGCTGAAGCACGGTCAAACCTGGCTGCGCACGGGACTGCAGGTGGGCTGGTCGTGTGCTGTTGCAGAGCTTCGCTCGGATGGGGCAGTGGTCTCCTACTCCGACAACAGCGGCGAGAACGCCACCGACGGCCGAATCGTCATCAAAGGCACGCCTTCAGGGTGTGTAAACGCCAACCTCACGCTCTTCCCAGATTGTCGGGCCAACGTGATTGTGACCAACGACTATCCAGACGCCACGGCAACATCAGTTGCCCCAACGGGAATCGCTGAAACGCGTGCGGCGGCTCCCGCCGCGGCAGTTACTTCGGTCACTGCGGCTCCGGTTGCGGCAGCGCCAGTCGAAGCCCCCGAAGTGCTGGACTCGTCCGAAGAAACCGTTGGTTAGCAGCTTCGGTCCCCACCAGTGAACCCCCATGCGTGATGGCGTCCTGAACAGGGTTCAGCCGTAGCGGTTTCTGCTCGACCTGTCACCGGGTTAGCCTCTCTTTTCATGAACGATCGTCTTGCTCTCCACTCGTTCCCGGTTCGCGCCACTTGGCGAGCCCGGTCCACGATGCGTCTGGTCGGTGCTGCTGCTGCGGGCCTTGTCACACTTGTCGCCCTAGTTCCGGCTGCGGGCGCACAATCGACGACAACCAAGCCTGTTGGCCTTGCCGGCCCAAGCACCACTGCGTTGCCAGCCAAGACGTCAACGGCTCGGGACTCCCTTGTTGCTGCCATGAAGTCCGGTAAGAAGACCGCCACCATCACCGTCTACAAGGCAGCTGACGGCAAAGTCGTTCAGACCAAGGTGAAGAACCCACTGAAGAGCCGTGCAGTGTTCAGCGTGCTCGAAGAACGCAACGGTTACTACCACGTCATGCTCCCGACGCGCCCGAACGGCTCTAAAGGTTGGATCAAGAAGACCGACGTCAGCACGTATCGCACTCCGTACCGCATTGTTATCTCGCTGTCAGAAAAGCGTTTGGCCGTGTACGAAGGCGACCTGCTCATCATCGCCGCCAATATTGCAGTTGGTAAGCCAGCGACGCCGACTCCAACCGGAGAGTTCTACGCCTACTGGGTGCGCAGCACGTCAGCACGTCAGAAGGCCGGCTGGGGGGACTACGTCATCGGTCTGTCTGGGTTTGGGAACAATTCAACGTACGGCGAAGGCCGCATCGGCATCCACGGCACCGACAACGCTGCTGCTATCGGCACCCCAGCTTCGGCTGGCTGCGTTCGAGTCAGCAACCAGGTCATTCGGCAGATGAAGAGCACCATCTATCTGGGGACGCCCGTTACGATCGTTGCGTGATCCAGCGCCGTTTCACCATCAGCCGTTCGCCTGCCCGTTGCACCGCTCAAACACGTTTCCGTAGCAGCATGTCCAAGGGCCGCGCTTCCTTCTCGTCTCCTGCTTTCTCTGCCGTCGCCGCAACCCTTGTTGCGGCGACGTTGCTCAGTGCGTGTGGGTCATCCGGTGCCGACAGCAGTGCGTCGCCAACCACGGCTTCGGCGCTTGCCGTTTCGACCGTGCCGGGGAAGATCATTGACACCCCTGAAGGGGTAGTCACATCAGCTGTCCCTCTTCCCACCATCGCTCCGGGTTACTCCGAGTACGAGGCCGGTACCACAGTCGTTGCCTATCTGTTGAAGGGCGAGGCGGCTGTAGACGTGTATAGCGACGCCACCAGCCCCACTCCAGAGCAGTCCATCGAACGCATCAACGGACGCACGCTTCCGTTTGTCGCACTCGGGAACACAGCAGACCGTGTGCGTGTGTTGCTCCCGGCTCGGCCGAACGGATCCATTGGCTGGATCGACAAGACCAAGCTTGACCTGCGGCGAAACGACTACCGCATCGAGATCGACCGGCAAACGTTCAGTTTGCAGGTGTTCAACCGCAACAAGGTTGTCCGGGAAGTCAAGATCGGCATCGGCGACGATGAGACCCCGACACCTCAGGGCATCTATTACACGCTGTACGCCGGGCAGCCCAAGACGCCCAACACGGTGTACGGAGCGTTTGTGATCGGCCTCTCCGGGTTCTCTGAAGTGCTTGAAGACTTCAAGGGTGGCGAAGCCCGCCTGGGGCTGCACGGCACCAATCGCCCAGATCTTCTCGGCGAGAAGGTGTCCAAGGGTTGCATTCGTATGTCCAACGACGATGTGACGTTCTTGGTGGACAATCTCCCGCTGGGGACGCCGGTCCACGTCGTCGCCTAGGACGGCGGCTAATCCAGCTGTAGCGGTCCCGAGCCCGAGCCGTGGCTGTCGCCGTGCGGCCGAGACCGTGTTGTGGTCAGCCCGGCAGCCCGGTGATTGGTGGCCGCACCGATTCCACGTTTTCTCCGCCAGCAACGGTGGTGGTTGTGCTGGAGGTGGTAGTGGTGCCGCCCGACTTGTCTGGGTTCGCTCCGACAACGGTGGTGGCGGTCATGGTCCCAGAGGTGCTGCCTGGGGGCGCAGTTGACTTGGCGGTGGTGGTTGCCCCCGCGGGGACCAGCAAGCCGCCTGGGGCCTCGAGCACCGTTGCTGGTGTGGACCAACGAGTTCCGGGTGCGTCTGATGCGCGGCCATGGATCTCGACGGGCGTGCCGGGCCGAAGGTTCTTGGCGAAGTACACGATGGCGTCGTTCTTGGTTCGCACGCATCCGTGGCTGACGTCTTGACCGAGTTTGCCGGGTGCGCTGGTGCCGTGAATCCCGACCGCTCCCTGGCCGCCGTCGAACGAGTTGAGCACGTCTGAGAAGGCTGACAACACCAACACGAAGGGGCCCCGTCCGCCCGCCGGATTGGTTTGCGGGACGATTGACTTGACGAAGAACAAGCCATCGGGGGTTGGGGTGCCGCTGGTGCCGGTGGCTACGGATTCCGTTCTCGTAGCCTTGCCGTTTACCATCAACGTGAGCGTGTTCGATGCCAAGTCGACCACGATGCGTTCGCGAACAAGGCGGGTTTTGACCGTGGTCGCCTCGACCCAGCCAACGGTGCCATTGGGGCGGACCGGGAGCAGCACTTTCCACCACCCGGCTGACTCGCCGACCACAAGGAGGCCGAGCGATCCGCTGACGGATGTGCCAGACCCGAGGAGGATTCCTGGAGTGGAGTAGTCAGGGGTTTTACGAACGAGGATCGTCTTGCCGAGTGGTTCGATCACCGCAGCGGAAGTGTCGGACGGCCAGTCAGCCTTGCCCCGTTGTTCCCAGCCCACGAAATCTTTACCCGGTTGCACGACCTTTGGGGCCTTTTTGGTCTGCGCCTGGGCCGATTTTGCCGAAGTACCTTTTGCCACGGTGGAGCCGGCGGCAACAGCGCCTGCAGGTTTTGTGGTTGTGGCCTTCTTGATTGTGGTTGTGGCAGCAGAGGCACGGAGACCCCCTCCACCGAACGTTGTGGTTGCCAAGACGGTGGTTGTGACAGCCGTGAGAACGGCGACAAGACGCAAGGTGGAGTTCTGGGTGGATGTCGGCTGTTGCAACGAGGTCATGGGCGTGTCAGCAGGAGGGCGGCAGGAGGGGGCGGCAGGAGGGCGGCGAAGATCTAGGGCACCGAAAAAACGGGTGGCGGTGCAACGGGCCTACGAGGCCCGAATGTCGACGGGCACGCCTTGGGGGAGCGATTTAGCCAGCTTGGTAATGGCGGCATTGGACAAGCGGATGCAACCGTGGCTGGCCTGGGTCCCAAGGGCTCCCGGCTGATTTGTTCCGTGGATGCCTATCTGTCCGTCGCCGCGGCCGAACTGGGTGAGGACGTTGGAGTACCCCGAGAGTCCAAACGCGTAAGGACCGTAAGAACCTTTCGGGTTGGCCGGGCGAGCCAGTTCCCGGGTGAAGAACACGCCAACTGGTGTGGGCCATCTGTTCTGCCCAATCGCAATCTTTTCCGTTTGGACTGCAACGCCAGCTTTGTAAACGGTCAACGTGTAGGTGGCCTTGTTCACCACAATTGCCCAGTCATGCTCGAACACGCCGACCTCGGTTGTGCGGACCCACCCGGTCCGGCCGTTAGGGCGGGCTGCCACGAGCACCTTTAGCCAACCGCCTTCGCCTTTTGCTAACACCAGGAACACATGACGGCCCGAGAAGTTCTTTCGGTTGTCCATCTTCAGCGAAACCTTTTTAGCCGTGGGGGAGTCGTAGACGTTGACGTATCGACCCAATGCTGCGGCAACCATTGTTTTGGGAGGCACCACGCCGGATTGAGGGGGCGGCGGGACCACCAGGTCTTTTGCGGCGATGGAGTTGCTCTTCGGAGCTGTCGTTGTCGTTGCGGTTGCTGCTTGGGCCGGGGTTGTGGCTGCCGAAGCCCACATCGTGAGTGCCAACCCAGCGCCCATCACGCCGCAAATTTTCCGAAAAGCGTTCATGTTTCCTTCTTCGGCCGAATCATGCAGCAAATCGAGCCCTGATGCGCAAGATAAGTGCCGGGTAAGTGCGGGTTGGCCGGGAGCGCGGCGCCAACCCACGAAGTGCAGGGATACCGTACTGCGAGAACGCGCTCAATAGGCGCAACGCAGCGGAGAAAAGGACCTGAACAGGCGGTGAAACCGGCCCGCAAATATGTGGCCAGCGGAGAGTTGTCTCGTTGCTATGCACCAGCGGGGTGAATGGGCCGTTTACGATTCTTGTTCGGCCCGAGTCGGCATACAGACAAGCCGCACGAAGACGCACGACGCAAGACACGCGGACACGACGCAGACAAGGGTGCACAAGGTGCTCACCGATAACCCACCAACCCCCTCGACCTCCCCTGCAAGTAACGGCTTGCCGGGGCAGAAGCCGCCTTTTCGCGAACGGCGCCGGTTGATCCGGCCGGTCACGGGAACGGTTGTCATGGCCTCATATAACGAGGCCGGGTCCATTGGCCTGGTGCTCGATGAAGTAGCGCAGGCCATCGCCGACCTCGATCGTCAAGGCATCGTGATCGACGTGTTGCTCGTCGATGACAACTCGCCTGACGGCACGGCGGCAATTGCACGAACCATCGCCGCTGAAAAGGGAATCAACCTTGAAGTTCTGACCGGCTCCAAAGAGGGCTTAGGCGCTGCGTTGGTACGCGGGTTTCGTCACCTCGAGGCCCGGGACCGATCCATTGGTTTCATCGTCACGCTCGACGCAGACGGCCAACACGACGCTCGGCAAATCCCCGGGCTCGTCGAGGCGTTTCTGGCAAGAGGCAGCGGCGTGATGATCGGCAGCCGATGGACTGGTGGTGGGCACAGCCCCGGAACCAGCACGGTTCGGGCGTTCCTCTCGCGTGGCGGCAATGTCGCGTTTCGCATCATCACCCGTACCCGTCGTGTTAAGGATGCCACCACATCATTCCGGGTTATCCGGCCAGAGGTCGCTTCGCTGTTCGACCCGGCCAAGCTGCAGGTCGACGGCTACGCGTTCTTCTCGGCGTTCATCGCGCTGGCGCAAGCCAACGGCTACACCATTGACGAGTGTCCCATCGTGTTCAGGCCACGCGTGGCTGGGCAGTCCAAGCTGACGTTGACGGACTGCCGCGAGTTCTTCGTCAACCTGTTCCTCGTCCGCAAAGTGGCAGCGGCGGCGCGGGTTCGTCATGGCGAAACGCTCCGGTCCGGCAGGCTGGTTGGCACGTCGCCGTTCGAATCTGTCTCGCTTTCTGTCGTCTTCCCTGCGTATCAAGAAGAGGACTATCTGCCCAGTGCCGTGACAGACGTGGTCAACGGGTTGCGCGCTGCTCACGCAGATTTCGAAGTCATCGTGGTCGAGAACGGGTCGCGCGACCGAACCCGTGAGGTGGCCGACGAACTGGCAGCCCAGTATCCAGAAGTGATCTCGATGTCGCACCACGAACCGGACTATGGCAAGGCGCTACGGGCCGGCTTGATGCGCGCTTCCAAAGAGTTTGTTGTCAACTTTGACGTCGACCTCTACGACCTGTCCTTCGCCGAGCGTGCCATTGCAAAGGCAGAAGATCAGCGCCTTGCAATCGTGGTCGGTTCGAAGCGCGGCCCCGGTGCAAACGACGAGCGTGCGTTCTCCCGCAAAATCGTCACGTTCACGTTTTCGTCCCTGCTGAAGGTCGGCTTCGGCCTGCGGGTCTCCGACACCCACGGCATGAAGGTCCTGCGTCGCGAGCCCATCGTGCCAATCGCTCAGAAGTGCCTCTTCGGCACAGATCTGTTTGACACGGAATTGGTGCTTCGCGTCGAACGTGCCGGCCTGCAGACTGGCGAAATCGGCGTCACCGTCGAAGAAAAACGAGATGCCCGGACGCCAATCGTGTCTCGCATCACCCGCTCGCTGAAGGGCCTCGCCCGACTGCGCATCGCCCTCTGGCGCGAACCCGACCGTCGCATCCGCTAACCCGCGGATCCGCTGCGTGGGTGGCGGGTCCTGCCTCCTCCGGTTCCCCTCCCACCTCGCAGGCTCGGCGGGTCCCTCCCTTCGGGTCACCCCCCACCCACTCCGCTCGTTGTCGGACGAGCGGGCGTGCTCTGCAGGTTGGGGGGGGTGTCAGACAGGCTGCACAGCAACCCCGGGCTATGCAGGAGACAACCACTCAGCGGTGAGTGGTGGGGTGGAGCAGCGCTGTTGCTGTTTCGTCGCATGAAAGTTGCGAACGCACGCCGGACCATACGGGAAACCAGCGGAGTGTGCGGCGGGTGACCCGAAGGGAGGGGCCCCTCGCGCGCAGCGAAGCGAGCACGAGGGGAGGGCGCCCAGAGGAGGCAGGACCCGCCACGCACTCCGCGGACCGCAGGGAGGGGGCTTTAGACCAGGGCGGGGACGGCGGTGGTGTCGGGATCGTCGACGTTCGGGTTGGTCGTGTCGGCGTTGGAGCGAAGGCCTGCGCGCCATTCGGCAATGCGTGCGGCTTCTTTGGCTTCGCGGCGACGGCGGTCTGTGAGGAACATCGCGATGCACATTCCGATGCCACCAAGGCCAGCGAGGAAACCGAGGTAGTCGTGCTTATCCCACTTGTACTGAATGGTGACGTTCTTACTGGTCGGGATGACTACCATGCGGTTGTCGGACAAACGGTATGGGCCCTTAGCTCCGGTGGCCCGGAAGTTGGGGAAGTACGACATCTTGACCACAACCGGTACGTTGATCTTGTCGACGGTGAAACTCAGTGTGCCTGGCTTTGCGTCCTTGCTGTTTCCAAGTGAGGCGGCACGGATGTTGCTGACGGTCACCTTGGGGAGCGGCACAACCTTGGGCTGGTCGAAGGTGATTGAAGCGCCAAATTCCTTGTTGATGCGGTTTCGGCCATTAGTGACCTTGACCCGCTGCCAGGTTGACGGTGGATTGCGGGGCACCCCGGCGATGAACGGAACCGTAAAGCGCTCCGGGTGGTTGAATGCAGCGACGCCGAGGTCAACCCAACCCTCTTGCTGGCTCTGGCCGATGCCAGTGACAACAACGGGTTGGTTTTCCATCGGCTCGACCAACTGCGAACCCTTCACCTCGTAGATCTTCCACGTGGTTGGGCAGGTTCCGGATTTGGTCTCTGCGTCATCGCAGGAGCGCTCGTACTTCTCAGTTCCGATCAGCTTGAGGTTGGGATTCTTGTCTGCCTGTTCAAGAGCAGCAGTGGAGAACGCCATGTAGTAGCGGACTCCGAAGTCAGCAAGGCTCTCGACACCGGTCCCGACGTCGAGGCCCCGGTACGGAAGGTCACGCTGCGGGTTAGAAGGTGCCTTTGAGAGCAGGCCGGCCTGCATCCAGTGGTACGGCGCCGTGGCTGCCGATTCGAAATAGAGGCCTTCCATGGACTGGATGCACGAGTCTGTCCAATAGGGGAGAAGCATGAGGGCCATTGGTGTGCCCCAACGGTCTTGCTTGCTTTCGTACTCCCACGTGGTGCGGCCGCAACCGTTGTCCTTGCCAATCTGCTTCATCTTGGTGAGGATGCGTTCGTAGTCCTTCCAGTTGGCGCCGCGACTCTCGTAGCCCTGGTAGTTGTACGGCGGCCAGCCTTTTGCTGCAGACGCAGCGAAGTCTCCAGAGGCTCCGGCGTGGCGAACACTGATCTGCCAACCGCCAGTTTTCTTGTCCTCCGTAGTGCCATCGGCTTTGGTGAGGGTGGTCTTGTTCTTGCTGAACTGCGGAACCGGGAAGAACCGAGGAACCATGCCGAGCGGCAGCGCAATAGCTGCGTGCGTCGCGATGAGTCCGGCACCAATGCCTGCGATATAGCGGTTGCGACCGATCACCGTGTCTTGACCAAGGTGGAGAAGGCGGCTGGCCACCTTGCAGATTGCGTAAACCCCGAAACCTGCCATGACGTAGATGCCCATCAACCAGAACGGAAGAACACGGTTGTTCCAAAGGCGGAACCCATAGGGGCTGAAGCGGAACGTAAGTCCGCATAGCGCAGTGACAAGGCTGATGGCGACACCGAAACGCTGCCAACCGTCATCGAGCGCCCATGCCATCACAAGCACGTGGAACAGGACCAGCGCAAACACGAACACCAGCAAACGACACAGGTTGGTGTACGTGGTGAGGTCAACAAGGAGGGACTGCATCCACCGGTACCCGATGAATCGATCTGGAGTCATGGGCCAGGCAGAGACCCAGAAGTTGTCGCCGCGTGGAGCGACGAACACGCGGTTCCATGTGGCGGCTGTGGTGAGCAGCGCCGCCGCGAAACAGAACGCGGAACCCCAACCCATCCACGAGTCGGAGTTGGCAGGGTTGAGCATCGAACGACGAACGGACTTGGCGAGTGTGGCGAAGCAGTACAGCATGCCGACAATTGCGAGACAGAAGGCGAAGAAGAAGACTGCTGCGCCGGCCTCGGGCTTGTCCGAAACCCATGGAAACAGGCCCCACAGGTAGCGCTGCTCCTTTTCGTAGCCCATATCGTTGGTGTACGGAAGGTGGTTCCAGAACGGCCAGATCCAAAACGCAGCAAGTGCGGCTCCAGCAGCAACGGCCATGAATGCTTGCGAGAATTGGCCGAGGCCAAGTTTGGCGGTCTTGGAGTCATATGCGATTGCCGCAAGCGCGATGAACGCTGCAACAACGATGCCGTAGCGCTCGTGGCCAATGGCCCACCCAGCGGCGGTGATGGCGCCACACACGGCGAACAACCCGTAAGCGTTACGAATGTTTGTGCGCTTACTGTCGAGGTGCGTGAGGATGAGGAACGTGCCGGCAACACCAACCCAGATAGTGGGGAGGAGGTGTGACAAGCCGGTCATTGCAAGCACAGCTGCTGCCGTTGCGCGCTTCTCGCCGGTGCGCATGATGTGCGAAAGCAAGCCGAGAAACAGAAGTCCGAGGCAGAGCGAAAGGGCGAAGCTGAACTCGCCTGCCATGGTGGACTTGATGTTGCCGCCGTAGATGGCGTACTGCTGATCGAACAGGAACGGCAGGGTGGCCAACCCACAGAACACTGGCAGGGGCTTGCGGAGGCCAGCGAAGTGACCCATGCCGTAACCGGTGAGTGGCATACCAATCAGTCCGGTGACGGTGACGAACTTGAATGCCACGTTGTACGGGATGCCGACCAAATCCAGGATGGTCATGATCCAGAACGGGAACGGGAAATAGAAGCCCAGGACAGGGAACCCAGCAAACCAATCGTCTGACCACCCGGTGATGCGGCCCTGACCCACCAACTTGCGAGCGACAAAATCTGCCGTCCACACGTGAGCGCCCATGTCACCGCCAGTGGCGGTATTGGTATTGAACAGCACCTCTCGGATGGCGACAGCCCACAAGACGACGCCGACCGCCAGAGCGATAACGCTCACAGCGGCCAGGAGATAGCGCTGGTGAGCTTCCTCGCTGACAGTGACGACTCTGCCGGGACCTGATTGACCGGAGGTTACTGCCCCGCGCCGAGAGCGGCCGGGTGAGCGTCCGAACCTCGACCCGGGCCGAGACGCAGAAATGTTTCGCTCAACCTCAGGCGGGGTACTTGCCGATGAAGGCTGGTGTCCGTGTGGGTCGCCACCCGGATGTCCTTCGTGGACTGTCGGAGTGGCCGAGGGGTCAAGATTTGAGCCCTGGCCAGGGTTGTCCGAGGGTTCACCCACGGACTTGTCCATCGTTCGCATCTGTCCAGCCTACGCTCGACGCCTGCAGAATCCGGACCACCTGGACACCCGGGCGGCTCGTCTTCTGAGGGAGTCCTCCAATATGCGGTTCACTACCGATCTGGACCTAACAGAATCGAACCTCGTGCAAACGAGTGAAGCAACAAGTGACACAAGCTGGCCCCGGATCTCGAGGACAGTCCCACAAGCCTCCACCGGTATCGGCGGACACAAGGAGCAGACGGTGAAGACCACCACAGACACAACCAGCGGTTCGACGGGGGCAACAGACTCCACGGAGCAAAACGCCACCAGCAACGCTGCTCGCTTCGGGGCCATCTTCAAGGCTTACGACGTGCGCGGTTTGTGTCCTAGCCAGTTCGACGCCGATATGGCGCGTGCAATTGGTGCTGCGTTTGCTCGCTTCGCCGGCACTGCATCCATTGTGGTTGCCCGAGACATGCGTCCAACAGGTGTTGAGTTGGTTGCTGCGTTCACCGAAGGTGCCAACAGCGAGGGTGTCAACGTGGTGGACATCGGCCTTGCCTCCACCGACCTTCTGTACTTTGCGTCCGGTCACCTCGAGTTGCCTGGAGCCACGTTCACCGCCTCGCATAACCCTGCGCAATACAACGGCATCAAGATGTGCCTTGCCGGCGCCAAGCCAATCGGCGAAGACACCGGTCTGCAGACCATTCGCGACACTGCGGTTGCGTTGCTCGACGGCACCACGCCTTGGGCAACCAAGACCGGCAGCCGCACCGAGATGGAACTGCTGGACAAATTCGCAACGCACTGCCTGTCCTTCATCGATGTCACCAAGGTCCGCAGACTGAAGATCGTCGCCGACACAGCAAACGGCATGGGCGGCCTGGTGGTCCCAGCGGTGTTCGACCGACTTGGCGTTGACTACGAAATTCTGTACGGCGAGCTTGATGGCACGTTCCCCAACCATCCGGCCGACCCAATTCAGCCAGAGAACTTGCGTGATCTGCAGGCTCGCGTTCTTGCTGTTGGTGCCGATGTTGGCCTTGCGTTCGATGGTGACGCCGACCGGGTGTTCCTGGTGGACAACAACGGTCAACCCGTCAGCGGATCGTTAACCACGGCAATGGTCGCGGCTTCCATCTTGAAGAAGCAGCCAGGCTCCAAGGTTGTTCACAACCTCATCTGCTCCAAGGCAGTCAGCGAAGTTGTGAAGGAAAACGGCGGCACGCCTGTCCGTACACGTGTTGGCCACAGCTTCATCAAACAGGTGATGGCAGAAACCGGTGCCGTGTTCGGCGGCGAGCACAGCGGCCACTACTACTTCCGTGAGAACTGGCGCGCTGACTCGGGCCTGATCGCTGCGTTGCACGTCATCGAGTTGTTGTCCGAACAGGGCGACTCTGGCGCCAAGTTGTCAACGCTGCGCATTCCGTTCGAGCGTTACGTCGGCTCTGGCGAAATCAACACGAAGGTTGCATCGCCCAAGGTTGTGATGGCTCGCATCGAGCAGGCGTACGCCGGCAAGGGCGCAACGGTCGATCATCTCGACGGTCTCACGGTTGATTTCGGCGGATGGTGGTTCAACCTCCGTCCGTCCAACACCGAGCCGTTGCTGCGCCTCAACCTGGAAGCCGCAACCCAAGCGGATTGCGAGGCCCGCGTTGCTGAGGTCCTCACCCTTGTGACTGGGCTGGCGGCAGCCAAGGACTGACGCCCTGTTGGGACGGTTGCTGTTGAGACGCTGATAGGGGCGGCGCCAGCGGAACAGTCTGTGCTCGTGACCGTCGGTCACGGGCCCGCCACGCAAGACCCCACAGGAAACCAACCACAAAACCGCCCACGTGGGCACCCCAAGCCACGCCACTGTTCTCGCTCATTATAAGGAACTGGCTGGCGATCCAGAGCCCAAGTACCCAACTGGCGGAAACCTTCCGCAAGCCCATCCACGGTGTCACCACTTTGATGCGCATCTTTGGATACAACGCCAGGTAGGCGCCCATCACGGCCGCGATTGCACCCGATGCGCCCACCACCGGCACGGTGGAGTTGGGGTCAACCAGGATGTGGGCAAGGTCGCTCATGATGCCGCCAAAGAAGTACAGCAGCGCAAACCTGATGCGGCCGCGGCTGTCTTCGATGTTGTTGCCAAACACCCACAGGAACAGCATGTTGCCGAACAGGTGGGCAAGGCTGCCGTGGAGAAACATGCTGAACGCAAGGCCCAGGTAGACGGGTTTGCCGGGGTTCAGGAGCTGTTGGTTGCCCGTGATCTTGCATGACGATCCGCTGCTTGCCGTGGGCCCGAACGTTGCGTCGAACTCAGCCTGCGTGAGTGACCGGCCCTGGATGATCTCGCACGGCACGGTGGCCCAATCCAGGGAGAACTGGAGGTCGTTTGATGCAACGCGCGGGTCGGTGAGGTTAAACGTGTTCCGCCCGACCGGCTGGAGGATCAAATAAATAAGCGTGCATATTGCGATGATGCTGAGCGTGAGCCATGGCTTGTGACGGAGCGGGTTCTCGTCGGCGATAGGGATCATTGCGAACGCCAGGCGGAGGGCTGACGGATTGGGAGCGGCGAGGTCCAGCCGGTCCAGGTGCTGCCGTCGAACCAGCGCAGTGAACGGATGGGATCCCACGGGTCGACAAACCATCCGGGCGGCGATGTCGGCCCGATCGGGTACGTCCAGCCAGAATATTGCCCTGCAGCCGGGGCAGACCGGACCCGTGCGATGCCGGCGATCAACGCGGCAATGAGTTCGTCACGGTTGTTGGTCCCAAGGGACAAATAAACGCGTTGGCCGCGGTGGTTCTTCCCGCGCAGGCCAACGGCAGTTGAGGTCCAGAACGGCACGCATGTGAGGCGGCGACTGGAGAACCAGAACCATGGCCACACGTTGCGCGGCTGCCCAAGGGTTGAGGGGTCAAGCCAGCCGAGGGGCATTTTCTTGCTTCCAACAGATACGAAGTGATCGTCGATCCGAATGTCTGCTCGGCTGAAACGCAGCAGGCTGTACGCCCAGGCGAGGGTGACGAACGGGAGCAGGACGATGCTTCCGGCGATCGCAACCGCAACACCGACGGCGAGCAGCCACCACAGTTGACGCGGCCGGATGGACAGGTGCTCGTAGTAGTGCAGCATCATGCGTAAAGCATTCAAGCAGGTGGAGCTTTCAAGCAGCACTCAAGTGACACGTGAGCATCTACAATCGGTAGGTCACGTTCGGACCGTGCCAACGTAAGTGTCAAATCGCAGCAACCGCGACTCTCTGAAGTTGCAGCAAGGTTGCGGCAAGACACCAAGCGTTCGGCGTGGTTGTCACCCGGTGCTCCGGGCCGACAGACTCACACCCGTAATCCAGCCGTTGGCCCTGCCGACCTGGTTTCCCCCTTTACAAGGAGAACGACGTGAACGCGTCCGAACGAACCGAACAAACCGAACGAAAATTGTCCCCCCGCGACTTCAAAGTCGCCGACCTCGCCATGGCGCCATTCGGCCGCCGCGAGATCCACCTTGCCGAACACGAAATGCCTGGCCTCCGCGCCATCCGCAAGGAACTTGGCCCGTCGAAGCCACTCAAGGGTGCTCGCATCTCCGGCTCGCTTCACATGACCATCCAGACCGCTGTGCTCATCGAGACGCTGGTTGAGCTTGGCGCTGAAGTCCGCTGGGCGTCGTGCAACATCTTCTCCACACAGGACCACGCTGCTGCCGCAATTGCGGTTGGCCCCAACGGCACCGCAGAAAACCCAAGTGGTGTTCCAGTGTTCGCATGGAAGGGCGAATCGCTCGAGGAGTACTGGTGGTGCACCGAGCAGATGATGACCTGGCCTGACGGCGATGGTCCCAACATGATCCTCGACGACGGCGGCGATGCCACGCTGCTGCTGCACCGCGGTGCAGAGTACGAAGCAGCAGGTCTTGTTCCGGACCCAGGCGAAGCCTCCAACCAGGAACTCGCAATCATCCTCAGCGTGCTTACAAAGACGTTGAAGGAAGACAAGACCAAGTGGACCCGCATGCTTGCCGGCGTCAAGGGTGTCACCGAAGAAACCACCACAGGCGTACACCGCTTGTACCAAATGCACGCCAAGGGCGAGCTGAAGCTTCCGGCCATCAACGTCAACGACTCCGTCACCAAGTCCAAGTTCGACAATCTGTACGGTTGCCGCCACTCGCTGGTGGACGCAATCAACCGAGCAACTGACGTGATGATTGGCGGCAAGACCGCTGTTGTCTGCGGCTACGGAGACGTTGGCAAGGGCTCTGCCCAGTCATTGCGTGGCCAGGGCGCCCGCGTGCTCATCACCGAGATCGACCCCATCAATGCGTTGCAGGCTGCAATGGAGGGTTACGAAGTTGTGCTGATGGACGAGGTTGTTGGCAAGGCCGACATCTTCGTGACTGCAACCGGCAACACCGACGTGGTCACCACCGAACACATGTCGAAAATGAAGCACAACGCCATCGTGTGCAACATCGGCCACTTCGATAACGAGATCGACATGGCAGGCCTCGCACGCAGTGGTGCAACCCGGTTGGAAATCAAGCCACAGACAGACCTATGGACCTTTCCCGACGGTCACGCCGTGCTCATCCTCGCCGAGGGTCGCCTGGTCAACCTCGGTTGCGCAACGGGTCACCCAAGCTTTGTGATGAGTTGCTCGTTCGCCAACCAGACGCTTGCTCAGGTGGAGCTGTTCACCAACCCAGACAAGTACCCCGTTGGTGTGTACGTGCTGCCGAAGTCGCTGGACGAAAAGGTTGCCCGCATCCACGCCGAAGCACTTGGCGCAAAGATCACGCCGCTCAGCGAGTCGCAGGCCGAGTACCTCGACGTTGATCTTTCTGGGCCCTTCAAGGCCGAGTCGTACCGGTACTGAGGCGCATGACCATGTCTGGATCACTTGCCCCGCTGCTCATCGAGCTTCTCGTATGCCCTGAGGATCGCCTGCCGCTCCTCTACGTCCCAGAGCACAACGTGCTTTACAACGATCGCCTGCACCGCATCTATGCGGTCATCGAAGGCATCCCAGACCTGCTGATCGACGACGCAACCTCGGCCACCGACGAACAGCACACGACGTTTCTTGCATCGCCCGGTGCAGTCCGCACCGGTTCACCAGCGGCCTAAATCGCCGCGAGAGAGGTTGCCCCCACCTGTGGGCGCGGCCGAGTGGTGAGCGGAGGGATCGGAGCGAATCCGAGGTGAGCAACCCGTCGTTGCTGGGGGCAATCCACCTCCTAACGGCGTTGCGAGGTGGATTGCAGCGTTAGTCGCCGAGCTTGGCCAGATGACGGCCAAGCTCGCTTGGTTTCACCAAATCCCACTGCTGATTACCAATGGTGTCGAAGGCGACTTTGCCGTCGCTTCCAATGACGAACAGCCCTGGTTGTTGGCCAAGTGACGCCATGCGGCTGGTGACGTCGTACGCGTCGAAGACGGCTCCGTCTGGGTCCGCGAGCAGCGTGAACGGGTAGTCGTTCGTCAAGAGGTGCCGGCGCAATCCAACGACTGTGTCTGGGGCGATGGCCACCATGATTGCGCCGTCGGCTGTTAGTGCTTGATGAGCCTCACGCAACTGCGCAAGGTGCTTGCGGCAAAACGGTCAAAAGAACCCTCTGAGGAAGACCAACACGACCGGCCCGTCTGCGTCCGCCAACCGCCACCGAGTCCCGTCCGCCTGTTCGAGGTCAATTGCGGGTGCAACTGCACCCACAGAAGCGGTACGAGAACTCCGAGAAGACATCCGCCCAGTCTGCTGCACTGCGCCCATCAACACCTACTTCGCGTCCCCCACGTGCCTTCGCGTCCCCGGAGGGACGACACTGGGGGGACGCGAAGGCACACTGGGGACGCGACGTCGACCGTCGGTTCGTTTGTCAGAGGGCTGGCTGTCACATCGGTTCGTTTGTCAGAGGAGTTGGCTGTCACATGGTTGGCTGTCACAGGGGTTGGTGCACGATGCGCACATGTGGAAATCGGGTCAGGCTGTTTTGGGCACCAACAACGCGGGCGTTGTAGAGGTGTTGTTTCCCGCTCGGTGCGCTATCTGTGGATCGACTCGGTCCACAGGTTCCACTGGGTTATCTCCCTGTCGGAAGTGCGTGGTGCCCATTCGGGTGCGTTCGCTTCCCTTATGTCCGGCTGCGCCGTTGTGGTGCGCCACGGTGGTCTCGCCGTTTGCTTATGACGGAGCGGTGCGGACGTTGATCACTGCGGCGAAGTACCGAGGCAATACTCGGGCGCTGGTGTTTCTGGCCGGCCGCATGGCCGAGGCTGTCCTTGAGTCCCGCCCGGAAATCACATGCCTCGCCACCTCCGCTGCCTTTGGGGGCGAAACGGTGGTCACCTGGGCGCCGACCTCTCCACAACGTCGCCGACGCCGTGGCTATGACCAGGCGCAGGTTCTTGCCCAGCACACAGCGATGCTTCTGGGCTTGCGCTGCCAACGTCTCCTTGTTCATCGGTCAGATCGTCGCGCCCAAACTGGTTCCACCAGGGAAGAGCGCTCACAACGAGCAGAGCGGTTTCGGCTTCTGGAGGGGTCTGATGGGTTGGAACTGGGGCAGGTTCTCCTCGTTGACGATGTGATGACCACGGGCGCCACCCTCAGCGACGCTGCCCGGGTACTTCGCGATGCGGGAGCACCGTGCGTGAACGCCCTCGTGGCAGCGGTGAAGCTCTAACGCGTCTGGGGCGCCCGCCGTTCACCCAAAACAACGCAACATGACACGAGCGTCACCGAATCGTCACACAACTGGTAGTTGCGAAACGGGTAGTCCGCGTGCGTACGATGCGTTATGGGAGTTGAACCCAAAGGCGTCCGCCGGTGAATCCGTCAGATGTCGCAGGCTGCCACCACGCAGCATCCAGTTGTATGAATCCGAACGACCTCTGGCCGATGGCCCGGGGTCGTTGTGTTTTTCGAGCATTCGCAGCAACGTCAGTTTCCCAAAACGAAATCAACGACCAATCCGAAGGAGCACCAATGGTGCATATCAGCATCCGTCATCGCAACGTCAGCATCGACGACATTGTGAAGGCGTCAGCCAACGAAAAGATCACCCGCCTGTCCCGTTTTCTCCCGGGCATGGACACTGCAGAGGTCGGTTTCTCCGAGGAACCGAATCCGAGAGTTGGACATGGGCGGCGCGAAGTGTGTGAGGCGACCATGCGTGGCAACGGCCATATCGTGCGTGCCCGAGCCGCCGCTGCTACTCAGCAGGCTGCACTTGATCTCGTTGTTGCAAAGCTTGAGAACCAGTTGGTCAAGGTCAAAGGGAAGGTAGACATACGTCAGCACGGTGGCCCGAAGGCTGGCCATCACCATTCGGCTGGTTTGCACGAGACGCCACCGGCGGCCGTCTTGTTGCTGGAGCCGCTGGCAGCGGAAGCCGAGCCGGACAACGTCGCCAAGATTGTGCGGCGCAAGCAGTTCGAAGTGAGTGCAATGACCGCAGACGACGCGGCACTGCGGATGGACCTCCTGCAGCACGACTTCTATCTCTTCACCAACGTGGAGACGGGCCGGGCCGCTGTTGTGTATCGCCGGGAAGATGGCCACCTCGGCCTGATCGACGCCGCCGCTTGAGCTTGAGCGAGCACGTGAGGTAATCCCAACCCCGCCGTCATCTGCTGATCGGCGAACGCGAATCAGGTCCCGAAACCCGCTGGGCGGGCGGGACCTGATTTGTTTGCGGGCTGCTTGTTGCGAAACAGCGTTAGGTGCGGTGGATCAACACGCCACGGAGGTTCTTGCCCGCGTGCATGTCGGCGTAGCCCTCGTTGAGCGTCTCGAGGGTGTAGGTCTTGGTGACCAACTCGTCGAGCTTCAACGTGCCGGCTTGGTACATCGACAAGTACCGAAGAATGTCCTTCGATGGGCTGGACTCGCCGAACAGCGATCCCTGGATTCGCTTCTGGAACAACGTGAGCATGCCGGGAGAAATTGGAATGCCCGTTTCGGTGAGGTCGCCGAGCCCGGTCACCACAACGGTGCCGGCCTTGCGGATTGCGTCGAACGCCTGGGCTATGTGCTCGCCCTTGGTGACTCCAACGGTGACGATGGCGGAATCGGCGCCCTGACCGTTAGTTACCGATTGGGCGAACGCCATGGCATCGACCATGTTGCTGAACGCGTGCGTTGCTCCGAGTTCCATCGCCTTTTCGCGCTTGAACTCGACTGGGTCAACGGCGATGACGTGGCTTGCGCCCTTGATCGCGGCACCCTGCACGGCGTTGATACCAATGCCGCCGATTCCCATCACGATGACCGTGTCGCCGGGCTTGACGTTGGCGGAGTTCTCCGCTGATCCGAATCCGGTGCCGACGCCGCAACCGACGAGGCATGCCTTGTCCAACGGGATGTCCTTCGAGATTTTGACGGCGTTCTCCGTTGAACAAACGGTGTACTCGGCGAAGGTTGAGATGCCACACATCTGCCCGACCGGCTGGCCGTTATAGGTCATGCGGTAGCTGAGGTCGGCGCGTGAACCGAGGAGGAGCGTGGCGCCGCTGTCGCACAGGTTCTGCATGCCGCTTGCGCACCAACGGCAGCGACCGCAGCCGGGGAGGAACGACATGACCACGTGGTCGCCGATTTCGAACCCGGTTGTGTTGGGTCCGATCGCATCGACGATGCCGGCGCCTTCGTGGCCGCCGCAGACGGGGTAGGTGCCGAACGGGATGTCACCCGTTGCGAGGTGGTCATCGGAGTGGCAAAGCCCCGATGCAACCATCTTGAGGCGAAGTTCGCCCTGGCGTGGTTCGTCGAGGTCTACCTCGACGACTTCCCACTTGCCGGCTACCGGTTTGACCGGCATCGACAACATGACTCCTGCTCGTACCTTCATGGGTTCTCCTGACATGAGCTGCCGAGCGATTCGTCGGCTCTTGGGTGGCACTGTAACCAAGGTCACACTCGCCATTGCACTCGGGCGTGACCCGCCTTGTCGCTGCGGCAAAGTCGGGTCCCGCCAGACGTCTCAACGCCGGTACGATGTAGCCCTTATGTCGATCTTCAAGCGGATTCTGCGCGCCGGCGAGGGGAAGAAGGTCCGCGCGCTCGCGGACATCGTCCCCAACATCAACGCGCTCGAGGCGCAATACGAACGGTTGTCCGACGACGAACTTCGCGGTAAGACCGGCGAGTTCCGTCAGATGTTGGCCAATGGAGCAGACCTCAACGACCTGCTGATCGATGCGTTTGCCACTACTCGTGAAGCTTCACGTCGTGTCATTGGCCAACGTCACTACGACGTGCAGCTCATGGGCGGCGCCGCGTTGCACTTCGGCTGGATCGCCGAAATGAAGACAGGTGAAGGCAAGACGCTTGTCTCCACGCTTCCGGTCTACCTCAACGGGCTCACGGGCAAGGGCGTGCACCTCGTGACGGTGAACGACTACCTGGCCCGCCGTGACGCAGATTGGATGGGCCAAATCCACCGCTGGCTTGGCCTCTCGGTCGGGTTGGTCATCCCGGACGACAGTGACTCTGCTGCAAAGCGTGCGGCATACGGCTGTGACGTCACGTACTCCACCAACTCTGAGCTTGGTTTCGATTTCCTCCGAGACAACATGGCCATGAGCACCGAAGACCGTGTGCAGCGTGGCCATTACTTCGCCATCGTCGACGAAGTTGACTCCATCCTCATCGACGAAGCCCGCACACCCCACATCATTTCCGGTCGTGTGGCAGACGCTGCCAAGTTGTACGTGCAGTTCGCCGCAATCTCTCGCAGCCTCACCCGTGGTACGGACTACGAGGTCGACGAAGAGAAGAAGCAGGTCTTCCCAACCGAGTCCGGCATCGACAAGGTTGAGGCTGCGTTGGGCGTCGACAACATCTACGACGATCCGTCCGCTGACTTTGTCCATCACCTCAACGCAGCGCTGCGCGCCAAAGAGTTGTATCGCCGTGACGTGGAGTACCTGGTCCAGGGCGGCGAAGTGAACATCGTCGACGAGTTCACGGGTCGTGTCCTCGAAGGCCGTCGCTGGTCCGAGGGTCTGCACCAAGCCGTTGAGGCCAAAGAGCGCGTGAAGATCAAGGAAGAGAACCAGACGCTGGCCACAACCACGCTGCAGAATTACTTCCGTCTCTACGAAAAGCTCGCAGGCATGACCGGTACGGCCGAGACCGAAGCCGGCGAGTTCCACAGCACCTACAGCCTTTCCGTGGTGCCAATCCCAACGCATCGTCCGTTGGTCCGCCAGGATCAGGCCGACCTTATCTACAAGGGCGAGCGTCCAAAGTTCGATGCGGTCGCAGCAGACATCGCCGAGCGTCACGAGAAAGGTCAGCCGGTTCTGGTTGGCACGGTTTCGGTTGAAAAGTCCGAGTACCTGTCGCAGCTCCTCACCGAGCGCGGCATTCCCCACTCGGTGCTGAACGCAAAGCAGCACACCAAGGAAGCCGAGATTGTGGCGCAGGCCGGCCGCATCGGTGCGGTCACGGTTGCCACCAACATGGCAGGCCGCGGCGTCGACATTCTCCTTGGCGGAAACCCTGACGGGTTGGCCCGTCGCCAGGCAACCGATCAGGGGCATAACCCAGCCCTCCTCGACATGGATCCGGGCGACCCCGCCGTGTTCGAGCAGCTCGAAGCTGACCCTGACCTTGCAACAGCACGGCGTGCAGCGCTTGATGCGCTCGAAAAGGCCAAGGCACACTTCGTCGAAGACTGCGCCAGCGAAGGCAAGCAGGTCAGGGAACTCGGCGGCTTGTACGTGCTTGCCACCGAACGACACGAGAGCCGCCGCATCGACAACCAGTTGCGTGGTCGTGCCGGCCGTCAGGGCGACCCAGGCGAAAGTCGTTTCTACCTGTCCTTGGACGACGACCTCATGCGGTTGTTC
Source organism: uncultured Acidimicrobiales bacterium (assembly GCA_963763885.1). Taxonomy (GTDB): domain Bacteria; phylum Actinomycetota; class Acidimicrobiia; order Acidimicrobiales; family JANYDT01; genus JANNBN01. The sequence continues at coordinate 149,848 of CAVXQD010000003.1, forward strand.
GCCACGGGCGCAATGAACTGGGTCATGGGACGTGCGCTTCCTGACGACGTGCCAATCGAAGCGAAGATGGTCAGCAAGGCCATCGAGCGCGCACAGTCAACGGTTGAAGGCCGCAACGCCGAAATCCGTAAGAACGTCCTCAAGTACGACGAGGTCATGAACGAGCAACGCAAGGTCATCTACGCCAAGCGAAACCAGGTCCTCACCGGAGGCGACGTCGACGAGGTGCTGCGCCGCAACATTGACACGGTTGTCGAAGACATGGTCGAGCGCAACTGCCCAACAGAAGCCTCCGACGAGTGGAACTTGGAGAACCTGCTGGCCGATGCGCAGGGCATGTTCCCCACCGAGTTCTCGTTAGAGGACTTGGGCCAGGCCCGCTCGCGCAAGCAGCTCATCGAGTCCTTGCAGACCGAGGCACACGAGTTCTATACGGCCAAGGAAGCAAAGCTTGGTTCCGAAGTTGCACGAGACGTGGAACGCAACGTGTTTCTCAGCATCATCGACCAACGCTGGCGTGAACACCTCGCAGACATGGACTACCTCCAAGAGGGCATCCATCTCCGCGCAATGGGTCAAAAAGATCCGTTGGTCGAATGGCAACGAGACGGCTTTGCTGCGTTCGGCAACCTCATGGCCACCATCGAGGCAGACTTCGTGCGGTATTGCATGCACGCAGAGGTTGTTGTGGAGTCCCACGCCCCAACAATCGAAGACATTTCCTACGTGTCTGGTGATGAAGGCGAAGCGCCAGAGCGTCTCACCGGTCTCATCGGCGCCGACGTCGCGCAGCTGTTGGCAGCGCAGGACGATGATGTCGAGGTCTCCGAAGATGGCCTTGTCACACGGATTGCGGAGGACGAACCCGCATCGCAAACCCCGCTCGTCAAGTCCGACCACGAGAAGCTGGGTCGTAACGACCCTTGCTGGTGCGACAGCGGCAAGAAGTTCAAGCTCTGTCACGGGCGCTGAGCGAAACCCACCAACCACACCGGATCCATTGCCATGTTGAGAGATCATGCTGACGCGCTCGTTGCCGAACGAGCGCGCCTGCGCGAAGCCGAAAACTATTTAGGCTTCGACCGACTCAAGACAGAGTTTGTGCGGCTCGAGACAGAACTGGCCCGACCAGACCTGTGGGATGACCCCGAGATCGGCCGCAAGGTTGGCGCGCAGTACGCAACCGTGAAGGACGATCTCGAGTCGCTCACCGGTGTGGCCCGTCACCTCGACGACGCTGACACGCTCCTGGAGCTTGGCACAGAGATGGAAGACGAGTCCCTCGAGCCCGAGCTGCTGGAACATGTTGCAGCGGCTCGCAAGGTGCTGGAAGAACTCGAGCTGCGCAGCTTGTTTACGGGTGAGTACGACGAGGGCGACGCTATCTTCGAAATCCACTCCGGCGCAGGGGGCGTCGATGCGCAGGACTGGGCCGAAATGCTGCTGCGTATGTATGTGCGCTGGGGAGAGCGGCGCGGCTTCGAAGTTGAAATCGAGTCCGTTGCCGAGGGTGCCGAAGCCGGCATCACAACTGCCATTCTCATCGTTAAAGGTAGGTACGCATACGGTCTGTTGTCGGCCGAACGTGGTGTGCACCGCCTCGTTCGTATCTCGCCATTCGATCAGCAAGCGCGCAGACAAACGTCGTTCGCCGGCGTGTCGCTCACGCCGGTCATCGAGGACGCCACGTCCAAGGTGAACATCGATGAAAAAGACCTCCGCGTCGACGTGTTCCGATCATCTGGCGCTGGTGGTCAGCACGTCAACACAACGGACTCGGCCGTTCGTATGACCCACATCCCCACGGGCATCGTTGTCAGCTGCCAGATCGAGCGCAGCCAGATTCAGAACCGTGCACGGGCGATGGACATGTTGGCGGCGAAACTTATCGAGCGTCAGCGTCAAGAGCGAGACCAGATGATGGCAGACATCACTGGCCCTCAGAAGGAAGCTGCGTGGGGCAACCAGATCCGCTCCTACGTGCTTGCGCCGTACCAAATGGTCAAGGACCTCCGCACCGAGCACGAGGTTGGTACACCTGCCGACGTGCTCGACGGTGACATCGACGGGTTCATTGAATCGTGGCTGCGATGGCGTCGAGCCAACGAGCCCGCGGCGTGAGGGTGCGCCTGTTCGTGAACGGTCCGAACTAGGGTGCGTGGCGGCGTTCGGCCCACAATGACTAGAGCTTGCCCATGATCCGTCTCGACAACGTCACCAAGGTGTACCGCAACGGTGCAACGGCTCTCCGTGGAGTGTCCGCCGAAATCGAAAAGGGCGAGTTCGTCTTTCTTGTCGGTTCATCTGGCTCTGGCAAATCGACGTTCATGCGGTTGTTGCTGCGTGAAGAATTGCCCACAGAGGGCCAGGTTTATGTGGCCGGCAAAAATGTTCCCGAGTTGCCAAAAGGCAAGGTTCCTTACCTTCGCCGCAACATCGGTTGCATCTTCCAGGACTTCAAACTGCTGCCCAATAAGACCGTCTACGAAAACGTGTCGTTTGCGCTCGACGTGATCGGCCGTCCGAAGTCGGTTATCTCGCAGCAGGTTCCGCAGATCTTGGATCTCGTCGGCCTCACCAAGAAGCAAGAAGCTTTCCCCAACGAGCTGTCCGGCGGCGAACAGCAGCGCGTCAGCATCGCCCGTGCCTTCATCAACCGGCCGCTCTTGCTGTTGGCCGACGAGCCCACGGGCAACCTCGACCCCAACACGTCAATCGGCATCATGCGACTGCTGGAGCGCATCAACCGCACCGGCACAACCGTTCTGATGGCTACCCACGATCAGGGCATTGTTGACTCCATGCGTCGCCGGGTGATCGAGCTTGATCGCGGCACGTTGGTACGTGACCAGGCGCGCGGCGTCTACGGAACCCTGGACTGAGACGAGCGAGAACTACAGATGGCCGCCCGCCCCACATATCTCATTCGCGAAAGCCTTTCGAATCTTCGCCGCAATGTGTTGATGACTGTCACCGCGGTCATCACCATCGTGGTGTCGCTCACCATCGTTGGAGCGTCGCTCCTCCTGCGTCAGGGCATGAACAACTACGCCCGCCAATTCCGCGAGGGCATCGAGCTCAACATCTACATGCAGCCTGCGGCAACGCAGACGCAGCTCGATGCGGTGCGCGCCGAGCTCGACGATCTGAAGAAATCCGGTCAGGTCACGCGTTACCGCTACGTAGACCAGAAGTCTGCGTTTGAGGAATTCAAAGAGATCTTCCGCAACGACCCGGAACAGAAAGACCTGTTCCAGAGCGAGAAGGACATGCCTTCCTCGTTCCGAGTTGTGCCTGCCAAAGCAGAACGCATCAGCGCGTTGGGCGATCCGTTCCGCAATCGCGAGGGCGTGTACCGGGTCGTCAGCGACGAAGACATCAAGGCGCTGTTGCGCATAACAAGGGTTATTCAGTTGGTGTTGCTCTCCGTCGCAATCGCACTGTTGGTTGCTGCGGTTCTGCTGATCCTCAACACCATCCAGTTGGCAATTTTCAGCCGCCGTCGCGAAGTAGCTGTGATGAAGCTGGTTGGTGGAACTAACTGGTTCATCCGCCTTCCGTTCATGTTGGAAGGATTGCTGCAGGGATTCATCGGAGCCGTCATCGCGTTCGCTGCTGTCTACCTGGGTGCTGGCCGGCTACAGAACGCAATCCGTGAGTCATCCACCACGTTGTTCAAGAGCTTCTCGGTGTCCGGTGCGGAAATCGCTGGCACGGGGATCTTGATGCTGTTGGTGGGCGCAGCAGTTGGGGCCATTGGGTCCGCCATTGCTGTCAGCCGCTTCCTCGACGTTTAGCGCGTTGACTCCGATGATCCTTGCGAGCTGGATCGTTGATCGGCTCCAAACTTGGTTGAGTGGCGTGTCTGGACCGTGGCTCTACATCATCACGTTCATCGTGACGTTCGCCGAGACCGGAACCCTGTTGTTCTTCATTCCCGGTGAAGTCACGTTGCTGTTAGCGGGCGCTGCGGCTGGTGCTGGTAACGCATCGCTTTCGTTGCTCATCCTTGTGGGCATCGCTGCTGCACTGTCAGGTGATTTCGTCGGCTTTCATCTCGGGCTTCGATTCGGGGACCAAATCCGCAGCTCTCGCCTGGGGCGCCGCATCAAGCAAAGTTCTTGGGAACGCACCCAAACCCTGATTCATCGCCGCAAAGGTTTGGTGGTTCTGTTTGGTCGTTGGATTGGGTTCTTGCGGGCCATCATGCCTGCCTCCGCTGGAATGTCTGGCATGTCGTATCGGGCGTTTCTTCCGTGGGACATCGCTGGCGCAATTTCCTGGGCCGCCACGTGTGTGTTCATCGGTTACAAAGTCGGTGACAACATTGAAGAGGTCGAGTCCTGGATCACGCGCGGGGGATACGTCATCGTTGGTGTGTTGGTCGTCGCTTACGTTGCGAACCATTTCCGTTCTCGCCGCCATTGACGGCAATCACAGCATTGAATGAATAGATAGAAAGCACGCTTATGAACATCAAGCACGCGAAACCGCATCGTACAAAGATCGTCGCAACAGTTGGGCCTGCGTCTGATTCACACGAGCAGTTGACTGGGCTGATCAACGCTGGCGTCGATGTGTTTCGGCTCAACCTTTCACACGGTGATCTGGCAAGCCACTTGGATCGGTTGGCCAAACTCCAGCGGGCGGTGAGAGAAGCGGATCACCCTGTGGCCATCCTCGCCGACCTTCCTGGACCCAAGATCCGCGCCGGTTCGTTCGGTGAAGTTGGTGTTGTGGTTTCGCCGGGGCAAGAAATCTCCCTCATGCCTGGTTCTGCAGAGTCCAACGGGTCCATCATCCACGTGGAGTATGCGGGACTCCTGACCGACGTTGCTGCCGGCGATCGGATTGCGTTGGGAGACGGCGACATCACCCTCGGTGTTGTGGAGGTTCGTTCCGAAAGCGTGCATGCGATTGTGCGAACCGGTGGGCGGTTGCGTGGCAAACCGGGCGTACACCTTCCTGGAGATCGTCTGCAGCTGGCCACACCCACAGACGAGGATCTTGTTTTCGCAGTCGAGATGGCCAAGGCCGGTGTGGACTTCTTGGCCGTTTCCTTCGTTCGCAAAGCAGCGGACCTTGTCAAGGTTCGTTCCACGCTGGAAGCTGCTGGGCTGGAGTGCCCGGCGTTGGTGGCAAAGATCGAGACTCGCGGCGGAGTCGACGAACTCATGCCAATCATCGAGGTTGCTGACGCTGTCATGGTTGCTCGCGGAGACCTTGGAATTGACTGTCCGTTGGAAGAGGTTCCTCACCTCCAGAAGCGAATCATCCGCGCATGCGTCGAAGCCGGTGTTCCGGTGATCACGGCAACCCAGATGCTTGAGTCGATGATCAAGGCCCCAGCGCCAACGCGTGCTGAGGTGAGCGACGTGGCCAACGCAGTGTTCGACGGAACCGACGCAGTGATGCTTTCCGGCGAGACCGCAATCGGCGACCAGCCTGTGCTGGTCATCGAAACGATGGGTCGCATCATCGAAGCGGCCGAACGTCAAGCCAGCTACCAGCAATGGGGTTCTCGTCTCGGCCGGGTGCAGCGTCGTACCGATTCTGAGGGGGAGTTGCTGGTCACTCAGGCGCTCACCCACGCTGCATGGCAGGCGTCCTCAGACGTAGGCGCACGGGCAATTGTGTGCTGCACGGTTTCCGGCCGCACCGCTCGGGCTATGGCTCGCTTCCGTCCACTCCCGACGTTGATTGCCGCATCGCCCGACGACGCCGCAGCTCGGCGGCTGGCGTTGGTGTGGGGTGTGATTCCGCTGATGGTCGGCACGTACCGGTCAACCGATGAGCTGGTCTGGCAGAGCGTTGAGCGTGTCGTCAAGGCCGGTTTCGCCGGCCCCGGTGACCATGTGCTGGTGCTCGCCGGTGACCCATTGTCGGGCTACGGCTCCACTGACGTGATGCGAGTCGTGCGCGTCCGGTAAGACCCCGAACCGTTCGCTTCGCGTGGCTGTGCGCTCCCTTGGTGGTCCCTCGGCTTTGATCGTCAAACCCGATGCACATCAGCGCACCTCACGGCACCCGAGTCACTACGCCGTGCCTTTTTCAAACCATATGCATTCGTTCCGTAATGAATCCCTGATGGCAGCGACGGACTAGGCGAGAGTCCAACGGGTCGCGTTCGTTCCGTAATGAATCCGCCCAAGTGCGTCTTTTCGTTCCGTAATGAATCCCGGTGGATTACGCCAACCCTCTCGTCCAAAGTTCGCGGCATTCAGGCACGTTCGCGGGCCTAGGCATCGCTATGGCAGGGCCGCGAACGTGCCTGAGTCCCGCGAAGTCTGCGAGAGCCTTCGTTCGGTCGTTTCAAGAGGCTTGCTGCATTTCATTACGGAACGAATGCATATGTTGGGTTTGAAGCGGGTCTGGTGGGTTTGAGGTCTTTGATTGTCATACCCTTCTGAGATCCTGCGTGTATGACCGATGCATTTGAGAGCAAACGAGATGATTGTCAGGTGTTCACGCCTGAGGGAGTGATTCTTTGCGAATGGTGCAACACACGATTCAATCCACGATCAGATCGTGGGCGACGCCCGAGGTTCTGCCGGGGTAGTCATCGAGTCCGGGCCTGCGAGAGGCGTCGGGGGCTCCTGCGGGCGGGTTCGCCCCCGCAACGTCGAACGCTGCCTGAGCCGAAGCGCGCCGGGCAGATCGGTGTTGCTGGTGTTCCTTCGGTAGCTTTTCTGGCACACGAAATGGGCACCCCACCGTTCATTGGTTTTGAGGCGTTCAGCCGTCTCAGATTGCATCGAGTCCGAGTGACCGGATTGCCCCATGGTGTGGCCGCCGACGCCCCAAATCTTGTGCCTTCTCTATGCGGAACGATGGTGAAGCCGGTCGGCAACCCTGTGCAGACGGGCACGGGGTGGATGCGATGCGTGTCGTGTGAGCGGCTTGCGCATTTGCACCCGGTGGACACGCGGTGGTGGGACGCGATGACGCAACGAACGGCGGGTGTGCTCCTGGACGACTTCGGATCGACCGTTTTGGCGGCCGCTCAAGCGGTCGCAGGTGCACGCGAGCCGGTCGAAACACTTGCGAGGCTCGAAGCGGAACTCCGCCGGTTCGGTCGGGCGTTAGGGCTGCCGGAGCCTCTCGCTCCTTCGTTGCATCACCGGTCGGTGCGACCTCGATGACCCGCGCTGGTCGCATCAGGTGGTCTCATTGGGCTCTCATGATGTGGCCGACATGGTTTGCGGCATGACTTTTTCCCGGCCATCCCGCATTTCGTCGCGTTGCACGTTCGGTGTGGTCGCCCCAGCGGTAGTGGCCCTAATCGCTCTGTCGGGGTGTGGCAGTGACGCAGCCACAGCAGAGGTCGTCGAAACCACCGTGGTGGCAGCAGAGGCCGCGCCCGTTACAGACGCAGCAGCTGATGAGGTTCCTGTTACCGAGGCTGCTCCGGTCACTGAAGCTGCGGTCGATGCGCCAACGACCGAGGCAGCAGCTGCAGTTCAGGCTGGCTCGGCCAGTGACTCCGTGGAAGGTAACTGGACCGTGTCAACCGGGCAAGGCGGATACCGGGTGCCGGAGATCCTGCAGGGTCAGGAGACCGAGGGAGTTGGACGCACCACTGCGGTTACCGGGTCCATGACTATTGCTGGTACCCAGGCAACAGCGGCGTCGTTCGAGTTTGACCTCACGAAGCTTGCGTCGGACTCTGACCGCCGAGACGGACAGGTTCAGGGTCGGATCCTGCAGACGGCGCAGTTCCCAACAGCCAGCTTCACGTTGACGGCACCGATTGATTTCGGATCTGTGCCCGCCGAGGGCGAGCAGATTGCTGTCAAGGCAACCGGCGACCTTGCGCTCCACGGGGTCACGAAGTCCGTCATGGTCGACCTGCAGGCGCGTCGTCAGGGCGCAGAGATCCAGGTACTTGGCACCTTGCCAATCACGTTTGCTGACTACGGGATCGAGAACCCGTCGGTGAAGCCATTCGTGGAGGTTGGCGAGACCGGGACCATTGAATGGTTGGTATCGCTGGCCAAGGCCTGACCCCGCGGTCAGGCCTGAGCCCTTAGCCCTGCAGGAACGAAAGAATCGCCGGCCACGCGGCGGGGTCTTGAAACAGGAATCCGTGTCCGCCCTGAAACATCTGCAGCGTGGCATTGGGGATTCGGTCTGTGAGGGCCTGTGAGTTTGCTGGAGGGGCCTGGCCGTCGAACACCCCCGCACATACCAAGGTGGGTGCCGTGATTGATGTGAGGGCATCCCAGGTGTTGTGATCGGCACGAGCTTCTAATTGGCGCCGGTAACCGATCAGACCGTCCGGAGTTTCCGCTCGCAGTTGAGCGGCGATCGCACCACGTGCCGCTGCACCAGCAACGCCCGGCGCGTACGTCGGGGGGTCGGCAGTTGGATTGTTGCGGGTGTCGGAAATGGTGGCGCCGATGACAGCACGGTCTGCCATTGACATCGACTCCAGTGCGAGCAGGTCATAAGACGACCCGCCAACGCCGCCCGATGACGTGCAACACAACACCAGTCGCCCAACAAATGCGGGATGGCGGATCGCAAGATGTTGGGCAACCATGCCACCGAAGCTGATCCCGACCACGCTGACCAGCGCCGAGGTGCCGCTCGTCTCGGCGCTGCCAGCGCTGATCGGGTCGATCTCGTCCACGTCCACCAGCCATCGCAGCAGTGCGGCGGCATCGTCTGCGTAGTCGGCCATCGTGTATTTCTGGTCCGGTTTTGAGGTCTGGCCCAACCCGCGCTGGTCGTATCGGATCACTCGCATTCCGGCCTTCGCTGCCGGGTGCGTCATCCGGTTGCCGTGACGATCAACGTCGGACCGGAGATCACCCCCGGTTCCAGAGATCACCAGCAGCGTGGGTCCGTTGCGCGGCCCGGAGACTTCGACGTAGACCGAGATCCCGTTGACGTCGGCAAACACTTTGGGTCAGCCTGCCAGCAGTCGGGCGCGCAGCTCACGCTTGACCAGTTTGCCGTTCGCGTTACGCGGGATTGCTTCATCCAGCAGCCACACCTGCGAAGGGATCTTGTAGGCAGCCAGCTTGCCCGCGAGGAACTCCTGCAGCCCGCCCTGATCCAGCGTGGAACCTGGCTTCAGCAGCACGCCCGCTGCAACCGCTTCGCCAAGCCGCTCGTCTGGCACGCCGAACACGGCGGCTTCGATCACGTCGGGGTGCTCGTAGATGGCGATTTCGACCTCGGAGCAGTAGACGTTTTCGCCGCCGCGCAGCACCATGTCCTTGGCGCGGTCCACGATGAACACGAACCCGTCGGCATCGATGCGGGCAATGTCGCCGGTGTTGAACCAGCCGTCTTGGATGGCCTCGGCGGTTGCCTCGACCCTGTTGAGGTATCCCTTGATGACGCCTGAACCGCGGACCCACAACACGCCGGTGAGGTCACCACCAGACTGCACAACGTTGCTTTCTTCGTCTCGCAACTGCGCGTCGAACGTTGGCATGACCGGTCCACACGACGAGGGCTTCTCGAGGAAGAACGCTGCGCCGTTGGCCGTGACGATGCCGTGTGTTTCGGTGAGCCCATAGCCGGTGGACGGAGCGCCGCGCCCTTCGAGTGTCTTGCCAATCTTGCCGACGAGGTCTGGCTGCAAGGGTGCGCCACCTCCGCCGAGGCCAACCATTGACGACGTGTTGCGAGTTTCCCAGTCAGGGTGCGACAGCAACTCGCGCGCCATGGTTGGCACGCCAGAGAAGTTGGTGACGCCTTCGCGTTCGATCAGCTCGATTGCACGTGCAGGGTCCCACTTGTGCATGAACACAATCTTTGCGCCGCCCAGGGTGCCGGGGTGCAGGATGCAGTTGTTGGCGGTCACGTGGAACAGGGGAGTGGGCGCCATGAACACCGACTGTGGAGCCGGCGCACCTGGGGTGGGCGCAGCAGCAGGCGCTGGGTTGAGCGAAGCAAGCGCCCCTCCCGAAGCCGTGGCCCAGAAGATGATGTTGAAGATGTTGTTGACGCATCCCCGGTGGGTCAGCTGGGCGCCCTTGGGGAAGCCCGTGGTGCCTGAGGTGTAGAAGATGCAGGCGTCGTCGTTGGGGTCGATCGTTGCGTCGGGCAGCGTTGCGGGGGCAGTGGTCCGATCCACAACCTCTGACCATGCAAGCGAGTCGGCCAGTTCGCCATCCGTACGTGTACTGCGTACTCGGATGACCGCCAGTGGGTTGTTGGCCCGCAACCCTGCCAGCACTCCGTTGACCCGCTCGAGTCGTTCGTCGTCTGCGATGAGGACCTTTGGCTTGCTGTCAGCGAGGCCGAATTCCATTTCGGTTGGCGTCCACCAGGCGTTCATGCCAACCACGGTTGCGCCGATGGACAGGGTGGCCCAGTAAGCGGTGACCCACTCGGGGTAGTTCCGCATTGCGATGGCGACCCGGTCGCCTTGCTGCACGCCGAAGCGGTCGCGGAGTGAGTGTGCGAGTGAGCGAACATCGCCCCCGATGTCGGCATAGGAGTAGCGCTCGTCTTCGTAGACGAGGTACATGAGCGTGCGATCTGCTTCGCGAGCCATACCGAGTGCCCATAGGTCGCGCATGGTTCCTGGAGCGTTTGCGAAGACCCGCAAGGGGACGCCGTTGACCTCGATCGGCGTCATGGCGAACAGTCCGCCGGGGGCGATCAGTGCCTCCCACGAGGTGTGGAGGGCAGCAACGAGCGAAGGGGACGAATCCGGTTGAGTCACCCCCAGTTCTTAGTGGATCATGTGCTTCCAGGACCAGTCAGAGGTGCCGAGGATCGGCGGCCCTAGTCCGGGGCGTGCCAGGCCCGCACGTCTGGAAGGTTGCGCCAGCGTTGTGCGGTGTCGAGGCCGTAGCCGACCAGCCAGTCGTCTGGGATGGTGCGACCCACGTAGCGAAGTCCGGCCGTGTCCACGTGAGGAACGGTCTGGCGGACAAGGAGCGCGCACACCTCCACGCTTGCTGCGCCGCGGTCGGCCAACAGTCTGCGTACATAGTTCATGGTGAGGCCGGAGTCGATGATTTCGTCGACCAGGATGACGTGGCGTCCGGTGACGTCGGTCTCGAGATCCTTGAGGATGCGCACCACGCCGCTGCTCTTGGTGGTGGCGCCGTACGACGACACCGCCATGAAGTCAACCTCGACGCTCCATTGGATGGCGCGCGCAAGATCTGCCATGAAGACGAACGCGCCACGCAGCACGCCGACCAGCAGGGGGTCGAGACCTGCGTAGTCGGTGGTGATGCGATGGCCGAGCCCGCTGACAATCTGCGCGAGCTCTGCCTGGCTGACGAGGATCTCGCCAAGCTCAGGGTGTTGCAACGGCTGAGGTTCTTCAGCAGGCACGTGCGTGCAGCCGTTACTTAGAAGCGACGTTCGTTCGTCTTCTTCTTGGGCGGAGCGGTAAATGGAGCCTCGATGAGTGCGCCGAACGCAGCGTCTTCAGGCTGGCGTGGGTTGTTGAGGTTCTGCAGGAAGAGCTTCAACGCAGCACGTGCAGGTGCGACGTGGTCGCCTTTCAGTGCGGTTGAGCGAGCCAAAGCGTCCTTGGCCTGGGCGACGCGCTCTTTGCGCTTGGCCTTCTCTTCTTCGGAACGTTCCGTCTTTGGTCCGGCGTTCTTGGCGGCGGTCGCAGCTGCTGCGAGTTCTGCGGCGGTCGTGAGCTTGGCGCGGATGGCCACTGGAATCGTCTCCGAAAGAGGGTGGGGCTGATGGACCAGTCAAGGTTAGGCGATAGGAGGTGCCCGGACGGACGGGGCCCGAATTTGCCTTCTGGCGCTCGTACTCAGCCTCCTTGGCCACCACACGGAAGCAGTTTCCCGGAAATTTTCAGATGCAGCTGAAAGGAACCGAACGACTCCGGGCTCTTTGCTTTCATGAGGTCGGTAAACGTCGGGAGCGCCCGACGATCAGGTGGCTGGGGGTCTGGTGGGCATCGGATCGCGGCGCTTGACGGAGTCCGGGCCATTGCAATTGCGGCCGTTGTGGCCTTCCACGCAGATCTGAGCGTGGATCCCCGGTGGGTTCCTCGGGGTTGAGGTGTTCTTCGTTCTGTCCGGGTTTCTGGTTGGGAACTGGTTGCTCGCGTCGGTGCGCGTCGGTCCCGGCCGAGTGGAGCACTCAATCCGATCTGGTTCTTCTCTCTGGCAACAGTTCTTGCGGCGTCGTGCGCGTCGGCTGATACCCGCTCTGGTTGCGTGCGTTGGCGTGGTGGGGATTGTGGTTGCGGCCGGTTACCCAGACGACCCGAATCAGTGGACAGCCTGGTGGCGCGGCGGGCTGGGCGGGCTTACCGGGACAGCGAACTGGGTGGAGATGGTGACGCAGCGGGACTACTTCGCCTCGTCGGGCAGGGGTGCGGTGTTTGGGCACCTGTGGTCTCTCGGTGTTGAGATGCAGGCGTACCTACTGCTTGCGGTGCTGGTTCCGGTCGTTTGGCGGTTGGTCGGATTTCGTTGCGCCGAAGTATTTGCAGTCCTTGCGACGCTTTCCTACTCATGGCAGGCCGTGGTGGCGACAGCTGCTGCAAAGGACGGGTCCATGGGCGGCGGCCACGCGTACTTTGGGACGGACACGCGGATCGGAGCGGTGTTCCTCGGTGTCGCGACGGCTGCGTTTGTCCGCCGGTCTGCGTCGCGTGAACCAGTGCTCTTTCCGTGGGTCGCCGAGGCCATCGTGTCGGTTGCGCTGCTGGGTTTGCTGCTGCTGTTCGTGCACGTGGAAGGGACTGATCTCTCGCTCTATCGCGGTTGGTTCTGTCTCACGGCTCTGTCGACGGCGGTGGTCATCGGCGCATCGTGTGTGGCTTCGCAACAGGGCATCTCCACGCGCGCAGCTTGGCTGTTGGGTTCGCCACCGATGCGGTGGCTTGGGTCGCGTTCCTATGGCGTGTACTTGTGGCATTGGCCGGTATTTGTCATGACCCGCCCGATTGCCGGCGTGCCGATGTCCGCGTGGGGTTTTGCGCAGAGGGTGGTGCTAGTTGCGATTCTGTCCGAGGTCTCCTTCACGTGGATCGAAACAACACCTGTAACTGCGATCAACGCAATGGAGAACTGGCGCTTCAACTGGCACATCAACGTGCCCCGGCTGGTCGTTCCACTCCGCATCGTGCCGGCTCCCCGGCGGGCTGCCGAACTGGTGGGCGCCGCAATGGTCGGCAGCGTCATCACATTGGTGGCGACCTTGGGTGCGGTGACCTCGGCTGCGGCGCCAGCTGCCTCGCGTCTCGCACCTGTGCCGTTGGCGAGTGGCATTGGCGAACTGATTCCGGTGTCGGCCGATCCGTCTTCGACAACTGTAGGTGCACCTACAACATTGCACATCTCGTCCAATGAACAGCTGCCTGAGTCGACGCTGCCGTCAACCGCGCTCCTTTCAACCGCGCTGCTGTCAACCACGGTGCTGCTAACTACGCTCCCGTCCACGGTTCCCGCAACGACATTTCCTCCGTTGGTGTTCGACCCGGCAAACGTGACCATCATCGGTGACTCCGTGCTGCAAGCGGCATCCCCGGCACTGCGGGCGCGGCTTGGGCAGTCGATCGTGATCGACGCGAAAATCGGCCGGCAGTTTGTGCAAGCTGGTTCGGTGGTGGACGGGCTTCGAGTCGAGGGGCGATTGCGGGCGATGGTGGTTGTTGCGTTGGGAACAAACGGGCCGTTTAACGATGCGGCAATCGATGGGCTTATTGCGCAACTTGCGGATAGAGAGCTGGTTGCATTTGTGATGGTCAAAGCGCCGCGGCGATGGGAAGGTAAGGTCAATCAGACGCTTCGACGAGCACAAGAGCGTCATCCCAACGTGATCGTGATTGATTGGCCAACCGTGGTGCAACAGCGGCGCTTGCGCCTACCAGATGGTGTGCACCCGGCTCCAGTGGCTGCATCGGTCTATGCCGAGTTGCTGGTTGGGGCGCTCTCTGGGGCTGTGCAGGCGTGGCCTTGTTCAAGTCCAGCAGGTTGCTCCACGTCCACGGTGCTTCCATGACGCGGCTGCGGGTTGTTCGCAACGAAGTGGACGCTGCGGGCAGTTCGGACTCGGCGCCCGTTGCTGCCAGGCGAGATCCGTTCGAGGAATTTGTCGAGGTGGAGAGCGGCCGACTTCGTGCCGTGCTCGTTGCGCGCTACGGCGTGGAGGTCGGGTGCGACGCGCACGCTGATGCGTTGGGATGGGCATGGCAGAACTGGGATCGGCTTGTGGTGATGGACAACCCCGTCGGCTACCTGTACCGGGTTGCTCAGTCTGCAACGCGGTCGCAACGACGATGGTTGACCCGCCACTCGTTTCCTGCACGTATGCCAGAGCGGTGGCATGTTGATGCGGACGTGTCGTTGATGACCTCACTTGCTCGGCTGACCGAGCCTCAGCGTGTTGCGCTTCTGATGGTCCACGGCCACCAATGGTCATACGCCGAAGTTGCAGAGGTGCTTGGGTGTTCCGTCAGTGCAGTTACTAATCATGTGCATCGAGGGCTTTCGGCGATGCGTAAACAACTGGTAGAGGAGGACTCATGAACGACGTTCCGGACTCGGAACTATCAGCGCGCATATCACGGGTCGCGGAGTCGCTTGATTCTGCCGCTGATCGATATCAGCGAGAGGTCGTTGGTCGACGCCGTGGTGGAACTGCGAGCCACCAGGGGGCCCGGGTCCGTTTCCTGGGCGGTATTGCAGCGGCATCGGCTCTGGCTGTGGTCGCAACGATTTCTCTCACGAATCGAGACGTTCGGACAACGGACTTGGCGGTCGACGCGGCCGCAGCGTCAAGCAGCCCAGGATCTGGTGCATCTGCAGAGCAGGCGTCGGTGCCCCCAGTGGCCGTAACGACGGCCGTCCCAACGTTTGATCCGGCCGCTGTCTACCCGAGCACCACAACCTTTGAGCCCTTGCAGGTTGTTGACCTTGGTTGGCAGTCGTCGCCAACCGAGATCGTGTTCCCGGCCGGTGCCGCAGCTGTTGAGCTGCGTGCCTGGTTCGGGGATGTCGCTGCGGGATCCGTCGGTGGGTCCGTCACTACGCTCGACGTCGGGCCCGAGCACGGGTCCGGCACATTCCGTGCCAAAGCGAATCAGAAGATTTCGGTCTCGGCGCAGTTCGCAGCTACGGTCACCGTCTCGTTGTTGGACACCACCACAACCGATCCTGTGGTTGCCGTGTTCACGTTGCCAGGATTGGGTTCAGCCCGGCTGCCGGCCACTGGGCGCTACTCAATTCAGGTCGATACGCAGGTGATAGAGCCGTCCAAGATCATGTTGTGGATCAGGTAGGGCCCGATTCAGGACCAGGTGAACTCTGCCGGGTCGACTTGTCGGGTGGAATGCCAGTAGTCGATGAGGCGGAACGGCATCGGTGACACAACCCGGCCAAACCGGTTGCGGTAGTAAGTGGACATGCCAGGGTGCGTCCAGATGAGCGTTTCGTGTTCGGCGTCGACTCGTTGGACGTACTCGTCTCGGACGGCATCGTGCACCTCCATGGAGGCGTGGCCAGACGACAGGAGTTCAACGATGCACGACGTGATGTAGCGGGTCTGCGCCTCGGCCATCAGGAACCCGCTGCCTCCATGTCCGGCGTTGGTGTTGGGGCCACCCATCAGGAACAGGTTGGGAAATCCGGGGACCGTGATGCCCAAGTGCGCCGTTGGGTTGTCATCGGCCCAATCGTCTGCAAGGCGCTTTGCATTGCGGCCGGTGATGTTGAGGCGCGCCGCATGGTCGGTGACGCTGAACCCGGTAGCCACGACCACAACGTCTGCGTCGTGATGCGTGCCGTCTGCGGTGAGAACACCAGTTTCGTCAAGGCTCGTGATGGCATCGGTTGCCAGCGTCACGTGTGGTTGCTTCAGCGCAGCAAACCATCCCTTGTCCAGCAGGATTCGCTTGCCGTATGGAGGGTAGGTCGGCACGCACTTTTCGATGAGGTCGGGCCGGCCATCCAGCTGCTGGAGGATGTGGCTGGTCATCTCTTCGCGGTGTCGGTCGTTGATGCGGTTGAGGGACCGTTCTGGGTGCGGCCACTCGGGGTCCTTCTTCAAGAACCGGAGGAGCCCGTCGCCGTAACGCCAGAACTGCGTGAAGCGGGTCCAAGTGCCGTAATACGGCAGGTTGCGAAAGAGCCACTCTTCAGCGGGACGGACCGGGTCGTTGAGGTGCGGCACGTTGCGAGCCCACTGGGGAGAGCGTTGGAAGATTGTCAGTGCGCGTACGGTGTCGACGATGGCAGGCACGATCTGCATGGACGATGCGCCGGTGCCGATGACGGCCACTTGCTTGTCCGTGAGATCCAAATTGTCGGGCCATCTAGCGGTGTGGAACATGGGTCCCGTGAATCGCTCCTGCCCGGGAAAGCTTGCGACCTCCGGGCGGTTGAAGTGGCCGATGGCGCCAACCACTACGCGCGCATTGATTGTGGATTCGCCGGCCGGAGTGGATACCGATACGTACCAGCGTTGCCCTGCGTCGGACCACAACACCTGCCGCACCTCGGTGTTGTATTCCACAGTCTGGGTCAGCTCTTGGTCTGCAGCGACGTTCTGCACGTAGCCAAGCAGTTCGTCGCGCTGTGAGAAGAAGTGGGTCCAGCCCGGGTTAGGCGCGAAGGAGTAGCTATAGAAGTGGTTGGGTGTGTCCACGCCGCAGCCCGGATACCGGTTCTCGAACCACGTGC
This sequence comes from uncultured Acidimicrobiales bacterium, assembly GCA_963763885.1. Taxonomy (GTDB): domain Bacteria; phylum Actinomycetota; class Acidimicrobiia; order Acidimicrobiales; family JANYDT01; genus JANNBN01. Next base: position 166,476 of record CAVXQD010000003.1, read on the forward strand.
CGCCGACCTGCGCGTTCTTCTCGACGATGCGGTATGCAATGCCCAGGCGACGCATCTGCAACGCGAGGCACAGGCCCGAGATGCCTGCTCCGATGATGAGCACGGAGGTGGAGTCTTCGCCGTCAGCGAGGTGTCGCGAGATGTCGCCGTTGCTGGAGGTGTCGCGGTCGGCGGCGGTCGGCCAGTCGATGACCCCCGCGTCGAAGCCCATGTCGATGCGAACCATGGGGAGATACTCGGGCGGCACCTGTTCGCCCAGACAGACGTTCATCATGTCGGCGAGTAGTTCGTTGCCCGGGTCCCCAATTGTCGGAGTGGCAAAGGAACCGTTCTGCACCAGACCCCTGATTGCATCACGGATCTCGTCGGCCAGTTCGTCAGTGAAACCGGACTGTGGGTCAGCGATCAACCGCACGTCGCGGCGTGGCGTGAACGGCGGTTGCATCCAGCGGCGGTCGCCGGTCAAATGGACGAGGCACATCAGCAAGACACGCAGGTCCGCGTCGGCCAGCGCTGCGGTCAAATCGTCAGTCTGCTGCTGGTCGCCGTTGTATGGCATGAGGCGGAGTGTACGCCGAGGGCATGGAATGGCAGGAATCGAGTCAAGAGTCGGTAGTTTCACCGATGACAATCGGGACGGCGTTGCTTAATGTGACCCACAGTGGCGCGAGCGGGGCGGGTAGTCCCGGTCTGGTCACAGTGGAAACGACGGACTTCCATTGTGGCTGGATTGAGACGGACGCTTCTCGTCGGGGCGAACCGACTCCGGACGTGCGATGGGCGCACCTACGGACTACGGTGCGCGGTGATGACAGGTCCCACGCCCCTGCACGATTACGAGTTCGACCTTCGAGGGTTCCTCGTTTTGCCCGGCGCGCTTGGCGAGGCCGAGGTGGGTGCGCTCAACGCTGCCTATGACCGGTTCCCGGAGATCGGGACCGGCGAGTGGTACGGAAACGCACAACGCAGGGACTACACAGCCGACACCGGGTTTGAGCTGCACAACCTGTTGGATTGCGGTGATCCAGCGTTCGACTTGCTGATCGACCATCCCAGCTGGATCCAGCACGTGAACCATTACGCGGGCGAAGAAGGGACGTACGTCCAAGGTGTGACGATCGACGAGAGCATCGCCACCATTCGGCAATCGGGCGGGCATCACCCTGTTCACTCGGGTGGACACGATGCATCCGTACGTACTCAGTACGCATATCGAAACGGGAGGTTCCGCTGTGGCCAGGTCAACGTGTTGTTGGCGTTGACCGACATTGGACCCGGCGACGGTGCAACGATGGTGATTCCGGGAAGCCACAAGTCCAACCTGCCTCACCCCTTGGCAGGTAGCTATGTTCGGGGCGATCGGATGGATGCGTTGCCGGGGGCGATCGAGTGCCACGTGAAGGCAGGCGACGCGTTGCTCTTCGTTGACTCGCTCATGCACGGCGGCTCCAGTCGGACAACGCTTGAGGGGGAGCGGCGTGTGATCATCCTGCGGTATGGGCCGCCGTGGGCACGTAGCCGCTACGGCTACCAGTGGTCCGACGAGCTGCTCGATCGTCTAACCCCTGATCGGCGAGACATCCTCCAGCCGATGCCGCCGATGGCGCGTGGGTCGACGCGTATCCCCACCGACATGTTCGTCAAACAGATGGCCGGCAAAAGCGACCAGTAACGCGGACCTGCGTTGCGCTGCCAGCGCGTATCGGGAGTGCGGTGCGAGAGTGGTGAAATGACGACGCAACCCGATCCAACCGCACTGGCACATCAGACCATGCCCTTCGCCGCTCATCTTGGGATGACGGTCAGCGAGGCGAGCGCAGAACGGGTGGTCGCCCATCTGGAATGGGCGCCGGAGCGCTGCACGGCTGGCGGGGCGATGCATGGGGGAGCGCTGATGGCGTTGGCCGATGCGTCGGGGGCTATGGCTGCCTTTTTCAACCTGCCTGACGGCGCAGCTGGCACCACCACCATCAGCAGCGCAACCAACTTCCTGCGTGGCGTGCGAAGTGGTTCCGTCACCGCAACCAGCACGTGCCTGCACAAGGGCCGGACCACCATCGTGGTGGATACGGAGTTGCGAGACGACGCAGGCAAGCTGGTCGCCCGAGTGACACAGACCCAGGCCGTGTTGAGCTAAGTCTGAAGCTGGTGCGAGTACTGGCGGTGGGCGAGTAGGGTGGGCGGTCTGCGGGGGTGCCTGGTTTCGACCTTGGTAGTCAACGCAGGTGAAGCGAGCCGTGGTCTCCGGATCCACGTAAAAGAGTCGGAAAACAAACACAAACGCCAACGACAACGTTGCGCTCGCAGCCTAAATAACTGCGATGTCGGTCTGGCCCCGGTTCCTCGGGCCAGCCGCCGGCACTATCTAGAGGGACTTACTCAGACGCAGTGCTCATGGGCGGCTGAGGACATTAAGTGAGCTGGGGCCCTCCGGAGTTGCCGGTGTCGAGGGAGGACCCGAGATCTCTCCACCGGCTGCGCTCGGAGAAGCCCTGCTGCGAAGCTGAGGGACGGGGGTTCGATTCCCCCCACCTCCACCGTGTTTTGAAGCATTTCCCCTGGTCAGAGAGGGTGTGGTTCTCTGGTCAGGGCGTCAGAGGGCGCATTTAGGGCGTGCCAACGTGTGGAACGACGCCCTTTGCACGCCCTTGGCGGCGATGCCAACTGTTGAATGAGGGCCTGACCTGGCTGAACTCCACTTCGATCCCAGACGGGACGGGGGAATCGCACCCCCGGCCCTCAGGTTGGTTGCCGAACGTAGCCAGACACACGACGCCTCGCTCCACGTGGCCAATTCCGCAGACGGAACTCTGGTGTTTCACGCCTGCTCAAGCGAGAGCGGTTTCGAGGCGCTGAATTCGCCACCCCGTTCGGGACATGATCAGCGCCCCTCTGGTCGAGGGGGTGCGGACGTGAGCGGCTACAGCAGCTGCCGGAGTTCCTTGACCCGGTCACAGCAGTCGTCGAACGTCGAGCGAGGAGCGCCCGGCCAGACGAGATTCCGCAGAACGACCGATTCATACGCATATCGAGCGACTGTGCTCGTTGCCGGATCCCAGGCAGGACTCTGTGCGAAACCTCCTGGGGGACGGTCTGCCGTTGGCATCCCGGCAGCGCGAGAGTGCTGACAGACCTCGCGAGCGAGCACGTCGACCGGCAGATCGCTGAGCTGTGCGACCACGGTATCGTCACGCAGTAGCCGGTCGATGTCGTAGTAGTGCCGCGCTGTCACTTCTTTGCGGACGTCATCGCCTTCGCTGGCAGCGTGATGCAGCAACACGAGTTTGTCGACGAGCGTGCGGACTGGATCGAGAACAAGAATGCTGACGGGTGTTGCCTCGTCGAAATCGATCGGCAGTTCAACGGATTCCGCGTGCTCGACGATCAGCGACTGCACTGCGAGACGGCGCTGCGGCAGAGCACCACCCCTGGTACCGATCTCGATGAGGACGCCTGGACGAAGCACGCCAGGCGCCTTGGTGGTCGGGTAGTGCACGATTGCGGTTCGCTTTTCGCCCTTGGTTGTCGACGAACCATCGACGATCGGTTCAATTCCCGTGGCAGCGGCTGCGCCGGCCATGAACTCCTTCAACGTAGCGTCACGGGATCCCTTGCCGCCGGCGGGCAGCACAGCTATCAGGTCAACGTCCTCGGAGAATCGTTGAATGAGTCGATGCGCCTTCGACAGACTTGTCCCGCCCTTGAACACAATCGAGCAACCGACATTGCGAGATGCGGTAGCAACGCCACGCAACACCTCGGTCACCCAAAAGTCCTTCTCGATGTGGTCAGCCGGAATCCCAGTGAACGCCGCTACGCGGCGAAACGTAGACCTCGAACTCGTCAAGATCGTCGCGCAAAAGACGGCTCACGAGACCGCCCCTTTCTGCAACTGGTCGGCTAGTTCAGCCCATCGTTCTCGGGTTGCCACATGGTGCTCGCAAGCGACCGACGATGCGATGGTGTTGAGGCGTACCTCTCCGGCGGCGGCGAGTCGGGCGATCGTGGACGCCAGTTCGTTCCATGGCTTCTCGATAGATGCTGGACCGCTACGGAGCACTTCGAGTATGGCAACCTCGACCGGCGACAAACCAGCGATTCGGCGCTCGATCGACCGAGACACGAAACGAGCCCCTTCTGCCGGAGTCGGAGCGCGACCAGGAACGGCGACGACAGCGACGGACGGCACCTGCGTAGTCAGGCCCAACGAATGCGCCGCCGACAGCTCAGCCAACCCAGCACCCCGCCCTGCAACCTCCAATGCAACATCAGCGGCCCGCGGCGATGCCATCCCGAACCTCGTCTTAGGACCCTTCCAGTACAAACCTTTGCGAACCCGTATTACTCCACCATCAGCTGCGAGCCGAGACAACGCGCATTCAACCGCTCGACGAGAGCCCGGCATGTCGCCCACCGCGATGAAGGCGCGGAGCGGCGCCAAAGCAACACGCTCACGAACTATCTCAGCCGTACTCATGAGAGGAAACTGTATCTATTTTCTCTCAAGAGGTCAAACGACGCCTTTCGCCGGCGATGCGTAGGACCAACGAAAAGCGTCACGGTTGGCGTTCGTCGACCACGACCGACGAGCAGCAATCAGAGGGCGTGGCCAGGGCGTGAGGGCGCACGGAGGGCGTGCTTCTCCGGCCTTCAGCGGCCGTGAAAGGTCCTCAACGGCACGACGAAAATGCCCTCTGAGCTGCACCAACAGGTTTCTGGCCAGGCAGAACAGAATCGACGCAAGAGGGTTCGATTCCCCCCACCTCCACCGTTTGCCCTGGTCAGGGCATGTTTTTACATGTCTTGACACGGGTTTGACACATCGCGACAGCGCGGCGACGTTGGATGTTCAGATCCTGGTGCCGGTGACCTGCGCAAATGCTCATCGCCGTGGGCTTCGGGCGTGACGCACGCTTGACACACCACGACAACGCCCGGTGAAACCAGATGCGGCTGTGGTGCTGAGCCTCCACGCAAGAAAGAGGGTCCGATTCCCCCCACCCCGGAATTCGCCGAAATCGGCGGAAATGTGCCGGCCAATTTGGCGAGGTTGACGTTGCTGACGACCACGTTCAAGCATGATTGCTGAATGAACGGAGCGCGTGAAGGGAGCGGAACAAAGCCTGAAGTGGGCACGGTGACGGTGATGTTCACTGACTTGGCGGGGAGTACGGCGATGCGGGCCCGTTTGGGGGAGGAGGCGGCCGACGGGCTCCGGGGTGTGCACGACGCGATCCTCGCCGACGCCATCACAACCAACGGCGGACGCGTCGTGAAGCATCTCGGCGACGGATTCATGGCGGCGTTCCCGAGCGCGGCCGGAGCCGTTGGCGCGGCCGTGGCGTTGCAGCAGGAGATCGATCGGGCCAATCGTCGTGGCGCGACCGAGGCCATGCGGGTTCGTGTTGGTATCTCGACCGGTGACGTGACCTTCGAAGGCGGCGACTGCTTCGGACTCCCGGTCGTGGAGGCTCAGCGTCTCGAAGCCTCAGCGGAGCCGGGCACGATCCGATGCGCCGAGATGGTCAAGCTGTTGGCCCGCGGCCGCGGCGGACACGAGTTCGTCTCGCTCGGCGAGCTCGAATTGAAAGGCCTCGCCGAGCCGCTGCCCGTCTGTGAAATCAGGTGGACACCGCTCGACGACGAAGTCGCGTCGGCGAACGTCGAAGCAGGCCTGCCGCCGGTCTTCGCTCACGCCGGCGGTCTCCCGTTCTGCGGACGGGCCGAGGTGTTCGATCACCTCGTAGATGCCTGGAAACTATGCGCTGCCGGCGGGTTCGAGACGGTCCTGCTCGCCGGCGAGCCGGGGATCGGCAAGACCCGTCTCGCCCAGGAACTCGCGTCACTCGTGCACGGCGGTGCCGGACTCGTGCTCGCCGGTCGGTGCGACGAAGACGTCACCGTGCCATTCCAAGCCTTGGGCGCCGCGCTCGATTGGCAGATGAAGCAGACCGCTGCCGACGCCCGCCTCGCCGCACTCGGCGAACATGGCGGTGATCTCGTCCGTCTCGTGCCTGACCTCGCGAATCGCATTGTCGGCCTCCCTTCCGCGCTCGAAGCCGACGCCGACACCGAGCGCTACCGCCTCTTCCAAGCCGTCCAATCATGGCTGTCGATCGGCGGCGTTGAGCATCCCCGACTGTTGGTGATCGACGACCTCCACTGGGCCGACAAACCGACCCTGCTGCTCCTCAAGCACCTCATCGCCAACCCCGTCGCCGGGCTCATGGTGCTTTGCACCTACCGCGACACCGACGTCGACCGCTCCCACCCTCTGTCGTCGATGCTCGCCGACTTCCGTCGCATGCCCGCAGTGACCCGCATCGCCGTGGCTGGCCTCGCCGACGACGGTGTGCGTGACCTCCTCGTGCGCATGGGCGGCCACGACCTCGACTCGGCCGGTCTGGAGTTCGCCGCGCTCGTGCACCGTGAGACGTCAGGCAACCCGTTCTTCGTCGGTGAAGTCCTCCGCCACCTCGCCGAGACCGGCGCGCTCGTCGAACAAGCCGGGCGGTGGACGAGTTCGCTGCGTCCGGAAGAAGCCGGAATCCCCGAAGGCATCCGTGAAGTCGTCGGCCGACGCCTCAGCCGACTCGGCGAAGACGTCGAACAAGTCCTGCGCGCCGCAGCCGTCATCGGCTACGAGTTCGACGTCGACCTCCTCGCGGACGTCATTGGCCGCACCGCCGACGAGGTACTCGACGCGCTCGACACGGCGCGTGCGGCGAGTCTCGTGATCGAGGTCGGTGTCGACCGGCACCGCTTCGCCCACGCGCTCGTTCGCGAGACCTTGCATGGCGAGTTGTCGGCCAGCCGACGAGCCCGTCAACACCGGAAGGTCGCCGAGGCTCTCGAAGCACGTCACGCCGGTGATCTCAACACGGTGGTCGCCGACCTTGCCACTCACTGGGCCGAAGCGTCAGCGGGCGGCGATCCGGGCCGCGCCATCGAGCTCGCCACCCGAGCCGGCGCACAAGCCAATGAACGCGGCGCGTGGGAGAACGCCATCCGCTGGTACCAGAGCGCGCTCGAACTCATGGAAGATCAGCGCGCATACGATGTTGAACGTCGCCACACGCTCGTCGCGCTTGCCCAGGCCCAGGCCGACGCCGGAGCGGTCGCCGACGCCCGCGACAACGTCGTCCAAGCGGCTCGGTTGGCCCTCGATGCGGGTGACATCGACACCGCATGCGCCGCTCTCACGGTCAAGACGCGGGCGAGCTGGGCAGCGAGCGATCCCGCCGACACGGAGAAAGTTGTGCTCCTTCGCGCGGCGTTGGCCACGCCGACGCTCACCGATCCGCAACGCGCAGACCTGCTGAGCCAACTGGCAACCGAGATGATGTTCGAGGCCGATATCCCGGGCCGGCGTGCAGCAGTCGAGGAGTTCATGAGCGTGCTCCCCGCCGTCGATGCGCATGTCCACGCACGACTGCTCACGAACGTCGGCGCGTTCGGCGGAGTCCCGTTGCGAAGCAGTCTGGAGTCGCTGGACGCACTGATGGAACTTGCGCTCGCGGTTGCCCGCCCGGATCAGCGGTTCTGGTTACGTAGCAATCGCTTCTGGATGAACCTGCAACTCGGTCGACGCGATGTCCTCGACGAGTCGCTCGCTCTTTCCGAGCGACTCGTCGCGAGCGCTCCGAGCCGCGTGCAATGGGTCCCAGCGAACATGGCCACCATGGTCTATGTCCTCGACGGCGACCTCGCCAGGGCCGACGACGCAGTCGCGGAGATGAGTCGGCTCCTCGAGGGATGGGCCGTGCCAGAGGCTGCGAACTATCGGACGACCACTGGCGTGTCGATCGCCCGTGAGCGTCGAACTCTCAGCGATCTGTTGTGGCTTGCCGAGGTGATGGAGCAGATGGGCCCGCCGACAAGCGCGGCTCGAACCCTCGCCGCCTTCATCCGCCTCGCATCAGGTGATGCGGCCGCTGCCGCCGCGGCACTCGGCCTGGTCCGAGTCGACGAGATTGTCGAGGACAACGCCTATGGCGCCGTTGTCGCTCTGTGGGGCGAGACGGCCGTCAACGTCGGAACAGACCACCAGTGCAGAGCGCTGGAGGCGGTTCTCGAACCCCTGGCCGACGTACATCTCCTGACCGGCGGGTTGTACTGCGGCGCGGCAGATCGCGTACGAGGACTCCTGCTCGATCGTCTCGGCGAACACGAGCACGCCGACTCATTGTTCGCCGACGCGGTCCGCCAGCACGAGGGCCTTCGCTCGCCCACGTGGGTCGCCCGCACCCAGCTCGACTGGACCGATTCGCTCCTGCGCCGCCTCCAGCCTGACCTCGCGCGTACCCACCTCGACGCCGCCGCCACGGTCCTCGGCGGCCTCGACCTCCCTGACAACCAACTCCGCCTCGCGGAACTCCGCTCCCGGCTCGCTGCCGACTGACCCCTGTAGAACTAAATAGTGCTCGAATAAGACGCGCACTGACTTCGACGCGTGGTGGGAGCCGGATGAGAACCGTCCGCGGACATCGCGGGAGGCGCTCTGAAATTCTTCGACGTTCCCAATCTGTGGATATTTGACAGTTTAGTCACACGTATGCAAACTGTGGAAGAATCACATATTGATGACACGTGCAGACTTCTCCGCGTTGTGGGATCAGTTGCTGTCCGAGGGCGTGAACACTGTCACGATCGACGAGGTCGAGTCGCGAACGGGAGCAACCCGCAACGCGGTGTACCTCGGCGTCAAGTATGCGATGGACCGCAAACGGCTGTTCTCGCCCGCGCGCGGCTTCTACGTGATCGTGCCGCCCGAGTACCGGGCGGCTGGTGTGGTGCCAGCGACCCACTTCATCGACCCGATGATGAACCATCTCGGCATCGAGTACTACCTCGGTCTCGCGACCGCTGCAGGCTGGTGGGGATCGTCGCACCACGCGTCACAAGAATTCCAAGTCATCGCGAACGGACGACTACCGGACCGGACTATCGGCAAGGTGCGACTGCGCTTCATCAGCCGGGCCAGGCTCGACGACAAGGCAATTCGTCGTGTCGCAGGGCCACGAACGATGCTCAACGTGTCGACTCCCGACCTCACGGCCGTTGACCTCGCCGCCGACCCCGCGCATGTTGGCGGACTGTCCAATGTCGCGACCATCCTCGCCGAGCTCCCGGACCTCGACGGCCACGGCATCGCCACTCTTGCGAAACATCGCACCCGAGCTGACGCTCGACGTCTCGGTTGGCTCCTGTCACTCGTTCGCAACGACCTAAACCTACGTGCACTTATGAAAGTCGCTGACCCGCACCATGGACAGCCGACACTCATGGCATCGAACAAGCCACGAACCGGCCAGGTCGACAATGACTGGAACGTGCTCGTGAACACGAACGTCGAAGCCGACCTGTGATCTCTCCGAACGCCCTTACCGCCTGGAGAACGACGCACCCCTGGGCCGACGACGAGCAGGTCGAACAAGACCTGATCATGACGCGAGTCGCGATCGAAATCGCCAACGATCCGCATCTCGGCAACGTCTTGGCGTGGCGCGGCGGAACATGTCTGCACAAACTGTTCGTCCCGTCGGCTGCAGGTACAGCGAAGACCTCGACCACATCGCATACGGCCTGTCGGTCAAGAACAACGACATGCGCCAGCTCTGCGCTGCCTCCTCGGCACTCATGAGCCTGACCGTGCTGACTCGCTCCGCGCGGAGGAGATCGAAAGACTCCCGCAATGTGGCCCGGCCATGGCCAGCCTTGGCACAAACGTCGTCGTGTGGCTCGCCGTGTCCGTCGTCGGCCAGCGCCCGCTCGTCGACCAGGTGCGGAACCGATCGCGCCGCCACAGACTGAGCCAGCTTCGTCGGGAGAAGAACCGCTCCGTCTGCACGGCAGTCGCCGCCTGCCCCAAGCACTGGATCGACGCTTCCGCCGTCACGGAGTCGCGCCGTCGAGCGCTTCGATCGCTTCGAGCACGGCCCGGGCGGCGACCGCGCCACTGTTGATCTGGTAGCCCGCAGGCCATTGGGCGACGAGCAGTTCGAGATCTGTGGTGAACGTCGCATCTTGCAGCTTCGCGGTGAGGTTGTCGTGGGCGCGGGTGATCGTCCATCCGGCTGGTCGGTACGGGCTGAAGCACTGGGCGATAGCGGCTGGTGTGACGCCTGCGTGTTCGACGGGCAAGCCAGAGGTCGAACAAGTCGCGTCCTTTGCTGCGTTGGAACAACGCGCGGATCTTGGTGGCGGTAAGTTCTTCGATCGTAAAGGTCGCCACGTCGGCTGAGCCGGTGAACCACGGGCTATCGACTGCGAATAAGCGCGTGACGGTTGGCTGGGCAGGTGAACGTTCGAAGGTGTTCATTTCCACTTTGATCTGCAAGCGTTGGCCGCTGAGGAATGTGGAGCGCAGTCGGGCTTTGGGGTGTCGGCCGATCTCGGCGCGGACGTCATCGAAACCAACGAAGCGTGCGACGTCGCGGATTGCGTCGAGCACGTCGCCGACACCACCTTCGCTGCGCCGGACGTAATCGAGGTCTTCGCTGTACCGCCACGGCCGATCGAGCCACAGTTTATGAAAGCACGTACCTCCGCGGAAGACGAGATCGCTGCCGAGGAGCGGGTGGTTGGCGAACTCGATGATCAACCGCGACAGCACGAGGTCTTGTTCAACGTTCTCGGGGCTGGTCCACGGGACCTGTGTGCGCCAGTGGGCGATGTCGGCTTGGGTGATCACAGGTCGTGCTCGATTCGGGTGTTGATCTGGACTCGCCAGCGGTCATCCCGGTCGATCGATGGCGGCCGACCGGTGGCCAGCGGCGTCACATCGGCTTGGTCGACAAGCTGTGCGAGTCCGTCGAGATCAATCGTGGTGCCGGTCTCATTCGCCATGAACTCGATCAGATGGCCGGCGCGTTGCACGGCGGCAACCGGCCGCAACCTGGCTGCGTCGACCAGAGCTTGCGGAACGAGGCGGCCCTCGACGAGAAGGTCACCAATCACGGTGGCGACGTTGGATAGCCCTCCACCGGCACGGGGAAAGCTGACGAGATCGAACACCGTCGCAACAGCGGCCGACACGGTGACTCGTCCGGTTGGGACATTGGTTTGTTCGCACTGCGTTTCTTCGGTGTTGGATCGTTGGATGAACTGGATGCGACCGCCACCGATCTGCCGGTCGCGTAACCGGGCCGGCGTTACGACTTGGAGGACCATCGCCGCTTGATGCGACGCACCGTGGATTGCTGCGGCGGAGAGGAACCCGACATAGTACGGGTGGCCGAGGTGGCGCATCATGGGGTCGATGAAGTGGATCGGCGGCGGCGCGCCAGCGGCACGGTATTCAGGCGGGACCGGCACCCACGCGCCTTTGGTGACCGAAATGAGTTTCCCGGCCTCCCGGGCGCGTTGCAGGCTGTTCGACACCACGTCCGTGCCAATGCCGAGGAGCGCGGCAACCTCGGCAGTCTCGATGTAATGACGACCGCGGCTCATCAGCCAGTCCGCCAGTTCGCTCGGAGTGATCGTGGCCGTTCTCACCGGCACAGCGTACCAAAGACTGGCATGGTGCCGGTGTTTGATACTTCACAGGGGGCAAATTCGCTTGGCGAGGCCAGGCGCTGGACCATCAATCGAAGTCCGGCATCAGCTCGTGCGTGTAGTAGTTAAGCCCGGGTCAGAATCAAGCGGCATGTTCCCGACGTCGTGACCTCGAATCCGCGGTCGATCTCACCCGGACTTCGATGATGTTGGGCCAGCGGTCGAGGCTGTCGTCGGCACGCGTCGCCAGGGTCACGACAATGCCGCCGCGGCCAGGGTGGGTCGACGATGCGGGCGAGCGGTCGGCGTGTGTAGTGGAGGGCGGGCCGTTGGATCTGGTTCGTCGGGCCGGATTCAGATTCGACGATAACTCCGGCATCCATACGGCGATGTGCTCGGCAACGGAGGCCACCGAGACGAGATCGTGCGACACCAGGAGCACTCCTACGCCGAGATCGTTGGCGAGTTCGCGTACCAGCTCGATGACGGCGGCTTGGACCTAGACGTCGCGACGCGACCGGAATCTGGGCGTTACAAGGTCGGCTACTCGAGAGACGGAAACTCCATCACCCAGAACCAAAAGTGGCCGAACTCCTAAGCGCGCTTACTTGACACAGTTTTGACACGGTGACACGCGTTTGACGCAGTTCTCCAGCTTCCAGGGGACTCGAAAGGCATCGACGGGAACGACCAGAAACATGCTCTGACCAGGTGAAACACCCGCTGAGCAGCGAAAAGGCAAACGAGAACATGCGGGTTCGATTCCCCCCACCTCCACTATTTGCCCTGGTCAGGGCATGCTTTTCATGCCTTGACACGGGTTTTGACACAGTGTGAAAAGGGTGCGCGCCCGAGGAAGTGCCCATGACCTGCGGCAATGCCGGGTGGGCGCTGACACGGTTTTGACACGGCGCTGCATTGTCACCCTCGCCGGTACTGAGCCCGCTAGCTGCGCTTTCTGTTCTGATTCGGGGGGTCACATTCCCCCCACCTCGAAATTCGCTGCAATTAGCCGGAATGAGCCGGAATTCGCCGACTATCTGGCTAAGGGCCGGCCTGAACGAGGTGATCAAACGGCCTTCGGACTTCGAGGGTTCTACACCGCTGCTAACGAGGCGAAGGCTGCCTCGGGCGGGTTGCCGACAAACCTCACACCCACGCTGTGGGCCTTCGCGAACTGCGCGACCGAAAGCCAAAAGCGTTCGATCAGTACTCGAGACCCAAGGCTTGGGCTTCGCGAGTCATCTCGTCGGCGATCTCGCGGCGTAGCGCCTCGTTCTTCGATCGAAACGTGTGGACGTCGGTGCGACATGACGGTTCTGTGATGCTGCCACCAGCCGGAAAACTGATCCGTCAAGGGTAGATCGACCGCCGAGTTGTATTTGCTCTGGACAACTAGGTAGCGAGTCGGTACCAGTTCGGTAGTAGCGTGTGGTCATGTCGATCCAGATCGCGTTGCGGCTCCCCGATGACGTGGTCAAGTACATCGATGCCGAGGTGGCCGCCGGAAGGGCTAAGAGTCGTTCCGATGTCGTCGCTCGTTTTGTAGAACGAGACCGTCGACGGATACGGGCAGCCGAAGACGTCGAGCGTCTCCTCGCCGACCGCACGTCGGACTTCGATGATCTCGCCTTGGCAGCAGTGGCGACGAAGCTCGACATCGACTGATGCGGCCGATCCACATAGCGCAACTCGACAAGCCCCGCCCTGTCCTCATCCTGACGCGAGACCTCGCACGCGTGGTGCTCACGAACGTGACCGTTGCACCGATCACGACTCGCGCACGCGGGCTCGCCGTCGAGGTGCCGGTCGGCGTGCGCAATGGCCTTGGCGAAGCATCGGTCGTGAGCTGCGACAACGTGCAGACCATTCCGGCGACGGCGCTCGGACGCCTCGTCGGATACCTGTTCGACGACGAAGAGCCCCTCCTGACGGAGGCCATCCTCGCTGCGTTCGACCTCACGTAACCCGCTGCCAACGGCTAGGCCGATTACACGGCGGCTCGGTCACTGGCCGAGGAGTAGCCCTCCGGACAGCGGCGGCGGTTTACTGCTCGACGTTGTTCGGTTCGATGGCTTCGGGAGGCGTTGCAGATAACCGAGGTTCCCGATGTTCGACGCGCCGATCTTTTGTCTGCGTTGGCCACCGAGCTGATCTTCGAAAACGACGTCCCGGGCCGGAAACGAGCCGTGGACGCGCTCTGGGAGATCTTTCCTTCGTTGCCTCCCGAGGACTGCGCCCGACTACTGCAGAACGTCGCTGCGTTCGGCATGGTCTTCTCAATGGACCGGCTCGACCTCATCTGCCTTCACCTGGACCGTGCGGTGCAGGTCGCTAAAGCGGATCAGCTGCGCATGTTGCAGATGAACCGATTCATGCGGCATCTCCAACGGGGCAACCGTGATCAGGTCGACGAAGCCTTTCATGCCGCTGAGCAGCTGATGGCGAAACAGACAGGCCGTTGGCAATGGCTCCCGCACATGCTTGCGACGATCCGCTGTGTTGTGGACGGGGACCTCGCTGCCGCAGCAGGGGCCCGGAAGGTCGCGTCGGGACTACTGCGTACGCTGGATGTTCCGGAGGCGGAGAACTACAGCGTCACGATGCCAATCATGATCGGTCGCGAACAGCGATCGCTCGGAACGCTGCTCCGCTATGCCGAGGCGATGGAGACGGTGGGGTCAGCTTCCGGTCCGCCTCGGGCACTCGCTGCATTCATCCGGTTTGCGTCCGGCGATCTGGAATCCCCTCGCCGCGCATTGGACCTCGTCCGCGTAGAGGAGTTCGCCGACGATGCCGGCCATGCCGTCGTCGTCGCGCTGTGGAGCGAGATGGCCAGCACGCTCGGATCCGACGCACAACGGCGTGCCTTCATGGAGGCCCTGGAGATGGAAGCTGGCGTACACCTACTTGCCGGCGGGATCTACCTCGGCGCTGCGGATCGCCTGCGCGCGCTGCTACTCGATCGCCTCGGCGAGCACGAGCAGGCCGACACGCTGTTCGGAAACGCAGTCCGCCAGCATGAAGACCTCCGCTCGCCCACCTGGGTCGCGCGCACCCAACTCGACTGGGCCGAGGCGCTCCTGCGCCGAAGTTCGATGGCTGAGGCGCGGGCCCACCTTGAAGCCGCCGCTGGAGCGCTCGGCGACCTCGACCTCCCCGACAACCAGCTCCGCCTCGCTGAACTCCGAGCGGGGTCAGCAAAACCCGGTGTAGCCGCTTGTGACCTCGGTTCCATAGACTCCAGTCATGAGTGACGCTGCCGTTGCCCCGATGGACGAAGAAGAGTTCGTCGCGTTCGAACTCGCCAGCCCCGAACGCCACGAATTCGTCGACGGCGTGATCCGGGCTATGACCGGGGCGTCGATCCGCCACAACGACGTCGCCCTGAACTTGGCGATGGCCTTGCGTGCCGCGGCGAAGGGCACCCGGTGCAAGGTGAACATCGAGGGGGTGCGCCTCAAGGTCAACAGCCGCCGGCATTACTACCCCGACGTGATGGTCAGCTGTGAGGAGCCCAACGACACCCACTCCCAATCGGCCCCGTGCCTTATCGCCGAGGTCCTCTCGCCCACCACCTCGTCGATCGACCGTGGTGAGAAGCGCATTTCGTACATGGCGTTGCCATCGCTCCGTCACCTTTTGCTCATCGACCTCGAGGCCGGCAACATCGAGCATCAGTGGCGCGCCAACAGCGACGACGCCTGGTTCTTCGAAATCGGCATCCCCGGCGCCACGCTCCACCTGACGTGTCCGCAAGCGGCATTAATCAGCGTGGACGACATCCTCGTCGAAGCCTGACGAAGGCGTCGTCGGTCAGCCGCGGCCTTCGCGCAAGTCTCGCCGGTCATACGATGGACTGGTGGACCTCGCTGGAATCGTTGACCTTGCTCGGTACTCCATCGTTGGTGCGAATTCCGACGCGCGCACTGCGCTGATTTCGAGGTGCCAGGAGCAGCTCGCTGCTGTTGGTGCAGCGGTGTTGGAAGGCTTTGTACTACCCGAGGCACTAGCGCGGATCGTCGCGCACGTCGATCCACTTGCCCCACTCGCATTTCATAAAGCAAAGCAACACAACGTGTATCTGGAAGCCGACGATCCGGACTACCCCGATGATCATCCCCGGAATGCAAAAGAGACCACGACGTCGGCCACGCTCGGCAATCACCACCTGCAGGGATGCGCGGAACTTCAGGCCCTCTACGCATCCGATGACTTCAAGGCATTCGTTGCAGAGGCACTCGGTTACGAGCGCCTGTATCCGTACCAAGACGCGGTGTCGGGAGTGAACGTACTTTTCTATGCGCCCGGCACAGCGCTCGGCTGGCACTTTGACAACGCAGAATTCACCACCACATTGATGATCCGCGAAGCCGCTTCCGGCGCGGCGTTCGAGTACGTCCCGTTCCTTCGGACGGACACTGACCGCGCCTACGACGCCATAGCTGCGTTGCGATCGGGCGAACAAACCCCCGAAAAATCGGGAGTGCGGCAACTGTTCCAAACCGACGGAACCCTGGTGTTGTTCAAGGGTTCGAGAACGGTTCACCGCGTCACAACCGTCGAAGGTCCCGTAACCCGATTGCTGTCGACGATGACCTTCTCACCCGTCGAAGGAGCTCGGCTCGCGCCAGTCACCCAAAAGACATTTTACGATTACACCGAGCCCCAGGACTGATGGCGAGGCATGGAGTCGCATCGCATCTTTTATCGGCGCATGGACGGGTGCCGTCTCTTCTGTCAGCTCGCAAGATCTCTGCTGATGTAAGACTCTGAACGATGATCGACGGTCGCATTACGTTTCCAGGGAATCCATGGCCGAACGGTCATCGCGTGATCGAATGCGCGCTTACTGCCAACCTGCAGCTATTCAACGATCCGTTAAGCAACGGTAATGAGCTGCGGCGCCGTCTGGCCGTGGGAGTCGAACTGCGCACCGCAGATTATGACGAAGAGCCGCCGACAACTTCAGACGATGACCCAGACGCTACCGACTGGAACTCGCCCGGCGCGTGGACAAACTACGGCAGCTGTTGGCTGGGCCCGAGTGCGTCGAGCGAAACTCCCGGCATCACTGTTTCAGACGGCACGGTACCGTTCGCATTCGGCGCGCCCAACTATCGATTCACCTCTGACATGCTCCCCGTCGAATGGGACCGCTTCATGGCCACCGCTGCATTCGGGATCTACCTGCAAGGTCACGACGCGGTAGCAGGACACGAAATCGCTCTCCACAGCCGCCAAGACAACGGCACCTATACCGTGGATTGGACCGGCAGAATTGCCTCTGCCTACATCGGACACACAACGTTCGACCACACATTTGTTGCCCACATCACTGGCGTCAGCCTGGAGTCAATCATGATGTTCGACTTCGATGCTGATCGTATGCGGGATTACTTCGGGCTTGACTGGAACCCCAGTCACAGCGCACGAGACGAACTCGCTCCGTTTGTCGCCGACATCGACTCATTCACGTTTGAGCTACGAGACCACGGAATCGGTCGCCAGGTCACGTACGCCATCCCACCATCGATCTGACGTGAGTGCTGCGTTCCTCGTCCAGTTCGGTCGGCTGCGTCAGATGAGCTGCTTCACGGCGTGGATCTCGCCGTCGTCGATTCGGCCAGACGGCACGTAGCGGCGGGCGCGGAACATCGGTGCCGGAGAACCCAGGCCTTCTCTCCAGTTCACCTCGATGGCGGTTGCGCCTTGCTCGCGGCACCGGTCCTCGAACAGATTGAGCGCGGCCGAGCCGATGCCGCGGCGTTGATGCATCCTGTCGACAAGGAAGCGCCAGAGGTACGGGTTGCGGGTGGCGGTGACCTCGGTGGCCATGAGGAACCCGACGATGTCGCCGTCGGCTTCGATCGCTCGATACCACGGGACCAGCTGCGCGTCGTCGCGCCTTGGCGGTGCGAGCGCGTCCCGGAAGTTGCGCAGCATGGGCGAGACGAAACGTTCCTGGGACTTGTGGGTGGCCAGGTTGCCCACCGCCTCGCTGTTGTCCGCAGTGACCGGCACAAAGTTCACGACCGCTGGACGTCGACGGGAGCGGTTGCACCATGCGTCCCAGTCCGAGCGGGTCATGCCGTACAGCATGTCGTCGGAGCAGTCGTCTCCGACCCAGAACGATTGGCGGGTGAGACCCTCGAAGGTCATCCCGCAGGCTTCAAGCACGCGCGCCGACGCAGGATTGTCAGGGTGCAGAGTTGCCGCTACACGGCTGACACCAACGTCGGTGAAGAGGTAGTGGATCAATGCCTGGGCTGCCTCGGTCGCATAGCCCTGACCCCAATGGTCGGGATGGAAGGTGTAGCCGATCGCAGCACTGCGGCCGCCCCAAGAAATTTCGACGGCGAGATCGCCCAGGATCTGCTCCGGGTTGGCCGCTTTTACAACCGTGAGCGACCACCACGTGCCATCGGTCGGGCCGTCCAATGCCACGCCTGCGGCCGTTTTCTGTTCGGCCCGTGCCCGTGAGTACGGCAATTCCCAATCCTGATAGCGGGCGACCTCGGGGAGGTTGCGTCGAATGAAGGCCGCCTCGGCATCGCTGAGGAATGGCGGCCGCAGGATGAGACGTTCGGTGCGGATTGGTTCGAAGGTCACGCGAATCGATGGTACCCGGCGCCGCACGCAGCGAAGGCGTTGCTCGCTAGCCAACTCAGGACGCAGATCGATCGAACCGCGTCGCACTGCAATGCATCGGCAACCTTCGCTACGAAGTCGCTACTTCAGCTCGAACCGGAATGGTGAAACGGTCGTAGCGGTCGTACACGGAAAACCCGAGTCGCTCGTACATGCCGAAGCCAAGCTTGCTTGCCTGTAACACCACTCGAGTCGCGCCAAGGGCGAAGAGATGATTCGTGGCCTCGCTGGTAATCATTGCGGCGAACCCACGTCCGCGGAATTCCGGAGGAGTAGCGACCGAGTAAATGCCGCCCGTCTCACCCGACAGATACCCGCACGCAGCGGTAACCGGCACATCACCATCGAACCCGATGTGCCAATAAGTGCCGGCAGCGCTGTACCCCTGCTGATGCGCCATCAGCCACGCCATGCCCGGCTTCGCGTAACCACGCTCGCAAAGATCACCAAAAACTGCCGCAGACTCCGCATGGTTTACTAAACGGAAACGCAAGCCCGACCGAGGGGTGTTCGTTGGTGTACTTACGACCATCGCGGGCGACGGCTCGGAATCGGTGACCAAATTGCGTCGTGCCGCCTCGGTGGCGAACGAGGGGTCACTCAACGGAGCCCACAGAACAAACGCCCGTTGAAGGCCGGCAAAGAAGTTGATCGCATCATCGAAGAACTCGGCCGCCGTCACACGTGGATCGGTTGGGATGGCCGTGTCCACGTAGGCATGAGGGACCGTCACCGGACCAGCAATAGCGACACCGCCACGAATATCAGCGACTGAACCAATACGCCCAGCAGTCAACCGAACGAACCCAGCCAAGTTCAACGCACCCGCTTGATTCACATGCACAGCCAATGATCGCGCACGACTGCGGGGCGAGCGACCCGAGCGGATGAATGGCTCAGATTTGCCAGTTCAAGTCGGTGATCCGGTACCTCGTTTCGATGTCTTTCCCGACAGAACGCGGCAAGTGTGATCAGGATCACGGAACTGCACTGAGCTGTCAGCAACAGTGGCCATCATGACCCAGCGCACAATTGACGTCGACTACCTCATCATCGGCGGAGGGGCCGTCGGCATGGCCTTCGCCGACTCGCTTCTCACCGAGACCAGCGCCACGATGGCGATCATCGACCGGCATCATCGGCCCGGCGGGCACTGGAACGACGCCTACCCGTTCGTCCGTCTCCACCAGCCGGCCGGGAACTACGGGGTGAACTCACGTCCGCTCGGAACAGGGGCCAAGGACGAGGTCGGCCACAACAAGGGCATGTACGAGCTGGCCTCTGGCCAGGAGGTACTCAGCCACTTCGACCTTGTGATGCAGCAGCGTTTCTTGGCCTCCGGCCGCGTTCACTGGTTCCCGATGAGCAACGCCACCGACGATGGCGTTGTGACCTCGTTGCTCTCCGGAGACACCACAATAATCGGCGCGCGTACGATCGTGGATGCAACGCACTCGAAGATGAACGTCCCGTCGACGCACACGCCGGGGTTCATGGTTTCGCCGGACGTCGCGTTCATCCCTCCGAACGGGCTGCCCCGCGTCGCACACGCCCACCCCGCCTACGTCGTGATTGGAGCGGGCAAGACCGCCATGGACACGATCATCTGGCTGCTCGACAATGGCGCCGATCCCGGCTCGATCCGCTGGATTATGCCCCGTGATTCCTGGCTGCTGCGCCGGGGGAACTTCCAGCCCAGCCGCGAGTTTTTCCCCGACGCGGTGCGCAGCCTCGCCGGTCAGGTCGAGGCAGTCGAGGGCGCCGCTTCGATCGACGAGGTGTTCGAGCGACTGGAGGTATCGGGCGAACTGGCCAGGATCGACCCGAGTATTCGACCAGAGGCCTACCACTGCGCCGTGATCAGCGACGGCGAACTCGAGCAGCTGCGACGCGTCGCGGGCATCGTCCGCATGGGCCGGGTGCGCGCCATCGAGGACGACCGCATCGTGCTCGAAGGCGGCGAGATTCCAACGGGTCCGGGCGTCCTGCACATCGACTGCTCTGCTGCGGGCATCCCGACCCTGGCGTCGAAGCCGGTGTTCGAAGGGAACCGCATCACGCTGCAGTGGATCCGGATCTGTCAGCCGACGTTCAGCGCTGCGCTTATTGGAGTCGTGGAGGCCTCGGTCGCGGACGAGTCCGAGAAGAACCGGATCTGTTCACCGATCGTTCCTCCCACCGCCCCGCGCGACTGGCTAGCCATGCTGGTGGTGGAGCTGGCCAACCGTCAGCTCTGGCCCACGATCCCGGCCGTCGCCTCGTTCCTTGCGACATCTCGACTCTCGGGCGGCTTCCATCAGCACCTCGCGTCGCTCACACCTGAAGACACCGAGATCTGGGCGGATCTGCGTCGCTACCTGGCAGCCGTCGGCCCGGCTGCCGCCAACGCACGCCGGCTGCTCGAGGCTTGACCTCCGCTGACCCACCACACAAAGATGGTGATGACACATATCGGCGTGCCGGCCGATTCGCCTGGTGGCCAAGGTTTGGCAATGGGAATCTCGAAGCTCGAGCACGCGTGGCCGACCAACCCCGATGACCTTCCTGACTCGGAAGTCACCACCCAGTCGGGGCCTAGTCCTTCGGTGAAAGTGGGCTGAGAACTCTGAGCGCGGGCTGTGGATTCCTGAGCCAATCGCAACGTCCTAGCTGGCGGAAAATCACGATCTCCAAGCGATGTTTCCATCGGCGCACGTACCGGAACCGTGACCGGTTTGCCGAAGAACGGCGTTGTTGGTTGTCTCCAAGAAGCTAGGCCTTCTTGACAAACTCGGCTTTGATCAGGATTCCTCGGCCATTGACCTTTCCGTCAATCGGGTGATCACCGGGGACCAGGCGAATACCGCGCACCTTTGTCCCGATTTTCACGCCGCCAGACTTGCCGTCCAGCTTCAGATCCTTGATCACCGTCACGTCGTCACCGTTGGCCAGCAAGACACCGTTGGCATCACGCACGTCGTCGAGCCCGTCGCTTAACGCACCCAACCACTCGTGTCCGCACGTGTCGCACTCGAACCCGTCGACTGTTTCAAGCGGGTTTGGCATTGTGCAGATCGGACACACATTCTCTTGCTCTTCAGGCATGGATCTGGTCTACCGCAGTTCCTAGTACCTGAACGAAGGGCTCAAGGTCTCCTTGATGCATGCGCGAATGCCGTACCGGAGGGAACCGTTTTGTTACTCCGCTGGTTCGAGGGTCAGTGACACAGAGTTGATGCACCAGCGCTCATCGGTCGGTACCGGAAAACCCTCACCCCGGAACACGTGTCCGAGGTGCGAACCACAAGCAGCGCACCGCGCCTCAACTCTGGGGTAGCCGAGCAGGTTGTCCTCCAAAAGCACAACTGAGTCGTCGCTGGTGGGCTCATAGAACGAAGGCCACCCGCAGCCAGAATGAAACTTGGCGTCGCTGCGGAACAGTTCGGCGCTGCATGCCTTGCAGCGATACACGCCGGTGGACTTCGTGTCGGTGTACTCGCCGGTGCCCGCCCGTTCGGTGCCGGCATGCCGGAGGACCTCATAGGACAAACGGTTAAGCCGCGACCGGAGTTCAGCGTCGTCAAGCTGCACCGGGTATGGGGTTCCATCGGGACGGACGCTGCTGATCTCTCCACTCATGGAACCAAGGTACCTCCAGACAGCCGCTCGGTGAACCCGTGCCTGAACGCGTACCTAGAACGTTGATCCCTCGCTTCCAGCGCTGCGTTACAAGCGGGGCTGCGGTTTGGCCGGAGCGTCAGCGCTGGTGGTCCCGATTCAGAAGACGTCGGCCAGGTCTGACCGTGTCGGAAACAAGCGGGTCTGCCGGGACCATGGCTCCCGTGTTTTACGGGTGTCTGGGTCTTGTTGTGGTTGCAGCGTGTTGTGGCTGGTCACAGGGTTGTTTGTGGGGGAGATGGGGTGATCACTGGTTGTGATCACGAACACCAGTTCGATCAGTCGGTGTATACTTTCTGTATGGACGCGGCGTTGGTGGACATCACGGAAGGGTTGGGTGAGGGGTTCGCCCGGTTGATGTTGTACGTGTCTGAACATGTTCTGTGTGCTGATGATGTGGTTGCTGTTCGACGGCTTGTTGATACTGCGGAGTTGGTGTGTACGCGTACGGTCGCGAAGTTTGCGAAGGAGGCTGAGTTTCGTGAGTTGGGGTTCCGCGATATTGGTTCGTGGATGGCTGCGAAGACTGGTTCGCGTCGCACGGAGGGTCATGCTCGGTGTGAGCAGGCGAAGTTGTTGGAGGATTTGCCTGAGGTTGCTGCTGCGGTGTTGGCTGGGACGTTCAGTGCTGCGCATCTCAGGTGCTTGTCGGCGAGCGTGTCCAGGAAGCGTCTCCCGTTGGCGCAGCGTGATCAGCATGTGTTTGTGAACGCAGCGGTGTGGTTGGACGCGTCACTGTTTTCACAGTTGGTCCAGCGTTGGGTTGCTCTTGCGGATGACGAGTTGTGTGATCCCAGCCAGCCTGGGAAGGAGGACGGCCAGTTCGATGCGCGCCGGTTGCAGTTGACGTTGATGTTGGATGGGATGTGGCGGCTGAATGGCGTGTTTGACCCGGTCGCGGGTGAAGCCATCCAGGCGGTCCTTGCGGCTGTCACCCCGGCACCGTCCAAAGACGATCCGCGGACGCCAGCCCAACGTCGTGCTGACGGGTTCATTGAGTGGTGCAATTCGTTCCTTGCAGAGCAGGACCGTGTGCATCTGGGGAACGAACGCCCCAATGTGAACGTGGTGTTCCACACGGCGGACGGTTCCGCGCATACCACCGGCGGCCATTTCCTGCGGAATTGGCAGTTGGGTCAGGTGATGTGCGACGCAACGTTCACCGCTGTGGCTGCGACGTTGACAGGCCGACCCTTCGATGTGGGCACCCCGTTACGGGCGATCCCGGCAAGGAACCGCAAAGCAGTTGTCGTGAGGGACCGGTGTTGCCGGTTCCCGCATTGTGGCCGGCCGGCGAGGTGGTGTGAGATCCACCACATCCTGGAACGTGAGAACGGTGGAGCCCATGAGCTTCCAAATCTTGTTCTTCTGTGTGCTTATCATCACCGTGAAGTCCACCGGCAAGGCATCAAACTCGCCTGGGACGGCCCCACGCTGACAGCCCGGCTGCCCAACGGCACCCTGTTACACGGCCCCCCACACCCCACCACAAAACCAACGTTGCTCTAACCCAAACTCATCGTCCCAGGGCGCCGGAGTATCGGCGCCCTGGCGAAGCCGCGTCCAACCAGCGGAGTGGGTGGGGGGTGACCCGAAGGGAGGGACCCGACGAGCTTGCGAGGCGGGAGGGTACCCGGAGGAGGCAGGACCCGCCACCCACGCAGCGGACCGGCCGGTGGAGGCAGGACCCGCCATCCACGCAGCGGGACTGTGGCTGGGCCATCGAAAGGGATCCGTCGCTGATTTGGCGGCGGGTGGTGCGTGGTGGGAAGACTTCCTTGCCGGTCGCTACGGACCGGCCGCATGCCCAAGGTGGTTACCCATGAAGATCGATTCGTTGTTCTCTGTCGCTGGGAAGGTCGTCGTGGTGACCGGCGGGTCACGCGGCATCGGCGAGATGATCGCTGCTGGTTTCGTTGCGAACGGAGCGAAGGTCTACATCAGTTCCCGCAAGGCCGCTGGGTGCGACGCCACTGCGGCCCGACTGGCAGAGACCTACGGCGGCACGTGCATCTCCGTCCCCTCCGACCTGTCCACGATGGATGGCATCGACGCATTGGCTGCAGCGCTGCGTGAACGCGAAGAAGGAATTGACGTCCTCGTCAACAACGCCGGTGTTTCATGGGGTGCCCCCTTGGAGTCGTTTCCCGAGGCCGGTTGGGACAAGGTGATGGACACAAACGTGAAGGGTGTGTTCTTCCTCACTCAGCGCTTGCTGCCCATGCTTGAAGCCCGAGCAACTGCCGAAAATCCTGCTCGGGTCGTCAACATTGGGTCGATCGACGGGATCAAGAGCCTGCGTTCGCACGTTCTCTATGGCCCATCCAAAGCGCGCTGCACCGTTGACCGGACGTGCGCCACTGCGGCGAAACGTCTTGTGAATGCGATCGCGCCGGGGCCATTCCGACTGGATGCTGAGCACCGGAGTTGGTGGTGGCGGCGATGTGAGAACACGATTGGAACGCCGTCGCCAAAGGCAACCCACGCGGCCGGGTTGGCACACCTGAAGATATCGCCGGGCTGGCGATCTTCCTCAGCTCACGCGGGGGCACGGGGGAAGATCACTGCGGTCGGCGGCATCTTGGTGAGCTGATAAGTGTGGGCGAGAAGTGTTAGTGCCGAAAAGTTCAGCCTGCGTGAGTGGCTACTCGTCTTTCAGCCGTCAGTCGGCCGGCGCGGCTGCGCAGCGGCAGTTCTGGCATCGCGAGTGCCCAGCCGATGCCGATCAGCTGCACAGCGCCGATAACAGCTGAATGCGGCCACCCAGCGAGATCGAATCCACACGGCTTGCGTAGGTTTGCAGGCAGGGCAGCGATCTTGTCCGGTTCTCGGATCACGCGACGCCTTCGTCGGCCGACAGCCCTGTGCGAGACGGGATCTCGGCCGGCCGTCTTGTTGAGTACGGTGCCCGAATGGCCAACATGATCGATCCACCCAATGTTCGGAGAACATGATTGTTGCCGTTGCCACACCCATGTCTCGTCTCGCGGCGTTCGGGTGCGATCGACGTCGTGGTGTAGACGGACCCGTCCGAGTCCCTGAGCGCGCCGGGGACGACAGATACGTCATCGTTGACACGAGGGCGCCACGACAGGCACGGTTGCCTGATCGACCAGCACGGGACCGCTTGTAACCCGCGGCTGAGATCCCGCCCCGCAGCGGTGGAGCCGCGACGACACCGACCCAGCGGCTGGTTCGGGCCCTGCTCTGTGGCGGCCGCAGTGCGCCCTGAGCCGGCCTGTAGTTCGACCGCCCCACGACACCGCCCGGCCCCGCGCCGAGCCCGCGCCGTCGCCACCCGGCCGGACAGCCGCGCGGCCTGCGCCGCCCGCCCCCTGGACCCACAGCGTCAGCCCCGAGGCGCGCCTCAGCCCAATGACCGGGTGTTGGTGAGGCTTGTCCGCCCCTCCCAGGCCGATCATCAGCGACGCAAGCCCGACGACAGCAGGAACGCTCCCATGAGATCCAGCTTCGCCTGTCGGCGAGCAAACGGAAGCTAGGACGTTGCAGAAGAACATCATCACGCGCAGAGGGGTACGTTGATGAAAAGACCACGGCCACGACCACCGTCGATGATGAACGCACAAGGGAAAGAGGGGGAAGGGGCACCCGGGGTGGAAGGACGTCGCCGACGATCGCAAACGCGAGCGCCTGGATGGCTCCTCCTCCGATTCCTTGCACGGCCCGAGCTGCGATGAGCTGGCCAATCGTCTGAGCAAGTCCACACAGCAGCGACGCAACCGCGAAGGTGCCCATCGCAATCTGGAAGATGGTGCGTCGACCGTAGAGGTCGGACAGCTTGCCGAGCAGGGGAGTGGGTGTCTAGTGGTTTCACCCCTGTTGCCGGCGTCACTGCATCATCGAACGCACGCGCTCGTTGGCTTCGATGAACTCCTCGACCATGTCCATCACCACTCGAGCTGCAGGCTTCACCTCGTTCATTGAGCCAACGATCTGACCCACGAAATAGTTGGCAAGCTTCGCGGAGCCGGAGGTGGAATCGTGAGCGCCTCGGTCGATGCGCCTGGTGGCTGCTGCGGTAAGGATCGGCTGCAGTGGCATCGGAAGCGGACCCGGCGATTCGGGGCTGTCCCACGCATCGGTCCAGTCCGATCGCAGCTGACGCGCTGGCTTGCCCGTGCGACTGCGGGACCGAAGCGTGTCCGAAGATGTCGCCTTCAGGAACTTCTGCTTTACGGTCGGATGTGTCTCGGCCTCTTCGGTGGTGAGCCACACCGAGCCACACCACACTCCATCGGCGCCGAGGGCAAGCGCTGCTGCCATCTGCCGACCTCCACCGATACCACCGGCGGCAAGCACCGGCACTGGCGCAACGGCGTCGACCACCTCTGGGATCAACACCATGGTGGCGATGTCCCCCGTATGGCCCCCTGCTTCGTATCCCTGCGCAATGATCAGGTCGACTCCAGCGGCAACGTGGCGAACTGCGTGGGCCGGTTTGCCGGCGAGCGCGCCAACTTTGATCCCGGCGCTGTGAGCGCGCTCCAACATGTCAGGAGGAGGGCTCCCGAGTGCATTCACGATGAGCGCGATCGGATGGGAGAACGCAATGTCCATCATCCGCGCTGCCGATGAATAACTCATCGGGGGAGCGTTTTCGCTGCTGCGACGACGAGGCTCTTCCAGCGGAGGTGGGACGTCGTACCGCTGCAAGAGATTCTCGAGGAAGTCACGATGCGCCTGAGGGATGCGATCGTTCAATTCGGCAACCGTGAGCTCGCCTTCTGCCTTGCCTTCGTACTTCGCCGGCACGATCACATCGACGCCAAAGGGCTTGTCGCCAACTTGCTCTTTGATCCATGCAAGGTCGATGTCGAACTGTTCCGGCGTCAGGGCCTCGGCACCCAAGATGCCCATCCCTCCAGCCTTCGTGACTGCCGCAACCACGTCGCGGCAATGCGAGAAGGCGAGGATTGGGAACTCGATGCCGAACATCTGGCAGATGCGATTTTCCATGCCACATCCTCGTCGTTATCGACTTGACGAAGCGAACCGCCGGAGGGGGAGGGGGGGGGGGGTGGGGGGAGTGGGGGGTGGTGGGAGGAGGGGGGTGTGATGAGAGTGAGGAGTAAGTAGTGGGAGATGAATGGGCACGTGTCATGTTCAAGCGCTCGATCCAGTGACCACGACGACACAGGGGCATCGAACTGGCGGAAGCCTCGCTTACCAGTCTGGCGGCGCTTGTGTCCGAGCGATGCCATGGCTTCGATAGCTGCACGGCGATCTGGACCTGGCGGTCGCGGTGCACACCTTGGTAGCCGTGTCGCTCATCTTGATCCGCGGTCGACGGTGCGCCGGCCAGCATCCGCTCAGTGTTGCCTTTGCGGATCATCTCGAGCGGTTCACCGGTGATGGCGTGAAAGTGCCACGGTTGTGTGTTCATCGAAGACGGCGCCGGCTGGCGAGGTCGATGATCTCGTTGATGAGTTCCTTTGGAACGGGGTCGGGTTGTAACCACGGATGCTGCGACGTTCGTGAACCAATGAGGCGTAATCCATCCGGCTCACCGTAACGAGTAGTGCAGGAGCGGCACAACAACGACTGACCGGCGTCGGCAAAGGAGTGGAGGAGAACGGGATCTGGCCGCCGCTGTCGGGCAGAATCCTCACCGTGACCCATGTCTGGCAGCCCGAGATCGATGAACTGGCCCACCGCAAAGCGCTCGCCGCGCAGATGGGCGGCAAGGAGCGCGTCGAGAGGCAAAAGGCGGCCGGCAAGCTCACGGTGCGGGAGCGCTTCGAGCGATTCTGTGATCCGGGGACCTTCGCCGAAGTCGGAGCGACCTCGGGCGTTGGTGTGTACGACGATGAGGGCAACCTCGTGTCGTTCACGCCCTCCAACTTGATTGCTGGCGTCGCCGAGGTCGACGGACGACCTGTGGTGGTGTCTGGTGATGACTTCACGGTGCGGGGCGGATCCAACGAAGCGACCATCGCGGCCAAGCGCGACTTTGCGGAACAGATTGCGATCGAGCTTGAAATTCCCCACGTCCGTCTCGTCGACGGCATGGCAGGAGGAGGGTCGGTCAAGTCGATCGAGATAAAGGGCCGCACGCTGATCCCAGTCCTTCCCGGTTACGAGATTGTGTTCAACCACCTTGCGGTTGCTCCGTCGGTGGCGCTTGCGCTCGGGTCTGTTGCTGGGATGGGTGCGGCTCGGGTTGCAACGAGCCACTATTCGGTGATCGTAGAGGGGACCGCACAGATGATGATTGCTGGCCCTGCGCTTGTTGACCAGGCATCGCTCGGCGATGTGACGAAGGAAGAGCTTGGCCACGCTCGCATTCACACCTCCAACGGTGCAATCGACGATGTAGCAAAGACCGAAGAAGAGGCGTTCGCTCTGGCCCGCCGATTCCTCAGCTTCTTGCCCAGCAACGTCAACGAGCTACCGCCCCGCACCGAACCGACCGATGATCCTCTTCGCCGCGACGATGCGCTTGCCTCTGTGGTGCCACGCGACGCCCGCAAGGTCTACAAAATGCGCCCGGTCATCAACTCGATCGTCGATCAAGCCGACGGTGCGAGCACGTTCTTCGAGATGGGCCGAGGCTGGGGCAAATCGGTCATCACAGGGTTTGCGCGGTTGGACGGTTGGCCCGTTGCAATCTTCGCTGAAGATCCGTATGTGTACGGAGGAGCTTGGACGGCTGATGCATCGCGCAAGGTGACACGCTTCGCAGACCTTGCCTCTACGTTCCATCTGCCGCTCATTCACTTGGAGGATTGCCCCGGCTTCCTCATAGGAAAACAGTCAGAAGAAACCGCAACGATTCGTTTCGGGGCAACGGCGTTCGCTGCGCTCGGCCAGTCCACAAGCCCGTTCTGTTGCGTCGTGCTGCGCAAAGCATTTGGCGTCGCCGGTGCCTCGAACAAGATCCCTGGCAAGACCCACTTCCGGTATGCCTGGCCGTCAGGTGACTGGGGTTCGTTGCCAATCGAAGGTGGCTTGGAAGTTGCCTATCGCCAAGAGCTTGCCGGGCTCGAAGGCGGCACGTTGGCTGCCGAGATAGACAAGATCAAGACCCGGCTCAACCGGTTCCGCACCCCGTTCCGAACGGCGGAGCCTTTCGAGATCGACGACGTAATAGACCCCCGTGACACCCGTGCATTGCTGTGTCGTTGGGCGAACCTCGTGGCCCCTGCGCGCAAGCCCGGCAAGATGTCCTGGACCTTCCGGCCCTAGCTGCTTGGACGCAACCGCCTTCTCAGGCGTATGTTCGGGCTAGGTGGCGGTTGTGCCACACCCGAAACGGAGCCCCGATATGACGGCTGCAACCGCAATCGATTCACCGGCGGCCGATTCACCGGCGGCTGAATCACCTGTCATCGATTACCCGGTGATCTCGGCTGACTCCCACATCACCGAGCCACCCGAGACGTACACGGCGTTCATCGATCCTGCGTTTCTTGACCGGGCGCCCAGGATCGTGCGTGATCCGGTGAAGGGCGATGTATTCCACATCGACGGGTTCCGCAAGCCGGTCACGCTTGGCACAGCAGCGGCGGCCGGACTCGACCCGAAGGACATCCGCGAGACGGGACGTTTATTCGAGGAACTCCATCGAGGTGGCTGGGACCCGACAGCCCGCGTGGCCGACCAGCAGCGTGACGGTGTTGCCGCAGAAGTGATCTATCCGACCGTCGGCATGGTGCTGTGCAACCACACCGACGCAGACTATAAGCGCGCATGCTTTGAGGCGTACAACCGCTGGATCACGCAGTACTGCTCGCATGACCCAGCCCGACTGCTTGGCGTGGGACAAACCGCGATGCGGACCCCTGAGGAGGGCATCGCAGACTTGGAGTCGATCAAGGCCCTGGGGCTGCGTGGCGTCATGATGCCCGGGGTTCCAGGGCGGGGAACCGACGAAGACCCTGACTACGACTCGCCGGCGTTTGACGAGTTCTGGGAGGCAGCGATCGATCTCGATCTTCCGCTCAGTTTCCACATCTTGACGACCCGCGCGGAACGGACCCGCGGTCCCAAGATGAACACCTTCCTGTCGATCGTTCGCGGTTGTCAGGACATCATGGGCATGCTGGTGCTCGGCGGAGTGTTCGAGCGCCACCCCAAGCTGAAGATCGTTTGCGTCGAAGCCGACGCCGGGTGGGTCCCACACTTCATGTATCGCATGGACCACGCCTACAACCGGCACCGCTACTGGTTGAGCGCTGGCCAGGAGCTGTCAAAGCTGCCGAGCCAGTATTTCTCCGACAACATCTACGTCACGTTCCAAGACGACTGGACTGCGTTCCGGTTCGCGAACGACATGAACTGGAAGCATCTGCTGTGGGCGAATGATTTCCCGCACAGCGACTCGACCTGGCCGTGGTCACAAGAGCTTTTGGCCAAACACACTGCCAACATGCCAGCGGACCAGAAGCGAGCGATCTTGTCGGGCAACACCGCTCAGCTGTACAACATCGACCTGTCCACGTTGTCGGTAGCAAGCTAACTTCAGCGCTGCACTGTCGGCCGGTTGATTTCTTACTCGCGGGCGAGGGTGGCGTTTCCTGCAGCATCGTGGTCGAGGGCCTGGTCCTCTGCGAGGTCGACGATCACCTTTTCGAGAGTGTTCCTTTCCAGGCGAGTGGGACCGGCCTTTCTGAAGTGACAGTCTGGTGTGTGCCGCCGATGTTGAGGTCGTGGACGAGGTGACCGCTCTGGACGTAAAGGCTGTAGCCGCTGGTCTTGTCCCCGTGAGCGAGAAGGACGCCTTCGGCTCCATCGTATGTACGCCTACATATCGCCGGCTACAAGGTACCGAAAGTTGTCGACTTCTCCGAAGCCCTCCCACGCGAGGACTCGGGCAAGATCTTCAAACGCAAGCTGCGCGACGCCTACTGGCCCGAGGGCCGCTCAATCTGAACCAACTCCGAGGAAGGCGAATTCTGGACACCTGTGGCTTACGATGTGCCGTACTAAAAAGGGGGAGCCACTCATGTTTGTGAACGCGACCAGCGTCGGTGAATACAGCCAAATCAAGGTGGAGCCGCTCACCGGCTCTATCGGCGCCGAAATCACGGGCGTCGACCTGAGAGACGTCGAGGACGAGACCTTTACTGAGTTGCGAGATGCGTGGCTCGCTCACAAGGTGCTCTTCTTTCGCGATCAGCCCTTGAGTCACGCCGAACACGTTGCGTACGGTCGTCGCTTTGGCGATTTGGAGGTGCATCCGTTCATTGCGGCGCCCGAGGGGTATCCGGAGATCGTGGTGCTCAAATCGACTCCGGAAGATCCGTCGGCTGCAGAGATATGGCATTCCGACGTCACCTGGCGCTCTGAGCCGTCTCTCGGTTCAATACTCTGTGGACGTACCATTCCCGCCTACGGTGGCGACACCGTCTGGGCAGATATGGAGTTGGGATACGAGCTGCTCGACGATGCCACCAAGGAGCTGATTGAGGGCCGCATCGCGGTGCACTCGTTTGTGAAGACCTTTGCCCGGAACAAGTCTGTCGAAGAAGTCGCAGCGCTTCTGGAGCGATACCCCGAGGCTCGCCATCCGGTTGTGCGAACGCATCCCGACACGGGTCGTCGGTGTCTGTATGTGAATGCCAATTTCACCGACCGCATCGACGGCATGGATCCTGCCGAATCCACTGCGTTGTTGCAGCAACTCTTCAAGCAATCGTCGATTCCTCAAATTCAATGCCGTTTCCGTTGGCGTGAGGGGTCGATCGCGCAGTGGGACAACCGTTGCACCCAGCACTACGCGGTCCCTGACTACGGCGGGTTTTCCCGGCGTGTAGAGAGGGTCACTATTTGTGGCGACAAACCGTTCTAGGTCGGTGAAACTCGACGGCGAAGACATCGGTTTTCCGGACGTGCTCGAGGTCTGCTGGAAGGGCGAGTTCTTTCATGCTCGAGGTACTTGCATGTCATGCGAACCCTGCGGCTTCGGCCACCGCTTGGTAATCACTAGAGGGCAGCGCGGCCTGCGCTGCCGCCCGGAACATTTCGAATATCTCCGGAGGTGCACCGTCATGCATCCCGCCGAGCATGTCGAGCCGCTCGGAGAAGTTCATCGACGGGACCATGTAGCGAATGAACACACACATCTCCGGCGGCGGCACGCTGCCACGGATCATGTTCGTCACAACTTCGAGCTTCGCGTCCGTCAGCGCAGCATTCAGCGCAGGCATAACGACGTCTTCCTCGAAACGGAGATGATCGATGTACTGACCTGTGAAGTCGGCCAGGTCGAGGTAAAAGGCGCGCAACAGCGTCCACCGATGCTCTCTCGGGCTAGCTGCGATCGCTTCCGCCGAGCCCCGCAACTTGGCGATCGCGTCGTCCGCGAGGAGGTGGGATTCTTCGAGCTTGTCGCGGAGCTGCGGTGCGTGAGTTTTGACCAGCACGTCGCAGAAGTCGTCTTCGTGGCCATGATGGCCGAGCAGGACCATGCACACGTCGTCCCATTCCTTCAGGAGCGCTGCGACGGCGACGTCGTCGTTAGCGTCGGTAGCACCTGCTCGGACGGTCACGCCGAACAACGCAAATCGCATCGCCTTGTGGATCTCTCGGTAGACGTCCCAACTCGTGTTCGACACCTGTGGTCCCATGTGTTGCTCCTTCGATTCGGTCGGTTGACGTTATCTGTGTGGCGCTGCCGATGAGCTTTTGTTGAACCTGTCTAGCTCGTTGTGGGCACTCCTGCTTTGCTCACGGGTGCATCAACGTGACCAGCGCGTCGACTGCGGGGAGTAGTCCGCTTTGGAACAGTTCGTCGACCCGGAGTGCCCTGTTTCGTGCTGGATCGGCGAAGCTGTCACGGTGAGTTCTTCCGATGCACCGAGAAGCGTCCCTGATGTGCGACCAGCGTCGCGGATCGTACGCCTCATTGGGGTATACGACGCCGACGCGACGTTCCGCGGTGAGCTGTCGTACTGGTTAGGAGCGCGTCTTGGGCGGCGGCACTGCGCCCTGTGCGACATCACCCACGGGTCCGTTAGGGAGCGGCCCGAGTGGGCGGCGTGTCGGAGCGTGTTGCCGATCCCCTTCGACACGTTCCATCGTAACGACCAACCAGCAGAGGTCCGTGATGCAGCTGGCGGGCAGGCGCCGGTCGTGGTGGCCGAAACGGACGGGCGCGGGCGCGGTTTTGTCTTGCTCCTCTCCCGTGATGACCTCGATGGCTGCGACGGCTCGATAGAACGACTCATGGCAGCCATCGAAGGTGCCGCGGTGCGTCTTGGCCTTGACTGGAGCGTCTCGTGAGGCCGCAACGAACCGCGCCGAGGCCAACCGAGGACATCAACCAAATTGGTGCCGGCGCCGTCTTCGACCGACATGACGTACTCCGCTACCGATCGCTCCCAGCGACTCGAGATGTTTTGTCGATAAGCGCACGTATCAACGCAGTCGCCTGAGAAGCTGTAATCGGCTGCGCACTCAATTCTCAACGACTTGCCGGGCGAATTCTCCACGATTCCACCACTGCGTGAGCGGCGGCGAAGTGTTGGGCAAGCTCTGCAGTTGGCGCTTCGGATCGCATGAGTACTCCTACGCCGAGGGTGAAACAGACCAACATGGCAACTGCGTTGGGAACCTGATCTGGCGAGATTTCGCCCATCGCCGCGGCTCGTTCGAGCGGCAATCGCACCGCGTTTGCGAGCCCCACTCGAAAGTCGATGAGTTGCTGTTTTGCGTCACCCGCTCGTGGACCGAGTTCGGCCATCACGTTGATGGCGAGGCAACCTTGGAGGGCCCACGCGGAAGCACTTTCCTGTTCTTGCAGATCGAGTGTGCGGTGGAGGTCAGTCAGCCCTTCTGTGCCGTTGCCGAGGGCAGCTGAGAAAAAGCCGAGGCGTTGCGTTTGGTAGCGGGCAAGGGCCTGGTGGAACAACCCTTCTTTCGATCCGAAGGTGTTGTAGAGGCTGGAAACATTCAGGCCGGTGGCGCGTTCAAGTTCGGCCATGGACGATGCCTCGTAGCCGCGGGAGCGGAACACTTCGATGGTCCGGTCGAGGACCTCGTCGACGTCGAATGAGCGTGGTCTGCCCGATGTCCTCTCCGTGGTTGCTTGGCGTGCCATTGGCTGAACTCTACCGATTCTGAGGCGGTTTTGAAACGCCCAATTCAAAATTCGCAGGATTTTGTAGCGAACACTACAAAAGGTTGATAGGTTCTGAAACGATCACTTCATAACTCAGGAGAACTACCGTGTCTGAACCGCTTCCAATCAACGTGAAACGAGATCCGCGCAGATGGCTGGTGCTGGCGGTGATGTCCGTGGGAACGCTGATCGTGTTTCTCGACGGCACCTTGGTGAACACGGCACTGCCCGACATTTCTACGCGGCTTTCGGCGACCACCAGCCAGCTTCAGTGGGTCGTCGACTCATACATTCTTGTTCTCGCAGGTCTTCTCCTGCTGGGCGGCACGGTGGGGGATCGCTTCGGTCGCCGTCGCTGGATGAACGTCGGTCTCCTGTTCTTTCTCGCCGGTTCCGTTTTGGGAGGTCTTTCCAACTCTGTTGCCACACTGATCGCCGGCCGAGCAGTTCAGGGTTTGGGTGCTGCGCTTGTCCTGCCAGCCACGCTGTCCATCGTCACCAACGTGTTCGACCGCGAAGAGCGCGCCAAAGCGATTGCCATTTGGACTGCAGTCGGCGGGCTTGGGGTCGGGCTCGGCCCTGCGGTCGGCGGGTACCTCGTTGAGCACTGGGACTACAGCGCAGCCTTCTGGGTGCACATCCCAATCCTGCTGTTGGCTGGACTTGGCATGTTCTTCGTGAGCGAGTCCAAAGACACCCGCGACATCGGCCTGGACATTCCCGGAGCGTTCACGGCCACGCTGGCGATGGGGACCCTGGTCTACGGAGTCATCCAGGGCAGCGAAGCTGGCTGGACCTCCACCGAAATTTTGTTTGCCCTTGGGATCTCGGCAGTTTCGTTCGTCGCTTTTGCAGTCATTGAGAAACGAACGAAACACCCGATGCTCCCGCTTCAGTTCTTCCGTCAACGTGACTTCACGGGCAGTGTCATCTCGCTTGGAATCGTTTTCTTTGCGGGGATCGTGCTGTTCTTCTTCTTGAGTCAATACTGGCAATTGGTGCAGGGTCGTAGCCCGTTCAAAGCCGGGCTGATGGCGTTGCCGAACGCTGCGGCAATCATCACCGGTTCGGGCGTAGCGCAGGCACTGTTGGCAAAGGTCGGCCCACGGCGGCTGGTCAGCTCGGCCATGGCCATCATGGGCGCTGGCGTCGCGTTGTTCACCACCGTCGATATTGATACCTCGACGCTCCGCATGTGCTTGACGTTGATGGTCGTTGGATTTGGCTTCGGCCTGGCCGCTCAACCTCTCACGGACACGGTCATGGCAGCTGTGCCGCTCGAAGACGCCGGAGTGGGCTCGGCGGTAAATGATGTGAGCCGCGAAGTGGGATCGGCTCTGGGAGTCGCAATCATTGGATCAATCGTGTCGCATCTGTATCGGGGCAACATCGAAGACCGACTCGCAGGCCAAGTCCCCGGCGAGATCATCGATGTTGCAAGCGAAGGAATTGGGGTTGTGCATGTGGCCGCTAGCAGGCTCGATCCAGCCGTGGCTGCGAAAACCATCGAAGGTGCCAACCTGGCGTTTCTTGACGCCATGACAACAGGATTCTGGATCTCCGTTGGGTTCATCGCCGTCGGCCTGGCGACGTCGCTGTTCATGCTGCCCAAGCAGGCGCGATTGACCCAAGTTGTCCTGGGCGGCGAGCAAAACCTCGCGATCCTTTAGGGGTGTCAGTTCCGCGACAAGTAGCGTTTAGCGTACGGTCATGCTACAATCCGACGTTCCTTCGGGGCGGGTGGCGGTGGGCGATACCCGGCCCAACGAGCAGCAGGAGACGGGGAACCGTCTTCGAGGAAGAAATGCGATGCGCTACGACAACAACCACAAACAGGCATCCCGCCTGCGAATCATCGAGTCTTCAGGACGTCGACTGAAAGCCGACGGCATCGACGGGTCGGGTGTCGCAACGCTCATGACCGACGCTGGTCTCACCAACGGTGCGTTCTATGCGCACTTTGCTTCCAAGGACGATCTCGTCGCTACTGTCATCGCTGACCAGTTACGTGTCCAGCGAGAAAGCCTCGCGACGCTGCCACCCGGTCGGGCGGGTATCGATCTGTTCCTCCAGTGGTATCTGTCCGCTGAGCATCGAGACAATCCTGCGGACGGATGCCCTTCGGCGGCGTTGCTCGACGAGATTGCCCGTGCCTCCGAAACAACGCGAACTGCGTACACAGCCGGAGTGCTCGCGATGGCCGACAATGTCGCAGCGCAACTTGCTCCGGACGATCCCAGCTCGGCTCGTTCGACGGTGTTGGGGATCTTCGCCATGGTGATAGGGGCTGTCCAGCTTGCCCGCTCGCTCACCGACTCGAAACTTGCTGCAGCGGTGCTGGAACAGAGCCTCAAGAACGCCATAGCCATCCTCGATTCGGCCGCATTTGCTCCATCACAAACGAGGAAACGTCAAAAACCGAAAACCGAAAAGGAGACAAGTAATGTCCGAACCAACTGAATACCTCCCCAGCTCATGGGAGTGGGTCAGAAATCAAGTTGACGAATATGAATCGTCCGGTGGAGAGCGTGGGAACACGTTGCTTGAAACGGGTATGCCCATCATCGTGGTGACTACCAAGGGAGCCAGTAGCGGAGCGATTCGCAAGACTCCCCTGATGCGGGTGGAGCACGACGGTGCCTACGCGCTGGTGGCATCTATGGGTGGCGCTCCCAAGCACCCGTCGTGGTACCACAACCTGATGGCTCACCCACATGAGGTCCGGGTTCAAGATGGCCCTGAACCGTTCGACGTCGTCATCCGCGAGGTCACCGGCGACGAGAAGGCGCAGTGGTGGGACCGTGCGGTGGCTGCGTATCCGCCCTATGCCGAGTACCAGATGAAAACCGAGCGGCAGATCCCGGTGTTCATCGCGTCTCGTCGTTAAGCGCCAGGTCCGGGCAGAACCCGGATCTCGCGCACGTCGAGCGGTACCGAACACTCACCACAAACAACGACTGCTTGCATATCGTGGTCACATGGAGTGTGGTGAAGAACGATCGGTGATCCTTCGCTGCCGGTCAGCCAGCGGTCGCCCCATGCCGCCATGGCAGCGAGGATGGGGTACGCATCGCGGCCCTTTTCGGTGAGGCGATACTCGTGGCGCACAGGATTGGACTGGTACTCAACGCGACGCATCATGTCCTCATCGATCAGCGCGTTCAGCCGACGAGCGAGCATGTTTCGACCGATGCCCAGTGCTGCCTGGAAATCGTCGAAGCGGCGAGTGCCGAGACATGCCTCCCGAATCAAAATGAGGTTCCAGTGGTCGCCAAGCACCGAAGCGCTGCGGGCAATGGTGCAGGGCCAGTCGGACGTGTCAGTTCGCTTAATGCTCTGACGTTAGCTGATCAGTTGCATAATGACACCCTCATGAACAGTGCAAACGACCAGCACGGGGGAGCGCTCGACCAAACGGAGTTGTTCCGCAAACTCAGCGCGACGGCTTCGTTCAACGAATGGGCGCAATTCGACGTTGAGCGTGTTGTCGAAGGGGAATGTGATCTGCGCATGGTGTGGCGCAGCAACGACATGGGCCAGTACGCCGGATTTCTCCATGCGGGGGTCATCGCTGCTCTGCTTGACACCGCATGCGGTTTCGCCGCCGCCGCATCCGCCGGATCGGTGCTCTCATCGCATTTCTCGATGAACTGTCTTGCTCCGGCGATCGGGGAATCTTTCCTCGCGACCGGCCGGGTGATCAAGGCAGGTCGGTCACAGATCTTCTGTAGTGGGGAGCTGCGAGCAGTCCGTGGTGACCACACAAAGCTGGTGGCAACGGCGAACACAATCCTCGTTCCTTCGAACGTGCCCATCGCCTTGCCCGGCTCGCCTACTGCGACGCCCTCGGCTTAGCCGTAGAAGTAAGCGCTAGAGGTAAGCAGTGGCGCTAACCAGCAGTCGGCGCTTTGCGACTGTTACCCGGCCCGACGTTCGAGGACAGCCACAGGGATGCGACGTTCGGTGTAGCTCTGGTAGGAGTCGAAACCGGGGTAGCGCTTGACTGCCAGGTTCCAGCACTCATCCCTCTCTGGGCCTTCGGCCAATTCTCGGACGGAAACCGGGTAACGGTCAGCGCCGACCTGAACGACGCCGCCACCGGCGGCAATCAGGTTCTTGTACCAATTTGGGGTGGTTGGCACACCGCCGCCTGAGCCAGTCACGATGAGGTCGTGTCCACGCGGCACGTGAATCAACATGACCGGGCGTATCTCGCCGCTCTTGCGCCCCTTGACTTCGAGCAGGAAGCAAGGAAAACCCATAAATTTGTTGCCCTTGCGGCCGTCGGTCTTGCGGTACTTCTCGACCTGGCGTTGGGTGCCGGACCGGCCCATTCCCGGAAACCGAGTGTTGATGATGTTGGAGACTCTCGACGACAACGACATGTGAGGAGCGTACCGTCTTCTGTACCGTTCAGTTCAGAACCTGCGTGGGTTAGTTTCATCACACAACTGAGTGGGCCGCGCCCGCCTGACCGTGGAGGTCTAGATGGAAGTCAAGGGAACAATTGCGCTCGTGACAGGAGCAAACCGAGGACTCGGCGCGTCGTTCTGTCGTGCGCTGCTCGAACAAGGCGCAGCGAAGGTTTACGGCGGGGCCCGCGACGTATCCAGCGTCCGCATCCCCGGCGTCGAGCCGATCCGTCTTGACATCACTTCGCCCGCCGACATCAATGCAGCGGTTCGTTCCTGCGGCGACGTGATGTTGCTGATCAACAACGCGGGCATCAGTACCGGAACGTCTGTCTTGGCAAATGGCTTCGCTGAAAACTACCGACGCGAGTTCGACACCAACGTGCTTGGGACAATGGAAATGAGTCGCGCGTTCGCACCAGTCCTGGGCGCCAATGGGGGAGGAGGAATCGTCAACGTTCTGTCGGTTCTCTCTTGGGTCCACATGCCGCAAACGGCTGTGTATTGCGCGTCGAAGGCGGCGTCGTGGGCCTTCACTAACAGCCTTCGTCAAGATCTTCAGGGCCAGGGCACACAGGTGCTTGCGCTGCATGTTGGCCTGATGGACACCGATATGGCTGCTGGATCGGACCGGCCCAAATCGTCACCCGACGACGTTGCAAACCAAGTGCTGCGTGGCTTGGTCTCGGGCGCTCACGAGGTTTTGGCCGACGACACAAGCCAATTTGTTCGAGCTGCCCTGTCAGGTGAACTTGGCGACTTGTATCCGGTGCTTTCAACGTGACCACCTCGAAACCCAGAGGCGTCTACTACTCCTTCAACCGCCAGGACTCGACCGCTGCATGGGCAGCGTCGAAATGCGCCGCGATTTCTAACGGGTCAGCTCCGGCGCGCATCAGAACGCTGACGCCGAGTGTGAGGGACAACATCAGCGCAACGGCTCCAGGCACGACCTCGCCGGAGATTTCGCCGAGGACGAAGGCGCGCTCTAACGGCTGGCGAATCAGGCTCCTGAGCGATTCTCTGAAATCCGCGTTCGCCTCTTCCGCTTCCTCAATGTTCGACCCAAGCTCCACCATTGCGTTTACTGCAAGACAACCTTGACGTCCCCAAATTGAGAGGCATTCGCCTTGTTGCAGGTCAAGGGCTCGGTGGAGGTCGTCGAGCCCCAGCGTCCCATGTCCGAGAATCTCGGCCACTCCCGCTAAGCGGAGGCGTTTGTACCGTTCGAGCGCCTGTCGGAAGATCCCTTGTTTGGACCCGAAAGCACTATAAAGGCTCGACTTGCTGAGCCCGGTAGAGCGCTCAAGGTCGGCGACGGAAGAACCTTCGAAGCCATGGGTGCGGAACAGTTCAATTGCGTTGTCGAGGACCTGGCCAACATCGAATTCGCGCGGTCGACCTGAAGGCCGCGAGACGCGCACGGCACCTGACATGTGAGCGAGCGTAACCGGGTCCCCTTGCGCTGCGGTCCCGAACAGGCGCGTCCGGCT
Organism: uncultured Acidimicrobiales bacterium; assembly: GCA_963763885.1. Classification (GTDB taxonomy): domain Bacteria; phylum Actinomycetota; class Acidimicrobiia; order Acidimicrobiales; family JANYDT01; genus JANNBN01. Next base: position 206,267 of record CAVXQD010000003.1, read on the forward strand.
TGACACCCGGTGTGGCGTTTGCCACGATTCAGCGGGTTCTATCATGCAACCCACTTTCCGGACCAGCCAGCGCACGCAGGACAGGCCCGCATCTCTTGCCAAATCTGAGGAGACCCAACATGGCGATGACCGAGCAAGAACTGCCAGACGCAGCCGTCATGAACGAGACAATCGTTCACGTCAACGACAACGCCCCAAGAACGTTTCTCTGGGACTACGAGCGGTCACGGCCGCAGCTCGTGACGCTCTACAACAAGGCGATGTCCTCACAGTGGTCAAGCGTCACGGACTTGGACTGGTCCACCCCGGTTGACCCGGAGAGCCTGATCGAGTGGCAAGGCTCCACAATGCTGCTGGCCAAAGCAGCCAAGGAACTTCCCGGCTCTCCTATCGCATCGTGGGGTGACAAGGAATTCAAGAGCCTTGGAATCGAGGCGCTCACTGCACAGATGAGCCAGTTTGTGCACGGAGAACAGGGTGCGATGTTGGCGGCCGCAAAAATTGTCGGCACCGTGCCGTGGATGGACGCGAAGTACTACGCAGCCACCCAAACCATGGACGAGGCTCGTCACACCGAGGTATTCCAGCGCTACCTCAAAGAGAAACTCACTGAACCGTACGAAATGGGCCCGTACCTGAAGGGTCAGGTGTTCGGGCTACTGGAAGACTCGCGTTGGGACATCGCGTATCTCGGCATGCAGATCATTATCGAGAGCCTCGCGCTCGCGGCATTCGGAGAAATGCTGCGCCGTACTGAGGAGCCGCTCCTCCGCAAGCTCCTCCGCTACGTCTTGGCCGACGAAGCGCGCCACGTCGCCTTCGGCATCCTCAGCCTTGGCGAGTTCTACCGAGACCTCAGCGAAGCCGAACTCAAGGAGCGCCAAGACTTTCTGGCGGAGAACACCGGCCGCAATCGGGCACGGGCGGCACTGCCTGAAATGTGGGAAAGGCTCGGCGTCAATTTCGAGCAAATCATGCCGTACCTCACCGAGGCCTCACACTCCATCGGTCTCGACCCCACTGCTGGATTCCAAAAGGCTTTTCTGTCAAAGCTGGTTCCAAATGTTCGCAAGCTTGGATTGCTCGATGCAAACAATGGCCACCTTCGTCGGCTCTGGGCAGAAGGTGGATTTCTTGAGTACGAGTTCGAAAGCGACACGTCCGACGACTACAGCAGCTATGACGCCGTCGCTGCCGATCGGGCCGCATCCCAAACCGCCATGGCATCAGCCGACGCATGAACACCGACTCGACCAGTCACTCGTCTGACGAACTGACAGCACCACTTCCCAACGACCCACCTTCACACCGTTTCCGGGTGTGGTCCAGAGGAAACATCGGCGAGGTGTTCCCCGATCCAATCTCCCCGCTGAACGCCACCGCGGGGTTCCTGCACATGCTGGAACCCGGCTGGCGGCTGGCCATGGAAGAGACCCGCACCATTCTTCCGGAGGACTGGGAACCCGACGTCCCGCACATTCCAATCGCATGTTTCGGCGGTTACCTGTTCCTGAATCTTTCCGTGTCGCGCCTTGCGGGTTTCCGGTTTGGGCTGACACCAGAGGCCATCGATCAGCAATTCAACGGCGGGTCTGCAGATACGCCTTCGTATGCCAGCGAGGCGCGCCCGTCCGACGTTAACCCCGCGGCTACGGCCGCAGCGTTCGAGTGGCTGATCGGTGAAGTGCTGCCAACATCTGACCTCGCTCGTTTCGACGCACAACGAGCTGCTGTCGAAGCAATTGTGCAATCCCGACCCGACCTTGGGAAAGCGACAGACACGGAACTTCTCGACCGGATCATCGGGTTTGACGATCTCTTCCTCAAGCTCTGGCAAAGCCACATTCTCGCAACCAACGTGAGCGTGATTGGTCTCGACGGATGTTCCACCGCGGCAACTTCTGCGGGTCGGCCTGAACTGGCGTTGGCGCTCACCAGCGGACTTGGCGCCGTTGACTCTGCTGGCGCGTCGATTGATATGTGGCCGCTCAGTCGGACCATTCGTGACTCTGACCATCTCACCAAACTGTTCGATTCTGCAAAGGCCTCCATCTGGTCAACGCTCACGTCTGATGACCATCTGGAGTCTCGAGCCTTTACGCGCGATGTTGAAACGTTCCTGGCGGTTTGGGGTTTTCGAGGACCGAACGAGTTCGAGCTCCGCAGCGCAACCTGGGGCACAAGTCCCGACATCCTGATGGCGGCCCTGTCGTCAATGCGTCATGCGATCGATGTGAACTCCCCACAGGCCGGCGCTGAACGTCAGGCAGGCGAACGTCAGCGTTCAATTGACCTCGTTTCCGAGGCGCTCGCCGACAAACCCGCCGACCTGGGACAGTTCCTGTCCTTTCTTCACATCGCACAAATGTTCATTCGCGCCAGGGAACGGGCTCGGATGACGGTCGGCATGTTGCTGCACGAGCAGCGGGTGGCCATCCTTGAGCTGGGTATGCGCGCTCACGCCCGCGGGCATTCGCCGTGCGGCGAGCTGATCTTCATGCTGACTCGCGACGAACTGTGCAGCTACGTTGCCGGCAACCACTCAGCATTCGTTGACACGGAGGAACGTCAGGATCGCTATCTTGCGATCTTCGACCGAGTGCCGCCGTTCGTGTTCGTCGGACAGCCCCCGCCCGTCTCGCAGTGGCTGTATCGATCAGACGCAGCTTCACTGCCCAAGCTGACGGTCGGCGAAACGCTCAACGGGATTGGAGGATCGTCCGGGTCTATAACCGGCGTTGTCCGGATCGTGACAGATCCAACGGATCCGTGGGGACTGGAGGCCGGCGAGATCTTGGTTGCGCCAATCACTGATCCGGCATGGACACCCCTGTTCATTGCTGCCGGTGGAGTGGTGTGCGAGGTCGGAGCACCGGCTTCGCATGCCGCTATCGTCAGCCGTGAACTTGGCATTCCCTGCGTTGTCTCGGTGCCCGGTGCTTGCAGTCGACTTACCGACGGCATGCTCGTGGAGCTTGATGGCGCTGCCGGCACGGTGCGTCGACTTGCGTGAGCTGACAGGGGTCGCGCGGCTGTGGACCTGATCCTTGTCCGTCACGGACTACCAGAACGCGTTATCGCACAAGCTGGCGCTGCAGACCCTCATCTCAACGAGACCGGTCGCAAGCAGGCCGATGCGCTCGGCGAATATTTGGCAGCCGAACACATCGATGCCGTCTGGACATCGCCGATGAACCGCGCCCGAGACACTGCCCAACCGCTAACAGAACGGCTCCGTCTCGTTTCTCGGGTCCACGACGATCTCGCTGAATGGGATCGAGAATCCGCTGAGTACATCCCCGTCGAAGAACTGAAAGCCACCAACGACCCTCGGTGGATCGCTCTGCAGACCGGGGAATGGACCGGCAACATCGATCCGCTGGAATTCCAAAGCAAGGTCGTGGCGGCCATCGACCAGATCATCAGTACACATACCGGCCAACGAGTAGTCGTCGTCTGCCACGCTGGCGTGATCGGAACGTACCTCGCCCACATTCTCCAGTACGCAAAGCCAGGCGGGTTCTTCCATCCGGAATACACGTCCATCCATCGGGTGATCGCATCAGCGCGTGGACATCGCACCATCAAGACGTTGAACGAGACCACCCACCTGTACGTGCGCGGTTCCTCTGACGCAACTCCGACGACAGCTTCAACCGCTACACCTTCGTCGACAACACCTCCTTCGACAACACAAAGGACAACATGAAACTCTGCACGATGCTGACCTTCGACGGCGATCCCGTTCGCCTGGCGGCAAAGGTCCGAGATTTGGAATCGGCTGGGGTCGACATGGTCCTCGTTCCCGAGATCTACGGATTCGACCAAGTCACCGTTCTCGGCTTCGTCGCCGCGAAAACGGAGCGAATTGAACTGATGACGGGAATCGCCAACGTCTACTCCCGATCCCCGGCGCTGATCGCCCAGACGGCAGCCACCATCGATGCGATATCGGGAGGCAGGTTCACGCTGGGCCTCGGGACGTCCGGGGCGCAAGTGGTCGAGGGCTGGCATGGAGTCGCGTTCGCCAAGCCACTGGGGCGGACGCGTGACACCATCGACATCTGCCGCAAAGTCTGGTCTGGCGACAAGGTCATCCACGACGGGAAAGCAGTCACGTTGCCGTTGCCAGCTGATGTCGGAACGGGGCTTGGCAAGCCGTTGAAGTTCATGAACCACATCACCCGTTCCGACATCCCCATCGTCGTTGCGTCAATCGGACCCAGCAACGTAGAGATGACTGCCGAAGTTGCAAACGGTTGGCAGCCCATCCACTTTGTGCCCGACCGTTTCGAGCGTGTCTGGGGCGATGCGCTTCGCTCCGGCTACACCAAACGATCGGAGCACTTGGGACCATTGGCAATCTTCGGTGATGCACACCTCACAATCGGCGAAGGGCGTGAAGTCGACGAGGCGCGCAACGCTGCTCGCAACGCAATTGGCTTCTACGTCGGTGGCATGGGGGCGAAGTCCAAAAACTATTACAACGATCTTTTCTGCCGCTACGGCTGGGAAGCGGAAGCAGAAAAGATCCAGGACCTGTTCTTGGGAGGCAAACGGGCCGAAGCAATGGCAGCCGTCCCGGACGAGTACCTCGACACTGCCACGTTGATCGGACCCGAAGACCACGTGCGTTCCCGTCTCGGCGTGTACAAAGAAGTGGGGGTCACGCACCTCATTGCGAACGCAACCGGTGCAAAACCAATTGACGACCTTGCTGCAGTCAAAGCCTGGATCAGCTGAAGGTGCCCCGATGAAGATCGGCACCTCACTCCGGTTTTTGTTTCCTGCCGGGCCGCAAACGCTTGGCATGTATCAGGCAATTTCCGCCACGTTGCCGCCGGGGGCCTTCACCGATCGGCCGATGGGCGCGTTTGACGTTGCCCGCCAAGGACAAAATCTGATTGAGGTCGCACAAGCCGCCTGTGCAGCCAACATGTGGGGACTTCTTGTCGGCGACAACCACGGCATCCCTCCGCAGTATGCGAATTGCTTCCAGCCAGTGCCCACAATCGCCCGGCTCTCGGCGGTGACCGGACCAATGGCCGTCGGCATGGTGTTGCTCGCGCCCTTCTACCATCCAGTTTTGTTGGCCGAACAGGTCGCAACCTTGAGCGCGTTCGTTGACGCCCCAATCGTGGTGACGTTCGCGAGCGGAGGCAATGTCGGCGCTTTCGAAAAGTTCGGGTACCCGATGCGCTCGCGTGGGAGCCGGTCGGAAGAAATGATCCCGGTCGTGCGCGCCCTGCTGGCCGGAAACGTGGTGACCGCGAAAGGCAAGTCGTTTCAGGTCGAGTCGGGCACGATCTCTCCGTTGCCTCGTCATCCAACGGAGATTTGGATAGCGGGTACGAATGACATCACGGTGGAACGCGCAGGGCGCCTGGCCGATGGCTGGCTCACCGCTCAGAACGCAACCGACGAGACGCTTGCAGCACAACTTGATCTGTACCAGCAGACTGCACACTCCCACAATCGACCAGTGCGCCCGGTGTTGCGACGCGATGTCCACGTGGCCGAGACCGATGCCGAAGCAAGAGCTCACGTCGATCCGATCCTTGCCGATGGATACCGCGGTGTAGATCATGACCGCCTCCTCGTGGGGTCACCCGAGACTGTTATCGCTCGTCTTCGCCACTACGAGTCGATGGGTTTCGACCATGTGATGGTTCGCCACATCACCGGCGATCACGACGCGATGATCAGAAGCTTCGGATTGCTGCGCCACGTTGTGGCTGCGATGTCTGGGGAGTAACGCCACCTCGACTCCGACGCTTACCCAATCAGTCGGACTTCGGTATCGACCGATACAGGGATCGGGTCGGAAATCGTGCCGACGAACTTGCCGGACTCTCCCACGTTCATGAAACCAAGGAAGTACCAAAGCCCATCGCTCGCGATGACCTTTCCGGAATACAGCGAGGTCCCGATTTGATGCCCTATAGCTTGCGTCGGTACGAATTCGAATGGGCCGTCGACGTTTTCTGAGCGGAGCAGGAACGTACCGTCGGCGGGCGTCAGCGGTTGCTCGTTGACAAACCGTTTGCTTGTTGTCGACGCTGCGGTGCTGAAGAGCATGAGAAAACAGTCGTCGCCAGCGATGAGCTGAGGAACCTCCAACTGACCGAACAGTCCTGGGGGAGACACCGGGGGAAGCACCGTCCATGTCAAGAGGTCGTTGCTCGTGGCGTGCCCAACTACTCCTCGTTCATCGTTTGGTCCGTGGTTTGCCCGTGCCGTGACGAACATGTGGAAAACGCCGTCGTGTTCAACGACATAAGGGTCTCGCCATGCCTGGTCGTGCCACCGGTCCAGGTCAAGTAGTTCGTAATGGGCCGGATTGGCTTCAACCAGTGGGCAATCCCCAACTCGTTCCCACGTGCACAGATCATCTGATGTGGCTGCGCCGACTCGTTGGACAAGGCTGCGTTCCCGGCGCGTCGTACCGGTATAGAACATCCACCATTGATCATTGTGGCGGATAATGCTGCCGGTCCAGGTGGTTCCGTCGTCCCATGCCCCCTCAACAGGTGATGGCCCAAACGCATCTGGAAGCAACGCCCACGTCCGAAGGTCAGGCGATGTTGCATGGCCAATGGTTTGATTGAAATGCCGAAGATCGGGGTCTTCCGGCGTGCACGGTGCTTTGAGGAAGAACAAATGGTGTTGTGTTCCGTCGTGAACGTGCCAAAAGTCCCACACCCAGAATCCAGAAATACTAAGCACGCTTACCCTTTAATGCCGCTACCAACGACGGATTGAACAAACCACTTTTGAAACAACAAGAACAAGACAAGCACAGGTGCCGTCATCAGCATCGCGTACGCACAAATCTCTCCCCACGCCAATGGGGGAAGGGTGTAGAAGAAGCTGAGGCCTTGCGGAAGTGTCTGCTTCTGTTGAGACGTGTTCATCAAGACCGGCCACAGCAACTCTCCCCAAACACTGAGAAAGGTCAAGATTGCGGCAGTCGCCAACGTGGGCTTCATCAGTGGCATGACGACTCGGGCGAATGTCGTGAACGTTCCTGCGCCATCTACCTTTGCAGCTTCTTCCAGCTCTTTTGGCACTGTGAGGAACGCGTTGTAAAACATGTACACAAACAGCGGGCTCGCCAGGAACGGGAGCGTGAGGCCGCTCAGCGTGTCACGAAAAGAGGTGCCGAACAGGGGAACGGTTGACATCAAACTGGCAAGCGGCACAGCGATCGCAGGGAACGGCACGATGTTGAGCGCAATGACCAGGCCAAGCAGCCCCTTTCTTCCGCGGAAATCGAGACGTGCCAGGCCATAGCCGGCGAGGCTATTCACAAAGCACCCAACCACAACGACAACCAGCGCAACCAAGACTGAGTTCCTCAAGAAGCTGGTGAACTCCAGGTCGTCACGGGAGAGAACCGCCCGGTAGTTGGCAAACGACATCGATGCCGGTACGAAGCCGCGCCAGGAATCGCTCTCGGTGAGGACCAGGTCGTTGCGTTTCAGCGAGCCGGAGATCAGGAAAAGAAGCGGAAGCATGAACAGCGTCGAAACAGCAATGAGCACCGCGTACTGAAGTGCCGCATTAAGGACGCGTCGTTGTCGGGTCGCAGCGGTGGTCATGACTGCTCCTCTTTGAACACGACACGATTCAGCGCAGCGACCGCCAGCACTACGCAGAAAAAGACAACTGACATCGCCGAAGCAGTACCAACGTTGCCTTGGGAGCCTTGGCTGACAATGTCGACCAACATGGTTCTGGTGCCATCGCGGGGGCCGCCGCGCAGCGTTGGAATTGCCCAAATCTGATCGAAAACCCGCATCGCAAGGACGAAGGTCACCGTTGATACAAAAATGAGTCGATTCCGAAGACCTGGCACCGTGATGTAACGAAACTGGGCGACCTTGTTCGCGCCGTCGAGGTGCGACGCTTCGTACTGTTCAACGGGAATGTCTTGCAGGCCCGCAAGCAAGATCAGCATTTGGAACCCTGCGCCTTGCCACACACCAATCAGCAGGATCGAGACTGGCAAGATAATGGAACGGTTGCCGAGCCAGTCGACCGAGTCAACGGCACCAAACGTTAAAACGTGCACAAGTTTCCCGAGCAGACCATTGTCTTTGTCGAGCAGTGCTAACCAAGCAAACGTTGCGACCGTCATGACCGTAGTAGTTGGCAAAAAGAACACCGACCGAAAGAAGTTTCGGCCACGAATTTTCTGATTCACGAGCATTGCGAGTCCAAGGGCCACACAGGTCTGAACCACTACGACGGGCAGAGCGAAACTAAAAGTTCGCAGAATGGCAAGGTGGAACGTGCCGCCGTCGGTAAAGAGACGTTGATAGTTCTGTAGCCCGATGAACTGCGGCTCGAACGGAACGTTGGTGGCCTTGTCCGTGAACGAGTACCAAACAGCGGCACCCAACGGAATGCAAAAGAAGAGCAAAAGTAGGAGCGCAGCTGGGCCGACAAATTGCCATCCTGCTCGGGTCTGGTGCTGCGGGTTACGGCGTTGTTGAAGTGACATCACGAGGCGGGACCTCCCTTTTCTGAAACGCGTTCGTGGCAACCAGCCACAGGTGAACGGACCGGTACGGGAGCGGCCGGGTTAGGGGTCCCGGCCGCTCTCGATTTGTGAGTGGGACCGAGGTGAATCGGCCCCCATCGAGCTACTTCGGGTCTGGGTAACCGCGTTTGGCCGTGACGTCTGCGTCGATGCTCTTCGCTGCCTTGTCGAGTTCGGTCTTCACGTCTGCGCCCGTCGAGATGTTGGCAAACGCCTCAGCAAAGGCCGCCGTAATTGCTTTGTACGCCGGAGTCTGTGGGCGTGGAACGGTATAGCCGCCGCTGAGCTGGTCGACGTACAGGCGTAGTGGGCCGTTGGTGCGGAAGTTTTCGGACTTTTCCGCAGCGGTCTTGGTTCCCGGAACTGCTCCGTTGGCGTTGGCTGTCTTCAGAACCTGTGCGTCGGTCATCAAGAACTCGATGAACTTGTAGGCAGCGTCGCCGTCTTTGGCTGTCTTGGTGATTCCCCAGTTCCAGGAGCCCTGTCCGCTGACGGTTTTGGCGCCAAACTTTGGCAGCGGGAGCACGAGCAGATCAGCGCCCAGCTTCTCCTTGTAGGGCTTGAACTGCCAGTGGCCTACCCAACTCAGGGCGGCTTCGCCCTTCACGAAGCTGTCGTCGTTGGTGTTTGGGTTTACGAGACCGTCTGTAAACCAGCTTTTCATCGTTGCCAGGGCGGCCACTGATGCAGCACTGTTGATGCTTCCGTCAGCCTTGACTGGCTTGGTGGAACGGCTGACAAGGTCGCTGCCGGCGGACTGCAGCACCGGGCTGAACCCGTAGGTGAACCACTCGCCCTTGCCGTAGTTGAGCTTCACGTCGAGTGGCTGCTTGATTCCCTTCGCCTGCAGGTCCTTCAGGATCTTGGTGAATTCGGCAGCGGACCATGCATCGGCCGGTCCGTTGGGGATGCGGGCCGCAACGGATTCGAGCGCCTTCTTGCTTGCGTACAGGCCCAATCCCGAGTCGAACTGGCCGACGGACCAGAACTTGCCGGCGTACTCGCCCTGCGCTTTGATCGATGGGAGCAGGTTGGCCTTCAGCGCAGGCTTGACGCACGAGTCCAACGGGACGATGTTGCCGGCCCATGCGTAGTTGTAGACCAGTGGGCCGTCGAAGTCGAGCAGCGCTGGCAGCTTTCCGGCAGCGGCAGCTGCGTCGACGGCTGCGGTGTAGTCGTTCTGGGCGATCAGCTCGAGCTTGACCACGATTTTGTCTTTGTTGGTCTTGTTGAACTCGTTGACCTGCGCTTGGAGGACGTCTCGCTCTTCACCGGTTCCGGAATGGAACCAGGCACTGATTTTCTTCTCTTTTACCTTGTTGTCGCAGACGGCCTTTGAGGATGTCGCTGCTTGTGCGCTTGGCACTGCGCCCACAGCGACGAGCACCAAGGCTCCGGCCGCGTATGCGATTCGATTCCGTGAGCGGTTGGTTCGCTCTTGAGTGGCTTGGCCGTGCACAGCCGTCATGGAACGGTCTGTGTAGCGGCCAGAATGGGTTTTGGTCATTGAAGTACTCCTGTCATAGGTGGTTTCGGTGGCTGAAGCGGCGTCCGGTCATGTCCGACCGGACGCCGCACCTTTGGTGCGGTTCCTGCTAGTTGTGTCGTTGTTTGTGAGTGCGCTGTCGTGGATCGACCTCCCGTCAGCGAACCGGGCGGACCGGGCCAACAGAGGCAGCAGGAACGAACGGACAAGCCTGGCGGTGAGCCACCGCTGCAAGTTCGGGGTCAGCCATGTGCGCCAACAGTCGCGTTACCGCCCACGCTCCCATCTCGTAGTGCGGCAGCTGCACCGTTGCGAGGTGAGGGTCCAGGTAATCGGTGATCAGCCGTTGGTTGTCGAATCCGACGATTGACAAGTCGTCGGGTATCGATAACCCGAGGCGACGAGCGGCGATGTAGGCGCCGGCGGCCATGGCGTCGTTGAAGCAGAACAAGGCCGTTGGTCGGTTGGGCCGGTCAAGCAGCGAGAGCGCTACGTCGCATGCAAGAAGTCCGGTGTGGTCGTGGCCGACCGCGACGAGGTCGGGATCGAAGGCGATGCCGTGACGTTCCAGCGTCGAGCGATACCCGGCCAATCGGAGTGCAGTAGCGGGAACCGGGTCGGCATTCTGAACGAAACCAATCCGGCGGTGCCCCTTGGCGATCAGTTGTTCAATAGCACCCTCGGCGCCGCTGATCTCGTCTGGAACGACGCTGGAAAACTGTCGGTCTTGCGACCCCGCGTTTGCGGGACGGGCGTCCAGGAGGACTACCGGCAGGTCGACCGGGAACTCAGGAAGGGTCACTTCCCGATGAAACATCGTGGCGTACAGCAGGCCGTCGACCTGGCGGCTCATCAGGCTGTCGATGGCGCGCCGCTCCATCATGGCGTCATCGCCGGTGTTCACAACGAGGACGAGATATCCGTTTTGCGAGGCCACATCCTGGACCCCTTTGATCATCGCTCCGGCGAAGGACGTGGTGGCGATTCGATCTGCGACTAAAGCCAGTGTCATCGACTTTTGAGTCCGCAAACTACGTGCCGTCTCATTTGGCATGTAGCCGAGCGTGCGGGCCGCAGTGTGAACCCTTTCCTGTGTGTCGGCCGGGATTGCTTCGGCCTTGTCGTTGAGGACGAGAGAGGCCGTTGTCGTTGACACGCCAGCCGAGAGGGCTACGTGACGGAGCGTCGGCCGCTTTCGGGAGTCACTCAATCGATTCACTAAAACGATTTACTCACATTGGTGTGACGAATGTCAATGCGAATTCGGACGCCTCACGCCCCCGATTGGAGACAGCGGGCGTGAGGGGCGGTGCGTCGAGCTACACCAGTTCGAGTCGGGCTGGTGTGGTCTTGTGCCAGGGTGTTCCGGCCCACGGGTCACGGTCTTCGCTGGCGGTGAACTCGTTTGTTCCAACGCCTGTTGTGAGGCGTTCGCCGTCCTCGACGTGGTCCAGTCCCATACCGTTGGGTAGTGACACGTGGCCGCGCATGAGGGTCTCGTCAACTGCGACGGTGACCACCGCGCTTGTTCGTTTGGTGACCAGCCTTGCCGTGCCGCCAGTCGACAGCCCAATTGATTCTGCGTCTGCGGGTGACACTCGTAATGCACCTTCGAGGTCCTTCTTCCGCCAGGCTGGATCGCGCAGGATGGTGTTTGCCGTGAATGATCGACGTTCCCCGGCAGACAGCAGCAGCGGCCATGCGGGGTCCTCGCCTGGAGGCGTCTCACTGGACAGCTCAGCCAGTTCGGAGAGGAGCTCGGGAATCTCCACATGAACCAAGCCGTCATCGGTCTTGATTCGCTGCCAGGTGGCTTCCCACGTGTCATCGGTAAAGACCACACCTGACGGACTTCCCACGATGGCATCGAAGAGCCGGTTTCCGGCGTCGGGACCGGCTCCGTAACCGGCCTTGGCCACACCGTCGGGATTGACCTGGGCGCATCGAACAGCCATTGGCCACAACGACGCGGCTGCAGCCGCTCCGTTCGGAAGGGTTGGACCGAGGGTGCGGTACAACAACACAGCGGCCACCGAGCCCAGCCGTGGGTCAGCGGATGTCGCTTGGGCGAACGCTGCTGCGAACTCGTCCCGTCCAGTTTCGGCTGCCGCACGAAGCGTCTGGACAACAACCGGGTCGAGCATCCCCAGTGCTTCAACGATGCGCGCATGAATTTCCGGTTCGGGCAATGGTCCTTCTGAACCGTCTGGACCTTCAGGGGCGTCCAGTACAGGATGGCGCAGGTGGAAGACGTTCCGCGGGTACTCGAAGTTGAAGAACGTTGATTCGAACTTCTCGAACTGCGTTGCAGCTGGCAAAACGTAATCAGACTGCCGAGCCGTCTCAGTCATGAACACGTCGATGCACACGCTGACGTCAAGTGCTCGCATTGCTTCGCGCATCTTCTGGCTGTCAGCCACAGAGTTCACCGGATTGCCAGACTCCACGATCAACGCCCGATACCGCTTCGGATGATCCGCAAGGATTTCCTCGGGCAAAATGTTGCACGGGATGAGCCCGCCAATCACTTTTGCGCCGAGGACTGGTGACACCGGCGCATTGGCCGAGTGCAGCTCGGTGCGTGTCATACGGAGCATGCCTCCGATGCCGGTCATTGCGTACTGCCCGCCAGGGTTTGCAAGATTTCCCGTAAGCAACCATACGAGTTTCTCGAGGTAGCTAACCAGCGTCGAGTGGCGGTTCATCTGTACACCTAGATCTTCGAACGTAGCCACACTTGATGCGGCTGCAATTCGGCGTGTTGCAGCCCGAACCAGAGCTTCATCAACACCGCTGATCTCGCAGTAGCGCGAGATTGGAACCTCGGCCAACGCCGCAAGCACCGGCTCGAAGCCCGACGCATGGTCGTCGAGCCAGGCCCGATTCACCAGGCCCTCGTCGACGAGCACGGCCGCCATTGCTGCAATCAGCCAGGCATCACGGCCAGGGCGAACCTGCAGGTGAAAATCTGCCATGGCTGCGGTCTCGGTGACCCGCGGGTCGATCACCACCATGGAACGGTTCGGATCTGCAGCGATGGCCTTGAGCGTGGTGCGAGCATGTGGGATGCCATGACTGATCCACGGGTTCTTGCCGGGGAAGAACGCAACCTCGCATCGCTCGAAATCGCCCCGCAACGGCGTGCCGAACATCTTGCCCATCACCAACATCTCGCCGGTCTTCTCTTGTGCCACCGCGTTGGTTCTGAACCGCACGCCCAGCGCGCCTTGGGTTGCCGAGCCGTATGTCCCTCCCAGATGGTTACCTTGGCCGCCGCCGCCGTAGTACACGATCGCCTCGCCGCCGTAGGTGTCCCTCGCTGCGGCGAACCGCGCGGCAACCTCGCGGATAGCCGTGTCCCAGTCGATCTCTTCGTATGTTCCATCGGCACGCCGACGCAGCGGGCTGGTCAGACGCTCGCCGCGACCATTTTGGTAGAAGTCGAGACGCAGAGCCTTCTCACACGTGTACCCCTTCGAGGCCGGGTGTGCCTTGTCGCCGCGGATCCGTTCGAAACGCCGCCCGTCTTCGCCACCCAAACGAATCTCAACGCCACAGTTGCACTCACACAGAATGCACGCGCTTTGGCGCCATTCCCCTGATACCCCTGGCCCTGCTGATTCCGTTGACTCTGCGTCGGTCTGCCCGGATACGTCGGTTTGCTCTGTCATCGGTTCTCCTCGATGGGGCTCGGTGGGGGCGTTGCAAACGGCGCGACCGCTTCGCTTGCGAGAGTAGTGATTCGAGTTTCATGATGCAACTCGCCGTTGTAGTATGGTCGTACGCTAACCGCACACCACATTGAAAGAAGACACACGATGAATATCCAAAACGCCGCCGTGCTCGTCACTGGAGCCAACCGGGGCCTCGGCGCCGTCGTTGCGCAAGCACTGGTCGAGGCAGGGGCAAGGGTCTACGGCGCCGCCCGTGACGTTTCCACGATCACGAACCCAAACCTCATTCAGGTCACGCTCGATGTCACCAAACCTGAAGACATCGCCAACGCAGCACAGCTCTGCACCGACGTGTCGATCGTCATCAACAACGCTGGCATCGCGCGTGCCGCATCCGCACTCTCGCCGAACGCCGCCGAGTCTGCCCGTGCTGAACTTGAAACCAACTTTTTCGGTCAGCTCCACATGGCACAAGCATTTGCTCCGGTCCTCCGTAACAACGGTGGTGGCGTATTGGTCAACATGTTGTCTGTCCTGTCGTTTGTGTCTATGCCGCAGGCAGCGACCTACAGCGCGTCAAAGGCGGCAGCATGGTCGTTGACCAATGCGTTACGCATCGAACTTCGCCAGCAAGGCACCCGCGTCATTGCGGTCCACGCAGGTCTCATCGACACCGATATGGCTGCGGAGCTTGAAGGCGACAAGATCAGCCCCGTCGTCGTGGCGGAACAAATCGTTGCTGCGCTCCAGTCTGACGTTGAGGAAGTTCTTGCCGATGGCACAAGTCAGATGGTGAAAGCTGCCCTTTCGAACGATCTGGCAGCGATCTATCCGATGTTCCAGGCGCAATGGGACGCAGCGACGGCGGGGCGATGAGGCCCGATGTCACCGGCCTGGTCTCGGCCAGGATCACCAACCTCATCGCTCGTCGCCGCCCCAGCATGGCGCGCGATGCGACAGCCAAACATGTGGCGAAGTTCGTGGCCAGCAACGGTCGCAAGGGCGACAAGCTTTTTGGCCGCGCGGTGTTCTTGCTCGACGTCATCGGTCGATCAAGCGGACAGCACCGCCCTGTCATGTTGATGTACGTGCCGCGATGCGACGACCTCGTCGTGGTCGGGTCGGCCGGCGGTGCAGCCGCTACCCCCAACTGGTATCTCAATCTGATGGCAGCCGGCGGCGGGGAAGTGCAGGTGGGAGCCAAACGCTGGAAGGTGTCTGCCCGCGAACTGGACGGCTCCGAACGCGACACGTGCTGGGCACTGGCCGCCAACGCGTACGGGGGCTTTGATTCCTACCAGCGCTTCACCGATCGACGGATTCCGGTCGCGTTGCTTGAGCCGCTACCTGGAGGTTGAGCCGCTTGCTGGAACGATGAGTCCCTGCGTTGTGTTGGTCAGGCTTCGGCTTGACGGTTGGCGATTTCGCCTCCCATGAGGGCGTGCACCGTATTGAGTGCCTGTAGGGGCCTGACCATCACTCGGAACTCGACGATGAGACCTGCTTCATTGACCCGAATGATGTCCACGCCATTCACGTACTTGCCGTCCATCGTTGTCTCGAACTCGAGAACTGCCGTGTCGTCGGCGATGATTTCTTTCGTGTAGCGAAAGCTTGTTTCTTTCGTTTGTCCCGAGCCACCGTTAGGTGACCCGGCGAATGTGGCCACGGCGGCGTTCAGGTACAACTTTGTGATTGCCTTCCCACGTTGCGGGGTGAATACCACCGGCGAAAAGAACACAACATCGTCTGCCAGAATCTCGTCGAGTACTCCACCATTGCCCGCCATGTGTTCATGCCAACGGGCGATGGTGGCGGCGATCCCAGGCGAGTTCACCGTAACCCGGAATCGTCGAGTTTGGCGATGTTTTCCAAGAGCTTCTTCATAGTCCAACGAACCCTAGGTCGGGTCAGTTCCATTGTGCAACCCTGTCCGTTATGAGTCCAGGCTTCTCGCAAGGTCCATCAACGTTTCGAGCGTGGCAACCGATTCGTCAAACGTCCCGTGCACGCCAACGCGCAACGTCGTTACGCCAGCCTGCACGTAATCGAGCAGACGCTCTCGCACCACGTTGGGAGGCCCGATCAGGTTGGTGTCGAGCCCAATCTCGATGGGTACTCTGGCGGCGGCTGCCTCGCGCTCGCCTGCGGCCCAGAGGCGCTGAACTTCGGCGACGTCCTCGCCGAAGCCTTGCCTGGCAAACGCGTCGTTGTAGAAGTTTGCGTTCGCCGATCCCATCGCCCCGAACGTAAACGCGTAGCCATCTGCATGGCGGCGCCCCGCGGACAGAATAGCTACCGGGTCGTCGTCGGTGAACTCGACGCCCACAGCCACCACACGGTCGATGTCTTCGAGTGTTCGGCCGGACAACTCGGCACCTGCGGCGATGGGATCAAGAAAGACGCGTGCCGTGTCGGGGAAAAAGGAGTTCCCAATCCAGCCGTCGGCCATTTCGCCTGTCAGCGAAAGATTGGCAGGCCCAAGAGCCGCTACGTAAATCGGAATTGGAGTGCTCTTGACAACGGACCGAATCGACTTGCCGGCGCCCCCTGGAAGTGGCAAGCGATACACCGAACCGTCGTACTCGACGCGTTCACCGGACACGATCATGCGGACGATTTCGATGGTCTCGCGGGTACGACGCACCGGCCGATCGAAAGGCACCCCGTGCCAGCCGTCCATCACCTGCGGACCACTGGCTCCGATGCCGAGCATCAATCGACCGCCCGACAGTTGATGAACTCCAAGAGCTGTCATCGCCAACATCGCTGGCGTTCGTGCTCCAAGCTGTGCAATCCCGGTCGCGAGTTTCACTCGTTCGGTTACTGCGGCAACAGCGGCCAACGGAGTGAATGCGTCTACTCCCCAGAACTCTGCGACCCAGATGGAATCGATTCCGATTCGTTCAGCCTCGCGTGCCAGATCAAGAAACCGTGGACGCAGCGGGTCAAGTGACAAGCCGATGCGAAGCGTCATGGTCGACTATCCGTGGCAAGGAGACCGAGGAAACCTCGGAGACCTCGACAGCGGATCACTATCGACCCTCGGCGAGTTCTTTGATTCCTTCGACTGTGCGCGTCATGTTGGCCTGCACCTCATTGAGGCGTCGGCGAAGGACTCGCGCTTCTTTGTCTGGGTTGGCAACGATGGCAGCTGTGGTCCCTGAGCGACCCGGTCCCATGACGTAGCTGTAACGCAGCCGAGTCCGGTTGCCTGCTGACTCGAGATCGAATCGCCAACGCGCGCCTGGGTTGTCGATACTCGATGTTCTCCAGCCAAAGGATCGTTCTTCATCGCGAGTGTCGACGAAACACTTGATCGACCATTCGCCGATTGCCGCATGTCGGTTACGTCCGACGATGGTTGCCCCAACACCGTGCTCGTCATTTTCCCATTGGGCGTCGACTGATTCTTCGGAAAATCGTGTTGCTACTTCCGGGTCACTGACCAGCGCCCAGATTTGCGCTGGGCGCGCGTCGATATCGACCTCGACCGTCACGCCTGGTCCATCGGCGAACGTCAACGTCTCCTGTGGGCCGAACTCGGAGGTGGAGCCGAATCGATCGAAGTAGGTGATCGCCCGCGCCGGATGACGTGGTGCACGGCGGAAGTCTGTTCCTTTTGTCCACGCGACGGGGAGCAGCACGATCTCCGTCATATGGTCCGGGATGCCGAGGATTGACTTCACTCGTGTCTCGTCCTGCAAGGCTGCAGTGACCCACGTTGTGCCCAGCCCTCGGGCCCGTAGAGCAAGACAGAAACTCCACGCGGCCTGAATCACGGAGTCAAAAAGCCCCGGTCGGCCGCCCCCGTCGTGGCGGCCGATGATCGTCGGGATGACGATGGCCGGGACCTCCGCCAAATGCTCGGCCAGATACTCCGCTGAAGCCATGACTTGCTCTTGTGGATGACCTGTTCCGCGTAGACGCTGTGCAGCGGACGACATGAAGGCAAGCGCGGACTCTTTGTACAACTCGCCAAGTTGATCCTTCACCGCCTGATCGCGGACGACCATCCACCGACGGCTGCCGAGATTGCCACCGGTCGGTGCCTGCTCGGCAAGATCAATGCAGTCCAGCAGCAGCTGGTTATCTACCGGCCGTTCCAGATCGAGACGCTTTCGCACGGCCCGGGTGGTGGCGAGCGTTTCATCAACATGGCGGAAGTCGATATCCATTTTCAGCGGCCTCTTTCAGCGGCCCGTGAATCGTGCTGGGCGACGCTCCAGGAACGACGCGATGCCCTCGGCGAAATCTTCGGTTGCCTGCACTGCGGCAGACATCGCTGGAATCGCAGCAATTGCCGCCTGCTCGTCGTGGTCGAGGGCGAGGCGCGCGTTCGCAAGCGTATGCACGAGTGCACTTGGTGAGCACTGCAGCATCTCGCGTGCGAGCTGGATGGCCCGTTCGATCTGTTTGCCTGGTTCCACAACCTCTTGCACCAACCCCATGCGGTACGCCTCCTCGGCACCGAACTCGCTGGCGCGCAGCAGGTGGTACATCGCGTTGCCCCACCCGGCGCGTTGCACATATCGAACCGTTGCGCCGCCCAACGGGGCAAGGCCCCGCTTTGGTTCCAATTGACACAGGCGAGCGTCTGACCCCGCAACGATGATGTCGCCCGCGATTGCGATCTCGATTCCGATCGTGAACGTGATGCCCTGTATAGCGGTGATACGCGGTTTGCGCAGACGCCGGCCGAGACCATACGGATCGACTGGCTCCGAAGTTCGGTTGGCCACCCGCTCCGCTGCTTTGCGTTTGGCGTCCTCGCTGAAGAACAAAGGCATCTCCAGGCCTGCCGTGGTGTGGTCACCCGCGAATGCAAGTACACCTACAAACAGATCGGGGTCGTCGTCGAGACGCGTCATTGCGTCTTCCAACTCATTTGAAATCTTTGGAGTGAACGCGTTCTTCTTTTCAACCCGGTCGACTGTCATCAGCAAGATGTGGTCGTCAATCACCTCCGTGTGCACCTGGCCGTGCGGATGTCGATCACCTGTCGAAGTTGTGGATTCCATAATGGAACTAGAACGTAGCCCCCCAGGTCTCTTCGTGCAAAGGCAACCAGATACGCCCTCTGGCGAGCTGGTGGTCAGCGGGACAAGAACTCCACGGCAACCGGGGCGAACCGATCGTGGAATTGGAAGATGCCGCCGTGGCCGGAGTCGGAGTAGATGATCAGTTCAGAGTCGCTGATTCGGTGATGGAGGTCAGTGGAGAGAATTGTTGGCACCATTCGATCGTGGTCGCCGTTAGCAATGAGCGTTGGCTGGGTGATGATTGAGAGGTCGTCAGGCGCCCCACGACCCCACTTCTTGATGGCCTTCAGTTGGCTCAGAAACGCCTTGGGTTTGATTGGGGCGTCACGGTTCTCGGTCCGCTCCTCAAGGCGTTTGACGAACGCCTTGGCCGCCGCTTTGCCAGCCGTGTTTCGGTTGAAGAAGAGGAACTCTTTGGGGTCCGAGCGAGTGAGGGTGGCTCGGGCAATGTCGTAGTAGGTGATGCCTGCAACCTTGTCCATGTCTTTGCCGCCCTTCGGCCCGGTTCCGGTGAGGATGAGCTTGCGGACGAGTTCCGGGTGTTTCACGACCAATGCCTGGGCAACCATGCCGCCAAGGGAGAACGAGAAGATGTCGACGTTGTCGAAGCCCAGCGCTTTGATGAAGGTGTATGCGTCTTCGGCCATTGCCTCAATGGTGTCTGGCACTCGGCCCGTCGACGCCCCGATGCCTTGGTTGTCGAAAGCGATGACGTGGTGATCCTTCGCGATCGGGTCGACGATGCGTGGATCCCAGTTGTCGAGCGTTGCGGCGAGGTGGACGAAGAAGATGACCGGGACGCCGCCCTTGGGCCCCAGCTCGCGGTAGGCGAAGCTGACGCCGTTTGCTGTGACGGTGCGGGCGGGGGCCTTCGCATACGAAGTGATGGTGGGACCGGTAGGTGTTCCGTTCGGTGTTCCGGGCGTGCTCATTATGGATCTCCAATGATTGGGTTCTGATGTCGTTATCGTACGATCATACTTCAATCAACTGTAGAGACCCGGAACGGACCCCCCGAAACGACTCCACGATGCTCCGTGGGGGTCCTGACGATGCTTCACTGCCAAGTACCATTCGGCTCGGAATGGCGCAGACCGACGAACCCTCGATGCAGTCCGATGCCGAACGGATCCTCATCGACGAGCGGCTGGATCTCCTGCGGTGGGCGGCTGCCCCCGAACGCACTGTCTACTTGGCCATCCTTGCTGTCTTCGATGATGCGAAGGCCGGCTACGACATCCAACTCCGCCCTCACGACGTGCTGGCGGCCCTCGCCTCAAACGGCACGGACGTGGATCCTGACGGACTGGGGCGATACCTCGATTCACTCCACCAGTGGCGAGTCCTGGAACGCAGCTTTGACGCTTCGCGAGTCTCCAGCATTGAGGAGTACCGTCGCCGTCGTCCGGTCTTTCAATTCACGGAACTCGGCGAGAGGGCTTACCGCGGCGTCCGGCAGCTGCTGGAGACGCAACTCGGTGAAGGTCGCCTGCAGCGGTTCGCTCTCCGCGAGATTGCAGAACAGCTCGATGTGCTCCATCAGGCCGAGATGGTGGCTGACGGTGAACGGGCCCTCGGCGCGCTGAACCGAGTGGATCTGGTCCTCACACAGTTGGCCGATCTTGCGGGGCAATTCTATGTATTGGTTGGTGTCATGACTCAGGAGGTAGAGGTCAACGCCAGCCGCTTTGTGGAGATGAAAGATTTGTTGCTCGGTCACCTCTATGAGTTTCTGCAAGACCTCCACCGTTACACACCGATCGTGCAGAGGGGGATTGCGGCCATTGAAGCGCTCGGCCTCGACCGGGTGCTGCGTCGCGTGGCTGAGGCCGACGACGCCATCTTCCAGACCGCCGACCAGCGCCTTGCGGCCTGGCAGCGACGATGGGACGGGTTGCTCGGATGGTTCGCACCGGCACAAGCCGGTCACCTGTCGCAGGTGATGCAACTAGACCGCCGTACCGTTGCTGCCATCCGCGAGCTCACGGCACTGCTGAGGCGGCTGGTTGAGGCCAACGGGCGAGGCGCTGGCCGGTCGACTGAACTGGTGAGTCTGGCGCAATGGTTCTGGTCGCTTGACGCAAGTTCGCCCGAGGCAGCTCACGCGCTGTTCGACGTCACGTTCCCGCTCGGCGGGTCCCTCCATCTCGGTACCGGTTACAACGATGCCGACCTCATCGCTGCTTCTACTACTTGGTCAGACGCCGACCCAGTTCCTGTCTCCATCTCGCTGCGCGAACGGGGGCAGAAGGCGTCGCCCGGTAACAGTGCTTCTGTTCCCGACGACCGCCGCGCGCGTGAAGCCCTCCGTCGGATGACGCTCGGACGGATCGACGCCGAACGAGGTGCAGCCAACCGACTAGCCGAACTCGGGCTGGACGGCCGCATCCTCGAGCGAGGGGAGTTCGAGCAACTGCTCCGGTTCACCGACCTGGCGTTGGCCGCCGGCGTGCCAGTTGCCGGTGAGGTGAGGTCGGGAACCATCGGCAATGTGAAGGTGTCCGTGCGGCCGGCTGACGTCGATACGGTTATTACCGTGAGCGACGGAACTTTTACGCTACATGGCGTCGCCGTGGCGGTCCAGTTCGTATGAGCACCTACGACGTTGCAGAAACTGTGATTCATCGGGTAGCGCGCGACGTACGTGACGTTGACCTCGCCGACTACCAGCGTGTAGTCCGCACCCTCTTGGCTCAGCCCTACATAGCGCCGTCGGATACGGGCAGGCTGTCTGCAGTTCGGCGCTGGGAAACCGAACTGCGGGCGGACTTGGAGTCCGTCGGTCGGTATCGCTTAGAAGTTTCGCCTACTGCAGCGCTCCTCGTGCGGCGGCCCGTAATGCTGGACCCGTACCGGCCCGCCCGCAATGCGTCGACACCGCCCAGGGCCTTCGATGCGAGGCGCTACTCCTACCTGTGTCTGCTCCTGTCAGCGTTGCTGTCCTCCGGTGTCCAGGTCCTGTTGTCTGCTCTCGCACGCCAGTTGGCTGAGCTGTCGTTCGGCATTCAGGGGTTGGGATTCGACGTGGATGAACGAGCCCACCGCACAGCCTTCGTGGATGTGGTGCGAAATCTGTCTTCACTCGGCGTCCTTCGCCTGCGAGATGGGTCATCGTCGGCAGATCTGGATGAGGACGCGTTGTACGACGTTGATCATGAGGCTGTTCACCTGATTGCACCGATGCCCGCGCTACGCGATATGAACTCCATTCGCGACCGATTGGCAGAAACGTTCGGTGAGAGCCGCGACGAACGCCGTGCCCAGGTACGTCAGCGCGTGTTCCGAATGCTTCTGGACCGTCCCGTTCTCCTGTTCGACGATCTTGACGACGAGGAGAGATCCTGGCTTCAACACAACGCCGCTCGCATCGAGGCCGACCTGCATCGCCTCACCGGGATGCAAGTAGAGCGTCGACGCGAAGGGATCGCACTCATTGACGTCGATGATGACGGTAGTTCGCGAAGTTTCCCGAGGGGCGGAAGCGGACCACAGCTTGCCCTACTGCTCGCGGATTGTCTGTGCACTGATGATCAGGCGTCCTTGACCGTGCGTTCGCCTCGCCTGCGTGACCTCAGCGACCAGCTCATCAGGATCATCGATCAGGCGCGTCCAGGCCGGGTGCCGGCTGAACCTAACGACCTTCAGGTTTCTGACACGACCGGAAGGCACCCTGACGACTTGGTTCCCGCGTGGACCACGGAGGATCTTCAACAATCCGTTGCGAAACTGCTCCAGGAATACCCTGTGCGCCGTGACCTGCGTGATGACCCTGCGGAAGCAACCCGTCTCGCGCTGGAAGAGCTACTCGCTCTTGGCCTAGTTCGTTCAGCGACCACCGTCGACGGAACAGAGGTGGTGGTGGCCGTACCCGCGTTGGCCCGGTACCGTCGATCCGTGATGGAACCGGTGACCACTGATGCGATGGATCAACTTGACCTCTTCGACGGTTCTTGATGGGACGTCTGAAGCCGGTTCGCGCTGGCATCGTTAACCTGTGGGACTACACCGACCACAAGTTCGCCTTCCACGGTGGTCGGCTGGTGTTGCGTGGACCGAATGGATCCGGGAAGACCAAAGCCCTGGAGTTGCTGTTCCCGTTCCTCTTGGATGCCAGCCTGTCACCGCAACGCTTGGATCCGTTTTCGGGCACCGGCCGCACGATGCACGACAACTTGCTGTATCGCCCCGGGCGCGAGACCGTCATCGGGTACGCCTGGATGGAGTTCTCCGATGGGGACGGCAACACCTGGGTGTTGGGCGCTGGTCTGCGCGGTCAGCGGGCACGTTCCGACGTCAAATCGTGGTTCTTCGTCACCGACCGACCGTACGGCGACGGCTGGAGCGTGCTCGATGAGTCCGACCAGCCCCTCGCCGAGAACCGCCTCGCCGATCTCCTCGGCCCCACGTCGGTATTCAGCACGGCATCCAGTTATCGGGAACGGGTCGACGCGGTTCTGTTCGGCGAGGTGGGTTCCGACCGATACGCCGCACTGATTCATCTGGTGCTCTTCCTCCGCCGTCCTCAATTGGCGAAGGACCTAAACCTCGCTCTTTTATCGGACACGCTGTCAGCCGGGCTGCGCCCGGTCGATGAAGAGAAGGTGCGCGACGCTGCACTCAGTTTTGACGACTTGGAAAAAGTTCAGAAGGAACTCGAAAGAATCCAACAGGCCTGCGCAGCGGTGGAAGGCTTCCTACGTTCCTACCGACCGTATGTGCGCGTCGTAGCGCGTCAACGCACGGACGCAGTATTGGCTGCACAGCGCACCGAACGCGCCGCAGCGCGTGAGATATTGCAATCGAAGCAGCGGTTCGCGGCGGCTGATCAGGAGCATCAGTTCGCGCAGCAGTCTCTCCGGGAGGCGCTCGCCGAAGACGCACGGCTGCGTGGCGAACGAGACACGCAGATTCGTTCTGAGGCATATCAATCCAGTGGTCAATTGGAGGATCTTCGCCGTGCCGTAGAGACTTCGAAGCGAGTGCTGGCCGAGGCGTTACATGAAATCCAGCGCCGGAGCGAACGGTTGGCTGAGGAACAGATCAGGACCGACACTGCAGATACGGATGTAGAAATTGCGGTCCGGGCGTTAGCGATCGCCTTCCAGAAACTTCGCGCCGACGCCGGCCGTGTGGTCCCCAACCGCATCGCCCAGATCGACGCGTTGGAGGGGTCCGACGATCCCACACCAGCAGGTACAGCTCTGCTGCGCGAACGGAGAGAAGATCTCCGTGCGGTGCGCCAGTTGCTCAACGTTGCCGACCGTGCCGCCTCCGACGCCGACCGGGCAGACGAGGAGGTGCTCAACGCGTCTCTGGCGGTCGAAGAGGCCCAGCAATCGTTGGTCGCCGCCGAATCGGCGTTGGCTGACGCTCGGAACGCCTTGTTTGCCGCGGTTCAGACATGGGCTGCTCTGTGGGACTGGGTAGATGCTTCGTTGATCCTCGCACTGCAGGATATGGCACGGGTCGGCGAGCCACCGGCGCTGAAGCAGGTGGCTTTGCAAGGATCCAACACCGTTCGGCACTCAATCGCCGATGTTCTCGCAGAGCTCACCCAGTCACAGACCAACGAACACGCTCGGCGAGCAGAACTGCAAAACGAGCTGCAACGGGTGAATGCCGAGCACGACGATGCACCACCGGTGCCGCCTGTTCTGCGTCGTGACCGTACCCTCGCAGCCGGAGCGCCGCTGTGGCGCCTCGTTGACTTCGCCCCAGGCGTGGATGATGCAGATCAAGCCGGGGTGGAGGCTGCGCTCCTGGCTGCGGGGCTCCTCGATGCTTGGGTTACCCCAGATGGGGCGGTGAGCGAGCCGTCAGTGTTCGATTCTTTCCTGACACCACACGAGGCGGCTTCCGATGCGAGCGGATTTCCCGAAGCCAGATCCGCGACGTTGGCTGACCTCTTGGTTCCAGATGCCGACTCGATGAGCGACGTTCCGGCCCCAACCGTGCTTGCGGTGCTTCGTTCCATCGGGGTGGGCCGCATTGGGGTCTCGGTCGACACATCGGGCGCGTTCGCGCTCGGTCCGTTGGTTGGCCGGACGACGAAGGAGCGGGCCGAATACATCGGGACGTCCGCTCGCGCAGCCCGACGGGTTCGTCGAGCCAAAGAAATAAGCGCACAGATCATTGCATGTGAGGCAGTACTTGCGGATCTGAAGGAGAAACAGGACGAACAACTGCGGCGCCGCGCGGCACTCGATGCGTCTATCGATGCGTTGCCGTCCGAAGCATCGGTAGCTGATGCGTTACGCGTGGCCGAGGGAGAAGCCCGAGCCGTTCGAGATAGAAGAAAGGAACTCGCGGCGCGTTCCGCTGCTGCTCACGACAGCGCTATCCGTCGGCGGTCAGCGAACGAGGCATTGGTAGACCTTGCTAGGGACAGGTCTATACCGCACGATCCAGAGGACCTGGAGACGTTCGACCAGTCGTTGGCAAGTTTCGAATCGGCAGTCAGCGAGATGAGCAGATCTCACGAACGCCGTCGGTCAGCTTTGGAGAAGCGTGCTGCGGCTGTAGAAGCCCTAGAGCTGACAAAGAGTGACCTTGTCCAGATGCGTCATGTTTGCGACGTTCGCGAGGCAGAAGCATCCCGCACTGAAGCCGAGTACAACACGCTGTTCGACACGGTCGGCACCGATGCCAAGTTGGTTCAGGAGACACTGCAATTCCTCGACAATGAAATCCGTTCACAGGGCGAGGTCCTCAATGCTGCTCGGCAACGAACTGAAACCACGGTGGCTGGGCTCACGAGAGCGGACATTGATGCGGGTCGGGCCACGGGTGTTCATCGGCAAACCGTTGAGGCTGTCACCGCAACGTTAGAACGACTGAAGGTGCTCCGACGACCGGAACTCCGTGCCGCACTCAACGTAGAAGACACCTCGGATCTCGAAGCGTTCGTTCCAGTGCTTGGCGCCGCGTGCAAAGACACGGTGGCCACCGACGAACAGCGTCAGGCGCGCAAGACCGGCGTCCGCAACGCGTTCCAAACGATGGAGAACCAATTGGGCGCTCGCTACCATGCTGCGCTCGATGATGCCGACGACATCGACGTGGTGATGGTCGAAAACGAAGACGGCCGTTTCAGCGTTGCTGCCTTCGCCGACCTCATCACACGACGGCGAGACGAGAAGCGTTTGTTGCTGTCCGAGCAAGAGCGGCAGGTTCTGGAAGACACGTTGGTGGATTCGCTGTGTCGTCAGTTGTTCCAACGCTTGCGCGACGCGGAAGAACAGGTGAAGCGGATGAACAACGCCCTCGCCGAGCGACGTACCACCAGCGGGACTGGCGTCCAGTTGTCTTGGACCGCCAGTGACGCGGCCAGCGATGATCAGCGTCAGTTGGTGAAGCTGCTCGAACGCGATCCTGGCCTGATGGGAACCGATGACCGGGCCTTGCTTCGTGAGGCCCTGGCGGCTGAAATCAAGCACACACGAGCAGCGGACGGCCGGTCCGGCTATCACGACGTGTTGGCCAAGGTTCTGGATTATCGAACGTGGCGGCGTTTCGGCATCAAGCTGATGGAGAAAGACGGGACCATCAGTACACTTACAAAAGGAGTGTTCAACAAGAAATCCGGTGGTGAGAAGGCCACTATATTGCACCTACCCTTGTTCGCTGCTGCTGCGGCCCACTTTGACGCTGCTGCTCCTTGGGCGCCGCGGTTGGTAGCACTGGACGAGGCGTTTGCTGGGATCGATGCGGGTACCACCAGGGAGTTGCTGGCGCTTACCGTTCAGTTCGACCTCGACGTCTTCCTGACGGGCCACGACTTTTGGGGTGCCGTTGCTGAAGTTCCGCAACTCTCAATCGTCACGCTCAGCCACCATCGTGACAGCCACACCGTTGCTGCTCTGAACGGGCGCTGGGACGGCACCGAGTTGACCTTCGAAGAATGATGTTCGCCCCGTGAGCAGCGCTCAGACAGAGTTGGCCGGCCCTGGTTACGCGTTGTTGTGGTCTGCGTTGCGTAAGCACGTTGAGCGAAACGGGTTGGAAGTGACCGGTTCGGCGACGATCTCATCGTTCGGGCCAGTAGAGCGTCGGGCCGTGCAGGCGCTGCTTGGGGTCGCATCGTCACGTGTGGACGTGGCCGCAGTGGATAGGGCGATACATAACGCCGTTGGCTGTGGTCTGATCGAGTGGTTGGAGCGGCTCGGCCCTCCGCTGCGTAACCGCCTTCGCGAACGCACCGAAAAGGCGCTGCGGCGCAGTTCCGCTGAGGCAATGGCGGCTGGCCACCGGATCGCGGAACGGCCCTGGTTCGACGAATGGCTCAATGCGGTCAACCGTGACGGCGCCATGGCTGCGGCCGCTCGGTTGGAGGAGCGCCGGTATCTTGAGGCAGCGCTCAATGTGTTGTGTGCAGTGTTGGACGCCACGCACGACAATGTTCCGTTTGCGACGGTCATCGCGGGCGCCACCGGCGACACGAAGCGCATGAGCAGTGCAACGGTTCGGGCACTCGTGGAACAGGCTTTGGCGCTTGAGACCGGCACAGAACGACCGACCAACAGCAGACAGCGTCGGATCCTGTGGGGGCGGTTTGGAGTCGTTGTTGATGACGTGTCGAGCGACGTTCTCGTCCTGAACTTGCGGCCAACCGGTGACACCCTGCTCGAGCGCTGGCTACGTGACGCTGCCGACGCTGGCGAACCGTTTCGCGTCACCTTGCGCCAGTTAAACGCGATGTCGCTGACGTGGGAAAGCGGTCTCCGGCCGATAGTCAGCGTGTGTGAGAACCCGGCGGTGGTGATGGAGGCCGCAAATCGGCTTGGTGCTTTGTCAGCGCCTCTTGTCTGCACGGAGGGCGTCCCGTCCGATGCGGTCTGGTCCGTGGTCGAAGGAATCGCCCAGTCTGGGTCGGCGATCCGGGTACACGCTGACTTTGATGCCGCTGGTTGCTCAATTGCTGGAGCAGTGATTCTTCGCTGCGACGCTGTCCCATGGCGTTTCGATGCAGAGTCGTATCAGACCGGGTTGGAAACGTGGGGCGTGCATTTGGCGCTGCCTCTGTCGAAAGGCATTGTTCCGGAAACCCGATGGGACCCGCGCTTGGGGGAACTGCTGCGTTCCGATGGACGTGCGGTGTACGAAGAGTTGGTGGTCGATGACCTCATAGCCGACCTCGCTACTGACCTCATCGCGGATCTAGGAAAGCCGCACGGTTTGAACTTCTGAATTGCTCATTGCTTGCAACTCATGGTTCTGAATGTGCAATGGGGCTGACCCAATCGAGCCCGGGAAACCGCGCAAAGTCTGAGTCGGCGCTGACGATTTGAAGCCCGTGTTCGAGACACAACGCAGCGAGAGCGGCATCGCTGATGAGGTTGGCGCGCAGATCGAGTTGTCGGACAAGGTCGCCGAAAATCACTCGGTGGGCGCGCCCCGGAGCCGGAGTCCACACAACCGGCGCGTCGAGCCACGACTCGACCATGGCCCACGCTTCTGTAGTTGAAAGCGGCGAAACCGATGCTCTCGGGTTTGTGGCAATTCGGACGAACGTGTGCAACGAACTCCAGGGAATGCCCACGCGCCGTGTTCCGTTTAGAGCCGCTTCCAACCAGTTTCGGGCGCGCAGATGAAAAGGGCTGGACTCGTCTACCGCATAAAGCAGCACATTTGCGTCGACGAGCACTTACCGGGCCTCCGGCCCTTCGAGGAGCTCGAGTGCTTCTGCGATGTTGGAGACGTCTATCCGGAGCCCAAGCCCATGAGTCGTTTGCACAAACGTTTCCGGCTCTCCACGGGGAAGCATGGCGCGTCGGATGAGTTCGTTCATGGCTTCGCTGACGCCGAGACCCCGTTCGCGGCGGAGTTCCTCGATGGCTTTCGCAGTATCTGTGTCGAACTCGACGGTAGTGCGCATCCCCCAAGTTTACACGTACGTGCCTAGATTCCGGCACGCACGTGCCGATAGCGTTCGCTCTCGGTTTCCTGTCAGGTCCTTGTTGGTGCTTTGGACGTGGAACTTCTGACGACCAGTCGGGGGGTCAGTACGCAGTCGTGCAGGGGGGCCGACGGTTGAGTGAGGCGGCGATGCGCCGCCTCTACGGCACTGCTCGCCAGCTGCTTGGGGTCTTGCGCCACAGAGGTCAACATCAAGTAAGACCGACGTGCGAGGTTGCTGTCGTCCACACCGACGACGGAGATTTCTTCCGGCACTCGTAGGTTTAATCGCCGAAACTCGCCAACAAGACCCGTTGCCGTCCAGTCGTTTGCGGCAATCACGGCAGACGGCATCGTCGCCGAACGCTTCCCCTTTGCCAACAACGCCCGCGCAGCGGCGGCCCCCGCCTCATCGGTCTGATCACCCTCCATCACCTTGATCCACTTAGCAAGGCGCCTTGCCTTCATGCCGTCCCGGTATGCCTCATAGCGTTCCTCGGCGCCCGGCAAACTTCCAGCACCGACAAAGGCAATGTTGCGATGGCCTAAGCCGTGCAGGTGGTCCAACGCAAGGTTGATTCCCAAATGCTCGTCAGAGCGCACCACGTCAACTCCCGCCTTTCCGAGCCGACGTCCAATCCTGACGATCGCAACTCGTTTGCGGAGTTGTTGGAACCATGCGTCTGGGTGGTCCACGCCAACCATGATCATCGCCTCGCATCGATAGCTCAGTAACTCATCCACGGCGTCGTCTAAATCTCTGGTCGGTGTCATTGCACCCAAGACAACGTCGTAATTCAGCAATCGGGCGGCCGGGTAAATAGCTTCGACTTGCTCCACTTCGAAGGGGAACTGTGGAGTAAACAGCACTCCCAGGTGGCGGCTGGAGCCCCGCCGCAGCATCTGCGCTCCCGTGTGCGGGCGATACCCAAGTTCTTCGGCAACCTTGCGGACTCGTATGCGAGTTTCGTGGCTTGCGCCAGGCACGTTCCGGATCACAATGGAGACCAGAGCGCGAGACACCCCCGCCGCCTCGGCGATGTCGGCCATGCTGGGCGCCGGATCTCTCATCGATTTATCCGGCGCTCGAAATGACGCGTTTGCGCGTGGACTTCACGACGAATACGCTAGCGAACTAGCACGTGCTAGTCATTCGTCTTTTTCTTGAATCAGGTAAGTGCAGTAACGCCAGCAGCGAAAGGACCTCTGATGGATGACGTGGCCTACGGGTCGAGAAACAAACGTGGCGATTGGAGCCCCTCTGCCCCGCTGCAGATTTCTCCGTTGTACTCGTTTCCTCCACAACCCGTGCAGTTTCTGAAGTGGCTTCCGGGATACCTGCTCCCATGGAATCTGCTCTTCTTCCTTCTTGGAGCGCTGTTCTGGTTTGTGCTCACCCCGTCCACCACAACAATGAAGTCCTTCGCCCCGGGTTGGATTTTGTTTGTGTTTGCCCGAAATTGTCTGACCGTGCTCGTGATTTACGGCGCCCTTGAGTGGTGGCTCTACGACAATAGAGGTCAAGGGAACCGGTTTAAGTACAACGGCAAGTGGCCAGAAGAACAGGTTGGCAAGAGTTTTCTGTTCAAGAGTCAGAGGAAAGACAACCTGTTTCGAACCTTCGCCACGGGGCTTCCGATCTGGACTGCGTACGAAGTGTTCGGGTTGTGGTGCTTTGCCAATGGCCGTGGGCCGTGGTCACACTTTGCAGATCACCCTGTGTGGTTTGTGGCATTTGGGCTGCTTATGTCCGGGATCCACGAGTTTCATTTCTACTGGATTCATCGGCTCATCCACGTGCCGGTGCTGTACAAATACGTCCACTCTGTCCACCATCAGTCCATTAATGCGTCGCCGTGGTCCAGCTTGTCGATGCACCCGGTCGAGCACCTGTTGTATTGGTCAGGCTCGCTCATCCATCTTGTGGTTCCGTCGCATCCCTTGTTGTTCCTCTACCACCTCAACGTCACCGGCACCGGTGCCGTGGTCGGCCACATCGGGTTCGACAAGATCGAACTTGGCGAGAAGCGGGCCATTGCTACACACGCCTACGCTCATTACCTCCACCATAAATTCTTTCGTGTGAACTATGCCGACGGCACCACGGCGTTGGACAAACTTTTTGGGAGCTGGCACGACGGGTCCCGTGAGGCAGATGCGCAGATGCGTGCTCGGCACAAGGCGAAAGTTGCAAAACTGAACGCCAGCAAGGCAGGGCTGCTCGACGCGAGCGCCCCCTCTATCGCTTCTGATGCGGACTAAGTCCGGATCCTGATCACAAGCCATATGTTCACGTTCTGAGGAGAACCACTGATGTCCACGTTTAGATATGCCGTATTTGGGACTGGCCGAATTGGGGTGGTCCATGCCGGGCTGGTGCGTTCGCAGGGTTGTGAGGTCGTCGCCCTCGGCGATGAGAACCCGGACGCGGTCGCTGCCGCCAAGGAATCGCTCAACCTTCCCGCCGTCGAGTGCTTTTCTGACGCGCCTCAGATGGCTGCATCTCTCGCCGGCCGAGTTGACGGCGTCATCGTTTCGTCCCATACACGGGATCACGCCCGAGACGCCGGTCCGTTCCTGGCAGCCGGATTGCCTGTGTACTTAGAAAAGCCCATCACCGATGACCTCACCGAGGCGTTTCAGTTCTGCGAGACCGTGTCGAGCGGCGGGCCTGGTGTGCAGCTGGGCCTGCAACGACGATTCGATCCGGCACTGGCACACGCGAAGAAGATCCTGAACGAAGGTCTTATAGGTGAGGTGCGTGAGATCCGGAGCATCCTGCGCGATCAGTTCCCGCCTCCGGCCACGTACAAGAGCCGTGGCCTCATTATCGATATGGGCATCCACGTGGCTGACGAAGTGCGCTTCCTTCTTGACGAATTTCCGTCGGAGATTTGGGCCTCCATGCATCACACTGCGGCGTATGACTCCCCGGTGGACGAGGGCGGCGACACGGCTTACGTCACCATGACATTCCCGTCTGGTGTGCTGGGTCGTCTGGATCTCAGCCGGACCCACTCCTCTGGTTACAACAACGAGACCTACGTGATTGGCACCAAAGGCACACTTCATGTGGGCCGCTTTGCTGGGTATCCGGGTCCAATCCCCGTGGAGGTTTGGACTGCGGCTGGCTCGCTGCACGAGGCCTCGGCGGTATTCGAGATGACCTACCTCACTCGACCCTTCCCAGAGTTCCTGCCACGCTTCCAAAACGCGTACCTTGCTGGCCACATTGACTTCCGAGCCGCCTTGGCCGAGGGTCGTTCGTTCGCTGTGTCGGCGATCGATGCCCTGGACGCCCAAGTGATTGTCGAGGGAGCACATCGCTCTGCCGCAGATGCTCGACACCCGGTGGCGTTGACGCGTTCCGATGACTTGCCGACGTATCGGGCAGCGTGCACCCAGGCTGGCCTGCTGGCGTAGTCGCGGCCAGAGTGGCTCTCGCTCCGTCGCACCCATCGCCCACCTTCAACCGTCACCCATCCTCAGAAATCGAGCGTCAATCGTCATGAAGAGAAATCACCCAACCGTTTTTGACATTCGGGCCAACCGTGGTCAACGGCAGATGTCGATGCTGTTTACGGACAACCTTGATGAAGCTCGCGCTGCGGACGCTGTGGGGATTGACCTGTTGTCAATCATCGATCCCGTCTGGACGCCGGCAATGAGAGAAGCTGCGGGTAGTTGCTTTGTGCAGGTTGGCCTGCTGTATGGCAAGTTGGCCACCACCGACGAGTATTTGCGAGCAGCGCACGATGCGATGCTCATCGGTGGTGACTGCTGTTACTGCGCGGCGGCGCCGGTCACCATTGAACGTCTTGCTGCCGAGGGAGTTCCAGTTGTCGGGCACGTTGGACTGATTCCGTCACGACGAACCTGGACAGGCGGATGGCGGGCCGTAGGGAAAACCCTTGAGTCAGCCAAACTTGTCTATGAGCAAGTGAAAACCCTTGAAAGCGCAGGCGCATTCGCAGCGGAAATCGAGGTTGTGCCGGCTGCCATCGCTGCGGAGATAGCCAAGCGAACCTCCGTACTGTTGTTCTCTATGGGAGCAGGAACAGGCTGCGATGCGCAGTATCTATTCTCCTGCGATGTTCTTGGCTACAACGAAGAGCACATGCCACGCCACGCGCTGCAGTACCGGAATTTCCGAGCTGAGTTTGACCGCCTGGAAGCTGAACGTCAGGCAGCATTCGGCGAATTCAAGGCTGACGTGGAATCGGGCGCCTACCCGCAGGATCGTCACCTTGTTGGTGTGGATCCCGAGGTTCACGAAGCGTTTGTTGACTTTCTCGACTCGCGGTCCGCGTAGTTGACTACGAGCTAACCCACTTGGAACGAGCGCATCATGCCCATGTCCTCGTGCTCCAGGATGTGGCAGTGGTACAAGAAGAACCCCTTGTGCATGCCGAAGGGAACCGCGATCTGCACTCGCTGCCCCGGCCAGACCAGGACGGTGTCGCGGCGCCCAGTCTCGATGATGCCGCTCTCGATTCGTTTCCAATCGGCAGCGGGCCCGCTCCCATCCCAGGAGCGCTTGACGACATGGAAGGACTGACCGTGGACGTGCATGGGGTGAGCAACGGGGGAGCGGTTGACAAATTCCCAGAGTTCGACGGTTCCCGCTTTCACTCTCTCCAAACTGGTCACGTTGCGCTCGTCCCACATGTCGTTGTTGATCCAGTGGGTCATTCGACGCGTCGAGAGCACGAACTGTTTCGGGTCGGTGGAGTTGACCGCTGCATTGGCGCTCGGTAACGGGGCCGTAGCGAAACGAGTCGGTGCCTTTGCGGAACGAGCTGCTCCCCGAGCAACGAAGCTGGCCGCCACCTCGGAGCGTGCGTCAAGGTCGCTGAGTCCTGCGCCTTCGATGAAGAGGTCCGCTGATCGCAATTCGAGACGGCCCCGGTCGGTGCTCGTGAACCCAGCCACTCCGTTCGTCACCAAGGTGTCCCCAATGAAGCCGGCCATTGTGTCGTGCATTGAAGATGTGTACCGAAGGCTCGAGTCGTTGTTGAAGCTGCGATCTTGCAGCACCAACGAAAGCTCATTCGAGGGCATTCCCACTGGTTCCGGACCCAGCACGTGAATCATGCCGGCAAGCCCTCGGTACACCTGTTCACCCGTGTGCATGTGGGGATGCGGGTGGTACCAATACGTTCCGGGTTCGTCGTTGATCACAAAGTCGTATTCGTAATTATTTCCGCCAGCGACAGCGTCAGCTGGCTGACCGTCCTGGCGCTGAGGCAGGTTGAGCCCGTGCCAATGCACGATTGAAGGCTGCGGAAGTCGATTCTCGAACGAGACTCGAACCCGTTGACCTTTGCGAAACCGCAACGTCGGTCCGAGATATGAACCACTTTCCACAACAGATGAGGGGTCGCCCGTGATCACTTCGGCCGTGTAGGTCCACACCGCTGTTCGCGTGCCCTTGACGATTTCTGCTTTTCCCTCCGCGGCCCGAAGGCGGATGTGGAGGTTTGGAGGGGCAGATGCTGCATCAACGGGTGCGGGGAAACTTTGTGCGGAGAACAGGGAGATGACCCCGCCGCCAGCGATCCCGGTTCCCGCCAATACTCCAACGCGGCGCAACATGTCGCGCCGCGTAGTCAGAGCTTCGCCGCTTAACAGAGTGCCGTGAGTATCGTCCGCGCAGGACGGGAGGATCGGCGATTTGCCGACACGGATTTTCCGGGTGTTCATGAGCGCTCCTCGGCTTTCAGGGTCAGTGCTTGAAATTCACGTGCGGAAGGCGGCGGTCAAGCCATGAAGGCAGTTGCCAGGCTCGCTCGCCGAGCATGCCGAGTAGTGATGGCACCAGCATCATGCGGATAACGGTGGCGTCCAACAACACAGCGAGGGCCAGGGTGATGCCAAGTTCGGTTGGCGGAATCGGGCCGGTCACTCCGAAGGCGACGAACACCACAATCATGATGAGCGCTGCGTTGGTGATCGGCTTACCGGTGCGAGCAATGCCTTCTCGGACAGCCAAACGTGCATCGCCAGTGCTGTCATGGCGTTCCTTGATGGCGGCCAACAGAAACAGTTGGTAGTCCATCGACAGCCCAAATAGGAGGGCGAAAAAGAACAAAGGTGCCCATGCATCAACAAAGCCTTGGTGTTCGATTCCGATCATCGATGCGCCGTATCCGTGTTGGAACACCAACGACGCAAAGCCGAAACTCGCTCCAACTCCAATGAGGTTGAACACAATCGAGCTGAGCGCGATGAGCGTGCTGCGAAACACGATGAGTAGGAGGAGAAAGGCCACCGCCATGATTGCCCCGATGGCGACCGGAGCCGTTCCGGTGAGCGCGCTGGTGAGGTCGGTGTTTTGTGAACCTGGGCCGCCGAGCTGCGCCCGCGGCACGTTGTTGGACAGCTGTTCTCGAAGCCGATGGATCAGCTTCGACGTTGCAGCAGCGTCCACCGCTGTGGTTGGGATGATTCGCACGACAACGCGGCCGGAAGGGGCTGGTTCCGTGACCGTCTGTGCGATTACGACTCCATTGTCTTTGCTTGCGATTTCGATGACCCGTGAAGCGTCGTCGGCGGGCACTGTGACAAGAAGAGGTGCAGCCGCCCCCGGGCCGAAGGTCTGTGTAACGACGTCGTAGCCGTCGCGGCTTTGCGCGCCTCGATCAACTACCGCAGCTGCTGGCATGCCGAGGCGCATCCCGAATGCCGGAGCGGCCAGCAACAGCAGCAGACTCAATCCAGCGGCAAGCGTCGCACCTGGGCGTCTCATCGCGGCCGCGGTCCATCTTGCCCATCGTCCCTCGGCCCGTTCCTCGTTGCGCCGCGATGCGCGAGTGGCTAGGGCTCGGTCCCCGAGCGCGACAAGCACGGCCGGGAGCAGGGTGAGTGACGCCGCTGCGGTAGCGAGCACGGCCAAGATCATGCCGAGTGCCATCGCCCGAAAGACCATGACCGGGACCAGAAAGATGGCGGCAAGGGACAAGACGACCGTCAGCGCTGATAAAAACACAGCCTTGCCTGCTGTAGCCAGAGTGCCGGCGATCGCGTCGGTTGCGTTGCGTCCGTCGGCGCGCTCCTCTCGATAGCGAGTGACGATGAACAGGCAATAGTCGATGCCGACGGCAAGTCCAATCATCATGGAGAAGTTCATGGACCAGACAGACATCGGTGTGGCAAACGTGGCGAGATGGAGAGTCGCGAACCCGACCGCGATTCCCGCAACAGCAATGAGTAGCGGAAGTCCTGCGGCGAGCGCGGATCCAAAAGCAACGAACAGCAAAATCATTGTCGGCATGGCTGAAAGCAGTTCTGCCTTATGAAGCGCCTCTTCATTGGACTTGTTGAAGTCATGCCACACAGCCCACTCTCCGGTGGTGTCTGCCTGTGCACCGGCCGGAAGCGTTACGGCGTCAACGGTCTGCATGACCTTGCCCGCAGACTCTGGAAGTTCAGCATCGTTGCGAGCCTCTAAACGAACCGGAATTAACGCGACGAGGCCGTCGGGTGAAAGCAGTCCCGATTCAGCCGGCGAGCGAAAGGGGTCGATCACGGCGGCCGTACCCGGACTGCCCGCGAGCGCGGCGAGCAATGTTTCGACGCCGGTTCGATCAGACGTGATCGGCGTCTTTTGTCGGTAGACGACCACGGCTGCTTCGGCACCGAGCTCGGGAAAATCTCGACGGATTTCGTCGCGAACCTTTTGTGCTGTTGATCCTTGCGCTTCCCATCCAGCTCCGGAAAGTGCATTCGTCAACGTGACAGCGAGGGGAGCAGAGACTGCGACGACAACGGCCCAAAGAAGCAGCACGCGCTTGGAGTGGTTTGCTGAGTAGCGCGCAATCCTGGCCAGCAGGCCGGAAGTTTCGCTGGCGCCAGCGTGGGAAGACGCTTGGTCGCGGTCTAGGACGGGTTCGACAGTGGCGGACATGTGTTGTCTCGTTTCGGATGGCGACGCGTGGCCATCGTGTAGGCATTGTAGGGATACCCTCGGGGGTAAGTCAACTATACCCCATGGGGTATCCAATGGATCCGGGCCTCAGGCTTCGACGTTTGGGACAAACGTCCCATCGGATTACCTCCCTAAGGCCCTGTTCGTCTCGCCTTCAGAGCCGTCAGATGTACGCAGCGGAGTTTCGTCCGCTCTCGGTTACTGCAGGAGTCATCATGCGCCCGGAAACAAAGATACCGCTGCTGTCTGCTGCATCGTTGACCGGGCTGCTGGTTCCGGAGACGCAACCGTGTGTTTCACTCGTCGTGCGTGTCGAGCATGGTCCGCATGGCGCGGAAGCGGCGAAGCTGCGGTTGAAGAACCTCCTTGCTGCTGCACGTGATCACGTTGCGCAAGAGCTGCGGCCGCACGAGACCGACGCGCTGCTTCAGCCTGCCGAAGATGCCCTGACCGACAAGGAACTGTGGCACGACCTCGCAGGTGGGTTGGCGTTGTATCTCTCCCCGGGTGTTGCTCACCGGTTTCGCGTTCCTGCCCCCGCTTCCACGGTTGGCCTGGTTGCTGACCAGTTCGCTCTTGCGCCGGTGTTGCACGCCGTGATGCCCGACGTTTCCTTCCACGTACTGGCAATCAGCCAGAACAAGTGCACGTTGTATTCGGGAAGCCGCCACAGCATGGAACGCACACACCTTGAGGGACTGCCCGACAACCTGGAAGATGCGCTCTGGTACGAATCGCACGAGAACGTGCTCAACCGCCATTCCACTTCTCGTGGCGGTCGCACGACGGCCATTTCCGGAACCTCGGCTAGCGATGAGCGGAAGGAACAGATCGACCGGTACATGCGCAAGATCGACGACGTGCTCTGTGCGTCGTTGGGAGCGAGTGGCGCTCTGCTCGTTGTGGCCGCAGTTGAGCGGGAAGCCAGCGCGTTCAAGGAACAGACCCACTACACGCACGTGATCTCGGGAGGGTTGGCCGGAAGCCCAGATCGTATGTCTACTTCCGAACTTCACGATGCGGCGTGGGATCTGCTGCAGGCAGACTTGGGTGGCGTGCGTGCGGCAGCGATGGAGCGCCATCGTGAACTCGCAGGAACGGGGAGAACCTCACATGACCTTCAGCACATCGTCACCCTCGCCAGTCAAGGCGGCATCGAGACGCTGTTTGTGAGCCAAGCCGCCAGTGAGCAGAACTCGGGCGGCCAGAACTCGGGTGATCAGAACGCTGACGAGCAGAGTCGACACGTCAACCATGCGGTGGTGGACACGCTTCGAACAGGTGGTGCCGTGCATCCCTGCGATTCCCTCGTTGACGCTGTGGCCGACGGGGGACCAGTTCCCTTGCTTGCTGCGACGCTACGGCCCGGTCACCTGTAAGCGGCTGGTCAGTCGTAAGTGTGGACGATGAAGACGTCGCAGGGTGCAGCCTTCGCGACGTCTCCGGCCACGGACCCAAGGACCCGTCCAAGGCCCTGGACACGCTTGTTTCCAATCACGATCACCGATGCTCCGAGACGTGCGGCTTCGCTGCAAAGCAGCCCCGCCGGCTCGCCGTGCACTGCCGTCGTGGTGACGGTGACCGATGGGCGATAGGTGTCGGCCATCGATTCAAGCGCCTTCTCGGCCACATCGACGCTGTTCATGAACCATGACCCGTCGCGTCCCGCTGGCTCAACGTTGAGTTCCACCTTTTGCACGGCGCTCACGATGTGGAGCGTTGCGCCATACAGCTGAGCCATCCGTGCTGCTTTGTCTGCTGCGGCACGAGACTGTGGGGTGTCGTCGACACCGACGATGATCGTGTTCATAAGCGTCAATGTTATGTGTCACCGACTCGGCCGAGATGACATCAGCGCACTCGGGTCCGTGCGGCCAGAAATCAGGTCGCTTCGTTTGCTCGCGTTCGGAGCGCGAACTTCTGGATCTTGCCGCTGGCGGTGCGCGGCATCTCGTCGATGAGTTGGAGGCGTTCGGGGTGATACTGCTTCGCCATGCCGGCATCGGTCAGGAATGAACGCATCGTGTCGAGCGTCAGGATGGTGCCGGGTTTGGTGGTCACAAACGCGCACGCGCGCTCCCCTAAACGTTCGTCGGAGAAGCCCACCACCGCAACGGCAGCGACTGAAGGATGGCCATACAACGCGTTCTCGATCTCAAGCACAGGGAGGTTCTCGCCGCCCCTGATGATGATGTCCTT
Organism: uncultured Acidimicrobiales bacterium; assembly: GCA_963763885.1. Classification (GTDB taxonomy): domain Bacteria; phylum Actinomycetota; class Acidimicrobiia; order Acidimicrobiales; family JANYDT01; genus JANNBN01. The sequence goes on from CAVXQD010000003.1 coordinate 245,034, forward strand.
CGTGCGACCGTCGATTCGGATATAGCCCTCGGCGTCGAGGAACGCGAGGTCTCCCGTGTCGAACCAGCCGTCTGCGTCCACACCATTGAGTTCCGGTCGCTTCAGATAGCCGCCGAACAATGAAGCGCCGCGCACGAGGAGTGACCCGGTTACGCCAACCGCAACCTCCTGGTTCGCTCCGTCAACGACGCGGACCTCCATCCCAGGTACTGGGCGGCCGTCGGAAATGCCAGACTTCTCGGCTGCACGCGCTGGTTCGGTGATGGTGACTGCGCCGTTCTCCGTCATGCCCCACGCCGAGCTCACCGTTAGGCCGAGAACCGAACTTGCCCGCTCGATCAGCGGCGGAGGAATTGGTGCTCCCGCACAACAGAACGTTGAAAAGTGCGAGCTGACTGGCGCGCCCTGCGTCGCGGCGTCGCAGAGGTCTGACACGAACGGCGCCGAGGCCATCGAGAAAGTGACACCCTCGGCGGCGACGATGTCGAGTGCACGGCGTGGGTCCCACGTGTCCTGCAGCACTGTTGTGGCGCCGAGCGACAACGGCATCATGGCGAGGTAGCCATACCCGGTGAGATGGGCCATGGGGGAAGCACCAAGGACCACATCGTTGGCCGTCAGCTGGAGCCGTTGGATGAACCCACGCACGTTCGCAAACAACGTGTTGGAAGTGTGCATCACACCCTTCGGCTCACCTGTTGTTCCAGACGTGTACATAAGTAGGCATACGTCGTCGGGTTGAACCGACTCGAGGGTGGTTTCCGGCGCAGTGCCCGCAATATCCGCAAGAAGCACGTGCGCATAGGAACTCTCCTCGTCGTTTCCATCGACGACGATGAGGAGCGGCCGCGAGGAAAGTGCATCTACTACTTCCCTGGCCATCGCTGGATAGTCGTACCCGCGGTAGCTGGAGGGGACCACGAGCACCTTCGACTCGCCGAAAGGCAGCATGAAAGACAGCTCCCGTTGGCGAAAGATGTGCATGAGGGGGTTGGCGACAGCGCCAAGGTGCGCACAGGCCAGCGACAGGTCGATGAACTCGATCCAGTTCGGAAGTTGGAACGAAACAACGTCACCACGACCGACGCCGATCCGGGCGAGGTTCGCAGCAACGATCAGCGAACGGTCCCAGATTTCACGGTACGTCAGTCGACGAGCATCAGACCGGTCGGCCCGGTACTCAACCGCGGCGATCCGGTCGGGGTGAGCATCGATGACAATTCGAAGATGATCGAGGATCGTCCGATCCTCCCAATGCCCCGCAGCGCGCATGGCCTCGCTGCGGCTTGCGATGAGAACAGGCTGGAAGTCCATCGGTCAGTCCTCGCCGCTCAGCGCTGGAACGGAGCGAAGTCAGGCTGCCGCTTCTCGCGGAAGGCATTGCCGCCCTCTTTTGATTCGTCGGTCTCGTAGTACAGCGCCAATGCCTGGAGGGCGAAGGAGCCGATGCCGCGGATCTGCTCGGTGTCGATGTTGAACGACCGTTTGGCAAGCGCAAGTGCGGTGGGACTCTTCGTCACGATCTCTTGGCACCACGCAGCCACCTCGGCGTCGAGTTGATCGTGCGGCACAACGACGTTCACCAGTCCCATGTCCAGCGCCTGCTGCGCGTTGTAGCGACGGCAGAGATACCACATCTCTCTTGCCTTTTTCTCGCCCACAACGCGTGCCAGGTAGGCGGTCCCATACCCAGGGTCGACCGATCCGACGCGCGGGCCAACTTGGCCGAGCTGAGCGGTCTCCGACGCAATCGCCAGATCGCAAATGGTGACCAGGACGTTGCCGCCTCCGATTGCGAAACCGTTGACTCGGGCGATGACGGGCTTGTTGCAGTCACGGATGGCGGAGTGCACTTCGTCGATGGGTAACCCGATGACACCGCGGCCGTCGTAACCGCCGTCTTTGTTGGACTGGTCGCCGCCGGTGCAGAACGCCTTGTCACCAGCGCCGGTCAACACCACAACTCGAACCGAACGCATGTGGTCGGCGCGCTTGAAGGCTCGGATCAGTTCTTCGCAGGTCTGCCCGTTGAATGCGTTGTAAACCTCCGGCCGGTTGATGGTGATGGTGGCCACCCCGTCCGCTTCGCGGAAGAGGAGGTGCTCATAGGTGTCATTGTCGAACATGCGATGTCCTTTCGAGGTGCAAGATGTTGGTGTGGTGTCTGAATCAAATGGGGCTGGAACCCCGCCTGGAGCTCACTCGGCAAAGGTAGAGGAGACGGCCAACCGGTTGTTCTTCCGGCTGTTCCAGGCGTCCAATACGTTGCAAACTAAGGCGACCCAAGCGCTTGACGAGTTTGGCATTACGTCCACACAATGGTCGGTGCTTGGGGCGCTGTCCCGGCCCCAAACGGTTGACGGCATGGGGGTTGGCGATCTCTCGGAGTACCTGCTGGTAAGTCGTCAGAACCTGACCGGCGTGCTGAATCGGCTGGAGTCTCGGGGTCTGATTGAGAAGGCAATTGTCGACGGAGACCGTCGTGCCCGGAAGGTGCGGATGACCGTATCTGGTCGCAAGCTGTGGGACGAATTGGCAGAGCCGATCTCCATCTTTTACTCCGGAGCGCTTGAAGGCTTCGATGCCGATGATCGTGCAGCGTTCATCCGCTACGTGACGCTCATCCAACGAAACATGGCACGCCACTGACGCGTCGGCGTGGCGAGTTCGCGCGGACTTGGCTTCTCCGTGCAAGCCCCGCCCATGCAGGTCTGTTCGCTGCGTTGACCCCACGTCCGCAGCGTACGACCGAGGCCATCGATATGTCAACTAGTTGACATATCGATGTTCCCGTGGTTGTGTAGGTCCATGCTGAGCCGCCCCATTTTCACGGACGCGCACGAGATGTTGCGGTCCTCGTCGCGTCGATTCTTCGAAACAGAAATGGCACCGCATCACCGCAGTTGGGAGCACGACGGCGTGGCGCCGCGCTCTATTTGGCTGCGGGCCGGTGAGCTCGGCTTCTTGTGCGTGAACGTGCCGACGGAATACGGCGGTGGTGGTGGCGATCGCATTGCGTCGGCGGTACTGATCGAAGAGCAGTCGCGCCTCGGCTTGTCGGGCCCAGGCTTTTGGGCGCATAGCGACATCGTTGCTCAGTACGTCCTTGCGTATGGAACCGAGGAGCAGCGACAACGCTGGTTGCCAGGGATGGCAAGCGGTGAGCTGATCGGCGCCATCGTGCTCACCGAGCCGGGAACTGGTTCGGATCTGCGCTCCTTGCGAACGACCGCACGCCGAGACGGCGACTCGCTTGTTATCAACGGATCGAAGACGTTCATCACCAATGGTCAGTGCGCAGACATTCTGGTCGTCGCGGTCAAGACGGGGGATCCGACGTTGCGTCAGGACATCACCCTCGTTGTTGTGGAGGGAGACAACGTGGGACTGACCCGGGGTCCGAACATCGAGAAGATCGGGATGAAGGCGCAGGACACGTGTGAACTGTTCTTCAACGACGTGCGCGTTCCAGCGTCCAACGTGCTGGGCGAGGAAAACATGGCCTGGACGATGCTCACGAAGGAGCTCGCGTGGGAGCGGCTGCAGATCGCCGTGGGAGCCATTGCAACTTCGGCGGCGGCGCTGGATTGGACGGTTGACTACACCAGTGAGCGGATGGCGTTCGGGACTCCCATCGCGTCATTCCAAAACACTCGCTTCAGGTTGGCCGAGGTGAAGACCGAAATCGAGATCGGGCAGGTGTTTGTCGACAGGTGTCTGGCCGAGCTGAACGACGGGCACCTCGACCCTTCCGTTGCAGCAATGGCCAAGTACTGGACCACGGAAATGATGGGCCGCACGCTTGACACCTGCCTGCAATTTCACGGTGGCTACGGCTACACCTGGGACTTCCCAATTGCTCGGGCGTACGCCGACGCTCGGGTGCACCGGATCTACGGCGGGTCCAACGAAATCATGCGCGAACTTATCGCTCGCACGCTCTGATCACATTCCGACCCGATCAATTCCGACTTCACCTCTGATCACTGTTTTCCGACAACAAGGACTTCACTATGAACTTCACCGACAAGTACGTTCTCGTTACAGGCGCCGCCTCTGGAATCGGTCTCGCAACGGCTCGGCGTTTCGCCGAGCACGGTGCGCGTGTGCTGCTCACTGACATCAATTCGACTGCCGGTGAAGAGAGAGCGGCGGCGCTTCGATCCGAAGGCCACAACGCCACCTTCCACGAACTCGACATCACGTCGCGCTTGGCATGCGATGCCCTTGCCGCGGACCTCACGGAATCGATCGGTCGTCTCGACGCACTCATCAACGTGGCCGGCTGGGACATCAGCGAGCGCTTCATGGACAACACTCCCGAGTATTGGGACAAGGTGATGGCCATCAACTTCATGGGTCCGGTGCAACTGACACGGGCATGTCTCCCGCTGCTATTCGTCGCAGGCACGGCCTCAATCGTGAACGTGAGTAGCGACGCCGGTCGGGTTGGTAGTTCGGGAGAAACGGTTTATGCCGGAGCGAAGGGAGGCATCATCGCCTTCTCTAAATCACTGGCGCGTGAGGTGGTCCGTAACGGAGTTCGGGTCAACTGTGTTTGCCCAGGGCCAACCGACACACCCTTGTTTCGCAGCCAGCCAGAGAAGCTGCAAGCGGCCCTCATTAACGCTATTCCGATGAAGCGTCTTGCCGAGCCTTCGGAGCTGGCCGGAGCCATCATGTTCTTCGCAAGCGACTACGCAAGCTTCGTGACAGGCCAAGTGCTCAGCGTCAGCGGCGGGCTCACGATGGCTGGCTGACGCAGCCGTCGCGGCCGTTGCGCAGGTTCAAGCAGGCGACGGGGCTGCGACGAAGGATCCGTCTGCGGCCCATCCCTGCTTCGTGAGCGCTTCCGCAGTCACCGTGATGTCGTGTCCACAGGCAACCGTCACCTTCTGCAAGTTGAACTTCAAGATCTTGACCGTGAGCTCAGCCAGTTGTGTGTCAGTGAAAAGTTGCCGGAGCTCAGCAGCGAGCGTGTCGCTGAGTTGATCTGGCTGCGTCATCAGCACGTCTGCAAACGCAACTGCCACACGCTCGCGCTCGCTGCTCGCCTTGAGGTCGCCCTGTAAGAGCCGCGCTGCTTGTTGTTCGGAAATGACGGGAGTGCCGGCAACTGCCAGCCGCACGGTCATTCACGTGTGGCAATCATGATGCGTGGCCGCCCGGAGGCGTATCGCTTCGACGATGGCGGGCTCCAACGCAGTAAGTGACAGAACCTCCACATTCCACGCAGCGAGAGCACCACGAAGCGGCTGTTGCGAACGCACCCCGACGGGAATCCGAGGCGCACGATGAAGGTCGGGGTTGGTCACGAGAGAACCTCCGGGAAAAGTCGGGTCCAGATGAGCCGCATGCGCTGACGTTGCTCAATCACCAAAAGCGCGTTGACGAAGTCTGCGAAACCTTGGTCGCCAAGCTCGCTGACAACGGCCGCTGCGGTCTCGTCATGAAGGTTTGCGACGTCGATCACAAACTCTTCAGTGAACGCCAGACATGCGCGTTGTGAGGCTGAGAGCAACGGAGACGGTGGCCATTCGTGTGTGGCCGCAACTAACGCCGGGTCAAGATCGGACGACAATTCAGACTCGTTACCAAGCAGACGAGCGACTCGGACCCGACACAGTTCCAGCATCACCGGATCGGTCACGCCCCAAGCCGCCTGATGTGCCTCTTCAAGGATCTTGGCGATATGCGGCGCATCCACCAGCACCCTGTCAATCAACTCCGTTGTGACCATCTTCGAACCGTACTCAACCAGCGCAGCGAAAAGTGCCTCGCCTGTGCCGGTCTCTGGTCCGCCGAGTGGGCGGCCGGCCCGCTGCGTGGGTGGCGGGTCCTGCCTCCTCCGGCCCTCAGTCCCTCCGGCCCGCTGCGTGGGTGGCGGGTCCTGCCTCCTCCGGTTCCCTCCCCTCGTGCTCGCTTCGCTGCGCGCGAGGGGCCCCTCCCTTCGGGTCACCCCCCACCCACTCCGCTGGTTGGACGCGGCTGTGCCAGGGCGCCGATCTTCTGACGCCCTGGTGACCGTGGGAAATTCGGGTGGTGCTTACAGCAGGGTTGGTTTTGTGGTGGGGTGTGGGGGGCCGTGGAGCAGGGTTCCGTTGGGGAGCCTCGCGGTTAGTGCTGGGCCGTCCCAGGCGAGTTTGATGCCTTGGCGGTGGACTTCACGGTGATGGTAAGCACACAGAAGAACCAGATTTGGGAGCTCATGTGCGCCACCGTTCTCGCGTTCCAGGATGTGGTGGATCTCACACCACCTCGCCGGCCGGGCACAATGCGGGAACCGGCAACAGCGGTCCCTCACCACAACGGCTTTGCGGTTCCTTGCCGGGATCGCCCTCAACGGGGTGCCGACATCGAAGGGTTGGCCTTTCAACGTCGCCGCGACCGCGGTGAACGTTGCGTCGCACATCACCTGACCCAACTGCCAATTCCGCAGGAAATGGCCGCCGGTGGTATGCGCTGAGCCGTCCGCCGTGTGGAAGACCACATTCACATTCGGGCGTTCGTTCCCCAGATGGACACGGTCTTGCTGGGCGAGGAACGACTGACACCACTCGATAAACCCGTCAGCACGCCGTTGGGCTGGTGTGCGCGGGTCGTCTTTCGACGGGGCAGGGGTGACAGCCGCAAGGACCGCTTGGATGGCTTCACCTGCGACCGGGTCAAACACACCGTTGAGCCGCCACATCCCGTCCAACATCAACGTCAACTGAAGACGCCGGGCATCGAACTGGCCGTCCTCCTTGCCAGGCTGATGCGGATCACACAATTCATCGTCCGCGAGAGCAACCCAACGCTGGACCAACTGTGAAAACAGAGACGCGTCTAGCCACACTGCTGCGTTCACAAACACATGCTGATCACGTTGCGCCAACGCAAGACGCTTCCTGGACACGCTTGCCGACAAGCACCGCAAATGCGCAGCACTAAACGTCCCAGCCAACACCGCAGCGGCCACCTCGGGCAAATCTTCGAGCAGCTTGGCCTGTTCGCAACGGGCATGGCCTTCGGTGCGACGAGACCCCGTCTTCGCAGCCATCCACGAACCAATATCGCGGAACCCCAACTCACGAAACTCAGCCTCCCGTGCAAACTTCGCGACCGTACGCGTACATACCAACTCCGCAGTATCCACCAACCGACGAACAGCCACAACATCATCAGCACACAGAACATGTTCAGACACGTACAACATCAACCGGGCGAACCCCTCGCCCAACCCTTCCGTGATGTCCACCAACGCCGCGTCCACATACAAAGTATACACCGAGTGATCGAACTGGTGTTCGTGATCACAACCAGTGATCACCCCATCGTCAACACAAACAACCCTGCGAACAGCCACAACACGCTGCAACCACAACAAGACACGGACACCCGCTACGCGGAAACCCCACCAGCCGTGAGCGTTACGGAGCAGCCTAGGTGGGCGTCCGCGAAGATAACCGTGACGGGGGCCCTGGAACCCTAGATCCGTCAATGGATGTGGTGCGGAACTGTTCGGATGACTCGAGATGATGCCGTGAATGGGCTTGTGCCGAAGATGCGGTCACCGGTTACGGAGGTGATGCCAATTCCGACCGCGCCATCACGAACACCGCCGACAATTCGCACGGGGATGAACTTGTTGGGCTGGAAACGCGTGCTTGGGTCGGTGCCCGACGCGATCCAGTCCCTGATGTCGAGGTCGTCAATCTGGACATGAAACTGGTGGTCGGGCATTGTGAGGTGTTCGATGGTGTAACTGTCCATGACCCTTCGCCGGTCTGTGGATGCTGCGCCGATGCGGTTCGGTGGTGGCGCCCCGCGAGTGAACATGAACCTATGTGAACATAACGAAGTTGGCGTCATGCCGATGTCGGGTGTTTGTGTGAGCAAGAAGGCACGCTTGGTCGCGTGCTTCGCCATTGGTCGACCGCTCACCTCTCGCTCCGGGCTCCGCTTCGCACCACGCAAGCGTGGAACGGCAACACGCAAGACCCCTCTTGGCGCTGTAAAGGGGAGGACTCGTCTGTTGCGTATTGCGCCCCGGCTTTTACGTGCTGCTGGATCGAGTGGACGGGGATCCGGCGCCAATTGTTGGCGTGAGTGGTTGTTTCCGCATGGCCGGGCTACCGGCGATCTTCGACCATGCCGATTCGGATGCGATCGGTGTCGTCGGTTGGGAGATGCTCGCCGATGGCCGCGATGAGCATGGTTGCTGCGGTTCTGCCGATGCGCGGGCGGCTTCGTTGCAAAAGCGCTGAGCGCACTTCATTGGGTTCCACCGCGACGAGCTCAGCCGCGATGAGGCGACCAAGAGCGCGAAGGCTCGCGGCCAGTTCCTCGTGCAGTGACAACGCTCGGGCAACCGAGATTCCGCTACCGATGAGGTCGGCGATGGTGGCCAACGCTGCTGGGCTGCGAACCAGCCAGAGGTCCTTCGATGCACCCTGGCGGATGAGGCCGGCCCGAACGGCGCTCCGACGATTTGCGAGCTTGGCAAATGCGGGAACCATTGCGACGAGTTGGTCCTGTGTAATGCGCATCGACGCTTCGTCGACCGGTGCTTGCGGCTGTCCATCCTTCAGCCCCACGACGGTTTCGAAAGACTTGCCGCGTTCCCACGCGTCGAACAGGTCCCGCATTCCCGCGAGTGAGTAGCCGCGTTCTTGGAGACGAATGATTGCGTCGAGACGCTCCCGGTGAGTTGGTCCGTAACGACCGACCCGACCCTCGCGAGAGGGAGGTGCCAAGAGGCCGAAGGTTTGGTACTGCCGGATTGTCCTCGTTGGCACCCCTGTTGCCGCTCCAAGTTCGTCGATCGTCATCAACTCGTTCATGGCATCAGTCTAGGTCTTGACTTCGTTAATAGTTACAGTATTCACTGTAACTATGAACGAAGCCGAGCAAACCCAACATATGAGCGACGCCTTCGTCCATGTCATCTCGACGGTCGTCGGCGAACCGGTGGCATTGGCTGGCCGCCCTCAACGTTTGAGCGGCGGTTTCTGGGCGCAGATCTGGGGAGTGGAACTCGCCGGTGCGCCGGGACCGTTCGACGGTCCGATGGTTCTTCGCGTTATGCCAGACCAGACGTTGGGCATTCGTGAAGCAACGGTGCAGCGGGTCATCGCCGACACTGGGTTCCGCACCCCTCGTGTGCTCGCGTCTGGCGTTGCGCTCGGGTTGGGCGAGGCCTACATCGTGATGGATCGGATCGAGGGCAAAACACCGCTCAGCGGCCTTACTTTCGGTGCCGATCTATTGGGGGCCTTCAAACTCCTTCGCAGTATTCCAACGATGCTTGCCGACACCGCAAATGCGCTCCACGCGCTCGATCCAGCGAAGGTTCAGGTGGCCCTCCGAGAGGCTGGAGTGGAGTTGGACTTGTCCAATCATCCTTTTCGCATGGGCATTGATTTGGCTGCCAGCGAATGCCCGTCGGCCGGCTTCGTTGACTTGGGTCGATGGTTGGACGACCACAAACCAGTTCCGGGACCACCGGTGATCTGCCACGGTGACCTGCACCCGCTCAACGTGCTGATCGACACCAATGGCGCCTCGTGGTTGCTCGATTGGACCACCGCAACCATCGCGCCGAAAGAGATGGACATAGGGCTCACGACAGGACTCCTTCGTTGTGCTCCGCTGAAGGTCCCCAAGTTTGCGCGCCCGGTTGTGGCGCTCATCACAAACCGACTTGCAGAGACGTTCATCACAGCGGTCTCCAACGTCACGGCGGGCTCAGCCAACAGGCCTGTCGACCGCAGCGCCGTAGACTGGTGGGAGGCGTTGCAGTGCGGACGTTGTTTGGCGCAGCTGGTGCATGGGCGACTCCACACAGACGGTGTGGTCGGCCCCGACCATCCGTTTGAAACGTCTGTCGACGCAATGCGCCGAAGGCTCCAACGACTCACGGGGGTGCTGGTCACACCACCGGCCCGGGCGCGGCCGAGTGGTGAACGGAGGGATCGGAGTTGAACCCGAGGTGAGCAACCCATCGAACCCGATCGGGAACGAGTTTCCGGAGGGAGCCTGCGGAGTAACGACCTAGCCCTCGGAGAAGTCGATCACCGGTCTCACTTCGACGCGACCGGCCCACGCCGCTGGGATCTGCGCCGCCCATTCCAACGCTTCGTCGAGGTCCTTGCAGTCCAGCAAGTAGAACCCACCCAGGACTTCCTTCGTCTCTGCGAACGGGCCATCGGTGACAACTACATCGCCGCCCTTCGCGCCGCCCTTGACGTGCACGGTTGTGGCCGTCGCGATGGCCTGGAGAGCTTCGCCTCCGCCAATCACACCGGCAGCTCCCGCGGCCTCGCCGAATTCCGTGTACTCGGCCATCACTTTGGCCCACACCTCCGGGTCTTGTTCGTTGGGGTCTTCGATGGCATACAGGAGTGCTGCGTAGCGTGGCATGGCCTGTCCTTTCGGTTCGAAGCGCCCCGCGGGCCGGGGTGCGTTTCATGTTCGTTTGTACAACGAACGGGTGAGACAGATTTCGACAACAGATTTTGGCCCAGTCCCTGATCTGGATCTGAAGAGCGGCAGTCAAGGTTACGGTTCGGAGGTGGCCAATCGGTTCGTGAAAGGTGTGCCAGATGCACTCGTAGCCGCGTTGGTGTTTGGGGCGTCCACTCCGTTCGCGAAACGTCTCGGCGACGGCGTTAATCCGCTGGTGATGGCTGGCCTGCTGTATCTCGGCTGCGGCCTCGGGTTGACCAGCAGCCTTGTGTTGTGGCCATCGAAGCAGAGCACTATCCGGCGCGGTGATTCTTTGGCGCTTTTAGGAGTTGTCGTCTTCGGTGGGATGCTCGCCCCCATCTTGTTGATGACGGGCCTCCGCACCACGCCCTCTGCAAGTGCGTCGTTGCTTTTGAATCTCGAGGCGGTATTCACAGCCCTCGGGGCGTGGGTCATTGCGAAGGAACACGCGGATCGCCGGATTGTGATTGGGATGGTGGTGATCGTCGCTGGGGGAGTGCTGCTGACGTTCCAGACCGATGGGGGTTTCGGGTTCACGTTGGGGGCGTTCGCAATCGTTGGCGCGTGTTTGTGCTGGGGTATCGACAACGTGGTGACGCGGCCTCTGTCTATCCGAGACCCTCGCCAGATCGCCGCTGTGAAAGGTGTGGTTGCGGGTTCGGTCAACCTGACGCTGGGTTTGATCGTGGGAGGTCAACTGCCCAGCGTTGGGCGGACCATTGGGGCGATGGCTACCGGCCTTGTCGGTTACGGCATCAGTCTGGTTCTCTACGTTCGAGCAGTTCGCCAACTGGGCACTGCACGGACCGGAGCGTATTACGCAGCTGCGCCGTTCGTTGGTGCGGCCATCGGGCTGATCTGGCTGCGTGAACCAGTTGGCTGGCTGTTCGCTCCGGCCCTGCTGCTGATGGCCATCGGGTTAGGAATCCACCTGACGGAACGGCATGTTCATATGCACACACATATTCCGATGCAACACGCTCATGGACACGATCACGATGAACACCACGCACACTCAGCGGCCGTGAACGCGCCGGACCTAGCCGGTCGTCACGACTTGGACCACACGCACCAACCGCTCGCCCACGGCCACGCCCACACGCCTGACCCTCACCACCGCCACACCCACTGATTAGGGATTCCAGCGACGCAGTGAGAAAACAGAATTTAGGTGTGGCGATCTTCGAGTCAAGACCCACGGCACGGGTTAGGCAGGCTCGGGCCAGATGAGCGTCAGATCATGATCTCGAAGCGTCAGGTCGTTCAGGACAGCGGTCCGCTGGGTCTCCATGCGCTCGACGATATCCACATCGGCCAGCCCGTTTTGCGAGCGGACTCCAACTGTCTACGTCGGTGGTCGGCCGTAGATGGTCGAACGATGTCCGATTGCGACTACTCCGACGACGAAGACCACATCGTCAACCGAGTACACAATGCGATAGACCCCTACGCGCGCCGATAGATACCCGTCGAATTCGTCGATCAACGGCTTGCCTACCCGGTGCGGGTTGTTGACCAGCGGTCCTTCCATGAAGGCGACAAGCGCCTCGTAGGTCTTGCCTGGAACGCGTGAGAGTTGACGACGTGCTTGAGCGGAAACTTCGAGGCCGAACCTCAACGTTCCCTCTTCCAAGGCTGCATGTCAGCTGAACCGGCTCGGTGCGCCCGAATTGCATCGGCTATCTCTGGATCGGACAAGCACTCGATGGTCTCCATGAGACCGTCGTAATCATCTGCCCCTAACAGAACAGCTGCGGGCAAACCGTTCACCGTGATGACGACGCGTTCTCCGACGGAATCGACCTCGCTGACGAGTGAGGAAAGAGTGTTTTTTGCCTCAGTGACGGTTGTCGTTCGCATAGCCCGAATTCTAGCCCGAGCGCTTCCGTAATCGGTCGGAGGGCGGTCTCGTGGTTGACAGAGTCCTCGCCCGTTGGTACTTTGCCAACTAGTTAATTAAGCAACATGGAAACCATGACGGAGAGGGGCTGACTGTGACGAACCTGGTGCTCGACGATGCACAACTGGATGAGACGTTTGCTGCTCTCGCCAACTCCACACGGCGGGCAATCCTTGCTCGGCTGGCCGGCGGTGAGGCAAGCGTCAACGATTTGGCCGCGCCGTTCAACCTGACGCTCCCTGCAATCTCGAAGCACATCAAGGTGCTGGAACAAGCAGGCCTCATCACCCGGGGCAGACGCGCACAGTTTCGCCCGTGCGCTATCGAGCCAACTGCCCTTGCAGAAGTTGCCATGTGGGCAGAGCAGTACCGCCACATCTGGGACGACCGGTTCGATCGTATGGATGATTACGTTCGTTCTTTGCAAGAGACAGCAACCGAACCTGGACCAGCCCCCGAACCAAAAACCAAGAAGTCCACCCAAAAACGGAAGGCCTGACCAAAATGACTGATACCGGACACGTGAGGATCGAGCGTATTTTCGACGCTCCCATTCAGCTCATCTGGGCAATGTGGACCGAAGCAGAACACTTCGCCAATTGGTATGGCCCCATGGGGGCCAGGATCCCCACGGCCGAGATGGACGTCCAGGTGGGTGGTCGACGCCACATCGCAATGGCGATGGAAACGCCCCGCGGCCCCATGGAGATGTACTTCGTTGGCGAATACCGCGAGATCCAACCGATGACCCGCCTCGTCTACACCGAAGCAATGGCTGACGCCGACGGGAACGCACTCACCCCCGAGCAGATGGGCATGCCCGTAGGCGCGCATATGGAAACCACCGTCGTAGTGGAGCTGGAAGACCTCGGTGCTCAAACCAAGATGACCATGACCCACATCGGCGTCCCCGCAGGTTCCCCGGGCGCTCAAGGCTGGGGTATGGCCATCGACAAACTCGCAGCACGGGTTGCCGAACTCAACAGCTAGCTGTTCGCAGTCGGCGGGGAGTGCCGCCGACCCGCTGTTAGTGGATGGTCACCGTTCCTGCGGTGCCGTCTACAGTGACCATTGCGCCGTCGGTAATGATGTCCGTTGCATCGGCCACGGACACCACGCAGGGGATCCCCAGTTCTCGAGACACGATCATGGCGTGGCTGCCCTGAGCACCCACGTTTACCACCACCGCGGAAGCCGCCACCATCAGCGGTACCCACGACGGATCTGTCTGCGGGGCAATCAACACGTCGCCGGGCTCCAGGCCTGCAGGATCGCTTGCGTCATGAACGATGCGAGCACGTCCGGTGGCAACACCACCTGAACCAGCAGAGCCGCGAAGCACTGCCCCAGCACTTGCATGTTCGGTTGCCTTTGCGTCCCGGCGAGTCATCTCGGACAGCAACGGAACACGCTTGTTCACCACGAACACCGGCTCGTATTCAAACAGTGTGCGGTACTGCGTCCAACGTTGTGCGATCACCTCGGGAAAGCCCGTCGATTCGGCGCGGAGCTTGTCCAGCTCTTCATCGGTGACCATGAACAGGTGTTCAACATCGGCGATGACGCCACGCTCCACGAGCCGCTCACCGTATGCGTACAGAGCAACCCGGGCTTCGTTGATCACCCGAACCACGTTTGTCTTTGCGCGTTCGCGCCCTGCAAGGAACAGCTGAGCGGACAGAAGTGCCGCCTCGAACAACCCTGCGGTCTCTGGGTCTGCAGCCACCTTGGCGCGGATATCTGCGGCCAATCGATCACGTTCTGCCACCGATGCCACCTGGCGTTGAGCAGGTGCCTGGGATTCGTCGGACCGACGCATCAGGTCGATGGCAGCCAGCGCCGCCCGTGGCTTCAGTTCCCACGATGGTGCACGCAGGTCGTACTCGTTCTGCCCGCGGAATCCGTGATCGTGGAAAAACGTGTCGAGCCGCTTGAGATAGGCCACCGCTGCTGGGTCCTGCGAGGATCGCAACACGCCAAGTACTGCGTCGGGGCCTGCGTCGAATGCCGCCGTGACGGCAGCAGACTGGTTAGCCACTCGCCCCAGTTCCCACATGGCGTGCGATGGCGCAGCTGAGTCAACCTCGATGCCGGCCAACAGTCGAATGGTCATGGTGGAATCGCCAAGTCCTTCGCACACAGCCCCCAACGCGCCGGTGCCGACGGCCGAGAGTGACGACACGATCATGGCGTTCTCGAAAGTCTGCTGGACGTAGGCCATCATGGACCTAGCGCGGGCATGCAATGCAGAATCGGTCAGCAGCGCCAGGTCCGGACGGGTGTCTCGCAGATGCTTGGCCAGCGACTTGTCAGCATCGAGCGCTGGCAAGGACTGGACCGACAGCGCCCAACCGACGGACTCGCCGAGCTTGGCCTCGTGCTTCGGTGAGTCGTGCCAAGCCGCGTGTTCATAAGGCGGAACCTCTGCCCGTTCGTCGAAGAACGCCTTGTCGATCAACTCAGGCGAGGCACCAGGCATGCGAGCACCGAACACACGGGTCATGGTGAGCGGGTTATACGGGTAGCCGCCGAATACCTTGAACAGGTCAGGTCGATGTGGCTCGATGAACTCGTCGAAGTCCAGCGCACCGATGTGGATGTATGCGTCCCGCAGGCCCGTGCACATGCCTTGACGCATGACGAGCGTTTGTCCAAGCGGACTGAACGGCTCTGGGAACACGTCGGCAGCATTTCCGCGTGTCCAGGCGGGGAAACGCTCTTCGAGCGTGGAATCACAGAACCAAGTGTTGTCGTTCATGGTTCGAACTGTATCGATTCCACGCAGCGCGCCATGTTTGGAATCCATCATCGTTGGGTACCTCCATGTCCCGGCCGAATCAATTTGGTCGAACCAATTCGGCCGATCCTGACCGACTGAGCCTTTGAGGACGTCATGACAATCACCGACATCAACACCACAGTTCCGCCCATTGATCACAAGGCCGCCGAGCCCGTTGTGGTACTTCACCGACGAACGATCGACGCTGTGCTCGTCGGCATCGGCGCTGTCGTGGCAATCGTCCTCCTCGTTGCAGGTGGGCTTCTGAGCTGGGGTAAGAACTTCTCCAGTGACTACGTGCGAGACGAACTGTCCTCGCAGAATATTTCGTTCCCCACGGCAGAAGCTCTGACAACCGAAGGTCGAACCGATCTTCTCGAATTTGCGGGTCAGCCACTCAGTACCGGCGCTGGCGCGCAGGCCTATGCGAGCTACATCGATGGTCACCTGCAAAAGGTGGCCGCTGGTGCAACATATGCAGACTTAGGGACCCCGGAACGAGCTGCCCGAGCGGACGTTCAGGCGGCTATCGATGCGAAGGCTCCACAAGCAACAATCGATGGGTTGAAGGCAACTTCCGCAGGTGTCACAGCGCAACGCGACACGATGTTCAAAGGAGAGACCTTGCGCGGCTTGTTGTTGTCAGCGTTCGCTTGGTCAACTGTTGGTCGAATTTCCGGGATTGCCGCGTTTGCAGCCTTTACGAGCGCTGCACTGATGCTGGCGCTTGTCGTTCTGGGCATCATGCATTACCGCCGAGGTAACAAAGCTCTCGCGGCCTAAAGCCGAGTTGTGAGCGAGTTCGATTTGGGGTCGTTGCGCATCGCGGTCTTGTCGCCGATTGCATGGCGGACCCCACCGCGGCATTACGGCCCTTGGGAGCAATTCGCATCTTTGCTGACTGAGGGACTCGTTCGACTTGGGCACGACGTGACGCTGTTTGCAACCGGCGATTCCATCACCGGTGGCAAGCTCCGCTCGACCTCGCCCCACGGTTGGTCCGAAGGCGAGGGCTCGACGGCGATCGATGCAAAGGCAGCGGAGTGCGTGCATATTGCCGACGTGTTTGAACGGGCGGATGACTTCGACATCATCCACAACAGTTTCGACTTTCTGCCGCTGACGTACAGCCAGCTGGTACCGACTCCGGTGGTGACCACCATTCACGGGTTCTCGTCACCGCTGATCGTTCCGGTCTACAAGCGCTACGACCGGTCGACCAGCTACGTCGCGATTAGCGACGCCGATCGTCACCCCGATCTGCACTACGCAGCGACCATTCATCACGGCATCGACACGGCGGCGTTCACTCTTTCACCCACGGTCGGCGAGCATCTGCTTTCCTTCGCGCGCATACATCCGGACAAGGGCACGGCTGAAGCGATCCGGATCGCTCAGCAGTGTGGGCGTGTGCTGCACATTGCTGGCATCGTGCAGGACCAGCGCTATTTCCGTGAGGAGGTTGAACCACACATCGATGGTAAGCGTGTCATCTATCTCGGGGCTGTCTCGGCTGATCAACGCGCCGCTGTGCTTGGCAACGCCTACGCACTGCTGCATCCCATTGGGTTCGATGAACCGTTCGGGTTCAGTGTGGTCGAGGCACTTGCATGTGGCACACCGGTGGTTGCGTTTGATCGCGGCTCCATGCGCGAGCTCATTCATCACGGCGAGAACGGGTTTCTCGCAGCCGACGTGGAAGGTGCCGCGGCAAAGATCGCGCACGTCAACGAGCTCGACCGTGTCGCAATCCGCGCCGACGCGATTCAACGATTCGACCGGTCCGTAATGGTGGACAGATACGTTGAGGTGTATCGCCAACTCGTCTCGAATCGCCCTCGCCCCGCTGCTATCAAACGGTAGGTCGTCTTGATATCATGTGGCCATGAAGCAGCTCCTCCTCCGGGTGCCGGACGAACTCCACGAACGGTTGTCTGCACGCGCACGGGCAGAAGGTCGAAGTATCAATGCCCTTGCGACGGAGACCCTCGATCAAATTCCCGGTGGCGCGCTGACGCCCAAGGAGGTGATTCGCCGCCGCGTTAAAGCGCAAGGCAACCTTGTGACCACTGGTCGCGGCCGACTCGATGCTCCGTCTATTCAAGAGGTTCGTCATTCCCTACGCGGAGCGGGTGTCACTGCAGAGGAGCTGATCGACGAACAGCGCGGTGGATCTCGGTGAGAGTCGCATACGTCGATTCGTCGATCATCGTGCGTCACTACCTCGAGGATGAATTGGGCCAGGTCGCTGCTTCCGCTGTCATCGAGGATCCAGACACTGCGATCGTTACCGCAACGCTTTCACGAATAGAGGTCTCGGGTGCGCTCGTTCGAGCCGCTCGGGGGAATCGTGTTTCATCGTTGCGGGGTGCGCTCGATCGCCTCGATGAGGACTTCGACCAAGGCCTCATAACTATGGTTGCGGCCGACGAGAACGAAGTTCACAACATCGCGCTCGAGATCGTACGTACGCATGGTCTTCGAGCGCTTGATGCGATTCACGTCGCCACCGCCATCCTTGTTCTGCACGAAATCACTGAGTCTGGTGACGAGACCTTCTTTGTGGGGTGCGATGACGCCCAAACAAGCGTGGCCCAGCAGCTTGGTTTGACTCTCGGCTAACAACCACCCGACTCTCCTTGCGGACCGTCGTAGCAATTGCTAACCCGCGGCGCGAGGATGCGTTTATGACGGTACAAATTGGTAGCACCGGGGCTGAAGTAACTCAGGTCCAGCAACAACTCGTCGACCTGGGATTCCCGATTGGCGTCGACGGTGTGTTCGGGTCGACGACAGATGAGGCTGTCCGCGGGTTTCAAGTGGTCACCCGGTTGGTGCCAGATGGCGTTGTCGGACCCAACACGCACAATGCCCTGGACAACGGACATTGGGAGGCCATCGCCGACGAACAGATCACCACCCTGCCGCAGCGTCGTCGCGAGCTCACCGAGTCCGTGGCTGGAGTTGCTGTTGTTCCCGAGTTCACAGCGGACGTGAAGTGGTATCGGGCCAACGTGTCGAACTTCTACACAACCGCTGCGCTCAATCGAAGCCTGGATGCTATGGCCGACGCATGGATCACCACCATGAAGGCAATGGCACAGCCGGTTGGCGTCGGCGACGCGCCGAACTCCGTGACAGGTGAGCTTGCAGCCACGCTGATCGCGCAAAGTCTTGCCAGCGCGGCTGGTCAACTGAGCGAGTTCGTAGCCGGGGCGGCTCACCCAAACCCGCGCATCATCATCGCCAACATGGACATTGCGGCGGACAAGACCCTCACTGGAGTGGAGCTGTTCCGGGCTGGTTCCGCGTGGGCAACCACGCTTCGAGGCGTTGTGCTGCTGCACGGTTTCGATCCTGCCGATGTGGCACCAGCAACGTCCGCCAACTTCTCACGTGTCGCCATTGCTCCGGGAGGTTTGAATCTGTACCTCTACCCGGACCAAGTCGGCCTGCCGCTCGCCGCGGGAGTGCAAACGATTTCTTGCCCGTGGGTTCGGATCGAGTCCGTGGTCCGACCTTCCATCATCGCCCGTGCCATGGGCGGCAACGCCGGCGGCCCAGGTCCACACGTTCCGTAAGTGTGCATGTTTGGTGACTCGCACAAGTTTTGACTCTTCCGGTCACAACTGCGGCCCCGGCACGTCTAACCCAAGTACGACGACCTCAGAGTAAATGACGTGTGACCGCTCATTGTCTGGCAAAACACAACTCGGCCCTTCCGGCGCGAAAATCGCACCAAAATGCCTGAGTTGCGCGTATGTGGGGGTCGAGTTGCGCGTATGTACAGGACAAGTTGCGGCCAGCAAAGGTAAGTACACATAGGTGAACGGCTAACCAGAAGCGTTGGCTTCAGGACGGCGCAACAGTTACAAACGGCATGCGCGCACATGAATGCCGGCTCACCATCCGTAGTTTTGGGTCGAGAAACGTCATCAACGTTTGTCAGATTCGCCACGCGAAGTGGGCATTTCCTCAATGTTGAGGTGAAGTGCGCAGAGCGACCTCCCGATGGCCACAACTAATGAATATGAGAGGTGGCTCAATGAAGGTGTTCCCAAGGGTGGTTTGCGCCCTCAGTCTGGTCGTCGGCGCGACCGGTACTGCAAGCGCTGCTGGAGGCTCAACAGGCTCTCCCGCCGCACAGCCGACGAAGTTGTTAGCGGCAACGGACGTGAGCGTGAGCTTGGGTTCGAAGATGGCAAACGGGGGATCGTTCATCCTCCGAGCCAGACCGGGCGACCTCGATGCGCTCATCGCAGATGTCAACCGAAGCGGTGCGAAAGTGAATCGCAGGCTTGCGATCATCAACGCGGTTGCCGCAACGGTTCCCGCTTCGGGCAGTGCTGCGTTGGCAAAGTCTGCGGCTCTCGTTTCCGTCACTACAGACGCACCGGTGCGGCCGCAGGGCAAGGAGAAGAGCACAACTACAACTCGCACAACATCAAGCGCGACCTCCACTTCGACCACGACGACCGCTGCAGATCCGGTGGCGTCTACGTCGACCACTTCCACATCTACCGTTACTGACGGAATCAGCGAGTACGCCTCGGACTCCGGGTCGATGCGTTGGATCACTCAGAACATCGGTGCAACAACGCTGTGGAGCAGAGGAGCGACCGGAGCTGGCATTGATATCGCGGTGGTCGACACTGGTGTCGCACAGGTACCTGGCCTCGCAGGCAAGGTGATCGACGGCCCAGACATCTCGCTGGACTCGCCGTATGCGCCGGTGCTCGGAGTCGATGCCTACGGCCACGGCACCCACATGGCCAGCATTGCTGCGGGCCTTGATGCTGGCACCACTAACCTGACCGACCCGACAAAGTTCGTCGGCGTTGCGCCTGGAGCTCGGATCATCAACGTCAAGGTTGGTGCGTTCGATGGTGCTACCGACGTCTCGCAGGTCATCGCTGGTATCGACTGGGTTGTGCAGCATCGTAAAGACCCCGGGTTCAACATCCGGGTTCTCAACCTTTCCTACGGCACAGATTCGCTGCTTCCAACCCACGATGACCCACTGTCGTGGGCGGCAGAAGTTGCATGGCGTTACGGAATCGTTGTTGTTGCATCGGCGGGCAACGACGGTTCTCAGACCAAGGTACTGAGCCCTGCGAACAACCCAGTGATCATCGCCGTTGGGGCGCTGAACCAGGACACGAAGGGCAGGCTGAGCGCCGCTGACTTCACATCCACGTCTGGGACACGCCAGCCCGACGTATGGGCTCCGGGTAACCATGTACTTGGCCTGCGCGTGCCGAATTCGTATGTGGACGCACGGTACCCAACTGCACGTGTGGGCACGCGCCTGTTCCGTGGATCGGGCACCTCACAGGCTGCAGCAGTCACCTCCGGCGCGGCAGCTCTGTTGCTGTCGGCTAACCCGACTGCGAACCCAGACCAGATCAAGGCCGCTCTGATGCGCGGCAAGGGTGTCAGGCAGGAGGCCGGGTCGGACTTGGACCTCGACACAGCCGATATGTTGCTCAAGGACGGTTCGTTGTCCAAGGTGAACGTCGGGCCGTACCAAGGTTTCCCCGGCGAGGGGTCACTTGAAGCAACACGTGGCAATGGTCCACGACTCAGCTTCAACGGTGTCCTTCTGACAGGCGAGCAGGACATCTTTGGCAAGACCTGGAACGGCCCACTCATGGCGTACAACGCCGCTGCGTTGCGCGCTTGGAACGGAGGAGTATTCAACGGGAGCCAGTGGTCCGGGAACGCTTGGGCGGGTAACGCCTGGGCAGGCAGCGCTTGGACCGGGAACGCGTGGGCTGGTAATGCTTGGGCTGGAAATGCGTGGGCTGGTAATGCTTGGGCTGGCAGTGCCTGGACCGGCAATGCTTGGGCTGGAAATGCTTGGGCTGGAAATGCCTGGGCCGGAAACTCGTGGTCCGGTAATGCGTGGGCCGGCAACGCGTGGGCTGGCGGCGGCTGGCAAGGAAACGTCTGGGGTTGACTGGCGGGCTTCGACGGGGGCAGAGCTAGTTGACGAACGTGTGTTCGTTAAATTCGCTACAGTGTCTGGATGGACACTGTTGTGCAGACCTCGTTGTTCGCATCGCTGTGGGCGGCTGACGAAAACAGTGCTGCGTGTTCGTTCGATTCGCTTGAACCGCTTGAGCACCTCGCGTTGTCGGGTGGTGCGTGGGTCCAGGTGAAACGCGCCTGGATGCAAGGCGGGTTTGAACTGCTCGACGCCCTCATGGCGGCGCCGCACTGGCGGGCCGAACGTAGGCGCATGTACGACTCGGTGGTCGACGTTCCGCGCCTCTTGCGGTTTTATCGCACCGGTGACACGGTCCCATGGCCGGAGTTGGTCGACGCTCGCAACCTACTGTCAGCGCACTACCAGCAAGTTGCCGGCGAGGGGTTCACAAGTACCGGCCTGTGTCTGTACAGAGACGGCCGGGACAGCGTCGCGTGGCACGGGGACACCATCGGGCGCGGCGCAACAGAAGATACCGTTGTCGCTGTGCTGTCGCTTGGCGCTTCTCGCACGTTTGCGTTACGGGCGAAAGGCGGCGGGCAAACCGTTCGGCTTCAACTCGATCACGGTGACCTCATCGTGATGGGCGGAAGTTGTCAGCGCACTTGGGATCACGCAATCCCAAAGACAGCTCGCCACGTCGGACCGCGCGTCTCCGTTCAGTTTCGTCCAACCGGAGTGAGCTAGCAGGAGGCGCGCGGCGGTCCCGTCAGGTGCGGCCTAGCGCAAGGCGACCAGCGTGGGCGAGTGTCTCCTCTGGTGGGAACGGATGAAACTTCACGCCACGGATGTCTCGGTAGCAGCGCGAAATCGGTGACGAACGGTAGAAGGCTGCACCTCCCACCACGTCCATGGCTAGGTCGCAAACCTCGATACCCGCAAGAGCAATCTCTCGCTTCGCAGCCATCACGGCGGCAACGTTGTTCATCGAGGGAAGCGGGTCGTCTCCAACCGCCTCAAGCGCTCCGGTGAGGGACCATCCAGCGACACGAAGGCGAGTGTCCATCAGGCCGACTTGGCGTTGGATGGAAGGGTCGTCGCCGCGTGAGGTTGCAGTTATGGCCGCAACTGCATGGTCACGTGCCGCTTCCGCAACGCCTAAGTACACAGCTGAAATTGGTGGGATTGCGTGCGTCAGGATGGTTTGCAGCGGCGGGTCAATTTTTCCGTAGGGGCGGCGGGCAAGCACCCGTTCTTCCGGAACAAACACATCGGTCAACTCAATGTCGTGGCTGCCTGTTCCGCGCATGCCCATGGAGTCCCAGGTATCAAGCACGGTAACTCCGGGAGACGCAAGCGGGACCGCCATATTGAGCACGATCCGACCCTCGGTGGGGTCCTCGAACGGGAACATCGTGGAGAGCACGGTTCCCACAGGCGCCTGGCTGGCGAAGATCTTCCGACCGTTTACCAAGTAGCCGCCGTCGACGCGCTTCGCTTCGCCTCGTGGGTGTGTCTGATCGGCTCCGCCGGTGGAAACGAGGACGATTCCTTCGTCGGCAATGCGTCGCAGTGTTGCCTCTGCGCCAGGCAGGCCGCGGCGAAAGCGCCATGCAGTGAAGAGCACCACGTGTTGGTGCATCACCGACGCAAGCGCAGTGGAGGCACAGTGGCGAGCGAGCTCGCGTTGTGCCATGGACACCTGACGAATCGTTGCGCCGCGGCCCCCCAGCTCTGTTGGGACGGCAAGCGCTAAGTACCCAGCCTTCTTGAGCACATCGAACGCTTCGTTGACGAACGTTCCTTCTTCGTCGTGACGCTCTGCGTACATGCGAATCGAAGCACCAAGCTCCGCTGCCCACGCAACAAGCTCCCTTTCTTTATCTGTTGTCTGGAGATTTTGGAGGTCATGTGTAGTGGTCATGGGGCCATAGTGCGCCGACGCGGAACAAGGCACTAGTCCCAAAGCTGTACTTGCGCGAGGATCGGGCCATGAGCCACGACTACGGGCAGTACTGCCCCGTTTCACTTGGCAGCGAAGTCCTTGCCGATCGGTGGACGCCGTTGATCCTGCGCGAGATGGTGCTTGGTAGTACGCGCTTCAACGACATTGAACGTGGCTTGCCGGGTATCTCGCGCTCGCTGCTGCTTCAACGCCTGGGGCACCTCGAGCGCAAAGGGGTGGTGGCACGTGTCCCCGCTCGTGCCGGGCGCGGCAATGAATACAACCTCACACCGGCAGGCCAAGATCTGGAAGCCGTCATCATGGCGTTGGGTGAGTGGGCCGTGCGCTGGATGTATTCCGAACCCGTGCCGGCTCAGGTTGATCCAGTCGTGCTCACCTGGTGGATGTACCGTCGTGTCGACAGGTCGCGCCTTCCAGACAAACGAGTCGTCATCCAGTTCAACTACAAGGGCCCTACCAAAACGGTTATCTGGCTGGTGCTGGATCGAGGTGAGCCGTCGGTCTGCAACAAACACCCCGGGTTCGAGACCGACATTTGTGTCGAAACCGACCCCGTCTCGTTAATGCGCGTGTTCTCCGGAATCGTTTCACTGAGCGATGCGCAGCTTGATGGGTCCGTGCAGATCGATGGAGCCACGTCCTTGACGCGGTGCTTTGCATCGTGGTTCTTGTGGAGCCCGTTTGCGGCGACAGTTCGTGAAGTTGTCGCCAGGAACGGTTGACCAACTAGCGCGTCGGAAGCGCTGCTGGTTGGAAAAGCTCGATGAAGTTTCCAGACGGATCTTGTAGCAACACCTGTGATCCTCCGGGTCCGCTCACAATCGGATTGCGGAACTGCAAACCAGCAGCGCTCAGGCGTTCAACTTCCGCGGCCACGTCGGTGACATGCAGGTGGATTCGGTTCCAACCACCTGGGGAAGGCTGCGTTCCATCTGCCATGGAGCGTCCAGCTGAACTTAACGGCCCGCTGAGCAGGAGGCGCAGCTTTCCGCGGGCAACATCAGCGAACGCTGGAGGAAATGCGTTTAGAACTTCGAACCCGAGGTGCTTGGTGTAGAACTCGGTTGATTCGGCCACGTCGTTGACGATGTAGCGGACGTTGACATATTCGTCGGTCATGGGATGTCCTTGTGTGGGCTTTGTAAGTGGGCTTATGTTGCTGGAACGGGAGCTGCGATTGCTGCGATGAGATACCCGATGCGAGCGTCCAGGTCCGAAACCACGTGCTCAAAGTCAGCATGGGTTGCGTCGTTTGCTGACGGGTCTGGAACGCTCCAGTGGGCTGTGACGGGATGATGCGGAAACGGCGGGCAGACTTCTCGCACCCGGTCGCACAGTGTGATGACGTGGTCGAACCGTGTGCGGTTGTAACGCCGAAGATGTTTGGACCTCTTCATTGCGATGTCTATCCCGCGCTCGGTCATCACCTGTATTGCCATCGGATGCAACGGTTTGGGCTGGGTGCCAGCGCTGAGGGCTTCGATGCATCCGAACGAACGGTGCTCTAGCAACGCTTCGGCAATCTGCGACCGAGAACTGTTGCCGGTGCAGAGGAACAGCACACGAGTTGGGTGAGTGCGGGTCGGTTTCTTTGTCTCAGGAGCCGCGGGTGGAATCGCCAATTCAACGCCAGGATGCAGTGCGAATGCCGCGTCGGTGAGCAGCTGGCCACACCGATCAAGGCGGGCCCGATAGTACGTGTCTCGACGATCTGCGTTGCTGCGTCTGGCGTCCACCAAGCCACTGTCCCGCAAGGATTTGAGGTGGTACGACACCAGGTTCTGCGAGCGTCCCGTGAGCGACGTGAGTTCTTGCACCCGGAGATCGCCCTTGGCAAGTGCGCGCAGGAGATCCCAACGCACCGGGTCAGCCAGTACCTCGAGGCCACTTGGGGATGTGTTGTGAAGTGAATTCGCCACCATCGGGACAATACATCAATTCGAATTGATGTATCCAAACACCAAGGTCAGGAGTTCGGCGGGACGCCCCACTGCCGGTTCTTCCAGGCGGTGCGCAACGCGTCGCCGGCTTCGCGTTCAGCAGCGGTGAGACCGTACGGGTTGTCGTCTACGCCCAACTGTGCCCAAGCCTTGCGGATAGGCCCGAGACTCTCGAGGGCTGAGAAGTCACTGTTGGAAACGCGTTCCATGCGGTTTGCCCGAATCCCCAGTTCCATGGCCAGTTCGTCTTCGGTATGGTTCCACACCTGACCAACATTTCTGCGGAGCCCGTTGCCGCGGCGGCCGCGGTCGCTAGGGTGGCCCTCTGATGACCGAAGCGAATCCAGACCTTGCGGAGTCAGCGATCAACGCAACAAAATCATCGCGCACCGTCAGAGTCCTGGTGCCGGTCGGCATGCTCGGCGGAGGTATTCCGGCTGGCACTGTTGCGCGGGGCATTGCGCTCGGTGCAGACATCATCGCCATCGATGGCGGCTCCACCGACTCTGGACCGCATTACCTCGGGACAGCAACGGCCAAGACGGCGCGCGCAGCAGTAGCCCGTGACCTCCGCGCCGTTTTACGTCTTGCTCACGATGCCGGTATCCCGGTGGTGATCGGCTCGTGCGGCACCTCTGGTACCAACGCCGGAATCCAATGGGTGCATAGCATCGCGGCGGAGATCGCGTCTGCAGAAGGTTTCTCCTTGAGGGTCGCCCAGATCACCAGCGAACAAGACCCTGTGTACCTGGAACAGCTCTTGAACGAAGGGCGTGTCCGCCCGCTGGAACCTGCTGGAACGCTGGACGCGCCCACGCTCCACAGGTGTAGCCACATCGTGGGTCTGATGGGACACGAACCCATCGCCGATTCCCTTGCAGCTGGAGCCCAACTGGTATTGGCGGGACGCGCCACAGACACTGCCCTCATCGCAGCCCTCCCGCTCAGTGCGGGGCTTCCGGCCGGCCCCATTTGGCACGCGGCGAAAATCTCGGAGTGCGGCGGACTGTGCACAACCAGCCCACGGTCTGGCGGTGTGTTGGTTTCAATCGACGCAGACGGGTTCACCGTGGAACCGCTTGACCAGGCAGCTGCCTGCACACCGCAGAGCGTTGCTGCCCACATGCTCTACGAAAACGCCGACCCATTCCGGATGCGAGAGCCAGCGGGAACGCTGGACGCGACCGATGCAACATATCGAGCCCTGGATGACCGTCGTGTTCGGGTAGAAGGGTCTCGTTTCGAAACTGCCTTGCAGCACACCATCAAGCTGGAAGGCTCAGCCCCGGTGGGATACCAGACCATCATCATTTCGGGAATTCGCGACCCCTTGGTTCTTGCTCGGCTGGATGAGTGGTGCGACACGGTGCTCACGTTCGTGCGTCGTCAGGTCCCGCACGCGTTCGGACTAGAGCCCCATCAGTTCGACGTGCAGATTCGCCGCTACGGCCATGATGCGGTTCTCGGTGCTGCGGAACCGCTACGACACCAGCCCCCGCGTGAAGTTGGAATCGTGTTCGTGGCGACTGCACCGGATCAGGCCACCGCAACCCAGATTGCGAAGCTGGCCAACCCTGCAATCCTTCATGCGCCGTTGCCCGGAGACGCTGCACTGCCCAGCTTCGCGTTTCTTGGTTCACCCGCAGAGATCGAACGCGGGACAATCCACGAGTTTGTGCTGCAACACGCGGTCGATGTGGATTCGCCCAACGAACTCTTCAACACCACGTTCGTCACCATCGGTTTAGGAGGTGCCGCATGAGCACAACCCTTGGTCAGCTGGCAAGCAGTGTGCGTTCAAAGAACGCCGGTCCATTCTGGACGACCATCGACGTATTCTTCGATGACCGTGCCTCGTTCGACCGTGCGGCGCTGTCCCCTCTAACGGACCCGTCGGTCATCGCAAGCCTTTACGCAGTGGAGGTTGAAACGGTCCGCATCTTTCCGCTGCCTGGGCTGCTTGTGATCAAGGTTTCGTTTCCTCGACCAAGCGCCCAAGGCGGGATCGGTGACACAGACATGCATGCTGGCCAGCAATACGTGCCGTTACTCAGTCTCGAAGTTCCCTAAACCGGCCCCTTGGCCCGAACATACGCGCAACTCACGGCAGTAATACGCGCAACTCGGCCCGAACATACGCGCAACTTGGCACTCTTGAGTCCGTGGGCCGACCGGAATGGTCAAGTTGCGCGTTTGGTGGGCCCGAATTCCAGCGCCTGTGATGGGCCTTCCCAAACAACGCCGCCTCGCTCCAGAACCAGCGCTTTGCTGGTAAGTGCGCGTATTTCTTCGGGTTGATGCGACACCAGGATGGTTGTCCCGGTGAAACCGCTCAAGTAGCGGGCGAGATCGTCTCGGATGCGGCCCCTCGCGTCAGTATCGATTGCAGCAAACGGTTCGTCGAGCAGAAGAACGTCGGGAACCGTTGCGAGCGCTCGGGCCAATGCAACCCGCTGCGCTTGTCCACCGGACAACGTTGACGGTTTGTGGCCCGCGTGGTCGATGACGTCAAGCCGTTTCAACCAGTCGGCGGCGGCTGCGCGTGCGGTATCTCGTTTCATCCCCCGGCAACGCAGACCAAACGCCACGTTGTCCAGTGCGTTGAGGTGCGGAAAAAGTCGATAGTCCTGGAATACCACGCCGACCCGACGTTGTGGCGGCGGCACCAACACCTCGTCTGCCGGATCATCGACGACGCTGTTTGCGATGGTGATGTGTCCATCGTCGAGAACCTGCAAGCCAGCGATGGCACGCAGCACTGTCGACTTGCCTGCGCCGTTGGGGCCAACGAGCCCAATGATCTCGCCACGTGCTGCGCCGATCTCGACGTCAACGGTCAACTGCGGGTATCGCACCACGATGCGGGCGTCGAGGAAGTTGGTCACGTGCGCACGAACAATCGATGGCGAAGCGTGATGAGAATCACCAGCGAGATAAACACCAGCAGCAGGCTCAACATGATGGCCGCCGGAGGGTTGGTCTCGAATGCTTGATACACCGACAACGGCACGGTCTGCGTGGTCCCAGGGAAGTTGCCGGCGAAGGTGATGGTGGCTCCGAACTCCCCAAGCGCCCGGGCCCAACACAACACACCGGCCGCAATCAGACGCCGGCCGCAAACCTGGAAGCGTGATCTTGGTGAACACTGTCCAACGCGAGGCGCCAAGCGTGGAGGCGGCCTCCTCAAGGCGAGTATCGGAATTGGCAAACGCGCCCTCCATCGACAGCACCAAAAAAGGCATGGACACAAACGTTTCGGCGACGATTGCCCCAGCGGTGGTGAACGGCAAGCGGATGGAGAACCAGTCGAACAGGAACCGGCCTACGATGCCGTTACGGCCCACAGCAAGCAGCAGGGCCAACCCGCCTACAACTGGTGGGAGGACAACGGGCAGCGTGGTGACGGCGCGTAAGACTGACCGTCCGCGGAACGTCATGCGGGCCTGAACCCATGCAAGCGGCACGCCGAAGACGAAGCTCAACGCTGTGGCGGACAACGAGCAGATCAACGAGAGTCGGAGCGCCTCGCGAATCTGAGGCTCGGTGATGATGGACCATGCGTTTCGCCACGGAGCGCGGAAAATCATGGCCAGGAGGGGGAGGACGAACAACGCTGCGCCGATGGCGGCGAGCACAACGAATGCCACGGGTGGGCGGGTGCGCCCCCTGCGACTGTGTTGTGGTTGAACCTCACCTCGCTTTGTCGACGACGTCATTTCAACGGCAAGAACTTGTATTTGGCCAAGATGGTCTGACCTACAGGGGACTGGACGAACTTGACGAACCCGGCTGCGGTCTGTTTGTTCCTGCGTGAGTTGACCACTGCAATTGGGTAGCTGGCCACCACGTTCTGCGAGTCGGGAATCGGTACACCGTCCACCCGGTAATCGTCGATGGCAACGTCAGTCACGTAAACGATTCCGGCGTCGAGTTCCCGGAGTGCAACCTTATTGACAATTGCTGCCACGTTGGATTCCAGCGACTTGGGTGTGAGCGTCACTCCGGCCTTTGCCAGTATTTGGCGGGCGTAGTCGCCGATCGGAACTCCTGGTGCGCCAAGCGCCACGAACGCTTCGGAGTTTGCCAAGTCAGCGAGTGTGGCTATCCGCAGTGGGTTTCCCTTCCCAACGACGATCATCAGCTTGTTGCTCGTGAACGTAGCAGCGGATCCGTCGATGGCCTTGGCGCTCACGAGCGTGTCCATATTTGCGGTGTCTGCCGATGCAAACACGTCTGCTGGGGCGCCGTTTGTGATCTGCGCAACAAGCGTGGAGGAGCCAGCGAAGTTCATGGTGACCGTCACGCCCGGATGAGCCTTCTCGAACGCCGCTGCAATATCCGTAAACGACGCGGTGAGCGACGTCGCAGCGAACACGTTGACGGATCCGCTGAGTTGTGGCTCGGGTGTACTTGGGGCGACGAAAGTGTTCGCAGTGGCCGGGACGGTGTCCTTTGGGGCCATAAAGGTGGATGTGGAGGCCAGCAATGCGACAGCAGCAACGACCAGGACGATGATCCACGGCTTGTGACGCATGCGGCTCAACTCCTTTGTGTTCCTCAGTGATTGACTACCGGTGAGATCAGACTGTATCGAATCTGTAGTCAATGACTGACTTCGTGAAACGCCGGCGACCGGTTTAGGAAGTTCCCAGGGAGTTGAGAAAGGTAATGGCTGCTTGTGCGAACTCCACCCGCCACAGCCGCACTGGGTCCGTGGGGTCCTCCTCCAGCGCGATCAATCGAGCAGTTCTGTGCGTTTCGAACCGCTCCAGCTGACCGGTGACCAGCCCACTGCGATCAACGCCCATCAAATCGCTCACGACCACCTTCAGCAGCAGTTCACTGCGAACGTCACGTGGATGAGACACCGGCTCGGCCAGCCAGCGACGCAACGCAGCGCGTCCCTTGGGGGTCAACGCAACGACGGAGCGAGTCGGTCCGCCCTGACCGGACTCTTCTCCGACCACCCTGACCAAGCCCATCTCTGTCAACGTCGTAATTGCTCGATACGTCAAGGGGCGCGACATGGACCACACCCGCCCAAGGTCGCCGTCCGGCGCCAGTCGCTTTGCGACGGCAAAACCGTGCAGACGACCCTGGCCCAACGCAGCCAGACAGGCCCATTCTCCGAGTAGCAAACCTGGTTGTCTAACGCGCACCACGCCCCGCAGTCTGGCAGTAGACGGCGGCTGGTCAGCTTTTGAATTCAGCTGGCGAAATTCGTCAGCGAACGTTGACCCATCAACCGAGGCTAATGAGTTTGTTTCGAAGTGCTGCGAGTACCGCTTGGGTTCCGTTTCGGGTGCCAAGGCGGTGATAGATAGTGCCGAGATGGTTATTCAGCGTTTTGACAGTAATGCCGAGGTGGAATGCGGCCTCTGTCGGGGAATCTCCGTCGGCTATCCGCTGCAAGATTTCCAGTTGCCGGTCGGTGAGGCGCCCAAGCATTGCCGTTGGCTGTGGATGTTGGAGTTCTGTGCGGAGGTCGTCCACGGTATGCGCGAGACGGTGCAGCACTCCAGGAAACGCGGGTGGTAGCGATTGTGCGCTGGATGCAGCGATAAGTAAGCGCGTTTGTTTGTTGCGTCGAAGCGCTGGGAGCAGCAGCGTGGGGTCGACGGCACGAGGCAACAGGACCACTGCATCTACGCCACCGGTTTCGATGCGGGCAACCGCCTGGATCATGGTGACCGGGAGGGCATGAGTCCGTGGCGGGTCGATCGCAGCTGCCATCGCCTCTGTGGCCAACGGGTCTGATCCGAGCACCAGAATCGGCCAAGCAGACGAGGAGTGAGTTGGGGTCATGTTCGCTCCTAGTCGGAGTAGTTGGGCCAGAAGAGTTGCGCGAGCGGTCTGACGGGTCCGATTGCGTCTCCGGAGCCGAATCCGAACCCCTTGTCGCGTGCCTGCTGGACCTGGTCGGCGCGGTGGAGGTCTCTGACGATGACAGAAGAGCGTTGCCGTGCAGATATCAGGGGGGACGAACTAGCAGGTCCAGTGGGCCGGACAGAAACTGTCAGTGCGTTCACTGCCGCGATCGAATTGAGGTCCGGTTCAACCTTGTTGGTTCCGACTTCGATAAGCGGAGTCGGCGAAACGATCCACACACCGGAGTCCTGCAGTCGAAGCGTGGATGCGACCGCCTCGATTGAAGTTGGCATCCTGCTCACGCACAGGGCGAGTCCGTCCGGGGCGGCACCCCACCGTTTGAGAGTGGCGAAAAGCTTTCGTTCGAAGTGTTGGTCGAGGAGTGAATTGACTGATATCGGAACGCCGAGCCACGGTTCTCCGGGCAGCAAGCTCAACGCTGCCCCAAGGTTGGGAATAGCGCGGTCGAGCAGGTGGAGGTCAAGTTCCAACCCACACGAAGCAATGTTGGCAGCGGAGCGGAGGTCGTCCAGTCCCAGCTGGCCATCGCGTTTGCTGGACCAGAACGGTGCGGCTTCGACGCCAACGATTGCCATATCGAGGAGGCGCTGGATCGGCCGGTAGTTGATGGCGATGTCTCCATGCTGAATCAACTTGCGGATCTTTCGCGCCGCGATCGGCGCTTTCGCGCTGACTGACGACGTGGAAGACCGAGTGGACCGGGTCACGATTCGTTCAAAGGTCGCAGTGCCGGTGGTCATGTGCTGGTGTTCATTCCGAAATTGATTTCTAGAAGCGAAATTCACGGTCGAAAGGACAAGGTGACGGATCCGAGCCCCTTCGACCGTGAAACCGTGTCATTCGGCCGGCTTGGCCTTCTTCATGCCCAGCGTGTCGTAGATCCCTGGCCAGAACCGATCCCGGGCGGCCCACACTCCGCCGACCCCGAACTTGATGACGAGAATTGCGCCGAGGCTGGTGGCCAGCGTTTGAAACAACGTGTCAACGACGTTGCGTGCAACTTCGATCTGGTCAAGTGCCGCGAATCCTCCGATGATCCAGATGCTTGCCTGCGCTGCTTTCGTGGCAAGGCGACCGAATGATTGCTTGTTCGTGACGGTTGCGACGATGTCGTGCACCTTCTCGGCGACGATGCCCGTGACGAAGAGGATCACGATGGCAACGGCGATCTTTGGAACGAACGCAAGCATCGAGTTCAACGCGTCCGAAATTGCGCTGATGCCAAGCGTCCCGATGGCGAGTTGCCAGACGAGCAGCATCAAGCCGATGTAGAGGACCTTTACGAGGAGGTCCGAAGCCGAGGTGATTCCTGCGCCTTTCAAGGTCTTGCCGAAACCGGACTTGGCGACGAACTGATCAATCCGTGCTGCAGTGAGCACCTTGCGGAGGACTTTCCGTACTGTCTTCGCGATCAGCGTGCCAATGACGAGAACTGCCAGGAAACCGATGAACTTCGGGACGAAAGTGGCAAGCGTGGACCAGGCGTCTTCAAGACCGCCGTTCCAATTGATAGCGAACAGGAACATGTTGTGAATCCTCAGAGTGTGTGGTGGGGTGTGGAAACTTGGTCCGGATCGCCATCTCCCACGAAGTCGATCCGGACCAAGAGTGAGACACTGTACAGATTCTGTCTCATTGTTTCATTCCGTTCGAGTAAATCCACTCACGCGCAGCGTTCGCTGAGGAGTCCCGAGCGCGGCAGCTACTGCCGGGCCGACCTTCGCTCCTACACTTGGCCGGGATGGATGGTGATTTTCGGCAGGCTCCCTGTGGGTAGCAAACGACCAGCGCTCGATGAGGCCGTGATCCTTGATTCGGTTCACATGCTCCTGCTCAAAATGGACCCCGGTCGGATTTCGATGACGGACATCGCTCTTCATGCAAAGGTGTCCCGAGCAACGCTGTACCGGCGGTGGCCAAACCTCCAGAAGCTTCTGTTTGCTGTGTTCCACCGTGAGGCGTACCAAATTGGGGAGGGAGCCCTCTTAACGTTCCAACAGCTGCTGTCAACCACTTGCACCCGCACAGCGCTTGTTTCCGGGATAATGGAGATCGTCTCACGGGTAAGAAACCATGCGTACTTACTGAACGTCTTGAGGGCCGATCCGACAGCGGTGGTCAACGGCACCATGATTCTGCCAGCGTCGAGCGTTACGACCTATGTCACCATGGCGCGCTTCGCTCTGCAGCTGGCGCCAGACGACAAGTCCATCAAACGAGACCAGCCCAAGCTTCCTGAAACGCTGGTGCTTCTGGCCATGTCAATGCTGCTGCACGGCGAAATCCTCTTCGAATCCACTCAGCAGCAAGATGCGAAACTGGCCTTCCTTCTGGACCGTTTGTTGGCCCCTTAAGGCGGATTTGTTGGCCCCTTAAGACGGAAAGGCCTTCGCACCGCCGGAAGCCGTAACGTTGACTTCATCAGAGCAGTCGCAACAAGCGCACATCGGAGGAACCCGAATGACCACGATCGATACTCCACGCACCGGGGCACGCCGCTCGCTGCTCACCGAGGCTGATTGCTTGATTGACGAGTTCGCCGATCTGGTCAGCCAAACCACCAACGTGGCCGACTACCCCCATGCGCAGCGCGTGGATCACAACGTGCTGGTGTACAACGCCGATGCGGTCCGAGCGGCGTTAAGCGATCCCGCGCAGGCCGAAGCGCTTGCGGGTGAGTTTGTCTTTGCCCTGAACAATGGTCCGGGCGTTGTTCTGTTCGAGAATGCATTCCCCGATCACGATGTGCTGGACCGGGTCACCAAGGTGTTCGACGCGATCATCGCCGATGAGGCGGCAAGCGGTGCGCCAGCTGGCGATCATTTCGCCGCTCCCGGGGCCAACAGCCGCGTGTGGAACGCACTCGAAAAGTTGGCGCTCCGTGACCCCGAAGCCTTTGTGGACTACTACTCCAACGACATCATTGCGCTTGCCGCCAACTCGTGGCTTGGGCCGGGCTACCAGATGACTTCTCAGGTCAACGTTGTAAGGCCGGGAGGCAAAGCGCAGAACCCGCACCGTGACTTTCACCTGGGGTTCCTGGAGAACCATGTGGTGGAGCGATACCCCGCACACGTTCATGCCTTCTCAGCCCAGCTCACGCTGCAAGGTGCCGTTGCTCATTGCGACATGCCTATCGAGAGCGGGCCAACCATGTACCTGCCGTTCTCGCAGCAATACCTGCCGGGCTACATCGCGTGGCGGCTACCGGAGTTCCATGAGCATTTCGACAAGCATTATGTGCAGTTACCACTTCGCAAGGGAGACGCGGGCTTCTTCAATCCAGCGTTGTTCCACGGGGCGGGCACCAACGTGTCGTCAGATATTCAACGCATGGCGAACCTCATTCAGGTTTCGTCCGCCTTCGGGCGTGCCATGGAGACCGTGGACCGGTCCAAAGTTTCCAAAGCGATCTATCCGGTCCTTCAGATCGCGGCGGGAACAATCATCGGGCTGGGGTTCTGTACGCCACGCGTTGGTCGCGGCCACAGATGGCTACCCCTTCCCAACCAACCTCGACGCAGACCAGCCGCTCGGCGGGCTCACTCCACTTGCCCAGACCGAGCTCCTGCAACAAGCAGTCGACGAGGACTGGGAACCGGAACGCGTGAACGAAGCTCTCGACGCTTACGATTTTCGAAGGACTACCTGATGGGTCATGTTCGAGTCGGCGTGGTGGGCACTTCGTGGTGGACCGATGCCATGTACCTGCCAGCTCTCGCCGATCACCCCTCGGGTTCGGTCACGGCAATCTGCGGCCGTGACTTAACCACCGCTAAAGCCATCGCCGAACGGTGGAAGATCCCGCACGTCTTCACGGACTGGAGGGAAATGTTGGCGAGTGGAGAGATCGACGCCCTGATCGTCGCCACTCCAAACGACACGCATCACCCCATCACCATGGACGCACTCGCCCGGGGAATGTCTGTGTTGTGTGAGAAGCCGCTGTCGTTGGACGCCACGCTTGCCGCGGAGATGGTCGTCGCAGCAGAGATGGCTGGTGCTACAACCATGACGCCGTTCACATACAGGTGCATGCCGACTGCTCGATGGACGAAGCAACTCATCGACGATGGATACATCGGCCGCCCGTACCATCTGCATCTTCGCTATTTCACCGGGTATGCACGGGACGGCGAGTACTCGTGGCGGTTCGACAACGACACTGCCGGTGCTGGAGTGGTGGGCGATCTTGGCACGCACTGGATAGACATGGCGCGCTGGTTGCTGGGCGAAATCGTTGCCGTCAGCGCCACACTCGACCGGTTTGTGGAGCGTGCACCCAGGCCAGACAGCACGCCGTACGAGTCGGCCGAGGATTCGGCGGTGATTCAGTGTCGGTTTGAAAACGGGGCGCTGGGCGTCTTGCACGTCACGGCGGTTGCGTGGGAAGGCACCCCGTTCGGGCAGATCCACGAACTCAACCTGCACGGTAGCGCCGGTACTCTGCACACATACAATGACTGGGACACAGTGCAAGAAGTGCGCGGTGTCCGTTCCGGAGAGCCAGGACCCGCAGCAGTGTTGTCCATCCCTGAATCCATTTGGCAGGGCGTCCGCCATGACACGGTGCACAACACTTATCGAGACGTCTTTCGCAACACCGAATCTCAGGCACGTGCATGGCTCAGCGCCGTGGCCGCAGGAACTCCTGTGCAACCAGATCTGGCAACAGGGGCCCGCGTGCAAGAGATCGCCGATGCTGCGCTACGCAGCGCTCGTGAAGGCAGCCGCTGGGTAGAGACAACGCCTGTCGGGGAACAATGAGCATGGACGAATCTGCCTTTGGGGTTCGCAACGCAAAGGGTGAGTGGACCCCCAACCGGCGTATCAACTACGGGCCACTCTTCGCGTGGCCAACCAATCCGGCGCGCATCGCGAAATGGATTGTTGGACTCCCCGGATACTTGCTGCCGTGGAATGCGGTCTATCTGTTGATCTCGCTGGCGGCGTGGTGGGTGGCCACGCCGTCGTTGTCGAGCATGAGTTCGTTCAAGGTGGGCTGGATCTCTCTCGTCTTGCTCCGCAACCTCGTGATCGTGTTCGCCTGGTACGGGGTGTGGCATTTGCGTTTGTACATGCGCAAGGCGCAAGACACCCGCTTCAAGTACAACGCCCGCTGGCCGCGCCCCGCAGAGCGTTTCATGTTCGGTAGCCAAACACGGGAGAACGTGTTCATGACGCTCGTGTCGGCCGTCCCAGTCGCGACGGCATACGAGGTGATTTCGTACTGGCTGTTTGCTAACGGGCACATCAGGTGGCTGAGTTGGTCAGCACACCCGGTGTGGATCGTTGTTATCTTCGCCGTGACGCCGATCTACCGGGAGTTTCACTTTTACTCTGTGCACAGACTGATCCACGTGCCAGCCATCTACAAGCGGGTCCACGCGTTTCATCACAAGAACACCAACCCAGGCCCGTGGTCTGGGTTGTCCATGCATCCTCTTGAGCACCTTGTGTACTTCAGCGCGGTGGCCATTCACTGGATCATTCCTTCGCATCCGGTGCACGCGTTGTTCACTCAGTTGCACCTCACCCTGGCGCCTGTTCCGGGTCACAGCGGTTTTGAGAAAGTTGAGATCGGGAGCGACGCCGCGGTTGATACCAACTGCCTTGGGCACTACCTGCACCACAAGTACTTCGAGGTCAACTATTCCGACGGGGCTGTGCCACTTGACCGGTGGTTCGGGTCCTTCCACGATGGTTCACCCGAGGCGCACGAGCGGATGAAGCTACGCCTTGCCGCTCGCAAGGTACCCGTCAGCTAGCTCTCAAACTCCGATTGCCTTGCGTGGCATCCGGCGCCCGTCAGCAGAAGTCGGATGACTCGCGTAGTCAACACCATCGCGAAGTCGGGTTCAGGAATTGGGTTTCAGGCACTTCGGGATGGATCAGGAGCCTGCTATGTGGGCGATGATCTAGCCGTGAAACCTGACGAATGGGAACGAACTGATCCGGAGTCTGCTGCCGCATTGCGTGCGTATCTGCAACGTTGCGAGGTTCGGCTGTCTACCGTTCACCGCGTTGCTTCAGCGTTGTTGTCCGGCGCTGGGCTTGTGGTTCTGTTCCCTGCGTTGGCGAAAGATTCGGTGGCCCGGATCATCCGAGCGTTGCTCGAAGGGCAGAGCGACGCGCCTCGACGGTTGGTTCTGATTGCGGTGTGCTGCGCAGCGCTGCTCCCCGTGTTGGCGCTCTGGCAACTCCTGCGTGACCTGGTGCGGTTCTACTTCGCAGGGCAGCACTTTGATGAGGCAGCAAGCCGAGAGTTCTATCCACGATTCGCTTTGTCCGGACTGCGTGCGTCGCCGACCGACATGAGCGCGGAAACGTGGGCCGCAGTAGAGGCTGCGCACCACGACCCCAATGTGCGCGCGTTTCTGTTGCCGGAGAACCACTCCAGCCGTTCACGGGTTGATGATCAGATCTCGCGCTACCGACTCCACTACGACACAGTCTCTGGTGCCACCGAAGAGCAGCGTGACGAACAACGGCGACTTGCGTTGCTTGAGCTGGCTGCCACCGGAACCCGAACGCTCCCGCAGCAGGCGGCACGGCTGGAGCAGGTTCTGGCACGCCATGTGCTCAACATCCAGATCCTCGTCCTTCGTTACGCAAAGGCCGTGCTCGCAATGCTCACCACAGCAATCGCAGCGTTCGCCGCGGGTGCGGTTGTGGATCATGACCCAACGCTTGGTGACGATTCCTTGCTGTGGGTGTCGGCCATCATCGTCATCTGGGCGCCGGCGATCATCGTGGCTGTGACCGCACCGCTTGATTGGATCACGAGTTATGCCAAGGCCGACGACGCATCAGAGCGGGCGCTGCAAGCGGACCCACAGTTCTCCAGTTTCGAAGACACCACCGTGCGCCTCGCTGCAGTGGCGTGGATAACAACGACTGTGGCGATGATTCTGCACGTGGTGCGAACGCACGCCGACTTCACGCCGACAGGAATCGTTATCGGAATAACTCTCATCGCCTGGGCAGTGGCTTTTAACCGTTGGGACGGCCGACGCGGATTCGTGCGCCTCGTTTAGCGTCCGGTCATACCCGGGTCATTGGGCGCTGAGCGGATACGGCCCGTGGGCGTGAGAGGAAAAGCAACCGGCCAGTTCGTGGGGTTGTGCGGGCCGTGGTTTCCTGAGGGGTGGGTTGAGCCGGAGATCACGTGGGCATTGGTTCCCAGTGCGCACGGGCGTGGTCTGGCTACGCCCTCGGGCGCCTGGCGTGCTTGCCGTTCTCGTGCGGGCTGACCATTTGCTCCAACGTCGGGTTCTCCGCAACCAACGTTGGAAATTCGGTCAAATCTGGGCACTAAATCTCGACGTCGGTTGCTCGGCGCCCCGCGTTGGTTGCTGGGAACACGACGTTGGTTGCTGGGGGTGTGGGGTTTATCGGGTATCGGGTTGTGGGGTTTCCGAGCTTGGCGACTTGTCGCGTCCCGGTCGTGCCTTCGCGTCCTGGGAGGGTCGTCACTGGCGGGACGCGAAGGCACGTAGAGGACGCGACGTCCGCTTGTGGGGCTGCTTCGCATGCTTCCCGATGCTCTGCCGATGATGCTCTGACAACGAAGGGCTATTCGCGGCACAGGATCGGGTGCACAATGAGCGCAAGCCCGAGGGCCGGGCAGAAAGGTGTCACTCCTATGCGTCGTCACCACATGATCCCACTCACTCGCACCCGCCGTTCTGTTCCAGCGGCGTGCGTCGCGTCGATCGGACTGCTCATCGGAGCCCAGATCCTCATTCCGTCAAGTGTGCTTGCGCAGCACGCGTCAAACCGGTAAACCATCGGCCAGCGCCACCGGGCCAACCGTCGTTCACGACCCTTTGTATGCAAAATCATCGGTGTCTATCGTGTCGATCCCGATCCCCGGCTCGTCGCTGTCGATAGTCGTGTTGGACGCGGCAAACCTGCCTGACGAAGTACGCGGGAAGGTTCTGGGTGCACATGTGCACTCAGCTAGTTGCGGGACCGACCCGCTTGCCTCTGGTGGCCATCACCAGAACCCAGATGCAAACCCCGCTACGCCACTTGGCGCAAGAGAGGTCTGGCTAGACCTTGGGGTCGACAACACCGGCCGAGCGGTTGCTATTGCCTTGGTGGACTGGAAACTCCGCAGGGGTCAGGCAGGTTCCGTGGTGGTGCATGCATTGTCCACCCACCCAACAACGGGAGCCGCCGGCGCACGGGTGATGTGCACCACGGTGCCGTTCAACGACTGACTCTTCTGGGCAGCGGGTGTTAGTTGCTGACAAGGTACAGGGCTGCGCCCACTGCGCCGCAGATTGCAAGCACCCGTAGCACCGACAGCTTGAATCGAAACACCAGCGCAAATGCAAGCGCGGTTACAAATACCGCACGTGGACTTATAGAAGACCAGTCCGGCACGGTGATGTGGACGAGACCGCGCTCGACAACACGAGTGCGGCTGAACAGCGTGTGGATAGAGAAGTAGAGAGAGAGGTTTGCGATCACTCCCACCACAGCTGCCGTGATACCGGTGAGCGCCGAAGAGAGACTGGCGTTGTGTCGGAGTCGTTCGATGTGTGGCGCACCAAGAAACACAAACAAGAAGCACGGCACAAACGTCACCCACACCGCAAGCGTTGAACCAACCAACGCCGCAACCCACGGGTTAAGTGTCCCTGGGTTGCGGAACGCACCAAGAAACGCGACGAACTGCACCACCATGATCAACGGTCCCGGTGTTGTTTCTGCCAGCGCAAGACCGTTGACCATCTCGCCAGGAAGCAGCCAGTGATAAACGTTCACGGCCCGCTGCGCGACGAAAGAAAGAACCGCATACGCTCCGCCGAACGTCACAACAGCGGTGCCCGAAAAGAACAGTCCTTCGTCGACAACCGTGTGAGAACGGCCGAGGGTTATCGCCGCGATCAGGACCGGAGTCGCCCAGAGAACTCCGCCAATCCCGATGATTCGTACCGCACGCCGAAGCGATGGACGCTCGCCATGCAGCGCATCGTCGGAAACCAACGGATCCGGGCCTGCAGATGCGGCGCTTCCTGACTTAGCTGCGAACAAGTCTGGGCGCACCCTGTTGCCTACCCACCCGCAAAAACCAGCGAGCGCAACCACGATGGGAAAGGCGAGGTTGAACACGAACAAGGCGACAAACGCTGCGACGGCGATACCGACGAGGATCGGATTCTTCAGCGCTCGTTTCGCGATGCGATGTACCGCTTGCGACACGATGGCCAAGACCGCTGGGCCGAGCCCGGCGAAGATTGCCGCCACCACGGTGGTTGCGCCCCATTGCGCGTAGACGGCCGATAACGCCATCAGCGAGATGTAGCCGGGAAGCACGAACAGCGTGCCAGCGACCAAACCTCCGGCTGTGCCGTTAAGTAGCCATCCGAGATAGATCGCAAGCTGCTGAGCTTCAGGCCCTGGGAGGAGCGTGCAGTACGACAACGCGTGCAGGAATCGCTGTTCGCCAATCCAACGCCGCTCGTCAACCAATTCCCTGTGCATGACAGCGATTTGCCCGGCCGGGCCGCCGAACGTTCGCAACGAGATGGCGAACCAGGCGCGCATAGCAACACCGAACGGGACCACGTCGCGGGTTGCTGAACCGCTATGGGCTGGCTGCCTTGTCATCTCGAAGCTGCCCTGTTCTGTTGACTTTTCAACTTGGGAACCGGACTAGCGGTTCGACGCCGGCAACGGTAACACCGCTCGCCTCGGACGCGACCGTGTGGCGACCGTGTGGCGACCGTGCGGCGACCGTGTGGAATGGTGGTCAAGGTACGATGTGGTTGATGTCTCTGCCTTTCAGCCCGCTGCGTCGTGCGTGGTCGGCATGCCAGGCTTCGCTTGCGTTTGTCGTGTTGGTTGGGCTGCTCGGGGCGTTGATTGCTACGGTCGCAGCGCCTTTGCTGGCAACGGTCGCATCGGCTCATGCGTCGCTTGAAACGGTGTCTCCCGCGAACGACTCGGTGGTTGGCTCTGCTCCGAAAGAGGTTGTGCTTCGGTTCGACGAGCCGGTGGCGTTGGACCTTGGCGGAGGCATCCGGGTGTTCGACCCCAACGGACAGCGAGTCGACCGGTCTGTCTCAATGCTGCGAGACAGGAAGCAGTCGGTTGCGGTTGCAGTAGACGACGGAGGTGAGGGTACCTACACCGTTGCGTGGCGCGTGGTGTCGGAAGACTCACACGTTTTGCGTGGCTCATCCGTGTTTCACGTCAAGACGAAAACGGGCAGCGTCGAAGCACAAACAAACAACTCGCGGTCGCAGTCCATCCTTGCTTGGGTTGCTCGGTTTCTCATTTTGCTCGCAGCAACGGTGTCGCTTGGCGCAGCAATCTTCACGCTCTACTCCGTGGATTCCGATCACCGGCAGCACCTCTCTCAATTGGTCCGGGTG
Organism: uncultured Acidimicrobiales bacterium; assembly: GCA_963763885.1. Taxonomy (GTDB): domain Bacteria; phylum Actinomycetota; class Acidimicrobiia; order Acidimicrobiales; family JANYDT01; genus JANNBN01. Next base: position 286,295 of record CAVXQD010000003.1, read on the forward strand.
GCTGCGGTTGCTCTGTTGTGCGGGGCGGCACTGCGGTTTGTGGTTCAGGTAGCGCAAACCTCTGGTCGCAGCGTGTTCGGTGCAGCCAATCTCTGGAGCGAGGCTGTCACTTCAACGCGTCCCGGGACGTTGGACGGTTGGCGTGTCGGTGGAGCAGTCGTTGCTGCGTTGGGTGCCTCGTTGTGGTCACGTCGCGTTGCGCCTCAACTGGTGGGACTTGGCGCGGTGGTGTCCGTCGCAGTCAACGCATTGGGCGGACATGCGTGGACGGCTGGCAATCGCAGCGGCGCTGTCGTGGCCGATGTGGTGCACCAAGTTGCTGCTGCCGGCTGGGTGGGCGGGCTCGTCGCGTTGATGGTTTTGCTGCGCAATGGCGACTCGCTCCGTGGTCACCATGTGGAGCGCTTCGGCCGCATCGCAATGATGTGCGTCGCGCTGCTGTTTGTGACCGGCGTGCGGGCTGCGTATTCGCTGGTGGGCTCGGTATCGCTCTTGACCTCCACCACCTATGGCCGCTTGGTTCTGCTGAAGGTTGCAGGGCTCACAGCTATGGGTGCGCTTGGATGGATCAACCGTCGCCGGTTGGCGACTCTCATTGTGGATCGATCCCGCACGGTGCAAGCCGAGGTCTCGGTTGCGTTGGCCGTGCTGGGAGTCACCGCGTCGTTGGTCGGAATGGTGCCAGCGAGGACGGGTTCCGTCGAGCCGTTCTACACACGGGCCGAGACAGCGTCGTTCGTCGTCGACGTGACTCTTCTGCCAGCAACAGTCGGTATCAATACTCTGCACCTGTACTTCTACGACGAAACAGGAAATCCGCAAAACGTTGACGTTGCTACCGCGTCGATGGCAACCGGCGATATTCCCGCTCGTCGTATTTCGTTGGTTCCGATAAGCGCCGACCATTACTCGGCAATCGGGTTTTCTCTTCCGCTGAAGGGTCTCTGGATCCTCACGCTGAAGGCGGTCCGAGAAGGCAAGACCGAAACAATCACTTTGGAGATTCCCGTCAAATGAGCATTCACCACACACGTCGGAACAGCGTGTTGACCGTTGTTGTTGTCCTCATCGCCGGTTTCCTGTTCGGCTTAGGCGCTGCGTCACCGGCAGGAGCCCATTCGGACAAGGGCTCGATCGTGATCATCAATAAAGAACCGGCCGGACCGCTTGGCATTCGCTACGTGGTGCAAGTCACCTTTGTCAGCGATGGGCACCGTGCTTCCGAGGCAACGGCCACCCTCGTTGCGGAATCCGAGGGCCAAAGTCTTGGGCCGTTGCCGCTCACACCGGTCGCAGACAAGACCGGTGACTACGAAGTCACAGCCGTGTTCCCCGCAAGCGGTGCGTGGAATGTCCGGTTCACGTCGCTCGAACCAACTGCTGTGCTGGAGATCACCGAGTACCTGGGACTCACTCCAGATGCGGCCGCTCCCACCACCACCTCCTTCGTCGGTGCGGAAAGTCCGGTGTCAGCACCAATTGCCACCGAGCCTGCCGGGCAGCCCGTTTCGGACCAGGCAACCGAGTCCATCTCCTCATCCAAGAAAGACTCCGGACCCAGCTGGGTGGTGGGCCTACTCGGCCTGGGCGTGCTGGCGGGGGGCGCCGTGGCGTTTCGTCGGCGAACCAGATCAGGCAATAAGTCTTGACCACGAAGGTCTCAATCTTTCGGGTTGAAGAACTCGACTGTGCGACTGAAGAGAACGAACTGAGAGCGGCTCTCGGCGCGCTTGACGGCGTCCAGAGCCTGGAGTTCGATCTCGTCGCCCGACACATTCGCATCCGTCACCAATTGGCAACTCCCGATTCATTTGCGACCGCTATTCGTGCAGCGGGAATGCGACCCAAGCTGGTCATAGCGACGTCCGGCACGCTCATTGCGCCCACCACTCGGTCTCTGCCTCGAAAGACGATCATCACCATCGTCGCTGCGGGCGTTCTGGCAATAGGGTCCGAACTCATCGTCATTGCCGGCGTGAAGGAACGGTCTGTGCCGGTGGCAGCCATGGCGCTGGTCTCCATCGCACTTGGCGGACGAGACACACTTCGCAAAGGTGCCCAAGCGATGAAGTCGCGGCGCCTCACCATGGCGCTGCTCATGACTATCGCAGTCATAGGTGCACTGATTATTGGCCAGTGGCCAGAGGCCGCAGTTGTCATCTGGTTGTTCGGGTTGGCGGAACTCATCGAAGCGCTCAGCCTGGAGCGCGCCCGTAACGCAATCCGCTCGCTTGTGGCGTTAGCTCCCGAGACGGCTTTGCTGAAAGTCGAAGGAAGGGGCTGGGTCGCTACGCCAACCCCCGACGTGTCACGTGACGCGGTGGTGCTGGTGAAACCCGGCGATCGCATTCCGCTGGACGGCACCGTTTCCGCTGGGTCCTCAACGGTGAACCAAGCACCCATCACCGGCGAGTCGGTGCCGGTGCGGAAAGATCCTGGCGCGCCGGTGTTCGCAGGCACCATCAACGAACGCGGCACGCTGGAAATCAGGGTCACGGCGGAGGCGGGCGAAGGAACGCTTGATCGCATTGCTCGGTCTATCCAAACAGCGCAAGCAGAGAAGGCGCCAGCACAACGCTTTGTCGACCGCTTCGCTTCCATCTACACGCCGTTGGTGTTTCTGACAGCGATCGCAGTTGCCGTCCTCCCACCTCTGTTGGACGGCGGAACGTGGCGAGACTGGTTCTACAAGTCGCTGGTTTTGCTGGTGCTTGCCTGCCCGTGTGCGTTGGTCATTTCAACGCCAGTGACAGTGGTTTCCGGGCTAGGAGGCGCGGCGCGCCGGGGCATCCTCATCAAGGGTGGCGTGCACCTGGAGCAGGCGAGACGCGTCGGCATTGTGGCGGTCGACAAGACCGGAACCTTGACGCACGGCAAGCCGGTTCTCACTGACGTCATCGTGCTGGGTGATATGAGCACGGAGGATGTGAGCCGCATCGCCGCGTCCATCGAGGCATTGTCGGAACATCCCGTCGCGCACGCAATCGTGATTGCCCACAAAGGACCGGTTGATCAGGTCAGCAACTTCGAAGCGATTCCCGGCCATGGGGTACAAGGCACAGTCAACGGTGTGCAGTATCTGCTGGGCAACCACCGCCTTGCGGAGCAAAAGGGTGTGTGTTCGCCGGGGCTCGAAACCATGTTGCAGGGATTCGAAGCTGACGCAAAGTCGGCTGTCGTTCTGATGACGGGCCGCCAGACGCTTGCCGTGCTTGCGGTAGCAGACACGATTCGGCCGCAATCAGTTGAGGCGGTGGAGGCATTACATCGACTCGGCGTTCGAGTTGTCATGCTCACCGGCGACAATCAGCGGACTGCCGATGCGGTTGCGCGTTCCGTTGGAATCGACGAGGCGCTTGCCGATCTGCTTCCCGAAGACAAACTTCGCATGATCACCCAGCTTGGAACCCGTGGTCACGTGGCAATGGTCGGCGATGGGGTCAACGACGCGCCGGCCATGGCCAAGGCAACTCTTGGCATCGCGATGGGTGCAGCCGGCACTGACACGGCTATCGAGACCGCAGACATCGCATTGATGGACGACGATCCTCGCAAGATCGCAGAAACCATCCGCATCTCTCGCCACACTTCTCATGTGCTGTGGCAAAACATCGCAGTTGCGCTGGGTGTCAAGGTGGTCTTCTTCGCCTTGACAATCCTTGGTGCTGCGTCGCTGTGGTTGGCTGTCCTGGCCGATATGGGCGCAAGCCTTGTGGTCATTGCGAACGGACTACGGCTGCTGCGCCGTCCGTCGCACGATCGACTCGTCACCCGGTCTGACCACACGGCCAGCTCCGGAAATCTCATTTGAAAGTGGTAGTGGAACATGAGTGATACTCAGCGCGCTGACGATTCAGAGTTTCTCGACGGCTCTCTCGAACACGAGGTAGAGGGTCCACGCGGGCGCTGGTACTCGGCCCGGCATCTTGTTGTTTCAGGTCTTGCATGCTTGCTGCTGGGTTTTGGGGTGGGGACCTCCATCACGACGCGGAAGTACTCGCAACGCGAGCAGGCGCGTTATCGGTTCACGGAGATCGATCGTGGGTTTGTCGATGACATGCTGGATCATCACGACCAGGCCGTAGAGATGTCGTTGATCACGTTGGAACGGCCGGGTATCAGCAGCGTTGTGAAGCACTTCGCCACCGAGGTGATTGTGTTCCAACGCTACGAAGTTGGTCAGCTGGAAAGCCGGTTGGATGCGTGGGGCCTTGAACGTGGCGAGGATGACCGCGTCGCAATGGCCTGGATGGGCATGGGCACCAAGGTTGCCGACATGCCTGGCATGGCAACCGCTGCAGACCTTGACCGGCTGCAGAAAGCTGAGGGAGTGAACGCCAACCGCGAGTTCCTCACGCTGATGCGAGCGCACCACAACGGCGGTATCCACATGGCCGAGTACGCACGACAACAAGCGACCGACTCTGATGTTCAACTGCTCGCCACGCGTATGGCCACCAACCAGAAGCAAGAAGTGGCGGAGTACACCCAGGCTCTCGCAGGGTTGCCTGCGGCGTAGACAGTTCTTCCGGTTGAGGCAACCAATTTAGACATTGACAATCGTCGATATATGCCCCAGAGTAACGACATCGATAACCATCTATCTATCGGAGAAACCATGTCTCGTGTTCAACTCGCCCTCAACGTCGGAGACCTCGACGAGGCAATCGCCTTTTACTCGAAGCTCTTCCAGACGGAGCCAGCAAAGGTTCGTGAGGGCTACGCCAATTTCGCAATCGCCGAACCACCGTTGAAGCTGGTCCTCATCGCCGGTGGCGGGGTGCCTGGAACCATGAACCACGTCGGTGTAGAGGTTGAGAACACAGACCTCGTGAACGAAGCCATCCAGCGCTTCCAGACCGACGGCTTCGAAACCGACATCCAAGAGAACACGTCATGTTGCTTTGCGGTGCAGGACAAGGTTTGGGTGCAGGGTCCAGACATTGCCTGGGAGATCTACACCGTGCTTGGCGACGCACCCGATATGGCATGTATGCCAACTGGTTGCTCCACTACCGACAACACCTCCAACCTGATCCCGGTGTCCACGGCTTCTGCGCCGTGCTGCTGAGATAGGCAGTGTGAGCTCACCCGTTTCGTTTCGCACCGCTGAAGAAGTCGCTGCTGCGTTGTCCTCGGATCAACTGGTCCCGCCGTCGGCGCCCCGCACGCTGGGCGCCGGTAGCACAGCCGCGCTGCGTGGATCCATGGCTAGGTTCTCTTCGGGGTTGCTTCACGCGCAGCGGCGCGCCGAGGTTGTGGCGTTGCTCGCGTCCCTTGACCCCGGAGTTGCATCTCGGTTCGCATCGGCACGAACAGCAGCAAAACTTCACGGCGCCTCAATTGACCTAGTGGCGGACCTCGCGTTTCGTGTCCCCACCGAGGCGTTGTTATATGCGCTTAGCAAAGTCATCGGGTCGATTGGTCCGACCTCATCTACAATCGACCAAACTCTTGCGGACTTGGGTCTGATGGTGGCGTCCATCGGGCGGGGTGCAGAAGCCGCTCAGGAAACCGATGACGCGGTCGACCGCCTGATGGCCCTGTTCTCGACGCACAGCGCTGGCGCCACGGTCGTGTTGTCGGCGCTCTACCAAAACCACGACGCAACAGCTGCGTTGTTGATTGAAACGTTCGACACGAAACGCCATGGCGGTCCGCAGCGCGCTGCGGTAGTGCGCACCCTGAGAGTGGCCGTCACCGATGTTGTGGTTGCGGACCGCCAGGTGCCAGAGGGCGCGGAGGTTGTTTTGGATTTGGCGGAATCCGGATTCCAGTTCGGATTTGGCTCGCATCAGTGCCCGGGCCGCCAACTTGCCGAATCGATAGTTGACGGAATCATGCAGGCGATCGGATCAAGCGGGTACACGTTGGACCGAGATGGCGTGGTGCTGAGCGACCCCGGGCGCCCAATTCTGATCCCGCTCCAGCCCTCGTGAACCTGCCTGTGTGAACCGGATACGTTTGCGTTATGGGAGCATCTGGGCAGTCACCAGACGTTCACCGCAAAAGGAGTTCACATGCTCGTACAGTCCTATGAATCAGGACGGCCTTGCTGGGCCGATCTCAGCTCGCCAGACATCGAAAGGTCGGCGCAGTTCTACGGCGGGCTGTTCGGGTGGGAAGTCCCCGAAGGAAGCGAAGAATTCGGCGGGTACCGCAGCTGCACGCTGAATGGCTCCACCGTGGCAGGCATGATGCCGCTGATGGATCCAGCCCAACCGGTGGTGTGGAGCACCTACGTCGCAGTCACCGACGCCACAGCAACACAGGCCACGGTTGAAGCTGCGGGTGGCACGGTCATGGTCCCAGCCATGCCGGTGGGAGACCTCGGGAGCATGGGTGTCTTCATCGATCCATTCGGAGCCGTATTCGGCGTGTGGCAACCAGCCGTCCACACCGGCGCGCAGATCTTCGGTGAGAACGGTGCCATGGTCTGGATCGAACTGACCACAGACGCCGAGAACATCGAAGCCTCGAAGAAGTTCTACAGCGACGTCTTTGGGTGGACCATTGGCGGAGCTCCGGACTACACCGAGTTCCACGTCGGATCGGATTCCGTCGCAGGCATGATGGCGAAGCCGGAAACCATGGCCGGCATGCCCAACTATTGGGGCCTCTACTTCGCAGTCGACGACACCGATGCGATCGCGGCGAAAACCGTCGAACTGGGAGGCGCCGTTCACGTGCCACCAACCGACATCCAGCCAGGACGGTTCGCAGTGCTTGCCGACAACGCCGGCGCCGTCTTCAGCGTTTTGAAGATGAACCCACCTACCGCTTAGGTAGCGTCATTGCCATGAGCGTGCTTGAAGAGGCACGACGTATTGCCCCACTGTTGCAGGCAAGTGCTCTTGATGACGACGCACAGAGACGCATCGGTGACGGAACTTGGAAGGAACTGCTGTCCGGCGGCGCGCTTCGGGCGTTGCAGCCGGCGCGTTTCGGTGGGGGCGAGGTTTCCCTGCTGGGCGCATGCCGAGGGTTCGTGGAAGCCTGGATAACGGAATCGGCGGGCCGCTCTATCGGCGCGGGGAAACGACTTGCCGACGACGCGTTGGCGCAACGTCGGCTTGCCGAAGCGACGTGGGACATCGACGCCGCCGTAACTCGTCTGCGTACAGACGTTATTGAACTCACCGAAAAGGTCACAGCTGATGAGTCGGTGACGATGGCGCAGCGAGGTCAGTACCGGTGGAACATGAACCGTGGATGCGAGATAGCGGGCGAGGCGGTTGTCCGGCTGTTCCACGCGGCGTCGGGGCGCTCGGTGTTTCTCGATCACCCATTGCAGAAACGATTCCAAGACGTGCAAGCTGGCCTCGGCCATGCGTTTCTGGTGCCAGACCCGTTGGCCAAATCTGTCGGCGGCACCCTGCTGCAGACATCAAACCCGGAGTTCCTCCTGTGATCACTGCGCTCGAATACATCGGCTTTTGTTCACCAGCGGCGGCTGAATGGGAGACGTTCGGCCCAGAAGTTCTGGGACTGGAGTTTGCGGGCCGTGGCCCAGACGGTGAAGTCAGACTTCGAAATGACGATGCCGTCCAGCGAATCCTGATTCATCAGGCAGAGACCAACGACCTTGCGTACTTCGGTTGGGGAGTGGCGGATGCGGCCGGGTTGCGTACCGTTGTTGACCGACTCCTCCTTGAGTCGATTCACGTGGAGAGAGGCGACGCTGCTCTCGCACGCCAACGCGAGGTCACAGAGATCGCATGGTTCACAGATCCCTTTGGCTTCCGTCACGAACTCACATACGGATTGTTGCGGCGGCCCTCCACCTTTCGCCCTGGTCGTGCCATGAGTGGATTTGTCACCGAGGACGGAGGGGTTGGCCACGCCGTGGTGGTAGTTCCCGACCTCGCAGCAGCCGACGACTTCTATTCGCGCGTACTTGGTTTCAAACTGTCAGACACCGTCGAGATCGGCGTCAGTCTGCGCTTCTACCACTGCAATTCTCGTCACCACACGTTGGCGATTGTTGGTATCCCTGGCATGGTTGGGGTGCACCACCTCATGCTGGAGTGTGCGTCGCTTGACGATGTGGGGGTGGCCCTTGACCTGTGTAACGAACGCTTGGTGCCGATTGCGATGACGATGGGTCGCCATAGCAATGATCTGATGACCTCGTTCTACCTTCGGTCCCCGTCTGGCTTCGAAGTGGAGTACGGCTGGGGTGGCCTGTTGGTGGACGACAGCAATTGGGTGGTACGCGCTCATCACGCCACCAGCATCTGGGGCCACAAGCCTCCAGTGCAGCAACTGCCGCCGGGTGTCCTGCGCCCGTTCAACCCATCTGGGGCAGCAGCAAACGTCTGATCACTCCGGGCTCTCCGTAGTGGGAGTTGTTGGGAGTCGCAGTACAAACCGAGTTGGATTGCTCGATTGCAACGTCAATGTGCCTGCTTCAGCTTCAGCAAGGGCGAGGGCGAACCGCAACCCGATCCCGTGTCCGCCGCTTGGTGAACTGCGAAACGGATCCGAGGGCACAGTGCCGGAATCGGCGACCGCTACCACAACGGTCGTTGAGTCGATGAGTGTCGTTGAAACCGCAGTGGGCCCGTTCCCGTGTCGGAGCGCGTTTTCGAGCAGCACGTCCAGGATCTGTTCGAGCGCAATGACCGCTGTTGTTCGTTGACCCGCTGCGTTCAGCGAAACCGAAAACACTTTGCCCTCTGCATGGAACTGGCCGCGCCATCTCGCAAGAGCGTCCGACACAATGAGGTCCAGGTCCGTGGGTGAGGAATTGTGGTCGAATCCGCGAGACAGGTTGAGCAGGTTTGTGGTTGTTCTGCCCAACTGGTCGACGGCGCTCAATGCTTCCGCGAGTGCAATTGAAGGATCGTCACGTGGGGCTTCGATCTCGGCTTCCAGTACTAATCTCGCCGCGCTGATCGGCGTACGCAGTTGATGCGCGACGTGCGCCGAAAATTTCTGCTCCCGTTCGATTGTTCCTTCAACTCGCCTCGCTGACCCGACCAGCACGTCTGCCAGCTTGTCGAGTTCCACTATTCCAGTCTTCGGCGCAACTCGAACCGGGGAAGCCGTCCCGACAGAATGCGCGATGGACATGAGGTTGTTGAATGGGCGTAGGAGTTGCCGTGTGAGCTGCCATCCGATGAGGATCGCTACCAGCACTACCAACACGCCAACAGCGGCGAGTGGGATGACATGGCTGTACGTATTCGATTCGACCTCAGAGGCATCTTCGGCAACGCGGAGCACCACGTCGTTGTGTCCAAGGCGCGGGATGAGGACTGCTGCGACTTCCTCAATCTCGTTTCGGCTCTGACCGATGCGATCGGACCTGGCACGACGAACTGCAGCGTCGCCGACCAGCGGGCCGTCTCCGGACAGGCGTGTTCCGTCCATCGCATACAGCGCGATGCGATGAGGGTCTGAGCTGACAACAGCAGCGACGTTGGTGACCACGGCAGGCTCTTCGGGGCGCAGGCTTGACGCAGCAATGAATGCTTCTTCTTCGAGTTCGAGGCGAATTGCATGTTCCTGGACCCGATAGAAAGCCATCACAGTTGGAACACCGAAAGCGACGACTGCTAACAAGGCAATGAGCCCAACCAACGTTGCAATTCGGCGTGTCACGGATTCCAGCCTGATGTGTTGAGGCGGTAGCCAACACCGCGGACCGTGATGATGGGTCCTTGCTCCCCGGAGGGAACACCCAGCTTTCTGCGGAGCGTGTTGACATGCACGTCCAGCGTTTTCGTAGGCCCCCACCAATGCTGATCCCAAACATCCTCAATCAGCCGCTCACGTGTGACGACCTTGCCTTCGTCGACGGCGAGGCGAACGAGGAGGTTGAACTCCCGTGGTCGGAGCGGCACTTCCACGCCATTCAGCAGGACCTGGTGGGCCAGACGACGGATGCGTAGAGGTCCAAACACAAAGTCTTGGGAGTCATCGTCGGTGCCAATGGTCACGGCGTGCTGAAACCGGAGGTGCGCTTGAATACGCGCATGGAGCTCTGCCAACTTGAACGGCTTGACCACGTAGTCGACGGCACCAGAGCGGAGCGCCTTCACGATGTCGACTTCTTCAGACCTGGCTGTGACAACAATGATTGGCAGGGCTGGTGACTGGGCGGCTAAGTCGTGACACAGGTCAAGCCCGTCGCCGTCAGGAAGCCCCAAGTCGAGCACAACCAACGAAACCGTGTGGGATTCCAGAGTACGGCGCGCCTCTGCGAGGTTGCCGACCGCAGCAGTTCGAAACCCAAACGCGGTAAGGGCTCGAGCGAGACTCGACCGGATGAGCTCGTCGTCCTCGACGATGAGTAGGAGAGCTGATTCCATCATTCTCGACTGTATGGGTTGCTGAGTTTCCTCGGCCACGGCCACGTCGCCAAAGCAGCGTGAGTGAAACCGCAGAAATGGGTTGATGGCTGAGGCGACGGATCCTCAGCCATCAACCATTTCTACGGCCGCCCCACCTTTGGTGGATTGAACCGAACCTCAGTGTCGCCTATCCCAGGTAAACGGCAGGCAAACTCGGCCCCCTTTTAGCGCTGGCCGAATGCTGCCCGCAAACGGGTGTTTCGGCGAATAAAGAAACGGTCTAAGCCCAGCACAACTGCCGCACAGACTCCCCACAGAGGAAACACAACGGCCATGGCAGCGGCGGTCAGGGAAATCCGCCGTGAGAGGCGAACATCGACCGGGCGGCGGGGGAGTCCAAGGGTTCCGGGGCGTCGGCGCTTTGAGTACATGATAAGCGCGCTTGCAGAAGACCACAGCGAGAGAAGACACAACGCGGTCATTGCGATTCGGCTGACTATTCCCAGCTGTGTACCCATGTGCGTGCTGACCATTGTGTCGAGGCCATAGGAAATGGCTCCGTAACCGTATGCGGTCTGCTCTCCCAACGGCTTGCCAGAGAACTGGTCCAAGAACAGGTCTCGAGCTTCGCCGGTCTTGCGCGGCCATGAATTGGTGACGGTGTAACTGCCGTAGGTGACTGCTTTCGTTGAGACATCCGCCACGTTTCTCGGGAAGATGATCTTGAATCCTGGCTTCATCCCCGCGGCCACAGCTCGGGCGGCAACTGCGTTCAGCGCGAAGGCCGCCGGGTATCGCCCTGCCTCGACTGGCGTGGCGTAGCTCGCAGGAATTGCTCGGTCTGCGGTGTTCCACGGGATCTCGTTGCCCACTGCGTCAAGTTGCCCTCGCGTGCCAAGCACGCTTGGCGGGGTGTCGGTCCAGACGTTCGGGCTTATTTCGTTCGCAAGGGACGTGAAATTTCGCCCCCAATACGAACTCCATGCCAGGCCGGACACAATGGTCAGCAGCATGACGCTCAGCAAAAGCACGCCGGACCATCCGTGTAGGTTCCTCCATTTGGCTCGGCCAGTACGTTTCGTCCGAGCCCGGTCCTTCGCTGGCGTGGCCGTGGAAGCTGACCTGCGGCGTGGCCACCAAAGGTACAGCCCGCTCATCACGAGGACGACGGTCCACACTCCGAGAACTTCTAGGATCATGTCCCCTACGACATAAGGCCGTAGGACCGCTCCGTGGTCCCAAAGTGCCGACACCGTTGGAAGCGAGACTCGGATTTTGCTTGCGTTGAGATCGGCGTGCAAACGATGTGCCAGCCCAACGATGCCACTGCTTGGCTTTTCCGTGCCCAGCACCTTGCCGCTGTAGGGGTTCACGAAGATGCGTTGACCGGTTTCGGTTCCGTCGTCGGCCTCGAAAATTGTGGCGGTCGTAGCGTTTCGTGGCGTGATAACAGCGGTGAGGTTCGCCTTTGGGAGCCTTTCTTGCGCAGCTTTCCCCTGTTGTTCATACGCCAACGTTGCCCCGGCACGTTTGACGTCGAACTTATGACCAGCGGTGAGCGACTGGAGGGGCTGGGTGTACAGCACCACAAGGCCAGTTATAGACATCAGAACGATGAACGGAATGGCAAACATGCCGCTGTAGAAGTGCAACCGCCAAAGCGATCGCCAGCGTCGACTTCCATCGGTTGGTGCTGCTGAATCACTGGAGTCGGTGGCGGTTGCTTCATTGCTCATGGGAAGCAGACCGTGAAGAGGGGCCAAAAGTTCCCTCGCCATCCAGAACGTTGTTCATCGGGTGAATGCGGGGAACCGAGGATGAGCGGTGGCATGAAAAGATGGGATGGTGGACGATCGTGCTTTCGACTCACTCGTGCGAAAGCACATGCGTGCGGTCCACGCATATGCACGCGCAATCGCCAGCGATCGGCATGCAGCCGACGACGCAGTTTCAGAGACGTTTCTCCGCGCGTGGAAGTACATCGACACATACGCTGCAACTGGTTCGTTCGAAGGTTGGTTGCTGCGAATCTGTCGACGTTGTGTCATCGACCAAGCTGCGCACAGTCCGGACTGGTCATCGCTAGATGACGTCCCGGTAATCCGCCTCCAGGTCAACTCCAACGAGGGGTACTCGGAAACCACCCAGGCAGTGTTGGCGTTGCCGCTTCCACAACGCGAAGCGTTGGTGCTCTGCGGGGTGCTTGGATACGACTACCAGCGGGCGGCAGATCTTTTGGGCGTTCCTATCGGCACCATCAGGTCCCGCGTGCATCGTGCTCGGACAACGCTCGAGCAAACGCTGCGCGAATCCGATGAAGAGTCAGCATGAACACCACCTCGGTCTGCTCGACATCGGCACGTATGCTGCTAGACCCGTCGGCTTCGGAGTTGGATCGGCGAAGAGCGCTCGCGCACCAAGCAACCTGCCCGGCGTGTGCGTCAATTGCAGACTTGGATGAACTGACAGAGCTACCTGCTCGCTTCTCTGCACGAATTGAAGGTGCAAGTAGGTTGCCTGTTGGTGGCTGGCGCCCAGTGCCAAGTTCAGGACGACGTGTGGTGCTCTGCCTACTTGCGTTGATGCAAGGAGCCCTTTCGATTCCGTGGGCGTTCGGCCGCAACCCAATCGGCACGGTTCTGGGGGACGTCGCTCCTCAACATCTCACCCGAGACGGAACGCTTGGGGTGCTGATAGCTGTGGCTGGCGTGGTGACGGCGTGGCGGCCTCGGTATGCGTTTGCGATGCTGGGCGTGTGCGCCGCGATTGTGATCCTGCAGTTGGGTGCAGGTGCGGTGGACGAGCATACGTCCGCTGTTGCGTTGCATTTTGAGCTTGTCCATGTCTTGGCTATCGGCATTGCAGGGTTCATCGCCTTCATCGCCTGGAAGCGCGATCCCGTTCCGGGTTTCTAAACGACCCACCCACGGCGAAAAGCTCCACATCTTGGGGAGTTGACACGGTCGTTGCTCGCGGCCCACGATTTCCAACGATGCCTGTACCTGCTGCCAACGATTCCTGTGCCCAGCCAATCACCCCGGACTTCTATCGCTACGCGTGGACTCCACTGGTCTCGGCCGAACTGCGAGACGGATTCGTTCACGTGTCGTGGTCGGATGGGGCGGTCCTGGCGTGCTACTCGCTGTGGCTGGCAGAGAACTCGCCGGGAATTGGATTGGAAGTGTCCAGTCGTGAAGGTGTGATTGAGCCTTCCGACCTGCCATCGGTTTCAGACCTCGTTGCATGCGGACTGTCTTCGACGGGAGCGTTGACGCTGAGGTGGGCTGGCCGCCGCGAGGTCATTGAGATACATCCCGGCTGGCTTCGTCATGTTGCGGACGATCAATATCACCCAGGTTCGTTCCTGCCGAAGCGTGAAACGTGGACCGCGTCAACCTTTTCTGAACCGCCCAGCTTGGACGGGTCCAACATTCTGGAAGACCCTGTTGTGTTTCGTGAATGGCTCATGCTTCTCGCCCGATACGGCTTGGCACGGCTGCGCAATGTGCCGGACTCGGAGGACTTTCTCGAGTTGGTTGTGGAACGAATTGGGCCGGTTCGTGGGTCCAACTTCGGCAAGATCTTCGATGTCCGGTCGCTTCCCAACCCCAACTCCACGGCGTACACAACGTTGAATCTCGGGCAGCACACAGACCTTCCGACGCGCGAAACACCACCAGGCTTTCAATTCCTCCACTGTGTCCGAAATGACGTGGAAGGCGGATGGTCCCGGATGACTGACGGGCTGGCCGTCACCGAGGAACTTCGGGTGCAATTTCCGGCCGACTACCAGGCATTGACCACGCTCAACTGGGTGTTCTTCAACCGTCAGCGCACCGAAGATCATCGATGGGAAGGGCCGTTGATTGACCTTGGTGCCCCAGGGCAACCCCTGACGTTGCGGGCGTTTTATCCGGTCCGAGGGTTCCCCGCCATGGATGCAATCGATGTGCCTCGGGCATATTCGGCAATGCAGCGGTTTTCTGCGTTGGCTCATGACCCTCGGTTCCAGATCCGGTTTCCTTTTGCTGCTGGCGACGTCGTGGGCTTTGACAACCGTGTTGGGCTGCATGGCCGTGACGCATTCGAGGCTGGTGGAGGCGTTCGGCATCTGCGCGGTTGTTACCTCGACCACGACGAGTTGTTTTCTCGTCTCCGTGTTCTGAATCGTGCTGTTTCGTAAATCGAGACTCGCCATTACCCTCAGTGAATGACCGCTGAACGAAATAGTTGACAGCACAATTGAGGGTAGTATCGGTTGTATGCCACCTAAATCCGCAAAACAAAAGACCCAATCACGTTCAATGTCCAAGGCGCACAAAGAGGCTTTGGCAGTTGGACGCACGCAGGGTCGCGCTGTGCGTGACTACCTGGAAGCACTCCAGGCCCACAAGCCAAAGCGTGGACGCAAGCGCACCGCTGAATCAGTCACCGCCCGCCTCGAGGCCGTGGCTGAACTGTTGGCATCGGCTGACGCATTGAACCGCCTGCTGCTCCTCCAGGAACAGCGTGACCTGCAGGCCGAGATCTCCTCAATGTCTGATGCATTCGACATCACGGAACTGGAAGCAGCATTCATCGAGCACGCAGCTGCGTACGGGGAGTCCAAGGGCATCTCGTACGGGGTGTGGCGTGAATCGGGTGTTTCGGCCGCCGTGCTCAGTGCTGCTGGCATCGGTCGCTGATTTGTTTGGTTAGGTAGTCCCGTTGGGCCCTCAGGTGCGATCACCAGCAGCGGCCCAACGGCGCAACACAGCAGCAACGGATTCCAAGTGCTCCCGCATCGCGCGCTCTGCAGCCGCCGGATCCCCGGCCACAACAGCGGCAACAATTGCTTCATGCTGTGGCAAAGATTCGCTGGGTCGGCCCGGCACCAAGGCAAGCCGATAGTTGTGGTGCGCTGAGCGATTCCGCAGCAAGGACACCAGATCGCCCGCTACGTCGTGTCCGCTGATCTCGCGCAGCCGACCATGCAACAGCGAGTTCAGTTCGGAGTATTGCAGCAACTCGTCACCGGCAACAGCGTCGTGCATGGACGAGATGATTGCCTTCAATTCGTCTCGTTGAGCCGGCGTCGCTACCGCTGCAGCCTTCGAAGCAATCAACGACTCCAGCAACATCCGTACTTCAGTGATCTGAATCGCCTCTTCTATCGCGACGCGCCGGACCGTTGCGCCCTTATTGGGCTCGTGGTCAACCAGGCCCTCTTTCACCAGTTCGCTGATTGCAGCACGAATGGCTGCCCGGCTGACGCCGTGTGCCTCGGTGAGCTGCAGCTCGATGAGCCGTTCGCCCGGGTGCAATTTGCCTTCCAAGATGTTGCTTCGCAGCACGTCTGTGATGGAACGCGTTGCAGCCGTTCGTGCAGCTGAGTTTTTCAACGAAACGGCTGTTTGTTTCGGAGTTGCCCGCTTAGGCATCGTTAGGGGCTGGAGTTTCCGTGAGAACCAACAGGCCATTGTGCGTGTTGGATGTTGGCAGATGGGTCGCCCTGTAGACCTCGTTGACATCGGGCAGCAACGCGCCGCGCATGATGAGCCACATCACCAGTTCAATGCCCTCTGAGCCAGCTTCACGCAGGTATTCGGTATGCGAGATCTTGGCCGCAGTCTCGGGTTCTTGCACCAACAAATCTAAGAAATGCGTGTCGAACTCTGGGTTGACCAAACCGGCCCGCTCGGCCTGCAACTGATGCGACATGCCACCGGTGCCGACGACGAGGATGCGTTCGTTGCCCGGGTAGGACTCAATCGCTCGCCGCAACGCCTGGCCCAGCCGGTAGCAACGGTGGCCTGTGGGAGGTGGGTATTGCACCACGTTGACGAGGATCGGCACGACGGGGCATGGCCACGCTTCCGGCTGGCCGAACATGACGGAAAGCGGAACCGTGAGGCCGTGATCGACCTCCATCTCGTTGACCAGCGTCATGTCGAATTCGTCAAGGATGAGCGACTCGCCAAGGTGCCAAGCCAACTCTGGGTGACCTTGCACGTCCGGCACGGGACGTCGACCAAAACCTTCGTCGGCCGGACGGAACGATTCGCAGAGGCCGATGGCAAACGTGGGGATGAGTTCAAGGGAAAACGCGTTTGCGTGGTCGTTGTAGATGACAACGCAGACGTCGGGCTTCAGTTCGGCCACCCATTTGCGAAGGGGCGTGAGCTTCTCGAAGTACGGTGCCCAGTACGGCTCTGCTGTGCGGCCCTTGTCGATTGCCACTCCAACCGCAGGTACGTGTGACGTGGCAACGCCACCGATGACTTCAGCCATGATCTGCTCCGGTGTCGACGGTGTTGACGGTGTTGACGGTGCTGCCGGGTTTGGTGGCCTTGTTCCAGTTCGGTTCGCTGCGCGAGCGGTTACCCTCGATTGGCCGACCCCCGGCCACCATCATCGCCACGTAGTCAGCTTCGGAGACCCCGGTTTGTTTTGCGCCAAGCTGCTGGAAGCTCATCCCATCGCAGGCCGCAAGCTTGAACGTGTAATAGACGTTGCCGCCCAGTTCCAGCAGGCGAAGCCACTGACGATTGAGAACAGCTTCGGTTTGTTCAGGCGACAATTTGTGCGCCTTGAGATAGCCAGCCTCGTCCGCACGAAACGCGTCCCGGTTGGCTGGGTCGTTGAGCGACATGCAGAACATGTTAAGGCGGTAGCCCTTGCGGCTCTGTTTGGCATCAAACACGTAGGTGCCCGGAATGTCGTCGTATCCGGCGTTGCTGAAATCAGCCATCGCGGAGTCCTTTCTCGAATGGTAAGCCTGCGTACTGTTCGCTGAGGGCAGCCCGTGCGTGCGGTGAAGCTGCCAAATAGTCAAGCTCAGCTTCTTGCATGCGTTGGTCGAAATGGGTTTGTTGCGGGAACCGGTGCAACAACGTAGTCATCCACCAAGAAAACCTGACCGCGCCCCAGATGCGTCGGAGGGCAAGCTCGGAGTACCGGTCAAGCTCTCGGGAGTCCCGGTGAACGAAGTGATCGATGAAGCCGCGCGACAGGTAATGCACGTCGGAAACGGCAAGGTTGAGGCCCTTCGCTCCGGTGGGTGGGACGATGTGCGCGGCATCGCCTGCCAAGAACAGGTTGCCGTATCGCAGCGGTTCGGCAACGAAGCTCCGCAGGGGAGCGATGGACTTCTCGATAGTTGGACCCGTGGTGATCTGGGATCGGAGCTCATCGGGAAAACGACCGAGCAGTTCTTGCCAGAAGCGTTCATCCGGCCAATCCTCAACCCTGTCTGTAAGCGGGCATTGGACGTAGTAACGGCTGAGCATCGCGTTACGTTGCGACGCAAGGGCAAACCCGCTGGCGTGATTGCAGTACACCAGGTCAGGCAACGGGGGAGTCTCAGAGAGGACTCCCAACCAACCAAACGGGTATTCCTTTTCGTACGTACGAATACGATTTGCTGGGATAGAACTGCGGCCAACCCCGTGATACCCGTCTGCGCCAACAACGAAGTCTGCGTCGATCCGGTGTTCGCTTCCATCTTTGCGAAAGGTGAGGTAGGGGGTGGTGGAGGTGACGTCGTGCAGGGCAACGTCTGCGGCGCTGTCGATGATGGTGACGCCGCGGGCGTCGCATGCTTCGTACAGATCTCGTTGCAAGGGCGCCTGGCCGTATGCCATGAAGTGGCGACCCGTGCTGGCTGCGATATCGAAATAGAAGGACTTGCCGCCCCATGCCATGCGGGCGCCATCGTGCACCACGCCAACGGCGTCCATCTGGGCGCTCAACCCTGCGTGTCGTAACACCTCGACGGTGCCCCACTCCAGCACGCCGGCGCGGACTCGGTCCAGGACGTATTGGCGACTTTGGCGTTCCACCACAATGGAGTGGACGCCGTGACGCTGCAGCAACAGGGACAGCAGTGTGCCGGCGGGACCGGCGCCGACGATTGCAACCTGTGTACGCATCCTGTTCAGTATGGCCCAGGATTGGCGTTGTCGACAATGTTGTTGACAACGTACGATGGCGGTCACGCCAACAACGACGTGTCCGAGAGGGGCCACAGCCATGGGACAGCACCGAATCGTCCGCACTATTGAACGGGCGCACCCCGACGTTGTGGCCGGGCTTGGCAAGTGCGGATCCGCCACGGTGCACGAGGCCCAAGGTCGCATTGGGTTCGTCGACGCTGGTATCCGCCCCATTCAGCAGGATCGTCGCGTGGCCGGTTCGGCTGTCACGGTTTCTTGTCACCCCGGAGACAACCTCATGATCCACGCGGCCGTTGAGTTGTGTCAGCCCGGAGACGTTCTGGTGGTTACCAACACAGCGCCATCCACTCACGGGATGTTCGGCGAACTTATCGCCACGTCGCTGATGAGCCGTGGCGTGCAAGTGCTGGTCAGCGACGCAGGTATCCGTGACACCTCGGAGCTGCGCCAATTGGGGTTCAGCGCATGGTCGCGGCATGTGTCGTGTCAAGGCACGGTGAAGGCGTCGCCTGGCTCGGTGAACGTGCCGGTGGTGCTGGGCGGCATAGCGGTTGAACCTGGCGATGTGATCGTTGCCGACGACGACGGCGTTGTTGTGGTGAAGCGCAGTCAGGCGGCTGCTGTCCTCGAACAGTCGCGGACACGTGAGGCCAAAGAGGCTGCTGTGCGCGCCCGGTTGGCAGCGGGTGAACTAGGCGTCGACATCTACGGCCTGCGGCCGCTGTTGGAGACTCTTGGCGTTACGTACGAGGATTAGGGCGCGGCCGAGCGGTGAACGGAGGGATCGGAGTGAACCCGAGGTGGAGCAACCCATATTTAGGGCGCGGCCGAGCGGTGAACGGAGGGATCGGAGTGAACCCGAGGTGGAGCAACCCATATTTAGGGCGCAGGGTGGAGCCTCACGTGTGGAGCAACCCATGATCGTGGCGATTCTCGGGCTGGGCGAAGCGGGTTCGCGGTATGCCGCGGATCTGGTTCGGGAGGGTCATGAGGTGCGGGGTTTCGACCCTGCGGCCGTGCCGACACCCGCTGGGGTTGTAAGAACCGACCATCCGGCGGTAGCGGTTTCTGGTGCACAACTGGTCATCGCTCTCACCGCAGCGGCCGATGCAGAAGGAGCGCTGCGTCAGGCTCTCGATGCCGTTCCTTTCGGCGCTGTTTATGCTGATCTAGGCACGGGGTCTGCGGGCCTGAAAGCCTCGCTGGCGGACATAGCGGGTTCACAAGGCTTGCGGTTTGTCGATGTGGCACTCATGGCGACGGTTCCGGGCAAGGGACTACGCACACCAGCTTTGGCATCGGGCCCCGGTGCCGACGAGTACCTGCGGTTGATGGAACCGTTTGGCATCGACCTGGAATCCGTGGGTCCGGTTGCAGGCGACGCTGCAACTCGCAAGCTGTTGCGCAGCGTGTTCATGAAGGGTCTCGCGGCTGTGGTTATCGAAGCTATGCGCGCGGGTGAAGCGGCAGGTCAGGCTGACTGGCTGTGGGGCAACATGGTGGACGAGATCACTGCTGCCGGTGCGCCCCTGTTGTCTCGCCTTGTGCGCGGCACAGCCCCGCACGCGTTGCGTCGACTGCATGAGATGGAAGCAAGCGCGGCGCTGCTGGAAGAACTGGGCGTCGACCCACTCATGACCCGCTCAACGGTGGAGTCGTTGAAGCGCGTAATGGTTGACGGTCTGCCAAACATCCCTATTGTGGCCGACGAGTAGTCAGCCTGGCCGGCC
This sequence comes from uncultured Acidimicrobiales bacterium, assembly GCA_963763885.1. GTDB lineage: Bacteria > Actinomycetota > Acidimicrobiia > Acidimicrobiales > JANYDT01 > JANNBN01. The sequence continues at coordinate 306,257 of CAVXQD010000003.1, forward strand.
GGTCGCTGGGTCTAGGGGATAACGAGGCGAGGGAACACGGTGCGGGTGTTGTGCTCGTAGATCATCGCCCGGTCGGTGTCGGTGATGGGCGCAGCTTCGATGTAGTTGCGGGTGTCGTCGTAGTAGTGGTCTGTCAGCGGGTCGATGCCCCGTACAGCACCAACCATCTCTGACGCAAACAGAATGTTCTCTGCGGGAATCACACGCGTGAGCAGGTCGATGCCAGCCTGGTGATACACGCATGTATCGAAGTACACGTTGCTCAGCACGAGGTCTTCCAACGGGCCCATCTTCAGGTCTTGCACGATGCCGCGGAAGCGCCCCCAGTGATACGGGATAGCTCCGCCGCCGTGCGGAATGATGAACTTGATGGTGGGGAAATCCTTGAACACGTCTGACATCAGCAACTGTTGAAACGCTGCTGTGTCTGCGCCCAGATAGTGCGAGCCGGTGGTGTGGAGATGGTCGTTGCATGACTGCGACACATGGATCATGGCGGGCACATCCAGCTGGGTCATGGCCTCATAGATTGGATACCAGTAGCGGTCGCCCAGCACCGGCCCAGTGAAGAACCCGCCAGACGGATCTGGGTTGAGGTTGCAGCCGATGAAGCCCATTTCTTCCACGCATCGGCGCAGCTCGGCAACAGAACTGTCGATCGAAACGCCGGGTGACTGGGGAAGCTGGCAGACCGGGGCGAAGCTCCTTGGGTACAGATCGCAGACGCGGCGGACCAGGTCGTTGCAGTGCTCGGTCCAGAACTTGCTGGTGTGCTCATTGCCGATGTGATGGCCCATCCAGCTTGCCCGCGGCGAGAAGATGGTGAGGTCGGTGCCGCGCTCTCGTTGCAGTTTCAGCTGCGCGCCTTCCAAGCTTTCGCGGATGGCGTCGTCGGAGATGGACACCACACCCTTCTCACCAACGTGCATGGGGTCGGTTTTGAGGGCCGCCTTCTGTGCGTCTCGGTAGTCACCGAGGGCCGCAGGGGCCGTGGTGTAGTGACCGTGGCAGTCGATGATCATATTGTTTACAATACTGTCGACAACTGCTCGTTGGAACTCCGTTCCTCGATGAAATCAATTGCAATCAGTTGCTCACAAGAGCCAAACGGGAGCCCGGAGTGAAGAGCAAGTGACGACCAATCTGAGGATCTGCATTGCCGGTGAAGGCGCTATTGCGCAGAAACACCTCGACGGTCTTGCCCGTATCGATGGGGTTGAAGTTGTCAGCATCGCTGGTGGCAACGCAGCTGACACCCAAGAGGTCGCAGCGCAGCGTGGCATCCCGTTCTGGTCGGTGGACCTGGCCGAGGCAATGAACCAGCCCGGTGTCGATGCGGTCATCCTCACCACCCCAACGCAGCTGCATGCCTCGCAAGCGATCGCTGCGATGGAAGCTGGCAAGCACGTGCTGATCGAGATCCCGATGGCTGACTCGTTTGCCGATGCCGAGGCCGTCGTCGCAGCGCAGCAACGCACGGGCCTCACCGCCATGGTGTGTCACACCCGCCGCTTCAATCCGTCGCACCAATTCGTGCATAACCGGGTGGTGAGCGGTGAACTGGCGTTGCAGCATCTTGTGGTGCAGACGTTCTTCTTCCGCCGTGAGAACAAGAACGCACTTGGCAAACCTCGTACGTGGACAGATCATTTGCTGTGGCACCACTCCTGCCACACCGTGGACCTGTTCCGTTATCAAACCGGCGAAGAGCCCGATGTGATCTGGGCGCAGCAGGGTCCAATTCACCCGCAGCTGGGTATCGCCATGGACATGACGGTTGCGTTGCGTGCGCCGAAGTCCGGTGCGTTGTGCACGTTGTCGTTGTCGTTCAACAACAACGGGCCGCTTGGCACGTTCTTCCGATACATCTGCGACAACGGCACCTACATCGCGCGGTATGACGACTTGGTCGACGGCTTCGAAAAGCCGGTTGACCTCAGCGGCATTGCGATGTCAAACGACGGCATCGAGCTGCAGGACCGGGAGTTCATCGCCGCCATTCGCGAGGGTCGGGAACCGCTCGCCAGCGTGGCGCAATGCTTGCCAACCATGCAGGTGATCCACCGGTTGGCGCAGTCACTCGGCGAGAAATGACCAAACCCATGGCGAACGGCGTTCGCTGCATGTTGATGCGTGGGGGTACGTCGAAAGGTGCGTACTTCCTTACATCCGATCTGCCGTCAGAAGTAACGGCGCGTGACCAGTTGCTGTTGGAGATCATGGGATCGCCAGACGCACGGCAGATCGATGGCGTCGGCGGCGCACACCCGCTTACCTCCAAGGTGGCAGTGGTGAGTGTCTCGCCTGATGCCGAGGCCGATGTGGATTACCTCTTTCTGCAGGTCGGTGTCGACGAGGCCATGGTGACCGACAAGCAGAACTGCGGCAACCTGCTGGCCGGGGTTGGGCCCTTCGCTGTGGAGCGTGCTCTTGTGCCGGTCTCAGCTGACGCAAACGTTGCCGCGGTGCGAATCCGCATGCTCAACACCGGCGGTGTGGCCACGGCCCAATTCCCTGTTGCCGGTGGTCTTCCCGTGTACTCCGGCGACTGCTTCATCGCAGGTGTGCCAGGAACCGCAGCGCCCATCGAGTTGGCCTTCGCAGACACCGCCGGGTCCACGTGTGGGGCTCTGTTCCCAACCGGCAACGTGGTCGACACCATCCAGGGAGTGCAGGTGACCTGTATAGACAACGGCATGCCGGTGGTCATCCTGCGAGCCGCCGACGTTGGGGTCATGGGAACCGAGACGTGCGAGTCGTTGGAAGCCAACGCAGCAGTGAAGGCTCAAGTCGAATCCATCCGACTAGCCGCAGGACCGCTGATGGGGTTGGGTGACGTCACCAAGCTGACTGTGCCAAAGATGACGCTGGTCAGCGCTCCCACCGAGGGCGGGACGCTCAGTACACGTACGTTCATTCCGCATCGCTGCCACGACGCCATCGGTGTTCTTGGCGCTGTGAGTGTGGCAACTGCTGCGGTTATCCCTGGTACTCCTGCTGCCGATGTTTCGGTGTTCGCAGGCGCAGCGAGCGGCGGCTCGGGCAGCGTGCCGAGCAGGGTGACGGTTGAACACCCAACAGGCACCCTTGACGCTGCCGTTGTGGTGGAGTTCGTTGATGGTGTTGCCGTGGCAAAACGGTCCGCAATTTTACGTACCGCACGAAAACTGATGGACGGCGTCGTCTTTCCGAGAAACTGAGTAAGCACATGACCGCAACCATCCCGCCACCCCACGCCAACCCGCATGCTCCACGCGTGTTCACGCCGCCAGCCAACGCGTGCGATGCGCACTGCCACATTTTTGGCCCCGGAGACCGGTTTCCGTATTCCGAAGATCGGTCTTACACGCCTCCGGATTCCGGCTTGGAGGATTTCGAGCGTCTGCAGGAGCGGTTGGGTCTGTCTCGGGCTGTCTTCGTGCAGGCAAGCTGTCATGGCGTAGACAACTCCGCCATGGTCGATGCCATCGTCCGCGGCAACGGAAAGTATGCGGGCGTAGCAATGATCGACGAGTCGTTCACCGACGCAGACATTGCTGAACTGCATCGGGTCGGCGTACGGGGCACCCGCTTCAATTTCGTCGCTCATTTGGGTGGTGCTCCAGAGCTACCGGTGTACTGGCGCTTGGTCGAACGAGTCGCAAAATTTGGGTGGCACATCGTGTTGCACTTCGATGCCAAGGACCTCACATCGTATGCGGGCTTACTTGACTCCATGCCAACGCCCTATGTCATTGACCACATGGCACGGGTCGATGCGAAGAAGGGCGTGGAACAAGAGCCGTTCCAGCAACTGTTGTCGCTGATGGCCGACGAACGCTGCTGGGTCAAAATCTCCGGCGCCGAACGACTCACTGCCGATGGCCCGCCGCCGTACGACGACGTCACCCCCTATGCGCAAGCGCTCATTGCTGCAGCACCTGATCGAATTCTGTGGGGCACGGATTGGCCGCACCCCAACGTGCGCCACATGCCAGACGACGGCGATCTACTGGATCACCTGTTCTCGTTTGCGCCGGACGAGGCCACCCGAAACCAGATCTTGGTGGACAACCCCCAACGTCTCTACGACTTCAGCTGACCCGCTGCTCGTCCTGCACCCCGTTGCGAAGCGTGCCTATGCCGGGTACGTCGACCTGGACCACGTCGCCCGGCTTCAGGAACTGTGGGGGAGTCATGCGTGCCCCCGAGCCGGTTGGTGTTCCGGTGAAGATCATGTCTCCAGGCTGAAGGGTGCAGAACGTGGATAGGTATTCGATCTGCTTCTCAATCGGGAAGGCCATCGACGACACGGAGTCGTGCTGACGAATCTCGCCGTTCACGGTTGTGGTGACGGAAAGCGACTCGAAGTCTGGCACCTCGTCCATCGTGACCATGCCACGGGCCGATGGCGCCAGACCCGTCCCAGTTCTTTCCTTGCGTGACGTTGAACTTTCCGTGGCGCACCCAGTCCCGAATGGTTCCCTCGTTGCCGACGGTGAGCCCAGCGAGATGAGTCCTGGCCCGGTCTTGTGGAATACGCCGACCAGCAGTCCCGATGACCGCGACGATCTCACCCTCGTAGTCCAACTCCGCAGACTCCGGTGGCCTGGTCAGGGGTTGCTGGTGCCCGACGAACGAGGAGGCGAACCGCACGAACACGCTGGGGTGCATCGGTGCTTCAGTCCCGTCGGCGTACTCGGCGTTGCGGCCTCCGTAGTTGACGCCGATGCAAAAGATTTTGCCTGGGCGGGGGATGGGAATCTCGAACCGAATATCCGATAACGCGTGATCGGCGCTTGCGGTCTCAGCAATACCCAACAGGTCGAGCAATCGTCCGTCTGCAAGCACGGTTGACATGTCCGTTCCTGGTTTCATTCGTGCGCCGAGGTCCACCACGCCGGCCACGCCACTGGCGTCGGTGACGACCGCTCCGAAGGAGGAGCGCTGGTCGACGGAGAAGCTCACAAGTCTCATCTGGCGAGAATAGATAGCCTGTGAGACAGATGCCTCCCTTGCCACATGTGACGAACCTATGCCCCATGTAACGGTGGAGTACTCGGCCAACCTTGCCGAACTGGTCAAACCCGCAGACGTTGTGGAAGCGCTGCACGCAGCGGCGCTGGCCACAGGTATCGCTCCGCTCGACGCGCTGCGGACTCGGGCAGAGGAACGAACCGTCTACGTCATCGGCAACGGCAGTCCGTCCAACATCTTTGTTTCCGTTGTCGCTCGCCTTGGAGAAGGACGCACGCCCGAGGAACGGCAACGCTTTATCGATGCACTTATGCACGCGCTGGAAGCGTCGCTCGGGTCTGCCGCGAGCAACGCGATGCTGAGTGTGGAGTATCAGGAAATCCGCACGCCAGATGCGGGTGAACCATAACCATTTGCGCCAGTCACCCTGAACGCACCCCCGCAGATGTTGAACATAGATCGCCTAACGTGCGAATCTGACCGCTGAACCTAAGGCGAGGCGCCATGAACTCTGACACGCAGCAGGAACTCGATCACCGCCCCCAGCGCCAACAGCTATCACGAGGCCCCAGCAAATCAGGGTGGTCCCCCGCCAGGTTGTCCGGTGCATGCCACCTGGTCGCCACTTGACGCGGACTACCTGAGGGATCCTTATCCCATCGCCAATGCACTGCGTGAGGCGTACCCGGTGTTCTTCGCCGAGCAGTTTGGTCACCTCACGGTGACGCGCATGGAAGATATCGAAGCGATCTTCATGCAGCCAGAGGTGTTTGCGTCCACCAACGTGCAAGACCCTATTTTTCCCCTGTCGCCGGAAGCAGTGGCCGTGTTGGCAGCGCCCGACTTCAATCCGATTGCAGTGATGTCCAACCGGTCCGAACCGGATCATGGCCGCATCCGCGTACACACGAGGCAAGGTTTCAGCAATCGTCGTCTCCGCTCCATCGAGGAGTACATGCGCACCCGTGCTGCAGAGCTGATCGATTCGATGATCCACACCGGATCACCAGCTGACTACGTGAAGGCGTTCGCGTTTCCGCTCCCCGCCGAGATTGTGTTTCAGTTCATCGGGTTTCCGCCGCAGGACTATGCGCTCATCAAGTCTTGGTGTGTGAACCGGCGCGCCTTTTCGTGGGGCCGCCCAACCGTAGAAGAACAGGTCCGCATCGCCGAAGGCATGTTGGATTACTGGCGTTACTGCCGTGCGTTCGTTGCTGACCGCAAGGCCAACCGAACGGACGATTTCTGTTCCGAGTTGCTTGACGCGCACGAGGCCGATCCAGACGCCGCTGACGGCAAGGGGCTCACGTATCGCGAGGTCGAGTCCGTTGTGTACGGGTTCAGTTTTGCGGGCCATGATCCGGTGACCTCGCTGCTGACAAACGCGCTGCGGTGTCTGCTGAGCCAGAGAGATCAATGGGATGCGCTGTGTGCTGATCCGTCGTTGGCGCCAAACGCCGTAGAGGAGACGTTGCGGTTCGAGTCCAGCCAGATTTCGTGGCGAAGAGTGACCACCATGGATACCAAACTCCACGGTGTTGACGTCCCAGCGGGCACCCGGCTGTATCTCAACTTTGCAGCGGCCAATCATCAGCCTGATGTCTTCCAGGACCCAGAGACGTTCGATATCCGCCGAGCGAATGCCAACCATCACATCAGCTTCGGCAAGGGCATCCACTTCTGCCTGGGCGCTGGGCTTGCCCGGTTGGAGGCGAAGATTTCGTTGGAGTTGTTGTCGCAACGTTTGCCGTCGCTTCGCCTGGTGCAAGGCCAAGAGCTTGAGTTCTTCCCCAACGTCACGTTTCGTGGACCCGAGTACCTGCAGGTTGAGTGGGACTCGTGAGCCTGTACCAAGTGCAGAAGTTCCTGTTCGAGTTGAATCGCACCGCCACGCTGCAAGCTGCCTATACTGCCGACCGCCATGTAGTGCTGGCGCCGTATACGCTGACGGACGAGGAAGTACGTGCGCTTACTGAACCGGACATTGGCCTGTTGTATCACCTCGGGGTGAACGGTCAGATCCTGATGCACTTTGCTGCCTTCCACAAGGTGGAGTGGAGCGACTACCTAGACCGTATGCGCGCTGGTCTCCTTAAGTACGGCCCCGTCCGTGAAGGTGTCTATGCCATGACCGGTTATGAAGGTGTCGAGCGCCACGCTGCTGCACTTGGTCAGCAGACACAAAGCAGCGGAGAGCGGTACTGATGCCGTTGGTCTTCGCAGGTGTGTGTAGTCACGGACCGGGCATTACGGGCCGGGCAGAGCGTGCCGACCCAGTAGCGCGTGACTTGCTTTACGCCGCCTTCGATGCGATGCGCGAGGACATCGAGCATGCCAAGCCAGACGCCATTGTGGTTGTGGCGGCAGAGCATTTCGCCAACTTCTTCATGAACAACATGCCTTCGTTCGCAATAGGCATGGCCGATACTTATGAGGGTCCCATCGAAGACCCTGCGTGGCTTGGCATTCAGCGGCGCAACGTGCCTGGCAACAAAGATCTCTCGCGTCGGTTCATCGACAACGTGATGCAGGGTGCCGACGTTTCCTACGCGGAAGAGTGGAAGTTCGATCACGGCATCATGGTTCCGTTGCATTTCCTGACGCCTCGGTATGACCTCCCGGTGATTCCGGTCAACATCAACTGCCAAGGTCCTCCGCTTGCGCCGTTGCAGCGCGTGTGGGCATTCGGTGAAGCGCTCCGAGCTGCGGCCGACGCGGTCCCCGAGCGGATTGCCCTTGTTGGTACCGGCGGGATCTCGCATTGGCCAGCTACTCCTGACTCCGGCAAGATCAACGAAGCATGGGACCGAGAGTTTCTCGACCGGTGGTGCCGTAACGACCGGGATGCGTTGCTTGAATACAAAGATACGGAGGTTTACGCCCTAGCAGGGCAGGGCGGCTTCGAAATTCGCACCTACATCGCAGTGAGCGCGGCGGCTTCGGGCTCGCCCGGCTCCGTCTCTTGCTATGTGCCTATACCAATATTTGCGGTCGGCTGTACCACCGGGAGCTATGACCTGACCTCCTGAATGGCGAAACTTCTACGGCAGGAATCCTGCGAGGAACTGGTCGAGGAGTCGGAAATATGAACCCGCCGTCTCCCCCTCACGTATCTGATGACCAGCGCCGGGAACCATCACGATGTTTGCGTGTGGGTTGGCGGCTAGCACTTTGGGTCCGTCTTCTGGTTTGAACACAGCGCCGAAGGCAGGGTCGGCTCGGACAATGGTAAGTGGGCAGACGACCTTGGCTTGCGGATCGAAGTCGCGCCACACGTCGCCGGTGACGGCAGCGTGCATGGTCATCGGGTCCCACCGTGACATCTCGGCCGCTCGTTGCGCAACCTCGTGCGGTGCAACCATTGGCCCCACCAAGAGGTCGTAAGCCGTCGCGGGTGCGGAGCGGGCCTGCAGTGCGACAACTGCAGCCACAACTTGCGGAAAGATCGCTGCCACAGGACTTGCGTTGCGCACGTCGGCATCGCCTTCGAAGTAAGGCGGGTCTTCGAGGAACATGCCACGAACAAGTTCGGGATGGTTGGCGGCCAAGGCGCCAGCAACGACTCCGCCCAACGAGTGGCCCACGATCACCGCTGGTTCTGTCATCTCTGAACGGATGAGGTCGGCTATGTCTGAGGCGTAACTGCTGGCGTCGTATTGGTCGGCAGGGGCGTGGCTCGATTCACCGTGTCCGCGCATGTCGACGGCCAACAGTTGTAGCGACCCGCTAGCGACAGCCCCGGCCAGGTGCTCGATGACTTGTCCGTATGCCCGACGGTTGGACGACAGGCCGTGGAGCAGGACGACGGCCGGGGCTGACGAGTCACCGTGGTGATCGAACGCAATTCGCTGGCCATTGACTTGATGAACTCGCACCGCTGGAGGATACCGGTCTGGTCCACGTCTCGCAGTGCCACGTCGTACGTCGCGTCCCCCACGTGCCTTCGCGTCCCCCCGGTGACGACCCTCCCGGGACGCGAAGGCACGTACAGGACGCGACGTCTCGCCGATGCCCAGCGAAATTTGTTACAACGTCAACACACCAAGAGACAGACCGCATCGTGAGATCGGAGGCAGCAAGTGTCGGAGCCCGATACAGAGACGTCCCGTGAACCGTGGGCGCGCTCAATTGCACGCCTCGGCGGAGGGCTGGTTGGTGGGTTGGCACTCGGCTCACTTGCGCGTCTGTGGATGCGGCTCATCGCTGAAGACCCAGAGTTCACGTGGAGCGGAACGCTTGGGATCGTGATTGGTTTCGCCATCTTCGGCTCTACTCAGGCCCTGGCCGTGACTGCACGCCGACGGTCACGGAAACGTCGTGCGATAACCGTTGCGCGGGTGGTTGGGGCTATTGGAATGCTGCCGCTCTTCGTCGCCGCTGGTGGAGTGATGCTTCCAACCGTCGTGGGCGCTGGCCTCGGTATCTGGCGGGACGATTGGCCGCGCTGGCTGCGAGGAATGTTGCTCCTGATCGCCCTCGGACCAGTCGTGTTTGTCTCGGTCGACCTGCGGGGTTCCTTCGGCTGGTCACTTCGAACCCTCCTCGGAGTGGTGTGCCTGATCGCCTTGTACTCGGTGATCGTTCGGTCGACGCAATCAACACTCAGTCCGTTGGCAGATGGGTGGCACATGAGCCGACACCGAAAAGTCCTGGTGGGATTCGGAGCGAGTGCCCTAGTCCTGGTGCCACTTGTCCTGGGCGGAATCAACTAGCGCAACAAGTGGCTAACCACGTTTGGGCCGCTGCTCTCGTGTGTCGGCCCGTGTGGCGGATATTGCATCTAAACTGATATTTATTGCATCAGGAGAGATGTATCGTTTGTGATGTGAATGGTGCAGACCTCTTCCGGCTCGGAAAACGGTTGGCCAAATTGGGTGTGCGTGCTTTCCCGCCGTCTGGCTTTCGTGATCTCAGTACGAGTGTGCGCATGGTGCTTGTGGACGTGCGGGAGAACCCCAACACAACTATTGGGCAAGTTGTGGAGCGGACAGGTTTCCCGCAGAGTCACGTATCTTCAGCGGTAGCTCGGCTGCGCGAAGCGGGTGTGCTGGTCACCACGGTTGACCCCGACGACAAGCGGCGGACGCTGGTTGCGCCCTCGAAGGAACATCTTGCGCGTGTGCGCCGTGCACAACGCGAGATGCCAGCGATCGACGATGAATTGCGTCTTGCGTTGATCGAGATCCACGGTCCCGATGGGGCCAAACACCTGGAGGCCGCGAAGGCCGCCCTTGAAACACTCCACCAATTGCTTGGTCAGTCGTCCGAGCCCAAAACGGAGGCATGAACATGCTGATCAAACTGTTGCGCACGTACCTGCGCCCCCATCGCAATACCCTCATCATTGTTGGGCTGTTGCAACTGGTGCAGACAATTGCCAGCTTGTCGCTACCCAGCCTCAACGCGCACATCATCGACAGAGGCGTAGCGCGTGGCGACACCGGGTACATCTGGCGGGTGGGCGGTTTGATGCTCGCCATTTCGCTTGCACAGGTCGCATTCTCGATCTGGGCGGTGTACTACGGATCACGGGCTGCGATGGGGTTCGGCCGGGACGTCCGTCGCGACCTGTTCCATCAGGTCACCCAGTACTCCGCACGTGAGGTCAACCAGTTCGGAGCATCGTCGCTGATCACCCGCATCACCAACGACGTGCAGCAAATCCAGATCCTGGTGGTCATGGGTTGCACCATGCTCATTGCAGCGCCCATCACCATGGTTGGTGGCGTGATCATGGCCCTGCGTGAAGACGTGGGCCTGTCGACCATGCTCCTCGTCAGCGTTCCTGCCCTCACGATTCTCGTCGGTTCGGTGATCGTCCGCATGATCCCGGTGTTCAGGGAAATGCAAGCGCACATAGATACCGTCAACCGAGTCCTACGCGAGCAGATCATCGGAATGAGAGTGGTGCGGGCATTCGTCCGTGAACCAAACGAGGTCAAGCGGTTTGCCGAGGCAAACGATCAGTTGACAGACTCGTCGTTGCGTGCCGGCCGGCTGATGTCACGCATGTTCCCAACCGTCACACTGGTGATGAACGTCTCCACCGTTGGCGCAGTTTGGATCGGCGCCAACCGAATTGCTTCAGGTGACATGCAGATTGGCGCCCTGGTGGCCTTCCTGTCCTACCTTGCTCAAATCTTGTTCTCGGTGATGATGGCCACGTTTGTGGTCATGATGATTCCTCGAGCCACGGTTTGTGCCGCCCGCGTGAGAGAGGTCATCCAGACCCAGAGCTCTGTCGAACCATCGGCCAATCCGGTGCACGTGCTGGCAGACCGAGAAACCTTGGAGTTGCGCAACGCAGGCTTCAGCTACCCAGGAGCCGAGTCACCGGTGCTGAGCGGTGTCACCTTCAGCGCTCGAGCTGGTGAAACGGTGGCAGTGATCGGCAGCACGGGCTCCGGCAAGACAACGTTGCTGCACCTCATCCCTCGGTTGTTCGATGCAACCGAAGGCCAGGTGCTGATGGGTGGTGTCGATGTCAGAGATCTGGCTCCCGAAGTGTTGTGGAGTCGGATCGGGTTAGTGCCCCAGCGGCCATATCTGTTCTCCGGCACGGTGGCCAGCAATTTGCGGTTCGGCAAGCCTGACGCCACAGACGAAGAATTGTGGACCGCCCTGGAGATTGCACAGGCCGCTGATTTCGTCCGAGCGATGGACAGGGGCCTGGACGCCGTGATCAACCAGGGCGGAGCAAACGTGTCGGGCGGGCAGCGTCAACGCCTCGCTATTGCGAGAGCGTTGGTGCACCAACCAGACATCTACCTGTTCGACGATTCGTTCTCGGCACTGGACCTTGCTACCGACGCTCGGTTACGGGCCGCCCTCACGCCTGTCACGCGGCACGCAATCATCGTCATCGTCGCCCAACGAATATCCACCATCCGCCATGCGGATCGCATCTTGGTGTTGGAAGACGGTGCGTCGGTCGGACTTGGGACTCACGAGCAATTGCTGAGCACATGCCCCACCTACGTCGAAATCGTCAGTTCGCAGAACGCAGAGCGCGAGGAAGCAGCATGAGCACTGACAAGCCAGTGAGCACCGAAAAGGACGAGAAGCTTGCCCGCGAACAGATGATGCAGGCCCGCTCTGCCGCCCCTCCCGGGCCAGCTGGGCGCATGGCAACTGCTGGCATGCCTGCGGAGAAGTCGAAGGACTTCCGCGCAGCGGCGAAACGATTGGTGAGCCGCCTGCAGCCCGAGCGGACGGGTGTGTACGCCATCTTGTTGCTGGCCGTCACGTCCATGGGGTTGTCCGTCGCTGGGCCCAAGATCTTGGGTCGGGCCACCAACATCGTCTTCGACGGCATTCGTGGCAAAACAACTGGTGTCACCGGCGCTGCAGGGATCGACTTCAATCGACTGCACCGCGTTCTGTATCTAGCCGGTGCCTTGTATCTCATCTCCGTCGTGCTCCTGTGGCTGCAATCGTTCCTCCTCGCAGGGGTGGTTCAGCGGACCATGTTCCGTATGCGCGCAGAGGTAGAAGACAAACTGCATCGGCTCCCGCTTCAGTACGTGGACTCCCAGCCTCGCGGTGACTTGTTGAGCCGTGTCACTAACGACATCGACAACATTGCGCAGAGCCTGCAGCAGTCGGTCAGCATGCTTCTTACGTCTACCCTCACACTCGTAGGTGTGCTGGCAATGATGTTCTACATCTCTTGGATTCTTGCCCTCGTTGCGGCAGTCACCATTCCGGTGTCCATCTACGTGGTGAAGCTCGTCACGTCTCGCTCACGCACCCGTTTCATGGCCCAATGGCGCCACACGGGCGTACTGAATGCACACATAGAAGAGGTGTTCACCGGCCATGCGTTGGTAAAGGCTTTCGGACGCCAACGTGAGGTGGAGGAGCGCTTTGATATGGAGAACGAGAAGCTCTACCGCGCCAGCTTCGGTGCACAGTCCATCTCGGGCGCAATTCAGCCGGCAATGAACTTCCTCTCCAACATCAACTACGTCGCCATCGCCGTGGTTGGTGGCTTGCGGGTTGCCTCGGGCACCATGACGCTTGGCGATGTTCAGGCGTTTATCCAGTACTCACGCCAGTTCGGCATGCCCCTCAGCCAGTTGGCGTCCATGGCTAACGTGCTGCAGTCCGGCGTTGCGTCAGCGGAGCGGGTCTTCGAATTTCTCGACGCACCAGAAGAGCCCGCGGACACGTCCGTCGGTGAAAAGGCCGTGCCGCTGGGCCGAGTCGAGTTTGCAGACGTGTCGTTCTCGTACCGCACGGACAAGCCGCTCATCGAGCACCTCTCCCTCGTGGCAGAACCCGGCAAGACCGTTGCCATCGTCGGCCCAACCGGCGCTGGCAAGACCACGCTTGTCAACCTGCTGATGCGTTTCTATGACCTGCAGGCCGGCAAGATTGTGCTCGACGGCCGTGACATTGCGTCCATGCCTCGAAGCGAACTGCGCAGTCAGATGGGCATGGTTTTACAGGACGCGTGGCTGTTCGGCGGAACCATCAGGGAGAACATCCGTTATGGCAACCCCGACGCAACAGATGAAGACGTGATTGCCGCAGCCAAGGCAACGTATGTCCACCGCTTCGTGCGGACGCTGCCGCTGGGATACGAGACTGTCATCGACGATTCCGGTTCGAACGTCAGTGCAGGTGAGCGTCAGCTCATCACCATCGCCCGAGCCTTCCTGGCTGACCCCACCATCTTGATCCTGGACGAGGCAACCAGTTCCGTTGATACGCGCACCGAGGTACTCATCCAGCGGGCGATGGCTGCATTGCGCTCACGGCGAACCAGCTTTGTCATTGCGCACCGGCTGTCCACCATTCGCGATGCAGACACCATCTTGGTGATGGACGCCGGGCGCATCGTGGAACAGGGCACACACGAAGACCTGATTGCAACGGGCGGTGCGTACTTCACGTTATATAACTCGCAGTTCACAGAACCTGCAGATGCTGCTGCTTGAAATGTGAACAGAATGAATGCATGGAGACCGTCGCAGAACGACCAGTGCCGCGGTGGCGACGATTCGGCGTCACCGACCGCGACGCGCAGCGCGCAGTACGGAGCGTCTGGTCAAGTCTCGACGATCCTCGCCGCGTCGTGTCCACCGTTGAGGTGTCCTCCAACGTCTCCACCAACAGGGTGTTCCTGCTCCGACTGAACGATGGCGTCAACGTCTTCGCCAAAGTCTCCAACTACGGATCGCCGTTTCTGTTCCGAGAAGACCATGACCGTGTGGCGCGGCTCATTGCAGCGTTCGATGGCACCCGGTATGAGGGATTCCTTGCAGCTCCGATAGCCAAAGAGGGCTTGGGATCACAACGTGTACATACGTATTTCGATGGGTCCGTGTGGGCCGTGCTGTATCAAGAGGTTGAGCGACGCGAGCATCTCCCGCGGATTCTTGAGGATGCTGACATTGAGTGTCTGGCTCGTGAGATGGCCCGCTTCCACGTTGCATGTGCAGACGCTACGGTCCAAGCTTGCATCCCGCGCACGTCAACATCGATCGCCTCAGACGTGGTGCATCTGATTGACCTGGCGTCGGACCGCACGGCGTCTCGGACTTTGCAGCTGGACGCCGATGCGCTTGACCACCTTCGTCGGCACGCCAACCGATTCCTGCTCTCGCTCGATGACCTTGGCTACGCCGACCTGCCCCGGGTGCCGGTGTTTGTGGACTGGAACCTTGGCAACTTCTCGGTGGACCGAACCGCCGGCGGTGACGGACCGTTTCGTCTGTTCAGCCGCTGGGACTACGACTGGTTCCGAACAGATTCTGTGCTGCTTGACTTCTATTTTCTATCGAGAGTTTCTTCGCAGACCGGTGACCGGACTCGGTTTTCCTACGGGGTGCACACGCTGGCAGAGCCACGCTTCAGACGGTTTCTCGCTGCGTATCACGAGGTGTCTCCGCTGACTGAAGCCGACGTGGAGATGATCATCGAGACGTACCGGTTCTTCATCCTTCATCACGTGATTTCTGTCGGCGATCACTTCTTTCGTCCTGAACTGTGGGACACGTTTCGCCGTGACGCCGTGACTAACGGCCTGCCATCAATTGATTCGTTCGATCGCCGCCCCTTGTTGCAAGCCATTCGTCCCTGACACTTTTCTGCGGAGTGGCTCGATCTGCACCACGTACTCGCCAAGTCGAGCGGCAACGTCGATGGCACTGTCCAAGGATTCGGGCGGAAGGTCCCAGCACTCAGAGATTCGTGTCCACCCGCGCCGACCAATGAACGGTCCGGCCTGCGCTGCCTTTCCAAGTGCGGGACGCCAGTGGTCTGCTTGTGAGACCAGGCTCTGAAGCAACTTCTCGTTGAGTTCCGCAATGGGATGCTCGGAGTGGAATCCGATTTCCACGACCACCTCACCGCTCGGCTGCGCCCGGATCAACTGCGCCTCGTAGTGCTCACGCAGCGAATCCCCAAACCACACCTTGACCCCGTTGCGGTGAGCGAAGGTTCGCAGGTCCGGCCCGGCCCCGACAACGATTCCTTCGACAGCGTTGCGCACCTGTGCAAAGAACCACGCATCCACGCTCGCATCGTATGGGTTTCCTATGGAGCATTTGTCAGCAAAAGGCGTTTCGGTCGTCTGTTGTTGCACGCTTTGGGGTAGAACCTCAACATGAAGACACTGATTGCAGTCGACACGAGTGAAACCGCTTCGTGGATCGCTGACGAAGCTCGCAAGTTGTTTCCAACGGCAGAGCATTTTGTCGTCAGCGCGGCGTCGGTTGCGCCGATGCTTTTCAGCGACCCCATCGGTGGTGGTGGCTTTGCAGCGATACCCACCGAAGCAGCGCTCATTGCTTCAGAAGACAACGCAGACCGGGCGATCTCTGAGGCAAAGGCCCATCTTGGCAACGTCGAATCTTCCGTCGAGATCGGCCCAGCTGGACAGGTCATCTGCGAACAGGCGGCGTCGCACAACATCGATGTGATCGTTGTCGGACGTCGCACCAAGAACTGGCTCTCCAAGCTCTTCGATCCAGCGGTCTCTGACTACGTGATTGCACATGCGCCGTGCGCAGTGCTTGTGGTGCGCGAGCCGCATCCATGAATGGTGATCAGGCCATGCGAGCCCACGCTGCAACGCTGCCGGCGCCGGAGTTTCCGCATCCAGCATGGGTGACACCCAAGCCGTTGGCTCAGTCACGCGTTGCCATCGTCACTTCTGCCGCGTTATACGCCAGCGGCGATCAACAGTTCGCCGCTGGTGACACAGGGTTTCGGCTGATCGACCGGGAACGGCGAGACCTGGTGATGGGACATTGGAGCCCCAACTTCGACCACGTTGGCTTTGCGTTGGACCTCAACGTTGTGTACCCCATCGACCGTCTCGAGGAGTTGGCGCAGCAGGGTGTGATCGGCAGCGTTGCGCCACGTCATGTGTCCTTCGCAGGGAACCAGCCAGACGACGTCGCAACCATCCGCCTGGACTCTGGCCCAGCTGCGGCGGCGGCGCTGCTCCACGACGGTGTGGACGTGGTGTTGCTTACACCTGTTTGACCACTCTGTACGCGCACCGTGAGTGTGCTTGCGCATGTGTTTGAAGCCGCTGGAATTGCCACGGTGGTGTTGTCCTCCGTTAGGGAGATGGCTGCCAAGGTTTCGCCGCCTCGGGTGTTGCATTGCGAGTTCCCGTTAGGCCGACCGCTTGGAAAACCGGGCGACGCGGCGTTTCAACACGACGTTCTCGGGCGGGCGTTCGCGTTGCTCGAAACGGCCTCGGGTCCGGTGTTCACGGAGTATCCCGAGGTGATCGAAGCCGAGGATCAACCCGTTGCGTGCGCACTGCCTCCTCGATACGACCCGACCTTGCCTGCTGCTGTTGATGAAGCACGTGGCCTGCGTCGGGCCTATGACCGCGCCGTGGCGAAACGTGGGGCCACCTCTGTGGGCCGTGTGATGACCGCCGACGAGGTGCCAGCAGTGGTGGGGTTGCTGCAGGAGATCGCTGATGGAGTGGATTGGAAATCAGTCACGTTGCCCGGCACTACGACGGCTGTCTGCCACGACATTCGTACGTACTACGAAGAGGCTGCGTTGGAGTTGGTCGACGGTCCTGCACCGGGTGCACGCGCCATGGAGGACTGGTTCTTCGAGAAGACCGAAGCCGGCCGGACCATGCTTGCGGCTCGTGCTGCGATGCGCGAAGCCGGTGCCAAGTTCCCGGTGTGGTTTTACATGGTGCCAGGGCATCGCTGAGCTGGGCAACACTTGGAACATGTCGAGTTGCTGTTCTCCGTCACGTGAACCCGATTCGTCTGGTGCGGCGCCCACGCCGTCATCACCGGCGGCCTCGGGGTCGAACTCCTCGGGCTCGGCCGCCACTCGACACCTGACCTCGCTTGTTTCGTTGCCTGGCGGAGAGTTCACCATGGGCGAAGCTGAGCCCATGGCTTACCCCGGCGATGGTGAAGCCCCGGCATATGCAAGCGTGGCGCCCTTTTCCATCGGTGCGACAACCGTTACCACCGCCGCGTTTGCTGCGTTCATCGCAGACACCGGATACGTCACCGATGCGGAACGTTACGAGTGGTCCTTTGTTTTCGGCGGACTGCTCCCAGATGATTTCGCCGAGACCCGCGGCGTGGTCGGCGCCGAGTGGTGGCGGCAGGTGTTTGGGGCTACATGGCGAACCCCGGAAGGCCCGCAGTCATCAAGTGCTACGCGCGCGGATCATCCAGTTGTGCACGTCAGCTTCAACGACGCAAAGGCCTATGCGACTTGGTCCGAGACACGTCTTCCAACCGAGGCCGAATGGGAGTTTGCGGCTCGCGCCGGATCAACCACCACGTGGCCATGGGGCAATGAATTGGAACCGGCGGGGGAGCAGCGAATGAACGTGTTCCAAGGAACGTTCCCGCACACCAACACGGCTGCCGACGGATGGGCGGGGACATGCCCGGCCGATGCCTTTGTTCCGAACGAGTTTGGGATGTTCAACATGGTTGGCAACGTGTGGGAGTGGACGGCGGATGGCTTCACGGCGACGGAACGCCATGTGGCTGCCAAACCCAACACGCCAGTCCTGCTGAAGGGCGGATCGTTCCTCTGCCATGCCTCTTATTGTCGAAGGTATCGACCCGCAGCACGCATGGGTTCTGCTGCGGACAGCTCATCAAGCAACATGGGCTTCAGAGTGGCCGCTGACTTCCTGACTTCCTGCTGATCTACGCGCACCGCCTGACCTACCGGTGCCGTCTACTCGCCGACAAAACCCGGCCAGTTTCCCATGTAGCCGACGAATGCTTCGGACAGGCCTTCCTCGTGAAGCACCTGGCGAGGCACGGGAAGTGCCCTGACCATGAACTGGTCATCCTTCGTTGCGAGCACTGGAAAGTTGTGGTGGAGCACTGCGCCACGGCCGATGACAACCATGTCTGCGCCAGCATCCACAGCCCCTTGGCACGCTTGTGCGCCGTATAGCTTGCCCGCAACGGCCATCTTGGTTGCGCCTCGGTCGATGGCTGCAAACGCATCAATGAGCCGTGTGTCCTGAAAGTCAGCGTCGATACCTTTTTTGAACACATCCCACAAAGACAGGTCGATGAAATCCACCTGATGCGAAGCAACCAGTTGCTCGTAGACGCGGATGATCTCTGCGGTGGCAAGGCCGAACCGTTCAGGTGATAAGCGCACAGACAGATTGAAGTCTGCGCCGCAACGTGACCGAATGCCAGTGACGATGTCAAACAACAAACGGGATCGATTCTCCAGCGCACCGCCGTATTGATCCGTGCGACGGTTTGTCTCGGCGGACAGAAACTGGCAGATGACGTAGTCATGCGCGCCGTGCAGTTCGACGCCCTGGAAGCCTGCCTGCTCGCAACGCACTGCTGCAGTGATGAAGTCTTCGGTGAGCTGTTCCACCTCGGCGGTGGTGAGCTCTCTGGCGCCGGTACCCGGGTCCTCCGAAGGGCAAACGGGCGCCTCGCCAACGAGGTCAGCCGGTGATCGTCGGCCCGCGTGATGCAGCTGCACGATGGCAATCGAGTCCTCCTCCTTTATCGCCGTAGCGAGCCGGGTCAGGCCGGGGATGTGCATGTCGTCGAAGCAGCCCAGTTGTCCGGGAAACCCTTGGCCAACAGCCTGTACATAGCTGGCGCACGTCATGGTCAAGCCAAAGCCGCCCTCGGCGCGCATGGTCAGCCAGTGGAACTCGTCATCGCTGAGGGTGCCATCGGGATGGCTCTGGCAATTGGTCAACGGCGCGAGCATGAAACGGTTCTTCATGCTGGGGCCGCGGGAGAAGTCGACGCGCGCGATAAGAGATGTCACCTGTTCAGTATTGCGCTTCGCGGTTGGTCCGACTGACTACGGTGCGGCGAACTCTTCGGTATCGATGGTGCGCTGCTGCGCCGCGGGGTACCGAGGACCGGCGATGGTGTTTTGGTTGATGAGGCCGTTGACGGCTGCGATGACGTCTGCGGATGGACGCCAGTCCGACCGTGCCATGTTCTCTTCCAGGTGGTCAATGTTGGCGGTTCCGGGAATCACCACGATGTGTTCGGCCTGTGCCAAGACCCAGCCGAGCGACAGCTGGGCTGGCGTGACTCCGGCCTGTTGAGCGATCGCGTTGAACGAGTCGATCAGGGCCAGGTTGTGTGTCCAGTTGTCTCCAACGAATCGTGGCCACGTCTTGCGGAGGTCCGTATCGGGCAGAGCCGAAGGATCACGGAGACCGTTGGCAAGAATGCCCCGGGCCACTGGTGAGAACGCAACAAACGTCACGCCAAGTTCTTTGCACGTCTCCAACACGGAGATCTCGGGGTTACGTGTGGTGGGCGAATACTCGGTCTGCAGCGCAGCAATTGGATGAACCGCGTGCGCGGCTCGGAGCGTTTCCGAGGACATCTCAGACAGACCAATGGAGCGGATCTTTCCAGCAGCGACCAACTCGCTGAGCGCTCCAACTGATTCCTCGATTGGAATCGTGAAGTCACGACGATGCAGGTAGTAAAGGTCGATATGATCGGTTTGCAGTTTGGTGAGGCTTTCGTCGCAGGCGGCCTTGATGACCTCCGGCCGGCAATCGATGCGGCGCGTGTCGCCGTCGACGAAGATGCCGGTCTTTGATGCGAGGAAGAACTCGTTGCGGCGCTTGCTGAGTGTGTTGCCGATCAGCTCCTCGTTCTTGCCGACCCCATAGATGCGAGCCGTGTCCAGGTTGTCGTATCCAATGTCCAGTGCGCGGTGCAGCAGCTTTGCGCCTTCCTCTGCCGTGGGTGGCTTCCCGTACGCCCAGCTGAGCGACATGCAGCCAAGCCCAACGGGGTTGACCTGCTGACCGTTCAAGGGCCTGGTAGGGGCAGAGGGTGTCGCGTTGGTGTCGCTTGGCATCAACTCAATCTACGCACCTGGGCTTCGTGCACTTACTTTTCGGAGTGGTCGTTATACGACGCGAGGAGCTGGTTGCGGTAACTGTGGGTGGCATCGAAGCGCGACACCAGATATGGGCCGGCTTGCATTGGTTCGTATTTCGCGCCAGCGCCCACGCATGAGGGGAGGCACTGAATAGTTGCGTGATACGGCGGCGTCACAAACAACGGCACCGAGTACCTGTCTTGCGCAGGCGGGTTGATGACGCGGTGCGGGTTGGAGACCCACCGTTCGTTGGTCCAGATCGCCATCAGGTCACCCAGGTTCATCACCAACAGGTCTTCCGGGACCACGATGTCGATCCATTCGCCGTTGCGCTTCATGACCTGCAGCCCGCCGACGCCGTCGTCGGTGAGCAGCGTGAGGGATCCGTAGTCTGTGTGCGCGCCGCAACCCAGCTGACCAACCTCTGGGGTGATGCGGTCTTGCGCCGGGTAATGGATCATGCGGAGGTTGTAAAACGTTTCACCCAGGCTGAGCAACGCGTCTGGAGGGCATCCGAGCGCCAACGCCATTGCTCGTTGTGTACGTTCGGCTGCTTCGATGACCTGGGTGCGATACGCGTCGAATGCCTCTCGGAAGCCGGGTAAATCCGGCATCTGGTTGGGTCCGTGGAGCGGTGTGCCGGCGACAACGTCGGGATGGTCCGGCAGATGGTCAGGCCCGGTGTCTAGCGTCTCTTTGAGATCTCCCGCCAGCGTGGTCTGTTCGTCGAGGGATTCCGCTGCTATGCCCACATATCCTCGGTGCGCATAGGAGTTTGCGATGCTCAGACGGTTCTTCTGCTCGGAGGACTGAGCAAAGAATTGCCGCATGGCTACGAGCAGATCCGCCTTGGTGTCGGAACGGACCCCGTGGTTTGCCAACAGCACAAACCCGGTGGAACAGAGGGCAGCGTCCAGCTGAGCAGCCACATGTTGTGCCTCAGGGTGGGAGCAAACGGGTTCAACGAACGGAGCGAGATCGATGATTGGCAATGCGTTGATGATCTGCGTCTCCCTGCATCCACTGTGGCAAACCCGGGCGATACCCCGAGGGTGTTAGACCCGCAAGACGGAGTTTGCGGCGTGGTACTCGTTCAGCTCGACGTCCAGTTCTGGCTCGCAGAACCAAACTCCGTCCTCGTCCAAGTACTTGAACCGGTACTCGCCTTCTGGCAATTCGACGCTCACGCTGCGAGTGCCGTTGCTGCGCTTCTTGAGCGGATGAGCAAGCGGGTCCCAGTCGTTGAAATCGCCCAATACGGACACCTGGCTGGTGGCCTGTTCGACGGGAAGCGCAAACGTAACTTTGACAGTTGCGGTGTTGCCAGCGGCTTGGATCTTGAGCACGGGTTCCTTTCTTTGCGGAGATGACCGTTGGGTCAGAGCAACTCGTCTGCTCCCGCGCCGAATAGCCTGACAGAGCGTCGTGGTGGACGACGGGAGAGTGACACCTCGCACACCTGCCCCTTGAACCTTGCACGCTTGACTCTTTATCTCAGCACGGCTTGAGCGCACTCCTTGGGGCGTTCCACGTGGACACAATGAGCGGCTCCGTCGATGGTGACCGTGGAGCTTCCCGGTATCGACGCTTCCCAGAGCGCTGCGTAGGAGCTGGGCGGTGTCATGGCGTCGGCATTACCCCAGACGATGGTGGTCGGTGCCGTTATACGGTAGGTGCGCTTACTGAGGCGCCGGTTGGGGATTGGGAAGAGCAGTTTTCCAGCGAAGCCGAGGCGACGTGAGTTGCGTACCTGAAATCCCTCGATTGCCAACGAGTTGTCAAAGTCTGATCCGCCTGACAGCAGCCTGGTCCCCAACTCGGTATCGGCGAAGAGTGCTCCAGGAAACTCAAACGGCAGCATGGAGAACATGTCTGGAATGGGTGCCTTGTCGTTCCAAAGTCCAAGGGGACTGATCAACGTGAGCCCGGCCAATTCGGTTGGCGATACGGCTGCCATCTCGGCGGCAATCATTGCGCCCATGCTGTGACCAACGAGATGGATTGCGTGCGTGTTGCCGGTGGCAGCAGCGATGGCATGCACCAGATCCCAGCCGTGCAAGGTGACTTCAAGCATGTCGTCCAGCAATGTTTCTCCGGAGTCCTCGGCCTCGGGGCCGTACCCCGGCAGCACGGGTGCGTAAACCACACGATCTGCCGCCAGCAACTCCAACATCGGTTCGGTCTCAAACAGGCCGGTTGAGCCGTGGAAGAACACTATGGGGGCATTCGATCTCTGGTCGCTCTGGACGGCCTGGCCGTACACCCGCACATCTGCTGAGACGCCTCGAACGGTGGTGACTCGCAAGAGCGTTGAGGTGGCAGTGGTCGGTGTCATGCGGTTGGCCCAGAGGAATCGTGGAGGCGGTCCGCGAACGTGACTTCGGGCTGCACCCGGCCATCCAGTGGTTTGATCCACCAGCGGTTGTCGTGCTCGTACTCCGGCCACATGTTGCGAAGCTGGGGCATGACCTTCTGAGCAAACATTTGGGTGTTGTAGCGAGTCTTCCAATCGGGCATGTTGCCCTGATGGAACAGACCGAAGACCAGCCCAACCCGCAGCGAGTGGATCATGTCTTCCATACGTTCACGTACGGTATCTGGACCGCCAGCAATGACGTAGCCGCCGTCCACAAGATCCTTCCACGTCAGCGAGGTGAACATCTTTTGGTTGGAGCGCCGCAATTGGCTGAGCGCGCCCGCCTTGATTGTCTTCACCGTGCGATACCCCGGAGGGTCTGCAAACCCGGGGTATACGTGCAGGCAGCGGTTGTAGAAGTACAGCAAGTGCTCTGCGTACAACTCTTCGGCATGTGCGTCGTTTTCGGCCACGCAGATGGTTTGCGCAAACGACGCCCGGTAGGGCGAGTTGTCTTTGCCAAGTGCGGCAACCCGTTCCCAGTACCCGTCCATCAACATCTTTCCGGCCTTGTACCCGGAGTACGACAGGTAGGAATAGTTGTAGTCGTTCTCGATACAGAAGTCCCACGTCTCGATGGACCCTCCGCCAGGGATGTACACCGGGGGATGCGGCTTCTGGATGGGCTTCGGCCAACAGTTCACATACCGCAACTGGTTGAACTCGCCATCAAATGCAAACGGCTCGGTCTCTTTCCAAGCGCGCATAATGAGTTCGTGATTCTCTGCATACTTTTTACGAGTCAGCGCAGGAATCTGGCCATACGAGAAGTTGGTGTCCATCGGCGTACCAACGGGGAAGCCGGCCACCAAGCGACCACCGCTGATGCAGTCCAACATCGCGAATTCTTCTGCGACCCGGATAGGCGGGTTGTACAGCGCGATCGAGTTACCAATGACACATATGGCCGCGTTGCTGGTGCGCCTGGCAAGACCTGCAGCGATGATGTTGGGGCTTGGCATGATGCCGTACGCGTTTTGATGGTGCTCGTTGACACCGATGCCGTCGAAACCCATGGAGTCTGCGTACTCAAGTTGATCCATGTATTGGTGGTACAACGCGTTGGCGCGTGCCGGGTCGAACAGGCTTTGGTCGATGTCAACCCACACCGATCTGTTGGTCTCTCGGAAGTCATCGGGAAGGTCCGGCCAAGGCATCAGATTGAACCAAACAAACTTCAATTTCGTACCGTCCCGGTAGTTGAGCGACTTCGTGTCAGAAGTATCGGCGAATAGCGCTCTGGCTGGCAATTCGAGCGGTTGTCCTGGGGAAAAACAGCTGTACGCCGGTTGTTTTTTCAAACGATGACCGTACGATTTTGCATTCTTGCCGTGCCTATCTCTACGTTGCTGCGCGATCCGAGCCTGTAACTCCGACAAGACTGACGAAATGACGAACTCCGTTCCTAGCCCTGATCTGATCGGTAGTGCCCGCGATGTGAAATTTGGGTGGCTCTCGCCCGTGATCGGGAACCGGTGGAGTGACCACCAGCCCATCGTGATCTACCAAGAGCGCAACATCCTGCCCACGGCATTGGAGCACTTCGATTCCCTTTGGGTGGCAGACCATTTCTACGGCTTCGATGCGAAAACGGACCCCTTCCTTGAAGCGTGGACCACGCTCACTTGGCTTGCAGCAAAGTTCCCCAACGTGCTGCTGTGCCATCACGTGTTGGGCCACGGGTACCGTCCTCCCGCGCTCACAGCCAAGATGGCTGCCACCCTGCAGACGCTCAGCGAAGGTCGCTTCATGCTTGGGATCGGCGCTGGCTGGCGAGAGCCGGAATACCTTGCCTACGGCTACGAGTTCCCTCGGCCGGCAGTTCGCTTCGGTCAGCTCGAAGACGTCATCAACATCTGTCGTGCAATGTGGACGCAAGACATGCCCACCTACGAGGGCAAGTATTTCTCCATCACCGAAGCCGCTGCACCGCCACTTCCCACCGTCGTTCCGCCGATCTGCATCGGTGCCTCGGGCGAACAGATCGGACTACCGCTGGTTGGTCGACTGGGCGATGCGTGGAACAGCTTTTGGTACGGCGACGAAGCGAAGTGGATGCGCAAACGCGACGTCGTCCATGCGTCAGCCGATGCGGCTGGCCGTAACCCCGCAGACATCGAACTGGTGCTGACCGTCGAGCGTCCGCTTCCCACCACCGACGCGGAATCTGCGGTGATGCTTGATGAACTGTCTCGGCTCCGCACCCTTGGTGTGGATCATTTCGTGATGGACTTCGGGCACCCGCAAACCACCGAGCACGTGCATCGTGTTGTTACCCAGGTGCTGAACCCGCTTCGCGTGGCCTAGCCGCATCCGGCTAAGCGGGCTTGGGTCGGCCACTCGTCGCTTCCAAAGGCCGTGACGCCGTACCCGTAAGAGGTGCATGATCAACCGATGACGACGGATACGCCTCCAGACCCCAGCCGCACGCTCCCGGCTGTCATCAACCGCTTGGTCGCGGCTAGCGAAACGCTTGCTGCGCTCACTGTTCACTTAGGTGGGCTGACGGGCGAGCTTTCGCTAGAACCCGAGACGGCCCGGCGGGTTGCTGCCTTGGCTGCAGCCGTTGTGGACCTGGAGGGTGTCGATGCGGCAATGTTGCGTTCTCACGGTGCGATGGGTCGCGCCATGCTGGCCCAAGCGTCGGCGTTTTCTGCGCAGCCGGGTGAACCAAGTGCATGGTCCATCACCGACCCCTTCGTCCTGCAGACACTTGGGCGAGGTTCGTCCGCGTTCGCTGCACAGATTGTCCACCACATCGCGCCGGCCATTCCCGGGTTCGCAGCGGCCCTCAGCGGCGACCAGACGCGAGTGCTTGATGTCGGCGTTGGGGTTGCGGCGCTTGCCATTGAGTTCGCGCGAAACCTTCCCAACGCTCACGTTCTTGGGTTGGATGTCTGGCCTCCTGCCATCGAGCTTGCAGAGGCCAACGTTCGGGCCGCGTCGCTGCAGGATCGGGTGGAGATTCGTAACCAGGACGTTGCCAGTTTCGAGGACGCAGAGGGCTTCGATCTGGTGTGGTTTGCGGGACCGTTCATCCCCGCAGCAATCCAGCCGCTGGGAATCCAACGATGCGTCACGGCAATGCGCCCCGGTGCATGGTTTGTGTACGGAGCATTTGGTGGCGGTGATGCCCTCACCAACGCGCTGGGAGATCTCCGTACGCTCCGTAGTGGTGGGCCTGTTCTCACCACCGCCGAGATTGAGGAACTGCTTCGCTCCTCTGGCCTGGTCGACGTTCAGGCGGCGCCCGTTTCGATTGGCATTGTGTCGAGAACGGTGGTGGGCCGCCGCCCGAAATGAATCTCCCGTCCGGGTCTCTGCCGGGGTCTGAGGGGCGCTTAGCGACGTCCTGCGAGGACCACAAACTTGGGGTGTGAGACCACCAGCGCAGTGGCGTCGAAGATGCGGGCCAGCTTGTCGTGGTACCCCAGGTGGCGGTTTGCAACAACCCACAGTTCACCTCCGTTCAAAAGCACACGTTCGCTCTGCATAAACATCTGCCATGCAACAGCGTCGTTGGTGGCGTTTGCGTGGTGGAACGGCGGGTTGCAAACGACGAGGTCGATCTTGGGAAGGTCCGCGTCGTCAAAGACATGTGAACGTATGAAACGCGAGCGGTCCACCGGGTTTGGCCCCAGCGTGGCCGCGTTCGACTGAACGTTGTGTCGGGCCGAGGCCACAGCTTGCGCTGACTCGTCAAGGAAGGTCACGGTGGCTTCGGGCAGCGCTCGGAGAGCGAGCATGCCCAAGATCCCGGTGCCGCAGCCCAAGTCAACCACCTCGCGCGCATCGGGCAGGATCTCATGCAATGCAGCAACCTCGTCTGCCAACAGTCGTGTGCCGAGGTCGAAACGCTCCGCAGAAAAAACGCCGGGCCATGCGGACACCGTCAAGTTGTGCTCCGGAATGTCGACCGCGGCGAGGTGCGAGGCGTCTCCTGCTGACGAGTGGAAAGTGGGTGCGCCTTGCGGTACACGCAACTCGAACAAGTGGGCCTTCTTCCGGCCGGGATGTGTAGTCACCAGGCCGTGGCTACGAAGCACGTCACCGGTACGGGGAGGCAGATGCTTGTCCATCCCTGCAGCAAACACAACGGTTTCGGGGTGGCTGATGGCCGGCAGCAAGGCCGCAAGATACACAAGGACATCGGTGGACTTACCGACGTTCCAGACCACAACATCTACCGGCCCGCCAAGGGTTTCGGCGAGGTCGGCAGCAGATACGGCAGATGACACAACCTGCAGTGGGTGGGGCCCGGACGCTGCCCGCAGGTTTGCCGCAATGGCATGTTCGGCAACGATTGAGTCTGACAACAGCCACGTAGTTGGTCCGGCCAGCGGCACGCTGAGCGCTCCGAAATTGTCGCCGATGATAAGCACACGTCGGATTGCGTCCGTGCCCGACGCCGATATAGCGTCCAACAACAGCAGATCTGCACCGTCCCATGCCCGCAAGGTTCCGGTGCGGTCTGCGGGGATACGCGTCAGAGCGAATTGACCGAATGGTGTGTTGCAGAGGTCGGCTTGCACCGAATGATTCTACGGACCTGAGAATTCAGAAGTTTCGCGATGCTTCACTTCGACTTGCCGTGCCGGTGTGGAATGCTCCCCGGATGGACTTCAACAGTTGGAAGAGGACCCGCCCCGATCGCTTCGTTTTGGCGGCGTTTCTGATTGGGATCTCTG
This sequence comes from uncultured Acidimicrobiales bacterium, assembly GCA_963763885.1. Lineage (GTDB taxonomy): Bacteria > Actinomycetota > Acidimicrobiia > Acidimicrobiales > JANYDT01 > JANNBN01. Next base: position 333,674 of record CAVXQD010000003.1, read on the forward strand.
CGCTGCTACCTCATCGTGTGGCTAGTGGGTCCTCGACGCCGGTGACCACGGTGCCCGGGGTGACCACTACCCCGACGACACCGACGACAGCGGCTGCCCCGTTGGCTCCGCTGAAGGGTGTTCGGTTCGAGACCGTTGCCCGTGGGCTGTCCGAACCGATTGAGGTGCTCGCCCCCCTGAACGATGGCGTGCTATTTGTGGTTGAGCGCACCGGGATTATCAAGGTTGTGCAAGGTGGCGTGGTGTCTAAGACACCGTTTGTAAACCTACGTACGCAGATTAAATCTGGGAGCATCGAGCAGGGCCTCCTCGGCATGGCATTCCATCCTGCGTACCCGAGGGACCCGAGAGTCTTCCTGTTTCATTCAAAGAAGAACAACGACAACGTGCTGGTGTCCTACAAAGTGAAACCCGATGGGCGCTCCATCGATCTCGCAACTCGGGTTGAGCTGGTGACGATCGACAAGGAGCCAGACGCTGTGCGCCACAACGCTGGGGCCTTGCGTTTCGCGCCCGACGGGCTGCTGTACGTGTCCGTCGGCGATGCGGCGAGAGCAAGCAAGAACGGGCAGAACCCACGTACGCTCCCGGGTTCAATGTTGCGACTGGATATCTCGGACCCAACCCGAGTGTTGATTCCCGCAGGTAATCCGTTTGTGGATGGGAAGGCCGGTGCGCCAGAGGTGTTCTGGTATGGCTTGCGTAACCCGTGGAGGTTCAGCATCGACCCGGTCACCAAGCTGGCCTACATCGGCGATGTTGGGCAAGAGACGTGGGAAGAGGTCAGCGTGGTCCCATACGACCAGCCCGGTCTCAACTTCGGGTGGCCGCTGTATGAAGGCAACAAGCGATACCTCAAGGGTCCGGCCCCCACGAATCTGGTTGCGCCGGTGATCGCCATTCGCCATGGCGGCGAAAACGGTTCCTGCTCCATCACCGGTGGACAGGTGTACCGCGGCCAGGCGATTCCCGAGCTGGTAGGCCATTACTTCTACGCGGACTGGTGTTTGGGGTGGATTCGCAGCTTTCGGTTCGAAGCAGGAGTTGCTGCCGATCAGCGAGACTGGAGCACACAGCTTCCGGCTGAGATGGTGTCAGCGTTCGGTCACGATGCTGCAGGGGAGCTGCTTGTGGTCGATTACGAAGGCGGCACGGTCTCTCGCGTCGTGGCTCGCCGATAGCTGTCGTCGGCGTTACAGGTGGCACTGTGTCAGTGGCGTTTCATGGCCATGGTCAGGCCGTCGCCGATGGTGAGCAGTACCGAATCCACTCGTTTGTCAGCTGCAAGTGCGTCGTTGACGGACTTGATGGCAGCCGTGTCGACGTCATCGTCCGCAGTGGGTTGCACGACACGAGCGGACCAGATGGTGTTGTCGACCAGCAATACCCCACCGGGTCGCAGCCGCGGAATGATTTCCTCGATGTACCCCTGATAGTTGGATTTGTCGGCATCGACGAACGCCAGATCAAGCGTGGGTTCCGACGGAAGCGAGCGGAGCGTGTCGAGGGCGGGGGCTAATCGGAGATCGATGCGATCTGCCACGCCGGCTCGCTGCCACGCCTCACGGGCGATGTCCGTCCACGTCTCGCTCATGTCACAACACAAGAGCCGGCCTCCCGGCGCGAGACCCCGCGCAATGGCAAGCGAAGAGCTCCCCGTGAACGTACCCACCTCCAGCGCCGATGTGGCGTTGAGCATCTTGGTGATCATGGTCATGAACGCAACCTGATCGGAACCGATCTGCATGCTGGCTACCGACCCCAACGCCACCGTCTGCTCCGTGATCCACCCAAGCACTTCGTCTCTCGAATCGCGAGTGCGCGCCTGCGCGTAGGCCACGATCTCTGCGCTGATCCAACTACCGGTCCGGTCAGACATGGTCACCTTGCTTCGTGTGGGTTACGGAGGTAAATCACCTCCCAATCAACTTACGAGGTGATTAGCCCCCATTCTTGGGGGCAACCTCTCTCGCGGTCAGATGTTCGACTGTTTGACTTCGAGGCGTTCGCGGATCTTGTCGCCGACGAAGTTGAGCGAGAGCACGGTGAGGAAGATGAAGCCGGCTGGCACAAACATTGCGTGTGGGGCTTGTTGCATCTTGGACAGCCCCGAGGCGTCTTGCATCATGCGTCCCCACGAGATGGTGTCGCCGCCCATGCCCGCACCCAGGTAGCTGAGCGTGCCTTCCACCACGATGACCGTGCCAACGCCGATGAGGGCCTGCGCCATGATCGGCTTGATCACGTTGGGAAGAATTTCTCGGACCAGAATCCGGGTTCGTTTTGCGCCGAGGCTGCGTGCCGCCAAGACGTACTCGCGGGTTGCCTGTTGCAGCGTCGACGCGCGGACCAGTCGGTAATACGTGGGGACCGTCAGCACGCCGAGCGTGGCGATGAACCGTGGCAACGAAACCCGGCCGCTCTGAGCCGCCATCACGGCGACCAACATCAGCAAGAAAAGCAGCGGTGGGATGGAAAGCAACGCGTTGGTGAGGAACGTGAACGTGGCTTCCAATTTGCCGCGGAAGAATCCGCCGAGCAAACCCAGGATTCCACCCCCGATGACGCCAAGCGCAATGGTGGCGATACCGACGATGAGCGAAATTCGGGCGCCGTTGAGGGCGTAGGTGAGGAGATCGTTCCCGTTGTTGTCGACGCCGAGGAAGTGGTCTTTGCCAAAGGTTCTGGCCCAATGGATTGAACCATCGCCGATGGAAGCAGCGAGGAGGTAGTCCGTGTCGTCTTTCTTGCGGAGCGGAAGCACGTTCACGGCAGTTGCACAAAAGGCAAGAAATCCAAGCCACGACACGGCAACCCAAAAGGGAAAGCCGTACTTCTTCTTCTGAGCGGGTGCGGCGGGAGCTGCAGGGTTGGCCAGGTCGAGGCTGGCGAGAGGCGTGCATCCTGCGTTGCGTTGTCAGCCTTGTCGGCTGTTGCGGCGGTCATCGAGCGACCCGGACGCGTGGATCGATGACGCCATAAAGCAAGTCAATCACCGTGGCCGTCAACAAAATGGTGACGGTGATGATGGTGACGATGCCAAGCACCTGGAGGTATTCGCGGTTGCCGATGCCTTGCAACAGCGCTGCGCCAAGGCCCTGGAGGTTGAAGATTCGTTCCACGACGACAGACCCGCCTAACAAGGCGCCCAGGTTGACGCCCGCAACCGTGATGAGCGTGAGGCTTGAAGGACGTAGCGCGTGACGCCACAGGATGTACCGGTCGGACATGCCCTTGGACTTCGCCATGGTGACGAAGTCTTCTTTCAACATGGAGTCCATGTCCGTACGGAGAAGACGAGTGAAGCTGGCCACTTGAGTGGTTGCCAGGGTGATAGCCGGGAGGATCATCGATTTGAGATGAAGCCACAGCCCATCTGCTATGGGTACATACTGTCCGACGGGCAACCAGCGGAGTTGTAGGCCGAAGACAAAAACCAAGATGGGGCCGACCACAAAAGCGGGCGAAGACAACGTGGCGTAGTTGCCCATGCTGATTGCCCGGTCGGTGCGGGTACCAGAGCGATACGCGCTGGTCATGCCAAGCGGAATCGAAATGGCAAGAGCGAGGAAGAGTGCCATCAGCGTGAGTTCGATGGTGACGGGGTAGTTGCGGCCAACGACGTCACGGACTGTTTCGCCCGTGCCGCCGTTGTACTGGCTACCCATGTCGCCGCGGAGGAAGTTGGCCCCCCACGACAGATATTGCAGGTGAAACGGCCGGTCCAGGCCGAGCTCTTTCGTGAGCTGTGCCACCTTCACTGGGTCCGAAGCACCGTTTCCGAGGATGGTGGTAACAGGATCTCCTGGAAGGAGCTTCAGCATGCTGAAGGTGATGAGCGTGACCACGATGATCAGTGGGACGACGCTTGCGAGTCGTCGAACTGCGTAGCGCATCGGTGTGAACCAGCCGTTTCTATTGGGAGTTGAGGTTTGGAATGAATCCGAAAGCCAGAGTCAGCGAGTGCTGACTAGCCGACGGTCAGGTATGGGATACCGAGGAAGTGCGCCGTGGTGCCCTGTGGCAGTTTCTCGCCCTTTACGCCGGCAGTGTCTGTGAGTCCGCCGCACTTCGGGCAGCTTGCGATGTGCAGACGGGAGCGCCAGCGCCACATGTGGTACGCCTGCTCGCCGTACTGGCGGTTGATTGACTCGGCTGCACGCTTACGAACGGCTTGGTCGCTGTTGATACGGATTTGCTCGAATGCCGAGTCAACCTGTCCGTCCACCACCCGTCCCCAGTTCAGCGTGTTGCGACCCTGGGTCAGCGGGCAGACGGCCGGGCCGCCACAGCCAGAGGATCCAAGGAACGCTGCGAACGTGTCTGGGTCGGAGTATGGAAGCCAGTTCCACGTAGCAAGATCGAGTCCTCCACCGGCGGTGAAGACCGTGTTCTGGTAGGCAGAAGTGTCTTGGCCCGGAGCCAGACGCACGGAGAAACCGGCACGGTCAGCCATTTGTTTCATGACTGCGATGGTCTGCTGATTGTCGGGGATGTTGTCCGTTCCCAAGACGACGGTGACGGTGTCGACGCCCTTGTCCTTCTTGTACTGATCAACAAGGGCTTTGGCCTTGTCGAGGTCGAACTGAGGAAAGCCGGAGTCATCGAGGTACCCGGTGACGCCCTTGGCGAAAGGTCCGTTGGCGGCAGTAGCGCCAGGTGCGCGCACCTTGATGAGCGTGTCGAGGTCAATGGCGTAAGCCCATGCGCGTCGGAGGCGGGCATCGAGCAACGGGTTGTCCTTCTTCACCATGTTGACGATGTCGTAGGCCGTGGAGTTACCGTCCTCGCTTGTCATCAACTTGACTTTGCCTTCCTTCGCGAGGCCAGCGAGATCGCGGCCTGTGATGAAGTTGCCCGTCTGCATGAACTGAATCTGGCCGCTCTGGAGCTGAGCCAGGCGCTGATCCTCATCAGGCACCGGGCGGAACTCGATGGCGTCCAACTTTGGCAAGCCGGTGCGCCAGTAGCTGGGGTTCTTGACCAACTTCATGGACTGGTTGGGAACCCAGCAATCGCCCTTGCACATGAATGCGCCGGTGCCGATTGGGTGCTGGCGATCCTTCTTCTTGATCTGCTCAGGCGCAGCGATGGCTCCTGACTGGCCGATGAAAATTTCTGGGAACGAGATCCACGCTGTCTTGGTGGTGCACGTTGCTGTCATGCCGTTCCCTGTGCATCCGGCGAGACCACCAAAGAGGTTGCCAGTGACAGCACCGGTACGAACCGACTCGAGATTCAACGCAAGGGCTGCGCCATCGAGGGCCTCGCCGTTGTGGAACTTGATGCCAGGACGGACGGTGAACTCCCAGGTCTTGTAGTCCGAGGAGGACTTCCAGGACTCCACAAGCCAGCCGATCAGTTCGCCGTTGCTATCGCGGTTGAACATGCGGTCGAAGAAGGCGCTGGACACGGTGCCGCCAGGGGCACCCCACTGTGCGTCGCCGGGAAGCCATCCGGAGGTGGTTTCGTTGGTCAGCGCCATGATTGCGCTGCCGCCGGTTTTTGCCCCTGCTGCTGTTGCCACCGTTGTGACGGCCGCCGCTGCTTTGGTGGTTGGTGTGGCCTTCTTCTTCTTGGTGGTCGTTGCCTTCTTCTTCGTTGCCGCGTCAGCGGGGCTGACAGCAGTTGCGACGAGTGCGACCAGACCAAGTGCGAGTGCGTGAGTGAGAACCCTTCGGTTCCTCATGTGTTCCCCCAGATTTGTGTTGCGCCAGGTGTAATCCTCAAGGTGCTGAGGTCTGGCTGGCTACGTGACGGATGTCACGCAACGTCGATACTAGCCAAGACGGTAGGTGCACCGGCGAGCCGCGTCACAAATCGTCGATCACTTGTCGTTTTGACGAGTGTCCCGGTCTTTTGGCCGCGAACTGCGGGCGAATTGGGGTCCGATCGGGGTACCGTGCAAACCATGCCGTGCGTCACGTTCACGACGACCCTCAGACGCCATGTGGACTGTCCAGCTGCCGAGGTCGACGGGGCCACCGCAAGAGAAGTGCTGGACGCGTATTTCGCACAGCACCCAAAGGTTCGGTCCTACGTTCTCGACGAAGCTGGATCGGTGCGAAAGCACGTCGTTGTATTCGTCGGGGGTCGACAGTTAATCGACGTGGTGTCACTCTCCGATACCGTCGATGCGACCGCCGAGGTCTACGTGATGCAGGCACTTTCAGGAGGATGACGCCATGAGTAATCGTCAGTTGTTAGTCGGTACCCGCAAAGGTCTGTTCACCCTTTCCGACGAAAGTGGAAGTTGGAACATCACCAACGTGGAGTTCCTCGGCGACCCGGTCACTGCTGCCTTCGCCAATGCGCGTGGACGTTGGATTGCGCTCGGGACCGGCCATTTCGGCACGCATATCTGGCGTGATCGGGGTGACCGATGGACGGAAGTCGGCGCTCCCGCCTATCCGGCGAGACCGGCCGACGCAACCGACGTATCGCCGATGACACAACAGCCGTGGCCGTGGACGCTCCAGCTTGCATGGACGCTTGAAGCCGCAGACCCTACGGGTGCAGACGATTCGTTGTGGTGCGGCACCATTCCTGGCGGCCTCTTCCACTCGCCCGACGGTGGAGACACGTGGACCATGAACCGGCCGTTGTGGGACATGCCAGAGCGTCAGGAATGGAGCGGCGGCGGATACGACTGGCCGGGCATCCATTCAGTACTTGTGGACCCACGGTCCGCCTCCATCGTGCTGGTTGGAGTCTCGTGCGGTGGGGCATGGCGCACGGAAGACGGCGGGGCCACGTGGGCAGTCACCAACGGCATGCGCAACGAGTACATGCCTCCAGGCCTCGAGCACTCGCCTAATGCCCAAGACCCACACCGGCTGTCGCATTGTGCGGCACACCCCGACGTGGTGTGGAACCAACACCACAACGGATGCTTCCGATCCACCGATGCAGGCCGCACATGGACGGAGATCGAGAACCGCCCGCCGTCTGCGTTTGGGTTCCCCGTTGTGGCTCACCCCACCGACCCCAACGTGGCTTGGTTCATTCCGGCCGTCAAGGATGAGCTGCGCATCCCCGTGGACGCGAAGTTGGTTGTCACCCGAACCACCGATGGCGGTAAGTCGTTCCAATCCTTCGGTGATGGTCTGCCTAGTACGCACGCATACGACCTTGTCTACCGGCATGCGTTTGACGTCGATGCCACTGGCACGCACCTTGCGATGGCATCCACTACCGGTTCGCTGTGGTGCAGCGCCTCGGCGGGGGAGCAGTGGCATCTCGTATCGGCCAACCTGCCACCGGTGTACTTCGTGCGTTTCGTGTGACCAAGCCGGGGGCGTCTGCGTTCCTTGCAACCCGGGCAGCTCGAGGGGTTGCAGACGGCCTGGTGGCAGCTTCTTTCGCAGCGCTCCTCAGCGCTCGTGGCCTTGACGAGCGGGCACTCGGCCTCCTCGTCACTGCAACTCTGCTCGGCTCAGCCTCGGTGCTGTTGTGTGTGACTCGTTGGCCTGCGACGCTCACCCCGCAACGGGTGTTGGTGCTGTGCGGCATGCTGATGACCGTCACCGGTTTGGCGTTCGCCTTCACAGGCAATGTGTTGGTGTTAGTAGGCCTTGCCGTAGTTGGTCCGTTGAACCCGACGGGTGGCGACGTGTCGGCGTTTCTGCCGTCCGAGCAGGCCATCTTGACCGGTCGCATCGAGCCAGAGCTTCGTTCCGCAATGTTCGCACGGTATTCGCTTGCGGGTGCCGCTGGAGCAACGGCGGGTGGTCTGTTGGCCGGAGTGATTGCTTTGGTGGGGCGCCAAATTGGGTTCGGCACGACTGGTGGTGTGGCTCTTGCCCCGTTGATATATGCGTGCATAGGAGTCGGTGTCACGATTGGGTACCTGCGCATGCGAGGACGAGAGCGGCGTTCTGATGGCGAAGTTTCTCAACCGTCACGACTGTTCGAGTCCCGCTCAACGGTGCGCCGCCTGGCGTTGTTGTTCGCACTCGACTCGGCTGGAGGCGGGTTTGTCGGAACGGCGCTAGTCGCTGCATGGCTGGCTAGGCGGTTCGATTTCGACCTCGCACAGGTTGGCTTTGTGCTGGGCGTCGCGTCTGCTGCGAGCGCGCTGTCCATGTTGGTTGCGCCGCGCTTGTCTCGTCGGTTCGGTTTGGTGGAGACGATGGTCTTTTCACACGTTCCTGCCAACCTGTTATGCATCGCCGCAGGCATCGCGCCGACCGCTTCCGTCGCTGTCGCTTTACTGATCACTCGGGCGCTCATTTCGAACCTGGATGTGCCCGCCAGGCAGACGTTCGTCATGTCCATCGTGCCGCCGCAAGAAAGGGCGGCGGCGGCCGCCTTCACCAACGTGCCGCGCAGCCTTGCCGCGGCGAGCACGCCGGCATTGGCCGGTTGGCTCTTGCACCGCTCCGCATTCGGGTGGCCGCTGATCGCGGGCGGATGTCTGAAGATCGTCTACGACGTGTTGCTGCTTGCTCGATTCCGCCACCTCAGCACACGCGCCTGAGATCGGACTCGGCAGGCGGAAATTTGCCCTTCTTCCCAATCACTCCTTGTGGTGGAAACGGTTTGGTGCAACGATGCTTCGAAACTGAACCAACGTTCAGATCCTCGGCCGGGAGGCATCAATGTTCCGCACGTTTGCAGCAGCACAGTCCCGTCGGCGCAATCAATGGGGCGCAGTGCTAGGAGCCTCGGCCTTGCTGTTCGGCGCGTTTGTCGCCCTGCCACGGACGGCGTCGGCCGCTGCAGTTGAAGTCCGGGCAGTGAGCCCGAACATCAGCATCAGCCCTGGCGCCATCACGTGCGAAGGAGTCTCTGGCGCCTCCGGTGAAGTTGTCCGATTTTCTGCGATCCAGACCCCTCCGCTCTTTCCGGTGGTGAGGTTCATCGGTGGGTCGCTGGTGCTTGGCGCCGAGCCAGGCGACGGTACCGCTCGCCAGGTTCAGTCCGGTTCGATCTTGACCAATTCGACAGTCAACGGCTGGAACGTCGAGGCAGTGTTGACCGCAACAAGCGTTCTGCCTGCTCCTGGCGTCTTTGGCCCGTCCTGCGGCAGATACACGTTTGAGATGGCATACGTGGCGAACCTCACCCCGCCGGGTGCAACGTCGCCAGCGCTTCGCGAACGCGGGATCGCAACCGTGAAATCAATTATCGGCGGAGGACAAATCACGTCGTTCGGTATCGGGGCATCGTTCACCGCTACTTCGTTTGAATCGATCGGGGCACCTGTCGTGGGCGGGGAACTCGCGGTCGGTGCCCCGATCACCACCACCACCGGCGTTCTTGTGCGGCAATGGGCTCGCTCGCCGGGCATCGTGAACTGGTTGAGCAACGCGATCGGACCTGGTGGAGGGGTGTTGGTCCCGCCCTTTTCGAGCGTCACCACCGAGGGTGTCAGCACGGTTGTCAGTGAACCTATTTGTGCAGGAAACGAGTGCGCCACCGGAAGTGTCCAGGCGAAGGTCGACGGCACCCCTCCAGTGATTTCTTACAGCGGTGTAGTTGACGGAGCGACCTATGTCGCAGATCCCGTCATCTCGTGTTCGGCAAGCGACGCGTTGTCTGGTGTCTGGATTCCATCGGCAACGCCGTTCTCTCCACCGCGAACGTTAGGAAACGGCTGCTGGATGACGCTGGGAGGTCAATCGCTAGCGGAACGGACCTACACCGTTTATGCCAACGATGGTGCCGGCAACGTCGGGATTGTGACGGGTCGCTATGTCGTTGATCCGACTTCTCCATCGACGTCAACTTCGACCACCTCATCGACGATTCTTCCTCCGTCGACGGTCATGCCCACTACGTTTCCGCCGTCGACGATCCCGCCTACTAGTCCTCCCACAACGACACCAATCGGTGGGTTACAGATTGAGGCGCCTGGCCAAGTGGGTGTTGGCGTAGGTTTCCGGATTACTGTCCGCGGTGCTGTGCCCGGTGCGCGAATCGATTTGTCCGCTGGGACCAACACGTTGGGCAGCCTGGTCGCCGGAAACGACGGAGTTGCATCGGCGGTGTACGCGGTGTGGCAGGCGGGGTTCGTGCAACTTCGAGCGACCGAGGTCGTCTACCGAGCCGGGATTCCGACCACTCGTTCGGTGGAGCGTCCGATCACGGTTGGTTCCGTCCCCACGGTTCCTCCGACCACAGTTTCTCCGACCACAGTTCCTCCGACCACAGTTCCTCCGACCACGGCTCCGCCAACGACTGGGCCGCAGCCGACCACCACCGTTGTGTTACCCACAATTGGGCTGGTAATGAACCCAACCGCACCGCTTCTCGCTTCGTCATCGGGCCCGTACATGGGGCCGACGGGCCGGTATCTGAGCGTCACACCGTTCTTGATGCAGGGCGGGCAGATCAACCTTGCTGAGTTTGAGGTGTTGTGCGGAGGGACCACACCGCCGATCACCATTGACAACGGCGCAACCACTCCAGCGGATCGGCTCGTATGCGTCGCAAACGGCGTCGGTCCTCAGACGGTTGTGGTGCGTGATCGTCTCGGGCGTTATGCCACCAGAACACAGGTATGGATTGCGAGTGATCCGTTTGTGGTTCGCGCCGTAGCCGGGAAGCCGGTGACGTTTACGCTGCCGAGTCAGCCCTCCAATATTCGGCCTGCGTTCGACTTTCCACGTGGAACCGAGTGTGCGGGCGCAACGTGCACCATTCCGGCGAACCTCGTCGTTGTGCCGCCTGCTGGCCAGCAGGCGCTCTTCAATTGGAACGACATCGGACAGGATCCGTTCCGTTTCGGAACGGTGATCCTTGAGGTCAGTCCAGCACCGTCGACGACGGTTCCGTCACGGGTCGCATTTCTATGACCGCGGCTCCGGGCTCGGTTCGCCTTGGGCAACCGTTCACGTTCACTATCACCGGTACAACTGGCGCATCACGGGTGGACCTCACCTGTGGTGGGGGAACAGTCGGATCCAAGCTGGTCTCGGAGTCCTTCGTTGCAGTTCATCGGAACCGTATGGGCACTTGGTACCGTGCTGTGCGAGGTCCGTGTGATTGGAGCCAACGGTGTTTCCGTGCTCGGCACCGCAACCACAACCGTTGTGGTTAACCCTTGAGCCGCACTCATCGTCGACGCGTAGGGGATGTGTGTCCCGAAAAAGGTACGTGAAACGTGGTTCGCAGCCCACCCCCAAGGTCCCCTTCCGACCTCTGACGGGGTAAATCCGATAATTCCTGTCGGGAAATAGGGATTAGGCTGCATCCCTATGGGACAAGCTGTACAAACCGTGAGTGGGCCGATCCGCAACCAGGGTGAAAATCAGGGCAGACCACAGGACGGGACTTACGCTCACCCACCTTCAGCGGCTGGAAGCCGAGAGCATGCACATCATGCGTGAGGCAGTGTCGGAGAGCGACAACCCCGTGATGCTGTATTCCATCGGCAAAGACAGCGCGGTCATGTTGCATCTGGCCATGAAGGCGTTCTATCCGTCCAAGCCGCCGTTTCCGCTGCTCCACGTGGACACCACGTGGAAGTTCCAGGAGATGTACGAGTTCCGCGCCAAGCGCGTTGCAGAACTTGGTCTCGATCTCATCGTCCACACCAATCCGGAATGTGTGGCGCTGGGCATCAACCCGTTTGACCACGGCTCATCGGTGCACACCGACATGTGGAAGACCCAAGGGTTGAAGCAGGCGTTGGACCAGCACGGTTTTGATGCCGCGTTTGGTGGCGCACGGCGAGACGAAGAGAAGTCCCGCGCCAAAGAGCGTGTGTTCTCGCTTCGCTCAGCGCAGCACCAGTGGGACCCAAAAGCACAGCGGCCTGAGCTGTGGAACCTGTACAACGCACGTCACGCCAAAGGCGAGTCCGTTCGGGTGTTCCCTCTGTCCAACTGGACCGAGCTGGATATCTGGCAGTACATCCACCTGGAGCAAATTCCCATCGTGCCGTTGTACTTCTCGGCGCCACGTCCGGTGGTGGAGCGTGACGGTTTGCTGATCATGGTGGACGACGACCGCATGCCGTTACGGCCAGGCGAAGTGCCAGACATACGCAGCGTGCGTTTTCGAACGCTTGGCTGTTATCCACTCACCGGTGCCGTCGAAAGTACAGCGGACACGTTGTTGGACATCGTCCAAGAGATGCTGCTGACCACCACCTCAGAGCGCCAAGGCCGCGCAATCGATCACGATTCTGCTGGCTCCATGGAGAAGAAGAAGCAAGAGGGGTACTTCTGATGGCACACGCATCAGACCTCATCGCAACCGACATCGAGGCGTATCTCCTGTCGCATCAGCACAAGACGATGCTGCGGTTCATCACGTGCGGCAGTGTCGACGACGGCAAGAGCACGCTGATCGGCCGCTTGCTTTACGACTCGCATCTTGTCTTCGACGATCACCTTGCGGCGCTGGAAGCTGACTCTCGCAAGGTGGGTACCCAGGGAGGCGAGCTTGACTTCGCGTTGCTGCTCGACGGTCTCACTGCGGAACGCGAGCAGGGCATCACGATCGACGTCGCGTATCGATTCTTCTCAACCGAGAAGCGCAAGTTCATCGTTGCCGACACACCGGGACACGAGCAGTACACGCGCAACATGATCACCGGCGCTTCTACTGCAGACGTTGCAGTGATCCTGATTGACGCCCGCAAGGGCGTACTCACACAGACTCGGCGTCACAGTTACCTGGCGTCGCTTGTGGGCATCCGGCGCATTGTGCTGGCTGTCAACAAGATGGACTTGGTGGAGTTCTCTCAGTCGCGCTTCGACGAGATCGTGGCCGAGTACCAGGAGTTCGCACAACAGATCGGCCTCACAGACATCACCGCTATCCCGCTGTCTGCCTTGCGTGGGGACAACGTCACTGCGCACAGCGAAGCGACCCCGTGGTACTCCGGGCCAACGCTCATGGGCTACCTGGAAGACGTCCCGTTGGATGACGTGGGGACGTCCGGTCCGTTCCGGTTCCCCATCCAGTGGGTCAACAGGCCCAACCTGGACTTCCGTGGGTTTGCCGGCACCATTGCGGGCGGCAACATTGCTGTTGGCGACCCGGTGCGGGTGATGCCCGGCGGTGTCACCAGCAACGTGGCGCGTATTGTCACGCTTGACGGTGATCTCGACGCGGCGTTCGCTGGTCAAGCCGTCACGTTGACGCTGGCAGACGAGGTCGACGCCAGCCGTGGCGATGTGTTGTGTCGGGCCGATGCGCCGCCTGAAGTTGCCGACCAGTTTGAAGCGCACCTGGTGTGGATGAACGAGACGGGGTTGCTTGCCGGGCGTCCGTATTTGCTGAAGTGCGGCACCAAGACGGTTGGTTTCACGGTCAGCCATCTGAAGTACAAGGTCAACGTCAACACGCTTGAGCACGTTGCGGCAGAGACACTGGAGATGAACGAGATCGGTGTCTGCAACATCAACCTCGACCGGCCAATTGCGTTTGATCCGTATACAGACAATCGCGAGACCGGCTCGTTCATCGTCATCGACCGCCTGACCAACTCCACCGTTGCAGCGGGCATGCTCCACTTTGCATTGCGACGCTCGCACAACATTCACTGGCAAGCAGTCGACGTGGATCGTGCTGCCCGCCGCACCCTCAACGGTCATGGTTCCGGCGTTGTGTGGTTCACCGGGTTGTCTGGCTCTGGCAAGTCCACCATTGCCACGATGACGGAGAAGCAGCTACACAACCTCGGTGTACATACCTATCTCTTAGATGGAGACAACGTCCGCCACGGCCTGAACAAAGACCTTGGCTTCACCGACGCAGACCGTGTGGAAAACATCCGTCGCGTTGCCGAGGTTGCCCGGCTGATGGCCGATGCGGGGCTGGTGGTGCTGGTGTCTTTCATCTCACCGTTTGCACAGGAACGTGAGATGGCACGGGCGCTGATGGGCCCCAACGAGTTCTGCGAAATCTATGTGGATACGCCGCTGGCACTGGCCGAGAGCCGAGACCCCAAGGGCCTGTACCGCAAGGCCCGAGCGGGCGAGCTGCCTCACTTCACGGGCATCGACTCGCCGTATGAGGCACCGGAAAACCCGGAGCTACGAGTGGAAACCGCCTCCACTTCGCCAGAGGATGCTTCCACCGCAGTGATTCAACGCTTGCGCGAGATGGGCATCGTGTAGCGCGCTCCGTCGCGTCTGCACGTGCCCATCTGCGTGATGCATGTACCCCGAGTTGCGTTATCGGCTGACGAGCTTGTGGCCAAACTTCTTGTAGGCGAGAAGCGCAATGATGGCGCCGATCACGGAGCCGATGATCCCGGCCGGACCGTCGAAGTTGCCGACCAGCCCTCCAAGCAAGCCACCAATCCCTGATCCCACCGCGCCCAGCAGGAGTGTTTGCGGCGTGGACATCGCATCCTTGCCTGGGACCAGCGCCCTGGCAGCAAAGCCGGCCAGAAGTGCGACAACGATGAATCCGATGATGCTGACGATCATGAAAGTGTTTCCTTTGTCCGCTTACGGAGCGCAGCGGATATCCGCAGGGTAGCGCTCTGCTGCATTGCGCGTCGACCAAAGTTGGGACCGTGGTCCAGCGGAGTGGGTTGGCGGGTCCTGCCTCCGCCGTGGTTCCTTCCCACCGTGCTCGCTTCGCTGCGCGGCGGCGGGCCCCTCCCGTCGGGTCACCCGCCAACCCACTCCGCTGCGTTTGTCCTTCGGGTCACCGACACCTAATCCCCGCAACCAACGTTGGTCCCCCAGCAACCAACGTCGCGATCTGAGGCCAAAAACCGGCGGCGAATTGCCAACGTTGGTTGCCCGTAGCCCAAGGTTGGAGCGGAGGAGGCAGGACCCGCCTCCCACGCAGCGGAAACAGCGCAGCGGGAGGTTTCGGTGACCCCGGTTTGAGAGACTCGGGATATGACTGATGAACTCGGTGCTAGCGAAGACACGTCCACGGCGAGAGGAGCGGTCGACACGCCGGAACCTTCTGAGGTTGCCGTTGTTGGGGGCGGCACCATGGGGCTTGGGATTGCGTATGTGTTTGCGCTGGCGGGCTGGAACGCCGTGGTTGTGGAACCATCCGACGAGCAGGCACATCGGATGCGACATGAGCACGAAGCGGCGGCAGCGGGATCCGTGGCGAGGGGCAAGCTTGACGCGGATGGGGCAGCCCGGTTACTTGAACGGCTGACCCACGTTGAGTCGGTGCAAGAGCTGCCGATGGGGTTTGGATTGGTTATTGAATCGGTTCCGGAGCGATTGGAACTCAAGCAATCAGTGCTGCAGGCAATTGAGTCGCGTAACCCGGAGTTCATCGGTACCAATACGTCATCCATTTCGATCGGGCTGCTGGCGGAGTCACTGGGGCAACCGGGCCGGCTCATCGGTACGCACTTCTTCAACCCGGTATGGTCGCTTCCTTTGGTTGAACTGGTGGTCAGCGCTCACACGCTTCCGACGACGGTCAGCGCCGTCCAGGCCATCATGCAGGGAATCGGCAAGCAGACCATCGTCGCCAACGACGTTCCTGGTTTCGCAACCAGTCGCCTGGATCTGGCTGCAGCCCTCGAAGCGATGCGGATGCTCGAAGACGGCGTCGCGTCGGCAGAGGACATCGACCGTGCGGCGGTGCTGGCGTATCGCCATCCGGTTGGGCCGTTGCGGTTGAGCGACATCGTCGGACTTGACGTGCGGTTGGACATCGCCCGCCAGCTGGAACCCGTGTACGGCGAACGTTTCCGGGCGCCGCAGATTCTCATCGACCTCGTTGCGCAGGGCCGCCTTGGCCGCAAGTCTGGCCACGGGTTTCACGAATGGCCCGCTGACTGAGCGATGGCATGCCGGGGTGCTGCTGAGCCTATTGGCGCGATGTTTCAACGGCGCGATGTTTCAACGACGCGATGTTTCAACACAAGTGTTGACGATCGGTGCGATGACTTCGTAAGGTCTTCGCCATGACCCAGGCAGCACGCGCGGTGGACCAACAACCAACGGGATGGGTCCTCGCCGACCCGGTTCGTGGGCATGGCGCCACCCGACCAGACGCAGCCGCGTTGACATTCGGGGACAACACGCTGACGTACGCGCAACTGGACCAGCGGGCGTCAAGAGTGGCTAACGCACTACTGGCCATGGGCGTGGGGCCAGGTGACCGCGTCGCCCTACTCAGCAAGAACCGTCCCGAGTTCTTCGAAGTGATGTTCGGCTGTTCAAAAATCGGCGCAGTGATGGCCGGGCTGAACTGGCGGTTGGCTGCTGCCGAGATCACCGCCATCGTGCACGACGCCCAGCCGTCGGTGATCCTCGTGGCCGACGAACAGCGTCTGTTGCTGACAGACGAGGCATGTGCTGTGCCAAGCCTGCAGGCGGTCATGAGCCTCGACGCCGACTACGAGCCGCGGTTGGCTTCCGCTTCGGCCGTCGATCCGTATGTGCACGTAGAAGACGACGCCGTGGTTCTGCTGCTGTACACCTCTGGCACCACTGGGCTACCCAAAGGGGTGGAACTGACCAACCGCGGCATGTCGTTCAGTAGAGAACTGGCTCACAACGTATGGGGATTTCGGCCAGACAGTGTCAACCTCGTTGGTATGCCGATGTTCCACATCGGCGGGTGCGGTTATGGCATGTCCGCGTTCGTGTCGGGTGGGCACACGGTCCTGTTGAGAGACCTGGACGCTCATACCATCATCGACGCGATTCAGCAGCATCGAGTTACCAACGCGTTCTTCGTCCCGGCGGTCATCCAGTCCATCCTGCAGTCGCCTGGAATAGCCGACGCAGACCTTTCCAGCCTGGAGTTGCTTTGCTACGGGGCATCGCCCATTGGCGACGCAGTGTTGCGGGAAGCCATCAAGGTGTTGGGCTGCGGTTTTACGCAGGCTTACGGAATGACCGAGACGTCGGGAACCATTGTCTCGCTGCCCGCGTCGGATCACGATCCTGACTCCAGCCGTGCGCACTTGTTGCGGGCATGTGGCAAGGCGGTGCCTTGGGTGGAGATCGGTATCTTTGACCCCGCTCATGCGGCACAGGTGCCGGTGGGGGAAGTCGGCGAGGTGTGGGTTCGGTCGGCCATGAACATGAAGGGCTACCGGGCCAAACCTGAAGAAACCGCCACCACCTTGACCGCGGATGGCTGGGTGCGTACTGGTGACGCCGCGTACATGGACTCCGAGGGGTACATCTTTCTGTTCGACCGCTACAAGGACATGATCGTGTCCGGCGCGGAGAACATCTATCCGGCCGAAGTGGAAAACGTGATGTACGGGCACCCTGCTGTGGCGGAGGTCGCTGTGATCGGTGTGCCGCACGAGCGGTGGGGCGAGACGCCCAAGGCCATGGTGGTCCTTAAAGCCGATGCAAAGGCGGAGCATCTGGCGGGTGGTTCTCCCACGGCCGATGAACTACTGGAGTTCACCCGCAAAAGCCTTGCCCGTTACAAGTGCCCCACCTCCATCGAGTTTGTTGACGAACTTCCGCGCAATGCGTCGGGAAAGATTCTGAAGAAGGAACTGCGCGCGCCGTACTGGGTTGGCAAGGACCGCAGGATCTCGTGACATCCTATGCGCAGTTGGCACCGCCGCATCCGTTCGTTTCTGTGATGCGGCGCTACGTCATCGACTACTTGGTTTGTCAGAACACATCGGTATGCGCGCAGATCATGGAGCCGGACTACGTGCTTCGGATGGCCGATGCCGTGCTTGGGCCACGAGACGACGTCTACGTTCCGGCAGTAGCAGCTCAGTTGAAGCAGTTCCCGGGCATGGGGATGACAGTGCACGATCTGTGGCTGAGTGAGGGTGAGGCCTCGGATCGCAGCGCGGATCGGCTGGCGATGCTGTTCTCGCAACACGGCGCTTCGGTCGCGCACGGGGGAGTGGTTGCGGGCTGGGTGGGGATTGGCATCTATCGGTGGAACGGGTCTCGTCTCACGTCCAACACCGCGTTGGAGGATTATGAAGGGCGACGCGAGCAGCTGGCGGGGACAGCCGGTCCGGCCGTGCTGCCTTCCCCTGCGTTTGCCCCGTGGGATGAACAGCCCGAAGGCGCTTCGGCATCTGCAGAGACCACGGTGACGGATTGGCTCGGTTCGCCCAATTGGATGGATCAGCCGGGAGTGGTTTGTGATTCCGGTGCTGGTGCCGCGCTCCAGTTCGCAGTGGATCAGACCACCGTCACGGAGTGCGTATCGTCAGGGAGCAAGGTGGCGTTCGCTGCGACAGTCGACGGTGTGTACCTGGCTGGGTTGGACGTGCCGGAGAATTGTGTTGGGATGCCCGCGGTTCTCCACGTGATGGGCATGGTGAGCGTTGACGCGCACGGCCGTTGTGCCGGTCGGATAGTGACCGGGCGGGGCCCCATGCGGCGGGCTCTCCTGCCACCTCGGTAGGCGCGTTAGGAACGTTAGGCGCTTCAGGCCATCGCCGCAGCAAACTCGGTAATACGTGTACAGATGTCTTCAAGCAGGTCTGTTGAGGTTGCGAAGTTGAGGCGGGCGAAGTGACTGAGGTCCTGTCCGAAGTTTGGTCCGTCGTTGCACGCCAGCCCGGCGTGGGTGCGTAACAAGTCAGACACGCATGATTCTTCGGTTGCGGCAAGGGCCGAGCGAACCCCCGGGAGGGCCGTGAAGTCCAGCCATTGCAGATAGGTGGCCTCGTTGACGGTGCCAGTGACGCCTATGTCGGAATGAAGCAGCTTGGCTGTCACCATGTTGCGGTTGGTCGTCAGCTGCCCAAGGCACGCGTCGAGCCATTCCTGGCCGTGTTGCCATGCGACGGTCGTCGCAAGCATCCCTGGGACCGAAGGCGTTCCCAGGAGGTCGCCCTTGACGTTTTCTCTAAACCGGGTAAGCAGAGCGTCGCTACCGAAGTGCATCAACGCGCATCGGAGTCCCGCGACGTTGAACGACTTGCTTGCTGAGGTGATGGTGACCGTGCGCCCGGCGGTTTCGGTGCCCAGCGTTGCGAACGACCGGAAGACGAGAGGATGGAACACGAGGTCGGCGTGTATCTCATCGGACACAACAACAATGTCGTGCGCGGCGGCGAGGTCTGCGAATACCTGTAGTTCGTCCGGGTTCCAAACTCTGCCCACAGGGTTGTGCGGGTGGCAGAGCAACATCACCTTGGGCTTGGCTGCCGCTACTTGAGCGCGGAGCGCGTCAGGGTCGAACCGGTATCGGCCATCGGTGATGGTGAGCCGATGCTCCACAACCTGTCGCCCCTGTTCGGTGATGGCTCCGAAGAACGGCGGGTAGATCGGGGTGAGGAGCAGCACACCATCGCCTGATTCAGAAAAGGCGGCAACGCACGCATGCATGGCCTGCACCAATTCCGATACCAGCACGCAGCGGCGCGGTAGAGCGGACAGGCCGAAGCGGCTCCACCATGTGCAGAACGCGTCGATCATCTGCTCGCGTATGGACGCGAGGCCGTATCCATAGAAGCCGTCCTTCACCCAGCGCTGCATTGCCTGCTGAATAGGTGGTGCCACGGCGAAGTCCATGTCGGCTACCCACGCACCAATGACGTCGGGCCCGTACTTGCTCCATTTGGTGGACACCGTGGAACGCAGGTGATCCGCGGAAGCTGAGAAGAGCTCTCCGGGCGCTGCGAGCACCTCGGATGCTCGGGGGTTATCCGTGCCCATTCGCCGACCCTACCGGGATCGGTCCGCAAGCGGAAGTCCGATGCCAATTATCCGCCTTGACACCGATCATGCACGCGGGGTTGGGGAGGACCGGGGTTGGGGAGGACCGGGAGTTCCGGAGGGCCGGGGTTCCGGAGGAAGCCTGGCGTCAGCGCACAGGAATGGTGCAAAGTTTCTCGGTAGGTACCGGAGACGAGGAGTAAGTATGTCGGAGCATGCAGTTGTGGTCGTCGGAAGTGGGCCTACCGGAATGATGCTGGCGGCGGAACTGACACTGGCCGGGACGGACGTGCTAGTGGTGGAACGGCGGCCGGACTATCGGCTTGAAAGCTCGCGCTCCAGAGGTCTGCATTCGCGCACCATCGAAGTGCTGGATCAGCGTGGAGTAGCGGATCGGTTGCTCGCCGAGGGGATGGCGATGCAAGTACAAGCGTTCGCCGGGCTACCGGTGGGGATCGGCGATTTTCCGACCCGACACAACTACGGGTTGGCGCTGCTGCAGAGTCACTTCGAACGCATCATGTCGGGCTGGATCGATGAGTTGGGTGTGCCCGTCCTCAGGTCGAAATTGGTGGCCGAGTTCTCGCAAGACGATGCGGGCGTGGACATCGCCCTGTCCGACGGCACCAAGCTGCGGGCGCAGTACCTGGTTGGGTGCGACGGCGGCCGCAGCCTGGTTCGCAAGACCGCTGGGATCGAGTTCGCCGGGTGGGATCCCACCACCTGTTGGATCCACGCCGAAGTGGAGATGACGCAGATGCCACAGTTCGGCCTGCGTGGCGGTGGGGGCATCGGGCCGGCGGAGGGTGGCCGTGTTGGCGTGACGCTGATCGAGCCCGATGTGAATCGCTCAGATGAACCAACGCTTGAGGATCTGCGCGCGGCACTCATCCGCATCGACGGAACCGATTATGGAGTCCACAGCCCGGTGTTCATCTCCCGCTTCACAGACATGACACGCCAGGCGGTGACGTATCGCAAGGGGCGTGTCCTGCTTGCTGGCGACGCTGCGCACGTGCACCCACCACTGGGAGGCCAGGGGCTCAACCTTGGTGTGCAAGACGCGGTGAACCTTGGTTGGAAGTTGGCGCAGGTGGTGAAGGGAGCATCACCTACGACGCTGCTCGACACCTACGAAGCTGAACGCCATCCGGTGGGCGCTCGTGTGCTGAGGAACACGATGGCGCAACGTGCGTTGGGGGCCACCGACGAGCGGACAGCTGCGCTGCGTGACCTGATGGGCGAGTTGCTGGCGATGGATCAACCGCGCAAGCACGTTGCAGGAATGATCTCGGGGTTGGACATTCATTACGACTTTGGGGACGGTCACCCGCTGCTTGGTTGGCGTGTGCCGGACCTAGACCTGGTCACTGCCAGCGGTCCGGTGCGGGTGTTCGAGTTGCTGCACAATGCCAAGCCGTTGTTGCTCAACTTCGGCGGTGCCGACGTTGCTTCGGTGCCTGATCGTGTCGGATGTGTCTATGCCACCTACGAGGGCGAATGGGAACTCCCGTTGGTTGGCCGTGTGCATGCTCCGTCCGCTTTGTTGATCAGACCGGACGGACACATCGCATGGGTAGGCGATGGCACAGACGCCGGCCTCAGCGACGCGTTGACCCGGTGGTTCGGCTAGATCAGCAACGTTCATCCGTCACGTAACCGCCTGAAAAGACGGTCTAGTGACGGATGAACCTCCAGCGTGACGACGCAGCGACACTTGTACTGTTCTCGGATGAGTTCTGAAGAGCAGTCGCAGGAGCGCAAGGTTTGGTTCATTACCGGAGCTGCTCGAGGCATGGGCGCATGTTTCGTGCGAGCGGCGCTCGACGCAGGTCACGCCGTGGTCGGTTCGGCCAGGCGTCCCGCTGAGGTGAGCGCGGCGCTCGGTGATCATCCCGAGCTTCTCCCGGTGCGGCTGGATGTCACCAGCGTTGAAGAGTGCGACGCAGCGGTTGCAGCGGCAGTGGATCGGTTTGGGCGCATCGACGTATTGGTGAACAGTGCGGGCGCGTCGTTCAAGGGTTACTTCGAGGAGATGTCGCCTGCGCAGGTGGAGCAGCAACTGGCCACGAATTTGATCGGGCCAATGAACGTGACAAGAGCAGTGTTGCCTGTGATGCGTCGGCAGCGGAGCGGGCATCTTGTTGCGATCTCGTCCGGCGCGGGGCTGATGGGGTTTGAGTTCTCCTCGGTTTATGCCGCGTCGAAGTCCGGGCTTGAAGGATGGATGGGAGCGCTTGACGCGGAGGTCACGCCGTTCGGGATTCACACCACGATCGTGAATCCGGGGTTCTTCCGAACGGGACTTGCGAGCCCGGAATCGTTGGTCTGGCCAGAGCAAGTCGTCGACGACTATGCCGAGCGAAGCGCCACGCAACGCACGTGGTGGTCAGCCCAGGATGGGCAACAAGCGGGGGACCCCGAGAAGCTTGCACGGGCGCTGGTCACTATTGCCGCAGAGGTCTCACCTCCGCGTCGATTTATCGCAGGTTCCGACGTGCTCGCCTTGGGCGAACGGAAGATCAACGAACTACGCGAACAGATGGACTCCCACCGAGACTTGTCGTCCTCCCTTGGTTTCGACCCGATTCGATAGCGTTCACGTGTCACGTTTCGCGCGTCTAGGGCGAAAAACTGACATGTGAAACCAGCGCTAGAACTGGACCATGGACGAATTTCATGGATGACTTCACCGGATCCAGGTTCACCGAAGCCGACTTTTCCGACTCACAGTTTCGGGGAGTCGTCTTCTCAAATGTGAAGATCGTCGACGCCTGGCTGGTCGACGTCGACATCTTTGGCCACATCAACGGCCTCACCATCAACGGTGTCGACGTGACGGAGTTTGTGGAACGTCAACTCGACGAACGCCATCCCACCAGAAAGCTCTTGAACGCAGCCGACCCAGGCGGCATGCGTCAAGCGTGGACTGCGCTCCAGCAGGAAGCAGCCGCCACATTGGAGCGTGCCCGCAAGCTGCCAGTCGACGCACTCAACCAGAGTGTCGATGAGGAGTGGTCGTATCTGCAGACGTTGCGCCATCTGGTCTACGCCACCGACCGATGGATTAGCGGCCCGGTGCTAGCCGACGCGGATGCGTTTCACCGCCTCGGTCTGCCCAACCCTCCACTCGAGGAGATTCCAGTGAGTCTGTTCGACCTGCATGCAAGCCCCGACCTTGATGCGGTTCTTGGGGCACGCCACGATCGAACGAACCGTGTGACGACGTACCTCGCCACGGTCACAGCGGAACAACTGGATGCAGAGGTGGAGTCACCAAACGGCGGAACCACCACAGTGAGGCGCTGCTTCCACGTGGTGTTCCGCGAAGAGTGGTGGCACAACCAATACGCCAACCGCGATCTCGCCATCATTGAGCGCGAAGGTTTGGCCCAAGCTGATCAGTAGAGCCGATCCAATAGCAACCTGATCAGTAGCTGCGCGGCAGCCCCAGCGAGTGCATCGATACGTGGTTGAGAACCATCTCTCGGCTCACCGGCGCTGACTTGTGAACACGGGCGATGAGCCACAGATCGGCCAGACCGTATTCGGTAGCGAAACCATTGCCGCCGTGAACCTGCATGGCTTGGTCGACAGCCTTCAACGAAGCGTCGGCTGCTGCGAACTTTGCCATGTTGGCGGCCTCGCTTGCATCTTGGCCTGCGTCGTTTAGCTCTGCCGCCCGAACCGTCATCAACCTCGCCAACTGCACATTGATTGTTGCCTCGGCCAACGGGTGCGACACTCCCTGATGTGACCCGATCGGGACGCCCCACACCTGACGATTGTTGGCGTAATCAACAGCGCGGTCGATGGCGTAGCAAGACACACCATTGTTCATGGCAGCAACAGCAATGCGCTCTGTGTTGAGCCCAACGAACACCTGCTTCAAACCGTTGCCTTCAACACCGACCAACGCCTCTGGGCCCAGCTTCACGCCGTCGAAGAACAGCATGAACTGCTTGTCCGGCGACTGCACCGCCACCTCGATTGGGTTGCGTGTGATGCCCGGAGCATCGGGATCAACGATGAACAGCGACAGCGGGTGACGCCCGTTGGGTCCAGCCACCGGGCCGCGCGCCACCACAAGAATTGCGTGCGCTTCGTCGACAGCGGACGTCCAGTACTTCGCCCCGTTCAACTCCCAGCCACCATCTCCGGTGGGAGTGGCCGTGGTGGTGATCTTGTGTGTGTTGGTACCGGCATCTGGTTCTGTAATGGCGAACGACATACGCACCGTGCCATTGGCCAAGCCCGGCAACCAACGTTGTTGCAGATCATGGTGACCGAACTTCTCAATGATAGGTGAGCATATGGATTGCAGCACCATCGTGAAGAGTGGGCAGCCCTGGGCCGCGGTCTCCTCGACGATGATGTTGTACTCCATCATCCCGCCGCCACCACCGCCCCACTTCTCGGCAACGTGTGCGCCAAGGAACCCGGCTTCACCCAGTTCTGCCCACAGTTCGGTGACCTTCTCGCCGTTCTTCACCTTCTCCTGGAAATAGGAGCGTCCGTACTTCCCGACAAGTTTGGCGACGCTGGAACGCAGCTCCAGGTGGTGATCCTGGGTGTGGACCAGCGGAGAGAACGAGAGTGGCTGAGCGGTCACGGTGACTCCAGGGTTGGGTGTGTGGTGTGAGTGTGTAACGCGGGGTCGTCTGCGTTAGCCGACGGTCATTCCGCCGTCGATGACGAGATTGGTTCCGGTGATCCAACGGGCGTCGTCGCCAGCGAGGTACGCGTAAGCGCCAGCAATCTCCTCGGGGTCGCCGAAGCGTCCCAACGGATGGCGCTGGCGGATGTCGTCCAAGGCTGTCTCGGACAGGTTGTCGTGGAAGCGAGTGACAAATGTGCCGGGGCTGACGCAGTTGACGCGGATCTGCTCGGAGGCATATTCGGCAGCAGCCAACTTGGTGAGTTGGATCACGCCAGCCTTAGAAACCCCGTATGGCGACGAGTGTGTCCACGTGGAGAACCCGGCGACGCTTGCAGTGTTGACGATTGCGCCACCGCCGGTGCGTCGCATCTGAATGATGGCGGCTTTCATGCAATTGAAGATGCCGGTGAGATTGATATCGAGGACACGCTGAAAGTCCTGTGGAAGAACGTTGTGCAGCCGTGCGCTGGGAGCAACCACGCCTGCATTGCAGACAGCAACATCGAGCCCGCCAAAGGTAGATGCAATAGACGCATACGTTTCGACGACCGCGTCGTGATTGCACACATCGCCTTGGACCGCAAGCACTGTGGTGTGCTGGCGAACCGAATCGTCAGCGAATTCACGCATGAGTTCCGCTGCCACCGCTTCGGCACTGCCCTGGTCAATGTCGAACAGTGCGATGGCCCGCACACCTTCTTGAACGAACCGCCGAGCGATGGCAGATCCCAGCGATCCACCGGCACCGGTGACGATTGCGGATCTACCAGCAAGAACGCCAGGACCGTCGGTGCGCTGAGGCCACGACCGGCCCAGTGTGCCGGAGGTGTCTGGCGCAGGGAAGGTATCCGGTGTCGTCATCGGTGTCACGATAACGCTCGAATGGTGCGTCCGTCAACGCTTGTGTTGACAACTCGATCCGGCCACCGTTACGGTTGCCCCATGGAGACGTTGAGCGGAGCCTGCGATGAATGATCCTGCCCCAGCCAGTGCCGTCGGAGCAGCGGAGTTGCAGCTGTGGCGCGCAGCCGTTGACGCCGCCAACGTGCCAACCCTGCAAATGGTTCTGGTCCAGTTGACGGGGGACCGGTCCTGGATTGAAGCACCGTATCTGCCATCTCGACCACAGGGCATCAGCGACCATGACACCGGCGGGTTCAGCGATGCCGTGCAACAGCAGATCAAAGACGCAACGTTCGATGCGATTGTGGCCTGGCTGAACGGTGCTCCGGTAGCGATTCCCGATCCATCCTCCGAGCTGCTCCTCGACATGCTCCGCACGTCGCTGGCAGAGCCGATCCCCGACGGATACGTGCACATGATGCGCCACGAGTTGGGCCTCGCGTCAGAACTCTCCCCGGACCGCCCAGCACCGCGTCCGAATAGCGACGACGCCCCGCTGACGGCAGTCATCATCGGTGCCGGCATGTCCGGCATCTGCGCCTCGGTGCAATTGGCAGCAGCAGGCATCCAGCACACGCTGATCGAACGTCACACCGACGTTGGCGGCACGTGGATCGAGAATCGCTATCCAGGCTGCGGCGTTGACGTGCCAAGCCATCTGTATTCCTTCTCGTTTGAACCAAACGACTGGACGCACTACTTCGCCCTGCGCGACGAGATCTTCGACTACTTCCAGCGTGTTGCCCGTGAATACGGAGTGTATGCGCGCACACGATTTGGCACCGAGGTGATCGAGGCTCGCTACGACGAGTCCACCAACATGTGGGAGGTCCTCGTCCGAACCCCGGACGGTTCCGCAGAAACGGTGCGGGCCAACATCGTTGTCAGCGCCGTGGGTGCGTTTAACAAACCAAAGCTGCCCAACCTGCCTGGCAGAGAAACGTTCCAGGGTCCGCAGTTTCACACCGCTCGCTGGCCCCAAGGTTTGGACCTCACCGGCAAGCGTGTTGCCGTTGTAGGAACAGGCGCAAGCGCAATGCAGATCGTTCCCGCAATCGCCGGCACTGCATCGCAGGTGTTGGTTTTCCAACGCACCCCACAATGGGCCGCGCCGTTTGAGAAGTTCCGCGTGAAGGTTCCAGACGCAATCTCGTTCCTGATGAGCAACATGGCGCTCTATGCCGCCTGGTATCGCATTCGGATCGGTTGGGCATTCAACGATCGGATCTACGACGCACTCCAGGTTGACCCAAACTGGGAACATCCAGAACGTTCGTTGAACGCGATCAACGAAGGTCAACGTCGCGTGCTGTCTCGCTATGCAGAAACCGAGTTGGGCGACCGTCCCGATCTCCGCGAGCACGCCATTCCTACGTATCCTCCGTTCGGCAAGCGGATGCTGTTGGACAACGGCTGGTTCAAGACACTGACCCGGCCCGACGTCGAGCTGCACGCAGAATCTGTCTCCACGGTCTTGCCCGACGGGCTCGTCACGGAGTCCGGTGTTGAGCACAAGGTCGACGTGATTGTGTGGGCAACCGGGTTCGACGTGGTCAGCTTCATCGTGCCCATCCAGATGTACGGTCGTGGCGGTCAGTCGTTACAAGAAGTGTGGAATGGCGACGATGCGCGTGCGTTCCTTGGCACTGCCATCTCTGGTTTCCCAAACCTGTTTGTCTTGTACGGGCCCAACACGCAGTTCGGCCACGGTGGAAGTCTCATCACGGTTGTCGAACGCCAAGTGAGCTACATGATTGACCTCATCCAACAGATGCGCACCCAAGGTCTTGCCAGCGTCGAAGTGAAGCAAGCGGTGCACGACGAGTACAACCGCCGCGTCGATGAAGCGCACAAGAAGATGGTGTGGATGCACCAAGGTATGGACACTTACTACCGCAACTCCAAGGGGAGGGTAACAGTCAACAACCCGTTCCGCATGGTTGATGTGTGGCGATGGACGGAGTCAGCATCGCTGGACGACTACGCAACCACGCCGCGTACGGCTCCGGTGAGTTGACAGCGGTAGATTGGCCGACGTGGACGAACGAAAGGGCGCGGCCGAGTGGTGAGTGTAGGGACGGAGCGAACCCGAGGTGGAGCAACCCATCAAGGTCAGGGCCCCGTTCGTGAGAGCCAGATCGCCACACGCCGCAGTAACGCGCTGACCAAGGGCTCCGCCGCATACCAAGAGCGTCGTAAAGAGATTGCCAAGGCCGCTGCGGAAGTGTTCAACCGGCGTGGGTTTCGTGGCACCAGCCTCACCGCGGTCGCCCAAGAGTTGGACATCGACCGAGCCACGCTCTACTACTACATCTCCAGCAAACAGGAGCTGTTCGATGAGGTGGTTCGCGAGGCATCCGAGCGCAACGTAGCCCTGGCCGAAGCCGTGCTGGCCAGCAATGCAGATCCGCTGGAGAAGGTGCACACACTTGTGCGGGCGTTGATGCTTTCCTATGAAGAGCACTACCCGCTGTTGTTTGTGTATATGCGAGAAAACCTCAGCCATGTAGAGACGGGGCGTTCCGAATGGTCCACCCACATGCGCAGCCTGAATCGACGCTACGAGCAGGCCATCGTCGCAATCGTTCAAGCCGGCATCGACGACAAGACCATCCTTGCCACCTCGTCTGCTCGGGTGCTGGCGTTCGGAATCATCGGCATGGTGGGATGGACTAACCGATGGTTCGTGCCGGATCGGTCAAAGGAAACAGCCGACGAAATCGGAACTGCCTATGCGGACCTTGTGGTGCGCGGGTTGCGTGCGTAACACTGCGAGAGAGGTTGCCCCCAGCGCTGGGGGTAGTCCACCTCCGAATGGTGCGCCGAGGTGGATGGCCGCTGGACGCGTGGGCTGAATCATTGAGTTCAGCTGCCGGTCCAGCGTGGGGCTCGCTTCTCGGCAAACGCCAGCGCTCCTTCGGCTGCATCGTTTGATCGCAGCACGGCGTCGACGATCTCTCGTTGGTTGACCCACGCTTGGTCCATCGACCAGTCCGCAGACTGCACCACGATCCGTTTCGTGGCGGCGATCGAGAGCGGGGCGTTGGCGGCGATCTGAGTGGCAAGGATGCGCGCCTCGTCAACGGCGCCCCCGTGTGCAACGAGGCGGTTCACCAAGCCCCAACGATGCGCATCTGCGGCGGTCATATGCGCGCCTGTCAATGCGTACTCCAAAGCGATCTGAACCGGTATGCGTCGAGCGAGCCGAATGGCACCGCCTGAACCGGCCACCAACCCGCGCGTGACCTCCGGTAACCCGAAGCGGGCAGAGTCGGCCGCCACGATGAGATCGCACGCAAGCGCCAGCTCGCAGCCTCCGGCGAGCGCGTACCCTTCCACCGCTGCAATGAGCGGCTTGACGGGCGGACGCTCGGTGATTCCACCGAACCCGCGGCCGGCGATTTCCGATGGCCGATCTCCGGGAGCTGACTGTGCGAACGCCTTCAGGTCCATGCCAGAGGAGAAGTTGCCGCCAGCGCCAGTGATGATCCCAACGACGATGTTTGGATCGTTGTCCAGCAGATCCACAGCATCGGCCACGCCTTGAGCGGTGGCTTGGTTGAAGGCGTTGCGAACAGCTGGACGATTGATGGTGATGATCAGCACGGCGCCTTCGCGCACTAGGAGCACCGGATCTGGGGCGGACGTCATGAGCTGGCAGCCTCCTGGCTGAGGGTTGCATTGGCCAAGTCGATGAGCGCGAACTTCTGTACCCGTCCGGTAACCGTGCGTGGGAGTTGGTCGGCATCAACAAACAACGCGTGCGCCGGAACCTTGAAGCGAGCCAGCTCCGAACGACACAGCGAGATGAGCGTTTCAGCGGTCACCTCTGCATGCTCCCGTCGTACGACAAATGCGCACCCGACTTCGCCCATTCGTGCGTGAGGGATTCCGACCACGTGGGCATCTGCGACGTCAGGGTGTTCCATCAGCAGCAGTTCGATTTCACGCGGCATCACCATCTCGCCACCGCAGCGATACGTCTCTTTGATTCGACCGGACAGCGCCAGGTAACCGTCAGCGTCGATGCTGCCAAGATCGCCGGTTCGGAACCATCCGTTTGGATCGAATGCCGCCGCTGTTTCGTCTGGCTTGTTGTAGTACCCGGGTGTTACTGCAGGACCCTTCACCACCAGGTGTCCGGTGAGACCCGGAGCAAGGTCAACGCCTGTGACCACGTCGACCGTCTTGTACACGGCGAGCACGCCACCCAGGCTTGGGTCGCCTGCTGCGCCAGCGGCTCGGAACTGGCCATTGGTGGTGCGCAGAAAGTCATCGGTGGCTTCCGGCAACGTTGAGGTCATAGCGGCAGTGGTCTCTGTCTGGCCGTATCCGGCTACCAACTCCTTGGCGCCGAGAACGGCTCGGATTTCTGCATGGATGGTTTCTGGTGCAGCGGTACCGGATGAGTAGACAATGCGGACGGAGGAAAGGTCGTAAGCACCTGCATCAACTCCGGCACGGGCAGCGTCGAGGAGCGCAAGCGTCATCGTAGGTACACAGGCGATTTCGTCCACATGGTGGATGCCCGCAGCCACCAGCATGTCGACTGGGTCGAATACGGCGCGAGGCACCACTGCTCCTCCTGCCCACATGACCGCAAGGAGGCACTCGATGTAACCGAACACGTGGTACATCGGGAGTGCGAACAGCACTCGGTGACCCTTGCCGATGCCCCGTCCGAACGCAGACGCATAACTGGTGCGCACGACCATGTCGTGCGTGAGGAGCGCGCCCTTAGGAGTGCCGGTGGTGCCCGATGTGTAGAGAATGTCGGAAAAGTCGCTCACCCCCACGGTTGCGTTGACTTGAGCGAGCGACGCCCACCCGTGTGGCGTGTTGAGCGCAGTGGCGCCTAACGCCTCGAGGTCGGCAACCGTGCGCCATTCCCGTTCCTGGGGCGGCTCTCCAAGCACCACAACGTTGCGGAGCGCTTGGATGCTTTTGTCTCCGATGGATTCCAGGATCTGCATGTAGTTGTGGTCGCGAAAACTGTCCATGGTGATGAGTGCGACGGCGTCGGACTGGGCAAGGACGTATGCCAGTTCTCGTTCGCGGAGCAGGAAGTTGACCGGAACACAAACCGCGCCAGCACGGGCGATGGCGAACTTCAGTGCGATGAACTCCGGATGGTTTGCCATCACCAGAGCGACGTGCTCCCCGGGGCGAACTCCTATGTCGACGAGACCTGCCGCCAAACGGCAGGACCACCCAAGCACCTCTTCGTAGGTCCACGTACGATCGTCAGTGATGATGAACGGCGATGCGCCGTGTAGAGCGGCTGCGTGGTCCAGGTGCTGCCAGAGCGTTCGGGGCTGCCACGGGCTATGCGCCGCGTTCAACTGTTGTCGTCGCAGTTCCGGATGCGTTGTCTGCACAGTGACCTCGGTGGGATGCGGTGACGGTTGATGGCGATCCGTCGAAAGTTCAACCTGTTGAAGCGGATCTGTCAACGTTGCTGTTGAAAACATATCATTGCGAGGTGCCTGCTGACCTGTCCGCGTTGACCGCAGATTTCTTGGCTGAGGGCGACGGTATCGCTGTACTTGTTGCCGAGGGCGAACAACGACACGGAGACGTTGTGTGGACCCTTCCCACAGAATGTGATCCGTGGACTTTGCAGGATCAGTTGGTGCATCTTGCATGGAACGACGAGGCAGCGGTCCTTGCGCTGCAGGACCCAGAAGCTTTTGTCGGTCGGCGGCCCGCAAGTGCGACCGGGATTCAGGCCATGGTGGACGATGTGGTCGAATCGCATCGTGGGATGGGCGGACGCGAGGTCTTCGCGTGGTTCAACGCATCGCGTTCTGAATTTGCGCGCGTCGCGTCGATGCACAGTCCGTCGGACCGCATCCCATGGTTTGGTCCAGACATGAGTGTTGCTTCGAAAGTTACGGCACGCCTGATGGAGGCGTGGGCCCACGGCTTCGACATCGTCGCGGCGCTGGGGGCGGCGCACCAACCGACGGACCGAGTTGCCCATGTGGTGTACCTCGGACTGCAGGCATTGCCGAATGCGTTCGCCGCGCATGGACTGCCTGTTCCCAGCGCCCGTGTGTCAGCACGGGTGACGTTGCCCAGCGGCCGCGTGTTTACGGTGGGCAGTGCCGACTCGGTTGACCGAGTGGAAGGCGATGCCTGCGAACTTGCGCTGGTGGTCACGCAACGACGCAATCCGGCCGACACTGGGCTGATCGCCACCGGACCTGTCGCAACGGAGTGGCTGCGCATCGCCCAAGCATTCGCTGGACCCCCCGGTACGGGGCGCGCGAAGAAAGTGTCGGGTATCTGACCATACCCCTAGGGGTATGGTATATTCGGACCATGTGCCGAATGGTGACCTGTAAATCATGTTCGAAACCGACCTGGGCCGGATGCGGTCAGCATGTGGAGCAAGTGCTTGGCCACGTCGCTGTGGCTAACCGCTGCTCGTGCCGTGAAACTCCTGCTGCTCCAGGGAGCAGCCGATCATTTTTCAGCAGATTGTTCGGCAAAACGAGCGCGAAGTAGGAAGCGCCGTGGAACTTCCAGACGAAGTGCAAGCGGACCTGCGAAAGCGCCTACGACGCGCTGAGGGCCAAATTCGTGGGGTGCAGGCGATGTTGGAAGAGGGTCGCGAATGTCGAGACATCGTCACGCAGTTGGCGGCCGTCCGCACTGCGCTTGGCAACGTTGGGGTAAAGCTTTTGGCAACCGGGATGGCAGCTTGCCTCGCTAATCCAGCGTTGGCGGAGGCCAACGGTTTCACCCTTGATGAGGTCGAGCGGCTGTTTACCAAGCTTTCCTGACGTTCTTCCTGAACTCGCGCTGAGAGGCCAGCCGGGAGAAAGGCTGGATTCCTGACCGCCGCAGCAATCCGCACCTGGATCGTCACCGAACCATTGCGACAACCCGCTGAGCCGCAGACGGTTCAAGCCGTCCTTGGCGGGTATCCCAGGAGCACACCATGTCCAACTCCCCTCGCTTTGCGAGTCGTCCATCTGGACGCGCTGTCCGCCGCACGGCGGCAGGCGTCTTGGCAATCGGCGCGGCAGCAGCCCTGACCGGAACCACGTTCGCCGGAGCAGCCGACCACCTGGACGCGCCGGGCCTTACCTCCCCATCAGCACGGCCCGACGCGGACATCAACGACGTGTACGTCTTCAACTCGGCCAAGAAGAATCAGACCGTTCTTGTGATGACGACCGGCCCAGGCGCCGGTGCCATTGCACCACTGACCTACGCAACAAACGTGACGTACAAGATCAACGTCGACAACAACGGCGACGCAATCGAAGACGTTGCTTACGGCGTCAAGTTCAGCCCCGTGAAGCGGACCGTCAAGGGTCTCCCACGCCAGACATTCACCGTCACCCGGTATGAAGGTTCCGGCGCAACGTCGATGACCGGCGGACGCAAGCTGGGCGAGGGCCCAAGCAACGAACTCGAGACGAAGTTGAAGTCAAGCGGAGTCGCGTGGGCCGGTGTGCGGAGCGATCCGTTCTTCTTCGACCTCGATGCATTCCGTCAGGTCGTGCTGAAGCAGGACCGTGGACGTACCGGGTTCTGTGACCAGAACGGCCAGGGCGTCGACTTCTTCGCTTCGCTGAACACAAACGCCATCATCCTTGACGTGAAGTCCAGCGACCTTGGCTCGAAGATCGGCGTATGGGCACAGACGATCGGCGCCGACGGCAAGATCATCGACCAGATGGGTCGCCCTGCAATCAACGCTGTGTTCAACGGCGGCGAAGACAAGAACCTGTTCAACACCACACCGCCAAGCCAGCAAAGCGCCAAGTTCGCAAAGAACGTCAGCGACACTCTGGCCGCGTTCTCGTCACTTGACGCCGAGGGTGCCTACTCCGCTGACATCAACAAGGCCCTCACCGGTGTCTTGATTCCGGACATGATCACCTACGACACGGCCACCAAGGCCGTTGGTCCACTCAACGGTCGTGCATTGGGCGATGACGTCATCGATGCCGAACTCAACATCGTGACGGGTGGGTTCGAGTCGCCCGGACGCGATGGCAAGGGCGCAATCCCTTCGGACTGTGTGCCTGCACACACTGACATCAGCGCATCGTTCCCTTACCTGGGCCGGGCTCACTGATCCGAGCTGCCTGATCCAACCTGCCCGAGCCGGTCGGCCGCCAATGGTGTTCGGCCGGCTCCGCAGGTCCTTTCGTGAACCTCCTTGCGAAACGACTGTCCCAATCCCGGGTCCTTGAACCCGCCTTGAACCAACCTCGGACCTACGCCCCGGAGAACTTCACATGGATGCAGCAATCAGTTCCTCTCTTCCCCAGCGGACCAGCAGCGCGGCTGGTCCATCTCGTCGCAAGCTGGCTGCCCTGGTGCTGGTGGTACCGCTGATCGGACTCGCTGCCACGTCGTGGTTGAGCAGGCCAACGCAGCGATCCGGGTCAACATCAACTGCCGTTGGCGAGTCCCTCAGTGTGCAGGACGAGTTGGCCGGAGTCGATCGGCTGCTGACGCAGCTGCAAGCTTCGAACGAATCGATGCCTACCTCGTCGTCGACCGACCTGATCGGCACGCTGTTGCTGCGGCGGGCTCGGCTCAGTGGTGATGCGCAATCCCTCGCTCAGGCAGCCCTTGTTGCGAAGCAAGCCGTTGCGCTCGCTCCAGCGAATGCGTCTGCTCGGCTGCTTCAGGCGAGAGTTCAATATTCCAGCCACTTATTCACCGAATCTGCAACGACAGCTCAGCAAGTGTTGATAAGCGAACCTACGAATCCAGAAGCGCTTGCCCTTCTTGCCGATGCATCTGCGGAGATCGGTGACTATTCCGCCGCAACCTCGGCCCTGTCGACGCTCACTTCTGGCCCGAAGTCCGCAGCGCTCACGGTCCGACTGGCGCGCCGCGCATTCGTACAGGGCGACACCGACACCGCGAAGCGACTGGCCGACGAAGCCGTCGTGATGTCCGACGGTTCTGGCGTCCGTGCTTCTGAACGGGCCTACTACCAGTCGTTTGCGGGACAACTCGCCTTCGACAGGGGAGACCATGTTGGTGCGAGGGCCTACTACCTCGCAGCGTTGTCCATCTCTCCAGGCGACCGTGCGGCGGCGTTCGGCCTTGCCCGTGCGGATGCTGCTCTCGGAAATGTCCAACAAGCGATTGAACAACTGGAAGTCTCCGTTGACCAGTTCCCCGATCCGGTTGCGTATGCCCTTCTGAGTGACTTGTACTCGGTCGCCGGTCAGCCCGAACAAGCGGCTCTCGCTTCTGACCTCGTTCTTGCAACAGCTGCGTTGGTCGGTACCGAACAACAGATCTACGACCGGCAACTGGTGATGTTCTTTGCCGATCACCAGCTGCAGCCAGACCGAGCCCTCCGCATGGCGACCGCCGAAGTCAACTCCGGTCGAAAAGATGTGTACGCCTACGATGCCCTCGCCTGGGCCGCCTACCGAGCCGGCGATCTCGCTGCTGCCGATGACGCGGCCCGCCGTGCGCTTGCGCAGGGAACTCGTGACGCATCGTTGTTTGCTCACGCCGGTCTGATTGCCAAGGCCAACGGGCGCGCTGCTGACGCAATCGCACTGCTGTCCGACGCACTGAAGCTGAACCCTTCGTTTCACCCGATTGTTGCTGATGAGGCGAAGTCCGCCCTCGCACAGCTTGTTTCGAAAGGCTGATCATGTTTCCCACAACGCTCCGTCGACTGGCGAAAGCCGCAGGGTTCACCTCTGCTGCTCTGGTCATGGCTCTCACAGCGTCACCTGCTGCGTCGGCCCACCCGCTTGGCAATTTCACCACGAACACCTCCCTGAACGTGCAATTCACGGACGACGCAGTGCGGGTCCGTTACACGGTCGACATGGCAGAACTGCCGGCGCTGCGTGTCCGTCAGGGGCTGGGCACCGCTGGTCAGCCTGCGACCGCCGAGGCTGCATCGCTGACGAAGTGGTCCACCTCCGAATGCGGCCGTCTCGGAAAGGGCATCACCGTTGGAGTTGGAAACGAGATTGGAGCGGCGGTCTTCACCTCCGCGATGGGGGTGTTTGAGCAGGGCCAGGCCGGCCTGTCAACGCTTCGCCTCACCTGTGCTGGGACCGTGGCTGTTCAGGTCGGCATCGGCGAGACCGTGGTGATCGACGATGCCAACTATGGCGGGCGGGCTGGGTGGCGCGAGACCGTTGTCCCCGGTGCTGGCACCCGCAGCGTGACAACGGCTCCGGCCGTGTCGCCGACCGGAATACTGCGCACATATGATTCCGGGGCAGTTCCTCTGCGCGCATTGCATACCGAGGTCACGGTGAACTCCTTTGACCCGATGAGCAGTGTCCCAGCAGCGGGTGCTCTTGACGGATCGAGTGCGTCCGGTTCAACGGGTCGGGGCGCCGATCGGCTGAGCACACGGTTCCAATCACTGCTGGAGGATCGGGCCCAGACTCCGTTCGTGATTGCCGGAGCGTTGCTCATTGCACTGGTTCTTGGTGCCGGGCATGCACTTGCACCAGGGCACGGCAAGTCACTGATGGCTGCCTATGTGGTTGGTCGTCGGGGTGGACGACGTGATCTCGTGCTTATCGGCGGAACAGTCGCCATGACTCACACGATCGGCGTGCTGCTGTTCAGCGGGCTTGCACTTGCGTCCGGTGCATTCGCTCCGGATCGGACCGTGCGGGTAACGGGTGCGTTGTCCGGCGTGCTGATCATGGGTGTGGGCTTCAACCTGTTGCGCACTCGGTTGCGCCGGCGCGCAGCCACGGCATCCTCGAGCCACGGTCACGGGGATGATCACGGACACGATCACGGGGATGGTCACGATCACGAACATGGACACCGTCACGACCACGCAGCGAAGCAGGGGTGGCTTCAGCGGATTCGTACATCGTTGCGGCCGAGCGCTGCTTCCGTCGACAGCAATCGATGGATCGTCACCGAGCACCGTCATGGTGGGGGATCGCATACCCACGTACTTCCTAAGCCGGGTACCGATGTGTCGCGTCGAGAACTCGCCGTGATGGGCGTCGCCGGCGGCATGGTCCCGAGCCCATCAGCTCTCCTCGTGCTGCTGGGCGCCATCGCGCTTGATCGGGTTGCGTTTGGGCTTGCGCTGATCGTGGCTTATGGGATCGGTCTGGCGTTGACCCTCATCGCCGCAGGCTTGCTCATGGCTCGTATGGAACACGCGGTGCGTCGGTTCGCCGGTCGCAGCCAAGGCGGGGCGATCGCTGTTGCCGTGTCAGCTCTGCCGCTTGTGTCGGCATGTGGACTCATCAGCGGCGGCGCGATGTTCGTGGTCAGATCAATGGCACTCTGAGGTTGTTCCCCGCTGACTCCCCGCGTATTCCCCGCTTACTCCCCGCGCCGTCCGTTTCAGTCGGTGAGGTGTAAACCGGGGCTGACGCTCACGTTTCCGTGTTCGTCGAACGACAGCAGATGCCCGCCCAATGCGTCGATCATCGGACCAGCCATCGGTCCCCCGATCATGGCCACCTTTGTCAGCACTTCGGCCCACCAGGCTTGGCCGGCAAGTACCGATGCTGCGACTGGGCCGCTGGCCGAAGCCGATGTGCGCGGATCCACCAGATGATTGCGGGTCACGCCGTTGCGGATCCAAGAACGGGTGAGCCGGTTGCTGGTGGCCAAGCCGTGATCGGTGAGGCGGAGCATGGCGACCTGGTGATCCGGTCGGCCAGGGTCGGCGATCCCGACTGGCCATCCATTGACGGGAGATTGGCCTGCGGTCCTGATGTCACCGCCCAAGTTCACACAAACTCCGGTTGCGCCGTAACTCAGCAGACATTCTGCGACGAGGTCCGCTGCGAGACCTTTCCCGATACCGCCAGGATCAAGGCCGGTTCCTGCAGGCAGCACGACGGTCCGGCGATCGGGATCGAGTTCGATCCCGCCGCATCCGGACGCGCGGGGGAGTCTGGCTGACGAGGTTGTTGTGCGGTTGATGGCTGAAAACGTTCGGTCGTATCCAGAGGCGGTCATCACCGACAGCACCGTTGGGTCGAAAAGTCCGTTGGTCCATTTCCAAGCCGTGACGGCATGGTCGATGAGCAGAAAGGTGTCGTGCGAGACCGTGGCTGAGCCCGCAGCGTTGAGCAAGGACAACTCGCTGTGTGGGCGAAACCTGCTCCACGCGGTTTCGAGCTCCTCCACTCTGCGCACGGCGAGGTCGAAGCGGGAATCCCCCGGCCCGGCGTCCAAGATGGACACCGAGCACGGGGACCCCATTGCGGCGAAATGCAATGTTCCGATCGAGGCATCGACCGGATCGTGGGTGGCAATCGCCGACACGCGCGACCTCAGAGCGTCGCGACGGCGCCGCTTGTTGCGCCGCCAGGGTTGACTGTTGCGCCGCCGGTGAACATTGTCCCTGCAGCACCAGTGACAAGACTGCCGCTCGATACCGTAATCACACCGCTTCCACCCGCAGCGAGCGTAGAGGTGCAGGTGAACTGCGTCGGAGAAGTCGGTGCCTTTACATACGCAGAACAAGTCCAACTGCCCGTCGTGCCAACTGCTTCCAAGTAGTGCGGAAGGGTGCCGGTGCTGGACATCGTGATCACCACGGAAGCTGCTTGGGCTGCTGCTCCGGTGTTGGATACCGTCGCGGTGAACGCGAGCGGTTTGCCTGCGACAGCTGAAACGAATGCAGACGCGGTGCGCAAGGCCGGGGCAGGCACCGTCGTGGTCCCGGGCTTCGTGGTTGTCGGCGAGGCCTTCGTGGTCGTGGTCGTGGCCTTGGTCGTCGGAGCGCCGACCTTGGTGGTCGTTACCTTGGTCGTTGGTCGCACCACGGTGGAGGTTGTTGTCGAGCTGGTCGAGGGGACGGTCGGAGGCGTCGGTGGAGTTGTAGTCGGGGCTGCTCCAGTTGTTGGACTGTGGTCGTCGTCATTGTGGTCGTCGTCGCGGTCGTCGTCGCGGTCGTCCTCGTCATCATCATGTCCGGGCTGTCCTGCGATTGTTGTTGGGCGTCGACGCTCCTCCCGGGCTCGTTCTTCTGCAGCCTTCTTTGCTTCTGCCGCTGCCTCTCTGGCCTTCTCGGAGGACTTCGGCATGTCCTTTGCCGACGCTGCTGCCGCCCACGGGGTGGAGACCTGGGCGACTCCGATCAGTCCCATGGCAGTGGTTGCAGCCAACATCGAGTTCTTCATGGTTCGATTGCGCATAGCTCGTCCTTATCCATCCTGTGAGGGTCACGTTCTTGTCCTGGATGCACGAGGACTGTGCCCGACGTCGCCCCAAGTGAGCCCTAAGTCGGTGACATTTAGGAGTGATTTTGGATCGCTCGCAGCGACCCATCAGGTCAGGCTCGACGAATTCCCGGCTGGGTGAACAACAGCGGGAAGACGACTTCGACGCGCGCCCCGCCCAGCGGCGAACGCCGAACGGAAACGGTGCCACCTGCACCGGCTGCGGTCTTCGTCACAATGGACAGCCCGATACCGGTCGACCCTGCGCTGCTTGCGCCCCGGATGAGTTCGTCTTCACCAAACCCAGGCCCGGCATCGTCGACTAAGAGCCGGGCGTTCCTCGCATCGGAGTTCACGGTGACGCTCAGCCGGCAGCCCTCGGGGGTGTGGCTCAACACGTTGTCGATGAGGACATCGAACGCAGCAACCAGCTCGTCGGTTCCGATCGGGACCCACAGTTGTCCGGCTTCGGGGGACCAGTCCAAGGAGCGGCCTTGCTCATCGCAGAGAGGGCCCCAGAACCCGATCCGTTCACCGATCACC
Organism: uncultured Acidimicrobiales bacterium; assembly: GCA_963763885.1. Taxonomy (GTDB): domain Bacteria; phylum Actinomycetota; class Acidimicrobiia; order Acidimicrobiales; family JANYDT01; genus JANNBN01. The sequence goes on from CAVXQD010000003.1 coordinate 372,490, forward strand.
TGTCGAATGTCGCAAATCTCTTGGTCGCCCATCGGGAGGCGGGCACGTCTGATCAGCGCATCAACGGCTTTCGTGAGCTGGTCAACGTCCTCGGTGAGTCGCTGTGCTTCCGCCCGATCGGTGAGCGATTCTGCATCGAGGCGAAGGACGGTGATCGGGGTTCGCAAGCGATGCGAAAGGTCAGCGATAGCTTCTCGCTCACTCACCAGCAGGTCGCCGATATGGTCCGCGAGCAAGTTCAACGTGTGACCGACATCGCGCACTTCTGCCGGTCCCGACGGTCGTACGCGCGCAGACAGTTGCCCTTGAGCCAATGATTTCGTGGTGGCAGCGAGCGCGGCAATGGGAGTGGTGATTGCGCGAGCAAGCCGATCCGCAACGGCCACTGCAACCCCGATCATCAACAGCCCCAGCGCCCCCAAAACGAGCCACGCCCCGTACACACCACGTGTCATCACTTCGTCGGGGACAAACACACCGACCACCGAAACACCCGAATAGTTCACAACGGGTGTCAGCAGCTGAATGCCGTCAGGGGTCGGCACTTCGAGCGCAGTTCCATTGATGACTTCTGTCTTTGCCGGGTCAATCATGAACGGAGCGCCAACTCTGCTGCCGTCTGGCATCAACACTGACACCCCACCCTCATTGAGGTCGCTGGTCTGCGAAACGAGTCCCTTCAGACGTTCGGCGTCCGTCACGACCCCAATTGCCTGAGCCACCGAAAGCGAGAGCAGTCGGGCGCGGCTCAGCGCGCGGTCACGCGGGATGGTCCGAAGGGCAAGGCCCAGTGGGATCAGCAGAGACACCACTACGAGCGCCGTCGTAGCGGTGAGGACAATCGCAAGCCGGCGTCTCACGGCACCCGGTCGACTCCGTCCAACGGGTCGTCGGGGTCGACGATGGCGACACCGACGCCGCGTACAGCACGAAGGAATCGTGGCTCGCTGGCGGTTTCACCAAGGTGTTTCCGTAACCACGACAGATGCACGTCGACGGTTTTTTCGCTCCCTCCCCAGGGCTGGCGCCACACTTCGGCCAGTAATTCTTGTTTGCTCACCATGACGCCCGGACGTGACGCCAAGTACGAGAGGAGTTCGAACTCCTTGCGCGTCAACTCGATGCGTCGTCCCTGCAAGTCAACTGCGTGTCGGCGTGGGTCGATCGTCAGCGTGCCCACTTCGATCACGGGGGAGCCGGTTGGCCCGCTGGTGCGTCGGAGCAGTGCGACGATGCGCGCGTGAACCTGTTCGATGGAGAACGGCTTGATGACGTAGTCATCGGCGCCGGCGTGCAGGACGGATACAACTGAAGCGTCGTCGTCTCTGGCGGTAGCGACGATGACGGGCACATCCGACACTTTGCGCAGCTCGATCAGTAGGTCGGGGCCATCGATGTCTGGAAGCCCGAGGTCAAGCAGGACCACCTCGGGTGGGTCCGCAACAATGGAGTCCAACGCGGCAAAACCCTCTGCGAACTGACGAACCGAATGCCCCTTCGCTGTCAATGATCGGGCAAGCGCTTGCCTGATACGGACGTCATCTTCAACCATCACGACATTTGCCATCGGCGGAACTTTAGGGTGCTCTAGGCACCCTGGCGGGCGTTAGCTCTCCGTTAATGCTTTACCAGACAAGATGTCTGTTTGTGGGCGCACGACTCGTATATCTGATGACGTGGTCCACCGGCGTGTTGTTCTCGACCGGCCTCGGTATCGGGGCGGTGTACAGCGTGCAGAACCAACTCGTCCGTCCACTCACCCCGGCTATCGAGGTCGCTGACGTCGCGCTCACCTTGCGCGAGGAAGTGGCGCGCAAACCTGTCACTCCGTCATCGGTTGTAACGCGGCCATTCCCCGAGACCGTGCTGTTCGAACCCGGCCAGGGGTCTACCGGCAGCGGCCGAGCGGTGAACGGAGGGATCGGAGTTGAACCCGAAGTGGAGCGACCCATCGGGCCCGGGCTGCTGCCTGAAACAGTGCTTCCGACGGCAGGGAACAAAACTTTCACGCCGTCGACACTGGCTCCTGCGGTCACGCGACCTGTCATGCCACCCATCACGCAGCCCACCACGCCACCCACAACGCGACCTGTCATGCCGCCCACCACGGCGGCCGCTGCGAAGCCGGTGACCGTGGTGGCTTCTTCGGTTTCAGCCAAGCCCGTGGGTCGAAACCGTCCACCACGCGGCGGAAGGGAGAGATCGTCGCCCCGCCTCCAATCTCGATTCCTCGCAACGCCACCTCCGTCCCTTCTGGCCGGAGTGAACCCCTGCCGAATTCGAATCCGGCTCAGCCTCCGATTCCTGCACCGGTTCCAACCCTCAGCCCATCTCCGAGCCCATCTCCGACCCCAGCGCCGGTCACAGTCGCTGCTGGCGTTCCTGCTTTGGTGCCGCCAGCGCCTGCGGCCACCGCAGTGGCTGCGACTCCGGCTCCGGTGACTACCACGTCCCGCGGCGATGACGGTGAGCCTGACGATAGACGACGACCACTCGGCGACGGTGACTTCTGCGCCGAGCTCCCCGACCACAGCTCCGCCCGCAACCGCCGTTGCTCCGACGGCGGCAGCCTTCACGCTGAGGTTGGGCACTGTCGCGGTGCGATGTGTTGGCAACTCCATCGTCCTCGACGCGGCAACGCCTATGGCCGGAGCGTCAGTCAGGGTTGGAAATGCCGGGCCGGAAGAAGTGGAAGTGAAGTTCACCCGATCCGGCCAAGATGAAGAGTTCGGGGCAAAGTGTGTCGGGGGGACGCCGTCACGGTCGCATTGAGAGTGGTATCCAGAACGGTGAGCCGATTCCCGGAATAAGGCCTGCAGTTCACACCCGAGGGAGTGTTCGTTCAAGACGACCCATATCAGGTGATTTAAGGTTCATTTTGCACGGCCTGCCTGACCATATCGGCAAATGTCTGCGCGTGCTCCTTTCCATCACGATCTGGACCCCAACGACCCGGGTCAGTTGGAAATTCGTTCCGTACTTGACAACCTCCGGACGCTGCGGTTGCCGCGAACAACAGTGGCGTGGGCCGTCGGTATGTGTTCGATCGCAGCCGTGACGTATTCGATGATCGCGTTGAACGCCTTTTCCGTTGCCGAACAGGGCGGACCAGTACCCACATTTGTCCAGGCTGTGACCCCGGTGCCTGTTCCGATCGTGGAGCCCGTTGACCCCGGGGAGGGCGTTGTCGATGACAGCGCTGCGATTGTGCTGGCGGAAACAGTGATCCCTGTGACGGGTGCCGGCGCCGCTGCTATCGCCCCTGTCCAGCCGACGTCGGTCGCCCCTTTGGTCGCCGCCCCCGTTCCTCAGCCCGCGCCAGCAGCGGTCGCTCCGATTGTTGCCCCGGCTCCGGTCACACCGCCTGCTGCAACGGCGGCGAAATGGACCCCAACGACGGCCCCTGTCCCACCCATTACGTCGCCCCGCGCCGTAAAGCAAGCCGCTGCATCCAAATCGAAGGTGACGACGAGCCCTCAGCAGAAAGCCGCAGCGGCGGAGACAGCAGTGATGGGTGCACCAGATTCGTCGACCGGATCGAGGGACTTGTCGCCGACGAACGCAGGTACCACCGTGTCACCCGTGTTGGGTGCGAATACCCCAACAGTTCCGATGGTCGTCACGACGGTTGCTCCGATGACGGGCCCTGTCACTCCTCCCACGCTTCCACCCGCGCTTCCACTCACGCTTCCACCCACGCTTCCACCCCGCTTCCACTCACGCTTCCACCGACCGTTCAAGCGACTGCGGTCCCCTTGACGACCGCGGTCGCTGCAACAACGCCCGCACCGACGACCCCTTCACCGACGACTCCAAGCCCGGCTGCACCGACTGTCTTTACGCTCACGACAGGAACCATCACGGCTCATTGCACCGGCAATGCAATCGTCCTCGATGCGGCGCTCCCGGCAGCGGGCGGAACTGTCTCTATCGGCAATTCCGGGCCGGAGACGATCGAGGTTCATTTCAAGCGAAATGGGCAAGAGCAGGAATTCGCGGCAAGCTGCTCGGGCGGAGTTCCACGGGCGAAATGAACATTCGCTCACCAAAGGAGCGTGAGAAAATCGCTCCTAAACGTTCCTGGTTTAGGGTTCATTTCACGAATGGAGGCAGAGGATCTGCCCCATGTCCCTGCGAAAACCGTCGAGCCCGCGCTCTCGTGCAGCAGCCAATCCAACCATGACCAACCGGCCTCCGGCTGGCTCGGCGGTGGGTGCTCCTGAATCGCGTCGCAATCTCATCGCCTGGTCGATGGGTTTGCTTTCCGTAGCCACCGTCGGATACTCCACGATCGCCCTCGACGCGCTGTCAGTCGTGACCCCAAACGCCGCCCCAATCGCAGTGTCACCTCCTGCGAGCGTCGTTGACGTCGTGTTCAGCGACGAAGTTGTGCTGTCCGACGAAGTGGTGCTGACGGAGCAACCTGTCGACCCGGCTGCGCCGTCGGCCCTCGCCCTCGGCGACGCGACAGCCGGAGCGGCGGCTGCGTCGGGAGAACCGATTCCGGTCCCGCCGGCTGCGCCGGCACCAGCTCCCGCCCCGGTTGTGGCTCCTGCTCCAGCGCCGGCTCCTCCCGCTCCCGGTGCTCCCGCTCCCGCTGCGCCGCTGGCTCCCGCTCCGGCACCAGCTCCGGCACCAGCACCAGCACCGGCGCCGGCGAAGCCGGTCGCAAGTAAACCTGCCGCGGCCAAACAAAAGGTCGCACCGAAGACTGTGGCGGTAAAGGCGTCCGCTCAGTCCCAGACCACGCTCGCCCGAACTGGCGGAAGCGGAACCCTGGCTCCGCTCGCACTCGCTTCTGAATCGGGCGGCGCAGAAGGGCAGGCCGTCGGCCCGGTCGCTGGAGGCGCTGCTCCGTTAGCTGGGCAGACCGCGACGTCTCTTTCTGGGGGAGCGGCACCGGAGACCGTACGGCCGGCGATCGTGGTGACTGCTCCTGCCCCGGCTACGACCCGGCTCCCAGCGACGACTGCCGTGACCACTCCGGCCACCGTTGCGACAACAAAGCCAGCCATCACGGTGGCGACGACCCTGCCGCCGACAGTGCCATCGACAGCTGCGCCCACCGTCGCACCAACGACCCCGGCAACGGTTGCGTCAACCGTTGCGTCAACCGTCGCTCCGACAACTCCACCTCGAACCGGCCCGGCGATCACGGTCGCTCCGTCTTCTGGCGCATCGGCCGTAGTGGCTGGACCGGTGGCGTTCACCGTCGGAAACGCAGGCACCGTCGTTGTACAGGTAGTCAATGGCGCCCCCGTGTTGCTTGCTGCAGTCGGTGCACCTGACGTTGTTGCGACCACTTCGTCAACGGGCACGTCCATCAGCGTGCAATTCATTGCTCCAACCGGGTCCGGTGCGGCGACATTTGCCTGCACGGTCTCGGCAAACCAACTCACCTACACGATCGGTTGATTCAGATGACTTTGGAATTCGAACCCACACCTTCATTTCCGGTGCTCTCGGACCCTTCTGGTACGGCGGACTACAACTCAGGCGCAGGCGCCGCACTACGTGCTGCCGAGCCCAGCAGCACAGCGTCCACAGCTGCTCACGAGCGGGTGCTTGCACTTCAGGCGCGTCGCCGAGCTGCAGCCGAAGACGTTTCCCACGATCCTTTCGGGGAGGACCTTGCTGCGCGTCGCCCCAATCGGGAACGACCGGTAAAACTCCCCGAGCTCCCCAGCTCGAAAGCGGCCGCCGTTGCCGGCACGGTTGCCCGGCCGACTGACGTTGTCCCAACAACCGGCTCGCGGTCCCGGCGTTCGCATGCAGCGTCGGCGAGCCGCATCCTGGTCGGAACGTTCTCTGTCGCTTCTACCCTCGGCATCACCACCACCTTCGCTCGAGCCGACCAGCTGGCCGTCATCCGAGCCAGCACAACCGTGGTGGTGGCGGCAGCTGCTCCGGCTGGCGTTGCTCCCGTCGGTGCGCCTGCCGTAGATCCAGCCGCCTCAGCTGCATCACAACCGGAGGCGATGCCCTTGGTCGAGGGGACGGCGGTAAATCCGTCCGAGGGGCAGGTTCCATTCGACGTGCCCGCAGATCCTGCTTTGGGCGAGTCCGGTCAGCCCGTGGCAGCGCTTGATGCGAACGGCGTTGCTGTGCCAGCCCCGGCCCCGGCTCCAGCCGCCGGTGTTCCAGCCGCCGGTGCTCCAGCGCCGGCTGCTGCTCCAGCCGCCGGTGCCCCGGCTCCGGCTGCTGCTCCAGCAGGTGTGGTGCCCAGTGCCCAAGCTGCAGCTCAACCAGCGGCAGCAACCGGGAAGGCTCCTGCGGCCGCCGCGGCTCCGACCGCAGCACGGCCAGCAGCGACGAACCCCGCAGCGGGCCAGCCTGGTGCCCGGCCCGCAGCGCAACCAACAGCTCAAGCCGCTGCACAGCCCGGGGCGAAGGCTGTTGCTCAACCGGCTGCGGGTCAACCGGCTGCCGCCCAACCAACTGCCGCACAACCAACTGCAGTACAACCAACTGCAGCACAGCCGGTTGCCGGCGCTCCCGAGCAGCCAGCCCCGCAGACACCCCAGCCGACCGCCGCACCTGCGGTAGCCGAACCCGCAGCCCCAGCGCCGGTCGCTCCAGCGCCAGTCGCGCCTGCTCCAACAGCTCCGGCTCCGGTGGCAACGGTGCCGCCACCTCCGGTCGTCACGGCGCCGCCGGTGACTGCCCCTCCTGCGACCGCTGCCCCTGCGACCGCGCCTCCCGCAGTCGTGACGGCCCCGCCCCCGCCCCCCACGGTCCCAGCTCCGGTGACAACGGCGGCTCCGAGCGCGCCGAAACCCTAAGGATTGTGTGCAATTGGTTGCTCCGATGATGCGAGCGGTTGATTTCGACGCGATGGGCTGCGCAGCTCACCTTGCCGTCAGCGCTGAGAATGCTTCGTTAGTACGCGCGCTGACGACCAAGGGCATCGAGATGGTTGAAACGCTCGAAGCACACTGGAGTCGATTTCGATCGGACAGCGACGTGACGCGGATCAACAGCGAATCCGGAACCTGGGTGTCTGTTGCGCCGTCCACGTTCGCAGCGGTTCAGCTCGCCGTACTGGCGAACGAACTGACCGGTGGCCGGTTCGATGCCCTCGTCGGAGCGACGCTTCGAGACAACGGGTACGCCGAGTCATTCGGGCGGTCGGGTCAACGAGGGCAACGAGCTCACGACGGTCACGGTTCACATCGCCGACTGTCAGTCGCCGGAATCGGGTCGCGTCGTATGGCTCGAACTGAAGGTTTGCGAGGCGGCATCGAGATGAACGACACCACCCTCTCGGTGATGATCCCTCCAGGCGCGCATCTCGATCTTGGCGGGATTGGAAAGGGTTACGCAGGAGACCTGGTCTCAGCCGCTCTCCTTGCTGCAGGTGCAACAGGGGTGATGGTCAATCTCGGAGGTGACGTCAGAGTTGCCGGAACATCGCCCGACGGAGTGTGGCATGTCGAGGTTGACCTTCCGCAGCCGGTCGGCAAACAGTCTGTGCTTCTGACGGACGGTGCCTTGGCTGTGTCGGCCACCTCTATGCGGACGTGGGACAACGGTGGGGTGAAGTGGCACCATCTCATTACCGCCGCCACCCGCACTCCTGCGGTTTTCGGCGGGACTGCAGCAGTCATCGCTGGGTCCGGTTGGTGGGCCGAAGCGGTCACGAAGATAGCGCTCTGTAGTGGCAGCGAACCAAATGCCGATTTGGTCATCGAATCAGGTCACGGGGCTCACGCGATCGTGATCCCGGAACGCGGTGGGGTTGTCACCCGAACACCGAGTTGGAACGAATTTGTGGTTGGGTCGACATCTCGATCTGCCGATGTTCCCCAAGCAGTCAACTGAAAGGAGCATGACCGTGAGTTCTGCTATAGCAATGGCCATGACCGTAGGTGCACGTATGGATGTGCCCCGAGCCGCAGGGGATCACCTGGCAATCACAATCGGCGCACTGACGCCGAAGCTGGCCTGGTACATGTCCCGAGCATCAGGAATCGTCGCATGGCTCTTGCTGGTGATGTCCATCCTGTGGGGGCTTGTCTTGTCCGCTCGCGTGCTCAACAAGGCAACAGCGCCCGGTTGGCTGCTCGATCTGCATCGATTCCTCGGTGCGGCGTGCTTGATCCTGACCGGGGTCCACCTGCTGTCACTCGTGGCGGACAATTGGGTCTACTTCGGGTGGCGTGAGCTGTTCGTTCCGTCTGCCTCGAAGTGGCGTACCGGGGCAGTGAACTGGGGGATCGGTTCGTTCTACCTGCTCGTATTGATCGAGGTCACATCGCTGTTGCGAAAGTGGATCGGCCGAAGAGTATGGCGGTTGACCCATTACCTGAGCTTCCCTCTGTTCGTCGCTTCGACGGTGCACGGGCTGCAAGCCGGACATGACCGTGGCGCCCGGTTCTACGGATGGATGACCGCGGCGGGAGTTTCGGTGTTCGTCACGCTCGGTCTGATTCGTGTCGTCGCTATGCGAAACAAACGCACCTCTCCGGCCCGCCCCGCGGCTGGACCGGCTGGTCAGTCACCTGCCTGAGCTCGCCGTCGCCCGATCAGACGAGTCGGGTCACACCAGTCGGGTTACACCAGCACGTTGGCGAAGATCTGCCAGGCGAGCAACGACTTGGCCAACAGGCTCAGGACGATGTACACCCGCTCGCCATGCAGGTAGTCGTGCCATCGGCCGTGTGCCCGATACTGGAGCCATTGGTTGATGGCGAAACTGTTGAAGAACACGAAGAGGCTCACGAAGATGCCGTAAACGAAGTTGGGCATCCCCTCCCCGGCACCGAAGAGATAGATCACGATCGCGATCCACGGAACCACGCCGGCAATGCTCCCGAAGACGAACGGAGTCCAGTCGGTCTTGGTGCCCCGCTGTGAGGTGGTTTCCATCAGCCACCCGAAGAGAATCATCGACGCATTGACCCCAAAAAGTGCGATGAGGGCTGCGATGTCGGTGACGCCGGTGATGCCCGCGATGAGCACGATCATCAGCGAGGCCGAAAGGCTGTACTCCACCCATCGAAAACGATTTCGGTGCGCCGCCAGTTCGCGCTGGTAGCGCGGGAATCCCCACGGTGAGGCGACGAGGAAATGGAATGCCGCCGATAGCAGCGAAAAGGCTGCGACCGCAGGACCGAGGCGATAGCTGAACAACGTGCTGAGACGCGACCCGTCAACCGGTTGTCCGGGTTGTGTGGTCGCGAAAGTCGCGCTCACCGGCAACGTCAGCCCGTTCGACAGAGCGAGCATGGCAACGCCTTGAACGGCGTGAGCGCCGCCAGCAATGAGGTTGAACAGGCGGAGCCGGTGAGACTGCGATGCGGTCAGCCCTGGGTCTGGTACCCCATCGGTCGTGGCCTTAGTGGAGTCTTGCACGTGGTCCTCTTCGGTTAAGCGGTGGGCGGTCATTGGTCGATTCGACGGTAGGCGGTCGTTGCCCCAATGATGGACACAACGGCAAGTACTGCGGCGATGAGCACCGACTTGGCAAGCTCTTGCCACGCAACCGACAACGACTGTTCTTCGTGACAGGGTGGACCATGTTCCGTTCGGCATGTCAGGATCGCCTAGGTTGCCATGATTGCCATTGACGACTTCAGGGCGTTCGCAGTCGCACTCGCGATCGGTCTGGTTCTCGGATTCGAACGCGAACATCACGAGTGGCGCGAACACGAGCAATCGACAACGGCTGGCACCCGCACCTTCGCCGTTGTGACGGTGGCAGGGACCATCGCCGCTTCTCTCGATCCGGTCGTTGTTGCTGCAGGCGTTCTCGCCGTCAGTGTCTTGGTAGCGGTCGGATACATGCGCTCGGGGAGTGAACACATTGGTCTCACGACAGAAGCCGCAACGCTTGCGGCGTTTCTCTTGGGTGCGCTCGTGTGGCACCACGAGGACACTGGCTGTTGGTATTGCGTCGGTACTCACGCTGGTTCTTGTCAGCAAACAGGGTGTTCGTCGTATGGTGCGTGAAGTGGTCACCGAAGCGGAGGTGACCGACGCGGTGCGATGGTTCGTCCTTGCCTTTGTGGTGCTACCGCTGATGCCCAACAAAGGGTATGGTCCGTCGGCGTCGATCAACCCGGCCCGCATTTGGACGCTGGTGCTGCTGCTCTCGGGTGTGGGATGGTTCGGCTACATCGCGACGCGTATCGTCGGAGATCGCAGGGGACTGTTGGTGGTCGGCGCAACGGGCGGGTTCGTGTCGGGTGCTGCAACGACGCTCGGCCTGGCGCGGATCGCTCGCTCTGATCCAGCGCTGCGCATGTCGGCTCTCGGTGGCTCGCTTCTGGCCAGCGTGGCCACCTGCGTGCAGTTGGCTGTGCTCACGTGGGTCGCGGTGCCGCGCTTCGGACTCACGCTGCTGCCGCCCATGGCCGTTGGTTCGCTTCTGCTCGCAGCTACCGCGTTGCTCGTCGACCGGCGATCGCCCAAGTTGGAAACGGGAAACCCGGGCCTTTCAGGTCGACGACCCTTGGCGCTGAAGGGATCGCTGATGGCCGCTGCGGTTCTTGGCACCACCATTGCGGTGTCGCGCATCCTTGTGGACCAATTGGGAGACTCGGTGGTGCTGGCTGTTTCGGCCGCAAGCGGGTTGGCCGATGCGCACGCGGCATCGCTGTCCGCGGCGGCTCTTGTTCGTGACGACGTGATCTCCGGGAAGTCGGGGACCTGGTTTGTGGGAGTGGCGTTGGCGGCCAACACCGTCACGAAGCTGGTGGCTGCCACCGCAGCCGGCGGACGATGGTTCGGGGCTCGATATGCGCTCGGAATCGCTCCGGCCGTGGTGGGTGTCGGAGCGACGATGTGGCTCATGAATCGCTGAAAGCTCACCAACTCTTTTCCGTTGAGTGAATGAGGCAAGCAATCGCATTCGCCACCAAAGACGGCTACACCCGGTACCGTGGACTCATGGGGCTTACGGTGGATGAGACAGCGGTGGACGAACCAAGACTCCTGGACGGGCTGCGGTTCGACAACCGTTTTACAGGGCAGCTGCAAGCTGACCCGGAATTGTCGAACCGGCGCCGTCAGGTCAGCCGCGCACACTTCAGCCGGGTGTCGCCAACCGCCGTCGCATCACCGCAGCTGCTCGCCTGGTCGCCGGAAGTCGCGGCGCTCCTTGGAATCGATTCCGACACGGTTCATTCCGACGACTTCGCTCAGGTCTTCTCGGGTAACCGACTCCCCTCGGGCAGCGACCCGTTTGCCATGAACTACGGCGGCCATCAATTCGGCAATTGGGCTGGCCAACTTGGTGATGGTCGAGCCATCGCAATTGGCGAGGTGATTGATACTGCCGGGGGTCACCAGACGCTGCAGCTCAAGGGTCCCGGTCCAACGCCGTATTCGCGCACCGCAGACGGGCGGGCTGTTTTGCGTTCGTCTATCAGAGAGTTTCTCTGCAGCGAGGCCATGTTTCACCTTGGGGTGCCCACCACGCGGGCGTTGTCCTTGGTTTCCACCGGTGACCTCGTGGTGAGAGACATGCTCTACGACGGCAATCCAGAGCCCGAGCCCGGTGCAATTGTGTGCCGTGTTGCTCCCTCGTTTGTCCGCTTCGGAAATTTTCAGCTACCCGCGTCTCGCGGCGAGACGGACACGCTCTCAGCCCTCATCGAATTTACTATTCGCGCTGACTTTCCTCAGTTCGAATCGCAAATCGACGATCCGTCTACCTGGGACGCTGGCATCGGTGCGTGGTTCGGTGAAGTATGCGCACGTACGGTGCGGTTGGTTGTGGAATGGATGCGAGTTGGGTTTGTGCACGGCGTGTTGAACACCGACAACATGTCCATCCTCGGTCTCACCATTGACTACGGCCCGTACGGTTGGTTGGAAGACTTCAACCCAGGCTGGACGCCCAACACCACCGATGCCGGAGGTCGGCGATACCGGTTTGGTCATCAGCCGCAAGTTGTCTACTGGAACCTGGTGCAGTTGGCCAACGCTCTTGCGGCCGTGGTGTCCGACGTGTCGGTTCTGCAAACCCAAATCGATCAGTTCCCTTCGCTCTACAGCGACATGTTCCGCACGATGATGGGTCAACGTCTCGGTCTGGCATCGGCAACGTCCGACGACGATCTGCTGTTCGACGATCTGCTGAAGCTGCTCACCACTGCTGAGATCGATCAGGTCATCTGGTTCAGGTCACTCGCTCAGGTTCCAACGGGACCAGATGCAACCGACGACGACCTGCTTCTTCCGTTGGCAGATGCCTGGTATTCGCCAGAGGCAATCGCAGGCGAAACGAGGGCCTCATTGGTGGGTTGGCTGCGTTTGTGGGCGGGTCGCGTCCGCCAGGACGAGAGGCCGTCCGATACGGTACGCGCGCAGATGAACGCCACAAACCCGAAGTACGTGTTGCGTAACTACTTGGCCCAAGAGGCAATCGACCTTGCAACGACCGGAGACTCGTCTCTTGTGACCACGCTGCTCAACGTGCTGAGACATCCCTACGACGATCAGCCGGGCAACGAACGGTTTGCTCAGAAACGTCCCGAGTGGGCCCGGTCCAGGGTTGGGTGTTCCATGCTCAGCTGCTCTTCCTGACCCGCTCGACGCCGCTCTCAACCAACTGCCGCTTCCTCTCGCCACCCTGTAGCCGTGCCGCTCACTTTTCTCGCCCACCAGGGCCCTCTGCTGCCGATCGCCCGCCGATGGCCCAACGCCGTCGACGGCTTGGCACTCATGATCGCCAGCATGGCCCCAGACCTCACCTATGTCCTGGTTGGGACTCGTTTTGAGGTGCGGTCCCACGAACTTCCGGCGGCGCTTGTTGTGTGCGTTCCGTTGGCCCTGGTGATCGTCTGGTTGGTTGCCCGCGTACTTGCACCGGTGGTTCCTGATCACGTTCCACAACTCGACGCTCGCAACACGTTCGACTTTGCGTCGTATCGCGGCTTGGCGACGCATCAAACGGGTGTCATCCGGTCCGTGCTCTGGGCTTCAGCAGGTTCGCTTTCCCATGTGGGCATCGATCAGTTCACACACGATTGGGGATGGGCGGCTCGCCACTTCCCCTGGTTTGGCCAGCCGCTGGGCGGAGCGCAGTTCGCTGGCCGAGGCTGGAGCCCCGCTCGGATTGCTCAATACACGGGCCACGTCGGGTTTACCTTGCTGGCTGTTTTTCTGCTTGCTTCATACGCCCGTTCTGGATGGTTCCGTGCACGTGCAGACACGGTTGCGCGCTTTCCGGTGACAGCCATCAGCCAGCTGGTGGTGTGGGGCTTCACCGGTTTCGGGATCGTGATTGCGGGGGCAATTGGATCGCTCAACAACCCAAGCTGGGTTGTTGTGTTCATGCGTTGCGTCGGCGGTGCGTTCGTTGGCATGTGTGTTGGGGCAGCGATCCTGAAGCCGAGGTGAGCAACCCATTGGACACCGGCGCGGGAATCAATCCGGCCATAGGCTGCGGAGATGTCTCCCGACCTCAGCGCTAAACCTGCATCCCCGCATACCGTCGCAGCAAACAGCGCCGCAGGCGCCGCCATCACCTCGGTCGACACCTCTGACCGAGACCGGGTGATGCGTGGCCTGGTTGCCCAACATCCCACCGGGCGCATCGAAGGGGTCAACGGCTTCCTTGCTGTTGATGTGAACGAACTTGCATTCCTTGACGACCCCGTCTCGCCAGACACCGTGCACCCGGCGTTGTGGGAACAGGCTCGCTTGAACCGTGCTCATGGCTTGTTCGAAGTTGCTCCGCGACTCTGGCAGGTGCGGGGTTATGACATCTCCAACATCTCGTTCATCGCCGGCGACACCGGCTGGATCGTCATCGATCCGCTCACAAGTTCAGACAGTGCCCGTATTTCGCTGGAGATGGCTAACCAGCATTTGGGCGCCCGCCCCGTCGTTGCGGTGATCTACACCCATTCCCATGCCGATCATTTCGGTGGAGTGCTTGGCGTGACTACCGAGGAAGACGTCGAAGCTGGCCGATGCAAGGTCATTGCGCCAGTCGGCTTCCTTCACGAAGCGGTGTCAGAAAATCTGCTGGCAGGTCCTGCCATGAACCGTCGAAGCTCGTATCAGTTCGGCTCGCGGTTGCCAGCATCGCCCCAGGGCTACATCGACTGCGGGTTGGGTAAACGCATCGCGACGTCTGGTATCACCCTGATCGCTCCAACCGACGACGTCACAGCCACGGGTCAGGAAATGGTGGTGGATGGTGTGCGCATCGTCTTCCAACTGACACCGGAAACCGAGGCTCCGGCGGAGATGAACTTCTATTTCCCTGACTTTGCGTGGCTCTGCACCGCGGAGAACTGCACACATACGATGCACAACCTGGTTCCAATTCGCGGCGCAAAGGTTCGTGACTCGCTCGCATGGTCCAAGTACGCCAACGAGGCCTTGGTTCGCTTCGGTCGTGAGGCGCAGCTGGTCTTTGCTTCGCACCACTGGCCACGGTGGGGTAACGAGGACGTACAACAGTTCCTCGTGCTGCAACGTGACCTCTATCGGTGGATGCACGACCAAACGTTGCGCTTCGCAAACCACGGGATGACCCCACAGGAAATCGCCGAGCATCTTGAGCTTCCCCCGGAGTTCCAGGCGCAGATGCACACGCGCGGTTTCTACGGCGACCTCGTGCACAACGTCAAAGCCGTGTTCCAGCGATACCTCAGCTGGTACGACGGCAACCCGTCGCGGCTGTTCTCGCTTCCGCCTGTCGAAGCAGGACGTCGGTACGTGGAGTTCATGGGCGGAGCCGATGCCGCAGTGGCCAAGGCGCGGGTTTCGTTCGAGGCCGGCGATTACCGGTGGGTTGCTGAGGTGTTGAACCACGTGGTGTTTGCCCAGCCAGACCATGTCGAAGCCCGGGCGCTGCAGGCAGACACACTGGAACAACTCGGTTACCAAGCGCAATCGGCCACCTTCCGAAACGCGTTCCTCACGGGCGCAATGGAACTGCGCCAAGGACCTCCGCCGCAACGCGGCAACAGCATTCCCGGGCACATGCTGCGCTCGTTGACTGTGGACCAGGTCTTTGACCTCATCGGCGTTCGTCTCAAGTCTGAAGAAGTCGGTGGGCTGCAGGTGGTCATCGGCTGGCGTTTCACTGACCTCAACGAGGACTGGACCTTGGAGCTGTCCAACCGCGCAATCAGTGCTTTCCCGGCGGCGCCGCCGCGTGCAGATGTCACGGTGACGCTTACCGCTGAATTGTTGCGGCGTGTCGTCGGTGGGATTTCTACGTTCATCGATGCTGCGTCGGCTGGAGAACTCACCTTGAACGGCGACGCCGAAGCGTTGCGGGCCGTCTTCGGCAACTTGGACCGGTTCGCAACAGGGCAGCCGATCGTCGAACCATAAACGCTCAGGGTGTTGCTACCCTGATGGTCCGCACGTAAGAGCCAGGTGAGAACCCGGCTGAAATCTCGAACCCGTGAGCGCCGACTCAGCCCCATCCAAAGCATCCGACACCAATCGATCTGACTCGTCTGCCCACTTGTTGGACCGGCTCCGTGCCGTCGCCATCGCCGATCCGGATCGTGACGCGGTGGTGGGCCGGGGCTGCCGACCCATGTCCTATGCGCAGCTCGTCAACAGACTCGATGCGCTTGGCGACGCTCTGGTTTCGATGGGTGCGGGCCCTGGCGTGTGCGTTGCGGTTTGCCTCGGGGCTTCGCAGGCCGCCGCCGTGGCGGTCTTTGCGTTGCTCAAGATTGGCGCGACGGTTGTCCCAATTCCGTTGGATCAACCGATGAAGCGAACCTGTTCAATGGTGCAGGACACCAGACCACAGCTGGTCATCATTTCAGCTCAGCAGACTGAAGCATCCGCGTCTGTGACCCGGGCGGTGCACGAAGTTGTACACCAGGCAGTCGTGGTCGAACTTTCCACGGACGGCTCGCGCTGGGAGACACGTGGGGCACCTACCCAGGCGTCACCGTTGCTGGCCGACGATTCACCATCGCTTGCCTACGTGATGTTCACGTCCGGTTCAACTGGGCGACCCAAGGGCGTCATGGTCACGGCGGACAACCTGTTGGCGTTCCTTGACGCATGGACCCACGTCGTTGGATCTCCGGTGGGCCGGGGTGACCAGTTCGCTGGTGACGGCGCCAAGTGGCTGTGGCTCACCACGTTGTCCTTCGACCCGGTCATTGTCGAAGTGGTATGGACACTGACGAATGGTGCCACGTTGGTGGTCCCGGAGCACACCGCAACCGGGCCTGACGTGGCAGGCGCAATTTCCGAGTTCAAGGTCACCCACCTGCAGTGCACGCCGACGAGGGCTGCGTTGTTCCTTGCTGACCCGGTTGAACGCGCTGCGCTTGGCACGGTGTCGCACATGTTGGTCGGTGGCGAGGTGCTCAGCCCTGCGCTTGCACAGTCGTTGTTGGATGCGGGGGTGGCAAGGCTCACCAACATCTATGGCCCTACGGAGACAACCGTCTGGGCTTTTTCTTTCGACGTTGTGTGCGCTTCGGTCGACGCCTCGGCCGGAGCAAACTGGTCCGCCATTGCGCTTGGTCTCCCCACCCGGGGCACAATCGCTCTTGTCGTGGATTCCAACGGCGTGCTTGTTCCGCCCGGCACGGAGGGCGAGCTGTGGCTTGGCGGTGCAGATGTTTCGCAGGGCTACATCGGAAACGAATCGCTCACCGCAGAGGTGTTTGTAGATCCGCTCACGTGCCACCCCAGCGTCTTGGCCGCCGTCACCGCGCCCAATGGGTTGCTCCACCTCGGGTTCAACTCCGATCCCTCCGTTCACCGCTCGGCCGCGCCCGTTTCTGATGGGTTGCTCCACCTCGGGTTCAACTCCGATCCCTCCGTTCACCGCTCGGCCGCGCCCGGTGGATCTTCTCGGCTCTACAAGACCGGAGACCTCGTCAGGTTCGACGGTGGCCTGTACTGGTTCGGCGGACGTCGCGACGGTCAGGTCAAGATTCGCGGTCATCGCATCGAGACCGCCGCGGTAGAAGCGGCAATCGAGTCGCACGGCGGAGTGAGCCGCGCCGCAGTCGTCGCCGCTGGCGAAGACGGGTCACCAGAGCGGCGGCTTGTCGCGTTCCTCACTCCCTCGGCTGGCCCGGCCGACCGGATGGCGCAAGGCATCGTGCACGACGTCAGGGCACACAGCGCCACGCTGCTTGCGCCCGCGCATCTTCCAACGGACTGGCACGTGCTGCCAAGCCTTCCACTTACCGCTACGGGCAAGATCGATCGTCGGGCATTGCTTGAGCTTGCCGAACCTTCCGGCGATTCAACGGACCTGGCCATGTCCGTTCCTGCGCACGCACGGTTTCCCGGTGCCGCTGCAAACGATGGCGTGGAAACTCTCGGGGTCGCCCTTCCTCCGGTTGCCCAGCTCACGGCGCACCTTTCGGCTCTGTTCGGCGATGTCATTGGCAAATCGGTCGGGCCCGACGAAGACTTCTTCGCAGCGGGCGGGGACTCTGTTGGTGCTGTCGAACTGGTTGCTCGGCTGGCTGTGCGGTTCGGCCAACGCTTCCCACTTCGCCTGTTGGCCGAAGCAGGATCCCCATTCCTTCTTGCAGACCGTCTGCACACCTACGAACAAGGGGGCGATGGTGTGCTGGTGGATTTCGCCGGAACCAACGCAACAGTCCCCGCCCTGTACCTTGTGCACGGAGCGGGCGGGACTGTCATCGGGTTTGCTGAACTCTCCGCTGCGTTGTCCCCCGAAGTCAGATTGGTAGGTGTGCAGGCAATCGGCACAGACGGTACGCACGCGCCGGATCTCTCTGTTGCATCGATGGCCCAGCGGTACGCTGCCGCCATCGCAGATCGACACCGTTCCGACGGCGGCGGGCCGCTCCAGCTCGGTGGCTACTCCGATGGTGGCCTTATCGCCGTCGCCACAGCGGCGTTACTCGCGGAGCGAGGCTTTTCGATGCTGCCGGTGGTCTTACTCGACGCGTTTCTTGGCACGCATGTGTCAACTGGGGCGGCCGGAAAGCTTGGCGATGCAACTCGCAATCTCGCGGAACATCCGGGCCGGTCAGCGGTGAGTCATCTGGTTGGCGCGTGGCGAGGCTGGCGTGTTCGCCACACCACGTTGCAGCGTGATCACCAACTTGCAGAGCGGATGGCGGAACTTGGACACCGCGACCTGTTTGATGTGGTTCTGAGAGCCTGTGCCGAAGCCAGATGGCAACCCGCCGAAGGCTCGACCTGCAGTAGCGCTCATCAGATGTAAGGACTACAACCCGTTCGAGCGTCATGACTACTCGTGGTTGGAGCAATTCGCACAATCAGTTTCCGTGACCTGGACCAGTGGACATCACCTGTCCATGCTGCGCGGGGAGAATGCGGTGAAGCTGGCCAACGCCATACGCCGCATCCGCGCCTAACTCTTACCGTTGTTGTCGCAGTTGGTCCGGGACCCAGTTCCCGTGAAACCCATACGGCACGCGGGCTGGGATGTGCACGGTTGCCACAGGGGCAGCTGAAGGTTCGCCCGCGTCGAGGAGTACCAGATCGGTTTGCTGAGTGTTGGAGTCGTGAACCATGGACATCAGCCATCCGTCGTCCTCGGCTGACTGGTCGGTGCGAGGGATGAACACCGTTTCCATCGTGCCGCGGCCGGCTCCGTGGGAGATGGTCTGTACGTCGCCGGTGACAAAGTCTGTGCGGACCAGCGGCCCGTGATCCCAGCCTTTGCCAATCCCCACGCTGAGGCCATAGCGCGCGGTCCTACCGACGAGCCGTTCGTCAACGCGGGGGAACTCGCTTGGTACGTCGTGCAGCATTTCGCGTTTCACGGTCCGGGTGTTTGGGTCGATAGTCCAGCGTTGCGTAGTGGGGATTCCTTCATCCGGCCCGTGGACGTCGGAGTGGAACATGCGCGGGTGCACCACGCAGTCCATGATTACTTGCCCATTGGGGCCGTCATAAGCGTTGTAGCTGTGGAACACGTAGCAAGGCTCGTCGAGTTCGCACCAGATAACGTCGCCTCCGTTGATGGGCAGCAAACCAATTCGGGCGCCCAGCTCCGGCTTCCAGCGATACGGGAGGCGAACGCCGTTCATCGCCGCGTCGATGTCGAACACGCAAGGCAGGTCGTACAGCACCGCCTTTGATGCCGTGATGGACAGCTCGTGCATCATTGGGTTGGCGCCGCTTGGGATCTCGATGTCTTGCACCAGTTCGATAGCGGCCGACGGGTCAGAGATGATGTACTGCACCATTGGGCCCTGTGCCCAGTGATAACCAACTGTGTGCAGACGATTCGTTGCCGGGTCGCGTTTCGGGTGAGCGGAAAATGCGGCGGGGAGAGCGCCGTCGAAATCGGTACAACCGATGGTGTCCAACTCGTAGGTGAGCTCACAGGGAGCACCGCCTGCTTCCACCAGCGCGAAGGTTCGCCCTGCATGGCCGATGACGTTGGTGTTGGCCACGGTGGTTGGGCGACCTTCACGAATTGCATGGGTGAGGGGTGCCTCGCCAAGTGCAGCACTGGTGATAGGCGTGCGGACGTAGCGGTTGCGGTACCAGGTGGCGCGGCCGGCATCGAGACGCAGTCCATGAACCATGCCGTCACCGATGAACCAGTGATGCTTGTCAGGGTCGATGGGCTGCGCCGGGTTGGGACCGATGCGCAGGTAGCGCCCGCTGAGCTGCGCTGGAATGGTGCCCGTGACGGAGAGGCGGGCCTCGTCGATGGTGAGCTCTTGGTCAACCGGGCCGAGGTTGCCTGCGATGTAGCGAGATGCGTCTTTGCCTGCGTTCATGACTTGCTCCTGGTCGAAAGATCACCTAACGGGTGTTAGGCACATTACAGTCGTAAGTGAGAGCTATGTCAAGCAAAACACCGACAGCGCGAAGACCACGTGCGGACCAGGGGGACGGGGGCCGCCTCAAGGCTGAAATCGTTCAGGCGGCCATCGACCTGCTCAGTACAACTCGCAGCCTGGATCAGGTCACGTTGCGTGCTGTCGCCCGCCGAGTGGGAATTGCTGCGCCATCGATCTACCTACATTTCGCGGATCGTGATCAGTTGCTGATCGCTGCGTTGGTCGAAGCTAACGACCGGTTTGCGTCTGCCTTGAATGCGGCGGACCCCGGGCCACGCTTCGGAGCGAAACGCCGCCTACACGCTGTTGGTATGGCCATGATGGCGTTCGCAACGGACCAGCTTGGTTGCTACGAGATCCTTTTCTCGGGCCTACTGCCTGGCGAGCTCATCGGTGTGGACATGACTGGCGAACTGCCAACGTCGTTCGCCGTGCTGTACCGCGTGGCGGCCGCAGCACACGGAATGAACGACAGCGCCCCCGTGGGCAAGTACGACGCTGATGCCATGCGGCTGGCGCTGCAGATGTGGGCAGCACTCCACGGGTACGTCACGTTGCGCGCAACCATGCCAGGGTTTCCGTGGCCAACCCCTGAACGGGCCTTGGATGACCTGGTGGCGCTGCTTCCCTAAGCGCGCGTACGGCCCGGCTGATCGTCTGCTGGGCTACTCGGTTGCAGGGTGAATCCACACGCGTGTGCCAATCACCAAGAGCATTGCAATAGCCACCACAACGGCGATAGCTGTTTGCAGCGAGAAGACATCGGACAGCGCGCCCACAAAGACGGTGCACGCCATGAAACCCGAACGCTGGCCAATCACCATGGCACCCAGCCCAGCACCCTCGGATGTTCCGGGGAGTGTGGCTGCCATTTCGTAGAGCATTGGGAACATCACCGACACGCCAAGGCCCCAGCACGCGAACCCCAGCAGGCCAACCGCGGCTGATTCGGCGATGACCACAATGAGTCCGCCCAAACCCGCCAACACGGTGGCCACACCCAAGAAACGGCGTGCACCAAGTATCACCCGTGCATGATCTCCGCCGAGACGTCCAATGAGCATTGCTCCGGCAAACGCTACGGTCCCCAATCCGTTCCACTTGAGTACGCCCAGTTCGTCTCGCATCGTCACCGAACTCCAGTCGTTCGGCGTTGCCTCGAGGAACGAAACGCCAATTGCCATCGCCGACATCGCGAGAACGATGGGGGAGAAGAGGCGCTTGCGCGGCTGGGCGGCGTCGACCACAGGCGGAGCGGGATCGGTTGGCAGCAGGTGGCGCCGCACGGACCACACTGCAGTGATCATCACCAGGCCGACAAGAGCGAAATGAATTTTGATGTTGAGGTCTGTGGCCGCAGCGATGAGGCCAATGCCTGTCCCAGCGAACATGCCGAGGCTCCAACCTCCATGCAAGCGTTGGAGAATCGGCTTGCCCAACATCTCTTGGATGCGCACTCCTTGGGCGTTCATCGAGATGTCGTTAAACGTGTCGGTGAAACCAAGAGCAGTAAGCGCGAGTAGCAACCCAAGCGCAGAGTTCATGAACGCGATGACTGGCAGTCCAATTGCAAGCGCGCTTGCTGCAGCGGTGACCAAGTTCTTGGTGGTGGTCTTGCGCAGCACGCGGGCAACCACGAGCGACCCGAAGATGCCGCCCAGCCCGCCACCCAGCAAAGACGCTCCGAGGCCGGTATTGCTGACTCCCAATTGGTCGCGGATTTCCGGGATGCGTGGGAGGAAGTTTGAAAACACCAAACCGTTCACGACGAACAGAGTGGCGATCGCTCGGGTTCGCTGAGCTGGCGTGGATTCGACTGAGCTGGCAACACCTCTGGACACGGCGC
The DNA here is from genome assembly GCA_963763885.1 of uncultured Acidimicrobiales bacterium. Classification (GTDB taxonomy): domain Bacteria; phylum Actinomycetota; class Acidimicrobiia; order Acidimicrobiales; family JANYDT01; genus JANNBN01. The sequence continues at coordinate 394,087 of CAVXQD010000003.1, forward strand.
TCAAGCTAGTGCTGCTTCTTCGGCGCTGAACCGCAACTCAGCGAATCGAGATGTCTACGCTGCACGTATGCCTCGCCTCACCACGGATGACCTCGTTGCGTTTCTGGGCGAAGACGGTCACCTGTTGCGGATCGCCACCACTGATGCAACGGGCATGCCGCTTGTGGTCCCGGTGTGGTTCATCGCGGAAGACGGGCGGCTGTGGTTCACCCCGAGAGAACGCAGCGCGTGGTGGGCTCATCTGCAACGCGATCCGAGGATCTGTGCGGTCATCGATGAAGCGGCCACACCGTGGCGCAAACTCGTCGTGCGCGGCAGCGTCCGTATCGACCATGCGCCAGGCGAAGACGATGCGTGGCGGGATCGCTACAGCCGTATTGCTCGGCGATACGTCTCCGACCGCTCGGCTGATGCATATCTCTCCAACACGGCAGCGGAACGGCGTGCGTTGTTGTCGCTTCCAATCGACGGACCAGAAGTGGAGTCCTCCACGTGGAGGATGCCGGTGGCAGGCGAAAATCCTCGTGGCGTCTGGGCGGACCGCTACTACCAATCAACGCCAGAACGCTGAAGTCCGGGAATCGAGTCTCAAGAGATGCTCAACACCGAACACGGCCTGCAGGGCGGACTACGGTGATGGCGCCCCGTCCGGCGCGAGCGGTGCGTTTCCGTTGGTCGCGTCCATGGCTGGAATGACTTTGTCCCCCGAAACTGAGACTGCCGCGCCTCACACAACGGGGTTTCAATCCTCCCGTCTTGTCGCCGCTGCCAGCATTTCGGCGCTGGGCGATGGGCTTCTGGTTACAGCGCTCCCGCTGTCTGGCCGCATCGCTCACAAAAGATCCACGGCTCATTACCGGCGTGTATGTCGCTGGGCGCATCCCGTGGGTATTTTCGCCATTCATTGGCGCGTTGGTCGACCGAATTGGGCGGCCACGCAGAACCATGGTCATCGCCGACGTGTTCCGGGCTGCAGCGTTGATACTGATTGCTATCGCCCTGGGCCGTGGCGCCGGGCTGGTGATGTTGTACCCCACGGCGTTTCTTCTGGAAGCTGCACAGATCGCGTTTGCCACATCGTCGTGGTCGTTAGTCCGCCATGTCACCGCCGACGCACAAATCGACAAGGTCAACTCGCGGCTTTCTGCGGCGCAGACATCGGGGGAGCAACTCGCCGGCCCGCTGCTCGGCAGTGTGATTTTTGGTTTCGGCCGCGTCGTGCCGCTGATCGGCGATGCAGTCAGCTTCATCGCATCTGCCGTGCTGCTGTCAGGACTCCGGGAGCCACCGGCCAACCCGCAACCCAAAGCAGTGATGCAGTTGGTCCGTGAGGGAATGAACGTTGTTCGTCAGACCCCAGCGGTACTGGTGCCAACGGTGTGGGTTGCGTGCATCTCCTTGGCGCACTCCATGCAGGTTTCAGGCTTGGTGCTTCTGAAGGAGCAGTTCAAACTGTCAGACCGCTCGTTCGGGGGTTTCATCGCTCTCATCGCCGCCGGAAACGTGTTGGGCGCATTGATTGCCCCGAGGCTCATCGGGTGGCTGAAACCGCACGTTGCGTTGTCGCTGGCAACGCTGGGGTCTGGCCTATCCCACATCGTCGCCGGTTCTGTGGCGCGGCCTTTCGCTGTGGCTGCCGCTCTGGCAGTCGACGGGGTGGCGGTGGTCGTGGGGTCCATCACCGGCGTGGGTCTGCGGCAGCGAAACTCTCCGAGGCATTTGGTGGGTTCGGTGATGGCGACCTCACGGATGGCGATCTACGGGGCCGGCATCCCGGGCGGCATCGCCGGGGGCATCCTCACCCGTGAAACGTCCGCCACCACAACGCTGATTGTGGCTGGCGTGCTGATGACAGGAATCTCGCTGGTGGGAACCCGGGTGTTGCGCGTCGCGCTTCGATCGCCGCGCAACCTGTCGATGACGCTGCCTGCCACCTGACCGTTTCCAACAGGCAACGATCGTTTTGAGTTTGGACGCGCAACGCGCGGCTGCCGGGCCCGACAACCGCACGTTACAAAGGTTTAAACCCGGTCGGGACCCCTGAGGAACCGATTCGGGGGTTCGGGCAATGGCCCGATCAGGTCCAAGCGTTTCCGCGCATGACGACCCTCCTCGTCAAAGATTTGGTACGACCGCCTGTCGCACCTAAGGATCTTGCCCCATATGTGAACCCAATGTCATGTACGTCTCATCATTTTTGACGATCGTCCGGGCCGTTCGCGACTGTCGTGGTGATAACCAGAAGTTGCCAGCGCCCGTCGTCGCCGGTGAATCGGCAGCGAGAGGCTGAAGGCCTCTGTGGGAGCGGTGCGCTTCGTCGGGACGAGGTAAGTCCCCTTCTTGGGACTTGAAAGTCCCCCACTCCGACTCTGGGACGGGTTTGGGAGCTCGCAGTCTCCGGGTAGTGGACCTTGGAACGTGCCGGAACTGAAGCCGGACGCGCACGTGCGGCCCCGAAACGGGGCCGCACGTTCCATCAGACGCGTTCGGTTCTACAGACCGACCTTATGAGATTCGGGGCGCGAAGCCCTTATGCCCAAGCGTTTCCACGCATGTTGAAATCCTCTCAATTGATGTACAAACACGGCCGTTGGTACGCCTGAATTTTGGTTCACGTATGAACGGCTGTCCAGTTCAATCGGGGCACGTGACCACCGACAGGAGCCGAACCGACGCAGCGATGGTTCGCAACCAACACTGAACGCGCCCGTGCGGCCCCGGAAAACCGAGACCGCACGGTAAAACGCTTCAGTCCTGTTGAGGACTGACCGATGTGACTAAGAGCAGACGCTCTCAGCCCCAATTGGCTCCACGCATGTTGGATCCTCCTGAAAAATGTACAAACACGGCCGTTGGTACATCTGAAGTTTGGATCAGTTGTGAGCGTCTGTCCAGTTTTCTACGGGAGTGTTCACACCGATGGCCCATATTCGCCGCCTCAAAACGCTGCTAATCGGTGTGGCCGGAGGGCTCGCGCTCATTGGAGTGGTGCTGACGACGATCTCCTCCAAAATGCAGTCGGCGGTGGTAGAGATGCGTTGGGAGATCGGGGCTGCCGTCCTTGTCCTGGGTGTCGTGACCGAGGCGAAGAAAGTCACGATCGCATATGGCAACCAGCGTTACGCGATCTCGCTAGTCGAGGTTTCTACTGTTCTTGGTGTGTTGACGTTGCCGCCAGTGGTGCATGCTGCGATTCAAGTGTTCGGCATCCTTGTCGGCCACTTTGCTCACGACTTGATCGCTTCGGAGCGTCCAGACCTTCATAAAGTGGCTTTCAACTCAAGTTTGACCGCAACAAAAATAGGCTGCCTCTCGCTACCCGTTTCGTTGGTCGGTGCAGGTTCCGCTCCGCTGACCTTGGGGGTGTTGCTTCTCGGTTCGATCATCGCTGCGGAACTTCTCGCGATATCTGCTCTCAGTCTTGTTTTCCATTTGATGGGTCGTCCGTTTGAACTTCGCGAGTGGGCGAGAGCACACGCGGTTGGCCTCGTTGCGTCGACAGTGGTGGCGAGCTCTGCCTTCACTGCGGTTGAGTTAGCAGTTCACGAGCCGGGCCTGCTCCCGTTCATGATGGTGCTGCCATTGGTCGCATTCTGGGCGATTCCGACGGTGGCCCGTTTGCTCGAAGATCGCAATACGTGGAGCCGACACGGGACGTTCATCTCCACGCTCGATCATGCGACGCTGGAGCAAGCGATGCGGCAACTCTGTACGCAACTTGCGGTTGAACGCATCGATATGGTGGCGCACGTGAATCGGTATTCCGACGAACTGCAACGAGCATGGATCACGGCTGACGGTGAGTTTCACGAGACGATCGTGGATACCGATCCGCTCTGGGAGGCTCACTCCACAGACGAGCTAAATCATGTGTATGCATACCATCGTGGTGGCTCGCCTGTCCCCAACTACTTAGCTGGAGCGCGGGACGCACTCGTCGTCACCGTGGGTGCATCGGACGGAACTTCGGTGTGGGCGGCTACCGGATACTCCGCACGGTCCAGCCGGTTGCGGCAGCGGTCGACCTTCCCGCACAGCATGCACGAAGTGTTTGCCTCGTGGACGTGGAACATCCACAACGCGCTCGATGCGCGGCGTCGCCTTGCTGAGGTGCAGCAGCGCGCATCTCGGGACTCGGTAACCGGGCTCGCCAACCGAGACAAGTTTCGCAGCGTCCTTGAACTCGAGATCGAGCTGGCAACAACAAATGCTCGCCGTTCCATGACTGTTGCAATGGTGGACCTGGACTCGTTCAAGACGATGAACGACACGTGGGGCCATCATGTGGGCGACTCCTTCTTGGTTCACGTCGCCCGTGCACTCCAGGCGGCTGCACCAGCGGACGCAACCGTGGCCCGCCTGTCCGGTGACGAGTTTGCGATTCTGTTCCCTGATGTAGGTCCGGCCGAAGCGGACCAGATTGTGTCGCGGCTTGTTCCTGCGCTTGCCTCAACGTTCCGACCAACGAACAATTCGGCTTACAACGGCAGCGGGTCGGTCGGCTATTCCTGCTACCCCAACGACTTGGCCATTGGCCTCAACCCAAGCGACGCAACTTCGCAGATGATGCGTCACGCCGATGCCGCCATGTACTCAGCGAAACGCAACAAGGCACTTGTCCCGTTCCGGTTCGATGTGGGTCGTGATGAGCGATCCGAAGAGCACGATCGCATCTCCGTGGAGATCACTGACGCCCTTGCAACCGGGCGGCTCATCGTTTGGTTTCAGCCGATTTTCGACACGCGTTCCTTGCTCGGCACCCGTCGCAGGGTTGTGATGTTGGAAGCGCTAGCCCGGATCGAAACCCCTCACGGAATGCTGATGCCCGGTGACTTTGTGCCCATCGCAGAACAGACCAAGCAGATCCATCTCATCACCGAACGGGTGCTGGACCTTGCGTGCGAGCAACTCGGAAAATGGAAGCGTTTCGACGTGGGCGTTGCGGTCAACCTGTCCGCTGCAAACCTGCTTGACGTCAACTTGGCCGGATCCATCCGTGACCGTTTGGAGCACTGGGATATTGACCCGCACCGCCTTGTCGTCGAGGTCACCGAGACGATGATGATGACCGAGGAACTCAACGCCGAAGCAACGTTGGCAAGTGTCCGCGAGCTTGGTGCGCGAGTGTCGATCGACGATTTCGGTGTGGGTCACTCATCGCTTTCGCGGTTGCTGACCTTGCCGATCGATGAGCTCAAGGTGGACCGTGACTTTTTAGTAGAAGCCACCCGTGCCAGGCCAGAGGGTGACGAGCGTGGAGCTCGTGCAAAGACCGTGCTGCAGACCATGATCGAACTCGCGCAGCGCCTCGGTATTGGTTCAACGGTGGAAGGCGTCGAGACGATGGACGCCCTTAAACTGGTTGCCGAACTTGGTGCCGACAAGGTGCAGGGTTACGTTGCTTCGCGACCTATTTCGCCTGCCGATGCGACCACGCTGCTGGAGCAGACGTCAGCCAACCTGACCGACGACTCGACCCAGACTACGACCTCGACGGGAGCCGTCTACCGGCCGGGTCGCAAACCGACCCGCAGCAGTATTCCGTAGCCGGAGGGCGCCGGCGTTCACCGCGATCAGTCGGATTTACGAGCGAACGAGATGAGCAGCGCCGCTAGGGCATTGACTGCGGCCAACACCCGAAACGCAAGTGCGTAGTCGCCGGAATGATCCACTGCCCAACCGGTAAACAACAGCCCTCCGGCCGAACCCATCGACCCTGCAAGCGACACCACGCCATAGATGGTGCCGTAGCTCACCATGCCGAACACCTCGCCAGTGACGAGTGCTTGCAGCATGTAAACGTTGCCCACGGTGACTCCGAAGACCAGCGCAACCGCGTAGAGCAAGACCCGTCCGTGCACAAGCGTGTAGCAGAACGACATTGCAGCCTGTAGCGAAACGAACACCACTGCGAGAATCACTTTGTCCGCGCGGTCCGCAAAGCCACCCACGATGAGGCGCGCAACGATGGAGCCTGAAGTGGTGGTCGTGACCGCAAACGCAGCAGCAGACCGCGACCCCAGTTGCTGGTCGCCCTGAAGGAATGCGAGCTGGTGAATGAGTACACCCGTCTGCGCTGCAAGTGCGAGGGCAAACCCGATGAGGACGGCCCAGAACGCAACCGTGCGCGAAGCGGCGCGACGTGTCCACACCTTGTACTGGCCGACAGCTGCACCGCTTCTTCGTTCCAGGTCTGTTGCGTGATCTGCACCGTCAGGGCGCGTCTTCATCGACTCTGGAGACGGGGCGATCACTGCCCACAGCACTGGAAGCGCGACAATGGCCACCAGTACTCCGAGAACCGGTGCCCCCTCACGCAGCCCACCTCTGGCGATGAGCGCGGTTCCAACCGGAACGAGAATCGCGCCGCCCAAGGACACCCCGGTTGAGGAGATTGAGATGGCGCGAGCTCGGCGATCGATGAACCAGTTGGTGAGCAACGACGACACTGCGACCCCGCCGCCACCACCAAACGCGACAGCCATTACGGCGTAGCAAACGAACAGCTGCCACACCGAGTTGACGAAGCCAAGACCGATGGTGCCGATGCTGATCAGGACGATTCCGCCGTACATGAACGGGATCGGACCGATCTCGTCCATCCGCCTACCGACGAGGAAGCTGGAAATCCCAGCCACGGCGAAGAACATGGCGCTGGCCGAGCTGACGATGGATGCAGACCACCCGTGCTCGTCGCGCAGCGGCTTCAGGAACACCTGCAGGCCGTAGTAACCCACGCCGACCGTGACGAACTGGATCAGCAGGCACCCAAGTGCGATGTACCAGCCGTAGAACACCCGCTGCGGGAGGACCTTCGCTGCAGGAGGTGGCATCTCGGCGACCATACGTGACGAAGGCACCTTCGACCTAAGCGCTGCAAATCACGCGACACAGCGGGCTATCTCACATAAGACGATGCAGCTGCATCGTGCTTATGTGCGGCCTTGTGCGAGCGCGGGACTATTTGGCGAGGACGGATCTGGAAATCAGGGATTCAGAGAGATCCCATAAGCGCGCCGCCGCAGTGGCGTCCCGGGCTGCTCGTGATGGCTTCTCGAGCACTGCCCAACCGGCCGTCATGAACCGTGGGCCGTAGAATTGCCCGCTGGTTGCGGCTGGGTCCGTGGCTGCACGGAGGGCGGGTTGAGCGCCGCGCGCCGCGGATTGCATAAAGGCCGGGGCAACGCTTGCGATCACTTTGTTGCTGGCACCCTTGCCCTCATGTCCAAGATCGGTCCGAGAACCTCCGGGATGCGCCGTTAGCGCAGCGGTGGCGCTACCCGCGCGTTGCAGCCGCGCGTGCAGTTCTTGGGTGAACAGCAGGTTGGCCAGCTTGCTCTGAAAGTAAGCGCCCCAACGGTCGTACTTTCGGTCAAACATGATGTCGTCGAAGTGCATGCTTCCCATCCGATGCCCCATGCTGGACATGGTGACCACTCGGGCGTTTGGCGTCGCGTTCAGGACGGGCAGCAACGCTGCGGTCAGCGCAAAATGGCCAAGGTGATTCACCCCGAACTGCGTTTCGAATCCGTCCACCGTGCGGGATTCGTCGATAGCCATCAGGCCTGCGTTGTTGATCAGCAGATGCAGCGGACGGTTCGACGAGGTGAACGCTTCAGCCGCACCTCGTACCGATGCGAGGTCGGCAAGGTCCATCTCTAGAACTTCAACAGAACCCGACGCTGTAGCGCGTAACCGGGTGGCCGCTGCTTCCGCCTTGCTCCTGCTACGACATGCAAGAAGGACCTCGGCGCCGGCCCGAGCAAGAGCGTCAGCAATGCAGAACCCAAGCCCCGAATTAGCGCCGGTGACCATGGCGACTTTGCCGGCCATTGGTCCGATGTCTGATGTGGACCAGTGGGAACCCATCCACGCACCGTACCGGCCGAGTGTCTCGGACCGCGTCTTTCGGTGGTGCTCCCGATGTGCTTGAAGTCGGCCCTTATTGAGGTGATACGTTTTCTGACCCGTGCCAGAGGCACGACGTCTGCGCTGCATGGCCCAACTCCCGCTCCGGTGGGCGTTGCGTGGCCCGCTCGGCGAGATCATCCGGTGCCTGTGCACCAGGCGCACAGTTGAACGTGTGCGCTGCGGCGTGGCCAACACCGTCTTTCGATGGGCGTACTCGCAGCCGGATGCCATCACTCGAGAGGAGCACGAATGCCAACAAACCAGACGCCAGCGCACCCAGTGACAGCGCAACCAGTGACAGCGGATCAGACCGAAGACGACCCTGTGTCGCGTCACGAGGCACGACGCGCAGCGGAGACGCAGTTGGAACAAGCACACCTTGACCTTGCGCATCTGTCGCTTGCTGCCATGAGGGAACGGGCACAGGGCGCCCTTGAGCAGGCTCGTCGAGACGCCAAGTTGACCAGCGACCGAGACGACGCGGCGGCCATCGAAGCAGCGCTCATCGGCCGCCTTGCCAACCTCGCAGATTCTCGTGCGGCGTTGTGTTTCGGAAGGATCGATGAGCTGGCGCCGCAAGGTCGCAAGGGCGATCGGTGGCACATTGGCCGGCGCCACGTTGAAGGACCAGATGGCGAGCCGGTGGTACTGGACTGGCGTGTTCCTGTTGCCGTTCCCTTCTACCGTGCCACCTGGGCTGACTCGCAGGGACTTGCCATGCGCCGACGCCTGGCGGTTGATCAGCGTGTTGTCGCTGGGCTGTTCGACGAGGACTTCACCAACCCCGACGGTGCATCCGAAGGCGGGGGAGGAGGAGGCGTTCCCGACCCGCTGCTGGCTGAACTGGAACGCAGCCGGTCCGGCGAGATGCGAGACATCGTTGCCACCATTCAGGCAGAACAAGACGTCATCATCCGTGCAGGGCTGGATGAATTGGTCGTCGTGCAGGGAGGACCGGGAACAGGTAAGACCGCAGTTGGCCTGCACCGCGCAGCTTTCCTGTTGTTCGAGCACCGCAAGGACTTGGAGCGCCAAGGGTTGCTGGTGGTGGGACCAAACGAACTATTCCTCCGATACATCGCTCAGGTGCTCCCGTCCCTTGGCGAGCGCTCTGTCATGCAGATCAGCGCTGAACGGTTGTACGGGCTGGCCATCGTCAAGAACACCGAAAGCGCTGAGGTTGCCAAGTTGAAGGGCGATGCGCGGATGGCGACCGTTATCCGCAACGCAGTTCACGGCTCCATCACGCCCGTCACTGAGCCTCCGGTTATCCCAACCAACTTCGCCACCCTGACCCTCGCGGTGGAAACGGTGAACCAGGTGTTGGCCGAAGTCCGACAACGAGACCTCCCGACCAACGACGCTCGAGAAGTACTACGCGCGCAGATGATTGCGGTTTGTTGGAGGGACTACCTTGCCCGGCCCACCTCATCGGAAGCACACAACGAATCGTTCCATCGTGACCTGAAGCTGCGTCCCGAATTCAAGAAACTCATTGACCGGATGTGGCCGGCGTACACCGCCGTTGCGCTGGTGCGCTCACTGCTGTCCAGCCCGGCGTTGCTCGCACGCGCGGCGGATGGGGTGCTCGACCGAGACGAGCAAAAGCTGCTGAAGCGGTCGAAGGCCGCCACGCCGAAAGACGAGAAGTGGACCCGCGCAGAGCTGGCCCTGTTGGACGAGGCTCAGGCATTGGTCGCAGGTGTGGTGCGGACCTATGGGCACGTAGTTGTTGACGAGGCGCAGGACTTGTCTGCGATGGAGCTGCGTATGGCTGGGCGCCGATCACCTCGCCGTTCACTCACCGTTCTCGGCGACCTTGCGCAGGCCACGTCCTCAGGTGCTCAAACCAACTGGGACGACGCGTTGATTCATCTCGCGGCAGGAGCCGGGGCAAAGGGAACCGTTGCGGAACTCACGCTTGGTTATCGGGTGCCTGCCAGCATCTTGCAGGTTGCAAACGAACTGTTGCCTGTGGCCGCGCCTCACGTGACCCCATCGCGGTCCGTCCGGCCCGGTGGCCGGGAGCCGATGACGTTGACGCGCAGCGGTCTTGTCGCCGAGGTTGAACGGCTGCGGGGTGTGTGGGCGACGGTTGCTGTCATCGGTCCAGACGCCGAGCTGGACGTATTGATGGACGAACTTGCCCCGTTTCAGCCAGCCGACGCTCGTCAGGGCGAAGCCGTGGAAGAAGGTGTGACGGTGTTGGGCGCGGTTGCATCGAAGGGTCTTGAGTTTGATGCCGTCGTCGTGGTCAACGGACGGCAGATCATCGAGTCGTTCGACAACGAACCGCGTGGTTCGCGTGCGCTGTACGTGGCACTCACCCGGGCGGTGCAGGAGTTGACGCTGCTAGAGGGTTAAGCGCCTCCCACGCGCGAAGCGATATGAACGGCAGTCGGTGGCTACGGTGCTGGGGATGAGTGACAACGCAACACCGACGCTGGTTCGGACACAAGACTTTCCGGCCACGCCAGAAGAGCTCACAGCGCATTGGCTGACGGGCTTGCTTGCCCTGCACGGGATCGATGCGCCCGTGGCGCGGTTGGACCACAAACGAATCGGTACCGGCCAGATCGGTCAGAACCACCGTTACGCCATCACGTACTCAGACCCGGTCGCAGCCATCGCTGCTGGGGCACCAGGGTCTTTGGTCGGTAAGTTTGTGTCTCCGGACCCAACGTCTCGTATGACGGGTCTGATGATGGGCATTTACGAAAAGGAGTCAGTCTTCTACCAACGCTTCGCACCGATGCTTGCGGGCCGTATGCGTACACCGCGTGCTTGGGTTGCCGAGTTCGACGCAGCTCGAGAAGCCACCCTGGTCTTGATGGAAGACCTTGCGCCCGCGGTGCAGGGCGATCAGATGGAAGCGTGCAGTGTTGCCACCGCCGAGATTGCCATCGAGCAACTGGCCGGGTTGCACTCCACATTCTGGGAACACCCGGTGCTGCGCGAAGAAACGCTGTTTGCCAAGCACGACGACCCCACCCGGGCAATGATCCTGTCGCACCTCATGAACCAGCATTGGCCGGCATTCGTGGAGCGTTACCAAGACCGCCTCACCACTGCGATGATCGCTCTTGGGAATCAGTTCACCGCAGCGATCGAAGCGTGGGTGCAATCACGGCGAGGTCCAATGACCTTGACCCACAACGATTATCGGGCAGACAACTTGATGGTTGGCGACGGGTGGACCGCAGCGGTTGACTGGCAGACCGTCAGCTCGGGCTTTGCTGGCAGCGACCTGGGCTACTTCCTTGGGGCTTCGCTCCTGCCCGACGACCGTCGCGCAAATCAAGACCGGTTGATCGACCTCTGGCACGACAAGCTGGTTGCCAACGGTGTGCGCGCATACAGTCGGGATGCCGCTTGGGACGACTACCGCCACGGCCAATTCTCGGGAATCACCACAGCAGTGGTCAGCAGCATGATCACCCAGCGCACGGACCGCGGCGACGAGATGTTCTGGGCCATGGCAGGCCGCCACCTGGAAGCTGCCATCGAGACAGATGCATTGTCCCTCCTGCCGTAATCGCTGCGCTGTTCGTGTTGAGGTGTCACTTTTCGCGCGCTGAGGTCCAATAAGTGACACCTCAACGTGCGGGTGCCGAGATCCGAACGAAAGTTTCGGGGATGCGCGGTCGGTGTCGCTAAGGTCTTCTCCGTGCCAATTGGAGTTGCAGCGGGGCTGACCCGCGAGGAACGCACCTCAATTGCCCGTCAGGCACTCCCCATTGGATTGTCCGTCTCGCCGTTCGGCCTGGCGTTCGGCGTGATGTGTACGCAGGCCAATCTGCGTTGGTTCCATGCGCTTGGTATGTCCACATTGGTGTTTACCGGTGGCACACAGTTCGCGGCCGTCGGCGTGCTGAAGGATGGTGGCACAGCCATCGCAGCAATCACTGCCGGGCTACTGCTCAGCATGCGCAGCCTTGTGTACGGGCTGATGATGACGCCCACCCTGAAAGGCTCGTTTCTCTTCAGGGCATTTTCTTCGCAGTTGATGATCGACGAGTCCGTTGCGGTGGGAATCGCCCAACACACGCCACAAGCCAGGCGGGCCGGTTATCTCGCGGGTGGCCTCTCGGTGTTCTTCTTTTGGAACGTGGCCACGATGCTCGGTTACCTGTTGATTGGTTCCAATGCGGACTTCACACGCCGCTTCGGTCTCGACGCAACCGTCCCCGCGGCGTTCGCAGCCCTCGTCTGGCCGCGTCTTCGCAACGCCCAGCAACGACCCATTGCGCTCGTTGGGGCAGCCATTGCGTTTGTACTGATTCCCATCGCCCCCGCCGGAATGCCCATCGTGGCTGCTGCACTGGCTGTGCCCATCGTCTTAGGTGTGCGCAACCTGCGCCCCGATACACCTGGAGCTATCGGGTGAGTACCGGCACGATTGTCCTTCTGGTTGTCGCCGCCGGTACGTACGGTTGGAAGGCCGCAGGCCCATTACTCCTTGGCAACCGCACGCTGCCGGCCCGGGCGGAAGCATTGATGGGGATGATGCCTGGAGCGTTGTTGGCTGCGCTTGTGGTCACCGCAACGGTTGCAGACGGCCGCAATTGGTCGTTCGACGCACGCATCGTTGGCCTGGTCGCTGCGATTGCTGCGCTGTTGGCGAAGCGAGGCTTCGTGACCGTTGTGGTCGTTGCTGCTTTGGCCACTGCCGCTGCACGTGCGATGGGCATGCCATGAACGGGGCGTCCACCCCCGAGGTGGCCTACACATCGTCGGACACAAGTTCGTCAAAGTACGTCGGCCTTGGTCTCATCGCCGGAGCGTTATCCGGGCTTTTCGGAGTTGGCGGCGGGTTCATTGTTGTTCCGCTGCTGATCCGTTTGGGACTGCCCACACGTCGGGCCGCTGCCACCTCGTTGGCCGCTGTGATCCCAATTGCGTGCGCGGCGCTGGTGCCTTACTGGTTAGACGGCAACGTGCACGGAGGCGTCGCCCTCATCCTGTTCGTTGGCAGCATGGTTGGCACGTTGCTTGGCACCACCCTCCTGCGGCGCGTCTCGGTGAGAGCCATCCAGTACCTGTTCGTCGTGATTCTGCTCGCCGCGGCGGCCCGGCTTGCCATCAGCGTCGCAAGCGGCGAGGCGCAGCCGCTCACCTGGAAGATCGACGTTGGCTTGGTCCTCTTGGGAAGCGCAACCGGCGTGTTGTCGGGCCTGCTGGGCGTTGGTGGCGGGTTCATCCTTGTCCCAGGGATGATGGTCATCGCCTCGATGCCGTCCAACCTCGCGAAAGGGACATCGCTGGCGGCCATCATCCCCAGCGCGATATTTGGTTCGTGGCGCAACCACCGCAATGGTCTTGTGGAACTTCCCGCAGCGGTGCGCGTGGGCATTGCCGGCGCATTCGCCTCGGTGATCAGCGCTGCGTTGGCAGTCAACCTTGACCAACGCCTGACCAACGCTGCGTTCGCTGCGTTGCTCCTCACCCTTGCAGCCACGATGTTGCGGACCGCGCTGGCAGGCACACCCGAAGACCCACGAGATGTGGCGTGAACTTCCATACCCTGCAGCCTCTTCGCCGTCGTCCGTTCGCCACTGTGTGGACGGCAACCGTGGTCAGCGATATCGGCACATGGATGCAACTCAGCGTGCTGGGGACGCTGATCGCGCAGACGTCGTCGTCCACGCTTGCCGTTGGTGCGGTGATGTCGGCGCAGTTTGTGCCGGGGCTGATTGGTGCGCCAGTTGGGGGGCTGATCGCCGATCGCTTCGAGCGGCGGATGGCACTCACCTGGGCGCTCTGCGCGCAGACGATCATCACCTCGGTGTTGGCCATCGTGTTGGCGTCAGGGGAACGACGCCCGGCAGTCATTGCAGTGCTGGTGATGTTGTTGGGCGGCGCTACGCATTTGGGCAACGCCATCTCCGGCTCCATGCAGCCGGACCTTGTCCCAAAGGAAGAACTGCTTGCGGCCGTCTCGCTTGGCACCGCTTCGTGGAACACCGGCCGTGTGATTGGCCCAGCGCTGGGCTTCTTCATCGAACGTCAAGTCGGTGCAACTGGCGCTGTGGTCGGCAACGCCATTTCGTTCGCGGTGATGGCCCTCGCTGTGTGGTCGTTGCGAAAGTCGTACCGGCCGCTTGGAACCATGACAGGCGGGTTCTTCAGCGAGATCAAAGTTGGCATCGACACCCTGTGGGCCACCCCGGGTTGTCGTGCTGCCTTGCAAGGACTGCTGCCCATGCAGCTGTGTTTTGCGGCCCTGATGGCTCTGATCCCAGTGATCTCGCGTGACCTTGGAAAAGGTCTTGCCGGTACCAGTCAGCTCAGTAGTTCTCAGGGAGTCGGTGCCGTGATCGGCGCAGCAATGGTGCCCGTGCTGGTTTCTCGATTTGGTAGAGCCCGCACGTTGCAGTTGCACTGGGTGGCCACAGCGCTGATGGTCTTGTCGTTTGCGTTCATCAACTCGTTGCCCTTGGCGTTGCTCGCAATCTGCATCTTCGGCGGCGCGTTTTCTGGAGTGCTGATTACGTTCATGGCCCTGATGCAGCACCACGCCCCAGCGGAAAAACGTGGCCGCGTGATGTCCATCTTCATGGCTTGCATGGGGCCGTCCTACGGTTTGAGTGTTGCCCTGCAGTCAGTCTTTGCGGACTCCCAAGGCCGCCAACCAATGCACGCAACGATGGCTGGGCTGTCTATGGTGATTGGCGTTGCGTCGCTTGCGATTGGGTCTGGGTGGCACGGCTGGAAGGTGCTCTCGGGGCCGCTTCACGGCGTCAAGGCGACGCCTGGCCCCGCTGCCGCAGCCCGGTAAGTGCGCTTACGAACCGGTGAATTTTGGCGGACGCTTCTCCAGGAACGAAGCCACACCCTCGCGGTGATCTGCCGTTGAGAACAGTTCCCCAAGGGTTGCAGAAACCCACTGGCCCAGATCGGCCCAGTCCGGGTCCAGTGCCTTGCGCAGACCCTGCTTAATGGCACGAGTTGCCAACGGCGGGTTGGCTGCGATTGCGCCGGCGAGTGAAAGAGCGGCATTCAACAGTTCGGCGTGAGGCACGACACGCGAAACAAGCCCGATCTGCGACGCTTCATCGGCACGGATAATCCGACCCGTAAGGAGCAGCTCTGCGGCACGCTCACGGCCAACCACACCCGCAAGGCGGCCGATGCCAGCAACATCGCTGACCAGGCCTCGGAGCACAAACAGTTCGCCGAAACGGGCGAGATCGGAGGCGACGCGGATGTCTGCCATCAACGCAAGCTCCATGCCCCAGCCAACCGCTGCGCCGTTGACGGCGGCCACGATGGGGATGTCGCAGTGCAGCAAGGCATCGGCGGCCGGGGTGATGCGTGGTGCAGCACGCAGGCGTTCACCGGGGGCAGGACGGCCCGCTGGAGCCATCACCTGGCGTACATCGTCGCCGCTGCAAAAGGCCGGGTCTGTGCCTGTGATGACGATGCAGCGCGCGGTGCTGGTGCGCACGGCTTGCTCCAACATGGCGTACGTCTGATGGGTTAGAGCGTTGCGTGCCTCTGGCCGGTTGATGGTGAGCAGGTCAATTGACCCTGCTGGCAGACCAGGTAGGTCCGGGTGGGTAACAAGAAGCTCTGCGGTGGTCATCAGACCGACAACGTATGCACGATTGAGCGGCTGCTGGTACCAACCCGAAGTTGACGGTCGCCTTGAAGGTCCACCCAAGCGTGTGTTGCTTCGTCCCACCGCATGAACGCCCGCGGGTCGATAGCGATGGACACGTCAACCGTTTCGCCAGGAGCGATCTCCGGTGTGCGCGCAAACCCAACAAGTTTTTGCGTCGGCTGATCCGCTGCGACCCGCTCCTCGGTGACAACGGCTGCGTACACCTGCACGGTCTCACGAGTGGGCCTGTTGCCGGTATTGGTTACAGAACAGGCCACAGGGGCCGCCGGGCCATCTGTATGCGCGCTGACAAGGACACTGCTGGAGTAGCCCAGCCCGTGCCCGAATGGGAACAGCGGCTCCCGGCCCACGGTGTCGTACCAGCGGTAGCCAACAAGACGGCCTTCGCGGTACTGCGCGATTCCGTTGCGGCCTGGGTGATGCTCGCCGGCCGGCGTGTCTTCAAGACGGCGAGGGATGGTGACCGGCAGACGCCCGCCCGGCTCAACGGCTCCCGTGAGAACGTCAACCAGCGCGTTCCCGAACTCTTGGCCAGGGAACCATGTGTACAGAACCGCATCGACCTGATGCAGCCATGGCATGGTGACCGGTGAACCAGCGTTGATCACAACAATCGTACGTTTGCTTACGGAAGCAACCTCGCTGATGAGGTGGTCTTGCTCGCCAGGAAGGTCCATCACGGCCCGGTCATAACCCTCGGACTCCCAATCGTCGTTGGTGCCCACGATGACGATGGAGGTGTCGCTGCTTGCGGCAAGGTCAACGGCCTCCAGGAGAATGTTGCCCGTTACGGGTGGCAGCATGCCAATGGTGAAACCGGCCAAGACCACCTCACCCTTACGTTCGTACTCGATCACCAGCTGGTAGGTGCGGCCAGCTTCGAGGTGACGCGTTGCCTTGTGCTCGGCCTTTCCCATTCCGAAGAAGCTGGCGCCGACGGGGGAGTTGGCATCGTTGATGATCTCCTCGCCATCGAGCAAGATTCGTGAGTCGCCCACTCCCGAGCATCCGATGGTCCAGTCACCGGTCTGATCCGGGGTGATGGTGGTGCGGGTGACACAGCCGATCGTCTGGATTGGGATGTCGGCCGACGGCGGACTCATCCACATCAGCTTGAGACCGCGGCCCGGCTCGGTGAAGAGAGGCGGCTGGCCGGAGTGGTAGCTGGTGAGGCCGTCGGCCCAGTAGTCCAGGGTGATTGCGCCGAGCACGTTCCTTGCGGGCGCTGGCAGCGTGCGATGTGTGAGGCAACCCTTTGCGAACGTCACGCTGGTGCCAAGGGTGTTTCGCAGCGCCTGCATTGGCGAACTCCACTGCACTGCGTTGACGAACGCTGATCCGCCACCCATGATCTGCCCTGGGTCTGCGTTGGGGCCGATGACTGCAACACGGCCAAGGTCGCCCTGTAGCGGAAGCGCGCTGTTGGTGTTCTTCAACAGCGTCATGGACGCAGCGGCAGCTTCGCGCAGCAGCACACGGTCAGCCGGTTCGTCCCGCGTCGTTTCGGGCGATGGCTGGCCGTCTTCCCATGCACCCATATCATCGAGGAAGCGCAACATGCGGAGTGCTGGCGCTTCCAGCTCCTGGCGGGTAAGCGCTCCTGACTCAACTGCAGCAACCAGTTTTTCGGCGCGGTGGATTGGCGGCCCTGGCATCTCGAGATCGAGGCCTGACTTGATTCCCTCCACGGTGGAGTGCAATCCAAACCAGTCGCTCATCACGATGCCGTCGAAACCCCACTCGTTGCGAAGTATGTCGGTGATGAGCTCGGTGGAGTCAGCTGCGTGCGGTCCATTGACGCGGTTGTACGCAGTCATGATGGATTTGGCACCGCCCTCGCGCACCACGGCCTCGAACGGCACCAGGTACAGCTCTCGCATCGCCGATTCGCTGATTTGCGAATCGATAGTCATCCGTTCGAACTCTGTGTCGTTGCCGACGAAGTGCTTGGCGCATGCCGCAACGCCTTCGGCTTGCACACCTTTTACGTAACCGACAGCGATGCGACTGGTGAGGTACGGATCTTCGCTCATGCATTCGAAGTTGCGTCCGCCGATGGGTGTGCGATGCAAGTTGATGGTTGGCGCCAACAACACCCGTGCGCCTTTGGCGCGGGTCTCGACGCCGAGCAATCGACCTACCCGCTCCACCAGCGCCGGGTCGAACGTGGCCGCCAAAGCCGTGCCGCACGGAGTGTTGACCGAAGCCAGCCCGGTGAACGACGTGCCGCGTGCTCCGGCCGGACCGTCGGTGACGCGAATCATGGGGATTCCCAGCCGTTCGACCGGCGTGGTGTGCCACACATCGGAGCCGCCGAGAAGACCCGCGAGTTCGTCGAGGGTGAGTTGGGCGATGAGCGAGTCGAGTTCAGAATCGGAGCGAGGCATGGCAGCAAAACGTAATGGACGAAAACGGGCCCTGGGCTTCGGTAGGGTCGTCGGCCATGACTGAGCCCTGCGTGCCCTGGATGATGCCGGCCGAGACGGAGCCGCATGAGCGCACGCTCATGTGTTGGCCCGCCCGTCCGCAGATCTGGGGGCGCTGGTTGCGTCAAGCGCAATTGGATTACGCCGAGATCGCACAGGCCATCAGCGCCTACGAGCCGGTCACCATGATTTGCCGTCCTGAAGCAGCGGAACTGGCAGCCGACTTGTGCGGATCCGGCGTCACCGTCCGCGAGATCCCGATCGACGATTCCTGGTGCCGGGACTCTGGGCCCATCTATGTGCGGTCCACCGATGGGCAGCGTGCCATCGCCGATTTTCGGTTCAACGCATGGGGCGAGAAATTCATGCCGTACACCGACGACGCCCAGTTGGTCGAGCGGTGGTGCGAAGGATTGACCGACCAACGCGTCGTCTATGACATGGTGCTGGAAGGGGGAGCGCTTGCCGTCGATGGGCTGGGCACGTTGGTCACCACCCAGCAGACCCTTATGCATCCCAACCGCAATCCCCGGATGACACGCGCGCATATGGAACACGTTTTGAACGAAGCGCTTGGGATCACCACGGTTGTGTGGCTGCCGTACGGGTTGGCGCTGGATGACGACACCGATGGTCACGTTGACAACGTCGCAGCGTTCGCTGGACCGGGGCAGCTTGTTTTGCAGGGCTGTTCAGATACCGAGGAGAACGACTGGTTGCGGATGGAAGCAAACCGTCGTTGGGCACAAGATGCCTTCGATGCACAAGGCGAACGCATCGATGTGCTCACTGTGCCGGTGCTGCCGTTCGTAGAACGCGATGACGAGCGTCTGTGCGTGCCGTACCTCAACTACTACGTGGCCAACGGGGCTGTGTTCGTACCGGTCAGCGGCAACGCAGCTGATAACGACATGCTGGGTCTCATCGGCACTGCATATCCCGAGCGGACAGTTGTGCCGGTTCCTGGCACCACGCTGGCGCTCGGTGGTGGCGGCCCGCATTGCATCACCCAGCAAGTCCCAGCCCTAGGGTTGCTCTCGTGAGTTCTGCCGACCCCTCAGCCCTCCTACCGACGCTTGCCGCTGGGACTCAGGTGCTTGTTGGCAATGAGATCCTCACAGTCGACGCCACGCTGGCTGCAGCGTTGCGACCCGGAGACCGGATCATCGGCGTGCCCGGCTCGCTGCTGCACGTTGCGGCCGAGGCCGATGCGCTGGTGCGAGACCAGGTGGCTGCGGCACAGGCGGCGTTTCATCGGTTGTCAGACGTGTCCGACGATGCCATCACGGCATTCTTCAACGGCTTCGCAGCCTTGCTGGCCGACAACGTCAGCTTCGCTCCCATCGCCCGTGCAAACCGTGAAGACGTAGAGCGGGCCGCGGCAGCGGGGCGCACCACCACCCGGTTGGCGTTGTCAGACAAGATGCGCGCCGACATGGTTGCCGGCCTGCATGGTTGGGCCGGAATCGCAGGCGGTCGCGATGTTCTGTTGCAGGAGATCACCCACGACGGATGGACCGTTCAGCAGCGCAAAGCCCCTCTCGGCGTGGTGGGCTTTGTTTTCGAGGGCCGCCCCAACGTGTTTGCTGATGCTTGTGGAGTCCTGCGCTCAGGCAACACCGTGGTGTTCCGAATCGGGTCCGATGCCTTGGGGACTGCTCGGGCAATCATGACCCACGCAGTGCGACCTGCTTTAGCCAATGCCGGCCTGCCAGACGGAGCGGTTGCGTTGTTGGATTCACCATCCCGTGCAACAGGTTGGGCGTTGTTTTCCTCATCGACGCTTGGACTGGCGGTAGCCCGCGGGTCGGGTCAGGCCGTGGCCCAGCTGGGCGCAGTTGCTCGGCAGGCCGGGGTGCCGGTTAGCCTGCACGGCACTGGCGGAGCCTGGATGATGGCAGGGGAGCACGTCGACGCGGACCGCTTTCAGCAGGTGGTCCGATGGTCGCTGGATCGCAAGGTGTGCAACACACTGAATGTATGTGTGCTGTTGAAATCCCATGCGGACCAACTGCTGCCTCGGTTTCTTGAAGCGCTGACTGTGGCGGCCTCTGCCCGTGACACTCAGCCGAGGTTGCACGTGCTGGCCGGGTCAGATCATGCGGCGTTGAGTCCTTGGTTTCAACGTACACATACGATTATTCGCAGCGAAGGGTCCGTGGAGGAACCTGCTGCATCGTTTGTGGGTGTTGGGGAACTTGGCACCGAGTGGGAATGGGAGGGCTCGCCCGAGGTGACGCTGGCCTTGGCCGACTCTGTTGAACAGGCCGTGGAGTGGTTCAACGCGTACTCGCCGCGGCTGGTGGCCAGCCTGATTAGTGAGGATGCTGCTGAGCAAGATCGCTTTTGGGCGGCCGTGGATTGTCCGTTTGTGGGTGACGGGTTCACCCGGTGGGTGGACGGCCAGTTTGCCCTTGATGCTCCAGAGCTGGGTCTCTCGAACTGGGAGAACGGTCGGCTCTTCGCCCGCAGCGCAGTGCTCAGCGGCGACACGGTGTTCACCGTGCGGACACGGGTTCGACAGACCGACCCGTCGTTGCACCGCTAAGCAGATTTCAGCGGGGACGGCCGCCGTCTGGTCCAGAGAACTGCTCGCCAAGGCCACGGCGCATGAGCTGATCCACCGCAACCCAAAGGGTCTTGGAGAACGGGTAGAGCAGCGGTGGAAGGATCAGCGTGCAGACGCCTCCGGCGACGAGCATGGGCATGAGTGACCCACCCGGTTCTCGCAAGGCGAACCCAACGAAGATGATGATCACTGCACTTATCATCATGAACGCAAGGTTCATTGTGTAGGCACCAAGGAAGAATCCCTCCTCACGTTCAAACTTGAGGTCGCAACGCGGGCAACGTTCCGCCATCGTGAAGTAGCGAGAGAACAGTTTTCCTGCACCGCAACGAGCGCATCGACGGGTAAGACCGCGCAAGATTGTGGCGACTGGGCTGACGCGTTTTTGCTTACTCATTCGCTGATCCGATTGATCACAGGTGTATTGCGGCTGGGTACTGGGACAGGGCCGATGGGCCAACCAACGTAGACGGCGGCCACAACCGTTGTGTCAGCGGTGAAGCCCGCCAACGTACGAACCTCTGGGGCTTGGCACACAGCGCCACTTCCCCAGTAACTGGCCAACCCCAACGCGGTGGCCCCCAAGAGCAAGTTCTGTACTCCGGCTGCAACTGCGTCACGGTCTTCGGAGCGAATCTCATCGGACGCGTCGGCGGGTGACTCTGCTCCGATCAGCACAACAGCCGGTCCCCTGAGGAACTTGCCGCGGGTCTTGGCAAGACGATCGGGGTCAGTCATCCCCATGGCTTCCTGAAAATCTGCCGTCACAGCTCCAAGGCGTCCTCGCCCCGCGCCGGTGAACACGGCAAAACGCCACGGTTCCGTGAGGCGATGATTTGGCGCCCAGACCGCCAAGTCGATCAACGAATCCAACAGTTCGTGGGCAACAGGGCGATCCCTGTCCATCCGCAGGTTGGTTCGGCGAGAGCGGATTGCTTCCGCGACGGCGTCCGGTGCGGTGTGAGCATTCATCCGTCAAGTTTGCTGCACGGAACGGAAGGCCCGAATCAGATCGAGTTTGTCCACCACTCCCCATACGAAAGTCCACCACTCGTCGCATTGCGGGCGTTTCTCCTGCGGTTTTGTGCGAGTGGGGGACTTTCATTCCGGTGGCTCGGTAGTCTCGGAGCATGGCCGCTGACGCGAAACAGAATCCAGAACCTCCACGTGTTGTCCGCAATTTCATCAACGGCGAGTTTGTTGATGCGGCGTCGGGTCAGACCACCGATGTGGTCAACCCTGCCACCGGTGCAGTGTTTGCTCAGGCCGCGTTGTCCGGCCCAGCAGACATCGATGCTGCGATGCGTGCTGCAGAAGCAGGCTTTGAAATCTGGCGCGAATCCACGCCGTCCGAGCGGTCTCTCGCACTCATCCGCATGGCTGACGCAGTGGAGGCACGGGCTGAGGAACTCATCGCAGCGGAGTGCGAAAACACGGGCAAGCCAACGGGGCTGACGCGCTCTGAAGAAATCCCACCGATGGTGGATCAGATCCGCTTCTTTGCCGGAGCTGCCCGCATGCTTGATGGCAAGGCATCAGCCGAATACATGCGCGGCATGACCTCGTCCATCCGGCGTGAGCCGGTTGGTGTGGTGGCACAGGTGGCGCCATGGAACTACCCGATGATGATGGCCGTGTGGAAGTTCGGCCCTGCCATTGCGGCTGGCAACGCGGTTGTTCTGAAGCCCTCAGACACCACCCCGGTCACCGCCACAATCCTCGCCGAGATCGCTGCGGAGTTTCTGCCGCCTGGTGTTTTGAACGTGATCTGCGGAGACCGTGACACGGGCCGTGGCATGGTCACCCACGACACGCCGGCCATGGTCTCCATCACTGGTTCTGTCCGTGCCGGAATGGAGGTGGCAAAGTCCGCCTCCGATTCGTTGAAGCGGGTACACCTCGAGCTGGGTGGCAAGGCACCGGTGGTGGTGTTCGCCGACGCAGATCTGGAAGCCGCAGCAGAAGGCATTCACATCGCGGGTTTGTTTAACGCAGGGCAAGACTGCACGGCTGCGACTCGCATCCTTTGTGCGCCAGAGGTGTACGACGAGTTTGTTGCGTTGCTGGCAGCCAAGGTCTCGGCCGCAGTGGTTGGTGGACCGGACAACGAAGACGCGTTTGTAGGCCCAGTCAACAACCCCAACCAGTTGGCACATGTGGCTGGCATGGTTGACCGCCTTCCATCGCATGCCCGTGTCGCCGCAGGCGGTTCGCGAGTCGCTGGCCCTGGGTTCTTCTACAGCCCAACGGTGCTTGCGGATCTGCGTCAAGGTGACGAGCAGGTGCAGAACGAAATCTTTGGCCCAGTGATGACCGTCCAACCATTCAACGGCGAAGACGAAGCAGTGCGGTTTGCCAACGGCGTGCAATACGGGCTTGCGTCGTCGGTCTGGACCAAGGATCACGGGACCGCCATGCGCATGGCCAAGCGGCTGGACTTCGGGTGCGTATGGATCAATACCCACATTCCATTGGTGGCCGAGATGCCCCACGGTGGTTTCAAGAAGTCCGGCTACGGCAAAGACCTGTCGATGTACGCCATGGACGACTACACGCGCATTAAGCACGTGATGTCGTCGCTTGGATAATGGCTAGCCCGAGGTCAGTCGGTTGCTACCTGATTGGGGTTGACGTGCCTTTGTAGCAGCCGACGAAGTAGGGAAACTCGAGCGTTGCCGAGTAGTGGTAAACGGTGACGACCTTGCCATCGAGCAAGATCGGCGAGACCCGCCCGTGGCATTCGTCGAGGTCCGCGTTGGTTGGCAGTGCTCCGCTGGCATCGCGTTCGACCACGATGGGGAAGCCGTCCGATATCCATCCGACAACCGACGATGGCCCGGTCGCTGCGTTCCGAAGGCACGACGGGACGTTGTGGTAGTGGTAGGTCGTTTTAGCTGGATGGCCCTGGCAGAGGTCTTGTGATTCATGTGCCACAGCGTCAAGTCCCTTTGCGTCTAACGAGTTGAACACCTTCACGCCGTTTCGCAGAACTCCGACCACGCCCTCGGACATGCACGACGCTTTCGACGCAATCGTTCCGGTCTCGGGCAACGTAATGGTCGAGGCGGTTTCCGTGATCTGCCCAGGGTTCCTGTCGTATGCATACCAAGGATCAGTCGCTGCGATTGGGAAAGTCCCAGTCTTTGTCTCGACGGGCAAGTTGTTCGATGTGATGACTCGCTTTCCGGCAGTCACTACCTCTGAATACTTGGCTGTAGGCCAGGACATTTCGCCCTTCACGGCGAGTTTGTTGGTGGAATCCCAGGTACCGGCCGCCATGTTCAGCCACGGTCCTTCTACCTGAGCTCCCGGAGCATTCGGGTTGCCGAGCGCGGCAGGCGAAGAGCTTCCCGGCGCCGGCACCGCTGGTGGTGACGAACTGATCTCCGATCGGCAACTTCGCCGGGTCAACTTTCGCTCCGGTCCAGGTATTGACGATTGCACCCGCGGCGGCAACGGTGGTTCCGGCCGAGTTAGTCGCTGTGCTGCTAGCAGTTGTAGGTGCGGCACCAGATTTTGTCGTTGCTGCGGATTTCGTCGGTTTCGTCGTCACCGCCTTCTTTTTCGTTGTCGTTCGCTTCTTTGGCGTGCTCTTGGTCGCAGCGCTGCTCAAAGCAGTGCCTGACCAGCCCACGGCGACGCACGCGACGACTGCAGTGGCGAAGAGTTTCGTTGGGCTGACATGTCGAAGTGGTGAGTGTTGAGATTCGCGTGAGCTGCTCATGGATTCACCATCGCAATTCATCCTCAGAGGGACCTCAGAGCGAGTCAATGTGAACGAGCTTCAGGTACCGTCGAACGTGAGGAACTCAGTCAGAGTGGAAGTTCAATGGTGAACGTTGTGCCCTCGGCCTCGCTACTTCGAACCGCAATGCTCCCGTTGTGCGCCGTGACGATCGACTCGGTAATGGCAAGCCCGAGGCCCGATGAACCCGCTGCCAACCGGTTCGCCGGATCGGCCCGCCAGAAACGCTGGAACAGATGCTTGCAGTCCTCGTTCGGAATGCCAGCGCCTGAGTCGCTCACCCTGATGGTGACCGCTTCATCCGTTGAGTAGACATCGACTTCTACCGTTGTCCCCGGCTTCGTATGTTCACTGACGTTCCGAAGCAAGTTGTCGAATACCTGCCGGATCCTCTCGCCATCGACGTCCGCAATCGCAGGTCCAGACGACTTCATTGTCCGTCCGTGACGAGTTCAAATTCGCTGATGCTCTCTGTTGCGAGAAGCGTCACATCGGTTGGTCCCCGGGTGATGAAATCTGGTCGCTCGAGGTTTGCGAGCAGAAGCAGGTCTGTCACCAGTCTCGACATGCGGGCTGTCTGGCTGTCGATTCGTTCCATGGCCTTGTCGAGATCGGCACGGGTTACTAGAGCGCCTTGTCGGTACAGGTCGCTATACCCCTGGACAACGGTGATAGGGGTTCGGAGCTCGTGGGATGCGTCTGCAATGAATTGACGAAGTTCGAGTTCTTTGTCGTCACGTTCGGCAATTGCTCCTTCGATGGTGACCAGCATGCTGTTGAGTGCAGTACCGAGACGGCCGATCTCTGAGTTCGGTCGCGTCGGTGTGGTTCGTGCGGTGAGGTTTCCTGACGCGATGCGTTCCGAGATTGCGACCATTTCCTCGACCGGATGAAGCGTGCGTCGCATGGTGAATGCCGTCACGAGTGAGGCAGCGAGTGTGGCGAGTAGGCCGCTCAATATGGCGAACAGCGTCAGCCGTCGGACGGCGATGTCGGCGCTTTCCATCGAGATTGCGTCGAACCGGACACGGTCGCTCTGAACCACACGGGTCATGACCAGATATCGGATGGTGCCGTCGACAGACGGACGGACCACGAGCCGGTCGACCATTCGTTGCTGGTCCGGGCTCCCAATGGTCGGCAGCTGAACTCGAGGGTCTGGTTGATCGGAAAACCCCGAAGCCTGGTAGTCCACCAAGTCGCCGTTCGCTTCGAACAGGAGCCTTGCTACCCGCCGACCACCCGGTGCCCCGGCAGCGTTCTGCTGGCCCGCTGCGGGGGTTTGCACCACAGAACCTGGCCTGGGGGCTGGTCGGCGAACATCTCGGGCGGCACCCACCACAGCGTTGCTCAGCTGTGAGGTGAGCTCGGCTCGTGTGGTGCGCACCAGCAGCCACGCGAAGCCGGCCATGGTGACCGCCATCACGATGGTGACCACTATGGTGAGGTGTCGCTTCAGAGTCATCGCAGGTCCAGGTTCATGATGTGCTGCTCAGCACCGACGGCGGGCGAAGCACGTAACCAGCGCCACGAACGGTATGGATGAGCGCAACGCCGTCGCGGTCAATCTTGCGGCGAAGGTAGCCAATGTAGGTCTCGACAAGGGTGGTTTCGCCTTCGTTGGTGTCGTCCCAAACTGCTACCAGAATCTGGTATTTCGAGACCACCGTTCCTTGGTTCACCGCCAAGTACGTCAAGAGCCGAAACTCGGTCGGCGACAGGCTAACGACAGATCCGTTTCGAGTTACGACCATCGAACGCTCGTCGATTTCGAGGTCCGCGCACACCAAACGCTGGGCGTTGTCGGGTGCACCCGTACGACGCAACACTGCGCGGAGTCGAAGTACCAGTTCATCGATGCGAAAGGGTTTGGTGAGGTAGTCGTCGCCGCCCCGCTCGAACCCAGTCCTCATCGAGGTTGACTCATTCCTGGCGGTCAGGAAGATCACAGGCACATCGTGACCATAGGCGCGCATACGACGGCAGACTTCGAACCCATCGAAGTCTGGAAGATTGACATCTAGGACCACGATGCTCGGACGTTCCTTCTCGACTGCTCTTAGCGCTTCGGTGCCGGTCCCGACAGACATCACGGTGAAACCGTTGAATTGGAGCGCCGAGACCAGCAACTCGTTGACAGCTACTTCGTCGTCCACCACGAGGACGAGAGGCCCTGGTTGGTTGTCTGTCGGGGAGGTCACCGCATCATCCTCACACCACTTCCAATGGACGTAAGAGATGCAAAGCTCACGCTCGAAGTCTTGTCACGAACGAACGGAGTTTGGCAATGATCTCCGTGTTCGGCCCAGCCGCTGGCGGCAGCACGACCGTCTCGCCCGGGTCTGTCTGCAGGTCGTACAAACGTTCCTCACCGGTGGTCACGTCGTGCACAAGTTTGTAGCGGTCGTCCCGAACGGCCCACATATCCGAGCTTCCTGCGGGCGAGCCCGTGCCCGCAGTTGCCCCGGGGCGACGGGTGCGGCCGGCCCCACCGGCTCCGCCGGCCGCACCCGTCGTTCCCGTTGCACCCGCAGATGTGGCTGCGGAGGTTCCGCTGAACAACTCGGAGTACGCAAACATCCGCGACCCGGGGGTTGAGCTGTTCTTCAGTTGAGCTGCGAACGACTGACCGTCGATCTGTCCACTTACTTTGGTGCCCGTGAGCGCGGCCACGGTTGGGAGCAGGTCGACACCATTCAGCAGAGCGGCGCTTCGGGTCCCCTTGTCGGTCACTCCTGCTCCGGCGACTATGAGCGGAACGTGCACGCCGCCCTCGGTCACGGACCCCTTAGAGTTGGCGGCAGAAAACGGTGCCTGAGTCACACGCGCCGGCGTGCCGTTATCGCCCATGAACATCACGATGGTGTTGCTCCTCGTGGTAGCGGGAAGAGATTTCAGTAGCCGACCAAGTTCCGAGTCCAGCGCTTCGAGCGAGGCCAAGTAGTACGCCCTTGGGTTCTGGGCGATATCGGTTGTCGTGCCGTTGAGCGAATTCTTCGCGAGCAGGTTCGCAGGCGGTAAGTGGAAGGGAGCGTGAGGTGCGTTGTACGCCATCCACAAGAACCAGGGTTTGGTTTGCTGAGCGGTCCACGCAATCGCCGAGTCGGTGAACGCAGTGGTTGTGTAGGTCGAAGACGTGCTGGTCTGACCTTGGGTAACACGTGGCCAATTCGAGTAGTCCTGCACCTGTCCGCGCAGAAACCCGTCGAAGTATTGGACGCCGAGGCGCTCGGGCTGAGTCGCATCAGCCTGAGACCCACCGAGGTGCCACTTTCCAATCGCGGCATTTGCATACGGTGTTGGGGCCGTCGAGACCACATCGAACACGGTGGTCTCATCGGGCGAAAGCTCGTCGTCGACATTGCCGACGTTGGTCCGAAACGCGTATTTCCCGGTAATCGCAGCCGCCCGGCTCGGGGAACAGACCGGCGATGCGGTCATGTTGTCGAAAACGACTCCGTCGTTGCAGAGTTGTTGAACTGTCGGCATGTTGGGTTTCACCGATCCGAACTGCGGGTAGCACGGGCTGGCATCGACGCCTAGGTCGTCTGCGAGCACGAACAAGATGTTGGGAGGTCCGCCAGTGCCAGCAGCGCCGACCGGGTTGGTGGTCGACTTGGTGGTCGACTTCTTTGTCGTTGTGGTCTTGCTCGGCGTTGTTGGCTTCTTTACAGCCTTCTTCGTGGTCTTCGAGGCCGCAGCTGCATCCGACGCCCCCGGCGAAAGTCCGAGAACAGGTCCAGCGAGCCCGGCGAGGGTGAGCGTCAACGCGATTGGGCGGGAGCGGGTGAACCTCGGATTGGCCATCGCTCGATCTTCTCTCCGCAACTTCAGAGATAGCTCAGAACTCGCGGCGGGCGATGCGGCGACGCCTCAAAATCCGGGGTGCCAGCGCCGGTTGGGTCTGGGCTGGCAGGATAGAGAGGAAATGGCGACTCTCCACGTTCACCGCAGTGGCCCTCAGGATGGCGCACCTCTGCTCGCAATCCATGGCATAACCGCGCATGGACGGCGGTTCGATCGGATGTGCACGGACTATCTGTATGACCGACAAATTGCGGCACCGGATTTGCGGGGCCACGGCGAGTCCGTGCGCAATGCGCCGTGGAATCTAGAAACCCACGTCGATGACCTGATCGAAACGGTCGATTCGCTGGGGTGGAGTTCGTTCGACGTGGTGTCGCACTCGTTGGGAGCCAACCTTGCGCTGCGACTCTTGGCCACCGATCCGAAGCGCGTGAAGCGGCTTGTGCTGTTGGACCCCGTGTTCCTTCTTACCCCGGACACGGCAACGGCCAACGCTGTCCACGCAATGGCGGACCAGTCGTTTCGTTCCCTCGACGAACTCATCGAGGCCCGGCGCGTTGGCAGGTCCGATGCTGCCGTGCCATTTTCCGATGCCGACACGCGGATTGCTGCCTACAAGGGTCCTGATCGGCGTTGGCGGATGAACTTCGAGCGTGCAGCAGTAGTCGCAATGTGGGCCGAACTTGCTCGTGGTCTACCGGACATCACGGAGACGCGGCCAACGCTTCTCATCAACGCGCTGCAGGCACAGTTGGTGCAACGACGTCAGATCGACTGGTTGGAAGATGCTCTCGAGCACGACCTCACGCAGGTTGATCTGGATCTTGGCCACATGCTCTATTGGGATGACTTGGTTGCCACCGGCCGCATCATCGCCGGTTTCCTCAACGACTAGATCAAACGATTAGTTGGCGCCCACCAGCGCTGCCACGCCCGCTGCAAACTGGTCAATATCGGTGCCGGTGGTGTCGAAGCTGCACACCCACCGAACCTGCGACAACGCCTCGTTCCACGTGTAGTGCGGCACCCACTCTTGGAGCGGCGCGACGGCTGCCGTAGGAATGATGGGAAACAGCGAGTTGACCACGGTGGGGCGCTGCAGCGTGACGCCGGGAATAGCTCGCACGGCGGCGTCCAGGCGGGCAGCCATGGCGTTGGCGTGCGCTCCGTTACGAATCCACAAGTCGTCCTGCAATATGGCGATCATTTGTGCACTTATGAATCGCATTTTGGATGCCAGCTGGGTGGCCTGCTTGCGAAGGTAGATGGCGCCGCCAGCAGTGGCAGCGTCTTTGAACAACACCGCTTCCCCGTACAGAAGGCCGTTCTTCGTTCCGCCGAAGCTGACGGCGTCTACTCCTGCTCCGAAGGTCATCTCTCGTGGGTCGCAACCAAGTGCAGCGACGGCGTTCGCGATGCGTGCACCATCGAGATGCAGCAACATTCCGTGGCGGTGGGCGGCCTCAGCGATGGCTGCAATTTCTTCGACGCTGTACAGCGTGCCCAGCTCGGTGGATTGCGTGATGGACACCACCGCCGGCTGTACGTGGTGCTGGACTCCAATGAAGTGGAGGTAGTCGTCGAGTTGCTCTGGCCGCAGCTTCCCGTCTGGCGTGGGGACGTCGATCAGCTTGGCCCCGAGAATGCGCTCGGGCGCTCCGGTCTCGTCCACATCGATGTGCGCACCGCCTGGGCAAATTACGGCTCCATACTTCGGCAGCAGAGCCTGCAGGGCAGTCACGTTGGCGCCGGTGCCGTTGAAGGTGAGCAACATCTGCGTGTCGCCACCGAAGCGTTGGCGAAACAAGTCTTGGGCCTGCTCCGTGTAGGGGTCGTCTCCGTATCCCGTGACGTATCCGGCGTTTGCCCGCTGGATCGCCTCGATCACCGCGGGGTGGGCGCCGGACTGGTTGTCGCTGCCGAACCATCCAGCGGGCCGGGGGAGTGATGCCAAAGCTGGATGCAACGTGTCAGACGCCTTCATTAGCCCCACGGTACCGCCAACCCCACAAACCCCGCCCCACATACGCGCAACTCGGGCGACTTATACGCGCAACTCGGCCAAAACAGGCTCGGATTTTGGCCAAAAGGGCCGAGTTGTGTGGATGGGTTCGGTTAGCTGGCGGGTTGGTGGACTCGGCCGAGTTGGCCGGCTTCGTGGCCCCAGCGGCGCAGAGCAAGGATGGTGCAGAGCGCGCCGCCAAGCGCTGGAGCCAGCATCGCCCTGCGCAGATCGAACGTGTCTGCAAGGACCCCGATGATGAGCGGGCCGGTGACGATTGCGACGCCCGAGGCAAGCGCTGCAAGGGCCGAGACCGAGTCGTGGTCGTGGAAGCCAGCGCGTTCCGCCGTCACGTAGAGCCGGTCAACGCCGAGTGAATACACGTGCCCAACAGCGGCAGCCGCAAACACGACGCAGACGAGCATGGCGAAGGGTTGGCTGAATAACGACATGGCCACCAGCGCGGCTGCGAACACGGCGAAGCTGACCGCTTCAAGGTGCTGGCCAAAAGTCGTCTGCAGTTTCCCCGTGGCAACCCGCACGCTGAGCAGACCCACACCCCAGGCAACTGCGCCGATGGGAGCTGAGCCTGCGCTGAGGCCGCCCTCCTCGCGGAGGTACACAACAACCCACGACCCAAACCCGAACTCCAACGCAACGGCCAAGACCTGAAGGATGAACCGTGAACGAACCGCGGGGGCTCGAAGCAAATGCATGGGGTGGGGGCGTTCCGTTGAGCCAGGGGCGGCCTCGGGAGAGCCGTTGGCTTGAGCAACTGCGGCTGCCCTGCACCGCAGGGTCCAAGCGCCCGGATCGGATGAGCGGGAGCGAGACCCACAGGCACAGAAGGCCCGCAACCGGAGCTGCAATCAGCACTGGAATGCGCCACGACCATCCGGCACTGTCGAATGCCACAAGCACCGCAGGTAGCGATAACCCGGAAAGCACCGGAACAGCGTTGAGCCGGGCAAAGACAACCGCTCGGTTCGTTGGGAACTGCTGCGCGACCATCGCTGGAATGACCATCACCAACAGTGCTGCGCCAAACCCGATGAGTGCGGTACCGCCGAGACTCATCGCCACGTTGGTTGCTAACGCGAACGGGATTGCGCCAGCTGCAGTCATCAGTACACCGATGAGATACAGCCGTGAGCGACGCATGCGTGCAGTCAACGCAGGAATGGTGCAGACCGCTAGCAGACCCCACCCGAAGAACGACGTGTGCAACGACGTCACCGTGTCTGACATCGGCACGCTCTTACGAAGGCTTGCAAGCGCCGCCGACGAGGTGAGTGCCGACGCAAGTACCGAGTAGGCCGCCGCTAGGGCAACCAGTAATCGGCGATTCGGGAACGATGCGGTTAAGCCCACGGGTCGACCAGCACGCGTCCTGTCAGCCCGCCAGCCAAAATGGAATCGAGTTGCGTCGGCAACGCAGCAAGCCCGATGACCTGGTCAGCCGGGTTGTCGATCTGCGGCGGACGCAGGTCGGTGGCAATGCGGTGCCACAAGTTGGTTCGGTGATGCAACGCAACCTGTACCGAATCGATACCAAGCAGGCTGACACCGCGCAGAATGAACGGGAACACCGTGGTCGGTAGGTCTCCACCGCCGGTCAGGCCGCTCGCCGCCACTGCGCCGCCATAACGAAGCTGACGCAAGACGGTGGCCAAGGTTGCGCCGCCGACACAGTCGATAGCTCCGGCATAAGTCTCGGATTCAAGGGGGCGCTTGGACTCTGCGGTCAGCACGGAGCGGTCGATGATTTCGGCCGCGCCTAGGTCGTTGAGCCACTGCGAAGCTGCAGGCTTTCCGGTGGACGCAACCACGTTGTACCCGCGGCGCGCCAACATGCCAACTGCCACGGAGCCGACGCCGCCGGTCGCACCGGTGACAAGGATGGGGCCGCTGTCTGGCGTGATGCCATGGTGTTCCAAGGCAGCTACCGACATGGCGCTGGTGAACCCAGCGGTGCCGACCAGCATGGCTTGCTCGGCGGAGAGCATGGCCGGAAGCTTCACAATCCACTTGGAAGGTATGCGCGCATATCCTGCGTATCCGCCGTTGTGCGCGACGCCGATGTCGTAACCGTGAGCCAAGACCATGTCGCCGGGTTGATACGCGGCATCGTTGGACTGCACGACTTCACCGGCGAGATCGATTCCAGGGATGAGCGGATTAATGCGCGCGATGCGGCCCGTGGCAGATGACGCAAGCCCGTCTTTGTAGTTGATTCCGGACCGATGCACCCGGATGAGAACGTCGCCCTCGTCTGGGCAATCCATCTGGCGTTCCTCGATGCGACGGAACCAGCCGGCATCGTCTGAACCAACTACAAAGGCCTGGCAGGTTTCCATACCACGCGACGCTACTCAGGCACTCGGGAGTTGAAGCCGACATCGGTGTTACAGAATTCACAGATGTCGGATTCGCAATGTTTCGCAAAAGCTGCGCAGCGCAGCTTCTGAAGATCCGTCTGGCGACGTTCAGTCTTCTGATCAGTCTTCTGAGTAGTAGTCCAGCCCCAGGTGGGTTATCTGGTCTTCGCCCATCATCCAGCGCAGCGTGTTCTTGAGCTTGGTGAGCTGAATGAACAGGTCGTGCTCTGGGTAGAGGCCCGGTGCGGTTTGGGGTGCCTTGAAGTAGAAGCTGAGCCACTCTTGAATGCCGCCCATGCCGGCGCGTGCTGCAAGGTCACAGAACAGCACCAGGTCAAGCGCAAGGGGAGCGGCGAGGATGGAATCTCGACAAAGGAAGTCCACCTTGAGCTGCATTGGATAACCCAGCCACCCGAAGATGTCGATGTTGTCCCAGCCCTCTTTGTTGTCGCCGCGAGGTGGGTAGTAGTTGATGCGCACCTTGTGGAAGATGTCGCCGTACAGCTCTGGGTTCTTGTCTGGCTCCAAGATGTACTCAAGCACGCCCAGCTTGGACTCTTCCTTAGTTTTGAACGATTCCGGGTCGTCAAGCACTTCGCCGTCCCGGTTGCCCAAGATGTTGGTGGAGTACCACCCGGCGATGCCCAGCTGACGTGCCTTGAACATGGGGGCAAGCACAGTCTTCAGCAGCGTCTGGCCGGTCTTGAAGTCCTTGCCGCAAATGGGCACCTTGCGAGCCGTGGCCAGGTCTCGCAGCACGGGAATGTCGACCGTGAGGTTTGGGGCGCCGTTGGCGAACGGGATGCCTTCCAAGATTGCTGCGTACGCATACAACATCGAAGGTGCGATGGTGATGTCGTTGGCGTCGATGGCCGCCTCGAACGACGCAATGTCCTGATGCGTTGGGCCGGTTTCGAGGAAGATCTCGGTGGAACCGCACCAGATCATCACCAACCGGGCCACGCCCTCGCGTTCGGCGAACGCGCGGATGTCTTCACGAATTCCGTTCAGCATCTGACGCTTGTCGAGAGGCTTCACGTTGGGGCCGTCGAGGCGCTTCACGTAGAACGGGTCGAAGGCAGCCTGCATCGGCACAACTGCGCGCAGCGCGTCGGAGATCGGTTCCAGGTGCTTTGTTTCCAGCACACCTGCGCGGCTGGCAGCAACGTAGGCGTCGTCAGGGAACGGGTCCCATGCACCGAACACGATGTCGTCCAACGCAGCGAGGGACACGAAGTCCCTGATCTTGGGCGAACGGTGATCCGTGCGCTTCCCCAGGCGGATGGTGCCCATCTCTGCAAGCGACCCAATGGGTGCTGCGAGACCTTTGCGAGCGAGTTCAACGCCGGCGATAAGGGTGGTTGCAACGGCACCAAGGCCGACGGTCAGTACGCCGAGTTTTCCAGAAGCTGGCGCGACTGTGGGTGTTACGGGGGGCATGGGGTCTCCTGCGGGGTATGTGACATAACCATACCTTTGTCATGTCGCTCGCGTGAACCGGTCATCGGTCCGGCGTTAGCGAACTGCAGCAACCAGGGCGCGTTCTTCGTCGGCCGAAAGGTATCGCCACTCGCCGGGCGCAGCCCAAGCAGGAACACATCGAGGTGCAGTACGGAACGCCGCAGCAGACGCAGAGTGGGGAAACCAACCGCTGCGGTCATCTTGCGGACCTGACGGTTGCGGCCCTCCGCAATGGTGAGCTCCAGCCACGACGTTGGGACGGAAGCCCGGTAGCGGATGGGTGGATTGCGGTCCCACAAGCCAGGCGGTTGGCTGATTGCGCTGGCAGTTGCCGGGCGGGTTGCCACGCCTTCGATGACCACACCATGCTCCAGCGCAACAAGGGCCTGGGGTTGTGCTGCGATGTCGCCTTCTACCTGGGCTTGATATGTGCGCGGATGACCTAACGCAGGGTCCAGCAAGCGGGAGCGCAGCTGTGGATGCGAGGAGAGGATGAGCAGTCCCTCGGAGTCCCGATCCAAACGGCCAACCGGCCAAACCCCAGCGACGTCGATGTAGTCAGCCAGTGTCTGCTGGCCCTCTTTTGCGTTGGCCGGAAGCGTGAACCCGGTGACCACATCGAATGGTTTGTTGAAAACGAGCGAGGTCACGTGCTGATGGCCAATGTGGTTTGGGATGATTCGGCCGCCCGGACGGTTCCGATGATTGCGGCTTGGTGGCCAGTGTCGAGCAGCTCGGCAAGTGCATCCTCGGCGCGGTCTGCGTCGATGCAGATGGCCAGGCCGCCTGAAGTCTGAGGATCTGCGAAAAGACTGAGGAGCCTTTCGGCGGGAAGCGCCGCCAAGTGGTCCAGCACGTACTCCAGATTGCGGCCGGTGCCCCCAGGAACCATGCCACGTGCAATGAGGCCGTCGACTCCTGGAAGGAGCGGAACTGCATTGGCGAAGATCTCGATGGTGACTCCGCTGGCTGCAGCAACCCGGTGTAGATGCCCGAGAAGACCGAACCCGGTGATGTCGGTGCCCGCGCGCACGTTGTGGGTTCTGGCGACGCGAGCGGCTACGTCGTTGAGGCGGGTCATGGACGCGATGGTTGCTGTGTAACTGGCTTCCAACCATCCGCCCGGTGCGATGTCTTCCGGCTGGGCTCGTTTCACCGCAGTGGTGACTAGGCCCGCGCCGATCGGCTTGGTGAGGATGATGTGTTGCCCGGACCTTGCAGCATCGTTCGCGATGATTGCATCGGGATGCACTTCGCCGATGACGCTCTGACCATAGAACGGCTCGGCAGATTCAATCGTATGTCCACCTACGATGAGCCAGCCGCCTCGTTCGGCGACTTCAGAAGCACCCATAAAGACTTCGGAAAGTAAATCAAGCGAGAGTTGTTCCTTAGGCCACCCGGCAATGTTGAGTGCAAACGTTGGCGTGCCGCCCATTGCGTAGACGTCGCTGGACGCGTTGGCAGCAGCGATTGCGCCCCAAGTGCGGGCGTCATCAACAACTGGCGTGAACACATCGACGGTGGCAACGAGAGCGCGATCCGGTGCGACCCGCCAAACGGCGGCGTCATCGCCCGAGGAGGTACCGACGAGCAGATCTGGATGGCTGGGGGTTGGCAAGTGGCGCAACACGTGCGCCAGCTCGGTAGCACCGAGCTTGCAGGCTCAACCCGCGCCGTGGCTATACGCGCTGAGGCGGGTTGGGTTGGTCGAACCTGGGGACATCGTCGCTCAGTCTGCTACGAACGGAGATATGAGTTTGCTGAGTGCCACAACCGAAGCCAACGGCCTTACCTTCACGTACCTGCACACGCCCGAGATGGAAGACATGTCTCGCCCGTTGGCCGTGTGTGCGCACGGCTTTCCAGACACACCCTGGACCTATCGCCATTTGCTGCCGGAACTGGCTGCAGCGGGATATCGGCCAGTCGCCCACTTTCAACGTGGGTATGCGCCCACGGAGGTGCCGGCCGATGGTCGGTATCAAACGGGAGTGCTTGGGTCCGACGTCAACGCGTTGCATCAAGCACTGGGCGGCGACCAGCGTTCGGTGCTGATCGGCCATGACTGGGGCGCTCCCACGGTGTACGGCGCTGCCAACGCCGAGCCGGGCAATTGGTCCAAGGTGATTGGCATGGCTGTGCCCCCTGGCGGTGTGATGGCACGGGCGTTCATGGACATTCGTCAGATCAAGCGCAGCTGGTACATGTTCTTTTTCCAGCATGGCCTTGCGGACATGTTGGTTCCCGCGAACAACCACGCCTTCATCGACATGCTGTGGGAGGACTGGTCGCCGGGCTACGACGCGTCGCAGGACTTGCTGTATGTGAAAGAAGCTCTGAAGGACCCTGGAAATCTCACCGCGGCACTCGGTTACTACCGAGCATCACTTGGAGCCGGTTTCAGGGACCCAGCCGATGCCGAGCGCCAGGTACTTACCAACGCGCCCATCGCCCAGCCGATGTTGTATCTGCACGGCGGAGCCGACGGATGCATCGGCCCCGAGTACGTGCCTGATGCAGCGACCTCAATGCCAAACCCGGCGTCTCGGGCGGAAGTTGTTCCAGGAGCCGGCCACTTCCTGCAGCTTGAGCAACCCGAGGTCGTGAACCGACTCATCGTCGACTTCCTGACCGGGGCCTAGCTGCTGGCGCGTCATCCGTCACGAAACCGCCTTCTTGGACGGTTTGGTGACGGATGGATCTTGGAAGCGGTCAGGCGACCTGCTGACCAATTGCGACGTCGAGGGCTAGTTCGGCCATGGTCATGAATCCGACTTGGCGCTCTTCGCTGGTCATTGCTTCGTGCGTGATGATGTGGTCCGACACCGTGGCCATGGCGAGGGCCTGAGCACCCTCGCGTGCTGCAATTGTGTACAGCGCTGCGGCTTCCATCTCGACGGCCATGGTTCCGTGCGCTGCCAGGCGGGTGAACATGGTGGGGTCGTCGTCGTAGAACGAATCGCTGGTGAAGATTGGCCCCACGTGCGCGGTGATGTCGCGTTCCGCTGCCAGTCTTGCCGCTGACTGCAGCAATCTGAAGTCTGCCGTGGGCGCGAAGGTGATGCCATCGAAGGCACGGCTGATCATCGCCGAGTTGGTATGCGCGCTCATGGCTATGACGATGTCTCGCAGCTTCACTGACTCTTGCAGGCTGCCAGCGGAGCCGACCCGGATGGCCGTGCGCACGCCATAAAAGCGCATCAGTTCGGTGACGTAGATGGAGATGGAGGGCATTCCCATGCCGGTGCCCATAACGCTGACGCGGTGGCCTTTGTAGGTGCCCGTGAAACCCAGCATGGAACGCACCCGGTTAAAGCACTGGGCGTCTGTGAAGAACGTGTCGGCGATGAGCTGCGCCCGCAACGGGTCACCGGGCAACAAGATTGCATCGGCAATTTCACCGGCTGCAGCTTGGATGTGTGGGGTGGGGACAGAGGGCCGATCGGTCATGTCCGTCACGCTAGCTGGGTGGTTCGGACTCGGTCTGGCAGACTGGGCGCATGAAGGTCGCCGTGATCTATGACAGCTTGACGGGCAACACCAAACGTGCCGCTCATTTCATCGCAGACGGGTTCCGTGCCGAAGGGCATGAAGCCTCGGTCTCGCCGGTCAGTCGAATCGACCTGGGTGCGGTT
The DNA here is from genome assembly GCA_963763885.1 of uncultured Acidimicrobiales bacterium. Taxonomy (GTDB): domain Bacteria; phylum Actinomycetota; class Acidimicrobiia; order Acidimicrobiales; family JANYDT01; genus JANNBN01. Next base: position 431,648 of record CAVXQD010000003.1, read on the forward strand.
GGCGCCGCAGATCTGATCGTCCTCGGGTCGTGGGTGCACGGCGCGTTCATCGTGGGCCAGGCTCCAGCGCTGGAGCTGCGCCAGAAGTTCACTGGCTTGTTGCCATCGATGGAAGGCAAGCGTTGCGTCACGTATTGCACCTACGCCCTCACCGGGACTGGGGTGTTGGACAAGATGGCAAAGGTCGCCGAGGGTGTTGGCATGCACCACGAGGGTGGCCTGCTCATCAAGCGGTCTCGCTTGGAAGAGGGCGCAAACCTGCTTGTCGACCGAGTCCTCGGCAACCTCGTCCCTGTCTGAGTACGTTTGCTGGTCATGATCAGTGAACTTGCCGCGACAGTCCGCTCGGGTGCCACCCACCCGGTAGAGCTGGTCAACGAGGCATACGACCGCATCGAGCGTCACGACGGCGTGCTCAACGCGGTCGTCAACCTGCGGCCACGAGCTGAAGCAGTCGCCGAGGCCGAAGCGCATTCCCGTACCGGTCTCGTCGCTGGGTTGCCGTTGTTGGTGAAAGACATGGCCCGTGCCATCGGGCTGCGGACCACGTTCGGTTCGACCCTCTTCGCCGATGCGGCCCCAGACACGCAGGACGACGTGTACGTGGCGCGGCTCAAGGCGGAGGGTGCCATCGTCATCGGCAAGACCAACACTCCTGCCTTCGGCCACACCGGGGTCACCACCAACTTGGTGTTCGGCGCAACCGGCAACCCATGGAACCCTGAACGATCGCCGGGTGGTAGTAGCGGCGGCAGCGTGGCGGCGTTGATGGCTGGGTACACACCACTTGCCACTACCAGCGACGGCGGTGGCAGCACACGAGGTCCAGCCAGCGCAGTCGGCCTTGTGGGGTACAAGCCGTCGATGGGCGCAATCGGACGTAACTTCACGCCTCGTTGGCTCAATTACTCCACGATGGGTGTAGCCGGTCGGACGGTTGCAGATTGCGCTTACGAAGCCAGCATTGTGATGGGCGCTGCCCGAGGCGACATCCTTTCGTTGCCCACCGGTTCCGTGTCGGTCAAGCCCATCCGCCCCACCCGAGTCCTTGCAATCCGCACGTTGCGCTCCGGAGTTGAACCTTGGATCGAGGCGGCCATGGAAGCGCTGTGTGGACGTATCACCGCGATGGGCATTGACGTTGCGGCCACCGCCTCGCCGGTTGACCCAGAAGAATTGGTGCACCACTGGTTCTTCTCTTCTGCTGCCGAAGCGGCACAGTCGTTGGGTGTGTACCGGGACCGCTGGGACGAGTTCGACGCAAGTCTGCGGGTCCAGCTGCAAGCAGGGGAGCATGTCACCGCGGCGCAATACATCGCGTCGCAACGCGCTCGCTACGAGGCAGCCGCTGCGTTCGACGACCTGCTCACACCAGGGACGGTCATCATCACCCCGACGTGCAACACCGACAGCTGGTTGAAAGAAGGACCGCTGCCGACAAGCGCAGGTGGAGTGCTGTCACCTGCGATCACGTTGAACACCATGGACTCCAACTTCACCGGGCACCCGGCGATGAGCGTGCCCCTGGGCCAGGATTCCCACGGGGTGCCGTTCGGCCTGCAAATCATCGCTCCGAGGTTTGCCGACGGGCTTGCGTTCGGGTTGGCCGCCGCGTTGGAGAGCGACGCGCTGGAATCGGGATCGCCGTGGCCCACGGTTGCGCCGGGGTTCAGTACCTGGGACCGGTTCATCCGCTGACCGATCTGCTGCTGGCTGGCGCAGGTCCAGACGCGGGCCCGTAGTGTCGGAGAATGGCAACTGACCGCGACGCAGATTCCGAGTTCGACTTCAGCTCGTTCATCCAAAGCCCCATGGCGATGATCACGGGGGCGATGGCCGCTGCTGACACGATGCGCAAAACCATGAGTGCCATGGTGGAGTCGGTCCAGTCTTTGCAGAAGTCTGCGGCTGCATTGGAAAGCATCTTGGAACGAGTCGACAACGTCGTGAGCCAGGTCGAGGGGCCGGCAAAGGTGTTGGGCCCAGAGCTAGAGCGGCTTGCGACGCGGGTGGCAACGATGAGCAATCTGTTCGACCGCACGCCGGTGGAGACGCTGCCCGAGTTGTTCGAAACGTTCACCGAGCAGATGAACGGCGTGTTGGCCGGCATGGCCGAGATTCCAAAGCGCCTTGGGCCACTGGGTGAATTGTTCGGCTCGGCAGTCGGCATGTTTGGTGGCGGGCGCGCTTCGGGCAGGTTGGCCGCAACGCCGGCGACCAGCCCACCCGTCACGCTGGCGGCACCTCCGATGGCCGAACCTAAGGCACAGAAGGCGCCTGCTCAGAAGGCGTCGGCGTCGGCGCCAGCGTCGGGCAAAAAGTTGGCTCCTGCGAAGAAGACCGCCGCTTCCAAAACCAGTGCGGCAACGTCGACGTCCAAGCCGGTGGCGAAGGCCACAACGAAGCGTCGATAAGCGCGCTGACAAGTCAGGTCATTGAGTGGTGGCCCGCGCAAGCTTGACGTTTCGCCCCACCCACCCGGCAGCTTGGATAATCATGCGGTGGTACGGGCGTACGCCCTCACGGGGAACGTACCCAGCGCAACGAACTTCGGTGGGGCAGCGGTGAACAGAAACTGGCCAACGTCGTGTAATTGCGACAGGCCCGTGAGGTGCTCGACGATGGGAATCCCTGCGGCGAGTAGTCCGCAATGAGCGGGACGAGTGATGTCGCCGATGTCGTCGATGTTGACCGAGTCGATGCCCACAAGCGCAGCGCCACCATCCACCAAGTGGGCGACAGCGTCACGGGTAAGGAAGGGGGCCTCGACGCCGTACTCGGTGGTGCCGAAGTGGCGATCCCAGCCGGTCATGAGCAGTACGGCCTTGCCTGCGATATCGATGCCTGCCAGTTGTTCGGCTGCGATGCCACGATGCGAATGCGCTGTTGCGTCGACGAGTACCCCTGGTAGCTCGGCAACCCGGTTGACACCAACCTCGGCCAGGTCGCTTCCGTCCTCGTAGTAGTGAAAAGGTACGTCTACATAGGTTCCAGTGTTGGCCACCATGCAGACCTTGCCGATAAGCATGCGGATTCCGTTGAATCGCTCTTCGGAGGTGTCACGCGAAAGGTGATCGCTGAGCTCCGGGCCGGGGATACCTGGGTAGGTCAGCATGCCTTCGGTGATCTGGTGTGAAAGGTCGATAAGCATCTGATGACTATGCCCGCAGCGCCGGCTTTTGTCGACCGAGCATTCCTTGAACGATGTTGAAGGAATGCTTATGTATTGCTCGGTGAGAAGAACATAGGCTGTCGGAATGGATATCGACCCAAGACGATTGCTGACCTTGCAAGCGGTGCATCGCCAGGGCAGCGTGTCCGGAGCCGCGTCGGTCTTGCGCATCACGCCCTCCGCGGTTTCGCAACAGCTGGCAGCGTTGGAGCGCTCTACGGGCGTCGCACTGTTGGATAGAAGCGAACGTGCTGTGAGGCTGACCGCTGCTGGTGTCACGCTGCTTGGAGCCGCAGCGCAGATCGAGACAGCCATCGATGACGCAGCGGCAGAGCTTGGTCGGCGGCAGGTGTCGTTGGACGGAACGGTGGTGGTTGGTTCGTTCCAATCGGCAATCATCAGCCTGGTTTCACCGGCGTTGGTGGCGCTGCGAGAGCTGCACCCCGGGTTGCAGGTGCAAGTTCGCGAGGTTGCGGATGCAACCGTGCCGCGGTTGGTTCGTTCGGGCGAAGTGGACCTCGGTACGGTTGAGGTGCGGTTGGACCGCACGGCGTTGCGAGGATTGACTGAGGTGCCGGTGCTGGACGACGCTTGGCAGGTGGTGGTGCCAGCGGCGTGGCGGGTGCGGTCTGTGAATCAGTTGGCGGGTCGGCCGTGGGTGTCGACGTTCGACGATGCGCGGGCCGATGCGCTGGGACGCCTGGCAGCGTTGTCCGGATTTCGTCCGGTGGTTGCGCATCGATGCGTGGAGTATCCATCCGTTCTCGCACTTGTGGCGGCCGGGGCCGGTGCTGCCGTGGTTCCGAGTCTGGCTTTGCGGCTGTTTGGGTCCGCGGCGGTGAAGCCGCTCCCGGCCCCGGGTCTTGGGTCGCGGACCATCACCGTGCTGCACCGCACGTCTCGCCGCGAACCCACCGCTGCGGTGCGTTCTGTGGTTGAGGCCATTGCGACCGCTGCAGCTGTTGGGGCGCGGGTGAGCGGAACCTGAGGAGGTCGCTCCGGCTGGCCTGTCGCGCAATACTGGAACCATGCAAGATGGCTTTCGGTCGCGGTTTCCTGGTTTGGCAGATGGGTGGGTTCGGTTAGACGGACCTGCCGGCACGCTGCCGGTTGATTCCTCCATCAACGCGATGCACAGCTACTACGCCAGCCCGGCCATGGCCAACACGGGCGGATACTTCGATGCCGCTCTGGAAACCGAAGCTATGGCAGAGCACGTGCGTGCTCTCGTCGGGCGGATCGTGGGTGCAGACAGCCAACAGGTGATCTTCGGCCAGAGTTCCACTGCGCTGGTGTTTGCATACACGCGGGCGCTGGCCAAGCACTGGTCAGCGTCGACGCGGATCATATGTACGCAGCTGGATCACGACTCCAATGTCACGCCGTGGGTCTTGGCGGCGCGGGACGCGGGAGCCAGCATCACCATGCTCCCCGTCAATCCAGTCGATGGGTCGTTGGATCTCGCCGACCTCCACGCCCATTTGCTGATGGGCAACGTGGCCTGGGTGGCCCTGTCCGGTGCGTCCAACCTCACCGGGTTTGCACCTGATCTGCGCGCGGCAGTCACCATGTGCCACTCTGCCGGTGCTCGCCTGCATGTGGATGCGGTTGCCCGGGCACCACACCTTCCAGTCGATGTGAACGGACTGGGAATCGATTCGCTGGTGACCTCGCCGTATAAATGGTACGGACCGCATTCGGGCGTGCTGGTTCTGCAACCCGAGCTGATGCGTGGCGTCGAGCCGTATCGCGTCCGCCCAGCTGACTACGACGGTCCATCTCGATGGGAGACTGGCACCAAGGCATACGAGGCGATTGCCGGCATCGGTGGCGCTGCGGAGTTCATGTTGGAAACCCCAATGGAGTCGGTGCTTCGGGGTGAGACTGCGAAGTTGGCGCGGTTGGAGTCGGGTCTGCGCGCGCTGGCAGGTGTCACGGTGCACGCTCCGGTGGGTGCCGAGGGGCGAGCCCCCACCACCATCTTCAACGTCGAAGGTATGAGCCCAGACGATGTGGCCCGGTCCCTGGCTGCGCGTCGCATCGCCGTGTGGAGCGGAGACAACTATGCGTGCGAACTGGTTGATGCGATGGGACTACGTGCAGGTGGCGGGGCGGTCCGTGCCGGGATCGTGCGCTACACCTCCGATGCCGACATCGACGCACTACTTGACGCTGTGGCGGAACTGCGACCCTAAGCGTACATAGCGTGTGCACGGAGTCGGTTCGGGACCGACATAGTGCACACTTATCCGCCCATCATCCGTCGGAAAGTGGGTTCGAATACGGTGACCCAGGTCCGCAGCATCGTGTCGTCGTCGAGGTCGAGTTTCGGTTGGCCGGTGAGCCAATCACTCAGACGGAAAAAGATGAGCGAACCGACGAACAACACGGCGAGCGCGTTAGCGTCCAGGTCGGGAAACCGATCACCAATAAGCGCGCTGACGGTATCGGCCATCCGCTTATAGGCAATCTCATCGTTGGCTAGTTGTTGGCGGCGGACAGCTTCTGGAAGTTGGGCGGCGTCGCGCAGCATGATCACGGCCACTTCCCGGGACTCTTCCGCGTCTCGGAGAATCAGTGCGCCGATGGCGGTGAGGTAGGGCCGCAGATCGGCAGGGTCGGGAACCGGAATCCCCACGGCATTGTCGTAGATGCGGTTGCCGCGCTGCAGTTGCTCGGCGAACACCGCTTCGATCAGGACGTCTTTCGACGCGAAGTGCCGATGCACTCCGCCTGATCCTTTTTTCAGCCCGACAGCAACCTCGATCTGCGCAACGGTTGTTGCCTTGATCCCTTGTTGGGCGAAGAGTCTCGATGCCTCGCGGACGATCCGATCGCGCGTTGAGTCCATCCAAAGAAAGTACTTGCTTTGGTATCGGTCTGTAGTGATGATGGCCCTATGAGTGCACCCGGGGGCCCGGCGGTCCAGATCAATCGTTCGTTCTTCCGGTCGTTGCGCGCATTCGACGCGAACCGTCTTCTGTGGTTCGATACGGCTGCGGCTGCGGGTCCGGTCACGCAGCTGCGTTTTGGACGAGTGAAAACGTGGGTAGTCACCGATCCGGCAGTCGCGAAGCAAATGCTGATCGCCGATGGGGCCAGTTGGGAGCGTCCGCCAGCAGCTTATGTACCCATTCGACTTGGGATTGGCGAGAACCTCTTCACACAGACCGATGCCTCGTGGGCGCTCTTGCAGCCGGACGTTGCTCCCGCATTTCGGCGTAGAGCGTTGGAGCAGAGGTTGGGGTCAATGGGGGAGATCATGGATGAGACATTGCGGGCTTGGTCCGATGGGCAGTTCATCGACGTTGAGTTGGAGACCGGCGCATTGGCATTGCAGCTTGCGGCTTGGGTTCTGTTCGGCGACAGGTTGGAGTTGAGCCGCGCTCAGAATCTGGCGGCCCACCAGCGGGCCGTGGTGGAATGGGTTGGACATCGAATCGGCCGGGTGTATTCCGCAGTTCCAGTTGCGTGGGGGCGGGCGGCAAAAGAGATGCGGGTACATAGTGCTGCGCTAAATTCGTATGCAGACGAAGTAGTTGCCGCTGCTCGAAATCGGCCGGAGTCGAGCGATGACACAGTTGGACTGCTTCTCAAGGCGAAGCCTGGCGGGCGCCCCCTATCTGCGGCGGACCTTCGGTCCCACGTGTTGGGGCTGCTCCTGGCGGGGAACGAAACGACCGCTGCCGCGTTGACCTGGGCGTTGATCAACGCAGCGCGTTCGCCTGACGAGTGGGCGCTCCTTCGCAATGATCCGACCCCGGAGCGTGCACGAACGTTTGTCGAAGAAACGCTACGGCTGACGCCGGCGGTGTGGGGGTTCTCCAGGCGTCCAAAGCGGCGTGGACTTGTACTTGCAGGAGAAGTTGTGGCTCGGACGGGAGTAGTCACGGTGTATCTGCGAGGGATGAACCGTGACCCAAATCGGTGGACCGAACCTTTGGCGTTTCGCCCGGCCAGACACAGTGCCTCCACAGACGACGGCGGTTCCGACACCGAGGGGCGCGCTGCACTTCTTGCGTTCGGTCTTGGCCCCCGAGGCTGCATCGGTCAGCACTTGGCGATGGCGGAGATGATCGAAGTGCTCCCGCGGCTTGCTGCCCTCGGCGACGTGCGGATCGACCAAGCCGTGGTCGAGGACCCAAGCTTCGCCCTGCGCGTCAAGGGCGGGCTCCAGGCCTGCTTCGTGCCAGTCGCTGCCCCCTAAGGCGCAAGTCGTTTAGTCGAGGTCAGCGGGCAACGTTACGGCGCCAGGGCCAAAAGGCGCCGAGAGTTTCTGTAGTGCGGCACCGGCACGACACCGGTGCGGGAAATCACCTCGCAACGCAATTAGGAGGTGGATTGCGCCCAGCCAAATGGGTTGCTCACCTCGGGTTCGCTCCGTCCCTCCGCTCACCACTCGGCCGCGCCCAGTCAAATGGGTTGCTCACCTCGGGTTCGCTCCGTCCCTCCGCTCACCACTCGGCCGCGCCCAGTCAAATGGGTTGCTCACCTCGGGTTCGCTCCGTCCCTCCGCTCACCACTCGGCCGCGCCCAGTCAAATGGGTTGCTCACCTCGGGTTCGCTCCGTCCCTCCGCTCACCACTCGGCCGCGCCCAGTCAAATGGGTTGCTCACCTCGGGTTCGCTCCGTCCCTCCGCTCACCACTCGGCCGCGCCCAGTCAAATGGGTTGCTCACCTCGGGTTCGCTCCGTCCCTCCGCTCACCACTCGGCCGCGCCCAGTCAAATGGGTTGCTCACCTCGGGTTCGCTCCGTCCCTCCGCTCACCACTCGGCCGCGCCCAGTCAAATGGGTTGCTCACCTCGGGTTCGCTCCGTCCCTCCGCTCACCACTCGGCCGCGCCCGGCGTTGGGGGCGACCTCTCTCGCTACGCGTTCTGAATTGCTTGCCAGACTCGTTCTGGGGTGGTTGGCATGTCGATGTGGCGGACGCCGAGGTGTGAGACAGCGTCGACCACTGCGTTCTGGATGGCCGGCGTTGAACCAATGGTGCCGGACTCGCCGATGCCTTTGGCCCCAAGCGGGTTGCGGAACGTGGGGGTTTCGGTGTTGTACGTCTCGAAACTTGGCAACTCTGCCGCAGACGGGATGCTGTAGTCCACGAGTGTGGCGGTGACTGGATTGCCGTCCTCGTCGTAACGCACCCACTCGTAGAGAGCCTGCGCGGCACCCTGAGCAATGCCACCATGCTGCTGGCCCTTGACCAACATCGGGTTGAGGATCTTGCCGCAGTCGTCCACCGCAATGTGGCGGAGCAGCTCAACCTTGCCGGTGTCCTGATCGACCTCGACAACGGCAACATGTGCACCGAACGGGAACGTGGAAGCCTGGCCGTCGAAATCGTGCGAGTGCGACAAACCCGTTTCCATACCCTCTGGCAACTTGCTGGCATCGTTGGCGGCTGCAGCAAGCTCTGCCCAGGTGAGCGACCGTGATGGAACACCGGCCACATGCAACGTGCCTTCGCCCTTGACGATGTCATCTGCGCTGGCCTCAAGCAGGTGAGCCGCGATGAGCTTTGCCTTCTCCAGCACCTTGCCGGCAGCGACGTACACGCCAGAGCCGCCGACCTGCAGCGAACGCGATCCCATGGTGCCGGAACCCTTTGGAACCTGGTCCGTGTCGGACTCGACGAAACGAACCTGTTCCATTGGAACGCCGAGCTGATCGGAGACGAGCATGGCCATCATGGTGGAGTGACCCTGGCCGTGGCTGCTGGTGCCTGACTTGGCGACGATGGTGCCGTCGGATTCCACTTCGACGCCGGTCCACTCGACGTGCAGACCAAACGGTGCGGTGATCTCCACGTACGTAGAGAGGCCAACGCCCAGAAGCTTGCGGTCCCCTGCCGCGCGGCGGCGCGCCTGCTCGGCAAGGAGGCCGGTGTAGTCCGCCTTCTCGAGTGCGACGTCCAGCGCCTTCTCGTAGTTGCCGCTGTCATAGGCGGCGCCGGTTGACGTCATCATGGGGAAGTCCGCGGGCTGCAGCAGATTGCGGCGTCGAAGCTCTGCTGGGTCGATGCCCAACTGATCTGCGGCCATGTCCATGGCACGCTCAAGCATCTGCGTTGCTTCGGGCCGTCCTGCGCCACGATATGCACCTGTTGACGTTGTGTTGGTGACGACGGAACGGGCTTGGTAGTGCAGCTTAGGAATCAGATAGGTGCCGTGCGACATTGTCTGTGTGCCTACGATGAGCATTGCGCCGACCATTGGGTACGCGCCGGCCTCACCGGTGACGTCGGCCTTCATGCCGGTGATCTTGCCGTCCTTGGTGAAACCCATCTGGCAGTTGAGCACCATGCCGCGGCCTTGGACGAGCGACAGCATGTTTTCCGAACGAGTCTCGAACCAACGCACCGGCACCCCGAGTTCACGAGCCGCGTACGTGGCAAGGATGTACTCGACGTACATGGCAGCCTTTGGTCCGAATCCACCACCGACAGCAGGGCAAACAACACGCAAGTTGGCAGGGTCGATATCAAGCGTGCGTTCCAGTTCACCCTTGATGGTGTGAGGCGCCTGCGTGGATGTCCAACACGTCAGCCGACCGTTCTCTGGAACGACGAGGATGCCGTTGACTTCCATCGGCACACCTGCCAGGCGCTGGCTGACCGTACGCGAACTGACGATTACCTCTGCGCCGTCGAGTGCGTTCTCGTCGCCCAGGGCCGTTGGGAACACAACGTTTGTGCCTGCTTCCTCGAACAGCAACGGTGCATCGGCGGCGAGTGCGGCCTCTGGGTCGATGACAGCAGGAAGGATGTCGATGTCGACGACGACCTGCTCGGCGGCGTCTGTGCCTTGCGCTCGAGAGTCCGAGACGATTGCGGCAACGATGTCACCGACGAAGCGCACCTTGCCCTTGGCTAACACCGGCCGGTTCATAGTTGCCGGGAAGAACCCGACGGCCTGAAAGTCTGGCAACGAGGTGTTGTCGGCGGTATAGATCGCCTTGACGCCGGGCATGGTGAGCGCTTCGGAAATGTCGACGCTATTCAAGCGACCGTGGGCCACGTTGGACCGAACGAACACGATGGACAGCGTGCCGACCGGCGTCATGTCGTCCACATACGTGGCGGCACCCTCCAGTAATTGTGGGTCCTCCCGACGAAGAACGGAGTTGCCGAGGATCGAGCCTGCGATGGCCATGTGTGGCTCCAGTAGTTGAAGAAAAACGGTCTGGTGCGACCATAGTCACGGACACCCCACTTAGGTGAACCCAGAAGAACCCCATTGTCATACTGGGTCAGTACGCTGTCTCTTATGTCGGAACCGCAGAGTAACAAGGGCACAACCCCAGGGCGTGGCCCGGGGCGGCTCGGACCGGGCGAAGTGCCGCCCCCGCCCCCGCCTTGGCGGGTGGAAGGCGCGCCTCCCGGCACGCCCGGATCCCCCAAACAAAACTCCGGTGCACCAACCACGGCCAAGAAGCCCTTCCGCAGCGGTTGGAACCTTGCGGCCCTGGCGGCTGCGCTGATGATCGGTGCGCTGGTGATGGCTAACCAAAGCATTGGTCCCCAGTACGTCACCATCGACTACTCGCCCACGTTCAGGGCCCAAATCGACGCTGGCAACGTCAAAGAGGTCGTGTCCATCGGCAGCACCATTCGTGGTGAGTTCATTGCTCCGGTGAAGTACCCCAAGGGCACCCAGACCGTCGATGTCAAGAACTTCAAAGTCGAAATCCCTGTGTGGGTTACCGGCGTGTCGCTGGAAAACAGTCTTGCGGCCAAGAACGTCAAGCAGAACGCCAAGTCGCCGAACTCGCAACAATCCACCCTCACCATGATCCTGGTGAGCTTCGGCCCGCCGCTGCTGCTTGTGGGGCTCATCGTCATGATGACCCGCAAGATGGCGTCTGGTCTGGGCGGTGGTGGCCTCGGTGGCATCGGGCGCAGCAAGGCAAAGCGTTACGACGCCGGCAACAATATTCGGGTCACTTTTGCAGACGTCGCTGGTATCGACGAGGCCGAGGAAGAACTCGTTGAAATCGTGGACTTCCTCAAGAACCCCGCCAAGTACCGAAAACTCGGTGCGCAGATTCCAAAGGGCGCGCTGCTGTCCGGTCCTCCAGGAACCGGCAAAACGCTGCTTGCTCGGGCGGTTGCTGGCGAGGCCAATGTGCCGTTCTTCTCGATGAGCGCCTCAGAGTTCGTCGAGATGATCGTTGGCGTTGGTGCGTCGCGTGTTCGTGACCTGTTCGAACAGGCAAAGGCTGTTGCCCCGGCAATCATCTTCATCGACGAGATCGATGCCATCGGCCGCTCACGCACCAGCGGGTCCGGCCTCGGTGGCAACGACGAACGAGAGCAGACGCTCAACCAGATCCTCACGGAGATGGACGGGTTCAACGGCTCCGAGGGTGTCATCGTGCTGGCCTCCACCAACCGACCAGAGGTCCTGGACGCAGCGTTGCTGCGGCCGGGCCGCTTCGACCGCCGCGTGGTAGTTAACCCGCCGGACCAAAAGGGCCGCCTGGAGATTCTGCGGGTGCATACCAAGTCTGTACCGGTTCACCCCGATGTGGACTTGTCCGGCCTTGCATCCACAACCCCAGGCATGGTTGGTGCCGACCTCAAGAACCTGGTCAACGAGGCTGCGCTGCTTGCGGCCAAACGCAACCGTGACCGTGTAGAAACTGCGGACTTCACCGATGCCATGGAGCGCATCGTGCTTGGTGCTGAACGTCGCATCGTGATCAGCAGCGAAGAGAAAGAGCGCACGGCCTTCCACGAAAGCGGTCACGCGCTGCTTGGCATGCTCACGCCGGGAGCCGACCCGGTCCGCAAGATCTCCATCATTCCGCGTGGTGGTGCATTGGGTGTGACGTTCTCCGCTCCAGACAACGACCGTTACGGCTACGACGAGGAATACCTCCGGGGGCGCATTGTGATGGCGCTCGGTGGCCGGGCAGCCGAAGAGGTTGTATACGGCAACGTCACAACCGGCGCCGAGAGCGACCTCGACACCGTCACTCGTATCGCACGCTCCATGGTTGGACGGTGGGGCATGAGCGACGCCATTGGGCCGCTTGCTGTGTTGCCCGGGCCAAACGATCAGGTTGGCATGTTCGGTGACTCACCCAACGGCCCGTCGCCTGAGACCCGTCGAATCATCGACGTCGAAGTCCGCAAAATCGTTGATGACTGCTATTCGTTCGCCAAAGCACAACTTCGAGACCATCGGCCACAGCTCGAAGCGCTCGTCGCAGCATTGCTGGCAAACGAGACGCTCGACGAAATCGATGCGTACGCAGCGGCAGGAGTCGACCGGCCCGCTCGGGTCGAGTTGCACTGACTAGATGCGCTTTCGTGCGAGCGATTAGATAGAAGCGAGTAGATCGAGTCGAATGAGCAGCCAATCGTCCCCGGATGACCCCTCCGCTACGCGCCAGTCGGGGGTTGAATGGATTCGTCTTTTCGCCGAACGTCTCGGTGTCGAGCCTCCCACCGAGGCCGAGTTCACAGACCTGCTGGCGTTGGCCGGAGCTGCTGCGCATGCAAGCGAACGGATAGCTGCGCCGGTGGCGTGCTGGCTTGCCGCAAGAGCTGACGTTGCTCCAGCAGTCGCGAAACAGATGGCAGAGGAGCTTGCGCGTTGAACTGAGAACACCGCGCAGTGCGGAGTGTGCACTAAGTCGGTCTGGAACCGACTTAGTGCACACGCAGCCGAGCGCTAGAGGGTGATGATCTTTAGGGCGGAGGCGAATTGGCGGGCGAGGGGTTCGTTGCCGCGGAGTTTGATTTTGCCGGTGTCGATGGCTTCGGTGGTGGAGATGCGGCCGGTGGTGACGAGGAGGAAGGTTTCGTCGTGCATGGTGAGGGCGGCGAGCGGGGGGTGGTCGCCGGCGAGGACCGTTTTGCCGCGGCCTTGTTCTACCAGGACCGTGGTTGTGACGGAGAAGGATCCGAAAAGGCTGAGGGCAACGACGGTGCCATCGGGGAGGTTTGCTTGTTTCGCGGCGGCGCGGGGGAGGGCACTGATCATCTGTGCACGAAGCAACGCTATGCCGGGGGCGTCGGGTGCCCAGGGGAGCCCGCAGGCACGGCGGATGTCGATCTCGTGGGCGGTTGTGTCGACGATGCGGATTGGGAGCGCTGCGCGGTAAGGGGTGAGGCCGAAAACGGACTGGACCTGAGTGTCGAAACCGGTGTCGGACATCATCGTGTCGAACAACTGCACCTTACGTACGCGGACCATTTCGTCGTACCGATCCATCATGGTGGCCGGGGAATCTTCAGCCCACAGACGAACCCATCGTTCGTTATCGGCGGCCACGTCATTGTGCACGTGAGCCGGGCGAGGGGCGATGGGGGCAACCTCTGGTTGTTCGCCAAGGAACCACTGGCGTTCGAAGCCGACCAAATGTGAAACCACGTCTCGCACGGTCCAGCCGGGTAATTCCGAAAGAAGATCCCACTGCGGTGGCTCAAGTGAGGACAGCGTGGCCCGCAGCGACGCCCATTCCTCGATGCAGGTGTCGGCCAGGGTGCGGTCCTCGTCGGTTGTGGTCACGAGTCGAATGTAGCGGGAGGAGAGGGCCGGAACGGTTACGCGTCGTACGGGTCTCGGGGTTGCTGAACCTCTTGCACGTTGTCCGCATGGAGTGTGGGCAGCACGCCGTCCACACCGGTCAGGATTCCTGTCACGCTCACCCATCGCAACTGAGTTGATTGCGATGACGACTTCGAGGATCCGGCTACGAGAGGAAGACCGGTCACGCGGACGCTGGACGCAAGCGCATCAGCAGCGCAACAGGCGATGGAATATCGAACGATGGTGAACGCATCGCCATCTTCTGCGGTGACGAACCCAGTAAGCCGAACCGTAACTCCCTTTACGGTTGAGGCATCGCCGTCCAGTGCCCGTCCTACGAAATCGCGCATCGACAATTCGACCGGTTGGCCGGGAGTGATGGTCAGCGGGGACCAGTCCTGACCCGCCGTGCGATTGTTGGTTTGGCGCGATGCACCCCATCCGCTGAGCGACGGCGGGGCAAAGACCAACAGGGTCACGACCGGAATCAACAGCAGCCAGGCAACTCGCGAATCTCCGTGCTCCTCGTGGGCGTGATGATCGTTGTCCGTGAGCTCGTCGCCCTGTGCGAGAAATCCAAGCGCTTCGGCGATGGCGACTGCTGCAAGCAAGACCCCGCTGATGAGCAGGGGAATGCGCATGGAAGGACGGACGAAGTTGAGGTACTCGCCCGAAATCGCGATGCGAACAAGGGTGGCGGCACACAGGCCCGCGACAACGGTCGCTGGCCTCACGCGTGAGCGTTGGTGGCGACTGGACTCGGCAGCCTTGCTGGTCTCTCGGCTCACAGCAGGCGTCCGAACATCGCGCTGACAATGACTCCGACGAGGAACGTCAGCGGAGCGAAACGGAGAGCAAACTTGCGTCCAAACGTTCCGGCCTGCAACGCAACAAGCTTCAGGTCAACCATTGGGCCGATCACCAAAAACGTCAGGCGCGCCGATAGGGGGAACGAAGTTAGGCCGGTGGCAACGAACGCATCGGCTTCGCTGCAGATGGATAACAGAACGGCGAGCAGTCCCATCGCGATGATCGCCACGAACCAATTGGAACCCAGCCGATCCAACGTGGACGTCGGCACAATGGTCTGGAGGGTTGCTGCCGCTGCAGCACCAATCACCAGGTACCCGCCGGCATGGGCGAAGTCGTGGAGTGCCGATCGTGCAGCGACGCGCCAGCCCGTCTCATGGTGATGATGAACAGAGTCGCGCCAGCGCGCCAGCAACCATTCGGCGCGTCCGATTCGCATCCAAATCCACCCAACGACTGCCGCGGTCACCACGCTTGCTGCAAACCGAGCAAATACCATCATCGGCCGTCCGGGGAATGCGATGGCGGTTGCAACCAAAACCACGGGGTTGATGGCCGGAGACGCGAGCAGGAAGGTAAGCGCGGCAGGCAACGGGACGCCCCGTTCGGTGAGACGTGCGGCTACTGGGACGCTGCTGCACTCGCACCCGGGGAGAACCACGCCGCTGAGGGCAGCAACAGGAATGGCGAGGGCCGGCCGCTGCGGCAACACTCGGCTGATGAATTTGGGTTGGATGAACCCTGCAATCAGCCCGGCGAGGACCACGCCGAGTACCAGGAATGGCATTGCCTGGATACAGATAGCGGCGAACACGGTCAACCAGAACTGCAGTTGCTGACCGTCGATCAACCCCGCCAAGCGGCTGCGCAAGGCAACCGCAGCCAACATGGCGCCGAGCACGCCAAGCGTGAAACCCTGTGACGACCTGGGTGACGTCGACGGCGTGACAGGTGGCACTGACTTCACAAACTGACGCTAGCCGCGCGGCGTGCTCGGACTCGATAGTGTCCGAACAGATAGGGATCGAGTACTCAGAGACCTCTGCGGGCACTCGAACCATGCGACGAACGGAGCAAATCATGACCAACGCGAGACGCCAACAGCGCTTCTTGAACTCTGAAGCCTCGGGTGCCAGTCCGGCGGGAGCTTCACGAAAGCGTCGGATGTCTCGCGCTGCAGGGGGACTGCTTGCAGTCACCTGTGCTGCGGTGGCGTTGAGCCCGCTTGCTTCTGGTCCTGCCGGGGCACAGATCAGTGGCGCAACGTCTATCACGGACACCGTCACCATCGGGGAGGCAAAAGTCGCTGGGGTCACCACCGACATTCACGTGCTCGGCTTCAACGACCTGCACGGCCACCTCGACGGGGTCACATCAGGAAACCTGTACGGTCGGTATGCCGGAGGCGCAGCGGCGTTGGGAAGTCAGATACGTGCTAAGCGCGCGTTGTATCGAGGCCGGTCCATGACCGTGTTTGCCGGTGACTCCATTGGAGCCACTCCGTTGGCATCTGCGCTGTTTGAAGACGAGCCCACAATCATGGCGCTCAACATGATCGGCGTCGATTTTGCATCAGTCGGAAATCACGAGTTCGATCGAGGCCGCAAGCACCTTCTGCGAATGCAAGATGGCGGCTGCGAAGGCCCGTGCGCTGGTGCGCCATACCCCGAACGCAACGGTGGCTTCGCTCCAACGTTCCCCGGAGCTGACTTCACCTACCTGGCTGCAAACGTGAAGAACGCGGATGGTTCGCAGTTCCTGCGAGGTTCAGCAGTGAAGCGTTTCACCAGCATCGGCGGCACAACCATCAAGGTCGGTGTCATTGGTGCAGTACTCGAGGCAACCCCAACCGTCGTGACCCCTGCCGGTGTGGCCGGCCTCAGCTTCATCAACGAAACTAAGGCTGCCAATGCCGAGGCTCAAGCTTTGATCGCAGCTGGCGTCAAGACCAACGTGCTGGTTATCCACCAAGGGGGTGCGCAGTCCACGGCGCCAACACGGGCCAACGACTGTGTCGGATCATTGGCGGGTAGCGACATCGAAAAGATCGCCAAAGATCTCGATAAGTCCATTCGCATCATCGTGTCCGGTCACACTCACAACGAGTACCGCTGCATCGTGAAGATCAACGGCGTGGACCGTCTCATCACGTCGGCCTCTTCACAGGGCCGTGTCCTGACGGACATCACGATGAACATCGACGACATCACCGGCGAACTGATCAGCGCTTCGGCAACCAACACGGTGGCGGAGAACGCAACCAACCTCAACACGCAGACATCCCGCATTGCAGATCCACTGAAGAACCTCGACGACGTGCAGGCGCTGGCTGCCTACTACCAACGACTGTCGGCTCCAAAGGCCAACCGTGTGATCGGCAAGGTCAGCGGTGACATGGGTAACTCCACCACCAATGCAAACGGCGAAGTGCCGTTGGGGGACGTCATCGCAGACGCTCAACTTCTTTCGACCGAGAAGACCGGCAAGGCGCAGATTGCGCTGATGAATCCCGGCGGAATTCGGGCGCCAGGATTCTCCGTGAATCAGATCTCGGCTGGTGAGAAGCCAGGCGAGATTACCTACGCCGAAGCGTTTGCGGTGCAGCCATTCGGCAACAGCCTGGTGACGTTCACGCTGACCGGTGACCAAATCCGTGCGGTCTTGGAACAACAGTTCTCCGGTTGCCGCGGGCAGATCACCAACCGCATTTTGCAGGTTTCGGTCGGCTTCTCGTACGAACAATCCGCAAGTGCATCGGATTGCTCGAAGAAGATTGGGGCCATCACACTGGGCGGCAAGGCGCTAGACCCCAAGGGCACGTATCGGGTGACCGTGAACTCGTTCCTCGCATCTGGTGGCGATGGGTTTGTGGTGTTCAACGACGGAACAGACCGCGTCGGTGGCGAGATCGACCTTGATGCGTTGACCGCCTACTTCGCTGCCAACCCGGCCGGGATTGCACCCGGACCTGCCAACCGCATAGTGGTGAAGTAGCTAGTATGGGCCTGACGCCATGAGCACTGGTGCGCCATCGCTGCCTTTGCTGACAACGGACCAAATGGCGTCGTTCGTGGCGCGCGGGTTCCTTCGGTTCGACGCCGTGGTGCCCAACGACATCAACGAGCAAGCGTTGGACGAACTGCCCGGCTTGTTTCGATCGTGGCTAGAGGAGTTCAGGGGTGCTTCGCAGACCGCCAGGACACGACCGCCATGGACAAGACCGCCCTGGACAAGACAGGCTTGGACACCCACGTGGTGAGGAGACAAGCCATGTGCCTCGTTCGGGTACATCCCCTGAGCGACGCGTATTCTCCAGACTCTGCGTTCGGGAAGATGATACGTGTGCCGACGATTGCAGGTGCTATCGCCTCGTTGGTCGGAACGCAGCCCGTTGTGGATCATCATTTTGTTCACGTCAAGCAGGCAGGTGATCTGCATGCGCAAGGGTTGCACTGCGATGCAATCATCGATGAAGGGCTGGGATTCGACATTCAGCTGTTCTGGTTCCCACACGATGTGGCCCCATGTGAGGGTGGGACTCGCTTCGTGCCGGGCAGTCATCTACGTCGGGTGAACATGGACGATGTGGCTCGGTATCAGCATCTGGCAGGCGAGCAGTACTTCAGTGGCGAAGCGGGCACCGTGCTGATCTTTCATCAAGGACTGTGGCATGCCGGAGCGCCCAACCACGGAACACGAGATCGGGTGATGGGAAAACTCCGGCTCAACCCCGCCACGGCACAGGTTCGGCTGTGGGACACCTCTGACTTGTCTGAACGTAATCGCGCAGATGATCACATGTTTGCAAGGACCGAAGCCGGAACCGTGGCCAGCGCGTTGCGGCGTAGCGAAGCGTGGTACGAACCTTCGGTGCACCGGCTGGAAACGGTGCAGCGGGCCATTCTGTGGCGGTTTCTTACCGGCGATAAAGCGTTCGACGTGGACTGGTATCTCACTCGCACGGAACGACGGCAGGTTCTCGCACGCGGCTCAGGCGAGCCATGATCCTCGATCAACGCCAACAGGTGCTGATGTTGTGGTTGGCAAGCCCGTCGCTCGACGCGAACGTTCTTGGCTGGTCGTTCTTCGACGGCTCCGCGGGTCGCGGTCCGCAATTGGACGGCGACCCTCCGTATGCCAACGGTGTTGCAGCGTTACACGCCGGTTGGCGCCTCCTGCAGATGTCACCGCTGTCGCCGGCGGCTGCAGGTATGGAACGCCAGCCGTCCTTTCTGAAACACGAGTTCGTGTTCGAGCGCTTTGTGTAGTCCAGTACGTGTAGGCCGGGGTGGGAAACTGGATCAGTGACCCGCAGATTTCTGATCGACACCGATACAGCCAGCGATGACGCGGTGGCGTTGTTGCTTGCCCTGACAAACCCAGGCATCGACGTGATTGGCATCACGGTTGTTGCCGGCAACGTTGGTTTGGATCGGGCGATCGTCAACGCACGAATCACCGTGGAGCGCGCAGGAAAGCCCGATGTACCGGTGTTCGCCGGACGGGCACAGCCCTTGTGTCGCCCACTTGAGACGGCACAGTTTGTGCATGGTGACGATGGCATGGGTGACGTGGGCCTGCCAATGCCTCACCGCGCCTCGCCAAATCCTGGCGATGCAGTGGACGTGCTGCTGCGTGCGCCCCACGACCACGGCGCATTAACGCTTGTCACGCTCGGACCGCTGACCAACGTTGCCGCAGCGCTGCAGCAAGACCCAGAGTTGCTTACCCGCTACGAACGCGTCGTGATGATGGCGGGAGCGCCAGATGGCTATGGCAACGTCAACGCCACTGGCGAGTTCAATGTGTGGGCAGACCCTGAAGCCGCGCAGATCGTCATGCACGCGCCCGGCAACAAAGTGATGGTGGGTTGGAACATCTCCCGCCTGTTTGCTGTCATGACCCCCGCTGACCAGGCAGTCATCGGTACCCTCGGTCCGCTTGGCGAGTTCACCCAGCAGATCAACGTCTGTGTGGACGAGTACGCACGCTCCAACGGCCTTGCCGGTTACGACCTACCCGATCCAATTGCCATGGCCATCGCAATTGACCCCACCATCGCAACCCGCGCGCACTGGCAGCGAGTAGATGTTGCGCTGCATGGCGAACACGATCGTGGCTGCACCCGCATCGTTGGCGACCACGCCATTCCGCTTACCGAGGTGATCTGGGACGCAGACGAGCAGCGTTTCAAATCCATGATCATGGCAATGTGCGCCAGCCGCTGACCCCTGTGCACATACGTTCCGGTCGATCTGACTCGAAGAGTTTCGGGTGACTTTGTGCCGGGTTTTACGTTGTTGTGCCGGGTTGTCCGTACGTAATTCCCGGCACAAACTCGTATTTCCCGGCACAAACTCAGAGTGGGTGATTCGGTAACGGGGCCGTCCGCTACGTGGAGTGCCAGGATTCAACCAACAGGTCCTGCAAGGCCGCATCGAAATCCGTAGGTTCACGTAGTTTCGCGTCGAACCACATGGAAGAACCCGGGCGGCCGGTGGAGGACGGCTTCGTGTTGACAGTTGGGTGATCAACCGTGTTTCGGTACAACGGGAACAGGAGAGAAACCCAGGCGCGCTTGGGACGCAGTTGTATCCAGCTAGACGGGCGTTTGAAGAAGATGCCAACCTGAACCGGCTCGATGAGAACGGGACCGAGGGTGGCAACGAACGTGCTGACAACCTCGAAGATGGGTCGTTCAAACACTGGCCCGGTTGCGAAGTATTCCTCGAGCGTCAGCGCCGGAGCGCACTCGTGCGTCTGCCCTGAACGGCCGAAAGACCGTTGGCAACTAGGGCACGTCCAGGTCTCCAAAGTCAGTTGATTTCCGGCGGCGGCGTCCCGAACACGACGTAGACGCCTAGCGCAATCAGGTTGATGACGAACGCAATGAGATAGGCGGTCTGGTAACCACCGAGGTTGTCGCGTGCGTATCCCATGGCAAGCGGGCCAACTGCGTTGCCTGCCGAGATAAAGATTGATGAGCGCGCATAGATAGGGCCGTACTCCCGCACACCGAACGCCTCAGCGAGGAGCAGCGGATGCAAGAGCAACACGTTGCCGACCCCGAGGCCGAAAGCGCACGCTCCAAGCAGGATGGCGAGCCTGGACTGGCCGAACGCCAGCGTGATCAGGCCGACGGCCTGCAGACACAGCGCAACGTAGGCAAATCGGCGTGTACTGAGATGCGTGACGATGACGCCACCACTCAGGCGCCCGAAGACGGAGCAAGCAGCAAGCGCGCTGATGACCTGCGTATTGGTTGGGCTCCCGGCCCGTTCGGTCGCAAGCTTCACCAACTGCGAGATGCCACCTACCTGGCCAAGCAATGCAAGGGCGAAACACGCCGTGATCGCCTTGAACGCCGTTGTCGAAACCGCCGGCTTGAATTGGTATCCGGGAGCGAACTCCCGAGCCGCCTGGGCAGCCGTCGGGGTGACGCCGTCGGGGTGCTGACCCTTGGCCGCAGGCGACGGACGAAGCAACAGTACAGACAGCACAACGGTGCCAAGGAAGAACATCAACGCGATGACCGACATAGCGTCGGCGATGGGTCGATCCCGTAGCAACCGTGCAGCGATAGGTGTCAGCGCGATACCGCCGAACGAGAGCCCGGTGGAAGCGACCGACATTGCAATCGATCGTTTCGCATGGAACCAGCGGGTGACCAACGTATTGGCTACAAGTACGGCAGTACCGGTGAAGCCGATGCCGAAGCCGATGTAGGAAACGATCACCTGCCAAAGCTCAGTTGACCTTCCCAACGCCACGATGGACACAGCAGCGATGAGCCCGCTTGGCGCAATCACGAACCGTGGATCCGTCCGGGCAATCACCCTGGCAATGACAACGCCTGCAAAGCCGACGGACACCCAGAACAACGCAGTTGCCAGCGAGAGCGAAGACACGCTGAAACCGCGCTGTGCGTTGAGCTCTTTCAAGTAGATGGGAAGGCCGTAAAAGCCAAGCCCGGCGGAGAACGTGAGCTGAACAAAGCAGGTAGCCACGATGACCCACCCGTAGAAAAACCCGTCGGATCGGTTGCTCAACTCGGGTTCCATGTAACTCCAGTTCTAGCTGGACGAGTCGGAATTTCCAACGCCACGAAAATCAGCAGCGAACGGGCAGGTCAAGCCTCGTGAAACCACTCACCGAACGTCGGCACCTCGTTGACAACAGCGCACGCTGCCCGAAGCAGCGGAAGCGCAGCCATTGCGCCACTGGCCTCACCGAGTCGCATCCCAAGGTCGAGCAGCGGAACCAACCCGAGCGCAGAGAGCAGTCGCCGATGACCGGGCTCCGCCGACACATGCCCAGCCCAGCAATGGGCGAGTGCGTCGGGTTCAATTGCGAACAGCGGCGCAACCGCCGCCCCGACGACAAACCCGTCGAGCAAGACCGGAATCGATCGGTGGCGAGCCTCGACGACTGCACCAGCCATCGCCACCAACTCGGCCCCGCATACGTGACGGAAGCGTTCTACCGGGTCAATGATCGAGGCGATCCTTGTCAGGGCCTCATCGACAGCCTGAGTCTTTGTTGCGAGGCCTTCACCCGCGACACCTGTTCCGGGGCCGACCCAGTTTGCAGCCGCGCCGCCAAGCACAGCAGCGGCCACTGCCGCAGCGGCGGTGGTGTTTCCAATTCCCATCTCTCCAACGATGAGCAGATCGCAACCGAGTTCTCGAACCGCTTCGCGGCCCGCAGTGAACGCAGCCTCGAAACGCGACGCGTCGAGGGCTGGTTCGCTTCGCAGATTTCCAGTTGGACGGCCAACTCCGACATCGACCACCTGGACGGTGGCACCAGCGAGTCTTGCGAGCGCGTTGACCGACCCTTTCCCGGACGTGAACACCTTCACCATCTCAGCGGTGAGGTGCTGCGGGTAAGCGCTCACCCCGTCGGTGGCCACGCCATGGTCGGCAGCAAAGATGATTGCTGCAGGTCGCATGACAGCAGGGGTGGCGGTCCGTTGCCAACCTGCCAGGAAGACGGCGAGCGAATCGAGAGTCGCAAGCGCGCCTGCGGGCCGCAGAATGTTGGCGGCTCGCTCAGCCACTGCGCTGGACGCGGAGACGTCGGGTTGCGGGAGACCCCTGAGTGCGTCTCGAACCAACGAGGAGTGCATGCGATCGGTGGGTTGATCAGAACTCATTGGAAGACCTCGTTGATGGAGAGCAATGGGAAAATCCGTCCCGCTGCGAGAAACAGTGCCCGGTCCGAGCCGGCCGCAAGTTGCGTATTGACTCGACCAAGCGCGTCTCGGTAGGTCCGTGAAAGAGGTGTGTCTGGCACGATTCCAAGACCAACCTCGTTGGTGACGATGACCGTGGGGCCAGTCCGTTCCCGGAAATACTTCAGCAATGCCGTGGTGCGGTCTGCGAGGTCGTGCTCGAAGGTCTGTGGGGACGTGTTGCCATCTGATGCGAACATCACGTTGGCCACCCAGAGGGTGACACAGTCGACGATCAAGAGCCCTGCGGTTGGCATGTTGCCGTCGAGGAATGGGGATTCGAGAGTGGCCCACGCGGGCGGCCGTTCGTCTTGATGCCGTTGGATACGTGTCGCCATGTCCGCGTCGTCAGCGGTTGCAGTCGCTGCAAAGGTGACCGGTCCAACAAACGATTCACCGAGGCGAACGGCGAGCGCGCTCTTCCCACTCCGTGCGCCGCCGATCAGCAGCGTGATGCCAGCGGGAACGACGAGTCCACCCGGCTGCGGATTGCGGTTCAATAGTCGATGCCCTTCTTCGCAGCGATCCCTTGTTGATATGCGTGCTTTACTTCTCGCATTTCCGTAACAGTGTCGGCAATTTCAATAAGTGCTGGGTGTGCGTCTCGGCCGGTGATGAGGATGCTGACTCGCTCTGGACGAGTGCGAATTGCCTGAACCACAAGATCCACATCAAGCCAGCCCCAATTGATGAGGTAGGTCAGTTCGTCAAGAATGACCAAGCGGTGAGCGCCTGCTGCGATGACCGCTGCGGCATGAGTCCACGCTTCGTTGGCCAGGGCGATGTCGTGTTGGATGTTTTCTGATTCCCACGTGAAGCCTGCACCAAGCGCGTCCCACTGCACACCAAGTCGGCGACCCATCTTTTCCTCGCCAACGTTCCAGTCACCCGACTTGATGAACTGGATGACGGCCACCGGCCAGTCACGCGCAAGCGCACGCAACATCACTCCGAAGGCTGAGGAAGATTTTCCTTTACCGTGCCCCGTGTTGACCAGGACCAAAGACTTTGCCGGTTTCAGCCCTGACGGTCTTGGATCGTCCATTGGTACGTCGTTTTCGAGCGGGACGTCAGACATGCGTGGTCTTTCTGGTTGGGACGACGACAACAGTTCCGTCGTCTTCATGGAGTACCCGCACTGCTGCGCCGTAGGTCGATTCCAAAAGGTCAGCGCGCAGAACATCTCGGGCCGGACCTGAGGCAATGATGGAGCCGCAGCGGATGAGCGCGAGCCGGTCGCAGTACAAGCCGGCAAGGGTGAGGTCATGCATAGCGGAGATCACCGTCAGGCCGCTCTCGCTCCGCAGCCGATCGACCAGCTCTAAGGCCTGTTGCTGGTGGCCGACATCAAGCGATGCCGTCGGCTCGTCCAGGAGCACGACGGATGCTTGCTGAGCGAGGGCGCGCGCGATCACGATGCGCTGCCGCTCTCCGCCGCTCAATGAACCAAGCGCCGTGTTTCGGTAACGTCCCATGTCAAGGCGATCGAGTACCTCGGTGGCAATGAGGCGGTCGGCGCTCGATTCGCTTCCAAAGCGAGAGATGTACGGAGTGCGACCAAGCAGCGTGTATTCACATGCCGTCATGCCGACGGGCAGAACTGGATCCTGCGGTGCATAGGCAATCAATCGCGACCGTTCGGCCACGGTGGCAGTGGACAGATCTGTGCCGTTGATTCGGATGGTTCCTTTGTGCTCCACCAGACCGAGGCAGGCCCGGAGGAGCGATGTCTTGCCGGCGCCGTTGGGGCCGATCAGACACACCCACTCGCCAGGGGCCACGTCAAGGGAGACGTTGATTACTGCAGGGCCCGAGGAGTACGTGACCGACACCGACTGCAGTTCCAGCGCCGTCATGTTGCGGCCCGTTTGCTTCGCACGAGGACTGCCAAGAAGAAGGGTGCTCCGATGAACGCTGTGACAACGCCGATGGGCAATTCCTGTGGGCGGAGGACGGTTCGGCCAACCAGGTCGGCAAGGATCATGAACGCTGCTCCGAAGAGCAAAGACAGAGGAAGAATTCGTCGGTAACTGGTCCCGGCAACAAGGCGCACGACGTGGGGAACAACAATGCCGACGAATCCGATGAGGCCGCTGACGCTGACAGCTGCTGCGGTTCCAAGGGTTGCGGCGAAAACGAGTAACAGACGAGTTTGACGAACATTGAGCCCGAGGGTCTGAGCTTCGTCGTCACCCACGCGCATGACATCGATCTGTCTCCCGTGCATGAGCAAGATGATTGCGCTCACCACCACGTATGGCATCACCAGACGCGAGTCTGCCCACGACGCTGTGTTGAAGCGGCCGAGTATCCACGAGTACACCTCTCTGATGACCTCGGTATTGCGTTGCAGCACGAAAGTCTGCAGTGCGGTGAACAGCGAACCGACGGCGACGCCGGCCAACACCAAACCCGTCGAGCCGCCGTCGCCAGCTCCCACCCGGGTGCCGACGCCATAGGTGATGGAAACCGCCAGCGTCCCGCCGATGAATGAAGCGATGGGAACCGGACTGATCGCCCACCCTTCGAACCGCGTGACTCCGAGGGCGAACACAGCGGTGGCGCCCAGTCCAGCGCCGGCAGCGACACCGAGAAGATACGGATCGACGAGTGGGTTACGAAAGACGCCTTGGTACGTGGCGCCAGACAGGCTGAGCATCGCCCCGACCAAAGCGGCCAAGGCGACGCGGGGCATGCGAACGTTCCACAAAATGTTGTTGCCAACGTTCCATGACCAACCCGCCGGACCGAGCCCAATACCCAGCAACACCGCAACGGCCAAGACCGTCAGTGCACAGAGCATCCAGGCCCGGGTCGATAGATGGGTCATCGGAACGTTGCGATTTTGATGCTCAGCGACTGGAGATGGTGAAGTCAGCTAGCGGCGCTGGCGACAGGGACGGCCGACTTCGCAGCGGCGATGGCCTTCAACAGATCGACCGTTCGTGGCCCCCACCGGGACGCGACGTCGCTGTCGAGTTCGACGATCTTTCCGTTCTTCACGGCGTCAATGTCAGCCCACCCTTGGCGAGCCGTAACGGTTGCGGCTGACTCGCCGTACAACACGTTCGACAAGAAGATCACCTGCGGGTTGGCCGCCACCACTGCTTCAGTAGTCATCTGTGGGTAGCCGGTTGTGTCGCCGACAGCGTCGGCCACGTTGGTGAAGCCGACCATCTTGTACAGGGCCCCGATAAACGTTGCTGACGTGGCTGTGTAGCCGGTCTTGTCGATCTCGTGGAACATCGTCACCGGTGTGTCGGACGTTGGAAGTCCGCTTGTGGCAGCGTCAATATCGGACTGCATGGTGGCAACCAACGCCGCAGCGTTGCCGAGGTTGCCGGTGGCAGCACCGAGTTGTTCGATTTGCGCGTAGACGTCGTCGAGGGTGGCTGCGGGCGCCTGCAGCATGGTTGGAATCGACAGTTTGCCAAGGGCTGCAGCAATCCCCTTTGAGTCATCGGAGATGATCACCAAGTCTGGCTTCTCGGCTGCGATTGCCTCGATGTTGGGCTCGAAACCCGACAGCTTGGACTTTTTCGCGGCTGATTCTGCGGGGAAGTTCGACTGGTCATCAACTGCTTTGACCTGGTCTCCAGCGCCGATTGCGTAGAGGGTCTCGGTCGCCGTGGCGGAGAGCGAGATGATGGCTGCTGGCCGAGCGGCGATGGTCACCGGTCCGTTGCCAGCGGTGATGGTCACGGGGAAGGCTTCCTCGCTTGAGGTATCAGCCGCCGCGACGACGGTGGTTTCGGCACTTGTGGTTTCAGCACTTGTGGTTTCGACACCAGTGGTTTCAGCATCTGTGGCAGCGTCGCTGCTGCATGCGCTGAGCAGCGCGACGAGCACGCATGAGAGGGCGCCAGCTTTGAAGCGGCGGACTTGGCGGTTGGTCATTGGAATTCCTCCTAGGGCGGAGGAAGAGGGAACGAACGACCGAAGCCGAGCGAACCACCCTTGCCTCGAGGGTTTGTTCGACATGGCGAGGCAGGCGACCGGACTGGCTCGTGCGGATAACCGACGAGACCACCGTTGCGGGACAGTGCCGGATTCTCACCGGCTTCGCTGCGACACGACACGACCCGCTTGTGAGGGCGAGCGCCGCTGAGCGTATCAGCCGGACGAGCGCGGGTCAGCTGGTGAAGTCGAGCGCGATGTCGAGGATTGGCGACGAGTGCGTGAGCGCACCCACGGCAATGAAATCCACGTTGGTTGCCGCAACGTCAGCGACGGTAGCCAACGTGAGGCCGCCGCTTGCTTCAAGCAGGATGGATTCGCTGAACGCCTTGGCCTGCCGGACGGCTGCGGCCATATCGGACGGGCTCATGTTGTCCAGCAGAATCTGCGTTGCGCCGGCGTGGAGCGCTTCGTCCAGTTGGTCCAGGCGGTCGATTTCGCACTGCACCACCATGTTGGGTTGCCCGTGAGCCGCAACGTACGAGCGAGCAGCCTTCACCGCTGCACCGACGCCACCTGAGGCCACCACGTGGTTGTCCTTGATGAGCACCGCGTCGGAGAGGCCGCGTCGATGGTTGACGCCTCCGCCACAACGCACTGCGTACTTATCAAGATCTCGCATGCCCGGTGTGGTCTTACGGGTGTCGCGCACGCGTGTGCCTGTGCCAGTCAACGCGTCCACCCACTTGCTGGTGTGCGTAGCGATTCCCGACAACCTGCAGATGATGTTGAGCGCGGTGCGCTCTACCGTGAGCAACGGCACCGTGGCAGCGCTCACTTTGGCTAGTACGTCGCCACGCTGCACGCGTGCCCCGTCGAGGGCAGTGATTTGTATGCGTGAATCCGACGGGAGGTTGGTTTCCAGAATTGCTGCCAGAACCGGTGCTCCTGCAAAAACGCCTGGGCCGCGCACAACGAACGACGCTGTGCTGCGGTCGATTGCCGGAATGGTGGAAACCGACGTGACATCGACACCACCATCGAGGTCTTCGGAGATACACCGGTGGGCAAACTCCACGATGTCATCGGGGCGAAGACCGGCGTTGGTTAATGCGTCCCTGGTGGCCGAAGTGAGCTGCGTCATGGTGTGTCTTCCAAACCTGCCGTGCGATGCGACAGCGTGCCATCGGGGTTCATGGTTGTGACGATGCGCTTGGCCCAGTCCTGCGACGTGTCGGGGTGATCCTCGCGCCAGTGACACCCGCGGCTCTCCGTGCGTTGCGTTGCGGCGGCCAACATCGCAGCAGCGACTGTTGCAACGTTGGTTGCTTCCCAACCGGCTCGTCCCGCGTCGGGGTGAGCACCGGCGCGATGCGACGCCAACTGCACGTCGGCCTCGGCGAGACCCTCTGCGGTGCGCCGGACTGCTGCGTGTCGGCTCATGGTTGTTGCGATGGCGGTGCGTGCCATGCCCCACAAAGTGGTGCCGCCGGGAGCGAGGTCGGCTTCGGATGGCTCTTCAGAACCGGGCAGGTTGAGTGTGAGTTGTGCGCCAACCCGCTCGCCGTAGACGAGTCCTTCCAGTAACGAGTTACTGGCCAAACGGTTGGCGCCGTGGACGCCGGTGCAGGCGGTTTCGCCGACCGCATACAGCCCGTTGAGCGAGCTGCGTCCCAACCGGTCTGTCCACACACCACCGCATGCGAAATGCTCACCAGGTGCAACCGGGATTGGGTCCGTCACGGGGTCGATGCCTCGGTCTCGGCATGCCTTCAAGATGTTGGGGAAGCGAGCTTCCAACGTTGCTTTGCCAATGCGGGTGGCGTCGAGGAACACGTGGTCGTCGATACCGCCCGGTGCTTCTGCCATGCGAATGGAAATGGCCTTAGCGACCACATCTCGTGGGGCGAGGTCGGCGAGCGGATGCACTCCCTCCATCACCCTGCGCCCGGTTGCGTCGAGCAGCACAGCACCTTCGCCGCGGACGGCTTCGGACACCAACACCTGCTGACCGCGGGCGTTGGGGCCCGCGTAAAAGACGGTGGGGTGGAACTGGACAAATTCGACGTCGGCAACCGCTGCACCTGCGCGCAACGCGGCGGCGATACCGTCGCCTGTGGCCACAGGCGGGTTGGTTGTTGCAGCGAACACCTGGCCCACGCCGCCGCTGGCAAGCACAACACCACGCGCACGTACAATCCCGACCGACTCTGCTCCATCGACGAGAACCGATGCCTTGACGCCGACACAGCGTGACCCGTCGGCAGAGCGCAGCAGATCGACAACAAACCCGTTCTCGATCACCGTGACGGAGCTGCGTTCAAGCTCGGCAATAAGCGCGCGTTGTACTTCGGCTCCCGTTGCGTCACCTCCGGCGTGCACGATGCGAGCCACCCCGTGGCCGCCCTCACGCGTAAGGGACAGTTCCCCGTTTGGCTTGTGGTCAAGCTTGGCGCCATACCCAATGAGACGGGCCAACTGGGTTGGACCCTCTTCGACCAGTATTCGCACAGCGTGTTCGCTGCACAAACCAGCACCGGCAACCATGGTGTCCAAGTAATGGGCATCGGTGGTGTCTGCCACGTCGATGACCGCAGCAATGCCACCCTGGGCCCACGACGTGGAGCCAGCATCAAGCGCGGCTTTGGTGATGAGCAACACACTGCCGGTTCGTGCTGCCGACAACGCAACCATGATGCCTGCAACACCGGAACCGATCACCACAACATCGGCCGAACGTTCCCATGCAGGACCTGGTGCCCACAGGCGCGCGGGCAGATGGATGGGGGGCATCACTCGCCGCCGCGTGACGGCTGGCCGATGGCGATCATGCGCTCGACCGAGGACCGTGCGCGGTCTGCGATGTCTGTAGCGACCTCGATCTCCCACACGCCGGCGCGCAAGCACGCGAGCAGCTTCTCTGGTGTGATCATCTTCATGTAGTGGCAGCTGGCACGGTCGTTCATGGGGATGAACTTGGTGGTGCTGTTGAGGTTTTCCAATTGGTGGATGATGCCGATCTCGGTTGCGACCAGCATTTCTTTGGCTTGCGTATCTTCGGCAAGTTTCACCATGCCGCCGGTGGAGAGCACGTGCGTGCGTTCCTTGGGGAGGTCGCCGTTGGAAGCCATCCACAAGATGGACGTGGTGCAACCGCACTCGGGGTGGACCATCACCTCGGCGTCGGGGTGGGCAGCAACCTTGTCTCTGACGTCTTGAGGCGAGATGCCCGCGTGCACGTGACACTCGCCCATCCATATGTGGATGTTTTCCCTGCCCGTTTGGCGTTTGACATGCGCGCCAAGGAATTGGTCTGGGAGGAACAGGATCTCGGTGTCTTCCGGAATGCTGCGCACCACATCGGCGGCGTTGGACGACGTGCAACAGATATCGCTTTCGGCTTTCACCGCCGCTGAGGTGTTGACGTAGGCAACTACAACTGCACCGGGATGCTCGGCCTTCCATGCACGCAGTTCGTCAGCGGTGATGGTGTCTGCCAGCGAACAACCTGCTGCCAGATCGGGGAGGAGTACTCGCTTCTGCGGGCTGAGGATCTTTGCGGTCTCAGCCATGAAGTGCACGCCACAGAAGATGATCTCTGGCGCATCGGTTTGCGCCGCAATGCGAGACAGGTAGAGCGAATCACCCACGTAGTCGCCGATGTCTTGGATCTCGGGGACCATGTAGTTATGGGCGAGGATGACGGCGTTGCGTTGCTTCGCCAGCGCCTTCACCTCTGCAGCCCACTCTGTGAACTGCGCATCGGTCAACGTGCGGCCCGGACCTGCCACCCGAAGCGGGATGCGCGTTGGTTCGGTTCCGACAGGGGGTGCGGTGGTGTCGCCAGCCATGGCCAACAACTTAGATGCCCGGTGAACCTCCCAAAGTTGTGCCGGCGAATACGAGGTTGTGCCGGAAAATACGACCGTAATTCCCGGCACATGGTCGAATATCCCGGCACGATATCGGCGGGGCCGCCAAAGTCTCCGTTATGCGGTCATGCCGCCGTCCACGATGAACTCCGAACCGGTGGAGTAACTCGACTCGTCCGATGCCAGGAACAGCACGAGGCGCGCGACCTCGATGGCCTGTGCTTCTCTGCCGAGTGGAATGCGAGCATCGACGGCTTCGCGAACGCCCAACTGGTCCAACGTCTCCAGCATGTCGGTTGCGATGATGCCTGGGTGGACCGAGTTGACCCTGATGCCGTGCGGGGCGAGCTCGCGCGCTGCGGACTTCGTCATGCCTCGCACCGCAAACTTCGACGCGTTGTATGCCCCGAACGAGGCGGCACCTGTCAACCCGGCAATGGAAGAGATGTTGACGATGGAGCCTTTGGTCTGGTGCTCGACCATATGACGGGCCACGGACTGCATGCCCAGCCAGACCCCCACCAGGTTGATGTCAATGATGCGACGGAAGTCAGCTTCGGGTGCGCTGAGCAACGGCGTGGGGGAGAAGATGCCTGCGTTGTTGACCAACACGTCGATGCGGTCATGGTCAGCAACTGCCGTCTTGGCGACCAGCTCCCATTCCTCTGCATTGCTTACATCAAGCCGGTGGTAGCTGGCCTTTGGTCCTAAGCGCGCAGCCATTTCGACGCCTGCGTCGTCTCGCACGTCGGTGAGGATCACGGTGGCGCCTTCCCCAATGAACAACTCTGCCTCTACGGCGCCCTGTCCGCGCGCAGCGCCAGAGATGAGGACAACCTTGCCTTCCAAGCGGCCGCTCATTTGGCAACCGATGCAAGGCCAAGACCGGACCGCAGCGCAGCCACCGCGTCGTCCATCATTGCTTTGGTGCTTGGCCACAACGCTTCCATGCCGAAGCAGGTGTGGATCATGCCTGGGTAGTTAATATGCGTACAGGGTACCCCTGCGTCCTGAAGAGCTTGAGCGTATGCGGCACCTTCGTCTCGTAACGGGTCGAACTCGCAGGTGAGCAACAACGCTGGAGGAAGTCCGTGGAGTTTGCCCAGCAACGGGCTGCGCCTGGCGTCGGATGGATCGACGCCGGGGGAGTACATGAGATCGAACCAGTCCATTCCAGCTTTGGTGAGGTAGTAGCCCTGCGCGTTGTCACGGATGCTGGGATAGTCGCCCCGTACGTCGGTTGCCGGGTAGACCAGTAGTTGAAACCGTAACGGCGAGTTGCCCTCGTCTCGCAACACTTGAGCTGCTACGGCGGTGAGGTTGCCGCCTGCCGAATCCCCACCCAAGGCAATCGCTCCCGGATCGATGCCCAGTTCGGCCGCGTTTTGGCTGACCCACCGAACCGCAGCGACCGTGTCATCGATAGCTGCTGGGAAGGGATGCTCTGGTGCCAGCCGATACTCCACCGAGATCACCACAACTCCCGCCCGCTGTGCCATGACTGCGCAGCGTGTGTTGTCCGACTCGATGCTTCCGATTGTCCAGCCTCCTCCGTGCACCCACACCAACGCCGGCAGGGTGCCTGCTGAAGGGCGATAGATCCGGATAGGGAGCGGCCGAGTGGTGAACGGAGGGATCGGAGTTGAACCCGAGGTGGAGCGACCCGTCGAACTAGGGAGCGGCCGAGTGGTGAACGGAGGGATCGGAGTTGAACCCGAGGTGGAGCGACCCGTCGAACTAGGGAGCGGCCGAGTGGTGAACGGAGGGATCGGAGTTGAACCCGAGGTGGAGCGACCCGTCGAACTAGGGAGCGGCCCGGGAATGCTGCGATCCTCGATGGAATGCAGCGCCGGTGCAGGGCCGGCAAGTTTCGCGAAGGTCTCGTAGCCAGCCCGCACATCGGCTACTGGCACGGTTCCTGTGGCGGGGCGGTCGGGATTGTTGACCACGGCAAGGATGGGTTCCAGTTCAGGCAACACGGGCATGTATGGACCGTACCGCTGTGAGGGTGCGATTTCTCGAATCAGACACGGGATCAGCCCCGACACTCCCGACCCGGCCGATGCCACGAAGCGTGGCCTTCCCTCTGGTTGACTAGTTGCTGTGGAAACCTTCGCCGTACAGGTAGAACGCGCCCTGGCGGCGGTCATTGGGGACCACCTTGCCCCGCCCCGGATGGCCGTTGGCCGGGTGGAGAACGGCGCCGTGACGCATTTCCACGGTCACGACGCTGACGAGAACACTCAGTTCCGGATTGCGTCGATGACGAAGAGCTTCACAGCGGCGGCCGTCCTTCACATTCGCGACGCAGGGCTGTGGCGCTTGGACGACCAGATCAGCCGTTGGGTGCCGGAAACCATCGACCTGGTTGGTCCCACCACAGA
Source organism: uncultured Acidimicrobiales bacterium (assembly GCA_963763885.1). GTDB lineage: Bacteria > Actinomycetota > Acidimicrobiia > Acidimicrobiales > JANYDT01 > JANNBN01. The sequence continues at coordinate 464,554 of CAVXQD010000003.1, forward strand.
TTCGCCTCCCATCACTCTGCGCCACCTCATGTCTATGTCGGCAGGTATGTCCACAGATGATCCGTGGGGAGACCGCCTGTTAAACCTCGACCCGGCAGGCTTCGGCACGCTGCTGCGCGCACCCGCGATGTTTGCGACGGTGCCTGGTACTGCCATGCAGTACTCCAACTACGGATACGCGCTCTTGGGCGAAGCGATCCTCCGTGCGACGCGACGCACACCCCAGCGCTACATCACTGATGAACTCTTGACCCCGCTGGGCCTTCACCACACCACGTGGACAGCAATCGATGGTCACGACGCCGCCGGCCCGGCGCCGCGCACCGAAAACGTGCACGAACTGGAACCGCTTGGCGACGGCGCGTTTGCGCCCATGGGTGGCCTGTGGTCAACCGTCACCGATCTGGCGAAGTGGGTGAACTTCCTTGCTGATGCGTTCCCGGCGCGAGACGGAGCTGATTCGCCAATCCTGTGTCGTGCCACTCGACGGGAGATGCAACAGGCACAGACCTCGTGGCCTCCGCATATAGATGACACTCCCCGCGGACCGCGGATCTACGAGTTGGCCTACGGGTTTGGGCTCATGATCAACGAGCACCCCACAATGGGCAAACTGGTGAACCACTCCGGAGGCCTTCCCGGTTATGGATCCAACATGCGTTGGTCTGTCGACGCCGGAGTCGGGTTTGTTGCGTTGGCCAACCGAACGTATGCGCCCATGCGACCGCTCACGCTGGAGCTGATCGAGTCGGCCGCTCACGAAGGAGCGTTTGCTGCGCAGGAGCGCCGTTGGCCGACCGACACCCGAGCGCTTCGGACAGCCGGAGACCAGCTGATCAACGCGATTCTGCGGGCGGATGGTCCGTGCCTGGATGGCATCAACTTTGCGTTCAACGTGGTTCTGGACAACCCTCTGGCATTTCGTGAGGCCGGTGCGCTTGCGGTTCTGAATACCGCAGGAGGTGCTGCTTCCTTGGGGTCCGCCGAGTACTGGGAGCTCACCCCCGTTTCCGCAACGCAAGGTGATTTCACAACGCAGACCAATTCACACACGCTCAAACTCACGGTCCTGTTGAACCCAGAAGTGCCGCCGTTGATACAGCGATTCGAGTTCGTCGCCACAGCCCGTCCCGAGCGCGCGCGCTCCGAGACCGCGGAAACTTCGGCCGGTCCCGATAGCCTGACGGTGACATGACCCAGGACAAGCGGCGTCGGCCAACGAGCACCTCAGCCTTCGGTGCCAGCCGACGAGAAGGTCACGACGCAACAGACTTCTACGCCCGTTTCAACGCGCCCGTGCTGTCCGACGACGACACCATCAACCAGTGTCCGGTGGCTGATTCCATCGTTGTGGGCGACTCGCGCGCCATGCAGCAGGTGCCAGACAACTGTGTTGCGCTGGTTGTTACCTCGCCGCCGTACTTCGCCGGTAAGGCCTACGAGCAGGCGCTTGGCGAGGGTGGGATCCCGTCAACGTACGTGGAGTTCCTGCAGATGCTCGAAGCAGTATTTGCCGAATGTGTCCGTGTGCTGGAGCCTGGCGGGCGTCTGGCAATCAATGTGGCCAACCTCGGCAGGAAACCGTATCGGTCCTTGTCCAGTGACGTGACCGCAATCCTGCAGGACCGTTTGGGTCTGCTGTTACGCGGCGAGATCCTGTGGCAGAAAGCTGAAGGCGCTGGCAACAACTGTGCATGGGGGTCGTTCCAATCCGCGTCTAACCCGGTGTTGCGAGACCTCACGGAACGGGTCATTGTGGCTTCGAAGGGCAGATTTGATCGAGCGCACAGCAGGGCCGAACGGGCGAAGCTTGGGCTGCCCCACGTGGACACCATCACCAAAGAAGCGTTTATGGAGTCCACGCTTGACGTGTGGAAGATGCGGCCAGAGTCCGCCAAACGGGTTGGGCACCCGGCACCTTTCCCCGTTGCCCTACCCGAACGGCTTATTCAGCTGTACACATATGAAAACGATGTAGTTCTGGACCCGTTTATGGGTGCTGGTTCAACCGCTGTAGCAGCTGTCCGAACCGGAAGACGCTACCTCGGGTTCGACACTGACGAGACGTATGTCGAGCTCGCTCGTCGGCGGGTTGCAGACGAGCGAGCGTTGTAACAGTTGTAATCGTCGAAACGACAGACTTCGGAACGAGAGTTACGGAGCCGAAGTCTCGGTTGGAGCCGGCGCGGTGTCGGTCGGTGACGCTGGTGGCATAAGGACCTTATCGATGACATGAATCACGCCATTGGAAGCCTTCACGTCGGCGGTTGTGACCGTGGCGTCGTTCACCATCACCTTGCCGTCAGCAACGCTGACCGTCAGCACGGAGCCTTCGACAGTCGGCACCTCTCCAGGCTTTACATCGGCAGCCATGACCCCGCCCGAGACAACGTGGTAGGTGAGCACCTTGACGAGCAGGTCTTTGTCGGCGGCAAGCGCATCAAGTGTTTCCTTCGGTACGGCAGCAAACGCTGCGTCGGTCGGCGCGAAAACGGTGAATGGACCAGCGCCCTTCAACGTCTCGACCAAGCCTGCATCGGTCAGCAGCTTTGCCAGAGTGGTGAAACTTCCGGCAGCAACGGCTGTGTCGACAATGTCAACCAGCGCTGCAGGTGCAGACGTTTCTGTGGCAGCAGCTGCGGCCGTCGTTTCGGTAGCAGCAACGGTTTCTGTTGGGGTAACCGTGGTCTCGACAACTGCGACAGTGTCGGCGCTCTCGGTCGATGCTTCAGATCCGCACGCGGCAAGGCCGACGACGGAGGTGAGAGCGATAGTGAGGATGGAAAGTGAGCGTGAACGCATGAGGGTCTCCTGTGGGGTGGTGGTGCGCACGTCGAAGCGGTGCCGCCAAGGGGGACGACCGCGCTTCGACGTTGCTGGAGAGCTATTCGGAGCGATGCGTCGGTTGGATTTGAACTCAGATGAATCACCGAATGCCATCCGTCACACACACACACACACACACCAGAACCCACGGTCTGCTGCGTTTCGCTGATCGGTCCGGTCTAGTGGTTTCGCCAACCGGAGCCGAGGGGGACGACGGGACCAAAGCCAATCTCGCGGTGGCCGTTGGTGCACGGTGAGCCCTCGGCAACCCACAAGCGGGGAATCCGCCCGAGTTGGAGCTCCGCAATGATGGACGCGGTAGTGACCATCTCATCGGTGTGCGACCCAAACGGGTGCTCGGCTGAGCCGACATGCATGCACACAGACCATCCGTCTGCCCCGGCGTGGCTGCGGAGCAGATCGGTGATGCCAAGGCGGTCAACCCGATGCTCGGCAAGCACCCGACGGGACTCCATCAGGCGTGGATCCACCAACTGCTCAACCGGCGCATCGAGGTGTCGGTGCATCTGGTCGAACTCGGGGATGGTGGTGCGGTTTGACATGGCGTACGTGCGCTCAACCTGGTCTGCCATCCACTCGTCTCCGCTGGTCTCTACAACCCATGCCTCTTCGGGGTCAGCAAGCAGAAACGACGACCAATACGGTTTGCGGCTCATGGTGGCCGAATCGAAGCAGCTCCCACCCTGGTCGTAGCGCTCCAACAGCTCGGTGAGGATTGCGACACCGGCGGCAGCATCGGGAGCCCGCTCCAAGGTGAGGCGTACGAGGTCCATTCCCGTGAGTGCATCGGGGTAGGGCCGAGGGTCTTTGGTGGTGGTGATGCGGTGGTTGCCAACCGCCACGCCGGCCTCGTTGACGCCGTGCTCGAACCCCCAACCCCACGCTGGCCTGCTGCCGATTATCGCAAACGTCTCGTCTGGCTCGGCCTCGACCGTGATGTATGTGCACGTCCGTTCGCCGCGTGCCTCAACCGCTGAATGAAACTCCAACACCTGCTTCTCGGATGCGGGTCTGTCGCTGTTCTTGGCGAACAGCGTTGGCCCACCGGTTGCCGCTGGAAGCGCGACGACCGAGTCACACACGCGTTGGGCCTCCGAGGTGCCTGCGGAGAAAATCGACCTGAAGCAGCAACATGTTTTCTGCAACCTCTTCTTGGGGAGTCATGTGGGTGACTCCCGACAACGGAATCACCTCGTGCGGCACTCCAGCGGCCACCAAGGCTGACGAGAAACGCAGTGTATTCGCAGCCACAACATTGTCGTCAGCCAATCCATGAATCAACTGCACCGGCCGGGTGAGTGACGGTGCAAGGTCCATGAGCGATGACTGGGCGTATGGCGCGTCGTCCTCGTCAGGGTTGCCGAGGTATCGCTCGGTGTATCCGGTGTCGTAGAGGCGCCAATCAATGACGGGTGCGCCGACGACGGCGCAATGAAACACATCGGGGCGTTTCAGCACGGCAAGCGCTGCGGTGTATCCGCCGAAGCTCCACCCGCGGATGCCCACTCTGGAGAGGTCAAGTTGCGCAAAGTTGGCTCCGGCTTCAAGCAAGCCGATGACCTGGTCCGCAAGGACGGGTCCGGCAAAATCGAGGTGAACTGCGCGTTCAAACGCAGGGCCGATGCCGGGTGTACCTCTGCCATCAACGATGACAACAGCGAACCCTTGGTCAGCCAGCCACTGGCTGGAGGCCATTGCGGCTTTGGTAGCAATCACCCTTGGAGCGTGCGGACCGGCGTAGGGGTCCATGAGAACAGGAAGCCGAACGCCTTCTTGTCGCAACGCCGGATCAGACGGCAAGAGGACCGCCACTGGGAGCTTGCGGATGCCGGCCTGCAGGAAAATTGGTTGCGGGTCCACCGTTGGCGATTCGGCCATGTTTGCGATGACGCCGATCCGACGACCCGCGTGCACGACAATGTGCTCAGCGCGCTGACGATCGAGCGAAGCGGAGCGGATAAGAACCGTGGCGTCGTTGGCGGCCAGCACGGAGTGCATGCCAGCCTCTTGCACACCTCCTGCAAGGACGGTGACCCCGTCGATACCGGTGCTGATGACACTGCGGTGCATAGACCCGTGTTTGGTGTCCACCACGCTGCAGATTGCAGAGCCCGAATCCGAGACGTGCGAGACGGTCTCAATCACGTACTGCGGATGGCTGATGGGCGACGTCAGGCCAGGAGCGATGAGCACCAGCGAGCGAGTCCCTTCGATACTCTCGTCGGACCCGTCTGGCCCTACGGAATCAACCGTATGGACAAGACCCGCATCGGACAATGCCGGCGTGCCAGGAACAAGCTCCACCCACACCGGGTCTGTGACCTCGTGGCGCACTGAACACGTGCCGTCGGGCTGGACGACGATGACACACTGGTGAGTCTGCGAACGGTCCAGCGTGGTGACGAGCAACCCGCGGTCGGTCCATGAAACGGCGAGCAGATACTCCATGTCTGGATGTGCTTCGCGTAGCTGCGCCTCCACCGTGGAGCCATCGGTTGCGACGAGCCACAAACTCACCACCGCGTTGTCTGTACCGGCCACGGGGTATCGGTGGGCAACTGGCTGTTGGCCCGGGTTAGCCGGGTCTGCGATCCACCAAGTTTGGACCGGGGTGTTGTCGACCCTGGCAACGGCAAGGTGGCGGGAGTCTGGCGACCACCAGAAGCCACGGAATCGGTTGAACTCTTCTGCTGCGTTGAAGTCCGCCAAACCCCAGGTGATATCTGGGTTGGCGTCGTTTGCCAGCACCATGTCTGCACCCGCCACATGCTGGACGTGCAGGTCGCCGTCGTGGATATACGCAACAAAGTCGGCGTCCGCAGAAATCTGCGGATCGAACGATCCGTCCGGCGTGTCGAGGAGGCGGTGAAACGCCTCGCCCGATGGCGAGGAAATGTCTGCGAGGACGATTTCGCCGGCCAACGAGAATGCGGCAAAACGGCCATCGGCCGAGAGCGAATAGCTGGTGATGCCGCTTGCCTGCTCTCGCATGCGTTCCCGACGCGCAAGTTCTGCTGCTGACAACTCTGAAGTGCCATGACTGATTTTGCTGGGGTCGAAGAGCAGTTGTTCCGAACCCAACGATCCGTTGGGAGCAATTGCCACCCGCCACAGGCAATTGGTGGGATTCGAGCCGCCATCGCTGCGAAGGAACGTGATGCCAAGCGGGGTGATCTGCGCAGTGCGCGGTTCTCCGCAGGTGAAACGCCTCGTTCTGGCGTACTGCCTGGGGTAGGAGTCTGACGAAGCCACGTGCGGTTCGGGATTCGTCGGTTGCGTCACATGGAGAAATGTACCGAACCCGTCAAGGCCTAGTGACCGTTTGCAGTGACGCGCCGTCTGAATGGTTGCTCCACCTCGGGTTCACTCCGTCCCTCCGTTCACCGCTCGGCCGCGCCCGCTGGCGCCGCTCCAAGCGTTGCGACGGCCGACGCCGCAAGGTTGCTGCCTGCTGTCAACGCCTCTAAGAGCGACGCGCCAGCGACGAGTGCGCAGATCAGCCCTGCTGCAAACGCGTCGCCCGCCCCGGTGGGATCTACCAAGGGCGCTGGCGCTGCGGGAACCCGCAACGGGCCCGTTGTCCGACTTGACGCCGTAGCTCCGTCAGCGCCGCAGGTAACCACAACTGTGGTGGCGAGGCCAAGGAGGTTGTGGGCCGCTGCAGCCGGGTCGGCGCCGGTGAGCTCCCTGGCTTCTTGCTCATTGGGCAGTAACAGATGCACGCCGTTGAGCAACGAGCGAAATCCCGTTTGGCCGATGGCGATGATTTCTGCGACGGAAGCGGGGTCGACGCTGATGGGAATTTGCAGCTGGTCACATCGTTCACGTAAGCGCGCATAGCAAGCTCGTCCCTTGATGCTTGCCAGCAAATACCCGGAGATGTGGCACCACGCCACATCGGTGAGATCTGTTGCGTCGGCGGCTGCTTGGTCAAGTTCCGCGGCGGCGCCGCGCTGTGTAAGGAAGGACCGGTCCTCGCCAGCGGGGTCAACCACCACCACGATGCGCGCCACGGGAGCGTCGACAGTGACGAGGGTGGGCTGCACCCCCGAGTTGCGGAGATGCGCGCTGTGGTCTACCGGGTCGTGGGTGCTGACCGCGGCAAGCAGCTTCACCGACGGGACGCCGGCACGAACCAGCCAGCGCGCAACGTTGGCACCCTGCCCGCCCGGTGTGTCGGTGATTGAAGCTGGAGCGTCTGTTCCCACAGCAAGCGGCGAGTGCAGTCGCACAACGGTGTCCGTGAGGACGTCCCCGACTACCAGGACGGACATCACCGTTTGACGTATTGCTTCAGGAATCCCACATCGGACGCCAGGCCGGCGTCGGGCGTCTCACAAATGACGGGAGCGTGCGCCAACTCAACCAGCTCAACGAGCATGCGTGGTGAGATCTGGTTGTCCGTGTCCATCATGCTGAAGTTCTGGTGGCGGTCTTTGCCGGAACCTTCGTTGTCACGCGAGCCGTTGCAGTGCACGAGGTCGATGCGACCGGTGATGGATCGGACGCGTTCGATGGAGCCGGCGAGTTCTTCGCCGGAAGCATGTGTGTGGCACGTATCGAAGCAGAACCCCAGGCGCGGGTCGTCACCGATTGCTTCCCACAAGCGTGCGAGCGTGTCCCATTTGCGGGCCATGGCGAAGTCGCCGCCTGCGGTGTTTTCCAGATACACCGTCATGTCGGTCTCCAACGAATCAAGCGCCTTTTTCCAGCGAACGATGCCCTCTGGAATGTCGTCCGCGCTACGAACGTGGCCGCCGTGTACCACCACAGCCTTGGCGTTGATCTGTGTGGCAGCGTCGCAGCACTGTTGCAGCACCTTGCGTGACGGGATGCGGATCTTGTTGTCAGCGCTGGCAAGGTTCACGATGTACGGCGAGTGCACGTACACGTCGATGCCGCTGGCCTTGATCTGCTCGGCGTCTTCACGCGGCGGCGGCATCTTCCAACTCTGCGGGTCTCCACAAAACATTTGGATGCACTCAGACCCGGTCTCCTGTGCGGCGATGATGGGATCTTTGTCTCGGACGTGCGCACCGATCAGCATGAAGTCGAGATTACCTGCGCGGTGCCACCAGCAAACCTCGTTGCGGGTTTGGCTCGACCGGGGCTACGTCGGGGGCTGTGGAGCAGGTGGCGGTTGCGGCTCAGGGAGGGTGGGAACAGGGTCCCCTGGAACACTGACGGGGGGAGCGGTGACCGGTGGCTCACCTGTCACGGGAGGAGCGGTTGGCAGCGGGAGGGTGGGCGACGCAGTCGGGGCAGTCGGGGCAGTCGGGGGCGCGAGAAGGGTCGAGGTGGAGAGCACCGTTGCCAGCACAGTCGTCGACGTGGACCGTGGTGGGCGGGTGGCACGGGCGGTGGACACAATCGACGTTGACGTGCTGGCACCGGGCGGCAGCGTGGTTGTGCTGGTGGTTGTGGTGCTGGTTGTCGGCGAAGCCGATGCAGCAGCGGAGGGCGACACGGAAGGCACAAGGTCTTCAACGGTGGAACGAAGTAAGTCCGTGTAGGCAAGCGCTCCCTCTGGCGTGAGGTGAAAGCCGTCTCGTTCAAACCATCCGCGGTGCCCGCTTGATAACGCGGACCAATCGGCAATTCGGGCGTCTCGGCGCATCTTGGTGACAGAGCGAATTCGAGCGTTGGCCGTGCCTTCGTAACGTCGTGGCACGCTGACGGTGACAAGCACAACCGTGGAGATGTTGCGCGTCGAATCGATCACACGCTTCAGCGTTGCTACCTCGGGTGCACCGTTGTTTCCAAGGTGAATGATCAGAACCTTTGGTGGAACAGCAGATGTTGCGAAGCGTTCTAGTTCTTCGGGCACGCTGAACCACGAACGAGACGGTTCGGCATCCACGGTGACCTGTTGGCCGAACGATCGCTTGATGCGGCTGGCCGCACCAAGCATTACGGAGTCACCAATGGTGAGAACCGTGCCTGCCTCGGGTGGGATGGTGGTTGTGGTCGCTGTGACTTCGAGACCGGAATCCAAACCGACCTCTGGATCGCCTCCGGTACCGACTCCTGCACCGTCGGCGCCGCCAGCAGAATCGGCACGGTTGTCGACATCCGTGTCACTTTCTGTTGCTGAATCGTTGAGGCCGGGTTGTTGGCCGTCTTGGTACCCATCTTGCAAGTCGGCTTGAGGGTCGGCTTGCAAGTCGGCTTGGTCTCCGCCTTGAGGTTCGTCCGAAGCGAGGGTCTGGTCGCTGCCGGCGTCGTCGAGAGCGAGTTCCGCGTCGATGGAACCCGGGCGCGCAGCGATGACGCCTACGTTGATTCCAGCGGCCCCAACAATCAACAGACAGACGACTGCAGACGCCACAGCGGTTCGCGCACCCATGGCCAACTGGGTGCCGTGTCTCACCTCGCGAAGGCTTCGCTTCATGAACTGCGTTTCGACCAACCGATATGAAAGTTCAGCCAGGAGAAGGCTGACCGCAATCCGGCCGGGGTTAACCCACCAACCGTTGAGATCGACGCGTGGACGCATCATCTGGAAGACCGGCCAATGGAACAGATATAACCCGTAGGAACGTGTGCCGAGCCACACAAAGGCCCTGTTGCCCATCACCCCGTTCAGCGCCGCCGCCGCTGGTGACGCCGCTGCCACGATGGCCAACAACGTTGCAGCGTCCACCAGGAGGAAGCCGCCCGGATAGAGCCACGTCGTCTCTGCCGATAGTGACCACCCGGCCCAGGCCAGAGCGGCGATGCCAAGCACCCCAAAGATCGAGGTGACGTGACGTCCGGTTAACAGCCGTGGCCATGCCGCAACAGCAAACGCAAGGGTGGCTCCAGCCAGGAGCCCCGATGCCCTGGTGTCTGTGCCGACGTAAGCGCGCGTGGTATCTGTCACGCCGCGTTGCACAACCCACATGAGCAAGGCGCTGAGGCCTGCACCGCCGAATGCGACTGCCGCAGCGACATGGCGGCGGAGTCGAAGTAGGAACAGCATGACCAGCGGCCACACGGCGTAGAACTGCTCTTCCACCGCCAGGGACCACAGGTGGCGCAGCAGCGGTGGCCGAAGCGCTGCTTCGAAGTACGACTGGCCGAAAATCAACTGCCACCAGTTGCTGATGTACAGCAATGCGCCAACGGCATCTCTCGGAAAGCTGCTGGCAGCGTCTGTCGCAACAAACGGGATGCAGACCAGTACGAACAACAGCAAGGCGACAACGGCAGGAAGAAGGCGCCGAAAGCGGCGCATCCAGAACGACTTGAGCGCGATGCGTCCAGCAGCGTCGTGTTCTCGGATGAGTAGCCCGGTAATGAGGTATCCGCTGATGACGAAGAACACCTCTACGCCCAGGAAACCGCCAGCAAACTGTGGAAGTTCCAGGTGATAGGCCAACACCGCGGCAACCGAAATAGCTCGTAATCCGTCTATCGCCCGAATGCGGTTGCCTCTCGACATACGGTTATCAGAGTAGGGGCACACCACTACCGAGGTGGTTCGGTCGAAAGATGGTTTGGCGAGCAATTCGTTAGCAGGCCAGGAGGGCCGAGTGGGGTTGCTAGGCCTGTGGGCGGCGGATACCTGAGTAAACGCACACCACATCTTCCGCGTCGGCAATCTGTCCTGCTCGGCGAAGAGCTAGCACTCCGGCAAGACCTGCAGTGCCCGTTTCATCCGCTACCGACCCGCTGATGGTGTTGGCTTCCAATAGCGTGTCGTCGTCCACCACAACGGGCCACCCGCCCGTGCAGATCATGGCGCCGACCAACGCAAACCAGTCATAGGTTTCGTCGTCGAGGATGCCGCCCGCCACGCTTTCGGGGATCTCTTCCCATGCCCACATATGCGACGCACGGTTGGCAACAGCAAACTGCAACGCTTGCGTGGTGGCGTCGGCTGCGTCGGGCTGTGTGAGGCGCTGTGCAACTAAGGCGTCCATGGCGTGGTCGTCGTAGCGCATACCGTCAGCGCGCAGATCTTCCTCGCCCAAGGCTGCCAGCGCGCGGTTGGCAACGGCGGCCCAAGCGCGTCGGAGCGGCGCCGCACCATCGGCCTGCACCACGTGAATGGGCGGGAGTTCCTGGATCATTCCGAGATGTACGCCGTGGCCAAGCCCGCGCATGAGCGACGTTGCGAACGCACCACCGCCACAATGGATGACTACCCGAGTAGGCCGAAGGCCCATCACTGCGAACTGATCCACAAGCTCGTGACCGATGGTGTTGCCGCCGTCGATGGTGAGCCCGTTCTCGTTGCCCTGCACACAGAACGGAAGGGCGCCTCGCTTGAGCGCTGCATGAAAGCCGTGCACGCATGGGTCTCCGGGAGGGGAGTCCGGCGTGCGTTGCATGCGGTTGAGCGTTGCGCCAAGCGACTCCAGGCGTGCAAGCACGGAAGCCTTGGCGTCGGTTGGCACGAACACCTCCACGGGCCGCCGGGCGGCCTTCGCGATGGTTGCGGCTGCAAGCGCAGCGTTGCCGCACGATGCAATGGCTAGCCGCTTGGACACCGGGACGCGTTCAACGTCGAGGTGGATGGCAAGACCCATGAGGTGGCGACCCTTGTGACTGCCGGACACATTGCCGGTTTCGTCCTTCGCCCAGATCCGTACTCCCAGCGCATCGGACGCACTGTCGCTCACATCGAAGGGCGTGATGACAAACCCGTGTGTGATGGGTTGCTCCACCTCGGGTTCAACTCCGATCCCTCCGTTCACCACTCGGCCGCGCCCGTGCCCTGAATCCACGTTGCCCACGGCTTGATCCAAGCGTCCAACCCGGTCGATGTATTGCTGATCCGTCAGCCCGCGTGCACGGGCTAGCCAGTAGCTGTGGTGCAGCGTGCGATAACGGATGAACGGGTTGATGTTTGGATCTGTTGGCCACTGCGTGACCCCGTTGGTGTGCGGCTCCCACACCAACACGTGATCGATGCGAGTTGCCCTGTCTGCGTTGGGACATCGGAACCCGGCCTCGGCTCCGCCGCTGAGCGGGTCGAGTGGGTCGACCAATGCTGCGCAGCCGGTGCAACGCAAGGTAACGCCGACAGTACTCATCGCGTTGAGTTACTCATGGCTTGAGTTACTCATGGCGTTCCCGTGGTCATCGCTGGCATCGTCGGCGTAATCGTCGTCGGCGTAATCAGGCCATGCCTGTCTTTTGATTGAACTCCACAATGGCAGCATCCCATGGCTCTCGTAGTTCAGCGACGCTGCCCCAGAAGGACTGGGAGCGTCGTGCTTCGAAGTCGGCAACCGAGATGCCCTGCTGTTCAACCCAGGTGTAATAGCCGAGGTTGAAGATGCGGTTCTTATCCCGGTGAGACAACTCGAGGAAGTTCTCGGTGTTAACGGCGCCCAAGTAACGCGCTGCAACATCGGCCGCGTCGACGGCCGTGAACCCGTTGGGATAATGCGTGGCCAGGAGATGCTCAGCTTCGCTGACGTACAGCTCGTGGCCGTCGGTTGCGATGGTGATGATGACATCGTCTGCACCCAGACGATTCCACTTGGCGTACTTGATAGCAGACAGCACATTGCAGGTTGCGCTGAACCCGAAGTGTGCCAACTGCGCAACAACGTCGGCAGGTACGCCCATGCGCTCAGTGAGGTGTGCCCGGCCTGCGGGAGTGTTGTACAACAGGTCGAGGTGGTCCGTTGCGGCATCAGAAATGGCCGACACAGCGTCGGTGTTCATCACGTTGTGGATGAGCGGGATGTGCTTGTCGCCGATGCCCTGGATGTTGTGCTCTCCAAAGCCGTTTTCCAACATGGTGGGGCATTCGAGTGCCTCGCAGGCCACGATCTGCGCGCCGTAGCGCTGTTTGAGTTTGTCTCCGGCGGCGATGGTTCCGGCAGAACCTGTTGCGCTGGTGAATGCCCGAAGCTTTGGATGGCGTCCGGCAGGCATGGCAGCCGCGACGTGGTCATAGACGTGCGAAAGCGCATCGCCAGTCACCGTGTAGTGGCCAACGTAGTTAGCAAACTCGGAGAACTGGTTGAGGATGACGTTCTGTGGATCTTTCTGCAATTCGTTGCAGGCGTCGTAGATCTCTTTCACGTTGGACTCTGTGCCATACGTGCGGATGATGTCTGACGGATCTTCGGTCCACTTGGAGAGCCAGTCAAAGCGTTCTTTGGACATGCCTTCTGGCAACACGGCTGTGCCACGTGCACTGAGCATGCGGCTGATTGCAACCCCTCCGCGCGCATAGTTTCCGGTTGACGGCCAAATGGCACGCTGCCGGGTTGGGTCGAACTGGCCGGTCACCACCCGGGGAGCCAGGCAGGCATACGCAGCCAGAACCTTATGGGCACGGATCATGGGGAACTTGTTGCCAAGCACCACCACGATGGTTGCATCGACACCGGTGAGTTCCGATGGCAACACAACGTGCTCTGGAACCTCGACGCGACCGGTGCGCGCTGCGTCGTTGTACCAATTGACGCGCCACAGGTTGGCTGGGTCCGGCGTGTCCGGGTCTACGCCGACCAGGGTGGCTGCGGTGCCAGCAGGGGCCAGGGCAGGGTTGGCCAATTGGGCAAAAGTCGGCAGCTTGATCTTGCGTTCCGCGAAGCGGGCGACCGCGTTGTTGTAGGACTGCTGATCAACCATGTTGGCCGTGAGGCCGAGACGAAGGTCGGCGCTGTGGGTGCCTGCCGAGTGTCCTTCTGACTGATCGGCTGCTGGATTAGCTGCGTTGCTCATTCCATTCATACTGGTACACGGATTTCGCGCCGTCGAACGAATGTGATCGGTTCCAAGGGTTTGCTCACCCCGGTGTCACTCCATCCCTCCTGATGGTGCGATGTTCGCTGCCTCTGCTCCAACCTTGGTTCCCTAGCAACCAACCCACCCGAAAATCCTCGATCTCACGCCGAATATCGCAACGTTGGTTGCTATCGGCCCAACGTTGGTTGCTGGAAGTCCAACGTTGGTTCCGGATGCCTAAACGTGGGCCGAGGTGGCGATCATCTCGGCAAACAACACGAGGTTCAACTTGCAGGTCCCGGGGGTCCGATGCGTTTCGAACGGACCTTCGCGGAACTTCGGTCCCTTTGTGGAAGCATCGGGTCATGTCTCAGAACGAACCAGGTATCGGCGTCTCCTACGACGGTCACGTTGTCATCGCAGAACTGCAAGCCGGCCCACACAATTTTGCCTCCATCGACTTGATGCACGAGCTGGGCGATGCGCTCCTCGCGGCCCAACGAGACGGTGCCCGTTCCGCGGTTATCTGCTCCGAAGGTAAGTCGTTCTGTGCTGGCGCCCACTTCGGTGGCGGGTCAGGGGAACGGGCTGCTGGGTTTGGTGCGTTTGTGGCAGCCGACGATTCACCAATCGGACCGTTCTACGAAGCTGCCGTGCGCATGTTCCAGGTAGAGATCCCCATGGTTGCGGCAGTGCATGGGCCGGCAGTCGGCGCCGGGTTCGGTCTTGCAACAGCATGTGATCTGCGCGTCACGTGCCCCGAAGCGTTCATGGCGACCAACTTCGTGAAATTGGGAATCCACCCCGGATTCGGAATCTCCCTGACCCTGCCCGAGTTGGTTGGCCCGGCCCGTGCAGCCGACATCTTGCTGACCGGGCGTCGGATCGGCGGAGAAGAAGCGTTTGCTCTTGGCCTTGTGAACCGGTTGGTCCCGGCAGGTGAAGTTCGCAGTACTGCAATTGCGCTGGCGCAAGAGATCGCGGCGGCAGCACCGCTTGCTGTGCGCAGCACCCGGGCCACGCTTCGTAAGTCCCTTTACGAGCGCGTTCGTGCACAGTTGGCCCACGAACGCGCTGTCCAGGACAATCTCTCAACGACAGCTGACGCCGAAGAAGGCATTGCTGCGATGCTTGAACGTCGCGCCGCAATCTTCCACGGAGCCTGATGGGTTGCTCCACCTCGGATTCACTCCGATCCCTCCGTTCACCGCTCGGCCGCGCCCGGCGCTGAGAAACGCTGCCGCTCCAGGCGTCGCTTCTGCTGGAACGTCGCGCCGCGGTCTTCCACGGCCTCTAAAGGGCCGCTAGACCGGCCGGTTGGGGGTCAGCGGGGGGAGAACGGCGTTTGGAGGACGTTGAACCCGGTTGCGATTTCCCACACGGGATAGGCGCCGGGGGGCGTGCGGCCCTTTAGTTTCGAAGCCACGCCGTTGTTCTCGAGGTCGGCGCCAGTGGCCATGAAGCTGGCCATTGCATCAACGGAATCAACAAACACTTCGGGCAATCCTGGCAGACGATCCAAACGGTCGTTCCACTGCTGTTCCACAATCAGACGAGCTGCAGGGCCTTGGAACTGCAGCATTGTCTCTTGCACGGAACCAACAGGTGGCCACTTGCTGAGGGACTGGTTAATGGCGCCAGATCCTGCGATCGGCGAGGTATTGACCGAGTACACGGTGATAACTGCCTCGACATGGTCGTCTGGGTAGATGTAGTGGAACTGCCATTCGCCGGATCGGCCGCTGGCGTCGACATCGTCGCCGCTCAGAACAAGGAACAGCCGACGGTTGGAGGACACGGCGTGAGCAATTTGCTGCGCTTGGACGAAAGCTTCCATCGCGCTGATGGCCCGAGGAGGAGCAGCAAAGGTAAACATCCGATCACCCGGCGTGGCGGTGTCGAGAGACGTTTCCTTGGATTTTCGGGTGAATAGTGCCATTTAGTGTCCACTCCATCAGCGTCGACACGGCGGGCATCCGAGGCCCGAGTGTTGAACTGGTTGAAGCATCGGCGGGCCGCTCACCGCGCTTGAGTGGTTTCCGTGACGAGTCAAATTCGCCGCTGCGGTTGAGTCCCTTTAGTCTCGAAGTCGTGAACGCGCAGCCACAGGCACAACAACCTCGACCCGAAACTGGTACCCACGTGGTTGCGGTGGGGGTTGGGCAGATTCGTCGCCGTCCGGCGCTTGACTCAGCATCGGTTTGGGAACCTTGGGAACCGGCGCAAATCATGGCGGCAGCAATCCATGAGGCCCTCCAGGACTGTTCTCGAGCGGGCGGGGGCGATAGTGGTGCCCTTGCCCAGAGCGTGGCTGCCCTTGCGGTGGTGGATCCCATCTCCTGGGGTTATGAAGACCTGGTCGGTGCCACGGCAAAATTCGCCGGCCTCACTCCGTCGGCAGCGCTGACGTGGCCGCCGGGAGGAAACTCGCCTGGCGACCTGTTGAACGAACTGGCCGGCCGGTTCGCATCTGGAGAGATCCAGGTTGCCGTGCTGACGGGATGCGAAACGCTCTACTCGGTCAGGCGTGCCCGGAAAGAGGGCATTGACCTCAGGGAGCGTTGGACGCCGTTCGAGGGGCACAGGGACTTCCTTAAGGGTCAGCGCACCATGACCACCCCGGTGGAAGCCCGGCACGGTCTCACAGCGCCCATCCATTGCTACCCGCTGATGGAGAATGCCCTCCGAGCAGCAACCGGTCGGTCCGTGGCTGACCACCAGCAGTTTGTAGGTGAACTCATGAGCCGCAACGCCGCCGTGGCCGCAACCAACCCGCATGCGTGGTTCCCAGACGCTCACACGCCCCAGGAGATCACGGAGATCGGGCCAGAGAACCGGTGGGTGTGCTTTCCCTATCCCAAGCTCATGAACGCAATCATGGAGGTTGACCAGTCAGCAGCTGTGGTGTTGATGAGCCAGGCCCATGCGGACAGCCTCAACATTCCTCGCAGCAATCAGGTCCGGTTCCTTGGCGGCGGTTCTTGCCAAGACCCTTGGACCCCGGCGGAGCGCCCCAACCTGGCACGCTCCGAAGGCATCGAAGCCGCAGCAGCGTTGGCCTTCCAACACAGCGGTCTCTCCATGGACGACATCGACCTCATTGATCTGTACTCATGCTTTCCGTCGGCGGTGCAACTTGGCATGGCGGCCCTCGGGCTTGCAGCCGACGACCCGCGAGGCGTCACCGTTACCGGTGGACTCGCTTACGCAGGTGGTCCTGGCAACAGCTACTCGCTCCACTCCATGTGCGTTGCTGTGGAGCGCATCCGTTCCGGTGAGGCGCACACTGCGTTGGTTACCTCCCTGGGCATGGCAGCCTCAAAGCACGCGGTGTCCATCTTCGGCGACCAAGAAAGTGCCCCTCGCGCTGACTCTCTGGGATCTAAAGCGTACTTATCAGAAGCGCAGCTGCATGGGCCGGAGTTGGTGGACGAGACCTCCGGCGATGGTCGCGTCGTTTCGTACACCGCCGAGTTCGATCGCACTGGCGCAGCAGTGCGAACCACGTACATCGTTGACCTTGACGATGGCCGTCGCACTGTGGGCAACGGGCCTTGCGATGCTGCCGAAGTAGAGCGTTTGCTGCACCATGAGCTGGTCGGGCTGCGTGCAACGGTCACAGCGGGCCATGTCGCCGCAGAAGGTCCCGGCGAACCGAACCGGGTCACGGTCGCATGAGCGAGGCAACAGCGTTGACCGGTCTCTCGATGGCCGACGTTGCTCGTGGCACGGTGATCGACGCGGTGAACGACACGGTGACCGTCGCCGATGCGGCAGCTCCCGATCGTCAGTACTCAATCGATTCCTACGGCATTCGGATCGCGGTTCACGAGTGGGGCCACCACGAAAGTCCAGTTCTGTTCCTCATCCACGGTGGGCTCGATTTTGCACGTACCTACGACGTGTTTGCGCCGCTGTTGGCCGCAGGCGGATGGCGGGTGGTTTCGTGGGATCAACGTTGCCACGGCGACAGCGAATGGGCGTCGCTGACCAACTGGTCGGCCGATCTCCGAGACGCCGCAGCAGTCATCGATCACGTGTCGCCAATGTCCAAAGGGCCGGTTCCCATCATTGGACACTCCAAGGGCGGTGCGATGTCCCTGCGGTTGGCCGAAGCCTGGCCGCATCGCTTCAGCAAGTTGGTCAACATCGACGGCATTCCCTCCAACTCACCGCAACCCGACGTCGTCGACGCGATGCAGACTCGTCTGGCATCAGGCGAACTCAGCAACTGGCTGGACTTCCGACAGTTGGCCGGCAAGAAGGACCGCAAGCCAGACACGCTGGAAGGCCTTGCACGGTCGACGTGCGCGGATGAACCCACGGTTGTCGCATGAGTGGTTGTGTTACCTCGTGACTGCAGGTGCCTTCAAGAACGATGACGGGTGGCGTTGGAAGATCGATCCCATGCTGCGGCCCGGTGGCTTCGGTCCATGGCGCCCGGAATGGTCGTTAGAAGGAATGGCGCAATTGTCTGTCCCGCTTCTTGCCATCCTGTGCGAGGAGCAAGAGCCGATGGGCTGGGGGACTCGACCTCGGCACGTCCACCGATACTTGCCGCAGGGCGCCGAACTGTTGGTGGCGCCAACCGGACATTTCGTTCACATCGAGGCACCGGGTTGGACTTCATCAACCGTCTTGTCGTTCTTGGGGAGCCCGCAATGACCCTCGTTCAACTCCCGCATGGCCGTATGAGCCTTGCCCTGCACCAGCTACAAAGCGGCGAAGAAGGACAGCCCCCGTTGTTGTTGCTACACGGCCTGGGTTCACGCACGCCCGCTGCCGTGCCCAGCCAAATTCAATCGGCCTGGTCCGGTCCGGTTTTCGGACTCGACTTCACCGGGCATGGCATGTCCAGCATTCCAAGCGGTGGCGGCTACTCCGCGGAAGTACTGATGGCCGACGCTGACACGGCGTTGCGCACAATCGGCCCAGCGTTCATCGTGGGTGCCGGCCTTGGCGGGTACGTTGCTCTGCTCATTGCCGGAGCCGCACCCAGCCGCGTGCTGGGTGTTGCGGTTGCTGGTGGCACCGGATTATCCGGCGGTGGAACGCGGCCCGGCAGCGAGGTCATCGCGGTCCCGGCGGCACGGGTGGACGGCACCACGCCGGACCCGTTTGCGTTGCTGGAACTCGCTTGCGACGTTCGTCCGCCCAACTACGTTGCTTCCTTCGTGCGTCGGTTCGTAGCTGACAACGGCTCCGAACAGCCAGTCAACGTATGCACGGCAGCTCGGCCACCGTGGTTGGCTGCTGTGGTTGAGGAGTTCGGTGTTGGTGTTGTGTCGTTGACCGAAGCGCTGGAGTCGTTCGCCCGTTCCAGTTGAATATGGGTTGCTCCACCTCGGATTCACTCCGTCCCTCCGTTCACCGCTCGGCCGCGCCCAGCTAATGACGGGTTGCTCACCCTTGGCGGAACCGCTCGACAAGGACCAAGCCGGCGTCAGTATGAATGACCGCGATGCCGATTTGGGTGAAGCCTGTGTCCAGCAGGTTGGCACGATGCGTCGGGCTGGCCATGAGCGCGTGATGGATGGCAAGCAGTTCCTTGCCGCGTCCTAGGTTCTCGCCAAGCTTTAACCAGGCACCGGACACGCCGATGCTGAGATCCGTTGCATGAACGAGTCGTCCGGAGGTCAGTTTTGCTGCGTACTCTGCCGCGTTTCGGTCCAACTCAGCTGTTCGTATGTACGCTTTACGTTTGTACCGTGCACGCTCACGGTTGGTGAGTTCTAGAAGCGTTTCAGACAGTTCCGCGTCTACAGCTACCTGTACCTCGCCAAGCACTTCAACTTCAACCTGATCAACCGCAGACAGTTCCACGTCCGACCCGCCTGGCGTGAGACGGAATACCGCTACCACCAAGGTAAGCGCGGTTACTACCGCATAGCGGCCGAGTAGTGGCAGGAGTCCGTTCCGACGTGGGGATCGAGAGGAGCGTCTTGGGGAAGTAGCCGTGACAGTCACCCCAATTACTTCGGAGAGCGGCCGTTCAATCTTGAATGATCTTTCGCGTGAATTTCGCCTGCCTTCAGACTCTTGGTGACTTGATGTAAACCCGAGTGGCAAAACGTCCGATCACTGGGCCGTGGGAATTGCGTCACGGACGAAGGCGGCGGACGCCAATCGTCCCCAGGATTACAAAGATCGGGCTGTTTGGAAGCCCCGCCCTTGGCTTGGCCGATCTATTCGCGTTTTGCTGGCCCTCATCCCGATTTTGCCAGCATTTGCGGTCACCCTTCTGCTTGGCCGGATCTTTTTTCACCCGGATTGGTCACTCCTGTACCGGGTGTTGTGGGGTCTGGCCATGTTTGTTGTGGGCTCCGTGGTTGGCACTGCAGTTGGCCAGTGGGCCGCAAGGCTTGTCCCGCTCTCAAGTCTTTGCCAGATGAACCTCGCGTTCCCCGAAGAAGCCCCGTCGCGTTTGAAGATGGCGTTGCGAGTGGGGAACTCTGGCAATTCGCAAGCGGTGTTGGATGACTTCCGCGAAGGACGTCTGGCAACCGATCCGCAGGTCGCAGCGGAGCAGGTGCTCACACTGGTTGAGATTCTCAACAACCACGATCGCCGTACTCGCGGCCACTCAGAGCGGGTGCGGGCGCTCAGTGACGTGATCGCCGAAGAGCTCTGCCTGTCAGACAAAGAGCGAGGGTTGTTACGGTGGGCCTCGCTGCTCCACGACATCGGCAAACTTGCGGTCCCGGCAGAGATTCTCAACAAGAAAGGTAAGCCCACAGAAGAAGAGTGGAAGGTCCTCCAGGGCCACCCCGCCGCGGGCCACTCCAGGATTGCCCCGTTGGCCGGTTGGCTTGGCGATTGGGCGCTGTGCATCGAACAGCATCACGAGCGATTTGATGGGACGGGCTATCCACTTCGCTTGACCGGTGCGCAGATGCCGATCGGGTCACGCATCGTCGCTGTTGCCGACGCGTTTGAAGTGATGACGGCAGCGCGGTCCTACAAGAAGCCGATGACCTATGACGATGCCCGCGCGGAGTTGGCTCGATGCGCTGGCACACATTTCGATCCAAAGGTTGTGCGAGCGTTCCTCAACGTCGGGTACAAGGACTCCCGTGTGACCAAGGGCTTCCTGTCGTCGATCACCGGCGAACTGGCAGCCGGCAACGGAGCCATCGCAAAGATCGCGGCTCGACTGGTGGAAACCAGCGTGAGCGGTTCTCCAGCGGCAATGTTGGGTGCAAGCGCAGCAAAGGCTGGAGTGGTCGCCGCTGCGTTGGGGGTTGCGTCGGCGACCGGTGTCCCGATTGTGTCTTTTGACGGCGGGATTTCTGAGACCGTGCTGGCAGATGAAGTTGTGACAGTTGTGTCCAGCACCGTCCCCGTCACGCTGCAGGAACCCACATCGACGACCTTCGTGGTGGTGACCACTGCGGTTCCGGCTGACTTGGCGCTCGTTGAAGAAACAGTCCCGCCGCAGCCCGAGCCAAACGTTGCGGAGTTGCCCACGACCACTCCGCAGCCAACGCTCGCGCCAGCGCCCACGATTCCTCCCACCACCATCGGCCTGTTCGCAGACGTCACCCCCACGGTTGCACCAACCGTTGCAACGATCGCAACGGTGCCGCCGAATCCGGCATCCGACGACGGTATTGGAGAAGGCGATGGCTCCGGTGCTGGGCGAACTCCAGCAACCGTCGCGACAACGGTCGCACCTCGTGTGGCGACGACTCGCGTGACCACCCGTGCCACCACCGCTGCTTCGACAGGTGTCACAACCGTTGCCGCAACGCTGCCGACGACGACCGAGCCTCCGACCACGCTCCCTGTCACCACGGCCGTTACGGTTCCTGAGCCGACTCCCGTCACTGCGGGTCCCACGGTTGCTCCAGCGACGCTGCCGCCGACTGTTGCTCCAACCGTCGCTCCAACCGTCGCTCCAACCGTCGCTCCGACGACTCGAGCGACCACGCTTGCGACGACTGCTCCCACGACCATTGCGACCACGCTTCCCACGACGCTTCCCACGACAGTCGTGACACAACCGGCGACGACTTCGACGACAACTCCCGCGACCACGTCCGCAACGACCACTCTCGCAACAACGACGCTCGCCGCGACGACGTCTCCCACGACCACGTCTCCCACGACCACGTCTCCCACGACCACAACGACTTCAACGACGACCACGACGTCACCCACCACCTCGACATCGACCACGTCAACCTCGACGTCCACGACTTCGACGACTTCGACGACTTCGACGACTTCGACGACAACGACCACATCAACAACCACAACGTTGCCGACAACTACCTCGACCACGACTCCCACTACAACAACGACGATTGCGCCGGCACCCGTATGCGCGCTTTGGGATGTTGCGTACTTCTCCAATTCCGAACTGGTTGGGCCACCCACGCCTGATGAGGGAGGTTGCATCGCAACGGTCAACGCCTACTGGGGTACCGCAACGCCATCGGCGATGATTGCAGGAGATCTCTTCTCGGCTCGATACACCCGAACCATGTCCGCTGGCACCTACTCCCTCACGGTGCGCGCAGACGATGGTTTTCGAGTAAAGGTGAACGGAACGGCGATTGCGGACCATTGGGGAATCAGCGGCAGTATCAACACACCGTTGGTCATCCCCATGACGCTCACCGAGAGTTCAGAAGTTGCTCTTGAGTACCAAGAGATTGGTGGCCGGGCCGTGTTCGACGTTGATTTCAGCGACGGCACACCGTTCCTCACCACCAACACACCAATCGCAGTTTCGAGTGGGCTGAGCGCACTTGGCGCTTGGAACATGGACGTGTTCGCCGCACCGGGAAACCCTGCGCTTACCGGCGATCCGACGAACTCGATGAACAACGGCGCCATCACTCCGCGTGCCATCACCCGGTCCGGGGCGTTTATCTACATGGCCGACGTGATGGGTCGCCTACACATCATGAATCGTGATGGCACCTACACGGCTCGCGAGACCATCCCAACAGGTGTCGTCTCGATTGCGACGTTCCCGCTCACCTTCATCGGCTTGGCTACGGAGTGTTCGGTGGGGTCAATTGAAACAGTCTTCCGAACAGTGAACATGAGGCCAACCAGTTGTGGTTCTGGAGTAGTGCCCGGAACCTATCTCCCGGCGAACATGGTCTTTGAAGGAACGGTGCGTGACATGGCCGTTGACGGAACTGCCGTTTACGTGATGGACGACAAGTTTGTGTGGAAGACCGACACCTCGTTCACAACGTTCACGGCGGTGGTCGGGACAGCGGCTGCTGCCACGGCGGTCGTGGACGGCACCGATGGTTTGTCGTACGGGTTGATCAACCCGAAGTCGCTCGCTGCATCGGGCGGCGTGCTGATCATCGGCGAAGGTTCGCGCGTCCTGCGGTTCAACACTTCAGGCCTCAACACGTTCGCCGGTTCGCTCCTCATCGGCGCATCACCGATCCCGGGCGATCCGGCCACAACGCTGTCGACTACGGACACGACAGTCGCCGACGTGTCCGCTGTGGCGTTCCTCGACGCCACCCACGTTCTGTTTGCTGAACGGTACCGCGGCATCGTTCGAGTGATTGATCTCCAAGCGCTGACCGTTGCACCGGTGGCAGGTCAGGAGTGGCTCGACGAGGGCCCATACGTCGACGCCAACAACACTCCGTCCACAGCCACTGCCGGTCGACTTTTCGACCCGCTGGACATCGTGGTGGGTACCACGGCCGTGTACGTGCTGCAGGACGGCTATTCGCTAGTACACCGCCTCAAATAATTCTTGCCCCCTGGGGGTCACACCCCCGGGCAGCTGGAGGCGTGGATCTGCTTTACAGCGGCGAGTTGCCGTGGCGACGCGGGCTGAGTAGTTCTCGTTTGGCAGCAAGCAGTTCAACGGAACGTGCGACCCAGCGTCGGGTCTCGTGCGGCTGGACGACTGCATCGACGTAGCCACGTTCGGCGGCCACAAACGGGTTGAGGAAGTTAGCCGCGTATTCGATTTCGTGTTGCAGCCGCACGGACTCGTCTTCACGACGATGCAGGATCTGCACGGCACCCTTGGCGCCCATCACTGCAAGTTCGGCCGATGGCCATGCAATGCACAGGTCGTTACCCATGGTCTTGCAGTCCATGACGATGTAGGCGCCGCCATACGCTTTGCGGAGCACGACACAGATGCGCGGAACCGACGCCTCGGCGTATGCAAAGGCCATCTGTGCGCCATGGCGAATCATGCCGCGCCACTCGAGATCTTTGCCAGGGAAGTAACCCGGCGTATCGACGAATGTGACGATGGGCAGCCCGAACGAATCGCACAACGCAACGAACCATGCGCCCTTTTGCGCAGCGTTGATATCCAGCGTGCCAGCAAGTGCCATTGGCTGGTTGGCGACGATGCCAACAGCTCTTCCGGCGACGTGCGCGAACCCGACAACGAGGTTGGGAGCCCAGCGGGCTTTGACCTCAGTGAGCACACCGTCGTCCACAACGCCTTGCACTGCGGTACGAACGTCGTAACTGCCGGTTGATGCGGCAGGAATGAGCGTGTCCAACTCTGGCGCGTCACGGTCAAGCGGATCGTCGGTGGCCCGGCACGCGGGTTGCGCGTCGACGTGCGCGGGCAGGTACGCCAGGAGTTCGGCGATTGCGTCGAGCCCGGATTCGACGTCAGCAACTGTGCGCGTTGCAAGGCCCGAGGTGCGGGCATGAGTGTCAGGGCCGCCCAACTTGGTGTTGTCCACCACGAGGCCTGTGTAGTCCGCAACCATGGATGGTCCGTTGACAAATGTGTAGGAGACCGCAGTCATCACTACGAAGTCGGCGAGGCCAAGCAAGAGCGCAGGGCCAGAAACCAGCGGACCATCCACGATGAGCGAAATCGGCACGATACCGGAACAGGCTGCCAACGCTCGGGCTGCGAGGCCCCACCCGTGCAGACCACCAAGGCCTTCGCCTGCAGCGTTGCCGGGGCTGTGCAGAACTCCGACAAGCGGGTGCCCGTAGGTGCGTGCAGCGTCGGCGGCGGCGGCCATGGCGAGGCCGTCGTCGAGCCCAAGGAACGGGTCGTCTGCGTCTACCTGGAAGGTGACGGCGAGCCGACCCTCGGGGAGGCGCCCATCGAGGTCACCGACCGCAACCGTGACGCCAGTTGCACGCCGAGCATGGAACGCAAGCTCAGAGGAAAGGGCGAGCGCGTCAGCGCCTGGCCGCTTGGGAGCGGTTGGTTGCGAGGCGAGTTGCGGGGAAGGTTGTGCGGTGGGGGACTGGCCCCGTCGGGTGAGTTGGCGCCGTTCGGCCATGGGTTTAACCGTACCTGGCATTAGATGCCCGGGTGGTCAGATCTTGTGAGATCAGCTACGAGTTGGTGTTAGCTGTTGGCGAGAACCGGGGCGCCGTGAGCTGAACCTGGCTCATGGCCCTGTTCAGCGGCACGTTCGGCGACGCGGGCTGCGCGTTCTGCCATCTTTCCGGCGAGTTTGCCGATGCGGCCGATCTGTACGATCAGCCGATCTCGTGCCTGCTCGGCTTGGGCGGAGAGGCCTTCCAACTTGTCGACGGCCCAGTGGCGCATGATGACCGGAACAAGGATCTGGTCATGGTGCTGCGACAGGTTGTAGATGTTGGCGTCGGCGATGGCCTTGGAATGCTTGGCAAACCCGATGATGCCGGTACCTGGCATCTCGAAGTCCTTCACCTGGCGCTCGATGGCCATGACGGTGCCCGACGGATCGATCTCGAGGGCTGCAGTCGCGAGGTCTCGGTAGAACAGGTAGTGGAAGTTCTCGTCTGTTGCAACGCGGCTCATGATCTCGTAACCGGCTTCGATGCCGGGGTGATTGGCTCCGGTTTGCTGCAGCAGCTTGCCGGTGTTGCGATGCGCGATACGCGTTGCCAACTCTTGCAACGCTACGTACACCACGCCGTCCAACGGGGTCTCTGGCTGCGGCACTTCGCCACCTGCCATTTGCACCATGCGGCCATCTTCAAGCTCACGCGGGTCGATGGCCCGGGTGACGGTGAGGAAGTCACGAATGGCGATGGAGTGGCGAGCTTCTTCGGCCGTCCAACGGTGCGACCATGTCTTCCAGATGGACTCCCGAGAGAACATGCGGTCAATGGTCTGGAAGTAATACGGGAGGTTGTCCTCGGTGAGGAGATTCACGTAAAGGGCACTGCGGACCGGATCAGGCAGGGGGTACTCCGAAGGGTCCCAATCGGCGCCCGGAACGAAGTCCCGGCCAAGGCTCCATGGAACGGTTTCGTGTGGGTACCAGGGCTTGCAGGAGACGAGGTGGCGTTCATACAGGCGCTCTGCAGTGGGAGCGAGGTCGTTCAGAAGTCCCTGGAATTCGATCACCGAAAGATCCTACCTACTGGTCGGTAGGGAGTCGAACAGCCCGCGCAATTTCAGTGATCGCCTGCTGCGTTGGCGACGTTACCTGGCAGACTCGACCGATGGCAGCAGCGAAGAAGCACGCAGACACAACGAAAGTAACTGCAAAGAAGGCAGGGACCAAGGCGCTGACCCCAAGGACTGCGGCGTTTTTCGACCTGGACCGCACGCTTCTCGCTGGCGGTTCGGCGCCTGTGTTTGCAGACACGCTGCGGTCGTTGGGTGTGGACACGCCTCGTGTTCCTGGTCAGGACCTGTTCCTCAAGCTCTATGACCTGGTCGGCGAGACCAAGGCAGGAATGCAGCTTGCTCGGTCGGCTGTCACCAAGGCCGCAGGATTGCGCCGAGAAGACGTACGCAACGCTGCGCACGGATCGGTCGAGGCGCTCCTCATACGAGTCCAGCCGTATGTCGCTGCCGTGCTGGCCGAGCATCGTCTTGCGGGCGACATGCTGGTCCTCGCTACAACGTCCCCATATGACCTGGTTGCGCCGTTTGCAGAGGCGCTTGGTTTCGATGCGGTGGTGGCAACTCGGTACGGTGAAAACGAAGGTACGTACACAGGTGAAATCGACGGCACCTTTGTGTGGGGGCCGGGCAAGCTTGCCGCCGTTCAGGAATGGTCCCAGCAGAACAATGTCTCCATGGGCGATTCGGCTGCCTATTCGGATTCCTATTTCGATGCGCCGCTACTGGGAGCCGTCGGGCGACCAACTGCCATCAACCCCGACATGCGTTTGCTGGCGCTGTCAGCCCTGAAGGGGTGGCCGGTCCGTTGGCTGGATGCTCCAAGCGGGGTTCCACGTTTGTTTGGTGTCGAGCCCCTTGACGTGCTTCGAAGGGTCATCCGGCCCGAATTCATTCCGTATGCGCGCTTTTCATTTGAAGGCGTCAACAACATTCCTTCGCAAGGGCCGGTAATCATCGCGGCCAACCACCGCAGCTATTTCGACCCGCTTGCGCTTGCGTTGCTGCTTGCTCGGGCCGGACGCAACGGGCGGTTCCTCGCCAAGAAAGAAGTGGTCAACGCGCCCGTTGTGGGACAGATCGTCAAGGCTTTCGGCACCATCAGCGTTGACCGTGGGTCCGGCTCGGCGCAGCCGTTGGATCTCGCAGCACAAGCTCTCGCTGCAGGCGAAGTCATCGTGATCCTGCCGCAAGGAACCATTCCGCGTGGCGAGGCGTTCTTTGACCCACAGTTGTCCGGCCGCCCCGGAGTCGCCCGGCTGGCAGCCATGTCTGGAGCGCCCGTTATCCCGGTGGGACTGTGGGGCACAGAGCGTGTGTGGCCCCGCAACGCCAAGGTGCCAAACATGGCCAACGTCACGTCACCGCCACTAGTTCTTGCCAAGGCAGGCAAAGCGGTGCCCATGAAGAACACCCGCAAGTCGCTTGCCGCCGACACAGACACGATCATGGAAGCAATCTCGGGTCTGCTGCCAGCGGAATCGAAGAAGAAGCGCAAGGTGTCCGAGGCAGACCTTCGCGCCACCATGCCAACCTGACCCGACCTGACCTGACCTGACCCGACCTGCCACCCTGACGGTCCGGTTTGATCTCAGCCTGGTCGAACCTCATCGAACCGGTCCACGGTTGCGAGTGGTCTGAACCAGATGGCCCAGACGCCGACGATCACCAGGGTGGCCACGCCGCCGCTGACGATGGCGGCCACGGTGCCCATGAGTGCAGCGGCAAACCCAGATTCGGCTGCACCAAGTTCGTTTGAGGCCCCGATGAAGACAGCTTCGACGGCGAGCACACGGCCTCGAAGGGCATCGGGTGTCGCGAGCGGAACCAGGGTGGTGCGGATGAACACGCTCACCATGTCTGCGCTGGCAAGGATGAACAGGCTGATCCACGAAAGCGCGTAGTTGGTGGAGAGGCCGAACACCACGGTGAACACACCAAATACGCCAACCACGATCAGCAGAACCCGGCCCACGTGGCGTCGGACAGGCCGGATGGCGAGTACCAAACCAGTGATCACGCCACCGGCACCGACTGCCACGCGGAGGAAGCCGAGCCCGGTGCCACCAACATGCAAGATGTCCTTCGCGACGGCTGGCAGCAAGGCCACCGCCCCGCCAAACAGCACTGCAAACAGGTCGAGGGAGATGGCGCCGAACAACACCGGTTGACGGCGGATGAGGCGGAGCCCGGCAAAGGCATCGCCGAACCCCATTTGTCCGTCGGCATCGGTTGCGTCGCCCGTCGCAGAGGCTGGCGGCTGTCTGGGAATCAGGGCGTACAACAACGCTGAGATGAGGAACATCGCAGCGATCCAAATGAAGACGCGCCATCCCTGTGCGTCGGCCAACCAGCCGCCGGCAAGCGGACCGAGGATCGAGGCCAACTGCCAGGTAATGGCCCCGAGGGGGAGAGCCTTTTGTAATTCGGCAGGCGGTGTTACTGCCGGGAGCAAGGCCCTCGACGCTGGCGCAATGAACGCCCGAGCAATTCCGTAGGAAAGTGCTGCCAGGATGAACGGAACCTGCGTCGCGGCGTGGCCTCGCAGGTACAACGCAAGCGCAATGGCCACAAGAGCTTCCGCTGCCACGCAAATCGCGCTGATCGTACGACGGTCTCGACGGTCTGCAAAAGGACCGGTGACAAACACCAATGAGATGACCGGGATGAACTCCACCAAGCCCAACAGTCCAAGGGCCGCTTTGGACCCGGTTGCTTCGTAGAGCAGGAACCCTGTTGCCACAATTTGGGCGGACCACGCAGTTGATGCCGCAAGTTGTGCGCCGAGTGCAAGGACGACGTTTCTATGCCGGAGTACTGAAAAGTTGTGGGACTTGTCCAACGGCATCGAGTCAGTCTGCCGTGTCTTCGGTGACGGTTTCGAATATTTGCCAACCTCTGACCAGCGCGCCGTGGTTGTCATACCCCCTGCGCTACGGTGCGGCTCTGGATGTCGGGACGTCGGCTCCCTCTTGCCCCGTCAAGGGGCCGCGTTTCTTCATTTCTGTGAGCTCGCCTGGTGCGAGCAGTCTGAGAGGCCGCTGTGGCTCGATCTGTTTCTGTTGTCGCTGGACCGGTGGCTGCTGCCACCGCCGGCCCTGCCGGGGTCACACCCCTACCCGTTGCACCCGCCCTGTCCGAATTGATGATGTCGGTGACCATCATCTACGGCATTGTTGTGTCGCCTCCGGTGCATCGCATCACCGACGCCGGCACCTCGTTCGAGCTCGACGTCAGGTCCAGGGCAATGAGCGGCCAGGCCGTTTCAGTGTCTGTCGTGATGACAGGCGAGCTGCCGCAGGTGTCCGAGGGCGATGTCGTGCTTGTTGTCGGGTCGGCCCGGCGTCGCTTTTTTCGCACTGGCGGTGCCACCGTGTCGCGCACTGAAGTTCAGGCGACCACCATTTCGGTGAACCCAGACAAACGCAAACGCAGGCGGGTTACCGAAGACGCTGCGCTCGCGCTTGCGGCGCTGATCTCCGGCTAGCTGCGGGCTCACGATTGGTAGTTGATCCTAAGCGTGCAGACGTTTTGATTTGGCCATCTGACGAAACGGACCAGACACCTCGTACGTGTGCCCGTTGGCGTTGTCCGTGCCGCGCTGCGAACTCACATACAGACGCGTCCCGTCCGGTGAGAAGGCCGGGCCGGTTACTTCGGAAAGGTCGTGGCCAACAAACCGGAGGAACGGGGCAATTGAAACATCTGTGCGCGTACGGCTGAAGATGCAAAGTTCCATGTTGCCGCCGTCTTCGGCCACAAACACGTCGCCCGAGTTTCGATGCAAGGTCACGTTGTCCACCGCGTTCAGTGTTCCGCCCGGTGTGGCGGCCGCCTGATAAATCACGCCCATCTGCTGCGTCCGGAGGTTCATCCGCCACACCCGCACGTCGTGTTTCGTGGTCATGTACATGGCGTCCCCATCAACCCAGAGACCTTCGCCGCCGTTGAAAGCCGTTGTCGACGGGCTCCGGTCGGGTGCGGTTGACGAGGTGGGAATCCACGTGACAGCGGTGCCGTTCACGTGTGCTGCGTGCAACGTTCCAGCGTCTAGGTGGCCAGGCCGTTCTGGAACAAAGCGGTAGAGCCGACCCTGCGGGTCATCTTCGGTCAGATACACGTGGCCAGTACGTGGGTCCACGGTGGCGGCCTCGTGCAAGAAGGTTCCCATCAGCGGTCGCTGAACTCCCTGGCCGGAGCGAAACGGGTCGCACTCCCACACGGTGCCCGTTGGTACTTCTTCACAAGACAGCCAGGTGTTCCACGGGGTTGGGCCTCCGGCGCAATTGCGTCGAGTGCCGGAAAGTATTCGATACGCGTCCTCGATCTTCCCCGAGGACGAAAATCGGACGGCGCTCACACCGCCATTTGGTTCGACTTCGCTGTTTGACACATAAACCCACCCGCCATTCGGGTGAGCGAAACATGCCCCGCCGTCCGGCCACGGGTGCCACACGAAGTCCGTGCCTGGGACCGGCTGGCCCGTGAGACCCACGCGGCGGCTGCGAAACCCGTGGGGGAGCATGATGCGATTGGCATCGGGTTCACCAAGCGGCCCATACGGTTCGCTTGATGGCATAGCTCCCGCCATTGCAATCGCGCGCGGCAGCAGCGCCTCGCCAAGGGCCAGTGCGCCGATCGCAGCGGAACGCGCCAGGAAACTCCGTCGATCCATGAAACTGGTATCGGCAGAATGCTTCAGGAACTGATGAACTCCAAGCGGTTGCCGAAGGGATCAGCGGAATGAAACCGCCGGACGTCTGGGATCTCTTCGTCCCAACGAACCTCGTACCCGGCGACCGAGAGCGATGCAGCCAGCGCATCGAGATCACGAACCTTGAAAGCAGGATGAGCCTTGACGGCCGGCGTAAAACCAACTTCTGCACCGACATGCACAACGACGCTGGACGACTCAAACCAAGCACCGCCGCGCACGGCGAGAGCCGGCGGTTTCAATACTTCATCCAATCCCAACAGTTTGACCCAGAACTCGCGAGCGAGGGTTTCGCCACCGACCGGTATCGCGAGCTGCACGTGATCCAGCCCGAGAAGCTGCTTGTTTGCGTCGGTTGTCATCGCACTTCCCCTTCAGATCGATGCGGGAGAACACCTCGAAGTTTAACTTCGAGGTGGATTGCCCCCAGCGATGGGGGCAACCTCTCTCGCGCGCTCTCTCGCGAGCTACTTCGCGTTGGCGCGGATCAGGTTGAGGGCGCCGCCTGATTGGAACCAGGTGATGTGTTCCAGGGACAGGGTGTGGTTGCACACGATGTCTTGCGTGGAGCCGTCGGTCTGGTGCAAGCGCACGGTGACTGGCACGTCGGGGGTGATGTTGGCCAAACCAAGCACCGAGATCCGCGTGTCTTTCTGCACCTTTTCCCAATCGGCAGGATTAGCAAACGTGAGTGGCAGCACACCCTGCTTCTTCAGGTTGGTCTCGTGGATACGAGCAAAGCTGCGGCAGATGATGACCACGCCACCGCGGTAGCGGGGCTCCATTGCAGCGTGCTCACGTGAGGAACCTTCGCCGTAGTTCTGGTCGCCGATGGCAACCCACTTGACGCCAGCGGTACCCCAACGCTTGGCAACCTCTGGGATCATCGCCTCGTCGCCGTTGAGCGTGTCCCAGCCCATGCCAGGCTCTGAGGTGAATGCGTTGTTGACGCCGATGAACAGGTTGCCGGAGATGTTCTCCAAGTGGCCCCGGTACTTCAGCCACACGCCAGCCATGGAGATGTGGTCCGTGGTGCACTTGCCACGAGCCTTCATGAGCACTGGCAGCTCGATGTAGTCGTTGCCGTCCCACACAGGGAACGGTTCCAGCAGCTGCAGGCGATCTGAAGTGGGGGAGACCGCAACATCGACTCCGCTGCCGTCAGCTGGTGGAGCAACAAACATGGTGTCGCCGCTTTCGAAACCGCGGGCAGGAAGCTTCTCGCCGATGGGCTCTGCCAACAGCACCTTGGTGCCGTCGTCTGCGGTGAGCGTGTCGGTGATTGGGTTGAAGTCCAACGTGCCGGCAAGCGCGTATGCGATAACGGTCTCTGGGGACGCCACAAACGAGTTGGTGGTTGCGTATCCGTCGTTGCGCTTCGGGAAGTTGCGGTTGTAGCTGTTGATGATGCTGTTGGGTACGCCATCTGGCATGTCGTCGCGCTTCCACTGGCCGATGCATGGTCCGCATGCGTTTGCCAGCACGGTTGCGCCGATGGCCTCAAGGTCGGCCAAGATGCCGTCTCGTTCGATGGTGGCGCGAACACGCTCGGAACCTGGGGTGACCAGCAGCGGGGTCTTCACCTTCAGGCCCACAGCGGCTGCCTGGCGGGCAATGCTTGCCACACGGGTCATGTCTTCGTAGGACGAGTTGGTGCACGAACCAATGAGTGCGCTGGAAAGCTCCAACGGCCAACCAGCAGCCTTTGCATTGGCGCCAACCTTGGAGACCGGGTGAGCAAGGTCTGGGGTCATTGGGCCGTTGATATGTGGCTCGAGGGTGGAAAGGTTGATCTCGATCACGCGGTCGAAGTACGTGTCTGGGTTTACCTGCACGTCATCGTCTGCGCGCAGAAGATCTGCGTGCTTATCGGCCAGGTCTGCCAAGCCTTCGCGGCCGGTGGACTTGAGGTACAGGGCAGTCTCGTTGTCGTAAGGGAACAGCGAGGTGGTTGCGCCGATTTCTGCGCCCATGTTGCAGATGGTGGCGCGGCCGGTTGCGCTGATTGCGGCAACGCCGGGGCCGAAGTATTCAACAATGGCGCCGGTGCCACCTTCAACGGTGAGGATGTCTGCCACCTTCAAGATGACGTCCTTGGCGCTGGTCCAGCCGGACATCTCACCCACCAGCTTCACGCCAATGAGCTTGGGGTAACGCACGCCAAACGGCAGGCCAACCATGACGTCTACTGCGTCTGCGCCGCCGACACCGACTGCGATCATGCCAAGGCCGCCAGCGTTTGGCGTGTGGCTGTCTGTGCCGATCATCATGCCGCCAGGGAACGCGTACTGCTCGATGACGACCTGATGGATGATGCCAGAGCCTGGCTTCCAGAAGCCGATGCCGTACTTGGCGCTGACGCTGCGAAGGAAGTCGTACACCTCACGGTTGGTGTCGTTTGCTACTTCGAGGTCCTTGATGGCGCCGACGCGGGCCTGGATGAGGTGGTCGCAGTGCACCGTTGATGGAACTGCAACCTGTGCCAGGCCGGCGGTCATGAACTGCAGCAGCGCCATCTGCGCGGTGGCGTCTTGCATGGCAACGCGGTCTGGAAAGAACTCGCCGTAGGTCTTGCCGCGGTCGAACCCATCGGTGGAGGCGTCACGCATGTGGCCGAAGAGGATCTTCTCGGCAAGCGACATGGAACGGCCGAGGCGTTGGCGTCCGATGGCAACGTTGGCTGCCATCTTTGTGTAGACGCTCTGTGCGAGCTCGGTGGGGGTGTTGGCGGCAACTGTTGCCATGGGATTCGACCTCCGTGAGAGTTGTGCCGGGGTGTGCGCAACAGCGACAGCATAACCAACCGATGAGACAAGTGAAAGACAAGTAAGGTGGGTTTATGGCGCGCGCCTCTTCATTTCGATATCAGGAGATCGCCGGTTCGCTCCGGAAGCGAATCGCTGATGGCGAGTTCCCCGGAGGCAGACTGCTCCCGTCAGAGTCCGAGCTGTCCGCAACCTTCGACGCCTCGCGGGTCACAGTCCGCAAAGCGCTTGAAGCGCTGCGAGAAGAAGGACTTGTGGACTCCCGTCAAGGGTTTGGCTGGTTTGTCGCCGCCGACCCATTGCGGCAAACGCTTGGGCGCCTGGGAACAATCGAATCGCAAATGGCCGACAACGGGGTCACCGCCACGCGCAAGGTGCTGGATTTCAGCTACGTCAAAGCACCTCGCCACGTTGCTGCTGTTCTCGGGGCCGGTCGTGTGCTTGAAGTGCGCCGCCTCAACCTGGCCGACGGAGTCCCGTTTGCACGCGTCACCGTGTGGGTGCCTGAGGATCTGGCCGGTGAGCTCTCGCACGCAACCGTGGAACGCAGTTCGTTCTACGACCTGCTGCCGGTGGAAGTTGGCGGCGCTACGCAAACAATCGGTGCAGCTGCTGCGTCACAAAGTGATGCCGACGTCCTGGAGATCCCGGTCGGCTCACCGGTGTTGCGTTGTCAACGTGTCACGCACTCCATCGATGGACGCGTGGTGCTGTTCAGCGAGTTTGTGTTTCCTGCGCACACAACCGAGTTTGTGGTCGATCTCCCGCACGCCGCATCGTCCATGGCTCCCAGCGGGATTCGTCTGATCCCCTAGGGTCGATGGTCATGAAAAGCGGCACAAAAAGGGGCACTCGTAACAGCCGCCGAGGTGCGTCGGCGCGGATGAACCAACGAATGCTGCGGACCGCGATTCCGCTGATCATCGCGCTCGTCGGAATCGGCGGCAGGTTTGTGACGTCCAAAAGCTCGGCGGACACTTCGACCAAGTCGGGCTCCTCAGCCAACTCGGGCACGTTGGCCAAGTCATCATCCGCAACGGATTCGGGCACATCGTCGGACTCGGGCTCAGCTGCAGTTGATCGGTCAATCGGGTTCAGATCAGCTTCCACGTTCGCATCTCATTACGAGAAACACGGGCGCGAGTTCGGAAACATCAGCAAGGCCAAATACCTGGGAATGGCGCAGGAGCTACGCGATGCGCCACTGTCTTCAACGGTGATTCAGACATGGCAGGCACGCGGCAACTGGGCACGGTACGACCGGTCATCTGGGTCGTTCATCGCGTTCCGTAAGGACAAGGTGATTCTCACGTTCTTCAGACCTGACGACGGCGAGGACTATTTCCGTCGTGCATCGGCCCGAACAGAACCATGACGACCCCATGACCGACAACCCTTCATCGGTGAACGACCTTTCCGAACGCCTGGCACGAGTACTGCGCGCAAAGGTGGAAGGCCTCGTTCGCCTCAGCGGGGGAGCATCACGTGAGATCTGGTCCTTCGACACGGTGGAGCCCGCAACAGGGACGCGACGCGAACTGATTTTGCGGCGCGATCCGACCTACTCACAACGCGGACCGGGGGCGCCGAACAGCACGGCAGAAGACGCTGGCATGGAACTGGAGGCCCGACTCCTCAACGCGGCGGCGCGCGCCGGTGTGCCGGTGCCAGCGGTTCGCGCAGCGGGGCCTGCATCAGCTGATCGGCTGGTGACGGGTTACCTGGTGATGGACCGCATCGCCGGCCAGACAATCGCCCGCAAGATCCTCCGCGATCCGGAGTACGCAACCGCACGAACCGTGTTGGCATCGCAATGTGGGGCGGCCCTCGCCAAGCTGCATTCCATCGATCCTGCCTCCGTGCGCGGGCTTGAGGCAACGCAGCCGGTGGAGCGCTATCGCACCATCTACAACGAGCTCAGCTCTTTGCTTGGGTATCGGTCGCAGGTGTTCGAGTTTGCGCTCTCGTGGCTTGACGCAAACCCGTTGACGGCAAGACCCTCCACCGTGGTCCATGGTGATTTCCGGCTTGGCAACCTCATTGTGGACGCCTCCGGGTTGGCGTCGGTCTTGGATTGGGAACTGGCCCATACCGGTGACCCTATGGAAGATCTTGGCTGGCTGTGCGTGAAGGCGTGGCGGTTTGGTGGCGCTGGAGAAGTTGCGGGTGTCGGCAGCATCGATGAGTTGCTTGCTGCCTACGCTCAGGCTGGCGGCAACGCGGACCGCGACGCCCTCAATTGGTGGATTGTCTGCGGAACGCTCATGTGGGGCGTGATGTGCATGATGCAGGCCAACGCGCATCTCTCCGGGTCTGCGCAGTCAGTTGAACTGGCCGCCATCGGCCGGCGAGTGGCTGAACAAGAACACGACCTCTTGTTGCTGCTTGCGCCCGACGATCTCGCAGAAGCCAAGGCGAGTTTGCGGCTCGTGCTGTACCCGGTGAGCCGGCCAAGAGCGACGCGTTCGGAGTGCCGTCGGCGCAGGCTTTGCTGCTTGCCGTGCAGCACTACATCGAGCACGACGTGATGGAGTCCACAACGGGCCGCGTCCAATTCCATGCGCGCGTAGCATCCAACGCCTTAGCGATGGTCGCCCGCCAATTGGCAGCAACCATCGTGCCCGATGCGGTTGAGATCGCGCGGGGCAAATCGCCCAACGCGCAGATGGCGGCATCCACGGTCGCCCGGTTGGCGGTTGCCAACCCCGGCTACCTCTCGAAGTAACCGCAGGAAATGCGGGTGCCCACTCAGGGTGAAAAGATGTGGTCCGTGAGTGGAACTGGTTTGAGCGGGAAGAGCGAGACCCGGCGGAGGTCGCTGTTGGTGGCCATTGTGGTTGCCATGGCTGGTGGGCTGCTGGTTGCCAGCGTGGCAGCGCCGCCGTCAGGTGCGCAGGCGGCCGGAACCGGTGGAATCGGCGACCGTGTCTGGAACGATGCCAACGGCAACGGAATCCAAGATGCTGGCGAAGGTGGGGTTGCTGGTGTGGTGGTTCGTGTGCATTCAACTGGCGGCGCGCTGCTTGGGCAAGCGGTGTCCGATGCAACCGGCCGGTTTCTGGTCGGTGGTCTGGCGCCCGATCTGGTGACGGTCTCGGTTGACCTTGCATCGCTTCCGGCACAAAGCGGTATCGCTCCGCAGTCGCAGACCGGTTGGACCCTCGATTCCGACTTCAGCCCTACCTCGGGCACCACGCGGTCATACGCCAACGCCGGTGGCAACCTCAACGTGGACCTCGGATTGGTCGGGGTTGCTGTGGGTCCGTCAACCACACCCACCACCGTCGCCCCGACCACGCTTCGGCCGACCACCATCGCCCTCACAACCACAACTACGGCCACTCCAATAACCACGACCACGACCACGCTCGCCCCGCCCGTTGGGATCAGCGGAACCGTATGGAACGATGCCAACGCAAACGGGCGTCGAGAAGCCAACGAGGCGCGGGCTAGCGGAACGGTGTTGGGGTTGCATCGTGTGGTTGGTGGAACCTGGAGTTGGTATTCATCAGGCCTCACCAACGCGTCGGGGTCGTATGCGTTCATAGGTTTGCCAACGGGGTCGTATGCCGTGGTAATCGACCGCGGTGCAGCCCGCTCGTTCAGCGCTCCCAATGTTGGCTCCGACGACCTCGACTCTGATGTGAACGACCTCGGCTACGTGGTGGTAGCCGCTTCCTCCGGCGCCGCAACCGTCGTCGACGCTGGGTTGCTCGTCGGCCCTGCTCCAACCAGTACAACAGCTCCGGGCACAACAGCCCCACCACTTTCGCCCCAACCACGCTTCGGCCGACCGACCGCACCGACGACAACCGCCACCACGACAACCACCACCACAACCACCGTCGTGCAGCGGGTGCCGGCCAATCCGCGTGATGCCGCTTGGCGACTCGATCACTGCGTGGCCGGACTCCTATCGCGGGTACTTGTATCAGTGGCTTCGTAGCTCGGGCCGCAACGTCGATTTCGTCGGCCGACAGGTGTGGCAGCCCACAGCGGGAGGCGACGCAGACCACGAAGGCCACGGTGGCTTCACCATCGGTCCTGATGGAAACATCGATTGGTTGGGCAACCCCGGCAACCTTGACTGGGTGGTGAAGCAGGCGTTACCTGCAGGCAACCCCGACGTGATCATCCTGGCCATCGGTGCAAACGACATCGCAGGCGGCGGAACGATTGCCGCCGAGGCTCCCAACCGCCTTGCAGGTTTGGTCGATTCAATCAAACGCCTTAGCCCCAACGCGTGGATCATCCTTGGCGACCAAATCCCCACACGGTGGTCGCCCAACAGCTCTCCAACCATCGACGCGTTCAACGCACGGGCGCGGATCCTGGGTGAAGCATCAGCAACAGACCGGGTGGTCTGGGGCAACACGTTGGGAGGACTCAAAGCCCAGGCGTTCGACCTCAATGTGGACTTGCAAGACGAGTCGCATCTCTCGGCATCGGGTGGCGCAAAGTACGCGGTGGCTTGGCGCCCGCCGTGATGGCTGCGATCGATGCGGTTGGCTGCCAGCGCTGAGCGGGGTCATCGGCTATCCGTCACGTAACCGTCCAAGAAGGCGGTTTGGTGACGGATGATGTGCTGCCAGTCGACAGCTTGCGAGTTCAGTGTCAGTTCAGTGTTGCGTCGCCAGGGGTGGCGGCTGGCGTGTGCTGCGCCGACATGTCTGCAAGCCAGCCCGGCATCCACTGCCAGAACTCGATTGCGCCGCCGAGCGTTTCGGAGATGAGATCGTCGACCAACACCTGCGTGGCACCCGCCCCAAGGGGGTAGTGGCAAACCAAGTGAACCTGGCCACTCTCCGGTGGGTCTGCCGGTGCCGAGTCCTCGGCGCGCTTCACAACCAACCCAGCTTTTGGGTAGCGCCGTTCAACGTTCCACTGATTGCAGGCAGACATCACCGGCATCAGCGCCTCTGGAGGGATGGTGGCCATTGCAATGCCCCTGATGGTGAGCACGTCGCCGTTTGGTCCCTCAGCCCCGATGAACACGGCAAGCGTGATGGGGTTGCCGGTGTCCGACGCGTCGTTGGTCCCTTCGATGGCGAGGGCAAAGCGATAGTCGCCGTCGTCATCGATATCGAACTCGATCTCACGCGACTCCAGGTGCGTGGCGATCATGGGTGCTTCGAACGGGCTGAACATCTCTCAATTCTGGTCTGTGTCAGCAGGCTTGTGGAGCGGGCCAGGTAGGAGCAGACCCTATGCACGATGGGTTGCTCCACCTCGGGTTCAACTTCGATCCCTCCGTTCACCACTCGGCCGCGCCCTAAGCGCCGATGGCGTGAAACCCGCCGTCCACATGGATGATTTCGCCGGTGGTCAGGGGGAACCAGTCACTGAGCAGCGCAACCACGCTTTTGGCGACGGCTGACGATTCGTTGACGTCCCAGCCAAGCGGCGAGAGTTCCACCCAGCGTTCTTCGAACTTGGTGAAACCCGGGATGGATTTCGCTGCGATGGTTTTGATGGGGCCGGCAGCCACCAGGTTTGACCGCACTTTGTGAGGGCCTAGGTCACGGGCGAGGTACCGGTTGAGCGATTCCATGGCCGCCTTAGCAACACCCATCCAGTCATACGCTGGCCACGCAACGGTTGCATCGAAGGTGAGGCCCACATACGCGCCGCCGCCAGCGGCGTCCCACAACGGGAGCAGCGCTTCGGCCAGTGGCTTCATGGAATAAGCAGAGATCTGCACTGCCGTCGCGACGTCTTCCCACTGCGCGGGAAAGATGCCAGAGCCAAGGCACAC
The DNA here is from genome assembly GCA_963763885.1 of uncultured Acidimicrobiales bacterium. Lineage (GTDB taxonomy): Bacteria > Actinomycetota > Acidimicrobiia > Acidimicrobiales > JANYDT01 > JANNBN01. The sequence goes on from CAVXQD010000003.1 coordinate 503,625, forward strand.
GGCAGGCGCGAAGCCGATGGCGTGCAGCGCAGCGTCGATTCCTCCCCATTTGGCGGTGAGGCGTTCCGTTAACGCGGTGAAGTGCTCTGGAACGGTCACATCGAGCTCCAACACCTCCACGGCATCGGCCTCGAGGCCAGCGCCGGTAGCGAGCTTGCGTCCCATCCGGGTGGTAAGGCCCATGCCCCGACCAGCGCCGGTGAGGACAATTTCAGCCCCTTCGGCGAGGGCGGTCTCGGCCACCCCGTACGCAAGAGAGGCGTCGGTGAGGACGCCGGTGATGAGGACTCGTTTGCCACTGAGGATGCCCATGGGCGCAGAGGCTAGCGGCGCAAGTCCGGCCGGACTTGCGCGGTTAGGGTGGCGATGTGCGTTCTGTCACATCGGATGGAATGGCGCGAAGGTCGTAAGAAGAGGGATCGTGACGGCGTGAAAATTGGAATGCTTGGTGGTACAGGTCCAGCTGGGGCAGCACTTGCTGCTCGATTGGCCGCTGCGGGATACGACGTGGCGGTTGGTTCGCGGTCGCGTTACAAGGCGATGGAAATCGTCGATGGGCTGAAGGAAAAGTGGCCTGAATACGATCTCAAGCTGCACGCGTGCTCCAACTTCGACGCTGCAGTCTTCGGCGAACTCATCATCATCGCCACGCCGTGGGATTCCACTGCCACCATGGCGCTCAGCGTGGCAGACCACCTGGCAGACAAGGTTGTGGTGTCCATGGCCAACGCCTTGGCAAAGGTGGGTAACGAGTTCGAACCGTTGGTGCCACCACGCGGCAGCGTCGCCGCAAGCGTGCAAGCGCTGGTGCCAAAGGCACGCGTGGCAGCAGCGTTCCATCACCTCCCTGCCCGTGAACTGGGCGATCTGAACAAGCCGGTGGAGTCCGACGTGCTCATCTGCTCGGACCACAAGAGCGCAACACAGGCCGTTTCCGAGATCACCGCCAAGATCCCCGGGTGTCGACCGCTTGACTCCGGCTCGTTGGCCAATGCCACCACCATCGAGGCATTTACCGCCGTGCTGTTGCAGCTCAACGTGCGCTACCGCACACGAAGCGCGCTCCGGCTCACCGGCATCAACCTCGACTAGTGCCAGCCGTGCCGCAAACGATTCGGCAGCGCCACGCTCACTCCGTGTCATTACGGCACCTGTCGGACTGGTAGAACCGACCCTCGTGAACATGCGCCTGTACGACACCGCCCGCAAAGACGTGGTGCCTTTTGAACCGGGGCCAATCGTCACCTTGTATACGTGTGGGGTTACCCCGTACGACACCACGCATATCGGGCACGCCACGGTGTTCATCACCTACGACGTGTTGCAGCGTCGGCTGAGGGATCTTGGTCATGAGACACGTTGCGTTCGCAACGTCACCGACGTCGACGATTCCATCCTCGGCAAGTCACGTGAGATCGGGGTTCACTACCTTGATCTCGCCGCTGCCGAGATGGCCAAGTTCGACGCGGACATGGCTGCACTAGGTCAGCTCAAGAGTTTCTCCGAGCCGCGTGCAACCAGCGCCATTTCGGAAATTCTTGGTTTCATCGACACCATGATTCGCTCCGGTCACGCGTACGAAGCAGGCGGCTCGGTGTACTTCGAAGTGGCTACGTTCCCGAAGTTCGGGCAGATCTCGGGCTACGACCGCGCACGCATGTTGGAGTACGCGGCAGAGCGCGGCGGCAATGTCACAGACGCCAACAAAAGAGACCCTCTCGACTTTGTCCTGTGGCAGCCGTCGTTGTCCGACGAACCAGCATGGGAATCGCGATGGGGTGCTGGTCGTCCGGGCTGGCACATTGAGTGCAGCGCGTTGTGTATGCGAGAGCACGCAACGTCAACCATCGACCTGCATGGCGGCGGCGAAGACCTCATCTTCCCCCACCATGAGTGTGAAGCTGCGCAAAGCGAAGCAGTCACCGGCCAGCCGCTTGCTCGCCACTGGATGCATCAGGCTTACGTCAAGCTTGGCGGCATCAAGATGAGCAAGTCGCTCGGCAACCTTGTCTATGTGTCCAAACTGCTCGAAGCGGGTTGGGACCCTATGGCCATTCGCCTGGTCGTGGTCAGCCACCACTACCGAGACGGTTGGGAATGGTTCGACCACTTGCTGCCAACAGCACAAGGCCGGTTGGAGAAATGGCGCGCGGCTGGGTCAGGTGATGGTGCGCTCGAGGCAGTCCGTGACCGTCTCGATGACGACCTCGATACCCCTGGCGCCGTTGCAGCTATCGACGCAGCGGTCGCTGCAGGTCGTGGAGCGTCGGCGGCCGCGGCTCTTCTGGGCATTGCGCTCTAGTCGCCTCTCAGCGGCCCTAGTCGGGCAGTAGAAGTGTCAGCCCTGGACAAGGTGAACGGGGTCGCCGAGCAGCTGCACGGTCCAGGTTGTTTGGTCGGTCATTTCCACGTACCCGGTATCCCAGGTCTTCTGTAGTGGCGTGTAGCGTATACGCCACCAGCCACCTTCTGGCAGGTTGGTCGAATCCACACACGGCGTTGTGTCCGTTCCGGTTCCGGAGTTGCAGCCGTAATCCTTGGGGATCTGAATCTGCAACGCAACGGTGCGGTCGTTGAATCGACCTGCCTGGCACGAGACCAAGCTGCCGGCCAGCGAGCACAGACCGCTTGGTGTTCCGGATCCTGTGTACGGCTTGATGAGTGGTGAGAATCCAGCCCTTGACTGCAGGATGCCAGTTTCAACGGTGGCTGTGCACAAGGAGTTCCCGAAGGTAGTGGCGGTAGGTGTGTACCCCGGCGCACTTGAAAGCGACGTGTCCCAATGTCCAGCGACGGAAAGCTTGACCTGGTTGGTCTGGCCATTACCGACACAGACGTCTGGCATAGCTTGGCCGTTGGGAGCCAACGCGTTAGCCGAATCAATGCGGTTCACGCCCGGGTTCCAGATGCTCCAGTCGAACGGCTGCACGCAGTAGTTGGTGCCAATCATTGTGGTGCTTGGGCACTGGGTGGCGCTGCTGATGGGGCGAAGAACCTCAACGGTGTCGCCACCTTCGCCGACGTCCCACAACTGCAGCACGACGGTCTTGTTGCGGAACAGCGAGGCGGGTGACAACTGGGCGAGGTAGAAGTCCGAGATTCCAGGAACGGAAGCAAACACCGACATCGATGAGTCACCAGAAACTGACGGGCAGGTCGATCCGGAGGTGAGCGATGAGCAGCTTTCGAATTCGGTGCCGAACGATGCCCGTATTGAGAACGCGTTGGTGCCGTACGCCGCGGCGGAGGAAATCGTGCGGACATTGATCCGGTAACGGCCACGAGGTTGCCCGGATGCAATGGTCATGATGCTGCGCCACTTGCTGGCGTTGTTGGCGCAGTCTGGATCCGCTGCAGCGTCGCCCGTCGGCAATGCGGTCAACTCGACGTCGCCGCCAACAGCGTCCGGAATGTAGTCATGGTTGGCGTCCGGTACCGGTGTCAACGACCCGTCGACCCCGACGATTGTCCAGGAATCGGTAGCGTTCATACATGTGCCGAAACGCTGAATCTTGTTGAGTTCCGTTGCTGAACTTGTTCGGTTGACCGATGCAGGAGCGTCGAGCGGGACGTCATCGGAGTAGTCAACCGGCGTTCCGTCTGTCCCGTACAGCCGCACTTCGGTCACGACTCGCACGTCGGACGGCGAAACCATGCCAGCGGAGAGCGAACCTTTGCAGACCGCCTGATTCAACAGGTATGCCGTTGACGTGCACGCGTTACTGCCGGTGCGCCGGACGCCGTACTGATCTGGTTTCGTGACGATGTTGCTGGAGAGGAAACGCTGCAAGGAGTCGGGGTTATATACCGGGTCGAACATCTCGATGTTCAGGGCCTCGCTGGTCGTCTGACCCGCAGGGCATGGCGGCGGAGGAATTGCGCCGCCCGAGACAAGCGGCAGACATGGCACGTCGACGATGTAGTTGTAACCCTGCGGGTTGTGATCACGGTTGATCGAAACGGCGGGGAACAGACCCGATACTGAGGCGGTGACGTTGTCCTGCATTTTGGCAAGACGTTCTGGCTGCTCGGCTGCTGCGTTCACCCAGTCACACAACCGGTAGAAGCGGTTGCTGCCGACGTTGCCGGGAGCGTAGTTAGCGTTCATGTTGGTGCCGTCGTAACGGCTGGACAACTGATCGCCCGCTTCTTTCGCTGCGCATGGACCGGCGACAGACAACCAGAAATTCTGTGGCGTGGTCGACATGCCGGCACCTGTAGTAGTGGGCAAACCTGTCAGTGGATCATTTGCACCATTGATGTCGCCCGTCCCAATGGCGTTGAGAACAGAACCCAACGGAATGTTGGAGACGTACTCTGCGGTGGATGTTCGCGTGATGTCCCAGAACTCTTTAAACAGACTTCCGAAGAACAGCTTCACGCGGCTGTCACGTACGGTCACCTGGAGACGCCGGTTGGTGCCGACAGGAGCGTTCGATGTGACAGAGACGCCACCTTCGCCGTTCTGCAAACCGTTGCGCAACGCAACTTCGTACGCCACGTTCTGTGCGTCAGGAAGGTTGGGCATACGGACTACGCCAGCAAGCGCCGCGGTGTCTGCGATGCGTTGAATCTCGACGGTCTTTGAGTAGTAGTAGGTGACGTCCGTTGCGGCTGAAACCAACACAAGCAACAACGGCAACATGATGACCGTGGTGACCATGATGTAGCCGCGTTCGTCGCGTCGGCCCATGATGCGGGCCACGAGGCGAGAACGTCTTGTTGCCTTTTTCCGTTGCACGCTACGGATACCGGTTGAAGCCGACATCAGTTCGCCCTCCGAGGCTCGATCTGGATCACTGTGTTGTGGCGGACCTTGCGGTCAGGGATGACGCCGGTGACGGAGTCGTACTGCGTCTGCATGTAGAAGCCGACGTAATCGACAGGCCCATTCATCCAGTCCGTACGAAAGCCGCCTGGCCAAAACCGGTCAAGGCTTGGGTTCGTGTCCACCGTGTTGCGGTCGTAGATGAACGACCCCATAGATGCTGGAACAAGGGCGACGTTGCGCTTGTAATAGATGTTGCAAGCGATGGTCGCTCGGTCGTTGACCCAGTCGAAGTCTTCTGGTGTGGGCGACCCATCAGGGGCAACGAACACGCCATGGGGTTCCGAGGCATCCGTGCCGTACACACCCGCCTCTGCTTCTGCGAGGCACTCGGCTGGGACGGAGTCTTTGATGTTCTTGGCGCGGTACACAATGATGTAGTCGAGCTTTCCGCCCAGGTTGTTGAGCTGGCTTTTCACAGCCTTGATCGCCGAGTAATCGGCGGTACTGGAACGACCGGCGACAGCGATTTCGTGGGCGGCTTCTGACGACGCGTTGCGGCCAGTGCTCCAATGCATGAAGAAGATTCCGAACTCGATGAGCGCCAGCACGATCCCCATGAAGATGCCGAACACGAGGGCACCTTCCACAAGAGCTGCGCCGCGTTCCTCCGAACGATCGGCTGTTCTGCCCTCGCCTGAGCGCCGTTGGAAACGACGTCGAACGGCGTCACCCGAGCGGGTAACTCGGGAAGACTGACGGGTGGCGCGACGACGCAGGGAAGGGGAAGTGGAAGTCAGCATCAGGTATTGCCGTCGATGATGACGACCGTTGTGGTTGTGGCCGGGCGGGTCGTCGTCGTGGTGGGTCGAGTAGTCGTTGTTGTCGGCCGGGTTGTCGTTGTGGTGCTTGTGGTCGTTGTAGGTCGGGTTGTTGTAGTGGTGCTCGTCGTTGTTGTCGGACGCGTTGTTGTGGTGGTGGTTGTAGTGCTGGTTGTAGTGGTTGCCCGAGTCGTCGTTGTTGCGATCGTCGTCGTCGTTGCCGCCCGGGTGGTGGTGGTCGCGGCACGGGTGGTTGTCGTTGCGGCACGGGTTGTCGTTGTTGCGGCACGGGTTGTCGTTGTCGCTGGACGTGTCGTGCTGGTGGTCGCCCGAGTCGTTGTGGTGGTCGCTCGTGTCGTGGTCGTTGCGGGTCGCGTGGTTGTGGTGGTCGCTCGTGTAGTGGTTGTCGCAGGTCGAGTGGTTGTGGTTGTGGTCGACGTCGTCGTGGGCGTGTCGTCATCGGTGATCGTCACGGTGCCCGTGACGGTGTTGGCCGCAGTTCCAACTCCGCCGACGGCGTTAACGGTGAATGATTCAGTCGGTTCGATCACTGAGTCGTTGGTCGTGTTGACGGTAACGGTCTTGCTTGTTTGTCCGGCGAGGAACGTGACAGCGGTTGTCTGAGCGGCGTAGTCGCTGGTAGAGATGGCAGTTCCGTTCACCGTGCTGAATGTAACGGTGACGTCCTGGAAACTTGCCCTGCTGAGGGTGATGGTGAAAGTGGTCGAGCCACCTTCAATGACAGTCACCGATGTGGGTGTCATCCCAACTGTTGGCGGGCTGTCGTTGTCGTTGATCAAACCGATCGCCGAACTGGTGCCAATCGTGAGCGGCGACGATGGATTGCTGAGCACCACAGTCAGGTCTTCTGGGGACAACTCGTCGATGCTGTCGTTGATGGTGGTGACTGTGGCGGACGCCGTGGTCACACCTGCAGCAAACGTTACGGTTGCGAGACTGACCCCGGTGTAATCCAGCGTGCTCGTGGCAGTGCCGCTCACTGTCGACCATTTCACCGTCAACGCCGTGGAGGCCGGGTGATCCAGCGTAATTGGGAAGACGAGGTTGCTTCCTTCGTTGACGCCAGCGGGCGGATCGCCGACCGAAACAATCGGCGCTGCGGTTTGATCTGTGATGTTGCCAAGACCTACGAGCTTGCCGCCGGTGCTGCTTGCGCCTGACAGAACCACAAGGTTCACCCTGAAGCGTTCGGAGGTCTCCGTGATGTTGTCGGTGTTGGTGCTGACCGTAAGTGTCTTGGTTGTCTGACCGGGAGCAAAGGTCACACCGGTCGCTGTCACGACGTCATAGTCACCAGGAGCTACGGCGGTGTCGTCAGCGGTTGACCAGTTGAACGATGCTGACGTCCCCATCGGCTGGCTCATCGTGACGGTAAACGTCGCGTCGCCGCCTTCGTTGACGGTGACGTCGTTGACCGACAGGGTGGGCTGCGCGTCGTCGTCGTTGATCGTGACGACGCCAGTTGTTTTGCCGGCCAGGTTGCCGCTGGAATCCTTGAGGCCAGCTGACCCGTTCCGCAAGGTCAGCGTGAAGCCTTCTGGCTGCTCGAAGAACGAGTCATCGATGATCGGTATGCATACGTCTTGGCTGGTAACGCCGGCTGGCAGGTTCACGGTGACGTTCTGGGCGTCGTAATCCAGGCCATCCTCGGCCGTGTCGTCGGCAGTCGTGAGCACCACGGATTGCGGGGTGTCCAACGCAATGTTGATAGAAACGCGAACGCTTGCGCAGTTTCCAACCGTTGGACTCTCGGTCACGGTTGCGTCAGTAACGGTGATCTGAACTGAGGTCGCGGCCGCGATGCACGTGGAGTCCACCGTGGGATCGCACTGGCGAAGGGTCTCGTTCACCAGTGGGTGCGGCTCCAACCGGAACATCGTCCAGTCGGACAGCTTCTGCTCGTCGCGGATGAACCCCGTCACGAAGTTGTGGTGCAACTTGACGTAGATACCCATCGACGTGGCGCCGTTGAGGCTGCGCAGGCGGAGTGGGATTCCGTTGGCGTCGGAGCCGGTTGGGCAGTACGGAAGGGTGGGGCTGGTGGAGCCGGGAATGCAGTTGAACGTCTCTTCAAGGCGCGTGCGGTCGAAGCCCCCGTCGGCTTCGTAGAAGTAGTCCAGGTTGTCGAACAACTTGAGGTTTGTACCCTCGATCAACGTTGCATCGGTGTAGATGTTGCAGACGTAGTTGACGCCGGCTGCAGCGCTGAGGCAGATGCTGGGTGGGCGGCCGCTGCTGATTGCGAACGGTTGCGATCCGGAACGTGCTGGGGTGCCGTAGACAATGATCTTCTCGACGCTGGACATCTTGCCGCCAAGGCCGGACTCAATTGCACGCAGGATGGTGAAGTCGTCGAAGTCGGTGTTGCCGCGGTTGCATCCTCCGGTCGAAGTGCCAGATCCCGTATCGGCACATGGGGTGGAAGCGACACGTCCGGCAAGACGTGTAGCGACGTTGAGGTCGTGTTTGGTGGCCATCAGCAGGCCGTATTCGCCGCCGCCCAATGCAAGCGTCAGCAGCAACGTGCCCACGAGTGCCATTTCGACCGCTGCGGCGCCGCGTTCAGAGCGGCGTTTCGCCGGGCGATTTTGAGCGCGTCCTTGGGCGCAAATCACCCTTCGATTGACGAGACGGCTGAGCCGGGACCGTTGATCCGCTTGTTCCACCCTTTGAGAATCGGGTAACGCACAGTGTCCGCATACGCCAAACAGGGTGGACTTGGGAGAGTGAGTTGCTCAACGCTGAAGACGGGCTCAACTACAAGGCGCCAGAAATGCCGACCGGGGCCGCTTCCGTGAACAGGTAGTTTTGATGCCATGTCTCCGATCAGCATCATGCTTCCCGATGGTTCTCAACGATCCCTCGAGGCTGGCGCAACTACTGCTGATCTCGCAGCACAGATCGGCGCTGGGCTCGCACGGGCCGCGCTTGCTGCCGTCGTGAACGGCGCTGAATGGGACCTCAATCGCCCGCTGCCCGACGGTGCCAGCGTTGCCATCATCACCGCGTCAACCGATGAAGGCCGAGAAGTGCTGCGCCATTCCACCGCTCACGTGATGGCCCAGGCGGTGCGTGACCTGTTTCCTGGAGCGCAGTACGCAATCGGCCCAGCAATCGAAAATGGTTTTTACTACGACTTCGATTTGCCTCATGGAGTCCGGTTCACCGATGCAGACCTCGAACGCGTAGAAGCGCGGATGAAGGCAATTGTCAAAGCTGATCAGCCGTTCACACGAGGCGAGGTGTCTCAAGCAGACGGTTTGCAGTTGTTCGCGGACCAGCCGTACAAGCTGGAAATCATCCGTGGGGTCGGCGGAGACGAAGACGCGGCCGAGGGCGGCGGAGGCACCACCGTTTCCTACTACCGCAACACCGATTCGTTCGTCGATCTGTGCCGTGGCCCTCACGTTCCGTCCACAGGCAAGCTGGGCAGTTTCAAGCTGATGAAGGTCGCTGGCGCCTACTGGCGCGGCGACGAGAAGCGGCCCATGCTGCAGCGCATCTACGGCACGGCGTGGGAGAACGACAAGGCGCTCAAGGAGCATTTGCATCGCCTCGAGGAGGCGGAGAAGCGAGATCACCGCAAGTTGGCCGTCGAGCTTGACCTGCTGTCGTTCCCATCGGAACTGGGTGGCGGCCTGGCTGTTTGGCATCCCAAGGGAGCCATCATTCGTAAGCTCATGGAGGACTACTCGCGTTCGCGTCACGAGTCCGGCGGGTACGAGTTTGCGTTCACCCCACACCTTGCCAACGCCAAGCTGTTCCAAACTTCGGGCCACCTCGACTTTTACGCCGATGGCATGTACCCGCCCATGGAAATGGACAACGGGACGTACTACCCCAAGCCCATGAACTGCCCCATGCACTGCCTCATCTACCGGTCGCGTCAGCGGTCGTACCGTGAGTTGCCGTTGCGACTCTTCGAGTTGGGCACCGTGTATCGCTACGAACGTGCTGGCACCTTGCACGGCCTGATGCGTATCCGTGGTTTCACACAGGACGACGCGCACATTTTCACCACGCAGGAACACATCCAAGAGGAAATCAGCTCGCTGCTGGACTTCGTCATCGACATGTTGCAGTCGTTTGGTTTTACCGAATTCGAGGCGTATCTGTCCACGCGTGACCCGAAGAAGTCCATTGGTTCAGACGAAATCTGGGACACCGCAACCACGGCGTTGCAGACGGCAATCGAGAAGAAGGGTTTGCCGTACAAGATCAAGCACGGCGACGCAGCGTTCTACGGCCCCAAGATCGATATCGACGTCAAAGACGCCATCGGCCGCAAGTGGCAGCTGTCAACCATTCAGGCTGACTTCAACCTGCCAGAGCGATTCGACCTTGAGTACGTCGCCGCGGACAACACCCGTAAGCGGCCCATCATGTTGCATCGCGCGCTGTTCGGATCGGTGGAACGTTTCTTCGGCGTGCTTGTGGAGCACTACGCAGGCGCGTTCCCGGTGTGGATGAGCCCCGTGCAGGTGCGTGTGTTGGGTGTCCGTGACGACCATCAGCCATATGCAGACGAGGTTGTTGCTGCGTTGAAGGCGGCTGGGGTCCGGGTCGACACCGTGCCGGCAGACGAGGGACTGGGCGGTCGCATCCGCAAGGCCAAGTTGGAGAAGTTGCCGTACGTATTGGTGGTCGGCGACGATGACGTAAGCGCACGTACCATCGGCGTCAACGCCCGTGGTGAGGAAGTCGAGCGGGGCGTGTCGGTCGACGCGTTCGTCCAGCGGATAAGCGCCGAGCTTGCCGCAGGTACGCCTGCTGTGCTTGCGGCGCCCGCTTCGTCAAGCCCGGCTTGATCAGTACACGTGGATCTTCCATCCGAAGTTGAGGGTCAGCCCGAGCGCGCGGACCGCGCTGTTGGGCTGGCCCACCTTTGGGCGGGGTGGCGCAGCACAGATTGGTCTGCCACTCCAAGCGGAATGTCACCCATGCCCGAGCCTGGGTGTGTGTTCTGTCGGATCATCAACGCGCCCGCTACCAACGCCGAGAAGCTGGTGATTAACCAAGACCAGCATGTGGTGGTTCTGATGAACCTGTACCCGTATACGTCTGGGCACATCATGGTGAACCCGGTCCGTCATGTCGGGTCGCTGGGTGCGCTCACCGACGCTGAGGCCGGCGCACTGTGGGCCTCGGTTCGCCGTGCCGATGCCGTGGTTCGGGCCACGTTTCACCCCGACGGGCTCAACATCGGCATGAACCAGGGCCGTGCTGCAGGGGCCAGCATCCCAGACCACCTGCATGTGCACGTGGTCCCACGATGGACCTCCGACACCAACTTCATGACAGCCGTCGCTGACACCCGCGTGATGATCGAAACGGTCCACCGGTCGTACGAGCGCCTCCTCGAACACTGGTAACTCGAACACTGGTAACTCGAACACTGGTAGTTCCCGTGCGGCTCTCGGGCCGCTGGTTGTGGGCAGTGCGGCCCCAGCTTTTCCGTCCGTTGTTGGACTGTCACGTGTCGAATCTCGGCGACATCGCGTCCTGTGGGTGCCTTCGCGTCCTGGGAGGCCGGGCGCGGCCGAGTGGTGAACGGAGGGATCGGAGTTGAACCCGAGGCGGAGCAACCCATCAGACAACGTCACTGAGGGGACGCGAAGGCACGTGGGGAACGCGAAGTCTCGGTGAGATGTGGGAGTGGGCTGGAACACGAGGTGAGCGACCCATTCATGAAGCGGCTGTAGCCTTGGGGGACATGAAGCCGGACTCCTCAGACTCAGGCGTTGCAGAACCAGGCGTGGCAGCTTCAGGCGCCGCGTCTCGGGACCACACCGACACGCTCCCCGACGACCTCAACGTCAGCGAGTTCGTCGGGCCCTACCTGTTCCCTGACAACAGCCGTCGCCGCTGGCCCGGTCTGCTGTACCTGGCATGTGGGGCTGCGCTCGTTGTGGCGTGGCTGATGCGGACGGTCACCCCGGTCAACATCAACCGTGGGCTGTTGCTTGGCGGGGTGCTGATGCTCCTCGTCGGTGCATATCACCTCGTCACGGCCACCCCGTTGAAGATCAAAGAGGTCGAGGCGCTCACCGCAGCCTCAACCGCTGTTGGTTTCCCTGTCGGTCACGCGTCTGCCCAACTTGGGTGGCGCGGGCTGCTCAGCAAGCCAACGTGGCGCATCCTGCTCTACTCAGCCGAGGAACCACCAACCAAGCGCGGCCTCGCATTGGTCGACGCGTCAAACGCCGAAGTGCTCACCACGTTCACCGAAGACAACCCAGAAGACTGGTCTGTTTTCGAGGACGGCGGGAAGCTCACCGGTGACTAACCCACGCGCTAACATCTGCAAGCATGTTTGACGGATACCTCAGAGCAATCACCGACAAGGGCGTCGAGCCCGTCGGGCGTGGGCTCTCCCGAATCGGCGTCACTCCAGACCATCTCACCGTCCTCGGACTGGTGATGTCAGTTGCAACGGCCGTAGCCATCGGCTCTGGGCACCCGCTCATCGGCTTCTTCGTGCTGGTGTCGTCTGCGCTGCCCGATCTGTTCGATGGGGCGGTGGCAAGGGCTAGCGGAACCGCGTCCATGCGGGGCGCGTTCTTCGATTCAACGGCGGACCGGGTCACCGACGCGTTTCTCCTCGGCGGCATCGGCTGGTACCTGGGCGATACCCGCGGCTTTCGCAGCGCCATGCTTGCATTTGCGGTTCTTGGCGTCTCGACGCTCATCTCTTACATGCGGGCCAAGGCCGAGATTTACAAGCTCGATGCCAAGGGCGGCCTCATGGAACGGGCCGAGCGGATCATCGTCTTGTGCATTGGCCTGGTGTTCTCGCAGCTGTTGATTCCAATCCTGTGGCTGATGTTGGTGCTGACCTCCATCACGGCAGTGCAGCGGTTCGTCAAGATCTGGAAGCAGGCCGATCGGCCAGCAGTTGCAGTTCGTCCCACGGCTTCGGCTCGTCGTGCCGACGCGGTTCGACGTCGGGCATCGCGCCAGAGCAGGGTCGAGGGCAACCTACGCCTGCCGCGCTCCAAGGCCGAACGTGAGCAGCTTCTTGCCGAGTGGCGAGAAACCCGCCTTGCTCGGCGCGCAGCAACGGGCCGCAATGCCCGCAGCCAAGCTCGCACCCGCCGCAAGACCCCCTAAACGCTCAGGCGTAAGCACCTGTGACGGATCGTCCGGAGTCCGAGGTCCCAGCCACGGTCAACACACGCAACGGTTCACGAATCGTATGGGCGTATCGGGTTGGCGCAGCGGTGGCCAGCCGTGTGCCCGCTCCGATTGGGCGCGTCGGCGTACGGTTCGCTGCTGTAGTTGCGCGGCGGATGCTGCCGGATCGGGTAGCCCAGGTGCGGTTGCATCAGCAGCGGTTGGCACGCAACACGCTGACGCCGGAGCAGCTCGAGGAACGTGTGACTGCCAACTTGCGTTCGTACTGCAACTACTGGTTCCAGGCGCTCAGGCTCATCGGCGTCAGCTCCAAGGAGATCGCCAAGCACATCGAGATCGATGGTCAGCAGTACACCGACGCGGCACTTGCCGCCGGCCACGGTGCCATCTGCGTGATGCCGCACATCGGCCTATGGGATTTGGGTGGAGCTTGGCTGGGGTCGCGGTACCCGCTCTCCGTCGTTGCGGAACGGCTTGATCCGCCGGAGCTCTTCGACTGGTTTGTCAGTATGCGCGCATCCAATGGAATGGAAGTGGTTGCGCTTGGCGACGAAGATGCCGGGCAGCGGCTTCTCTCCAGACTCCGTTCCGGCGGATTTATAGGTCTGCTTACGGACAGAGACATCCACCACGACGGTGTGGAAGTGATGTTCTTCGGTGAACGCACCACCATGTCTGCTGGGCCCGCAACGCTTGCGCTGCGCACGGGGGCGCCGCTGCTCCCAACGGCTGTGTTTGATCGGCCGGGGAAACGGGCTCTTGGTGTTATCCGCTCACCCATTCAGTACGAACGGGCCGGGCGGTTGCGAGACGACGTTGCGGCGCTCACTCAGGTCATCGCAAGCACTTTGGAAGCGCTCATCTCCGAAGCTCCTGAGCAATGGCATGTGCTGCAGCCCGTGTGGCCAAGCGACCCGGGCTATGACACGCGCGAAGAGACCGTGGTCGGCTGATGTCGGCGTGACCGACGAACCGCCAGCGCTCCAAGACACATTCCGGCGAACAACGTCCCGCTGATTCGCATCACAAGGATCGAGAGCGACCCCGAGTCACGCAACCCACGCTGGGAAATCCAGATCAGTGGAATGGCCACCACTGCGGTCACGCCCCACAACACGCCGGAGGAACGGCGCGTTGGAGTGCAGCGGGCGACGCTGGCGGCTCGGTCTGCCATCCATCGGGATTTGCCGTACCGGTAGAGCAGGAACAGGCTGATAGCGCTGAGCCCGAAGTGGCATCCCAACGATCCAACTCGATAAAGCGACCACGCTTGGTCTCGAAACCGCCATGGCCCACGCGCTTGGACATACCAAGGCGTATGGACAGCAAACCATGCGTACTTATGAGTGAGCGTGTCAAGAACTATGTGCGTCCACGCTCCAAACGCTGCGCTTGCGATGCTTCCGAAGCGCGTGAAGCGGTGCGTTGCGAGGCCTCGATAATCGTGCAGACGAAACGCACCGGCACCGGGTAGGTGGTCCGCCACGACGGGAGCAAGGACTCGTGCAATCAGCCATGAAACCAACACCGTGGTTGGGACGCAGAACCAGACGATGGCCGGGAGAGTGTGCGCCCAAAACATCAGCGGGGTTCTGGACACCACGTACGCAAAATCCGGGCTCATGCTGCCGACCGCAAGCGCGATGCCGTCTCGGCCGTTCAACAGGCGAGATGCCCGCGGGCTGCCCGACAATCGATTTGCCAGTGGCAAGACTGCTGCCTGATGAGCCAGAAAGGTGATCGGCACGCCATGAGGCTACCTGTGAGTCAGGCCTAGGAGAAAGAGACTGGTCAAAGGCGCCGGTCAGGAAGGGAGAAGGGAGGCGGTGTTCGGCTTAGAGTCCAGGTATGAACGCGCCGGGAATACCTGAGTTGCCAACCGTTGAATCCACAGTGTTTCGCACATGCCCACTGTGCGAGGCAGGGTGCGGGTTGGAGATCACCGTTGTGGACAAAGCCGTCACCCGTATCCGTGGCGATATGGCGGATGTGTTTTCCAAGGGGTACATCTGTCCCAAGGGGTCCACGCTCAAGCAACTCCATGACGACCCAGATCGGTTACGGCGCCCACTGGTGAAGCGAGACGGCAAGCACGTGGAAGTGACCTGGGAAGAGGCTTTTGCTGAAGTTGACCGTCTCCTTTCCGAGGTGATCGCCACCACGGGCCGGCAAACCGTTGCCGTCTACCTGGGTAATCCCAGCGCGCATACGTTGTCGGCTTCGATGCACGGTCGCACCCTGATCAACGCCATCGGAACCAAGTTTCGCTTCAGTGCGTCCACCGTTGACCAGATGCCAAAGCATGTGAGTTCCGGGTACCTCTTCGGTACGCCGGTTGGCATTCCCGTCCCAGACCTTGACCGCACGTCGTACTTATTGATGTTGGGGGCGGACCCGCGTGAATCCAACGGCAGCTTGTGTACCGCTCCAGACTTCCCCGGGCGACTGGACGCAATTCGTGAGCGCGGCGGCAAAGTTGTGGTGGTTGACCCGCGTCGTTCGTCAACTGCTCAACGCTCTGATGAATGGGTGGGAATTCGTCCAGGAACCGACGCGCTGTTCCTACTTGGAATTGTGCACGTACTGTTTGAGGAAGGCAGAGCCCGTCCCGCCCAGACGCAACCAATCAGCGGCCTCGATGAGTTACGCGCTCGTCGCCCTGCACTATGCGCCCGAAGCCGTCAGCGCGCATACGGGTGTCCCTGCAGACGTGATTCGGCGGATTGCGCACGAGTTGGTCGATGCTCCCACCGCTGCCGTCTACGGCAGAGTCGGCGTCTCGATGCAGCGGTTCGGCACGTTGTCGAACTGGCTCGTTGACGTGGTCAACGTCCTCACCGGAAACCTCGATCGGCCCGGTGGTGCGATGTTCCCAACCCCGGCCTCTGGCAATGTCACCACACAGGTTCGTGCTGCGTCCTTGCCGCGCAAGGGTTCAGGTTTCAGGGTCGGCCGCGGCCATACCCGAGTCCGCGGACTTCCCGAAGTGTTGGGCGAATACCCCGTTGCTGCAATGGCCGAGGAAATCGCCACACCTGGCGAGGGGAAGCTACGCGCGCTTATTACTGTGGCTGGCAACCCCGTGCTATCAACGCCAGACGGCGATGTTCTCGACGCTGCACTTGCAACGCTGGACTGCATGGTCTCGGTGGATATCTACCTCAACGAAACCACTAGGCACGCGCATGTGATTCTTCCTGCGCCGTCGCCGTTACAGAAGAGCCACTACGACGTGTTGCTGTCTCAGTTCAACGTTCGCAACGTGGCCAACTACTCGCCGGCGGTACTTCCGTTGGACGAAGGTCAACCCGATGAGTGGGAGATCCTCTGCCGACTTGCGGCCATTGCAAAAGGCCTGGGACCAAACGCCGACCCGGTAGCTATCGCCGAACTTGGGGTCACGGGAATGCTCACGTCTGCCTCGGCTTCGGCCAACCCTGCAACTGCCGGGCGTGACGTCGAAGAACTTCGTTCGCATCTTGATGGCAAGTCAGGCCCAGAGCGTCAGTTGGATGTGTTGCTGCGCATGGGGCCGTTCGGTGACGGGTTCGGTGCGCGTCCCGATGGGCTCAAACTCGACTCATTGATCGCGCATCCACACGGAATCGACCTTGGTCCGCTGCAGCCCCGCCTTGAGGAGGTGCTGTGCACGCCGTCGGGCACCATCGAATTGATGGCCGATCCAATCGTTGCCGACCTCGCCCGGCTGGCATCGTTTGTTGCAGAGCAACCCAATTCTGTAACGACTACGGCGGCAATGTCAGCGGATCCAGCTTCGGTGCCGCTCTCGCTCATCGGACGTCGACAACTGCGATCCAACAATTCGTGGATGCACAACATCAACGTGCTGATGAAGGGCAAGGAGCGCTGCACATTGCTGATGCATCCAGACGATGCTCAGCGGCGCGGCGTAGAGCACGGGGGCATGGCCACCGTGACGTCAGGTACCAACAGCGTGCAGGCAGTTGTGGAGATCACCGACGACATCGTGTCCGGTGTCGTCTCGCTTCCGCACGGCTGGGGGCACGGCGCTGCGGGGACCCGCATGGCGGTGGCAGCGGCCAGGCCTGGGGTCAACTCCAATTTGCTGGCCGGGACCGCTGACGACGACATGGACGTTCCGTCCGGTACGTCCATCCTCAACGGAATCAGCGTCACGGTGTCGCCTGGCGTGTCGGCCGGTGTGGCAGCCGACGCAGTGGTGGGAGCAACAGCATGAACCCCATCGCCCCTCGGCGTGGCATGTCGCCCAGCCAGTGGCTCAACTTCGATGCACTCGGCGTTTTGGTGTTTGTGTTGGTTGGACGCAAGGAGCACGATCGGCCAGATGCCGCGTCCGGACTCCTCCGGACGGCTGCACCATTCCTCCTCGCATTGTTCGTCGGATGGGCAATTGCAAAGGCATGGCGTGAGCCAGACTCGTGGCGCACCGGGGCCATTACCTGGGCCACAACCCTTGTCCTCGGAATGATCCTGCGGCGTGTGTTCTGGAGCGGCGGAACCGCAGCATCGTTCGTCGTCGTCGCCGCGCTGTTCCTTGCGCTCACAATGTTCAGCTGGCGCGCCGTGTCGCGTGCAATCCATCGCCGCTTCGCCTCGACGCTAGACATCCACGACGACCACTAGCCCGCGAGAGAGGTTGCCGCCCCGGGCGCGGCCGAGCGGTGAGCGGAGGGATCGGAGTGAGTCCGAGGTGAGCAACCCGTCCTCAACAGTTGGGGGCAATCCACCTCCTTACGCGTCTGGGAGGTGGATTGCCGCTCCCGGCTGTCCCGCGGGACGACCTCTCAAGAATGCTGGCTCAGCAGCCGGTACAGTCTCGGCGTGCGCATCGGAATCTTCTCGCCGTATTCGCTCACCCTTCCGGGCGGGGTACAGGGGCAAGTCCTGGGTCTGGCCCGGGCGTTGCGGCGTAGGGGTCATCATGTCCGGGTGCTGGGACCGTGCGATGGACCGCCGCCTGATGCAGGTGTCACGCCCCTTGGCAACAGCATTCCAACCGCCGCCAACGGTTCGGTTGCCCCGATCGCGCCGGATCCCGCCGCTGCATTGCGAACGATCAGGGCCTTAGCCGACGAGGATTTTGACCTCGTCCACCTGCACGAACCGTTTGTGCCAGGACCCAACGCCACGGCGGTGCTCACCGCCAGTTGCCCGATCGTCGCCACATATCACGCGGCCGGCCGTTCCAGCAGTTACCGCTATCTCGGCCGACCGATTACGGCTGCATCGAAGCGGATCGCCTTGCATTGCGCCGTGTCCGACGATGCCGAGGCCCTTGTCCGCGAAGTCATCGGTGCCAACACTCCCGTCGAATTGTTGTTCAACGGTGTCGAGGTGGAGCGGTTTGCCAACGCAAAGGAATTCAAGGATTCCGGGGCAGGGCAAGTGGTGTTCTTCGTTGGTAGGCATGAAGAGCGCAAGGGGCTTGAAGTGCTGCTTCAGGCGCACGCCACGATGGGTCGACCCGATGTGCGCTTATGGGTTGCAGGCAACGGACCGCAGACCGTCGACCTGCAACAGCGGTTCCGGTCGCCACAAGTCAGTTGGCTTGGTCGAATCTCGGACAGGGAACTTGCCGAGCGTTGGAAAGCTGCCGACGTGTACTGCGCTCCGTCGCTGGGTGGTGAGAGCTTCGGTGTGGTGCTGCTCGAGTCCATGGCGGCAGGTACGCCGGTAGTTGCAAGCGATATCGACGGGTATCGCAACGTGGTCACGCCAGACCTAGACGGGGTGATCGTCGCACCCGGCGACCCAGAGGCGTTGGCTGCTGGTATTCGACGAGTGCTTGATGATCCGAAATTTGCCTCCGAACTGACGACCGCTGGCGACGTCCGAGCCGCTGCGTATTCGATGGACAACCTGGCCGCACGCTACGAACTGCTTTACGAACGGGTGCTGCGGTCATATACCCCGCGCCGCAAGCCGCGCCGGTGGCACCCGTTCAGCACCTGACTTTGCCGAGGTAGCGCTTGGCAGACCGAGTGAGCACGCGACCTGTACGCTTCGGCCATGCCGATTCTGATCATCATCGTTGTGCTGCTGCTGTTGGTTGCTGGCTTCCTGTGGGCCTCCTACAACAGCCTTGTCAGCTTGCGTAACCGCATTGAAAGTGGCTGGGCGCAGATCGAAGTGCAGCTGAAGCGCCGTCACGACCTCATTCCCAACATGGTGGAAACCGTCAAGGGGTATGCAGCGCACGAGTCAGGGACGCTCGAAAAAGTGATCCAGGCGCGCAACGCTGCTGTCTCTGCAAAGGGCCCAGCTGGCGCTGCTGCTGCAGAAAATGGTCTCACCCGCTCGCTTGGCGGCCTCTTTGCCCTTGGCGAGGCGTATCCGGACCTGAAGGCCAACACCAACTTCTTGCAGTTGCAAGAAGAACTCTCCGGCACCGAAGGCAAAATTGCGTACGCCCGGCAGTATTACAACGACGAAGTGCGGTCGTACAACACCAAGGTTCAAGGCTTCCCAACCAACCTCATCGCCAAGCGTTTCGGCTTCAAAGAACGTGAGTACTTCCAAACCGACGAGGCCGAACGCGGGCCTGTCACCGTCAAGTTCTAAGCCGTTTCTCCGGAAACGTTGTGTATGACAGCCTGAAGTCGGCCCGCCGGCGCAGCGCCCTGCTGGTGGCGTGCTTCTTCTTGCTCGTATTTGTAGCTGCGTGGGTGTTTGCGCAACTTCTCACCGGTGGTCCAATTGCGCTGATCGGCGCCGCGGTGTTTGCTGTTGGATCGTCTGTTGTGGCGTGGAGATCGAGCGACCGGGTGGCTCTCTCCATGAGCCACGCGGTTCCTGCAGATCCAACACAGTTTGCGCGCTTACATAATCTGGTCGAGGGCATTTGTCTTGCTGCGGGAATGAAGAAGCCTCGCCTCTATGTGGTCGAGGATCCTGCGCCAAACGCGTTTGCCACCGGTCGTAATCAGGACCACGCAGCAATCGCCGTGACAACCGGCTTGCTTGAGAAAATGAATCGCATCGAGCTTGAAGGTGTGCTGGCCCACGAACTGGCACACATCAAAAACAACGACATCATGGTTGCCACGGTTGCGGTCACGTTGGTCGGGTTGTTCGCCCTGCTGTCCGACATTGCGTTGCGTTACATGTGGTGGGGCGGCCCCCGTCACCGAGACGATCAGAACGACAACGGTGGCGGTTCCATGGCGATGCTGATGGCTGCGTTCGGGTTTGTGTTTCTGCTCCTGACGCCACTCATCGGCAAATTGATGCAGCTTGCGTTGTCCCGTGGTCGGGAGTCGCTCGCCGATGTCACTGCGGTTTCGCTCACCCGTTACCCGCCGGGCCTCATCGCGGCGCTTCGTAAACTGCAGGCCGATTCGACCGTTGTCCACTCGGCTTCCAAGGCCACCGCGCACCTATGGATCGAGTCACCCCTCACCGACGACCCCACGTTGCTTTCGGAGAAGCAGGGCAAGACGTCGCGCTTCAACCGCCTCTTCATGACCCACCCGCCCATCGAGGATCGCATCGCGGTGTTGCTCGAACTCTGAGCACCACCAATTCGACGTGATCGGACAGACGGCCTCGGTACTCTTTACCCATGGAACCGGATCGGTATCTGGCCGGACTTCGACCGCTGTTCGAAGGTCGGCGGGTGGTGTGCATCGGGGCAACCGTACGTTCGCTTACGGTCACCGCCCGTCACGCGAGATCACTCGGTGCCTCTGATGTGATGGTTATCGGAATGCAAGGCGATGGAAACGGGGACGCGCTCGACCCGAACGAAGCAGTCGTGTCGAACGCCTGTATCGATTTCAGCTCTCTTTTTGGCGACCGCGAGCCAACGGCGATGGACGTGATTCGCGCTGAGGAATCGTTCATCCGCACCCCTCCATCCAGTCTGCTGCGGGATCTGGCGGAGTTTGACCCCGAACGGACAGCGCTGGTCCTCGGCCAATTCGTAAACACTCAACCGCTCCTCGATGGGCGAGCTTTCCTGGCCCACCGCAAACCAGCCTGGTTGGCGCTGGAAGATAAGACTGTCATCGACGAGTTCTTCGATCGTGCCGGTGTGGTCCGATCCGACAGCGAGGTGGTGCTCGTAGACCAGGTCGCGCTTCAAGCCGCCAGCAACCTGCTTGATCGAGGCGACGGCGTGGTGTGGTCTGGCGATGCGCGAGAGGGGTTCAACGGCGGCGCGGAGTATGTGTTCTGGGTACGTGATGCAGAGACGTTCAGCGATGCATTTTCTTTCCTCTCGGCGCACTGTGATCGGCTCCGCGTGATGCCATTTCTGGAAGGCATCCCGTGCAGCATCCACGGCATCGTCCTCCCTGATGGGGTTGCTGCGCTACGACCCGTCGAGATGATGACGCTTCGACGCAATGCCCCAGGTGCCCCAGGTGCCCCAGGTACCCCACGTGCCTCGGGCGACTCCGGTCCGTCTTTTGCATCGAACGGTGAGTTGCATCGAAGCGTATTTACTTATCGAGGTTGCGCATCTTTCTACGAGCCGTCTTGGGCAGTGAGATCGTCGATGGCAGAAATGGCGCGGCGCGTCGGCGAGCGACTCAGAGCCGAGGTCGGGTTCGCCGGTTGCTTCACGCTGGACGGTGTTGTGACCAACGAAGGCTTTCGCCCAACCGAGGTGAACCCTCGTCAGGGCGCTGGCATCCCGGCAATGTTGGGTGGGCTTCGTTCGGTGCCGGTGGGACTCCTGATGGACGCGTGGGCCAGCGGGCTTCATCTTGGACTGACCGCAGCTGAGGTGGAGGCCGATTTCGTTGCTGCTGCCGATGCCAACCCTGGCGGTGGAACGTGGTCGATGATCAACTCAGTTGTCGCTGAACACGACGAAGCCCCCCTGGCGTTTGTCGATGGTGCGTTTCGCCTGGCCATCGACGCTGAACCCGTCGCAGCGCTGCTGACCTGTGGCACGCGTGAGTCGGGAAGTTTCGTTCGGGCCAAGTTCCAACATCCGGTCGTTCCGTCCGGTCCATCCGCAGCGCCGTTGGCGGTTGCCCTTTGGGCGTTCGTGGACGCGGAATTGGGTGGTTCTGTCGGTCCGATGTCGCCAGCAGCGCCGACTTGATCGTCTAATCCGTTTCGGGGTTTGGCCGGGGCGGTCCTACACTGGTCGATATGGCACAGGAACGTTCTGTAGGTACCGCTCGAGTCAAGCGTGGCTTGGCCGAAATGCTCAAGGGCGGCGTCATCATGGACGTGATGAACGTCCAACAAGCGAAGATCGCTGAGGATGCTGGCGCTTGCGCAGTGATGGCGCTAGAGCGCATCCCTTCGCGGATCCGCCGTGATGGTGGCGTGGCTCGCTCAAGCGACCCGCAGATGATCGAGGAGATCAAGGCCGCAGTCACCATTCCAGTGATGGCAAAGGTCCGCATCGGCCACTTCGTCGAGGCGCAGATTCTCGAAGCGCTGGGCGTGGATTACATCGACGAGTCCGAGGTGCTGACCCCCGCCGACGAGAACTATCACATCGACAAATGGGCCTACACGGTGCCGTTCGTCTGCGGTGCAACCAACCTGGGCGAGGCGCTGCGCCGGGTGTCTGAGGGTGCGTGCATGATCCGCTCCAAGGGCGAAGCAGGCACCGGCAACATCGTCGAAGCGGTCCGCCACTTGCGCACCATCTTGGGCGACATTCGCAAGATCACGCAGGCCGACGAGCCAGAGCTGTTTGGCTGGGCCAAGAACATCCAGGCACCGTACGAACTGGTGAAGGAGATCGCCGAGACCGGCAAGCTGCCAGTGCCGCTGTTCTCCGCCGGTGGCATTGCTACCCCGGCCGACGCAGCCATGTGCATGCAGCTGGGCGCAGAAGCGGTATTCGTCGGCTCTGGCATCTTTGAGTCTGCCGAGCCTGCCGTGGTCGGCAAGGCCATTGTGGAAGCCACCACCAACTTCAACGATCCGTCCATCCTGGCCAAGGTCAGCCGCGGTCTGGGCGCGTTGATGCCCGGCCTCGAGATGGGCAAGCTTGACGTTAAATACGCCGACCGCGGCTGGTAATTGTCACCTGCAGCCGATAGACGTCTGAAACGTCTGGACTCGGCCTTCGCACTACGGAACGTGAGACGGAGTTCGCTTACTTCGATCGGACTTGGGGCGAGCAGCCAACGCCGTCGTGCGAGCAGTTGATTTCGCCACCTTTGCCGGACGACTGATCACCCGAAGAATGACCGAGTCGGGGATTTGCACACCGTTGATGACGTTGTCAACGAACGTCACTCGGCCGTTTTCGACATTGATTGCGACTTGGAGCAGTTTGAGATACGTATTGTTTGATTCGACTAACGAAATCAGTTGGAGCGGGATGTCGATGTCGCGGTCGATGAGGACCTTCTGGATGGCGCGGTAGGCGCCCAAACTGCCGAAAGCGCCCAGCATGTCGCTAGCGACGTTGAAGGACCATGAAGCTGAGTCGTCGGAGAACATCCAGTACGCCGCATAAACAGCTAATCCGGACTTGTCCATTTCCTGCAACAAACTCGCGCTTTTCGAAACGAGGTCATCTACCAGTGGAGTCGAAGCCATGCCATCACTCCTTCCGAGGGGGCGTCAATTGCCGTGAGGATGTCTGTTGCCTGCTGTTTGGACCAGGTTCGATATCGCGCTTCTGAATTCCAGTCTTTCACCGCTGCCCAGTTTGAAGCGAGCTTCCGCGGGTCACCTGAAAAGGTTCGGCTCAAGACGTATTGGTCGGTGACGATCAGCCCAGCGAACTGTCCAAGTTTCAATAGGTTGTTGCGAGTAGAACTTGGTGTCGAACTTTGGTTCGGGTACTACCTCGGCACGAATATTCTTCGCTACGCACGCTTTCATGCCGCACTCGACGCTATACCCGGCCAGGTAGTAGGCCCCGCTATATTTCTTGGCCGCCAGAAGGGTCTGCGCCTCGTCAAGCCTGATTTCAGCGAGTCTTTTGAGTGTCTTTCTGTCCATCTCATGGCTATCTTGCTACGTCACCGAATTGAAAGAATCAGAGTTACTTGCTTCGCTGCTTGGCCCCTGCGCCCACGATGCGGCGGAGCAGGCCTTTCGGCAATGCAGACGCAAGGCCGGCAGCGGCCTTGTTATGCAGGCCGGGAACAACAATCGCTTTGTTGGCGGCAACGCCGTCCAGCCCAGCAGCGGCAACGTCGTGGGCTGATTGCCACAACCGATCCGGGATCTTGCCAGCTTCGGTCATCGCGTTTGCCCGCTGTTGAAACTCGGTTCGGGTGAACCCGGGGCACAGCGCCGATACGTCGATTCCTTCGGGTCGAAGTTCCTCGTGCATGGCCTGACTGAAGCTGGTGACAAACGCTTTGGTGGCCCCATATGTGGCGCTGCTAGCGGCCGGAATGGACCCTGCAATTGACGACACGTTGAGGATGGAGCGCTTGCCCGGACGACCCCGCATGGACACCGCGGCGGCGTGGCTGAGCCGTGACACCGCTGTTACGTTGACGGCGATGACCGATGATTCTCGGTCGATGTCCATCTGATCGAATCGGCCGCTGAAGCCGAACCCTGCGTTGTTGACCAGCAGGTCGATGAAGGGTTCTGCCTGCAGGCGAGATTCGACCGTTGCCAGCTGAGCTGGGTCGCCGAGGTCGGCCACCAGCACCTCGCACAGCACGCCAACCTGTGCGGCGAGCCGTTCCAGCCGCTCGTTGTCTCTCGCTACAACCACCAGCTCGGTGCCCTCCTTGGCAAGGAGAAGGGCGGTTTCCCAACCGATCCCAGAGCTTGCGCCGGTCACCAGCGCCCGTTGCCATCGACGTCCTGGCTTGACCCTCGGTTGATTCATCCGAGCAGTCTCGCGGATCGACAACCTTCCCACCCTCGGCTGTCGAAGGGGACTTCGCGTCCTGGCAGAGCCTTCGCGTCCTGTGAGCGACGACACTGGGGGGACGCGAAGGACCGTGGAGGACGCGAAGTCCCGGCTCTCCGGGTTCTGTGGGTCCGCCCGTTCATTGCTTCGCCGACCGGAGCACCCTGGTGCGCTGTTCACATCTAGATCCGAGGACTGACTGCTCTCGCGTACACTTGTCAGCATGCCTCATGCCGATTCGGAGCCCCCGGGTGAACGCCCCTGCTCGGGCCAGTGGCTGGCTTCGTCCGCACACTGAGGATCTGCCGGCTGCTCTGAGCAACCCGGCGGCGGGTCGCGTTGTTGGCGTGTTGGCCATGCAAGGCGCATTCGCAGAGCATGCCGTGGCCGTGCGACGTCTTGGTGCGGTAGCGGTCGAGGTCCGTCAGCCGAAGCACTTGGACGGTATCGACTCGCTCATCATTCCTGGTGGCGAGTCCACCACGATGTCCAAGCTGCTTGTCTCCACCGGTTTGTTTCAGCCCATCCACGATCTCATCCACGCTGGCATGCCGGTGTTCGGCACGTGTGCAGGCATGATCCTGCTCGCCAAAGAAGTCATCGACGGGCGGGCGGACCAACAATCGTTCAGCGCGCTGAACATCAGTGTGCAGAGAAATGGATACGGGCGCCAGGTCGATTCGTTCGAGACCGACCTCGACATCGCCGGCATCACCGGTGGGCCCGTGCACGCAACGTTCATCCGGGCGCCAAAAGTTGTGAGCATCGGAGACGACGTCACGGTTCTCGCATCCCACGAAGGCGTACCTGTGGTTGTGTCCGCTGATGGCGGCCGCATCATGGCTGCATCGTTCCACCCCGAGCTCACGCCAGAGCTTCGTGTGCATCAACTCTTTCTTTCTTACGAGCCGCACGCCTGGCAAAGCAGCCACCGCCAACACGCTCAGCGTCAGCAGTCCAACCGATTCACCTCTCCCGTTCTCAACCCGTAGGAGCATCCAGATGTCAGGCCATTCCAAGTGGGCAACCATCAAACACAAGAAGGGCGCTGCTGACAAGGCGCGCGGCAAGCTGTGGGCCAAATTGGTTCGCAACATCGAGGTCGCAGCGCGCGAAGGCGGAGGTGACCCGGGATCCAACGCAACGTTGCGGACAATGATCACCAAGGCCAAGGCCGAACAGGTCCCCAACGACAAGATCGAAACCGCAATCAAGCGCGGCACGGGCGAACTCAAGGTCGACGTCCACACCGAGGACATCATGTACGAGGGCTATGCCCCGGCATCGGTGGCCATCCTGGTTGCTGTCTCCACCGACAACCGCAACCGCTCCGGTGGCGAGGTTCGCACTGCGTTCTCCAAGAACGGCGGCAACATCGCAGAACCTGGCGCCGTTGCGTGGCAGTTTGCACGCAAGGGCATCGTGATCGTGCCAAAAGCCGGCGGCAAAGTCACCGAAGACGACCTGATGCTGGCCGCGCTCGACGCAGGCGCAGAGGACATTATCGACAACGGTGACACGTTCGAGTTGCGTTGTGGCCCAACCGATGTGGGAGCTGTATGCCAGGCGTTGACCCAGGCTTCCATCACGTTCGACTCGGTTGACCGCCCGATGGTGCCAAACGCGTTGATCGACCTCGACGAGGCGGACGCTCGCAAGGTGTTGAAGTTGATCGAGGCTCTTGAAGACCTCGACGACGTCGAAGAAGTGTTTTCCAACTTCGACATCTCGGCCGAAGTCGCTGCGGCACTGTCTGCCTGATCTCGTGCCTATTGGGGGGCGAGACCAACTGATCACTTCCGCAACCAACCAACGCGTCAAGCAGTTGGTTGCGTTGCGGACGCGTCAGGAACGAGACGCTGCTGGTGTGTTCGTTGCCGAAGGGCATCGTGCCGTTGAACGGCTCATGGCTGCCGGTCGTCGCATCGAGACGCTCTTCGTGCAGGACAACTTGAACGAAGGCGGCGCCGACTCCGACGCTGCAGGTACTGGAAGTTCGGCGGCAGCGGTACTCGTCGCGAAGGCCCGTGCTGCGGGCGCAGAGATCGTCCTCTTGTCGCCAGCCGTTATGGCCAAGGCTTCCTACCGAGATAGGCCCGAAGGCATCCTGGCCATTGCCCCCCAGTGGCATGACGAGCTGAACTCTGTTGTGCCGACCAACGGACTGGTTGTCATTGCAGAGGGCGTGGAGAAGCCCGGCAACCTCGGAGCCATTCTGCGGACAGCGGATGCGACGGGATGTGATGCCGTCGTGGTGTGTGATGAACGCGTTGATCTGTTCAATCCCAACGTGATTCGTGCGGCAACAGCGGTGGTGTTTTCTATGCCGGTGGTTTCGGCCTCGTCGGAGCGAATAGTTGCATGGGTTCGAGGCAATCGGCTCCAGCTAGTGGCCACTACTCCGGACACAGAATTGTTGCATTGGGATGCCGATCTGCGTCGTCCAACCGCGGTGCTGATGGGTGCTGAAGACACGGGCCTGTCGGACTTTTGGTTGCGCCAGGCCGACGTGTCGGTTCGCCTCCCGATGGCTGGTCAGGCGGATTCGCTGAACGTTGGTGTGGCAACGGCAGTGGTGTTGTATGAGGCAGTCAGGCAGCGAAGCATCCTAAACCCGCCGCACCTGACGGCAAGTTGACCGCTAGATGATGCCGCCGATTGGCGAGCCGCTCCCCAACACCTGCGCAGGAGGAATACCAAGCCAGTTGGCGAGCGTGGCGTAGTAATCCGTCATGTTTACGGTGGCTGCGGCGTTGCCTGCCTGATCAAGCTGGTTGAAGTTGACCGCACCGCCGTAGCGGCCCGGGCGGATGGGCCCCATCATGAGCGCGGTGGATGCCGTTCCGTGATCTGTGCCTCCTGCGTTGGCCTGCGGGCGGCGCCCAAACTCGCTGGTGGTTGCCAGCATCACGCGTCGTGACAACCCACTGCGGATCAGGTCGTTGTGGAAACCAACCAGCGCGGCGCCAAGCTCGCGCATCTGTGCCGGGTGGCTGTATCGATGGCCGGTGTGGGTGTCGAAGGAACCCCACGGGATGTGGATCACTCGCACGCCAGCGTTGATGGAGACCAGTTCGCGTGCCATGGAAAGGCTCCGGCCGAGGTTGCTGTCCGGGTACCCAGAAGCTTTGCCATTGATGGACCCCAGAGCGCCCAGCACGGACAACCCAGAAGCCAGGCCGTTTCGTGCCGCGTTCATCAAACCTGGGTCGACGCCATCCAACCCAGCAACGTCGCCAGCCCCATTCGTAAGCGCGCTGAACGTTGGGCGCATCTTGGCGTCTCGGTCATCAGTCAGTTCCTTGAGCGACCCTAGGTCTGGCAGCGCAACGGTTGGTGCGCGTTCACTGGTTAGCGCAGGAGTGGAACCTCCGCCAACGGAGACACCGACGATGGCACCGCTGTCCACCAGCGCGTCACAACAACGACCAAGGAATCCGGTTCTCACTGCGCTGATGGAGTCGGGCTCGCCGGCCCACCAGCGCGCCATCATCCCGGAGTGGCTGAGGTCGGGCTTGGCTACGCCCACTCCCTCGATGAACCCGAGTTGCGAGGCAAGAGGAGCAAGGCCGGCTGCAATGGAGTAACGATCGTCCAGGCGGGTGATGTCTTTTGGATCGAACCAGACGCGGTCTCGGAGCTGCCTGAAACGCCCGTCGCCGGAGGGTACGAGCATGGAGAACCCGTCGTTGCCGCCCTGCATTTCAATGACCACCAGCACACGTGGACCGGGCCGGTCGGCTCCCGGCGTTTGTGGTGCGGCGGCCTTCTTGGAGGCCTTTGTCGTTTTGGTCGCCTTCTTGGCGGCTGCGTCTGCTTCGTTCCCCGTGAGGTCAGCCAGGGTCGGCACGGCCGCTGCGGCAGCGGTTGCGCCGACCATCGAGAGGAACTGGCGACGTGAAACCGGCGTTGGGACAAGAGGCCCGTTGTTCTGGTGCTTGCTCATGCGATTGCGAACTCCGGTGAAAGCAGTGCGGTTGCCACAAGTCTGCGGGAGATGGTGAGTTCGTCTGCGGCGCCGGCTGTAGCCAGCGCTGCTTGGTTGAGGATGTCTCTGGTTCGGGTGCTGATTTCGTAGAGACAGCACCGCGCAAGCGTCTGCGCCACAAGGTCTCCGTTTGCGTTTGCCACAATTGGCTGCATTTTCCAAGATAGTGAGCGCACATACGATGCGCGGGTGATCTGCTGATCGGAACTCATCCACTTTGTGCTGATTGGCCACCCGGCCACATTCGGCGGACGGTGGGGTAGCTGGTTCAGGGTGGACAGCACCCATGCGTGTACTTTTTGGTCTTCGCTCGCACGGAACGGCGTGATTGCGTTGACCGCTCCCACCCACCACTCGATGGGGAACTTGGGGCGCGAAAGTCTTGAGAGCAAGAACTCCTCGGACCGAACAATGGCCTCGACCAGCGGCCGAATTTCGTACCCGGCCGATCTGAACACGTTGCCAAGCGCTGACTTGCGTTCAGCAGTTGGAACCACGCCGATGAGGTGGTGGTAAAGCTTGGCGGCAACCGTCGGCGCGCATGCCTCGTGGGCCAACAGGATCTGCACGATCTCATCGACGCCGAATTTGCCGCGCTTGCCAAGGAAGACCACTTCACCACCAAGGGATCGCTCTGCGCGCTTCGTAACCTTTGCCGTGTCGTAGTCAACGTCGTATCCGGCAAGCGCGAGTGCGCCGGCCTTGACGTCGTCTTCGGTGTAGTTGCCAGGCCCGATTGAAAACAGTTCCATCAGTTCACGTGCGAAGTTCTCGTTAGGTGATTCAACCGACGAGCCAGGCATGTCCAGATAGAACATCAACGCAGGGTCAGTGACCATCTGACGCAACAGGGTGCCGAAGTTGCCCATTGCCAGATTGCGAAGCACCTGTTGCTGGTTGTGCAGCATGTGCAGGTTGCCAATCTTTTCCGAGCTGGTGGCAAAGAAGCCGTGCCAGAACCAGGTCATACGCTCGTGCAGTCCTGCATCAGGCGACCGCAGGTTGTCGGTCCAGCCCACCAGGGCGTTCTCCCAACCGTCTCGGGTCTGCTGTGCGGGCAGGATGGGGCGTGGGGCGGCAGTCAGGGCCCAGTCGAGAGCCGCGTTGGCAGCGGCTTTCGGATCTGCGGCGCCCTGCACAAAACGCGCCACACGCCCCGGGTCGGGGGCGATGGCGCATCGGCGCAGAACGTGGGCCACGAGTGCCTCTGCTGAAGCCAGAGAGGAGCTCATGTTCGGATTATCGACGTTGTACCGACAGATATTGACCGCAAAATCATCACGTTTACGTGACAGTTCTGCGCGCTTATGAACAGTTGGTTCAGATCAGGGCAACTTCATCGTGGCTAAAGGTTGGCCAGGCTACAAAGGAAAGTTGGTACGTGAACGAACCATCACCAGGTGTCGAAATGGACGATGGATTCTGGTGCTGGGCGTGCCGCTGGCCGGAAGTCCGTGCCTTTGGTGTAGGCCAGTGGGAAGAGGACGGTTTGGGCAACGGTGTCGTAGGGGATGCCAACGATGTCTGCGACACGCTGCTCGTGGGCTAGGTGCAGCGTGGTCCAGGCCGTACCCAAACCGCGCGCCCGTGCTGCGAGCATGAAGTTCCAGGTGGCCGGAAGGATGTTTCCCATGGTCGCGGCAACTGCCGAGAAGCCGAGCGATTCGCGAGTGCCTCGGAGGTGTGTGCACGCAAGCACCAGCGCCGGAACTTCGTGCATGTGCTCAGCGAGGTAGCCGGCTGAGTCAGCCACCCGGTCCTGCTGCGCCTGCGCTTCGCTTGTCTCACGCTTGATGGCGCCGGCAAAGATTGGTGCCTTGGTGTACTGGTCCCACACTTCGCGGTAGATGTCCGCGATAGCCAGCTTCTTCGCAGGGTCCGTGACGACCACGAACTGCATGGTGAGGACGTTGGACCCGCTTGGCGCCTGCAGCGCTGCGGCAGCACATTCAAGGATTACTTCGTTCTCCACGGGACGCGTGAAGTCCAGACGCTTACGCACTGCTCGGGTTGTGGTGAGAAGTTCGTCTGGGTTGAGCGGAAGCAGGGGAGAGGACATGAACGGCAGGCTACCGTCGCGACCCGCGCCTTTTCCGATCGTGGACACCTGGCGTCAAGCGGATCGGCCGTTGTTGGTGGGTGTCTCCTGCAGGTGCGGGTGCACCCAGCAGCCTGCAGGGCGCACCCAAACCTGCTGAGCGCACCCACTCGCCACCAGCCGCGCAGTTTTTGTGACTTCCCCGACCCCATACTTGTGAACTGGAAGGAAACCACCGAAGCGGGTTGGGGGGTGACCCGAAGGGAGGGACCCGCCGCCCGGAGCGAAGCGAGGAGCGGGCGCGGCCGAGTGGTGAACGGAGGGACGGAGTGAGCCCGAGGTGGAGCAACCCGTCAAAAGGTGGGAGGGCACCGGAGGAGGCAGGACCCGCCAACCCGCGTAGCGGACTCAACGAGGATTGCCCGAACTCGTCACGTTGGCGCACTACAGTTCAAACGTATGTTCGTGCTTGGCATCGACCCCGGTCTGTCTCGTTGTGGGTTCGGGCTGGTTGAGGCCGGGTCCGGAGACCGTCATCGGTCCGTGGAGCATGGTGTTTTACAGACTCCGCATACGGACCCAATTCACATCCGGCTGGCCAGCATGATGGAACAACTTGAGACGTTGTTCGAGCGATTGTCGCCCACAGCAGTGGTGGTGGAGCGGGTCTTCTTCCAGACCAACGCCCGAACCGCAATGGGTGTGGGGCAAGCCAGTGGTCTCGCACTGGCGCTTGCGACCCGGCGTGGGTGCCAGGTGCACCAGTACACGGCCAACGAGGTGAAGCACGCCGTGGCCGGCCACGGGTCAGCGGAGAAGCATCAGATGCAGTCGATGGTTGCCAAGTTGTTGGACCTACCTGCCCCGCCAAAACCTGCCGACGCTGCTGACGCGCTGGGGCTGGCGCTCTGCCACTTAGCCAGTTCGCGCTTGGAGCGCTCTGCGCTTGGTGCCCCTGCCATCGGCGCAGCGCAAGGACGCATGTTGGGTACGCCTGGCCATAGCGCCGCTGAGCCGTCGGCAGCATCACAGTTTGGTGGTCGCCCGTTACGAATTGCCGCTGCGGTTGGCGGTATCGCAATTGCGCCTGAATCGCTGCGCACACGTGCGGCCAAGCCCACAGGTGGACGTTCATGATCGGCTCTGTCCGTGGTTCCCTTATCGATCGCAGCGCCAAGGGCGACGTGCTCATTGAAACCGCCTCAGGTGTTGGGTATCGGATCACGGTCACGGCTCGCACCCTGGGTTCGCTGATCGCTGCGGCAGACCAGTCCGTGTTCCTCCACGTGCACACGCACGTCCGTGAAGACGCGCTGCAGCTGTTCGGGTTCCCAAATCGCGAAGAACGCATCACTTTCGAACTGCTCATCGGAACGCACGGTGTTGGCCCGGCGTTGGCGCTCGCAATCCTCAGCGCGCATACACCTTCTTCGCTTCGTGCCGCTATCGCAACGGAAGACGTCGATTCGCTCACGCTGGTTCCGGGCGTTGGCAAGAAGACAGCGGCCCGTTTGCTGATCGAGCTGAAGTCCAAGTTCGAAGGCGCCGATCTCGACCTTCCTGCAGTGCTTGTCACCGCCGCTGCTGCCCCTGGTGGCGTGGCGGAAGCCGACAACCGCAACGATGTGCGGGCAGCATTGAGTGAACTTGGTTACACCGCAGAAGAGGTGCGCTCTGTGGTTCGCCGCCTGCCCGCCACCGGTGACACGTCGGCGTTGCTTCGTCAGGCGTTGGTCCTTCTTGCTGATGGTGTCCGATGACGGACCTGCTGTCACCAGACGAGGGCGAGCCAGAAGACCTGGGGCCAGACCTCGACGCCGTGCTTGCGCATCTGCGGCCATCCAGCCTGGAAGATTTCGTTGGCCAGGCGCAGCTCAAAGAGCATCTCCACATCGTCATCGAGGCTGCGCGCCGCCGTGCCCAACCGGTTGATCATCTGCTGTTCGCCGGCCCACCAGGGCTTGGCAAGACCACCCTTGCAGGCATCGTTGCGCACGAGATGGCAGCGGGCTTCCGAGTCACCAGCGGGCCAACCCTTGAACGTGCCGGGGACCTTGCGTCCATCCTCAACGGCCTCAACGAGGGCGACGTTCTGTTCATCGACGAGATCCATCGCATTCCCCGGGCGGTCGAAGAAGTGCTGTACCCGGCAATGGAGGATTTCCAGATCGACATCATGTTGGGTAAAGGTCCAACAGCCCGCTCGGTCCGGCTGGAGTTGCCGAAGTTCACGCTCGTCGGAGCAACCACACGTGCAGGCATGCTCAGCGGGCCGTTGTATGCGCGCTTTGGACATATCGCCCGCCTCGACTACTACCGGGTGGAAGAACTGCAGGCAATCGTGCAGCGTGCAGCAGGCGTCCTGCAGGTTGAAGTGCATCCCGATGGTGCCTTCGAGATTGCCCGCCGCAGCCGTGGAACGCCGCGTATCGCAAACCGTTTGTTACGTCGTGTGCGTGACTACGCAGAGGTGTGCGCCGATGGCATCATCACGTTGGCCGAAGCCAAGGCGGGCCTCACCGTGTTTGACATCGACGACATCGGCCTCGACCGCGTCGACCGCGCCATCCTCACCGCACTGTGCAACAGGGGCGGAGAACCCATCGGGCTTTCCACGCTTGCCATCATGGTCGGCGAGGCAACAGAAACCGTTGAAGACGTCTACGAGCCCTACCTCATCCAAATGGGTTTCCTGTTCCGCACACCACGTGGACGAATCGCTACCGAGGCCGCATGGCGTCACCTCGGCCTAGACGTTCCTGACCGCGCTCGCTCGTTGTGGGAAGTGCTGGACGAAGATCAGACCAAAGTGCATCGCACCGACCGCACCCTGTTCGACAAAGGCTGAACTGGTCGTCGCAGCATGCACATCTCAGAGTTGGAATACGACCTGCCGCAGCAGGCGATCGCGCAGACGCCAGTCGAGCCACGTGACTCGGCTCGTATGCTCACATACATTGGCGGTCAGGTAGGACACTCCGTTGTCACCGACCTGCCGTCGTTTCTCCGCAGGGGCGACCTGCTGGTGGTCAACGACACTCGGGTTCTTCCCGCTCGTCTGCACCTGACCAAGGCAACCGGAGCCCGGGCCGAGGTGTTGCTTCTTGAACGAATTGATGCGCAAGACGTGTGGCGTGCCCTGGTTCGCCCGGGCCGCAAGCTGCCCATCGGCACCATCCTCAGCAGGGACGACACAGACCTACGCGTGGAAATTGTCGACGTGGCACCAGACGGCCAACGACTGGTACGAATCGGCACCGAGGCGTCGCCGCAGATGTCCATCGCCGAAGAATCAGACCTGCTTCTGCGGTACGGCGAGGCTCCGCTGCCTCCGTACATCACCGCGCCGCTGGCCGACGCCGGCCGTTATCAAACTGTGTACGCAGACCAACCCGGATCAGTCGCTGCCCCCACCGCTGGCCTTCATTTCACCCCAGCGCTACTCCAACAACTGCAAGACATGGGGGTGCGGCGTGCCTCGGTGGAATTGGTTGTCGGGCTGGACACGTTTCGTCCGGTCAGCACCGAGACGGTCGAGGCGCATGTCATCCACACCGAGCGTTATCGGGTGCCTCAAGCAACCTGGGATCTGGTGGCGGAAACGAAGGTCGCTGGTGGTCGGGTGATCGCAGTGGGGACAACCAGCGTGCGGTGTTTGGAAAGCGCTGCGTCTCGTGGCGAACTCTCCGGGCGGACAAACCTGTTTATCCATGGGGATTTTCCCTGGTCGGTAGTCGATCTCTTGATGACCAACTTCCACATGCCACGAACCACCCTGCTCGCACTGCTTGGATCATTCGTAGGGCCTGTCTGGCGGGACCTGTACGGCGTTGCGCTGGATTCCGGGTACCGGTTCCTCTCGTTCGGGGACTGCATGTTGGTGGAACGAGCCGTGTCCGACGCTCGTTGACGATTCGACCTCGCACCGTCCACGAGTGTCCATTCGCTAACGTCACCCCCAGTGTCAACGAAATGCCCCACCGGTCGACGTGCTGTCGTACTCAGCACAGTGTTTGAGGAGCGGAAATGTTCTATTTCCTGATGCAACTCGCGGCGGTGCTCGCAGCCGCCGTTGCACTGGGTCTGCTTGTCGGATGGATGCTGTGGGCGCGGGCGCTCCGCCATCACCGGCGCGGCCACTTGGAGCAGGTAAACGTGCTGCACAAGCAGCTTGCTTCGCTGGCAGACGAAAACCGGCGTGTCCAGCAGCGGTTTGCCTCCACCGCAGCCGACCTTGACTCACAGCGGCTAGTTATGCAGACACGAGACACCGAACTGCGCCGCGCCCGCGAAGCGTTCTCCGTCTCCCAGCAAAACCTGGCCGGCGCCGAAGCTCAACTTGCGGCCTCGCAAGGTCAGTTGAACGATGGTCAGCAACGCCAACAGGCCACCGAAGCAGCGTTGGAAGCAGCCCGCACCGAGTTGGCGACGCTGCACGCAGAGCTCAGCGGCCTGCGCCTGGATAGTGCGGAGGCCAAAGCACTTCACATTCGGGTGGAAGAACTCTCAGCCCAGACCTCAGCGTTGGTTACCCGCTCAGGGGCGGCGGAGGCCGAAGCTGAGGCACTTCGCACTCAGGTTGCCGATGCAAACAGCCAGTTTTCACAAGCGCAGTCGCGTGCGTTATACCTCGGCCGAGCCCTCGACGCTGCGGTGGAGCGAGCAAACGAACGCGGCGAGTCGCTGCAGACAGAACACAAGGCAGTGTCTGGTCGTGTTGCCGCTGCGCACAGCCTTCAGCTTTCGCAAGCGGTTGCCGACGCGCACGATTCGAAACGTGCAGATGTACGCGCGCTTACCTCTACGTGGGAGCAGATCTCACAGAAACGGGCACAGCAGCAGGCCGCCCACGGTGCCGAGCTCGCCGGGCTCCGTTCTCAGCTTGCTGCGGTTCAGGCGTCGCTCGCCGCCGTGCGCTCCGAGATGGCAAGCAGACTGGAGGCGGTACAGCAACACGCTGTTGCGCAAAGCCGCATCGAAGCAGAGCAGCGTGAATCCACTGCCGTGCTGCGGCTCACCGAAGAACATTCCGGTGCTCTCAACTCCGCTGTCGCCAGACACGACCGTCAGCTGGCCGAGCACGTGGAAGCGCACCAGCTCGCAATTGCGCACTGGCGTAACGACTTGGCACAGCGAGCAGTCGCCCGCGAAGCTGACCAGGCAACCATCGAGCGGCTGCAGGCCGACCTCAACGCGGCCGACACACGGTTCGCGGCGCTGCGGACCGAGCTGGATCGGGTCGCTCTTGAACGCCACCTTCTCGACGAGACAGCCCAGCGTCAGACCGGCGAGATACAGCACTTCACGTCGGTTGCGAACGAAAACCAGGTTCGCGTTGAGGCGCTCCAGTCTCAGCTCGTCACGGCTCAGGATCAGCGTGCGGCAGCGCAAGAGCAGCTACAGCTGGCCGAAGCTGCGTCGGCACAACTGCAAGAGCAAATCACCCTCGTCGAATCGGAATCCGCGCAGGCGCGCGAATGGTCAGCCGTCGTCGAGGCCGAGCTTGCAACGGTCCAGGAGCGATTTGTTGCAGTGCAGTCCGAGTCGGGTGAGGCGAGGGTTCGCCTCGAAGCGACGCGTGCAGAGTTTGCCGCAGCTGAACGGGAAACGAGCAACGCGCTTGCGCTGGCAGTGGGGCATCAGCAATCCGCGAAAGAACTTGCGGCCCAGTTCGACACAGCACTAATTGCACTCGGAGCAGCGCGCCGCAATCACGCGACCACGCAACAACAAACGGCAACAGCGGTTGAGGAATCTCGACGCCTTGCCGACCTGCTTGGTCACCGGCTTGAACTCGCCGAGGCAGAAGCGCACCGCCTCCATGTTGCCCAGATGGAGCAGGCAGCGCTCACTACCTCGCACGCCGAATCGCAGCGGCTGTCTGTTGAGCAAGCGAACAACAGCGCGTCGGCGTGGAAGCGTGAGTTGGAAGCGTTACGTGCAGTTCACCACCAAGATCTCGCCCGCTTGCGAGACGTTCAGTCGGTTGCAGCGGAGCTACGTTTCGGCGCCCCGGAAGCTCGTCGGATGCGGACTGACACAAGTGGGGCGTCCACGGTCACGTCGGCATCGACCGTTGTGCCAGCCTCTGTTCCAGTCTCTGTTCCAGCCTCTGCGCCACCGTCGCGCGCAGCAGATGACCTGCAGCTGATCGAAGGGATTGGTCCAAAGATCGCTGCCGCGCTACGCAGCGCCGGGGTGACCACGTTTGTTCGCCTTGAGGCAGCATCGTCGGACCAGCTCCGCGACGCGCTGGCGTCGTCGGGCCTGACGTTTGCGCCCAGCCTTCCCACCTGGTCCAAGCAAGCCGGCTTCCTTGTGCGAGGCGACGCTACCGGGTTGGCTGTCTACCAGGCCGAGCTCACCGCGGGCCGTGAAGCTCGATGACCACCGAAGTTCCTGCAAAAGGGTCCGACGGGACCGCCGAATGGTCATCGGTCGAGCTGGCCAATGCCGTCGCAGGCGAAGCAGAAACGCCGAAGGGGCCGCGGGCCTTTCCTGCCATTGCAACTGGGTTGGTGGGTGCCCTTGTGTTGTTTGGAGTTGGGGCTTCAAGCATTCGGAGCAAGGTCGAACGATCCCTCCAGTCGCGCTCTGAAGCAGCGTTGCTGGCGGGTGGTCAACCAGGAGCAATGGTGTCCTACTCGGGCCGAGACGCAACGGTGCGGGTACCTGCAGGCACAGATGTTGCAGCGGTGCGCAAACTGATTCTCACCGCAGGGGCAGCAAAAGCGGGGCCGCACTATTCCGGCCCTCGGTCGGTGACGGTAGTGGTCGATCCCAACCAAGCACCAATGGTCACGACAACAACCATTCTGGTCTTGATGGGGTCTGTCGTTGCGACTCGTAATGCTGACGGAACGATCACCTTTACCGGGGCAGTCGAGTCCGACGAAGCCAAAGAAGCGCTTCGTTCCGGCGCTGCTCAGCAAGCGCCTGCGACACAGATCGATGTTCGCACGGAGACCAAACCTGGGGGAGTGGATGCTCGTACCGCAACATGGATCGGGCGCTCCATCGGGGAACTCACCCGTGTCGGCGCGTCGACCGCCGAGGTGACCGGCAACAACTCTGGTCTTGCACTCTCAGGCGCTGTTCCCACGCTCGCTGTGCGTGACGCAGTCAATGCGTTTGTTCGAACAAGCGGACTGCCAGTCACTGGCTCGCTGGCCATCGTTCGTCCACCTGACACTCGGGCAGCCGGGCCCGGGCCAGATTTGTTCGGTGACCCCGCGGTGCTTGCGGACGCTCTTCAAGACCAAATCGACGATGTGCTTGCGGAGTCCACTATTCAGTTCTCTCCGGACTCGGCGCGCATCACTCGCGACAGCGAAGCGGTGGTTGCGGAGATAGCCAAACTCTTGGTGGCCTCGCCAACAGCGCGGGTCGAGGTGGTCGGTCACACGGACACCAACGGGTCAGCGGAACACAACCTTGCACTGAGCGTGGCGAGAGCAGACGCAGTGAGAGACATTCTGTTGGAATCTGGTGTTGCGGCATCGCGAATTACCACCTTGGGTGAAGGTGGTAACCAACCGCTGGTGCCGAACGACTCACCTGCAAATCGACGCAAGAACCGGCGTATCGAATTCAAGATTTCCGACGGTTGATCTCACAAACTGCGTTGACATTCACTGCCGATGGGGCGAGGGGCTTGCGGTCGCACGCATGCCGATCATCTGTATGCCGATGATTCGCTGACTTACTTCTTCCGTGTTCTCGGGAGATTCTCCGCAATTTGGATTAGTTCCCGAGGAATTCGGTGCCGTAGTTCCGCTTTCGGGGTGCCGATGGCGGTAACGTCTGACGCGTGTACATCTTTGAGCTCGCGAGTTATTTGGTCGTGGCCATCTTGTTCGGCATTGGAGCCGGGTGGCTGATCTGGGGCGATGAGCCGTTCGAGGCGGCACCCGCTGGGGATGCGCCGGTGAGCGAACAGGCCGTTTCGGACCTTTCGTCGCAGATCGAAACAAGAGACCAGGAAATCGTCCGCCTCCGCAAGCGTCTGAAGCGCATGCACGCCGACATGGATGCTCGCGACCTCCACCTGACTGAAGTCAAGGGGCAGAGCGAAGAGTTTCAGGCCCTCTTGTTGCAGCGTGAATCAGAGCTGCACGCTGCGCTGAACGGCGAAGCCCTCCCAGACGGCGGATCGGAATTCCAGACCCGCCGGATTTCCGAGCTCGAAGAACTGGTGGCGGCATCGCGCTCCGAGGCCGACGGGCTCGCCCGCAAGCTGCAGGACGCAATGCAAGAAACGGCAGGCGCAGACACGGTCGATCCTGAACTCACTCGCCGTATCGCCGAGCTGGAATCAGAGAACGCTCAGGTGAACGAGTCGCGGTTCCAGCTGTCAGCAGCGCACGAAGAACTGCAGCGCTCACACGCCTCTATCAGCAACGACCTGGCCGAAGCTCAAGCTCGCCTGGACGAACTCTCCTCCGGCGCAGACCTTGCGGAGCTGGACCGTGTACGCGTGCTTGAGGCAGAAATCGCTCGCCTGCGCACCACGGCCACCACCGCACAGGAACGCGTTGTAGAACTGGAATCGCAGCACCAACAGTTGGATTCCGAACACCAAAAGGTCGCCGCCGCTCTCGCCGCCAGCCAAAGCCGTGCAAGCGGTCTCGAAACGCAGCTGGCCGCTCAACCTGAAAACACCGGTGACTTCGAGCTTGAATTGGCCAAAGTGCACGCCGAGCTGGCTCGTTCACGCCAGAACGTCAACACCTTGCGTCAACGCTTGCAGGACGTGGAAGACGAAAACGAGTCACTTGCCGGTGACCTTGCCCGGGCCACCACCGAACTGCAGGGTCGCAGCGCAAAGAGCGGTGAAGCTGCAGCCGAACGAGACCAGCTGGTAGTTGTCCGAGATCAGCTCGTCGCTGACCGTGATCAGTTCGCCGCTGAGCGTGACCAAGTTGTTTCGGAACGCGACCAGGTTGTTTCCGAACGTGACCGGTTCGCAACGGAACTGCAGCAAGTTGCTTCTGAACGGGACCAGGCAGCGTCGGCTCGTGATCAGGCATTCGCCGAACGTGACCGGGTGTTGGCCGAACAGGACCAAATCAAAACCGACCGTGACCGTTTGGCTCAGGCCCAACATGACCTTGGCGCCGCTCAGCAGCAAGCTGCACAGGACAACGCCGCGCTCCTTGCTCGACTCCAGACCCTGGAACACGACCACAACGAATTGAAGTCGTTGAAGGACCACGCAGCAACGGAACGAGAGCGGCTGGAGCAGTCGCTTGCCGAGCTCACCGCCTCACACGAGTCGACCGTTGC
Organism: uncultured Acidimicrobiales bacterium; assembly: GCA_963763885.1. GTDB lineage: Bacteria > Actinomycetota > Acidimicrobiia > Acidimicrobiales > JANYDT01 > JANNBN01. Next base: position 543,480 of record CAVXQD010000003.1, read on the forward strand.
CCAACTGCACGTGGAGCTGTCCGAAGCCCGTCTTCGTGCAGACAGTGCCTTCGAGGCGCTGCATGAACTCAACGACGAGTTCATCAACTTCCGCGACGTCACGATGCGGCAGCAGTCTTCCATGAACTCCCTCGCTGACCGCTTGGCCAAGGCAAACAACACGCTTGGCAGCCGGACGGCGACCCCTGAAGACGATTCCGCAGGGCGATGACCTCGGATCCGACAGATTCCATGACTGACCGCACTTCAGATCGTCCCTCTACCGAGTCGTCCATCGAGGGGGATAACGCGTTTGCACCAGGGGCACCCGACGAATTGGTGGCGGACGCGCAAGCCGTCGCAGAAGCTCCAGCGCTGGCGGTTCCTGCAGAGTCCTCGTTCGTCCGCACCCGTTCCGCTCGGCGTCGGTGGCGTCGCCGGCTGGCTGCAATTCTGGTTGCAGGTTTTATCGTCGGTTGGCTGGGCTTTGGCGCCACCATCTACCGGGACAGTTTCGAACGCAAGCTTGAGAAGAACGCGCATACGGCTCTCTCCGCCGGCGAGTTCGCTGGAGTTCGCGTCGTCGCCAATGGACGCAAATTGGCCCTCGAAGGATCCGTGGCATCTGCCGCTGACGCAAAGACCGCTGGTGACCTAGTTCGCCGAGTTCGCTACGTCAAGGGCGTCAATACGTCGAAGCTGCAAATCGGTGGCTCCGCTGGCCGAGTCCTTCCGCTGACGGCTATCTACTCGGAGGGGAAAGTCTCGTTCGAGGGCACCCGGCCCGCCGAAGAAGCACTGCAGGCGCTGATCAAAGCAACCGCTGCTGGGCTTGGCGAGGCAAACGTGTCGGCGCAGTTCGCACAGCCAACCGGTTCAGGCGGCGATTCCGAGGCGTACTCCGCTCTGGGTGCTGCGTTCGCACGATTCCCGGCGATCAATGTTCGCAGCGCCGTCGTCGAAATCTCCGAGGTTGAAGTAACCGTCACGGGTCGCGTCGCTGATGATTCGGGCCGAGCCGAGCTCGTGCAGACACTCAGTAGCGCGACGTCGCGCACGGTCATCGACAATTTGGAACTCGAGCTCGCCAGCCCCACTTCGGTCGGCTCCACCGAGGCCGCAGGGTTGACCACAACTGCGACTGCTGAAGCCTCCACAACGCTGCTGACCGCTTCAACGCTGGACCCTGCGGCGCTCACTGCGTTGCAGGCAGAAGTCACCGCGACGCTCAAGGCAAGCAAGATCGAGTTTGCAACCGACTCCGCTGCGCTTGGTGCTGCCGGTAAGGCAATCGTTGCCGACATCGCAGCTCGCCTGGCTCCTACCGGCGTATCGTTCGAAGTCGGCGGCCACACAGATAGTCGTGGCCGCGCCGACCGTAACCTGGCCCTCTCGCAGCGGCGTGCTGATGCTGTTCGTGCCGAGTTCCTCGCCCAGGGAATTCCTGCCGAACGGGTCACGGCAGTTGGCTACGGCAGTCAGAAAACCATTGCGCCTGACAACAATTCCCGTGGAAACCCGTTGAATCGTCGTATCGAGATCACGCTGAAGTGACTCGCCTTACGTTCGCGCTTGACGCGACGTCAACAAGCGCCGCTGGCGTGGCTCGGGCTGGCACAGTCACCACGCCGCGTGGCTCGTTCAAGACCCCAGTGTTCATGCCCGTCGGCACTCGAGGAGTGGTGCGGGCGCTTGGCCCCGATGACCTCGAAACCATTGGCGCGCAGATCATTTTGGGCAACACCTATCACCTGATGATGCGACCAGGCACGGACCTTGTGGAACGCATGGGAGGGTTGCATCGCTTCGCCGATTGGTCCGGCCACTTGCTGACCGACTCTGGCGGCTTCCAGGTGTTTTCCCTCGACCCAAAGGTGGACAACGACGGGGTGACCTTTCGTTCCGTCTACGACGGGAGCCTGCATCGGTTCACGCCGGAGAAGGCGATCGCCGTGCAAGAGCAGATCGGTGCCGATATTGCGATGGTGCTCGACGTTTGCCCCGCCCTACCGTCCACCCCCCAGTTGCTCCGCCAGGCGGTGGACCGCACTGCAAGTTGGGCTGCGCGTTGCCGTGACGCCCGAGTCCGTGAGGACCAGTGTGTGTTCGGCATTGCACAAGGCGGGACAGATTCTGAACTCCGCGAAGAGAGCGCAAAGCGAACAGTGGAGATCGGCTTCGACGGTTACGCCATCGGGGGACTGTCCGTGGGCGAGTCCCGCGAGGAGATGCTTCCTGCGATCGAAGCAGCGGTTCGCGCGCTGCCCGCTGATCGGCCGAGGTATCTCATGGGCGTCGGCGATCCCATCAGCCTCATCGAGGGCGTCGCCAGAGGCGTGGACATGTTCGACTGCGTGCTGCCCACCCGCCTGGCGCGTCACGGCACTGCGCTCACCTCAACCGGGCGCCTTCCGGTGAAGAACGCTCTTTATGCCAACGACGAGTCACCGCTGGACGCCGCATGCGACTGCATGACGTGTCGGCGGTTCTCCCGCGGGTACCTCCGCCATCTCATTTCGGTGGGGGAGCAGTCGGCGTCTCGTTTCATGAGCATTCACAATCTCTCGTACTTGTTGCGCCTGATGGAGAGCGCGCGGGAAGCAATCGTTGCGGGCACTTTCGACCAGCTTCGGAGCGCCACCGCGGAGGTCTGGGAGACGCGCGAAGCCGTCTGATACGCCCATGCGGCGGTGACGGCCGGTTCAGGCACTAGATTGTCTCGGCTGTGCCGGTCCCAGCCGGCGTTGGAGGAACCCATGAAGGCCCGAAATCGATTGTCCCTGGCGGTGATCCTGGCGGTGTCATCTATTGGCCTCATCGTCACGTTGATCGCAGGCTTGCGTCCAGGTCTTGGCTTGGATCTCCAAGGCGGTGCTTCTGTTCTCATGAAGCCAGTCGGCGAGGTCAGAGAAGGTGCCTTGGAAAAGGCGCGTTCCATCATCGAACAGCGAGTCAACGGTCAGGGCATCGGCGAAGCCGAAGTCCGCATCGAGGGTGACCGCATCCTGGTTGAGGTTCCCGGGGTGAAGAACCCTGAGGCAGTCCTCAACCTGGTTGGCCAGACGGCTGAACTGCGGTTCCGTCCGGTTATCCAGGCGTTGGGCAGCGACTTCAACGCGTTGGCAACCACAACCGTCGGCCCTTCAACCACGGGCGGCCCTTCAACCACCGGTGGCCCTTCAACGACCGGCGGCCCGACCACAACGGCTGGCACCACGGTCAAGCCGGCAAGCACCACAGCTGTTCCAACAACGGTTGCGGATCTCGGTGACCCAGGCTTTGCTGCTCCTGCCCAAGCCGAGACAGCCGATTCCACCGTTCCCTCGCCAACCAAAGCCGCAGCCACTACCGCGGTCTCGAAGACGGTTCCGGCTGTCTCGGTGGTCGCTGGCAAAGGCGAGACGGTGGTCATCGGGGGTCCAACCACCACTTCGGCTACCGGTCCGGTGACACCGTCGCCGTCAGGTAGCTCAACAGTTCCACCGTCAACCATCGCATTCGAAGACACTCTGGATAAGACAACGGGCCTCACGTCACGCGCCAACGATCTTCCAGGAGCCACAGTGCTCTTGGCCGATCTCGACGGCAACCAGTACCTGCTGGGCCCATCGCTTGCAACCGGTGAAATCGTCGGCGACGCAATTGCAGAGATCAACTCGCAGACCGGTCAGTGGGAAGTTCGCCTCGACATGACCTCGTCCGGCTCTGGCGTGTTCGACAGCATCGCTGCACAGACAATCAATCGCCAGCTCGCAATCGTGCTGGACTCCAAAATCCAAAGCGCGCCTACAATCCAAACTGACCGGTTCAACGGAACAGCGCAGATCTCGGGCAGCTTCACGGAGCAGGAAGCAAAAGACTTGGCCTCCGTGCTGCGTTACGGCTCCTTGCCGGTGCAGTTGGAACAACAGCAGGTCCAAACCGTCAGCGCATCGCTCGGCCGTGACTCGCTCCGCGCCGGCATCCTCACCGGCCTCCTCGGCCTGCTCTTGGTTGCTGCGTACATGGCCTTCTATTACCGGTCCCTTGGCCTGGTGGTGGTCGCTGGTCTGCTCACCTCGTTCGGTCTGCTGTGGACGCTGTTGTCGTTGCTGACCAAGACCAGCGGTCTCGCGCTTTCGCTAGCCGGAGCTGTGGGCATCATCGTCTCGGTCGGCGTCACGGTGGACTCCTACGTTGTCTACTTCGAACGTTTGCGAGACGAACTCCGACACGGCCGCTCCATGGACGCATCCATCGACCGCGGCTTTCGTCGTGCGTGGCACACCATCCTTGCCGCTGACGGTGTCTCCATCCTTGGTGCGTTTGTGCTGTACATCCTCACTGTTGGTTCCGTGCGAGGGTTCGCGCTCATGCTGATGATCTCCACCGCACTCGACATGGTGGTTGCGTGGTTCTTCACTCGTCCGCTGGTTGCCATGTTGGCGCACAACAAATTCTTCACCACCGGACGCTGGGGTGTGGCCTCTGGCGCATTTGCCGCCTCGGGTCCAATCGCATCACCGTCGTCGGCGGTTGCCGCTGACACCATTTTGAGACCCGGTACCGCCGGATCGCGTTCGACAGGAGCCGCGAAATGAGCCGGGAAACCACCAGCGACATGAGCATGTCAGCCGCAGTGAACAATTCGTTGTGGCACCGGCTGTACAACGGGCTTACCTCCTATGAGTTCGTCAGTCGCTGGAAGCGTTGGTTCGCCATGTCCGCCGCGGTCATTCTCATTGGCCTGCTGACCCTCGGTCTACGCGGCCTCAACCTCGGCATCGACTTCACCGGTGGCACCGTCTGGCAGGTTCCTGCCGACACTGCTTCGGTGGTTCAGGCACGTGACGTGTTGCGGCCGCTCGGCTTTGCAGATTCAAAGATCCAGACTCTGGAGTCTGGTGGTCAGCGCTACCTGCGTATCCAGGGCGAAGACACCACCCCGGAGCAGCAGTCCAAGATCACCGCAGCGTTGGCAAAGCTGGGCGAAACCAAGACCAGCGAAGTCAGCGTTTCCAAGGTCGGCGCATCGTGGGGTCAGGACGTCACCCGCAAAGCTTTCAAAGCACTTGTGGTGTTCTTCTTTGCCATCGTTGCGTACATCTCGCTCCGATTCGAATTGAAGATGGCCATCGCCGCAGTTGTGGCAGTTCTCCACGACATCCTCATCACAGTTGGCGTGTACGCCATCATCGGGCTGCCAGTGAGTCCCGCAACGGTGATCGCGTTCCTCACCATCCTCGGTTATTCGCTGTATGACACGGTGGTGGTGTTCGACAAGGTCGATGAGAACGTGGACACACTTGGCCCAGCTGGCCGAACGTCGTACTCCGACATTGTCAACCTGTCCATGAACCAGGTGTTGATGCGTTCCATCAACACCTCGCTTGTGGCCATCCTCCCCATTGTTTCGTTGCTGGTTGTCGGTGCTGGTTTGATGGGCGCAACTTCGCTGGCCGATTTCGGCTTCGCTCTGTTCATTGGTCTGCTCACCGGTGCGTACTCCTCCATCTTCATTGCATCGCCGTTACTGGCGTTGCTGAAGGAACGTGAGCCGCAATGGAAGGTCATCTCCGACAAGATCGCCGCCAGCGGTCGTTCCCTACGGTCCGGCCCCGAAGGGTTGGCAGCAGCAGTGCAGGCCATCGACATCGACGCCACGCAGGCGCTCACCGGTGGGTCGGTTCCGCGTCCACGTAAGCGCCAGTAGCTGACCGAGCGCGGCCGTGACGAAACAGTCGCTCTATGACTGACTACCTTCGACGGCTGGTTCGTGACATCCCGGACTTTCCGTCGCCGGGAATCATGTTCCGCGATGTCACACCGCTGTTGCAGGACGCTCGGGCTTTGGGCCAGTCCCTTGGTCTGCTGGTCGACGCAGTTTCGGCGATGCGGCCCGATGTGGTGCTTGGTATCGAAAGTCGCGGTTTTTTGTTCGCAGTCCCTGTCGCAGACCGGCTTGGACTCGGATTTGTGCCGGCTCGCAAACCTGGCAAGTTGCCATGGGCCGTGCATCGCCAGCCCTACGGGCTTGAGTACGGGACTGACGTCCTTGAACTGCACATCGACGCGGTTGGCCCAGGTGCACGAGTTGTCATCATCGACGACGTGCTTGCAACTGGTGGCACAGCGCGTGCGGCGTGCTCGTTGGTCCGAGCGTCGGGCGCAACCGTTGCAGGAGTTGCGGTCCTGGTTGAGCTGCTCGAACTTGGCGGGCGCGCCACCATCGACGCCCCGGTCAGTTCAGTCCTCACCTACTGAACCTGGCAACTGAACCTGACAACTGAACCTGACAACTGAACCTGACAACTGAACCTGACAACTGAACCTGACAACTGAACCTGACAACTGAACCTGACAACTGAACCTGACAACTGAAACCTCGCGCAGTCTCCTTGAAGTGAGAGAGCGCTAGCGTTGCGCCCGTGAACGCAAGCGGCCTCCCAGACCCAGAGCTGTATCTCGCGCCGCTCATCGCGATCTACCGAGAACGGCACCCCAAGGCTTCCGTTGCCCGAATCAAGTCCGCATACGAACTTGCTGCCGAGGCGCATCACGGGCAGCTGCGTAAGTCCGGCGAGCCGTACGTCAGTCACCCGGTTGCAGTGGCAACCATCCTCGCCGAGCTTGGCCTGGACGACATCACCTTGGCAGCGGCGCTACTGCACGACGCGGTGGAAGACACCGGTGTCACCCTGGACGATCTCGACACTCGGTTCGGCCGCGACGTTGCCCTCATCGTGGACGGCGTCACCAAGCTGGAACGGCTGCAGTTCGATTCCAAGGAAGCGCAGCAAGCAGCAACCATGCGCAAGATGCTGGTTGCGATGGCGAAAGACATCCGGGTGCTGCTCATCAAGCTGGCTGACCGCACGCACAACATGCGCACCATCGACGCCGTCACCGAAGACTGGAAGCGCCGACGCACTGCACAAGAGACGTTAGACATCTACGCCCCGTTGGCTCACCGCCTTGGTATCGGCGAGATCAAACATGAGCTAGAAGACCTCAGCTTCAGGGCGCTGGAACCTCGTAAGTACGCAGAGATTCAAGCCATGTTGCAAGCCCGAGCTGGGGAACGAGATCAGCAGTTGGCTCGTACTATCGCCGAGGTCACCGAGCGGCTTGCGGAACTCAGCATCGACGCAGCGGTGTCCGGCCGCGAAAAACACCTCTGGTCCATCTACGAAAAGATGGTCGTCAAGGGGAAAGACTTCGGAGAGATCCACGACCTGATGGGCATCCGGGTCATCGTGGATTCGGTGAAGGACTGTTATGCCGCTCTGGGCTGTATCCACGCTGCGTACAAGCCGGTGCAGGGGCGATTCAAGGACTACATCGCCATGCCCAAGTTCAACCTCTACCAGTCGCTGCACACCACAGTGGTGGGGCCCGAGGGCAAGGCCATCGAGTGCCAGGTGCGTACCAGGGACATGCACCACCGCGCAGAGCAAGGCATCGCAGCGCACTGGTCCTACAAGGCTGGCAAGGCTGGTGCAGGCAAGGGTGGGGTGCCAGACCCCATCGATCCGGCCAACATTGCGTGGCTGCAGCGCGTTACCGAATCGGCCACATCAGACACCAGTGAGCCTGGCGAGTTCCTGGAAACGTTGAAGACCGACCTCGACCAGGAAGAGGTTTTCGTCTTCTCGCCAAAGGGCAAGGTGGTCACGCTTCCGTCTGGGGCCACCCCCATCGACTTTGCCTATGCCATCCACACCGACATCGGCCACCGGTGCATCGGTGCGCGCGTCAACGGACGGCTCATCCCGTTGGAGACTGCGCTTGGTTCCGGCGAGACCGTCGAGATCATCGTGTCCAAGGTGGAGACAGCGCAACCATCGCGGGACTGGTTGAACATCGTCACCACGCCGCGCGCCAAAGCCAAGATTAAACAATGGTTCTCCAAAGAACGGCGCGAAGACGCCTTGGAGTCCGGTCGTGACGAGGTGGTCAAAGCCCTTCGTAAAGATGCTCTGCCTGCGCAGAAGATCATGGTCGGCCCGGTCATGGAAGCCATCAGCACCGAGCTTGGCTATCCCGACGTCAGTGCTCTGTACGTTGCCGTCGGTGAAGGGCATGTCAGTGCCACCGGCATTGCGCAGCGGGTAGCACGTTCCCTGCGTGGAGGCGAATTCGAAGAGCAGTTGCCAGCCGAGCCAACACGCAACAGACCCTCACGTGAGCGGCGACGCGCAAAAGCGCGCGAAAGCGTTGGAGTGCACGTCGAAGGACTCGACGACGTCATGGTGCGGTTGTCTCGCTGCTGCACACCGGTTCCTGGCGATGACATCGTGGGATTCGTGACACGGGGCCGTGGCGTGTCTGTGCACCGGGCCGATTGCGCCAACTCCAACTCGTTGCGCGAGGGTGCGGCTGGTCGCATGATCGAAGTGGAGTGGGACAGCGCCGGCGTTACGCAGGCCAAGCGCGGCTTCGTTGTCTCCATCATGGTGGAGGCCTTGGACCGGGCTCGCTTGCTGGCCGACGTTGCACGCGTGTTGTCAGACAACCATGTCAACGTTTTGGGCTGCAGCACGCACACCGGTTCTGACCGCGTTGCTCGACAAAAGTTCGACTTCGAGTTGGCAGACCCAAGCCATCTCGAAGCGGTGCTGCGCGAGGTACGTAAGGTCGAGTCCGTGTTCGATTCGTACCGCATTCTTCCCGGCCAAAACCGCAACTAAGCGCACTTACGTCGAACCGGCCCGCTGAGTGCGGGCCGCGACGAGGCCCAGGGGGGGGACTACTCGGTTGGGTCCACCAGGTGAACGGGGTCGCCTGCAAGGCCAACGCTCCACGTTGTCCGGTCGGTGACCTGCCCAGAATCAGAGATGTAGCGGATCTTCCACCAGCCGTCGTCGTTCAGCGGCACTTCGGCGCCTGACCCGTTGCGCCCGTAATTACGTGGCACGGTCAGCTCGATGGCAACCATCCGGTCGTTGTAACGCCATCCGCTGAATCGGCTGTTGCTGCTCCACATCGGATAGAAGACACCGCCGTACCAACCTGACACCGAACCGTAGGTGGACACGTCCAACGTGTTGGTGTTGATTGGTGCAGTCCAGCCTTCGGCCTTGTCCAAGATTTTGGTGCCGTCCAAACGAGACAGGCCGGGGTCCCACGTTTTGTAGCTGAAGTTGACCGGTGTCACCGACCCTGGTGGAAGGATCTGGATTTCCTTGGCGCCTTCGCCCGGATCCCACAAGAGGATACGGATGCGCTTGCCTCGGTAGTCGGCTGCAGGCGCAAGCCGTGCAAGGTACATGTCAGCCACGGCACCGGACTTGTTCGCGTAGACGCTGATGGAATCGTCACCGGCGATGCTGGGGCAGGTCGCGCTGTACGACGGTGATGCAGGCACAGACGAGCATGGGGTGAACGTGGCACCCACCTTGGCGCGAAACGCAAACACATTGTGTCCAAAGCTGTTGGCTTCGTTTTGCCTGGTGTACACCTGCACCCGGTACAGACCGCCGGGACTGCCGGCAGGGATTGTCACCAACGGCACCCACGTGTTGGTGTCCCCGCATGGAGCCATGCAGGTCCCAAAGCTTGGGGCGACGATTTGGCTGGGCGCGTCGTCGGTGTGATCGTCTGGGGTGCTGTCTGGCCGGTAGATCGCGAACGTTGTGGTGACTGATACCGAGTTGTATGCAGGATGGGTAGACCCAACCATCCGCGAATCCAGCCGGAAAAACGCGTCGGGGTTGCCTGATGCTGGGCTGTACGACGGGTCGTACACCTCAAGGGTGATGTCGGCCGATGTCGCAGGCACGTTCCACGGGCATTCGCCATCAACCATGAAACCTGGACACGGAACCGCAAGGTTGTAGGTATAACCGGCCGGGTCGTAGTCGGAGTTGATGTGGACGTCGGCACCGTTTGGATTGCCGCCTTCGGTGTGACCGCAAAAGTGAGCGGGGTCGTTGTACACCCGCGTACCGTCTGAGAACGACAGCAATCGGTCGCCATCCTCCTTCGCTGCGCAAAATCCGCCAGCGGCCAGCCAAAAGTCTTGAGTAGAGCCGTCTGGCGTCATGCCAGCTTTGTCGCCGGTCCCCAGCGCGTTAAGCGCGGATCCCATAGAGATGTTCTGAATGAACTGGGCGGTTGCTGACCGGACAATCGTTGGTGAATCACGGAACCAGCGGGTGAAGAAGCCGGGTACCTGAGAGTCGCTCACCTCGACGTACATGCGGTTTGCCGAACCGGTAAGGAACGTCATGGTGACGGTCATCCCGTTTGCACCATTGACGATGCCGCTCTTCTCCAACGATTGCGTTGCGATGTTGCGCTGCGCTGCTCGGTTAGGCGTGGCCGTTACTCCGGCCAGCGCTGCCGCGTCTGCCGCTCGTTGCAAGGTTGACGAGCGTGAATACCACGCTGCCAGGTCGACAGCAAGGCCGACAGCCATCAGGAGCACCGTGATGATGAGCGCAGTCATGACCGCGACGTACGCGCTTTCGCCGCCAGCTAGTTCGGAGCGCTCGGACCGCTGCGGGCCAGGCCGCATGGCCAAGGGCGTTGGGTCCTGAATCACCCTGATTCCGTCCTTGTCTCGATTGCGAAGACTGTTGTGTAGTCGAGGTTTGCCGACGGGATGATGCCCGTCAGTGTGCGGTGCCGAGTCGACACGTGAACCCCGATCAAATCTGGCGGACCGTCGGTCCAGTCGACTCGATCGACTGCCGACCACTTCGAATCGGCAGCCGAGCCGACACCGGTTCCGAAGTCTGATGCGGGACGCGAGAAATCGGACAGGTAGTAGATGTTGCAAGCGTCGTTGACGCCGTTGTTGCCAGCTGCGGCCCGCGTCAGACATGTACTGCTCGGGTCGTCGTTTGGATTCGATGCCTTGAAGACAATCACGTAGTTGAGCCGAGCAATGGACGCCCGGCGTCGACGCGCGATGTCGGCGAGTATCTGCCAATCCGCGTTCGGCGCGGTACCTGCGACGCTCCCAACTCGGGCACCTTCGCGCGACGCGCCGTGAATTGCGTTCCAGTTCATGAAGAGAGGGCCAAGTTCGACAATGCCAAGGACAAGGGCCAAAAACAGTGGCGTGACGAGAACCGCTTCGACAATCGCTGCACCCCGTTCGGAGCGGGCCAGTTTTCGTGTGAGTCGCTTCGACATGTCGGGGCTCAACCGCCCATCGGCGGGCGTGTTGTGGTTGTTGACGTGGTCGTTGTCGACGTGGTCGTTGTACTTGTGGACGTCGTCGTGGCCGCCAATGTTGTGGATGGCCCAATAGTTGTACTGGTGGTCGGCCCGGGGTCGGTTGTGGTCGTCGAATCCGTTGTCGGTGCACCGGTCGGCGGGATGAGGAGGGTCGTTGTCGTCGTTGAACTGGTGCTGGTTGTCAGGGTGGTCGGCACAAAGACGGTGGTTGTCGTTGTGCTTGTGGTTGCGATGGTCGGCGGCGGCAGCGTGGAATCGTATGTGGGAATAGGAATGGTGGTCCCGGAGGTGGTCGCGGCCATCGTTGCGCCTGGGGGCGCAGGCACTCGCCGAACGCGTTCTGGCGGAGTTGGTTGTGGCTCAAGCCTGAACACGGCGCGTTTGGAAAGTGTCCGCCCTGGGCCAAACATTCCAGTCACGTAGCTGTGCCGCAATTTCACCCATACACCGACGTAATCCGATGCGTTGCCGGCCCGGTAACGACCACACGCAGGCCAATTGGAGGCTGCGCCGGAGGTGCAACTGAATGAAGCTGCCGATGCCGTCAGCCAGCTGGAGTCGTAAACGTTGCACAGGTTCGCCACGGCAGTCCCGACCTGGCATGGAGCTGGCGTGTTGCCGTCGGGGTCGGTGGCCGCAACGCGGTATACAACGATGCGTTCAATGTCTGCAGCTGATCCGCGCAAGGCACCAGCGATTGCGATCATCACACGGCGGTCGTCGTCCGCTCGGTTTCCGCCGTTGCATGCAGGATCGGTTGTGGTGCACGCCTGCACGACGGACCGAGCACCTTGACGTACGGCAGTCTCCAGCGATGCGTCCTTCTGCATGAGCGTTCCGAAGTCGATCATTCCGCAGACAATCGGCACGAGCAGTAACGCCACGATGGCGAACTCCACAGCGATTGCGCCGCGTTCTCCCGAAATCCCGGACCTGCGGGATTTCACGAGTCGTCGAAAGTTGGCGGAGTTCGGCATAGGCATAAAGGTGGTCTGATCCGTCATCGACCAGTCCGAGCGGTCGCTGAAGGCCCCGAATGGATGATTCCCTTCAGCGTCGCCAGAACCGGGCGAGGTGGGGAAACTGACGAGGTGGGGAAACGGGCGAGGTGCGGAAACTGACGAGGAGGGAGATTTGGTTACGCGAGACTGTCCGGATGCCTGAACAGACTGCATCTCCAAGACCCGACCGCGCCCGCGGCATGCGAACCGACTACTGCGGTGATCTGGGTTTGAACGATGTTGGCCGTCAGGTCAGCCTGTGCGGATGGGTTGCGCGTCGCCGTGAGCATGGCGAGCATCTGGCGTTCGTTGACCTGCGTGACCGGTCCGGCCTCATCCAATGCGTGGTCGATGGAGCTGCGGATCTCCGCAATGAGTATGTGATTCGCGTCACAGGCACCGTTGTTGCCCGCTCCAACGAAACCATCAACGCGGAGCTTCCCACCGGCCATATCGAACTACAGAAGTGCACCGTTGAGGTGCTCAACATCGCAGAGCCGCCGGTCTTCCCTGTCGCAGATCGAGACGGCGGCCCCACGGTCGACGAGAACCTGCGCCTGAAGCACCGTTACCTCGACCTGCGCCGTGAACGCATGCAGCGCAACCTGCGCATCCGGTCCCGCATCAACGCTGCCATCCGCAACACCATGGACCTGCAGGGTTTCACCGAGATCGAAACCCCCATGCTCATGCCGTCCACTCCAGAGGGCGCACGAGAGTTTGTGGTGCCATCACGGCTCACCCCAGGGGCGTTCTACGCGCTGCCGCAAAGCCCGCAGCTGTTCAAGCAGTTGCTCATGGTTGCTGGCGCAGACCGGTACTACCAGATTGCTCGTTGTATGCGCGATGAAGATCTGCGCGCTGACCGTCAGTTCGAGTTTGTCCAGCTTGACGCGGAAATGAGCTTCGTCACCCAAGACGACGTGTTGGAGTGCATCTCCGAAGCAGTGCTTGCAGCAGCCGAAGCCATCACCGGTTCGCGCCCTTGCGAGGTCATCCCACGGATGACCTGGACCGAGGCCATGGAGCGTTTCGGCTCAGACAAGCCAGACATCCGTTTCGGACTCGAGCTGGTTGAGCTCACCGACATCTTCGCCAAGACCGGGGCCAAAGTTTTCCAAACCCAGTCCGTCAAGGCAATCCGAGTGCCTGGTGGCGCCGAGATGACCCGCAACCGCATCGACGGTCTCACGGACTTCGCCAAGCGCATGGGCTCCAAGGGTCTCGCTTGGTTCAAGGTCAAAGAGAACGGCGAGGTCGACGGTCCCGTTGCAAAGTTCATGCAGCCCGAGGAATTGTCGGCGGTTCTTGCTCGCACGGAGTCGGTAGCTGGCGACCTGTTGTTTTTCCAGGCAGGCGAACTCGATCCCGTCCGCACGGTTCTTGGCCAGTTGCGTAATGAGCTTGGCCGTCCACCGGTCTACGAGGGCGGGTTGCATTTCTTGTGGATCACCGAGTTCCCTATGTTCCACGGCACCAAGGACGACGGCACCCCTGCACCAGCGCACCACGCGTTTACCCATCCGCATGTCGACGACCTCGACAAGTTGGAAACCGCACCGTTCAGCGTGCGCGCGCAGGCTTACGACCTCACGCTCAACGGGTGGGAGCTGGGCTCGGGTTCAATTCGTATCCACAAGCCAGAGTTGCAGCAACGCATCTTCAACTTGCTTGGCATCACGCCGGAAGACGCACAGAAGCGGTTCGGGTTCTTCCTCAACCCCTTCAAGTACGGCGCGCCACCGCACGGCGGGTTTGCTTTTGGAATCGACCGTCTTGCGGCCATCCTCGCTGGCGAAGAGAACATCCGCGAAATCATCGCGTTCCCCAAGACGCAGAGCGGCTTGGACCCCATGACCAACGCGCCCACCACCATCACGGACAAGCAGCTCAACGAGCTGGGTCTTCGGGTCCTTCCGCCCAAGGCGTAGCGCTCTGTCGAAAACGAAACTCGAGCCTGGCTGGCTTTACGTTCGCCTACGGTCGTGTTGTGTTCACTCTTGCCGAGATCGGGTCGTTCTCGGCCGCAGCCTTTGCCATCATCGTGGTCCCAGGGCCAAGCGTGCTGTTCGTCATCAGTAGGGGCGTGGCGCTTGGTCGTCGTGCGGCGCTGGCAACAGTGTTGGGTAACGCGCTCGGCGCACTGACCATGGCGATGATGGTCAGCTTTGGGCTGGGTGCGCTGATCACCCGCAGCCTGGTGTTGTTTACGTTCGTCAAATGGGTCGGTGCGGCCTATCTGGTGCTTCTCGGCATCAAGGCGTTTCGTAACCGCGCCAAGTTGGCTCGAGCGTTGGACCTGTCAGCAGTGGCTGGCTCGGATCGTTCCATCATCCGTGAGGGGTTCGTGGTAGGTGTCACCAACCCCAAGGTGCTGGTGTTCTTCGGCGCCGTGCTGCCACAGTTCGTGCATCGTGAACGCGGAAGTGTCCCCGTTCAGATGGCGGTGCTCGGGCTGGTGTTTACCTGTATTGCCCTGCTCAGCGATGGCGCATGGGGCCTGTTGGCCGGAACCGTGCGCAGGTGGCTTGCCTCCTCGCCTCGTCGCCTTGAAGCGGTGGGCGGAATTGGTGGGCTGACCATCGCAGGTTTGGGAATCCGGTTGGCGCTGACTGGCCGTCACGACTGACCGGTTGCTTGTGGGATGGTTGCTGGCATGTCAGCAAGCTCAGCCAGTTCAACCGGTTCAACCGGTTCTGCCAGTTCACGCATGCCAGGTACTGGTCGCCTCGCCGAGCAAATGGCGTTTCTTGTTGAGATCGACAAGCTGAAGACGATCCTGCGGCAGAACCTCATCGCCGATGGGTCTCGGCAGGAAAACACTGGCGAGCATTCATGGCACCTGGCCATGTGCGCAACGGTGCTTGCCGAACATTCCAACGAGCCGGTCGATGTTGCCAAAGTGGTGCAGATGCTGCTGGTGCACGATCTCGTGGAGATCGATGCTGGTGACCTGTTTGTTTATGGAACTGCCGAGCAGCAGGCGGCACAGGATCTCAAAGAACAGGCAGCAGCGCAGCGGATTTTCGGCATGTTGCCCCAAGACCAGGCCGCACGCCTCACCGCCTTGTGGGAAGAGTTCGAAACGCGTGAGACGCCTGAATCACGGTTCGCAAAAGCGGTCGACCGGGTTCAACCCATGCTGCTCAACCTTGCCTCCGGCGGTGGTTCGTGGGAGAAGCACGGGATCACTGCCGACCGCCCGATGGCCCTGATCGACCGCACGGTTCCACCGGGGTCCACGGTCCTTGCCGAGTATGCGCACGAGGTCATTCGAGTGTCAGTGCAAGTCGGCGCGTTGCTCCCCGCGGATTTGGCGGCAGACTGAGCACGTGACCGATTTGTTCTCCGCCGCGATGACCGAGCGCCTCGCACGCACGGCTCCGCTGGCCAGCAGGATGCGGCCGCAGAGCCTGGACGAGGTAGTTGGTCAGGATCACTTGTTGGGTCACGGCAAACCGTTGCGCCGGCTGATTGAGACCGATCGGTTGTCTTCCGTGATCCTGTGGGGGCCGCCGGGGACGGGCAAGACCACGCTGGCCAGCCTGGTGGCAAGCGCCAGCTCCAAACGGTTCATTCCCATGTCCGCAGTGACGGCCGGCGTGAAAGACGTTCGCGAGGCAGTTGAGATTGCCCGTGACGAACAACGGATGAACCAGCGCGGCACGATTCTCTTCCTCGACGAGATCCACCGGTTCAATCGGGCGCAGCAAGACGCGCTGTTGCCAAGCGTTGAAGACGGCACGTTGGTGCTGATCGGGGCTACCACCGAGAATCCAAGTTTTAGCGTCAACGGTCCGTTGCTCAGCCGGTCGACCCTGTTCAGGCTTCGCTCCCACACACCCGACTCGCTACAGGAGTTAGCCGCCCGGGCGCTGCGTGAGGAAGGGGCAAGCATCGATGATGATGCGCTTGCTCACCTGGTGAACCTTGCCGATGGTGACGGCCGGTCGTTGCTCACGGCGCTTGAAGTTGCCATCGCGTTGGCCGACGATGCCGAACGTGTTGGAAAAGTTCGTCATGTCACTAAGGACGATGCGGAGGCCGCAGTCGATGCGCGGGTGCTTCGCTACGGCGACGATGAGCACTACGACATTGTAAGTGCATTTATTAAATCTGTTCGCGGGAGCGACCCCGACGCGGCGCTCTATTGGTTGGCGCGGATGCTGACGGCTGGCGAAGACGTCAACTTCATTGCGCGTCGGTTGTGCATCTTGGCTTCAGAAGATGTTGGCCTGGCCGACCCCATGGCCATGGTGGTTGCTGAGGCAGCAGCACGGTGTGTGCAGCACGTGGGCATGCCGGAGGCGCAGCTCAACCTTGCTCAGGCCACGGTGCACCTGGCAACCGCGCCAAAGTCCAACCGTGTTGCACTCGGAATTTGGGGTGCCATGGCCGAAGTGCGAGATCGCAGCGCAGGCGCTGTTCCTCTTCATCTGCGCGACGCGCACTATGCCGGCGCCAAAAAGCTGGGTCATGGCAAGGGGTACGACTACCCTCACGATGCAGCCAGCGGATGGGTGGACCAGCAGTATCTTCCGGACGACCTGGTAGGGCGCCACTTCTACGAACCGTCTGCGCATGGTCACGAGGGTCGCATCAAGGCGCGGTTCGAGGCCAGCAGAGAGCCGACCGGCGCTCAAGAGAGCAAGGAAACGTCGTGAACGTAGCTGGATGGATTGCGCTTGGCGTGTTGTGCGTTGCGCTGGTGGTCATGGTGCTGTGGGTCCGTCGGTTGTCGGCGAAGGGGAACGAAGTGGCCGCCCGCGTTACAGCGTTGGAAGGTGCCTTGGCCGAGGTTGGGCCGCTACTTGCCGACACTCGCAGCGCGTTGCGTAAAGCCGAGAACCGTAATCTGCGCGCAGATGATTTGGTCCAGGCAGCCACGGGGGTTGCGTCGCGGGCGGATGCCGCGTCAAAATTTGCCTACGAAGTTGCCACCAATCCGGTGGTGCGCGGTCTGGCATGGGCAAGGGGAGTGCGTCGAGGCGTCGAGTCGCTTCGCTCCGCTCCTGAGGCTCCGCCCATCCGGCTTGGCAGCCGTGACCCGGTGCGTGGTGGGAATCGTGATGGGTGGCCGCAGCTACCCGCCGGGGCGGGTCGGGAAGAACCATCCGAGTCTGGTCCCACATCAAACGGTGCCAAGAGTCGTGGCTTGCGGCGCATGCGTCGATAAGGTGAACCCATGATCAAGCGGTTGGTGTGGTGGGCTGCCGGTGCGGCGATGGGAGCTGCGGGTTCACAGTGGGCCCAACACCGGTTCAAGCGACGGGTTGCCAAGGTCGTGGAGAAGTACGCACCTCAGGCTGTTGCCCAACGACTCAAGACAAACTCCAAAGTACGTACGCTGACGGTTGTCGACGGTGTCCGTGGGGCTATCGACACCGGCAAAGCTGCCGCAGACGAACGTGAACGGGAACTTCATCTTCGGTTAGGCACCGGTCCTGCGAGCGGCAGAGTGGACCAATCAGTTAAGCGGCGCGGCCGATGAGCTCGTTCGCGCACCCAGTGTTTGGAGAGTGCGTGAAGTTGGAGGGCGTCGATGGCAGCCAGGCGACTGTCGCGTTGCACGGAGCACACGTTGTTTCGTGGCAATCGACAGATGGTCGTGAGCGGTTGTTCATGTCGTCGCTGGCATCCACTCGTGGCGCAATCAGAGGCGGTATCCCGGTGTGTTTTCCGCAGTTCGCTTCCATGGGCGATCTGCCAAAACACGGTTACGCCCGCACGTCGGTGTGGCGCCACCGCGATGGTGGCCGTTTTGTACTTGATGTTGCACCGGGGCTGTGGGCAGGGTTCGCTTCGCCGTGTGCCTTGGTGCTCGAAGTGACGTTAGGTCCGGGAACTCTTGCGGTGGCGTTGACCGTGGAAAACGTGGGGCCGGTAGCGTTCAGTTTCACTGGTGCTCTGCATACGTACCTTTCGGTGGACGATGTCCGAACCGTCCGCATTGATGGTCTCGACCATCCCCAATTTGTCGGCCATGAAACGCAACCGCCTGTCGGTTTGTCGTTCGGGACAGAGGTGGATCTCAATTTTGCGAAGATTTCTCGGCCGGTGGTGGTCAGCGTTGCTGGGGAACCATCAATGCTGTGTGCACAGACTGGTTTCGCCGATGCCGTGGTTTGGAACATCGGACCGGACGCTGCTGAAAGTATCGCTGACCTGGGAAAAGGTGAGTGGGTAAACTACGTATGCGTGGAAGCCGCTGTGCTAACCGCGTGCAGCGTTGAGCCCGGATCTCGCTGGACCGGTACGCAAATATTGGTCGACTTGACCGGGTGAACCTCGATTCGTCCATCCGGACCCGAGGTTCACGCCACACTATGGGTCGCCGACATGGCGTCGCCTTGACTCCCCAGGAGGACGTATATGCACGATTTCCCATCCGCTTCGTTGCCAGTGAACCAGTGTTCCAGCAGCGGACCCGCTGACCCCACCAGGCCCGTTCGGCATCGCCGTACCCGGGTTGCGGCAGCTGCGACAGCCCTTGCGATCACCGCGCTGACCGTTGGCACCGCTCAAGCAGCTGACCCGGTGAACAGCATCAACAGCTACACCGCTGACCCTGGCGCAACGCTCGCAGGCAAGCTCATCTCGTGGCAGGGCGAAATTCTCGCCAACCGCAACCTGAATGGCTTCACCGCGTTTTCGGCGGCTGGTGTGGCAACACCAAGCCCCATCAACGCCGGCGCACCGGTGAAAACGATGGGACTGTTCAACGGGCTTCTTGCTTGGGTGGACACGGCGAACAATGTGAAGACCAGTAACCCTGGTGGCACCGTCGTCAATCTCGGCCCGGTCAGTGCAACGGCCAACAGCCTGCTTGGTGTCGGTACGCAGTTGTGGGTTGCCCGGGCAGGCGGTATCGATCGGTACGCCCCATCGTCATCGCTGGGTGGCGCCAGCACCATCACGTTGTCGGCTGGCGCCGCGGTAGAACTCGCCATCGGAGCTGACGGAAACGTCTGGGTTGTCGAAAAGAACGCGGGCGTGGACATGCTCACCCGATGGAGCCCCATCGGTGCGCCAGTTTCGACCGCGTTCAACTTCGCCAACTCCGGTGCTGATCCTGCTGCGCTTGCGCTTGGTCCAGACAACGCCATGTGGGTGGTTCTCGCCGGAACCAACTCGGTGGCACGCTTCGACGCCAACGGCAGCTACGCCGAATTCGCCCTTCCTGGCGGTGCCGTGCCCGGCGCAATTGCTGCAGGTTCCGACGGCATGTGGCTCATCGAAAACGGTCTCAACAACGTGTCCAAGCTCACCTTCAGCGGCGGAGCATTCACCCGCACTGCGTACGCAGCGCCATCAGCATTCGGCTTGCGTGGCATTGCAATCGGTCCAGATGCCAACGTGTGGACAGTGGGAACCAACGTCAACCGCATGGGTCGCTTCGGCACCCTTTCGCCAACGACCACGACCACCACATCCACAACCATCGCGGCCACCACCACAACTACAACCTCCACGTTGCCGCCAGCCCCAACGCTTCCACCGACCACTGCCAAGCCCCTCACCCAGCCAGTCACCACCAAGGCCGCAGCCAAGAAGAGGGTTTGCACCAAGTACGTGAAACGCCGCGTCAAGGTCAAGGGCAAATTCGTCACCCAGTCCGTCTGCACAAGATACAAACTCGTTTAGACAGTCAGCCTCGAAGGATCGCTGAAGATGCTGAGCGTCGGTTTACCTGTTCGGAAGTTTCGACTGGTTTTCGCGGCCGTTGTTTTTGTCGCTACCAGTTGTAGCTCTACTCATCCTTTCGATCGTCCGGGTTTCCCGTCAGAGGCGAACGATTTGAAGCTGATCAAATTCGATCCGTGTGTGATAGTTGCTGATCCTCAAGGTCGGTTTCTTTCGCCACGGGACAGGCCTGACGGAAGTCGAGATGCGGGAGGGCTGAGCATGCCAGCGCCGGTTGGTAGGACTGGTTTCGATTTTCTGCCAGGGTTTGTGAGTTCGGGAACTTCAAGCGGGTTTGCTATAGCGGAGTGTGAAGAAGGATTTGGGGATATCGCTCTTGAACAAACGGTGAGGGGCGAGTTGCTGCGGCT
Source organism: uncultured Acidimicrobiales bacterium (assembly GCA_963763885.1). Lineage (GTDB taxonomy): Bacteria > Actinomycetota > Acidimicrobiia > Acidimicrobiales > JANYDT01 > JANNBN01. The sequence continues at coordinate 563,680 of CAVXQD010000003.1, forward strand.
CAATTGGGCTGGCCCGGCTTGGGTACTGATGAAGAGCGGGTGGATCAAGATTCAATAGCCCACGAACGGACGGCGGCGTCGGACGCGTCACGGTCGCTCCGCTGGACTCCTTGTGGGTCGACTGAGATGTCACTTTTCGCGCGATTTTGACCAAAAAGTGACACCTCAATTCATGGAGTGGGCTGAAAGTTGTTAGGGCAAACACGATGCAGCTGCATCGTGGTTTGCTTTCTGGGCTCGCCTTACTGGCGGATGAGGTAGCTCTACCCCACAAATTCCACAGTTTCCCCAACCCAACCACCCTTACGCCCAAGCGAAGCGGGAGGGTTGAAGGAAACCAGCGAAGCAGGCTGGCGGGTGACCCGAGGGAGGGGCCCGCCGCCCGGAGCGTAGTGAGGACGGTGGGAGGGTACCTGAGGAGGCAGGACCCGCCAGCCAGCGCAGCGGACGGAGGAGGCAGGACCCGCCAGCCTGCGTAGCGGAAACCAAGGGCCCAGTAGGATCTTCGGACCATGTCAGCTACTGCAATGACCGCCAACCAGCTTCGTCGCGCGTGGATCGACTTTTTTGTCGCGAAGGGCCACACCGAGGTGGCGTCGGCTTCGCTCATCCCACACGACCCAACGGTGTTGTTCACCGTGGCAGGCATGGTGCCGTTCAAGCCGTATTTCACGGGCGATGAGATTCCGTCGTTCAACCGGGCGGTAACCAGTCAGAAGTGTGCTCGGGCCGGTGGCAAGCACAACGACCTGGACGATGTGGGCCGCACCGCTCGTCACTTGGTCTTCTTCGAGATGCTGGGCAACTTCAGCTTCGGTGACTATTTCAAGTCTGATGCCATACCGTTTGCCTGGGATTTCACCACCAACGTGCTGGGCTTCGATCCGGAAAAGCTGTGGGTCACCGTGCACACCTCCGACGACGAGGCAGAGCAGATGTGGCAGGACATCGCAGGCGTGCCGTTGTCTCGCATCCAGCGTCTCGGCGACAAGGACAACTTCTGGCAGATGGGCGAGACCGGCCCATGCGGTCCGTGCTCCGAGATCTACTACGACCGCGGTCCCGAGTTCGGTCCAGAGGGTGGCCCGGCCAACCCAGACGCCGATGCTCGGTACCTGGAGTTCTGGAACCTCGTGTTCATGCAGTACAACCAGTCGGCCGATGGCAGCCGTGAGCGTCTGCCAAAGCCAAGCATCGACACCGGTGCCGGCCTCGAGCGCATCCTCTGCCTGAAGCAGGGCGTGGACGCAGTGTGGGACACAGACCTCATGCGCCCGCTGATCGACAAGGCCAGCAGCCTCACCGGTTATGGCTACGGCGGCAGCTATGAGTCCGCCGACGATCTCAGCTTGCGCATCCTGGCCGAGCACGCACGCTCCGGCACCATGCTGGTGGGCGACGGTGTATTCCCCAGCAACGAAGGCCGTGGCTACGTGTTGCGCCGCATTCTGCGCCGCGCAATTCGCCACGCATACCGGCTGGGCACCGACAAGGCGATCCTTCCGCAGATGGTGGCTACGGCCATCGAGGTCATGGGCGACGCCTACCCAGACCTGCGCGAAAAGCAGAGCCGCATCACCGACATCATCGCCCGCGAGGAAGACCGTTTCCGGCAAACCCTGAAGACCGGTAACTCGTTGCTGGACGATGAGATCGGCGCCATGGGTGAGGGCGCTGCGCTCAAGGGTTCGGTCGCATTCCAGCTGCATGACACGTTCGGTTTTCCGGTCGAACTCACCAAGGAAATCGTGGAAGAGCGCGGGCTCACCATCGACCAGCCCGGTTTCGACGCGGCAATGGCCGAGCAGCAGCAACGTGCTCGTGCAGCACGGAAGAACGCACAGGCTCCCGAGGCTCTGGTCGAGCAGTACCGCACGTTGATGGAGACCTCCGGAACCACGGTGTTCACCGGCTACACAGACACCGAGGCGCTCGATGCAAAGGTGATGGCTGTCGTCGAGGCTGGCGAAACCGAAGACGGTCAGGCACTCATCGAGATCTTCCTTGATCGCACCCCGTTCTACGCAGAGTCCGGTGGCCAAGTTGGCGACACCGGAACCATCACCACTCTCGATGGTCAGGCGGAGATCACAGACACCAGCTACGCCATCCCGGGCCTCGTGCGCCACAGCGCGCGCATGGTCAGCGGCACAATCGAAGTCGGCTCGTCGGCCGAAGCTCGTATCGACGTTGCGCGTCGCGATGCCACGCGCAAGAACCACACTGGCACCCACCTGTTGCACTGGGCGTTGCGCAGTGTCTTGGGTGACCACGTCAAGCAGCAAGGTTCGTTGGTTGGTCCAGACCGCTTGAGATTCGACTTCTTCCATTTCTCCGCACTCACCGCAGACGAGACCCAGCGCATTGAAGACATGGTCAACCAGGTGGTCTTCACCGGTCGTGCAACGCTCAACGAAGAGATGTCCAAGACCGACGCAGAAGCCAAGGGTGCAATTGCGTTCTTCGGTGACAAGTACGGCGACCGTGTCCGCATTCTCGAGGCTGGTCCCACACTGGAATTCTGCGGCGGTACGCACGTCCGTAACGTCGGTGAAATCGGTGCTGTCCGCATCGTCAGCGAAGGCTCCATCGGGTCCAACGTTCGTCGCATCGAGGCAACCACCGGAATGCAGACGGTTGCTCGTATGCGCGCAGATGAAGCTGTTCTTCAAGCCGCAGCTACCTCACTCAAGACCAAGCCGGAAGACGTACCAGCCCGCATCGATCGTCTCCTTGCAGAGCGCAAGGAACTCGAAGCTCAGATCGCTGACCTGAAGCGCAGTGCCGCTGCAGGTGGAAGCGCAGACCTCGTTGCCACTGCGGTCAACGGGGTAGTGGTGTCGCGGGTTGACGGGCTGGAGCGAGACGCGCTCAAGGACCTGGCCCTTGCGGTCCGTGACGCTGCCGGTATCCGCGCTGTTGTTCTCATCGGTGCAGCAGACGGCGGCGGTGTGGCCGCTGTCAGCGCGGTCACCAAGGACTCTGGGCTGCACGCCAGCAATCTCATCGCAGGCGCACTCAAGACCCTCGGTGGCGGTGGCGGCAAGGCTGCTGACATCGCCGTGGCCGGCGGCCGCAACGTGGAGAGCATCGACGCAGCCCTGGCCCAGGTCAGAGCCGCGGCCGGTACCTGATTTGGCCTGGATCCGGCCTTGGTCTGGCCTCGATCCGCATCGCCCAGCAAGCAACCACACGCTGGCAGACTGACAACGTGACGAGCCCCGGGACCACAACATGAATGCCCCCGCCCCAAACCCTGCGCAAACTGCACGGCCGGGACGCGTGGTGGCGCTCGATCTTGGCTCCAAGCGCATCGGCGTTGCCTGCACCGATCCAACCCAGATGCTGGCTTCCCCGCTTGAGGTACTGCAGCGATCTGGCAGCCAGGCCGCAGATCATCGGGCTATCCGCAAGCTTGTGGTTGACGAATGCGAAGCGGTCCGGGTGATTGTGGGTCTGCCCATCAGCCTCAACGGTGAACTTGGTCGGGCGGCAAAGCTCATCACCGACGAGGTCGATGTGTTGAAGACGGTTCTCCCCGTGCCGGTTGAATTGTTCGATGAGCGTTTCACCACCACAACCGCGCATGCCAACTTGATGGAGCGGAAGATGAAAGCAGACGCACGGAGGCGTGTGGTTGACATGGTGGCTGCCGCCGTCTTGTTACAAGCATGGCTCGACGGGCAGAAAAGCTTCACCGGAGAACGCGCATGAGTGGCTCGGAACGCGGCGGTGAGGGACCGCCCTCAGGGTGGGATCCCGATGACGGGTGGGACGAAGAATGGTCCGATTGGACCGACGACGTCGCTGCTCCAGATATAGACGTTGACGCGTCAGTTCGCCGCCGCGAGGCAGCCCGCAGGGTGGCCGAACACGACGAGCCAACCAGCGTCCCAACGCAACGCCAAAAGGGGTCCGGCCGACCAGCCGAAGCAACGCAAGGCTCCAGTCGCCGCACGGTCGCATCCGGCAGCGCTGTCTCGGCGCCGCCGCGCCAGACCCGCGTGGTTGAGGATCGTTTGGCGCGTCCGGCACGCCGGGGCACCGGGTGCCTCACCGGCTTGATTGTCCTCGCTCTACTCGCGGGTATCGCCGGTCTCGGGTATCGGTGGGTGCAGAAACAGATCGACCCCGGAGCACCGGGTGACGTCGTTGAGGTAGCAGTGCCGTCGGGCACCAGTGGGTCTGAATTGGGCAAGCTGTTGCAAGAGCAGGGCGTCATTAGCAACGCCAACGTCTGGCGTGCATGGTCTCAGATGAACTCGGTCGGCAAGTTCCAGGCCGGGCGATACCGCTTTGCGAAGAACTCCAGCTTCGATGAGGTCGTGGCCGTTCTTGCTGAAGCGCCGTCGGTCCCTCAGCAGCAGCCGCTCACCATTCCGCCAGGGTTCCGCATCACACAGATCGCCGACCGCGTTGCCGAACTCCCGGGCCGCAATCGTCAACGTTTCCTGGACGTAGCGGCGCAGGGATCGGTGCAAAGTGCCCTGCTTCCAGCGGAGAGCACCAAGAACCTTGAAGGGTTCATTGTGGCTGAGACAATAAATTTCGACCTCGACGATGACGAGACCGAGATCCTGGCGAAGTTGGTCGACGAGTGGGACACGGTTGCTCGGGAAGCCGGCCTCATGGATGCCAACGACAAGGTTGGTTACACGCCTTACCAGGTGCTCATCATCGCATCGCTGATTGAACGCGAAGCTAAGTACGATGACGAACGGCCGAAGGTTGCTCGGGTGATATACAACCGGTTGAAAGGCGACATGCGCCTGCAGCTCGATGCCACCACGGTGTACGACCTTGGCGGTGGTGTGCCCACTGCAGCTGACCTCAAGAAGGACGGCCCGTACAACACCTACACCCGAAGCGGCTTGCCTCCTACGCCCATCGCAACACCGTCGGTAGAGTCCATCAAAGCTGCGTTGGCCCCGGCAGAGGGCGATTGGCGGTACTACGTGGTGACCGAGAAAGACGGCCGGAGCTCCTTCGCCAATACGTTCGCCGAGCACCGGCGAAACATCGCGCTCGGCAAGAAAAACGGTGTGCTGTGAAGGTCGTAGTGCTGCATTCTCCAGCGTTCCTCTGATGCTTGCCATCTCCGGGCGCACCCGCCTGTGCGCGCTCATCGGCAGTCCCGTTGGTCATTCGTTGTCGCCCGCGCTGCACAACGCTGCGTTCGATGCTCTGGGTTTGGACATGCGCTACGTGGCGTTCGACATCGCTCGTGGCTCGGTCGACTCGGCGATTGAGGCGGTCCGAACGTTGGGCATTGTTGGACTGTCGGTCACCATGCCGCACAAGTTTGCGGTGGCTGAGGCAGTCGACCGGCTCACTCCGCAAGCGGTGTCCCTGGGGTCCTGCAACACCGTGTTTCGGGATGTGTCAGATCCGTCCGTGTTGTGGGGCGACTCCACCGACGGTGACGGTTTCATCTTCGGTTTGCAGGGCAACAGCATCGGGTTCATCGGAGTTCGTGCAGTGGTGGTCGGAGCTGGTGGTGCCGGGCGTGCGGTGGTGGAAGCGCTGGGTCGAAACGGCGCCGCAGACATCGCCATCATCAACCGTGACCCAGACCGGGCAGCGTCCGCAGCCAAACTTGCACCGCAGGCTCGCGTTGCCAGTTGGGACGCGGTCGCCGATGCGCAACTGGTGGTCAACGCCACCAACCTTGGTATGCAGCCCGGCGACCCACTGCCGATCGATCCCAAATTGCTACAGCCAACCCAGGCTGTTGCCGATCTGATTTACCACCCGGCTTCTACGGCGTTGCTGACGGCTGCGCACGCGCTGGGTTGTCCCACCATGAATGGTCTTCCGATGCTCCTCAACCAAGCGGCGATCCAGTTCCGGCACTGGACTGGACTCGACGCGCCGGTAGACGCGATGCGTGCCGCGGTGGCCGCTTACCTCCGGCCAATCGCGTGATGCTGCAGCAAGTTTCGACGCTGGAATGAACCTCTTCGACCTCACCTGGGCCATCAGCCCGCTTGGCGCGCTGATTGGCGCCATCGTTGGTTTTCTTTGGGCTCCCTGGTCATCGGTGCTGGTCGACCGTCCGCCGCTCAAAGACGCAACCGAGATGCCAGGCATGCCCTTCCGGTGCCCGGTCTGCCGCAATGCTCTGCTGCCGCAATCCAGTGTTCCGTTCATCTCGTTCCTGGTCCAACGTGGCCGATGCCTGGCGTGCGCGGTTTCCATCCCTCGCTTCGAAGTGCTCAACGAGGTCATGTGCGTCGTGGCAGGGACCTTGACTGGAGCGTTTGTGGGCACCCGGGCTTGGCTCCCGGCGATGCTGCTCATCACCTTGGTACTGGTCCCGGTGTCCTTGGTCGACCTCAGAACCCGCAAGATCGCCACCAAGGTGGTGTACCCAACTGCGGCAGCCACCGCTGTGTTGCTGGTACTTGCTGCTTCGGCCAACGGCGACTGGCAACGGCTCATTGTTGCGCTTGGGTGCGGGCTTGGGGTCAGCCTGATCATTTGGATCCTGTGGTTCGTTTACCCTGCAGGCATGGGCCCGGGCGATGCCCGGTTATGCCTGATGCTTGGCATGGGAACCGGTTGGTTTGGGATTCGAGGCGCGTTTCTCGGCGCGATGTTTGGGTTCCTGCTTGGCTCAATCATTGGTGTTCCGTACAGCCTGCTGAAACTTGGCAACCTCAAGGCACAGCTGCCCTTCGGCCCCTTTCTGGGACTTGGCGCTGTGATCCTCATCTGGTTCGCGCCCTAAAATTCGCGGTAATCGTCACTGGCTGTGTCTGCGAGTGACCGGTGTCAACATGCTTGGCGTGAGTAATCGGATGTTCCCTGATGACTTCCTCACATTTGTCGGCTGAACTGTGACCCTGCGCAAGGTCCTTGCGAACATCACCCGGCTACCCACGCACCCCACCTGACGCGCTTTTACGATTCCGAGACATTCATGACCACCACTTCCCGCCAACCCAACCGCACAGACCGTGCAGACAGTCGCATGCGACGCGGCGGGCTTGTGCGTCGTCTGACCGCTGCTGGTCTTGGAATTGCTTTGGTCCTTGGAAACGGCGTTGCTCGCGCCGAAGACGGTGCGGGCATCGACCAGGTCCTCAACTCGGCAGACGCCAAAAACGACCGCAGCGGTGCACCCTCCGGCAACAACCTTGTGGCGTTGAAGACCAACGCGGCAACTGATGTTGCAAAGCGTCAGCGGATCTTGGACCGACTCGAGAACGAGCTTGCAGCAGCAACCGTGGACTGCGGTTCCAACGCAGAGCTCACCACCGTCCTTGCAGACAGTTCCGTGGTTCTCAACGAAATTGCTGGCCGCATCGCAGCAGCCACAGATATGAAGGTCGCCAGGGCAGCTGCATCGGAGTTGTTCCCGGCTACCCGAGTTTTCTCGGTTGTCCTGCCGCAGGTCCAGGTCTCACTCATCTGTGGGTCCACCGTTGCGCAAACCCAACAGCTGCAGGGTCGGATCACTGCTGGCATTGGGACGTTGGAGCCATTGAAAGCCTTCCCCGAAACTCAGACGGCGCTTGCGCAGGCCGGCGCAGCGGCCACCACCTTGAAGGCCATCCCCTCTCTTGGGCCAGCTGCTGGCACCGTTGCTTTGCTGCTCCCAGACCGTGGTGACCAGACCGTTGCCGCAGCAAATCTCGCCGCCATCAGCGCCGCTCGTACGCAGGTCCGAGCCGCCGAAACTGCGCTGAACACCTCGGAACGTTCGGTCCGAGAGTTCGAACGCCTGGTCGAGATCGCCAAGAAGCGGGTTACCAAGACGACAAAGGTCAAAAAGCCCGTCAAGTAGCTGTCCACTAACCTGGGTCCATGCTGCGTTTCCTCACGGCCGGCGAATCGCACGGTCAAGCCCTTACGGTCATCCTCGAGGGCGTGCCTGCTGGCCTTTGCGTCACCGTCGAAGAAATCCAGGCAGAACTGTCGCGTCGTCGCCTCGGCTACGGGCGAGGCCCTCGTCAGCGCTTTGAGGTCGACGAGGTCACCATCCTCGGCGGCGTCCGCCACGGCCGCACACTTGGGTCGCCCATCAGCATCCACATTGCCAACACAGAGTGGCCAAAGTGGATGGACGAGATGAACCCGGCGGCGGGCGAAACGGCAAAGCCGCTTACTCAGCCGCGGCCGGGTCACGCAGACCTTACCGGCATGCAGAAATACGGCTTTGCCGATGCTCGTGACGTGTTGGAACGTGCCAGTGCTCGTGAGACGGCCGCTCGGGTCGCAGCAGGGTGCATCGCCAAGGCGCTCCTGGCCGAGGTTGGCACCAGCCTGCTCAGCCACGTCATTCAGATGGGACCGGTTCGGTCAAAGTCCGCAGGCCGGCCGACACCCAACGACCTGGAAGCCGTCGACCAGTCGCCGGTCCGGTGTTTCGATGCAGCTGCCGAAGCCGACATGGTGGCCGAGATCAAGGCCTGTGCAAAGGAAGGCGACAGCCTCGGAGGCATTGTTGAAGTTTTGGGCTATGGCGTTCCGCTTGGCCTTGGTAGCCACGTGCACTGGGACCGCAAGATCGACGCAATGTTGGCCCAAGCCCTGATGAGCATCCAGGCAGTGAAGGGTGTCGAGATCGGCGACGGTTTCGAAGTGGCTTCTCGACGCGGCAGTTCCGCACATGACCCAATTGTTTGGGACGCGGCGTCCAGCCGGTACCGGCGAGAGTCAGCCTTGGCAGGTGGCACGGAAGGTGGCATCACCACCGGAGAACTGTTGGTTGCCCGCGTTGCAATGAAGCCGCTGGCCACGCTCAACCGCCCGTCGCTGCCAACCATCGACATGACAACCAAAGAGGCCACGGTTAGCTTCAAGGAACGCACAGACGTCACTGCGGTGCCAGCAATGGGTGTCATTGCTGAAACCATGGTTGCATTGGTTCTGGCAAGCGAAGCACTGCGAAAGTTTGGCGGAGACTCTGTGGCCGAATTCGTCCGCAACCATCAGGCTTCCGTCGCAGCCGTTGCAGCGCACGATCTCGACGTTTCGTCGGCACCGTCGAAGTGAGTGAACCCGACGGCGCGCCTGAGGTGGAGACACTCGCAGCACCGGTGAAACGCGCTCGGCGTCGAGTGCGAGATGTCGAGGCCCGCCATGTGGCGTTAGTCGGCATGATGGCGGTCGGGAAAACCACCGTTGGACGCATTGTCGCCACGGACATCGGCCGACCGTTCGTCGATATGGATCAGGTCATTGTGGAAGAGCAGGGTATGTCTGTCTCCGACATGTTTGCCACCCACGGCGAGCCGTGGTTTCGTGCCATCGAAGCCGACACGTTGGAACGCGTCCTGCAGCGCCAAGAGCCGCACGTGATTTCGCTTGGCGGGGGAGCGGTCACCACGGAACGCTGCCGAGACTTGCTCAGCGCGCATGCTTTTGTGGTGTGGTTGCGCGCCAACCCTGCCACCGTCCTCTCTCGCATTGGTGACCCGTCTACCCGCCCGCTGTTGGCAAAGGACCCCGAGGGCTCAGTACGTGCACTCGACGCTGCAAGAAAAGATCTGTATGCATCTGTTGCGCATCTCGCGCTGAGCGTCGACAAGCGCACACCACGGTGGGTTGCCTCCAGCATTGTGCGCCGCCTGGGCTCTTTGGTGACCACCTCATGACTCCGCAGGTCAGCAGGGTCGAGGTGCGGCTTGGATCCGCCGGTTCGTCAGACGATCGCAGCTACCCCGTGGTCATCGGGCATGGCGTCTTGCACGACCTCGCGGCAATCGTCGCAGAGGTTGCACCCAACGCGCGTCGCGCTGCGGTGGTCACCCAAGAGCCGGTTGCTGCTGCACTTGCCGGGCTGGGATTGCCGTGTGATCCGGGCATCGAGCACCGTACGTTTGTCATCGGCGAAGGTGAGCACCACAAGCGGCTTAGTACCGTAGAGACACTGTGTGAAGCGTGGGCGCAGTGGGGGATGACCCGCAACGATTTGGTCGTCGCTGTCGGGGGCGGCATCGTCACAGACGTTGGCGGCTTTGCAGCTTCCTGCTACTACCGCGGCGTTCGAGTGGTCTATGTGTCGACCACGCTGCTTGGAATGATCGATGCGGCGGTCGGTGGCAAGACCGGTGTCAACCTTGCCGCAGGCAAGAACCTCGTCGGTGCGTTTTGGCAGCCGTCAGCGGTTCTGTGCGACCTGGACACGCTCGCAACCATGCCGCCGCGTGAACGTGCGTGCGGCTTCGGCGAGATGGCCAAGTACCACTTCCTTGGTGTGGATGGACTGCCGCAGTTGTCTTTGCACGACCAGGTGACGCGGTGTGTGGAGCTGAAGGCTCGCGTCGTTGGAGAAGACGAACGCGAAGGCGGAGTCAGAGCAACGCTCAACTACGGCCACACGTTGGCTCACGCAATGGAGACGGTTGGCGATCACGCGCTGCGCCATGGCGAGGCTGTTGCCATCGGCCTGGTGTACGCCGCGGAACTGGCTTTGGTGCTTGGCCGCATCGACGCTGACCGGGTTGCAGAACACCGGCAGGTGGTTCGCTCGTTCGATCTGTCCATCGACATCCCAGCAGACTTGGATCGTGCCGCACTCATCGCCGCAATGGGCCGTGACAAGAAGGCACTATCTGGGCTTACGTTCGTCCTTGACGGCCCCAACGGCGTGGAGACGGTGGCTGGTGTTGAACTCAGCGCAGTGCACGCAGCCTTCGATGCGATGCACCATCCATAAGCAGCGCGAAACTAGGCAGCCATGACCACCGGTGATACGCAGACCAACTCAGCTGAATCCCACGGGATCATCTTGTTGTTGTCAGGTCCAAATCTCAACCTGCTGGGTGTGAGACAACCAGAGGTCTACGGCACCGCAACGCTTGCAGACCATGTGGAAACGGCCCGGCGCACGGCTGGTGAGGCCGGGTACACGGTGGAGCATCTGCAGGCCAACACAGAAGGGCCGTTGGTCGACGCGGTGCATGCGGCGCGCAACCGATGCGTTGCGGTGATCGTCAACGCAGGCGCGCTCACGCATTACTCGTGGGCGTTGCATGACGCGCTGAACGCCTTCGACGGGGTCAAAGTTGAGCTGCATATCTCCAACACACATGCCAGAGACACGTGGCGTCACCACAGTGTCATCGCTCCTGTTGTGCACGGCTCGGTGCAGGGATTTGCTGGCGATGGCTACCGTCTGGCCACGCTGGGTGCCGTCGGGCTGCTGGCCTCGCGGACGCGCTAGCCTCTGCGGGCTTCATCCCGGCCGCTTCAGGAGCGCACATGCCCCCCGTTTCTACCTCTGACTTTCGCAACGGCATCACCCTTGACATCCCCGAAGGTCTGATGCAAATCATCGACTTTCAGCACGTGAAGCCGGGTAAGGGCGGGGCGTTTGTTCGCACCAAGATGCGCAACGTCCGTACGGGTGCAGTCATCGACCGCACCTACAACGCGGGCGAAAAAATGGAACAGGCCATCATCGACAACCGGGAGATGCAGTTCCTCTACAAGTCCGGCGACGATTTCGTCTTCATGGACACCTCCAGCTACGAGCAACTCGAAGTCGCCCCGTCAACACTTGGCGAAGCGATTGACTACCTGAAGGAAAACGACAGCGTGCAGGTTCGCTTCTACGACGAGGAGATCGTCGGGCTGGAACTTCCAACCGCTGTCGAGCTTGTCATCGCCGAGTGCGAACCAGGCATCCAGGGCGACCGTGTGTCGGGCGCCAAGAAGCCAGCCACCCTCGAGACCGGCAAGGTCATCCAGGTTCCGTTGTTCGTCAACCAGGGCGACAAGGTCAAGGTTGACACTCGTTCCGGCGAGTACCTCACCCGCGTCTGAGCCCCGCTGGTAACCGGGTGGGCGCTGTCCACCTGTTCTGTCCACCAGTTCTCTAGAAACCATTTTGCACCTGCCTCCCGATCGAACGGGCCGCATCTTCCCGATCGAGGTCACCATGTTGAACCCAGCCCGCCGTAACGCAAGAGAACGTGCGCTTGAGCTTCTGTACGAAGCCGAAATCAAAAAGCTCACGGTTGCCGAGGTGCTGCGCGGTTTGCCGCTGCAGCCCGATCCGTTCGCGGTGGAGTTGGTGAACGGCGTGTCTCGGAATCAGGCTTTGCTCGACGCAGACATCTCCGCGCACCTCCGCGTGGGTTGGTCGTTGCACCGTCTGGCCACCATCGACCGGTTGGTGTTGCGGATTGGAATCGAGGAGTTGCGCCACAACCTCGACGTCCCTACGGCAGTCGTATTGGACGAATCGGTCCGCCTGGCCAAGGGTTTCTCCAGCGACGAGTCGGCAAAGTTCGTCAACGGCGTTCTGGCGGCCATTGCGCGTGCGGTTCGTCCCGAAGCTAGCGACGAGCTCCCAGACCTCTCCGGTTTCGACCTCACGCTTGATCCCGGCCCCGGTGCGGGCGACAGCATCGAGCAGACCATTGATCACGGCGTGGTCGCAGCGGCCGAGAAGCCCAAGGGTCTCAGCCTGGAAGAAGAACCCGCCACGGGCCTCGACGTCTAGTCGGCCTCGGGCTCTGGCCCGGTAGACCGGACAAGTTCGTGTATAGCCGCTTCACCAGCTACGAGGGAATCGAATTCGGCGTGTCTAGGTGTTGCTGTCCACCCCTAGCCCAGCGACACCAGCTGGCAAATCCGCGCACTGACCAATCGCTCAGCGTGTTTGCGCGCCTGATGTTCGAATACGGTCCGAGGATGTAGGTATTGGTTTGCGGTCGGCTTTACATTTTGTCCCCCGCTTGAGTGCCACCGGATTCCAAGCCGAAACGTACGGTCAACACACCTTGATCGTGGGCCTCGGAGCTGCCCCTGGTGGCGGGCCGTGAGCGAACATTGGGGACCGATCATCGTTTCGGCCCCTCCGCCTCATGTGGGGACTGCTTTGGGTGCCTCATGCAGGTGCGGGTGTCTCCTGCAGCCTGCTGAGGACACCCGAACCTGCTGAGCGCACCCATAGTTGTCCTCTGGCCCCGACAAAACGGACAAATCGTGCACTAACTCAGTCTGGGACTGAGCTACTGCACGATTAGCGAACGCTGTTCCTCAAGCTGGGCTCAAGCACTGCCGCTGCTTTGCCGATATCGACTCTTGAACGATCTCAGGGGGCTCCTCGATGCGGCAGCGAACAACCGACAGCGCGAATTGGATTACCCGCAATGCGTAATGCCGCATTCCGGACCAAATTGATGGCGGCCACGCTTGCACCCTTGGTGGTGTTGGTGGGCTTCACATACCTGCTGGTGGCCCCTCGGCTCAGCGCAGCTAGTCAGGCTCGCACCGACCAGGTGAGCGCCAAACACGTCCTCCTGCTGTCCACGCTTGCCAACTCCATCCAGGACGAACGTGACCGCACGGCCTGGTACCTGGGCGCGTTGACCGACGCCAGCCCTGAGGGCCGGCCAACCATCGTGCGTCTCCGCAGCGCAGTGGAAGCAGCCCGTGAGGCAACCAAGCTTGCTTGGACGCCGCTCAGCGATTTCGAGCAGACCCTGCCCCCAGATCACCGGTGGACCGCCGGAACCATGGAAGGTGCGGTCTCTGACCTCGAGACACCCCGCGTGCTGGTGGACGGCGACGCACCTGACGCAGAACGTGTACTGGAGCGTTACAACACCCGTTTGCAGTCGCTGTCCGTCGTCGCCCGGACCCTTGGCACTTCGTCCAACAACGCCGAGCTGACCCGCCGTGCAACCGGCCTGGCCGAGCTAGCCACCCATCGGTCCGAACTCGCCGACATGCGTGTTGCAGGCATCTACCGCCTGGCCGCCAATTCGTTCCGTCAGCGTGACATCGGTGTTCTCGAATCGCATCACACTGGAGCGGACGAAGCGTTTGTTCGCTTCCTCAACTCGCTGCCAACTGAGCAGCGTGCCGCTATGCAGACCCGCATGGAAGGCACCAAAGCCGAGTCCAACGCGACGTTCCAGAAGATCATCGACGACGCAGCGTTCTTCCATCCGATCTCGGTGAATGCCGACGCTTGGTGGGCCTCGCAGAATGCTCGCCTCAACGAAGTCACCACGTTGAACTCCGAGCAGGTCAACATGTTCGGCGAACGAGCCGGCACGATCGCAACTAACTCTCGTCGCAGCGCCATTGCCTTCTCGGTGGCTGCAGCGTTCGCGGTGATTTCGTCTGCGCTCTTCGCACTGATGTTGTCCCGCTCACTCAGCAAGCGTCTATCCGACATTGCCGAACAAGCCCGCCGCATCGCAACCGAAGAACTGCCAGTAGTTCTGCAGGGCCTGAAGCACCCAACCGCTGAAGCCGTGACGGGTGCACTTCCAACGGTGAAGACAACCAGTAACGACGAACTGGGCGTCATGGCCGACGCGTTCAACAACGTGCTGCACACCTCAGTTCGTACGTCGCTTGAGCACTCGCACCAGCGAGCACAGACCGTCACCGCGATGCTGGTCAACCTTGGCCGCCGCAATCAGTCCCTGATTGACCGGCAGCTGAAAATCATGGATCGCCTTGAGGCGAACGAAGAGGACCCAGACGTTCTCGAGTCGCTTTACGAGGTTGACCACTTGGTTACTCGCATGCGCCGCAACGCAGAGAATCTGCTGGTGCTTTCGGGCCAGAAGCAGGCTCGCACGTGGAGCAAGCCAGTGTCGTTGTACGACGTGCTTCGTTCCGCAGCCGCAGAGGTTTCGGACCTCAACCGTGTTGTCATCGGCGACGTTCCAAGCCAGCTGACCATGAGCGGTCCATTCGCCGTGGATACCTGCCACTTGCTTGCCGAGCTGGTGGAAAACGCAACGCGGTACTCGCCGAAGACGAGCTTGGTGACGCTCTCCACCTCAGTCGAAGATGGTGTTGTCACCGTCGCAGTCGTGGACAACGGCGTTGGTATGAACGAGACCGAGTTGGAAGACTCCAACGCCCGTCTCGCCAACCCGCCAGAAATTGACGAACTGGTTGCTGACCGCGTTGGCTTCCAGGTGGTTGGTCGGTTGGCCCGCAAGATTGGTACCCGTGTCTTCCTGTCGCAGAATCCCAACGGCGGAACCGTCGGCGAGGTGTACTTGCCCGCAACGATGTTCATCGACGGCGCAGGTATCGCCCGCGGCCACGAAAGCATCGGCCGTAAGGCAAAGCAGGCCGAAAAGAAGCCGCTCACTGACGCCCGACGCGTCGCCCGTGTAGAGGCTCCTACCGAGGTTCGTGCAGAGGTTCGTGCAGAGGTTGGTGCAGAACAGCCAGCAGCACCAGCGGCATTTGGCTCGGCGCCAGCGCCGCAAGCAGCTCTTTCACTTGGAGCTCGCAAGGTCGGTCTCCGAGCAAACGCCGAAGAGATCTGGCGCGACGCAAGTCAGAGCAGCAACCCGCTACCGGAACGTTCTGTTGCGTCCGCTGACGCGGCGGCCGACCCTGGAATCTGGACACAGCCAGCAGCCGAGGCGCCGTCGTACGAATCCGCAGTTGCCGAAACGGTTGCTGACGAAACTGGCGTTTCTCTCTCGGTTTCGCCAGTTGACGTGGCTGCCGAATTTGCGGTCGAATTACAGGCGGAGCCAGCGGCTGCGTACGACTTCGAGTCGGAGGCACTCTCCGAGTCTGTTACTGAACCGGTGTCGGTTTCGGAGTTCACTTCGGAATTCGTTTTGGAAGCCAGTTTGGAAGCCGCGGAGCCAGCGTCAGATTTGCCACAGCGCTCACGGTCCGAGCGTCCTCAGCACGAGGCTGCCCAGTTCTTCTCCCGCCCTGCAGCCAAGCGGCCTAGCACCCGCACGGGCGCCTTTGCCGCGGTGACTCAGGCAAAGCGAGCGTTGGAAGATCACAAGACCTCTGCCGACGCAGACTTCGACACCGTTGGCAGCGAACAGCAAGCTGCCCTGGCCGACCCGGCCGATCAAGCAATCGTCTCCTCCATCCCGACGCCAGTCGCCGAAGAACTTCCTCCGCTAATTCCACAAGAAGCAGCGGTGTTGGAAGTAGCACAGGCAGCCGAGCCGACACCGGCAGCAGAACTGGGAGGACTCGTTCAGCGCAAGCCTGGGCGGGTGTTCTCGGCAGCTGCCCAAGCAGCAGCATCCGGAGCGTTCCGGCGCCTTGAAGATCCAGCAGAAGACACTTCCCCAGGTTCACGTTTCAACGCGCTGTCCAAATTGCAGCGCGGTGTCTCGAACGCCAGGGCTAACGATGACGTCGGCGACGGCCGATCGGCGGAAGCACCTCTCGAACAATTTGATGCCCTTCCCGAGGCGCAATCCTCGGCAACCAACCATCACGCCCAATCCACTTCCCTTACGGAGCAGTTCTGATGAATCCCACGATGAGCGCCGAGGCGCGTAACACCAACTGGTTGATCCAGGACTTTGTCGATCGCATCGAGGGTGTCGTCGACTCCGTCGTTGTGTCCTCTGACGGGCTTCTCATGGCGATGTCCGATGGCATCGGCCGAGCCGGTGGCGATCAGCTCGCAGCTGTTGCCTCTGGTCTGACCAGCCTCACCCAAGGCGCAGCGCGTTGTTTCGGCGGCGGCACGGTTGAACAGGTCATTGTGGAACTGGCCGGCGGCTACATGCTGTTTATGGCAGTCAGCGATGGCTCATCGCTTGCTGTCCTGGCAAACAAGGATTCCGATGTTGGCGTGGTCGGTTACGAGATGCAGATGCTTGCCCTTCGCATGGGCAACGTCCTGACCCCGTCACTCATCACGGAACTGCAGCAGAGCTTGTCGAGGGTTTGATGACCGAAGAACGATTCGTGCGGCAGTACGCGCTCGTTGGAAAACGTGCGCGCACCTCTGCTGCCGACTTTCCGCTCGACACACTTGTGCAGGCGGCCCATAAAGGGCCATACAGCTCTGCACTTCGTGCCGAACATATCGAGGTGCTCCGCCTCTGTACAGACTCACCTATCTCCATCGCGGAGATAGGTGCACATATGAAGGTCTTCCTCGGAGTGGCACGGGTCCTCGTCGGCGATCTGATTGACCAGCAACTTCTTGTCACAAGTGAAACCACTGGCGACGGCACCCCCGATCTCAACTCTCTCGAAAGGCTTCTCCATGACCTCAAGGCTCTCTGAACCGCAGGCGGCTGCCAGCGCGGGCGCGAACCTCGCGGTGAAGCCCCTCAAGATTGTGGTGGCAGGTGGTTTCGCCGCAGGCAAGACCACGTTTGTCGACGCAATCTCCGAGATCACCCCTCTCACCACCGAGGCTGCAATGACGGGCCTCTCCGTCGGCGTGGACAACGCCGGCGAGGTGACCACCAAAACCACCACAACCGTGGCAATGGACTTCGGCCGCATCACGCTGTCGGAATCTTCCATGCTCTATCTGTTCGGCACGCCTGGCCAGGATCGTTTCTGGTTCATGTGGGACGAACTCACCAAGGGCGCCGTCGGCGCAATTGTTCTGGTCGACACCCGCCGTTTGGACCAGTCCTTCGGTGCCGTGGACTACTTCGAGGAGAAGGGTGTGCCCTACGTCGTGTGTCTCAACACCTTCGACGGCCGCCTTGCCCACGATCCCGACGCGGTTCGTTCGGCGTTGGCTATCGGCCCGGACATCCCCATCTGCGTGCTGGATGCTCGAGAGCGCGGCAGCGTGAAAGCAGCGCTGGTTCGCTTGGTCGAGCACGCCATCATCCGCCGCAGATCCAACTGACGCGAGAGAGGTTGCCCCCATTCCTGGGGGCAAAACACCTCGTCACTGCAGTTCGAGGTGTTTTGCCGCAACTGAACTGGTGAAGAACCTGACTCACCCCGCCCTGATGGGCGGGGCGGTAGTCTTTCTGTCGATCGTGAAACGGGTCCCGTGAGGCCCGAACGAAAGGATCACAGATGCCGTCCAACTCGCCAGAACCCGGTCGCGAATCCCGGAAAATCCCCGACGTCCACCAAGTGATGGGCTCGGCCGACGTGGCCCGCGCTGTTCGCCGTATCGCGCACGAAATCGTTGAGCGCAATCACGGCCTGGACGATCTGATCCTCGTTGGCATCCAGCACGGTGGCGTGTGGCTGGCCGCTGCACTTCACGATGCGCTGCAGCAAGTGGAACCCGACGTCGATGTGCCGCTGAGCTCGCTGGACGTCAGCTTCCACCGTGACGATCTTGATCTTCGTCCTGTGCGGGCGGCGGGAGTCAGCGAGATCTCTGCAAGCGTCACGGACATGACCGTCGTCCTTGTTGATGATGTGTTGTACACCGGTCGCACGGTGCGCGCCGCACTCGACGCGCTTGGTACTTTCGGCCGGCCACGGCAAGTGCAGTTGGCTGTCATGGTTGACCGTGGCCACAGGGAACTTCCTCTGCGCGCAGACTATGTGGGCAAGAACCTTCCGACCTCTCGCGAAGAGCAGGTTGCTGCAACTGCAGACGGCGTACTGATCCAAAAATGAAGCACCTCCTCGCCGTATCGGACCTTGGCGCCGAAGGACTTCGGTCCATGATGGAACTCACCGATTCATTCGTCGAGGTATCCACCCGCAAAGTTCCCAAGGTGCCAGCGCTCACGGGCCGTACCGTGGTCTCGCTGTTCTACGAGGACTCCACCCGTACGCGGTTGTCGTTCGAAACAGCGGCTCGCCGATTGAGCGCAGACGTCATGACGTTCAGCGTGTCCACGTCGTCGGTCAACAAGGGCGAGAGCCTGCGCGACACGGTTGAGACCATCGAGGCAATGGGTATCGACGCGTTGGTGATTCGTCACAAGTCCGCCGGAGTACCGATGCAGATCAGCCGGTGGACCGAGAAGAGCGTGATCAATGCCGGCGACGGATGGCACGAGCATCCAACTCAGGCGCTGCTGGATTGCTACACAATCCGGGCCCACCGTGGTGACATGAAGGGACTCCGCATCGCCATCGTCGGCGACGTGAAACACTCTCGCGTTGCCCGCTCCAACGTGCTCTCGTTTGCAGCCCTAGGTGCACATATTACGTTGGTTGCTCCCCCAACGCTGTTGCCAGCGTCGCTTGAGGGTTGGCCGGTTGACGTGAGCTACGACATCGACGAAGTCGTCGGCAAGGTCGACGTCATCTACGTGTTGCGTATGCAGTTGGAACGCCAGGAGCAAGGCCTTGTCCCATCGCTACGCGAGTACACCAAGGGTTACGGCCTTACCGATGAACGCGCCGCTCGAATCGGTGTCGATACGTTGGTGATGCATCCCGGACCGATGAACCGAGGCGTGGAAATTGGGGCGTCGGTTCCTGACCTCCCCAATGCAGTCATCACTCAGCAAGTCAGTCATGGCGTTGCGGTTCGGATGGCGGTGCTGTACTCGTTGCTGGGGACCCCGAGCGGGGCGTAAGCCAGTGCGCCGCTGCATTGTTCGGCCAGGTGTAACAGGGATTTCGCTCGTTGGTCTGCTCAGCGCCACCGTGATGTTGATCGGTTGTTCCGCCACGCCGAAACTCGGATCGGGATCGGGATCGCTTCCCATATGCGGTGTACTGAGCACTGACGGGCCGGCGGAACTGATGCTGCTCGTTCCAACCGAACTCGAGGCAGACGCAGTCATGCGTTACGACGTGCTCCCAGCGCCAGAGCTTCTCCCGCCGTTGAGCGTGTCTGCTGGTTGGTGGGTATGCGTCACCGAAGGGGAAGTTTTGGACCAGCCGGTTTCGGCGTCAGGTGAAGAGGTCGGAACTATTCGGATCGATGCGCTGACGTCGGATCGGAGCAACGCCGAACGCGGTCAGGAGTAGGGGCACAAGCCCGTCTGGGAACGCAGTGATCCAGCCTGCGCCGCCGCTACTGCGCCTCGCCCCGGGTGAGAGCCGAGAACAGGCTTGTGAGTTCGTGTTGGAGCGCTTCCGGGCCGCCGTCGGCGAGGAACTGCGCTTGCACCCTGATGGCAGCGGCACCGCCAACGAATCCGCACAAGACGGGCTGTCCGCAGGGGTCCGACGTATCCACCCAATAGCCCCACTCGGTTGGCGCGCTATGGGCTGTGGGGGTGGGGTTGGGTGCTGGGTAAACCTCGAAACACTGCGTGTCACCCCACCACTTGGTTTCGAAGGCAACAAAAACCTTGCACTTGTGGCCCATCCGCATCCGGCTCAGGGCGTGGAGATGATCCGGCGGCAGCGGCGGCTCAAACGCCACAGAGCCGGCCTGCAGTGCGCCAAGGGGAACGGTGATCACACAAACATCCGAGTGGATCTTTTCCCCTGAACGGAGAGCAACCCTTACGCCGGTTGCTAGCCCCTGATCGTTTGTGCGCATAGTGATGTGATCCACCGGGCAGCGCACGGTGATGTCTAACCCGCTGGAAAGAAAATCGATCAGCGGCTGCAGCGGGGTTGCCAGGTACCGGTCCCCGCCGGGATATGCGAAGGGCTCATCTCCGTGCTGCAAGGAGAGATTGTCTAGGTCTGCTGCCATCAGGCTTTCGAAATGGAGGTCCACAATCACCTTGACAGCGCTTCGCATCCCTGGGTCGGCGATGGCCGCCAGTTCCTCGTTCAGTGGGCCAAGCATGGTCACGTCGTCGTCGTCACCCGAAGCTCGTGCCGCTGCGGCCCGTTCATGTAAACGTTGGAGTACACCTTCAGCCTCGGTTTGGATCTCCGCTGATTCCTCTGCGGTGAGCCAACGAGCAACCGCCTCGGCGGGGGCCAATGGGCCAGTGTGTTCGCCTGGCGACCAACCCGTTTGCGCGGCGGCCGTTCGTTGTGGCCATTCGCCTATTCCGCGGATTCCAACCGCGTCGGCAATCCTGGCAATTGGGTTTCCGTCCGGCCCGTGAATCCACGCAGCTCCTGGATGAATGAGTATTCCAGAGTTGAGCTGGTCGGTACGGGCCCTGCCGCCGATTCGGTCGGTTGCCTCCACGATCCGGACGGACCAGCCGGCCAGTGTCAGTTGACGGGCCGCAGCAAGGCCAGCAATTCCGGCCCCGATCACGGTTGCTGTCCCTGCCCGACGCGCCTCCTTCAGCCTGCTGGCAGCCAGAACGCCAGAGTTGTAGGCCCCGTGCATGGTCCCCGGGAAATCGATACTGGTGTGTTCGCCCGCGAACACGAGGCGTCCCTCGATCGGTTCGGCAAGGTCACCCCGGTGATGCGGACGCCCACCAACACCCAGCGTTGAGTAGGGCCCTTGGGTCCATTCGTCGTGGTTCCACGTGGTGACATGAACCGAGGTGACGCGGGCGTTGATGCTGAGGGGTTTGCCGGTCATTCCGCAATTCCCGAGATGCGGAGGCGACTGAACGCCAGCGACGCGATGATCAGATCTTGTGCGGCGAGACCAACGCTCTTGAACACTGCTCGACCCGCTCGACCCGTACCGTCAGCAGCAGGGCCACTTGCCGCGCCTCGCAGCAACAACTCATGCAGGTCGCCGCGTACGTCGTCCCACGACCAACCGGCGTCGGCCGCACGATGCAGATCGCCCGCTTCGGCGCGGCTGGCGCTTCGGTCGTCCACCCACACCTCTGAACCGATCACTAGATCGGGCGCCAACTCGGCGCGCTCAGGCCGGTAGCTGCCAACTGCGATCACCGTTGCATCCTGGCGCACGTCTGCTGCGGTCACAACCGGAATCGCAGAAGACGTGCAGGTGATCACAACGTCTGCTGCCTTGATGATCTGATTCTCAGCAGCAGTCCGATTGCGGCCAATCAGCGCTGTGATGATCCCTGGTCGAATCACTTGCAGGGCAGCTGCATGGCCAACACCTTGCGGGCCGGTGCCGAGAATCGCTGCCGACCTCACGTCCGCCGGAGAAAGCACGTCCGCTGCGATTGCGCTGATGGCTGGTGTGCGCAGCCCCGTGAGGGCTGCACCGTCAAACGTGGCGAGCGGCGTGGCGTTCTGGATGTCCAGCAGCACATACGAGCCACCGATGACGGGCAGCGCGGTGCCAGCATTCGCTGGCTGCACCACGATGCTCTTCACTCCTGCAAACCGTCCGTGAACGGCGGGCATGACCAGCAGATCGGCGGTGCCGGCATGGATTGCGAGGCGCTCGACATGCGTCATCGGCTCAGCGAACGCGGTGCGCAACGCATCGATGGCGTCGGCCATGGAGAGCAACGACCCGAGGGTATTGGCGTCGATGTGGGGGAGTGGCATGAGTCAGCGGAGCTGGAAGCCAAGGCCGACAGAATCGGCAGGATCGAGCACAAACCGGTGGTAGCCGGTGCGATGCGCTCGGCCGCCCACCACAGTGCGAACACAAGGAAACGTGCCCACCGCTGGTGCATCGCCGACAACCTGACCGGTGAACGTGGACCCGATGACGGACTCGTGGTGCAGCAGTTGGCCGCGGTGCAACGTTCCTTGGTGGTCCAGCAGTGTTAAGCGCGCAGATGACCCGCTGCCACAAGGGGATCGGTCCACTTCGCCATCGGCGAAGATGGTGACATTGCGTTGATGTAACGCGCCGTCGTCTCGTGTCCCGATGTGCTGGTACCAAATGGTCCCGTAGCAACCACTCAGGCGTGGGTCAACGGGATGCTGGCAGGCAGCTTGGTCGTTGACGGTCCACTTGATTGCACGACCAATCTCGATGAGCAGCGGGAGGTTGTCCGGGGTTATATCCACACCAAGTTGCGCAACATCGGCCGACGCGTAGAACGCACCGCCATAGGAAACGTCGACGGCGAGGTTGAGCCCGGCCGCGTGAACGCTCAAGCCGGTCGCGGAGACAAAGGACGGTACGTTTTCGAACCGCACTTCGCCAACAGCAACGGATCCGTCGGTGATCTCGACGTCGGCTTCCACTTGCAGTCGACCCGATGGCACATCAACCAGGAGGTTGGTCCGGGGAGCTGTCGCTGCGACGATGCCCGAAGTAAGTGCCCATGTGGTTCCCGCAATGGTGCCGTGCCCGCACGCTGTGGAGAAGCCGTCTTTGTGGAAGAAGACCATCCCGAACGCACCGCTGCCCAACGCATCGTCTGCATCGGGTGGGGTGACGAAGCAACCGTACATATCCGCGTGTCCACGCGGCTCGTTGATGAGGAACGCACGAACATCGTCGAGGTGTTGCTCTGACCACTCGCGTCGGTCGAGCACCGTTGCCCCCTCGGGGACTGCGACACCGCCGATCACAATTCGGTACGGCTCGCCGCCGGTGTGGAAGTCCTCGGTCTCGATCTGTTGCATCATCTGTTGCATCAGGCCAGTATCGCCGCGGCGCAACGGTCAAGGTGACTCGTTGATCACCCTGGCAAGAACGTCTGGGCGGCGGGTATAGATCCCGTCAACGCCAAGCTTCACCAGCACGCGCATCTGCGCGGGGTCGTCCACCACCCACGTGAGTACCGCGATGTTCAGCGCGTGCGAAAACGTGAGCGTCTCGGAGGTCACGCGTGGCTGTCCGTTCTCACCGATGTACCGGGGTTGGCTCACCAATTGGCGGGTGACGAAGTTGGTGTCGCCGCTTTCGCGTGCAGCGCGCATCAGTGTTCGTTCCGCGCTTGTGCCGGACGTGTGGAGTTGCGGGCAGGACTTGCGAAATGCGACCACCTGGTCGTTGCTGTCCGAACCTACGTAGACGGTTTCGGTTCGGCCCAGTTTGGTAATAAGTGCACATACCGGCTTGACGAGCAGCGTGCGCTGATCCTTGAGATCCAACGTGACAAGGGATTCAGGGAACGCGTTCAGGACGCTTTCGATAGTCGGGATGGTGAGCCCCTTTCCGCGGAAAGGGAACGTGGCCCCCTGCTTGAACCGGTACCCGGCGTCGTAGGCATTGACCTGTGACCACTTCTTGCTGTGAACAGAGCCCGTGCCGTTAGTGGTCCGGTCAAGGGTGTAGTCGTGCAGCGCGATGAGCACATTGTCAGCTGTCATCTGCACGTCAATGTCCACCACCTCGCTTCCAAGTGCAGCGCTGCGTTGATATGCGTACAGTGTGTTTTCGGGGAAGAGTGCATCGCCACCTGCGTGAGCGATGATAAGGGTGCGTCCGGTGCGAAATGGGTTGACTGGTCGGGCCGCAGGTCGAGTTGTCGTGGTGGCGCGGGTAGTCGCCGGTGCGGCAAGGACGTCGGTCGGAATCGTCACAGAAGCGAGAGCGGTGGTCACAACCACCAACGCTGCGACGACCCCCATAACCGATACTGGGGCGGTTGCAGGGTTGCGGCGCCTTTTCTCCATCTCGGTAGGTACGAGCGAGTTGGTTGCCGCGTTCACGAGAATCCGCGCTTTATCTAGCTGAACTTGCTAGCGCAATGGCGGCGAGCGGAAACACGGTCATCGCAATGCCAGCCACGCCCGTGGCGATGAGCGATGCGCGACCCGACCTGAACTCACCCATCAACGGCTTGGAGCGCGCCAGCAGAAGAATCAACAGAATCAGTGGCGGCGCCGTGATGCCGTTGAACGCGGCGGAGAGATACAGCGCCCGGATTGGGTTGACGCCCAACCCAACCAAGCCAAGACCGACGGCCATTGACCCGATGATCACGCCGTAGAAACCTTTTGCCTCGCGGAACCTGCGACTCAGCCCTTCGTGCCAGTGGAACGCCTCTGCAACCGCGTACGCGGTTGAAGCTGCGAGCACCGGCACGGCAAGCAGTCCCAACCCCACGATGCCAAGTGCAAACAGCGCCTTGGCGAACGATCCGGCGACGGGCTCCAATGCCTGGGCAGCCTGCTCTGCGGAGCCGATCTCCACAGAACCCTTCGCGCCGATCGTGACGGCAGACGTGCACATGATGGCGAACATCGCCACGACACCGGACAACATGCCTGCCCACACATCGAGCCGCATTGCATAGAGGTGCGGCCGGTCCACCTGGGTGGTGCCGCGGTCTGCGCTCTCTTCCACTTCCTCTGATGCCTGCCAGAAGAAGAGGTACGGCGACACGGTGGTTCCAGCAACGGCGGTGAGCGCAACCATCGTTGTGGCGTTCAGTTTAAAACGCGGCACCACCGTCCGGGTGAGGACAGCCGACCAATCCACGTCGACAACGGCGAGTACGGCAACGTACGCAATCAGGGAGAGGGCGAACCACCGAAGCACTCGTGAGTACGCGTGGTAAGGCACGAGCACTTCAGAAACGGCCATCACCATCGCGAATCCGATCACGCCGACAGCAATGGGAACGGGGACGAGGAGCCGCAAAGCCGCCGCCATCGAAGCGAGGTCCGCGGCAATGTTCAACGTGTTGGCCGAAGCAACCAACACGACGGCAATCACCAACACCCATCGGGGGAACCGCTCTCTGATGAGCGTGCCAAGGCCTTTGCCAGTGACCAGTCCTAAGCGGGCCGAGGACTCTTGGACGCCCACTGCCAACGGCAACAGGAACGGGGCCATCCACAGCAACGACATGCCGTGCGCGGCGCCGACCTGCGAGTAGGTGCCGATGCCAGATGGGTCATCGTCGGCAGCGCCCGTCACTATTCCAGGCCCCAGCCGTTTGAAGTAGCCGTGTCCTCGAATGGAGATCCGCCGTGGGTGATGCGCGGCCGCGTGGTGTTGCACCGCTCGTTTCGAGCGCAGTGAAGTCATGTGGGCATTCTCGTCCAAGTTGGACTTGAAACACTTCTCCACCTCGGCGAACCGGCGCGGTTGCCCATTGGTAAGGTGGATCTTCGAACGTGAAGCTGGTCCCGTGAGGCCGGTACGGACGGGGAGCGACATGTCAGATTCATCAGCTGTGGGTTCAGTGGTTGTGCGCGGTGGCTCCGTCGTCGGACCCAACGGCATCACGCAGGCAGACGTCGCAATTGTCGATGGTGTGGTCACCGAGATCGCGGCCTCCATCAAGCCGGGCAAAGGCGCAACGGTGTTGGACGCGTCTGGTTGCTGGATCGGACCAGGCCTGGTTGACCTCCACACCCACCTCCGGGAACCGGGCAACGAGGCTGCAGAAACGGTCGAGACGGGCAGCCGCGCCGCGGCGCTTGGTGGATACACCGCAGTGATTGCGATGCCAAACACCACCCCTGCCATCGACTCCGTGGGCGTTGTGCGGCAGGTGCGAGAGCTGGGCTTGGCTGCTGGTCTTGTCGATGTGCACGTCGCTGGTGCAATCACCGTTGGCCGCAAGGGCGAGCAACTCGCGCCGATGGCGGAGATGGCCGCAGCTGGCGTGCGCATCTTCACCGACGATGGTGCTGGCGTGCAGGACAATCGACTGATGCGACGCGCGCTTGAGTACGCCTCGCGGTTGGGCATCACGTTGGCGCAACACTGTGAAGACGCATCGCTTGCTGAAGGCGGTGTGATGCACGAGGGAGCGTGGTCGTCGCGCTTGGGTCTGCCGGGTCAGCCTGCAGAGGCTGAAGAAGTGATGGTTGCGCGTGACATCGCGCTGTGCCGCCGCACCGGTGCTCCGGTGCATTTCCTTCACATGAGTACCGCTGGTTCTGTGGAACTCATCCGCCGTGCAAAGGCCGAGGGGCTCCGGGTTACCGCCGAAGCTGCACCGCACCATTTCTGCCTCACCGATGCATGCCTGGCTCAGTACGACACGGTGTTCAAAGTGCATCCTCCGCTGCGCACAGACGCGGACGTTGCAGCCGTCAAAGTTGGTTTGGCCGACGGCACCATCGACGCCATCGCAACCGATCACGCCCCGCATACTCCAGAGACTAAAGAGCGGTCCATGCTGGACGCGCCCCCAGGAATGCTGGGCCTGCAGACGGCCCTTGCCCTTGCCATCACCGAGCTTGCGCTACCGCCGCAGCGCATCTTCGGGCTGCTCTCCTCGGGCCCAGCGCGCATTGCCCAGATCGACGCAGATCACGGAGAACTTGCCGTGGGGCGTCAGGCCAACCTGTGCATCGTCGACCCCACTGCCACCTGGACCGTCGACCCGGCCGCTTTGGCCTCCAAGTCCCGTAACACCCCCTATGCCGGCCGCACACTCAGCGGCGTGGTCCGGCACACCCTGCGCCGTGGGGTTCCCATGGTCGAAAACGGGGTAGCTACGCGCTCGAGTTGTCAGTTGAGTTCAGGTGTCAGTTATCGCGCGTTCTGGGCGAAAAAGTGACACCTCAACTCGCTCGCCGCAGGGCGATCGTATCGGCGAGGTCACTCAGAAGCGCCGCTGGGTCTCGGATGTCTGCAACCACTACGGGCAAGATGATCCACCCGGCTGCCGTGAGTTCACGATCGCGAATCCGGGTGCGACCCCAGTCACCGGTCCGTGAGTGGAATTGCCAGCTGTCTGCCTCAAGCGCAATCCGCAGGTGTGGCCAAGCAAGGTCCAGTACCCGTCTCGTGCCACCGGGCAGAATCACCGGGTAGTTGCGGATTGGTGGCGGGAAGCCAGATTTGCGAACCAATCGGTCCAAGTCGTGTTCAAGGAAGCTGCTCAACAGTCCGGCACCGTTGAGGCGATCTTCCAGCAGATGCGCCAATCCCCGACTGCCGCGGGTGCGCTCGTGGCGCGCAAGTGCGTCCGCCACCCGTGTTGGCGTGACAAAGCCTTGCTGAACGGTTGCGTCGAGAAGCACGGCGAGGGTTCGGTCGTCGACGACAGACGCAGCCTCGACAAGCGCCAACCACGGACGCGAAATCAAGACTCCGTTTCGAAGGACCAAATCAGAGCGAGCCGGAGCCGGACTTATGTGGCAGATGGCGGCGCCGAGACGGATCCTTTTCGGGTGAGAGACGTGAGCTGCCTGAAGGCCCGGATTTTCACGCGGCTGGCCAGTGTGGTTCCAATTGTTCCTCGATCGAACTGGAGGTGTCGAAGTAGTGATTCCGTGCAGATCAAGGGCTGTGGTGTGAGAAATCCACGTGCCGGGGACTACGAGAGCAACTGCAACTGCTCGTCTCGGAGCTGTGGGCGCGGTGGATGAGAGTCGCAGCACGCCGCGACACACCCACGTTAAAAGGCCATGGTCAACTCGGGCTTTCAGCGAGCGATATGAGTGTCCGTCACTGATGAGCGGCGCGACGGGCACGAGCCCGTCATATTTGGCGGCAAGCGCAGCGATACGCGTGTCGAGGTTGTTTCTGGTGGGCGACGACATGGTCGGCCTCCTCATGAGGAGCGCGAACGGGAGCAGCGGCCGGGTCAATGCACTCAGGTGTCAGTTATCGCGCGAATTAGGCGAAAAAGTGACACCTCAAGGTGAGGCTGGACCTAGGAGGCGAGGGGGAGCGGTGGAATCGCCCGAGGAATCCCGTGATTGGTCGATCCGGGTGATTGGTAGGGTAGACGCTCGAACGTGAAACGGGTCCTGTGAGGCTCGTACGGACGAAGGGAACCCGACAAGTGAACAAATTGGTGCGCGCATGAGTGCGGTCAGAGAAGCCTTACTGGTCCTGGCGGATGGTGAGGTGTTCGAAGGCGAAGCCATCGGCTCCGTCTCCGATAACGGTGTCGCCTCTGGCGAAGTGGTGTTCAACACCGTGCTCTCCGGCTACCAAGAGGTGATCACCGATCCCTCCTATGCCGGGCAAATCATCACCTTCACGTACCCGCACATTGGCAACTACGGGGTGAACCGCGCCGACGACGAAGCAACCCGGCCGCACTGCCGTGGCGTGATTGTTCGAGAGTTGTCCCGTGTCAGTTCAAACTGGCGGTCGCAGTCCAGCCTCGATGCCCAGCTCAAGGCGTGGGGTGTTCCGGGGATTGCGGGAATCGACACCCGCCGCCTCACTCGGCACATCCGTGACGCCGGTGCAATGCCCGGGGCTTTTGGAACTGCGTCAGAGTCCGTGCTGCGCGCCGCTGCGATTGCTGAACCTGGCACCGCAGGTGTTGACCTTGTCCGCCAGGTCACCACACCATCCAGCTACACCGTCGGCGAAGGACCGTGGCGAGTTGTGGCATTCGACTTCGGCATCAAGACCACCATCCTTCGTCACCTGTCACGCATCGCAACCGTCACCGTTGTGCCGGGCACAGCCACTGCCGACGAGGTGCTGGCCCTCTCGCCGCACGGTGTTTTCTTGTCCAACGGTCCTGGCGACCCAGAGGTGTGTTCCTACGCCGTGGAAGAAATACGTGCGCTTATGAACCAGCAGACGCCAATCTTCGGGATCTGCCTTGGGCAACAGCTGTTGGCTTCAGCCGCAGGTGCATCCACGTTCAAGATGCCGTTCGGCCACCACGGTGGCAACCATCCCGTGAAAGACCTTCGCACCGGCCGCGTCATGATCACCAGCCAGAACCACAACTTCTGTGTGGACCACGCAACGCTTGACGTCGCAGCCGACGTCACCCATCTCAACCTCAACGACGGCACCCTCGAGGGCCTCGGCTACAAGGATCTGCCGATGTTCAGCGTGCAGCATCACCCCGAAGCCGGGCCCGGCCCGCACGAGAGCGCCGAGCTGTTCGACGAGTTCAGCACCTTGCTCACCCGTGTCCACGGAAAGCAGGCCTGACATGCCAAAGCGCACAGACATCCACACCATCTTGGTGATCGGCTCCGGCCCCATCGTCATTGGCCAGGCATGCGAGTTCGACTACTCCGGAACGCAGGCGTGTCGCATCTTGAAAGAGGAGGGCTACCGGGTTGTCCTGGTGAACTCCAACCCCGCAACCATCATGACGGACCCCACGTTCGCCGACCGGACCTATGTGGAACCGCTCGACCACGACATCGTTGCGGCCATCATCGAGCGCGAGCGTCCCGACGCGTTGCTGCCCACGCTTGGCGGACAGACCGCGCTCAACCTGGGCATGGCGTTGCATCACTCCGGCACGCTTGCCAAGTTCGGTGTGGAGATGATCGGCGCGCGGCCGCTTGCAATCGAGACTGCGGAAAACCGAGAGCGTTTCAAAGAGGCCATGCAAGAGATTGGGCTCGCAGTGCCGCAGTCCGGTTTTGCTCACGACCTGCAGGAAGCGGTCGACGTTGCAGCAACCATTGGCTACCCAATCATCATCCGCCCGTCGTACATCCTTGGTGGTCTTGGGACGGGCATCGCGCACAACGAAACCGAGCTGCGTGCGCTTGCCGTAACCGGTCTCGATGCGTCCCCGATCCACGAAATCTTGGTGGAGCAATCCATCGCAGGATGGAAGGAATACGAGCTCGAGGTCATGCGTGACCACGCAGACAATTGCGTCATCGTGTGTTCCATCGAGAACGTCGACCCCATGGGTGTTCATACCGGCGACTCCATCACCGTTGCACCGGCGCAGACCCTCACTGACGTCGAGTACCAAACCATGCGAGACGCCACGTTTGCGGTCATGCGTCGCATCGGCGTGGAGACCGGCGGGTCCAACGTGCAGTTTGCGCTCAACCCTGCCAACGGCGAAATGGTCGTCATCGAAATGAACCCGCGGGTGTCGCGGTCCTCGGCGCTTGCGTCCAAGGCTACGGGTTTTCCCATCGCCAAGATTGCTGCTCGTCTTGCGGTTGGCTACACGCTGGATGAAATCCAGAACGACATCACCAAGTCCACGCCGGCGTGCTTCGAGCCATCAATCGACTACGTGGTCACCAAGATTCCACGGTGGGCTTTTGAGAAGCTGCCTGGTGCGGTTCCAATCCTGGGTACGCGGATGCAGTCGGTCGGCGAGGTCATGGCTATCGGCCGCACGTTCACCGAGTCGTTGCAGAAAGCCATGCGGTCACTTGAGCAGGGGCGCTTCGGTCTCAACTGCGACCCGGTGGAAGCATCGTATGCGTCTATATCTGATGAGGAACTGTTGGAGCAGTGCGGCGTAGCCACACCAGAGCGTTTGTTCCTGGTTGGTGAGGCGTTGCGTCGTGGCATCACCGTTGACCAGATCTTCGAGTCGTCCAAGATTGATCCGTGGTTCTTGGACCAGATGCTGATGATTATCGAAGAGCGTCATGCGTTGGCAGAGACCGGCTTTGCAGGGATGGCACGCCGTTCGTGGCGCCGTGCCAAGCGCCTTGGCTTCTCCGACGCTCAGCTGGGTTACCTCTGGGGCGTGACGGAAGCCGAAGTGCGCTCCGCTCGTTTGGCAGCCGGTGTGCGTGCCACGTTCAAGACCGTTGATACGTGTGCAGCTGAATTCGATGCCAACACGCCGTATCACTACTCCACCTACGAAGACACAGACGAGGTGCGCCCGTCTGATCGTCAGAAGGTTGCCATTCTTGGCAGCGGTCCAAACCGCATCGGTCAGGGCATCGAGTTCGACTATTGCTGTGTGCACGCGTCCTATGCGTTGCGTGCTGCGGGGTACGAGACAATCATGATCAACTGCAACCCAGAGACGGTGTCAACGGACTACGACACCTCGGACCGGTTGTACTTCGAGCCGCTCACGTTTGAAGACGTCATGAACGTCATCGAGGCCGAGCAGCCAATGGCGGTCATCGTGTCGCTTGGTGGGCAGACGCCGCTGAAGTTGGCGGGGCAGCTCGCAGCTGCTGGGGTGCCAATTGCGGGCACCAGCCCAACGTCCATCGACGAGGCCGAAGATCGTGACTTGTGGAACGAGCTGTGCAACTCGTTGGACATTGCACAGCCACCCGGAGGCACCGCAACGGAAATCGAAGGCGCGCTGAAGATTGCGGCTCAGCATGGCTTCCCAGTGCTGGTTCGTCCTTCGTACGTGCTGGGCGGCCGGGCCATGCAGATTGTTCAGGACGAGGCCGACCTTCGCCGTGCGATGGCTGAACTTGCCGCCGATGGCTCCCTTGGCCGTGAAGGTGGTCTCTCGGCCGACCGTCCCGTGCTGGTTGACCGGTTCTTGTCCGACGCAATCGAGGTCGACGTCGACGCCATCCGAGACGCAACCGGCGACGCTGTCATCGGCGGCATCATGGAGCACGTCGAAATGGCGGGCGTTCATTCGGGTGACTCGGCCTGCGCAATTCCGCCGCAGTCGTTGTCTGCAATCACTATGCGCACGTTGGAAGACATCACGTTCCGTATCGCCGAACGCCTCGATGTACGTGGGCTTATCAACGTGCAGTTCGCAGTCAAAGACGGCGAGGTGTTTGTGCTTGAAGCCAACCCGCGTGCGTCACGCACCGTTCCGTTTGTGGCCAAGGCAACCGGTGTCCCGCTCGCCATGGTTGCTTCCCGCGTGATGCTTGGCGCCACGCTTGCTGAACTGCGTGTCGAGGGTCTGCTGAGGCCGCCGGTCAACACCGGCCACGTGTCGGTGAAGGAAGCGGTGCTGCCGTTCAACCGCTTCCCAGACGTTGACCCGGTGCTCAGCCCCGAGATGCGATCAACCGGCGAGGTAATGGGTATCGACTCCACGTTCGGGGTTGCCTACGCCAAGAGCCAGTTGGCGGCGTCGTCTCGGGTGCCGTTGGAAGGAACCGTGTTCATGTCCCTTGCGGATCGGGACAAGTTAGCTGCGGTGCCTGCTGCCAAGGCCTTCACCAAAGCCGGTCTCAAACTAGCCGCCACCGCTGGCACGGCTGCATTCCTACGTGCACATAGCGTTGCGGTTGACATCGAGGTGGCCAAGCTCACCGACGTGCTTTCGGGCGAGGCAACGGGTGTCACGGCGTTGGATCTGATCCGAGACAACGGTGTGCAGTTCCTGATCAACACGCCACGCGAAGGCCGCCGGGACTCCACCGACGGTGCAGAGATTCGTCGTGCCGCAACTATCGCAAAGGTTCCCGTTGTCACGACTGTGGCGGCTGCTGTTGCTGCGGGCATGGGTGTTGAGGAACTCACACGCGGAGGCGTGCGGAGAGCGTTCGCTGTGAAGAGCCTGCAGGAGCACCTCGGCATGACCACGCACACCGGAAGCTGACCGAAGCCTTGCAGCCCGCGGGTGTGGAACGTTCGGTCGAAGCGGCCCCTCGGAGGTTGATCCGTTGGTACGGCGTTCACCCGTTGGGGATCGTCGGGCCAGTCGGGGATCGCGTTCGTCGGTGGGTTGCGGGCGGCTTCAGGTGTCACTTTTCGCGCGAATAGGGCCAAAAACTGACACCTCAAATTTCCTGCCCACCCGCGCAACCTGGCAGAGGGCAACTGGTGGCTGAGTAGCCTGTCTGTCGTGAGTTGGAGACCTGCATCGCTCAATCGACCGATGACCTTCGGGGTTGTTGGGGTTGCTAGGGATCGTCGATGAGGCTTCCGGCGTTTCGCCGTTCACAACACGATGCAGCTGCATCGTCGGTGGACCAGCGGGTGCGGGTTGGTTCGGTCGAGTTGGCAAACCCGGTGATGGGTGCGGCTGGCACGGTGGGCCACGGAGCGGAGTTTGTCCCGTTCGGGATCGCCGGGCTGGGTGCGGTTGTGGTGAAGTCCATGTCGCTCGATGCGTGGGCAGGCAATCCCGCCCCGCGTGTGGCCGGCACCGATGCAGGGATGATCAATGCGATCGGTCTGCAAAACCCGGGCGTGGCTCAGTGGCTGGCCGAGGATCTGCCACCGATCGCAGCTGCGGGTGCAACGGTGGTGGCAAGCATCTGGGGTTTCACCGTCGAGCAATACCGAGACGTGGCAGCGGCCCTTGCTGGCAACCCGCGCATCGCCGCCATCGAGGTCAACGTCAGCTGTCCCAACATCGAGGATCGCCGTTCCATGTTCGGCCATTCGTGCGCCGGCACCGAAGCGGTCATTGGATCTGTGGTGGCGGTTGCGGGCGGCACCCCCGTGTGGGCGAAGCTCAGCCCCAACGTCACCGACATCACGGAAATCGCCGGGTCGGCGCTCGCTGCTGGCGCCGCATCGTTGACGCTTACCAACACGGTGATGGGTCTTGTCATCGACGTCGAGACCGGAAAATCAGCGTTGGCCAACGGGGGAGGCGGGCTCAGCGGCCCGGCCATTCGTCCCGTCGCGCTGCGAGCAGTATCCGAGGTCAGGAAGGCCTTCCCCGAAGCGACCATCGTCGGAGTCGGCGGCATCGCCCGAGGTGTCCACGCTGTGGAGTTCCTGATGGCCGGCGCCGACGCAGTACAGGTTGGCACCGCGCATTTTCACGACCCACGCGCCGGCCTTCGCATCCGAGACGAACTAGCCGCTTGGTGCGCGTCCCACCACACCACCCCTGCCCAGCTCTCCCAACGCTCCCGTCCCGCCCAGTAACCAGCGCGACTTCCACGAGCTGACTTGTGCGGTGATTTACACGATTGTGCCGCGGTGGGCGATAACGCTAGGGGTTTGGGAACCAGGTGGTGCTGACGTCGACGTGCGGGTCGGTGAGGATTTTCACTAGGTAACGAAGTCTTTGGTGGGCTACCTCGAACTGGTCGAGGAGGGACACGCAATCCGCCTCGGAGCCCAACAGCAGTGTGTGTGCATACAAACGCAGCGCCTCTGGAGGGACCGGCAGCGTCCTCGACGTGTGGCGAGTTTGTGCATCGAGAAACACCACGCCGTACAACAACCTCAGCCGATGCTGTTCGCGCATCAGCGCCGATGCCTCGTCCTGTGTCACTTCGAACTCCACTGAGAACGAAAGGAAACTGCTTTCGACCGGCATACCCAGCATGTATCGGCCGTCCTCGGTGAGCTCCAGGATTGGCATCCAACCCTCGCCGTACAGGCGGGTAGGTGCAGGCTCTGCCATCTCCGACCTAGGCAGTCAGTGACTTGGCCAGGCGGAGGGTGCGGAGCGACGTTGGGTTGGCAAGGCCTGCCATAGCCACGTCGTAGTCCGGCAATTCGTACACCTCGCCGTCGTCGGTGATCATGACGAACCGGTCGAACTTGGCAAGGAACGTCCGGTCGTGGCTGACAGCAACGACCGTGCCTTCGAACCCGTCCAGGGCCTGTTCCAACGCCTCGGAGGAGTCAATGTCAAGGTTGTCCGTCGGCTCGTCCAGCAACAATACGTTGTGACCCTCGACCTCGAGACACAAGATCTCTAAGCGCGCTTTCTGCCCGCCGGACAACGTCTGAAACTCCTGCCGCCCGGTGCTGCGCAACCCGTAACGGGCTAACGCCTTCATCGACTTCTCGTCGTCGTGCACACGGTCACGAACGATGGTCATGCATTCGCGGCCCTGCCAATCCGGGCGGTCGTTGATCTGTGTGAACACGCCAATGGATGTGCGCGGCCCGAACTGAACCGTGCCCTGGTCCGGCTGTGCCGCTCCCGAAAGCACGTTGAGTAGATGGGTCTTCCCTGTGCCGTTTGGTCCGATGAGTGCAAGCCGTTCACCATGGTGGATCTCGTCGGAGAACGGGAGGAACAGATCGCCAATGGAAACGTCAACCAGCTTGGCAACGCGCCGGGCAGCGTCGGCACCTCGTAAGTTCACATAGATCTGCTGATCTGCCACCGGCGGTGGGGGCGGCCCTGCCGCTACGAACTTCTCCCACCTGGTCTCGGCAGCGTTTGCCTTGGTGGCGTTCTTGAAGTTCTGCGCAGCGCGCTGCTTCATGATCTTCATGTGTTGGAACAGCCGCCGCTCTTCCTGCGCCCAGCGCTTCAGCTCGTCGCCTAGTTGCTCTTGGCGCTTTTCGCGTGCCTCGCCAAAGGTGGCGTACGAACCGCCGTGCACCCATGCGCCTGATCCTTCGACGGCAATGATCTTGGTGGTGACCTTGTTCAACAGTGCACGGTCGTGGCTCACCATCAAGATGGTGGATCGGCACGCAAGGATCTGCTCTTCCAGCCAACCGCGAGTGGGGATGTCCAGGTAGTTGTCTGGCTCGTCTAGCAACAAGATGTCTGCGCCGGATGTCAGCAAGAGGTCCAGCACCAAGCGTTTGCGTTCGCCACCGGACAGTTCTTTCACCAACCGAGTACTCATGTCGGCGATGGGGGTCTTGACGCTGCGCTCGGCTGACGCCTGCCACTTGGCTTCCAGGTCATAGCCGCCGAGGTCGCCCCATAAGGTGAGTGCTTCGGCAAACTTCATGCCGTCGTCGTCGCCTGCGATCATCGATCGTTCGGCAGCGACTAACGCACGCCCTGCGGTTCTCAACTCTCGCGGTGCGACCTCGATAAGCATCTCTCGCAGCGTGTCTTCGGGGCGAGACATGCCAACGTCTTGGGTCATTGACAACACCGTGCCACGCAGCGCGATCTCACCCTCGTCTGCTTCGATCTCGCCGGTCATCAACCGCAGGATGGTGCTCTTGCCAACGCCGTTGGGACCAACCAGCGCAGCGTGTTCGCCCGGCCCAACCCCGAAGGACACCTCAAAAAACAGTGCATCTCTCCCAGGAGGCGCGTATTCCAAGTCCGAAACAATGATGCTGCTCACCGCTCCAGTTTGGTCGCGCCAAGGCTGGGTCCCCGCCCTATTCCACAAGTACGTTCAGTGGCATGGATGATCTCTCTGGAAAGACCGCCGTTGTCACCGGTGCTGCAAGTGGCATGGGGCGCTCGTTTGCGCTTCGGTTCGCCAAGGCCGGCATGAACGTTGTGTTGTCCGATCTCGACGAGCCGGGCCTTGCCAGCGTCGCTGCTGAGGTAGCTGCATGCGGTGTTCGTGCACTGACCGTCCGTACCGATGTCCGAGGTGAAGCTGAAGTGGAATCGCTGCGGGACCAAGCGCTTGCTGAGTTCGGCCGCGTCAACGTGGTGTGCAACAACGCGGGTGTGGCTGGTCACTTCACGGGCGACATGGTGAACATCGCAGAGTGGCACTGGGTGATGGACGTCAACTTTTGGGGAGTGGTACACGGCCACAAAGTGTTCCTGCCGCACCTCTTGGAGCATGGAGACGGGCACATCGTCAACACCGCAAGCATGGCCGGGCATTTCCCAGCACACAGCGCGTATGGGGCCAGCAAGTGGGCGGTAGTCGGTATCACCGAAGGGTTGTTCCACATGCTGGCTGACATGAAGTCCACCGTTGGCGTCAGCTGCCTGTGTCCCGGATGGGTTTCAACGCGAATCGCCGATTCCATGGACCGCATCCCTGAAGACGTACAGCCAGGGCCAAACCTGGAGCCGTCACCCGAAATGCAAGCGCGCATGGATATGGTCCGAGAGTTCATTCGGACAGGCCTCTCGCCCGATGCCGTGGCCGACCTGGTTCACGACGCAATCGTGCAACAGCAGTTCTGGATTCTCACCCACCCAGACATGGTGGCGCGGCTGCCAACCCGCTATGAGTCAATCCTGCAGGGAACCAACCCACAGCGGGTCGTGCCCTAAACGGCAGCCCGGCGGTCAGTCGTCGGTGTCGTCGTCGTCGGCACCCTCGGCCCCGTCAACGGTGACGTGGCGTGCCGCTGGGCCGCGTTCGCCGTCGATGAGGTGAAAGTCAACTTCGTCGCCGGGCGACGGTGCGATTTGCCCGTGCACGTCGCGGATATGGAAGAAGATGTCTTGTGAACCGTTTGGATTCTCGATGAACCCAAACTGCTCACGCTGGCGGAACAGCTTCACCACGCCGTGGGTCTTTGGCAGATCAGCACAGGCAGTTCCATCGCACGTGTCATCGGTACGTGGGCCGGCGTCTGTGCGACGCACCCGTGCGGCTCCGGTGCCAGACACAACCGTGACGTTGTCCGCAACCACCCGAAGTTCTTCGAACTCACCCATGTCGTCGTGGCCGACACGCTGTTCCAGCCGACCCGAGATGCTCACGATGTCGCCTTGCGACACTCGGTTCTCGGCGTGGTTGGCCACCTCGCCGAACGTGTGCACCTCGATGCGGTCCTGTTTGTCCTGCCGACGTTCCGCAGATACATCGAGTTTGATCACCACGCGGTCTCGACCGCTTGGACGAAATGGTCTGTCTGCGACGCGACCTACCAGCACGACGAGATTCACCGTCGTCCCCCGATCAGCCCGCTAACAGGCCCTCCAACACGCGCCACCACCAAGTTCATTCATAGAGCATGCCCGCTGCAGCGATCCGTCGCCACTCGGAACTGCTTTTGGCGTGATTTTTCTGACTCGATTTTTTTCTGACTCGATTCTTCCGGGTCGATTCTTTCGCCGACAGATGTTGACCCGGGCAGTCAGCGACGTAGCCTGGAGCATGGCCACAACCGCTCGCTCCCCGCACCTCACCGGCCCATCCACCACGCCTGACGTGAAAGCGATGGACAAACGCCACGTGTTCCATTCGTGGTCTGCTCAGGCGGCAATCAATCCGTTGCCTGTAGCTGGCGCCCTTGGCAGCGAGTTTTGGGATTTCGATGGCAACAAATACCTCGATTTCTCCAGCCAGTTGGTCAACGTCAATATCGGCCATCAGCACCCCAAGTTGGTCGCTGCCATTCAGCAGGCAGCCGGCGAGCTGTGCACCATCGCACCGTTCCACGGCAACGCGTATCGGTCAGAAGCTGCCCGGATGATTGCTGAACGCGCACCCGGCGATCTCAACATGGTGTTCTTCACCAACGGTGGTGCTGAAGCAACCGAGAACGCCATTCGAATGGCACGTCAGCACACCGGCCGCCAGAAGGTGATGACCACCTACCGCAGTTATCACGGTGCAACGGGAGCAGCCATCACGCTCACTGGCGATCCGCGCCGGTGGCCGAACGAAACGGGCATCAGCGGCATCCTTCACTTCTGGGGTCCTTACCCATATCGTTCGCCGTTCTATTCGTCCTCCGACGTTGAAGAGGGCGAACGTGCTTTGCAGCACCTGCGTGACGTGCTGATGGTCGAAGGTCCACATACCATCGCGGCAATCATGCTGGAGTCCGTTGTTGGTACCAACGGCATCCTTGTACCGCCTCCTGGTTACCTCCAGGGCGTCAGGGACCTGTGCGATCAGTACGGCATCGTGATGATCTGCGACGAAGTCATGTCAGGGTTTGGGCGTTGCGGCGAGTGGTTCGCCGTTGATCACTGGGGCGTCACGCCAGACCTCATCTGCTTCGCAAAGGGTGTCAACTCAGGGTATGTGCCAATCGGCGGAGTGGTTATCTCCGACCGCATCAGCGCAACGTTCCAGGACAAGGCGTTCCCCGGTGGTCTTACCTATTCGGGCCACCCGCTTGCCTGTGCGTCCGCAGTTGCCAGTATGAACATCTTCGAAGAAGAGAAGATCCTCGACCACGTCAAGATGTTGTCGTCCGATGTCATCGCTCCGGGGCTTGAGAAGATCAAGGCGAACCATCCAAGCGTCGGCGATGTCCGCGGCCTTGGTGTGTTCTGGGCAATCGAGTTGGTCAGCAATCCCGAGACTCGCGCTCCGTTGGTGCCATACAACGCTGCCGGCGCGGCCGCAGGTCCAATGAACGAGTTGGTCGGTGCCTGCAAAGCAAACGGCCTCTGGCCATTCACTCACTTCAATCGGATGCATGTTTGCCCTCCGTGCACCACGTCGGCAGCCGATGTTGAGCGCGGCCTGGCAATCATCGACGAGGTCTTGTCCGTCGCCGACGCACACGTGGTCTGAAAACCGGTCTGGACGCCGGTCTGAACCCCGGCACGGACTCTCGTTTGAAACGCGGACTTCACACGCCGTTCACGGTTCCTCCGAGCGCGCAGAAAAACGCGCTGCCATACTGGACCATGGCAACCGAAAGCCCTGCCGCACCCTCCTCCGGAGCGAGCGCACCATCCGATCCCGCCGGGTCTCCAACGCTGTTGCCAATCGATTCGATTGACGTAACGGCAACTGTGGAGCAGCCGGCCTCGGTGTGGGACGAACTCGCCGACGCCGAAGGCCGCCCTCGCGTGGGTGCCGAGGTTCTTGCTGCGCATTTGCAGGCCGTCACCCAGTCAGAGCTGCAAGCGCGTCAGGATCAGGTCGACGTAGACATCCTGGCCAACGGCATCACGTTCTCCGTCTATTCCGATGGGCGCGGCATCGACCGTGCGTGGCCGTTCGACGTGGTCCCACGTGTCATCGACGGCACAGAGTGGGACACCATCGAATCTGGACTGAGTCAGCGCCTCAAGGCGCTCAACGCGTTCATCGACGACGTCTACAACGACCAACGTGTCATCGCCGACGGCGTCTTTCCTGCCGGCTTGCTGAAGGACTCTGTCAACTTCCGCCCGCAGTGCATGGGGATGCATCCGGCGTTCGGTGTGTGGGCGCACATCTGCGGAACCGATCTAGTCCGCGACGGAGACGGGGTATTCCGCGTCCTTGAAGACAACCTTCGCGTGCCAAGTGGCGTCAGCTACATGTTGGAGAACCGGCTGATCTCCAAGCGAGTGATGGGCGACCTGTTCCGCAGTCAGAGCATTCGTCCTATCGACGATTATCCGGACGCGTTGTTGTCGCTTCTGCGATCTATTGCGCCCGACGACTCTGATCCCACGGTGGTGCTCCTCACCCCAGGCGTGTACAACTCGGCCTACTTCGAACACAGCTTCCTGGCGCGCCGGATGGGCGTGACGTTGGTTGAAGGGCCAGACCTGGTGGTACGCAACAACCGCGTGTTCATGCGCACTATCGATGGTTTGCGTCAGGTCGATGTGATCTACCGGCGAGTCGACGACATGTTCATCGATCCCGAGGTGTTCCATCCGGATTCCATGCTGGGTGTGGCTGGCCTCATGCGAGCGTGGCGTAGCGGCAACGTTGCGATTGCCAATGCACCGGGTGCAGGCGTTGCCGACGACAAAGTTGTTTACGCGTGGGTTCCGGACTTCATTCGCTACTACCTGGGCGAAGAACCAACCATCGCAAGCGTCCCCACGTATCGCTGCCTCTACGAGGACGAGCGCGAGTTCGTGCTGGACAACCTCCACCAACTGGTGGCCAAGCCGGCCAACGAGAGCGGGGGATACGGCCTGTGTATCGGCGACCGTGCAACGCCGCAGCAACTGGCAGAGACCCGCGCAGCCATCATTGCGGACCCACGTAATTGGGTCGCGCAACCCATCTTGTCGCTCTCCACCGTCCCAACGCTCACCGCCGAGGGCGTGGATGGTCGCCACGTCGACCTGCGTCCGTTCGTCTTGTCTGGCCGCACCACGTACGTCACACGCGGTGGCCTCACCCGAGTTGCACGGCCCAAGGGTTCGTTGGTTGTGAACTCCTCGCAAGGCGGCGGCAGCAAAGACACGTGGGTGGTGGAGTCGCCACGCGGGGGATCGCAGTCGCAAACGCAGTCGCAGAGTTCCGGTCCGGCAGTATCGGACCGTCGCACGCTGGCTGGCTGATGCTGCTCTCACGCGTTGGCGGTAATCTGTACTGGGCGGCGCGCTATCTGGAACGCGCAGCGAGTACTGCTCGAATAGTACGCGAACACACAAATATGTTGATCGATATGCCCATCGACGATCGGCTGACCTGGGAACCACTGCTGTCCATCAGCGGTGCGCAGGACGGGTATCGCGATGTGCACCAGAGCCTCAACGAAGAGTCCATCATCAAGTGGGTGGTGTCGGAACCGTCCAACCCCACCAGCCTCACCAACTCCATCGAGTCTGCACGCGAAAACCTGCGTTCCACCCGGGAGGTCATTCCTACCCAGTTGTGGGCAACGGTCAACGACTTGTTCATGTACATCTCGGCTCAACTGGACCATGCCATAGAGCGCGCCGGCCGTGCCCGATTCTGCGATCGCATCGTTAGCGACGTGCAGTTGTGCTGGGGCATCGTCGAGGACTCCATGCGTCGCGATGAGGCCAACGCGCTGCTTGCACTGGGTCGATACGTGGAACGCGCCGACATGACCACCCGGGTGCTTGATGTCCGGGCTGTTGGCCTTCTGGGAGAGGGCGGCGAAACACCGTATGTGGACTTGCAATGGGCCGGAGTGCTGCGCTCTGTGTCTGCGCTACAGATGTACCAACGGGCCGTCCACGGTCCCGTGGAAGGGGCCGAAGTTATCCGGTTCTTGATGGGCGACGAGGCGTTCCCCCGGTCTGTGCGTCATAACCTGGCCCAGTTGGAGCGCATCACGGCCACACTTCCGCGGTCTGCTCGTCCGTTGCAGGCGTGCGCGCATGCCCGCGCCGTGCTGTCCAGCCGATGGGACCAACTCTCTGGCTCAGACCCGGCGGGTCTCCGAGTTGGCCTGGACGCGGTACAGATGGCCATAGGTCAGGTGTCGGACTCCATCCTTGCCACGTTCGTGTACCCCGACGGTTACCCATGACCCATCACCTGGTTTCGATCCCGCCACGGTGATGCCTTCTCCGGTCTGGCGCGACACGGTGCCAATGGTTTGGCACACTGATCAGGTGCCAGCCCTGTCCGCGCTTCCGGCGCATCTCGCCGATGCGTTGGACGACTCAGAATCTCTGCAACGGCTCAGCCGCCAGTTCACCGCGTCCTACCTGTCCCAAGGGGTAGAGCCGGACTCCAGTGATTCGCATGCATCTGCGGTTCGCGTGTCGGCCCAGCCGATGGTGTTTGACCCAGATCAGTGGGCACATCTCAGTGAAGCTGTTGCGGCACGGGCATCTGCTCTTGCAACCCTCGCGGATCAGCTGCGTTCTGCGTCTGTCTCGTCGTCGGTGTCTCCTGATCTGCGTCCAGACCTTCTCGACGTGGTGCTTGGCGCCCATGACTCCATCGCCATCATCGACCGGTCCTCCGGGGCCACGAGCGCGCCGGCGCTTGTTGTGGCCGCGTTCGATGTGGCACTCACCACCGATGGCCCGCGGCTTGTGGCAGACGTGCTTGATGCGCCAGCCGGGCTGGGCGAGGCGTTGCTGGTGCGCGCCATCACGTCGCGTGCGTTTGGCACCGCAATGGCATCACTTGGCGTCACGCCATATGTGGAGCACCTCACCCGCATCCGAGAAGCAGTTGCGGAACTGGCGCCTCCCGGGCGTAAGTCGCCACGTACCGTGTTGCTGGCTCGGCCCAGTGGTCGTTCTGGCTACAGCGAGACCGCCATCCTTGCTACCCGGTTGGGTCTCACGCTTGCGTCTCCGGCAGACCTGGTTGTGCTGCAGAACAGGGTCTGGCTCCGCACGCTCGGCGGCGTGGAACCGGTCGACGTTGTGTACCGATCTGTCGATGAATCCGAAACCGATCCGCTGGCTCACCCCGGTGGAGGTTCCACGGCTGGCGTCACTGCGTTGTTGCAGGTGTGGCGCACCGGTGAGGTCGGCATGGCCAACCCGGTTGGGTTGCGTGGCCTTGAAGGCGGCGACCCGGCGTTTCCGCATGCGCCGCGTGGTCATCGACGAATCACTTCGGCCACTCATCAACGCCAACCTGTGGTTGGACCGGCTGGACCGGAATGACGTAGCTGACACACCCGTTTTACGGATGCACGTGGTCCTCGATCGTGCGGGGCACGGAGGTGGCC
Source organism: uncultured Acidimicrobiales bacterium (assembly GCA_963763885.1). Classification (GTDB taxonomy): domain Bacteria; phylum Actinomycetota; class Acidimicrobiia; order Acidimicrobiales; family JANYDT01; genus JANNBN01. Next base: position 606,566 of record CAVXQD010000003.1, read on the forward strand.
GTGGAACTGCGTCTGGCGGGACTGGCGGAACTGGCGGAACTGGCGAGTCTGGTGGGGGAGCAGATGGGGTGAGCGTGCTTCCCGGCGGGGTGGCCACGTCTACGCGCGTCGGTGAGCCCACGGTGCTGCAAGACGTGTGGGTGCGTGCTGGCTTGACGCCGCGGTCGCACGCGGCTGGCCGTGCCGAGGTGCAGGTTGACCTGGCGGAGTCTGTCCCTACCAGCGCTGCCGAAGCGTTGTTCTGGGCAGGACGCAACGCAGAACAGGCCGAGACCGCGGCACGGCTGTTGCGTGTGTTGGTGCGGATGGCATCGGATGCAGAACCGGTGGTGCTTGGCGCCATGTGCGATGTAGCCGCAACCATCACCAGTCCAACCCACACGGGCGCACCCGCCGGAGGCACCGCCGCCCCCCTTTTGGAGCACACGGGTCAGACCCAGGGTGGCCCGCAGCAGGTCAACTCGGCGATGCAACAACTATGGGTCTCTACGGGTTCCAACGGGTCCGTCACCCGGTCGCTTGCGTTGCTGTCGATGAACCTGCTGAACGCCCGCTCGTTTCTTCCCGGATCCACCTTCGAGGTCATCGAACGTGTCCGCTTGGCATCTGATCCGCTTGACGCGCAAGACCCGCTGGCAGCCGACGCGTTTGCACTCGGTATGCGCGCTGACGAAGTGTTGTCCGGGCTTGCTGCGCTGTCTGGTCTCATCGAAGAAAGCACGGTTCGCAGCCCTGCACGTACGTTCCTGCTCATCGGTCGTCGCATCCAACGTCTGATGCGCACCATCGATCTTCTGACTCCCGTCGTTGAACAACGTTTGGCCGCGGACGATGCTGCACTTCCAAGCTTGTGCGAGGCCATCCTCAGTAGCTCCGAGAGCCTCATTGCGTACCGGCGTCGGTATCGCACCGACGTGGTGGTTGACCGCGTCACCACGTTGCTTGTGCACGACGCGTCAAATCCACGCAGCTTGGCGTTTCAGGCTGCTCGCCTTGTCGACCTGCTGATCGACCTTCCGCAGCACCCTGGCCACAGTGATCATGTGGCAGCTGCCGCGGCAATTGCCGCACTTGTATCCGACCCTGCACGCTGGTCCACGGAGGCGCACTCATCGGCGGCCTTGGTCGAGGTTGCGCAGCTCACCAGTTCGCTCAGCTCAGTGTTGGCCAACGATTGGTTTGCGGTCGATCTGGTCCGTAGTGCCGGGAGCACCGGTAGTGCCGGTGCATCGTGATGCAGCCATGACCAGCGTCCATAACGACCAGCCCGATGCGCACACCCAACCCGTGCAGCCGTCTGTCGATCTGTTTCCGCCGTCGGTGACTCGCCGACTGACGGTTCGGCATCACACCCACTACGCGTACGAGCCCGAGGTGCGCTTGTCGCACGCGGTGGTGATGTTGCGTCCCACGGTTTTCCCGTGCCAGCACATCAACAGCGCAAGCTTGTCGGTTGACCCATCGCCCGACGCCCTGGTGGACTCCGCCGACCCGTTTGGAAACGTCTCCACGTGGGTGTCTGTGGAACGCCCGCATGGTTCGCTCAGCTTCGAAAGCATGCTCGATATCACGGTGACCGAGCCGGCCTACGACGCAGCGCTTGGCCGTCCGTTCGCTGAAGCGGTTGTTGCTGCTGCAAACTCCACAGATCCATTGGTGAGGTGGCTCCGGTTGCCATCGGCTGCAGTCCCGTTGATGGACGCAGCCAGTTTGGGAAGCGTGCAGATCAACGCCCAAGGAACGCTCGGGGAAGCGTTGTGGCACTTGCTTGATGTGTTCGGCGACGAGTTCACCTTCGACCCGTCCAGCACCGTTGTGTCAACTCCCGTTTCCGATGTGCTGCGCCTTCGGCGTGGGGTTTGCCAAGACTTCGCTCACGCTGCGCTGGTTGCGTTGCGTAGCGCCGGGCTTTCCGCCCGCTACATGAGCGGGTACGTGGAGACCACACCAACGCCGGGCGAGCCTCGCCTGGTGGGCGCCGATGCATCGCATGCGTGGGTGGCTGTGTGGTCCGGCAACTCGTGGCTCGAGATCGATCCCACCAACCGGTGTTTTGCCACCTACTCACACGTGCGAATTGCCGCCGGCCGTGATTATTACGACGTAGCGCCGGTCCGTGGAGTCACCATCGGCGTGCCGCACACGGAGACACTGACCACCTCGGTCGACACCGTCGCCTTCGAGGCCTGACGCAGGTCTGTCCTGCCAACACAACTCGGCCACGTTTTCCAACACAACTCGGCCGGTTTTCCAACACAACTCAGCATATTCGGGCTAATTTTTCGCCCGAAACAGGCAAGTTGTGAGTATGTCAGGCCCGAGTTGCGCGTATGTGCTGTTCAGACAAGCGGTCGAGGGGCGCGAAAAAGCAAGTCGGGTCATCGTCAGGCCCTACGATCTCTTTTCGTGACAGCATCCACTGACATTCGTTCGCGGCTCGCCTTGGCCCTAGATGTCGATGACGACGTCGAAGCACTCCAAATGGCCAAGCAGCTCGGCCCGTGGTTCGGGATCATGAAGGTTGGCTTGGAGTTGTTCACGGCCACGGGGCCGTCCATCGTCACCCGTTTGGCACAAGACGGCTTTGCGGTCTTCCTTGACCTCAAGCTGCACGACATTCCCACTACGGTCAACAAGGCCGCGCGGGTGTGTGGCTCGCTTGGTGCTACGTATCTCACCATGCACGCGCACGGCGGTTCGGACATGCTTTCCGCTGGTGTCGACGGCCTGCGCGCCGGGGCCTCTGCCGCGGGGATGCCCGTTCCGGTAGCGCTAGGCGTGACCATCCTCACCAGCGATGATTCGGCCCCACGGCACATCTTGGCCAAACGCCTGATGACGGCCATGGAAGGCGGATGTGGTGGTGTGGTGTGTGCTGCAGCGGATCTGCGTGAGATCGGTCAAGTTGCGCCCCGCATGGTCCGTGTGGTGCCCGGCATCCGCCCCGGCCTGGCCCAGACCCATGATCAGGCTCGGCCGGCCACACCCTACCGATGCAATCGCCGGTGGCGCCGATGTGCTGGTGATCGGCCGCTCCGTCACACAAGCCGCAGACAGGGTGGCAGCGGCCGAAGCAATCCACGCCGAAATCGCAGCTGCTCTGGCCCGACCCCTTCAGCAACGTGTGCACGATGTCGGTCTGGGACCGAGTTAGTGCACACGCGGACTTCTTCTCGGGGTGACTGCCTTGGCTGTGAAGTCTCACGTTTCGAGCCCCGTGATGATGCATCGCCATGGTTCGGTGAAAACTTGCGGTGGGGTGCACGCAGTTTGGTCACCAGTGCCGATAGCGTGATCCGTATGGCACTTCCCCCAGTACTCACCGCCGATGACCGCGCTGCTGCGCTTGCCAAGGCCGCAGAAGCCCGCAGGGCTCGCGCCGAACTGAAGCAGCTTCTGAAGATGGGCTCAATCTCGCTACGCGACGCAATTGATCGCACCCCAAACGACGAAGTGATTGCCAAGACCAAGGTCCTCACGGTCTTGGAGTCGCTTCCACGCTTGGGCAAGGTCAAGAGCCGTCGCCTGCTGGAAGACATCGGCATTGCCGAGTCGCGTCGCATGCAGGGCCTTGGTGAACACCAAAAGGCCAAGCTGTTGTTGGCCATCGAAGGCTGACGTCACCAACACACAAACGGCCGCCCTCGTCCGCTACCGAACGATCGCTGCCAAACGCTGCTCTAGCCTGTTCCATGGCCATTTTCGTGATCTCGGGTCCCGGCGGAGCGGGCAAGGGAACAATCGTCGAGCGTCTCTGCCACGACGATGCGCACCTGTGGTTGTCCCGTTCCTGGACAACCCGGGCTCGCAGACCTTCGGAAAGTCCGTACGCGTACCGTTTTGTTGACCGAGACACGTTCGAGGCAAACATCGAATCCGGCGGCTTCCTGGAATGGGTCGAGTTTCTCGGCAATTACTACGGAACCCCGCTGCCGACGGCCCCCGAGGGCAACGACGTTCTGTTCGAGATCGAGGTTCAGGGCGCCCAGGCTGTCAAGAACCGGTTTCCTGAATCGGTGCTCATTTTCGTGGAGCCGCCATCCCGGCAGCACCAGGAAATCCGCCTCCGATCCCGCGGCGACAGTGAAGAAAACATCGAAAAACGCCTCCGCAAAGCCGAGGCGGAGGAAGAAATTGGCCACCAGATCGCCGATCACATCGTGGTCAACGACGCCCTCGAACGAGCAGTAGCCGAGGTGGCTGGTATCGTTGCGGGTTACCGCAACGCGTAAGTGCTGGTGGCGCGCCCTGCCGCCCTGTTTTTTACCTGCAGATCAAACCCCGGAGATCCCCATGGCCACACGCCGTTCCACCATGATCGACCCTGCAATCGAGCACTTGCTCGAGCGTGTTGACTCCAAGTTCTCGCTGGTCACTGTCGCGGCTCGCCGTGCCCGGCAGATCAACCAGTACTTCAACCAGCTGGGCTCCGAAGGTCTTGGCATGTTGGTTCCGCCGCAGGTGTCAAGCACTTCGCGCAAGCCACTGTCCATCGCCCTCGAAGAGATCGTGGCAGACAAGATCATCATTCGTAAGGCAACCGAAGTTGCCGCCGAGAAGGCAGCTGCCCAGGCAGAAGCCGCCGCAGCAAAGGCCGCCGCTTCCGAGTCTGGCCTGCTCTAAGTCCCAGCCGGCGTCTGGTCCAGTCCGGTCTTGTTGTCTCATTCAGACTGCTCCCCACCACCCGCATGACTGCAACTGAACCGTCGTTGAGCGCCCTGCGGGGCGCTCGTGTCGTTCTTGGGGTGAGCGGAGGAATCGCCGCCTACAAAGCTGTCGACGTCTGCCGTCGCCTGTTCGATGCCGGAGCCCATGTCATCCCGGTACTCACCGATGACGCGCTTCGGTTCGTCGGCGCGCTGACATTCAGCGCGCTGGCATCAGAGCCGGCACAGACCTCCATGTGGGACGGGCCTAACCCGTCGCCACATACAACGCTGGGGAAGTCAGCCGATCTCATCCTGGTTGCGCCGTGCACGGCCAACACCCTGGCCGCGTATGCCAACGGGATGTCCAACAACTTGCTCACCTCCACGCTGCTGGCAACGCAGGCGCCGGTGGTGGTGTGTCCTGCAATGCACACAGAGATGTGGGAGCAGCCAAGCGTGCAGCACAACGTTGCTGTGCTGCGTGAGCGTGGCGTGCACGTCGTGGAACCGGGCGTGGGTGCACTTGCGAGCGGCGACTACGGGGCCGGACGACTGGCAGATCCCGCCACCATCGTTGCTGCTGCGGCTGCAGTCCTTGCGCCCACACGTGACCTGGCTGGGCTCACCGTGGTGGTCAGCGCCGGTGGCACCCGGGAACCAATCGACCCTGTCCGCTTCATTGGTAACCGGTCGTCCGGCAAACAGGGTTACGCCGTTGCTGCCGAGGCAGCGGATCGTGGTGCAGAGGTGTTCCTGGTCTCGACCGTCGGCCTGGCAACACCTGCAGGATGCCAACTGGTCAAGGTGGAAACCGCGCAGCAGATGCTCGAAGCACTGACGCTGCTTGGCCCAACCGCAGACGTTGTTGTGATGGCGGCCGCCGTCGCGGACTTTCGCCCTGTTGCTCCCGAGACCAAGAAGATCAAGAAGAACCCGGGTTCAAGCGACGCGCCAACCGTGGTCCTCGAACGCACCCCAGACATCTTGGCTGGGTTGGGCGCGGCCAAACCGGCGCACCAGGTGTTGGTGGGGTTCGCAGCCGAAACGCACGACCTGGCGGCCAATGCCAAAGACAAACTGATACGCAAAAAGGCCGACATGATTGTGGCCAACGACGTGTCAGCCCCTGGTCGTGGGTTCGAAGGTGACACCAACGAAGTGGTGTTCTTCACCGCCGATGGCGCTCAGCCCCTAGACTTCACCACCAAACGAGCTGTCGCTCGCGCCCTGCTCAATCGGGTCGTTGCTCTCCGAGCAGCCCGGCTGGGTTGAGCCCCTGAAGGGGCGGTGCGGGAACGGCTCGGCGACACGGGGGCACTCCGTCGGCGTCAGACACACATTTGTGAGTCAGCCGGTGTAGCGCCTCGACACACCGAGCAGATTTCCGTTCCGAATTTCCGTTCCGAGGAGAACAACACCACCATGGCACAGAGCTGGACCTTCACGTCCGAATCCGTCACCGAGGGCCACCCCGACAAAATGGCCGACCAGGTCTCAGACAGCATCCTTGATGCGATCTTGGAAGCAGACCCTGCAGCACGCGTTGCGTGCGAGTCGCTGCTCACCACCGGTCTGGTCGTCGTTGCTGGCGAAATCACCACCACCGCTTACGTCGACATCCCCAAGCTGGTTCGCAACACCGTCAACGACATCGGTTACGACCACGGCGACAAGGGCTTCGACGGGCATTCATGCGCAGTCATCGTGTCCATCGACGAGCAGTCGCCAGACATCGCAATGGGTGTCGACAAGGCGTTTGAAGCACGCACCGAGCACGACATCGATGCAGAGCTCGACGCTCAGGGCGCCGGCGACCAGGGAATGATGTTCGGGTACGCCTGCAACGAAACCCCAGACCTCATGCCGCTGCCAATCTGGTTGGCGCACCGCTTGGCAGAGCGTCTCACCGCGGTCCGCAAAGACGGAACGCTTGCGTATCTTCGTCCAGACGGCAAGACCCAGGTCACTTTTGACTACACCGACGGTGTGCCAACGGCGCTGAAGACCGTGCTCATTTCCACGCAGCACGCACCGGGTATTGACCTGCAGCGCACGTTGCACCACGACCTCATGGAGCATGTGGTCAAGCCGTCCATCCCCGAGAAGTTCCGCGACGACGCGTACCGGTTCCTGTCCAACCCAACGGGCAACTTCGTCATCGGTGGTCCTCACGGCGACACCGGCCTCACCGGCCGCAAGATCATCGTCGACACCTACGGCGGCGCTGCACGTCACGGTGGCGGTGCATTTTCCGGCAAAGACCCTTCCAAGGTCGACCGGTCAGCGGCCTACGCAGCTCGTTGGGTAGCCAAGCACGTGGTGGCATCAGGTGCTGCTTCGCGGTGCGAAGTGCAGGTGGCATATGCCATCGGCGTCGCCCGCCCAGTCAGCCTGTTGGTGGAGACGTTCGGAACCGCTGCGGTGGACCCTTCTCGCATCGAGCAAGCAGTCAACGCCGTGTTCGACCTGCGCCCTGCAGCCATCATCCGTGACCTTGACCTGCGTCGCCCCATCTACAAGCAGACCGCTGCATACGGCCACTTCGGCCGTGAACTGCCTGGCTTCACCTGGGAAACCACCTCCAAACTCGCCGAGTTCAAAGCAGCCCTCGGCCTGTAATCATCATGAGCTGACCGGCCGCAATTCGGCCGGTCAGATTCGGAGTGGGTCTACTTCGATTCGTATTCGGCCTGGCGGGCGGGCGGTGTCTACTGCGGCCAGAGCGTCGCAGAGTGCGTCGATAGTCTGCGCGCGTACGAGGTACTTGCCGTCTGCTGGTGAGCCTGTCTCGATGCCCTGCACGGTGCGGAGCTGTTCGTTCCACAGTGGCGCTGCTTCTCCGCTGAGCAATGCCAGCGCATAGTGCGGCGGCAGGCGCAGGTTTGCTCTGACGGTCGCTTCGTGCTCCGACAATCGGGATGGGTCGCCAAGGACGGCGGCTTGAATCACCGGGTGCTCGGGGACACGAGTCTGCACGTAGATGCGGCCGTGTGCGGATCGGCCGGTTGCCTGCTGGCGTCCGGCAACAATTCGTGCGGCCCGTGCCAGGAGGACTAGGGCGTGTTCTTGTGCTCGGTGGCGTGGTGCAAACAGCTCGCTGTCGATGTCCAGAAAGATCACGGTGCTGGCCCGGTCCACTCGGTGCAGCAGTGCCTCGGTCCCGACCAACACGGCCGTGTCCGGCACTGCGTTGGTATCGGCAATCACTTCACCAACCGGTCGCAAGGCGAGCGCTTCGAGTTCCTCCCTCGCGCGGCTTGTTCCCATGCGAAGGTTCTTCATTCGGCCACCACCACAGGCCGCGCACACCACTGGCCGAGTGGCGTGGCAGCGCGGGCACACCAGCTGTGCGTCGGTGGTTGGTTGATGTACCGATGCACTGCACGTCTCGCACTCGGCAATTGCGCCGCACGCAACGCATCCAAGCATGCGGGCCCGCCCGGTGCGGTTGAGGATGCACAGGACGCGTTCATCTGTACGCAGAGCTTCGACTATTGCCGTGGTGACGAGACCTTGTCTGCCAGGTTCTTCGGTAGAGCGGTCGATGACCGTGACCGCCGGCCAACCGGCGCGTTCCTCCTTGCGGTCCAGGGTCCAAATGCGGTCTGGCCCGGCTGCTGCTTGTGCTTCAAGGGTGGGCATGGGAGAAGTAAGCAGACATACGACACCAAGGCGGCGTGCTCGTTCAACTGCGACGTCTCGTGCGTGCCACGTTGGCGTGCGTTGGTCCTGGTGGGCTTCATCGTGCTCGTCGATAACGATGATCAGGCCCGGGTCGGCGATGGGTGCAAACGCTGCGGCGCGAGCGCCGATCACGGCAACACCCCCAGCGGCAGCCGTTGCCCAATCGTCTGGGAGCAGCGCTGTCGGTGTGCCGCTGCGTCGTAGCCGGCGGGCGAGGGCAGCCGCTGCCGCGATGGACGGAACAATCACCAGAGCGCCCTTCGGTCCTGCTGCCGTGACGGCTGCCTGGATCATGCTGAACCGGTCGGTTGCGGGTGGAGTCCGAACCACGTGGGTACCCGTGGGAGTGGTGGCGAGGATGCGTCGGACCAAGCCGGTCAGCGCGTCCTGCTGGTTGGCGCTTTCACTGGAGGGTGAGGGAGCGGGGCGTTGTCGGAGCGCTGGTGGCGGAGGAAGGCGACGCACTGCATGTGGGGGTCCCGTGAATCGCAAGACCTGCGCGGCGCGGCCGCCCCAACGCCAGGCTGCCCACATTGCGAGTTCCACAACAGGTTGTGGGGCGCCAATCCCGCGGACTTTTGCAATGGGTCGAAGTGCCACTTGCGAAGGCGGCTGCACATCAACCGCCAGCACCCAGCCGCCGATTCGGCGCCCGTGGAGTTCGATCCTGACTTCTGTCCCAACCGCTACGAGCTCGGCGCCCGGCATAGTTGGCGGGACCGTGTAGTCGAAGACTTTTCCGATAGCTGCTTCGTCGGACAACACCCGAACAATGCGCGGCGCCTTCTCGGTTTCTGCGGGAACCTGATCCGCTTTAGACAACAGCTTCCACCACGACCATCGTCACCAAAGCCAACATGAGGACCGTCCAGAAGGAACCGATGTACCCCAGGACGCGCGCCACTTTGCCCAGCCCCGGTTCTGGCCAGCCGGCAGAACGTGCAGAGTTGCGAAGCCGAGTTGCTCGATACACAGCGACGGGTCCCAGAAACGGACAAAGCAGTAGGCCGAACAGCGACAGGACCAGGATGGGCGTGGCGGCCGAGTCGAACGGGTTGGCCACGAGACCCCACAACTGTTGGTCTGTGTCCATGGCGCGCTTAGTAGCTGGAACCCGCAGCGATGCCAATGATCATCAAGATGACGAACCCGATTACTAATGCTGCGTAGACGGTGCCGATGATGCCGAGAATGCGGCCCGCTTTGCCCACACCGGGCTCGGGGAATTGGGCCCGGGTGGCATCGTTGCGGAGTGCATTGCCCATGTACCAGGCAACCGGTCCCAGCAATGGACAGAGCAGCAACCCCAAGATGCCGAGGATCAAAATGGTGGTGCCGCGAGAGTCGAATGGGTTTGGCACGGCTTGTTGGTAGCCAGGTTGAAACCCCGGTTGAAAACCAGGCTGAAACCCCGGCTGAAATCCTGGCTGAAATCCTGGTTGGAATGAAGCCGGTTGGGCGTACTGTCCTGGTGGGTAAGGCATTCCCTGCGCTGGGCCCAACGGCTGGAACGTGGGCTGCTGGCCAGACGTGAAAACAGGCGGCGGCATCGGCATTGGTGGGGCCGGCATCTGAGGTGCTGGCATCTGTTGGGCCGGCATCTGAGGTGCTGGAGGTTGTGGGGCTGGCATTTGCGGGGCTGGAGGTTGCGGCGCTGGCGGTTGTGGCACCGAGGGTTGTGGTGTTGACCAGACGAGCGGAGTCTCGGGTGGAGTGTTCTCTTGATCAGACACGGGGGATTCCTTCAGCGGTGCACAGGTCAGAGGCGGGTGTTGGGCGATAAAACGATGAAGCTTAAGAGACCGAACGACGCATGGCGATCCCGGTCAACACTACGACTGCGAATAACCCCACGATGGTTCCGACCATCGCCACAATTCGCCCGATCTTGTTCTTGCGCGGCTCTGGCCATCCGGTAGACCGAGCGTCTTTGCGGACGCCGTTTCCCATGACCCAGGCCACCGGGGCGAAGATTCCACCGATGCAGGTGATGGAGAGCACCACGCCCAGAATGCTGAGCACCACCACGGTGGTAGCCCTCGAAGCAAACGGATGAGCGGTCCCCGGGAGCAAATCGTGCACTAACTGAGGCTGGGGCTGAGTTACTGCACGATTAGCCACGCCGACTGGCACGTTCCCCGGAATCGTGGGCCTCATGGCGGGCGGACTGACCGGGAGTGCAGGTGCGTCTTGCTGTTGTGTGGGTGCGGTGGATTGCGGCGGGGCGGTGGTTTGCGTGGCCGCCCACGTGGCGAGACCTGGCCACTGCTTGGCGGGACCGCTTTGCCCTTGAGCGGCGGCAATCCAATTCAACGGAGGTCCTTCTGCGGGCGGTGTTGCAGCCGGACGGGGAGGATTCGAGGGTTCAGCTGCCGGAGTTGCCGCTGGGGTGGGCGGCGGTGTTGTGGGCCAAGAATCTGGTGCCGCGGTTGTTGATTGGGGTGTTGTTGGCGAACCCGTATCTTGTGTTGCGGGCCAATCACGTGGCGTTGCGGCCCGGGAAGGTGTTTCGGCCCACGCCGCCGCGGTCGGACCAGCCGGCGGAAACATAGGAAATACGGCCACCGGCGGAATAGCTGGCTGGCTGGCTTCTTCTACTGCTACTGATGCCGCGACAATCGGGGCAGGTGTGTCCCGCCGCTCCGTGCGGGGGTGGGTAGGCAGCCCAGCGTCTGTCTCGGCGATCTCGGCCACCTCAGCGACGTTGTCGTCGTCGGCTGGCGGGATCCACCAACCTTCCGGGGATGTCCTGCCCTCAGCCACAGGTGCGAGTGTACGGCGTGTCCGGTTAGCGAGCCGCGCTTCCGAGGCCACCCCGGGGCGCGGGCGTCTGAGTTGGGGGGCCTATCGAACTGCTGCTGGTTGGCGCGTCGCCGAATCTTCTTCTTCCAGGCTGAGTCGCTTGTTGACCGGTCAATCGCGATGCAGCTGCATCGTGTTTGACGAATCAACGAATGAATGATGCCCGCAGCTGGAGCTGGGCACGCATGGGAGATTTATCGGCACGATGGCTGGGATTCCAGCCATGTGCGCGCGGCGGTGAGGATTGGATCGGCGGCGTCGCCGACGTGGTTCCAGTCGGGTTCGACGGGTTGGTCAGGCGTGACGGGACCTTCTTGGCGGACACCGAGTGAATCGACCATGGCAGCGTTGGACAGCAGGATGAGCGCGCCGTCGGGAAGCGGGCCGACCGAGTTGAACGTAGTGAGGCCCAGCGTTGGTTGTCCAAAGGTTCGGACGGGAGCCCGGTTGCGCATGGAGAGGACCAGCGCTTCGCCGGCCGAGGCAGTCAGTCCACTGATCAGCACGGCGACAGGTGCCGGTGTTGCAAGCGGTATGGGCGCATACGGATCAGTGACGGTGAAGACCGGGTATTCGGGTGGGTCGGCACTTGGGCGGCGAACCACGATTTCGCCGTTGCGATACATCCACTGCTCGGTAACGCCGCTGGCGTCGTACTTGCCCATCAACACGCCGCCGGCATCCAACGGCACGAGCGGTGCAGCGGCTGCAAGCACCGGGTACACCCAGCCACCACGATTGCGGCGCACGTCCACAATCCAACCGCACCGCGGACTTTGCTCGGTGCTCCGAATGGCCGCGTGCGCAGCTTTTGCGTACTTCTGTTGGTCCTCCGGCGTTCCCAAGATGCCGGGAAGATCCAGGTACCCAATTTGTTGGCCGACTGTTTTCACAATTGCTGGGTCTTGCTCCGGGGTGCTCACCAACGACACGGACCCTTTGCGGATAACAACTGCCAGACGGCGGGTTTTAGCCACGCCGGAAACCGTTACCTTGCGGGTGACGGTGAGGCGCAAGGTGTCTTTCACTTTGGTGGTGGTTGGGATGGCAACCACCTGGTTTTTGCCGGTGGGTGCCTTGGCCTCGATGAGATCGATGCGATCGCCCAAACGCAAGCCGGCCGTGGCGGCAGGGCCGCCGCTGGCCAACGACACAACAATGCGTTGCGGCCATGACGCAAGGAACCCGTATCCGTTGGCTTGACCCTGGGTGATTTCGGTTGATCTGGCCGGTGGCCGGAACGACGCATGCGGGTCGTTGAGGGCTTTGAGCGTGTCAGTGATGATTGGGTAGGTGTCTGCCAGCGTTGCCGTGCTTGCCCCCCGAGCCTCGGCCCGGGCACGGATGGCAACCCAGTCCACGTTTGCCCGCCTCAGCGACTGCTGTTGGATGAAGTCCAACGCCAAGGAGAGGTATCGCTGAGGCGAAAGAGGCACCGTAGCGACGGGCGAAGGAGCTGCCGTCAGCAAGTTGGGTGCTGCCGCCGTTTCCGCTGGGCTACCAAGCGCGATGACGGCAACCACAACGCATGCCACAAGCCCAATACGACCGACCGGACGTACCCGATTGAAGGCATGCGATGTTGGACGAGACATGGCTGAGCCATCATGGTGCATGAACAGCACTTTGGGGACGCAGGCCGCACTGAGGTCTTCCAACGGACCGGCCGTCAGGTTGGTGCCACTTGGCGTTTTGGTGGCTGGCATGTGGCTGGTTCGGATTGCGGACGTGATTGTGCCCGCTGACTTTGTCAACGGCGGGATTGTTCCCAGGCAAGGGTGGGGCCTTGACGGTGTGGTGTGGGCGCCGTTGCTCCACATTTCGTTTGGTCATCTGATTGCCAACACGGTGCCGTTTTGTGTCTTGGGTGGCTTGATTGCCCTTGGTAACCGATTCCGATTTGTCGCCGTGTCTGCCATGACGTGGTTGGGCAGTGGGCTTGGGGTGTGGCTGATTGCGCCGTCTCGTACCGTGACGGTTGGTGCCAGCGGTGTGGTGTTTGGGTTGCTTGGCTACCTGGTGGCAAGGGGCGTGTTTGACCGCAAACCAATGTCGATTCTGCTGGGCCTTGGCGCGCTGCTCTTCTACGGAGGCATGCTGTTTGGCGTGTTGCCCAACCGGGCCGGCGTTTCGTGGCAGGCCCATCTGTGCGGGCTGGTTTCGGGCATCGGTGCGGCTGCATTGCTTGACCGGCGACCCACACCGAACCGATCTGAACTGTGAAAGTTGACCTGATGCAACCAACCGAGTCCCCAAGTCCTGCCGCCCACACCGATAAGCCCACGGAGAAACTGCCGGTTGGTGCGGTGCTGGTGCATGGGGCCTGGCACGGCGGCTGGTGCTTCGACGCCTTGCGGTCTGCGTTGAGCGAACGTGGCATGGGGGCCGTGGCTCCGGACCTGCCGGGTCATGGAAGCGACAAGGACGCGCAGTGCGACCTTGCCGGCGACGCTGCATCGGTTGTTGCTGTGATCCGCAGCCTGCACGAGCCGGTTGTGCTGATGGGCCATTCCTACGGTGGCCTGGTGATCACCGAAGCAATTGCCCAGCTGCATGAGGCGGGAGATTTGGACGGTCGAGTAAAACGCGCAGTGTTTCTCTGTGCCATTGCGCTGCCCGCTGGAACGACGTTTGGCGACCTTCCCGCTGGCGTGAACGATGCGTCTGGCCTTGGCCGCATGTTGCAGCGCACCGACGGCGGGTCGTCTGTGTTGAACCCCACCGACCCAGTTGGGTTTCGAGAAGTGTTTGCCGCCGACTGCTCGGCTGAGCATGCCGAACGTTCGCTTGCGCAAGCCTCGCCCCAGTTGTTGCGCAACTTGCGTGAACCCGCGCGGGTAACTGCGGCCAGCCTTGTGCCGTCGACCTATGTGGTCTGCATCAACGATGCAGCCATCCCAGTAGCAGCGCAGAAAGCGATGGTGGACGCGGTGCACGCGACCGGAAGCGCCATGAAGGTTGTGGAACTGGTTGCCAGCCATTCGCCGTACGCGTCGATGCCCGACGTGGTGGCCGAAATCTTGTTGGCGGACTAACACGCTCTACCCGCGGCGCTCGTTCATCTGCTGGTTGACGTGCTCGCTCGTCAGAACGTTCATCGAGCCGCTGCACGGTCGCGCAGCGACATGAACCCAGACGGGTAGACCCAATACAGGTCGGTCAGTTGGAGGTCTGCGAAGAGCACGCCTAGATGCAAGCCGGTGAGCAGTTGGAGCTGATCACGTGCAGCATCGGGATGCGTCAAGGGGCCGGTACACCAGCAGATGATGACCGAATCGGCATCGCCAAGTTCGGCAAGTGTGGCCAGATGTTCGTTGATGACCTCCACAGACTCGATGGAGCCGCGAGGGAAGTTGTCGGAGATGAACGTGTGCGTGAGACGATTCCCCGCGTCGAGCACAAACACCACGAGAACGTCGCATTGATCGGTGGGAACCACGTGATGGTGGCGAAGTAGGTACATCACATCGTGGTGATCAACAACGACGCGACCGAACAGACGTGAACGAACGGAAGAAGACACGGATACCTCCCAGGCAAAGCTGGAGACCGCGCAGCGATCACCCACCACCTACAGCATTGGCAAGTGGTGGGGGAGACAACGCGGGATCGAAAACAAAAACGCGGGGGAAGCGTCAACCGCACTGCGATGCGGCAAAGCTGACCTTACCAAGGGGGTATGACAGTTTCCGGGGGTCCCGCGGGTGGTCCAAGGGGTGGTCCAAGGACGTCACGCAGGAATGCTCCGACGTCGTCACGGTTGCGGGTGCGTTTCAACGGGGGCAGGGCACGCACCAAGTCATGGGCGTATTTTGCCTTCGACAACCGAGGATCCAACACCGCAACCACGCCTCGGTCTTCGGTGGTGCGGATCAGACGACCCACGCCCTGCGCCAGCAAGGTGGCGGCGCGTGGCAAGTCGATCAGATTGAACGCAGCTGGGCCGGCCTTATCCCTGCGGGCGACCAACAACGGGTCATCGGGACGGCTGAACGGCAGCTTGTCGATGACGACCATGGAGCACGTGCGGCCCGGCACGTCGATGCCCTGCCAGTAGCCCATGGTGGCAAACAGGCACGAAGTCTCTTCAGCTGCAAACCGTTGCACAAGGACCGGTTTGGGGTGTTCGCCCTGAACCAAGATGGTGAGCCCCAACCCAGCGCATGCTTCGGCCGCGGCTTTCATGGAGCGCCAACTGGTGAACAACGCCATGGTGCGCCCGCCGGCCAAACCGATAAGCGCGCGTAGTTCATCGATCATCTTGGACTCATAATCCGGATGACGCGGATCTGGAAGGTGTCGCGCGCAGTACAGCATCCCTTGCCGACTGAAGTCGAACGGGCTGCCGACGTCTATCTCGCTAGTTCCATCTACCGGAAGCGATAAGCGTGCAGACAACCGGGGCGGAATGGTTGCGCTGGTGAGGATGGCCGTTGCATTCGACCACAGAGCGGCCTCGAGGATGGGGCCCACATCGATGGGGCTGATTCGAAGCACGGGGCCACGGGCAGGGCCGCCCTGTTCAACCCAACACACTCGCCCGTCTTCGGTAGCGTTGAGGGTGAGTGCAGAGTCAAGGTCGTCGGCCAGCGATGTAGCCGCCTGGAGCGCTCTTGCCAGCTTGGCAGCAGTGTCTGCTGGGGCGTCCTTCGGCACAGCCGAACGGGCAATCTCCATGGCTGTTCGCACACGCCCGGAGGCAGCGTTCAGAACCCGAACCAGGTCTGGGTCTGCAGACGGTCCGGGGTCCAACGATTTGCCGATGTTTGGCGACAACGCAGCTTCCAGCAAGGGGCCAAGGGCGGAGAGATCGGCCTTTGAGTCGATGTCTGAAACAACCGCACGGAAGCGGCCGGCCAGCTGGGTGAACCGCCCGGAAGCGAGCTCCATGCCCAGGCTGTCCGACAGGATGTCCTCCAACTCGTGTGCTTCGTCCAGCACCACAACGCTGTGTTCCGGAAGCACGAATCCGCCTGATCGGATGTGCTGACCGTATAGGTGCATATTGACCACAACCACGTCGGCATTGGCGGCCTGAGAGCGTGCTCGTTCAGCGAAGCATGCGTCGCCGCTTGGACACTTTGCGGCGCCGGGGCATTCGGCAGCGGACACCGACACTGCGCCCCAGGCCGCCGTGGTCGGCTCGAAGTCCAGCTCTGCACGGTCTCCGCTGGCCGAGGTCTGCGCCCACGTGGCCAGCCGCAGAATTTCGTCGAGGACCGACGAGGGTACCGCGCCACTTGAACCGTCGAGGCGAAGCTGCCCGCCCGACGCCAATTGCTGGCGAAGTTCGTTTGCCCGCTGGGAACAGAAATAGTTGGAGCGGCCCTTCAGCAGCGCATAACTGAACGGTGTGCCGAGGTGCTGCTCCAAGAACGGTAAGTCCTTGTTGCACAACTGATCCTGCAGTGCCTTGGTGGCCGTCGCCACCACCACTCGTTGACCGGACAGCACCGCCGGCACGAGGTAACCCAACGATTTACCAGTGCCGGTGCCGGCCTGCACAACCACGTGCTTGCCGTCGTGGATGGCGTCGGCCACCGCGACAGCCATGATCTGCTGTCCGCCACGCCGTTCCCCGCCACCCGGCAAGGCAACCGCCACGCGGCTCAACGCAACAACCACCGGGTGCGATTGCGGCACTTCTGGAGACGCCGCAGCGCTGGGACCGGTGCTCATGGGGAATCAGACGCTACCCGCGGTTAAGCCTATGGCTCGTGACCGCCAGGGTCTGGTGGTAAGAATCCGGACATGGAAGCAATCCCTATCCTGCTCGCCGTCGTGATTTTGCTGTTGGGCACCAGCGTGAAAACGGTGCAACAGGGAACGGTGGGCGTCACCACCATCTTCGGCAAGTACAACCGGGTGCTGCGGCCGGGCCTCAACTTCGTGATTCCACTCATCGAACGGGTGACCAAGCGGATCTCGATTCAGAACCGGTCGGTTGACCTGCAGTTCCAAGCAATCACGCAGGACCAAGCCAACGTCTACTTCAAGGCGATGTTGCTGTATTCGGTGCTCAACGAGGGTGAAGACACCATCCAGAACGTGGCGTTCAAGTTCGTCTCAGAGAACGACCTGATGGTTGCGTTGGTCCGGACCGTCGAGGGCAGCGTGCGTGGGTTCGTCGCCACCCGGCCACAGCCGCAGATCCTCGCTCTGCGTGGTGAGATCGTCGCCGAGGTCAAGAACCAGCTGGACGCGCAACTTGAGACGTGGGGCTACCACCTGCAGGACCTCCAGCTCAACGACATCACGTTCGACACGGTCATCCTTGAATCGATGGCTCGAGTTGTTGCTTCGTCCAACTTGCGTGCAGCCGCCACCAACGAAGGTGAAGCGGAAATGATTCGCCGTACCAAGCAGGCCCAGGCCGAAGGTTCCGCCATCCGCATCTCTGCCGAGGCGGAACGTCAGGCATCGCAGCTCCGAGGCGAGGGCGTCGCCCTCTTCCGCAAGGAAGTGTCCCGCGGTCTCGCCGAAGCAGAAGCAACCGCGGATCCAGCGCTCGTGAGGCTTGCCATCTGGACAGAAACCCTTCGTCACCTGGCAGAGAATGGCCGAGGCAACGTGATGTTCCTCGACGGCAGCCCTGGTGGAATGGAAGAGACCATGCGTCAGCTGATGGCGATGCAGCGTCTCAATTCGCCCGATGTGCAGCAAGCAGCCCGTGCCGCCGGCAACACAGGGTCAACTGGGCTCGGCTGACGGCTGCGCCCTGAGAAATCCCTTAGATCTGCCCCAGAGTCGTCCAGCCCGCTACGCCTAGTTGGTAGTTTCGTTTTCGATGGTCTTCGCCCGCACGATTGTGCACCGTCCTCGTTCCAACGAATCGGTGCATCTCAACATCCCCGCGTCGCTCGACTCGTCGCGCATCCCCGTCCACGTGGCGGCCGTGATGGACGGCAACGGCCGCTGGGCCAACCGGCGTGGCCTCACCCGCACCGAGGGCCACGCCGCTGGCGAGGAAGCCCTCTGGGACACCGTCATGGGTGCCTTAGAGCTGGGTGTGGAATGGCTCAGCGTGTACGCGTTCTCCACCGAGAACTGGAAGCGGCCGGTCGACGAGGTTCGCTTCTTGATGAACTTCAACGAGTCTCTGCTGATCAACCGGCGTGACTGGCTTAACGACCTTGGCGTCCGGGTTCGGTTCATCGGCCGTCGCAACTGGCGAGTACCGCGCCGAGTCCTGAAGAACATCGAAGAGGCCGAGGCGCTCACCCGCAACAACCGGCGGATGACGCTCACGTTCTGTTTCAACTACGGCGGGCGTGCCGAACTGGTCGACGCTGTTCAGCGCATCGTGGCCGACGGCGTGTCGGCCAACAAGGTGAACGAAAAGCTCATCAGCGACTACTTGTACGCGCCAGACATGCCAGACCCCGACCTGGTCATCCGCACCAGCGGCGAGTACCGCATCTCTAACTTCTTGCTGTGGGAACTGGCCTACGCCGAGCTGATCTTCACCGAGACGCTGTGGCCAGACTTTCGCCGCACCCACCTTGTCGAGGCAATCGGCCAGTACCAGGCCAGGGCGCGTCGATTCGGAGGTGCCGTCGACGCGGTCAGTTCCGGCGACGCCATCGATTCGCAACCTTCAGACGGTGTTCAAAGTGCCATTGGGGCCGCTCCGGCGTGAGCCTCTACCGCTGTAACGGCGTGGTGCTGCGGACATATCCGCTTGGTGAAGCGGACCGCATTGTTTCGTTCGTTACCGACACCAACGGCAAGGTACGCGCAGTTGCAAAGGGAATCCGCAAGACCAAGTCCCGTATCGGTGCTCGGCTTGAACCGGGAACACATGTAAGTCTGCTTATCTATCAGGCGCGCGGCGACTTGGACATTGTGAGCCAGGCAGACACCATCAACCCTCATAAGCACATCCGTGAAGACCTCGACCGTCTCACGCACGCCGCGTCGTTGTTGGAAGCTGTCGATCTTGTTTCGCAGGAAGGCCAGACCGACAGCCAGCTGTATCGCATGCTGGTTGGCGCGTTGAAGTCGCTCGACGAAGCCGATTCACCGCTCATGGTGTCCGCCTTTTACTGGCGTGTGCTTGCCCATGAAGGCTTCGAGCCGTCGCTTGACACATGCGTGCGTTGCGGCAGCACCGAGGACCTCGCAGGATTCGACCCAGCTGGTGGTGGAGCATTGTGCCGCCGCGATGCGGTTGGATCGCGAATCTCGAAGGATGCGCTGCGGTTGTTGCGCATGATCGTTGAGGGGCAGGTGACTGCTGCCCTCCGAGAGCCGGCCACCCCAGCAACCTACGAAGTAGAAAAGCTCGCTACAGCTGCGCTGGAACACGTGCTTGAACGCCGCCTCAAAGCCGGCCGAGTCCTCGACCGCGGCTGACTAGAAACTCTGCATGCTCTGCAGGGCTTCAGATTGTCACGACCTCAATCAGGTCGTCGAGGGCTGCGAAATCGTCGGGGTTGCGGGTATACAACGGGAGTCGAGCAGCGTGCGCAGTGGCTGCAATCATGAGGTCGACGGCTCGGGCACCGCGTGCCTTACGTCCGGCCCCGAGTACCGCCGCGTAGACGCGGCCGTAGGCGCGGGCAGCGTCTACGTCGAACGGGAACGGGTCGAAGGTCGCCTCCGCTCGTTGCAGACGGTCCTGGCGGCGCGCGCGTTCCTCCAAATCGTTAGTTGCATGGGGACCGGCAGCAAGCTCTGCCATCGTGATTGCGCTGACGGCCATCTCGAAAGGAAGGAGTTCCGGGTCGATTTTGTCAAGGTCGATGACGACAGACGTGTCGAGCATGCCTTGAGCGTGACGGTGCTCAGGCACGAGGTTCGATAACTTGAGCGGCGTGACGATCGAGGTCAGTCCGGAATGCGGCAGCATCGATCGAAGGAGCGCCTGCGAAGGAAGCCGTGACTGCGTCACGTGGGACGAGGCGCCTGCGTCGAATCGGGATTAGCTCGCCGACGGGAACCCCGTTTCGAGTGACCACGAAGGTCTCGCCCTCGTCGAGGCGGCGCATGATTTCGCCGCTTTCGTTACGAAGCTCTCGTTGGGTGATTGCTTGAGCCATCCACGAACCGTAGCACCGGTGCGACGCCTTCAACTGCGGCTCGTAATCGTCGGCTTACGGGTCAACTGGTGAAGAAGCGGAAGACGCCGTAGACGAAGACGAGGGCAAACCCGCGGCCTGCCCATCGGTACAGCGGTGGTGCCGATGCTGCAACGGAGTCGGCGTCTGGGTTGCGAGTGGAGCCGCCAAGTGAACGCCAAGAGAGGAAGGCGAACACGATCACGCCGATGGCTCCGATGAGGATGAGGAGCAGACCGATCATGCGATTGGTCCCAATACTCGGTTGGCGTATTCGTTGGAAAAGACCCGCTCGGTGTCTAGCTGCGCCCGCAAGGTTCTTGCTGCCTCGAAGCGTGGGTATGCGGGCGCCAAGTCTTCGTAGGTGCGCGTATGAAGCTTGCCCCAATGGGGCCGTCCCTGGTGTGCTCGAAGAATTGCTTCCACATCCGCAAAGTAGGCCGTGTGGTCTGAACCTTTAGTCATATGCACGGCGATGTACCCGCATTCTCGTCCATAAGCCGTGGACAACGCCACGTCATCGGGTGCTGCCACACGCACCTCTACGGGGAACGAGATCTTGTAGCCGCGGCGGTCAACCATCTGCGTGATTTCCTGTAGGGCCTCTGGGACCGCGTCGCGTGGAATGGAGTACTCCATCTCCACAAACTTCACCAGGCGCGGCGACACAAACACCTGGTGGCTTTGATCCACATACTCCACTCGTCCACTTGACGGGGCTGCGGTGGCCAGGCGGGGGATTGCATTTGGCAACAGTTTCCCCACCTTGGTGAGGGCCCCGAAGGCCACGTTTTCGAACAGAATGTCGTTGGTGAACGCAGACCGCTTTGATCGAGGCTGCAGGGGTGCCTCGGTGCGGTTGTTGCGCTTTGTCAGCGCCCACCGGGTGTGGGGAACCCAGATAGAACTCGAAGTGGTCGTTGGTGTCCACCAGTTCCTCGAACTCCGCGAAAACCTTGTCCAACTTCATGGGCTGATTGACGACGTGGAGGCGGAACGCCGGGACGCATTGCAACGTAAGTGTGCTGATGATGCCAAACGCGCCTAGACCAACGACGGCAAGACGCAGGTCATCGCCGGTAAGCGTGGTGAGCTGGCCAGAACCCGTCACGACGGTCATCTCCACCACCTGCGTTGCAAGGCCACCCAGCCGCGCACCGGTGCCGTGGGTGCCCGTCGAGATGGCTCCAGAAACGGTTTGATATGCGATGTCGCCCAGGTTGGCCATCGCCAGACCACGTTGGTGGAGCTGCGTGTTCAACGACTCCAGCGTGATGCCCGCATCAACCGTGACCCTGCCGGTGCGTTGGTCAGCTGAGCGAATTGTGCAGTATCCAGAGAGGTCCAACAGGGTCTGCTCGGCAACGGCCGCAGCGGTAAAACTGTGACCGGTTCCAACAGCACGGACTTGGCGGCCGGCAAGAACGGAACGCCGTACAGCGTCGACCAATTGCTCCTCGCTGGTAGGTCGTTCCACTAAGAGTGGCGACGCACTCTGATTGCCGGCCCAGTTGGTCCATCCGGAGGGACCGGGCCGTGGAGTGTTTCTGTGACGCACACGCATGGCCAGCAGTGTTGCACGCGCAGCGACTACCGGGCTCAGAGGGGGCGTCGCGAGGGGAGGTTTCCTCGTGACCGTCACCCGTTAATGGCGGCGCGTGTTTGAAGAGGTTGATGGCGCGCCAAACTGGATGCGGATGGAACAACAACTGCGGAAAATGAAACGCGTTGCGTTGGGCATGTTGGCGTTCGCCGCCGTTGTGTTTCTCGAGTGTCGGGTGTTTGGTGGCGGGCGTGGCTGGGTCGGCTACGTCGAAGCTGCCAGTGAGGCAGCGATGGTTGGCGGGCTTGCGGACTGGTTCGCTGTAACCGCCATCTTCCGACGTCCGTTCGGGCTTCCAATTCCGCACACGGGGATCATCCCCAACCGCAAAGACGAAATCGGCCGTTCGCTTGGTGTGTTTGTGCAGGAGAACTTCCTGCAGCCCGAGGCGCTGGGCCGGCGGGTCGCCGAGGCACACCCGGCGCAGTCCATCGTGCAGTGGCTGCAAACGGAAGGTAACGCTGCGGTGGTTACCAGCAACCTGTTGCGCGCCGCAGGAGGCGTTGCCGCGGTGTTGGACGCCGACGAGGTAACGCTCCACTTGCAGCACGCGGTGACCGAGGCAGTGCAGCACGTCGACGCTGGGCCCGTACTTGCCTCGTTGGCTGAAACGGTGATGGCCGAGGGACGTGCGAATCAGATCCTGGAGGCGCTCCTTGGATCTGTTGTGCGCACGCTCGATGCCAATCGAGACACGTTGCGGCTGGGGTTCGCCGTTCGCAGCCCGTGGTGGGTGCCCGGCTCCGTCGACGAGCGGGTCTTCGAGAAGTTGTTCTCTGGCATTGTGGACCTGTTGCGAGAAGTCCGCTCCGATCCGCACCACGAGTTACGTGCCAGCCTGTTGACCCAAGCGGATCAGCTTGTTGCTCGGTTGCGAACAGATCCCACCATGCAGGCCAAGGTTGCAGCAGTGCGAGACGAAGCGCTTGCTCACCCCAACGTTGCCGCATTTGTTCGCTCAGCCTGGGACACGATGTGTGTTGGTTTACAGCGTGCCGGTTCACCGCAGGCTGGTGCTACACGCAACGCATGGGAACAACGAGGCCAGACACTTGTTATGCGCGCAGCCGATACGCTGCAACGCGATGCAGCGTTGCGGTCCAAGGTCGACACGTGGATCGCAGCGTTCGTCCAGACCGTCGTCACCGACCATGGGCATCGTGCTGCTGACTGGATCACCACCACCGTTGAGCAGTGGGATGCTAAAGACACTTCCGATCTGATCGAGGTCCAAATTGGCAAGGACCTGCAATTCGTCCGCATCAACGGCACCGCAGTCGGCGCACTAGTCGGCGTACTCATCCACACCGTCGGCCAAGTGATCGGCTAGCGGGCAACCGCCACCCTTCGGTCGGCCCGGTCGGACGTTGCTGGCTTATAGATCTCGGTAGAGGTCTTCGATCTCGGTGAGCATCTGGCCAAGGTACGGGTCGTCCTCGGTCAGCTGCGGCACGATCTTTGCGGTGAGGGTGACCTGGCCAAGTTCGCTGATGGTTGGGCGGCGTTCGTTGTCCACGGCGCTTTGCATCCAACGCAACTGCTGACGGCACTGCCGAAGCAGCTCGTCACCAGGATCTTTGTCCAAGATTGCCGACACCCACTGCAGACCTTCGTAGAGCGAGGTCTTCAAGTGCTTCAGGCGGAGATCGTCTGGCTTCTCAGACATCCCGCCGGGTTGGTAGCCGGTGAGGCCCCGAGGAATTGGTTTGATCCCGCCAGGCTTGGTGTCATCTTCTGCAGCCGCGTCTGTGGCGGCTGTCGCTCGGACACGCTTCTTGTACTTGGAGATGAGCCCGGCATCGGATTCGTGCTGTAGCTGCGAGCATTTCGAGATCTTGCCGGTTTCGTCCACCGGACGCACCTCAACACCCCAAGAGAAGCGGCACAGCGCGAAGGCAATGGCCCGCCCGCGGTCGTTCATGATGGCGCCAGTGTCGGGGTCGATGCTGGGCCGGTCCACCCACCACCCGGTTGCCGGGACGATCTGCAGGACGTCCGGAGTTTCGTCCTGGGCGTTGTCCTGTAGCGGTCGTGTGATTGTGGGCGCGGCAAAAACGGGGGGTGCTTCTCCCGTTTCCATTGGTCCGACGCCATTCATCAGATCCGACATCGGCAGCAAACTGACTCACCTGTAGTCCTTATGCTGCATGGGTGAGACGTTGGATGCCGGCCCCCTTGGCCTTTGTGACTGCTGGTTCAGTTCTGATCATGGAGATCGTGGCCGCTCGGCTGCTCGCTCCCTACGTCGGGGTCACCCTCCAGACCTATACGGCCATCATCGGCACGGTCCTGGCGGGTATCTCGGCAGGCGCGTTCGTGGGTGGGCGGCTGTCCGATCGAATCCCGCCGGCACGGGTGCTGGGCCCCGTCATCGTGCTGGGTGGGGCTTTCGTCCTGATCGCGCTGCCGATGCTGCGATTGGTCGGGGGATGGTCGCAGTCCGGAGGTTCCGTTGGCGCTGTTACGTTGGCTGGCGGCGCCTTTCTGTTGCCGGCAGCGGTGTTGTCGATGGTGTCACCCCTGCTCATCAAGTTGTCGATGACATCGCTCGCCACGGCGGGTGCTGCAGTTGGGCGAATCGAAGCCTCGGGTACCGCAGGGGCCATTTTCGGAACCTTCTTCGCCGGGTTTGTGTTGGTGGCAAAGCTGTCGTCTGATGCCATCTTGGTTGCCGAAGGTGTCGGCCTGTGCGTATTGGGGATTGCCGTGCACGTCCTGTTGAACCGACGCGCATCGGCCGCCCTTGGAGTGGCTGCGGCGGTGGCTGTCGCAGGACTTGGGTCAACCCGTTATCGCGATCATCTGTGTACGTATGAAACGCGCTATTTCTGCGTCAACATCGAGGTGGACCAACAGCGGGCAAGCGGCCGCTATCTGTTCCTGGATCAGTTGATGCACAGCTACGTGGATCTTGCCGACCCCACGCATCTTGAGTTCGCATACGTTCAGGGAATCGTTGCTGGGATCGAAGCGTCGTTTCCTGCGGGGCCTGTCCGCGCAGTCCATGTGGGTGGCGGCGGGTTCACTGTGCCGCAGTACCTGCGCGCCACCCGCCCGGGTTCGGTCAACGTGGTAATCGAACGAGACGCCGGCTTGGTGAAGTTGGACGAGGCGTATCTCGGTCTGGTGCAGGGTGACGGGCTGTCGTCGTTGTCTGGTGATGGTCGCGTCGTGCTCGCGGATCAAAGCGCAGGCGATTGGGGAGTGGTCGTTGGCGACGCGTTCGGAGGCGAAGCGGTGCCGTGGCACTTGGCAACTGCGGAGTTCACTCAGACCATCCGGGATCGTCTGCAGCCGGGCGGGTTGTACGCCCTCAACGTGATCGATTCGCCGCCGCAAGAGGGCATGCCCGGAAAGTTCATCCGTGCTGAACTTGCCACCGTCCAAGCCGTATTTCCGCACCTCGCTGTTGCGACGTCAGACGGTGCATGGGCAGGTGAGACCGGCGACAATTTCGTGGTCTACGCCAGTGATCAGCCCTTGGCGATTTCTGCGATTCAGGCCAACCTCGATGCAACCGGCAACGATTGGCAGGTGCACTCCGGCGAAGAGCTCACCAAGTGGATCGGCAACGCTCAGGTCCTCACCGACAGCTTCGCCCCAGTCGACCAACTCCTGACCGTGGCGTAGGGGCTGCGAGAGAGGTTGCCCCCAACGGCGGGGGCAGAACACCTCCCAACTGCGTTCGGAGGTGTTCTGCCGCACCGTTGGGTGCTCCTCCCGGGCCTTCGCTCCGCTCAGTCCAAACCGAGGACGGTCAACAGGGCCGCGTTGACAGCTTCCAACTCTGCGGCATCCAGTCGTCCAGCGAACTGCCCGAGCCGGGTTTCGGGGTCCACAACTGTGAGCTGCTCGACCATCACCCGGGTTTTCACCCCTTCAATTTCGATCTCTGGTCGAAAGCTTGCGGCGCGCCTTCCCGTGGAGGTCGGCGCCACCAGCCACGTGGACAGCGGCAAGTCGTCGGATTGCACGACAACGGCATACCGCGTGCCCGTCTGCTCGTGCCCCTGGGCGTCTTTTGGTGCGCGAAGGCGGTAGAGGTCACCGCGCACGAATCGCATCCATTTCCGCCGCCAGTGCACGAGAAGCCGCGACATCGTCAGGGTCGTTTCGCAGCGACTCGGCCTCCGCCCGAAGGCGCGCGCGGCGATTCGTCCGGTCTGCTTCGAGAATTGCTGCCCGAACGGCTTCGGAGCGCGACAGACCGTTGCTCGTGAGAGCGTCAAGGGCGCGTTCGACCTCGGGGTCAGTGCGAATCGTAAGCGAACTCATAAGCCAAAACGTAACACGCGTTGTACGTATTTCGCCCTTGCGCTATTCCAGTCCCGGTTCCGCTGTTCGGGTTGATGCTCCTCACGGGCCTTCGCTGCGCTCAGTCCCGGTTCCGCTGTTCGGGTTGATGCTCCTCACGGGCCTTCGCTGCGCTCAGTCCCGGTTCCGCATTTCGGGTTGATGCTCCTCACGGGCCTTCGCTCCGCTCAGTCCCGGTTCCGCTGTTCGGGTTGATGCTCCTCACGGGCCTTCGCTGCGCTCAGTCCCGGTTCCGCATTTCGGGGTGATGCTCCTCACGGGCCTTCGCTCCGCTCAGTCCCGGTTCCGCTGTTCGGGTTGATGCTCCTCACGGGCCTTCGCTCCGCTCAGTCCCGGTTCCGCTGTTCGGGTTGATGCTCCTCACGGGCCTTCGCTCCGCTCAGTCCCGGTTCCGCATTGCCTCCGCGGCTGTTACAAAATGTCCCTCAAACTTCTCCCGCACGATCGGGTGGACCTGCAGTTCGTCCATCGCGGCGTTCATGGCGGTCAACCAGTGGTCACGTTCCGTCGGGCCGATCTCGAAGGGGAAATGGCGCATCCGTAGGCGTGGATGGCCCCGTTCCTCGTTGTAGGTCCCCGGGCCGCCCCAGTATTGGCCCAGGAACAACGCCAACCGGCGGGCGGCTGGGGCGAGGTCGGCCTGGTCGGGATAGAGGCGCATAAGCAGCGGGTCTTCGGCCACTCGGCGGTAAAACGCGGCCGCGAGCGAATCGAAGAAAGGTTGGCCTCCGACGGCCTCGAACACGCTCATCTGGCGGCCGACCGGAATTTCGCTCACGGGTCAAGTATCGCCGACGAGCGCTGGGAGTTGGAGCCACCCCTTGAACGACGCGAACACGTGCGGCAGTTCACCTCGCAAGTTCAATTGGAGGTGGATTGCCCCCTGGGCGTGGCCGAGGGTGACCGGAGGGACGGAGGAAACCCGAGGTGGAGCATCCCATATTGAACGGCTGGGGGTGGCCTCTCTCGCAAGTAGCCTGTCACCCCTATGTCGCAGAAGTTCGAGGACCTGTTCGATCGCATCGTGTCGCTGTGTAAGCGCCGAGGTTTTGTGTTCCCGAGCGCAGAGATCTACGGCGGCTTCCGGTCCACCTATGACTACGGTCCCCTCGGCGCGCTCATGCTTCGCAACGTCAAGAACGAGTGGATCCGCGCCATGGTCCAAGAGCGAGACGATGTGCTGCTCATCGACGTCGCCATCCTCGCCCCGCCTCAGGTGTTCGAGGCTTCCGGTCACCTCGCCAACTTCTCAGACCCTTTGGTCGACTGCACCGCCTGCAAGGCCCGGCATCGCCAGGACCAATTGGAAGATCCCAACACCTGCCCAACCTGCGGCAAAACCGGCACGTTCACCGAACCTCGCGCCTTCAACCTGATGTTCAAGACGCAGGCTGGCCCGGTCGAAGGCGCTGGCGCCGACGTGTACCTGCGACCTGAAACCGCGCAGGGCATGTTCGTTAACTTCGCCAACGTGTTGCAGACCAGCCGCAAGAAGCCGCCGTTCGGTATCGCGCAGGTCGGCAAGAGCTTCCGCAACGAAATCACCCCCGGCAACTTCGTGTTCCGCACCCGTGAGTTCGAGCAGATGGAGCTCGAGTTCTTCGTTCCTCCAGCCGACGCAGGTACCTGGTACGAGTATTGGATTGCCAACCGTCACCAGTGGTACCTGGACCGCGGCATCCCTGCCGACATGTTGCGCATCCGGCCGCACGACGCCGACGAACTCAGCCATTACTCAAGCGGCACGGCCGACATCGAGTTCACGTTCCCGTGGGGCTGGGGTGAACTTGAAGGCATCGCCAACCGCGGTGACTTCGACCTCACGCAGCACATGAAACACAGCGGCCAGAAGCTGGACTACTACGACCAGGCCACCAACGAGCGCTACACGCCGCACTGCATCGAACCCGCTGCCGGCGCAACGCGCACCATGATGGCGTTCCTGCTGGCGGCCTATGACGAGGAAGAAGTCAACGGCGAAACCCGCACCGTGCTGCGCCTCGATCATCGTCTCGCGCCTTACAAGGTTGCCGTGCTTCCGTTGTCGAAGAAGGACGAACTGCAGGGCAAGGCTCGTGAAGTTCTCAAGGCGCTCCAGCCGCACTTCATGTGCGATTACGACGAGACGCAGGCCATCGGCAAGCGTTACCGCCGCCAGGACGAGATCGGTACGCCGTTCTGTGTGACGGTCGATTTCGAGTCGTTGGAAGACCAGGCCGTCACCATCCGCCATCGCGATTCAATGCAGCAAGAACGTGTGCCCGTTGCTGACCTGGTCAGCCACTTGCACCGTCTGATGAGCTGAACTCTCCGCGTCCATCTCTGAGTTCATCCGTCACCAAACCGCCCAAAAAGGCGGTTTCGTGACGGATCAACACGACGTCATCATGAAAAGATGTCGGCGTGGCGGAACTACGCGTAACAACTCAAGAGGTCACGAAGTCAAACGGCCTGGTCGCCTGGTGCCGAGCGCTGCACCCCGGTGAAATCCTTGCCCTTTGCGGGCTGCTGACGTTCTGGTCTCGCATTGTCGGCGCGTTTCACTGGGCGTATTTTGCGACGTCACAAAGCGAACGTGGCAACGGGGAGGCGGGCAGCGGCGTCGGCTTCCTCAACGAGATCGACGGCACCGCCAGTCGGCTGCGTGTATTTGGTCAAATGGTCGGAGGGCTCGGCACCATATTGCTGATGGTCGCCCTTGGATCCTTGTGGGCATGGGAAGTCAAGAAAGCTCTGGCACGTCTGGCTTTCTGGCGTACGGTCGCTTTCTCGGCCGCTGTCGGCCTGTTGATTCACCTGGCCCGCTTGGCCGTCGGTAGCGGGGATGGGCGTCCGCCGATTGACTTTACGGACTTGCTGAATCGCCTAGCCGAAGTTGTGCTGTATCTCGGCATTTTGGTCGTCGTAGTCAAACGCCATCGCGGTGCAACACCGGTTCAGAAGTCGCATACCTCGACCGATCCGACAGCGTTCAACAGTGAAGCCCTCGAATGAGCGGCGAATGGGGTGAAAGGAGCGACGAGCCAGATGCGGTTCTTGATGAGCCGTTCGGGTACATCAGCAACGAACATCCGTACCAGCGGATTCTCCGGTGGTGCGGGCCATTTGTAGCCAGCGCGAGACGATCGGTTGAGACCTCTTCGCCCTATGGCACGCTTTCTTGGGCTACTGGATTTGCCGGTGTTCTCGAATTCGGGACGCGATTCCGATTCCTCGAGTACTCAAATGACCCATGGTTTTTGGGAGCATCGCTCGTTTCTGAGGTTCCGATTTTGCTAGTGATTGCGTTGGCTCTCGCACGGCCTCGTCATCCGATTGCTGTTCGCATTGTCCGCATCATCACGACCGTGCTACTTGCTCTGGCGGTGGTCGTTGTACTTTGGGCAGTCGTTCGTTTTGTGATTCATCCAGACAGCTTTGGCGATCGCTTGTTGTTTCCGTTGTCCATGTTGAACCTCATCGCTATCCCTTTGGCCCTTTGGGTGCTCGCGTTTCGTCGCTGAAGAACGCGGTGCAACAACGCGGGGTTAGCGCGTAGGGTTGTCCACATGCGGACCGTGGTGGTTGGCACTCGCCCTCCTGAAATTGACGCGCTGATTGCGCGACGCCAGGCCAGGGGCCTCGATCTTTTCGACGAGCTCTGGAACGGCGACTACCACATGAACCCTGCACCACACTCGCGCCACGGTCGAGTCGATCGGCAGATTGCACGCGTGCTCGATCCGATTGCAGAGGCCATCGGGCTTGTTCCGGTGAGTGTCTTCAACCTTGGGACATCGGAGAATTATCGGGTCCCAGACTCCGGCTACTTGCACCCGTCCACCAAAGGTGATGTGTTTGTGCCGACGGCTGCGGTTGTCATCGAGATCGTTTCACCCGGCGACGAGACCTTCGAAAAACTGCCCCACTACGCACAGTTCGGGGTTGCCGAAGTGATTGTGGTTGATCCTGAATCCCGAGCTGTACGAATCTTCCGTGGACTCGCGGAGGAGCCTGACTCGAGTGTGCTGGGCATCACCTCCGAGTGGCTCGCCTCACAGGTTGCCTGGCCCGACTAGCCACCTCACTGGGCAGCGTGTGCACGAAGTCGGCTTGGAACCGACATCGTGCACACGTTGTCCGTAACACCAAGGCTGCGCGAAGTCTTGGCCAGATGCGGACCGTGCTGGTTGGCGGATCAGATCACCTGGCCCGATTAGGTCGCTTCGCAAGCGGATTTCGCGAAGTTGTCGATCCACGCAGACTCGGTTCGTCGTAGTGTCAGGGCTACAGCCAACTGGGCGGTAGCTCCGATCTAGGAGGAACACCGTGGACACATGGGACGCAATAGCCGCTGACCGGCGGACGCTGGCGAGTTATCTCGACTCACTGTCGCCGCAGGAGTGGGCTGCACAGAGTTGGTGCGCCGGATGGACGGTGAAGGACGTTGTTGCGCACCTCCTGGTTCCGCCGACCATGTCCAAAGGGCAGGTCTTTCGTGCATTTGCCGGTGCGGGATTCAACCTGGACAAGATGTCTTCCAAGTTGGTGGCAGCCATGAGCTCCATGCCCCCCAAGTCTGTCGCTGACACGCTTCGTTCCACAGCGGGGTCCCGTAGTGCTCCTCCTGGCTTGAAGCCCGTGGGAGTGTTGGCCGAGGTGCTCATCCACGCGCAGGACATCGCCGGCGCGTTGGGTCGGCCAATCTCGTTCCCAGAGGAACACAGCCTGATGGCCCTGGATCATTTGAAAAATGTGCAGCCAGCTCTCGGATGCAAGAAGCGCATCGCTGGGCTGAAGCTGCAAGCGACCGATGCGTCCTGGTCGCACGGCGAAGGCGCTCTCGTGGAAGGGCCGATGCATGCGCTCATGTCGGCGATGACGGGCCGCAAAGCATCGCTCGAATCGCTCACCGGACCGGGAGTTGCGACCCTCCGTTCTCGAACCTAGAGGTCATCGCCACATCCGCCCGTAACAGAGGTCAGAAGCATCGAGCGCGAATCGTTCGAATCTGAAATGATGGCCGAATGACCGGCGGCGCGGTCGATGGGGCGGCGAACGGTCCCATCGACGAAATCGAATTTGTACTCAATCGTCTTAACGCAAGCTCGTTGACTGCCCTGGCACGAGACGCGGTTGTAGATGCGCTCGCTGTAGGCACGTCGACGGCAGCAGAGCGTCGGTCAGCAGGCGGAAGATCCGGTGACGATGCGGCGGTGTTTCTCTCGTCGTTGCGGGTGAATGGGTTTCGCGGTATTGGCCACGAGGTCCAGGTTGAGTTCGAACCGGCACCGGGGCTCACCGTTGTGTCGGGCCGTAACGGATCTGGGAAGTCATCAATTGCCGAGTCGATGGATGTGCTCCTGACGGGCAGCAGCGACCGTTGGAGGGGCCGCAATGTCACGTGGCGCGACGCTTGGCAACACTTGTCGGGGATCGACACGG
Source organism: uncultured Acidimicrobiales bacterium (assembly GCA_963763885.1). Lineage (GTDB taxonomy): Bacteria > Actinomycetota > Acidimicrobiia > Acidimicrobiales > JANYDT01 > JANNBN01. Next base: position 638,101 of record CAVXQD010000003.1, read on the forward strand.
CCATCACTGCGAAGTTTGTGGTGGCTGGTGTTCCCGGAGGAGTCGTCCTTGAACACCGCACCAAGGCCGGAGTCAAGCCCGACGATGCCCCGCCCGTCAGCGTGTCCTGGCCGGGCTCTTCCGCGAAGACACTTCTTGCTTGTGGATGGGCTGAATCGGTTCGGCAGTTTCGGCCGTTCCTTTCGTATAACGAGTTGGGTGGGTTGATCGAAGGGACCGGGGCCGACCGCTACAAAGCGTTGTCTGCAGTGTTGGACCTGGGTCACCTTGAACAGGCGGTTGGTGACCTCGCAACTCGGCGCAGTACGTTGGACAAGGAACGCAAGGATCTTGAGACTCGGCGGAAGTCGCTTGCCGCCGAAGCGTTGGCAGCGGCCAAGGACCATCCCCGTGCCGCCGCACTGGCCAAAGCGTTGTCGGCGAAGCCGGTCGTTATGGCTGCGGTAGATGTCGCGCTAGATGAACAATCCGACGCCGTCAGTCCGGAGGCAGCACAGCCTGCAAACGCGGCGCTTGTTATCAGCCGTATGCGAACAGATGATCTCCGACGAGTCCCAGAACTACTCGCTCAGCTCACTTCCGCTCGCGACTATCGACTGAGGGTTGGTTCGGCTGACGTTCAAGAGTCGCTTCACCTCGCTGAATTGCTTCAAGCGGCTTTGCGTCATTTTCAACACCTGCAGCGGGGCGGCGTAGATGGGGAGTCGTGTCCGTTGTGCGGCGTCGGGACCCTCAACAAGGAGTGGGCCGCAGCGGCCGAACATCGGCAAGTCCAACTCCGTGCAACAGCACAGGAACTGACGCAGGCGCAGGCGGAGTTGGAGCAGTGCGTTGCATCCCTCGATCGGGCTGTGGGCTCGGTTCGCGTTCATGCTGTGCCGCTGCAGGCCTTTGCGTCCGAACCGACTACTCCGCAGGCATTGCACTCATCGCTTGTCCTCGCAGCCACAGCCGTGAAGGTCATCGCGCAAGTTGAGATCTCTTTGTCTGCGTTGGACTCCGACGCGATCGACGGAATCAACGGCATCGGGGCGATCGCCCTTGAGGCCGCGGACCGCTTGGACGATTTGGTCGCTTCGGCCAGAACGGTGTTGTCCACGCAGGCATCTGTTTGGACACCGATTCGAAACGAGGTGTTGGTTTGGCGCGCAGAACTGGGCGATCCGGGACAACGCGCCGAAACGCTGGAAGCGGTGAAGGCGGCGGAGGTCTGGTTGGCAGAACAGACAGCGCGCATACGATCTGATCGGTTTGCGCCGCTTCAGCAACAGGCGTCGTCAATCTGGTCGCGTCTTCGCCGTGATTCAAACGTGGAACTTGCAGCTATCACGTTGGACAAAAAGGGCAAGAGCGGCAGCGTTGACGTGGCAGTCGATGTAGATGGCGAGCACCGCGCCGGTTTGGGTGTGCTGTCGCAGGGAGAGATTCATGCGATGGCTCTGTCGTTGTTTTTGCCACGCGCAGGCGTGGCGCAGTCACCATTCCGGTTCTTGATCATCGATGATCCGGTGCAGGCAATGGACCCGGCCAAGGTCGAAGCACTTGCGTTGGTCTTGGCCGACGAGGCGAAGACCCGCCAGATCATTGTGTTCACGCACGACGAGCGTTTCGCGCAGGCCGTTGACCGGCTGCAGTTGAAGGCGAAGCTCTACAACGTGACGCGTGACCGAGCGGGGCGAATGACGGTTGAGCCTTCACACGGGCCGACAAGTCGATCATTGCGTGACGCATCTGCAATGTTGAAATCTGGTGGGGTGCCACCTGAGGTGATGAGCCGGGTGGTTCCCAACTTATGTCGCCAAGCAATTGAGTCAGCGTGCGATGGCGTATTGCGACGTCGTTGGATGACTGGTGGCAGCGGTCACGAGGCGGCCGAGGAACGCTTGTTGGGCGCCACCAAGTTGAACCACCGGTTGGCCATGGTGCTGTTCGATGATGCCGAGCGCACCGCTGACGTGGGGGATCGGCTGAAGCAGGAGAATCCGCTTTTCGCCGCCGTGGTGTCCGAGGCCAACCGTGGAAGCCATGGCACGGGCACGAAGTCGCTTGCTGCGTTGGAGTCGCATCGTGACGGCACTCGATTGTTGTGTAAGTGGATCGAGCAGCAGCGTTGAGCGACGCGACACCAGAGCAACTCACGCTGGCGGCCGATGCAATGTTGCGCTACCCCGGCACCTTGGGTTCACGGTCTGCAGCGATTCTTGCCCGCCAAGGTTTGGAGGCGGCACTTGACGCGTTTTGGGTGGGGAGGGGAGTGCCCGAGATGGTGCGGGTGTCGTGGGCTGCGAAGTTTCTCTCGCTCCCCAGCTACCTGCCCGAGGATCGCTCGGGAGTGGGCCAGCACGCACACCTGCTCTGGACCCAGCTGTCTGGGATGGCTCATCACCACCCCTACGAACTGGTCGCCATGCCGGAAGAAGTGGCACCGCTCGTTGCCCAGGCCAGGTCAATCGTGATGGCGCTGGCGACCCCGTGACTTTCGATCGGGCCTTGCCGATTATTTCGTCCTTCGAACCGTTTTCTGTCATACCCCGTTGCGATACTTCTGTGATCGCCCGACTGAGGGAGCTTGTCGTCACATGACGTCCTTTGAAGAATTAGTTGCCACTTGCACTCGTACGTCCAGCAACCTTGCCGGGATGGTGCCGTATGCGTACCAACGAAGAATCGCCGACGAGGGTTTCCCCGACCTGCTCACGGTGCCGACCGGTGCCGGGAAAACGTTGGCGGTTGTCCTGGGATGGCTGTATCGCCGCCGATTCCATCCCGACCCGAACGTGCGAGCATCGACCCCGCGATGGCTTGTCCTCTGCCAGCCGATGCGAACCCTCGTGGAACAAGCTCGCGAGCAGATCGACAGCTGGCTTGAATTGGCGGGGCCTGGGCACGGTGAGCATCCTGTTGAACGGTTCGTGTTCATGGGCGGGGAGCCAACGGCTCGTAACGACTGGCGGCTACGAGCTCATCTGGACGCGGTCGTGATCGGAACGCAAGACATGCTGTTGTCCAGGGCGCTGAACCGTGGGTTCGGTTCCTCCCGCTACCTCTGGCCGGTTGAATTCGGCCTCCTCAACACCAACTGCCAATGGGTGTTCGATGAAATACAGCTGATGGGGGCCGGGGTGCCCACCGGCAGACAGCTCCAAGCGTTTCGGGATTTCTTCCCATCTGTTGGATCGCAAGGGTCAACGTGGATGAGCGCCACGGTTGAAGCTGAAACACTCAAGACCGTCGACAACGCAACGGTCCGATCGACCGTGCAGCTCACTCCCGCCGATAGATCAGGTCCGCTTTCGAGCAGGCTGTTGGCGCCGAAAACGGTTCGTGAACTCGATATCCCCGCCGACACTGCGAAACGGGCGAAGACTGTTGCCGCAGCAGCGACAGAGCGCCACCGGGCGGGAACGCTCACGCTTGTGGTTGTCAACACGGTCAGCGACGCTCAGGCAATTCATCTGCTGGTCCAGAAGGCAAAACCTGCAGCCGAATTGCTTCTGCTTCATTCCAGGTTTCGGCGCAGCGACCGCAAAGCGTTGGTACGTCGTTTGGTGTCACCCATCCCTCCTGAAGGCCGCTTGGTCATAAGCACCCAGGTGATTGAAGCCGGCATGGACCTCGATGCCGAGACGCTCATCACAGAGGCTGCGCCGTGGCCGTCGGTGGTTCAGCGCATGGGCCGATGCAACAGGGCGGGACTTATCAAGGACGCAAACGTGTTCTGGTTCGCGCCAGCCAAGCTGGACAAACCCCGGCCTTACGAGGCTGAAGACATCGCGAACGCAATTGCTGCATTGAGGTTGATTGAAGGAACCCAAGTTGTTCCCGACGGGCTTGCGGAATCGGGTCCGCAGCAGGTTCCGAAGCTTCACCCGGTGCTTCGACGCAAAGATCTGCTGGGTCTGTTCGACACTCTCCCGGACATCACTGGGTCCGATGTCGATGTCGCCCCATTTGTTCGTGACCTTGATGACGATCGAACCGTGCACGTTGCATGGCGTCCGCTGGCGAAGGGCACGAAATACGAGAAGGTACCCAACCAAGCTGAGTTGTGTCCTGCGCCGTTGAGCAAAGACCTGTCTGATTGGATCGACAAAAACGAGGTGTACCGCTGGGACTTCACGGAAGCGGCGTGGGTACGAACTCGGGGACGCGACACGCATCCGAACCAGTTGCTGTTAACCACTCCAGCGTCGGGCGGCTACACGCCAGACCGGGGTTGGGAGCCCAGTTCGTCGGTGCCTGTTCCCGACCCGATCGATGACGACCTGACAGTCGAAGTGATTCGTGAGCTGGACGAATCCATCGAGGACGATTCGGCTTCGGTGGCGCAGCCGAAATGGGTGACCCTCGAGACTCACCTTCTCGACACTGAAAGCGCTGCGACGGAATTGCTCCAGTACCTCCCGGTCGGTCCGGAAGTGTCGAAAACGTTGATTCGGGCAGCGAAGTTGCACGACATCGGCAAAGCGCACCGTGTGTTTCAGGACACGATGAGCCGGAGTGCCGAGAAGCAGGAGTGGCCCGGTTATCGGGAACACGCGCCTTTGGCTAAGGCCAAGGGCCGAATGAAACACAAGACGAAGAATTTTCGCCATGAGCTGGCATCGGCACTGGCCTTACTCGGTGAAGCCCGACCAGCCATTGCTGATTTGTCACCTCCTCTCCAACAGCTATGTGTATATACGATTGCGGCGCATCACGGCCGCATTCGCGCTTCGCTGCGGAGTGTCAGCGGGGAGCCCGCGAACGTGGTGTTTGGGGTCACGGATGGTGACGTGCTTCCCTCGGTGCGCATCGGAGGAGAACTCGTTTCTTCGTCCGTACTGCGGCCATCGAGCCACAGCCAAATGGGAATGTCTGCTGACGGGTTGTCCGCTCCGTGGAGCGACCTTGCCGAAAGTCTGATGACCGAACATGGCCCGTTTCGATTGGCCCTGTTCGAAACGGTCATTCGGCTTGCGGATTGGTCCGCCAGTTCACAGCCCAGCAAAGGAGCCGGCGAATGAATCGAATTGTGCTTTCGGGTTGCCAGCCCGAACCGTTGGCGTCTTATCTGAAAGCGCTGGGTGTGTTGCGCCTGGTGTCCGAACAAGTGGACGGCGCGGCACGTGGACACTGGTCCCCTGAAGGGTTTGTATTGACCACCACCTTGACGGTTGGACAACTGCGGGAATTCTTCTTAGACCGATATCAACCAACGCCTGTTGTGAGCCCATGGAACGGCGGAAGCGGATTCGGCGAGAAGGACAACGTTGACGGCCTCAACGTGATCGCAGCGAGCAGTCTCGATCGGCTTCAGGCGTATCGCGACACTATTTCTGCTGTCCGCAGAATTGGACTGCTTGACGAAAAGGCAGACAAGGCGGGGTACATCCAAATCCTCCGAAACTCGCTGCCGGACCAGGCGCTGACCTGGATGGACGCTGCAGCAGTGCTGGTGGAGGGTGGCATTCGATTCCCAATTCTCCTTGGAACCGGTGGAAACGACGGGCGGCTGGACTTCTCGAACAACTTCATGCAGCGGCTGTGTGATGCCCTTGCGTTGACACCGCTGAAGAAGAACCAGTTGGAGCGGCCTGCTGAGTGGCTGCTCCATTCGCTCTTCGCTGAGATGGGGATTGCGGGGGTAGATGTGGCCATCGGACAGTTCGACCCAGGCGCAGCAGGCGGCTCCAACTCGTCGCCGCAAGGAAAGGGCAAGGGGGCAGTCAACCCGTGGGACTACGTGCTGATGATCGAGGGAGCCGTCCTTTTCGCGGCATCGGGAGTGCGGCGGCGGGGCGCGAATAAAAACGAAGTTTCGGTCCCATTTACGTTTGCCGCCAGCGCTGCGGGATTTGCCTCTGCGACCGATGAGTCTGGGCGTGGCGAAATTTGGGCACCGATGTGGGCGGAGGCCGCAACCCTCTCGGCGGTTCAAGGATTGTTCTCTGACGGGCGGATCACCTGGGCCGGCGAGGCCGCTCGCAACGGTCTGAACGCGTTCAGAGGTCTCGCGACGCTGCAAGGTGACCGGCGGATAAGTCAATTCGTTCGTTATGCGATCGCAGAGCGTTTTGGTCTTTCTAACGTCGCTGTTCCTGTGGGTCGAATATCGGCCCCGGCTCAAGCCCGAACGGATGTGGCTGCGACGCAAAGTCTGGATCGTTGGCTGGCCCCCCTTCGCCGAAAGGGCGACAAACTGCCGGCTGCGGCGCTGTCGTTAGTACGCCAGGTTGACGCGTCCCTGGTCAACCTCACCGTGGTTTCAGACACGGTTGGTCAAGCGGCCGCGCTTCTGAAGACCCTTGTTCTCGTCGCTGATCTCGAACTCTTGTGCAGTCGGTCGAATCAGCTCCGTGACGAAGTCCGACCGGTTGGGAGTTTCGGAAGACAACTGCTTGTGAGCGAGTGGAGCGAAGCGCTTCAGCCGTTGATCGACGTGTTCGGGGCCGAAGCGCGGCTGGCTTGGGCACTTGCAAGTGGTGAACGACCGAGAGACGAAAACCGTCCGACGCGGTTGCGTGAGTACGTAACGCCCGTCTCGCCGCTTGGTGCCTGGACAGCGGGCAGCCTGGTCGAAGGCCTCACAACCCGCCCGGTAGCCGAAGTGCTGGCACAGGTGGCAATGCGTTGCGAGTTCGACGGAGGGTCTGAGAGGGGTGGCGCCGGAGCACAGCAAGAGTCCTCCAAGGCCGGCAATCAGATTGCGTTCCCGTCCGGGCGAGTTACCGGTACGGCGGACTCAATCGCGTTAGCGCAAGGCGGGGACATGCTGAACGAGACGGTGTTCCGCGACTGCCTCCGGGCTTTCCTCCTGTTCACCTTCGACAAGGTTCGCCCTGACCAACCCATTTCGCTGGCGGCTCCAAAGTCTTCGGCGGTCGCCCCGGCTGTAGTGGCTGCCGTCTTGTTCCACTCGGGCGGCGAGGCGGGGAACCCCTGCCCCGCAGGACTTCCACGCCAGCTGGCCGCCCGCTCGGGCCAAGCACTTTCTTCGCTTGAACGATCCATTCGCATGGCGGGGGGTCGCCCTGTATTGCCGTCGGACGGAGCTGTTACTCCTTGGATGGCGGCGGCTCTGTTGCTCCGATTGCGACCGCCGGCGCACGACGCGATGCGCCGCGCATGCAGTTTCTCAGTCGGTGATCTGGACGCGACCACTGATTCTTCTTACGACGGCTCGGTTGTTGACCGAACAGCGGACGCGCCGTCATCAGTTTCACCATTGCTCCATTAATCGGCGATCGCCACCAACGAAAGGTCTTCCAAATGCCACAACGACATGTTTTCCGCGTTCCTCTTTCACCCATCGCAGGTGAGCGATTTCAACCCACGGGGTTTCCTGATCTGGGCGCAGCGAAGTTTCAGAAGTACGACCGTCAGAAGGATTTGTGGATTGATGCAATCCTGGTCGAGTCCGAGCAGTCAATGGCCAACCACCTTGAAGGAGCGGGCTGGGATGAAGCAACCAACGCGCCGAAGTTAGAACTCGCTTCGCTTCCATATGTACGCGTCGTGAATGCTTCTGGCGAATACCTGACCAGCAGCCGAACCGAAGCACATCGGTTGTCCTCGGCTTTCATTCGCGAGGCGAAAGGTCCTGAGGGCGTCGACATGGTTGAGTACCTATTGAAGGAGCTCGATCTGACCGAAGACAAGCCACTCTCGGCTCGCCACATTGCCAAGAAAGTGTTCTCGCTCGACCCGTGTTCGTTGATCCACGGTGTGTTCTTCGCTGACCCGAAGCTACTGGGGCAGCCAAAGATCACCCGAGCGTTGACGGGGTTCATCGAAGCCATCGATGTTCGGCCCGCAGAGTACGGCGGCGTCAAGAAAGATGACGTCACTCACAAAAACACGGAAGGCCAGGGTTCGGGAGAGGGATATGGATCGATTCCGTTTCATCGGACGATGTGGACGGCACGTGACATCGTCGCCTCGTTTGTTCTCGATCTCGACCAGCTTCGGTCCTATTCGCTGAGCGACGATGCAACCCGACTGTTGGAAGTCCTCGCCCTTTGGGAGATTCGAACACTGCTGGACGGGGGACTCCGGCTTCGGACCATGTGTGACCTGGTTCCGCTCGAAGACACCGTTGCGGGACTGCCCGCAGCAACGATGCTTTCGGACGAGTTGCAGACGCTCGCAACGAAGCTTGCGTCGCAACTTGGCAATGGCGCTCCGATGACTGTCACCTGGGGTGGGGCAGCCAAGAAGAAGGGTGCACCGCAGAAGGAGAAAGAGAAGGAATGAGCATCGTCGTTTCGATCCGGTTCATTTCCGGACGAGTTCATGCCACCCCTTGGGGTAACAGTCACAACGAAGGCGCAGTCGAGTTCCCACCCTCGCCATGGCGGCTGCAACGAGCGCTGGTGGCAACCTGGTTCGAGCGCGCCCCCGAAATTCCGGAGACGGTCGTTCGTTCGGTCGTCGGGTCGTTGAGTACATGTCATCCCACCTATTGGGTTCCGCCAATGGCTGGCGCACACAAGCGGCACTATTTTCCTGACTCCGATCACCGTGAGGGTGTCGGGAAGGCGTCTACCGCCAAAGTGCTTGATACGTTCGCGTCGGTCGACGCTGAACTACCGGTGTGTGTCAAGTGGGAAATTGAACTTGCCCCGACTGAGCGGGCAGCACTGAGGCGGCTCGTGGAACTACTCCCATACCTTGGGCGCGCTGAATCCATGGTCGAAGCCCGACTGTGCGACGATAACGACCCTGACCCTGTTGCGGATCAGTATGTACGCATAGAACCAGGGTATCCGTCCACTGCGTCGCAACCGCAACTGCGGCTGCTCTCCTCCGGGCCTACCTCGACCTTCGAGGACCTCCTCGCTGTGCCGTGGAAACTCCGATCCAAGGGGTTCGTGACGCCACCATCTTCCCAACCTGCACCCTATTTTGCTGACCGCAGCATCGAGCGAGTCTCTCGGCCGCCTATGCGCTTTGTGCGTCCGGATGTGTCTTTGCTGCAATGGCAACTCGTTGGCAAGGGGCGGATACCGGCGACAAGCGCTGTCGCCTATTGCGAGATCCTCCGCTGGTCGATCTTGGATCAGGTGCGCAAGCAGTTCCCCGACGTTGGCTGGGAGCTCACTGGCAAGGAAAATGGATCTGCCACAGAACGCGGAAATCAGCATGCATACTTTCTTCCGGTGGTGCACGATGGTTTTTTGGTCGGCCTTTCCGCTTGGTTTCCGACGCCGATTCCTGACCGAGTTGCTCAAGTGGCTGCAGGGATTCAACGTTTGTGGTTTAACGACCGGGACGGCCTCCGGGATTTTCGACCGGTTCGGCTGTTCCTGTCCGCTGTTGAGCCGGTTGTCAGTAACGCGAAGCCTTCGAGTACTTGGGACACGGTTACCCCATATGCGCCAATCCGGCACCTTCGCAGCGACAACCGATTCGACCGGTCGCTCTTGCAAGAAGTGTGTCGTGACCTCTCGGAGCGCGGGAACCTCGGTTCTTTGCTCGTGAGCGTCATGCCCCTTAATCGGGAGTCGGCCAGCGCCGACAGGCACCATCCGCTGGACTACCGCCGACATCGGATCGACGAACAACTATCGGAAGCGCGCAGAGCATTTCATCTGCGACTTACCTTTTGCGAACCGGTTGATGGCCCCATCTCGCTGGGGGCCTTGAGCCACTTTGGTCTTGGGTCGTTCGAACCTACGTTCGCTACAGTCCGACTGTAGTGCACTGCGACTGTAGTGAAATCGATCGATCGATGGAGCGACGGGACCTGGCCGAGACATGGCGGTAACAGCTGACGATCAGCCAACAGAGTTTCCGTTGCAGGTTCCTGCGCGGATGCTTAATGAATTCACGTACTGTCCGAGGTTGTTTTACCTCGAATGGGTTCAAGGCCAGTTCGTCGGCAACGCAGACACCGCCGAAGGGACCTGGCAACATCGCGCTGTCGACGTTGAGCGGGGCCGTGCGCCCATTGCTGATGAAGTTGAGGACCTCCGCGAGGCGCGCTCGTTGCGGATGGGGAGCGAACGTCTGGGACTCATCGCCACGATCGACGTGCTTGAGGGTCTTGGGAAAGAGGTTCGCCCGCTTGACGTCAAGAAGGGCCGCCCGCCGGACAATGAACATCGCGCATACGAACCAGAACGCGTGCAGCTATGCGCCGCTGCGCTCATTCTTCGTGAGAACGGGTTCACCTGTAACGAAGGCGTTCTGTACTTCGCCACAACCAAAGAGCGTGTCACTGTCCCGTTCGACGATGCGCTGGTCATCCGTACCCTGGAACTGTTGCTTGAACTTCATACGACGGCTCGGTCCGAAGCAATTCCACCGCCCTTGGTCGATTCACCAAAGTGCCCACGGTGTTCGCTCGTCGGCATCTGCCTGCCCGACGAAGTCAACCAACTGACGGTCCGATCGACGCGCGTGCCTCGCCGCCTGGTGCCGTCCGAAGATGCGGCTCGCCCTCTGTACGTGACCGATCAGCGTTTCAACGTCGGCGTGTCAGGTGGTCGGCTTCGCATGAAGGACAAAGATGGGGTCACCGAGGAAGTGCGGCTGCTTGACGTCTCGCAGCTCAACGTGTTTGGTCACGTGCAGGTAACAACCGGGGCGCTCACGGCATGCTTTGATCGCGAGATTCCCATCTCGTTCTTCAGCCACGGCGGCTGGTTCCGGGGCATGGCGCACGGCTTGCCAAGCAAGCATGTGGAACTTCGTCGCCGCCAAATCGCGCTGGCACCCGAGCGAGGCGCCGAGTTCGCCAATGCGTGTATCGCGGGGAAGATTCGTAACTCGCGCACCTTGCTTCGACGCAATGGACGGAGCGTGTCGACGGACGTGTTGTCGTCGATGAAGTTCCTCATCGCTTCGGCCGAGGCGGCCAGCGGCCCGTCATCATTGTTGGGATATGAGGGAACTGCTGCAAGGCAGTACTTTTCGGAGTTCTCGAAGATGATCAGGGTGGAGTCGCTACCGGGGGAGGCGTTCTCCTTCGAGCATCGCAACCGACGGCCACCACGCGACGCGGTGAACTGCCTTTTGTCCTATGTGTACGGACTATTAGTGAAGGATCTGACGGTTACTTGTTTTGCCGTGGGGTTTGATCCGTTCATCGGCTTTTACCATCGACCTCGGTTTGGTCGGCCAGCATTGGCGTTGGATCTGGCTGAAGAGTTCAGGCCGATTGTGGGGGACTCTGTCGTCCTCACCGTCATCAACAACGGCGAAGTGAAACCCTCGGACTTCACTGTTCGGGGAGGCGGCGTTGCGATGACGATAGCTGGACGGCGTGCTGTCATCGCTGCGTACGAACGGCGAATGGACCAGGAGATCACTCATCCCGTGTTCGGTTACAGCGTGACGTATCGTCGAGTTCTGGAAGTGCAGGTGCGGCTGCTGGCAGCGGCGGTACTGGGCGAGATTCCGGCCTATACGGCGTTCACCACGAGGTGATGCAATGGCGGCTCGGAAGCGGTTTCTCGTTTGTTACGACATCAGGGACCCTGTTCGGTTGCGGAAGGTCCACAAAAAGATGAAGGGTTTCGGATGGGCGATGCAATACAGCGTGTTCGTTTGCGATCTCAGCCCGATGGAGGTTTTTGCGCTGCGGTCCGAGGTGGGGTCGCTGATCAACCACGATGTGGATTCTGTGGCGCTCATCGATTGCGGCGACCCGGCGGAGCGCGGGCGATCTTCGTTCAGCTTTCTTGGCCCCATCCCTGACTTGCCGTCCTCTGGTGCTGTTGTGCTGTGACGTTTCGAGCGGTCGGGTGACCGTGGCCTCCCTGGGAACCGCTCGAAACGCTGCATCAACAGGCCGTATGCTCCTTGAAAACCAAATAGTGAACGAGCCCAACCATCCGATTGCGCCGACCGCTCGAAACGTTGCTCAATCCCGCAGGTCAAACCGGGTAAACAACGAGAGCCCTTCACCGCTTCGAAAGAAGCGGTCTCCATTGCGGCGCGTCGATGCAGCAACGCTCCGGCAGTCGGCGCCATGACGACTTCACCGCTTCGAAAGAAGCGGTCTCCATTGCGGCTGCCGGATGAACCGAGACTGCCCGCGACCAGCCTCGTTGCTTCACCGCTTCGAAAGAAGCGGTCTCCATTGCGGCTACGAGTTCACGAGCCATCAATCGACCTCCACAGTCGGCTTCACCGCTTCGAAAGAAGCGGTCTCCATTGCGGCGTATCTCGACCTGCGTTGAGACCTATTCCGGGCCTACTTCACCGCTTCGAAAGAAGCGGTCTCCATTGCGGCTGTTCGGCTATGGGGCTCTCATTGCTTTGCTCCGTTTCTTCACCGCTTCGAAAGAAGCGGTCTCCATTGCGGCCTCGCCGCCGTCACGAGGCACCAGCAACCCGATATCTTCACCGCTTCGAAAGAAGCGGTCTCCATTGCGGCCCTCATCACTTGTCGGGGATTGCCACCAACCCGCTCAACTTCACCGCTTCGAAAGAAGCGGTCTCCATTGCGGCTTCATTTGCTCGCTCTGTCGTTGAGCCACCTTGTAGCAGCTTCACCGCTTCGAAAGAAGCGGTCTCCATTGCGGCCAAGCGTACTTACGAACCGTTGATGTTCAACAGTTCATCGAGCTTCACCGCTTCGAAAGAAGCGGTCTCCATTGCGGCCCATCCATCCATCCAGCATGCTTCAAGCTGCTCACGATTCCTTCACCGCTTCGAAAGAAGCGGTCTCCATTGCGGCCCGCACCATCGCCCGTGTCGACGGCAAGCTCGAAATCTTCACCGCTTCGAAAGAAGCGGTCTCCATTGCGGCAATGGTGCTCATTCGGCACCTCCTTGATGGTCGGAGCACTTCACCGCTTCGAAAGAAGCGGTCTCCATTGCGGCGGGAAGCTCCGGGCGGCGGTCGGCGATACGTCTGACACAACCTTCACCGCTTCGAAAGAAGCGGTCTCCATTGCGGCTCACGACGCTGAACCAGATCCTCGGGCAGCGCAACACTGCCTTCACCGCTTCGAAAGAAGCGGTCTCCATTGCGGCGCCCAGCGTCCCCGGCTTGATCGACGTGTAGAGGTTCGTCTTCACCGCTTCGAAAGAAGCGGTCTCCATTGCGGCGAGAGTCGATCGCAGCGTCAACGCGCCATGCGCTGGCGCACTTCACCGCTTCGAAAGAAGCGGTCTCCATTGCGGCGACGATCCCAGCAGCCACCGATGCGGGCGGTCATGTCGTCGCTTCACCGCTTCGAAAGAAGCGGTCTCCATTGCGGCACGGCTCATGCTCGACGCTGTCGTGACGGCCAGCGACATCTTCACCGCTTCGAAAGAAGCGGTCTCCATTGCGGCCTGCATCGCGGTCACACGTCGGCCATACGCACGCAACTTCACCGCTTCGAAAGAAGCGGTCTCCATTGCGGCTCGATGATGACTGTCGCCAGCATCGACCGTTCGCTGCGCTTCACCGCTTCGAAAGAAGCGGTCTCCATTGCGGCGGTTCTGCCGCAATCCACACCCGCCGAGCAGGACGACTTCACCGCTTCGAAAGAAGCGGTCTCCATTGCGGCGCAATGTCGATGGCGTAGCTTCGGCACTGTTCGCCGAGCTTCACCGCTTCGAAAGAAGCGGTCTCCATTGCGGCGGTTCGGTGCCAGCCGTGGTCATGGACACAGCATGTCGCGCCTTCACCGCTTCGAAAGAAGCGGTCTCCATTGCGGCAGCATTACCTCGTGCACGGCCCCGGCCCGCTCCAAGGCCTTCACCGCTTCGAAAGAAGCGGTCTCCATTGCGGCCGGTGCTGTTCGGCTCGCCCAGTCGAGCTAGCTCGATCTTCACCGCTTCGAAAGAAGCGGTCTCCATTGCGGCTTAGCAGAACCACGCCTACCGTGCGTGGGGCCGTTACAGCTTCACCGCTTCGAAAGAAGCGGTCTCCATTGCGGCGCGTTACCGTGCTGTTGATTCCGATGAACCAGTCACGTCTTCTTCACCGCTTCGAAAGAAGCGGTCTCCATTGCGGCCGTAGAGCCAGCGGTCGCCGTTGTCGTCGGCGGGCAGTTGGTTAACTTCACCGCTTCGAAAGAAGCGGTCTCCATTGCGGCTCTCCGAGCGTTGAGCGTCACCGACGCGAAGCGGTTCACCTTCACCGCTTCGAAAGAAGCGGTCTCCATTGCGGCGCGGCCCGTGAGCCCCGCGTAGCGTTGTCATGCTGCCGTCTTCACCGCTTCGAAAGAAGCGGTCTCCATTGCGGCACGCGTCGTTCTCGCTCGACACGTCAAGGCATCCGCTCTACGGCTTCACCGCTTCGAAAGAAGCGGTCTCCATTGCGGCAGCCCCAACAATCCCGACGATGTCCAGCTGGCATGACCCTTCACCGCTTCGAAAGAAGCGGTCTCCATTGCGGCCTTCCGATGCCCCGAAGCGAGTCACTAGCTCAAGTCCGCGATCTTCACCGCTTCGAAAGAAGCGGTCTCCATTGCGGCACGGCTACCCGGTCGCCTGTCGCTGCACACCGAGCTAGGCCTTCACCGCTTCGAAAGAAGCGGTCTCCATTGCGGCGCGCTGCGGGTGCGCACTGCTGCGCGGCGGCGTGTCGGCCTTCACCGCTTCGAAAGAAGCGGTCTCCATTGCGGCGCGGCGTGGGTGTCGGCTACGTGGTCGAGCGATTTGCCGGACTTCACCGCTTCGAAAGAAGCGGTCTCCATTGCGGCCTGGCAAGCTCGAGATCGTTGATCTCTTGCAGCTTGCGCGACCTTCACCGCTTCGAAAGAAGCGGTCTCCATTGCGGCGGCGCTCGGTCGTCTCGTTGCCGGTCGGGCAGTGCTGTCTTCACCGCTTCGAAAGAAGCGGTCTCCATTGCGGCCCCGCATGCAGCCGACCGCAACCGTCACTGGCGCCGCTGACTTCACCGCTTCGAAAGAAGCGGTCTCCATTGCGGCACGGCTTCGCTGCAAGGCCCTACGGCGCTGACCGCGACTTCACCGCTTCGAAAGAAGCGGTCTCCATTGCGGCGTCAATCAGGTGCTCAGAGCCTTGGGCGTTGACCTGCCCTTCACCGCTTCGAAAGAAGCGGTCTCCATTGCGGCGCGCTGAGCCTCGTCGGCCTCAGTGCCCGCGCCCGATGCCTTCACCGCTTCGAAAGAAGCGGTCTCCATTGCGGCCTAGTCCCTCGCGGGTGAGCGACCTTCCCATTCGCTCGATCTTCACCGCTTCGAAAGAAGCGGTCTCCATTGCGGCCGTCACAGTGCTCGGCGATACCGCTCGCATGGCGATCGCGACGCTTCACCGCTTCGAAAGAAGCGGTCTCCATTGCGGCTATCGGTCGACGTCACTAGGTGGTCATCGGCCGATGCCGATACTTCACCGCTTCGAAAGAAGCGGTCTCCATTGCGGCGTTCGTTCTACCTGTTCATGTTGGGTCCGACAGTGACCCAACTTCACCGCTTCGAAAGAAGCGGTCTCCATTGCGGCGTCGACTTGAGCGCCTCGACGGTTACCCTTCGAGGTTGACTTCACCGCTTCGAAAGAAGCGGTCTCCATTGCGGCAACGGCGGCCAATGCTGGCGTTGTTGCTCGTGGTCTGCTCTTCACCGCTTCGAAAGAAGCGGTCTCCATTGCGGCCCGCTTGTCAGGTTGCGGATGGCGGTGCTCGTCGCACCGCTCGCACTTCACCGCTTCGAAAGAAGCGGTCTCCATTGCGGCACCGCGCTTGGCCGCTGCTTCTGGCCGCGCAAGCGTCAACGGCAACTTCACCGCTTCGAAAGAAGCGGTCTCCATTGCGGCAACGTCCAAGTGCCGTACGTGCGGACCTGCATCGATCGCCTTCACCGCTTCGAAAGAAGCGGTCTCCATTGCGGCATCGCACTCCTGCAGTCCTGGCATGACAACTCGGCACTTCACCGCTTCGAAAGAAGCGGTCTCCATTGCGGCTCGTCGTTCAAGTCTCCGGTTCCCGGAACGGCGAACGACTGCGCTTCACCGCTTCGAAAGAAGCGGTCTCCATTGCGGCTCGCGGTCAATGCGACGAGCCGCCCGTGCACGGTACGCCTTCACCGCTTCGAAAGAAGCGGTCTCCATTGCGGCTCGTTCTCGCGTTCGGTCAGCGTCGCGGCATACGCGGCGCTTCACCGCTTCGAAAGAAGCGGTCTCCATTGCGGCCTCGCCGATCGGCTCCCCGATCACGATGATCTCGGCACCTTCACCGCTTCGAAAGAAGCGGTCTCCATTGCGGCGCCTGACGTTGAACTAGTCGTCACGCGCTTGCGCGTCGCCTTCACCGCTTCGAAAGAAGCGGTCTCCATTGCGGCGGCACGGTGCAGGTGCGGAGCCCGGCGGTGATCGCGCGGCTTCACCGCTTCGAAAGAAGCGGTCTCCATTGCGGCGGCGATCGAGCGTCGACGCATCGACTCGTGCGACCGCTCTTCACCGCTTCGAAAGAAGCGGTCTCCATTGCGGCCATCGTCGTCGAGGTCAATGACGTTCGACTGAACGCCTTCACCGCTTCGAAAGAAGCGGTCTCCATTGCGGCGGCTTGCTCGGCGACCTGCATGCGGAGCACCTGCACCTCTTCACCGCTTCGAAAGAAGCGGTCTCCATTGCGGCCATAAAGACGCCGACGGCAACGCCGTTGTGACTGACCTCTTCACCGCTTCGAAAGAAGCGGTCTCCATTGCGGCGCGTTCATGCAGGTGCATCTGCACCCGTGGCATTCAACTTCACCGCTTCGAAAGAAGCGGTCTCCATTGCGGCCTGCCGACCGACACCAAGTGGACAATCGACAACCATCCTTCACCGCTTCGAAAGAAGCGGTCTCCATTGCGGCTCTGCGTTGAGCGTTCGCCGCATGAAGGTTCGTGACGCTCTTCACCGCTTCGAAAGAAGCGGTCTCCATTGCGGCCAAGCTCGGCTCCGTTGGGTGGTTCGATCGACGAACTTCTTCACCGCTTCGAAAGAAGCGGTCTCCATTGCGGCCGTGAGTCTGAGCGTCGGCAGGCTCGTTGCCGCGAGCTTCACCGCTTCGAAAGAAGCGGTCTCCATTGCGGCGCTGTCTCCCTGGGACGGGATATCTCATGGCACGTTCGTTCTTCACCGCTTCGAAAGAAGCGGTCTCCATTGCGGCCTTCGCCTTGGGCCACCCACTCGGCCTCGGCGGCGGCCACTTCACCGCTTCGAAAGAAGCGGTCTCCATTGCGGCAAGCCCCGGCCGCATCGCTGCTACCCCGTGACCACCAACGCTTCACCGCTTCGAAAGAAGCGGTCTCCATTGCGGCAACGAACAGGACATCGCCAACACGGACCTCACCTTGACTTCACCGCTTCGAAAGAAGCGGTCTCCATTGCGGCCCGTGCATGGCAAACCCTCGGTCAACGCGTCGGACCCGGCTTCACCGCTTCGAAAGAAGCGGTCTCCATTGCGGCCTTGTTTTCGTCGAACGGTTGTCTCAGGCCGTGCAACTCTTCACCGCTTCGAAAGAAGCGGTCTCCATTGCGGCGCGTACGTGAGCGACCCTGTTGCCGGAGGCGGCGTAACCGCTTCACCGCTTCGAAAGAAGCGGTCTCCATTGCGGCTCGGTGCGGGCGAACCGTCGCTGGCGCTGTAGTCGTGGTCGCTTCACCGCTTCGAAAGAAGCGGTCTCCATTGCGGCGTGATGCGTGCGCGGTTTCGGTTCGGCGGGTTTCCAGCGCTTCACCGCTTCGAAAGAAGCGGTCTCCATTGCGGCTCTGAGACCGGTGCACTTATCCCCAGGGTTATCAGACTTCACCGCTTCGAAAGAAGCGGTCTCCATTGCGGCGGCTCGGCCGACCCGGCTTGAGCCCACGGCCCGCCGACTTCACCGCTTCGAAAGAAGCGGTCTCCATTGCGGCCGTCGGTGACGTTGCATCGGGCGACGGCCGCACGCGGCTTCACCGCTTCGAAAGAAGCGGTCTCCATTGCGGCATGAGTGCTGCGCCGACAACGTTATCGATGACGTACTTCCTTCACCGCTTCGAAAGAAGCGGTCTCCATTGCGGCTCGTCGGCGTGGCAGTTGGGCGATCGTGGCCTGCAGCTTCACCGCTTCGAAAGAAGCGGTCTCCATTGCGGCGTAACCACCCTTGTCGAGCGCATCACGGATGCCGACGGCCTTCACCGCTTCGAAAGAAGCGGTCTCCATTGCGGCCGATCGATGCGTTCACCCGCACCCAGACCACTTTCGTCGTCTTCACCGCTTCGAAAGAAGCGGTCTCCATTGCGGCGATTTCCACTTCTTCAACGCAGCGACGGCAGCGACGACTTCACCGCTTCGAAAGAAGCGGTCTCCATTGCGGCACGACAGCGCCCGCGCAGCCCCGTCGTGGCTGATATCTTCACCGCTTCGAAAGAAGCGGTCTCCATTGCGGCCTGGGCCCAGACCGCGCACGCTTCGCGGATGTCGCAGCTTCACCGCTTCGAAAGAAGCGGTCTCCATTGCGGCGTTCCCGAGACTGACATGCCGACCGTCCACGTGGCAGCTTCACCGCTTCGAAAGAAGCGGTCTCCATTGCGGCACGCTTCACGGCGTCGATCGTCAGCGCGCATGACATCTTCACCGTTTCGAAAGAAGCGGTTTCCATTGCGGCGCCACCCGAGGTGGCCATTACGCTTGCCGTCCTCGCTTCACCGCTTCGAAAGAAGCGGTCTCCATTGCGGCGTTTGCTTCGGCCCGTGCGGCCGGTGGCGGCGTTGCCTTCTTCACCGCTTCGAAAGAAGCGGTCTCCATTGCGGCACCGACTGCCGCCAAACCACCCAGACCCCGAAAGCCCCGACTTCACCGCTTCGAAAGAAGCGGTCTCCATTGCGGCGCCGGCATCGTGCATCTGCCGCGGGCAACTAGCACTGCTTCACCGCTTCGAAAGAAGCGGTCTCCATTGCGGCCCTTGGCGGCGGCGGTGTTTCTTCGTCCCACGTGTTCGCTTCACCGCTTCGAAAGAAGCGGTCTCCATTGCGGCGAGCGATTGCCACGTGCCCGCTGCCCGCCTGGTCACGGTCCTTCACCGCTTCGAAAGAAGCGGTCTCCATTGCGGCGTTCTCCCAATACTTCACCCTGGCGTTGCGTTCACAACTTCACCGCTTCGAAAGAAGCGGTCTCCATTGCGGCGCCCAAGCGCGGCTACCGGGACCCATACCGCAAGGGTCCTTCACCGCTTCGAAAGAAGCGGTCTCCATTGCGGCGTTGGTATCGAGGAACTGACCGAGTTCACCGAGTCACAGCTTCACCGCTTCGAAAGAAGCGGTCTCCATTGCGGCACGACTCGCTGGTCAGGGTCAACGAGTCACAGCTTCACCGCTTCGAAAGAAGCGGTCTCCATTGCGGCCCCACAAGGCCCCTTCCCGTTTACCCGCCCCACCTGCTTCACCGCTTCGAAAGAAGCGGTCTCCATTGCGGCTGAGTGGCGTGCGAAGGCGGCGTCGGTGTCGAACTGTCTTCACCGCTTCGAAAGAAGCGGTCTCCATTGCGGCTGCTATCCACCCCGGCGATGCGGAGGGCAAGCTCGAATCTTCACCGCTTCGAAAGAAGCGGTCTCCATTGCGGCTTGCTGGTGGGCGACCTCCACCCGAAACCTGCCGTTGGCTTCACCGCTTCGAAAGAAGCGGTCTCCATTGCGGCGGTCAAGGCTGGCACCCGTGACAAGTCTCCGACCAACTTCACCGCTTCGAAAGAAGCGGTCTCCATTGCGGCGTCTGGCTCCGGACGTGGTTTCTCTGCCCCGACGTTCCTTCACCGCTTCGAAAGAAGCGGTCTCCATTGCGGCTCTTCCGGATGGTCATCGGGCAGTGTTGGTCACCTTCTTCACCGCTTCGAATGAAGCGGTCTCCATTGCGGCGATTTGCTCGGCCCGGCCCAGTTCGATGGGTTGGATGCTCCTTCACCGCTTCGAAAGAAGCGGTCTCCATTGCGGCTCACACTGCTGACGCAACCCCCCCCCGACACGGCGTGCTCGCCTTCAGCGCTTCGAAAGAAGCGGGTCTCCATTGGGCCAGGGAATTTGGGCGCTTCCGAACGACACACGTGGCGGCTTCACCGCTTCGAAAGAAGCCATCTCCATTGCGGCATGACGCCGCCATTGACTTTGAGTACCCAACAACGAGTTGTTCACCGATTCTGCATCCCTATTGCGGTGCGTTGACGATGGTGTCAACGGCCATCAGCTCTTCACCGCTTCGAAGAAGCGGATCTCCGTGTGGCACCAGTCGTCTTACCTCGGGGACGGCGATACGCTCACATCCATGCGGACCGTCGTGGTTGGCACTCGCCCTCCGGAACTTGCAGCGTTGATTGATGCGCGCCGGGCAAAGGGACTCGACTTGTTTGACGAGCTTTGGAACGGCGACCTCCACATGAACCCCGCACCGCACGCCCGCCACGGCGATCTTGATTTTCAGCTTCCGCAAATCCTTGGCCCTCTTGCCAAAGCCAAGGGCTTATTCGGCAAAGGGGTCTTCAACCTTGGGGTAGCAGACAACTACCGGGTTCCCGATCTCGGCTTCACCCGCGGTCGCATCAACGAGACGTACGTTGCCACCGCAGCACTGGTCATCGAAATCGTTTCACCGGGCGATGAGACGTTTGACAAGTTGCCCCACTACGAGGAATTTGGCGTTGAAGAAGTGATCGTGGTCGACCCCGAATCACGTTCAGTCCAGATCTACCGGGGCACCCAGCAAACCGACACCTCAATGGTCCTCGGCATCAGCGCTGCGTGGCTGACCGCTCAACTGGACTGGCCGGACTGAACCCGGCCGGGCCGCCACGACAAAGCGGTAAGTACTGCAGCAGCGGCGGCGAACACGCCAAGCGCTGCAGTGATGGACGTTTGATCCGCCACCCAACCTGCCAGGGTGGGCCAGATCGCGCCCACCGACGACAGTGTGCCCACGATGGCAGCGACAGATGCCGACCGGCCGGGGACGACGGTCAACTCCCTGTGGTGCAGGTCTGCCCACACAAACCCCATCCCTACGCCCACGATTGTCATCGCAACCGTTGCTGCCGCACCAGCTGTATTCGCGCTTACAGATTCCCACTCATGCGAGGCGACGGCCGCCGCAACACCAAGCGCGCCAACAATAAGACAACCACCGCCCAACCGCGGAGTTGTAACGCCGGCCAATCCTCGTCGATCCACCACTGCACTGGAAGCGAGACCGCCAACCACATACCCAACCGCAATGAACTGTGCGACCACGGGCCTGTCGATTGCGATGGCAGCCACGGCGAACGCTGCAATCGGTTCGTCCAGTGGGAACAGCAACACATTGATCACCGCAAGCCGAACGACCGACCTGTTACGAAGCAGCGCTGTCATCGGCAGTCGCGTTTCGGCCTCCGCCGCAGCGTGTCGTGGCGGATACTCGACGGTCGAAATGAACACCGTGTATGCCCCAAGTGCCGCCGCCGTGAACCAAAACACGCCTCGCCAACCAACGAAGGTGGCAGCGCCAATGGCCAACGTCACCGGGCCCAACAGGTCGCCGACAAAACTCAACAGATGCTGCCGGCCTAACGCTCGTTCAAGTTGATCTCCCGGCATGGACTCTGCCAGCGCGGCTTCGAGCGGGCCAATCACGAGGTCACCTGCCGCGCCCAACAGCAGCACTCCAATCGCAAGGATCCAAAACTGGTGTCCTCCGGCGAAGAGCACCAGGCCAAGCGTCTGGAGTGCTGAACCGATAACTGCAAGCACCCGTCGGTCGAAGACGTCGGCAAGCGCTCCAAGTGGCCCACCAACCAGCCCGCTCAACATGGCGATGGAGATCAAAGAACCGGCCTGGGTGTAGCTCACCCCAAGGTCGCTTCGCAGGTTCTCGATCACGCCGCCGGGCAGATAGCTCCACCACTCGTCAATCAGGCGCACCGTGAGCGCGGCCAGCACCATGGAACGAATGGCTCGTGGCAGCGTTGCAGGTGTCACCCAGAGGAACGTACTTGCTGTGGCGTGCGCGCAAGCGGGAGTATCAACGGGTGAGTCTCCTCTTTGTGTCCCACCCGGTGTACTTGGAACACCTGGCAGGGCCTCGTCATCCTGAAACTCCAGATCGGCTGACAGCGGTGCTCAGCAGTGCAGCAAGACCGGAGCTGCGCGAAGCGATGGTGTTCTGCGAACCCAGCGCAGCTTCGCTTGAACAGTTGACTGCAGTGCACGCTGCAGAGCACGTACTACGTGTACAGGGGATTTGTGCGGCAGGTGGTGGTCGCCTTGATCCCGACACGTACGCATCGCAAGGGACCTGGAACGCAGCGACGCTCGCTGCAGGATCCGGCCTGACTGCCATCGAACGCCTCGATGCCGGTGTGGCTGACGCAGCGTTTTGCGCGGTGCGTCCTCCAGGGCACCACGCCACCAGAGACACCTCGATGGGGTTCTGCATCTTCTCCAACGTGGCAGTGGCCGCGGCGGCCCTCGCGGAACGCGGCGAGCGCGTGATGATCTTCGATTACGACGCGCACCACGGCAACGGAACCCAAGACATTTTCTGGAACGACCCTCGGGTGCTGTTTGTCAGCATCCACCAATCGCCCCTCTACCCAGGCACCGGACACCTCAACGAGACAGGTGGACCAGACGCCCCTGGGACCACGCTCAACATCCCTGTTCCTCCGGGGGCGACGGGAGACGTGTACCTCGATGCGTTCGACCGCGTCGTTGCGCCTATCGCAGACCGGTTCGCTCCGACATGGGTGATCGTGTCGGCCGGGTTCGATGCGCATCGGCGTGACCCGATCACCGACCTTGGTCTCAGTTCAGCCGACTATCCGGCGCTCACCCGCCGGGCGTTCTCGCTTGTCCCGCCCGGCCGGAGGATTGCGATGTTGGAGGGTGGGTATGACCTTCAGGCCCTCGCCGATTCAACCGCAGCGGTGTTTGCGAGCCTGACCGGTGTGTCGTTCGAGCCGAGGGAATCAACGACGGCCGACGGTCCTGGGCGTGGCGTGGTCGACTCGGCTGTCCGGATGTGGTTTGACATCTGAGTGGTCACTTTTCGCGCGTTCAGGGCCAAAAAGTGACCTTTGAATGCGCGGCAGAACCGGCCAACTACTCCTTGATGATCCGCTCTGCCACGTCTGCTGGGATCTGCGGGCACAGTTCCTTGACCACCACAACCAGCTTGTCCTGAATGTCCACGGGGAATTGGGTGGTGTTGGCGGTTGGCCCGATGAGTTCCAATTCGGCCAGCGACAACCGGCCAAGGCCCACCACGTTTGCTCTCCGGGCACACGGCTCGTCGGCAGGGAGGAGCCCGGTTGCCGTGACTCTCCATTGCACGCTGAGCTCGTCTGGCATGCACTGATACAACGAGCTGCGATATGGCGCACTCATGTCCAACACGTCGCCGGCGTTGATCGTGTTCAGCGCCATCATGCAGTCGATTGTCGTGTTCGGTGACGTTGCTCCCAACGCTGACACCGTGCTCCACAAGTACGCCCGTGTTGCTTCTTGGGTTTGCTCATCGATCGCCGAGTTCCCAGCCAGCGGCACAGTGTTTGCCGCGCCCGACGGCAATGAGGTCAGCAGTGGTGCTGGCTGGAGAGAGATCTGAGGGTTGGCGAACAGCGTTGGGAAACTTTTGCTTGAGTCCTCTTTGGTGGCCCGAGTGAGCAACACAATTCCGCCGGTTACGACCAAGAAGGCAAGGAAGAGACCGCCGATGCCCAGCAGCAAAGCGCGTGCAGACGATCCGGCAGGCGGCTGTGCTGCGGCCGCAAGTTCCGCGGCAGCCAACGGGCTGAGGTTGTCCTCCGGAAGTGAAACCAGCTTCTTGTCACTCAACGTGACTGCAAACTTCGGACGCACTCCGGCTCGGTCGATCCGGACCACAAGATCACCGCTCCGCGTAGGGACACATAATCCTGCGCCCTCAAACAATGTGACATCCCGAACCTCTGGCAGCAGCCCGCCGGCCGACACACCCGGTGGCAACGCCGTTGCCGCCCCCAACTGTTGATCTCCGTGGAGGCCGGGTTGCAGCTCGGCTTGCAGCTCGGCTTGCACCGACGTCCAACTCCGGTTCCAGCGCAAGACGACAACGCTGCGTCCAGTTGACGGGTCCGCGAACCGTTCGCTGAACTGATGCACTGAAGGTTCGCCGACCATGAACTAACGGTATCGGCAGCATGGCCGATCCGCTGAACCTAATCGGGCGCGGCGGCGTGGTGAACAGAGGGATCGGAGTTGAACCCGCCGTGGAGCAACCCATCCGACACGGGTACCCAGCACTGGACCGAACAAAGGGGGAGGTAAACGCCGGTAGGCTTTCCTTCGCTATGCCTGCCGCCAAAAAGACCGCTCCCCAGTCCGCCGCATCCAAGTCCGCACCGGCAAAGGCCGTTGCAAAGAAAGCTCCAGCGAAGCCAGTACAGCTCGCGTACGCGTTCGACCACAAGCATCCGGTCACGCCGATGAAACTGAAAGACCTCCTCGGTGGCAAAGGTGCAAACCTCGCCGAGATGACCAGTGTGCTGCGCCTTCCGGTGCCACCCGGGTTCACCATCTCCACCGACGCATGCCGTGCGTACATGAAGGGTGGCTGGCCAAAGGCGCTTGACGCCGAGGTTGCCGCTCAGGTCGCCAAGGTTGAAAAGCAGATGGGCCGCAAGCTGGGTGACCCCAAGAACCCGCTGCTGGTCAGCGTGCGCTCCGGTGCCAAGTTCTCCATGCCCGGCATGATGGACACGGTCCTCAACCTCGGCCTCAACGACAAGTCCGTCGAGGGCATTGCCAAGGTCACTGGCGACGAGCGTTTCGCGTTCGACAGCTACCGCCGTTTCATCTCGATGTACGGCCGTATCGTGCTCGGTGTCGACGGCGCCCATTTCGAGCACTCGTTCGAGAACCACAAGCACAAGGCTGGCGCCGCCACCGACGCAGATATCCCAGCCAAGACGCTGCGTGTCATGTGCGAAGACTTCAAGAAGATCGTCAAGCGCGAAACCAAAGCCGAGTTCCCCCAGGACCCTAAGGCGCAGTTGCGTGGAGCCATCGAGGCTGTCTTCAAGAGCTGGAACGGCGCACGCGCCATTGCCTACCGCGTTCGTGAGCGCATCGCCCACGACCTTGGAACTGCGGTCAATGTGCAGTCCATGGTGTTCGGCAACCTCAACGACAACTCCGGCACCGGTGTGGGCTTCACCCGCAACGCGTCCACCGGCGATAACAAGCCGTACGGAGACTTTCTCGTCAACGCTCAGGGCGAAGACGTTGTGGCCGGTATCCGCAACACCGAATCACTCGATGCGCTCGCAGCCAAGTTCCCTGTGTGTGCAGATGAATTGATGGCCATCTTCGATCGTCTCGAGGCGCACTACACAGACATGTGCGACACCGAGTTCACCATCGAAGACGGCAAGCTCTGGATGCTCCAGACCCGTGTTGGTAAGCGCACTGGTGCAGCCACGTTGAAGATGGCCGTTGAAATGGCAACCAAGCCAAGCGGCAAGACCAAGTGGAAGATCAGCAAGGAAGAAGCTGTCATGCGGGTCACCGCAGACTCCCTCGACCAGGTCCTGCACCCACAGTTCTCCAGCAAAACCAAGGCATTTGTGAAGGGCCTCGGCGCGTCGCCAGGCGCAGCCGTTGGCAAGGTCGTAATGACTGCAGACGCTGCGGTTGAAGCGACTGCCAAGGGCGAAAAGGTCATCCTGGTTCGCAGCGAAACGTCGCCCGAAGACGTGCACGGCATGATGGTCGCCGAAGGCATCCTCACCGCTCGCGGTGGCCTTGTGTCGCACGCAGCTGTGGTGGCACGTGGTTGGGGCAAGCCGGCAGTTGTGGGCGCAGAGTCCATCGACTTCATCGAAGGCGGCTTCAAGGTTGGTCCGGTCACCGTCAAGATCGGCGACGTCATCTCCCTCGACGGCGCAACCGGTGAAGTCATGCTCGGTGCGTTGGAAATGGCCAGCGGCGAACCTCCTGCAGAGTTCCACACGGTGCTCGCATGGGCCGACGTCATCCGCAAGGGCAGCAAGACCGTTCGCGGTCTCAAGGTGCGTGCCAACGCTGACAACGGTCCAGATTCGAAGAACGCTCGCAAGTTCGGCGCTGAAGGTATTGGCCTCTGCCGCACAGAGCACATGTTCCTCGCAGAAGACCGTCTGCCAATCGTTCGCGAGATGATCCTCGCTGACAACGAAGATGCCGAAGAGGCAGCGCTCGAGAAGCTTCGTGCAGCTCAGAAGACGGACTTCGAAGACATCTTGCGGGAGATGGACGGCCTGCCCGTCACCGTGCGTCTGCTGGATCCTCCGTTGCACGAGTTCCTGCCAAAGACCGAAGAGCTGCGGATCAAGCAGGCCACCAAGGGTCTCACCAAGCGTGAAGAGAAGCTGCTCGCAGCTGCCGAGGCTTGGCACGAGTTCAACCCAATGCTTGGTACCCGCGGCGTGCGTCTTGGCGTCGTCAAGCCAGGCCTCTACGAGATGCAGGTCACTGCACTTCTGGAAGCCGCTGCAGAGCGGGTTCACAAGGGTGGCAAGCCAGTCATCGAGGTCATGATCCCGCTCACGGTTACCCGTGAAGAGTTGGGCCTGGCCCGCAGCTGGGTTGAATCAGCCATCACGGAGACCAAGGCAAAGATGGACAAGAAGGCCGCCAAGGCACTCGATGTCACCATCGGCACCATGGTCGAGACACCACGCGCAGCAGTTCGTTCCGACGAGCTTGCTGAAGAAGCAGACTTCTTCTCCTACGGCACCAACGACCTCACCCAGATGACGTTCGGCTTCAGCCGTGACGACGTCGAAGGCCGCATGATGACGAGCTACTTGGAGCAGGGCCTGCTGAAGCGCAACCCGTTCGAGACCATCGACCAGTCCGGTGTGGGCGAGCTCGTGAAGGACTCCGCCGTTAAGGGCCGTGCGACCAAGCCTGGCCTCAAGCTGGGCGTGTGCGGCGAGCACGGCGGCGACCCCGAGTCCATCATGTTCTTCTACGCAGCCGGCCTGGACTACGTATCGTGCTCGCCGTTCCGCATCCCCATCGCCCGCCTTGCAGCAGCTCAGGCTGTGCTCGGCGCCTCCGCCGGCTCAAACGCTTAGGCAACCTCGACAGTGCGAAACGACCCCGCCTCCGGCGGGGTCGTTTCGCGTCCCGGCCTCTGCTGCTCATTTGGGGTTGGGCGTCGCGGCCCTGAGGCATGTTCGCGGCCTTTGTGCAGCATGCCTGGATGCCGCGAACGCGCGTGAGTACCGCGACGTTGAAGCGTCCCGGGGGCGGGGCGGGGGTCCACAACCATCAGGGCCAGGTGGGGGACTGGCGTACGGCAGGGGTGGAGAACCATCTAGGGTTCCGCAGCATGAAGCTCTACCCAGGTGTTGCCGTTGCTGCCGCCATCCCCACCGTTGGTGCCATCCTGGCTAAGCGGGCCCTCGGGGCCAAGCTGAGGCAGATCAACGCGTCGCACAACCCAACCCTCGATGCGCTCTTGAACCCACCCGAGAACGTGCACCATTCGGTGCTCAACACTTCCGACGGCGCTGCCATCCATTACGTCGACACCAAGCCCGGTGCTGACCCGACAACGCCAACTGTTGTCCTCTGCCACGGCATTACTGCGCAGTGGTACTGCTGGTCGCCGGTCATCCGTGGCCTGTCCGATTCCGTCGATTCCGTCGATTCCGTTCGTGTCATTGCGTGGGACATGCGCGGGCATGGTCGATCAACTGCAGGAACCGACGGCGTCACCGTCGCAGCTGCGGCTCGCGACATCGCTGAGCTGCTGGCCGATCTTGGCCTCACTCGCGCCGTCATCGCCGGGCACTCCATGGGCGGCATGGAACTGGCCAGGTTCATGGTGGACCACACCGCTGTCGCTCAAACGCGTGTCCAAGGGGCACTCTTCCTCGCAACAAGCGCCAACGCCAATACGGGGACTCGGCGCACCGGTGGATGGGCCCGCAACACCGGGACCCTCAACCGTGTGTCTGCGTTGGCCGGAGACAAGCAGATCACCCTGAAGCACGACAACCCCGTTGCTGTTGCCTTGATGGCCGCGGGTTACGGCCCGGGCGTCACACGGGCAATGGTTGACCTGCAAATGAAGATGCAGAACGAGATGTCGCCGCGGTCCGCCAGAGAAGGATCAGCCAGCATCGCGCAGCACAACGTCGAACAAGCACTTCGTCAGCGCGCAGAGGATTTGTCGTCCATCGAAGTGGTGGTCATGTCTGGCACCTTCGACCGGCTCACCCCTCCAATCCACGGCCGTGGAATTGTGGCGGCCCTCCCGCACGCCAGCTGGGAAGAGATCAAAACCTCGGGCCACAACATCCTCACCGAACAGCCATACGTGGTTGTCGATACGCTGCGCAAGCTGCTCATCTAAACAAGCGCAACCAAAAACAGCTCCATTCGAGAAACCAGGAACGGTGAGCCATGGCAGATGATCCCAACATCCACTTGCTGCCTTCTCAACGACTTGCTTCATTTGGCATCACGCTTGCAGCTCCGCCGATCCCAGCTGGCCTCTACCAACCGTCGGTTCAGTCCGGCAACCTCTTGTTTCTCTCCGGCGTTGGACCCAAGCTTCCCGATGGGTCCTACGTCACGGGCAAGGTGGGTGCATTCGTCTCGCTTGGCGATGCACAAGCTGCGGCCCGGCTCGCCGGACTGCAACTGTTGGCTTCAGCACAGGGCGCACTCGGCAGTATTGACCGGGTCACCCGTGTGGTGAAGTTGCTTGGCATGGTGAACTGCGCACCGGGTTTCAACAACACTCCTGCAGTCATCGACGGATGCTCACAACTGTTCTTCGACGTCTTCGGCGAGGCTGTCGCCCGGAGCGCCCGATCCGCCGTTGGGATGGCTGAGCTTCCGTTCGATATTTGTGTCGAAATCGAAGCCATCTTCGAGTTTGCGCCGTGATCCCCGGCAGCCCAACCATTCGTCGCCCCTGGGTGGACATTCATGCCCACCCAGGCCGGTGTTTCATGGGCAGAACCGGCGAACAGGAGCAAACTGAACCGCCTTCGCAGCTTGACCACGATGCGCTGGAAATTGCCGACGCGATGTGTCAGGCAGGGTTGAGCGCGGTGAGCTACTCCAGTGTCTCTGACCTTCGGGTTATCGGGTTCAACGCACAAGGTGGCCTTGGCGCAACCCGGCAGTTTGAACTTGGCGAAGCGGTGCAGGACCATCGTCGTCAGTTGGAGCGAATCGCGTCCATCAGCACGATTGCCAACCTCCCAATCGCTCGGACCGTAGCCGACGTATGGGCGGCACAAGCAATTGATCGCACCGCATTGCTGCTGATGTGCGAAGGAGCGGACTTTGCCGAAGACGACCTGTCGC
This sequence comes from uncultured Acidimicrobiales bacterium, assembly GCA_963763885.1. Classification (GTDB taxonomy): domain Bacteria; phylum Actinomycetota; class Acidimicrobiia; order Acidimicrobiales; family JANYDT01; genus JANNBN01. The sequence goes on from CAVXQD010000003.1 coordinate 667,320, forward strand.
TGGTGGCCGAAGCACACGAGCTTGGCGTGCGATGCATCACCATCGTTCACTACCGCCAGAACGTCTTCGGCGACCTGCAAACCGAGCCGTCGCGGCACAATGGGTTGTCGGCCAAGGGCGTGGAACTGGTGACTCAGATGAACCGCCTTGGCATCATCGTTGACATGGCGCATGCAAGCTTCGAGACAACGTGTGCTGCGGTCGAGGCCTCCACCGACCCGGTCATGATTTCCCATACACACTTACGACACAGCACCGATGACCACCCCCGCTTGGTCAGCCTTGAACATGCTCGGGTGGTGGCTAGCGCTGGGGGTCTCATTGGCGCGTGGCCGTCGGGCGTGCGGTCTGCCAGCTTCGATGACTTTGTGGATGAAGTGGCTCGTCTCGCTGATGCCGTTGGCGTGGACCACGTGGGCATCGGAACTGATATGGACGCAAACTATCGGCCGGTGATGACTCGGTACCAAGAGTTCCACGACCTTGCGGACGCCCTCGCAAAACGCGGCATGACTCACAACGAGATCGACCGAGTATTGGGCCTCAACGCCCTGGAATTGTTCCAACGCGTCTGCGGCTGACCGCAGCGCTCAGCGCCGGAGCGTTACGCCCGCTCTGCCCATTTGGGAGTCAGAGCTGGCATCGGCACCCCCAACAGGTCAAGCGCCTGAGTTGAAGTGTCGGCCGACCGAAGAACGTCTTGGTGTGCAGGTTTCATGAAGCCAGCAGTGGTGGCATGGCTGGTCTGCGCAAGAAGCGGATTCCAGAACCCGGCCACGTTGACCACCACCACAGGTTTGTGGTGAATGCCCAACTGTGTCCACGTGAGAACTTCGAACAGTTCTTCGTAGGTGCCGTAACCGCCGGGGAGTGCAAGGAACCCGTCGGCCAGTTCAGCCATCCGCGCTTTGCGGTCGTGCATGGTGGCCACGATCTCCAGCTCGGTGATGCCGTGGTGGCCGACTTCGGCCCCCAGCAACGCCTGCGTAATGACCCCGTGCACCCGGCCGCCTGCGGCAAGTGCAGCATCGGCCACGGTACCCATCAGCCCGACGTTGCCGCCGCCGTAAACGAGGGTGAGCCCGCGTGACGCGATAGCAGTGCCCAACTCAACAGCAGCGTCCACATACACCGGATCGTGGCCTGGTGAGGAGCCGCAAAAGACGGCCACGGATGACAACTGCACCTAACCCCCCAGGCTCTTGAGCGCTTCGGCATTCACCGGTGTGGCGAGAATGACAAGCGACGAATCCGGGCCAGCCAACGGCGCAATGGATTGCATGTCAGAGGTCTGCAGGGCCTTCGGCCCAAACGACCCGAAAATCACGAAATCCGAGCCGTTCTGCAGACCGCCCACAACAGAGTCGGTCAGTTCCGGGATGTCGTCGCTGTAGATACTGGTGAACCCGCCTTTGGTGAGCGCTGCCATGAGTTCCTTGCTGGCTGCCTTGCCTGTGCCGGTGAACCTGAATGTACGGCTGGCGAAGTTTGCAGAGTCCAGCCCAAGCAATGACGCACCCTCTTCCATCGGCACCTCGGTGAACCCGGCAGGCAGGGCAACGTTTGCCAACGTGGGTGTGGGTTTCGCAGGGACAGCCTGCTCACACGACAACCCAGCGGAGGGCCGCGTTCCTTGCAGGTAATACGCCGCAACGGCCTTCTTCGCGCACTCGGACTCGAAGAGCCCGCCGTGGCCTTCTCCGGTGAACGTGATGAGCGACGCCTTGGGGCCTAGCGCTGCAGTGAGCGTGAGCGCCTGTGAGTACGGCGTGGCTGGGTCGTTCTTGCCGCCGATGACCACCAGCGGAACGTTGCCGGAGTAGGCAACCGCAGGCTGCGCCCGATCGCAGTTGGTTTCCCAATCAGCATCGGAGATGAACCGGCTCAGTGTGCCCAGGGTCTTGAGCTGTTCAATGAATACGTTGAGATCGCCGTCGATTGGCTGCGCGATGCCTGATGCGCAACTGATGACCGTGTTGGCCTCGGAGAGCGACTCGTACTTCCCGTTTGATGGGTCCCGCTGATTGTACGAATCAGCCAATGCGAGCAAGCCGGACCCGTCGCCAGCTTCAGCTTGAGCCAGCGCTGCCCCGAAAATTGGCCAAGTGACGTTGCTGTACAACGACGAGATGGTGGCAAGCGTGATGGCACCTTCGCCAACCATGCGGCCTTTCGAAGTGAGCGGCTTGGTGTCCAGTTGGTCAACCAGGTTCAGGTAGCGCTGGGTGACATCGGGAGCATTGAACGCGCAGCCCGTTTCCTTCTCGCACCATGCTGCCCAATTGGCAAATGCCTTGTTGAACCCGCCCCACTGAACAATGGTGGACTGGTTGCCTGTTGTCTCGGGGAGAAAGGCGCCGTCAAGGACCATGGCCCCAACCTTGTCTGGGTATGCAGTTGCGTAGACGGCCCCGAGGTAAGAGCCGTAGCTGACACCATAGTAAGTCAACTTAGTATCACCAAGTGCAGCCCGCAGCGCGTCCATGTCTTGGACAACCCGGAGCGTGGAGAAACGGTCGAGGTCGGGGTACTTCTTGAGGCAGGCCCCCTCCAGGTCGGTGGCCTTGACCTCGGCCAGCTCGGCTGCGTTGTCCGGCGTGGGATCAACGTTGAGTTGGGCGTCGAGGAATTTGTCGTTGACACAATCCACCGGCATGGACTGCCCCGTGCCGCGGGGGTCGAAGCCGATGAAGTCGTATGCGTCTCGAACTTCAGCAGGCATACGGTTGGCGACGGAACTGGCATACGTGATGCCAGAAGCGCCTGGCCCACCCGGGTTGACAAGCATCACGCCACGGCGTTTGCCACGAGCTTTAACCCGGCTGATCTCCAACGAGAACGTTTCGCCGGTGGGCTTTGCGTGGTCAACAGGCATGATTACCTGGGCGCACTCGAGCTTGATTGAAGCTGCCAGCTTGTTGGTGCACGTTCCCCATTTGGGAGCCTTGACCTTTGCTACCGGGAGGACCGGCACGGGCACCAGTGGGTCGCCCGCAGGGATGCTGCCAGCTGCGGCTTCGGCCCCTGTGACTCCAGCGTCGAACGAGACGTCAGAAGTGCCCGGTGCGCCTGAATCGGCCGCAGAGGTGGGGGAACCCGCAGGAGTTGTGTCCGGGAGCGCAGACTCGGCACCGGCCTGAGCCGTAGTGGGAATGCTGGTGCCGGTATCGGCTGACGAGGATCTGAACGAACAGCCGGACGCCATCAGCGAAAACGCGATGACAATCGCCGTAAGAGAAGAGCGCTTCATCTACGCAGTCTTGCCGCGACTGGGGTGCTCCGTTAACCGGGTTGAAGCTGGGACCGGGGGTCAGAAGCGTGCTGCTCCATGCACGTCGACTTCTAATGTGCATGCATGATCCGTCGAACGACCATCGAACTAGATGAAGACCTTGTAGCCGAAGCGCGCTCCGTGCTTGGTCAACCAACTGTTCGCGCCACAGTGGAAGAAGCACTCCGTCGTGCGGTTCAATCCGAGCGATCAAATGACCGGCTCCACCGATCCGAACAGGTCGACGCCCTCCGAAAAACTGCGCAACTTATCGACCAAGACGTGTTGCTGAGCGGCGAGGCGTGGCGTTGACGGGGTGGTGAACTAAATCTCCGAACCAATCACAGCTCGGTTACCTCAGGTAGGCGCAAGGTGAGGACCGCTCCACCGTCAGGCGAATTGGCCGCTTCGACGCTGCCACCCCAACGCTGCGCGACTTCCGAGACGATGGAGAGCCCAAGCCCCGAGCCTGGCTGACTGCGGGCAGTCTCTGACCGATAGAACCTGTCGAACACCCGAGGAAGATCTGCTTGTTCGAACCCCGTTCCGTGGTCCCGCACGGTGATTTCGCCCTTGGCGACGCGCACCACTACGGGGGCATTGGAAGTGTCGAACTTCACTGCGTTGCCCAACAGATTGCCAATGGCTCGCGCCAGGCCCGTTGGACCAACATGCACCAGCGAGTCGTCTCCGGTGACAAAGACTTGGCGTCCGGTACGACGACGCACCACTGCAGCGCAACGTTCCGCAAGGTCTCGCAAACCAACGGTCTCCGCAGTCTCGCTGTCCTGCCCGGACGCCGTGGCCTGCTCCACAAGTTCGTTGACCAGGCGCACCATTTCTTCAACCTCTGACTGCACGTCTGCCACCAGGTGCTGCCGGTCTTCAACGCCTAACCGGTCAAGCTTTGGTAGCAAGCTCAGGTTGGTTCGCAACGAGGTCAGCGGCGTGCGCAATTCGTGGCTGGCGTCCTCGACCAAGCGTTGCTGCTGTTCGCGTGACGACTGCAACGCGGTGACTAACCGTTGAAACGCCGCGGCGACTCGTGCGGTCTCGTCTGAGCCGCTGGTGTCCAACGGCACGGTAGGGACCAGGTTGCCGGTGGTTGCCATTGCAGTGACCACATGTTCCAAATGCAGAAGCCGGCGGGTGGCCCGACGAGCAAGCATCCACGCCATGAGCGCTGCCACAAGGCTGGTAATCGCAACGAGTAGTGCGAAGCGGCGCAAGAGGTCTCTCATGACCTGAGCGTTTTCGTCCACGTTGCGGGCAACCATTACCAAGCCCTCGCCTGGGACACCAATCGTCAGGACGCGAAATTCGCTCCCGTCGATGGACACGGTTCGCCCGTTGGTGATCTTTGTTTCGGAGCGAGCGATCCGTTTGTCCGTATCCGAGATGGGCAGTGCGATGTTGGGTGCAGCAACTACTTCGCCGGTGGTGTCCACAAACTGGGTTGCCACAAGTTCTGAACCCGGTCCACCTCGACGCGAAGGGCCGCTGTCTCCTGGAGGCGGGTACGGGCGACCGCCGCTGTCGCCGGGCGACACGGAGATGATTGCTCGACCACTACCTGTGGCGTCAGCGACCGGCGCTTGCGAAACGATGATGGGGTCCTGGTTCTTGTCCAGGTTGATGCCGTGACGTTCCACCTGGCGCGCCATGCGGCCGCCTGAGGACGCCAACGACTCGTCAACCGCACGATCGAGGCGATCCGCAGTTGATCGGTAGCTGAGCGTGGTCGCAACAAGTGTTGCCAGCGCAGCAACGAGCGCAACGGTGAGAGTAAAGCGAAGACGAAGACTCATGTGTAAACACACAGCCCGTTCAGGACCGTGCCACGTACCCGATGCCGCGCACCGTGTGGATGAGTCGAGGCTGATCGTTTTCTTCCGTCTTGCGACGCAGGTATCCGATGTACACCGCGAGGTTCTTGGAGTCCGGCCCAAAGTCGTATCCCCAAATACGTTCGTAGATGGTGGAGTGATCCAACACCACGCCTTGGTTGAGCAACATCAATTCAAGGAGGTCGAACTCTGTTTTCGACAACTCGATCTCGCGTCCGGCTCGGACACAACGGCGGCCGGACACGTCGAGTGTGAGGTCTCCGAGCGAGAGTTGCCGATTATCGGTCTCGTCGGTTCGAAATCGGCGGGCGAGTGCTCGTACACGCGCCAGCAATTCATCAAGCACATACGGTTTCGGCAGGTAATCGTCGGCGCCGGCATCCAGTCCCGACACACGATCCGAGGTTTCGGCTCGTGCGGTCACCATCATGATTGGTGTGCGGTCCCCGCGTGAGCGCAGCCGACGGCAGGTGGTGAGCCCATCGATGTTTGGCATCATCACGTCGAGCAGCGCCACGTCAACGGTGTTGTCTGCCATGTGGTCAAGCGCCTCGGCTCCGTCCTTGACCGCCACCACGTCGTAGCCCTCCAGCGCGAGGGCACGTTGCAACGAGTCTCTGACTGCGCGGTCGTCTTCAGCTATCAGTACGCGAACCATGGGCTACCAGTGTGACCGGTTAGGAGGTACGTGGGGAATGGTCAGGGGCCGATTCTCAAAGGGTTCCCGTTCAAGCCTTACTCATTCCTTACGCGTTGGGCCGATACTCAGGACTATGACCTCTCGTCTCAGCCGCCGTGCACTTGTCCTGACCGCAGCGTCGGTCTCCGCCGCAGCACTTCTGTTCTCGGTTTCTTCCACCTCCTCTGTGTCTGCTGCAACCGTTACTACCAAGGTCGCCACAAAGACTGCTGCCCAGCCAGGGCCGGGCCAGGGACGACAGCGTGGAGGTTTCTTCGGGGGCGCCAACCTCGAGGCAGCCGCGAAGGCGCTTGGGATTACTACCGATGCACTCACCAAGGAACTGACTGCCGGAAAGAGCATCGCTGACGTTGCGACGGCCAAGAAGATCTCCGTTGACAAAGTGGTTGACGCAATCCTCGCAGCGACCCGTCCGCAGATTGTTGAGATGGTGAACGCCAAGGGCCTTGCGCTTCGTGGTCCTGGTGGGCCTGGTGGACCCGACGGACAGGGCGCTCCTGGTGCAGGAACCAGCCAAGGTGCCACCGGCGAAGCCCTGAAGACCTGCCTGAAGGGTAAGGGAATCGACCCGACCAAGGTCCCAACGGATCAGGCCGGCAAGGACGCACGCGCCAAGGCCCTGAAGGAATGCATCAAGGCCAGCGCTCCATCCTGATCAGCTGATCAACAGATCAGCTGGTCAACAGGCTCAGAGGGACGGCCAAGAGACGTTGGCCGCAACCTCGCCTGGATCCTGTCCAGCAGTCCACCCGCTGATTGCATACGACCAGGTGTAGGTGCCTGGGCCGATTCGGTAAGCGGAAAGCGTGTCCGGCCCGCATGATCCGGTACCAAGCCCGCGTACCTTGTGGTCAACGGACAGCATCGTCTTGGCCCGAGGAATCAGGTGACCGGCGGAAAGTGCTTCCGTGAGGTCCGCGTCGTCGAAATGTCGTGCGGAGAAGGACAACAGGCGCATTCCCGGGTGCGCCGTCACCACAAGGCCAACTGTTCCGTTGTGTAGGTGAACCCAACGCGTGGCCTCGTGTCGGCCGTGGTCCTGTGGGTTGATATACGGGACGTATTGGTCTGTCACGCTGGATTTCCACCGGGCAACAGTTCCGGCGGATCGTCTGTCCGCGTACGTTTCCATCGGTCCCAGACCGAACCACTCGAGGTGTTCTGCATCGTCGAGGGTGAACACGCTGCCCAGTCGTGGCAAGTCACCCAGCGCTTGTGGCACAACGGCTGTGTAGTGGAACAGCAACGACCCGCCGCCAAGCGGTGTGCGAGTTTCGCTGATTTCAATTGCTTCGCCCGGTGTGCCTGCAGGCGCAATGGTGTGCGTTGTGGTGACCACAGTTGAGGTTGGCCCTTGGCTCAACTCCGTGGTTGTTCTTGTTGGGGCGTCTTGTAGGCCCCATGCGGACCATTTTCGGCCGATTCCTGGCAGGCCCAGTTGCCCTTCTGCAACTCCGTCGTTATCGATATGTGCGCGTGTTACCCGCACCTCATGTGGCCGAGACACCACCGTCCGGCCGTCAACGGCGATGGACCTCAGTGAACCGTTCAGCAGGCTCTCCACCCGCAGGCTTCCGTCGGAGATAACCAGTCGGTCATCCAGTACTTCGCTTGCGGGGGCTGACGATGCACGCCTGGCGCCGGCCGCGGTCGCTGCACTTGTCGGAGCTGCGGGGAGCGCTATCTGGTCCCAGGCAACTACGTGGTTTTGTTCGCACCAAATCGTTGCTCTTCGGGTGGACCACCGCACGGTGACGTGCCCCTCCTGCCCGTTTGCCAACGAAAGATGCGCACCGGGCAGCGGCACCGTGACGGTCTCGCCTGGGCCAACGTGGGGAACGTCGATGGATCCCAATTCAACGGCGGCACCGTTGACCAGCACTTCGTAGGTGCACTGAAGATCATCAAGCGAACTGAAATCGCGGTCGCTGGTGATGAGTAGGTCGCCTCCGTCCGCAAGGCTCACCCGCACCGGGCGCCATACGTGGGCGGCTTCCCAAAGCCCGGGGTGCGGCGTGCGGTCCGGCCACACCAGACCGTCTGCCACAAACGCGCCGTCGTTGGGTTCATCACCGAAGTGGCCGCCGTATGCCCACACCGGCCGACCTTCAAAGTCCTTGCCAATCCGCAGACCATGGTCGATCCATTCCCAAATGAACCCACCCTGCAGGCCGTGATAACTACGAAACAGAAGGTCGTGGTCGGCCAGGCTTCCGTTGGAGTTCCCCATCGCGTGGCTGTACTCACAGAGAATCAATGGTCGGTCGTCGTCGGGCTGCTCGGCCTGGCGCTGCGCCCACGCTTCGATGCGTTCCATCGTTGGATACATGGGGGCTACCAGGTCGGTCGCAATACGTCCATGTGGTCCGAGGTCGTAGCGATGAGGGCCTTCGTAGTGAATGATTCGGGAAGGGTCATAGTGGCGCGCCCAAACCGCCATGGCATCGTGCACGGGTCCGTACCCTGACTCGTTGCCAAGGCTCCACGCGATCACGCTTGGATGGTTCACGTCTCGGGCAACCATCCGTGCAGCACGGTCAAGGCACTGCGTTTGGTACATCGGATCGTTCACCAGGCTGCGATAGCGCGCATGTGATTCGAAGTTGGTTTCGTCAATCACCCACAGGCCCAGTTCGTCACAGACGTCCAACACATATGGGTCTGGGGGGTAGTGGCTCATGCGGACTGCGTTCACGTTGAACCGCTTCATCGTTTCGATGTCCAGGCGCATGGTGGACCTGCTGGGAACCGCAGCGGTGAATTCGTCGTGATCATGGCGGTTGACGCCCTTGATGAGTACCGGTTTGCCGTTGAGCAACAGCTCTCGGTTGCGAACCTCCACGCTCCGGAAGCCAATGAACTGTGCAACCGCCTCAATGACGGCGCCTGACGAATCGATCAGTTCCGCAACGAGTCGATACCGATGGGGCGATTCGGCGGACCATAACGTGGCGTTGGGCACCTCAGCATGAAACCGGACTCGGTGCCCAGGAAAGACGTTGCCGTCCTGCGCTGTGCGGCCAGGGCTGCGCCGATCCAGTACAGGAACCGAAGCGGAATAGTCGCATGGCGTCAGCGCAGCGTCATCGGGCAGGTCTTCGGGATTTGTCCGTTCGACGTCGCCGGGCTGAGCGCCACCGATCCGACCTGGAAGGTAAGGGCCAGGATAGGTTTCGTCTGCGCGCGTATGAGCTTGGACGGGTTCACCTGCAAGGCTTTCCACGCGGCATCGCACCGTCCATCCGGCATGGGGAGTGTCGACGAATCGCACGTGTATTTCGGCGTCGATGGTACCGGTGGGGGTACGGGAGAGCGGGTCCTTGGCGCCGGTGATGGCTTTCACCTGCTCGATGGCAACCCTGCCAATGGATAGCAAGAGCAACTCTCTGGTGATGCCGCTCATCCACCATTGGTCTTGGTCCTCCAACCAGCTGTTGGCGCTCCAGCGCACCACCACGATGGTGAGTGTGTTGCGTCCCAACCGGAGGACGTCGGTGATGTCGTATTCCGACGTCATGCGTGAATCGGTGCCGATACCGGCAGGGGTGCCGTTGACGAACACGAAGTGCATGGAGTCCGTGCCACCCAGCTGCAGCACCACTCGCCGTGCCAGCCAGACGGAATCCATGTCCACAAACGTTCGATAGATGCCGGTGGGGTTGTCTTCTGCCGGGACGAGTGGCGGTTCCTCGTCGAACGGCATCAACACGTTTGTGTAGTGGGGGAGACCTCGTTCCGGATGACGGGCCTCGCCGCCGTCGCCGACGAAGTTGCACACGTCGTTCCACGCTCCGGGCACGGTGATTGGTTGCCACAGGTGGCTGGAGGTGTCGGCAACGTCCGCCCAGGTCACCGCGTCGGGGTTCTGCACAATCCGGAAGTCCCAAACCCCGTTGAGACTGCGTACCCAAGGGCTTGCCCCGCGCACGCCAACGCGTGCCAACTCTGCTGTTGGGTACGGAACCAGCGGCGCCCTACTGGGCAACCGACCAATCCCCGTGAGTGCCGGTTGTGTCCAAGCTGGCCGCCCCGCGACATACAGCGGATGGTCACCAATCGGTCGCGCGTCACTGGACATGGATCTAACCGTATAGGGCGAGAGCGAGAGAGGTCGCCCCCAGCCCTGGGGGCTATCCACCTCGTAACTGCGTTCCGAGGTGGATAGCCGCACCTCGGGTTTCCTCCGTCCCTCCGGTCACCCTCGGCCGCGCCCGTTGAATATGGGTTGCTCCACCTCGGGTTTCCTCCGTCCCTCCGGTCACCCTCGGCCGCGCCCGTTGAATATGGGTTGCTCCACCTCGGGTTTCCTCCGTCCCTCCGGTCACCCTCGGCCGCGCCCGTTGAATATGGGTTGCTCCACCTCGGGTTTCCTCCGTCCCTCCGGTCACCCTCGGCCGCGCCCGTGCTGGGAAAAGGTCAGGGCCAGGTGTACCGGGTCGGTAGGCTGGACTCCCTCATGGGCGAGAACGTGCCAAACCAACCCAACTCCAAACCAAACGCCGCATCGCAGCATCCGGAGACGCGTGCCATCACCTCCGGCCGGTCCACCGATGGTGCTGCCTTGGCGCCAACTCTGTGGACTAGCACAGCGTTCGAAACGCCATCGCATGCCGCGGCCGCCAAGATGGCCCGGCAGGCTCGGCCCCGCCAGTTCTATGCCCGTTACGGCAACCCAACGGTTGGTGCATTTGAAGACGCAATTGCTTCGCTTGAAGGTGCAGAAGCAGCCCGTGCGTTCTCCTCAGGCATGGGAGCAATGTTTGCGGTGGTCTTCTCCATCGTGTCTTCCGGCGGTCACATCGTGGCCCAGCGCCAGCTCTACGGGGGTACCACAACGCTGCTCACCAGCGTGTGTCCACGCTTCGGTATCGACGTCACGTTTGTGGACGGCACCACACCGGGCCAGTTCGCCGCTGCAATCATCCCTGGTCGCACTCAACTGGTGATTGCCGAGACACCTACCAACCCGTGGCTAGAGCTGGTCAACCTCGATGAGGTTGGCGGGCTGATGCCAATGACCGTTGTCGACTCCACGTTTGCTACACCGCTGGGCCAGACGCCCCTGACACACGGCGTCAACCTTGTCGTGCATTCGGCCACCAAAGCGATATGCGGACATAACGATGCATCGCTCGGCGTCGTTGCAGGCGAACGCGACCTCATCGACTGGATCTGGAACTTCGCGGTGCTGCAAGGCGCCAATGCAGGTGCATCTGACGCACTCAACGGGCTGCGCGGCATCCGCACACTTTCCGCCCGCCTGCGCCAACAGTCCGAATCATCTGCGCGCGTTGCATCTTGGTTGCAAGAGCACCCTGCTGTCAGCCGGGTTGCGCACTTGTCGTTGCCGTCGCATCCACAGGCCGACCTCATTGCCAAGCAGATGCACTGTGCAGGTGGATTGCTCACCTTCGAACTCGCTGGCGGAAACGATGCTGCGGTTCAGCTGGTTGACAACGTCGAGGTCTTCCGAGTCGCAACATCGCTCGGCGGTCCAGAGTCTCTGGTGACTCACCCCTTCACCACCACCCACGTTGGGCTCACGCCCGAAGAAATGGCCGAACAGGCCATCACCCCAGGCGTGCTTCGGCTGTCCATCGGCTTGGAACACGCCGTCGATCTCATCGCCGATCTCGCCCGCGCACTGGGCTAAACCGGCGCTGGGCTAACACGCCCAGCGCTCACGGGCGCGCCTTGCGGCAGGCGCTACCAGGTCCGGCTGGGCCGCAGCTGTGCCGCCAGTTCAACAAGGCGGGCAAACTCTTCAACGTCGGCGTTTGCGGTGAATCCGCCGTTGGATCCAATCAGACGCTGTGCATTGGTTGCCACCGTGGTGAGGTCCATCAGGCGTGACCATGGGCCTTGACGGAGAACCTCGGCGTAGGCGGCCGTCACCACATCAAGTCGGAGATGCGGGTCGGCCGAGCTGAACTGCGCAGCAACACTGCCTCGGCGCAGTTCCTCCTTGGCCTCCTTCACCTTGCCGTTAGGCTCTTCCCAACGAAGACGAACCGTGGCGAGCGTGTCGTTGCGTTCGCTGCTGGGGTTCTTCAACGTGACCTCGTACAGCGCAGTGATGCTGTGACCTGCGCCGATCTCACCAGCGTCCACCCGGTCGTTGGTGAAGTCGCGGTCGGCAACGGCCCGGTTCTCAAACCCCAGGAGCCGATAGCTGGCAACAGTTGAGTCATCAAACTCCACCTGAACCTTGGCGTTGCGAGCAATGGTCTCGACAGTGCTGACAAACCGATCGGTGAAAACGCGCTCGGCTTCTTTCTGTCCATCAATGTAGAGGTACATACCATCGCCTGCATCGGCCAGACGTTCCATCATCTCGTCGTTGTACGACGTTGTTCCGACACCAACGGTGGTCAGGTCGATATCTCGCCGTGCGAAGTCGCCGATCTTCGCCAGGATCGCTTCGGGCCCTGTCGGGCCGACGTTTGCAACACCGTCGGACAACAGAACCACGCGGTTGCTGGCGTCGCTCGAATACATCGCCTGTGCTTGCGAGTAGCCAAGGTTCAATCCTGCCTCCGCGTTGGTCCCATCGGTGGGCGCCATGCGCATGATTGCATCGGAGATGTCCGCTCGATTGGTTGCATCGGTCGGGCTCAGGAGGGTCCAGGCGTCGTCCGAGAATCCCACGATCGAAACTTTGTCGCCCGGGCGCAGAGACCCAAGCAAGGTGGTCATTGCTGCCTGGACGCTGCGTAGCTTTCCGTCTTCCTCCATAGACCCGGAGTTGTCAACGACGAACGTGAGGTGCACCGGCTTGCGGTCCGCCGTATCGATACGGCGACCCTGGATGCCAACCCGGACGATGCGCGTATCGGAGCGAAGAAACGGTGTGCCCGTCCCGTCCACGTGGATGGCGAAGGTCTTGCCGGCTTCTGGGGATCGGTACTGCTGATCGAAGTAGTTGACGAACTCTTCGGTACGAACCGAATCGTATGCGGGCAGCTGACCATTGGTGACTTGCGTGCGAGCAAGTGTGTAGCTGCCAGTATCGACATCCATGGAGAACGTGGACTTGGTGTCGTCGCGGGTGTCAACCGTGGGGTTCACTCCGGCGTCGCGCGCCGTGATCCCAGCCACAGTGGTCGGAGGGGGGAATGTGGTTACCGGTTCCGGCGGGCGATCGTCCCAGACTTGTGCGCCGGAACTGCCGTTGGGGTCGGGTTCGCCAACGTCAACGGTGGGTTGTCCGGATGCAGCTTTGCTCGCATCGGAAGGCGCCTCGCCAGCACGTCCGTTGGCACCAGGCGATGCGGCGATTGGCGGTTCAACGTCTGGCGAACCGAGTTCGGCGGCGGCGATGGTGTCGCTTGCGGCTGCTACCTCTGTGGTGATGGCATCGTTCGTCCATGCTTCTTGCGAATCGCTGCGAACCTCCGCGGCGGTTTCGGGAGCACCGGCAGATCCGGCGGAAGAGTCCGATGTGCCCGAACAAGCGCCAAGTCCAATGATGGAGGCAATGGCGAGCGCGGCTGCGCGTCGTAGTGCTGGTGTTTTCATGTTGTCCCCTGATGCGTGCAGTAAGTCGGTGAGAACTGCTGATGGTGTGGTGGGGACGTTTCGCGAATCGTCTGAAAGGTGAGACGTCGCTCGCTACCGGGTGAGTTCCCGGTGATCAAAAAATTCTCTGATCAACGGTGAAGCACTGACGTACGTTGTTTGGTGATTGAAGTTCGTATCCGTTCGTTGACGGTGGAAGAACGAGACAGACCCGAATTCGGACTAGACGAGCGAGCGGCGCTCCAGCACGGGGGCAAGCATGTCGACGTAGTTGTCAACGTAGAACGCCTGCTTGTGCGGTTCGGACACTGCGTGAGTATCCATGGATCGCTCGAAGCGGCCAAGCGGGTTGCGGCCACCTTCGACGTGAGGAAAGTCGCTGGAGAACATGGCAACGGACTGGCAACCGTTATTGATGATCCAGCCCGTGTCCTCGTGCGGATATGGGGTGACGCGCACTTGGCGCTGGATGTACTCCGACGGTTTCAGGTCCATTTCCTGCAGTCGGGTTTCGTTCTTGGCGAAGGCGTTGTGGGCAGAGTCCAGATTGCGCATGAGACCGGGAACCCAGCTAGCACCAACCTCGATACAGCCGATGCGCAAGTTGGGGTGACGCATCAGGATTCCGTCGATGATAAGCGCGCTGAGCGTCTGCATCACTGGGTACGGGATGGATAGATAGTCGATGCTCTTGAAGTTGGTATCGCCACCATGGAAGTCCGGCACGGGCGCACGGCCGTTCTCGAAGTACGCGGCCGGCATTACCTGCGCCCCGGCGCCGGCTACGTGGATCACAACCGGCACGCCTGCTTCTGCGCACATCGCCCACACCGGTTCAAGAGCTGCATGGGATGGCGAGTGTGTGGGCGGGCAATATTGGCCGAATCTGGATTGCCGCGGCGCCAGCGTCCAACGCCACGCGGGTGAGCCGAATAGCTTCGGCAGGGTCGTTCAGCGGAACCACGATCACCGGCAACAACCGAGGGTCAACCGCACACCATTCCGTCATCGCTCTGCGCTGTCCCTCGGCCAACGCGACACCGAGTGCCGGATCGCTTTGCGCCGTCCAAATGGCCTTGTGTGACGCAAACGTGTCGAACACCAGCTGGCTGCGAAAGCCAAGCAGGTCCAGCGCCGCTGGCCGGTCCGCCGCAATCCACGAACCAGTCGCGTCGAAGTTCTTCCGCAACATGAGTTGCGATTCGTCTTCGGCTCGGTACACGGGGTCGCCGTGATTGGACATCGCCCGAGCAAATCCGGTGGCACCGACTGTTGCTACCTCGTGAGCTTCTTCCCACAGGCGCGGCACAGCGGCGCTGACGGCCTCTGGCACGTAGGCCTTCAGCCAGTCGAAGTCCTCGTAGATGTGGGAATCGGCATCGTGCATCTCACGGGTGGCATATGGCATATCCGGACCATATCTGTCCGGGGTGTCTGGTTCCTACTGGTTTCTCCCCGGGTGCCACGAGGAGTCGAACGCTGGGGGTGGCTCACCACCTCAGAATTGAGGATTGTGCTCACAATGGAATTGAGCAGATAATCCCTCCATAGCTCGATCGATCGACGGACCGACCGAACGCCCGGCCGGTGGCCGGAGGACACGGAGTTGCACAGGCGAGATGTGCAAACCTCCGTGCTTTCCCTACGAAGACACGCCCGGGGCGGTAGGTTCCGGCGATGCCAGATAGTCCGCCAGATCAGCCACAGGATCCTGCTCCCTCACCGGAACAAGTTGCGCAATCCATGTGGAGCCAGGACCAAGCATCCCGGGCAGCTGGAATGGAACTGGTTGAGGTCACGCTGGGCCGAGCAGTCATTTCGCTGACCGTCGGTCCATCGCATGTGAACGGTCTCGCGGTGTGCCACGGCGGCTACCTGTTCATGCTCGCGGATACAGCAATGGCCTTCGCTTCCAATAGTGCCAACCGCGTTGCGTTAGCGGCCGCTGCACAAATCGACTTCCTCCGAGCTGCTCGTCTGGGCGACACGCTTGTCGCTACTGCAACTATGCGTACAGACGGAAAAAGAACCGGCGTCACCGACGTCGAGGTTCGCCGCCAAGACCCGTCGGGCGACGAGCTGATAGCGCTGATGCGCGGACGCACAACCAAAACCGGCGGCCTCGTGAAGAGCCAGTGACCAACGAAGTTGGCGCATCGCAACTACTGCACTCTGCAGCAAACGGCGAAATTGCCATTCGTGCTGATACGGTTCGCAACGGTCCGCCGTAGAGGCGCTGACCGACCTGAATCCATTCGGAGGAAAATTACATGGCTGACCAATTGAACTATGCCGACGACGTTAATCGTTACGCGTCTCCGGCCGACGAAGCGGCTGTAGCCGGCATCGTAAAACACCTTGGCATTGCGCTCCGTTCTGTGGACGCAAACCTCGTCTCGTGCTCGGACAAGACCGAACTCGACCGAGTACGGGACAGCTGGTGCAAGAAGAAGTTGGCAGTTGCCGACGACGACGCAACCATCGACGCAGCTATTGCCGCTGTGTGCGCAACCATGAAGGAAGACCGCCAGAAGCAGCGCGTCACCTTCTACTACCTGCTGGCTCAGAGCTACGGGAAGCTCGCAGACCTGCACTAAGAATCCTGCGTCGCGGCACCTCGCCAGCAAGACACTCACTTCGCGGTACTCAGGCACGTTCGCGGTCCTCAGGAATCATTCCTGAAGCCCGCGAACATGCATGGGTGCCGCGAAGTCGCGACTGTGCAGCTTTACCGGGCGACCGAAAACCCCATGGATCGGGTGGCGACGTCCACCGAGTCCAGTTTCACGTTGATAAGCGCGCCTGCTAGCGCACCTTGTTTGATGGATGACCGACTGAGGCGGGCTCGCACCGGGGGCTCCGCAATCTGAAAGACCGCGCCCGTATCGCTTGACTCCAGCACGGTTGCGCTGAACACCTCGCCGACGTGAGCCTCAAGCAACACGCATTCCGCAAGGTCCAACGCTGCGCGCTCAACCCTGGCTGACCGAGTACCCGAAGCGCGCATAACAGCTGGGAGTCCGCTCAGGGTTCGGCGGATCTCCGCCGAGACAGCTGTGCCGGCGGCAACGAGAGCTTCGGTGGCAACACCCGGGTCGCCGATGCGAGTTGGCCCGGCACCAAGGCCGGTCTCAACGTCGTGGGTCAGTTGGCACAACAAGTCCAACACGTATCGATCCGCAAGGCGGCGCAACGGGGCGGTGGCATGCAGGTAAGTCCCGGCTATGGCTCCGTGATGCGGCTTGCCAACAACGTCGGTATCTGGGCCGCAACCCATGGTGGCGTACGATGCGCCGCCCCCGGCTCGGCGTGCAGACACAAGCAACGCGCGATGGCGCGGGTTGGTTGCGTCGAGAGAGCGTTGAAAATCACCAAGTGATTGCTCTTGCGGCCACGAGATGTGTAGCGCTTTGGCAAGGCGGCGAAGCGAAGCAACCGCGTTGTCGTCTGGCATTTCCATGACACGAAACAACCCAACGCCGGCCGTGGCAAGGAACTCGGCGGCAGCGAGGTTGGCCGTCAGCGACAACGCTGCGTTAGCTGTCTCGGAGGGGAGCAAGGATCGCAGCACAAGCTCGTAGTGGCCGTTGGTTTCGCGCAGTTCCTGCTCAGGAAGGTCGGATCGCATTGCACCGCGCCGTTGCTCGGCGGCCTCGGAACGAGCAGCGAATTCGCCGAGGTGCGCCACGCTGGCTACGTCGACCGTTTCATATGCGAGCTTAGCTCTGCTTTTGATGACGGATCTGTGGGCGCCTCGAAAAACTGCCTCGCCGTCCGGCGACTGTTCGACACGCATCACAATTGCCGGTTTTGGCTCGCCAGGCAGCAACGACGCAACGCCTTCGCACAACACGGGTGGGTACAACGGCACGCGTCGGTGCGGTGCGTAGGTGGTTTCACCACGGAGCCAGGCCTCGGCTTCGAGAGCGGAAGCGCGCGGCACGAATGCGCCGACGTCTGCGATGGCGTAGTGGAGAACGAGGACGCCGTCCGCTCCGGACTCCAGGCAAAACGCTTGGTCAAGGTCCGTTGAAGACGCTGGGTCAAGCGTGACGAATTCGAGCGCCGTCAGGTCGGCTCGGGTGGAGTCGGCGACCCGTGCCTGAACTGCGGAGGGCGCAGCTGCAGCGTCTGCGGATGCCAGTACCTCGGCGGGAAAGTCCTCACGGACTTCAAACTCATCGACGATGGATTCAAAGCCGAGGCTGAGCCGTGCAGCCACCGCATCGTCTGGGCGGACCTTGAACTTTGTCTGCCCAATCATCGAACGTTGACCGCGACAAGGACGGTCATCGAGGACCCCGGCATGTTGATTGACGTAGTCACGAGTGGTCCTTGTGTATCAGAGGCGATCGCGTGCGCGTCGATGTTGGTGTCGTTCACTTGCCCGGTTGCGGTCTCAAGCGCAAGCGCCCAACGGCCTGGCGGAAGGGTGAATGTGAGATCTGCTTGGCCGTTGTTGATGAGGACCATCATGTCGTCTTCACCGTCTTCTGGTGCGCCATGAAGCCGAAGGACCAGTCCAACGCCTCCGTTCCAGTGCGATGAATCCATGGCGGTTCCGTTTGGCGCCCACCATGTGGCGGTATCGGGGCTGAGCCACGCCCCGTCATACTGCACCCGATGCTTGGCGCGCAGACGAATTGCACCGGCCGTGAAGCGGCACAAATCCCAGTCGGCAGTATCCCAATTGATCCAACTGATCTCGTTGTCTTGGCAATACGCGTTGTTGTTGCCCTGCTGGGAGTGGGCAACTTCGTCTCCGGACAACAGCATGGGGACACCGGTTGAGAGCAGCGTGGTTGCTAACAGATTGCGCCTCATGCGAGCCCGACGTGCGAGGATCGTCAGGTCATCCGTTGGGCCTTCGAGCCCGCAGTTTGTTGACCGGTTGTTGTCTGTTCCGTCTCTGTTGTTTTCACCGTTGGCTTCGTTGTGTTTCTGTTGGTATGCGCACAGATCAGCTGTGGTCATACCATCGTGTGCTGCCACGAAGTTGATGCTGGTCCAAGACTCTCGGTGGCGGTGACGGAACAGGTCGCTGGATCCGGTCATGCGGACCGCGATTCCTCCCAGAGATCCGGTGCCCTGGCACCACATGTCGCGCGCGGTGTCTCGGAACGAGTCGTTCCATTCCGTCCATGGGGCAGGGAAAGAGCCAACCTGGTAGCCGCCGGGGCCGACATCCCAGGGTTCGCTGATGAGCTTCACCGTGGACAGAACGGGGTCTGCGTTGAGGGCCGCCAAGAACACTGCTGACTCGGAGAAGCCTTGGTCGGTGCGACACAACGCCGTGGCAAGGTCGAATCGGAAACCGTCAACGTGACACTCCGTAACCCAGTAGCGAAGTGAATCCAACACCAGTCGCAATGCCGCGGGTTGGCGAAGGTCAAGCGTGTTTCCGCATCCCGTTACATCAGGTTCCCGGTACCAGCCCTGGGGGTCGAGTCCGCGCAACGACAACAACGGCCCGCCGCGACCGCCCTCTGCTGTGTGGTTGTACACAACATCGAGGAGGACTTCAATGCCGGCCTGGTGGAGCAGCTTCACCATGCCTTTGAACTCAACGAGTTGTTCTCCCGCTGACCCTTGCGAGCTGTAACGGTGATCGGGGGCAAAAAAGCCAAGCGTGTTGTACCCCCAATGGTTGACCAATCCCAGGCCAACCAAACGCTCTTCATCTGTGTGCTGATGAACGGGCAGCAGCTCTATCGCAGTGATGCCAAGGCTGGTGAGGTGAGCAACAAATGCCGGGTGAGCCACACCGGCGTAGGTACCGCGTAGATGCTCAGGCACTCCTGGGTGAAGCTGCGTCG
The DNA here is from genome assembly GCA_963763885.1 of uncultured Acidimicrobiales bacterium. GTDB lineage: Bacteria > Actinomycetota > Acidimicrobiia > Acidimicrobiales > JANYDT01 > JANNBN01. The sequence goes on from CAVXQD010000003.1 coordinate 686,472, forward strand.
CGTTCTTGACGTGCATCTCGTAGATCACTGACTGCGGCCACGGAACCTGCGGTGCGGCGTCGGAACCCCAATCGAACGAGGGGTCAACCAAGACGCCCAGCGGCATCAGGCCTGCTGTGTCGACGCCGCTGGCTGGAAGATGCGCACCGGGTTGCGTGGTCCAGTCCACTTCACCTGTGACAGCCAACGCGTACGGGTCGAGCAACAACTTCAGTGGGTCAGCTGCGCCGCCGGTGCACCGCAGCCCGTACGTGGATCCAAGCGATACGTCGTCGATCAAACCCCAGGCAATTGCACCTAAACGGTCGTTCAACGCAAACCGCTGTTCCGATGCTGGGGTCCCGAGCGAGTCAAATAAACAGAAGTCAACGGTCTCTACGGAGTGACCAACGGGCACAGCCACAGAGAGTGTCGATGCGCCAGGTGTGCCGAGCCAACGGACGCCGAGGGTGGGAGGAAGTCCGGAAGACATAGCGGAGGAACCCCAAACTTACCGTTCTGTGGCAGCGCATCCACCCTCTTGAATGATGACGCCGAAGGATTTGGACCGTAGGCTTGCGGGCGATGAGTACTTCCCCAACATTGCTGGTTCTTGCTGCTGGAATGGGTTCGCGTTACGGCGGCCTGAAGCAGGTCGACGGGATGGGGCCGACAGGCGAAGCCATCCTCGAATATTCCATCTACGACGCCATCCGCGCCGGATTCGGCGACATCCTTTTGGTCATCCGCAAGGACATCGAAGAAGCGTTCCGAGACGCAATTGGTCGACGCCTCGAAGCCGTTGCGCCAATCCGGTACGCATTTCAGGAACTTGATTCGTGCATCGACTGGACCGATGATCTTCCGCAGCGCTCAAAGCCTTGGGGCACCGCCCACGCCGTCCTTGCAGCAGAACCACACATCGATGGACCGTTCGCGGTTGTCAACGCTGATGACTTCTACGGCCCTGGCGGGTATCAGGCAGTTGTGGACTTCTTCGATACCACTGCAAAAGCCTCTCCTTCGGCGCACTGCCTTCCCGGCTACAAGCTGGGTAACACCCTCTCCGAGCACGGCACTGTTTCGCGTGGTGTGTGCGAAGTGAGCGCCGAAGGTCGTCTCGTGCGAATCGTCGAACGCAAAGAAATCGGCTGGAAAGACGCAAAGCTGGTGGACGCTGCCGACGGTGATTTTGAGGTCTCCCCCGACGCTCCTGTTTCGATGAACTTCTGGGGTTTGCAGCCAAGCGTGATCGATGCAATCCGTCCTCGGTTCCGCGAGTTTGTCGATGCCAACCGGGATAACCCGAAAGCCGAGCTGTACTTGCCCGTGCTGATGGGTGAACTGGTCGGCGAAGGCGCTGCAACGGTCAACGTCCTCACCATGGACGAGCCTTGGTTCGGGGTCACCTACCCAGAGGACAAGCCGTCCGTGCAGGCCTCGTTGAAGGCCGTTGTCGACGAGGGCATGTACCCGTCGCCTCTGTGGGGCTGACCAACTTCCACGTGCGACCAACGTTCACCTGAGAGCAACGCTCACGAGAGCGAAGCGCGTAGGCGCTACGTTCGCGGTGTGATCAGGCTGCTCACCTCCGATGGCGTCAACGCCCCAGAACCCCTCCTAGACGTCGACGACGGTGATTGGGAAATTCTGCTGGACGTTGTCGAAGGCGATGCGCCAGACGATCTGCATGCAGACGGTTCACCAACAAGTTGGCTCATCGACGCCGAAACGATCGAGTTTCTCCGTTGGAACGCATTGAGCCCTGCAACGGTTGAAGCGCTTCGCTCGAAGTTGCGACCAGACGGTTACGTGGAACTGGCCTGGGAAGAAGTCTGACTGCTCCGAGAAGGCCTCGGCGTCAGCCTCGGCTGAGCGAGTGAGGGCTTGCTCGGCGCAACGCTACCCACGCCACAAAGCCGGTGATGGCTATCCATCCTGCAGCGCTGATGGCAACCTCAACCAAAGAGCGGTCCCTGCCGTTTCCCATCTGCAGCAACAGAATCGCGCTGCGGAAGGGCAGCACTCGGTGGATCACGGAATCCGTTGGTGCAACCAATTGCACTCCCACGATGGTCATCAACGTGAGCAACGCCTCGAGATCGCCAGGCATCGCCGAGCCGAATGCCATCCCTGCGGTGACTGCAATCATTGCCATCAACACAAGGCCAGCGAACAGGTAGCCAATCCGCGGCGGCCCGGAAACTACGGTGACGAGCGCGCCGAAGAGCACTGCTGTCAGCGAACCCAAAGCGGCGAGCAGTGCGAATCTGCCGAGCAGCAGGTCGAGCGGGCGAAACCCAGCCAATCCAAGCCGTGGGTCAATCTCTCGGCCGCCAAGCATCACAAACACCGCCGGGCCGCCGATGGACAGCGTCATAAGTGTGCCTACCATCACCACGGCAAAATTGTCGTGCGGAACAGCGGCATACAGCAGCACTGGGAGCGCAATCAGCAGCACGAGAACCAATCGCCTGCGCACAATGTCGTATCCGTGCAAGCGAGCAATCGCCAAAATCCGGGACGGCTTCATTTGCAGCTCACTGGAATGATTCGCTTGCGATGTTGGAACCCAGCCGCAACGGTTGCATCACAACGAGGCGGTCGGCGCGGCTGGCTTCGGTCAAGAGATGCGTGATGACGACGACGGCCTTCCCTGCGTGGCGCCATCCATCGACCAGGTCCCAGAAGTTGACATAGGTGCCAAGGTCGAAGCCCTGGTAGGGCTCGTCCAGCAGCAACACGGCCGGGTCTTCGATCAGCGAGATGGCCAGGTTGACTTTTTGCCGAGTTCCACCGCTCAGGGTTCCGACCTGCGAGTTTTCTGTTGCCTCCACCCCCAGTTGCTCCAGTAGGTTTCGACCTCGTTTGACGGCCGAGGCAGCGCCCATACCCACGCCGGTACCGAATGCAGACAGATGTTCATTGATGGTGAGGCGAGTCAGCAGACCGGGGTCTTGCGGGCAATAGCCCAGTGTTCCATTCACCGTGACCGACCCTGTGTCAGGTGCGATGAGGCGGGCGCAAAGCTTCAGTAGGGTGGACTTTCCGCAGCCGTTCTCTCCCGTGACCGCAACGACTTCACCACGGTTGACAGCAAAACTGACATCGGCCAGGACGCGCTTGCGTTTGTAGGACTTGGACACAGCGTTGGCGCTGAGCAGTGCGGGTCGGGTCATCGAACTGGCACCGCGTCGGGAGCAGCCGCACTGACACCAAGCGACGATGGCGGCCCTGCCTCTGTTCGGGCTGCGGCACGCGACAGAAGCGTCGAGACAGCGGCGAGCAAAGCCAAGCCGATTGCGAGCACCGTTACATCGCCGCGATGCATCTGGACGATGAAGATGGCCACCGTTGCGCCGAGCACCGTGGACACTGTCCCTATGACCCCCGAAGCCAGCCCTGCCACGTGGCCGAGTGGCTGCAGCGCAGCGCCGTTTGCATTGGGAAAGATCAAGGTTTGCACTAACAGCATCAGGCCCATCGCTCCACAATAGAAAAGGAATGGGGGCTTACCATTCCAGGCGATTGTGCTGAGAGCGAACGTGGTGGTGATGCCCAACATCGCAACGGGGGTAATCGAAAGCATGCGCATGGTCCCAAACCGCCCAACCAAGTTTGCGTTGACAAGCCCGCCGGCTGCCATGGCAAAAGCGACCACGCCGAAGATGATCGGGAACTGCGCCTTGCGGTTGTAGGTCTGGTCGGTGATCAGCTCGGCCAGCCCCACGTAGCTGCTGATGAGGGCAGTGGAGCAAACCAACGTCCCGGTGAGCAGGACAGTGCGACGAGTGCGGCGGATGGTGCCAAGGGCCGACCCGACCACCTTCGGTGAAATCAGGCGGCGGTCTTGTTTTGCCAGGGTCTCTGGTATGCGGATCAGCCAGACGGCAAGGATGGTTGCGGTGAGCGCCGGAGCCGCCATCGCCCAGCGCCACCCACCGGCATGGAGAAGGAGAATTCCTCCGCTGGGAGCGACGATGGGGACGATCACAAAAACTGTGTGCACATACGACAAGGTCTGAGCCATGCGTCTGCCTTGGAAACGATCACGTGCCATGGAGACCGCCACCACGCGTGGTGCGGCGGCTGCCATGCCCCAGAGGAAACGGCACGCGATCATTGCGCTCAGCGTGCGCATCTGGGTGGCGCCTACGGCTGCCAACACGTACAACGTGAGTCCGCACCACATCACGGGCCGTCGGCCAAACCGATCCGCCAGAATGCCAACCGGTAGCTGCGCAACTCCGCTACCCAGCATGAACGCAGTGATGAGGAGACTCACACGCGGCGAGTCAGCAGCTAGACCTAGATGTGCCCGAACCTCAGGAAACGAGGGAAGGATCATGTCGATTGCAACCGCCGCCATGGCCTGAGACATGGCGAGAAACGCAATCAGTTCGCCGTATGACGGCACCCTGACCGGTGAAGATTGAGAAAGGGGAGCGGACTCCACGCCTCAGAGTGCCCGTACTGCTGGCACAACCTCAGTGAGGTACGCGCGCAGCGCGTCGTTGTCCCACGGTGCGCGTAGCGCAATGTTGATGTCTTGCGCCCCCGCAGCAATGTATGCGCGGATACGGTCAACAGCTTCGGCGGGTGTGCCAAGCAATGCTCCTGCCGAAATACGGGTGAACTGTGGACCCCATGTCCCTTTGAGTTTCTCGATCTCGGCTTCTGCTTCGGCCTTGGTGGAACGAAGGTTGAACGTAAGGTTGATCGCTCGGCGAACAGACTTTGGATCACGGTTTGCGTCTCGGCAGCGGTCATCGAGGATTCCCGACAGCCGTGCGAACTCATCGGGGCTGATGTACGGGACGTTCCAACCGTCGGCGTGTTTTGCAACCAGCGGAAGCGTTCGCTTCTCGCCCATGCCACCGATCCAGATGGGTAACCGCTCCTGCATTGGAAGCGGCAGGCACGATGCGTTGTCCACGCTGAAGTGCGTGCCGGTGTAGCGTGGTTCGATCTTTGGTCAGCAGACTACGGATGATTGTGGCGGCCTCGTCCAGCATGTCGAAGCGAGTTGACACCGACGGAAAGGGATAGCCAAAGGCTTTGGCTTCCTGCTCGTGCCAGCCGGAACCCAACCCAAGGTTGAAACGGCCGCCGGTGATGTGATCAAGAGTGGTGGCAGCCTTGGCAAGCACTCCGGGGCTGCGGTAGCCGACGTAGAAGACCAGACAGCCAATCTGGGCGCGCTCGGTTGACGCAGCCAACGCCCCAAGCACGGTGAGAGCCTCGTAATGGGGAAGGGTGCCGCCCGCAGGGGGTGCTTCGTAGAGGTGGTCCCAGGCTGAGATCCAGTCCAGGTGCTCATCGAGCACACGCCACAGGGCTCGCATCTCGTTCATCGTCATGTTCTGCTGCCCAACATGGGCACCGAGTCGAAGCGATGGCGAGAGGTGGTCTGCAGTCATAGCAAAGACCGTAGCCAAACCAACTCGGCAAAACTGACGTGTCGCTTTTCGCGCGCTTTAGGCCAGAATGTGACAACTCAACGACCGGATCGCTGGAGCGCTCCATTCAGCGAGGATTCGGGACGACTCTGTTGAATTGGTTGGGACATGGTGGACAGCAGTCGCCCGTGGCGGTGCGCCGTGACGCTGACGGCCTGCTCACGGAGCCACCTTCCAAGTTCCACTCTTCCGTTCCCAGTCACCGGGGTTCGGTCGATGGCTACCCCTGCAGTGTGCGCCGCGGTCAGCACGTCACCTGGGCACGGGGTGAGCAGCCGCAACCGTTCCACATTGCCTGCCTGTAGAAGGGCGATGGCCTCCGCTGCACGGGTTGCCGACATCAACGGTGTCTTGGTTACCCTCGATGCCTCGTGCAGCAGTTCCAACCGAGGGTCGGCGGGTTCGTGCCACACCAGAACCCCAGACATCCGGTGGTGTCGTAATACGTTGTGTTCGCTTACTAATCCGGTCGCATCCACGTCGACCGAGTAGACCTCGTCCCACATCGCTCGATAAGACGCCGCTGCGGTTGCCCGGTCAGGCAGCGTGGTGGCGTGCACGGTTGCGAACATCAGTTGATGATCCGGCCCTCCCGGCTTTGCGCTTCCGCCGACCGATGACCGCTTCCATCCGCCGAAGGGTTGACGACCGACAATGGCACCGGTCATCTGCCTGTTGACGTAGGCGTTGCCAACTTCAACGGTAGACAGCCATTGCGAAATCTCCGTCGGGTCCAAGCTCTGCAAACCGCCCGTGAGGCCATAACCCGTGCCGTTCTGCATGTCGATGGCCGCGGCCAGATCGGGCGCCGCCATGATGCCAAGCACCGGTCCAAAGCACTCGGTCAGGTGGAACCAGGATCCGGGACGGACCCCGATGCGAATTCCCGGCGTCCACATGGTCTCGTCGGTACTCAAGCAAGTGGGTCGGACAAGCCATTCCTCACCAGGCTCAAGAGTTGTAAGCGCGCGTCGTAAGTTGGGCGAAGGTGCGGCAATCAGCGGGCCAATGACGGTGGCCAGTTCGTCTGCGTGGCCAACTCGCAAACTGCTTGTTGCATCAGCCAGCCTGCGACGGAATCCTTCATCGTCCGCCAGCGGACCGACAAGAATTGCAAGGCTTGCTGCCGAGCACTTTTGGCCCGCATGACCAAATGCTGACCTGGTCAGCGCTGCTATTGCCTGGTCCAAATCCGCGGCGCTGGTGATGACCATTGCGTTCTTGCCGCTTGTCTCTGCCAGCAGATTCATGTGGGGGTCAGCTGCAAGGAACGACGCGGCTGTGGAACTTGCTCCGGTCAACATCACCCGAGCTGCGTCAGGGTGCGTGACAAGGTGGGTCCCGACGGGGCCGTCCTCGCAGACCACCAGCTGCACGACGTTGGCTGGAAAGCCGGCCCGATGACATTGGGCAACGAGGTGAGCGCCCATCTCTGTGGTCTCTGGCGCAGGTTTCACAATCACGCTGCATCCAGCAGCCAGCGCCGAGGCCAGGGCCAAGGACGGAATGGCATAGGGGAAGTTCCACGGCGCAGCAATCACCACTGGCCCTGCTGGTTGCACCTCCAAGCCGTCGCGCTGCAGGCCAAGCAAGGTGTTGATCCCAACCGTGCTGGCGTAGCGAACCGCGTCGATCGCTTCGGACACCTCGGGGTCCCCTTCGCGGATGGTCTTGGCGGCCGTGGTGGCCATCAGCGCAAGCGTGGTGCCGCGTTCGGCCTCCATCAGTTCGGCCAACGCCGTCAGCAGCGTTTGTCGGTCGGTTGGCGCAGCCCAAGCAACAGCCTCCACAGCCTGCGAGACGATCGTGTCGATTCCTCCAACACTGCCGACACTTCCAATGCTGGCGATCCGTGATGCGATGGCAGTGGCTTGATCCGCTCGTGCTGCGGCCAGCGCCTGTTCCACCCATCGCCGATTCGCGGGATTGGTGAAGTCGGTGTCCGGGGTGTTGAGGAAGACTTCATCGCGGCTGAGCGACTCGCCATGGACCTTCGTACCTTGGGTGCGATCTTGGGTGCGATCTTGGGTGCGATCTTGAGTACGGCGACGATGTGTCGCCACCGAATGGCGGTCGTTCAACGCGGCTCTGAAGCGGGCCTCCTCGGCCGCGAACGTTGGCGAACCTGGCGTGATCCGCAGCAGATTGCGGAGGAAATTCTGCGGCGCTGCATTTTCGTCAAGCCGGCGGGCAAGGTAGGAGATGGCGGCGTCCATTGCGCTGCGCTCCACAACAGGCGCGTAGATACGAACGGTGCTCAACTGGTTGTTGACCGACCGCGCCTGCGCCGGTGCCATGCCGGCCAACATTTCCAACTCCAAGCGGTGCTGCTGTCCCAGCCGATCCGCAAGATCGCATGCCCACGCGATGTCGAACAGGTTGTGCGAGCCAAGGCCGATGCGCAACGCGCCGTCTAAAGCAGGGTGGAGAGCGTGTTCGAGAAGGCGTTTGAGGTTGGCATCTACTTCTTCCTTGCTGCCGTAAGGAGCTTGTTGCCAACCGTGCATCTCGGCCTCAACCTGCTCCATCGCGAGGTTGGCCCCTTTTACTAAGCGCACTTTGATTCCGGCGCCTCCCCGGTCACGGCGTTGCATGGCCCAATGCGAGAGTTGGTCCAGGGCCTGCACTGTGTCCGGAAGATATGCCTGCAGAACAATCCCGGCCTCCAACGAAAGAAACTCGGGCTCGTCAAGTACCCGCATGAACGCCGCCATGGTGAGGGCAAGGTCCCTGTACTCCTCCATGTCCAGGTTGACGAACCCGGTGGGAGTGCGCGACAGCGCGGTGCGGTACAAGATGCGGAGACGTTCCGAAATGCGCTCGACCGAGTGATCGAAAGCCAACACGTCGAGGTTGGCGCACAGCGCCGAAATCTTCACCGACACGTAGCCCGTGTCTGACCGCATCAGCGTCGACCGCACTCGTTCTAGACGGTCCGTCGCCTCTGCGTCGCCAAGGATGGACTCTCCCAACAGGTTGATGTTGGTCGTAAAGCCCTGCGCAGCCAAGTGCTCAAGGGACTTGCCAAGGTGGCGCCCCGTCCTGGCGTTCTTCGTTTCAGCTGGGAGAATCACGCCACGTGTTTCGGCCACAATCCGAGCATCGACAATCCGCTTCAGCAGCCGGGTGCCCTGGCGGGGGAGGATTCTTGCGGCGACATCGGCGGTTCTCAGCGCAACCCGATCCGCCCAGCCAAACCCCGCAAGGTCGGTGTGGACCACGGATCCGAGGCGATGCATCGCGTGGGCAGGGTCGGTGATACGCAGTACGTCATCGGTGAGGGTCATCAACGCGTCTCGGCTGCCGGCGTCGCCCAGGATTCGGTCCAATCGAACTGCGCTGCGTCGCTCGGCTCGAGTGGGCCGAGCCGCACGCAACAACCGAGTGACGATGGCAACCGCAGCATCGGCACTGCCGGTAGCAGTGCTGGCTGTCTCTGAAATTTCGGCAGCAGGCCGTGGGGGAGTTTCCGGGCGGTGGGTCTCGACGCTGCTCACTGGTCCATTGTCGAGAACCATCGCCGGATTGTCTTGTACCGAACGTCACCACACACCGGCCAATAGGTACAACGGAGGGCCGGACGTTGTGCCGAGATATCCGCCCTTGTGCCGGGCTTTGCGCGCGGATATCCCGGCACAAAGTCGAAAGACCCGGCACAAAGTCGGCCTGACGGCCAGTGTGGCCGGAGCGTTCGAGCGAGAATCGACGAATGGATTCCGGATCACCCTCAACCGGCTGGGGTGGTGGCGCTGGCCAAGCGCTTTTGGGGTCGTTGCCGCTTGCGGCATTTGCCGAGTTGTTCGACGGACTGCCGCGCACCAGCGCGTGCGCGAAAGGTCCGGATCGCCGGTACATCTATGCCAATCAGCTCTTTGCGGAACGTGCTGGGCTGAAGCGAGTGGCCCAGGTAATCGGCAAGACGGCCTTGGATCTCTTTCCGCCCGAGTTGGCCACGGCGTATGACGAACAGGACGAAGCCGTGCTTCGTACCGGCCGGCCGGTCCAGGAGCAGTTGGAGCTCATCGGCGGCCCGGGCGTAGAACCGCGCTGGAACGTGACGTCGAAGGTTCGGCTGTTGTCAGACGCCGGGGAGACCGTTGGGCTGCTGTGTGTCTCGATCGAGGTGGCTGGCCACGAGGCTCACGGAGGGGATCGTTCGGCGGCGGGCGGCGTTGCAGCGGCGCTTGCCGAAGTGAAGAGCGATCTTGCAGTGCAGCATCGAATTGGGCACCTCGCCGAGATCGCTGGCTTGTCGTCGTCTCAGTTCGAGCGGTACGTAAAGCGCGCATACGGACTTGCGCCTCGGCAACTGGTGCAGCGGGTCCGGTTTGACGAAGCGATGCATCTCCTCACCCACTCCGACGCACCCGTGGCCGACGTCGCCGTTCGCTGCGGGTTTTACGACCAACCAAGCTTCACCCGTCAGTTCCGAGCCGCAACCGGAATGACCCCTGCCGCCTATCGGTCCGGTCATCCATTCCAAGCAACGACATAGCGCCGCCGTGAAATGTGCACGGACCCTGGGGAGGAAGCGAAGCTTCCGATAGAACAGATGTGGGTGGTCTGACGTCTCGGTCGGGCCGGGTTTGCCGTGGGGTTGGGGCCCCGCTTGACCGGTTAAATGAACACGGACCCTGGGGAGGAAGCGAAGCTTCCGACTAGAACAGGTGTGAGTGGTGTGGCTGGCGGTGGCGGGCCGGGTTTGCCGTGGGGTTGGGGCCCCGCTTGGCCGGTTAAATGAACACGGACCCTGGGGAGGAAGCGAAGCTTCCGACCAGGGTCCGGCGTCTCGTGTGGGCGGTATAGGGATCGAACCTACGACCTCTTGCGTGTCATGCAAGTGCTCTAACCAACTGAGCTAACCGCCCTAAACGGTGGGTTCACAACATAGCATCGGCAACGGCCGGTGCACGGCGTCTGGGGTGAGCGGTTCAGGCCCGGTGTGGGTCAGACGCGAATCTGGCGTGCAACCAATGCGAGGTCGGCTTCGACCATGCGCGAAACCAAGCCCTTGAAGTCCACTTCTGGCTTCCAACCGAGCTTGAGTGCGGCTTTGGCGGGGTCCCCGACGAGGAGGTCAACTTCGGCTGGGCGAACGAAGCGCTCGTCCAGTACGACGTGGTTGCGGTAGTCCAAGCCGACGTGGCCGAAGGCGAGGTCGCAGAACTCCCGTACTTCGTGGGTCTCGCCTGTGGCGACGACGAAGTCGTCTGGGGTGTCTTCCTGCAGCATGAGGTGCATGGCTTTGACGTAGTCACCTGCGAAGCCCCAGTCACGGCGTGCATCGAGGTTTCCGAGTGCAAGCTCGTTCTGGACCTTGTGGGCGATTCTTGCCACGTTGTAGGTGATCTTGCGGGTAACGAACTCCAGGCCACGACGCTCTGACTCGTGATTGAACAAGATGCCCGACGAGGCGTGCATGTCGTAGGACTCCCGGTAGTTGACCGTGATCCAGTGCCCGTACAGCTTGGCCACGCCATATGGCGAACGTGGGTAGAAGGGGGTGCTTTCGATTTGGGGAACGGCCTGCACTTTGCCGAACATCTCAGACGACGACGCTTGGTAGAACCGCATGGTGGGGTCTGCAACCCGCACGGCATCGAGCAAGCGGGTGACGCCCAAAGCGGTGACGTCACCAGTGAAAACGGCCTGCGGCCACGAGGTTTGCACGAAGCTCTGTGCCGCAAGGTTGTATACCTCGGACGGCTTGTGCTCGTTAAGCAGGTGAATGAGGGACGCCTCGTCAAGCAGGTCTCCGCTGACCAACGTGAGCCGGTCTTGGATGTGCGCGATCCGCTCGAAGTTGACCGTCGATGACCGACGGACCATACCGATAACGGTGTAACCGAGGTCAAGCAGATGCTCGGCCAGGTAGCTGCCGTCTTGCCCGGTAACTCCGGTGATCAGGGCGCGTTTCGTAGACATCTCAACGATGTTAGTGCCCAGCCAACGCCGTGTAACTCCCCAAATTGTGTGAAGGGCACCTCATCGGGGTTCGGCAACTTCAGGATGACTTCATACTGCCGGTGCGAGACTGCGTTTGATGCGACTCCTTGTGGTGGAAGATGACCGAGCGCTCGCAACGGTGTTGCGACGCGCGCTGGTGGACGAGGGGTACGCCGTCGACGTGGCCGGGCGTGCATCACTTGCTGACGAGATGGTTGCGGTCAACGACTATTCGCTGATCGTGTTGGACCTCGGACTGCCCGACGGGGACGGGCAGGAGTTGTGCGTGCGGTGGCGTTCGGCCGGGGTCACTTCGCACATCTTGATGCTCACGGCGCGTGACGCACGTTTGGACCGAATCGGTGGGCTCGATGCCGGAGCAGATGATTACGTCACGAAGCCGTTCGACTACGACGAGTTTGCCGCTCGAGTCAGGGCGCTCCTGCGACGGCCGCGTGCTGAACGTCGCCCAAATCTCGTTGCGGACGACCTGGTTCTTGACCCTGTCACTCGATCGGTTTCGCGTGCCGGGGTGCAGGTGGCGCTGACCACGCGCGAATTCACGCTGCTGCGGCTGCTGTTGAGTAAGGCTGGCCAAGTGGTGGATCGGGGCGAACTCATGGAACAGGCGTGGGACGCTCACTATGAGGGGATGTCCAACACCCTCGACGTGCACATTGCTGCGCTTCGTCGAAAGCTTGACCTTCCCAACCGCCCTTCTCCCATCGAGACGGTGCGCGGTGTCGGCTACATCGTGCCGGTGGGCACAGAGGCGCACGATGACGCAGACTGACGATGTGGTGAACGAGGGCGTCGAATCGCTGTCTCCGGAAAATCAGGTCGGCGGTGCGGCGCGGCGCCCATCTTCGGCGGGTCGGTCGGCATCGTCGCTGCTCAACCGTGTTGCGCGTCACTTGTCGCTTCGGTGGGCCAGCATCGTGAGGTCGGCAACGCGGTCAAGTGGCGCATCCACGCTCCGAAGAGTCCCAGCCCTTGTCGCCCTTGCAACAGCAATCGTCAGCGCGCCGATCTTGTCCGCGCTTACCAATCGAGTGATCGACGCTCGGGCCGAAGGTCGCTGGCAAGGGATTGTTGCTAACGCCCAGGAACGAACCTTGCGTGCGCAGGCCATGTTGGGTGGCGGGGAAAGCGTGGAAGATGGGATGGTCTTCGTGGTCAAACCCGGACCACGTACAACAGAGGCGCTTGGGCCAACGGAACTTGAGCCACCCCTTTTCCGGTTGGCCAAAGAGGCCGAGGGTGGGCCGGCGCAATCGTGGTTCCAACAAAGCGGCCGATCGCTCAGCACGTTCACGCGACGTTACGACGCCGACACGTTCATTGTCACCGTTGAAGACACCAGTTGGCTTGACTCCGAGAATCGCCAGGACAAGTCATCTGCGCGCAGATGGTCCATTGGGGCATGGCTATTGCTCGGCGGGTTGACCGCTCTACTTGCCCACCGCTTGTTGCGTCCGGCCCGCAGAGTCCTGCGGGAACGCATCGACTTCTTGGCGGACGCTGCACATGAGCTCCGAACCCCGCTGTCCGTAATTCAGGCGTCGGCAGGGCACGCGCTTTCGCGTGAACGAGAGACAGTTGACTACGTCCAGTCGCTGGTGGAGATTCGGTCAGCTGCCGAACGTGCTGGTGCGGGCGTCAGTGAGCTGCTTGACCTTGCCCGCTTCGATGCTGGCCAGGCCGTACCTCGGCTAGCTCCTCTTCGGTTGGACCTGTTAGCTGAAGAGCTGGTGTCAGCCACCCGCCTGGACGACTGTGTGTTGACGGCTGAAACGGGGCCAACCGTTCTGGTCCAGGCCGACATGGCCCTGTTGCGCCAAGCACTGGACAACCTCGTGCGCAATGCAGCGTCGCGGTCATCGTCTGTGGTCTTACGGTGCCGGGTGGATCAAACCGATGGTGTCGTTGAGATCCACGACGACGGCCCCGGGTTCGACGCTCAGCAACTTCCGTATGTGTTCGAACGATATCGACGCGGAGACGGGCGGGGTTCGCTAGGGCTTGGGCTCCCCATCGCAGCTTCGATCGTGGCAGCACACGGTGGGCGCGTAGACATCCAGTCACCGGCGCCACACCCAATTTCGGATCGAACCGGGGCGGTTGTTACCGTTCGGCTTCCGCTTGCTCGTTCCTGACCACCATCACTGTTGCAAGTGAGGGGTCGTCTGTGCCGACGATCTTGGAACCAGCAGCCCGGTAGCGCGCCAATGCGTCCAGAACTTGACTGGTGAACCGCTCGCCTGGAACAACAAGTGGGATGCCCGGTGGGTACGGAATCACGTACTCGGCAGCGACCCGGCCGATAGCGGCATCGAGACCTACTGCGTCGACGGCGGCCTGAACCGCACGCCGCGGCGACAGTGCACGAGGCGGGGACACCCACTCGGGGCTGGCATCGGCGCCGCGAGATCCGCGCTGCGAGGCGAGCTCCGTCAGGGCTGCGAGCAGATCGGCGACGCTCTCAGAAGTATCGCCGATGGTGACCGAGCAGACGATGCGGTGCTGGTCGGCCAGTTCAACCCAGATGCCGTGGTTCTCTCTCAGCCAGGCCGACGCATCGAACCCAGTCATCGAAAGCGCGCGTACATCCATGACCAGCTTGGTTGGGTCGATCGCCGGCCCGGTGGCTTGGACCACTGTGAGCGGAGTCGGAATCCGATTGGCCAGTTCCGTTGCGAGATCGATCGCTCGTGCGACCAATTGTTTTCCATCGCCGCGCAGATGATCTGCAGCGAGGTCAAGCGACACAGTGAGGACGGCACTTGGCGACGACGACTGAAGTTGCTGCAGCGCTCTACCGATGCGATCTGCCCAGCGGAGCCCACGTTGGCTGACATGAAGCATGGACGCCTGTGTGAGCCCGCCCAGCGTTTTGTGGGTGGACTGAATAGAGATGTCTGCGCCCATTGCAAGCGCTGACGACGGCAGGCGGGAGTCGAACGCAAAGTGGGAACCATGCGCTTCGTCCACGATCAACGCAACATCAAGCCGACGAGCGGTATCCACCCAACGCTGCATATCGACGGCCATGCCGTAGTAGTTGGGCCGGGTGAGGTGAAGTGCCCCAACGTCGCCAGGGCGAAGTGTGTCAAGGACCGAGTCGTCTCCCACGAACCATCCATCGTGTTCCGAATCGTGGAGCATCGGGACGTAGTTCGGTTCAGCACCCGCAAGTACCACGCCTGCATAGACGGACCTATGCGACGCCCGCAGCATCAGCAATGATTCGCCATCGCCGAGGAGCGCAGTGACGGCCGCCAGGTTGCCGACCGTGGAACCGTTGACAAGGAACCAGGTCCGGGCCGCGCCGAACACCTCGGCGGCGCGTTGCTGCGCCTGGAGAATGGTCCCGCCCGGGGCGTGCAGATAATCGAAGCCGCCCATCTCGCTGAGATCGTTCGCAACGAGCGGCTGGCCAAGAAGCAACGCTGCATCGGGATGCAACGCCGCAATGGATTGCTTGTGACCGGGCATGTGAAACGACCGTCGCTCACCTTGGTGGTACGTGGCGACGGCAGCACCCAGCGTGGACGTTGGGGGAGTGGGCGAAGGATCTGGGGCCATGTACATGCATCAATCTGTTGAGTGACCCCACAGTTTCTGGCGGGTCGAATGAGCGGTCGGTGCTCGAAACTGTTGCACGTGTAACCGGTGAACGAGTGTTCATCAGCTTTGCTGATGATCTGCACCCCCAATGAGCCGAGACTGTGTAGGTGATCACTGCGTCAAGGTTGGAACTCGGAACCCCTCCGATCCCGTACCAACGCAATAGACGCGCCACCAACCGTGCCGCCCAGTTAGTTCACCGATCCTCGGCCCTAGACCCACGCAGTTCCGCGACCCGAGCGATTGTTTGGCTAGCGTTCAGTGTTGGGCTGATCTGGGTTGGAGTCGGAATTGCAGCATTGTTTTCGCCGGGACCCATGCAGCCGCCCACATGGTCTGCCTCTGTGCCGGGCCAGCTGAAGCTGGCGGGTAAGCCGTCCGTCACGGCGTCCATCGTGGATTCCCGGTCCGCAAGCATTGTTCTGGTCGACAAGGGCAAAACCACCACCTATCGGATTGCGATCACCGACGCGTCTTCGGTCCGGACGTTCTGGCGAGGATCTGATCTCGTCGTGGACACCGCCGATGCAGTGTGGCGAGTTGATACCAAACACGACCTGTTGCTGAGGGCCTCGGCGTCATACGCTTGGCCCGAGGACTGATCGTTCCCTGACCCAGCGCTGGCCGTTGACGTACGTAGCGCGAACGAGCCCATCGTTGAGCACCACAAGGTTTGCCGGTTTGCCGGCTTCCACAACGCCTAGGTCTGCGCGGCCGATCACGCCTGCGGGGGCACGTGTCGCTGCGTGAATTGCTTCAGTCAACGTGCACCCGGTGAATCGAATCAGGTTCCGAACCGCTGTGTCCAAGGACAGGTTGCTGCCCGCCAGCGTGCCATCAGCAAGGCGCACGTCGGTGTCGGTCACTATCAGTTCAACCGACCCAAGGCGCACCCGACCCGGAGGAAGTCCGAGCGCTGCAACAGCGTCGCTGACAAGTATCAGCCGTGACCCAAGCAAACGGTATGCAATTGTGACTACCGATGGATCAACGTGAACGCCGTCGCAGATCAGCGAAGCGTGGAGGGATTCATCTGCGAGGACAGCTCCAACCACACCGGGTTGGCGATGATGGAGCGGGCTCATTGCGTTGAACAGGTGCGTGGCCATCGAGGCCCCGGCTTCGACGCCAACGCGGACCTGTTCCGCTGTGGCTGCCGAGTGGCCGATACTCACCGTGATGCCTCGTCGGCGCAACTCGGCAACCATCGCCGGTGCGCCTTCCATTTCCGGAGCGATCGTCACGAGGGCAACGCTCTCCTTAGTCCAGCGGCGCGTATCGGTGGAAGCTGGATTGCGGATCAACGATCGTTGATGTGCCCCCGCCATCAGTGGGTTCAGGCAGGGCCCTTCGAGGTGCAGACCCAGCACTGCGGCACTTGGCGCGGGATGGTCCGGCGGCGGGCCTGCTTGGACCGTGCTGATGGCCCTGTCGACGATTTCCGGCGACGACGTGACAATGGTCGGAGCCCACGCCGTGACACCCCAACGCGGCAAGTGCGCGGAGAGTTCCCAAATACGTTCCGGTGTTGAGGTGAGGTCGATGCCCAGTGCCCCGTTGCACTGCAGATCAATGAGTCCCGGCGCAACCGTTGCGCCGTCGAGGTCGTGAACCGTTTCGCCCGACAGGGGAGCCAACTGCCCAATCTCGGAGACGTAGCCATCGACAATGCGAATGTCCTGGGTCCCCTTGCTCTCTTGGCTCCCTGACGCGGCGGAGAGCGTGATGAGCCGACCATTGCGGAGGAGAGTCACGGTTAAGAGTCTTGCTCGTCTTTGTCATGTTGGCGCCATTACGGTTCAAGCGTGTCTGCTCGTTATATGCCCATCATGGGAACGCTCATCTACGTCGTGGACCCCGAAGCCGGCAACGTCTTGTTGGTGCACCGGACCGCCAGAGCCCACGACGAGCAATTCGGCAAGTGGAACGGGCTTGGCGGGAAGGTCCAGGCAAACGAGGACGTCGTCACCAGTGCCCTTCGTGAGCTCATGGAAGAAGCACGTATACAGACGGATCTTGAACTGCGCGGCACGGTTTCTTGGCCGGGGTTTGGGCCCAATGGCGAAGACTGGTTTGGTTTCGTCTTCGTTGGGAACTACCAGGGACCAGTTCCGGAAAACAACGACGAGGGAACGCTGCATTGGGTCCCGCTCGGCAAAGTGCTCGACGCTGCGAGTCCGGATAAGGACGTGCGCGACGGGTCAGGACTGGACTTCTACGAAGGTGACCGGTATTTCCTGCCGCTGCTGTTCGACGATGACCCCGCTGTGTTTCACGGTGTGATGCCGTATCGGGACGGACGCCCCGTGTCGTGGAGCTATACCCGAGGGCGACGAGGGTCTGCGTAGTCGACCACGATGTCTTCGCGACTGTCGTCAATCGATTGGTCAAAGGCAGCAACGCCACGCTTCACAAAATCGACCGCATCTTCACCAGGGATGGCAAGCGCGCCGGCCACGGTGACCTTGAGCGCATCGGCTGGTGAGACCGAAGGGTTGGCGTCCAGTGCACGGCGTCGCAGGCGCGAGCCCATTACTTCGAGATCGCCTGGGAAGAACAAGCCTCCGCAGAACAACACGATCCCAAGGTCCGGAACCACCAGGGCCATGTCGCCACCGCGCACTGCACCGTCGATCTGCGATCGAATCGTGTAGAGGTTGTCGTTCTGATAGCGACCCAGTGGACCTCGGACGTCCATCAGCAACACGCCGGGAGGGAGGCCTTCTTCGCCGGGTCGGGCATGAACCTGGGCAAGCCCCTCAATCAACAGGTTGACCTGAAGTGGGGAAAGGATCCGGGCAACTGGTGCTGGCTTCGGAGGCGCTGGAGGTGGAACTACCACCTGCGGAGTCGGCATGACACCGTGACGGAAGACAGGGTTGTTGGTGAAGTCGGGCGCGGTTGAGTGAAGAGCGGCCGACCGGTGAGCGGAGTTGTCGAGTTCGGCGGCGACCTGGGGTGTCATCGCCTCTGGAACAAACTTCGGCTGTGAATCGAACGAGTACGGCTCGTTCGTGGAGTACTCCACGTCGGTGTCGTCGGTGGCATGACGCAGCATCGGTGCAGGGCCGGATTCTGCGGCAGTGCTCTGGAACGTTGCGCCTGGTCCGAAGCGTCCCAGTTTTGGAGCAGCGGACGCGCTGACCAAGTGGTTGTCTGGAGCGGACTCAACGACGTGGTGAACCACGACGTGTGTAACGTTCTGCACCTCGGGAAGCGGGCCCGGCGGCGCCACTGCAGCCCACACAGGTGTGCCTGCGAATTCGTCGCCGTCGGCGCCGAACAGAGCGTCGTCTTCGACTTCGCCTTCGACTTCGACTTCTTCGACTTCTCCGAACAGTCCTTGTTCAGGGTCGTCGAACAAACCTTCGTCGTCCGCATCGCCGAACAGACCCTCCGCTTCGTCGAGGAGTTCGTTGGCTTCGGAGGAGATAACCGCCAGTTCTTCGCTGCCGAACGAAGGTGCTTCACTCAGCAGTTCAACGGGCGCTTCGCTGACAACCTCAAACAACGCGTCGGTTTCGCCTTCGAACAAGCCGTCAGAAACAGTGTCGAAGAGGTCCTCTTCATCGACTTCTTCGGCTTCCTCAAGTTCGTCGACTGCGTCGACTTCGAACAGGCCTTCGCCGTCGATTGAGCCACCGTCTTCGAACATACCGTCGGACTCAGGTGCCGATTCAGCGTGCGTGTCGGGCTGAACTGCGAACGAAACCGCTTCGGTGGTTTCGTCAAGTTCAACTTCCGGTTGAGCGATGTTTTGCCCGCGTTGGTTGGCGAGGACGGCCGAGAGCAGCCCAGCCAGACCGGCGTCGACCGTTGCGGCAATCGCAGGTCGGCGGTTCGGGGTTGGCTCAGGTGCCAGATCGAGAGAGGAGGTCGTGGGGAAGAGAGTCATGATCGAACAATGTCCTGATCACGTTTCGGCATAGACCCCGACCGGGTTGAGTCTTTCGCCGTGATTTTTGGTGAGCGGCGGCGTAAAGGTGGCGTTACGGGCCGACGACCAGGGTGCCGGTGATCGACTGCAGATCGCTCGTCAAGCGGACCCGCAACTCCTTGGTGTGCGTCTCACCTGCATTGATCTGACCCACTCGCACAGTGGTGCGCAAGCTGTCGAGGCGAAGGATGACGCTGGTGTTCCAGGCCAAGTTGGTCCGGTTGACGACGGGCATGGAGATCAGGATGAAACCCTTGCCGTCCGGTCTGACCTGCATGTTCATGTCCACGGCAGAGCACTCACCTGTTGGAGGTTCACGCACGACAGCGGTAGAGCCGGTGATCACTGCACGGAGCGAGTCGACGGCGGTCACCGCAAATGTTTGGTCAACCTCGTCGGTGCAACTGACCAGATGGTGCATCCCACGCATGGTGGTGGTTGAGAGCGGAATCAGGAATGAACCAACCAGCGCCGCCAACGCCACGCGGCCTGCGCTCAGTGCCGACATGGACAGTCGAGAGGAAGGCGCTCGAGTAGTCACCGTGACAGTCTCGCCGACCCGTCGAGCCCGATCGTGCATGCTGCATCGATCACCCGGGACTCTCCAACAGGTACTTTGTCGGCGTGGCAACAATGGCTGGAAGTCAGTCGCTTCCTCTTTTCGCAGGCGTCAGGTCCCTTAATCGCACTATTCGTCGCGTTCTCGCAATAGCGGGCATCAGCATTCTCGGCTTGCTTGCGGCAACGATGTGGTTCCGTGGGGTCGATCGAGTGGAAGTTCTTGCCGCCGGTCTCTACGTGCTGGTCTTTGCCGGCGTGCTCGCAGCTGACGTCATCGGCGGCAGTGCTGCAGCGTTGTTGGCCGCCGCGATTTACCTAGTGATGCGGCTCCCGGCGATCGAGATTCTCGGCACCGGAAGGTTTGCGACGCTCAACCTCGTTCGCCTACTGAGTTATTTGGCGTTCGGGGTTATCGGTGGATATTCCTGGAAGCTCCTGAAGGAACGCCTCGACAAGCTTGAGTCATTCGACGTCATCGACGATGCAACCCACCTGCTCAACGCCCGCGGCTTGTTTGATCTGCTGGATCATGAAATGGCCCGCGGTCGCCGATACGACCACACGTTCAGCGTGGTTACCCTGTCGTATCCTGCCGACGCGTTTGCAACGGTGAAGGGTCGCAAGCGTCGCGCCGCGCTTGGCGCTTTCGGAGCTGCCACCAAAGACATGGTCCGTGCAACTGACCGCGCTGGCGTGGTCCGGGACAACCGCAAGGTCACCGTGGCGGTCTTCTGCCCAGAGACAGACCGTGCTGGCGCACAGATTCTGATTGGTCGCCTCGGGGATCGTCTCAACGACGCCATGCTTGCCAGCGGCGTTGGGCTCAGCCGACGCCTGGATGAGTTCGTTTTCGTCTTCCCGCAGGAGTCGGTCGAAATTGGTGCCTTCCGCGACGAACTGGTTGAACGAACGCGTCAGACGTACCCCGACGCCACCTGATCAGGGCCGCGGGTTGTTTGCCCGCCGTGGGGCAGCAACGGTTGGGTCCTCTGGCCACTGATGTTTCGGGTAGCGGCCGCGTAAGTCCGCACGAAGTCCCGGGTAGCCAACGGTCCAGAAGCGGCCGATGTCGTCGGTCACGCCAACAACGCGACCCGCTGGCGACAACAGCTCGACGGTAACCCGTTCGGTCCCGCACACTGTGGGCGTCTTGGTGGTCCCAAACAGATCTTGCACTCTTGTACGGATGGTGGGCCGACCGGAATCGGTGGCGTAGTGGACACGATGACTTCGCTCGCCAATGGTTATCGCTGTCGGCGCGTTGCGGTCCAGCTCACGCGAAAGGGCGTTGAGATCGAGGTGATGACGCAGCGCTGCCTGGACATCGATTGACCCAACCGAAAACGATCGGATGGAAGACGGGAGCGTGTCCTGCAGCCACACCAGTACCAAGTCACGCCAACGCAACGTGTCCGCTTCCGTTTGGGATGCAAACGCAAGATGTATGCGCGCCCACAATTCCCGAGCTGACTCTGACCACTGAATGACGTCAGGGGCGGCGTCAATAAGTTCACCTACGGCAACAACGATCGACCCTGCATTTGGAGTTGCCGGACGTCGCTGCAACGTGAGCGTGCCGGCTGGCGTTATTAGGGCAGTCTCCGTCGATGCTTCAAGTCGTTCACCAACCCACCTGGCGCTGACAAAACTGCTGGTTGAACAACCTGGCGCAGACGCTGCCCAAGCAATCACCTGCTCCATGCTGACGGGAACAGCAACACGGATTGCTCCTCGCCGACGGTCGCTATCCAGTTCGGTCGCGACAATCATCTGTGCACCTACGATTGAAGCGGTATCGGCACGGTCCGATCGTTCCAACGGCAAGACAAGCCCGTTGGCGAAGCAGAACCGTTCGCCGCTGGACTCGCTACGGGTCGCAAGGCGTTCCGGGTAAGCCTGCAACGCAAGCGCAGCGACGTCGTCGCCTACAAGGTTGGTCACTCGACCATTGCCGCTTCGAAGAAAACGTTGGACCGACCGCTCGAAGCGTCGATGCGCTCCGGCGTTTACCGTGCCTGAATCAGCCGACGTCGAGTCCGTCAACGCGGTCAGCCGAGCTCGGAGATCCATCGGGGCGCCAGGTCCGAACCAGTCCGAATCCGACAGGTACGCGGCAAGAGCGGCAGCCGTCCTCTGGTCCCGCTGCTCGGTGAGCAAGGCAGCAATTCGTGGGGCTGCAGGCAGCGCAGCCATTGCTCGTCCGCGTGTAGTGATGGAACCGTCTTCGTCCAAGGCACCCAGCAGGGCGAGCTCCGCGAGCGCGCCATTCCACGCATCCTCGGTGGGCGGGTCGGTCCACGCCATCGCTGCAGGCTGCACGCCCCAATCAGCGGCAGCGAGCGCGAGGCCTGTCAGATCGGCCGCAAGGATTTCCGGCTGGTCAACTTCATCGAACCGTAGCCACTCCGCTGCGGACCAGAGCTGCACTGCATGGCCTGCGGCCGTGCGTCCGGCCCGGCCTGCGCGTTGAGTCGCTGTTGCTTTGGAAATACGCGTGGTGGCAAGTCGAGTGAGCCCCGTGTCTGGATCTCGCAAAGGGCGTTTGACGAACCCGGAGTCAATGACGGTTGTGACCCCGTCGATGGTGACGCTGGTCTGGGCAAGCGACGTTGCCAGGACAATGCGTTGCTCGCCCGCGATCGCTGGCCGCAACGCATGTGCCGTGTCAGCCGGGTTGCCTCGAGCGTGCAACGGCAGGACGACGATGCGCGCTAACTCCGCACGTTCACTCATCCGCCGGGCACACATGTTGATTTCGTGAATGCCCGGAAGAAACACCAGCACATCGCCAGGACGCTGCGTTACCGCAGCGACCGCTGCGTCGGTCACACGAACGGCCAGATCTCCTGGCGTTGTTGCGTTGGTGACAGAGACCGGAAACGCACGGCCCGGACTGTGCAGCCGCACGGTGGAGCCAACCGAATGCGCATCAAGTATCTCGGCGACTCGATCTGCATCAAGCGTTGCTGACATGACCACAATGACCAGGTCTGGGCGCAGGAGATTCTGCGCAGATAGCGCCAAGGCGAGGCCAAGGTCTGTGTCCAGGCTGCGTTCGTGGAACTCATCAAAGATCACCACGGATCTGCCGCTCAGCCCAGGGTCAGAGCGCAACATGCGAGGCAGCACGCCGTCGGTCACCACTTCGATGCGGGTCTCGGCTCCGACCAGCGTTTCGTCTCGGGACCGCAGTCCAACGCGTCCGCGCTGCTTCGTCGACAACTGTTCGCCCAACACGCTTGCCATGCGGGCTGCGGCTTGTCGTGCTGCAACCCTGCGGGGTTCTACGACGACTATCCCGTTGTCTGGCCGGTCACACAGCCATTCAGCGCACATCAACGCCAGTGGGATGCCGGTTGTCTTGCCAGCGCCAGGTTCTGCAACCACGATGCCGTTGGACGCGCTGGCCATGGACTGGGCAAAGTCCATCGCCGCTGTGCCGATGACGAGCGGTTGAAGTGTGGAGCGAACCAACGCACGAACGTCCGAACCTGGTTGGGCGTTGCGATCGGACATCGGTGAGTAGTCTCGCATCCGTGTCCACCTCGTCGACCGAAGGAACTGTTGGGGGCGCAGGCGTGGCACCGGCAGTTGGATCCGCCGAGCATTCGTTGATGACCGGTATGTGCACGTTCTGCGGAATTGTGTCCGGCTCGGTGAGGGCCGAAGTGCTGTACCGCAACGACGATGTGATGGTGTTCATGGACTTGTTGCCCATGACCCGAGGTCACTGTCTGATTATCCCCACGTCGCATCGCGACGACTTGCTGCATGTACAACCCCACGAGAGCATTGCGCTCATCGATGCTGCCCAGCGCGTTGGCCGAGCGTTCCTCGACGTGCTCGACGCAAAAGGTTTCAATATGCTCACCAACATTGGGTCGCACGCGGATCAGTCGCAGTTCCATGCGCATCTGCATCTCATCGCCCGTTACGGCGAGGACCGCTTGTTGCACCCGTGGGAACGCCGGTTTGGGCACTGGCCAGCCATCCAAGAGACGGCCGATCTGCTGCGCCAAGCTGAGTCCTTCTCATGACAAGCTCCGCCCCATCCCCCCCATCCGCCCCATCCGCGACGCCAGACCCGCGTGACCGAGGAATCTTCACTGTTCCGAACCTCATCACCTTGGTGCGCTTCGTCTGCATCCCGTTGTTCGTCTGGTTGTTGTTCAGCCGCAACGACCGTGGTAACGCTGCGCTGCTGCTCGGCGCCCTCGGTTCAACTGACTGGGTTGACGGGTACATCGCTCGGCGGTTCGATCAGGGTTCAACCGTTGGCAAGATCCTCGACCCCGCGGTTGACCGCGTGCTGTTGGCTACGGCGATCGTGTGCCTGTTCATCGACGAGTCGGTTCCGCGCTGGGTGTTTTGGGTGGTGCTGGTGCGTGAGGTGCTCGTTTCGGTTGGGACACTTGGACTTGCCGCTGCCGGCGCTCGGCGCATCGATGTGCAGTGGGTGGGCAAAGCCGGAACGTTCGGCCTGATGGTCGCTCTGCCGTGCTTCCTTGCGGGTGCGTCTGACTGGGCCAGTAAAGACTGGTTCCGGGCTGCCGCATGGATATGGCTCATCCCGTCGCTTGCTTTGTCCTATTACGCCGCATTGACTTACGTGCCAATCGGGAGGGCCGCGCTGGCGGAAGGCCGCGCTGCTCGCTCAGGCGCCCCGGAGGCGCGGCAGTAACCGTTCAGGGGCCCGTTCAAGCGTTGCTAGGTTGCCTCTGTGGAGCAACCCATCGAACACGGGCGCGGCCGAGTGGTGAACGGAGGGATCGGAGTTGAACCCGAGGTGGAGCAACCCATTAGACACGGGCGCGGCCGAGTGGTGAACGGAGGGATCGGGGTTGAACCCGAGGTGGAGCAACCCATCGGACACGGGCGACCCGGCACCAGCCAGATCCACAACGTTCCCGATGATCTTCTGTACTCGGAGGATCATCAGTGGGTCCGTGTCCAACAACTGGGCAGTCGCACCATTGTGCGTACGGGCCTCACGGACTACGCGCAAGACGTTCTCGGCGCCGTGCAGTTCGTTGCATTGCCGTCCGTCGGGTCAGTTTTTGAGGCAACCGAAGCCTGCGGTGAGGCCGAGGCTTCCAAAGCGGTCTCAGACCTTTATTCGCCCGTCACGGGGTCAATTGTGCAGGTCAACGATGCTGTGGTGGCCAACCCGTCGCTGATGAACCAAGACCCGTACGGAGAGGGCTGGCTCTATGAGCTTGAGATAGATCCGGGTACGGCGCAAACCTTGCCACTGCTTGGTGTTGCCACCTACCGTGCACTCATCGAACCAACGTCCGAATCAATGTCCGAATCAACGTCCGAGCAGACAATGCCCGTCCAGCCGCCAGGTGCGGCCCCCACCGCTGGAGCTTCCCATGGCTGAACACTTCTGCAACCGTTGCGGTCACCGCAATCCAAACATCTCTAACTTCTGCTCGTCGTGTGGCGCCGCGTTGGTGCCCGACGGCGGAGATCTCACCATGAAGATCAGCGCAGACGAGGCGGACTCCAGCGACGTCACGGTGAAAATCAGCGGGTTCGATGCGCAGCACGCGGCCCTTGTCATCAGGCGCGGCGCCGAGGGCCACGGGGCGGGGGAGACGTTTCGCCTCGAAGGCCAAGTCACCACAGCCGGGCGGGCCGACGACAGCGACATCCTTCTGGACGACGTCACCGTCAGCCGGCGCCATGCCGTGTTTGTACGCAGCGCCGAGGGGTACATCGTTAAGGACGCCGGTTCGTTGAACGGCACCTACGTCAACCGCCAGTTGGTCACGGAACGCACGCTGGAGAACGGCGATGAAGTCCAGGTCGGTAAGTTCCGCATGGTCTTCGTAGTGAACGACTGAGTTGACCAAACTCGCCAACCGGACAATTTTTGCAGTTCAGGGGCCGGATTTCGCGCCAACTCGCTGAACCTCAGTTGGAATGCCTGCCCATCCGCTGGTTAGCGGGCAAGATGTCATCCACATGAGTGAGCGCCCGTACTTGTCGATCGGCGAGGTCTTGGAGTTGCTGAAAGGCGATTTCCCGGATTTGTCGATCTCGCGTATCCGTGCCCTGGAATCTGCGGGCGCGTTGGAACTCGAGCGCACAGCCTCGGGATATCGCAAGTTCTACGACGGTGACATCGCGTATCTCCGCACGTTGCTCAACGGAAGCGCAACCGGTCCGCAACGTCGTACAGAGGAACCCGGCAAACACGCTGCTGGCCGATCCGACGGCGGGTTAGGCGCTCGGTCGAGGGCTGCAGCAGTTACTTCGTCGGACGCGGGGGCAACCGAAGATTCGCACGACGATGCCGACGATATGCCGGTCTTGGGGCCAAACGGTGAGTTGCCTGGAGAGCCCGAACGACGCCACCCAGCGGCGTTCCAGTCGCTGCGCCGAGAACTCGCGTCGCGCCCGTCGGCCATGGGTGGCACAACCTCGTCTCAGGCGTCGCATACCTCGCCGTTGGCCGCAGGTTCGTCTCCAGCCGAAGAGCCGCCGCAACCGCCACAACTGAGCGTGGTTCCGTCGGTCAAAGCAACACCTCCCGCTGATCGGTCCGAATCCGCGTCTCCTGTGGCTTCCGCGTCGCCTGTGGCTTCCGCGTCGGCTGTCCCCGACCCGGCTACGCCGTTGCTTGGATCGCAGAACCCGCTGGCCGCAAACGCATCGGGCGTTAGCCTCACTTTGGACGAACTGGTCACGGCCACGCAGCTCACTATCGAGTCCATTCGAGAGCTGGAATCTCTGGGGCTCCTCAAAGGCCAGACTGTGTTCTCTGCCGTGTACTACGACGAAGATGCTCTGCTCACGTGCAAACTGGTGGCGGCGTTCCGGACATACGGCGTGGAGCCCAGGCACCTACGGATGTACAAGCTGGCTGCGGATCGCGAAGCGTCGTTCTTCGAGCAGGTTGTGACACCGCAACTCCGACGCAAGAACCCCGACGCACGCCAAGGTGCCATCGACACCTTGGGCGAATTGGTCCGGCTCGGAGAACAACTCCGCGTGGTTGCTTTGCGTCAGGTCTTGAAGTCGTCCATCAACAAGTAGCTTCATAGGCCATGGAGGAGCTTGTCGAAATGGAACTGGTAGATGTTCGCATCGACCAGTCGACCAACAACCCTGTCGTCATTCTGCGCGCTGCATCAGATGCGCTCCGCCTGGCCGAGCGGCCTACGGTGTTGCCTATCTTCATCGGCAATATCGAAGCGCAGGCCATCCGCATCGGGTTGGAAAAGCGGGCTACACCGCGTCCCATGACCCACGACCTGCTCGCAGCGGTCATCGGCGCGTCAGGCGCAACGGTTGCCGCAATCGTGGTCACCGAGACCAGGGACAACATCTTCTACGCAGAAATCCGTATGACCGTCGGGGACGAGACACGCGTTGTGTCTGCGCGTCCGTCCGATGCCATCGCGCTCGCGGTCCGCAACAATGCACAGTTGTATGTCCGTGCCGAGCTGCTCACCGAGCAGGGCCTGGTGGAGCCGGCAACGTCTGAAGACGGCGACCCAGATGTCATCGTGGACCAGTTCCGCCAGTTCCTCGACGACATCAACCCAGACGACTTCAACGGCTAACACCGGTACACGTGCCCGTGTCTGATGGGTTGCTCCACCTCGGGTTCAACTCCGATCCCTCCGTTCACCACTCGGCCGCGCCCGTGTCTAATGGGTTGCTCCACCTCGGGTTCAACTCCGATCCCTCCGTTCACCACTCGGCCGCGCCCGTGTCTAATGGGTTGCTCCACCTCGGGTTCAACTCCGATCCCTCCGTTCACCACTCGGCCGCGCCCGTGTCTAATGGGTTGCTCCACCTCGGGTTCAACTCCGATCCCTCCGTTCACCACTCGGCCGCGCCCGGGTCTAATGGGTTGCTCCACCTCGGGTTCAACTCCGATCCCTCCGTTCACCACTCGGCCACGCCCGGGTCTAATGGGTTGCTCCACCTCGGGTTCAACTCCGATCCCTCCGTTCACCACTCGGCCGCGCCCGGGGTGGCGGCTGTCACGTCGCCAGGGTGATGCAGATCACGGCATCAGGTGCTGTTTTCCGGTTTGGTTGACGTGTTCCCCAAAGCGGTGAGCACAACGACCCAGTCGAGGAAGGAGCTGCCATGTACGTGAACCCCATTCTCGTTTTGGTAGACGGAAGCGCCGAAACGCACTTTGCAGCCCAACAGGCCGCACGAATGGCCGATACTCAGTGCGCCCCCCTGCACCTTGTCACCGTGATGCGCAAGAACTTCACCGGGACGGTGGAGAAGGGGCATGACGAGTGGTTCTTGGATAGCCACGATGTGGCGCACCAGATGTTGCTGGCGTTGAGCCAGGAACTCCGTGCGTCGGCGGGCATCAACACCGCGGTTCTTGAACACCGTCCAGCCAAGGCCATCTGCGAGGAAGCACGCCGCGTGCATGCGTCGTCCATCGTCATGGGTTGCCCTGGGTCAACCGAAGGTGAGAAGTCCATCCGACGGGTGGTTCACTCCGTGAGGCGTCACAGCCCGTGCCCTGTGCTGGTGGTCGAGGAGACATCCACGGGAGCCGTCAGAGCATGCTCAGCGGTGAGCCAGTCCACGTTCTGGCCAGGCTTCCACGTGGTCAACGGGCACTTCTCTTGGCTGCCAGGACATCACTGAGCATTCCGGTTGCTGTGGCTGTTGAGAATGTGGGCAACAGCCACGGTGAGCCGCTCTGCGTAGCCAAGGTGTAAGAACTCGTTCGGCCCGTGGGCATTGGAGCCAGGGCCCAGCACTCCTGCTACGGCAAACTGTGCGTTGGGAAACCGCGTGGCCAGCATTGCCATGAACGGAATGGATCCGCCTTCACCCATGGATCGATGCGACTGGCCCCACGCAGCCATGCTGGCGCTCTCAAGCGTGTCTGACAACCAGTCGGCCAGGGGAGGCGCTGCCCAACCTGCTGCGGCATCGGTGTCGATCTCGACCGTTGCGCCGTAGGGGACATCGGTCGTAAGCGCGCGTGTGACCGCCGCAATGGCAGCGGCAGTGTCTGTGGTGGGTGGCAACCGCAGAGCCAGAGACAAGGTGGTATGTGGGCGTAGCACGTTGCCGGCTTTGGCCGTTGCGGGCAAACCATCTGCGCCGGTCACCTCAAACGCGGCGCGCCACGTTCGGTCTAAGAGGTGCTCGCTGGTGGCACCCTCTGCGTTGGTCATATGTCCACATGTGGAATTCACCCACGGGTAGTTCCGCTCGGCCCAGTCCGGGCCTAACAAGGCAGCGGTGTCTACTGCGGCCGCTTGGGTGGCTGAAGGGATCTGCACGTTCAGCTCCGGCAACCGCAGATGTCCAGTGGCGGAGTCCTCCAGCCGATCAAGAAGCAATCGGGCTATCCGGAACGAACTGGGCACGACTCCGCCTGCCGCACCGGAGTGGACTCCTTCGGACAAAACGCGCACGGTAAAGGTGACCTGTGCCATGCCGCGCAGCGAGGTGGTGGTCCACAGGCGGTCATAGGTGGCACATCCAGAGTCCAGACAGATCACCAGATCAACGTCGCCGATTGTGGGTGCAAGCACCTGGATGTGTTCGGCCAGGTCGGGGCTGCCGGATTCCTCGGAAGCTTCAATCACCAGCACGATACGGCCATGGGTGCCGCCCTTGGTTTGCAAGCCACGGACTGCCGTGAGGGAAGCAAACAGCGCGTACCCGTCGTCGGCCCCACCACGGCCGTACAGCTTGTCGTCGGTGATGACCGGTGACCACGGCGCCAGACCGTCAAGCCAACCTTCCATCTCCGGTTGTTTGTCCAGGTGGCCGTACATGAGCACCGTTGGGTCGGGCGTCGGCTGGGACGCGACTTGCGATCCGTTCGGGTGGGCGGCGATAGTGACCACAATCACCGGCGTACGGCCAGCTAACTCGTGGACGCGAACGCTGGTGCCTGCGAGCCCCAGTTGTTGTGCCCAGCCAGTCAGCAGACCAACGGCCCGGTTGACGTGTCCGTGGCTTGCCCACGCAGAGTCGAACGCCGGCGACAACGCCGGTATGGCGACGTACTCCTGCAGGGCCGGGACAGCCTGCTGACGCCAGATTGTGCTGATGCCGTCTCGCAACGCGGATTGTTCCATGGGGCGAATCCTATGAGCTTCCCCTTCTGGTCAGCATTTGGGTGTTGACGCGGTTGGCCCCGTTTCCTTATGGTGAGCAATCCGAACGACACGGACGTGATTCAACTTGAGGACTCTTCCCTAGGCGCACTGCCTTTGGTCGCCTTGGGTTCCACGCACGTCAGTAACGCTCGTATCAACCGGTGCCACCATCTGTGTGCATCGGCGTTCCGCCCGCCAACCAATTCATAACAACCAAGCTTCCGCCCAAATCCCTGACTGGTCCCCCGACTTCCCCGGCCGACGCCATCTTCCCTGCGTCGTCTTGGTCATTGAATTCGGTACCTGCGGGCGCGTTGTCCAGGTTCACAGGAGCAGCTGTGTCTACTCAATCGCCATCGACCGCAAACACAAAGCCTCACAACGCGGACGCCATTGAAACTCAATCAGCAGGCCCAGCCGCTGGTTTTCGTGGACCACAGGTCTGCTCCATCGTTGGCATCACGTATCGACAGTTGGACTACTGGGCTCGCACAGACTTGTTGCGCCCAAGTCTTGTTGATGCCAAAGGTTCTGGCTCGCAACGCCTGTACAGCTACCGGGATCTGGTCGAGCTGAAGGTCATCAAGAGCCTCCTCGACGCTGGTGTCGGTCTTGGCGCAGCACGCCGGGCCATTGGTTATCTGCGCTCCAACCTGGGCGAAGACCTGGCTAACGCCAACCTCGTGTTGTCTGGCGAGACCCCGTTGCTCGTCCGCGACGGCGGCGAAATCCTCGACCTGGTTCGTCATGGCCAGGGTGTGCTCAACATCGTGTCGCTTGAATCCATGAAGACCCGCATCGATTCAGCCATTACGGAACTTCACCCTGCAACCGAGGTGGCTCCCGAAGTCGCCGGCTTGCGCGGCAGCGTCGTCCCCCGAATCGCAGCAGCCATCTAACCTCACGCCCCATGGGCGTCTCCGCAGTTCAGCAGCGCCTAACCGTGCCGGGCATCGGTTCGGTAGTCTCGTTCTTGGCGCCCATCGCGATGT
Source organism: uncultured Acidimicrobiales bacterium (assembly GCA_963763885.1). Taxonomy (GTDB): domain Bacteria; phylum Actinomycetota; class Acidimicrobiia; order Acidimicrobiales; family JANYDT01; genus JANNBN01. Next base: position 717,082 of record CAVXQD010000003.1, read on the forward strand.
TGGCTGGCACCGCCTTTCTCCCGTTCGCCGCGGTTGGCTCCACCCGCCGGTCACTTCTCAGCGGTGTGCAGTCTGGCGTTCGTGTCGGCTTGTTGAACTCGCCGCAACGAGTTCTCGGTGCCTTGTTTCTTCTGGCGTTGCCGGTCGGTGCGTTTCTCCTCCTCACCTCTGCCGTCGCTGAACGTCTCACGGGCCGACGTGTAACCACGCGCTGGCTTTCGGTGTGTGTCGCACTGCTCGGGCTAGCGGCTGCGGCCATCTCCCTACTGGGTCCCAGCACCCCACAGTCAGGCGCCGCACTCACCACGGCCGCCGCCGCCGTGGTGTTGGCTTGCGAGAGAGGTCGCCCCGTCAGGGGCGGGACACGAGCAAGTGTCCTTGTTGGACTCGGGTCCTTGGTGGCGGTTGGTCTCGGGGGCATCACCTTGTTCGGTATCGGGCTGCGGAGCGGGTCGGGAAGCGCTCGGGGCGCTGCAGCCAGTTTCGTAAGCGCGCTTCATTCAGGTGACAACCTGAGCGTCTTGGAACAACTGGACCCCTATGAGCGTGCTGCCGTCGTGGAACGCGGGCCCCGCCTATTGAACCAACTTGAGCGCCTTGACGTGTTGCAGCAATCCGCTGCGCTCGGCGGAACCGGCGTGAGGGGCCAGAAACCAGAAGTGGGCCAGGTCGCTGTCCTCGCGGACGGCCTCGCAGCCGTACAGGTTTCCGGAACGGTTTCGGTGCCAGCACTGCTGGTGGAGCCATTGGGTGCCAACGTCGCCGATGCAATTCGTCAGCCGGGAAAGCTGGTCAGTGTGCGCCGAGATGGAAGATGGTATGTGTCCATACTGCACACCTCCGCGGATATGCGTCGTGTGAAGTTCGGTCGGAAGTTGACCTCCGAATCCATCCAGCCGGTCGGCGCCCCAAACCCCGAGGCCGCTGTCCGAGACATGTTCAGCGCGATTTCGGCAGTGGACCTGACAGCCTTCATCGCCCTGATGGACCCGGAGGAGATGTCCGTTGCGTACCGCTATGGCCCGTTGTTGCAGCCCGACGTGGAGCGCCTCGCATCTTGGTCGGAAACCAATGCTCGGTGGACGTTTCCAGACATGGGGTTGACCTCAACGGTGAGCGGTTCGCAGGCCACCATCCGCGTGACTCGCCTTTCCGCGCAACTGGACTTGCCGTCGGATTTCGGTGTCGGGAGCAGTGCCGTATTGAACGGAAACTGCGTTCGAGTCACCGTAGAGCAAGAGTCGGCTCGTCATTGCGGGGAGGATATCCCGCAGGTCATCGCGGACCTGTTCGGAACATCAGCGCCGAACCTTGGTGAGCTCAGCTGGTTGAGGACGCCGAAAGAGTTGGGCGAGATTGTGGTCGTGCAGCGCAAGGGACGTTGGTTCGTCGCGCCCTTACGGTCCGCCGCTGCCACCGCGACAGTTCATCTGCGTACCTATGATCGCGAAGACCTGCAAGGCCAAGGCAACGACCTTCCGTCCCAAGTCCGCAAGTTCGCCGACAACCCCTTGGTGAAGTTGGCAACGGGCTGGTAGCCACTTGCCCGTCCATGGCAAGTGTGTGTCGACGGCAGTTCTACGAGAATGGTGCCGCTGGACCACGTAGGCACGTAGTTTGGTCTCGTTACCATTTCGTTGGTCTGAGTCGCACCTATCGTTGCTCCCGTTGCAGTTGCTTGGGAGAGGCGAGCCGCCCAGCCTGCAACCCTGGGGTTAGGCCCGCGTCGCAGGTTTAGAGTCTGGTGATGGCGACGTACCAGCACCCTCCAATCGCAGCGCCGTTGGGCTCGGTTGAGACGGCGAGGATGCACTTGCGGAAGTTCGAGTTCTCGGACCTCGACGGGATAGCCGAGGTGTTCTCGCACCCAGAAGTTTGGCAGTACCCATACGGAAGAGCATTCAGTCGCGACGAGACGGCCGCGTTCCTCGATGCTCAGCTCAGCGAGTGGGATCACTGCGGCTTCGGATGTTGGATCGCCATTTCGAAGGACTCATCCGAGCCGATTGGTTACGTCGGTTTGTCAGTGCCGATGTTCTGCCCTGAGGTGTTGCCAACCATCGAAGTTGGTTGGCGCTTTGCACCGTCGCATTGGGGTTTGGGCTATGCAACTGAGGGAGCGCAGGCCGCGTTGGCCGAAGGATTCACAACGATGGGCTTGGACGAAATCTGTTCACTGCCTCAGTCCGTCAACCCGGCTTCGTATCGAGTTTGTGAACGGCTGGGAATGGATTTCGAACGTACCATCGAGTGCCCTCCGACGCCGCGGCGTGGCCCCGTCGAAGCTCGCCTCTACAAGATGACCCGCACCAGCTGGCTCGCATCACACCCTTGAGGTTGGGTGATCCGTCACGAAACCCCCTTCTTAGGCGGTTTCGTGACGGATGTACTTGCGATGTTCGGGCTAGCCCGAGTTCCATCCATCAAGATGGCGGCATGCCTCGAATCGATGCCCCGACCATCGGAGTTGTTCTGGACGCTTACCTTCCCGAACGCGCCCGCCTGATCGAGCTGCTCGGGTCGTTGGATGCCGACCAATTGGCGTTGCCGACGGAATGCCCGGCGTATTCGGTGAAAGGGATCGCAACCCATATCCTCGGCGACGATCTCAGTCTGCTGAGCCGACAACGCGACGGTGCGGTGCAAGGTCTGGTGTTTATGGCTGATCTGCTCCCCGGTGCCGATTTTCGCTCTTTGCTCAACGGTTTCAACGATCAGTGGGTCGAAGCCGTTCGGTTCCTCAGCCCACAGATGCTTCTCGAATTGCTGGACCTCACAGGGAAGTGGACGGAGCGGTACTACAGGGAGGTCGATCCCAAATTGGACGGCGAGACGGTTCTCTTGTTCGGTGTTCCGTTTGGCGTCCCCTCACCGTTTTGGCACGCGATTGCTCGCGAGTACTTGGAACGGTTCGCGCATCATTCACAGATTCGTCGGGCGCTGGGTTTTGGGTCGCTCGCTGACTCGCCGTTTCTTGACGTCGCTCATGCCATCATCGCCACCGTGGCAGGTGCCCCGACTGGCGATCGTCTTGTCAGAGCAGACGACAGGGAAACCCCCTGGAGTATCGGCCCGATCCGGCTCGGCGGGCGGCAGCAAGCAGCCGACATCCTCTCGCTCGGCCGAACCGCTGCCGAAGTAACAGCGCTCGTGGAAGGGCCTAGCGACCTTGTGGCCCAGTTTGCCGAGCGTGTCGGCCGCCGATGACTGCGCTCGTCGGCGGGTAGCCCAGAGTCGCCCAGTAGAGAAGTATCTCGGTGTCGCTCTAGCCCGTAGCCTGACGACGCACATGACCCGCACCACCAACCAGCACCACCAACCAGCAGCACAGACCATCGCCATCCGAAGGAGCCGCCATGTCGCGCGTTCGAATCCATAGCTTCTCGATCTCGCTCGACGGGTTCGCCACTGGCGAGGGTCAGTCCCTTGAGGCGCCATTCGGTCATGCCGGCCATCGGCTCCACCAGTGGATGTTTGCCACTCGGTATGCCCACCGCGAAGTTCTGCATCAGCCGGGTGGCAGCGAGGGCGTCGACAACGTGTTGGCCGACCAGCACGGGCCCGGAATCGGTGCAGAGATCATGGGAGCCAACAAGTTCGGGCCTCCAGGATGGCAGGACGACGCAAACTGGCGCGGCTGGTGGGGCGACAACCCTCCGTTCCAAACCCCAACGTACGTCCTGACGCACAGGCCGCTGCCGTCGATGGAGATGGAGGGCGGCACCACGTTCCACTTCATCGCCGCTGCTCCAGCTGATGCGCTGAAGATTGCACAAGAGGCTGCGGCCGGTCAGGACGTCCGCATCGGCGGTGGCCCAACGGTAGTGCGAGATTTCCTTGCCGCTGGCTTGGTCGACCACCTGCATGTGGTTCAGGTGCCAATCCTGCTTGGCCGTGGTGTTCGGCTGTGGGACGGACTTGAGGGGTTGGAAGAGCAGTACACGGTGGAGTCCGTCACCACGCCAAGCGGAGTTACCCACTTCACCTTCACCCGATGACCGGGTACTAGTTCGGGACCGGCGGGATCGACAGATGGGTGCCAACGTGAAGCAGGTCAGGGTTGGATCGGTCGTGGAGTTTGGACAGATTCGCCTCGACGAGTTGAACCCAGTATCGATGCACCTGCTCTTCGGTTGCACCCGGTTTGGTCGCTCGAACGGTTTGTTCCGCTATTGACCAGAAGTGATCTCCAGGCCTGACGACGTATCCGGTGGAGGGCGATGTGCGGGGTGTCGATCCGCTGCGATTCGCGACTGGTGCCACCTTTGTCGAGGCCTGCGATTTCATCGTCGTCGGTGCTGGTCGAACTGGGTTCGCGGGGACGGAGAGCACGCCGCCCGTGGGAGTAGAGGTCGGCCGAACCGCAGGTTGTGTGGTGCTGATCGACGCTTTCGGTAAAGGAGCGGTGGACGGCGCACCGTCTCCGTTCACCTCTCTGCTGCGAATGGCCTGCACCGGCCCGGGTACCTGCAGGACGGGTGCGTCGGGGTCGACCTTTGGCGCGATCGCCGGGTTCGCTGCGGGCCATCGCTGCCCGTTGGTCACGTCGCCGCCGGACGGGCTGGCCAGCGTCGTACTCGGCGGAACAGAAACGACAGCGCTTGTGGTGGTGACGTCCACCTTGGCTGCAGAGGCAGGTTGTGCGAGGAGAAGCGACCCTACTAACCCGGCGCTGGCAACCGGTGTGGCGAGCGATCGAAGGACTACGGAACGAACGACCCCTGGGAGATATCGGGCGGCGGCTTCAACCGCCCGTGTCCAATGAAATGCTCTTGCGAGGACAGCCGTAATGGTGCAGACGCCGATCCACGTGGACAGCACCAACAGCAAGCCTCGGGCCAGTAGCAACACCGGCTGAGTTGGGTCGTTGGCCACCATCATGCGGAGTCCTCCGTCGGCGGCTGGATCCCACCCTTCGGCCCACGCGACTCGAACGCCGATCGCGCATATGGCGATAAGCGCGCATAGCAAAGCACCCCGCCTTGCCGATTCCCCCGCTGACCTAATCGTTTGTTTCATCTTGTCTCCCAAGCAGTGCTGGATGCGGTGGCGACAAGTTCGAACGAATCGACGCCAGGTAACACTCCGAAAATTGGGCGAGCCCGCCCGGTCACGGTGACCGTGACAACAGGCCGCCCTCTGACGATCGACACAGTTGCAGCCTTAACTCGAATGTCCTCCACTCCATCGACGCGGACATCGACGGCTGCGGCGGCCATTCGCTGAACCTTTTCCGAATCGAGATCAATGGAACCACTTGCATACAACGGGTCGTCTTGCAGCGCGTTGGCAGCGTCGTTTGATGCAGCGCTGGCGGCTTCCACCAAGTCCCGCTTGGCACTGAACGCAACCGCAGAATCAACGACCAGTCCCGCTGCCAGCACGATGACGAGCACCAGAACAGGAATGAGCACCAGCGCCGAGCCGCGCTCCTCAGACCAATGCCCCCGACCAGGTCGGCTCATGAGCACGATGCCTCCCCGCGTAAACCGGATCGGTATGCGTCAACTACTTCGGAGTGAGCGGATCGCACGGTGGTCGCGGACCAACCACGCAGGATGGGCATCGGGATGGCAGACACTTCGGCTGTGGCAGTCACGGTGATGCGGTTGCACCGACTCAACCCGCCTGCGATCTCGACACCGAGAGGAGTGCTTCTTCCGTGGTCTCTCCACGCCTGCGCCGCAGCGGCGCGAGCGGATCCGGCATCGAACGTTTCGACCGCAGTCCGAGCCCCTTCCCGCGCAGCGGCAGTGGTACCGAACTTTGCATCCATCACGTTCCAGGCCATCATGACGATGACTGTCACGACCGTCATCACCAGCACTCCGATGGGCAACACCTCAACGCCTCCCATCCCGCGCTCGTCGGCCTGCCGCCTGATCTTGTTGCCACCGCCTCGCTCGCTTGTCATTGCACACGCTCACGACGCAACGTTGCTGTGCGAGTGACGCTCCGCACTCTGTCCAATGAGGTGACGCCCGGAAAGAAACCGGGTGAGTCCGCAACGACCGTCACCGAAACGGCGTCGTCGTTCGTGGAGATTCGGACGACTGGATTGAGGCCGGAAATCATGCTTTCCACCCGCTCTGTTGCTTCGGCGTTAGTGGCACCGCCCTGCACGGCAATGCTTCGCGCAGCGTCCCACGCTGCTGCTCCCACCAACGTGCGGGCCTGCAGCGCAAGCATGGTGTGCAGCGCCATGAGCAGCAGTCCGAACAACATCAGCGCGCCGATACTTGACCCGATGGCGCCGATGCCATCCTCCCGGTCAACCCCGACCTTCCGGAGATTCCGGAGATCACGGAGATTCCGGAGATTCCGGAGATCTCGGAGCCAACAAAAATGTCGCTCAACCTTCGCGCAAAAAAATGAGGTCACGACTTCAACTCGAACTTGTTGCTCAACCGCCGAACGACTTGTTGCTCAGCTGCCGATCTTCTTCACTTCGTTTGCAGTGCGCGTGCTGGCGTCGTCCCACATTGCCTTGTAGGCAACCCACATGCCGGCCGCCAACGCGGCCATGATGAGGACTGCAAGCGCAACCGAGATGACGCCTTCGCCTCGTTCGCTGGTTTGTGACTGGCGAGATTCCATGACTCGCTGCCGACTGCGCATGACGGTCATTTGGGCAGCGACAGAACGGCGCAGGACAATGCTGTTGAGGGTTTTCATAGTGACTCCTTGATGGGACTGGTCTGATGGGACTGGTCTGATGGGACTTGACTGATGGGACTGATCTGATGGGACTTGGACTGATGCGGACTTGAAACTGAAGCCATGGGAGGGAAGAACTGACGAACGTTGCGCTAGCTCGCAAACGATCGGACTGCGGCAAGGAATGGGACAGCAAGCACGATCACGCCTGGGATGAGTGCAGACACCGTGACGGGAATCCACACCTGCTGATTGCGTGACTCGATGGAAGAAATGAGCTCACGGTGAACTTCCCGGCGAAGCGAACGTGCCTCGTCGGAAACGATTCGTTCCAGGTCGCCAGCTTCTCCATGCAGGCACAACACCGACACCAGTCGACTGACCTCTGGAACGTCCGCAACGTCGGCCCACTCACGGAGCGCATCGGCTTCAGAGAGTCCTTGGCGTATTCGAAGCAACACGACGGACAAATCGGCTGCGACTGCACCGCTCCCGCGCTGCGTCACCCGAGCAAGTGCGTTCGCGAGGCTGGCCCCGGCGGCGAGATGCATGGCGATCTGGTCGGCAATCACCGGCGATTCCAGAAACAGGCGCCGCTTCCAACGAGACGACTGCAAACTGAGTTGCTGCTCGATGGCAAGGAACGCGCCTACTGGTGCACCGATGAGGGCCAATGCGATTAGTGGAACTGGCAACGAGAAAACCAACGTGAGACCGACGGCCAGACCAAGGGCAGCGGTCGAGAAACCGACTTGACGAAGGCGAAACTCGGTTCCATCGATCGGAGCGTGAACGCGCCGCAATCTGGTTTCGAGGTCCTCGTGTACGCCGAACAACGCTGCCACTCGAGTGCCGACGCTTGACGCAAGTGGACCCAACGACTGACGGGCGGACTCAGCAGACAGGAGTCCTGCAGTTGCTCTTCCTGGGTTACCCGGTGCGTGAGGACGAAGTCGTTCTGCCAACGAAATGCGTTTGCCCCACGGCGTGACCGAGAGCAGCATGGTCAGTCCAACCCACAGCCCAAGCGATGCCGCAATGACGACGCGCATCATCGGTCAAGTACCCGCTGCTGGTCAGGAAGCGTCATGATGCGGCCCGCCCAAATCCAGCATCCAGCGGTGCAACACACGGCCAACACCAGCGCCGTTTGCCCGGCTGTGGTTCGATACGAGGCTCGTCCATTGCCGATGGTCATGCCGACAAGTGCCATGCCAACAGGAACGACCAGCGTGAACCAGCGGGCGAAGCGGACACCGCTCTGACGGCTGACGGCATCGCGACGCTCTTCTAGGTCTGCCATGCGATCATCGATCAAGGACCGAAGGCGAACGTCGAGATCGGAGCCCCCAAGGTCGTGTGCGACAAGCAGCGTTTCGCACACGGCGTCAGCTGCCGGATCTGCGAGGCGCGCCTTCAACACGCCAACGGTTCGGGCAAAGTCTGTAGTGAGTAACCATTCTCGTTCCGCTGCCTCAAACGCGGCACGCATGGGACCAGCCTCGGTTCGCTTGCCAACACTCAACAGCGCCGCCGGCACGGAACGTCCGACAGAGGACGTCTGTACGCGTAGCTCTTCGATGAGCCTTGGCCATGCTTCTCGGGCCTTGACCCGGAGCATGGTGCGCCGGCGACGGTATGCGGCAACTGGCGCTGTGCTTGCGAATAGTCCAACAACAATCGCCGGCATCACGGCGCCGAACACAACCATGGTGCAAAGAGCAGCGAGGAGCGCAGACGAACCGGCAACCACGAGGAACTCCACGGGGGTTACGTCAACGATGCCGGCCTGAGTCATCCAGGTTCGGAGTGCTTTCGATGGGGAGGAACTGCGGTGCGATTCGGCCGACCGGTTGTCGGACAGCCCTATCCCGCGCCAGCCGAGCGCAGCGGTGAACAGGAAGTGGACGCCAACCGCGCCGATGATTCCGATGAGCAGCGAAATCATTCCCGCCCTCCGGTTTCGATTCGGTCTTCTGTGTGCACGACTCGTCGGAAGTCCATTCCGCGTCGGTCGAACATCCTGCTGAGCCGAACCGGAACTTGCCCAGTCCATTGCAAAGAAGACGTTGGCGATACTCGTCGGAAGAGATCTGTGGTGGTGAACGCCACAGCGTCGACGCCTGCAGACGGCTCTTCGATAGCGATGATCTCACTGACCTGCAATTGGGTGCCGTTGCGTTCTGCGAAGACCACCAGGTCAACCGCCTCGCTGATCAGCGAATTCAATGCGGACATAGGGATTTCGTTGCTGGTGTCGGCAAGTTGAGAAATGAAGCGAAGACGGGTCAATGCCTGCCGAGCAGAACCGGCGTGAATGGTGGTGAACCCCTGCACGCCAGACGAGAGGGTCAGAAGGAGAGGAAGCACTTCCCGATCCCGAACTTCGCCGACTATCGCGACATCGGGCGCCATGCGAAGGAACCCGGCGACCAGGCGGCGCAGATCAACCTCACGTCGGTCGGGACGTAGCGCCCGCGTCTGCATGGCGGCAACGTTTGCCAGCGGAACGTCGGCCTCGAACACCTCTTCGGCAACGACCACACGAAGCGCAGCGTCAAGTTCTGCCACGAGACACGAGAGCAACGTGGTCTTGCCGGATCCCGGCGCCCCAGCCACGACGACCGTTGCCCCGGCCCGGACCGCTTGGCTGAGAAACTCGGCGCTGACAGGGTCGAGCATGTCTCTGTTCACCAGCTCGGACATTGAGCGGATGGACACGCCGGTGAACTTCCGGATGTTGACAAGCATGTGGCCATCTCGGCCGATGTCCTGATGGACGATGTGGAGGCGTGCGCCGGAATCTAGCTGGGCGTCCTGTAGGCCCTCTGAGGGGTCGAGTTTTCGGTTGGCTCCGGCGGACGTTGCGTCGTCGAGGATCTTCGTAAGTGTGCGAAGTACATGCTCGTCGTCGTGAAAGACCTCGTCGTGATACTCGCTTGGCCTGCTGTGGCGCTTCACAAAGATGGCCGCAGGTGCGTTGATCATGATCTCGTACACGTCGTCGTCTGCGAGAAGTGGTTCAAGAGGGCCGTAACCGGCGATGTTGCGCACTGCTCGGGTGAGGGTGAGTGATGGATCGGAAATGGGATGGGGACGTTCGCCTCGTTCGAAGTCCTGCTGCCACCGCTCCAACTGCACGTTGACGAGTCGTTCGAGATCTGCCCGGCCTGTGGGGGAGTCCGGGTTGAGACCCAACACCTTCGCTTCGTCTTGCACTGCTCGTTCCACCGCAATCAGCGGCGAGATAGCGTCTTCGACCATGGCGCGACTTGCGCGTTCCGTTGACAACACGCTCATGAGGCTTCCTGCGCAATCGAGGAGAGCGAGCCGGGTCGAATGCGGGCGAACCGTGAGCCGCTGGGTCGTTGTGCGGGCGTGCTCCCAAGCGAAGTGACCGCTGCAGCGATTGGGCCAACAAGTGCGTCTGGAAGAGCGGAGCCCGATCTCAGTAACTCGTCCACTTCGCGTGTGGGTAGATGTACTGGCGTGGAGGTTGGGTGCACGCCGTTGCGCCACTCGACCAACTCGGCAAGGGCAGAGGTGTAACCCGCCCGGACCCGTGGTGACCGCGCAGCCTGATTGAAAACAGCGACCACTCGGGTCATGTCGACGCCAAGGTCTCCGAGTTCGATGAGGACTCGGTTGAGAGAATGCAGGCCCTTCATGGACGGGTGCCCGACGGCGACCACCGACGCTGCATCGGCCAAGGCGATGCGGCTCATTGCCGTGCGTTCTTCGACGTCGATGGAGCCGCCTGTCTCCTCTCGTTCCACGTCGGCGTCTACATCACAGACCACGAAGTCGTACGTGTTGGTCAACGAAGTAAGTGCCGCTGTGAACGCGACCGGGCGGATAGACGACCAGAACCGAGAGCGCTGCAGACCTGGCAGCAGGTCGTAACCGCGCATAGGAACGGACAAGCAGAGTTCCTGGATTTTTTCGGAGCCAAGCCCGCTCAGCCTGTGCGCATCGACCAACGACAACAACCCGCCGGTAGGCCGAGTGACGTCGTGAAGCATGGCTTGTTCGGCGTTGAGTTTGAGATCTGCCAGCAGGACCCGCTTGCTCCCGGTGGCGAGTCCTTGTGCCAACGCGATGGCGACGGTAGAGACGCCAGTGCCTCCGGCACCGATCACGGCAACCAGCTGGCCGCGAAGCGGATCGCTTGAGATATTTGCCGGAGCGGCGGGCGCATCGCTGGCGCGGTCGATGAGGACCGCGTGGCTGGCGAGCGCATCAAGTAGCTCTGCGCGTCCGAACCCTGGCGCAAGCACCGCGGATGCTCCGATGGAGAACCAGTCCCGAACGATGCGAGGATCGTCGACCACGATGACGGCACAACCGGCTAGCCGAGCGGTATTGAGCAGATCGCGATCGATGCCAGGCATGCCGGCATCGACGATGACAACCGATACTGGCCGGCCCGCATCCAGGCGATGTGTCAGGTCCTCGGCGCTAAGGCACTTCAGCAACTCCGCAGGAACTGCTCCTCCGTTGCACCATTGCGCCAGGTGGCGGAACCATTCGCTGCGTGGGTGCGCCAGACCCAGCAGCACGTATCTCGAGTTGTTCACTTGCCCGCCTGACCGCCCGCTGCAGTCGCTGCAGCGTCATTTGGTTGCGTGGGTTCAGCGCGTTGATCGTTGGCCCGGACCACGAACAGTTCCGCCGTGTTCACGGCTTCGGCAAGCGTGACTTGTTGAGCGGGGTCCGTGATTGCGACCGTGAGCACGATTGTGGTTGCCTCGCCCGGGTCCAACATGTCGCCCCTGACGGACAACACCTGCAGGCCGGTCAACACGGTTTTTGTGGTTGCGCCGCTGCTTGCGGTGCCAACCGTTGCGACTACGTCGATGCGATCCCCCGGATCGATGTCGCCATTGAGTGCCCGCGAAGACTGGATGGGGAAACTCATCTCCCGCAACGACGGACCACCACGTTGCACGGCCGATGACTGGATGAGTTCACCGCTTCCGAGCGGCCCAACCGTGACGGCTCCAACCAGCACGCCGGCGTCGGAGAATGCACCGCCGGCAACTTGCGGGTCCAGTTGCATGGTGACGAGACGCATGTCGTTGAGTCCGAGCACTTCGCCAGGGGCGATCTCTCGAGCGGCAACAGCGAAGCGGGTGGTTGGTTCCGCAGTGGCGCGTCGAGCCGCGTACGTCAGGCCAAGACCACTCAGCACCACGAGGAGCGCTCCGATCGCAGCGCGACTAGATGGAAGCGCGCGCCCCCGCCCAACCTCTCGGCGGGAAGGCGACAGACGATTCCCGACCTGTTCCAAAGTGGACGTGTTCATGTGAAAACCATTGTATAACCATGAAATACATTCTGATCAAGTGAAAAATGGAGACGACTCATGGACATCCCCAAACTCCGTCCGGCTACGCTTCGGCTCATGTCTGGAGATATCCGATGGCTCAGCACCGCTGATGCGGCGAAACGCTTGGGCGTCTCGCTTCGCACGCTGTACAAGTTCATCGACGAAGGTAATCTGCCCGCATACAAATTCGGGCGTGTCATTCGGCTGCAAGAAGCCGAGGTCGATTCGTTCATCGGATCGGTCCGAATCGAGCCGGGCACGCTGGAGCATTTGTATCCAGAGGCCAAGCTCGGCATTGACGATTGAGGCAGCATTGACGATTGATGCGGCATCGACGATTGACACCGCATCGACGATTGACGCGGCCTCACTCGGTAATCACCGCAACGATTGAGTCCAACCGAACAAAGCACGGGGTCGCCAGCGCGTGTCCCGGTCCTCCGCTGCCTGCGGCAACGATGCAGGCCAGGTCAACGCCCACCCAGCTGGCAACGCCTGCTCTGGAGTCTCCGTCCATCACCACGTGCATCGCGGCGTCAAGCGCATGCATGTCACGCAACATCGAGTCGAACGACAACGCGGACCCCGCGCGGTCGCCGGTGATATTGCCGGCAAGCGGAACCGACGTCCGGTCCGGTGCAACGGAGGCCATGTGCGACGTGCGAACCGCGTAACTGCGGAAGTCGTCACCGCGCAACACGGCCACATCTGAGCCAACGGCAGTCAACGCGCCACGGCACTCCCAACCGCCTGCTGTCCTCACCGTGACACGGGCGCGTTGTTCGGCCAGTGTGACCAGCACTCCAGAAAGCGTCGACTCCTCACGGGCCACCATCCCTCGCATCCGCCGTTCACGCATTCCCTCCGCGCTTGCGCTGCCAAGCAGTTCGGCAAGCGCCCGATCGCTGATCGAGCGAATCGTCAAAGTCCGCGTCGTTGCGCGGAGGATCGTTGGGGTGGTCTGCCGGTTCCATCACGTCCGGAGACGTTAGGAAAGGGTTGTGCCAGTCATCACACCCTGAATTGATGAGAATCTCACTTCTGAAACGGATTTCATCCGAACCGATGAAGGAGCGATGAGACAAAGCAGAACCCACGAGACGAAAGCATCTGCGTTGTGTGTCCAATGCCAACTAGCCTGCAAAGTGTGGATTGCCTGTTCTGCCGCATCGTCGTCGGCGACATCCCGTCGACCAAGGTCTACGAGTCAGACCTGTCGTTCGCGTTTCGCGACCTCAACCCCACGGCGCCCACGCACGTCCTGGTGGTTCCCAAGCACCACATCGACCACGCAGGCGCAATTACCGCAGACCACGCTGCCTCGGTCGCAGACCTGTTTGTCTCGGCCCAGCACGTGGCACGCATCGACGGGATCGACGCCTCCGGATGCCGCCTGGTGTTCAACGTTGGTGAAGATTCCGGCAACACCGTCAACCACCTGCATCTGCACGTGGTGGGAGGCCGTCCAATGGGCTGGCCCCCGTTCTCAGGCTGACCGTGACCACCGCTCCTCCCAATCCTTCCTCCAATCCTTCACCCAGGTCCTCATCCGTGCGTGAGCCCGTTGAACCGTTGCGAGTGCTTGTCCCTGGCAACCACCTCCTCATGCAGATCCTTGGTAACCGAGACGAGCATCTGAAGTTCATCGAACGCGCCCTGCCGGGTTGCATGGTCACCGCCCGTGGCAACGAGATCACGGTCAGTGGAAACAACGCCGAACGCGCAGCCACGGTGCTGCAGGAACTGGTGGTGCTTGCCTCGCAAGGCCAGCAGATCGACCAAACCCTGGTTGGCCGCTGCATCGACATGGTGATGTCAGACGAGCGTCCGTCGCAGGTGCTCACCACCGAAGTCATGAAGGCCGGCCGTGGCAAGAGCGTCCGCCCCAAGACTGCTGGCCAGAAGCGCTACGCAGACGCAATTGCGCAGAACATCATCACCGTCGGCATCGGCCCTGCAGGTTCCGGCAAGTCATACCTCGCTGTCGCCTTGGCCGTCCAGGCCCTCATGGCGAAGCAGGTCACCCGCATCATCCTCACCCGGCCAGCAGTTGAGGCCGGCGAGCGTCTTGGCTTCCTACCAGGCGACCTCATGGCCAAGATCGACCCGTATCTACGGCCGTTGTACGACGCCCTCTACGACATGCTGGAACCAGAAGGCGCCGTGAAAATGATCGAGAAGGGCACCATCGAGGTCGCCCCGCTCGCGTTCATGCGCGGCCGCACGCTCAACAACAGCTTCATCATTCTCGACGAAGCGCAAAACACCACGCCCGAGCAAATGAAGATGTTCCTCACGCGCATCGGTTTTGGGTCAAAGGCAGTCATCACCGGCGACGTCACCCAGGTCGATCTTCGCGGCGATCGATCCGGCCTTGCTGGTCTGGAACGTATCCTTGGCACCATCGAAGGACTTGAGTTCGTACATCTCGACCGTCGCGACGTGGTGCGTCACCGCATCGTGGCCGACATCGTCGACGCATACGAACGGGCGGATATTGCAAACGCAAACTTCCGTCCGGCACATTCCAGAGACGCAGACGAAAGCCGTTCTGCTCACCGCCCAGACACAGGAAACCAATGACCACCTCTGGCAGTAGCCAGCCGACCGCACCCTCAACCGCTGCCGCTCAGGCGAGCGTTGCAGTGCAGGTCGGCACCGTCGAAGTATTCGTGGCGGACGAACAAGACGCCGTCACCATCGACACAGACCGTTGGCTGCGGTTGGCAGCACAGGTTCTCGCAGCGCAAGGTGTCAACGGCGCGCACGGCCGAGACGTCGAGATGTCGTTGTATTTCGTCGACGAGCCAGCCATCGCCGCGCTCAACCAGCAGTACATGGGCAAAGAAGGCCCAACCGACGTTCTGTCGTTCCCCATCGACGGCGAAGAGGCAGCGGCCATGCCCGCCGGACGCGCCCCAGACAACAGCCCTAAGGGCCCCAACGACGACCGTTTCGACGACGCAGACGACGAGCAGCCGTTCTTGGTTGGCGACGTGCTGGTGTGTCCAGAGGTTGCGCTGCGCAACGCGCCAGAACACCTTGGGCCACATCACGACGGCACCGTTGACGACGAGCTGGCGCTGCTTGTGGTGCACGGCATCTTGCACCTGCTCGGCATGGACCATATGGAAGAAGTCGAAGCTGAAGTGATGGAAGCAAGAGAGCGCGTGCTGTTGCACACGTTCCACCGCCAGATCCTTTCCGACGACGAACTGGCCGCGGACTCCTCGCCGGCAAGCCCCACCCTGGTGGGCGACGAATGACGCCGGAGTACGGTGCGGATCGGGTAGGTCAAGTCCTTGCGCAGGCCGGCGTCGAGGGAGCCGTCCAGGATTTCTCGTTCGGCCAGACTCAGATCTGGATGATCTTTGCGGTGCTGGTGCTCATTGCCGTCGCTGGTTTCCTGGCGATGTCAGAGACTGCTCTCACCCGCATGACCAAAATCAAAGCCGGGGCCATGCGAGACGAGGGGCGCCGCGGCGCCAGCGCGCTGGTCCGGTTGATGGAACACCCAGACCAATTCCTGTCGCCGGTGCTGCTGCTGGTGCTGATGTCGCACTTGGTCATCTCCACGCTGGTTGGTCTGCTGGTGGCCCCCCTGGGGTCGTTGGCCATCGTGGCGGCAGTGGCAGTGGAACTTGCCGGCATCTTCATCTTCAGCGAGCTCGGCCCCAAGAACTACGCAGTGAAAAACCCAGACAGGGTGTCACTGTTTGTGGCCCCCATCGTGTTGGCCATCGTTCGTTTCCCTCCCATCAAGATCCTCGCCCGGGGCTTGTTGGCCATCGGTAACGCGTTGCTTCCAGGACGCATCGAACTCGGCCCCATCACGTCGGAACAAGAACTGTTGGCACTTGCCGATGCGGCCCTCGAAGAGGACGTCATCGAACGAGACGAACGTTCCATGATCCACTCGGTCATCGAGTTCGGCGACACCGTGGCTCGCGAGGTGATGGTGCCGCGGCCAGACATGGTCACGGTCAGCGCTGCATCGACGGTGGACGACGCCATCGACGTGGCCATCGTGCACGGCTTCTCCCGTATTCCCGTTACCGGCGAATCCAAGGACGACATCGCAGGCGTGGTATTTGTCAAAGACCTCATCAAGGCTGTGCGAGACGGCCGTGGCAGCGCAAAGGTCGGCGCCATGTCTCGTGCGGCACGTTTTGCGCCTGAAGGCAAAAAGGTTTCCGAGCTCCTCCGAGAGATGCAATCTTCCAAGAGCCACATGGCAATCGTGCTCGACGAATACGGCGGCACTTCCGGCCTGGTGACCCTCGAGGATCTCCTCGAAGAGCTGGTGGGCGACATCTCCGACGAGTACGACACCGAAGAGCAACAGCTGGAGCGCCTTCCCAATGGCGACGTCCGCGTCAACGCTCGGATGCTCATCGAAGACCTCAACAGTTTCCTCGAGGTGGAGTGGCCCTCCGACGACTATGACTCCGTCGGCGGCTTGCTGTTCAACGAGCTTGGCCACCCAGCTTCTGAGGGCGAACAGGTGGAGTACCACGGCTTTCTGCTACGTGCAGAACGTGTCAAAGGCCGCCGCATCGGGCGTGTCCGCATCTCCAAGGTGCCGCACCCAGACCACGAAGACGCCCACCTCGACGCTTGATTTCAGCCTGATTTTTTGGCTGATTTTTTGGCTGAATTGTTGCCTGAAGTTGGCCGCAATCGGGGTCGGGCCGCAGCTTTGGCTGTGGTTGGTAGGATGTCCGGCCTATGCGTTCTGGGTTCTGCTCAATCGTGGGCCGACCTAACGTTGGCAAGTCCACCCTCGTCAATCGCATCTGCGGAACAAAGGTGTCCATTGTCTCGGACAAGGTCCAAACCACCCGCACCCAGGTGCGTGGCGTGCTCACCTTGCAGACGCCACAGGACTTCGCTGACGCGCAGGTGATCTTCGTCGACACCCCTGGTGTGCTGAAGCCCCGCACGCTGCTGGGTGAACGCACAAACGCTGCAGCCACTGCATCCATCAGCGACGTTGACGTCACGTGTCTGTTGATCGACGCAACCATGCCGTTCGGCAAAGGCGACCGGTTCATTGCGTCTCGGCTGCCAACCAGCAGCTTCCTGGTGGTCAACAAGGTCGATCTGGCATCACGCCAGCAAGTGCTGCGCCAGTTGCACGCGGCCTCCGAGCTTGGCTTCCAGGAGTACTTCCCAATCTCCGCCGCAGACGGAAGCGGTATCCGGCCGCTTATCGAAGCAATTGTCGAGCGGCTGCCAGACGGACCGATGTTCTACCCAATCGAAACGGTCCGGGAAACCGACGACACCGTGTGGGTTGCCGAACTCGTGCGAGAGCAGCTGCTTGCCATCGCAGAAGAAGAGCTGCCGCACTCCATCGCGTGTCGCGTTGTGGAATGGGAAGACCGGGACAACGGTGCCCCGTTCGTCCGCATCGAAATCTTGGTCGAGCGTGAGTCGCAGAAGCCCATTGTCATTGGCAAGGGTGGCTCCGTGCTCAAGCAGGTTGGCATAGCGGTGCGTGAACAGCTGCCACCGGGCGCGTATGTGGAGTTGTTCGTGAAGGTTGCCAAGGACTGGCAGCGGTCTCCTCACTTGCTGGACCGTCTCGGCTACCGCTTCCCAGGGCAAGACTGACCCTGCGCCGACCGGTCGTTCTCGGCAGGTCCGTAGCAGGTCCCGAGGCAGGTCGCTAGGTGAGACCAAGTTCGGCCAACACCTCGGTTGTGTGCTCGCCAATCAGCGGCGCTTCTCGCCACACGTTTTGCGGGGTGGCATCGAACCGCACCGACGGTTGCACCTGACGGTAGGTCCCAACAACGGGGTGTTCCGCAAGAACAATCGACCCGGACTGCAAGCCGCGGTCAATCGCTTCGTCCATGGAGCGGACCGGCTCTGCTGCGATGCCCATCGACGCGCAAGCCGCTTCCCACTCCGCAACGGTGCGCTGTGCGATGAGTGCGCCGAGCTCGGTGTACAACTCGTTTGGATGCAATGCCCTGGCGTGCGCATTCCGGAACCGTGGGTCATCGGCCAGGTCTTCACGGCCGCCAGCTGTGAACATCGCTCGCCACTGCCGATCGTCGTAGGGCAGCACCGTGATCCACCCGTCGAGTGCTTGCTTCGGCCCACGTTCAGGGGAGACCACTCGCGCGTATCCGGCTCGGTCCATGGGCGGTTCCATGCCACCACCGGCGAGGTGTTCCACCAGATGAAACGACAACATCGCGTCGATCATGGGAACCTCAACCCGTTGCCCCGATCCTGTCCTGGCTCGGTGCAGCAACGCAGCTGTGACACCGTTCACAATCATAAGTCCACAGACTTTGTCGGCGACGATGGTGGGGTAGAGCGTCACCTTGCCGGTTACGCGTTCCATCATGTCGGCGGCGCCGGTAGCGCTCTGGATGATGTCGTCGTACGCGGGACGGTTGGCATCGGGCGAATCAGTGGGCCACCCCTGCGCTTGAACAAACACCACATCTGGTCGGACGCGCGCACAGTCCTCATAGGTGAGCCCCAGACGAGTCAATGGCCCGGGCCGCAGGTTTGTCACGATCACATCGGACGTCGTAACTAGAGCTTCCACCACTGCACGCCGTGCGGGGTCCTTCAGGTCCAGCAATACCGACCGTTTGTTGCGATGCAGGTTCAGCGCGGTGCCAGACAGTTCCCGATGCCTGCCGGGGCCCATGGCACGGCTGAGGTCGCCGCTTGGCTCCTCCACCTTGATGACATCTGCGCCCATGTCGCCCAGCAACTGGGTTGCGTACGGGCCCATCACCACCGTGGTCAGATCCAGTACTCGAATCCCGGTCAACGGTCCGGTCGGTGTGTCGTGCATCGTTGCATGGTTGCAGATCCATGCATACAGGCGAAAAGCGTCCGGAAGCATCAGGAGCACCGTCCGGTTGGGTACGCCACAGCCGGTAACCTTGGGTCATGGCCGGATACGACATTCGCATCTTTGGTGACCCTGTCCTTCGCCAGGTGTCCAACGAACTCAAAGACATAGATGGCACCGTCGCCAAGCTGGTCAAGGACATGATTCCGGTCATGTACAAGGCCAAGGGCCTTGGCCTTGCAGCCCCGCAGGTCGGCGTCCAGAAGCGCCTGTTCGTCTACGACATGGACGACGGTCGTGGCCCACAGACGCTCATCAACCCGGTCATCAAAGAATCATCGGGGGAGTGGACCTACGAAGAGGGCTGCCTCTCGGTCCCAGGTCTGTCTTGGGAAATCACCCGCCCCAACGAAATTCATCTCGTCGGCCTCGACCTCGATGGCAACGAGGTGGACATCCAGGCAAACGAATTGTTGTCCCGCCTGTACCAGCACGAGTTGGATCACCTCGACGGCAAGCTCCTCATCGACCAGTTGGACGATGACCGCCGTAAAGAAGCACTCAAGGTTCTGCGCAATCGTTTGCTCGACGCGCCGACGCCACCACAGCTGTCCGCACGGTCATCACTACCCGGCGCGTCTGGCCTCAGCCTGCCCGGCCGCTGACGGCCGAGTATCGCTCCGATGCGGTTGGTATACCTCGGGACTCCCGAGGCGGCTGTGCCGCCGTTGCGGGCGCTTGTGGAAGCCGGCCACCAGGTGCAGCTGGTTGTGTCGCAGCCAGACCGCAAACGTGGTCGTGGCGGTGCCGTTGTGCCTAGCCCTGTGAAGCAGGCGGCCATGGAACTCGGACTGCCCGTCACCGACGCGGTTGACGACGTCCTTGGCACCACAGCAGAGCTTGGGGTGGTGGTCGCCTTTGGGCGGCTGATCAAGCCAAACCTGCTAGCCCGCATTCCGTTTGTGAACATACATTTTTCGTTGCTGCCCCGTTGGCGTGGTGCAGCACCGGTGGAGCGAGCCATCTTGGCCGGCGACGCGCAGACGGGGTGTTGTCTGATGGCCCTCGAGGCAGGGCTTGACACGGGGCCTGTGTACCGTCGTGAAGCCACACCCATCTTCCCGCTGGAATCTGCCGAGCAGCTGCGTCAGCGCCTGGTTGTCATCGGCACAAACATGCTCACCGATGCACTTACCGATGGGTTCACCTCGCTCGGTGTGCCGGTGCCCCAAGAAGGCACTCCTACGCACGCTGCCAAGCTGCGGCCGGAAGAGTTCCAGATCGATTGGGCCAATTCTGTGAACAACGTGCACGGCACCGTGCGAATCGGTCACGCGTGGACCGTGTTTCGCGGTAAGCGGCTGAAGGTCGTCGACGCGCAGCCTGTCGATCCGTCCGCCGCAGTCGCAGGCGCAGGTGCGGTTCCCGGTTCCATCCACGGTCATGCGGTGCAATGCGCCGATGGTCTCCTTCAATTGATCACCGTCCAACCCGAAGGCAAGGCGCCCATGGCCGTCTCTGCTTGGGTAAACGGTTCGCACCCCGCCGATGGTGAACTCCTCGGCGCCGTCACGTCGGCTACGCCCGGCAACAACCCCGCGGACTCCCACTGACATGAACCCCCCACCTGACCGCAACCGCCGCCCGGACTTCTCGGACCGAAGTAGAGACAACCGAGGCTCTGACAGTCGAGGCTCCGATAGCCGTGATCGCGGCCCTCGGGCGCCGCGTCCACCCAAGCTGTCTCCACGGGCGGTGGCAGTGGAAGCGCTCGCTCGAGTTGACGAAGGCGGGTATGCCAACTTGGTGTTGTCCGAGTTGCTCAACCAGTCCGGTTTAGACACTCGTGACCGGGCGTTCGCCACCGAGCTCGCATACGGAACCGTGCGCCGGCGCTCAAGCGTGGACTGGCTTGTGATGCAGCATGTGGAGCGCGAACCCAGCGACGACGTTCAGCGCGTGCTTCATCTGGGCGCATATCAGTTGGCGTTCTCTCGCGTGCCGCCTCACGCCGCCGTTGGCGAGACAGTCACGCTTGCACCTGAGTACGCAAAGGGCTTCGTCAACGCTGTTCTCCGGCGAGTAGCCGACACGGTGCAGGCCGGGGTGCAATGGCCAGATCTCGCAACCGAACTCGGTTATCCGGAGTGGATTGTTGAACGCTTGCAGGCCGATGTAGGCGAACCAGCACTCGACGCGTTGCGGTTCATGAACGAAGCGCCCGACGTCACCGAACGCGAAGACGGGTACGTGCAAGATCTCGCCAGCCAATGGGTGGTAGATCTGCTGGACCCGCAGCCGGGCGAGCGCATTCTCGACGTCTGTTCCGCTCCAGGCGGCAAAGCCACGCTGGCAGCCTCTCGGGGCGCCTCGGTCGTTGCAGCCGATATCCGTCCCCATCGGGTGGGTCTCATCGCAGACAACGTCGACCGGTTAGGCCTCGCCCAGACCTGTCTTCCGGTTGCTGCTGACGGTCTTGCCTCGCCGTTCACGCTACGTTCCTTCGACAAGGTGATGCTCGATGTCCCGTGCTCCGGTCTTGGTGTCCTGCACCGTCGTCCCGATGCGCGGTGGCGGATGACCGAACAAGATGTAGACGCGCTTGCAGTGCTGCAGCGCCGATTGCTGCAGCAGACCATCCGTCTGGTGAAACCCGGTGGTGTCCTGCTGCTCAGTGCATGCACACTTACGATCGACGAATCCGTTGCGCACGACCATTGGTTGTCCGAGGAGTATCCAGACCTGGTTCCTGAACTAGGCCCCGGCTCGGAGCGGTGGGAACGTCATGGCCGCGGTTTGCGCCTGTTGCCGCAAACCCACGGCACCGACGGCATGGTGGCGTTCCGCTACCGCGTCACCAGCTGACGGCCAGGGGTCGGCAAGGCTGCCGACGTGCCTGTCGGCACGCCTTTTTAGGCCAGGATTGCCGCGACACCAGCGGCGGCAATCTGCTTGTCGACGGACTCGGGCAGTCCGCTGATGGCGACCGCACCAACGCAGTGTCCGTCCACTACCACTGGCAGCCCGCCGCCCCAACCAATCATGCGCGGGTCACCGAAGAACGCAAACTCAAAGTTGCCTTCGCCGCGCTTTGCCGATGCGTTTTTGGCGCCCAGGTCGGCTGACGGAATGACTTCGCGCGCAGCGGTGTAGGCCTTGTTGGTTGCGATGGTGACCGAGGTATACGGCGCGCCATCCATGCGTTCCAACGCAATCAACTCGCCATGATCATCGACCACAACCATCACGGCAGCCTTGCCAGGGTTCGCATCAACGTGAGCCTGAGCCAAGGATCGCATCGCGTCGATCGCACGCCGAGCGTCGTCAAGGGTCATCACCGGTTTCATTCGCATTCCCACATTCTGCCCGCTGCGTGGGTTGGCTTCCCGCTGCGTGGGTTGGCGGGTCCTGCCTCCTCCGTTCCGATGGGTTGCTCCACCTCGGGTTCGCTCCGATCCCTCCGCTAACCACTCGGCCGCGCCCGGTTCCCTCCCACCGTGCTCGCTTCGCTGCTCGCGGCGGGCCCATCCCGTCGGGTCACCCGCCAACCCACTCCGCTGGTTTCCGTCTCCGCTTCACTGGCTGGAGGGTGTGTTGGGGGTGGTGGTGTGTCGTGGCTGGTGGTGGGGGTGTTGGTGACCGGCCGTCTGTTAGGAATGAACGCCCGAATGTGAATGTGGTGTTCCATGCTGCAGACGGATCAGCACACACAACCAACGGCTGGTTCCTGCGGAACTGGGAACTTTCCCAAGTGTTATGCGACGCCACAGTCACGGCGGTTGCCGCGACGTTGAATGGTGACGTGTTCGACGTTGGTCCCCGGTATCGGTCATCCCGGGCAGGAACCGCAAAGCAGTCACCATTCGTGACCGTGGTTGCCGGATGGGTGGCTGTAACCAGCCAGCCCGGTTCTGTGAGATCCACCACATCCGTGAACGCGAAAACGGCGGAACCCACGAACTGCCCAATCTGGTCATGTTGTGCCGCTACCACCACCGGGAGTTACACCGGAGAGGCGTGAAGCTCCAATGGCACGGCACGACGCTGATAGCGGTGTACCCGAACGCGGTAACCATCCACGGTCCGCCCCCACCATCAACCCACCCGATGCTCCTCTAAGCCCCTCACTCACCCATTACTAAGCGCACATACCCAACCCCTTCAAACCACCGCGCCCAAAATCGAGGTTGACGGGTTCGTCGGAGGAAACCAGCGGAGTGGGAGGCGGGTGACCCGAAGGAAGGGGCCTACTGCGCGCAGCGAAGCGAGCACAGTGGGAAGGGGCCGGAGGAGGCAGGACCCGCCTCCCACGCAGCGGGAAGGGGCTGGCGGGGCAGGACCCGACTCCCACGCGGTGGGAACACGCCGGCTGTTGGCTACTCTGCGAGGATGACCACCGCAACGCTGCTTGACGTGGACGCCCGTGGCGTAGCCACCATCACATTGAACCGTCCCGACAATCGCAACGCTCTGTCAACGGAGTTGATCGAAGGCTTGTCTGCAGATCTGGCAGAAGCGATCGCAGACCCGGCGGTTCGCGTGATCGTGCTCACCGGTTCAGGCTCCGTGTTCTGTGCAGGAGCAGACTTGAAGGAACGTCGCACGGTCAGTGCCGGTGCAAGCGATGACGAACTGCCGACGTTCGTGCGCGTCTTCCAGGCCATCGCTGCCGCTCCGAAACCGGTGGTTGGCAAACTCAACGGGCATGCGCTGGCGGGCGGCTTGGGGTTGGCCTGTTCGTGCGACATCACCATCGCCCCAGAGCGTGCCCTAATGGGGTTCACCGAGGTTCGCATCGGGGTGGCGCCCGCCATCATCAGCGTGGTGTGTCTGCCCAAGATGCGGAAGGCCGACGCAACCGAACTGTTTCTCACCGGAGAACGAATCCCGGCGCGCCGTGCCGCCGAGGTAGGCCTGATCAACCGAGCGGTGCCAGATGATCAACTGGACGCAGCGACGGAAGAAGTTGTGGCCAAGCTGCTGTTGGGTGGACCAAAGGCCCTTGCGGCTTCCAAACAACTGCTTGCGATGGTCCCCAAGATGGACACCGTCGACGCGTTCCGTTGGACAGCAAAGCTCTCTGGTGAGTTGTTCGCATCAGAAGAAGCATCGGCAGGAATGGCAGCTTTCGCGGCAAAGCAATCGCCACCCTGGGCAACTCGAATGTGACTTGCCGATAGTCGGATCCGTCAACTCGTGCGCAAGGCGCCCAGGACCGAACGCGATGTCGGTACGAGCACAAGGTGCTCCAGGTCATGACCCGCAACAACGGGGATTGCCGTTAGCGCTGCGGCCGGATTGGTTTCCTGGGTGGTGCCGATCCACACGACTGCACGATCGGACCGAACAGGTAGCCGTGGGAACGTGTTGGGCGATGACTCGGTTGTGTACACCCCCAGCGTGCGAAACCCTGCTGTTTCGAACGTCGGAATCACGCTCTGTTTGAAACCCCCGACGGTCGCGTCGTCGATCTGATCGACGCTCTCGATGACGATGACCAGCAAGCCCTTTGTCGCATCCGAGTCACGCAACGACGGGTTATGTGTCGGTAGGGCGTCTTCGGCCGAAACCGCCCGCAGAAGCATCACGTTGTCCGAGTCGATCATCGTCGCGTTGGCCGCATTGCTGTGTTCTGCCCAGACAGGACCGCCATAAAAGGCTGCCAACGATTCGGCCCTGCTGGTCATGTCGGTGAATCCCCGCAGCCAGACGAAATAGTTGGGCCGCTCGGGATCCGTGAACTGTCCGAGAACGTCCATCCCGACTGCTTCCTGGGTCTCCACGAACTCTCGATCAAACAGGTCAATCAGGGCGTTGCGCTGCCCTGGGTGAAGCAGATATTGGCGTAGTTCGATCAGGTTGGTTGAGCGCTGCGCGGAGTTCGTCATCGCCGCCCATCCTTGTTGGTTTGCCGCGTTCGGTTGACCGTGGCGGGGTTCATCCGTCACGAAACCGCCTTTTACGACGGTTACGTGACGGATGAGCAGCCAGCCATCGGTTATACGGGTTGTGTGATCAGACCGGAAAGGTTGGGCAATGCCAGTTCAGCCAACGATGCCACTTGGTGGTGTGTGTGCGAGAAGTCGCTGGAGCGGGTGAGGTTGTTGGGGCAGGCGATGCAGGTGAGGCCAGCGTCCACCGCGGCGCGGCTGCCGTTGTGTGAGTCCTCGAACGCAATCGCGGTGCGAGCCGCTGTGCGTGCAATACCAAGCCGTTCAAGCGCAACGAAGTACAGGTCTGGCGCTGGTTTTGCGTTGGGAGCATCCTCGCGGGAAACGACCGTCTCGAAACTGTCCAGCAAGCCCAGCCGATCAAGATGGGGCCGCACCCAACGGCTTCGTGACGACGAGGCCACGGCACACGGGACGCCAGCCGCGGCGGCCTGAGCCAGCAACTGCTCCACGCCGGGCTGCACCTGCAAGCGGCGAATCTGATGATCGTTGCGTTGGCGTTGCTCGATCCACAGCAAGGCTCGGTTCACCGGGCGCCCAAGATCTGCTTCCAACCAGTCCAGCCAGAAGCCGTCGGGGTTGGCTCTACCTATTGCGGCAAGCCACCGCTCGTGCCCAAGTGTGGCTCCGTGTTCCGAGAACACAGCGGCTATGGATGTGTACTCCGCTGCTTCGGTGTCGAGAATCAACCCGTCGAAGTCAAAGACCAGCGCTGCTGGTAGTCGGGCGGAATCGTTCATCGGTCACAGTCTTCTGGTCAGCCGCTCAGGAGGGAATACCGAAACCTGTTGAACCTGGGCCGGGAAAACAGTCAGACCCAACAAGCATTAGGTAAGCCGACTTACATCCGGTGCGGCTACTGCTCCCGGAGGAACTTCTCGAACTCGGCTGCGATCACGTCGCCGCTGACGAGTTGGGTTTCGTCGACCGGGGCGACCATGCGGCCGGTTGCGCCGTCGAACGCGTTGGCATCGACCTGCGTTTCGAGTTGGCTGACCATCTCTTGGTGCTCGGGGTTGTTAGCGACCAACGCACGAATCTGTTCGTCGATCTGCACCGCTTGCGACGACAACGTGGTGGTGTCGAAGGTAAGCCCCGACACGCGCGACACGCCTTCCAAGATGGCGACCGACGCAGCTGGATAGAGCATTTGCGACACGTAGTGTGGAACCCGTGCCCACACGCCTGTGGCAGCCAAGCCGGCTTCGGCGAATCCTCGCTCCAACGCTGCGCTGACCCCGGCAGGGACTTCGAACGCGGCGTCGATGAAGCCGATCTGTTCAGCTAGTTCTTGCGTTGTGGCCGTTGATCCAAGCGAAACTGGACGGGTGTGGGGGACCGGCGCGGGGAACGCGCCCAGGTTGATGAGCATCTTGACGTCCAGCTTTTGGGCTAGCTCCACGATGGCGTCGGTGAAGCTGAGCCAACGAAAGTCTGGTTCTGGACCCGTGAGCACCAGCACGTCTCGGCCGTTGACATCGCGACCATGGCGCATTTGCAGGCGCGGCCACTGCAGGCCGGTGTTGACTCCGTTGATGAGGCGCATGGCAGGCCTTCTGGCACGGAAATCAATCAGCTCGTCGATGCTGAAGCTGACCAACCGGTGTGTACGGATTTGCTGCTTCAGCGAGCCCATGGCTGCCTGCGCGCCGTAACCAGCATCGATCCACCCGTCGAGGTAACAAACAAGCACCGGATCAGTGAGATCGTGAGGGACCGGGTTCTCCCATTGGATGAGCGGTGAGGGCCTTGACAACATGGTGCTTCCACCGTACTGGTGTCGGGCGCGTAAGTTGATGTCATGTACGTGGACGTCACCGACGAAACCTTCCAGACCGAGGTCATTGCCCGCTCTGCCGACACTCCGGTCGTTGTCGACCTGTGGGCCCCGTGGTGTGGCCCGTGTAAGACGCTCGGCCCGATCATCGAACGGGTTATCGGCGAAACCAACGGTGCAGTTCTGCTGGCCAAGGTGAACGTCGACGAGAACCCAAAGGTTTCCCAAGCGTTCCAGGTGCAGTCCATCCCTGCGGTTTTCGCAATCTTTCAGGGTCGTGTTGTCGAGCAATTCGTCGGCGCAATTCCCGAAGCGCAAATTCGTGAATGGGTGCAACGCTTCGCTCCATCGCGCACCGAGGCAGACGAACTGGCCGATACCGAGGACGAAGATTCGTTGCGCAAGGCGCTCGGCCTCAAGCACGACCATCCCTTGGCGGTTGTGAAACTCGCTCGGTTGTTGGTTGACAAGGGTTCCAACCACGAGGCGTTGCAACTGCTTGAGCGTTTGCCGGAGTCCGCAGAGACCCGCCAGATTGCGTCGCTGGCACGGGTCGGTGCTGAAGCGCGTGCCTCAGAGTCCGACGCAATCGTTGCGGAGTTGGCGGGGCTGCTGCCCAACGTGCGCGCAGACGAGACTGCAAAGCAGCGTTACGTCGATCTCCTCACGGTGATGGGCGATGACCCTCGTGTCCCCGACCTCCGCCGCAAATTGGCCAACTCGCTCTTCTGACCTGGATCCTGCTCGGGCTCGGGCTCGGGCCCGGGCTCCGAACTCGGGCTCGGAACTCGGCAATGAACAAGGGCCAGCAGAGCCCGCGCTACAGTCATTTTTCGACGGCTACGCAGCCCTCCTTGGCCATTTGAGGCCCGCGCAATTGCTCTGACGCTTCCCCCGCGTCGCGCAGTTCTCCTTCGACTTTCGACGAGGAGGGCGCCATGGTTCTTCTGGCCCCCGCACCAACTCCTACAACCGCGCCCCCAGCGCCTCGCGGCTCGCGTCGCGCATCAGAGTCCAACTCCCTTCGTTCGTCGCGCTCTTCCGGAACGACGCCGGACCGCACGCACGATCCCTCCACTGATACCCCCTCTGGTCGATCCGTTCGGCACGCATCGCAAATGGTCTCGCAGTTGCGAGGTCGGAGGTTTCAACTTGGCGTCGTGGCGCTCGGAGCGGGCTGCATCGTGGTGCTCGCCGTTGGAGCCGGAATTGGCGGTTTAGGCAGTGGAGCCGCCGCTAACGGAGCTGCTGGAGTCCGAGAAATTCCGTTCACGCCGGGTGCGGAACCAACAACCGTCGGCAAGCAACGTGAAGGCAACATGGCCACCCCATCGGTGACCACAGCTCCTTCGCTGGCACCTGGCGTAACCGTCTCGTCTTCCGCCGTTACCGATGCTCTTCTCGCGTCCTCCGCAGCGACGCCGGCTGTTGCGTCGTCGTTAGTTGTGCACACGGCAGGAGCGGTACTCAACCCCGGCGTGTACGTGCTGGCGCGTGGCGCTCGTGCAGCAGACGCAGTTTCTGCTGCTGGCGGAATGACACCAGACGCAGATCCCGACCGGGTCAACCTTGCATCGCTGCTCGCTGACGGAAGTCGCCTCTACATCCCGCGGCGTGGAGCACAGATCCCTGCTGTGCCGACAGACCAAATCTCGGTCCAGTCAACGGGCCAACTCTCCAACACCGCAACGGCGGCCGCCGCAGGAACAGCGGTCAAGCAGGTGATCGATCTCAACACGGCTACTGCCGAGCAACTCGATTCGCTCCCGGGCGTTGGGCCAGCCACCGCTGCAGCAATTATCGAACACCGTTCTCGCGTCGGGCGGTTTAGATCCGTAAATCAGCTGCTCGATGTTCCGGGTATCGGCGAAGCGAAGCTGGCGTCGATGCGTAAGCAACTCTCCGTCAGTTGATCCAGTTGATCCAGTTGATCCAGTTGATCCGGGCGATCCGGGCGATCCGACTGGTATCCAGCCTGCCGGATTCGGCCGGGGTTGTGGCTGCCGCTGGTTGTGCTTTGCTCACGTGCAGGTTTGGTCCTGGGCTGTGCGGGTACTCCGAACAAGTCGCTCGACTCCCTATTGCATTCACCACGTTGGTGGCTTTCGCTGTCTTCGTCGGGCGGGGTCACGACCTTCGTCGCGTTTCCTTACTGCTATGCGCGCTTGTCTTCTCGGCCATGCCATTGTTGTCCGTGCGTGCCTTGGCCGGCTTGCACGTGGGCAGCCCGGGCTACGTCGATGAAATCGGGCAACTGGTCACGGACCCAAGCCCCATCCCCGGTGGTGGTGTGTTGGTCACGCTTCGTTTAGATGGCAAGCGATTGCGAAGTGTTGCCTACGGAGACGCTGGTCGCACTCTCGCCTTGGGCAGCGCCGGTAGCCGTTATGGAATTGTTGGCCGAACACAGCAGTGGGATGGTGCGATTCCAGGCTGGGCAGTCAGTAAACACCTTGCGGGTCGAGTGACCGTGAAATCGGCAACGCTGGTCGATCATGGGTCGGTCCTGTGGCGCAGTGCTCGTTGGATACGGGGGCAGGTTGCTAGAGGTGCTTACGGTCTTCCCCCTGACCAGCGAGCATTGTTCGGAGGGTTTGTGCTCGGCGATGACCGCGGCCAGGACCCGGCGGTCGCCGATGATTTTCGAGCGTCCGGGCTGGCGCACCTCCTGGTGGTCTCCGGACAGAACGTCGCGTTTCTCCTCACAGCGGCCAATCCGTTGCTTCGTCGAATGCCGTCCATCTTGCGCGCAGCGACCGCGATCATGGTGATCGCAGGATTCGCATTAATCACCCGCTTCGAGCCGTCCGTGCTGCGTGCCGCCACCATGGCCGCCCTCGTCGTGCTGGCACGTGCTGCCAACCGGCCCCAAGCCGCGTTGCGAGTGTTGTCCCTCGCGGTGATTGGGCTGCTCGTTATCGATCCGTTGT
Organism: uncultured Acidimicrobiales bacterium; assembly: GCA_963763885.1. Taxonomy (GTDB): domain Bacteria; phylum Actinomycetota; class Acidimicrobiia; order Acidimicrobiales; family JANYDT01; genus JANNBN01. Next base: position 746,549 of record CAVXQD010000003.1, read on the forward strand.
TGGCTTGGTCCCTCGGATTTGGGCTCTCGGTCTGCGCAACCACCGGCCTGGCCGTGTTGGCAGCACCGTTGGAAACCCGGCTCGCTGAAAGGCGAGTGCCCGCGTGGTTGGCACGACCGTTGGCCGCAACCCTTGCCGCACAGATCGGCACCTATCCGTTGCTGTTGGGCCTTGGCGGAGTCTCGCCGGTGAGTGTCCTCGCAAACCTCCTGGCGCTCCCGGCTGCCGAGCCGCTCATGATCTGGGGCGTTGTCATCGGTGTGCCTGCCGGGGTCCTTGGTGGTCGGGCAGCGGTCATTCTTCACTTGGTGGATAGGGTGCTTATTTGGTGGGTTGCGAGCGTGGCTCGTGGGGGAGGCAACATCGCCCGGCTCTTTCCGCTGCCCGTCTGGTGGCCGTTGGCGGGCATCGTATGTGTAGGTGCTATCTGGCTGTTGACGCGTGCGTCACTCCCATTGGCCCGCGCCGTTGGGGTCGCTGTCGCTGTCGTTATTCTGGTGACGGGAACCCGGATAGCGCCCGGGTTGTCCGGAGTCCATCGTCAACCAGCGTTGGCAGGAACAGCGCTCGGCGGTACGACCGCAGCGCTCTGGAGATCTGCACCCGCAGCAGACCAGGTGACCATCTTGGCGGTTCGTCCCGGCACCAACGGCGAATCGGTTCTCCGTTCACTTCGGGCCGCTGGAGTGAACAACTTGTCGGCCGTGGTCATCGATCGGCCGACCAACGCATTGTGGACAGCGTTGGCACCCGTACTCTCGCGGCACCGCACCGCAATGATCATTTTGTGCGGAGCGACCTCAAATCTTGGTTCCACTCCAATCGTGGGCCTTGGAGTCGATGACATCGTGCACGTTCGTCCCGGCGGCCAACCGTGGGTGGTCGTTACGTGCCAAAGTGGTCATGGCGTCGTCACGCTTGAGAGCGGACCTGAGGCCCTATCCGCACCTGCGGCCGGTTAACCGACAACGATTCAACAGATGTCTGTATCTCTGACCGGGCCAGATGGGTTGGCACCGCCTCCTGGAGACGACCCGGAGTTCTCTAAATGGGCGCTCACCCAAACGCCAACCGACCGAACAGTGCTGCAAGGCATTGCCGTTGCACGTTGGGCCATCTGGGCTTGGTTGACCGTCACTGCGATGGTCCAGGCCGACCAGCTTGACCATCCGGTGATTGCGGCTGTGGCTATCTTCGTCGCGCTTGCGTGGACCATTGGTTGCACCGTGTTGCTTCGCAGTCGTGCCGAGGTACTTGCCCACCCGCTGTTTGTGCTCGTTGAAGTGTCCATCGCGTGGGTGCTGCTTCTCGTAGACGGATGGGTGTTTGCAACCGGGCACTCCTTCGGGTCAGGGCAGAACCTCGCAGGAAACTGGCCGCTGGTTGCTTCGATCTCTGCGGCTACGGCGCTTGGCCCGCGTTGGGGTGCGCTTCTTGGAGTGTTGGCAGCCTCGGGCCGTTATTTCGGTGCCTTGGTTAACAACGTGCAGAGCTTCCCGGGTGAACGAATCCTGTCGCTCATCTCGAGTGCGGTGTTTTACGCCGTTTCAGCGGTGGTGTTCGGTGCAATCACGCAGCGTCTGCGCAAGGTAGAGAACGAGGTTGCAATGCGTCGGGCACGAGATGAAGTTGCCCGCACTCTGCACGATGGAGTGCTGCAAACACTTGCCCTCGTTGACCGACGCGCACGCACCACCGACCCTGAGCTCGCGGCTGTCGCACGCTCTACGGATCGTGAACTTCGCGCCTGGTTGTTCCATGGCATTCGTTCCGACGCTGAGGGCGCCACACTCGAAGAACGGCTGCGTCGGGTCGCAGATCGAGTTGGCCGCACCCACGATCTACCTATCACCGTGTCCGTGTTGGACGACTCTGACGCGCCCGCTGAAGGAGACCCGATCATCGCTGCAGTAGCCGCTGCTGTTGGCGAGGCGCTTACAAACGTGGCCAAGCACGCGGGTGCCAGCAGGGCGGTTGTCTACGCAGAGGTCGATGAAGACGGGTCGGTGTTCGTCACGGTGTCAGATGACGGCGTTGGGTTCGATGTCACCACGGTCAGCCCGGGGCAGGGAATCAGCTCATCAATTCTGGCGAGGCTTCAGGAGGTTGGCGCAGAAGCCGACATCATCAGTGCGCCCGGAACTGGTACCGAGGTCCGAATCACCGGCCGCATCGGCAAGGCCACAGGAAGTAAGAGTTCATGAGCACACATACGGATTCCCGGCAAGCGAAAGTTCTTCGTGTGGTCTTGGCCGACGACCACGCCATCGTTCGTGCAGGGTTGAAGGCGGAACTTGGGCCGGGATTCCAGGTCGTAGGCGAGGCAGACGACGCCGAAGGTGCAATCGACGTGGTCACCGCGCACCGACCTGACCTCGTGGTGTCAGATCTACATATGCCCCGCGGCGGTGGCCTGGCGGTTGTGCGGGCCTGCGCAAACATCGCGCCCATCGTCATCCTCACAGTGTCGGAAGCAGAGCGAGATCTTCTCGATGCTGTTGCCGAAGGCGCCGCTGGCTACTTGCTGAAGACCACACCCATCGGTGAGCTTCAAGCAGCGTTCGTGAAAGCGGCAAACGGCGAACCCGTCTTCAGCCCATCCCTCGCGGCGTTGGTCATGGGGGAGTTCCGTAGGCTGTCGAAGGCCACAGGCGCATCGCCGCTGTCGGCGAGAGAGCGCGAGGTCCTCCAACTCGTTGCTCGTGGCCATACGTACGCTGCGATAGCAAGTTCGCTTTTCATCTCACCAAAAACCGCCGAGAACCATGTGCGCAACATCCTGGGCAAGCTGCAATTGTCCCGCCGTGCAGACCTGGTCCGCTATGCCGTAGAACATGGCATCGATTAACTAGCTGCCAAGAGGAACCACCCCACCAAACCCCCAGAGCACAGTGAGGGTTTCTCACGATGACGGAGCGCCGAGGCGAATCCGCACACTCTAGGCATGGTCGTTCCACATGTCCCTTCAGTCCCGCCAATCCCGCAAGACTCACCGTTAACGCCGGGTCCGACGCTCGGCTCGATTCCTCCGCCAACTTCTGGCCCAACAGCTTGGCCCGGGTGGCCAGTGGATGCTCCACAACCACCTTTTCGTCCGCCAGAAGCGGGTGAGGGATCGCCTGATCGGACTTCGAATAATCCTGCCCGACGCAAGTCGATCATCAGGACAGAGTCACGCAGCACGGTGTTTGTGGCTGGTGCCGCCATCCTGGGCGGCGGGCTTGTGATGGCTTCGGCCGTGGCTGCAGCAGCCTCGTTGTGGGGAGAGACCGGCGTAACTACTCGGCTCACCCTGCTCATTGCAGTGCTCAGTGCGGCCGTGATCGCTGCAGAGTTCCTGGCCCCGAGGCTGCAGACCGTTGGTAGGGTTCTGGTCCACTTGGCCCCTTCGCTGGTCCTTCCAGTCGCAATAACTGCGACGTCTCAGTTCGGCCACACGTGGCGGATGTGCATGCTCATCGGTGGCCTGGTGGGCACCGCAGCGGTTTGGGGTTACGGCGTTGTGCGCAAAGCCCCGCTGCTGATTGGCGCGATGTCAATCGGCGTAGCGGTGGCCGCAGTTGGTGGCGCAGCCTTGACCGCAACGCCGGTCGCAATAGTGCTCGCGATGTCCGCATTTGTCTTTGCGTTGTTCGGGTCGGACCGGCGGACGGCTGCACTTGTCGCAATGTCCGTCTCTGTTCAGTTAGCGGGAGTTCCTGCCGAGCTTGGATTCGGTCCAGGCACCCTTCGAGACATCGGTGCCGTTGGAGCCGGGGTGAACGCTGCGGCTGTGTTCGCCGGGTTGCTTGGCGCTGTCACGCTTGCGTGGAGATCAACAAGATCCGGGCAGTGGTGGTTGCTTCCCGCTGCAGGTGCCTCTGCCATCTCGGCCCTTGTCGCGCTGTTCTCGGTGGTCACCGTTCCAGTGGACGCATGGCTGATTCTCCCCGGAATTGCTATGTGCACATTGGAAGCGATGCTGGCAAGCAGCCGCGCCCGTGCCGGATGGGTTGCTCCACTTCGGGTTCAACTCCGATCCCTCCGTTCACCGCTCAGCCGCGCCCGTGCCGGATGGGTTGCTCCACTTCGGGTTCAACTCCGATCCCTCCGTTCACCGCTCAGCCGCGCCCGTGCCGGATGGGTTGCTCCACTTCGGGCTCAAGCACCGCCTGCCGACTCCGATGCGATGCCAATCGCAAACTTCAAGAAAACGCTGCGCAGTGCCATGCGCCCCGGCTCGGTCGTGCCAGACGCCCTGCAGTTCTGCCTTGCCGTCCTCGGTGCGTGGATGATTGCGGGCTTGGGCTGGAGCACCGGAGCAGGCATCGCTGCCGGGTGCTTCATCACCGCTGGACTCCTGGGTGCCAGCTTCCGATTTCGTCGTACCGCACGTGACAAGCAAAGTGACCTTGCGGGGCTACTTGGACCGTGCGCCATGGTCAGCGGAGCAATGGTTTGGCTGCAGGTGTGGGCGCCTGCAACGTTGCTGGTTGCATCCTTCGTTGCCGGCGCAGTTGCATTGATCGAACGACGTAGGAATTGGTTCGTCAACACTGCCGCTGGTGCCACAACCGGTCTGGTTGTCATCCTCACCGACCTTGTGCACAACGGACCGTTGAACTCAATCGTCACCGCCAGCGGGCTTGCGATTGTGGGCATGGCTGCATACGGGTGGTCGGCGTTTGCCACCGAGACGAAGTCGGACATGAACGACGTCCTTTGTCGTCTGTTGAGGGTGTGTGGCCTCGTCGCTCTTGCAGGCAGCGTGGTCGTCGCCGGTGAATGGAGCGTTGCTATCGGCGCAGGTGCCTTCCTGATGCTGGCGGGGTGGCATCGTTCCGACCGAGTCGCCTGGTCGCTGGGCGCCGTGCTTGCGGTGGGAGGCGGGTTCGGTGCGTGCGTTGAGTATCCATCCCTTGACGGCGCTGTCGGCCTGATACTGCTCTGCCTGATGATCGCCGAGGTTGCTGCTCGTAGCCTGCAACCAGCGAAGCCAGAGACTCAACTCGTTGGCCTACAGGCCGGATCACCTGTCATCCCTCCGGCTCGTGTTGTTCCGTGGTTCCTCCCGTCGCTGTGTCTCGGAACGCTCTATCTGGTACTCACCACGTTCGGGTCAACGTCTGGTCGGGTGGGCGCAATCGCACTTATCGGCGTGGCCCTGATTGGGCTCGGTGCAATCCGTGAACACACCGTCGCCGTGTGGTGCGGGGCGATTCTCGCAGTGGCCACGCTCTTGGCAGCGTTCGGCGGACAGCTCCGAACCCTTCCTGTGTGGATCTGGGTGATGCTCGGCGGTGCCGCCCTCATTTGCACGGCGGCAGCGGTGGAACTCAAGCGCCGCAATTGCAACCAACGTTGAGTTTTGAGCAACCAACGTTGGTTCGGATGGCGGTCCTGGACGCGTTTTCGACCGGGTTGGTTGCTAGGGGCGCAACGTTGGAGAGCGGGTTTCGTCATTAACGAGGTCACGATGCGAGGTCGGCAGCAGGTTGGGGTAGCCATATTGGTTAGGGATCCCCCAGAGAACGCTGGGGGATTCGCCGGGTAGGGCAGCGAAGCTCGTTTCTTCACGATGGGTGCATGAAGACAACCCACTCCAGCCGGCCGTTCGCTGGCCCCACGGAATCATCCGCCCGCACCAACCATCCCCTGCGGCGTCACGAGGTCAGCGAACCCGCTGCAGGCGGAACGGCGAGTCGGCCCGCAGACCTTTCAGCGCTCACCGGAGACACGCCAGCGACTCGTAACCGGGCGATCGACGCATACCGTGCGCTGGCGATGGTCGCTGTTGCGCTGGGACACTGGCTTGCATCTGACGCCCGGATGGTGAACGGCAAACTGGTTGCAGGGAACGCGCTTGACCAGCTGGGTTCGTTGCACATCGTCACCTGGCTCTTTCAGGTGATGCCCATCTTCTTCTGCATTGGCGGCTTTTCCAACGCAGCGTCGCTGGACGCTCACCGCCGCAAGGGAAACACTGACGGGTCGTGGGTGCGTGCTCGACTCGCCCGACTATCCGCACCAGCGGCGTGGTTGGCAGGGGTGTGGCTGCCAGTGCTGGTGGTCGGTCAGCTCCTCGGTTACGGGAAGCTCGCGTCGCAAGCCGCTGCTGTCGCAGCTATCCCGCTGTGGTTCCTTGCCAACTACGTGGTTGACACCGCTCTCGCACCGTTGACGCTCTCCGCGTTTCGCCGCAACCGGGCGCTGTTTGTCAGCGCGCTGATCACGTTGTTCTGCGTCGGTGAAACGGCCCGATTCTTCAAGGTCCACTACCTCCCACAGATCAACATCGTGGTCGGCTGGTTGCTCTTCCAGGTGATTGGGTTCGCATGGAAAGACTGCGGCAATCGCATCCCCGCTGGCCGCAAGTTGGTGGCATTCGGCGCTGGTTCGTGGACCGTTGCCGCAGCGCTTGTCGCCTTTGGCCCTTGGCCGCTTGCGATGGTGAGTGTGCCCGGTGCTCAGTTTGCTAACACCTGGCCGCCTTCGCTTGCTCTCATGTTCTACGGCTTAGGCATCTGCTCGTTCGCGATCGCCGCTGCACCTCGAATCAGCTCGCTGCTCACACGTCGAGCCGGTTTGTGGAAGACGGTCGTGGTCGCGAACACAATGACCATGACGACCTACGTGTGGCACTTCACGGCGCTTGCCGTTGCTGCATTCGCATTCTCGCAACTCGGCTTGCTGCCTACAGCTGCGGTCGGCTCGACCAATTGGTGGTTGGCCAAGCTGCCACTAATGGGATGTGCACTTATTGTCTTGGTTGGCCTCATCACGTTGCTGTCATCGAAAGAGCGCAACGAACTGATTGCCAAACCACGTAAGGCAACCAAAGTAACCATCTCGGGTGCGCCCGTCGTGAAGCGCTTCAACCGTTTCAGTGCCGTGCTGCTGTCTGTGGCGCTCGCCGGTGGCTTCGAGGCGTGGACTGTTGCCAAAGGCAACCCGGTGCTTGCAATCCCAGGGATGGCCTCAATCCTGCTGGTGAACGTGGTGTTGCGGCGCTCGTCGCTCTAGTTGATTGGTGGTGCATCGGCCGGAGGGTTTCGGTCCTCCGTCAGGCTGAACCCCTCGTCGGATGGGCCGTTCGTTCTGAAATGCTCCAGCCTGCGGATTGCATCTTGCACATCTGGAATGGTGCCAGCGGGAATCCACCAACACACTGTGTACTTATCATCGAGGCGCTGGAACCACTCGCTGCGGCGCCGAAGGTAGGAGGCGTGGCCGCTCTTGTAAACGAAGTGGCGTAAGTCCTTGGGTTGTTCCCAGACGCTCATGTTGACCAAGAGCAACGGGTCGTCGAATGCTGCGACGTAACTGGACGACCCGCCGTCTTCGGTCTGGAGGCGCCACACGAAGCCGGGTGACAACTCGGCCATTCGGTTGACGAGGTCGATCATGGTGGTGAACTCCGTCATGGACGGGTGGTCCAACGGGTGGGTAACCCGGCCAATGTTCAGTTGCGCGAAATGAAACCGGAGGTGAGTCGGTTGGCTCATCCTCCGGACTGTATCGGTGACCGGAAGCCGAGCCGAAAGCTGGACCGCAGGTCAGGCAAATGATCAGGCAAATGATCAGGCAAATGATCCGGCAGGGCAGCGTTTGTCGAGTGCAGCCCGGTTGGCTGGCCAACAGGTGTGACGGACCTGTGATGGTTGTCGTTCCGGTGTGACAACCTGAACGGGTGAGTGTTCCGCTGGAGTTAGCGCGTCAAGAGGGCGCAGTCCTTCTGGTTAAGGGCGACGACCCGGTGTTACGAGACGATGCCGTCCGTGATCTCATCCACGCGGCCGCAGACGGCGAAGATCTCTCCCTCGGCCTCGACGACATCGGTGGCGGCGGCGAGGACTATGACGCAGCGGTTGCGGTCGATGCAGCGCAAACCCCGCCGATGTTCACCACTAAACGAGTTGTTGTGGTCCGCGAGATAGGGCGGGTGGACTCTGACGGGGTCGAAGCGTTGCTCACGTACTTCGCTGCGCCGTGCCCGTCTTCCCGGCTCATCCTGGTCGCTGGAGGTGGTCAGACCCCACGCAAGGTGCTCGACGGCGTCAAGCGACTGGGTGGAGTCATCGAGACCGGCATTCCCTCCGGCAAGGCCCGCCAGGGCTGGTTGGAAGAGCGCCTGGTCGATGCCCCGGTGCGGTTGGACAGGCGGGCTGTGCAACATCTGTCCGAACATCTCGGTGATTCGCTGTCACGGGTCGATGGCATTTTGTCCGTACTCGCAGCTGTGCACGGTGAGGGAGCGCGCATCGGGGTCGACGAACTTGACCCGTTCCTCGGCGAGGCCGGTGGTGGCGCCCCGTGGGATCTCACGGACGCAATTGACCGTGGCGATACCGGAGCGGCTCTTGACCAACTACGGCGCCAGCTGCACGGCGACAAACACCCGTTGCAGGTCATGGCCAGCCTTGGTGCGCACTTTGCCAAGATGCTGCGGCTCTCTGGCAGCGGGATACGGAACGAAAACGAAGCCGCTGCTGCACTTGGCATGACTGGTTCAACGTTTCCTGCCAAAAAGGCGCTCACCCAGGCCAACAAGCTTGGCCAGGTCAACGTGGCGCGCGGCATCGAACTTCTCGCCCAGGCTGACCTTGATCTGCGTGGCCGGCGTGACCTGCCGGGCGAAGTCGTCATGGAAGTCCTGGTTGCCCGCCTCGCTCGGCTTGGGGCCGCTGCCCGCCGGTAGCCTTGCCACAATTGGGGAGGGTGGCAGGTACCTGGTTCGGGTGCTGCTAGTCTTGGTGGCCGTTCTGCAGGCCCGGGTGCTCCGGGCCGCATCACAAGGATCTCTGTTACTCGTGGCCAACATCAAGTCCCAGAAGAAGCGCATTCTCACCAATGCCAAAGCGCATGATCGCAACAAGGCTGTGCGAAGCGAACTTAAGACGCGGGTGAAGGTTGCCGTGCGTACTGCTACGTCTGAACCAGGCTCTGAGGCCAGCGAAGCTACCCTTCGTTTGGCTATCAAGCGCCTCGACAAGGCAGCAACCAAGGGCATCATTCACAAGAACCAGGCTGCAAACCGCAAGTCGTCGCTGATGAAGCGCATTGCCAAGCTCACCGCTTGATTTTTGGAGCCTAAATTCCGAGCGTGATTTCGAGCCCGGGCCTCCTGGCTCTGCTCCCGTCAGCCCCGCCTCCGGCGGGGCTGCTGTATTTCTTCCCACGCTTCGCCCCTTGCTTCACCAGCTTCTCCCCTAACCGTTACGGACTCTCTGCAGAAGCCAGCTCATGACCCTCGACCGTTCCTCGATCCGCAACCTTTCGATCATCGCCCACGTCGACCACGGTAAGTCGACGCTGTCAGACCGCATCCTCGAACTCACCGGAGCCGTCGACGCTCGTGAAATGCGCGCCCAGTATCTGGACTCGATGGACATCGAACGAGAGCGTGGCATCACCATCAAGGCGCAAAACGTTCGAGTCGGATGGAAGCCGGGCAGCGGCAGCCGGGCAGGCATCCAGCACACCATCCACCTCATCGACACGCCCGGTCACGTCGACTTCGGCTACGAGGTAAGCCGCTCGTTGGCCGCTTGCGAAGGCGTGGTGCTGGTGGTCGACGCGGCACAGGGCATAGAGGCGCAAACGCTGGCCAACTGCTATCTGGCGCTGGAGCACGATCTCGAAATCGTTGCTGCGCTCAACAAGATCGACCTCCCCTCGGCCGAACCAGAGAAATACGCAGCCGAAATCGAAACGGTCCTTGGTATCCCCGCGGATTCCATTCTGCGGATCTCGGCAAAGACCGGCAACGGCGTGTCAGAGCTGCTCGACGCCATCTGTGAACGCATCCCTGCTCCCATTGGCGATCCCGATGCGCCGCTGCAGGGCCTCATGTTCGACAGCTACTACGACGAGTACCGCGGCGTGGTCTCGGCTGTCCGCATCATGAACGGCCGCCTGAAAAAGGAGGCCAAGGTCTTTTACATGCACGCCCGGGGTCAGCACGAAGTCCTGGAAGTTGGCGTGCGCACCCCTGGCAACACGCCGGTCGCAGAACTCGGTCCTGGCGAAGTCGGCTACATCATCGCCGGTATCAAGAACCTCGGCGAAGCCCGTTCCGGCGAGACGGTCACGGAGTACGCCAAGCAAGCCACCGAGATGCTGCCTGGCTACAAGCAGCCCAAGCCCATGGTCTTCTGCGGCCTGTACCCAATCGACGGCGACGACTTCCCAGCGCTTCGCGAGGCCCTCGACAAACTGAAGTTGTCCGACGCGTCCATCACCTACGAGCCAGAAACATCTGGCGCGTTGGGGTTTGGATTCCGTTGTGGGTACCTCGGGCTGTTGCACATGGAAATTGCGCGTGAACGGTTGGAACGAGAGTTCAACCTGGCGCTCATCGCAACCGCTCCAAGCGTGGAGTACCAGGTCACCACCACAGACGGGCAGTTGGTACTCATCGACAACCCGTCGCAGATGCCACCGGTCAACCACATCGAGTCCATCGCCGAGCCGTACTTCAAGGTCAGCATTCTCACCCCGTCTGACTACACCGGCACCATCATGGAGCTGTGCCAGAACCGTCGTGGTGAAATGATCCGCATGGATTACCTCGGCCCAGAACGCCTCGAGATGGTCTATCGCATCCCGCTGGCGGAAGTGGTTGTGGACTTTTTCGATGCGTTGAAGAGCCGCACCAAGGGTTACGCCTCGCTTGACTACGAACTCGACGGGTACGCCGAAAGCCAGTTGGTCCGGCTCGACGTGTTGCTGAACGGGTTGCCGGTCGACGCGTTCTCAACCATCATCCATCGTTCCAAGGCAGAAGAGTTTGGTCGCAAGATGACTGCCAAACTGCGCGAGCTCATCCCACGCCAGATGTTCGACGTCCCAATTCAGGCCGCAATTGGTTCTCGCGTCGTTGCACGCGAAACGGTGAAAGCTAAGCGTAAAGACGTTCTTGCCAAGTGCTACGGCGGCGACATCAGCCGTAAGCGCAAACTGCTTGAAAAGCAGAAGGAAGGCAAGAAGAAGATGAAGTCCATCGGGCGTGTGGAAGTGCCACAGGAAGCCTTCATCTCCGCCCTCAAGCTCGACGAGTAGGGCGACCTAGCCCAACCGGGCTAGTCCCCGGGCTAGTCGCCGAAGCGAGCCTCGATGCTTGGGACGTCGACGAGGATGCGGTCGAAACGGGCGAGGTAGTGGGTCTGCTGGTGAGATTCTGCAACGCTACGAAAAGCGTGCATGGCCATGGCTGCGGCGTGCACTGCTGCACCTGAAGTTGCTGTTTCGGCAAAGGCTGCTGCGTCCATGGACAACGAGCCGATTTCGTTCGCAAACGCTGCGCTGGTGACTACATCGTCGTCCAGTGGATACACCACGAACGCCACTAGATCTGCGGGTTCACGCCCCCAGCCCTGGTTGGACACCAGTTCTTCGGCGTGCATTGCCCGGTCACGGTCCACCCCGCGCAACTTTGCGATGGACTGCTTGACTTTGGCCGGACGTTTAGGAGGCATTCAACCATCCTCACACGACCCAGTGACAGTATCGGGCCACCCACCTCCACGATGAGGGCGTTCGGGTCAGTCCTAGATACGTTCGAAGGTTCCCCAGTCCGAAGCGGTTGCAAGAGGAGAAAGGTCCGGAACCTTCCAATTTGTGCGGTTGGCGAACGGCGCTGGCCGACCCAGCAGGTATCCCTGGGCCATTGCGCAGCCAAGTTTTCGAACCTGAAGAAGCTGACGTTGAGTTTCAACACCTTCCGCGATCACCGGGATGCTCAGCGCGCGTGCAATACCGACGATGGCAACTGCGATGCCCCAGCCGTGGGGGGAGTCGAGACTCATCACGAACTCTCTCGCCAGCTTGAGTCCGTCAAAGGTCAGGGAGTTGAGCCGAGCGAGTGACGAGAAGCCCGTGCCGAAGTCATCGATCCAAATACGCGCCCCGGCGTCGCGGAGCCCGTCAAGCACCGTCCGTGCATGTTCGGTATCACCAACAGCCGACTCGGTCACTTCGATGACAAGTTGGCCGGGGCGGAGCCCATGGCGCGAAATCAGCGTCGCGACCTGTTGCACGAGCGTGCGGTTGAACTGCCGCACTGAAACATTCATGCTGACTGGGACGCCCAACTGCGACGCGTGGAGCGCCCCCATCTCCAAGATGTGTGCGCCAAGCCGGACGATCAACCCTGACTCCTCGGCAACGTCGATGAACGCGCCTGGTTGCAGGCGTCCCTTGCTTGGGTGGTTCCACCGTGCAAGTGCTTCGTATTCCACTTCTCCGGTGGAAAAGTGGACGATTGGTTGATAGTCCAACTCGATCTGGTCATCGTCAATCGCGTGATGCAGGTCGCGTTGCACGTCGGACCAGTCGGCCATTCGTTGGCGCAACTCCATGTCGAAGAGGGCGCAGCCGTTGCGTCCTGCGTCTTTCGCTGCGTACATCGCAGCGTCAGCTTCGGCAAGCAACGATTGTGGCGTGGACTGAGGAGTGGACACTGCGATACCGACGCTGGCCGATACGTAGTACTCCAAGCCGTCGATGATGAACGGATGCTCTAAGCGGGCACGGACCCGCTCTGCGAACGCTCGCGCTTCGTTGGCGCTGGTTACGTTGTGCACCAACGCAAACTCGTCGCCTCCGAGGCGGGCCACCTGGTCAGCGTGAGGCGCACATGCCCGCACCCTCGCTGCGGCCGCGCCGAGGAGCGCGTCGCCTGCGTCATGACCCATGGTGTCATTCACCATCTTGAAACGGTCCAGGTCGACGAACAGCACCGCGTGGGCCACGTCGGAGTCTTTCAATCGCTCGGTCAGTGTCCTGATGAACTGACGCCTGTTGGCAAGGCCGGTAAGCGAATCTACGTGCGCTGCCCGGTCCAGTGCATCGGACAACGCCACCTGGGCGGTGACATCAGTGACGACAACTAGACGGGCGGCCTGCCCGTCGAATGTTGTCGGTGTACCCGTGATCTTCACGTCAATCAGTTCGCCGTCGCTCCGGCAGTGTCGCCACAGCCGACTTGCTGCATAGGTGTCGATCGAACCGTCAGAAATGACGGCTCGCAACACGCTGCGGTCCTCCGGCGGGCGGATGTCCAGAATCGTCTTCGCAAGAAACTCGGCTCGCGACCAGCCGTAGCGCTCAACTGCCCAATGGTTGACATCCAAGATCCGGAGGGTACGCAGGTTGTATACCCATGCAGCACGACCGAATCCAGCAGACGAATCTTCAACGCTTTCACCACGTTCAATTCGAGCTGCTGCTGCCGTCATCGCGTCCATCGAAGGAGGGAGTTCCGCGCAACGGCGCGCGTGGAGGTCAATCAGGTGTTCCACCTGGTTGCCCAGAAATCGAAGCGTGCTGCAGTCCTCGTCGGTGAATTGCCGCGGCGATCGGTCGAGCACGCACAGGGTCCCGATCCGCTCGCCGAACAATCGGATCGGGACTCCTGCATAGGACCGGATTGACGGAGATCCGGTCACCATTGGGCTATCGGCGAACCGAACGTCGCTCCACGTGTCGGTCACCACAAGTTCGGTGTCGGTGCGAATCGTCACGCTGCAAAACGCACGGTCGTTGGGTGTTTCTGAAACGTTGAGGCCCACCGTTGACTTGAACCACAGCCGACCCTCGTCGAGCAACGAAATGGCGGCCATCGGCGTACCCAGCGCGTTTGCAGCGAAGAGGACGACTTCGTCGAACGCAGCTTCCGCCGGCGTGTCGAGAAGCGAGAGCCGTCGGAGGAGTTTTGCGCGTCGCGTGTCCTCAGCGACGGACGATGTTTCGCTTGAAGTGCTGCCGACGCCGAGATCCACCCGTCAAGTGTGAGGATAGATTTGCCTTCGGACCAGTCGCGTCGGTACTGGCGCGCCGCCGTGTCGCCGCGTCAGATGCGCCTGACGCGTTCGCGCTAATCACTCTCGCCGAAAGAGTTCACGCAATCGGATCCTCGCCGTGGATGAGATGCGCGCCGACGATGTCAGAGAGAACAGAGAAAAACTCGAGGTCGGCTTCGGACAACCGTTCCGGCGTCTGATCCCTGCAAGCGGTCATCACTCCTACGATGGCTCCGCCGACATGGATGGGCACCAGGATGGCAGAGTGGATCTGAATCGGGCCGGACGGCGGGGTGGGGCCATCGGCCGGGAGCCACGTCGAACGGTCCCTATCGATCAGTACCGGTTGACCCGACTCAAAAACCATGTGCGCATTCGAAGTGTCTGTTGTGCGGTCGACAAACAAATGCTGGTTGAGATAGTCCAGCTGGGCAGCATCTGAGTGCCAGCTTGCAACCCGTTGAAGGGTGGAATCGTCGCTGGTCAAGAGCCGGATGGCCACACCGTCAGCCACCGTTTCGGCAAGGAACTGACAGGCGGCGAGGGCCGAGGATCGGGTGTCGGTAGCTTCGCCTCGAGCGTCCATGGAAACACCCAGCCCGCTGATCGCGGCCAGCCGGAATTCGGACCGTTCCGCTGCTGCTCCCAAATCGGTGATCCGTTCTCGCAAGTCGTCCCGTTCGTGCCGGATGGCGGTACGTTCCCGGTCGAGTTCCTTCAGCGTGCTTACCAGTTGCGTTGGCGGTGGTGTGGGAACACCGTCGAGCGGGAGTACAGCGGTAACCGTTGTTCCAGACAGGCTGGACGTCACTCCGCACGTGCCGCCAAGTGCCTCGGCCCGGTCGCGCATGTGGCCAAGGCCGAAGTGGCCAGGGACGCTTGATCCGGGGAAGCCACCGCCATCATCGGCTACATCGATTCGAATCGTTTCAGATTCGCTATACACGGTGACGGTCACCTGGGCGGCCTTCGCGTGTTTGCGGATGTTGGTAAGCGCTTCGGCTGTAATCCGAAACGCTGTGTCCCCGACAACGCCCGGCAGCATCAGTCCAGGCGGACACTCGACTTGCACCCACACGTCGGTGTCGGAGAACAAATAGTCCGCGGCCGCCGAAATAGCAGTGCCAAGCCCGGACTCCACCAGCTCAGGTGGGCTCAGTTCGAACACCAGCTGGCGAAGCGAGTCCATTGCCCGGTGCAGCGCCGTATCGGCATCGGCTAGCCAGTCCGAACGTGGTGGCAGATCTCGTCTGCGGAGCTGCCCGATCAACAGAGCTGCTGCTGCAATCTGTTGGAGCGGGTCATCGTGAATGCCCAGCGCGATACCGCGTCGATCCGAGTCACCCAGCTCCACGATGCGTTCCATGAGCGCTCTGCGGTAGTTGTCTTCGCGAACGGCCGGCGTGACGTCGTCGATGAGCATCGCCAGTGCTTCGCCGGGTAGCGCCACTACGACGCGGCGATACACCGCTTCAGGAGCGCGCCGGTCGCCGACGACGATGTCGGGGAGCTGGACCGTGCGTCCCGTTCCGAGAACACTGAATACTCGTTGGCGTTCTTCTTCGTGCGTCTCGCCCGGAAAGATCGACAGGAGTGTGTCTCCCAGGCGCGCCTTCAAGTCCATGCCCAAGGCGAGACACGCGGCATCATTCACGGACCAGAGTCTGAGACGCTTACCTTCTGGCGTGTCGACCGCGTTGACAATCATGACGCCAACCGGCATTCGCTCGCACAACGCCGCATACCAGTCGATCAGTTGATCGCGCGCCTTCAACTCGGTGAGGTCTCGGAGGGCAAGGATGGTGAGTTCTCCGTCGCCCAGCGGAAGGGGAACCATTTCGACAGGAATGCGCCGACCGTCTTTGTGCAAAACCAAGATGGTGCTGACGTTTGTGACATTGACCCTGTGTCGGCGACGCTGCCGGTACGCCATGCGTTTTGGGCGTTCGGACGCAGGGAGCAGAGAAGAGACGTCGGGAAGGGAGCGGAGGTCGTCCAGCGTGCGGCCGAGTAGATCCAGCGCGTGATGGTTGGCGTCGATGATGACCCCGCCTCGGCGTACCAGCACGAACCCGAGTCCGAATTGTGTGCACGCGTGGAGCAGCGGCCCGGCGTGCTCGGACATCAACTCGTTCAGGCTTGGTTCTGGCCGTCCGCCGGACCCACTGTCGTGCCCGGAGGATCTGGGAACGCCTGCGTGGCTTGCCGGGTTCACGGTGCCACGCTGATCAACCCGCGCTGGATACCGGCAGTGACCGCCTGCAGCTTTGAGTTCACACCCATTTTTGTCAAAATCGACGCCACGTGGTTTCGCACGGTGTCACGCGAGATCTGCAGTTGGTTCGCAATGTCCTGGTTGCTTCCGCCGTGTGCCATAAGGGCCAACACCTCGTGTTCGCGCTGCGTGAGGCCCGGGTTTCGCCCTCGCGGTCGAGCGGACAAGCGCGGAAGAAGCCGTGCAAGCAAAGCGGGAGAAATGACGGATTCGCCGACCGCCGCGCCGCGGATCGCGGACAAAACCACGTCGAGTGGTTCGCTCTTAGTGATGAAACCCGAGCAACCAGCCTCCAGCGCCGACGTCATTACTGCTTCGTCGTGGGAAGCAGTGAGCATGACTATGCGGGTGTTCGGCCATTGGGAAACAAGCCGCCGGGTTGCTTCGATTCCGTCAACGCCGTCAGTCGCGCTCAGACGGAAGTCGATGAGGACGACATCCACTCCTCGTGCCATTGCGGCAAGTGCTGCGTCGGCGTTGTCGACGGCGGCGACGACTTCGAGGTCGGGCTCGTCTTCGAGAACTCGGGCCAGGCTTGACGCAAAGACTCGATGATCATCGACCACGAGGATTCTGATCACGGTTACTCACGCCACTTTCCGCTATTCCGGACGACAGCTTCGTTTTAGTAGAAACTACGAGCGAATTCCTATCATGTTAAAGGAATTCAGGTTTGATCTCCTCAAAGTTCCGTGCAACAACGGAAACCCCGGGAATGTCCCTCAGCACTTCTGCTGACAGCATGGTGGTAAACGCCACCACCCGCATGCCGGCGCGTCGGGCCGCTTCGATTCCCAGAGGAGCGTCCTCGAACACGATGCACTGTTTGGCGGACACACCTAGACGGTCTGCCGCCGTGAGAAAGACCTCTGGGTCAGGTTTGCCGTTCACCACGTCGTCAGCTCCTACGATGACGGGGAAGTACGTATGCATATCAAGGGCGTCGAGATTGAATTCGATGTTGGCCTGGCCCGCGCCCGTTGCCATGGCAAGTGTGATGCCTAGGTCTTGCGCTTGGTCCAAAAAGGCACGCAGCCCATCCAAAGGTTCCAGCCGGCGGTGCGCCAAACGGCGGTATGCAGCCTCTTTGCGTTCCACCCATGAGGAAACATCGTCCAGCGGCACGCCAAGCATGTCGCTGAAAATGGTTCGGTTGGGAACACCGCTTGTGCGTTGTTCCCACTCCGTGGCATCAACCTGCGGATGACCGAGTTCGTTGATGGTTTCCATCCACGCTTCGGTATGGAACGACATGTTGTCCAGCAACGTGCCGTCCATATCGAAGATGAATGCAATTGATTCAGTGTTCGGTTCAGAACTGGGGTCAATGGTCACAAACTCAAACGGTACCGAAGTACGACGACCGTAGTGACGAGCCTGGGTGTCCCCGAAGCCTGTTGGGATCTACATGTTGGTGAGGAACTGCGCCAGCCAGTTCTGGGCGACGGCGATGTCGACGCGCTGATAGCCGCCGAGATACCGGCAATTGCTGGTGTAGCCGTAGGAGGTCACAGTAACGAGGTAACCGTTGAGGAACGATGGGCCGCCAGAGTCACCGAAGCAGGTTCCGCCACCGCCACGGGTGTCTGCCGGGTTGCCCTGCATCTGCAGAATCTGTGGGGTGAGCTTCTGGCCTGGTGAGGTAGTGGTGCGCCGGATAAGCGGGAGACCTTGTGGAGTCGGCTTCTGAGGGCCGCTGTCTGGCTTGCGTACTTCCGTGCCGTAACCAACCAGCTCGAACAAGGTCTTGTTGAGCTGCGATTGCTTGAGCTGATCCAAGTAGCCAACCGGTGCCAACGTCGCTGGGGTGATCCCCGTGACAGGACGATCCAACACAACAACGGCGTAGTCGTTCCAATTCGCGGTATCGGTGAACTCGCTGTATTGCGGCGGCGTGTGTGCCGTTCCGAAATAGAACGAGCGAGGGTCGCCGGCACCTTCCGTGCCGTCGTAGCCGAGCGTAACGTCGTTTGCCACGGGAAGTCCGGGATCAGAAGCTGCGACACGCGGATCGGTGTCGAAGGTGACCAGTGTCTTGCCCAACGTACCAATGGTGCAGTGTGCGGCAGTGAGCAAGACGGTTGGTGTCACCAGTGTTGCGGTGCAACGGAAACGACCGTCTGCGTCGTAGAACACGATGAGGCCGACGTTTGGATGCTGTTCCCCGTCGGCCTCGCCGCCGGTGATTGCTGCTGCACGGCCGAAGGCTGCGAGCGAAAGTCCCGCTGCCAGCCCGACCGCAAGAAAGGATTTGCCTGATTTGCCGAAGCGTTTCATTGGTATGACTCCCTTTGACGCCCTCGCGTTGCGCGCCCTGTGTGGTGGTTTGAGAGGGAGTCTGGCAGTAAACCAGGCTGAACCACCACTCATTGGGGAATCAAACGGACCCACCCGGGCTGCGTAAAGCAGCCCAAGCAGGGCGGGCGGTATGGCCTCCCGACCTAATTGCCGGGTGCGGGTGGAACAGTCGCAGCTGCAGCCGATGAAGCGGCGGAAGAGCCCGACGGCGACAGGAAGATGTTGGGGTTGGCGCCTTGCGGCAGGAAGTAGATCTGGTTGCCGTTCTTGTACACGGCCTCAATCTGACGAAGTTCGATCAGCTCCTTGGTGAGCGATTCGGAAATCACCTTGTTGGCAGTGGCCTCGGCTTTTGCGCTGATGGTCTTGGCGTCGGCTTCACCCTGGGCGCTGATGCGGAGCTGCTCAGCTGTCTTCTCGGCAACAAGGCGGGCTGTTTCTGCCTCGGTTTCCTTTTGCTTGCGCTCGATGGTGGCCTTCTGGGAGGCGGCCTCGGCTGCAATCGCCTGGTTTACCTGCTCTTGCAGGTTGGTCGGCAGATAGAGCTCACGAACGTCAACGGTTTCGATTTGGATACCCTGCGGCTGCAGCCGTTCGTTGAGCCGGGCGGTGATGCGTTGCTGGATCTCTGTGCGCTTCGTCGTGATTGCATCGCGAGCGTTGTACGCGCCAAACACGTCACGGGTGACCGATCGAACGACAGGGCGCACAACGCGTTCACGCAGGTCGTCTTCGCTGCGAATCGAATTGAACAGCTTGACAGCGTCGGCCTTAACCAACCGGTAGTTGACCGTCAGGTCGACAGAAAGCGTCGCGCCTTCGGCAGAAGCGGCTTCGACCGAATCGTCGCCGCTTCGGTCACCTTCGTTGGTCGTGCGAAGCATCGAGGTCTGTTGCAGGCGTGTCGAGAACTTCACAACTTTGCCGCCGACAGGCGACACGAAGTGCCAGCCGGGAGGCAAGGTGCCTTGGACTTTGCCACGGACGATCTCGACGCCGATCTCGTTTGCGTCGACAGAGACGAACGACCGGTTGAACAGGTTGAACGCAAGAAGCGCAAGAAAACCGATCACTGCGAAAAAGATGAGACGGCCAGGTTTGACGTTGAGCTGTGGAGCTTTCACCTGGTTCTGACGAATGAACGGTGGAAGCTTGGGACCTTCGGTTGACACGTTAAGGAACTCCTCGAGCCGCAATCCGGTTGCGACTATCGGTTGCATCGTATACCCCTCGGCGAGGGGTATACGTAGGTGCGACTCCAAATTGCGTATCTACCCCATGGCGACCTCATGTCCTTCGAATGGCAGTGATAATGGCGGAGATGAGGACTTCACGAGATGAGACCCGCCGTCAGATCATCGACACCGGAGTCCGGTTGCTGATGGAACGCGGTCTCGAGGGCGGGTGCGGCAACGTTGGCATGGCCGACGTGCTGGCAGACATCGAGTCGCACACCGGCCGACGGATCACCAACGCCAGCGTCTACGGACGAATCTGGGCTACCCAGTCAGAGTTTCATCGTGACCTGCTGTTACACGCAGCAGAGCAATTCCCCGACGGTGAAGAAGTTGCGCTTCGCGCCGCGGCTGAGGCCGTTCTTGCCGAAGCCGACCTTGCGTCCGCGGCTGGCCGACGTGCTGCGCTTGAACAAATTTGCCTTCACGCTGGCAGCGCGCATCTTGCTGCTCTCGCCGCCAGCCGGTCGTGGCAAACATGGCTCGCCATCTGGGCAATCACCGTGAGTACTCCCACGCTGGAAGATGACTTGGAACGCGGCCCCGCAATCGCCAGCCGCCACTCGGTGGCGGTGCGAGCAATGACAGGTGTACTTACGGATCTGCTTACGCAGGTTGGCGCAGTACCGCGGCCCGGTTTCAGCCTCCAACACCTCTCCATGGCGGTGTACGCGTTGTCTGAGGGATTGGTGCTCCACGACCGGTTCGCGCAGCCAGACGCGTCCACCATGAAATTCGATGACGAACAATGGCCGCTCTTCTCGGTCGCTTTGCTGGCAATCATCGACGCGTTCACACAACCCAACATCAGCGAGGCATGACCACTGTGGAATCAACCGAATCCGGCACAGATACCGGGCGGACCGTTGTGGTGGTTGGGTCCATCAACATGGACCTCGTCGTCACCACATCGCACATCCCTGAGGCAGGTGAAACCGTCCTCGGCGATTCGTTCAGCACCCTCCCCGGCGGTAAGGGCGCCAACCAGGCCGTAGCAGCGGCCCGCGCCGGAGCCGCGGTGGCCATGGTCGGCAGGCTCGGGCCAGACGCCTTCGGGGACACGCTCCGGGCGGGTCTGATCGAGGAAGAAATCGACGTGTCGCATGTGGGCACGTGCAAGCACGATCCGTCTGGCGTTGCGCTCATCAGCGTTGCCGAATCAGGAGAGAACGCAATCGTCGTGGCACCGGGTGCCAACTCAATGATCCGCACGGTGCACGTGGACGACGCGGCCAAGGCTGGGCTCTTTGCTGGTGCCCCAGTCGTGTTGCTGCAACTTGAGATCCCCATCGACGTAATGGCGCACGCCGCTGCAACAGCGCACAACGCCGGCTCGGTGGTGGTGCTCAACCCGGCACCGGCAAAGGACTTGCCAGCGTCGCTATGGCAGCACGTCGACGTGTTGATCGCCAACGAAACTGAAATCGAACAACTGGGCGGCATCGACTCGCTCACGTCCCGCGTCACTACGGTCGTAGCCACGTTGGGGGCCGACGGAATCGCGGTTCACCACAACGGTGAGGTCCAGTCCATCGAGTCTTTGGACGTTGAGGTGATCGACACCACGGGGGCAGGTGACTGTTTCTGTGGATGGTTCGCGGCTGAATTGGCAGCAGGAAACGACGTGTTTGCTGCGGCGGCGTTGGCAAACGTCGCAGCGGGGCTGAGCGTCACCAGCCTCGGTGCTCGAACATCGCCCACTGCGGCCGAGGTCGACGCGTATCTCGGAAACTGATCTCCGCGTGTCAACTGCCTGACCAATTCTGGAACCCGGTTATCGGTACCCGATGGAGTTCGGCAAGCCTATAACCGTGGTGTCTGAGAAATCGAATGCGGTCATATGGTTCCGGCGCGATCTTCGCTCCATTGACCATCCGGCGCTTGCATCAGCAATCCAACATGCGCGGCGTGCCGGTGGCGTGGTCACCGCCGTGTTCGTGCTCGACAACCGGTTGCTCCGGACCAGCGGCCCCAACCGCATCGCAGCCCTTTTCGACGCGCTGCACTCGCTTCGCCGTGCAGGTATCCCGCTACACATCATCGAAGGCGACCCCTCCGCTGAGGTTCTCCGAGTCGCCAAGCGATGCGACGCTGACGTGTTCGCCACGGAGGATTTTTCTCCGTACGGAATGTCCCGAGACCGAGCCGTGGCCGCTGCGCTTGCGCAAGTCGGCAGCACGATGCGCTTGGTGGATTCGCCCTATCTCGTTCGGCCTGGAACTGTCCGCAAGCTTGACGGAGATCCGTTCAGGGTGTTCACGCCGTTCAAACGAGTCTGGCTCACTCACGCGCTGGGACAACGGCCGGACACAACGGGGGAGCTGTCCACCCTGACCGGCGCGCGTTGGTCTGGCGAAACCGTGTCCGGAGCCATCCCAGTTGCACCCAGCACCGCAACAAGCGGTCTTCCTCCCATGACTGAAGAGGCCGCGTGTGACGCGTTTGACGTGTTCATGACGGAACGAGTGACTGACTACAACGAGTCCCGCAACCTTCCGGCTCTCGACGCAACAAGCCGGTTGGGTGCCTATCTCAAGTACGGAGTTCTTCACCCCAGGCAGATGCTGGGCGACATCGAACCAATGGTGCACGCTGGCAACGTCGGCGCGACAACGTTTCTCTCCGAGCTGTGCTGGCGAGAATTCTATGCAGACGTACTATTCCATCGTCCAGACTCTGCTCGCCATAACTATGTGACGACACTCGATATCGAAACGGACTCCGGTCCGACTGCAGACCAACGGTTCACTGCGTGGTGCGAGGGTAGGACCGGGTATCCGTTTGTCGACGCGGGAATGCGCCAGTTGGTCGCAGAGGGTTGGATGCACAATCGAGTCCGGATGGTCGTGGCCAGCTTCCTTGTTAAGGATCTGCACCTTCCTTGGCAGCGAGGCGCCAGATGGTTCATGCATCACCTCATCGACGGTGACATCGCAAGCAACCAACACGGGTGGCAATGGACGGCAGGGACAGGCACCGACGCGGCCCCGTACTTCCGCGTCTTCAACCCGGTGACACAGGGTAAGAAGTTCGACCCGGACGGCGAATACATCCGCCGCTGGGTGCCCGAGCTGGCATCGCTGCCCAAAGCTGCAGTGCACGAGCCGTGGCTACACCAGGCCCCGCGGCAACTGTTTGACGCTGGTCATCCGGCCTCGTACCCGGATCCAATCATCGACCACGCGGCAGAGCGGGACGAAGCACTGGTGCGTTTTCGCGTCGTCCGCGGCGGATGAACCGTGAGATTCGCCTGAACGGGCGAAACTGGCGTGTGAGGGCGATTCGGCCAGGAAGCAGGCTGACCTGGGTATGGTGGAGAGATGCCTGGTACCGAGCACCCAGCACCTGAACCGCTCGATGACCGCAAGGCTGCAATCCTGCAGGCTGTCGTCAACGAACATATTGAGACCGGGCAACCGGTCGGGTCGGCCCACGTCTCCGAGGCAGCAAAGCTCACGGTGTCCCCGGCAACCGTCCGTAACGACATGAGCGCGCTGGAACGAGACGGTTATCTCACCCACCCCCACACTTCTGCCGGGCGCATCCCAACCGACCGCGGGTACCGGTACTTCGTGGACTCTCTCGGACGCAGCCCCGATCGCACTCGCGTGGTGGAGCCAATCGCTACCCAAGTGTCTGACTTCTTCGATCGTGCACACGGCGAAATTGGGCGACTGTTAGATCACACCACTCGGCTTCTCACGGAACTGACCGACCACACGGCCGTGCTCATGGCACCGCAGTCCAACACCAGCCTCATCCGTAGTTTGCAACTTGTTGGTCTTGGCCCTGGCACCATGCCCAACGGCGATGCGGGCGAAGAAGTGCTGCTGGTCATCGTCCTCGCAAACGGCAACGTTGAGAAGGCACACCTGCGGCTTCCCGCCAGCGCGTCTTCCACCCGTCTCGCAGCGGCCACGGCGCACCTCAGTGCAGCGCTTGTTGGCCGTTCGGTGCAAGGCCTCCCACTCATTCCAGACACCGGCGACGTCATCGTCGACACGATCGTCGCCGAAACACTTGGCGCGGTCCGCTCCATCGCTACCAACCACCAGTCGGCCTCCGGTCCCTTGCTTGTGACGGGTGCATCACGGGTTGCTGACTCCTTCGAAGCACTGCAAACAGTCCGTTCCATCCTCTCCGTCTTGGAAGAACAGTTCCTGGTGGTCAGCCTGCTCAGAGAGACCGCAAAAGTCGGTACAGGTGTGTCCATCGGCGGCGAACACGCGGTAGACGACGCGTACAACGCACTTTCCAACTGCAGTGTGGTCGTCGCTCCGTACCGCATTGACGGCCGCATCGTCGGCAGTGTCGGGGTGCTCGGCCCCACCCGCATGAACTACCCGCAGGTCATTGCTGCGGTCGAAGCTGTTTCCAGCGGCCTCAGCGGCCGCCTCAGCGACCGCAATCCTGAATAAACTGTTGGGAGTTGCTGCGTAGGGGTTCAGCGCCGCTAGCCTTTCCGCTGCTCATGGCTGACGAAACGGACCTCTACGCACTCTTAGGTGTGGCTCGCACTGCTACCGAAGACGAGATCAAGAAGGCTTATCGCGCACGCGCACGGGAACTGCACCCCGATGCAAACCCTGGCGATGCTGCTGCCGAAGAGAAATTCAAGCAAGTTTCCTTGGCCTACGAGGTGCTGCGTGACCCCGAGAAGCGCCGTGTTTATGACCAGTACGGCATAGACGGCTTGCGTGGCGGCGGAGGCGGCGGCGGAGATCCGTTCGCTGGGTTTGGCGGCTTGGGAGACATCTTCGAAGCGTTCTTCGGCGGGTCGCCATTTGGCGGCGGCGCCAATAACGGTCGTCAACGTCAGTCAGGTCCACCTCGTGGCCGGGACCAGGAAATCGTGGTCGACGTCGAATTTGCCGAAGCCGTGTTCGGCACCCAGAAAGACGTCACCGTCAAAGTTGCGGTCGCATGCGAGTCCTGCGCAGCCTCCGGCGCTGCTCCCGGAACGGAATCCGCAACGTGTCTCCAGTGTGCTGGCAGCGGTGAAGTACGTCAGGCCCGGCAAACGTTGCTTGGCCAAATGATCACTGCTGCACCGTGCGGTCGCTGCTCCGGCACAGGCCGCACCATCAGTACGCCGTGTCCCACATGTCGAGGCGAAGGACGTCGCGCCGAAAATCGTACGTACACCATCGATGTTCCCGCTGGCGTCGATTCAGGCGTGCGACTGCGCTACCCGGGACGCGGCGGCGTTGGCCAACGTGGTGGCGGCGCTGGCGACCTGTTCGTGGCGTTACGCGTCAAAGAACATCCACGTTTTCAGCGCTACGGCCACGACCTCACAGAAGTCCTCGAGCTTCCCGTCACGCAGGCTGCGCTCGGTGCGGTGCTCAAATACGAGACACTCGACGGCGTCGAAGACCTCGTCATCCCAGCAGGCACACAAACGGGCAAAGAATTCCGGTTGCGCGGCAGGGGAGTGCCTGTAGCGCGCGGCAACGCTCGTGGCGACCTGATCGTCACCGCATTGGTCTCCACTCCGTCTCGGCTCACTAAAGAAGAAGACGCAATTCTTCGCCAGTTTGCCGAAGCACGCGGTGAAGATGTCGCCCCGCCGGACTCGTCGCTGATGGGCAAGATTCGGTCAGCTTTCCGGTGACCTTCTCGCCGGCGGCCGTGTCGTCGGTCGCCCATGCACTGGTCGACTCGCTCGACCACCCGCAGCTCGCAGAAACCGATCACCGCCACATCGCCCGTGTTCTTCGGGCGCGCCCCGGAGAAATCGTCACGGTCACCGATGGTCGTGGGAACTGGCGTCAAGGCGTCGTCCCAACGGACTGGTCAGACCCGTCAATTGGCCTTGCCGAATTGGGTCGGGTGCACAGTGTGGCTGCGCGTCGGGCGGTGTGCGTTGCGTTTGCACTGGTCAAAGCGGATAAGCCCGAAACGGTGGTGCAAAAACTCACCGAGTTGGGTATCGCCCGAGTGGTCCTGTTGAGCGCTGCCCATAGCGTGGTGCGGTGGGACACAGACAAGGCGGCCAAGAACCTTGTTCGCCTCCGCAGCGTGGCCAAGGAAGCCCTGATGCAGTCTCGTGGGGTGTGGCTCCCCGAAGTCAGCGGCCCGGTTACCCCGGCAGCCTTTGTCCAGGCCGAGCAATCGGGAGGAAGAATAGTCGCTGCCGCTCAGTTCGCCGGAGCTGAAGTATCCAACGCCATCGACACCATCCTCATCGGGCCAGAGGGTGGGTGGTCGGCAGAAGAGCGGAGCGTGTTCGGCCGAACGGTTTCACTCTCTCACAACGTGTTGAGGGCAGAGACTGCGGCAATCGCCGCCGGTGTCTTGTTGTCATCGACGCACCGTTAACGCGGGCAACACTTCGTGTCAAAGGCGAATGAACCGGGTGTCACACCTGAGTATCCCCACTGCAAGCGTTAGCTGTCGGTACAGTGTTAACCGACCAGGGCAGCGCTCAACCTGCGCTTCGTGGCGTCCGGCACCCGCTGTCTCGGTCGTCCGGCGGAGGAAACAGAGAGAAGAACGACGTGGAACAAGACCAAGACGACTCCAATTATTCAAAGCTGGTTGGGCTTCGCCTTCGGGCGGTCCGTCGTCAGAAGAGGCTGTCCCTGCACGATGTCGAGACGGACTCCGTTAAGGAGTTCAAGGCCTCGGTGCTGGGGGCATACGAGCGAGGCGAGCGGGCTATTTCCGTTCCTCGTCTGCAGCGTCTGTCTGCGTTTTACGGAGTCGCGGTTGACCAGTTGCTGCCACCGCTGGCAGTCGAGTCAACCGAGTCAGACGAGTTCTCTTCTGAACGGCGCGGTCAGGTTCGCGGCATCACCATCGACCTGCGCAAGCTCGACGAACTCTCCACCGCGGAAGCAGCGCTCCTCAGCCGGTACGTCGGCATGATCAAGTCGCAACGCTTCGGTTTCCGTGGGTCCGAGCTCACCATGCGCCGTGAAGACCTCAACGCACTTGCCGTGCTGCTGGAAGCCGACGTCGAATCGGTCAAAGACCGCATCGCGTACCTGGGCTTCGAGCTCGTCAACTAGGCCAAATCGCCTGCTGATCCGCTGATCGCCTTATGGTCAGCGGTACCTGCCCGGTCGGGTTCTGTTCCTCGGCCCGTTTACAATTGAACAATGCTCTCCCAACGCGTCGGCTTCGGAGTGTATGTACACGTACCGTTCTGTTCTCACCGGTGTGACTACTGCGCGTTCGCAACCTGGACCGACCGTGACCATCTCATGGTGTCGCACACCGATGCGAGCATCGCCCATCTGATCCGTACCAAAGAGGCCGGCGAGCTGCCAGAGGCCTCGTCCGTCTTCTTCGGGGGAGGCACCCCGTCGCGCTTGCCGGGCGAGGAGCTGGCTCGCATCCTTGCGGCAATCCCACGTACCGCAGACGCAGAAGTCACGGTTGAGTGCAACCCGGACACCGTGTCGGCCGAGCTGTTCGCCACCTACCGGGCTGCCGGAGTCACTCGCATCAGCTTCGGCGTCCAGTCAATGGTCACTTCGGTTCTTGCCACCCTTGGACGCCGACACAATCCCGAGAACGTTCGGGTGGGAGTGGAGTTGGCCCGAGGGGCAGGGTTTAACTCGTTCAATCTCGACCTCATCTACGGCGGTGCACGGGAGTCAATCGCGGACTGGACCTCCACCATCCAACAGGTCATCGAACTCAACCCACCTCATGTGTCCGCATACGGTCTCACGGTCGAAGCTGGGACCCCGCTTGCCGAAGATGCAACCCGCTGGCCCGACGACGATGACCAAGCAGATAAGTACCTCATCGCCGAGGAACACTTTCGTGCAGCCGGCCTCCTCAACTACGAGATCTCCAACTGGGCGCGTCCTGGCTTCGAGTGCCGTCACAACTGGCTGTACTGGATGCAGGGCGATTATCTGGGTGTCGGTTGCGCAGCGCATTCGCATCGGCAAGGACGCCGATTCTGGAATCTGCGCACGCCAGACCGATACGTCGATGCAGCGCAGCAGGGCGTGTCGTTCGAAGCGGCCGGTGAAACACTCGTCGGCGAAGCCCGCGAGATCGAACGTTTGCAGTTGCTTCTTCGCACGCGCCTTGGGGTGCCGGTGGAATCGCTTTCTGCATCGGACCGTGACGAACTTGCTGAATTGCTAGTGGTGTCCGGTGGCCGGGTGTCGCTCAACGCGTCGGGACGGTTGTTGGCGAACGAAGTTGCGCTTCGACTCAGCGCTGGCGGATAACTTGGCTGCATGGCCAGCGCACCACTGAAACCGGGCGACAACGCACCCCAACTCGGACTCCTCAATCAGCACGACGACCCCGTTGAACTGAGTGATTACGCCGGTCGCCGGGTGTGTGTGTATTTCTATCCAAAGGCAGACACGCCGGGCTGTACCCAGCAGTCGTGTTTGCTGCGTGATCTCGCTGGCCAGATCGGCGACACTTCCATCATCGGTATCTCGCCAGACAAGCCAGCTAAGCAACTGAAGTTCGACACCAAGTACTCGTTGGGTTTCCCGCTGCTCGCCGACACGGAACATCTGGTCGCAGAGGCGTACGGGGTGTGGAAGGAAAAGTCTCTCTACGGCCGCACGTACATGGGCATCGAGCGCAGCGCGTTTCTCATCGGTTCCGATGGTCGAATCGAACGCGTTTGGTACAAGATCAGCCCCAAAGACACTCCGGTGAAACTGCTTGAGGCACTGTCATGAACCAGGACACTTCCGTGAACCACAACGCTTCTGTGAACCACAACGCTTGCGGGGACCAAGCGGCTTCCGTGATGCAACGTGACTGGTCTTCAGTCCATCCGTCCGAGCTGCTTCCGCACCGTGACCCGTTTCTCCTGCTCACCGACATCGTCAGCGTGGAGCCTGGCGCCACGGCCCGTTGCCGATGGGTGCTCACCGGCAACGAGGCGTTCTGGCCCGGGCATTTCCCAGGCAGGCCCACGCTTCCAGGGGTCCTGATGATCGAGGCCCTCGCCCAGACCGGTGCCATCACCTTGATGGCAGATCCGCAGTTCTCCTCGAAGCTGGCACTGTTCGGAGGCGTGGACGGTGTGCGGTTCCGCCGTCAGGTTCTCCCCGGCGACACGTTGGAGCTAGTGGTCGTACTCGGCAAGATGTCCAGCCGCATGGGCAAAGGCCACGGTGTGGCAACCGTCGACGGCAAGACAGCATGTGAAGCTGATCTGCTCTTCGTCCTCGCTGACCGCTGACCATCCGCCGCGTTGAAGTGTCACTTTTCGCGCGTTAACGACCAAAACGTGACAGCTGAACAACGAAACGAAACGTAACGAAAGTAGAACCAATCAGTCGGCGAACGGGGCAAGCACGATGGTGCCGTTGTGCCCGCCGAAGCCGAAGCTGTTGGACAGTGACGGACCGGGCTCCCAGGCACGGGGTGCGTCGAGGACCAGGTCGAGGTGAATGTCGGGGTCCACGTTTTGCGCGGTAGTGCCCCGCGTTGGTGGGATGAGCTTGCGCTCGATGGACAACGACAGGGCAACAGCCTCGATGCCACCAGCGGCACCCAACGCGTGGCCGGTGACTCCCTTGGTGGAGGTCACGATTGGGCCCGGCGTCCCGAACACTTTGGCCATGGCTTCGGACTCGGCCGCGTCGTTGAGCGGTGTTGAGGTGCCGTGGGCGTTGACGTGGCGCACGTCTGCTGCGGTGATCCCTGCGTCGATCAGCGCCAACTCCATGCAGCGCACTGCGCCGGCTCCTCCGGGGGAGGGCGCCGTGATGTGGTGTGCATCGGCGGTGTTTGCGGACCCAAGGAACTCGGCGTAGATATGGGCGCCACGAGCGAGCGCTGACTCCAACTCTTCGAGAACCAGCACGCCTGCAGCTTCTGCGATGACGAACCCGTCTCGGTCGGCAGAGAACGGCCGTGACCAGCCACTCTTGCTGAGCGCGGTCATGTTGCTGAAACCGGCGACGGCCGTGACGGTGATGCTTGCTTCAGAGCCTCCGCAGACCATGACATCGGCTAGGCCGAGTTGGATCAGGCGGGCTGCGTTGCCAATGGCGTGCGTGCCGGCTGCGCATGCAGTGACGGTTGTTTCACAAGGTCCCTGCAGGCCGAACTTCATTGAAACAGCGGCTGCCGCAGCGTTGGACATCATCATGGGAACCAAGAACGGCGAGACGCGGCGTTCGCCCTTCTCGATACGGATCTGAATCTGATCCTCGAGGGTCTGCAGCCCACCCACTCCGGAAGCGATGAACGACCCGCGTCGGGCTGGATCGCCGGTGAGCTCGCCAGCGTCCTTCAACGCTTCGTCGGCAGCTGCGACGGCGAACTGCTGGAAGCGGTCGGCGCGGCGAAGTTCTTTGACGTTGTCGTAAGCGGTGGTGCCGTCGAACTGGGTGATGACGCGCGAAACGTCGCCGGGCTCAGAATGCAGGAGTCCGTCCCAAAATGCTTCACGGCCGATTCCGCACTGGGCAACGACGCCGACTCCGGTGACGACGACTCGACGTTGATATCGAGATGAGTTCATGGTTCCTCAGGTTTTGCTCTGGGGTTCGATTGGGATTCGATTTGTGAATCGATTGGGATTCGATCAGGCGAAGCGTGGAACGGATCGCCAGAACTGGAAACGGCCCGCCGTGAAACGACGGGCCGCTTGTGCGGCTGTTGACGCACCAAACTGGGTTCAGCCCAGTTTGCCCATGACCAGGTCGAACGCGGCGCCGACCGTGGCGATGCCGTCGAGTTCAGTGTCTTCAATCTTGATGTCGAACTTCTCCTCGAGATCCATCGCGAACTCCGCGAGGGTCAGTGAGTCGGCGTCGAGGTCGTCGGCGAAGCTTGCGCCCTCGACGATCTTGTCCTTGTCGACGGCGAGCACGTCAGCGGCGGCAGCAGAGAAGGTTGCCCAGGCTTCGTCACGGTTCATGTTGTGGTGGATCCTTTGTGTTGGTGTGGTTAGTGGCCCATGGCGAGGCCGCCATCGACGGGAAGAACAGCTCCGGTTATGGAGCCGGCAAGCGGCGATGCGAGAAACAGTACCGCTGCGGCGACTTCCTCGGGTGTCGCAAGTCGACCAATTGGTGTCTGGCCAACCATGCCGGAGCGTTGTTGATCGGTGAGTGCCGCAACCATGTCCGTGTCGACCCCGCCTGGAGCAACAACGTTGACGGTGATGTTTCGTGGTGCCAACTCACGCGCCATGGAACGCGCCATGCCGATAACACCGGCTTTGGAGGCGGCGTAGTTGGCTTGGCCAGGGACGCCCATGTAGGCGGCAACCGACGAGATGAACACGATTCGGCCCTTGCGAGCCTTCATCATTGGGCCCACAACGCGGCGTGCCGAGCGGAATGAACCGGTGAGGTTGGCATCGATAACCTGCGTGAACGCATCGTCGGTCATGCGCATCAGCAGACCGTCTTTGGTCATGCCAGCGTTGGCGACAAGTACCTCAATGGGGCCAAGGGCTGCCTCAACTTCACCAAATGCCCGGTCCACGTCTTCGGTGGAGGTGACATCACAGCGAACCGCGGTGAACGGACCTTCTGGTGGGTTGCTGCGATACGTGACGGCAACCCGATCGCCTGCCGCAGCAAACGCCGTAGCAACAGCGAGTCCGATGCCGCGGTTTGCTCCGGTGACAAGGACGACTCTGCTCACGCAGGAGTCCCGCTTGTACCTGATGGGTTGCTCCACCTCGGGTTCACTCCGATCCCTCCGCTCACCGCTCGGCCGCGCCCGCCTGCGTAGCGTGCCATGCAGGTCCGTGGCCACCTTCACGGACAACGCCGCCCCAGCGGACAACGGAGCTTGCCCAGGTCATTCCTGCGCCGAAGCCGGACATCAGGACATGATCCCCGGGCTTGATGTTGCCAAGGTCCAGTTCATGGACCAACGCCAACGGGATGGATGCGGCCGACGTGTTGCCGGCGAACTCAACCGTGGTTGAGGTGCGGTCCATGGGCCAGTCCAGACGACGCATTGCTGCTTCGATGATGCGACGGTTTGCCTGGTGGGGAATGACCCAGTCCAGGTCTTCTTTGGTCATCTTGGCCTTCAGGAGTGCCTTGTTGGCAGAGTCAACAATTGCGTGAACGGCGCGCCGGAAGACCTCTTTGCCGTCCATGCGCGTGATCTCGTCGTGATGCTCTGTGTACAGGGTATGTACTGCGGACCCGTCAACCCCGAGGTCGTAACCAAGCAGTTCGCCTTCGCCTTCGGTGGCTTCCACAACCACAGCGCCTGCCCCGTCGCCGAAGAGAATGGCAGTGCCGCGGTCGTTCTTGTCGATGATGCGGCTGAGCTGCTCGCTGCCGATGACCAGGATGCGGTTCATGCCCATCTGCAACATGCCATGAGCGGCCACAAGTGAGTAGGTGAAACCGGAACAGGCAGCGTTGAGGTCGAATGCGCCACAGGTGAGCCCAAGCTCGTGCTGGGCGATGGCAGACGAACCAGGCAGCAAGTACTCGGGTGAGCACGTGGCGAAGATCATGAGGTCGATGTCGGTTGGACCGCAGCCGGCCATCTCCAACGCCTTGCGCGCTGCCTTGACACCGAGCATGGCGGTGGGTTCGTCGCCCCACCGGCGCTCTTTGATACCGGTGCGCTCCACGATCCACTCGTCGGTGGTCTCCATGCGCTCGGTGAGGTCTTTGTTGGTGACCACGCCTTCGGGCAGATACCCGCCCCATCCGGTGATAACTCCACCTCGGTTGCTCATGTGGTCCTCCAAGTACGGGGCGCGCGATGACGCCGGTTTGTGCAAAGCGGTTTGTTCAACGTGATGCAAAGCGTGATGTTCAGAGTTGTGTCCGAAAGATCGGAAAACTGTTCAGGAGACATCGAGCCACGCGATTGGTTGGCCGCTGGTGACTCGTTCTCCGGAGACGGCGAGCATGCCGCTGATGACGCCACCGAATGGTGACCGGACCTCAACGTCGCCGATGTGGCCCATCAGGCCGCCGACCGCCACGCCTGCCCCGTTTGAAGCCGCAGCAACCGGCTGGTAAATGCCAGCGGCAGGCGAAACAACCATCCGCACCGTCAGCGACAGGTGCTCGCCTTCTGCAACTCGACGTGGAACCGGAGCTGCCCCGTTGAGGACTTCCAGGAGACGGTCGATGTCGTCGGGAGCCGCGATGGAAACCGCACGACAGTCCGGAACAATGCGTTTTGCCAGACCGGTAAGCACGCCGCCAGGACCAAGTTCAAGCAGCGTGGTGATACCTGCGTCGACCATGGTGAGCACGGACTGACGCCAGCGGACAGGGCTCACCAACTGTGCGGTGAGCAGGCTGCCCCAGTCCGCAGGGTTGTCGTGCGGACGGGCGTCGATGTTGGCGATGACCGGAACTTCAGGGGCCTGCAGCGCAGCGGAGGCAATGATCTCGCGGAGCCGTTCCCTGGCAGGTGCCATGTAGGGCGTGTGGAACGCGCCACCTACCGGGAGTGGCATGGCCCGCTTGGCTCCAAGTTCTTTCGCCGCGATGCTGGCTCGTTCAAGCGCCCCGGCTTCACCTGCGATGACAATCTGCCCTGGTGCGTTGTAGTTGGCAACCCAGACATCCCCGTCAGCGCGGCGACATGCTGCGTCTGCGTCGTCGTCGGAGATACCCAGCAACGCGGTCATCGAGCCAGGG
Source organism: uncultured Acidimicrobiales bacterium (assembly GCA_963763885.1). Classification (GTDB taxonomy): domain Bacteria; phylum Actinomycetota; class Acidimicrobiia; order Acidimicrobiales; family JANYDT01; genus JANNBN01. The sequence continues at coordinate 779,718 of CAVXQD010000003.1, forward strand.
CGTTCGTCAGCGGCGAACTGCATCGCCTCGCCGCGTTCGCTGACGATGCGAGCACCATCCTCGAAAGACAGCGCACCGGTTGCCGTGAGCGCTGTGTATTCGCCAAGGCTGTGCCCGGCTGCGAGGGTTGGGGTGAGGCCAACTCGCTCTACGGCGTCAAGCACGACCATCGACAAGATGTACGTGGCGAGCTGTGTGTTGCGCGGTGCTCTCAACTCGTCGGCGTCGGCGTCGAGGAGCAATTTTGCGACGTCTCTACCGATGACGTCGGAGGCGTCGAGGACCAGTTCCCACGAAGGGTGATCGGTCCACGGTGCGCCCATGTTCGGTTTTTGGCTTCCCTGACCGGGGAACGTGAAAGCGAGCATCGGGGTTGTGTTGGCTCTTCCTGGGCAAGCTGCGTGGGGCGGGACGTGAGGGGCGTTGAAGCTCGTGGTCCTGAGCAACAACGCTGCAAAGCAACCGCTCTGCAAAACGCTGACTGCAACTCTGACCACACTCAAGCTCAATGGTTACCGAAAATTTCCGGTCCTGTGGGCAAGTTGTTCACGTGTACGCTACTTTCGCCGATCGGTCGCTGAGGTCCGTGTCGCAGGCGTCACGTTCTTCGTGCGGTCAGCGTTCACGTCTCGCAGCTAGCGTTTCCGACGCAGGTGCAGTTCCCAGCAGTACCAGGCAACAACTGCAGTAAAAAGAGTTCCCAGCAGTAAGAGCAGGTCAACAGCAGTACTTCGTGCGCCCGGGTGGCGAAATGGCAGACGCAGCGGACTCAAAATCCGCCGCCGCAAGGCGTGCCGGTTCAAGTCCGGCCCCGGGCACGAAAAACTTTTGGTAGTTAGCCCCAGGTTCGGGGCTTGTCGTCAAAGTCGCCGTCCAGCAATCCCACAATGAAAGGGTTGGTGGCGCGTTCCCGGCCAATGGTGGTGGTGGGTCCGTGCCCTGGAAGCACCGCCATGTCATCGGACAACGGCAAAATTTTCTCGGCCATCGATTGCATCAGCATCTCGAACGATCCCCCGGGAATATCGGTGCGGCCAATTGAGCCGGCAAACAAATGGTCGCCGGACAACAGGATCGACGGTGCTCCGTCCATCTCCAGCGTGAGGCACACAGAACCCATGGTGTGGCCCGGCGTGTGGAGACAGCGGAACGTCATTCCCGAACCGCGCACCACCTGTCCGTCTTCCAGGTCTTCGATGATCTCGGGTGCGCGTGTATCGATCGCCGCGTCCAGCATCTTTCCGAACGAACCAGAGGTTCCTCGGGGATCAAGCAACATGTGGCGGTCGTGGCTGTTGATGTGCACAGGGACCGGATGTGGTTGTGCTCGCACAACTTCGCTGACGCCGCCCACATGGTCGATGTGACCGTGCGTCGACAACAGCGCCACAAGTTTCAGACCGTGCTGGTTGATGCGGTCGATCAGCACACCTGGCTCGGGAGGCGCATCGATGAGCACGCATTCGCCCCCTGGCCCGTTGGGTGCAATCAAGTACGCGTTGGTCTGGGCAATCCACAGCGGGAGTACTTCAATCAATGGGCCGCTCATGGCTGTCCTAACTTTCCTACGTTTCCTGTGTTTCTTGCGTTTCCTGTGTTTCGGCCGCCCAGAATTCGTGCGACGGTGTACGCGCCAGGGTGTTCCAGGATGACCTCGAGCGGTGCAGGAAGTGCAATCTGCCAGTTGGGTCGCTCGTCGGTGGTGCCAGGAAGATTGGGCCGTTCTTCCACGTAGATCGCGTCGTCCAGGGTCGCGGCAACAATGCGAGACGGACTGGTTGCCAAGTCGTTCAACAGGCCCTCGAAGAACGCGGGAACCTCGTTCATGCGAGTGTTGCTCAGCGTCTCTCGCGCACCGCGCAACCTACGCTCTATGGCGGCTTGGCTCAATCCGGTCTGTAATGCGGTTATGCCGAGCGATCCGGTGGGAACAGCTTCCGTCACCAACGAGCGGTCCGTTGCCTCCAGCGGGGCAAGCAGATCTTCCACCGCTGGGAGCGCGGAAACCGTCTGGCTGCGCTCAGCCAAGGCGCTGCGCATCTCGGCAAACCCTTCGTCGTTCGGCACCACCTCGGCAAGCAACCCATCGATGAGATCGGACCCGGTCCACACGCCTGCAACGGTGGGGAGGTCATGTGTGGTGATGGCCACCATTGAATCGGCAGGGAGTTCGTTGGTTGAACCTTCCTCAAACTGCACCAGCTTGTAGGAAAGGATTTTGCGCGATGTCAACTCTTCGCGTACATACGGCTCGGTGGTGCCTAGGTCTTCGCCCACAACCGGCACGCCGGCACGCAAGCTTTCCAGCGCGACGATCGCCGTGAGGTCACGGTAAGGCATGTACACATAGCAACCCTCTTTGGGTGAAGTGTCTTCAGGAATCCACCACAGCCGAAACAGCCCCATCACGTGGTCCATGCGCAACGACCCAGAGCCGGTCATTGCTGCGCGGACGGTGCGAATGAACGGCTCGTATCCCTCATCGCGTAGACGCCACGGGTTGAACGGTGGAAGTCCCCAGTTCTGGCCCTGGGTGTTGAACGTGTCGGGTGGCGCGCCCACGCTCACCGAGCGACAGAACGCGTTGGGCCAGACCCATGCGTCGGCACCGGCGCGGTCTACACCAATTGCAAGGTCGGTCATCACCGGGAGAGCGTCGTTGGCTGCGCTGAGCTGCCCTTCCACCAGCCATTGCACCCACGCGTGGAACGACACTCGGTCTGCCAGCTCAGCTGCTGCAGCAGCAACGCCGTAAGCGTGTGCGTCGGCAACCTCTGCCGGCCACTCCCGGGTATCGCCGCCGTGGCGTTCCACCAGAGCGCTGTACAACGAGAAGTGTTCAACAGACGAGCCTGCCGCTTCGCGCCAACGGTCGAACTGCTGTCGGACGTCAGATTGGGACTGGTTCCAATGTGTCCAGAGACGCTCGAGTGCCGCCATCTTCAGCGCGCGTACGGTGTTGCGATCAATCCGCCGGTTGTCCAGCAACGCCCGCCCCTGCTCGCCCAGTTGCGCCAACTCCGCGGCAACCGCACTCCAACCGGGAACGTCCTCGATGTGAAGAAACAGCGGGTTTCGCCACACTCTGCTGGTTGGGAAGTAGGGGCTTGGCTGCTGACCTTCAGTTGGCGTTGCAGCGTGCAACGGGTTGATGAGTGTGTAGGTGGCACCCTTTGCGGCGCTCCATGTGTTCAGCGTTTTGAGGTCGTTGAAATCGCCGATGCCCCAACTCTTGTAGGACCGCATTGCGTAGAGCTGCACCGCCCAACCCCAGCCGCAGAACTCGTCGGGTAACACACACGTATCGGGTGCAGAAATGAACGAGCGACGTGACTGGCCGTCGATGTCGATGGAGTGGTAGCCGAGGGCGAAGTTCGCTGGTTTCGTCCAACCGGGTACAACCTCAAGCTGTCCGCCGCCCTCGAAGTGGATGGTCGCCGGCGAATGGATGGTCCAGGAGTCACTCGCGCTCACAACGATGGCGCCGCTGTCGGCGGGCGGCTGATCTTGGTCCTCCGGTGCGCCGATCGCTTGGCGAATACGCGTGCGGATTGCCGGGTCGGCGAGGTGGTCTGTTCCGTCGGTGTCGGTGTAGCCGTAGCTCACGCCCCAGGTATCGGCTTTCATCGGATCAACGTACCCGCGAGCGTCCGCATTCTGTGTGAACTCTGATGCAAAGCTTCGTGAATGTCTTCACGCGGTTCAATCGTGCTCACCACTCGTTCGGCGGGGGTGACGGTTGAACCAGCGTTCGGGGGGCGGTTGTCATCGTGCCTCGTGGATGGGATTGAGCTGCTCTGGCAGCCCGATGGCGAGATGCCAGGGTCCAGTCATCCGTTTGGTTGGGGTTCGTTTGTGATGGCCCCGTATGCGGGGCGCATCCGGTTCGGTCAGCTGAACTTCGGTGGAACTGTTCACCCGCTCGCGGTCACCATGCCACCGCACGCGATCCACGGCACGGTGTACGACGCAGTTTGGCGGGTGGATGCTGTTTCATCCGTCAACGCGGACGGACGTTCCAGCGCGTGGTGTGATCTCTCCTGCGATCTTGGCCCCGGTTGGCCGTTTCGTGGCACGGTGCACCAGCGAATCGAGCTCGTTGAGGCTGCGTCCGCTGGAACCGGCAGCATCGTCCAACACGTCCGTGTGGACGCAATTGACACCATGCCCGTCACCCTCGGTTGGCATCCTTGGTTTCCCCGAGTCCTTCAGGGGGCTTCTGGTCCCCTGGAGTGGTCCTTTGACCGAACCGGTGTGCAGATGTTCCGCCGCGATCAGGATGGGATCACGGTCGCAGAAATGGTCGACATTCCTCCGGCGCCGTGGGACGACTGCTTTGCAGGGGTCGGAACCGTGACGGTGCGGTGGCCCGGTCTGATCCAGCTCACCGTGGAGCACGATTGTCCGGTGGTGGTTCTGTTTGACGGGCTCGACCACGCAGTGTGCGTTGAGCCGCAAACGGGGCCACCGGACGCAACGGCCGTGTGGGGTGAGCGGGCCACCATCAAGGCCGGAAGTTCGCGGCAGGCGCAACAAACATGGACGTGGACCACGTTGCGATGACCTCGTCACCTGGTTTTCATTCGAAATTATGGATGCATGATCATGCACTGGACTGTATAGTGACTCGGTGAGCGTTTCTGTTGGCATCATTGGAGCTTCCGGATATGGGGGCGCCGAATTCATGCGTCTGATGGCCGGGCACCCGGAATTGTCCTTGTCATGGGCAACCGGAGACTCACAAGCCGGGACGCCCGTTTCTGAGCTGTACCCGTCATTCGTGGATGCATATCCAGACGTGTCGTACCGAACGTACGACCCTGCCGACGCTGATGACGTCGATGTGGTTGTGTTGGCCTTGCCGCACGGCAAATCCCAGGAGCTGGTTCCTGATCTGCTCGGCCGCACCCGTCACGTGGTGGACCTTGCTGCAGACTTCCGGTTGAAAGATGCGTCGCTGTACCCAACTTGGTACGGAGAAGCTCATATGTGCCCAGATCTTCTGGCGAAAGCGGTTTACGGCATGCCCGAAATTGGCCACCGCGGGTTGCTGCAAACCGGTCCGGCCCTCATTGCTGTGCCGGGCTGTTACCCAACGGCGGCGTCGCTTGTGTTGCGTCCGTTGGTCCAGCACGGTGTGATTGAACCAACCGGTGTCATCGTCGATGCTGCATGCGGGGTGTCGGGCGCTGGACGCACGCTCAAGCACGGCAACTTGTACGGCACTGTTGCCGAGAATTACGAGGCCTATGGGTTGCTCACTCACCGGCACACGCCAGAGATGGAGCAGAACACCGGAGCCCAAGTCCTTTTCACGCCTCACCTGCTCCCCATGACGAGAGGCATCTTGGCCACGTGTTACGCCAAGCCAGTTGGCAAGACCTCCACCAAACAGTTGTTGGCGTTGTTGCGTGGCGTCTACGTCAACGAGCCGTTCGTCCACGTCATTGACGGTTCTCCATCAACTAAGTCCACATACGGAACCAACCTGTGCATCATCAGCGCTCGCTTCGACGAGCGCACAGGAACGGTCGTCCTGCTGAGCGCCATCGACAACCTCGTCAAAGGAACCGCCGGCGCTGCCATCCAATCGCTCAACCTTGCGCTCGGTCTTCCCGAAGCAATGGGCCTTCCAACCGTGGCGGTATACCCATGAACCATCCTGTAACCGGCCCTGCTGCAAGTGTCCCTGCCAGTGGCGCAACGGGTGGCATCACCGACCTGCAGCCGGATCAGAAGACAGAGGTGCTCATCGAGGCACTTCCGTACATCACTCGTTTCCGAGACAAGGTTGTGGTCGTCAAATACGGCGGCAATGTGCTCAGTGGTTCAAACGACGCTGCTGCACTCAAGGTGTTCGCCGAAGACATCGTGCTCATGCGCCAGGTCGGCATGAAACCCGTTGTTGTGCATGGCGGTGGCCCGCAAATCGGCGAACTGCTCACACGGCTCAACATCCAAAGCGAGTTCCGTAACGGCTTACGAGTCACAGACCAGGCCACCCTCGACGTGGCGCGTATGGTCCTTGTCGGGCGAGTCAACCGTGACATCGTGAGCGCAATCAACACCCATGGCGCGTTGGCTGTTGGCGTCTCCGGCGAAGATGCTCGTCTGATCGAGGTCAGGCCGCTCGACCCCGACCTTGGGTTCGTTGGCGAAATAACGCAGATCAACACGTCAGTTCTTGACCGATTGTTGGCCGAGGACCTCATCCCCGTCATCGCCACCATCGGCTGTGACCGGCAGGGGCAGGCGTACAACATCAACGCAGACACTGCCGCTGGCGCGTTGGCTGGGGCGTTGAAAGCGGAGAAGTTGGTGTACCTCACCAATATTGAAGGGCTTCGGCGCAACGTTGCTGACCCGGCATCACTGATCTCCACCATCACGGTCGAGTCGCTCGAAGCAATGCTGGCCGACGGCTCGCTTGAGGGCGGCATGATCCCCAAGATCGAGTCGTGCGTGCACGCTGTAAAAGCCGGTGTCGGCAAGGCACACATCCTCGACGGGCGTGCCCCCCACGCGCTCTTGTTGGAGATCTTTACCAACCGGGGCATCGGAACAGAGGTCACCCCATGAACGTTTCAGTAACGCCAGCTCAGGCCGCGCATCTTCACGCAGTCGCAGGTATTGGTAAACCCGAGCACTGTCCAATGATGCCGGTGTTCGGAGCACCTTCCATCACGTTTGTGCGTGGTGCCGGAACCGAACTATGGGACAGCGACGGTATGCGATACCTTGACTTCCTGTGTGGGCTCGCCGTCACCAGCCTCGGCCATGCCAACGAGGAAATCGCTGACGCCGTATCGCTTCAGGCACGCACGCTTGTCCACGTCTCCAACCTCTTCGCAACTGAAGTTGGGCCGAAGGTTGCAATGCAGCTCGACGCGTTGCTGGGCGGCGGTGGACAAATCTTCTTTGCAAACTCTGGGGCCGAGGCCAACGAGTGCGCTGCAAAGCTCGCTCGCAAGTGGGGCGGACACGGCAAGTTTGGCGTCATCAGCGCGTTTGGCTCCTTCCACGGACGGACGCTTGCTACGTTGCACATGACCGGGCAGCCAGCAAAACATGAAGCCTTCCAGCCCTTGCCAGACGGCTTTCGTCACGCAGTTTGGGGCGACGCAGCCGATGTCGAGAGGATGATCGATCCGTCCGTCGCTGCGGTGATGATTGAACCCGTGCAAGGCGAGGGTGGGGTCATCCCCGCTCCGCCGGGGTACTTGCGTGACCTGCGGAAATTGTGCGACGAGCGCGGCCTGTTGCTCATGGTCGATGAAATCCAAACCGGGCTCGGCCGAACCGGAACCTGGTGGGGTTGGCAACATCATCTGCGCGCAGATGAACGACCCGACGTCGTGACCATCGCAAAGGGCCTCGGCAACGGAATGCCAATCGGCGCGTGCTGGGCCAAGCGCGAAGTGTCTGCGGCGTTCAAGCCAGGCGATCATGGGTCCACGTACTCCGGTCAACCGCTCGCAGCCAGCGCTGCGCTCAAGGTGCTGGAGATCATGCAGCGTGATTCCATTCCGCAACTCGCCGCTCAGCGCGGTGAGCTGCTCACCAGTAAACTTTCTGCACTTCCGGGGGTGTCTGCCGTTCGCGGCGACGGCCTCCTGATCGCAGCAGAGCTGGCCGACGGCAATGCCAAGGAAGTTCATGCAGCAGCGTTGGGCCGCGGTCTGGTCACCAACGCAGTTACTGCAACGGCCCTGCGTATCGCTCCGCCGTTAAACGTCAGCATCGAACACATCGACGAAGCCGTTGCCATCCTTGGCGCCGCCATCGCAGAGGTTGCGCAATCGACCCAGGCATCTCAGGGCGCAGGAGCAACAGCATGAAGTCCAGGAACTTTCTCGAAATCAACGATCTCAACGTCGCGGAACTCACTCGCGTCCTGGACCTCTCGGAACTTCCGGCTGGTCCAGTGCTTGCGGGTCTGGGTGTGGCGTTGGTGTTTGAAAAGCCAAGCCTGCGTACCCGCAACTCTTCAGAGATGGCGGTTGTGCAGCTTGGCGGGCACCCGGCCTACATCACCAACGCCGAGGCTGGCCTCGACACGCGTGAATCGTCTCCAGACGTGGTCCGCACCCTCCAGGGCTACTACGCAATCATTGCTGCGCGTGTGTTTGGTCACGACAAGTTGGAACGAATGGCAGAGGTCGCAACAGTTCCGATCGTCAATCTGCTTTCGGACAAAGGCCACCCGGTTCAAGCCCTTGCTGATCTGCTCACCATTCGTCAAGAGTTCGGCTCGGTAGCGGGCCGCAAGGTCAGCTGGCTCGGCGATTTCACCAACGTTGCCCGGTCGCTGGCCATCGGCGTGATGATGCTGGGCGGACACGTGTCTGTTGCCTGCCCAAAGGGTTACGGACCATCGGAAAAAGACCTCCGACTGTTCGGTTCCCTTGCGACGCATGGCGGCACATTCGAAGTAGCTGCTGGGCCGGTACAGGCAGTTGACGGATCACACGTCGTGAGCACTGACGCCTGGTACTCGATGGGGCAAGAGGACGAGGCTGAGTTGCGTCGACCCATCATGATTCCGTATCGAGTTGACGATGCATTGATGATGCACGCCGCCGCAGACTCCATCTTCCTCCATTGCCTTCCCGCGCATCGAGGCGATGAGGCCACATCCGAGGTTCTCGATGGTGCTCGGAGCCGCATCTGGCCTCAGGCCCATAACCGTATGCACACCATGAAAGGGCTGTTCACATGGCTGTCCGAGTAAAGCGCACAGGTGGCAACACCGAGGCAGTGATGGCCGAGCGGAAAACTCCGGCTTCACTTCGAGTCGCCCCTGCGCCTTCAGCAGACGAACAAACCCGATCCGAAGACGCCGGAAGGTTGGCAAAACCGCAACGACAGCACCGCATCGCGCGGTTGCTAGAACAACATGCCGTTGGCAGCCAGGGTCAGTTGGTCGAGATGCTCGCCGCCGATGGGGTCGTTGCGACCCAAGCAACGGTGAGCCGCGACTTGGAAGATATGGGTGCAGTCAAAGTGCGCGTGCCCGGTGGCGAGCTTGTGTACGCAATTCCCGAGCTGCCAACGGAACAATTTGCACCAGAAGACCACCTCCGTCGAGTGTTTTCAGACTGGGTGGTCGATGCCGCCAGCTCCCTGAATCTGGTTGTTTTGCGCACCCCGCCAGGGAGCGCACATGTTGTGGCCAGCGCATTGGACCGCGCTGGCTTGGAAGATGTTGTCGGCACGGTGGCCGGCGACGACACGATCTTTGTGGTCGCGTCGGAACGAGTCGGCGGCGCTGCCCTTGCTGACCGGCTCCGCAGCCTCGCCGGGTTGTGACCGTGCAGCGCTTTACTTCTTCTGCAAATCAATCACCGGATTGTCTGCCCGCGCCTGCCGATAGGTTGGCAGCGTGAGTCCCGGTAGCGCACCCAGTTCCGCAGGTTCAAACAGCCAGGGAAACCTGGGAAACCACGAAAAGCAGCAGAAATCTTCCAAGTCGTCCATGCCCGCCAAGGTCGGCTCGGGAATCGCAGACGGTGGGGCGCTGTGGCACGGCAGGTTCTCCGCTCCACCCGCGCAAGAACTGATGGAGTTCACCGAGAGTCTTTCGTTCGATCGGGCCCTTGCACTCGAAGACATCCGCGGGTCGCGTGTGCACGCTGCGGGCCTGGGGCGGGTGGGTTTGCTCTCGGATGAGGATGTGGAAGCCATTCACGAAGCGCTCGACGTCGTGCAGTCAGAAATGCTGGCGGGGACGTTTGTCTTCCACGGCTCAGACGAAGACATCCACACTGCGGTTGAACGACGCGTGACTCAGTTGGCTGGGGATGCCGGAGCCCGCCTGCACACGGGTCGCAGTCGCAACGATCAGGTCGCCACCGATGTGCGGCTCTTCACCAAACGCCATCTCATGGAGCTCACGCACAGGGTTCACCAATTGCGCGAAACCCTGTTGAAAAGGGCAACCGATGCCGGGCAGGTGTATCTGCCTGGCTACACCCACCTCCAGCGGGCACAACCGGTGTTGTTAGCGCATCACCTCATGGCGCACGGCTGGGCCTTAGGCAGGGATGAGCAGCGCCTTTTGGATTGCCTCCGTCGAATGGATGTCTCGCCGCTCGGAGCAGGAGCGCTCGCCGGCACATCGCTGCCCATCGATCCTGACTGGGTGGCCGTCGAGCTTGGCTTTTCCCGCCGTTTCGAAAATTCTCTCGATGCAGTGGGGGACAGGGACTACGTCGCCGAAGCAATGTTCATCATCTCGCTCCTCGGTGTACACCTCTCCCGGATGGGCGAGGAAATCGTGCTGTGGGCAACGGAGGAGTTTGGTTTCGTCAAGTTGCCGGATGCCTATTCCACCGGCTCGTCGATGATGCCGCAAAAGAAGAACCCAGACATCGCCGAGCTGTCACGTGGCAAGGCCGGCCGCCTTATCGGCAACCTGACCGGATTCCTCGCCACGCTCAAATCCCTGCCGCTTGCGTACAACCGCGACCTGCAGGAGGACAAAGAGCCGCTCTTCGATTCAATTACGCAGATCCGCCGGGCGCTTACCGCGATGACCGGCATGTATGCCAACTTGCAGTTCGAAGCTCAACGCATGCAGGCAGCTGCAGATCAGCCTTTTGTGGCAGCAACCGATCTGGCGGAGTACCTGGTCACCAAGGGCATGCCGTTCCGCGAAGCGCACGCTGTGGTTGGCGAATTGGTCCGGTCTGCACTTGACCGTCGCCTGGACTTTGCCGAGCTTGTCGAAAATCACCCGGCCCTTGGCCCAAACGCAGTCAAGTTGCTGGGCGAAGGCGTCGCGGTGTCGCGCCGTACCTCTCCTGGTGGGGGCGGCCCCGGCCCGGTAGCGGACCAAATGGTCGCCTATGCCGAGCAGCTCGAAACCGACCGAAAAAGGCTTCCTGCGTTCTGAAATGTCGACGGGTGGGCGTCCACCCGTCGCGTTCAATTTGTCGTTGCGTCAGTGGACGCGCCTGACCGAGCGTGGTGAAATCAGTCAGCGTCCCGTCCTTGTGGGACTCAATCCACTCTGTGCACCGATCATCTGCGCGCGGGTAGTCAGTGCACGTTCAAACTCGTTGCGTTCGCTTGGTCTTGAGCTTCCATCCTCGGCTGTGTCGACCGATGCCGTGGCAAGACGTGCCGGGTGACTGTCCGGATTGTGAACCGTCGACACTCATCAAGTCAGCGACGGAACCGGTGAAAGCGGTAGGGTTTCGCCTATGAGCCAGGAACTTCCTCAATCCGGCAAGACCCTTCGCGGGTATCGCCGGTGGTCCTTGCTGGTTGCGGTCGGCGTCACTGGGGTGGCACTGTTGCCGCTGACCGGTCCGCAGGCGCAGTCAGCAACGGCCAAGACCACCACCAAGAAGAAGACGGCAACCACCGTCAAGAAGACCGCAACAACGGTCAAGAAAACAGCCACAACGGTCAAGAAGTCGACCAGCACCGTTGTGCCAGAGGTGACCGAGCCTGCGGTGACAAGCGCACCCTCAACGGTTGCGGCTTCCACCAAGCCGCCTACGTCGCCCCCTGTCGGGCCGGGCGGTTTGGTTACCTGGTTCATCCCCGGCACCGGCAAGGTCCTCGATCTGGGTTCTGGCGACGTCGCCAAGCTTGCTGGCGGCGCACGCGTCGCCATCGATGTGAGAGGCCAACAAGGCCTCGCAGCTGCTGGTGCCGGCTCGGTCGTGCTCGACATCACGGCTCAGACCCCAACGCAAAACGGGCGTGTCACGCTGACTCCGCTCGCTGCCTCGTATGCCCAGCCGGTTGTTTCTGCCCAAGCCCAGTTCGTGGCGGGCGCAACAACAATCAACCGTATCGCCGTCCCAATTGGCGAAGAGGCACAGATCCGCGTCGAGACAACTCCCGGTCCGCAGAACCTCACTATCTCCGTGGTCGGCTGGGTCGTCACCAGCAAGCCTGGTGTCGTCGAGGCCCGGGGCTATGCGTTGCAGCCATGCCGAGTTGTTGACAGTTCCACGGGCACCGGACTCACCGGGCTGCTCACCCCGCAGCGCCCGTTCGACATCCCAGCCGCTGGCGTCGGCAAGATTCCCGCCGCATCAGCCGCGGCACCGCCCGCCATGGTGCTCGTTGCGGTCGGGCTGAAAGATGCCACTGCACCCACTGGTCTCAACGTGTTGCCTACCGGTCAACAGACTCCGGCGCTGTCGCTCACGGCCGTCGCAGGCAACAATCCGTCAGGCGTGTTTGCCATTCCTGTAGGAGCCGACCCCCGGGTGGCGTTCTACGTCACGTCTGGCTCGGCCAACCTCACCGTGGACCTGCTTGGGTACACCGACAAGGACGGCAACGGGTTCTCAGCGGGTCCCTGCTGAGTTTCGAGCCTTTTCCCGGCCCGCACGGCCGTAGATCTCCACAAGCGACACTGAATCAAAACGAGCGGGCCTTGCGGCCCGCTCGTTTTGCATTTTGTTACCAACCCACCTGCGCGAGTCAGGCCCAACGGGCTGCGTGCCACTGCTTGCGACCTCGGCGCACAAGCAGCGTGTCGCCGAACAGCAAATCGCTCTCCCCGAAGGTCGAGTCCAGGCCGATCTTCTCGCCGTTCACCAACACCGACCCTGCACTGAGGAACTCCCGTGCCTGGCGGTTGCTGGTCGCCAAACCCGTCGTGACCAGCAGCTGGACCGCATCGATGGGCTGCGCCTGAAGATCGCCAATGCGCCAACTGCTGGATGGCACGTCGGCAAAGACTTCTGCCACCGACTGTTGGTCAAGGCTACGCACGTCACCGCTGAACAGCGCCTTTCCAGCCGCCTCGGCGCGGGCAGCAGCTTCGGCCCCGTGCAGCCATGTAGTCACCTCGTTAGCCAGCGTTCGTTGCGCCAACCGACCCGCTGGATCAGCCGCAACCGCGGCCTCCAACACGGCAATCTGGTTACGGCCAAGGAGGGTGAATCGCTTGAGGTAGCCAACCACGTCGGCATCGTTCACGTTCAGCCAGAACTGGTGGAACGCGTACGGGCTGGTGCGGTCCGCAGTCAGCCAGACAGCCCCGGTTTCTGACTTGCCGAACTTGCTTCCGTCAGCCTTGGTGATGAGCGTGCCGGTGAGGGCGTACGCAGACCCACCGTGGAGACGACGGATGAGCTCGACCCCGCTCACGATGTTGCCCCACTGGTCCGATCCGCCCATTTGCAGCGTGACGCCCCGTGTGTGGAACAAGTGCGCAAAGTCGTAGGCCTGCAGAAGCATGTAGCTGAACTCGGTGTAGCTGATGCCGTCGCCCTCAAGCCGGTTCCGCACCGTGTCGCGCTTGATCATTTCGTTCACGCTGAAGTGTTTGCCGATGTCACGCAGCACTTCGATCCAGCTCAGCTCCGTCAGCCAGTCAGCGTTGTTGACCACCACCGCACCCGGCACCAAGGCGTCGTAGATACGCATCTGCGACTGCACATTGGCCCTGACCTGCTCCAGGGAAAGCAGGGGTCGCTCGGCTGACTTTCCGCCCGGATCCCCGATCAAACCGGTGCCCCCGCCCGCAATGACCACCGCCTTGTGACCCGCTCGGATGAAACGGGCGAGAAGCGTCAGCGTTGCAAGGTTGCCGATAGTGAGGCTGTCCGCTGTGGGATCAAGCCCGATGTAGGCAGTTCGAACTCCTGACTGCAGATGCTCGTTCAGTCCCTGCAAGTCAGAACACTGATGGAGGATGCCGCGCCACTGCAGCTCGTCGATGAACTCGTGGAGAGGAGTACTGGGCTGACCAGTCATTGGGGAAGCATCTACTGCTGTAGCTGCTGCGGATTGGGTTTCGTCTGCGGACACGACAAACATCGTAGGGACCGGGCGCGTCCGAGCGACGATGGAATACGCAACGCACCGTGAGCTAGCCCTCAAGCTTTCGATCCGAGATGCCGAATGATCGAAACATAAGCGAGCAGATCTTCGTCCCATCCAGTTAGACCGAGACAGAATCCGCAGCTACAGAACAGGCCTGCAAATGGGGCCTTCAAGAGCCGAGATGACAAGGTGCAAGACCACGTGACGAGCGTCACGTTGACGTTTGCGCGTCAATCCCGTAATGTCTCTTCTCGCCCCGCAGCGCCGGTTACAAACCGAAACGGCGAGGCCAGCACTCCGCTGAAGCAACAATACGCCTTCGGGCGTCCTGCTTCAAGAGTCTTAGCTGTTCCTTGAAAACGAGAGAGAGAAACGCCGAAGGCTAATGCCGGTAGGACGTTCATCGAAACCTTCGATGCGTCGTACCAAATAAAGCATTAAGCATTCAAAAAAACTAGAACGTAAAGTTCTACGGACAACAGTTGGAAACAACAGTTCTTGAATGCCAGTTGGCTCGCAACCTTGTGAGGTTGTGCAGCCGGCTCTCCCAGTTTGTTCCACGTCAGGTGGGACGCTGATTTCGATGGAGAGTTTGATCCTGGCTCAGGACGAACGCTGGCGGCGTGCTTAACACATGCAAGTCGAACGGATTCTTAGTTGGTAGCAATACCTTCTAAGGGTTAGTGGCGAACGGGTGAGTAACACGTGACGAACCTGCCCTGAAGACGGGGATAACTGACCGAAAGGTCTGCTAATACCCGATGCCGTCACATGGTCGCATGGCCGAGTGACGAAATGGATTCCGCTTCAGGAGGGCGTCGCGACCTATCAGCTTGTTGGTGAGGTAACGGCTCACCAAGGCTACGACGGGTAGCTGGTCTGAGAGGATGATCAGCCACACTGGGACTGAGACACGGCCCAGACTCCTACGGGAGGCAGCAGTGGGGAATCTTGCGCAATGGACGAAAGTCTGACGCAGCAACGCCGCGTGGAGGACGAAGGCTCTCGGGTTGTAAACTCCTTTCAGTAGGAACGATAGTGACGGTACCTACAGAAGAAGCCCCGGCTAACTACGTGCCAGCAGCCGCGGTAATACGTAGGGGGCGAGCGTTGTCCGGATTTATTGGGCGTAAAGAGCTCGTAGGCGGTTCAGTAAGTCAGATGTGAAAACTCAGGGCTCAACCCTGAGCCTGCATTTGATACTGCTGTGACTAGAGGCTGGTAGGGGATCACGGAATTCCTGGTGTAGCGGTGGAATGCGCAGATATCAGGAGGAACACCGATGGCGAAGGCAGTGATCTGGGCCAGTTCTGACGCTGAGGAGCGAAAGCGTGGGTAGCAAACAGGATTAGATACCCTGGTAGTCCACGCCGTAAACGTTGGGTACTAGGTGTGGGTCCTTATCAACAGGATCCGTGCCGCAGCTAACGCAGTAAGTACCCCGCCTGGGGAGTACGGTCGCAAGACTAAAACTCAAAGGAATTGACGGGGGACCGCACAAGCGGCGGAGCATGTTGCTTAATTCGATGCAACGCGAAGAACCTTACCTAGGCTTGACATGTACCGAAAAGCTACAGAGATGTGGTGTCCTTCGGGGCGGTACACAGGTGGTGCATGGCTGTCGTCAGCTCGTGTCGTGAGATGTTGGGTTAAGTCCCGCAACGAGCGCAACCCTTGTCTTGTGTTGCCAGCACGTAATGGTGGGAACTCGCAAGAGACTGCCGGGGTCAACTCGGAGGAAGGCGGGGACGAGGTCAAGTCATCATGCCCCTTATGCCTAGGGCTGCAAACGTGCTACAATGGGTGATACAACGAGTCGCAAGACCGCGAGGTCAAGCTAATCTCTTAAAGTCATTCTCAGTTCGGATTGAAGTCTGCAACTCGACTTCATGAAGTTGGAGTCGCTAGTAATCCCGGATCAGCATTGCCGGGGTGAATACGTTCCCGGTCCTTGTACACACCGCCCGTCACACCACGAAAGTCGGCAACACCCGAAGCCGGTGGCCTAACCGTAAGGAAGGAGCCGTCGAAGGTGGGGTCGGTGATTGGGGTGAAGTCGTAACAAGGTAGCCGTACCGGAAGGTGCGGCTGGATCACCTCCTTTCTAAGGAGTCATCACGCACCGTTCGCTAGACGAATGGTGGACTCTTAGTTGATCATTAGCCTGATCTGCGTTTCTCTAATTCCAAGTGGTAGCTCTAGGGCTCCTTGGTTTCAAGGGGAACACCGATCCGGGTTCTCTCTCTCGTTTTGAAGGAGCAACGCGCTCCGATACCGTTCACGCATTCCTTCGGGTTTGGGTGGGCGGTATCTGCGTCTCCTCACAATGTTCTTTGACAATTCGATAGCGAACACGAGCATCTAGAAAAGTATTCAAGCTACAAAGTGCCAACGGTGGATGCCTTGGCGTCAAGAACCGATGAAGGACGTCGTAGGCTGCGAAAAGCCACGGGGAGCTGCCTCACAAGCGTTGATCCGTGGATATCCGAATGGGGAAACCCACCAGCCGTCATGGGCTGGTACTCCTGCCTGAATATATAGGGCAGGTAGAGGGAACCGGGTGAACTGAAACATCTCAGTAACCCGAGGAAAGGAAAGTAACAACGACTCCCTGAGTAGCGGCGAGCGAAACGGGAAGAGCCCAAACCGAGACAGTGTCAAGCCTGGTGGCGTTGCTGTTTCGGGGTAGTGGGACGCGATAAGCGGTGCACCAGAACTGCTACAGAGTTACAAAGTGTTGATATAGAAGAACGGACTGGAAAGCCGGCCACAGAAGGTAAAAGCCCCGTATTCGAAATGTCAACGCCTCTGATTGTGTATCCCAAGTAACGCCGGATCCGAGCAAGCTGGCGTGAATCCGCGAAGACCACTTCGTAAGGCTAAGTATTCCTTGACGACCGATAGTGCACTAGTACCGTGAGGGAAAGGTGAAAAGAACCCCGGGAGGGGAGTGAAATAGAATCTGAAACCGTTGGCATACAAACAGTCAGAGCGTCGTCGGAGCAATCCGGCCGTGATGGCGTGCCTTTTGAAGAATGACCCAACGAGTTATGGTACGTGGCAAGGTTAACCAGAGATGGGGAGCCGGAGCGAAAGCGAGTCTGAACAGGGCGTTCAGTCGCGTGCTATAGACCCGAAGCCAGGTGATCTATCCATGGTCAGGCTGAAGCAGGGGTAAGACCTTGTGGAGGGCCGAACCGACTTGGGTTGAAAACCGAGCGGATGAACTGTGGATAGGGGTGAAAGGCCAATCAAACCTGGAGATAGCTGGTTCTCCCCGAAATGTATTTAGGTACAGCGTCGTGTGTTCAGTTGCGGAGGTAGAGCACTGAATGGACTAGGGGTCTTACCCGATTACCGAATCCAATCAAACTCCGAATGCCGTAACTCCAGAGCACGGCAGTGAGACAATGGGGGATGAGCTTCATTGTCGAAAGGGAAACAGCCCAGAACGCCAGCTAAGGCCCCAAATTCTGTACTCAGTGGAAAACGATGTGGGTTTGCATAGACAGCCAGGAGGTTGGCTTAGAAGCAGCCACCCTTAAAAGAGTGCGTAATAGCTCACTGGTCGAGTGAACCTGCGCGGAAAATGTAACGGGGCTCAAGTACAGAGCCGAAGCTGCGTGATTTTTCTGAGTGATCAGAAGAATCGGTAGGGGAGCGTCGTGTGTACGTTGAAGCGACGGCGAGAGCCGGCGTGGAGAGCACACGAGTGAGAATGTTGGGATGAGTAGCGACAGAGGGGTGAGAAACCCCTCCTCCGAATGCGCAAGGGTTCCTGGGGAAGGCTAATCCTCCCAGGGTGAGTCGGGAGCTAAGGCGAGGCCGAGAGGCGTAGTCGATGCACAACTGGTTGATATTCCAGTACCGCTGTAACCGCGCCAAGTCCAATACGAAGTACTAAGGGGCTGCCTTCGGGCGAACCGACCAATTCGTGGCGGATAGCCATAGGGGGACGCAGGAAGGTAGATGAGCCCGGGCGTTGGTTGACCCGGGGTAAGCGTGTAGGGCGAACTGTAGGCAAATCCGCAGTTCACGTGCCTGAGACGTGATACCGAGCCGCAAGGCAGAAGTCATTGATCCTATGCTGCCAAGAAAAGCCCAGTGGTGAGTTGTTATAGCGCCCGTACCCAGAACCGACGCAGGTGCGTCAGGTAGAGAATACTAAGGAGATTGAGATAACCATGGTGAAGGAACTCGGCAAAATGCCTCCGTAACTTCGGGAGAAGGAGGGCTCCCTCTGGTGTAGGACTTAGCGTCCGAAGCTGAGGGGAGTCGCAGAGACTAGATGGGGGCGACTGTTTACTAAAAACACAGGAGCATGCGAAGCCGCAAGGCGCTGTATATGCTCTGACGCCTGCCCGGTGCTGGAAGGTTACGGGGAACGGTTAGCCGCAAGGCGAAGCTGTGAACCTAAGCCCCAGTAAACGGCGGCCGTAACTATAACGGTCCTAAGGTAGCGAAATTCCTTGTCGGGTAAGTTCCGACCCGCACGAATGGCGTAACGATCCCCATACTGTCTCCACCGTGGACTCAGCGAAATTGAAGTACGAGTAAAGATGCTCGTTAACTATGGCAGGACGGAAAGACCCCATGCACCTTTACTCTAGTTTGATGTTGGGTTTTGGTTTGTGTTGTGTAGGATAGGTGGGAGGCTTGGAAGCATTGGCGCCAGCCAGTGTGGAGCCAACGTTGAAATACCACCCTGCATGTGCTGGAACCCTAACCTCGACACCGTTATCCGGTGCGGAGACAGCGTCAGATGGGGAGTTTGACTGGGGCGGTCGCCTCCTAAACAGTAACGGAGGCGCCCAAAGGTTCCCTCAGACTGGTTGGCAATCAGTCGTCGAGTGCAATGGCAAAAGGGAGCTTAACTGCGAGACCTACAAGTCGAGCAGAGTGGAAACACGGGCATAGTGACCCGGCGGTAGCTTGTGGAAGCGCCGTCGCTCAACGGATAAAAGGTACGCTGGGGATAACAGGCTAATCTTACCCAAGAGTCCATATCGACGGTAAGGTTTGGCACCTCGATGTCGGCTCGTCGCATCCTGGGGCTGAAGCAGGTCCCAAGGGTTGGGCTGTTCGCCCATTAAAGCGGTACGCGAGCTGGGTTTAAAACGTCGCGAGACAGTTTGGTCCCTATCCGCCATAGTCGCAGGAGATTTGAGAGAGGCTGTCCCTAGTACGAGAGGACCGGGACGGACGTAGCTCTAGTGTGCCAGTTGTTCTGCCAAGAGCATGGCTGGTTGGCTACCTACGGAAGGGATAAGCGCTGAAAGCATCTAAGTGCGAAGCTCGTCTCAAGATGAGATCTCCCACAGGGTTAACCTGGTAAGGCCTGTTGTAGATGACAACGTTGATAGGCCGGATGTGTAAGACCCGTGAGGGTTTGAGCTGACCGGTACTAATCGGCCGAGGGCTTGATATTTCTTTATGTTCGTGTTCGCTAATCGAGTTGTCAATGAACAACCGGATCGTTGGTCTCACTGTTACAGGTGGGATCCAGGGTTTCGGTGGCCATAGCGGCGAAGTCACACCCGTTCCCATTCCGAACACGGTAGTTAAGCTCGCCAGCGCCGATGGTACTTGGAGGTAGACCTCCTGGGAGAGTAGGACGCCGCCGGATTTCGATTGAAGAGCCCCGCAGCCTTATGGCGCGGGGCTCTTCGTTATTCCGGAGTTGTTGTGATGTTGGTGCAGTCTGGTGGGGTTCTGCAGGTGTGGAGTGTCGGCTGGCGGGCCGGTGTGACAAGTGCTGCGGGCCCCGGAGGGTGCATTGAGGTCGGATCGGTCGTTGTGTCGTGGTCACGCGAGTAAGGTGTCCGTCCTTATGTCTCCTGCATCTCGTTCTGGTTCTGGAGGCGGCTACCAAGGCCCGTCGCGTTCTGACGGTCCTCGGTCCGGTCCTTCTCGTTCGGGTCCCCCTCGCCCCGGCGCACCTCGTTCTGGTGGCGCGCGTCCGTCAGGGTTCTCTCGCGACGATCGCTCCGGCGGGGACTTTCGCGGGCGGCCAGACCAGGGCCGCGATGGGTATCGGGCTGACAGCCGTGGTGATAGTCGCGGTGACAGTCGCGGAAGTGGCTGGCCGTCTAGTCGTCCATCCGGCCCGGCTGCTGGGCGGGACCGGAGCGGGCCCCCTGGAGACCGACTGCGTTATGGCACTGGCTCCGACAATCGGGCGAGTGGAGCACCACGTGGTCGCCAAGGTGACTGGGGTGGGCGTTCTGATGCAGGCGCACCATCTCGTCCGGTTCGCCGGCCAACCGACGGCAGCCGTGAGGCTCGAGGCGACGGCCGCGCTGATGGCGGGGAACGTTCATGGGGTTCCCGCGACGGCGGCGGCCGTCCTGCAGAACGTTCATGGGGTGCTGGACGCGAGCAGGATCGTCCGGCTCCGCGGCGTTCAGAAGCTTGGAACGATGTCCGTCCCGCGCAGCGTGAGGACCCTCGTGACCGGCCAAGACGTTCTTTCCAGGACGGACCTAACACGGTTCCGCTGGATCGTGTCCGTTCCGTCCGACCCGATGGTCGTGCGGTGGAGCGAGGCAACCGGGATCGTTCGCACGCCTTCGGGGACTTCAGCGGCCCACGGCCACCGCGGTCGCCGCGCAAGCCACGTGGCTTGCGGCCCCCAGACCAGCAGCCACACCTTCGTAAGCGTGTCGGTCTGTCTGAAGCAGCTGGCTTCGAGAACGACCTGAGCGAAGTTCCGGCCGACGACGTCAATCAAGCCAATCCAAATGCAGACCGCCCGTTCCGTCAGGCACCTGTCGAGCCTGTCGAGCCACCAAAGCGTCAACGCGCTCGAAAGCTTCCCGACGAAGTGGCTGACGACTTGCAAACAATGTTGGGCTCTCGCCGTGGTGGACGTGTGGCGCAGGGGCTCATGGAAGCCGCCAAAGCTTTTGAACGCGATCGCTTTTCTGACGCGCTGCGGGTGTTGCGTCCGTTGATCGAAGACGCTCCAGATTCAGCAGCGGTTCGTGAGCTCTATGGCCTGGCTTGCTATCGGGAAGGCAAGTGGGCAGAGACGGTGAAGCACCTGTCCATCTTCACCGACCTCACCGGATCAGTGGAGCAGCATCCAGTCTTGGCTGATGCGCACCGAGCACTGAAGCATTTCAAAGACGTGGCTGCATTGTGGGAGGAACTCTCGGCGTCTTCGCCAGCAGCTCACCTCGTGGCTGAAGGCCGGATCGTCATGGCCGGTGCATTGGCTGACCAGGGCAAACTCCTCGAGGCAATCTCGTTGATGGAGCGCGGCAGCATCGACGCAAAGCGGCCTAAGGACCACCATCTGCGCATGTGGTACACCCTGGCCGACCTGTATGAACGGGCCGGAGACATGTCACGCGCTCGGGACCGGTTCCAGCGAATCATGAACGTTGACCGCGACTACGTGAACGTCTTGGAACGCCTCGCCAACCTCGGCTAACAACCGAGCACGTGGCCGACGACGTTGTCGGCCACTCTTCAGTTTTGCCCCGGGGCTTAGACGTCCAGCGGGCGATACAGCATGCCTGACCTGGGCTTTGGCCAGAAGAACGTGGTTTTGGCCGGCATCCGGGTGCGGGTTTCGGCCACGTGGCGAATCTGCGCCACCGTGGCTGGGCGCAACAGAATTGCACCCGCTGCGCCATCGCCCACGGCTCGGGCCAGCGTTACTGCGTCGTGGTGGTAGGTCAGATTTGGGTTGTGGGACTCCAGCGCATGGCGGACACGTTCCGAGTCCAACGTGAGATTGGCAGGAATGGCCCCGTCC
Source organism: uncultured Acidimicrobiales bacterium (assembly GCA_963763885.1). Lineage (GTDB taxonomy): Bacteria > Actinomycetota > Acidimicrobiia > Acidimicrobiales > JANYDT01 > JANNBN01. The sequence goes on from CAVXQD010000003.1 coordinate 801,274, forward strand.
TTTGGCTTGGCGTACCAGGCACCTTCGGCCGTGAGTACCATCAGCGAGCCCAGTCCAGGCAAGTCGTGCGCGTGTGCCGGTGTGAAATCGGCAGGGTCTGCTGCGGTGAGCTCGAAGAACGGGGTCAGCGCTTCGACCAAGCCACATGACAGCGTGTTGACGATGCGGTGGATGCCACGGACAACCAGTTGGTCGGGGGCAAGCTCCACGATGTAGGTGAGAATTGCCGCAGCGCCCTGGTCATCGGCAGGACGTTCGTGTTGGTATGTCAGCGCGGTTTCAAACCGGTGATGGCCGTCGGCAACCACGATGGGCGCGGTGTTAATGCGGTCGCAGATCTCGGTGATTCGGTCGGGTTCGGAGATGATCCACAGTTCGTGGAGCACGCCTTCGTCGTCCACGGCACGGTGGTGCGGGTCTCCGGTTGGTTGGTAGGTCTGGTTGACGCCTTCGGCCATGGACAGTCCCCAGATGGGGGAGGTGTTGATGCGGGTCGCACGAATGAGCGACAACCGATCTGCCTTGTCCTTGGTGGTGGTCTGCTCGTGCGGGAGGATGTCGCCCGTCCCTGGTTCTTCGAGTTCGAGAGCGCCCAGGATGCCGGTGGTGACCGTGACCCGACCAGCGTTGTCGGTAGCCGTCATGCGGTAGATGGATAGCGTGGGCGATGCGTCTTGTTGCAGCACTCCACCGCCAAGCCACCCAGCCAGTCGAATTGCAGCGCGCTCGTATGGGTCGCCTTGGCCCTCGTCGCGGGGGAAATCCAGCCGAACAGCGTTAGCCGGGTGGCGGTCTTCCAACTCCAGGCGTCCGTCGGCGCTGATGACGTCGTACGGCGGCGCCACCAGGGCGGTGAGGTCGGGAACGCGCTGATAGCGGAGGGCTGGGAACGGCAGCAGACGTGGCACATGCACAGCCTGTCAGATCGGCCGTAGGGGCGCGCCACGCCGTGTCAACCTGTGTCAGCCTGGACGGATGATCGAAGCTCGAAACGCCGTCTGGATGCTGGACCTCGACGGTGTCGTGTGGCGGGGCAAGACCGCAATTCCAGGTTCAATTCGAAGCTGTCGACCGGCTGCGGGCCGCAGGCAACAGGGTTCTGTTCGTATCCAACAACTCCTCGCTTACTGCCGGGGCGTATGTCGAAAAGTTGGCATCGGTTGGGATCACTGCACCGGAAGCTGATATTTGTACGTCGGCCATGGCTGCGGCAGGGTTGGTTCTGCCCGGTACCACGGCCATGGTGCTTGGTGGTGAGGGTATCGACGAGGCCTTGGCCGCCAGGGACGTACGGTCCGTTACCGCCGAGATTGGAAACGCCGCCCACGTGGACGCTGTTGTTGTCGGGCTAGATCGTAAACTCACCTATGAGCGTTTGACGGCCGCAATTCGTGCGGTGCTGAACGGCGCCCAGCTTGTTGTGACGAACGAAGATCCAACTTTCCCAATGGAAGATGGGTTGAGCGCTGGTGGTGGTTCCATCGGGGCTGCTGTCGAATATGGCAGCGGCGTTACCGCTGTTGTGGCGGGCAAGCCGCATCCGCCAATCGGAGCGTTAATCCTGGAGCGCACCGCCGGAGTGATGCCCACGGTCATGGTTGGCGATCAGCCGCTCACAGACGGGCTGTTCGCCAAAGCAATGGGGGTGCCATTCGGCCTGGTTCTGAGCGGGGTTGCTACCTCGGCGGATGGCGTGGACCCCGTGCCGGAAGTGGTTGCTGCCAACCTCGCTGCGCTATGCGACGTCGGTCGGCATCGACTGAACCTGACTGAATAACGACAAGCAACCTGGCTGTCACATGCCTGTCGTATCCTGACCTGCATGCGGCGCCGCCTCGATGTTGACCTGGTCAGACGCGGTTTGTGCGCGTCCAGGGAACAGGCGCAGGAAGCCATCAGTGCGGGGCGGGTGCTGGTCCGCGGCGCAGTTGCTTCAAAACCATCCCATCAGGTGGACGATTCCGAACCCGTTCAGGTCACCGGCGACGGTCCGCGGTTCGTCGGGCGTGGCGGCGAAAAGCTGGACGGTGCGCTGGATCATTTCCAGATCGATGTCACCGGGGTGCAGGCGCTCGATGCCGGCGCCTCCACCGGTGGCTTCACGGACTGTTTGTTGCAGCGTGGCGCCACATCTGTCGTCGCAATCGACGTCGGACACGGGCAACTTCACGAACGGCTGCGCGCAGATGATCGCGTGGAGAATCACGAACGGGTCAATATCCGCACGCTGAAGCCCGAAGATCTGGGTGGGCGCAGGTTCTCGCTCATCGTCGCGGATCTGTCGTTCATCTCGCTGCGCGCCGTTGCGCCTGCTTTAGTTGGCTTGGCGGCCGACGATGCGCAACTGGTGGTGCTGGTCAAGCCGCAGTTCGAAGCCCGTCGAGCCGAGGTGTCCAGGCACAAAGGCGTGGTGAAAGACCCCGATGTGTGGCAACGGGCATTGGTCGGGGTGCGCGATGCCTTTTCCGATTCTGGCGCGGCCATGATTGACGCCATGGCATCTCCATTACGTGGCACAGACGGCAACGTCGAGTTCCTCGCAAGAATCGTGCGTACCGCATCAACTGGCTCTTCCTCGGTGGACGACGCAACGTTGTCAGCGCTTGTCGCTTCGGTCGTGCGGGGTGCGGCATGACGCCTGTCGTGGGTTTGCTTGCCCATCGCCTCCGGCCACAAGCCAAGGAAATGGCACAAGATCTGGCGCAGCGGCTCACTGCTCTCGGGGCTGTGGTGCAGGTCCCTGAAGAAGACGCGCAACTTACCGGCCTCGAGAAGTGGGCCGTTCCGGAAGCAACGTTTCGTAACGGTGCAACGTTGGCCATCAGCGTCGGTGGCGACGGCACCATGTTGCGCACCATCGATCTGGGTGGAGATGCTCCGGTGCTTGGGGTCAACGTGGGTCATGTTGGGTACCTCACCGCCGTCACCCCAGAAGAGGTCGAGTCCCGCGGCGACGCAATGCTCACCGACTTGCTGGAGGGTCGGTATCACACAGAGTCCCGCATGACCCTGGAAGTCTGTGTCGAAGGAACCACGGTGACTTATCGGGCGTTGAACGATTCGGTGGTGGAGAAGTCTTCAGCAGGAAACACGGTGCGCCTTGGCGTCAACTTCCACGGTGTGCCCTTTACGGACTACTCGGCCGATGGGCTCATCGTCGCCACGCCAACGGGCTCCACCGCGTACGCATTCAGCGCCCGTGGCCCAGTTGTCTCGCCCGCAATGGAAGCAATGATTGTGGTTCCGGTTGCTGCACATATGTTGTTCGATCGCAGCCTGGTGCTGGACGGTAATGAGGTTGTGTCGGTGCGGGTGTTGGAAGGTAGAGCCGCTGCGCTGTTTGTCGACGGGCGGCCGTGTGGTCCTCTTGCGGAAGGCGCCGTGGTCACCATGCGCAAGCATGCGTCACCAGCTCGCCTCATCACCTTCACACCTCGAGAGTTCCACCAATTGCTGCGCACCAAGTTCGGGCTTGCTGCTGCTCAGCCGTGGAAACGCCCGGGTCAAGCATGAACCGCGACGCGTCTTTCGGCCTGCCTTGGGGGCACCCGTGCTGACCGAAGTGGTGGTGAAAGACCTGGGGGTCATCGAACACGCATCCATCGTTTTGGGGCCGCGCATGACTGCGCTCACGGGTGAGACGGGTGCGGGCAAGACGATGATTGTGGAGGCGTTGTCGCTGTTGTTGGGCGGCCGGGCGGACTCCATCATGGTTCGCGTTGGCGCTGACGAAGCCCGGGTCGACGGCCGTTTCGAGACCTCCGATGGCGAGCGCATTTTGTCCAGGGTCGTCGCGCGCAGCGGACGCAGTCGCGCCTACATCGACGGGCACCCGGTCACTGTTGGTCAACTCGCGGAGGTGGGCGGTTCGCTAGTCGACATTCACGCACAGCACGGCCATCAGTCGTTGCTCAGCGCGGCCTCGCAACGTGACGCGTTGGATCAATTCGGCCGCATCGACCTATCGGTGCTGCAGGCTGCTCGTGCGTCGTTGCATCACATCGATGCGCAGTTGGTCGCAATGGGTGGAGACGAACGCGCTCGCATGCGCGAACTGGACCTGTTGCGGTTTCAACATGCAGAACTGCAAGCTGCCGCTTTGGAGAACCCAGACGAAGATCGTGTTCTCGCGACGGAGGAGGGAATGCTCGCGGGGGCAGTTGCGCACCGAGACGCTGCTGTCATTGCGCTCGAAGCGCTTCGAGGCGAAGGTGGGGTTCGCGATTCCATCGGTGTCGCAATGGGTGCGGTCCACAGGCGTGAGCCGTTCAATGAGATCGAACAACGCCTCGCTGCGTTGCTGGCCGACGCCGAAGATCTCATTGGCGAAACGCGGGCCCTCAGCGAACAGATCGACGAAGACCCGGAACGACTCACCGCAATTCGGGCTCGTCGCCAACTCCTCAGAGACTTGCAACGCAAGTACGGTGAAGACGTCGCTGCCATGATTCGCTACGAGGCTGAACTGGCAAGTCGGATAGAAGAAATCACCTCGCACGAAGCTCGGGCCGCTGCGCTTGAGGCAGATCGACGCAAGACGGTCCTGGCTGTCTGTAAGGCAGCTGATTCGGTTCGTGCTGCGCGGCAACTCGCCACGCAACCTCTCGGCGCTGCGGTGCAAAAGCGCCTCACTGCGCTTGCTATGCCAAAGGCGCAATTGTCGGTTCGAGTGGACGCGACAACCGATTCGGTCGGTGCCGACGACGGGTCCGACGTGTGTTTTCTCCTGGCAGCCAACCCTGGTGCTCCGCTGTTGCCGCTTGCCAAAGTGGCCTCGGGCGGCGAACTCGCTCGGTCGATGCTTGCGCTGCGGCTCGCGTTGTTGGAGGGCCGGGTCGCGTTGGGCGCAATGCCAGACACGTTGGTGTTCGACGAAGTCGATGCCGGCATCGGCGGCGCAGCGGCAGTCGCTGTCGGAAAGGCGCTCGCAGAATTGGGTGCCGATGGTCAGGTGCTTGTTGTCACACACCTTGCGCAAGTGGCGGCTCAGGCAGACCACCATCTTGCTGTAACCAAAGCGCAGGGCCGTAAGAGCACGTCCACGTCGGTGGCGGTTCTCACCGGGGAGGCTCGTGTTGCGGAAATCGCCAGGATGCTTGGTGGTTCTGCGACGTCCGAGGCCGGACGCCGACATGCAGAGGAACTCTTGACCCCAGAACCCCGAGTTGTGCAATCGCGGGGACGCCGAGGCGGTAGCGTGAAATCCCGTGGCTAAACACATTTTCGTCACGGGTGGCGTCGCTAGCTCGCTCGGCAAAGGGCTCACCGCAGCCTCGCTGGGTCGTCTGCTGAAGCAGCGTGGTCTTCGGGTGACCATGCAAAAGCTTGACCCGTATATCAACGTCGACCCGGGGACCATGAACCCGTTCGAACACGGCGAAGTGTTCGTCACTGAGGACGGCGGCGAAACGGACCTCGACCTCGGTCACTACGAACGCTTCATCGATGAGAACCTCAAGGCTGCGGGAAACGCAACCACCGGTTCCGTCTACCAAACCGTTCTGGCAAAAGAACGACGGGGTGACTACCTCGGCAAGACTGTGCAGGTCATTCCTCACATCACCGACGAGATCAAGCGCCGCATCCGAGCGCTGGACTCTGACCAGGTCGACGTGGTCATCTCCGAAGTTGGCGGCACGGTCGGCGACATCGAAATTTTGCCCTTCCTCGAGGCAATTCGTCAGCTTCGTAAGGACATTGGTCGGGACAACGTCTGTTACATCCACGTCACGCTCGTGCCGTATATGGGGCCGTCGGGTGAACAGAAGACCAAGCCCACACAGCATTCGGTCACGGAACTACGCGCACGTGGTATCCAGCCCGACGTCATCGTGGCGCGTAGCGCAGACGAGCTGAACGAAGACGTCAAGCGCAAGATCAGCAACCTCTGCGACGTGCCGGAATCTGCAGTGATTACCGCCGCAGACGCTGACACCTTGTACGAGATCCCGCTCATCCTCCACGACCAGGGTTTGGACCTTCGTGTCTGCGAAATTCTGCGCATCGATCTTGAGGCCAACCCCATCGACCTCACCGCCTGGACGGCGTTGGTGCAGCGCATCAAAAGCGCCAACCGCACGGTTCGTATCGGGCTCATTGGTAAGTACGTCAACCTGGTCGACGCCTACCTGTCTGTTGTGGAGTCGTTGCGTCACGCCGGTTGGTGGAACGCGGCCAAAGTCGAGATTGACTGGATCCAAGCCGAACAGGTACCGGACCTGTTACTCACTGACCCGCAACGATTTTCCGAACTCGACGGGATTGTCATCCCAGGCGGTTTCGGCGAACGTGGCATTGAAGGAAAGATCGCCGCCGCTCGGTGGGCACGTATCAACAACGTCCCATGCCTTGGGTTATGTCTCGGTATGCAGGTGATGGTCATCGAGGCCGCCCGGGATCTGCTTGGTTTGCCTGAAGCCACCTCAACGGAATTCAACCCCGACACCCCGGACCCCATCATTGATCTGATGGAAGACCAACGCACCATCACCGACAAGGGTGGAACCATGCGGCTGGGCTTATACCCCGCACGGCTCATGCAGGATTCCATCGTGGCCAAGGCCTACGGCGAACCCATGGTCTATGAACGCCACCGTCACCGTTGGGAAGTCAACCCCCGTTACCACCGCCGTTTGCTTGAAGCTGGCGTGATCATTTCTGGGTTGTCGCCCGACGGTCGGTTGGCTGAATTCGTTGAGCTTGCTGGCCATCCGTTCTGGGTGGGTACGCAGGCACACCCAGAGTTCCTGTCGCGGCCAAATCGCCCACACCCGTTGTTCCGCGAGCTGATCAGTGCGGCACTGCACTACGCCGATGGCCGCGCGCCACGACTGATCGATCTGGAAATTCTCGACGACATTTCCGCCGGAGAATGAGCACGGATTCGGTCGGAAACCGGCCTACCTCGTTTGTCAACCTTGGCGAGACGCTGACGTTTCAGAACCCCGTGTTCAAGCTGATGAACGCTGTCTTCCAGGCTCCGTCTGGCGAGCAGTTCGACCGTGACATCATCCGCCACCCGGGTGCTGTAGCGGTGTTGCCGCTGCATGAAGACGGCACCGTCACGCTTGTTTCGCAGTTCCGCGGTGCCGTTGGCATGGACCTGCTGGAAATCCCGGCGGGTCTCCTCGATCAGGTCGGCGAGAACTTGCCTGAAGCGGCAGCCCGGGAATTGCGCGAAGAGGTGGGTCTTGTTGCCGCTGACCTGCGTCAACTCATCAGCTACCACGCGGCGGTTGGCTTTACCGATGAGCGCATCACCATCTTCCTGGGAACCGGCTTGCACCATGTCGACAAGGACCTGCAAGGGCCGGAAGAATCGCACATGTCGGTGCACCGCGTTGCGCTACAAGACGCTGTGCAGATGATCCACGACGGTCGCATCACCGACGGCAAAACCGTCATCTCGTTGCTCTTGGCGAACATCTAGTTTTTGGGCATGTTGCAACCCATTGGGACGGGCGCGGCCGAGTGGTGAGCGGAGGGACGGAGCGAGTCCGAGGTGAGCAACCCATTGGGGCCGGCGCGGAGGAGTTCCTGACGTGGTTGCAGGTTGAACGTGGACGGTCCGCCAATACGCTTGCAGCATACCGACGTGATCTGCGCGCTTACATTCAGTGGCTGGCGAAACACTCCACTTCAGTGGAGTCCGTTTCGGAAGCCGACCTGCAGCGATATGTAACGTCGTTGCGTGACGGTGGTGCAGCGCCTGCGTCGGTCAAACGGGCAACGGTTGTTGTGACCTCGATGCATCGCTTCTTGGTTGACGAGGGCTTTGCGACTATGGATCCCACGGCCAACGTTGAGGTGCCGCGGGTGCCGCAATCGATACCTAAGGCACTGTCAATTGATCAGGTGATGACGCTGCTGAATTCGATCGGCGGCGACGATCCGGTTGCGTTGCGGGACCGGGCGATCTTGGAGACGCTGTACGCAGGCGGGCTGCGGGTGGGTGAGCTGGTTGGATTGTCTTTGGGGGATCTCATGCCGGGGGATCAAATGCTGCGCGCATATGGAAAAGGGTCGAAGGAGCGGATGGTCCCCATCGGCCGATTCGCGCTTGCTGCGCTAGCGGATTGGCTGTCTCCCGCCGGGCGCGGCGCCATGGTGCCGAAGCGGTGGTTGTCGCGTTCACACGCCGAGGCTGTGTTTCTCAACCAGCGCGGTGGTCGCCTCACACGGCAGGGTGCATGGTTGGTGGTTCAGGGTCGAGCCGAGAATGTGGGGATGGGGCAGCTGGTGCACCCACACGTGTTCAGGCACTCGTGCGCAACGCACTTGGTGGAGGGCGGGGCGGATCTCCGCAGCGTGCAAGAACTGTTGGGCCATGCCAGCCTCACCACCACGCAGGTGTACACCAAGGTTGCCCCGGAGAGGCTGAGGGCGATTTACGACGACGCCCACCCCCGGGCGCGGGCGAGTGGTGAGCGGAGGGACGGAGCGAGTCCGAGTTGAGCAACCTGAGGGTGGGGCGCGGGCGAGTGGTGAGCGGAGGGACGGAGCGAGTCCGAGTTGAGCAACCTGAGGGTGGGGCGCGGCACGACTAGCCGTCAGGGGTAGTTCGACGTACTGTCGGCCCATGAAGATTGAAACGCTCCTGCCGCTTGGCAAAGTGGACCCTGGCTTGCGAGCGCCCGAAGTGGCACTGGATATCCGAGACGTTTCAGCACAAGCGGCGAGAGTGGAGGCGCTTGGTTTTGATGGTCTTGTTGTGGAGGAGACGAAGGACGACCCGTTTCAGGTTCTTGCGTTAGCGGCGCAGAACACCACGAGCCTGCGGATCGGTACCGCAGTTGTAATCGCGTTCCCGCGAAGTCCGTATGTGACCGCCATGAGCGCATGGACTTTGCAGAAGTTGTCAAACGGTCGGTTCACGCTTGGGCTGGGCACACAAGTACGTGGGCATATCGTTCGGCGATACGCGATGGAGTGGCATCCTGCCGGGCCGTGGATTCGAGATTACGTGGTCGCGCTGAAAGGCATCTGGGACTCTTGGCAAAACGAAACGCCGTTGCATGTGCAAACCGAGAGGTACTCGATGAACCTCACGGTGCCGCTGTTTGTGCCTGCGCCGATTGATCACCCGGAAATCCCCGTGCACATAGCGGCGGTCAAGCCAGGGTTGTGCTCAGTTGCTGGCGAGGTGGCTGATGGTGTTCGCCCGCATCCGGTTTGTACGCCGGACTACATCCAGTCCGTGATGCTGCCAGCGTGCGCCGTTGGCGCGGCCAAATCGGGACGCTCGCTTGATGGTTTCAAGGTTGCGCACAAGCCGCTGGTGGCCACTGGCCCGGACGAGAAGGTGCTGCAGGATCGCATCAGAGATGCCCGGGCACGAATTGCGTTCTACCTCTCGACGCCGGCGTATCGGCCAGCCTTCGAGCATCACGGGTATGCGGACCTGGCGGACCAGGCCGCTACTTTGTCGAAACAGCAGCGTTGGGAGGAGTTGCCTGCCTTGGTGGACGACGAGTTATTCCACACCTATGTGACCTCCGGGACCTGGGACGTGATCGGCGACCGGTTGGCGGAGCGGTTCGGTTCGGTGGTGACCAACATCGAGTTCTCCATTAACCCGCGCAACGCGGATGAAGAGAACTTCATGCGGGCGCTGATCAAGCAGCTTGGCTGACATCAGCTCCTGGAAGGTCCCGACGCCCGAGCGCTGCAAAACACCTCGCAATGGAATTCGGAGGTGTTTTGCCCCCAGCGCTGGGGGCAACCTCTCTCGCGGACCTAGCGGGGGAGGAGGCCTACGTTGTCCATCGCTCGCTTGAGCACGACGGATGCGACGGCTTGGGCCTTGTCGGCTCCGAGGGCTAGCACCTGGCGGACGTGGTCAGGGTTGGCCTGCAACTCTTTGTATCGCTGTTGCACCGGGCGGAGGAACTCCACAAGTGCCGCTGCAGCATCGGCCTTGAGCGGCCCGTACTGGCTGTAGTTGGCCGCGAGCGTTGCCGGGTCGCCTCCGGTGGACGCAGCGAGGATGGAAAGCAAGTTGGACACGCCGGGCTTGGCGATGGGGTCGAAGCGAACTTCCGCCTCAGTGTCCGTGACGGCGCGCTTGACCTTCTTTTCGATCGATTTGGGGTCTTCCAGCAGGTAGACGACGCCTTGTGGTGAATCGGCCGACTTGGACATCTTGGACGTTGGCTCCTGGAGGTCCATGATGCGGGCGCCGACCTTTGGGATGGCAGCCTTCGGAACCACGAACGTCTGGCCGTAACGAGAGTTGAAGCGTTGCGCAATATCTCGCGTGATTTCGAGGTGCTGGCGCTGGTCGTCACCGACGGGCACTTCGTCTGCGTCGTACAGAAGGATGTCGGCGGCCATCAGCGACGGGTAGGTGAACAGGCCGGCGGAAACAAACCCCTGGTCCCCCATGCGGTCTGACTTGTCCTTGAACTGGGTCATGCGGGACAACTCACCGTAACTAACTGTGCAGTTCATCATCCAGCCCAACTGCGCGTGTTCTGGGACATGGGACTGCACGAACACCGTGGTGACATCGGGGTCGAGACCAGCCGCAAGCAGGATCATTGCCGTGTTCACCGTGACGGTGCGCAGCTCGGTTGGATCTTGAGGAACCGTGAGCGCATGGAGATCCACGACGCCGTGGAAGCTGGTTGGACCCTGGTCATCGACCCAGTACTTGATAGCGCCCAGGTAGTTGCCAAGGGTGATGTCACCGGACGGTTGTATGCACGAGAGCACGCGGGTCATAGGGCCTTTGAGGCTAGTTCGCACAGATACGCGCAACTCGTTGCCTTTTGTGAGGATGTGGTTGGGTTCACGGGGCGGACGGGGCGCGACGGGGGCGCACTACGCTGTTCGACCGTGCCGTACGCCGTCAGTACCCCGGTGTTCGAGGGGCCGTTCGACCTGCTCCTCCACCTCATTACCCGGGACCAGGTAGATCTCTACGAGATCAGCCTGTCTGCAATCGTCGACGCGTACCTGGTTGAGCTGGAAAAGATGGAGGCGCTCGACCTCGAGGTCGCCACGGAATTCCTGCTCATCGCTGCCACGCTCATCGAGTTGAAACTCCGACGCCTGCTGCCAGACCGCGAAGGGATCGACCTCGATGAAGAGCTCGCCCTGCTGGAAGAGCGAGACCTGCTGCTGGCCAAACTCCTTGAATACCGGACGTTCAAAGAGGCTGCCAAAGAGATCGACCGGCGGATGACCGCTGCGGCCAAGAGCGCGCCTCGTCCCGGGGGTCTTGAGGATGCACTGGCAGATCTCACCCCAGATGTACTTGCCGGGGTTACTCCCGAGCGGCTCCGAGCGGTCTTCCTTGCTGCAGTCCAACGTTTCCTCACCCCCAAGCCAGAACCGCGGGTGACGCTGGATCACGTCACCGCTGTCAGGGTGACGGTTGCTGAAACCGTTGGCGAGCTGGCGCAATCGCTTCCCGGGCGCGGCCGTGTTTCGTTCCGTGACCTCACCGAAGATCTCGAGACGCAGATGGAAGTGATTGTGCACTTCCTCGCCGTTTTGGAGCTGTGCAAGCAAGGTTGGGTCGACCTGGACCAGAGCCGCAGCTTTGGCGACTTGCTGGTGAGCTGGCGGCCGGGCGGACCCGACCCTGACGATCTGGACCTGCTTGATGCGTCGGTGCTCGCTGCGTCGTTCGATGCCGACAGTTCGCGTCCTCGCAAACGCCGTCGTGTTGCGGCCCTCGCTGACCACCCCGAGCTGATCAACCTGGTCGACGCTGACCAGAACGCCGACCAGAACGCCGACCAGAACACGGACCAGATCGCGGACACCGATGACGATCTCGATGACGATCTCGAAGACGATGACCTCGACGATGATGACCTCGACGATGACTTTGACGAAGATGACGCGGCGTTTGACCGTGAGCTCGCAAAGGCAGTTGCACCACGGCCTCGAGTTGGGCCTCAGGGCTCGCCTCAGGTTGATTTGACCGACGTCGACGATTACGAAGGATGAACCGGACATGTCCGACCACGAAATGACAGAACTCGGTGTCGAGGACTCGGGCAGCGAGGACCTGGACGGTGAGGATCCGGCCATCGGTCCAGCCGAGGCTCGCCGAGCGGTTGAGGCGATGCTGATGGTTGCAGACCAACCGGTCCCTACGGCCACCATTTCGCAACTCCTCGATCTGCCAGTCCAAACGGTGCTGGAGCTCTGCTCCGAAATGGCAGGCGATTTCGAGGCCCTCGGCCACGGATTCCAATTGGTGATGGTTGCTGGTGGTTGGCGTTTCCAGAGCCATCCTCGTCAGGCGAAGTACGTCGAACGATTTGTCCTCGAAGGGCAGGTGTCGCGGCTATCCGCAGCGGCGCTCGAAACGCTGGCCATCGTTGCGTACAAGCAGCCCATTTCACGTGCCCAAATCGCACAGATTCGTGGTGTCAACGTGGACGGTGTCATGCGGACCTTGGTGCAACGCGGTTACGTGGCAGAGATCGGAACCGACCCCGGCCCGGGACAAGCCTCCCTGTTCGGCACCACAACCAAGTTCCTTGAAGGAGTGGGCCTAGGTTCGGTCGCAGACTTGGCTCCGCTGGCAGACTTCGTACCGGGATCCGAGATCATGGAAGCACTCGAAGCAGGCCTTCGCGTAGACACCACCATCGACACGTCTCAGGTCGAGCCCCTTGAGGCGCAACCGGTCACAACGCCCGATCCGGTCACAACGCCCGATCCGATCGGATGAACGGAAACGGGCGAGGCCATTGGGGCTCGGACAACCGAGCCACCGACGACCGAGTCAACAGCCGCAACTCGCAACGGGCTAACCCGGTGCAGAAGCCGTCGCGAACTATCGACGAGCTGTTCGACTGGATCCCAGCTGATGAGACCCAACCAGCAGCTGACGGCGAGAAGTTGCAGAAGGTCATCGCTCGGGCTGGCCTGGTTAGTCGTCGGGCAGCAGAAACGCTGATCGACGAAGGCCGAGTCCGCGTCAACGGGGAGATAGCGCACCTTGGCAGGCGGGTCGATGCCTCGGAAGATCGCATCGAGGTTGACGGGGTGCTGCTGAGCGTGGAGCCGGGCTTCGTCTACTACCTCTTGAACAAACCAGCCGGTGTGGTGACCACGGCGTATGACCCGCAAGGTCGCATGACGGTGGTCGACCTGGTGCCGGAAACGCACCGGGTCTTTCCTGTCGGCCGCTTGGATGCTGACACCGAAGGTCTGCTGATTCTCACCAACGACGGGCCGCTCACGCAGCTCCTCACCCACCCGTCGTTTGGTGTGGAGAAGGAGTACATGGCGAAGGTGGCACGGGAGGTTTCGCCCGGTGGACTGCGTCGCCTGCGTGACGGGATCGAACTCGAAGATGGTCTGACAGCTCCGGCCAAGGTGTCTCAACCCGCTCCTGGGCTGATCCGCCTGACTATTCACGAAGGTCGCAACCGACAGGTTCGACGCATGCTCGATGCCATTGGCCACCCGGTGCTTGAGCTGGCCCGGATGCGCATCGGTCCAATTTCCGATCAGGCCCTCCGCATTGGCGCGTGGCGCAGTTTGGATCCGGCGGAGGTTCGTGCCCTTGCCGAGTCCGCCACGCCAACGCGGCGGGGCTATCGCCGGCCAACTGGCCCACCGCCGGGAAAAATGCGCGGGGACGTCGGTCTCGCTCGAACTGATACTTCCGGTCTCAATTCCTTCATCAATGCTGATGATGCGCCGAACACGAAGAGTCATTTGACCCGTCAACGTTCAAATTGTTGCTCAAAAACCACTCAAACTGACGATCGGATCAGTGGTGAACGCCAAGGGTGGTCTTGTACCGTTGACCTTGTGATTGAGTACCCAGATGAACGATTGCTGCGAGACACCATCGGACAGCAACCAGACAACGTCACCGCGCGCTATCGGCTCGCCGAACTCTTGCTCGATACGGGCCGGGGGATCGAAGCGTTAGCCGAGGCACGGACTGGGCTGGGCTTCATGCCTGACCACCCCGGGCTGCTCGGGCTTGCGGTTATGGCAGCTGAACTCGGCGGCCAGCCCGACCTCGCCCGGCGCTATGCCAGGGTGATGGCAGTGGTCACTGACGAGGCGATGCGGTCCGATCCAAGCCTTGCGTCTGCCGCTGCACTCGTTCGCTGGGGTCGCCGCCAGTCTGACCAGATCGGCGACCAAGACATTGCAGCCATCAAGGAGACCTCCGAAGGCCTGCGGTCCTTCGAGATCGACCTGACCGAAGCTGACGCCGCTGAGCAAACCCGAACCGCAGGCGAACCCCCAGCCGGATCGAAGCCCGAGAACGAGTCCCGTTGGCCACTTCCACGTCGGCTACGCCCGGGGCGCAAGGCAACGGTTGCGCACCAGCTCACCGTCATCAGTCCTCGCCACACGTTTGCTGATGTGGCTGGAATGACGGATTTGAAGTGGCGTCTCCAAGGTCTCGTTGGCACCTCCAATCGTGGCCAGAATGCCGCTGCCGGGTTCCTCCTCTTTGGCCCGTCCGGATGCGGAAAGTCCTTCATCGCTGAAGCCATGGCCGGTCAGCTTGGAATGCAGATGGTGAAGCTCAACCTGCACGAGGCAGTACGTGCCGGCGACGATCAGGGCACGGTGCTCATCCGCGATGCGTTTGCACTAGCCCGCAAGGCCGGTCCATGCATGCTCGTTCTTGAAGACATCGATGCAGTCAGCGATCCGCATCGTCTGCATGCGCGCCGCGTTGATCTTTTGGCGATGCGTATTGCCATCAAGCTGGACGAATGCCGCGGCGAAAGCGACTTGGTCGTGGTCGCCACCAGCAATGCTCCATGGCGCATTGACCCGGCGCTTCGTTCTGCGGGCCGTCTGGATCGTGGTGCGTTTGTGCCGCCGCCAGACTTGCTGGGTCGTGGGCGCATCATTGTGGACCGGTTGTCGTTCCTTCCCATCTCACCAGACGTCAACCCTGGCGAATTGGCAGTCGAGACCGAAGGCTTTACCGCTCGTGAATTGATCTCGATGGTGTCAGCCGCTGCCGAGCACGCTTTGTGCGTGTCACGTCATTCGGGCACATTGTGGGCAATCCAGCAGCGTGACCTGCGCCGAGCGCTTGACCATCTGGACTCAGGGGCTCGTGACTGGTTTACTCGTGCGCACGGCCACCTCCGCAATGGGTCTAGTGATGTTGATCCGGTGTACGACTACATTCGTCGCCACATCCGCGCCATCTGACTCACACCGATCAAACCTCATACCGATCAAAACGGATACGATCAAAACGGTATCGAGGGCTCCCGTAGACTCTCTCCTCGTGCCCGTTCGCATTCACGCCCTGCGAGGGGCAACCACCATTGACTCAGACGATCCCACCCAGATCGACGAGCGAACTCAGGAAATGATGGCGCTTCTACTGAAGCGCAACGACCTGGTCGCCGACGACCTGATCTCGATTCTCTTTTCCGTCACCGCAGACATTCGCAGCCGCAACCCAGCCACGGCTACCCGTGCCATGGGAATTGTCGATGTACCCCTGCTTGGCGTGCAAGAAGCAGACATGGAGGGCGCCCTGCCCTTCTGCATCCGGGTGATGCTGCACATCCAGACCGAATCCGACCGGGCTTCGCTGCACCACGTGTTCCTGCACGGAGCCAAAGTGCTGCGCCCGGACCTGGTCGAAGACGATGAGTGATGCAGCCACGGCTGCGCCTGAACGCCAAGAACGTGCGGTCGTCGTCGGCGCAGGGCTGATGGGCGGGTCTGTGGCGCATGCGCTGCGCGGGCTTGGTTGGTTTGTCAGCGGCGTTGACACCGACCCTCGGCGTGTTGAGCGCGGGATTGCGCTTGGGGCGTTCGATGCACAAGGTCCAGATCTCTCTGCCGATGTCACGTTCATCTGCACGCCGGTCGCGTCCGTGCCGGCACTTGCAGAAGCAGCGTTGGCAAACGGTGGCATCGTCACCGACATTGGTTCGACCAAGCATCGCGTTGTCACCAGCGTGAAGAACCCGAGGTTTGTTGGTGGTCACCCAATGGCTGGCAGCGAGCAGGACGGCATCGACGCCTCTGATGCAGCGATGTTCGTTGGTCGCACCTGGGTCCTCACGCCAACCGACACAACCGATCCCGATGCGTATGCGCGCATACATGCGTTGGTCACCGCGTTTGGGGCGGTTGTTGTGACGGTGTCACCCGAGCATCACGACGAACTGGTAGCGGTGGTTTCGCACGTTCCCCACCTCGCCGCTGCGTCGCTGATGTCCGTCGCTGCGGACCGCAGTGAGGAGCACGGCACGTTGCTGCGCCTCGCGGCCGGTGGCTTCCGTGACATGACCCGCATAGCAGCAGGTCATCCGTCCATCTGGCTGGACATCTGCCACGACAACCGCGAGGCCATCGTGGCTGCAATGGACCGGCTCATCGCTGACCTGCAAGACACGCGCAACGTGGTGGAGGCAGGCGACCGTGCACGGTTGGACCGCATGCTCACGGCTGCTCGTGTTGCTCGCATCAACCTCCCAACCGGTGCGCCGGCGCCAGAGGAACTGGTCGAGATGCGCGTTCCAATTCCAGACCGTCCGGGCTTCATTGCAGAGGTCACGCGTTTGGCCAGCGATCTGGGCGTCAATATCTACGACGTGGAACTTTCGCACTCCATCGACGCTGCTGACCGGGGCATGTTGGTGCTGGTGA
This sequence comes from uncultured Acidimicrobiales bacterium, assembly GCA_963763885.1. Lineage (GTDB taxonomy): Bacteria > Actinomycetota > Acidimicrobiia > Acidimicrobiales > JANYDT01 > JANNBN01. The sequence continues at coordinate 817,894 of CAVXQD010000003.1, forward strand.
TTGCAAAGACGCTCGCAGATCTCCTTCGCGGCGGACTCATGGCCCGTGGCTTCAAGCCATCCGTGTCGTCGCTTGGTGAACGGTGAGCCACCCAGGTCTTCGTTCCCAGGCGCTGTCTGACCCGTATCCCATCCGGCCCTTCAACGGGCCTATCAATGCGGTCGTCACCGTTCCCGGATCCAAGTCCATCTCCAACAGGGCGCTGCTGTGTGCGGCGCTTGCCGTGGGAACCACCCGTGTGACAGGTCTCTTGGAGGCTGACGACACTGAAGCAATGCTGGAGTGTGTTGCGGCTCTTGGGGCCCAGGTAGTTGCCGATCCGGCTGACGCCACCACCGTCACGGTGACTGGTGTCGGTGGAACGTGGCGCTCTGGTCCGGTCACGGTGAACGCTCGGATGTCGGGCACAACGGCTCGGTTCATAGCGCCGTCTTTGGTGCTGGGCTCTGGCGGTTACACGCTTGATGGAACCGAATCCATGCGTGAGCGGCCGATGGGAGACCTGGTCGATGCGATGACGTCGATGGGTGCGCGCGTCGAAGCCCGCGCTGGAGGTCGTTTGCCGATTGTTGTGGTGAATGGAGGGATCGGAGTTGAACCCGAGGTGGAGCAACGGGTTCAGCTTCAGGTGCCTGGCACGGTGTCGTCGCAGTTTCTGTCTGGCCTTCTGCTCACGGCTCCATGCCTTGCTGGTGGGGCGATCATCACGTGTGTGGGCGAGCTTGTTTCCAGACCGTATGTAGACATGACAATTGCGGTGATGCGGTCGTTCGGTGCAGTTGTGCACGAGACCACGCGTGCCGTGTTCGATGTTCACCCCGGCGGATACTCGGCAATCGCTGACTATCTGGTGGAGCCCGACGCGTCAGCTGCTAGTTATCCGTTGGCTGCAGCTGCCATCGCCGGTGGCACGGTGACGGTGCGCGGACTTGGTCGAGGCTCAACGCAGGGAGATCTTCGGTTCGCATTGATTCTGGGTGAGATGGGTGCCCAGGTATTGATCGGCGACACGTCGACAACCGTCACCGGCGGACCGCTTCGCGGGATCACCGTCGACATGGCGGACTGTTCGGATACGGCGCAGACGCTGGCTGCGGTCGCAACGTTTGCGGTCGGCCCCACCAGGGTCACCGGCATTGAATCCAGTCGCAAGAAAGAGACCGATCGTCTCGCTGCAGTGGTTACTGAACTCAACCGATGCGGTGTCCGTGCGGAGGAGCATCAGGACGGCTTCACGATTTATCCTGGCCCGGTGCAGCCAGCTGTTATCCAGACCTACCGCGACCATCGCATGGCGATGAGCTTTTCGCTGCTTGGTCTGCGCGCGTCTGGGATTGCCATCGAAGACCCTGGGTGCGTGGCCAAGACGTTCCCGCAGTACTTCACGATGTTCGAGTCCATGCGTCCTGCTGCAGGGGTCGATGCCGGGGTCGATGGCGAAACCGATGCCGACTCCGATGGCGACGCCGGTGGAGTCGTAGCGTGAACGGGCCAACAGTCATCGCCCTCGATGGGCCCGCCGGATCTGGCAAGAGCACCGTTGCTCGAAAAGTTGCCGAGCGACTGGGGATAGAACACCTGGACACGGGCGCCATGTACCGGGCTGTTGCGTGGGCTTGCGCTCGGCGAGGTGTGGACACAACCGACACACAGGCAATGGTGAGTGTTGCAGAGTCCGTGCTGTTGCATGTTGGTGTGGACGCGGCTGGCAAACAGGTGGTCACGGTCGACGGGACCGACGTCACTGAAGCCATCAGAACCCCGGAAATCGACCTGGCCGTTGGTGCTGTTGCATCTGCCGGCCCGGTGCGAGCCGCTCTGGTCAGCGAGCAGCGTCGGTGGGCTGTGGGGCGCGGCGCTGGCGTGATGGAGGGTCGAGACATCTCCACCGTCGTGTTTCCCGATGCGCCGGTCAAGGTGTACCTCACGGCCAGCATCGAGGAACGGGCGCGGCGCCGCGCTGCGCAGTCCGGTCTTCCGTTCGCCGACGTGGTTGCTGACATGAATCGTCGGGACACGCTTGACTCCACTCGCGAGGCTGACCCGTTGCAGGTTGCGCATGGGGCAACGGTGTTGGACACCACGGGCTTGTCCATCGACCAGGTTGTCGAGCGCATCGTTGCCTTAGTGCCGTCCGATGCAGCGTTGCCCGGGCGTGTGGCTGGGGCTCCCGCTCCCGCTCCCGCTCCGGCTTCTGCTCCTGCCGTCGTGGTGGCGTCAGCGGCGGATTCGTCGGTAGCGGTGCCGCAGCGGAAGCTGACATGGCCTGAACGGATCGTCTACGGCGTCGTCTGGTACGCAGCCCGGTTGGTCACAACGACGTTTATTCGCACCACCTACATCGGGCTGGAGAACCTGCCCAAGACGGGTGCGTATCTGGTGTCGCCCAACCACCGGTCCGTGGTCGACTTCTTCCTCGTCGGGCCAATCACCCGTCGCCGGATGCGCTACTTGGGCAAAGACACGGTGTGGCACGTCAAGTGGTTCGTGCCCATCGCCAACACGCTTGGCGGCATTCCCATCAACCGGGGCACAGCGGATCGTGCGTCAATGAACCGCTGCATCGAAGCGTTGCAGGGCGGCGAGCCGTTGGTGCTGTTTCCTGAAGGCACTCGCAAGGCCGGGCCGCACATCGAGGAACTATTCGATGGGGTGTCGTACATCGCGTTAAAGGCAGGCGTTCCTATCGTTCCCATTGGGATCGGCGGGTCAGACAAGGTGCTGCCGAAGGGCAAGCGAATCCCGCGTCCACGACGTGTCACGGTGATTATTGGCGAACCGCTCTACGCCCCGGCCGGAGGGCGCAGCGCCCGCAAAGCAGCACCGGAGATGACAAACCAGCTCCGGGTTCGTTTGCAGGCGCTTTACGACGAATCGCAACGCCTCTCGGCGGGGTAAAAGCCTCATCCCGCGTGGTCGTTCGTCACGCGGGGCCACTCTTGGACAGCAAAGCCAAGCAAGGTGGCTACTCTTACCCAGCCCCGCGTAACCAGGCCGCCGTCGGGGACGGGAACGAAGATTCATGGACGCACAGACGCTGCTCGGTTTGGAAAAGAGCGACAAGCCACTTCAGTGGTCCATGGGCGTCCAGCCCGCATTGTGCAACCTCAGTGGAGTGCTCTTTGGCGGAGCTGCGCTCGGCGCTGGTATCGAGGTTCTCGAGCAGGCAACGCAACGGCCTGTTGTGTGGGCCACTGCGCAGTACTTGCAGTTTGCGCCGACGGGCTCTCGCCTCGATCTGACGGTGGAGATCCCGGTCAACGGAAACTCCACCACGCAGGCCCGTGTCATCGGGCGCGTCGGCGACACCGAGGTGTTCACGGTGTTCGGTGCATGTGGCGAACGTGACGTTGCTGGCGAAGGCCGCTTTGCTGACCGCCCGTTGGTCCGTCGACCAGACGATTCTCCTGTGCGTACGTTCCGCCAGAGCATTCAGAATTCAATCAACGAACACTTGGAGATGCGAGTCGCCAAGGGTCGTGATTGGGAAGACCTCGACGGCACTCCATCGCCAGACGGCCGTTGCGCCCTGTGGGCTCGTATGCCGGGGATCGACCAGATGTCGGCATCAGCGCTTGCCATCCTTGGCGACTGGGTTCCGTTCGGCGTTGGCCAGGCACTTGGTTTGCGTGCCGGCGGCAATTCGTTGGACAACACGTTGCGGTTCGTGAGTTCTGCTTCAACCAATTGGGTGCTGCTGGACATTCGCGTCCACTCGGTGCACAACGGTTTTGCACACGGGCTTGTTCACCAATGGGCAGAAGACGGCACGTTGCTGGCAACGGCATCGCAGACCGTCATGGTTCGCCATTGGGGCCAGGTCCTTGGCCTTCCCCACACCCGCTAACCCCGACGTTGTGTCCGCTGCAAGGCGGCCCGGCCAGCGAGCAATGCGCGCAGTGATCGATTGTTATGCGCGCTGACAATCAGTGCGCATGCGTTCACTTCTGGTTCAGTACGCCGCTTGATTAGAACGCGTAGTTGAGGTGCTTGATGCCGTTGATGAAACTCGACGTCAGGCGGTCGGCTTGGCCGGTGGCGTGCAGCCCTGGCATGCGGGTGAGCAACTCTTTGAACATCACGCCAACCTCGCGTCGGGCCAGGTGAGCGCCCAGGCAGAAGTGCGGTCCTGGGCCGCCAAACCCAACGTGAGGGTTTGGGGACCGAGTGATGTCGAAACGCAACGGGTCGGTGAAGACTCGCTCGTCGCGGTCTGCTGACCAGTAGTACAGGATCAGCTTCGAGTCAGCCGGCAAGGCAACGCCGCCGACGGTTGTTGCTTGTGTCGTTGTGCGACGCATCCAGACCACGGGCGACGAGTAGCGCACGATCTCCTCAACCGCATGAGGCGTGTGCGCCTCGATGTCTGACTTCCAGAGAGCAAGCTGGTCTGGGTTGCGGGTCAACAGATCCAAGCCGTGGGCGATTGCGTTGCGGGTGGTTTCGTTGCCGGCAACAACCAGCAGGATGAAGAACGAACCCAACTCCTGATCTGAGATGCGTTCGCCGTCAACCTCTGCGTTCACCAGTGCACTGGTGAGGTCATCGGTTGGATTCTTGCGACGCTCGGCCCCAAGTTCGCTGACCAAGGTGTGCAGGTCGTTGCCTGCGTTGAGCAACTTCATGATGACCGCATCGGCATCAGTCTCTGTGACGTACTCGGCGTCGCCAGCACCAAGGATGATATTGGAGCGGGTGAAGATGGTGTCGTATTCCGAAGCAGGAATGCCCATCATGTCGCAGATCACTTTGAGCGGGAGTTTTGCGGCAACGTCGAGCACGAAGTCCCCGGTGCCTTTTCCTGCCAAGCACGTCGTCGACGATTGACGACGCTGCCTTTTGTACGTCGTCCTCAACTCGCTTCAGCTGTTTCGGCGTGAACGCTGCCGCAACGATTTTGCGCAAACGTGCGTGGCGAGGATCGTCCATGTTGATCATCGAACCGAAGAAGTCGTTCATGAATTCAGGCAGGTCAGTGATGCTGGTAGCACCCTTGCCAGAGCAGAAAAGTTCCGGTTGGCGGCTGATCTCCAGGATGTCGGCGTGCCGAGTGATGGGGTAGTAGCCGGGCCCAACGGGGATGTTGGCCGAGCCGACGTCTGGCTCTGCAAGGAACGGAAACTCCGTCATGGCCCGAAGATGGGCGAATGCTTCTTCGCGCACGGAAAGCGGCTGCTTCCAAAATTCGATGTCCGACAGGGCCGGGATCCCGGCGGCGTCGCGGAGAAAGGAGGGGGAGGCGTTCACCTAACGACGGTACGTGACAGCCGCCACACACATGAAATCAGCCGAGTTCGCTGATGGTTCGCTGCATCGGTCGGCGGTCAGGCAAGATGTGACGCATGCGAATCGTTGTGGATCTGTTGAAGTGCGAAAGCAACGGACTGTGTGTGTCGCAAGCGCCGCAACATTTCGCACTCACCGACGACGACGACTTGGTGGTGCTTGCCGAGGTAGTTGAGCAGGCAGACCTCACTGTGGTTGAGGCTGCGGTGCGGATGTGCCCAAAGCAAGCGTTGTCGCTTCAGCCGGTTGTTGACTGAAGCTGATCCAGCACATCTGAGGCAAGGACGTCGCGGTCACCAGCCGCTGGCGTGGTCAAAGGCACCGGCGCGCCGAGGCCGTATGCCCAGACCGATGCGACGGATGCAACGAAGTCTCGGAGGCCCCTGGGAAGCGGAAAGTACTCGTCTTCGTCGATGACGCGTTCATGACGAACCCGGTCTGCGGGCGCAAGCTTTGCCACGATTGCCTGGACCAACCCGTCGGGGGCTGATGCTCCGCTGGTGACCACCACACGTCCGGTCAGATCGGCGGGTACCTCGTCCACGGTGTTAATCCGTAGGACCCGCGGCACACCGGTGGCTGCTGCGACCTTTGCGAGCGCCACCGTGTTGGAGGAGTTCTGCGATCCAACCACGATCACCGTGTCAGCACCGTCTGACACGGCACGAAGTGCGCTTTGCCTGTTGGTGGTTGCGTAGCAAAGGTCTGAATGGCCGGGGACCCACATGTCTGGGAAGCGGCTCTGTGCAGCGGCCTGCACGTCGGCCCAGTCGAAGTGGGAGAGCGTGGTTTGTGCCAGCAGCGCAACGGGGCCGTCGAGGGTGAGCTTGTTGACGTCTTCGACGGTTTCAACGAGGTGCATCGCCTGCGGCGCAACAGCCATGGTGCCGACCGCTTCGTCGTGACCCTCGTGGCCGATGTAGACGATGTTGAAGCCTTTGCCTGCCCGCACACGCGCCTCGTGATGGACCTTCGTAACCAAGGGGCACACTGCGTCGACAACGAACCCACCGGTTGCCTTTGCTGCAGCGACCACCTCGGGCGAGGAACCATGCGCGCTGAGCATCAACGGTGCACCTGCAGGAACCTCTGAGATGTCGTCGACAAAGATCACGCCAGCGTCGCGGAAGCGATCAACGACGATTCGATTGTGGACGATCTCGTGGTAGCAGTACACAGGGGCGGGGAAGGAGCGAACCATCCAGGCCAGGGCTTTGATTGCCATCTCGACCCCGGCACAGAACCCGCGAGGTGTGACAAGAACTACCTCTGTAACCCCGCCGGTAACCCCCTCATTGACCCCCTTATTGACCATGGTTCATAACGTATCGGAGGCTGGCCAGTACGCCGGTTTACGCCTTCGGATTGGCCCGATGACCTGCGCTGGAAGGTAGGTCTGAACGAGTGCCCACTGCCAGTAGCCTGGAGGGGTTCAGCCGAGCGAAGGGAGTGATCGCACATGAGCCCAGACGATCCCACCCAAACCTCGTCCGTTTCAACAGTTTCAGCAGGCCCGCGTACCGAGCGTCGCAACGGCTCCGCCTGTGGGTGCCGGTGCATCTGCTCCAACCATTATTGGCATCATCGAAGGTTCCGCTGCACAACGTGCGGGGATCGCTCCTGGTGACGAGATTGTGTCCGTCAACGGACAGCCGGTAAGAGACATCATCCAATGGCGTTTGGCCGTGGACGATGCCGACGTGGAGTTGGTCGTCAAACGCGGCGGGCTTGAACTCGACGTCTTGGTGCCAAAGCAGGCCGGCGAAGCGTTTGGGGCCGAGATTTCCAGTGCCCTGTTCGACCAGATGCGCACCTGCGATAACCACTGCAGCTTCTGTTTCATCTACCAGCTGCCTGCGGGAATGCGGCCGTCGCTGTATCAAAAGGACGACGATTATCGGCTGTCGTTCCTGTACGGCAACTTCACCACACTCACGCGTTTTACCGAGGCTGACCTGGAACGCGTGATTACCGAGGGGTTGTCACCGCTCAACGTGTCCATCCACGCAACGCATCCAGATCGTCGTTCAGATCTGTTGCGCAACCGTCGTGGTGCGCCATCGTTGCGTTGGTTGCGGGCCATGCTCGACGCAGGAATCGAAGTGCACGGTCAGTTGGTCGTATGTCCTGGTTTAAACGACGGCGACGCACTCGACGACACGTTGGCTGGCATCCTCGACCTGTATCCAGAGCTGGCCTCTGTCCACGCAGTGCCGCTTGGTATCTCGCGCTTCAACCGAGAACCAGCGCTTCGTCTGCACACCTATGAAGAGGCCGTTGCCGTTGTTGAGACGGTTGAACGGTGGCAAGAATTGTTCCAGACCGCCATCGGTCGTCGCATGGTTTTCGCCGCAGACGAGTACTACCTGATGACCGGTCGTGCGTTTCCTCCAGCCGATGCCTACGAAGGCTTCTGCCAGCACGAGAACGGTGTCGGTATGGTGCGCACGTTGGAGATGGAGTTGCTCGGCGAGGCAACCCACGCAACTGGTATCGCCGACGGGTTCTTTGCATGGGTGGAAGGTCGCACAGACAGCGGCGACTCAACCACCGGAGTGCAGGCAGGTACTCCGCTTGCAGGGGCGGTGAGGGGCGGTGCGCCGCTCGACGGTTACCGTGCCGAGCGGCGCGACCGCCGCAACCGTCGGCGCACACCGGTGGAGTCGCCGTGAAGTTGCGTCCGCGTGCAGACGCTCCTGTGGGCGTGCTCACCGGCGAATACGGCGCGGCGGTGCTGCGGATGTTGCTTCCTCCTGTGCTGGAAGACCTTGGGCGAACCCTGTCGGATGCCGACGTTCGCCTGATCCCGGTTGACAATCAGTTCTTCGGCGGCAACACCGCCGTCACCGGTCTGATGACCGGTGCTGACGTCAGCCGAGTGTTGCAAGACCAACCCGAGGGGCACCGTTACTTGCTGCCAGATGTGTGCTTGTCACGCGGTGTATTCCTCGATGGTATGCGCACAGAAGATTTACCCCGAACGGTGGAGATCATCAAAACCGACGGGTTGGCGCTTCGCGCCGCATTGCAACAAACCGAAAAAGGGATAGCCGCATGAGTGAACAGGCCAAACGACGAGAACGCGCTTCGCGCCGGTCTCGGGTCTCAATTGAAAACCCACAGGGCCTCCCTGTTGTCGCCATCGTTGGTCGGCCCAACGTTGGCAAGTCAACGTTCATGAACCGCGTGTTGGGTCGTCAGGCAGCCATCGTCGAAGAGAAGCCAGGCGTTACCCGGGACCGCAAGCAGATCCCGGCCGAGTGGTCCGGCGTGCCGTTCATGCTGATGGACACCGGCGGTTGGATGGTCAAAGGCAACGCCCTTGACGAGAAGGTTTCCAAGCAGGCCGAGAAGGCCATCGAAGAGGCCGATGCGGTTGTGATGGTTGTCGACGTCACGGTTGGCATCACCGAGGAAGACGAACAGGTCGCGGATCTCATCCGTCGTCGCCGCGGCAACACCGGCACATTCTTGATGGTTAACAAGGTGGACGGCGAAACACGAGAGCCTGACATCTGGCAGTTCAGCCGCTTGGGTGTGGGCGAACCGCAGCCGGTGAGTTCGCTGCACGGACGCGGCAGCGGTGACTTCTTGGATCTCATCATCGCGGTGTTGCCAACTCCCGAGGCGCCAGACGCTGCTCCGGAAGCTGACTTCGACTACGAAGACGCTGTGGACCAGGCCACCTTCGAGAAGCCAGTGGTGACTGGTAAGGGTGTCGGTGGCGGTTCTGTGCCAGCCGTTGTCATCGCCGGTCGTCCCAACGTTGGTAAGTCCACATTGTTTAACCGTCTCATCGGCGACGAACGTTCCATCGTCCACGACTTCCCAGGTACCACGCGTGACTCCATCGACACGGTGGTGCAGACCGACGAAGGTGAGATCCGCTTCATCGACACCGCTGGTATGCGTCGTCGTTCACGCATGGACGAAGGAACCGAGTTCTATTCAATGGTGCGTGCGTTGCAGTCCATCGACGAAGCAGACGCAGCCATTTTCGTTATCGACTCGCGGGAGGGCGTCACGGCCCAGGACCAGCGCCTTGCCGAGCGCATCGACGCGTCCGGCTGCCCCATCGTGATCCTGCTGAACAAGTGGGATTTGCTGGAGACTCCCGAAGCCCGCACGTACGCAAAAGAGCAGGTTGCCGACAAGTTGGCATTCATCGGATATGCGCCGGTAATTACCGTCAGCGCGTTGTCCGGCATGGGCATTGGCAAGTTGATGCCCACACTCAGCGAGGCCATCAGCAAGTACCACATGCGTGTTCCAACGCGGGCGCTGAACAACCTCATCCATGACCTGCAGGCTACGTTTCCTGGGCGTGAATCTCGGGTGCTTTATGCCACGCAGGGTGCAACCGATCCACCCACGTTCACACTGTTCGCCAACCGCACGCTGTCGCCGCAGTTCTTGCGTTTCCTTGAGAAGCGCATTCGTGAGCACTTCGGGTTCGGCGCTACGCCGTTGAAGCTTCGGGTGCGCAAGCGGGGATGAGCCGCCGGTTGGCCGGTCGGTTGGCCAGCCTTGCCCTGGCGACGCTTTGCGCCGTCCTGGGGGCCTGCTCTGCCGAGACAGCAGGGTCGTCTGAAACTGGATCATCGGAGCCGGCTGTTTCGCCGTGGACCGGCGAGCGGTTGCCCAGTGTGGCGTTTGTGGTGACGTGTGCTCTCAGTCATCGGGCGCCGGACGATCCGCTGGTTCACCCCGGTAAGCCAGGTGCTTCGCACGAGCATGGCTTCTTCGGGAACTCCAGTACGGACGCCGCATCCACTTTGGCGTCTTTGCAGGACCCATCATCGTCGACGACATGCAACGACCCCGCGGACAGGGCTGCCTACTGGACTCCCGTACCCACCACTAATCATCTGCGCGCGTATTACGACGCTGGTGACGCAGATCCGTTGGCTGTGGTTGCATTCCCTCCCGGCGCGAGCGGGATTGCTGGGTCGCCTCAGGAACCGGAACCGGGGGTGGACACGGTCGCCTTCAGGTGCGGTTCACCGGCCGATGGCCCAGAGGCAACAGGGTGGATGTCGCGTCCACCGGCGCGGTGCGGGGCCGGGACTGCGGTCCGGTACACGTTTGGTCAGTGTGGGGCCGACCGGCTCACCGAGTGCACCCAAGGCCAGACGGCAAAGTACGTGCGCTTACGGCTTGTGATGGAGTGGGCGGGGGGAATGTCTGGGATGGGACCGCATGCGGACTTCATCAACGCATGGGACCAGCGTCGGTCTGGAAGAACTGGTCGCTGTCTGCGTCCGCGGCGAACGCGCAAACAATCTGCAGATCAAACGGTGCCGGCTGCCGGGCAGTGGGTAAAGCTGCCCGGCAAACCAGTTGGCGTGCTTACTTCTTGGTGGGCGCCTTTTTCTTCGTCGCTGTCTTCGCCACTGCCTTCGCTGCGGCGGTCTTGGCGGGCGCCTTCTTTGCTGCGACCTTCTTTGCTGGTGCTTTCTTGGCGGGTGCCGGGGCGGCTACCGGCTGCTTCACTCGCTCGCGTGAGGCGTGGATTTCTCGCCATGCAGCGGCTGCGCCTTCGTAACCAGACGTGGTGGACTGCTTGCCCGGCTCCAGCATCTTGTACACGTCGAAGAAATGGGTGATCTCATTGATCAGTTCTTCTGGCAAGTCAGTGATGTCTTCCACGCCGCGCCACCGTGGTTCGCCAGGCGGAACGCACAACACCTTGGCATCTGGGCCCTTCTCATCCTGCATCCAAAGCACACCAACCGGGCGGGCCTCAACCCAGACGCCTGGATAGGTGGGGTCCTCCAGCAGTACAAGCGCGTCCAGCGGGTCGCCGTCGCCGCCAAGCGTGTCTGGGATGAAGCCGTAGTCGGCCGGGTAAACGGTGGCCGAGAACAACCGTCGGTCAAGGAACACCCGCCCGGTGTGATGGTCAATTTCGTACTTGTTGCGAGAGCCTCGTGGGATCTCGATGACGACGTGAATGCAACCGCTGCGGGGGTCCAGATCCATATCCGGACAGTCTGGCCGTAGACGGGGGTGTGGGGCCACCCGAACCGAGAGGAAAGCCTCAACACCCGCTGTGGCACGGGTCACGAAAATTCGCAACCTTGAGTAACATCACCGTTATGTCAGTCCTCTCTGCAACGATTCACTCTGCCGCCGACATCGTCCGTCACTGGAGTTCGGTCAAACCAAGCGCCACGTGCATCAAGTTCGGTACCCAAGAAATCACCTGGGCACAGCTCCACGAGGAGTCCAGCAGGGTGGCATCGGCCTTGGTTGCAGCAGGTGTGGCACCGGGGGAGTCCGTTGCGTTTCTCGAGAAGAACGCACCCGAGTTTTTTGAGGTCATCTACGGCGCGTCCAAGGCGAACATCGTCGACGTCTCGGTGAACTGGCGCCTCGCTCCGCCAGAAATCTTGTACACGGTCAACGACTCTGGGGCCAAGATTCTGTTCGTCGGCGTGGACTTCTTCGAGGCCATCGAGTCCATCGAGCCGCAGCTCACGTCCGTTCGGACCATCGTGGCGTTGGGTTCGCACTCGCGTTGGCCCAGCTACGCCGATTGGAAGGGTGCACACAATCCGGTTGACCCTCAAGTGCCGGCGCAGCCAAACGACACAGCGTTCCAGTTGTACACGTCTGGCACCACTGGGCTTCCCAAGGGTGTGATGACGTCCAACGCCAACTTGTTCGCTCTGGTGGAACAGGTCACCGGCCCGTGGAAGATGGACGAGACGTCGAAGAACATCGCCACCATGCCGCTGTTCCACATCGGTGGTTCTGGGTGGGCATTGGCCGGCATGTACGTGGGTGCGGAGACGCTGTTGGTGCGAGACCCCAACCCGGGCGTGCTGCTGGATCTGATGTCCGAGGAGAAGGCCACCAACGCGTTCTATGTTCCGGCGTTGTTGGCGTTCATGGCGTTGGTCGCTGCACAACCGGGGCAGCCGCAGCGGGACTTCTCGTCCATGCGTTCAGTTGTGTATGGCGCATCGCCCATCACCGACGACGTGCTGATTGCGTCCATGAACACACTCAAGTGCCCACACGTTCAGGTGTTCGGCATGACAGAGACCACTGGTTCCGTTACGGAGCTCACGCCTGCAGACCACGACCCAAATGGTCCGCGCGCTTATCTGTTGCGTTCGGCCGGTAAGCCCTATCCCTGGGTTGAGATGAAGATTGTCGACCTGGAGACTGGCGAAGACCGTGGCCCTGGTGAGGTAGGCGAGGTGTGGACCCGGTCGGCCCAGAACATGAAGGGCTATTGGGGAAAGCCAGAGGAGACAGCCAAGACCATCACGGAAGACGGGTGGCTGCGTACCGGAGATGCGGGATATCTCGATGCCGACGGTTACCTCTTCCTCACGGATCGGGTGAAGGACATGATTGTCTCCGGTGGCGAGAACGTGTATCCGGCCGAGGTGGAGAACGCACTTGCGTCGCATCCCGCAGTTGCCGAGGTTGCGGTGATTGGTGTCCCTTCCGACAAGTGGGGCGAAACAGTGAAGGCCGTGGTCGTCCTGAAGCCAGGAGCGGAGGTCACGTCTGCGGAGTTGATGTCGCATGCCCGCACCCACTTGGCCGGTTTCAAGTGCCCAACCTCCGTCGACTTCACCGACGTGCTCCCGCGCAACCCAAGCGGCAAGGTCCTGAAGAAGGACCTCCGGGCCCCCTTCTGGGAAGGCCGCACCCGGCAGATCAACTAGCGAGAGAGGCAACCAAAACCTGCGCGGGTCGTCTCTCCCCAGCAAACCCCCTTCAGATCACCGGCAGATTGTCATAGGGGGTTTGGGAGCATGCGTTGATGCAGACGAATCCGTTGTCAGCTGAGCGTGTCTTCACGCGAATCTCGAACCTTCAGCACGGTTCCGCATCCCGTCCACAATTGGTTGCCAACGGCGTTGCGCCACACACCATCGACCGCCGACTTGCTTGCGGGCTTTGGATACCTGTAGCGCCCGCCGTGTTCCGTTCAGCAGCTCGACCCTCGGACTGGAAGATGGTTACCGCAGCTGCGGCCCTCGAAGGCCACGCCGAAGCGGTGATCGCAGGATGGTCATCGCTCGGACTGCAGGGACTGCATGTTGACCCCGAGTTGGTTGCACTCCCGCAGCTTCTGGTTCCTCACACCCGCACCCACGAAAGCCCGGTGGCATCTGTTCGCCAAGTGTGCGGGTGGCCTGCTGACGACATCGTTGAGCTTCCGATGGAGTCGGTCGAAGGGCTGGTATCTGTCGCACCGTTCACCGCAACCTCGATCGCTCGATCCCTGGTTGACCTCGGTTGTTGGGCGCTGGACCGTGCGGCGCTGGACCTTGTTCGAAAAACTGTCGATTCAAGTGTTCGTTCGGGTGCCGTCAGCGTTGCTGCCTTGATCGAAGCCGCCGAGCGAGCGGTCGGGTTTCGTCGCAGCGGTGCCCGCCGATTCCTGAATTGGTTGCTGACGAGAGAGGTCCCCGCTCACTCGCCTTCGGAGCTAGAAGTTCTCGGGCGAAGGAAGTTCACACGATGGGGCGTGGACCACTTGGTGGAATACGAGGCGCCGCATCCGGGTTACCCGGGCACGTTGAAACGCGCCGACGCGTTGTGTCGACCAACGCGTGCGTTGTTCGAGTTCGATAGCCGAAAGCACCATGGTTCCGCAGAAGCGTTCGAAGCGGACCGAGAACGCGACGCTCGAACCGTGGAAGCCGGGTGGTCTCCAGTTCGGTTGACATGGAAAGACTTCACTGTCGATTCTGCGATCACGGCCCGTCGCGTGCGTCGTCTCTGCGGTCTCGACGGTGGGACTGGATCACAAATGGTGGTGTCGGGAGTTCGGGCTGCCTAGCCCACCACAGAGGCGCGGCTGTCCACCTCGTGGTATCGATCCGAGGTGGATAGCCCCCAACACTGGGGGCAACCTCTCTCGCGCCTGGAACCAAATGGAACCGATCAGAGTGGGTGCGCGTCTGTAAAGGTATGAACGGAATTGCTGGTGTTCCTGCGGAGGCGATTGCAGCATCTGGCCCGGCTCAGTCGTTTGTTCGCGACACTGGAGCGGTGCGGAGTCCATCCACCACGTCAGATCGGGACCGTTTCGATGCGCTGTACCGGGAGCAGTTCGATGCGTTGGTCCGACTTGCCGTGTTGCTTGTCGATGATCGGGCGGACGCCCGCGATCTGGTGCATGAAGCGTTCGCAAAATGGTATGTACGCAGAGATTCGGTGAGGGACCCGGCCGTCTACCTCCGCACGGTGTTGGTGAATCTGACGAGGGCACGAATACGGCGATCAGTGATCTCGCGGAAATATGCCCCTCGACTCGGTGCTGCTGCCCTCCAGCAGGCCGAAGATCAGCCCACAGATCATTTGTTGGACATCATTGGTCGACTCCCGCTCCGTCAACGCTCGGCTGTGGTGCTGCGCTACTACGAGGGTCGCACGGAGGCCGACATCGCCTCGATTCTGGACTGTCGTCCAGGCACGGTGAAATCTCTTTTGTCCAGGGCCCTAGCGGCGATGCGCATCGAGTTGTCCACCGATTCATCCCCCGACCTTCCCTGAGGAGTTGACCAGTGTCCGTGAACACAGAGAACCGAAACACTGATGGCCAAATCGAAGATCAGCTTCGAAAAGCGCTCGCTACACGAGCTCGTACCGTGGGTGCAGTCCCTGATTCGGAAGCGGCATGGCAGAGAAGTCGTTCGGCAAAACTCCGCCCCCCACGTAACCGGCTTGCCATCGGCGCCTCATTGTTAGCTGGGGTCGTCGGTGTTATTGCGACCGCCGTTGTAATCAATCGGCGTGAGGCTAATGAACATCAGGTCCGAGTTACAGAAATCCCGATCGATGATCTGCGACTGGTCCCGTCCCCCTTGGTTCCCGGGGCGAGATATTCAATCGGCTCCAAAAGCGTTTCTGAGACTTCTGCGGCCACGATTGTTTGGAGAAACGATTCGCAGATGATTGTCCTTCGAAGCTCCTGGTATTCGGCAGCCATGGCGAATGGCCGATTGACCGATTTGGACGAGGCACTTGGCGAAGCACGCAGCACTGGGCGAGAGATTGGAGGCACGTTGTGGTGGCAGACCCCTCTGCGGACTCTCTCACTGTCAGCGGCTCCGCCGGTGAAGGCAAGCGAGATGGAACGCCTGGCCCGCAGCGTCGTTTTCGATGCCGACGGAAATGTTGCCGGCATGGCAACACCTCTGGGGTTGTCCAAGGTCTTCGACGGCGCCTCATCTTTGCTGGAACCAGAACGATGGTGGTCCATCACCTTCGATTCCGGCGACCAGCTTGCGGCCGGTTTGTCGATCCGTTCCGTCTACGCCCAGCGTCCCTCCGCACTAGCGGACTCGCTTGGCACCGACGGGACCGACTTGAGCCAGCTTGGACTTGTCGGCCGGACTCGGTCTGTACGGCGGACAATCGGCAAAGTGATTGAAGGTGATCGGGTGAACAGTCTCGGGAAACCGGTTGGCAAATCGACCCTGCTTCAATGGCGAGAGCGTGGGTGGATCGTCTCTGTGACAGCCGAGTCCGAGGCGGCGGCGGTGTCGATGGCCGAGTCGCTGCGAGAGCCGACCGAAGAGGAGTGGTACGACTTGGTCACTCGTTTCGAGTTCGACGTCCCCATCATCGAGCGTCGCAAGGCGTTGCGGACCGCTGCCGCTGTTGATGTGCTGAATGACAAGGTAGTCGTGCGCGTCGCCGAGGTAACTACTCAGGGGGGCTGCGTCAATATCGCCGTGCAGTATCAGTCTGGAGAAAGCGGCTCCTCGTTGAAGCAAGCCGACGATCGGATGTGTTTGGAGCCTTCGGGGCCGGACCTCGCCTGGTCGGGTATCAGGACGTTGGCGGGGAGACCTGTTGTTGTCGCAATCGTCCGGGTCAACGCTGACAGTGCGTTGCTGACCCAAGACCCCGGTCCTCCCGTGACCGCTACCGGCTCACCTGCCGAATTGGGCGTGTCGCCGATACAGCCAGAAGGAATTGTGTTTGACACACTCCCGGTTGGTTCAACGGGATGGTTGGGGCTGGTCGTCTTGCCGTTCGACGGAGAGTCGCCTGGCCGGATTGAGTTGTTCTCGGACACAAACTTCGACAGGTCTGCTCCTTCCCCCGAGCCGTCTGAAGCGGAGCCGGTTGCAGATCTCGACTCCGAGAGCGAGTACCAGCCCATGCTGCGGTCACTCGGCCGGTTTGAAGTGGGAAGGTAAGCGCACCGGCTCCGGCAGGCTCTCTCGTGACCTTGCCTTGACTTGGGCTTGAGGTCTCATCATCTGTTGGGAGGAATTGGCACGGGTTGTGCTCATTTCTGGGTTCGGGTGTTCAAGGAAGTACGGAGAGTGGCCGATCTTTCATCTGGATCCAGGGGCCCCTGGAACTATCGGCGCAACCGGTGAAGGCGGATAATGATGCAGGTCTCTCAAGTTCTTTTCGAAGCAGATAATGGATGGACGGCGGCACTTCCCGTCGCTCTGGACGGACCATCGACATTGGTCCTGGCGTTTGGCTCCTCCAGGGCGGCAGAAGTCCGCGGACCGCTGGCTTCGCTCGCGGCAGCGTTTCCCAACTCGGTGCTGATGGGGTGTTCCAGCGCCGGGGAAATGTTCGGCCAGTCCGTTTGTGACGACACACTCAGCGTGTCCGTGGCGAAGTTCGACCACACCGAATTGAAGTTCTGCTCCACCACGTTGATCGACTCGGGAGACTCGTGGCACGCTGGCCAGCGCCTTGCTGCTGAGCTTCCGAGAAATGATCTGCGCGCAGTGTTTCTGTTGTCGTGCGGGATTGGCGTGAACGGTGCTGCACTCGTGCGTGGACTGAGCGATGGTTTGCCGGCAGGAGTGTGCGTTACTGGCGGGTTAGCCGGCGATGGCAGCCAGTTCGAAGAGACGTGGGTGTTGGAGAACGGCACGCTTGCGGAGCAGGGCATCAGTGTCCTTGGCCTCTACGGAACGTCACTTCACGTCAGCCATGGGTGCGACGGTGGATGGAAGGACTTCGGTCCGGAGCGTTGTGTGACTCGCTCGGAGGGCAGCGAAGTTTTCGAACTGGATGGCCAACCTGCTTTGGAGCTGTACAAGACTTACCTCGGCGACCTGGCAACGCAGCTCCCGGGCAGTGCATTGCGTTTCCCGCTCTCCATCCGACTGAACCAGCCTGACTCGAAGCCCGTCGTGCGGACAATTCTTGGGGTGAACGAGGACACCCAGTCGCTGACCTTCGCGGGCGACATGCCTCAGGGATCCATCGCCCGGCTGATGCGCACCAGCGTGGACAGCTTGGTGACGTGCGCCGAAGATGCTGCAGAGTTCGCCATGGTTGAGTTGAACAGCGGGCCATCGCCCGCCCCTGTACTTGCCGTCTCGGTGAGTTGTATCGGGCGTCGGCTCGTGATGGGGGAGCGGACCGAGGAAGAGGTCGAAGCAGTGGCGGAGCGTTTGCCCCCTGGTTCCAGCCACACCGGTTTCTATTCATACGGGGAGATCGCTCCAGCAAACGGGGACACGCAAGCAGAGCTACACAACCAAACGATGACGGTCACCGTCTTTGCGGAGTACTGAGACACAGCCAATGACTGAAGGTCTTCACCCGCTGCTCGCCAGGCAGGTCCGCAAGTTGTCGCTGAGCGGCAACGCGACGCCCTCTGCCGACGCATTCCGTTCCCTACTAGCAAGGGTCTCGAAGGCATACGCCGAATCCGAACAGGATCGGTATTTGCTGGAGCGGTCGCAGGACGTTTCGTCGCGCGAGATGGCGGCGCTCAACCAGGCGTTGCGGGTGAGCAAGGCCCGGTTGACAAGCCTTCTGTCGCTGTCGTCGGACTGGGTCTGGGAGCAAGACGTGGAGGGTCGGTTCACGTTTGTCTCCGACGAACTACGTGAACGTACTGATATCGACCGTGACGCCTTGATCGGCAACGCTTGTTCCGTCAACGGACCTCTTACGGCGGACCTGCTGGAACTCGTTCGTATGCGCGCACACGTCAGCCGGCACGAGCCGTTCCGGAATGTTCGCTTCGCCGTGTTGTCGCCCAACGGGCAGTTGCGCCACATGAACATCAATGGGGAGCCAGTCTTCGACGGCGAGACGTTTTCCGGGTATCGCGGTGTGGGCAGCGACGTGACTGCTGCGGTCAACGCAGAGCAGCGCATTCAGGAGCTCGCCTCGTTCGACAGTCTGACCGGTCTGCCAAACCGCAACCTGTTCATGGAAGAGTTCTCCCGATCGCTTGCCACGGCTACACGCGCGGGCACCCAAGTTGCGCTGTTCTTCATCGACCTCGACCGCTTCAAAGCGGTGAACGACACGATGGGTCACGCCGCGGGCGATCTGCTGCTCAGGACGGTCGCGCAGCGCTTGGCGCCCACGTTGCGTCAGAGCGACTTGCTCGCACGGATCGGTGGCGACGAGTTTGTGGTGTTGGCCGAGACGCAGTGCGATGTCGCATCGCTCACGCGCATTGCTGACCGCCTCAACCGGGCCGCGTCTGAACCGATGATGATCGACGGACTGATGGTTCAGGTCTCTGCGAGTATCGGAATCGCATCGTTCCCCGACGACGGCAAGTCAGCCGCCGACCTTTTGAAGTCAGCTGACACTGCGATGTATCAGGCGAAGGAAGCTGGGAAGAATGCTTTTGCGTTCTTCACGAAGGAGCTTGCGATGAAGACCGACACGCACTTCGCGATGGAACGTGAACTTCGCGCGGCAATCGATCGCGAGGAACTTGAGTTGCACTACCAGCCACTCGTCGATGCAAGCACCGGCAAGTTGGTAGCGATGGAGGGCCTGGTGCGGTGGCAGCATCCGCAACGCGGGTTGCTGGCGCCGGGCCTCTTCATCGATCTCGCCGAAGAGACCGGGCTCATTGTTCCTATCGGTCAGTGGGTGCTTCGTCAGGCGTGTGCACAGCTTGCCGCCTGGCGTGGTGAGGGGCTGACCCCTCCGCCGGTTGCGATCAACGTCTCGCGCCGCCAGTTGGTAAATCAGAACCTCGTTGAGGACATTCGCGCTGCGTTGAACGACAACGACCTTGAGCCGTCGATGCTTGAGATCGAGGTCACCGAAAGCCTGTTGATGGCAGACACGGACCGTTCGTTTGCGGTATTGGAGCGGCTCAACACGATGGGCGTACGCGTGGCAATTGACGACTTCGGCACCGGATACTCCTCGTTGTCGTTCTTGAAGCGATTCCCTCTGCACACGTTGAAGATCGACCGTTCGTTCGTCTCGGGTTTGCCTGAGGACGGCGACGACATGGCCATCACCCGTGCGGTTGTGGCCATGGGCCACAGCCTTGGCTTGACGGTTGTGGCCGAGGGTGTGGAGACCGAGGCTCAGCGTCAGAGCCTGCAGGCATTGGAGTGCGACGTACTGCAGGGTTACCTGTTCGGCCGCCCGGTTGAAGCAGCAGAGATGGCAACGCTGATCGCCCAAGGGGGCTTGCGAGCCGACTTGCTGGTCTGAAAGCGGTCCGAGCGCTGGCGGGTTCCTACACTGGCCAGATGTCTGGTGATATCGCAGTTGCGTCTGAACGTGCCCGGCAGGGAAACCTGCACAAAGAGGCTGGGAAGCTGGCCAAGCAGAACAAGCTGTTCGTACGCGAACGGATCTCTCTGCTGTTGGACGAGAACACGTTTGTTGAGGACGGGCTACTAGCAAACGCTTCTGCCCCCGGCAACGATCTGCCCGCTGACGGTGTAATCACCGGCACTGGTCGTGTTGACGGTCGGTCGGTGATTGTGGTGGCCAACGATCCAACCGTGAAGGCAGGTTCGTGGGGCGCTCGAACCGTCGAGAAAATCATCCGTGCAACGGAGTTGGCGCTCGCCAACCGGCTGCCCATCTTCTGGCTCATCGATTCTGCAGGCGCGCGTATTACCGATCAGGTCGAGTTGTTCCCTGGCCGTCGTGGTGCAGGACGCATCTTCTACAACGAGGTGCAGCTCAGTGGAATGGTGCCGCAGATCTGTTGTCTCTTCGGTCCTTCGGCCGCAGGTGGCGCATACATCCCGGCGTTCTGCGACGTGGTCATCATGGTCGAGGGCAACGCGTCCATGTACCTCGGTTCGCCGCGGATGGTTGAGATGGTGACGGGGGAGATCACCACGCTTGAAGAGATGGGTGGAGCCAAGATGCACACCACTGTCAGCGGCTGCGGGGACTTCCTCGTGAAGAACGACGAAGAAGCCATCGACGTTGCGCGGAAATACTTCGCGTACATGCCATCGACGTGGGACTCGCCGCTGCCAACTGGTGTTGCCGCCGATCCGGCAAAGGTGTTCACCCGCTCCATCGTGCCCGAGGCTGAACGTCAGGCATATGACATGCACAAGGTGATCGACGCGCTGGTGGATGCCGGATCCTTCCTTGAGGTGAAGAAGGGATTTGCCAAAGAACTTATCGTTGGCTTTGGGCGGCTGAACGGGGAAGTGGTTGGTGTTGTGGCCAACAACCCCATGCAGAAGGGCGGGGTGCTGTTTGTGGACTCCGCAGATAAGGCTGCGCGGTTCATCTGGAGCTGCGACGCATACGGCATTCCGCTCGTGTTCCTGTCCGACGTGCCCGGCTTCATGGTGGGCACCGTTGTGGAGAAGCAGGGCATCATTCGTCACGGCGCCAAGATGATCACGGCGGTTTCCGAAGCGACCGTGCCCAAGATCTGCGTGGTGGTGCGTAAGGCGTACGGCGCTGGTCTGTATGCGATGTGCGGTCCGGCGTTTGGACCCGAGGCGACGATCGCGTTGCCGATGGCAAAGATTGCCGTGATGGGCCCAGAGCCTGCAGTCAACGCGGTGTATGCAAACAAGATTGCCGAGATCCCAGAGGGTGCAGAGCGCGATGCCTTTGTTGCCGCCCGGCGTGACGAATACGAGGCCGACGTCGACCTGCTGCGCCTTGCGTCAGAAATGGTGTTGGACGCGGTCATTGAACCCGAGGCGCTGCGCGCCGAGTTGATTGCACGGTTCGCCCGAGCGGCTGGCAAGGTCCGACCCGTGGTGGCGAAGCGACATGCGGTGTTCCCAGTCTGAGCCTTCGTCCGAGCGGTCCGGGCGCGTGGTGAGGTAATTCGCATGGGTGCTCCACTGCCGTTGTCGTACCTTGGCGGCGTGCCGAAGTTCTATTTGATCTGTCCAACTGCGGCAGTACCGTCAGTCGCCTTGCCGGAAGGTCTGGCCATCCGCGAGTTGGAGGCCGACCCGTTGGGCTTGGAAAGCGAACAGGCCAGGGTGTTGGCCGAGGCATACGCAGTGTCGCCGGACTTTCAGGCCGACGTCGACGACCGCGAGGATGCCGTGTTGTTCTGGCAGGGCGAGTGGGGCCCGCCGGTGGTTGCCGCGTCACTTGGTGCTTTTGACGGCGACCGGTTGGTTGGGCTTTCGTATGTGTGCGAACGAACGGACGGGCGCGGCCGAGCGGTGAACGGAGGGATCGGAGTTGAACCCGAGGTGGAGCAACCCATCAAGTACATCCCGTTGCTTGCAGACCTGGTGGTAGAGCCCGGTTGGCAGGGTCGTGGGGTTGGGGCAGCGCTGCTTAGTGCGTCAGCGGCGGCGCTTGCTGCGGGCGGATTCCCCACGCTCACGCTGGCAGTCCATCCGGACAACCTGGGTGCGCTCAGTCTCTATGCGCGCATGGGGTTTCGGATGAACGTTGAAGGTTGTGTTGAAGGCGATTCCATTGCATACCGGACTGCGGAACAGTTCCAGGCGCTGCATGCGCAGTTCGACTCGGTGCTGCCGGGGCTGGAGCTGCCTGTGGAGTGCTACTGCGTGAAGCCGGTGGGCGTGGCGGGTCTCGAAGGGTTCGACCAGTACGTCAACAGGAATCCGTTGCATCGGTTGCCGGTTCGGGTGCTGGGAATGGTGACGGGGCACCGCAGCGGTTCGGCACGCATTGAGGTATCGAGACGAGTGATTGAAGACGCTGTCTCGCTGCTGGGACCTGCTGAGGCTGCGACGATCTTCGACCACCCCAACCTGTGGTCGTGGCAGCGGGCGCTCGCCACCGGCGCTACTCGCTTCGAGGTCTGCTTCGGCGAAGTAGCCCTGGGTGGAGTGTAAAAAGGTTGCATGGCCAGCAAGGGCGGAACCACCTTTCAGTTGAAGAGGGCAAAGGACCGGTACTCCACGCGCATTGGCTGGTTGGATTCGCATCACTCGTTCAGCTTCGGGCCGCATTACAACCCAGACAACGTGGGCCACGGGTTGCTGCTGGTGAACAACGACGACATCATCCGCGCTGGGCGAGGGTTCGACACGCATCCGCACCGCGACATGGAGATCGTCACCTGGGTGTTGTCGGGGGAGTTGGAACACAAGGACTCCGAAGGCAACAGCGGCCTGCTGTATCCGGGTTTGGCGCAGCGCATGTCTGCGGGGACCGGGATCTGGCATTCCGAGATGAACCCGCACGGCAAGTTGGACGTGCATCTGGTGCAGATGTGGGTTGAGCCAGACAAGCGGTCCGTGAAGCCCAGCTATCAACAGCTCGACATCAACGACCAGCTGTCGTCGGGTGGTTTGGTGCCCATCGCGTCGGGGCGTGGGCACGATGCTGCGATATCCATTCGTCAGCGCGGTGCTGTCCTATGGGGTGGTCGCTTGGCTCCCGACGCGGTCGTCACGGTGCCAGACGACCGTCATGTGCATATCTATGTGCCCATAGGGTCGGCTGAAGTGGAGGGAGTGGGGACCACGCTGCAAACCGGCGACGCGGTGCGGCTGGTTGGTGCTGGTTCGCCTCAGTTGACCGCTGGGCCAGATGGTGCCGAAGTGCTGATCTGGGCCACCGCTTAGGCCGGGTCTTTAGGCCAGGGCTGCACAGATGTTTGCCAGGCCCTTGAGGAAGCTAGGCGCGTCGGACACGGCGTCAAATGACGGAGCCACCAGGCGGTCGGTGATTGCTTCCGCTGCTTCGAGCTGCGCTTTTTGAGCATCCGTGAATGGGATTGGGTCTTCGCCGTATCCGAATGACTTCACCATGTCGGGGCGCTTGATGGCGTGGGCAAGTTTTGGTTCGAGGCCTGACGCGAGCACGGCCATGATGTGGGCAGACCCGCGCAGTTCGCGCAGCGTGGCCAGCAGTTGCATGGCCTGACCCGGTAGGTCATCGGCCAGCGGCTCCGCGGCCAGGCCTGCATACAGTGCGAGGCCAGCGGGGTTGGTGGCGGCGATGATCTGCTGGGCTCCGGTGCAGAACTCCTGCAGTCCGTCTACATTGGCGAGACGGGCGCGGCCATGGTCTTGGGCGCACTTCAGGTAGATGCGACCGGCTTCACGAGGGGCCATCTTGTCTCGTGAGGTGTTCCACATCTTGGCGACCAGAGCCGGGTCCCACCAGCCAAATGCGCTGGCCACCACTGGTGCTTCTACGTCGCCCAACACGCCGCCTCGGCCTAAGAAGTAGAAGCGGAATCCGTCCAGTCCGTGTTCTTTGCCGACGCCCACCGTCTCTGGTGTGAAGTAGAAGGCGGAGCCGTATTTGTTGATGTCAGGGCAGGCCGCTGCCATGAGGGCAGCGGTGTGTGGGGCGATCTCGGTGGCGGTCATGCCAGGCATCGTTGCATCGCCGGAGGGTGTGTTCCGAATCGTGCTGGGTTCCGTAATGATCACCGAAGGTGGCAGCGCTGCAGAGTGGGTGCTCCAGCAGGCTGCAGGCACACCCAACCATGCAGGACGCACCCACAGATTCGACGTGACTTCTCGCAAACCGCAGCGCGACGTGCGCCACGCATCGATAAGCCGCTGGCAGGCGTAGTTGCCAGTTTCGTCGTTGAGCCCATCGACTTCGAACGAACCTGAAGACGCTTCCCGATCCTCGGTCCGCTCACCACGTTGAACCCTGATTGACACTGTCACGTGTCGAAATGGTAACCCGTTTTAGCGGTTGGTGATGGCTTGGATTTCTCGGACGGGGAGGTTGATGGTTTGGGTGGTTGTTGTGGTGCCTTGGAGTGCAACGCCGGGGATGTTGGAGTTGACGGTGATGTTCCAGCGGATAGTAAGTGTGCTTGGGATGGTGCCGGTTTTGGGACCTTGGGTGATGGGGAGGTAGCAGCCAGCGTTGTCGGCCGCTGTTCGGCCTGCCTTGGTGGTGCCGTCGTATCCGGGGCCGGTGCATCGGACGGTTCCGTTGCCCGAGGAGGCGAAGGTGATGCCGGTGGGGGTGAGCACGCCGGTGGCCGTCCATCCGCCGAGGAAGTTCATGGTGTCGGACTGTGGTGTGAACGAGGCCTGGTCGGCGCGGAAGTAGAGGCGTTTGCCGTAGACCATGGTGATGTCGCCACCACGTTCCACCGGCGGTGCGAACCGGCCCACGGGCTTCTTGGCGATGGCTACGAGCAAGTTCCACACCGCATCTGGCGCCGGAGGAGGGATCTGGGCTGGGGTCGCCGGGTCGCACGACGCGCAGACCCAGGTGTATTGCCATTCCGTGTCAGCGGCGCATTTCCACTTCTTCTGGAAGAGCATCTCGCCGTTCTCCACCTTCGACGGCCACTCCACGCTGCGATCCACCTGCGCGTTGCACACAGGACTCGGTGTCGGAGCCGCCGTCTGCTTCCCCGGCGTCGGAGCCGGATCATCCCCCGCAGTACAAACAAGCGTCCGGACCGCTCGCGATGCAGTCTCCGACCGAGGTCTGTCTCGGCTTTGCGTGCGGGCTGCTATGAGATCGAAGAGCAATGCGAGCACGCCAGACGAGGGAATTCGGCGATTGACGACCGTGGTATAGCCACTTGCCACCCCTTCTCGCCATCAAGCTCTTTCCGCGTCTCGACAGTCAAGGTCGCCAGTTGACGATGTCGTCGGACTTGTCATCCGTTCCCTTGGTCTCGGTACACACGTCGTCGTTGAAATGGCAGATTCGCAGGACGATTTCGTCATTCTGATTGAAAGCGGGCTGCCAGCACGACGAGTCCATCGATGCTTCCGGCCTCGACTCCTTCAGCCAAGCTCGATGTCAATTCGAGCCTATCGCGAGAAGTCGGCAACCAGGTATCTGGGTCGCGCGAGGCCTTCGAAGCCGTGTGGGGTCGGCGATTCCGAGCTCGATCTTGGCGGCGGTATTCGGCTTCGACGGCGATGCGGACTCGGATGGCTTCGCGAAGGTCGGGGTCGTCGGGGAGGGTTGTCGAGGGCGGGATGAACGCTGGCACAACCGTTGCCGTCGCCGCCAGCGTCGTTGGGGCAGCAGTTTCAACCGGTGGTGTGGTGGTCGCCGGGACGGCGGTCGTGACTGCGGGTGCTGTCTCCAGCCGGTTGCCTGCCTCGGGTGCGCTCGGTGCGGAGCACCCGGCAACGAGAGCGGCACACGCCATGCCGATGGCCAGAGGAAGGATCAGAGTGCGCCGCACCGGAAGAGCATGACATGGCATTTCATGTTTCGGCAAGCCGAGGATTGGTGAACCTTCGCTCAGCGGGCGAAATCGTTCCATGGGCCGGCCGAATCGATCGGGTCCATGCGTACCACCGTCTTGGCCGTGAAGACCTCTCCGTGTGCGGCGATGATCTCGGAGCGCCGTGGGTCGTGGAGGTAGGCGTCAAATGTGGGCTGGTCGGGAAACCAGATGACGTGGAACTCGGCGGGGAGGGTGTCGGGCTCGGTGGGGGACCTGTGGCCGCGGAACACCACTTGACCACCGTGGTCTGCGATGAGGGGGAGGACGTCGTCCTCGAAGGCCCGGGCGAGTGCAGACGTGCCGGAGGTGGCATGTCCGATGAACCCGATGGTGATCCCACCCGTGGGGGCGGTGGGCATGGTCATTGGACGAGCACTTGCTATTCGGCCGTGGGGGAGACGTGTTGGAACGCGCCGTCGATCAACTTGGGCCACGAGCGGGAGGTGGATGGGATGGCGGCCCACTCGCGAAAGCGGCGTCCGGCGGGAGCGAATGCGTGGGCCTTGCCAGCTGCAACGAGCGCGTCGACCTCTGCCTCGGGGAGCTTGATGAGTAGGTCGTCCGTGCGGTGATCGAACGAGGCGAAGAACGCACCGTCGACGCGCATGCAGGGAAGGCCCATCATCGTAGAGCGTTGCACGCCGGGATGGCCGAGGAGCGACTCGGTGAGGTCCACGTAGCGCTGCTCCGCGGCGGAAGGTGTGCGCTTCGGAGCTGCGCGTTTGGGAGCGGCCATCGAGGCGAATCGTATCGGCCGAGTGACCCTCACTTCCCGGGAAATCGACACGATCTGAGCGCGATTCGAGGAGAAGTGGCGGTCACACTGATGACGAAGCTGGCCGAGGTGACGGCCGTGCTCCGGGTACGGTTGCGGGGTGCGTAGACGTTGGTTGGCTGGTGCCGAGGTGACTTGTGCCGTGGTGTGATCCGTGCGCGGTGTATCGGGCGCCGAAGGATTGCAATTCAGATGGGTCTTGCCCTGGATGTGGGACGGTGCTTGCAACCAAGGGTGCGCTGCGGACTGAAGCCAGGTCGTTGGGTTTGCCTGGGCCAGGTGAGGTTGAAGGAGAGCCGCCAAAGGTGCCGTGGCACTTCAAGCTGCTGATGGTTGCGGTGCTGCTGTATCTCGGCTGGCGTGTCGTGCAGATGATCCAGTGGCTGCTGTGACGTCGGGCCGGACCGACGTTGAGGTGGCATTGTGCTGCTGATCCTGTTGGACCTGATGGGCATCTTTGTGATGGCCGTGACCGGGGCGCTGGACGGTGTGAAGAAGCACTTGGACTTCTTCGGCGTGGTGGTGATTGCGGTGGTGTCTGCGCTTGGTGGAGGTCTGGCGCGTGACGTGCTGTTGGGTGCCACGCCTCCCGCTGCGTTGCAGGACTGGCGGTATCTGGTTGCTCCACTGCCGGCTGCGCTGATTGCGTTTCGAAGGAGTGATCGAGTGGTCAGGGCGGCCGAGCCGCTGCTGGTGCTTGATGCTGTGGGGCTGGGGTTGTTTGCGGTAGCGGGTACTCGCAAGGCGTTGGACGCTGGGCTGAGCGGGATGGCCAGCATTGGGATCGGGCTGGTATCCGCTGTTGGCGGGGGCATGGTGCGTGATGTGCTGCTGCGCGAGATCCCGCGGACATTGCGGCCGAGCGAGCCATATGCGTTGGCCGCATTGGTGGGCTCGGTGTTGTTGGTTGCCGCCGATGGGGCCGGGTTACCGCAGACGGGTTCGGCGATCATCGCTGCCGCTGTGGTGGCTGGGGTTCGTGTCGCAGGTGTGCGCCGTGAGTGGCACACCGCAGCTCCAACGCAGTAGCGGTATCGGTGGTGAGAGCGCCAGGTATGTGTGAGCTCTGGGTGAAAACTGGCGGGGGATGTGACTTCGCGTCCTGTGCGTGCCTTCGCGTCCCCGGAGGGACGTCACTGGCGGGACGCGAAGGCACGTGGGGGACGCGACGTTCGTCCTTCCCGGCTTGAAAGCCCGCCGCCCCTGAAATTGCGAGTGTCTTCCAGCGCAGCTGATTTGTGAAAATCTCAGTGCGTGTCACCACCTCCCCCGCCCCCACCGAAGCGTCCAGGTGCCAAGGCGCCGCCGTCCGGGTCCGGATCGTCTTGGCGGAGGGACACACTGGCGGCGATGGACGCAACGCAGCTGGCCCAGTGGTTGATCGACATGCCGGCGCTGACGAGCAGCGTGTTCTTTCCGCGTCGCCAGCGAGGTGGCGAGGAGTTGTCGGAGTTCCTGCAGGAGCGGTTGTATCCCCTGCCGACTGTGCCCGAAGATGTGGGCGCGTTGGCCTCGCTGGTCAATTCGCGCGAGGGGTTGATGTGCCTATTGCTGAGCGTTGACGTCACGTGCCGCCGGTTGCTTGGTCAGGGCGCATGGGCCGGTGGGACGTTGGACCTCGACGCGTTGCTGGACGATTGGACCGATACTGGTGGCGCTGAAGCGCCCACACGTCCACAGCTGGAAGCTGCGCGACTGCGATTGGGGAGGGCGTTGCTGGTGGATCCACCGTCGCGTTCGGGGCCGTGGATGCAGATCTCCGCCGACGTGTTGCCGCTGTTGGATTTGCCCGGAAACTCGGCTGCCGAGGGATTGGCGCTTGCGGTGTCGGACGAATTGCTGGCCACGCTGAAGGCCGTCGGTGTGGAGAATCCTCCCAGGTTGCGGGACGAACGAGCGGCGCTGTTGGCCGCGTTGTTGCGACAGCCGGACCATCTCGGGAAGGTCATCAGCGGGTTGTCTCCGGAAGCGGTGGCTGCGTTCAAGTTCGCGTTGGGCGCCCGGGGTGACATGGACGCCAGTGAGATGGGCTTCGGTATGGCGTCGTTCGATCGGCGGTATCGACGCACGTATCCGGGCATGGGGAAATTGGGCCCGGTCTACGAGCTTTATGACGTGGGGTTGTTGGGTGTCGATGAGTACTCGCACAACGTTTGGGTTTGGCGCGAGGTGATGCAGACGCTGTTCCCGCGCATGATCAACGGATGGTCCGTGCCGGCCGAAGCAGTGCCGGTGCCGTTGGACGCAGCTGCCCGATCATCGGCAATGGCAGCGCCGCTATCGCTCCTCGGTCGACTGATCGACGAATGGCGTTCGCAACCTCCTGCTGCGTTAGCCGACGGAGGGTTGGGGGTTGGGCCGGTCCGGGCAATCGCGAAGCGGATGAAGGTACCAAGCGCGCATATTGGTCTGTTGACACACCTCGCAATCGAGATGGGGTTGCTGCAGAGTGGTGTTGTGGGATCTGAAGGGCGCGGTCGTTATGCCAAACCCATTTACGCATGGCGTCTCACGCCGCTAGCCGATACCTGGGTTGGGCAGCCCGCTGTGGAGCGTTGGGTGGGGCTTGTTCGCCAGTGGCTGGGTGATCGCAAGTTGGATGATCGGACTGGAATTCCGGAGCGGTGGTCGTTTTCGTACGTGGATGCAGAGCCGTTGCCTCGGCACTTGATGTTGCGCGCTCTGGAGGCTCTACCGGCTGGGGTAGGCGCCGACGCAACGGACTTCGGCGAGCACTTGTGGAGCCGCTACCCCATGTTGATCGTGGATCAGGCGCATTCCGTTGCGTTGGTGGAGTCCATGCGGGCGCTGGGGCTGGTTCCGTCGTCAGGCCCGATTGGGCTGACGGACCAGGCGCGGTTGTTGCTGGCTGGCGGGTCGACGGATGACTTGGCCTCGTTGGATGAGTCGGACCACTCTGGCGTTGCGGGCGGGGCGTCGGTTTTTGTGCAAGCAGATCGGACGGTGACCGTGCTGCCCGAGGCCCCACTCGACGCACGGCTACTGCTGGATCGAATTGCCGTACTGGAGAGTGACGCCGGGGCTCGTTTGTATCGGTTGACGGAGGGCAGTGTGCGCGCTGCGATCGATGCTGGCCTTGGCGCCACGGCGTTGGTGGAACAGTTGCAGGTGTTGACCGGGCGCGAGTTGCCGCAACCGGTGGTGCACTTGGTGAACGACGTAGAGCGAACCAAGGGGCGGTTGATGATGGCGTCGGCGGTGACGGTAATTTCGTCGGAAGACCCCGTGGCCATTGCGATGGCTGTCCGTGTGAAAGCGGCCAAACTGCGAACGCTGGGACCGTATACGGCCGTGTCGCTGCTGGCAGCCGAGAAGGTGCGGGCGGCGCTTGCAGCGAAGGATGTGCACGTGACGGTGGAGGCTTCCGAGCCTGTGCCGCAACGGAGTGTCGGACACCGAGCCGGGCCGAAAGGTCCAGCCATCCAGGGCTCGAATGCGCCACTCGGCTATGTCGGGTTACGCCAGATTGAAGCTGCGGCCGAGGATTTGTTGGCGGGGAAGCGGCGCGGAGGCGGGGGCAGCGTCGGCTAAGTTGGCATACACGGGCTGTAGCGCAGCTTGGTTAGCGCGCTTGACTGGGGGTCAAGAGGTCGTGGGTTCAAATCCCGCCAGCCCGACAATAAAACCGCAGGTCAGAGGCAGTATCTGACAAGCGAACAGGACTCGGATAGCCTCCGTGAGAACAAAATTGAGAACATCCCGGGTGTTCTCAAGTTCTCAACGTGTTCTCGGAGGCTGCGATGCCGAAGTTTGAAGGGGTCTACAAGGCTGCCAGCGGTACCTGGTACTTCAAGGTGCGCGTCGCTCAGGACCCGCTGACCAAGGAGTGGCGCCAGGTCACTCGGCGTGGTTTCGCGACGGCGCTGGAGGCGAGCCAGGCACGGCGCGACGTGCTGGAGGCCGACGTGCCGGCCACGGTCGACGTCGGGTCGATGACCGTCAACGCTCTCATCGAGGCGTACTTCGCCGACGCGGCCGCCTCGGGGGCGCTGGCGCAGAAGTCCTTGCACCACTACCGGGACTACCTGAACTTCTACATCGCGCCCTACCTCGGGGACCGGCTGATCCGGGACGTCACGCCGGAGATGCTGGCGAAGTGGCAGCAGCGGCTGTCCAAGAGCGGCTCGAAGGCGAAGGGGCCGCTGTCGCCGAACAGCATTCGCCTGGCTCGGGCACCGCTGTCTGGCGCGTTCAAGTACGCCGTCCGGCTGGGTCACCTTCGGCGGAGTCCGATGGACAACGTGCCGAGGCCGAAGCAGCAGCACAAGGTGGTCGGCCACTGGTCGCCCGATGAGGCTCGGAAGTTCCTGATGTGGCAGCAGGAAGACCGCCTGTATCCGTTGTGGGCGTTCCTGCTGGGATCAGGGGTCCGGATCGGTGAGGTGGTCTGGTTGAGCTGGAAGGACGTCGACCTCGACAAGGGGCTCGTTCGGATCGTGCAGTTCGCGTCGACGCTCGGGTACGAGCTCGCGCCGTCGGCCGGGAAGAGCAAGGACGCCGTGCGGACGATCGAACTCGATGGCCACCTCGTCGCCGTGCTGCAGCGCCAGCGGGCGCAGCAGAAGGCCGAGGCTCGGGCCGATGGCTACCTGATCTCCGGCTACGTGTTCACGAAGGCTGAGGGCGGGTCGTTTCATCCGCAGTACCTGTCACGGACGCTCGGGAAACTCTCGGTCGAGGCGAAGCTTCCCCGGCTTACGGCGCACGGGCTGCGCCACACGAGCGCGACGCTGATGCTGGCGAGCGGCGTGCCGGCGAAGGTTGCTGCGGAACGCCTCGGCCACGCTGACCCGGCGTTGTTCACGAACGTCTACAGCCACGTGACTCAAACGATGCAGAAGGATGCAGCCCGAAGGATCGGATCAGCACTGTTCGGTACCGGCTGACCGCCGGAGATCTGTGCCGACGGTCACGTATACTCTCGCCGTCCACAGAAGGCGGGAGAGGTCAAATTGTCACAAGAAGTTGCTGCGCTGCGCTCCGAACGATTTTGGAGTTCGTTCAGCGACCCAAATCGGGCGTTGGTCCGTTCGTACCTTGATCGAATCCAGGGGGCGGATGTCCCAACCGTAATCTCGACAGCGCGTAAGGCTGGCTGCTTGCTCGATGCAGCACGACTGGCGGGGATATGGGTTCCAGGCGGCATTCACACTACGGATCGGGCGTTCGAATACGAAACGAGTTGGATCGAATCCTCGGATCTGTTGATCGTCGACGACATCGTCGGAACAGGCAAGACTTTGGATGCAATCTTGACGAAAGCCGAGGGGGTCCGGCCGAGGTCAATCGAAGTTGAGTTCATCGCTTGCAAAGCAGAATGGCCCATCACAATCGAAATACTGAAAAGACGCCATCCGGACGTAAAGTTCTCGGGTGGGCCGCGTCTGCAGTCCCAATCAAGCGAGTTCACTCACGAGATTGTCCGGGCCATCTCATCGATTCCGCGTCCATACAACCTTGACTGGCCGCTGATGGCAGGTTGGCGTTTGACCCGCGAGGAGCTGGACTGGCTCTGCGCTGATCCGAGATTCGTTTGCGGACGTCACCGAGACGATCTCTTCGGTACATCCCCGGCGTTTGTGACGCTCGAAGCGAGCGACGAGGTTCGTCAGGCCATCGCAGACTTTAATCAGTTGCCAGTGGAGAATCTTGGTCTTACAAAGATCAGGGTTTATGCGGAGCCGCTGAACGGACGAACTGCGAATTTGTGTGTATTGGGGATCGTTTCGTTTGTATCATTGACGCCCCAAGACCAACAACGACTTGCTGACTTCCACGGGATTCCTGCTCTCGGTCTGATACCTACTCAACGTCTCCTGCAGTATGAGTTGTCTCTACAGTTGATGCGATTGTTCAGAACTCGTGGCGAAACACTTTTGGGTCGAGGTGCAATCTATGAGAGCAAATGGCAACGCAACTTAGGATTCGGCCCCAGCGTTCGTTTCGACAATGATTTTGTTCCCCTAGATGCGGCTCCGAAGAGGCAGGTGCCAGTCAACGGGGTTTCCCACTCTGATTCCAACCAGCTTCGGTTCCTTCGAAATGGCTTGATTTCAGAAATGATCGAGTCAAGTCGAACCTCGGCCTACCGGAAAGGCAGAATTCGTGCGAGGGGCGAACGAGATCATCAGGTTCAGTTTCTCGACAAGACGCCAAGTCGGGAGTCTTTTTCTTTTCTCAATTTGTTGAGCATATCTCGTAGCTACTCCGGAAGTCTCGGCGATGAAGAAGTTCGCCAAGAGGTCTCTGCTGTTTTGGACGACGCTATCGATTCGGGGGCTACCGTCCCAGGATTCCGCATCGAAAACGATTGTGTTGTTCGTACTTTTCGCGCCGGAGAAACGATCCGCTACAGTCAGAGGGAGCAAAACCTCCTTTTGTCTGTTCTAGGAGAAGCGTTGTACGGCGGCACTCTGGTCGATTTGGAAAACCCGCGGGTTAAACTTACTAAGACCTTCGTGGAAAAGTACCTCGTGTTGGCTGTTCGATATGGAGCCAAAAGAAAGCAGTTTCGGGAAATTCTCGATCGTTCTTCGGCTGGAGTGCCGACACTAACCGTTTCCTTTTCGCGACATGGCTCGATATTGGACACGCGGCCGACTGCAGTTCAATTGCCGATAGCGAATGATCGAACCCTAACGCTGGGTTCGCTGCTTGGCTCTAGGGGATTGATCCAATGGCGGGATGGTGGTGATCGCAAGCGTCCCCATGCAGTGCTGACCGCACAAGCCTCGGTGCCACAAGAGGACTTGACCAGCGATTACCAGAATTTAGGGAGCGTGTTCTTCGAAATATCCTCTCGCAATCTCATCGAGGGGAGAGACCTGGAGGCGTTAGCGACACTGTGTGACGAACGACAGCACCCCCTCGCCTTGTTGGCCGAGGCCGATCGTATTCGACCCTTCTTGGCAAGTCTTCGAGAACGATGCGAGGACGGCAGTTTGACTAGCCGAAGATTTGAGGGCTTGACTCGATGGAAGAGTGACGCCGCAATTTCAATCCGAGAGTCCGTGTTGAAAATGCGTGCGATCTCTACCAATACAGCGAGGACTGCGAGCGACGCGATTCTTGCTGGTTTGGACAGACGTGATCAAGTGACGTGGGAAGACATTTCTCGACGAATCTTTATTGAAGCCACTGCTGAGTCAACTCACCTTACTATTAAGAGTGCATCCTGGCTGCTTAGGATGGCTGACACTTTGGACTCGTTGCGAGTTGCTTTGCGCATGGATGTCCGAAGAGCGCTCCCGAGTGCTGCCGAGCTATCGGACATTTCCGGCGCGCTTGAACTGGAAGGAACGTTGAGCAACTGGAGATCCAAATACCCACGGCGAGATGAAGGTCTGGCGCCGTACGCTCATTTGTTGATGGATTTGATTGATGAGTGTGTGGCCCTGGAGTCGGAGATCAAATTCTGGTACGACTCGGAGGGGGCTCCGATCCACCCGAGGAGATTTAGACATGCGATTGCGTTTGCCGACGACTCAACAAATAGGGACATAGCGGCTAGGCTTACATCGTCGTCGGCCGGTCGGCATCTGTTTGCAGTGCCGACCACTGGACCGTTCGATCTCTTTGCCGTCGCAGCCGAAGGCTTCGTGGAAGCTTGCGGTGCCCTCGCAGCTATCGTTTCAGATGCAGCCTTTCCGGTTCTTGCCATTGCTTTCGACGATTTGGCGGATGAGTCACGCTTGCTCCACCGGGAACGCACCGATCTCTGGCTTACGGCGTCGTTCGACATTCTGGCCAAGTCGATTTTTGACCGACTTGAGGGGCAGCTGGGGTTGTTCCAACAAACGACAAACGATGTTGTTTGCATCGGAGTGTTCAATCACCGAGGCCGGTCGGCGCCGGCGATTAAGTCTGAGGAGTCTGCAATGAAACTGAGCGAAATAGATCTACTCATGGTTTGTGCGACGGAACTGGAGTGGGGTTGGCTTCAACGGAATGCTTTTGGTGGTTCGCGATCGACTCCGAAGGGTCGAACTCGACGGCACTTCCTCGATGGCAGTTTGGCGGCGGGATCTGGCGTGCTGTCGGTCGCAGCCGCGAATCCGACCGACCAAGGTACGGAGGAGATGCTTATCATTCTCGCCGATGCACTTTCCGTGTATCGGCCACGATGCATTGCGCTGGTTGGTATCGCCGGCGGCGTTAGTGGCGATTTGGCAATTGGCGACGTGGCAGTAGCAAAAACCGTCATGCGATACGATCGAGGGAAGGAAGTGGATGGGAAAGTGCTAAGGCAACTCGTACCTTCGACCCTACCAACCGACCAGGTGAATTTGCTCTCTGGCTACGTGTCGAATCTGAACAACGTTCCCGAGCTTCGGGCATCCACTAACTGCGCTGTGTATTTGGGGAGTTACGCGGCCGGCGAGAAAGTGCTGGCAGACGAGTTGTCCGACACCGCTGCCTGGATTCGTTCGGTTGATCGAAAGGTCCTTTGTGTCGAGATGGAGTCGGGTGGATTCTTCAAGAGCTTGCTTAGTCAGACGAATCCGAACGGGTCGGAGGCTTTTTGGTTCGTGTGTAAAGGGGTGAGCGATCATGCCGATGCGGGTTCGATGGGTTCCGCAGGAGCGGGGGCGACCGAGGAGGCTCGTCGAGCCTGGCAGCTGCAGAAGGACCAGAACCAAGAGCAAGCGACAGCCTCTTCTGTGGCTGTCAGTCTGCTAATCGCCCATCAGCACCTTTCGACGACCGCCGAGTAGGTAATGCGCCCGTCGAGGCTTTATCGGCAGAAGGAACGCTGTGGGCCTCGATGTACTCCTCGAGGGCGCTTTCAGGGATTCGGACCATGCTGCCGACCCGGATGTAGCGGACCCGGCGTTGTTGAACGCACCTGGTAACGAAGCGGAGCGTGACATTTAGGTAATCTGCGGCCTCCTGGCGGGTGAGCAGCCTGTCTTTTGAGGTAGCGGTATCGTTGAGCTTCATTCGATCTCCCGGGGTCGGACGAGGCGGCGGACGGATTGGATGCGGTCGAACGGGATGGGGCGAAGGGAGACGACGTCGCCGCTCTTCGGGGCAACGATCCAGTGGGTGGCGGTGACGGCGATGCCGACGTGGCCGAGGTCGTGCACTGGCATTGAGCCTCGGTGGAAGATCAGGTCGCCAGGGCGGATGCCGTCGATACGCCAGGTCACGGCGACGCCGTAATGGGCTTGTGCTGCGCTCTTGTGCGGGAGATTGATGCGGATCTGCTGGTATGCGCGCATTGTAAGACCGGAGCAGTCAAACGCTTCGGGTCCGGCGCCACCCCATAGGTACGGCTTGCCGAACTGTGCTTGCGCGTAGGCGATCACCGGCGCAAGGTCTGCCGGCACGACGCTGCTGATGCCGACGCTGCTTCCACCTCCCCAGAGATTGCAGCCATCGATCGGCAGCGAACCTCCGGCCAACATTCGGTACGTCTCAAGCCACGCTGCTTGGTACTGCCGGACGGTGAGCGTGTTGCCGTATTCGGGATTCGGCACCCGATCCATCCACTCCGGTGACGTCAACGCCCGCGGGTAGTACCAAGCAACCGGCACGCCGGCGAGTCCCCACTTCGCCAGGATCGGCTCGACGAGGATGCGGGCGCGCTGATCCTGCAGGTGCGGCGGCGCAAGCCAGGCGCTGGCGTAGCCGGCGAAGTTGCCCCATGTCTCGTCGATGAATTGGTATGCGCCCGACGCAGTGCCCTTCGCGGCTCGGGCGACGTAGTTGCCGCCGGATTCTCTTGTTCGGATCGTGAGCAGGACGAGTTCGATCGACACACTCCCGGTCCCCTCCGGCGAGCCGTCGTCCTCCGGAACGGTGGTGCTCGTTACGCCAGGCGCGCTGTCAGGCGTGGTCGTAGCCGGAGGGATGTATACGCAGTCCGGGTCGCCAACGTCGGCGCGCGCCACGACACCTTTGAGCATCACGACGACGATCTCGGCGGTGCATCCGATCAGCAGGATCGGGAGGAACACTGCTGCGACGAGCGCAACGACGGCGCGCCTCATGCGAACCCGAGCCCGATGACGCTGCACCCGGTAGAAGTCGTAAGTACATCAACGATGTACGCGATCGGTTCGGTGATGCTTCCGTCAGCGGCAGGCCGAACGCGACTCCGACACCGACGCGGCTCCGGTTGCCAGCGTTCGCGAGCAGGACGATGTCGATCACTTCAGCCTCGACTGGCTCGGTGATCCACGAGGAGATCGACTCGAACGAGAGTGAGGCGAGTGCTACTGCCGCAGCGAGATCAGCAGCGAGGATCGCCTCGACCATCGAGCGCGCACACTTCGCAGGGTCTTGTTCGGTCCCTGTGGCCGGCTCGACGGTGTAGAGGCGGCGGGTCGCTCGCCCGCTGCGGTCGTCGGGAGAGTCGACGGAATCGTTCGGGTCGCAGTCAGGGGGACCGGTGTCGTGACGTTGGCTGTCGTTGGTCGAGTGGGCCGCTCAGCCTTTAGCGGTCCGGTGCGCAACCGGTGACTAGGGCAGCGAGAAACGAGACGGTGGTGACGGTGAGTGACCGTTGCATGCCTTGCGTATCCGCTCGGAGCAACACGGTTTCGGACTTTCTCAGTGAAAGAAGTCCGAATCATCCGTGTGCAGAGCGGATATGCGTGCATGGACCGCGGATGGGTCGTCCGACTCAATTCACCAAAATTAATAGGTGAACACACTTTCAATCCTGAATGTCACCACTTAGAGTGGCCAAATGGTGGTTGGTGGGAGTGTCAGTCGGCAAGCAGCCGTGCAACTCAAAGCCTCCACGCGCCATGCGTCGTCGGGATGGCTGGACGGGTGGACGTTCCGGGCCTGACCCTGCTCGTCTCCGGGCCCTCCTTGCATGGAGCGGCTCTTTACGCCTGCGCCTCAACGCCTGACGCCGCTCACCGAACACGGAACGGGTCCGCCGCGTCCACGTTCGTCAGAACGCCTTGCGAAGCTTGTGGTTTTCCACGAGTGCTTCGGA
Organism: uncultured Acidimicrobiales bacterium; assembly: GCA_963763885.1. GTDB lineage: Bacteria > Actinomycetota > Acidimicrobiia > Acidimicrobiales > JANYDT01 > JANNBN01. The sequence goes on from CAVXQD010000003.1 coordinate 855,298, forward strand.
GGCTGTCATGACCGCTCATTCCCGCAAGGTTCGCCGCGTGCTCGTTGTTGGCATTGCTGTTGCCGCGAGTGCCCTGGCAGCGTCATTCGTTGCATCGCCCGCGGCGACCACTACGAGGCCGAAGGCGAAGGTGACCAAGGCCACTACGAAACCGAAGACCACGAAACCGAAGCGCAAGACGACTCGACTGGCAACAACGACAACGAAGCGCTCGGCGGCTCCGACGACGAAGCCCGCAACCACGACCGCACCAGCTACGCAGAACCCCGAGAAAGCACGGCTTCTCGCTGGATACGAGAACTACTTCACGGCGTTCGTCGCTGCTGCTCGTGAACCTGAACGCGCCGAACAACTTCTCCCCGCCGGGATGACCGGCGACGCGTTGGCTCGCATGTTGGATATCCGCCGCCTCGACGCTGCGGAG
>CAVXQD010000004.1:0-31252 GCA_963763885.1 uncultured Acidimicrobiales bacterium
GGATAAGAGTGAGCCCTGGTAGCCAACCAGCGCCGATCTGGCACCAACGAGATCGGTCAGACCAGCAGACTCCAGCGGGTCCTCGCGCCTCATATTCGAAACTGCTCTGCTAGGCATTGATCGTGGACTCTGTATTTCTCAGCCTGGCGTCCACCGCTGTCGGCGGTGTGATTGGGATCGCAGGATCGTTAGTAGTCGAATCTCGTCGCGAGTCGCGGGCGGAACGGACTCGTTGGGATCATCGCCGTCTAGACGCGATTGTGACGCTCGGTGTTGCAGCTCAGGTCTTCGAGGGTGCTCACTATTTGCGAGGGAGGGCCATCGGCGATCGCGATGTCCAGGATGGCGACAGGGCCCGACGTGTTGAAGAAGCACGAGACGCAACGGCCGAGTTTCGCGCTGCGGCCATCTCAGCGGCTCTCCTACTCCCGGAACTGGATGACCGGATCAACGACCTTCGGGCTTGCACTCGCGAGTTGAGAGACGTGGCAGATCAGGGACTTGCAAACGGTGACCTCCGGTGGACGGAAGCTCGCGATGCACACCAATCAACGATCGCAACGATGCAGGCCGAGGCGCGAGCTGTGTTGAAGATATCGTCGAAGTGACGAGCCCGTTGGGCCCAAATGAGCGGCCAGTCCGCCAACACGACGGGCCCGAAAAGACGATCGCTTATGAACCTATTCTCTCCACTCACAATCGAGCAGTTGCAGTTCTATGTGTACGCCTTATATGACCCGCGAGATAAGTGGTGCTTCGGATTTGAGCGGGGTGTGGGGATCCGTGGCGTGGCACAGGGGCCCTGTCAGTCTGGTGGTGTCTAAGCCGTCCAGATTGAGGTGCCCCTGTGGAACTAGATCCTACGCGTATGTGTGAGCTGCTTGTTGGTTTGCCTGATGTGAACGTGTTGGGGGTGAGTGATGAGGCCGATTCGTTGGTTGTGGTTGTTGAGACGCGTGGGCCGCGGCCGGTGTGTTTGGGGTGTGGCACGGTCGGCCGGGTGAAGGATCGGGATTTGGTGTTGCTGCATGATTTGCCGTCGTTTGGGCGGCCAGCGAAGTTGTTGTGGCGTAAGCACCGTTGGAAGTGTGTGAACACTGTTTGCGATGTTCATACGTGGACATTTGATGTTCCGGAGATCGCTCCGTGTCGTGGCGGGATGACGGACCGGGCAGCGAGGTGGGTCACAGCGCAGGTCGGAAAGTCGGGTCGTAGTGTGAGTGAGGTCGCTGCGGAGATTGGTTGTGATTGGCACACGGTGAACGATGCTGTGCAAATGTTTGGTGAGGCGTTGTTAGCTGATCCTGACCGGATCGGGAACGTTGTCGCGTTGGGGTTAGACGAGACGTTGTTTGTGCGTGAGGGGCCTCGTCATCAGAAACGGTGGTCCACCTCAATTGTTGATTCAGGTCGGGGTGTGCTGCTGGACATGATCGAGGAACGGACCGCGAAAGCTTGTATTGGGTGGCTTTCGGGTCGGAGCGAGTCGTGGTTGAAACATGTCCGGTGGGGAACGTTGGATTTGTCTGGGCCGTATCGGTTGGTGTTCGACACGATGCTCGCGCATGCCGGTCAGATTGCTGATCCGTTTCATGTTGTGCGACTCGCGAACCAGGCGTTAGATGAGACGCGGCGTCGTGTGCAGAACGAAACGTTGGGTCATCGCGGCCACAAAACAGATCCGTTGTACAGGTGTCGGCGGTTGTTGACGAAGGCTGATGAGCGTCTCGACGAGAACGGTCGCAGCAAACTTCTTGGTCTGCTTGGTGCTGGTGATCCGAAGGGTGAAGTGAAAACGGCGTGGCACGCCAAGGAAGTCGTCCGAGACGTTTATACGATCAGCGATCCGGGAACTGCGGACATGTTCGTGGCCCGACTCGCTGTTGACCTGCAAGACCAGACAAGTCCGCCAGAGGTCCGCCGGTTGGGTCGCACACTCGGCCGATGGCACCCCCAAATTTGTAACTGGCATCGGGCACACGTATCGAACGCGGCTACCGAAGGCGCTAACAATCTGATCAAACGAATCAAACGGGCCGGCTTCGGATTCCGTAGGTTCGCATACTACCGGGTCCGCGCACTCCTCTATGCCGGCAAACCCAACTGGGACCTACTCGCCACCATCACACCCCGCTAAAATCCGAAGAACCAGATAAGTCTCCGAGCCGGGCGCCGTTTTATGTGGGCAAGGGCATCGGAAACCGTTGTTTTCAACACAGTCAGTTGGAGGCCGATCTCGAGACCGAACTGGGAACCAACGACGAGTCGCTTGATAACAGCAGCAAACTTGCTTATCGAGTACATCGGCCTGGACAACCTGACGAATAAGGTCTCCGGTCACGGCGCATTCAATTTTGGTCGCTCGCCCGCAGCTTCAATCGAAGCGAGGTACGGCGGGCGCGAAGTCACGATCGCCGAACCAACAGTGCTTTTCAACGTCAGTAAACGCTTTGAACCGAAGAAGGCACACACCGACGCCGAAGTTCAGCGCAGAACTAGCGAGTGGTGGGTGCTGAGCCTCAAGAGAGCGATCAAGGCCGAGCTCGCATGCGCAGTCCACCATGGAGTCATTCGCGCGGTGTACCGAGTCCATTCCTGGGAGCACCCAGCTGACGGGACCGAAGCACATTCGAAATTTCCCAATCGATATCGGTTCGTCGGGACACACGTTCCCGACTCGCCGTACGTGTTTGGGAAAGTTGGACATCATTTCAACGGGAGTTCCAACCCGGTGAAGTACTTCAACATTGACAGCAACTGACGTTGAGCAGTTGACAAAGGCCGCGGCGGACCGCCGAACTACTGCTCAATCAGTGGGAGGAACGGGCTGGGCCTGCCGTAGTAGCTGACGTGAAGCGTCTCCCTGGCCCGCGTGGCGGCAACGAACAGCAGGGACTGTTCACGGGCGAGATCTTCGGCGTGTTGGCGCGGATCGTTTGACTGCTGATGCAAGCACTGCGGACAACGGCACCTCGTCTTCGGAGACGCCGATCAGCAGCACATGGCGGTACTCAAGGCCCTTCAACCGATGGAAGGTAGCGAGGTGCACCGAATCGGGAAGGCCTTTGGCGGCGTCGCCCGAAATTCACACACGACACGCCCGCATCCTGGAGCCGGGCTTCGACGGTGCGAAGCGTGTCGCGTCGCCGAGCAGCCACCACAATCTCGTCGGCGGCTACCCCACCGTTGATCATGGCCTGGATTCCACTCACAACAGCCTTGAGCTCGGCACCACTTTGACTGGTAGGCAGAAACGGTTGGGGCTGGTCCGTTGATAGGGCTGCGGTACCCTCGGCGATCGGCCTTCCCGGCTTCTAGATCATCCGTGTTGGCACTACCAAGCGCGCTTATGGCCCACCGCACGATCTGCGCAGTTGAACGGTAGTTGAGTCGCAACGTGGACGACCGCCCACGGACTTCCACTCCAACACGCGAGAGAACCACCCGCCGGTCATAGATGCGTTGCTGCGCATCGGCAGAGATGAACAGGTCGTTGCGCCCCTTCGGGACAATTGCTCGCAGCAACTTCCAATGTGCCGAGTGCAGATCTTGGGCTTCGTCCACCACGATGTGGTCGTAACGTCCGCGTTGCTGCGCAACAGCCAATTCTGCTGCATCGGCTGCCATCTGCAGAAATGACCTTTGTCCTTTCCGAGCCAGCTCAGAGGTGACGGTGTCGATGGCATCCCACACTTGGGCTCGTTGGGCTCGGTCTAGCCTGACGCCTCGCCCGGGGCGAGGGGCACTGAAATAGTCGGCTCTGCTGGCGATGCCACCAGCAAGGACAACTTGCTCCCACTCCTGTCGCAGGAACGAACCCGACAGATCGATTTCAAGCGCATTGGCTGCATGCGAGAACAAGTCGTCGACTTCGTAGTCGGTTGCCGTTCGAGGTGCTTTGGCGGAGGATTCTCGGAGGATGCGGGAAACGACCTTGTCGATGTTGAGCACTTCGATGTTGGGGCATCCGCCGGGTCGCAACGATTCGGTGAGGTCGGCAAGATCGGTGGCCAACGTGGTGGTGTAGGTGGTGAGCAATATGCGTGCTTCGGACTGTTGCGCAAGTCGCACTGCCCGATGGATGGCCACCACGGTCTTTCCCGTGCCAGGGCCGCCCGATACCTTGGCGGGGCCATTGAAGTCTCGCTCCACCAGACGCTTCTGGCTGCGGTGCAAAAACACACGCCACGCTGCCCACGGCTGGTCGAACATGTCGCCGAGTGCTGCGTCGCCCTCCACAAAGACAGCGAACTGGTTTGCTGAAGCCGGGTGTGCTGCCGCCTCCATGAGGTCGACTTCGAGCGGCAGGTTTGCGGGTGTCGTTGCGACAGGTGCCGCAACCGGCGGCCCTGGCGCGATAGCCACAGCTTCCGAGATGGGTTGAGAGACGGAGACGGCCAAGGCGGCGGATGTTTCGGCTTCGCGTTCCGCATCGATGAGGTCGATAATCAACCGAAAGGTATCTTCAACGCTTTCGCCCGCAGCAAGGAGCGACACCGCATCGCCCTGTAACGGTGGAAGCAGCGCGAGCAGCGCGTCGAGGTCGGACTGGGTGCGAACCATTCGAATGAGTCCGACGTAGCGGTCGTCGACGCCTACGGCAGCAAAGTCCGAGTCGGATACATTGCCAAACCATGGGGACGGACTGTCGTCGGCCGGTTGTGTGATGGCAGATTCTGTGACGGCGACCTGATTGAGGTCGATGATTTCCAGGGCGCCAGTGACTACGTTGACGTTCGCTTTGGTATTCGCCATCCAGTAGTCCGCATCCTGATGACTCAGGACGTCGATGACAACGAAACCAGTTTCGCCTTTGAGAATGACGCCACGGAGGTCTTGGTTGATACGGATGGTCTGCGCTCGCGGGTCGGCCTGTTGTTGGTAATGCTCTCGATGCAGGCTCGTGTGGTCTGGGTCGGTTTTGAGCAGGTCGATCGCTTTGCGGATCTGCTGGCGAACCGACCGCGTCTGCCTGTCGAGGGTGAGCAACAGTTGTTTGGAGATGGCGACAGACGGCATGGATCAGGGCTCGCGTTGGACGGATACGTCAACAATGACAGGTAGGTGTGACAAGGGGAGAACAAGACCGGTCATTGCAAGGCCTCCGCCAAGGCTTGCACCGTAGTGCGCTGCGCGAACATGACAGTCCACCCGTTGATGGTCAGCCACGCATCCCGGTCGGCAAGTTCGTCCACGGTCAGCGCAATCTGTTTCGTTACCCACGCAGCTTCCACTACCCAGCCGTTATCTTCGGGGTCGGCTATCTCCCACCCGATGACCGGTGGTGCTACCGGGTCCGTCGCACCGTGCCCACCAGCGCGAGAGGCGTTGGCGGTATCCAACGCGTCGAGGAGAGCGAGCACGGTTGTGTCAACCAAGTGTCGGTCATGCGGCGCCACCGGCTGTCCCAGGGGGCTGGGCGAAGCAGCCGTAGGAGACAAGGCTCGAGAAGCCGCGTGTGACTTGGAGCCCACGGTCTCACCGAGTGGGGCACTCGTACGTCCACTTGCAATGTGGAGGCTGCTCACATCGAATGTATCTGCGCCAGACACGGCAACCATGCGGAACTGTCGGTCGTTGCTGCGCAGGAACTGACCAAGGTTTGCCCAACCCAGCCATTGCCTCCAGCGCGCAGTCACCTCGGGCTGGCCGACGCCAACGGTGTCGTCCATCACGTTGAGCACAGTCCAGCGTTGCACCGTTGGGCCGAACCCCTCCCCTGGAACGATGCCGAACACAGGACCAGCGGCGCAGCACAGTGCTGAGGAGCTCATCTGATCTCGCGAGAGTGAGCGCGCTTCGATGGTTTGGGGAGTGATGTCGTGCGCCCGCACCGCTGCGTCGATGACATTGGGGACCTGGTCGAGGGCTAGCGCGCGGGGGTTCCCTGCCAGCAGTCCCCCGATGACGGCGGTTGACAGTGCTTCCCACCGTTGCGGTTCGGGTCGCTCAACAAAGCTGAGTAGTTGGTGCATGGCGTTGCGCTGCGCATAGTCGATTGGAACCGAATCCCCGCCGAGTTGGGCCAAGAGTCTTCCGGCTCGGTCAACCTGTGACGAGTCCAGGAGGCTGTTGGCGGGTATACGACTGGCCACGTTGCCTTCGTGCGCTCGAGCGAACGCGTCAACGTCGGCCCAACCGAGGTTCCACACAAACAACCCGGCGTCCAAGAGCGCCTGGCGTTTCGTTGCGTCATCGGCGATGCGGTTTACGTCTGCAGAAGCATGGAACGCCTCGCCATCGGTGAACACAGCGATTTCTGTTCGCGGCCCATTCAGGAGTGTGAACAGGAAGTCAGGACGGCAGGTCACTCCGCCTGAGACCCGGTCGACCTGTTCGCGGATTCTCCAGTGCAGAGTCGTTGCGATGCCATCATCATCCTGACGGGTGATGCGCAGGTCGTATCCGTCGTTGCGACCGCCGGGCGCTTCGGAAATTTGAACCCGACCTTCGAGCCTGTCCCAGTTCACCAGCGCTTGGCGGAACAGACGTTCCAGTTCGGACTCTTCCAGCTTGTTGATGGCAAGCGACCCGACGGTGTCGACCGACATGGGGTCCCATTTGTCCAGCAATTCGTTCAGCTGCTCCAGCGCAACGGCCCGGGTGACCAACGGGATGTCCGGCCTTTCCGATACTCCAAGGAGGCAGCGATGGCACGCCTGCAGCCCTTCATCAGCGCACGGACAATTGATGATCAGTTCCCGTGCCCCTTCGAACATGATGCGCAGTTGATCGGGCTGAGCGACGCGGTCGAGGTAACCCGTTCCGCCGGGGATCGTGTCGTAGAGCACCACGAACCGACGGCGGGCACCGGCCATCGACGTGCTGGATGCGTCGATGCCGGGCGGCATGTCGCTCGAGACCACCTGCAGGTGTTCGGGGTCTCCGCCGTAGCTCACCCGCAAGCCCAGACGCACGACGGCTTTGAACGTGGCCAAGCGGTCGGCGGCTTCCACCACGGCAACGGGCACCAGCATGCGGACGGCATCGGTTCGCAGTTCGTGGGCGATGGTGAGGTTCTCGAACTCGGGTGCGGTGCTTTTGGTACGTGTTCGACACCATCCGAGGTGGCGAGGAGGTTCATCGGGCGAGCGCTTCGGGCGGGTGCCGTCGACGGCGCCACATTCAACACAGGTGCGGAAGCGGCTGGCGCTGAGGTCGGTGCCACCGACGCGTGCCTGTTCGCCCTTGCGTTCTGTGGATCCGAAGTTGATGAACCGGATGGTGGCGGCACGGGCCAGCTCGACGCCGAAGATCACCTCGCGAAGCGCGAACGCTCGAACCACTTGATCGGGGTCGACGTCGACGGTGGTGATTGCGGCGTACCGTCCGCGGTCACGTTCGTCGGCTTCGTCGAAGAAGCGGGCGTTCTCTTCACTGTCGATGCACACGACCCGGCGCATCTGCAGTATCTGATGAACTGCGCCTTGGTCCGCGATGCGAACGCTGGTGCACCGAGGGCATTGCGGGCGCACGACGGCGGGGTCGTGAGGCTCTCCAAATCCGCACTCGGGGCAGAGGCGGGTGCTGACCCAAGCCGGATCGCTCTTGGTTCCAGCGTCAAGGGCGTCAACAACGAAGCGGTGTCCCTGCGCGTAGTAGGCGCTACCGGGTGCGAACTCGCGCACAGCGAGGTGTGCTGGGCGGGTGAAGGTCCAGCTGAGTGGTTCGCGGTGTTGGGTGTCATCGTCTGCTGGCACCCACAGCATGGCTTCAAGCTCCACGTTGTCGTCGGTCAACGTGTAGGTGGGAAGCAGTCCAAGTTTCTCCAGTTCCGACAGGGTCGATTCGCTGAGGTAGCGGGTGATCTTGCGTGAGAGCACGCCGCGTTCGCCGCGAAGTTGGGCCAGGTCCTCGTCTTGGTCTGGGTCTCGGTGCGGCAATGCCTCTAGATCTCGTAGTCGGCGGTTGATCGCTTCGCGTCGCCGCACTAGCGAGGTATGACCGCTCTCCCAGCGGTCTCGTGCCGCTTCGACCTGGTTGCGAAGATCGCCTGCTGCGAACACACGCATTGCATTGCGAACGTCTTCACTAAGCGCGCTTCCGAAGAGGGCGAGGAAGTCATCCACCATCTGCGGGCGTTGCTCGGCCGTGTCCACACACACGTTCAGCCGGTTGTCGGCCTTGCCTCGTTTTCCGAACAGTTCACCGATCTGTCCGGGCAGGCGTGGCGAGGCAATAGTGCCTGCGGCAGCAGCGTCAAGCAGGTAAGCCAGAAACTGGCGACCGAGGATTTCGAAAGAATCCAAGTAACACGACGGGGAGCGGATTTCGCCGGCGATCATGCGCAGTGGGTTCTCGAGGAAGTACAGGCTGGCCGGGTCGCTTCCTGCAAACGTGGCCACCAGCGCGTTGCCGGTGCGTCGTCCGGCTCGACCAACTCGCTGCACATATGACGCGGCACCGCCACGCGGGATAGAGGTGAGCATGACGGCGGACAGGTCGCCGATATCGATACCCATTTCCAATGTTGGCGTGCAAGTAAGCACGTTGGGAGAGTCTGGGCTGGTGGGGAACTTGAATTGCTGTTCCACCCGTTCACGCTCGGAGCGCGACAGCTGACCGGTGTGTTCGGCGGCCACCACGTGGCGGGCCTCACCCGACCGGTACATGCGGCGATAGCTTGATGGTGCGTCGGCTGCAGCAACTCGAAAGCGGCCGGGGCACCGGAACCGCAGGCACGGCTGACCATCCCACGTGCGCACCAAGTCCAGCGGTGCAGCAAAGCGGTGTGAGCACACGTCGCAACGCAACAGCGAGTCAGATGGCAGCAACGAATCGGTGGTCACGTCAGCCATGCTGACCAGTCGGTCGCTGTCGGGGACGTCACACACCCGGATGGACCGGGTAGGAAGTCCCCATACGGTTCGCAGAGTACGGGTGGTGCGTGACTCAAGGACTTCAGCCGATGCAAGCGCGCTTACTGCCGCGTACGTGGCAAGGTGCCCGCTGCCCGCGGCTGAGCCAACGGTTCGGGCTGCCCAGTCGGTAAACCAGTTGGCTGCAGAGGAACGTGAGATGGGGTCGAATGCTCGATCGGGTTCGCCGGTCGCTGTGGTGCGAGGTTCGTCGACCAGAAACTTGGGTCTGGTCTGGTCGGGTTTGAATACCGGGGCACCGGCTGGGCGGCCGCCCCACAGCAACCACGCCTTGCCGTCTTCGCGGACGAACGGCTCGAAGAAGGGCACTGAAGACTGCGCCCCGCAACCGCAGTCGTTCCGCCACGCCGCGGAGGTAGATAACAACCGTTTGGTCGTTGTGCAGGTTGGCAGGTTCAGCGGCATCGGCGCGGGCCAACTGTTGTGCAAGCGACCCTCGAAACGCGTCGATCAATTCGGCTTCGTCACCCAGTTGCACGTTGGCAACGGCTGAGCGGGTGAGTTCCAGTGTGCGGCCGAGACGCGCCGACATACCGAACTCGAGCGCAGTCTCCAACGCGAGACGGTCGCGAAGGATGGCCAACCCTTTGCTGTGCGGCGTCTCGCCCCACACAGTTTTAACCAGCCGGTCGGAGCGGAGATCGGCTGGGATCACGCCGAACAATGCTTTAGGGCCGTCTTCGTGTGCTTGGTTGAACACCAACGTTTCGAGCGCGTCCAGGCCGATCTCACCATCGTGTTCGCGCACGATCGTGGACATCAACGTGCGCAGATTGAAGCGGTAGGTGCGTGCGGTGAAGAACGAGGCACGGTGGGCAGCGTCTTGAACCGAGTCGGTGAAAGCAAGGAGCTTGCGTTCATCAACATCAACGTCGGGGGAACCAAACAGCTCGCCGATGGCCACGCTTGCCAGCGACGCAACCTGCGTGCCGAGGAAGCGGATGGCGTCATCGTTCTTGCACGAGGGACAGGTTTGGCTCTTGCCCTCGGCGTCGTTCTCGGTCGGCAGTACGCAGACAGCGTTGGGTGTCTTGGAGGATGGGGTGAGGCCGTATTCGGCTTCGTCGACCGTGTGGAGACGACGGCCGACTGGGTCGTACCAGTGCGCACCGACCTCGCTGGGGTGGGCGGCCAGCAGGACTCGTATGCGCGCTGACTGTTCGAGTGACTTGTTGCGAACCGTCGCCGGGTGATGAGTCATGCGACCGTCGACTTCGTCAAGCAGCGTGGTCCATCCGGTTCGGCCACAGTGGCGGCAATACGATGCCGGTAGCAGCACCGGGCCGCGTTCGACACTTCCTGCATCCAGCCCGGCCGGAGCGGAGGCGACGCGGCCACGGTCGTTCCAGGTGAACTGTGGGGAGGCGGAGAGCTCTCGGTCAAGGCGGCTCACCTCGCGTACCCGAAAGCTGCACTTGCACCGTGTAAAGCGGGTCCAGCCGGCCCCCGTGGTTCACTCGGGCCATGGACAGCAGTGCAAGGAATTCGGCTAGAGCAGCGCGGACCTCGTCTGGATCACGACGGAACGCTCGACCCCACGATGGAGTGCGCACGGCGAGACGGTTGATGACATCGTCGAAGTCCCGGGGGCGGTCGCTGGCAGCCTCGAGCAGTGCGCGGGTGAGGTGGTGACGGCGAAGGCGATGGCCGAGCAGTTCGATCGGTGGCAGGTCGGGTTCCGCCGGCCTGCTTGGCTTGCCATCGGAGTCCAATTCCGCTGCCCTGGGCACCAAGGGATGGTCGAAGAACAGCGCAGACATCGTCTCGCGGTAGTCGTGCGCTGGCTGATCCCCGTTGCGAGCAATGGCAACGACTGCTGATGGCTCTGGGACCGGGAAGTCGAACTCGGTTTCGTCGGTGGCTTCGGTGGCGGTGAGTCGATCGTCGGACACGATTGCATCAACGGTGACCTGGGTGCCGAAGAGCTTGGTGGCGAAGTCAGCTAGCGAAGCAGTGGCTGTTTCTCCCGAGCCAAGGGTGGCCGATGTGGCTACTGGGCAGCAGCCGCCCAAAGCGCCTTGCTCGTCGTGCATGTTGAGACGAGCGCCCAGCCGCCGGATGAGCATGGCTACGTCGGTGCCTTGGGCGCCGTCGTAGGAGTGCAGTTCGTCGAGCACCAGGTAGCGGAGCGTGTCGGGCGTGTTCTCGGCCCACAGTTCACGGTCTGTGTCACGAAGCAGGAGGTAGTCGAGCATTTTGTAGTTGGTGAGCAAAATGTCGGGCGGCTCGGCCCGCATTTCCGCCCTGCTGTCGATGAGGTGTCCGCCCTGCACGCGAACGTGCTCGCCGTCCTCCTTGGCGCCACCTACGTAGATGCCAGCGCGAACGCCGCGCAACATGGCTTCGGACTCGATGAACTTGGCAATGCGGCCGGCTTGGTCCGATGCCAGCGCGTTCATGGGATAGAGCAGCAACGCCTTGATCCCGCGTTGCCCTTCGGCGCGGGCACGTTGACAGTGGTCAAGTATGGGGACAAGGAACGATTCGGTTTTACCCGAGCCGGTGCCGGTGCGCACCAGAGTGGGCTGGGGCGTGTGGTTCAGCGACGAAAGCCGTTCCCAGGCTGTGGCCTGGTGCTGGAACGGGCGCAGATCCTCTGGCGCCCATTCCAGGGGGTGCTGCCAGAATTCGTCCACCTGCCGATAGGGCACTCGTACGTGTAGATACGGTCCGCGGAAGATTCCTGTGCGCTGATCGGTGAGGAACCGTGCCAATGCTTCACGGGTGTGCTCGTCGCCAATTGCGTAGGTGGTGGACAGGAATTCCGTTATTGCCAGCCGAAGCTGGACTGCCATCAATGAAGGAAGCACCAGCGCCCTCGAAGCTTGTTCACCCGCATACCCCCGGCCATGTCACCCCATACCTTGCCAGACCGTACCGGGGCCGAGGGTTCTTGCCCTCATGTTTCTGGTCTGCACGGGTTCAGACCGGTTTGCACACGAGTACCGGCCACGGCCTTTGCGATGACGGGTCTAGATGCCGGTCGCAGCACGACGGCCTCACCTCAAAATGCCTTCATTGTCGGTCTCTTGACACTTTGGTTGACGATCCGCCAGGTGTTGACTGACAATTCGCCAGGGGTTCGCTGCCGATTTGTCGCATCCTGGATCAAGGGGACGATCGGCGCTCAGCGAGCACCGAGACGGCGTGGTGATGGTCGTATCGACCGCCTCCGCCCTGAGGCCGGATGGTGTGCGGTGTTGGCTTGACTCCGTCGGCACGGGTGGCCTGAAACGCGGCCTCGGCCTGACCCGACGCCCGCCGGTCCGTGGTGACCTCCCGACCGTGCGGATCGCAAAAGGCGACGGTGCCGGTTTCAGGGTTGCCGCGTACCGACCAGCCCCGGTGATGAATTGCGCCATGATGACGGGGACACAGCATGACCAGATTGTCCGTGGCGGTGGGGCCACGGTCGGTGAAGAACTGGACGTGGTGCGCATGAAGCCGAGACCGCTGCCCGCACCCAGGGAACCGACAGCCTTCGTCGCGTTCCGTGAGGTACCGACGCATCGATACGGTGGGAGCCCGCCTGCGTCGGCCAAACCGAATGCTGTCGTTCGTATGTACAGCGACAATCTCGTCGGCGCCGCAGGCAAGCCGATCGGCTACGTCTTCGGGAATAGGCGGGCCGTTTTCGATGTGTGAAGTGCCGTCAGGGTAACGATGTACCACCACAAGAACAGGCGCCGTCGTTCCTGTCGCCTCATCGGTGCTGCTGGGCCTGGCTGCGAACTGGCCAAGAATGTGGGCCAGGGCGTCGGCTCGTTCGGGCATTGAAATCGGCGGTGCGGTCATTGCCGAGATTCCTGCCCACCAGCTTGGCAAGGAGAGCGCCTACCTCTGGCGGCAGGCAGCAGCGAACCTCGTACATCCCGTTGTCCTGTACGAACCACGACAACGAGCGGTCTTCGTCGTGCGCAGCCGAAGCGTTGGGTTCGGCAGCTCGCGTGGCCCGAATGGTGTCGCTAACAATGCGGTCCAGCTGCGATGCAGTGGCTTGTCGGGCAACGTCGAGCCATCTTGTTTCGTCGTCGGGTTGAGCCACTCGACAGATGGCCCGCACCCTCGAATAGGACAACTCACCAGCGCCGAAGGCGGCTCTGACAGCGGGCAAGCGCTCGATCTGACGCGCTACCGCCACATGTTGGCGGCCTGTGGTGACGCTGATGCCGACTTGGAGGTTGAGCCATTGCGCTGTGTTCAGGCACTCCCACGCTTCATATGCACACCGACGATCGAACTCTGCAACCAGCAGTAACCACCGACACATCGCTGCGGTGAGGTGCGCTGCGAACGTGGTGATCTCCTGCTCGAGCCGCTCTGTGGGCACGCCGCTGAGATCAACCGACCCGTCGATCAACGTCGCATTGTTGACCGTTTCACCGCTGACAACCTGACAGTTCTCCGTGAGATCGTCCTTGGCAAGTACTGCACCCGATGTGTCCATCAACTCATTGTGAGCGGACCGTATGACAATTTTCGTGGGCGTACCGAACTAATCGCCATCCCTGGCGACTGACACCAACCATGGACACCCATGGGCCAGCCTGTGGATGATGCTTCCGCGGAAGCAAGTTTGGGGCGACCCTCCTCAGGAGCAGGGTCGAACGTACTCACGCCACAATCACCATCACCAAGCACGGTCGGCCGGTTGCTCGGCTGGTACCCATCGACGAACACGAGCCCACACTGGGAAGCGTCACCGTTCTCACCGATCTCGACGAAGAGCTGTTCTCCCCCGGAGAATCGTGGAATGTCGGCTGACACGTCGACGATTCTTCTGGACACGCACGTTGTCATCTGGTGGCAGTCGAAATCTGACCGGTTACCCAGTAAGACCGCCAAGCGCATCGAGGCAGCCGACAGGCTGTTGGTAAGCCCGGTGACGTTCTGGGAGATCAGCATGCTCATCAAAAAGGGACGGATCGCACTAGATCGTTCAACTACCGCCTGGGTACATGACTTCCTTACGACCGGTCGCCTGAGTTTGGCTGACCTGGCCCCGCTGGTGTGCGTGGCAGCTGGTGAACTCGAAGACTTTCACGGCGACCCAGCCGATCGGATGATCGTGGCATCGGCCATCGCAAGCGGCGCAGCGCTCGTTACGAAAGACGCCCAGATCCGCGAGCTGGGCAAAACGAACCCGGGCTGTAACCACCGTCTGGTGAGCCAAACGACGTTTGCAGACTGACCTGATTCCCGAGCTGTGGTCTGCGGTGTCGAGGCGACTATCGACCGACCTGTCGACGCACCTGTGGACGATGCTTCTGCGGAAGCAAGCTCGGCCGTCGGGAAGGTGTTGCTCCTCCGACCTGCTGGCTCGGCCACACGCGTCGCTGCTCGCAATCGACTCGTTCGGGCGTGCACTCGCCAAGGAAATCACCTACCCCGCTGTTGTCATTGATCGATCGGACAGCCGCATCCGCACCGCCCGGACCGTCTGGAAGTCCGTCCGCCGCACAGTCAGTTTCCCTTCTTTAACTGAGCGGGCAGCCGACCTGCGTGCACAACGGTCAGAGACCGGGTTGCACGGGTCAACGCTGTGTACAACGCGCCGGATCCGCTGTACGCCGCGACGATGTCGGCCGGTTCGACAACGACCACGCCGTCAAACTCAAGTCCACGTGCCGACTCTGGTTTCAGAACTTGGATCCGCTTGCCTTCCGACCACCACGCAACCCCGTCGTCCCTTGTCCAACCGCCGCTGCGAAGCAGTACCTCGACGGGACGGGGCGTCATGGTCAAGATGGACACAATTCCGTCGGGATGTCTGACGGCAAGTTCCTTGGCTTGGGCAACAGCAGCCGAAGCCACCGCGGTTGCGTCGACACGAATGACAGCTGGCGGAGCCCCGTCGACCAACGCTTGATGGTTGTGTCGCCCTCCTGCAATCAGGGTTCCGGCAAACGTGAGAATTTCGTTGGTCGACCGGAAACCGACGCTCAGGGATTCCGCCGGAACCGACTGGAGCCCAAGCAGCTGCAGAGGCTGCGACCAGGTCCGAGGGCTTGCTTCTGATCGCCGTTGATTCAAGTCGCCGAACAGCGAGGCCTTGCCGTTGGGATTGAGGAGGGATTTGAACACGATCCATTCCAACGGCGTGACATCTTGCGCCTCATCCACAACCAGGTGATCAAAGCTGCGAAGCGGCCGACGAAACTGCAGCGCAATGGCTGCAAGAAACGGCCGATACCGGGCACTTGAGGACGCAACGCTGGACCCACCCATTTCATCGAGCCAACGGCCGACGTCGGGGGTGACAAGCGCCTTGACACTGGAATGCCGGGAACGAAGATGTGACAGAACGGTGGCTGCCCGAAGGCGAACCGGTTGCCCTTCCATTGATCGGAGAAATGGCAGGGCGGACCGTTCGGCAAGCGTCCAGAGCGCCGGGTTGACGTCGGCGGGCCGGTATCGGTCGGACGAAGTCAACACATCCAGGTCGGCGACCTCACTCAGCAGTTCCGGAATCGATTGAACTGCTACCGCCGACTGACCGACCCCGAGGCCTCCGAACACCTCTTCGACGTGACGGCGATACTCCCGTGTAGGACCGACGATCAATACCCGGAGGGGAGAACGTTTGTTTCCCGCTTCGTCTGTGCGCTGATCGTGGGCCAAGAACGCCGCCCGGTGCGTGGCGACAATCGTCTTGCCGGTGCCCGGTGGCCCCTGCACGACCAGCGGCTGGTCTTCAGGTGCCGTGACCAGGGAGTATTGGTTCGCCTGAAGCGTGGAGAGGAGCGCGCTCAGTTTTCCCGTGCGGGGCCGCTCGATGAGGTCCACCACTGCTTCAGCGGCGCGAAGAACGGGGAGCGGCTTCGCCGCCTGCGTTGCACGCAGTCCGCTTGACTCGACCGCCTCAGAGCGCTGCGTTTCCGCTTGCAACCCCGCACGAGGTGCAGGTTTGGATCGCCCATCTTGTTCTGCAACAACTGGACGGTGGATCTGCGGACGTGCAATTGCCCCTTCTACCTTGGTGACGGTAAGCGCGGTCTCGGGCCGCGCACCGAACGCGGCTTGTGGGTCAACGCCAGGGGCCACATCGTCGGTCAAATCGACAACATCTGAGTTTCGACCGATCAGGGTGCGCCGTGCGGTCAGCGACTTTGCAGCGGGATCTCTGGACGTCTCCGGGCGATAGAACAACTCAGCGATTGTCGACGCTGTCCAGCTGTAAACCCGAGGGTCTTCGCCTGGGATGTGCCGGGGACCAATGTAAAAGTCTGTGCCCAAGACAGCATCTTCGACGCTCAAGGCAACCCGCCCTACCAGCGGACCGTATGACTGAGCCGTGACTGTAGGTTTCACTGATCGGCCAACGATTCCTGCGTTCTCGAACCGCGACACGGCTGCCCCGCGCAGGTTGGGGTCTTCGATGCGTTTCCCAAGGACATCCAGATATCGCTGATTGACCGCTCGCTCGTGTTGCAACGCGTCGTGTTTCGCCTTCGAATGTGTTGTCTGTTCAGACATGTGCAGTTCCCCCGGCTAGGACCGTTGACTCTCTTCTTCGATGGCTGGCGCCGTGACATGAACCACGCACGTTGCGATCTCGGCGAAATCCATCGTTCCGACTGTTGCCGAGTCGAGATTTGCCAGCGCATCACGAAGCCTGGGTTCTTGGGCTTTGAGCTGAGCGGTGTTCAGCCGAACACCGGCCGCTTTGCCTCTCGCCCGCGACGTCTCGATGCGGTGGCGAATTTGGGCAACCTTGCGGTTGTGGGTCTCCACCAAACTCACTCGGCGAGCCTCGATCACGGCAAGGTTTTCCTGACGGCGTCGATCTTCCTCTTCATCGCGCTGCCGACGGAGTTCCCTCGTGCACGCCCGCAGCGCTTGGCTCAGGTCCATGGGTCCGGCGTCGTAGGGGCTGAGTCGACCGTCGGCCAAAGCAGCGAGCACCACGTCTCCGACACCGGGCGCGACGAGACCGGAGTCGAGGCGTACAGCACTGCTGATGAGTTCGACGAAGGGCCGCAACGCCTTCCATTCCATGATGCCGAACAACACGAAATACGAGCCCGGTTCGACCGTCTCAGACTCAACCTGTATGTGCGCATATTTTGCCTGTTGAGCTCCCGGCACGCGTAGCGCAGCGCGCACGAGCGGGTTGTTTGCGGTGAGCAATGGCTCTCCGGTCAGGCGGGCTACTTCCTGATCGAGACAAATGGTGATCTCGGTGTCGTCGCGCATGGCACGGGCATATCGTTCAATTTCGCTGGCGCTGCGCTGGCCCGCTGTCTGCACACCCTTCAGCTGTTCGAGCATGGTGGAATCAGCTCGGAGGTACATCCGCAGCCCGTCCGAGGACAGCTGACAGCTGGCGGATCGAGCACCCTGGGCCCAGTCCTCAATGAGCAGCAACAGTTCTCGCTGGCCAACGTACCGACCAGTGGCAAGGATGCGTTCCTCCAAGCCGTCGATCGTTGCATTGTCGGTTGACGACAAGAACGAGGTGGCGGTCTCGATTTCTTCCTTCGTTCTGCGTTGCTCATCGATGGCCACAAGATTGCGGTTCAACCGAATTTCACGTTCTTCCTCAGTGAGGCGGAAGTCGAACATCACCTGCCGCAGCTCGCTGAGGTGGGACTGAAGAATGGGTTCCAGCTCCCCGATTGACGATTCGAAGACACCGATGCGTTGGTGAACCCGGCTGATGATGTCGGTCTCGATCGTTCCCGGGGTGTGGAAGTTGAGAATGAGTACAGTGTCGGACTTCTGTCCGAATCGGTCGATCCGCCCGATTCGCTGTTCGACTTCCATCGGGTTCCATGGAAGGTCGTAGTTGACGACGACGGAACAGAACTCGAAATCGAGCCCTTCGCTTGCCACGCGGCTCGCCAGCAAGACATCAAACTGGCCTTCGCGGAAACGCAGCATGGTTCGGCGACGCTGGGTCTTGTCGATCCCTCCGTGCATCACGTCGACTCTGTAGCGGTCACTCAACCGCGTCTGCAGGTACCGAAGAGCGACACGGGAAAACGTGAACACCAGTATCTGGTGGCCATCTCCCACCAATCGGTCCAAGTGCTCGACGAAAGCGTCGAATTTCGAATCAACGTCTCCGAGCGTTCGCGCAAGCCCGATGAGTTCCAACGGCGGTGGCATGTCATCGTCGTCGTGGTCGTTGTCAACGTCGTCTTCGGCCACGTCTGACGAGTTATTCCAGTTCAACACCCGTGCCCGGGCGGCGGGCAGGCAAGTCGAAGCGAGCCGCAGGGGCATCTGCGTGACAAAGCCCACCGGTAAGCCGCGGTCTAGAGCTCTGTCACGCTGCCAACGTGCGAACGCGAAGTAGAAGTCAGCCTCGTCAGCGGTCCATTCCACTTCAATCGGTTCTGCGCGGCGGACTACCCGGTTGTCCTGAATCTCTGTCTTGCGTGTTCGCGAAACCACGGCCGAAAGGGCGTGGAGGCGGGCGATCAGTCGTCGAGCTTGGGCGATGTCGGCTGGCGATAGATCCGGTTGGTCGAAGAGGTTACGCAGGGCACCGAACTCCGATCTGGTTGTCACCGCTGTTTCGAATGCAAGTCCAGAGATCCGCTCTAGCAGTTCCCTCCGCTGTGCGTTGGTGCTGTCGGTGTCGAAGAAGGTGGTGCTGATCCGATGCAGCACGGCGTTCGGCTGGAGTTGCAGTTCAAGTGAATGTTTGTCGACGAACTCTCCAGGAGCCAGCAACGACAGCAGGTTGTAAAGGTCTTCGTTGCCCAGGTTCAACGGTGTGGCCGAGAGGAACACCAGTGCATCTGCCCATTCGTCCAGCAACGAGCCGAGCGCAAAACTCCGCGTCGAAGAGTTGCGAAACACGTGAGCTTCGTCAGCGACGATAAGGTCAAATTTTGGAGCAAGCTCGCTAAACGCTTCGAGGTTCTTCCAGATGCGCAGCCGTTCAACAGATGTGATGGCGTGGAAACGCTGAGGCAAGCGGTCGTTTTCGAGTCGCTGCATCATGTCGTTCAACCCAGCGACGTCGAGTTCGGCGAGGTTGTAGTCGAACCGCTCTTCCATCTCGGCTCGCCACTTGGCCACCAGCATGGACGGGCAGACGATCAGCACACGGTCGGCTTGTCCCCTTGCGTCGAGCTCAGTCCAAACGAGCCCTGCTTCGATTGTTTTGCCCAGGCCCACTTCGTCAGCGATCAGCAGCCGAAGCGTGCCGGTTTCCAACAGACGGATGACCGGGCGGAACTGATACGGCCGAAACACCGTTCTCGTCGCCCTGAAGGAGTACAGCGTGTCTGACAGTTCTTTGCTCAGCTTCGCCCGTGTGAGCGTTGCCGCCAGCGCTCTAGCGTTTGCCGGCGGCCCCTGAATCCACCGGCTGGAGTCATCGTTCAGGTCGGGTCTGGCAAGCGTCGACTCGCGTCGCTCCACTGTTGATCCGTGCAACCTGACCGTGTAGCGCCATTCGCCCCGAGCGAACAATCGGCTGCGAATGGTCGTTTCCTCGCCGCCGGGGACGGTGACAACCTCGGCGTTGATCGCGAACAGTGGGTGCGGAACGGCAGTTGCGTCGGGCCACCACTGGCTGAACCAGCCCCATGCCTGGATGAGCGGGTCGGCATCGGGTGCGTCCCAGGTTGCGGTGACGT
Organism: uncultured Acidimicrobiales bacterium; assembly: GCA_963763885.1. Lineage (GTDB taxonomy): Bacteria > Actinomycetota > Acidimicrobiia > Acidimicrobiales > JANYDT01 > JANNBN01. The sequence goes on from CAVXQD010000004.1 coordinate 19,475, forward strand.
TGTGTCCGGGTGTCGGTCCTTCGGTGACAACGAGAACCGCGAACCCTGCTTCGATCGCAAATCGATACGTCCCGCACGGAAGTTGGTGGTTTGGAGCCAGGTGTTGCCTGATCTCCCCTGCTGCAGCAACCTGCTCCGGGACGTCGTCTCCCACAACGAGGACCTGCATGACGGAGCCTGCGGTCAGCAACGTTGCTGCGTCCCGGAAGACCGGGTGATAGGACAACTCGACTTCGGCAGCACCCGACGCAGGTGATTGGTCCATCACCCGCTGGCTCCGGTGGCAGCTGGGCTAACAGAGGTTGGAGCTGTCGCATCGGGCTGAGCTGATGGCCGGTGCGCCAGGGCCATGTGCGGGAGACTCGCAGCGAACCCGTCGAGATCGGGAAACAGCGACGCTGCGGCTGACGTTCATCTTCCACAGCATCCTGAGCGCTTCGTCTCTCAATTCCTGTTTGATGATCAGCTTTCGAGCAAGCGGTTGAGTTCCAGGAACAAACGTTTCGCGAAGATTTTCCTCAAACGGGCAGGTCAGGCAAACAGGCATCAGAAGGCGGCCTTGCTGCGACCAGAGGCGATGAGATGACCGGCTGGGGTCAATGACAGCTACGCAAGGCAGCGGAGAGGGTTCATTGCACCGGTCATGGAATCCATGCCCGCTTGACCATCCAATGAGGGGTCCGAAAGCCGACAATTCAACTGTGGTGAGGTTCAACCTCGCTGACATTGCAATCTCAAGCTCCACCCGATCGAGCACGAAGACCGCCGCATCCGTGCTCGGGTGCTCGATTGCGAAGAAGAGGGCGACGAACGGACTGTCGCTCCAGTCGAGCAGCCGCGTCGGGGCGCCGTGATGTTGCATGTGTGCCCACAATTCTTCCTGCGGACATTCAGGTTGGCGACAGTCTTGGAAGTCACCGTTACCTCCGAGTCTAGAAAACGACTCACGAAAACGCTGCTGTAGGTACCGTTCGTAGTCTGGTCTCATGCCCGTGTCGGGACACGCACGTTCGAGCGACGTGGTTAGTTTCCAGTCAGACCGAGCCTGGCCCCGAAACATCGCTGTAGTGTCAAACGACAGCAGAGTTTTGAGTAGTTCGTCCACAGAAGTGATGACGGTCGGGGCGAAGAACATCGGTTACCGAAGCCTGTCCGCAAATCCGTTGTACGCACGGGTCATTTCTTGTTCGCGGTTGGGTTGGATGAAAGGGGGCGTGATGTGAGGTGGGAGCGGGGTGGATTGGTCTTCGTGCCAGGCGACGATGGACTCGTAGTCGCCCTTTTGTTGGCGGACGCCGGCGGACTGGTGATGCTTCGCGTACTTACGGCCGGCGGCGTCGAAGAACATCGAGTACTCGTACTTGCGCAGCACGCTGAACTGGGTGCGGTACATCGCACATAGCTGCTCGGCGGTGAGGCCCGAGCATCAACGCTGCCAGCGCATCGATTTCCACCAGCGCCTGGCGACGCTCGTAATCCGTCCTGAGTGGGGTTGCCATCGACCAGGTCGGCCCGACATCACCCAGCCGGTGGGTAGCCCAACCGTCGTCGGTCCACGCATCCTCAGCCCACGCCGGATCCCACAACTCCTCCCACAACGGCGCATATTCGCATGTCAGACAGTTCAACCGCAGGGTGCGCAGGAGCAAGCGATTTGCTACTTCGTCGAGCCCCGTGCTGGGGAACCGAAGCGTCAATTCAGTTCGCACATCAGGCATTTCCAGATATTTTTACCAGGTAGTCGAAAATCAGAGAGGACCAGAGACCGCAGTTGAAAACGGTCGACGGTCGTCTCCCAAGGTGAGGCAATACACGGCATCTACGTGTCCAGGACCAGGTGGCATCAGACATGGGTGAAAGGAACGTTCCAAGCCGGGTTGGGTCATTCGGCGCCAGGCGAGGCGGTAGTGGGACGTGTAGCGGGGTGTTGTTCCAGCGGTCGAGGCGGGACTGGTAGGTGGGTAGGTCGCATGCGCGTTGATAATTGGTGCGGCGGGATGACGGACTCGGGCAGAGACTCCAGGTTCCAGGACGACCAGTCGTTCTTGCTTCTGCAGTTGGGGTTCGGCTGCTTGGCGAACGGCGTCGCCACCGTGAAATGCGGACCCTGCAGGATCACCTCGTCCCACTGGCCGGCACCTCCGTCCGCCACACGATCGTGCCCTCCTCCTTGGCGCTCCTTCTCGTGCCACCCGCGGTCCATTGGTACGGCGTGGTCGGCGAGGCGGACGGGTGGCGGCGAGAGCTGGTCGAGGGCTCGCCAGGTCGAGCCGGGTAAGGGGCGGCAGCAGGCGGGCCTGCTCCGGCGGCGTGCCCGGCTCATCGAACAACGCTCGCCCACGACTCCAGCACCTCCCGATCGACCGTGACCAACCGCTCGGAGTGAGGCCGCAGGTCCCATCCTCCGGCCGGGTATTGGATGCCCGGAACCGTCCCGGTTCCGTCGTGTCGCAGAGATGAGTCGACCGGGCGGGATCGATCGCAGTACTGATCTGCCGAAGTTCGGGTTCCCGTGAACTGCCGTAAACATGAACCCCGAATAACGTCAGTGCTGCGACCTCCTCGAAGAGCTGCGCCTCGTTGAGAACTGGAAGTGACGGCGAAGACGGCGATACGTAGTCGCCCGCAGAGCTGCTGCCCTGGGGTCGGTGAAGTGGCTCTCGGGGTGGAGCAGGCCAGATCGACTCCGCTCGGCTGCAGCATGAGCGCCAGGTGCGTTCCATGAACAGCATGTACAGGTTGGACTGCACGCCAGCTCAGCACGGCGTGTTCGACCGCGGAGCCGAGCAGCGTGACGGCCCGGCCGATGAGCTGACCTCGGCGAAGTACTCGATCGACGGCATCGGGATCGGCAAGCACTGCAGCGCGACGGCGCGCGGAACACCTCGACCTTGGGGTTTCTCGGTGATGCCGAACCACGGGATCTTATTCGGCCAGCACCAGGTCGTCCACCCAGCGGGGCGCACCCATGGTGGGTTACCGACTTGCAGGTCGAAGCCCCGCCTTTGGCGAACACCTGGGCCAACTCCAGCTCCCAGTGCCAGAAGCCTTCCCGCTCGGCGATCGTCTGTGTACGTGGCAACCAGGGATGGTCGGCCATCACAGCGTCGACGGCGCGCATATCGAAATCGAGCATGATGCGCTCGTTGGTGTCGGCAACCTCGCGGAACAGGTCTTCGCCCTGCCCGGCAAACATGGAGAGCTGGCCCAGGTCGGGCACCTCCTCGGCCTTGCCCAGCAACCCTTCCAGCGCGTCCAGCCAACGGTCCCAGGTTGGCAACTCGTGGGCAGCTTCCAGCGGCCAGAACCACAGCGCACACCAGGCGTTCATCACCAGACGCAACCGTTGCAACGCAGCGTCGTGATGCACGGCGTCGTCGGCCTGCTGGCGAGAGATGGCATGGGCAACCGGCGCAACCTCGCAGCCATACAGGTCGACCGCAGCCCGGCGCTGAGCCTGCACCGATGCCAAGCGCTGCTCGGCACGCTGCCACAGTGCCTCCACCCGGGTGGCCAACAGCGAGAGCCGCTTGGTTGCCCGTTCGCCCGGATCTTTCAGCACGGAGTTGCGCCAATCCTTGAGCGCCTTCACCACGTCTGGCCGCAGCTCCTTGGCTTCCTTGCGGTCGGCCACCGCCGCCCACCCATGGGCTGGAAGCAAGAAGTGGTGGATGTGCCCGGGTGCGACGGTGCCCAGCGGCCGGTCGGTCATGGGCACCTCGGTGGGCACCAGCGACTTCCACGCCACCTTCTTCAACGACCCCACGGGCACCACGGCACGGCGGGCACCAATCAACGAGTTGCCCTGCCGCAGCCGCAGCCCAAACCACGGCGCAGCCAAACCGGCATGCATCACGTTGAGCCAGATGCTGACCTCGGCCAACTCCACCGCGGTGGGCTTGAGATCGACCCCGAAGCAGTTGTTCAACGCCAGATGGGCCTTGGTGCGCTGCAGCCAGTGGTGGTACTGGTCGGGGTTGAGCGTCTCGGACCGCTCGGCCTGCGCCCTGCGCAGATACTCGGTCGACAGCTGGTTGATGGCCTCGTTGAGGAACGCACCGCTACCAGCGCCGGTTCGCAGATAGTGAGATCGAGCAATGCTGCTCAGCGGGCATGTCCGGCGTGAGCAGCTCGGCCAGCGAATGCTTCACCACACAAGCGAGTGAGCACCTCGGGTGTGTAATAGCTGGCACTGCGCTGACGGTCGCGGCCGCTGAGCCGGTAGACGAACGAACCCTCGGGATAGAGCTTGCGCTTGCCTGGCCCACCCGACGGATCGGCCTCACGCACAAACACCTCGGCCGGGTACTCCCCCGCCCTGGACACCGGTACCACCCAGAGTGCCCTTGTCCACCTTCGCCGCCACCGCACCAGCGGTGTCGTCATCGACTCGGCTCCACCGCCCTCATCGGCGCTCGCGCTCGTGGTCGGCCGTCTCATCGTCGGTGCTGTCCTCGTCGGTGTTGTCCTCGATGCTCTCGTCGTCGTCCACGTCGGAGACCACGCTGGAATCTGCGTGGCTATCGCTGGTGACTGCTTCCTGCGCAGCAGCGGCCCTTGGCCTGCTTCACCGGGGCAGCCACCTCGTACAGGTCCTCGTCGGCGAAGAAGCCCGTGTAGGCCATCAGGCCCTCGTACACCGCGCCCCAGCTGGTTGATGCCCAGGGTGGCGTAGCTCACGAACTGGCGTCCTTGCGCCCCGCCCGGGTGAGCAGCAGCAACTGCAACACCTCATGCACCACGTGGTTGCGCAGCTTCACCTTGTTGAACAGCGGCGTGGCGTCAGGAGCGAACAGGGTGGCGTCGAGGGAGTGCACCACCAGGCCCTCGCCGGCGATGGCATCACCGGACGGCTCGTCGTATGTTGCGGCCAGCTGCACAGACCCCTTGCGGGTGCCCCTCGTGCAACAGGCGCACCAGCAAGGCAATGGAGTCGTGCAGGTGGGTGCCGTTGCGGGCCTGCTCGGTGTGCAGCTCTCGCAACGTGAGATCACGCAGGCGGGCCAAACCGTAGCCCTGCTCGTACTCCTCGTGATCGGTAGGCAGAATGCCCAACTCGGGGCGGGCCTCGGCAAACAGCAGCACCAGCACCCGGTACAGCCATCGCAGCGACTGGCGGGTGAGGTCTTTCGCAAGACCGGGATGGTTGCGGGCCGTGCGGCGCCGATGCTGGCGCTGCTCCTCCTCATCCAGGCGAAACAGCACCTCGTTGGCCAGCAACTCCACCGACCGGCGCAACCCTTCCGCGCAAGTCCTTCGACACGCCAACGGCCTGGCGGCGAGACTTGTCCACCAAGCCCTCCAGAACCGTGTCGCCACCATCGTTGGGCAGCAGCGCATCGGCAGAGAACAGCGCCACGATGGTGTCGACCTCGGTGTTGTGCGTGGCACTGCGCCTGCCCAATGCACCGTCGATGTCGGCCATGAGATAGCGGCCCTCGCTCCACGCCTCGCGGTCGGCCAACAGCACCGCAGCTACCTGCCACCAGCAACACGAACCGGGGGGCGTCGTCGGTGGCGAACAGCGCAGCCACGACTGCGTCGGGACGGGCGATGCGCTGCCCGGCAACGTCGATGGGGTCGATCACCGCAGCATCGGAAAGGTCCGTGCCATGTTCAGCGCCATGTTCGGGGCCGTCGAGGATGAACTCTGGTTTGGCAACAAACGGCACCGCCAACGCAACAAGGTGCGTGCCGCTGGCGTTGTACGAGCGGTGCAGGACAGTTGCAGTTACAGGCACACCCTCACCGCGCTCGGTCTCCCAACTGGTTGAGTTAGGCGTAAAACCAAGCGCACGTAGCACTTCGGACCGAAGCTCCGCAGCTGCACTGCCGGTTGGGCTCTCGTCGGCTTCGGCCCGGAGCGCGAAGTACCTGCCGGCGAGGCGGCGCATGCCCTGCCTTGCCGTTGCCTTGTTGGCCGCCTCGTCGCGGTCCCATTGGCCCCGAAGCGGCTTGAGATCACCGTTGAACGCTGTGGCCAAGTAATGGTCGGAGAAGAACTCGCCAACGTTGACCAGCGCCGGAACCAAGGTTTGATTGGAGCTCATGCGGCACCTCCGCTAGCGACGGGAGCAAGGATTGGTGCGAGCACCGCTACCACGCGCACATATGGATCGCCTTCGGTGCGCAATGTCTCGATGTAGCGGGTGAGCTCTGTGTGGGTGGACTGCACCCGTTCGCGCTTCAGCTGCTGATCGGCCAAGGCCAACGCCTCTTGATGCCATGACTGCACACGCTGCTGCTCGGCCGTGACCTGTGCATCGAGACGGACAACTTCACGGTCACGGACCTGTTTGGCATGCGCGTGCGCCGCCGCAACCGCAGGCCGGATGAGGCGATCGAGGTCACGCAACTCGGCCCCCTCAACCCGACGAGGGTTGGCCATGTTGGGCCCCACCTTGGCTTCATTGAGCACCTCGAACATGGGGCGCACCCGCTGGTTGGAACGGCCAGGCGATTCGATAGCCATCCACTCGACGATGGTTGCCTGCCCACGACGGTTGGTGAAGATGGCCTCGACCAAAAAGGTAGGTGCACTGACATCGGCACACATCACGGGGGCTTCGAGCCGGCCAAACCGGCCCAACAGCTTGTCGACCAGCCAATCGAAAATGGGATGATGCGCACCCAGCCACCCGGTCTCGGGCCACATCGACTGAGACTGCTCCCGCTCACGGGCCTCGGTGAGACGCTGCTCGGCCTCGGCACGATGGGCGGTGAGTTTCAGGCGTTCCTTCAGCTTCCGCTCGTCCAACACGTCCTGCGGCAGCACGTTGAGCCGAGCCCGCAGATCGGCCGGAGGCGTGATGGCCACGAACCGACGTGCCTCGTCGAGCTCCATATCGAGATCACGCCTTAGGTCTCCCACCACCTCGTGGAGGCCCTCGATGAGGAACGTCCAATCATCGGCCACCAAACGAGGCGGGTCAGACACCGGCACCGGCGCAGCTCGTTCAACGTTGGCATCGGGATCGATCAGAAAATCGAAGAAGTCAAACGCATCAGACGCAGCCGGAGCGTCGACGGTGGCTACGGCATCACCCTTTGCGAGGCTGGCCCCGATGAGCGCCTCTTCTTCACGGATGGAGTACGTGCCGAAAATGGGTGACACATCGCCCAAGGTGAGCTGCGCTTCGTGCTCACGTTCGAGCAACCGGGTGGCGACCCGCTGCTCGTCGGTGACCGCCGATTGGTTGGAGGTGAGAATGAGCGCACGGATCTGCGGACGCTGGCGCTGACCGTAACGGTCGATGCGGCCGTTACGCTGCTGCATGCGAATCAGGCTCCACGGCACATCGAAATGGATGAGCTGATGGCACTGCCGATGCAGGTTGACACCTTCGGAGGACATGTCGGACGTAACCAGCACCCGCAACGGACGGTCGGCCTGCCCGAAATCTTCGATGATGGTTTGCTGTGTGGGTTCGGGCAGCCCAGCATGCAACGCCTGTACGGCATTGGCAGGAAGATTGAGCAGAGCCGGGAGCTGTTCGGCCAACCAGACGACGGTTTGTACCCGCTCTGAAAAGATGACCACCCGGGTAGGGCTGCCCTTGGCCACACCGATGTCTTGGAGCGTGCTGGTAAGCGCGCTGAGCTTCGAGTTTTGCAGAGTGGTGACTGCCCCGGCCAAGGCGATGAGCCGATCGACCGCAGCAAGCTGGCGGGGGTCGGACTTGGCGTCCTTCTGCAGCTGCTTGCGGCGAGCCTCCATGGTTTGAATGAGCGCCGACGGACTGGACAACGCAGCCTTCAACACGGTCCATGGGAACAGACGATCGTCGCTGACCGAATTGGCGCGATCCAGCCACGACGACGCTATTCCTCGAGCACAGCCTCCTCGGCCGGAGAAGCCTGCACACTGACAGCGATGGGCGCATGACGTTCCGCAAAGTCGGCCCCAACCTCGGAGGCAACGTCCTTCTTGAACCGCTGCACGTACAGGTGCTTCACCTGGTCGCGGGTGTAGGTCTTCGGATCAGCAATGGCAGCCGGGTCGAGCAACCGAACCAACTCGGCGAAGCTCTCTTTGCGGCCGTTGTGCGGCGTGGCCGACGCCAAGATGAGCGCATCGGCACGCGGCGCAAGCACACGAGCCAACGTGTTGCGCTGCGAGGACGCATTGACCAGGTTGTGCACCTCGTCGATTACCACCGCATCCCAATTGACGTGCTCCAACTGGTGGCGATACCGGCCAGCCTGTTTGAGGGTGTCGATGGAGATGATGACCCGCTTGAACACACTGAACGGGTTGCGGGTGGGCGGGATCTGCTGGCGCACCCGTTGGATACCTTCAGAGTCCAGACGCACCAAGCCGATGGAGAAGCGAGTCCACATCTCGTGCTGGAACTGCTCCAAGATCTGGCGCGGCGTGACCACCAAAATGCGGTCGCCACGGCCACGGCGAATGAGCTCGGACAACATGATGCCGATCTTGAGCGTTTTGCCCAAGCCCACCGCGTCGGCAATGAGGATCCGTGGCCTGGGAGCACTGAGGGCCTTGTGAGCTGGCAGACGTTGGTACTGCAGGTCGGCGAGGAGCTGACGGTGACCGGTGGTGAGGCTGGTGTCGGACACTGGGACCGGCGCTTTGCGCAGCACCGCTTCCATCCACAAGCGTGAGCGGCGATACCCGGGCGAGTCATCGAACACCAACGCCGTGTCTTCAGGGCGGACCGGTTCAACCTCGTCGATGCCAGTGAGGAACGTGGCCTCGGTCTCGGCAACCAACTCCGACAAGCCGATGGCCCGCACCAGCCGGCCATCGGCCGGCGTGTCGTGCACCGAACGCACCAGCCAGTCTTCGTCTCGCACCAAGATGCGCGAACCCGGCGTGATGAGCGGAACCAGTTTGGACTGAGTAGGCATAAGGACTTGACGACGACGCTGACGTGATGAGGGACTGAACGACCGAGGAGGGAGCAGGTGCTCCAAACTTGCGCACAGAGAAGTTGCTCACCACCGATGAGAAGCCGCCAGCCGCACGCTTCGATCACCTTACGGCGGGGCAATGACAGGTTTCACGCCGGATCGGCAACTTTCGGAAGATTTTTCCCTTGCGTCGTCAAGTGCCTCGTGATTGGGCTCGTCTGGTGCCCGACCGTGGCATGCCGCGCATTTCATCAGCACTGATGAATTTCGCTGAACCCTTGATGTTGCTCCGGCACCGGCCGATGTGGTGTTTGTGAAACGTACGCCCGGGCGGGGCCGGACACCACCCTTTCAACGTCGGCCGAGGTTGCCCTTGCTCATCCGCGCACCATCGGGTGGATTGAACACCGCGATGGCAATGGGCGGAAGCAACCAGATGCTGTTTCTGGTCGGTGCACTGATTGCATCCCAAGGAACGGCGGCAGTACCCCTCCTTGTCGTCGGGCTCATCCTCCCGGGATGGGGACCCCGGGGGTGGACCAACTATCGTTGATGTGGCCGAACCGAGTGGCGGAATTGCGGCCACATGCGCCGAAGCGTTCCGCCCCTATTCACCGGTTCTCGCCAATCTCACCGGCGTTTGTTACTGGTGGGGCTGGGTACCAACTTGTGGTCTCACAGCCCTGCTCTCGGCATCGGCGCTTCACGCTGGGTATCTGCCGTTCCTCTCGGTGAAGTTGATTGCTTGTGGCATCGTTGTTTTGTTCACCTTGGTGAACCTTTCCGGCCTCAAACGGGTCACACGACTTGCTGTAATCATTGCGTCGGTTTCGGCGCTGCTCGCCTTCCTGTCTGCCGTTGTGCCTGTATTTCAGGTTCGGTCGATTGGCAACAGGCACTTTCGTTTCACCTCAAAGTCCCCTTCGATGGGACTTTCGGCAACTTCACCTCCGCGATGGCGGGTCTGTACCTGATCGGCTTCGCTGCACGAGCGTTCGAGGCTGCAGCGTGTCACGTGGGAGAGACCATCAATCCCGAGAAGAACGTACCGCGGGCCATGTTCGTCAGTGCCTGGATGGCAACGTTGTACTTCTTTGTTCTTCCGATTGTGTGGCTGGGTGTCCTTGGTCCGGATTCGCTGACCGGCGAACTTGCTCAGGTGTTCGGGGCCGACGTTCGCCCCGTTACTGGGGGGATTGGGGAAAGCAGCGGCCGTGTGGTTCATGATCCTGAACATGTTCCATGGGACCCTGACGCCAGTGACGGGAGTTGCGAGAACCCTGTCACAACTTGCCGAAGACGGACTGCTTCCCATCAGTCTTTGCGAAGCGATCGCGGACAGACGTTCCCGTGGATTGCGAGCGCGTTTACCGCATTCATGGCGATCGTGTTCCTCCTGATGGGCGACCCATTTTGGCTGATTGCTTCGGCCAACTTCACCTACCTGATCGGCATTGCGCTTCCGTCGGTCGCCGTGTGGCTACTGCGTCGCAATCAACCGCAAATGCATCGTCCGCCTACCGGGCACCTGGGGCCACACACATCGTGCTCGGCCTGATAGCTGGCTTCATTTGGCTCTTGACGACCGTATTTGGCTACCAGCAATTCGGTATGAAGACCGTGTTAGGGTCCACCGCAGGATAATACGCGAGGAGTAGTCTGGGTGGGTGGAGCTGACTGAAGAGGGTTTGGAGCGGTTCTTTCTGACGGTATTGCCGCATTTGGATGAGCGGCAGCGTCGGGTGACGGTCGGCGCGATGGCTGAGGTTTTAGGTCGTGGCGGACAGGCAGCACGTGGTGGCGTCGTCGGGGATGTCGTCGAACACGGTGTGGAAAGCGGTGTCTGATGTGCGGGCCGGGATTGAGGTCTCGGATCGTGTCCGGGCGCCTGGTGCCGGAGACAAGCCGGCGATTGAGAAGCAGCCCGGCCTGTTGGCAGCGTTGGATGAGCTTGTGCAGCCGGGCACGCGTGGCACGCCGATGTCTGCGTTGCGGTGGACGTTGAAGTCAACGTATCAGCTCGCCGAGGATTTGACGGGGCGTGGGTTTAAGGCCTCGCCGGAAACGGTTCGGCGGTTGTCTGCGTAGGATTTGGGGTACTCGTTGCAAGCCCCGGCGAAGCAGAACGAGGGTGCGGGGCATCCGGATCGTGACGGCCAGTTCAACTATCTCAACAAGATTGTCAGTACACAGATCAACGTAGGCGAGCCGGTGATCAGTGTCGACACGAAGAAGAAGGAGTTGATCGGCGAGTACGCCAACGGCGGGGCGGAGTGGCGCCCGAAAGGCAGACCGACACGGGTCTCCACGCATGACTTCGCTGATCGCAGTCTGGAGCTACTTCAAAGCGATCCCGTACGGGGTGTACGACATCGGCAACGACGAAGGATGGGTATCGGTCGGCGACACTGCCGACACCGCTCAGTTCGCCGTCGAATCCATCCGGCGCTGGTGGAACACGCTCGGCAAGACACGCTTCCCGGCGGCGACCACGTTGACGATCACTGCCGACGGCGGCGGATAGAACGGCTACCACGTCCGAGCTTGGAAAGCCGAACTAGCCAAGCTCGCTGCCGAGACCGGGCTCACGGTCACGGTGTTGCACTACCCGCCCGGCACATCGAAATGGAACCGCATCGAGCACCGCCTGTTCTCGTTCATCTCGATCAACTGGCGCGGACGACCCCCTCACCGACATTCGGACCATCATCGAGCTCGTCGGCACCACGACCACCAAGACCGGACTCACTGTTCAGTGCGCATACGATCCCAACTGGTACCCCACCGGCATCAAAATCACCGACCAGCAACTCGCAGCCCTACCCGTCCACGCCCATAACTGGCACGGCGAATGGAACTACACCCTCACGCCCGACCCACGCGGATAATCCCACGGCGGGCCCT
>CAVXQD010000005.1:0-22130 GCA_963763885.1 uncultured Acidimicrobiales bacterium
CGGGTCGGTGTCGGCGGCCGCGTGCTGGTGGTGCTGGCGGTGCTGGAGGGCCTGCTCGAAGAGCCGGGCGAGTGCAACCGATCGGTCGGCACTGGTGGCGTCGAGCGATGCGCTGCGGGCATGAAGGTCGGCAAGGCCTGACAGCCGTGTGGGTCCGAATTGCTGGACCGGCTCGCAGCAGAGTGTCGCTTGGCCCACCGATGCTCAATAGGTCCACCACCCACCATCCCGTTGGTCTATTCCTGCTCGAACGATCCGGGAAGGGGACCTATCCGCACGTATCAGCCGAGGCAGATGGGAGTCTCACCAATTGGGAGCGGTCTGCGCTGCGAGCTGTTGTGCTGCTTCGGTTAGAGCCGCATCCGGGGCTAAGCGCCGATAGCCGGCGGCGAGTTCTTGATCGGCTGGGTCAGTGTGGGAAGAGGACGGCATCGGGGTGCGAAGGATCTCGTAGGCCAGGGCGCGCGACGCTGTCTTGGAGTAGGTGTTGCCACCCTGTTGCATGCGGTCCACCATGTTGGTGCGCGCTGCGATGAGAACCTCGAGATCATCGAGGAGCAAACCCAGGCGACGAGCAGAAACGCGAATGCGGACCACCGGTTCTCGGTAGTGCACCAGTTCAACGTCTTCGTCTCGCAGCGCGTGCCGTGCTTTCAGCCCTGGCCAACTGGTTGGTGGAAGGCCGCCGTAGGCCGTGGTGAGACGTACCCATGGTTCTGTCTCGGCTGTAGCGCGGCTTGGACCGACTCCGACCAAAACCTGGACGCTACTCAACGCGACGTGACCAGCGCATCGCTGCCAATCAAGTTGGCCAGGTCAGCGACTTGTTGCATGAGTGCAGAGGGTCGAACGCTGAGGTCGAGCGCATGACAGTTGATGCGCACGCCCACATTGCGAACCGTATGTATACGTGGAGTCTCGTTGCCCTTGGCATAGACCAGATGCCCGCTCTGCAACCCCAGCGCAGTGCAGTAGCCCAGCATTTGGTACAAGTCAGCTTCGGGGAAACCCGCTGGCTTCTCGGCCTTGTACTTGGCGTCGATCACAGCCGAGGGCCGTACTGCGTTGGCCAGCCACACCATGTCTGGCGCGATCCTGACCTCGCGGCCTTCATCCAGGAACATCGAGTACTGGGTCTTGCATCTGCCGCCAAAAGTCTCCAGCGCTTGCGTCAAGGCAACGCCCAGGAAGTCTTCGAACACCTTCGACATCTCGACCATGAACCCGGACGCTTTCAGCCTCCCGGACCGATGGCTGAACGAAGCATCGGCCAACACCAGTTCGGCCAGGTGCAACGCAGGCTGGTAGCGCTCGTTTAACCGGGTCGGCGTCCAGTGCGGCAGCATGGCACCGCGGTGGATGACTGTCACCTCAGCCAAGTTCATGCGGACTTTGCGAAGTCGCCGCATCGTCGAATCCCGTAGCCCCGGGGTTCGGAGAAGGCGATCTACCGCTGTGTGCACGATCTGGTTCTCCGCGATGTTCACGGTGTAGTCGTCGTAGCGCACCAACACCGGAATGGCGATGCCGTACTGGCGGCGAAGTTGCTCTTGCTCTCGCAGCCGGCCGCGAAGCACTGGCAGGGCGTCCTCCACTTCGCGGTATCCCTGGATAAGGCCGCGGCCTAGCGCTGATTCGGCGGCGGTCGCGAAGGCGTCGGCCACTGCTGTTACAAAGTCGCTGTGGTGATCGAAGGTCACAGCCCCAACACGCCAACCCGGGTTGCGCGCGAAGCCCAACAGGAACAGCAGTTGGTTGATGTCGTCCAACTTTGGGGCCACTCGAACCGTGATGCCGTTGCAGTTGATGGCACCAACTTTGGTTCTCGGGGTCACCAGCCAGCGCCCGTCGCCGAGCAAGACACAGTCAGCGATCTTCTGCTGGTTCAGGTATTCGGCCACCTCATGTGGGAGTTCCGCCTCTGTTGCTGGTCCACCCTCTCGCAGGTTCACCTCGAGCGGAAGTGTTTCGGCCATGAGTAGAGATGTAAGCACGCACAAGTCGACGTTGCCCCGTTTGGGCCCGGACTTCTACGAAATGTGAACCGCAACGAGGGGCGCCGCAAGGGTTTCCGTCGACGGGACGAGCTGACTAGCCTGTGCACATGAGCCTTCTGGACCGGATTACGTCAGACTTCGAGGTCTGTCACGGTAAGCCGTGCATACGTGGGCTGCGCTACCCGGTGGCGGTGTTGCTCGAACTCTTGGCGTCAGGAATGACCACAGCCGAGATTTTGGACGACTATCCGGATCTTGAGTCGGACGACATCCGTGCGGCGCTTGAGTACGCAGCCTTGGCGACCCGGGTTGGAACAGTCTTGCCCATACCCGCGGCCTAATGCGTTTCGTTCTCGACGCACATATCCCGCGTCGACTCTGCGAAACCTTGGTGCTCGAAGGGCATGAGTGTTTGCACGTAGAGACCCTCGAGCTTGGTAACCGGTCGAGTGATCGCGCAATTGCTCTTCGGGCTGACGAACTTGGTGCAGCAGTGGTGACGAAGGATGACGACTTTCGGATCAGCCACCGGCTCGTCGGTCATCCCGCCCGGTTGGTGCTCGTGACGGTGGGCAACTGCTCGAACTCTGACCTGGTCGCTCTCTTCGCTGCAGTCCTCCCGAAGGTTGCGGAGGCGCTTGGGGTTCCCGGCATGGTTGAACTTCGGAGGGAAGCGCTCATCCTCACCCCACGGGAGGACACTCCGTGAGAGCCGCTATTTCAGTTCTCGACCAGATACCGAATTAGCGCCGGACATATCAGAGCCGACTGAAATGTCGATGGGCTTCGGACGACGGGTCAACCAGTCTCAGTCTGAGGGTTCGGGAGATGGATTGGCCGTGAGTGCGGCCGCTGCGACCTGCGTTGCAGGGTCGGCATCGCTCGAGTCGGTCACGTCGGAGCCGGTCATGTTGGAGTCCGGGGCTGTGGCGAGCTTCCAGAGCTTGTTGAAGTCAAAGTTGCCCGCTTCGGATTCCCAGCGGCCGAAGTAGTGCTCTTCCAGTAGCGGGATGATGGATGAGCGCCACACGCGGGCGAGCCGCCCCTTGGAGTGGTTCTGGTCCTTCATAAAGTACGAAGGGCCAATCTGGAAGTCACGGTCGCCGATGCGTTCGTTCAGCAGGTCAAGCAACCGCGCAGCGGTGGTGGGCAAGCCCTTGTGGGCGGTCCAGCGAGTGAGCATGGAGCGCGTCGGCTCGGTGGTGGGGTCAAGTGGCAAGAACGCAAAGCGGCGGCGCATCGCAGAGTCCACCAGTGCAATGGATCGGTCTGCGGTGTTCATGGTGCCGATGATGTAGAGATTCTTGGGCAGCGTGAACGTGTCGTCTTCGGGTGAGTAGAGCAGCTCTACTCCTTGGTCTCGGTACTCCAGCAGGAAGTACAGCTCGCCAAAAACTTTGGCCAAATTGGCCCGGTTGATCTCGTCGATGATCAGCACAAAGTTCTGGTCGGGTTGCGCCTTGGCCCTGGTAACGATGCGCCGCAATGGGCCTGGGCGAAGCTCGAAGGAAAGCGTGCCGTCGGTGCTGCCTGTAGTTGGTCGGTAGCCCTCGAAGAAGTCTTCGTATGTGTACGAAGGATGGAATTGCACCAGCTTTACCTGCTCTGCTCCTGCAAGGTCTGTGGCGAGCTTCTGTGCGATGTACGTCTTGCCCGTGCCGGGCGGGCCGTAGAAGATCACCTGGCGGCGTTCGTTGAGGAGGTCCACCACCTCGCACAACCAGGAGTGGTCCACCAGCAGTGTGTCTGCCAGATCGTTGGAGGGTTGCGGCAGTTCGCTGTGGCGGACATCGAGGACCACGGGCACGTCGCCATCGGCCGACGGCTCGGGTTCCATGCCGCGCATGCTGAGCGACTCCAGCAGGTCGATGTCTTCGGTGAAGTCCACCACCGAGCGGCCAGTCTGCAGATGCGCAGGGAGCGGTGGCGGAAGCTCGGAGATGTCCACCGGGCTGTCAGCGTTGCGCCACTCCACGGCGCGGCGCAGGTTGGTGAGTCCGCCGTCTGAGGGGACCCATGTCCAGTCACCGGTGATGTCGCCCACCACCATGGCGCCGCCGGTGGTGGTGGCTACGACGTCGCCTTCTTTCATCTGCGTGATGAAGTTTACGATCTCGTCTTGCTTCTCCCTGCGGGCTTGGTAGGGGAGGTGCGCGTATGCCTCTTGCACCGTGGCGCGCAGGTCGCTCACTTTCACATCGGCTGGTGGCTGGGTGAGTTGCGATCCAGAGACGCTGACGTACGCCTGCTCCAACCACTCGGGCACCACGTTGGTACCAAGTACTGCAGTGCCTTTGATCAGCCACGCTCGTCGACCTGGTCCTCTTTTGGTGGCTATCCAGTCGTTGTAGATGCGGTCGACCACACGCGAGAACTCCTCAGCGTTGGGATACTCCGCTAGAAACTTCGCGGCCGCCTCTGTCGCTGTCCACATGCCGCGGCCGCTCTTCGACATCAGCCCGGCCGTCACGAAGCCGGTCGAGGCCCACAGGAACTGGTTCTGCCACCGCTCCGTTCCGTTCGACACCAGCTCGCGTTCCGTTCCGATCGGGGGATCGAAAGTCTCCAAGTGATCCAGAACGGCCTTGCGTGTGACCGGCCCTCCCGCCCGAACGATGAAAGCCAAACCTTCGCGCTGCCGCCCCGCGTAGTGTTTGAACCACTCGCTGCCCTGAACTTTTGAATCCACCATTCCGTAACCCTACGGCGATCCCGTCCGGAGCTGCTCGCTGCGTAGCGCCGAGGACGATTCCGGTGTTTTGTCTTGATCGGACTCGGTATAGGACAGCTGGTGAGCCACCAGCTGTGCCCGGACACCCTCGGAGAGCCGGAACAAGCGCCCAGCTGCTCGTGGCCCGGCGATCCACCCGAAGCAGGTGGCTGTCATACCGCTATGCGAACATCGCGGAATGAACGGCGGCCAAATCAAGGATCTCTCGGCAAACCGAGATCTTCTGTTCCAAATGCTCGATGACACTTGGGTGTGGAAGGTGCGGCTGTCGCACGAGCTCGTGATTCGAGACGCAGACCATGTGTCATCGATCGCGACATACGTCATTCGCATTCCACTCGACTTGGTGCAAGCCCATGAGCCAAAGGTCAAGGCGGGCGAGCTGATCAGGGTGATCATTCCCCTCGTGAGCCGCCCCAAGGGACTTCTGCTCGACGCAAAATTCTCGTGCAGCACTGGCGTTTGTCCACAGTTGTTGCTGCGAAACGATATCGCTGAGATTGAGGCAGCGTATGTCGCACACCTCGCGAGGCACACGCTCGCCATCGATCCACCAGAAATGGATACGATCACCGGAATCTGCTCATACGTGAGCGGAATGTGGGATCACTCGGTGGCCACAGAACGCAGGTGGCTTGAGCGGCGTGGAGAACCTGAGGGCCGACACCTCCTTCGGGCACTGAAGCGGTACTTGGACGAAGGAGTTCTCGGCTTCCGGGTGACCGAAGATGAATTGGAGGATTTGCTCTCGCGAACTAGCGGGGCTGAGTCGGTGTTCAAATAAGGGGCCAGCAAGTCGAGCCGATCATCTGCACGCTTTCCATTGTTGGGCGTTCCTTTCATGGCCAAGCGAATGCTCACCTTTGCGAGCCTTCAGGATCGGATAGATGCATACGAGGGGCTCGTGGCGGTCCTGTCGGATGAGGCCAAGACTGCCTTGGGTGAGTACGGAAACCGGTGGGAGGTGTTACTACATGCGGTTGTCCCCGTTGCGGAGCCTGTTGAGATCGAGCTAGCAGAACTGCTCCCATGGAACGGGACCTCGAAGTTGACGACGCAGGACCTTGTCTGGTCGGACACTCGATCGACTCACCTGACTGTGCGGGTGGGAGATGTGGCAACCGTGCTGAAAGGGGTCACAGTCTCCGATCTGGAACTGCCGAGCAATTCGCTTGAGGCCACCGACCTCACCCGGCTCGCCTCGGACGTTGCAAGCATCTACGCATACCAAGACAGCCGACCGTACTTGGCAAGGGTGGACGGTGCGCCTTGGCACTCGTCGGTCGGTGTGTCCTTCCGTTCGACTTGTTGTCAGTCGTCGTGGCCGTCACCATTTTTGCAGTGTTGGCAGTGCCGTCGGGCATCGGCCAATTTCGTCGAATCACTTGCGTTGCTGGGCCTTTCCGGGATCGATCGCCGGTTCCCTGCTGCTCGCACGTGAGACAACCTCGGTTGCGGAACGCCTGCTCAAGTTGCGCCGAGCCGTGCTTGCAGGGTTGCTGGTCGCGCTTTGGGTGCTGACCGCGTATCGGGTCGTGCAGCACGAACGTGACGGCGCTTCGGACGACTGTCTCACCCGATCTGGCATAGTGGGCGACGTGCGGCAAACGTCGTGCACTTGAAGGAGAAACCGATGGCCAAGAACGGAGCGAAGGGTGGCGGGCGGATCGGGGCTGTCAGCGGACGGAGCCAAGTTCAGAACCCGAAGTCTGGTCTCTGGGTGAAGCGCGACACTTCGACGGGTCAGTTTGTACAGGCGAAGAAATCCGGCGGCGAATTCAAAGGCGTTCGCCGCGAAAAGTAGGTCTCCCGAGAATCTGCCTGAGATCGGCGGGCTCGTTTCGTTGAGTGGTTTGACGAAACAGACCTTTAGGCGGAGGTTGGGGCTGGTGCGGGTGCGTTCCCAACCGGACAGCATCGGTGAGGTGTCTCCAGCACAATTCGAGGTGATCCTGCCCGACGAGTCCAGCCTTGCGTCCACTCCATGCTCGGATCAGATCATCCCCCAAAGGCTGAATCGTTGTAGCCGCAGGATGCTCACGTCCGAGCAAATCAACGGTGGCGTCCGGTTCCATTGAAGTACGGGGTTTCGAATCCGGCGATGAGCTGTAAGACGTTGTCCCAAGCGGAGCCCGGAGTACCGGTCAGGTCTTTTCACGCAACAACGAGTGCCTGCGTCCGTGTGAGGCATGGGTACTCTGTGGCGATTGGCATTGCTCATTCACCTGGCGTGTGTCCTGGTGCGAGGTGACATACCCCGACCGGAGGCGTCCGCGAGCGAGTTTGTATGCCATCGTCGACCGGAGGTTCTTTTCGACACTGAGTGTCGGGAGCTCCGACCTGCTCAGCTGCGTCCGGCGTCATAGTTCGAATCTGCCCGAACTGGAGGGGCCAGAACCTGTCGATTTCTTCGCAGAACTGGAACAACGCGGCGCCCGCAAGGGTTGGAAAAGATCCGCTCGGGATCCTCCCAAATCAACGCCAATAAATGAAATGGGTAGTGAAATTGTACAAAATAAAGCGAGTAACAACGGCCATAGGCTGGCCGCGGCAACAGCTTGAAATGTGGTCTGTCTATGACGTGATCGTGGTGGGCGGTGAGTGCTCTGGGCGGTTCGTCGGCCGAGGCCAGGGTCGCATTTTGACAATTGGAGACGATGATCGTTGTCCAGAACATCACTGCGTCCTTGTTCCCGTCCAGAGCGAGGGTCGCATCGACAAGCTGAATTACGTGTGTCCCAGGCGCCTTCACGTGCCTCATAAGTGTGATCGAAAAAACTTCGTGATCCTCAGATAAATCGCTTACAGAATCAACGCCCACTGTCATCTAGATGGTTGTGTCCTGCCAATTTGGTGAGCGGGGAGCCACCGTGGCAGGTAAGCATTGAGAATGCGTCGTAGTAGCTCAGCGGATAGAGCACCGGTCTGTTTTTCGAGAACCTGCCCATAGGGGCAACCGCTAAGCCGGGTGTTGCGGGTTCGAACCCCGCCTGCGACTCTTGTCATCGACCTCGCGACGGCCGATAGGCAGCAACCTAGGTCAGGTCCAGTTTGTCGGGTTGGAGGAATTGGGCGTTCGGAAATAGCTGGGTGGCTTCGTTGAAGGCTGCCCGGTCCGGGTTTACGACTAGCACTTGCTGTGCGTTGCATTCGCTCAAAAGCATTCGTACTGACAGGTCCTCTGGTGGCAGAGAGTACCCAAACAGAACCAGCGACTCTGCGGCCTTGATCGTGTCGCGGGCCATCGACCAGATGGAGGACATCAGGGCGCTGGCCAAGAACGCATCCTTCATCGCGACGGGCGGAACGATGACTTGGTGTTTACCGGCGGACTGAAGAGCAGTGTTCTTTAAATTCGCTGGTAGGAGCCCGGGGGCGACGCCGTTACCGAGACGAAAGAACGACCCCGATCCCCCAGGGTCGGAGGAAAACCAGTTGACGGACCCGTGAAGTTTGTAGATGCGATATTTCGGACATTGGCTTCCCGCCACCCGAGTCCCTAGTGATGGCCAGGACACCCTGACCCCGAACGCATCGTTGAGGTCGGTGCCGCCCGATGTCTGAGCAAAGATTGCCTGCTCGACAAGCGTGTCGTAGTTCAGCGTCACGATGTCTACGTCTGTGAGGCACTTCGCGGTGAACGCTTTGAGCCGGTCGGATGCGCCGTGAAGTGCCGCCTCCGAAGTGACGAGCCTTTCCCAAACTCCGTCCAGCACACGGTGTCCGGCGGCCCTAAGCCCGATTGCATCGGCCTGGTCCAGATGGGGATTCGTTGCAAACGCGACTGTAAGCGCGCGTTCGAAGCTCCAAGTGTCCAACCCGAACTTCACGAACTCGGGCTGAGCGGCAACCAAGTCTGCAAAGTCTTTTGTGAGCGGGAACGGCGTCGGGGCCACTTCATCGGTGGCCCAACGGGAGAAGCCAGCCCCGAGGACCACGACCGTCTTGTCTGTAGGAAAGGGAACCGAGGTCACGATCGTTCGGCCGTTGAAGCGGATGGTTCCCAGGGGCGGGTGTCAAAGGCAGCAAGAATGAGGTCCTTCGTTCGATACGAGCCGAACTCAGACTCATCGGAACGCTTCACGATTGGGAACGTGTCCATCACGTACTCGACCTCATCGCGGGTCAGGCCGTAGAGATGGAAGAAGAACGCATCGAGTTCAGCACGGATGCCAGAACGGTCCATCTCGGACCAATCCCTGGCGAAAGTCGTTTGGGTCGAAACGTCGGCAACTTGAAGGTCAAGTGCAGTGTTGCAAAGTTTTTGTACTCGTTCGACAATCCAGGGATATCGGTCCCCAATATGGAAGTCGAAAGGTGGCGGAACGGGTATTTGCTCGACGATGAAGAAGTTCAGGTTCGAGCCTCCCGCGCATTGTCGAACGATGTAGTCGAAGCAAAACGACTGGAACGCCGCCGCCAACGGAATGGGATTTCCCGTCGTCAGGGCAATTGGCATTGAATTTCCGACAGCTGACAGCGGGAATATCCCCGATACCATCGTGCGTTCGTCGGTGCTGCGACAAACGTTGCGGAAGCCGAGGAGCCAGGGTTTGTCCCATTTGCCGGCTAGGCGGGAGTGGACTTCGTGCTCGGGGACCCAGTAGCGGGGCATGGAGACGAAGGTGGGGTCGGACTTCTCTTCAAGTGTGACGTCGCGGAAGTCGCCGTTTTCGTAGGTGGCCCACCGGTGGTCGTAGTGGTGGATCATCTTGCCCTCGTACAGAGGCAGCATCTTTTGGCTGTCGCGGTGGAAGACGTTGCCTTCGAGCACCCAGCCGTCGGTCTCCAATTGCTCGCGGGTGCGGAAGAGGTGCGAGTCGTTCGACATGTGAAACATCGTGCTGAACGAAAGTCCCCAGGGGTTGCCGTTGGGGTCACCGTCTTTGATCAGAATGGGCACTCGGCGGTAGATCCCGAGTGTGATCTCCGCGTCACGCCGTGACCGGAACACCGGGCAGGTTCCCGTGTTGGGGTTCAGCAGCAAGATCTCCTCAGGCGTCAGCGTGAACCGTGCGTCGGCATCCAGCAGATCGTCTGGGTGCTGACGAAAGAACGCAAAGTCCGCAGCGTCCACCGGGGCGTTGGTGCCCGACAGTGTCAGCACGCAGAACTTGAAGCTGCGGTGCACGCCTTCGAAGAGTGGCCGGCTGTTCTCGAAGTCGTAGAGGGACGACAACGTTCGCGAGGTCACCAGCGCCTTGAAGTAGTGCTGAGTAGTGGCGTCGGTAGCGATCCCGGTGGGGACGATGATTCCGACGCGTCCGGCCGGTGCTGCGACCGTTCGGAAGTTTTCGGCGAACACTGCATACGTGTTGATGTCACCTCGACCACAGAGCGGGTAGCGACCAGTCAGCCTCATCAAAGCGCTCTCGCCCTCGGACTTCCGGGCCGCTCCCTTGAACGCAGCGAGCAGCGCGGGGTTGTTGTCGGCCAGGGCCGATATCAGCTTCTTGCGAGCGGCAGCGTTGGGGGCCTCGGCAATCTCGGGGTCACGAGCAGCGAAGAACTCCTGCTCTTGCAGCTTGATCCGCTCCCACGGTGGGTTGCCCACCATGCACGAGAAGCCGCCTTCCCATCCGGTATCGCTGCCAGCTGCTGCACCTTCTGGAACGAGGAAGATCTGTGGGAATTCCAGGTGCCAGTGGAAGAAGCGGTACTGCTCGGCCAAGTCGGCAACGGCTTCCTGCACAGTGGCGGAAGGATTGGCAAGCGATGCGTGGGTGATCTCTGGCGCATCGGCCCGCTTGGGAGCAACAAACGCTGCACACCACAGGTCGGCAGTCTGACGAGCCCGAACCAGAACCGGGTCGTGCTGGATCTGAGCCAACCGGGACTCGGCCAGTTGGACGTCGGCTAAAGACCGGGGAGGGGTGGCCTCCAACTCGGCAACCTGTCGGCCTAGGTTGACGTTGGACACCACCACGCCTGCATTGGAGAACAGATCGTTTGCACCCTCGCGTTCGGCCTTGTTGCGCTTCTTCAGGGAACTGACGAACTTCTTATCGTCACCCTCAAGCGCCGTGAACGCCTCGTTGGGAATACCGCCCGCCAATAGTGCTGGGGTGGTGCCCAAGAGCGAGTTCCCTACCTTGATATGCGCGCTGAGGAATGACAGCGGTCGCCCAGCCTGCATGGACTCCAGCCACAAGCTGACCTTGGCCAGCTCGGCCGCCATGGGGTTGAGGTCCACTCCATAGATACAGCGCTCCACCACGTCGTGCATGGCCGCTTGCTCCTGCATAGGCGTTGGCTCGCCATCGGAGGCGCGTACCCGCGCAACACGTGCAGCAATCCGGCGTGCAGCAGCTACCAAGAAGTGCCCTGACCCACATGCCGGGTCGCACACCGTCAACGCCAGCAGCGCGGCTTCAGGCTGACTGTCGCGCTCGGCAGCGTCCAACAACGGATCGAGTGCGGTGTCGAGCAAACAATCGATCAGCGAAGTGGGCGTGTAATACGAGCCCGTCGTCTTGCGATCGTTGCCGGCCACAGACTCCAGGCGGAAGGTGCGGTTGGTGGAATCGGGCCGGGGGATGAGCTCCAAAAGGCTCTCGTACACCGAGCCCAGCTCTTCGGCACCCAGGTTGCGGTAATCCACTACACGCTTGGGACCGCCACCCCTGGGCTGCACGATGGTGAGGTGGCGGACCGCCTGCAACAGAGCATCGTTGGACAGCACCTGATCGGCCAGCAGCCTGTCCACAGGGCCGTCGGTGAACAATCCGCCCAGGCCGGGCAGCGCTAGCTCTGGCAGGCCAACTGGATTGCTCAGCGCACGGAGGACAAGCCGCAGACCTTCGTGCAGATCAGTATGGCTGGTGCCATGGCGACGGCGGGCCTGCTGACGCAGCCGTTGCGTGCTGAACCACTGGCGGTAACGGATCTGCGCATCGATAGGAGCATGAGGGTCCAGCAGGAGTCCTCGGTCTTCGGCAACAAAGAGGAACAGCAACCGGTAGACCAGGCGTAGCAGTGCATGGTGCAGATCATCTGCGCGCACAACTTCGTGGTTCACGTCGTTGCTGGCATCGGACCCCGACGGCCGTGGAACCCCGTGCGGCGCCAATCGCATGTGCAATGTGTTGCCCGGCGCACGGAGGTACCCGGTTCCCAGTGCCTCGATAGCCTTGGCTACACCAGGGCTGAGTGCCTCCAGGGCACGGGTTCCGGTGGTGACGGCTTCAGTGCGCCACCGCTCCAACCATGTATCGGTGGGTGCAGCATCTTCTACCGCAGGGCCGAATCTGCTTTCGTGGCAGAGGAGATACATGGCGGCAAAGTCCGAGAAGACTTCGCCGTCGAACATCGCCTCCAGATCGAACTCCACATACGACTGGCCGATGAGCGTTGAAGAGTCACGCAACAGTCGCATGGTGCGACCGTTGGAGAGCAGGCCCCAGGTGGCTGAGTCTGCCCGGTTGAGATACTCCTGTAACAGGGCATGAGCAGCCCGCTCGGCAGCACCGGGAACGCCAGGCGCACGCTTGTCTAAGTCCACACCCCAACCCAGCAGGTGCATCGGCACGTCAAGCCCCAACGTGGCATGGCAGTGAGAGATGGCGAAGCTGCGGTCGGCCACCGGCAACCCGCCTGCGGGGGTGGGGCGAAGGCGGCCGAAGTCCAGCTGGCGCAGCAGAACGCCCAGCCATTTGTCTCGTGTGAGGCCAACGGCCGCATCGTTCGGCCCAAGGTTTGCGGTGGCACCACGGAAGGCGGTCCATGCCGGTTGCAGCACTGCCCATGCGCGGTTTGCCGCTTCGCGAGGGGTGACGTTGATGGGCTGCCCATAGGTGCTGCCAGAGATGCCGGGCAACTGATCGCCCACCACGCGCGTCAGCACATCGGACGGAAGGGCAGAACCGACGCACCGGATGGTGCTGAAACCGGCGCCGAGTGGAGTGTCTCGCCTCACGCGCCTGACCCCGTGGTTGGGCTGGGGAGCAGCACGTAGACGCCCAACAGATCAACCGGCAACTGCGGGCTGACGTTGAGGCCGCGTCGGGCAGCGTTGGCCCCGGCGCGTACTCGACGGTGTGCGTCGAGCAGCGTTTCGCCAAGCGAGCTGGCGATGCCTTCGAGGTGTTCGTTGAGTGTTGGCAGTGCGTCGATAACCGGGGTGAGCCACTGGGCGGCTTGGTCGGCCGCGATGTTGCCCGACGGAAGGGCGTGTTGGAGCTGCTCGACTTCGGGGCCGTCCAACCACGTGGGCGCCGACGGGCTGCCTTCGAAGGCAACGAAGCGGGCATCCTCGGTGACCAGCTGGCGCAGCCCGGTTGGTGTGGGGAGGTCTAGGTGGAAACGGAACCTGACCATGAGCAGGGTGGTGCGCTTTTCAACTTCGTTGGTGCGGATGACCCCAGCGCGAGCGGCAGCACGCCGGCCCTTACCGAGCGGATCGAGCGCAGCGTCAAGCACATGACGGGCGATGGCCTCCACGGCAGAGTCTGTGCGGCTGAGCACCGCTTGGCGACGGGGTGCGGGGAGGTCTCGATGGAATGGCAGCGGTTCGGCGTGTCCAGGAGGAAGCGCGTCTCGCAGACCGATGGGCAGGGTGCTCGTGACAGCAGTAAGGGCGGCGACGCCCGGTGCTGCGGAGGTTGCGTTGGTATTGGGCAGCACGTTTGGTGCGATGGTGACGGTTCCGCCGAGGGCTCGAACGCTCTCGACCACGAACCGCTCCACGTCGTCTTTGGTGCCAAGCGCGGCGCGGGCTTCGGCCACCTCTCGGGCAACCTCTTGCGGGCGAATGCCAGCGTGTGCGTACTTGGTTTTTGAGAGCTTGTGGCGCTCGGCAGCGGACTCCCACTGCGAATGCAGCTCGGCGCGCACGGTGTCCATGCCCAAGTCCAGCGTGAGCTGGTTGGCCTTCTGATGACCCCGCAGGATGAGCCCCTCCATCAGTGCTTGCACCACAGAGTCGGACTGGTCGGGTACGGGCACGGACACACCGGTTGCCCTAGAGATTTCGCGATGCTTCCTGATGAGGATGTCCAGCACGATTCCGTCGATACCGTTGTCTTGCCCGTAGATAGTAAGTGCGCGGACAATATCGCGTGGTTGGCCGAAGCGATCAACACGGCCCTCGCGCTGTTCGTGCCGGGTGGGGTTCCAAGCCAAGTCGTAGTGCACCACCGCTTGGAAATGGTCCTGCAGGTTGACGCCTTCGGAGAGACAGTCTGTGGCAATGAGCACGTGAGGACCGTCGACGCTGGCGAGGTCTGCCACTCGCTTGGCCCGTTCCTCTGGTGGAAGTTTGCCGGTGACTGCAATCACGGTGGCGGACTTCTTCAGCGCAGCGCTCAGATGCTGCTGTACATAGTCGGCCGTAGCGATGAAGCGGCAAAACACGATCGGCTCGTATCCATCGGCCAGCAGTTCCTTCACTTTCTTGGTGAGAACTTCAAGCTTGCGATCGGTCTTGGGGCCCGCGAGTGCCTCGCACTCTCGTGCAAGCGCAAGGAGTCGTTTGCGGTGGGTTGAGTCGTTGGATTCTGACGGGTCGTCGTCGGCGCCTGGCACCACGTCGAACCCTTCAACGGTTTCATCGTCACCAAGGTCGAGTACTGCCGACCGTCCGAGGTCGTCGGCTTCCTCAGCGGTAGTCGCAGCGAGCGACCTGGCACGTGTGCGCAACGTCTCTGCGGCCGCAGCGGGCGAGGAACTCAGCGCGCGTAGCAACCCGAGCGCGGACCACCAACGAACCCGCTGACGCACAGCAACGTCGCCCGACGTGGGGTCGGTTACCTGTTCACGTGCGTACTCAAGCACCTTGGTGAAAACGGACTCGTACTCCTTGGACAAGTTGTACGCGCTGTCGCTGATGGCACGGTCTGATGGGAACTTGGTGTCTTCACTGAACTGCGAATCGTCGTCGATGAACCGCCGGATGTCGCCGCGGCGGCGCTGAACCATGTGCTTAGCGAGCAATTCTCGCCCTGCGGTCTGTTCCAAATCGATGGTGGCCAGTTTGGGGTCTAACAGACCAACCAGGTTACGGAAGCCCTCTTCTTTACCGGAGTGCGGTGTGGCGGTGACCAGCACCAGGTGGCGCGTGGGGTCGGCCGCCAAGCGGCTGACCAGCTCATAACGCTGGGTTGAGCCACGAACTGCTGCGCGCTTGGTTCCTGCTGCTGTGCTCTGCTGACCGTCGGCCACGACAGTATGAGCTTCGTCCACAATGACCAGCTCTGGGCAGTGGTTGACGAAGTCCTGCATGCGGGTGTGGCTCTTGATGAAGTCGGTCGAAACGACAACGTAGGGGTGCTTATCGAACAGCGATTCGTTGTGAAGGAGGTTGCGTTGCAGGCGCGTCGCCGTGGAGGGAATTACCAGCTCGGCTTCCAAGCCGAACTTGTCGCGCAGCTCCTGCTGCCATTGCTCGGCGAGCGCAGGCGAGCAGAGGACGGCGAGACGCTGGACCTCACCCAGGGCGAGTAGCTCTGATGCGATCAGTCCGGCTTCGATGGTCTTGCCGATGCCTACGTCGTCTGCAATCAACAGGCGTGTGACCTCTTGCTTGAGCGCCAGCATCAGCGGGACAAATTGGTATGCACGGGGTTCAACCGACAATCGGGCCAGCGAGCGGAACGGGCCCGCGGTGGACCGGAAGCCGATTCGCAATGCCGTACGAAGTTGCGCTGCGCTGAGGGCATCGCCAAGGTCAGCGACCGTTGGCGGGGCGAAGCTGGCCGACTGCACGGATTCGAACTGATGCAAGATGGCGGCCTCGTCGTCTTCACCACCGCCGAGCGGGCGCAGGATAATGACGTGTTCGTCGCCGCCGGGCTGGACGACCCACTCACGATTACGAGCGCGGACCAGCGAACCCGGTGCGAAGTTGGGTGGTGCGAGGGTGGTGGTCATGGTGCGGTCACTGGTGCGGTCACTGTGGAGTGCTTCCGAAGATCGAGGGGTTGGCGGCGATGATCGACGCCCAGTCCATGTTGTGTGGGAAGCGAGCCACCATCCAGCCGAGGTCGAGCAACCGCTCGGTTGCGTCTGCGTCTCGTTCGGCTTGTGCTCCAAGATGGTGCGGGCCATCTACGAAGATGGCCACGGGGCCGGTCTTCAGGTCATAGACGAAGTCCGGCTTGCAACGGGCATCGTGCACCACCACCTGAGCGCGGTCGGGCAACCGCAGGCCAAGCTCAGCGAGGTAGTCAAGGAAGCGGCGTTCCAACTGCGAGCTGGTGAGGGCGTAGAGCTGGTCACGAGCCGCTGTCCCAGCGACGCTGGTATCGACCGCTGCATTGGTGGTTGAGTTGGCGAGTTCGAGGAGAAGATCACGGACGGCCGAACGATCTATTAGCGAATGCTCGATCTGGTTGCGGAACGACAGTAAGCAGTCATAACAACCTCGTTCGCATCGTTCGCGCGCTTGGGGGTGCTTATCCAGGTCTTCGCCTGTGGAGGGGTCGAAGTGGCAGATGTCCAACGCACGGCGTGCGGCGCGTGCCAACGCGTGGGGTTCAGTGACCAAGCGACGCAGTACGCCTGCGCCACCTTCGGCTGATTCCAAGAGCAGCATGCGGCCTTGCTCGTAGGGGTCTGGAAGAGACTGCGAGTCCAGCTCGGAATCCTCCAAGTGGAACTCGGCTTCGACTCCGCGTTCCAACGCATAGCGCAACGTTGTGCTCTCGGTGGGAGTGAGCCGGCGAGCGAAACGGAGAATCGCGATGTTGCGGGTGTCCTCAACGTAGGGCACCACTTTGGCCTTGGTCTTGACGTCCTCGGCATCGCCTTCTAGCCCCTCGGAATCCACGGTTGCGTCAGAGGCCTTGCGGTCGCTCAGCCACTTGCCCTGGAGAGTGTCGAGCCAATAACCACGGTCGGAAGGCTCCTTGCGTCGACGGCGGCCGATGTTGGCAACTCGGATGGTGGCCGTGTCGCCGAACGCGATGTCGGCAACTACTTGCCCATTGGTGGTGGCTTGGCCGAGATGTCGGTCGGTGCGTTCGCCGTGTGTTGCAAAGCGGTACGAGACCTCTAGCTCGAACCCAGACTTGCGGCGCTCCTCCTCATCGGAGGAGATGCGTTGACGACGGCGGGTATGAACCGTGAGCAATCGCATGAGGCCGTGCGTCTTGGGACCCAGTTGGGTGCCGCAGCCTTCGCACACATCGAGGCCTACTTCCACGGGGTGCAGGTAACCGCACGACTCGCAGCGGCGAGCCTCTTCGGTCTGCACACCAGCCGTTGGGTCTGCACCGCGGGCCACTTGGACGCGTGTCACTTCGTAACGGGCACCCTCGTGATAGAGCAGCGCACCTGGGCCGAACTCGCTGATGGCAAGGAAGCGAGGACGTTGGAGATAGTCGCCGTCTCTGCTGTTTCGTCCTCGGCCGGGACGACCGCCAGGGATGTATGCGGCCAGCGGAAGCCGAGGGAACGAGTACCCGGGCAGGAAACCCTCGGATGCTAAGTACCGATACGAGTAGAAGTCGGTCTGGCCGCTCTCGGCGTCTTCGTTGCGAAGGAGCTTGAGACGTTCACGTGCTTCCCGCTCACGGGCAGTAGCGCCGACGCGAGCTGCCTTTGTGGCGTTGGGGTCGACCGCTATGCGGCCTTGCTCGATGTACTCCTGCATGGTGTTGCGGTACAAGTCACGCCAACGCTCAAGCGCCGTGTCGAGCGTCAGTGGCGCCTGGCGCACTACGTCGCTCACCCAGCCTTCGTGCCACCACGTTGGCGCTTCGGCCGCAGCGTTCGGTGAGTTCCCGGTTTGCCAGGCTTCGTGCAACGCAGAGACGACGCGGGTGGCAGCGTCTACTGCGCGTGTGGCCGCATGAGTGTCTGTGAGCGCCAACCACACCTCGGGGAGGAAGTTGAGGCTGGGTTCGTTGCCGCCCGCTTCGACTACGTCGGTCAGCCGTGACTTCATGGACTGGCCGGTTTCTGCAAGCCAAATGGCATGCACGTGGGAGCGCACCAACTCTTCGTTTGTGAGGTCAATTCGCGGCGCCTGTACGGACCCGGCAACCATGTCGCGGCTGCGGCGGAACCAGTAGGTGTCGTGTGCATTGCCGGTGGAGCAGTAGGTGGTGACCAAGGCGGGCTGCCCACTGCGGCCGGCCCGGCCTGACCGTTGTGCATAGTTGGCCGGAGTGGGCGGAACGTTCCGCATGCCGACCGCATTGAGCGAGGAGATATCGACGCCGAGTTCCATGGTCGGGGAGCAGAAGAGCAACGGAAGCGAGCCCGAACGGAAGGCGTCTTCGCGAAGCTCTCGCTCGAATGACGGCACCTGGGCCGTGTGCTCTTTGGCCATCATTCCCGACAGTGTTGCGCCAACTCCGTTGTACAGGTTGAGGAAGAACGGATTCACGCGTCCGGTGGTCTCAGAGTCCAACGTTTTGGCGAGGGGATCTTCGGCTGCATGCAAACCGTCGCCCAGCATCCAAACGATGGAGCTGGCCTTGAGGCGGTAACCAGGGTTGCCGTCGTTATCGGCGAGCGGTGAACTGAGCACCCCGGCGATGTGCAACGCGCCGAGCATTTGGCGGATGACGACTTGTGCTCCAGCGATGTCCTTCTCAAGGTCGAGCGCATCGGCGCGGCGAAGTCGTTTGCCGAATGCGCCACGTCCAGAAAGGTTGAGATCGCTGCGCCGTCCGCCGGGTTTGCCGCTTCGCCCGAACGCTGTGCCGACGTCGGGTGGCAGTTCGAACTGGCTGAACTGCCACTCCTCCATCAGGTGCTGCTCGGCACCTGACTTCACTTGCTCGAACCCCACTTCGCCGAGGCACCCGACATCGATTGCGAGCATGCGGCGGATGCTGTCGAGCAACATGGTGAGTAGCTCGGCCCGGAGCACTGGGTCAGCGTCGCGGAGTGCGCGCAGGGCTTGCTCGTTGTTGGACACTTCGACCGCGGACAAGGTAGGCACTGGGTTTGACCACAGTTCCGGGTCGGCGGCAATCTCGGCCAGGCTCTTGTATTGAACCTTGAGTAGCCCGACCTGTTCCAGGTTGGGCATGGTGACGCGCCAACCACGTTGTAGGTCTACATAGAGACGGAACTCGATGACCTGACGTAAGGCACGTTCGGCATCGGCCTTCTGTTGGTATTTCGCGGCCGGGTTCTGAGCGAACTCCGAAGGGGGAAGGGCCATGGCTTGCACCACGGCGTGCGCCACGGTGTCGTGTTCCAACCCGTCGGGACGGTCGGCGAGCGCCTTCGCCAGCGATCCGCGCAACAGGGCGACCTGAACGAAATCGTTGAAATGTCCGGCCTGCAACGACGCATCTTGGCGGTTGTCCACGAAGGTGAGCAGCTTGCGGGCGTTCGCAGGAATCTGGTCTTCACCCGCTTGACGCAACGACCGCACGATGGAGCTGGCCATCACCGTCATTGCTGACGAACGACCTTCCTGGTCCAGAGTGGCGAGCTTGGAGAAGTCGTTGCCGCGGATGTTCTCATAGGACACGCGGCAGCGAAGGCAGAACGCGAACGGCGTCGACATGAACCATGCACGCATGCCGCTGGGGTGCTCGGATCCATCGGGCCGAATGGAGATTGCTTTGGGAAGATACTTCTCCTTCGACTTCACCACCCTTTGAGCGCCTGAATCGGAGAAGTCCTCTAGCCAGTGCTCGGGTAGGCGGCCCTCAGCGATCGGGTCGTTCGGCCACGGGAAGTCATGCGAGATGTACAGGTAGCCGGTGACCGCGTCGCCGCCTGAGGCGTCGGTGTCGTGGCGGCCAACAAACGTTGTGGCGTGATCCTTAGTGACCTTGGCGACCACGTAGTACTCCTGCCCGCATTCGCGGCAGAATCCCAAGGGGAGCAGTGCCTTGTCAGGCTCGTCGGGAACACGGAGCTGGTATTGGTCTGTGAGGTAGCGGGATTCTTCGTGCTCGGGCGATGCGTAGACAGTGTCGCCTTTGGAGACGAACTGGTGCAGCCGGAATGCGAAGAGCGGGCGGTTGGTGAGAGGGTCTCGTGCTTGCGAGCCCTCTAGCAAGATCGCCTTGAGGGCTGATTGGCACTGGTCTGTCGTGAGGCCGGTTTGAATCGCGAGACGTTCTGAAGCCTCGGGCACAGTGGTGGGAGCGGCGCGAATTAGCCGGTTTGTTTCGCCTTCCACTGTGAGGCCGAACTCGGTCTCGACCCACGCTGCGAGTGGGTCGACCGTAAGTTGGTCGTATGTGCGCGTGGTAGGCGATTTCGAAGCTGCTGCCGCTTGCGTTGCAGCGGTCAGTCCGGATGACGTCGGCACCTGCATTGAGGTGGCCCGCACCAGCGTTTCGCCAATGACGTGGTCTGGTGTGACAGCGGCCCCGAACAAACGAGTGGCGACGGAGGCAACCGTGCGTTTGCGGTCCTCCGTGGAACCCTCGGTGGCCATTGTCGCTGAGGTGCCAACTACCTGCAGTTGGGGCGACCTGCATGCGTCGCGCACACGGCGAATGAGGATGGCCACGTCGGCACCTTGACGGCCGCGGTACGTATGGAGCTCATCGAGCACCAGGAATTGCAGGCCGGTGGCCGCGCGAATCAGGCGCTGACGCTCGTCGGGCCGAGTGAGCACCAGGTCGAGCATCACGTAGTTGGTGAGCAGGATGTCTGGAGGACTAGCGAGGATGTGGTCGCGTTCCTCGGGAGACTCTTGCCCGGTGTACCGAGCGAACGTCACGGGAGTTCGGCCTGCGGGGTAGCCGTGTTCGATGAACTTGCGAAGCTCACCAACCTGGCTGTTTGCCAGCGCGTTCATGGGGTAGACGATGATCGCCTTCACCCCAGGCAACGAGGTCTCGCGCTCCTGCAGGATGCGGTCGACGATCGGGATGATGTATGCGAGTGACTTGCCAGATCCCGTGCCCGTGGTGAGCACGTAGGACTGCCCCGTTCGGGCTACCTCGATGGCGTCGCGTTGGTGCTGGTGAAGGCTCAAGGTATGGGTGCCCCAGCTCTCGGGCGTGGGCTTGTCGCGGAAGATCTTCTCGTTCTCGGGATGCAGCAGCCCGTCTTGGACTAGTTGAGTAATGGACCCACCAGACTGAAAGCTGGGGTTGAGGGAGATCCATGGGTCTGGCCATTGAGCTCCGGCTTCAAGGCGCTCATCGAGGAAGTTGGCGACGCGAGTGTCTCGTGCGGAGACGAATGCAGATGTGAACGATCGATAGTCCTCTATCAGCTGTCCGTGTACATCGAAAATGTTGGTAACCACAACCGCTCCTGCGCCGAAGTCTCGACCATAGCCACATTGTGCGTTCGCTTCCAGCGCTTGCAACCCGAAACCCGGGCAATTGCGGCAGCAAAGACCGGCCGACGGGACCTCGAGTTGGGAGCGCAGATAGGGTTTCGCAGACGACGCGATTAGTGGTGGAGCAAATGGCGAAGAAGCAAGAGCCCCTGTTGATACTCATTGCGAGTTTGTTGCCGTGGTGGGTGGATGTGCCGCTGGGCATCGCCGGGTTCTTTGGATGTCGGCTGGTTCGAGACAAAACGGCCAAGATCATCGTCAATCCCGACCTGGGTGCGACCGGGCTGGATGGGGTGAGTGGCACCATGCTCCGAGCGCTGGCCCATGGTTTCGCAACTGTTGGGATGTACATCGTTCCGATCGCTTTTGCGATCGGTGCTGTGATGTCGATTGCGGGTCGACGCAAGCGGCGGAAGTTGGTGGACCGTGCCACTGAGTCCGACGCTGCCAGCTTCGTTTCCGGTTTGTCCTGGACGGACTTCGAGGCCCTTGTTGGCGAAGCGTTTCGGCGGCGCGGGTTTACTGTCATCGACACCGGCGGCGGGGGAGCCGATGGCGGGGTGGACCTGCTGCTGACCAAAGGACGGGAACGTTGGCTTGTGCAATGCAAACACTGGCGCGCCAACAAGGTTGGTGTTGCCATTGTCCGCGAGCTCTATGGCGTGATGACTGCCAAAGGTGCGACAGGCGGCTATGTGGTCACATCGGGATCGTTCACTCGCGATGCGTTGGATTTCGTAAGTGGACGTAACATCGAGGCAGTTGACGGTCCGGCATTGCTGGCCCTCGTGCGCGGGATCGACCCCACGTCCGTGCCGGCGCTGACATCGTCTCCAGCGACTACGGAGGCCACCCCGGTCGTTGCGTCTGGGCCCGAAGCGTCATCCTCCGCCACCATTCCCGCGTGCCCGAAGTGTGGGGCTGAAATGGTGCAACGAACGGCGAAGGCCGGTCCAACACCTGGACAAGTGTTCTGGGGATGCTCCAGGTATCCATCCTGTCGAGGAACACGCGAGCTGTAGCGACATGAACGGACTGCGCCGACCTGTGCTTCACACCGTCGAGGTCCATGTCTCCATCTACAGGTGAGGTGTGGCCGTGAAGCGAACGTGGGCCACGCGGCATGACGGCCGATCGCTAAGAACGGCGGTGAGTTATCGCTTCTGCGGCGTGTCCTAAAGCGATAGTGAAAAGT
>CAVXQD010000006.1:0-14327 GCA_963763885.1 uncultured Acidimicrobiales bacterium
CCTGATTACCGGAGCTGAGTTCCTGCGTATCAATTTCACACGTACGTGCGAAATTGATATACGGTGTGTTCGGACCGCTAGCGAAGCGGCCGCACATACGAGGACACCGCGAGGACACCGCCATGACCGGACTCAGCAGACTTGTCACCTGGACGAACACACGGAAGCAGGAGAGCCTCAACGGCGCCTGGAATTCCATCATCGATGTGTACGACGTAGGGGCAAGTGGTCCGTTCGGTGGCGACGAGATGTTCGCCCAAATGTTTGGCTTCCCGGCTGACCGCGGACGGCACTCCCCAGGGCGTCGCGCCGAGTATGACTTCGACACGTCGCCCACAATCGACATCCCTGGCGACTGGAACACCCAGCACGAGCGGTTCCACTACTACGAGGGTTCCATGTGGTTCCGTCGCCGATTCAAGACCGATGCCGCGCCAGATGGTCGGCGCACCGTAGTCCTGTTCGGTGC
This sequence comes from uncultured Acidimicrobiales bacterium, assembly GCA_963763885.1. Lineage (GTDB taxonomy): Bacteria > Actinomycetota > Acidimicrobiia > Acidimicrobiales > JANYDT01 > JANNBN01. The sequence goes on from CAVXQD010000006.1 coordinate 470, forward strand.
TGCAAATCACTCGACCTGGGTGTATCTCAACGGCAAGAAACTCGCCGAACATGAGGGTGGATACGGCCCGTTCTGCGTTGAGCTCACTGGCCTGCTTCGCAACAGCGAAGAGAACTCGCTCATCGTTCGCGTCAACAATCAGCGGACAAAGGAAGCAATCCCTACGACTCGCACCGATTGGTTCAACTACGGCGGGCTCACTCGTGATGTTGTGCTGCTCGACGTTCCGTCGACGTTTATTCGCGATGCCGTCGTTCAGTTGGACGCCAATGCTCCAGACACCGTGCGGGTGCAAGTTTGGCTGGACGGAAGCGAGTCCGCTCAAGACGTGTCGATCACGATCGGCGACACGCTCCTGGGTACCTTGCGAACCGGCGCTGATGGTCATGGGGCTGCCTCGTTTGGCGCCCCTGCCTCACTCTCGCGTTGGTCGCCGGCTAACCCGACACTGCACGACGTGACGGTCCGCTGTTCCACAGACAGCGTGACTGACCGGATTGGTTTCCGCACCGTCTCGACTGAAGGAACCAAGATCCTCGTCAACGGAGTCGAGACGTTTCTCGCCGGCATTTCAATTCATGACGAGGCGCTGGGCGACCCGGCCCGCCGAGTGAAAACCGCCGCAGAAGCACGTGCCCTGCTTCAACACGCGAAGGATCTCGGATGCAATTTTGTCCGTCTTGCGCACTATCAACACAACGAACACACGGTCAGAACTTGCGATGAACTCGGCCTCATGGCCTGGGCCGAAGTTCCGGTCTACTGGGGAATCGATTGGGACAACGAGGCGACGCTCGCGAACGGAAAGTCCCAACTCACTGAGCTCATCGAGCGAGACCGCAACAGGGCCGCCGTCATCCTCTGGTCTGTTGCCAACGAGACCCATCCGCAAGACAACCGCACCAAGTTCCTTCGTGACCTCGTCGGGCTTGCGCGCCAGCTCGACAACACGCGCCTTGTGACTGCTGCGCTCTTCAGCCACCCCGAGGGAGCAGGCGTCCTTGATATGACGAAGACCTCTGACCACTGGGTGATCGACGACCCCCTTGGCGCGGATCTCGATGTACTTGGCATCAACGAGTACCACGGTTGGTACTACGGCACCTTTGAGGCAATGGCTCGAACCACGTGGACGTCAATCTATGACAAGCCGGTGATCGTGTCGGAGTTTGGGGCAGACGCCAAAGGCGGGCTCCACGGGTCATTGGACGAATCGTGGACAGAGGAATTTCAGGCCGAGGTGTATCACCACCAGTTGGCAATGCTGTCGAAGCTACCGTTCCTCGCTGGCACCACACCATGGATCCTCAAGGACTTCCGCGCACCGTTCCGCCTCCTGCCTGGAGTACAAGACGGATTCAACCGCAAGGGTCTCATCGACAACGAGGGCAACCATAAGCTCGCCTACGATGTTCTTGCCGCCTGGTACCGCCAACGAGTCATCCAACAAGGCTGAGCAATGAACGACGACCCGTACGCATCTCGAACGCTCGACCAAACAACGGAAGTATCCGCGTTTCGGTTGGACGGCCGAGTTGCGGTGGTCATTGGGGGTACCGGCGTTCTTTGCGGCAATATCGCCGAAACGTTTGCTCTTGCGGGTGCTCAAACGGTGATTGTTGGGCGTGATCCCGCTAAGGCGGAAGCCGTGCTCGACCGGATGCGCACCCTTGGTGTACCCGGGACTTTTCAAGCGTGCGACACAACCTCACGCGAACAACTTCACTCGCTGGTAGAGCACGTCGTGGCGACACACGGCGGTATCGATGTCGTTGTCAACGGTGCGGGAGTCAATGCGGCGACGCCTTTCTTGGATGTTGCTGACGAAGAACTCGAACGAATCGTCGCTTCCAATCAACTCGCTGTGTTCCGCGCATGCCAGGAATTCGGGCGCTACTTCGTTGCTCGGGCGCAGACCACTGGTATCGGCGCAAGCATCATCAACATCGGAAGCGTGTCAGGCCTCACACCCTTGTCGCGAGTGTTCACCTACTCCATGACCAAGGCCGCCGTACACAATCTCACCAAGAACCTCGCTCGGGAATGGGGTCCAATCGGGATTCGATGCAACGTCCTTGTGCCCGGCTTCTTTCCCGCCGAACAGAACCGCAAAATTCTCTCCGCTGACCGGGTTGCATCAATACTTGGACACACACCAATGGCACGCTTCGGCGCCGTGAGCGAACTAGGCGGTGCAGCCCTTTTGCTTGCAAGTGACGCCGGACGCTTCATCACGGGCACGGAACTGATCGTCGACGGTGGATTCAGCTCCACAACCATCTGAGCGCATATGAAAGAGTTTCTTCACGACGACGTGCTGTTGAGCTGCGACGAAGCAAGTTCGCTCTACCACGGCATCGCGGCAACAGCACCGATCGTTGATGTCCACAATCACCTGTCTCCCGCCGACATTGCGGGCGATCGGGTGTGGGAAACGCTCACGGACCTTTGGCTGGAAGACGATCACTACAAGTGGAAGGCCATGCGTTTGGCCGGATTCAACGAAGCGCTCATTACGGGTGATGCCGATCCGTGGGACCGCTTCAAAGCCTGGGCCGCAACGGTGCCGAGAACCATCCGAAACCCGCTCTACATGTGGACGCATCTGGAACTGCGGCGGGTGTTCGGAATCGACATACCCCTCAATCCATCCACTGCACGGGAGATCTGGGACGAGGCCAACCGGCAGCTACCACAGTGGTCGGCGCAGCGGCTGCTCGTGCATTTCCAAGTCCGAGCGGTCGCCACCACTGACGATCCCACTGACAACTTGGCGCACCACGTTCGGCACGCCACAGCAAGCCCCGCAACGGCGCTGCTCCCCACATTCAGGCCCGACGCAGCGCACCTTCGCCTCACCGACCCCTCGGCCTGGAACATCTGGGCGACCCAGCTGGGATCGTCGACCGGAGTCGAGGTCACGGACCTTGACACGCTTCTGGGTGCCCTCGCGGTCTCCTATGCGCGCTTTGCATCCATCGGATGTCGGGCCAGTGATCACGGTCTCCCGACGTTGCCGGATTCCGAGCGAGACCGCGCCAAGGCAGATGCCGCCATCCGGAAAGCGAAAGCCGGCATTGAACCGGGAGTAGAAGAACGAAACTCTGTTCTTCTTGAAGTTGTGGCGCTGGCCGCGCAGCTTGCTCACGCTGACGAGTCCGTGTTGCAGCTGCATCTCGGACCCCTTCGAAACGCCTCACCTCGCCTGCTCTCATTGGTTGGCCGAGACGTTGGAGCGGACGTGATGAACGATGCGCGGCACGCCGCCGGGTTAGTGCGATTCCTGGGCAATTTGGAGACCGCTTCGACCTTGCCGCGGACGGTCTTGTACAACCTCAACCCAGCGGACAACGCATTGTTTGCAACCATGGCCGGTGCGTACTCGCGTACTGGGGTTGCTTCGCTGGTGCAGTGGGGCCCGCCGTGGTGGTTCAACGACCACGAGGAAGGCATGCGGCGCCAACTGGACGACCTCAGCCAGATCGGTCAACTGCGAGGCTTCATCGGCATGCTTACCGATTCTCGTTCCATCCTTTCGATGACTCGCCACGAGCTGTTTCGGAGGATTCTGTGCGATGCCATCGGCCGTGACGCCGAGGCCGGTCGCATTCCGAATGACACCGAATTGCTGTCGGCAACAGTGCACGACATTTGCATCGGAAACGCCGTTCGCTATTTCGGCTTCCCTGGCGAGTGGGCGTCGTGACACCGCTTCGGATCGTAGTCATGGGAGTCGCCGCCTGCGGAAAATCAAGCGTGGCAGCAGAGATGGCACGGTGCCTGGGTGCCCGGTACGTGGAAGGTGACGATCACCATCTGCCCGCAAGCGTGGAAAAAATGTCTCACGGCATCGCCCTCACGGACGATGACCGATGGCCTTGGCTGGCACTTCTGGAGCGAGAGCTCCGTCACGATGGACCTGTTGTTGTCTCTTGTTCCGCTTTGCGCAGGTCATATCGAGACGCGCTGCGGCGAGCTGGCGACGTTCGGTTTGTCTTCCTCGATGTGCCTCGCGCGCTGATTGAGCACAGAATCGCTGAACGATCGGGCCATTTCATGGGAGCGTCGATGGTGGCAAGCCAGTTTGGGACGCTTGAACGACCCGACGGGGAACCCGACGTTTACGCCGTGGACGCCAGCGACGAGCTTCACAACGTGGTTGAACGCGCGTTGGCACTTGTTGGCGGGAGGGCGGGACGGAGCGAGCCCCCCCTCCTCTCCGACGGGAATGCATCGAGAGAGATCACAAACGCTGAACTAAGCGCGCATATCGACACGATCGTGGAGAAGTTCGTCTTCCCAGTTGGCGCCAAGAGAATCTTGCTTGTCCCGCCAGACCACACCCGCCTGTACTCCAGAGCGGGTGAGATCACTGCTTTGCTGTTCAACCGGCTGCAACATGACGGACTTGAGGTGGGCGTGTTGCCAGCCCTCGGGACTCACGTTGAGATGAGCCCCTCTGACGCCCAGCTTCTCTTCGGTGACGGAGTTCCGTATGAGCGCATTCTGCATCACCGTTGGCAGACTGGACTCGTACACGTCGGCGAAATCGGACGCGCAGAGATCGACGTGCTGAGTCGGGGACGCATTACTGAGCCAATTCCCGTAGAGATCGACGGCGAGCTTCTGAACGGTTGGGACCTCCTCATCTCCATCGGTCAGGTCGTTCCGCACGAGGTGATTGGCATGGCGAATTTCACCAAGAACATCGTGATCGGGCTTGGCGGCGCACCTACCGTTCACCGCAGCCACTTCCTCGGTGCAGTCTCCGACATGGAGACGCTGATGGGCCGACCCGACGGTCCGGTCCGCTCCGTCGTCGACGCTGCGTTCGATCGCTTCATCGCTCCTCGGGTAGACGTTCTATGGATACTTACTGTTATGGAAGACACCGCCAGCGGGGTTGTCCAACGTGGCCTGTTCGTTGGTGCTGGTCGTTCCTCTGAAACCGGCGGGGCGGCATACCGGTCGGCCGCCGCGCTTGCTGCCGAGTGCAACGTCGAGGTTATGGAGCGAGAGTTCACAAGAGTCGCGTGTTGGCTGGATCCCAATGAGTTTCGTACGACATGGCTGGGCAACAAAGCGATCTATCGCACCCGCATGGCCATCGCCGACGATGGTGAGCTGATCGTGCTGGCACCTGGAGTCACCCGATTCGGCGAGGATCCCTTGATCGACGTACTGATTCGCCGCCACGGGTATCGGGGCACACAGGCAACCCTCGCGGCGCTTGCGGCCGATCCGCAGATAGCTGCGAGCCTGGGAGCTGCAGCACATCTCATCCACGGCAGCAGTGAGGGCCGCTTCCAAATCACCTATTGCACGGACCCGGCGTCGGGCGGGCTCACACAATCCGAAGTCGAGAATGTCGGATTTGGCTGGCGCTCTCTGCCGGAGGAGCTACTGCGCCTGGGAGTCACCGCCGCCACGACCGCTGGGCCACAACTCGACTGCGATGGTGTGGCCTTCGACTACATCGCCAACCCAGCCCTTGGGCTGTGGGCGACGCGTTCTCGTTTCTTCACCTGATCTCCCGCAACCAAGGGCATGGCCCAGGAACGACCGGCGCGAAAAGGCTGCGTTCACCAAGGGTGAACGCAGCCTTTGAAAAGCTAAGTGGAGTTACATTGCCATCACGACGGGAACAGGTCCATCGCCGAAGGCGGGTTGCCGCCGTTAGGAACTTCCCAGCCGCTGATACCCTTGGTTGCAGCCACCACGGTTTGCGAGGTGCAGATAGGTGCCTGCCAGGCGAGCTCAGCCGAACGACGCCAGGCTTTGCGATACAGCTTCTCTGCTTCTGCTTGCGGGAGCGAGAACGCCTGCTTCAGAACATCGTTGATGCCAGGGTCTGCGCTACCCCATGGGTTGAAACGATTCCCTGGAGAGAAGACGTGCAACCCGGCGAGCAGCGGCGTGGAGTTGAGACCGTTCGCTGTGATGTAGACGGAGAACTTCTTCGCTGCGTGAAGAGCTTGGCCTGCAGGAACGTTGGGCGAGTTAGTGATATCAACATCAATGCCAATGGCCTTCCACTGCTGAGCAACAGCTTGACCGAGCACGTTGAATCCAGCCTGGTTGGCTGCCTCGATACTCAGCTTGAATCCAGATGGAAAGAGCGACTCCGACATGAGCTTCTTTGCCCGTGCCACATCGTATGGGTACAGCTTGTCTATCTCGGAGTCATAGCCATCCATTCCGGCGGCTTGCAACTGATACATCGGTGTCGATGCCTCACCAAGAACGGCCTTGCAGATTGCGCTGCGATCAAGGGCGAGGTTCATCGCTTGACGTACCTTCAGATCTCCAATGGCAGGGGTGAGCTCGCCACCGCGATCCGCGAGGAGCGCGAAGAACGAAGCGCCCGCAGCGAGATCGATGTTGAGACCCGCAGACTTTGCAGCTGAGATGTTGGCCCCCGTCAGCTGGCTGCTGTAGTCAATCTGTCCTGTCTGCATGGCTTGAATCACTGCATTTGCGTCAGGCACGACCTTGATGACGATCTTCTTCCAGTTCTGCTGAGATGGGTTCCAGAAGTTCTTGTTGGGGACCATGGTGTACGTACTTCCAGGCGTGGAGGCGCCCGAGTCCAAGACATAGGCTCCCGCGCCAAAGCTTGCGCTTGCCATCTTGCTTGGATCTGCGAGACCAGCCGACGAAATGATGGCGCCAGCGAGCTTGTCACTAGAGAACACTCGTTCCAGATCCGGAGTTGAGGTGCTCATTTTCACGACGACCACGTTGCCCCGATTTGTGATGCTGGAAACGTTGCTCAGCCACGCGGTGCGGTTGAGTCCGTTCTTCAGGTAGTAGTTCAGCGAAGCAGCGGCAGCTGCACCATCAAGCGGTGTTCCATCTGCAAACTTCAGTCCCGGACGGACGGTCATCTCGAACTGCTCATTGAACTCATCCGTGTAGCCCCACTTCTCCGCAATTTCGCCGGAGTAGGACCGGTCCTTGTTCATGTAGAGCATCGACGCGTAAGTGGGGTTGATGTTCAGGTTTGCGGTTCCCACGTTGGCCAACGCTGGGTTGAGGCTGTTTGGAGCCGCCCCAATTGCGATCGTCAGCTGATCGCCGATCTTTTCGCCGGGACCTTTTTTCGCTGCCGGGGCGCCAGCAGTAGTTGGCGCTGATGAACCGGCGGCGACAGTGGTTTTAGCGGCCTTGGTTGTTACCGTTGCTTTGGCCGTCGCCCGCTTCTTTGTTGTCGTCTTTTTCGATACAGCCGGAGATGCAGGTGCGAACACCATTGCGGCGCTTACCGCGAGCAGTGCAAGGGCGACGCCGCGGCGCCGGGTGGACAGTTTCGTCATGATGTCTCCGTGGTTGGTGTTCGGATGGGTGTTTGGATGGGTGTTTGGATGGGTGTTTGGATGGGTGTTCGGATGGGTGTTCGGATGGCGAAAGATCGCCGTCAGGTCGACGCCGCAGCAACGTGTCGGACGCACGCGACCGACCGGCCGCTTGCATCTGTCACCAATGCAGGACGTGCCTGCCAGCACAAGTCGGCCGAGTAGGAGCAGCGTGAGGCGAACGCGCAGCTTGACAGCGGGTCCCCCTCACGGCCGTTCAAAAGCAGCGTCTCGGACCGCTCGCGAGCCCGCACCCGTTGTACGTCCGGGTCCGGCAACGGAGCCGAAGCTACGAGCGCCTCGGAATACGGATGCTGCGGAGCGTCTGCAACTGCTTGGGCTTCACCGGACTCCATGATCTGACCGCGATAGAGCACGACGGTGCGGTGTGAGATGTGACGCACTACGGCAAGGTCGTGCGCGATGAACAGGTAGCTGACGCCGAGTTCTTCCTGCAGATCGGCCAACAGGTTCATGATCTGCGCCTGGATCGAGAGATCGAGCGCGCTGACAGGCTCATCGCAAATCACCAAACGAGGTTTCAACATAAGCGCGCGTGCAATCGCGATGCGTTGCCTCTGACCTCCGGAGAACTGAGCGGGGTACCGGTGAGCAGCGTCCTCGGGCAAGCCAACTCGAAGCAACATTTCCGCCACACGGTCAGCCCGGTCAGACCGGCTGAGTTTCTCGTGCACGGTCATTGGCTCAGCCAGCGTCTGGCCAATTGTCTTTGCCGGGTTGAGCGACGAGTACGGATCCTGGAACACCACCTGCATTTCGGCCGAGAGTTCCCGGCGCAGCTTCAGATTTGCGGTTGTGATGTCGCGCCCGTCGAAACGAATGGTGCCCGACGTGACCGGGGCAAGCCCAACGATTGCTCGTCCGATGGTGGACTTGCCGGAACCTGATTCGCCTACCAGCCCAACCGTTTCACCCGCGCCGACGCTGAGGCTTACACCGTCTACGGCGCGCGTTACGCGAGACCCTTGACGGAAATGTACCGACAGATTTTCGATCTCCAACAAAGGAACACCAGCGGGCTGAGTCACGACGCACTTCCTGTCATCTGTGTACTTATGATCTCCGACGCCTTTATGCAGCGGACGTCCCGCCCAGGCAGCGGTTGCGTGAGAACAACGGCCTCAGCACCGCATTCCGGCGACGCAAACACGCAGCGGGCCTGGAATCGGCACCCCGTTGGCCATTCCGAGGGGAGAGGAACAGAGCCAGCAATCGTCGGCAACCGGTCGCCCTTCTTCGCAAGATGCGGGTTCGACCGCAACAGACCTTGTGTATAGGGATGCAGCGGCCGGTGGAACATTTCCGACACGGTTGCGGTCTCCACAACCTCACCGGCGTACATCACCACAGCGCGGTCGCACAGCTCGGCCACCACACCCCAGTTGTGCGTGATCAGCATGATTGCCATTTGGCGTTCTTCGCCGATCTTGCGCAGCAACGACAGGATCTCGGCCTGGATAGTGACATCGAGCGCTGTGGTGGGCTCATCGGCAATGAGCAACGACGGGTTGCCCGCAAGCGCGAACGCAATCGCGATTCGTTGTGCCTGACCACCTGACACTTGATGCGGATACCGGCGAGCCATTTCCACCGGTGTTGGTAGGTTCACCGCTTCCAGAAGTTCGATCGCTATGCGCCCGGCATCCTGTTTGGAGACTCCACGGTGATGCGCAACCGCTTCGGCGATCTGACGTCCAACCCTCCACGTTGGATCAAGCGCAACCATTGGCTCTTGCGACACGAAACCGATCTGGCGTCCGCGGATTTCTCCAAGTTCCATCGGCGTCATTGCGGTGAGGTTTTGACCTCGGAAAACAACGGCACCCCCGGTGACTGCTCCGCGCCCGGGGATCATCCCGAGAATTCCCGACGCAGTCATCGACTTCCCGCATCCGGATTCTCCGACAATGCCCAGTACCTCCCCCGGTTTGATGTCGAAGGAAACGTCCGTGACGACCGACACTGGACCGTCGTCGCCGGGAAACGAAACCGAAAGGTGCTGCACGGAGAGCAAGGCTGTTCCAGCGTCAAGAATCGGGGTTGGCGTGTAGGTCAGCCCACCCGTTGCCTTTCGACCACGACGCTTCAGCTTCGAAATTGACCACCGTTCCGTGGCGGTGTCACGCAAGGCGTCTCCGAAGATGTTGAGCGCAATCACGGTCAGAGCGACAACCACTCCGGGCGGCACCAGCAGCCAGGACTGGCGTGTGATGTTGTCTTTCGCGTTGGCAATCAGCCCTCCCCAAGACGGGCGCGGCGCCCGCGGACCGAATCCGAGGAAGGCAAGGCTCGACTGGATCAAAACCGTGATCGACGCGAGGAGCGAAGCCTGGACAATCACCAAGCTGGAGATGCGCGGCAGTAGGTGCCGAAAGATGATTTGGCGCTTCGAGAGCCCAGACACCAGGGCGGCAGAAACGAAGAGTTCCTCGCGCGTCGTGAGCGTTACCCCTCGAACCAGTCGAGACAACGAAGAAGAGAAGATGATCCCGAGCGTGCCCATTGCAACGACGACGTTGAACGGAAAGACCGAGTAGACCACCAAGAGAATGATCAGTGCGGGAATGGAAAAGAGGATCTCCGCAAACCGCTGAATGAGCATGTCGACCTTGCCGCCGAGGTAGCCGGCAATCAGTCCGAGCGTGACGCCTACAACCACAGCAACCGTCAGCGCGACGATGCTTCCCCACGCTGTCCATCGGGCTCCGTGAACCAGGCGAGCGAAGAGGTCTCGGCCAAGTTCGTCCGTGCCGAGGAAATGACCCTTGGTCCCGGGTCCTCCAAGAATGCCGAACAGGTCTTGCTCCTGTGGATCTTTACCGGTGAACAGCCGTGGAAACACAGCGGCCAACGCAACGATGAGCAGCCATGTCCCGGACACAACCGCTGCTGGCTTCCCGAGCAACCGTTGGGCAAAGCCCTTCTGCGTCACCCGTTTGGTATTGGTCTCGACTTTGGTCGCACCACTCAGCGAATTGTTCATCGGACCCGCACCCGAGGGTCGAGGAACGAGTAGCTGATGTCCACGATCAGGCCGATCAAGATCACGAAGAGACAGAAGTAAACGACCGCGCCCTGCACTATTGGAAGGTCGCTCCCTGCTGCGGCGTCCACGGCGAGTGAGCCCAGCCCATCGAAGGCCTTGATCTTCTCGACGACGACCGAAGCACCGATCAACGCCACTGCGTTGATACCGAGAAGGGTGACCAGCGGAATGGAAGCGTTCTTTAATGCATGGCGATACAGCACAGAACGGCGGGGCATTCCGTTTGCCTGCATGACACGCACGAAGTCTTTGCCCAACGCGTCAAGCATTGAGTCACGGGTCTGCTTCGTGACCGACGCAATCGGACCGACCGAGATAGCCAGGACTGGTAGGGCGAGCGCCCTCAGCCAGGCGGTGGGCGAGTCGGTAAACCCCCGGTACCCGATCGCAGGGAACAACCTCCACTTCACGGAGAACAACTGCGTCAGGATCAGCACCAGCCAGAAGCCCGGCACGGCCAATCCAAAGAGCGAGAACACACTTACCGCCCGTCCCGAGCTCCCGCCGCGCACTGCGGAGAAGACCCCCAGCGCGATGCCCGCGATGGTGACGACCACCAGCGACGCCGCAACGGTTGACACCGTGGTCGGCACCCGAGAGTTGAGGAGCTTTCGCACGGGGACACCCTGCGCAAAGGTGACCGAGGTTCCAAAGTCCCCACGTACGGCATGCGAGACCCAACTGCCGTAGCGGGTGAGGATCGGGCGATCGAGCCCCATCTCCGTACGGACCTCAGCCACCCGGGTTTCGTCTGCGTAGGGTCCCGCCACAATTCGGGCCGGATCGGTGGGCGACAACGACACCAGGACGAACGAGAAGAACGAAACCAAAAACAACATCGGCACCGCAAACGCGAGCCGTTTCGCGATGAGTCGCCTCATGGACGGGGCCGATGCACGCCGCAGTTGGTGACTGCGCTGCATCCATGGAGCGGGCTTTGTGTGTGCACGTCAATCCATCCGATCTTTGGTTCGGCGACCCGTACGAGGGTCGGTTTGTGTGACCGAAAGCACTGTACACGAACTCCGCACAGTCGTGCGGAATTTGTTCCAAACCGTCAGGTAGAATGGTTGAATGACCTCAGCTCGTCCACCGCGAGGCCCTTACGCAAACGCACCAATCCAGCGCGAGAAAATCCTCCGCGGGGCGTTGGAGTATTTCGGACTCAAGGGCTATTGGGGCTCTTCAATGCGAGACATCGCAGACCACGTCGGCATGAGCCAGGCGTCAATGCGGTACTACTTCGGCACCAAGATCGAGTTGCTCACGGCGGTGTTGGGAGAACGAGACCTCATCACGGCCGAGGCGGCGGGCCGCGCAGAGATGGAGTCCGGTTCGCACCTAGACGGAATCGTCCAGATTGTGATCGACAACACGAAACAGCCCAACATCGTCCGGCTGTTCACAATCCTCTCCGCGGAGGCCACCGCCGAAGACCATCCGGCGCATGAGTTCTTTCGCGCACGCTACGAGCGCGTGTCCTCCAGCATCGCAGAGACGCTCCGCAGCGCGGCAAAGGCAGGCGAAACTCGACCTGGAATCAATGTGGACGACGCCGCCCGGCTGCTCCTGGCAACCATGTCAGGACTTCAAGTGCAATGGCTGCTTGACCCTCATATCGACATGGCTGCCCTCTTCCGGGACCAAATGACGCACTACCTGGGTCGCCCCAAGCCCTAACGCGCCGCGGGCCGCTTCAACGGACAAGCTCCATCAACGTTTCGAGCGTCGCCATAGTTGCATCGAAGTCGCCGTGGATTCCCACTCGCAGCGTCGTGACGCCGGCGTGTTCGTATGCGCGCAGTCGTTCACGCACCATCGAAGGAGGTCCAATCAGGTTTGTGCCGAGTCCGATCTCGATGGGGACCCGTGCAGCCGCAGCTTCACGCTCACCGGCTGCCCAAAGCCGTTGCACCTCGGCCACGTCCTCGCCGAACCCTTGGCGGGCGAACGCGTTGTTATAGAAGTTCGATGCAGCGGAACCCATTGCCCCGAACGTGAACGCGTAGCCGTCGGCATGGCGGCGACCCGCTGCGCCGATCGCTTCGGGCTCATCGGCGGTGAACTCCACACCAACCGCGACCACCCGATCGAGATCATCAAACGACCGACCAGCCTTCGACGCGCCCTCGCGGATTGAACCCCAGTACACGTCTGCTGTTTCCGGAAAGAACGAATTGCCGATCCACCCGTCGGCCAGTTCGCCGGTCAAGGCCAAGTTTGCTGGCCCAAGCGATGCGACGTATATCGGGATAGGAGCGGCACTCACGGCCGACCGCAGCGCCTTGCCAACACCGCCCGGCAACGGCAGTTGATACAACGGTCCGTCGTATGAGACTCGTTCTCCAGCGACGATCATCCGAACGATCTCGATCGTCTCGCGGGTGCGACGGACCGGCCGATCGAACGGTACACCGTGCCACCCTTCCATCACCTGCGGGCCACTCGCCCCGATACCGAGAATCAGACGGCCGTCGGACAACTTCTGCACACCGAGAGCCGTCATCGCCAACATTGCGGGGGTCCGCCCGCCTAGCTGCGCGATTCCAGTTGCGAGCTTGACTCGTTCCGTGACCGCAGCAACTGCTGCAAGTGGCGTAAACGCGTCGACACCCCAATACTCCGCGACCCAAATCGAATCAACGCCGATCCGTTCCGCTTCGCGCGCAAGTTCAAGGAACCGTGGCCGAGAGGGGTCGAGGGATATTCCGATGCGCAGCGTCATCGGTCAGCCTTCCGGTCGTTTCGGACGAAGACAGGCCCAAGCAAATTCGTCATGCGGAACCTTCGGCCATTGCTTTGACCCCGGCCACGTTTCGTTCCATGTTGACGCGGTGCTCGCCAAGGCGGCGCTCGATGATCCGGTCCTCTTTCTCTGGCATGCGGTCGATGGCCGGGTTGATCCCACTGCGCGCCGGGCCCATCTGCATCCACTGTTCAAGTTGAACCGATCCGTCGCCGTGGTCGGTGATCGTAAAACGCCACACGGAAGACGGAACATCGTCGGCGCCAAGCACACTCCATTGGAACACCTGCGGTTCCTGCAACGCGGTGATCTCGGAGGTTGTTGACCACTGACCGGCTGCGTCGTGCTCGCTGTGGCCCACGAAGCGAGCACCGAGGCGCGGTTCGGAATCGTCACCGATCCATTCCACGGACCTGACTTCGGTGGAGAACCGCGTCGGCAACGCAATGTCGGAAACGATCGACCACACCATGGACGCCGAGGCCGCTATCTGGGTGGCTGTCGACACCGTTGGGCCTTCTGAGTACTTCATCGGTCCACCTCGAACTGTTGCGGTTCCACCACAGCACTCTCGCACGTTCGGCTTGACCCAGGCTCGCAAGGTTGCCAAACCGCCTGGTCTTGCAGCACCGGAGTCCACAACCATCTGCCGACGCGGCGGTAAATCACGATGCATTGGCAACTCGGCCC
>CAVXQD010000007.1:0-2231767 GCA_963763885.1 uncultured Acidimicrobiales bacterium
CTGAGGTGTATCAGACTCTTCGCGACGTGGTGGGGTTGGATTCACCCAACATTTTGGGTTGGTTGTTGTGGTCATGGTTTGGTGTTGCGGTGGTAGTTGCGGCGGTTGGTGTCTTGTGCGGCGAGCCCGTCGATTCGGGCTTGTCGGATTGCTTGGCCTAGGCCTTGGTGTTCGTCGTTTGGGGTCACGTAGCCGATAGCTTCGTGAAGCCTTGTGCCGTTGTAGTGCTGTCTGACACGTTCGAGTTCGGCGGCGAGAACGGCAGGATCAGTGATACCGAGCAGGTAGGGGTTCTCGGCTTTGATATGTCCCCATAGGGACTCTATCCAGGCTTGATCGGTTGGTGTCGATGGCCGCCCAAAATGTTGTCCGATCGTCATTAGTGCCATGAACGCTCTTGTCTCATCGGAGCGCATTTCTGGGCCGTTGTCAGATACCGCGAGTAGCACTGGGGCGGCGTTGTCGTTGAGGTCAACATCGGCGGGGTGGTCGAGTCGCCATTCCAACGGTTCAAGTAGTCCTTTCGGTTTCGAGAGCGTTGAGGAACACGACTTTCACTTGCGTGGAGGTTGCTTCGGCGCACAGCAGTGTTGTGATCCATTTACGTGAAACAACATCGATGATGCCGTACACGATCTGGGAATCGCAACGCATGAAATGTGTTGCGTCCCAGCACCACAGCTGGTTTGGTTCCCAACAAACCCAGTCCGGCCACGGTTTCTTGACCGACCGTGGAGGCCTTGGATTACCAGCCAGTGTGAGGCCATGGTGGGCCAAGACCCGGTCGACCGTTGACGGTGAAACCCATACCTGGCCAAGGTAGGAGCCTCGGTGCGCGAGTTTACGGTCGAGAAATCGACAGGTCCCCATTTCTCGAAAAGATCGAGAATGGCTTCTTCTTCCCAGCCCAGAATCGTGTTGACAGGCCGGCCTCCCGGAGCTGCGTCATCAAGTGTCCCGGTCGTCTGGCGTTGTTGCCACCGCCACACACGCTGACGATCAATTTCGAGAACCCCACACACACGGGAGAGTTCCCAACCAGCGGTGACGGCGAACATGATCAGCTCCAAAATTGCGGTCTTGACTGCGCGGTCGACTCGGGCTGGAATCGGGCCGTCAAGCCCAAGCCGATTTTCCCCGCAACCCCGACAACTCGACAGCTTGCTCGATCACCGTTGACTGCAACCGGGCAATCTCGGCTTGCAAACGCTGATTC
Organism: uncultured Acidimicrobiales bacterium; assembly: GCA_963763885.1. Classification (GTDB taxonomy): domain Bacteria; phylum Actinomycetota; class Acidimicrobiia; order Acidimicrobiales; family JANYDT01; genus JANNBN01. Next base: position 1,217 of record CAVXQD010000007.1, read on the forward strand.
TCCGATCGTTCTTTCGGATCGAATTTCGGTCGACCGGGCTTCGTTGACAACGCAGCGATCGCACCATCGCGGGCCGCCTTCTTGATCGTCATGATCGTCGAACGATCGACATGAGCCTCCACGACAGCCTGAGCTGTCGTGATCTGACCAGTCAACAATCGTTGCCACAAATCGTATTTCTGCTCGCCCGTCAAACGAGTCTTCGCACGCTGAGTACCCATCAGAATCAGTCTCCTTCAAACCCCAATCCTGCCGGGTGAAAAAACACAACTCATCTCCCGCGAAACCTGATGCAACCCAAGCCCCGTATGCGTCCGCCGAATCGTCCACACAGCCACCCTACACAAACGTACGTTCGATCGTCAACCCAAAATCGGAAGATGAATCAACACCGCGGGCCGAAGCCCACGGGCGACCTGATCCTCGCTAGTTGTCGGTGCGGTGCGAGACAATCTTGTCGATGAGGCCGTATTCCAGGGCCTCTTCGGCTGTGAACCAACGGTCTCGGTCTGCGTCGGCCTCGATGCGTTCAACAGTTTGACCGGTCGCCTCGGCCGTGAGCTTGGCCATGAGCTTTTTGGTCTTGATGATCTGCGTGGCGTGGATCTGGATGTCTGCGGCGGTGCCCTGCATCTGGCCCAGCGGCTGGTGCATGAGGATGCGGCCGTTGGGCAGGCAGTATCGCTTGCCTTTGGTGCCCGCGCTGAGCAGGAACTGGCCCATGGAGGCAGCCATACCCATGCAGAACGTTGCAACGTCGGACTTCACGAAGTTCATCGTGTCGTAGATGGCCATGCCCGCATATACCGATCCACCAGGGGAATTGATGTACAGGGAGATGTCTTTGGTGGAATCCTCGGCGTCGAGCAAGAGGAGTTTGGCGTTGATCTCATTGGCAACTCTGTCGTCGACAGCGGTGCCCAAGAAAACGATACGTTCCTTCAGCAAACGTTCGAAGACGTCGCCCTGGGGCATACCGTTGGCCGACGAAGCGGTGAACTCGGGAAGTGACATGGCGGAGATGCTACGTGAGGTTGCCCGGTTAACTGAGCCTCAAGGCGAGTGAAAAAGGTGCAGACTGTCTAATGAGTCCATCTCTGCGGGTGTGGCGAAATTGGCAGACGCGCCAGGTTTAGGTCCTGGTGTCGAAAGACGTGCAGGTTCAATTCCTGTCACCCGCACTGCGAGAGAGGTTGCCCCCAATCCTGGGGGCAACCGACCTCCGATTCACTTTGCGAGGTGCTTAGCCGCGTCCAGCCGGGGCTCCACCGCTACGCTCGACAACGTGCGGCACGTCGTAGGGCCAGGTGAGAAGTTGTACGTCCAGTCTGAGCTTGCCCCCGACGCCCGCCGGAAAGCGCCAGGTATCCGCCGAGGCTTCCGCACCCAACGAGAGGGTGTCGACTTTGAGAGGTAGCGGTCCGAGGTGCGCCCCTGGAGGGCACGTCGACACTTCTCGGGTTCGCCGGCAGGAGGACCTCGACGACGAGTGGCTCCCGGCGATCAAGGCGAGCGTGAAGGAGTTGACGCACGCGGACTACCGGCGCAACGTACTGCAGCACCTCGTCCCTCGCTTGGGCGCGCTGCGGTTGTCGGCTCTATCCCCCGCAGCGCTCAATGCTATGTACGCAGACCTTCTTGCCAACGGCCGAGCCGACGGCACCGGCGGGCTTGCCCCGAAGAGCGTGAAGGAGGTGCACACGATTCTCCACAAGGCGCTGCACGACGCCGTTCGGTGGGAACGGATCGGACGCAACCCCGCAGACCTTGCGGAGCCACCGACGGCAAGGTCACCGGAGATGAAGATCTGGAGCGCCGAGCAGCTGCGGACGTTCCTGGCGTCGGTCGCCGACGATCGCCTCTACGCCATGTGGTTGCTGCTGGCGACGACAGGCATGCGGCGAGGCGAGGTGCTCGGGCTTCGTTGGCGCGACGTTGATCATCGGAACTCGCGGATACAGGTCATGCAGGCGTTGAACGTCGTTGAGTACAAGCTCGTCTTCTCTGAGCCGAAGACGAACAAGGCGCGGCGATCGGTGGCGCTCGATCCGGTGACTGCGGGCGCGTTGCGCTCGCATCGTGCAGCGCAGGCGGCGGAGCGACTCGCGTGGGGCGGGAGCTGGACCGACAGCGGGCTTGTGTTCACGAACGAAGACGGCACGCCGACCAACCCGCAGCGGATCAGCCGGCTGTTCGTCCGCTCCGCCGAACGGGCAGGGCTACCGGCGATCCGACTTCACGACGTGCGCCACAGCTACGCCTCGGCCGCCTTGGCCGCCAAGGTGCCAGCGAAGGTCGTCAGCGAGCGGCTGGGCCACGCCAACATCGCCATCACACTGGACACGTACTCCCACGTCTTGCCTGCGTTGCAGGAAGACGCCGCCGCTAAGGTCGCTGCTCTCATCCTTGGAAGCAACTAGTGGTTCCGGATCAACAAGCCGAGGCGGAACTCGTTGCCCTGCTCCGGTCAGCGTTGACAAAGGCAGCAAGTGCGCGCCAGAGCATTCTCGGCTACTGGGACACCGTTCTCGCCGGGTCATGCTTCCAAAGTCGGGTCTGGACCGACTCTGACCGGACGGGCCACATCGATGTCGAGCTCACGTGGCCCCCGCCAAACGAACCGGTGGCAGCTCGTGACTTCGGTGAATCGCTCCGCACCGCCCTCAACACCGCGCTCGCCTTAGCTCTGACTCGCTCGCAGTCGATCGGAACGGACATCGAGTTTCCGTTGGCGCGTTCGGAACCGGAGTTCGAAGCTCTTGTCGCCAGCTCGGCGCTCGGCGAGCTTGACCAAGCGGTTCTCGCGTTGGTTGAAGAGTGCCAGCCGTTTCGGACCGGGTCGGGCGGAGACAACGATGCGGCGTTTGTGGCTCGACTCTTCGTTCACCTGGACGAGATAACTACCGGCGGCCCATCAGAGCCTTTGGCGGTGTGGTGTCACTCAGCGAATCCGTCGGTTCGCACGTCATCCGGCACCTCGATCCGTGTAGAACCAGAACCTGCAGGCGCGATGACTCACGGGAGAACGATCGGAACGTTCGTTGCGCCCGAAGAACCAGTTGAACTTTCAGGGAATCCCGGCTGCGCCTTCGATCTCATCTTCAATGCCCCGCCCTGGCCGATTGACCCGGATGACAACCTCGGGAATCGCACTCGCGCTCTGCTGGATCTCGTTGCCGCACTTACGACCGAGATTCTGAACCGAGCAGCCACGACCGAGCAAAGAGGACGACTTACGCCAACGGGCTGGACCCCGTTGAACAAGAGTGGATCGCTTGAAACATCCGAAATCCGAAAGGTTGAACGCCTGCTGGACCAGTCAGACCTGGGCATCGCAGAGTGGCGAAATGTCGACGGAGCGTTGGCCATTCTGGTGCGAGTGGGTGGAGAGTCCTACTTAAGAAACGTCCCGTCTGCGACGAGGAGACCGATCGGCAGAGACCAAGGTCCGGGTGCGGAAGACGCGACCCTCTCCGCCGCCTCGTTGTGGGGCCTGCCTGACTTCGTGCTACGCCCCCAAACCATTCGCAAGGGCAACGCAACGCGAGAACTGGGCGACGGAACCATCATCTGCGGAAATCGTGGACTGGCGATACAGGTCAAGTCCAGAGTTTCCCCAACGGCCGACTCAGAGAAGGAAGCGAGGTGGATTTCCAAGAAGGCGGCTGAAGCCATACGACAAGCTCGCGGTTCCATCCGCAGCACAAAAGTAGGCGCTGTTTTCACCAACGCTCGCGGACGGCAGGTCAAAATTCAAGACCCTGAAATCGCATGGGTTGCGGTAGCCATCCTTGATCATGATGGTCCGCCCGAGGTGTGTTTGGAGCTGGACGATCTTGCACCGAGGGCGGTGGTCCTGCTCCGTCGCGATTGGGAGTTCCTTTTCGACCAACTTCGCTCCACCACTGCAGTGGTCGCATACGTCCATCGCATTTCCGTCGAGCCTGCTGCGACTCTCGGTGCCGAACCCGCCCGATACTTCGAGCTCGCCATCTACGACTCAGAAGCACCTGCAGGCGAACTCGCCGAATGGATGCAAGGCCTAGGAGGCGTTCGATATTCGACGCCCCTACTTCCGATGACCCCAGTTGGCGTTGACGATCAACTGGGTCTTCAGGTGTTTCGAGTCATTCTTGAGGACACCGCACTTTCGCCGTTTGAGTGGCCCGAGTCGGATCGACTCGCCCTCCTGGGAGCGATCGACAGGATTGCGGCGGCGGAACGCGAAGCACTCGGTCGGCTGCTCTTGGATCGGCTGCGTGAGACCGTTCGCGACAGTAAGTCCGCAGCCGGAGTGCATTGGAAGTTTCGGCGGTTCTTAATTGAGGAACCGAAATTGCAGATCGCTTTCGCAGTTTGCTCCGCCGGTGGGCAGGAAATTCAGCACGCCCTATCGTCGTATGTCCAGCTACGACACGCTGATCTCGTCGCCGCTGTGGGAGACCAAGTCATGACTCTAGCCATCGTCCTTACCCCTCGAACCGACGGAAGACGGCTTTGGGATACTACGTGTGCAGCGATGCGTGGTGCGTTCTCGCTTGACCCCGAGGATCGGGCGGTGTTCGAACAATTGTGGGGTGGCGCTGCCCAGTTCGAGTGACCGCATGTCAGCGCATCCGTAGTCCTCGGCTCGTTCGTGGTGGTTCGAGGGCGTCGGCGACGACATCTTGAGCGTGCTGCCACTCGTGTTTCTCGGCTCCTGGCGGCTCTGCGCCAAATGCTGACGCAAGATCGGTGATGCCGTGGTGGTGGCGGTAGGTCTCGGCCCTCGTGGCGGCGTCGATCCAGCGGTCTTTGTGTTTCGTTGAGCGGTAGTCGCCGATCCGGGCTTGGAGGTACTCGGGCGTTTCGATCATCGCGTCTGCGACGGCGTTCAGCGCACGGGCGTCGAGGAGATCGTCAATTCGCTCGATCTTCTGGCGGTCGCCGTCGTGGTCGGCGAGGTATCGCTTTCGGTCTGCGAGCGCGTCCCTCGCGGTCTTGCTGCCGACGCATGTGGTCGGCCATGTCGGCCCGTAGTTCGTCCCGAAGCTCGAGGGCTCGCTCCATCTTGACGTCCGGCCCCCGGAGTCGATCCCGCAGCGGGCGCTTGCGCTCTCCCAGTTCCTTGATGCGGGTGTCCGTCATTCGCAGATTCCGTTCGGTGTAGTCGACTTCGTGCGAATACACGCCAGGCGGCGTGGTCGGTGCGGCATCGAGCACGGCCTGCAAACATCGACGCTCCTCGACAAGGGCGGGAGTACCGAGTCGCTCGATCGGCACTTCTGCTCCCCGCTCGGCCACGTCAATCGCCAGTTCCTGGGCTCGACTTGTCGACAGTCCTGCCATGAGCATCTCCGAGGGCACCCGGTGCGGAGACCGTAAGTGCGCTTCGGGATCGAGCTTCACGTCGCCGGCTGTGTAGATCACGTTGAGGTCACGACCTCGGCTCAGGGCGACATAGCCGAGTTCTCGGTATAGGTCATCGGTGGCATACACGAGCGCCGTGTCGCACGTGAGGCCCTGCGCCTTGTGGATGGTCATGGCGTAGCCGTGAGCAAGGTGGCCTTGGTCGACGTACCAGCGGGGCACGTCGATGCGTTGGCGATCGCTCGTCGTCACCGTGATGTCGACGCTGCCCAACGGGCGAACACGATCGATCGTCGCTCGCATTCCGTTCCGGACGCCGAGACGTCGGTCGTTGCGGAGGAACAGCACTTCGTCTCCGGCTTGGAACTCTCGGCGGCGTTCGTCGATGTCGATCACTCGAGCTGGTCCACGAACGACTCCGGCAACGACAAGGTGGCGATGGGCCAGCTCGTTCAGGTCAGCGATGTCGGCGTTGCGTGAGGCGAGCATGATCACGTCGGTTCCCTGCGCTCGGGCAGTGAGCCAGTCGTCGACTAAATACGCCTTGGCGTCGCGAGCAGTCTCATGCGTGCGCATACGGTCGTGCTGTTGGTAGGCGGTCAGTGCTTTGCCGACGTCGCCTGACCGGAGCTGTTCGAGGGCGACACGTTCCCATTCGTTGCGCTGTCGACGGTTCTCCGTCAGCTCGATCGGTGGCACTCGTGAAGCGAGTCCGGACAGCAACCCACCAGCACCGATCTCGGGGAGTTGGCGTGGGTCGCCGACGAGGACCAGCTTGGCGTTCACCTCTGCGGCTCGGTCGAAGATTGGTGCGACGAGGCGGGTCGGGGCCATGCCGAACTCGTCGATGATCACGACGTCGCCGGGCTGAATCGTGGCGAGGTCGATAACGAGCCTCGCCAACGTCGTGGACGCGACACCGGTCGACGCCTCCAGCTCCGCAGCTGCGCGTGCCGACAGTGCTGCGCCGTGGACTGTGACTCCGGCCGATTGCCAGGCGTCGACTGCGGCTGCGAGCGCGAAGGTCTTCCCCGTTCCTGCGGGTGCCACGACGACACTCACCCCATCGCCTCCCAAGGTCAGCTCTTCAACCATCGCGACCTGTTCCATCGCAAGCGTCGGGCGGCGGTCGATGGCGGCATCAACCATTCCCGTCGGCACCGTTGCGGTTCCGTCTCCCATGCGCGCTAGGGCTTCATCAACCAATCGGCGTTCCAGGGCCATCAGTTCCTTGGTCGAACACCGAGCGCCGGTGTCGACTCGAGTGACCGTTCGCCCGCTGTCTGACCGCAACGCCTGCGTGGTTGCGTCGATGACCTTCACGACATCGTGATGGCGCAACAACGAATCGGCGTGCGCTTCGAGTAGCTCGACAGTCGCGCCATGCAGGTACGCCGAGACGAGGGCACGGATTACATCGCAACGATCGAAGGTTGATGCTCGTTCGGTGAGTCCGTCGGGTCCGAGGAGATGCGTTTCGATGCGGCGCACTTCGTCGGGTGACGCGGCGCCGATCGACCTGCGATGGTTGCGGTCCGCGAGCGCGTCAATAGTCGTGCGCCAGACGTTCAGGTCCGCTGCTCGGTGCGCCCAGTCGTCGACGAGGTCGGCGTAGTTGAGGGTGTGGTCCTTCGCCGCGCGGGTGTCGAACGCAGCGATCTCAGCTCCTCGTGCCGAAGTGGTTCCGAGCGCGGCCATACGGTGTTCGATGTCTTCACGTCGAGTCGAGAAGGCACGCAAGACTGGCTTGTCGATGCCTTCGAGGTCGGCGATGCCGTTGACGATCGGTCCCCATGCGACGCCGAGTCGTCGGGTGAGTTCGTCGCGAAGATGCGACTCGTAGACGTAGCCGGCGGTGAGTGAGTGGGCGTAGAGGTGGCGGGCGTCGAGCGTGCGCCATCGACCGTCGTCGGTGGTGCGGACCATGTTGGGCACGAGGGCGTGGGTGTGGAGGTGCGGGTCGGCGGCTCGGCTGGTCCGATGCCGGAAGGCCGCGGCGATGAACCCGTCGGCCGAGACTTGTTCTGTTCCATTATGGCCGCGGCGGGACACGGCGGCGTGTCGTTCGAGGTAGCCGAGAGCAGCATCCACGGCGGCGTCGTGGGCGGCGGTGATCTCGGCGGTCATCTCCGGCGAGCCGAGCGCGAAGGCGAGTGAGACGGATTTCGGGGCGCGGAAGGTGAGGTCGAATGCCGGGATCTTCCGGTTCGCTGACTCGATGAGGGGTGCGTCGGTGATCGGGTGTCGACCGGCGAGCACGGCGGTGAGTTGGGCCTGTTCGAGTTGGCCATCGACGTCGAGGAGTTCGTGGGTGTGGGCGGTCCACCGGCCGGGTTCTTCGCCGATGGCGTAGTAGTCCTCGATGCCGCTGACGACGGCCTTGAGGTAGTAGTCGGCGTCGGCGACTTTGGCGATGCTCAGCACGCGTATGACTCCGTGTCTCGGTTCACCGGACACGGCCGCACCGCCCCCGGAACGGCGGACGGCAGCAACGTTGACGGCATCACTGATGCAAGTTCGTGAAGCTTCTTGGTGTCGTTTGGTTGCTGCAGACGTGAGTGGGCGGGCATTGCCGTCAATCGAAGGCGAGCAGCGTCAGCTGCTCGGAGGGTCCGGTGGGCTGGGGACGAGGTTTCGACGGGGCTGGTGGCTGCGGTGGCTCGACGTCGTGGACCTGGGTCGTCTGTGTACGTATGAGCTTGGGCGGAGCGAGCAGTCGGTAACGGATCGTGCCGAAGCGGCCACGCTCGGTGCGCTTGGTGTCGACGTCGATCAGGCCAGCGGAGCGAAGCATCCGTAGAGCTCGAGCGCAGGTGTCCTTGCTCAGACCGAGATCGGCCGCGAGCGTACGCGTCGACGCCGTCACAGATCGGCCGAGTGCGCTCGGTGATCCGTAGAGGTAGATCAGTACAACCCATGCGAGTGGACCGACGGTGCGGATCACGTCGGCGGTCTCGGGACCGAGCACGACAGCGTGACGATCGGTCCGAGGTTTCGGGCGAGTCACGCCGCATCATCGGGGTTCGCGAGATCGGTCATCGTCCATCGCTCCAACGCAGCCCGAGGGACGACGATGCGTCGACTGCCGAGGCGAACGCACGGGAGACCTGAGCGGGTCGTCAGGAACTCATTGGCGAGGCTGTAAGCGAGCGTGCGACTGATGCCAAGGACCGCAGCAGCCTCGTCAACGGTGAGGAACGGTCGGTCGATGGACGGCGAGAGGATCGGGACGGATCGGGACATGAGGAACCTCCACGGGTAGGTGTGCGGTTGCGTGGTGCCGCGGGGTGTTGCGTCCCCGGCAGTTGCATATCCGCTCGCGAGAACGCGCCAGCAGACAACGTTTGGAAAGTTCTCTGAGGCGGGATTCAGCTCCACACCTCACCTATTCGCACCGAAACTCGCCGAAGCGCCAAAAGTTTCTGGCAACCGGCTCAGCCGGACCTTGGCCGCCCCACCCCGCTGACCGCAGCGGCGAGGTCAAGACGGAGCTCCCGCAGCGCAGCGACGAAGAACGGTCTTGACGCCGTGGCGAGGATCAGCCACATCCTGAAATCAGGGAGCGGACCTGGGCGTCGGGAAGCCGGACACGACTCTTGTCCCGATCGATGACAGCATGCCTGCATGGGATGGAAGAACGACAGCCATGGATTTCTGTTTAAGTCGGGCGAGCTCAAGCTCTACCGACGAACTCACACATGGGGAATGAAGCTTTCGCAATTGGATAAGCAGTCCGGGACAGTGCGAATCGTCACCTATCGGCTTCCGGGGGGCAAAGGGGACCCTTACTACGAAGCGCAGATCGCCCGCCGACCGATGAACATGTTCGTCCTAATAGGTGTAGGCGACAGCGATTCTCAGGTCGAGCATGCGAAGCGCTTGAAGGATCGATTTCCAAACGTTCGAGTCGCCGTGCACAACACTCTTCACATCAAGGCAGTTTCAATCGAACCAAAGACTCTGTATGTGGGGTCGGCAAATTTCGGGAACTCATCGTGGTCCGACCTTACGCTCGGCGTGCGCTCGGCGGAGGCCCATGAGTACTTCGTGGATTCGATATTCGTTCCACTTTGGGATGAGGCAGCCGAACTCTGATCTAGGCGGGGAGCGAAAGCCCGCTTCGATGGTGAAATCCTCGGTGGTCAGGCTCGTTTCGCCGAAATGTCTGTCGCAACGACCTCGACGACCGAACCCTTCAACAGAACGATCCAGTGGCGAAGGGAAGTGATCGTCGATGGATCGTGCCTCAGGTGTACCGAGTTGATACTCCGGCACTCCTCGATCAACGCACTGTTTTGTACTTCGCCGGCCCAGTGGATATCACGAAGCCCTTTATCCCAGAGTCGGTGACCCGACCGCGCCTCGTCGTTCGGCGAACCCATTCGAAACGAGCGAACTCCTGACCAACTGATCAAGACCTGCCGTTCATCGCTGTCGTCCGGATGCGCGTCGAGCATGAGCAAAGCGGAGCCACCCTCGCTTCCGTGAAATTCGCCGTGCTCGGTGTTCGGTTCCCATTCGACGCCAATGTCGTAAGGCACGACGGACTCACTTCGCGCAGACCCAAGCTTCGTCGCTTCGACCCCTCCGAGCCGTACCGAGTAATCGGCGTCGCGATGTCGACCGCTCAGCGCCGAGCGTTCCGCTGCCTCGATCTCGCCGGCTAACTCAACGCGAGCTTGAGCTCGGCCCGCCGGTGTTGCCTTACTGAGCTTCTTGATCTCCGACCACTTCTTGACGCCCATGCGACTCCTCCCCGTTCCGTCAGACCGTTTCGGTCACGGCGCCATAGCGCTGTTGAGCGGCTTGAGCCGATGTGCCGAGAAGCGTACCGATCTTCGCCCACGAGAGTCCGTCAGCCCGAGCAGCTTCGACTGCTTCAACGATCTGGCGTTCTGTTCGTGCGCGTGCGAGCGCTGCTCGTTGGAGCAGGTACTCCGAGACTGGCCGCTCGGTTCCGTCGGCTGGGTCGAAGTCTTCGAACTTCTTGGCGAGCTCGTCGGCATGGTCAAGGATCTCTTGGATGGTGCGGGGCATGTCGTTCACCTCAGGTACTTGTTGCGTGCGGGCATGGCATGGATCACGAACTCGATTCCGTCGGCCGTAGAGACGCCGACCTCGAGGAGCCGGGCCGCGTGGTCGGGGCCGATCAGCATCGTGAGGTTGTCGTCGGGCAGATCGATGATTCGGATCGGGTGGCGGTAGGCGTGGAGGATGTCCTCGTCGGCGACGCCATGACGGCGAGCGCTGGCCAGGATCACGGGGTCCACCGCATCAAGTTAGCTTGACGTACCCGCAATCGCAACGGTTGGCCGGTTGAAGGAAGCCCGCATCGCAAGGCGCGGACCCTATGTGGACGAGCAACGTGAGAAAGTTGACCGGATGGGGTGGGCTACAGGACACATCGCGACACTCAAGGCTGGCGAGGCCGTGGAGTTCCGACCGCGCCGGAGCTCCATGCGCGGTCGAATCGACTCCGGGCAACTCTGCCGTGTCGAGCCGGTGGCCCCGTCGGACATTGAAGTCGACGACATCGTGCTGTGCAAAGTGAGCGGCCACGACTACCTCCATCTCGTAAGGCGACACAAGGCCCACGCTTCCTTATCGGCAACAATTGCGGCAGGAACGAACGGATGGATCACCAGCAACGCCATCTTTGGGCGCTGCACGAGAGTTAGGACTGAACGTGGCTGACCCTCGACTCATCGAACTCCTCACGCAAGGGGCGAAGGCATGGAACGCTGCTCGAGCTCAAGGAGCGGTTCCCCGGCACCCGGATTTGAGCCACGCAGACCTACGAGGAATCCGGCTGATTGGCATCGACTTCGATGGGGCCGACCTCTCGCACGCGGACCTCACAGGAGCAACGCTCCCGTACGCGAGTTTCAAAGGTGCGACTGTCCGAGAGGCCCTGCTGATCAAGGCCGTTTTGGCTGGCACAAAAGCGAACGACGCCAAGCTCCGAGGGGCGAACCTTTCCGAAGCAGACCTCACCGACTCGACGTTCGACGGTGCCGACCTCACAGGCGCGGACCTTCGCTACGCCAAGCTCGATAGATGCCGACTCATTGACGCAACACTCATTCAGGTGCTCACAACCGGGAACCTCGACCGGGCTATTCACAGCAGCGCGCCCGAAATCTTCGCTGCTCTCCCATCGGACCGCACCTTGTCCCTCAGTTTCGCAATCGATAATGAGGCCGACCCCTCATGGCCACGAGTCGTGATCCTCGTCGAGGGACACGACGTGTTCGGGTTACTCGGCCAAATCGGCTTTGCACCCTCCGAGCTGTTCTCGGCTACTGAACCGCTGGTACCGGCGGAGCCTGCGCGACGGATCGCTCTGTACCGCTGCAACTGTGGCGAAGCAGGCTGCCAGTGCATCGCTCCGCTCATCCAGCGAGTCGGCGACGAAGTGCACTGGACCGACTTCCGCGACTTCACTGGCGTCTACGTGACGCCCGAGACCGACCCACAACCCGAGGGCGGACGGTCGTTGCCCATCCCGACACTTCGATTCGATGTAGCCACGTATGACATCGCCGTTTCCAGGGGTCGACTTCTATGAATAGCGCCCATTGCTCTGAGACGCAGCAGAACGAATCCGCAGTGGAAAGACCCTTAAGGGGCCGCGGCCATGCAACGTAGCGCTCCGAACGAGCGGCTCCTGCTCGATAGCTGTCTCGACGCGCTCGACGACATTTATGACCGACGCGAACTCGCTGAGGTTGGGGCGTACCGGCTTTTCACCGCCACTGCTGAAGCGCTGAGGGACACGCCTTGGAGCGCGCCGCTGCGCGAGGCTGCGGCCGCTCTCGCGAAGTTCGTCTACGGCGAACTTGATCCGATGGTGAAGAACCGGCTTGCACTGGAGGTGACAGGCGATCTGCGGGTCCGAATCGCTGCCAACAACCACTCGCATGAGCAGGACGCCGTCAGCCCTCGCGAAGCCCTGCACTTGAGACTGATGGCTGAGTACGAATGTTTCCCGACCTGGACTCTTGACGGGAAGCCGACCTTCAACATCGATCCGGCTGTTCTTGGCCTTTCCGTCGATCTTGTGGCCGCGCTTGATTCCTGGCGTTCGTGGTTCGACTCGACGTTTGATCGCGATGATCCACTCGCGAGCAAGTTCCGATCGTCTGCTGAAGAGGCGGCCTTCATCGAACTCGGTCGTCTGCTCGCCCGACGGCTGGCGATCGAAATCGGAACTGGCACTGTCGTCTCGTACAAGGCCGCTGGATCCATTGATCTCGATGAATACCGTGCCTGAGCAACGTCCTGCCCAAAGGCGCTTGATAGCGGAACGCTGTGGCTCAGCGTCGGGAGCGCGACGACTGTGAGTGATTCCTGGATCTGAATCCATCCTGAACCGGCCCCTGGTTTGTGCCCGCGTATTTTTGACACGCGAGCGAAAGACAGAAAATTCGGGCGCGCTGGCGGTGCCTTCGAGCAAGACTGTTGGTCGCATCCTCCTTGAACTCATCGACAGCAGCCGGGGCGTGAAGGACAACCCAGCGAACTTGCGGACCAGGAAAGCGAATGGATGGTTCGGTGGATCGCTACTCAGTAGTCAGATAGTGCCGCCGAGGCGTCCATCAAGACCCGCAAGAGTTCGCCCTGCTCGATTCTTGCTTCGAGGATGTTGCCATCAGGCCGATCGACCCGTCGACACGTCACGACAAAATCAGAGCCGACACGAAATCCAAACGTAAACAGGTGGTCCGTAGTTGGCCCCCAGTGCATAAACCAAAATTTCTCCGCCGAACCATCATCCAATGCTTCGAGCCTCCGATGTTGTTCAGCGAAGCGATCCTCCGGAAACGGCTCGACCGGGACTACTTCCTCAGCGAGCTTGGTCGCCTCAGATACCAGCGCGCGGCGCATCTGCGGGACGTAAGCCAAGTTGTCTTCACTGGATGTTCGTTCGCCGCCAACCCACACATCAAAGACACGCAACGTCTTGTTCCGCTCGTGCCAATCTCCAACAGCCAAGGCGAATCGGACCGGGTCGCCAAACCAACGCATAACGTCAGACCAACCCGGATGACGTTGCCGAGCACCCGCTATGAAACGCTGGGGCTGAACTTCCGGGATTGCTACAAGCCGTCATCTCGTGCAAAAGCCAATCTCGAACTTCTTGGCGAGTTCGTCAGCGTGATCGAGGGTCTCTTGGATTGTCCGACCTCCCACCCAAAGACCCATCTCGGCTTCGAGTTCGACTCATGCCTCGGCGCGGTCAGCTTCGGTCGCTTTGCTCAGTTTCTTGATCTCAGACCACTTCTTCGTACACATCGATCAACCCGTGGACGCTGCCCGAGACATCCGCAGGTCATCGAGGAATGCAACGAGTTCATCGTCCGATTCGAAGACGTCCGCCGCCCACTCTTCGGTCGACACCATCGGACGGACACCCTGAGCCAGGGCAAGCTCGTCGATCGTCAGTGGACGAGTGGAGCGCAGAAGAGCGGGAGTGGGTTCGAGGATCATGTCGTCGAGCTCAATGGTAGAGGTCGATTCCCGACCAGCGCCCCACATTCCAACGGGTTGAGCACCGGTCGGCCCAGGGGGCTTTCGTTTATTTCGTTCGTGCCGTAGGATCCCGGCATGGCTCGCCCAACCGATCAGACCCTGGCTCGTGAGGCGCTCGACGCGCTCCGCAACAGCAAGTCCGTCAAGCTCAGCCTCCGCGGTGGCCGCACGGTGCAGGTGCCCGACAGCGCTCTCGATGGCTTCCTCGCCACGCTTGAGGCGGTAGCAGACGGGTCGACGGTCGAGATTGTTCGAACCGAGATCGAGGTCTCGACGCAACAGGCAGCACGAATCCTGAACGTCTCCCGGCCGACTGCGGTCCGGTTGTTCGACGCCGGCGAAATCGCGTCGCACAAAGTCGGCTCGCACCGCCGAGCCAAGCTCAAGGACGTTCTCACGTACCGCGACGCAGAAGCGACGCGCCGTCGCGCAGTACTCGACCAGATGGTGCGCGACGCCGAGAACATGGGCCTTCACGACGTCGAACCGCTGCCGTTCCGACGCTGATGTACAGAATCCCGACCGATCTCGACCTATCCGGTGCGGTCGGACAGCTCACGACGCAAGTTCGCGTAGGCCAGTTCGATCTCCAGTTCACGTTCGGCTCGGTCAACTTCGCAGCCCAGTCTCCGGTAAAACTCCTGCGCAACGACGAGCTGATTGCTACATGGGAAGAGGGCCGGTGGCCCGATCCCGGCTTCTACGACATCATGAACACGTCCGTCTCGCGCTGCTACGTCGTCGACGATCGCCATATTGAGATCGACTTCGAAAACGGGCTCACGATGCGACTCGTCGACGACTCGGACCAATACGAGTGCTTGCTCATCACCATCGACGGACAACTCTGGGTCATCTGAGGACGGCTTTGAAATCCGCGTGCGCGCTGAACCAACGGCGTGCGAAGATCGAAGCCTTCCGCGTGTAGCTCACCAGTCAGAGCACCGGGCTCCGGACCCGGAGGGAGCAGGGGCAGTACCTGCCATGCGGGCTATGACCGAAGACGGCGCTGAACCGCCCTACCTCAGCGGATTGCTTGCGAAGGCACGCCAGACCGCCGCCTCGCATGATTCCCTGCTGGCGCGCCAACGGGCACAGCGACGGATCAACCAGCTCGAAGCCACGATCGAAGGCATCTGCGACGGCAAGCTTTGGATCGGTTCGAGGAAGCCCGTAGCCGACCTACCCATTTGGGCGACTCCCGAAGTGATCCGCGGCGGCTTTGCGACCGGTCGAGCCGCCGCGGACGTAGACCTGTCTCCCGACGAGTTGGACGCGATCGAGCAACAGTCGCTCCCACCGGATCGTGCATCGCTCTTCCGGTTTCTCCTCACGGGCGATGGTCAAGTGCTGCTTCGCTCAATGCTTGTTTCGCGCACGTACCGGATCGACCAACCTGAGCAAGCAGCCCTCCTGGTGCTGGCGTGGTTGGTCGCACACGATCGGACCGACAAGGCCGTCGATCTTCTTGAGGCGATCGCCCCGTTCGGACCGCGGCTGCGTTTCCTTCCGTCCGCCTCTTCGACCGTCGGTCCGCTTCGATCCAACGAGTTCTCCCGTTGGTCGGCCGCTGACACTGCGGAGCACGTTGGCAACACCAAGTCGAATCGGCAAGTCGAGGTGATGCGCGAAGCCATCAGTGTTTGGAACCCGATGCTCGACGCCTTCGTCGAGCTCTGGTCCCAGCGACTCAGTAGCGGTCTTGTCACTTCATCGACCGATACCTGGCTCCAGGAAGCGCGCGGCGTGCTTGCGGTCTACGAGGAAGCAGTCAACACGCATACAAAGTGCACGAAGCATCGTCGCCCGAAGGAAAATCTGGCGATTCTTCTTGCTGCCGCGCAAACCGAGGTCAGCGGAGGTGTACTCACGCGACGCGAGTTGGGACGTGTCAGAACATCGATCGCGGCCGTGGTTGCAAAGCGAGGACGGACCGGAAGCGAATCGCACTCGACAATCCGCGCAGCACAGCGCAAGCACGCCAGTTTGCCCGACCACGCCGAGTTCGGTCCGATCGTGATTGAACGGCTGAACCTCCTGCCCTTATCGATCGGTGTGACGTCAGCACAAGCAGTTGAAGTCTCCCGGCCGATCGAGATCTCCGAAGCGCGCGGCCGCATCATCGCAGGTATGGAATTCCCGCGGCGCCTTCGGCGACTCATCCATGACGCCCGACGCGGAACTCTCAACGAACTCCTCGGGCTTGGAGTCGTCCCCTCCGCCGAAGTCCTCGCCACCTTCGGACCGCAAATCGTCTCGGCCACGCTCGCCCGGTCCTACAACGACCCCGATCTTGGCGCGGTCATGGGGGCGAACTACGAAGCCTTCCGCCGTCGACGCTCGCTCCTGTTACTGAACCTCGAAAAGCAAGTCCAGCTAAGCGAACTGCCGTGGGTGAAAGCGGTCGCTGCAGAACGCGCCGCGAGCCAGGACGCCTCCAAGGACGCCCTGCGGGCGCTCGGCGCTATGACTCTTCAACACTTCTCAGGAACAGTCGTACCCAATCCGGCCGTGCGTGAAATGACGCTCCTGGCTCGCGAGGCCGGCGTAGCCGTCCCCTTCGTAGAAGAGCTAGCCGCAGACATCTTCATGGGCACCTTCTCAAGCAAGTACCTTGCCGCCGCCAAGTTCGCAGGCGGCCATCTACGGGGCTCGCTTTACGAACGGTACTTCGACATCGATTACTCGATGGTCGACGGATTGTCCGTGGAACGGCAAGGCAAGACCGGGCCAACTACCTCGCCCGGTTTCGACGCGCTCGTCTCGAAGCGCGCAGAGATGAACGTGTGCGGGGATAGCTGGATCGTCCGCAACGGAGCGACCATCGAACAGGCACAGGTACTCACGACACACAACGTGGCCCAGCTCCTGTACGGACTAGGCCTTCTGACGAATAGCGAGCACCCCGACCTGATCGACCTCAACGATGGTGTTCGTCGATCGTTGACCACAACCGATCTGAAGGTGATGACCGAAAACAGCTACCGAACCGCCGCCTGGAACTTACGTACAGCGCTCGCAAGCTCGCGCCCGCTCGGCTTCATCAAAGACGCCGCATACGCCTGGCGCCAGATGATCCTGTACCTCACCACCTTCGATCAGCCTGCGCAGGAGATGTGGGTCCGGACCAAGCAAGCAGAGATCGAGCGCACGTTCGTTGGTGAACCGGTGGCCCCCTTGGTGCGTTCCATGGTCAGCGGGCTCGCTGCGTGCCTCGAGGGCGGGCGATTCGATCACACCGGTCGGCTGGGGGACGGACGTCGACTGCTGGGTTGGTCGGGTGCCCACTGGGTCCTCGAGGGGCGTCGTCTCAAGTAGCGCTCCGAGTTCGGAGTTCACGCCAGCGACATCGAACGATGATACGACCGGCCGAGGCTCCTGGCCCCGCTGCAGTCGTCTTCGTGAATGTGGATACCGAGCGACTCTCGATGTGGCTTTCCCTCGCGATCGCCCGAACATACGCATACGTACAGTCTTGCAATGGATGGTGGCGACCGGACGCGCCAGCCGAAATTCACTAGCAGTGCTCGTCGCCGTCGGCAAGGCTTGACCTATGGAAACGATGACGCTGTACCGGCCGGTTGGGCAGAAGGAACTCGACCTAATTGCCGCGAGCGGATTCACCGCCTACCCGCCGCGCCTCGACTGGCAACCGACTTTCTACCCGGTACTCACTCAAGAGTACGCGGCGTTCATCGCTCGCGAATGGAACACCAAAGACACCGACAACGGATCGGTGGGCTACGTGACCCGCTTCCAGGTACGCAGATCGCACATTGACAACTACCAGACCCACGAAGCAGGCGATCGCGACTTCACGGAGTACTGGATCCCAGCCGAAGAACTCGACGACTTCAACGCGAACATCGTGGGCCCCATCGAACTCATCGCCGAGTAACGATAAGTTGGAGTCATGGGTTGGGCGGCGGGACACATCGCGAGGCTGAAGGATGGCGAGCCCGTCGAGTTTCGTCCGCGCGGCCAATCCATGCGTGGCAAGGTCGAGTCGGGCCAGCTGTGCCGAGTCGAGCCGGTCGACCCCAGTCAAATCGAGGTCGATGACATCGTGCTGTGCAAAGTCAAGGGCCACGAGTACCTTCATTTGGTGAAGGCGATCCAGGGACCCCGCTTCTTGATCGGCAACAACCGCGGCGGGACAAACGGATGGATCACCAGCAATGCGATCTTCGGACGCTGCACTTCGGTCGAGGACTGATCCATGCGCAACCCATTCGCGCGCAGACTGAAAGCGGAAGCGGATTCGCCCCAGCCGGTCCGCTCGGATGAAGCGTTGCTCCACGGCTCACAACGCGACATGAACTGGCGCAGCCCGGTGCCGAGGCTCGCGGTGAGATTTCCCTCAATGCGGGCAGAGGCACTCCAGTTTCTCGACCTGATTTCCGATCCAGTTCAGACAGCACAAGTTTGGGTCGACCGTGATCAAAGTCACGACCTCGCAAAGGGCGGATGGCTTCCAGAACACGTACTCGACCATCTCGACGACTGCCTCAAATTCGATGCGCCCGAGCAGATGATCGGGCTCACCCTCCGAACGGACGAGGAAGCAGTTCTGGCCCGGGCTTTCGGTCGAGCCGTCGACGCTGTCGAGATTCGGGAGAGCGATACCGCCACAGTTTCAACTCCCGACTGGCTTGGGCTTCGTTCACACGCGTCCGCCCTTGCGTCGGCAATGAGATGCGGAGACGCGAGGGTGCCCCTCTACCGGGCGGCCGCTCAATTGACCCTCGACCACATCGACTCGGAGAGTCTGCCGATCCTCGCCACTGACGCACTGGTGGCGGAGCTTGACTCCCCGTACCTCCGAGAGGCCGCAGGAGCTTACCCGGCCGACCGCCGTGAACCGAGATTTCTCTTCGAACGCGCCCTCTTCGAACTCGGCATCGATCTCCCGCTCCGCGCCGAAGCGATTGACACTCTGCTCTTTGATGGGCTCGCGGAGATTGCAAATGGGACAAGAGATCCCCTTCAGGCCGCTCATTGGATCTGGAGACCCATGGCTGACTTAGTCGAAGACGACGGCGACCTCCGCATCTTCATCGGCCTCGCGTCAGAACACGAAGACCATCCTTCTGCGCACCAGCAAATTGTCGATGCGATCGTCGACGCGTCCAACGACATACTCGGCCGCGGAATTCTTCGCCGCTGGATATGCCTTGAAGCAACGGAGCACGAATCACCGATCCGCCTCACCTCACAGACCGCACGACGCCGAATCCCTATCGCCGAAGTCGGGGTCACAACCGAACTGCAACAGCGACTCCGTTCGTGGGCCGACCGTTTCGACCAGGCACAGCGGCGCCCGGGCCGCGGTCCGAGCAACTTCAAATCGATTCACGCTGTGGAAGAGTTCGTGGCCGACGGCGAACGCCTGAAACTCGATCTCCAACAGCAACTGGGAGCTTCATGGCATGTCGAATACATGCCGACTCCTCGAGCGTTCCCGTAGACAAGCGCTTTGATCCAGCCAACCGGCCGCGGTCACTGCCGATCGATCGGACCGAGTTTGCTAACGGATTGCTAACGGAACTGCGCAAAACAGGCCGACACGAGCCATCACCCGCCGACACGACCCCTCGCGAAACCCCAGCTCAGATACCATTTCCCACCACCCGCCAACACCAGAAAAACGGCAAATGAGGGTTTTAGGTCCTGGTGTCGAAAGACGTGCAGGTTCAATTCCTGTCACCCGCACAAGTTGCTCTGCCCGGCCGAAAGGGTTCTCTACGCCTATTCATGCCAACCGAGACGTCGAAGCACGCCTGACCCTGGGCTGAATGGTGACGTCTGACGATGAACAAACCGGGCGCTAGATCCGATCACACCTCGTCACCCCGGCGGACCCACCAACGTCGACGTCGAAGTGAATCGCTCGCTTGCGTTCCTAGCAGCGGCGAGTGCCTACGCGCATAGTCAACTCGAAGTCCGACGAATCCATCAAAGACCGCTCGGAACGCAGCATCGAGATCATCGAAAGAATCGGTTCGATCACGTTGCGCCGCGCGTTTGATGAGCGTCGAAGCAGCCAATGATCCGATGAGCCGGAAGGCTTCATCCGCAACGGCAGCAAGGTCCGGAGCCTTTGCGAGCACCTGGTTGAATCCGCCTTGGTCGAACTCGTCGGCGATGCGTCGGCTGACATACAAGACCTGCAGATGATCTGGAAGCAGCCGAATCGCATCAACACCTTTCGCGGCGCAGTTGTCGAGTCGTTGTCGAATGTCATCGATGATCCGATCATCTTCAATTCGATCTGCGTCGTTCACGGATCGTTCCAACCGCATAGCGCGGTCCATTTGAGCGGCCCAGTGAGGGGGCGGGTCGATAAGGAAGAGGTTCGCTTTCTGCTGCTCTACCCAGGACAACATGCCCCGGTAGCGATTGATCATGCGGAGTGCGTCCAACTCCGAACGTCCGTACTGATCGATAAGTACATCAACAATGTCTTCACACAGCGAGTGGCCGACATCGCTCGTCGCAAACGCGAACACCAGAGGCTGCGGAACAGGGCGGCCGAGGTCGACCCATGACGGTTCTTCTTCTGCCCCCGATTCCCAAAACTTGACGCGGATAACACCAACAACATCGTCAGACACGAGCGCGACCTCGTAGCCCTGCGCAGCCCATTCATAAACAAACCGTTTGCCCTGATCAAGCGACACTGACCGAGGTCCATCGGTAACAACTCGTTCGATCCCCGTGCGAGCACTGAGCAGCTCAAGTTCACGCGGCATACGGACCCAGTCCGGTTCTTCTCCGTCCCCGAGCAACGCGATCCCTCCCAGGTGTTTAGTTGGAACAGTGTGCCAGGCCCTCGGTCAACGCTTGGTCGTTCGACAGGTGACCTGGCTCGAAACGAGGCACATCTTCTGGACCGACACCCCGCCCGGAAAGACGCTTCACGCAATGTCGGCGAAGACCCGACGACCAGTACTCCAGGTCAGCACCGACTCTCCCTCGCACGTGTGAGATGCCAACGAACCGCCGGGCGGGATGGTACGCGCAATCCTCGTAGATGGTCCCGATTGTGATCTCGATATGCATGCCCCAGGGACTTCGGCGCGTTGCCGTCGCTGCTGAGCCACGCGCGGAATCTTCGCTCGAAGTCGATACCGGAAATCAATCATCGCTCTCTCCGACCGGACCTCTAGATTGAATCATCGAGCCGCAAGCGTCTCGGTTGAGCGACTGCGGACATTCATCGCCACCCGACGTAAGTCCCAGCGAACATTGACCGCTGCCCGTGAACCGAACTGAGATCAAGAGGGGCCTTCGAAGAGATCTTCGATCAGGCACTTGTGTTCCACAGCTTCGCCGATTACACGCGCGATTACCTTCTGGACGTGCAACCCACCGCAGATCAGCTCACCAGATTGTCGGGCCGATCGAAGTCATCGCTTAGCGCCGGTAGAACGGGGATCTCCCTGGCAGCCGAATGGAGGTCACCACTGATCCGCGACGTCCGGAGAAGGCATCGGGGTCGGTAACACACAAACCGACACACAAACCGGCTCAGGCGACACAAGAGGCAAAGAGCAACGCGAGTACGAAGCCGTTTCCAAACTCACCAAAGGTCCCTGCTGGAACGACGACGTCACTGGTGCTGAGACCTGCCGTGCCCCAAACTCCGAAAAAGCAGACCTTTCCGTAGCGGCGACCGCAACACGAATCGGAAACGAGTGGACCATCACGGCCATCGTACGAAACCATCAGTGGGCCAGCGCTACCGCGTCTGGCTTCGAACTCTCGGTGTCGGACCTCGACTCTCGCAAGCGAAAGCTCGATACCCGCACTGCGAAACTGCAGTTGAGCAAGCCACCGATCAGCTGCAGATACAACCGGTGCGAGTTCCTCACCTCCGTGACTCCGGGAGAAGAAGTCGCCGTCGAAGTGACCGTCCACACCTCATTCGTGTACGACCTCAAACTCGCCGTTCGCACCTTGGACACCGCTTCGCGCTACCACCTGGAACTCCACGATGAAGACAACATGGTCATCATCCCTGTTCCGACTTGACTGACTTACCCGGCATGTGTGGGCCGATGCGGACAACCAAACGCACCGACCGCTGGGGGTCAGGAGACGACGGAACTGGTGGCGCCTCCAAATTCTGTGGGGGACCTCCCTTCGAACGGATTCGAGCCTTAACGGTGGACTTGCAGTGACAGCAATCCTCGCAACGTGTGCGACCGTTTCCAACGAGCGGTATCCAGATCAACGGTGTAGTCACCGAATGACTCCAGGAACGCCGGCAGTGCAACCTTTGTTTCCAGCCGAGCAAGCGCAGCTCCGATGCAATAGTGCACTCCATGGCCGAATGAAATCGGTTTTGGTTCAAGGCGATCAAGTCGCAGGTCGTTGGCATCTGGCCACTGACGCGCATCCCGATTGGCCGCGCCGATCATCAGGGCAATAATTGCGCCCTTGCGAATCGTCTTGCCGCCGATGACCATCTCCTCACTGGCGACTCTGCCGCTGGTCTGGACGGGCGAATCGAACCGAACAAGTTCCTCCACGGCGTTGTCTATCAACTCAGGCTTCGACCTCAGTAGTTGGCGCTGTTCCGGGTGGTTGGCCAGCGCGACGATGGCATTGCCCAGTAGCCCCGTGGTGGTTTCGTGACCGGCAAACATCAACACCGCGATCATTGCCATCACCTCGTCTGTGTCCAGCGGGTTTGCTGCATCCTCCGCGATCATCGCCGTAATCAGATCGTCCTGCGGATGTGATCGCCGCTGCTCGATAATCGTGGCGAAGTAGTCATGCAGCTCGTCGAATCGACGGTTCATGGACTTTGGGTCAAAGCCGGCAAACGCTTCCAATATCCCGCCGATCTCGGCTGAAGCTGCTCGAAGCCATTCCCACCGGTCCCGTGGCAGACCCAGCAAATCGGCAATCACATAAATCGGTAAGCGCGCTGTGAATGCACTGACAATCTCCGCTTCGTCCTGCCCCTCCAGCGAGGCCAGCAAGTCAGCAACGACCGTTTGTATTCGCGGTTCAAACGCTGCAATCCGACGAGGCGTAAACGCTCGGCTGACAGCGCCTCGGAGTCGACTGTGCTCCGGAGGGTCCGTGACCAGCAGCCACCTGCGGACATTTCCCACCGAACTTGGCGACAGCTTGTTGTACGGAGACACGACCAGGAGCACATCAAGCAGGGACGCCGTACTGGCGTGCGGCGACCGCAGTACTTCGAAGATCTCGTCGTAGCCAAAGACAAACCACTGCTGGTACAAGCCACTCCAGACCACCGGACCGTCAGCGCGCATAGTGTCGTAATTGTCGTAGGGGTAGCTAAACCGATCTGGAGCGAACGGATCGCCCCATTTGGTCCGGCCGAACATCGCCTTTGACACCTTCGGATGCTTCGCGATCCCACGAACGATCGGCAACACGACTTGTTCGACGCGCATCACTTCATCCCTTTTTCGGCTTCTTGCGCAGCGTTACACACAAACCGCAAAGAGACCGGGTTCGTTTGCTTGGATCGCCCCGCTTGCGAACAACCTTGGCGATTGCTGACGAACAACTACAACCTTGGTAGAGACGGGCCATCTGAACAGCCTGGGATCACGAAATCCTTCGGACGTTGAGCGACTTTGGGGGTATTCCGTTGGTAGGACGCTAAGGGTAGTATCGGGCTATGAGTGTGGAAAAGTTCAGCGTTTCCCTAGACCCTCAGCTCGGCCAAGCGTTGCGAGCCGCTGCGCAAGCGGACAACACCAACGTCTCGGCTTGGCTTGCCACGGCCATTCGCCAACGACTCCGTCATGCCGCACTTGGAGCAGCACTGGACGACATACTTGAAGAACAAGGCTGGACAAGGGACGAGCTGCTCGCCGAGTCACCGGCTCGACACCGGCCGAAACGCTCCGCTTGATGGCGCTCGTCCTTGACGCTGGAGCACTCATCGCTATCGAACGGCGAGATCGCTCCACGATCGCTCGGCTCGTTCGCGCCCACGAAGAAGCCGAGCCAGTGCTGACGAGCGCCGCTGTAGTTGCACAAGTCATTCGGAACCGTGCTCGCCAAGTCTCGCTAGAGCGGGTCTTGGCCGGCGTTGATGAGCGATCCTTTGATAGCGCGTTGGCTCGTCGTGTTGGGCCACTGCTCGCTTCGAGCGGAACCTCCGATGTGGTTGACGCTGCGCTGGCGTTACTTGCAGGTCCGGGCGATGAAATCTTGACTTCCGACCCGATTGACCTTCGAAACCTGCTCCCCAAACGATCGGTCAAGATCACGGCCGTCTAGCGGCTGTGGACCGAACCCTGGACCGAAGTTTCTCGAACGTGTCGGCGAGTTCGTCCTGCCCGCGGGCCCTCGGCGCGCCTCTGACCGATAACGTCAATCGCCATGAGGCTGGAAGTGCTCGGTCAGGTTTGTCTCCGCGTTCGCGTCAGCGGCCCGGTCCGGTTGTGCAACGCAATTCTTTGCAATTCGGCACCGACGGCGTACAACGAATACCGTGACGCTTGATGAGCACCAATGATGAGTACTAGCGACGGACTTCTCTCCGGAATCAAGGTCGTTGATTTCGGACGATACGTCGCTGGACCGTGGTGCGCGCAGCTGCTCCTTGGGATGGGGGCCGAAGTCTTGCGAGTCGAACGACCCGGCGGCGGCGAGGACCGATTCCTGTTCCCGCTCACCGACAATATGGGTGCGTATCTTCTGCACTGCAACCGCGGTAAGCGCTGTATGACCCTCAACCCCACCAAACCAGCAGGGCGCACGATCGTCACGAAACTGGTTGAAGGGGCCGACGTCATCGTCGCCAACATGCCCGATGATGCACTGGCCTCGATGGGGCTGGACTGGGAAACCGTGCATGCAACCAACCCTCGGGCGATTCTCGCAACAGCTTCCACCTTCGGGACCACCGGTCCATACGCGGGCCGCGTCGGCTTCGACGGAATTGGCCAGGTGATGAGCGGCAGCGCATACCTCTCCGGCCGCCCAGGGGACCCGATGAAGTCGTTCACCCCCTGGGTTGACTACAACACCGCAAGCAACCTTGCCATGGGAGTTGCTGGCGCACTGGTCAAGCGATCCGTCACCGGTCTCGGCGTACGCGTCGAGGCGTCGCTCCTTGGCACCGCACTCGCTGCGATGGGACACGTGATCTGTGAGGAAGCGGTAACCGACATCGGGCGCGTTGCCAGCGCAAACCGCCACCCCGCCGCAGGTCCGTCTGACATCGTTCCGACCTCCGATGGACGCATCATTGTGCAAGTTGTCGGAAACCCGATCTTCGCCCGATTCGCAAAGGCCATCGGACGCCCCGAGTTGATCGATGATCCGCTGTTTGCCTCGGATGAACTGCGCGGCCAACACGGTGCAGCGATCTCGGCCATCGCCGCCCAATGGTGTAGTGCACGAACAACGGCGCAAGCCCTCGAGGAGCTCGCAGCACACTCCGTTCCAGCTGGCCCGGTTCTGTCGCCACGAGAAGTACTCGCCGACGCTCACATCCGTTCCGAACTGATGGAAACCGCGGCGGTGGACGGAGTTCCCGCAGGGGTTCCCGTTGTTGCATTCCCGCTCCGCATCTCTGATGGCTCGGGCCAGTTCGGCACGCAAACCGCATCAGTAGGTGAGCATACGAATGACGTGCTGAGGTCACTCGGTTACACCGACAACGCGATCACTGAACTACGAGACCAGCGCATCGTCTAGACGGCACCGCAGATCACACACCTTTGCACGGCCGAGTGGTCGGGAACCAGCACCTGCAGGTACCATGAGCTGCACAAAGCAGCGAGGAGCTTCTGATGACCGATCTTGCCGAGCCAACAGTGTCAGCCGTGTCCGCCGAGTCCGCCAAACGGGCCACCTTCACAACGTTCGAAGCCTCAACTGCCGAGGACTGGGCGATCATCAGCAGCAACTTCCCCGAGACCCAGGCACGCGTCGCAGATCACGTGCTCTGGTTGATGCAGGTGCTGGACAATGACCATGGTGGCTTCCCTGTCAGCCGCTTGCAGCACAGCCTGCAGACAGCAGCCCGGGCCGAGAACGGCGGCGAGTCCGAGGAGTACGTGATGTGTGCGCTGCTGCACGACATCGGCGACACACTCGCCCCCATGAACCACCCCATGATCGCAGCAGACATGCTCAAAGGCCTCGTGTCCGAGGGCCACTGTTGGATGGTGGAACACCATGGCATCTTCCAGGGCTACTACTTCTGGCACCACCTTGGCATGGACCGCAACACGCGTGACAAGTACCGAGACTCGCCGTACTACGACCTGACCGATGAGTTCACGGCAAAGTACGACCAGACAGCGTTCGACCCCCAGTACGTGTCACCTTCGCTTGAGTACTACGAGCCGATGATTCGCCGCTTGTTCCAGCAGAAGTAACGGAACAATTCCGCCGCGGCCGCAGCCGATTCGTTCAGACGCGAACTCGATGCGCGAGCCTCCGCAAGCTGCTCCCGCATTTCGTCGATCATTTCACCTGCCATCTGATTGACCCAACGGGGACGGGGTTCGCCTTCGACCACTTCACCGGTCACGTGAACACCGAGACGCTGCCACGAACCTCTTGCGGAGGTTCGACTACCAGCTCGTCCGCTCATGAGGAATAACCCCAGGATGTCGCCGAAGCGCTACTCCCGATTTTGACAACGAAGCGATGACTCAGCTCATTCGGATCAACCGGTCACGACGAAGGGAGCGCTCGGCACCGAAGAATTTCCGAGCAGGTTGATGGCCAGCACCCGAAGCTGAACCGTTGTCCCCGGTGCAGGCGTGGGCAGCACGAACGTCTGCGGTGGGCAGAAGTTGTATGCACCTGCGGGGCACGCAGGGATCGGCGTTGCTCCGTTGACACTCACAAGGAAGCCATAGCTCTCGGCGGGAGTCGAGGCTGTCGCCGGAGGAGCATCCCACGTCACGGTCGTAGAACCGGCAGCCGAGCTGAGCATGCGCAAGTTGGTTGGAGCCGCCGGGATCTCAAACTGAGCGGGAGTGGTGTAGCTCGCTGTGACCCAGGCAGAGTTCAGGTTCGTCGCAGCGTAAGTCTTGGCGTCATAGAACTGATTCGACCTGACCCGCACCACGTACGTGCTGCCGGGGAGTCCGGGACTAACAGCAATCGTTCCGGGAAAGATGCTGATCGTCACGGAATTTGGGCTCGACACAACCTCAGCCTGAATCCTCTGGTTTCTGGGGATGACTCCGGTATAGAAGCGGATGGTCGACTCGCCCGACGCGCCGACGATCGTTGGCACTGGGACAGTGGTCACTGCGCGAGCACGCTGCGCCTGTGCCGTACTGACGGGGAGCAAGCTCAACGGTCCGGCGACAACAAACGCGAGACTGACGACGAAACGGCGTGAAGGTTTGAACATCTTTTTCTCCTGTCGAGCCCGCGGCGGACTGACGACAGGGAGCAGACTGCCATCAGCGACTTTGCCGCCTTCCTGCATCCTTTGGGCCAATACACAGTTTTCTCAGAACCCACCGCGATTCTCAGCAACACTCGACATCGAGACCTGGTAGGGCGCTTGCGCTGCGCTTCCGTACGACCGGGTGCCCGGCTACATCAGCTGCGTGATGCCACCGTCGATGACCATGATCTCGCCGGTCATGTACGAATTGCGCACGCAGGCCAGCACCGCCTCAGCGCAGTCCTCTGCTGTTGCTGACCGCTTGAGCGGGGAGATCGCGGCGATTGCCGCATGCTGAGCATCCCAGTCTTTCGTCCAGGGGGTAGCAACGAGACCGGGTGCCACCGCGTTGAAGCGAACTGGCCCATGCGACTTGGCCAACAGTTGCGTCATCTGATTCAACGCGGCTTTGGTCATCGAGTACGCCATCGAACTTCCCATCGGGCGCACCCCGGCGACGGAAGTGATGGTGACCACGTTGCCGGTTTCTGACTTGCGTAGATGCGGCAGCGCAGCTTTCGTCAACCACCATGTGCCGTACACGTTGACCTGAAACGTCTTGTCGAAGATCTCATCGGTGAGCGCATCGATATCCGAGTGAGCCACAACGGTGGTCCACCCGGCGTTGTTGACCAAAATGTCCAGTTGACCAAACCGTTCGATGGTTGCGTCGATCAAGGCCTGCCCCTGCTGCTTGTCGGCGATGTCGGCCTGGACGTAGATCGACTCGGTTGGCAACGACGCGGCAACAGTTCGCCCAGCCTCTACCGAGCTTGCCGAGTTCACCACCACGTGGGCGCCAAGCCCAGCCAACCGTTTCGCAGTTGCCTCGCCGATTCCGCTGGATGATCCGGTCACAATGGCCACTTGGCCCGAGAGTTCACTCATGAGCCAACCGTAGGCACGCAAGTCGCACGATTCCATACCGGCCTGGCTGATCGTGCACGAAGTTGCCGGCGCGACACCCTCGAGCACAGGTGCGCTGAACCTGTTTTACGAGCCGTTGACCTGTACCGTGACATTGTGCCCACGACGGAAACCTTCGGCGCGATGCTTCGGCGACTGCGCATCTCCGTCGGGCTCACCCAGGAACGCCTGGCTGAACGTTCCGGCATCAGTGCCACCGGCGTTGCAGCGTTGGAAGCAGGACGTCGTAAGTCTCCCCGCCTGAACACGGTTGGTTTGCTCTGCGATGCCCTCGGACTGGATGCAGAACAACGGTCCGATCTCCTCGTTTCCGCAACCCAGACGCAACGCCTATCTGCAATCTCCGGCACCGGTTCTGCCTCCGAGCCAACCACCCGGACAAGAAACGCGATCACCGAGCGACAAGCGATAACTCCCACACACACCACGTTCGTGGGGCGCCTCGCTGAACGTCAGAAACTCCGCGAAGCGTGGGCCAACCGAACCAAGGTTGTGCTTCTCTTCGGTGAGGCGGGAGTCGGCAAGAGCACCCTCGCCGAGGAGTTCGCGGCCGAGGTTGAAACGTCGCAGCGTGTCACCATCCTCCGCGGTAGTTCCACGCCCGAACAGTTGGGTGCGTACGAGGCATTCGTGCAACCCGTTCGGGCGGCACTCGGTCAGTTCGACGGCGCAATTCCCTCCACCTTCCGAGACCTCGGCAGGCTGGTTCCCGGCCTCCTCGAAGCGAGCGGCGATGCGCTGATACCAAGCCACTCCGACCCGACCTTCGAGCGGCGACTCCTCTTTGAAACCGTATGCACGCTTCTGACCTCGACGGGACCGACGGTACTGTTGCTAGACGATCTTCATTGGGCCGACCCGGGCGCCCTCGCGTTGTTGTCGTTCCTCGTCCGCCAGCCGGAACTTTCGGATCTCATGTTCGTTGGGACAGTTCGCTCCACCGATGTCACCGCCCCGACCAACTCCGCTCTGGCGGAGTTGCGCCGCCACTGCACCGTCGAAAGAATTCAGCTGGACGGACTCAATCACGCTGACCTCGCAGACATGGTCTCGGCCCTTGCAGGTCCTGCGACGTCTGACGCGCTCATCGACACCGTGATCGCAGCGACGAACGGCAATCCGCTCTACATCAAGGAACTGACGGAACATCTCCTGCAGCGTGGTTTCGAGAGTTACGACGCTCCAACGGTCCCCGACGGTATTCGCAGCACCATCGAGTTACGGGTCGCCGGGCTGTCCAAAGAAGCGCAATCGCTGCTGCGCGCCGGGGCGGTTCTGGGCCAGGTCTTCGACCCTCAACTCGCGGGTGAACTCGTCACGCTCTCCGGAGAGGGATTGCTCGGCGCAGCGGAAGACGCTCTGCTTTCTGGACTTCTCGTTGAGCAGAGCGTCAAGACCCTGGCGTTCTCCCACGGGCTGGTAGCCGCAACCGTGTACGACGCCACACCGCAGCTCCGCCGTCTGACCCTGCACCGAGCCGCTGCGAGGTCCTTGGCGCACAGCAATCCCGATTCTTCGGCCGCGATTGTGAACGTCGCCAGACATTGGATGCTTGTCGCCGACGCCGACCCGTCAGCTCGCAGCGTCGCCGCCCAGTGGTCCGTCCGTGCTGGAGACGCTGCTGCCGCTGCCGCTGCCGTTGATGAAGCTATCGCTTGTTATGTCAGAGCCGCGGCACTGTGGGACGCGCCCACGGCCGAACACGCCGACACGCTTGTCCGCCTCGGCACGGCGCTTGCCTCAACCGGGAAGTTGGCCGAAGGAAACACCCACCTCGAACACGCAATGAAACTGGCCGACCAAGCAGGAGCGGCAGATGTTTTCGCCCGTGCCGCGTTGGGTCTAGCTGCGAGCGTGCGTTACACGTTCAGCGACGCGCAGCGAATCAGTGAACTTGAAACAGCAATCACAAAGCTTGGGCCAGCGGAGATGGTGTTACGTCCAGCGGTACTGGCAACCTTGAGACGACAGTTGGGTTTCGTCAATTCTGAAGAGGCTGACAAACGTCGTAACGAAGCAGCCGCGCTCGTGGTGGAAGCAGTGTCTGCACCTGACGTCTCTGACGAGCTGGTGATGTCACTTGGTCGGCTGCGCGATTCGTTGGTTGTGGACGACCCGTTGCCCCTCGGCCAACTAGCCCGCAAGATCATCTCGGTAGCAACGCAACGACAGGACCTGCCCGCATTGTCAACCGGCTGGTACCGCCAAGCCTGGTCAGCATTGGAGTTGGGCGAAGCAGCGCGATTCCGACACGCGGTCGACGAATATCGCCGCATTGCCGAGCAGTTGCGCAGACCGTACGAGCTGGCGTTGTCGTCCAACATGATCGCTGCGGTCGCGCAGATCGAGGGGCGATACGACGACGCTGAAATGGCAGGGCAGGAAGCGTTGCGTCACGCAGCGATGATTGAGGACGGAAACTTCAGTTGGGTGTACTTCGCAAACTCCGGGCTTCGATCGGTTGATCGTGGATTGGTCAGTCCTACGTTGGACATGATGAAGGCCGTCCGATCAGACTTTGCAGATCTGGCCACGTTCGAGGCTGCCCTTGCCGCCGTGGCAGCCGCTGCTGGAGACCTCACGTTCGCTGATCAACTACTGGACGAACAGATCGGCGCCGAGGGCCGAACCCTGGCACGGGACTGGTCGTATCTCAGCGCAGAACGTCTCCCGGTTCTGGGCATGCTCGCATGGGCGTGCGGTATGACGAGCAACCGCACACATGCCCCAGTCCTGCGGGACTCTCTTCTGCGCCACACCGAGATCGGTGTCCGCGTCGTTCGGATTGCCCCAGTGGGAGCGTGGATCGGCCCCATTGACCATCATCTCGGAGTGCTCAACGGGGTACTTGGAAACCTCGATGAAGCCGAATCACATCTTCACCGAGCGCTGCTGGTGGAGGACGATATGAACGGGCTCCCATATCGTGTACGAACGCTGCTGGAGCTTGCCCGACTGGCCGAGATCCGCAACGGAAAATCCGATCGGACAGGGTCTGACGGGTCGAAGTGGCGCGGAATGGCCGAAGACCTGGCAACCACGCTCGGCCTTGAGGCACTGCTTTCGTCACCAGGCTAAGAATCTCCTCGGGTCGGCCCGCTTCCGTGAGGGTAATCCGCCGTACCTGCCTCAGTACCGAGGTAGATGTGAGGGCGATGTGAGGGTGGCGTGAGTGGTGGCTTCAAGGCAATAAGCGCATTGTCAATGCATGAACACAGCGATGATCAACATGCAATTGGTGATGACGTTTGCAATGACCACGGCCCTCATCGTGGTGATCCCCGGTCCAAGCGTGATGTTCATCGTGAGTCGGGCGTTAAGCGTGGGTCGGCCAGCAGCATTGGCAGCCGCGGCCGGTAACACGATTGGAACCACGTTCCAAGGACTCCTCGCCGCGTTTGGTCTGGGCTCGCTGATCGCACAGTCTCCGCTGTTGTACACCCTCGTGAAGATGGGCGGTGCGGTATACCTGGTGATGATCGGAGTCAAAACGCTACTGGACCGTGAGATGGCTCAGATTGCCGAGGATACCGACTCGCTTGCCGGGCGTCGACGGATCGCCCGGCAAGGGTTTGTGGTCGGCATCACCAACCCGAAGATCATCGTTTTCTTTGCAGCCGTCCTCCCGCAGTTCGTTGACTCCGGCCGCGGCTACGTGATTGTTCAGATGCTGGTGCTCCTCGCTGTGTACTTCGTGCTCTCGCTCATCAGCGACACCTCGTGGAGTTTCGCTGGCGGGTCCATCCGCAGCTGGGCCGCCGTTTCACCGCAGCGCATCGAACGGTTGATCGGTGCAGGCGGCATGTGCATCGTTTGCCTGGGAGTGTTGCTTGCCCTCTCCCACAGCGCCGGCTGAAATCGGCTTTGGCCGTTGTTCCATCCCAGCGCGGATGAACTGAGGTGTCACCTATTAGCCCAATACGCGCGAAAAGTGACACCTGAAAGGCTGCGGGAGAAATTTGACGAGGGTCCTGCGCTATGCGCGTAGGGTCTGCGAGTGATGGCAACCGTCGACTGGATTACTGCGTTTCTCGATTTCGAACCAACCGTGCACCAACGCGCCGCCGAGTTCTGGTGCGCAGTCACCAACTCCACGTTGTCACCGTCGCGCGGAACCCACAACGAGTTCGCAACCCTGCTTCCTGCGGAGCATGACGCCCACCTCAGAGTTCAACGCCTTCAGTCCGGTGGATCTCGAGTCCACTTCGACCTCCACAGCGGCGAGCATCGTGCGCTTGCGGAGCAGGCGGTAGGCCTGGGCGCAACGGTCCAGCACGACCTTGGCTATGTGGTCTTACGATCTCCCGGCGGGCTGGAATTCTGCGTCGTCGAACATCACGGCGAAACCGACCGTGCGGCAAAACTACAAACCGCAGACGGCGACGGAAATTACCGAGTGGACCAACTGTGCATCGACGCAGCGACGGACCGCTTCAACGACGAGTGCAGCTTCTGGGAAGCGCTCACGGGTTGGGAACGGCGACCGGGTTCGTTCGCGGCATTTGTCGCGCTGGAACGCCCCGCCAAGTTCCCGTTCCGAATACTGCTGCAGCGCACCGACGACCACGACACCGACACACGAGTCCACCTCGACATCGCATGTGCGCACGCCGTTGCCAATCTGACTGCGGAGCACCTGAAGTTGGGTGCGCTGCTTGTTCGAGAGACCCCAGTTTGGACCACACTTCGAGACCCTGGTGGTCTTGAGTACTGCCTGACCCCACGCGATCCGGACACCGGGCTTCGCCTATAGCAAACCGCCACGCCCGCTACTCGATGGAGTTGCGCCATGATCGGATGATGCGCGCCATTCAAGTTGCCTCCTACGGTTCCCCTCTCGTCCTCGCAGACATCCCCGCTCCCGTTGCCGGTCCGGGTCAGGAGGTGATCGACGTTGTCTACGCCAGCGTGAACCCGCTGGACATCTGGGTCTCCCGTGGCAACTTCGCCGGTGTCACGCCGCAACCGCACACACCAGGGGTCGAGGGCGTCGGCCGCCGCTCGAACGGCACACACGCCATCATCTCCGGGGTTGGCATCGCCAACGGTGGCACCTACGCCCAACAAGTACTGGTCTCCCCTGCCAACCTGATGGACGTGCCAGACGGCGTGGACCTTCAGCAAGCTGCCGCAATCACCGTCGCTGGCATCACGGCTTGGATGTGCGTCCACACACTTGGTGAGGTTGGACCAGGCGACACGGTCCTGGTACTCGGTGCCAGTGGCGGCGTCGGCGGGGTAGCACTTCAACTGGCACGCAACGCCGGCGCCACCGTGATCGGCCAAACCTCGTCGGCAGATAAAGCTGCTGCGATCACCGCCGCCGGTGCTCAGGCAATCGTGGCTCCAACTGCCGCCGACCTCGCAGCGGCCCTGAACGGGCGCGGCCGAGCGGTGAACGGAGGGATCGGAGTTGAACCCGAGGTGGAGCAACCCATTGAACACGGTGTGACTCCAACTCTTGTGGTCGAAGGGCTGGGCGGCTCGTTCACCGGGGCGTGTGTCGATCTCGTGGCACCGGCAGGGCGAATCGTCAACTTCGGCACCTCTTCAGACACCGCCGTTTCATTTGATATGCGCACGTTCTACCGCAAGGGAACTCGCCTGCTTGGCTACGGCGGCCTCATCCTCACGCCAGAACAACGCACTCGGGCGTATGCCGCTCTGTTCGCAGACATCGCAGCCGGGCGGCTCCACGTCCCGATCGATGAGGTTTTACCCCTGGACCAAGCAGGTGAAGCGCATCGCAGGATTCTTGCGAAAGAAGTGGTGGGCAAGCTGCTTCTTGACCCAACACGCTGAGCCAATACGCCTGCCCCGACCCTCCCACAGAGCGGACTCAACCAGAATTCAGTCTCGGCATTCAGCTCCGCCCCCATAAGGTCTCTCTATGACCACCGCGACTGCCGCCGAATTACGTTCACGCTTTCGATCCCTTCATAACGACGGATGCTTTCTGATTCCCAACCCGTTTGATGTGGGATCTGCGCGTCTCCTGCAGTTCCTCGGATTTCCGGCGCTAGCCACTACCAGCTCTGGATTGGCAGCAACGTTCGGTCGACCAGACCAACGAGTCACCAGAGACGAACTCGTGGCTCATGTCGCAGCGGTTTGCGCAGCGGTCGACATCCCCGTCAACGTCGACGCGGAAGGGTGTTACCACGATGACCCTGGAAGCATCGAAACAACCATCGACTTGCTCGCATCTGCCGGAGCTGCCGGGATATCAATCGAGGACTTTGATCCCGCGTCCGCAGACATTCTTCCCATCGATCAGGCCGTGGCGCGGGTGGAACGTGCGGCTGTTGTCTGTCAACGCCACGGCATCGTGCTGACGGCACGAGCCGAGCAAATGCTCTATGGCTCCACCGACCTCGACGAAACGATCAATCGTCTGCGCGCATACCGAGCCGCAGGAGCCGAGGTTCTCTATGCACCAGGCCCGCTCGATCTCAATGCCATCCGACGAATCGTTGAAGAGAGCGGCGGTCCCATCAACGTGCTTGCGATGCCGGGCGTGCCTCCTGTGGCCGAACTCGCTGCCGCGGGAGTGCGTCGTGTATCCACTGGCGGCGCAATGGCCTGGGCGGCCTACGGAGGCCTGATCACAGCGGCTACCGAGTTGAGGGACCACGGCACCACCTCGTACCTTGCGGCAGGGGCTCCACGCAGCATCAGAGCCGCTGCATTCAGCTGACACCGCTTCACAGTGCACCTGCTGCAGGCTCGATGCAACGTGCCGACAGCAGTGTTCGCCAAGCGGCGATTACCCCTTTGCGCTGAGCCTCGCCTGGTGTACTACTGACAACAGCGTCTGTGTCCCCACGGGCTGCACATCGTCCGCCGTCACAGGCTCGACCGCAATACCGCGGCTAACGAAAGGACGGAAACTGATGCCAACAACCACAAAGTCTGAAGTCGACTTCAGCAAAGTAGAAGGCCTCGTCGGCCAACTCGTCGGGCTCATGACAGGGTCCGCAGTGTCGGCCGCAATCGGCCTCGGAGACAGGCTCGGTCTGTACCGAGCAATGAACGGCAGCGGACCGATGTCAGCCGATGCCCTCGCAACGAAAACCAAGTGCCATCCGCGGCTGGTCCGCGAATGGTTGGATTCGCAAGCCGCAGCGGGTCTCATCAAGTACTCCGCTGCGCACGACAACTACGAAATGTCACCAGAGGCAGCGCTCGTTCTCGCCGAAGAAGACTCGCCAGCCTTCCTCGCTGGTGGCGTCGGAATTCTTGAAGCAATGTACGTGGACCTCCCAAAGATGGAGGCGGCGTTCCGAGGCGACGGTGCCATTCCATGGGGTGACCATCACGAAGCCCTCTACTCTGGTACCGCTCGCTTCTTCCGTCCCGGCTACCGCACCAACCTTGTGGCCGATTGGATTCCGGCCATGACCGGCGTCTCGGAAAAGCTCACTGCAGGCGGCAGCGTCGCCGATATCGGATGCGGTTTCGGACACTCCTGCACAGTGCTCGCCAAGGCATTCCCTAAGGCGAAAGTGCACGGGTTCGACTTCCATGGGCCGTCCATTAAGGCGGCACAGGACAACACCGCTCAGCAGGGGTTGAGCAACCAGATCAAGCTGGACGTGGCTGCGGCAACGTCGTTCAAGGGGTCCTTCGACTTGATCTGTTTCTTCGATTGTCTCCACGACATGGGTGACCCGGTTGCTATCGCGCGTCACGCTCGTGGCCAACTCAAACCAGACGGGAAGGTGTTGCTGGTTGAACCATTCGCATTGGATAAGCGCGAGTCAAACCTCGCTCACAACCCCGCCGCTGCCATGTTCTACGCAGCATCCACATTCCTCTGCACACCGAGCTCGCTCTCTCAACCCGGAGCACGTGGGCTTGGCGCACAGTGCGGAGAATCCGCCATGCGGTCGGTGTTCGAAGAGGCTGGCTACTCAGGCTTTCGTCGGGCACACGAGTCGCCGTTCAACATCGTCTATGAGGCATCGATCTGATCCCAGATCCGAGACTGGAAACCCGAGGATCAGCCCGCCTTGAGATCAGGCTGGCCGGAATCGCCGTAACCGCAGACTGTTGGAGACCACAAACACGCTGGAGAACGCCATAGTGGCTCCAGCAATAAGTGGGTTGAGGTAGCCAGCAGCTGCGAGCGGCACAGCAGCGGCGTTGTAAGCGAACGCCCAAAACAAGTTGGCCTTGATCGTCGCCAAGGTTCGGCGTGACAGGCGGATGGCGTCAACGGCGGCGCGCAGATCGCCGCGGACCAACGTGAGATCCGCAGCTTCGATCGCGGCATCTGTGCCGGTACCCATCGCAATTCCAAGGTCAGCTTGGGCCAATGCAGCCGCGTCGTTGACGCCGTCGCCGACCATTGCGACCACTGCCCCACTGGCCTGCAGCCGTTTGATCTGTGCAACCTTCTCGGCAGGCAACACTTCGGAGATGACTTCATCGATCCCCACTGCGGTGGCGATGCTCTGAGCGGTGGCCTGATTGTCTCCGGTGAGGAGCACGGGGCGAAGACCGAGACCTTTGAGTCCAGCAATCGCCTGTGCGCTGGTCGGCTTTGCCGTATCGGCGACAACAAGCACTGCAACGGGCTGACGGTTGATGGCTGCCACGATTGCTGTGTGACCCGCATGCTGCGCCTGGCTGAGTGCCGTTTCTAGTTCAGGTGGTAACGAGATGCCCTGTTGGGTAAGCAACGACGGTCTGCCAGCCAGCACAGCCGACGATTCCACAACACCCTCGACGCCTAGGCCTTGGTGATTGCGAAAGGACTTGACCGATGGCAGGGTGCCCCACCTCGCCTGTGCCGCCGATGCAATGGCTCTGGCGATGGGGTGCTCTGAAGCATGTTCTACGGCGCCAACAATTCGAAGGGTGACCTCCGAGTCAGTCCCAGAGGCGGCGGCGACGTGCACCAAAGACATACGCCCAGTTGTGACCGTGCCGGTCTTATCCAAAACAATTGTGTCAACCCGGCGGGTGGACTCGAGAATCTGCGGGCCTTTGATGACGATGCCAAGCTGTGCTGCGCGGCCGGTCCCAACAAGCAATGCCGTAGGGGTTGCTAACCCCAACGCACAAGGACAAGCAATAATAAGCACGCTTACCGCTGCGGTGAAGGCGGTCCGACTTCCGTACCCCCGGATAAGCCAGTAGGCGAGCGTGAGCGCGGCGATGCCGATCACCACCGGCACAAAGACTGCCGAAACGCGGTCGGCGAGACGTTGGACGGGCGCTTTCCCCGACTGGGCGTCCTCGACCAGACGAGCCATCTGCGCGAGGGCAGTATCCGCGCCGACCTTGGTGGCCTTCACGACCAAGCGACCTCCAACGTTGACCGTGGCTCCGGTGACGCTGTCCCCCGGTTGCACCTCGGTAGGGACGCTTTCACCCGTGAGCAGGGACTGGTCGACCGCAGAGGTGCCGCTCTCCACGATCCCGTCTGTGGCGATCTTTTCTCCCGGACGGACCACGAAGACCATCCCCACACCCAATTGATCCGCTGGCACCAAGCGCTCGGTTCCGTCGGCATTGAGTACCGACGCGTCCTTGGCTCCCAGAGACAACAGGGCACGAAGCGCTGCACCTGCTTGACGCTTGGCTCGGTGTTCGAAGTACCGCCCGGCAAGCAGGAACACAATCACTGCCGAGGCGACCTCGAGGTACAGGTGCTCTGCGCTTGAGTCCCTGCGAAGCGTGAGTTCGAACCGCATGGTCATGCCGGGCATTCCTGCGTGCCCGATGAACAGCGCGTACAAGGACCATACGTACGCAGACAATGTACCAACCGACACGAGCGTGTCCATGGTGGTTGCCCGGTGCCGGGCGTTCATCCACGCAGCCCGATGAAACGGCCAGCCACCCCACACCACAACCGGCGACGCAAGGGTGAGTGCCATCCACTGCCAATTTTCGAACTGAAGGGCGGGAATCATGGACACAAACAGCACAGGAATTGACAAAGCGGCAGAAATCACCAGCCGCTGTAGCAGCGGATCGGACAGCGACACTGCCGTGTTACGGGCGGCATGGGCCGCGTCGACAGCAAGGGTTCCGCTGTTGTTGGACTGCCCCTGCGCTGGCTGCATCGCCTCCTGGAGGACAGAATCCGCGCTGGGAGCGGAACCGCCGGTGGGGTGGGCCGCGGCGGAGTAACCCATCGAGGCAATGGTGCCAATGAGCTCATCAGGGCTGACAGCCGCGGACTGGTAGGTGACCTTGGCCTGTTCGGTTGCGTAGTTGACCGATGCCTCGACGCCTTCAATCTTGTTGAGGCGTTTTTCGATGCGTGCAGCACACGAGGCACAGGTCATGCCCTCGATGTCAAGCTTCAAGACGGCAACGGGCTCCGAAGTCATGTTGTCCATGTGCTGCTCCAAGCTGCTCACTTCCAACATAGTCAGCTGCGCCTCCCTAGCAACGCGGGCCAAGTAACCACTGTGCGGTAGACAGGAGAACGTGAGTCACGCCGCAAATCGTTCGCTGGAGACTGCTGTTGGGCTTGGCTCTGTGGGCGCCGGTTCAAGGGTTGTATGGGACGCTCGTCTCGCGAGCGAACTGAGTGAGGTTACGTTGTCGGCTCCCCTGGGCGCAGGGATTGCTGAAGCTGTGATGGACATCGTCCGCCGATTCGGATTCGCAATTGTGCAGTCCCAACCAGCGCAGACCACCGCTGAGGCAATCGACGCGCGCCGTGGCGAATTGCTCAGTTTTTCCGCCGCCATAGGCAAGCCAATCAACCAATCACCGCGGCGTGAACTGGTGGAGGACATCAAGGACTTCTCCGACATCGATGCCCACGACGATCGTGGTTATCGGTCAGGCGGTGAGCTAAAGCCCCACTCCGATCCGCCGACGTTGATCGTGTTGCACTGCGTCCAGGCTGCGCGGTCTGGCGGAGAGAGCAGCCTTGTCAGCGTCGCTGCGATCGTCGAAAAGATGCGGACGATCGACGTTTCGTTGGTCGACGAGTTGTTCAAGCCTTTTCCCGATTGGCTGATTGACGGCCAGTACGGCCGAGCGGGGGCCGGACCCTCCGAGTTTCCGCGGCCGGTTCTCACGAAACACAACGAGACAATCAGTTGCGTGCTGTATCGGCCGTTCATCGAGAAGGCTGCGCTCGCGCTCGGGACGACCACTTCTTCCAAAGCAGATTGCAGCGCTCGACCTGTTCGAGCAGTGCTCGTTCGATCCTGAACTCACCATTCGCTTCATCCTTGCTCCCGGGCAGACCTTGGTGCTCCACAACCGTGCCGTGCTCCACGCACGAACGGACTACCAGGACTGGCCAGAGTTCGACCGTCGCCGCCACCTGTTGCGCACATGGATTGACGCCGCAGCGATGTTCCCGAGCGATCCGACGCACGCGCTTGGCGATTTCTTCGAACCCGTGGGGAAATGAGAACTCCGACGGACCGCAACGAAGTGACGTAACGGCACGTCCATGCCAAACTGATTCGATGAATGGCAAAAGCAACAAACGAGCATTGGTTCTTGGTGGCGGCGGAGCGGTGGGCGTGGCATGGGAAGTCGGCGTCATCGCCGGGTTAGCCGCAGCAGGTTTTGATCTCACCGGCCAGCACTCACCCGGGTCTCACACCCCAGAGCTCATCCTCGGTACCTCAGCTGGGTCCATCGTCGGAGCGATGCTGTCCACGCATCACATCGATCGCCTGATCGATCTGGCAACCAGCTCAGCCTCGTCGGCGGTCATCGAAGAGGTTGTCCCGCTGTTGGACTTCGTCAAGATGGCAGAGACGTTTGCAGCGTGGCAGAACATTTCGGAAGCCAACCCGG
Organism: uncultured Acidimicrobiales bacterium; assembly: GCA_963763885.1. GTDB lineage: Bacteria > Actinomycetota > Acidimicrobiia > Acidimicrobiales > JANYDT01 > JANNBN01. The sequence goes on from CAVXQD010000007.1 coordinate 41,223, forward strand.
AGAACCTTCGACGTGTATGCGAACTCGCGGCATCCACCGTCACCATCAGCGAAGAACGTTGGGTCGGCTCCATGGCAGACAACGTTGCACCAGGCTGGCCAGACGCTCGCTTCCACTGCACCGCCGTCGACACAGCAACGGGACAACGAGTCATCTGGGGCGCTTCCTCCAAGGTTGATGTTGCCCGGGCGGTTGCATCCAGCTGTTCCGTGCCTGCCATCTTCCCGTCGGTCACCATCACCTCCGACGGCGTCACGTCTCGATACACAGACGGTGGCGTGCACTCAGGAACCAGCATCGACTTCGCAGCAGGTCACGATCGGATCCTCGTCCTCGCCCCAATTGGATCGTGGGCAGGCGATTCGCTCGACGCTGCTGCTGCTCGTGGGATCGCCACCGAAACCGCCCACGCTGAGTCCACCGGAAGTGCTGTCCTGTCGTTGCTGACCGATGACGCCACCAACCAAGCAACGCTCACGTCACCGCTCGGCCGGATGGACCCCAACTCCCGACGCCCAGCCATCGAGCACGGCATCCGCCAAGGCAAGGAGCTGGCGGATCGGCTCCACGGCTGGTGGTAGGCCCGTCGCTTACGGGTCTCCGAGGGGATAACTGAAACCCAGGAAGGCTAAACCCGATAATCCCGATCGCTTTAGTCGGGATTACAGGTTACGATGGTATTTGTGAGTAACAAGGTTTCCCCGCTGAACGCAAAACACGCACCGCAACTGGCTGCAACCCGCCTCGCCGAGACGCAACCAAAACGTGAGCCGTTGTTCGGCTTCCCGCGGACAGTCAACGAAGTTTCCGCACGATTGGTCGCAACCGGCGTTGTCGCACAGGCAGTCCTATGGTTGGTCACTCGCAACCCAATCCTCGTTGCCACGCTCACGTACGGGTTCTTGGCCCGGGTGCTGACGGGTCCAAAACTTTCGCCGCTCGGCCAGTTCGTCACCCGTGTCGCAGCGCCGCGATTGCCGTTCAAAGAGAAGATCGTGGCTGGCCCACCGAAGCGTTTTGCGCAGTCCATTGGGCTCGCCTTCAGTGCCGGAGCTTCCTTGTCTTGGGCGCTGGGCGGCGCATCGTTGAGCGTCGCAATCATCGGCATGCTGGTTTTCGCAGCTTCGCTCGAAGCGTTTGCTGGCTACTGCCTCGGCTGCAAGATCTTCGCCCTTGGCATGAAGCTCGGGATTGTTCCCGAAGAAGTCTGCGAAGACTGCAACAACCTGCAGTTGCGCTGGGCGCGCCAGTCCGCCGCCTAAAATGTGCTGGCGAATCCAATTCGCCCACATCTGTGTTCGTTACGTAATGATTTAGGCGACGAGTGTGGTTGTCCCCCTGCAGGTGCGGTTGTCTCCTGCAGCCTGCGTGGCACGCCCAAACCTGCACCGCACGCCCACTCGGGTTTCGTGGCGGGTTTTGTCTGACGGCGTGAACACGGAGGAGGCAGGACCTGCCACCCGGACCCGCACCCGGGAGCGTCACCCTGGAGCTCAGAGGCCGAGTAGGGCGGCCTGAACCGCAAGGGCCTGGACGTGGCCCGCGACATCGTGGACACGCACCATGGCAATGCCTCGACGGGCTGCGTCGAGGTGAGCTGCGATAGACCCGGGATCGCGTTTCGTTGCGTCGGGCTCACCGGACCATTCGCCGATGCTGCGCTTGCGCGAGACACCCAACAGTGTTGGCCATGGAGCTTGCAAAGGCATCGACCGCAGAAGGTCACGGTTGTGCGTGAGGTTCTTACCGAACCCAATTCCCGGGTCCACTAACACGCTTGGGACACCAGCGGCGACCGCCTGCTCGGCACGGCTAATCAGATGCTCTGTCACTTCGCGTACAACGTCTGTGTACGTAGGTTTGATCTGCATGGTGGCGGGCGTGCCCTGCATGTGCATCAGCACCATCGGGACACCAAGCTCGCCACAGGTAGCGGCCATCTCTGGGTCACCCAGACCAGACACATCGTTGACCAAATGCGCGCCGGCTTCAACCGCGGCCCTGGCCACCGACGACTTGTACGTGTCGATACTGATGAGCACCTGGCCGTCCGCAGACAGGGAGCGAATAATCGGCAACACCCGACGCAACTCTTCGGCGGCAGGAACGGGGGTGCCACCCGGACGAGTCGATTCCCCACCGACGTCGATAACCAATGCCCCAGCACTAGCCATGTACCTGGCGTGCGTGATGGCCGCATCGACTGACGCGAACTTTCCGCCGTCGCTGAACGAGTCCGGGGTGGCGTTGACAATGCCCATCACGGCGCAACCAGCCCACTGACGGACCCAGCCGCCCTGGGCTCGGTGTGCGCCCGGCAGCGGCCGGTTCGAGCGGATCTCGAACGCAGCGGCCATGGATAACACGCTAATCGCCACGTTGGCAGCTCCAAATCAGCACCGCATCAGCGCCGTTGTGCGGGAGACCCGCCGGTTACTTCCTCCCGAACCCGAACAAGTTTTGCGCGACCTTGCGCATTTGAATCTCTTCCGAGCCTTCGGTGATCCGGTAACGACGGTGGTGACGGTAGATGTGTTCGAACGGCATGTGACGGGAGTAACCAACACCGCCGCACGTTTGCATCGCACGGTCGGCAGCCTCACACGCAAGGCGATTGCCGCGGTAGTTGCACATCGCCACGAGGTGCGTGACCTCCATGTGGTTCTTCTGGTCAAGCATGGTGGCCGTGTAGCGGATCAGCTGACGGAGCATTGCTGCTTCTGTGTGCAGCTCGACGAGAGGGAACTGGATGCCTTGGTTAGTTGACAGTCGCTTGCCCCACGTGACGCGCTGGTTGGCGTAAGCCACGGCTTCGTTGATGCAGAACTGTGCTGCACCGAGCGAAGACGCTGCCTGTCGAATGCGGTTCTCGTGCACGAAGTGCTGCGCGAGATCAAGACCGTGGTCAACCCGACCAAACAGCGTGTCGCTGCCCACACGAACGTCTTTCAACGACACCTCGGCATGATCTGTTGGCATATTAAACGTCCACCAGAAGAACTCAACCTTGAAACCTGGAGCATCGGTCGGCACAAGGAACGCACTGATACCTACAGGGTCGCCTGGCTGGCCGGAAGTGCGGGCAAAGATGATGTCGTGGGTGGCATGGTGCAGACCGCTGTTCCAGCGCTTCATCCCGTTGATGACCCACTCGTCGCCGTCGCGCACCGCTGTGGTCTCTAGGTACGTGGCATCTGAGCCGTGATTGGGTTCGGTGAGGCCGAAGGCCAAGCGCCGGGTGCCATCAAGGAAGCCTGGCATCCACGTCTTGATCTGCTCGGGTGTACCGAAGTCCCGCATCATCAGCACCGTCGGGAAGTTGCCAACAATGCTGGATTCGTTCTGCAGATCGTTGTGCAGCCCAAGCCCCTTGGCAGCGAGGTGCTCTCTGATGATGGCCATCTTCAGGTTGCTGGCGTCTTGGCCACCGAACTCCTTGGGAAGTGCAAGGCGCAACCAACCAGCGGCGTCGGCGCGGCGCCGCATTTCGCGCAGCACTGCCTCCCAGTCAGCGCGTGGCACACCCTCGTTCTCGAAGTCCGTCCGTGCGTACTCACGTCGGTGATCGAAGAACCGCATGTTGTCGTCGGTCTGCTCAAGCGGCTTGATCTCCGCTTCGATGAACGCATCGAGCGCGTCGAGGGTGTCTTGAATGTCCTGCGGGATGGCGAAGTCCATCCGCTGGTTCTAACCGCGCTCGCCTTGAGTAACCAATCCGTCGATTTGTTCCACGTGCGCAAGCATCTTTCGCAGGAGCCGAGCGAGTTCGTGTTGCTCTGGGTTGGTCAGCCCTCCTGCAACGGCCGCTTCATGTTGATTGAACCGGGGAAAGAGACGCTCGATGATGGACCGCCCGGATCGAGTGAGGCCGACGAGAACAAGTCGGCCGTCCTCTGGATGACTGGAGCGAGTGATGAGCCCCTTTGACTCCAGCGTGGTGACAACTCCAGTAAGTGTGCCTTTGGAAACGCCGCATTCCTGAGCCAGGTGGCGGGCCTCCTGAGGACCCCAGACCCACAACACAAACAGCGCAGTAAAGCCAGTCCAACTGAGTCCATCGACGCTGAGTACTTCTCGTTCCATGTGGTTGCGAACGGCGCTTGCCACTCGGTAGATGTTGGAAACAGCCTGCGTGGCGACAAAGTCGATCTCATGTAACTCGCCGACACGCGCAGCAACTGCCTGCTCTCTGTCGTTGAGGCACTCCTCGGAGAGATCGGGCCGTGTGCTGCGTTTTGAAACCATCGACTCCAAGTTAGCGGCGGGCGGCGAGCGCAGCTATCAGGAAGGCGCTACCTGCTGTTGATTCGGAACGGGAGGGAGAGGACCCCGTTGACGAAGTTGCTGCGGACCCGCACCGGATCACCACACTGTTCAAGCACCAGGTTCCGACGGACCAGTTGTTCAAGGAGGATGCGCACTTCCAGCCGCGCCAGTGGCGCGCCCAAGCAATGATGCGGTCCGAACGCACCAAACGCGACGTGTTCTGGACGTTGCGGGCGGCCGACGTCAAACCTCAACGGGTCCGGGAATGCCGCCTCGTCGAAGTCTGCCGACGCGTACCAAAGCACCAACCAGTCCCCTGGCGTGATGGTTTTGCCGCCGAGTGTGGTTTCCGCTGTGGCGGTGCGGCGCATGTGCAACACAGGGGTGGCATACCGGATGAGCTCTTGCACCGCAGAGCCCATCAATTCCTCTGGGTTGGACCGTAGTCGTTCGAGTTGATCGGGGTTCTGCGCGAACGCCAGCAACCCATTGCTGATGGCGGTGCGAGTGGTCTCGTTTCCTGCGAACACCAACAACTGGAAGAAGTTGCAGTACTCAGCGTCAGTCAGCGAATCGCCGTTGATCTGCGCGTTGACAAGCGTGGATACAAGGTCGTCGGCGGGGCAGCCTCGCCGCTGCGCCCCGAGTTCACGTCCGAACTGGAAGAGCGCGTGTGCGGCAGGTGAGTTGAACGGCAACAATTCCAAGGGCGTTGTGTTGCCGTACGCATGCGGATCGAGAACCCGGTCAGAAGTTCCCTCGACCAGTTGGTTGGACAGGTGGACCAGGAAGTCTCCCTGATCCCGGTCGATCCCAAGGATTGACACGATGACCCGGATGGGGAACGGCTCACTCAGCCGAGCAACCAGATCGAACTCGCCTTGGTCCACCACTTCGTCCAATAGTTCGTCGAGGATCTGCCGAGTCGCATCTTCGTAAGCCTCCATACGACGGAGGATGAACGGAGCGCGCACTAAGGCGCGGAGCCGTGCGTGCTGTTCTCCGTCGGTCTCGATGAGGCTGCGCCGCGCTTCCTGCGCCTCGGGAGACAGCTCCCACAAATTGACGTGCTGCGTGCTGGTGAAGCGGTCCGGGTCTCTCGTGACCGTGGTGAGATCCGCTCGTGTGGTGACCGCCCAAAACCCGCCCCGACTGTTTTCCCATGGGTGCCAGTGCACGGGATCGTGCGCCCGCAACGTGGCGAATTCTGCATGCGGAATACCGCTCTCGTACACGTGCGGGCTGGCGATGTCGATGGCAGCCAATTCCTCGGATGAGACCACGCTTCGCGTCGTGCTCATGTGTGCTCCAGATAGCGGTTCAGCTCCCATGCCGATACACGGTCAGGATGAGCAGCCATCGGCTCCGTCGCCAACGCCTGTTCGTTGCGCGCAAGGGTGACAAAGTTCGCGGAGAACTCCGCTCCGAGCAATCCCGCAAGTTCGCTCCCCTCAAACGCTGCCACCCCGTCGGCTATTGATGCCGGCAGTGCCGGCGCATCGCCAGGATTGCTGTAGAGGTCACCTACAGAAATGGGTTCAAGTATGCGCGCAGACTTAATTCCGTCGGCACCAGCGGCCAGCACGCCGGCAATGGCGATGTACGGGTTGGCGTCTGCTCCTGCGCAGCGAAACTCGACCCGGTTTGCGGCGCCTGCGTGCATGGTGAGCCGCGCCATCACCGTGCGGTTGTCCGCACCCCAATGGACGTGCGTCGGGCAGAACGTGTTTGGCACAACTCGGCGGTACCCGTTGGGCGTGGGAATACCGAGTAACTGCATCGCCCGAGCGTGATGCAAGATGCCAGCGGTCCACTGCCCCATCACTGTGTTTGGTACGTGGCTCGATGCCTGCCCGATAATGTCGCTGGACGCGTCGGCAGTGGCGGCACCAGTGTCTGGAGCGCTGGCGCCAAACACGTTGGTGCCGTCCGTCTGGCTGGTGAGACTGGTGTGAATGTGCATGCCGCTACCGGACTGGTCCGCATATGGCTTTGGCATGAAACTGGCACGTGCGCCATGTGCTGCGGCGACCTGCTTCACGATCATCTTGAACAGAACGGTGTTGTCTGCGGTGGTCACCGGATCCGAAGGACCGAAGTTGATCTCGAGCTGTCCTGGGCCGTACTCCGCGTTGGAAGATTCCACGGGAATACCAGCGCCAAGCAGCCCAGCACGCATGTCAGCGACGATGGCCTCGACATCGAGGGCATCGGTCAACGAGCTGTATTGCACGTGCTGCTGAAACGGCTGCCAGTCGGGCGTGAACAGATAGCACTCCAGCTCAGTGGCCACAACTGGTTGATAACCAATCCATGCGGCCTCTGAGGTCTGTGCTTTCAGGAGGTTTCGCGGGTCAAGCGGATGCGGCGTGCCGTCCTCTTGGAATGCATCCGAGAAAACAATTGCGTAGCCGGGTCGATGCGTCAGCAAACGGAAGGTGGACAGCTCCGGACGCAGATGCATGTCCAAGTAACCGGTGTCCATGTTGATTGTCGGCGCGTCGACGATCTCACAGAGCGGATCAAACACGTAGATGGCGTCAGCAATGTTGAGACCGCCCTGGGCGACACTCCCCACGAACCGGTCTGCGGGGACACGTTTGCCACGGAGATGCCCGTACGTATCGATCACGGCCACCTCGACGGTGTGGATGCCGTGGTCACGAATGCGCAGGGCTATGTCGTCGAGAAGCTGACCGGGCGCGGCCGAGCGGTGAACGGAGGGATCGGAGGTGACCCCGAGGTGGAGCAACCCATCAGACTCGGGGTATTGCTCGGGGGCTGCTGAACGTGTTTGATCGGGGGTCATGTGGGTCCCTTGTGGCGTGAAGTTGCTGTAGTGGTTACTTCGTGTGACGCGCAGCTTCTGGTGACGCGAAATCTAGATCAATGATCAAAACCAAGTCGACCTTTGGTGAACTCAGGCCGGGCTGGTGACAGGTACCGTTCAAGCCATGAGCGCTCCTTTGGCCGGAATCACTGTCGTCAGCTTGGAGCAGGCCGTCAGCGTACCGTTCGCCACCCGCCAGATGGCCGATCTCGGCGCAACCGTGCTGAAGATAGAACGCCCTGACACGGGCGATTTCGCCCGCCATTACGACGGCAACGTGAGCGGACAATCAGCCTTCTTCGTGTGGGCGAATCGGGGGAAGTCCTCAGTGGTGCTGGACACCAAGGATTCCTCTGACCGCGCCCGGCTCGATGCCCTGCTTGGCGGCGCCGACGTCTACCTCCAGAACCTCGCGCCAGAAGCAGCGCGTCGAGCCGGGTTGGATGCCGATTCCATCCGTGCCAGATTTCCAAACCTTGTCGTCGGAGAAGTTTCCGGATACGGAGACGGTGGTCCCCGGTCCGCCGACAAGGCATACGACCTGGCCATCCAGGCAGAAGCTGGCGTTTTCGATGTCACCGGCGACGCCGACATGCGCTCCAAAGTGGGGCTCTCCATCGCTGACATCGCAGCGGCCATGTACTTGTTCAGCGGGGTCTTGGCCGCGTTGCTGCGACGAGAGCGCACGGGTGACGGCGCAACTGTCAAAGTGTCCATGCTTGAGGCGTTGGCCGAGTGGATGCAGGCGCCGCTGCTCAACGCTCATGCGCTTGGTCGCACTCCAATGCGCACTGCCCGGCGTCACGCAGCTATTGCGCCCTACGGCACCTTCCCACTTGCCGACGATTCAGAGGTTCTGCTGGCTATTCAGAACAACGCCGAGTTCGCCCGGTTCTGCAGCGCCGTGATGGAGCAGCCCGGCTTGGCCGATGACCCGCGTTTCTCAACAAACGAAGCACGCATAGCAAATGTGGATTCGCTGGAACTGCTGGTAGGTGCAGCGTTTCGGTCTGCTGCTCCAGACGTGGTGCGTGCCAGGTTGCTGGACGCCGACGTCGCCGTTGCCAGAGTCAACACGCTGGCCGATGTGTGGGAGCACGAACAACTGCGGGCGCGCAATCGCTTCATCGAAACCACGCTTCCGGGCGGTGCCGTGGTTGAGACGTTGCGGTTCCCCATCGACATCGACGGGATTCCCGATGCGCCCGCCATGGTGCCAGCGCTGGGCCAACAGCAGGCCGTGCCGAAGGACTGACGCTTTGTCAGTAGGACCGGGGAAGCCCCATCACGTTCTGGCCAAGGTACGCCAGGATCAGGTTGTTGTTGATGGGCGCAACTTGGTAAAGGCGAGTTTCCCGAAACTTGCGTTCCACGTCGTACTCCGTGGCAAAGCCGAACCCTCCGTGCGTATCGAGACACGCGTTCGCCGCCGCCCACGAAGCTTCCGACGCAAGCAGCTTGGACATGTTGGCTTCAGTCCCGCAGGGCTTGCCTGCGTCGAACAAGGTGGCGGCTTGTTTGCGCATCAGGTCGGCAGCCGCAAGCTGCGCATACGCCTTTGCCAACGGGAACTGCACGCCTTGGTTGGCGCCGATCGGCCCGCCGAAGACGTGACGCGTATTGGCGTACTCAACCGCCTTGTCCAAGAAGAAGCGGCCATCACCGATGCACTCCGACGCGATGAGGATCCGTTCTGCGTTCATCCCGCTGAGGATGTAGCGGAAGCCCATCCCTTCTTCACCGATGAGCGCGTCAGCGGGAACGATGACGTCGTCCAGAAACACCTCGGTGGTGTTGTGGTTCATCATCGTCTGGATTGGACGGATGGTGACTCCCCCACCGGGCTTTGTGGCCACCCGCAGGTCAACAAGGAAAACCGACATGCCATCGGTCTTCTTGGCCACATCGTCATAGGCCGTGGTGCGGGCAAGGACAATCATGAGGTCGCTGTACAACGCCCGCGACGTCCAGATCTTCTGACCGTTGATTCGCCAACCCTCTGGGCAGCGTTCTGCACGCGTGCGAATGCGGGCAGTTTCTGATCCGGCCACGGGCTCTGTAACGCCAAACGCCTGCAGGCGCAGGTCGCCGTTGGCGATTGCCGGAAGGTATGTACGCTTCTGTTCTTCGGACCCGTGGCGCAGCAGCGTGCCCATGATGTACATCTGGGCATGGCACGCAGCGGGGTTGCCACCGGATGCCGAGATTTCTTCAAGGATGACCGTGGCCCCGGCCAGGGAAAGACCCCCGCCGCCGTACTCCTCGGGAATCAGTGCGCCGAGATAGCCCTGCTTGGTGAGGTCGTCGACGAACTCTGACGGATAGCGGTCTGGTTCCAACGAACGCCAATACGCGTTCCCATACTTGTCGCACAGACGGCGCACCTCGGCCTGAAGTGGCTGGAACTCCTCGCTGATTCCGAAATCCATTGTGCTCCTCGGCCTGGACCCGGCACGCGAACCGGGTTTCATCTTTGATCAAAGATAAACTACGTGACGATGCCGACCCACACTGAACTCCACCGCAACTGGATTGCAGGACAAGCCCGCACCGCTACCAGCGGCGCCACACTGGACTCCTTTGACCCAACAACGGCGCAACCATGGATCCAAGTAGTACGGAGCTCGGCAGACGATGTGGCCGAGGCAGTCTCCGCTGCGGTGGCTGCGTTTCCTGCGTGGCGTCGAACCGGCCCTTCCGCACGGGCAGCAGCGTTGTGGAAGCTCGGTGACCTCATCGGAGAACACGCCGACGAACTCGCTGCGCTTGAAGCACGTGACGCCGGCAAGGTGATCCGGGAAACCGTTGGCCAGATCACCGGGCTACGCAACTGGTACCGGTACTACGCCTCACTCGCGCACCACCTCCAGGGTGAAACCATCCCTCACGACTCGCCGACGCTGCAGATCTCGACACGTCGCGAACCGTACGGAGTGATTGCCGTCATCCCGGCGTTCAACTCACCGCTCCTGCTGGGGTCCATGGGATTGGCACCGGCGCTTGCTGCAGGCAACACCGTCGTGGTGAAGCCGCCGGAGGTCAATGCGGGGTCGCTCAGCATGCTCGCTGCGCTTGCGACCGAAGCTGGATTCCCGTCTGGCGTCCTGAATGTCATCAACGGGTTTGGTCACGAAGCTGGCGACGCCTTGGTCGCCCATCCCGATGTCCGCAAAGTGGTGTTCACCGGTGGACCAGATTCTGGTCGTGCAGTAGCAACCACCGCAGCAAAGGGACTGAAACCACTTGTCCTCGAACTTGGTGGCAAGTCCGCCAACATCGTCTTCGGCGACGTAACGGTGCCCAATGTGGTTAACGGCGTGATCGCCGGCATCTTCGCCGCCGCAGGACAGACCTGTGTGGCCGGTTCTCGGTTGGTTGTGCATCGCAGCATCGCCGAAGAACTCGTTGAGTTGATTGCAGCACGAGCAGCCACTATCCGGATCGGCAACCCGCTTGATCCGGCCACCGAGATGGGGCCGCTCTCCCAGCCGAAGATCCTCGAGGGGGTTCGCCTACGCGTCGACGAAGCGGTCGCAGAAGGCGCCACCATCAGGTGTGGCGGCCCCAACGGCGCACGTCCCGAGGGCGGTTGGTACTACGCGCCAACCGTGCTGGAGGGCGTCACCAACCAAATGTCTGTCGCCCGCAACGAACTGTTCGGCCCCGTGCTTGCCGTCATACCGTTCGACAATGACGACGAGGCGGTAGCAATCGCCAACGATTCCCCATTCGGATTGGCCGCAGGTGTGTGGACCAACGACATTCGTCGAGCCCATCGGGTAGCTGCAGACCTACAGGCCGGAAACGTATGGGTGAATACATACCGGGCCTTGAACTTTGCAGTCCCGTTCGGCGGCGGCAAACTCAGCGGCTACGGCAGGGAAAACGGGATGGACGGTCTCCGCGAGTTCACGCAGACCAAGGGCATCTGGATCGAAACCGACTCGGCACCCGTCGGGGATCCGTTCGTATTGCGCTGAGGCAGTCTCGGGGCGCTGCGGGCGATTCCTGGCCCTAGGGGACCTTCCAGAACCCCTTTGCCGTCAGCGCTGCTACGGCTTGGTGGCCGCTGGCGACAAGATGCTCGATCATGGCTGCCCTGGCGCGTTTCGGGTCACGCCGTTCAACCGCCAAGAGGATTTGTTCGTGGTGGTGTGATGCGAGCTTGGCCCACTGACTATCGAACAGATAGTGGTGCGAGGGAAGGCTACGAGAGAGTCGGCCAAGCGTCGAGCGGAGCTGAGGGCCAGCTGCGGAGTTGAGCGTGCGGTGGAACGTTTCGTTAGCGCGCTGTTGGGCCTTGCCGCCCTTGGCCTTGATAAACACCGTATGTGCGCTTCGCAACGTTGTGATCTGTTCAGTGGATAGGCGCTCTGCAGCCCGAGCAGCGGCTAGGCCAGCCACCAGGCCATAGACCTCGTACTGGTCCAAGACATCTTCCGGAGACAGGTCGGCCACATAGGCTCCCCGCCGCGGCGTGTTGCGCACCAAACCTTCTTGCTCCAGAGCAATGAGCGCTTCTCGCACCGGCAAGCGACTCATTCCGAACTCTTCGGCAAGCGCGTCCTGATCAATCCGCTGGCCAAGTACCAGGCCGCCCGACAGGATCATCTCGCGCAGCGCACCCGCCACTTCTTCGCCAAAGCGTTCTCGCCGCTGGGTACGTTTCTCAACCATCGCCAAGATCATGCCTCAGCGGACGGTCACGATCTTCTCCACTCACCCATCCGCTCCACTCCGCCGGACCACAACTTGTTTCGACGAGTTCAGCAATGTCACGTGACGAAACCCACTCGACGAACCACCACACGACGAAAATCGAAACGTCACGTGACACGAATCCCATCCGACACGTGACGAAACCGAAGTGCTTGCAGACGGCTCGGACAGTGTACTGATCGATGCCGACAAACCATCATGAAGCGTGGCCGGTCACAGCACAGACCCAGGCTTTCCAGTCCAGTTCTGTCACATGACACGAAGACCATCCGACACGTGACAACCCAGAGAGCCAGTTTCGTCACGTGACAATGCGCTTTGTCGAAAATCACGCATCGCTCGGCCCACGCGTCTGACTACTGGAAATGGTCGGCTCGGCATGGCAAATCCTTCACCACCAACGAGCTCCGTGGAGGTAGCCACCTCCTAGCGGCAATTGCCGCTCGCGCTCAGACCGCCGGGTCGGTGCCGGAAGTGCCGAGGTACGCGTCGATCACCAGTTGATTGCGCTGCACTTCGGCTGGTGTGCCTTCGGCGATCACGCGACCCTGGTCCAGCACGGTGATCCGATCGCAGATGTTGGTGATGAAGCCGAGGTCGTGGTCGATCACAAGGACACCCGCGCCGACTGCCGAAGCGATACGACGAACGTGGTTGACCATTTCAAGCGACTCGGCCTCACTCATGCCGGACGTTGGTTCGTCGAGGAGCAAGAACGCAGGCCGTAACGCAGCTGCCCGCGCAATTTCCAGACGCCGTTGGTTGCCATAGTCAAGCGTGGAGGCACGACGATCCGCCACTGAAGCAAGACCCGACATTTCAAGCAATTGGTCCACGCTTGGCCCGCCCTGGTGCGATGCCCGGTGTTTTACCGCCACCAGGTCTGCGATGGCCACGTTCTCCCGCACGGAAAGCGAACCGAACACGCGTAGGTTCTGGAACGTCCGAGCGATGCCTTGGCGTGCACGCTTGTGTGGTGCGCCGTGCACTTCGGCATCGCCAAGCAACACGCGTCCCTCAGTTGGTTGGTATATCCCGGTGAGCAAGTTGACCACGGTGGTCTTGCCAGCACCGTTGGGGCCGATCAACCCGTGGATGGAACCGGGAGCCACTTCGAACGTCACGCTGTCGACAGCGGTAAAACCGCCGAAAGTCACTCCAAGGTCCGTCGCCAACAAGCGCGTACCAGCGGAGGAAACTCCAGCGCCTATTCCACCGGACCCTGAGGCTGCCACGTCAACGGAAACGCCTGAGGCTGACTTGCGTCGGAAGAAACGGGCCAGCAACGTACCGGCGTCGAACTCGCCGAGCAGCCCGGAAGAACGGACCAGCAGCACAGCAAGTAATGCCGCCGCCAGAAACAGGTCGGGGAACCCGTCAACCTTTGGCCAGCGGAACCCGAGGAACTCTGGTCCGTCTCCCAGAAAACGAGTTATTTCTTTGCCGACCGTGATGAACACCGTGCCGAACAACGCACCGGTCACGGTTCGCATACCTCCCACAACCAACATCGCCAGGATGAGAATCGTTGGCTCGAAGGCGAACTGGCGTGGCCCAAGCGAACCAAGCGATTGGGTCTGCAGGATGCCGCCCAACCCGACAATTGCGCCGCTGACAATGAACGCAATGAGCCGCGGGCGAAACACATCGATGCCCATGGCAGACGCAGCCAGTTCGTCTTCCCTGGTGGCAACAGCCAACCGGCCACTGCGCGAATGTCGGAACGACACCGCAACCACAATGGCCAGAACGGCGCCGACGATGGGCCAGAAGTTGCCGGACAGTCGAGGGATGCTGCTCAACCCTCCGGTGCCGTTAGTGAGGTCTTTCCAGTTATTGGCAACCTGCAAGACCACAAACAGCAACGCCAGCGTAATCATCGTTGCCGCAAGGCCAGAGGTGCGCGCAACAACCAACCCAAGCAACGCCGCAACAAGCGTTGCCACCACAATGCCGATTACCGCAGCAAGACGAGGATCTACGACAACTTCACGGATGCCGAACGGGGCCTTGGCCGTGAGGATCACGGTCTTGCGAGCAAGCGGGATCGACAGCAAGGCCATCACGTATGCAGCAATGGAGGCAAGACCCAGGTGTCCGAACGACAACACACCTGTGTTGCCCACAAACACGTGGAACCCGATCACCATCACCAAGTTGGTGAGCAACGTGGTGATAAGAGCGTCGCGAGACGATCCGCCTCCAACCGCATACAACAACCCACCAAGCACCACAACGCCAAGCAGCGCAAGGTTGGCAATCAGCGATGCAAGCGCATCGCTGTGATCACCACCGGTGCGTAGATCGCGGCGGACATCGCGACGGGAACGGACAGCTGAGTGCGCCATCAGACGCGCTCGGCAGTGGAGACGGTGAACAGACCCTGCGGCCGAACGACGAACAGCAGCGCAATCGCAACGAACACAAACGCATCGGACAAACCTTCGATGCCAGAGGGAAGAACTGATCGCACGAACACCTCGACCACCCCAAGCGCCAGACCACCGATTACGGCGCCCTTCAAACTTCCAAGCCCGCCGACGATGGCAGCGATGACCGCTTTCAGGAGCGGGTCGGCCCCCATACGTGGGTCGGCAGAACCTCGACGCAACAGGTACAACGCACCACCGATACCAGCGAGCAAACCAGCAAACGCAAACGCACCGGAAATCACCCGGTTGGCCTTCACACCCATGAGTCGTGCGGCATCGAAGTCCTCAGCAGACGCACGAAGCGATACGCCGAACAGCGTGTTCTTGAGTACCCAGCCGGTGCCGGTGAACGCCAGCACCGCAACGAGAATCGAAATGACGTCCCACCACTCCACCGTGAGGCTGCCGACGGCAAACGTTTTGAACGCAATATCCGGGGCGGCAAAGGTTCGTTGTTTGCTGCCAAGCCAGATGCGCCAGACCGAGTGCGACAAGATTTCTATGGCGAACGAGGTGAGGAGCAACGTGAAGGGGCTGGCGTTGCGAACGCGTCGAAACGCAACCAATTCAATTGCCACCGACAACAGCACGGCTGCTGCGATTGCGGCGGGGACAACAATGAGCCACGGCACATCGCGGTCTCGCAAGAAATACATCACGTACGCGCCGACCGTCAGGAGTTCGCCATGGGCGAAGTTGACGAGGTGCATCACGCCGAACAGCATCGAGACGCCGATCGCAAGCAACGCGTACGTGGCTCCAACGCCAAGGCCGTCGATCAGGTTTTGAATGACGGACATCAGTGTTTGCCCACGTAGCTGGCGAACAGGTCCCCGCTGGACAACAGGTCAGCGCCAGATCCTTCAGCAACGATTGACCCGGTACGCAAGACATAGCCGCGGTCCGCGATACCAAGTACACGTTGTGCTTGTTGCTCAATCACCAGGACCGTGCGGCCGGCCGCTTTGAGACTCATCAACAGTTCGAAGATCACATCGACCAGGGTCGGTGCAAGGCCGAGGCACGGCTCGTCGAGCAGCAACACCTTTGGGTCGCTCATCAACGCACGGGCAACAGCAAGCTGCTGTGCCTGCCCGCCGGACAAATAGCCAGCGGACACATCCCATTTCTCACGCAAGATGGGAAACAGCGTTGCCATCTCTTCGAGACGATCAGCGCGCAGACGTTTGGCTTGCGTCACCGACGCGAGAACCAGATTTTCTCTAACCGTGAGGTCCTTGAAGATCCGGCGACGCTCCGGCACCAGCGCCAATCCGGCCGCCACCAACGATGCCGGATCACGGCCGGTGACGTCAGTCCCGTTGAAAACAACCCTCCCCGAAGCGGGGCGGAGCAACCCGATAACCGTTGAAAGCAGTGTGGTTTTTCCTGCCCCGTTTGGGCCGACCAGCGCAACCAGTTCGCCTTGTTCGACGCGAATGGACGCGTCTCGCAAGGCGGTCAACGCGCCGTACTTGGTGGTGAGGTTTTCGACCGCCAGCACAGCGCGTCTGCTTGTTGCTTCTCAGCCTTCGAACGTTGGCCGACGAATCAGCCTGCGACAACCTGCGGGACGAAAGCCGACTCGAGCGCTGGCTTCCCGTCCTTCACCGTCAGGATGGTGACCTTGCGGTTTGGGGTGCCGGAGCCGTTGTAGGTGACCTCGCCGGTGGTGAACGTTCCGCTGAGGTTGCTGATGGTTTCGATCAGCTTCTTGCCGTCGGTTGTGCACGCATCGGTGGCGGCCTTGATAGCGATTTGTGTGGCGTCTGCACCCAGCGCACCGAATGCAACTGTCTCGATCTTTTCGCCGCCGGAAGCTGCGTAATCATCGAGGAACTTCTGCACACCGTTGTCGGCGGAAGGGAACGTGTGCGTGGTGAAGTACACGCCTTCTGCGTCGGCACCAATTGACCAGATGAGGCTGGCGTCGAATCCGTCTGCGGAGATCACGGTGGACGTGATGCCTGCTTCACGGAGCTGCTTCAAGAAAACACCGGCTTCTGGCAGAAAGAACGACGAGTAGATGGCGTCTGGTTGCGGCGAGATTGCTTTGATCTCGTTGACCTGCGAGGAGAAGTCTGTCTGGCCGAACTTGAAGGCGAGGTCCTTTTCAACCTTGCCACCGGCCTTTTCGAACACCTCTTTGAAGGCAGCCTGCGGGATGTTGAAATACGGAATCTCGTTGGAAGAAAGCGTGACAGCAGTCTTCAGTCCCTTGGTGGTAGCGAACTCGGCTGCAGCAGAGCCTTGCACCTTGTCGTTGAACGAGACCAGGAACGCTCCACGTGCTGGGTCTGGGAGAACCGTCTCGGTTGACCCGACGAACAAGACAGGCACATCGCCCTTGGTGATTTCCAGCACTGGGTTGCCGTAGTCGGAGAAGGGAGGACCGAGGATGACGTCAGCACCATTGTCGATGAGTTCCTGCACCGCACGCTGCGCCGCTGGGTAGTCAGCTGGGTCTGCGCTGATCTGCTTGACCTCGTACTCGACTGGCTTGCCGCCGACGCCGCCGGCTGCGTTGACGCCATCGATGATGAACTTTGCGGCCGCGGAGGCTGGCTTGTCGGAGATTGCACCCAGGTTGAAGTCTGCGGCGAACGCGATACGCAACGGTTCTTCCAACGCACAGTCGCTGGCAGCGACCGCTGCCGCTGTGGTCTCGCTCACTTCGGCGGCGGTCTCCTCGGCTGCCACAGTTTCTGCGGTAGCTGTCGTGTCTGGTGCCGCTGTGTCTGTCGATTCCGACGAACTGCTGCTGCAACCGGATACGAGAAGGGCGGCTACTGCGGCGACGGCGAACAAGCGTGCAGGTTTCCGTGACGTTTTACGTGACGGTTTCCGAGCAGGTTTCATGGTCTCTCCTGGGTGGGCTGTTTGATCAAATATACAAACCATCTCGAGATCCAGCCCGGGATCGCGCCCGACGGTCCGAAACAATCGTTTGGTACCGTACCAATGTTTCTGTGTTCCGGCCATTGCGAGAGCGTTATCGTTTCGTTCGTGACCGAACGAAATCGACGTCCACTGATCGCTATGAGCGGCAGGCGCTGGAAGGGCTCGGAGGTAGGCGGGTTCCCCGAGAACTTCGCAGACGTCCCCTTCGACCTGCACTGCGGATCGTATGCCGATGCCGTAACGGCAGCCGGAGGCATCCCGGTGTTCATGCCGTGCACCATGGCTGCGGTTGATGTCCTCGATTATGCAGATGCCCTGGTGCTCACCGGTGGCTCTGACGTCTCTCCCGCCAGGTACGGCGAAGAACCTCACCCAACCGTCTACGGCATCGACGAGCAACGAGACGATGTGGAGATGGCGTTGGTTCACGCGGCGATGCAGCGCGCAATGCCGATCTTGGCCATCTGTCGCGGCATGCAGGTACTCAACGTGGCAACTGGCGGTTCGCTTGTGCAGCACCTCGAACCCGACAGCGGCGACCATCACGCAGCGTGGGACGTCGCGCCGGACAAGTTGATCCACGAGGTTGCGTTCCAACCAGGTTCGCTGGCAGAAGCGACGTTTGGGGCACGCTGCCACGTGAACTCGCTGCACCATCAGGCGCTTGGTCGGTTGGGCGACGGAATAGTTGCCACAGGACACGCAACAGATGGAACAGTCGAGGCAGCGGAGATGCCGGGCCAGCACGTCCTTGCGGTGCAATGGCATCCAGAACTCGTGCTCGCTCATCCAGACCCGTCGTTCCAGTGGGTTGTCCAGGCTGCCCTCCGACAACGCTGACTTCGGGTTGCGCTTGCATCTCGTTTGGTACCAAACGAGAATGGCGATATGAGCGGCCCACACCCGAGCGCTGACCTCGTTAACGGGCTTGGCCCGATCGACGCAGACTTGTCCGACCCTGACGCGTTTACCAGCGGCGTGCCGCACGCCACGTTCAGGTACCTCCGTGACAACGACCCGGCACACTGGACTCCAGAGTGTGATGGCGGCCGCGGTTTTTGGTCCGTCACCCGTTACGACGACGTACTTGCCGTTAGCCGTGACCCAGAGACGTTCAGCGCGGCGCAGGGCATTCGCATCGAGGACATGACCCCAGACGAAGCAGCGGCCCGCACAACCATGATGGAGACTGACGCTCCGGAGCACACGCGGTTCAGACGGCTGGTGAGTAAACCGTTCAACCGTCGCGAGGTGTGGACCTACGAGTTGGGTTTGCGCGCCATTGCCAAACAGGTTGTCGATCGGATGGCCTCCACCACTTCGTTCGATTTCGTTCACGAGATCGCCCGAGAGTTGCCGATGCGCATGCTTGGTCAGCTTCTGGGCGTGGACCAGGCAGACGGACCGTGGCTGGTGGAACGCGGCGACATGTTGCTTGGCAACACCGATCCCGACTACACATCGCATCCGGTGGGGCTTGTCGACACCGAAGAGTTCCGCCTGATGCCGTTCCGTTCGCCTGCGGGGTACGAGCTATTTAAGTACGCAGAGGAACAAGCACGCATCCGACGTGCTGCGCCAACCGACGACGTCATCAGCGATCTTCTCGGTCAGCCTCCCGTTGGCGAGCCATTGACGGACCTTGAGTTCAAGAACTTCTTCACGCTCCTGGTGGCAGCCGGGAACGACACCACCCGCTACACCATGGCGGCAGGATTGAAAGCATTGATCGAACGTCCTGAGCAACTAGCAGAATTGCGCGATTCCATCGGGACCAACCCAAAGCTCATGGACTCAGCCGTGGAAGAGATTCTGCGGTGGGGCACCGTCACGATGCATTTCCGTCGCACCACAACACGAGACGTTGAAATGCACGGCAAGACGTTCAAGGCAGGCGACAAGGTTGTGATGTGGTTCATGGGAGCCGACTACGACGAGCGGCAATTCCCCGACCCGTATCGCTTCGATATCCACCGCTCCCCCAACGACCACTGCGCGTTTGGTCGCCTCTCCCCGCACCTCTGCCTTGGTGCCCACCTCGCCCGCCTTGAGATTCGTGTGCTGCTGGACGAGTTGCTTCCTCGATTGGCAGACATCTCGATCACCGGCGAGATGCCAAATCTTCGGTCTAACTTCATTGCTGGGATCAAGCAGATCCCCGTTACCGTCACCTGGGCCTGAGGAAAAAAAGCGCATGACCACCAACCAGACTTCATACCGACGCATCCGTCCGATCTTCGCCGACCAGTTGGGCATACCCCGCTCGAAGTACCTACCAACGTCGACTCTCGGAACGGGAAAGAGCCATGCCACAGGCCACTGCGTGACGTTGATCTCCCAGCACTACGACTTCTCGATGTCTCCCGACGCTCCAAGCGCTCAGTTCGAGTCTGGAATGCCAGACATGGAGTCTCGCTTCGACATGGCTGACGTGCGCCCCGGTTGGGACACCGGCGTTGGCGTGGTCACCTCGGACCTTTGGTATCACGACGCACTGGTGGAGTGGATTCCTCGAACCATTCTGCGCAGGGCGGTTGAACGGTGGCAGTCCATCGGCCTGGAACCGTATGTTGGCATAGAGTTTGAGGCATACCTCATGCAGCCAGACGCCGCTGCACCAGGTGGGTTCAGCCCCATCAGTGCGCCTGGAGGCTTTACCTACGGCGTCGGGTCAATGCTCGACCCTACGGGTGTCATCGACGACGTCATGGAAATGGCCGACCGTTGTGGGTTGCCACTGGAGAGTGTCAACAGCGAGTACGACACCCCGCAGTGGGAACTCACGTTGCGTTACACCGATGCGCTCCGTGCCGGCGACGACGCGTTTCTGTTGCGGACGATGGCCCAAGAGGTTGCCCGCAAACGCGGCTACCACCTCACGTTCATCGGGAAGCCAATCTCCAACAAGTCAGGCAGCGGTTTGCACGTCAACTTCAGCGCGCGTACCAAAAAGGGCAAGGAACACAACGCATTCGCCGACAGCAAAGCACAGGACGGTTTGTCAGAATCGGCCCTGCAGTGCATCGCCGGCCTCGTTGCCCGTCACGAGTCCATGTCGGCGGTGTGTGCACCTACGGTGAACGCGTACAAGCGGCTGAAGCCTGGCCAGCTGTCCGGATACTGGGCCAACTGGGGCCTCGATCACCGCAGCGTCACGGTGCGTGTCCCCCACGCTCGAGGCGAGGCCACCCGCATTGAACACCGCCTTGCAGACGGGGCCGCCAACCCGTATCTGGCAATCGCCGCAACGCTGAACGCGGCGTGGCTTGGCATCATGTCCAAGATGCCGACGCCACAAATTGAGACCGGTGACTCGCTGGGCGAATCAGGTTCAACCAGTCGGCACGTACCAGCGACGCTTGGCGACGCGCTTGACGCCTACGAGGCCGACCCAGAGTTCAACGAGACAATGGGACCAGAGTTCACCGCCAATTTCTTGGCCGTCAAACGCGACGAGTACCGCCGGTACCTGGATCATGTGACGGACTGGGAACTCAGCACCTACCTTCCGTTCCACTAATCCCCGCCTGACTTGGTGCGATAACTCCTCCCAACGAGGACTTATTGCACAAAGTCGGCTAGCAGGTCCGCCGCCTTGCTACGCAGTTCCGTGACGCGAATCTTGTTGCCGTTCGCACTCGGCGTGACTGGGAACGAGTCCAGCTGCACCACCCGCACGGGCACCTTGTAACGCGCCAGCTTCGACGCGCAATGGGCAATGACCGCTGCCTCGTCCACCGCTCCAGAGGAGACGACAAACGCAACCGGCCGCGCTCCTGTTGGTCGATCCACTGCTACAACCGCTGCCTGGTCAATTCCGTCGACGCCAAGAATTGCTTCTTCGATATCAGCCGGAGCAACCAAGAACCCACCGAGGCGCAGAACGTCGGCAATGCGAGAGTGGTACGTGAACGTACGATTGTCGTCAGCGTCGGCTGCGTCTCCAGTACAGAACCAGCCTTCCTGGAAAGCTGCTGCTGTGAGCGCAGCGTCAATATGCTCACCGCCTTCCGCAAGGTAGCCCTCGAAGAGGCTGGGACCTCTGAGCTGCAGTTCTCCGTCGACCACCCGCATGGATGCATCTTCGGACACCAACGTTCCACCGGCGAGGGATCTGATCTCTGCGCTGGCAAAGGGGTTGCGCAACGAGTACAACGCCTGCACTTCGCTCATGCCGTAGAGACCGGCGATCACCGCACCGCGTTCGGCGGCTCGCTGCACGATCCCTTCCAAGCTGGTGTTGAAACGCGCATACCCGCCCAGGCGAATCGACGACAGGTCAGCCCCGGCCTCCACCAGACGGTGAAACAT
This sequence comes from uncultured Acidimicrobiales bacterium, assembly GCA_963763885.1. Taxonomy (GTDB): domain Bacteria; phylum Actinomycetota; class Acidimicrobiia; order Acidimicrobiales; family JANYDT01; genus JANNBN01. The sequence continues at coordinate 62,682 of CAVXQD010000007.1, forward strand.
GTCATCGCTTCCGTTCAGTACGGTGATTCTTTGGCGGCGAATCAACGCCGCAACGTCGTGAGCTGCGAACCCGTTGGTCACCCATGCTGGCGCCCCGGCTGCCAACGCTGCGGTGAGGTTGCTCATTCCGAACGTCCCACCGAACGGCATCACCAACAGGACCCTGTCGTCTTGCCGATACCCGAAACCCCTCCCGGCATCGTGGCCGTGGCGAGCGATGGACCCTTGTGTGTGGCGAACCATCTTGGGCTTGCTGGTGGTGCCGGACGTGGTGAAGATAAGGAACGGGTTGTCCGCTTGTGGTTCGGGCGAACTCATTTCGTACGTGCTTATATGTTCTGCGCGCGTATTATCCGCAGTTAACGCAGCCCAATCAGCGTCGGAAGCAACAACCGCTTTGGCACCCGACCGAGTCACAAGGTCCTTGGCCTCCGCATCGGAGTACCTGGTGTTCACCGAAACCAGCACAAGCCGGGCGGCGGCACAGGCGCAGATGGCCTCGAGGTAGGAGCGGCCATTCGGCAAGCGGACTGCAAGACGATCCCCGGCCGTGAAACCTGCGGCCACGAGATGACCAGCGTTGACAACACCAGCGGCCGCCAACTCCGCTGCACTAACAACAGCGGCTCCAGCGGATCGCTCCGCCTCGTCTTCGAAGCGGAACACAGTCGCTGACTGGCGAAACAGGTCGATCACATTCACGGCATGCACATTCGCACACCCACAATGGATTGGGAGCTCGGTGATCTCATCGCCGATGATGACCCTATGACCGACACGTTGGACCCGATCACCGCTTTGCTGCCCACTTACGGGATTCGCTGCAGGCGCATGACAACCAACGGCGTCGAGTTGGACGTGCTGGAAAGCGGTCCGGAGGACGGGCCGCTCATCGTCTTGTCGCACGGGTTTCCTGAACTGGCGTGGAGCTGGCGCCATCAGCTGCGCGCTCTTGGCGAAGCGGGTTGGCATGCCATTGCACCTGATCAACGTGGCTACGGCCGGTCGACCAAGCCAACCGGCGTCCCGGCCTACGACAGCGAGCAGATCGGCAACGATCTTCTCGGTCTCGTTGATCAGATTGCTGGCGTCGGCCAACCCGCCGTGTTCGTGGGTCACGACTGGGGCGCGTTCATCGTGTGGGACCTGGCTCGCACACAGCCCCACCGGGTGCGCGCACTGGTCAATCTGTCCGTGCCATTTGTGGATTGGCCAGCACCGCCCACCCAGCTGTTCAAGATGCTGCACGGAGACAACTTTTTTTACATCAGCTACTTCCAACCAGTTGGCATCGCCGAAGCAGACATGGATCAGCACGTGGAGCCAATCATCCGCGGCCTGCTGTGGTCAGGCAGCGGCGCTGGATTTCCAACAGCGGTACCCGAGCCGCTCCCGATGGCTGGCACAGACTTCCTGACTGGCTTTCGTCTCCCCAACCCTGCCCAACAACCTGCGTGGCTGACCGAAGCCGACGTGCAGGTGTACCTGGACCGTTTCAACGTCAGCGGTTTCTTTGGTCCCGTCAGCTGGTACCGCAACCTGGACCGCAACCATGCCAGGTGCAGCATGTTTCCGATTTCGGCGATGACCATGCCCACGTGGTTCATCGGTGGCACCAACGACATGGTGATCGCCCGCGATCCCAACTTCGAAACACGCCTTGCTTTAGTGCCCGGTTACCGGGCGACCACGATGATCGAGGGTGCTGGTCACTGGACCCAACAGGAGAACCCGGACGAAGTCAACGCAGCCCTGCTGGGCTACCTCGCCGAGCTGTAGAGCTCGAAGCGAGTATTACGCTTCGTGACAGGGCTGAAATGTTGTCAGTCGCCGCGATGATGGAGTCGATGCGTGCAACGCGGTGACGTGTTTCGCTTCAAGCTGCCCAAGGGGGTGGGTGGCGAACAAATGGGCGAACGGTTTGGTGTCATTGTTCAAGCTGACGAGTTCCTCCCTCGCTCCGTCGTTCTTGTGGTCCCGACGTCTCGCACTGCCCGCGCCGCAACATTTCGTCCTGAAGTTGTCGTCGATGGAGACGAGACGCGGGTGCTTGCCGAGCAACTCGGCGCAATTGATGTGCAGCGGCTCGGGCAGCGTGCCGGACGTCTTACGACAGAAGAAATGTGGAGCGTCGACGAAGCTCTCGAAACGATTCTCGGGCTTTTATAGCGGTGACCAACGTGAGGTGACGCCACCCACTCGAAACGGAGACCTGGTCACCGCGCAAGAACTTGCAATGCTCCCCCGCCAGAATTCACGTTGATGATTCTCGCGGACTCAGCATCGGTGCGAACCGTAATGCGCGAAGACCCGCCGTTTGAAGAAGCTTCCACACGATAGGACGTTTCGGTGCGCGGGATCTCCACGCGAATATCGCCTCCGGCTGAGTCAATACGCACGGCCGACGGTGCCGATGCAAAACTTACGTCGACCCCACCGCCGCCAGATGCAACGTTCAGTTCGGTGTTACCACTCAATCGTCTGAGGCGAACCTCGCCGCCGCCCGAGTTGGCCGTCACATCACCCAGTGCATCGTCGAGGCGCAGTTGCCCTCCTGTGCTCTCAGCCATGACTGCGCCGCTGACCCCCACGACCCGAATCGAGTTTCCGTTCGAACGGGCTTTAACGGACATTGAACGAGGCACAATCACTGTGAACTGCACCGAACAGACCGACGACATTTTGGGACACTCACCAGCCAGGCTAAGCGTTGTACCCATTACCCGCTCTTCGACCCGGAACGGCTTTACGCTGCGAGTGCCTTTTCGCTCCACTGTCACCACATCGGTATCTGCGCCGATCACTTCGATGTCACCGTCGGTACGAACATCAAGGGTATCCAACGCACCTCCTTGCTGGGCGGCGGACGCAACGTTGTGCTGTGACGTCGAGAACGTTCGGACAATTGTCTCTTCCTGCCGTCCTAGCAAGTCAATCCCTGCCCAAACGGTGTAACTCGCCGCCAAAAGGAACCATGCAGCACCAACGACAACCCACCGCCGTGCAGCAGATGACATCCGGCCGGCGCCTTGCTCAACTGCGTCATTCATATGCGCGCTCATGAACGCAGATACGCAATGACTGCGAGAACCCGCCGATTGTCAGCGGAGTCAGGTTCCAGGCCGAGCTTGGTGAAGATGTTTGCAACGTACTTCTCGACGGAACCCTCGCCGATAGAAAGCGCACCTGCGATCGCCGTATTCGAGCGACCCTCCCCCATCAGGGCAAGCACGTCGCGCTCTCGTTGCGTGAGTGATGCAATGGGGTCTCGGCGACGAGAACGAGCAAACAACTGCGACACCACCTCGGGGTCGAGCGCCGTCCCGCCGTTCCCGACGCGACGCACTGCGTCTACGAACTCTCCGACCTCGGCAACGCGATCCTTCAGCAGATAACCAACGCCGACCGAACCAGTCGCCAACAGATCACCTGCGTATCGTTCTTCCACATACTGCGAGAGCACCAACACACCAACGCCAGGAGCTTCGGCCCGGATTGCGAGAGCGCCACGGATACCTTCGTCGGTGTGCGTTGGCGGCATGCGCACATCGACGATGCAAACGTCTGGCTGATGCTGACGAACTGCGTCGACCAACAATTCCGCGTCTCCGACGGCCGCCACGACGTCCATCCCTGCGTCGGCTAAGAGGCGAACCAAACCGGCGCGCAACAGCACCGAATCCTCTGCGATAACTACTCGCATCCCGTTGCCTGTCAGCTGTCCCATACCCATTCCATTCCGGATCCCAGTTTCACTACAGATTCACCGTTGCAGGTCACAGATGCACTTGCAGGTCACCAGATGCATTTACAGGTCACAGGGAAGCTGGACAAGAACGGTTGTTGGTCCGCCAACCGGTGACAGCACCCGCAACCAACCGTCGACTGCAGCGACACGGTCACGCAGACCGGCCAGCCCACCGCCCATTCCGCCACCCTCACCGATCAAGGCCCCACCGACACCGTCGTCGGTGACTTCCACCACCAGGTGATGTTGCGCGTGGGCAACCCGGACGGTGACCAGTGAAGCCCGCGCATGCTTTGCGACGTTGGTCAGCGCTTCGGCAACAACATAATAGGCGACCGTCTCAATAGGCCTTGCCGGGCGGGTTGAGAGGTGGACAACGATATCGACAGGGACAGGACAGCGCGCCGCCAATGACGACAAGGCGGCATCAAGTCCACGGTCTTCAAGGATTGCTGGGTGCACGCCCCTCGCGACTTCGCGTAGTTCACCGATAGCCAACTTCGCGTCACTATGCGCGCTTGACAACAGGTTGAGTGATTCGGCTGAGACTTGAGGATTGGAGCCGAGCTTCTCCTGCAACATTCCGAGGTCCATAGCCAACGTGACCAACCGTTGCTGCGCGCCATCGTGCAAATCTCGTTCGATTCGACGCCGTTCTGCATCGACCGCTTCAACCAGGGCGCTGCGGCTCGTCTCAAGTTCATGCACCCGTTCCGTGAGCGCCTCGTCCCTTGGGGCGCCGAGCAACCGTTGCACCATGACCGCATCCAGCTTTCCCAGCCACCGGATAACAACCGGCGCACATAGCAATACAAGGACGCCTCCCGCAGCGAGCGGGTACACGGGCAACCGGTACTCCAAGAGCCGAGCCTGACCAGTCGGGAAGAAGCGAACCGCAAGCGGTAGCGACATGAGGAGCACCGGAAACGCCCACGCAACAACCGCCGCTCCGAACAACGCCGTTCCGACCGGCAGCAGCGCCAGATGGTACGCGACCTCACGCCACGTGGAGCGCTGCGTGGCCGCATGATTCAGCCGCTTCCACCAGGGGACACTCGCTGGCAACGAGCGGTGCGGATCTGCCACTTGGACACCCAGCAGCGCGCTCGCACGGGACCGTTCCATTCGTCCAAACAATCGGCTGAGCCCAAGCAGCGCCCACAGCACCGGCACGGCCAACGGAAACGTGATTGCTAACCCCAGCACCAGCGCAAGCCCCGTGATCGTCACCGTTGCTACGGCAACCCCGATAGGGAGACCGAGCACCAAATGAAACGTCGTCAGCCACGTTTGTTTCGCGAACAGGCCAGCCACACAGCTACCCACCGAACCGGTCCAGCCTTGCCAGGGTGGGCCAGCAGGGGCGCCGCCGCGAGGCACACCGGTGGTTGGAACGGACGTTGCCATATCGAATCATTGTCACAGTCGCCATGGCCCACCGTGAGCCAGTTAGCCCTGGGTCTGGCATGGGGGTTATCCCTACCCCTAAAGCAGGGCTCTCCGGCTACCGCAGATGTACCGGCGTCCAGACGATGGGTGCATGATCGAATCACTTGCTCTGTTGTCCTTTCACCATCGCTGGAAGGCACTCATCGGTTGGATTGTGGGCGTCGCGTTGCTGGTGACGTTGTCCAGTGCATTTGCCGGGGTTTTCGAGAACGGCGGCCGGTTGGAAGGGACGGACTCTGACGCTGCGTATCAGTTGCTGGGAAAATCGTTCCCACAAGACGAGGGCGAATCCGTCGCCGTAGCGTTCTACGCAGCATCGACCGACGGGCTGAAATCGCAAGAGTCGGTAGCCGCAATCGATCGGTTCGTAGCGAAAGCCTCGACAGTGCAACACGTGGCCCGAGTGACCGTAGTCGAGCAACTTTCTTCCGACGCACGCACGGGCATCGGGCAACTCGTTTTCAACGGGACTGATGCAGAGCAATTGAGCGCGGTGGACGAGTTGCGAACTATCGCAGCGGAGACCCGAGCAGACGGCGTTGAAGTGACGTATGCGAGTTGGGGATTCTCCGAAGGTGGAATGAACGGCGCGGCGGAGATCGTTGGGGTGATCGCAGCAATCGTCATCTTGATGATCTCGTTCGGATCCATTGTTGCAATGGGAGTCCCCATAATCAGCGCGCTTATGGGTGTGGTTGCAGCTACCGCATCAGTTGGTTTGTGGTCTGCATTGGTCACAACGCCGGACTACACAGTCCAGGTCGCCGTGATGATCGGCCTTGGTGTGGGGATTGACTATGCCGTGTTCATCATCACCCGATACCGCCATGCGTTGGCGTACGGAAGCACCCCAGAGATGGCAATTCGCGAAGCGATGGGTACGGCGGGACGAGCTGTGGTTTTCGCCGGAGCAATCGTCATTGTTTCCCTGCTCGGCATGACGCTGGTTGGCATCGAGTCGTTCACGGGGTTGGCTATCGGCTCGGCCACCGCGGTTCTGCTTGCAGTGTTCAGTGCACTCACGTTGGTCCCGGCCCTGCTCAGCCTCATGGGCCGCAAGGTCAGCGAAAGGGCGTTGCGTGCCGCGCACAGCGACCACGAGACGTTCTGGCATCGATGGGCTCGGTTTGTGCAGCGTCGTGCCACGTTGGCAGCCGCGGCGGGAGCAGTGGTGTTGCTCGTGATGGGCGCCCCCATCGCTGCGATGCGCCTTGCCTCCACCGACCTGGGATCGACCTCGCAAGGCTCCACCACCCGGATCGCATACGACCGTCTCGCAACAGGGTTCGGCAAAGGAGTCAACGGACCACTTGTCGTCGTTGTCCCATCTGACACCCCCGACTCGACTGAACGCGTTCTCCTGCTCAGCTCACACCTGTCTGGCATGGAGGGCGTGGCGTTGGTTCAGCCGGCGGCAGTTTCACCCGATGGAGCGGTAACCCTGCTGACAGTGTTCCCCACAACTGGTCCGCAAGACGAAGCAACCAACCAGCTGGTAACCCGTATTCGCGCATACCTTCGTACAACGTCTGGGCCGCCCGCGCACGTCGGCGGATCAACGGCATCGGACGTCGACTTTGCCAACCTGATCGGGCAGCGTCTTCCCGTATTCATTGCCGTGGTGCTTGCCGCCAGTTTCCTGCTGCTTATGGCAGTCTTCCGATCCGTCCTTGTGCCGTTGAAGGCCGTCGTGCTGAACCTCATGTCGATCGGCGCCGCATACGGGCTGATGGTGATGGTCTTCCAATGGGGCTGGCTCGGGAGTGTGTTCGGCTTGGAAGGTGGCGCCCCAATTGAACCCTGGGCACCGCTCATCCTGTTTGCCATCGTGTTCGGCTTGTCGATGGATTACGAGGTCTTCCTGCTGTCGTCTGTGCACGAACGATTCCGTCGGACCGGCGACAACAGTGACGCCGTGGTCGAAGGACTCTCAGCCACAGCACGAGTGATCACTGCGGCAGCGTCGATCATGGTGATGGTGTTCGGTGCCTTTGTGTTCAACGATGACCGGTCATTGAAACTCATTGGGTTCGGCCTTGCCTCAGCGGTGTTGGTGGACGCAACCATCGTGAGGATGTTGCTCGTGCCTGCCACCATGGAACTGCTGGGAGACCGCAACTGGTGGATGCCTGCCTGGTTGGACCGATTCCTTCCCAGGCTGGCCATCGAGGGCAACACAGACCGCACTGTCGACGGCGAGGAAGCAAGTGGTGGAACGAGTGATCTGCTCACCGTCTCCGTGGGCGACACTTGGTGATGACCGCGCTGCGATACGACCAACGACCACCTGATCGCACACCTGTCCACACCGACGAACTGCCGGACACGCCTACCCGGGATCGAAACATCATGGCCAGCGCCTGGGTCGAGGCTCCGCCTGAGTTGCTGACGCTAGGAGACAACCTCGACGGTCAGCCGGAGGCTGAATACAAGCGCCGGATCGGCGAGTGGCTGTTGTGGCGCTCGGGTCCGGCGGTTGATGCCGATGCCGTCTACCTCGCCGTGCATCGCTCGGACTTGTCACGCCAGCATCGCTTCACCTTGCTGCCAGACGGGCGCGGCCGAGTGGTGAACGGAGGGATCGGAGTTGAACCCGAGGTGGAGCAACCCGATCAGACACGGGCGCGGCCGAGTGGTGAACGGAGGGATCGGAGTTGAACCCGAGGTGGAGCAACCGAACAGACACGGCTCCGGCACGGGTTCCGGGCCATCGGGACGTGAGCACGCACGGTTTCGTGACTGGAAGGCCGATCTTCTCGGCCGAACCTAGGTAACGGTGTCTCGGAAGAGGGCGGTAGCGTTATCTGCAAATGGCAACCCTGCTCTGTTTTCATGCCCACCCCGACGACGAAGCCATCACCACCGGCGGAACCATGGCACGTGCTGCCGCAAACGGCCACAGGGTCATCCTGGTGGTTGCCACTGGTGGCGAACACGGCGAAACCCCCGCCGACCTCGCCGAAGGCGAAACGCTGGCTCACCGTCGTGCAGCCGAAACACGGGTCAGCGCCGAACGCTTGGGCATTCACGACGTTCGATTCCTCGGCTATTCGGACTCCGGCATGACTGGCTGGGACCAGAACGGCAACCCCGAGGCGCTGATGAACGCTCCCCTGGACGAAGCGGCCGAGCGGCTGGCGCAGATCTTGCGGGAAGAAAACGTCGACGTGTTCACCCACTACGACTGGCACGGTAACTACGGCCACCCTGACCACATTGCGGTCCACAAGGTTGGTCAGCGCGCAGCCGAACTAGCTGGCACCCCGTTCGTCTACCAGGCCACGATGAACCGGGACCACATGCGTCGACTCATGGATGCTGCCCGAGCCGGCGGCGCGGAAGTCCCAGACTTCGGCGATGACGACACACCAAACACCGACGACGGCAACCCATTCGGTACTTCGGAAACCGAGCTCACCACGGCCATCGACGTCACCGCTTACATCGCCCACAAACGCGAATCGATGAAGGCGCATCGAAGCCAAATCTCGGACTCTTCGTTCTTCATGGAGATGGCAGAAGAAGTCTTTTCGATGTCGTTCGGTACCGAGTGGTTCATTCGCGAACAGCACCCTGCCGGCATCACCGAAGACTGGCTCGCCGGGCTCCACTGACCGAATCCCACGGCCCGCTTACGGATAGGGTCGGAACCATGTCCACCGATCCACTCGCCCAGTTCTCACTCACCGGCCGCACGGTCCTCATTACAGGTGCAAGCAGCGGCCTTGGCGAGCGGTTCGCCGAGGTCATCCATGCGCTTGGCGCCACAGTGGTCGTGAGCGCTCGCCGGGAGGACCGACTCAAGTCGTTAGTGGAACGGCTTGGTGATAGGGCCATTGCGATTCCCTGCGACGTGGCACAGGCCGGCGCCTCTTCCGAGTTGGTGCGGGCGACAATCGAACAAGTTGGGTCGTTGCACGCAGTGGTAGCCAACGCTGGCATCTCAAACACCGTGCCAGCAATCAAAGAGAAGGTGTCGGATTTCGCCAACGTGGTCACCGTGGACCTGGTTGCACCGTTCGAACTGGCGCAGGCCGCTGCAGCGCACTGGCGCTCCACCCAGCAGCCGGGCAACATCGTGATGATTGCCAGCGCCGCCGGCCATCTCAGCGCCAAGCTCCTCCCCCAGGCTGGCTACGTTGCCGCCAAGACTGGCCTCGTTGGGCTCACCCGTGAACTCGCACTGCAATGGGGCCGGTACGGCATCCGCATCAACGCGTTGTGCCCTGGCATGTTCCCCTCGGAGATGACTGCCCCTGTTCACGAGAACCCAGAAGTATCCGCCGCGTTTGGCAACGCGGCGCCGTTGGGTCGCATCGGCCAAACGCACGAGTTGGATGGTGCAATGTCGTTCCTTGTCTCCGATGCATCCAGTTACATGACCGGCCAAAGCCTCATCGTCGACGGCGGCATGAACACCTGACCTCCTCATGGCGATTCTGTAAATATGAGTCGCTCCACCTCGGGTTCAACTCCGATCCCTCCGTTCACCGCTCGGCCGCTCCTGTCAATATGAGTCGCTCCACCTCGGGTTCAACTCCGATCCCTCCGTTCACCGCTCGGCCGCTCCTGCTAAGCGCTCTCAGCGACGCTCACTCCCAACTCGCTTCCACCAGCTCAAAGCTGGCAAAAGTAAGCACGCTTACCGAGCTGTTGCGGCAATGCAACATCGACGAGTTGCCTGTCGTGGTGGCTGCCATGACCGGCGCACCACGTCAGGGTCGATTCGGGGTTGGATGGGCGTCGCTTGGGAAGGCCATCACGCCAAGCCAGGCTGCAGAGGAACAACCCACGGTGATGGAAATGGACGCGTTGTTCACCGTTTTGGCGTCCACCGGCGGCCAGGGTTCCGTGGCCGGCCGACACGAGTTGCTGTCGCAGTACCTCAGCCGATGCACAGAGGCAGAGCAGGAGTTTGTTTACCGACTACTGACTGGCGGGTTGCGACAAGGGGCGCTTGATGGTCTGATGACCGAAGCCGTCGGCAAGGCCCTTGGCGTACCAACGGCAACGTTGCGTCGGGCGATGACGATGCACGGCGATCTTCCAGCCCTCGCGTCTCTGGTGGCGACAGAGGGACCGCAATCGCTGGACACGGTGCGCATCGTCGTCGGTCGCGCCATGCAGCCGATGCTGGCCGCCACTGCCGCCTCGGTAGCGGAGGCGTTCGACGCGTTCGGCACTGCGTCAGTTGAATGGAAGCTGGACGGGGCGCGAATCCAAGTACACATAGAAACTGACGAAACGGTCGAAACGGTCGAAACGGTCGACGGCGCGCCGCGACGCGTTTGGCTGTTCACGCGGAACCTGAACGACATCACCGAACGTTTGCCTGACGTCGCTGCATCGTTGGCGCGCATTCCGGTGCAGTCTCTGGTCGCTGACGGCGAAGTTCTTGGCCTCGACATGGACGGCAACCCTGCCGTGTTCCAAGACACCATGGCCCGGGTGGGCAGCGACGAAGCACAAACCCGCCATCGCGTTGCGTTACAACCTTTCCTGTTCGATCTGTTGCATCTCAACGGTGTCGACCTGGTTGATCAGCCATTGTCGGAACGTCTGGCGTTGTTGGAACAGGTGGCGCCCACCATGCGGGTGCCGGGCGTGGTCACCTCGTCCATCGACGTCGCGTTGCAGGTACAGACCGACGCGCTCTCCCGTGGCCACGAAGGCGTGATGGTGAAAGACGCCACCAGCCCTTACTCGGCCGGAAGGCGCGGTACGGCGTGGCGCAAGGTGAAGCCGGTACATACCTTCGACCTCGTCGTGCTTGGCGCGGAATGGGGCCACGGTAGACGCACCGGCACGTTGTCGAACCTCCATCTCGGAGCACGGGATCCTGATCACAACGATGGGTTTGTGATGGTGGGCAAGACCTTTAAGGGGCTGACCGACGAACTGCTGGCCTGGCAGACCGACGCGCTCCTTCAGCGCGAAGTGCGTCGCAGCGGGATCACGGTTTTTGTTCGGCCGGAACTGGTGGTGGAGATCGCCATCGACGGGGTGCAGCGATCCTCCCGTTACCCCGGCGGTGTTGCGCTGCGGTTTGCGCGGGTCAAGGGTTACCGGCCCGATAAAAACCCCCAGGCGGCCGACACCATTGCGACGCTGCAGGCGATGTTGTCATCAACGCTGACCAATTCGGACGGTGAATAGCCGCTCAGCGTTGACGCACAACTCAGGAACGAGTTCAGTGGAACTCATGATTCAGGGTGAGTTGAGGGCGTTCCATTCTTTCGGCGGGACGGCTTCGATTGAACTGAATCTCGTCGAGCGATCGGCCGGAGTCCGGTGTTCCTACCTCCGGCCAGCCGACGGAACTCTGGCGGTAACGCGACACATCGCCAGCCCGTTTGAGGCACTGCCGGGTGCGTTCCGGTTTTCGTTCCCAGATCAGTTACTGGCTTCGGTACTTCCCGAAGGCGTTACCGAGTTGATGCGCAATCCAAGCTGGAAGAGCTAGTCGGCGGACTGGTCGGTGGACTGGTCGGTGGACTGGTCGACCAACAGGGGCCGGAACAGGTCCATCACCTCTGGTGTCATCCGCTTAGGGCGACCAGTGGTGTCGACAGAACCAACCCGCACTTCGCCCTCCACGAGAACTTGCTCGCCTCGCATGATGCGCTGAACCCACCGACCCGTGATGGCGCCCAACTGGGAGATCTCGGTTTCGATGACGAGGGTGTCGCCGGCAAGCGCTGGTGCACGGAACTTCACGACTAGGTCTGTCACCACGATGTTCCATCCGCGCGCAGACAATTCATGGATTGCAATCCCAAGGTCTTGCATCGCTTCGGTGCGACCCGCCTCGAGGTAGGCCACGTACACGGCGTGGTTGACGTGATTGTACGGATCGAGCTCTCCGAACCTGACGCGGATCTCGCTGCGATGCACTGTCATGTCAGCGCGCCGCGATGGCAGAAATTTCCATTCGCCATTCGGGTCGGGCGAGCCTTGGCACCACAATCAACGTTGACGCGCTGCGGTGTCCACGAAGCGCTGCGTCACGAGCGGCCATCACTATCGACAGGTCCTGACCGTCAACGACGTACGCCGTGTAGCTGACAATATCTGTGAGGGCCAGGCCACCTTCTGCGAGGACTGCAGCGATGGTGCTCCAGATCTGTTTGGCCTGCTCTGCCAGATCGTCTGACACAGTGCCGTCGGGTGCCGCCCCAACGATTCCTGCGGTGTGGATGAGTACCTGCGGGTTGAGCACCCGGGTCCCCAGTACGTAGCTGGCAGCGGGCGCAGCCACACCGGCGGGTTCGAGTGCTTCCACGTCATTGCTCCGTTTCAGACTTGGCTGGTGCCGATGATGGAGGAACCGCTTGCGGGAGAGGGAAATCGGGCATGGTCACTTCGAGGTACCCAACGATGGCCCGCTCGATTTCGCGCACAACCGCGTGGCGTTGGTGCAACGCCACCTCGTCAGCGAGGACAAGCAGGGACCTGGTCATTTCAGCAATGACCTGCGCCACCAGTTGACGACGCGGCCCTGGGATATCGCCGCGTCGACTGCTGATCACAGCCTCGACCCGCTTCACGAGTGCGCGTTGCAGCGCTGCGCTGGCCTCGGCGAGTTCGTCTGAGGTGTGCCGACCGTTGAGCAGCGGCACGGCGCCGGGGTGCTCTCGGTAGAAGTTGTCGATTGCGGCGACCACCCTGGCGATGAGGTCCGGTCCGCTGAGATCTGGCTCGTCCACGATGAGCGTGGCGTAAAGAGAGCCGATGCGGTCCGTGTAGCGCTCTGCAAGGGCAGTTGCGAGAGCCCCCTTGTTGGGGAAGAACTCGTACAGCGAACCAACCGAGGTTCCGGCCTGCTGAGCAATCAGGTTGGTAGTGGCAGCGTCGTAGCCCATTTCCGCAAACACTTGCTCGGCGGTGTCGAGAATACGCTCGAAACGTTCGACAGCGCGGGCTTGACGCGGGCGGCGGCGGAGTTGGGTAACTCCAGCGACAAGCGGAGTGGTGGACATCAACCGACACGTTAGCCAGGTGAAGGTCCCGCCGTTTCGATCGACTTGCCCCAGAAATCAGCTCACTTTTGAGGTTGACATGGTGACTTCCGGCACGCAACATAGGAGAACCTGAGTCTTCGCTCGGTTTTCTTCCCATTGTCTTCATCAGATCAACTGCCTTTTCAGAACCGGAGTCCTCAACATGACCCTCGACGCGCAGACATACCTCACCGATCGTGAACGGATGAAGGGTGACGTCAATGACGTCGAGGCCATCCTCGCCATGTCCAACCGTGACACGGAAGCCGAGTTGTCCATGGTCCAGTCGAACTTCGACTCGTGTTTCACGTGGGACTACAAAAAGGGCAAGCGGCCGCAGCTCAACAAGCTTTATGAGAAGGCCAAGGGATCCCAATGGGACGGCGAGAAAGACCTGGACTGGTCCATCGACGTCGACATCGAAAAGGTTGTCACCGAGCTCTCCGTGGCAGCTCCTGGTGATGCCTGGATCCGCCAGCAAGCTGAAGAAGCCGGTCTGCTCAAAGGATGGGGCGACAAGGAGTGGCTGCAGCTCGGAATCGAAGGTCAGACCTGGCGCCTGTCGCAGTTCATGCACGGCGAACAGGGTGCGCTCATCTGTACGGCCCGCATCACCGAGACCGTGCCCTGGTACGACGCCAAGCTCTACGCGGCAACGCAGGTCGTTGACGAGGCCCGTCACGTCGAAGTGTTCGCCAAGTATCTCGACACCAAGCTGAACGGCTTCTACCCAATCAACGCTCACCTCGAAGCGCTCCTCAATGACATCATCCGAGACAGTCGTTGGGACATGACGTACTTGGGCATGCAGGTCATGGTCGAGGGCCTTGCGCTGGCAGCGTTCGGGTTCCTCCATATGCTCACCAACGAACCGCTGCTGAAGAACTTGCTGCGTTACGTCATGGCCGACGAGGCACGCCACGTCGCATTTGGTGTGCTCAGCCTCAAAGAGGCTTACGACGGCATGAGTTCGGCCGAAATCCGCGAACGTCAGGAGTTCGCGTTTGAAGCTGGCATCCGCATGCGTGACCGCTTCCTCATGCAAGAGGTGTGGGAGCGGATGGGCGTCGACACTCGCAAGATGGTCAAGATCCAGCTTGATCTGCCCAACGAGTACAAGGATTTCCAGCGTCTGCTGTTCTCCAAGATCGTGCCGAACTGCAAGAAGCTTGGCCTTCTCGACGCTGGCGACGGTTGGCTGCGCAAGAAGTGGACCGAAATCGGCGTCATCGAGTTCGAAGACTGGGCCAACACCGGCGACGAGTACCTAGAACTCGACGCGGTTGCTGCTGACCGCGCCGCAGGCACGCTCGCCGGCTAAACCATCGCCGTTGCCCCAACCTTCAACTCCCGTGCTCCAACGTTGTCGCTCCCGCAACCAACGTCGAAAAATTCGAGTCGAAATCGGGTTCGAAACACAACGTTGGTTGCTAGGAAGCCAACGTTGGTTGCTGGAAACCCAACGTTGGTTCCGGTAGGCGAGGGTCCTTCGAACAACCTTGGTCCTGGTCGGCCCGTGCGCCAGTCTCATTCGCCGCAACCGCAACAAACCGTTCAAATCGTTTGGCCCGGTGGGTGCCTTGCGAGCAGGATCGAGCGATGACTGAGACAACCTCAACCAGCACCATGCCTGCTCGCGACGATGTCGTTGGCTGCACCGCTTCACAGCATCGCCTCAGCGAGTTCCTTGCTGGCTGTCTGGCCGCGGGGACCCTTGATCCAACGGCACCGTCTCTGCTCCCTGATTGGAGCGTCGGACACGTCCTGACCCATCTCGCGCGGAACGCCGACGCCAACAGGGGCATGCTGGAAGCAGCCGAGTTGGGTTTGGAACGTTGGATGTATCCAAGCCCCCGGTTCCGTGAAACCGACATTCAGTCGGGAGCAACTCGGTCCGCAGCAACGCTTGTTGAAGACGTCAAAACTGCCGGTCGATTGCTGGAGCAGACATGGGACGCCATGACCGCTGCTGGCTGGTCAGGCTACGGCCTTGCAGGCGCTGGCCGCTTTGCCATGGCAACTGGACCGTGGCGTCGTTGGCGCGAAGTCGAGGTCCATTGGGCCGACCTCGGCCTGGGATACGGACCAGACGATTGGCCCGCGTCATACGTTTCGACAGACCTACCAAGGCGATTGGAAGCCTGGACAGCCGAAGGAAATCAGCTACCCGCCGAGATCATCCACCTCACCGCCGCACGCCAACTGGCATGGCTCTTCGGCCGCGACGCAGGCCAAGGGCTTCCTCCCGCGCCAAAGATGTAGCCGGCCGGAAATACTGCAGCGAAGAAAATCTGGGCAACCGCGCCAGACTGGTCGGGTGTCTGATTCCACATCCCAATCCAGCTCGCAAGGCGGCTCCCAACCCAACTCCCAGGCCGCTGCCGAAAACACGTCTCAGTTGATCGCCTCTTCCCGTCGTTTGAGCGGAGCGTTGGAGCCGTTTGTGGGGTGCGTGTACTTCGCGCCGGAGTGCCACAGCGCCTATGCAGCGCTGGGGTTTGCAGCAAGCGGGCGCTCGGTCAACGGCGTGGCGATGCCAGACGGACCCGCATACTTCACCAGCCGCGGCTCGCTTCTCGGTCAGGTCCACGGCAACCTTGTGGCCAGCGCGTTTGCCGTCTTCAACCCAGCTGCGGTAGTTCCTTCCGTGGCGCACGGCTGGACCATCACCGACGCACCAACAATCCGCCAGACGCGCCAGGATGCAACCGTGTCCTTTCTTCGCCGTGCCCTCAGCGCTGACAACACCCCTGACGCAACGGAAACCGCCCGCGTTCGAGACGCGCTTGCCCGTGGAGTGGACGCGTGTGCTGTTGAGGGTCGCCCACTCTTCGCGGGTGTCATGGCAGGCCCACAGCCAACCGACGACCCACTTGCACATGCATGGTTCCTTGGTGATGCGCTGCGCGAAGCACGCGGGGACAGCCACACCGCCGCGTGGATTTCGCACGGCCTAGACGCAGTTGAGATTGGACTCCTCACAGAGTCGTACTGGGGTCTTCCGTTCAAGTCATATGTACGCACACGAGCTTGGAGCGACGCCCAGCTGGATGCCGGAATCGAGCGCCTGACCGAACGCGGTCTCATCGCCGATGGCGCCTTGAGTGAAGCCGGACGAACCACCCGCGAGCTCATCGAAATGAGAACAGACGCGCAGATGAACGCAGCCGTTGCTGCCATGGGCGACGATTTCGCTCCTGCAGTGGCAACCCTCAACACCTGGTCCGCCGCAGTGCGAGCCGCACACGGATACCCCGCTTCTGGGCCACAGGACCTGGCCAGCACCACTGGTTCCAACTCCTCCAGTTCCTCCGGCGCCAACCGGGAGGCAGATAAATGACCGAACCCACCGCAGCTGAGCAAACGGAACACGCTCACACTCTCGACGCAGTCGAGGTTGTCACCGCACACGCAACCGTGCGGATTACCAGCCCCCACAAAGTCTTCTTTCCGGCCATTGGCGCGACCAAACTTGACCTGGTGCGCTACTACCAGGCCGTAGAGGAGCCTGCGTTGGCCGCGTTGGGTGGTCGTCCGACGATGATGGAACGGTACCCAGACGGTGCCGGCGCCAAATCGTTCTTCCAAAAGAGGGTCCCATCAGGCGCTCCGCCATGGCTGCAGACCACCATCGTCTCCACGCCCAACGGCACCGAATCCAACGCCATGGTCATCGCAGACTTGGCCCACTTGTTGTGGGCGGTCAACCTGGGGTGTCTTGGCTTCCATCCATGGCCATATCTGGCGTCAGCGCCGCATCGGACCGACGAGCTTCGCCTTGACCTTGACCCTCAGCCCGGGGTGACCTTTGCGATGGTCCAAGAGGCTGCGGCCGAGGTAAAAGCCCTGTTGGACGAAGTTGGGATTCGATCCTTCCCCAAGACAACGGGCAACCGAGGTATCCACATCTACGTGCGCTTACTTCCAGTTCAGAACAGTTTTGCTGTTCGTTCGATGGCTGTTGCTCTTGCACGGGCCCTCGAGAAACGTCGCCCCGATCTCATCACCGCCGCGTGGTGGAAAGAAGAGCGAGGACAACGGGTATTCGTCGACTTCAACCAGAACGCGCCGCACAAGACAGTGTTTGGCGCGTGGGCGGTTCGGCCGAGGGTTGGAGGGCAGGTTTCCACCCCGTTCGCCTGGGACGAACTCGCTTCCATTGACCCCGAAGTTCTCACGCTGCTCGTTGTGCCGGAACGGGTGAAGGCGATGGGCAACCCGTGGGCAACCATGAACGACAACCCACAAGACGCGGCACCGCTGAATGAGATGGTGGCTGCTGACGCCGCAACTGGTCTTGCCGATGCTCCATGGCCACCCGTGTATCCAAAAATGCCCAATGAGCCGTCCCGTGTCGCACCGAGCAGGGCAAAGAAACCAGTAGCCCCCAAAATGGGTAAAGACTCTTCTTCAACGCCTCAGGAACCTCAGGAACCTCAGGAACCTCAGGAACCTCAGTAGCAAACCTCAAACCGCTGGTTGCGCAACCACAGCAATCAAGGTCAACCACTCTCCTGCCGACATCCCTCCCACTTCTCAAGGTTCGCCCGGCAAGTCGGGTTGACCAAGCAGTACACCGATGAACACCTCTCCAATTACTTCCCTCCTCTCCCCCATCTCTCCCATCACCGGCATCGAGACAATCGCTTTCGACGCCGACGACACCTTGTGGCATAACGAAGATGGCTTCCACCAGGTGGAGCAGCAGTTCGCCGCCCTGGTGTCGCCGTATGCGGTTGACGTCGATCCATTGGACGCGCTCGCCGCCAAGGAACGCGAAAACGTTCAGGTGTTTGGATACGGCGTGAAGTCCTTCACATTTTCAATGGTTGAAGTAGCAAGCGCGCTGACCAAAGATCAGCTGACCGCAACCACGATGTCAGAGATGGTCCACGAGATTGTGGGCTTCGGCCGCTGGCTGCTGACACGCGAAACCGTTGTCTTCGAAGACGCCATGCCCGTGCTTGATGCATTGGCTGGCCGGTATCGGCTGGTGCTCATTTCCAAGGGGGACACCCATCACCAGCTCAGCAAGGTACGGGAATCCGGACTGCGTGAGCACTTCGACCACGTGGAGATCGTCAGCGAGAAAGACCCTGCGACGTATCGAGAACTGAGCAGCCGGCACGGGTTCGACCTGGATCGTTTCGTGATGGTGGGGAACTCCGTGAAGTCCGACATTCTTCCCGTGCTGGAAGTTGGCGCACACGCAGTCCACATCCCCTACACGTTCACGTGGGCGTTGGAACAGGCCGACATCGCCGACGACCATCCTGCGCGCTTGCGACTCAGGCAGCTGGACCGTCTAGGTCAAGTGCCTACCTTGTTTGCCGCGTAGGTTCAGCTGCCGCCAACAACAGCCGGCGCAACCTGACCGTCCCACCAAAACGCAGACGGCAGAACGGCGGACCGAGCAGCGTTTGGCCCGGTTGGATCTTCGAGACGCGCAACGTCCTTTGGATCTGCCCACCAACCGCCGCTGCCTTCGTTGCCGAAACCAACGTTCCAACGATCGTTCTCGCCGACGCTGGCGTGAACTTCGAAAAGGACCTCGTACAGATCCGTCAACGGCGCTGTCCGATCTTCTTCCTCGGAGAACGTGACGCCAATTGAGCGAGGATCCTGGTTGACCAGCCGGTTGAATCCACCCAGCTGAGCGGAAGGCGTTGGCCCAAGCAGAGCATTGATGGACCCCACGGCCCGGTAGAACTCATCCGGGCTGGCGCGCAATGCTCCGGCAAGTTGCGGTAGGGCTGAATCAAAGCGGTTGTCGGTCGTTTCAGGAGCGTTCCACGCCAGGCTGAACTCCATGCCCAACGAGACCACCGGACCTTTGGCTGGAGGACCAGATGAGCACCTACCGGCGCTCTCAACCCGTTTGGCCGGCGGGTCAACCATGTCTGCTGCCGCGACGTAGGTGATGCGCTGCCTTGGGTTGTCGGCCGTCTCAGCAAACGTGGGTCCGCCGGTCCATCCAGCGCTCCCCGGCTGTTCCAACGCCAGCCAGAACTGCAGCATCCCGGTGCGGGGCAGCGACTGGAGGGTCGACGCATTTCCTTGCGCCGCGGGCAACGCGGGAAGGTCTGCAAGGTTGATCTGAGCAATCATGCAGAGCGCCTGCCCGGTTTCATCGATCGGTGCACTCAGCGAGGTCGGCATGTCCGACGGGCCGTATAAGTGACTAGACCATGCGGCTGGAGCGTCGACGATGTCGGAGTATTCAATGTTGATCACGGGCCGCAACGCTTCGCCCAGTTCTGCCTGATACGCAAGCAGATCTGGACCAACATCTGGTGCCGCAGGATCGAAAGTGACTTGGTTGAGCGGTGCCACAACGGTGTCTGGTGATGCCGAGGCTGGCGCAATGGACCCCACCGGTGCAGCAACGCTGACCGGAGCGATTGTGGTGCTGGGATCGGTCGACACGTTTCGCAGCAACAGCCCAATGGCAGCCACCAGCGTCAGCATGGTGAGCCCAGCCATGAACGCCCGAGAAGAGAGTTTTTGTCCTTGCGGTTGTTGTTTGACGAACTGGCTATTTGTCTCCAGCATCGGCTGTTCAATCCGCGTCTCACCTGCGTAAACGGGATCACGATTTGCATCGAGGTCTGGTCCGAGATCTCCGTCGAGCAACGGGTCGGTGCCGGGATTGTTTGGCTGCGTCATGGCGTCACCACAGAAAAGTGTTCTGGAGCACGGCCCCGTACGCCAGCTCGGGCGATATGACCCTTGCTGCAAAGCTTCCCATCAGCCACAAGTTCCGTGACCGCTTTCTTCACCGTCATCAAACTGGCGCCGACCGAAGCCATTGCCTCTGCCATGGTGAACGAATCTCCTTGCTGCAGCGCCCATGCCTTGACCACCGTCCCTGAAACGTTGGTCCCAGGTTGGCGCGGTTGGCGCGGTGCACGCGAAACGCCACCGGAACCTTCAGAACGAGACCGCCGAGCAGGCCGGTCGTGGATTGACCCGTGTCCAAGATCGAACCCAGCTTCTGCAAGAACAACCGGCGAAACGCCGACTGCTTTCAGGGCACCAACGGTGATCTGGTTGTCGTTCGCCCATCGGCGGCCATGACGGACGAAGCCGTCGAGCAACGCTGACCCGTCTACGTGTTTGGCCCGGTCGAGAGTGGATAAAAGCCGCAGACGAGTGATGACGTCGGCCTCAGACGCCACCTGAGCTTCGAGCGAGGCAATGAGATCCTCGTCCCGGGCACTCGCAGGATTGAGCACGAACTCCAGATACCGGCGGACTGCCGTAGTGGGTTCGTCGTCGCCAGCATGTTCAGCAGGATTCACGCCGGTCAGGCTACCGGTGCTCGGGGCAAACCTGGCGTCACAGCGGTGATTGCTTTCACGGCGACCGAGTCCGCGGCGAGTAGCCAAGTGATGCCCTCGGCCGGCGCCTCGACTGCAAGGTGCACCGACCAACCACGCTGCGTGCCGGTGGACTCCGTTGTGTCTGGATCAACCGCTGGATCAAGACCCGCCTGAACAACGGAATCAAGAACCAATTGAGTCGGAGAGGTCCACGTGAACCAGCGCAACGATTCAACCGACGCAGCAAAGGCGTCCAGTAGTTGTCGATCCGCCGCCGTGATGGGTTCGCCATCGAGATCGTCGGCGATCCCCGTCACCTGCAGGAGTACCCACCACAAAGCACTCCTGCTTGCAGCGAGACCACGGCGCCGACCGTTGGGTCCGCCTGACGCACCGAGCCAAGCCACGTAGCGAAGCGCCAATGCCGAATCAAGCAGTGTCAGGTCACCATCCGACGCGCCTTCCTGGAGCGAGGAAGTCTGGAGCGAGGGGGTCTGGTGCGACATCCACAGTGCGTGTGCAACGCGCGCATCGCCATCAACCGCGGCCGTCAGGACAGTCCACCGCAACGTCTGTGCCCACGGGGCGAGAACGGCGGCCAGCGCGTCACACGTGGCTAGATCCTCAACGGTCCTCGAAGCAGGGTCCAGCCGTGATTTCTCATCGGAGGCAGATGCCACCGATGCGTGTTCATCGCCCACGAGCAAGATGGGTGCAAGGTGCTCGACACGATCCAAGTGATACACAACCGGTCCGTATTCCGGTTCCCAAGGTTCAAGGGCCGCCGGCGCATCGAAGATCTGCGGCAGGGTTACATACAGATCGTCTGTACGCAGATCATCACCCAACGCAACGCACTCGTGGGCAAAGAGCGCTGAGGCCGGTGATGGTTCCAAGTACGGAACCAGTTCGTCCCACGAGTGGGTGGACGCAGCAACTTCGGCGAACGGACCAAGCGTGTACCTGGACAGATTGGAATCAAGCACGCTGGCCGCAAGGCGACCGGGCCCGTCAAGAGCGAGGCGGTACTCTGCCCATGCTGCCGCTGGCCACCACTGATGTCCACGAGCAACCGCCAGCCGACACGTGTCACGAAGTTCTACGACCGCATCCCAACGTTCATCTGTACACAGACTGTCGATGTCTGCGATGAGCTGTTGAATACGGGCGCTTTCCCCGTCGGCCTCAGCCATCAGGCCCGCAACAGCAGTTGCAGCTTGGCTGCAAGGTCAGCAAATGCCCGAGCCCGGTGCGAAACGGCGTTCTTCTGGGCAGCAGTCAGCTGCGCAAACGTGGGTCGATCTCCCGTTTGGTGCGGGCAGAACACCGGGTCGTATCCAAAACCATCGGTTCCCATCGGGGTGGCGACGATGGTGCCGTCGATGCGCCCGTTCCCGATCAGCTCTGAACCGTCGGGGAAACAGATGATTGCGACGGTCTGGAACGAAGCGCTTCTGCTTTGCGAGTCGGGTGCGGCTGCTTCGAGGAGTGCGAGCAAGTGCGCCACATTCTCGGCATCGGTTGCGTTCTCGTGGGCAAACCGCGCTGAACGAACTCCAGGCCGACCATCCAGCGCTTCAACGAACAAGCCGGTGTCGTCCGCCACCGAAGCGATGCCAGTGGCGGCGCACAGCGCACGACCCTTCAGACGTGCGTTGCCAAGAAGTGAGTCAGCATCTTCAACGACCTCCGGAACCCACGCGGGTCGGGGCGCCACCGAGACACCCGGGACCAAGCGGCGCAACAACACCTCGATTTCCTCCACCTTGTGAGGGTTGGCCGACGCCATCACAAGGTGGAGTTGGTTGCCAGCACGATCTTCGGGAATTGACATTTGAGCAGCCTGAGGGCCAAACGAAGGACAGGCGGAGGTCAGATAGATCAGCGCGGATCGAGTGCCCGAGCGACCGGAGCAACAGACAACAGTTCACGCTGCGCCGCGACGATCTGGCCGATACCGTGTTCTGCAAGTGCGATCAGTTCGTTCAAAGGACCACGCCCAAACGTGCGGCCTTCGGCAGTGCCCTGCAGCTCTGTGAACTCGCCAGCACCGGTCATAACCACGTTCATGTCGACCTCGGCAGTGGAGTCTTCCGAGTAGTCCAGGTCAAGCATCGGGGTGCCCTTGACGATGCCGACCGAAATGGCAGCAAGTTCGGAGATGAGCGGCACCGCTGGCAGCGAGCCTGCCGCAACGAGTCGTGAACACGCATCGTGCAACGCCACGTAGGCCCCGCAGATGCTGGCGGTACGAGTGCCTCCGTCTGCCTGCAACACGTCGCAGTCCACAATGATCTGACGCTCACCGAGGGCCTTGAGGTCTGTCACGCTGCGCAGGGATCGACCGATAAGACGCTGGATCTCTTGGGTCCGACCAGACTGCTTGCCTTTTGCAGCTTCGCGGTCAACTCGCTCCGGAGAACTGCCGGGGAGCATGGAGTACTCAGCAGTGACCCAGCCACGCTGCGTGCCCTTCATCCAGCGTGGCACGTCGTCATCCACGGATGCGGTCACCAGGACCCGAGTACGACCGAACGACACAAGGACGGAACCCGCTGCGAACTCGGTGTAGTCCCTCATGAAGGTCATCGGACGGAGGTCCGAGGGGCTACGGTCGTAACTGCGGGTCAGCTGAGTCATGGCGAAGACCATAGATCGGCAACACAAGAGCCACCGCCACCCACATGCGCACGGTGGGTTCTCGGCAAGCTCATCACTTTGCGCTCGAATACACGTCGCCCAGCGACCAACTTTCATCAGCGTGCGCGATGACTTGTTGAACGTCGACCCAATCTCGCTCTGATTGGCCGACGGATCTCAACCGAAAGACCAGGTCTGCCGATGTTTTCAGGTATGCCGATGACAGCCGACGAGGTCGCCCACCTCTATCGACGCGCGGGTTTCGGTGCGGTCCCTTCGGCCCTCTCGTCGCTTGTTGGACAGTCACGCGAAACCGTTGTGGGGGGCCTGCTCGACGCTGCGTTTCCCACGCCGACATACCCCACGCTCTCGCCGACGGATTCTGACTACAACCAACTGGTTGTTCTTCGACGTTGGTGGCTGCAGCAGATGGCCTCGGCAGCAAATCCGGTCCTGGAGAAGCTCACGTTCTTCTGGCACAACCTCATTCCCACCTCGTACTGGAAGGTTCCGGTGCCAGCGATGTTGCTGGTCCAGAACCAAACGCTACGCAACAACGCCCTCGGTTCAATCCCGGCGTTGGTCAGCGCAATGGCGGTAGACCCGGCGATGCTCTGGTACCTGGACAACTACCTCAATGTGGCATCGTCACCGAACGAGAACTTCGCCCGCGAACTGATGGAACTGTTCACGTTGGGCGTGGATCAGGGCTACACCCAACAGGACGTAGTAGACGGCGCACGCGCCTGGTCCGGCCACACGCT
The DNA here is from genome assembly GCA_963763885.1 of uncultured Acidimicrobiales bacterium. Lineage (GTDB taxonomy): Bacteria > Actinomycetota > Acidimicrobiia > Acidimicrobiales > JANYDT01 > JANNBN01. The sequence continues at coordinate 86,605 of CAVXQD010000007.1, forward strand.
GACACAAGAACGTGCGTACACATTCGACAACGCCCAGCATGACAACGGTCAGAAAACCATCTTTGGCATCACCAAGAATTGGAACGGTCCAGAGGTGATCACAGAGATTCTGACCGGTGCTCGCATTGACACGTCGTCCGCGTTCCTGTCCAAGCGCCTCTGGAATTGGTACGCCGGACCAACAACAGACACCGTGCTGCTTTCATCGCTTGCCGCAACATTGCGAAGCGTACAGATGAACACCAAAGAGTTCCTACGGGCGATGTTCCTACGTGACGAATTTTACAGTCCGACGTATCGCAACGTACTCGTACGTGGACCTATCGAATGGGGTGTCTGCCTCCTTCGTGCAACGGGACTTACTGCACAGGGCACCCAGATCGACTGGGCACTCGCTGACCTGGGGCAAAGCCCGTTCGAGCCTCCAAGCGTGAGCGGGTGGAAGCAGAACGACTATTGGATCAGCCAAGCCGCTGTATGGAAAAAGGCAACCATGGCAGCAACCATTGGCTGGTCTGCCGACGCGACGTCTTTCCTCTCTGCTGTCCCCGGACAGACCCCCGCAGTTGCTGTGCAAACAGCGCTCGACGCGTTTTCGACGCCCACTGCCTCAGCTGCGACCCGCAGTGCGCTTGAGGCTTTGCTGACAGCGAACCGACATCCCAACTATGGCGGCGGCGGGCAACGCGCAAACCTCATCCGCGCCATTGCGTTGACGCCGGAGTTTCAACTCTCATGAGCCAGACATCCCCACGCTTCGACCGCGCCGAGGCAGTGACAGACCGCATGCTCGACGCGCTCGATATGGTCGGTGACACCGTATTGTCGCGGCGCCGCACTCTGCAGATTGGCGCGGGCGTTGCTGCTGGTTCAATCATGGCTGGACGCCTTCCGTTCGTGCGGAACCTTGTGGGTTTGGGGACTGCCGAAGCGACAGAGGTCCCAAGCACGGTGGTGCTGGTTTACCTCGACGGCGGCAACGACGGTCTCAATACGTTGGTGCCGCTCACCAACCCTAAGTACCATGAGTATCGCGGCGCTCTTGCCATTCCTGGCACCAGCACGCTGCCAATCAACGGCGATTACGGCCTCCACACGGCTCTGCCCTTCATGCACTCGATGTGGAGCAGCGGCCGCGCTGCGTTCGTCCGCGGTGTTGGATACACAAATAACAACCTGAGCCACTTCAGCTCCATCGACCATTGGCACTACGGCTACGGCGCCGCTGGCTCTCCTGTCTTCTCGTCGCCACACTCCGGATGGGCTGGCCGGTACGCAGACACCATTGGACCGTCCAACCCGTTCACCGCTGTCGCTATCGGACCGCACACCCCGGTGTCGCTGCGTGGAAACTCTGTCGCTGCACTGCAGATCCCCATCCCCCAGTCTCAGTTGTTCGGCGCCAATATGGCCGACCTCAACGAGAAGTGGGTCGCCGACGCGCTTCGTTCTATCAACACCACCGGATCCGGCACAGGCACGCTGGGCAATAGCCTGACGGCTCGGACGGTAAGCGCCATTGATGTCGCACCGACGGTTTCCACAAGCTGGAATGGCGTAGACGGCACTGCGATCAACCGGCAGATGACTATGGCAGCCAACCTGATCAACGCCCGCCTGGGTGTTCGGGTGATCTCCGTGATCATCGACGGCTTCGATACGCACGCCCAGCAGGCGGTCACTCACACTCGTCTCTTGGGCGATCTCGATACCGCGTTGTCCACGTTCTTCTCTCGCCTTGATCCGACGCTGAACAGGTCAGTCGCTGTGATGACCTATTCGGAGTTCGGGCGTCGGGCGCGCGCAAACAACTCAGCGGGCACCGACCACGGCTCCTCGTCAATTGCAATGTTGCTTGGAGCAAACGTTGCCGGAGGTATCTACGGCGATGAGCCCGGACTGGCGACGTTGGATGCCGCAGGCAACCCGCTGGTCACAACGGACTTCCGTCGGTTGTACTCAACCATGCTCGCAAGTTGGCTTGGCACCGACCCAGATCCAATTCTTGGCGCCGCTCACGTTCCGCTGCCACTCTTTGCTGCACAGCCTGGGGTGATTCCAACCACAACCACGACGTCAACCACCCGAGCACCCGCACCTCAAGCCGGCGCATCAACACTCGTGCCAGCCACTCGTGCTGCAGCGCCAGACTCGCCGTCTTCGGCAACCGGCGAACGTGTTGCTCCGCCTGCGGCTGGACCTGGAGTCACCACATCGACTCCGGCAGCCATTGCCGGTTCAGCCGCCGCGCTCGACGTTGCTTCAACCACACAAGCAAGCGGAACAACAGTGCCAACATCGGTACCCACAACGCTTCCCGCCGCCTCTCCGGCCACACAGCCGGACGCACAGGCAGCCGCAGTGCCGACAACAACACTGCAGCCAGTTGCGACCCAACCCGTGCAACCGATTGAGCAACCAATGATTCAACCCATGCCGCAACCAGCACCGCTGGAGAACGTGGTGTCAAGCGGAGCCGGGGTCATCTTGCCAACCGAGTTGGTCGTGCCGGGCAATGGTGCTGTGGTTGCTCCAAGCTCAACCGTGCCAGGAACGACGGTCCTCGTCACCGTAGGTCCTCCGACTACAACGGCTGCAACTGCCCCCACCACCGCGCCAGCAGCACGTCCGTCATCCACGTTTCCAGCGACCACCTCCCGCTTACGTGTGGCTGTCACCGCACAGTCTCGGACGATCAGCGCCTCGGTGACCAACGGGCCGCTACGAAACGACACGTGGCTGGGCCTATACGCCACAACGGCGCCAACGGCGAAACCACTTGCGGTTCGCTATCTCAACAACCAGCCGCGTCCCGGCATCGTCACGCGCACTTCCGGTGCGGTGAACTTCACCGGTTTGGCAAAAGGCACGTACTTCGTTCGGGTGTTCGCCGGTGGAGCAACTACGCCTGTACGCAACCTGCGCGTCGTCGTCGCTTAGTCCCGCCTTTCGCCATTGGTCTCAGCGACCCATCGAGCGCAGTTTGGTATAGGTCGCACGACGCATTCCCACCCGCTGCGGGCCAAGGTTCACCCGAATTGGGGATCGAGAAGGCCCGCCAATGTCCGAAGTTATGTGTACCCCAACTGCGGACGCCCCAGTCTGCAAAACCCAAAGGACCCCTGAATGCTCGAAATGTTCGTCTCCCTCCAGACCCTCCTCGCCGGCCGCAAGGCAGAGATCGAAGAGCGCGGTGCAACCGCAGTTGAATACGCCCTCATGGTCGGCCTGATCGCCGTCGCCATCATCGGCGCCGTCTCCTTGCTCGGCAACAAGATCAAGAGCTCGTTCAACACCATCTCCAACACCCTTCCTTGATCCCCCTCCTTTGACACGGGCGCCACACGGCGCACCGACCAAACGAAACAAAAAAACCCCGGCCAACAGGCCGGGGTTTTTCAATTCAGGAACCGGGTACGCAGCAGCGCCGCTCAATACCGTAGGGAGCTAGAAGTAGATGACCTTCTTGGCCCGCTCGGTAACCTCGTCGAGGTCGTCGCTGTAGGCACCGGTTGAGAGGTACTTCCAACCACCGTCACAAATCACCGTGACGATGGTGCCGGACTCGATCTCGGCAGCGCACTTAATGGCAGCGGCCATGATTGCGCCGCTGGAGATGCCGGCGAACACGCCAGCTTCACGCACGAGGCGACGCGTGACCTCGATGGACTCCCGAGGGCCAATGACCTTCTTGCGGTCAAGCAGTTCGAAGCCGTTGTTGTCCGTGAAGATGGGCGGGATGTAGCCGTCGTCCAAGTTGCGGAGCCCGTCGACCATTTCGCCGCTGGGCGGCTCGACAGCCCACAGCTCTACCTTTGGATTTTGTTCCTTGAGGTACTTACCAACACCGACCAGCGTGCCGCTGGTGCCGAGACCTGCGACGAAGTGCGTGATCTCTGGACAGTCCTTCCAGATCTCTGGGCCTGTGGTGCGGTAGTGCGCGTCGGGATTGTCTGGGTTTCCGTATTGATAGAGGAACACCCAATCGGGGTTTTCTGCAGCCAGCTGTTGAGCCATCTTCACCGCTCCGTTAGAGCCTTCTGACCCGGGCGATTCGATGATCTCGGCACCGTAAGCCAGCAACATCTGGCGCCGTTCAGGCGTGACGTTTGCGGGCAGCACGATCTTCAGGACGTAACCCCTCAGCGCGCTGATCATTGCCAGGCCGATTCCGGTGTTGCCAGACGATGGCTCCATGAGGACGGAACCAGGCTTCAAACGCCCAGCTCGCTCTGCGGCATCAATCATGGAAAGCGCAATGCGATCCTTGATGGACCCGCCCGGGTTCTGCCCTTCCATCTTGGCGAAAATGCGCACCTTTGGATTGGGTGACAACACCGACACGTCGACCAGCGGCGTGTTGCCGATCATGTCGATGACGCTGGCGTAGACGGCCATCAGCAAGCACCACCTGCAACAGCAGGCAGGATAGAGATGGTGTCACCGTCCTTGACGGGAGCTTCCAGCTTGCCGACGTAGCGAACGTCGTCGTCGTTGACATAGACGTTGACGAAACGATGCAGCTGCCCGTCGTCGGTGACAATTTGCCCTGCGATACCAGGGAACTTGGTGGTGAGCGCCGAGATGATTTCACCGACCGTTGAGCCAGTGAGTTGCACCTTCGACTCGCCTCCGGTCTGGGGGCGCATGATGGTGGGGATTCGGACGTCGACTGATGCCATTGAAATTCAAGCTCCTGAGAGATACCCGACCAGAGTAGTCGGGTTTCGTTCGCTAGCCGTAAAGAATCACGGGCTCTTCGGTGATATTCCCGTCGACGATACGAAAGCTGCGCAGAACAGCCGCTTCGTCTCGGAGGGACACGATGACGTAATGCCAGGATGGGTCTGGTGCGGCGGCAACGTCGGTGGGTGACGGATACGCGTCAGTGTGGGTATGGCTGTGCACCACCCCCGTGAGGATCATGCCGGCATCTTCAGCGTCTCGTTCTGCGCGCAGATGCTGGCGCGGCGGCACCACGTAGACGCGTGTGCTGTGCGCATCGTTATCCGTTGCGTAAAAGACGTCGGCTTGGTCCGGCGAAGTACCTGCAATCAGCCCACACGCTTCAAACGGCATACCGGCGTAGACGTGCGACACGATGTGCCGGTAAGCCTCAGCGGACAGTTCAAGCATCGCAAGAGGGTACCGGCTGCAGACAGCCTTGCACTTAACTTCCCTCCAACCACAGCGTTGGCAGTAGCGTGGCGGGGTGGCAAAAAAGGGAACGATGTCGGGGGCACGCAATGCTGGCCTTGCCGACCAGCGCAAAATCCTTGCCAACAACAAGAAGATTCGCCACGACTACGACGTACTCAGCACGTACGAAGCAGGCATCCAGTTATTCGGCGCAGAGGTCAAAAGCCTGCGCGACGCAAAGGTGCAATTGAAGGATTGCTACTGCCGAGTCGAGCGCGGCGAGATGCTGCTCATCGGCATGCACATCTCTCCGTACACATACGCCATCGGCTTCGGCTCGTTTCTGCCGGAACGCACTCGCAAGCTCCTGATGCATCGACGCGAAATCGACATGCTCAACGACCGTATGGCGCAGGAACAGTTGTCGCTGCTTCCGCTGTCCATCTACTTCCGTGACGGTCGGGTGAAACTGGAACTGGCTCTTGCCAAAGGCCGCAAGCGGCACGACAAGCGAGCCGCCATCGGCGACCGCGATGCAAAACGCGACATCGCCCGCGAGATGTCTGCTCGCCTCAAACGCAACTAATGGGCTCCAACTGATGAACTTGGATGAATCGCCGCTCGGTGCGCTCGGTGGGCAGGGTCCGCAGGCTCGGGGTGCGGCCTCTGGTGGCATCCGGCTGGTCTGCATAGACCTCGACGGCACCTTGGTCGGCTCATCGGGTTCGCCAACGCCCGGGGTGTGGGCCGCTGCAGACATGGCGAGGTCCGCCGGGATCCACCTCGCCATCTGCACTGCTCGGCCCGGGACCGGTTCAGCTTGGGAGTGGGCCACTCGCCTCGACCCTGACGGTTGGCACCAGTTCCAGACCGGCGCATCGGTAATGCACACAGGGACCAGGGCCACCCATTCGTCACCGTTGCCGCCCGGTGCAGCCGAACAGTGTCAACGCACAGCCGCGAAGCACGGCTGGGTGTTCGAGGCGTACGCGGATACGGATTACATCGTTGACAGCGACCACACCGCAGCAAAACAACATGCCGGTCTGCTAGGCATACCGTACGTACACAGATCATTAGATCAACTGTCGGGCACGCCTCTTCGGACGCAGCTGATTGTGACCGACGCTGACCTCGCCGCAGCATTGGCCTCTGTCCCGGCAGGCTGTTGCGCCTCCGGCGCAACGTCACCGGTGATGCCCGGTTACAACTTCGTATCCGTCACCGCCGACGGGGTGAGCAAAGCAAGCGGGGTTGCAATGCTTGCCGCACTCGTCGGATGTGATCTCGGTCAGGTCATGATGATCGGCGACGGCCACAACGACGTACCAGCCATGCAGGTAGTCGGCCATTCCGTCGCAATGGGCAACGCATCGGCCGAGGTGCACGACATCGCTCGGTACCACGTTGCCGACGTCGAGGACGATGGCGTGGCCGAGGCGTTGCGCCTCGCTCAGTCCGTTAGCTGAGACCTCCGTGTGAAGATCCCCTCGGTTTAGTGGCCAGAGTCAGCCAGTGCGGTGAGCACAGCTGGCTGATCCGAAGGATCGATGTGCAACGCGTCCAGGACGTCGTTGACAGCACTGCGTTCCGAAACAGCAGTCACCGCGCTGCCGCTTGGCCCAGCTTCGATCCGACCAGCGGCCCACGCAACAGCACAGTCAACCAACTGCAGACCAAAGGTTCGTTCGACGTAGGCCACCACATGCTGATGGGAGATACCTTCAGCCCAAGCGATGACACCAGCCGTTAGCAACTCGAAACCGACCATCGGCTGCCCCGGTACACGTCCATCTTCCAAGTCGAGTGCATGCGCCCAGGCCTGCGACATCGGCAGAAACCACAGACCAGGCGCGAGGGATTGCGCTGGCGAAGACACCGGAATACCTATCCCGGTTGGGAGTTCATCAGCAGCGAGCAGGAACCCTCGCACTGCGCCACCGATACGTAACATCGACAAACCCCTTGTTGCTTGGCCGAACTCAGTAGATCGACAGGTCGCCGGTGACCTGGTCAATCTGGTCGGCAAGATCGGGACCAATTGCGAGGGCGGTGCGCGTTGGCACGCCACCAAACTCGGTGCGTCCGCTGTCGGTGATCAACATGGAACGCAGACCCAACCGGGTTGCATGCTCATAGAGCGCGACCAGTTCCTCGTCTGTCTGCACCTGCAGAGTGACCTTACGGAACGATCCGGTGATCCAGGACAACGCGACCGGATCGAGTGTGACGGTTGCCGTGCCAGTACTTTGGTCAACCGCGTTGGCAACAACCGACGCCAGCCATGCGGAAGAGGCATGAGCACCTTGGGCGATCTCTTTCCCCCGCCGCATGTGCAGATCTCTCCGAATGACGATGACTTGTTTGACCATTGCGGGATCAACCTGGTGCGGACCGGCCGGGTCGAGAGATTCACCATCCATCACAAGTGAGCATACGGTTAGGTTTCGACCCCGTTGACGCTACCCAGACGCTGGCACGGGGCGCGGCCGAGTGGTGAACGGAGGGATCGGAGTTGAACCCGAGGTGAGCAACCCATCGGAAACGGGGCGCGGCCGAGTGGTGAACGGAGGGATCGGAGTTGAACCCGAGGTGAGCAACCCATCAGGCACTGTCGAAGTGGTTCCCGTTGGGACGGGACTCACGTCGGCGTCGGCGGATTCGTCTGTGTCAGGGGAACCAGCGTTTGCAGCGGACCCCGTCGGCGTCAGTGTTGGTTTCGTTGGTGTTGTCGTTGATGTTGATGTTGATGTTGTCGTTGATGTCGTGCCGGGCATGGGGGCTGGGACGGTTCCTGTCGGCGGCGCAAGTTGCGCAATGGTCGCGACCCGCCCCCAGTTCCTCCGAGAAGGGTCCGTGACGCGGCACACGCTGTCTATTGCCGTAGCCACCACCGCCACGCCCAGACCCGGACCAGCGACTTTGGCGACCGCTCCGCTGACAACCTTCAGCTTCACCAACTTTGCAGCGTTAGCGGGTGTCGCACCGGGGATCTCTGCGCTGATTACCTTGACTGCATTCGAATACACAGCCTCTGTGGCCGTCGTCCCGACCGTCGATGAGGCTGCCGCGAGAACGCCGCCGCCATCTCCGCCGGCCGCAGCTGCCACCAGATCTGCCCACCCCAATAGGCTGTAGAACCCCGCAGCGCTGCAGACAGCGCCGGTGATTGGATCGCGCGGTTTGGCTGGCAGCGGCAAGCGCCGTTCGCCATAGGACTTGGCCACCGAATCAAGGTCGTACACGCCAGCGATCTGATCTCCGAACGATGTGTACTGATTCAATCCTCTGGGGTCACTGGCCAGAACCCTGGCAGCGTCGCGGAGCTCTGCTGAATACGGCGGATACGCCATCCGGAGCAGGTCAGCCTGGGACACCTTGCCATCTGTCTTGCCCGTCCGGGCAGCGTCGAATGCAGCGAAATTGTCCACCATCACGCGGTATGCGCGCTGACGTTCGCCGTAAGCCTGAACATCGGACCGACTGATCTTGTTGTCGCCATTTGCCGTGGCGACGTTTTGGGCGGCAATGTCGAGTGCACTGACCACGGCGCGATGCGCCAACAGCCACACAGCGGCTGCTCGCGTTTGCGGATCTGTTGCGTGTTCTGCCGCCCACTTCAGGTCTTCCACAGAGACCAGACCATCTTCTTTGCCGCCACGAATCGAGTCGAGGGAGTCGAACGAGGACGTGAGCTGAGCCAACGCGAGATCCGACGCAGTCCGGTCGAGGTTTGCGGTGATTGTGAAACGAGCTGCGGCCGCCGCTGTTGCCATTTCGAAGGTGACTTTCAAGGTGTCTGCGCTGCGGAGACGTTCCGCGATGTCGCCAGCGAAGCTGTCAATGCGCTCCAGTCCGACGCCAAGAGCCAAGACCGGTTCGCCGTCACCGGCAATTCGGTAGTCGGGGTCTACGGACTGGTTGTACGCGCCCATAGCTTCGTTGACGCGTGCCCCGATGGTCGCCACCTCTCCAGCCCGCTGCGTTCCCGTCCGAGAGAACCCAGCCATCAACTCCAGATGACCCATAACGCGGGTGGTGCTGTCCCCGGCACCGCTCATTCAGGGGCTCCGGCTGGGGCTTCCCTTTTGGCAGCTGCTGCTGCCGCTGCTGCTGCATCGAGTCGTTGGTGTTCAGCGGCCGCCGCTCGTGCGGCCTCGGCCTGTTGGCGTTGCAACTCCGCCCGCTGGACGCGCGCCGCGTGCTGGGCAGCCCGATGCGAACGAGCCGTGGCTCGACTCGCATCAATCTCACCAACGAGCACACGAAGGTGCTGAAGCGTTGCGGCTGCAACGACTTCGACGCCGGCGTCGAGCTGATCGAACCAACGTTGCGCGTACCCCTCCCACCAAAACCCGAGATCGTGCACCTGGATCCGACGGGCACTCAGCAATTCTTCCGTCGTTGCAATGGCAGACCGAACAACAGCCGCCGCATGCGCCGCAGCGCCATCGTCAAACCGAATTTCCATGTCGATGTTCCACATACCTTTGAATGCTTTCATATGTAATGAAATACATCAAGACATATTGTTCCGGGCTGCGTAACGAGCTGCGCTGAGGTCGGGCTGAGGTCGGGCTGAGGTCGGGCTGAGGTCGGGCTGAGGTCGGGCGGAAGTGGGGTGGAAGACCGGCGACGGCCAGAGGGCAGTAGGGTGACGACCCGATGAATCCCCAGGTCCTTGCCGTCACAGCGCTCATTGCGCTCATCTGCGGCGGCGGCCTTCTCATCGCCGACGCCCGCACCCGCGCCAAGATTCGCGTGGTTACGCGCCAACGGCACGGAGACAGAGGCGACCGTGGCCGGTCGAGCCATGCAGCACCGCAAACCTGTCATCGTCTGCCGGCTCGCTGGCGGAAAACAGATCACCGTCATCCACCGCGGCGAGATGCAGATCCGGATGGGCAGCAGCGTGCGGATTCGCCACGGCATCACGCCAGCCGGCCAGCAAGATGCGGAACTGGTCGACGAACCTCGCCACAGCATCGGACGCGGCGTAGGAATCTCGCTGGGCATCGGCATCGTGCTGCTGGGCGCAGTGCTCGCAGCCCTGAGCTAGGAATCAGCCACGTCTTTCATCCAACGTCGCGTCCGTAGCAACCAACGTTCTTCCTCTAGCAACCAACGTCGGCAAAACAGCCCGAAACGAGGGGCGGATTCCCAACGTTGGTTGCTACAAGGCCAACGTTGGTTCCGGGTTTGCGGGGTTCCGGGGTTCCGGGTTTGCGGGGTTCCGGGTTTGCGGGGTTCCGGGTTTGCGGGGTTCCGGGTTTGCGGGGTTCCGGGGCTGCCCGATGCGCCCTTAGCGATGTTGCGTCAGACGCGACTCTGCCCGCCACAGGGGCGGGCAGAGTGCGAAATTCAGGGTGGTCCGAAGACCGGAAGGGATCAGCCCTTTTTACGCTCGCCGAAGCGCTTGTTGAAGCGGTCGACACGGCCTGCGGTATCCACGATCTTCATCTTGCCGGTGTAGAACGGGTGGCTCATGTCTGACAATTCAACGTCGACCACCGGGTAGGTGTTGCCGTCTTCGTGAACGATTGTCTTTTCGGTCTTGACCGTTGAGCGTGTGATGAACACGTAATTAGCGGACTGGTCGCGGAAAGCGACGGGCCGGTAGTCGGGGTGGATGCCTGGCTGCATGTGAACTCCTTGACCGGGATTCGGCCGTGACCGCGAACCGGCGAGCCGGACGGACCGACGAGTTTAGGCCATTCCAGTCCCCGGCCAGAACACGCTCAGCCACGGACACTTGCTCAGGGGCGTTCGTACACCCACGGACCAGCGGAGTTCATATGCAGACGGTGGCGGTGGCCGGGCGACGCGAGCGTGGCACCTTCCATAAGCGCGGCGTCGGGCTCCCAGGCAACCACGAACTGGCCTTCTTCTCTGATCATCGTGGTGGCGAACAGCTCTGGCTCCTTTCCGCTGGCGTGCGTGAGGGCGTGGTCCATGGAACTGAACTCTGCCAGGCACGTGAGGGTGACAAACGTCGGAGGAGCCAACTGCACATCTCCGACGTCGCGACGACGCAGCGCTTCTGCTGGCGTGAGCCAGGAGTGCCCAACGATCTCACCGTCGTCCACCGCAACCTCGGCATCGCTCCCGACCGGGGCAAGGAAAAACCAGGTTCCGAATCGGCGCGGCTCAGTGGTGGGCGGTGTCCAGTGCGACCACCGAACCAACGTGGACGGATCGACGACCAACCCGGTTTCTTCGGCAGCCTCGCGGACCGCGCACGCAATGTCGTCCTCATCGCTCTCGTCGACCTTTCCGCCTGGAAAAACCCAGTACCCAGCAAACGCACCGCGCCCGGCGTTGCGCTGGACCAACAGAACCTCTGGCCCCTCGGAACCTTCACGCAGAAGCACGACGGTTGCCGCTGGGATCAGTGGCGCAACGGTTGGCGCTGTTTCGGGGGCTGACTGGACAGCGGGCTCGGATGCTGACTGGGGAGTGGACACGGGCCCATGCTGCCAGTCGGAGGTCGCGAGAGACAACACGGCATCGCCACGCAAGCTGATTGCAATTAACGGTTGCACCTAGGGGTTGCAATCCGAGTACAATCCCTGGGACCCCGACAGGAAGTTCTCCTTCATGACCTCCCCATTTGACTTGGCTGCTCGAGCCGCTCACCCCGCAGTTTTCGCTTCTGGCGGGACGGATTCAGACAAGCAGTTCTTCGCCGGACATGTTCCCGTGTGGTGCTGGCTGGTCCTCCTCGGGCTGATCGCAGCAATGCTCGCAATTGACCTCATCCGTCACGACGACGAGCACGAACCAACGGCCAAGGAAGCATTCAAAGAATCGTTGATCTGGATTGCATGCGGACTCACCTTCTCTGCGTTTGTGTTCTGGCAGTTCGGGTCCCTGGCTTGGACGGAATACCTCAGCGGCTACGTCATCGAAAAGTCTCTCAGCGTTGACAACGTATTCGTATGGGCGCTTCTTTTCTCGGCCTTCAAGATTCCTTTGCGCTACCAACACCGGGTGCTCTTCTGGGGCATCTTCGGGGCGCTTGCGTTCCGTGCCATCTTCATTGGCTTGGGCTCTGCGCTCATCAGCCAGTTCTGGTGGATGCTGGTGCTGTTCGGCTTGTTCCTTGTGTACACCGGCATCAAGATCCTTCGTCACAAAGAAAGCGACGAAGCGGAAGCAAAGACCAGCGGGCTGGGCCTCCTGCGAAAAATCATGCCGGTTACAGACCAGTACGACGGCAAGAAGTTCTTCACCATGCAAAACGCCAAGCGCACTGCTACTCCCCTGTTTGCGTGCTTGGTCGTTGTCGAAGTAACGGACATCGTTTTCGCGGTGGACTCTGTCCCGGCAATCCTTGCGGTCTCCCGCTCGCCGTTCCTGGTGTTCGCATCAAACGCGTTTGCCATCCTTGGCCTCCGAGCGATGTACTTCTTGCTGGCCGACGCGAAAGAGCGGTTCAAGTACCTCAGCACAGCGCTTGGCATCATCCTGGTGTTTGTCGGCCTCAAGATGGTGGCCAGCCACTGGTACCACCTGGACACTCGCATCTCGCTTGCGGTCATCATCCTGGTTCTTGCCGGCGGTGTGATTGCCAGCCTGCGGTCCGTTCCGAACCTGGACGACTCACCTGACAACGATGCTCCTGATGAGGAACGTCAGGAAGTTCGCAGCTGACGGAGGGAGCCCTCCGGCTTGTTTGGCTTGGGTTGGGTGCGCCCTGCAGGTTCGGGTGCGTTGTGCAGGCTGCAGGGGGCACCCAACCCTGCAGAGCGCACCCACTCAGCGGCAGGCACCAAACTAAGAGCCATGAACACCTCCGCTACCCCACGCACCCCGTCATATGTTTCCGCTGGCGGTACTGCCAGCAGCGACGCAGCGCTGGCCCACTTCAAGTCATTGCTGTCGCTCGAGACCGACTGCTGGGACGTGCACGACGCGCTGACCAACGACAAACAGGACTTCGTGCTTCTCCAGACGTCTGCCAGTAAAGAATCGTTCGCAGCAGAACACATCGACGGAGCGATCCACCTGCACCACTCCCTGATCTCCGAGGAGACGCTGTCGGCTTGGCCCAGCGACACGTTGTTTGTTGTCTATTGCGCCGGCCCACATTGCAACGGAGCGGACCGTGGCGCCGCAAATTTGGCCGGGTTGGGGCGCCGCGTCAAGAAGATGATTGGCGGCAAGACCGGATGGTTGGACGAAGGGTTTTCGTTCGTCAAGTCCTGAGCTGCCCGAGCCCTAAAGCAGCAGGCGATACTGGTGTTCGGGTCTACCGGTGGACCCGTATCGCATGGTCAACTCTGAGCGGCCCACCAGTACTAAGTGTTCAAGGTATCTCCGCGCGCTTGCGCGCGAGATGCCAACAGCAGCGGAAACATCCGTTGCGGACAGAGGTTCGACCAAATCCAGGGACCCAAGCACCAGTTCAAGCGTGGTTGGTGACAGACCCTTCGGCAGCGCTGTGGCAACGGGGTGTCTCACCGCAAACAGGGCATCGATGGAATCCTGTGTGACTGCTTGCGCGTTTTTCAGCGAGTACGTCGCCTCGAACAACTCCTGCACCTGGCCCAACTGTGTGCTGAGTGCTGCAGGATCGAACGGCTTCACCAGATACCGCAACGCGCCAAGCCGCATCATCGCGGCCACGGTGTCGGAGTCTCGGGCGGCGCTGATGACGATGACTTCGCAAGAAGATCCTGTGGATCGCAACGCGCCGAGGAACTCCACCCCACTGTGGTCTGGAAGAAACACATCGAGGACGACAAGGTCTGGCTTCAACTCCTTCACCGCTTTGAGCGCCGCTGTCGCGGAGTGCGCCACGCCAACGACTTCGAAACCGGGCTGGCGATCAACCAGCCGTCGATGCACGTCGGCCACCATGAAGTCGTCGTCGACCACCAGCACCGAAATCATGACCACACTCTGGTCGCAACCGCGTCGAACTCCAGATTGACCTCCAACGGCATCAATGCTTCAAACGTGGTTGGCGCGTTGCCGGCATGTTCAATGGACCCGCCCCTGCGCTGGCACGACCTTCGGGCCAGCGCCAGTCCCAACCCAAAATGGTCCCCGGGTCTAATGGGTTGCTCCACCTCGGGTTCAACTCCGATCTCGTTCACCGCTCGGCCGCGCCCGCCCATCTTCGTGGACCAGCCTTCGCTGAAGATGGCTTCTGGGTCCGGCCCAGAGACACCCGGCCCGGAATCGACCACTTGTAACCGCGCCACATGATCTGACACGGTGAGAACGACCTCGACCCAGCCGGAGTGATCTACCGCATGAAACGCGTTGTCCAACAAGTTGCCGATCACCACAAGGAGGTCACCGGCTTCGTCTTCTGACAACTCCGGCAGCGACGAAGCAGGATGCAATCTGAGGTCGATGTTGCGTTCCGCTGCGAGCGTCTTCTTGGCCACAATCATCGCTGCGACACGCCGATCCAAGACGAGGTTGGCCACTTCAGCTGCCTGCTCGGAATGCGATTCGCCAACGTGATGGACGAAGTTGGCGGCCTCGTCGTACGCGCCCAACGCCAACAGCCCGCCAATGGTGTGGATCTTGTTGGAGAACTCATGCGCCTGTGCACGAAGCGTGTCTGTGGCAGCGCGGGTTCCCTCCAACTGACCGGTCAACCGGTCCAACTCAGTCCGATCGCGCAGCGTCACGATTCCGCCGTGTTCCGTGCCGCGGATGGTGATGGCGCGCCGGTTAGCAATCAGTAGGGCCCGATCTGTCCGCACCGGACGGTCGACGTGATGCGCTGGGTTCATCACTGCATCGATCACGTTGGGGTCTAATCCGAAGCTGTCTATGGATGCACCAACGCAGCCTTCGGGCAGGGCAAGCAAACGGCGGGCTTCGTCGTTAACGAGCGTGATACGACCTTGTGGATCAACCGCCACCACACCTTCCTTGACACTGCTCAGGATGGCTTCGCGGTGTTCCAGCAGTGCCCCGATGGATTCTGCGTCGAGAGAGTACGTCTGGCGGCGCACACGTCGAGCGACAAGTGCTGCGGCGAGCCCACCAAGAACCACGGCGCCTGCAAAGAGATACGAAATGGTTTCGATCAGATCCGCTCGCGCCCGGGCTTGGACACCTTCAATGAGCAAGCCGACGGAAACGAGGCCGATGACCGTCCCGTCTGCGGAGCGGACGGGAGTTTTTCCGCGGACGCTGCGGCCCAACGTGCCGCGTTCCGTTCCGACAAACTCTCGACCCAGCAGAACATCCCCCGCAGGTGTGGACAGTTTCAGACCCACCTTCTCCGAGTCTGGGTGGGAGTAGCGGATCTCTTGGGTGTTGGCGACCACCACGAAATCGGCACCCGACCTGACACGAATCGCTTCGGCAATCGGTTGGATCACCGCAGCTGGATCGTCCGCCGCAAACGCCGAACGAACTTCAGGGAGCGCGGCAACGGACCGTGCGATGGCCAAGGCTTTCTCGCCTGACAGCCGCTCCACCTGTGACCGGTTGGCGCGCAAGGCAACGACCGACGCGATTGCAGTGAGCAGCAGCACCATCGCCAACTCAGCAAGAAACAACTGGGTGGCGATGGAACGACGCCAACTGGGCACCGGACGACGCCGAGACCCAGCCGCTGCAAAGACGCGGGAACGCAGTTCGGAGCCGGTCACGCGGACAGGCTAGGACCTGTTGCTGCGCCGCGCTTCGCCGATACCAGCGAAACTATGACCGGCACGAACAGGACACCAACCAGCAGCCCGAGCAGCGCACGGCAGATGCCGCTCTCCCAAAACACGCTGTAGCGCCCACCACCAATTGCACGGGCACGACGGAACTGCTCCTCCGCCATGGGCCCGAGGATGGCTCCAATCACCAGCGGCGCCACGGGAAACCCGAAGCGGCGCATCACAAAACCAATGAGTCCAAGCGCAAACAAGATCAGCAGATCGGTGCCGGAACCATTAGCTGCGTAGCCACCAAGGGCACCAAACGTGACGATCCCCGCGTAGAGATAGTGACGCGGGATGCGCAACAGCTTGGCCCACAGCGGGGCCAGCGGAAGGTTGAGGACCAGCAACATCGTGTTGCCGATAAACAGGCTGGCGATCAGGCCCCAGACGAGGTCACTGTTTGTCTCAAACAGCAACGGCCCCGGCTGGAGTCCGTATTGCTGGAACGCAGCCAACATCACCGCAGCAGTTGATGACGTCGGAAGACCAAGCGTCAACAGCGGAACAAGCACACCTGCTGCGGCTGCATTGTTTGCCGCTTCAGGTCCTGCCACTCCCTCGATGGCTCCGTGCCCGAACTCGTCTTTGTGTTTCGACAGTCGTTTTTCGAGCGCGTACGAAAGAAACGTCGGAATCTCTGCGCCACCTGCCGGCATGGCACCAAACGGGAACCCCAAGGCAGTTCCTCGTAACCAAGGCTTCCAGGAACGACCCCAGTCCTCCTTACTCATCCACGGACGACCAACGGGGATCACGGACCCAGCCGTGCCACGAAGCCGACATGCAACCCAGAGCGCCTCGCCGACAGCGAACACACCGACGGCAACGATGACCGTGTCCGCGCCGTCGAGCAACTGCGGAATGCCCATCGCGAATCGAGCCTGACCGGTCTGCGTGTCGATACCGATCAACCCGATTGCAAGGCCGACAGCGAGCGCTGAGACGCCACGTATCCGGGAGTCACCGAGCACGGACGAAACCGTCGCGAACGCAAGTAACACAATGAGGAAGAACTCCGGCGCGCCGAACTGCAAAGCCGCCGATGCGACTCGCGGTGCAGCCACAACCAACAAACCAGTTGCGATGGTGCCTGCGATGAACGAGCCGATGGCCGCTGTTGCGAGAGCTTGCGCGGCACGTCCGCGTCGTGCCATCGCGTTGCCTTCAAGCGACGTGATCATGGACGCGCTCTCACCAGGGGTCTTTAAGAGGATCGACGTTGTGGAGCCGCCGTACATGCCTCCGTAATAGATGCCTGCAAACATGATGAAGGCCGATACCGGACCCAGCTTCAAGGTGATTGGAAGCAGCAACGCAACCGTCATGGCCGGGCCGATGCCAGGCAACACGCCGACACCCGTCCCCAGCGTCACACCGACAAGCGCCCAGCCGAGATTCTGCGGAGTGCCAGCGACACGGAAGCCTTCCAGCAGGTCAGCAATTGCGCTCATTTACATCCACCGTTCGAACGGGCCAGCTGGCAAATACACGCCAAGCAGGATTCGGAATACAACGAAGGCCACGGTCGCAACTGCGACACTGATTGCCAGGACTCGAACCGGCCGTTTGGCTCCGAGACCCAGCGCGGAGCCACCGAAGAGCACGACGGCCGCCAACGGCCAACCAATTCGTGAAATGAGTTGGGAGTGAACAATGAACGCGGCGCCGACCGCTGAGAAGGCTTTCCAGTCAGCTGGTTTGGAAAGGTCCACGTCTTCGCCCTCGTCGGGACTGCCGAGGTTGCCGCGCGCAACGGTAACGCCATGCAGCGCTGCGCATGCAAGCAGCAACACACCGACGACCCGCGGGACAAACCGCGGGTCGACGACGTTTGCGGTCAGCGGAACACGGATGTTCTGCGAACCGAACAGGACGAGCGTCCCGGCTACTGCAAGCAGGGCTGTGACGAAGTGCTCGGCGCGAACGGCGAGCGATTGCTCGCCTTGTTCGCCGGTCCGGCCGCTTGCCTCAGCACCTGCAGTCATTACGCGAGCCCGATGTCTCGCAACACGCCGCGGATTCGGGTCTCTTCATCGTCAAGATACGTACGGAACTTCTCACCGTCGAGGTACACGTCGTCCCAGCCCTGCTTCTTCATTTCGGCTTTCCACTGAGGCGACTGGTACAACGCGCGGACGGTGTCGAGGAGTTCAGCCTGCTCAGCAGCGCTGAGGCCGGCAGGTGCAACGACGCCACGCCAATTTTGCAGCTCGAGGTTGAACCCAGCCTCTTTGATGGTTGGGATGTTGGTGCCGGGAATGCGAGCGTTTCCACTGGTAGCAAGCGCGCGTAGTTTCCCTTCCTTTACCTGTGGCAGGAATTCGCCAACACCGGAGATGCCGGCTGACACCTTGTTACCAAGCAAAGCAGCCAATGCTTGGCCGCCACCGCTGAACGCGATGTAGTTGAGGCGCTTCGCTTCTGCACCGCCTGCCTTGGCGAGCAACCCAGCAAGGATGTGGTCGGTGCCGCCTGCTGAGCCGCCAGCGATTGGAGTACCGGATGGGTTAGCAACCAGGTCGTTGACGAGATCTGCGAGGGTCTTGTACTTGGAGTCCGCAGGGACCACGATGATTTCGTCCTCAGCGGTGAGCCGAGCGATCGGTGTGATGAACCGCTTGTCGAGTGTGACCTGCGGGCGGTTGGTTTCGATGGCTCCGACCATGACGAGGCCCATCGTCATGAGGATGTCGCCTTTGCCCGATTCCTGAGCAACAAGCTGCGAAAGACCGATGGTCCCGCCTGCTCCTGCGACGTTGAAGACATCTACGCGCTTACGAACTGAGGTTTCCTGCATGACACGCTGCATGGCACGCGAGGTGCTGTCCCAACCGCCGCCCGGAGCAGCAGGAGCCATAATCCGAAGCGTCTTGCCCGCAAACCGGCCGGTGTCGATGCTTGGAGCTGCAGCGACGGTGGCCGGAGCAACTGTTGCGGCAGGCTTCGCCGCGGTGGCCTTGGCTTTTGCCTTGGTGGTCGTTGCCTTCTTCTTCGTAGCTGCACTGCTGCTGTTCGCAAGGAGCGATACAAGGAGCAGAGCAGGGATGACGAGACGCGTGGTTCGGCGCATGTTGGTGGTTCCCCCTGCACGCGGCGGTGTGCCGCGGGCGGGCAGAAATGTACGAAAACACCTCAGCGCAGCCAAGTTGTGCCAGAAGACACATTCATCCGATCGTTGAAGTGAGATGTTGAGTGTTTTGCGTGAGTTTTGATCATTTTGTTCAAGCTCCCAGGATGGAGAGTTGAGCGGACTCTTCAGCCGATCACGCGTCGGAGCACCACCCGAGATTCCGTGGTTGCAGCACCGTTCGCTTTACACCACCGCACGAACAGATCGAGGCCTTCAGGTCCCGCACAATCCACCAGCACGGCGTAATCGGCAGCACCGGTGACGTAGGCAGCGAACGCCACCTCGTCGCGGCCAGCAAGCGCGGCTTCAAACACCTCTGGCACAACATCGGGGCGAAGGGAGAGTTCAACGACCGACCGCAACCCTCGTCCCAACAGTTCGTGATCAACCACGGCCTGATACCCGCTGATGACACCAAGACGTTCGAGGCGACGAACGCGTTCCCCTACCGAGCTGGCCGACAAGTGGACGGTCTCGGCAAGATCTTTCCAACTCTTACGTCCATCTCGACGCAGTTCACCGACGATTCGATGGTCGAGTACGTCCAATGCCTGCGATTCCATGGCCAGATCATGACATTTCGCCCCTACTTCCGTCACCCCCACGGAGCAGACCAGCAGACAGTTAACCCATGAGCACCGAACAAAGCGCAAGCGACAGGAACAACACCACACGCGGGGCCAACAACCCGCTCTCCGTCGGCGTGCCGACGGAAACGAAGAGTTCCGAAGGCCGTGTTGCCATGACACCCGACGGCGTACGCGAACTCGCGCGGCACGGCACGTTGGTGCATGTCCAGTCCGGTGCCGGAGATGGCGCCTCGATAACGGACGCCGACTTTCGCCAGGCGGGCGCAATCATCGTGCCGACCGCTGCAGACGCGTGGGCGCAAGACCTGGTGGTGAAGGTGAAGGAGCCCCAAGAGGCCGAGTTTGGGTTTCTCCGACCAGACCTCACATTGTTTACGTACTTACATTTGGCCGCATACCCAAAGGTGGCCGATGCGCTCCTGCAGTCCAAGTGCACGGCGATCGCGTACGAGACGGTGGAAAACGCAACTGGGGGCCTGCCGTTGCTGGCACCGATGAGCGAGATTGCGGGCCGCTTGGCGGGACAGGCTGGGGCGCAGTTTCTCCAACGCCAGTACGGGCGCGGCGGAGGGGTGCTTATGGGAGGTGCGCCGGGAGTGAGCCCAGCACGCGTTGTTGTGCTTGGTGCTGGCAACGTTGGATGGAACGCTGCCACGGTTGCCGCTGGCATGGGAGGAGATGTGTGGATTCTTGACAAGAACCTGGAGCGGCTTCGCTTCCTCGACCAGATCTTGCGCGGTCGCATGACAACGATTGCATCGAACGTTGGCTCCATCGAGAGGGCGGTCGCCGAAGCCGACGTGGTGATCGGTGCAGTGCTCGTTCCAGGCGGGCGGGCGCCAATTGTGGTGACCGAGACGATGGTGCGCTCCATGAAGCCCGGCAGCGTGATTGTGGACGTTGCCGTTGACCAAGGAGGCTGCGTCGAGACCACACACGAGACCTCCCACATGCATCCCGTCTACGAGAAGCACGGGGTGATCCACTATGCAGTAGGCAATATGCCTGGGGCGGTTCCCTTCACCAGCACGTATTCGCTGACCAACGCAACCCTGCCGTCCGTGGCGCAGATTTCCCGCTACGGCGTTGGCGCAGCAGCGCACGATTCAATGCTTGCGCCAGGATTCAACTGCGTCGCCGGGCACATCACCAACGGTTCCGTTGCCGCCGCGTTAGGCGTTGAACACGTGGATCTTTTGGAGGCACTCGGTTAAATCGGCACTCCCCAAGCGATAACACAAATTTGCCGTAACTCACGCCATCGTCAAGGATTCGGCTCGATTCCGCAAAGGTCCATGAGAGCGCTTGCGGACCGGCAGCAGTTTCTGTACATTTGCTCTTGCAGGGCCGTGCCAATCCGTCGTGGCACGGTCCTGCACCTTTTCCTGGCGGGTTTTTCGGGACAGCCAATTAGTGCGATGCAAACAGCCGGCGACAAGTCAGGGCAAACGCATCGCCAGCCTCAGCGCTGTCCAACAGTGCGGAACAGCGCAGGTACTCCCACGCTGCCCATGACAGTGCGGATGCAGCGCTCAACTTGAGCACTCCGCTTTCATCGCCAGCTGCAACCAGTTCCGGCTCAAAAGCTGCGAAGGTAATCTCTGCAAACACTTCGTCGGCGGAGTTCAACAGGTTGCTTACGTTGGGCGCCAACATGGCCCGATGCAGCGCCGCCCGCCGGACGGGGCTGATGCGTTCGAAGAGTCGTTTGCGATGCAACACGAACTGGGCGATTCGTTCGTCAACGGTGCCTGAGGCGTTCAGGGTGAGAAACGGAGCGACGCGCTCCAGGTGCAAGGCAGCCGCGGTGGCGTGGAGGTCTTCCATGTCATCGAAGTGCTGAAAGATAGTGCGAAGACCGATTGCTGCCTGGTCCGCTATCTCGCGGGCGGTCGGCGAGACGCTGCCAGCTTCAACGAGGTCTAGCCAGGCTTCCACAATGGCCGCGCGCGTGCGACGGCTGCGAAGCTCGCGCCCATCGGTGGGCCGTTCTGGCACGTGCGCATCGGCGCCCTGGCTAGCGGTGATTTCCAACGGTGCTCCCCCGGGATTCCACCTCGAAAAAAGAAGTCTGTCACGTCTGAAGACGTTTCTCGTCAAGACTGGCAACGAGCCAGATATGGCACCTAGCTGGTTCGGATGCTGGACGCCAAGCCCGTGGACAGCAGCGAGGACGCGTCGGCCACCATTTCGGCCAAGACGTCGCCAGCCGGACGAATGGACTTCACCAGACCGCTCACCTGCCCGGCTGCGAGCATCGAGTACTCGGCGTGACCAGACGCCTCGGCACCGCGCAAGAGGGGCGCGATAAGGGCGCTCTGCATCCCCATCGGCAGCGCCTTGATGCCCGACTCTTCCCAAGCGTCGATGAGCGGGTTGGTGATGTTGCGCATGGTCTTGCCGGAATACAAACGCGTGATCTTGGTGCTTTCGTCACTAGCGGCCACAATCCGCTCTTTACGGGCTGCGTCTTGCGCAGCCTCGTTGGTTGCTATGAAGACCGTTCCGCACCATGCCCCCGCGCAACCCATCGCTAGGACGGCAGCGAGACCGCGACCATCGCCGATACCGCCAGCCGCGATAACTGGCGTGTTGCCGGCCACGTCGAGGACCTGTGGGAGTAATGCCATGGTGCCAATTCGACCGGTGTGCCCGCCGGCCTCGCTTCCCTGTGCAACAACAGCATCGACGCCGGCGGCGAGCACACGCCTGGCTGCCTTCACGTTGCCGACAAGCGAGATGACAATGGTCCCCGCGTCACGCAGTTGGGGCATGAACGGCGCTGGGTCACCCAACCCCGTTGCGAGAACCGGCACACCCATCCCCACAATGACATCGATCTGACGTTGAGGATCAAACAGTGCGGCCGCCATGCCCACGTCTTCGGCCTTACGTTCCGGCCGTTGCGTCACAGGCAGGTCGAGTTGCTGCCGGAGTTCCTCGACGGCTGCTTTGTGACCCTCTGGGATGAGCGACGAAAGCGTGGTGCCTGCGGGAAGCGAGGCTGGGGATGCGGATTTGGGGCCAAGCACTGGCAGGAGGATGTCGACACCGAACGGCTTGTCTGTCAATTCCCTGATGCGCAAGATTGCCGCTTCCATCTCGTCTGGCCCGTAGCCGGTGCCACCAAGCACGCCCAGGCCGCCAGCGTTTGAAATGGCAGCGACGAGTTCCGGCCCTGCCACGCCGTGGTTGGACTCCCCCACCGTTGGGCCCATGCCAGCAAGCAGCACGGGATACTCAATTCCGAAGAGGTCACAGATGCGGGTGTGCAGGACGGGTCTGGCAGCCATGTCAGTCAACATAGAAGTCCGGGCCGCTCCGCCGCCACCCGCAGCCTGCGGATCAGGCACACAGGAACGTTTTGAGCGCGTCTCGAGAACACGGGTTGCCGCAGAGGTGGCGGTTACTGACCCCCTGGGGGTGAAGAGGTCGTGGGTTCGAATCCCGCCAGCCCGACCACAAAACCGCAGGTCAGAGCCAGTATCTGACAAGCGGGTGTTAGTGGTGTCCACGGACTGTCTACGCTTCGAAATTCTGTGGACAGCTGTGGACAGTATGGTTTGTCATGGTCAAGGGATCCGTGCGTGCACCGAGGAATCCGGGTGGTTCGTAGGCGTATCGGATAGATCTGCCTGCGGTGAGGGGTCAAGCGCGTCGTCAGGTTCAGGTGGGCGGGTTTGTTTCGGAGATTGACGCTCGTGTCACTTTGGCTGACGCGTTGGTCGAGTATGGGCCTGATCGTCCGGTTCGGCGGGCACCGGACACGGTTGGCGGTTTCCTAATGGATCGGTGGCTGCGGGGTATCCGACGCGAGGTCGCTGATTCGGCGTTGTCGAACTATTCGACGATCGTTGCGAACTATGTCGTGCCGCGCATCGGTGATGTGCGTGTGTCGCGGTTGTCGATGAGGCAGGTCGAGCAGTCGTATGCGGGCCTGCTCGAGAGTGGTGCTCGTGATGGTGGTCCGTTGTCGGCGACGACGGTTGGCCAGGTGCATCGGACTGCTGAGGGGTTCAGTGAACTTCTCGAATTGATCGCCGCTCATGGCGGAACCCCCGAAACCGTTCCGGTAGCGATCGAGACCGACAAGAATCTGATCGTTGTCGCGTTGACTGCAGCTGGGTTCACTGTGTACCCAATCAACCCGAGAGCAGCTCCGCGGTATCGGGAACGACATCGCCAAGCTGGCGGGAAATCTGATGCTGTTGACGCCGACAGTGTTGGCGAACATTTTGCGGACTGACCGCGAGTTTCACCGCCCGATGCCAGCACATTCTGAGGAGCTCCTTACTGTTCGGGCGCTTGCTCGTCAGCATCAAGAAGCAATCTGGGCCCTGCAACAAACGGTTATCCAGCTTCGATCAGTTCTGTTGGAGTTCTACCCGACTGCCCTATCAGCGTTCCCGAATTTGACGCATCGTGCGGCGCGCACGATTCTGGCAGCGGCTCCAACTCCGTCACGGGGAGCAAAGCTGACCAAAACACGAATCGTGTCGCTGCTACGTAAAGCAGGTCGCGGTAATCGAGCAGGACTATCCGAACAAATCGCTGCCAGTCTCAAGGCACCTCGACTGACTCAGCCAAGCAAAGTTGAGCATGCGCTCGGTCACGCCGTGGCAGGTTTGATCGGCATTGTCGAATCCTCAACCAGCCACACCACGCTCAAATCCGAAGACCCAACAAAATACACACTAGTGGTGTTAAAAAAGGGCCTTGACACGTGCGCTCTTTGTTTCAACACTTGAATTGTTGCTATCCAACAAGGAGTCTTATGAAACCGATTCGAAAAGTGTCGATTCTTGGAATCGCTGCGGTGCTCTCGGTTACCCTCGCTCAGACGGCTCAGGGACAACGGACCGAACCGCCAACCCCGACTTCTGTACCCGCTACGCCCTCGAAATCGGTTCCAGCATCCGTCGATGGGATAAGGGAGGCTCCGCCGATAGACGCGGATCTGTACGCCCAGTACGCAAAGGAAAACGGGATCAGTGTCGCTGATGCTTTGGCGGCTTTTGAAGACTCCAAACCAATTACGGACTTCCTGATTAAGCACAAAACGGATCCGCTTTTTGGTTATATAGGAGCAACCTATTCGGGTGGAAGCTACGAGGTGATACTTCGAATCACCTCCGACAAGGGTCTTCCCCTGGTCACCGAACTGCAGAAGGGATTAAAGGGAAACCTTCGTGTTAAGCAGGGTGGACGTTCAAGCCTGGAAGTAACCGAAGCACTGAACGACGCGGCAGCAATGTTGGGTTCACTGCTTGGTGATGTGCAACTTCGTTCGAATCCGGACGGTGAAGTCGTCGTGTTGGCCGAAGCGAATACCATTCCCCAAATCGCAAAGCTCGCTATCCCCGGTATCAAACTCCAACAGGGATCGGTTTCGAAACCAGCACCTGTAGTGGCACCGGGGAACTCCAAGGAGCGTCGCCTAAATCCGACATCAACGAGCTGGCAACACAACTGTACGGTCTCCTACGCCATCCGGCGATTAAGCGACAATCATCCGGGTTTCGTCACCGCTGGTCACTGCGACGACGCTGCGTGGGCCGGACCCTACATGTGGATGGGACGCACAACAAATGGTGAATATCTGTGGCAGGCAGAGCAAGTGAATTGCGGGAATGCCTCGGGTGGGTTTCAGGTCGATGCTCAACTTCATCCCATTCTGAGTAACCTGGGGCAGTTTGCAGGAAGTATTTATCATGTGGCGGGCGCATACTGGGATACCCAACCGGCCTATCGCCTTGGGTATCATACGACTGCCACCAGTACCGTGTCCGCTGCACACTCCTTCAACCCGGTGAATGGGAGTCTCGCGGGGGATTGCCCCACTATGACGTCCGTCGGAGGGTTTCTCATGGGTGGAACGACACCAATCGGCGGGGACAGCGGCGGGCCTGTATACGTTGCCTATGGAGGTCAGTGGTACTTGGCCGGAATAACCTCGGCACCGTGGTCCGCGGGCGGAACAACGGTTTCGGACATCTTGTATCCTTCCGGATGGCGCATTTGCACACAATACGCGCCTTGTTAGCGTCCAAGCACTATGAGATCCCTCGGTTTGTTTATCCTATCGATGCAGCTCATGAGCGCCTCGACCGTCGCCCTTCCGGTTAACCAACAGAAACGTTTAAGTTCCCTCGTCGCATGTGGGGCGACAATTGTCGAGCGTTCCGCTGTCACAAACATTCCACTACAAGATTCGAGCTTGGCTAACGACTTACGAAGTCTCTCTCAAGAATTCTCTGAGCTTGACGTTCGAATCGTCAACAAACTCGCGAACTCTGATCTATTGGTGATGTTCTCATCGGACCAGCAACTGTCATCGACGTTCGCACAAATCGGTCAGTCGCCACTGTCGACAGAACTTGCGAAGAGTTCGTCCGGCACGTACTCCTTACGCAACGATGGAACGTGTAATCGTTGGACCGCAGTGAGTTCACAAGGAAATCGAGCACTTGAGGCGAAACTCGCCAAACCTGTTTCGAAACGTTCCAGAACTGTCAGCGCTCGCGTCACAACCGAATGCTCCAAAACACCAGTCGCGGAACTCACGTACACTAAGTCGACGGCATATTTACTGTTCTACGACAAGCCACCCGATGTTTCATTAGGGCCTGTCGCCTGTGAAGAGGTAGCAATAGAAGCCAAGATAACCCTTCCATCAGCGCTCGGGGCTCGACGCCTAGTTCTTCTCGGCGTCTTGCCCGGCCGACCGACCAACGCTACTGAGAAGAAGTAGACTGTCCAAATCCACGCCGCGACACGATGACAATCGGCCTTTCGTGCCGGCTGCAAACGCACAAGTAGCATTTATCGACCCACGCGACTTTGACACAGGCGCTCGTGCAGACGATTCTGCATGTGCGACTTCGATCCACATCGCACTGATCGGCTGTGAGGCTCATCACCCCGAGACGGCCTTGTCCGACACTGGATCATCTGAGAGGGACCCGTTGAATGGTTCAGGTGTTATGCGGCTGTTGGTTGGTTGTTGCTCCACTTGTTGGCGAACTCGGTGGGGTGAGTTCGCCCTGGGCGGAGTGGGGTCGGTTGTTGTTGTAGTCGATGCGCCAGTCTTCGATGAGGACTTGGGCTTCGGGGAGGTGTCGAAGTGGCGGCTGTTGAGGAACTCGTCACGGAAACGGCCGTTGAATGATTCGATCCAGGCGTTCAGCCAGGGTGAGCCGGGATCGATGAAGATCGACTTGGTGTCGTTGAATCGGCACCAGTCTGCGACGGCGTGAGCAACGAACTCGGGCTCGTTGTCAAACCGAACGAACGCTGGCGGTGTGCCGCGATGTTTCGCGAGCCGGTCGAGGACGTTGACGACTTGATCGGCGTCGATCGAGCGGTTCAGGGTGCGTCCATCGATGGCTGTGTCGAATTGGAAGTCCAGTGCCTGTCAACGGCCATGAGTTCTTCCCCGTGGGCGGCCGTAGGTATCCCCGTGGATGGTCATGAGTTTTCCCCGCGGGTGGCCATGGTTTTCCCCGGGGGGGTTGGGTGAGGGTCAGTCAAAGGTTTGACTCCTTTGCCGGTTGTGGCTTGGGCGAGGCGGACGTGAGTCGCCGGTGGTCACGATGACGTGGGCGTGGTGGAGGAGCCGGTCAACAAGGGCGGTGGCGATGGTGCGGGGCATGAGTTCGTCCAACCCGGACGGGTGGAGGTTTGATGGGATGGCGACGGCACGTCGTTCGTAGGCGGCATCGACGAGCCGGTAGAGGCCTTCGGCGGCGTCGGTTGAAAGCGGGAGTAGTCCAATGTGAGAACGCTGGAGGATTCTGGCCCCACTTGAGGGGTTTCGCGCTGGAGGATTCTGGCCCCACTTGAACTACGAATTCTTTTGGTCTGGTTGCCCGTTGGGGGTGGCGGGGCTTGAAGGGGAAGCGATGTTCAAGGTGGAGTTGTATGAGCAGATCCGGCTCGCTGCGCGCGATGACGGGTTGGGGATTCGGGCGTTAGCTGTCCGGTTCAGGGTTCATCGTCGTGATGTGCGGGCGGCGTTGGCGTCGCCGTTGCCTCCGCGCGCCGTGAAGGGGTGTGGCCGTCACCGTTGACTGGTCCGCATCACGATTGGATACGCGAGGTGTTAAGGGCCGATTTGACGGCCCCGCCCAAGCAGCGGCACACGGCGAAACGGATCCGTGATCGCCTCGCCGCGGAACACGACGTGTTGATTGGCGCGTCGACGTGTCGCAGCGTTGTCGCCCGGCTTCGGGTCGAGATCACCGCCGAATCGAAATACCCTGCACGCATAGTATTTGTTCCGCAGACCCGGCTACCGGGTGCTGAGGGCGAGGTTGATTGGGGAAAGTTCACGGCGGTGATCGGAGGTATCTCCATGCAGCTGTCTTTGTTTTCGATGTGGTTGGCGTTCTCCACCCGAGGGTTTCATCGGGCCTATGTGAACGAGGCCCAGGAATCGTTCACCGACGCGGACGTCCGGGCGTTCGAACACTTCGGTGGCGTCCCTCGCATGGTCCGTTACGACAATCTGAAAACGGCAGCGATCAAGATTTTGCAGGGTCGCTCCCGGGTCGAGAACGACCGGTTCATAGGGCTGCGTTCGCATTACGGGTTCGAGTCGTTCTTCTGCGAACCTGGTATCGGCGGCGCTCATGAGAAGGGCGGGACTGAGGGTGATATCGGCCGGTTCCGCCGGAACCATCTCGTCCCTGTCCCCGCGTTTGACACCCTTCATGATTTGAACGTGTACATAGCGTCATGCGACATCGCTGATGACCGCCGGTTTGTGGTTGGGAAGAACACCGGGCAACCATCAGCTGGCGAATCAGTGCATGGCCTATGGATCTTCGAACAAGGCGCAATGTGGCCCCTCCCGGCGGAACGGCTAAACGCTGCGACCCGTTTGACGGCTCGGGTGGATACCAAAGCGAGGGTCTGTGTCCGGAACTGCTACTACTCCGTCCCGGCCCGTTACGTTGACCGGCGCGTCACAGTTGAACTCGGTGCCGAAACCGTGACGATCTACGCGCCTGACAACACCCGGATTGCTGTGCATGAACGGGCTTTACACCGCAAAGCCGAAGTTCTCGACCTTGATCACTACATCGAGATCTTGTGGAAACGACCCGGTGCCCTACCCGGCTCTACCGCCCTTGCCCAAGCCCGCGCTTCGGGACGTTTCCGACCCGAACACCAACAATTCTGGGACGCCGCCCGACGGGCAAACGGTGACCGTGACGGCACCCGGCTCCTCTGCGAAGTACTCCTGCTCCACCGCACCCACACCCCCGACGAAATCGTCGCCGGGATACGCGCCAGCCTTGCGATCGCCAGCATCGACCCGGCCGTCGTCGCGATCGAAGCCCGACGCTCTATCGAAAAAAAAAAAAAAAAAAAAAAAAAAAAAAAAAAAAAAAAAAAAAAAAAAAAAAAATTTGTATTAATTTTATATATGATTATTCTTATGATTTTATATTTTGTCTACCTATAATATATATTTTTAAGTTATCAAATATTTTAAATATAATTTAAAAAAAAAAAAAAAAAAAAAAAAAAAAAATTTTTTTTTTTTTTTTTTTTTTTTTTTTTTTTTTTTTTTTTTTTTTTTTTTTTTTTTTTTTTTTTTTTTTTTTTTTTTTTTTTTTTTTTTTTGTTTTTTTGTGATTTTATATGTGATATAGATTTTATGATTAGTTTGATTATTTTTTTATGATTATTTTTGTGATATTTTTTTTTTCTTTTCAATTTATTTAAAAAAATTTTTGTAGATATATAACTAATTTGTTTTGTTGTGTTTACGTCTTAACTAAAAGTTTTGATATTTTATATGATATAGAGAGTTATTATTTTATTTTATCTACCAATAAAATTAAAAAGATTAAAGAATAAAACTTATTATGATAAAAAAATAAAATCAAAAAAAAATTTTTAATTCGTTTAGATATTTACATTCCTAATAAATAATGGTTACTATGCTAATCTTTTGATTTCTACCGACACATGACGATGTTAGTGAACACATTATAGTCCCAACTTTTAATGTTTATGTATCTGTTACTCATGATTTATATTATTGATATTTCTCATAACATCATGCTACACCTCTATTTTCTGTGTAGATAAAATTTTAAGTGTTATAGACTACATACTAGTTTTGTAATTAATCTCTACTGCTAAAATATGTAAATTTCTCTATTTTAGAATACGCTTAACTATTTTTTTTTTTTTTTTTTTTTTTTAAAAACGACACACCGAACCGCTACCGGCCGCACCAATGCAACGACCCCCGACGCTCACCGACTACGACGCACTCCTCAACAGAAAGAACCAACCATGACCAAACCATCACCAACAACAACCATGACAACAACAGCAGCGTTTGACGCATGCCGAAACCTGAACCTCACCGGCCTCGCACCCGAACTCGAAACCCTATGCGCACATGCAACAAAACAACGAATGTCCTACCCGGACTTCCTCACCCACGCCCTCACCATCGAGATCGATATCCGCCACGAACGCCGCCGACAACGCCGAGTCCTCGAAGCGAAACTCCCACGCATCAAAACCCTCGACACATTCGACACCACCGCCAACCCGAACATAAGCGCACACACCATCGCACTACTACGCGACGGAACATTCATCGACAACTCCGAACCCGTCGTTCTCCTCGGGAACTCCGGCACCGGGAAATCACACCTCCTCATCGCCGCGTGCCTCGCCGCCGCCGAAAACGGCCGACGAGTCCGCTACACCACCTGCGCACAACTCGCCAACGAACTCTGCGAAGCCAAAGACGACAACCACCTCACCCGCGTCGTCCAAAAATACGGCCGCTACGAACTCCTCGCCATCGACGAACTCGGCTACGTCCACCTCGACCAACAATCCGCCGAGCTCCTCTTCCAAATCCTCACCGAACGCGAAGAACGAGCATCCATCGCCATCGCCTCCAACGCCCCCTTCTCCGAATGGACCAAAACCTTCACCGACAAACGCCTCGCCGCCGCCGTCATCGACCGCATCACCTACAAAGCCCACATCATCGAAACCGGCACCAACAGCTACCGACTCGCCACACGCAACTAACATCACCACCCAACAAGTGGGGCCAAAACCTCAAGCACCCCGGGGCCAAAATCCTCCAGCGAACTCACCAATGTCATCAACGCAGATCAAATCGGCGCGCAGGATCGGGGTGATGGCTTTGATGATGGTGTCATCGACGCGATGCGCGCGGACGAGGGTGCCGAGTTGCTCGACGTTGAACCAGGCGACGGTCCCGCCGTTGTCGATGACGGCGTGGCCGAGGGCTTTGAGGAACATTGATTTGCCGGTGCCTGATGGTCCGCACAACGACGTTTTCGTGGCGGGTAACCCATTCGAGGGTGCGGAGGCCGTCTTGGGTTGGGGCGGGGATCGAGGAGATTTTCGGGTCCCACGTGTCGAATGTTTTCCCGGTGGGGAGGCGGGCTTTGCGGCGCCGGTTGGTGGTGGTGGAGTTGTCCCGGCCGGTCTCTTCGGCGGTCAGTAACGCTTTGATGATCTCTGCTGGCGTCCACCGTTGTGCTTTGGCGGTGGTGAGCACGTCGGGTGCGACGGCACGTAGGTAGGGCATGCGGAGGCGGCGGGCGACCCGGTCAAGTTCGGGGTCGATCTCGGCCAGATCGACTGGTGTGACACGCGTGGTCATGCGATCACCGGTGAAACGTCTGTGCGCTGACCGTCTGTGCACAGATCGTCTGTGCATATAGTGTTTGCGTGTGGGATGTCTGGGCAGGGGTCGGGTTGTCCGAGGTGTCCCCATGCGGCGGTGCCCGGCTGAAGCGAATGGCCTTCGGTTCGGGCTGTTGCCGGTGACGGACACCACCGGATTCTTCTGCGCACATACGACCGACTGACTGAGGGTCAGGTGTCCCGGTACTCATGGAGCGGACTGGCCACCGCGCACAACACGGCCCGGGGTTTCACCGGTTGGTATGCCGTCAGTCATGATTTCGACGCCGTGCACAAACGTGTGGCGGTACCCCTCAGCACGCTGTAGGAGGCGTCGGCCGCCTGCAGGAAGGTCGTGGCGAATTTCGGGGTGAAACAAGCGGAGCGCATCGAAGTCGATGAGGTTGAGATCTGCCCGATACCCCGGCGCGACCACGCCTCGGTCCAGCAACCCAACGGTTTGCGCAGTGAGCATGGTTTGCTTTGACACCAACGTTTCGATTGGTATGCGCCCATAGGGTCGGTCCCGACCCCACCACTGCAGCATGGTGGTCGGGAAGCTGACATCGCAGATGGTGCCGACGTGTGCACCACCGTCACTGAGGCCTGCAACTGACGCAGGGTGCGAAATCATCTCGCCGACCGCGTCGAGGTTCCCAGACACAAAGTTGCCAGCAGGCATGTACAGCATGGCGGTTCCACCATCTTCCAGCAAGCCAGTCATACGCGAGGTCCGCTGCGTCAACCCCCATCCGCTCGGCGGTGGCCTCGACGGAATCTTCCGCCGCTGGTTCGTATTGCGGGTTGTCGCCCAAACGGAACATGTACTTGAACCGCTCTATTGCGGCGCTGCCCAACGGTCCGTTGCGGTCTGTTGTGCGCCCATCGATGATGGCTCGGCGCAATTCTGGAATGCGCATCATCGCAACCCGTTCGGCGAGTGGCAGCCCGGCGATCTCCATGTATGCGGGGCTGTACATGAACGGATTGAGCGTGCCCTCCAGCCCAAAGCAGCAACCCGATAGCCCTGGCACCAACCTGCCCGCGCATGGTGACGCCCGCACGGGTGGCTTCGGCAAAGCTGTCAAGGATGAGGCGCCAGTCTTCTGGCGCACGAACGGATTGAACAATCGACACGGAGATCGGGCCGACCAGATTCGGCGGCCATCCTTCGGAACAGCGTTAGTTCAGCATCACGATCAAAGAAGTCGCTCACGGCCTGCAACACGCCACCGTCCGCATCTGCCAATCCCATCGCAATCCCCACCAGCTCATCGACCTCTGCCTTGAGTGTGGGCGTGGGTTCGCCCAGGCTGCTCTTGTGGTTGATGGTCCGAGACGTGGAGAATCCCAGCGCTCCAGCACGAATGGCGTCAGCCGCAAAGGTACGCATACTTGCAATATCTTCAGGCGTTGCAGGTTCTTGCTTGGCACCCCGCTCGCCCATGACGTGCAGTCGAAGTGCCGCGTGCGGGAGTTGCGTCCCAAGATCAATGTCTCTGGGTCGCCGGTCTAGGTAGTCCAGGTACTCGCTGAACGTTTGCCACTCCCACGTGAGCCCTTCGTGCAGCGCGGTCCCGGGGATGTCTTCGACGCCTTCCATCAGCTGGACCAGCCGGTCTCGGTTGTGGTCGAACACGGGCGCAAACCCGACACCGCAGTTGCCCATCACGACGGTCGTGACGCCGTGCCAACTGGAAGGGGCAAGCGCGGAATCCCAGGTGGCCTGACCGTCGTAGTGAGTGTGGATATCGACGAACCCGGGGGTGAGTATCAGCCCATCGGCATCGATGGTGCGCAGCGCCGTTCCAGACACCGCTCCAACTTCGGTGATCACTCCCCCGCTGACGGCGACGTCTGCGGTTCGAGGTGGAGCGCCCGTGCCATCTACCAAGGTGGCGCCGCGAATGATGAGGTCGTGTTCAGCCATCGGAAAGACTCCGTTCAGCGTGTCGGTGAGCGGCCTGCCGGTGAATGGAGGCCGATGATTTCGCAGACTACCGAAGGCCGCCTGCATAAACCCTCCCCGGCGGGCCGGAGCACTCATCCGAGTAACTTGTTCTGCATGCGTCTTGTGACGTGGAACCTCAACGGGCTGGAAGACGCCAACATCGACGATCGGACCGAAGCTGCGGTCTTTACCATGATCCTGGGCGCGCGCCTGGACCAGCTGCATGCGGGCATGTCAGCTGAGCTACCGCCCGACGTCATCGTCCTCCAAGAGGTCACCAAGCGCATGTTCGCGGCCAGCATTGCCCGCCACCTCCCCGCTGGCGGCTATTCGGTGATCCCGGTCGAAGCGCCGGATCGCGAGGTGTTCGAAGTAATGGCGTTTCGCAACTCCCTGCGGTTTGTGGACTACAACCTGACACCGCTCGTTTCCAGCAACTACGGGAGGCTGCTGCACACATTGGATCTCGTCACGGAGACCGGCCGGTGGTGAACGGAGGGACCGGAGTTGAACCCGAGGTGGAGCAACCCATCGCGGCAACTACGAGTTCTCACCGCCCACTTTGACAGCGGCACAGACGGAGCAAAGATTCGGACGGCGCAACTGCGCCAGGTTGCTGCAGCCGTCACCGGGTCGACAGTTTTCGCCGGCGACGCCAACCTTCGCAAAGCAGAGTGGGAAGCGGTCCAAGCCGACGTTCCGATGCGAGACGCGTGGGAGGTTCTCGGCCGCCCAGCAGATACCAGGGTGACGTGGGTCCGCGATGAGTACAAGGCACGCTTTGACCGGGTATTTGTGGGAGCGGACATCAGGCCATCTGCCATGCGCGCATACGGACGCGATCCGCTCCCGGGTTCCGGGTTTCTCATCTCGGACCATGTCGGTCTGGCATTCGACTTCACGCTTGCCTGACCGGTTGTTCGTTTCGATTCGCCGGACCTGGCTAGTGCAGCAAGTGGCTGGCCTGGTTCATCACATTGACGCATCCCACGATGACGGCAGCAAACGCCACGTTACGCAGCGCAAGGCGCGTCATGGTGGCATCGACCGTTCCGACAAATCCCACTGTCCCACCCTGCGAACCGGCCAAAACCGTCGCTCCAACTTGACCCAAACCGGGGCGGCCCATCCTGGCGAGTTGTTGGCCCAGGCGGAACGATGTGAGCTGCGATGCGGCGACAAGCCCCATCTTCAGCGCCAAGGCGCCAACGTACAAACGTCCGACATTGCTGGAGGTGATGGTTCCGTCGAACAGTGCATCGGGACCGGAGCGTCGGAGATTAGAGATGCCGGTAATCGTCACAAGCACCAGCCCTCCGCCGGCGAGCATCGAATAACGGGGTGAGACCCACACCAGCAAACGCTGGCCGAATACGGATTTGCCAGCCCTACCTGCCAGGGCCACAGATCCGATAGCCACCAGCCAAGCGCAGACGCCCAACAGGTGCAGGACAGAAAAACCGACGTCCTCAGCCAGGGTTGCCAATCCGGTAGCGCTGTTCAAGTCGTGACCTGAGGCAATCGCTACTTCAGTGGCGTGCCCAGCGGTAAGCGCGACCGGGGTTCCGTTTTGTGCTGCGGTCAACCGAGCACCAAGGTTGGGTGAGATTGCTTCCAGCGCCTGCCGTGAAGGCGTGTTGTGCGCCGCAACTGACTCCGCAACCCCGGTGATGTTCTCATTCCCTAGGTGCACATACTGTGATGGGGCATGGACTCGAACAACAACGATCCATGCACCAGGGGCCGGATAGTTCAGCGTCGCCTGCGACGACGTGGCGCTGATTGCAGTCATAGGTGTCGTTGCCACCCGAACGTCTGGATCGTCAGAGAGGCCAGCTATGTCCAACACGGCGCCTTGCACCGGGCGGCCCTGCGTGTCGTACGCAGTTGCCCTGTAGGTCCGTGTTGGCCCGTCATCTGGCGTGGTGAGCACAACCTTGTTGACGACCACCTGGGCGCTACCAACCACCGAAATGCTACCAACCAGGCAGTCGATTCAGCACTTCCGGCCTGCTCGACGGTTGCCGTTCCGGTTGCCGTTTCGGTTGATTTGGCTTCATGTGCAGCAGCTTGTCCTGGCCCGGCGAGCAAGAGGGTACTCACCAAGGCCAGGACAGCGCCGCCGAAACGAGCACGCCTTGCTATTCCGGAATGGCACAGCGCAAAGCGCTGCTGTGCAACGTTTGTCACGGTTTCACGACCCACACCGTTGTCATGCCGTGCAACCCGGCATCGCTCTCTGCGTGCGTGAGGATGTGACAGTGGAACGCCCACACACCGGGGTACTTGTTGGTCACAATTACGTCGTACCGCTCGCCGGGGGCGATGTTGAGCGTGTCCACAACCATTGGGGTGGTGAGGAAGTTCCCGTCCTTTGCCACCACTGTCATTGGATGTCCGTGCAAGTGCATCGGGTGGATGATCAGACCCTCGTTCATGAAACGCACCAGCGTGCGCTCCCCCACCTTTGCCACGATCGGTGTCGTGGCAGGAAATCCCTTGCCGTTGATGCCGAACCCAAGGGGGCCGTCCGTCAGGACCTCGGTGTATTCCCGATCATGCGCTGCGAAGGCTGGCGTCGGAGTTGACGTGCATTCGACAATCAGCGCACCCAGTAGTCCCAGCGGGACCTGAGCATCAGCAGCGTGGTGCGAGTGGTACATGTGCGAACCACAGTTGATGGGCGTCAATGTGTACTCATACGTTGCGCCCGGCACTACGGGATCCTGCGTCACGAAGGTGACACCGTCCTGTTTGTTGTCAGCTACTTCCAGACCGTGCCAGTGGATGGACGTCGACTCAGGCAGTTCGTTCTTCAAGCGGACCTTCACCGTCTCGCCTTGTTGGATGCGTAGTTCCGGCCCAGGTACTGCACCGTTGTAGGTCCACGCCTCGTAGGTTGTCCCTGGCGCAACTTCCCACTGCACCACCTTGGCCGTGAGTTCATAGACCGGAACGCCGTTTTCCACCTTTGGCTTGATCGCCTGACCACCGAGCCCTTTGGTTGCGGCTGGCGGCCCTGCAAGGAAGTCCTGCACAACTTTTTCGTGCGCGTCGTCTACGGCCTTCCAGTCAAGCGCCGCGGTGTCGCTCCCAGCGGTGTCAGACGCTTCGGTGGCAGAGGTGTCCGAATCATCAGATCCTTGAGTCACGACTCCTGCGATTCCAGCACCAACAGTTGACCCAGCTGCGGTGACCGTCAGCGTGGCGACCATCCCGAGGTCCTTGTGCCCGGGAACGTCGCACAACACTTCGTAGGTGCCAGCCTCCAAGTTGGGGGTCGAAATCGTTTGCACTTGGTTCTTCTTCAGCTTCTTCGAGACAAACAGGCCTTTGATGCCAACGTCGTGCAATGTGGCAGCGGTGTTGCGAATTTCCCATTTCACGGGGCCAGCCGGAATGGCGGACGGCGACATCTTGATGGCGTAATCGCTCAGGGTTACGGTCACAACCGTCGGTCCGCTGGGTGTTGAAGCTGCGGCTGCACCTGCGCCGTTGTCCACGGTTGCGACGCGGTTACCGGAGACCACCAGTGCAACGACAGCAACCCCCACGGCCAGGAAGGCCAGCGGTGTAGCCACGAGCGAGAACCAATCCAGCTCTCGCCCGGACTCACGCCGCCCAGGTATCCGGGTTCGGACCCGGTCTGCTGTTGGTTCACTGTCGAGCGGTTCGCGTTGGAGCGTGTCGCTCATCGAACAACGACCACGGTTGTCGAAGCATGATTGACGACCTGAGTTGAGACCGAGCCGAGAATCAGACCCAGGAACCCACCGTGTCCTCGTGCCCCAACAACAATCAAGTCGGCATTTTCACCGGCCTTGATCAACGCAGCTCCAGGTGAATCACACACTACGACGGAAGTGATTTCCGCACGTGCACCATCGTCGGGAACCGCTTCACGCAGCACGGTGTCCATCGTGGTCCGATGCATTTGTTCGTACTCGTCTGCTCCAACGACATAGCCAACTACGTCGACACCAGCCGCATACGGATACGTCCACGCAAAGACTGCGGTGACGTGTGCCCCGCGGAGCTTTGCTTCGCTCAACGCCCAATGCAAGGCTGCTGCGGACCCCTTCGAACCGTCAATACCAACGACGATTTCTGGGCGGCCGGAGGCTGCGGTGCTGTTCATGATTGCTCCCTCTTCGATGTTCGGTCATCCGGCACGGGCCGGTGACTGAAATCCTGCGGGGCGCACCCGTAATACCGGGAGGGTCAAAAGTCCCGACCGATGTGCCGGAGGTCCTGTTGATCAGCCCGTGACCGGAACCGTCCAACGCAACGATGTCCCGGTGCCACTTTCGCCGGGCTGGATTTCAGCCCTCCCACCAAACATGGTGGCCCGCGCCGTGACGTTCTTCGTTCCTGACCCAGCAGGTGTGTCGGTTGCGATGCCAACACCGTTGTCATCGATAGACACCGACAGCCGACCATCGGCAACTCGGACTCGAACTTGCGCAGACGACGCGTGCGCGTGCCGCGCAACGTTGGACAGCCCTTCGCGAAGGACACCAAGGAGGTGATCGTGTAGTCGGCCGGCGATCGAATCGAGCTCCCCGTTCAGCTCCACATCGGGTGTGAAGCCAAGCGCTCGTGCGGCCTCACCGATGCACTCGTTAACGAGTTGTGTGAGCGTGGCTCGGCCCGGTTGCTGCGTGTGCAGATCAAACACAACCGCTCGGACCTTTTTGATCGTGGCGTCGATCTGGTCGACAACTTCGTTGAGCCGTTGCGATGCAGCGGCATCGGCGACGCGAGGAAGCGCTGCCGAAATTCTCATGCCTGCAGCGAAAAGATCTTGGATCACCGTGTCGTGCAGGTCCCGAGCAATTCGTTCTCGATCGTCGAGAACCCTGACACGCGTTTCTGCCGCACGGCCCTGCGCCGCGGCGAGTGCCAGTGCCATACGAACAGCGAAGGTGTCCAAGGTTGAACGAGCCTCCGGCGAGAACCCAGTTGTGCCTTTGCGTCGGGCCACGACCAGGATTCCGGAGGACTGATCACCTAGGCGGAGCGGCGCTCCGAGCAAGCCGCCCAGTCGTTCTTGATATTGCGTCGGCACCATTTCAACCGGGTCTACGTCCACCACTCGGTCGGCGAGGCGAACCTTTTCCACCATCGCCGCCGGTGGCGTTCCGCCTGCGGTCGCAAATTCCGTGGCGGTAAGCCCGTGGCATCCCACCAGATGGTCGAGTTTCGTATCCGGGTCACGGATGATGACCGCAGCGTCGATGGAATCGGTCAGCATTGCTGCCGCCCTGGCGATGTCGTCGTAGGTGGTGTTGGTGATTCCGCTCTCCAGCAAATGCGAGACCAACAAACCAACTTGTGACTCAAGTCGTCTGGCACGCCCTTCGGCCTCGTGCTGACTTTTCTGCGCGGAGATGTCGACCACGTGACTGAGCGTGAGCGCCGGTTCGCCGTCGTTACGCATACGTACGGTCTGTTCGTTCACCCAAACGAAAGTTCCGTCGGACCGGAGGTACCGACGATCCCGACGCAGCGCGATCTGCCGCCCGTCAGCCATGTGATGAACGGCTTCCACATCTGCACGAACATCGTCTGGGTGCGTACGACCGCGGAGGTCCGTGTCGAGCAGGTCACCAATTTCAGTGTCGAGGATTGCAGCGAACTGTTCGTTGGCACGACGCACAATGCGAGCGCCTCCTGCATGAACCTCGGTGACAACCATCCCCACCGGCGCTCCCTCGAAAGCAGACCGAAAATATTGCTCGCTAATTGCCACCTGGGCCAAAAGGCGTCGCCGTTCTCGGTCGGCCTGACGGCGTTCGGTCACGTCGCGGATACTGACCGCGACGAAGCCGACCCCTCCCAATTTAAGCGGCGCTAGGCCGACCTCAACCGGGATTTCCGAACCGTCCGCACGCAGCATGGACAGTTCGAGGGCAGTTCCCATGGGCCGCGACGTCGGATTGTCGATGTACCTGGTCCGCAGGTCGGCATGCGCACGAGCCGATGCCTGAGGAACCAGCAGTTCAACCGGGCGGCCGATCATCGCTTCGCGTTCGTGGCCACACAGCAACTGCACGGTCCGATTGGCGAACCGGATAATCCCCATTTCGTCGACCAACAGCAAACCGTCCGGGGCTGATTCGAGAACGGCAGTAGCCGATTCGGCATCCAAGCGGACAGCCGAACGATCCACAGTTTGGCTGTCCGCTTCTTGTTCGTTCACCCGTTCTCCGTCCGTTCGGCAGTGCGCCGGCAACAGTATGCGTTGAGTACTGACGGTTGCGCGAAGGCTAGCGATTCGGGCCATTCGGCCCTCAACTAACGGAGCAACACGTGTTGAAGTAGCGAAGAAGCCGCCTTGGCTACCAAACGTAGGGAGACACTTCGTGAGCGAGACGTCAGCAGGGTCTGTCCTAGTGGGCGTTGACGGGTCCGAGTCGGCGCGACATGCGCTGGCCTGGGCGGTGTTCATCGCGAAGCAGCAAGGCAAGCCCATTCGTGCGGTGAGCTGTTTTCATGTGCCGGTTGTGAACCGGCCTGACCTCCTCGGTTTCACCATCGACCAAAGCGTGACCGACGGAATCCGCACTGCGCACACCGGCTTTGTTGCGGCTGCACGCGAACGCGTCGCGCACCTCGATCCGACGGTCGAATTCGATGGAGTCGTCGTGGAAGGCACGCCGCAAACGATCATTCCGCGGATGGCGAAGGGCGACGACGTCATCGTTGTCGGATCGCTGGGAACCACCGGCTTTGTCGCCGATCTGATGGGAACGGTCGCCACGGCAGTTGTCCGCCATGCGCAGTGCCCCGTTGTTGTTGTGCCAGGCGAGGCTGGCTTGCCTCACGGCGCACGTCTCGGGTCTGTCACCGTTGGGGTCGACGGTTCCGAGAGTGGCGACAAGGCGCTTCGGTGGGCGTACGGGATTGCATCGGACGGTGGCGCCGCTGAGCTGCGTATTGTCCACTCTTGGGAGAGTTCCCCCGGGCTGTACCTGGAGGTCCCTGAAGTTCCAACGGGGCGCTACGAGCAACGCGGTCGCAACACCTTGGATCATGCGGTTCAGCGCCTGGACGAGGAAGTAGGCGGTTTTGGTCAGCTTGCCGTGACCAAGATTCTCAGCAGCGAGGTGAGCCGGGTCGCGCTCAACGAGGCTTCCAACTCCACGGACCTGTTGGTGATTGGTTCGCACGGTCACGGCATTGTCGCCCGCATGCTGCTGGGCTCTGTCAGCCGCAGTGTTGTTGAGCATTCGCACTGCGCTGTTGCCGTCATTCGCTCCTAAGGTCGGTATCCTTTTTGGTATGGCCGAGTTCACTACCATCAAGGTATCGACCCGGACTCGCGACAGGTTAAGAGAACTGGCCGATCGAGAGGGGCTCACTCTCGAGGCGAGGCCGGATTCGTTCGACCTGCTGTGGTCATAACGTCCGACGATGTGCTTGAGTTCCGGCAAGCCGCAATTGTCGTCGTCCCTTGCACGACGAAACGTAGGGGCTGGCTGACAGAGGTTGATCTGGAGGAGTTCGGAGTTGCTCAAGCGCACCGTCCGACGTCAATCAGCATCGACCGAATCGTACGGACTACTGACATCAACGTTGGACCGGTGATCCTTCGTCAGCTACGCGAACTCATCGCAGAACTCTTGGAGATCTAGCCTTCGAATGAAGACGTCACGTCGACTGAGGTCTGACTGATTTGGTGACGACCCAGCGGTGCTTGCCGATCTTACGTTCGCGTACGAATCCGAGTTGTTCGTATGTTGACAACGCTCCGTTGTAGAGAAACCCCGCAGGAACCGACGCAGCGTCTTCGGGATAGCCCTCCACAAGTCCGCCGCCTGCTGCGGCGATCAGATCAACGGCGCCTGCCAGCGCAGCAGCGGCTACGCCCTGGCGTCGGTGACCTTTACCCACGAAGCAACACGCAATGCGCCAGTCCGGTGCGGCGCCTTGCAAAGGGTCTCGCCCTCGCTCGTATTCCGCACGACTCTTGATGCGTGGCAGTTCCTCCGGCGGGCCGAATTGGCACCAACCCACACAGTTGTTGCCCTGGAACACCAGCGCAGCGTGCGAGCGATCGGTCGTAACCCTTTCGTGTTTCCGATCCCGATTTTCCAAGGGCGTGGTGCCTTTGCCAACACCTTCCGGGTGGAATCCCATGCACCAGCAACCTCCGAAGACGCCGTTGTTGCAGTCGACCAACGCGGCGAACGACTCCCACGTCGACGCGTCGAGCGCCCGGATCGAATACGCAGACTGCATCCCACTAGATCTTACGCAGCCATCTGCGAATCACGCTGGCGGACCTGTTTCTGTCGGGACTTTCGGCCCTGTTCGGGGTCCCTGCGTGGATGCTTGACTGGTGGTCGTGTCTGACACGTCACGTCCGCCGATCAAAGTCTTCCTCCTCGACGACCACGAGGTGGTGAGAGAGGGAGTGCGCCAGCTCCTGGAGTCCACAGACCGAATTGTGGTTGTGGGCGAGGCAGCCACGTGTGAAGAGGCATTGCTCCGGGTGCCTGCCGTGTCGCCCGATGTGTGCGTGCTCGACGTGCAACTTCCAGACGGGTCTGGCGTGGAGGTGTGCCGAGATATTCGCAGTAACCACCCAAACATTGCGTGTCTCATGCTCACGTCATTCTCGGACGACGAGGCGTTGTTTCAATCCGTACTCGCTGGCGCCGCTGGCTACGTTCTGAAGCAGATTCGTGGCAATGATCTAGTCGGTGCGGTCGAGCGCGTTGCGGCTGGCGAATCCTTGATCGACCCGGCGCTCACCGGTCGACTGTTGGAACGCCTTCGTAGCCCGCACCCCACCGAAGACCCGCGCATTGCCTCGCTTACACGCTTGGAGCGCAACATCCTGGACCTGCTTGCAGAGGGCCTCACCAATCGCCAAATTGCCGAGCGGGTCCATCTCGCAGAAAAGACCGTCAAGAACTACATCTCGTCGATTCTGTCGAAACTGGGAATGTCCAGGCGCACCGAAGCCGCCGTGTTTGCGGTCCGCTCAGCAAACCCCCACTAACACGAAGCAGATGCGTTGCTCCACACGGAGTCCAAGTCCGATCGGGGACTTTCGGCACTAGTGGCGGAGTCCTTCTCGGCGCATACTGAGTCATGACCGAGAACCTTGTCGAGCTGTCCGTTCCTGATTGCCTGACTCGCCTGAATCTCACAACCGTGGGTCGGTTGTGCGTGATCGAGGACGGGTACCCGGTTGCGTTCCCCGTCAACTACCGCTTGGTTTCGGGCCCAGCAGGTGATCCGCGCATCGTGATGCGGACTGGCCCGCAGAGCGTGATGCACCAACCGGGGAACCGCGTCTCGTTGGAGATAGACGGGAGCGACCCCCTCGCCGATACCGGCTGGTCGGTCATTTGCAGAGGGGTACTGCACGACGCCGCCGCCACAGACGACTGGCTCACCGGCCAAGACCCCCACCCGTGGATCGAACATCGCGATCAGTGGCAGTACATCGTGCCAACGCTCATTACGGGCAGACGCGTCGCTCAGCCCGAAATCACGTGGGCGCTTTCTGTGCGCGGGTACCTCTAAATCGAAGTCCGCGTGTATCACGCTGCCGCAGACGTTTGGCTGGTCAGGACCAATGGCCCGGGCCTCGTGACCATCGGCACTTTCCGTCAGCCGTCTTCGTATGCGAAAACTGACACATGACACCGACGACAGACATCCATACGTGTCCATACTGTGAGCTTCGGTTCCTGTTCGCCGACGAGGTGCGCGATCACGTCATCACCGACCACCCGGAACACGCATCCACAGTCGAGACAGCACACATCGTGGAATTGCCAAGAGGCGACTGATGGGGAAGAAGCCAGCACTGGGGAAGAGAACGGAACAAGCCGCCAAGGCGACCGCAAACGGGCACCGACCGCCCGCCTGGTACCGGCCCCGTTGCGTTTGCTGCGGACATCGAAA
Organism: uncultured Acidimicrobiales bacterium; assembly: GCA_963763885.1. Classification (GTDB taxonomy): domain Bacteria; phylum Actinomycetota; class Acidimicrobiia; order Acidimicrobiales; family JANYDT01; genus JANNBN01. The sequence goes on from CAVXQD010000007.1 coordinate 129,718, forward strand.
AGGTGGTTGAGCACGCCGAGGCTGCTTACGCCGTCTTGCACGGTGGCGCCGACATTTCACTTGCCTCGTTGCACGTGAAGAAGAACAGCTCGTTCGCCCTCGGCGCTGACGACGCCGAACTGGTGTGCCTCGTCATCAAAGGCGATGGGTACCTGATTCCATCCCCGTCAGCGTCCGATCTTGAAAGCGACGAGGAACGCGAGGACGAGGAGGACGCAGCCGACGACGAAGACGACGAAGACGACGAAGCCACGAAGGGCAAAGTCGGCAAAGCGAGTCGAACCCGTTTACGAGAGGGTCGACTTATCGTCATCACGGGGCCGGTAGTGCTTCGGACCAAGCGCCACGGACTGCGACTTCTTGTCATTTCCCACATCACCCACAGTTTGCTTCCAGCGGTGCGCTGACATGGTGAGTCCAGAATCCACGCAACACGCGGCCAGCATCCCAAACATGCCGCTCACACTCACCGTGCCGGCAGACGGGTTGACGGCCAACCATCGGTCCCTTGACGCCGCTGCTGCGATCGCCGCTCAGCTCGATCTTCCCATCCGAGTTAGTTCGCTTGTCGATGAGTCAACAACGCTTGGCTCGCGGCAGCGCCTGCTGCGCCAACTCACCGATTCCATCCCCGTAGATCTGAACGTAAGTACAACTATTGATCATGGGTCGGACGCAACAGCGTTCATCCTCGATCATGTGGCGGACCACTCCACGCTGGTGATTCTGTCGGGCGGAACAACCGGTGTAGGTCTCCCAGGTTCCGTGACGCACGAGGTTCTTCGGTTTGCGTCTTCACCCGTGATGTTCACTGGCCCGTGCTGCCTGGAATGGGAGGGACCGGTCCGGCGCATTCTCGTTCCGATTGACGGATCGCGGCTTGCCGAAAAGTGCTTTCCGATTGCTGCGGCATGGGCCCTCGCCACCAGCAGCCCGGTCCAGTTTGTGACTGTGGTGGATCCGGCGGTTTCACGCTCCGCACCGATCGCAGAGCACGACGTGGTGGAGTCCGGCTTCGTGGCGGCTACGGCGCGGGAGTTTCACTCGCAGTATGGAGTGCAGGCCACCGCCGACGTATTGCACGCCAGAATGTCCCGGCGGGCAGAGGCTATTTCTGATTGTGCTGGAGACGAACCAGGGACAATCGTATGTATGTCTAGTAATGGCTCGGCGCACAACCCGCACGCGTTGGCTACAACCACCACAAGGGTTGTGCACCTGTCTCCAGCGCCGGTGATTGTGGTCAGGTCTTAAGTACCAGGCCCGGGCCTACGCCCACCGACGCTACGGAGCGACACGGCTAGAGGAACTGTTGCAGGTCCTTCTCGATGTCTTCTGGCGTGACGGTTGGTTCGTAGCGTCGGAGCACCGAACCATCGCGGCCAACGAGGAACTTGGTGAAGTTCCACACCACTTCTGGCGTGCCATCTTCTTTTGGCTTCTCAGCCGTAAGGAACCGGTACAGATCGCAGGCGGCTTCGCCGTTGACTTCTACCTTGGAGAACAGCGGGAACGTCACGCCGTAGTTGGTAGTGGCGAACTCGAGAATTTCTTCGTCGGTGCCTGGTTCCTGTGCCCCGAACTGGTTGCAGGGGAAACCGAGAACGGCGAAACCCTTGTCAGCAGTGGTGTCATGAAGCGTACGCAGACCTGCGTACTGAGGGGTAAGCCCTCAACGGCTCGCGACGTTTACCACCAGACACATGGTGTCTGCGAAGCGCTGAAACGAGACCTGCTCGCCGGTGATGGATGTCATGGTTAGATCGTGAAAAGTCGACATGGCTACGAACGTAGCCGGGCGAGAGGCGCAACAACGCAACGCAACGTTTCGGCCTGCGCGACCATGGTGGATGGTCCAAACGCGTCGCTTTCGTTTCGCAGTGCAACCACTCTCGAAGTCGGTCAACATTTTGCAGAATCACGACGAGCTGGTTCGGGTCGCTCGAATCACCGAAGACCTTGGTTATGAGGAGCTGTACATCCCGGACCATTTCGGTTCGGTCGACCCGTTTATCCCGGCGTGTGTCGCAGCTGAGGCTACGTCAACGTTGCGCGTCGGCACGCTGGTGCTCAACAACGAGTTCCATCATCCGGCGATGCTTGCGCGTACCGCAGCCACCCTCGACAAGTTGTCCGGAGGGAGGTTCGTGCTGGGTTGTGGGACGGGGTACGCCGCAAATGAGCACGACGCCACTGGCATAGAACTCCGCGCACCGAAAGACCGAGTCACTCGGTTCGGTGAATGCATGGCTGCCATCCGCTTGCTGCTTGATGAAGGCGCTGCGCACGTCGAGGGTGAACACGTAACCATGCATATCGATCGGCTTGGGGTCCGGCCGTCGCAGGCGCGGGTCCCACTGCTTATCGGCGGGCATGGTCGGCGTGTCGTTTCAATCGCGGGTCAGCATTGCGACATCTACCAGTTCACCGGTTTGGAACACGGTCCTCGAGGCGAGATCCAGCCAAACGGTTTCGACATGGCCTCGCTCGCCCAACGGGCAACGTGGCTGGCCGAGGCCGCTGGGGACCGGATAGACCACATCGAACGATCGTCACTTGTCCAAGCTGCAGAAATCGGACCCTCCATCGACTACCACCACACTGCGCAGGAGTTCGAGCTAGAGGTGGAGACCGTCTTGGAGAGCCCGTTCATTCTCCAAGGGTCCCAAGCTCAGATCGCCGAGAAACTCCACCGCTGCCGCGAAGAGTTGGGCATCAGCCACATCGTCGTGCGTGACGCCGAAGCGTTCGCCCCAATCGTGGCCCAACTCGCCGGCTGCTGAATGAGACGCTAAGGCACACCAGGACGCGATATCTGAGTTCGCTGGAGGATTCTGGCCTCCAGCGTTCTCAGCGATATCGCCGACGAGCAGCCTTCAGCCATCTCGTTCGATAATTTACCCACCAACCAAGCCCCTGTATCTCGACCCCTCCTGAGCTAGTTCGGTACAGCTGCGGGTGGTTGTGTGTGTTTGGGTTTGTGGGGTGTTGTGGCTGGTTGTGGGCTTGTTTGACGGGAAAGAATCTTGAAGAATCTGGTCGTTTCCGAACATACGTTCGTAGTGGTGTGTTAGGGTGTTGTTGTGGACGCGGCGTTGGCGGACATACGGGCTGGGGTGGCGGAAGGGTTCGCCAAGTTGATGGTCCACGTCACTGAACAGCCGTTGTCTCCCGACGATGTTCTTGCGGTGCGCCGGTTGGTTGAGACTGCCGAGTCTGTATGTACGCGTGCTGTTTCGAAGGTGTCTGAAACAACCAGTTTTCGGGATCTTGGGTTTCGGGATGTGAGCGCGTGGTTGGCTGCCAGGTCGGGCGCACGCCGGACTGAAGGACATGTCCGGTGTGCCCAGGAGAAGCTGCTCGCAGATTTCGAGCTTGTTCGTGAAGCGGCCGCGGATGGGAAGTTCAGTCAGACTCATTTGCGGTGTTTGGCGGGTGCGGTCACTGCGAAACGGTTCGAGCTAGCAAAGCGTGACGAGCAGGTTTTTGTGAACGCGGCTGCGATGTTGGACGCTTCGTTGTTTGCTCAGTTGGTGCAACGGTGGGTGTCGTTAGCTGACGACGAACTGTGTGACCCTGCCCAACCTGGTCGCGGTGACGATTCAGCTGGTCGACGGTTGCAGTTGACCCGCCTGTTTAATGGGATGTACCGGTTGAATGGTGTGCTGGACCCAGTCGCTGGTGAAATTGTTGAATCGGCGTTAGCTGCGGGTATGCCAAAACCGGGACCGGATGAAACCCGGACTCCGGGGCAACGTCGTGCGGACGCGTTGACCGATGTTTGCCAAACATTTCTTGCGAACACTGACCGGCCCTTTGTTGGGAATGAACGTCCGAATGTGAACGTCGTGTTCCACGCAGCGGATGGTTCAGCTCACACCACGGGAGGTTGGTTCCTACGGAACTGGCAACTCTCCCAAATCTTGTGTGACGCGACCGTCACTGCGGCTGCTGCGACGATGAATGGTGTCGTGTTCGACGTGGGCACCCCGACGAGTGCAATCCCGGCAAGGAACCGGAAAGCGGTGATGATCCGGGACAGGGGGTGCCGGTTCGGTGGTTGTTCCCAACCCGCACGATGGTGTGAGGTGCATCACATCCGGGAACGAGAACATGGTGGGACACACGAGTTGCCGAATCTGGTTGCTTTGTGTACATACCATCACCGTGAAGTACATCGCAAAGGCATCAAGCTCACCTGGGAAGACGCCACCCTGGTCGGGACGTTCCCGAACGGTGTGATGGTCCACGGGCCACCACACCCCAACACCCTCCCAGCCCTCTTCTAAGCAAACCCCGAATCGGTCGGGGAGGCGGAATCAACGCGTCCCGACACGAGGCGCGTCCAGGCAAAGGTGATGCTGCAGGTCGGTTAGACCTTGCGGCGGCGACGGCCGGCAAGCACCAAACAGCAGCCTGCGGCCAACACCGAAACGGCTCGAACGCCGAGTTCAGTCGTCGCGGCACCGGTCAGTGCGAGCTCGGAGGTCACCTCGGCCGGTGTGGACACCGTGATCGGTAACGAGATGACTTGTTCGTTCCCTGACCGGTTGCGGCCAATCACGACCAGGTGATGGTCGCCAACCGTTCCGGCAGGTATCTGTACCGTGACCCGGAAACTGCCGGTCTCATCGACCCTCACGGTAGCCAGATGGATCGGGGTCGACTGGAACTCGATCCGAGCAGAGCTTGCAACCTCGAACTCAGAACCGATGACTTCGACTGCTTCCCCGGCTTCAACCCCGTCGGCCGCTGCAGGAGCGCTAAACACCGGAGCTGGCATGTCAGGTGCCCCACCAGACCCCAGTTCGGACGAAACCGCCACCGTGGTGCTCGGCTGCACCGCTGACTGGGCCGTGGTCGGCGACGCCAAGGTCGTGGTGGTCAGCTCCGCCGCAGTTGTGGGCGACCCATCCACAAGCGGGGATCCGACGATTGGTGTTGCGCTTGTCGGAGCCGAAGAAGGAGTCGAGGGAGCGGGCATCGACGTTGACGACGTTGATGACGAGGTACTCGTCGGTGCCTGAGTCGTCGGCGTAGATGTAGAGCTCGATGTGGTTGGATCGGTAACGACGACCGTCGTCGGAACCGGGGTCGAAGTGGATGTGCTCGAGCTGGTCGTCGGAGCGATCGTGGTGGAGGTGGTCGTCGAGGACGTAGATGACGTAGTCGACGTCGTTGGCTCAATCGTGGTCGTTGTGGTCGTCGTTGTTGACGGTTCAGTCGTAGTCGTGGTCGACGTGGTCGTTGGCTCGATCGTGGTAGTCGTGGTGGTCGATGTCGTGGTTGTGGAACTTGTGGTGGTCGGAGGGATTACGCCGGAAACGCTGACGCCGTTACCCGTGAGATCAGCAATAACCACCGCTGGGTTAGCGCCGGCCGACCAGTCCTCTGCCGCTGCCAAGTTGTACGTCGTGCCACCGGTAGATGACGTTCCGTTCTTGTCGAGCAGCAAATTGACGGCGGCCCGGTCGGCAAGGCCCAGGTTCAAGGCGAACGACGAGGAGGAATAGCGCTCGACACTCGGAGTAGCCGACAACGTGCGGGTCGCGCCGCTCTGCCCCGTGATCGTGAATTTCGATGCGTCGATGTCATTCGCGGCACCCGCCCGCGATGGGATACCGAAGCCCGACACGCTCAGCACCCCGGTGCCGCTGTCATAGGTGGCATAGGTAACGCGCGGGTCGTTTACCCTGTTCACAGTCAAGGCAATCGTCGTACTCGCAGGTGCGGAACCGACGGTGGTATTCCAGCCTGCTGCCACGGCCAGGTTGTAGGTGGTGCCCCCAGTAGAGCTGCTTCCGGTTTTGTTCAAAATGCCCGAGAGAGCCTCCCAGTCATCGAAGTTCACATTGACGGAGCCCTGATTGCCGTACACATACATCGTTGAGTTCGGGGTTGAGAGGGTGTGCGACCCGCTGCCCTCGCCGGTCAGCGTGAATTTCGACCACGCGATGGTGTGAGCTGAGGACAATCCGGTCCCCGTGATCGTCAACTCGGTGTTCCAAGCGTCGTAGGAAGCGGACGTGATGGTCGGTGCGGGCGCCCCAAGGGTGAACTGCGTTCCTAGTGCAGTCGCGACGCTGCCGGTGCCGGTGTCGTCACCGGACCAGTTGGACACGTTCATGAAGCGGGCTAACCAGCCCGCACGGTCTGTCTGGGTTGACGGTCCCGAGTAGAACACGTTGTCCTGTTGACTTGCGCCGCCTGGGAGGCCGATGGCGTTGACACCATTGGTCAAGGCGTTCTGGCTGCCCGTTCCGTTGGGCAGCATCGAGTCGCGAAGCGACGCCACGATGCCCGTGTTCCAGTTGGTTGCGTCGACGGTTCCTGAACTGTTGTTCGACCCGCTGAGGAAGTATGGGCTCGCACCGAAGTCTTGAAACACAAAAACCTGGTCACCTGCGAGGTTGATCGGGTCCGTCACGGTGTAGCCAAAAAGGTCGGCCAGGTCACCGCTGAGGTCTGCACTTGTGCTGAGGTTCGTCAGGGCCGGAACCGATACCGACGACGGAAAGGTAAAACGCAGCAGCGTTCCCTTTGGGATTGGGGCTGAGACTGACCACTGCGTCACACCATCTCCAGTAAGCGAGGAGGTAAAGGCATTGGTGCCGGCGTCCCACCCAAGATCGGTGATGTACAGATCTGTATAGGCCGGCAGATCGTCGAGGACTGCGAGTGTCGCTGTGTTGTCCACCGCATTGAGGCCAACCACCACAACAGCTCCGACGCTGACCGAATTGGCCGACGCGGGTTCCGCCGCCTGGAACGTAAAGCCGGCCACGAGTAACAGGAGGCCCCGCAAAGGGCAACCATTCGCCTAGAGAAGTCGGCTGCTCGGGAGCGAAGGCTGGAGTCGCTAGGAACCCCACGCAAGCCACGAATGCGCTGGTACACACTGATCTGCTGCGTGCTCCGGCGTCGGTTTCGTAGGGTCTGTGGGATCTTCACCCACTGAAGATCGACCGCTGACTCAGGTACCTTGAATCAGCGAGGTATTCGCTGACTACTCGGCCACCTTGGCACCGGTCATGATGGCGACAGCGTCGCTCATGGTGATGGCCTTCGGATCAACCACGGCCACCCGGCGACCGAGCCGCTGGATATGGATACGGTCAGCCACTTCAAACACGTGCGGCATGTTGTGGCTGATGAGGATGACCGGCATCCCCTTGGAGCGAAGGTCACGGATCATCTGCAGCACCTGCCCGGACTCCTTGACGCCAAGCGCAGCTGTGGGTTCGTCGAGGATGATCACCTTGCTGCCGAACGCAGCAGCGCGTGCCACGCTGACGGCCTGACGCTGACCACCTGACAGTGTTTCCACCGCCTGCGTGATGTCCTGCAGGGTTCCAATGCCAAGTTCATCAAGAGCCGCCTTGGCGTCGCGACGCATGCCGGGCTTGTCCAGCATCCGGAACACGGTGCCAAGTGGACCCGAGCGGCGCCGCTCTCTGCCAAGAAACACGTTGGTGGCGATATCCAAAGCCGGTGCTACTGCAAGGCTCTGATACACCGTCTCGATGCCAGCGGAACGAGCGTCCTGTGGCCCCTTGAAGTGAACCCGGTTGCCGTCTAGCTCGACGTGGCCCTCGTCTGGAACCATGGCGCCAGAGAGACACTTGATGAGCGACGATTTACCGGCGCCGTTGTCACCGATGACAGCGAGCACCTCGCCAGGAAACAGCTCGAAGTCCGACCCGTTGAGAGCAGTCACGCGGCCGAAGCGTTTGACAATGTTCGTCCCCGACAGAATCGGATTTCCGGCTGGACGAGGTGCGGCGTACGTGTTGCTCATTTGGCGACCTTTCGGATCCACTGGTCAAGGGCTACGGCGATGAGGATGAGCGAACCAATGGCAAACGTCTGCCAATAAGCGCTAACGCCCGAAAGCGTGAGGCCCAGCCGGAACACGGACACCACGAGGGCTCCAATGAGGGTTCCCGAGAATCTTCCCCGACCGCCGAACAGGCTGGTGCCGCCGATCACGACGGCTGTGATTGTGTCCAGGTTGATCTGACCGTCACCAGCGTTGCTGCTGGCCGACAGCGATCGACCAAGTTGGATCCATGCACCGAACGCATAAAGAGCGCCGGCGACCATATACACACTTACGAGTACCCGGTTCACATTGATACCGGCGAGACGTGCGGCTTCGAGATCATCACCAGTCGAGAGGACGTGCGAACCCCACGCAGTGTTGTTCAGTACGTACGTAAACGCGATGTACATCAAAAACACCAAGATCACTCCGACAGTGATGGTGAAGCCAGTCCGTCGCGCCCCGAAGGTGATCTCCTTCCCGGTCCACAACAGCAACCCGTCGTACGCCTTGGTTGCCGGATTGTCGCCCAATTCGGTCTTCCCGATCGTCCGAGCCTGGGAATAGGTAAGACCTAACGACTGGAAGATGTAAAACGTGCCGAGTGTGGTGATGAACGGAGGGAGTCCTATCTTCGTGATCAGGAACCCATGGAAGGCACCAAGCGTGAGGCCGACCACAAGACCGATCAGAAGTGCAATTACCGGAGGCACACCCCATTCGCTAAAGACCTTTGCAACAACTAGGTGGGTCAGTACCATTCCGGTTCCGACGGCGAGATCCACGCCTGCAGTGATGACGATAAGGGTCTGGCCGACAGCGAGTGCAGCCAAGACAGCGGTCTGCTGCAGGATGATGCCCAGCGTGGGCGCCTTGATCAGTTTGCCGTCGCTGAAGAAGGCGAACACGATCGTGGCGACGAGCAATACAGCCGCCGGGCTAATCGTTGGATAGCGATGCAGCAGGCGCTGGATTGAAGCGAAGGTACCGGTGCGGTGACCAAATGGGTCAGGCACTACAGGTGCGTCGGAAACGTCGGACACGGCGTCAGACATGGTTGTCCTTGTGGCGAGGCAGAGGTGGTGGGTAGGGCACGTGCGAGTTGCGGGTACTTCTTGAGATGCAGGCACCGCTGATGGTCCAAACAGTGTCGCAGGACCAAGCGTGGTGACGACCGTCACGTCAGCCAGTGAAGCACAGAAATGCAAAAGGGGCGGGCCGTTTCCAGCCCGCCCCTCACTGCGTGTTGACCGTCAAGCGCCGGAGACCATCGGCACTTGGCAGTCGACTACTGGGATCAGCCCCAGCAGATCTTCTGGCCGTCGGCGACGGAGATGCTGGTGACGCCGTCAACTGCCTTGTCGGTGACCAGCGCAACGCCGGTGTTGAAGAAGTCAAGGCCAGGAGTAACTGCTGGCTTTGGCTTGCCGCCTGCGAGGTCGACGATTGCCTGCATACCCTTGGCGGCCATCTGGCCTGGGTACTGCTGAGCGGTTGCGCCGATGACGCCGGAAGCGACGAGCTCGAGGCCAGGCTTGCAGCCACCGTCAACGGAGACGATGAGCAGGTCCTTGTCCTTGCCAGCAGCCTTCATCACGTCGTATGCGCCCTGTGCCGCAGGCTCATTGATTGTGTAGATGACGTTGACGTCTGGGTTCTTGGCCAGGCAGGTTTCCATAGCGGTCTTGCCACCGTCGACGGAACCGTTGGTTGGCTCGTGGCAGATGATTTCGTAGTCGCCGCCGGCTGCGTACTTGCCGGTTGCTGCTTCTTTGCCGTTAGCGGTCTTGTCTTCAGCCTGGACGATGCCCATGCCGTTGAGGAAGCCCTGGTCACGAGCGGTGTCGACCGAAACGACCTTGTCGTTGAAGAGGTCGAGCATTGCGATGACGGCCTTCTTGTTGCCAGCAGCTGCGAGCTGGCCATTGGCCCACTGGCCAATGAGCTGGCCAGCCTCGTAGTTGTTGGTTGCGAAGGTGATGTCAACCGATGAAGCTGGGTTTGGCGGTGTGTCGAGTGCGATCACGAGGAGGCCAGCAGCGCGTGCCTTGTCGAGTGCAGGAACGACATCGTCGGTTGCAGGCGTGATGAGGATGCCCTTGTCGCCGTTTGCGATTGCTGCCTCGATGGCTGCGATCTGAGTGGCGCTGTCGCCGTCTTCCTTGCCAGCAGCCGTGGTGAGCTTGACGTTGAGCTCGGTGGCCTTGGCCTCTGCATCCTTCTGCATTGAAACGAAGAATGGGTTGGACAGGGTCTTCAGGATCAGCGTGACGCCGACCTGTTCCCCAGCAGCAGCAGCAGCGACCGTGGTCTCAGCAGCAGCAGGCGTGGTCTCAGCCGGAGTGGTTTCGGCTGGCGTGGTCTCGGCTGGCGTGGTTTCGACAACCTCGGCCTCAGCGGCCACGGTGGTGTCGACGGTCTCGGCGGCATCGCTTCCGCAGGCGGCGAGCAAAAGCGCCGACGCTGCGAAGGCCACGACACCGAAGCGAAGCTTGCGTGTCATAGAGAAGTTCCCCTTGGTGATGGCTGACGTTGCGATTGTCACAACGCCGGTGACGAGTTAACCTGCGAATGACAACGTTGTCAAGTCACTTGTCAGGGCATTGTACGATTCCGTCTCTCATGAACGACCAGCCGCTTCGACGCCCCACAATGCGTGACGTAGCTGAAGCTGCCGGTGTGAGCCTGAAAACGGTTTCACGCGTGGTCAACCACGAGGACGGTGTCAGCCAGGATTTGGCCCAGCGGGTTGGTACAGCCGTGGCAAGTCTGCGCTACGTCCCAGACGAACGGGCCCGCAACCTTCGCCAGACGGAATCTCGCGCGACGTCCATCGGTTTCTCGTTGGTGGACGTATCAAACCCCTTCTTCTCCGCCGTCTTGCGCGGGCTGGAGGAAGTGGCCAGGGCCCACAACTGCCTGGTGCTTTCGGCCAGTAGCGACCACAACCAGGGGCGCCAGGACCAGCTCATCGAGACGTTCGTTCAGCGGCGGGTGGCAGGCATTGTTGTGGTCCCGTGCGGGCCCGAGTTAGGCCTGCTCAACTCCGACTTCCTTCGTCAGACGCCCGTGGTGTTTGTGGACTGCGAACCTGAAACGGGCCAGTTCGACCTTGTCCGTGCCGACCACTACGGCGGGGCGTTCGAGCTCACCCAACACCTCATTGCGCACGGACATCGCCGCATCGGGTTTCTTGGCGACGACACCGCCATCTTCTCCGCGCGGTTGCGCAAACAGGGCTTCATGGACGCCATGGCCGCAGCAGGTTTCGAGGTTGACCCGCAATTGGTGATCACCGGCGAACGCTCCCCCATTGGCTGGCAGACCGAGGTTTTCGGATGGCTCAATCGGCTTGAACAGCATCCAACTGCAGTGATGTCCGCACAGAACTTCGTCACCATGGGCGCCGTTCGGGCGCTGCATCAATTGAAACTGGAACGCGTCATTGCGCTTGCCGGGTTCGACGAGATCGAAATGGGCGACGTGGTGTCACCGGCCATCACCGTCCTTCCGCAGCACCCATTCGAACTGGGTCGGCTGGCCGGCGAGACGCTCTTCAGGCGCCTGAATGGCTCCGACGAGCCACCGGTGCACGAGATTCTGAAGGCGTCGGTTGTGCGCCGGGGTTCGGGCGAGATCAGGCCGGTTGATCTACCAGCCTGACGCAGTTGCGGGAAGAAGCAGTTACGGGAAGACCACGGTCTTGCGGCCAACCAGCAAGACCCGGTTCTCCGCCCAGTAGCCAACCGCACGAGACAAGACCAGGCGCTCGGTATCCCGGCCCAGGGTGGTGAGTTCTTCTGCGGTGTGGGCATGGTCCACACGACGAACGTCCTGTTCGATGATGGGACCCTCGTCCAGTTCGCCGGTCACAAAGTGCGCAGTGGCTCCAACCAGTTTCACTCCGCGCTCGTAGGCCTGGTGATAGGGCCGTGCACCCTTGAACCCAGGGAGGAACGAGTGGTGGATGTTGATGGCGCGGCCAGAGAGTTCCTCACACAACCCATCGCTGAGCACCTGCATGTATCGAGCCAAAACCACCAGATCGATGTTGTGTTCTGCAATGAGACCCAACAGCGCCTCCTCTTGTTCGGGTTTGGTTGCGGCCGTTACCGGTAAGTGCACATAGGGGATGCCTTCGTTGACGGCGATCTTGGCGCAGTCCGGATGGTTGGACACGATGAGCGGAATGTCCACCCGAAGGTCGCCTATGCGCCAGCGATACAGCAGGTCAACCAGGCAGTGGTCGTACTTCGACACCATCACCAGCACCCGGGGCCGGTGGTCGTCTCGACGCACAACAACCGATGCCGAAGAATCGCCCAGAGCGTTCATAACGGACGCGCGGATCTGTGCTGGCTCGTCGACCGGCGCTTCAAACTCTGTACGCATACAGAACAATCCTGTGTCGGTGTCGCCGAACTGAGCGTTCTCGATGATGTTGCCGCCCAACTCCAGCAACGCACCACTGACTGCGTGAACAATGCCGGGCCGGTCAGGGCAGGTAAGGGTGAGGATGTGCCGTGGCATGAAAGCGCCCTTTTGGTTGCAGGAGACGGGCCTCCATGTTGTCACGCCACGGAGGGGACTTTGTCAGGACATATGCGCTGGCTGCTCCGGTTGGCTTGAGAACCCGCCCACCGGCTTGGCTAGCTGACAGATCTGCCGGGCGGCAGGTCGAAACGAGCGTTCGCATGTCACAGATTTCCCCTGGAGCAACAGTTGCCGTCACCGGGAGCGCCGGGTACATCGGCGGTTGGGTTGTGGCCGGCTTGTTGGACCGCGGATATCGGGTCCGGGCATGTGTGCGCGACGTGGAAGATCTGACGCGCACCGAGTTTCTTCGTGCCATGCATGGATTCGCGTCGGGCCGGTTGACCCTGCACGCTGCGGACCTCGACACACCAGGTTGCTTCGACACGGTGTTCGCTGGCTGTGACGCGGTCTGCCACCTGTCGCACGTCACCACGTACAACGACCCGGACTACATCCGTGGCGTGTGCGATCACATCATTGCCAGCGTGAACGCTGCCAGCACCGTGAAACGGGTTGTGGTGACATCCAGCATTGCTGCGGTCATTGCCGAGGCCGACATCCAAGAAATGGTCCGACGGCCCGTCATCGACGAGGACCGGTCCCCAGATGAAGACAATCCCAAACGGACGCCGGACAAGGGGCTTGGGTACTCCATCGGAAAGAACATCGCGCAGCACGCGTTCAGCGAAGCTGCTGCGGCCAATGGTCGTTGGGACGCCATCACGTGTTGCCCAGGCGACAACATCGGCCCCATCATGTCTGCGCACCACGCCTCCGCAGCATGGCAGGGCATCATCGCTGGAATGCTGTCGGGGTCGTACGCCCAGACCGGTGCATACCGGCCGTGGATGACCGTTGATGTGCGAGATGACGCTGCGTGCCACATCGGGTTGCTGGAGAGCCAATTGGTTCGCAACGGACAGCGATTTCTGGCCTGGTCCACAGACGCACGCAATGCCGAAGACATCTGTGCGGACATCGATCGCTTACTTCCTGAATTGCATCACGACGCACCGCAGATCACGGATTCCTTTCCTGAACGTGTGCAGGTCCGTGAGGCAGAGTTCCGATCCATCTGGGCAGGGTGCGATCTTCGCAACGACCGAATCCGTGCGGCCACGCCGGTGGTGTTCCGCCCGATGGACGACTCCATCCGTGACTGCGTGGAGTCACTGATCTCGATCGCCGGGTACGCCGTCCGCACCAAAGCTTCGTAGCGGATTTTTGGCGAGGATTTCTGGCGAGGATTTCTTGCGACGAGGTCGCTTCTGATTCGATGCGCTGATCGGCAATCTTGCCGATGTCGAGGAGGACCGAACCATGACCGTTGCCGTCCCGTCCCGCAAGCCCATGCACGAGACCCACCGAGTCGCCGCATGCAACGCGGTCGATGCCGATGGCCACATCCTTGAACCGCCGGATCTGTGGGAGGAATACATCGACCCCAAGTTCCGTGACCGGGCCTTGCGCATCGTCAAGGACGAGAACGGCTTGGAAGAACTGGAGATCAACGGCAAGCGCTCCGCCATGACTCGGCGAGGGTTCCCGGCAACGCTTGGGGCCATGGGTGCAGCAGATCTGGCGGACATGCAACTCAACCCGGAACGGACGTATCTCGGCGAGGCGCCGTACGGCTCGATGGATCCGCACGAGCGGATCAAGTTGCTGGACAAAGAGAACATCGACATCGCGTTCCTTTACACAACGGTTGGGTTGTTGTGGGAGGCCGAGGTTGACGATCCCGAACTGTCGCAGGCTTATACGCGCGCATACAACCGGTGGATTTGCGAATTTTGTTCCGGTCAGCCTCGCCTCATCCCGACGGCACATCTGTCCCTCTCCGACCCAGTTGCCGCTGCAAAAGAATTAGAACGCGCCGTGGGCGAAGGTGCGCGTGGCGGTTACGTGGCTCCATTCACCCACGATGGTCGTCCGCTGGGCCACCCAAGCAACGACCCGGTTTTCGCCGCGGCGCAGGATCTTGGAGTTCCATTGGCGTTGCACCCAACGTTCGAGCCGCAATGGACAAAGGGAACCCGTATGGGTACATGGGAAAATGTGAAGCAGCTTCGGCTGCTTGCGTCCGTACAGGCATCGGACGGCGTGCGGCACCAATTCACCACGCTGTTCGACTACGGCGTGTTCGACAAGTTCCCCAAAATGAAGTTCCTGGTCCTGGAGTCCGGCGGCGGTTGGATTGGCTACTGGCTGGACCGCATCGATGCCGTATACAGCCATACGTTCATCGGCCAGAAAGTGCCGCTGGAGCACAAGCCAAGCGATTACTTCCGGGAGCGCATCTGGATCAGCTGTGACCCAGATGAGCGCACCATCCCGTCGCTCGCAGCGCGGTTTGGCGTTGAGCGCTTCCTCTGGGCTTCGGACTTCCCCCACGCCGACCACACACCGGAATACGTGCACGACCTCAACGAGCTGGTTGCATCGTTCCCGGAAGACCAGCAGAGCAAGTTCATCGGAGGCAACGCACGCAAGCTCTTCGGTCTGCCAGCAGCTCCGTAACGGGCGCCAAGGGCCGAAGGTCCTTGGCGTGGCCAGCATTGGACCCTTGTCCGGGCTCAATGCACCAGCCAGAATTCAACAGGTGACACGCCCCGGGAACGACCAACGTCCTCTGCTAGTGGTTGCGCTTGGAGGCAACGCATTACTCCCCGCCGACGGGCCGCTGACCATGGCAGTTCAGCGCCAGCAGGCAGCGAGCGCGGCCGAAGTACTTGCTCCGCTGTTTGCCGACTGGCGCGTTGTGTTGACGCACGGAAGCGGTCCGCAGGTTGGAATTCTTTCCGAGCTGGCAAGCCGCGCCCATTCGCTCAAGGACCTAACGCTGGACGCTGTTGACGCAGAAACGGCTGGCTTACTCGGTTATGTACTCATTCAGGCGTTTGCGCACCTGGACGATGTCATCACCGTGCTGACACAGGTTGTCGTCGACAAAGACGACCCAGCGTTCCTTCACCCAACAAAGCCGATTGGTCGCACGGTCGACGAACCGACCGCAGAGTTGCTGGAGGAGCTGCACGGGTGGACTTTTGTGCAGCAACCCAGCGGACCCGGGCGCGGCAAATTTCGAAGGGTTGTGGCATCGCCACTTCCACAAGCGATCGTCGAGATCGGCGCCATTCGGACGCTCGTTGATGCGGGTGTTGTTCCAATCTGCGCGGGTGGTGGTGGCATACCGGTGATCGCAGATCGTGGCGGTTGGAAAGGCATCGAGGCAGTGGTCGACAAGGACCTGGTGTCGTCGCTGCTCGCATGCGAACTGCACGCCGACGCGCTGCTTCTCCTCACCGACGTGGAGGGGCTGATGACTGGCTGGGGAACGCCCGACTGCCACGTGGTCAACAAGATCGGTGCGAACGAGGCTGCTGTGCTGGCGGCAAGTTTGGAGGCCGGTTCGATGGAGCCAAAGGTCAGCGCGTGTGCCAGCTTTACGCTCGCTACCGGCAACGCCTCGTACATCGGGCGTCTCGCTGATGCGGCCGCAGTTCTCGCCTGCCGATCCGGAACCCAGATCCAACCGGACTAACGGGAGGGTTGTCGAACGTGGATGATCTCGTCGTGCTTGGGAACAATTGTTTGGCTGGCGAACTCGCGCCGAATGTCTCCACACAGAGCCTCTGCCGCGTCCAGTTCTCCGTGAACAACGAAGCACGTCCGCGGAGCTTTCGGGGCAGTACCAATCCATGCGACGACTTCCTTGGCGTCGGCGTGCACGCTGAACCCGCCGAGGTCGACAATCTCTGACCGCACATCGATGTAGTCGCCGAAGATCTTGATCTCGCGCGCACCGTCGACCAGAAGTCGCCCGCGTGTTCCTTGCACCTGATGCCCAACGAACACGACAGCATTTCGTGGATCAGCTAAGCGCGCCGATAAGTGGTGCAAGATGCGGCCGCCTGTGGCCATGCCGGAACCGGCGATGATGATGCTCGGAAACCGCACGTCGTTCAGCGATTTCGACTCGGCAACGGTGCGGACCTCGTTGAGACGACCGGTGTCGAAGATGTCTTCTCTTCCATGCAACTCGGGGCGTATCTCCGCCCACCCTTCGTCGAGTGCGCGTCGGTACACCCGCAACGCAGCCAGAGCCATCGGCGAGTCGATGTACACCGGAAGCGCGGGAATGTCGCCCGCATCCATCAGGCGTTTGAGCTCGTAGAGAACTACTTCCGTGCGGTCTACTGCGAACGATGGAATCAGGACGGACCCGCCACGTGCCGCAGTCCGGCTGATGACGTCTCCAAGTACCTCGCCGGCGCCGCGCGCGCTGGCATCGTGCAGACGGTTCCCGTAGGTCGACTCGACGACCAGGGATCCCACGGTGGTCAACGGGTCGGGCGGGAGCAACAACGGATGGTCTGGTCTGCCGAGGTCTCCGGAGAACGCCAGTTCATCCATCCCTTCCGCTGTTACCGATGCCCAGGCAGCTCCGAGGATGTGACCGGCCCGATGCAACGTCACACGCACGTCGTCGGTCGGCTCGAACTGCTCGGCGAATGCGTGCACGACGAATCGTTCGATCGTTTGCTCGGCGTCTTCGGCCGTGTAGAGCGGCTGGGCAGGATGGTGGCGGCTCGACCCAACTCGATTTGCGTATGCAGCATCTTCTTGCTGGAGGCGAGCAGCGTCCAGCAACACGATGGTTGCCAATTCTGCGGTGCCCGCGGTGGCATGGATGGACCCGCGAAACCCGTCGTGCACGAGCCTTGGGAGATAGCCGATGTGGTCAAGGTGTGCGTGTGTGATGACTACGGCGTCGACGGACCGCGGGTCGACGGGGAACGGAGCCCAGTTCCTCGCTCGCAAATCTTTGGTTCCTTGGAATAGGCCGCAGTCAAACAGACACCGCCGATCGGCCCGTCTGCAGCAAAAACCGGCTTCCGGTTACCGTCTCGGCGCCGCCGAGGAACCGAATGGTGGCTGGCCTAGCGCGCTTGGATCGATCCTGTCCATCAGGTCGGTCGTGTCCGCTTGGTCGATCGTGTCCGATAAGTCGATCGTGTTGGCCGTGTGCAGATGCTCTGGACTTCGCCTGCGTGTTCACAACGCAAGCGTGGCGGATAGCCGCTCCCCCTCCAGGGGCCAAACGGCGATCACGCTCGGGACGTTGTGCCCCTTTCGATGCGCGGCATGGCAAACGCGTGGCCAGGCTCAATCCGGCCCGTACTTCAGCTTGGCCGCCTGCGCAGCTTGTTGTTGCGTAAACGCGAATCAGGCACCCCGAAGGGTGCCTGATTCGTACTGCGCTGGAGCGGACGACCGGATTCGAACCGGCGACCCTCACCTTGGCAAGGTGATGCTCTACCAACTGAGCCACGTCCGCAATGGGAGACTCACCTTAGCACGGCACTTCGACGGTCACTGTCACACACGCTCTTGCCGGAAGGCCAGCCTCAAGCCTGACTTCGCGGCACCGAGACACGTTCGCGGCACTCACGCAGGATGCCTCAATGCCGCAAACGTTTCTGGGGGCCGCGACATCGGGACTGAGGCTGAGGTGTTCCCCCGAATTGATCACGCGGACGTAACGGTCGGGACGATGGACCACCGGTGTGCGGCGCCTTCAACATGTCTGCCCGAAACCTCCCACGAATTGCCGAGGTCTGGAGAACGCCGAAGGTGAGCTTTCACATCAGCGACGATATGCCCTGGTTCGAAAAGGGCCACTGTTGCGGGATACCGGAAGACATGGAAGCCGGGCGACAATCGCCGATCTCGTTCGTGATCAAGTTTTCGCCGATCCGGAAGGTCGTGCATGGAGCCGTCGATCTCGATAATGAGCTGTGCGGAAGGAATCATCAGGTCGGCAAAGTGCAGCCGAATGTGACCGTGGCGGTCCAGTGATGTGACGCAAGGCTGCACGATGACATCAGTGATCCCGGCCGCAAGCAGCGCGAACAGAACGGTCGAATCGGCGATGGAACCCGTTGGTCGACCGGGGATACGTCTGGCCAAAGCCCGCCGCACAGTCGAGACCCCCGGCTTGCGGCGCCATTGGTTGACCATGTCGACCAGTTCCGCCATCACGTCTTCGCGCCACTGGTCGGGACGTTTCGGATTCGCCCCACGCAGGCCAGATTCCAGGACGAGCGAAAACTCACGATCCGACATACCTGCCGCAACGTCAACCAAGGTTCGGGCGCGGTCCGTGAATCGGCGGCCGTCAGCATCGTGCAGCACGGTGTTCGGATCTGGCAGGTGACGGGTCCGAATCACCCGGAGGAGAGGCTGAAACGCAGAGGTCTGTGCGCGGAACGACCTTGTGCTGTTCGGAACCGTCACGGCGATCGACGTTGCGTCCCAACCTTTCGTCGAGTCAAACCCATGACGAATGGCGGCAGTCTCGTGGGACAAAACCGACTGCGGGCCACCCCGCTGCAGCACTGCTTGGTGCCAACTCGCCGTGTTTTCGAGCGTCTCGGAAGTGGAGGTCGGCAAATACATGCCGTTAAAAACTCGCGACCAGCTGCCAGATTCGACTCGGTACTGGATGGCTGATGGGGTGTGTCCGGCAGCGAGAAGTGACTTGCGGATCAAAAGCGAATCTTGTGTGGTCATACACCACAAGTAACAGAAGGGTATGACAATTCGCATCGATCTTGCATCGGTTCACGACACCACGTGCTGACACCCCGAGTTCGCGGCACTCAGGTATGTTCGCGGCACTCACGAAGGATGCGTCAGGGCCGCAAACGTTGCGGAGTGCCGCGCTGACGCAAAGGAATCCTGAAAGGGTGCTCCCGGATGGGGCTTTAGCGGGTGGGTCGACGCTTGGCGGTTGGCTTTGCCGACTTCGCGGCCGACTTGGTGGCCTTGGTGGCTTTGGCAGAGGACTTCGCTGGTCGCGGCTTGACCGGCTTGATCGGCTTGATCGGCTCGGAAGTGCTGGCACCGGCTCGGGTGATGGCAAGGAGCTCGTCGATGCCCGCGTTGCAGTGAGCTGCGAGGTCCCACACCCCGGACATGGTCTCTCGGCATGCGAGGAGGCCGACGTACATGACTCCCAGGTACGACATCACCGTCATGTTGAGGCCGATGCCATCGAAGATTGGACCCATTGGATACCACTCCACCAACCGCCCACCCGTGCAGAAGAGGGGAACCTGTGGCCCTGGCACGTTGGAGATGGTGACGTTGTAGATGGGCTTGTGCCGATTGGCCAACCCCATCGACGAGTACAACCGCGCCGCACGAGCTGCGACTGCCGGAGCCGCGAACTCGGCCCAGTTCGACAACGTGTCTGCGCCAATTGCGTTGATTGAATCTTTGGCAATCTTGGTCTCGGCCTGAATGGATTGATACCGCTTCACCGGATCTGGTTCTTCGGTGGCGAGACGAACCAGCAGCTGGCTCACACGGTTTCCCATGGCGCCCTTCTGGTCCGTATTACGAACGCTCATGGGCACCATCGCGATGAGCGGCTCGGTTGGCAGCTCTCCCCCGTCCAGCAGATACTGCCGAAGCGCCGAAGCACACATGGCAAGCACAACGTCGTTGACCGTGCCCCCCAGCGCTGCGCGGACCTCTTTAATGTCGTTGAGAGGAACCTGTGTGTATGCGAACTTACGATGGGGCGTGATGGGTACGTTGAAGCTGGTTCGTGGGGCTGCGAACGGTGTTGCAGGCGCCGCATCTCCATCGGCCGAACGCTTGCGGAGGTTCAACGCAGCCTCGGCGGTGCGACGGACAGCCTTGACTAGTTCGGCCGGCTGCTCCGTGAGGCTGCGCAACGCGTATGCCAACGTTTCGACGTCGGACGGGATGCGATCGCCGTGGAAGGCCTTGTCCGGCGGCGGAACAGGTGGCGCATCGGCCGAGAGATCCAGCAAGGCCGTAGTGAGTTCAGCCCCTGACGCACCATCGATGGCGGCGTGGTGCGTCTTGGTGATGAGTGCGATCCGTCCGCCCTCAAGGCCTTCCACCACCTCGAGCTCCCAGAGAGGGCGTGTGCGGTCTAGCGGGCGGGCCATGAACTGAGCCGCGTGTTCGGCCAACTCGGCCTGACCTCCCGGCGCAGGGAGCGCTGCTTGGCGCACGTGGTACTCGATGTCGAAGTGCGCATCGTTGGCCCACAACGGGTGATGCAAGCCGAATGGAACGGTGACCAGCTTCCAGCGAAACGGCGGCAACAGGTGTAGCCGGCTCTCGACGCCAGCCTTCACACGCTCGAACGAAACGGCAGTTGGGTCGTCGCCCGGGTCGAACACGTAGACCGCTCCGACGTGCATGTGATTATTCGGCGTCTCCATGTACAGGAAAGACGCATCGAGGCCAGTGAGGCGGCGCATGGCAGGACCCTACTTGAGCAGGCGAGACATGCGCCGGTCGGCGAGCAACTTGCCTTCGGTCTGGCAGGTGGGGCAGTACTGCCAACTCTTGGAGGCGAACGCAACCTCGCGGACCGTATCCGCGCAAACAGGGCATGGCAACCCGTTACGAGCGTGCACCCGCATCCCAGTGCGTTTGGCGTCTTTCAGCTCGGCGGCAGGTTTTCCTGCACTGCGGTCCAGCGCGTCGGTGAGCACGGCGACGATAGCGTGGTGTAGGCGGGCGACGATCAGTGGGTCTGAACCAATGGTGGAGGCCGAAGCAAAGGGACTGAGCCGCGCCATGTGTAACGCCTCATCGGAGTATGCGTTACCGATGCCGGCGATGAGACCCTGATCCGTAAGCACACCTTTGATTCGAGCCTTGCCCTGACTGACCAGTAGTACTGCCAGCCGATCCGCCGTGAACTGGGGACCGATCGCTTCTACACCCAGTGTGCGAATGAACTCCACGTCGTCGGGGTTGCGGACAACGTGCACACTGAGGCGTTTGTCCGTGCCTGCTTCAGTGGCGGTGAACCCGCTGCCATCAGAGAACGAGACGCGTAACGCCTGCGGCCCTTTGGTGAGCTTGGCCGGCCCGGTTGACTGGGTGTCTGTCCAGCGAATCCAGCCGGCTCTCGCCAGATGGATGCACAGATGAACGCCCGCGTCGGTTGTGGCGATGAGGAACTTGCCACGCCTGGACCAACCCGTGATGGTCTGCCCACGCAACGCCTCGATGGGCGGGTCATACGTACGCAGAGCACTAATGGCCAGCACGTCGAGGCGAGCAAACTCCAGACCAGCGGTTCGTTCGGTAAGCCACCGGGCAAGGCTCTCTACCTCTGGCATCTCTGGCATGCCCGACCCTACCGATCGGAGAAGGGCTGTGTCACGTGTCAGGTGTTTTGGATGGTGAGGCCGCCGTCGACGGGGATTACCGCGCCGACGAGAAAAGAGGAGGCCGGCAGCACCACTGACAACGTGACCTGCGCGACTTCTTCTGGGTCTGCGTAGCGACCAATAGGCGTACGACGCTTGGCGAACGCCTCTTTATGCGCGTCGGGGATGGCTTGCGTCATGCCGGTCTTGATGGGGCCAGGGCAAATGGCGTTGACCGTGACCCCCTGACGGGCAAGATCCACCGCAAGGGACCGTGTGAGGCCGATGACGCCGTGCTTGGAGGCCGTATAGGCAGTGATGCCGCGGGTTGCCCCAAGGCCTTCGGTTGAGGCGATGTTGACCACACGACCATCGCCGTTTCTCACCAGCATCGGCAGTGCAGCTCGTACAAAGCGCGCATAGGAAGTGAGGTTGACTGCCAGGGTGGTTTCCCAAGCAGCCCACCAGGTGTCTTCGTCTGCGGTGATGCCCACGCCGAATGAAACGCCTGCATTGTTGATCAATATGTCGACCGGACCAAGGGCCGCGGCGATATCGGCGACGCAGGCCTCGACGGCACCATTGACGGAGACATCGCACACAAACCCTTGGGCCGTGCCTCCGTTGCCAACAATCATGGCAACCGTTTCGGCGACACCTTCAGCGTTGCGATCCACTACCGCAACCAATGCACCTTCGTCGGAGAAGAGCAACGCAGTGGCGCGCCCCATGCCGGAAGCAGCGCCGGTGACGATGGCAACACGACCAGAAATGGACCGGCTGAGCCGGGAAAGTCGTGTCATGAATTCAGCCCGCGGTCCGCCCGCGTCTTACTTGGACGGAAGTGAGCTGGTGAGCGCCTGCGCGAACGGCTGCTTTGGCCCTGCGATGACGACGGTGGTCATCAACTTGTCTGCGATGGTCTGCTTCTTTGCATCGAAGAGCGGGAGCAAATACCCGATGCCGCAGATTGCGCCATCCAGCGCATGAGCGATGCTGCGAACGATGCCCATTCCCCCTCCGATGAACTGGCCGGTATTGGCGTGTACAACCTGGATCCCAATCACCTTTTTTCCTGGAGACTGCCCTTTTGTCCCGGTCAGGTATGCAAAATAGATGCTCATTGCGAAAATGGCCAAGTAGCCGACGAAGAAAACCAATCCTGCCAGCGCTCCGCTGATCTTGGAAAGAATGGCCCCAACGATCACGAGGGCGATTAACCGCCAATCGAAGATCGCGATCTCTATGAGTACAGCAACGACACGCTGCCCCCAGGATGCGAATGGCACCGCTGGCGCCATTTGTCCTTGAGGTGGGAAGCCGCTCCCGGGAGCGTCGAATGGGCTTGGTAGTTGCGGAGGCATTGACATACCACCGGATAGTAGTAGTCAAATACGCCCCCCGGCCGAGTGGACCTGCTGGAATGTCGATACTCCTCGAAGGGAACACGATGTCAGACCAACCGCCAACCTTTCCCACGCCAAGCGGGGGCGACAATCCCTTGCCAGTACAGCTGCCATCCTGGCCGACCCCGGATCCGGGTGCATCGATCCCTTCCGGACGGCAAATGCCGCCAGTGCCACCGATGCCTTCCGGGCCACCGATGCCGACGATGCCGTCGTCGGTTCCGCCGATGCCCCCGATGCCGTCCATGCCGCCCATGCCAGCACCCGGGACGCCACCATCGATTGAGTGGTCAGCTCCAGGTATGCCTTTGCCTGCTGGCGGATACGGGGCGCCCGCTGCACCACAGGGCATACCGCTTGCTGATTCCTGGCTGCGTTTCGCTGCCCGGCTACTTGACCGCATCATCATGCTGCTCGTGTTGTGTATCCCGACGATTGGCATCTCAGGCACCACCTCGTTCGTTCGGTCGAACGATGCGTTCGGCGGTGCCGGTATCGCGTTGGGCCAACAGGTCGCCATATCCCTCATCTCTGGCGGGTTCGTGCTGCTATACGACGGAGTTGCTACTGGCCTCATGGGCGGTACACTGATGAAACGCGCCTTCGGTATGAGGGTGGTGAACCAGTCCGATGGTCTTCCCGTGAGCATGACGACCGCGCTGATTCGGGCGTTGCCCAGGGCAATTTGCCACGCAATTCCGGTCGTCGGAATGTTCGTCGGCTGGATCATGGGGATCGTCTCGCTGATCTTCTTGTTCTCCGACAAGTTGCGTCAGACCGTGTCAGACAAGGTCGCAAAGACGGTCGTGATCAAGGCCAACTGACCACCCTCGCGGAACCTGGCCATGCCAGTCTCTGATGCGTTTGCTCAGCGACCGGTATGGCCAAAGCCTCCGGCACCGCGTTCGGTGTCGTCGAGGCTGCTCACCACGTTCCAGCGAATGGCGTCGAGTTGGAAAACCAGTAGCTGCGCCACCCGGTCGCCCCTGGTCACCACAAACGATTCAACCGGATCGGTGTTGACCAGCGGAACCATGATCTCGCCGCGGTAGCCAGCATCGACAAGCCCCGGCGCGTTTGCGACGAACACCCCGTTGCGAGCAGCAAGCCCCGAGCGAGACAGCACCAACGCACACCATCCCTCGGGAAGCGCAATGGCGATCCCGCTACCAACAAGCAGCCGCCCTCCCCCTGGCGAGACAACACCATCGGCACGTGCCAGCAGATCGACCGCACCATCACCTGGCCGCGCATACGACGGAAGCGCCAGCTCCGCGTCCAACTGAACAATGTTGATCAGCGGCATGACGGGACTAGGGACGAAAGACCGAGCCACGGTAGTACTGCAACTCGCTGACGGACTCTTTGATGTCGTCCATCGCTCGGTGCCCACCGGCTTTGCGCGGCGCGTTCTTGACTGCGTCGGGGTACCAGCGCCGGGCCAGTTCTTTCACCGTTGAAACATCGACCGAGCGGTAGTGCAGGTATTCGTCGATCTCTGGCATGTGCTTGGCCAGGAACCGCCGGTCCGTGCCGATGGAATTGCCACACAACGGCATGGTGCGAGCCTCGCCGCAGTACTCCTGCAAAAACGCAAGCGTGGCGTCACGGGCCTGGTCGTGGGTGGTGGTTGTGGTGCGGATGGCATCAAGCAGGCCCGAGCGGGTGTGCATGGCAACCACAACTTCGTCCATCCCCTCCAACGCCAACTCAGGCGTGGCGATGATGAGATTTGGACCCTCCGCCACGATGGTGAGGTCGTCGTCGGTGATCAGCGTTGCGATTTCAACAATCACATGCCGATCTGGATCGAGGCCGGTCATTTCAAGGTCCATCCAGGCAAGCACGACCGTCACACTACCGCCCGCGCCCTCGCCGGCCCTATGGGTTCTATCGGACTCACTCCGTTCGCCGCTCGGCCGCGCCCGAGGAGTGAACGGACTGGCGGGCCTACGCCGCGTGCCAAGATCGATCCCCCCTCGGCTGCACCCCTCGCTGCACCCTCGCTGAACCCGAAACCCTGACATGGCCCGCTCGATACGACTCCGACCCTGGCAGCGAGCCGCGCTGGACGCGCTGCACGCCCGGGTGGACGCCGGCGGTCCAGCCGCCAAAGATTTCCTTGCAGTTGCAACCCCCGGCGCAGGCAAAACAACGTTTGCCCTGGCAGCAGCCACCCTGTCCATAGCGAAACACCCAGGGCGCCGCGTCATTGTGTGCGCTCCTACGGCGCACCTCAAGTTGCAGTGGGCACAGGCCGCCACCCGGTTTGGCCTGCACCTTGACCCGTTCTGGGCGTCTGCCAGCGGACGCCTTCCGGCCGACATGCACGGCATTGTCACCACCTACCAGCAGGTGTCAACCTCGGCAGCGGCACTGCGACCGCTGACATCCGACGCGTTTGTGATCCTCGACGAAATTCACCACGCCGGCGACGATCGGGCCTGGGGCGATTCGGTCCGAGCAGCATTTGAGCCGGCTGCCCAGCGCCTGTCGTTGTCCGGCACGCCGTTCCGCAGCGACACGTCTTCCATCCCGTTCGTGACCTACAAGCTGGAGGAGGCAATCTCGGACTACGAGTACGGATATGGCCACGCGCTGGCCGACGGCGGCGTGGTGCGGCCGGTCTACTTCCCTCGCATCAACGGGTTCATGGAATGGGTGGCCCCAGACGGCACGCTCAACGCTGCAAGCTTCGAAGACGCGCTGGACCGCCAAGGCAGCGCGCAACGCCTTCGCACCGCGCTGTCTCCCGAAGGCGAATGGATTGGGCCTGTGCTCGCGCAGGCCCACGAACAACTCTGTGCCATCCGCAAACGGCACCCAGAGGCCGGTGGCCTCATCATCGCAACGGACCAGGAACATGCCAACGCAATCGTGAAGGAAATGCAGTGGCGTCTGCGCATCACGCCAACGCTTGCAGTGTCAGACGACCCACAGGCATCACAGAAGATCGCCGCGTTTGCTGCCTCTACAGACCCTTGGATCGTCGCTGTACGTATGGTTTCCGAAGGTGTCGACATCCCTCGTCTTGCCATCGGCGTGTACGCCACAACAACCACAACCGAGCTGTTCTTCCGCCAGGCGGTTGGCCGCTTGGTGCGATGGACGGCTGCGTGGGGCAAACGGCAGAAGGCATATCTGTTCATCCCTGATGACCCGCGTTTGCGCGCCTGGGCTTTTCAGATCGCCGACGCCAGACGCCACTCACTTCGCAAGCGCGCAGATGATGCGGGCGACGCGTTTGACGAGCGCCCCGATGCAGCTCAAGTTGCCGCAGAGCTGGACAAGCAACTGGCCGAAGAGCAGTTGTCGCTCTTCTCCGCTTTGTCCGCCACCATCTTGGACGAGTCACACCTCGGAGTCTTTGACGACGACTACGACGAAGTAGGCAGAGCTGATCCCGCTGACGAAGACGGTGACCTCATCCCAGAACTGGACCCCCTGTCGCTCACGCTTGATGAAATCCTTCCTCCGCCAGGCGCCCTGAGTGGGACCGACGACGGACGTTCCAGGGCCGAGGTCAAAGAGGCCTTACGCCTTCGCAATGCCGAAGCCGCCAGAGAGCTGGTTCGGTTTACGGCGCAATCACATGCCCGCATCAACGCAGAACTCAACCGCCTCAGCGGGATGAAGTCCGTCGACGAAGCAACACTCGACCAGCTTGAACGGCGAGCAAACGCAGCCGACAAGTGGCTCACCAGCATGAAACGAATCGGACCTCGCCGGTAAGCGTCGAGAATCCGGACCTGCAACAGAGTCCAGAGTCTCGATCATGCAATGCAACGAAACCGTATGAAAAGAGTTGCCAGTCCGCCGAACCTTGCGTAACAATGCATTCCATGCACTATGACGCAGGGACTTCGAACGCGGCGGCGGCAGCGAGCCCATGGACGGTCGAAGTAGCGCATGGTCCCGATGCGGGCCGTCACTGGGTGTTACCTGTTGGCCGGGCGCTCACCATCGGCCGAGCAGACATCGCAGACCCAACCATTTCCACGCAACACCTCGTGGTGGGCGAGCAGTGGCAGGACACCGAAGCGGGGACCGGGCCGCTGGTGCGCAATCTCAGCCAAACCAACCCTGCAACCTGGCTGGCTGCTCCAGGATCGATTCCCGTCCAACTCCCCCACCAGGGCACCTGGGCCAGCCCAACGCCAACCAGGGTCTGCATCGGAGCTTCAGTGGTGCTGTTGACCCCCGTCGCACACGGCACGGTTTCCGCTGAAACCGCACGACGCAGCTCGGGCAGCACCAAACAAGTCCGGGTTGACCGGCCGCCATTGATTGCCCCGGCTCCGGTTTGGCAGCCCGTCGATGTTCCAACCGTCGCCGCCGCTCGCCAGGTCCCTCGCTTGAGTATTGCGGGGTTGGTTCTACCCGTTGTGACCGGGGCCGTGCTTGCGCTGCTGATCAACCCGATGCTTGCAGTGATGGCAGCAATGTCTCCCGTGCTGATGTTGGGTTCTTGGTTAGAAGAGCGGCGCCGCGTCCGGCGAGACCGGGCAAAGGGTTTACGAAGCACCGCAGAGCAGTTGGCATTCTTCGAGCAATCCCTGTTGCAGACAATCGATACGTGTACAGATGACCTGTTCAGCAGAAATCCAAGCAACGCTGAACTGTGCAGGTTCGCGGACGTCGCAGACTTCCGGCTGTGGGAGCGTCGGCTTGACCACCCTGACGCCGGATTAGTCACGATAGGTCTTGGAACCCTCGCTGCCCCGCATCGGCTCAACCGAGTTGCCGGAACGCAATGTCACAGCATTGCCGAGGCAACAGCTGACCGGCTTCGATTCATCGACCAGGTTCCCGTAGTGGTGTCGTTGTCACCGGAGCGAATTGTGGGCGTGATTGGAGATCGTGCTGAGGCGGCAGCTCTGGTGCGTTCGATGGTTGCGCAGCTCAGTGTGATGCACGGACCAGCAGACCTGCGGCTGGCCTTCATTGCTGATCCCGCCGCCACGCACGATTGGGAGTGGGCGGCCACGCTCCCGCATACCAGCACCGGTTGTGACCCGCTGATGAGTTGCGGCCCAGACACCATCCGCTCGGTCCTGGAGGACTTGGAGCGGAGCCCGATGTGGACCGTACTCACTGTCGATGCATCCTCGCTGCGAGACCACCCATCGCTGCGGTGCATGGTGGGGGCGCTTCCGAAGTGGCTGACCGTTGTGGTGATTGCCGAGCGCATTGACCAGATTCCGCAACGGGCAACTGCCACGATCATCGTCAGGGACGCATTGGCTGAGCTGATGCAAAATCCACCGACCGCGCACCACGCGCCTGGAACACCGGTTGTGGTCTCAGGACTTGGCGTGGCTCGTGCTCGCCGAATTGCAGAGGCACTATCCACCTGCCAGGACGGCGCCCTGCTTGATGACGGCTCAGCTCTCGCCCCGCTGGTGCGGCTTGGCGATTTACTTGGCGCATCGAGCCGGGACGAACGGGAGAACACATGGGCTGCACACTTACAATCCAGCTGGGACCCTGCACGACACGTTCGGATGAACCGGCTGGTAGCAACCATCGGGTTGGCGGGAACCGACCCCGTCACCGTCGATCTTGTTTCGGACGGTCCTCATGCGCTCATCGCTGGCACTACAGGATCTGGCAAAAGCGAGCTGTTACGCACGCTTGTCTGCTCGCTCGCCGCCGGGTACAGCCCGCAACAGCTCACGTTTGTGCTGATCGACTACAAAGGCGGCGCAGCCTTCACCGGCCTCGATGCACTGCCTCACACCGTTGGGTTTGTCACCGACCTAGATGACGGACTGGGTTCACGCGCATTGACGTGCTTGGAAGCCGAACTACGCCATCGCGAGCTGATGCTCAGCTCTGCGGGCTGCGACGACATCACCACATACCCACACGCGGCGCCAGACGTGCCGGCGATGCCGCGCCTGGTTGTGATGATCGACGAATTCGCCACCATGCTCGCTGAACTTCCAGACTTCATAAGCGCGCTGATAGGCATTGCGCAACGCGGCCGCAGCCTCGGAGTACATCTCATCCTTGCCACACAACGTCCCGCAGGTGCCGTCAACGACTCCATCCGTGCGAACACCAACCTCCGCATGTGCCTGCGAGTGCAGACTGCAGCGGACTCCTCTGATGTCATCGGCTCGCCACGTGCAGCCATGCTGGACAGACGATTCCCTGGGCGGGCCGTGCTGCGGACCGGACCAGACGAGTTCATCGCAATGCAGACGGCCTCCTGCACGGTGCGACAGGCTGTGCGACCTGTTTCGCCACGGCTCGGTTGCCCAGATTTCAGCGCTCCGTCGCCGGCCGGGTTTCGCCGATCGGTTGTTGTCGAAGGCGAAACCGATAAGCAAACGGAGGCCACCCCCACCGGAAGCAATGACCTGGAAGTAGTGGTGAAAGCTGCACAGAGCATGGCTGCCCAGATGGGGATTGCCCCGCCTCGGCGTCCGTGGCCAGAACCCTTGCCTGACAACTTGTCGTTATTGGCTCCAGGTTCTCCTGCGATACAACTTGGTCTCATCGATCTGCCGGAGCTGCAGCGCACAGACGGCCTGTCATCCGCCACCTTCAGGGCGAACACGGTGCTGTTCGGCGCCGCAGGCTCAGGTGTCTCCACGGCGTTGGCTGCGGTGGCCGCAGCGCTGATGCAGGAGTGTGACCCCAACACAATGCACCTCTACCTCGTCGACCATGGCGCTGGGGTGTTTGCGGGTTTGGAGTCGTCGCCGCATGTCGGGGCACGAATCACGGCAACGGAGCCGGAGCGTTTAGATCGCCTCACCCGAGTCCTGGGCACTCTGATCGAGACTCGTCGAGCCGACCGAGAGTCTCGCCCCGACGTTCAGCATCCACAGGTCATTGTGTTCGTTGACGACTGGGGTGCACTTCGCTCAGCATCAGATGACATTCTCGGAACGGCACAAGAGCGTTGGTTCCGGATCTTCGCAGATGGGCCTTCCGTTGGAATCACCGCGGTGATCAGCGCCGACCGGGCACAGGCACTCCCCGGCTCGGCACTGGCAGCCTTCGCACATCGGTTCGCTTTCCGCCTCAACGACCCGTTGGACGACGCGATGTTGGGAATCAGCCGCTCGGCTCCTCCGCGCAGTGTTTCCGGCAGGGCGATCGATCTGGGTTCGGGAGCAGCGGTGCAATTTGCGACGTGTGACCTACACCCCGCTATCCGCACAGAAAATTCCGACCCAGTGAAGCAGCGCCTTGCGCCCGCCCGCATTGAACTCCTACCATCATCCCTAAGTGCACAGACAGTATGGGAACGTGCTGCCGATCAGTCAGGTCCAGTTGCTCGGCAGGCCTCCCCGGAACACCTGTCGCTTCCGATCGGAATCGGCGACACCGACCTTGCGCTGGTGGGATGGCGGTTGCAACAAGGAGAACACCTGCTGATCACCGGCCCCGGCAGGGCTGGCAAATCCAACATGTTGTCGCTCGTGGCGGCTGCAGCCAGGGCCGAACGTCCGCACATTCAGATCGTTGCTCTTGGCAGCAGTCGCTCCCCCATCGGCGCCAACCTCACCGATCTCGGTATCGACCATACGCTCGCCTACGACCTAGCCGAAGCCGTCACGTACCGCTATGCGGACTTGGATGCCACCGATGCAAGTTGTGCGGTTGGACCCAGACCGTTCCTGTTGCTGGTTGACGACGCTGAGCTCATCGATGATCAAACGGGTGAGATGGCAAAGTTCATTGCAGGACGA
The DNA here is from genome assembly GCA_963763885.1 of uncultured Acidimicrobiales bacterium. Taxonomy (GTDB): domain Bacteria; phylum Actinomycetota; class Acidimicrobiia; order Acidimicrobiales; family JANYDT01; genus JANNBN01. Next base: position 160,397 of record CAVXQD010000007.1, read on the forward strand.
GGCCAGAACGTGTGGATTGTCGCAACAGGCCGGGCGGACTCCCTACGCAACGCTTACGGACATTGGACAGTTCCGCTTCGCCGTTCACGAAAGGGCCTTGCGCTGCGGCCGCACGTGGAGATGGACGGCGAACTGTGGGCAACGCCGCTCCCGCGCAACCATGTGCGTGGCGGCGGCCGTGTCATGCCCGTTGGGCGTGGGTACTTGCTGGACGATGGCCATGCGGAACTCGTACAGACGGGACACGTCGATCTTGCGCAATGGACACAGCTTTCGCACGTCGAACCAGCAACAGGCCCTCTGCCAGACCCGCATCCGGAGCAAATGCTCTTCGATGGCGCAAAACAGTTGCGCTTTTCACCAATCGAGTGTGGAAGGCCCGCCACTGGTAGCAGGAGAATTGCATCATGACTGAGCCCAGCGCAGGAACGCTGATCGGGCAATACGAGATTGTTTCGCTCATCGGACACGGCTCAACGGGCAGCGTGTTTCGTGCGGTCGATACCAACACCGGACGTACGGTTGCGGTCAAGCGCATCACAACGTTGCCAACCGATGCTCAGCGCGCAGCATTTCATCGCGAGGCACGGACGCTTGCGGGCCTGGAGCATCCGGCAATCCTGCGCCTTGTGGAACTGATCGACACCAACGATCACTTGGCGTTGGTCACGGAGTACGCCAGCGGCGGGTCGTTGCGAGATGTTCTGCGAACCCAAGGTCCGTTCGAGGCACCGCACGTATTGACTCTCCTTGCACCGGTGGCGTCGGCGCTGGCGGCTGCGCACCGCGACGGTGTGGTGCACCGTGACGTGAAGCCTTCCAACATTGTGGTTCGCGGAGACGGCACAACGGTCCTTGCCGACTTTGGGTTAGCCCTCACAGACCCGGGCGTGTCGCAGACGAGCAGCGCAGCGCTTGGTTCTGCGTCGTATCTGGACCCAGAAGTTGCCGACGGAACACTCCCCTCGCCCGCATCGGATTTGTACTCGCTTGGTGTTGTCGCGTACGAACTGCTGACGGGCAAGACCCCGTTTGCCGGCGACACGCCGCTCGCTGTTCTGCGTGCTGCAGATCGAGGCGAGTATCAGCCGCTTAACGCGTCAATGCACGGGACATTCGCCGCAGCTGTGGAACGCTCGATTGCACGCAACCCGGCCGACCGATATCCAGATGCCGACGCGCTGCTGAGTGCGTGGACCGCAGCAGTCATCGCCCCTGACGGAGATTCTTTGACAGGTAACGATTCCAACGAGCTGGCGACGCCTGACCAGGCTGTTGAGATCGACAATCCAGTCGATCAGACCAGCGCGTTTCGTGTTCCCGTTCGACCACGGGCATTAGAGGCTGCAGAGCCTGTCGGTGGGGCGCACAACTGGCGTCGGACCGCCGGTGCAGCCGCAGCGCTGATGGTGCTTGGGTCCGTTGGCGCAACCATTGCTGCAGTCCGTTCGTCAAATCGAACCACAACAGCATCTGGCGTGGTCCCGTTCCGGGTGAGCTGCGATTCGCAAACAACTGCTCAGTGTGTGGGCACCATCACCCGCACACCCGAGGGCATCCTGGTGAGGTTTGCCGACGACGACGGGCCAACTCATTTCACCGTCGGACGGCGGACCGATGCGTTACGCGTCAGTAACTTCTTCTGCGGTTCAGGGGAGACCCTTGCGGTCTACCGGCCAACCAACGGCGTCATCTACTACTTCAAGGATTGGCCGCTCCCTGGCCAGCAGAGCGATGTGCGTGCTGATGCAACCGGGGTCATCGATGCGCAGGTTGTTGTTGGTGATCACAACCAGGATGGGTGCGGCGACATCGGCCTTGAAGTCGGACCAAACCGCACGTGGTTCCTTCCGAACGCGCAGCCCGAGCGCCTGCAAGAGATCGACCGCACCGAGTTCAGCGCAACCGGTGAAGCCGTCACGCAAACCGCCAAGACGAAAAGCGGCGCCTGACCCGTCGACGTTTTGCTGTGTAAGGACGCCCACGTTTCTCCAACCTTGCTCCCACAGCAACCAACTCGGTCGAAAACGCGCTCGAAACCGAGTTCTGAAGCAACGATGGTTGCGGAGACCCCAACGTTGGGCGCGCAGACACCAACGTTGGTTCCGGGGTAACGAGTGTTCGACGGGATACTGGAAGTCGGTGGCCCGATCTCGGAAGTGTGGGCGTGTCCAGCATGGCTGGGCGTGTCCTGCAGGCTGCACAACACGCCCGGCCATGCAGGAGACAACCACAGTCACGGGCCACAGCGGGCCGGGCCACGCGCCCGACAGCGGCGCCTGACCTTGGTTGGGTCAGCGCAACTTGAAGCGGGCGGCTGATGGGGCCGCGTACACAGCGTTGAGCAACCTGATGCTGTTGCGATACGAACCGTCGACCGCGTAGATCGAGGCGCGTGGGGCACTCAGCCGGATTGGTTGCGAGTAATCAATTGGGGATCCAAGCCCACCCGTGTCGACTGACCCGACAGAACGAGACGCGCTGAGCAGCCCAGCACGAGACACGTCTCCCGACGCAACGGCACGTTCAAGCACTGTCTCCCACACACGGGCCTGGGTGTATCCGAAGGTGAGGCCGACGTCAGGGTTCTCGGTCCAGTACCTGTGATCAGCCGCAAGGAGATCAGAGGCGAGCGAAGCGGTTTCCTTCTCACCCCACACTGGACCGTCACCGATGACCCAACAACTTGCCTCGAATGTCTTGGACGTTTGCGGGGTGATGATGCGATCACTGAACCCGGCACCAAGAATGATCCACCGGAACGTCAGACCTGCTCTGGCTGCACCCATCACCAGCTGTACTAACTGTTGCGGCGCAAGCGTGGTCACCACTCCCTGACATCCGCCGCGGGCCAATTGCGCCAACACTGGAGCAGCGTTGGTATCGGTGGATGCCATTTGTAGTGAAGCACCGACGCGGGCGCCCAAGTCTGTGGCTGCGAACGAGAATCCTTCGGCTCCGGAGTCACCGAAACTGGTTGCGATCGAAACCGAGCACACCGTTGCGCCCGGTGACTGTTCCAAGAAGTACGACACGCCGGAGATGGCCTGCACCTGGTAGGTGTTGAACACCGGCAGCAGGTTGGGTTCCTTGGCCCACCGACCCTCTTGGGACGCAGGGCTTGCCAGCAGCTGATTGTCTCGCAGGAACGGCGCCGCAGCCTCGGTGGCAGGAGTTCCAAGGATGGATCCGTAACCGACGACGCTCCCTTGGGTTGCTGTTAGTTCAGCCAGCGTCAGGCCGGCGTCGTAGTTGGCTTCCCTGAACACCAGCTTCACCGGGTACCGCCCTCCGATGCCGCCACGTCGGTTGATTGCAGCGACCCGGGCCTCGAACCCGGCGGTGATTGCTTTGGAGATGTTTGACCAGGTGGGATTCGTTGTTGTGCCGATGATCCCGAGCGTGATGTTGCGACCATCGAACCCAGGGACCATCGCTGGGACTGCGCCTGGTGGGTTTTGCGGCACCACCCGTGAGCGTTGCCAGGTATACAGACCCTTTGGTGTACGTGTACATACGACCGTGATCCGAGTCTTGGTCTTGCGTTGCAAGCCGACCTGAGACTTCACGCAGCGTGCGCCGATGACGGCCAGTTTGTTATCGGTCCGGACTACTGGCGACGAGCTCGGAGCCGAGGGTGGACTGGACGCCGTAGTCGACGGTGCAGCAGAGGTAGGCGCCGGCACTAAAACTGATGACGTGGTCACCGGAACGCGTCGACGCGTCGTTGGAGTTGGAGTTCGTGTTGGTTGTTGAGTCCGTGGAGCGGTCGGAGGGAGTGTTGGCGCCAGCGTGGGAGGCAGGGAGGGCACGATGGTCGGGGCGACTGTTGGCGTCAAGGTTTGTGGCAAGGTGGGCGGCAACGTAGACGCACTGGTCGGTGCAGGTGTGGAAGCAAGGGTCGACACGACGATGGGGTCCGGTGCCGTCGTCGGGCTCGACAACGCCGAGGTCGGAACCACAAACGTAGAGTCCGCCGCTTCTTCCGTCTCGGCAGAGCCCTGACCTGCCGGACCGTCAATCGCTTCGAATCCAATGGGCTCGATAGTTGAGCCCGTTGCCGACGTGGTGGCCGACGCCCGACGTTCCACAGCTGAGGGCTGGCCCTCGGAGCTGCACGAACTCATCAGCACACAGAGGATCACGGGTCCTGCCAAACCTCTTCTCCAACCCAAAGACCGACCAAAGAAAATCACAAGCGGCTAGCCCCGCAACGCTGCATAGGTTGACCGCACGCCGCCAGCATCGGCCCCGGCCGGGCTGGAGGATGTGCCGGGATCGGTGAGAGGCCCCGCCCCCACCTTCCACGCGGCTGCAACCGCCGCTGGCGTCGACCCGCCGAGCATCGCTGCGGCTTGGACACAGGCACCGGTGGCAACGTGTTCGTCGGCGTCGGGAACTTCGATGGAGCGACCGATGAGGTCGGCCGTGATGTGACGGTACGCAACAGACCTGGCCCCGCCACCGAGGACAAGCACACGACCGCCAGTTGGCACGCCTGCGGCCGTCAGGGAGTCCACCCCGTCGAGCAACCCACACACCACACCCTCCACCGAAGCACGGGCCAGTTGCTCCCGCGAGACGTCGGATCGGATGCCGGAAAGCACACCCGTGGCGTCTGGGCGGTTGGGGGTGCGCTCACCATCGAGATACGGGAGCAGCACTAAGCCGCCAGAACCGCTTGGCGCCGCAAGCGCCAACTCGTTGAACTCGTCCAAACCTGCGCCCAATAGCCTGGCCACCGCTGCAGTGACCTTGGTGGCATTAAGTGTGCATACCAATGGCAGGTAGTTACCCGATGCGTCGGCAAAACCAGCCACGCAACCGGTGGTGTCTCTGGTCGGCGTTGAGCTGACCGCGTAGACCGTGCCGGATGTGCCGTAGCTGATGGCAATGTCGCCTGGCCCGAGACCAAGCCCGAGGGCTGCGGCCATGTTGTCGCCCGTGCCTGCAGCTACCGGAGTTCCTTCGCTCAGCCCAAGGTGGGCAGCTGCATCTGCGGTGACGTAGCCAGCGATGCCGAAAGGGTCAACGACGCGAGGCAAGATCGCGTCCCAGTCAAGTGGTGGGCCTGCCGCCGCCAAGAGATCAGTTCGCCAGTTGCCGGCGGCCGCGTCGAAGTATCCGGTACCCGATGCGTCGCCTCGGTCCGTGGTGAACTGACCGGTGAGTTTGTAGGTGACCCAATCGTGCGGGAGCAACACATGCGCTATGCGCGCGTAGTTATCCGGTTCGTTCTCGGCCAGCCACGCAAGCTTGGTAACAGTGAACGCGGCCACCGGGACGGACCCGCAGGCTTGCGCCCACGTGTCAGCGCCGAGTTGCCGGACAAGTGAATCGGCCTGCGGAGCTGATTCGGTGTCGTTCCACAGTTTGGCTGGGCGGATGACCTGCCCGACAGCGTCGAGCACCACCATGCCGTGCTGTTGACCTGCCACGGACACCGCAACCACATCGTTGCGGTGCGTTCCCGTGGCCGCAAACGCTTCCGCCAACGCCGACCACCAGGCCAGCGGATCTTGCTCGCTTCGCGGTGGTGTGGTGGTTGGATGAGCTGCCCGGCCCGTGGCGACAACGCGCCCGGTTTCCTCGTCTCGCAGCTCAACCTTGACCGACTGTGTCGATGAATCGACTCCGGCAACTAGACCCATCGCACGAACCTACCGGGGCGCAGCCCGGCTGGCATGGCAAGAATTGCTGAGCCTGATGACTCGCTCCTCTCAGGTCAACAACTGCTCAGCCCGCGGCAGCCCCTGCATGCACAGCAGCGTTGACCGCCAGCGGGAAGTGACATGCCACGAAATGGCCTGTACCGACCTCGGTGAGTTGCGGCTCTTCTGCTGCACAACGCTCCGATGCCGCTGGACAGCGGGTACGGAAACGGCAGCCTGACGGCGGCATCACTGGCGATGGGAGATCGCCTTCCAGCGCGGATGTCTCGTCTGGGCGATGCGAAGGGTCAGCCTCTGGGATGGAGTCGATGAGGGCCCGCGTGTAGTGATGACGGGGCTCGGCGTAGAGCACGTCGGGCGGCCCGACCTCACAGATCTTGCCGAGGTACATGACCACAACACGGTCGCTGACGTTCTTCACCACAGCAAGGTCGTGGGCGATGAACACCAGCGTGAGACCGTAACGCTGCTTCATCTCTTCCAGCAGGTTGAGGATCTGCGCCTGCACAGATACGTCCAGGGCGGACACTGGCTCGTCGCAGATGATCACCTTTGGCTCCATCACCAACGCGCGGGCGATGCAAATGCGCTGGCATTGACCACCCGAAAATTCGTGCGGCTTACGAGTGCCGGCTTGGTCAACGTCGATGCCGACGGTGTCGAGGGTGGCGCGCACTTTTGCTTCGCGCTCTTCCTCGGTGCCGACCTTCCAGATGTTGAGCGGCTCGGAGACAATGTCGATGATCTTGCGCCGCGGGTTGAGCGAGGAGATTGGATCTTGGAAGATCATCTGCATCCGCGGGCGCATCTTCCGCAGGTCTTCGCTGTCGAGGCCCGTGAGCTCTTGACCCTCAAGGATGATGGACCCAGAGGTTGGCTTGGGCAGCTGCATGATGGCCTTACCGGTTGTGGACTTGCCACAGCCGGACTCGCCGACAAGACCGAGGGTCTCACCCTCCATCACATCGAGGCTGATGCCGGAGACCGCATTGACCTTGAGACCCGAGCGCCCAACGGGGAACTCAACCACCAAATCGTTGACGGACAAGAGGGCTGTTCCCGCTGGCCGCAGATGGGCTTTTCCTGAACCTGCCATGTCAGTTGGCTCCTGCAGTGGCGGTAACAGCCGCGTCGCCAGCCGCTGGCTTGGTGGAAATCTTGACCGGCGTCTGCGACACCGGGTTCCAGCACCGGAAAAAGTGCCCTGGCACTTCCGGGTCCTCCGTCAACGGCGGAAGCTCCTTATGACACCAATCGTCTGCGTACGTACAACGTGGCGCGAACCGGCAACCCGTCGGCGGGGTGATGAGGTTTGGTGGTCGACCCGGGATTGACTCGAGACGAGTATGCGATGGGTCGGACAGTTTGGGGATGGACTTGAGCAGCGCCTCGGTGTATGGGTGGCGCATGTTTGCAAAGAGGTCCACGGTGGTTGCCTTTTCAACAACCATGCCCGCATACATCACCATGATCTCGTCGGTGCGGCCGGCAACGACGCCAAGGTCGTGGGTGACCAGGATCATGGCCATGTCACGTTCGCGTTGTTGGCGGGCCAGCAGGTTGAGAATGGTCTTCTGCACGGTCACGTCGAGAGCCGTGGTTGGTTCGTCGGCAAACAGCAGCTGAGGACCGCACGCAAGCGCCGAGGCGATAACCACACGCTGACGCATGCCGCCTGACAGCTGGAACGGATACTCAGATAGACGGCGCTTTGGCTCTGGGATACCAACCGAGCGGAGCAGCTGTTCAGCTGTTTCCAATGCGTCGGCCTTCTTGACATCGAAGTGCTGCGTGAGGCCTTCGGTGAGCTGTCGGCCAATCTTCACAACAGGGTTGAGCGACGTCATGGGATCTTGGAAGATCATCGCCATGCCGGGGCCGTAGAGCTTGCGACTCTCCTTGGAGGACATCTTGGTGGTGACCTTGCCGTCGAACACCACCTCGCCACCGCGGATCACCCCACGGCGCGGCAGCAAGTTCATGATCGAACGCGAAAGCACCGACTTGCCAGAGCCGGACTCGCCGACGATGCCAAGGGTTTGCCCACGGTCGAGCGAGAACGACACACCGTTCACGGCCTGCACGATGCCGCGGTCGGTCTTGAAATGGGTGACCAGATCGGTCACCTCGAGAAGTGCCATATCAAACAGCCTTTAGACGAGACGAACTAGGAATACAACCAACGACAAGTGATGCATCTTCATACTCGCCCATCACAGTGCTCCGCGACACTGATCGCACCCGTGAGGACTCGCTTCGCTCGCCATCACAAAGCTCCCTACCCGACTCATCGCTTTCGTGAGCCTCGCTTCGCTCGCCATCACAAAGCTCCCTACACTGATCGCACTTGCGAGGACTCGCTTCGCTCGCCCATCACAGTGCTCCCTGCTTATTCTCTAGACGCTCCCGCGCCTTATCCCCGATGTAGTTGAACGACAACACGGTGAGGAAGAGCGCAAGACCGGGAATGAAGGCAACCATTGGGGCTTTTTCGAGATCGGCTCGTTGGGAGGCTGCGGCAATCTGTTTACCCCATGCGGTGGTGTCCGTGCCGGAACCCACGCCAACACCCAAGAAGCTGAGGCCGCCTTCGATGACCATCACGGCGCCAGCGGAGACCAGACCATACGCAAGCATTGGCTTTGCCACGTTGGGCAAGATGTCACCCCACAGAATGCGCGGAACCTTGGCGCCCATGGCACGTGCTGCCATCACAAACTCTCGTTGAGAGAATTGGATGGTGCTCGCGCGGACCACTCTAAATATCTGCGGGATGGACAACACGCCCAGCGCAAGCGACACCTTGCTGACACTCGAGCTAAGGCCTTGCGCCGTGCCACCTTCGCCGACGCGGGCACTGAGTACAGCGATCATCAGCAAAATGAACAACAGAGGCGGAACGCTCAGTAACACGTTGGTGAGGAACGACAACACCGTGTCGACCCGTCCGCGGAAGTATCCAGCGACCATGCCCAGCGTGCCGCCGACGAGGAAGCCCAACACCACTGTGGCCGCCGCAATCACCAGGCTGTTCTTTGCACCGCGCACTAGGTCAACGAGGATGTCGTTGCCGCTGAGGTTCAACCCAAGCGGGTGCAGCTTAGAGATGGTTGAACTCCAGCGACCCTCTGTCACCTCAATGGTGCCGATGAAGTCGACCTCCTTTTTCCAGTCGACGAGGTTCGCGACGGTCGTGCTGACGACCACGAAACACAACCAGAAAACTGCCAGCCAGAACGCTGGGCCCCAGGGCTTCTTCACCTTGAGCGGGGCAATGACGCCCGACGCCGGAGCGCCCGCTGTGGGGACCGGGGAGGACGGAAGGTTGTTCTGGGTTTGAGTAGAGGTAACTGTTGTCATGCGAGCTTCCGAGCAAACCGGACCCGAGGGTCGACCACGCCGTATAAGACATCGATAATCGTCGTGAGGATGACGAACACAACCGTGACGATGGAAACCACTCCAAGAGTCACGGGATAGTCACGGTCGTTGATGGCCTGGAAGACCTTTCCACCAAGACCGTTGAGCGTGAAGATGCCTTCGATGATGAGCAAGTTTCCTAGCAGCTGCCCAACGGCGACGCCGACAACGGTCATCAGCGTGAAGCTGGAAGGCCGGAACGCGTGCCTTGCAAGGATGTAGCGGTCGCTCATGCCCTTGGACTTGGCCATCAGCACGTAGTCGTCTTGCAGCGTGGTGGCCATGTCGGTGCGGATGATGCGTAAGAAGCCTGCGGACTGGCTGACGGATACTGCCAAGGCCGGGGCAAACAGCGACTGGAGGCACCGAAGTGGGTTCGTCAAGAACGGCACATAGTCGCGGAGAAACAGGTTGGAGTTGGTGCCGTCGCCGCCCACTTGTTTGAACACTGCGCTGAAGAGCAGCAACACCGCTAGGCCGGACACAAATCCCGGCACAGATAACGTTCCAAACGCGAACATATTGATTATTCGGTCGACTCGGCCGCCGACACGGTACGCCGAGTACACGCCGAGCGGGATGGCGATGGTCAGAGATAACAGCACGGAAAAGATGGCAAGGGTGACCGAGACGGGGAAGCTTTGCTTCACCAGGTCGACAACTTTTACGCCTTCGTACTTCCAGCTGGTGCCGAAGTCACCTTGCAGCGCGTTGCCGGCCCAATTGACGTAGCGGATGGGAAACGGTCGGTCCAGGCCGAACTCGTGTTGCTTCTCAGCGAGAGCCTCTGGCGTGGCGTTCACGCCAAGCGCAATCTCTGCCGCGTCGCCTGGAAGGAAAGACAGCATGGCGGTGCACAGCACGGTCACGGCAAACAGCACCGGGATCACCATTGCAAACCTGCGGAGGATGTATTTCAGCAACTCGATCGACCTTCGTCAGCGCGCAGCTGATTGAAAAACGGATAACGGGAATTGGAAGGCGGGAAAGTGAAAGACGGGAACAGATGAACATCCTGCATGACTGGGGCCCAACAAAACTAAGTGGACTGACCATCACGCTTGAAACAGGTGCTCCGAAGCGGGTTCGCTTCGGAGCACACATGCATTCGTACATCACCAGGTGTCATCAGGGCAAAGCCGAGACAACACCCGGTTTACAACTGGGCGTCTGTGTGGACGGAGATGGAATCAGCCGCAGGAGAGCGAGCCGACGCCAGGAGTGGCGCCGCCGTAGACAGCCCAAGGCGTGTCGCCGTTTGGCAACTTGAACGCCTCTGTGCCCTTGCAGCCCTTGGCCTGACCGAGCACCCACTTGGAGTACCAGTTGGGGATGTAGTACATCTCTTCGCCGAACGCCTGGTTGATGGCTTCAGCGGCCTTCTTGCGCACTGCAACGTCGGAGTTGCCACGGATCTGGTTGAACGACTCGTCGATGGTGCCGTCCTTGAAGCGTGCGAAGTTCAGCGCCTGCGAACCAATTGGTGCAGCTGTCTCGGAGTGCCACCAGAGACGTTCACCGTCTGGGTCGTAGCCGCCGTGGTTGCGCCACGTGAGCCACTGGTAGGTGCCGAGGAGACCGGCAGGGATGTAGCTGGCCTGTGGCAGCTCGGAGGTCTTGATGATGAAACCAGCACGCTCGACCATCTGTTTCTTGATGTTGCGGGTTTCAATCGCTTCAGGAGCGGTTGTGGTTGCCATGTTGAACTCGACGTCTTTGCCGCCGTTGGCTGCCTTGCACTTGGCGTACTCTTCCTTCGCCTTGTCCAAGTTGTAGCCAGGGTTGCCGTTGTTCTCCAAGTAACCAATGGCTGCAGGCGAGAACACGCCGTTTGCCTTGGTGAAGCCCTGAGCACGGATCTTGATGAGCGTGTCGAGGTCCAGCGCCAGGGTGGCCGCAAGACGGCAGCTCTTCACGTTGAACGGCGCCGTTGCATTGTTCAGCATGTCGTAGTTGACCTGGGCTGGGCCCTGCGCATCGACGACGGCGATCTTGCCGGCCTTCTCAGCAGCCTGGTACTCGTTCACAGCAACGGCAGCCGAGGTGTGCGCGAACTGGATCTGGCCGTTCTGCAATGCGGCCAGGCGCGCATCGTCGGAGATCATCACGCGGAACTCAACTTCGTCAGCGGCAGGAGTTCCACGCCACCACGAGGTGTTCTTGGTTGCGACAAACTTCTGGTTTGGTACCCATTCCTTGAAAATGAAGGGGCCAGTGCCGATTGGGGCGGTGCTATTCCGTGCCTTGATCTGAGCCGGTGCGACCATGGCGCCGAGTGAGCCGGTGAGGAACACGGGGAACGAAACCCAAGGGGTACGCATCGCACAGGTGACAACAAGTTCGCCGGTGGCCTGGCAGCCTGCCAAGTTGAGCAACGAAGCACCGGTGAGTGGGCTTGTCTGGACCGAGGTGATGTTCTGCACGGCTGCGTCTGCGTTGAACGCTTCGCCGTTATGGAACTTGATACCGGAACGCAGTTTGAGCGTCCAGGTTTTCGAATCCGAAGATGCACTTGCAGACTCGGCGAGGTAGCCGACTGTCTCCGCCTTGTTGTTCACATAGAACAGGTTCTCGATGACGGAGTAGCGGACCTGGGCACCGGCGACGGACCAGTTCTGGGTGGCAGGAAGCCAGCCATTGGATTCGGCGTCGATGCCGTACACAATCCTGCCGCCGGTCTTTGCCGGAGTGGCTGCTGCGGCCGTTGTGGGCGCAGCCGTTGTGACGGCCTTTTTCTTGGTTGTGGTCTTCTTAACCGTCTTTTTGGTGGCGGCGTCGGCGCCAGTCGGCATCAGAAGAGATGCGGCCAGCGCCAGCGCCGCAGCGCCGGTGAGCTTTGCTCGGTACGTCATTAGTCCTCACAGGTGGTATGGGGGTTCACTGCCACCGGGAGGCAGCAGGTTGCGGGTTGACCGGATATCAGCGAGTGCCGTCGTGCAATCGTTGTGACCCTGGTCACCCAACGGCTTCACCATAGTGTTGCCTTGGTCACAGGAACCACTCATCGCTGTTCACTCAGCCCGTTTTCGTGTGTTGGCCTTGTTCACTCTGGAGTCTCTGCCTCAAATCCGCCCGAATTCACGCCTTTTTCGCACCTCCCGCCTACGATCGTGCTCACCGTGAAGCCGCACCGACCCGCCAACGCGCTGCATCAGGCATGGGGCCCGGAGCCGTTGCGGATACTCGCGCCGGGCCTGCTGGTTGTTGGGTTCGCGGCCAGCGCAGCGTTCGTTGCGCATCGTGCGCTGGGGGTGTTGTCGCCGCTGACCGCTGCTGTGGTCATCGGGGTCGTGCTTTCCAACACCCGTCGTATCCCCGGGCCTTGTTTCGCTGGCATCCAGTGGGCATCGAAAAAGTTGCTACGTCTCGGCGTTGTCCTCCTGGGTTTACGACTCACGCTCACCGACATGTGGAAACTGGGTGCGAAAGGCTTGGCGCTCGTGGTCGGTGTTGTTGCAATCACGTTCTTCGCGACGCAATGGATGGCACGCAAGTTGGGGCTCTCCCCCACGCTTGGGCTACTTGTCGCAACGGGGTTCTCCATCTGCGGGGCCTCGGCTGTTGCTGCAATGAAAGGCGTGACGCCCGAGGCAAAAGAAGAAGACGTCGTGTACTCAGTTGCACTGGTGACGTTGTGTGGGTCGCTCGCCATCGTCACGCTGCCCATCGTCGGCGCGTGGTTGGGGTTTCGCGGTCACACACTTGGTTCGTGGATCGGTGCGTCGGTGCACGACGTGGCCCAGACGATCGCAACTGCGTCGGCAGCAGGTAGTGACGATGTGAAAGAAGCGGCAATCGTGGTGAAACTCACGCGCGTTGTGTTGCTGGCGCCGATGGTGATCGGTGTCAGCGTGTCGCATCGGCGCCACGTGGTCGACCCTGCTGAGACGGGCAGTCGCCCTCCCCTGTTGCCGCTGTTCGTTGCGTGCTTCTTGGCCATGATCGTGGTTCGCACCACCGGAATGGTTCCGAGCGGCGTGTTGAGCACGGCCAAAACTGCCGAAACGCTGTTGTTCGCTGCGGCACTTGTGGGGTTGGGAGTCGGTGTCCGATTCGACAAGTTGCGTCGGGTGGGAGTGCGCCCGCTCGTTCTCGGTCTTGCCAGTTGGGCGGTCATTGCCGGCGTCTCTGCCTTCGGCGTCTGGACCCTCCAGATCTAAGCGACGGCGAGAGAGGTTGCCCCCAGCCGTGGGGGTAGTCCACCTCGCAATGTTGTTCCGAGGTGGATTGCTGCGGTCAGGCTCGGCGGCGACCCGAGAGCAGGACCAGGCCGGCGCCGATCAGACAGAGGGCGCCGAGCAACAGACGCGTCGGGTCGCCTCCGGTGTAGGCCACCTCATCGACACCTTCTTCGGGTGCGTTCGCGTCGGCGCCAAGAACATCGATTGAAGCTTCAGTCGTCGGGGGCTGAGCTGTGGTTGCGGGGGCAATCGACGTTGCTGGGGTTGTGGTCGCAACAGTCGCAGGCACAGTGGCTGCCACCGTCGTAGCAGCCGCGGTGGGTGGAGCAACGGTGGTTGGAGCAATGGTTGGCTTCGAAGCGATCGTCGTAGTGATAACTGGGTCGGGGTTCGGGGTCTGGGCCGGCTTCAACGACAACGTCGTCGTCGCAGCAACGGTGCTGGACGGAAAGACCGAGTTCTCAAGGTCCAGATCGGCCATCGCAACAGCGGACATCGGCGCCAGCTGATCGGCGGTCGCGAAAGCTGTGTTGAGGTACGTGAGGTTGTTGAGGTTCGCGAAGTCGGCAGCCTCAACAACATGCTCCGCTGTACAAGTGATCGCCTCGGACACCTCAAGCGTGGCCGGCATGACCCGATCGCAGACAAAGTTCGTCGTAGTCGGGTCCGTCAGATTCACTCCCGTCAACTGGCTGTAGCTGTCGTTGCGCGCGTAAATCTCGAAGAGAATCACTTCTTGATATGCGAACGGAGAACTCTTCCCGTTCGCCACTGACTTTTGCAGGTACAGGTCTGGTTCCCCACAGACGCGGTCGGGTACCGGCGTACCGCTTGCCGCTTCCGGAGGTTGTTCATCAATCCGGCAACTCGCTGGAGTTGGAATGGCTTGTGGTTCCGACGCATCGATTTGTTGAGTTTCCGTTGCCGTCGCGTCAGAGAGTTCAGCAGCGTTGGACTGGCTGAAACCGAACGAGGCAAGAAGCAGCGCTGCCGCCACCGGGACTCGGACAAGCGACCGACCGTATTTGTAAGCAGACTTACTACCGATTCGACCAAGCCACCCTTCGCTGGACGCGACGAAACGAACGGTTTGGATGGGTGCGGCTGGTCAATTGGGGCCTCTGAAACTGTGGGAAGTCCGGGGTGGGGTGGAAAACACAACTGCCCTGCACGCTGGGTGCAAGGCAGTTGTTGTATCGAATGATCAGGGTCAACCTACCCAAGCAAGTTCACGCCTTCCAGCCCAACGAGGTGCTCGAAGGCATGAATCATCTGACGTGATGAGGGCCGTTCACACACCGACTGCCGAAGGCAACAATCGTGTGTAGACATACGGGTCTCAGATCGGCCGAACCCGTCGATTGGATCAGCCGTGCTGGCGGCGAGTCCGGCGAGTCAGAACGGTACCCAGGCCGAGGAGGACAAGGGCCGCCACGAGCATCTGCATCGAGTTGCTTCCGGTAAAGGCCACTTCGGTTGCGCTGGCCACTTCAGAAGGGGCGACCGGAGAAACTTGGACACCGAGCACTGCCACCTGAGCGACGGTGGTCGCTGCAGCAGTTGTAGGAGCAGCAGTTGTAGGAGCAGCAGTTGTAGGAGCAGCGGTCGTGGGAGCTGCAGTAACGATTGCCGCTGGAGCGAGGGTCGTGGCCGGGCTGGTTGGGCGAGGGTCTGGGTTCGTCGGAGGTGCCGAGATCAACGAAGGAACAGTCGTCGCAACGGTCGTGGCGACGGTTGTCTCAGGCGGCAACGTCGTGGCGACGGTTGACTCAGGCGGCAACGTCGTGGCGACGGTTGACTCAGGCGGCAACGTCGTATCTGGCGGCAACGTCGTATCTGGCGGCAACGTCGTATCTGGCGGCAACGTCGAATCTGGCGGCAACGTCGAAGCAACCGTCGTATCTGGCGGCAACGTCGAATCTGGCGGCAACGTCGAAGCAACCGTCGTATCTGGCGGCAACGTCGTATCTGGCGGCAACGTCGTCGCAACCGTCGTATCTGGCGGCAACGTCGTATCTGGCGGCAACGTCGTCGCAACCGTCGTGTCTGGCGGCAACGTCGTCACGACGGGCTGCAATAGCTGCGCAACAGCCGAGTCGGAGACCAGACCAGTTTGGGTGCTGGATGCCGAGGCAGTGTTGTTGTACGTGTTCTGCGCAACGTCGGCGAGGACCACGGCGTGTGTACCGGCACAAACCATTGTCGCCAACGGTGCGAGCGTGGCCGGGCTTGCAGGAGTGCACGACAGCCCCGTAATCGTGGGATCAGATACTGCGACCCCCGTCTGCGGCAGGTTGCCCGTGTTGGTAACGGTGATCGAATATTCGATCGTTTCCCCAACCTCGTACGGCGATGCAGCGGTGTTCGTGATGATCTTGTCGATGGACAGCGTCTGGCGAGCCGGCTCAACACATGCGCCGATCTGGGTCACGTTTCCCTTGCCGCCGACGTGGTAGGTGTCGCCCAGAACACCGAGGCCGAACGTGTAGCCGGAGCCGCCGCCGGTGAAGATCTCAAATGAGGAAATCGCGTACCCTGAAGGGCTGAGCGACGCCGGGGTCAGCCTTGGATCCTGAGCCGTTCCACTTTGGGTGAACGTCAGGGTTGGATCGATTCCGATGTTCGCTGTGGCGTTGTGCACGTGCGTTCCGTTGCGACCGCCAGCTGACCAGCGGTAGTAAGTGCCGCCGTTTCCACAAGAGTCGCCCGACGCTTTTGGAGAAGCGAGTGGCCCCGTGGCTTCGGTGGCTGGATGGTCAGTCGCTCCAACCTGCACCAAGGCCACCGCCGACAGCAGGAGCGCAGCTGCAATCGAGGTTCGGATGGGATGAGAGGAGGGTCGGGGATAGCGCATCGTGGATCCTTGTGCGGAGTTCTCGTCGGCGAAGAGGGCGACCGCAGGCCCAATCCGTTGCTTGTTGAAGCAAGCAACGTCAACCTACGATCGCCGCGCGCCGACGTCATCATCGCGATGCGTGACCAGCCGGAAATCATCAGGGCTGATGAAGCCATCGACACTGCCCGGTGCCAGAACGCGAAACGACGGCCCACCCCCGTTGGGCGGACCGTCGCAAGTTCACGTTTGTTGCGCCGAGGCAATCCACCTCGGAACGCAGTTACGAGGTGGAAAGCCCCCAGGAGTGGGGGCAACCTCTCTCGCGAGCACTACACCCGAGCGATTTCTCGCTCTTCGAAGGTTTCGATGATGTCGCCACCCTTGAGGTCTTTGAAGTCGGTGAGGCCGATACCGCACTCGAAGCCCGTCTGGACCTCTCGCACGTCGTCCTTGAACCGCCGCAGCGACGCAATGGCACCCTTCCAGATGACTACGCCTTCACGGAGGAACCGCACCTTGGAACCACGGGTGATGGAACCGTTGCGAACCATGCAACCGGCAATGGCGCCGATCTTGGGCACGCTGAAGACCTCGCGGACTTCGGCTTCACCGGTGACAACTTCTTCGAACTCTGGCTTGAGCAGACCGAGCATTGCGGACTGCATGTCCTCGAGCACCTTGTAGATGATGTCGTAGGTGCGAATCTGCACCTTCTCGTCTTCAGCAAGTGCTCGTGAGTTGCGGTCTGGTCGGACGTTGAAGCCGATGATGGTTGACCCGGTGGTTGCGGCCAACTGCACGTCGTACTGAGTGATGCCGCCGACTGCGCGGTGCACGAAGGTGATCTTGACCTCTGGACGTTCCAGCTTCTTGAGCGACGTGGTGAGCGCCTCCAAGGAACCTTGCACGTCTGCCTTGAGCACCAAGTTGAGCGTGGCAGCTTCGCCCTTTTGGATCTGTTCGAACAGATCTTCCAGCTTGACGCCACCGCTGACAGCCGACGCCGAACCAGCAAGACCGGCGAAACGCTGACGCGATTCACGAGACTCGCCAACGACCTTGGCAATCTTCAGGTTTGGAGCTGCACGCAGTTCGTCGCCTGCACCAGGGACCATGGACAGACCGAGGATCTGTACAGGGGTGGACGGGCCAACGGACTTGACCTGTTCACCACGGTCATTGATAAGCGCACGTACTGAACCCCACGCAGGACCGGCAACGATTGGGTCGCCGACGGACAAGGTGCCCTTTTCGATGAGCACGGTGGCAACTGGACCACGGCCGATGTCGAGGTTGGCTTCCAGCACGGTGCCGCGGGCCTTGCCCGATGGAACCGACTTGAGGTCTTCGACGTCTGCGACCAGGAGCACCTGCTCCAAGAGGTCATCGATGCCCAAGTTCTGCAGCGCGGACAGCTCAACCATGATGGTGTCGCCGCCCCATGCTTCAGGGACAAGGTCGTGTTCGGCGAGCTGCTGCATAACCCGGTTGGGGTCTGCGCCAGGCACGTCGATTTTGTTGATGGCCACCACAATTGGCACCTCTGCAGCCTTGGCCGCAGCGAGCGCTTCCAGGGTCTGAGGCATGACGCCGTCGTTGGCGGCAACCACCAAGATGACGATGTCGGTGACCTGCGCACCACGCAGACGCATCGACGTAAAGGCCTCGTGGCCAGGGGTGTCGATGAAAGTGATGAGACGGCCGTCTTTGACTACCTGGTACGCACCGATGTGCTGCGTGATGCCACCGGCTTCGCCGGCGACAACGTTGGCAGACCGGATGCGGTCAAGGATGGTGGTCTTGCCATGGTCGACGTGACCCATGACGGTGATGACCGGTGGACGGGTTTCGTACAGGTCGTCGTCGTCTTCGTCAGAGTCGTCTTGGAACAGCTGGAGGAGTTCGACCTCTTCCTGCTGGCCTGGATCGACCAACAGCACCTGTGCGCCAATGTCGAGTGCGAACAGCTCGATCATGTCGTCGGTGAGGCTCATGGTGGCCGAGACGAGCTCGCCCTGTGACATGAGGAAACGGACGACGTCTGCTGCGCTGCGGTTGACCTTTGGACCGAGATCCTGTGCTGACGCACCGCGCTCGACAATGACTTCGCCGTCCGGAACCGGGGCGGAAGACTTCTCGTAACGGGTGATACGGCCGGGCTCTAGCTCTTCGAATGCCTTACGACGCTTCGAACGGCTCTGGCGCTGCTGGGTTGGACGCCCACGGCCGCCACCAGGACCGCCCTTGCCACCGGGGCCACCAGGACCACCTGGACGCGGGACACCTGCGCCTGGCACGGACTGGCGGGGGAATGAACCGCCACCTGGCCGCGAAGGCGTGTAGCCAGGACGGCTGCCGGGAGCACCTGCTGGACGTGCACCGGGAGCACCGGGACGAGCACCTGCGCCGGCACCGCCAGGACCGCCTGGGCGTGCACCTGGACCACCTGGACGTGCGCCTGGAGCACCCGGAGGTGTTGGACGACCACCAGGGGGAGGCGGGATAGGCCGACCGCTGAATGAACGAGGTGGACCGGGAGGCGGCGGGATAGGCCGACCCGTGGCCGACTTCGGAGGCTCTGCTGGGCGTTGCCCGATTGGGTTCTGCAACGGAGGACTTCCTGCCGGACGCGGTGCGTGCGGAACGGGAGCCCCTGGACCGGGAACGACCGGGGCGGACTCTGCAGCGGGTGCAGCAGGAGCCGAGGCAGCCGGAGCTGCTGCGGGTGCTGCCGATGCCACAGGAGCCGATACGACCGGTGCAGCGTCGGCGGCTGGTGCCGACGCAAGGTCTGACACTGGAGCCGATGCCGCGACGGCCGGAGCCGCTGGCGCAGGGGCCGTCTGCTGAACCGGGGCGGCAGGTGCAGCCGATGGAGTGGCAGGTGCAGCAACAGCAGCGGCCGGAGCCACTGGCGCCGGAGCGCTTGAGCTGACCGGGTTCACCGGGGTGATAGGCGCGGTCGGCCGCGGAGGCGCACCAGGTGCCGTTGGCCGTGCCGATGACACGATGCGGTTGACCGATGGTGCAGGCGGCCCTGGGGCGACTGCAGGCTCGGTGGCCGTGGCGGCTGCCGCAGCGACCGACGGGGCTGCAGAAGGCGAAAAACTTGGAGCTGCGGCAGGAGCTGCTTCGGCCGGAGCCTCTGCGGCCGCGTCGGCACCCTTCTTGGCGGTCTTCTTGACCGGCTTCTCTTCTTCGGGCTGAACGTCGCGCTTGAGCCCTTCACGTTCGGCCTTACGCCGGGCGCGGTCGGCCTGGGCGTCCTCGATGGAAGACGAGTGGCTCTTGACCCCGATCCCCAGCCCGACGCATAGGTCGAGCGTTTCTTTGTTGGTGAGGCCCAGTTCTCGTGCGAGTTCGTGAAGCCTGATCTTGGCAGCCAAAGCGAGTTTCCTTGCGGGTAGGTCGTGCTTGGCGTCGAAAACGCAAGCCCTCTATCGTCGCGCACCTCGGGAGGGCCCGTGGCACGAATCGGTGTGACACGGTGATGTCATCCCGAAATACTGGTGAATCTGGGGAGTTAACGGCGATTCGGCGACGATTTTGCGTCGCTGACCACCGCTGCTACCCCTGTGGGAGCTTCGGTTCGGGTCCAAGCTGAAGCCCGGCCCGATGAAAAGCGTCACGCACAGCGTCAGACGACAACGCAGCGCGGTTGATTCGGAGTGTCCTGGCGGCGCCACCGGTGCGATCTGCGTTACGCACGCAGATCTCGGTTGGGCACACCCAAGCGCCTCGCCCCGAGCCGGTTCGAGAAACCGCCAGCGAGAGTCGCCCAGAGGACGATTCGGTACCGTCACTTAACGCAAGACGAACGAGCGAAGTGGCGGGAAAACGCTGCCTGCATCCGACGCAGGTGCGAATTGGCGAGGCAGAGGCGCCTATGCGTCGCCTCCAGATTCGCCAGCAGCAACTTCAGCAACCGGAGCGTCAGCAGCAACTTCAGCAACGCGGCGGCTTCAGATCCAGGAGCAGCGACATCGTCGACGTCGCCGGTGCGCCATTGGTCAGCTGACATCGCCTGACCGCCATCTGCTGGCTGCCAGACCTGTTCGCCGGTGTCAGGGTTGGTGACCCATTCGCCTTCGGCCCAGTTGGCAGCTTCTTCTTCCATCTGGGACTCGCCCTTGATGTCGATACGCCAGCCGGTGAGGCGTGCGGCAAGGCGAGCGTTTTGGCCTTCCTTGCCGATGGCCAGGCTGAGCTGGTTGTCCGGAACGATGACCGTTGCAGTACCGGTTTGCTCGTCGATGCGGACTTCCTTGACCTTGGCTGGGCCGAGCGCTTCACGCACAAAGTCCTGTGGGTCGTGGTTGAACGGAACGATGTCGATCTTTTCGCCGCGCAATTCGTTGACGACCATGCGCACACGGGCACCGCGGGCACCGATGCAGGCACCTGCGGCGTCGACGTTGGCGTCGTTGGACCAGACGGCCACCTTGGTGCGGTGTCCCGGTTCACGGGCCATGGCTTTGATTTCAACCACGCCGTCGTTGATTTCTGGAACTTCAAGCTCGAACAGACGCTTGACCAGGCCTGGGTGGGTACGGCTGACCACGATCTGCGGGCCCTTGGGGCTGCGACGCACTTCGACGATGTATGCCTTGAGGCGTGAGCTGTGCTCGTAACGCTCACCCATGGCCTGCTCTGCTTGCGGGAGCAATGCCTCGACGCGGCCGAGGTTGAGCAGCGTGTACCGATGGTCCTGCTGCTCGATGATGCCGGTGACGATGTCGCCCTCGCGGCCCGCATATTCGTCGTACTTCAGGTCCCGTTCGACCTCGCGGATGCGCTGCATGATGACCTGCTTGGCGGTCTGCGCAGCGATACGGCCGAACTCCTTGGGCGTGTCGTCCCATTCGCGGATGACTTCGCCATCTTCGTTGAGCTCCTGGGCGTAGACCCACATCTCGCCGGAATCCGGGTCGATGGAAACGACAGCCTCTTCAGCCGCGTTTGGCAGCCGCTTATATGCCGTGACCAGCGCATTGGCCAACGCGTCGAGGAGGGCCTCTTTAGGAACACCCTTCTCGCGCTCGATCAGTTCGAGCGCATCCATCAGTTCTGCGTTGAGCTTCATGAGGTCACCTCAGGGTTTTCGTGTTCGGTCGGACGGGCGTTGTGCCCGGGTGTTGCGAGTCGTGGTGGTTGCTGCTGCGGGGACCGAGACGCTAGCGCGCCGGGTTCCGGTTCAGCGTCGAGTTCATCCGCAAGGTCATTTCGGGTCATCTTCGAGGTCATCTTCGTCGTCGGCCTCGTCGTCGTCGAGGTCGTCCTCGAAGGTCTCGTCGAAGTCGTCATCGCTGTCGTCGAAATCATCGTCGAGGTCATCGTCGAGGTCATCGTCGAGGTCATCGTCGAGGTCATCGGCCGACTCATTGGAGTCGTCGGTCCGGCCATCGGGAGCAATACCAGACCCAGGTTCCGCCGCCAAAAGCGCTGCGGCGGCAAGGGCGGCAGCGGCTTTGGGGTGCACCGGGCGTTGCCCCTTGGGGAGCGCGCCTTTCTTGCGGGGCTGTCCTGAGGCGGTTTCGCCAGGACCGATTTGCTCGCCCCATTTAAAGACGGTCCGGGCACGATCGATGGATGCGTACGAAATGACGTACTCACCGCTGCGATCCGTGATGGTGATTGTGCCGGTGAACTCGGAGTCTGCAGCAATGAGAATGCCAGTGCGACGGCGTTCACCAGGAGTGCCGGGGACCGTTTTCACCGAAACTTCGGTGCCGACGAACCGGGCAAAGTGGGCAGGGGTACGCAGCGGCCGTTCCAAGCCGGGGCTGGAAACCTCAAGCGTAAAGGCCTGCTCGATGGGGTCAGCGGCTTCGAGATGTGCGTCGATCAGCCTGGTAGCGCTGCTGACACCTTCGAGGTCGATCCGCCCGAACGGACCATCTTGAATCTGTGCAAGATCGACGAGGACTCGGACAACAGAACTGCCACCGACGGAGTCCAGCTCGACGTCGACCAGTTCGTACCCTGCATCGGCCAGCATGGGACCGAGTTGTGCGGAAAGGTGTTGGGCCAGAGTGGCCGGGAGCATGGATGACATGAGAACACGGCCTTTCTGGAAATTCTGTTTGCGGATGTCGGTTGCGGATGTCGTGGGATGTGGCCGAAAATGCCGACCTTGCTGCGGGCATTACTGGTGAAACTCGAACTGCCGTTGAAACTCGAACTGCCGTTGAAACTCGAACTGCCGTTGAAACTCGAACTGCCGTTGAAACTCGACAGGCGTGGGCAAAAGCCCACGCCTGGTGACTGGCAGGCCCGACGAATCGGGCCCTATGACTCAGCGCTTGGCGCCATGTTACCCGCGAAGGCGGGTACGCGATGGACTTGGGAGTTAGGCAGCTCGGCGTGCGGCGGCCTGACGCCGGCGGCGAATGCTGCGCCGCTCTTCAGGGGTGTGTCCGCCCCAAATGCCGTCCAGCTGGCGGGTACGGATGGCGAACTCCAGGCATGACTGGCGCACCGGGCATTCGGCACAAACGGCCTTGGCCGACGTAACCATTGAATTGATCTCAGGCCCACCCTCTGGGTCCGGGAAGAACAAGTTGGTGTCGAGCGACGCGCACGCCGCGTTGTGACGCCATTTGTCTACGTCCCACTTCACCGGGGAAGTCGCATTAATCATGGTGACGTTGCTTGCCGACATGCTTGCCGACATGCTTGCCGAGCCGCTGGCGGAACTGCCGACGGAGCTAGTTGCGGGGGTACTGGTCAGGGTTTCAGACGTTGGTGACACTGGATCTCTTCTTCCTGGTCATTTGTTTTGGGGGCGGACAAGCCAGCGGCCTGACCAATTTGTTCGCAACCGGTTGTTGCGACGGAACATTCCCGATCTGCAAACCGAAGTTCAGGACCGAGACGGTTGTTCGCCAGCGATACCCGTTGGGATCGGGTACGAAACATGATGGACGTTGAGCTGGATACATGGTCCGCTGATTTCCATGAGAGACCGATGAAGACAACCCTGATCAGTGTTCAGCACCAACTCAGGGAAATCCCCCAACCAGGGTGGTTTTCCGGGCAGACGCTGCCGGAAAATGGGCGCGCTAACCCCGAAAAGACAGCGAATACCACATTGAGTGGTCACAATTCGGGAAGGGTCTTCCCCTGAACCCCACTTCACCGATACACTGCAAGCGATTGGTTGTTTTGGTGGCGAATGGTTCATTCCGTTTCTCACCCTTTCGTCCTTTCAACCCGGCACCCAGTTTCAACCTGCACCCGACACGAGACGAGCAACAGCACATGACGCACCACAACAGTCGCAACAACTCCGCAGCGGCGCCTACAGCGCCCATCTCCGCACGGCACAAGCTCGCAATGGTCGGCTCGGTCGCTGTGTTGGCTCTTGTTTCTGTTGCACCTGCTGCGCTCGGCCAGACCAATCCGTCCGACACCCGGCCCACGCCACAGGACACTCGTCCGCCGTATGTCGCCACCATCGTGCAGGCAACGACTCCAAATCCTGACTCAGGCGCCACGGTTGCACCGCCAACCGCCGCCGTTGCTGGCATCCAGGTCACTGTTGCAACCACCGTTGCCACTACGGCCGCAACCACCGTTGCTCCAACCGTTGTTTCGGTGGCTGGCAACGTGGTCACCACCGCCCCAGTTTCGGTTCTCGGTGTCACCATCGAAGAGCAGGTTGAAGATGTTGCGTTCACGGGCTCAGAGTCCGGCCGCTACACCTCGGTCGGCCTGGCGCTCACCGCAGTAGGCGCAACGCTGATTACCGTCAGCCGCCGTCGCCGCCGCGCCCGAGTCTGATCGGTCGACCCTCGCCGGACCTCGCTTCCTGAACAACCTGTTCGGTCCCGACTTGGTCGGGACCGTTTCGCGTTCAGACCACGTCGGGAGTGGGTGCCTTCAGCAGGGTCGGGTGCCCAACACAGCCTGCACAGCACACCCAACCATGCAGGACGCACCCACAAATCCGGGCGTCCCCCGAGACGCACTGACTACAGCGGCCGCGGGACCACGAGTAAGCCGTTAGCGAGGGGTTCCAACTTCGAAACGTTGCAACGAGTCGGCTTGGCCGGCGAAGGTCTGCACCTGACCCGCGCCACCCTGCGGATCTGGGGTTGCGTCACCGAACCCGCGCAGCGGTGTCAGCACCGACCCGTCGGCACTTGTCACGGTGAGTTCTACCGGGTCGTCGTTGACCAGCGCCTGATTCAGCAGGTCCAGGCGGTAGTCCCCTGCCCCAAGCGGGTTCTTGCCAGACAACTCAAGCGAGATGGTCCTGGTGGCGCCGTTTGGGACTACCAGCCAAATTGCGTACGCGTTGCGTCCTAGCTCTGTCATCGATGACACGTCGATGCGCTTGCCGTCCAACGTTGCGTTCGCTCGGACCAATGGGAGGGGCGAATATATGCTCACGTAGTATCGCAACGAGCCGACCGGATTCAGTGCTCCGGTGCCAAGGATGTACGGCGGTTCGCCTGCTGCGGGCGCGGTGTTCTGCAGCGCAATTTCAACCACCGTCTTGATGGTGGCGTCGGCGGGGTTCAGCGTGACCGCAACTTTGGTTCTGCGCTGCAGGAAGAAGTCAATCTTGCTCTCGGATGCATTGTTGAGAAAGATCCCAAGGGAATCTCCTTCAACCGTTGGGATTGCCCCTGCCAGGCCGATTCGTTCGATGTAACGCTGCTCGAGATCGGCGCGCATCCACACCTGCAGGTGGCGTCGCCGAGCGGAGGGCGCCAGCGCGTCGGCCAGCACCTTTGGCGTTGGCAACTGAACCGTGGTGAGCTTCTGCCAGACCCCCAGAGTGACCTCGCTCAGGAGATTGAGCCGCTCTGGGGTGGCGCCACCCTTGGTGACGTACGCGTCATGCATCAGCACCCTGGCGGTGTTCTCACCGGTCAGCGGTTCGTCCCAGCCTTCGACCTCAAGCGGGCCGAGGACGCCAAGGAGCGCTTGGAGGGTGACTGGATCGATGCTGATGACACCGTCGACGCCAGCTGAATTTGCTGCATCCCCAACGGCCCCAACCGGCGGAAGAGCTTGTTGGAACTGTTCGGCAAACGTTTGCGCCACGGTTGGAAAATCGGGCGAGAAGTTGGCGTTGGACCACAGTTGTGGCGCCCCGAACTTTGTATAGCGCGCCAGGTAATCGGCGGGGGCGGTGGTTGTTCGTTTGTCGACAGGCACCCCGCCCGCATAGAGGTCTGCGGTCCGGCCGAATCGGCTCAGCGACAGGGTGCCGTTGACCGCTGTCAGTTCGCCGTAGTTGCCCATCACTCCCCCGCTGCTGCGCAGCTCCGATGGGTTGGACAGGACCAACATGTAACGCCTGGCACCGTTGCCGCCGAACATAGGTGGGATCACCGTCAGGATTTCACGGACCTGAGCGGAGGCCGTTTCCGCAGTAGTGATCTGCTCGCCAAGACTGTCGATGCGGTCACGAAGCGGCGACACGATCCACGGCGATTTGGAGCGGCCGAGGGCGTTGCGAGCTGCAACGATTGCACCGTCGGCAGCATTGATCTGTACACCTAGTTGTTTGAGCTTGTCGAGGTCGATCCGGCCGCCCTCCACGCGCAGCTGTTCCAGGTCTGCTTGCCCGGCAGCGATGGAGGCAGTTTCGGTGACGGCCGAAGCAGTGCCGGTGAGATCTCTTAACACCGTGATGTGTTGGGACAACACCGGCAGCGAGCGTCCTAGGCGCGCATACTTCCCATCGAGCTGAGCGCTTGCGGTACGCAGTGCAGACGACGCTGAGACAAAGGCAGTGTTGGCAGCAGTAGCGTCGCCATTGCTTGCGGCCGCCAACCCGGTACGGGCATCGTCAAGCCCCCGTTCGGCAGAGGCACGAGCGTTAATCAACGCAACCACGCCTGCTGCTCCAGCGATGAACGCGAGACCAAACACGGCAAAGCACGTCCTGCGGACAACTCGGCGGGCCGGTGTTCGGAGCGTCACCCAAGCAGAAGCACACGCGAAGAAGAGCGCTGCAGCGGAGATTGCAGACGGCACGAGCGAAACCATCTCCTGCGGCAACCGAAGGGCAGTAACCGAGGCTCCAACGCCGACAATGGATCCGATCCAGGCCACACGTTCAGGGAACAGGTAGCTGGCCGCCGCAGCCCCGGCCGTTGCTACTGCCGTCGCCAACACCCACTTCTGCGCGGCGCCGGTGACAAGATCGAGCGCTGCGAGAACCATGGGAGCTGCAAGCAGCAGCGTGACAACCAGCCTGATGCGGCGTCGAGCTCGGGCAACGGCCGCGGCCAATACGGCAGCAAACGCGCAGCGCATCAGCAGATCGAGCGCCGCGTAACCCGTGGGATGTGCAGGCGCTCTGATGGCCAACACGGCTGCAATTGCTGCACCTCCAGCGAGCACTGCGGTAGGGGTGCGTTGCAGCCAGGTGAGCTTGGCCGAACTGAGAATCAAGCCAAGACACGCCGTGATGGCAAAGCCGACGCCCCACGCGAAAACGATGAAGGGAAACTCCATGTGGATAGCCTGACGGGTTTGGTGGGCTCAGCGCTGGTGCTGCGTTGCGCCGAAGTCAGTCGCGTTTGTCGCCACGGAACCTGGAGAACAGCGAGCGAGGATCGTTGGGCACCTGGACCACTGGACCAGACGAGGAAAGCGAAGACGTGGTCTGCAATGAAGAATCAGCCGCTGGGAGCGGAGCAGACCGCTGCGCGGGGTCGTTCTCGGAGGTCCAACCGTCGCCCAACGGAGCGGTCCAGATGGGGCTGTCGTCGGGGACCCAGGCTTCGACGGTCTTGACCTGCTGTGCGGGCTTCACGCGATTGCGACGCTTCGTCTTGCCACCGTAGCCACCGTAGGAACCGTATGCATACGTACCGGTTCCATAGGCGCCCATACCAAGCCACGAGCGCTTCGGTGCAGCGTTGACCACAAAGCCAGCCACGTTGCGGTTGGCGCGGCGGAGCAGGTCGATGGCAGAGGAAACCTCACGCCGACGAGAGTTGCGGGACCGAACCACCACGATGACACCATCGACGAACTGGCCGATGACGATGGGGTCTGTGACGGCCAGGATGGGCGGGCCGTCGATCAGGACCGCATCGAAATGCGGACGCAGTGCGCCGAACACGTCTTTGGCTCGCCATGAACCAAGTAGTTCAGCAGCATTGGGTGGAACGGGGCCTGCGGTGAGGACGGTGATGTCGCCCTCGTCGCGGAGGGTCTTTGCCGCAGCGGTGATGCCCACATCGCCAGACAAGACGTTAGAGAGGCCGATGTCGTTTGCCAGCCCGAATGTGTGGTGCAGCGACGGGCTACGCAGGTCAGCGTCGACAACCAGAACCCGCAGGCCGGACTGGGACATGACGTGAGCGAGGTTGGTGATGGTTGTGGACTTGCCCTCGCCTGGCTTGGCGCTGGTGACCTGGATGACCTTCAGCGGCTCGTCGACACCGAGGAACGTGATGGACGAACGCAGGGAACGGTATGACTCGAGGGCGTGAACAGGCACCGGCGAAACGCCAGCCTGTTTCCCTCGCTTGAAGCGTTTGGCCAGCTTGGCGAAGCGATGATTGTGCGTGCGAGGAATGACGCCGAGCACCGGTGGGTAGCCGTGCTGTGCCAACTGTGCTGGGCCGTAGACCCGGTCGTCGAGAATTTCACGCAGGAACGCAAGGCCAAGGCCGGCGACGAGGCCAGCAAGCAAGCCGGTTGCAGCGCTGCGGAGCGGGCGAGGCGACGTAGGAGCGGTTGGAGCAACCGCTGGGCTGAGCACGTTTGCGCTGCCCGACTTGAGGGCGGCGTCGACGGTGAGCCCGTCTATGCGGCTTTGGTAGTTGTCCTTAGCCTGTTGCGCTGCGTCTCGGCGCGCACGGTACGACTCCACCACTGCTGGAGGGGTGGTTTCCGTTGCGGTTGCGATTCTGTTTGTGTACAGATCGATTTCCGTGTCATAGACGTCAGTTTGCTTACGAAGCTGCGTGGTGGCGGCTTCGATGTCTGCCACGGTTTGGTCACGGCGGAACTCTTTGTACGCGTCGGCGTAGGTGTTGGCGATCTTGGCAGCGCGTGACGGACTTTCGTCCTGGGCGACAATGCGCAGGATGCCGGCGTCGGGATCTCCGATGGCGGTAACGACCGCATCGAAACCGAGCTTCTTGGTGGCCTTGGTGTAGAGCGCATCAGATCCAAGAACACGGATTTCCGTGGCAAGAACTTGCTCGGAGTAGTAGTTGTTGGTGGCGATGGCGTTGGGGTCGTTGACGCCGCTGATCAGCGCATCGGTGACCTTGCCACGCAAAAGCAGGTCTGTGCTGGCGGTGTACATGGGAGTGGCACGCAGGGCCAAGCCCAGTTGCAATGCGGTGGCAAGCACCACGGGCACCACAACCCACACCCAACGGCCACGCAGAATTTGCAGCGCTGCCCGCAGATCGAGGGGCGGACGTTCCTCGCCAGTCATTCCGTCAGCGTACCCCACCCCTGCCGCTGCTGGCACTAGTGAAAGTTGACTGTTGTCTGTGATTTCTGCCGATCGGGTTTCGGTTTGTGGGTCCGTTGAGGCTGCAAATAGTGGCTTTTCTCCGGTCGGTCGGCAGCCGTTCGTATGCACACAGGTTTGCCGGAGCCGGTCCGGTTGCTATTCGCGCTGACGTTTCCGCAGGTCACTGGTGTCTCAAATCAGACCGTCCCGCCCCATCCCCCAAAGCTAGGCAGGCGGAGCAACCAGGTGACGAGCGCCGGCCCGAAGCGTTCCGGTGGCCCCGACGGCCTGGCGAGCGGTGGCAAACAGGCGGGGATATCCCCCTACGAGAGCTTCGGCAGGGGTAGTGATGGCGGACTTGGCGCCGATTCCGTAGACCGGGGTCACCGTTTCCGGGGTGTAGGTACCGAACATCCGGTCCCAGACGATGAGCACTGCACCGAAGTTGCGGTCGATGTACTGCGGGTTTGAGCCGTGGTGGACCCGGTGCGCTGACGGTGTGACAAAGACCGAGTCCAAAACGGTGCGCTTGCGGCATGCGGTGGTGTGCTGCAGCTGACCAATCGTGGCGGCCAACACATCCAGCGTGACAAACGCCAGTGGGTGGAAGCCGATCAACGGAACCCACAGTCCAAGCCATGGCTTGTACACAGCTTCCATCCAGGGCACCCGAATGGCCGTGGTGAACCCGATGGTGGTTGGCGAGTGATGCACCATGTGCGACGCCCACAGCAGGCCGATCTTGTGCTCTGCGCGGTGTTCCCAGTAGTAGATGGCGTCACGCAGCAAAAACACGCCGATCCAAACCAGCGGGTTGCTGAGGCTGAGAGTTGTCATGCGGTGGTTCTCGTAGATCCACAACGAGAGCGACAGCATCACCAACTTGCCGATGGCCGTCTTGACCAGCAGAAACGTTCCTGCTGACACCACAGAGGTGGTAGTCGAGGCGAGATCAACATTGCGACGCTTCCACAACTGACGAGCGACCTCGACCACAAAGGCGCTCAACAGTGTTACGGCGAAGATCGTGATGGCGTACGTCCGGTACAAGTTGAACACGGGTCAAGCGTGCGGGTTGGCCCACGTTGGCTCTATCCGGTGAACCCCCCAAACGACGCTGGGGGATTTCCGGAGAGCTCGGTCAGCTTCGGAGGTGGTCCGTCATGAGGTTCGCGGTGATGACCTTTTCGGCCAGGCCCCGGCTCATGATGCGGTGCAGCAGCGCGACAAGATCCGCATCAAGTGCGTCGACCTCGGCACGGGTAATACGCAAGACCACAGCAGGCTGGACGGCGACGATGTCAGCGGTGCGCGCTTGTCCAAGAGCGAAGCCGATGTCTCCGACGACCGCCCCCTCAGACATTTGTCTGAGCTGGACGACTGCACCCGAGGGAGACCGCCGAAGCACGGCAACGGTGCCGCCTTTGACGATCAACAGTTCGTCGCCCGGCCCACCGGCCGACAAAATGGTCTCGCCGGGTTCAAACGTCGCGTGCCGCATGTGCGACATCAGCGCATCGAATTGTTCGGCGGACACGTCGTTGGCCAGGCGCTCTCGCAACGACAGGGAGACCGGCGGAGACGGCGTCAGCTCAAGGAGACGGGTCTCGGCAACAAGGAGCGCTGCGTCGAGGCTTTCGAACAACTCGATGCCCGCTGCTGACGTTGGGGGCTCGGATGACGTTGCCGCGACGACGTCCACTTTGCAGCGTCGCAACACGGCCAAAACTGAAGGACTGGCACCAGCGAGCGAGACTGCGAAGCCATGCTTCTCGCCGAGCAACCGAATCCGGTCTAACGCTGCAGCCGATGCGGCGTCTATCCCGGGAACGAGCGCCATCTCCAGTACAACCATGCGCAGGTGGGGCAACGTTGCGTCCGCAATCCGTTGGTTGACGTGAGTCACGATTCGCTCGGTTGAGCCGAAGAACAAGTAGCCCTGTAGGCGAAGAACGGACACCGCATCTCCCGCACGGCGGAGGATTTGTACCTCTTGTGGGGGTCGCTCCGTGGTGCTGGCGATTGCTCGCAGGGATGCGACCGATCGAATGATCGGAATGCGCGCATACGAAATGGCGAACAGCAAAGTTGCAACGATGAACCCTGCGACAGTGGCGTACAAGAACCCGAAGAACACCACCACCCCGAGGATCAGCAAAACCGTTACTGCCTCTGGAGCGCTGTAGGTGCGTAGCGCTCGGAGAATCCAGTCCTTCAAGAGATCGATTCCGAGAAACATGATGAAGCCCGCGCTGACGAAGGTTGGCACGTGCGTAACGATCTGGCCTGCGAAAACGAACCCAACCAGTACGACAGCGCCGGCAACAATGCCTGCACCACGGTGTCTGACCCCGGCCTTGTCGCCAAGCACCGAGATGGACAACCCTGTGTACCCGGGTGGTGCCCCAACGGCTGCCACCAGCACGTTGGCGATGCCGGTGTCGCGCAGTTCTGCGTCGAGGTCCACCTCTATACCCGTTGCGCGTTCCAGGGCTGCGCTGTTCATGAGCATTGCAAAGAGACCGAGCAAAGCAATGGTGAGAATCGTTGGCGTTGCTTTCGCAACTTGCGCCCAATCAACCTCGCTCAGCATCGACGGGAAAGGCGTTTTCAGTGCGGCGTTTTCGTACGAGCTTGGCAAGTACCGCTGCGCTGTTGCCGACGACATCGTGACGGGCGCAAGCAGAATCCAGCAATAGAACGCCAGCACGGATCCAACCAACACGCTCAACAACGCGATGGGGTGGTGGTACCGCGACATGACAAACAACAGGCACAGGGCCATCGCGAGAGCGAGCAGTAGATGGCGGACCGACAACGCAGTGGTGTCGCCAAGTCCTGCAAAAGTTGGTGCGTACCCCAAAGCGACAATTACTCCGCCACGCAGCAGTAACCAACCTGTACCTGCCAGGAAGCCAGCCAGCACGGCTTGCGGGAAGTACTTCACTATCCGCCCGACACGCAGCATTCCTGTGAGCCAACACACCACACCAGTAGCCAGCGACGTCAGTGCAATGACGGCAAATGCGGTGGCGATGGCATAACCCGTTCTGCTGAACATCGTGGCAAGGACTGCCACGGCCACATCTTGTACGTGAGCAATGTTGGTGGGCACGCGACTGCGAACTCCGACGAACAACCCAACAATTGCGGTGCACAGCAGCGATGATCCCGTTGCCAGGCCGAGCCCGCTGGAAAGTGTCCCGGTGAACAGAAGGGCCGCAATCGCAACGGAATAGCCAATGCCGTCTATCCCTGCAATCAGACCAAGTGCAACGACGCTGAATCGGTCCTTGACGGTTTGTGGCCAACCAAGAAACGCTTGGGAAAGTGCCGGTGCGGGTGAGATTTGCGACGGCATCGGGTAGGCGATAGTAGTGCTGTTATCAAGCGGTGATGCTGAGTCCGGCCATCTACGACTGCTGAGATGTTGCGGCCCCGGTTGGGAGGGCGATTGGGGTATCGACGCCAAAGGAACCGCTGATGACTTTCAGGTAGCCGGGGTAGAGCGACGAGAAGTCTTTCGGAAAATACGCGTTGCACGGTACCGCTGGGTCGATGATGCCCAGTCGTTTGAACATCAACCCGGCCAGACCACTACAGAACAGAGAAGTGGTGATCTCGATGTTTTCGACCCGGCCGGCAAACAATTCGGCGGCCATGCCCAGTGGAACGTCGGGGAAGGGAATCGCGTCGAACGACTTGGCCAGGTTCCATACGGCGCTGATGAACGCTGGGTCGTTCTGATTAGTGCCCGTGTAAGGCCGCCACGTCGGTACGTCTTTGTAGTTCAACAATGTGAGCATGGTCGAGCGAAGCAGACCAGCTTGCACGCCCGCGTGCGAAGTTCCGCCTGCGAACGGGTCGTCGCCCAGCCCGACGTTTGCCGCCTGCAACAGATAGCGGTCGCCGGTACCCGGGTCGACGATCACCATGGTGGTGTGCGAGAAGGGACTGTTACTGATGATTTCAATGCCGGTCGAGTTGAGCGACGAACCACCCCACAGCACCACATCACAGGTGCTTGCGGTGTTGATGAAATCGTCGAACGAGGCTGGCAAGATCACGGGCATCGGTTGACGATACCGTGGTGCGATCGTGCCCGATGACTCCGCTCCAGCCTCAATTTCAACCGAAGGTACGCGGAGTGCGGAACTGTTCATTGACCGCATCTTGATGTTCACCGACATCGAGTCGTCGTCGGATCGGTGGGACTGCGGAGCCCGACGCGATGCGCCCGCTGATGCGCCACCACGACGCACTGGTAACGGAGATCGTTGAACGCCACGGCGGGGTGCTTGGCGCCCGCACTGGCGATGGGGCAATCGCCTTATTTATCCAGGCACAGCCCGCGACCCTGGCAGCGGTAGAGCTGCAAACGCGCCTGGCGTGCGGTCCAGCCGAACTGGGACTTGAGACCCACCCGTTGCGAATCCGCGTTGGTTTGCATCGAGGCGTGGTTGAGCCACGAGGCGGCGAGCATTACGGCCCACCGATGCACCGCGCTGCCAGAATCATGGCCACGGCACACGGCGGTCAGATTGTCGCCAGTGCTGCAGTCGCGCGCGAGTTAGAACGTGCCAGCGCGGAGGAACACGGCCCGGATGAGTTCATCCTCTTCGGACACGGCCTCTACCGGCTGAAGGGATTCCACGAGCCAGAACAGCTTGTGGAGGTTCTCGTAGCCGGTGCCTCGAGAGACCCACGCGGGCTGCGCGCGGCTCCCACCGAAGGGCTGTTGCCCCCGTTCGATCCAGAGCGGTTTGTCGGACGCGATAGCGAGATCGAACGGATACTCCCCGAACTGCTTCCCGGAGAGATCACCACGCTCGTCGGCCCCGGCGGGGTCGGCAAGACAAGGCTTGCGTTACAGCTCGCGCATCTTTCGCGTCAACGGTTCTACGAAGGCGGTTGGTTCGTCGACCTGGCTTCAGCATCGGGCCCAGAACGCGTGTTGCCCCTCCTTGCCTCAACACTGGGAGTTGCCGACGAGGCGGGCAGGTCGCTGATCGATGCAGTCCGTGACGCGCTCCATTCGCGCCGGATGCTGGTCATCATCGACAACTGCGAGCACGTGGTCGACGCCGTGACGTCCCTTGTACGTGCTGCCTCTTCACATCAGATGGCTGCGGCCATCCTTGCGACGTCGCAGCGAGAACTGGACGTGCCGCGTGAACGGGTGGAACCAATTGCACCCCTTCAGGTTGACGATGGGACGGAAGCTTCTGCGGCACGACGCTTGTTCATGCTCGCCGCCCGAGCTATCGATCCGCAATTCCAGCTCGGCCCGGGGGACGCTGAAGGCATCGGTCAGATTTGTCGTCGCCTTGACGGACTCCCGCTAGCCATCGAACTCGCTGCGGCTCGGGTACGGGTGATGTCGGTCCAGCAGATCGCAGACCAACTCCAGGTCAGTTTCGATCTGCTGCGGTCACGCAATCAACCGGAACGCCACCGCACCATGACTGCAGCCATCGAATGGAGCCTTGCGCTGCTGGATGAAGAAGACCGAGCAACCCTGCTGGATCTTGCGGTCTTCTCCGGAACGTTTGATTGGGAGGCTGCCGCTGCGGTGTCTGGGCGCGGTCGTGAGCAGGTCATTGACAGCCTCGATGAACTCATTCGTCGATCCTTGCTTGTCCGCCGTGGCGACGGCATCAGAATGCTTGTCCCCATGCGCTTGCATTGTGGCGATTTGTTGACGCAATCAGGGCGTGAGCAAAAGGTGCGGGCCCGCCACGCTGCATGGGTGATGGCCACGGTTCCCACACCACTCGATCACCTTGATCCTCGCATTGCGGCAACGCATGTCGACAGAGTCATCGAGCTTGGCGAAGACATTCATGGAGCACACACGTGGCTTGTTTCGAGCGACCCAGCTGCGGCGGCGTTGTTGGCCGTGCAACTCAGTGACGCCTGGCTGGCTCGGTCACGGAGCAACGAAGCGCTCCTGCGGATGAGGGAATGCGATACCGATGCAACACCCACGGAACTTCGTCTCGAAGTACTGGCGTGGCTGGCCGCTTTTGCCTGGACGGTGGGCTCGCACGATGAGGGCGAAGCTGCGGCGCGGCGCGCCCTTGCGTTGGCCGATGCGGCTGGTCTTGCGTTGCCCGTGTTCGCTGCGACACGGCTGATGGTCCGTTGTGCCTTTTCGAACAGAACCGACGAAGCTGTCGCCCTCGCCGACCGCATCGAGCACGAGTTGCGAACAGGGAACGGTGACCGAACTAGGCAATTGGGGCCACTTGGGGTTGTTCGCGCGGTTGCGGGCGAAACGGAAAGGGGCATTGCGCTGGCCAACGAGGCGGTAGCCGAGGCCCGTGACGTCGGATCCATGAGACTGTTGACTGCGCTTGCGAATCGAATACTGCTTGAACCAGCGAGCCCTGAGGTTGCCGCTCTCACGGTTGAAGTTGCCGAACTGGCCGGGCTGCTGGGCCGCACCTCGGCGCAGGCGCACGCCAGCGGCGCTTTGGCTCAGCAGGCCCTCCGCAAGGGTGACCTCGTCGGGTTCCTGAGCGGGATTAGTACGTTCGCAGATCTTCTGCTGACAGACGAACCCACGTCGGTGTTGCAGATGCTGCAATGGGTCCCCCCTGCCGTGGCCGACGCGATACCGCGCGAAACGGCCGTGCTGCTGTCGGCCATAGAGTCTTTGGGTGCGTTCCACAACTATCGAGGGACGGACAAAGAAGTCCTTCGGCGAGCATCGTTGCGAGAGCAGTTGCGAGTTGTGCTTGGCGATGATTCCTACGACAGTGCAACCGCTGAGGGGGCTGGATTGCGGCTCGCAGAGGCAGTGGATCGGCTGCACTGGATGAAAGAGTTCGTTGGCCGATTGTCGCCTAGTTCGCTGTCCTAAATGTGTTCGGATCTACGGGGAAAGCAGATCTCCCAGCAGTTCGATGAACCGATCCCGGCCGGGATCGTTGCCGCCCATGGTCAAGATGTCCGGTAGCTCCGCCACAGGTTGGTCCAGAAACGGGGACAGCCTGTCGGCCAAGTCTTTGGCGTCTCTCGTGCGAGACATGCCGCCAAGCTCGGCCTGCACCGCAGCACTGGCGAGTCGCTCCCAAGCAGGCTGACAGTCCATCACCTCTCGAACACTGGATGGCTTCGCCGGAGCCGCAGCCCGAGCAGCAGCAGAAAGCTCAACATCCCATTGATACGTGCCATGCCCCACTTCAAAGGAACGCCCGTCCGGAAGCACCACATCGGCTGTCGTTCCAACAGGCACAACTGCCTCTACCGTGCACTTGCCGGAAGGCCCGACCCTGGACCAGCCAGCGCTTGCGTCGCCGTACGGCGTGTCGGCGTGGGCCGTTGCGTGATCTAACCCCGTTCCGATGATCGGCTCGATCCGCAGGCGGCGATACCCCACATCGGCCGGGGCAAGGCCGCCCACACGACGGTGCATCCAATCGGCAACTGCCCCAAGCGCGTAATGGTTGAACGACGTCATCTCACCGGGATTGATACTGCCGTCGGGCATCATGGAATCCCAGCGCTCCCACACGGTGGTGGCGCCCATCGTGACGGAATACAACCACGACGGACATTCGGTTTGCAGAAGCATCCGATACGCAACGTCGGCGTAACCGTTGTTGGTTAGCGCGTCCGCAATGAGTGGTGTGCCCACGAATCCGGTAGCGATACAGAAGTTGGACGTGCGAACCAGATCAGCAAGCCGCGCAGCGGCACGGACCCTCTGCGCCGATGTCTCGAGGAGATCCCACTCCAATGCGAGGGCATAGACGGTTTGAGCATCGCTGAGGATCCGTCCACTTGCGGTGACGAACTCGCGTTGGAACCCGGCTTTGGCTGCGGTTGCCACCTCGGCCGCCCAAGACGCGATTCCAGCGTCGCCGACGAGTTGAGCCGAGTCGGCCAGGATCTGTGCGCTGCGAAACAGGTAGGCCGTTGCGATGACGTCTTTGTCGGCCTTACTGCGCAACGCGTCGTGAGGAGGAGCGGTTGGGTCTAACCAGTCACCGAACTGGAACCCGCCCGCCCAAACGCCGTTGGTAGAAAGCCCGTTGATGCAGCTCACCCATCGGTGCATTGACGACAACTGTCGTTTGAGGACGGACAGGTCTCCAGAGCGTTGATAAAGCACCCAGGGAACGATGGTTGCGGCGTCGCCCCATGCAGCGCCGACGATCCCGTCTTGCAGCACATCAGGAATCACAATTGGCACGACACCGTTGGGTCGTTGATCAGCTTCGAGGTCCTTCAGCCAAGAGGTCAGGAATCCGACCGAATCGTAAAGGTACGTAGCAGTTGGCGAGAAAACCTCGATGTCACCGGTCCAGCCGAGACGTTCGTCTCGTTGCGGGCAATCTGTTGGGACGTCGACGAAGTTCCCTCGCATGCCCCAGACGACATTGCTGTGGAACTGGTTGAGGAGATCGCTGGACGACGAGAACCAGCCGGTTCGTTCCATGTCGCTTCCCACAACAACGGCGCTGATGTCTCTCGGGTCAAGATCGTCCAGGCCATCAACCTCAGCAAATCGGAACCCGTGGAAGGTCAGACAGGGTTCCAGAGTCTCTTCTGGTCCGCCTGCCACGATGAAGGTGTCTGTGGCCTTCGCCTTGCGGAGTGGACGGACACCCAGCTCTTCGTTTTCCAGTACCTCGGCATGACGCAGAACCACAATGTGACCGGCCGCCAAATTTCGGACGGTAAGCCGGCACCACCCCACGAGGTTCTGGCCGAAATCGATCAGCAACTTGCCAGACGGTGACCGCCAGACACGTTGTGCAGTCCGGAAACCGGTCGCCCGAACCGGAGGCCCGTCGGGGGCTTCAAGTCGACTTATGTCGAAATCGATCGGTTCGACAAGCACCGGGTCGCCAGCAGTCTGGTAGCGCAGATCGGTGGTTTGACCGTCGTAGATGTCGTCGGCCGAGATGTTGCTGGAGCGGGCCGACCAGGAGTTGTCGATGCTCATCACGTGGCGATCGCCCGCTGCGGTGAGGACTTCGAGCTGGCCGATGACGGCAAGGCGTTCGCCGTAGTGACAGCGTTTCATGCTCCAGGTGAGCTGTCCGCGGAACCACCCGTTTCCGAGGAGCGCGCTTGCGTGATTCACGCCGCCATGGAGCATCGCGGTCACGTCATAGGTTTGGTAGCGCAGTCGATTGTTGTACGAAGTCCAGCCCGGCGCGAGGAGCTGGTCCCCCACCTTGGCCCCGTTGATGCTGAGCTCGTAGAGACCGAGTGCCGACACGTACAGCCGTGCTTCCACAATGTCGTCGGGGAGCATCCATGTGCCCGCCAGCAATGGCGCTGCGGTTCCGACGGCGCCCGTCTGGCTGGTTGCGCTGGGGCTCATGAACTGCGCTTGCCAGTCTGCTGGCTGCAACAGACCGACTTCGATTTCGACTGGTTGACTCCAGTCCGACCATTGCTGGTCACCCTGGACACGGATCCGCACATGCACCCGTTCACGCGAGACAAGCGGGCGGTCCGGCCACGCAACGAACAACTGGTCTGCGGTCTCGACGACGAACGTTGCAGTGGATCCGTAGCGGGTCGTCTCGATTTCGTAGGCCTGCTGGGTCCAGCCGGCTGGGGCAGCTGGGATCTGCCACGAAAGACGGGGTGATGCCTCACCGATGCCTAGAACGCGCAGCTGCCGCGGGTGGTTTTCAACACGAAGGTTGGTTGGAGCTGCTGCCGTTGCATGAAGCGCGTTCATATGCGTGCTTTCTTGTTGTTCATTCTGGGGGGCTCCACCGTCGGGGCTAACCCTTGACAGCGCCTGACGTCATGCCTGAAACGATTTTGCGGTTGAAGATCACGTAGAGGACCAAGGGCGGAACGGTGATGATCAGCATGTCCATGAACAGCAGGTTCCAGTTGCGCGTGAACTGGCTGACGAAGTTGAACAACGTCAGCTGCACCGTTTCGTTCCCGCTGCCTGGGAGGAAGTACAGGGGGTTCACGAAGTCGTTGAACACAAACAGCGAGGAGACCAGGCCAACGGTGATGGTGGCTGGCCGCATGAGGGGGAAGATCACGCGGAAGAACAGGTTGAACCCTGTGCAACCGTCGATGACAGCAGCTTCATCTAGATCCCGGGGAATGGTGCTGATGAAACCACGAAAGATGAGCGTGGCGAACGGGAGAAGGAACGCAATCTCAACCAGTGCGAGACCGAACACGCTCTTGTAGATGTGCGCCTTCTGCAGCACCCAGATGGTTGGCACAATTGCCGGTGGAATCATCAGGCCGGCAATCAACAAAAAGTCGGCCAGCTTCGACAACTTTCCCGGCCGTCGATCGATGACAAAAGCGGTGAGCGACCCAACCAGGACAAGCCCGGCCACTGACAAGATGGTGAGAATTGCGCTGTTTTTGAACGCAGTCCACAGCACGCCGTCACGGCTGGCGAACACCTCTTTCATGTTGGACCACGCCACAAACCGCTTTGGCCACGTGAAACTGAAGTCAGCTGCGTCGTCGGCGTCCTTCGCTGCCATCAGGAACATGAAGGCGAACGGAACAATGAACACCAGCACTGCAACCAGGATCGACACGATGTCGAGCCAATAGCGTCGGAGTTGCTTCACAGGTTCAGCGCCTTCCGTTTGAAGTACAGGTTCATGGGCAGGATCAAGATGAAAATGAAGATGAAGAACACCACGTTGCCAGCGGTGGCTAAACCAAAGAATCCGGCTTGGTATTGCTTGAAAATAACGGAAGCCAACACGTCGCTCTTGAACCCAGGTCCGCCGTTGGTCATCGTCCAGATCAGGTCGAACGATCGCAGGCCGCCGATAATTGACAACGTGATGACATTAAACGTTGCTGCCCGGTTGAGGGGCAAAATAACATGACGGAATCGGTCCCAAGCGCTGCCACCGTCTGCCGACACAGCTTCGAAGTAGTCGGGCGGGATCGAGGCGATACCGGCGATGTAAATGAGAGTGGCGAGACCGACTCCTTTCCAAATGTCGACAAATGCCACGGAGAGCAGTGCGATCTTCGGGTCGATCAGCCAGCGCGGGCCATCGATGCCAACCGCCGCAAGGGATCTGTTGATGAGCCCCGTTGAAGGGTGCATCAAGACCGAGAAGGTGAGACCCACGGCCACCGTACTGACCAGGACAGGGAAGAAGACCACCGAGCGGAGAAACCCTCTTGAACGAAGGCGAGACGTCAGCAGCACAGCCAACCCCATCCCAATGACGACCTTTGCACCGCTGGTCAACACGGCATAGATCAACGTGTTGCGTAAGCCGATGTTGAGAGCTTGTTCGCTGAAGAACTGACGGAAATTCTCAAACCCTATCCACTCCCATTCCTGCAAGTCCCATCGGGTGAACGCGAAGAAAATGGAAATCAGGGTGGGGACAACGAATAACACCACGTAAATAGACATAGCGGGGATATAGAGGCGAAATGGATACGCCTGGCGTTCAACGGTTTTGGTTGGCATCTACATCTCTGTCTCTGGACGAATCTCTGGCGAAATTGAAAGTCGGTCGGACCCCCAGAAGAGATCCGACCGAATCCACGATTGGCCGAGCTACCAGCCAGCAAGACCCAGCTGTTTTGCCTGCTTCTCTACGTCCTTGTCGTAATCAGCTGCACCGTCGGCCGCTGACTGTTGGCCCGTGCCAACAGCAACGGTGATCTTCTCGAGGTTGGGGCCCTTGATCGGTGAGAGGAACTCAAGCGCCGGAGCGGTCTTGCCGGCCTTGATGTACGCATCGATGTCACGCACGGCCTGCGGGGTGGAGGCCGGGAGCACGGCGCCCTTCACCATGTACGGCCCACTTGGCGGCTGTGCTGCGCTGGTGACGTCCGTGCCTGCTTTTGATGCGATGAAGGCCAAGAACTTCTTGCCGTCGGCCTGCTTCTTGGAGGTCTTAGGGATATAGCAACCACCAGGCAGCCACAGCGTGGTGCCGTGGTTATTGGCGTCGTCGCCGGGGAGGCCGAAGTAGCCGATGTTTGGCAGCTTTGCTGGATCTACGTTGCCCAGCGCAAAGGTCAACATGGGGTACTGCGCAACCTCTCCATCAGCAAGCTTCTTGATGGCGCCATCGAACGTCTCTGCTTCGAAGTCCTTCTGGTACCAGCCCTTCTTGGCCGATTCCTCAAGCCGCTGAAAACCCTTCAACGCTGCGGCGTTGGTTGCGTACTTCGCCTTGTTGTTGGTGTAATCGGTTGCGAAGTTCTTGTTGGCAGCCTGCACGTTGTAGTAGTCGGCGAGAACAAACAACTGTGAAGTCCACGTGTCTTTGTAGCTGCCGCCAAGAGGTGCAATGCCAGCAGCCTTGAGCTTGTCGTTGTTGGCTGCAAACTCGGCCCAGGTATGAGGCACAGAGATGCCGGCCTTGGCGAACGCTGCCTTGTTGTACAAGACGCCACCGCCCATGACCGTGCCGTTGGGAACGCCGTACACTTTTCCGCCAGCCGAAACCACGGGATTGAAGCCGGCGTCCACGTTCTTCAGCGTTGCGGCGTCGAGCGCAACGAGGTTCTTTGCAGGGTTGAGGGCCTGGAACAGCGAGCCGGAGTTGTAGCAGAACACGTCGGCCATAGTGCCGGTTGAGAGGCGGGTCTTGACGATGTTGTCCCCGTCTGCGCCCCCTGGCCGTGTCTCCACCTTTAGTGTGACGTTGGGCGCAAGCTTCTTGTACGCCGTGACCATACCGGCGATGATCTTCGCCTGACCTTCCCCGTCATCGACCAGCACGGACAACGTGACCTTTTTGGCGGTTGCTGCTGGCGATGGCGCTGCCACGATGGCGGAGGCGCCGAGGATTGCCGCAACGGCCGAGGCACCGACAGCCAGGGTGCGACTGGGATTGTGGTTCATGGGTTTCCTTCCGGCGGGTCGACCGCCCGATAGCAGGTGGGTGTTGCCCAGGATCGACATTTCAGGACCTGCGAAATGAAACGTATCAAGAGCAAATTCGACTGTAACGGTTTGGGCAAGGTGTGTCAATCGACACGTTGTGAAGCTCGCGACTCGGGCTGGCCCGGGCGGTCCCGGGACCGATCAGTCCTTGGCGGCGCGTTGAGGTCGGCGCTCACGTGCGCCAGGAGCGGACGCTCGGACCACCAGCTCTGGCCTGAACAGCACTTGCTGATGCGCGTGGTGTTGCCCCTTCGGTCCTTTTGCTGTCGCTTCGTCCAGCAAAAGGGTTGCTGCGGTTTTTCCGATTTGGTAAGCGGGCTGGCGGATCGAGGTCAACGGAACCGCCGCGCTGGCGGCGAAATCGATGTCGTCGTAACCAACGATCATCACGTCACGGGGCACCTTGAGGCCCATCTCCCCCACCGCACGCATGACACCAAGCGCAACCACATCGTTGGCACAGAAAATGGCGTCGGGAGACGGACTCATGATCTGGCCGATTGCCTCGAACCCAGCCTTCCAGGAGAGCGCGTCGATCTGAACGGGGGTAATGATTGCGTCAGTCTCAGCCTCGGAAACGGCCTTCTGTAATCCACGAAGCCGGTCCGTGCACTGCCTGATCCATTGCGGTCCGCCCACGTACACAATACGCTTTGCGCCCGCTGTTAAGAGGTGCTGACCAGCCAATTCACCGCCGCGGACGTCATCGACCGCCACCGAACAACGGCCTTCGTCCGTGGTGATGTTGTCAACGAGAACAACGGGGACGCCACCGTTAGTCAGCATTGCGAGCGACGCTGACGTCTCCCGATCGTCGACGGGAGTCAGCAGCACACCAGACACACGCTGCTCGATGAGGAACTGCAAATGTCGGCGTTCGCGCGGCATGGGACTCTGCTGCGTTCAGGATGAGCACGCTGTAGCCGCGGGCATCGGCCTCGTCCTCCGCTCCGCGCGAAACCGCAGCGAAGAACGGGTTGGAAACGTCGGGCACCACAAGACCAAGTGACATCGTCCGGCCGGCACGGAGTTGGCTGGCTGCTCCGTTGCGAACGAAGTTCAGATCTTCCATGGCCGCAGTGACACGCTCCATGAGCGCAGGGGTCACGCGTTCAGGGTGGTTGAGGACATGCGAAACCGTCCCGAGAGACACCCCGGCCCGCTTAGCCACGTCTTTGATTCCTGCTTGGGATCGCTGGGCCATCGTGCTCTCTACGCTACGGGTATCCGCTTACCCTGCATCGACGCCTGGCGAGCAACTCCTATCGTTTGGACGACCCTCTTGCGGTTTTCCGCCATTGTGGGTCAGGATGTACTGAAACGTTTCACACCCAAGGGACCCCCCGCAACTCCCTTCGATCACCAGAGGAAGCGATGAACAACCGAGTTCTCTCCGCGCCACAACGCCAGCAACTCCGCACCCAACACATCGAGACGCCGTCGTGGGCCTATGGCAACTCTGGCACTCGGTTCAAGGTGTTCGGCCAGCCCGGAGTTCCTCGTGACCCGTTCGAGAAGGTGGCTGATGCGGCAACCGTGCACCGGTTTACCGGCATCGCCCCAAGCGTTGCGTTGCATATCCCGTGGGACCGGGTCGACGACTACGAGAAGTTGTCGAAGCACGCAGCGGAGTGCGGGGTGTCGCTTGGCACCATCAACTCCAACGTGTTCCAAGACGACGACTACAAACTGGGCAGTGTCACCAACCCCGATGCGCGCATACGAGCCAAGGCAACCCAACACCTGTTGGACTGCGTGGACATCATGGATGTCACTGGATCGCGCGACTTGAAGCTGTGGTTCTCCGACGGGACCAACTATCCGGGCCAAGACGATCTGCGGGCTCGCCAAGACCGTCTTGCCGAGGCGCTGCACACCGTTTATGCCCGGCTGGGCGACAACCAGCGGATGCTGCTTGAGTACAAGCTGTTCGAGCCAGCCTTCTATGCCACCGACGTGCCGGACTGGGGCACCGCACTGGTGCACTGCCTCGCCCTGGGCGAGAAGGCGGTGGTCTGCGTCGACACCGGCCACCATGCGCCCAGCACAAACATTGAGTTCATCGTGATGGGGTTGCTGCGCGCAGGCCGGCTTGGCGCGTTCGACTTCAACTCCAGGTTCTACGCCGACGACGACCTGATGGTGGGTTCCGCAGATCCGTTCCAACTGTTTCGCATCATGTACGAGGTGGTGCGCGGCGGTGGACTGAACGCAGATAGCGGCATCGCATTCATGCTTGATCAGTGCCACAACATCGAACCGAAAATTGCCGGCCAGATCCGTTCGGTGATGAACGTGCAGGAAGCCACGGCCAAGGCACTGCTGGTGGACCAAGACGCCCTATCTCAAGCACAGTCAGCTGGCGATGTTCTCGGTTCCAACGCAGTGATGATGGACGCGTACAACACAGACGTGCGGCCAATGCTGGCCGCGTTGCGTGAAGAAATGGGCCTAGCACCAGACCCTATGCGCGCATATGCAGCTTCAGGGTACTTCCAGCAGGTCTGCGCTGACCGAGTGGGCGGAAACCAGGCTGGGTGGGGCGCATGAGCACGGAGGATGTCGCGCCTGCAGGGTCACCGGCCTCAGCAGTAAGCGCGCTTATCGCTCGATCCAATCGGTTGGGCGCCGACCCCCGCAAC
This sequence comes from uncultured Acidimicrobiales bacterium, assembly GCA_963763885.1. Taxonomy (GTDB): domain Bacteria; phylum Actinomycetota; class Acidimicrobiia; order Acidimicrobiales; family JANYDT01; genus JANNBN01. Next base: position 204,470 of record CAVXQD010000007.1, read on the forward strand.
ACCAACTTTGCCGGCGGCAACACCTCGTGCAAGGCAACCGGCATCGACCCCGTCACCCAGCAACCCGTCGAACTGCTGTGGGTCAAAGGGTCCGGCGGCGACCTGGGCACGCTCAAAGTATCGGGCCTTGCGGCGTTGCGCCTGGACCGATTGCGGTCCTTGGTCTCGGTTTATGCGGGCGAGGAACGCGAAGACGAAATGGTGGCGGCGTTCGACTTCTGCTGCCACGGCATGGGCGGCGCGGCACCGTCCATCGATACGGCCATGCACGGGCTGGTGACAAAGGCTCATGTCGATCATCTGCATCCAGATTCGGGTATCGCGCTCGCAACCGCAGCCGACGGCGAGGAACACACCCGCCGGTGCTTCGGTGATCGAGTGGTGTGGGTGCCATGGCGTCGGCCAGGGTTCCAGTTGGGCCTGGACATTGCTGCATTGGCCGAGGCAAACCCGCAGGCAATTGGGTGCATCCTTGGCGGGCATGGCATCACTGCGTGGGCAGACACCTCAGAGCAATGCGAGGCCAACTCGCTGGAGATCATCAGCACCGCCGGTGAGTACCTCCAGCAGCACGGTCGGCCAAGCCCCTTTGGTGCGCAGATGCCTGGTAACGCTGCGCTTCCAACCACGGAACGCCGATTGCGTGCCGCGCAGCTTGGGCACGTCATCCGTGGGCTGGTGTCAACGGACAGACGCCAGGTTGGAGTGTTCACCGACTCCGACGTGGTGCTTGAGTTCCTGGCCTCGGAACGACTGGGTGAGCTAGCCGCACTGGGCACGTCGTGCCCAGACCATTTCCTGCGGACAAAGGTCCGGCCGATGGTGCTGGATGTCGCCCCGTCTGCGCCCATTGAAGAATCCATTGCGCGCTTAGGAGAGCTGCACGTTGCATATCGGGAGGAATACCGCGCGTACTACGACCGTCATGCCACCCCCGAAAGCCCTGCAATGCGCGGGGCTGATCCGGCCATTGTGCTGGTGCCTGGTGTTGGCATGTTCTCCTTTGGGGCCAACCGTCAGACGGCGCGGGTTGCGGGCGAGTTCTACGTGAACGCCATCAACGTCATGCGGGGTGCGGAAGCCATCAGCACGTACGCGCCCATCAGCGAGGCCGAGAAGTTCCGCATCGAGTACTGGGCTCTGGAAGAAGCAAAGTTGGCGCGGTTACCGAAACCAAAACCCCTTGCCGCTCGTGTCGCCTACGTCACGGGGGCAGGGTCGGGGATTGGTCGCGCCATCGCGGTGCGCTTGGCTGCCGAGGGAGCCTGTGTGGTGGTTGCCGACCGCGACGGGGCCGCTGCCGAAGAGACCGCTGCCATGCTGGGCGGGGCCGACGTGGCGTTGGCAGTCACCGCTGACGTTACCGACGAGGCCGGAGTGATTGCGTCACTGCAGGCGGCCGTGTTGGCATTTGGCGGCGTTGATCTGGTGGTGAACAACGCTGGGTTGTCCGTGTCGAAGCCGTTGTTGGACACCACGCTGGCCGATTGGGATCTGCAGCACGACGTGATGGCGCGGGGTTCGTTTCTCGTGTCACGAGAGGCCGCCCGATTGATGATTGCGCAGGGCATCGGTGGCGACATCATCTACATCTCGTCCAAGAACAGCGTGTTCGCCGGGCCCAACAACATCGCTTACAGCGCTACCAAGGCGGATCAGGCGCATCAGGTGCGGTTGCTGGCCGCCGAGCTTGGCGAGTTCGCCATCCGTGTGAACGGCATCAACCCCGACGGGGTTGTACGTGGCTCTGGCATCTTTGCCGGCGGCTGGGGAGCCAAGCGAGCCGCGGTCTACGGGGTGCCAGAAGAAGAGCTGGGTGCTTACTATGCGCAGCGCACGTTGTTGAAGCGAGAAGTGCTTCCAGAACATGTTGCCAACGCAGTGTTCGCCTTGACCGGCGGAGATCTGTCGCACACCACCGGCTTGCACATACCGGTGGATGCCGGCGTGGCTGCAGCGTTCCTGCGGTGAACGAGTGGTGAGCGGAGCGTTTGCAGCGATAGACCTAGGCGCATCAAGTGGCCGGGTGGTTGTCGGCATCGCAAGTGACACCATGTTGGAGATCGATGAGGTGCACCGGTTCGTCAACGAGCCGCTGCGCTTGCCGACCGGGTTGCATTGGAACCTCGAGCACATCTTCGAAGAGATCCTTCGTGGACTGACGATTGCAGCCAGCAAGTATCGGTTGAGTGGCATAGGGGTGGATTCGTGGGCAATCGACTATGGGTTGATTGACAAAGCCGGCCAGCTGATGGGCAATCCTTTCCACTACCGCGATGCACGAACGGACCGAGTGGAGTTCCCGGTGTCGGCGCACGATTTGTATGCGCGCAACGGATTGCAGCATCTCCCCTTCAACACCATTTTCCAGCTGTTCGCCGAGGCACCTGGTCGGCTGGCCGGCGCCCAGCACGTTCTGTTGATCCCTGACTTGCTGACGTACTGGCTGACGGGAGTTGCTGGCACGGAGGTCACCAACGCTTCGACAACCGGACTGCTTGCATCGGGATCGTGGACGTGGGACCCAGAGTTGTTGCGAATGGTGGACGTGAAGGCAGATCAGTTCGGCCCGTTGCGCAAGCCGGGCGATGTGGTTGGTCCGTTGCTCGATGTGATCTGCGCGCGTACAGGTATCGCAGCAGGCACACCAGTATTTTCCGTGGGCTCACACGACACCGCTTCGGCAGTGGTGGCCGTGCCAGCCACGGCCCCGTCGGAGTTTGCGTACGTGAGCTGTGGAACCTGGGGGCTGGTGGGCGTTGAGCTGGACAAGCCCATCCTCACGGAGACCAGCAGCAGCGCCAACTTCACGAACGAACTGGGGGTGGACGGTCGTGTCCGCTACCTGCGAAACGTGATGGGGTTGTGGCTGCTGCAAGAGTCGCTTCGCACCTGGGCGGAACAAGGCACAACTTACGACTTGACCAAGTTGTTGACCGACGCCTCAGCGCTACCTGCCGGCGGACCGATGTTCGACGTGGACCAGCCGGAGTTTCTCCCGCCCGGGTGATATGCCGACTCGAATTCGTGCTGCGTGCAGCGGCGAAGGTGATCTCAACGATCCTGTGTTGCTGGTGCGGTGCATCCTTGACAGCCTGGCGATTGGTTTTGCACGGGCTGTCAGCGATGCGGCTCGCTTATCTGGCCAGCGAGTGAGCGTGGTGCATCTGGTGGGCGGCGGAGCCCAGAACCAGCTGTTGTGCCAATTGACAGCGAATGCATGCGGGGTACCTGTGGTAGCTGGACCGGTTGAGGCAACCGCCATCGGCAACGTGTTGGTTCAGGCGCGTGCAGCGGGGGTCATCCGAGGTGAGTTGGAATCGCTACGCGCGCTTGTGAGTTCAACACAACCGGTGCACACGTACGTACCCCAACAGGAGACCTACGCCTAAGGGCAGCGAATGTCGGCGCCAGTTGCCGGGGAACGCGGTTCAGGTGCGGTCTCTGGGGTGCCGATACCCTTCCAGGTTTCGGTGGCGAAGTTCTCTGTGGCATAGCTCCTCCCGCCAGGGACACATACGATACCGGCCCCCATTGCAGTCACCTCGGGCGACAAGATGTTGTTTCGGTGACCTGTGGATCGCATCCACCCTTCGTGTATCTGGGCAGTGCCCATGCCGCCGCTGGCTGCGTAGATGTTCTCCCAGCAGCACCTGGCAGGGACAGCGAAGGCTGACTCAGAGCCCTTTGGGCGGTGGGAGAAGTTGCCGGTGGCAGCCATGGTCTGCGACCAATTGCGGGCCATCGATGCCAAACCTGGGTCCCAGCGCAGTGGTGCGATGCCCCGGACGGCGCGTTCGGCGTTGACTCGCTCGAGGAGTTGTTGAGCCATGGCAGTTTCAACAGCTTCACGCTGCTGGTTGACGGAGGCGGAGCCATCCACCGGGGTTGGTGCCGCTGGGGCAGGAGCTTGGACAGGAGGGGGATTCTGTGCGACGAGTGTGGTTGCGGTGTTGCCGGCTGACCTACGGCGGGTCCGTTTCTTCTGCGCTGCTGAACCCGGGGAGGTCAATCCGACGAGCAGAACAAGCGTTGCGGCGGTGAGAGCCGTGCCTGTGAATGCCCTTCGAGATTGGGTATGAAAACGCATGCAGGGCATCTTCTGGAACACACAGCGTGAACGCAAGCACGTGAGGACACGAGATGAGGTGAGGGGATAGGGCGCAGTTTGTAGTGTTCCCGGTTTGTTCCCGGTTCGCGACACGATCGCGACACTTCGAGACCGCCCACAGTAAGTGAACGCGGTTTCATCACGCGCCAAGGCCACCTCTGCCGGACCCAACCTCTGACCGACTGCACGGCGCCAGAGGCAGCCTCGCCGCGACTCGTTCGACACTAGGCAACTCTGCCCGTCGAATTCCCTTGGACGTCCCCCGTCGACGCACCGCGACGAGAAGGAGCCCGGCGACCATCATCACAACGCCGATCAACTGGACCTGCGAGCGACCAATCAGCCAGGGTTGATGGACCCGAAACTGATCAACGACAACCCGCTGAGCACCAAGCAACGAGACAAACAGGCCGTGCATAACACCGGGAGTTGTGATGTACCGCCGGATGCTCATCAGCAACATCACGGCCAATGTGCTGATGAGGAACTCGTACAGCGAAGTTGGATAGACACCTGGTTTGAGACGAGTGCAGTATCCGGCGAAACAGTCGCCGGAGTTAATCGGAACACCGGAGTAGCCGCCCGCTTCGGAGAAACCGGTCATGCGAGCAACGTTGTTCGGGTAGTCATATGCCCACAGCCAATTGGGCAGCCACGCTGGAAGGGTGCGAAGGTTGACTACTCCCCAATCGCCGTCGCCGCTGACATGGCACGCAACGCGGCCGACGCCGTATGCCGCGTACACGCCGAGGCTTGCAGCATCGACCGCAGGCCAAAACTGAAGGTGATTGCGCTTGAAATATCGCATCACCATCGCTCCGGCGAGCAGAAGACCGCCAAACATCGTGTATCCCGACGGGCCGAATGAACCGGGGTGTTCGACGAGAAACAGAAGTTTGGCTCCGACAAACCCCCAAAACGCTGCGACGCCGGTGCAGTTCCACGTATGAGCGCTCCAACGTCGTGATTCTGCGGGCGCGGCATTTGACCTGTATTGGCCCTGCCGTCGTACGACGAGGCCTCCAGCGATCGTTCCGACGAACAACCCAACAGCCATCCACAGGAAGGATCCGGTCGCGTGAAACAAACGAATGACTCGGTTGGGGTCTGCAGTTGGATCGGCCCCCAGGAGCGCCCCGAGCCTCCACCCGAACGCAGCACACGAGAGCGCAATAACAAGCCAAAGCAGCCGCGGGTTGGACCGGGAGCCCTGCGGCGCTTGCCACGTAATGATGCCGGCCCGTTCGGCTCTGGACAATTCGTACGCGAACACACGATTCGCTGTCAGAAACGCGAGCAGAACGATTGCGCCGTAGGTGTTGGCGTATGCCAACACCGGGATGTCAATACCGAACGCTGCACGAACTACGTGGAAAAGAGTCGGATACACGGCGGTCGGCCTCTCGCCCCACTATGCCGGGTTTGGGACCGTGACAAGCGTTGCGTTGGGCGCCAGAGTGCTCCGACCGCCGGTCGTAGGAACAGCGGTCGTCGGGAGTGCGATGCTTCCCCCGGCGACTCGTGTAACGGGCGGTGCTGTCGTCGACGTCACCAAAGTCGTGAGGGCTGGCGCCAGAGTGGTTGAGGTACTGGCGGTTGTCTGCACCACCAAGGTTGTGCTGGATGCGGGCGCTGGGCTTGTGGTGACCACACGAGTGGTTTCAATCGGGGTCGTCGGTTTGGACGTTGCCGCAATGGTTGTGGCCGGACGGGTCGTTTCCCTGGTTGTCTCCACTGCGGACTTTGTGCTCACTACTTTCGACGTGACCAAAGCGGTCGTGACAGCTTTGGTCGTGACCGCCCTTGTGGTGTCGACCAGTGTGGTCGCAGTTGGCTTCGTGGTCGCAGTTGGCTTCGAGGTGGCGACCGCAGACACGGTGGTCGAGGGAACGGTGGCCACCGAGATCGAGGTTGTGGACGGAGTGGTGGTCGCCACGTCGGCAGTGAAGATGGGGTCGGTAACAGGTGCATCCGCCGGCACCGAATCGACCTTGACGTCAGCTGGCACGGTTGAGTCATCGGCACCCGCTGGGGCGGTGGTGTCCGCGGCAGATGCGGGAGTGGTTTCGAGGGCGGTGCTGGGTGACAGCGTTACCTCGACGATGGTCGTCGGCTCACATGGGACAGACGTCGTTGTCACGTTGGAGACGACGGCTTCGGAGGTCGGCATATTGGGCACCGACGAGTCGGCAGAAGAAGCAACGGAGTCTGGGGTTGTTGCATCCGGGACAAGGGTTGAATCGACAGGCACAGTGGCGTCGGTCGCAGCGACAGTGGTCGAACTGGCCGAAGCGTCAGACGTAGGGACCGCCAAACTCACAACGGTTTCTGCGGAACCATCAGGGACGATTGCAACAGGCGCAATCGTCGTGTCAGTGGTGTCAGTGGTGTCAGTGGTGTTTCCCGGAACAACAGTTTCGGATGACCCGACGGAGGTCGTCGTGGAAGAACCCTCCGAAACAGCAACCGACGTAGCCAAGCTTGGGTCAGGGCACGGTGGAAGCGCCGGGCTCGGCACTGGAGATCCGCAACCGATTCCAAACAACAGAATCGCTGTAGCGATCCCCACTCGAGTCAAGGCCTTCTCGGACATTTCGCGGTTCTCCTTCACTGCAGAGGGGAAATCCCTCCGCCGCTCAAGCTTCGGCAAGTAAAAGACGAATCTGGAGTCGAATATGAACGTCGATACCGAAATGGTCGCGTCAGGACTGCCACTTTCCCACTGCTCCGAACCGGTGAGCCAACAACGCCCAGGCGTCCACTTCTTCACAGCTGTGCCGTGCGTACAGGCGCAGATTGCAGCAGCGTTCGCTGTGGGGGCAATCCACTTACGGAAGGTCGCTGCTGACCGTTTTACCGTTTGGTTCCCAACTGCCACGTCTGGCCACTACGGCGAACTTCGGCTCATCGCGATGTGGGCTGCGGGCGGCCTCTGTGCGTTCGTTCTGCTGCCGCTTGCCGTCCTATGGGCGACAAGGCGATTCACGGGAGCTGTTCGGCTGCGCGACTGCCACGTTGGAATTCAGGGCATGGTGGGGCATTTGTGGATCTACGCCTTGTTGTGGGCAGCAAATGCGATTGTGGTCATCCCGGCGGCCCGGACCGAGGCGTTTCAAGCCGCTTATCCGATGTATTCAGCGCTCACTCGCAGCGACTTTGATCTGATTGCCTTTTACGCGCTTTACGCCTTGCAGTTCGTGGCGGTCGAGTTCTTCTTTCGTGGCTATCTACTTGTGGTGCTGCGTCCGCTGTTCCGCCGGTGGACAATTCCAGCCGTCACGATTCCATATGTGTGGTTACATCTCGGAAAACCGCCCGCCGAAGTGGTCGCATCGGCGATTGCGGGGCTTATACTTGGCACGGTCGCCACACGCACGAAGTCAATTTGGGGTGGGGTACTTGTGCACCTGGCGGTGGCGGCAACCATGGATATGAGCGTACTTATCTTCCGGTGAGTGCTGACAAGCGGACGGCTTTGCGTTTGTGCTGAGGTTGTGGGCGGACTATTGGGTGGGACGGGCGAAGAGCGACATTTCAAGCAGCGTTTTCTTGGTGGCGCCCGACGGTGGGTAGATGGTCTCGGTGTTGATTCGACGCTTGAGGGCTTTGGCTTCGGCGCCACTCTTCAGCACCTGACGATCCCATCCGCCGGTGAGTACAGCACCGAACCGACCAAGGTCCAGGCAGGTGACGTAGCGCAGTTGTTGGTACTGAATGAGGTCAAGGCCCAACGCGTCTCGGGCAGCGTTTTCCCCCGCGACGCGACCCGTCTGGAGCGCGTGCTGACACGATTGCAGCGTGATGTGGCCGTCCCCGGTGTCGGCTGCTGCGGCGTCGCCGGTAACGAACACGTGCGGTGCGCGGGGTGCGCGGAGAGTCGGGTCGACGTTGAGGCGTCCGAGCGAATCTCGCTCCCCCGGTACCTCGGCGACGAAGGGCGCTGCGCGGAGCCCGGTGTTGAGCACCACGGCGTCGCAGCGCAGCACGTTGCCATCGGCAAACGTGACGGACTGAGCGGAGAGTTGGGTGATGTTTGCATTGAGTCTTGTCTCGACGCCAGCTTCGGCGAGGGCTGATTCGATCAAGCCGCGTGGGTTGGGGCCAAGTTCGCTGCCCACGGTGTCGGCGCGGTCGATCAGCACAATCCGCATCGCTTCGGCCGCTGACGCTGCACCGTGTGCTGCAACGCGGTCTCTCAGTTCCAGCGCAAGCTCGATGCCGGTGAAACCTGCTCCGATGACAGCGACCGCGATGGGTGTTGCGTCCACCGCCGCGCTGTTCTCGGCGAGAAGCTGCAGGTGTGCGTCGAACGCGACTGCGTCTTGTTGGGTGTCCACGCAGTGAGCCGTATGTGCACCGACGATTGGTGGCCGAGCCATCACGCTGCCGGTAGCAACAACAAGCCGGTCAAACGGGAGACGGTTTCCGCTGCCAAGGACGGCGGACTGACCCGATGTCTCGCCGGGCGGGTCGAGACCAATTGCGGTGTCGATAACGAACGCCACGTCGAGTGTGTCGAGAAACGGTTGCAGGTCCACACCCAGCGATGCAGGGTCGGCCTCGTAGAGCCGCGGTCGGATCTGTAGCGACGGCCCGGCTGACACCATGGTGATGTCAAGCTGGTCCCCGCCGACGCGTCGTGCAGCAGCGGCCGCCCAAAACCCGGCGAACCCGCCGCCCACGATGACGATATGGGGTCGGGCTTGGCTGGGTTCCGCGATCAGCTGCTCAGCGGTTACGGGAGACGATGCATCCGGCACAGGTTGAACCTAGCGAAGCCAACCGGACACTTCGTCCGCCTATTGACGGTTTCGGTAGGCCGCAACATGAACCCGGTTGCCGCATTGTGCGTCGCAGTAGCGGCGCGACTGATTCTTCGTGAGGTCTACCAGCGCTCGGCCACAGCCGGGAGCCCCGCACAACCGGAACCGTTGGTACCCAAGGTCTCGAACGACAATTGCCATGGCGACCGCAATCTCTGCACCTAATCGCTGGTCAAGGGGCGCGTCGTTCGGGGTGAAGTGCAAGTGCAGCGGCAGTTGATCGTGGCGAACAAGCCGAGGGGTTGCGTTGCTCTCGGAGAGCAACGTGTTGAGCGAATCGATGACAGCGGCCTCGTCGCCGGCGGCTGCCAGGTTGAACATGGTTCGAAGACGGTCACGAAGACGTTGCATGGCCCGCAGTTCGGCGGTGGAGCCAGCAATTGCGCCGGTTACCTCTCGTGCCTTGACCCACGCTGCAAGGACATCAATCGTTGACAGGAGATCTTCGCCGTTCACAAGCCCAACGAGGTCCTCGAGCGCAAACAGGCTGTCATGGTCTATTGCCACTTGACTCCTGACATTCGGTTCTTTATCGTCATGGGCATAAACGCTATCACTCATGACTCAAACAGCCCGGTCCTGTCGCTCATCAGGCGAACCTCGGATCAACGCAATTCGCTCGGCACCGTGTTGTCGATCGTTGCCGCCGCCTTCTTCGGGCTCGGCGCGAACGTTTCGAAAGTCGCGTTACACGCCGGCCTCAGTCCAATCCGTCTGACCGCATTGCGATGCACGGGCGCAGCGATTGGTTTGTTGCTCGTGATTCTCGTTGTTCGGCCCGGACTTCTGCGGATTTGTCGGGCTGATCTTCCTTCACTGATCTTTCTTGGCCTGACGGGCGCGGCTTTGGTGCAGTTCCTGTTCATGACGGCTATCGACCGTCTCCCTGTTGGGATCGCGTTGCTGATCGAATTCACTGCGCCGTTTCTCATAGCGGCGTATTCGCATTTCTTCCTTCGGCCGCGCGGACAACGAGCTGATCGACGAAGTTGGCTTGCAATCGGCTTGGGCATGAGTGGTCTCGCGATCGTTGCCAAGGTTTGGACCGACATTGGACTGGACCCCATCGGGGTCGCTGCTGGCTTCGGCGCCGCCGGATGCCTCGCTGCTTTCTTCGTAAGAGGGAAGGCGTTCCTTGATGGGTCCCTCCACCTCGGGTTCAACTCCGATCCCTCCGTTCACCTCTCGGCCGCTCCCACTCTCCGCCGTCATCATCCCCTCACAATCTCCTTTTGGATGTTTGCGGTTGCCTCGGTCTTCTGGGCAGCAGTAGCCCCTTGGTGGGATTTCGACTTTGCTGTGCTTGGTGCGGACGCTTCCCTGCTCGGCTCCGTTGCTGGGACGCACCTGCCGGTGTGGACGTCCGTTGCATGGGTTGTGGTCCTCGGAACCCTGGTGCCATACCTGCTGGAAATTGCATCGCTCCAGCACCTCGCCCCAACGGTGAAAGCCGTGGTCGGCATGTCCGAACCGTTGATCGCTGCAGCACTGGCATGGGCCTGGCTCGGCCAGGCGTTGGACAATGTTCAACTCCTTGGGGCCACCGTCACGCTGGTTGGAATCTTCGTTATCCAGACCGGACCGACAACCCCCAACCGCAACCGAAACAACGAAGGATGACTTGATATGGAACACCGCCAATTGGGCCGGAGCGGCCTACTGGTTTCCGCCATTTCGTATGGCAACTGGATCACTCACGCAAGTCAGGTTGAGGAAGACGCGGCCCGTGCGTGCGTGCACCGGGCCCTCGACCTCGGGATCACCACGTTCGATACCGCTGACGCCTACGCGGGGACCAAAGCCGAGGAGGTTCTTGGGCGTGCCTTGGCTGCTCAGCGCCGCGACGGCCTGGAGATTGCGACGAAAGTGTTCTTCCCGACTGGGAGTGGTCCCAACAATCGGGGCCTTTCCCGCAAGCACATCATGGAATCCATCGACGGATCGCTTCGTCGCTTGGGAACCGACTACGTGGACCTGTACCAAGCGCACCGGTTCGACCATTTCACACCGCTTGAAGAGACAATGGTTGCGTTTGCCGATCTCGTTCGACGGGGCAAGGTGCTTTACATCGGTGTTTCCGAGTGGACTGCCGAAGAAATCAGAGCCGGTGCTCAGTTAGCACGTGAACTTAAGATCCCGCTGGTTTCTAACCAGCCTCAGTACTCCATGCTCTGGCGGGGCGTCGAAGGCAAGGTGATTCCTGCTTGTGAAGCCGAAGGGCTTTCGCAGATTGTGTTTTCCCCACTGGGTCAAGGAGTCCTCACCGGGAAGTATTTCCCCGGAGAGGCGGTGCCCGATGGCTCTCGCGCCACCGATGAAACGGGCAAGAACTTCATCTCCCGTTTTATGCGAGACGATGTTCTTGAACGAGTCCAACTACTCCGGCCAATCGCCGAATCTGCTGGCCTCAGCATGGCTGCATTGGCGATTGCGTGGATACTGCAAAACCGCAACGTCGCATCGGCAATCGTGGGTGCCACGAAACCCGACCAATTGAACGACTCCGTGAACGGGGTAGGCAAGACGCTTGAACCCGCCGTCATGGCCGCTATCGACATTGCTCTGGGCGACATCGTGGACCGGGAAGCCGACCGGTCCCAGTCACCCTTGCAGCGTCCGTAGTTGTTGGTGTTGTTCGTTACTCCAGCAGGCGCGTAGGGAGCTGAGCGGCTTCGGCGATTTGCGCTGCAGTGTACTGATCTGCCGGAGAGCCCTGCTGAAGATCTTGGATCACGCCTTGAACGTCTTCGGAAGATCGGTTCTGCGAGAGCTTGGCCTTGCCCTCAATGCTGGTGATGACGATCTCGATGCCCACGATGGCGCGCAGCAACCCCTCGATGTAATCCGCTGGGGCATCGTCTATTGACCATGCCCGTCCTGTCACGCTGCCAGGGTCACGGCCGACGATGTGTTTGGCCTCGTGATGCGTGGTGAGGCGGTGGACCAATGACCGGGTCCATACCGGGTCGTCGTGGACCACCAACGTGCCGCGCACCTGGACGCTGACGTAGTTCCACGTGGGCACAACTTTGCCGGTCTCGCGTTTCGTGGCATAGGCCGAGGGGCTGACATAGGCGTCGGACTGGGCAAAGAGAACGAGGGCTTCTGGTCCATTTGATGGTGCCAAAGAGTCGGCCCATTGGCGATTGGCGCGTGCGACGTGTCCGTGCAGTACCCCAAGCCCGTCACCGTCAGGACTTGGGATGTACAGCAGCGGAAGGGTTGTGGCCACCATGCCACCCGAGGTGAGAGTGACCAGTTGAGCGGCGCCTGCGTTGTGCAAGACCGCTGCGGCAGCGTCGTGATCCATCGTGAAGTGTTTCGGGAGATACACGGCGCCGCCATTTCCGGGGTCAATTGTCGGTCACAACCGAAGGTACCTGCTTTCGTTGTCGTTGTAACGGCGATGCAAACAAACCCGCACAGAGTCGAGTCATCGCGTCAACCGGCACCGACCGGTTGACGGTTGGGTTATCCAGCCACCAGGTGCCGATTGCGATCAACGAACCGCGCAGGGCATGAGCGAGGGGCGCGACTTCGGCCGTCGGTAGGTTCGGCACAAACGCGTTGATCAGCATCACATCGTTGCGCAGTTGCATGTCCGTGACCCGCTGTACCGCTGCACGCACAGCGGGGTCGGCTGAGTTGGCGCTGGTGAGCAAGCGCCACTGGTCTGGGTGTTGGGCAAGCACCTGGAACCAGGAGTCGATGATTGAGCGAAGTTGTGGCGGTTTCGTAGAACTGCCAGCGGTGTCGGTGGTCACACTGGTGTTCACCCGTCATCGTTTGGCACCGTTCGTGGCTACGGCGGGCACCATGACCAAGAATTAGCGGAGGTTATTCCAGGTCCGGTGCAACGGGGTGAGACCGGTGATGAGCCGCAGCACCCGGTTGGAGGTGTCGGTGATGCGGTAGTCCTCTGGCATGTTGGGCCGCCATCCGCTCTCCCACTGCCCCACCACCAACGAAACCGCATCCAACACGGACTGCGGGTCCGAGCCGGCCAGCACGGTTGCGCCAACGTCGAGCGCCTCTGGCCGTTCAATCGCCTCACGTGGGGTGACGGCCGGAAAGCCCAGCATGGAAGATTCTTCGCTGATGGTCCCAGAGTCCGAAATTACACAGCGCGCATATAGTTGGAGGGCGTTGTAATCGAAGAACCCGAACGGCTTGGAGAACGTCACACCGGCTGGCAGGTCCGAGCCAAGCGCATCCAACCGCTTGCGAGTCCGTGGATGTGTGGACACCAGCACCGGTATGTCGTAGGCCGCAACCAGCCCCCGCAGCATCTGCACAAACCGGTGAAGGTGTGCTGGGTCGTCGACGTTTTCCTGCCGGTGCACGCTGACCAGGAAATAGCCGCCGGAGGTGAGCCCTTCGGATGCCAACACGCCAGACGCATCGATGCCGGCCCGGTAATGCAGCAGCACCTCGTGCATGGGCGAACCGGTGACATACACGGTGCGTGGATGGCGACCCTCGGCCAGCAAGTTGCGGCGGGCATGTTCGGTGTAGGCCAGGTTGATGTCGCTGACATGGTCGACGAGGCGACGGTTGGTCTCTTCTGGCACGTTGAGGTCCCAGCAGCGATTGCCTGCCTCCATATGAAATACGGGTACGCCCATGCGACGGCCGATGACGGCAGCAATGCAGCTGTTGGTATCGCCCAGCACCAGCATTGCGTCGGGCCGAATTTCGTTGATGGCAGTCTCTGTGTGCGCCAGCACATCGCCCATGAACCGACCGACCGACGACGTATCGCACGGCATCACGCGGACTGGCGCACGGAGACCCAGTTCCTCGAAGAACACCTGGTTGAGTTCGTAGTCGTAGTTCTGGCCGGTGTGCACCAGATGATGATCTGTGTGCGAATCAAGTGCGGAGATCACCCGAGACAGGCGGATGATCTCTGGACGGGTGCCGACCACGGTCATGACTCGCATGTCATGCACCTGTGCCCGAGCCGAGGCCATCTTCGGCGGCGGGGGCCACAACCATGCGCGCGTACGTATCGGGCGCTGCGGGATCGAAGATCTCGTTGGTCCAGAACGCCGTGATGAGTTCGGTGTCGCCGACGTTGGTGATGTTGTGTGTGTGAAGTGTTGGCATGTCGATGGGCGCTGGCTGGTCGCCAGTCACGGTGAAGGTCACTACGTCATCGGTGAACAGCCGCCGCAGCTTGATCTCGGCAGTTCCGGACAACACCAAGAACCGCTCGAACTTGCGCCGGTGGTAGTGGTTGCCACGGGTGATGCCGGGGTGCGTCCACGACACAAAACTCTGCCCGCCGGAGCATGCCTTCATGGTCTCGATGAGATGGCCACGATTGTCAGCTTTCACATCCAACGGCAGCGGATAGCCATGCGGATACATGCAGCGTCGGAGCGTGTTGAACATCGCAACTTCAAACGGGTCAACCAGCGCGGGGAGAATGCCCGATTGATACGTGCGCATCTGATCGGACAACAGCTGTGCCACCGCGCTGATCTGGACCGAAGACCCAAACGCACGAGCCGCCATAGCGGCGCCTGCCGGTCTTTCGGCGAGTGCCAGGTGAACAATGGTGTCTGCGAGATCCGCAACGTGGATCAACTCCACTTCACGGTCGTTGGAAACCGTGGGCGTCTCCCCCGCTGCAATCCGATGCGCAAACGTGGCGACGAACGAGTTGTAGTCGGGTCGGCCGCCTTCGCCGAAGACACCGGGAACCACGAGATCAACGAACCGAATTCCCAGCTGAGCGCATGTCTCGGCCAGCGCAGCGCCAGCGTTCGCTTTCGCGCTGCCGTACACGTTGGCCTGCCCGGCCTGCCCGCCTTGCTCTGCTTGCTCTGCCTGTTCGGCTTGCGTGGAGTTGACGTACACAACGCTGTGCCAGCCGACTGTAGAGCGAAGCAATTGGCTGGCCCGTGCAGCAGCGTCGAGGTTGCCGGCCTGGATCTGATCATCGGCCGCCCGGTTGACTCCGGCACAATGGATGAGCACTTTGGGGCGGTGGTCATCTACGGGAAATGCCCATGTGTCGGACCGGGTGAGTCCCACCACCGGATGGCCGAGTGTGGAGAACGCACACATCACGTGCCAGCCGACGAATCCGGCTGCGCCCGTTACAACGGCAACTGGTAGCTGAGTTTGGGCCTGAGTCTGATTGGGTGCGGTCGAGTTGGTCATGTTCGTTGGTGTCTGTCGTGTGAGTCGGTTGGTCAGCTTAGGGATTGCATGACCTGACGCATCACTTCATCCATGGAGTCGGCCACGGCGGCGGTCTCTGCGTGGGTTCTGAGGGGATGCTCCGTCTGGCCGGCCATGATTGCTGCGCTGACCGCACGCAGCATCGGGACGTAGCCGCCGCCTTCGCGTTCGTAAGTGAACTCATCAGCCTCGCCCCAGCCCGTGTCGGTGACGCCACGCTGCACGAAGCTGTCGGTGCTCCAGAACGACGGCGCCAGTTCAAGGACTCCTGTGGTTCCGGCCACAAACGCCGTGAGCGGCGAAATGGCCCTGAGGCTGTTGAGGCACAGTGCCCGCTGCCCGGATTCGTAGTCCAACGTCGCAGCTACTTCGGCGTCGACACCGTGCATCACGGTTCCAGTTGCTGTGATCGAACTTGGGGTCCCAAGCACCATGTGCGCCAGGGACAATGTGTACACACCTTGGTCCAGCGTGGAACCTCCGGCGAGGTCTTTCACCCACAGCCGCCCGTCTTCACGGAATGGTGCGTTGATGCAGAAGTTGGCACTCACCAGTTGCACGTCGCCGATGGCCCCGTCAGCAATCCGGCGGCGAAACTCAATGATGGCTGGATTGAACGCAGTCCACATCGCCTCCATGGCGAAGAGCCCACGGGACTTGGCGAATGCGCACAGCTCACGGGTTTGGCTGGCGTTGGCGGTCATCGACTTCTCCACCAGCACGTGCTTGCCGGCTTTCAGGGCCGACATCGCTTGCTCGAAATGCAGGCTGTGAGGAGTGGCGATGTAGACGGCGTCAATGTCGTCGCGGCTCAGCACCTGGTCTAGGTCAGCCGATCCTTCTGGGATGCCGAACTCCTTTGCCGCTTCCTCCGCACGCTCCTTGGTGCGTGACACGATGACCCGCAGGTCGACGTTCTCGGTCAACGCAAAGTCTTTACCAATGAGGCGCAGCATCAGCCCGGTACCAACCATTGCCCAGCGTGTTGTTTCCATGGTCAGTGTGTTCCCTTTGGTTTGTTGGTGAGACGCTGAGCGGCGTGGTGTTGAAGTGCTTGCTGCGGTGTTCGTGCTGCATTGACAGTACCGACGTGGTCCGCCCGGCATTTCATCCACTTTGGCTGTTGGTGTGACGTCTCGGGACCCGAGCCTGGACCAACTGATCGGAACACCACCAGTCACCCAAGCCGGGCCCTCGGTCCATCCGGACAGCAAGCCATCTCGACCGCCGACGTCAGGCCCGCACCTGGGCTCGCCAGATGCCAGATCCGGGATTCTTTGCGAGTCGGCCGCTCAGCCGTTCAGCCACTTGGCCCGGGATCAGGATCGTCGGGTTGGTGTGATCGGCGTTGTCTCCCCGTCCTGCCCGCACGGTCGTGTGGTCTAGACGAGTTGCCGGATCCTTGAGCGATCTCCGTCGTTTTCGCTTGGTCGTGATGGTGATGGTGATGAGCCGAGCAGTAATTGCACAGATTCGCCAGGTCTGTGTTGCCGCCCGCGTCGAACTCCACATGGTGATGCACCTCACACCGTTGAGCCGGAACATCACACCCCGGCGACTGACAACGAGGTTGCAATACCGCTAACGCCAACCGTTGCATCTTCGACGCCAACCGGCGATTTCGACCAAAAACCAGCCTGGCCGGGTCAGTGCCTTCTCGTATGGCCACATACAACTGCGATCTGGCCAACAACTCAGGCAACTCCGACACGTCCAACGCAGTATCTGGCAACAACGTGGTCCGCAGGGTTTCAGCCTCAACGGTTACGATCACGGCCGGCGTCGACCTCGCACCGATTGTCCCATCACCGCACACACACGATCCATGCGAACCGGTGCCATCCGAGGTCGACGAAGCAGTGCGGGCCGTGAAGCGCCCCCCACCGCCCGCACCAGCCGAGCGAGCCCAACCGGCCGACTGCGCCGAGCGAGCAGACCCAGCCGCACCAGCAGAACCCGGCGAACTCCCTGAACTGGTCGACCCGGCCGCACCCGACTCGTCCGCACCAACAGGCGCCAACCCGAACCGGCAGCGGGCACCACGCACAAGCGCAACCAACGCGTCAGCCAACCGACGGTCACGCGGCTCACCACCATGCCCGCCAGCAACACGCGCACGCTCAGGATGATCACGACGCCACAACGCATCACACACCTGGTCAAGCACGCCACGCACCTCGGCACCCTCCAACGGGCCCAACACCGCAGTCATCCGCACACAACCCTCCGGACCATCACTAAACCGGACCGAACGAGACGCCTTCTGACGCTCGACACGATCACGCCCACCCGCTTCAACCTTGAACCGCTGCACCGTCGCCGCGAACTCATCATCGGATTGGCCAGCCGCAACCACCAACAACTCCGCCGCATCGTTTACCGAGAGCCCAGCCACCGCACCAACCTGCGACGACGACACCACCCCAGCAGCCAAACGATCAACCACACCCGGCACCGCAGCAACAACCCCAGCAACACGAACAGCCTCACGAGCCGCACGCTGAGACATCCCCGTCCCACGCGTCAACATCGCAGCAGAATCCCGATCCAACCCAACCCGACCAACCAACACCGCCCGCACTGCAGCGATAGAACGCTCCACACGCTCCAAAGCAACCAAACCCTCACGAGCCTCCGCAGCCGACCAACCCGACACAGCGGCCGCATGAAACGGCGCAACCAACCACGACCCGACAACCGAGTCGAACCTTTCGTACCGATCAAACAACCGGCACGCCGCGTCCACGTCAAACGGGTCATCCACCGGACCATCGATCAGATCATCAAACAGTTCATCAAGTTGTTCAACCGCATCGAAACCAACGACGTCAGAATCCCACCGGTCCAACACAGCCACAGCCCCAGCCGAGTTACCACGCAACGATTCTGAGCTTGGACCCAACAACCCATCAAGCGCACGCAGTATCGCTGCCTGAGCCCCGTATGCGTCCGCCGAATCGTCCACACAGCCACTCTACACAAACGTACGTTCGATTGTCAACGAAAAATCTGAACGCGAATCGACGTCCGAATTTCCTCTCCGAATTCTCTCTCCGAACGGACAAAGTGCTGACCAAGGCTCTATTACTAGGCGTACTTATGATATGACCGTAGACGTGAACCAGCTGACAGACGACATCATCCGCTTCATCGAAGAGCAACCGATGTTCTTCGTGGGTACCGCTGCAAGCGAAGGTCGGGTGAACGTTTCGCCAAAAGGCATGGACTCGTTGCGGGTAACCAGCCCCACGCGCATCGTGTGGCTCAACCTCACCGGAAGCGGAAACGAAACCGCCGCACATGTGGGTGCAACAAGTCGCATGACGCTGATGTTCATGTCGATGACCAGCATGCCCCTCATCGTGCGGGTATACGGCACAGCCCGAACCATCCATCCTCGCGATGCGGACTGGGAGCGGCACATCGGGATGTTCCCAGCGCTGGCTGGCTCTCGTCAGCTGTTTGACCTGAGCATCGAATTGGTTACGTCGTCGTGTGGCAGCGGCGTCCCCGTAATGACACTGGCGGCGGTGCGAGCCGACGAAGAACTGGAACCGTTCTACGCGGCCATGACCGAGCAACAACTGCACGACTATTGGGAACGCAAGAACACCACCAGCATCGACGGCTACCCCACAGGCATCTTCGACTGACACTACGGGAAGTGCCGGCTAGATCGGGAGAAACCCGGAGGCGCTCATCAGGTCGTTCTGTGTACCTACGTTGCCGCTGACCTCGGAACGCAGCCCGCGGGTCTGCATCTTGAGCAGCTGTGACGGGTCGTTTGCAGCCAGCGCCTCCATCATCCACGAGCCAAACCCGGCGTCCAGCAGATGATCTTCGGCCGTGGTGACCTGATCCCACTCGCGCACCTGATCGGCCTGGTTGCGCTTGTGCGCAGCACCCCACAGCGGCATGGAGAACAACGCCGGCGAGGGCTTACCGTCCCGCACCGCGACGTCCAATTCCTTGGCGCAGTACGGAAGCGCTCCACCGGTTGAGAGCACCGCCGCATGAGAGGACTCCGCTGATCCTTCGCGCACCGGCACCCACTGACCGGGGCGAACGGCCGGCACGTCGGCATGCACCTTGGGGTCTCGTCCCTTGCCAAGCCGCAGGTAACTGGGCTGCGGGTTCTCCACCAAATATCGAGTGCATGCAATCGTCTCGAACGGATCGCCGGGTGCAGCTATCAGCATGTTGGGCATGCTGCGAACCAACGCAAAGTCCTGCACCGCGTGATGCGAGTAACCAAGCGTCCCGTACGACACGCCACCACCAATGGACACTGCGGTGACGGGTAGCCGGTGGTAGTCCACATCGTTGCGGAGTTGTTCGGCACAGCGAAACGTGGAGAAGTTGGCAATCGAATACGCAAAGACTTGGAAGCCCTCAGACGCCAACCCGGCGCACATGCTCATCATGTTCTGCTCCGCAACGCCGGCGTTGAAGAAACGGTGCGGGTGAGTGTCAGCGAAGACCTCAATCACGTTGTAGCCCAAGTCACCGATCACCAGAACGATACGGTCGTTGGTTTTTGCCAGTTCCGTAAGTTCGTTTACGAATGTGTTTCGCATGATCGCCCCTTATGCCTCTGCGCCGACGGCGAGTTCCCGAGCAGCAATTGCCAGCTCGTCTGCGGTGGGTGTCTTGTAGTGCCACGCAACCTGGTTTTCCATGTACGACACGCCCTTGCCTTTCACCGTTCGGGCAATCACCACGACAGGCCCTTCACGGGGCGCCGTGACAGCTGCGGCGATCTGCTGGTAGTCGTGGCCGTCGATCTCGTGCACTTGGCATCCGAACGCCCGGAAGCGGTCAGCTAGCGGCTCCATGTTCAGCGTGTCAACGGTGGTGCCAAGACTTTGCAGGCCATTGGCGTCGATGATGGCGGTGAGGTTGGAAAGCTTGTGGTGCACCGCAAACATCAGCGCTTCCCAGTTGGATCCTTCGTTAAGTTCCCCATCGCTCAGCACCACAAACGTTCGCCACGATTGGCCGCGCATCTTGGCAGCGAGGGCTTTGCCCACGCCTACGGGGAGACCGTGGCCAAGTGCACCGGTAGAAAGCTCGACTCCAGGTACATGGTGGCTGGCGTGGGCCATCAGCGGCGATGAAGCCGTGCCGTAGCCATCGATCATTTCTTGTGTGATCACCCCACGTTCACGCAAGGTGGAATACAGCCCAACAACTGCGTGGCCCTTGCTGAGAATGAAGCGGTCCCGGTCAGGATGTTCGGGCTGATCACTGTGCTCCAGCACCCCGAAGTACAACACCGTCAAAATGTCGACGATAGACATCGCACTGCCGATGTGCGCAGCGTTGGCCGATGTAACCATCCGCACGGCACGAAGCCGAATTTGCTTCGCCAACGTTGGCCACTGTGGGTTTCCAGATACGGGCACAACGATTCCTTAGCGTCGGGGAGCGCTACACCCTAGCGACACCGATGCCGACCATCCGAATGCACACCGCTACTCCGGTCATACGGGTGAGAGTTTGTATACGTGTTGTGCTGTCCCGGAGAACATGGCCGTCCGCTCGGCCACGCTGAAGCCAGCGGTCATCTTCTTGAACGCGTTCCACACCACCCGATAGCTGAGTGACATCCGGTCCACGGGGAAGTTGGATTCGAACATGCAGCGATGCGGACCGAACGCGTTGATGGTGTGCAGGTAATAGCGCTCTTGCGCCTCGATGAACTCGTCAGACGTTGGCGGCCGGGACGCCGCATGCCAACCAAACCCGTTGTCCGGCATTGCAAGTCCACCTATCTTCGCGAACACATTGGGGCAGGCAGCGATGGCCTCGATATCTGCTTTCCACGCCGTGAAGATTTCCTCGCGATGATCTGCATACGGACCAACGCCCAACGGTGTGCCGAAGTGATCAAGCACCATGGTGGTTTCCGGCACCGCCTTGGCCAGCTCCAGAAACTCTCGGTTCTGGTAGTGGTAATGCCACGACTCGTACGTGAACCCTCGTTCCCCCAACCGTCGCACACCCGAGCGAAACGCTTGGTCCAAATACAGATCAACCGGGGCAACACGTGGAATGGTGAGCACTTCCGGATGCTCCGCCCGAGCAAGCGCATGACGAACTCCACGGAACAACCCGCTCGACGCATTCGTATGCGCGTCTAGTACTTGGTCGAGTGCATCGCCTGCGGCCAGCCTGAGGTCCACATTCGCCACGATGCCGCTCATCAGCCCGGTTGGATCCGCAGCCGCAATCCCAGCAACGAACTCGGTCTCCCCCAGCGATGCCAACTCCGCAGGACCATCGGTTCGATAGCTCGCATTGCACTCAACAAACACCGTCTGCACAATCCGATGGCCGTCGTCCGTGTCGTGGTGCAGCTGGTCGATGGCGTAGGCCATTCGCCCGCCCCCGGCCGGCCACAGGTGATGATGCGGGTCCACAATGGGCAGGTCTGGTTCAACCACCTCTTCCTCCACCTGAGCAAACCACTCCGGACTCCCAGGCTGCAGTGCATTCATATGGCCGATTCTCTCGAACAGGCGTCCGCAAACAAAAGCAGGGGACGACGTTCCGGTCGGGGCTACAACATCCTTCGACGGCCGAAACGAAACGGCAGGGTTTGCCGGCAGGGTTCCCTCGCAACTCGGGTTCCCCCGGGTCGAGTTGCGAGGGGACCGACTCAACGCCAGCGCTCAGCTGAACAGGCTGTTGGCCAGAGCGATGTCCGCAAAGAAGTCTTGGATCTCGGTGATTTTGCCATCGCTGAAGGTGAACAGCAGCGCTTCGGTTTGAATCACCGGTTCGCCGTTCTTTTCCATGCTTGACGTGTGGATGGCAAGTACTCGGTTTCCACCATCCGACAGGACGTGATCCAATCGAATTTGGATCGTCCCGTCGCTCAGTTCGAACAGTTTTCCGTACAGGCCAAGGACGTTCTCCTTGCCTTTGTGGGCTCCGGAAATCAACGAGTCACCTGGCACAATGTGGACCACATCGTCCTGATACAAGGCCATCAGGGTTTCCATGTCGCCGCTGCCAAACGCGGCGTACCCCTTCCGGACCGTCTCCAAGTTCTGCTCAGTTTCCATGCTGGCCTCATTTCAGGCGCCGCCCGATCTGAGCGGATCGCGCAGTGTCAACGTACGCCTGCGAAGGTTTGCTGGATAGGTCGGATATAGCCCGAATGCTCACGAGTTGAAAACCTTGACCGCACGTCAGCAACACCGATCATCTTCGAGCGATACCTGCCCCGACGTCCGCAACCAACGCCACGGAAGAGTGGGTGCGTGACCGCATCTGATGACCCCGATCTTCGGTTGGAGCAACTGACCAGCGAACGTGCTCGGACGGTGCGGATGATCGCCCAACTCACCGGCGATTTCGACGCAGTCGTTGAAGCAGCAACTGCCGTTTCGACCGACGATGAGCACGATCCAGAGGGCGCCACCATCGCCTACGAGCGCGCACAGGTCGATGCAGTGTTGAACATGACTCGGCTCCACCTGACGGAGTTGGACGCAGCGATCACCCGGCTGAAGGACGGGACCTATGCCGACTGTGCACGCTGCGGCAGCCCTATCGGCCACGAACGCCTCACTGCCCGCCCGGCCACCACCTTGTGCGTGGCTTGCGCCTCGCCTACCGCTCGTCCATTGCGCCGGTGACTGATTGGTCGGTGAGGTGCGGCAAAACACCTCCCACGGAGATTGCGAGGTGTTTTGCCCCCAGCGTTGGGGGCGACCTCTCTCCCAGCCGGGTGACTAGCCACAACTCGGGCAAGTCAATGTGATCGCTCTACTGTGGCGGCCCAGCATCCCCGGACCGCGTTGTGGACGTGGACTCTTTCGACGGTTTCATCAGCGAACATACGAAGCAAGGTTTCGTCCAAACCAATCCCGTCGATGACCACAGCGTCCGTCATCATCTCGTTGCCGTCAAACGCTCGAACGGACAACTGACGGATGGTCAATTGTTCTGGTATTGCTGCAGCCTCATTGGGTTCGCACGGGAGTCTGATGAATGAAGATTGGGCTTGCTGACCTGATACGGCGACCCGCTCGTGAACGGGTCATGCGAAACCAAGAGCAACTCCTCACCGACCTCTGCGTCACGCAGGCATTGCCGACACGGGTAACCCGGTTTTGCATCAGCCAAGTGGGAGATTCCGCCATTTCTGCGGAGCGCATGTGCGGCGGTCGGCGAGAGCGGCATGATCTGGTAACTGTTCTTCATGAGGTTCAACGTACGAGTCAGGCAACGAGAATTGCTGGCGGAAAACGGACTCCCGCGTTGTCGGACCTCGCACATTTGGTCGCCTCGCGAGCCGTCACTAAAAGTACGGCCTACCTGCGGCTGAAACCGATGTTGGCCATCACGTAGTCGACGCCTTCCGGCAAATCAACGATGACCCGCAAACTATGGGTACCACGGCTGAGGTCCAACTGGCCCGACGCATAGGGAGCGCCGGTCAGCGACACTTCACGGCCGTCCAGTACCCACCGAACCCTCCCGCCCGGAATTGGCGAACCGTTGGACAATCGGCAGTAGAGCTTTGAACTCACGACGGTGGTTCCGGCAAGCGAGAACTCGCCCGAGCCCGTGGAAGAAGCCGAGCAGACCACACTCCGAGCGCTCAACCCATTTGCGACGGAGAACGTCGCGATGTCGGTGAACTCTCTCCCCCCGTTCATCGTGATCTCGGCACGAATTGTGTGGATGCCGTTTGTGAGCAGCGTGGTGTCGAATGGGTATCCGTCGCCCCCGTGAACGGTTCGGAAAAGATCGAAGTTGGCGAACTCTTCCGTGGACAGGCGGGTTCCGTCGAGGAAGAACTCCACTCGGTCGACATCCCTGGCTGCCTGGGCAAGCGGGCCGACCCACACGTAGGAAACACCGGACAACGTCACCCCGGCCAGCGGTCGCACAGCGCCCAAGTGGTTCGCCTGGTTGCTGACCAACAGTCGTGGTGACGACAGAACGGTCGTCGAAGTAGTTGTCGACGAACGCGGCCGTGTTGTTGTCGTCGTTGCCCTGGTCGTCGTCGTTGCCCTGGTCGTCGTCGTTGCCCTGGTCGTCGTCGTTGCCCTGGTCGTCGTCGTTGCCCTGGTCGTCGTGGTGCTGGTTGAGGTAGTGGTCGGCTTGGTTGTCGTCGTGGAAGTGGATGTCGAAGTAGTCGGCACCGTCGTGGTCGACGACGTGGACGTCGTCGGCACGGTGGTAGACGACGTAGTGGTTGTTGTACTCGGCCGGGTCGTGGTGGTCGTAGTGGAAGTAGACGTCGGCACCGTCGTGGACGTCGTGGTGGTTGTCGTGGTCGGCACCGTCGTAGACGTCGTGGTGGTTGTCGTGGACGTGGTGGAAGTCGTGGTCGGCACCGTCGTAGACGTCGTGGTGGTTGTCGTGGACGTCGTGGAAGTCGTGGACGTCGTGGACGGCACCGTCGTGGACGTCGTGGACGGCACCGTCGTAGTTGTCGTGGACGTCGTGGACGTCGTGGATGTCGTGGACGGCACCGTCGTCGTTGTCGACGTGGTGGACGTCGTGGACGGCACCGTCGTCGTTGTCGACGTGGTGGACGTCGTAGACGTCGAGGTCGTCGTTGTCGACGTGGTGGACGTCGTAGACGTCGAGGTCGTCGTTGTCGACGTGGTGGATGTCGTGGACGAGGTGGAAGTCGTGGTCGGCACCGTCGTGGACGTGGTGGTTGTCGTCGCCGGCACCGTCGTGGTTGTCGTGGTCGGCACCGTCGTAGACGTCGAGGTTGTCGTGGACGTCGTGGTGGATGTCGTGGACGAGGTGGAAGTCGTGGTCGGCACCGTCGTGGACGTGGTGGTTGTCGTCGACGGCACCGTCGTACTTGTCGAGGTCGTAGGGACGCTCGACACGGTAATGGTCACTGGTGCTTGCACCGACTCGGTGCCGTCGGACGCGTTGAACGTGACCGTGAACACTCCCGTTTGTGTGGGTGTCCACGTGAAGCTGCCGTCGATCAACGAAGCATCGGCGGGGCCGCTGTACGACAGAGTCGGCACGCCACCATCAACGTCGGCCGCCGACACTGCGAACGTCAACGGCTCACCCAAAACAGCGGCTTGTGCGCCTGGCACAACGAGAGTCGGGAGGTCATTTACCGGCCGGACTACCAGTGAAACTGTCGCCGGCACACTTGCAAGTTGCCCGTCATCTGCGACGAAAGTAAACGAATCCGAACCGTGGAAATTCAAGTCGGGAACGTATGTACACACAGGCATTTGGAGACAAGTGAGCGTTCCGTGCAGCGGCTCACTCTGCAACGTGAATGTGAGCGCACCCTCTTCCGGATCGCTGCCTGTGAGAACTATTGAACGCTGTAAGTCCTCATCAACCTGCACAACTGTCGATGTGCCGAGAGGCGGTTGGTTGGGCAGGATCTCGACACGTACCGTCGCCGTGTCGGTCCCACCCCGTCCGTCGTTTACGACGTACGTAAAGCTGTCAGCCCCAGTTGCGCCGACATTCGGTGTGTATCGCAGCATGCCGAGCAAGCCGACAGAAGCGACGCCCTTGGTACCCTGTGAGCCAATCGAGACGGTGAGTGTGTCGTTGTCTGGATCGGTGTCGTTCGCTGTAACAGGAATTGATCGCACGACGCCGGCGAACACGTCAATGTTGTTGTCATCGACCGCATCAGGGGCGACGTTCACGACAAGGTCGGGAACATATCGGCCGAACGTCGTGCGGGTGACGAACGTGACGGTGGCGCCGGCTGGAATTGCCACGTTCCATTGCTGGGCCATGATCACGTCGAACGCGGTGTCTGTCACGCGATTTCGATCAATGTCGTTGGCGACCTTCCCGTTGAATATCGGATTAGAGACATCATTCAGCCGGTTGGTCGAATATGGCTGAATAGTCCAAGCGCTGGGCACCGAGACGCCATCCACATCACCGGAAATCGAGATCGAGTCCGAAGCCGTCGCCGAATTGTCCGTGTTGTCGAACTCATACAAGATCGATCCGTCGAGCGTCGCAGCAGCACCATCGGCTTTGCGGCCGTCGAAGAACAAGTCACCGTCGAGATGGCGCACAATGCGCGTTGCGAGCAGGATGGCGGTGGTATTGGTGACGCTGTACCGCTGTTCCAGAACGGAAGACGAGCCGGAGACTGGTAAGAGTTCTTGCGTCAACCCGAGCCCGACCCCGCTGAAGGTTCCGGTTGTGACCAGCTTCGTTGGCGTGGTCTGTGTTGAATCAACCGTCATCCCACAGTTGTCATCGAGGAACGCATCGATAGGTGCACCTATGAAGACTGAGGAGCCATACAGAGTGTTGCTTGCGCCAGTTGCGCCCAACGGATTAAAGCGGGCGTTGGTGAACGCACCTTTGCCGTCCACAGCAACTTCAGCAGCTCCGTCGATGGTTGCGACGTCGCCGTTGGAGAGGGTCGCCTGCACCGGGCCGCACGACGGGCTGGTGGAGATCGCAACGAACACCGTGCCAACGGACGTGAGGAAGCCATCGGTCACCTGATAGGTGAATCGATCGGTCCCGTTGAACCCAACTTCAGCCGGGTAGGAGCACGAGGTGACGGTGCACGACACGGCAACGTTGCGGTCGATCGAGTTGACCGTTCCTGGCACCAGCCGCAGTACATCTCCGACCGAGTCCGTGTCGTTTTGCAGTGGGGTCACCGTGAGGGTCTGACCGGCGAGCGCCGAGACGTTGTCAGGGTTTGCAACGGGCGGCAGGTTCACGCCAACGACAAGAGAAATAGTCGTTTCGTTGCTGGGGCTCGATTCCCACTGATCCACCGTTCGGAACGTGAACGAGTCGTTGCCGTTGAAGTCGATTGGAGGTGTGTAGGTGCAACGGGTCCAGCTCGGGCAGCTGATGTTGCCTCCCGCGGCGCTTTGCGCCTGGACGAGCCGCCTGTCGAAGTAGACAGTGTCCAACTCGCTGTCGCGTTGACCTCCGGGGACGGAGATGGTCAGTGGCGTGTTGGGTACGTACTCAAACGAAGCAGCCTGCGCCACGGGGGCGAGATTCGGGCTGACCACTACATTTACGGTGCCTATGGCTGTCCCACCGTGTCCGTCAGATAGTAAGTACGTGAACGAATCCGGTCCCACATACCCGGGGATGGATCGGTACCGGCACGGCCAGTCCGTGCAGACAGGAGCAGGCGAGACGAACGGGAAGAGGTTTCCCTCCAGCGCCAAGTCATTGCTCGTTGCTGCAGGGAGCAAGTACCCATGCGACGGGAACGTCAGCGGTGAGAGCGTCAACCGTTGCGTATTGGAGAACGGGCCGGATCCAACCGTGTCTTCATCCGAGTCGTTCGTATCCAACGGAAGATTTCCTGCGGTCCCGGTGGGAGCACCGATGACTGGGCCGTTGAGGGAGATCATTACTCCGCTGCGGACCGCTATGGCATCGACACCCGCAACGGGTACGGCGTTCGGCCGGACGTCGACGGTGAGCGTGCCAATGGTTTGGAGACCGTCCAGGTCCTCCACCGTGTACGAGATGGTGTCGACACCAACGAACCCGGGGAAGGCTGAGTAGCTGCACTGCTTCGAGTTCTTCGTCTCGACAGTGCACGTCAGGGTTCCATGGGCAGCAGCAGCGTGGCTGACAAAACGAGCTCGATCTACGGGCGGGAAGGCGGGATCCTCATTGTCGCCACTGTTGAATCGAAGGGTGACCACCTCTGGCGTGGTTCCCCAGACTCGGATCGAGGCGTCATAGGCGACTGGAGGATGGTTCGTGCCAACAACAATTGGACCAAAGGACACCACGGCCGTTCCCGTCGAAGTCAGGCCTTGCCAGTCTCGAACGGTGAAGTTGATTGTGGCGCTTCCCGAAGTCGTTGTGTCAGGAGGGGTGTACTTGCACGCGTGGCCGATGCTGTTGAATCGAGTATCTGCGACGCCGCCGGCCGGGTCTGTGGATTGTAGGGAGACGTAGTACGCGTCAGGAGCATCGGGAAGCGACGGCGGGTCGGCAATTGCCACCGAACCAGAAAACCCAGCGCCCGGCGTACACGACTCCATCACGAGGTAGGGCACCGATGAGAAAATCGATGGACCCCTGACCGTGGGCCAACTCTCTGCATCGGTCGCCACTGCATTTGCGGTGATGTAAATAGGGTCCGCGGTCGCCGTACGAAGAACATTGCTGGCGACAGGGCCGCTGTTTTCGACCACCGTGAACGTGGCGGTCGCAGTGGACGTCTCACCATGACCATCATCAATGAGGTAAACGAAACTCAGAGGGCCTCGATAAGAGTCGGTCGATCGGAAGGTGCATCGGTTGTCCTGACACACCAGGTTTCCGTGGCCGGGCTGCGTCTGTGTTGTAAAGGTGAGTTGGTCGCCCTCCGGGTCGCTGTCATTGGCCAGCGGGTACATGAACGGTGACCAGGCTCCGGCTGCAATCGCCATGATCGCCGGGTCATCCACTTTTGTGGGGGGGTTGTTTCGCACCATCGTGACAACGACCTGCGCCGAGGCTGAGCTACCAATTCCGTCCGTCACGGTGTAGGTGAAGGCAGCGATTCCGACAAAGTCGGCGTTGGGCGGAGTGTACTGAAGCCGGTCCGGCAGGCTGCTTGAACGAACGATTGATACCGTTCCCAGCGTTGCGTCCAGCAGACCGACGCTCTCGATGTGCACCGGGTCACCGTCCGGGTCTGCGTCGTTGGAGAGCACCGGAATTGCGATGCTTGGGGAACCGTGTCCGGTGGCTACGTCGTTCTGCGCACTGGGGCTGGAGTTGCCCCGTACTGTCACCGAGACGGTTGCCTGGGCAAACCCGCCGTGTCGGTCAGTGACCTCGTAGACGAACGAGTCCGGACCGAGGTACGTCCCATCCACAAGGTACGTGCACAGACCAACAGGAGTGCATGTCACGGTCCCATGGACGGGGAGATTGACGATGCGGGTTAGAACAACTCCGTCGCCTTCGGTGTCATTTTGGTTGTCGTTCGACAGCACGTTGAAGCTGTCGTTGACGCCGCTGCCGCGGACGCTGACCGTGTCGGGATTCGCAACTGGAGCGAGATTGGCAGCAACGGTGACAGTCACAACTGCGCTGGCCGTTGAGTTGAACCCGTCTCGGATTCGGTATGTGAACGTAGCGACGCCGGCATAGTCAGCTGCAGCGGTGAATTCGCACCCGTGTCGAAGGTTGGGCTGCCCCGCAACTCCTACGTCTCGGGTGGTCAGTTGCACCGTCCCAATGACCGTTCCGGCACCATCACGGACTGTGTTTCCAACGCTGCCATCGTTGCAATCCGTCAGGACAACGCTTGCGAACGCAGGATAGGAGTCGTTCAGCAGTACGTCGACGAACGTCGTGATGGAGCCGCGAACGGCCTTTGAGTCAGGGTTGGCGACGGGCGCCACGTTTGCAGGAACGGTGATTGTGACGTTTGCTTCGGCAAAGCTTCCAGCCCGTCCGTCGGTGACCCGGTATCGGAACATGTCCGTTCGGGCGACTCCTGGACTTGGAACGTATTCGCAAGTGGTCGCCCCACACGTAACGGTACCGGTAGTCGGAAGAGACACCACCGAGTCGATGGTGAGACTGTGACCGTTTGCGTCGGTGTCGTTGGTCAATGGTGAGATGAGCTGCGGAATGGAAGTGAGCGACACCTCGTCGTCTGTTGCGATGGGAACTGCATTCGCCTCGATGGTCATTGTGACGGTCGCGGTAGAAGTTGCCCCACGGCCGTCGGTGATGGTGTACGGGAACGTTGTCGAGCCGGCCGCAGAAATGTCAGTGGTAAAGGTGCAGTGACTGGGGAAACAACTGGCGCGGCCTTTTGTGGTTTCAGTGATTGCCGTGTCGATCCGGATCGGGTCGCCGTCTGCATCGCTGTCGTTGGCCAACAACTCGATGGTGACGACTTCCCCAGGTCGTCCGACGAAACTGTCATCGACCGCGATCGGCGAAGCGTTGGCGGTGACCTGGACGCGGATGGTGGCGGAAACTTCTAGCCCGAGTGTGTCGACCGCGGTGTAGACGAACGAGGCCGTTCCCACAAAGCCCGGCTCGGCGCGGAAGAAGCAGACCGGAACCGTTTCGTTCGGAGGAACGTTGCCGCTGATGGTTGTCCCGATGACCGTGCCGACGACGGCGTTGTTGGCATCGCGAACCTTGCCGTCTGCGCCGGACAGACAACGAACCAAGATCAGAGGGCGATCATCGGTGTCGTTGGCAAACGGTTCCACAAGAACGGGAAAAGTCCCGCGAACACTCGCAGCATCGTCGTTTGCCACGGGTGCCCGGTTCGCCGGGACGGAGATCGTCACCTCACCTTCAGCGAACCCACCCCGAGAATCTGTGACCCGATATCGGAACGAGTCAGACCGCGCCGGACCGGCGTTGGGAACATAGGTGCACTGCGACGATCCGCAGGTCAGTGTTCCCGACGTGACGTTTCGAACGATCGAGGCGACGGCCAGGATGTCGAGTTCTGCGTCGGTGTCGTTGAGGAGGGGGGTGATGGCGGCCGGCCCGGTGGTCATCACGACGGTGTCTGGGTTGGCGACTGGCGGCGTGTTGCCGTCGAATCGAATGGTGACCGTGCCAGCGTTACTGACCTGGCCCCACTGATCTTGTACTTGGTATGGGAACGTATCTGTTCCTGTCGCTCCGGTTGCCGGACTGTATTCGCAGTAGTTACCGAAGTTGGAGCAGCTGTACGAACCCTGTGCCGCGTCGCCGTTGCTGTCCACGACGCGTAGCACCTGAGCCGGTCCACCATCAGATTCGTCGGGATCTGTGTCGTTGTCCTGAATCGTCAGGTTCCTCGGAAGGAGAGTTCGGAAGATGTACTCGTCTGCCACCGCAACCGGCGCCCGATTTGGGTAGACCCGGATCTGAGCGAGCCCTTCGACTGCACTTCCGTAGGAGTCGCGAACTTCGTATCTGAACGAATCGGTAACCACCTGCCCGAGGAGGGGCGCTGATCCAGTAAAGACGTAGCTGCATGTCTCGCTGTTGCAGCTCACGGTGCCGTGGGTGGGAGCTTGCATCTGCGCTGCGTTAAACCGAACGGTGAGCAGATCGCCTTCTTGGTCAACGTCGTTCAACGTGACGTCGGCCGCAAACGTGAGTGTCTGCCCGACGCGGTAGCTGAACGTGTCGGGGTTGGCAATGGGAGCCGTGTTTACCGGGTGGATGGTGAGGCTGACTGTTGCCAGCGACACTGCGCCGCTGACGTCGCGGTAGCCGTACGTGAAGGAGAACGCTCCTGTCGCCCCGTCGGCAGCGATGATGTCACACCCTGGGTTTGGCGCCATCGGCGAGGTGCAGAACAGGGTGGCTGCCAACGTGCCGTTCGGGTAATACAACCGCTGTGGCGGTGCGATGTAGGTGAACGAGTCGCCATCGGGCGAAGCGTTGTCATTAGCAAAGATCGGCACGAAGCCTCGGACATCAAACGTTGCAGCGTCGTCGCCCGCCACTGGGAATTGGTTCGCTGCCACAAGCACCTGAACGGTGCCAAGCACGGTCCCGCCATGTCCGTCGTCCACCACGTAGGAGAACGAGTCGGTGGTGGCGGTCGCTTCGTTGACGGCTCGGTAGTAGGTGCACCGCAATTGTGAAGTCACGACAGCACACGCAGATACACCTTGCCCGCCTTCTGTACGTACACGTAGTGTGTCGCTGTCCGCATCGCCGATGGTCCCGACGGTTACCGTCCCCATGGCCGTTCCACGAACGCTGATAACAGGTTGTCCTGTTGTCACAAGAACAGGCGCCGCATTCGCCGTGAAAGACACGGACACAAGAGCAGGAGCACTCTCGCCGCCTTGCGGATTTGTCACCGTGTAGCTGAACGAATCGGTGCCCGAGGTTCCCGCCTCGGCTTCGTAACGGCAATAGTGCTTTCCTGTCCCAGGGTCCACCAGATCGCACTGCACTCGCAGATGTGTGGCGGGGTCAAGAAGTCGAATGTTCGACGTTGCCAACGCAGCGGGATCAGACGGATTGAGGTCGTTGTCTAGGACATAGATGTCCAACGCTCCACGGAACGGTGGTGGTGCATCGTCGACCGCTGTGGGGGCGCCCGGAGCGACGATGGTGATCGTCACTTCTGCCTCGCCTGACATGGAGCCATAATCGGGGCCTGTTGAAAGTCGATACCGAAACGAATCGGTCCCTGGGGTCGGGTCGTTGGACGCGTACGTGCAGCCGACAGGGTGGAAGCAGGAAATCCAGCCTCTCGTCGGTTCCCGCAAGATCTCCAATTGGTAGCCGCGTGGATCATCGTTGGCAAGGATGGGAATCAACGTTGAGGCTGTGCCTTCAACCGTCGCCGTATCGTCGCGCACGTCGAACGTCGAGTAGTTCACGTGCACAGAGGCCGCTTCTGAAACACCGCCAGCTCGATTCCGAGCGGTGTAGAAGAAGTCGACGGCACCCGCAGTTCCTGGCGTCGGGGTGAACGTGCAACTGCTTCCACCGTTTGCGTTGAAGGCAGAACAGTCGAGTCCTGCGACAGGTGCGTCGAGGAGATCGATGAGCAGTTGATTTGCTAAGTCGGTGTCACCGCTGTTGTCGTCGTTCGCAGTCAAGTCGATGACAGTGGTACCGACAATCGTGAAGGAGTCGCCGCTCGCAACTGGATTCGCTGCCTCCTCGATGGTGAGTTGCACCTGTGCTGTGGTCGAATCGACGCCGTTCGAAATTTCGTATGTGAACGAATCGGTTCCAGCCGTTGCGAGCGTTGAGGTGTAGGTACAGTTTGAAGAAGTGAGGGAAACTGCGCAGGTTGCAATGCCGCGACTTGGCGGGGAGACAACCGTGATCTCGGTTGCGCCGGCCGTGTCGTTTGCTCCAACCGGGATGGCAACGGGCCGCTTTCCGGCTGTAGTTGCCGCATCATTTCCGGCCGTCATCCCCAGGCCATTGATTCGCACAACGCCAACGACGACGTCATCGCCCGCTTCGACAACGTATCGAAACTCGTCCGGAGTACCGGGAGGCATGGTCGCAGTGGGCGTGTACGTGCAGACACCAAGATCGCCGTCGCATGAAACAGCTCCGCCATTGACGGACCGGAAGTCGCCGCGGGAGTAGTAGTCGTTGGGGCTGGTGCTGGACAGGTAGATCGGATCGTTTTCCGGGTCGGTGTCATTTGCCAAAACAGGAATCGTCAGTACGCCTTGACCAGTCACACGGTCTGTCCGAGCCGTTGGTGGAAGACCAGGTGTTGTCCCAGTTGGGTCAACAATCACCCTCACTTCGGCAAGACTTGCGCTGCTGCGACCGTAGGTGAACGTATAAATACCGTCAGTGTTGGGAGCTGTCACCGTGCACGAGGTGTCGTCACACTGAACTGGCATTGTCCCCGAGGAACTGTATGTGCCGATAGAAAAGGGAGTGTTGGGTGGGAAGTCGTTGGCCAGTACGTTGAGAACAGTTTGCTGGCCTGCGGGCACACGAAAGCTGTCGGGGTATGGCCGTGGGCGAATGCTCGCCGAGACATCTAGCGCCACTGTTGCTGGAGCAGAGAACAGGACGGGGTCAGGATCGACTCCTTGCACCCCATCGGCAACTCGGTAGGTAAACAAATCCGGGCCGACGTATCCGTAGTCGGCTACGTATTCGCACTTCTTGAAAGCGTTGTTTCCGTCACACGTGACCGTTCCGTGTAGCGGTGCCGCCACGATGGCCACCTGTAGGGCATTGAACGCCGTCTCCGCGTCACTGTCATTGGCAAGGACGTTGATGAACTCGCCACCAGGGCCTACGAAGAATTCGTCATCGCCTGCCGTTGGTGCGGTGTTGGTCACCTGGGAGACGATTGTGGCAGCGGCCGCCGTCGAGCCCGGGAAGTTCAACGTTGTCAGCGTGAGTATCAACACCCATGCCAACAGGCGAGTCGATGGCCGAGCAGTGTCCCGCGCAAAACGTGATGTCATTTGATTCACATCTCCGAGGGTAAGGAGACGAGACGGGAATAGCTCTCGTGGAAACACCAGTTCTGGCCGCGCAACGTGGTCGGCCCGTCTTACCGACCGTCCTAGTAGAAACACCAGTTTGGACGACCAATTCGGTCGTCAACCGTGGCTGCATCTAGATTTTGGTGGTGCCCGGTAGACCTCTATGACGAGCACAATGGTCGGGCGCCGTGCAGAGTTGGCGCTCCTAGAGACCCTGCTCAACAACGCTGTGGAAGCAACCGGCGGGGCGTTGGCATTCACCGGACCAGCAGGCATCGGAAAATCATTTCTGCTTCGCACAGCGCGTGAACGCGCCGTCCGTTTGGGTTTTGAAGTCCGCCATGTGACGGGCACTCCGTCGGAGTCAGACTTGCCGTACGCTGCGCTTCACGCGCTGCTGGCGTCCGACGATCGGTCCGAACTTCCCGAATCGCTTTCCACGGCCATTGGTCTGCGGGCAACCGATACTGCACCGTTCGTCATCGCGGTTGCTGCTGCGCTTGTTCGATACCTCTCGGCCAGGGCCGAACGCATGCCGCTCTTGCTCGTGGTGGATGACATGCAGTGGGTCGATCCATCCAGCGCTGCGGTCTTTTCGCTGGCAGCTGGACGACTGCTTGCGGATCAGGTGGCGATGGTTTTTGCCATCCGGACATCGACCGCCAGACGGCCGCTCACCACTCCGTTCACAGGCGGCGTGTCGAAAGAGATAGAACTCGGCATCGACCTGGACCAGTTCGCCGCGGTTGGTCTCACAACTCATGAACTCAAGGCGCTCACAAACAGCGAGTGCACCGCATTGCTCCACCAGCTTGGCGTCCCAGCCACCCGCTGCCAGGGAATTGTTCTTCGGTCGCACGGCGTTCCACTGATTTTGACGGAAGCCGCACGCGAAACCCAAAGAACGACCGACGAATCTGACGTTCTCGACGAACTGCGACATGAATACCTCCGTCGCATCCGGATGCTGAGCGCGTCCGCCCAGCATCTGTGTGACATCGCATCGATCGACGAAGGTCTCGATGTTGCACAGTCAATCCTTTCCTCAACGTTCACCGACGCAGCCTCGGCAGCAGTAGCCGCTGGGCTTCTCGAGCTTGACCATGACCGTGTTCGCTTCACGCATCCGTTGGTGCGGACTGCTGTCGAAGCTGTCCGGTCGGAGTCCGACACGCGGGCCATCCACGCGCTGGTGGCCGAAGCGCTGGCAACGTCTGGACAACTTGACCGTCACACACTGCACCGTGCAGCTGCGACCGCAGGGGCCGACGAAGCTGTGGCTGTTCTGCTGGTCGAGTTTGCGGATCGTGCGCGTGGTCGCGGGGCGCTGCTGGAGGCACACCGAGCCACCCTCCGAGCCGCCGAATTCACCGCCGATCCACGCGAGCGATTCGACCGCCAACTCAGTGCGGCGGAGCTTCTGTATTTCAGTGGTGATGCCGAGGGCGGTGCGGCGCTTGCACGCCAGGTTCGTGCCGCGGCGTCAGAACCTGAGGTCATTCTCCGAGCAGAGCTTGTTGCGGCAAAGGCCTCAGAGTGGACGGACAATGCGGGCGTGACGGTGAAGGAACTGGAGCGCGTCGCCGCACAGTTTGAGTCGACCAATCCGTCGCAGTCCATCGATGCGCTCTGCCAGGCGTCTGCGATGGCGTTCCTTGCCGACAGCTTGTTGGTCGGCATCAAACACGGGGAACGGGCGCTTGCACTCGCCAGCTCAATCGGCGACGACTTCACCAAGATCGTGGCCACGGCACACCTTGGGTGGAACCAATTTCTCGCCGGTCAGACCGACGAGGCTGCACGGAACATGGCGCCCATCGAGCCGTTGTTGTTAGCTCTTGTCGAGCAGTCCGAAACGCTGGACGCGCTGTTGGTGGCGCAGCGCCTTTCCATGCAGGCGGTGATGAGAGGAGATTGGCCGTTGGCTGACCGCCTCACTGCCTTATCTATCGGCCGCTCACGCAGACTTGGGTTCCGCTTGTCGGCTGTGTTGTTCGGTTGCATCCGTGGTGCGTATCGGTGGCGTAGCGGGCACTTGGAGGAGGGTTACAGCCTTGCAACTGACGAACTCATCGAACGCAACCTTCCACCGCTTTCGTTCTCGTGGGGTTCAGCCGTTGCGGCTCAGATGGCGGCGTCGCTTGGCCAGGTCGCCGAGACCAACCTTCATTCAGAGAATGCGCTGCGCATCGCGACAGCGCTCGACGTCCCGCTTGCTCGTGCTTGGGCGCTCGCAGGCCGGGCGCACCTTCAATTGGCGCTTGGCAATGCGCCGGAAGCAGTTGAGCTGTTCGACGAAGTTGCTCGCATCACGCAGGAGTTGTCGCTGCGTGAACCCGGCTTCTTCCTGTGGCACGGAGACTACCTAGAAGCACTTTTGGCATGTGGCAGGCGCGCTGATGCGCTAGAAGTTCTCGCAGATCTGCGGTCGCTTGCCAGTACGACCGGACGTCGGTGGGCAACCGGCATCGTGTTGCGGACCGAAGGTGCGATGTTGTCGACTCGTGAAGATGCCGACGGCAAGTTTCTTGCGTCCGTTGAGCTGTTCGAGAGCCTCAAAATGCCGTTCGAAGTTGCACGGACCAACCTTGCGTGGGCCACAGCAAATCCGTTGCAGCACGAGCGGATGAGGTCAGCGAAAGAAGCGTTTCGTTCGATGGGTGCCCGACTGTGGGCCGATCGATCCATCGTCCAACGCCACGACTCAGACGTCGCAGATGTCGCAGACGCAGCCGACACGACGACGCCAACACCCGCTCCATCGATCTTCGCCGTGCTGACGTCGGCGGAATCACGCGTCGCTTTGGCCATCGCCGCGGGCAAGACAAACCGCGAGGTTTCAGAAGAGCTCCATGTTTCTGTGCGGACGGTCGAGTTTCATCTTGGCTCCATCTACCGCAAGACCAACATCAAAAACCGCTCGGCCCTCATCGCCTATCTACGCTGACCCCTGCTGACCCCTGCTGACCGGGTGGGCGGAGTCATTGTCGCGTTGATGTCAGCCAACAGTCGAATATCGCTGCAACCCCCGAAACTGGTGTTTTCTCTGGTGCGCGGTGGCATACAGGGCGGTCATTCTGGGGGAATCTCATTCGAGGTGTGGTTTGCGACAACACCGATGACCAAGGAGCTGCAAATGACTCGTCACCGAAAAGTGCCTCACTGGTATCTGTCAATGGCAATAGTTGCAATCACGGCCTTGATTGCGAGCACAGGAGCCATAGGCGCAGCACGTGCGGCGGATGGTCTCACCGAAGGCAGCTTGCGTTTCACCGTCAATTTCGACCCTGCCACGCCGTTGCCGTCCTCCAGTTTCACTGCAACGTGCGCCAGTAGTTCGATCTCCTTTGTACTCGACGGGGTAGTCGACGCAGCCGAGAATCCGGCGTGGACATGGAACAGCCCAGCCATCACAGCGGGGATTCAGTGTACGGTTTCGGCCACAGACTTGGCGCCCGGATGGCTTGGCGAACCTTCTCTTTCAAGCACGCCCGTCACCGTTATAGCCGAGGCCGTGCAGGAGGTATCAATTCGACTTCGCCTGACAGGTTCAGTTCGTATGGCGGTTTCGGTGGTTGGAGGGTTCGCTGCGATTGGTGGTGCTGTGTTGGTGGGTTTGCGGTGTCGCACTACGGACGGCAGCACCTATTTCACTATCAGCCCGGACTTCGTTGCCGACGGTGACACGTTGTTCTCGGGTATCCCGGTTGGTTCCTCCTGCGAACCGAATACTCCGCCCTACCCCGATTACGAGCTAGTCGGTGTCGGGTTTCCTGTTGTCGTGACGCCCGGGGTTGTCCAGCCGGTCACGGTGTCATTCGTTCCATTGACAGGTTCAGTTCGTATGGGAGTTTCAGTGGTTGGAGGGTTCGCTGCGATTGGTGGTGCTGTATTGGTGGGTTTGCGGTGTCG
Source organism: uncultured Acidimicrobiales bacterium (assembly GCA_963763885.1). GTDB lineage: Bacteria > Actinomycetota > Acidimicrobiia > Acidimicrobiales > JANYDT01 > JANNBN01. The sequence continues at coordinate 242,425 of CAVXQD010000007.1, forward strand.
CACTACGGACGGCAGCACCTATTTCACTATCAGCCCGGACTTCGTTGCCGACGGTGACACGTTGTTCTCGGGTATCCCGGTTGGTTCCTCCTGCGAACCGAATACTCCGCCCTACCCCGATTACGAGCTAGTCGGTGTCGGGTTTCCTGTTGTCGTGACGCCCGGGGTTGTCCAGCCGGTCACGGTGTCATTCGTTCCATTGACAGGTTCAGTTCGTATGGGAGTTTCAGTGGTTGGAGGGTTCGCTGCGATTGGTGGTGCTGTATTGGTGGGTTTGCGGTGTCGCACTACGGACAGCAGCCCCTATTTCACTATCAGCCCGGACTTCGTTGCAGACGGTGACACGTTGTTCTCGGGTATCCCGGTTGGTTCCTCCTGCGAACCGAATACTCCGCCCTCACCCCGATTACGAGCTAGTCGGTGTCGGGTTTCCTGTTGTCGTGACACCCGGAGTTGTCCAGCCGGTCACGGTGTCATTCGTTCCATTGACAGGTTCAGTTCGTATGGGAGTTTCAGTGGTTGGAGGGTTCGCTGCGATTGGTGGTGCTGTATTGGTGGGTTTGCGGTGTCGCACTACGGACAGCAGCACCTATTTCACTATCAGCCCGGACTTCGTTGCAGACGGTGACACGTTGTTCTCGGGTATCCCGGTTGGTTCCTCCTGCGAACCGAATACTCCGCCCTACCCCGATTACGAGCTAGTCGGTGTCGGGTTTCCTGTTGTCGTGACGCCCGGGGTTGTCCAGCCGGTCACGGTGTCATTCGTTCCACGGGCCGCCACGACAACCTCGACAACCTCGACAACCTCGACAACCTCGACAACCTCGACAACCTCGACAACCACGACAACCACGACGACCACGGTTCCGGCGACTTCGACAACTTCGACCACGACTTCGACTACTTCGACGCTTCCGGCGACTTCGACTACTTCGACGCTTCCGGCGACTTCGACTACTTCGACTACTTCGACGCTTCCGGCGACTTCGCCTACTTCGACTACTTCGACGCTTCCGGCGACGACGACGACTCAACCGCCGGTCTGCGACGATCAGGATGACGACGACGATGACGATGACGATGACGACTCTTGTCTTGGAGTAAAAGGTGAGGGAAAGGTGGTGAGCGATGGCCGAAAGGTGTCGTTCGAGTTGCATATAAATCGGTTGGGCTCAGTTACCCGCGGTCACCTCAAACTGAGCGATGGATCAGTTTGGAAGTTCCACTCCTCCACGGTCTCTGGACTTCTGACATCGGGTTCTACGGCATCGTGGACGGGCGAAGGAACGTACAACCAACAGAGGGGATACACCTACGAAGTCACCGTGGCGGACAACAGGCGCGGTGCAAAGAAGCCAGGATTACCCGACACCTTCAAAGTCCTAATTCGAGATTCGACAGGCTCCATCGTCAGGACCGTGGAGGGGCCAGTCAACCAGGGAGATGTCCGAATTCGGTAGGAGCTGACGTCCGCCTGCCTCTGAAACTCTGGGCTCAACGGTCCGTAGTTCTACGCCAAGACTCTGACGTGCGTGATGGGTCTGACCGATCGTGCCCTCATCGCCTACCTAAGCTGACCCTGCTGGCCGGGTGGGTGAGCATCGTTGTACGCAGCGCGGATGTCGGGCCGGATGCGCCCTTTGGCGGCGATGTATAACCCGGTCGTGAGTGCCCAAGTCCGGATTTCTGCGGCGGTGGGTTCACGCTCCGGAGCAGGCCCTGCAGGAACAAGGAAGGTGACCGGTCCGGTACTGCTGGCGTGGTCTTCGTCCTGATGCGCAAGTGCGGCGCCAAGGAAACGGTAAGCCCATTCCTGCGCAAGGGGTCTGGTCTCTGCGAACACGATCGGCACCGTCGGAAAGCGAACCTGCGCTTCGGCGATTCCCTCTGCGATTACCGCGGGCCGAACACGATCAAGTTTGAACACCGCCGAGTAGCGATCTTCAACAACAATTGCGGCGCGAGGGGCCGACGCGAGCGCGGCCATCAGGTAGCGGAGCTTGCCGCCGGTCATCGTCGAGACAAGGTCGCTGAGACTTTTGCGTTCGACGACGCCAGCTGCTGCGCCGCTTTCGGTGTGGACCGCGTAGTCGCCAACGCTCAATGGTTGTTTGACGGTAGTGGCCTGTTGGTGTGTGAAGGCCCAGGGGTAGCGTTCATGGACGTCAACTGCGATGGTGAGAACTTGGCCAGCGGCGCGGGCGTTTGGCAGCGTGACGTTCGGTCGTGCCTGTTTTGCTGTGCGGGCTGACTGCCAAAAGATCACATCACGACCTCGGGCCTTTGCGAACACAAACATGGAGCGCGCTTCGCGGCCGCGGTCCAAGATCAAGTCGATGGCCGCGCCGTGTCGTTGGCACAATCGAACCGGGATGCGTTCCACGATGTCGGGATCAGCGGGCCATTCTTCAGCAGCATGGCAGTACAGCTTGGCTGTCCGCGGCCACATCTCCCTCGTTTTCAGCACGACTCCATCTGGCCCAAGCGGGAGCCGCACCAGGTACGGCAGTTTTGAGTCTGGATCGGGGTTCCGGGCGATGACGAAGTCGTCGACTTGTCCTTGGCTCACCTGTCTGTCTTAGCTCAATCGTCTGCATTGTCAATCGAGGACGGAAATGATGTCGGTCTGACCAAAGTCGCGGCCTTTGAAGAGCAACGGCTCCCCCCGCACCGATGCCAATGCATACGAAAAGCAGTCACCGAAGTTCAGTGCAGCGGGGTGGCGGCCCTTCCCGAATCGACGCCACGCCGCTACCGCAAGATTCATCTGTTCAGTGTCGACGGCCACCCTTGAGGCGTCGATCGAGTCCAACAACAACGTGAGATCACGAGTTGCATCGGGACCGCTGCGCGCCTCAACCACCATCGTCGTTTCGACCACGCTCACGACAGAAACAGCAATCGGCGCAGCTTCTTTGAGCACCGCGGCGAACCGCTCAGCATCGACCTCGCCGAGGATGATCGCGACCAGCGCAGACGTGTCGATGACAAGACCGTTCATGTTGGAAGGCCGTCGCTGCCGTAACCCAAGATTTCGTCCTCGGAGCGCAGGTCGAGAACCGGCCGACTGCGGCCCCGTTGGATAATCGCATCGATCTCGTCGCGTTGGCTGGCGGGTCGTGACGCGTGGACGCGGGCCAGTCGCTCCTCTATCGCCCGCCGCGCCGCGACTGTGATGCTTTCCCCGGTGGCCAAGGCCAGCTCACGGGCAAGGCGGTCAGTTTCGGGATCCTTGATGTTGAGAGCCACCTCTTCCACCTTACTAGGAAGAACGGTTGACACAAAGGAAGATTCACCGCAACCCCTGTCGAGCGCCCAACTCGGGCGTTTTACGTGCACAACTCGGGCCCGATTACTCTGAGCCGAATCGTCTCTGCTGCATCCGGGACTCATTGCGAGGCCACCAGATGTGGCCTCGCACCCTGCATTCTTCGCCTGCTACGGAATCTGTTCGCCTGGTCGGCAGTATGGCGACCACGTGTAACCGGCCGACCGGGAAGTTCCGGCTGCGTCAGTGACGGTCACCGTTGCGAAGATCCCCGTCTCGACGAATGCGGTGGAGCCGACTGAGCTGGACACGTCAGACCACACATACCGATATGGGGCTGTGCCGCCGTACACCGAGGCACTGATGCGTCCCGATTCTGAGCAGCGCAAAGACGTTGGTCGAAGCGACACGTTCAACGACGTCACAACTCCAGGCGAAGGGGCGTCGTTGAAGAGTTGCACCCAGCGGCCATCGAAGCCACCACGAGCTGCCGTGTACCAGTCACCTGCCAGCCACTGACCGGACTCGGCCAAAGTCGCGGAATTGATAACGCCGTCGTGAACGAAGAAGTCGTGCTGCCACCAATACTGCCCGCGACTCTCCGGCCGTCCGCTAGCGACACCACGGGTGCGACCAAGCGAGTCGACGCCAAGCCCGGCAAATCCGGCGAAGTCATCGGAACTGGACTTGCCCTCAGGGTTCAGTTCTGCTGAGTAAGAGCCGTACAGCCAGGACTTGGTGATGTACCCGTCTCGACCGTCTTCGCCCTTTACCGAGTCACGTGAACGCGACCGGAAGGTCTGACGTCCAACCGGGACTTCCGCCACACCGGATTCGTTGACAATCGGCGATTCCAACAGCACGTCAATTCGTTCGCTATCAGTCCAGTGGGTGATGGAGTTTGTGTTCCCGGTCCATTGGCCGGCGGTGATGTCAGCGAGATCCTGCAGTTCGTAAATGATGCGCTTCGTTTGCGCCCAGCTGACACGGTTCCCGTTGTCGACGCGGCTTGCCAGGTAGCGGGCAGAGTCACCGTTCAGGGGTTGCGCACCGGCCACGGCGATCGTTGCAGATGACCGCTCAGGAACAAACACGTAGTGGACATTCTTCGGTGATGTCGGATCGCCAACTTCGTCACTGATGCGCACTTCCGCTGCTGCGGTTGGGGTCTGCAACTGTGCGGCGATCGTTGCCGATGATGTTGTGACGAAGTGCAGTTCGTGGCCGTGCGGCGGAGCTTGCAGGCCGTTCAGAAGGAACCCGCCAACGGGCCCACCATCAAGGTTGCTCTCGTCGGCCTGCCACACCAACAGGTGGTTCCCGGTGGCAGTCCGCAGAAATTGCATCTCACCATCGGCCGGCCGGCGCATGTGATGCTCTTTGTGCAATGTCACGGTGGAGCTGCTCACGGCTTCGCTTCCTCCACCGGGAACACCCGACACGTTGCGAATGATGATCTCGATTCGTTCCCAGTCATGTATCTCGGTCAGGTCCTTATCGGCCGCGTTGTACACGTGGTAAAGCGGTTCTTCGGATTTTAGCGGGGCGTGATGGTGGCGAGTAGGTCCCAGTTGGGTTTGCCGGCATAGAGGAGTGCGCGGACCCGGTAGTATGCGAACCTACGGAATCCGAAGCCGGCCCGTTTGATTCGTTTGATCAGATTGTTAGCGCCTTCGGTAGCCGCGTTCGATACGTGTGCCCGATGCCAGTTACAAATTTGGGGGTGCCATCGGCCGAGTGTGCGACCCAACCGGCGGACCTCTGGCGGACTTGTCTGGTCTTGCAGGTCAACAGCGAGTCGGGCCACGAACACGTCCGCAGTAGACGGATCGCTGATCGTATAAACGTCTCGGACGACTTCCTTAGCGTGCCACGCCGTTTTCACCTCACCCTTCGGATCACCAGCACCAAGCAGACCAAGAAGTTTGCTGCGACCGTTCTCGTCGAGACGCTCATCAGCCTTCGTCAACAACCGCCGACACCTGTACAACGGATCTGTTTTGTGGCCGCGATGACCCAACGTTTCGTTCTGCACACGACGTCGCGTCTCATCTAACGCCTGGTTCGCGAGTCGCACAACATGAAACGGATCAGCGATCTGACCGGCATGCGCGAGCATCGTGTCGAACACCAACCGATACGGCCCAGACAAATCCAACGTTCCCCACCGGACATGTTTCAACCACGACTCGCTCCGACCCGAAAGCCACCCAATACAAGCTTTCGCGGTCCGTTCCTCGATCATGTCCAGCAGCACACCCCGACCTGAATCAACAATTGAGGTGGACCACCGTTTCTGATGACGAGGCCCCTCACGCACAAACAACGTCTCGTCTAACCCCAACGCGACAACGTTCCCGATCCGGTCAGGATCAGCTAACAACGCCTCACCAAACATTTGCACAGCATCGTTCACCGTGTGCCAATCACAACCAATCTCCGCAGCGACCTCACTCACACTACGACCCGACTTTCCGACCTGCGCTGTGACCCACCTCGCTGCCCGGTCCGTCATCCCGCCACGACACGGAGCGATCTCCGGAACATCATATGTCCACGTATGAACATCGCAAACAGTGTTCACACACTTCCAACGGTGCTTACGCCACAACAACTTCGCTGGCCGCCCAAACGACGGCAAATCATGCAGCAACACCAAATCCCGATCCTTCACCCGGCCGACCGTCCCACACCCCAAACACACCGGCCGCGGCCCACGCGTCTCAACAACTACGACCAACGAATCGGCCTCATCACTCACCCCCAACACGTTCACATCAGGCAAACCAACAAGCAGCTCACACATACGCGTAGGATCTAGTTCCACAGGGGCACCTCAATCTGGACGGCTTAGACACCACCAGACTGACAGGGCCCCTGTGCCACGCCACGGATCCCCATACCCCGCTCAAATCCGAAGCACCCGCAAAACCCACACTCAACACGTGGGCGGGTCAATGCGATCGCTCTACTGTGGCGGCCCAGCACCCTCGGACCGCGTTGTGAACGTGGACGCTTTCGACGGTTTCATCAGCGAACATACGAAGCAAAGTTTCGTCCAAACCAATCCCGTCGATGACCACAGCGTCTGTCATCATCTCGTTGCCGTCAAACGCTCGAACGGACAACTGACGGATGGTCAATTGTTCTGGTATTCCCGCACGCTCATCGGGTTCGCACGGGGTCTGATGAATGAAAATCGGACTGGCTGACCGATATGGCGACCCGCTCGAAAACGGGTCATGCGAAACCAAGAGCAATTCCTCACCGACCTCTGCGTCACGCAGGCATTGCCGACACGGGTAACCCGGTTTTGCATCAGCCAAGTGGGAGATTCCGCCACTTCTGCGGAGCGCATGTGCGGCGGTCGGCGAGAGCGGCATGATCTGGTAACTGTTCTTCATAAGGTTCAACGTACGAGTCAGGCAAGAGAAATGCTGGCGGAAAACGGACTCCCGCGTTGTCGACCGTTCCGAAGATGAAGCGTCCGGGCGGCGGCTCTGACGAACTGGTTTCCTGGAACCATTTGTGGGTGAGTCGCAGTGAGTCAGGAAATGGGGTAGCAGCGAACGAGCCGAACATCGACGTGAGCCGAGTGTTGTCTGCTTGGGAGTGCAGCACGTCACCAACCCGGGGTTCTTCAAACCGTGGGGTGATCCGACGCCCGACTATGGCTTCCATCTCGGCAATCACGTCCAACAACTCGAGGCGCCGCCCGAAGGCCAAGTTCACCGGACCATCACACGACACCGGACGCAGCACAGCCTCGGTAATCAACGCAGCAACATCGCCCACGTAAGTGAAGTCACGTGACTGCCGCCCGTCACCGTAGATGATGGGGGCGTCGCCTCGCATCACCGCGTCGAAGAACCGTGGGATAACGGCTGCGTACTGGTGATCTGCGCGTTGCAACGGGCCGAACACGTTGAAGAAACGGAACGGCAACACACCAATGCCGTAACAACGACCGTATGCGAGCACATAACTTTCCGCGCTCAATTTCGATACCGCATACGGTGACATCGGCTGCGCCACGAGGCCTTCGTGCTTCGGCAAGGTCTTGTTCGCTCCGTACACAGACGACGATGACGCAAACACCACGTGTGCAGATTCAACCCGTGCCGCTTCCAACACATTCAAGGTCCCGTCAACGTTCGCCCGATGCGTGGCCAGCGGGTCAGCAATAGACCGCGGCACAGATCCCAACGCAGCCAAATGCACAATGCTCTGGCAACCTTGCGCTGCAGCGTTGACCGCGCCGGGGTCGCAAATGGTGCCGCGAACGAGTCGAGCAGCGCTGCCTTGCAGGTTCGCTTCCAGGCCCGTGCGACAGATCGTCCAACACCACCACCTCGCACTCCCCGGTGGCTTCCAGCGCCCGTACCAGGTTGGCACCAATGAACCCTGCGCCGCCGGTAACAAGGACCCGCATCACAACGCCCAATACACGAATCGTTCCAACTCGGGCTGGTCCGGCCCAAAAGTGTGCTTCACATCAACCAACACACCATCGCCACACAACATCCCCGCTATTAGGGCAGGGTCCAAAAATTCGCGGTGCGGGACAGCCAACACAATCGCATCAAGACTTTGCAACGCAGGGTGTTGCGGGTCAAACGCAATCTGCCCCGCCACAGAGCCTGCGGCGGCGGCGTCCAGATACGGGTCAGTAGCAACGACCTGGGCGCCGTAACGCTGCAGGTGTTCCACAATGTCTGGCACACGAGAGTTCCGGAAATCCGGCACGTTCTCCTTGAACGTCAGCCCAAGCACCCCAACCCGTGCACCAAAACCCTTCCCACGTTGCGCCAACAACTGCAACGTCTTGCTAGCCACAAACTCACCCATCCCATCATTCACACGCCGACCAGCCAAAATCACCTGCGGGTGATACCCAACCGTTTGTGCCTTATGGGTGAGGTAATACGGGTCCACACCAATACAATGCCCACCTACTAAACCCGGCCGGAACGGCAGGAAATTCCACTTCGTAGCAGCAGCATCCAACACGTCATTCGTGGACACACCGAGCCGTTCGAAGATCACAGACAACTCGTTCACCAACGCAATGTTGATATCACGTTGCGTGTTCTCAATCACCTTCGCCGCCTCAGCAACCTTGATAGACGGCGCACGATGCACCCCCGCATGACACACGGCGCCGTACAACACAGACAACCGGTCCAACGCTTCACGCGATGACGCGCTGATCACCTTGATCGTCGTTGCCAGCGTGTGTTCCGTATCGCCAGGGTTGATGCGCTCCGGCGAGTACCCCAAATGGAAGTCACCCAACCGCAAACCAGACGTCTCCTCCAAAATCGGCAAACACACCTCCTCCGTAGCCCCCGGATAAACCGTCGACTCATACACAACCAAACTGCCCGACCGCAACAACGGCCCAATCATCGCCGACGCCCTCCGCAACGCCCCCAAATCCGGGATCTTCGCAACATCAACCGGAGTCGGCACCGTCACAATAAACGTATCCACCCCCGCCAGGCATCGCACATCATGCGACACCCGAAGCCGTGATGCTGTGAGGACAGCACGATCCAGTTCGCCGGTTCTATCGTCACCTCGTTGAATCTCACAGACCCGGGAGCGATCAACGTCGAACCCGACCACGCACCCATGGTCCGCCAACGCAACCGCCAAAGGCAGACCCACGTAACCAAGGCCGATGACAGCCACATTTGTCTTTCCGCTCACACAGCGAACGTAACGATGCGTCGCTCCCGAGTCGATTGGACTTTCGGACTAGCACTAACGGTGATCCGGGCGCGGTTCGTAGACAAATGCAAAGCGTGTTGACAAGCCGTCGTAATGGGAGCTTCCAACCGACGAACGCTCCGAACGGGCCCTCGCCGAACTCAGGTCGGGTGGGGTTTAGGGGCAATATGTACTGATCGTTCGACCCAGCTCGCCTGGTCGCGTTCAGACCTCTTCGCGGTCCATCGCCGCCGGCGTGTTCTTCGACCCGTCCGGCCGTGGCCGACGCGCCCGCAACAACACTTCTTGCACCACCGTTGCCACGTGTCGGCCGTCTGCTGCGAGCATCGTGCCCTGAACCAATCCTCGGCCGCTACGCACCCCGTTAGAGCGCATATCGCACCAATGCCAGTCAGTTGGAACACACGGCCGATGGAACCAGATGGCGTGATCGATGCTGGCCCCGACGAACCGGTCGCGGTCCTCGCCATCAAACCGGGTAAGCGGGTGACTGGCCCGAGCAGCCGAGGTTGGTGCCGCATCGGAGATGAAGGCGAGGCCACACGCCGCAACAACAGGATCAACGGGATCAGCGCCGACATCGCTGCTGAGCCGCACCCAACGTTGCGCGCGACCGGGCGAGATGGGCACGCTACGACGCTCGAGCATCCGCCCCCAACCAGTGTCCTCCAGCCCAGGGTCATCAGGCGACGGCACGTCCGCGGGCAGGTGCACCAGCTGCGACTCGGCCTCGTCCTCCGGGTCCTGGAAGCTCACCGACACATTGAGGATCGCCCCTGCGGACTGGCGGGCAACTACCTGCCTGGTAGTGAACGAACGACCGTCTCGCAGCCGCTCGACCTCGAAACGGATCGGCTCGTGCGGCGAACCCGGTCTAATGAAGTAAGCGTGCAGAGAATGTACAGGCCGAGACGTGGCGACCGTCTGCGAAGCGGCGAAGAGTGCCTGCGCCAGCACCTGCCCGCCGTAGAGCCGCTCACCCCACGGGTATCTTGCGACCGGTCCGACCCACGTGTCGGGGCCATGCAACTCCAACTGCAGGAGATCCATGAACGTGATCCGCGACACACGTGGTGCGTACTGTTTCGATTCGTCAGGCGCTGTCGATTCGTCAGTCACTGCCGCAGCCTACGCACGTGATGCAAGGACGGTTCAGATGTTGTTCCCTGAACTCCAGAGGGCTGAAATTGGATGTGCGGTGAGTTGTGGGTCTCCGTCCAATGGCAGCTTTAGTAGACGTCGTTGGCGGATTTAGCAGATACCGCCGACAGATTTCGCGAAGCCAGATGAGATTGGCGCACGTCTCTGTTGGTGACGTCGGCTGCGAGTTTGACCTCCAGGGCAACCACGCGACGGTCCGTTCCCCTCAACACTGAGGTCAACTTCGTGGTCACCGTTTTGGGTTCGCAAGTGATGCACGGAGGCATCGAGCGGCTGGGCATAGACGCGAACAGACAAGGTCACAAGCGACTCGAACAGAGCCCCCAGGAGCACGCCGTCTGGAGGAGTCAGGCCGAAAGCAACCGTATTGCGGAGCAGCCCGCTTGAAGTCGCACCCAGAAGCCTCGCCACCGGACCGGTTCTCGTCAACGCTTCGCCGAACCAAATCCCAGCTGCGAGGAAAGCGTTGCCATTCGTCGAGGCAAAAGCTCAGCGAGCTCATCATCGATGATGCGACGTTTGTAACCGCTCATGAGATCTACCTCACTCTTCGCAGGCTCGCTACTAGTCGAATCACATTGCTTATAGCTTACCGTTCGCATAAATTCTGTTGGCCAAATCGCAGGGTCAGTTGTTGTTCCCTGAACTCCAGAGGGCTGAAATTGGATGGGCGGTGAGTTGTGGGTCTCCGTCCATGCGGAACGATCCTGTGCCGGTGTACAGCACGACACCATGAACGAAACGGTCGCCTGTGAGGTGTCGAAGGCGACGCAAACCTTTGGCATCTGTTGGACCAACTGTTACCCCTGCCTTGACTTCCACTCCTACGAGCGACCCGTCGCTGCGTTCGAGAACCAAATCAACTTCGTTACCTTCTGAGTCTCGGAAATACCAAGGCTCGCAAACAGAAGCGGCCCAGCCCAATTGCTTGAGGATTTCCGCAACAACAAAAGACTCGAGAAGGTGCCCGAAATGCGGATGGCGCCCAATGGTGTTCTCGTCCAAACGGGACAAGGCCGTTGCTAGGCCGCTATCGGTGACGTGCAACTTCGGATGGGCGGTAACGCGTGTGGACAGATTCCGCGAATACGTCCGAAGTCTTCGCAGCAAAAACACGCGCTCCAACAATTCAACGTATGTAGTCACGGCATCTCGACCAGCGCGAAGTTCGTTCGCCATTGCACTCACATTGAGTACGTCCGACGTTTGAACCGATGCGAGTTCAAGGACCGAACGAAAAACGCCTGGTTGGCGCAATCGAACAAGATCGGCAAGATCCCGATCCGCAACGCGTGCCACGTATTCGGTCTGCCACCGCCGTTTCGCATCGACGCGTGTCCGCCGAACAACCTCCGGGAACCCACCTGTTGCCACGGAACGCGAGTAGTCCGCGCGGGTCCACGATGACCTATGAGCGAGGAGCGTCTCTGGTTCGTCGAAGAGATGATCAACGAAACGCTCCGGCACGCCCAGAACCTCTCCTTGCGAGAAGCCCCACATGGTCACGACGACGCTTCGACCAGCAAGTGTCTCAGATCCCTTTGGGAGTAGGTCTTGCGTGGTTGAACCAGTCAAAACGAATGCTCCGACACGCGGCTCACGGTCGACCGACCGCTTGATGACCGGAAGAAGGTCAGGCACTCGCTGGAACTCGTCGACGAACACCGGCTCGGCCCGATTCGCGAGGAACGCTGTTGGGTCTTGTGATGCAACGAGTTGGTTTGATGGTTCGGCAACATCAAGCAGCGGGCTGCCGTATCTCGACGCGATTTGGCTGACAACGGTGGTCTTGCCGCATGCCCGCGGCCCTTGCAGGATCACCACGGGTTCTTCCGCAATCAGCTCCGTCAAGGGCTTTTCGATGGAACGAGACACCTGCACGGGGTCAATGATACCGCATATTACGGGCAACCAATCCGCGTTTTGCAGGACATCTATCCGCATTTTAGGGAGACCCCCGTGTCTGGTTCAACGAGTGCAGCAGCGCTGCGTGGACTACCTCAATGCCGTCACTGCGACGGTATGCGCACTTACTTGTATTGACAACTATGGCGTTCAGCGCACACTACCGGGACAGTCAGACGAGTTCGACGGTGACGCCTTTCGACACCGCTGCGAGCGCCGTGATATCCGCCTCGTCACCAGTGAGGACAATGCCCTGGGGTTCCGCCAACGCAACAACGAGCGCGTCAACTGCGGACCCACGCCGAGCGCGCCGCCGCAACTCCGCAGAACGACGCGCCAAGTCGACGCCGACTACTTCATCTTTCATTACCGTCTTCAAGAAGCGGTTTGCGTTCGCATCTCGGCCCGCATGACCCTGGAGCGACTCCACAAGAACCATGGTGGGCACCACCGGAGGCCAGAGGCCGGCCGCTCGGAATTCTTCGATGAGCGCCAACGCCCGCTTCGATCGCTGCGAAAGCCGACCGAAACCGCCGCTGTCGAGTACCAGCATCAGCCAGCCTCGTGCATCTGTCGCTCCTGCACACGCCGGACAATCGCCCGAGCACGCGCACGGTCCCGTCCTGACGGGGCACCCACCTCCGCAGCCAACTCGGCAAGGTACTCATCAGTGGCATCCAACGCATCGCGCCGCTCAATCTCGGCCCGAACAGCGACCTGCAACAACTCCGAAGCCGGGAGATCCCGACTCTTCAACTCGGCATACAGGCTGTCGGGAAGGTACACCTGAACCCGTGGCATACGCCCAACTATACGCCTACTTCCGACGAGACCCAATCGGGCTGACGGCGCAACTGTCAACTCACCGGTAGTTGAAGTGTCTTACAGCACGTCGTATCGTTGTCGTATGCCAGTCATCAACTTTCGAACCGATGACCGCTCCGAACAAGCCCTCGCGGAACTCATGTCCGGTGGCGTAAGTGCTTCAGACGCCATCCGTCAGGCGCTGGTCGACGCGGTGCGACTTCGCCGTCGCGATCAGATGCGCCTCGAATCATTGGCGCTGATGAATGACAAAGCTGATCGAGCGGAGAGCCGCAGGGTGCTGGCGGAGATGGACGAACTTCGTGCGTGGTGACATCCACAGACTCCGAGCTCCGAGAGGAACCCGAGGAGGTGAACAGAAGGGTGCTCGGTATGCCGTCATTGTGCAGTCCGACGATTTGATGCTGTCGACGGTGCTCGTCGCTCCCACGTCCCGGTCGGCCCCAGCACGCATCTTTCGCCCGACGATCATCGTCAACGATGAACAGACACAGATTTTGATCGAGCAGACATCTGCCGTAGCGCCAGAACGGCTCGGCCAGTTTGTGGGACGCGTGACCCACAACGAGATGCAGGCCCTCAACGAAGGACTGCGACTCGTCCTCGAACTCGATTGACGTCACCCTCAGCTCATCTCCCGAGCAGTTACTCACCGAGTCGGGGTGCTCAGTCAGTTAGTCGCTGCAACACGACCCGAACCTGACATACGCGCAACTCACCGTCCCTACACTCACAACTCGTCACTATCGCTCCGAAAATACGCCCAACTTGGCCAAGTTGTGTTCCGTTCCGATCCGAGGTGCGCGCCACCGCCCTCGCACTCGGGCAACATCGTCGCAAGAGTGTCTGAACGCCACGTTCGGTTTACCGAGCAGTTTTTCGATCGGCTGGATGATCTCCTGACCGTCGACCGGCGCACGCATGGCACACCATCGGTGACCGACGGATTTGGATCAGCCTTCGTCAGGACCACAGTGCGGCGATGGGCATGGACTACGGGCCAAGGAGCGCGGCGGGGACCACCCCGATGCCGTCACTGCGACGGTATGCGTACTTACCGGTATTGACAACGATGGCGTCAGCGATCAGGTCGCCGCCCGTCTTTCGCAACCAGTGAAGGTGGGTGACATCGCGATCGTCCACGGTGGGGCTGAGTTTGGTTTCAATGGCCAAAACCCGCCGGTCGCGGCCCTCAACGATGAGGTCGATCTCGTGATCGCCTCGTGCAGTGCGAAGGTGATGCACTCTCGCCAAAGACCGCTGCGCGTACGAGCGCACGGACTGGGTCACGAACGACTCGAACAACGCGCCGAGCAGCAACCCATCGCGAACTAAACGCGGGCTGGCTCCACTTGAGCCTCCTACCCCACCGACTTGGTTCGACAACAAACCGATCACTGTCGCACCGAGCAGATGCGCAGCGAACGCGGGATCTGCCAATTGATGCTTGGGACTCTGCGCCAGCCGCACCGCATGATTCCACGTTGGCAACCAGCACGGAACAGGTTCGAGCATCCACAGCCGCTCCAGCACGTCTCGATAGATCATGGTGGTCGTCTTGGCTGGTTTGTCAGCTAATCCAGCGGTAGCAGAATCTAGAATGGTGTTGTAGTTCATGGTGGTGGATGTGGCTGCTGCATACGCGCCCAGCCACCCGCGCAGCGACGCTGGGCGACGGATCCGGTGGCCTTGGTCTGCAAACTCCACGTCGACGATTCGCTCGAGATAACCATCAAGCTGCACAGCCCGCGACTGGTCACCTAAGCCCCGGATTCCTGGAAGACCGGACGCAACGATTTCTTCGGTGTAATCCGTGACGGTCAGCGTGGATGAACCTCCCAGCGGTTCGCGAGCACCCGCAAGCAGTGCCCGCAAGCTGACAGTCGGATGCACGTCGTCGCGTCTCTCGACGAGGCTCATTGGTCGCATTCGAAGCCGAACAATTCGGCCTGCCCCTGAGTGCATGGGACCCGCGGCCGGCGCTGCGCTACCGGTGAGCAAGAATTGGCCACCGGTTCGGTCGGTGTCTACACGTCGGCGCACCAGGTCCCAAGAGCTGGGCATGCGCTGCCACTCGTCCAAGAGAATCGGAGTGGGATCGCGCTCCAGCCTTTCGGGATACGCAACAAGGGATTCGAAATCGGCCTTCACGTCGAGTTTGATCACGGTCTTGGCCCGGCGTTCCGCCGTGGCACTTTTTCCCACACCTTTGGGACCTTCGATCGCGATGGCAGCCAGTTCTGGCATCAGCTCATCGAGTTCGTCGTCCACCAGTCGGCGCCGGTAATCAGCCACGTTCACTCATGTCCTTGCACTCTTGGTGACGCCTACCCTACTCAGTACGCGGAATCCGCACTACTTTTTGCGCAAGTTCTACGCTACTTATCGCAAGGCTATTCCATTCCGGGTCCAGGCCATACGTGTCATCGCCCCCGACCGTCTCCGAAGTGTCGATTAGTGCCTGCGCCAGCACACGAACCGAAGCTGACATACGCGCAACTCGCCGTCCCTACACTCACAACTCGTCACTATCGCTCCGAAAATACGCCCAACTTGGCCAAGTTGTGTTGCCGGCCGGACGACCCCGAGGAGTTCGCCCTGACTGAACGGCCAAAGCTCCAGGAGTTCACTGCGACCAGCCAGCGTGTCTGCGACATCCCGAGCTGAAAGGAGTGGGTACTTCCAGTCAGCAAAAATCGGCCGGGACGGGGTCTTCGTCGACAACGAGCTTGACGGCCAACAGCAGAGCGACACCGGCTGACGCAACGTGAGTCCTCTGGTAGACCGAAAACCGAACGAGGAGGCTCGCATGTCCGGCACCGGGAATCTTGACCAATCCAACCCAGCTCAGCAGGCCAGAACGGAGCAGCGGCCCCAGTCTGATGTCGATCCGTTTTCTGCCAGCTACTTCGACAACCCGTGGCCCACGTTGAAGATGTTGCGTGAGCTAGCGCCGGCTGTGTGGCTGACCAAGCACCAGTGTTGGGCAGTGGCCGGCCATGCAGCCGTCACGGCTGCGTTTCGTGACGCTGACACGTTCTGTTCCAGTGCCGGCGTCGGGTTGAGCGACTTCCGCAAGGAACCACCGTGGCGGCCCCCAAGCATCATTTTGGAAACTGATCCGCCAGACCACACCAAAGCCCGGAAAGTTCTTGCCGATGTGCTGTCTCCAGTCAACGTCAAGAACATGAAGACGGTGTTCGAACGCGAAGCAGACGCATTAGTAGGTGCGCTTATTGATGCGGGTCCATTCGATGGCGTCGCCGCGTTGGCCGAGGCGTATCCGTTGAAGGTCTTCCCCGACGCCGTTGGAGTCACCCCACACAACCGGCACTACCTCCTGGCCTACGGCAACATGGTCTTCAATTCCTTTGGCCCCCGCAACGAGTTCTTCGAACAAGGCATGCTGAACGCCCCAGAAATCCGGGAGTGGATCGCAGCGCAATGTGCTCGGTCGGCATTAACTACTGACGGTCTCGGAGCGCAGATCTACGCAGCAAGCGATCGTGGCGAAGTCACCGAGGAAGAAGCTGGCCTACTGCTGCGTTCATTTCTCAGCGCTGGGGTCGACACCACCATCAGCGCGTTCACCGCAGCACTATGGGCACTTGCCACTCACCCACAACAATGGGACGCGCTCCGCAACGACCCCTCCCTAGCCCGCGCAGCGTTCGAAGAAGCAATCCGTTTCGAAGGCCCCATCCAAACGTTCTTCCGAACAACCACACAACCAGCCAACATCGGAGGTATCGAACTGGGCCCTGGTGAGAAGGTCGTGTTGATGCTTGCAGGAGCCAACCGCGATCCGCGCAAGTTCGACAACCCCAACCAATTCGACATCACCCGCCGCACCGTTGGACACGTCGGGTACGGGTTCGGAATCCATGTGTGCGTAGGACAAGTAGTCGCGCGCCTGGAAGGCGAAGCCCTCCTCGGCGCTCTCGCACGACAAGCATCGTCAATCACCCTGGCAGGCGAACCGGTACGCCGTTACAACAACACCCTGCGAACGTTCGCCTCGTTACCCCTTCAATTGTCGAGTTAGCTCGACCCCGGTTAGCTCACACGGCCTTCGGCAAGATCGCCGAGGGCTCCGCTGCGCGATACTCAGACCGTGGACGATGAACCAGCCCCGATCATCGGCGCACCCGACCGCCCGATGGTGATCGATACTTCGACGTTGCCCGTGGATCGCTGGGACGATCCGCAGCGAGGCAACATCAGCTGGCAAACGGTGTTCAGCGGTGGACTCACGCCCACGTCGAAACTCACCCTTGGCATCGCTGAACTTCCAGCGGACGGCACCGTCGGCAACCAGCCTCACCGGCACCGACCGCCAGAGTTCTACTTCGTGCTCTCGGGCTGCGGAGTTATAGAGATTGATGGCGCCGCTACTGCGGTTTCTGCCGGGACAGCAGTCTTCATCCCGGGCAACGCAGAACATTGCCTCCGCACCACAGGCGACCAGCCGCTGCGCATCCTGTACGGCTTTCCAACAGATTCGTTCAACGACGTGCACTACACCTTCGCCAACCCCACTCAGTGACACGTCGATGATGTTGAGATCCCACCGCGACGTTCTTCCGCCCGCGTCGAACTCCAGGTCGTGATGTACTTCACATCGCTGAGCCGGAACATCACACCCCGGCGATTGACATCTCGGTTGCAACACCGATAACGCCAAACGCTGCATCTTCGACGCCTTCTGACGCTGCGCACGATCACGTCCACCAGCCTCAACTTTGAACCGCTGCACTGCGGCAGCAAACTCATCATCGGACTGACCAGGCGCCGCATCCAACAGTTCAGCAACGTCAGCAACATCTAACCCGGCCACCGCACCGACCTGCGCTGCCGACACCTCACCAGCAGCCAATCGCTCCCCCACCCCCGGAACCGCAGCGACCACCCCAGCAACCCGGACAGCCTCGCGAGCCGCACGCTGAGACATCCCCGTCCCACGCGTCAACATCGCAGCAGCATCCCAACCACCAGCATCCCAATCAACCGCATCCCAATCAACCGCATCGAGATAGTCCGGATCCCACCGATCCAGTACGGCCACGTTCCTCATGGGGACCACGAACCCAGCCAACTCAGTTTCCGAGCGTGGACCCAACAACCCATCGAGCACACGCAGCAGCGCCGCCTCAGTCCCGTATGCGGTCGCCGAATCGTCCACAACTCGACCTTACACAAACATATGTTCGATTCGTCAATCGATTCGACCAAATTGTTCGTTCGACGCTGGATGATCGCATCGATTGTCACTTTCGCAAGGTCGCGCGTATCGGCCGATTAGCCCCACAGAGCACAGACGGGAACTGCCCAGATTCGGTGGTCGAGTTGCCTCACCAGTTGCCCCGTGTGAAAGACAATCCCGGCCCGAAAGTTTTTACCGACAAGCGCATCGCGCAACCAAACGAGGTGCCGCGCATCGGTGCGGTCGACGTCTGTCCCAGCCTTAACTTCAATGGCAACCAGTGCGCCGTCGCGGCGTTCCAGGACAATGTCCACTTCGTGGCGTCCGTCCTGGCGGAGATGAGTCATCTGAACAGGATGCGACCCCAGTGCGAGTTCGGGGCGAAGTTGAGACGCAACGAACGAATCAACAATTCGTCCGGCCAGATCGCCGTTTCTCACAACGCTGCGACGATCAATGCCGATAAGCGGAGCCGCCAGCGCCGGGTCGCAGAGATACCGCTTTCGTCGGGAAGCCACACGGGACAAACGATTTGAGGACCAGGCGGGAACTTGTTCCGTGATGAAGAGCCGTTCCAGAACCGTATCGAAACGCGCTGCGGTGCTCTTGTCGATGTTGGCCGCTTCAAGCAACGTCTGCATGCTGGGAGTGCCCGCCGTATTGTTCGCCAGACACGCCAGATAGGAACGAAGTTTGGCAGGGTCTCTCACATCCGCGATGAGTTCAACATCTCTGCCAACCAGATGATCGACGTACGAATCGAGCCAGGCAAGGCGGGTCCGTTCAGAAGTCCGCGCGATGGCTTCCGGGAACCCTGACGCCAATGCCATGTCTACATACGCATTTGTGTCTGGTCGATGGACAGGCAGCGAGAACTCACCGTTGAACTCGTCGTCGGCAACCATGTCAAAGAACGTCGTTGCCCGCCCCGCCGACCGACTGATTTCGCGTTGCGTCAGCCCCCACATGGAGACCCGAACGAAGCGGCCGGTTCCCGGCCACGCCCCGTCGTGCAAGGTGTCCGTGGCTGAACCGGTGAAGATGAAGCGTCCGGGTACCGGGTACCGATCGATAATCCGCTTGGCTGCCCCCAGGCTGCCCGGGGCCGACTGCCATTCGTCCACCAAGACGGGCGGATCACAGTCCTCCAGCACCGAGTCCGGGTCAGCCAGAACGGCGCTACGAAACTCGGGTTGGTCGAGTCGCAGAGTTGTGGTCGCCAGACGAAGCGCCGAGGTTGTCTTACCGCTGGCCCGTGGGCCCACCAACATGACCCCCGGAACGTCGGCGACCAGCTCTTTCAGCCACGGGTCCACAAGACGGTCGAGATAGTTCCGCGCCACAACGCAATTCTAACCACTCTTTCACGCAACACCTAAGCACCTTTTTACGCACCCACAAACCACCCGTTTACGCAAACCGCTACTTTTGAGCTGCGGCCGTTCAGTGTCGGTGCGGAGCAATCGTGCTCTGATACGGCCCGATGGGCCCAAGGCCATAACACGGAGCAGCCGATCCACCTCCACCTGGATCGACACAGTTGCACCGTCCCTACCGCCCGAGACAACGCCAGAGCGACCGAACACCTCGACCCTCACAACTGCCGAGAGCGACTGCCCGTCGGACCCGCTGGACCCGTCGGACCCGCCGGACTCGCTGAAGTCGCCGAACTCAGCGGATGCATCGACCATCGCCAGTGCCGCATCTACTGACCGGATGTGAACGCTTATCTCAGTTTCGCCAACAGCGAACACCAGAAGGCGTTCCAACACTCCGGCTGACCGCAGCCCGGCGGTAGCCGCAGAATCGATAATCAACTGGGCAAGCTGGGCGTCAGGGTCACGCGCTGCCCACGCACGGCGGCCCGCCTCGGCGACATAGCGCGGTATCGGCGGGATCGATGCACGTAGCAGTCCAAACAGCGGGTCGTTGGAAAGGTCCGGGGGAAGGTCGCTCATAGCAAGGCCACAATCGCTGGATCACGGCGGAGACGCTCGAGACAACGAGCCCGGGTTGGGCCAATGGATCCCACTGGCAAGTTCATATCTGCGCTTATCTCCGAATACGGAATGGGTGGTTCGGAAATCAGCAACTGCAACAGCTGCTGGCACCGTTCATCCAACCGACGAAACGCAGCGCGCACCGCGCTTGATCGTTCTGCCTCCACCAGGGCACCAGACGCGTCCGCTGCAGGTTCTGCACCAACCGCAGCCACATTCCCTGAATGGCGTCTTCACCTTGCGCAGGAGACAACCCGACGGTCCAAACGATGGACCACGCAAGCCCGGAGAATTCCGCCACGATCAGGTCAAAGGCGGATTCGTCTCCGGCCCCAAACGGAGCCAACACCCCATCAACGTCCAGCACCGCTCGATGGTTGACCCTTTGCCGGTGCTCCACCGCTCCATCCTTCTACGACCCTGCCCGCTTCAAGCCGCCAATAAGCAGGACCTTTCAGCGACCGCCTCGCTCGAGCTGCCCAGGTCAATGAACACGACCCGAAGCTGACATACGCGCAACTCGCCGCCCCTGCACTCACAACTCGTCACTTTCGCTTCCGAAAATCCCCTCAACTTGGCCAAGTTGTGTTTCCGGCCGAAGGAGGAGATCCGGTGGTCGAGTTGCCTCACAAGTTGCCCCGTGTGAAAGACAATCCCTGCCCGAAAGTTTTTACCGACAAGCACATCGCGCAACCAAACGAGGTGCCGCGCATCATTGCGATCAACGTCCGTCCCAGCCTTAACTTCAATGGCAACCAGTGCGCCGTCGCGGCGTTCCAGGACAATGTCCACTTCGTGGCGTCCATCCTGGCCGCGATGAGTCATCTGAACAGGATGCGACCCTTCGCAGCTACCAAATCGTCGGCACGTCGTAGTCGTTGAATGCGCGGTCGCGGGTAACGATGGTCAAACCGAGCGCGCGGGCCTGACAGATCAGCAGCCGGTCGAATGGGTCGCCGTGGTGGCGCGGCAGCGTCTCGAGGTCGGCCAAATGGAGCAATTCCACGGGCAGCACCCGGATGCGACCGCCCCTGGTCGCCTGGTCGAACCAATTCACGACGTTCGGCACCAGTCGCAGCTGACCGCCGCCGACCTTGATCGAGAGCTCCCAGGCCGACGCAACGCTGGCGAGGAGCACGGCCGACTCACTTTCGATCAGCGATCGAGCGTTGGGGCCGAGTCGTTCATCGTTGTCGGACGCCCAGAGCAGAGCGTGCGTATCGAGCAGGTACACGCTGGTCTTACGGCAGCAGGTTGTTGCTGGCGAACGCCTCGACACCGGCGGGGTCGAGGGGAGCTAGCTCCGTATCGCCGACGATGGTTCCCTTCATCCAGCCGAGCTGACGCGGCGCCGCGCACCCAACGAGGCGGGCCACCACAACACCATGACGGGTCAGCAAGACTTCTTCACCGGCTTCAGCCTGGCGCACGAGCTGCGACAAGTGATCCTTGGCTTCTTGGATCGTTGCGGTCTTCATGCTCACAACCTACCAGTAAGCCAGATTTTCTGGCGACCGACGCAATGGTCCGTAGGAGCGTCCTCGGCTTTCTGCCGCCACGGCAAGCCCGGGCACGAAATAGGGAATCGGCCGGAGAGTACGAGTTCCCCCTCAACTTGGCCAAGTTTTGTACCCGGCTGAAGGAGGAGTTGGCTACTCTGGACTCGTGTCCAACGAGGCGAAGCCAATCATCACCGCTGCTGAAATGCACAAGATGACTCCGCAAGAACGCGCCGACGCTGTTGATGCAGCGACAGTTCGCACATGGGACGAAGTGCCAGAGCCGTTCCGGTCCGAGGTGCGTGCCACCGCCCTCGAACTCGGGCAACATCGTCGCAAGAGTGTCTGAACGCCACGTTCGGTTTACCGAGCAGTTTTTCGATCGGCTGGATGATCTCCTGCCCGTCGACCGGAGCCCGAATGGCACACCATCGGTGACCGACTTCCTTCTGCTTGACGTACCACGGGTCCGTGACCGGCTTGCGAGCGACTACGAAGGCAACACCCTTCACACTGACGACCCAGACGTGCGGGTGTACATCGGCGCCGGGGTACTCGTCAGACGATTTGCGATCTTCGTTGCGGAGGAAGCCGACGCAATAGTTGCGTTCTGGGTCTCTATCGATTTGGGTTAGGTCCTTCGTCGTGCTCAGGTCCCTACAGAAGTAGCTCCGCTGACCAAAGAACCCAAGGAACCCAGCCACCGGCCGCACAGGGAACACGGTGGAACGCTTCAGCCCGCGCCACACATCAGCAAGCTCATCAACCGCATCATCGCCCGTATGAGTAGCAAGAAACGCTGCATTGAGCGCCCCCGCCGACGTGCGCGCCAACAGAAGCCCTCGCCCAACTTCTTGCCCTGCCTTGACTCCATACCGACAGCCGATACCGACAGCCGATCCGCATTTGCAGGACACGAATCCGCAATAGGTAAGACGACTCAACCCAAGAAAGGGGCACGAAACACGCAAACGCAAAACCCGCAACACGCAAAGCCGAATACGGACACCCGACAGGGGCACCAAAATCGTTTGCGTGTTGCGCGGCGACTGGCGGAGTCCATCTGGTGCCGAATGCAGAGCGGATCGCGCGTCATCGTTGGCCTTGAGCAACTTTCGCGGGACGTTGCGGCACTCCAGCACGTTCGCGGCACTCACACACCGCTTCTCAGGGCCGCGAACATGCCTCAGTGCCGCGAGGTTCCCACCACCGAACGGTTCGCACCTATCAAGAACCAGTGTTGCTTCTGATTCAGCGTTGACTGACCCATTTGGGGATTCCAGATCGGCATCGTTCATAAGTGGTGACATACGCGCAACTCGCCGTCCTTACACTCACAACTCGTCACTTTCGCTCCCGAAAGTGCACCCAAATTGGCCGAGTTGTGTGGAGGATCTCGTCGACCCGTCAGGGTTTCTACAAGCGTGGGTCGCAGGTCAGCATTGAAGGCTGATTTCGTTCACGACTTTGTTGTTTCGCCAGCCTGTGACGATGCGGGGAATGGGTGCGGGGAGGCGGTGGACCTCTGATATTGAGGCCAAAACAGACAACCCGGCCAATCTGGCCAACCGGACCACAACGGTGGTGTTCTCCAGCGGTTCCTTCCAGACCAGGCTTGCACTACGCCTCCGGATGCCTCAGCGACGCTTTGGCGTGGGGGCGCTGGTTGGACGCTTGGCGGGTATGCGTCGACGGGTGGTCGTCGGCGCCGATCGGCGCCGAGCAGGAACGACGCGAGTAGCCGTAGTCGATGGTTTCGTCGTCGGAGGGGCAGCCGACACCACGGCGACGGGGGCCAAGGCACCACTCGAAGGTGTCGGGGTGGCCACCGTCGTAGAGGACCCAGGCACTGAAACGGGCACTGAAACGGGCCCTGAAACCGGCACTGGAGCAGGCGACGTTGGAACCGTCGACGACGGAGCCGCTGGCGTTGATGTGGACATCACCGGATCAGGGTGCAACGCAGCCGCGGGCGTGAGGTCCACGAGGGTGCTCGGCACCGCCACGGTGCTCGCCGACGTCGGCCCCACCAGCGTGCTCGGCGGTGCCGGACCGAGGTTCGGAGCACCAGGCTGCAGATAGGCCGAGCGCAACCCCTCCGACGCAGCAACCGCTGTAGCCAAACGATTCGTCGGCAGCACGGTCCCCATTTCGAGGACTGCGTCGTCGCCGACCATGGCCGCCTCATACGGCGCCGGACCCACATCGACCGGGACGAGGACCACCTGTGTGGACCCGCTGTAGGTGACGGCCGTCCACAGCTGCGTGGTGCCTGGCCGGAACTCCATCCGTCTCACCGCGAATTGGAACGTCCTCGGTTCGCTGTAGACGATGGAACCCGGGTTGGTCTCGTCGTACACGACGAACTCGGTGGCGAGCATGATGGACAGTGCCGCAACGAGCCTTCGCCCGCTCGGGGTCACCCCAGACATGGTGTGCCCCCCGCCCGGGTAGACGAACCCGTCGGGAGCGAAGGGCGCGGCGGTATATCGCACGCCCTCCCTGTCGATGATCTTCAGCCCGTCGGGCGCCACCGCAAAGGGCGGCGTGATCGAGACCCAGTCGTCGGTGAAGGCCAGCGCGTTCAGGTCGAAACGTAAGGCGCTCCTGATGTCAGTCCGGTATCCGAGCAGGTGCCCTGCGACGGGTAACTCGGCCAAGTGCCCCTGCTCCCAGTCAAACCCCGACCCGTAGTCGTCGGGCTGAAACCACACCGCTCGTGTTTCAGGGTCGAAGCTGGCCACTTTTGAGGAATACCAGTGGCGGTAGTAGGTGGTCCACAGTTTTCCGTTGGCCGCTGTCAGGCCGCTCGCGTAAGGCAACCCGGTGGCGACTCTCGTCGGGACCGCGACGTTGGCGTCGAATCGGACGATTGACCCCTCCTGACGCAAGATGCCATACATGACACCGTTGAGCTCGGCGAGCGACTCCACTCCGGCGAGATCACGCCATCCCATGATCGGCGTTCCGTCTGGCGCGTACCGGTTGACGACTCCGGTGGTGCTATCGGAGGCGTAGACCGATCCGTCTGACGCAAACTCGATGTCTGTCACGCTCTGCATTGCAATGGGCGGCGAAGAACTTGCCTGTGCCGGTGCGGTCCTGATGGCGGTGACTCCCGGGGCACGTGCCGCGGGGTTACGCGACGACCCGGCGGCCGGGTTCGGCGCTCTTGGAGCTGAGCTGATCCCCACCCCTGGTACCGCGTACAGGTGAATCCTTCCGGCATACGCCATGACAGCAAACAGCCGGGACGAGTCGGCAGACATGGCGACCCGCATGCCGTAGAAATCGGTGAACTCGGTGAACCGGTAGCTCCGATACAGCTGCCCCGGACGTTCAATCGAGGCGAGTTCAACTACTGGTCCGCGACTCACCGCCACGGCTCGCTGGCTGGCTCCCCAGGTAGTCGGTTGGTATACCCCTGGTGGGGCCATGCGCCACATCCGACCGGTCGTTTCAAAGGTGATCGGGTCACGGGCGAGCACGCCGCTGGGGTGTGAAGAGCTGGTGGAGATGCTCAACAGTTGGCCGTCTGGCAGTGCGGCCAAGAGCAATCCGAGATCAAAGCTGGGGGTGGCTTCGCCCGTAGCCAGGTTCCACCGATAGTTGCTCCCGCCTGTCCCGAACAGATATCCGGGGTGCTGCGGAAATGCATACAGTTCGAATCGATAGCCCGATGACGAGAAGACTCGACGTTGCGGTCATCGCTCCGGTTGTCGCGTTGATCTTCCGCAATACATTCTGGGTCCCGTCAAGGTCAGAGAACACGTAGAGGAATCCTCCGGCGTAGGCCAGACCAGACGCATCGACCAGGCCGCCCACCAGCACGGTGGGCGCCAGCGTCGTCGGGTCGAGCCGTACTACTTGGCCGGTCCCAGACAGGAGCGCGTACGCGAACCCACCTCCGACGGCAACCGCGCTTGGTTGCGCCAATGTGGGCCGGATAGCGGTCTGATTACCGAGGAAGTCTGCCGCCACGATGGTGTTGCCCTGCTCCGACACGATGTACACGCGCTGGTTTGCGTCGTCTACCACCACCGACGAGAACGACGTCAGCGACGTGTTCAACAACCCGACCGGTCCACTGATCGGCACAATGTCGCCCCGCTCCGCTTCCACGCGAACCGTGAGCGCTGCAACCAGCAACACCGCCAACAGCACGACCGATCGTCTCCACATCACTAACCGCACGGTCCCATGTTGGTTCACGAACGGAAAGTTCACAACAGCCAAATTGCTGACCCCGATCGCCTTCGTTCCCTGCTACCTGTCTTCGCAGCCGATCCCATCGTTGTCGGTACCGTCGAGGCCGTAGGGATCAACATCGATGTCAACAAGGTAAATCGGGCCTTCGACGTACGAGGGTCCATTCCCAGTACCGCCAGCACAGTCGACGTCGGTGTCGTAGGGGACACAGGGGGTGTACGCAGGGTGGCAGTCAACCCCTGACGTTCGATGGCTTAGTAACCACCCACACGTATTTGGTTCCTCGCTTGGTGCATGTAAGCGTCTGATCAGGGGTTTCCCTGTCACAGCGACACAGCTCGCGTACGGCAGCAGCACTCTGGACGGCGAATCCTGAGCGCCGTTATGCGGGGGGCAGTCAGACCAGCTCAGTCGAGCCAGGGCGTAACAAAGAGCTGGCCCGCAACCCGGACGTGCACTCGAACATGATCAGCCGAAACGGTCCGAAACGTCACGATGTCGTTGGCGCCGACGGTTTGCGGGTCCAAGCGAACGGCTCGACTGTCAGCGATGACCGTCGCCTCAACCGTTGCGGCGATCGGCGGGTCGGCTAGGTCCACCATGGGATTGTTTTCGAACCACACCTGAATGGTGTCCGCGCCGTCAGTGGCCCGACGGACATAGACCGTGAACTCAAGTTGGTTATGGCGGTAGTTCACGGTTCGCTCGTACGCTGCCCCGTCGCGCATGGACCCGGCCAGGGCAGAATCGTCGACAACTACAGCCAATTGGGCATCGAAATCCCGCGTCGCCCATGCAACGTCGGCTGCCCGGCCGATCTCGGGTGGGACGGTCATGAGAGCCGACCGGATGAGGTCGAGAAGTTGGTCATCGGTGGGGCTGGGCGAGGTGTTCTGGTCGGTCACGTCGTCCCCTCCCACAAGGCCAATACTCCCGGGTCGCGTCGGAGACGATCGAGGCAGCGTTGACGGGTGGGACCGATTGACCCCACGGGCATATTGAGCGTTGTGCTGATCTCCGCATACTCAAGTGGTGGCTCGTGCAGGAGCAGGGCCAGCAACAGCCGGCAACGTTCGCTGGCTCTGGTGAGCGCGTGTCGAATTTCCGTATGGATGTGACTCTTGACAAGATCGTCGCTGGCGTCGGTCGAGATGTTCAGCTCTGGGACCTTGTCGGTCGGGGTGGTACGGGCGCGTTGTTGGAGGTGCTTCAAGCATTGGCGGTGTGCGGTTGTCGCAAGCCAGCCAGCAAGTCGTTCAGGTTCCCGGATAGAAGTTGCGTTTTCTAGGAAGCGAATCCAGACGACTTGAGCGACATCTTCGGCATCGTCACACGAAAGGCCAGCGGACCAACACACCGACCAAAGCAACCGTTCAAACCGGCGGACGACTATTTGAAATGCGTCGTGGTCTCCGGCCGTAACGCATTTCAAAATGTCCCGAAGGTCGTCGTTAGCTTGATCCGTCATATCGCCGCGTTCCCGTGTACAGCAAA
Source organism: uncultured Acidimicrobiales bacterium (assembly GCA_963763885.1). GTDB lineage: Bacteria > Actinomycetota > Acidimicrobiia > Acidimicrobiales > JANYDT01 > JANNBN01. Next base: position 269,722 of record CAVXQD010000007.1, read on the forward strand.
CAAGCTAGCAAGGAGCGGTTCATCCGCGCGGAGTCGAGCGAGGGCCACGGCGGGCCGAAGACCGGCCGCAAGGTGGCAGTGAAGTTTGATCATGAGGTCTGCCGTGGCAGCGTCGTCAACGTTTGCGTTTGGTGCGATGACTCTCACGGCACCGCGTTCAAGAAAGCGATTCACAAGGCTCCCAGAGACTGATTCCTCTGAAACAGTGTGATCGGCAGCACCGCACGCGCTCAACACAACCGTATGCGCGTGTACGGTTGTATCTCTTAGATCAGCGGCATAGAAATTGCCATCGTGGAGACGGAGCGACGAGTGTTCCGGGTTATCTGCGCGCATATTGCCGTGCGCCGCAACGTGTAGGAGGTCCGCAGAAAGCGCTGCGTGGAGGTCGGCTCGAGTTGCCTCCTTCCAGTTGGTCACGTCTACTAGGTTCCACGCATGGGCGACCCCTGAAATTTCTGTGCCGACGTGCTGGAGGTCGGGGCCACCAAGCAGCGCAACGCTGCGTGTCTCGATCGTCACGCCCGCGTCGGCGACGTCCGAGGCTGCGGTCGTAATCGTGATCGGAAAGGCCCGTAGTCCATCGAGCAGTCCCCAAGGCACCTGATTGAGTGGTGGCGGCGCGACGATCACCACACCCTTGTCGTCACTCGGTCCGCTCGCTGCTTCTGGGGTACCGAGTTGCTGGCTTAACGACTGCCAGAGGGGCGCTGTGACCATGTTGAAATGAGCCACAGCAGCGCCGATCCTGCGAGTCGCCGACGGGTCTCGACGTTTCACGGAGAGTTGGACTGCAGCTCGGAGACGTGCCAGTGCGGCGGTCAGTTCGGTGAGTTTGGCGACGTGGGTGAGCTGAGATGAGCGGCGCGTGAGGATCACCGCTGCAACGTCGTTGTTCGCGATTGCGAGTCGAACGAGCGTCCGGTCCCCGAGACGTCGTCGGACTGCTGCGGTCGTCACAACGTTGTCCGGAACGCTCGGGATTCCGAGTGCTCGCTCCCGCCGTCGCAGTGTGGCTCGTTGACCTTCGAGATGCGCGATGGAGCTTTCATCTCCGGTGCGTCGAGCGCGCTCGATTTCGATGTCCAGCGCATTGGCTGTGATGGCGTATTCGTTGACGAGTCCCGTGAGCCGGGGTCGTGTGGTTCGGAGGACTGCAAGTTCAGCAAAGCGAAACACCGTCTCGGGATCTTCGAGCAAGAGGCCGGTGCGAATCCCAGCCCTGCACAGGTCGAGGCGCACGCGGGCCGCTGACGCGCGGTACTCGGTACCGGCGGAACCTTGTGCTGACGCCGAACGGTCGAGGCCGCGTATGGCCCGACGGGCGCGAGACGCTGCCCGCACTGGATCAGTCGCGGTGAGGAGCTGCACCTTTGCGTGGTGCCGGATGGAACCGCGAAGACGGTCATTCGGCGCGACAGACGCTCCGGCGAGCACCTCAAAGACACGGCACGCGTCTGCTTGACGTTCGAGGTCGAGTAGCCGTGTGGCCACCATGTGCCGAACATCGAGTGCCGCGTCGGTCCAACCGTTGGCTTCGAGTGGTTGCAGCGTTGCATCAAGGTCTGCTAGGTCGTTCGCTTCGGTTGGCCCGGCGAGCGTGGCGATGAGCGTGGCCAAGAGCACGAACCCGTAACGCTGCTGCTCTGTGAAGAAACTTGCGGCTTCCAGAGCAATTGATCGAGCCGTCGCTCGATCGTCCAGTGCAAGCGCAGCACGCGCTGCATACAGGTCCATTTCTGCGGCGATGAGGCCAGAGTTCTTTTCACGCTGGCCTCGCGCGGTTTCCGTAGCCAAGGTGAACGCTGACCGGAAGAGACGTTCACGCAGCAGCAGTTCGACCCGAGACTCCACCGCACGGTCAAGGGAAATTCCCAACGGTCTCAGCGCTGCCTCGGCATCTTCGAGCTGAGCAAGAGCGGCCGGGCCATCAATTCGGAGCGCGTCGAGCGACGCAGCGTTGTGGTCGCTCATCAAGGCGCCCGCCTGATGCCCGATGCTGCGAAAGAGCGTTGCGGCCTTTCGTGCGTCTTCGACGCCGGTCGTGGGCACACCCACAAGCAACGCCATCTTCGAACGGTTCTGGTGTGCACGTGCTTGCCAGAGAACCTCCTTGGTACGTTCGAACGATCTCAGAGCTTGGCTTTGCGTTTCGTACGCGTCCTCCATGCGGCCCTGCATTGCAAGAATCGCCGCAAGCTGATGCTGCGCCTGAGCGTTCTCGCCCCGGGCAAGGACGCTGCGAAGTTCGGTTTCTGCCTCGGCTACTTGGCCCGAATAGGCGAGGTTCGCAGCGCGGCTAATGGCAACACGATCAAGTCCCTCGCCGTCATTGGACGCTTCGGCCACGGCGTAGGCGTGGTCGTAGGAAGCTTTCGCAGCATCCAGTTGCATCATTGAGCGGCGGGCAAGCCCAAGCGCGAGCAAACGCCGCCAGAGGAGCGAGGGATCGTCCGGCGGCGGGGCCGCTTCAAGTCGTTCGAGTGCGCGCGCCGGGTGCCCTGTGGCCTCGACGATCAGTGCCTCGGCTTCGTCGAACTCGAGCGGGCCCGGGTGAGTCACGGAAGCGTAACCTTGCCCCCGTTTGGTCCCGTGCCAAGTCCGGCGTCAGCGATGTGAAGATCGAGGATCGCCTTGTCAGCGGTCGTTCCCGTTCTGACCATGAGATCAGCGAGTCGCGCGGTGACCACTGGGGCCGCAAACGAGGTGCCGCTCCAGCGGTATTTGACACCGCCGATCGTGGCGACGAGGTTCTCGCCTGGCGCCCAAGCCCGGACCCACGGGCCGTAATTGGAAAAATAGGCAGGCCCCGATTGCGCTTGGTTTAGCGCTCCGACCGGGACAACCCGCTTCGGATACTCCGCCTGATCTTTCACCGCTGCTGGCCGCCACCGTGCGTCGCTGATTCCTTGATTACCGGCCGCTGCAACGAAAATCAGGTTGTTGTGCTTGCTCAGCCAGCTGTTCATCCAGGCATCGAAAGCTAAGAGGTCGCTCGGCTGTCCGTCGTAGATCCCTCCAAAGGAGCAGTTCACAATCAGTTTTTCCTCTTCACCCGGATGGCCGAGTAGGAACTCGTCAATATCGTGTCGGACGTGTTGTTCCCAGATCAGCGGGGCCTGGTTATGGTCCACAACGTTGGATACGAAGATGTGAACCTTCACGCTTTGGGTGACCTGCCTGATGAGGGACTTGATGAAATAACCGTGTCCGACGTCGGGAAGCGCAACGCCCACAGCGTTCACCACGTCCTCCACGTCGGATCCACTGAAAATGTCCGGTGTGCCGAGCGGGAGGCCAGAGTCAGCTACCAGCACCCAAACGTCGTCTCCTTCGGGTGCACTCTGCCTGGTTGTGAGCGGTGTGACTGGATCTGCTGGGTCTTTTGGTCCAATAGGTCCGAGATCCCAGAATGCCGAGGTCGATGCATTGGAAAATCTCACGGAATTGCCGAAGTCTGTTCTGAGTTTCAGAACTTCTGCGTCGCGTATGAACCCTGGGTTGCGAAATTGGACGAACTCCCACCCCGCCTCGCGCGCCAAGTCCATCGCCGACGGGCTGTCGCCTCGTGAATCAGGCCGACCCCCGATGAAACTGAATCCGACCGGCGATTGCTCGAACGGCGAATCACCGCCCCTAATCACGATGCCCTCGCCCCTCTCCGCTACACGTTGGGCGGCGTCAGGACGAGTCCAGCAAAAGTCACGCCGCGCAATACGCAGGCCAGCGTAGTCAGCAGGGCCTTGGGGTTGCTCTCTTTGCTGGAACCATTCCCCATCGCCCAAGTCACAGGCGACGACATATTTGTCTGCGGACTGAATGGACTCCCACCGCTCACGAGCGTGGTTTTCGACTGATGCGGGGATGACAGACATGATGAAAAGCCCACCTTTGGTTGCGTGATTGGAACAGTGACACAGAGCGCCTGAACGTGCACGAAATACACGGTCTTTTGACCATTACCGGCCAGCACCTTGTGACATCAGAGCAATTGTCGGATCTCCGTTGGTAGTTCGGGAGAGTCCACGGTGAGCGTGTCGCCCGCGACCCAACCCTCAACTTGGCGGATCTTGTTCTGGACGTGCAGCATCTGATCGTCGGTGAGTTCGCGAATCAACGTGTTGTTGCTGACGCCGGCGGCTTGGGCCACAGCAGCGCCGTACGCAACCGGATCGTTGCCGCCGTCGCCTGATGGGGCGTATTTCGCAAGCGCCCGACCAATGGTGAGATCGCGGTACCCACTCCCGCGCAATAGCCGAGCGATGGCAGCGAATCCAAGATCTTCCGTCGGAAAGATCATGAAGCTGTGCCAGTTGACTTTGCCGGGGTACTGCCCGAAATCGGCCGAGCTCGCCATGATGTTGCCTGGGTTGTTGTTGATCCAGGCGTGCGTGCCAAGTCCGCCTTTCAGGTGCGGTTGACCACGACGAATTTCGCCGTCTGCATGTACAACAAAGTTGTAAATCTCGCGGCCGTGTCCAAGGTAGTCGGACTCTCCCGTGGAGCCAGGAAACCACGTCGACCTTGGAATGTCTTTGGTCTGGGAGTACAAGCCGTTCCAATACCAAACGTGGTCGCCAGGTTGTAGGACGGCAGTCGACGAAGACGTGTTTGTGTTGTTGGTGGAGCCACCATTGTTGTTCGGGTTGCCCGTGGACGACGCCTGGAGCACGTGCATCCAAACATACTCACTCACCTGGTAATCGAACCACCCATCGTTCCTCGAGCTGCCGTGGGCGCGCACAGCAACCCACTCGTTTTGGATCAGCGAGTTCCAAGCCTCGTCCGGGACAGTCACCCTGGAACCAGACATAAATCCGGGCCAAGGCCGGAGGTCCCATGTCACGGAGTAACCGCCACTTGTGCGCAGCGAAGCGTCGGTGAACATCGCCGGATCGTTGGCCAGCTCCAGTTCGAAGTAGGGCGTCACCCCTACGTCGAGCTGCAACTTCGGTGCACCGTCTCCGGCGTAAACGGTCTCAGGAGCCCACACAACAATCTCCCCGTCGCGGGCGCGCGCGCCGTCAATAGGTGCCCATACGAGTTCCGCAGCGCGATACGCGTCTGACCAGCCTGCGGACATGCCGACAGTATGCAACCCGACCCACAGCTGATCGCTGTTACGAATGGCTTGCCACCAGTCGTTTGGAATCGTGAAGGAGCCGTCTCGCCGATGAGTGGGCGAGAGCATCCACGTTGCGTAATGGCCTGGTTCGATGAATGACAGATCGTTCTGCATATGTTCGGCCTTGGTTGTGAACTCCAACTCGTACCAGCGCCCTGCTCCCAATTCGACTGTGATCGTGGGAGCCTTGTCGTTGCGCCGAAGCGGTGATGGGATTACGGCCCGATCCACAACGGGACTCGACGATACGTTCGTCGGCGACCCTCCAGCCACGACCGACGCTGTTGGGATCTGGAACGGTCGAAGGCCGGAGAGCGAGTCACCAGCTGGGCCGTACGAGCCAAACTGTGGGGTCTGTTCGGCTGGCATCTGGGTCAGAATCTTGGCGTGGAAAGTGCGGTAATCACCGACGAAGGTGCCGAGGTTCCACGTGTCAAGAAGTCGTTGGGTGAACAGTCCATGGCCATCGCCGTCGAGCGACGTTTGGTTGTCCTGGCAACCGCTGATCAGAACCATGGCAGGACCTTGGTTCGCTGTCCCGCGGACACGGGTCAACGCACGACGCACCTGCAGACCACGGAAGATCGAGTGGTACAAACCAATATGCTCGGCGAATGCCGCCTGTGCTACCTGCGGTGGGATCATTCGTAGGCCGCCGTCACGTAGACGCTGCGCTGGGAGAGTGACACCGAGGTTCGCCACCCTCACAAGTCCTCGATCTTCGGCAACACCGAGATTCGGGGCGTCCCGCCCATCGCTCAGAACCTGCAAAACTTGGCCGTTGTTCGCCATGTTGTACGACGCGATCGGCGCTGCCGATGTGCCAGCAAGGGCGTACTCAGGCGGGCCGTCGCGCACAACCGTGCCGCTGTGGCAGCTGTCGGAGATGACCACGATTCCGCATCCAGCTGGGGCGATCCCGTAGATCTCCTTCAGTTCGTCATCGATGACCATCCGGTCGAACAGCACCCAGGTTTCGTCTTTGCCGTCCGCCTCATCACCGTTGGTATCGGTCAGTTGGCCGCCGTGCCCCGCATACGTGACAACGATCAGGTCGCCAGCGGTTGCCACCGAGACCGCCCCACGGATCGCGGCCAGGACGTCCGACGCCGTGGCTCGGTCATCCAGGAACGTTGACGTACTAAAGCCTTCAGAGCGGCAGATTGCCTCCATTGCGTTGGCGTCGTTGATGCAGCCGCTCAGGACACCCTCCCAACCGTTGTAGGCGTTCGGGTTTACCCGGTTGAGGCCGATATGGACGCTGATTCCCTTGTTCATTGAGTTCTCCTTGATGGTGTGTTTGGGAACTGCAGACTGGTTACGCGGTCGGCAGAGACTCAGGTGTGATTGCGATGAGGCCACCTTCGGTCGACAACGAATGCGCTCGCCACGGGCCTGTATCCGTCGCTGTGTCTGTTCGAGTGATCGTGACTTGCCACTCGAACGAGCGCGGTTCGAGGTAAGTAGTGATCGGGAGTGTGACCTGCACTGTCGCGGTCGGCGTGACGGAATCGAGGCGAATGTTCTGGGCAGGTGTGGCGCCGGGAAACCGAACGTTGATCGTCAGATGGTCGATCGCACGTTGGACAAGGTCGCATTGATTCAACGCAACGATCTGTACACTTACGTCCTGGGCGAACACGTTCGACTCGCTGATCGCCAATGCCCCACCGTCGGGAACAGCGTCGGCGACGGCAGCGGTTGTGCCGGCAGGTACGGCGACGGTGATTTCCTCGCCTGGCGCCAGTTCGCGGGCGACGGGAACCGTCACCGCCGATCCGTTCGCTGTCGGGCGGGCAAGAAGTTCCAAGACTGTGACAGGGCGTTCGATTCGGTTCGTCAAGGTCGCCGTTGTACCGGAGATCGCTACAGCGACCGGGCCTGCCTTCCACGGTCCACACGGCCGCGTGTCGAGCGCAAGTCGGCTGGTGACGCTTGAGCCGTCAGGGAAGCGAAAGGTCGCGACGCCGGTTAAACCGTCCGGTTGGGCGACCACGTCGTTGAGGAGCAACGCGTCGACAAGCGCACAATTGATCGTGGCCCCGATACCTTCCCAAGTGGGAACGCAGGTGGGAACGGGGAGTGCGGTCGACGTGGCCCACGTCGTACTGAACTCGGCTTGCACGGCAGGACTGGTTGGCCAGTCGACAACCGGGGTGTCGCCCACTGGAACGAGGTGGTGCAATGCGTCGTTGAGACGTTCCCTTCCAACCGCCGACACGTCAGGTTGCAGTACGGCCTGAAACAGATAACTAGCAACATCTCCCGCAGCATCGACTGCACCGCTTATGTGGATCGCGGGTCGAAAAGCCGCCGCGTCAGCATCTTCATCGCGTCGGGCGATGCGGTACGTGGCCGGCACAGCGAGGAATCGAGATGGTTGAGTGAGAGAACGCCAGACTCGCATGCGGTCCGACCGCAGAGCAACGACCTCGTCGTACAGCTTGGGCGTTATCACGCCCAACTGGAGCGCGTCAACGCAACCGACGGTTCGGAACGTCTCGCCGCTCCGCTCGCGGTAGCTGTCTCCGAGCTCCGCACATGGGAACACCGCTGAACATGCAATCTGCCGGACGTGGGTGCCAATGGCAAACTGGCGTCGCGGCAGTGTGGCGATGATGGGCTTGAACTTGGTGAGGAGCACAGACCCCAGTTCCATGTTGGCGATGTCGCGATCGCGAACGGCCGACATTTTCCAGCGATCGGGTTCGAGTGGTTTCAGCGCTAGAGCCGGAACGATAAACAAATCTGGTCTTGTACCACCACCCAAGTCGACCTCGGTGTACCCCAGGAAGGCATACGAAATCCGCACCCGGGGCGGTTCAGCCTGGAACGCCTTTACCGACAGCGCTCCGTAGGCCAGCCGCACCCAATCGTCAAGAAGCTCGATCGTGCACGTAAGACGGTCACCGTCCGCCTGCAGCACCGCCGGAAAGGACTGGAAATGCGTAGCGCCATCGGCGGCGTTGCGGTAGGGAATCTCCAGCGAAGCCGACAGACCGTGAAGCGGGACTGGCTCGGCACCATCAGGCGCGTTTGCCGGACGTATTCGCCGGGCGGTCACGGTGACCGTACCCCGCAGACCTTGTTGAACTCCGCCACTGCCGAGGATTGTCCCAGCACGCTCGAACACGAACCGAAACGGGCGGGTGTCGACGTCGTCGTTCGGTAGGGGCGTCGCGATCGCCAATTCGGGAACGAACCAATGTCGGCTCGGGTCCACGTAGTCGGTGAAAACCGAACCGCTCTGATCGTCGATCAAAGGGGCCGCCTGTTGCTTCGGCGCAATGACAAGGTCATCGAGCACGACATGATGAAAGGCGGCCTTCTTCAGCGTGTTGATTGGGTTAGACGATGCCGAGAGGAGCGCCTCAGCGCTGACTCGACCGCGCCCAACACGCAACGCGGCGCCGGCACTTCGCAGCACCGTGCCGGGTTCATCCATGTCGCTGCGAGGGCTTGATCGAATCACCCGAACAGTGGGAGCGACGCGCTGAGTTTCCCTGGCGCGTCGCGACTGATGCTGGCCACCGGTGGTCGCGTGAATGATTGTCCCGGTCGGGGTCATCGTGGTCCATACGATGGTTGGCTCCGAGCCGGCGCACAGCTCACGCAAGTCGCGCGTTGCCCGGACGGTGGCCCGCTCGTTCCCATCCTGGGTCCACACCTCAACCACGCTGCGAAGGGTGCATTCCGGTTGCTCAGTCGAGCCCACTCGGAGAGCAGTTTTCAGCAGAGCAATTGCCGGCGAACCAGTGAGCAAGACGGCCAAATCAACCGTTGCGTTCACGCCGTCGCCCATAGCCGTTTGGACCTCCACGCCCTCAACGATGAGAGTCGCACGCACGGGCCGAGCGCATCCCTGCAAGGCGGTTCGTGAGCGGGAATCGTTGGCTACGGGCCCTTCAGGCTCGTAGCGCAGGTGCAGGCTTGCCATGACCGCCACGATTGCGAGACTGTCGACCGGGCAAATTCCAGATCGGATTGCGTCCAGAATCGAAGCATCGGGCGGTTGGGACAGCAGAACCGTGAGCCTGAGTCCAGGATCCTCACAGCGCCCGACCAGGGGTACAGCCGTGACGATCACCTGGCCGCCGCCGATCCCTGGGATCACGACACTTCGTCGTTTGTCAGTTAGATCGCATGTTGTGAGCGAAGTTTCGAGAGTCATGAAGACCTACCTTGCGTTCCGAAAAGTTGTGGTCGATTCGAGGCAGCGAATTTGGGTAGTCGCCGCGCAAGCGGCGACTACCCACCCGTCGGTCAGGGACGGACGAGCGCCGTATGCACGACAAGCTCGTCCGCAGCGGGTGCGGCGTCGCGAGAGCGGCGGCCGCGCGTATCGATGTAGAAGCCGTCGTCAGTGGCCTCCATATCGCGGTAGACGGACGTCGAAGCTGGCTGACCGAAGTCAGACGCGGCGCCCGGGGTTGATCGAGGTGGCCGCGGTCCGCTCCCTGATGTGGCAACTGCCATTGGTTTGGGCGGTGCAGTGCCAGCAACGGGCGCCGTTGCAGGCGCACCATTTGAAGATAAAGAGCCGCTTTTGGCAGGGAGCTCATCGAAGCCCAAGCGAAAGGCACGTGTTTGCACGCCGGGAGCGCCCTTCATTGGCACTTCGATCATCTTCGGACCATTGCCGACGCCTTCGGTCCAAGGGCCTTCCCAGGTCTCGCCTTTGGAAAAGATGGTCCCCTTCACGAATACGCGGACCCGGTAACGGTATTTCGGTGTGAAGTCGAGCTGGCCCGTGAAGACCATCATGTAGCGCGGGTCGTTTTGACCGGACGAGCCGAATTGGAAGGTTTCGATCGGGCGTTCCAGCCCGTCTTTCCTCGTGCCGAGGGCTTGAAGGTCCACCTCGATCCACTGTTTGTCACCCTCAAGAACGGCGTTCAGCTGAATTGGGCCAAGGGCAAGTGCTCCCACGTTGTCCACGCGAATCACGCTGTTGACGTCGTTGAGCAGCGAGCCATTTTCGCCAGGGTCGAGATCAACGTCGTTCGACTCAATCTGGCAACGAACGTTGGGCCATTCCGTTGCATTGGGCGGCTCAGTGAAGTGAATCGTGCGCTTCACAAACACTTTGTCTGGCGTCCAGTTGGTTGGCGCGTTCTGCACGTCACTGGCCGCCTTTTGGAACATCTCATGTGTCCAGATGGACCCTTCAGGGTCAGTCGACTGGAATACATGGCCAGTCCAGGCGAGCTCGCCGGTTGCGGTTGGATATCCGATTTGGGCTGACAGCATGGCAACCGGTTCGCCGACCCACCCCTTGTCCTTTTGGGGCCAATTCACAACCGGCTTGATGTTTCTCACGACTTTGCGCTCCCAGTCCTCGAGATAGATCGTCTGGAAGTACTTGCGCTCAGCGTCGGGGTCTGCCTTCAGCGCCTCGAAAATGCCCTCCATCTGGCCTGAGATCGGGAAGTCCTGCAGGTAAGCGACCTGGCGGTTCTCCTCGTAGGAAAGCGACAGGCTGACGGTGTCGCGGCGCAGTTTTAACGCGGACTCCACCGCCCCATCCGAAGATGCCCCCTTTGCTCGCCTCTGCTGGCTTCTCCGTGAACGGTGCCGGTTCGAAGATCATCTTCTTGGCCTGCTCCATGAAGGAGTTGAACACCAGATCAGAGCGCTTTTGGAGTTCCTCCTGTAGCTTGGCGGACCCCGGGAACGTCGAGTCAACTTGCAGCTCTACCTTGATGGCGCCGTTCGTTCGCAGGTTGTTCCACTCAGCTTTGACGTCGGCGTCCCAGAACCAGTTTCCAAATTTCGCATTTGCCGAGAAATGCTCCTGCACCTTCTTCCACTCCCCGGTCACCTTGAGGTGGATCACAGGGGTCCAGCACTTCAACTTGAGTGTCTGCCAGACCGTGACCACACCCGACCCACCGTGAAAGCCCGCCCAAACGAGAGCGGCCGGGTAGCCGCCAACCAAGGCCGAGTACGCGTTTTCGGCGCTCGGAAGCACAGAACCTGCGCCGGCGCCCTGGAGTTCAAAAAACCACGGGTCGATGTTCGCCTCTCGCAGCGCGGCGCCACGACTAATTGTCGACGGCGTGTTGCGGTACGCCGGAACCGTGCCCACGCGGAACGAACGCGGTCCAGGAGGACCTCCGGCAGGGGTCGCGGCCCCTGGAGCGCTCGCGCCGGGAACGGGAGCCGCACCACCGACTGGTTGGGGAGCCAGAGCGACGCTGGGCGTGATCGGCGCGCTCGGTAACGGCATCCCTCCGCCTCCTCCGCCGCCGCCGGTCGGAGCGAGACTTGAAACCGCAGTCCAGTTCGACACAATCGGGGCGGGACGAATGTTGGGTGTGAGGTCACCGCGGATCAAGCTGAACCAGGGGCGCGAGTTGTCGTTGGACCGGACTCGCTCAATGAGCTTCGCGTGGGCCTCGGCGAGAACGTCGGGTGGTGGCGCTGAGGTCGTGGAGAAGGCGAGCAACCCGCCCGAGACTTTGTCGTCGAGGCTCGGGGTTGTGCCAGTGTCTTTCTTTCCGACGAAGTGTACGAACCGAAATCTGTAATCGCCGTTGTCGGCGCGAGCGAGGCGTACCTTGTTTGGCAACCAATAGAACGTTGCCGGTTTGCCCTCGCGTTGCAGTTGATCGTTGTTCACGTCAGGCAAGTACACGATCTCGTACCCGCTGGCGGTAATGATTTCGTTGCCCGCCGCGAACAGCGGGCCGAGGGGGTCGGTCATCAAAGTGCCTTTCAGTCCGTGATTCCGAGGAACGGATCCACGAGCTACAGAGCCCACCTCATTCGGCGAAATACATCGTTTTCGGGCAATTAGCGCGCGCCCGATCGCCCGATGGTGATCGATACCTCGACGTTGCCCGTGGATGGTTGGGACGATCCGCAGCGAAGCAACATCAGCTGGCAAACAGTGTTCAGCGCCGGACTCACGCCGACGTCGAAACTCACCCTTGGCATCGCTGAACTGCCAGCCGACGGCACCATCGGCAATCAACCTCACCGGCACCAACCACCAGAGTTCTACTTCGTGCTGTCGGGCCAGGGAGTTGTCGAGATGAACAGATCCTGCGGCTGGAATAGCGCCGCACTCACAAACACTTCTTCGACAACATCGAAGCCCGACCGCTGACCGCTGAACCAGCACGCGCCGCAGTCACGGCGAGCGGCTTATCGCAGACTTCCTGTTCTTCAACCACGTGGATTATCAGTACGAACGCCGTTACGACCACGCCGACCAGCAGGCACATGCTGATGAGCTGCACGGTGCGTATCACCCGGACTTCTATTACCCAGCTGCCGATGTGTGGCACGAGCACTGGGCGATAGGCAGCAACGGCCATCCCCCGCCAGAGTTCGTCGGCTACGAAGCCGCAATGCAATGGAAGCGCGCATTGCATCGAGCGAACCGCACCACACTGATTGACACCACCTGGGCGGGCATTGTGTTTGGCGATGGCCTGGACCAGTTTGCCCGCACGCTGCGCAGCCTCGGCATCGAGTTGCGATGGGACCCGGAGCGCCAGTCCGACGGAGGCGGCGATGTTTCCACTGACGATCTCACCAAGTTGATCCGGTCGTTCCTCACCCACGTGAAAGCGAACGGCCTGACGCGCGCCGATGTGGAGGAACGGCTGCGAACGGGGTGGAGCCGTTTCGCAAACCGGCGCACCACGCGGTTCCTTGAGTTGTTCTGGCCGATTCACGACGAATGGAACAATCGTCTGCGCGCAGACAATCTTGTGGACTTCGACGACATGCTGACCCAAGCAACCGATGCTGTTGCCACCGGACAGTACCAATCACCCTATGAACTGGTGATGGTTGACGAATTCCAAGATGTCAGCCAAGGGCGTGCGCGTCTCATCCAACATCTCACCGCCCAGCCGGGCCGATACCTGATGGCCGTCGGTGATGACTGGCAATCCATCAACCGTTTCGCCGGCGCAGACATTTCCGTGATGACCCGCTTCGGCGACTGGTTCGGTGACGGCCACACACTGCAACTCACCACCACGTTCCGGTGCCCCCAGTCCATCACCGACGTTGCCGCCGGGTTCGTGCAACGCAACCCCCACCAGTTCCGCAAAGCAGTGAAGTCAGCCCAGCAGCACCACGGCGACCCCGTCACCATCATCCACACAACCAACGTCGCACAAGCGCTGAACAACTACCTCAACCGACTCTCCGCAGAACTCACCGCGAACCGTTCCAGCGAACCATCCGACACCACCCGGCCCACCGTGCAGATCCTCGGCCGGTACCAATTCGACCGCACCCTGATGCCACCCACCGTTCCGTCCAACCTGCAAGTGGAGTTCCGCACCGCGCACGCCTCCAAGGGACTGGAAGCCGACTATGTGGTAATCCCCAACATGCTGTCCGGCGCCCACGGCTTCCCAAGCGACATCCAAGACGACCCACTCCTAGACCTCGTCATGGCCACCCCCGACACCTACCCAAGAGCCGAAGAACGCCGCCTGTTCTACGTCGCCCTCACCCGAGCCAAACGCCGAGTTGTGCTGATCACCCAAACCGGCCGAGAGTCCTCCTTCATCACCGAACTCATCCAAGACCCGAACGTGCTTTCAATCAACGACGAGGGAAACGAAGTCAGACGCTGCCCCACCTGCAACATCGGCACCCTGGTCCAGCGCACCGGCCGCTACGGCCCATTCCTCGGCTGCACCCGCTACCCGCAATGCACAGGAAAGGCAAACCTGCCGTAAGACAGAGAGACAAGCGCGGCTTTCGTATCTTTCCAAATCTGGGGGCGTGCCTTTCGGCAGAGTCGAGGAGATCGGCCCGCGTGCCCGGCCGAACCACCGGCCGAACCACCGTCAGGACTACACCGGCTGCAGGTACATCGCTATGACCCAAGCGTCGTCGCATTCAGCATCAATCCGGTAGTCGCCAACTTCCAACGCGATGAACTCGAACGTCGTTTCCCCACCGTAGGTAACCATTGCCATCCCGACGCTTGAACCGGTTTCGTTGATGATCGATGCGAGGCACGGACCTTCGATCGTCACAGAATTGGAGCTGAAGGTAAAAACCCCTGGCTCTTCGACTCGAAAGGTGGGGCTGCTGCCACTGCCCGCGCCTCGAAACACCCTTACGAGTTGGTGGTTCCCCCAGTCGGGCGCAGCTGGCACAGGTGCACCCGGAGCCGTTGTCGTCGTCCCTTTGTTGGTCGCCTTCACAACCGACTTTCGTTTAGTTGACGGTATTGCTGCTCGGCGCTTCGCAGTACGTCGAGTCGTGGCCGTGGGCCGAGCTTTGACCGACCCTGCTTTCACGGTCTTCCGCTTAGCGCGCGTTGTGGGTGCAGCTCCGCTTCCGTTGCAGCCATGCCCGGTATCTCCACATGTGTAGCTTCCAGAGTCGGAAGGGCACGAATGCCACCGATGACATCCGGACCGATGCCCCTCACTTCGTTCGGCATATCCAACACCGAAAGAGATCGACAAAAAGAGCGTCGCTGCGCTGAAGACCACCACTCGTCGCTTCGCCGAACCCGCCATGGTTTGAGGACTCCAGATTCATTTTTCGCCAGGACCGTCTGGTCCGAGGTTCTATCCAATAGGACGATAATTGCGCAGGTTGAATAGTTGGAGAGCACGCACGGCGGACCGTAGCGCCTTTGCAATCCGCTGACCAAAGACCGGTCAGCCAACCGATCCAAAGACAATTGACGCTCCCCGCGTTCAACCAATCGGACCGTACCACGGAAGGTGATCACGACGCTCGGGAAAGTCAGCTTCACCAAACCCACCGTGATCCGAAACAGTGGGTCATCTTTCAAAATCACCAACAACGCATCCGCCTGAGCCAACACCCGCCCAAACACATCACGCGACTGCTGCGGATGAAACGTCACATTGCGCAAACCCTCGGCGCTCACACGACCACGGAACTGATGTTCACTCTGGCCAGTACCCATCAGATGTTCTGGCCAATCACGACGAATGGAACAATCGTCTGCGCGCAGACAATCTTGTGGACCGGGCCAGACGACCACAGATGAACCAACTCACCCTCGGGTCACGGGCACGCCGTGAGCCGGATGGCTGCAAACACGATGGGGTGTCTGGCGCCAACGGTCTCTCTCACTCGCGCCCGTCCGGCGACTGCGGCGCCGCTCAGTAGAACTTGGTCAACAAGCGCTCCGGCAGCATCGACTGAGTAGTAAGTCGATCCGACGGTGTCGTTCACGTTCCCGCCGACCGTCTCAATCCAGCGCCGGGCCCCGTCTTCGAAGTGCCCAATCACAATGTCGGTGTGGCCAGATCCCGTCGCCGCCGTGTTCGGATCGTTGACTACCCAGTTGGTCACGACTGACTGATACGAATGATTCGTTCCGCTGCGATTCAGGCAAAGAATGTCGCCATCACGAACAACGAATGCGGGATCGTTGATGTCGTAGAGCCAGAAGGGCCTAGAGGCATCGGCGGCGGCACGGTTCCGAGCCGCCCCAGCGATGTAGGCCATATGACGCTGGTGGTACACGAAACCGCCATCGTTGGGGGGTGGTGGCGTTGGCATCGCGTTACGGACACACCAACTGATGAACGCTGCGCTCCAAAATGCCTGGGTCGGGTGGTCGGCGGCTGAAATTGCCGCTACCGCCTCGGCGGTGGCGTGCGACATCCCCACACCCACCTCCCAGAAGCGCACGAGCAGCGGCAGTGCCGCCGGGTTCCCTTCGTTCAGTAACGCTCCTCCTGCAGTGAGCCACTCGCCTTGCATCTCTACAGCGCTGCGAATCATGTTGTGGCGAATTTGGCACCAGTCGACAACGGGCGCTGGGTCAGAAAACGCCGCTCCGACTTCGAACTCACGAAGATCGATTCCGAGCATCTCGGCGCGAGCCACAGCCGACGCGCCGGGATAGGTTCCGCTTCGAAACAGCTCGGCCTCGACCGCTCGACGCTTCTGGAGAACACCGTTCGCGATTCCACCGTCGCCGACCCACTTCTCCATTTCGGCCGGCACTTCTTCGAATCGACCTTCAGTCATCAACTGTGCGACCCGCGAATTGCCGTACGTCGCCGTCCCCAGGTTGACAACGAAAGACACGAGTGCGTCGAACTGGTGTTGTTTGATGTCCCGAGTCAGCGTTGAGTTCAACGCAAGTTCTGCATCGCGGAGGCGGGCCATGAGCAGTTCCCGACCACGGGCTTCAGTGATGGCCGTTGCGAACTCGCCGGCCTCGCTGCCGTCAATCGGACCACGATGAACTAGGTGCCCGTAGCCAATTCGGCAGTCGTTGCCAGCATCGTTGTAGAGCGTCGGGCGGAACCGTTCGAGCTGCGCAACAGCGTCGACTCCCTTCTGCGAGGTCGTCCAGCGCTGATGCTCTGCCGGAATCCCAGGCAGCGAGAACGAGATTCCAAGTTTCGCAAGTTGGTAAGGCGACTTCATCTTCCACGCGATCGTCTTGCGAACCATTTCGTAAATGCATTGGTTCTGGAGGCGACGGAAGGCGATCTGGACGGCCTGCGTTACCAGCCAGGTCGGCGTTGGCACACCACCCGGCCTCGGAAGCAGGTCTATTTTCCCAGAGGCCTCGGTTGCCTCGTGCACTGCCGTGGCCGCGATTCCCCGAAGATCGTCATTCAGCTGCGAAGCCTGAAGTCGTTCGGAGAAGAAGAATTCCAATACGTCGAGGACAAACTCGTCCGGGTCGATATCAACCTCGTTGAACTGCTGACATTTCGGCTTTTTGGAACCCGACTTAGAGAACGCGGAGTTCAGCGGCACTCCGGCAACCGCACTCGGGTTCGGCCCGCGTAATGGTGACCTTTGCAAGGATCGTTCAAGGAGGAGAAAGCGATTGGTCATCTGAGTTATCCCTTCAGGTGTCCGACGTAGTCGAGAAGTCCGGTGTGATTGAGTTCAACAATTTGTTGCGGGCTTGACCAACTGGGGTTCGCCCCGGCGAGTTCCAGTCCCGCACTGGCGAGTGCAGCGAGCACAAGTTCTGAGCAGAAGTAGGTGCTGTCATCGTCGGTGCCCACTCGAATGTCTCGTGCCACGGCGAGACACCGTTCGCGAGCTTGCCCGGTGAGCGTGTTGCAGACCGCTCGAGCGAGTTGCCCTGGAATGACCCGGACGATTGCCCAATTGTCGAAACGAGTCTTCTTTCGCGCCTTGTCTTCGAGAAACCCGACGACTGTTTGCGCCTTTACCGGCGTCATGTCGCGGTGTCGATATGCAACAGCGAGAGAGTCGTCCGCTATCGCCGTATCGAGACTGCGCACGACGACGCCGGAATCGATGGCCTCAGCAATTCGATCGTTGCCCAAATACACCGCTGCATGACTGACCGCTGACTTGGTGATTGCGCGGATCGTTTCAGAAATACCTTGGTCGGTGGTGGAGAGAATGATGTCGCCGGGCATCAACGCAGCGAGCCCGATGGAACGGCCACCAACTCCTGGGTCGAGCGGAATCGATAACTCCCTCGCTTCCGACCGCATGCGCTCAAGGTCATCAACGAACTCTGCAGCCAAGGCTGGGGTTCCGACAGCCGGGGGTTGTTGATCAGCTGCCCTACGCGTGTCGTGTTCGACCTTGCGCACGTCCTCCAACCTGGCGCGAGCTGCCGCTGCGTCGGCGTCCTGGTCGAAGTTAAGTAGACGCTGCTCAACTGCAAACGAACCAAGGTCGTACGAACGGGCGTTGCTCATCGATGCTGCTATTTCATCGAACACGCTGGCAGGACGGGATGCCGATCTGCTCGTTCCCGGCGAAGCCGATTCACCGGGGTCAAGCCCTTGTGAACGGGGGTCTGCGAGTAGCTCGTCGAAACTGGTTGCCCCTGCTGTTGTCGGACGCTTCGCCTGGGTGACCTGAGTGGCCTGTACGGGCGGCCGGGTTGACTGCGGCCACCCGGAATCGCGCCCTGAACCGAGCAGTGCCCGCAGGTCCGCCTCGATGACGTCATTGCTTAACGGTTGCGATACGCCAGCTTTGCCCTGCTCGCCAGATTCGCGATGAACAGTAGACCGACGAGGATCAACGGACCCACCGCCTGCGATCGAGTCACGGTCCTGACGCTCTGGGGCAACTTCCTCGCCGCAGTGGCAATCCCGATTCGCCGACCCTGTTGGACCGGTACCGGCTCTCACCGGAGGTGGGAGCGCCGATCGGGGTACGTCGAATATGGGCACTGCCGCAGAATCCCTCAATCCACCCACTACTCCCGATTCATAGGGGTGATCCGTACGTGGGCTGCCTGTCGTTCCCGGCCGGGACACCTGGACAGGCGCGCCGTTGTCGAACGTTCGGGAGATGGCTGCTGGACTGGCCGCCGCAGCCGACAATCTCAGCGTCAGGGCGCCCACCTTCAACGTGTTTTGCGGATGGGCGCTGACACCCCGGACGGTGCGAATTCGAGCAGTCGAGCGAGATCGGTTCATGCTGCTTCCTCTCCGACGGTTCGAAGAACCAGCCGAGCAACTGAGTAGGGGTCAAGCACCAGCACCACTTCGTTGTCACCTCGTCGCAACACGCTCAGTGGAACGGACATCTCCAGTGCTCCGTCGTGGAATGAGACAAGTCCAACGACGTGGTTGTTTACGGTGACCACGGGCCGAAACGACGGTTCCACTGCGAGGTGCTCGCCAAACACCCTCAGAAACACCTGGCCGGTGGTGCTGGGAGCGAGAGATGCGCCCTTCACAACTGGTGGAACCGAGGAGCGTCTTGCCGACCTGATGGTCTCCGCGAGGCCCGAGTAGTCCACCTTTTTGCGAACCACGCTTTCAAGCTTCACGTTGCGGTCTTCCATGCGCTGAAGGTCGTTGACCGACCGCACACCTACCTTGCGAAGCTGGCGTTTGACCTCACTATCGATGGGGATGGAATCAAGGTCCACGTCAGACGAATCAACTGGTCGTTTCGAGCTTTCCCGCACTTGGCGGTCAGTGATGGCTGCGAGTTGCAGACTGATCTTCGACGACCCAGCTTCGCCCGGCTGCGCGGTGGTGAACGTGACCTCGTCACCGGTGTAGGTCGGAAAGATCTGCAGATCGAGTGACATGTCTTTCACCGTGTACGAAAGCGGCTGGTTGATTGCTTTCACACTTAGGGTCTCTCTCGTCTTGTCCAGCTCCACCACGAGAGCGTCCACAAACGACTCCAGGCGCCACGGCTCATTCATGACTGCGGCCTGAGCTCGGGGTCGGTTCGAACATCAGCCTCGTCAGCCTCGTCAGCCTCGATTGTCACTCTGAGGCGGTGAACTGCCGAGGGGTATCCGGTGGTTTGGTAATACAACGGCGGACTGGACCCAAGGCTGAGTGCACCATCCGATTTTCGTAGGACGTCCAACTCGATCGGCATGTCGACTTCGAGGCGTTCCACGGACCCGATACCGACTTCAATCATCGGCATCAATGCGGCCAGGTGTTCGTGCATCGGGGCGAGCCCTTCGTCCAGCCCGGGGTACTGCAACGCGAACAAGCCGACCGAGCCAGGTCCGTCTTTCCCAAATGTCGCTTCGGTGTTCGGGCCACTGTTCATCGCCGGCTCCGTGTCAGTTCTACATGGATTGGTTGTTGCCCGGCCGCAGCCTCTTCGATGAGATCCACAGGAGCCAACGCCACTCTGTTGGAAAATTCGACCTTCAATCCGTCAATGGTGATCGCGTCGATGATGCCGTCGGCGACCGGGGCATCCGCAGTGGTCGCTTCGAGACTGCGAGTCGTCCGGGTCCGAGACGCCTGGTGAGCCATTTTGGCTTTCCTCGAACACCCGGGTGAGAGCAAATCTGTTCATGTGCTCCTCGTTCCGACGAACGTCACGGCGACAGGCCACGGGAAGGCCTGAGTCCGCACTTCGGTCGCTTGCACGACGCCGCTGGGTCCAACGCTGCGAATTTGATGGACAGAGAACTCTTGAAGTTCGATCACGGGTACGGCCCACACGGCGCCACGTTGTTGTGCACGGCCTCGCAGCTGTACTCGAGAGGTCGATTGGCCGGCACTCAGCAGACGAAGATGTCTGGTTCGAAGCATTTCGAGCTGCGCCTCATCCCACGGTGGAAGCTGGAACCGCGGCAAAAGGGCATTCAACTCGTCGACCGCGTATTCGAGCCCGCTCTTCATCACGCCAATGTCAGCGGGTTCAATTGTGGTTCCGAGCGCGCTTCCATCTGCGCTGCGCATCCGCGTGTCCATGCGGGCGTTGGTCCGGGACTTGCCTGCCGTCACCAGGTAGTAGCGGATCGTGGCGTCTATGCCCCAGCGACCTGCCACAAACGCATCGGTCTCCCAGACCCGATGCCAGAATGCCCGGTCACGGACGGGGTCGTCCAGGGTGATTTCTCGAACGGTGCGCGTGCCAAGTTGATTGATGAACGAGCCTTTGACCACCGTGAGCTGTTGCACCGCACGAGACGACGGTGTCTGCCATGAGCCACTTCGGGCCTTCCAGCGCACATCGACACTGGCTGTGATGTCTACTCCGGCAGGGAGCATCGCGACAGCATCAGCCGCAAGCGTGACGCCGACGGTGTCGTTCAACCGCACGGGGCCGACCGCAACTATTCGCTCCAGGAGCACCGTTGAAGTGGCCGCGTCCCGCATGCGGATTCGCGCTTCGACTCCGGGGATTGGACGTGGCGGCGACTCGCCCGACGTTGTCAATTGCAGGTCGAAGGTAAGCGCCTGGCTGCCCGAATAGTACGTCCGGTCGCCCAACCCTGATGCACGTTGTTCAGGGACAACAAGACGTGCTCCGATTCGCTGTTCAACTTGTACCTGTTCGCCCGCTGTTGCGAGCGTCCGAGCGTTCGGACGCGACACACGAGACTGCCTCGACAAGGGCCGACGCCGGACGCTGAGCGATTCCGCCGAAGGCTGTGGGGTTGGGGGTGTCGGGCCGCCGTTCTGCAACAACGTCATCAGCAGTTGCTGGCCGCCCTGTGCCAGCATCACTTCTGCCAACTTGGTGAGCAGCGTCATATCTTGCCGCTCTGCGTCCGCCGCTGCGTTGAACAGCTTGACGGGGGTGTCGGCGTACGCACGCAGCAACTCCGGGGCCTTCTGCAACAGCGGTGCCAACGGTTTCAGCTGCGCCAGCAAAGCACCCAGGTCAGGCGCCCCTGCTGCCACATCCGCTGGCTTGTTTGCTGCACCGCCTGCTGGAGTTGCTGCACCGCCTGCGCCGGCCCCTGCACCCGAGCCGCTTCCGAGCAACTCGATCACTTTGGAAGCGAGCGATGATTTGTCGCCGAGCATGCCCAGTAGTTCTTGCCAAATCATGCCGCTACTCACGGGGTATTCGCGGATCGTCAACGGGATCGACCGCGTCGGGCGCGGCGCCAACGTCAGCACCTCCATTGGTGTTCCTCGTTCGTAGCTGTTAGCGCTGGCAAAAGTCCGCGGTGACATGAGCAGCTGTCGTGGCATGGACCATGCCGGCCCATTGCGGTCAGCGTCGCGGTAACTGACAATTTGGACAAAACGGTTGCCGTGATCAATTGCGCTGCTATCGAGGTGAAGCTCGACACGGGTTTGAAAGGCGCTGGACCCCGCCGCTGCGACCAACGGGCTGTTGAATGAAACGCCATCAAGTACCGGAAGCTGCGAGTCATCAATGTGGAAGCCACTGCCCACCCAGCAGTGTGCGAAGCGGTTCGTTCCGATGTCGGCGACCAGTCCGAAGCCGTGAGGAACTTCGATCTCGTCAATGATGACCGCGAGTGCCATCCTTGCCCCCTCTGCTCACAAGTCGTGCGTGGCGGCACGGAGATCGGCTGCATCGTTCATGCCCTTGACGTTGGCGCAATGCCTGGAGCGTTCGGCGGTGGCTTCAACGCAGCGACACCACCGTCCGCGTACATATCTTTGAAGTTGTCCAACTTGAAGAAGTCAGATTTAAACTGGATCTTCACATGTCCCATCAGTTCAGCCGCCAGTGTGTCTTCGGCGGACTGGTTGCTGGTCCTGACATTGATGTTCGTGTTGACGTTCTGCATTGAGATGCTCGGCCCGCCGAACAAGCTTGAGAGTCCACCGCCGTAGCTGGCAGACACCGTGTTCACGTTGGTGTTGGTGTTGGAGTTCGACTTCTTGCTGGTGCGGTTGGCGGTGATTTTGAACTTCACACCAGCTTCGACTTCACCCTTTTCAACGACGAGCCGTGTGACGCCCATCAGGATCACTTCGCGCAACGCGGCACGGTGTTCCTTCGCCATGTTGATCTTCGCCTCGATGATCTTCGCCTTAACAGCGTTGTCGCTCATGTCAACGGGTTCGCCTTCGGGCGTGGTCAACACCATCTTCGACGACCCGTCTGCGCCCTGCTCCA
Source organism: uncultured Acidimicrobiales bacterium (assembly GCA_963763885.1). Classification (GTDB taxonomy): domain Bacteria; phylum Actinomycetota; class Acidimicrobiia; order Acidimicrobiales; family JANYDT01; genus JANNBN01. The sequence goes on from CAVXQD010000007.1 coordinate 292,145, forward strand.
TAGTCATACCGAATTGCGATTGAGGCGACTCCACCAGGTAGGCAAAAGCGTCTTCGTCGTCGATCTTCTTGAGGTACTCGGCCGTGGTCTTTGTCGCTTCGCGGAGCAGCTTGATGTAGTCGTCGGTCTGACGTTTGGACACGTTCAGATTTGCATCGAAAACCGACTTCAGCAGGTCGCCGACAAACTTCGGAAAGTCGACGCTGTCCACCAAGTCTTCGAAGGCGTCCACCGACTTGTCGAAGCCAGGGTCGTACTTGCCGAACGATTCGATCATCGCCCGGGTTACCTCGGGTTCCCTTGATGCCGATCCACTCAGCAATCCGGGGCGGGAAAGCTTGTCGACGTTCTCGGCTACCAGATCGGCGTAGATCTGGCGCTGGTCAGAGACCGACATCGCCGCAAATGCTGAGCTCCGCGACAGCGTGTCCCGAGCACGGGCCCGGGCTTCATCCCGCACCGCCCCGGCCGTCGAGCTGCCAGGTTCAATGTATGTTGACATACGACTCTCCCTCCAAGAACCTGTTAGAAGTTCCAGCCGTCAGGCTGGCCGGTTGCTCCGGTGGGACCGTTGCTGTCAGGGCTACTTCCGTTTCCAGGCATTCCCGCAGGTTGCCGTTGTGCTGCGCCGGAAGAATCAGCTTGTTCTGCGGCGATGATGAACGCTTCGCACGTGCTGACAAGCCCAGAGAAATAGCCACCGTCGGCACCCATCGCCGGGGTGTAACTGGCAATGCTGCTGATGATCTGGTGGCCGTACTGCGCCTTCTTCTGGAACGCGGAAACCGCCACGCTTTGGCCCGAGTCCTCCTGGAGCACCCGCTCTACTACACGCCAAAATGACCCGCTTCCGTGCAGTGCAAGTTGGTCAACAACTTCCTTGCTGCGGAACAGGCGCTGAATCACAAAGTCCAGCTCACGGTAGGCAAGTGGCGCAATGACCTTGGCCATGCCAGTTGTGTAAGAACTGAGGTTGTATTGGAGCTCCTCAACCACTTGGAGGAACGGTCCGCGTGAAATCGAGGATTCGGGCTGGTCGTTCTTCTCTGCCTTTTCGATGTACCGAACTGCTTCGTCCATCAGCGCTGTCCACAGGCCGGTGAAGTCCGAGTTGGTGACCATCTGGCCAAGCATTTCGGTGTCGCCGTAGTCGAACACCTGGCGATAGAACATGCGGCGTTCTTCTTCGCTGGTGCGCTGCGAAACTCGACCCGTCGCGAGGTCGCGGAACTCGTTGTTCAGCGCATAATCCTGGAGATCACGCAGCAAGGCCTCGCTCCGCACGTCGACCCGTCCACTGCTGAGGTATTTGGTGACAAGCAGGTCCGCAGCTCGCAGAACGCCCAACTCGTCGCCGAGGGTCATCACATAGAACATCTGCGCCGCGCACAGAACGCTGTCCTGGTTCACGGAAGACTTGTCGAACGTCTCGGTGTGATAGCTGACCCCGAAGTCGAGTAGCCCCGGCCCGGTCGAGGCCGAAACCTGCGAACCCACAGCGCTGCTGCGGAGTTGGGTCAGCACCGCTGGGATCAGGCTTTTGGCATTGACCGCGTTGAGCGTGATTTTCGCTGCGTCAAAATAGCGAAGCAGGTAGTCCTTTTCGTTGTCCGAAGCCAAGATCTGGAGGGCAGCCAGCGCCTTCTTGATTTCATCCTTCGGCTTACGAAGAAATGCATACTCTGAAACGAGTTTGTCGAGAAACGCCTCAAAAGCTCCGACTCCGTAGTCGGGCTCAGAGACTTGAATCCCCGGGCGCACGTCGGCGCTGAAGGTCTTACCCACCTCTATCTTCTTCTCGTTAACGAAGTCATCCGCAGCGCGTGCGGTGATCTCGGTCTCGAGCCCTCCGACTCCGCCACTGTCGCTGACGTCGGTCATCCATTCGGCGATAGCGACCTCATCGGTGAGGCCATATTCGTAGAAAGCCTTGGCAAAGAGGAATTCGAACAGCGCTTCTTCCTTCAGCACTGCCGTCACGTTGACCGACAGCCGCTCACTTCGAATCCGGTCACGGACCTTCAGCCGGGTGCCGGCCTGTCGTTCGCGGGCAAGCAACTCGTCGAGGCGAATTGGCTTCGTACCTCCGGTTTGGGTTGCGGCCTTGGCCGGGTCCTTTAAAACATCAAGTACAAACAGCTCGAGCCAGTCTTTACGGTCAAGCGATCGTGCCAATGCGGCAGAGTTCTTGATCCATTGGTCCTCGTCGAACCATTCGATCTTGTCGTACTCGGCAGCTAACGCCGCAATGGCACGTTTCGCATAGGGGTCAACCCCATCTGCGCTGATCCCCAGAAGCGGCGTCACTCCCAGCCGGAAATTGCCGTTTAGCGTGGTCGTTCTCATGCGTCTCCTTGGTGGTGTTTCGCTGCTGCTCAGGCGGCAGTTGCTCGGTTGAGGTTGTGGGCGAGGAAGCGGACGGCGTCGGCGAGGTTGAGGCGCCCCCCACCGGCACGCGGGTGTCGGGGGCGGTTGTCCAGCCGGTCAGAAGTGTTCGACAGAACGGTCTTTACGTTTCGATCATCGAGCCGACGACCTTCGCCGAGAGCGAACGACTTCAGCAGGCCGATAGCACCCGACGCGAATGGGGCCGCCTGCGAGGTGCCCGATGCGGCGGCGTATTTTCCGCCTGGAGCAGCGCTGAGAATCTCCACCCCTGGTGCAAGGAATGCGATGTGAGGCCCGAACGTGGAAAACGATGCCACTTCGCCGGATCGCTCGAATGCACCGATCGCCAGCACCCCAGGAATTGCTCCCGGATAGTAACGGTTCTCCAGCCCGTCGTTACCTGCGGCAGCAACGATGGTGACGCCCTTCGCAAGTGCGTACTTGACCACTTCGGCGTGAGGGACGCCGCCTTGTTCGTGCTGAATTCCGAGGCTCATGTTGATGACGTCGGCACCATTGTCAACGGCCCACTTGATGCCCACGTTGATGTTGTCCACCAACCCTGCCCCTACCCGACGCCCGCCGTCGTTCATCGCTGCGAGCACACGGACCGGCAGAACTGTGCATCGAGGAGCAACACCCTGCGGCATCTTTGTTCCGGCCCCAGCGATGATTCCTGCGACGTGGGTGCCGTGCCCTACCTCATCGTCGGCGGAGTCGTCCACACCGAAGAGATCTCCAAGAAAGGCGCTGGTATCCAAGCCTTCGAAGTCGACGACATCCTTTTGGTTTCGCACGCGTCCGACCAGCTCGGGGTGAGCTTGGTCAACGCCTGTGTCCAGCACCGCAACGGTTATCTGCTCACTTCCTTTGCTGAACGCATGTGCATAATCAAGCCCGATGGCGTCTGCCGGCCACGAACTGATTGGCGAGCGGCTCGCTTGTGTCGCCAAATGCGGCAGGGTCGTGTGGGCTATTCCGCCAACGTGCGCCCACTCAACCCCCGGGTGAGCTTGCACATCGCGCAGCAACTCCGGTGAAACGGAGGATGCGTCTTGAAGAATGACTCGGTATGTAGAAGCCAACCCGCTCGCCGATTCGATTCCATCGAATCCGGCGTGGAGAGCTGCTGGGTATTCCTGTGTGAGCCAAAACGGAGCCCGGTGCCGCCGAAACACGGTGTCCAGCGAGGTGCCGAACTGCTCTACAGCTGCACGCTTATTCTCGATGATCTGCTCCCAGTGCGGCAGTTCACGCGAAATCCGGGTACGGGTCTTTACGATCAGGTGCGGTCGCATGATCCCCCCACAACATCGAATAGCTGCATACGAGCACCGTACGCACGGATGATTGTTCAACCGTCGCGTCGGCGTGTACCGAACCACCTCCGGCGTGTCTATCTCAACGTCTCTGGAACGTCGCGTCCGCAGGCACGCTGCGCGACGGGCGTGAGACGCAGAGATGACGAGTAAGTCACGCTTCAGGCAGCAACGCGGCTGATACTCAACGGGTGGCGTCTGATGATGTGAGCAACTCCGACGAGCCGCGAACCAGTGCGATGATCGTACGTGTGCAGCCCAATTCGGCGAGTGACAGTGGCGTTGTAGTCACACTCACAACGCTTGCTCAGGTAGCTGCTGCTCAACCGGCGGTGCAGCGAGCGGCAACCGCAGACATCGACACCGCTGTGGGGCTATTTCGTGACTGGGTGAAGGAGTCCCGCAACGCCCTCGTAGGTGACGGACCTATGGAACCGGGGCGTTAGTTCGGGGCATGCATCTGGTGGAGCACTGTTCGGCCCTGTGCGGAGTACGAGCTGATCCGCTCACGCAGTTCCGACGCAACCGTCAGGCCAAGTTCAGCCCGAAGGACCGATTCGTACCGACGAAGTTGAGCGACCGCCAGCCCAAGGTTCCCTTCGCCCAAATACGCGTCGATGAGGACACGTTGTGCTGTTTCGCGAAGTGGATCGAGCTGCACTGCGCGCAGGGCTGCTTCAACTGCGGCTGCGTAATCGGCACGTTGCGCAAATGCTGCGCCCAACCTCTCTAACGTGTGCAGGCGTTGCTGGGTAAGCCGCTCTCGCTCTAGCAACACCCAATCGTCGTACCAGTCCGGGAGCAGTTCACTTTCGAGCAGCCCCAACAGTCTGCGACCGGACGCTGCGGTATCGATGTCTGCTCCCCCCGTTCGAAGGGCGTCAATCCCTTCGCGAAGTTGCGCCAAGTCGCTGTGTACGTCGGGTTGAAGTGCGAGGCAATCGGGACGGACGAAAAGCAAACCACGAGCGGTGTCGCCGAGACGCCACAGCGCCGTGCGCAGTCGCACGTGGGCTGTCGAGTCAGGTTCGTCGGGCCACAAATCTGCAGCGATGCGGACACGACTAACGGGACGGGCGAACATCGACACGTACGCGACAACACGCTGTGAGGATTGCGGAACGGAGCGCGTTTCACCGTCGATACTCACGCGGAACCCACCAAGGAGAACAAGCTCTGGAGTTGTCGCCATCGGGGCATCCTCCGACTTCGGGGATCATCGGCTCGGCGCTTGCACGTTTAGGCAGTCGTGTCGATCCGCAGGTTCAGCCCACCCGCGGTTGCGGATACGCCTGTCGCGGACGGTACTCCTGAAGAGGGTCCGTGAATAGGTGAAATCTCCACAATTGGTAGTTCACCCGATGGAGCGATCGTCACCCTTTGCATACCACGCCAGAGAGGATCGCAAAGGAGAACTCATCGAACGCGCGTGAAACGTCGCGTCCCGCCACGTAATCCGTCGGATGATCTATCGCCCGTTCAGCGTTAGTCATCGCTCTGGTCGTCGAGGATCGACTCCGTCAGCAAACTCGCACCGTAGCGGCACTTCATCGCTCACCAAACGTTGGAACAAATCCGGGCATTGCACGCTTAGGCAGGTGCTTGCTCGGGTTCGGCCCGACTGTTTGCGCCAAGTAATGGACAGGCACTATGTGTAACGATATGGTGAGGTCCATGAAGATGAGGAGATCCTAATTAGCGTCTCTGAGATTTCATCATTTCCGGGAATCCAACCCGGCTTAGCGGCAAGCCTTTCGCAACTCGGATTGTTCAATTCAAATGATCTGTTGCGGTGCGATATCGAACTTCTCGTCACACGCCTGCCGACCCTCACGATGGAACACATTCGCCGCTTGCAGGGGTTCGCAGAGCTACTGGAAGTTACCGGTGTAACCACGGACGTCGCCGCCGCACTTCAGGATGCTGGTGCTGACGGACGCGAAGAGTTCTCCAATTGGACGCTCCAGCGCGCCCGATCAGCCGTTGCCAACCTCGCAAGTCCGATTGCTGACGAGACCGTGTTCGGCTGGATCAAAGAGGCCATCCGCCTGGAGCTGACCGGTGTCCTGAACGGAAACGTGCGTCTCAAAGACGGAACGCCCGTCAACGGCGCCGTGGTTACCGTCGGTGGAACTTCCACCATCACGGATCCCCGGGGACGTTTCCGGGTCGCACTTCTGCCATTGGACCGCAATGTAACCGTTACCGTCCACCATCCCGAATTGGGTTACAAGCTCGTCACCGAGGTTCCTGTCTTTCGTGGTTCGGCTCTCGTTGCGCAGCTCGTGGTGCTCGCCGGGCGCCCTCAGGCGGCCAAGTTGCTCACGGAACTCAAAGGTGACCGCCTTCCGCGTATCGGGTCGGCATCAATGACCACCCGTGTGGTGCCCGGGTCGCCAGATCCTGCCGACGTTCTCATGGTTATCGATCGGTACTCGGGCGGTGCCGTGCGAGCTGCTTCACGCTTTCTCGATTTCGATGGTGGCCGTTTCGTACGCCGCGTCTACCGCATCGAAGTAGCCGACCTTCCGGCCGGCCTCCAAGATGGCGAAGACATCGAACGAACCGGCTCACAGTGGGTACGTGCCCACTATTCGGCGAAAGACATCGCCCGCGAAATCCGGCTCCGCCGAGTGAAGTCCCGCCAGCCAAAGGGGCCCCTCACAACCGCACAAATCACTGCGCTTCTGCAGGCGACGGCTCGCGCCGCCATTGACCCTTGAGGTGATTGTTCCATGGACGACGACCACACTTTCCTTGCGTCCGGCGATTCTTGCCCGCAATGCACATCCCTCGACGGGTCGAACGTTTCGGCTGGCTACAAGCCTCACGAAAACTGCCTATGTCGAACAAAACCACGCAAACGCGCACAAAAGGGCTGCACTCGCTCTTCGGTCAGTACCAATTTCGAAACGCTTCCCAACAAAGTGGTGCGTGCCTCGTTTGAAGTTACGGTCACATGCCCCGACGGTTCCGAACCGGGCGCCAGCGGTTCTGTTCTCGTCGATTCAGTGGTCGACAATCCAATCGAAGCATTGTGGCAAGCCATCGATGAGCTGGCAAGTGAGCTGTGCGGCTCATGCGCCCCGGTGAGCAATCCGGACAACGTTTCCTGATGGTCACTGCACAATTCGAGGCCTTGCAAGGCTGGCGTTAGTAGCTCGCACGAGTCCACATTGATGAATCGATCACGCCACCTCGACCCGAGCTTTCACGAGCGAAGAAGTTATTTGCTGCTGGATTCCTGGATGCTGAGTATCTGGTTTTGCGTTGCGGTGATCTCGACGGATTCGTAGGTCGGCCGGCCAAGCTCGGAATTCTCGATGGTCTCCACCACTGAGTAGATGTGCACGTCGAGGTCAGCGAAAAGGTCGGCGCGCGAGGCGTTGAACACCACCCGGTGCGGGGTGACGGCGTAGTTGGTGAACTCACGCTGTTCAACGATGCGCGCAATAGCCTGCGAGACCACGTCAGGCACAGGATGCTCTGGCGCCGGTTCGCTGTGGTCTGTGACCAGCTGCAGTTCGGTTGCCTGTCGTTCGTTCTCGGCACTCATTATTGCTCCTGACGGTTCCAACGCCTCACCAGGCACGGCGGGCGGCTTGACTACCGGCGCGAATCCAGTATCGCCGATCAGCATGAACTGTCCGATCGTCTTGAGGTTGGTGGGAGAGGCCATGTTCTGTGTGCGTATGAATACTTGCCGCGCGTCCAGTGCAGCCTGCCCCACGGTCTTACCCGCCAGCACGCTCTTCATGAACTCCTGCGTGATGATGTCGGCCTGCCCCTGCCCGTTGGGCGGCCCCCATGCAACGTTGCTGCTGCCGAAGAACCCGCAGGAGCCGCCCAGCATCACCTGGTTTGCGATGCCCATCACCTTGTCTGCGGCCAGCGCCGGGTTGTACAGCTGTGCGCCGAAGCAACACTCGGCGGTGAAGACCATGTTTGGCGACGTTGCACCCGCAAGCAACGCGGAGGTCACCGCAATTGGGTACTGCTTGGCTGTCTGCCCTTGGAAGTAGGACGTGTGGTCGTTCCCGTGGAGGTTTACGAAGAACGACATCGCTCGCATCTGCGCAGCGGTCCAATTCGGTCCGCTGGGAGGCGACAGCGCCATCGCGTTCGCGTTGCCGTAAACGTTGGTGACGCTGCTCGTTGTGGATCCCTTCCACACATCGCACGAGACCGCCCAGTACGCCTGGTACTGCGCCACTGTGCCGGTGGTGCGAACAGTTGCGTTGGTGATCACTTTTACGGGGTACGCGGGGTCTGTGCCTCCGGTCAGGTCTGGCAGGCGTGACACAACTCGGCTTGGCGCGAGGAAATCACTGATCTTGGTGCTGTACGGCGCCGCTGACGTATACGGCAGGTCCGACGGCACGGTCGGGTCGTCGTTGATCACCGGGTTGATCAACGTTTGGTGCGGCACCACGTCTGGCGCTCCGAGGATGGTCATCTGCAACGGAGACACGGCCGCGAACACTCCGTCGATGGCAGCCTTTACCTGTTGCTCGTTGTTGCTTTGTGTCACGGGCGGCGCACCCAACGCTTGCATGGTTGCGGTGTCGTCGAGATAGATAAGTGTGCTGAGTGTTCCAGCCTTTTGATCTGCCGCTACGAGTTGTGCGACGGCCGCCTCGATCTTGGTTACACCTGCGCCGTACTTGCCTTTGAGCGCCCCGCTGTTGGACACCACCACCTTGGTCACCGAGGTGACGGTGACGTACAAATCGTCGAACAGGCCAAACTTGGCTACCGCCTGAAATGAGAACTGGTACATGTGTCCGCCAACGGTGACGCTGCCTCCGTGCGGGTTGCGGTCCGAAGTAAATGGCATTGCAGTTGGCCCTGCTGTGCGCCACGACCAATAGATAATGTTGATCAACTGCAATGGGTCGAAACTGGCTGTCATCGCTATCTCGAGCGCCGCGATAAATGTTGACCCGTTAGTTATGCGCAGCTCGGCAACCGTGGTCTTGTCACCCCATGAGCCGTCGCGGTCGATGGCGAGGACTTGCGTGACAGGCGCCTTCGCCCCCACGGAGGACTGGAGCTGGTGGAATCCGCTTTGAAAATCTGGGTCCGGTCCACTGAAGACCAAGCCGAGCCCCAAGGTGGAGTTGGTGGTATTGGTCATGTACACGTTGGTGGTCATGGCAACCCTTACGCAACCAGTGACAGGTTGAGGTCGTCGTAGCCGATGTGCGCCTCGCCGGTAAGGGTGAGCGTGTACGTCTTGCCGCGAGCAGTAACTGTCGTTTGGTGACTGGTGCGGTCCGTGAACCATTGCCCCACCTCAACCGTTGCGGTTCGCCACCGCCACCAAATCATGCTGCCGGGCGAATGACCTCGCATCATGATCTGCGCAGATGCGATGTAGGTGCCGCCTATGGACATGCTGATGTCGAGGATGTAGAGGCCCGAGTCGATCATCCGAAAAATCGACATGATCTCGGTCTTGGACGTTGTCGCCGGAAGCGACGAGGTTGACAGCTTTGCCCCCATCACGTTGGGACCAAGCGTGGTGAGCGCAAGGTCTACGGGCGCGTCGACCCCAGTTGTGCAGCGAACATACGTTGTCGGCATGGGTGCCTCCTCGGCTGGTAGTGACGGTCAGCCCTCGGCTATCCACCGGTAGATGTACGTCTGGTCCGCGATCACCCATGCCTGCCCGTCTGGGCCGACAGAGATGCTGGTTGCGGCGATGCCAGGCTGGAGGATCCAGTCCGAGTCGTCCCAGCTCCAACCTCGTGCAACCCCGTCGTTACCGGCGATCCACAGCGTGTAATCCGCGCCAATGCCGATGTCTGTGGCTGTGCCGGGGAATTGCACCCACGCCGTGCCGGGGAACCCGGAACCGGTGCGCTGCATGATTTGCCCGTTGGACATCACCACCCAAGGAAGTCCATCGGGACCGACTGCGACACGGATGGCTCCTTGCAGGTTGTTGGGCGGTGCCACCGGCCAGTCACCGGAGGTTGGGTCTGTGGGCGAGAAGCTTTCCCAGTAGTGCGGTACGCCCCCACCGCCGATTGTCCACACATGCCCGTCGGCACCGATTGCGATGTCGGTTGCCGCACCTGGCAGCGTGACCCACCCCGTGCCGGGGAACGTTGAGCCAACCCGCCGAATGATGCGCCCATCGATCATCACCAACCACGCCAACCCGTCGGGTCCAACAGCCACACGTGAGGCATCTTGCAGATTGTTGGGCGGCGCTACGGGCCAGTCGCCCAGCACCGGGTTGGGCGGCGAGAAGCTCTCCCAGTAGTGGGGCACCCCGGCGCCGCCCACCGCCCACACGTGCCCGTCTGGCCCAACACCAATGTCGGTTGCACCACCAGGGAGCGCCTCCCAATTGTTGACGTCGCCCTGGGTCATGGGTGAATGTACCTCACCAGATTTCCAAACGTACGAACACTCTGGACGAATTGCAGGACGGCGTCGATGGGGAGGTTCCACCTTGATTCCGACCTTCGCAAGAGGTGGGCTACCGACCCGTTTGAATCGCCTGGTTGACTGCCTCCACGGTCGCGTTTGGTCAACGGCCGATCAGTTCTGCGCTGTGGGTCTAGCGCGACGCCCAACACCCAAGGGCGTCACTTGATCAACGCGCTCAGTTTCGGTGCGCCTACCGTTACCCCTGACGCATGAAGCAACTGAAGCAACCGTCCAAGTTGGCTGTTGGCCGGAGTTTTCGACCCCGACGCCGCCACGCTCTCCCACATTTCCGCAAAGGTCAGGAACCCGAAGGTGGATCCCTGCAAGTTCTCAACGATCCGAGGATTGCTGGCCCATGCGTCGACATCGCCGCTCACCTTTGTGACGGCTATGCGGTACGAGAAGGTATTCGCTCCGGTAAGTTGCGTGACCGCGGACCGGAAGGCAGTCGCCCACTTCGGGTTCCAAAGTTCCCGGTGCCGTTTCCACGCAGGGACTTTCCCGCTGGAATTTGTTCCTTCCAACTGCCGAAGAACGGCTGTTGCATCGAACCCCGACTGCCACGACTTGCAGGACACAACCATCACCTGCTCAGCGCCCAGTTTGAGCGGGTTAACGCCAATGATGTCAATGTCCGAGTGAACCGAATCCTCGCTCTGCACGAAGTCAGCGTGTTCCTCGCTCGGTTTGAACTTGATGTTGTGCATCGTGAAATACCCCCGATGGTGCAGGTAGTCCTCGACCACTTGTTCCAATACGTCTTCCTTCACCGTTCGAGTCCCTCTCCGATTACGCCGATCAGCTCAAGGAACCTATCAATTTGGCTCTTCGCGATTTAACGGGAACGGTGGTGAGCCCGTTTTTCAACCCAGCAGCTTGTTGAACTCGGCGTTGGCTTTCAGAAGCGCCACGGTGCCCGCAACGTCGAGGCGGTCGGTGTTGTGGGAGGTGTAGTCGTCGGGTGGGCCGGCGAAACGGGTGCCCTCGTCGAAGTACTTCTCGTAATCCAGGTCACGCATGTCTGAGGCCACCCGCAGGAACGCACCCTGGTCCTGGCTGCGCTGCAACTCCTCGTTGGTCGCCAACGTCTCATAGAGCTTCTCGCTGTGCCGGGTACCGATCATCTGGATCGGATGATCAGGAGCACCCAACGCAATCGCCACCGCCGAGGCAAGGTCAGCCACCGTCGCAGCCGGCGCCTTCTTCACAAACAGGTCACCGGTCTCTGCGTGCTCAAAGGCATGCTCCACCAATGCCACAGCATCAGCCAACGGCATCAGGAACCGAGTCATCAACGGATCCGTCACGGTGAACGGCTTCCCCTGTCGGAACTGGTCGATGAACAACGGGATGACAGAACCCCGGCTCATCATCACGTTGCCGTAACGCACGGTGCTGACCACCGGCCCATCTGGATGCGCCCGAGCGAACGCCGTCCCAAGCTTCTCCATCAACGCCTTGGTCATACCCATCGCATTGATGGGCAGCACAGCCTTGTCCGTAGACAGCAGCACCACGTTGCCAACACCCGCGTTGCAGCGCAGCCTGCAACACGTTGTGGCTACCCGTGACGTTTGTCTTCACAGCCTCTTCAGGGAAAAACTCACAGCTGGGAACCTGCTTCAGCGCCGCCGCATGAAACACGTGATCGACACCCCGCATCGCCACGCCCAACGCATCGGGGTCCCGAATGTCGCCAACATAAAACTTGACCGGCATCCCCTGCATCCGCTGCCGCATCTCGTGCTGCTTCAGCTCGTCCCTGCTGAACACCCGGATCTCCCGAGCACCAGCCTCAACCAGCCGAGGAATCACCGTAGAACCGAAGGATCCAGTACCGCCGGTGATTAGAACCTTGGCGCCGATGACCTGAGACGTGTTTTGAACATAAGTCATAAACGGTTGAGCGTAGGCTCTTAAACGCTAAGCGAGGGCCATCAACGCAGACTTGGACAGACTCAATCCTCGATCGGTTAGCTTGGTCCTCTCGGAAGTTCTATGCCCGTTCGAATACCTACACGCCAAGTATCGACCTTTCTGGGACTGGCCTCCAGCCAAGCGCTTGCCGGTTTGGGCCTCCTCATGCTCGGAAAACGCCTGACAGCTCCCGAGTTCGGTTCGTACGCGACGATTTCAGTCGCAGCGATCTCCGTCAGTTCGTTTCTGGACGCGGGATCGTCGACAGTTCAAATTCGTCGCGTTGCGCAAGGAGGGAATCCAGCGATCCTCTACTCTTGGCTCGGCAAACGTACAATCCGTCAGTTTGTACCAGCAGTGCTACTCGGAATTGCGCTCGTTCAAACAGTCGGAGGGAAAATTCCGACCGCTTCCCTCGTTTTCCTCCTTTCACAAATGTGCACGCATACATTCAGTATGGGCACTCTCTCCGTGATCCGGGGCAAGGGACGGGCTGCGTTGGCCGGTTGGCTAACTGCCCTCGGAAATGCGATCTTCTTCGCAGCGACCGTGTTCTCGCCCCGCTCAAGCCTTCTAGTCTGTGCAGCCCTCGCAGCAACTATCAGCTGGGTAATCACTGGAGTATCTGCACTAGTCGTTAGCCGCAATCTTTTGCGACCCCCGGTGAAATGGGAAGGCAATCCTTGGCGAGAGACCGGCGGTTTCGTCGGTCTTACGTTTGCGTCGGCATTAGCGGGATTCGAGCTTCTCGCTCTGAAAATGGGCATTGGAAGTCAGAAGACTGCCTCCTACGCTGCCGTATCCACTTGGACCCAACCAATCCTTCTTATTATGTATGCGTACACAGCATCCATGTTCGCCGACTTTTCGTCGTCCGCCACATTCACGGACGCATATGCCCTAATGCGGTCGAGTCGCGCGGACATTCTCGCTACGTGTGCCCTGCTTATGTTGTTGGCAGCTAGCGCACCGATCTTGGTTTCTCGCCTTTTCGGCTCAAAGTATCCCGACGCAGCGAACCTCCTGATCATCCTTGCCATTGCTTCCACGTTTGTGGCCTGGACGCAGCCATATCTTTCGATACTCCAAGCTAGAGGCGACGAGCGTTACGTGGCGATTCTTTACGGAGGAGTCACAGCCCTTCGCCTCGCACTAATCGTCGGAGGTGGTTCGCTACTTGGCCCACAGGTTGCACCATTGACTCTGATTGTCTCGTCGGTCGCACTGATTGCGCTTCTTCGACGACGCTGCAAACAGTTGATCCGAAGCTCGGCCATTGGACGCGAGCCGGTCCTCTAGCCTCCGAATATGAGAACTCTCCAAAGGGCGAAGCGGATACTCCTTCGGAGCGTCTTCGCAGCCACGCCGGCCACTTCCGCGTACCGGTTCCGGTCGACGCTTCTCGCACACCTCGGACACGAAGTAGGGATCGGTGTCCGAGTAGTGAGTTCAACCAGGATTCTTGGACCCCGCGTTTCGTTCGGCGATCACGCCTTCGTCGGACACCAAGTGCTCATCACCGGTGGAATCGAATCCCACGTGGCTATCGGTTCGAGGGTCGATGTCGGCCCAGGCGCGAAGTTTCTTGCCGGTTCCCACGAAATCGGCCCTCACGAACACAGAGCTGGGAAAGACGTTGCAAACGACATTCGCGTCGAAGACGGCTGTTGGATCGGCGCCGGAGCGCTTATAGTTGGCCCGGTCACTATCGGGTCTGGGTCAATCGTCGCCGCTGGCGCGGTAGTAGTCGACGACGTCGAACCAGATTGCCTAGTCGCCGGCAGTCCGGCTCGACTAAAAAGGCGGTTGAGCCCGGGCCTCTAAGGAGGAGCGAATTACCCATGCTGCAGAGTTTGTTGCGAACCAGCTTTAGGTGCAATTGATCAGCCGGTCTTGACGATCCCGCCATTTCGGCGAGCGTCCCGGTGAATGTGCCCCCAGCGCCGCGTGACTCCTTCGGAGGTGTACTGGAGAACTTAGGCGGCGGCAATCGCCCCACGTCTGGGCGCTGAACATCGAGTCGCCGCTCGACCGCCGCGTCAATGCCGCAGGCCTTCGACCTTGCCAGTCAGAGCGAATTGGTCGTACGTCCCCGGTACCCACGCTCTGCGGTTCTGAAACCAGCCACGGTCTACCGCCGGTAAAGTACCTTGGTGTCCACCTTCCAGTCGCAGGGAAACCGTCGACGACACCCATCGATTGAAGCACACGGGACTCGTCACGAGCGAGACTGCCGCACATTAGTAGCGTTCGTAGCTGCAATTCATGTCATTGGGGCGGTAACGATCGTTGGGGTGCCAGCCTTCTCTTCTAACTATTCGAGCATCGTATTGACCATCGGCATAGTTGACCTGTTAATGGGCGTGGCCTGCTTTTCCTGGCATGGCAGAGCCCAAACGACACCTTTGGGAGTCTTTTCCCTCCTCAACGCGTTGCTAATTGGCTTAGCTGCACCGCTAGGCATAGCGGCAGGGATTTCGGTCGACGGTTACGTTGCCGTCTGGGTTGCAGCACTACACGCATCCCATCTAGCAGCAATTCTTATTGCGCTCCAGGTACCACCTTTAACACGACCACAAACCGCAGCGATGAGTCAAAACTGGGTATACTTATGGACACTTGTCGGCCTAATGGGCGTCGTGTTGTCCCAAAAACGAGCCCTGCTTGGCCCACTTCCGTCCGCTCTTTTTGTAGCCGGCCTAACCGGAATTTTGATATTTGCTGGCTCAACGTCCAGGTCGTCTCATTACCGAACCTTCGCAGCAATACTCGTTGGAGTAGCAGGGCTGTGGGTGTTCGATCGACTATTCTTTGGGGTGAACGGCCGGATCCAATTGGCGTCCATTGGCCTCACAGCATTTCTTGCAATCAACCTGTTTAGGCCCAGGGCTACTTTCAAGATAGGAGTACTGCTTGCGATCCCCGTCTTCTTCCTTTGGGCAGGTCTCCTACGAGGGTTTCAATTTGGACAACCTCAACGGACGGCCACCACTTCAACGAAAGTATTGGACGGCCTCACTTCAGAATTTGGTCCTTTGTTCGACGGGGTGCGACTCCTTCGAGCCGATTCTGGAATTGGAATAGATCACGCGTTCCCACGACAATATGGGAAAACCTTCTTGGAGTCTCTCGCAATTTGGATTCCCGGCCAGTCCTGGTCGGGCAAACCGAAGGGCTTTGGCGCTCGCCTTACAGAATATCTAGAACCGGAAAAGGTTCGCGAAGGCCATTCAATGGCGGTCCTTGCGCAGGGTGAATGGTATGTCAACTTCGGGCTCCTCGGATTCCCATTCTTTTCAATTTCGAGCGGTCTACTCCTTCGCTGGCTCCAAACCCGTTGGAACGATTCAGGACCGATCGGAATGGAATTTGCTTATGTTTCGATTCTTACAATTACGGGACTCACAGACTATCTATGGATGGGGGTTTTCAGCATGTTGGAGCGAACTGGACTTTCTCTCTTTATAGGGTTGATCATTTTCCAAGTCGGAAAAACCATCGGCCACCCGAAACCATTAGTTGCCCTAAGCTAGTTGGATGTTTAGAAGCCGACCGAAAACGCGCCGTCACGGGAGCCAGCTTCGAACTGTAGGGGTAAACCTATTGCCAACTCTTCGCGAGACCGGAGGTGGATGGAACTATGTAGAACAATTAGTTCACGCGCTCCTATCTGCCAACACGACCGACGAAACTGGTGTCAAGTTCGTGTTCTTTGTAAACGAAGAGAGCGAGTCAATTGTCGACAACCGCTTCTCGCAAATTGTCAGAGCTCCCTTCCGAATGTCGAATCGTTTTTCGCGGATTCTGACCGAGCACACCTGGCTCGAATGGGTCGCCCGACGAAATCACATTGATGTTATGTGGTGGCCTGGCAATACAAAAGCGCTTTATAGCTCAATGCCCTCAGTTGTGACCGTGCACGATCTTCAAGGGTTTTCGGGCGAAGTAGCTATGAGTCGGCTTAAGGCCCTGTATTTGAAACCGATGATGGAAAAGGCTATCCGTAGCAGTGAGGTGATTTGCACTCCTTCAAGGGCGGTTTCAGCGCTGTTGGAGGATCGGTTTGGACGCACGGCGCAGGTTTTTAGTGTCCCGGCAATCCTCGCGCCAGAATTTCGCCTTCCTACGCTTTCGGTTACCGCCACATATGGAGGAGCGGTGCCATATTTCCTCTACGTATCGCACCTCTATCCACACAAGAACCATGAGAATTTGATACGAGCAGCTGCCATGTTGGACGCAGCTGGAAAGCTAGAGTGGAGAATACTTCTTCGCGGCGAAGATCGTGGAACGATGGCTGCCTTGCGCGCGCTCATTTCGGAGCTCTCATTAGCAGACCAGGTCGAGTTCGTGCCGGCCCTATCAGCTGCGGAAATGGCGGCACTAGTTCGCTCGGCGTCTGCGATTGTATTTCCAAGTCTCCACGAAGGTGGCGGGATTCCGGTTCTTGAAGCTCTTGCAAGTGGCCGCCCATGCGCGCTAAGTGACATTCCAAGCCTCCGAGAGTTCGCAGGTGAAGCAGCGATTTATTTCGACCCCAAATCACCTGAATCGATCTCAATGGCGATGTCTCGCATGATGTCGGACGAGAGTTTGCGTGCCAGGTTGGCGTCTGTCGGGGTGGAGCGCGTCGGAGTTTCGTCCAGCAAGTCGATCGAAGCCATGTGGGACGCTTTCAGCCGAGCCCTCACCAGTTGACTCCCCAGGGTCTCGGCCCTACACCGAACTCAATTCATGTCGCATGGACTGTGCGCCCGCCTGGCTTTGTAGGGGTGTCCAGAACGTTTCTCCGTTCACCAAACAGGGAGTTACTGGCTCTTCGGATTTCAGCGGGGTTTGATGGTGGCAAGTAGGTCCCAGTTGGGCTTGCCGGCGTAGAGGAGGGCACGCACGCGGTAGTAAGCGAACTTGCGAAATCCGAAGCCGACTCGCTTGATGCGTTTGATCAAGTTGTTCATCGCTTCCGTCGGCGCGTTCGTGGCCTGCGCTCGATGCCAGTTCACTATTTGGTCGCGCCAGCGCAGCAGCGTGCGGCCGACACGGCGGATCTCGATCGGGCATGACTCGTCTTGGAGATCGTGACCGAGCCGTTCAACGGGCTCTTCGGATTTCAGCGGGGTTTGATGGTGGCAAGTAGGTCCCAGTTGGGCTTGCCGGCGTAGAGGAGGGCACGCACGCGGTAGTAAGCGAACTTGCGAAATCCGAAGCCGACTCGCTTGATGCGTTTGATCAAGTTGTTCATCGCTTCCGTCGGCGCGTTCGTGGCCTGCGCTCGATGCCAGTTCACTATTTGGTCGCGCCAGCGCAGCAGCGTGCGGCCGACACGGCGGATCTCGATCGGGCATGACTCGTCTTGGAGATCGTGACCGAGCCGTTCAACGAACTCGGCGGCGAGCTCGGGATCGGTGTGGGCGTAAATCTCACGCACGACTTCCTTCGCATGCCAGGCCATGCGGACATCACCGCGTGGGTCGCCAGCGTCAAGCAGGCCGAGCAGTCGTTCGCGGCCTTTGTCATCGAGACGTTCATCAGCCTTGGTCAACAGGCGCCGACAACGGTAGAGCGGGTCGTCCTTGTGGCCCCGGTGGCCGAGCGTGTCGTTCTGCACGCGTCGCCGGCACTCATCGAGCGCCTGGTTCGCGACCCGGATGAGATGAAACGGATCGGCGATCAGGCCGATGTGCGGAAGGATCGTTTCGAACACCGACCGATACGAGCCGGACAGATCGAGCGTGCCCCATTCGATCCCGGCGAGCCACTCAGCAGGTTGCGCCTTGAGCCACCGGATCGAAGCTGCGGCATCACGGCCTTCGATCATGTCGAGCAGCATCCCGCGGCGCACGTCCACGATCGACGTCGACCAGTTCTTGTGGTGGCGTTCACCGCGACGCACGAACAGCGTCTCGTCCAGTCCGAGCGCGTTGACTTCACCGATCCGGCCCGGCTCCGCCAGCAGCGCTTCACCATACGCCTGCACGGCGTCGTTCACGGTGTGCCAATCACAGCCAAGTTCCTCAGCGACGTCGCTCACCGCACGGCCGTGCCGGCCAACCTGGCGCGTGACCCACCGCCCTGCACGATCCGTTAACGCGAGACGCGACGGTGCGATCGCGGGCACGTTCATCGTCCAGGTGTTCATCGCACAATCGCCGTTGATGCACTGCCAACGATGCTTACGCCACAACAACCGAGACGGTCGGCCGAACACCGGCAGATCGACCAGCAACACCAGATCACGGTCTTTCACTCGAGGCCTTCCACCGCACCCGAGACACGACGGACGGTCACGGGTCTCGATCACGACGGTCAACACATCCGAGTCGTCAACAGCGAGCACGTTCACGTCGGGCAAGCCGACAAGCAACTCGCATATGCGCTTAGGATCCACTTCCACAGGGGCACCTCGATCTGACTGGCTTAGAGAACCGTCAGACTCGCAGGGCCCCTGTGCCGCGCCCGGGATCCCTCAACCAACTACACCCCGCTCATTTCCGAAGAGCCGAGTTACTCATCACTTCTCCAGGGCGGAGACGAATCCACCCCGTCGAGCAAACGAACGAAGTAGCCAGCACCCGAGCGGGCGGAACAGTGCGCCATCGCCCAGCGCCTAATCGACGCGCTGGTCATCGAAATCGTGGAAGTTGATCGCGTTTAGAGCACGTGCGATCTCTTCGACCTGGCCGGACTGCAATACAACACCTCGTCTTTGCTTGTCGTCGACGAGGACCGACGACCCAACTGAACGGGTGATCATCACAGGTGTGCCTTCGAGCAGGGCTTCCTGGACTACAGCGCCCCAGCCATCGAAATGGCTAACGAGTGCGAGGAGGCTCGCTTTGGCTACAAGCTGTCGGGTTCGTTTGTAGGGCAACTCACCTAAGTATTGAATGCGAGGGTCGTCCAGGGACTCAATTAGTTCCTCGAGGGCGCGAACTTCTACATCCGCACCTCCTCCGATCAAAATTAGGTGCCGTTCGAGCACGGAGGCCGAAAACCCACGGACTAGATTATGGATGTTTTTACGTTGGCAGACTTCCCCGACACATAGGATTGGGGCATCCCACGCCCGCAGTTCGTTCACCTCGTCTACTAGTACTGGTCCATGCGCATCGGCCACGAAGTACGCCCACTCTGCCACTCGAACCCCCGATCCAAGAGCCTTACTCAGCCATTCGGCTCCTAGCTCTCCCGTGCCCAGCGCCAACCACGGTCGGCGTCCTTTCAGCCGGACGAGATTCTTGTAGAGAGGCAGTTTGAATCGTCCTAAGAGCCCCGACTCGTTTACAGGCTCCGACATCACGACCAACTTTGAGTTCGGAGAATGTTGCGAGAGTTGCCTTGAGCTAGGCAGCCAATGGCCGCGCAGACCGCTGACTATGTTGAACCGGACAGACCCAGTCTCCAGGGAACCGAGTTCGAATGAACCGGGATTGTGCACGAGAGTGGAACCGAAGTCCATCTGCTCGGGACTCCAGGATGGCCCGCGCTCGGAAAAGGCTCGTCGAGCGATCACCAGATGGACGGGTTCATCCACGACTTCACAAAGCTCACGGAAAAATGCTGCTTGGTGAAGACTCGGCGCCTCTTGCCAGAAAACGAGCGCCACAAGATCAGGTTAGTCCGCTCGTTGCACGACCGGTTGAACGACGCTAGGTAATGATCACCGGTCCACGTAACCCGCAGAGAAACTCGCTCGAACCCCACCTTCGGGAACCAGAGCGTGCAGGCTTCCGCCATCCGACAGACGGATCCACTTTCATGACACACGTGACTCGATGATGCCCCGTCGACTTTCACCGAACGCACCGGGTGTGCTGCAACGGCGGTCGCTAACGGTAGTTGATCTGTCCGCTTACAGAAGAGGCACTCGACCTCCGCGTGAGGTTTGGAGACTCGACGAGAAACTTCGTTGAATCGCTCTTGACGAACATCACTTCCAGTCGGATGTCAGGGGTCAAAAGGTCGAATCGACTCCACCAAAGACTCGTGTCGGAGAGAAGGTACGCTGGCGTAAATGGGCACTGGCGTCACCGTAATAAGTCTTGTGTTTCCCCCCGACCAAGCCTCGACCGCTTACATTGTTGGATCATTGGTCGCGGATCTTGTCCTCGAAGACCACCCAACCTACGTGCTCACTACGGCGCCGCATTACGGTTCTACGACTGCCAGCGCCCCTTTGATTGGGCAAACAGTTGGTGGTCTTCAAATCAACCGTCAGAAGATGCCGGGGAAATCCTCGTCGACACTTGCTCGATTTGTTGCCTGGGGTCGGTTCGCTGGCGTGTCGTTTGTGCGCGGACTTCGCGGCAAAGCGCCTCGGCGTCTGTCTTGTCATTTCGCCTCCCCTGTTCGTTGGTTTGTCGGC
The DNA here is from genome assembly GCA_963763885.1 of uncultured Acidimicrobiales bacterium. Lineage (GTDB taxonomy): Bacteria > Actinomycetota > Acidimicrobiia > Acidimicrobiales > JANYDT01 > JANNBN01. Next base: position 312,575 of record CAVXQD010000007.1, read on the forward strand.
TGCGGGTATTAAGGCCTTCCGTGGCACTCCCTATGTGTACGTAGTGCAGGAGGCGTTGTCCGACGTCCTGAAGCACCTCGGGCTGGTTCCCGCACCGGCGGTCGCTGCGATCCGGTTGATGGAGAAGGTCATCTACAGGTATGCCGCAGCAGTTGTGGCCATCAGCCCTTCGATGAAACAACTCCTGGTGCAATCTGGGGTCCCGGCTCACAAGGTGCACGTAATCGAGAACTTCGCTTTCGGCGAGCCAGCGCCGACCGACGCAACCCGGCATGAGGGCGAACCGCCAACGATTACCTACTTGGGAAACCTCGGTCCGGCGCAAGACCTAGACACGGTTATCCAAGCGGCGGCGCTGCTCCAAGACACTGCACTTCGCTTTGTGCTGGCGGGCAACGGGACACGGATCGAAGAGATCCGCGCAAAGACCGCCAACTTGGCCAACGTTGAAGTCCGCGATCCAATGCCACTTCCCGAGGCGCTGGCCCTCACTGCCGCGTCCACTGCATGTCTGGTGTTGCAGGCCAAGGGGACAGGTTCGTCGGCACTCCCTTCGAAGATCTACCAGATCATGTCCAACGGCAGGCCAGTGATCGCTGTGTGCGATGCCGACAGCGGGGTAGCCGACATCTTGTCGGTGTCAGGGGCAGGCCTCAGCGTTGAGCCCGGGGACGCTGCCGGGCTTGCCGAACATCTGAAGCTCCTCATCTCCCAGCCGTCGTTGGCCGATTCGATGGGTCAGGCCGGTGTTGCATACGTCAATGCCAACGCCACCGAAGAAGTGGTGACTGCCGCCTACCTTCGGCTCCTTGAGGACGTGGCGGCTGCACACACCGGCAAAGGGCTCCTTCGTGGGCTTGGAACCCGGAGATCGGAGTGAAGGTCCTTGTCACGGGCGCCCGTGGGTTCATTGGGCAACGGGTGTCAGCGACGCTTCGCCAACAAGGGCACGACGTGGTGGGGTTGGGTCGAGGCGGCGATCCTGCGCTGGGCATCATCGGCAGGGACCTGGCGGCAGATCGGCTGGAGCCAATGCTGGAGGGCGTCAACGTGGTGGTGCACTGCGCTGGGCAGGCACACGCTTCGGGAGCAACAGAGGGCGACTACCAGCGCAACGTGGTGCTGGCTACCCGACGGCTGGTGGAAGCAATTGTCGGCACCGCTGGAGACAGCCCGGCTAGCCGCGTGCTGATCAACTTCAGTTCCATCAAGGCCATGGGCGAAATTCTTCCCGTGGGAAGCGATGAACGATACGAGTGCATACCAACCACTCCGTATGGCAGAGCCAAGCTTGAAGCAGAAACGATTGTGGCTGAGGCCGCTTCGCACATCGGCACCGTCGTCTCGTTACGCCCCTCCCCCGTGTTCGGACCCGACGGCCGGGGACTCATTGGAATGCTCACACGTCTCGGTTCCCGCGGTCTGCTTCCTCGGATCGGAGTCGACACCGGCACACGCTCATATGTGCACGTAGATGATGTTGCAGCGGCCGTGATGGCCTGTCTCACCCTCCCGGCAGGCAGCCACACGTTTTGCCTGTCCGATGGCAAGGGCTACACACTTGGCCGACGTCCGTACTGCACTCCAGCAACGCCGACCATGGTCTCCCCTGTTGCCACCCGTAAGCCGTCCAGTGATGGCGCTGGCACAGGCCGGCCCATGGGGAAGTCGCCTGCGCTTGGACGCCCGCCTGCTATCGGACTGTCATGTGGTTTCTGACCGGCTTCAACAAGCGACCGATTGGAAACCAACCCGTTTGCTGGCAGACGAACTGAAGCGGGCATGACCGTTCCGGCACCTGTGTTGGCGGCGGTGTCCGCTGCCGCTGTGGCTTTCGCTGTCAGCTTCCCGCTGCCTGGTTGGCTACAGCGAGGCAACCTGGTTGACGTTCCGAACGAACGCAGCTCGCACTCCGCACCCACACCAAGGGGCGGAGGCTGGGCCATCGCCGTCGCTGTGTTGTTGGGCGCCGCTGTTGGTGCAGCGACCACCACCGGAGGGCTGCGTTTGTTGTTCGGGTTGTGCGTTGTTTCGGTGGTGTGTGGCGCTATTGGCCTTGCCGATGATCTTCGCTCCCTTCCTGCAGTCGTGCGGCTGACCGGACAGTTGGTGATTGGCGTCGTCGCCGCACCTGCTTCTGCTGAACACCGAGTCGCTGAGCGCCCAGAACACGTTTCTTCCCGGTGGTGCAGTGGTCGCAGCCGTAGTTGTGGTTCTGTGGATGGCGTCCAACGTGAACGCGGTGAACTTCATGGACGGCATCAACGGCATCACCGCTGTGCACTCCATCACCAGCGGGGTCTTTCTTGGATGGCTGGGACACCACTACAAGCTTGATGGCATGGCAGTTGCAGGGGCTGCACTGGCCGGAGCCAGCCTGGGCTTCCTGCCGCACAACGCACCAAAAGCCCGGCTGTTCCTCGGAGACATCGGCAGCTACTTCATTGGTTGTTGGATCGCCATGCTCACAGCCGCTACATGGCTGGCCGGCGCCAACCCGCTGGTAGCCCTTGCACCATCTGCGCTGTACCTGGCAGACACAGCCACCACCCTGGTCCGTCGAGCGTTACGTGGCGAGTCGCTATTCGACGCCCACCGCGAACACGCCTACCAACGCCTCGCTGTCGCCTGGGGCGGCCACACGCCAGCAGTTGCCTTCTACGCAGTTCTCCAAGTGGCGCTGTGCCTTGTTGCGTGGCTCACGATGCGTTGAGAGCCTCGACCCATGCTGCGACGGATCCTCTCCCTTGTCCACGCGGTCTGTCAGCTTTCGCATCAACTCCAAATTCCTGACTCGGGCCACGTTGACCGGGCGGCGTTCCATGCCCGTTGGATCACCCCTCTTGGATAGCGGTACTCCACTTCGAGTGGCATAAACGGGCTCGTCGGGTCACCATAGACTTCGAGTTCGCTCACGCTTTAAGACCGCGTACAACTTATTGCCGGTCAAGGACGACAGCGCGCCATCGAGGACCGCTATTGAAACAACTTCCCGACCCTGGTCTTCCCAATCCGTTGAGGGTCTCCTCAAGCGACCCAGCAAACATGTTCTTGACTACCTTCTACTCCCACCGTGTCATGTTGAAGAGAGTACTGATCCCTTCCAAACGTTGTCCGGAACAAGGGGCCGGTACTGGCCGAATGCCGGAATAGGTCACAGTCCGCGTCGCGAGGATCGAATGACATCGTCGAGGGGAACAGCGCTCAACTGAGCAACCTTCGTCTGGTCAACGGCGCGCAAACGAAGTGCTTCAGCCGTCGTCTCATCTCCCGCTAGCCGGCACAACACGGATCGAAATCCGTCCATCGGCCCCAATACTCCCGCAAGTGCGGCTCCGAGCGTGACTATCTGGCCCGACCGCGATGCCGAGGCTTGAAGGAGATCGAAAGCGTGGCCGGAGTACCGTCCTTCGTCCGGCGCAAGAGCCATAGCCATGGTACACATGGCGATGCAACCGGCCCATCCCATAAAGACCGGTTCGACACACAGTTCTGCGACCAGCGCACCGGTATCAAAGGCGACCGGACGACCGCCAAGTGAACCAATGAACCACAAATAGGACTTCTCAAGAAGCGATGAAAGCGACACGTCAGCAGAACCGTCAGGCAGGCCTTCCATCAACGTCTGGCGCGAAAAACTGCAGCCGACGCGTACCGTTCGGCCGATCAGGAGTGCCGAGTAGGCGGACTCTCCCGCAAACAATTCGTAACGGCGAGAACGGATCAACGCATCGGCCGCACCATCCAGCGCTCGTTGGTCTTCACCAAACCAGTCGTCGATAGCCGCAGCAGTGACCTGAGCTACCCACACGTCGCCCGGTCGGCGGAGCAGATCCACAACTTCTTGAAACTCACGTTGAAGCGTGGCGAAGCGACCTGACAGTCCGAGTTCGGCACTAGCAAGGGTTTCGGCGTTGATCACCGCCGGCAGGTGTTCGGCGTGGCAAACAGTTCCAACGGATTCGCGCTCCTGCGCAACACGAATACGAGTTGATGGGTCATCGGATCCAGTTAGCGCTATCGAAACTCCCCGCACCGCAACTTGACGTGTACAACCCCAAACGGCCCTGTCATACGTGGACGTCTCAGTCAGAAAATTTGTCAGGTTCGTAATGTCGCGTTGGATTGCTGGCGACAGCGACGTCATGCCTGAGATGAAGCAGCGCTCTGCGATGATCCGCATGCGATCCTGAGGTTCAACGGCGAAGGTCTGAGCTGCATGCAGCCACTCCGTTCGTTCCGCGTCTCCGTCGTAAGGCTGGCTGCTCCCAGCGGATTGAATCGCCACTGCAAGGCGAATCCCGGGGAATTCGGGCGCATGTTGCCACGCGGCCCGAAAGGCAGCTCGGGCCCCAACGACGTCGCTGCACCCGTCAAGCGCAATGCCCAATTGGCAGTTGGCCTGCGCCACAAACCCATCCGGAACAAGCCAAGGTTGGGCAACCGTGGCAAGCAAAAGCCTCTCAAGAACATCGGCACCGACGTCCCATTGCCGGGCCTGGACCAGCTCAGTAGCACGGTGAAGAACATCCAGGTAATCCCGAGTTTGAGAGGAACCAATCAACGAGTCGGCAAGAAGACGGGCAACGTTCCCATTGTCGAGTCCACGACGCTCAGCGACCTCAGCAAGCCGGCGTTGGTGGTCGCATCGCCATTGGACAGGAGAATTCAACAAAACGGCTTGTCGGACGAGATCGTGAAGAAATTGGAACTGCCACTCTGACTCCCTCCGACAAGAGCGCTTTGCAGACGCGGACTGCATAGCGTCCAACGCCTCGGCCAGTGAACACCCAAGCGCTTCAGCGACAACAGACAAATCGAAGCGCTGCCCAAATAGCGCTGCCACCTGAAGGACACCACGACCGTGAAACTGGACCAGATTCTGATCAGCAACGTACGGGAAAAGCTGCTCAACAGTGGACGTTCCAATCCGCCCGTGGTGCACTTCTTCAGGCAAAGCAACCATGTGCTCAAGAACAATCGGGAATCCCCCGGAAAGTACCTGAGCGCGTTTGGCTGCAGCCCATCTCCGCGAGGGCGAGAGCTGAGTTCGAGCGGCAAACCAGCTGTCCACCCCATCTAGTTGAAGCGCGCGAAGCGAAACGCGAACGCACCCGTGAACGTCGCTGAGGTCTTGCAGAAAATCCCGTACGAGAGGAGACCAAGGCCCTGGTCTGGCCGTCACCAGACACCGCACCTGGTCTCCCTCAGAACGAACAAGGAGCTTCCTCAGAAGTTTGACGCTGAGGTGATCGAGTAGGTGGGCGTCTTCGACGATCACCAACCGCTGTGGGGCTTCTGCCAACGCCACTTCAAGGAGCACAGCAGCGTCTACCGGCTCTTGCGATCCATTGGCGAGATGGGGCGACACGGACCTCAAGAGATCTAACACAGCAGAACCGGGTGAACTCATCTCGATCCCGCGGGCGTAGGCAGCCTCACAACTCTCACCAAGTTGGTGTACGACGTGGCGAACAAGGTGGCTCTTCCCGATTCCAGCATCGCCCTCAATGACAGCGGCGGCGCCGACTGCCTCCAGATGTCTGCACAAAAGTGCCAATTCTTCGTCTCGGCCAAAAAGTGATCTTGGGGCGGGTCGGGACCTCATTTGCATGGTTGGCGCGGCAAGAAGCAACTTGCGCTGTAACGCATCCGCTGCCGCGCCAGGGACCAGCCCAACCAGGCCGCACCCCTTCCTGATCGAATTCAAGACTCGTTGGGCGTCTTCTGTTTTGCCAGAGGCAAATTGCGCCTCGGCTAGCAACACTGATCGGCTCTCAGACGCCGGGTCATTCGCGTCGACGTCCGCAAGTTCCGACAGCGCTCTCTCATGGTCTCCGGCTTCGATCATCACGCTGAAGCGCTCTACCTCACAGCGGTCCCGTGTAGCTAATAACGATTCGTACCAATCTTCTGCAAACTCCGGCCACCGAAATGTGGGGTCTCGCCACAACGCGATTGCTTCCTCAAGCGCCACTTGGCGTTGTGCAAGGTTCGGCGTTGTTCTTGCGGTCCGGACAAGTTCCGTGAACCGCTCTGCGTCCACTATTCCGGGTGGCCCAACAAGGCGGTATCTCCCACCAACACACTCCACTACTGCACTTGGCTCGCAATCGGCAAGCGCACGTCGGACACGGCTCACTACCAGTCTGAAGGCGCTCGACCAACTCCTCGGCCGCATCCCAGACCACAAGTGATCACTGAGATCGTCAGCTGTTAGACCGGACTCTCGGTGCATAGACAAGGCAACGAGAAGACGCTCCGCCAACTCACCTTTCAGGTGACGCAGATTTGCGTTGCGGCCCAAAGCAACGGGGCCAAGCACCCACACAACAGGAAGGTCATCGCCTTGCGGGGTCACCCCGATGTTCTACCAACGAACCGAGGTCAACGACGCCCACATCCTGAAGAGAAGGTGTGCGGGCGATATCGGCTGGAGTCACAACCCATCGTTGCTTCAGCACCACGTCCAACAACTGACGAATGACTCCATGCGGATCCGTCAAGTTCGCAAGTCCGCAATTGCGAGCGTCCTCCTGGTCGGAACCAGCCGTCTTGCAGAACTCAACCAGGAATTCTTGCAACACACACATCCCCTTCTCCCACCACAACAAGCCGTGTTGCTCGGGCGGGGTCAGGTTCAGCCCAAGGTATGGATTTCCAAGTTGCGGCGCATACCCGTCGAAGGCTCCAACAATGAGGTCAGTGCAGAGCCCCTTCTTTAGCGAAGTCGGCTCATCGGCAATGGCCACTTGTTCAAACAACGAAAGCAACGAGCGAGCGAAACGTATGCCTTCTGTGCTGTGTGGGTTGGGCAACGCTCCCGCCCACCGAGGAACACCGCTGAGCACCAGGAACCCAAGTCTGTGCCAGTCATACTTCGGTGTGGACGCAGCTATGCCCAAAGCCCGTGGCACTGAATCACCTATGGGAAGCCTGTGTCTCCGGACCTGGATTGACTCAATTTGTTCTTCGTAGGCTGAGATCGGGATCCACCTACCGCCTCTAAATCCAACGTCACAAATCCAAAGCTCCTGCGTTCGGTCGTTGTTGGTGTGAACGCCGTAGTCCACATCCTCCAGGTTTGGCGGGGCGACGATGGCGACGTGGTCAAAGTCGACACCTTCGATAAGTCGAACGAGGCGAGGAAGGGATCCCTTCCCTGCGATCAACAAGACATCACCGATTCGAACATCTGTAATAGCTATTTGCACATACGGACTGTCCTCCTGTTCGGTTGCAGGAGTTATCGGGAGTGGTCCCCTGCCACCGAAGACCTCTCCCCTATTGCACTCGGGCATCGCTTCCGTAACCTCGCGCTCTGATACCGACAAATCCGCCCGGGATTGCCACATGGCCCAGGAGTGCCAACACATGCCAGCTGTCTCAGAACTCACGATCCGCAGCGCTCAAAACACCGTCGAAGAAATGACCAAGTTACGGATGTTGATCGCAAAGGCGTTCCACAACGACCCCTTCTGTATGTGGCTCTTTGCTGACGTTCAATATCGCGAACATATCGAACCCGCCTTTTTCGGCCTGCTCATCGAGCAGCACTTCGCCACCGGCCGAATTGACGTCTGCGAGGTCGACGGACGAACCGTGGCAACAGCCATCTGGACCACCTCCGACGATCAGCCATCGTCCACGGAGTTATTTCCAACACCGGCTGGCTTACTTCAAGCTATTGTCGGCGCAGTCAAAGCCGCTCATGCCATCGATGCTTACGGCCAAATGTCAAATCTCCGCCCTTCAACGGCGTACCTGTACCTTCGCTACCTCGCAGTCGACCCCGACTACCAAGGCACCGGCATTGGGCGGAAAACCCTCGCTAGAGGTATTGAGACAGCCGATGCGCTAGGTGAGCCGATCTACCTTGAGACAAACAATCCGCGTGGCCTCGCTTTGTACCAATCGAGGGGATTCATCGTGCGTGATCGTTGCGAGCTACCGCACGGCGGCCCAGAATTGTGGACGATGTATAGGCCTCCAACATCCACAGGTTCATCCGCTCTGAAATAGTCAACCACCGAACGGCTTCACGTTTGATTGAACAGGTGCCGCGCTCAGGTACAGAACAGGTTCGGCCCACCATCGTACGAACAGACATGGGTTCCGTAGCGAGTACTGACTCGGGCCTGACCGCGTTCGACAGAAACGATCCGGTCTCCGGCATTTCCTTCAGTACCGTACATTCCAACCGCCACAACCTTCCATTTCGTTCCAGCTCCACGGAGAACCAGAATCTGAGCAGGAATGTCACCGGTCTCTTCTCCGTAGTAACTGGTTAAGAGAACCAGCTTCTCAGCAGCTGCGTTGCCCAGAAAATCGCCACCTCGGGTGTGCTCGCAGCCAATCAGCGGACTATCAGGGGCCCAGGCCACCAATGCAGATCGAATCGACGCGGGACATCCGACGACCTTGACCTTTGCATCCGCGGGACTGAAACTCCCGCTCGAGAGAATGAGCAGAAGCGAACAGGCCAACATGAAAGGTAATCTAGTATGTACCTTCGATTGTTCTGTGTGTTTTATTGACATCACGAAATCCTCATTCCAAACCATTTCTATTCGACCTGATTCTCATACCAGGCGACCTTGTTTCCCTTGACACACGTGCCAGCGCCCGAGCCGTGAGAGCACTTCCAGCCGGGATATCGTTTCAATGTCACGTGGCGGACAGGTAGGTGTGGTGGCGTCGTGGGGATGTCGTCGAACACGGTGTGGAAAGCGGTGTCTGATGTGCGGGCTGGGATTGAGGTCTCGGATCGTGTCCGGGCGCCTGGTGCCGGAGACAAGCCGGCGATTGAGAAGCAGCCGGCCTGTTGGCAGCGTTGGATGAGCTTGTGCACCGGACACGTGTGGTACGCCGATGTCGCGTTGCGGTGGACGTTGAAGTCGACGTATCAGCTCGCCGAGGATTTGACGCGGGTGGGTTTAAGGCCTCGCCGGAAACGGTTCGGCGGTTGTTGCATCAGATGGGGTACTCGTTGCAAGCGGCGAAGCAGAACGAGGGTGCGGGGCATCGGATCGTGACGGCCAGTTCAACTATCTCAACAAGATTGTCAGTACACAGATCAACGTAGGCGAGCCGGTGATCAGTGTCGACACGAAGAAGAAGGAGTTGATCGGCGAGTACGCCAACGGCGGGGCGGAGTGGCACCGAAGGGCGAACCGACACGGGTCTCCACGCATGACTTCGCTGATCGCAGTCTCGGGATCTCTCAAAGCGATCCGTACGGGGTGTACGACATCGGCAACGACGAAGGATGGGTATCGGTCGGCGACACTGCCGACACCGCTGAGTTCGCCGTCGAATCTATCCGGCGCTGGTGGAACACGCTCGGCAAGACACGCTTCCCGGCGGCGACCACGTTGACGACCGCGCCGACGGCGGCGGATCGAACGGCTACCGCGTCCGAGCTTGGAAAGCCGAACTAGCCAAGCTCGCTGCCGAGACCGGGCTACGGTCACGGTTTGCACTCCCGCCGGTACATCGAAATGGAACCGCATCGAGCACCGCCTGTTCTCGTTCATCTCGATCAACTGGCGCGGACGACCCTCACCGACATTGGACCATCATCGAGCTCATCGGCGCACGACCACCAAGACGGACCACGTTCAGTGCGCAAGACAAGGTACCCACCGGATCAAAATCAAAGCAAGCAGCACGTCAGATAAGCGTAACTGTTGTAGACGAATCCGTTGTCGTGATTCACCTTCCGGGAGTCTGGTGCTAGCCAATATTCCTTTTGGATAGTCATCGCCGTGCTGCAAGACACCCTCTCCGCGGATACCTTGATTCGGTATCCTTGCGCAGTGAACTCGCCACAAGGCTTCGGTGACTTCCGGATAGCGGCCGATGCTTGTCCAACAGAGATATCTTGAACAAGAGAAGAACAAGAGTTGAGAAAACGCATTTGAGTTGTCGATGTGTAACGTGCGGACGGTGGCGTGCATTCACCCTTTGTGGGTCCATTTTGCTTCCTCCAGCTGTTGAGAAGTTTCCTTTGATGGAATCGAAATGTTCGGGATAGTGATTTCCATTACCTCTCCATGAAGAAAGAACAACCCATGGCCGGGTCGGCGACTCGCCAAAATGTGTTCTCGAACTGCGTCTCGACGAACCGGAAATGGTTGTACCGAGCCGTCGGGAGCAAGCGCCACGCCATGTTTTGGGCGCATCAAGCCGAGACATTCAAACGGCTCTCGAACACCTGAAAAGACGTCGGCGTTGCCAGCCATAACAACCAACGGTTGCAGCTTGCCCTCGGGCAGTATCGACTCAACGGGCCGGGACTCCCAACGGTGAAGATCATCGATCAATAACAGGGTCCGACTCGAATCCAAGAAGCGGAGTTCCCGACCCATGTTCGGCATCTCCACCCAGTGCACATCAGGAGAGTGCCGCAAGTGAGAAGACCTGGCGAATCCGCCAGCAACAACGAGCCAGCCGTCGGTGCGTGCAGCGTGCGCCAACGCAGCAAGCGTCAGACTCCTTCCGCTTTTGCTACCTCCAGAAATCAGCCATGACAACCCGTCTTCCGGATCGAGACGAATGATCGATCCGGTTGCGTTTGATACGCCAAGGGCAATTCCGGGTGCTTGCTGCGTCGCGTCGATAACCAGCCGTTTAAACCGACCTTCGCTGAGGGGCCAAGACACTTCCAAGAATTTGGCAGCGGGTCGTGAAACCTCGACGTTGATGGCTGCGAGTGCCTCAATGGCTGCTTCCACAGCTTCGGACTCATCGATTGCTCCGCCGGCTACCGAGCACAACTGCGTGACCCGACCTCGCTGGAGGTCGATAGCGCGCCTGGGGTTGTCGAGCTCTGCAAACAGCGCACGAGAACACCCAACTGCCACGTAGTCGCCGGCATCGGGGGTACGCAGTGCGAGCCGTCGCCCGACCTGTTCTCCCAGGCGTTGGGTTGCAATTCGCGGAAGGCCTGCGAATACAAGTTGAATTCCGAGCCCGTTCGCTTCCGCAACAAGCGAATGCAATGGTCCCGTCAAGGGACTCACAACATCGTTACCTTGAGTTGCATACAACCGATCCGCTCCGCCGACCAACAGCATCAAGTGAGGCAGAGCCTTTCCAGTTCGTCGAGTTAGTTCTGGAACCGAACTTGCGCCTGCCTCTTCGAGCATCGCCCGACGGACAGCAACTTCGTCAGCCAAAAAGTCCAAGACGCGAATGGCAAGCGACTCATTTCGGATAGCAACCACCCCACAATGTGGCAACTTTCCGAGTACCGAAAGGCCACGGCCAGCAAGATCAATCACATACAAATGGAGATCGTTTGGCCCACTCCCCATACAGGCCGACACCGCAAGGGTTGCGAGCACGCCTGCAAGGTCTGCTTGGGGCCACCGAGCAGGAGAAGGTGTTCGTCATGATTCAAGAGCAGAGCGTCTGTCCGTTGCCTCTCCGGCAGGTCAAGAACCCCGAATGGCACGGAGTCGCCGCTAGCTCCGTGCATGCGCCATGCAACCTCCAGCGGTATGTCCGACGCCAGTCGGTCCGGCCACGGAATCGCTGACTCAGTCCATCCGCTGAGACGGGCAGCCTCGGCGACAACGTCCATCACGGTGGTGAGATCGCTCTCTTCGCTCGGCACGTCGGGATCAGCTGAAGCGGCTTCCACCGCGAACAAGGTGCCCAAAGGAGCGCGGCGGACCATTACCTTCGCGGTGACCAGCCCTTCGATCTCCCGTCGGCGCCCTGCGACACGGGAGCTCTGAAATTCGAATGGCGCGCTCCCACTAACCGAAACGTAAGCCCGCCCCTGGTTTCTCGGGGAGATTGTCGCAGCGATCGTCGAACCAAGTACCACTTTCGATTGCGCGCCCTGCTCAACACGGAAGCAGACCCTGAAACCCGCCTGAGAATCAATCAGATCAGGAAGTGCCTGTGAAAAGTTCTGGGTAACCAAAACAAGGTTCAAACCGAGGGCTCCCCCAACGTGGGCAACGCTCTCGAGTGCACGGAGATGCCTTTTGCCAACCTCAGTCGACATCAATTCGCCAAATTCGTCGACAAGAACTACGAGACGTGGAATCGGTGGGAGCTCTGGGCGCCGTCGACGGGCTTCACGGTAAGCGGGCAAGTTTGCGCCACCGGCTGCCACGAACAGCCCCTGACGACGTTCCTGCTCGGCGGACAACATAGCGATTGTACGTTCGAAGCGATCGAGGTCAGCGTTAGAGCTGACCTCAATGACATGTGGCAATCGTCGAACCAGGTCGTAGTCGACGCCACCCTTAAAGTCCATCACCACTACGGCAAGGTCGTCGGGGTGGTTAGCCAAGGACAGCGCAGCAATGAACGACTTGAGAAACTCCGTCTTACCGGATCGGGTTTTGCCGCCCACAAGACCATGAGGCCCGTCCACAATGTCCAGCTCGTAACTTGGCCGCATCGCGGCTCCAAGAGGGACTGAAGTGCGGGGACTGTGGGTTGTCCACCTGTGCGCCAACGCCGGAGCGGATGCGTCGGTGATATCGAACAAATCAACAAGCCGAGAGCTGCTCAATGAAACAGAACGCTCGCCCGACCGCGAAGGCTGAAGGCCGGCAAGCACACGAGCGGCTCGTGTTGCCAGCGCTGGAACTACTTGAGCGACCACAATCTCGCTTGGAGCGTGCAACCGACTTTCAAACGACGCAACTGACCGGCGGCTGTCAACAGTCAGGCTGCCAGATGCGCCATCAGCCACCACGCGCTCATCGAGGACGAAAAACACCATCCCAACATGGGGACCGTTCCGAACCATGTCTGAAATCTGGCCCGGCGTGAAGAATCCACCCCCGTCGATCACAATCACGTGGAGGGGCAGTGATTGTTTGTGATCGTCTTGGCGTTCTTCGCGCTCTTCGAAGGTCGACCGAAGGTCAGAAAGCAGAGCGTTCCGACCGGAAGCTGACACCGCGATCCGTGCTGTGCCAGCCTCTGACCAAACCGACGGGAGCCACCTGAACCAGTTCCATTCCTCGGCAACATGTTCGCCTGAAAACAACCAGAAGACCATTTCGTCCGGAGCATGTGTGGCGGCCAGGTTGAGCAACAATCCCGTCGTCACCTTCCTCGTTTTTGGACCTGCTCCGACGATTGCCAGCGAGCCGACCTCTGCCAGGGTAACGGTGATTGGGACCAGACGTAAGAAGTCAGCATCAGGTGCACGGCCATGTTCTTTGACGATGGACACCGGCGAAGATTTAGTGCCCACACCAATAGTCAAGAGGGAGAAGTCCGGGTCTGAGGGAAGTCGCTCCCAGAGCCGCCGATGCAGCGCAACCGTACGGAGCACGGACTCTCCAGCCGCTGGGTACTCGATTCGTTGACTGTTCACGAATGCTTGTCTCGCCGTAGACAAGCGTTGGTTCGCCGCATCCTGAGCCTGGCGAAAGCTTGCCGCCTCTTCTCGCGCTTTCTTCGCTTGACCTGACTTCTGCCGGTACGCCTCGACGACATAGACAATGGGAGCGATGGCGATGACAAACAGAAACACCAACTGCCCCGTAATTAGGGCCATCACCGCACCGGATGCCAACGGAACCAACGAACGCCACCAGCTCGAACCGGCGCCCGAAGACGTGCTGGTCAGATCTCGCGGAAATTCGACTTCAAGGACCGCATTCGGTCTCTGGTTGCGGAACCGCCTCTGGAACGGAACCGTTGGGCCCTCACCCGAGAGGACCGCAAAATCGTCTTTAGTCAGCGTAACGACTCGAAAAACGCTGTCACCAACGAGCAAAAACCCGTCGGTGTGGAGTTCGACAAGATCGTTGCCTACAGCAGTATCGTCAACGACCGTCCCGTTGGCGGAGCCGAGATCGAGAACTCCGACCCGTCCATCCACATGGAGGTGGAGTTCTGCATGACGCTTCGAAAGTCGCGGATCGTCCGAGAGATCCAAAATGCGCGCTTCGCGCCCGAGCAACACAATTCCGCTACTTGGCAGCAACACCCACTGGCCAGCCGCCGGGCCTGCCACGACAACAAGGTACCGGTCTGGCCTCAAGGGTGCGGATGGTTTCAAATTGGCGGACGCGGAATATATGGTGGCGCCATTTCGAACGGCCGTCGATTCAAAAGAAATTTGGCCGCGGAAGGACTGGCCATCGATGCTGAGCGGCGTTTTGTAGCCCTGTTTGCTCAGCGCTTCGACAACCGCATCAACAGTTGCTCCATCGCCAACTTCCACGAACAAGTCGTGAAGCTCATTTTCGTGCGCAACCGACAGGTGATAATCAGGCATCGGGACTTGGAGTCGTTCCCTTCGAATCTGCGACGGACGAGCGGTCTGATCCAACGACCCTCTCGAGAAAATAGCCTCGCCCTGCGCCATCCGGATACGGATGCTTCAGCCGCCCCACCGCTGCAAAGAGCGAATCAACCACAGCTTGTGTTTCCGGAGAGAACACGCGACCAGGACCTTCAACCGGTTCGCCGTGTTCAACCGTCGGAACGGTGAGAAATCGTTCGCCGTCAGCGGGAAACACTTCCACGAATCGACCGACTGATGAGCGAATATGTTCTCGGACGAAAGCGCGGTCAAATCCCGCGAAAGGTCTAGGGTCTGAATTATCCGTTGGCACGCGTGTCACTCAATCAGGGTGGGCTGGTTTGCACCATAAAACTCGAACGTCTCCCCAATAGCGGAGAACAACTCAGAGAGCAACGGAGCGTCTTCAATATTCGGCGACGCGAATTGAACCATGGAGACCGCTTCCCATACTGGCGGGACTGGAAACAGAAACGTTTCTGTGAAAACCTGCTCAGCGAACGCAGCACCAGAGTTCACAAGACGTGCCAGCCGAACCGCTTGCCCACCGCGAACATTCACGAATTTGCGGAGGATCGAGATTAACGATGTTTTGGTCGTCGGAAACGCTCATGGCTCGAAGCAACGTTTCCAAGCTTAACTCCAGCGGAGACCCCATATCCTCGCGTGTCAGCGTGGAGATCGTACAGCTGGCCATCATGAGCTCGGATTCCTCAGGTTGCTCGGGTTCCGCGGACTGGTCACCTAATCCACGGGAAGGCTCTTCTGGGCCGGTAGATTGCGAGTCTTCCCTCCCACCATCTCCGCAAAAAAGGCGACAAACGAGGTGTTACTGGCGTGCAGGTCAGCTTCGAGTCGCTGGCGAAACGCCTCTAGCTGTCGTTTCCCCGCCCGAGTGAGGGCGGCCTCAACATCTGGTCGCAACGCCAAAGCCTCACGAAACTCCTCGGGTTCAGACGAAACAACCCTCCAAACATTCGGAAGGTCAATTCGATACGCATCAATTGGCCCCCTCCCGTTGTCCTCATTCATGCAGTAACCAGATCCCTTTCGTTCTTGCGATCAATTTGGCTGGGGATGAAGTAGACAGAACAGGGTGCAATCAGCGAACGACGCGACGTCTTCATTCGCTCAATTTCCTGCAGCAAATAGCGCTGCCGGGCGTCTCGTTCACGCAACGTGGATTTGCTTGGCCATCCCGTGAGCAGGGACACGCCGTTTTCGATCGTCTCCTTCTTTTCTGTACCGGCGCCCGCCATAGGCAGTGCCTTGTCAAGCGCGTGGCTTCCACCGAAATGGAGATTGTTCCGAAGTACTGATCCAGTGGCGGGGCCCGTTTGGTAGACGTCCAACCCCGTGACCTTGTCGACGGCCCATCGCCCCAGGTTCCGGTTGTTCGAATTGTGCGCCATCCCGTTGGTAACAAACGATCCTGCCACCTGCCGAACACCACTGCTCTTGACCATCTGTGTGAGACCAGGCTTGGCCACCGAAGCTGCCTTGTGCGCAGCGCCTGCGCTGAGCGCGGCGAGGGCAACGGACACGGCATCAGAGACAATGTCCCAACCCGTGAGCTGTCGGCCCGTTTCGGGGTGAGTTGATTTGGTTGTGAATAATCCGTAGTCGATGATCAACACTGTCGATGCAAGGACAAAGGTTGCAAGCGCTACGCCGGCAAGAACGGCAGCGGCTAACCCCCCGGTTCCGACGATCAACACAACGACCGCCAGCACCATAGCGACCGCGCCGAGGATGACAAGATACGACTCAATGACATCGCGAAGCTCCCATATGGCCCGTGTCCAGTCGCCTCCAGCGATGGCAACGGCTAAATCTTCGATGTTCTGCCAAAACTCGTCGAAGAATCCGGTGACACTCCGTCCGACACGCTCGAAGAAGCCAATGTCCCTCAGATCCCGAAGATCGACATGCCGTAGTTGGTTGGCTGTTCGTTGATCCAGGTTTCTTTCGTTCGACCAAATTTGATCAAAGCTCTTCTTGTCCTGTTTCACGGCCGATTCGTGCCTCCGGACTGAGTAAAGCCGCAATCCCACCTCGTTGTCGGCCCTGGTGCGTTCTGAAAGCAGATTCCTTACCTGTGCTTGAACCACGGGGTCACCGTGTAGTTGCAACGACCGGATCTGAGCAGAGATCGAGTCTCGTCGTCGCACGGCCACTGCGTGGGACTGCTGCTCAGATCGCAAAAGCCTCCAATTCGTCCGGGCGATGGCAACCGCACGCCGCGCTTCCGTGTGGAGGGCATTCAACTCACGAGAGTGCGATCGAAAGATCCCTTCTACATCTGCGGCTACCAACGGCATCGACGCAATCGTCTTGCGAAGGTCGTCGATGATCCCGACGAATGCACTTGCAGCAGCCCCTGCGAACTCCGCGGAAGAGTTCGCTAATTGAGAGAATTGCTGTTGTAGGGCGACGGTATCGGTCCGAATCTGGCTCCACTTCGCCTGCAGCGAATCAAATAGCGGAACCTGGCCGGACACCCACTGGCTTTCCAGGACGGCAGCCCACTCCTGATCAGACACGACACGCGGACTCATTGGTTGAGTGCCGCTGTGAGTTGCGTGTCGACCCCGACGAGCGATTCCCGAATGGCGTCCACAATTTGGGCAACGCTGTTGGTCTGGTCATGGAGATCCGCTTGATGCTTGGTCCACTTCTTGTTCAGCGAATCGTACGCCTCGTCAACCAACTTGCTGCCTGTGTCCGTCCACACGGCAGCGCTGGCGGTAACTGGCAACGCTCGTAATGATCGAGCCAAGCTTTCGAGGTAGGCCGGAGCAACCCGGATTTCCCCAGACATCAGCGCCCGAGCATCCGCATCAGCTCGTTGTCGACGCCCTCGATTGCGTCGGCCGCTTGCATCAGGAACTTACCAAGGCCATCGAGCGCTTCGTTGAGCTGCAAGGCGCTGGTATGCCACTCCTGGTAACGCGTGTCGAATGCTGTTGCGGCCTGCCCCTTGAAATAGGTGGCCAAGGCTGACAACTCTGATTTCAACGCGTTGAAGTCAGAGGTTGCGTTCTGTGCTGACCGTTGCACCTTCGATGCAGCTGCGCGTGCGTCGGTGGCCTTGAGGAGAATCTCTCCGCTCATGTTGTGGTTTCCTTTTAGTTTGTGCCGGAATTTCCGACTGTTGAAGTGTGATGTTGAAGAGCTGCTGGGACAAGGGGAGCACTCCCCCCTTGCGCTACGGCCACGCCAGTGGCGCCGAGGAGGTGCCGTTAATAGTCACTGTGACCGTACCCGGGGTGAGCGCAAATGCTGCAGCACACGTTGGCGAACCAGTGACGGTGTGTGTGAAGTTGCCGTTGGCATCGGCAACCCGTCGCGATGCACACCCGCTGCCGACAGCGTTCAAATCGACTGTGCCACTGGCCGAGTGAGCGAACAGAGCGCTGGTCATCGTTTCACCCGGAGTGAATCCAGAAACACTCCAATTGATGTAGTAGCAAGTCCCGCTTCCACCGATAGTGCAAGGCGTTGTGAAGCCAGAGCGAGAAATCGTGACGATCCTCGGGGGAGGTGGATTCGTTGTGCTGAATCCAAT
Organism: uncultured Acidimicrobiales bacterium; assembly: GCA_963763885.1. Classification (GTDB taxonomy): domain Bacteria; phylum Actinomycetota; class Acidimicrobiia; order Acidimicrobiales; family JANYDT01; genus JANNBN01. The sequence goes on from CAVXQD010000007.1 coordinate 330,430, forward strand.
AGGCCCACTCAAGCGCGAGATGCCGTCTCGTGTGGTGCGAACTGACACTTGGTACGCCGTTCCTGGTGCAAGACGATTCGCAAAACTGATCGAACCACACCCGCCGGACTGTTCTCCACCATTCCAGACAAGTGTGCACGTGGCTCCAGTTCCATCACTATCGAGTGCGAAATTCACGACGGCATCGGCTTGACCCACGCTTGCGACTGACAGGTTGATTGGGTTCGGTGGTGGCCATTTGGTCACAGCGCTGGCAACAACGCTTTCGCGAGTCTGGCCGTCGGCACCAGGAACCCGAATTGAGAAGTTGTACGTTGTTCTTGGCGCAAGCCCCGACGCCGTAATGGCCGAACACGCTCCGGTCACCTGCGATGCTCCACCAACGAGGGTGCATTGTGCACCCGCCGCAACGTCTCCAGTAACGCTGAAGGTGACACTTGCGCTGTTTTCTGTGGTGGTGACTCCGGCGATGGTCGCCGTAGCCGGAATCCAGTACTCCACCGACGCACCCAGCGACGCTGAGCCTCCGGCGTAAGCGGCTGTCGGGATTGGGGCGAGCGTGACTGCCGCCGTCCCAGAAGCAGTGCCAGACCCAGCGGCGCCCGTAACGCTGAATCTGCGCCAAGTTGGGCCACCAGACACGGGGGTCACGGTGAGCGTGCATTCCGGGTCTCTGCTTGCGGTAGCGCTCAGGTTTCCTGCTAGGCCTGCGTTTGTGGTGGTCTCGATTGGACTTGAGTGCAAGCTCGGACAGCGGAATGCCCACCGCAACGCAGAGCCCGGTGCCGCCGTACCGGCAGCAACGGTAGTTGTGAGGCTGAAGCTCACGTTGAGGGGCGTAAAGGAAACTTGCCCGGACCCTGCCGCAGACTGCCCGATCGCATTTGCCGCTATTACGGTGATCGTACAGTTGGCGAAAACCGTACGATCGAAAACCTTCCCAGCAGAATCTGCCGGGGTGGCGTCAACACCAGCGATTCCACACCCTGAAACCGTGTATTTGGAGATTGGATAACCCCCGTTATCTGCAGGTGCTGTCCACGCCACACGCACCTTTTTGTCCGTATTGGGTTCCGCTACGACCGACACAGCCGTGGGTGAACCTGGTTTGGAACCAGGGGTTACAGCGTCACTGGCGGCGCTCGGAGTGCTGTTCCGGTCGTCAACAACCGCGACAACGGTGAACTGGTAGGCGGTCCCGTTGGTGAGCCCTTGCCACACGTAGTTCGGGGAGGCCCGTCCACAGTTTTGGCGGTCGATCCATTCGACACGATGTAGTCATCCGGCGTAACGCCCCCAGGAGTCGGCCAAGAGAGGGCAACTTCTTTGTCCCCACGCACTCCAACTGGTTTTCCGGGCGCTGCAGGAGCATCCCGTGCGACAATCTGGGTGGTCGTCTCGGGCCCAGCCCCAAGTTCGTTATGCGCGCTAATCCTGCAGTTCTTACCTGCGGGAGAAGGACGGGATGGAGCCGTAATTGTCTTGCTCGTTTCCGAAGGCGCAGCCGTCACAGGGGACCCAACGTCGCACGCAATTTGGTAGGTCAGAACAGGTGAACCGTTCGGGTCTGCAGCCGACCACGTGATTGCGATTTGACCTGCACCATTGTGCCGGGCCGCAAAGGATGCAATAGCTTGCGGTTTCCCAGCTGGAGTAACCGCTGCAGTGGTTGCCGGGTCGCTCCGCACTCCGTTGGTTACGGTAAAAATCGAGAACGTTACGGGCGTTCCATTTGCCAGACCTTGCATCGTTAGGGTGAGCTCGGTCGGCCCAGCTTGCTGTCGTTGACCGGTGGAAGCAACGACTTCATAGCCATCGACATCATCATCGCCATGCTGCCAAACAACCACAGCGCTCTTATCGCCTCGTTGTGCTGCCACATTGGACGGCGCATCGGGTTTTCTTCCGGCCGACCTGCCGATCGTGATCACCGCAGGCTCGCTGGAGCCAACGGCGTTCTTCGCCGTCACCCGGCAGTTCTTGTTATTTCCGTTGGCGAGCAGAATCTCGGCGCGAGTTTGAGTGCCGCCAACAGTTACCTCCGCTGCACCGTCGCAGGCCACGATTACCGCCTCGATTGGTGCGCCGTTGTCAGAACCAAGCTCCCAAGTGACCGTCACCTTGCCCTTCGCCGAGACAGCGCCGGCGGCGTTCCTAGGCGATTCGGGGACATCGACGATGGTTACCAATCCGGACCATTCGCTCCAGTCGCTCTGGACGCCGTTTTGGACCGCCCGAACCCGAGCACGGTAAGCCTTCCCGGCAGAGAGCCCAGTCGCCGTAAACGACGGGTCTGTCGTCTGCTGTTGGACACTGCCTTCGACCTCGATGATGTACGCCGTCGAACTAGCGACCGGTTCCCACCGAAAACGAATTGTGTTCCCGTCGACCTGGCCGACTGGCGGTGTGGGCCGCTGGGGCTTGGGAAGAACCGAAGATCGGGGACCCCCTTCTTGCTGAATCGTGGTTGTCTGTTGCCCACCAGCGGTTGGCCGGACGGTAGTTCTCGGAGCGTCCTCTCTCACGGTTGCCGGCACAGTCGGAACTCCGGTGTCGACCCGGATCACAATTACTCCAGTTCCCATGTTGTTCGCTGGATCCGTAGCTGTATACGTGAGTCGAACCTCTCCTGAAGCGCCGCTTGCCGGGCGAAACAAAACCATCGATCCGTCGGTCGATGTGCCGCCGAATGGCGTAGCTGATACCGATCGAACCGTGAGTGCCAGACCTTCCGGGTCGGAGTCGTTGGCCAGAACAGGAATACGGATCTCTTCGCCGCGAGTCGACGCAAAATCATCAACTACCTGTGGCGCCCTATCAGCGGATACCTTCACCTGAACAGCCCCGACGCTCTTCAAACCTTGTGCGTCTTGCACTGTGTATTGAAATGTGACTGATTGAGAAGGTGCAATCAGCTCGATTGTGCGTCCGTCAGACGCGACTGTTGCGGACGCGGATAGGACTACCCGAAGTTCGCTGGCGAGACCGTCCGGGTCATCGTCGTTTGCAAGGACGTCGATTCTCACGCGTTCGCCCGGGGAAAACGGACCGGCGAGATCGGGGCGCGCTATGGGCGGTTGGCCAGAGCCCTTCGCAGCGTCAACTGTGAAGCGGGCGACAGCAGAGGCAGAAGCGAGGGAGGGGTCGGAAATCCGGTATCGAACTTCGATGGTTTGTTTAACTGTGACGGTCTTCGGGGGCACGAAGCGTACTTTCCCGGCTTCAAGTGTGGCTTCGCCGACTGTGGGGCGATCTAGCCCGGTAATCGTGAGCCGATCACCATCAGGGTCTGTGTCATTCGCGGAGACGTCCACCTTGACCCCACTCGTTCCGGCGCTGACGGCCGTTGGGCCGTCGTCGCGCGCTACCGGCGGCCGGTTTGCCGAAGCCGGCGGCAGAATGCCGACTTGGACCATGGAACTAGCGGACCCGCCATGGCCATCGTCAACCGAGTACGTGAACCTGTCCGTTCCCGCTGAGCCGCGTAACGGTTCATATATGATCTGCCCACTTACGACCTTCGCCGTACCCTGGGATGGCTGCCCCACAGAAGTAATTTCCAACAAGTCGCCTTCGTAGTCTGAATCGTTGGAAAGCACCGCTATGGGGTTGGGCTTACCAGTGTTTGCAACCGCGTTGTCCTGCATCGCTGAAGGTGGGGTATTGGTCCCTTGCGCGCCGATCACAGACAACACCACCTCGGCACTGGATCGTTGCCCATCCTGATCCTCGATGGTGTAGCCGAACTCAAAGCTGGCACCGGTTAAGAGGGAGGTGTTGGGTGCGATCACAACGGATCTGCCGTCGACTGCCAGACCAACCCCTGTCGGAGCGCGAATCAACGCCACGATTCGGACCGGACCTCCGTCCGGATCAACGTCATTCGCGAGCACTGGAACTATGCGTCCGATGCCGACTCTGACCGCGCCAATATCTCGTCGAGCGATCGGAGCTACTCCTGCACCCGAGGGCTTCGCACTCACGAGCACCGTACTGGTGACACGATTCAATCCGTCGCTGACGGTGTAGGCCAAAGCCACCGGGTTGAGGGGTGGCGATGAGATAGAAACCTCGAGCCGACGAGCGTCGATCGCTCGCACATCCACTCCAGAAGCACCATCCGCGCTCCACGATTGAACCGCCAAAACATCACCGTCTGGATCGATGTCGTTGGCCACGACGTCAATAACTTGGGGCTGACCGACGGCAACACTGACGCGGTCCGGAAGTGCTATCGGAGGCCGATTTGACGGGGCGCTCCTAACGTCGATACGGATTGAAGCCTGAGCGCTCAATTCCCCATCGCTCACCTCGTACGACAGCATCGCGATTCCGTCGCGGGTTGGAGAGACGCGAAGCCGTTGACCAACCTGTTCGACTCGGCCAACCCCGATATCCGCTTTGAACTTGGTGATCGTTAGACCCTCGCCTTCTGGGTCAATGTCATTGGCCAAAACTTCCAATTCAGTCGGTACCAGTCCAACAACGAACGAGTCCACGCGAGCAATAGGAGGCTGATTGACGCCTAGCGGAGTCACCTCGACCGTGATAGTTGCATCAGCTGTCGCTCCCTTCTCGTCCGAGGCGGTATAGGTGAGAGTCGCGGTCCCAGGCGAACGCGCAGTAAACGAAACGAACCCACCCGTTGTTGCAGCCACTTCGCCGTCAGAGCTACGAACGGACGTGAGTGTAATTGTGTCGCCGTCTGGATCCACGTCGTTGGCCAGTACTCCGACGAGTACGGGCCGACCGACTTGGGCTTTAGCAGAGTCGTTGGTTGGCACGGGAGGAGCGTTCCCGTCATCAGAGATCGTCACAGTTGCTTCTGCTGTACCCGAAAGGCCTGAGGGATCGCCTGCTACATATCCGAAACGAAGGACTCCGCGAAACCCCGGCCGAGGAGTCACAATCACACCGGCACCGTTCGGCGCAATCGCAAAAGATGCCTGCGCTGGCGCGTTCAAAACATCAGTGACGCTTAAGACGTCGCCATCAGGATCCCGGTCGTTGGAAAGGACTTGAAGCAACGTCGAACGTTCTGGACGTGCCCGCAAATCTGGATCGTTGTTCAAGGTCGGCTTTCGATTGCGAGCCGACGATGTTTGTTCAGATTCGTCTCCTTCCGCCTGGGATGGATCTTTGCCGGTTCGCCTTCCATTGGCATTGTCGCCAGCGGTCACAGCGTCCTCTGGCGAAGTGGCCTTGAGAAGTTGGGCGTTGCCTTTTGCATCGAAAGTTGACCCAGCCGGAGAATCAAGGTCGTCTACATAAGGGCGCCCCCAAATCAGTCTGCCCTGCAGCCTGCTCCCGAGGGTGGGGCCTTCCCTCAATAACCCTGAACCCGCAAGAGCGACCGTACGCCCGGTCGACTCCGACGCGCCGACCACCAGCCCGTTCTCCGCCACAAGAGGCCGAATCGGTTGGACACCAACTCGAAGTTTGGTCATCGTCACGCTGCCGGATCGAAGATCAACCAACGCGTGGTCTCCATCGGGATTCGCCACGACCACGGATTCAGCCTGAGACGACGGCATTGCGAGGTGCCAATCGGGACTAGTCAACCTGAAGGTCCGTTGACGGGATCCGATCACAACGATCTGGCCCGTGCCACGCCTCAGGACAATTGGCGTTGCACCCACAACGCCTAGGTCAGCGTCGCCGCCGTCAGCACCAGGGATCACTACCGAGTTCGTCAGGATCCCATTGGGGTCGAACGACGACAGTCGTCCGCTTCGCAATCGATAGACGTAAAAGGCACCATCGACTCCAGCTTCGACCGCTATCGGCTCCGTTCCAATTTCAGCGTCCCTTGCCGCCTTTGGTTGGGCAAGTGGCGTCAGCGAATCCAGGTCTTCGAGGCTGGCAAATTGTGCGAAACGTACAAACCTGACGTCTCCGGCCTTGGTGTCTGCGACGAAAAAGCCATTTTCGTTTGCGCGAACCACAGTTTCTGCCGCAGTCGGCAGTTTCAGCGATGTCTGCCGGGCCAGCCGACGGTCATCCACAACATGAAGCAAGCCGCTAAACCGATCGAGCACCACAACACCGGCACGAGACTGCTCAACCTCGATAAGACCACGCTTTGGACCGAGTGTGATTGCGGCACCGGGCACGTCAAGATCTACTTTGACCTGACCGACCTCATTTCGAGATCCATCGGCCTGCCACACGCTGCCCGTGTTGAAAGCAGCACGTGTTGATCGAAATCCGTCTGCACGAGCAGCGACAACGGTGAACGCAGCGACGACAGACGTGACGACGACCAGGACGATCGTTGACCGCAACCGGCGCAAGGTGGAAAAAAGCAAGTCCACATTCATGATTCGCCTCCCAGACGACGGGGTGACCTTTGCTGACTCAGGGTCCCGAGCGACATATCACAACGCAAACGACGCCAACGGGTTTGGTTCCCCCGAATGGCCGAACGCAATGAATCGACTGCAGCCCACACAGCGTCCGCGTCAATCGCAGTCGGTTCGACCGGATGAAACATCGCTCGTTCGACGTTTAGCGACAAGTCCATTACCGCCGTCCGATGCGGATCATCCTCAGAAAGGGACGCCGCCGTTTCTCGGAAGGTGCTCTTTGAGCCAGCCAATGTCCCGTGTTCCTCAAGGCGGTCCTGAAGCTCGTGCCATGCTCCTGCGATACGCAATCCAGGAGTGCGGAGGGATCGACGGCGTCGCCGACGTTGAGACTTGAGGCCGACCACAGCGGCGAGAGCAACTCCACAGATCAGCGTCGGGGCCAAGATCAAACCGACTCCGGCGAGGACGGCTGCCGGTAATTGAAGCCGAGACTTCGGCGAGCCGGTCGTGGCTTTAGGCTTCTTGTCTTCGCCAATCTGGGAGCCGGCTTGGTCTACCGGCTGAGGGATGGGGTCGAACTGAGGCGGAGGCGCATCGACTCGATCTTCGCTTTGCGCTGTTCGGGGCTGAGGTCGCCGTGACTTCGGTGGACTGACATCGACCTGCACCCATTGACCATCGGCGAACCGCACCTCGGCCCAGGCCCGGATGTCTCGCCCACGAATCTGTACAGTTTCAGACGAGGTTTTTGGCGGCTCAAACCCCACTACCACTCGAGAAGGCAACCGAACGGCACGAGCCAAAACCGCAAACGCAGCGGTGTACTGCTCTTCGTTACCCACCATCCTTGCTGGTTCAGCGAGAAGGTCGATGAGATCACCGTAGGTGTGCCCGGGCCGCGTGTTCAGACTGTAATAACCCGCTTGTAAAAGGGACCTAAGTTGGACGACTTTCTCACCATCGCTGGTTGCCCCCTCCACTGCCTCGAACCCTGCTTGCGTGATTTGATCTGGGACATCGCTCGGAAGGGAAAGATCGGCTCCGGTCGAAGCGTCAACCATTGCACCGGGCTCCACACTGTTAGCAGTGGGTACGTCGCGCCACGTGAGTTCATACTGTGTCTGTTCGCCCTCGCCCGTCGACCAAACCAACACATCTGTGGTCTCGTTGTGCCGGACCCGAGAACGTACAGAGGCGGGCATGGAAAGCCGCTCGCCTTTTCCGGCCATTGGTAGCCACGGATCTCGAAGCGTTACAAGACGGACAGAAGTTCGACGAGTTGGACCTACAGCCGCATTGCGAGCACCAGCGTCTAGGCGCGCTCCAACATGTTCGAACTGACCTGAGGCTTCTTCGTCAGTACCAACGGACCACACTCTCCCGTCATATGCATTGAGCGTCGCAAGACGCCAACGGGTGGGCAGATCCCCTGACGCTTCGAACAAGACCCGATCTTTCGCCTCCGGAGTCAGGTACTTTCGAAAATCAGCCAAAGGACTTGAAAGCACCGTTGGATCGAAGGGTGGCGTTCGATATTCACGCAATGTAAAACGTTCACGGGCGCTCACAAGCGGCAAAGATGGAGCAGCAACGGACGCAAGTACGATCACAATTCCGGTTTGAAGCAGTGTCCGGGAAACTAACCGCCACTCTCGTCGCCGTCCGAGCCGCAATTCAGTTCGACTCGTGAGCTTCTGACTCAGCCCGATATACAGCAGCGACGCACAGATGAATCCGACAGTTGCGGTTCGCAGCACTGATTGATCTCAAGGGCCAAACAGTAGCGCAGTTGTCAGGACAAACGCAGGCCCGACGAGGGCCGGTTGAGGCCACGAGCGGCGGACGAGCAACCAAGAAATGAGCAACCCAACCCAGACGCCGAATACTGGGACGACCAACAATTCCTGCGTTGACCGAGCCGGGATTGGTGAAGTCAGAAGGAGCGCTGGTCCGTTGATCAACGCTCCACCCAAACTAGCGATGGCACTCGGCAAAGGCAGCGCGAACCTCGCCTCAGGCAAAGAAATTAGGCCGGGAATGACCAGCGCGAACGCGAACGCGTGCCCGGCTAAAGCGAGCCAAGATCCAACTTTCAACCAATCAAACGCAACCGAAATTGTCAAACACGCCAAAACCGCCCCTAGAACGGGCGGAACGAAGAAAGACCAGGACTCATAAACCGGACGAAAAAAAACTGCGCTCAACAAGACGAGGAGTGCCAGTGCCCCACAATGAACGGCTCTTTGGCCAGACAACCGTGCTTTCAGAAAAGAAATGCTCATGAACGAAGCACCGCCTCTCCCCAAATACCGGCCAACGCTTTCGCCGATGGGGTATCGATCACGATCACATTCCCGATGACGCTCATCGAAGATGACTCCACCCCGCTACGACAGCAGATGACGATCGCGGGCCTCCCGGGCGCTGCCATTCGTGTGCAGCCAACCATTTCGTTGGCATCGACTGACCCAGTCACCACGACCACGCCTGTTGCCCCCAATGCACGACCCACCCCTCGAAAGACGTCAGCAGCAACGGAGTGCCCGGAAGTGGTCGCTACGGTCAGACGATCCATCACCGAGGAACCTTCATGGATGTAGGGCGAGTCAGCCTGCCCACCGATCTCAATGGAGCATTCGCCACCACTGGCCTCTATCGCTGCCGAAATTGAAGCACAAATCTCTACCGCATCTTCAAAAAGATTCGAGGGATAGCTCGACCCCCGTGTGTCCAGAACGAGCAGCTCATTGGTGATCTGAGTATCAACGTAGTGGCGGACCATCAAACGGTTTGCCCGCGCCGAAGTTCGCCAGTGGATGTGACGCAGATCATCACCTCGCTGATACTCCCTTAAGGCATGAAAGGCCGCCGAGCCTCTTGGGGCAGAATCAGAGGTCGCACCATCACGCTCTTGAGACCATCCCGTTGTAGCAGAAACCAGTCGATGCACTCTGGGCTGGACCCACAGATTCATCGTCGACCCCTGCGTTTGTTCAACGCGAAACAATCGCAATGGATCCGTTCGAACTAACCTTATTGGCCCAACTTGAACAAGGCCGCGATCGCGCCCAACCACATTGTACGGCTGCTCGAAATGATCTTGGGGAGCAATTGCAGGCAAGGCGATTCGGATGACTCTGTCGCCAATTCGGTCTTCTGCGAACTGAGGACGGGCCGGGCGTCGCGAATCGTTTACAACCACCACGATTCCAACGGCCGTTGAGCCGACGGTGGTGCGTTCCGGGTGCAGCGTTCGCTGGACGGTCAAAGGCACCGGACGGGCGACAGCGAGGGCACCGATCGTGAGCATCGCGCAGCTTCCTACAGACATGATCACCAACTCCCCCCAGCCGAGCAATGCACCCGCGAGGTAACCGAAGATACCTATTCCGGCGAATAGTCGTCCAAGCGGTGTGAGGTACGACGGGAGGCGACGCAGCACGGACTAGTACCTGGTTGCCGGCGGGTCGATCTCGCGCAGAACTCTTTGAACGATGTCCGAGCCGACGGTTCCCCGATTTGCCGCGTCCGGGTTCAACCGAATCCGGTGGGCTAGTACTGGACCGGCTATCGCCTTGACGTCGTCGGCGCTCACATAAGCCCGCCCCTTGGCAGCTGCGTGCACCCGGGCTGCACGTTGCACAGCGAGACTTGCCCGTGTGGACGCTCCTAGCCTCACTTCGCTGAAATCTCGGGTTGATTGGCTTATCGCCACGATGTATCGCTGAATTGCGGACTCGACATGAATTCGTTCTGCCAGGCTAATCATCGTTCTGACCGTGTTACTCGAGGTCACGGCGCTAACTGCTACGGGCTCGGTATCGCTGCCGTGGCGCTTGAGTACATCCACCTCATCGGAGGCGTCGAGGTACCCGAGGGAAAGCTGCATGAGGAACCGATCAAGTTGAGCTTCGGGTAGCGGATAAGTGCCGGCAAACTCAATAGGGTTTTGCGTGGCCACCACCATGAAAGGTCGCGGAACTGCATACGTTTTGCCATCGACTGTGACCTGTCGTTCCTCCATCACTTCGAGCAAGGCCGATTGGGTTTTGGGCGATCCACGGTTGATTTCATCACCGAGGACAAGATTCGCGAACACCGGACCGGGACGAAATTCGAACGACCCGGAACCCTGGTTGTAGATCGATCCACCTGTGATGTCAGCAGGCAGCAGATCTGGCGTGAACTGCACTCGCGCGAAGAGTCCCTCGATGCTCGAAGCAATCGTTTTTGCCAAAACAGTCTTCCCGCTGCCAGGGCGGTCTTCAAGTAGGAGATGTCCTTCGGCGAACAGGCACATTAGCGCAAGACGTACGGTTTCCGACTTTCCGACAATTACGGTTTCGACATTCTCGAAGAGAGAATTGAACTCTCTCGCAAATAGTTGCGCCTGTTGATCTTCGTTTTGGTGAGAATTTGACATTCAGATTCCTTTAAGACATGTCCGTCGGCGAATTCGATTCACAGTTGCGCAGAGACATTTTCCAGTTGGGTTAGACCTCGGCATTCGCCGCCATCGGCTCGAAATACAGTTACCCATGTGTCGGGCGAACGCATCAATCAGGGCGACGCGTCATCTGCGGAAGCAACGCAAGCTGGTCAACCGTCAACAAGCCCGAGGTGACGACATGCTCAACCAGCGCAGATCGCCGATTTTGAGCGGCCCCTCGCCGTGATGAAACGAGGCCATCGACACCTCGTCGTGCGAATTTCGCACACAAATTGTCCAGTTTTCGATTGAATTTTGTGATCGGCCAGCCAAATCGAGCGGCGATATCGGCATTCGAAGGCAAGTCTGCCAGCGCACCTTTTCGCAGTCGAGGTTCCGCTAACGCGATGAGCAGCAGTAACTGCTCCGGCGTGAGCGGCATGTCAGACGCATCAACCGTTGTCTCTCCTGCCCGACTTAGAGGTGGCTCGAAAGGGCCGATGGACGCGGCTGCGTCGACAAGCAATTCATAAGTCGTTCCACCCGCAGCAAATCGCAGATAGCAACTTCCGAACACCAATGGCAACGAAGAGCCGGGCGCCAACGTCACACTGGTGCCGCCCGCTCGACCCTCGAGGTGCAGCGGTAGGTGGGACCCGACATTTGCCAACCACCAGAAGGTAGGGGTCCAACGGAAAGTACCCATACATCTGTGCAAGTATCGATTCGAATCAACTTCCAAATCGGAAGATCGCCCGAACGAGAACTCACGGTCAGTCGGCACCACATACTGTTCGCCGCAGTACTCGATCGTGAGTTCGTTCACGATCCGCAACCTCGCAGGTGTTTCCCCACGTGGCATCCTACAAGGCGGACGGCGAAAGTATCCGAAGCTGAGCCCAGGGGTGAGTCATTCGACACGGGGTAACCTTGGCAGACCCCGCGCAACGTGGGAGTAATGCACTGCGTTGCAGCGGCATGAATTGGCGTCAGAGCACCACCAGGAGCAGCAGGATGCCGCCCACGGCAAGGCTGTTACGGTAACGGGCTGCCGGTCGCCCCAGGTACTTCAGACGTTCCCACATCGCTTGAATGGTCGGAATCACTTTGAGGTGGGACCGGAACAGAAACTTCCGCCCCAAGAGCGATGCAACGAGGCGTGCTGCGCTCAATGCGGTCCGTGGATGGGTCTCGTGCCGCAACAACAACACAAAGTGCGCTTGGCAGTCCTTCAGAATCTGTCAAAGATAAATTGCTCGCGGATCCGGCAACCGGTTTGGGTTCGCCGACCAACTCACCCGGCCTCTCCGCGTCGGATATTTCGACCGTATACGCGGCGCCGAGAACCGTTCCGGACCAGCCGACCAGCAACCCACCGCCCGGCGTTCTGGTCAGTTCCGCAATAGTTGCCGGGCGAAGCGCCAAAATAGGTACTTCTGTCACAACCACCGGAGCCGCGGTGTCAGCAACGTCGCGGGGATCGCTCCCTTGGGCCGTTCGAGTCAGCGCCACGATTCCCAGCACTATGAGGACAATCACGAGGAACCCCACAAGTACGGGCGGGTTCGGAGGAGTCGTAACGCCATCGGAGGCGATGCTCTTCTCCGGAGCCCCTCTAGCGAACATTGCGTCTCGCCCATCTGTTAGTTGCCCCTCTCCCGCGTCCAGATGGTTCAACGACCTTCCGATCCACCTTCCACTCCGACAACGGCACCCGTTCCGCTAGTGGACGCGCCGGAATCGCAAGGCCCGGTGGTCCGACTACCGTCTCTGATGCTTCATTCGAGTTGACACGCCGGTCATCAGCGGCTGGCGGGTTCGCTGAACTTTCTTCGGGGCGGTCAGCACCCAAAACGGGAAACCGGTCGGCCGAAAGTGCAAAATGTGACGCGTCCGTCGGAGTTGAAAAAAGGATTGCGTGTTCGCGGATCCCCAACCTCGTTTCGATTTCCAGAATCGTCGCGTTTACATCCTCGGCTCGGTCGGGCCTTCGACCCTGGTCTTTCTTCAGCAAGGCATCAACTAAACGTCGGAAGTCCTTGGGAACATCAACATGAGCAGGCAAGACATGATCGGAATCATTGAGTACACGACCAAAAATGACGTTCCTCGCGGGATTCTCTCCCCGATGACGCTCATGCGGCGGATGACCAACCAGCAAGCAAAACAGTGTGGAACCCAGCGCATACAAGTCTGAAGCGGTCGATGGCGCCCCGTTCCTCAAGAGCTCAGGGGCTGCGTAGTGGAGGGTATAGCGAGTGTCGTTGTCAGTCCGATCTTGATCGAGGATTGTGGCGATACCGAAATCGGAAAGTACCGGCTCGCCGAGTTGGGAAATCAGAATGTTCCCGGGTTTCAAATCGCCGTGAATAATGTCCCGTGAGTGCGCAAGCCTGAGTGCATTCGCCATCCGCGAACAAACCCGCACAGCGTGGCTGAGATCGCAGACCCCGGAACCATTAATGTACCTCGACAGACTTCCACCGGGGCACAATTCCATGGCGAGAAAAGGCTCCCCTTTGGATGTAATTCCGCCGTCGAAGACTGTCATTAAGGAGCTATCTTTGGGTAGATCCGACAACACCGACCGTTCAATCTCGAACATTCGGCTGGCTTGTTCCCCGAAAAGCCCTCGATCCAATACCTTCAGGGCGACCAGTCGACCGCCGAGGCCTACGTGGCGTGCCCTGTAAACCTTTGCCGAAGCTCCTTCGCCTAGGAGGTCGAGGATTTCGTAACCGACGATGGCCGGGCGTTCTGCTTTCGAAACTGACATCGAAGCTCTTCTCTATTCACCGCTAGGAATGACGAAAGACCAAAGGGTCAGCCTACGACCGACCGCCATCTCGAACGTCATTCTAGGTTCCTTTGGTCCGGACGACTTGTCGGATACGGTCGAAGCCCCCAAACGGAATTGGCGGCCGGTTACTCTTCGTCGTCGTGGCCGGTGGTGCCCTCTTCTGGTGCGCACTTTCTCGCATAGTCGCTTTCCGGGTTGTACTTCCAGCGCACCTCACCCAATGAGCCACGGGCCATCGGTGCGTTCGTGAAAACTATGGGGTACACACCCATCGTGGGCGAACGACCGGCGCCGACTTACGGGTAAGTCGAAGAACAGAATCTCGAAGGTCGCTTACCGGCCACGGAGGTGCGGCGGTTCCAATGGTGGTGGGACAAAGATCTCGGGAAGCGGCTCACGGAGCGGATCGAAAAAGCCGGGCAACGTTGGTGCAGGACCAATCCGTAGCCGAGGTCGGAAGAACTCGGTGGGGGTCTCCAACACCGTCCGGCAGAACTCGAACACCCCAGCACCAGCACTGCGCATTTCTACCAAGGCCCGTTCGTACTCGGGTTGGAAGTCTTTCAACGTTTCGGGGCTCGTCTTGGTGCCGACCTCCATCAACATCCCCATCGTCTTTGCTGCCGTGATGTTGGAGATGTGCCGAGAGTAGGCAAAGTCTTCACCAGACCCGGAGGTTGCATACAGCTTCGTTGCCGCCTGACCTGTGTTGTAGGAGATCCCATCGCTCAACTTGATGGCTTTCTTCATCCTCTGCGCGCTGGTAGAGAACCAGGTGAGGTCGGCGGGCGCGATGTACTCCTTGTACGCGTCGGTGGGGACCGTCCACATCCCCCGCACTTCGGTCTTGCCCATCTCTGGATGCTGCGCCGTGAACCGCATCGTTGGATCGGTCGTCTGATTGTGCTCATGCCCCCACGGATGGCCAACCACGTTGGAGAACGAGTGAACGTCGAGAAATCCGTTTGGCTGCAACCCCTCGATAAGACCCTGTACGTTCCTCGTCTCAGCCTCGGATTTGGGAAACGGTCCCAGGTAGGTCTCCGTGTGCGGCAGCCCCGCATCGATTCGAAGATCGAACACGAAATCGAAGTTGCGATTGATGTCTACGCCGGTGTCGTGCTTGGTGACCGGGCGCCGGTTCTTCCTCCACATCCGCTGGTTCTGATCCGCTTCGGTGTGTGCCCGGCCGTCAGGGTTGACACACGGAACTACCCAGATCTCCATCTCGTCCAGCAACCGCTGGACCTCGGTCGCCGACACCTCGTAGCCCTGGCCGACCGCCACCTTCGTCTTCGCCACGTATGCAGACGCCAGCGACCAACTCCAGGCGACCAGCATGTCTGGGGGCATCCACTCACGCGCATGGACCCCTCCGGTGATAACAACCCGTCTGGTTGGTTGCTTCGCTGCCGACGCCAACCTCAGCGCGCATACCGTTCGGCCCTCATGAGTCTTGAACGGAAGATCGTGCTTCGTTGCGCAACTCGGAAACAACCGGCCGATGAATTCGACCGATCGTTCGATGTCGGCCAACCGCAGATACCCGCTCACGATCGGCCCTCCGCGGGGTCGGTCTCGCCACCGCCGCGGCCACCACGAAGCTCACTCATCGGCAGCCCCCACTGCTCGGCCCAAGCCGCGAGATGAGGCGCGAACAGTTCGTTGATGTCACCTTCGGGAACCGGCAGTTCTTCGACGTCCCACCCGGCTTCACGCAACCGGCCGAACACATCGGGATCAAGCTCCACAAGGGCGGACACCCGGTTGGCTGTCGTTGAAACTGAGCACCGGTCCACCTCGAAACGCCCAAACCCGGCCAGATCATGCAGCCCGGCACCCGCAGGGGCTCGCACCACAACTTCTCGAAACGACTGAGACGATTCCACGGAATGGTCCTTTCCTGTTGCGGCGCACCAGGTGATTGGGTCGGTGGAGCGGTTACCCCAAGCTTGAACTGTTTGCGCGGATCGGTCCATCAGCAGGACACGTGATTGATTCGACCACAAAGGCGAGCTCGCTGCGCTGGTTGGCCAGGTCCCGCTCCGTGGGTGGCGGGTCCCGCTGCGTAGTGGCGGGCCTCCTCCGGTTCCCTCCCACCGTGCTCGCTTCGCTGCGCGCGGCGGGGCCCTCCCTTCGGGTCACCCCCCACCCACTCCGCTGCGTTGGACGACGCGGCTTCGCCAGGGCGCCGATACTCCGGCGCCCTGGTGAGGCTGAGTTTGGGTT
The DNA here is from genome assembly GCA_963763885.1 of uncultured Acidimicrobiales bacterium. GTDB lineage: Bacteria > Actinomycetota > Acidimicrobiia > Acidimicrobiales > JANYDT01 > JANNBN01. Next base: position 346,196 of record CAVXQD010000007.1, read on the forward strand.
ATAGCAACGTTGGTTTTGTGGTGGGGTGTGGGGGGCCGTGTAACAGGGTGCCGTTGGGGAGCCTCGCTGTGAGTGCTGGGCCGTCCCAGGCGAGTTTGATGCCTTGGCGGTGGACTTCACGATGATGATAAGCACACAGAAGAACCAGATTTGGAAGCTCATGCGCTCCCCCGTTCTCACGTTCCAGAATGTGGTGGATCTCACACCACCTCGCCGGCCGGCCACAATGAGGGAACCGGCAACACCGGTCCCTGACCACAACTGCTTTGCGGTTCCTTGCCGGTACCGCCCTCAACGGTGTGCCGACGTCGAACGGTTGGCCTTTCAACGTCGCCGCGACCGCGGTGAACGTCGCATCACACATCACCTGACCCAACTGCCAATTCCGCAGGAAATAGCCGCCGGTGGTATGCGCGGAACCGTCCGCCGTGTGGAACACCACATTCACATTCGGGCGTTCATTCCCCAGATGCACACGGTCCTGCTCTGCAAGGAACGACTGACACCACTCAATAAACCCATCAGCACGACGTTGGGCTGGTGTCCGCGGGTCATCCTTCGACGGGGCAGGAGTGACAGCCGCAAGCACGGCTTGGACTGCTTCACCAGCAACCGGGTCAAACACACCGTTGAGCCGCCACATCCCATCCAACATCAACGTCAACTGAAGACGCCGAGCATCGAACTGGCGGTCCTCCTTACCAGGCTGATTCGGATCACACAGTTCATCATCCGCGAGCGCAACCCACCGCTGCACCAACTGTGAGAACAACGACGCGTCCAGCCATACCGCCGCCTGGACAAACACATGCTGATCACGCTGCGCAAGAGCAAGACGCTTCCTGGACACGCTCGCCGACAAGCACCTGAGATGCGCGGCACTGAACGTCCCCGCCAACACCGCCGCAGCAACCTCAGGCAAATCCTCCAACAGTTTCGCCTGTTCGCAACGGGCATGACCCTCCGTGCGACGCGAACCAGTCTTCGCAGCCATCCACGAACCAATATCGCGAAACCCCAACTCACGAAACTCAGCCTCCTTCGCGAACTTCGCGACCGTACGCGTACACACCAACTCGGCAGTATCCACCAACCGTCGAACGGCCACAACATCATCAGCACACAGAACATGTTCAGACACGTACAACATCAACCGGGCGAACCCCTCGCCCAGCCCTTCCGTGATGTCCACCAACGCCGCGTCCACATAAAAAGTATACACCGAGTGATCGAACTGGTGTTCGTGATCACAACCAGTGATCACCCCATCGTCAACACAAACAGCCCTGTGACCAGCCACAACACGCCGCCACCCGATGCAGACATAGACACCGGCCGGGACACCGCTACCGTTCAATTGCATGGCAATTACAGGAGCCGCCCAGGCCGGAGCCAGCCTTGGCTTCCCACCGCACAACGCACCAAAAGCCCGGCTGTTCCTCGGACACATCGGCAGCTACTTCACCGGCTGCTGGATCGCCATGCTCACAGCCGCAGCATGGCTTGCCGGCGCCAACCCGCTGGTTGCCCTTGCACCATCTGGGCTGTATCTGGCAGACACAGCCACCACCCTGGCCCGTCGAGCATTACGTGGCGAGTCGCTATTCGACGCCCACCGCGAACACGCCTACCAACGCCTTGCAGTCGCCTGGGGCGGCCACACGCCAGCAGCGGCCTTCTACGCAGTTCTCCAAGTGGCGCTGTGCTTTGTTGCGTGGCTCACGACGCGTTGATGGACCTGAAGATCCGCCTAAACGCACTGGAGCACAGATCAACGGTGTTGCAGATTGACAGCTTGACAGATTCTCGTCTCGTGTAAGTACAATCTGGATATGCCACAGACGCATGGACACCCGATCAAGTCAAAGAGCCGTTCGCCCTTCACAAGTCAAAGGAAGTCTGGGACGCTCGAACTCACGGTCCCGTCGGGTCCGTTGCCCGCCCACGTGCAGGGATACGTCGACGTCTATTCTGTCGTACCTCGCCCAGCGGTTATCGAATTGCCGACAAACACGGCAATTCTGGTTGAGTCCTTCGCATCGACCCTCCAACTCGCTGGCCTCGAGGTCGAGGACGAAACCGCTGCTGCTGGACTCGGAGCAGAAGCGGCACGGTTCCTCATTGCCCAGCACAAGTGGGCCACACTTGTTGGCGACACGCTGGACACGGCCGCTGTTCGGCAGCTGCTCGGTCTCACACGCCAAGCACTCGAAGCGCGGCGACGCAACGGATCGTTACTTGGGCTGGCTTCGGATCGCAGCGGGACGCTCTATCCCCGGTGGCAGTTCGACAGCAGACACAAACGGATTCGCCCCGAGATCGCATCGATCGTCAGCCGGTTTCGTAACGAAGCCCGCGACGTCACCGAAGCAACCATTGTCTCGTGGGCGTCAGCTCACCAGGCCGATCTCGATGGCGAAACACCCGCTGACTGGCTGGTCGCCGGGAAGGACACGCAACGCCTGTTAGTCGCCGCCACGAGAACGGCTGCTCATCTCGCCCAATGAGTTCAGGGCTCGACAGCAGTCTCGATTGGCGTCGTTTCCCCATGCGGACCGTGGGACCAAAACTCGAATTGCACCGGGTCCACCGCTCAGCCAACGGGTTCGCATGGTTCGCGAACAACTCGGTGTTTCGCTTCGATCCGCCCGTCTCCCACACCTCCAAATTTGGAACCTGTTACTTCAGCTACTCGCCGATCGGTGCCTTCATGGAGACGATGGGCCGAGCACCCTTCGTTGATCGGGCTACCGAGATCGACATTCGAGTAATGACGACGACTCGGTTGGCTCAAGCTCGTCGCGTCGCCGATCTCACCAGTCGGCGAGCAGTGGGGTTCGGCATCGACAACTCGTACTCCGCTGGTGCCGATTACGGCCCCTCGCAGGCGTTAGCTGCGCTGCTCTTCGACTCCGGATTTGCCGGAATCCACTACAAGATCAGACACGACCCGGCCGGGCTGATCAACGCAGTGATCGTTCGCGTGTGAGACCGCCGCCGATAGTCCCGCTACGTGGGTGGCGGGTCCTGCCTCCTCCGGTTCCCTCCCCTCGTGCTCGCTTCGCTGCGCGCGAGGGGCCCCTCCCTTCGGGTCACCCCCCACCCACTCCGCTGGTTGGACGCGGCTTCGCCAGGGCGCCGATACTCCGACGCCCTGGTGAGGCTGAGTTTGGGGTGGTGCTACAGCAACGTTGGTTTCGTTGTGGGGTGTGGGGGGCCGTGTAACAGGGTGCCGTTCGGGAGCCTCGCTGTTAATGCTGGGCCGTCCCAGGCGAGTTTGATGCCTTGCCGGTGGACTTCACGGTGATGATAAGCACACAGAAGAACCAGATTTGGGAGCTCATGCGCTCCCCCGTTCTCACGTTCCAGAATGTGGTGGATCTCACACCACCTCGCCGGCCGGCCACAATGCGGGAACCGGCAACACCGGTCACGGACGACCACGGCTTTGCGGTTCCTTGCCGGGATCGCCCTCAACGGTGTGCCGACGTCGAAGGGTTGGCCTTTCAACGTCGCCGCCACAGCGGTGAACGTGGCGTCGCACATCACCTGAGCCAGCTGCCAATTCCGGAGGAAATGGCCGCCGGTCGTGTGCGCGGAACCATCCGCCGTGTGGAACACCACGTTCACATTCGGGCGTTCATTACCCAAATGCACACGGTCCTGCTCTGCAAGGAACGACTGACACCACTCAATGAACCCGTCAGCCCGACGTTGGGCTGGTGTCCGCGGATCGTCCTTGGACGGGGCCGGGGTGACAGCCGCAAGGACCGCTTGGACGGCTTCACCCGCGACCGGGTCAAACACACCGTTGAGCCGCCACATCCCATCCAACATCAACGTCAACTGCAACCGGCGCGGCATCGAACTGGCGGTCCTCCTTGCCAGGCTGGCTGGGATCACACAGTTCGTCGTCCGCGAGCGCAACCCAACGCTGGACCAGTTGTGAAAACAATGACGCGTCCAACCACACTGCTGCGTTCACAAACACATGCTGATCACGTTGCGCCAACGGGAGACGTTTCCTGGACACGCTCGCCGACAAGCACCTGAGATGCGCGGCGCTGAACGTCCCGGCCAACACCGCGGCAGCAACCTCAGGCAAATCTTCCAACAGCTTGGCCTGTTCGCAACGGGCATGACCTTCCGTGCGACGAGACCCAGTCTTCGCAGCCATCCACGAACCAATATCGCGGAACCCCAACTCACGAAACTCAGCCTCCTTCGCGAACTTCGCGACCGTACGCGTACACACCAACTCGGCAGTATCAACAAGCCGCCTAACAGCAACCACATCATCTGCACACAGAACATGTTCAGACACGTACAACATCAACCTGGCGAACCCCTCGCCAAGCCCTTCCGTGATGTCCACCAACGCCGCGTCCACACAGAAAGTATACACCGGATGATCGAACTGGTGTTCGTGATCACAACCAGTGATCACCCCATCGTCAACACAAACAACCCTGCGACCAGCCACAACACGCCGCCACCCGATGCAGACATAGACACCGGCCGGGACACCGCTACCGTTCAATTGCATGGCAATTACAGGAGCCGCCCAGGCCGGAGCCAGCCTTGGCTTCCCACCGCACAACGCACCAAAAGCCCGGCTGTTCCTCGGACACATCGGCAGCTACTTCACCGGCTGCTGGATCGCCATGCTCACAGCCGCAGCATGGCTGGCCGGCGCCAACCGGCGATAGCCCTTGCACATCTGCGCTGTACCTGGCAGACACAGCCACCACCCTGATCCGCCGAGCATTACGTGGCGAGTCGCTATTCGACGCCCACCGGGAGCACGCCTACCAACGCCTCGCTGTGGCGTGCGGCGGCCACACGCCAGCAGTTGCGTTCTACGCAGTCCTGCAAGCGCTGATCTGTCTTTGCACGTACTTCTATCGAAGTGGACTACGGCTGCAACGATTGGCAGTTACGACCGATTGCTGCTCCGCACCACTTCAACTACCGGCGACGGAAGGCGCGGCGTCCGACCCAAGGAGTCGAGCGCTTCCTCTGCGCAGGCATAACTCTCATTGCTCAGAAGCGTGGATTTCCCTGATGCGATGCAGGCTGGAGTCGTTCAGGATGTGCCATATCGGCTCGGCCAGCCGCTGGCCCTGGCCTGACGGAGGAACGATGACCGAACGCAAAGACAGAACAGACACCGGCGAATCCACACGCGACCACAGGTAGACAAGTGACTGCCGCCCGAAGCGTCGACTTGGAGGTGTGGAACAACACCTCCGACGAGTTTGAGTTGATTGGCTCACACCTGGACCACGGCATCTGGTCAACAACACCACCGATACGGATCCCCGCCCTCACGCGATCGCGCCTACAAGCGGAGTCCAGCGGCGTGTTCACCGGAACTGCAGGGTGGGCGCGATACGAAGGCCGTCACGGTCACAATTTGCTCATCGCATGGTCAAAGCCCTACGAAGGCGACACCGTCTGCACCGCCACACCGTCGCACACTGAGTTCTCGGCAACGGCACACATTGGCCCGGGCACAAACGCTAGGGGGAGCATCCAGATCAGCAGTGAACCAACTACACGCGTGGTCGACTTTGCAGTGTGCTGGTTCATCGGGCCATCAGCAGGCAAAGCCCTCGCACTCCCCAACTGGGTCAGCATGCTCACACACGGCGCCAACTGGAGCATCCCTGCCTATTGGCGACGGCAGACCTTTGGATTTCTCGAACCTCGCTTTCGCCGCTACGAGATCATTGAAGTCGACCAGTCAACTTCCGACGCGCTACACGCGCCCGGTCAGCGCGGCACAGCCGTCACGCGAGCCAGGGCGCTCGCTACCGCGCAATACCCCGACATAACCGCGTCAGACAATCTCATTGCTGTGGTGCAACCCCCGGGGTGCGACGCCGGCGCCTCGGGCACACAGCTGTTGCTCGACGAAGCTCCGTACGCGTACGGATTCTTCCTGCACGAATTCGGACACGCTTTGGGCTTTCAACACACGTTTGCGATGGTTGCCGGCACGCCCACACCAGTCATCTACCAAGCCCCTTCATGTGTAATGGCCCACCAAGAACACTTCGCCCATCGAGGTGCTGCGGGTTTTAACGAACTACGGATGAACAACTCGCCCGTCACCGTCGGAAGCAACGCGGACTATGTCATGTGGGCGCTTCCTCGCAGGTTGGCAAGTGCGTCGATGTACCGGCACGTCCCCGATTTCGCTTCCAGCACCCGCGTCCTGAAGGGCAATATCGGAGACAGCTTCACGCTGATCGCCGCATCGGAAGCAAAGCCCGGCGATGCGGTGTTAGCCGTTGTCAACGTCGACGGCTGGCAACTCACCATCGAATACCGCATCAACACCGGCGACGACGCCGGCCTGGTCCATCCCTCTGCCCCGCCGGTACTCGCAGGCACCATTCCTCTACGCGGGTCGGTGCATCTACATTCGATCGGCCGCCGAGCGTTGGCCCCAGGATTCGGCGAGATGAATCCCATTGTGTTCGAAGGCTGGTTCAACGCAGCGGCCGGTGCCTCACTCAATTTGCGCCGAGGAAAGCCCCTGCAAAACCGAGTTCGTGTTCGAGTTGAAGCCATAGATGAACGAGTGGTCGTCATTTCGACGGGATACCAAGTGCACTAGAGCATGGCAACGCGAGGTCCATCCAAGCCGTGACGGGGCCACACTGACCGATGTAGCCCACGCCTGCCTTGGGCAAGTTCGCTGACGACAAGCGCTTGAATAGCCTCGCTTCGCCCGTTACTCTCGGTGACCAGGATGGATAACGCCATGAAAACTGCACGTCAAGATATTGCGCCAGCACCGTCCAAAGGCGAGGCAAACTCAGAGATCCCCGCTGGAAAACTGTCAGCAGTTCATCTGGCCGCCGCTTACGCGTCTGGCGCAGCCAGCATCGGGGACAGTTCGGGCGGCCTGCGAGTAACTGATCGAGGACTCAGTTACTCCGTTAGCCGGTCTCAGTTGCGTGCCTTGAAAAAAGACTGCTGAACCCGGCTTGCCTGACACGAACACCCAGACAGACGTACGTGCGCTTATTTGTGAGCGCCTGTGCGAACATCACGACGTTTCGAAGTTCGACTGCGATGACGAGACTTACAACCTCCTCATCAAGGAGGCTCGACGAACCAGTGCCTTTGGGGCAGAGAAGGATGCATGGTTCGTGGTCCACCACGGCGACCATCGTGTAGTCGGATTCATTTGCATTGGACCAGGCCTCTTCCAGGACACCCCTGCCATCTGGGTGAGCGCACTGGCAACAGACATCTCTGTTCGTTCGAGCGCTCGACCTGCGACAGCACTAATCCGCAAGTTCGCCGCTGTGGCAGACGCGCTCAGCGGCCAGGTCTCACACCTTCACGGCCCGTACAAGTACGACGTAGTGATAGGCCTCAACTCCAATCGGGTCTCCGCCGGACTCCGACGGGCCGGTTTCACGCTGATAGACGACACCATTTGGGTACGACCGCGTTCCACTTGACGGAGCCGTGGGCGTCGACCCCAAGGCCGACCTCGATGGCGAAACACCCGCTGACTGGTTGGTCGCCGGGAAGGACACCCACCGCCTACTAGTCGCCGCCACGAGAGCGGCTGCACATTTCGTATCGTGAGCGAATGCCCAACGAGACCAGCCCGATCCTGTTCGCAAAGACTCCAGCATCGCAACAGGCTGAGCCATCAGACGCTGAACAGGATGCCCGGCGGGACGGACGCCACGACTTCGACTTTTTGGTGGGACGGTGGAGGGTTGAACATCGTCGGCTGCGGGAGCGTCTCGTTGGGTGCACCGAATGGGACACCTTCATCGGTGAAACCGAGTGTCGACACATCAACGGCGCGTTCGATCAGGGGCGAGGAACCTTCACCGCCAAAGACGTCCTGAACGGCCAACCCATCGAGATCAGGTTCACCTGGGACGAAATGACCGACACAACCGCCCGCTGGCACCAGGCATTCTCCGCCGACAGCGGCACAACCTGGGAACCAAACTGGTTCATGCACTTCCGGCGCGCACAACACTGACCCGACTTCACCATCACGCAGTGGCGGGTCCTGCCTCCTCCGGGTACCCTCCCGCCTCGCAAGCTCGTCGGGTCCCTCCCTTCGGGTCACCCCCCACCCACTCCGCTGGTTGGACGCGGCTTCGCCAGGGCGCCGATACTCCGGCGCCCTGGGACGATGAGTTTGGGTTAGAGCAACGTTGGTTTTGTGGTGGGGTGTGGGGGGCCGTGTAACAGAGTTCCGCTCGGCAGCCTCGCTGTCAGTGTGGGGCCGTCCCAGGCGAGTTTGATGCCTTGGCGGTGGACTTCACGGTGATGATAAGCACACAGAAGAACCAGATTTGGGAGCTCGTGTGCGCCCCCGTTCTCACGTTCCAGGATGTGGTGGATCTCACACCACAACATTGCGGACTACCCTTCGGATTCGCTCCGATCCCTCCGCTCACCTCTCGGTCATTCCGGCTCGCCGGCCGGCCACAATGCGGAAACCTGCAACACCGGTCACGGACGACGACCGCTTTGCGGTTCCTTGCCGGGATCGCCCGCAACGGGGTGCCGACATCGAACGGTTGGCCTTTCAACGTCGCCGCCACAGCGGTGAACGTCGCATCGCACATCACCTGACCCAACTGCCAATTCCGGAGGAAATGGCCGCCGGTCGTGTGCGCGGAACCGTCCGCCGTGTGGAAGACCACGTTCACGTTCGGGCGTTCGTTACCCAGATGCACACGGTCCTGCTCTGCAAGGAACGAATTGCACCACTCAATAAACCCGTCAGCCCGACGCTGGCCCGGCGTCCGCGGATCGTCTTTTGATGGGGCCGGGGTGACAGCCGCAAGGACCGCTTGGATGGCTTCACCCGCGACCGGGTCAAACACGCCATTCAGCCGCCACATCCCATCCAACATCAACGTCAACTGAAGACGCCGCGCATCGAACTGGCCGTCCTCCTTCCCCGGCTGGTTCGGATCACACAACTCATCGTCCGCGAGCGCAACCCACCGCTGCACCAACTGTGAAAACAACGACGCGTCCAGCCACACCGCCGCCTGGACAAACACATGCTGATCACGCTGCGCCAACACAAGACGTTTCCTGGACACGCTCGCCGACAAGCACCTGAGATGCGCGGCACTGAACGTCCCGGCCAACACCGCAGCAGCAACCTCAGGCAAATCCTCCAACAGCTTCGCCTGCTCACACCGGGCATGGCCTTCCGTGCGACGAGACCCAGTCTTCGCAGCCATCCACGAACCAATATCGCGGAACCCCAACTCACGAAACTCAGCCTCCCGGGCAAACTTCGCGACCGTACGCGTACACACCAACTCGGCAGTATCAACAACCGCCTAACAGCAACAACATCATCAGCACACAGAACATGTTCAGACACGTACAACATCAACCGGGCGAACCCCTCGCCAAGCCCTTCCGTGATGTCCACCAACGCCGCGTCCACACAGAAAGTATACACCGAGTGATCGAACTGGTGTTCGTGATCACAACCAGTGATCACCCCATCGTCAACACAAACAACCCTGCGACCAGCCACAACACGCCGCCACCCGATTCAGACATAGACACCGGCCGGGACACCGCTACCGTTCAGTGGCACGGCTCGGAGCTGAACTACCGCGTCCTACTTTGTGCCGGGATTTACGAGGTGGCGCCGGGATTTACAGCCGTATTCCCCGGCACAAAGGCGTAAATCCCGGCACAAAGTCACGACACCGCCACCTACGGCTCGGCCCGATTCAGCACGTGCCGCTGCGTTCCAACGTTCGTTGCAGCGGTCTTTGTGTTGCTCGGAAGCAAAGTAGCGGCGGCTTGGGCCAGATACGACTTCGATCCAGCCGTGGCACAATTGTGACCATGACGACAGATTCGCTGCGCAACGTAAAAGATCACTTTTCGGAATTCGTTGATCGCGTCGCAAGTGACCACGAACGGATTGTGGTCACGCGCAACGGTCGCCCAGCTGCGGTTCTGATCAGCCCCGATGATCTCGACAGCCTTGAAGAGACCTTGGACCTGCTCAGCGATCACACCGCCGTTCAGGAACTTGCCGCTGCACACGCCGCAATTGCAGCCGGAGATGTGGTGCGCGGCGTCGACGCCGTTCGTGCGCTGCGACCGTCATTGAACAAGTGACCGAACAACCAAACGACCAACCAAACGACCAACCAAACGAGCCGTACGAACTCGTTGTCACACGACCAGCCGCCCGGATGATCAGCGATGGTCTGTCCGAATCGGTCGCAGCGGCGGTCCTCGCGTTCATCACCGGTGTTCTGATCGAAAACCCTCATCGCGTCGGGCGCGAACTACGCCGGGAACTCTCCGGCACCTATAGCGCTCGGCGCGGCACATACCGGATTCTCTTCCGAATCGACGACACCACCCGGACAATCACCGTCCTGCGCATCGACCACCGAAGCGACATCTACCACCAGCGCTGACCCCGGCGTCACGGGTCAAGCAGGTAAGCGAGAATGCACGGAACTCCTGTTCGTTGTCTCGAACCCACTTGATCTGTTGATCCCAGGGACCAACGACGCGGCAGGTTTTCGATTTCCTGCTTCACCGCCATGTTCGGGCCCATTTCCGGCTCACTCCGCAACCTCAGCGGGGAGCCCTGTCCAAAGAGCGGAAATCGGCAACGCAGAGAATCGATCGTCGCCCAGGCGAACCGCCGAGCTGCCCGCGTACAACACGAAGCCGTGCACGAAGTCGTCGCCGATGCCGTCGGCCAGAAACCGTAAGCCCTGAGCGTCGGAAAGCTCCACCGAAGTGGAACTCTTGACCTCGATTCCCACGACTCGACCGCTCCGGTCCTCCAGCACAATGTCGACCTCTCGCCCGTCACGGTGGCGGAAATGAAACATCTCAACCAGTCAGTACGAATAGACCCGAGGTGCGCCGTTGATCAAAGGCCCGCAGCCGCAATATGCAATTTTTCTCGCCGCATTGTGTTCACTAGAAGTTCCGCAAAATGCAAAACGTCGCCCGCATCGACCCAACGGCAATGGGGGTGACCTCGCGTGCGCCGGACATCGCCGTTCGAATCGAGAGTGGGTTCCTCAGTCCCCGGCGGTTCCCGTCTAATCGACAAATCTCGGCATTTGCTATCGACAAAAATCGGAATAGGATCTCGGAATCGTTTCCCCGCTCCTTCCCCGCCATGCTGAAACTGTCGCAAGACGACGGCTCGCCACCAGCCGAGTCCTCATCATCAACGGGCCACGCCAGTCGGGCAAGACCAGCCTTTTGCGACTGCTCCAGCAAGAAACCGGCGGTTCGTTTCTCTCGTTGGACGAAGCACCCATGCTCCGTTCCGCACGCACAGATCCCGGCGGCTTTGTTCGCGAAGCCTTGCGTCCGACATTCATCGATGAAGTACAGCGAGGAGGCGACCCGCTGGTCCTTGCGGTGAAAGCCGTCGTCGACCAAGACAACGCCCGAGGTCAATTTCTCCTCGCTGGTTCCACGAGGTTCCTCTTCGAACCGCGCCTCAGCGATTCCCTCGCCGGAAGAGCACTGTTCGTTGACCTCTGGCCACTCAGCCAAGGCGAGATCGGACGGATCCATGACGATCTCATCACCGCACTCTTCAACGGGCCTGATGCGGTTCGATCGTTGCAGTGTGTTCCCGAGACCCGCCTGGAAACATTCCGCCGGGTGTGCCGGGGCGGCATGCCTGAAGTGATTGGCCTCACGGATCGGGAACGTTCAGAACTCCTCAGCGCCTACGTGAGAACCCTCGCGTCACGCGATGCACCAGAGATTGGCAGGTTGCCGAGAACGGTGGACCTGACCAGCGTCATTGGTGTCCTCGCGGCGCGTACGGCTCAGGAATTCAACGGAGTTGCGTTGGGCAACATGCTCGGCCTGAGCGGCGATGTGATGCGGAGAGTTACGACGATGCTTGAAACCGTCTTTGTGCATTACTCAATCCCCGCATGGTCTCGGAACCTGACGGCCAAGGCCATTCGACGTTCGAAAATTCACATGGTGGATTCTGGAGTCGCAGCTGTGGTGTGCGGAGTGGATGCCGAGCGATTGCGCCGCCCCGAAGAAACGTTCAGCGGGGCGTTGTTGGAAACTTTCGTAGCTGGTGAAATCAGTAGGCAGCTCACCTGGAGCGAGACCGGGGCCCGCCTCTTTCATTGGAGAGACCGCGACGGTTCCGAGGTAGATCTCGTGTTGGAACGCCCATCCGGCGAAATCGCCTGCATCGAAGTGAAAGCAGCTAGGGACGTTGATCCCTCGGACACCAAAGGATTGCGGACGCTGCGCGATCGGTTGGGTGACCGTTTCATCGTCGGCGTTATTCTGCATTGCGGCGATGAGATCCGCTGGCTGGAAGATCGGATCCTTGCGGCTCCGGTCTCGCTGCTCTGGGCACAGTAGGCCCAACCTTTGCGCTGACAGAGTCGCCGTGATAGTCGAACTCCAAACGCTGACCCGGCACGGGCGTCAGGTGTCAAGCAGGTAACCGAGCATGCCCGCTGGGACCGCCCACGCTTGATCGTCGCTGACGTCAAGCAGGTTTCGTGTGGCAAGGATTCCGTCCCATTGTGAAGCGTTGACAGTCGCTGCGTGGCTGCGCCACGCGCCGTCTTCGCAATACTTGCCTTCAAGCGCGACTGACCCAAGCGATTCGGAAACGAAGTCAATTTCCTTCCGTGATGGGGTACGAACGTGGAACACAAATTCATCGTTCCCAACGTTTGGTCGCTCTGACAGCGCTCGTCTGCGTATGGCCATCCCGAGCTGCATTTCGGTCAAAACTGTTGGGTCGACATCAACCCGTTGAATATTGCGCAAATGAGCGAGGCGCGCCATGAGGGGATCGACCGCATAGATCTTGTCCTGTGCCCGTTCTTTCGGGAGCCAACGCTTCTCGGATCGTTGCGGGCATTGCCAAAGCAAGAACGCGTCGCGAAGGTATGCCACATGGCGAGCAACGACATCCTGCGTGATGTCGAGGTCTTTGCCGATGTTGCTCAGGTTTGCCGGTGATGCCATCGACGACCAGAGACGTTCAAGTAAGGCCATCTCGGTCAGTGCACTCAGGCGGCTCGTCTTGAAAGCATCGGCTGAAACAACATGAAACAGATCTTCAACAAATCCCGCCGGGATGGGTTCGCCACGGACGGCCGCAACCACAGAAACTGGAAACCCTCCGCGCAATATGTAGGTTTCCCACAGGTCAACCAGATCATCGAGCCACGGCAAAAGCGCACGGTACGCGTCGCTCGCTAGCTGCGTATGGAGGCTATCCATCGGGAGGCGTGCCACCTGAGGAGCCTTGTCGCCTTTTACGAGTTGTACGAACGTTCGAAACCCTATGGGTAGAAACGTTCGATCGAGATTGCCACCCGCTCCGCGCCGACCAGCGAGTGATCCCGCTGCCGCTGTCAGGGCTGTGGCATTGGAACCCGTGAGCACCACCGTCGCAGCACGGAACTCCTGGTCGTTGTCTCGAAGCCACTTGATCTGTTGATCCCAGGGACCAACGACAGCGGAGACCTCGTCGATAAACCAAAACCTCGGCCGGCCAACCGGTGAAAGCGGCAACGCCGTGTTTTGCATCAACGTGCGGAGGTCCTTTGCGTCCCACCCGTCAGCAGCCACGCGCACGATCGACGTGGCCGGAATTCCCGACGCAAGCAGGTTTTCGATTTCCTGCTTCACCGCCACGGTCTTACCCACTCGTCGTGGACCTCGAAGTATGTAGAGACCTCCGGCGCTCAGACCAGCCAGAACATCCGATCGATACGTAACGCCTCCCGCCCTTGACTCACTGAGGTCTGGGTCACGTTCGTGCCAGGTCGAGTCCCGCCACCAGGGGTTCGTACGAGCCAACTCCTGCGCCAACTGGCCGATTTTCGTTCCCATATCTACATTTTATCTGTTCTCACACGGAGGATGGTATACATTGTTGGGACAGGAGCCAAAAATTGCCAGTTCCGCAAGAAATAGCCGGAAACTGTCGGGACACACGCGCGCAGGAAGATCAGCACGATCCGCGCAGGAAGATCAATGTGAGACGCGCACGAGGGTCACTACCGGGCTTCTAGCAGGTACTATGCCCCAATGAGCGCATATCACCCAAGGTCCGCTGACCCCGTCTTGGCCGAGATGCTCCGCGACCACCCAGCCGTCATGCTGGTCGGACCTCGCGCCACGGGCAAAACTACGTCGGCACGCCGACTAGCCGCCTCCACGTACTCATTGGCCCAAGACCGAGAACGAACGGCTTTCGCAGCCGATGTCGAGGCAGCACTCACCACCCGACCTGAGCCAATCCTGATCGACGAGTGGCAGGAAGTACCAGCGGCTCTCGGCCACGTGAAAGCCCTCGTCGACGCCGAACCCCGCCGCGGACGCTTCCTCATCACCGGCTCGGTACGGGGCGATGTCGACTCCCACACCTGGCCGGGGACCGGGCGGGCGGTTCGCCTCGCCATGTACGGGCTCACAGAGCGGGAAATCGAAGGAGCCAGCTCAGCTACCTGGCTGACCGACCTGCTGTCGGGTCAAGTCGAACACACCACCACCTCGCTCCGGTTGACCGACTACGTCGACCGGGCACTTCGCAGTGGCTTCCCCGAACCTGCGTTGTCGCTGAGCACCGCGGCTCGCACCCGCTGGCTCACCTCCTACGTCGACCAACTCGTTACCCGGGACGCGCAGGGCGTAGATGGCGGCCGGGACCCAATGCGGTTGCGGCGTTTTCTCACCGCATATGCCCTGAACAGCGGAGGGATGGCAGACGACACCACCCTGTTCGGGGCGGCCGGTGTCGCAAAGAACACCGGTCGGGCATATCACCGCCTGTTGGAAAACCTCCTTGTCATCGATGAGGTGCCAGCATGGACATCGAACCGGCTGAAGCGCTTGACCCTGGCCCCGAAGCGGTTCCTCGTCGATCCCGGGTTGTTCGTTGGCGTACTCGGTCTTGATCGTTCCGAGGTAATGGCCGATGGCGACCTCCTTGGCCGGGTGCTTGAGACCTTTGCCGTCGCTCAACTTCGGGCGGAGTTGGCGCTCATCGCTCCCAAGCCGCGGCTACATCATCTGCGTACGGCCGAGGGACGCCACGAAGTGGATGTGATCATCGAAGTTGGTGCCAAACGTCTGGTCGCTATCGAGATCAAAGCCACCTCCACCCCCGACGCCGGCGATGCCGTTCACCTGCGTTGGTTGAAACGAGAGCTTGGCCCCAACCTGGTTTCGGCAGTACTGCTACACACAGGGCCGGTGTCGTTCGACATGGACGACGGGATTGTTGCTTGCCCGCTCTCGGCACTGTGGAGCTAAGCGCCTGAGTTGCAAGTACTCCCGCTGCGTGGGTGGCGGGTCCTGCCTCCTCCGGTTCCCTCCCCTCGTGCTCGCTTCGCTGCGCGCGAGGGGCCCCTCCCTTCGGGTCACCCCCCACCCACTCCGCTGGCTGGACGCGGCTGCGCCAGGGCGCGACGGGGTTCGCGTCCTGGTGACCGTGGGAAATTCGGGTAGGGACTAAAGCAATGTTGCTTGGGTGGTGGGGTGTGGGGGGCCGTGTAACAGGGTGCCGTTGGGGAGCCTCGCTGTTAACGCTGGGCCGTCCCAGGCGAGTTTGATGCCTTGGCGGTGGACTTCACGATGATGATAAGCACACAGAAGAACAAGATTTGGAAGCTCATGCGCTCCACCGTTCTCACGTTCCAGGATGTGGTGAATCTCACACCACCTCGCCGGCCGGCCACAATGCGGGAACCGGCAACAGCGGTCCCTGACGACGACTGCTTTGCGGTTCCTTGCCGGTACCGCCCTCAACGGTGTGCCCACATCGAACGGTTGGCCTTTCAACGTCGCAGCAACAGCGGTGAACGTCGCATCACACATCACCTGACCCAACTGCCAATTCCGTAGGAAATGGCCGCCGGTGGTATGCGCAGAACCATCCGCGGTGTGGAACACCACGTTCACATTCGGTCGTTCGTTACCTAAGTGCACACGGTCCTGCTCTGCAAGGAACGAATTGCACCACTCGATAAACCCGTCAGCACGCCGTTGGGCTGGAGTCCGCGGGTCGTCCTTCGACGGGGCCGGTGTCACAGCAGCCAACACGGCTTGGACGGCTTCACCTGCGACCGGGTCAAACACGCCATTCAGCCGCCACATCCCGTCCAACATCAACGTCAACTGCAACCGGCGGGCATCGAACTGGCGGTCCTCCTTGCCCAGGCTGATTCGGATCACACAGTTCGTCGTCCGCAAGAGCAACCCACCGCTGGACCAGTTGTGAAAACAACGACGCGTCCAACCACACTGCTGCGTTCACAAACACATGCTGATCACGCTGCGCCAACACAAGACGTTTCCTGGACACGCTCGCCGACAAGCACCGCAAATGCGCGGCACTAAACGTCCCAGCCAACACCGCCGCGGCCACCTCGGGCAAGATCTTCGACAGCTTGGCCTGCTCGCACCGGGCATGACCTTCCGTGCGACGAGACCCAGTCTTCGCAGCCATCCACGAACCAATATCGCGGAACCCCAACTCCCGAAACTCAGCCTCCTTCGCAAACTTCGCGACCGTACGCGTACACACCAACTCGGCAGTATCAACAAGCCGCCTAACAGCAACAACATCATCTGCACACAGAACATGTTCAGACACGTACAACATCAACCGGGCGAACCCCTCACCCAACCCTTCCGTGATGTCCACCAACGCCGCGTCCACATAAAAAGTATACACCGACTGATCGAACTGGTGTTCGTGATCACAACCAGTGATCACCCCATCGTCAACAGAAACAACCCTGTGACCAGCCACAACGCGCTGCAACCACAACAAGACACAAACACCAGCGAAGGGGACCGGTACCGTTCTTGACGCAAGCGATGACGCTATTCGCCGCCGTGGATGTTTGTCGTGCGCGAAACCCGCTGGGTGGCCCTTGCACCATCTGGGGTAGACCGCTACGGGTGGAGCAGCGACAGACCTGGGAAGCGAGCGAATCCACGGTCGTTGCTTGCCAACCTGCGCACTCCCCTCCGGCTGACTCCACCTACCTCACCGGAGCACCGCTCAGCAGCCTGCATCGAAGGTTGCCCACAACGCGTCACGATCCTCAAGGTCGACAAGCGCCTGTTGCCCGGCTACTCAGGGCATCCGGCAGATTCACCGTTGTCTTCATATGGCTAACCATATTGCGAAGTACGGCACACCATATGCAACATCAGCAGCACGCAGGACGACCCTTGAGATCGGTGTCTGCGACGCAACAGGGTTGCGCTCGCCAGCGCGACCAATATCGCTCCGTATGTCCACATAGGTAATCCCAAGAATCGGCTGCTGATCCCGGCCGCAACGGCAGCCCCGAACAACGGGAACGTGCATGCACCGACACACGCCACAGCAGCTGCACCTCCAAGGAACTTGTTGGAGCGCTGGCGGCCCGCAACCGATTGACTTTCTGAGGGCTTGGCGACGATGTTCGCGGGCGTTGGATTGCTCATGATCGGCGCATCCCCAGCGACACAGAAACCCGCCCAGCCATGTCACCCGTGCAACACCCCAGGTCTGGATCACACACCTCAGGTCCATCAGCCAGGCGTGCACGCGTCTCGCGCAGCTCAGCGGCAAACGCCGTAAGGTCGGAGATCTTTGCTTCGATTTCCAGCAAGTTGGCATCGACCGTGGCAATCACGTGCTGGCGCGTCGTTGCACAGTTGGTTCCGTCCCACACGCCAAGCAACTCGGCAATCTGTTCCACGGACAATCCCAACCGACGAGCCTTGGTGATGAACAGCAGCCGGGTTTCATGGGTGGGGTTATACAACCGGTAGCCAGCAAGAGAACGATCCGGGTTGGGCACCAAACCCGCACGCTCATAAAAACGCACCGTGGACACGTTCACCCCCGCCCGCTCTGCCAGTTCACTGATCTTGAGTCCATTCATGAGATCACCGTAAACGTGGCACCACAGTGCAAGGTCAAGCTGCAATCACCGGCGCGCTTCGCGGCGGCGGGTCGTCGACCACTTTGTGCCGAGTTTTACGAGGTTGTGCCGGGAAATACGGCCGTAAATCCCGGCACAGTTCCGTAAATCCCGGCACACTCCGCGGATTCCGACGGGCTCGCTACTCAGCCTGTGATCCAAGGCTCATCCACCGTGACACTGACCGACTACGTCCGAGAGATCGTCGCGTCCGGGTTTCCCGGAATTCGTGACCTGCCAGCACGCGCACGACAGGCTCAGATGCGCAGTTACGTTGACCGCATTGCTGATGTCGAGTTCGTCGAACAAGGCCATCGTGTGGCAAAACCCGCCGCGCTTCGCGCCTGGATGGAGGCCTACTCTTCGGCGACGGCCACTACCGCCTCGTACAACGCCATCTTGGATGCCGCAACCCCCGGAGACTCCGACAAACCATCTCGCGTCACCTCCGGCCAGTACCGAGAAATGCTCACCCGGCTTTTCCTTCTCGACCCGGTCCCCGGATGGGTTCCAGCAACAAACGCGCTCACCAGGCTGGCCCAAGCCCCCAAGCACCATCTGGCAGACCCAGCCCTCGCAGCCCAAATCCTGGGAGTCACCGAAGCTTCGTTGCTGGCAGCAGAACCAAACCGCACCCGGCCAAAGTTCGGCGATGGATTTCTGCTCGGGCAGTTTTTTGAGTCCTTGGTCGCGCTGTCGCTACGTGTCTACGCACAGCACAGCTCCGCCACGGTCTCTCACTTGCGAACGAAGAACGGAGACCACGAGGTCGACTTCATCGTCCAAGGCGCGGACCGTCGGGTGGTGGCCTTCGAAGTGAAACTCAGCCCACTGGTGGAGGACAAAGACGTTGTCCACCTCAAGTGGCTTCGCAACAAGCTTGGACCCGGTCTCGCCGACGCTGCAGTTCTCACCACCGGCACAGACGCTTACCGACGAGCCGACGGCATCGCCGTCATACCCGCCGCGCTGCTCGCCCCGTAAGAGGATTCTGGCCCCACTTGAGGGCGGAACGAATTCGATCCGCCCGTGGCACACGACCAGCCGCCCGGACGATCCAGCGATGGTCTGTCCGAATCGGTCGCAACGGCAGTTCTCGAGTTCATCACCGGCGTCGAATGTTCCGTTGGCTCAACCCTTTGTTGTGCCGGGTTTTACGAGGTTGTGCCGCGAAATACGGCCGTAAATCCCGGCACAGTTCTGTATATCCCGGCACAAAGTTGCACGAGCGCGTCCGCCCGAGCCGATGCTCCCCACCGCACGAACAGATCCGGGCGGCTTCGTTCACGAAGCCTCGCAACCCACAATCACCGGCGGGGGATCGACACTTGGTGCCAGGACCTTGCGCACCAAGTATGGTGGTGCGATGAGTGTCAAGGAATACCTCGTTTCGGCTTCCGGGCAGGTTTCGCTCCCAGCAGCGGTCCGGCACCGATGGCACCTTGACCAGGGCGGACCTGTCGAGATGATCGACCTTGGCTTCGGCGTACTGACCGTCCCAAGAGGTCAGGCCCGCCATCTGCTCAACGATCTCCTCCCAAGCGCGGTGCACGCGCAGTTTGTCTCCTCGTTGGACGACCCGGACCTGGCAACTACCTGAGTCGTCTCCGACGCAACCTAACGCCTCCACACCCGATGAAGCACGTGGTCGTCGACGACCATCTCCTGCGAGATTTCCTGGCAGGAACCATGTCCACTGGCTTGGACCGGGTCATCGCCACCCGTCAACTTTGGACCACCAACCTCTACTTGTTACGGCTCTGCAAATCGGTGGTTTCCGCTCCCGGTGGGAAACTCACCGGATCATGGGCACCGGAGCAACGCACCGCTCTTGGTCGACAACTCCTCTCGCCCGCTGGGTTTGAGGTGTTGCCGCTTGCAGAAATAGCTTTCCGAGTTGCCGAGTTAGCAGCAGCCCACCGGCTTTCCAGTCTTGGGGCTGAAGCCGTAGCAGCAGCCGAGCATCTCGGCGCCACCCTCCTGGTTTGGGACGGCGACGACGGACCCAACATCCGTTCCGCAGCCACACACCTCCGCATTCCGTACCGCACACTTGCAACAGCCTGACCTGCGGTGAAAGGTGGCCTTCGAAGTGAAACTCAGCCCACTGTTGTCGTCGTAAGTCCCCTTCTCAGGTCGGGAAAGTCCGCTACTCAGTTGCTCCCCAGGCTGGTGAGACTGGATTCCGTCGAGTGGGGGACCTATTCCGGCGAGCGACGCCATTAACTGAGCGAGCCCGCCAGTACCCTGACAACTGTCCGCCAGTAGTGCCGCCCAGTGGATGCACATAGATGCCACCCAGTAGATGCCACCCAGTAGATGAGAGGTCTGTCGATGAATGCGAACGGAATTGACGGACCGGCCCGCTACACCCCAGAGGTTGCGGTCATCGGGGCCGGCTCCAGCGGAGCTGTGGTTGCGGCTCGGTTGGTTGAGGCCGGGGCAAGAGTTGTGCTCATCGAGGCGGGTCCGGACTACGGGCCATTCACTGGGCCATTCACTGGGCCATTCACTGGGCAGTTCGGCGACACCCGGTGGCCCAGCGACTTGCTCAACGCGCACGCCATTGCAACGTCGCACGACTGGGGTTACGCGTCAGGCCCTATCGAGGGGCGCGATCCCATCACGTTCGAACGCGCGCGTGTGATGGGTGGCTGCTCATCGCACAATGGGGCCATTGCCGCAGTTGGACATGCAACCGATTACGACAGCTGGGGACTTCCCCTCTGGCGCACCGACCTCTTGCGGCCCGTGTTTGCAACAGCACTCGAAAAGATGCGCGTACGAACCTACGAACCCGATGAGGTTGGCCCGTTCCACCAACGTTGCCTCGATGCCGCTGCGGCCGCTGGGTGGAACATGGCGCAGGACCTGTGCGACCTGGATGCAAACACCTCGTTTGGGCGTGAGTCGGTCAACATCGTGAACCGGGTTCGCTGGAACACCGCGTTCGCGTATCTCGATGCCGTACGTGCACATAGCAACCTGCAGATTGTGGACAACGTTTTGGTGGACCGACTTGAGGAAGGTGCATCGTCGGTCGCCATCCACGGGGTCCGCAACGGACAACCGATTCGAATCGAGGCAGACCGTGTGGTGGTGAGCGCCGGGGTCTACGGATCACCGGCCATCCTGCAACGCTCTGGAATCGGCGACCCCGATCGGCTGCGCAGCGCTGGTATTGCGGTGGTTCGTGCACTGCCGGGCGTGGGAGCCAATCTCCACGATCACCCAATGGTCCACGCCGACAGGACGGTTGGTCAGGAACTGCAAGACCTGTTGGAGGATTACGAGGCCCGCGGTGCGTTGCCGGAGGAGCAGACGCTTGGCAAGGCATGTTCCACGCTTGCCACCGATGGGATCTTCGACCTCCACCTCTTCCCCGTCTGTGCGTCAACGCAGACGACGCTCACCAATGGGCGGGCGCTTGTAGAGGTTGCTTGCGTCACCCCACAGAGCCGAGGCCGAGTGGACGTGCTTGGACCCGATCCTGCGGCGGCACCACGCATCGATCACCGTTACCTCACCGACCCAGACGACCACGATCTCATCGTGCTGCGTGATGGCCTTGCCCTTGCCGAGGAACTGCTTCGACAACCTGCTCTTGCATCATCGCTGGGCGAACGGGTGACGGAAATGTCGACCGATGCCGACATCCGTCGCAACGTGGTCCACTACTACCACCCCGTTGGAACCTGCGCGATGGGCATCGGCGAGATGGCCGTGTGTGACGAGCGAGGCCGCCTGTACGGCAGCGACCGAATCGTTGTGGCCGACGCGTCCATCATCCCAACGATCCCCCGCGGCAAACACCAACATCCCCGCCGTGGTCATTGGCGAGCGCATCGCAACGTTGCTCTTGGAAAATCGCTGATCCAAGAGGCCTCGACGCCGGAAAAGCGACGAGCAGTGGCCAAACTGGTCAGGTTTTTGTCATCGCAGCGACAGGTCTTTGTCAGACCGTTCCTGAACCCTGAAGTTGCCAGCATTTGCTTGGCCATCAGAAAGGGAATGAGCCATGTCACGCTTGACTTTCCGCAGAACCAAAGCCTTCACCGTTGTCTGTCTGCTGATCGCTGCTTCGTCCTTTGCCTCTGTCGACGCAACGTCCGTGAACGCAGCAACTGCCAACCCCCTCGACCCATCACGCGACGGCGTGTTGGACTCGCTCACCGATATCAGCGTTTCGATTGCAGCACCCGAGGAACTGCAGCGCGGAACCACATTTAGCGCCGCTCTTCGAGTTTCCAACCTGGGATCCAAACCAGCAAAGGCAGTGACGTGCACAAT
The DNA here is from genome assembly GCA_963763885.1 of uncultured Acidimicrobiales bacterium. Lineage (GTDB taxonomy): Bacteria > Actinomycetota > Acidimicrobiia > Acidimicrobiales > JANYDT01 > JANNBN01. Next base: position 368,482 of record CAVXQD010000007.1, read on the forward strand.
GACCACCCCGCGTTTCGACGCCGTGTCCGGATTTTCCGTCGAACGAGCAACCAGCCCGAGGGTTGAACCTGTGGTTGGAGGCGAGTCCCACTGGTTCAGCATCGGAGAACTTGGCGCCGGAGCAACCTCAATAACCATGGTGTCCGGGCTTTCCCGGGCGGAAAGCTCCATAGATAACTTCGCACTGGGCGCATTCTGTTTCCCGCTACCAGTGGATCGGGCCCACGTCAACAACCTTGCAATGGTCAAGGTGAAACTTCACAACTAACAAAAAAACACCTGCTCTGAGCAAGCCTGTCAGGTTTCTGTCAGGCTGACGAACGTAGCTGTAACGGTTGACGTTCGACGGACGGAGCGACCATGACTCTTGCAGTAAGCATCCTCGGAACCTTGGAGGCCAATGTTGCTGGAAGGCCCATCGTTATCGGTGGCGCCCAGCAACGGCGACTCCTTGCTCACCTCGCATTGTCACCGGGTCATACTCGAAGTCTTGACAGCGTTGTCAGCGCGTTGTGGCCAGACGGAACGTCCCCTAACGATGCGAGACAATCCGTTCATACGGCTGTTTCACGGCTTCGATCCGCCGTCGGAGATCCCACAATCGTTGTGACGCAGGGTGGCGGTTATGCGCTCCATGCCGCTGACACCGACGCTGTCCAGTTCATTGAACTTGTGCGAACAGGCCGTCAGGCAACTGACGACAACTCCCGAGTCGACTGCCTTCGTCAAGCACTTGCGTTGTGGCGAGGGCCGGCAATAGAAGAGTTCGCGCATGAGGATTGGGCACGACCAGACGCTGTGCTTCTCGACGAATCCCGAGCCCATGCGGCAGATGAATTGGCCGAGGCTCTTCTCCGGCTTGGGCTCCATGAAGACGCCGCGGTGGAGTTGGAGGGCGCAGCCGCCAGATCACCGTTGCGAGAACGAACCCATCGACTTCATATGTACGCACTCAATGCGTCAGGACGGGCAGCTGAGGCCCTGCGGGTGTACCAGACCTACCGGCAACGACTTGCGACAGATCTGGGATTAGAACCAAGCCACGAAATCCGCCGTGCGGAAGCCGAAATCGCTGCGGGTACCGCTGCAAGTTTCCGCAGCCAGACCCCCGGGTCCCAGCACCTCAAGAGCTACCAAATCGCAGAACAGATTGGAGCTGGCGCTTTCTCTGTGGTGTACCGAGGGCGCCAGCCGTCTGTGGATCGGGATGTGGCAGTGAAAGTCATTCGCGCCGAACTGGCGGACCGCCCCGAGTTTGTGAGGCGCTTCGAAGCAGAGGCGCAACTGGTAGCTCGCCTCGAGCACCCCTTCATTGTGCCGCTATACGACTTTTGGCGCGAACCGGGGAGCGCTTATTTGGTGATGCGATTATTGCGGGGCGGGACGCTGGAAAGTGTCTTGCGCACTGGTCCGATAGAAGCAACTTCGGCACTCCGCATGATTCACCAAGTGGGCTCCGCTCTGGAGACGGCACACCACGCAGGCGTTGTGCATCGTGATGTACGCCCCGGAAACATCATGTTGGACGAGGAAGGAAACTTTTTCCTCGCGGACTTCGGTATTGCTGTTTCGGCACCGGAAATGAACCCCGGGTTTTCTGACAGTCAGACGCTTGAGAGTGCACCGGGCGAAACACCGACAGACCTGTTGGTGTCGGCGGCATCCGTTGGGTCTCCGGCATATGCGTCGCCCGAGCAGCTGCGCCGAAAAGTTGTCGGCAAGGCAACCGACATCTACGCACTTGGGATTTGCCTGTTCGAGGTCCTCGCCGGCCGCCTGCCGTTCCACGAAGCAAACTCCCTGAGCGACCTGATCAGCCGCCAGATCTCTGACCCGTTGCCGTTGTTGCACGACATTCGGCCCGAGATTCCACGACGCGCTCGACGCAGCCCTTGCCAAGGCCACCGCCAAAGATCCAGCTGATCGGTTTTCCACCATTACAGAGTTCATCGACATCGTGGAGCGCATTCTGGCGGTAACCGATGTTCGATCCGAAAGTCGATCCGAAAGTCCATCCGAAAGTCCATACATTGCCCGGTCGAAGGCTTTCCACGCCGCCGGGGACTCACTCACAGTGTTTCGTAATCCCTACAAGGGACTGCGGTCATTCCGCGAAGCCGATGCTCCCGACTTCTTTGGCAGATCCCAGCTTGTTGCCGAGCTGGTGAGCCGTTTGAATGACGCCGTCGCCAAGTCAGCGGTGCCTCGATTCCTTGCGCTGGTGGGACCGTCTGGCTCCGGGAAATCATCGGTAGTCAGAGCCGGTCTGATCCCAAGTATCCGTTCCATTACCAATGACAAGCCCCACGGCACAAAGGTTGATTGGTTCATCACCACCATGACCCCGGGCCAGCATCCATTTGAAGAGTTCGCGTCGGCAATTGGTCGGATTGCCACCTCACCGATCACGTTGCCCCTCACAGAAATGATGGCACCGCGCGGTCTTGCAAGGGTTGTGAAAGGCACGACAAACGAAGATTCTCCTCCCCTGCTTCTCGTCATCGATCAGTTCGAAGAATTGTTCACGTTGACCAGCGACGCGGAGCGGGCCAACTTCCTTAACCAGCTCGTCGAGGTCGCCACCGAACGCGGGTTAAACACACACGTCGTCGTCACCATGCGCGCTGACTTTTACGATCGGGCCTTGTCGCACGACGGGCTGACGCAGTTGCTCTCGCACTCCACAGTTCCAATCGGGCCCCTCAGCACCACCGAACTCACCAGCGCGATCACGGGCCCTGCGGAAGCGGTGGGGGTGGAATTCGAACCAGGTCTCGTCGACCGCGTCGTGCGCGACGTGCACAGCCAACCTGGTGGACTCCCGCTGCTGCAATACGCGCTTACCGAGTTGTTTGACAACAGCGAACGCGGCTGCTTGACCCATTCGGCATACGTACGCTCCGGAGGATTCGAGGGCACCATTGCTTCGAGGGCCGATGCGTTGCTGCGAGAAGCGCCCGATGAGCAGATTGCACGACGGCTGTTCACGCGTCTGGTCGCACTGGGTGATGGAGTGGAGGACACGCGCAGGCGAGTGCGGCTGGCTGACCTACAGCCTGGCGCTGAACGTGACGACCTTGTTGAGGCCTTCGGGACTGCCAGGTTGCTGACCTTTGATCGTGATCCGCTGACGAGGGAACCAACGGTGGAACTCGCCCATGAGGCACTCATCACACGTTGGCCAAAACTCAAAGAATGGCTACTCGAAGATCGAGACGCCCTTCGCGCCCTGGATCAGGTGCGTGTAGCTGCGTTCTCCTGGGAGCAACGTGGCCGTGACGATTCAGATCTGTTCCGCGGCGCAAGACTCGAACTGACCACGGGTGAGCTGGAAGGGCAGATGGACTCTCTGAGTCCGGGAGAGCAAGAGTTTCTCCGCGCCTCTCAGCTGCGAGCGGCCGCAGAGGCAGCAAGCTCGAGACGGGCCACACGCCGGCTGCAACGATCGTTGGTTGGGGTCGCCTGCCTCGCTGCGGCTGCGCTTGTGGCCGGGTCAATTGCGTGGCAGTCGCGCGAGCGCGCAACAGGCTCTGCGCGGCGGGCAGAGACTGCACGGCTTGCGGCCAGCGCGCCCGCCCTTGCGCAGACCAACCTTTCCCTTGGTCTCCTTGCTGCGGCGGAGAGTTTTCGACGCGAGCAGTCGCCAGAAACGGTTGGCGCCTTGCAGCGAGTTCTGATCGCGCAAGATCGCATTCTTGGGTTCGTCGGCTCGGGGCGTTCCTACGTCGCGGTCGACATCAACGACACCACCATTTTCGGTCTCCGCGACGGATCGATTGACCGATGGAACCTGTCAACACTTGACGAACTTGCGTCGCTGGACATCCCCGCCAAGCCGTTGGCGCCCTACGCCCTTGCCCAACGTCGAGCGTTTTCAATAGGCGGCGATTACGCCACAGTCAGGTTTGCGGATCTGTCCACAGTCATCGTCGGTCTCAAGGATTCGATCGTTCGACCATTGCCCGCCACGGTGGCGGCAACCGTTTCACCGGACGGTCGTCAGGTAGCGATTGTTTCGGCAGACTTGGCTGTCCATCTGCTGGATACAGGCAGCCTTGTCCAGCGATGGGCGACGGCAGTTCCGACTGACCAGACCTACGCGGATCAGGCGTCGATGCCCGGGCCGCCGGGACCGGCTCTCCCTACTGCCCCGCTGTTCGCAGAAGTCGCCTTCGTTGGCGGGGGTGACCTGCTGAGCTCACGCGGCGCGCGGGTGCAACGGCTGTCTGGAGTTGATGGACGCACGTTGAGCGAGGCCGGCGAGCGATTCGCCTTGACGTATGTTTCCGAACGGGTTGGTCAACGGTGGATTGGGCGCTCTTTCCGGCACGGTTTGGATGGAAGCCCGCGGGGACCGAATCATCAGCGGCGGCTTTGCCAGCATCGGCGAGTGGGATGCGAACAAGCTTGAATCGCTGACCCAGGCCTTCGTCTGGCGTGGAAACGCGGCTGGGACCGGTCTCAGCGCAGACATCGCCGCGCTTCAGCCGGGACGCGCCGTGATTGCCCGTCGTGATGGGAACGTGCTGGAGATAGATGCCGCTACCGGGGAACAGGTCGGCGAACCGATCGACGTACAGGTTGGCCTGTTACGCAGCGTTGCATCGGCTCCCGATTTTGGACGGGTACTGGCTGGGGGGTCTGACGGAATTGCGGTCCTCAGCTTCAACGGAGACCGTCTCCTCGCACGAGCGTTTGCCACTCGGCCCGGCGTCGGTTTCGCGAGCGGAGTGCGTGAGGGTGCTGGCTGGTTGACAACCATCGACGCGGCAGCCCAACTTGGTGACAGCGCTCCGGCAATGGTGGAGTCGTACTGCCCGGATGACCGTACTCAGGTGTGTCAGCCTCGAACCTCCCGGGAATCACGACCGTCGGATTCGTGGTGGGCCTCACGCGAGCGTCGGTCCGTGTGGGACAGGGTTGGCAACCGCGTCGTGTTCTATCCGTCGAGAGCGGGAGAAGCGACAACCACGTTCGAAAAAGTTGGTTGGGCATCGGGACCATCGGTCTCACCACTCGGTGGGCCGTGGATCACATTGATGAGCACGCCAACGTTTCCTCGGCCCGACAAACCGGCGCAAGTTTTTCGGGTCCAGCGCACGGACAACAATGCGGAACTTGCCAGGATCGTCAGTCCCGGAGTGGAAACTGGATGGGACGGCTTTGCGTCGCCCGGCGGGCGTGACTTCATCATCGTCAATCGCAACTCGGGCGACTCGATGACAATCGATACAACAACGTGGAAGCTGGTAACCACTCCGCCTTTTCCTGCCGGGTCTGCCATCAGCGGTTCGTTCGACCGCAGCGGCAGAGCGAGTCCTGACAATTGCGAAAGACGGTACACATACGATCTGGTCGTGGCCGGAACGAACCGTCATCCGCCGGTTTCCGGGAGACAACAGCCTGTCCAACCCGTGGGCGGAAGGTGGTTCAGAGTTCTTCGAAAACCCTCAGTACATGGTCACGGCGTTCGACGCACAAGGACGGCTGTGGGACCTCGCTGCTGGCCAACCGGTTGGGGCGCCGTTTCCAGGAACTGGAGAATACGTTGCGGCTGCACCGGTCCCGGTGCTGTTCACTCACCTCACGGGTCAACACGGGTTGCTGTGGGATCTCGATGTTTCAACGTGGTTCGATCGAACATGCAAAGCCGCAGGACGCAACATGACCTTGTTGGAATGGGAACGCAATGGACCGAGGGACTCGCCGTACCGAGCGACGTGCCCACAGTGGCCCGGCGCAAAGCTCCCCGCAGGTGAGGCAACATCCGAAGGCTAGCTATGCGCGCTTACCACCTACAGCGGGAGCGAACTCGCCGGGACCCAACTTGTAGATCGAACGGAAGTTGGCCAGCGCCTCGGCTGAACCGGTCCAGGTGATGGTTCCATCGCGGACAAGGTCATCGAACGTGTGCAGGTGCTGGCGGATTTCGATCCATGCGCGAGATGGTGCCGTGATGAGCAGATCGGGGGCAGCGGATTCATCGACAACGTGGGCGTTGGGATCGAGCGTGAATACTGCGCCGTCGACCCTGATCTCGTAGCGCTGGTCAGTGTCAACAGAGCTTGCGGCCGTGGGGTCGTGATACGCGGTGATGGCACCAACGATGGTGAGTTGGGGCCGCTCGATGGGTTGTTCGCTGTTGTGTTTCGTAGGCAGTTCGACGAAGGGCATGCCGAAGCGCAGCAGCGACGACAACACGGGCAGCGCCCGGTGGCCAAGCGGGCCGAGGGCGTAGAGGTTGCGGCGGCTGGGCGGGTCCGAGGGGACCGTTTCCACCAGGCCGTCTTGCGACATGGACCGCAGCCGATCAGTCAGCACGGTTGCGGCGATGCCAGGCAGGTTGCGCTGCAGGTCACTGAAGCGCTGCGGACCAACGCTGAGTTCGCGCACGATGAGCATGGTCCACCGGTCTCCCAGCAGGTCCAGGCCGCGGGCGATGGGGCAGTTCTGCTTATAGGGAACAGGTGTGGACATCGGGGGAACTCCTCGACAGAAAACTCTACTTGCTTGAAGCTACCAATGTTAGTAGTTTCAAACTATGAATTCTGATCAAGCTGTCTCGCCGCCGGCACAGCGTGCGATGACCCGTCACGAGCGCGTGGTCCTGCTTTCCACGGGCCTGGCCGTGTTCGCCGTTTTCTTGGATACCACCATCGGGTTCGTCACCTTCCAAGCGATTGGACGCACGTTCCCAACATCGCCGTCCACGTTGTCGTGGGTGCTGAATGCATACACACTTACTTTCGGCGCAATGCTGATTCCGGCGGGGCGGCTTGCGGATCGAATTGGTCGACGACGAGTATTCCTGATGGGCGTGGTGGTGTTCACCGTCGGGTCCATGGCATGCGGGTTGGCTCCCAGCCTTGGACTACTGATCGCCGCCGAAGCGCTTGAGGCCATTGGCGCGGCGATGCTCATCCCGTCCTCGTTGGCGCTCCTACTGAACTCGTTCGCCGCATCCCGGATCCCGGTGGTGGTCGCCATCTGGGGCGCAATCAGCGCATCGGCCGGAGCGGCAGGGCCACCACTTGGGGCGCTACTTGTTGGGCACCTGTCATGGCGGTGGGCCTTCTTCATCAACCTTCCGGTCGGCATCTTCAGCTACTTCTTGGGCCGTCGGGTTCTGACGGAGAGCCGCGAGGCAACCGCTGGTCGACTCCCCGATCCGCTCACGGTGGGACTGCTTGCCATCGGCATGGCCAGCCTCACGCTGGGCATCGTCCAGACCGACCAGTGGGGCTGGGTGGGTGCGCGCACGATCGGTGCTTTGGTGTTTGGGTTCGCGCTCCTCGGCGCATTTGTGCTGCGTGCGCGGGCCATCCCTAACCCGGTGTTGCGCCTCGAGCTGTTCCACAACCGCGACTTCACGTGGGCCAACATCGCAGCGCTGGTATTTGCCATCGGGTTCAACGCGATGTTCCTCAGCAACGTGCTGTTTCTCACCACGGTGTGGAAGTACTCGATTGTGCGTGCAGGGTTGGCCATCGCGATCGGCCCAGCAATCGTTGCGCTCACCGCACCACGGTTCGGTCGGCTGGCCGGCCGCGTTGGCCAGCGATCACTCCTCATCCCGGGAGGCTTGGTCTACGGCGCCAGCGGGCTGATTCTGCTCTCGCTGGTTGGCACCGCTCCGTCCTACGTCACGCAGTATCTTCCGGCCGTCGTCTGCTCCGCATTGGGTGTGGCCATGTGCTTCCCGCAATTCTCCTCCGCCGCTGCCGCCACACTCCCGGCGGATCAGTATGGGTCTGGCAGTGCCGTGGTGCAGGCCACTCGATACCTGGGTGGATCGTTTGGCATCGCACTGGTGATTGCGTTCACCACTGCCAAGACAGGCATCGACGGGTTCCGTCACGTCTGGATACTCATCGCCGCCGTCGGCCTCATCGTCAGCATCGCCAGCACGCAACTCACCCGCCGCAAGGCCCGCCTCCCTTAGCCGGTCCGGGCTTCATTCAGGTGTCAGTTATCGCGCCAATCCGACCAAAAAGTGACAGGTCAAACTGGCGGGCCGACAACGATGAAACCTTGGGCGAGCAGTACGATCGGGCAAGAGGAGCACCAGCCGTCAGAGAGGCGACTGTCCGACATGCGCCAACGAAACCCGAACACAGAAGAAACGCGAGCGTTGCTGTTGGCCACGGGGCGTCGACTCTTGGTGGAACGAGGGATTCCCGTTGAGGTGAAGTCCGTCTCGCTGGTGGATGTGGCAAAAGCTGCCGGGCGAACCACCGGGTCGGCCTATCAGCTGTGGAAGACGCAGGAAGCGTTTCATCGTGAGCTTGCGAGCTTCTCCTTACGTGACACCGCGTATGCCGATGCCAGCCTGATGATCGAAGTGGTCACCCGGCACTTGGAGAATCAATCCCCGTTGCCGTTGCTGCTCCGAGACGTGGCAAACACGTATCTGGACAGCGTTTTGCAATCACGCGAGTTCTTTGTGTTCTCCCATTTCTGGGCAGTAGCAATCGACGAGCCAGACATCCGAACAGCGATGGCCGAAAGCTATGCCACGTACCAGCGTCTGAACAAGCATTTGATGGAAGTTGTTCTGCACACATATGGGCGTAGCTTGAAACCACACCTAACCATCGATGACCTGGCCGTAGCCGTGGGCGCACTTTTCGAGGGGTACGTCCTGCGCTACAAGATCAGCCCAGAGTTGGCGGAGAAGAACATCGTCCGCATGGAATACCCCACGGCCTACCGAACCGGATGGAACAGCTTCGGCTGCGCCGTGGAGGCACTCGCCATGCAGTTCACTCAAGAAGCCTGAGCGACTACAGAAGCTTGAGCGACACAGAAGCTTGAGCGACGCGGCGAGGCCGAGTGACGCCAAGGTCTTGCGACGATCCCGCCCATGCAATCGTCGCAAGCCCCGCGGTCGGTTTGCGTAGAATATCTACGTAAGACTACGGGCGCTGACCCCCATGGTCCAGTCATTTCAGGTAGCGACGTCGGTCACTCCGGTGCGCGGCCGGGGGCCGGCGACACCACATCGTCCGGAGCCAGACCCTCGCTTGGCTCGAAGATGTTCTCCGAATCGGGAACCAAATCAGGCACCACCGAATCCGGCACGACTGGGTCGAAGGGGACCGTTGCAACCGGCTCAAACGTGTCGATGAGGGGAAGTTCATTCACCGGGACACTGGCCGCCGGAACAGTGGCCGCCGGAACAGTGGCCTCCGGAACAGTGGCCGCAGGTTGCGTAGTAGCGGAGGGACCGCGATCCCACACCTCAGGGTTGGCAACCCATGGCGCCAGGGCGACAAACACCATCATCAGCACGCGTTGCCAAGGGCGTCGGCCTCGGAACCATCTCAATGCGGGGAGAACTGGCCGCAGAACCGGTCGAAGTACTCGTCGAAGTAGTGCTTGGCGCACAGGTCCCACTCTGTTCGCGCCGGGCGCCATTGGAACCTCCGCTGGTCAGTCGCTTCACTTTTCAGCGTAACAACCGACCTCAGCGAACACGGCGATACCCGACTAGCGGGCGTGCGATAACTGCAGCCGTTACGCTCGCCCCGGGAGACGTGACGGATCTCGTCTCTCTGGAGGGACGTGACCATGAGTTCACCCGCATCCGCAGCCCCACCCGCAGGGCTTGCGGTTCCTGTGCCCGACAAGACGGCCGCTGCCGTGCGGCTGATCCTGTCAGCGCTGCTGCTCACCGTGTTCCTGATCGTGGTCAGAGACGGGCTGCCAACCTCGATTGAAGTTCTCTTTGGCGTCGTGCTGATTGGACTCCTTGGAGGATTTCGTGCGCGGCATCCCACCAAACTGAAGTTCTCCCGGTCGCTGTTGGTGTTGCTTCTCGCCGCAGCCGGGATTGCGGCCGTGGCAGCCATCGTGGCCAACGACCGCTCCGAGTTGGTCACCGTTGTGGCGGCGCTCACCGGGGTCATGGCGATCGGCGACGCCGTCCTTGAATTGCGCAAGGCGCCGTGGGCTGTGCCGCTGGGGTGGGTTGTGGCGATCGTGGGGGCAAGTGCCGGCCTGTTCGGTGCATTCGCCGGCAGGTCTGCGTGGCTCCTGATCTCGTTTGTGCTGGCGCCGGTGGCGATCACGTTGGTGACCGCAACCTTTGCAGGAAACCCGCGATCCAACCTCCTGGCCAGGATCGTTGCATGGCCGCGCACGAAGCGGCGCCTGTTGGTATCTGTACTTATTGTCTGCGGTGGCCTGCTCTTGTGGTGGGCGATGTCAGGCGCCTGGCTGTACGCACTCGGCCTCGGCCTGCTCACGTTCATCATGGTGAACTTCATCGTTGCCAACACCAACGCGGACATCATCGCCCTTGCGGCCGTTGTGTCGTTCGCGTGGGCGCTGCAACCACGCGTGACCTCAGATCCTTCTGAGCACCTCCCAACTTCCGGACCAGCACTGGTAGCAATTGGCGACTCGTATCAATCCGGCGAGGGCTCCCCGGTCTTCATCAACGGCACGAATCAGGCCAACCTTGCGGACCGGCTGGACAACAAGTGCCGTCGAGCATCCACCGCGTATCCCGTGCTTCTTGCCGAGGGAATTGGCGGGGCGGAGCGCCAACGGCTGACGTTTGTGTCGTGCTCGGGCGCAGTGGCGGCAGACATTCTGGTTTCCAGCCAGTACGAAGGTGAAGGCGCACCCGATAGTGCTGTTATCCGCGGTGGTCGTCTGGTGAGGCGGGGCCCGTCGCAACTTGCCATGGCAGCCCGCACCGGCGACGTTGCCACGGTGCTGGTGTCGATCGGGGGGAACGACATCGGCTTCGGCGACCTCGTTGAAGCCTGCCTGGGGCCAACCGACTGCTCCACAGACGATTCGGCCAAAATCATCGCATCGTTGCTGATCCACTATCAGAAGGACCTCGAAAGGTCCGATCTCTTCGGGAAAATTGGGACCGCCTTTGTCAACGCTCGGCTGGTGTTGGTGCCATACCCACTGCCGGTTGCAGATACGCGATGCATGTGGTCGCCAATGAAGACAACGGAACACGCCACCATCATCGGCATCGTGAAGAACCTCAACCGCATCAACTTCGCCGCAGCCTCTGCCGCCGGTTTCCAGCTGGCAGACACACAATCCGCGTTCGTGTACTCCGTCCCGGCGAGGGGCAAGGTGTCAACGAAAATTGTTGACCGACGCATCTGCGGGAATGGAAACATCGGCAGCGCAGTCAACCTGTTTTCACTCAACCCAGAATCCAATCCCCTGCATCAAGTTGCGTACCCAACCAACTGGTTTCACAACAGCGTGCACCCAACCCCACTTGGCCATCGGCTGATCGCCAACCGCTTGGTTGCAAGCATCGTTGATTGCGCCAAGCCGCCGACTGATGCCACGTACTCGTCTGCCAGTGCATGCGAAGAGCCAGACCTGGGAACCGTCGGCGACTGCATAACCCGTGCGAACTGCGAGCAGGCCCTGCGTGACGTGGACAACACCGAATTCCGCAACTTCCTGTTGAAACTGTTGGCCGGACTCTTTCTCGTCACCGCAGCAGCCATACTCACCCACCAACCCATTCGCAGACTGGTCGAACCACTGGGCAAAGCGCTGGGCGACCTCCTCCGGAGATCGCTGCCCGTCTAATAAGCGTGGAGGACGACGGCGGATCCACATCCGTCAGATATGCGGACCCGTCGTCGTCAGCACGCGTGCGCTGAGGCGTGTGCAGTCATCGAACCAGTCGACAAACTCCGACCGTGTCTCCAATTGATCAACAGCTGTTTGCATCAAGTCGCGGAACGAATCGATGCCGGTTGACTTGTAGGCATTGATGGTCTCGTCGCTCAATGCGGCGAGCGACCCGATGTCGAAGCGCGGGTCAAAGTCATATGCGATGGGTTTCATTGTCCCCATTTCAGTGATGACCAGCGGGTTCACTAACTGTGCCAACGGGCTTGCTTCAGTCAGCTGAGGCTGGAGGAGTTCTCGATACGATCCGCGGTCGTTCCACAAACCAGATGCTGGCGCCAAGTCACAGCGAATCCGGATGTGTGGAAACTCGTGCCCAAGGGCAATCGAGATAAGAAACAAGCGCGCCCTGTCCGCAAAGACCTCGTCAGGTAGCTGAGGTGGGGTTCCACCAGCAGTTCCGCCAACCCCTTTGGCAGCGGCACGGCCAGCCATTGCAACTGGCCGGAACTGGATTGCGCACACCCCGAGACCCGAAAGGTGCTCGACCAAGTCTGGCAACTGCGGAATGGTCGATCTGCTGGCCGATACCGCAGCGGCGACACGCACTCCTGCCGCACTGAGTCGCTGCACTGCGGCACTGGCCCGCTGAAACGCGTCCCGCCGACCGCGAATTTCGTTGTGGGAGGCAGCCAGACCGTCGAAGCTGACCGCGACGCCATCCAGCGCCGCCATCAGCGGGTCGGCACGTTCCGAGACCAGCAACCCGTTGGTGATCATGGTGACCCGATACCCCAGTTGCTTGGCCCCTGAGACAACCTCAAGAAGCTGCGGGTACATCAGCGGTTCCCCACCGGACAGGCTGACATGCGAGTAGCCATGACGACGAAGCGTTGTCAGCGCTTCGTTGATCAGTCGGGCAGATAACCCGTCTCGGCGAGAGGGCCCGGACTCTGAGTAGCAGTGACTACACGCAAGATTGCAGCGGGCACTTGGGTGCAAGTGAATGATGCGATCCGGTGCAAAGCCCGACGAGGTGCCCGACGATTCGCCCGACGATTCGCCCGACGATTCGCCCGACTGGGACAAGGTGCCGGACGTTGAGTCGTCCGGCAGGGGTTCAGCGTCCGAATCCACGCATCGGAACTTTCGCCTCGAGTTCATCAACGGCATACGCCACACGAACGCGGAACCGGTCCCAGTCGATGATGCCGTATGGAAACACTTCCCAGCGCACAACGCCGCGGTCATGATCCAGCATCTCCAGCGTGGGACGCTTATCGGTGAAATAGTCCACGCAGATGCCATACATGCAGACATCAAAGCGGGCTATCTGAACTCCATCAAGGAGAACTCGGTCTGCAAGTGAGGCGATCACTTTGTCATCCAGCTGGTAGTTGGCCAAGCGATGGGACATACGTGTAGCAAGGTCTTTGGTCTTCATGGCTGTGCTTCCTCGATCGTTGTGGTTGCGGGAATGGTGGGCTAACACCAACGCACGTCGGGGAAGTACTTGCGAAGTACTTGCGAAGTACTTGCGAAGTGCTGCGCGCAGGTGGAGCCTTCTGCTCACCTCGGACCGAAGGGACAGCAGCCCTTGCGGGCTAGTCGTCTTGATGCTTCGTTGCCATCCGATCCGTCAATCTTGAGGCAAGCGAATCGTCGCACCACGACGCATCAATAGTCAACATATTCTTGCAACATCGATGGCCTCAATAGATGCATGGCTAACGCACAAACCTACCGCTAATTCTCATATTCATAACTGAACCCTGATTCAGTTATGCGTTAGTGAGGTGGCTGAGATCAGCGCAGCCTCAACGAGGTTGTCGCAGAACGTTGGCCCGTTTGCCAAGTCCCCCAACCGATCACTGGTGAGGCTGTTGGCACCACCGGCACCAGCGGCACCACCCGCTGCCCACCTGCCGAACGGCACGGCAATGGTTCCTTGTGGCACCTTGTCTGTTATGGAGACGCTGCACTCGATACTGCCCAATTCATTGAAGACACGAATCCGGTCGTCATCGTGCATCTGACGCGCTGCGGCGTCGGCGGGGTGCACTTGCGCAATCTGCAGTGGCTCTGCGCCCAACATCACCGGCAATGAGCCATAGGACGAGTTGATCGAATAGTGGCGCTTCAGCGTGAGCAGACGCAGTGGATACGCGGACCCAGACGCTGACCCTACCGATGGCGGCTGGCCGGGCGGGCGGTACTCGGCCACCGGGTGCAGGCCTGCGCGTTGGAGTGCAGGGTTGGAGAACGCGAAGACCGCCGCAGCTGCAGTGGCTACACCTGGCGCTGCTCCGATGCGAGCGAAACCGTCTCGCCGGAGTGACTCTGCGGTAACTCCCGCTTTAGCCGCAGGCGAGTCCGCAAGCGCCAACTCCATAAGTTGGTAATCGTCCAGAGAGAACACCGGCTCGGCGAACCCAAGGCGGGCGGCCAACAGCCGGGTGAGCTCCGCGTTGCTCTTGGACTGACCCACGGGCTGAATTGCGGGTTCATTCCACGACAGATACGAAAAGCCCCACGACCCCACCAGGTCTGCATGCTCGATCATGGTGGTTGCCGGCAACACTATGTCCGCATATCGAGCCGTGTCGGTGAGGAACTGCTCGTGCACCACGGTGAACAAATCCGCACGCGCCAACCCGCTGATGACTCGTTGCTGATCTGCGGCAATCACTGCGGGGTTTGAGTTCCACACAAAGAGCGCCTTGATCGCTGGCGCCATGTCCGGGTCCGTCAGCACCCGGCCAAGTTGAATCATGTTGACCTCGCGGGTGCCTTGGGGCGAGAGATCTGGACGCGACAATTTCCCCAGGTTCACCGCTCCGATGGAGACTGCACCTGCAATGCCGCCAGATGGCCAACGCCACTGGCCAGTGACCGCAGGCAGACATTGGATAGCCCGCAACGCTGACCCCGCACCAGCGGATCGTTGCATCCCGACACCCAACCGGATAGCCGCCGGACGGCTTGTTGCGTAGAGCGTTGCGAACGTCTCAATGTCTGCGACGCTGATGCCGGTTTCAACCGATGCACGTTGTGGCGTCCACGCCTCAACGGCGTGGCGGTACGCGTCGAAGTCGGTTGTATTGCTTTCGACGTAACCGTGGTCATACAGCCCATCTCGCACAATCACATGGCCCACCGCCAGCGCGAGCGCGCCGTCTGTACCGAGATGCGGGCGAAGGTGCAGGTCCGCGTATGCGGCGGTGCGGCTGCGATACGGATCGACCACAACCAACTTGGCGCCGGGCCGATCACCGTCGCGTTTGCGTGCTTTGCGGATGAGTTCCCACGTATGAATGGACGTAGACACCGGGTCCATCCCCCACACCACAATGGTCTCTGCGTCCGGAAGATTCTCCGGGTCAGACCATGGCCATCCTGTGATGCCGGAGAGGGCAAACCATTGCGGGCCGCAGATGGACCGCTCCAGTCTGGTGGCGCCCAATTTGTTGAACAGTGCCTGCGTTGTGCCGAACCCATCGAGCAGACCCATCGAACCCAGGTACGAGTATCCGAGGATTGCCTCGGGACCGTCGGTCTGGATGATGGACTGCCAACGCGTCACGATCTCGGTGAGCGCGTCGTCCCAGGAAATGGGTTGGAACTCACCAGAGCCTTTTGGCCCGGTGCGTCGTAAGCGGGGTGAGCAGCCGGTCCGGGCTGTACACCCGCTCCAGATACCGGTCAACCTTGACGCACAGGTGGCGCCCCGTGATTGGATGCGAGGAGTCCGCACGGATGTCGACCGCCCGACCCGTTTCGTCGACAGCAACCAACGCGCTGCACGCGTCTGGACAATCGTGGGTGCAGGTAACCCGCACAAGCTGTTGGCCCATGGGAAACCTCCTTCGGTCCTCACACGGTACGCGATTTCGGTGCCTCGCCCCACAGCCAATCGACGAAACGCTGCCACAAAGGGCAGCGGCGAGACACGGGAAGGTTCTGCTAACGCACGGACAGAAGAGCTGCTAATAAGCGGGTAGATCACCTGCTGATGATAGGGTTTCATTGTGAGCGGATACAGGAGGAGGGTAGTTGACGAGGATTTGGACGGCATTCTTGGCTCCTTGCCTGCGATCGCCATCGAGGGACCTAAAGGGGTCGGGAAGACCCTCACCGCTACTCAGCGCGCCCGCGCCGTTGAGCGGCTCGACACCGAAGCAGCCAGGGCGTTGCTTCAGGCTGATCCGGGTCGCCTCGAAAGGCTGCCCGGCCCGATCCTCCTCGACGAGTGGCAGCGTTATCCCGAAGTTTGGGATCTTGTTCGACGCCAAGTCGACGACAATCCAACGCCGGGGCGGTTCCTTCTGACTGGCAGTGCAACTCCTCCCGAGCGCTCCACCCACTCCGGAGCGGGACGAATCATTCGGCTACGGATGCGCCCGATGGCATTGTCAGAACGAGATATAGCGGAACCAACCGTCAGGCTCGGCGAGTTGCTGTCCGATTCTCGACCCACGATAGGCGGAGACTCGCCAGCGACACTTGATACGTACACAGATGAAATAGTGCGTTCCGGGTTTCCGGGTCTCCGACAGTATGAGGGTCGCCTTCTGCGACTTCAGATGGACGGATACCTTGATCGAATCGTTGACTCCGACTTAAACGAAAACGGCACACCCGTCCGGCGGCCGGATGCACTCAAGAGTTGGCTGCGGGCCTACGCCGCGGCAACATCGACTGACGCGTCGTACAACTCGTTGCTCGATGCTGCGACTCCGGGCGAGTCCGCCAAACCGGCGAGCGAGACCACGCAACGATACCGGGACGCGCTGCAGCGGCTTTGGCTGTTGGACCCCCTCCCCGGTTGGATCCCCGGGATGAACGAACTAGGCCGCCTCGCATCTGCGCCAAAACACCACTTAGCCGACCCAGCGCTAGCCGTGCGGCTGTTAGGCCTCGATGCCGGCTCGCTCTTGGACTCGTCGACGATCGCGCACAGTCGCTCGCCAGGTCCGTTGCTCGGGTCCATGTTCGAAAGTCTCGTCGCGCTCTCTCTACGTGTCTACGCCGCTCACCACGATGCGAGTGTCTTCCATTTCCGCACGCGCAACGGCGACCACGAGGTCGACTTCATCGTTGAAGGCCCGAACCGGCAGGTTGTGGCCATCGAGGCGAAACTGAACCCGGCACCCACCGATACCGACGTTCGGCACCTGCTCTGGCTCAAGCAGCGCATGGGCACTCGCTTGGCCGACATGGTCATTGTCACTACTGGCATGCACGCTTACCGTCGGCCAGACGGCGTGGCGGTCATTCCGGCGGCGTTGCTCGGACCCTGAACGAAACGCGAGCCGGCTAACGGTTGCGCGATCCAGGCCCGAGGTGTCGGTAGAGGTGAGCTGGCCCGTATCGGTAATCGATGTCGCGTTCCAGGGTTGCGCCCATTCGCTGAGCTACCGCTTGCGATGCGGTGTTCTCGACGGACACCACGCTGACAGCCGTGGTCCAACCGAAGTCTTCATACGCTGCTTGGAGTGCGCGTTGTGCACCTTCGGTGGCGTAGCCCTTGCCGTGCGCACCGAGCACAAGCGCCCAGGTAATTTCAGGCTCAATCCACCCTGCAGCCCGTTCTGGTTGTCTCCTGCATGGGCGGTTGTGCCAGGCAGCCTGCACAGCACGCCCCAACCTGCAGGGCACGCCCAGAGTCAGAGGTTGTTCACGCTTGAGCGGTGAACGGCAGTCGACCGCTGATGGTGCGGCCGTCGCCGGACACCACACCGATGCCAACCCATCCGGCTCGGGGGCCGCCAACAATGCGCAGCTGAAGCAGCATGTTGAGGCGCCGGAGCGAATTCTCGGTGAAGGCAGTTGCCGTCCACGTCGGCGTATCGGGGTTCTCGATCCTCACGTCGAACTGCACGGGGATGTTGCCGACTTGCTCGAGTATGTAGTGATCCATGATGACCTCGCCTGGTCTTATTGGATGGTGCCTGGGTGCTTCGCCGATGCGGTTCCGTGGTGGCCACCGCCTTAAGCAAACGCTAATGGCACCGTCCGTGCCCATACATCGTCGGGGTTGACTACGACTTGCTGAGGCCTTGAACCTGGAATAGTCCCATCGGCCCACAACGCATGGACTCAATAGGTCGAAAGGACCCGGATCGTCGCCCGGCCCGGTGAGCCTTGAGGGCAACGAGGACGTTACGGGGTTGGCTTGTAGCCGACCCGGGCCATTGCGCCCCAGCCCATGTTCTTCTTTCGCAACGACTTCATCCGCCAGAACAACGTGAGTTGACGGAACCCGAACTGGCTCCCCACCGCATACAGCAACAATCGCGCCGTGTCCTTCCATGATTGGTAGATGGCGATGTGATGCGTGGCTGTCCAAACCGAAGAAGTCGTAATAAGCACACCTAGGACCTGTGAGGCAACGAAGAGACCGATGCCCTTGGTTGCACGCCTCCAATCGATGATCGCCAACAGCAACGCTGCGGCATACCCGCCTACTTCAACGAAGGGCGCAACCCACTCGAAGAGGAACATCACCGTGAGACCTACGGTTCCGAACGTCCCGTAGCGAGGGCGGCCGATTGCGTCACGATGAGCAGACAGCACCTGACGCAACCCACGATGCCAACGCATCCGCTGACGCTGCAGGACGGCGAGGGTCGACGGGAACTCTGTCCACACGATTGCGTCGGAAACCTGGATGACCTTGAAGTCCTTGCCGTTCTCCTTCCACTTGCGACGCAAGCGCACAACGATCTCCAGGTCCTCTCCCAAGTGTGGGTGTGGGAAACCGCCAATTCCCACCAATTCCGCTCGCCGGAACAAACCGAAACCACCGGAAATGATTGGCATCGCACCAATCGCGGCCATCCCAGGGCGACTCATCACAAAGGCACTGAGGTACTCCACGATCTGAAAACCGACGATGGGGTTTTTCGCCACCCGCGGCTCCAGCACGAGGCCACCCGAGACACCGCATTCGTTGGTCGGAAGCAACGACACGCCAATGGCGCCAACTTCGCCCTCCGTATGCAGCATTTGCGTCATGCACCGCAGCAGTGCGTCCGGATCCACCAACTCGTCGCCGTCCATCACAACCACCCATTCCTTGGTGGCGAGGTTGATGCCGCAATTGATCCCGTCACCCTTGGAGCCGGCGCGGGCCTTGTCCACCACTACTAGCCGGCGGTCTGCGCGCGTACGGTAGGTGTTGACGATTGGTTCGCAATGAATTGGGCCGGACTGTGCAGACGACGGTGCCACGGACATGCCGAACGCTTCGGCCAGCACCTCTACAGTTCGATCGGAAGACCCGTCGCTGATGACGATGACCTCGATGTTCTCGTAGTTCATGGAAAGAGCGGATCGCACCGCTTCAACAATCACGAGTTCTTCGTTGTACGCGGGCATCAGGATGGACACGCCCGGCAGCCGGGCGCGTAACGCCATGTTGCGCGCACCCAAACGAGCCGACGCCCTGCTTTGACGCAAACTACGACGGCTGAAGTAACCCAACGCGAAGATGGTGACGTAGTGGAGGCAACCAAAGAGGAAGCACAACCACATCAGCAGTTCGACAAAGAAGCCCATGCTGTGCCTTCGTCAGTTCACAGACGAATCGAAGCGAAGGGCAACATCGTCAAACTCGTCGTCGTCCAGGTCGTCGTCCAGGTCGAAGTCGTGGAGATTAAGGTCGTCGTCGTCCAGGTCGTCGTCGTGGACATCGATGTCATCGAAGTCGTCGTCGCCGAGATCTTCGTCATCATCGAGGACTACATCGGCCAGATCGTCGGCGTTATCTGATCGCGTGAGAGCAAGCGAGGGCTTCGGTTGGTTCTCGCTGCCGAGTTGCTGGTTCACTTCTGTCAGCAACGCTTCGATGAGTAGCCGAGATGCAGCGGACTGGTCCGCCGTCGCAGGGTCGGGCCCGGACGAATCCGAGGTGACGCGGATTGCGTGGGCGGGTGGCGCAGGCGGAACCAGCACCACGGGGGGCAGGGGTAGGTCGGCGGGACCAGAATGAGCAACCTGAGCAGGCGAAGCTGGAGGCCACACCTCGGGTGGCTCCTGCACCGTTCCGTCTGAGTCCAGGTACCACAGCGCAAGGTCGGCTGCCTCTGATGCAAGGGGCTCCGACGTTGACGCGCGAGCCCGTCGGAGCAGCGCAACACCTCCGGGCAAACGCGAAATCCCATCCGCAGCTGCCATCCGAACCACGCGTGAGGAGTCGTTCAACGCGGCATACAGAGGCAACGCAGTTCCGCCATGATTGACTCGGGCCAATGATCGAACCGCACCAAGGCGCGTGGTCTCGTCGGGATCGGTCAGGAGCGCGACCAAGGCGTCGCGCGACTCAAGCGACGTCGGGTCGATCGCCTCGGCAGAGCGAGCGCGGACATCAGGGTTGTCATCGTCCAGCGAATCGATCAGCACCTGGTTTGCGCCACCAGACGGAATGTTTGCGAGAAGTCGCACCAGCGCCGGTGACGCACCCCAGTCCTCGACCCGTCGCAGCAGAGCCAGGACACCATCAATCGGAAGCCGTTGCACCACGTCGCCCAGCAGCGACGCAGCCCACGGGCCTTCCGTATCAAGGATGCCCAACAACACTCCGACCGACGCGTCGGGGTCGATCACCGCGAGTGATCTGCAGGCAGCCACTCGAACCGTAGTGTCCTCGTCCGTCGTCGCAGCGAGAACTGCTCCGCGCCCTGAACGCAGGCGGAGCATTGCAACCACCTCGCACGCATACGCACGCCTGCCAGGGTCCTTGTCTGCCAACGCTGACGTGACCAGCCGGCTGATGGACTCCATGTCCTCTGCGCGGCCGCGCAGACAACGGGCCACGTCCGGGTCAAGACGTGCTTCGTTGGTGAGGGCCTCAATCACAATGTCCCGGGTACGGGCACCGCGCAACATTTCGGTGAACACTTCGCCTGCCGCAGGGTCACCGCGGACAACGCCGCGAACCGCGTTGGTCGCAGCTTCCCAGCTGCGCCCAGGGTCTAGCCGACGCCGGTGCGCGAGGGCCTGCGACGCGATACTATCTAGACTTACGATTACAGCGCCTGCGAGAAGCGCGCCGGAACCAGCCCAAATTGCCTCTGTCACGTTGTGGAGCGGAAACTCGGAAAGCTTCGGCAGACGGGGCAACGCCGGAAGGGAGGGAAGCGAGATGAGGAGCTGCGTCGTGAGCGCTATCGGGCTCATGACCGCCTCCAACGCCGCGTGATGACAACCCCGACGGCAACGATCGAACCGACGACGAAGCCCAACAGCATGGGGAATCCCGACCGCGTGCGGTACTCCAAGTTCGGGCGATCGATGCGGACATACGAGGTGGCGTTGATGCGAACGTTCTTGACCCGCCCGCCACTTTCAACCAGTAGGTCTCCGCTGAGCGAACGCAGTCCTTTGCTTGCTGACCGTGTCGGCGCAAGCAAACGCTTGATGTCCTCGCTGCTGTTCGCGGCGAGCAACAGGTGATCGTATGAGCCGCGTTCGACCGCAGTGAGGGCCGCCGATCCTCCCTTCAGTGCATCATTGACGGAGGCAGCGGGAGCCGTCGTAGGTGGGGTGGACCTGCCGGGCACCGTGTCGCTTCCGACCGTCTCCGAATCGACCGGAACTGTCTCCGTAGCCTCCCCGTTTGCAACACCAAGGCCAGCCAGTGACACGGCGGCGGATCCGGTGGCTGCAACAAACAGCGTTGGGCGATCGAAGTTCTCTACCTCAGGTTTACCGACGCGTACCACCGCAGGCAGTGGCTGCTTGGTCTGCTGCTGCAACAGTTCGACCATGGCAGCAGCGCCAACCAGATCATCGAAGGTTGGATTCTCGAAGCGGATGTCAAAGCCTCGAGCAAACGCCTGCGGGAATCGATCGAACCCGGTTGAAACACCAACTCCCCTGGTTCCTTCGAAGGAAGACGTGGGGTCGAGTTCCAGCTTGATCTTTGCGGTGGGCGCCGCACCAGCACCACACGTTTCCGGTGCTTCGCTGCCAGGTTCTGTTGGCACCGAGGCGGCCAACGAATCGGAGTCTGCAGCAGACCCAGCGGTGGTCGCACCTGACTGGTCCGCAAGGTTTGTTTCCATCACACGAACTTCAAACTCGTTCGTTGCGAGAAGCGAAGGGGTGCCAATGGAACCGGCAAGCGAGAACAGCTCGTCGCTCCCCACTCGTTGAGTAGCGAGGATGCGATCGTTAGCTCGCAGTTGCACCGTGACCGAGCGAGCACTCTTGGTGCGAGCGACGCCGGTCACCTTTGCGTAGATCGATTCCATCTGCCCGCCCAGCATTGACTGGTCGACATCAAGGGTGATTCCGGCGGCACCGACCCCGGAAGCAGAGACACCACCGCCGCGCAGCTCGGCAACGGTCAGGTAGGACGCGTGTGGCTGAATCGCGACTGGAACCACCGCAGGGTTTGCACGAGAACGAAAGGATGCTTCGAACTGCGGCGAGGTCACATACGAGATGAGACGAGCTGTTTCGTCGCTCGAACCTCCGACCACCAATGTTGCGCCATCTGGACCAGCGTCAAGGGTGAGGCCAGCCGCCACCCACGGTCTGAACGTCACCACACGGTCAAATGGGGTTAGCTCGATGGCCCTATCGGTAACAACCACCTGAGCCTGCGGCCATTTTCGTGCGGCGAAACCAGCCAGGTCGAGGATCGATTGCGCCATCAGCGCGTCGGCGCCGTCTGCTCGTTCCATCCGGATGACGAACCGATCGAGAACCGCCGGAAAGAACTCAGCAAACGTGCCGGGCTGCACCAACGTGCCCTTTACCGAGACAGCCACGTCTTCCAACACCAAGGGTGCCAACACCAAACATCCTTCCCCTGCAGAGGTGTCCGTCGACGTTGCCTCCAGCGCATAGGACGCCGTTCCAACGGCATCGACATGCCCACTCGGAAGTGGCAACGTCACAGCGCCGGGATCAGCCCCGGAAGGCGAGGAGGACCCAGCGACCGTTATGGTCTGCGGCTCACCGGAGATCCCGATACGTACTCCCGAATTCCCGTTCGAACTCTGACCGGTCCGCTGCACGCCGGACAGCGTCTGAGCGACAAGCCCTTCCGGGAGCCGGAGCGAGATCGGAGCAGAATCACCCACCGGCAGGTTCACGTTGTCGTAGCCGAACAACGCGCCGTCAACCAGCCATGTCTGCGGTCCGGTGCTCTGCACACGAACGATTCGGCCACCCTCGTTGGCGGCCTCGGATTCCATCCCGGCACCCGCTGGTCGCACGTCGATAGGTACCAGTGCGGAAAGCAGCCCAAGGCCGACGCCGATCCCGAGGAGGGAAAAGCGTGCGCGCAAAGACCGGGCGGCGGGATGAGGAGCGGTGCGAGGGTTCACGATGAGGTACTCAAGCCCTACTCGCCGGGCTACTGGGGGTACATCGACCCACCGAGGCCGTGACTTGAGCCGCGCATCAGGATCGCCGACGCATTCCATTCCCAATCAACGACGACTGTGTGAATGCCTGTTCACAGACGAATTCATCACTTTTGACGAGATGAAATCCTGAAATCCTGAAATCCTGCCTGGTCCGCCCGGCCAAAACCACAAGCCGCTCCAACGTTGCCGCGCGAGCAACCAACGTCGCGCCCCGAGCAACCAACGTCGCGTTGAGAGCGCTTACATCGGCCCGAAATTGCAACGTTGGTTGCGAAACGACCCAACGTTGGAGCTTCCGCTGGCTCACCTCGGACTCACTCCGTTCGCCACTCAGCCGCGCCCGAGAGCAATGGGTTGCTCACCTCGGACTCACTCCGTTCGCCACTCAGCCGCGCCCGGGGGTTTAGGGGTCGGTCGGCCTGGGTAGTGCATCCAGCAGCACCTACGCGAACTCAACAGAAAAGCAGGAGACCTCATGGCCACCGTCAAGACCACCAAGCGTCCCGAAAAAAAGCCCGTGAACCAAAAGCCAGTGAAGGTCGGCTCACAACCGAACCGACCCATGCTGAGCTCATCATTGCCAGCCGACTTCACCGTCCCGTCCATGAAGCTGACAGACGGTCGACGGGTTGCAGACTTGCTGCAAGACCGGCTGACCGCGTTGCAGGATCTGGCACTTACCCTGAAACACATCCACTGGAACGTGGTTGGGCCCCATTTCATGTCCGTGCATACGATGCTGGACAATCAACACGCAGGCGTTGTGGCCATGATCGATGCCCTGGCAGAACGCGTCGCCACCTTGGGCGGAGTTCCCAGCGGGTTGGCAGGACGCCTCGTCGCCGCCAGGACTTGGGATGACTACTCGCTTGACCGCGCTGACGCAGTGGCACACCTCGGTGCTCTCGACCTGGTTTACCAAGGCGTCATCACCTACCACCGAGGCGCGATCGATGCGACGGAGAAAGCCGACCCGGTGTCGTCCGACGTATTGGTGGGCCAATCTGGAGACCTTGAGTTGTACCACTGGTTTGTGCGCTCGCACCTTGCCAGCGCAGACGGATCCAACCCCACCCGCGGCGCGGTCACGGAACCGGCAGCTGCCCGCAAGGCACTAGCGAAGGATTCGAATCGGCACTGATTTGGATGCCGGGGTGCAGGACATCGACTTAGGACGTTGGCTCGTAGCCGATGAGCCAACACAAGCCGTACTGGTCGAGCACACGGCCGTCAGATGCGCCCCATGGTTTCGGGCCCAGCGGATCGATAATCGTCCCGGTCTCGGCAAGCCGATCGAACCATTCGTGTAGAACCTGAGGCGACGCTGTCCCGAGCAACGCCAGCGACACACCCTCGAGATGCAACATGTTGTCCCCCGGCGCTGCGTCCGATCCGAACATCCGTACCGGCCCACGGTGCAGAGATCCATGTGCAATGGCATCGGGAGAACCGTCCGTGCGCGAAAACATCTCATACGTATGAAACTCCACCTCTCCGCCGAACACAGAGGCGTAGAACGACAGGGCCTCCCGAGCGTTGCCCGGAAAGGTGAGATACAGGATGGGACTCGTCATTGCTTCACCGTACTGATCTCGATCGGAGGAATCACTCGGCAAACCCGTCAGCGTCGGCCGAAGCCAACGCCCGCATCTTGGTCAAACTGGAGCTGAGGATACGGCCTACATGCACTTGGCTGGCGCCGATCCGCTCGGCGATTTTCTGTTGTGACAGCTCCTCGAAGAACCGAAGCTCCACAACGAGCCGCTCCCGGTCCGTCAAGCGGTCGAGCAACGACTCAACAACTTTGCGGTCAAGTACCGCTTCATATGCGTCATGAGTATCGAGACCGTTATGACCAGGGCGCTGCGGGTCAAGCGAGGAGGAACGATACGCGTTGTGCGCGTCGAGTGCCTCGATCACCGCTTCTTGTTCAACACCAAGATGCTTCGAGATCTGCGCAACCGTAGGCGCCTGCCCTAATTGCCCGGTGAGCTCTTGCACCGCGCCAACCACGGACTGGCGAAGGTCTTTTGCGCGACGCGGCACATGCACGCTCCACGTGTGGTCTCTGAAGTGGCGGCGCAACTCGCCCATGATTGTTGGCGTGGCATAAGCCCCGAACGGGACACCCGTGTTTGGGTCGAATCGTTCAATCGCTTTGAACAAACCAAGCCGTGCAACCTGCAAGAGATCATCAGCGGGTTCGCCTGCGTCGGCGAAACGACGCACGGAACGCGCCGCCAACCAGTCCGCTCGTTCTTGAATCTCGTCGCGTAGAGCGACGTCCCTGCTGAGGGCATAACGCTGCAAGGCTTCCGCAAGCCAGGTTTCGTCGGCGACAGAGGACGAGTTGTGCACCGGTCAGACGACGATGTCTCGCACGACCGCCGACAGCTGTATTTGTCCGTCGGCGAATGCGAACTGATGGTGAGAGGCGACACCCTCCAAGACTTGGAGGCTGAGGCGAACGCGAGAGTCCGCCGGCTCAAAGGACTGGGCAACGGTTGTTCCGCTCGCGGTGATCTGCGCCTGATCGGCGGTAAGGGTAAGCGTGACGTTGTCTCCATCGCCAAGCTCCACCAGGGCGAGCAAGATTTCGCTCACGACAAGTTTGACGTCGTCGATGAGATCAACGTCGAAGCCAATTTGGGCAGCCATGGAACTAGCGGCTAATCGAACGATGCGTGCCAGGCGAGGATCCGGAGGGATGCAAATCTCAACGGGGCCAAGTTGGCCAGATACTTCAGACTGCTCGTTCACGGAACCACGTTGAGATGCGTGTCCAGACCACTGACTTCAAGCAGACGCCTCACAACAGTGGAGGGTTCAGAGATCACCAAACGACGACCATGGCCCGATGAAGTTGAGTGAGCATCGATCAGTACCCGAAGCCCGCTGGAGTCAATGAACTCAACCGCTGACATCTCCAAGACAACATCGTCCGGCGACCCATCACCGATGAGGGTCCTCAATGCGTCGCCCAACACCGCAACGGTAGACACGTCAATTTCACCTGCCGCCGAAATGCCAGCTGGGGTCAGCGTGAGAGTCAAGACCTCATCAGGAACATTCATGGCGTCAACCTAGTTCTGTCTGCCGGACTCGCGCACTAGCAGTGCATTGCTGGTCCATTTAGTGGGGCAGGACAAAGAGGCATGACACCGTCAGGATGGAACCGTCGGCGTTGACGGTTACTTCGTCGGCAATGCTGGAAACAATCCGCAAGCCGCGTCCTGCTCGGGAATCTGGTTCGACTAGCGGCACCACAGCCACAGGGGTGTCAGGGTCAGCCAAGGGCGCCAGCACTTCCGAAGCGGGGAGGTCCACCGAGGGCGTGACGCCTCGTGCCAGCTGGACCCCGTCGATGATGATGGGCACCGCACCCGGTGGTACAACTGGCTTCAGGACCAAGACCGGAGCCACAGCGAGCACTGGGCCAAGGACAGGGCCGAGGACCGCATCTGCTGGCACGTCTGGGCTGAATTCAAGGTCTGGTGGAAGGTGCGAGCGCACCGTGACAAGGAGCGCGAAATCCGTGCGGGCGATAGTGACGTTGATCTCTTCGCCGGTGCCGTGCTCCAGCGCGTTTGTCACAAGCTCACTCACTGCCAGCTCGATGTCGGCCGCGTTCGCGGTCGGCATCGCCATCGCTTGCGTGTGCGTCCGTGCGATGGAACGAACAGTGCGCACCGATTGCGGTTTTGCATCGACGACGATGGTCTCAACAACAGACCGAACACCGGGCTCTGACGCGGCCGTCATGGCAAATGCCGTTGAATAGACACGAACGAGGTCACCGCTGCTGACAGTAGTTGCGCTGCGTCGCTACAACCTCTACCAGCGCGGTTCACCGAAGCCGACCTGAAACGAATTCAGGCGCCGGCAGCGTCGTCGAAGCGTTGCGAAGCCGAAGCCCAGTCAACCACTTCGACGATTTGTCTGGCCCACCCGGCACGGTCTGACTGATGGTCCAAGTAGTAAGCGTGCTCCCAACCATCGAGAGCAAGAATTGGGACGGCTCCTGCGATGTGTTCGCTTTGGTGGTCATGGATCTGTGTCACCAGCAGGCGACCTCCGATTGGCTCCCACACCATTGCCGCCCATCCGCTGCCGGACAGATTGGTAACGGCAGAGGTCAGCAGCGCCGAAGCGTTTTCGGCGGAGCCGAACGAAGTCTTCAATGCCGCAGCGAGATCGGAGGTCGGTTTGGTGGACTCCGGTCTGATGGACGTCCAGTAGAGAGAATGCAACGCGTGGCCGCTGGCGTTGAACGCAAGCTTCTTGAGCAACGGGACCGCATCGACATCTTCCGCCAATGTGCCCAGCTTCTCCAGTGTCTCGTTGGCCGCCTTTACATACGACGCATGATGCTTGTCGTGGTGCAGGTGCATGGCCTTTTCGCTGATGAGCGGGGCCAAGGCGTCGAATGCGTATGGGAGGTCCGGAAGAGTGTAAGTGTCCATATCAGCGCGCATATCAGCGCATGGCCTTCTTGTTGACGAGGTTGTACAAGACGAGGGCGATAATGGCTCCGATGACGGAACCGACGAAACCACTTGGCTGCAGCTCGCCGCCAGAAGCGTCGGTGTTGAACAGCACTTTGAACACAAAACCGCCCACGAACGAACCAATGATTCCGAGCAACGTTGTGGACGCGATGCTCATGGAGTTGGAGCCAGGGACAATTGCACGAGCGATCAGGCCCGCAAGGAAACCGATGACGAGGAGAACCAAGATGAAAGTGAGCATGTGAATGTTCCTTTGAAAAGTTGAGGCGGGAATAGCTGGTTGCAGTTGCGATACCCGCCCTCCCCATCGATCAAACCAACTTTCGTCAACTCGCGCACAAATCTCAGGAGCCCTGTGCAGGTGCACCAATCACCAAGACGGCGGTGTCGTCGTCCATGTCAGCGTCGGCAACGCCAACATCGTTCAACAGAACTCGCAGTGTTTCCCACGGATCATCTGACGGCGTGAGCACTGCGGCAAGTTCAAGATGGTCACGTCTAGGACGAGACGAGTCCAGCAAACCATCGGTGTATGCAACAAGCTGATCGCCGGGATAGAGCTGAACAGTGGTGACAGCCACGCGAGGGGAAATCTCGGCGACACCAAGCAGTTGGCCCGTATCTGGAATGGCCTGGCCAGGGTTGCCCGCACGCAACAACGCTGGCGGCGGATGACCAGCGTTGGCCAGCGTGATGCGGATGCCGTTGTCCATCACCACGCCAACCCCACAGATGGCTGTGCAGAACGTTTGCTCCTCACTGGCGAGGATTGCATCGTGGAGCCACAGCAACGACTCGGCCGGCCCGATGTCGTGCATCATCGCCGTGCGCAATGTGTGCCGTGCCAGCGCTGTCACTGCCATTGCTTGATAGTCGTGACCACACACATCGCCGACGAAGAACCCAAACGTCTTTGGTCCGATTTCAAAAATGTCTAAGAAGTCTCCGCCAACAGTGTGCTCGCCGCTGGCCGCCCGGTAGTCGTGCGCAAACACCACTCCCTCGGGAACCGTTGGAGCGTGCGGCAGCATGGCGCGCTGCAATGTGGAGATGGCGGTGTGCAATGCCAGGTCAGCTTTACGTTGTGCAGTTATGTCCGAGAACCACGTCAGAACCAATGGTCCGTCTGGCCCGTCGAACGGATAGGCGTCCACACGCAGCCAGCGCAGTTCACGTTGCGGCGTGTGCACACCCATCACCACACCGTTCACAGGCTTTTGTATCCGCAGAGCCACCATCGCAGGGTGATCGTCACCGTTGAGCGGCTTGTGGTCTGCTGTCACCGCAGCCCAGGCAGGGTCGAGCGAGGTCTTGCCCGTGAGTTGATCCGGGGTCATGGACAGCACGCGGATGGCGCTGGGATTGAACGACTGGATGCGCCCCGTGGCGTCTTGCACCACCACCCCGTCTCGGTGATGCCAGACCGCAGACCGGTTGGCAAGGTCGGACATCCGGTGTTCCGGCCTATCAGGCATCGACGGAGGTTAGCGAACGTTCCGTGTCCTCCGCCACGCCAGCGTGTCGGGCACACTGACGCCTCCACTCGGCGAGGTTGTGCCGGAAATTACGGCGTTGTGCCGAGATTTACGTGCGGATATCCCGGCACAACCTCGGAGAACCCGGCACAACCTACGCGCATCATCAGTGCCACATGTTGCGTGCAATGTCCGAGCAGAAAGTCCGAGCAGAAAGTCCGAGCCAAGGGCCGAGACCGTTGTGCCAGCGAGCAACAACCGGTAATCACGAGAAGCACGCAGCGGCGCAAGATCCAATGTGTGCTGACGAATGGATCGGATCACCATTGGCGACCCTACCGCCAGGCTCAGGCCCGACCGTTTTCTTTCCCGAAGGCCGTGCCTAGCTCCGGGCGGTGATGTCCTGGATGTCGCCGATAACGGCGACCAATCCAACCAACGCAATGGCAAGCCACACCGCGGATGGCGAATCGGCCGACGGTTGGGACCGAGCCGACGTCACCGCTCGCGGCGGAAGCGCTGATCCGAAGCACGGAGTACAGCAACACAACCGGAGCAAGGAACAACAGCGGCATCACCGCAAACGGTGCGATGAGGAGTAACGCAATCGGTGCAACGAATTGCCGGGCGCCGGGTGGTACCCGACGTTTTTCGACCGCTTCCACTGCAGGGCCGATGACCAAACCAAACAGCGCCGGGAGCGCAATGAACAATGCCATCGCGAACCATTTCGGTTTCAACAGCGCAAAGTCGACACCGTCGGCGTGGAGCAGCATTGAACCGACCACAGCGCCGCAAGCAAGGCCAACCGACACGTAACGAAACGCGGGAGGACCAAGCAACCATGGTCGAACCAGTAAGTACGCAACCGCACCGATGACACCGACTGCGGCTCCGAGCAACCACAGGTTCAACGTCCCCGACAACGTGAACCGGCCGATGGTGAAGCCATCATCGCTCTCGACGCCACGCACGGAGTCTGGTGAACTCAGCCGCAGGACGAACATTGCCAGCCGAGACCCGAGACCGCCGACGATGATCCCCACCGGCACGCCGGCGACCACGACCACTCGCATCGAACGCCACCAAAGATGGCCCACATTTCGTGCTGACAGCTGGGAGGGAGCCGGGGAGGGAGTCAGGGATGCAGCCGATGCACCGGACACGTGAATGTCCTAGCCGACGTGCTTCTGGCTACGGCGCAAATTGGCCTGGTGACTGAAGTGCGTGGCCGCCTGCACAACGCCCACCCCGATCAAGGTGAAGCTGAGCAGGAAGGCGAGCATCATCACTGACCAACCGACCTCCGACAATTCGGCGTCATTGTTGGGTGCGAAGTTGATCGCCAAGATGATCAGCGTCAACAGGCCTGCGCCGACGATCAGAAACTTCTTCCAAGAGCGAGACCCTTCAAGCACAATCGCCGGCTTTGCAGCGCGGCGTACAAGCAGAGCAATCGCCACCGCGACGAAGCAAACGACCAGCATGAGCAGCGCGTAAAGACTTGCGCCAACAATCATCGCAAGCATTGCGCTGCCAACCGCGAGAGCGAAAAACACTATGGACACGTTGCTTGATACGCGTTGGGTACTTTGCCGTTTCATATGCACCTCTATGTGTTGAGTTGGGACGGTGGAAGCAAGGTCGCGCATCGTGCGCAACCAACAACGGGTGGAGCCAAGCTCATGTCGCTGTTCCGAAAAAGCGAGGACCAAATCATCTGCGTACTCACGACGGAAGGACCGCGGGTAGAGCGAGACGAAGCGCCGGTACAACCAGACGGACAGGTTCATCTCTGGATGCCGCCGGCGGCAGTGGTGACGCCAATCCCGTGGAACCGCGCCACCAATGTACGCAGCCGACTGAGTTCGTTCAACGCAACGCGGCTGCCGTCGGCGGTCAATCGGTAATAACGCCGACGTTCCTCAGAAGACGATTGACCCGCCGAATCGGCCGCCGAGCGAACCTGCGTGGTTTCGGTGATGAGCCCTCCTGCAAGCAGTCGATTCAACGTGCCGTACAGCGTGCCGGGCCCCATCCGCACGGCACCGTCGCTTTGCTGCTCCACCAACTGCATCAGCGCGTAGCCGTGATTTTCGCCACCGAGCAACGCCAACAGGAGGTACAGCGACGCCGCAGGCATCGGCTTTTCTCGTTTCGTCATAGTCAGATGATGATGTATCGGTTTTCGATATACAAGCCGTTTTTCGAGCTGTCGACAGGCATCGAAGAAATAGTTGTCGCCGCAAATGCACCGGCGTAGGGTCAACGTAGGGCTTGCTGCCAGCACAGTCCGGTCAGGAGACCATCATGAGATTCAGAGCAATGGCAGCTGGTCTGGCGGTGATCATCGCGGGAGCCGTGGTGACCATCAACCCAGCACAGGCAGCACCGACCACCGAAGCAGAGACCATCGCCCGATGTCAGACAGCATTCGGTTTCGGATCTGGCCCGGAGCCCTTGTCTGGTTGTCAGTGGGACATGCGCATGATCGGCGCCGGCCCAACTGCATGGGGCAACGCCACAGGACGCGGCATCAAGGTCGGCGTCATCGACAGTGGTGTCGACGTAACCCATCCGGATATCGCACCCAACCTCAACCTCGCACTGTCGTGTTCGTTCATCACCACAGGCACTCCAACGGCGGACCCGTCCGAAGTTGCAAACGGTGATTGCTCCAACAAGGCAGCCATCCAAGACCTGGGCGGCCACGGAACACACGTGGCATCAACCATTGCGGCCCCCAACAACGGGATCGGCATCGCGGGCGTTGCGCCGGAGGCAACAATCATCGCGCTGAAGGCCTGCACCCAAGTGGGGTATTGCTTTGCCGACGCAGTGGCCGCAGCGCTGCGGTACGCGGGCGACAAGCGACTTGACGTGGTGAACCTCAGCCTTTTTGCAGACCCATACCTCTATTACTGCAAGAACGCTGCAGAACAGCGCGCCATTCTCAAGACGCTGGAGTCTGCATCTCGCTATGCACAACAACGAGGCGTGGTGGTTGTGGCCGCAGCGGGTAACGAGGCACAGGATCTGGGTCACCCGACAACGGACGACATTTCGCCGGACTGGCCTCCGGGGGCAGCGATTGAACGTGAGGTTGGCAACAACTGCCGAGTCGCGCCGACCGAACTTCCCGGCGTCATTACCGTCTCGGCGATTGGCATTAATCAACTCGCTTCGTATTCAACAGTTGGCAACGTCGTTGATGTCGCGGCTCCTGGCGGCGACGCGGCCCAGTTCCCCACTCGCCCACTCGGGCGGATCCTTGCAGCGTGGTCGTCAACAGACGACGGGAGCTTCGAATTCTGGGAATTCGGGACCACAGAACCACGCGCGCTTACTCTTAATGGCGCCCGCTACGGGTGGATCAGCGGCACGTCCATGGCTTCACCGCACGCCGCCGGTGTGGCTGTGCTCATCCGTCAACGTCATCCCAATTGGAGCTCAGGTGCCGTTGCCGCCGCGCTGCGTCGTACAGCAACTCCAAAAGCGTGTCCCGCTACGTGGCCGACCAACGCCGTGCAGTGCAGCGGAAGTGCCACCAGCAATTCGTTCTACGGCGCTGGCGTGATCAACGCGTTGGCCGCATCCGGCCTTTAGCAACGTCTGCTGACTTACAACTCCGGTTGCGAGTCAGCAGAGCTTCAGAAGCCAGCTTGCTCGCCAGTCGGCTGACCCGTACATCCGTCGCGGGTCGGCCGATTGGTTACACCATCAGTCTTCTACCTGCCGGGCAATCGGTCCCTTTTCTGACCAGACCAGCATTTTCTAGGGTTTACCCCAATTACCTCCCCGGGCGGGTATTCGTACTATCGGACTCAGGCCGCCACAGCCCGATCCGCCGCATTGCCCGATCCCTTTGGGTCCTACCGGATTCCTTCCCCAGGCAATGCCCCGACCGACGGAACCCGTCGCCAGGACCCAAACATGTTAAGTACTTGTACCACTCGTCCCTCGCGCCCTGTAGCTAGCGCCCGTGCAGCCATTCGACTGGCGACCGCCACCGTTAGCGTCATTGCTCTCTGCACGGCAGGCATACTCGTCCCCTTTGGTACTGCCGGTGCGCAGACCACCACCCTTGCGCTTACCAAATTTCTGGTCGCCGCTCCTCCCGCCAATCCACAAAGCGGAACAACGTTCCCGAACGTTGCAACGCCTTCGACCAACACCACGTATACATACGTCATCTCGGTTGACTCCGCCCCTGGCGCGGTTGTCACCATCACCGACAACTTGCCCACTGGGTTCACCCCCGCGACCGGCGGATGCAGCGTCTACATCGGTGGAACAGCTGGCCCCAGCTGCACATCTACGTCAGGGACGTTTGGCCCGTACACCGCAACCGGCAACCCCGGCAACGTGACCATCTACATCGCCGGAAGCTTCCCCTCGGCCGGACCTATCACCAACACAGCAAACGCAACGGACGGCACCTCTACCGTTACAACTCCGCTCACGGTCACCGTTACAGCGCTCCCGCCTAGCGTCGATTTGTCCGTGGTGAAAACAGCATCTGCAACTTCCGTCGCGAACGGCACCACGGTCTCCTACAAGTCAACGGTCACCAACAATTCGTCGGTAGCCGTTTTAATGCCCGGGTTCGGCTCCCTGTTCGATCGTCTCACCAATATCAGTACCACGGCGGACGTGGACGTTGTGTGGACATGGGTCGGCTGCTCCGCACTGCCGTCTACCTCGACCTGTTATGACCCACCTGCTCCCGTGACAGGCAGCGCGTCGCTGGCTCCTGGCGATTCCGTCGACATCTTCACCACAAGCAGCTCCGCAGTTACCGGCATCACGGCGCCGGGAAACATTGCACCTGGGGCCACGATGACCGTTGAGTACACGGTCCTCCTCACGACCTATGACCCCTGCTCGGACACAGACCCCAAGGTCCGTAACACCGGTTACCTGAGCAACGGTGGAACGCTTGGCAACCTTGCGGACATGGTTGTGGCCAACAACACGTCAATCCTCGATGTGGCCATCAACAACATCCCTCACGTTTGTCCTCCACCGCTTCTCGATGTGTCGAAGAAGGTGCTCACCAACGCACCGCAGTGGAACTCTGGGATCACCTACTCCGTTCTCGTGAAGAACGTCAGTACGCAGACAATCGAGTTCTCCTACATCGACCAAGTCCACACGCCGGCACCTGCAACTACCGCGTTCGATGCAACCGTCGCAGGCGACACCTGTACCGTCGCTCCGTGCGCGCACAGCCTCACGCCTCAGTACTTCGTCGGATCGACGCCGAAGACCGTCATCACCAGCATCTTGCCCAAGGTAACCCTTGCACCTGGTCAGCAGTTCACGTTGATCTACAAGGCCACCTATAACGCGGTGTGCCAGGTGCGCAGCGTGCCCGTCACCATCATCAACACGTTCCGGCTGAAGGGCATCACCATCACGGGCACACCTGTCACAACGGTGAAGCACACGGCCATCGCCCCCGTTGACATGCCTCTCTTGGAGCGGTGCTCCCTGGACGTCAAGAAGGTCCAGGCTCCGTCGCTGCCGTCACTGCCGATTGCCTTCGGTACGACGTATGCCACCTATACCGTGAAATGGACGAATCCGTCCGCCGCAACAACGGTACGAATGGGCAGCTTGTGGGACGTCATGTCAACCGACAATGCTCTGTATGCAACGGTTCCGGTTTCATTTGGGCCACCCACGTGCACAGCTGTTGGCGGCGTGAAGAAGGCCGGTGGCGCGCCGTGGACGTACTCCCCACCTGGTGGCTCTCTGCAAGTTTCCTACGCCACACCTATCTGGCAGGGCGCAAAGGCACTTGTACTTCCGGGAGCCGAGTTCCCGCCTTTGGCGTCTATTACGTGCACATACGGTGCGAAGGCAAGCCAGCCTTCGCCTTATGACCCACGGTGTCAGTCCGCAGGGATGCCGATGATGCGCAACACGGCGTTGGCCGACGTGGACCCGGCCTACAACCCCAATGTGGCACCGTTTGCTGAGAAGACTGTCCAGAAGCGCCTTCCATTGTGCCGCAACGTCACCATCAGTAAGTCTGCGGTTCCGTCCCCGGTCTTGCCAGGTGACCCGTTTGTCTGGAAGACCGTCATCACTAACAACGGCCCTACCCCGAATGGGCCCATCGGAAATTTCTGGGTTCGTGACAACGTTCCTCCAAGCGGACCAACCCGGGGTCCAGCGACGTGCGTCCCGACAACGAATTGCGTGCCGTTGTTTTCATCGGTCGTGTGGAACACGTTGGGCTGGAAGGTTAGGCCAAGCAACCTCGCAGCGCTCGGCTCCGTCACCGTGAACTACCCGGCACGGGCGCCAATCACGCCCTATACCGCCGTGCAGAACACGGCCAAAGCCGACCCGCCAACGAGCGGCTTCTACTTCCACGACGGACCAGCTCCCCAGGGAGTCGGCTCCGTGTACACGGCGTGGCCAACGGCCAGCAAAGTGTTTGCACCGGCCACAGTGAGCGGCGGGCAGATCACCACGCTTACGTTCACCATTACCAACCTCAGTTATAAGCCTGCGGTGGGAGGCATGAACTTCACCGACGCACTACCAGCAGGACCGGTCTACGGCCCGGTTACCGGCAACACGTGCGGCGGAACCGCAGCACTCCAACCAACCCAACTTGTGGTTACCGGCGCAACGCTGGCGGCCGGAACCGCGTCGTGCACAATCACCCTCCAGGTGCGTGCGGCTGGCTGCGGAACATTCACCAACAACGCATCGGACGTAACCGGTGCCAACCACGTGGGAACTGCTGGACTACAAGCTTCGCTGACGGTCATTAACTGCGACGTACCAAGTGGTCCCGGAGCAACAGACTCCTCGGGAACAGCCACCACTACCACCACCATCGCACCAACCGGCTCAGGCCCAGTTATCCGGATCACCAAAGATGTCGGTGGGCCATCGATTTCAGGCACGTTCGTGTTCAGCGTTACCTGTGGCCTCAACACTTACACGGCCACCATCGTCTACCCAACACCAGGTGCGTGGCAGAGCCCGGTTCAACCGGTTGGAACCACCACTTGCTCGGTGGCAGAAATCTCCGCAACGTCGCCGGTGGCCGCATGGGATCCGCCGACGTTCACTGTTCAGGGTGCGGGTGCATCCATGACGGGCACCGGAACCGTGCGCACCGTCACGCTCAGCACCACGGAAGTGACGAAGCTCTTTGTTGTTAACAACCCTGCAAGCACTCCGCAGTCAACCCAGCCGACTGGTGGCACACAGAAGCTGATCATCGAAAAGGTCGTATGGGCACTGAACACAACCCAGGCGGCACCAGCACCGGCGGGACCATACGTATTTACGATCACGTGCGGATCCGCTACCTACACCGCGTCCATCACCTTCCCGACGCCGGGAATGTGGACCAGCCCAAACCTGCCAGCGGGCACCACGTCGTGCAACGTCACGGAGAACACGCCTCTCCCCACAGGTGTTCCTTGGGCGGGCCAGCCGATTTTCTTCAAGGGTGCTCCGACATCACCGAACATCATCGCTGGAACCGGGTATACCCGGGCAGTGCCGATCAACCCAACAGGAAACACGCTCCTCATCGTCGTAAACCAGCGCATCTGACGGTTTGAACATCTCTGACGGATGTGCCGCCGGCCAAGCTTTGGTCGGCGGTACGGTCATGTCCGGGGAGATGCACTTGCATCGGTAAACCGTTCTGTACGGTGGGTCGCCGTGCGAAATCACCATCAAAACAACGACCCTTCGCGCCGCTCGGTGTTGGTGGGGCGAGACGCTGAGCTGCGACGCACGAATGACCTACTGCACACAGCGCTGACAGGCAGGGGCTCATCGCTTGCGTTTCTGGGCGAGGCTGGCATTGGGAAGACGGCACTGCTTGAAGCGGTGACAGCAAAAGCGGACAACTTCGACGTTCGCCACATCATCGGGGTGCCTTCAGAAATGAGCCTCCCCTACGCTGGTTTACAGGCGCTGCTCACGCAACGTCGTCCGGCCGAGGTGAATCGCCTTCGCTCAAATGCGACGTTGGGAGGCGTAGCTGGCATCTGCGCGGCGTCAGGAGCACAGCCCAACACCGTCACCCTCGGAGCAGCGCTGCTCCGTCACCTCTCTTCGCTGGGCGATGAACACCCGTTGCTCGTCGTCGTCGACGACCTTCAATGGATAGATCCTTCGAGCGCAGCAGCGCTGATGTTTGCTGCAAGGCGCATACTCGCCGATCGTGTCGCAATGCTGTTTGCCCTCCGAACCGACGTCGGCGACGTCCACCACACGGACACCCTCGGGATCGAAACGCTGATCCTGCAGCCGCTCTCGGACGAAGCGAGTGCGGCCATGCTGAAATCCCTCGGCACGCCCTCGCAGCAGGTCCCTTGGTCAACCGCACGTGGTGGAGGGCTCCCGCTCTTCCTTCACGAACTTGCACACGCTTCGGCTGACGAAGGGGCCTTTGGTGCGACCGCTGGTTTCGAGGCGGCCTCTGCCAACCGAGCGACACTTCCCGCCCGGCTGACCTCGCTCATCCAGTCACTCGACAGCGACGCTCAAGAGATATGCGCGCTTGCAGCTTTGGAAGACGACCTCTCCGTCGTCATCGCTGCCAACAACACCATCGTCCGCAGTTCTGATCACGATGAGATTCCGGCAGCATCGACACCACCACTTGCGCATCCCACGATGGCGCTGACCCGGGCTGAAGACGCTGGAGTCATCCGGGTCAGCGGCAACCGAATCAGGTTTCGGCACCCGCTACTCCGTGCAGCAGCACTGAGCAACTGCCCCGCTGCCAAGCAACGGCTTCTCCACTCCTCGCTCGCCACTGCGCTTGAACAATCCGTAGATCCTGCCGCTGCGGACAAAGCGGCGCTGCATCGGGCTGCAGCATCGGTTGGTTTCGATGACTCAGCGGCTGACGCAATGGCAGGGTTCGCCGAACGTGCATGCGCTCGAGGGGCACTCACCGAAGGCGCAGACGCATACCTCCGTTCGGCCGAGCTGACAGAGTCGCCGGAGCACCGATGGGAACGGAAACTGGAGGGCGCGTATCAGCGGTTCCATTCCGGCGACGCCGAGCAATGCCTCACCATTGCAGCGGAGCTCGTTGCGACCCCAACCAACCGCCGCGACCTTTTGCTGCGGCTGGATCAAATGATCGCCACAGCGTCGCAGTGGGAGCGCCGTCCGGCCGACGTTGCTGCGAAGGCCCGTGATCTTGCCGCCGCTTTGGAGGCAACCGATCCGTCTCGTTCTGCGCGCCAATTGGTGACCGCTGCATCGGTTGCATTCTTGGGAGGCGAACTGAAACTAGGGGTCGCCGATGCACTTACTGCTGTGGAGAGAGCCAGCGGCGCCGGCGACGAGATTGCTGCTCTCGAAGCACGGGCGTACCTGCTGTGGAATCTGAGCCTCTCGGGCGACCCACGGGCAAGCAGCCCAGAGCAGGTTGGGGTGCGCGGATTCTTCGAGCAACTCTCAACTGCACCGGACGAATTCGGTATTGGTGCCGCGGTATCCGTTGCGATGCAGTCACTCATCCAACAACGTTGGGAAACCACCCGCACCGCCGTCAGCAACGCTCGGTCAGCACGAGATGCTGGCTTGCACCTCAGTGCTCTCATTCTTGAGGGCATCGAAGAGAGCCTCTTTCTCCGGTTGGGCCGATGGCGAGAAGCCTTGGTCCGGGCAACAGCGCGTATCGAAGAAACCCCGATGCCTGCAATCTCGTTGGCTTGGACTAGGGCCCGAACTGCTCAAATCACGGCGGCGATGGGCGATGACCAGCAAACGCGGTCACTTGTCGCCAGTTCGATGAAAGTCTGTGACCAACTCGGGCTACCGCTTGTCCGACTGCATCTCGTCGCTGCCCTCGGCGCATTGCACCTTGGGGCTGGCGACTCGCTCGGCGCTGTTGCCCACCTCGACGAAGCGGCCGCAATCACCGCCAACATGGGAATGCGCAACCCCACCCTGGTGATGTGGCACGGCGACTGGTTCGATGCACTGATCGACATCGGGCGGGTCAACGATGCCAGGGCTGCAATTGACGATCTCGCGGGATCGGCTCAGCACGCCGACTCGCCTGACGAACACTTGTGGGAAGCCGGCATCATCGCTCGGTCCAACGGTCGGCTCAGCGATGACGCGGCTGAGGCAAACGAAGCGTTTGAAGAGGCCCTGTCACACTTCCGCACGCTCTCCATGCCATTCGAATGCGCCCGTACGCATCTCAGGCGGGCCACTCAATTCACCGACTCTTCCCGGGCGAAGGACGCCACCGACGATCTCGTAGAAGCGGCTCGCATCTTTCGCCGAATCGGCGCAACGGCGTGGGCGGATCGCACGGAACTTTTGCTGGGATCCGCGGTGCGTGCACCTGATCCGTCCATTGTTTCCCTGGTCACTGCGGCCGAGTTGCGAGTCGCCTACGCAGTAGCAAGTGGACGTACTAACGCCGAAGTAGCCGCCGACCTATACCTGAGCGTCAAGACGGTCGAGTTCCATCTACGGTCCATGTACACCAAGCTCGGCGTGCGCAACCGGGTGGAGTTTGGACGCGCATTCGCCCGCCTCAGCGGGTCTTAGCTCCGCCCGGTCGACGGTACAAGAAGCCGACCGTCAGCTCAGGCAAGCTACCGCTTTGGACGGAGGGCGAGCTATCGCCTGGTTGGAAGGAAGTGCACGGTGAGCCGGCCAGAGGTGAACGGCTGGAGATCAATCGACACATGGCGATACCCGGCGCCAGTCACGGCCGCACTGACGCGAACTCGTTCAGCAGGATCAAGGACGCGGGCAAGGTCAGCTTCGGACAGTTCCAGCTTGGCAAGTTCCCCGTGGTGACGAACCCGCAACACGCCGTAACCGAGCGCTTTCACAGCAACTTCCGCGCGGTCGATCTGCGAAAGGACGGCCGGATCGACCGGCGTACCATGAGGAACACGAGATGCAAGACACGGGCTGGCAGGCTTCTGGGCCGACGGAACCTGCAGGTACTCGGCCATTGCCCTCACCATTGCCTTGCCCACCCCGGCTGCCAGCAACGGGTGTTGTACGCCATGCTCGTCTGCGGCGATGAGGCCTGGCCGCCAGTCGCCCTGATCATCTGCGTTGGCGCCAGACAACAGCACTGCATAGCCGCGCGCTTCAGCGAGAAGCTGTAACTGGTCATACAGTTCGCTCTTGCAGTGATAGCAGCGGTCGGGGCCGTTGTCTCGATATCCCGCACGAGCCATCTCGTCGGTGGAGACCGTCTCGTGGGCAATGCCGACCGTCTCGGCAACATGGCGTGCGCCGTCGAGTTCACCGGTGGCTAACGCTGCCGAAACGGCAGTCACGGCAAGCGCCCGATTGTTGAGTGCCCGAACCGCAAGCGCCGCAACGAGCGACGAGTCAACCCCACCGGAGAACGCAACAACTGCCGAACCCATGGTGGCGATTGAGGCCACCAGCGAGTTGATGGTGTCTTGCACCATTTGCAGCGTGATCTCCTGGGATTCAGAAGCCGGTGGCGTAGATGTACTCATTCGTGTGGCCCCGT
Source organism: uncultured Acidimicrobiales bacterium (assembly GCA_963763885.1). GTDB lineage: Bacteria > Actinomycetota > Acidimicrobiia > Acidimicrobiales > JANYDT01 > JANNBN01. Next base: position 408,986 of record CAVXQD010000007.1, read on the forward strand.
GGACGCGGTTGCCAATTCTGCGTCGAGAACAGCCTGGCCCGCCGCGAGCGCACGACCATAAACCTCTTTGACAGCAAGGCCCAGCGCTGAAGCAGCACGGGCACAGTCATCGTGCTCTGGCGCGAGATTGACAACAGAGTTTCCCTGCGCTCCAACCTTGATGGAAACGATGTGGCCCTGCACGGACACTTGGACGAACCGACGTGCGAGTTCCACTCGTTCGTAGGTGCACATACGCACTCCAAGTGCCGAGGTTTCTCGGAGCATTGCTTGGGCGACCGCTGACGATTGGGGCCGCCGCGCAAGCGCGTGGAGCACAAAGCCTGGTCGGCCCTTCTTCATGAGCACCTGCGATGTCCAGACGTCCAGCGCACCAGCGACGAGCACCGCTGCGGACGCATCGGGAATCAGTTCTGGCGAGCAATCGTCAAGGTTGGTCTCGATCAGCACAACCTCAGGGGCTGACTGACGCCCCTGCGTATCGGCAGTGCCGACAGTGAGTGCGGCGGTTGGCGAACCAATAAGCACACGGACAATGTTGGGTCGTTCCGCAAGGTCTCGTCCGCCGGCACCGTAGCCAATGGCATCGACAGTCATTGCGGGTAGACCACCGAACCGAGTTGCGAGACTGGCCACCAATGCAGCGCCGGTTGGGGTAACCATTTCTTTGGCGATGTCGACGCCCACCACGGGGATCCCGCGTAGCAACTCCAGCGTGGCGGGCGCAGGTAGCGGCAACACGCCATGCGCACTGACAATTTGGCCGCGGCCAAGCGGCAACGGCGAGCACTCCACCGCGTCGACACCCAGCAACTCAAGCGCCACGCAGACGCCGACGACGTCCGCGATGGAATCCTGCGAACCAACCTCGTGAAAATGAACAGAGTCGACCGGCAACCCATGGATGCGACCCTCTGCCTCGGCGAGCAGACGAAACGCAGCCAGCGCACGGTCCCGCGCACGAGGTGTTGTCTGAAAACCAGCGGCCTGGATCAGGGTGCGGACGTCGGCGTACGCCCGACCGTGGTCGCGGTCGCGGTCGTGCTCGTGCTCGTGCTCGTGCTCGTGCTCGGTGATCCTGGTGATCCTGGTGATCCTCGTCCCACTGGACGCTGACCTTGGTACAGCGCAGTGAGTGTCGTTCAACGGTGCTGGTGGCGACCCGCAAACCCGGGATACCCAACGATCCCAGCGCCTGGTTGATTGCGTCGACAGAGGCGCCAGCATCGATGAGCGAAGCCAGCAGCATGTCGCCCGACGCTCCACCGATGCAGTCCAGGTAGAGCAGCGTCATGAGCCACCGACTGCAGTTCCAGATCCGCTCATGCGGGCGATCCGAGCAGCGATGGTACCGGCGCTGAACCCATCGTCGATGTTGACAACCGCGACGGCCGCCGCGCACGAGTTGAGCATTGCAAGCAACGCACTGACACCGCCGAAGGCTGCCCCGTAGCCGGTCGACGTTGGCACGGCAATCACCGGGGCTGGAGTGATGCCTCCCACCACAGAGGCCAACGCAGCGTCCATACCCGCAACCACAATTACGCAGGAAGCCGATTCCAGATCTGGGATCACTGGCATCAACCGGTGCAGACCAGCCACGCCACAGTCCTCGTGCACAACCACCGTGGTGCCGATCAACTCTGCACGGATGCGTGCCTGGTGAACGACGCCGGTGTCGGAGGTGCCAGCCGAAACAATGACCACCCGACCCAGGGGTGCTGGCACGGCCGAGGCGATCCACGCGCATCGAGCACGCTCGTGCCATTGCACATCGGGCGACACCGTTCGCATTGCGTGCAGGTGCTCCGCGTCACAGCGCGTTGCCAACACCGACGTGGCACCGGAGTCCAAGAGCACCCTTGCGATCTGGGCCACCTCGTCGGCAGTCTTGCCAGACGCCAAGATGGCTTCAGGGGCACCCTGACGGCGGTCACGGTCCGTGTCGACACGAGCGAATCCGAGGGGCACAAATCCGTCACTCACAGCCCGGCCAAGCTACAACCCTTGCCGGGCTCGTAATTCTCAAGGACCGAACACTGCTTTCTCAAGCATTCGTCAAGCCTGAGGACGTCAGACGCTGTTGGTGACCGTACGGTCATACCAACAGCGGAAGCGACAACCGAATCCGCACGGCGCACCATCCAAACGACCAGGCGAAGGGTCAATAATGGACCAATACACACTCGAGCAGGTGGGCAACACCCCTGTCCGGTTCCACGTCAGCATCGATAACCCCGAGTCAGCTACGTGGACTGCAACATCAACCGCAAGCACACCTTTGTACCGAGCAAACTCGTTGCTTCCGCTGCGCATCGTGGGAGGCCCCAAGGCCGGCTCCATCGCAGTTGGACTTGTGTCTCCCGACGGACTGTCCATCAGCGGGCGTCGACCGTTCCAGCAAAACCAGGTGGGACGAGTCGCCTGAAGTATGGCTTCGGTGAACGATCCACGTTGAACCGAAGTTCAACTTTGGACGCGCTGAGTCATGAGAAATTGCCACTACACCTCGCTGCGAACAAGGCAACCATGCCGATCAGTGAAGCATGGCTAACGAGCGGATACCCGTCGAGCGAATAGAGCAGATCTTCGCACGCACCAGGGCACAGTTCCCTGACTGCAGGGTTTTCGCGCTCCGCATGGACGGCTGGTTTATCGACGCGCCTGCCGAACTGCACACAACCGAGACGCCTGTCAGTGCCGGCGGCGAGACCGCGCTGGAACTGGTTGTCCCCGAATCACGTCCTGCGGTGCTCGCCGCCTGGGCACGCTGTCGCAGCACCGGCGGCGCCGATGCCACCGTGAAGCTGTTGGATTCGCCAGAGATCGACTCAACGCTGATCTTCATAGACCTTCGCGAATCGGTTGGCACGTTTGTGCTCCTGATCGTCGCTCAGTCCTTTTCCTCGGAAGTGGTGTCGGACTCCGGAATCACGCTGGCGCCGAAAATGTGCCAGATCCGCCGAGACGAAACCTCGCACATCTTGACGTTCGACGACGTTGCCACCGCGATGTTCGGTTGGCCCAGCAGCAAGATGATTGGCGAACGGTCGATCGAGTTCATCCACCCAGACGACCATGACCGCGCAATCGATAACTGGCTGGAAATGCTGAGTCGTCCCGGGCATGCAGCGCGTTGGCGCGGTCGTTTCCTTCGCCAGGACGGCGACTGGATGTGGGTGGAGGTCACGAACCACAACCGCTTGGCTGAAGCCGGAGAAGTTCTTACCGAGTTTCTTGATATCCGCGACGAGATGGCGGTTCACGAGGAGCTGCGCGAACGCGAACGATTGTTCCGACAGCTCACCCAGGCGCTTCCGGTGGGCGTCATGCAGATTGAGCCAGATGGCGCTGCGGTGTTTACCAACGCCCGCCTCGAGTCCATTCTTGGCGCAGCGCCGACGAAGTTGTCCGAACTTGAAACATTTGTGTTGGCGGACGAACGCGATCTGTTCACCGAAGCCATCCGCACCGTCAGTGTCGACGGCGACGCAGCCGAGATCGAACTCCATATGGAGACACAACGCTCCAAGCTGATTGTATGCCAGCTTACAATTGGCCGGATTGCAACCAACACCGGCGACGGTCTGCTTCTGTGCATCAGCGACGTCACGGAGAAGTCCCGTCTTCGCGACGAGCTAGAAGTGAGAGCCACGCTTGATGCACTCACCCAGTGCCACAACCGGTCCTCAACCCTGCGTCACCTCACCCAGTTGCTTCGTGCTTCACAGGGTGCGGGTGCTGGCGTGGTGTTCATCGACCTCGACGGATTCAAGCCGGTAAACGACCAATTTGGTCACGCTGCGGGCGACACGCTGCTGCAGATCGTCGCCGAGCGACTACGCGGTTGCTCTCGCTCCAACGACGTGGTGGGACGGCTGGGCGGCGATGAGTTCGTTGTTCTGTTCAAAGGAGTCCCTGACCAAGAGACGTTGGATCTGCTGACCGGACGCGTGTACCACGCCGTCAACGCGCCGATCATGCTCAACGAGACACCATTCGAGCTACGCGCCAGCCTGGGAACCGCCCTCGGCGCACCGGGCGACGAACCAGACGCTGTGCTCGCAAAGGCCGACCTGGCTATGTACGAACAGAAGCGACACCGCTCTGCTCACGCCGGCACAGCGCAAGCTGCGACACCGCACACAGAAGCTGGAGTAGCGGTAGCCGAACAAGCATCCTGATGGGTTGGTTCGGTGAGACGCTTAGGGCTGCGGTTTGTAGCCCACCCGGGCCATTGCGCCCCACTCTTGCTTCTTCTTCGACAACGACTTCATACGCCAGTAGAGAGTGAGTTGTCGGAAGCCGAACTGGCTGACCACTGCATACAACAACAGTCGGGCAGTGTCCTTCCAACTCCGGTATACGTCGAGGTGATTGGTAGCGGTCCACACCGAGGACGTTGTTATAAGCACACCTAGGATCTGCGTAGTGACGAATAGTCCCAGGCCCCGGCTTAGCCGATGCCAATCGACAACGGCCAGAATCAGAGCAAACGCATACCCGGCAACCTCCACAAACGGGGCAATCCACTCGAAGAGGAACATCACGACTAAGCCGACAGTTCCGAAGGTCCCGTAGCGTGGACGCCCAATCGCATCACGGTGCCCGGAGAGCACTTGGCGGAGGCCACGGTGCCAACGCATACGTTGGCGCTCCAGACTGTCAAGCGTCGAGGGAAACTCGGTCCAGACAATGGCGTCCGTGACCTGAATCGCCTTGTAGTCCTTGCCGTTCTCCTTCCACCTCCGGCGCAGCCGGACCACGATCTCCAAGTCTTCACCGAGGTGCGGATGCGGAAAGCCTCCGATGCCAACCAACTCTGCGCGGCGGAACACTCCAAAGCCACCCGAGATAATTGGCATGGCCCCAATCGCTGCCATTCCAGGGCGACTCATCACAAACGCGCTGAGGTACTCCACCACCTGGAAACCGACGACAGGGTTCTTCGGGATACGCGGCGTCAGCACCCTGCCGCGCGACACCTCGCACTCATTCGTCGGAAGCAGGGTCACTCCAATTGCGCCGACTTCACCCGGCGTATAGAGCATCTGGGTCATGCAACGCAGCAGGGCCTCGGGGTCCACCAGTTCGTCGCCGTCCATGACGACGACCCACTCTTTGGTAGCCAGGTTCACGCCGCAGTTCAAGCCGTCGCCCTTCGAACCGGCCCTTGCCTTGTCCACTACGACCAAACGATCATCGGAACGTGACCTGTACAACGCGTTGATTGCTTCGCAATGCAACGGACCACCCACTGGCGGTTTCGGCGCTGCTGACATGCCAAACGCGTCGACAAGCACCTGCACGGTCGCATCCGAGGAACCGTCGTTGATGACGATTACTTCGATGTTCTCGTAGTTCATCGACAATGCAGAGCGCACGGCTTCGACAATCACGACTTCTTCGTTGTAGGCCGGCATGAGGATCGTGACGCCGGGCAGCCGGGCACGAAACGCAACATCGCGTGCACCGAGCGCGTGAGGATGCGCGGTTCTGACGAAGAAAACGTCTGCTGAGAAATCCGAAAACGAAAATGCAGACGTAATGCAACGCGCCAAAGAGAAAGCACGCCCACATAAGTACTTGGATCAGCAGCCCCATCACTGTTTAGTCGTGGCTGAAACCGTGTCTCGAACAGTGTCTCGCAACGTCCACATCGACCCTGCACCGAACCCAGAAATGTCTGCAAGTTCACGGCGGGCCCGATCCAGACTGGAGGAGCTGATGCCTGCGGCCCGGGCCTTCGCTCGTGTACCCGAGGCGTCAACGCTTCCACCCCGTGCAAGTAGTTCTGCGAGGAGCCAGCGATACGCGGTGCCGGTTTCTGCCTTCGGGCGTCGCTGTTGATCGTCCAACTTTTTCCGGTCCGGCCGGACGCGTTTCGTCCCTGCCTCCGAGCGAACCGCTGCGTCGGCGTCGGCTTGGGCAGCTTCGAGCAGCAGGTCTGACGCTGTGACTGGCGCGCCGGCGTCGGCGTCGGCTTCGGCTTCGGCGTCAGCAGGCGAAGCAAGCTGGTCCACACGCCACAACGCAAGCTCAGCGGCTTCCACAGCCAACGGGTCTGTTGCAGCCTCTCGGGCCCGATGCAGCAAGGAAATCCCGTCCGGCAGCTTGGCCAGACCTTGCGCGGCGGCCATTCTGACCACGCGAGATTCATCGCTCATCGCGGCGAACAACGCAAGGAGACTTGAACCGTCTACGGACCGAGACAAGGACCGCACTGCGCCAAGTCTCGTACCTTCATCAGCGTCAGTCAGCAAGGCTGTCAACGCATCTCGCGATGCCGGTGAAGTCGCATCAATGGCCTCAGCGGAACGTGCGCGCACGCCAGGGTCTACGTCATTGAGCGTTCCGAGCAGAACGTCGTTTGCTCGACCGGCAGGCACGTTGGCAAGCAACCGAACCAGCGCAGGCGACGCGCCCCACTCGTTAGCCCTGCGAATGAGCGTCAGAACCGCATCTTGGGGAAGACGCTGAACCACGTCGCCAAGCAGACTTGCGGCCCACGGCCCTTCGGTGTCCAGTAGGCCAAGGAGGACGCCAACAGTTGCGTCTGGATCGATCACCGCAAGGGATCGACAGGCAGCAACGCGCACCGTTGGATCGTCATCTGTTGTGGCAGCCAGCATCGACCCACGCCCAGCGCGCATACGAACCATCGCGACGACTTCGCAGGCATAGGCACGCCGGCCCGGATCCTTGTCCGCAAGAGCGTCGGACACCCAGCGGCCGATGTAGTCGACGTCCTCGTTGCGGCCACGCAAGCACTTCATGACCTCTGGATTGGAGCGCGCTTCGTTGGTCAACGCGTCGATTGCAATCTGACGTGAGCCGGGTTTGCGAAGGAGAGCTGTGAAGTTAGCGGCAGAGACAGGGTCACCCCTGAGGAGACCAGTTACCGCGGCGGTGGCCGCCTCCCAGTTCCGTCCGGGGTCAGCACGCCGCCGGTGAGTCATCGCCTGCGTGATGATGCTGTCCACGCTGACAATGAGAGCCGCTGCGAAGATGGCGCCTGACGCTGCCCACACGGCCTCGCTGCTGGTCTGCACCGGCAGAGAGAATCCTCCCGGCAGCGTGCCAGACCATGCCCCAAGGAGCCAGTTCATGAGTGCCCGTTCCGGTGGCGACTGGTGACGACGAACAGGGCGATCAACCCGCCGGCGATGAAGCCGAACCACATCGGATATGCCACGCGTGGTTGCGCAGCTAACACGCGCCGCACCACTGCCGGCTTCGAGTCCGTATGCATGCGTAGGTTCTTGACCACGCCGTCATGGGCAATGAGCAGGTCACCGCGCAAGGCTCGCAACCCACGTCGGTCTTCTGAGGTAGCCACAAAGAGTTGAGGGATCCCCATGTCGTCCTCTGCCACGAGAACCAAGTGGTCAGCGCCACCGCTTTCGATAGCTCCCAGTGCAGCCGAGGTGACTCGGCTCGGTGCTGTGGTGTTCTGGGTGTTCTGCGATGCGGTGGCCATGGTGGTGCTGGCCTTGCTGGCCTTGATGGCCACGCTTCCGGTTTCGGTGGAGGTGGACTTTGCTGCTTTTGCTTCCGGCTGCAGATCCGCTCCGGCGAGCAACGCAGCCAGCGCTGCGGCGGGAGAATCCGATGCGGAACCCGCCGCACCGAGCACCGAACCTCTCGTGGAAACGTACAGGGTTGGTCGAGTGAAAAGCTCAACGGCGCTGGACGTGTCCGCAATGATTCGACCACGCAGGCGGATTGGCGACTGGTGTTGGAGCAACTCAACGATGGAGGCGGCACCCACAAGCTCGCCCATGCCTCGACGTGCCATCCGGATATCAAACCCGTTGGCGAACGCTTGCGGGAATCGGTCGAAGCCTCCGCTCACGCCAACCCCGGGGGTTCCCTCGAACGCCGACGTTGGGTCTAGCTCCACACTGACGGTTGGCTGCTTGAACCCAAGCGGGCACACACCTGCTGTCGCCGCCGAGGCTCCAGCGGCGAGGTTGGGGCCGCCGAGGTCCGAGGCTCGCACCTCAAACACGTTCTTTGCGGTCAACGACGGAATCGCAAGGCTGCCGGTGAGTTCGAACGCCTCGTCGTTGCCAACGCGCTTGGTCGCAAGAATTCGATTGTTGGCGCGCAACTGCACCGTGACCGATTCGCTCCCAGTCGACCGAGCGACACCGTTGACGGTCGCTGTGATGCTGGACATTTGCCCGCCGAAACGAGACTGATCCAATTCGAGGCTGACCGTTGCCTCTCCCAGCCCGGCTGCCACCGCGCTGCTTCGGATGTCCGAAACCGAAACGAATGGCTCGCCCGCCGCACTGCGAGATGAGATGCGCGGCAAAGCACCGGCTTCCGCACGGGACAGGAACGACGCTTCGAATTGCGAGGACGAGACAAACGCGACCAGACCGGCTGCATCGGCGGAGGTGCTACTGAGCACCAGCGCAGTGCCCGCGTTGTTGGTCTCCAACGAGATGGATCGTTTCTCAGAACGACGGAACTCAACCTTGCGATCGAACGGCGACACGTCCAGGTCTCGGTTGGTCACCACCACACGAGCCGCTGGCCAGCGGTGCGACGCAAACGCAACCATGTCGATAACGGCCTGGGCGACACCCGGCTGATCCACATCGATCGCGTTGACCCGAATGATCAGTCGATCAAGGACTCTTGGGAAGAAGTCTGCGAACGTACGAGCTGGGATCGGCTGCCCTACAGCGATGAGCGCGAGGTCCTTCAGCGGCACCATCGGCGCGTCACGACACGGGTCGGTGGTGACCACCTGTGAATCGACCGAAACAGCGGAATCGACAGACGCTTCACCCGGCGAAGACAAGTCAAGCGAGAACGACCCACGGCGGTATGGAAGCTGCACGATTGGCTGGCCAGCGATGCTGAATGCCAGGGCCACTGCGTTGGAACCATCTGTTGACGTACTTGTTCCGGCCGTTGCAGCAGAACTTCCGATGGCCGAACTCACCGCAGCTGAATTGGGCGAGATGGCACCGGTAGCTGCATCCATCGTGCCCAACAACCTGAATGGTCGGAGACCTCGGGGAAGCTCAAGACTGAGACCGCTTGGGGTAACGCTACCGACGATCAGGGAATCTGCCCCAAACAACGATCCATCCACAACCCAACGATCTGGTCCTTGCTGCTCAACGCGCATGCCGGGCGATGGTGCGGTAGCGCCAACAGGTGGTGGCGCAGGCGCGAAGGACAACAGGACGCCCACCACCATTGCGCCTGCGACAACCACTGGGCGAACGCGTCGGGAAGAGCGACGCGAGCCTCTGGCGTCTCGAGGGGAGAGATTGTGACGAGAGGAATTGAAAGTGGGCGCTGAGGGAAGTTTCACGACGGTCACCGGACACCCCGAGTAGACGGAATGTGTTCAGACCATCGGCCACGCGCTGAAGCTTCTTGAGCAGCGAGGACGCCAGACGGGGTGAGTTGCCCGGGACGGAACCCGAGCGGAGCCGGCGACTACGGGCTACCTACGCTGTGACGAGGCCAAGCCCGATCAGTTCACTAACGAACGACTCCACATGCGCGCGCAGGGTGGGCTCTTCTACCTCAAACTCGTCAAGCAGAACAGTGACGGCATTGGCGGGGGTCACACCTTCAGACAACAACTGCCAAACGCGGGTACCCACCTCGTTCATCCCGAGATAGCGGCCAGAGGCCATGTCCAGCACAACACTTTCCTCACCAACAACGCGCACCATGACCTCGGGCGACGGGTTGTACGTGCGGTCCAAAACAACTGGGTTCATGTCTGTCTCCTGAACAGGCCACGGCGTGATTTCACATCGCCTTGATTTACGTCTTCTGCAACGTTGGCTGCAGCAACCACCGAGCCATGGCCGAATATCGAGGAAGCGACCTGGCCAGCGTACTGGTCTAACTGAACTGCGGTGCGCTCGAACGCTGACAGTGGCCCGCCGTATGGATCTGCGATGTCACCCGTGGTGCCCGCAGCCATCAGTGCTGCAGCAGACCGACCTGCGTGCAGCCGCACTACATAACTGGTGAGGGTCTCGGCATCTCGCCGTGGCCCAAGTGATGCCATTCGTGCGGTGAGGTCGGTGAGGGTAAAGACACGGGGCCACACTCGAGGCTCCATGTCCACGGCCTGTTGCACATGGCTGGCCGTCATCGTGATGACAAGGTCGGCGCGACGCAACAACGACTGGGTCAGTTGCGTACTTCTATGCGTACTGATGTCGAGCCCACGCGACGACATCACCGACACGGCAAACGGGTCGGCGACGCGCCCGCTCTCCAAGAAGCCGCCAGAAGACACTGCGAACAGCTCGCCGTTCTCTTGTGGATTGGACAGCTGACGAGCAAGCAGTGCTGCCGCCATTGGAGACCGACAGATATTGGCGGTACAGAGAACCAGGATCAAGAGAGTTCAGAGCGAAAGAGCGAATCAGGCGACTCAGGCGACGCGGTGCGCCATTACTGGTTCGTCACACAGTTCTTGCAACTGCTCGATCAGTTCATGCGGCGGACCGTCTGGGTCCAGGTCAATTACCTGGCACGGGGCAAGCTGTGGAACCGACGAGTGCATCACCAACGGGTGGAACGGTCGGTGGTCCGTTTCCGACGGGGCGAGCAAAATCTCGTGCAGCTTCTCGGCCGGACGAAGGCCCGTGTAGCGAACAGGGATGGTCTTGCCGCTGCGTGCGATCATTCGCGTGGCCACGTCGGCGATACGGACCGGCGTGCCCATGTCGAGGATAAGGACTTCACCGGAACGGCCGATTGCGCCAGCCTGGATAACCAACTCCACAGCCTCGGTCACCAGCATGAAATAGCGGGTGACGTCTGGGTGCGTGACGGTGACTTCCTTGCCTTCTGCGATTTGTAACCGGAAGGCACCAAGGACGCTGCCCCTGCTGCCGAGGACGTTGCCAAATCTTACGCTTACATACGATCCGCTGGCGGCTTGGTTGGCAGCGTGAGCCGTGAGGCGTTCAGCAATGCGCTTGGTGTAGCCCAGGACGCTGGACGGGTCTGCTGCCTTGTCGGTTGAGATGTTGACGAACGTGCTGACGCCGACTTCCATGGCCGCTTCGAGCACGGTCTGCGTGCCCCACACGTTGCTTTGGACAGCTTCGCCAGGGTTCGCTTCAAGCAGTGGGAGGTGCTTGAGCGCTGCCGCGTGAAACACCACGTCTGGCGTGAACTCTTTGAAGATGGAGCGAATGCGCCCACGATCCCGGAGGTCGGCAAGGACCAAGTTGGGCGAGTCCAGCAACCCATGACCGTCGATGGAGAGCTGCACCGCGTGCAGTGCGGACTCGTCACGGTCAAGCATGATGAGTTGGGCCGGGTTGAACTGACTGAGTTGGCGGCAGAGTTCGCTGCCGATTGAGCCACCAGCACCGGTGACCAGCACTTTGCGGCCCGTGATGTAGTCAGCAATCTGCGCAATGTCGGTATTGATTCGACGTCGGCCGAGAAGATCTTCTTCAGTGAGGTCTTGGATTGCGCTGCTGCCGCTGAACAAACCAGACAACGGCGCAAGCACCTTGACCTTGAGCGGCGGTACGCACGCTTCGGCGGCGGCACGAACCTGGGACACCAACTCTGGGCTGACTTCGGAGATGGCGACCAGCAGCGCATCGGCGCGGTATTCACGGGCCAGCAACGCCAGCTTGGAGCGGTCACCGCGGACCTTGACGCCCTTGATGCTGAAGTTCCGCTTGGCCGGGTCGTCGTCCAGCATGGCGACGGGCAAATAAGTTGACCGATTGGTGAGGAGCTCCGACACGATGCTGGCTCCACGCTCGCCAGCCCCAAAGACAAGAAGACGGGTTGCTTCGTCTGGGTCTGGGCGACGACGAATCTCCTCGACGCTGCGCCATGCGTAACGGACAGCCGTCATTCCGAGCAGCGCCATGCACGAGCCAACGAGGAGCGCCGAGATGGGCATGCGAGGGACAAAGCCATATTCGATGACGGTGACAACAGCGCCAACGCAGAACGCCACACGAGAAAGGTCTGCCAATTCTTCGAACGACCCGTATCGCCGAGTGCCGCGGTACAAACCTGTGATGAGGCCAACAGCTGTCTGCAACACGGCTGCCAGTGCAATGGTGCGCAGGACGGGAGACCATTCCACCGGGAGCGACGCCTGAGAAAAGCGGACTGCCGCGGCGATACCGAGCGCGGCGACCCACGCGGTGAGGTCAGAGAGCACCTTGATGAACGGGATAGCAGCGTGAACGGCCGCAGGGGCGGGACGACGAAGCCAGTTGTACATCGATTTGGCTGTCCCGCTTGGTTGTCCCCACGGTTGACCCAATTTTTGGCCCATTTTTTTACCCATTCGTTTCGACCCCATCCTTCGTTAGTCCTCGTTCGTCCCGTCGAGCGAGTGACATGTGGCTGGCGCTGCATGAACCACACGGAGCCGACCAAGGGCCTGCTGCACGGTTCACCCCAGTCGGGTTCTTCGAGCAGGTTAGAGGGAACCGAACAACCTTTCCACCACTGAACAGTGGAAATCCCTGGTTTTAACCTAATGCTGTGATACAGGGCACAACACAGCGGGATTTTGTCGAATGCGACCACTCAAAGCGGTCAATTTTACTCAAGAATTCCGTGGACAACCTCGCGGGTGACCAAATCAAACACGACAGAAACCCAACTCGGCCCTGACGGAACCTTCAAGTGAAACACGGGCACGATGTTGGCCAATGCGGCAACCCCTGCGAACTCTTGAGCACGCTGAACCGTATGGATCCATTGGAATACACGGGGATATTGCATGAGTTCGACCGCTGCAATTTGTCTGGACAACTTCGTCAAAGACGGCTCGGAATACTCTTTGGATACCCAGGGAATGACAATCGCCTCTAAAGGCAGCTGTGGCGGGACATCACGATGTGGCATGAAGACCGTCCGATCTCCGACGGGGCGACTCGGGCCAAGCGTTCCAGGTCCAACGAACAAAGCCGCATCGTGACGGAGCCGAAGTGCGTTCGAGCCGCGGGAGGCAGAGAATATTCGGGTGGGATCGCCCGCTACGGGCTCGACTGCTAGGACGTCATCGCCGAACAGCGTTGCACCAGATGCGCAGAACCCCGCGGCCATGGTCGACTTCCCTTGTGTCGAATTGCCGACGAACGCGACCAACTTTCCGTCGATAACCACTGAGCTGGCGTGAAGCACCGTTCGACCAGAGAGAAACACCATGATTGCGACCATCCAACCTTCGACGAGCACAGCGAGCCAGCCGAGATCCTGTTCATCGCCAGGCGCAACTTCTACAAAGGACAAATCCGCCGAGATACGCATCCGGCACCCGCCGAACGAGAAGACCAAGGACCCATCCGCAGTGCTAACCAGTTCCAACACTCCTTCGCCCTCGACGTTGCTTTGCCATTGAAGCAGCACTCGAACGACGTCCCTGGGTGTCGGGAGGGCCCTGCGGACCACTAAGCGCACACGGCGATGTCCGTGGACAACCAACGCGCCTTCGTCCGCTCGGTCGGCATCGAGCGGGAGGTCGCTGTCAAAGACGAAACCATGAAGATCGTATTGGCGACGTTCAGTGACCATGGAACGATCTACGAGGTCTGGTGGCTGCTCCTTCCCGAACGACACTCCGAGACGGTACACGGCGGGCCGCAGACTTCGGATCAGTTTGGGACGCCACGCTCCGCGGCTGATACGGTTACGAAGCACTACTTCAACAGCGCAGACGGAGCGAGCAATGCGAAAAGAATACGCAACACCGGCCATCACAGACCTTGGGTCAGCGGCGGCACTCACCCGAAACGGTTTCTCCAACGGCAACGACGTGGGACAAGGGAATAGTGGAGGTTCCGGACCCGGACCTGGTGGTGGCGGACCTGGTGGTGGCGGACCTGGTGGCGGCGGACCCGGTGGCGGGGGCGGAAATGGCGGCGGGGACGGAAGGGGCCGGTAGGACCCTTCTCAAGACTTTGCTTCCACCGGACGCAGAGACGCTGCAACAATCGAAACGCTCCGGGCCGAGGCAGCAGCAAGCTGCACTCGGCCCCGAAATGTTTCTGACGTTTTCACGTCCGGACTGAGAAATGCCATCACCTCGTCGGCGAGGTCAAGACTGACGGTCGACGAAGGCCCAGGCCCTCCGCTGGTACCTTTGTCTGAACGAAACAGATTTTTATGTGGAACGTCGTTAACAAGTCCGAGACGGATTATTCGTTTTGGCGGAAGCGCATGGTCACTAGGGTGCACGGAATACGCCGTCTCCATCACGGAGCGGGTCACAAACGGAACGCTTCGCCGGACTCCTAGCTCGCTGCACACCTCCCAGTTCTGCAGCAGCCAGCCGTCAAGTTCCCGCATCATGGACAAGTGCGGATAGGGGCTCTCGGAGGACTGAAATCGGCGGCTAGTACGGCGCAGCCATTCACCGTGTTCCGCACGGATGTCTTCTCCAAAGCAGAGGGGAAGCGGGTCGAGAAACATCCGTTTTTGTTCGATCCCTTGCCAGCGACGAACTCGTGCACCAACCCAACGTCGAGCAAGTTTTGTACGGCTAATCACCGGTGCGGGCCGAACCATAGATCGGCCGAGCGCAAAAACACCCAGCTGCTCGAACCAGTCCATCCACATCAAAAACGGGCCAGCAAACAGATCGTCTGCCAGTTCACCTCCGCAGTACACCGAGATGTCGGCCTCACGAACCATCGTTGGCAACTCCGCCATTGCAGGATGCGGCAAGCACATTCCAAGCGCCGGCGTTCGCAATGCCATCGGAACCCAGTCACTGTCGGCGTAACGAAACTGCCAAGTTCTGGTGGGCTGGACTACTTCGGAGATCGCTTGCATAAACGGCCGGTTTGCGATGGTGGTGGGATGGTCCCCGGGCGACGAAAGGTTGAACGACATCATCGAACGCCCAATTTGTCTCGCCGCAAGGGCTGCAAGCGCACTTGAATCGACTCCCCCGCTTAACGCGAACAGATTGCTTCCGTCTTCATTTAACTCATCTGTCAACGTCCTGATAAGCGCCGACCGGAGTTCGGCGGCCGCGTCCATCACGCCGCATCGCCCGACGCTGCGTTGAGGTGTGAGTTTGAGGGGGTCCCAGTACTCCACCTCTTTGGCCGGAGAGCCCTGGCGAAGAACAGCAACGTGACCGCTCGGAATAGAGCGAACTCCGACCCAACTTGTCCGTCGGTCTGGCATTGAGATCCCATCGCTCGACGCGACCAGGGCCATGCGATCAGGTTTCGGACATTCGGGCAAAAATCGCGCAAACCAGGCCACCCGTGTACTGACCACCGTCAAACCTGCATCATTCAGGATCAGCCAAGGCACCAGACCGGCGCAGGACCGCACCGCTACCGCATCGCCGGAGTCGGTGTCTAAGGCGAAGAACGACACGTCTCCAGGTACCGAGCCAAGTCGTTCAGGAGACAAGAAGGCCAACTCGATTGCGCGCTGGCGACTCGGCCCGTCTATCGCGCCGCTTTCGCAGAACAAGCCTATGAACTGTCCGCTACTCACGTTCGTTTGAGACGAAGGTGGTCCAGGAAGGTCAGCCGTCGCGCAGAGCCAAGATCCGTTCGTAAAGGTGGAAGTAATGGTCGGGTCGTCGGCCAGGCGTCTGCGGATGCCGCCTAGCAGTGACGGGTCCGGACTACGAACTGCAAACAGGTTCGCGAGGGCCCGCATCGTCACTTCAGGCGGCCGTATTTCACAGATGGGCAGAGCGCTTCGTATCGGACTTCGAATTTTCCTGAACACCTGACCGTCATTGCGCCACGTTACAAGCCTTGGAATGGCCCAGAATGGGGCATGGCAATTCCACCTGAAGACAGCTTCGACTTGGTGATCATCGGAACCGGCTCGGGTAACTCCATCATCTCCGACGACATGGCGCAGTGGCGTATCGCGCTGATTGAAGAAGGGGTCTTCGGCGGCACGTGCCTCAACCGTGGTTGCATCCCCACAAAGATGTTTGTCCACGCCGCAGACACTGCCGAGATGGTCCGCCACGCACATCACTTGGGCATCGATGCCACGGTTGACGCAGTGCACTGGCCCGAGATTCGTGACCGTGTGTTCAACCGTATCGACCCCATCGCCGCTGGGGGTGACGAATACCGCACGCATCGGTGCCCCAACGTCACCGTGATGCGCGGACGGGGTGCATTCGTGGGGCCAAAGACCATCTCCGTTGGTGGCCGAGTAATCACCGGCGAACGGATCGTCGTGGCAACAGGAGCGCGTCCGCACGTTCCTGCAATCGCCGGGCTGGATACTGTTCACTGGCACACCTCGGACTCTGTGATGCGCGTGCCAACACTCCCCCATCATCTCGTTGTTATCGGTGGCGGATTCATCGCCAACGAACTCACGCACGTGTTTGCATCGTTCGGTACGCAGGTCACCATGATCGTGCGTGGCTCGGCGTTGCTTCGAGAACACGACGATGACGTCTCACGGCAATTCACCGAGATGGTAAGCGCGCGTGACAACGTGGATGTTCGTCTCAACACCACACCCGTGTCAGTGCGACCCGCTGAAGGCGGATTCGAACTCACCATGGCAGACGGTTCCGTGGTCCACGGCGACACGTTGCTCATCGCAACAGGGCGCGTGCCGAACAGTGACACGGTCGACGCAACCACTGGCGGTTTGGCGCTCCATCCCGACGGGCGAATCGTTGTGGACGAGCAGCAGCGCACCTCGGTTCCCGGAGTGTGGGCGCTGGGCGATGTCAGCTCGCCGCATCAGTTGAAGCATGTGGCCAACCACGAAATGCGCGTCGTGCGGCACAACCTGTTGCACCCCGACACACCTCGTTCCACGGACCATCGATTCGTACCGGCCGCCGTGTTCACTCGGCCGCAGATCGCAACCGTTGGCCTCACCGAACGGGCAGCGCGTGCTGCGGGTTACGACATCAGCGTGAAGGTGCAGCAATACGGCGACATGGCATACGGGTGGGCGATGGAAGACACCACTTCGTTCTGCAAACTCATCGCCGACCGCAGCACTCGCCTGTTGCTTGGCGCACATCTGATGGGTCCACAGTCATCGTCGCTCATACAGTCGTTGATCCAAGGCATGAGCGCTGGCCAGACCGTCGACGAGATGGCGCACTCGCAGTATTGGATCCACCCCGCCCTGCCAGAAGTTGTGGAGAACGCACTTCTCGGCCTGTAGCGCTCAGGCAAAAGGCCGGACTCGGCCCACGTCGCGGCACTCACGCATGTTCGCGGCACTCACAAAGGATTCCTGAGGCCCGCGAACATGCCTCGGGGCCGCGCTCAGCAGGAACCCGGACCTATCCACCAGGCCGGCGGGTTGCAGACCAGGCCCACAGATGCGCCATGTTGGGAGACCGGAGGAGGTCCGCCGGAGTCACCAGATCCGCGCGGTCACCCTGATGGTCATGGCCGGCCCTGCGGTCGAGCTGACGCAGACCCGACCGGACGGCCTCAAGTAGGAACTTCCACCGGGGGCGGGGCAGCGCCGCAGGCGAGAGCACCTTCGAGGCAACTGCACGCATCAGCAAATCCGCTTCGGAGGGGACACGCGACGCGGGTACATCGTGGTTGAACCCGACCTCTGAGTCGATACCTCCCTCGTCCGCCCGAAAGCTAGGAGTCGTCGCGGTCACCTCTGGCGCCGGAAGCTCTGACATAGCCACTGCAAACTGAGCTACGGACAGATCAACCTCGACACCACCGCTGAGCAACCCCCGATACACCAACTCAGCACAAATCACCCGGTGGGTGCCGTCGGCAACCAGTTCCGCCAGTTTGCGGCGGCGACGTTGGAGGAAGGGATGCGCAAAGCGGCTGAACGGACCGAACCGGTGGGCGCGGGCCTCCATTTGCGCTGCCAGCAACAACGGGGCCATCGCTGTCAAGCCGACCGAGGCGAACGGCGCATCGTGTTGCACAACTTCGTGAGCCCAACTTCGCAACAACTCGGCGTTCGGTTCTCGGTGCGGCCTCACCGCAACAACAGAATGGAACGACAGATGCGGCAGGCTGTCCAACCTCACCAGGCGTACGCCTTTACCCTCTTCCCGCAAATCCCAACGGGCGTCTCGCGCTTCGACAGCGACGCCCGTTGCAACAACCAGCAAAGCATGGCTGACCTGCGCCCCACCGGCCCACGTGATGAGCTGCGACAGACCTCCCCGCTGACCCGTGAGCAACACGTCACCGGCGCGACACTGCAACAGCAGGTCGTGCAGTTGGTTCATCGCTTTGGCGCCTCGGGATGCTCCCCCTCAGCCACCTGGCCGTGCTGGGGATGATCTGTGCGCAGATGATCTGCTACTTCGGTGTTGTAGAGGAACCGCAGCTCGCAATATGGGCACTGATGAACCGAAGTGAAGTCGTCGAACAGACCCATACGTGGTTACTCCTACGCCCCAGTGTGTTTCTTGATGAGCTGGATGCGGGTGCCATCGTCGTTGGCGTCGTCGCCCTTTTCGCCCAGCAGCAGCTGCCGGTCTGCTTCGGCTGCGTCTGCCGCGCCTGCATCGGCATGAGCGAGCACGGAGTCCGTGCCGACCTCGGCGATTTCCTTGGCCATAGCCACAAGCGCGCTTACCATCTCGGATTCAGGAACCACGCGAACCACTTTGCCCTTGACGAACAGGTGGCCACGGTGACGGCCCGCTGCGATGCCCAGGTCTGCAGATGCAGCCTCGCCTGGCCCGTTAACCACACAGCCCATGACGGCAACCTGAAGCGGCAGGTTGAGCTCACGCAGTGCCTCTTGCGCTTCGCCAGCGACCTTGATGACGTCGACCTCGGCACGGCCACACGACGGGCACACGATGAAGTCCAGACCCACCCGTTCACGCAGACCCATGGACTCCAGCAACTGGCGTCCGGCCCGACCCTCTTCGACCGGATCGGCGGTGAGCGAATAGCGGATGGTGTCGCCAATGCCCTCGGCGAGAAGCGCAGCGATGCCAGCTGTGGCCTTGACCAACCCGCCGGGCAATGGTCCTGCCTCGGTGACGCCAAGGTGCAGCGGGTAATCCACCGTGTCTGCCAACAGCCGGTACGACTCGATCATCAGCGCAGGATTGGATGCCTTCACCGAGATCTTGATGTCGTGGAAGTCCTCTTCGAGGAAGTACGCAAGCTCACGTTGCGCCGAAGCGACCAGACCTTCGGGAGTCTGCCCGTACTTAGCCTCGATGTCAGGGTCTAACGACCCACCGTTGACCCCAATGCGAATTGGGACCTTGCGATCTTTGGCTTCGCGAACCACGGTACGGATGTGGTCGGCCTTGCGGATGTTGCCAGGGTTGAGCCGGAGGCAATGAACGCCGGCATCAAGCGCTGCAAGCGCGAGCTTGTACTGGAAGTGGATGTCGGCCACGATGGGCACCGGCGAACGGGGCACGATGCGAGCCAAACCCTCGGCGGCGTCGACGTCGTTGCACGTGCAGCGGACGATGTCGCAGCCATTGGCTGCAAGGGAGTAAATCTGCGCCAACGTGGCTTCCACGTCTGCGGTCTTGGTGACGGTCATGGACTGCACCGTGATGGGAGCGTCGCCCCCAACAGGAACCTTGCCCACCATGATCTGGCGGGTACGACGACGTGGCGTGCGAAGACCGCCGAACGATGGAGCGCTCATGGATGAGTAGCTAAGCACGCCACGGCGGAGTACCGGTGAAGCCAACCCTTAATGAAGGGTCAGCGATGCGGCAAACCAACTCGCAACACACTGACGAGGTGCTTTGCCCCCAGCGTTGGGGGCAACCTCTCTCGCCCCCATGGGTTCGCTCAGAAGACCGGACGGACGATCACTATGGGTCCTCCCAGGCCTCTTCGCTTCGCTCAGAAGACCGGACGGACGATGTCTAAATACATTGCACCCACGCCCAACATCAGCAAGAGGCCGAAGAAGGCTGCGACGAAGGGGGTGAGGCGATCCATGTTGAGGTAGTGGCGGGTTTTGGTGAACTTTCCCATGACGGACTCGTAGGTGGCAACCATGATGTGGCCGCCATCCAGAGGAAGCATCGGCAACAGGTTGAACGTTCCGAGGGCAAGGTTGATGATCACCAGAATCTCCAGGAGTGGAGTGATGCCCTCTTCTGCTGCCTGCGCACCGACCTGAGTCATGCCGATGATGGATGTTGGTCGGTTCTCCAGTTCGGCCTGCGTGAGCGCCCCGGTGCTGTTGTGGGCACCCTTGACCTGCTTCGCGAAGTTGGCAATGGTGGACGGGCTGAAGAAGCGGGCAACACCGCTGAGTGTCTGACCCGAATAGTCCACCAGTGTGGAGCCAGCCGTACCCATCGCCGAAGGAAGCGACTCGGTGACGTAGATCTGACTTGCCGGGCGGATGCCCAACACCCAACGGCTGACACCGTTGTTGACCTCGGCCTTGCGAGTCACGTTGAGCGTGCGACGAGTGCCGTCGGCGCCCTCGACGTCGAGCTGCACAACCGGGGTCTTGATGGTCTCGAGGCTGACCAGGATGTCGTTCCAGTTGGTGGCCGGAACACCTTGGATACCCACAACCTTGTCACCCGGCACAAGGCCAGCTGCGGCCGCAGGGAATCCTGGCTCGGCAAGGCCGATCTGCGTGGACAACTCTGGGCGGCCGGTGAAACCGAAGATGATCACCAACAGCAGGTATGCCATGAGGAAGTGCGACGCAGGGCCGGCCACGATGGTGGCAACACGCTTGTACCAGCGCTGGCGACGATACGTGCGCTGTTCATCTTCAGCCGCCACCTCTTCGGTGGAGCTCATGCCGATGATCTTCACGTAGCCGCCCGCCGGGATGGCCTTGATGCCGTACTCGGTTTCGCCACGACGAACCGAGAAAAGCTTTGGCCCGAAACCGATGAAGAACTCCGTGACCTTCATGCCACTGGCCTTCGCAACAGCAAAGTGGCCGAACTCGTGGAACATGATGAAGAACGCCAGGCAACCAATCATCAACAAGATGGTGGACTTACCAGTCACAACGAACGGCACCACAATGGCGGCCAGGATGAGGCCAAGGTTGAGCATCTGGCGGCGCATCGGTACGGGCCGATGCGTAACGGTGTTCAGCGCTCGTTGTTCGTCGAGTGGGAGGGGGCGGGGAAAGTTCGTCACGGGTGGTTCCTTGTCGGGTTCATGTTCGTGGTCTGTGTGAGCGATTGTGCGAGCGATTGTGCGAGAACGTATGTGTACAAATGATGAGACTTGGTGTGTGGAACACGGCGGCCGGGGCTCAGGACTTGACGCCCTGGACGACGACGTTTGCCTCGACGCGTGCCAAGCGGTCAGCTTCGATGATGTCGCCAACCGAGGTTGGAACGGATCCGTCGCAGCGGCCAAGCACCGTTTCGTTGATCTGAGCGATGCTGCCCCACGGCACCAACCCGTCGAGGAAGGCCTGAACGGCCACCTCGTTGGCTGCGTTCAGCCATGCCGGTGCAGTGTTTCCTGCACGACCAGCTGCATACGCAAGGTCAAGGCAGCGGAACGACGCACGGTCAGGCGCTTCGAAGTCCAAACGGGAAAGCGTGGTCCAGTCGATGGAACCGAACGGGGTGCCGACTCGATCTGGCCATGCGAGCGCATAGGCGATGGGCAGACACATGTCTGGCATGGAGAGCTGCGCGATGGTGGCGCCGTCGGTGTACTCAACCATGGAATGCACAACGGACTGCGGGTGAACCACCACTTCGATTCGGTCATAAGGAACACCGAACAGCTCGTGCGCCTCGATGACCTCAAAACCCTTGTTCATGAGCGTGGACGAGTCGATGGTGATCTTTGGGCCCATGGCCCAGGTGGGATGAGCCAGAGCCTGCTCAACGGTGACCTGCGCCAACGTGGAACGGTCCCGTGTGCGGAACGGGCCGCCGGAGGCGGTGAGCACCAAACGCTGCACACGGTCAGGCAAGCCTTCCGAAGCCGACGCACGGTGCGAAGCAAGGCACATGTGCACGGCTGCGTGCTCGGAATCAACCGGGATGATTTCCGCGCCTGGGGTTGCCCTGAACGGAGCAACAACCGGGCCAGCGGTGATGAGCGACTCTTTGTTGGCAAGTGCAAGGCGCCGCCCCGCAGCCAGAGCGCCGATGGTGACGCCAAGGCCTGCAAAACCGACAACGCCGTTCACCACAACTTCTGCGAGGCCAGAAACCTCTTCGAACGCACCTGGGCCGGCTACCAATTCGGTGCCAGCGGGCAGCACGTCGCGGATGTCTTCCACCCGGGAATGGTCTGCAACAGCAACCACACGGGGACGGAACTCTTGCACCTGCTGCAGCAACAACTGGGTGTTGGACCGCGTGCCGATGACATCGATTTTGAAGCGACCTGGGTTGGCGCGGACCACATCGAGCGTCTGCGTGCCGATTGACCCGGCGCTGCCGAACAACGCCACACTCACCGGCGAACTCACCGGCGAACCGTCTGAAGACCCAGGATTTGGGCCGGTTGACCCAGAAAATGGTTCGTTTGACCTACCGCTGGGGCGGTCCGATGGGTGCGCTGAAGAGAAGTCTGGCGAGGTGGTGGACATGACCCTCCCAGCCTGACACCACATGACTGATAGTTGGTTCACCCAATTCAGGTAAACCACACCGGAGATCTTCCATGGACCCGACGACCAACGTGCTACACATACGTAGACCAATGTGTAGACGTTCCCACATCGATTTCATAGACTGAACTCATGAGTAGCTCTACCACCATTCGAGTCGATCGGGCAGTTCACAATCGGCTTCTCCAAATCAGCAACGATTCCGACGTACCCCTTGGTGATGTGGTTCGTTCGGCAACCGAAGCGCTCGAACGATCCAGGTTTGCAGCGAAGGTCCGACGGGAGATGGACGCCCTTCGCGAGGACCCAAACACCTGGGCTGACTACCTTGAAAGCTTCGAACTAACCGTTAACGATGGGTTGCTCCACCTCGGACTCAACTCCGATCCCTCCGCTCGCCACTCGGCCGCGCCCGACAACGATGGGTTGCTCCACCTCGGACTCAACTCCGATCCCTCCGCTCGCCACTCGGCCGCGCCCGACAACGACGGGCTCACCAACTCAGCACCGACCGAACAAGCAGGACCAGTTGGCATCGCCTGACGGGGTTTGGCTCGTCGATTTCGCTGACCCTTACCCAGGCGAACCAGCTTTTCATCGACCAGCGTTGCTTCTTGGCCCGGCGAGGGAGTTCGGCGACGGGCTACCTTTCGTGATCGTCGCTCCCCTCACCACGGTGGATAGGCGACTCTCCTTCCATGTCGAACTAGAGGCTGACCTCGGCAATGGGCTTACCGAGACGAGTTACGTCCAATGCGAGCTGCTTCGCTCGATCAGCCGTAAACGACTGCGACGGTCCATGGGCATGATTTCACTCGCACAGTCCGCGTCCGTCGCCTCGGTGGTCCGTCTCTTGCTGGGGTACGACTCGTTGATGAACGAGCGCCCGACATTTGATGGGTTGCTCCACCTCGGACTCAACTCCGATCCCTCCGTTCGCCGCTCGGCCGCGCCCGGTAGCGTGAGGAGGTGACGCTGCGCACCGACCTGCCGTTCGACAACCCATATCGCCACGGGTTCGCCCGAGTGGCTGCAGCTGTCCCCGCAGTAAAGGTGGCAGACCCCGCGTTCAACGTCCGGGCCACCCTCACCCTTGCCCAACAGGCCGCTGATCAGGGCGTCGCCGTGGTGGTGTTTCCCGAGCTTGGGTTGTCTGCGTACAGCTGTGACGATCTGTTTCATCAGCAAGCGTTGCTCGATGCGGTCGATCACGGCATCGCAACGCTGGTCGACGAGAGCCGGCTCCTCTCCTCCATGCTCATCGTGGGCGCGCCAATCCGGTCCGGCGGACAGCTATTCAACTGTGCAGTGGTCATCTACCGCGGCGAGGTGCTTGGCGTCGTGCCCAAGTCCTACCTGCCCGGATATCGCGAGTTTTACGAGGAGCGGCAGTTCTCCGCCGAACGAGACCGACTCGTCGATCACGTCACCGTTGCAAACCACCAGGTTCCGTTCCGTGCCAACCAACTGTTCGAGACCGGCATCGACGGCCTCGTTGTTCACGTGGAAATCTGCGAAGACATCTGGGTGCCGGTGCCGCCGTCCACCTGGGCGGCCATGGCAGGGGCGACGGTTCTGGTTAACCTATCCGGCTCCCCCATCACGGTTGGTAAGGCCGCATACCGACGCGAACTGTGCAGGTCGCATTCGGCACGCTGCATCGCTGCTTACTTGTACACCGGCGCCGGCGAAGGCGAGTCCACCACCGACCTTGCGTGGGATGGTCACGCGATTGTGGCCGAGAACGGCATCATCTTGGCCGAGTCGCAACGATTCAATGCAGACCCGCAGCTGGTCACCGTCGACATCGACGTTGCCCGACTGTTGGCCGAACGCGCCCGTCAAACGTCCTACGCAGATGCTGGCGCAGACGCCAAAGCCGCCATCGCCGGGTTCAGTCGAGTCAGCAGTACGGTCAGTGCTCCCAGCGGAAGCCTGCCCCTGATGCGCAGCGTTGAGCGGTTCCCGTATGTTCCGTCGTCGGTGCTGGAACGAGACGAGCGCTGCGAAGAAGTGTTTTCCATCCAGGTGCAAGGACTTGCGCAGCGTCTGCGTTCCACCGGCATCAAACAGGTGGTTATCGGCGTGTCCGGCGGCCTGGACTCCACACAAGCCCTCTTGGTATGTGCACGAACGTTCGACCGGTTGGGCCTGCCTCGCACTGGGATCCTGGCTTACACCATGCCCGGCTTTGCAACCTCGCAACGCACCTTGGACCAGGCCAACAAGCTGATGCAGGCCATGGGCGTCACCGCCCACACCATCGACATCCGTCCCAGCTGTGAACAAATGCTGAAGGACATCGGCCACCCCTTCACCGATGGTAAGCCAACATACGATATTACGTTTGAGAACGTCCAGGCCGGAGAGCGCACCTCGCACCTGTTCCGGCTTGCCAACCATCATGGCGGGCTGGTTGTTGGCACAGGAGACCTCTCAGAACTGGCGCTTGGCTGGTGCACCTACGGCGTGGGCGACCAGATGAGCCATTACAACGTCAACGGTTCTGTGCCCAAGACGCTCATCCAGCACCTCATCCGCTGGGAGTCCGCCCGCGAAGACGCGGACACAGCCGCAGTTCTACGAGCCATTGTGGAAACCGAGATTTCGCCGGAGCTGGTGCCGGGCAACGCCAACGGTCAGCCCACCCAACGCACCGAAGACACCATCGGGCCATACGAGCTGCAGGACTTCGTGTTGTTTTACACCACTCGATACGGGTTCAACCCATCCAAGGTGGCCTACCTGGCACACGCCGCGTGGGGCAGCGTAGACATCGGCGAATGGTCCAATCTGGTCCCCGAAGATGGTCGGCACTCATACGACCTTGCGACCATTAAGAAGTGGATGGCAGTGTTCCTACGCCGGTTCTTCGGGCAGAGTCAGTTCAAGCGGTCAGCCATGCCAAACGGCCCCAAGGTTGGCTCTGGCGGGTCGTTGTCGCCACGCGGCGACTGGCGCGCACCCAGCGACGGCAGTGCAGCCCCCTGGCTGGACGAACTGGAACGCAACGTCCCAGCCTGAAGCTCTACCGCCTCGATGTAGTCGGCGTTCGCAGACTCCATGCAGCGGGGCCACCGCCCCCGCTCGTCAGATGTGGCCCGTCGCGATTGCTACCAGCCAGGTTGCTGGGACGGCGAGCAGCATTGCGTCGATGCGGTCAAACACACCGCCGTGACCAGGAAGGAGCCGGCCCATGTCTTTGATGTTGAGGTCGCGTTTGAGCAACGACTCGAAGAGGTCACCGATGGGAGCGGCAACACCAATGACAAGGCCAAGTGCGATTGCCTGCGGATAACCGCTCCACGGATGCCACCCAAGACGACCAAACAACAGGGCCGACGCGGCCACCGAGCCAAGGATGCCAATGACCAGGCCCTCGACTGTTTTGTTGGGGCTGATGTCAGTGAAGTGCGTCCGCCCGACCAGCCGACCACCTGCGTACGCAAACACGTCGTGAGCAACGGTGCACACGATTGCCGGCATCAGCAGACCAAGTCCGTGCGGAGCGTTGAGCAACAGCGCAGCCGTTGCCGCACCAATGGCCGGATAGCCGAACGACAGGAAGCTGGCCGCCAGGTTTGCAGCTGGCCGCTCTCGTTCAGCGCCGAACAAATACCACGACGCAATGGCTGCGATGGTTAAGACGATTGCCACCATCACGCCGCGTTCACCGCGCCACATACCGCCACCGACGACACCCATCAGGCCGACTGCCACCGCGGGGATGGCAGGGCGGAAACCACGGTCCTTCAACGCATGCATCAGCTCAATGGACGACATGGCAATAGCGACTGCGGCCAGCAACGCTGCGCCGATGGTGCCGGTAAAGGTGAACACCAGACCCACGGCGAGGATGAGCAAGGCCCCTGTGCCAAGGCGGGCAGTGACGGTTGATGGTGCCGTTGGGGCTGCGGGTCGTGTTGGCCGTGGGCCAGAGGCTGGACGGCCACCAGTACCAGGCTGTTTCGCTTCGGCCTTCTTAGCTTCGGCCGGCTCGGTAGCGGAATCTGCGGCCGCGCGGCCGTCGGAAGGAGAAACGTTGGGCCGACGACGTTCACTGCGTTGTGCCGGACCACCAGACCTCACGGAGATCAGCTTGTCGGAGTCTTTCGCGAGGCTATCGAAGCGGAGGATCTTTGCGGCGTCCTCCCGCTGGGAGTCTCCCGTTCCAGAACGGCTTTCGCCAGACGCGCCGTCGACCACCTTGCGGTCCGCTGACTTGCGATTGCCAACGCTTGTCTCGTCGATCGAATACAGATCGGACCAGTCAGAGCGACTGCTTCCAAGCGTGCCGATCTGCGTGTCGATATCGCCAAGCACCGACGTATCGGCTGCGTCGACATCTGCCCAGTCCTTGGCATCGTCGCGCCAACGAGGACCTGAACCTGCAAACGCCCCCCAACGATCTGCGTCTTGCGGATCGACCGGCTTCACGGCCTGCGGCGCAGGCGCATCGTCAACGTGGAGTTCGCCTCGGCGGTCTGCCATGCGTCGTTCGCGTTTCTGAAGCGTGGCCGCAGCAGCTGCCACAATGACGCCTGTGTCGGAGTCCGATGCGGATTCGCCCGGGTACATCGACTCAGGGAAGACGTCGTCGTCCTCGCTGTCGTTGTCTTCCTCGCCCGCATCGGTGGCGTCAGCCAACTTCTCGCTGAAGTCGGAATCGGAGTTGGCGTCGAAATCAGGAGACATAGCCGCAGGGCGTCCAAGCGACGGCGCTGCGGCTGGCAGAACGGTGCCGAGAAGATCGCCCAGCGTGGTGTCGCCTGCATCCATCCATGCAGCGTCGATCCCGGTGTACTCATCGGAGTCATCGTTTTGCAGTGCGACCGACGGGCGACCGGGGCGATCTGTGGCGTACTCGTACTTCACATCGGTCAAGTCGTCAGAGTCGTCAGAGTCGTCAAACTCGAAACCGTCGTCGAACCGGGGGCCGGGTTGGCCTGCAGTTTGGCCTGCAGTTTGGCCTGTCTCGAGGTCCGTTCCCAGGGTGAGCTGGCCGGGGGCGGCGGGCGAATCAGCAGAATCGGGATCCTGTGCCCATTGGGTTCCTCGACGAACAGCGCCGGCGATGGACTCGCCGGCCTGGCGTGCACCGAAGATGGTGACGCCGGTGTTGTCCTGATTGGAGCCAGAACTGGAAGCAGAACTGGAAGCAGAACCACGCGAACCAGACCCGTCGGATGAAGGAATTTTTCGGTCTGGCATGTCAGACCTCCATCAGCTCGGCTTCTTTGTGCGACACCAGCCGCTCGATTTCCGTGATGTGTTCCTGTGTGAGCTTGTCGAGTTCCTTTTCGGCGCGTTCAAGATCGTCTTTGTTGATGTCGTTGGCCTTCTCAGCCTTTTCCAACTCGGTGCGGGCGCTGCGACGAATGTTGCGCACTGCAACGCGGGTGTCCTCTGCCTTGGACTTGACCGACTTAACCAAGTCCTTGCGGCGCTCCTGGGTGAGCGGCGGGAACAACAGCCGGATGACAACGCCGTCGTTCGCTGGCGACATGCCAAGGTCTGAGGTTTGCAACGCCTTTTCGATTGCCTTGATGGCGCTCTTGTCGAACGGCGAAATGACCAGGATACGAGCCTCGGGAACGCTGAAGCCGGCCAGCTGCTGCAGCGGAACCTCGGACCCGTAGTACTCCACGCGGATCTTTTCCACCAGCGCAGGCGTGGCGCGACCGGTGCGGATGCCGGAGAACTGCTCCTGCAGGTGGCCCGCGGCCTTGCCCATCTTCTCCATCACATCAAGGAGCAGTTCGTCAATCACGAGACCAGCGTACCGATAGGTGGGTTACCAATGAGGACGTTCCGGATATTGCCGGTCTGCATCATGTTGAACACCACAATGGGCAACTTGTTGTCCATGCAGAACGCGATGGCCGTGGCGTCCATGACTTTGAGGCCCTTCTCGAGAACCTCGGCGTAGGAGACGTGGTCGTACCGGGTTGCTGTTGGGTCCAGTTTGGGGTCGGCGGTGTAGATGCCGTCAACGCTGCCGTGCGTTGCTTTGAGGACCGCCTTGCAGTCCATCTCGGCGGCGCGCATAGCCGCCGGAGTATCGGTCGTGAGAAAGGGCTGGCCGATGCCCGCAGCGAAGATAACAACGCGGCCCTTTTCGAGGTGGCGCAGCGCGCGACGGCGGATGTACGGCTCGGCGACCTCGGCCATGTGAATGGCAGAGAGTGTGCGGCTCTGCTGGCCCTGCTTTTCCAGTGCGTCCTGAAGCGCCAAGGCGTTCATGACTGTTGCCAGCATGCCCATGTAGTCCGCTGTGGCGCGTTCGATGCCGGAGTTGGCACCGGTTGCACCACGCCAGATATTGCCGCCACCGACGACAACAGCGATCTCTACGCCGAGGTCACTGCGGGCTTCGACGATTTCGCCAGCGATGCGAGCGACGACCGCACCGTCGATGTTGTTGCCATCGGAGCCGGCAAATGCCTCACCCGACAACTTCAACAAGACACGGGGCCAACGGGAACGGTGAGCTTCAGCCATACGACCCGAGAGGTTACCCCCACCCGGCCGTCCCGACGTCGAACGCGATTCGAGGACACCACAAGGTGTCCTCGAGTATTCGGTGTGGATGGTGGCATGCCGTCCTTGCGGCAGAACACCTCGTAATTCAATTGGGAGGTAAATTGCCCCCAGCGCTGGGGGTGACCTCTCTCGCGAACGACCTTTTAGCCGATGAGGACTTGGGCGAAACGGGTGATGGTGCCCGAGCCGAGGATGCCCTGGATGGTCTGCTTGTTGTCCTTGGCGAACTCTTGCTCGATCAAGCAGCGCTCTTTGAAGTAACCGGTCATACGGCCGTCGACGATCTTCGGCAGAGCGGCTTCAGGCTTGCCTTCGTTGCGGGTGATTTGCTCCAGCGTTGCGCGCTCTGCGGCAACCACGTCTGCTGGGACCTGGTCACGGGTGAGGAACAACGGCTTTGCGAAGGCAATGTGCAACGCAATGTCGTGGGCGACTTCCTGCGACGCTCCGGTGATTTCCACCAGGGTGCCGTTGACGCCACGATCGGACTGTACGTGCAGATACGAATCGACCACAGCACCTGCGGCAGGCTCGAAACGCACGATCTGGCCAAGCTCGATGTTTTCCTTGAGCGAGATGATGAGCTGGTCAAGCGTTGACTGGTGCTCGGACACAGCGGCTTCGCCCTTGGCTGCAACGGTGTTGGCCATGTCTTGCACGAGCTTGGTGAACTCTGGGCTCTTCGCCACAAAGTCGGTCTCGCACTTGACCTGTACCAGCGACAGCGTGGTGCCGGCGCTGCCAACAGCAACGGCGCCCTGCGCGTTGTCACGGTCGGCACGCTTGGCCATGGAGGCCAGGCCCTGCTCGCGCAACCACTTAACGGCGGCTTCAAAATCGTCGCCGTTCGCCTCGAGCGCACGCTTTGCTTCCATCATGCCGACGCCGGCAGTTTGACGGAGGTTCTGGATGTCTTTAGCTGATGCCATGGTCTTGTTCGACAGTTCTTTCGAAATACAGGGGT
Source organism: uncultured Acidimicrobiales bacterium (assembly GCA_963763885.1). Lineage (GTDB taxonomy): Bacteria > Actinomycetota > Acidimicrobiia > Acidimicrobiales > JANYDT01 > JANNBN01. Next base: position 439,020 of record CAVXQD010000007.1, read on the forward strand.
TGCGGGAGTTACGGCAATTACGGAAACAACAGGTTGCTTGGCTTGGTCGAGACAGCTGACCAAGCCAACAACCGAAATTGACTAGGCCTCGGGAGCAGCGTCGCTGCTTGCCGCGGCAGCAGCTTTGGCGGCAGCCAGACGAGCTTCACGCTCGGCAGCCTGCACAGCAGCCTGGCGACGAGCCTCGGCCTGCTGCTCGTTGCGAGCGGCTTCAGCAGCTGGGTCGAAGACAGGCTCGACAGGCAGCGAAACGCCACCCTGAGGACGGCCACGACGAGCAGCAATGGAGCGACCCTCTTCAACGGCGTCGGCAATGACGCGGCACATGAGGTTGCCGGAACGGATGGCATCGTCGTTGCCTGGGATGACGAACGTGATGACGTCTGGGTCGCAGTTTGTGTCAACTACGGCAACAACGGGCATGCCCAGCTTGTTGGCCTCGGTGACGGCGATGTGTTCTTTCTTCGTGTCAATGACGAAGATGGCGTCTGGCAGCTTGTTCATGCCGCGGATGCCGCCGAGGTTCTTCTGCAGCTTCTCAAGTTCGCGGCCCAAGATGAGCGCTTCCTTTTTTGGCATGGCTTCGAAGTCGCCTGCGATACGCATGCGCTCGTATTCCTGCATCTTCTTCACACGACCATGGATGGTCTGGAAGTTGGTGAGCATGCCGCCCAGCCAACGCTCGTTGATGTAGGGCATGCCGCACTTGTTGGCATAGCTGGACACAGGGTCCTGCGACTGCTTTTTGGTACCAACGAACAAGATGGTGCCGCCGTCAGCAACGAGGTCACGGACGAAGACATACGCCGTCTCGATACGCGTCAGCGTTTGGTTGAGGTCGATGATGTAAATGCCGTTGCGCTCACCGAAGATGAATCGCTTCATCTTTGGGTTCCAACGACGGGTCTGGTGACCAAAGTGCACGCCTGCGTCGAGCAGCTGGCGCATGGTGACGACGGGGGTACCGGCGTTCATGTGAATTGTCCTCCTGTGGACCGGTCTTTGCTTCCCGAACGCGCAGCCCATGTGGGGGCGGGGCCCGACACGCACCACCGAAGTGGGTCGAGGCGAGCGCTGCCGGACATAGGTGACCGTGGCGACCGGGTACTCATCGCTGATTGCGATGGGCCCGGCAATGGTAGTCCACCGCTGCGCCACGCAAGAACGCATTTCTCCCTGACGATCGGTCTGAGGCTTACCCGGTCAGGCGAAGGCGACCCTTTGCCGAAACAGGTGGTGGGAGCAAGGTTGTTGGGTCCACATAGACATCGGCCTCTCGAACACCCCAATGGATGGCAACACCGGCTGCCGTGCCCAACTGTTGCCCAGCCCTGACCGACGCCCCTACGGGAACAAACACCACAGCGAGCGGCCCGATGGACGATCTCCGACCATCGCCATGACGAACCACAACCCAGCGGACACCGGCAACCGAACCGGCGAAACTCACCACCCCATTGGCCGGGGACCCCGCAACCTCGCCGGGGTGCGTTGCGTAATCAACGCCGCGATTCCCAGCGCCATAGGGACCAGGTGGTGGACGCCACCCATCGACCACCGGCCCCGAAACCGGCGGCTGGTAGTTGACCTCTGGGATTGTGGGGACGGCACCTTGGGCACTTGCGGCGACTGTTCCGAGCCACCCAACCGGGAGCACGACCGGACCCATGAGCAGCGCAGCGGTGAGGAGCACGAGCCTCAGCACACGCTTCCGGCCAATAAGGCAACCGGGCGCGGCCGAGTGGTGAACGGAGGGATCGGAGTTGAACCCGAGGTGGAGCAACCCATTAGACCCGGGGAGTTGCGAGAACGACGAAACATGGGAACAACGCTGCGCGCGTACAAACGCCATAGCGGACCTCCTGATACGAATCAGTAACAAGTCAACAGAAAAACGCGGTCCCTCGAGGGACAAGGAGGCAACTCGGCCGGCCACCGCTCCGTAGAGCGGACAGCTGCTAGGTCAGCTGGCTGGGGCGAGGCGAGACTTGAGCTGCAGGACAGCTCGGGTGTGAATCTGGCAGACACGGCTCTCGGTGACGCCAAGAACCTGTCCAATTTCAGCCAGTGTCAGATTCTCGTAGTAGTAGAGCGTCAGCACGACTTTTTCCCGCTCTGGCATGCGGTTGATGGCGTTGGCCAACGCCTGACGAACTTCTTCAACCTCATAGAGGCCCATCGGACCGTCCGCACGATCGGCGATGGTGTCGGCCAAGGTGGTGCTTTCGCCGCGCTCCGATGCCCGAGGGAAGATGTCGTCAAGTGCGACCACACCAACAAACGAAACCTGCGTGAACACCGATTGCAGTTCGGTCTCGGTCATGTCCAGTGCCTTTGCCATTTCGGCATCGGTCGGCGCACGACCCAGTTCAGCTTCGAGGCCAGCAAAAGCCTGTTCGATGGCGCGGGCTTTGGAACGAATGGAACGCGGCACCCAGTCGATGGAGCGAAGCTCATCGATGATGGCACCACGGATACGCCGGATGGCGTACGTCTCGAACTTCACACCGCGGTCGGTTTCGAACTTGTCGATGGCGTCGATGAGACCAAAGATGCCGTAGCTGACAAGGTCGCCCTGTTCGACGTTCTGCGGCAACCCGACAGAAACGCGCGAAGCGACGTACTTAACCAGGGGCGCGTAATGCAGGATGAGCCTGTCACGGATGACGCCGGAGCGGTCCGTCTTGTACTCGGTCCACAGCGCTGCGAGCGCCTGCGAGTCATCTTGTTCGACGGTGGACACTGAGGTGGACTGCTCCTAAAAGGGGGTGGGTCAGCAGGGCGCGCGAGCGTGCGAGGGCGGCCACTGAGATGACCAGGGTAACAAACCGACCCCGACTCGTGGTGATCCGTGAGTTCTGGCTCAGTTCTGCACCACCGTTCGTGGTTTTTTGCTCACGTCTGGCGAGACTTTCAGGCCCTTGGGTGGGCCCCCTGATAGACGGATCTGAGGCGATCACGAGTGACGTGGGTGTAGTGCTGCGTGGTGGCAAGATCGGCGTGGCCCAGAAGCTCTTGCACCACCCGCAGGTCCGCACCGCCTTCCAGCAGGTGCGTGGCAAAGGTGTGGCGGAGAGCATGTGGATGCGTTGGCGACGCAGCACGTCGGTCCAGGATGCGTCGGACGTCTCGGGGGGTAATGGGCCGACCGCGGGTGTTGCGGAACACAAGCTTTGGGTCCGCGTCTGACGCCGCCGGAAACTGCGCACGGACATCCATCCACACGGTGACAGCGGCAACCGTGGCCTGAGAAATAGGAACCATCCGTTCCTTGCCACCTTTGCCCCACACACGCACCGATCTTCGGGATAGGTCGATTTGGGATGTGTCCAACCCGCAGACCTCGCTGACACGTAGGCCGCTGCCGTAAAGCAGTTCCAGGATTGCTTGATCTCGTGCGTCGGCTGCCGGGTTGGGCTCAACGCGCGCCGGGGGGTTGTCGAGGATTGCCTCCAGCTCTGCAGGTTGGAGTACTCGGGGTAGGCGCCCTTCGCCCGCAGGAGCGAGGAGGCGAATGGTGGGGTCGGCGCTGATGACCCCACGTCGATGCAGAAACCCGAAGTATCGACGCAACGACGAGACCGTACGAGCCATGGTTCGTTTCGACAACGCCCGCGTGCTTTGCGAAGCCAGGTAGCGCCGCAGCAACGTGCGGCCCACACCTTGTGGTTCCACCACGGAGCCCCCCTGCGCCCAGTCGACAAATGCAGACACGTCACGGAGGTAGGCGGTGCGGGTGGCATCGCCGACCGAGGTGAGCGACCGGCGAAAGTCCACAAGGAGCCACGCTTCTTCCACCGCTGCGCCAGCCCGAACGGACTGAGTCGAGGCAGCAGAGGGATCTGCAGCGGTGGTGTCTGGAGTGGCCATACCCTGGCCACGCTACCGAATCCGCCCTTGGCCGGCTGCTAGTTGGAACCACCCGTCCGCACCGCGTGCAACCCAGCCATCGAACTCGAGTTCGTGGAGCACGAGGAGCAACGTTCCGGGCGATGTACCCGGGAAACGCGCCAGGAGCCGATCGACCGGAAGAACGTCCCATCCGAGGCCGCTGAGCACTGCGGCGCCGTCGGTTGTTGGGATGCGGCGATGATCCGTGCACTTACTGCTTGCACTGTTGCGGTCTTTGACGCGCATAGCAACCAGAACATCGTCCACACCCCTGCAAACGGATCCCCCTTCGGCGAGCATTTGGTGTGGACCGACTGAAACTGGCGATGTGATGAGGCCCGGGACGCACAACACTGGCACCCCGAGTTCCGCAGCGCGCCGAGCGGTGAGCATTGACCCGCCGGTGATTGCGCTTTCCACCACCACTACGGCTTCGCTGAGCCCGACGATGACACGGTTGCGGAGCGGAAAGTGCCACGAGATGGGCCTTGCGCCCAAAGGCCATTCTGAGACGAGCGCGCCGTGTTCGCGGACGTCAGACCACAGGCCACGATTTGCTGTGGGGTACACGTGGTCGAGGCCAGACCCCACCACGGCAATGGGCCGTGCGTCAGCAGGAGCGCGCTCCGCGATGACTCCGGCATGGGCAGAACCATCGATTCCCGACGCGAGACCTGACACCACTGACACCTGGCTGGAGGCAAGAACTCTCCCCAGCGCACGGGCATTTTGCCGGCCGTAGGACGTGGCACGACGAGTGCCAACGATGGCCGCGCGGCGGTTGTTCATGCTTTGCGGATCTGCCTCGCCAAGCAACGATGCGTCACCCTGCACGAACAGCACGCCAGGAGCGTCGTCCAGTACTTCAAGCGATGGCGGATAACCGGGCTGCTCCACCACGAGAACCTGGACCCCCGCACGCTGATGTGCCCGTGCCGCTGCAACGGGATCTGCCGCGCGAACTTCTGCACCCCATTGCGCGGCGCGTGCCGAAGGGAGGGCCAACACGCTTCCTTTTGGACGGGAAAACACGAGCGGTCGGCCGGATCGCAGGCACTTCCAAATGTGATCAACAGTATGTTCACGTAACATTCTGCCGAGCGTGTCCGAGCGGATGTCGGTGAGGCCGGCGAGGACAATGAGCCGACCATGCAGGTCTGCATCCAACTGCAGACTCATCGGCCGACCTCCTGCTGCAACGCTGCGCCGCGACGCAGTTCGATCGCTTGCATTACTGCTTCGACACCGATTGGGTCGTCGAGGACCGCCGAGCTGAGGTCTTGGATAGTTCGAGCGACTCGCCGAACGCGATCCATGCCGCGAGCCGTGAGCGCTCCACGGGTGAGCATGGTCTCGATGATGCGTTGCGCGTCTTGCGCGAACGGAGCCCACCGCCGAAGCGCTGACAAGGGCATTTCTGCATTGCAACGAAATCCCCGTGCCGCCGCAAGTTCTCGGGCCGCAGCGACTCGCTGAGCGACAACCGGCGTGCTTTCACCAGCGGCCCCGAGGAGTTCCGAAACTGCCGGACGAACGACATCAACCCGCACGTCGATGCGATCCAACAGTGGCCCTGAAAGCCTTCGTCGCATTCGGTCCATCTGATGCTGCGAGCAACCGCAACGAGGCGTGGAGTCTGCGACGGAAAGCACCTCCCCCGTGTGCCAACCACAGGGACACGGGTTGGTTGCAGCAACAAGCTGAAACTGCGCAGGAAACGCCAAGGTGGCCCTGGCCCGCGCAACCCGAACGACGCCTTCTTCCAGGGGTTGACGAAGCGAGTCCAGCACAGCCGGCGCAAACTCAGACAGTTCATCGAGGAAGAGGACACCACGATGGGCTAGCGACAATTCGCCCGGACGCATAGCAACGGTGCCTCCACCGATAAGCGACACCATGGAGGCACCGTGATGCGGAGAACGAAACGGCGGTGACACGTCGAGCCCCATTTCACCGCTGACACCTTCGGAGCGCCCGGCAGCCGAGCGGATACGGAGCACTTCGAGCGCCTCGGGCGGATTGAGGGAAGGCAGTAGGCCAACCAGCCGTTTTGCGAGCATGGTCTTTCCTGCCCCCGGCGAGCCGCTCATGAGTAAGTGATGCCCACCCGCTGCGGCGATCTCGGCCGCCTGACGAGCGAAGGGCTGACCACGCACGTCTGACAGGTCTGGGGACGGCAATCGAAACCCACCGGTGGGGCGCGCAGATGGTGGCGGCCACGATTGGTTTCCCAACGCGACGTCAGCGACTTGGCGAAGGTTGTCGACGCCGAGGACAGTTCGGTTGGGGACGCATGCTGCTTCGCTGGCTCCGGCCGCCGGGACAACGACGTACCGGCCTGGAGCGGCGTCGACGAGTGCAACCAGACCTGGCACGGTTCGGACGGTGCCATCGAGGCCCAACTCGCCGATGAGCGACAGTCCGTCGAAGGCGTCTGCGTTGAGGGTCTCTGAAGCAATGAGGACCCCGACTGCGATTGCAAGATCCAAGCCAGACCCCAATTTGCGAAGGTCGGCGGGAGCCAGGTTGACGGTGATGCGTTTCATGGGCCACGGAAGACCGCTGGAAACAATGGCGGCGCGGACCCTGTCTCGCGCCTCACGACACGCCAGATCTGCGAGGCCGACGATGGTGAACATTGGCAAGCCGTTGGCGACGTGGACTTCAACGGAGACACGGTGTCCGTCGACCCCCAGCACGGTTGCCGAGGACAGTGTTGCGATCATGAGGACCTCCTGCACCGAGTGGGTGCAGCACGGAGTGGGCGCTTGAGCCCGATTACATGTGCGCGGTTCGTGAGAAGCGAACGAGGTGCGAATGAGAAATCGCCGTTGTGTAGAGCCCTGGGGGAACTGCAGAGAATCGTATCCAGGGGGTATGACAAGAAGCGGGCTTGGTACGTTGGGTCCTCAACACGGCCGCCCTGCGGCCCACCAGTCTCCCAGGTCACTAAGGAATCTCGATGCCGTCGCTTTCACCGTTTCTGCATGCGTTCGCCCGGCCAGCAGCTACCCCCGCCGACTTCGTCAACATCGTCCGCGGCGAAGGTGCCGCCGTCTACGACGATGCTGGCAAGCGGTACGTGGACGGACTCGCCAGCCTTTGGTATTGCCAAGTCGGCCACGGCCGCGGCGAAATCGCCGACGCTGTCGCCAAGCAGATCCGCACGCTGGCGGCGTTTAACACGTTCGATCGGTACACAAACCCCGCTGCGGAAGAACTGGCTGGTGAGGTGGCAGACCTTGCTCCCATGCCCAACGCTCGAGTCTTTCTGACCAGCGGCGGATCCGAGTCGGTCGACACCGCCATGAAGTTGGCTCGCATTGCTCAGGTGCAGGCGGGCCATCCCGAACGACGCGTGATCATCAGCCGCGTCCAGAGCTACCACGGCATGAACTACGGCGGCCTCACCGCTACCGGTCTGGCTCCCAACAAGGTTGGCTGGGGCGAACTGCTCCCCGAGGTGGTCCACGTTCCGCAGCACGATCTGGATGCACTAGGTGCGATGTGTTCCACACACGCTGGTCGTATCGCGGCAATCATCACTGAACCTGTGCAGGGCGCCGGCGGGGTCCACCCACCCATGCCCGGATACCTTGAGGGTGTCCGGGCCCTCGCTGACCAGCACGACGCGTTCCTCATTTTTGATGAAGTGATTTGCGGGTTCGGTCGATTGGGACAGTGGTGGGGAGCGCAGCACTACGGGGTCACACCAGACCTGGTGACGTTTGCAAAAGGCGTGTCGTCTGGCTACCAGCCGCTGGGTGGCGTCATCGTCGGAAAGTCAGTCCGCGATGCGCTGGAAGCCGACGCAACGTTCATGCTTCGTCACGGCTACACCTACAGCGGCCACGCAGCCGCGTGCGCCGGTGGTATTGCCAACCTCAAGATCCTTCGGGACGAAAACCTGCTGGAACGTGCGATGCCAATCGGCGAACGCCTCTCAGCTGGTTTGCATGCTCTGCAGAGCGAAGGGCTCGTTGCTGAGGTGCGCGGCGTTGGTGCCGTTTGGTCAGTCACGCTTCCCGAGGGTGGCGACCCAATGGCTGTACGGGAGTCGATGATGCGCTCCGGTGTCATTGTGCGCCCGATGCCCCCGCTTACCTTGGCCATGTGTCCGCCGCTGGTGATCAGCAACGAAGACATCGACCTCATCCTCCACGCTCTCAGCACAGCGTTGCGACCCGCGTAACTGCAGCGCCGCCCAGCGCCGACGCTGGAAAGATTGTTGCTGAATCACCTTTTCGAATGTCAAGCGTCGGTTTCTGGACGTCGATGCCACCGCTATGGCCGAACCGAGCGACACCGTGATGGGCAACGCCCAGACCACGCCGTCTGGTCAGCTTGCCACTGGTCGACCTGATTCGGCTGTCACAGCGGAGCTCACGCGGCACGTGCTACGGCTGACCTGGTGCATCTTCCCGTTGACCCTTCCCGCCGCGATTGGCGTCCATCTCGTTTCCGGGCTGCCGATAGACGCCCGCGCTGCCGGCTACCTCGGCGCAATCACCGTCAGCGGCGTGGCCCTTTCGGCGGTCGCGCTGTTTGCGTTGCGCACGGGACACCGGCTTGCATTGATTGTCTACACCGCCCTCATCAGTCTGAATGTGGCCGTCTTTGCGTCCCACCCCAACGTGTTCGGCGCTCGGGACACCGTGGCCGGTGCCGCGACCCAGGTCAACACGATGCTTGTTGCGATGATCCTGCAGTCCATGTTGATGTGCGGTCGTCGAACCGTAAGCGCGGCAATAGTTTTCGGCTACACGGCAGTCGCGTTTGCCGGTCCGGTCCACCCCGAGTTGAACTCAGTTCTTCGGCTGTGCGCAGTGGGTTTGGTTGGAGGGGCGCTGCTCCTCGCTGCAACCATGAAACAACGTGTGCTTCGCAGATCCGTCGAGCTGGCACACTCCAACGTTCAGCTGGTCGAAGAGTTGCGTTCAGCAAATGCCCAGCTCAGCGAGTTTGCGCGGCTTGACGCATTGACCGGTGTGCTCAACCGCCGAGGCTGGGTAGAAGCAACAGCAAACGCCATTGCCCACGCCCCGGGCAGAAGCTCCGTTGACGGGTGCGGCCGCTCTGCCGGGATCGTGTACATCGACGTGGATGGCTTCAAACAGATCAACGACACGCACGGCCACGCTGCTGGCGACATCGTGCTGCAGGACGTCGCCAACGCGCTCACTGCAGCGTTGCGTCCCGGCGATGTAGTGGCTCGAATCGGTGGCGACGAGTTTGCCGCCCTCTTCGCCGCAGAGTCTGTGGACGAAGTTCGCACCGTCGAATACCGTCTGGACAGCGCGCTCGTCAACGCTGGGATTGCTGGACGAATCCGCTGGTCAGCATCCGTAGGGTCAGCATTCGTCGAAGGGGCCGGGGATCTGCACCGAGCCGCATTGGACGCCGACGCACAGTTGTACCTGCGCAAATCGCACCGCACCACCGCCTGAATCCAAATACTGGGTTGCTCCACCTCGGATTCCCTGCCCCGGCCGCATGGCAAGCTCTGCACGATGACGTTTGCAGACTTGCTCCGACGCCCCCTTGGCAAACCGGCCCGCCTCAGCGGTGCTGACGATGCCCTGGTGGCGGAACTCCGGGCGGCGCTCGCAGAAGACCGCGTGCTTACTGATGCGGCGCATCGTCGGCTGCTCAGCCGAGATGCCTCGGTTTTCGAGGGCGGAGACGCTGGCCCCATCTGCTTTCCCGAGACGACCAAAGAAGTGCAGGCCGTCATGCGTATCACCGAGGTTCACGGCCGTGCCGTGGTTGCCAGGGGTGCAGGTACAGGGTTAGCCGGCGGCGCCATCCCCCTAGGAAGCTCGCCCACCAACAAGCCGGTCGTTCTGTCGCTGACCCACCTGAACCACATCCTCGCCGTGGACACGGACAACCGAGTTGCCTGGGTAGAACCAGGCGTTGTCAACCTGGACCTCACCAAACATCTGCGCACGTACGGCTACCACTTCGCGCCAGACCCCTCCAGCCAACAGGTGTGCACAATCGGCGGCAACGTCGCCAATAATTCTGGCGGGCCACATTGCCTGGCATACGGGGTCACCAATGCGCACATCGTTGCGATGGAAGTAGTGCTGCCAGACGGCAACGTCGCCATGTTGGGCGGCCTCGACGCTGAACCCACCGGGCTGGACCTCCGAGGCGTTTTCGTTGGAAGTGAAGGAACCATGGGTGTCGCGACCCGCATCGCGGTCCGCATCACCCCGGACCCCGAAGCTGTCCGGACCCTTCTGCTTTCTTTCGCCCGTGTTACCGACGCCGCAAACACGGTCAGCGCCGTCATTGCAGCTGGCATCGTGCCTGCGGCGATGGAGGTGATGGATCAGCGAATGACTCGGGCCGTCGAGAACTACGTCCACGCGGGCTACCCCACCGACGCGGCTGCTGTTCTGCTGGCCGAGGTTGACGGAATGACAGCAGGGGTGGACGTCGACGCCGATGCAATTGCCCGCATTGGTCGGGAACAGGGGGCCACGGCCGTTCGTATGGCCACAGACGATGCTGAGCGCGCCTTGCTCTGGAAGGGACGCAAGACTGCATTCGGTGCCATCGCTCAGATCGCCCCTGACTACTACCTGCATGACACGGTGGTTCCCCGCGCCAAGTTGGCGGAGGTGCTTGAGAAGACCTACGAGATAGCTGACCGCTACGGCGTCATCATCCTCAACGTGTTGCACGCCGGCGACGGGAACTTGCATCCGCTGATGGTCTTCGACTCGCGCCAGCCGGGAATGCTGGACCGCGTTCATGCCGCTGGGGCGGAGATCATCACCGCTTCACTTGATGCGGGCGGCGTTCTCTCCGGCGAACACGGCATCGGCGTCGAAAAGCAAGCGTTCATGGACCGCATGTTCTCTGACGACGACCTGGATCATCAGAACCGTTTGCGCCGGTCATTCGATCCCACCTGTCGCAGTAACCCGGGCAAGATCTTGCCCGGGTCACATTCGTGTGCAGACATACAATCGCTTCCCAAATCAACAGGCGGGGTATGGGTATGACAAACGGATCAGCGCACTCCCCGCGTCCGCCTTTTGACAAGGCGCTCACGGACTTCGCTGCACTCGTTGGCGAATCCGGACCTGTCGCAGTTGAAGGTGCCCGTACGCGCTGGGATCTGGGCGGGCCACTTGACCCGTCCGCCCGCCTCGTCACCGCGCCTACCGGGGTTGTGGCATACCAACCGGAAGAAATGACGGTGCGTGTACGCACCGGAACCGCTGTTTCGGAACTCGACACCGTCCTGCGCGCAGCTGGCCAACGATGCGCTCTACCCGACCGCGGGGGCACCGTCGGCGGAGCGGTTGCAGTTGGCGAGAACCACCTCGAACTGCTCGGCCGTGGAGCAATGCGCGCCTCCGTTTTGGAAGTGCGTTACGTGTCTGCCGAGGGCCGCATCATCGTGGGCGGCGGACCCACCGTGAAGAATGTCACCGGTTTCGATCTGCCACGTCTCCTCACGGGGTCCCTTGGAACACTGGGCCTGCTAGCCGAAGTCATCCTTCGCACCAACCCGGTCACCGCCAGCTCGAAGTGGGTTTGTGCCTCTGAAGCAGACCCATTTGTCACCCGAGACACGCTGCCGCGTTGTGGTGCAGTCTTGTGGGACGGCGCCACAACCTGGGCCCTGCTGGAAGGGCATCAGGCCGAGGTTGACGAGCTGCTGCGGCGCATCAACCGCCTGGGTGCTTTCCAGGAACGTGACTCTCCACCTCCACTACCGCCCTATCGCTGGTCCATGGAACCTGCAACCCTCCGCACCCTGGCCACCGACAACAGCCAAGCGGCGACGGGGAAGTTCGTCGCTTCCATCGGCACTGGCATCGTGTTCGCGCAAAACCCGCAACCTCAGTTGCCGCTAGACCAAGCGGTTGAGCTGGTGTCGGCACGCATCAAAGCAGAGTTCGACCCCACGGGTCGCCTTAACCCCGGCCGTAATCCGGCCGACCGTCGAGAGTACGCAGGAAAGTAAGCACACTGATGGACCTTCGCATCGACCCAGATCAGTTGAACACATGCGTTCAATGCGGTCTGTGCCTCAGCTCATGTCCCACGTTTCGCGTGACCGGCGACGAGACCATGTCGCCACGTGGCCGGATTGCGCTGATGCGCTTAGTGCAGCTCGACGACATGCCGGTTGAACCAGAGATCGTCCGTGCTTTCGAGTCGTGCGTGCAATGCCGCGGGTGCGAGCCAGCCTGCCCGTCCGGCGTGCCGTATGGCAGCCTCATCGAACAGACGAAGGCAACCCTGGCCAGTCGTCATGTGGTCACCCCACGCTGGCAACGCGTGGGCCTGGCGGCGCTCCCCCATCCACGCTTGCTGCGGGCGGGTTCCATCGGCCTGGCAATCGCACAACGACTTCGCCTCACTCCGAAACGGCTGGGACTCCCGGCACGACTACCTCTTCGTCGTTCACCGCTGAAATCGTCCGGGACAGACGTGTACCTCTTCACCGGATGCGTCATGGATGCATGGCAGCGCGACGTACACCTTGCGGCGCAACGCGTCTTAGAGGCCGCTGGATTCGGAGTGATGCCCACGGGCAACCTTGCGCCATGCTGCGGTGCACTCCATGCCCACGCGGGGCTGACCCACACCACGAAGCAATTCGCCACGGCGATGATGGAGTCACTGCAGCCAGGCATTCCGGTGCTGGTCGACTCCGCCGGATGCGGTGCGGCGATGAAGGATTACGGCCACCTGCTTGGTACACCAGCGGCAGTTGAATTCAGCAAGCGCACATACGACCTGCAGGAGTTTCTGGCACAGCACATGGACCGCATGCCAGCGGCCAAGCCCCTCTCGCTCCGCGTCGCAGTACAAGACCCCTGCCACCTCCGCCATGTGCAGAAGGTTCACATGGCAACCCGCACCGTGTTGGCACCTTATGTTCGCGAACTTATCGAGCTGGACGATGACGGCATGTGCTGCGGAGCCGGCGGGGCGTATTCAGTGATGGAACCAGAGCTCGCCGGTCAGATTCGTGAACGAAAGTTAAGCTCCATCGGCCGCGCCGTTCCAGATGCGGTCGCATCGGCCAACCCAGGTTGTGCCATGCATCTCGGCGCTGCCGGCGTGCCAACGATTCATCCAATCCAGCTCATCGACCAAGCGATGCAGGCAGCGCTTGCCTCGGGCAAATAACGGTCGCTACGCCTCGTCCCTGATCACCTGAATTCCGGACGGGTCAACCAGGGACCCAAACTTCAAGCGGTTGTGACTATGTCCCACATGGTGCAACGCAAAGGCCGATTGCAGCGCTGTCTGCATACCCATCGCATCCATCGCGTTGTTCACCGACTGCTTGGCGAGGGTGAGACCAAACATCGGGCGTTTCGCAATGTGTGCCGCCATAGCCAAAGTTTCTCGTTCAAGGTCCGCACGTGGCACAACCTTGTTCACCATGCCGTGAGCAAGAGCCTCTTGAGCTGTGATGGCTCTCCCCGTGAACAACATCTCCTTGGCCAGACGGGCTCCGGCTTCGAACGGATGCACGAAGTACTCGTGACCGTTGACGCCGAATGCCACAACAGGATCGGAGAAGCTTGCATCGTCGGAACACACGATCAGATCCATCGGCCACACCAGCATCAAACCACCGGCGATCACTTTGCCCTGCACACATGCAATTGTCGGTTTCGAGATGTTGCGCCACCGCAGACAAAGCCCCACGTACATCTCCGCCTCGCGTGCCATGTAACCCTCGGCTCCGTCAGCATCGAAGTGGCACTGCACGCCAATGGTGGGCAGCGCGTTGATGTCGTCCTTACTCCGCAAGTCATGCCCAGAGGAAAAGTGTTTGCCGTCCGCAGCCAACACAATCACCCGAACCTCGGTGTCGCGCACAGCCTGGTCAAACGCTTCGTTCAACTCGGAAAGCATGAGGTAGTCCTGCGCGTTGGCCGCTTCCGGCCGCGCCAGGGTGATTCGGGCCACTCCTTCCACAGGCTTGTCAAAACGGACGCGGGTCCAAGGTTCGCTCATCGCGAGGAACCTACCCTGGGCCACCGCCTGGAACCCCAACCCGTAACCTCCAACCCCGTAAACTCCAACCCCGTAAAATCCAACCCCATAAACTTCGCTCATGTTGTTTACAGGACAGAAGGTTCTCATCACGGGTGCGCTCGGCACGCTCGGCCAAGCGCTTGTTGCGGGTTACGCGCAGCAGGGCGCTCGCGTGTACGCATGGGATCGGCCGGACTCCGAAAACGCGCAGGCCTCGTTGGATGCCATTGCCGAAGGGGTGACGTTCGTTGGTTGTGACCTGAACGACCTCGCAGCGACGGAGGCGCAAGCAAACGACCTCGCTGAAAAGGTTGGGGGGTTCGATGTTCTGGTGAACAACGCCGCCTACGTGACCAACAAGGCCCACGAGGAATTTTCAATCGAGCACTACGAACAAGAAATCCGAATCAATTCGTCGGCGGCGTTTGTTCTCGCCCGCTCGGTCAGCAAGCAGATGAAAGTGAATCGACGCGGAAAGATCGTGTGTCTCACCTCGTTGACCCTCACCGGCCATTGGGACGGCTTCGTGCCTTACATCGCTTCGAAGGGCGCGATGTACGGCCTAGTGAAGGGACTTGCGCGGGAGTTGGGTCACCATGGCATCAACGTGAACGGCGTCAACCCTGGTGCCATTGTTTCCGATGCCGAATGGCGCCACTTCGGCGAAAAGCGCGAGGAGTATCACCAGTGGGTCCTGGAGCGGCAGTGTCTGAAGCGTCGGATTGAACCAGTCGACGTGGCAAACCTTGTGCTCTTCTTGTCGTCACCCCAGGCCGATTTGATCGCCGGCCAGGACGTCCATTGTGACGGTGGATGGTGAGCACAGCGGGCCTCATGGACGACCCGCCAGGTGAACTGTTGAACAACGCTGCATAACGCAATCGGAATCTGTCGGATACTCAAGTTCGTCGTAGCGTGATCGCCATGACGAACTGCGACTTCTGACATGCCCGACGCTTCTCACACCCTCGCCCGCAAACTCACGGCCGAAGCCGTTGGCACTGCTTTCCTGATCATTGCGGTCATTGGTTCGGGGATCATGGCGCAACGCCTCTCCCCTAACGATGTCGGCCTACAGCTGCTGGAGAACGCCGCCGCAACCGCTGGCGCACTCATCGGACTCATCCTCATGTTCGGCCCGCTTTCGGGTGCACATTTCAACCCTGCGGTCACGTTGTCGTTTCGCGCGTTCGGACGTCATACAAACTCGGAGACCGTTGCGTACATATGCGCGCAGATCATCGGAGGCTGTGTTGGTGCGGTGATCGCAAACGTGATGTTCGAGTTGGACCCGATCAATGTTTCTTCCAAGGTTCGGTCGTCCGGAGCCCTGTGGTTGTCCGAGGTGGTGGCAACGGTGGGTTTGCTTCTGCTCATCCACGGCATCGTGCGGGCTGGCAAGCCAGACACGGTGCCGTTCGCAGTGGGGGCATGGATCGGCGGGGCCTACTGGTTCACGTCTTCCACATCGTTCGCCAACCCAGCAGTCACCGTCGCACGGACGCTGTCAGACACTTTTGCCGGCATCAAGCCCTCGTCTGCACCGATGTTCATCGTTATGCAGTTGATCGGCGTTGCGCTCGCAGTTGCCCTCGTGCGGTTCCTTTACCCACTCGACCTCTACCCAAACGATCACTCGGCAGAACACATCGGCAAGACCGCCGACCAAGGAGCGTAGATATGCAACCAGATCCAACCACCTCGGTGAACGACCCAGCACGAGACACCCGACCCGCTGTTCTTTTCCTCTGTGTACACAACGCTGGGCGGTCCCAAATGGCTCTTGGATGGTTGAACTACCTCGCCGGCGACTGGGTGATTGGGTACTCCGGCGGATCAGAGCCAGCGAAAGCCGTCAACCCGGCAGCAATCGAAGCAATGGCCGAGGTTGGCATAGACATCTCGATGGAATACCCAAAGCCGTGGACCGATGAAATCGTGCGCGCTGCCGCCGTCGTCGTGAGCATGGGGTGCGGCGACGCATGCCCGTACTATCCCGGGAAAAAGTATGAGGACTGGCCACTCGCAGATCCCGCTGGAGCGGGCATCGAGTTTGTTCGGGAGGTGCGTGATCAAATCCGCACCCGCGTGGAGAAACTCCTCCAAGACTTAGGCGTCGTCGCCACAACGAAGTAACCAGAACGAGAGCGTCACCTCACAGCAGGTGCTGCAGCTTCTCCCGGTTTACCTGGACAAACAACCCGGTGATGACACCATCGTCGATGGCAAGAACAATCGCCCCATCAACCACACGTCCGCCGGTGGTGCCCACATCCCACACAAAACCCTGTTCACCGTTGAGTTCCACGCCCCGAACCGTTGCGCCTTCGGGCACGCGGCCCATGGTGTTGATGAGGAACCGAGCAATGCGCGCCGGGGTAACCACGGGTCGGCGGGCCGCGTGACGCTGTGCGCCTCCGTCGCTAATGAGAACCGCGTCTGGGGCTAATAAGCGCACCAACGAATCGACATCTCCCGTTGCAACCGCTGCGCTGAAGGCCACGCAGACCAGATCCCGCTGGGCTTGGGTGGGTCGGTGCCGTTGGCGCCGTTCGTCTTGCACCCGACGTCTGGCACGGACAGCAATCTGTCTGCATGCCGCTGGGTCGCGGCCCACGATGGTCGCAACGCTGTTGAATGACTCACGAAACACGTCGATCAGTACCAGCACCACACGTTCCACCGGGTCCAACCGCTCCAAGATCACCAGTAGACCCATCGTCACGTCGTCGGCCAGCGCGGCGGAGTCAACCACATCGTCGTCGATTCTGACCGGATCAACGGGCTCGGTGGGTTCGGTCCTGTCAACCCCTTCAGATGTAGTCAAGTGTTGGCTCGGAACCGGCGATGGTAGCCATGGGCCGACGTAGCGTTGGCGTTCGCGCCGCAGAACGCGGAGCCGGTCGATCGCCAGGTTTGCCGTGACGGCTGTCAGCCAGGCCGCCGGATTGTTAATTGCAGTCTTGTCGGTCCGGTTCCACCGCAGCCACGCTTCCTGCACAACGTCGTCTGCATCGACAACCGAGGACAAACTGCGATACGCAATCCCCCAGATTCGTTGCCGCGAGAGTTCGAACGCGTCATCGATGATGGGGCTCATCGCTGGCGGGCTGCAGCGGCTTGCGTTCGCCGGATAGCACTCAGCGCTGCTACCTCTGCGCTGACGAGTGAGCAGTCAGCCAAGAGGCCTGTGGGGCCGACGTAATCTCCGGCCAGAAGGATGGATGGATGACCAGACGCAGTGGCGCTGATCCGCCCAGCCATTCCACCAGTGGATGCAGTCGTCATGGACGAGGTGACCGTCATCGAGTGTAGGTATTCCGACTCCACAATGGCGTCTCCGGACAACCCACACTTCGCCGCAAGAGCAAACAACTCGGCCTTGACTGCAGCCGGGTCTGCTGGCGATGCTGCCTCGGCGCAGTTGAGATAGCGAAGCACGTGTACCACCGCACCAGACGAGCGATCCCCTGTCAGCAAGTGCGCCGGAGGGGAATGCATCGAAAGATACAACGGCTCCGTCGCCCCGACAACGACTGGAGTTTCCGCCGGGCGGGCTGTACCCAGGTTGAGACACCGAGCTTTGCTTGGAGGGCCGTGTGGCGGGAGGGTTGTTGCGAGCAACGTTTGGGCAGCTTCAGGAGAACTGACAGCAACCACAACCGTGTGCGCGCGTACGATCGCCCCGTCGGCGAGAGTGACTGCGGCCTGCGAACCTTCGCCGCGGACGGAAGCGACGTGCGACCGATGGATATCGATACCGTCAGCTAGCTGGTCAACCAACGATTGCCAACCTCCGTCGAGGTACAGCACACCTTTCGCCGCTGCCTGCAGCGAGGCAATGGCGGCGTCGGCACTGAGCAGGTCGAGGTCGTTGCAGTAAGTACCCAGACGAATCAGTCCACGAAGAACGAGCAGCACATCCTGACGAAGATGCTGCGCCTCCAACCAATCGTCTGTGGTGGTGGTTGCATACTTGGCAGGCGCTATTCGGCCTAGCTTTCCCATGAAGGTCCCAAGCTGCAGCTTCCCTGCTGCCGACAGACTGGGCGACGAGAAGAACGACCGCGGTGAAGTAGGCGCGCTGACCAATTCTCCGTTCAGCAAGAGCGTTGCTTTCGCCAACCATGGAGGCCCACCCGTGCGGCTGATATGCAAGCGGTCCAACACACCTTTGCCCGGACCGGCCAGATAGAGGGCACGCGGCCCGAGATTAAAACGGAAGCCGCCTCGGTCGTGCGAACGTGCCCGTCCGCCAACCGCCCCGCCGTCGAAAACCGCGACACTGCATCCGCTGGCAGCAGCGACCCGCGCTGCTGTGAGGCCGGCCAGCCCTGCCCCGACAACGGCGACATCAACAAACGAGGGAACCGTGAGGGCATCGGTCGAGGGAACTGGGTTGGAGTCCATACCTACCTGACGATCTGCAGAACCCCATTGTGACCGGTTGCTCCACCTCGGCTTCACTCCGATCCCTCCGTTCAGCACTCGGCCGCGCCCCATTGTGACCGGTTGCTCCACCTCGGCTTTCCAAGTCGCTTGCTCTCATTCGGCACACAAGACCCCGAACCCGCGCCAGACTGGTGCACATGGGCTTCAACCCGCACCATCAGTACAAGCGCAAGCGGGCAGACCTGCCAATTGTCATCATTGCGCTGTTGGTTGTTGCTGCCCTTCTTGTCTGGGGCTTTGCCGGGTGAACGGCGACGACCTCGACGAGTACGAGTCCAAACTCGAGCTGTCGCTCTATCGTGAGTACAAAGACGTGGTGTCGATGTTCTCCCATGTGGTGGAAACTGAACGCCGGTTCTACCTCGCCAACCACGTGCAACTGGAAACTAAGTCGGCAGATGGCCGCACCTGGTTCGAGCTGGAACTCAAAGACGCGTGGGTCTGGGACATGTATCGCCCGGCTCGCTTCGTATCGCATGTTCGCGTTGTCACGTTCAAAGACGTCAACGTAGAGCAGCTCAGTCATCCCGAGAAATGGGACACGCCAGAGCTCGAACCGGCCCCAGAGCCGCCCACCAGCTGAGCTCGCCACACAGCAACGCATGGTCCGACCCGACCACCAAGCGCTTGGGCGCGCCGGAGAAGACCACGTTGTGCAGCACTACCTCGCACGGGGTTATGAGTTGCTGGACCGAAACTGGCGAGACGGCCGCAAAGGGGAACTGGACCTCGTGTTCGGTCACGGGTCAGAGGTTGTTGTGTGCGAAGTGAAAACCCGCCGTTCCGACGCGTTTGGAGACGCGTTGGAAGCCGTGACACAGGCAAAACAGCAACGCCTCCGGCGACTCGCTGTCGCATGGCTCACCGCCAACCGCCAGCTGGTGACGGCAAGTCGACCCCAACTACGCATTGACGTCGCAGCGGTCCGGTTAGGCAAGGACATAACCGTCGAAGTCGTCGAAGCCGGAACAGTGAGTCCGGTCTTGGTGGTCGTGGCGCCGATGAGCTCGATGATGGTCCGAATGTCGGTGAGGGGTCGTCCGCGCCAGTTGATCGAGATGAACGAGAACAGGCGGTGCTCGATGCGGTTCCATTTCGATGTGCCGGGCGGGTAGTGCAACACCGTGACCGTGAGCCCGGTCTCGGCAGCGAGCTTGGCTAGTTCGGCTTTCCAAGCTCGGACGCGGTAGCCGTTCGATCCGCCGCCGTCGGCAGTGATCGTCAACGTGGTCGCCGCCGGGAAGCGTGTCTTGCCGAGCGTGTTCCACCAGCGCCGGATGGATTCGACGGCGAACTCAGCGGTGTCGGCAGTGTCGCCGACCGATACCCATCCTTCGTCGTTGCCGATGTCGTACACCCCGTACGGGATCGCTTTGGAGTAGTCCCCGAGACTGCGATCAGCGAAGTCATGCGTGGAGACCCGTGTCGGTTCGCCCTTCGGGTGCCACTCCGCCCCGCCGTTGGCGTACTCGCCGATCAACTCCTTCTTCTTCGTGTCGACACTGATCACCGGCTCGCCTACGTTGATCTGTGTACTGACAATCTTGTTGAGATAGTTGAACTGGCCGTCACGATCCGGATGCCCCGCACCCTCGTTCTGCTTCGCCGGGGCTTGCAACGAGTACCCCATCTGATGCAACAACCGCCGAACCGTTTCCGGCGAGGCCTTAAACCCACGCCGCGTCAAATCCTCGGCGAGCTGATACGTCGACTTCAACGTCCACCGCAACGCAGACATCGGCGTGCCACGCGTGTCCGGGTGCACAAGCTCATCCAACGCTGCCAACAGGCCGGGCTGCTTCTCAATCGCCGGCTTGTCTCCGGCACCAGGCGCCCGGACACGATCCGAGACCTCAATCCCGGCCCGCACATCAGACACCGCTTTCCACACCGTGTTCGACGACATCCCCGACGACGCCACCACGCGCGCCTGTCCGCCACGACCTAAAACCTCAGCCATCGCGCCGACCGTCACCCGACGCTGCCGCTCATCCAAATGCGGCAATACCGTCAGAAAGAACCGCTCCAAACCCTCTTCAGTCAGCTCCACCCACCCAGACTACTCCTCGCGTATTATCCTGCGGTGGACCCTTAACAAATGGGTTGCTCCACCTCGGACTCCTGCAATTGAGTGACGCCTAACCGCCCAGAGTCATACGTTCAGGTGATCAGTACCTCCGCGAGTGTGCCGATGCCTCCAACATGCGCAACGTCGGGGGATTGATTTGGCAAAGGATCTTTCTCAATAAGTCCATCGCTGCAGCGGTGGCTTTTGCGGTGGCCGTCAACATCGCCTACTCCGCCTCTCTGCTCCTTGTTGCCCGTCCAGAGTCCGGATACACCACCCTGTGGGAAGGGTGGATGCAGCCGCTGTCGACGTTGCTTCCAGGCGTGATTGCAGCAATGCGCGCCTACACAGACAGACGCGGACGCGTCGCCTGGACGCTCGTTGCCATTGGACTCTTTCTGAACACAATGGCCACGGCGGTATACCTCTTCCACGACGCCAACATCGTGCCCATCCCGTCCCCGGCACCGTCTGACGTCTTCTACCTCGCCACGTACTTCGGCGTGGGCGGAGGTTTGTTGCTGCTGGGCCACGGTGATCGTCGGACGCCGAGATCGCACCGGCTGGACGGCCTGATCGTTGGATCCACCATTGGCGCCGTCGTTGCAGCCGTGTGGTTCGAACCAATCCTCCACGTGTCCGGAAACGCGGGACAGACGTTCGTGGGCCTCGCGTATCCCGGGATGGACATCGGCTTGTTGATGATCCTTGCGTCGGTGATGCTTCCGGCTCGGAATCGACCCTCAGCGGCCGTTGTGCTTTTTTCGGTCGCAACACTTTGCTTTGGGCGTTCGGCGACATCGTCTACATGCGTCAGTTGGCTAGCGGAACGTATCAACTTGGCACCCCCCTGGAACTCACCTGGGGTATCGGAACCACCTTGATGGGACTCGCAGCCAGTTTGACCGGCCGACCGATCACGTTGCGCAAGGCAAGGGGCGAAGATGCCCTGGTGCCCGTACTGTTTGCGATGGCCAGCCTCGTTGTGGTCACGCTCGGCCTGGCCGGCAAAGTCCCTCCAATTGCCTCGTGGCTGGCGGTTGTCGCAGTTGCGTCTGCTCTTGCCCGCGTCGCCTTCACTGTCCGCGAGCTCAACCGGGCCAGCGACGCGTACCGCGAGGCTCGTGTGGATGACCTCACACAACTACTTAACCGCCGAGGTTTCTACGAAGCTCTCGAGGCAAGCCTGCAACATCGAAGCGTCCCCTGGTCGGTGGTCATGATCGACCTCGACGGGTTCAAAGCCGTGAACGACTCTTACGGACACCACGCAGGCGATCAGTTGCTGGCCGTTGTCGGGGCACGGTTCGCCGCTGCCGTTCCAGCACAGGCCTTGATCGGACGGCTCGGCGGCGACGAGTTCGCCGTGGCACTTCCAACCACGCCTGACATGGCAGCCGAATTGACGACTGCACTGGTGTCGACACTTGACGACGATGTCGTGTTCGAACAGCACCGGGTGAAGGTGGGCGCAAGCGCAGGCATTGCTGGATGGCCGTCGCATGGGACCACCCCCGAAGCGGTGGTGCGATGCGCAGACGCCGCAATGTACTCAGCGAAGCGAGCTGGAAGTGGCGTCGCAGTGTTTGCGCTGGATCCGCTGGAACGAAACATCAGTGTTCCCAGAAGCGCAGATCGAAATCCGTTGCCGATGTCTGCCAACTAGTTGGCTAACCAGCCAGTTAAGGCTTGCCGAGACGACCCACAGGCCACACCCGCACAAAGGCACGGCCGACAATGACGTCTTCGCTGATGAACGGGTGTGGTTTGCCCTCGGTATCAACGAAGCAGCGTGAGTCGCAGGAGTTCTCGCGGTTGTCGCCCATCATCCAGTAGGTACCGACGGGGATCTTGACCGAGGCAAATTCACTGGTGATGACACCGGCGGGCAAATACGGCTCTGCGAGCACTTTGCCGTTGATCCAAACCTTGCCGTCTTTGCCTTCAACGGTGTCGCCGGGGAGACCCACGACACGTTTGATGTAGTTCTTGTCTTTCGGTTGGCCGATTCCAACGAACTCACCCAGGTCTTGCACCAAACGCACCGGCAGAACTGCCTTGGGCTTTGGTTTGTACTCCGGGTTCTGGAACACCAGGATGTCGCCGCGGTTTGGTTGATGCATGCGGTACGAAAGCCGCGAGACAACAACACGATCGCCAACCTGCAAGGTTGGAACCATTGATGGCGACGGAATCCAGAAAGCCAACCCGAGAAATGCTCGGATGAGCGACGCGAGGATGAGCGCGCTGCCGATGAGCACGGTGTACTCCCACACGGTGCGCCATCCTCTTGGGCGATTCTTGCCGGTAGCGGCCCGGCCGGAGATGCGGGGGTTTTGACCGGCAACCGACGAGTCGGTGGTGCCGGATGCAGCGCCTTCTGGACTGGCCTGCACGTCCCCCGCTGCGGTCACTTCGGGACTCGCTTCTCCTTGATCTTGGCAGCCTTGCCCTGGAGGTCACGCAGGTAGTAGAGCTTGGCCCTACGCACGTCGCCGCGGGAAACAACCTCGATCAAGGCGATGGTTGGCGAGTGCAGTGGGAACGTACGCTCCACCCCGACGCCATAGCTGATCTTGCGGACCTTGAAGGTCTCGCGGATGCCGTCGCCTGCACGTGCAATGACATGGCCCTGGAACACCTGCACACGTTCCTTGTTGCCTTCCACGACGCGGACGTGCACCTTGACGGTGTCTCCGGCGCCGAAGTTTGGGAGGTCGGCCTTGAGGGACGATTGGTCGATCAGGTCGGTGGACTTCATGGCGCAGGGCTCCTGGCGGAAGGGAGTAAATCAGGGAGAACAGAAAAAGAATGGGTGTAGCAAGCCTGGAAAGGTTAGCCGAGCGGGAGAGCCCAGTTGACCGCTGGCCGCCCTGCGGCCTCAAGCGCCACATTTGCCCTACTGAACGGCCGGGTGCCGAAGAACTTGGTGGCAGACAGCGGCGACGGATGGGCGGACTCGATGATGGTGTGTCGGCTGGTGTCGATCAGCGGCACCTTCTTGCGGGCGTATGCGCCCCACAGAATGAACACGACGGGTTCTGGCTTAGCGCTGACGGCCGCAATCACCGCATCGGTGAAACGCTCCCAGCCTTTGCCCTGGTGGCTGGCGGCTTGATGGGCTCGGACCGTGAGCGTGGCGTTGAGCAGCAGTACGCCTTGCTGTGCCCACGACTGCAGACTGCCCGTTTTGGGGATCGGAACACCCAGGTCGGCGTGGAGTTCTTTGAAAATGTTGACCAGCGAGGGCGGTGGCGCAACGCCATCACGGACGCTGAAACACAACCCATGCGCTTGTCCCGGCCCGTGGTAAGGGTCCTGGCCGAGGATCAACACCTTGACATCGGCATACGGGGTGAGGTGGAGCGCTGCGAACACATCGTCGGGCGGAGGAAACACCACGTGTTCACCACGTTCGGCCTTCACAAACGACTGCAATTCCTTCCAGTACGGGGCGTCCAGTTCTGCCCGCAGGATCGGGTTCCAGTCAGTCGGCATGAGGTGACTGTGACGGTGATGGCGAGGGTGGGAGGGGAGGCGTTCGGCGGCGTTTGCGTTTCGCTGCGGCGGCTGTGGCTGCAGCATCGCGGGCTGCACCGGCGCCCGATCGCCACGGTTCCGGGAGCGCATCGATGAGGTCAAACTCCGCCAGAGCTGCGTGCTCGTGGGGACGGATTCCGCCGCGACCCTCCAGCAGGTCCGGACGGTGCAACGCTGTGCGCACAACGGCCGCAGCTGTTCGCCAGCGGGCGATGGCCCCGTGGTCGCCGCTGCGTAACACGGCTGGAACGTCGTGCCCGCGAAACGAGGCTGGGCGAGTGTATTGCGGGTACTCAAGCAGGCCGTCGGAGAAGCTCTCATCCGAGGCAGACAGCTGGTTGCCCATGACGCCGGGAATGAGCCGCCCGACGGCCTCGATGACCGCCATCGCTGCAACCTCTCCCCCACCCAACACAAAGTCTCCAAGGGAGATCTCGCCGTCGGTGAGGTGCTCGTGGACGCGCTGGTCGAAGCCCTCATAACGACCACACAGCAGGGAAAAACCGGTGGTGGTTGCCACTTGCGCCAACTCCTCGGCGAACCGTTGGTCGAATCGGCGGCCGCCAGGGCCGAGAGCCAGCAAGGGGCGCGGAGGGTTGACAGCCTCGATGCACTCGAACACAGGAGTTGGCGCCAGCACCATGCCAGCACCACCGCCAAATGGGGCGTCGTCCACCGTCTTGTGTACACCGACAGCGTGACTGCGAAGGTCGTGCGCGTTGATCTGCATCACGTCGTCCTTCGTAGCTCGCCCCAACACGCTGGTGGCAGCAAAAGACCGGATGAGGTCGGGGAAGAGCGTGAAGACGTCGATCCGCGCCGGCCGACTACTGGGCCGACTACTTGCCGGTTGCGACGCAGCAGGTGCGTCAGGCGTTGCGGAGTTCGAGGAGTCCATCGGGAAGATCGACGATCAGGCGTCCGGGTTCACGCTGTGTCACAAAGACCAGCGGGATGAGGGTGTCGTCGGCCAACACCAACATGTCGTGGGCGGCGTTTGCTTCGACCGCAATCACCGGACCCAGAGCATCGCCGGAGACCGTGACGACTTCGCTGCCGATGAGTTCATGCACGAAGTACGCATCGGGATCGTCGATTGCCTCGGCATGCAGCGCGAGACCGTGCAGCGCTTCGGCAGCAGTGCGGTCGGCGCAACCCTGGAACCGGACGCGCCAACGTTCTTGATGTTTTGCCGAAGACTCAACCGTCAGCGGGCCGCGGGAAGTCACGAGAACACTGCCGGGCCGCAACCGCTCGAGGCGGTCGGTGATGAGCGAAACAATGACTTCGCCCTTGAGACCGTGCGGCTTGGCAATCTTGCCGATTTCCAGCAGTGCTGGTCGATCTGCTGGCCGATCTGCTGACTGACCAGCCCTCATGGGTTGCCGATCAGTCGACAATGTCGAGGAAGGTGTCCTGCTGGTCCAGCGCACCGGCTGCACGAATCAGCGCGCGCATGGCCTGAGCCGTGCGGCCCCGACGGCCGATGATCTTGCCCATGTCGTCAGGAGCGACGGACAACGAAAGGCTGACGCGGTTCTTCCACTGAGACGTGGTGATTTCGATGCCTTCTGCATCGTCCACCAAGCACTCGGCGAGGTACTGCAGGACGTTGCGGGCGCGATACCCGACGACGGCGTTGGGATCTGCCATGAGACGCTAAGCCGCGCTACTTGGCGGCTTTGGTCTTGCCGGTCTTGACCGTAGGCACAACGACTGCCTTACCGGCTGTCGCCCAGGCACCGCTCTGCTGGAGCAGCTTCTGAACGGTGTCCGTAGGCTGTGCGCCATGGCGAAGCCAGTGCACGGCACGGTCGTTGTCGAGCGTGACCTTGTTTGGCTCGTGACGGGGCTCGTAAGTCCCGAGGATCTCGATGAAACGACCATCACGCTGGGTACGAGCGTCTGCGACGACGATCCGGTAGGTAGGCGCCTTGGTCTTTCCCATGCGCATGAGGCGAAGCTTGACTGCCACGATTGAACTCCTGATTCGAACGGCGCCCGGCGGCAAGAAGCCAGCCCAGGGCCTGAGAACCTTAGCAGTCTGACCGGGGGACGAGATTCAGGCCGGAAACTCGGGTGCGAACCGGGCCGGAGCAGGCCGGAAACTAGCGCTTCTTCTTCTTTTTGTTGGATGACTTGCTGCTGGAGGCACCAGCGGTGCCTGGAGCAGTGACTCGGCCCCCCGGCTTGGCTGCTCCTGGCCGCGGGCCGGCGCTTGGGAGCGATGGCAGCATCGGCTTGGCACCGAGCCCGCCACCAAGTCCACCCAGACCTCCACCTAGACCTCCACCCAATCCGCCGCCTCCCAGGCCGCCAGGCAGGTTCACGCCAAGGGCTTCGAGTTGTGCCTGGTCAACAGAGCCATCCGAAAGCCCCTTCTGAATGGCGCGGGCCTGCTTCATCTTGCTGAGCGCGCCGCCGCCCTTGGGCATCATGGCCGGGCCAAGCGCCTTCATCATTTTCTGCATCTCGCCGAACTGCTTGAGGAGCTGGTTCACCTCGCTCACCGGACGACCCGAGCCACTGGCGATGCGCTGGCGTCGGCTGGCGTCGACCAACGAAGGATCCACCCGCTCGACGCGTGTCATGGAGCAAATGATGGCTTCGACCCGGTCCAACTCTCGTTCGTCCAGGTCGACGTCTTTGAGTTCCTTGCTCATGCCCGGCATGAGGTTGAGCAAGTTCTTCATGGGGCCCATTTTGCGGACGGAGCGCATTTGCTCGAGGAAGTCGTCGAGCGTGAACTTGCCCGACATGAGCGACTCGGCGGCTTTTTCGGCCTGTTCCTGATCGAAGACCGTCTCTGCCTGCTCGATGAGCGTGAGCACGTCGCCCATGCCAAGGATGCGGCCAGCCATGCGGTCTGGGTGGAACTGGTCGAAATCACCCAGTTTCTCGCCCGTCGAAGCAAACGCAATTGGGCGGCCGATGACTTCTTTGACGCTGAGTGCAGCGCCACCGCGGGCATCGCCGTCGAGCTTCGTGAGCACCACGCCATCGATAGCCAGCGCCTCGTGGAATGCGAGTGCGGTGTTGACGGCGTCTTGGCCGGTCATGGCATCGATGACGAGGAACGTGTAGTCCGGGCTGACCGCTTCGGAGATGCGGCGCACCTCATCCATGAGGTCGACGTCAATGCTGAGACGGCCGGCTGTGTCGACGATGAGCACGTCTTTGCCCAGGCGGCGGGCTTCTTCAAGGCCTTCGCTGGCGACCGTTACCGGGTCAGTTGCGGAACTGAAGACCGGCACTCCGGCCTGCTGGCCAAGGATGCGGAGCTGCTCGACAGCGGCGGGACGCTGGAGGTCGGCACCGACCAGCAACGGGTTGCGGCCCTGCGACTTGAACCACTTGGCCAACTTGGCCGTGGTGGTGGTTTTACCTGCACCCTGCAGACCTGCCATGAGGATGACCGTTGGCGGCTTGCTGGCGAACTTGATGTTGAGCGTTTCGCCGCCGAGCGCGTTGGTGAGTTCGGCGTTGACTGCCTTGATGACCTGCTGGCTTGGGTTGAGCGCCTGCGATATTTCGGCGCCAATCAGCTGCTCTCGGATACGGCCAACCAGGGCGCGAACAACTGTGAGGTTGACGTCTGCCTCGAGGAGGGCGACCCGGATTTCGCGCAATACCTCATCGACGTCGGCCTCGGACAGGCGGCCTTTGCTGCGGAGCTTGGAGAAGATGCCGTCGAAACGGTCGGAGAGGCTTTCGAACATTGCCCACCAAAGGTAATCGCTGCTGCCAGACTTCACGGCGTGCCTATGTGTTCGTTCCATGTCCAACGCGACGCCGTCGGCTCGTGTCAGCGTTGCGGACACCCCTGGTGCCAGGACTGCCTGGTGTCAGCGCAGGGCACCGCGCTTTGCCTTGAGTGCCTCGCCACGGTGCGCGCTCCGGCCACGTCGGCTCCTGCCCCTGCTGTTCTTGTTCCGTCTGGTGTGAGCGTCGCCGACACGGGGCGCACCGCTGTGGCAACCCCACTGACAGCGCATGCGGCAACCGGCCCCACCGGAACCTCCCGGGACGACTTAGTCAGATCCATCCGCCCTTCCCCCATTTTTTTGGTGATCGTCGGAGTCTTCCTTGCATCGTGCGTGTGGGCGACGCAGGTGGATGGGATCGGCGCTGCTCGATGGGCCGTGCGTGGCGTCGTGTTCAGCGGGTGGGTGTTGTCGTTATGTCTGCACGAGTTTGGCCATGCCGCTACGGCATTTCTCGGCGGCGACCATACGGTTGCGGAAAAGGGCTACCTCACCCTCGATCCACGCAAGTATGCACACGTAGGACTTTCGCTCGGCCTGCCGATCTTGTTCTTGCTGCTCGGAGGCATCGGCTTACCCGGTGGTGCCGTATGGATCAATCATGGGCTCATTCGCTCAGCCAAGATGCGGTCGCTCATGTCGTTCGCTGGACCGTTTGCAAACTTGGCCACTGCGGCATTGTTGGGGGTCGCGCTGGGCACCGGGGTCTTCGATTCGTGGCCCGGCCTGGCCATGGGGTTGTCGTTCCTTGCGTTGCTCCAGGTGTCTGCTGCGCTGTTGAACTTGCTGCCCGTGCCGGGGCTGGATGGATTTGGCGTCTTGTCGCCCTTCCTCCCAGAGTCGGTCATCCGTTCGCTCGAACCGGTCCGTCAGTTCGGGTTCATCTTCTTGTTCATGCTGCTCGCCAACACCGGCCTCGGAACGCTCCTGTGGGACACCTCTGACCGCATCGGCGAGTTCATCGGCATTCCGCTCCAACTCGCCGAACTCGGCCGAGCCCTGTTCTCCTTCCGCCGGTAACGCACCCCTCCCAAATTCGTGCCGGGATATCCGAGGTTGTGCCGAGTTATACGGTCGTTTTCCCCGGCACAGTGCCGTATTTCCCGGCACGATTTGTCCGAGCGTTCGGCAGGTTCCCGGAACGCGGGCTACTTCGGGATCGTGATCGTTATCTCATGGTCGCCGCGGGTGATCACCCATCGAGGGTCGGGCCAGGGTCGACGCGAGGCTGTTCGAACAGCTGCCAGGACCTGGGCTGCGTTATGTTCCTTCGACGTCGTCGAGTCAAATCTCACGATGTGCACGACACGCCCAACCAAGTTGTCGCGACGCCGTTCCGCAACTCGGCGATCTCGGTGATACTCCTCGCCGTCATATTCAAGTGCGATTCCGAGGTGTTCAAACTCGCCGAGATCCGGACAGACCGTGATGGACTCCCGTGCAGCGACATCCACAACGGTGAGCGTGACCTGCCGGTGCAAGTCGCCATGGCCCACGGACCTCGCTGCCTGAAGCAGCATGGTCTCGCGTGGGCTGCCGGTAGGCAGACAATCCGCCGGCCGACGATCCAATACATCTCGGAGTTTTCGAACTCCGAGGGCATGAGTGCCGCTGAGCTCAACGAGACGTTCAAAACAACCACGGTCCCAGGCACCCGGTTGAAAACGATCTGAGGAGCGCAAGGCCGACTCGACCGCCATTTCCAACTCGTCGGCGGTCAGGTATCTCGACAGGTCAAGAAGAGTCCTCGCCTTGTTGGTGATTGTCAAGGAGTCAAGGTACGGCTCGATATCTGCTGGATTGAGCGAGCGACTTCGGTGCACGAGGATTGCGGGCTGGGTTGGTCCGCTGATGACCGGGTGAAACGTCGAGCCGAACGGAACAATGAGCTCTACCCGAGGGCGCTGCTCGAAGAGGTCGAAACCATGCATATGCGCCGCGAATCGGTGGCTCAGCGCCGACATTGGACCAGCATGTTCGAGCAGACAGGCGATCGTCGCTTCAGGGTCTTCTGAGTAACTGTAGGTGCCGTGCAATACCCGATGAAGCTCACGGGACGTTGCAGCGTCAATCTGATTGCGGTCCCAGCCGCGGGACCGAAGGTCAGCACGGGAAGTCGATCGACGAGTGCTCACTGCCTTTCAGTGTATTTCACATCCAATCAATTGCACACACCACCAGAGTTGTGCCGGGAAATTCGAGGTTGTGCCGGGATATACGGCCGCATTCGGCGGCACAGTCTCGTATTTCCCGGCACGACTTTCAGGTGGGCGCGGCGAAGCCGCCGGGGGTGATTCTTTTGCTTCGGCTCAGTGGCCGCCGAGGTAGGCGGCTTTGACCGATGGGTCGTCCAGGAGTTCCAGACCTGGGCCGGACTTCACGATGGAGCCGGTCTCCAGCACATAGGCACGGTGAGCGATCTTGAGCGCCTTGGAGGCGTTCTGCTCCACCAACAGCACCGTGACGCCCTGGCTGTTGATCTGGCGGATGATCGCAAAGATCTGATTGATGAGCATTGGTGCGAGACCCATGGAGGGCTCGTCCAACAGCAGGAGCTTTGGATTGCTCATCAATGCACGGCCGATGGCAAGCATCTGCTGCTCGCCACCAGACATGGAACCGCCCGCCTGCGTATAGCGCTCTCGCAAACGGGGGAACAGGGTGAGCACGTTCTCGAGGTCAGCTTCGGCCTCTGGGGAACGAGCGTCTTTGCGAAGGTACATCCCCATCTCGAGGTTCTCCTTCACCGTCATGCCGGGAAAGATGCCTCGACCCTCTGGCGCCTGGCACAATCCCATGGCCACGCGCTTGTGCGACACGGCGTTGGTGATGTCTTCGCCACGGAAGTGGATGGATCCGGCCTTGACCGGGCGCACGCCAGACAACGTCTTCATGGTGGTTGTCTTGCCAGCACCGTTGGCGCCGATGAGGGTGACAATTTCGCCCTCTTCAACCGTGAACGAGATTCCCTTGATGGCCTGGATCTGACCGTAGAAGACCTGCAGGTCTTTCACTTCGAGCAGTGCCATGGCTATTCGTCTTCCTTCACGATTGGTTCTTCACCTTCGTCGACACCGAGATACGCCTCGATGACGCGTGGGTTGTTCTGCACCTCATATGGCGAGCCCTCGGCGATCTTGCGGCCGAACTCCAACACAACAATGCGGTCCGTAACGCCCATGACCAGGCTCATGTCGTGCTCGATGAGCAGGACCGTGTACCCCTGATTGCGGATCTCACGGATCTGGTCCATGAGACGCAACTTCTCGGCGGGCGTGAAGCCCGCAGCAGGTTCGTCGAGGCAGACCAACTTGGGATTGGTAGCAAGTGCCCGACAGATCTCCAGGCGGCGTTGATAACCGTACGGAAGGTTCTTGGCCAGGTCGTCTTGACAGTCAGCGATGCCCATGAACTCCAAGAGTTCTTCAGCGCGCTTACGATTAGCGGATTCTTCGCGGCCATGAACCGGCAAACGAAGCAGCGCCTGAACGACGCTGGTCTTGTTGTGAGCGTCGCCGCCAACCATGACGTTATCCAGCGCAGTCATCTCGGGGAAGAGACGAATGTTCTGGAACGTACGTGCGATGCCCTTGCGGGTGATTTGGTATCGGTGCAAACCAACCAGCGGTTGACCTTCAAACCGGACCTGCCCGGTGGTTGCTTGATACACGCCGGTCATGACGTTGAAGCAGGTTGTCTTGCCAGCACCGTTGGGACCGATGAGACCGAGAATCTCGCCACGGTTGATGTGGAAGTCCACATCTGACAGAGCGGTCACACCGCCGAATCGCATGGTGACGTGATCCACCTCGAGGATGCGGTCCTCTGTTGTTGCGGCGGACTTGCGGATGGGATCAATCTTTTCGAACGGCATCAGGACTCGGCTCCCGCAACTGCAGCAACGGTTGTCTCAACGACAGGTTCCTCAGCCGCTGGTTCGTCGGACTCGAAGTCAAACTCCCACACGTACCTGTCGTCGCTGTTGAGCTGGCACAACAGCTCGTCACGTGTCTGGCCAACCTCGGATGCGTTGCACGAATCGCCCTGCTGCAGCGGCGTGAACTGCGGCGAGATCAGCATCCATGCAAGGGCGAGCGAAGCGAGCAATCCAACCACGCCAAGGACGCGGCCGACCGTGTTGTGGGGGTGCTCAGGCTGGTTGTCCGAGGCGGTCTGCTTACGGTTGGCGAGGCCCTTCACAATGGCAGCGATTCCGACGAACGGCACGAACAACCCGGCGATGCCGAGCTTCAACACCTTGGTGGAAGCCGCAGCCGTTGAGGATGTCCACTCGTTGAACGCACTCATACCCCGCTCTTTCACCTTGCGGGGCAGCAAACCTTGCGGTCTGAACACCATCATGACCACCAAGACCACACCGAAGAACAGGTAGCGGAACTTGTCGAGGTTGGCCAACGATTCGTAGCGGTCCTCCCACGCGTCGGGCAGGATGCCGCGAATGCGCTCCGGAATGTACGCAACCAGGAATCCGCCAAGGACTGCGCCGTAACGGTTACCCAAACCACCCAACACCACGGCGGCGAGGAACAACACGGACTTCTCGATCTCGAACTGATCTTGGTAGATGGCCGAGTTACGGGTTGTGTAAAACGCACCGCCGAGGCCACCGACCGCTGCGCCGATGGCGAATGCCCACAGCTTGAACTGGAACGTTGGGACGCCCATCAGTTCAGCTGCGTCTTCGTCTTCGCGGATTGCAGTCCATGCCCGACCCACCCGGCTGTTTTCCAAGCGGAGCAGGAAGAAGATCACTACGAAGATTACGGAGAGGCCGACGGTCCACAACCAGCGTGACTCTTGCTGTCCGCTGAGGCGGCCGGACTCGTGGAAGTCATTGAAGAACCACAGGAACGAAGGCATCGACTTGATACCGCTGATGCCCTCGGCCGCACCGAAGTAGGAGAACTCCTTGGCAATGATGCGGATGATCTCACCGAAGCCAAGGGTGACGATGGCGAGGTAGTCACCGCGCAATCGGAGTGTTGGAGCACCCAGCGCGACGCCCAGCAGCATGGTGACAGCGACGGCCAAAATCACTGCGAGCAGCCAGAGCCAACCGCCCCACGAGAAGTGCTTGGCCGTCAAGATGCCCATGGTGTAGGCGCCGATGGCGAAGAAGCCAACGTAGCCAAGGTCCAGCAGACCAGCCTGACCCAACACCACGTTGAGGCCAAGTGCTATGAGCACATATGGAACGACCAAGGTAGTGAGAACAGTTGGAAAGTCGGTTCCGGTGGTTGGAAGCAACGGAAGCGGGCCAATCCACCGAGGTGCCAGATCGGCGAGCCATGGGAGCGCATACAGCGCCAGCAGCATTGGTGCCAGCGCGATGAGGCGGAGGTTTTTGGGAACAGATCCAAACGCTTCACGGAACGTGGTCTTGACCACCAACTGGGAAGCAGTGGCAGCCTTGACCATTTCTTTGACCACCGAGTTGTCGGTGGGCACGGTGTCTTTCGGTGTGCTCATGCGCGGGCCCGTCCAAGCGACTCGCCCAACAGACCAGTTGGTCGGAACATCAGCACCACGACCAAGAGGAGGAACGCCACGATGTTTGGTTTCTCTCCGGTGACCCCGCCTGCCACCACGGTCTCGAGTACGCCGAGGACCAATCCGCCGACGAGAGCGCCCTTGATGTTGCCAATACCGCCCAACACAGCAGCGGTAAAGCTCTTGACGCCGAGCAGGAAGCCGACGTCTGCGGTGGTGAGTTCACGAGTGAACATGTAGAGGAACGCAGCTGCGCCGGCCATCAGGCCACCGAGGAAGAACGTCAGCACGATCACCTGGCTGACGTTGACGCCAAGGATGCGAGCTGTCTCGGAATCTTGTGCGACGGCCCGCATGCCACGCCCAAGACGGGTCTTGGTGACGATCGCCGTAAGCACACCCATCATGATGAGCGCCCCGAAGAACACCACCACGTTGCGGACCTGGATCTCGCCGAAGCCGATGATGGTTTTGGTGCTTGACCGCCAGGGGCGGGTCATGGAGTACGGCTCGGCTTCGTTGGGGCCGAACCGCTCGACGCCTGCGGCCATAGCCAGCGAGGCACCAATTGCCGAGATCAAGAACACCAGCCTTGGTGCGTTGCGTTTGCGGAGAGGCCGGTACGCGATGAACTCCAACAACACCGCTGCGCCACCGGCGAACGCCACGCTGAAGACGAACATCGCCACCAGCGTGAGTGCAATCCCAGCGGGCGAAAGGTTTTCACCCCCGAACAGATTGACGGCGACAATCGATCCGAATGTACCAAGCATGAACACTTCGGAGTTGGCGAAGTTGATCAGGCGCAAGACGCCGTAGACCAACGTGTAGCCGAGCGCAACCAATGCATAGATAGCGCCAAGCGACAAACCATCAAAGAAGTTCAGCCAGAACGAATCCAGAAAGTTTTTGAAATCGAACACTGCTGCAAGCATGCAGAACCTTGAGTTGTGGTGGGGTTGTGGACAGCAACGTCGTGCTGCCGGACGGGCAAACGCTAATCCGAATTCGAGTGACGCGCTTCACACACGCGAAACGAGGGCCGGACCCGACCGAAGCCGAACCCGAGCCCTCGCTCGACAAATTCTTCAAGTTCCCGATGCTCTCCCGTTACTCAGGAGAGCCTGCGGGAGTTGATCAGATCTGGCCTTCGCCCTCGATCTTGCCGCCCTTGACTACGTAGGCGTACACGGCGTCGCCGGCAACTTCGCCGGTTGCGTCGAACTTGATCTGCTTGGTGACGCCCTTCTTGTTGTATGCCGAGACGAAGGTTGCCATCGTCTTGCGGTCAAACTTCTTGGCGGCCAGGCCGTCGAGGAAGACCTTTGCGCAGTCGTATGCCTCTGGGGCATACAGCGTTGGGTCCTTCTTGTACGCAGCGCGGAACTTGGTGAGGAATGCTGCGTTGACGTTGGACGGAGCGCCGGTTGCGGTGAGGAGCGCGCCCTCGGCCACAGCTGCACCAGCGTTGTCGATGAACTTCTGATCAAGCACGCCGTCGCCTGCGACGAACGTTGCGGTGACGCCTGCGTCACGCATCTGCTTGAGGAGGTTTGCTGCTTCTGCGTAGTAGCCGCCGTAGAACACGGAGTCCACGCCAGCTGACTTCATCTTGTTGACAGCAGCCGAGAAGTCGGTGCCCTTGGCGTCGATGGTGTCATCGGCAACCTTGAGAGCGCCCAGTTCCTTGCGGACGGTGTCGGCAAGACCCTTGCCATACTCCGAAGCGTCGTCGATAACGCCGACCTTCTTGAAGCCCTTCTTCTTGAGCAGGGCAACAACGCCTGGAGCTTGCTTGTCGTCGTTGGCCAGAATGCGGTGGAACATCTTCCAGCCGTTGGTCTGCAGCTTGGCGTTGGTTGCGCCAGGCGTGATCATTGACAGGTTGGCTGCTTCGTAGACAGGCATGGTTGCCTTGGTCTCACCCGAGAACCCTGGGCCGATGAGGCCGACGATGTTCTTGTCTGCAACAACCTTTGGTGCCAATGGTGTGGCCTGAGCAGGATCACCCTGTGAATCGAACTTCTCGATCTTGACCTGGCAGTTCTTGTTTGCCTTGTTCCACTCGTTGACAGCGATCTGTGCGCCGTCGACCATGTTCTGGCCGAGCGCGCCGTTCTCGCCTGAAAGTGCGCCCATGAAGGCGAGTTTGATGCCCTTCGGACACTTGACCGACGCTGCGGCATTAGCCGAACCGACGGACACGCTGCCGAGCAATGCAACGGCGAGACCCGCTGCAACTCCAATACGTTTCTGCACGCTTACCCCTAGGTGGTGTGGTGTTTGTTTCCCGGCCTGGTGCCGGGGTGGAGGGTGCGGTTGCCAAACCACGCCAAAGCGCGGGTCGGCAATTCACCCATAACTTGGCCAGTGTAGCCACCGTCACAGCGTCTGCCAGTGAACGCGGGTAGCACTACACACTCTTCACAATTCTCGCGTCCCAGCCGTTGCTTGGGGCTGCGCGGGTCTAGCGGCCAGCCGCACGCTCTATCTCGGCCATCCGCATGAACTGCTGGAGTATGTCTGCGCCCTTGTGCGTCTCGTCGCGAGACCGGTACGACGTGTCCACGTTGACAGCGATACGTCCGAACTCACCCCACTCCGGCATGGTTGGGACCTTGCCCCACATCAGCTGGTGGATCTCCTGCGCAGCGTCCCACGCGTTCATCCCAGCCGCCTGACGCACCGATGCCTCGTGATCCACCGTCACGAGGTAGTCCCGCACTGAGCGAACCCCATCAGCATCGGTCACCGGTCCGTGCCCAGGGACGATGGTTTCGGCTCCGAACCCGATGATTCGATCGCACGCCTTGACCCAGTTACTGAGTGGTCCGGCCCACACGATGGGGGTGCCGCCAATGAACAAAATGTCTCCGGTGAACACGACGCCATCGGCTGGCGAGTGGACGAGGACATCGCCGCGGGTGTGCGCAGGACCAACCTCAACCAACTGCACCGCCTTGTGCCCAACCTGCACGGTGAGTTCGCCATCGAAGGTAAGCGTTGGCGTGGTCAGCGTGATCCCCTCAAAGTCGAACGCGCCGAAGTATTGGCGGAACACGTCGCCCGCCTCGCCTGGGATAGTGCCAAGCGACGCCAACATCGACGGAGGAACCTCGGTCATCTCATGTGCGGTTGCGGTGGAGGCAATGATCTGCGCGCCTTTCACCAACTCGTTGCCGAACGTGTGATCCCCGTTGGCGTGCGTGTTGACAAGCGTCGCGATTGGCGCCTTGTCCGTTACCGCTGCGAACCCGTCCAGCATCGCCTGCGTGAGGTGCAGGTCGAACAGGGTGTCCACCAGCAGCGAGACACCGTCGGCGGTAATCAGTCCGGCGTTGCTCCAGCCCCAACTTCCGTCAGGCTGCATCCACGCCC
This sequence comes from uncultured Acidimicrobiales bacterium, assembly GCA_963763885.1. Taxonomy (GTDB): domain Bacteria; phylum Actinomycetota; class Acidimicrobiia; order Acidimicrobiales; family JANYDT01; genus JANNBN01. Next base: position 475,647 of record CAVXQD010000007.1, read on the forward strand.
AGGTTTGCTCGCCCAGCCGATGGGCGCCTCGTTCGTAGCTCGCAACAGGTCCAGACGCGTTCATAAGCGCCATCGTCGCACAGGGACTTCCCGCGTCTCCACTGCCAGTACTGGAGTAGTGGCGGATAAGTCCCCCACCCGACACAAAGGGGAGCGAATTCGCCAGTCAGGAGCGAGTGGTGTACCTAAAGCAGGCGTGAGGGGTTCCTACCAATGAGGCACGGGCAAGATGGGTCCGTGGCATTGACTGAACACAACCAAACTGCATTGCGAGTCATCCTCACCCGGGGGCTTCCAGGGAGCGGCAAGTCCACCTGGGCACGGAGTCAGGTGGCAGCGCAGCCAGGGCGCATCATCCGCGTCAACAAGGACGACATCCGCGCCATGTTGCATGACAGCCGGTGGTCCGAAGCCAACGAGGTGCTGGTGGAACGGGTGCGTGACCAAACGATCCTTGCGGGCCTTGATCACGGGTGCGATGTCATCGTGGACGACACCAACCTTGCGCCGCGACACTTCGCGCACATCGCCACACTGGTCGCCGGTCGTGCGGTCATAAGCGTGCATGACTTCATCGATGTTCCAATTGAGGAGTGCATCCGGCGCGACCGTGAACGAGACCGGTCCGTCGGCGAACGGGTGATCAGAGAGATGTTCGACCGGCACCTTCGCTCTGCCAGCGGCTTGGCCCCGGAAGGCGGCTGAGCACTACCGTCACCGCAATGGCCCCACGTTTTCCTGAGCTCGGTTTCTACACACTGGCCGGTGCCACGGATTCGCCCCGGGACATCATCACCGAGGCACACGATGCAGAGGCCATGGGCCTTGGCGCGATGTTCATCTCCGAGCGATACAACACCAAAGAGGCAGCAACACTCAGCGGTGCAGCGGGGGCCGTTACCGAGAACATCCGCATCATCACCGGGGCGACCAACCACAACACGCGGCACCCCATCGTCACCGCCTCCTATGCAACAACCATGCACCGGCTCACCGGCGGTCGGTTCACGCTCGGCATCGGGCGGGGCGTAGAGCGCCTGTTCACCGCATTCGGGATTGAACAGATCACCACGGCGCAGATGGAGGACTTCGTGCAGGTGATGCGACGCCTGTGGCAGGGCGAAACAATCATCGGCCACAACGGCCCAATCGGGTCGTATCCCGCGCTGCGGCTGGACTCTCGGTTTCGTGAAGACATCCCCATGGCGTTGGTTGCGTTTGGGCCCAACTCGTTGCAACTTGGCGGGCGAGTGTTCGATGACGTAATCCTGCATACATTCTTCACGGACGAGACGTTGCAGCGTTGTGTCAAGACCGTGAAAGACGCGGCCGAGCAAGCGGGCAGGGACCCTGCAACGGTGCGGGTGTGGTCGTGCTTCGCAACAGTCGGCGACCATCTCACGGAACCGGTTCGCCTGAAGAAGACCGTTGGACGGCTGGCAACGTACCTACAGGGTTACGGCGACTTGATGGTGACCACCAATCGCTGGGATCCTGCCGTGCTGGCTCGGTTCCGTGGAGATGACATGGTGAAGACGATGCCGGGGGCCATCGACGCTGTTGCAACCACCGAGCAGTTGGAACACATCGCCACGTTGTTGCCAGACGAATGGTTGGCGCCGGCTGCAGTTGGCTCGCCAGCTCAGTGCGTTGATGCGGTCCGTGGCCAGTTTGCACTTGGTGCCGACGCCATCATCCTGCACGGCGCATCGCCCACCGACCTTGCGCCCATCGTGCAGGAGTACGCCGCGAGAGAGGTTGCCGCCCGGGGCGGCAACCTCTCTCGCGATCAGATGCCGATTCGCTGGGCGAGCTGCTCGCGGTGGTAGGTGGGGTCGCCGAACAGCAGCTCGGAGGACTTGGCCCGCTTGAAGTACAGGTGGGCGTCGTGCTCCCAGGTGAAGCCGATACCACCGTGGATCTGGATGTTCTCTGCAGTTGCGTGGAAGTACGCCTCGGAGCAGTAGGCCTTGGCCAACGATGCAACCACTGGCAGCTCGTCGTTGTCTTCTGCTGCGGCCCACCATGCGTAGTACGAAGCGCTCTTGGCCGATTCGACCTCGAGGAGCATGTCTGCACACTTGTGCTTGATGGCCTGGAACGAACCGATTGGACGACCGAACTGCACACGCACCTTGGCGTATTCGACGCTCATGTCGAGGACCTTCTGTGCACCACCGACCTGCTCGGCTGACAGCGCAACGGAAGCGAGGTCGAGCATCTTGGTGAGGTAGCTCCAGCCCTTGCCGTCTTCGCCGACGAGCGTTGCTGGGGTGAGCGCGAACGACACCTTTGCCTGCTTGCGGGTTTGGTCCATGGTTGGAAGCGAGGTGACTGCAATGCCCTCGGCTTTTCCGTCGACAGCGAAGATTGAGGTGCCAGCACCGGTCTTGGCCGCAACCAACAGCAGGTCAGCGTTCTGGCCGTCGATGACGAACATCTTCTCGCCGCTGATCTTCCACGTGTCGCCGCTTTTGGCAGCTGTGGTGTTGATGCCGTCTTCTGTCCACTTGCCGTTTGCCTCGGTGAAGGCGACAGTGGCGATGGTGGAACCACCGGCGATGCCGGGCAGGTGCGCAGTCTTTGCAGCTGCGTCACCAGATGCCAGCAGCAGGTTGGCTGCCAGTGCAACGGTGGAGAAGAACGGAGCGCACAACAGCGACTTGCCCATTTCTTCAAGCACGATGCCCAGCTCTACGTAGCTGTAGCCAGAACCGCCGTATTCCTCTGGGATGGCGAGGCCCTGCAGACCGAGCTGTTCGCCCATCTGCTTCCACACGGCGGGGTCAAACCCCGACTCGGTCTCCATCAAACGACGCACCTCAGTGACGGGAGACTTCTCGTCAAGGAAACGGCGTACTGATTTGCGGAGCTCTTCTTGCTCCTCGGAGAAGGCGAAGTTCACTGGTGACTCCCGGGATAAGTCGATAAATCGATGTGCGAGCAGAGGTTCTACTCGACTCCTGAGTCAAGACGCACCAGGCACGCAAAATCAAACTGAGTCACCGATAAGATCGTTTACATGTCGGGATATTTGTCTCACATACTGAGATATCCCGAGTTCAGTGGGATTTCGACCCGAAATCGGGTCGAAGCTACCCGAAATTTGGGATTTTCGGAGGAGTGCCCGTGATCGCGCCTACCTGGCTGATTGCCACCCTTGCGGCGGCTGGCCTACAGGTTTGGCGTACGGCACTCCAACAACGCCTCCGTGGCGTTCTGACGCCTAACGGAGCCGGCTTCGTTCGATACGCCTTCGGTACGCCCTGGTCGGTTGGAGCGGTGCTGTTCATGCTCGCCACAGGCACTGCCCTGCGCACCCCCACCGTGGGATTCTTCGCATTCGCGGCCATCGCCGGAGTTGCGCAGATCCTTGGCACCAACTGCCTCATCCGGGCGTTTGCGCTGCGCGACTTCACCATCGGAACCGCCTATTCCAAGACCGAAGCACTCCAAGCGGCGTTGTTGTCCGTTTTCGCCTTGAGCGAGAGCTTGCCGTGGCACGGTTGGGTCGGAATCCTGGTCTCGCTCTCCGGAGTCATCGTGCTTGCGGTGCGGGGTGACTGGCGAGCGGTGCAAAAGATCTTCGGAGCAGCTGGCGACCCGGCAATGTTTGCAGGCATAGGCGCTGGGGCCGGCTTCGCTGTCACCGGAGTGTGCTTGAAGAAAGCTTCCCAAAGTCTTGGCGAGGGACAACCAATCGTACGTGCGCTTATGACGTTGGCAGCGATGAACACCATTCAACTGGTTATCAACGGCGTGTGGCTGTTGCTTGCTAACCCTCGCGAATTTGCAGCCATCAGAGCATCGTTACGGATGTCTGCGTTTGTGGGGCTGTTGTCCGTGATGGGGTCAGCCGGTTGGGCGATCGCCAACACGCTGCAGAAGGTGGCGATTGTCAGGACCGTCGGCCAGGTGGATCTTGTCCTGGCATTCCTCGTTGGGCGGTTTGCGTTCCACGAACAGCGGCGCATGTCCGAGTACGCGGGCAGCGCGCTTGTGGTCCTTGGTGTGATTCTCGTGCTGCTGGGCTGAACCCTTGGTGCGCAGCAAGGGCGAGCCGATGAGCGGCGCCAGCAGCCCTCAGGGAACCACCGTGAATTCGGTTCGGGCGATCGTTGCGGATGTAGCCACCGGCGAAAGAGAAGATGCGGAACGCAGTGCGATTCCCGTTAGCGCCGGTGCAGTACGGCCCGGGTCGTTGCGAAACTGCAACTGACAGCCATCGGGAAGACCGATCAGGGTTTGACCAGTTGCGTCGGCGGTGACCACCGTGTTGAGCACACGGCCCCACGTCTCCGCAAGACCTTGCGCGTCTGGACCCGAAAGGGTGAGCCCGGCAAGCCCGGTAACAACTCCCGTCCGAGATCGTTCAGACCAACCCGGTCCAGCCCACAACCACGTGGGAGCGGGTCGGGGTTGATCGAACGAGACAATGGCGCCGCCAATGTCTTGCGGATGAATGTGCACAGCCGAAATCTCATCGGAGTCGTGCGACCAGATCATACGTACACCTAGCTCCCGCAAGTGGTCCCGGCATGCCTCGATGTCTTCAACCTGGAAGATGGCCATGTACCCGCAGTCGCCACCGTTTCGCTCCATGAACCGGCCAGCGGTGGTGCCTTCACTCGTCGGCGAGACAACCTCAACAAAGGTGTCGCCCACCGGAAACACATAGTTGTGCAGGCCAAACGCGTCGACCCCCGGGTCCACGTACGGCTGACCCACCCCAAACGCTTCGGTGAACGCGTCACGAAACGCGTCACGGTCTGCAGCAGTTACAACAGCCTGGCGAAGTCTTGTCACATGCATGTTTGGGACCATAGCCAACCGGCCAGCCCACAGCCCATTTCGAATTGCTACTCTCCGCAGACTCGCTGCGACCCTCGAAAGCTAGCCACGAAACAACTCGCGAGAAATTCGACCAACTCGACCAGAACCTGGTTCTCGCCGACTTACCCCCGTCAGGTCCATCGTGATCAGAAAATTTCGCAACAGCCTTTTCGAACGAGATCGAAATTCCGGCGGCGAGTTCTACTCCGCCGATATTGCGTGCGATGAGACCGAGTTCCTGTTTGTTCCGACATGGCGTATCGCCGAAGCACGCAACAGCGGGTCCGAGCACGGAAGAGTTATGTTCGGCCTTGCCGAATACATTCCAAAAACGATCCCAAAAGCCGAGTTCATCGAGATAGCACTACAGAAACTCCGCACGACTCGATACGCGTCGTCCGAAGAACTGCACCGGATTAACAGAGCAGGCAACCCCCAGGGTCGAGACCTTCGACTCGGAGGGTTTAACCCGTTCGTATTGATCAGCAGCGACGGCAAGACCACTTCTCTCAGAACCATGCGGATTGGCGCTCCCCAGTCAGACCTACCCACCAAGTTCGACGGCAATCTCAATCACGCCGCTTTGTCCATGGCGTACGAAATCCTCATGGACGCGAAACCCGTCGACAGCACCAATCCCGGTCGCGTCGACGCACGCGATGCGCCGCTCGGACAGTCGACCACGGAGCAGGTCCACGTGCCCGGCATGGGTCACAACCAACGCTTGGCCCAAACCAAAATACGCGACAGCAGACGCGACGAGAACGGAGCGTTCTATTCGGTCGACATCGCGTGCAACGCAGACACTTTCGTGTTCGTCCCAACCTGGCTGATTTCTGGAGGAGGAGGGCTGGTGATGAATGGCCTAGCGGAATACTTTCCAAAGTCGATCCCAGAAACCCAGTTTGTAAGGACCGCTCTCCTGAAACTTCAATCCACTCAGCACGCGCCCTACGTCGAACTGATACGAATCAACACCGAGGGCAACCCACACGGCCGAGATCGTCGGGCCGAAGGTAACACCCCCTTTGTTACCGTTCGCAGTTTTGATCAGATGACCTTCGTCTACGAAATGCAGCCGGGAGCGCTCAGTTCTGGACCACCCGTTGCGGAGTTCACCGGACATTTCAACGCGGCAGCACTTTCTGCTGCGTACCAGATCCTCATGGCAGCGCAGCCTGATTCACCTCGTTGAGTTTCGCGCTGCAATCTGCTCAGTAGTCGGGCCGAAAATCAGCGCAGTGAGAGCCAAAGTTCAGCGGCCCAGTTGCTGGTAGCGAGCTTCGGTGTCGTCCTTGGCCTTTTGCCACCACGCCGTTTGCTCGGAATACCAGCCGATGGTTTGGCGGAGCCCTTCGCGAAAGTCCGTGAAACGCGGTTGCCAGCCAAGCTCAGTGGTCAGCTTCGATGCGTCGATGGCGTAGCGAAGATCGTGGCCCGGACGATCGGACACGAAATCGAACCAGTCGGCAGGCTTGTCCATCAACTCGAGGATGGCAGCAAGAACCTCGCGGTTGTTGCGCTCGCAGTCAGCACCGATGAGATATGTCTCGCCCATCTGCCCGCGTTCCAAGACTGCGTGCACCGCCGAGTTGTGATCATCGACGTGGATCCAGTCACGCACGTTGAGACCATTGCCGTACAGCTTTGGCTTGATGCCCGACAGCACGTTGGTGATCTGGCGCGGAATGAACTTCTCGACGTGCTGATACGGCCCGTAGTTGTTGGAGCAGTTGGAGATGGTGACGGCCACACCGAACTGTCGATGCGCTGCTCGCACGAAGTGATCAGCTGCTGCCTTGGACGCGGAGTAATAGCTGGACGGCTCGTAACGGGTGTTGGGCAAAAACTTCGCCGGGTCGTCCAGTTCCAGGTCGCCGAACACTTCGTCTGTGGAGATGTGGTGCATGCGCTTGCCGTGCGCGCGGCACGCTTCAAGCAGCACGCAGGTACCCATCACGTTGGACTCCACAAACGACAACGGGTACAGGAACGAGTTGTCGTTGTGGCTCTCCGCTGCGAAATGCACAACGGCATCGCACGCCTGAACCAGCGGCCCTACAACCTCTGTGTCGCAGATGGAGCCCTGCACGAACTTGATCCGGTCGCTGACGGTTGCGAGGTTTCCGGCGTTGGCGGCACTTGTCATCGAATCGATGACGGTGACCTCCCAATCCGGGTGATGGCGCAACGTGTAGTGAACAAAGTTGGATCCGATGAATCCGGCGCCACCAGTAACAAGCAAGTGCATCGAACGATGATACGTGTGCGGACGAACCGTCGGGGTCAGGCGGTCGGTTGCGACGGACGCCAGCACGCGGCCAGCAACAGCAACGCTCCCCCGCCGCCGCCCACCAGCACGGTCCACAGCCCACGCCACCCGCTGAACCATGTGATGTCCAACGCCTCGTCAAGCGACCAGGTTCCGGCACCCAAGGTACCGATGACCAACGCCACCACCATCAGCATGGCTACGTACTCCCAACCCTGCCCTGCGTTATAGATGAAGAACCCGTTCTTGCGATGCGCGATGAGCAACGCCACAAACACAATTCCGAACAGACCAGCGGCGGCCAAGGGCGTGAACAGCCCGACGACCAGCAACGCACCTGCGCCCAGTTCGGTGATGGACGCAAGCCAAGCCTGGGCGAGTGCTGGCCGCATCCCCATGGACCCAAACCACTTGGCAGTGCCGTGGATGGCCAGCTTCCCCTTCTTCCAGACGTGTGCGTATCCGTGGGCGGCAATCATGCAGCCAGCGGCTACCCGCAGGACGAACATCGCGAAATCAAGTTGGTCGGACATAGTGGACGCATCGTAGAGCGCAAGCGTCTAGGCAACGCAGCGGGCGGTCAGCGAATGGCCAGCGTCATCCGGACGGTCGGCTCGGTGTCTGCACCCGTCGCTGGAATCTGGATCATGAACCGTCCGGAATCCGAAACTACACCGGACCACTTTTGCCCCGGTTTGAGAGTGGATGCGGTTGACGGCCCGCTGATTTTGACCACCGCACCCTTGCTTGACACCCCGCCTCCAATCGACGAGGCGGCGGCGATTGACGCACGATCTCCCTTGACGGCAACAAACCATCCGCTGGTCCCGCCGTATCCCTCGATGACGGCTTCGCTGGTTCCCTTCAGAAACAAGATGCCAGTAGGGCCACCTTCGAGTTCAGGGCCGAGGCCAAGCCGAACAAATCTGCGCACATACGGTTTGGCTGTTGCGACGAGAACCGCTTTGCCTCCTGTGGTCCGCAGTTTCCACGTGCCCCGTTCCAGCAACGACGGGCAACACGAACCGGTGCCGTCGTTACCAAACCGTTCGACGCGCAGGACACCGTTGATGATGACCACGTCGTCGATGCCACCATCGGCCCGGTCTCCTTCCCCAAGTGATGCAACCTGAACCGGTTTACCCGCACGCATCGCGAAGACCCGTGCGTCGGTGAAGAACCCAGAACCGCCGGTACTGAACCCAAGCGTGACAACTGCTTCTTCCACACCATCGCCGTCGATGTCGCCGTGGTCCACGTCGCCGACGTTCACGAACAGCAAACCGTTTTCGTCGTCTTGCGAATACTCGCCGTTGACAACCTTGATCAGGCGCCCTTCCTCGATGCCTCCATACGCGAAGTTACGAAAATCCACCTTCCGGATAGCCTTGGCAACCCCGGTTTTGGCAGGTGCGGCAGAAACGTCGACGACTCCTGCCAGAGCAAGTGCGGCCGCTAGCAGCACAAATGCAACTGCACTCCCGGCATGCGAAGTACGGGGGCGAGATGTTTGGAACCGTCGGCACATCACTGTCATGGTAGGGACATCGACACAAATTCGGACCAACCCAAGACTGCGAACGCGGTTCACCCAGACATCGATCCGACACGGTTCCTGACACGATTCGCTCAGATCAACGGCATCGCCCTTGCATACGTCCGCGCCGGGGAGGGCAACGGCTGCCCGATCATCCTCCTGCACGGCTGGCCGGAATCCAAGCGCATCTGGTGGCGCGTCATACAGCCGCTGGCGGACGCAGGATTCGACGTGGTGGTGCCGGACCTGCGCGGGTTCGGCGAGAGCGAAGCCGGTGAGTTCGGCGACACCGTTCAATCGGCTCTCGACATCGCGGCACTAGCGGCAGCTTTGGGATGGGATTCGTACGCGCTTGCCGCTGGCGACTTCGGCGGTCCGGTGGCGCAGGAAGTGGCGTTGCGCCACCCCGACGCGGTTACTCGACTGGTTCTCTTCAACTCGCCGTTGCCTCTGGACAAGGTGTCGCGCTCGCGATGGCAAGCAGCAGGACTGCGGACTAGAGCCACCATGGACGCTGCGGACTACTTCATCCGACAGGGCACCGACGCGGACGCGCTGGCGACGGAACTCGCCACGGAGGCGCAGCGGATTCGGTACATCGCGACGTTTTACACGTCTCGCTTCTGGGCGCACCCAGGTGCGTTCGATCCAGCGGCTGTTGCCTTCCACACGGAACCGTTTGCCAAGGCCGATGTTCTGCGTTCCAGCTTCCGACCCTACGAGTCCTCCTTTTCCGCCGCAACCCGCAGCCAGCCAGCGTTTCTCGGCCCAAATGATGTCACAGAGACACTGATTCTGTTCGGGACTTCAGACCACGTTCTGTACCTAGATTTCGACCGAATGGCCGCGCTCGTTTTCAGCAAACACGTCGGGCCGTTTCTCATCCGCGACTGCGGTCATTTCGTCCCGTGGGAGGCACCAAGCGTTTTTGTTTCCGCAACCCGCTCGATGTGCCGGGATCTTCTTCACTAAGAGCAGTCCCGTTGGACCTGCGACAACGTTGTCACGGTCACGGCAAGCGAACTTGGTGACAAACGTCACGCACCTAGGGAGAACAATCTCTCCATTTGCTCGCGACTGTTTGCACCCTCGGACGTCAGAACTTTGTCGAGCTCGCCGAATCCGTCGCGGCGAGCCCGACACCGCTTCAAGGATCGGTCCACTTCGCCGTGTCGACCGAGCGCAGAGTCCCGGGGTCTGAATCCGCCGTCAGGCCCCGGGGCAAGCGCACCTCCATTACTGCGCACGGGCTCCAAAGGGACTGTGGCAATGTCGTTGGATGCGACTGAACGCCGCGGGCCATCGGGACCGTTCCGGACCTACCACTGGTTACCGGCTGTGGGTTGGTGGCCCAGTCCCACCAGGTGCTGACGCAATCACGATTGGTCGCACGGTGATTGCCCGGCGGCGCGTCTCCACCAGCCCCACCTTCGAACACTTGCTCCGCCACGAGCTGACACATGTTGAACAGTGGCGACAGCTCGGTCATGTTCGCTTCCTCCGGCGATACGTCGGCGAGTACCTGGGCGGACGAAAGGCTGGGCTGCGACATCACGACGCGTACCTCAACATTTCGCTGGAGCGTGAGGCAAGGGACAGGGCCGATGGCCTCGCTGCTCGTCAAGCAATTCAGTTGGCCGATGTCGACGCGGCGCATCGCCGCCTTGAACGGCTGGTGGACACATTGACGCCCGCTGATCTCAATCGGGCCAGCGCGCTTCCGGGCTGGACGGTGGGCCACGTCATTGCTCACGTGATCTGCAACGCCAGGGCCCTCACCCGGGTCATCACCGCCGTTGCGGCCGGCCAACCGGCCACCCTGTACGACAGCCTGGAGGATCGGGCCGCTGGCATCGAGCAAGTCCGTGCGCTGCCATTGGACCGGCTGCAGACCGAAGTGCATGCCAGCAACGAAGGATTCGAAACGGAATGGGCACGTACAAACCCGCAACTGTTGGCTGACGGTAAGGCTTCGGCCATCCCGGGAAGCGAAGCATTCGAAACGGCCACCGTCCTGCACCGACGGTTGCGAGAAGTTGAAGTGCACGCTGCCGATTGCGGGGATCGTCGATACACCTACGAATCTTGGTCGGATCAATTCGTCAACTTCGAATTGGCTGAACAGTGGCCGGACGTTGCCCAACGCGTGCCGTATCCGATTCACCTTATCGACGAGACCGGCGTTCACCACACCACTACAGGGGCAGTGCAGATGCCAGCGCGTTTTGCCACTCGCCGCGCAATCCTTGCGTGGTTACTTGGCCGGCGACGGCCGGACGGTTTTCCGGAGATTGGAGAATGGTGACCTCGTCGGGTGACTTTGCTGCATGGGCCAGCCATGGGTTCACGAGCGCCCCACAGTCACTCATCAGTGCACATACCTTGCCGCACGCGTGGGCTGCACGTTGGACCGCTTCACCCGATGCCGTTGCGTTGGTCGATCACGACGACACCACGGTCACCTATGACCAACTGCGTGTGAGCGTTGCTGCGGCGGCAACACTGCTGGCGGCTCACGGCGTGGGACCTGGCACCCGGGTGCTTGTGAGCGCAACCCCAAGCGTCCAGCTGATTGTGCTGCACGTGGCGTTGCTGATGAGCGGGGCCGTTGTGGTTCCGGTCAACACCGGGTTCACTTCCGCAGAATTGGCCAACATCGCGACCGAAGCCAACGTTGCGCTCGCCATCCTCAGCGATCCTGAACGCGCAGCCACCATTGATGCACCGGTTGTCAGCATCGATCTGAATGAGTGGGGCGGCATTCGCCCGGTGGCGGCCGCTGCGGGTGGCCTTCCGAGTGACAGCGGGTCGAACGGATTGCAGGCCATTGATGCTGACTCGCCTGCGTTGCTGCTGTTCACCTCAGGTACCACCGGTCGCCCTAAGGGAGCTTTGTTGTCCCATGGCAATCTGTTGGCCAGCGCAGCCGCGCTGGTGGCTGCATGGAGCTGGACCCCAGCAGACCGGCTTGTGCTGTGTCTCCCGCTGTTCCACATGCACGGCCTTGGCGTTGGGGTACACGGCACGCTTCTGGCCGGAGCATCGGCGGTGGTGCTTCCAGCGTTTGCCGAGCAGGCGGTGTTTGACGCCCTGCAACAACCCGACAGCACCATGCTCTTCGGCGTGCCCACCATGTGGACTCGCCTTCTGGCACATCCACGCGTCGGCCAACTCGCACGACTGCGCGTCTGCGTGTCTGGGTCTGCACCTCTCGCGCCCGAGGTGTGGAACGGGCTTGCAGAGCGGGCCGGGCAACAGATCATCGAGCGCTACGGGATGACCGAAACCGTGATGCTCACCAGCAACCCGCTTGTGGGCGCTCGCAAAGCAGGCACCGTGGGAATGGCGCTGCCTGGCGTGGAGGTACGCATCAACGAACCTGGCGCTGATCACGTCGGCGAGATTGTGGTGCGCGGCCCAAACGTCTTTGGCGGATATTTGGACAGACCCGAAGCCAACGCGGACGCGTTCCTTGAGCAGGGCTGGTTCCGCACCGGAGACCTTGGTCGGTTCGATGCCGACGGGTACCTGTCCATCGTCGGCCGCAGCAAGGACCTCATCATCACCGGCGGCTACAACGTGTACCCCAGCGACGTAGAGGCTGTCCTGCGCGGCCATCCGGCGGTGTCCGAAGTGGCCGTCATCGGCGAATCATCTGAGCTGTGGGGCGAGACCGTCACCGCATGCGTGGTTATCAACGAACGCCAACACGACTTACATCAACACGCGGACCTCTCTGAGGAGCTCCTTGCGTTCGGTGCGCAACACCTGGCTCCCTACCAGCGACCACGACGAATCGTGCTTGTTGAAGCTCTGCCACGCAACGCTCTTGGCAAAGTTGTGAAGTCTGCATTGGTCGCCGGGCTGGGCGCCGGTTTGGGCGCCGGTTTGCCGGATGCGCCCCATTAGGCAGCTCGCAATGCCAAGCTTGTGGAGTGTTGAAGGTTTTGCGGCGCTCTTGCGCAGTCGTACTGATCGCTGCCGCTGCGGGGATCGCCGCTGTTACTGAAGGTGCTAGCGGCGCATCTGTTCCGCAATCAGCTGCACCTATATCAACAGCGCCCATATCAACAGCGCCCATATCAACAGCGTCCATATCAAGTGCACCGCAGCCAGCAGAGTCGCAGTCGCTTGGCAAACCGCACCGCGGCACGCTCGTCAACGGCGCATTGCTCTCGCCAGTCGGCACTCACCACATCACCTGGGACCCAAGCACCCAGTCTGCACCGGCGCCCGACTGGCGGCATTGGGCAAACGCCGAAGTGATCCGACGCACCATGTGCGTTGCCGAGACACTGGCTGCTGACCACTCAGACTGGCCCCGACTGGTGATTGGCGATCTCTCACTGTTCCGGGGCGGTCCGTTCGGCCGGGAGTACGGCGGGCTGGGTCATGCTTCGCACCAGAACGGTCTCGATGTGGATGTGTACTACCCACGCAAGGACCGCATGGAACGCGCTGCGACGACCAGGGCCGAAGTGGACTTCGAAAGGGCCACGGAGATCGTGAACCGCTTCGTCGCTGCCGGCGCTGACCGCATCTTCGTGGGCCGCACAACGCCACTGCGAGCCAATTTGCCGGTGGTACAACGGCTTCGCGGTCACGCCGACCATCTGCACGTCCGGTTTCCCGATCCGCAGCGCCCTCTCCCGCCCGCCCCTGCAGCAGCAGCAGCGACTGAGGTCGTGGCGCCACCCACCGCCGCTCCGACATACCCAGACTGCAACGCCCAGAACTGAACCCGCAAACGGGGCGTGCCCAGCCGGGTGGTGGAAGCCGGGCAGAATGAAGGCCGTGACCCCGGTTCAAGATTTGCTCGCATACCTTGCTGCTTCACCTTCGCCGTACCATGCGGTCGCCGAGGCAGCCGCCCGGCTCGTGAACGCAGGGTTTCATGAGGTCGCAGAGACCGACACGTGGAAGCCGGCAGCAATCAGTAAGCCGGGCTTCGTTCGCCGAGGCGGGGCGCTCATTGCCTGGCGTGCTCCAAGCAAGAAGGCCGGGTGGGCTAAAGGTGTACGTATTATCGGTGCACATACAGACTCGCCAAACCTGCGGGTAAAGCCGCAGGCAGATGCCACCTCGGTTGGGTACACCCAGGTGGGCGTCGAGGTCTACGGCGGTGTCCTCAGCAACAGCTGGTTAGACCGAGACCTTGCAGTTTCCGGTCGACTCACCACCAGGGCCGGCCAGCACGTCTTGGTAGATACGGTCCGCCCGGTTGCACGGGTTGCGCAGCTGGCAATCCACCTGGACCGCGAGGTGAACGACAAAGGCCTTGTCCTGGACAAGCAGCTTCACCTCTTGCCGTTCACTGGGTTGAGCGCAGCACAGCCCGAGAACACCAGCCCTGACGACGGTTTTATTGCGTTCATCGCACGCCTTGCCGGTATCGACCCCGCGGACGTCATCGGGCACGACCTCATGTTCCACGACACCACTCCCCCTGCGCTCCTGGGGGTCCACAACGAGTTCGTGGCCTCGGCGCGCATCGACAACCTGTTCTCTTGTTGGGCGGCGGTGAGCTCGTTGACCTCGTCCGCCGCAGCGCCACACGGGCAGCTCATCGCTCTGTTCGACCACGAAGAGGTTGGTTCCTCGTCAACCACCGGAGCGGCCGGCCCGTTGCTGGAACGTGTTTTGCAGCGCGTGTTCAGCAGCGCCGAGCTGACTGTGGAACAACAGGCTGTCTCGCTGGCAAAGTCCAGCTGCGTATCCAGCGACATGGCACACGCGGTCCATCCCAACTACGCAGATCGTCACGAGCCACAGCACCGCCCTATGCCAAACGGCGGGCCGGTCATCAAGTCCAACGCCAACCAGCGTTACGCCTCCACGCCAGACACCGCAGCGATGTTCGCAGCCGCGTGCGATGCCGTTGGTGTTCCGCACCAAGTGTTCGTCTCGAAGAACTCCATGCCGTGTGGTTCCACCATCGGGCCCATCACCGCCACTCGTCTTGGCATCGATACGGTCGATGTGGGATGCGCCATGCTCTCCATGCACTCCGCACGGGAGATGTGTGGAGCAGCAGATGCCGAACTGATGCTCAAGGCATTCGGCGCCTACCTGGTGGCCTGAGGATGCAGATCCACGTTCTCTCCGACCTCCACCTCGAGTTTGTTCCCGGCTACGCGCTAGAGCCCGTCCCGTCCGCTGACCTCACCGTTGTGGCTGGCGATCTTGGGCACTCCCCCGACATCTTGGAACGGCTCGCAGACTGGCCCACGCCCGTCATCTTTGTTCCTGGCAACCACGAGTATGACCAGCAAGACATCGACGAAGCCGACATCGAGTTACGCGAAGCAGCAACAGCCTTTGGGCTGATGTATCTGAACGAGGACGTCGTGGTGCTGGACTCGATCCAAGGTCAACCCATGGACCCCAAGGTGAGGTTCATTGGAGTAACTCGCTGGGCGGATTTCGATCTGCTTGGCGAAGAGAACCGAGAGCGATGCATGAAGGCAGGACAGGCCTACTTGCGCATCATGGGCAGCTCACGTAACGGCAAGTTGTTCGACGCCGAAGCCGTCCGCGAACTTGGGTTGCGCCAGCGCACGTGGCTGGCCGAAACGCTGGCCACACCGTTCGACGGTAAGACCGTTGTCATCACGCACTTCGGCCCCAGCAAACGGTCGGCCGATCCGCGCTACGGGCTGGTCAAGGGCACGGCCTCGTTCTGCAACAACGACGACGACCTCATCCCGCTGGCCGATCTGTGGATCCACGGTCACCTGCACTGCGCGCACGACTACGAGGTGGACCGCCCCGGCGGCGGCACCACCCGGGTGGTCTGCAATCCCCGCGGCTATGAAAACCGCCGTGAACACCTGGGCTTCCGGGAACGGCTCATTGTCACCGTCTAGCAGGGAGGTCTAGATCATCAGCGCGATCTTGCCGGCGGCGCGGCGCTCGATCAGGTCTCCAAGTACCTGACGGGCTTCGTCGAGAGGTCGCTGCACCGGTTCAACCGGGTGGAGTCGACCTTCAGCGATACCGCTGATGATCCCTGCAATCAGCGCGGTGTTGGCCTCGCGGTTGCGCGGCACCCACCCGCCCCACTCCACGCCGATGATGGTGCGGTTGTTGAGCAACGCAAGGTTGAGCGGAATACGTGGGATACCAGCGGTGAAGCCAATCACCAGATAGCGACCATCGAAACGAAGCGCGCGTAGTGCTTGTTCAGCAACTGGTCCACCGGTGACGTCGTAGACAAGATCGATCCCCTTGCCGTCGGTCAGCTCGCGCGCCTTGGTCTTGACGTCGTCGGCCGAATCGATGGCAGCGAACGCCCCAGCTGCGATGGCGAGGTCTCGCTTCTCCTGCGTTGATGCGACGGCAATCACTCGGGCACCAAGTGACCGGGCAACGTCGATTGCGGCTAGGCCAACACCACCTCCGGCGCCGGTCACCAACATGACCTCGCCCGGCCGCACAACGGTGCGGTGTTGCAGCGCAAACGCCGCGGTGCCGTAGACCTGATGGAACGTGGCTGCGATGGGAAACGAAACCGAGTCTGGTATCGCCAAGAGCTGCGTCGGTTTGGCCACCACGTGCGAAGCCATCATTCCGCCCATCGACGTCACAAGCACACGGTCACCCACGGCCCAGCCGGTCACTTCAGCACCGACCGCAACGATGACACCTGCGCCCTCACCACCCGGCACATACGGCGCCGGCATCTTGAACTGGTAACCACCCGATGCTTGCAGCGCGTCAACGAAGCTCGCGCCGGCGGCATGCACCTGCACCAGAACCTCGTCGACCGCAGGTACCGGGTCCGGCGACTCGACAAGCTTCAGCGAATCGAGTGATCCAACTTCATGACAGACAATGGCGCGCATGACGGAAGTCAAGCGCACCAGGTCCCGCGTGACCGAATCAGCCACCGAATCAGCCACCGAATCAGCCGGGATCAGCCGGGATCAGCCGGGATCAGCCGGGTGTCAGGCGCGAATCAGCCGCGGATCCACGCCGAACTACGACTGGGATCAGCCTTTGACGGCGCCGCTGGTGAGGCCGGCGATGAACCAGCGTTGCAGGAACACATACGCCGTGATGAGGGGTGCACTTGCAATGAGGACTCCGGCGAACAGGGCCGGATAGTTGGTGGAGAACTCGCCTTTGAATTCGGCCAACGTGCGCGGCAACGTGTACTTGGCTGGGTCCGTGATGAACAGGTAGGGATACCAAAGATCGTTCCAGTGCATCACCAGCAGGAAGATTCCCACCGCTGCGAGCGACGGCACGGACAACGGCACCACAACTTTGCGGAACAGTTTCCAGTTGCCGGCCCCGTCAACAACCGCTGCTTCGAACAACTCTTTCGGCAACGTCCGCATGAACCCGGTCAGGATGAACACGCTCACGGGAAGCGTGGCAGCCACGTTCACCAGCATCAGGCCCTCAAGGCGGTTGGTGAGGTTCAACCGAGAAAACATGGCGTACTGCGCCACACCGTTGACTTGGGCCGGGATGGCCATCCCGATGGTGAAGAACACAAACAGCGCCGTTGATATCCAACCGCCCACACGGGTCACCGCAAACGCGGCCATCGAAGCAAACAGCAACGTGACGAACACCGAGACGCTCACCACCGTGAGACTGTTGCGAAACGAGCGACCGATCTTCTCTTTCGCAGCGTCGCGGTACCCCTGCACATTGGGGGTTGCCATGCATTCCGACCCTCCGTCGGAGCCAAGAGCTTCGGCGGCAGCGCAGGATTCTGGTGCCTGGAACGAACGAGACGGCAACGGTGGCTTGATGGGGTTGCTGATGATGTCGCCCTGGTTCTTCAGCGTGCTGAAACCCACCACCAAGCACGGCAAACCAATGAGCAGCGCGAAGAACACCAGCATTGCCTTGCTGCCGATCTCGCGACCCGTAAACGGATTGCGGCCGCGAACCTCTGCGGTGGCGCTGCGACCGGCGCTTGTACGGGAACTCGTCCGAGAGCTTGTCATTGTGCGACTCCCTTGACATCTGCACGCAGTAACCGAAGCACACGGCGTTGCAAAAACGTGATGGACGCAATGATCAGCATGAACAACACAGACTCGGCGGCGGCTTCGCCGAAGGACCTGGACCCGAAGGCCGTCTGCACGATGTGGTAGCTGAGCAACCGAGTTGCGTTGGAGTCTCCGGGGCCGCCCTGGGTCATAACGTAGACCAGGTCGAACGCACGGAAACTCTGCAGTGTGGTGTACGCAACCACGATGCCGGTTGCCGGCCCAAGCAGCGGCCAGGTGATCTTGCGAAAGATCTGCGACCTTGTGGCGCCGTCGATTGAGGCGGCTTCGGTGTAGTCCTTTGGAATGCCCTGCAGCCCGGCAACAAACACCACCATCATCTGGCCCGCGTGGAACCAGACCTGCGTGAAGACGAGGCACCACAGCGCGGTGGTGGGACTGGCCAGGAAGGACGGCCGGTAATCAGTGCCAAACGCTCGCAACACACCGCTTACAAGACCAGCACTGGAAGGGTCGTAGATGAAGTTCCAGATAAACGCGACCGACGTGGACGAAAGAATGGTGGGGAAGAAATAAAGCGCGCGTAGGAAAATGGTTGGCTTGGTGTCCTTGACCAGCTTCACCGAATACACCAACGCAACCAGCGTCTGCAGCATGACCACCAAGAACATGAATCGCAGCGTGGCTCCGACGCTGGCATGGAACGTGGTGTCGTCGAACAGCTTTGTCTTGTAGTTCTCGATGCCGATGTACACCGGGTCTTCGCCGCCCGGACCTTCCCAGGCAAACAACGAGTAATACAGCGCCTGCAGGCTGGGGAACATGAAACACACGCCGTAGACAAGCGCTGCAGGAACGGCAAACCACACCGCGCCGCGGTGACGCTGCAATGAACGGGCGCGTGTTCGTCGGATTGCGTCGGTGGCCATGATGGGGTGAGTTTCCAAGAGTGAGAAACGAATGAGGCGGCCCGTGAGGGTCGCCTCATTCAGTCAGACACTGCGGGTTGCAACAATCAGCCGAGGCCGAGCTTCTGATTGATGGTCGCCTGTGCCTCTTCGGCAGCCTTCTTGGGGTCCTTGCCACCAGCAACACCCAAGAACGCGTCTTCCACTGCGTTACGCACGTCGAGGTTGAGGAACTGGAAACGTGGTGCGAGGAACACTCGCTTCTGTGCCCACGTTCCGGTGTCCTGCAGCTCCTTCTTGGTGTACTTCACACCGTTGACCGTGGAGTGCTGCGAGGTGCCGTTGGCGTACTTCTGCGCATTTTCAGACTGGCTGAGCCAGTCCACAAACTTGATTGCAGCAGCCTGCTTCTTGGCGTCCTTCTGGCGGGCATTCACGCCCACGATGAACGTGGCGTTGTAGATGCCTTCCCACTTGGCCGAGGTTCCAACTTCGTTGGTCAGCGGAACGTACAACTGGAAGTTGAGCTTTGGGTTGAGGCGAAGTGCTGGGCCCATGGAGAACGTACCCGTTGCCAACATCAAAGCCTTCTCTGATGCGAAGTCAGCCAGCGCTCCGTCGTCCTTGGTTGCCAGCGCGTTGTCCTGGAAGCAATCCTCGGAAACTTCCTTGAACTGCTGCAACGTGCGGACCATCCAGAAGTCGGTAGCCTTTGCTTTGCCCGTGTCGATAAGTTCAAACGCGTTGTCCGACGGCATGTTGTTCATGACCATGCCGTTCATGGACAACTGTCCGGCGTTGCCACGGATACCACCAGGCCATGCGATTGGAATGATGCCCTTGGCCTTGACGGACTGGCAGAAGCGCTGCAGATCGTTGACGTTGGTTGGCAGCGTCAGGTTGAGGCTCTTGAGCAGATCAACGTTGACAAGTGGCATGTTGAACACCAACTGATATGGCAGGCCCAACTGCTTGTTGTCGAAGCGTCCTGGGGCGATGAGGTTGGGGTTGTAGTTCTTGACGAACGGCTGGTTGGACAGGTCGGCGAAGACGCTGCCGCCGTTAGCCTTTGCCATGCCGAAGAACTGTGACCCACGGAACGCCGTGAAAACGTCTGCGGGCTTACCATCGAGGATGTCCTGCAAGGCCTGATTCTGGTAATCGGTGGAGTTCTTGATGGACTGCTCCACTTCAATGCCGGTCTTGGCTGTGAAGTCCTTGATGATGTCGGCGATGACTTCTTTGTCTTCAGCACGCCAGTGGAAGAACGTGATCTTGGTGCCCTTGAGGTCGTCGGCCGCTGCGCCCTCGTTGCTCCCGCCACCGGCCTGGACGGCCGCAACGGTCGAAGCGGTCACCGTGACTTGGCGCCACACAAACTTGCTGCCCTCTTTTTTGCAGACCAACGTGCCAACGGTCTTATTGACCTGCTTCTTCTGGCAGGTGCCGCCAGCTTTTGCCGTCTGCCCAAAAGCAGTAGGCGCAAGCAAGCCGATAAATAATGAGCTGACCGCTGTCGCTGCAAGCAATCTGTGTCTCACGTGATGTTTCCCCTTGGGTAGTGGTGGCTTGGAACTGTAGTGGCACTCGTCACGTACCCCTAGGCCATCAAACAAGGTTCAGAGCAGTTCGGCGATATCAACCGGCCGGCGTTCGTCGATGGAACGATGCGCAGCGACGCCGACGAGGACCGACCCGAGGCCGTCTTCGACCTTCACGCCAGGTGCAGTCCCTGACCGGACCGCCTCGGCGAAGGCAACATGCTCCAGGTACGACGAACCGTGATGAAATCCGCCGTGCCTCACCCGTGGATCCAGGGCTGCATCGAACTCGGTGATCTGACCAGGTTGCGGGTATCCGTTGCGTAGCGGGGCCCGACGCCCAACCCGCACCAGGCCGCTGGGAACAAACGCCTCGACCTTTCCTTCCGTACCAACCGCGCACAGCTCCTGCTCGTTGAGACCAGCCTCGGCAAACATGCAGAGGTCCAACATGGCGCGGACTCCGTTTGAGTACTCCACGATGACATACGCATTGTCGAGAATGTCGGGCGTTTCTCCTGCAGCGTTGCCGGGGTAACGCTCGTCGAGGTGGTTCACGTCCTGCCCGCCGCTGGCCATGACCCTCACCGGGCGAGCACCAGGAGAACCTGCCGCAACGGCCATATTCATCAGATCGAAGAAGTGGCAGCACTTCTCAACGAGCGTGCCGCCCGTGTTGATGGTGAAACGGTTCCAGTCGCCAACCTTTGGCAGGAACGGGTACCGGTGTTCGCGGATAGACACCATCTGCAGGCGGCCGGCGTTGTGGAGTTCTGCCATGAACCTTGCCACCGGCGGCATGAAGCGGTACTCAAGGCCGACCCACACAATGCCGCGGTGCAGTTGGGATCGTTCGGCGATGCGGCGAGCATCCGCGATGGTTGTCGCAAGTGGCTTTTCCACCAACACGTGCATGTCTGGATGGTTGTCGAACACGAGATCGAGCACACCCGCGTGCGTGAAGTTTGGGGTTGCCACCACAACTGCGTCACACAATCCGCTGTTCAACAACCCGGCCGCGTCGGCGAACACCGCCGGTGGATCTCCTAATTGACCAACGGGCGCAACGCCTTCGTCTGCAAGCTTTGAACCACCGGAGAAGACATATTCGCCACGCAAATCGGCGAGTGAATTCTCGATGCTGCTTGGGTTCGGATCGGCAAGAGCGGTCACGACGACACTTCCGCCGTTGCCCTCTTGATTGAGGGCGATGTTGAGGGCCATGAGATTGCGGATGTGCTCCCGTCCCATCATTCCTGCACCAATAACGCCGTACCGAAGGTTCTCCATGCCGAGCGACGGTAGCCTCCCTCGTGTGATGACACGCCAACTCGGAAACACAGATATCGAGGTCGGGGCAATCGCCTTCGGCTGTTGGAGGTTCGCAGGAACCGACGTGGCCACCGCACGGGCTCGTATCGAAACGGCGTTGGATGCAGGGATGACCCTCATCGACACCGCCGACGTCTACGGCCTGGACAACGACGCTCCATGGGGTGGCGCAGAGGATCTTCTGGGCAAGGTTCTTGCCGAGGCACCCGAACTGCGGGACCGGATGGTGCTCGCAACCAAGGGCGGCATTCACCTCGGCACTCAGCACGCCGGCCGATCTGGCCTTGGTGTTCCGTACGAGTCTGGCGGCGAGTGGATCACCCACGCATGCGAGCAGTCATTGCGCCGCCTCAACACCGACGTCATCGACTTGTATCAGATTCACCGCCCAGACCTACTGGCTCATCCGGCCGAGGTGGCAGCGACCTTGGTGTCCTTGGTCGAGTCCGGCAAAGTGCGCCACCTCGGCGTATCGAATTACTCGGCTTCACAGCTAAGCGCGCTTATGTCTCACCTCGAGATCCCGCTCGTGTCCATTCAGCCAGAGTTCTCCATTGCCTGCCTGGACCCCATCGACGATGGCGTGTTCGACCTCGCCATGACCCACGGGCTCACACCGCTCGCATGGAGCCCTCTCGCTGGAGGCCGATTGGTTGAACCCAAGTCTCGTGGCGGCAATTCGGACGACGCCCGCATGGCAACCATCCACTCCGTGATGGACGAGTTGGCCGAGCAATACAACACGGACCGCAACGGCATCGCCCTTGCGTTTGTCCTCGCGCATCCGGCGGGTGTCATACCCATCATCGGCACGGGCAACCTGCAACGCATCACGCAGTCAGCAGCGGCTGCCGATGTGACGTTGTCAAAGGCCGATTGCTACCGGCTCATTGCGGCCAGCGGCCGGGCGCTCCCATGAGCCTCGAAGTTGCGTGGTTCGCTGCACTCTGCGACGACGATTACGAATTTCTCGGAGTCCCAGACTCTGCGTTGCGCAGCACGTTCCAACACTGCGGACACATTGCTCGCCGCGCCGAAGCGCATGGCTTCGACAACATCCTGCTGCCGTCCGGATACGACCTAGGCATCGACTCCACCGCGTTTGCTGCTGGCATCGCCACCCAAACCACCGACATCAACTTGTTGCTTGCGGTTCGCTGTGCAGAACTGTGGCCGCCGCAGTTGGCGCGCCAGCTTGCGACCATCGATCAGATGGCCAAGGGACGGCTGACCATCAACATCATCTCTTCCGACCTGCCCGGCGCACCGCTCGCCAGCGCGCCGCGCTACGCCCGATCCACCGAGATCATGCACGTGTTGCGGTCCTTGCTCAACGGCCAGCGGGTTGACCATGACGGCGAGTTCTACACGTTGCATGTAGACCCACCTCGCGCCTCTACGGTGCGCGGAACCTGTCCGCCGTTCTACTTCGGTGGGCTATCGGAGGACGCGCAGAACTGCGCAGCCGAAGCCGCTGACGTTTTCCTGATGTGGCCCGACACCATTCCCAACGTGCAAAAGGTGAAGGACGACATGACGGCGCGCGCCGCTCGGTTCAACCGCACGTTGTCGTTCGGTTACCGGGTCCACGTGGTGGTGCGCGAAACCGAGTCCGCTGCACGTGACGCAGCCGATCGTTTGTTGTCGAAGCTGGATGACTCGGCCGGAGAAGCCATCAGGGCAAAGAGCCTTGACTCGCAATCCGTCGGCGTTCGTCGCCAAGCCGAACTGCGCCAGACAGCAGAGGCCAACGATGGTTACGTCGAAGAAAATCTGTGGACCGGAATCGGTCGGGCACGTTCCGGATGCGGTGCGGCCATCGTGGGTGACCCAGACCAGGTGTTGGCCAAAATCCGGGCCTACGAGGCAATGGGCATCGAGGCGCTCATCCTCTCGGGCTATCCGCACCTCGACGAATGCGATCTGTTCGCCAAGTATGTCCTTCCAGAACTGGACCATGGCAAGCTGCACAAATGAGCACCGCACCGCCCATGCCGCCCTCCATACCTCCGTCCACGCTCCACTGGCAAAATACCGACGTCGAAGTACACAAGGTCGTCGTCGGCCCCTACGACAACAACGTGTTTACGGTCCGTTGCCGCGCCACCGGCGAAGCCATGCTCATCGATGCCGCCAACGAGCACGAGCAACTGCTGGCGTTGTGTCAGGACCTCGGGGTTCGTCAGGTAGTTGAGACGCACGGGCACTGGGACCACATCCAAGCGGTGACGCAAATCCGCGATGCCGGGTATCGGGTGTCGGTCACGGCTGCCGATGCGGGCATGCTCCCTAGCTACGACCTGATCCTGGAAGACGACGAGGTGCTTGAGGTCGGGCGGCTTCGCATCCGCACCATCCTCACGCCGGGCCACACCCGAGGTTCCATCTGCTTCCAGGTCGAAGGTACGCCGTTGTTGTTCAGCGGCGACACGCTGTTCCCCGGCGGTCCCGGCGCAACGAAGTTCGAGGGCAGCGACTTCCCCACCATCATCACGTCCATCGAGTCGCGGCTCTTCACGTTGCCGCCCGAGTTCATGGTGCTCCCCGGCCACGGCGTCGACACCACCATCGGAACGGAACGCCCTCACCTCCAAGAGTGGGTCGACCGCGGCTGGTAAGTAACGAGCCCGTTCGGCCTGGACCGCTGCAGCCGGGCGGGTCCCAGTTCTGGCGTGAAGGATGCTTGGGCAAACATGATGCAGCTGCATCGCGCTCCCGTTCCGTGGCGCTCCGGTTCCATCGTGTCTCCGGTTGCATCGGCCCGGTCGATAGACCATTCGGCGGGAAGAACAGGCTCACACTTGGGTCGGGCCGTGCCGGATTGGCTATTCCACGTCCAGCGGGCTTGCACCGATTCAGCGGCAAAGGTTGTGCGGGCAAACACGATGCAGCTGAATCGTGTTTGCAACTCACCGGGGACGGGCCAGTCCTCCACCGGCTTGCTCAACCAACGCACTAGACAGAAATTAAATCAGGAAAGTGATGAACTGAAAACCCGTCTCGCGCACTTGCGAAATTGGGGAAGCCCTCGCCGCAGACCTAACCAGGGCTGCGCGCCTGATCGCGGAGAGTCCAAAGAGCGAAGCGGACGGGGTTGAGTGCCTGGTTATACGTTCTCACCGTAAAGCCTCAGCACAATAAGGTGCACTGACGGAGCTTGTGGCGGGTCGGGCTCTTCGGGTCAGCCCTGTTGACAGTCGGGTTTGATCTCGGGTTTGATCTCGGGTTTGATCTCGCTGGGACGGGTCTTGTTGTGGAGGTGGCCCTGGACGGCAAGGTGGACGTCGAACGGCTCGCCGTAGCCGGTTGGTTCGATTGGTCCGGTGCGGGCGGCGGCGGTGTGGTTTGTGAGGTTGCTGGGATTGCCGGAACTGGGCCGAGAGTTGGTGAGGCCGGGCTTGGTGAATTCCAGCGCTCCGTTGGGGTTGCCAGCGATGACCCATTTGTTGCGATGGACGGCGTGGTGATGCATCGAGCACAGCAGGATGAGGTTCTGGGTCGTGGTCGTTCCGCCTCTGGAATGTTCATGGATGTGGTGCGCATGGAGCGAACCTCTGGCGCTACATCCTGGAAACCGGCACGCTTGGTCGCGTTGGTTCAGCGCACGCCGTTGTGACGTGCTGGGCGCTCGTGGGTGTAACCGCTTATACGTGATTCGTTCATCGGCACTCTCACGAGTTATGCCTCCTGCCCTGCGAGCGTGATGCGTTGCGATGATCACATCCGCGTCAGCCGCCAAGCGGTCGGCTTTGGTTGGTGAGATTGGTGGACCGCTTTCGAGCTCGTCACCGTCGGGGTAACGATGGACGACAACGAGTGGCCGACACGATGCAGCTGCATCGTGTCTCGACGACTCGCCGCCTCCGGTCTCGGGCGACTGGCCCGGTTGGGCCACCTGCGACAGGGTGATGTGGCCGGCCTCGACAAGGGCCACCAATGCATCGGCCCGCAACTGGTTGAACGGCACTTCGACCGCGACGACGTTTACAGACTGCTGATCCGAGTCGGCAGCCTTCGCCTGAGCGCGGGCTCGACTGATCTCACGTTGCATCTGAGTTTCGACTGCGCGGCGCAGGGCTGTTCCAGCTTCGGCACTCAGCCGGGCACGGACCAGTACCGACCCGTCTTCCTGAGTGATGATCATCAACTCTCGGCGTTCGTGCTGGCGAACCTCATCATCCACATCGGCTGGACGGGATGCGCGTTCGACCTCGGCAACGAACCGCTCCAACTGTGGTGCCGTTGCGTGCAGAGCCATTTCGACCAGTTCCGCTTCAGATCGGGGGCACACCACCCGGCACACAGCCCGCACCCGCGAATAAGACAACCGCCCCTTCGCGAACGTGGCGGCAAGCAGCGGGTACGACTCCAACACTCGAGCTACGTGCACATACTGTCGGGCGGTTACCAACGACACCCCAACGTGGCCGGACAGCCAGTGAGCCATGGACTTGCATTCCCAGCTTGCCCAGACCTGGCGGCGGTCGTACTCGGCGATGAGCTGGAACCAGCGTGCTGTTCCCGCGGCGAGGTCTGCCGCCACTTGGCACAGCTCGGCTTCCAATCGCTCGTCTGGCAACGCGGCCAACGCAGCCCGATCATGCACAGAAGGGCCAGTCGCTGTCGGAGGCAGAGTGGGAGACGGAAGAACGCTGGACAACGTTGACATGCACCAATATTGACAAAGGGGTATGACAAAAATCGGGCGAACGAAGAAGATCAGCAAGGATTTCTTTCGCTGGCCCGACCCCAGTGAAATGCAAACGCGATGCAGCTGCATCACGTTTGTTCGAGCAACCTAAGGCTTGAACGCGGGCCGAAACATCCGCTGCCGGCCGATGAAACCGAGGGAAACGAAGCAACCCGAGAAACGACGCGAACGGAGTCGCGATGAATCGGGAGCGCGATGCAGCTGCATCCTGTTTGCGGGAACAAGCTTCAAAACCGACCCGGGGACGCGCCTGACCCCACCCCGCCTTGGACGCGAAACAGCGGCCCGGAAGGCCGCCGCTTCAACTGTGATTCAGTTCTAGCAAGAAGGCAGGGTCAGCTGGCTTCGGCCATCTGGTCTTGCTGGTCGGCTTGCTGCTGCTGATCGCCTTGCGCCGTTGCAGGGCGACGGCGGGCGGCCCGACGGTTCTCTGCGCGCCACAGGCGACGCAGGACTCGGCGCTCGTCTTCGGTGGTTCCGCCCCACACGCCGTACTCCTGGTTGGTGGTAACGGCGAACTCGAGGCATTGGCCTTTGGCTGGGCATCCTGCGCAGTGCGACTTGGCAAGGGTGATTTGTTCAACCGCTTGGCCAGTGACACCAATCGGGAAAAAGATCTCCGGATTCAAGTCCCGGCAGACGGCGTCTACGCGCCAATCCAGATCGTTCCAGCGCTCGTGAAGCATTGTGAGCATCAGTGTTCTCCCTGCCGGTCTCCGGCGTGTGTGGTGACGTTGATGGTGGTGGTGTTGCTGGTGATGCGGTCCTGATGTTGTTGCGCTCGCGAGAGATTAAAAACCGACTGCCATGTGTGGCCGTAGTCACTTTCTTTCCCCGAATTTCTTCACACACGGTGATGAACTTTCAGGTACTCGAAATTTCACTTTCGGCCCGATCAGTACTGTACCGAGCGGTCAAGTTATCTGGGAAGAGGCTCCTTCGAGAATCTCTCCAACAGATGAAGACTATCGGGATGACAGATCCAATGAGACAGGGTTCACACCGGTAGATAGCTCAACGACCACGGAACGTGGGAGGTTCAGCGGCCCGCTGCAGCGGCTGCAGCTCGCTGGGCTTCGCCGACGGCATCGGCGACAAGGTCCAATCCGGCATCCCAGAAACCTGGGTCTGCGAGGTCACAGCCCACGCTTGTCGCAAGTTGCTCTGGGGAGACCGAGCCGCCCAGCGCCAGCATCTGCTCGTAGCGACCCACGAAGGACTCCCCCGCGTCGAGGTAGCGCTTGTACACAGACAACGCCAACAGCTGGCCAAACGCGTATGCGTAGACATAGCCAGGCACGTGGATGAAATGCGGCACGTAGCTCCACCAGGTGCGGTAACCCGGCGTGATCTCCACCGTGTCGCCAAGCAACTCTTCCTGGGTGGCTTGCCAGTTGGCGTTGAACGACTCGATGCTCAACTCGCCATCGGCACGCCGGGCCAGATGGCAGCGATCCTCAAACTTCCACATCGCAACCTGACGAAATACTGTGGCGATGTGACCTTGCACATGCTCGGCCAAAAGAGAGAGCCGTTCCGCGGGATCCGTGCTGATGGCAAGGAGTCGGCCGAACGTAACTTCTTCAGCGAACACCGATGCAGTTTCCGCGACGGTCAGCGGAACACTGTGGTGATAGATGCCCTGGCCCCGAGAAAGCTCGAAGTGCACACCGTGGCCCATCTCGTGAGCGAGCGTCAGCACGTCGTTACGAGTGCCGCTGTAGTTGACAAAGATGTGCGAGTGCGTCGATGGCACATTGGGCGAACAGAACGCGCCACCGCGCTTGCCGCTGGTAATCGGTGCATGAACCCGATTGTCTTTGAAGAACGCGGCAGCGTGACTGGCCATGGTCGGCGAGAACGACGCAAACGCGCCCACTACCTCGTTGGCAGCATCGTTCCAGTCGATGGAGGATTCGTCGACCAACGCCAGCGGAGCAAAGCGGTCGTAGTCGGCCAGCTTCTCAAGCCCCAGCAGATCCGCTTTGGTTCGGTACCAGTCGCGGGCGATGTCGAACCGATTGGAAACCGCTTCGATAAGTGCGCGTACCGAATCGTCTGAGGCCTGATTTGCCAGGTTGCGTGAACTGATCCACGTGGGATAACCGCGGAGGCGGTCCTCGTGTGCCTTGTCAGCCATCAGCGTGTTGTAAATGTACGAACGAGTTCGCAAGCCCGGAGCAAGTGCTGTGGTGAAGGCCTCGGCAGCAACTCGACGATGGTCTCGGTCAGCGCTCATCAGATGCGAGAACACCAATTCGTACGGTATTGGCCCGTCGCCCAGATCCACGGTGAGCGGTCCAAGTTGCTCGTCGTACAGACGGGTCCATGCCGAAGCCCCGGTCACTGACTTCTCGGCCAACAGCCGCTCTTCGATTTCGGACAACAGATACGGGCGAGCTGCCCGCACCGTTTCCAGATAGTGCGCACAGAATTCCAAGCGGGCATCGGCGATCAGCGGTTGGGCGTGGTCATCGGACACCGCTGCCCACTCAAGGTCGATGAACCGCAACCGATTTCCGATGTCCGTCGAGCGTTCGGTGATCGATGCGACAAGCGCACCTTTCGCTTCGTCGATGGAGTCCGTCGATGCATCCAGTTGCGCATACGAGCCAGCCCGGCCAAGCAGGTCGTGAATCCGGCCACCCAGCACCATCAGCCCGGCCAGGCCAGTTGCGTCCAACTCGGCAACCCGGCCGCGCTGCAGTTCAGCCTCGTCCGCCAGTCGTGCCGCGAGATCAAGGAGCCGGTGCAAGTTCACAGCGGGGGCAACTGCGTTATCGAACGGCGGTACATCTTCCGGCGAGTCGTCAACAAGCATCCGGAGGTCCCACACGGTCTTGTCCAAGTCCATCGAATCAAGCGTGAGGTTCGGCCGGGAGTTCTGGAGATCGGTCACGCCAGTCAGGTTACGGGAGTTGGGTCGGTAGCATCGTGGCTATGACCGAGGGCGCGCAAGACCCCGACAACGCAGCTCAGTCGGACAACGCAGCTCAGACCAACGCCGCTGGTCCGTCCGCACACCCGTCGGGCCAGCCGCTGTTCGGGCAGTCCAACGTGCATCGCTCGCTCGCCGGAAAGCTGCTGGTCAGCCCGCCGTGGATGGACGACCCAACGTTTGCTCGTTCAGTTGTGCTGCTGCTTGCACATACCGAAGACGGCGCTTTCGGCGTGGTTCTGAACGATGAATCAACAACCGGCGTGGACACCATCGCAGACGTCGTAGGCCCCGCCTGGGCTGCGATGCTTGCTCCTCCCGAATCCATCTTCGTCGGCGGACCGTGCCAGACCTCCTCGGTCATCGCTCTGGCCATGGTTGACCTCGACGGCGATGAATGGGAAATCACCGTCGTCGACCTCAACCAAGATGCGCCGCTCCCGCAGATCTCTCGCATTCGGCTGTTTGCCGGTTATGCAGGATGGGCACCGCTGCAACTGGAATCGGAACTCGCGCACAACGGCTGGTTTGTCGCCGAGGCCCGCGTCGAGGACAGCATGACAGACAACCCCGACGCGCTCTGGACATCCATCATGGAACGCAACGGCAACCCCTACGCGCGCATACCGGTGGACCCCTCCCTCAACTAGGCACCCGCCTCACCAAGGCCGGACGGGTTCAGCCTGCAGGCGGAGGGGAAAGGGGGCTGACGTCGGTTCCAACCACGTAGGTCGCTACGAAGCCTGCATGGTCACTTCCCGGAATCACGACGTCACGCAACGTCAGCGGCGCAATTGGTCCGGAGTAGAACGCGTGGTCCAGGCGCATGAACCGCGGTACCAGCCGCATGTCACGCGGCCACGAGGCAGAGAGTCCAAACCCCATTGCTTCGTGAGTGCTGCGCAGTCCGTTGTCGAACAGCTGACCGGTGACGGGCAGCCATCGCGTGCCGTTGAGGTCACCCGCGATGATCAGCGGAGTTCCGCCGACCAACGTTTTCTCCGAACGTGCACGCAGTGCCTCGTCTTGCAAGATCCGGACCGTGTTCACAAACGCAGTGTCGGAGCCCTTTACCGTCAACGGAACCGGATGTGCACCGATGATCCGCACCGTGGTTCCACCATCAAGCGTCACGTCGACGGCGAGGAGTGGGCACCCCGGACTAGCTGACCCGCTGACGGCAAGTTGCCGGGGTTGGTTGGCAAACTTCAACCGCGAGAAAATGACGGTTCGCCACGTCCCTTCGGCACCGTTCTCTGCGAGGTACGGGTACGCGTTGAGCGCGCCGGACCGACGCAGTTGCGCTTCGATGGGTTTCGCCAATTCATGGAAGACGAGGACATCGGCGTCCTGCTGAAGCACTTGGCGAGAAAAGTCCGTTTCGTTGTCGACATAGACGTTTGCTGAGAAGACGCGAACAGTCCGAGCGGAGTCGATCACCCCCGAAGCGAAGGCCGCCGCTGGTTGAGAACGAACTGCCGGATACACGCTGAACCCGTAGACGATGCACAACAACAGCGACATTGCGAAACGGATGGGGTGACCGCGCCACGCCGTGATCGCCAACGCAAACCACACAGGGAGCAACGTCAGCGGGAGCGCCGCCTGCGCAAGCACCGCATACGTGGAGCCACGCCAACCAATCAGCCGGGTAAAGACCGTGATTGCACCGGCCACGATGATGATTGCGGCCAGGACATCAAGGAGCGACGCTCCCACCGAGTCCTCGGATCCGCCCCTGGATCGGGTGGAGCGGAGCGACGGCATGGATCACAGTCTGCCGCGGTTCGGATCGTCGGGCAGGGACGCCACCGCGAGAATCGATCTCTTGACGGCGGATTGACGGCGTCTTGAAGTCAGGGGTCCCTCAGGGTTTCTCCATTGCATCTTTCGCAGCATGTGGAGTGACCGCAAGAACCCTGGGATAGTGTCCGAAGCGTGACGAGTTCGGCAGGCGTACGGCGGTTCCGCGACACCCCGGCCAGGCTTGCGTTTCAGCGCAATCTGCTCACCGGCCTCATCGTTGCGTGGGCGCTTGGCACCATCGGGGTGCTCGGCGTTGTTCGTTCCGCTTCCACAAAGGTGTCCAAAGCGGCCGAACAGGTTGCCTTGGTACAGCAGACCAAAGTGCAACTCACCCGCGCTGACTCGCTGGCAACATCTGGTTATCTGACCGGCGGCCTTCAGAGTGACCAAGCGTTGGCCGCGTTCGCCGCAGATATGGCTGCTGCCAATACGGGCCTTGCTGGGATATCTCGCGGCGTCGGCGGCAACCGGGCAACAGACACTCTGACGGCTATCAACTCGTACCTCACCGATGTCACCGCGGCGCAAGCAAACAATCGTCAAGGGTGGCCGGTGGGCGCCACCTATCAGAAGACGGCTTCGGCAAACCTTCGCTCCAACATCTTGCCAAGCCTCGATGCCGTGGACCGGGCTGCACGGGACAGTGTTGTTGTCGCTGGCCGCAGGCTCGGCTGGACCTGGGCCATTGCATCGCTGTTCGGCTTGTTGGTCGTCGTTCCACTTGGACTTGCGCTCGCAACCCTTGCGGCGCACACCAACCGGCTCCTCAACCTCCCAATCGTTTTGGGCTTTGCGGTGGCGTTCGTCGCCTTCTTACTGACGTCAAGTATTGCTGGGACCACCAAAACCGAGGGATTGCGCGGCATTCGCACCACCTTCCGCAATGAGGACCTTGCCGGCCAGGCGCGGGTTGCGTTGTACAACGCAAAGTCCGCCGAGGCACTCACGCTTATTGCTCGCGGGAGTGGGCAGCCCTACGAACTGCAGTGGCGCCAAAACATGTCAGACCTCGACGCGGTGATCACCGCACAACCGTCGATGCGACTCGATCCCGTCCTCACCGAGGCAGTTGCGCGGTATCGAGCCAGCCACACCGAAGTCCGCAAGCTCGATGATTCCGGAGACTGGGACTCTGCTCGAGAGATTGTGCTGGCCTCCGAAGGCGAACTCTCGGCCCCTGCGTTTCAATCCCTCGACGATGCAATCAACCTTGATTTCGGCGGAAATGTAATCGGCTCCGATGTTGGTCGCGACATCACCATCGCCCAGGTGGTCATCGGGTTGGCTGCGCTTGTCGCAGCGGCGTTGGTTCGAACTGGTTATGCGCAGCGGCTGAAGGAATACCAATGAGCAAGAGCCAGCGGAATGTTCGCCCCACCAAGGTCGATCCCACGAAGGTCGATCCCAGCAAGGTTGTGCCGACTGTTCAGGCCCCGGCCTCCGCTCGCTCAACAGCGCGCTGGAAAATCGCTGCTCTCATCGTTGCGACGGCCGTCGGTGTCTGGAGTCTCGGCCGGTCAGGTCGGTTCGTCCTCGGTTCCGACGAGATTGGCATCGTCACGGGCCTTCCACCAGATCCTCTCCCCGCGCCAGCTCAACCCCCAACGGCTAACGAAGACTGCCGCGGGTTTGACGCACGGGCGTCCTACCCCTCCAACGAGACGCCACAACCCTCCCCTGCTGTTGCACGGATCAAAGCACGCGGCAAGTTGATTGCTGGCGTCAGCGCAGACACGCTGCTGTTCGGTGCCCGCAACTCGCTCACGGGAAAGCTCGAGGGCCTCGACGTCGATCTGATTCGTCAACTTGCCATCAACATCTTCGGCAGCAACGCAAACGACGAACACGTCCAGTTCCGCGTCATCACCTACGCCGACCGACTCCCGTTGTTGGAAGCAGGGAGCATCGACGTTGTGGCACACACGATGACCATCAACTGCGCCCGTTGGAACCGAATTGCGTTCTCGTCGGAGTACTACAGCGCGGGCCAACAGTTGCTGGTCAAGAGTGACTCCACCGCCAAAGAGATTGAAGATCTACCCAAGCAATCTCGCGTGTGCGTCCCAAGCGGTGGCACCAGCGTGGAGAACTTGGCCAAGTTCACAGACAACGCATTCAAACCTGTCGAAGTTGACGACATCACGCAATGCCTGGTGCTGATGCAGCAGGGCGCGGCCGATGCAGTGTTGTCAGACGACACCGTGGTGAAAGGAATGGCCCGCCAAGATCCGTACGTCAAAGTGGTTGGCCGTTTCCTTTCCGAAGAGCCATACGGAATGGGATTCAACGCCAAAGACACCGACCTTGTTCAGGTCACCAACGCAATGCTGGATTCCATCCGCACCGGTGGGACGTTTGCGACAATCCTTACAGCGAACAATCTCCCCACCGACGCGCTCCCATCACCTAATACCAGCCGTCCGCTTCCGGCCGCGTGAACAGTTCCGGTTCCGTGACCCAGCCAACGCATCCGCAGCCACCCGCCTTGCCAGCCCAAGGCACGCAACTGCCACCGGACCGAACGCAGGCGATCGTCAACGCGTTTCGCTCGTGGTCGTCTGAAACTGGAGCCCAGCTTCTCGACCTGGATGCGTTACTTGCCCCGCTCCCCGACGAGGCCCATCAGGACCACACGCTTGCCTTTGTCATCTGGCAGGCAACCGACGCTGCCATCACCGCTGCACAAGAGCTGCCTTTGGGCACGGCCGACCAGCGCCTTGCTCCGTTGCGTAACCCGATTGTGGGAACCGACGGCAGTCAGCTTGCCCAGAACGCAGTCGAGGCTGGCGCCATCATCAGTGCACTTATTGATTCCACGCAAAGCCGAATCGATACAAACGAGGGGCGCTTAGCCGCAACGGCTGGTGTCGCCGCAGATCTCGCCCTCGCAGCGCCGCTGGTGAAGTCGTTGTCCATGAACGCCGCGTTACACAGGCAGCTGTTGGATCAATCGGTGGACCCAGTCCTCACGGCCAACCACAGCGCCCTTGCAGCGTTGGTCCGTGATGCTGCGGCACTCCGAATCGACCTGGAGTCCGCAGACAAAGAACGCTCGCAACTGTTGGCTGGACACAAGGTTGACCACCAGCAGATCGAAGCGTTGCGCACCCTGGAGTCCGAAGCACGCAAGCTTGCAGCTGACGCCGCCGAAAAGGTAGTCAACATCACCCCACGCGGCATCGTTTCTGTTGACGCACTGGGAACACCACCGGACCTGAGTTCCATGGCCGACGCGCCGTGGCCAGCGGTGCGCAATCTCCTTTCAGAACGCGCCACCAAACTGCAACGAGCCGAGACGTCGCTTCGCCAAGTGATCTCCAGCAGTCAATCTGCGCTCGCCGAGCGCAATGAACTCCGACAAATGGTCGACGCGTTTCGCGCCAAGGCAATGGCATCGCGCATCGGCGAAGTGCCCGATGTCAACGCCGCATACCAAGCCGCTCGGCAGTTGCTGTGGACGGCCCCAAGTGACCTCACCGCAGCTCGGACGGCAGTCACCACGTACCAAAAGGTAGTAAGCGATTATACGGTGTCGGCCAAGAAGGCCAGCACCAGTCAACCGGAGGTGCACCGATGAGCCCAGCGAGCGCAACTGGCCGCTGCACCCAACCAGGTTGCGGCGGCACCATCGACAGCGGGTACTGCGACACCTGCGGTATCGCCCCCACGTCATCGGCACCGGCAAACTCACCGGCAAGCTCAGCGTCCGCGTCCAGTGCCGGTTCAGGTCCCGGGTCTGGCGCAGCCGCTTCGGGGTCCGCACGTGTCACCGGGTCCATCGCCAGGTCAATGAGGCAAAGCAGCCAGGTCACCAGCAGCACCACCGTCCTTGGGACTGCCGCAATGGGAACCGCACGTTCCGCTGCCGGCACTCCGGCAAGCATCAGAACCAGGCGTATCGGGGCAACCGCCGACCGGTCCCGGCTTGGCGTTGGGCTGGTCAACATTCCAACGGCTCCAGACATTGACCCCGCGGCCGCAGTCATTCCCAACGCCCAAGTGAGCGAGGAGAAGCGGTTCTGCTCAACGTGCAACAAACCGGTTGGTCGAGGCCGAGACGGACAGCCCGGCCGGGTCAAAGGGTTCTGCCCAGCCTGTGGCGCAGCGTTCGATTTTGCACCTCGTCTCAGCCCCGGCACGTTGCTTGGCTCCCAGTACGAAGTGGTTGGTCCCATCGCACACGGCGGCATGGGCTGGATCTACCTCGGCCGGGACAAGAACCTGTCGGGTCGGTTCGTGGTCATCAAGGGTCTCGTCAACGCCGCAGACAAAGACTTGCAGCAGGCGGTCATCACGGAGAAAGGCTTCCTCGCGGAAGTCAGCCATCCGCTCATCGTCGAGGTCTTCAACTTCGTCGGCCACGAAGGCGTCAACTACATCGTGATGGAGTACGTGGGCGGCAAGACGCTCAACGATCTCCTCAAAGAACGTATCAAGGCCAACAACGGCGTCTACGCGCCGCTGCCACTCGACCAGGCAATTGCGTTCATCGTTGAAGTGCTGCCTGCGTTCACGTATCTGCACAACAAGGGCCTGATCTACTGCGACTTCAAGCCCGCCAACCTCATGCAGGTCGGCGACGGTGTGAAGCTCATCGACCTCGGCGGTGTCAGGCGCGTCGAAGACCAAGACAGCGCTCTTTACGGAACCATCGGTTTCCAAGCGCCAGAGGTGCCCGACCGTGGGGCATCTGTTGCTTCCGATATTTATACGATTGCCCGCACACTTGCTGTTCTCACGTTCGAGTTCCGCGGGTATCAGAGCAACTTCGTCGATACCATCCCTGACCCATCCGCTGTTGCGTTGTTCGCGGAGCACGACTCGTATTACCGCTTGCTCAGCAAAGCCACTGCTCCTCAGCCAGAGGATCGATTCCAGACCGCTGAAGAGTTCCGCGAGCAGCTCATTGGTGTGCTGCGCGAAGTTGTGGCCGCGCGAAGTACCGATGGTAGCCAGCGCACAGTTCCTTCGCCGCATTTCGGGGCGCCAGGAATTGCCGCCGAACCGACGTGGGCAGACCTTCCCGAGCTACGGGTCGACCCGGCAGACCCAGCAGCTTCTTGGTTGGCTGCCATCACGGTTGTGGACCCGCAAGAGCAGTTGGCGCAGCTTGGTCAGTCCCCGGTCGGAGAAACAGCGGGGGTCCATGCCCGACGGGCGTTGGCCCTGCTCGCCGCGCAGCAGCCGGCGGCCGCAGCAGCCGAAGGCACCACCATCCTGTCCAAAGATCCGTGGGAGTGGCGCGGCGTCTGGGTGCAAGGTCTCGCTGCGCTCGCCGAGGGCCGCAACGACGACGCCGTGCAGGCGTTCAACGCTGTCTACGGGCAACTTCCAGGGGAGCTCGCTCCCAAGCTTGCGTTGGCTCGGGCTTGCGAAATCGTCGGTCGGCTCGACGCCGCGGCTTCCCTCTACGAAGTATGCGCGCAGACTGATGCCGCCTACAGTTCCATCGGCTTGCTTGGCTTGGCACGAATGGCTCGCCTCAAAGGTGACGTGCCCGCAACGCTCACGGCGCTGGAACGAGTCCCTCCAACAAGCCGCCTCTACGGTGAATCAAAGATTCGCCGTGCAACCGCTTTGCTGGAACGAGCACTTGCCCCAACCCAGGGCGCCAACGCTTCGCAGGCAGCCGACGATCTTCGTCAGGCCCTCGATGAACACGAGGCTGCGGGCGCACCGCCGTTGGAGCACATCGGGTTCCGCAATCAGGTTCTGCGCCACCTGGTCAGCCTCACGCCTGGCGTCCCCAAACTCCGTACGGATCTGGAAGCATCGTTGCGGGCTCAGGCCCGCCTCGCCCCCACGTATCAAGAGCGCGTCGAACTGGTCGACGAAGCAAACCGAGTGAGGAACAAGTCCCTTTTCTAGGGCTACACATGGTCTGTTCTTCCTGTGCAGCAACCAACCCAGCCGATGCCGCCTTCTGCGAAGCGTGCGGTGCGTCGACTGGCGCGCAAGCAACGAGTGCATCGGCTGAATCGCAACAAGGACAAGAGCTTCTTCCCGGCGAGTCCAGCGTGGCCACCATGCCGAACGTGTCAACGATGCCGAACGTGTCCAACGTTGCCAACTTGCCATGTGTGGCGTGCGGCAACGTGGTGGAGGACCAGTACTGCACCGAGTGCGGAGTGAAGCAGCCTTCACCACGCGACCATTTCGAAATCCTGTTCTCGTCGCGTCTTGCTGGAGTCTGCGACCGAGGCATTCTGCACGCTGCCAACCAAGATGCCATGGCAATTGCACCTGGCCCAGACCAGCAGTCCGGCGTCTTAGTGGTGTGCGACGGAGTCACCAGTGCGCCGTTGAGCGAACGGGCATCTCTTGCAGCCGCAGCTGCGGCGTGCACGGTGCTGGAAGCGGGCTTTCGGACTGAGCCAGCAGCTCGCACCGAAGCATTCTGGGCCGATGCACTGCGCACCTCGTGCACCATCGGGCAGGCCGAAACCGTTGCGGTGGCGCGCACCCTCGGCGACCCGCCAGAGCCTCCGTCGTGCACGTTTGTGGCGGTCGTCATCGAGGCCGGGGTGCTGCACATTGGCTGCTGCGGGGACTCTCGCGCATACTGGTTGCCCGATGCCGGCGATGGGCTAATCCTCAGCACCGACGACTCCATCGCTTCACAACTCATCGCTGGCGGGATGCCGAGGGCCACTGCTGAAGCAGACTCACGCGCGCATACGATCACTCGCTGGTTGGGCGCGGACTCCCATGATCCCACCGCCCGAGTCGGGACGGTCAAGGTGTCAGGCGATGGCTGGGTAGCCGTTGTTTCCGACGGTATGTGGAACTACGCGTCAGAGCCTGCCGCCCTTAAGGCCCAGATGAGCAATGTCGATGCACTCACCAACGCGCGGTCCATGGTGCAGTATGCCAACGCCCAAGGCGGAGTGGACAACATCACCGTCACGTTGTTGCGGCTAGGCAACCCTTCGTCTGAATCCCCAGCAGAATCCAACTTGTAAAGGCCAACCGATGCCAACCTTCAGCGCGCAGACCTTTCAGAACGAGTACGTCGCAGACGGCGCCGACGAGATTCACGCCATCGTCACCGTGACCTGCAGCGGGACAGGGGCCTCGTCCACTGCACCCTCGTCCGGCACCGCAGCCGAAGTGCTCATCATCGATGCGTCCGGCTCCATGGAGTCGCCGCCCACCAAGATTGCGGCAGCCCGACGCGCAGGCATGGCAGCAATCGATGAGATCAGCGACGGTGTCTATTTCGCCGTCATTGCCGGGCGCAGCCAGCCGCAGATGGTGTACCCGTTCCAGACCGAGTTGGTGCGGATGGACGCTCAGCAGCGAGTCAACGCGAAGCAGGCCGTCGAGTGGCTGAAGGCCGATGGAGCCACCCCGCTTGGCACCTGGCTGATGGCAGCGCGCGGTTTGTTCTCCACGGTGATGGCAGACAAGCGTCACGCCATTCTGCTCACCGACGGACGCCAGGAAGGCGAAGAGCCCCACGTGCTGGATTACGCGCTGTCGCAGTGCCAGGGCGTGTTTCAGTGCGACTGTCGTGGCATCGGAGCCGACTGGGAAGTTGAACAACTCCGGCGCATTTCATCTGCGCTCATGGGAACGGTCGACATCGTGGCCAAACCAGAAGATCTCGACGACGACTTCCGTCAGATGATGCAGACATCAATGTCTCGGGGTGTGGCCGACGTGCGGCTGCGGGTGTGGGCTCCACAGGGTTCGCAGCTGCTGTTTGTGCGCCAGGTTGCCCCGCAGGTTGAGGACATGACGTCGCGTGCAACGCAGGTCGGCCCGCTCATCAGGGAATTCGGTACCGGCGCGTGGGCCAACGAATCTCGGGACTATCACGTTGCCGTGAAGGTTCCGCCGGCTCCTGTTGGTAACGAACGTTTGTCTGCGCGCGTAGAAGTTGTTGTCAACGATGAGGTGCAGGCAAAGGCACTGGTCAGGGCCGTGTGGTCAAACGACGTTGCTATGACTACCCGCATGAACTCTGCTGTTGCGCACTACACCGGCCAAGCTGAGCTGGCGGATGCCATTCAGCAGGGTCTTGCAGCCAAAGCCGCAGGTGATGAGAACGCAGCCACCGTGCTGCTGGGTAAGGCAGCCAAGTTGGCTCACGACACCAACAACGAGGCGACTATGCGGCTGTTGAAGAAGGTCGTCGAAGTGGACGATGCCGATGCCGGCACCGTGCGCTTGCGACGCGACGTCGAGAAGTCAGACGAGATGGCCCTCGATACTCGCAGTACCAAGACCGTGCGTATCAGCAGAACTCCGCCAACGGGAGCGCAACCATGACCACACCGTGCCCTAACGGTCACCGCTCAACCGATCCGGAGTGGTGCGACACTTGTGGCGCACCACTCGGCACTCCGCCAGCCGGGTCAGGGTCCGGCTCCGCGCCTTCAGCTCCGCCCAGCTCGGGAGTCTCCTCGGGGGCAGGAAAGCCGGGCGCAACGATCAACTGCCCCTCGTGCGGTGACCCAAACGCAGAGTCCAACTTGTTCTGTGAATCTTGCGGGCTGGACTTTGTGACCGGGCAGGTTCCAACCCCGCCACCTGCTGCTGCGCCACATCCGGTGCTGCCAGCCGCAGCCCCGGCCGTTGTGACGCCGCCGGTCGACCCGGGAACAGACCTTGGTTGGACCGTCACGCTCGCTGTTGACCCCGAGTGGTTCGCAGCCAAAGGTGAAGGAATCGGAATCCCGCCAAGCAGGGCAGAACGCGTGCAGGAACTGCGTCACTCGCCGTTGGTCATCGGGCGCACTCGTTCCGCTGGTGCAAGCCCCGGGATCGTGATCGACGATGACCACGGAATCTCACGTCGCCACGCCGAGGTCACTCACGACCCGGCTACGGATTCGTGGAACATCACCGACCTCGGATCAACCAACGGCACGTTTGTGGTGGCTGCCGGCACGGCGCTTTCCGCTTCGCTTTCGCCCATCACGCCCAACACGCCGACGCCCTTGTCTGAGTCAGACCGTGTGTTCGTTGGCGCATGGACCCAAGTCACCTTTGCCCGCACGGTCACGCCCTGACTCTCGCCGCCTCACCTTCAGCTGGTACGCGGTCGCTCTTGCTGAAGGACTTCGCTGCACCCTGCTCACCGCAGACGCAAGACTTGCCCGGTCTCCAGCAATCTCATGTCAGGTGGAAGTTCTGACCCTGTAGAAGGTACTAAGCGTTCATTGCGGACCAGCGTTGGGCCGCCATCGGGGCGGTCAGGCCAACCAACGGAGCCAGGTTCCGTGGCCGTGGGTGGTTCCCAGCCAGCGAGCGGATGATCCGGTGCTGGTGTAGTCCACGGCCACAATTGGGCAACCCAGCTCGGATCTGTCCGTACGAGATTCTGGCGGAAACGGAAGTTCGCGCGCATAAAACGGATGCTCCATGAACACCCACGTGAGCGGGCGAGATGCGCCCAGCTTGGCAAGCGTCTCATCAAACGCAACCCGCCTCTCCGCCGGCAGATACGTCATCACCCACGTGGTGACAATCACCGGGTGAACACCAGCAGGCACCTCAGCGATCAGGGCAGTGATGGCGTCGACTGCATCACCTTGGCGAATGTCCACGGGAACAGAACGAGCCAGTTCCAGGGCATCCGCGAGACGGGCGCACCGGACCGGTTCGTCGGGCCACACCAGCGCCTGCAGCCAGCGCGATTGGAACTCGTCATGAACGTCAAGCGGGTTGAGGTCCAACCCAGCACGATGAGCCACCTGCAACCGGTGCATTGCCTCAACGGGAAGGTTCGCAGGCGAATCGGTCATGTCGCAGACCACGCGAACGGGCGAAGTAGCGCTGCCCATCGTTCGGTCACCGGCGGCCATTTCGTATGTGTACGAATAATGGTCGAACCGGAGGTTGAGGCCCGCGCTTGTTCCGACATCGATCATTGCCAACGGCGAACCAACTCGATGGCTTACATCGGCCAACGCCGCGAACAGCACGGCAGAACGGCCCGGCTCGTTTGTCTGTGTGGACCCCGCCTCGATGAGCGCTTGCAATTCTTGACTTCGCTCCCCGATGAAATTGGCGAGGGCGTCGGCCAGTGCTGGGTCGTCGGGCGACTGTGTCCCGCCAACCGTTGGGAACCATGCCGCCAAAGGGTCCGCCGGGTCACGCAGGAGCGATGCATGGATCGCCGCCAAGAGCAGGTTGGGGCGGCGCTGCATTTTGGTGGCTTTGGCCAACAGAACGATCGCCTCAGGGGTCTCGGCCAACAGCGGACACAGCGCTGTGTAGAGCGGCGAGGACTTGCATTCCTCAACGAACGATCGCAACAGCGTGCGCAGCCGCTCGTTGGTGTCGGCCGTGTAGTGCGTGGTTGCGTGGGAGCCGGTTGCGGTTTCGTTCGAAGGCGTCATCACGACACAGCGTGCGACCAGCGACGAGCTGCCGCAAGGTTGCTTTCAGTCAACCCTGAGCTTCGTCAAAGGAATCAAGGAATCAAGGAATCAAGGAATCAAGCGGCACGGAAGGCGTCGTAGCCGTCGGCTTCGAGCTGCTTGGCCAACTCGGGACCGCCCGAGGCGACGATGCGACCATCGACCATGACGTGCACGAAGTCAGGGGTGAGGTAATCCAACAGACGTTGGTAGTGAGTGATGAGCAACACGCCCATCTCTGGCCGGTCACGGCGAACTTCTTGGACGCCCTTGGCGACGACGCGCAACGCATCGATATCCAAGCCGGAGTCTGTTTCGTCGAGGATGGCAAACTCTGGCTCGAGGATGGCCATCTGCAAGATCTCGTTGCGCTTCTTCTCGCCACCGGAGAAACCCTCGTTCAGGTAACGGTCTGCGAATGCAGGGTCCATCTCCAGACGCGCCATCCATTCGCGGATGTTGAGGCGCAGTTCCAGCACGGAAAGGTCGATGCCCTTGCGGGCCGAGAGCGCCCGGCGGAGGAAGTTAATAACAGTCACACCGGGAATCTCTTCGGGGTACTGAAACGCCAGGAAGATGCCGGCCTTGGCCCGCTCGTCTGTTTCCCATGCCGTGATGTCTGTGCCGTTAAAACGGACGGCACCGGACTGGATGAGGTACTCCTCGTTGCCCATCAGGGCGTTGGCCAAGGTGGACTTGCCAGACCCGTTGGGCCCCATGATGGCGTGAACCTCGCCTTTGCCCACCGTGATGGACAAGCCCTTCAGGATGTTCTGGGCTTCCACGCTGACGTGGAGATCTTCGACCTGAAACAGCGGCTCGCTCACCCGAACAGTGTACCGACCTATTTCCCCTACCTCCGTAGGTGAAAGGTGGCTCCCCAAATACTTTCCCCTACGCTGGTAGTAGAAACTCCGAGCCGGTAGAGTGTGGCCTGTGACGAGCCCGACCATTCCGCAGACGGCCACCTGCGGCTTCGTGCCGTCCTTGGTGAAGCAGGACTTCCCCATTTTTGATCGGCAGATCAACGGGAAGCGCATTGTGTATCTGGATTCGGCCAACTCCACCCAGAAACCGCGCCAGGTCATCAATGCCATGACGCACTTCCTGGAGCATGACTATGCGCCAATCAACAGATCGTCGTATCGCTTGGCGGCCGACGCAACCGAAGCTGTTGAAGGCGCACGCTCCAAGATCGCCAACTTCATCGGGGCTCGGCGTCCGCACGAAGTCATCTTCACCAAGAACGCCACCGAGGCACTCAACCTGATTGCGCACTCCTGGGGCAGGGCCAACATGGCCACATCTGATGCCATCCTGCTCACCCACATGGAACACCACGCAAACGTGGTGCCGTGGCAGATGCTGCAGGCGGAACGCGGGATCGAAATCCGTTGGGTTCCACTCACCGAAGACGGGCGACTGGACCTCACCAATCTCGACGCGTTGCTTGACGGTGTGAAGGCGTTCAGCTTCACGGCCATGTCCAACGTGCTTGGCACCGTGAACCCCGTTGCGGAACTCACTGCGGCAGCGCACCGCCATGGCGCCGTCGCCATCGTTGACGCTTGCCAGTCCGTTCCGCACAACACCACCAACGTGCAAGACATGGGCGCAGATCTCATTGCGTTCTCTTCACACAAGATGTGCGGCCCCACCGGCCTCGGCATTCTGTGGGGCAAAGAGGCGCTTCTCGATGCCATGCCTCCGTTCCTTGGCGGCGGGTCCATGATCACCGACGTGCGCCTGGATGGGTTCACCGCTGCGCCATTGCCAGACAAGTTTGAAGCCGGCACGCAGCCAACCACCGAAGCCGTTGGGCTTGGTGCGGCCATTGACTACCTCAGCGCGCTCGGCATGGACAGCATCCGCCGCCACGAGAAGGCGCTCATCACCTACGCAATTGATTCGCTGACGGAGCGGTTCGGATCCGATCTCACCATCCACGGCCCGCACGACTCTGACGCTCGCGGGGCCGTGATGTCGTTTGCCTACCGCAACGTTCACCCACACGACCTCAGCCAGGTACTGGACGAATCCAATGTGTACGTACGAGCTGGGCATCACTGCGCCAAGCCGCTCATGCGCACCCTGGGTACGGGTGCCACGGCCCGAGCCAGCTTCTACATTTATAACGACGAAGCTGATGTCGACGCGTTGGGCGATGCACTTGCCCACGTCGGCGACGTGTTCACGTTCTGATCCACCTCAACCCCCGCCTCAAACCCCGCCTCAAACCCCGCCTCAAACCCCGCCTCAACCCAAGGACTAGACGAGATGCCCGGCCTCGAAGACCTATACCGAGAGATCATCCTCGATCACTACAACCGTCCGCGCAACAAGGGCGAGCTACCACCACCTGCGCATCGCACCGATGGCATGAACCCCTTGTGCGGCGACGAGATTGCGGTGTACCTGGTGGTTGACGGCAACACCGAAGACGCAATCGTTACCGACATCTCTATCGGCGGTCAGGGCTGTTCCATCAGCCAGGCTTCGGCCTCCATGATGACCACCGCCGTCAAGGGCAAAAAGGTCAGCGAGGCTCGCGAAATCATCACCGCGTTCAAGTCGATGATGGGCATCCAAGACGCTGCACACGGCGCGGCGGCCGAAACTGGAATCGACGACTCGGCGCACGATCACGACCACGACGATGCAGCGGAATCACCTGCCGTCAAACTTGGCGATCTCGAAGCGCTCCGCGGCGTGGTGAAGTTCCCCGTGCGAATCAAGTGCGCAACCCTGGCATGGAACACCATGGGCCAAGGGCTCGACGAACTCGCTGGCGCATAAGCCAGCCTCGTAGACCAGCCACGTGCCGGACTTTCTCCTCATCCGCCATGGAGAGAGCGTGTTCAACACGCACTCCATACTCAACGGCGATCCGTCTATCAGCAACCCGCTTTCCGCGCATGGTCGCGAGCAGTGTGCGTCGTTGGCGTCCGTCGTGGGTTCCATGCAATGGAACTCGGCTTGGACCACCCGGTTTCCACGAACGAAAGAGTCGCTCTCCCTGATTGCACCCGCGTGGTCTGGCCCGGCCCAAGAAATTGAACTGCTCGACGATCTCAAAGTCGGTGCCTTCGAGGGGAAACACATCGAAGAGTTCCGCTCATGGCGCCGAGCAAACGGTCCTGGCGTCGCTCCACCCGATGGCGAATCTCTCGTGCAGGCCGTAGAACGATATGCACACGGATTAAAATTCCTGTTGGAGCACGCACCTCGCCCCGCCCTTGTGGTGCTGCACGACCAGCCAATTCGCTACGTCATGAACGCACAGGCCGGAGACGATCCGTTCACCGGCGCGCTCCGCAAGGTACCCAACGCAATTCCGTATCCGTTCAGCGAAGCAGCGCTTGCCCTTGCAGCGGAAAGGCTCGATCTGCGCGGTGACCGTGCCGAGTAGCGCACAAACCTTCACGTCGGGACGCTTCCGCAGTCCAACGCTGCGTCCACTACGTCAGCGCGACTTTCGCACCATTTGGATGGGCGCCCTCGTTTCCAACGTTGGTACCTGGATGGAAACCACGGCGCTGAGCACTCTGGTCGCACGCGAAACAAAGTCGGCCACACAGGTGGCGTTCACCGCCATCGCGGGTTTCCTGCCCAG
The DNA here is from genome assembly GCA_963763885.1 of uncultured Acidimicrobiales bacterium. Classification (GTDB taxonomy): domain Bacteria; phylum Actinomycetota; class Acidimicrobiia; order Acidimicrobiales; family JANYDT01; genus JANNBN01. The sequence goes on from CAVXQD010000007.1 coordinate 520,477, forward strand.
CGCGTTTGCATCACCCATCGGCGGGGCGCTTGCCGACCGTTTCGACCGACGCCGTTTTCTCCAAGTCACGCTGCTGTTGGAAACGCTGTTCGCCGGGCTACTTGCTGTGGTGGTTGCGCTGGGCGAGCGACGCACTGCACCGCTTGCAGCAATCATCTTCATGGCTTCCACGGTGAACGCCGCAGCACTGCCCAACCGCCAAGCGATACTGCCGTCGTTGGTGGACCGCGAGGACTTGCCGGCCGCCATCTCGTTGGGTTCTGCCACTTGGAACGGGGGCCGGGTGTTCGGTCCCATGCTTGCGTTGTTGGCAGACACCATCGGGCCAGCGTGGGCGTTCACAGCCAACGCTGTCAGCTTCTTGGTGCTGCTGGCTGCCTGGATGACCGTCACGCTGCCGCCGGTTGACAAACCGACTGGAGACCGCCTTGGTCTTGTTGCGCTACTGCGCGAGGGCCTGCGTCACATCGGCCGCACCAAAGACCTCCGCTTCGCCATCGTGTTCATCGCTGTGCTCGCTGGAACCGCTGGCCCGTTCATTGGTCTCCTCGCAATCATGGCGCGCGTCAGGTTTGGGATTGGGGCGGCGCTATTTGTCACGGCACAAGGTCTTGGTGCCGTGATCGGTGCGCTGGCAACCACCAAGCTCAGCAGCCGATACGGGCGTAGAGGCACCATGTTCAGAGCGGTGCTCACGTTGCCGCCAGCGCTGTTGCTGTACGCATTTGCACCGCACCGATTCGTTGCGGCCATCGCCGTGATGGTCCTTGGCGGTGGCTACATGGCTGCGTTCGCTTGCGCTCAGAGCGTGTTGCAGCTTGGGTGCCCACCAGAGATTCGGGCGCGGGTGCTTGCGGTGTTCAGCGTTTCATTGAGCGCCGCGTACTGCACCGCCCTGTTGGTCAGCGGACCCATTGCAGATGCACGCAACATCCAGTGGGCCACGGTTTTCCAGGCCGCTCTGACCATCGCAGGGGTCGGACTGCTCGCCGTGGTGTTCCCCCGATGGTGGCGCGACCCTGCGGATTCGCCTGCCGACTGAACGACGATCAGGCAACCCCTCATTTGGACAAGGGAACCGAACCGATCCGTCAACCGTCAGAATCGTGGCTGGGACCGCACATGGGCAGCCGCTTCATCAACGCTGGGGAGACACCGATGGAACTCGAACCAAACATTCGCCCGAACATTCGCCCAATGACCGGGTCGGACGTCGGGTCAATCACCGGGTCAGACGCCGGTCGAACGCGAAAGCGACGATTGCGTTTTGTCGGGCTCGGTCTCGCCGCAGCGACCGCGGTCGGGTTTGCAGTTCCCGCTCTGGGCGCACCCGCCGTGGCCGCATCTGGGTACCGCACGTTTGGCTCGTGCGACAAGTTCCTTGCCTACATTCGCCCGATCGCGCTGCAGCAGGTGGGTCCATACGGGTTCAACGGCGGCGACATCCTGGCGAGGGAGGGCGGACCCGTGCCCGTCACCGAAGCCGCTGCCGCTGCACCCACGAAAAAGGCCACCAGCGAGGCCGCCGCTTCCGGCGGAACGTCGGCCACCAACACACAAGAGGCCGGTGTCGATGAGGGTGACCTCGTCGAAACCGACGGGCGATATGTGTACACAGCAATTGGCACCCGCCTCACGGTCAGCGACACGCAAACCGGCAAGCTGGTTGGCAGCATCGCCCTTCCCCAGGGCGGTGGCGGCGCAGAACTGATCCTCGATGGCGCACGCCTTGCCGTCGTCTCTGGTTTGTACACGGCAATCGGTGGGGAAACCGTCGTCACCGTCTACGACGTTTCCAATCCTGCAGCGCTTCGCGTCATTCACACCACCCACCTCGAAGGGCAGGTCACCGCAACCCGGTCGGTGGATCATCGCCTCCGCATCGTGCTCAGCACCAGCTTTGGGCAACGAGTTGCGCAACGCTTCCCAAACCCTGGCCCGCTCAACGATCAGGCAGCGGTAAAGCGGGCCACCGAGGCGAACAAAAAGATCATCCGCACGGCTCCGGCGTCGGAATGGCTGCCACGCCGTTTTGTGGAGGGGGCCAACGGATCTCAGGGTCCCATCGAGACGGCGCTTCCCTGCAGCCAGGTCGGCCGCCCAGCGGATTCCTCGGGCCTAGGCCTCACGTGGGTCGCTACCGTTGACCTCGATCGACCCGGCGCCACACCGGTCGTGCGCGGTGGTGCAGGCGTCATTGCCAACGCAGGCACCACGTACGCCTCACCAGACACCTTGTACGTTGCGACCCAGCAGTGGAGTCCAACGGTCCGGCGTACCCCATCGTCTGTCACCACCGAGGTGCACACGTTCGATCTGCGAGTAGCTGACGGCGCACGTTGGATTGCCAGCGGACGGTTCACCGGTTCCATCCTCAATCAGTTCTCGTTCAGCGAACACGACGGAGCGCTTCGGGTGGCATCCACACGCTTCAACGGAGGGTTCGGCGGCACACAGGTCTCTGGTGTGCAGGTACTCATGCTGGACAGCGCAGACCGCAGGAAACTGAAGGTCGTGGGCGAAGTGTGGGGACTCGGCACCAACGAACAGATCTACGCAGTCCGGTTCGTCGGACCCATTGGCTACGTGGTCACGTTCCGCCAGGTCGACCCGCTGTACGTCCTTGATCTCACGGACCGGCTGCGGCCACGTGTCGCCGGGGAATTGAAGATCCCGGGATACTCTGCGTACTTACATCCAATCGGCGACGGTTTGCTGCTCGGCATCGGCCAGGACGCAACCGAACAGGGCAGGCGAACCGGGGCACAGGTTTCGTTGTTCGACGTTAGGGACATCGGCAACCCGAAACGGTTGGCCACAGCACCAATCGGTGGGCAGTCCGCAGCGGAATACGACCACAAAGCGTTCCTGTGGTGGCCCTCCACGCGTGACGTGTTCTTGCCCAGTGCGACCTATGACCAACGCAACGGGTTCCCCACGTTTGGGGTCCACGTGGTTCGTGTCGGCGACCGCGCCGCAGCTTCGCTGACGGCGCGCGGCGTTGTCGGCCACGATGCAAAAGCTTCGAAACAACCACCGGTGACAACCATGCCCCAGCCGTTGGTCCCCTCCCCCGACGGCATCCCGGCGGTGATCAGTCCACCGTTTATCCAACCGCAACCAGTCCTGCGCACACTCATTGTGTCCGGGAAAGTGGTCACCGTTTCGGGCGTCGGCCTGATGGTCAGCGACCTCAACACGCTTGGCGAGCAGGCTTGGGTTCCGTTCCCCCAGTGAGCTCCCATTCTCCGAGCCGAACTGGTGCACAAACTCCTCAGCAGAGGGATTTTTCGCACCATTTCCGGCAGGGCGCGGCTGAACCGAGGTCAACCCATCGGACACTCTTGCTTTGGAGCAGACTGAAACAGTGTTGAGCATCGCAGGGAACAAGTTGGCGGCGAGGCAGGGCCAGTGGGGTTGGATCGTCACTCCTGCCACAGACACGGTCAGCGCGTTCGCATGGCTGCCCGTATTCCTGGTTGCACATTTCCTGGTCGGCGATGCCCTCCGCGCATGGGCATCGCTGGTGTTCCTGTTCTCGCTGGTGCACCAGGCCATCACTCCCCTGTTGTTGGCGACCGATCGCCCGACGCGCGCCAAACATCGGCTCATTTACGCCGCAGGAATTCCGGTGGTGGCACTTGGATCGTGGTTGCTCCTGAAAGCTGGCCTCGGCTGGGTGGCCGTTGTCGCCGCCGGATGGAACCTCCTGCACACGCTGCGTCAGCGTTACGGCATTGTGCGGCTCTACGGGCGCAACTCCGGGCAGATACGCCGGCCTGCTGAGCAAGGGCTCATCTTCGGTCCATTTCTCCTTGCGGCAGGTATTGCCCTGTGGTTGCCCGGGACCCTAGACACGGTCGACCGGCTTGGTTTCGGCGGGATCAACGCGGAGATTGTCGACGGAATCCGGTCGATGTCTCGGTTCGCTCCCATCGTGGTGGTGGCATCGCTGGCGTGGACCGTGTGGACCGTGATGTCGTTGCGCCAAGACCGTGCAGAACGTCCACTGTCGCGCGCCAAACAGATTTATCTGGGTGCATACGGTCTGTCTTTGGCCTGCGCAATCTTCGACCCAGCAGCAGGAGTCATCTCTCTCGTTGCGGCTCATTCGTTCGAATACTTCTTCGCGTTGGACGCCACGCTGGGAAAACGTTTCGGCCGCCCCGGCACCACGCTGAACCGGTTGATGAAAGCAGCCGGGCACCGACGGGTGTTCCTGGCGGCGTCGGGGTTGCTCTGCGGCGCAGTCATTCTCACCGCCCGCGGGTTGCTGACGACCTCGGTGTATCTGGTGATCTACATGACCATCGGGGGGTCACATTTCCTCTTCGACGGCTTCATGTGGCGCGGCGACCGGCCCCAGGGTTGATGAAATAGCCCGTCTGAGGGTGTCTAACTGAACCTCAGTTCAGTCAGAATCAGGAGATGCTGATTCCACGGACGCGTCAGACAACCGCCGTTTCCAGAACCCTGGCCAGATTGGCCGCCACGGCGGTGCTCGTCGGCGGGCTGACACTCGCGGTCACAACCGGCACCCCTTCGGCTTCTGCTGCAGACGCCCTGGTTTACGGGGATTCCCTGTCGCCCACCTGGCAGAACTGGTCATGGGGCGCAACCGCAACAGACACATCGTCCCCCGTCGCCAGCGGAACCCGTGCCTTGGCCGTCAACGTGGCGGCTCCATGGGGAGCGCTCAGCTTGAGAACCGTGCCTGCAGTGGAGTTCGGCACCGGCACCATCAGCCTTGCGCTGCACGGCGGTGCAAGCGGCGCATCGGTCTCGTTGTTCACCAGCCAGGACGACGGCAACGCAACTCCGTCCACGTCCGTCACGCTCACCGCTCCAGCCAACACGTGGGTGCGGCACACGGTCACAACGGCTCAGCTCGGTGCCGCACCACGGATTGGGCGCCTCAACCTGCAGTCACCCTCGGGCGCATCGTTTTCCGTTGACGACCTCCGTGTCGACGCTGGGGCCATCCCTCCGTCCACGTTGCCGCCTACCACCCAGCCGCCGGTCACGTTCGAGGGCGCAATCAACATCAACGCGGCTTCGACGATTGGAACAGTCCCCAATCGAATGCGCGGCACAAACCTCGGGTTCTATTCGGGCGGATGGTCGTTCGCCGACACAACGTTGCGTCGTCGGAGCCAAGGGGTATCCGCACTCACTCGTTACCCCGGCACGCAGGACAGCCAGCGGTGGGGCTGGGCCAGTTGCCAGATGGGCACCAACCTGCCCGCAGCCCAGGGATGCACCACGCCCAACTTCACGTGGACGGCACGTCCTTCTGACTTCATTGGGTTCATGCAGTCCGTGGGCGGAGAAGCAGTTGTCACGCTCAACGCCAACGCAACAGCCAAAGAGAATGCCGCGTTCGTTGCGTTCATGAACGGCTCTGTTTCAGACACGCGTGTGATCGGCGTTGACCAGCGCGGGGCCGACTGGCGCACCGTTGGGTACTGGGCTCAACAGCGCGCCAACGCGGGATACCCAAGCCCCTTGGGCGTCACGTTGTGGGAGTTCGGAAACGAAACCTACGGCGGCCTTCCAGGCGGCAACAAGTGTGTGGAATACGGGTGGGAAGTCACCTGGACGTGTAAGGCCACCGAGTTCCTGGACGGCGTGGGTTCTGGTGCAACCCGCCAGGACGGGTACCGCGCAACCAAGGCTGCGATGAAGGCAATCGATGCGTCCATCCAGGTTGGGTTTCCTGCGGAACGCAAGCTCGATGACTACAACAGCTGGACCCGCGAGGCGATCGCAAACCATCGCAACGAGATCGACTTCTTCATCGTCCACCCGTACTTCACGTGGATCCCTCCAGCAGACACGCCCGCCGGTAACGCCGAGATTCTCAGCCTCCCGCAACGACACTGGAGCGAAATCTCCACGGCGTTCCGCAGCGGCTACACGCAGTACGGCAGCCGACAAGTCCCGCTGCTGATCAGCGAGTTCAATCTCACCCCGGGACGCGAGAACGACCCAGCAACGCGCATGAACGGGATCGGGAACGCCATCATGATGACTGACTCCGTCGGTGTGATGTCTCGCGATTCGCTGTACATGGGTGCAAACGCGTTTGAGCTGTACGGCGCTGCGTCGCCAAACGGGACGTACTTCAGCATGATGCGCAACGACGGTGCGTTCACCCGCACCGCGCTGTACTGGGGCTGGACGATGTGGTCCCGGTTCGGTTCCACACTGCTTGATTCCTCCAGCACGTTCGATGCCGGGTCCACGTTGTCGGTCTATGCGGGCCGACGCGATGCGAACACGCTCACGTTGATGGTGCTGAACAAGTCGTCCCGATCCATAAGTTCACAGATCAACGTCAATGGCGTCACCGGGATTCGATCCATTGTTTCCGACATTGCTGCCGGGACGTCAATGGCCGACCCCAACGTGTTGTTCAACGGGAGAGCCAACCCGTCCGACGACCTGTCCGACGCTCCGGGTAACACAAGCGACGCAAACGGGCAACGCACCTTCGTCCGGGCATTCGCCCCATGGTCCATGACGGTGATGCGCATGACCATTGGCGGTCCAACAGGCACCACGACAACGGTTGCACCCACAACCGTTGCACCCACAACGGTTGCACCCACAACCGTTGCACCAACCACGATCGGGCCCACCACCACAAGGCCGCCAACCACCTCGACCGACCACGATTGCACCAACAACCGTCACCCCGACGACTGTTGCACCCACCACCGTCACGCCCACGACGATCGCGCCCACGACCACGCCTCCTGGTGGAGCGTCGTGCCGCGCGTCGTACACAACCCAGTGGCAGGGGGCAGCTTCGTTCGGCGGAGAGGGCACCATCACCAACACCAGCGCCGTTGCCATCAACGGGTGGACGCTGCTGTTCACGTTCCCCGGAACCCAAAGCATCTACCAAAGCTGGGGCACCACCCACTCCCAATCGGGCCAACAGGTAACCCTGCGCGACGCGGGTTGGAACGCCACTATCGCCCCGGGCCAAACCGTCACCTACGGCTACGCCGCAACCTTCACCGGCTCCAACCCACCGGTGTCGGCGTGGCGTTTGAACGGCGTGACCTGCAGCCCCTAAACCGAGTCGCCGGTCTCTAGGTCCGGCGGTCCCGACCCGCGTTTCGTTGAGTGGTTGTCTCCTGCATGGCCGGGCGTCTCCTGCAGCCTGCTGAGCACGCCCAAACCTGCTCAGTACGCCCAGACACGGGTAGACGACACTGTTCCATGGTCAGGTGAACAGTGTTGTCTGACACCTCCGGGCTGAAGTGCCCAACTTGTCCGACCACTTGAGGGATAATTGACAAGCGTTCGGGTGGTTGCCCGCTTTCGCCACCTCCCCCCGCACCTCAAGGATCCAAGGACCAACGATGCCAGCGCACCGCTCCCGGCTATCACAAGGGCGGCGTGCCCGCATCTTCAGCCCTCTCTCTGTTGGCGCCATTTCATTGGCAGCACTCGCCGCTGCAACGTTCGCGCCCGGCGTTGCCACGGCAGTTGGCCCTACCCTGCCGCCAAAGGGTGCGGCGCCGGTCACAACCAAGCCCTCCTCGGCCAACACAACAGTGAAGTCCGCTGCTGCCAAGGCACCCGCAAAATCGACGTCGAAGTCCTCTACCAAGACGGTGTCGAAAGCTGCGACGGCGAAGAAGTCGACGTCGAAGTCCAGCTCAGTTTCGGGGCTGGGGATGGGTTCTCGTGGCACGGCGGTTCAGGGGTTGCAAGAGCGCCTCATGGAGCTGAAGTACGACATCACCGACGCTGAGGGCCAGTTCGGCGATCAGACGTTCCATGCGGTGATGGCCTTCCAGAAGGCAAACGGGCTGGGCCGCACCGGTCGAGTCGGTAGCCAAATGCTGGCTGCGCTCGAGAATGCAACAGACCCCCAGCCGATGATGCCAACGGGAGGAGCCAAGCGTGTCGAGGTCGACCTCAAGCGCCAGATCCTCATGATTTGGGACAACAACGAGCTCTACCGAGTCATCTCCATCTCTAGTGGGAACAACAAAGATTTCTGCTCGTTCGACCCTGAGACCGAAGAGACCAGCTGCGACAAGGCAATCACTCCCACCGGGTCCTATCGGATCCAGCGCCGCTGGGTCGGCTGGCGCGAGTCACGGCTCGGCGAGATGTACAACCCGCTGTACTTCACGGGCGGTTTCGCAATCCACGGCTCGCTCAGCGTCCCAGGGACACCTGCTTCGCACGGCTGCTTGCGCGTACCGATGGTCACGGCCGAATGGCTGCCTGGTGTCCTGGAAAACGGCGTCCCCATCTACGTGTTTGGCGCAAAGGACACGGACAAGAAACCAACCGCGTTGAAGTCGACAGCCGCCACCACCCGGCCATCGGGCACCACGGTTCCGGGCGCAGCAACCATCCCCGGTGCCAGCACCGTCCCAGGTGCAAGCACGGTCCCAGGACAAACCGTTCCTGCAACGGCCGGGCCAACCACCTCGACGTCCACCACAACCACCATCGTGCGGTTGCTCGATGCTGGCGGCAACACGTTGCCACCGACAAATCCCACTGCAACCGCTGCCCCGACGACAGCGGGACCAACCACAACGCCGCCGTCATCGCTTCTGCCAATCGGCTGATCGCTCCGACCAACTGACTAACGCTGTCTTCGCCGATCAGCGCGCTCGAAGGAACGCAAGCACTGCCGACACTCGGCGGTTGGACTCCGGATCTTCGCCCAACCCAAGCTTGGAGAAGATCGCCGATGAATGGCTTTGCACGGTCTTCGTGCTGATGTACAAATGGGCAGCAATTGCCTTGTCGGTGCGCCCTTCAGCCATCAGCTGCAGCACTGCGCACTCACGTGCTGAAAGCGTGCCAATTTGGCCAGCGCTCCCGAAGCTGTTCGCCTTTTGGGCAAGTGCATTGGGTCGGTCGAACTATCGCGGCCGGTGTCGAGCGGCCCAAGACTGTCCCTGTGCGTTTGATGGCTCTGTCGCTTGGCGGACGGTTCGAGAACGACGCAGAACCCGTTTCAAGCGGGGTCATGATCGCTGTGGAGGCCGCGTTCGTCGTCGTGTGCGCAGCACGTGAGGCCTGGCGTCCAGACCCACAGCCGCTAGACGTCATCGCTGGACGGTTAGTGGTGAGGTCTAGGGATGAACAGGCGACCTGCCACGGTAAGTGACCGTTTGCCGAGGTCTAACAATTTTCTTGACATTCACCTTTAGAAGCGCGTCGATCTAGAAATGAAACGCTTAATCGTCGGTAGTTTCGTTTGCGTCGGCCTCGGGTTCGCCACGCTCTCTCCGGTTTCCGCAGCAAAGCTCTCAGCCAGTGACTATCCCGCTAACGAGATGGCCCCGTTGTATCCATTCACTGACAAACCAGCACCTGTAGTGAAATATAGCGTTACACCGAAGAATTTTTCCGCTGAGCCGACACCGCGACCAAAAGAGCCAACTCCGACCGATCCCTCTCTTTTGAGTGATGATCAACTTCGACAGATCATCGATTTAACCGGTTTTTCGGAAACGGATGCCAGGCTTTCGTGGAAACTCAGCGGTGTACTTCTGGATTTACAAGAACAGTTCAAAGAGAACCCAGCCTTTGGTGCGGCATGGAACGGAATTACGGGAACATTCTCACTGAACGTTCGCCTAGCGAAAGAAGACGAGCAAGTAGAACAGGCTATCAAGGCAAAAGAAAAGGAGTTGGGCATTCCTATCAACCGACACTACGGTGGCATGTCCTACAAAGATGAGGATCATTTTTTACGAGTGTACCTTGCTCAATTTTCGAAAGTTCGGTTCAAAACGGACACTGACTACGAAACTGGTCTTGTCACTATAACGACACTCGACCCGACCATGACGGAGAGAGTCAACGCTCAGAAAAACCCGCACGTGAAAGTTGTCAACGAGGATCCTGCACCGACGAAGCCTCTTTCTGGTTCGTCTTCGGCTCCCGGTGCCTCGCTTTGGCAAGACACAAGTTACGGAGGTGCTTGGAACGGACAGTCTATGTATCCCGGAGTTGGTGCCCCTCCGAATCAGTATGTCGGCTGGGGATGGAGTTGTAGCGGGGGAGCGTCGTTTCGGACACCTTGGAATCCTGTTCAAAAGAGTCTAGTAACCGCGGCTCACTGTTTGGATCTGCCTGGTTCAAACGGATACAACGATCAATACAGCGCAATAGCCACTCAGTCCACCATCTACAATGGTTTCTATAGCCAAAGATGGACCGTTTGTGGTGACTACGGAGATGTTCAGTTTCACGATTACTACCAGGCATATCCATATGTGAGCAATCTTCTTGCCGTAGGGAGTGCTGCGAGTCCTACCTACTACTTTGCGAAGGAAGTAGCAGGGGGTGTTAACCCGACCATGTGGACCTACAACAGTGGCGCAGCTTCAAGAGTTGTGAATGGAAATGTTCCTCTCACCCTTTTTGATCGTTTCGGGTGGTTTCCAGGCGGTGGTGGCGCGTCAGACTGCAACCAGTCGATGTATGGTCCAATCACGGTTGGCACTCCCGCAATTGAGGGTGACAGCGGCGGAATACTGATCAATAAGTATCTCAACGATTGGTATTTGGCCGGGATTCTGCACGCCGTCAATGGATATGAGACTCAATCAACTTTCATTTCTTGGATTTTCGGTCAACAAAACAAGAGTTGGTGGTGTACAACAGCAAATCCTTGTTAGCAAAACACATCTGGGCCTTCATTTGGTACTTGCAACGACATTCCCTGAGGGCCATAAAATTCGTGAGCCGTCACACTCGATGGGCTCACGGGTCGGCAAATAGATCGGGCAAGGTGGCAAAGTACTGGGCGAGGTAAAGTCCTCTTGGATGGTGGGTCGCGTCGCCTCACCGGCCGACAAGAAAAGGCCCACCCCTAGAAACGTCACTAAGAGCGAACTCAGAAGCCACTTTCTCATACTCTTAGAGCTATCGACACCTTTCTTGGAAAGCTTGAACACCTGCAAGACCGCTCCGAGAACGCAGGTCCCCCGTATCGCTCGAACGAAGATCTAAATCAACTTGCTCGGGACCACCGCCCCGAGAGTCATTTGTTAGCGGCTTTATCCAGCCGTTTCGGCTCGATGATTTTGACACCCTTCAATCCAGATCGAAAGTCGTCAGGTGGCGCAGATGGGTCGCTGCCAGACGCCAGCACCCCGATATTGGCCCTTACTTCGCGCGAGGTATCACCGCATATTCTCGATTGCCAAGCGTCTCAAAAGCGAACGATTCTGAGACACTCCAACGTTCGCTCAGTTCCCGGCAAAATCAGTGCGCTTTCGTTCGCTGACGGAAAGCGAGGACGTATGCCGCATACACAAATGCTCGGTCGGACCGTCGAATGAGACGTCCTGACGGATAGGCGAGAACAAGGTGTGAGAACGCAGGCATGCTCAACCCGTCGGAGAAGAGTCCAACCGTGACCAAGAACCGACAAGGGGGTCCGAGATCCTCCAGCAATCCCGCCGCCAGGAGTACGAGGACCAGTTTCCACATCCGGCTATCGGGACGACGCCGCCGCAGGGTGACAGCCACCCCGAAGACCGCAAGGACTGAACCGAGCTGCGCGAACTCACGCCCAGGAGGACGGTCGACGTCCAGCGGGTACGCCCAAAACTGCCACCAGACAGACCCAACCATAGAGTCGGGAATCCACCTCCAAAGGGGTTTGCGAGGTGGAATGCCCCACATTTGGGGGCAACCTCTGTCGCCGCCTCAGCCGGGCAGGGAGTCGGCGTTGCCGCCGCAGATCACGACGCCTACCGTGGCAGTTGCTGGCGGCTGCCACGCACCGGTCATCAACGCGGCAAGCGCCGTTGCGCCGCCTGGCTCGGCAACAACGCGCATGTCGTTCCAGAGCCACCGTTGCGCTGCAACGATGGCGTCGTCGTCAACAAGGGTGCTGGCCGCGACCCGAGTCCGCAGAATCTCCCACGGCACTTCGCCTAATGAAGGCGGGCCAAGGCTGGTGCGAGCAATACCTTCGGCGGGAGTGGGCACCACATGACCAGCGCGCTGCGCTTCGGCTAGCGACGGACACCCGATTGGTTCAACCGGCACCACTCGGCCTTTTTTCTCAAGAGCGAGGGCCACACCCGCTGGAAAACCCCCACCGCCAACGGCACATAACCAATGAGTCACCTGTGGCGCGTCTTGGAGCAGTTCAAGCCCAAGCGTTGCCTGGCCCTCGATGGTGCGTTCCTGGTTATAGGGGTGCAGCAGTGGCCAGCCCCGCTCTGCCACCAGTTGCTCGGCCACCGCAAACGCTTCAGCGGGAACATCGCCGTGCAGAATCACTTCGGCCCCGGTACGACGCATTGCCTCGACCTTGGTGGCCGCTGCCGAAAGCGGAACAACAATGGTGGCCCGACGCCTAAGCCGCTGGGCAGCCCACGCAACCGCAAGGCCGTGGTTGCCACCGGAACACGCCACTACTTCTGGGGCCCCTGAGACAAGCAACGAGTTCACCGCGCCCCGGACCTTGAACGATCCGGTGATCTGCAACGACTCCAGCTTGAATGTCACTGCGACACTTGCTGCGGAGCCGATGACAGGCACCTCGGCAACCATGATTGGAGTGCGCCGCACATACGGCTTCGACCCGCTGCGCTGCGGCTGCGATGGACTCAGCGGTGATCACGAAGTCAGCAGCCCGTCGGGAGTTCTGATCAGAAAGGGATATCGGCGAATGGGTCTGCGCCGCGTGCAGCAGCAGCTGCCTCGGGTGGCAGATACTGCTCGTAGCCGGTGCGTTCCAGTTCTTTGGCCAGCTCTGGCCCACCAGACTTGACGATGGTGCCCTTCACAAAAACGTGCACAACGTCTGGCGTGAGTTCGTCCAACAGGCGCTGGTAATGCGTGATGGCCAACACGCCAAGGCCGTCTTCCTGCGACGCTTGCAGTACACGTCGGCTGACGGCGCGCAGTGCGTCGACGTCGAGACCGGAATCGATTTCGTCGAGGATGGCAAAGCGCGGTTTGAGCACGCCCAGCTGCACCGTTTCGTTGCGCTTCTTCTCGCCGCCGGACAGGCCGACGTTCAGCGCTCGGTCCAAGAAGCGGTGATCGAAGCCGATACGGTCTGCCTCGGCCTCCATCAAGGCAACGACATCAGCGTCGGCTCGGCCGGCGGCTCGCATTGACGCCTGGAGCATTTCGGAAAGGACGACGCCGGGAACTTCGGTTGGATACTGCAGGCCGAGGAACAAGCCGGCATGCGCCCTCTTCCAGGTGGGAAGCGCAAGCACATCGACCCCGTCCAAGGTGACCGTGCCGGCGGTGGCTTCATAACCGGGACGACCCATCAACACATGCGACAACGTGGACTTGCCGGAACCGTTGGGGCCCATCAGCGCGTGCACTTCGCCAGAGCGAATGGTGAGGCTGAACCCTTTGAGGATCTCTGTACCGACAGGACCGCCGGTGAGACCGGAGATGACAAGTTCGCTCATGGCTGTTGGTCCGACCCTGCTGCGTCTGGGGTGTAGGTAGTGCTTTGTGAGAACTCGATCAACACGTCGTCGCCGGCGAGTGTCACCACGTAAACCTGGACCGGCTGTGTTGCGGGCAAGGACTGAGGTTCACCGGAGACCAACGAGAACGTGGTGCCGTGTTTCCAGCATTCGATCTCGCATTCGTCGTCCCAAATGGTGCCTTCCGACAACGAGACCTCGGCGTGCGTACAGGTGTCGTCGATGACGTAGACGTCGTCTTGGATGCGGACGACGGCGAGCGGCAAACCGTTGACCACCACACGCGTGGCAGAAGACGGGGCAAGCGCGGAGAACTGTGCGACCTTGACCTGCGTCATGGCGGCTACTCCTGCTGCGCTTCCCGCAGTGGACCCAGCCGCGTGTGAACGGCCAAACTTCTCGACGAACACGCCGGTCAGCGCCTCGGCCACACCTGGCACCGGCGATCGGTCAAGGACGTCAGCGAAGAAGCCCGTGACGATGAGACGCTCTGCCTCTTCTGGTGGCACACCGCGCAGTTCGAGGTAGTAGCGGTGGTCGTGGTCAACCGGACCGACCGCTGAAGCGTGGCTGCACTTGACCTCGTTGTTTTCGATCTCGAGGTTTGGCACCGATTCAACTGAAGCCGTGGGCGAGAGCAACAGATTGCGGTTGGCCTGGTTGGCAACAGCGTTGCGAGCATCGACGCCGATCTTGATGAGGCCCGAGTACACGGACTGCGAGTGGTCCTGCACGGCACCTTTGAACAACAGCTCGCTGGTGGTGCGAGGGCCGATGTGATGCTGCAGCGTACGAAAGTCGTGCATCTGATGCCCAGCACCGAAGTACACCGCGAGCAGTTCGTTGAAGCCGCCCTGTTCGGTAACAACAGCGTCGGTTCGTACGCGCGCATAGCTTCCGCCCAACGCAACCGACATTGTTCGTAACGTTGCGTCTCGGCCGGTGTTGCATTGCTGGTGCGCAACCTGGAAGCACTGGTCGCCTAGTTCCTGCACGCTGACGAAGCGCAGCGTGGCGCCTGTACCAACAGAGAGTTGCGTGATGGGCGTGAAGAGCGACCCAGCCCCGTCGCCGACGATTCGTTCGACGATAGAGACCGATGCGTTTTCGCCAACCTGTACGACAAGCGACGACGGAATGTACGCGCGCTGACTAGCCACCTGGTTGATGACCTGCACGACGCCAGGGATGGTGGACCCACGAGGAACGGCTATGACCAACGCATCTGTTGCGACTGCAAGGGCCAGATCGACGAACAGATCTCCACCGTTCACGCGCGGGTCCGTGACCGCAGTGTCGTCTTTGGCTGCACTGGTGATGGAGAGCCCAGCGGCAGAGGCCGCCGACGTGACCGAAATGGAGTGCACAAACCCGTCGATGAGATGAACCAACGCAGCGGGTTCACCGATGGGATGTGGGGTATGCGACACGCCAGGACCAGCCGGTTCAGTCGTGGCGCCGGGCGATGCGATGACGAGCCCGTCAACTGGGATCTTTGCGATGCGGGAGTACCGCCAGATTTCCGCTTCGGCGGTGGGGCGGACGAGCCCTGCAAGCGCAGCACCGGGAACGAGGTCCGCAAGCTTGAGGCCAAGACGGTTTGAAGCCTGCTCACGCAAGCTTGAAAGGGGCATTGCGACGGGGGTCGCGGAGGTTGCGTCGGTGGAGAGCACGGGGACACGAATCTAGTTGACCTTGCCCGGTTCCCAATCACGGATCATGACGCGGAGAAGCGATGACCACCACTCTGGGTGTTCGCCATCCCCAATTTCTCCCGATTTTCACCGGACACAGAGGACTCGAATCTCAAGCACGTGCGTTTCAGTTCCGATACCGAAACCATGACGCAGTCCTCAGCCGATGGCACGCCCCAATTCGGCACGCCCCAGGTCAGCCCTCTGATTGGAAATCCGGACGCGACCGGCAACCCCGACGCGAGTTGGACGCAGCCCGAAGAGGATTCGCTCTGGAAAATCGGTGACGACAGAACCAGCATTGATCCCGGACGAATGGGCGACGACAGCGGCTGTCTCTGCGCCGAGTGCCGTAGACGCTGCAGCATCATGGGACGAGTCGATCTGGAGCCTCGACAACGACGAACAGGTGGCCGCTCCTGTCTTTGCCTTTGCAGCATCGGCAGAGTCATCTTCGTCGCCTGCGTCGTCGCCGTCGTCGCCGTCGTCGCCGTCGTCGCCAGCTATCAGCCAGCCCGCGACTTCCACGCCCTTCACGTTCAGTGCGTCGGGACAGCGAACTGAACGGACGGATCCACAAGCCACCGATCTCTGGGGCGGCAACACCACCAGTTGGAACGACTCGCTGCCAGCCTTTGAGTACAGCCCTCCACCGATTTCCTCCCCAGCAACCACGTCGTTCGACAATTCATTCGACAATTCGTTCGAGAATTCATTCGACGGGTCGTTCGACAGCACGCTTGTTCCCGTTCCGCCTACGTCGCCAGTCACGTCGACCATCGTTCCCAATGCAACGGTCGTCGCACCGAGCATCGACACCGATCCCGTCGATTGGCTGCGCGGCAACACCACCACAATTCTCTCGCAGCCCACTCCCGAAGCACGGCTTGCACCGCACGTCGAAGCCGCCGTCACCGAAGCGCTCGCCGGATCCCGCAAGGGCCGCAAGAAGGCGCAAGGGTTCAGCACCTCGGGAACCAAGGAACCGGCGGAACCGGCCGAACCGGTTTCCGAACCGGTTTTCGAGGTCGTCAAGAGCCGCCGGTCGGTCGCCTACACGGCGCTCGTCGGCATGGTCGGGGTTCTCGTGGCCATGATGCTGTGGACCGTGCTCGGCTCCTCGACCGGATCCATCCCAACGCCGACGCTGCTCAAGCGGCCGACCGACAACACGTTCCCGGCTGCGGTCCCGACGACCATCGTGGCGGAGGGTGCCGCAACCGTGCCTGCGCCTGAGGCAGCAACCCCCGAGGTGGTCACGCCGGATGCGGCGACCGAGGACGTCGTCACCCCGGAAGTCGTGACAGACCCGGCCCCTGCACCTGCGCCAGAGGACTCAGGGGCATTGTTTGATGGTGGCGACGATGCCGTCGCAGCCGTCGATCCGGTTGTGGCCGCAGCCGCCGGTACAGCCCGATCCGGCAGCGGCTCCTGCCGACGGGGCCGTCATCCAGGTTGTTCCTGACGGCGCCCCGCTACCTACCCCGTAGTCACCCGTAGTCACCCGTAGTCACCTCCAACGCAGGGCAGCAGCAGCGATCAAAACAAAAAGACCTGCCTTCCGGCAGGTCTTGTTGTTTTCTCAGTTCAACTTTCGCTGGCGGCCTTTCGGGACGCCAACGATAGTTTGTTCAATCACCAGGTGATCTGGTGCGTGGCCGTGTTGTTGTAGACGTCCAACTTGGTAGCCAGGTCGATCTTGACCTGTCGGGTGGCGGAGTTCAGCGCAGTAACGGTTTGACTTACCACCTGCGCTGTGGTCAACGGATACGCACCGGCGCCACCCGCTGGCAACAGCGTTGCCGAGTAGCAGGCGTTGAGATACGCGGCGGTTGCTGCCCGAACCAGGATTTCGTTTGCACCTTCAACGCCCGGTCCACCTTTCAGGCCAAGGGCCTGCAGCAACGTCAGGGAGCTGATCGCTGCACCGCTGCGGGTCTTGACGGTGCCCGCAAGGTTCGTGAATATCGTACTGACGGGAGTGTTTGGAGTGAGCGGTCCGCATGCTCCGAGGTATTTGGGTTGCCACGCGTTGTTGGAGTTTCCAGTGGTGTGGTTCTTCCAGAAGCCAGGCGTGAACCCGAGGTAACCCGGTGCATAGCTTGCCGTGTCGGTATCCGATGGGCTTGGGAGACACATTGTTGCTGCGCATCCAATCGCCGTTGCGGTGTTGACGTAACTTGTGCCGCCGTTAAAGACCGCTGGCACGGGACCCGTCCAGCAGGTGACCGCTGCGTTGACTGCCACGGCGCCAACGCTGATTCCTGTTCCACTAACAGTGGACGGAACCGAACAGGTAGTCGGTGTGGTCGCAAGGGAAAACCGCGAGTCGGTCAGGGTGACCGGATCGAGTGCGACCTTGCCGTTGTTCGTGATCACGAACTGGAAGCAGAGCAAACTGCCAACCAGCACCGGCGACAAGCTATCGAAGTACCCAGTGGTTGGGCAGGTCGCACCCGTTGCGTAACCCACGGACTTCACAACGTCGATGGATGCGTACCGGTTGACGATGGTGCACGTAACCGTCTCGCCCTTGGCAACCGTCACTGTTGTGGCGGTCTTGGTGGCGGCACCGGTACAAGCCCACGTTGTGCCGTTGACGTAGTTGAGGACGCTGCCGGTTTCACTCAGCGTGTAGGTACCGGTGAGCACTGACTTGTTGGTCACTGCAGCGGCACCGCTGGTTCCGCTGACGCCAGCTGTTGGGCCGGCAGCAAAGAGTGTCCACGACGATGCAAGCGCCGTTCCACCGTCAACCTGTTTCACCAGCGTCAAAGTGCCGGTGTCTCGGGTATTGGTAATGGTGCAGACGACGGTCTGACCCTTCGCAACGACCACCGTATCGAGGTCTCCAGCCGGCATCGTGCCGCCTGTACAAACCCACGCAGTGCCGTTGGTGTAACCCGCAACGGTTCCAGATTCGGACAGGTCGTAAGTGCCGGTATTAACTGTGGTTTGGGTATCCGACGGCACGTTTGTCACGGGAGTAGGGCCAGCGGCGGAAAGCGGCCACGAGGTTGCTGGCTCGTTACCACCGCTGACCGACTTCACCAACTTGAGGGTGCCCGTATCACGAGTGTTAGTAATCGTACATACGACTTCTTTGCCCTTGGCGACGGCGACCGAGTCACCGTCAATCATGGCGATTGGAGCGCCATCAACCGTGCAGACCCATGTGGTCCCGTTGGTGTAACCGGCAACCGGTCCAGATTCGGACAAGTCGTAATTGCCCGTCAGCACCGCAGTACTTGTACCGGACTTCACGTTGACCACTGGGGTTGGCCCTGCGGCCGAAAGGTCCCACGCTGTTGGAGCCGCGGTGCCACCGCTGACGCTCTTGACAAGCTTCAGGCTGCCGGAGTCACGAGAGTTTGTAATCGTGCAGGTGTAGCTCTCACCCTTACTGATCACGAGGGTATTGAAACCAACTGGCACCACGTCAATATCGTTGATCCCGTCGTCGCAAATCCACGTGTCTCCGTTGGTGTATCCAGCAACGGTGCCGGACTCGGACAGCACGTACGAGCCGGTGAGCACAGTGGTAGTGGTTCCGGTCTCCACGTTGGTGATCGGTGTGGGACCAGCGGCCGAAAGTTTCCACTCGGTTGGCAGAGCAGCACCGCCAACCACCCGCTTCACCAGTTTCAAGGTGCCGGTGTCTCGGGTGTTGGTGATGGTGCAGGTGACGTTCTGTCCCTTAGCAACAACCACCGAATCGCCATCAGTCATGGTGGCGTCAACGCCAGGGGGAGCCCCGACCTTGCAGACCCACGTGGTTCCGTTGGTGTATCCGACAACGCCAGCTTTGGCGGCTTCGGACAAGTCGTAGGTACCGGTCTTGACGGTGGTGGTTGTACCTGTGGGCACGTTCGTCACCGCAGTCGGGCCAGCTGCGGACAGGTTCCACGAGGTTGCTGCCTCGGTTCCGCCGCTGACGGACTTGACCAGCGTGAGGCTGCCGGTGTCACGGGTGTTGGTAATCGTGCATACGACCGTTGCATTTTCGGCAACGGCAACGGTGTCCGCGTCACCGGCCGGCATTACGCCGCCGGTGCACACCCAGGCGGTTCCGTTGGTGTAACCCGGAACTGACGCCAGACTCTGAGAGGTCATAGCTGCCTGTTGGGACAAGCGGAACTTGCACCGCCTGCCCCGCTCAAGACGGTATTGGCTGCGGTGGAAGTACCCGTTGTGGAATCGCCAGTTGCGGTGAGCGTCCACAACTTTGGATCTGCCACTCCGTCGCTGACTGCCTTGACCAAGGTCAACGTGCCCGTCTTCCGGGTGTTGGTGATGGTGCAGGTGATGTTTTCAGTGCTTGCAAGGGTTACCGACGTCAGGTCTGTGCCCTTACCTGGACAATTCCACGTGGTTCCGTTGGTGTAGGTGCCCACGGTGCCGTTCTCGGAAAGCGAGTAGGTGCCGGTCGGCACGACTTGCGATGTCACCGCTGGGGTGCCGCTGACGCCTGTGATGGACACCGCCGGGGTTCCTGGGCCTGTCGCGGTGAGCGGCCACTGGGTGACTGTTCCGTTGCCACCGGCCACGTTCTTGACCAATGTCAGCGTGGCGGTGTTGCGGGTGTTGGTCATTGCCGCCTCAACGGGCGTAGGCCCAGCAGCCACAGGCGGGGTGACCGCCGGATTTGCCGTGGTAACGCTCCAAGCGCCGGCCAGGGTGGAAGAGGTCTCTGTGATGGAGCACACAGTTCCGGAGGGAAGCCCGGTCTTGTCCCATACCAACGGTGTGGCGTCGGCCTCTGGGAGGACGAAGTCAAACGAACCAGCGGTGCCGCAGTTAGCCGTGAACGAGAAGGAATACGCCTCGCCCGTTACTGCGCCGGTCACCGTCTTGGTGAAGCGAACCGCGCCAAGCCCAGGGGCGTTGGTGATGTTGACGGAGCTGGTTGAGCCAACGTCGAGCACGGTGGCCGGGCTACCCGTGACGACCCAATCGGCCAACGGAAGCGGGTTCCCATCGATGTGGGTCTCGGTCACCGTGCAGTCGTAGCCGGGAGGCACTGGCGCATTAATGGTCTGCGTACCCGACCCGACGATGGTGATCTCTCGCGTGAAGGCGATTGGGTCTGCCCCCCCGTCGCTGCACGCAATGCCGAATCGGTAAGTGTGCGAACCAGCAACTCCAGGGGCGACCGTCTTCGTGAGGTCAAAGGCCAGTGCGACACAGACCAGAATCTGGTTGATTCCGCCAGTACCGAATGGGTTGAGGGTACTTCCAACTGGCGGGTAGTCGAAGAAACTGTTGTTGAACTGACCTGTGCCAGACCGTCGTTGCCAGTGTCGAGATATACCCGGGTGAAGAGCAGATCTGTGCCGTACACCGTGGAAGTCACGCCCCCGAAGATCAACTGATTTGGGTCTGGAGCGGAGATTTCGGTGTAGGTCAGCGTGAAAGGGCCGGACGCCACTGCCTGAGCGGTATCGCTTATATCCAACTTGTTCGGAACGAATTTGACCGTCAGGCCCAGGTCGTTACCGCATGGTTTTCCCGGAGCGGGCGGGGTGGACGTTGAACCGTTGGGGGTGAGCACCGCCGCAGACGCCGAGGGCGCCGAGAGGCCGACCGTGATCAGGCCGATAGTCGCCAAAAGTGCGGCTATCGGGGAACGTAATCCCACCGAACCACCCAACTTCGAGCGGCTGCGCCTCCGCTGATTGCCTACGTACCTTCATCTGGACCTCCGTCGGTGTCACTGTGAGGTGCGCTCCGATGGTTTACCGAGGTCAGCTTCCGAATTTCGGGCCTTGACAGGGGACGGCGCGTACTGAAGGTGAAGGTACGCTCAGTGGTTTCTCCTGTCAATCAACTACAGTCGAAATTTCCTAGTTCAAACCAGACAATCGTGCGGGTTCCGCCTCAGAACGGCAGAAACAGCAAGCAATACAGGTAGTAATCCCTATTTCCGCCGACCCGGGATAAATGCTTTTACCATTCGCATGACCGGCGAACCTGCCACAGGATGTGGCCGCTGCCCGCCGCGTTCCAACTCCGCATAGAAGTCGAACGGAAGCGCCGGCGCTCTTCCAAGTAACTGTGTTGTGCCGCGCACACGTTCCCACAGCACCACGTTTGCCGTGCACCCGTATACGATGATCTTGCCGAACAGGTTGAAGACGAAGAACAGGGCAAAGATCCCAGCGAACGTCGAATACGTGCTGGCATTTCCCTCCAGCGTCCGTTTCACCAACGATGCGCCAACCAGTTGGAACACCGCGAGGAACAGCCCTGCCAGCATCGCCCCGGGAACGTGAGAACGCGCTGGCACTCTCACGTTGGTGAGCAGTAGGTACGACACCCACACCGCGATGAAACCAGTGGAGGCAGAACTGAGCAGCGCCACTCCTACGCCGACAATCGGCACACGTATGAAGCGGGTGACGGCTGTGGCAAGAAATCCAGAAAGACCAAACACCGTGGCTGCACAGAGCAGCCAAGGAATACCCAACAACTTGTCGAAAAACCCACGGCCGGGCACCTGCCATGCGGCGTTGAACGCATCGGCAAGCGCCCCAATCACGCCAAGGCCGAGCCACAGCGAACCGAGGATGGAGATGGCGAGCGCCCACCCGGCACTACCCGACGCACTGTCGATGGCCCCGTTGACAACGTCACGTAACGTCGGTTCGTCGACCTGCAGATTGTCGAGGATGCGGTTTCCAAGGTCGGCGTCGTCTTGCGCCAACAGGCCCATGACCGAAACGCCGACCAGCATCAACGGGATCAGAGACGTGACAGCCCGCAAGGTCACAGACGCAACCAGGCTCCCGACCCGAATCTGCCCGGTTCGCTTATGAATTTCGAGAAGCGTGCCGCCAGCGCGCTTCAAGACAGATAACAACGCGGCCATCAACGCGACTTTATCGGCCGCGTAGATACCGCCCTGCCCGCTTCGGGTGCGCCAAGCGGTCAGCCCTGGAGGCAGATAGGCCAGCCGGGACATGCACAGATCGAGGACTAGCCGATGGAGCCTTCCATCTGCAGTTCAACCAGACGGCTCCACTCCACTGCAAACTCCATCGGCAGAGTGCGGGTGACTGGCTCCATGAAGCCGTTCACAATCATGGCCGTTGCTTGCTCCTTCGAGAGCCCGCGCGACTGGAGATAGAAGAGCTGGTCGTCGCCGACCTTGGAGACTGTTGCCTCGTGACCGATCTGCGCGTCCATCACACCGGCGTTGCGCTCGATGTAAGGGTACGTATCGGAGCGGCTGTCACCGTCGAGGATGAGCGCATCGCACTGCACATGGCTCTTGACCCCTTCAGCACCTTCTTCGACCCGCACCAAACCGCGATACGACGTACGGCCCCCGTCCTTGGAGATGGACTTGGAGATAACGCTGCTGGTGGTCTCTGGCGCTGCGTGCACCATCTTGGCGCCAGTGTCCTGATGCTGGCCCTCGCCCGCATAAGCCACCGAAAGCACCTCGCCATGAGCCTTTGGACCCATGAGATAAATGGCCGGGTACTTCATGGTGAGGCGACTGCCGATGTTGCCGTCGATCCAGCTCACTCGGGACTCTGCTTCAGCGCGGGCACGCTTGGTGACCAGGTTGAAGACGTTGTTGGACCAGTTCTGGATGGTGGAGTACGTGATGTGGCTGCCTTCAAGCGCAACCAACTCCACAACCGCTGAGTGCAGCGAGTCGCTGGAGTAGACCGGGGCCGAGCAGCCTTCGACGTAGTGAACCTTGGAGCCCTTGTCCGCGATGATAAGCGTACGTTCGAACTGGCCCATGTTCTCTTTGTTGATGCGGAAGTAGGCCTGCAACGGCATGTCCACCTCGACGCCTTCCGGCACGTAGATGAACGAGCCACCGGACCACACTGCGGAGTTGAGCGCAGAGAACTTGTTGTCGGCGATTGGGATCACCGTTGCGAAGTACTTCTTGACGACCTCGGGATACTCACGCAGGGCCGTGTCCATGTCGCAGAAAATGACGCCCATCGACTCGAGGTCTTCCCGATTGCGGTGGAATACAACTTCTGAGTTATGCACCACGAAGCCCTCTGCCACGAAATTGTGGTGGCCTTCGACAGTGATGTCGTAAACCAGCTCTGGGCCAGCGGGAGTGATGGACTCGACCCGTACATAGCCAAGCTGATCGCTTGTATGTGAACGAATGGTGGTGCCGTTGGCCGAGTTGCTGGTGTGCGCGTACTTGCGAGCCCCAAGCCGCTCGGTGCGTTTAGGCGACCGACACGGCAACCGATCGAACCGTCCACTCAGATGCAGGCGGTACGCAACGGCCGCAGTTTCATAGCCGGGCAAGGGCTTGTTCTGGAACCGCGTGATGCTCGAAGCATGAATGCCACAGAGCAGCGAAAGTTCCCGCAACGACTCCAGCATCGTCTCGTTTGCGCTAGTCAGCACAGGGTTCTTGGCACTCGGAGACGACCGTACATACCCGTCCGCATCGACGAAACCGGCGAGGAACGCCAATCGCTCGGAAGTAGGCAGGGCATAAACCCAGTCAGGAACACGCTTCGTGTGCGCAGTTCCGGCAAGGTCATTGGCATACAGGAATCCGGCAAACGCTGCTGTGGCGTGCGCTGTGAGCCGCAATCCGTCAGCAGCCAAACTGAACTCGAGGCCAAACGACTCTCGTGCAACCCGTTGGATTTCAGCGATCAGTTCTGGGTCGGATGGATTGACTGCGAATTCCACCGAGGTATAAGCGCCACGGTGGTGCAGATAACCATCGCCCAGGAACAATCCCAACATCCACATCACATCGTCTGAGGAGGTGATCGGCAGCCCACGGGAATCCTCTGCTGACGCTCCGAAGAACAAAAAGTCGTACGACTCGCCGAACTCAGGAAGATCTGTAGCGATTGCCACCAGAGTCACCGACGGCAAGATCGTCGACCGGAGTCCACTCGGCGTTGTACCGAGCGTTGAGCCTGTTTTGCTTTCGACGGTCCCTCAACGACAAGAACGGGTGATTGCCCGAGGCCGTGACCGAATGGCCCTTGGCAGTAACGGTGAACGTCTCTTTTACGCCGCTGCAGGCGACTGCCGTCACCAACGCCGACTCGATCTGCCGCGTGTCGGTGTTCAACGAGAACACGCGGTCACCCGGCTCGAGTTCCTTGATAGTCCGCATGCCCTGGTCAGTCCAGACCTTGGTGGAGCCGACGAGACATTCGTACTGCGCTGTGACCCCGGCGAGGTACTTCTGCTCGGCTTCGGGGATGCCCAACTTGTCGTAGGTGTTGCGGATGGCCGGGTCGAGGTCTTCCCAGTTGTTGACCTGCTTCGACGTGGGCTTGATGTAGTAGTAGATGTCGTCGAAGTAAATCTGCGACATGTCGCCACCAAACTTCGGCATCGGCTTCTTGTAGAAGACGTCCAGGGCGCGCAGACGGAATTTGCGCATCCAGTCCGGCTCGCCCTTCATGTGAGACATCTCTTCCACAATCTCGCGGCTGAGCCCACGCTTTGGCGTGAAGACATAGTCGACTTCATCGCTCCAGCCAAGCTTGTACTTGCCGAGGTCAAGATCTTCGATCGTCATGGGGGCTCCTGAGATTGCGAAGAATAGAGATTCTCCTATCGTAGATAGTAACAACCCCTGGGGCCTACCTTCTCGTCCGAACCAGTGATCTCCCCGATGATTTGCATGATCGGCCAAGCCGGCCCCCGCTGGCAGACTCAAACACATCATGACGACCCCACCCCCGGAGGAGCCCCCCGAGGAACCCGCCGAGGAACCCGCCGAGCTGGCCGCAAGGCCAAAGTACCGGTTAGCGGCAGCAATGATCGCCGCCGGATTGGTCGCCACCGGGGTCGGTATGACCATCGACAAGTCTCGAAGCGGTCCCTCACCGGCAGCTACCTCCGCCTCTGGCACGCGTCCGCCAGCGCAGCAGACCGGCGATGCTCCAGTTGTCGTCCGGCGGGCGATGGCCGTTGCCATGTCAGCCGCACAAGACGCATCTCGGCCGGTTCCCCTCACGGCGCTCCGACTTGGGGCGTCACCGCATCTTTCCGCTACCACCGACGGACGCCTGTTGATCTCCGACCCGAAGTCTCGGCGGGTCTACACGGTTGGATCCGACGATTCCGACGCCACCACCATCGCCGGCGACGGAACGGACGGAACAAGCCCAACGTCCGTCCTCCAGGAGCCCGGCCCGGTTGCTGTCGATTCGTTCGGCGGAATCATCATCGCGGACCAACCTGTGTCGGACCGGCCCGGCCGCATCTTGCGCATCGACCCATCAGGTCAGTCGGCGCTGCTGGCCGAGATCACCACCAAGGTTGATTATCTGTACACAGACGACATTGGTTCTGTGCTGGTCCAGCTGACACCGGACACTGCTGACGCCGACACCGCTGGCCGGCTCATCCGCATCGGCGCAGCGGGTGAAATCAGCGAAACAACGCTCCCTGCAGGCACCTCGCAGCTCATCGCGGTGGCTGGCGGAAAGTGGTTCGCGTTGACAACCGCCGACCCAACGCTCATTGGCGTCTCGCTGTTCGGTTCCACGACAGACGGTCTGCCCGACCTTCGCCTCAGCGGGTTCGACACGGTGAGGGACGGGCCGCTCACCGTTGCACCCCTTGGTGGATCTCGCTTTGCATCCGTCGAGTGTCGGCTTGCCGGACCATGCCAGGTCCGAGTCCACGACCCCAGCGGCGCACCAGTCGCAACGATGACGACGGGCGACGGCCCGGCGTCGGCCATCGGAGCCAGCAGGGTGTCGTCGTTGGTTGGCAGGTCGGGCGGCTTCGATTTGGCAACTGCAGACGGCCAGATCCTCCGCATAGACAATCCGCTCAGCCTGGCCCAACCTCGGGTGCTGGTTGGTGTCGGCGAAGCGGTCTCCGAAGACGTGGTTCTGGACGGTCCTCCACCAGATGCCCACCTCAACCCCGCGGCACTCACTGTGGCACCGGACGGAACGGTCTTTTGGATCGACCTCTACCCGTCGGTGTCACTTGGCGCTCTCGGCAACGACGCCCGGATTCATCGATTGGTTCTGCCTGGGTCCATCACTCGCCCACAGCAGTTGGTCGCCTCCGAAGAGGGCCTCCTCGTCCTTGGCCAAGGGCTTGTTCATCTGCTTCCATACGACACGCTTCGCGTCGGTCAGATGCAGACACGTGAGCAAGCCGCTCGTAGCGAACAGCGGCCCGCTGGTGACCCCATCGTGGGATCCATCGTTGCGTTGACCGGCTTGCCAGACGGCACCTGGACCTCGATCGACGCGAACGAAGCAAAACTCATCAACGGGTCCGATGCCATCGGCACAATTGCAGAGGACAACGACGGCTTCGTTGCCTATGTCGACGGGAAACGGCTGTTGGGTTTTGACCGTGTATCGGGCAAACGGACCGAGATTGCCACAACAGCAAACACCGCAGACGATGTGTCGGCCGCAACGTTTGGCCTCCCGGAAACCGAAATCGGCACCGTCGGCGGTATCGTGGCCGTCGGCCGCAGAACCTTTGTGGTTGCAGATCCATCCAGCGACCGACTCACCCTTGTTGAACAAACCTCAAACAGCACATGGCGGGTGTCGCGGTTTTTAGGAATGCGGCCGGGCACCGTAACGGGCTCACCGCTGTCTCAACGGACGGTCCGTCCGCGCCTGATCACCAAGGCCGCTGACGGCACGTTGTTCTTCACAACCGAAGGCGGCGCAATTAATCGTATGGGCACAGATGGAACGGTTCGCCTCGTCGCTGGCGGTGCACCGGCGGTCAGCACACCATTTGGGCGAATTGGAGGTGTTGCGATCTCCGCCCCCGACGCCGCAGCCATCGACCAACGCCTCATCGTCGTCGCCGACACGGCGCGACATCGTGTCGTGAGAGTGAACCGGGACGGCACACAAACCATCCTCACCGGCACCGGCACGGCAGGCGCCGGGCCGGACGATCTGGACTCCCCCACTGCAGTAGCGATAAGCGCCGGTCTCACCGTTATCGCCGACTCCGCAAACCACCGGGTTGTGTCCATCGATGTGTCCGGCCGCCGCCGCACCGTCGCTGGCACCGGGGTAGTCGGGGCGGGAGACGCGACCGGAGCTGCCGACCTTGTCGCTCTGAACAACCCAACCGGCGTGGCGATCAATGCCGATGGGCGGATTGCCATCGCAGACACGGACAACAACCGGGTGCTACTGGTGGGCGCTGACGGACAGATTTCCTCGCTTGCCAGCGTGGATCATCCAACAGGGCTCGCCTTCCAGGGTGCAAACCATCTGGTCATCAGCGCGCCTACCGACGGACAGGTGTATCGGGTGCAATTGGATACCAAAGCACGTTCGGTTGTGGCAGGGGTCGGGGTCCGTGGCTACCAAGGCGACGGCGGTCCCGCAACGGCGGCCCGGCTACAAGACCCCAACGGAATCGCTCTCGGTCCAGACGGCGCCATCTACGTGTCTGACGCAGGCAACGGAGCGATCCGCAAGATCAGCGCTGACGGTCGTATCGACACGTTGGTTGGTGGCGACGGTTCATTCACCAGCCCAACGGGCGTCACCATCGACCCCCTGCTTGGCATGATTTTCGGCGAGGCGGACGGACGACTGTTTTCCGTCAACACCAAAGAATTGGACGCAGCAGTACCCAACTGGTTCAAGACCGCTGGCTGAGTACAAAGACCCAACGAGTCGACAGAATTAGTCGATTCGACGCAGCCCGCTCTTGTAGCGCTTGCCGTTTTCCACGTAACTCTGCACGGCCATCTGGTTGAAGCCGGCCTCGACGGTGTTCTCGCGGATCTTGGCTGGAACACCAAGCGCCATGGAGAACGACGGAACCACCATGTTGTTGGGGATCACCGCATTAGACCCGACCAACGCGTTGCTCTCGATCACGGCGTTGTGCAACACCACAGAACCGTTGCCCACAAGCGAATCGGATCGGATGCTGCACCCTTCAAGGTGCACGATGTGGCCAACCACGCAGCGGTCTCCCACTTCAGTTGGTCGCGTCGGGATGCAGTGGATCACGGTGCAGTCCTGGATGGACGTCTCGGCGCCGATGGTGATGAGACCGGAATCGCCCCGCAAAACAGCACACGGCCAGATCGACGCGAAGGGTCCGATCTCGACGTTGCCGATGACCACTGCGTCGGGATGAACAAATGCATCAGGGTGAATACGTGGGACGAGATCGCCGAGTGCGTAGAGAGCCATCCATTCAACCTACCCTTGAGGGTCCATGAGCGGACCAGTCGAGACCCACCAGAACGCGCCCGTGGCGCCACAAGCACGCCGGCTGCCAACCATCACGCAGCTGCATGGCATAGAGCGAACCGACGAGTACGGATGGCTCCGCGACCGTGAAGACCCAGCCGTCCTCACGCATC
Organism: uncultured Acidimicrobiales bacterium; assembly: GCA_963763885.1. Lineage (GTDB taxonomy): Bacteria > Actinomycetota > Acidimicrobiia > Acidimicrobiales > JANYDT01 > JANNBN01. Next base: position 548,976 of record CAVXQD010000007.1, read on the forward strand.
TCGCGGCAGAAAACGCCTACACCGCACAGATGCTGGCCCCCACCGAAGCGCTCCAAGAGGCGATTTTTCAGGAAATCAAAGCCCGCATCCAAGAAACCGACATGTCACTGCCTACCCGTAAAGGCGGCTGGTCCTACCTCACACGAACCATCGAAGGGGTGCAGTACCCAATCCATCTGCGTCGGCCGTCAGATCGCGAGGCCGACGAATCAGCGGATCAGGTACTGCTGGACGAAAACGAGCTGGCAACGGGCCACGACTTCTTCAGCTTGGGGACATTCGAACCCAGCCACGACCACAACCTGCTGGCCTGGGCAACGGACACCACCGGCGAAGAACTGTACGAACTGCGCATCACCGATCTCCGATCCGACACGCTGTTACCAGACGTTCTGGAAGACACGGCTCCCGGCGTGGTGTGGTCAGCCGACAACAACGCTCTGCTGTATGTCACCCTCGACGACCTTATGCGCCCATACAAGTTGTGGCGCCACGTGCTTGGCACGGACCAGGCCCAAGACGAGTTGATCCACGAGGAGCCAGACGAGCGCTTCTACCTCGGCATCGGACTGTCTTCAACCGATCAGTACGTCATTGTTTCGACCGGTAGCCAAGTCACAAGCGATGTGCATGTGATGTCCACGGAAGCCGTCAACCAGCCAGGCTGTTCTGCAGCACTGCGCTTGGTTGAACCACGTGTTGACGGCGTGGAGTACTCGCTGGATCATCACTACGCAGTCGACGGTTCGCAACGATTCTTCGCAGTCAGCAATCACGAACGTGAAGGCTTCCGGCTGTACAGCGTGCCCATGGAGTCACTTGGCCAGGCACATTGGACAGACCTTGGCCTGCAGCCAGACACCGACGACGAGTACCCAGTCAAGCTTGACGGGTTCGACCTGTTCCAGCGCGCCATGGTTGTGCACGAACGCGCTGATGCGCTGGAACGATTCCGCATCGTGGCGTTGGATGACGCCGGGTCCCGGAAGTCCGTCACCACGCTCTGGCAGCCAGAGCCCGTGCATACGGTGTGGCCGGGGGGTAACCCCGAGTTCAAATCAACCTCGTACCGGTTTGGCTACACCTCGCCCGTTACCCCGCCCACCATCTTCGAACAAGATTTGTTCAGTGACCGACGTGACGTCTTGAAGCAGCAACCCGTGCTTGGCGGGTTCTCTTCAGATTCATATGTGTGCCAACGGATGTGGGCACCCTCGTCTGACGGCGTCAGCGTCCCGGTGTCGGTTGTCCGACACAAAGACACTCCGCTTGACGGAACCGCTCCGCTTGCCTTGTACGGCTACGGCTCCTACGAGGTGTCAATCGACCCGACGTTCTCCACCATGCGCTTGTCGCTCATGGACCGCGGCATGATTTTTGCCATCGCACACGTGCGTGGCGGCGGCGAGCAGGGCCGTCGCTGGTACTTGGATGGGAAGTTCCTCAAGAAGCGCAACACCTTCACTGACTTCATTGCCGTTGCGGACCACTTGGTTGCCGCTGGCGTTTGTGATGGAACTCGGATCGTGGCTCGTGGCGGAAGCGCCGGCGGCCTGCTGATGGGTGCGGTAGCCAACCTTGCACCAAGCCGGTGGCGCGCAATCGTTGCCGAGGTGCCTTTCGTCGACGTGGTCAACACCATGCTGGATGAGTCACTGCCACTCACACAGATCGAATGGGATGAGTGGGGCAACCCGGCCGACCCGGAATTCGGCGACTACATGTCCAGCTATTCGCCCTACGACAACGTTGCTGCACAGCCGTACCCCACCATGTTTGTCACCGCCGGCCTCAACGACCCGCGGGTTGGTTACTGGGAGCCCGCAAAGTGGGTGCAGCGGGTCCGGGAACACAACACGTCGGGTAACCCCGTCATGTTGAAGACCGAACTAGGCGCCGGGCACCAAGGACCAACCGGCCGCTACGCCGTCTGGCGTGACGAAGCCCAAACCCTTGCCTTCACCCTGTGGGCGGTTGGCATCAACAAGTAGTCAAAGGCGCTTGGACGTGGCGCGTTGTGAGAATTGACGGGAGGTCAGAACTGAAAGCCGGGGTCGCGCTGGGCAAACGTCGGGAGGGATTCGTCCTTGTCGGACACAATCGGTTCTGCCACCTGCCACTCAACGCCAAACTGCGGATCGTTCCACGCGATGCCGCCGTCGTGAGGTGCACTAAATTCATCTGTGCACTTATAGACAAGGTCTGCGGACTCTGACAGCACCGAGAAGCCGTGTGCAAACCCGGCCGGAATCCAGAGCAAACAACCATTGTCTTCCGACAGTTCTGCGCCGTACCACTGGCCGAATGAGGGCGAGCCGTGGCGCAGGTCAACCGCTACATCGAGCACGGCTCCGCTGGTAACCGAAACCAACTTTCCTTGCGCACGTGGGTCCGTCTGGAAGTGCAGGCCGCGGATGACCCCACGACGCGAGCGCGATGTGTTGTCCTGCGGAAACACCGTTGGCAGACCCGCTGCGGCAAACTCCGAAGCCTTAAAGCCCTCGCGGAAGTATCCGCGTTCGTCAGGAAAGATGCGGCTCTCGATGAGTACCACTCCGTGCAGCGGTGTCTCGTGGAACGTAAATGGCATGTCAGCGAACTTACCCGCCTTGGACCGCCGGCCGCCTCGCCGGTTCCAAGCCGGTTCCAAGCCGGTTCCAAGCCGGTTCCAAGCCGGTTCCAAGCAACAGCGACGGTTACAGCGTGAACCGACCGTACGCTCCGCGGTGGTAGCCAAGTGGTTCACCGTCGCGCCAGCCAAGTGCAAGCACCCGACCGACAACAATCCAATGGTCGCCACCCTCGTAGACGTGTTCGGTGCGGCAGTCGATCCAGCCCAGCGCATCGTCCAACACGGGACTGCCGGAAACTTCCGTGTGCCACGCAAGCCCGGCAAACTTATCTGCTGACTTGGAGGACATCTGTTTGCTGACGTCTTCATGCTCGGCGGCAAGCACGTTGACCGCGTAGTGCCCCGCGTCGGAGATGCTGGCCCAGGTGCTGGAGGACTTTGCCGGACAGAACAACACCAGTGGTGGGTTCATGGAGAGCGATGTGAAGGAACTTGCGGCCATGCCAACAGGAACACCGTTATGCGTGGCGGTGATGACCGTGACACCCGCAAGGAACTGGCCCATTACCTGCCGGTAGAGGGTTGAATCGACCTCCCCAGAATCGTCTGCAAAACCGGCGTTATAAAGATGAACGGGTGGGGTCACAGCGAAGATCGTAGAAGCCCGATTCGCCCATCTGGGCGACGCTCGAACTGGACCACCATGGATTCCACAGCAGCGAACACGTCGAGACCGCTTGCTGCCGCCAACGGCGCAAGCCGTTCCATCTCTTCATGCAGATGCGTGTCCGTGCGCGAAGGATCGTGGTGGAACAACGCCAGCGCGCCCACGTTGCATTCGGTAGCAACGTGCATGGCGTACTCGAAGGTGCTGTGGCCCCAGTGGGCTTTGGTTTCCCAATCGGTGGCGTTGTATTGAGCGTCGTGAATGAGCAGGTCAACATTGCTCACCAGTTCGCGCACCCGCGGATCGATGGAAACAAGGTCCAGCGGAGCCTGGTGATCTGGAACGTACGCGACCGAGAAACCGTGCGCCTCGATCCGGTAGCCAACCGTGCTGCCCACATGGGGCACCGGTTTGACCGTGACCTTGGCCTGATCGACCGCAAACACGTGGTCGCTGACGTCGTGGCAGGCGTATTCGCCACGAAGTTGGTCCAGCCTGACCGGGAAGAACGGTGGGCGCATGAACTCGTGCAGCATGTCAGCCACGCCACGCCCTTCGTCTCGGGGGCCGTACATGGTGAACCTGGCACCAACCCGATCTGCGCAGGCAAGAAACGGCAGACCCTGCACATGGTCGAAGTGAAAATGGGTGATGAGCGCAGTGGCGGCGAAGGTACCGTCATGGGGTTGGGTTTCGCCCCAACAACGCAAACCAGTTCCAAGATCACAAACGATGGGCTCGGAGTCCACCGGCTCGATGACGACGCACGACGTGTGCCCACCCACACCGGAAGTACAACGGGTCGAACACGGCGTTGAACCTCTGACGCCGAAGAACGTGACCTTCAAGGCGAGCCCCCTCAACCTGCTGTTTTCTGATTCGCTGCTGATGCACCGCTCTGCAAAGGCCCCACACAAAACGTGGGAACCAGGCTGCATGACAGTGCACTACCGATGCGATGTTCGGGAGCAAACGAAACATAACTGAACCGACACATAGATTTCACCTGGATGTGACCTGAATCTCAGCGCTACGGTGCTCTGGTGAGTGAGAACGCCGTTAACGGATCAGTGCTTCCGATCAACGGAGTCGTTGCCATCGTGAAACGTGATTGCCCTACATGTGAATTGGTGGGACCGGTGTTGGTGGACTTGGGCAGTTCGGGTTCCGTTGATCAAATTCTCAGCCAGGACGATCCGACATTTCCCGACGGCGCCACGGTCGTCGACGATACGGATCTGCGCTACTCCTGGCAGCTCGGCATCGAAGCTGTTCCAACCGTTATCCGATTCGTCGAAGGCAAGGAGGTGGAGCGGATCATCGGGTGGAACACCGAACAATGGTCAGCGTTCTTCCCGACCGACCACATCGGTACTACGTACGCAGATCTTCCAAACTGGCGTCCCGGCTGCGGTTCGCGCACCGTTGAATTCGGCATGCCGGAGCGGCTCGCTGCGAAATACGACGGAGCGGTACTCGCCAGCCGCCGCATCGCCCTCGCCAATGCTGATGACGAATGGGAGCAGATGTTCCGGCGCGGCTGGAGCGATGGTCTGCCCGTGGTTCCACCGACGCCTGAACGAGTGATGCGGATGCTGAGCGGCACAACTCGCTCACCCCAAGACGTGGTGGCCGTCGTCCCGCCGGACCTGGTGGAGTGCACCGTCGAAAAGGTCGCAATAAATGCGGTCATGGCCGGTTGCCTGCCCGAGTACTTGCCCATCGTCATCGCCGCACTCGAGGCCGCATGCACACCAGAGTTCAACGCACACGGACTGTTGGCCACCACCTATTTCGCTGGCCCCGTGATCATTGTCAACGGGCCGCTTGCCGCTTCTGTCGGGATGAACTCCGGCGTGAACGCGCTGGGCCAAGGAAACCGCGCCAACTCCACCATCGGCCGTGCGCTGCAACTCGTCATTCGCAACGTGGGCGGTGGCCTACCAGGCGGGGTAGACCGAGCAACCCTCGGCAACCCTGGCAAGGTTGGGTTTGCGTTCGCAGAGTCCGAGGCCACCTCGCCGTGGACGTCACTCGCGACAGAACGCGGTGTGCCGGTGGGCCACAACGCGGTCACGTTGTTCGCGGGCGAAGGACCAAGGGCGATGGTGGACCAAAAGAGCCGCAACGCGGATTCTCTTGCGCGCAGCTTTGCGGCGTGTCTCCGCAGCGTTGGACACCCCAAATTGATCATTGGTTTCGATGCGCTTGTGGTTGTCTCGCCGGAGCACGCCCGCACGTTCGTGGCGGAAGGCTGGGACAAGGCAAGGCTCCGTTCCGAGGTCCTCTCGCATCTGCAGATCAGCGGCGCAGAACTAGTCCGCGGGGCCGACGGTATCGCCGAGGGGATCCCCGACACGTTGGCGGCCAGCACACTTCCGAAGTTTCGCGACGACGGTTTGTGGTTCACCTACGCAGGCGGCGACGCCGGAATGTTCTCCGCTGTCATCGGCGGATGGGTGTCTGGAACCGAAGGATCGACCATGATCACCAAAGAGATCACGCTGTGAATAAACACCCCGTGACTCAACACCCCGTGACCAGAGCAGGAGACCCCATGACCCACGCAGACACCGCAACCAGTCAGGCCACCGGCAACGGCACCGGAGTGGTCCTGCTCGACCCAACCGGAGAGCGCTCGCCAACCACACGTTCCATCAACCCACGGCTCCCAAGCCTTGAGGGACTTACCGTTGGCCTGCTGGACATTTCAAAGCCACGCGGCGATGTGTTTCTGAACCAGGTCGAGCAGCGCCTGCACGAACGCGGGATTGCGACAAAGCGGTATCGCAAACCGACTTACACCAAGCCAGCACCGGCCGACCTGCGTCACCAGATTTCGGTGGAGTGCCAGGCGGTGATCGAAGCCCTCGCCGATTGAGGCAGTTGCACGTCGTGCAGTGTGCACGACATCGCAGACCTTGAAGACCGCGGCGTCATCGGCGTCTTTGTTGCATCAGATGTGTTCACTGACGCAGCAAACGCGCAGAGCGCCTCGCTTGGCATCGAACCAGCACGACTCTTCGTTGCCCATCCAATCCAAGACCGGACCGACGACGAGATGCGTGCCCTCGCTGACGACGCCGTAGCAGCACTCTTGCAACGCCTCACCAGCCTCACCAGCCTCACCACATAATCAGCTCGTTCATCCGTCACGAAACCAACCAAAAAGGCGGTTTCGTGACGGATCGCAGCTGTTGGTGCTCGTTCTCACCAGTCCAGGTGAACCGCCTTTCACTCGGTGTCGATAACCTGCCAGCATGAGTCTTCGGTCGATCCGCCGCGCCCTGAACGCGCTGCTGATCGTCTGTGCGGCGCTGGTCGCCGTCGCAGTCACCCTCGACGCGTTCAGCTTTGGACCGCGCGCAGACGCTGACATCACCGGGGCAACGCTCGTGACACAGCCGGTTCCTTTCGGTACAGATCCCCCAAGACCCAACATCCAGCCGGTCACAACCATCAGGCGCGAGCCACGTTCGTGCCCCGCCACCAAAATCATGCCGTTCGGCGGGTCGCTCACCGCCGGCCCTGACAGCTACCGCGGGCCGATCATGACCACGATGAACCAACGGCGGATCCCGCTTGACCTCGTCGGTTCACAGCGAGCGCTCTCACGAACCGGCGGCGACCCGGACAACGAGGCATACGCGAGGTATCGGATTGGACCGGACTCCGCTGTCGACGCGGCCGGCAAACCAGCAAGCCTTGCAGCGGTGATTGACTCCACCATCAAGGTCAGCAAACCCGACGTAATCCTGATTCATACGGGCACAGACGACCTGCTTGACCCCGAAGCAGCAGCGTCCCTGCCCAGTGCCCTGACGGGTCTGGTGACGCGCATCAAGGATGCGAGCCCGGCATCGCTGATCATCGTTGCCGAACTGCCGCCTACCGCTTCTCACCCGGCTGATTCAACGTTTGTTGCCGCTTACAACGCCCGGGCACGACTGCTGGCCGACGCCGATGCGTTCGACGCTCTGTTCTTTGCTGCCACCAACCAGAAGTTGGCCAAACTCGGGTTTGACCCAGCGATTGACATGACGGCGGATCAACGTGAATTCACGCCGTCGGGGGGACGCAAGTTCACCATCGCCATCGAACCAATCATCGCTGGCGCCATCGTGCGCGACCGCAGCCGACGCTGCGTCGTGGTCCCGCAACGAACCGCTTCCACAACGGCAGCGACAACCTCCACCACGCTGCCACTGATCGACGATTCGGACTTCATCACCGATTGATCGCTACGGCGCAGAGTCGCTGACCGGATGGGCTCCTGACCTAGTTACCCGGTAGCTTGACTCGGCCTCCCACAAGTTCCATCAGGCCGTCGGTAACCAGCGACTGGATGAGGCGAGAAGCCCGTTGCGGGTCGTGCTCCAGTCCCACCAGAGCAGCGACCTCATCGACCCTGCTGCCTTGAGCTGCGAGCCTCAGCACCCGACCCCTGAACTGACGATCGCTTCCAGCAAAACGGGACTGCGGCAAGGAGACACCCGCTGTTCCAGTCGCTGGATCTGCAGGCGGGGGATCTGAACCGGTCAGCGCAATTCCATAAGCGCACATAGCGGCCACGGGACACCGATCGCAGTTTGGATCGGTGCGGGTGCATACCAACGCTCCCAGATCCAGCATCGCCTGGTTCCACGCCCATCCTTGGCCGTCCGGCAATGCAGCATCGGCGGCTGCCTGCACCTCGAATCGATTCATCGTCCGGTTTGCCCAACGTGCAAGCAGTCGTGCGGTGTTGGTGTCGACCACAGCCACGTCGGCTTCGAAGGCGAATGCCAACACCGCTCTGGCCGTGTAGTCACCAACCCCGGGGAGCAGCAGGAGGGTGTCCAGCGTACGAGGGAACCCTTCGCTGTTCTCCTCCATCTGGGCAGCCAACAATTGCGCCGCTTGGTGCAGGTGTTTGGCACGCCGCGGGTACCCGAGGCCCTCCCACAGCCTCAGCACGTCGCCAAGCGGGGACGCAGCGCATGCCTGCGGCGTTGGCCAACGTTCCAGGAACTCCAGCCACTTGGGTATGACCCTGTGCACCTGGGTCTGCTGCGCCATCACCTCGCTCACCAGCACCGCCCACGGGTCGCGTGTGTGACGCCACGGAAGGTCTCTACCATGCTGGCCCGCCCAGCTCAATACGGGCGCGGCCGAGTGGTGAACGGAGGGATCGGAGTTGAACCCGAGGTTGAGCAACCCATCAGACGCGGGCGCGGCCGAGTGGTGAACGGAGGGATCGGAGTTGAACCCGAGGTTGAGCAACCCATCAGACACGGCCCGAGCCCTGGACTCCTTGAGCGTCACGGCGGGCTGCGATACACCTGATCGCCGAGCCATGGCAGCCATTCTGGCCGCCTCTCCTGGGGGATTGCGACCGTCTCGGACCCATTTGGATCGATTGGACAACGAGCCCGACTGTCGATGTGAGCGGAAGCCTCGGTAGCCTGTCGGAATGGCAGATCAGCTTGCTCCCGTTCCGTCCGCACTCCCAACTCCTCTTCCAGAGCCAGACATGACCGCAGCCGCTGCTGTGGTTGGTCAATGCCGGGCAGTTGTTGACGCAGCCATCAACCACCTTGCAGCGTCGGGAGGACGGGCCGACGAAATCGTCGACGCCAACCAGCAGGTTGCCTACGACCTTGCCCACGCTGCTGCTGCCGTGGAGAACGCTCGCTCCGTTATCGATTACGGCGCACGGGGGAACATCGAGGGCCGAATCGCTTGTGCATTCGTCGCTGATGCTGCCCACGATGTGTTCACCCGCATGCTTGGCCGCGAAGCCGAATGGGGCGTGGCCTCAGGCGGTCTCGACGCAGCACTTTCGTTCATCCGCAGCTATCGATCCCCCGCCTATCTCGCTGCGCTGGGAGACGATGTCATCGCCGTCGGCGGTGGTCCCCGTCACCTGGACCCAGACTTCGACATGGTCGCCGATACGTTCCGACGCTTCGCCGACGAGCAAGTACAGGTCCACGCCGAGCACGTGCATCGGCACAACGCAGACGTGCCGGAAAGCGTCATCAACGGCCTGGCGGAGATGGGTGGCTTCGGGCTGTCGGTGCCAGAGGAATACGGCGGCTTCTCCACGGGCGGCGAAGGTGAATACCTGGGCATGGTGGTCGCCACTGAAGAGCTTTCCCGCGGTTCGCTTGGCATCGGCGGATCGCTCATCACCCGACCAGAGATCCTCACCCGTGCCCTGGTACGTGGTGGCACCGATGCACAGAAGCAAGAGTGGCTGCCCAAGATCGCAACAGCAGAGGTGCTGGGTGCGGTTGCCGCAACCGAACCTGACTATGGCTCCGATGTTGCTGGTTTCAAAGTCACCGCCACCGCCGTCCAAGACGGTGCCGCGTACGCAATCAACGGTGTCAAGACCTGGTGCACGTTCGCCGCACGCGCAAACGTGCTCCTGCTCCTTGCACGGACAGACCCAGACCGCAGCAAGGCTCACCGTGGTTTGTCCATGTTCCTGGTGCCAAAGCCTGTTGCAGACGGCCACGGTTTCGCGTTCACCGAGACTTACGCAGACGGCACCATCGGCAAGTTGGAAGGCCGCCCAATCGACACCTTGGGATACCGAGGTATGCACTCATATGAAATCGCGTTGGAGAACTGGCGCGTTCCTGCTGACCATCTCATCGGCGGCGAGGGCGGGCTCGGCAAGGGCTTTTACTTCCAGATGGAAGGGTTCGAAAACGGGCGCCTTCAAACGGCTGCACGTGCAGTTGGACTCATGCAGGCTGCATACGAAGCAGCCGTGGCGTATGCCGCCAACCGGCGTGTGTTCGGCAAGGACATCGTGGAGTATCAGCTCACCAAGGTGAAACTGGCACGTATGGCTGTGGTCATTCAGGCCAGCCGGCAGTTCTCTTACGACGTGGCCAAGATGATGGGCAAGGGTGACGGGGCGATGGAAGCCTCGATGGTCAAGGCCTACGTCTGCCGGGCTGCGGAATGGGTGACGCGTGAGGCCATGCAGATCCACGGTGGCATGGGCTACGCCGAGGAGTATGCGGTCAGCCGCTACTTCGTGGATGCTCGTGTGCTGTCGATCTTTGAAGGTGCTGACGAGACGCTGTGTCTCAAGGTCATCGCCCGACGCTTGTTGGAATCCGCCGGAGCCAAGTGACAGCGTGAACGTCTACCGAGTCACTGTCCGAGGCGAGTTCAAGGGTTTGTCCCCGCGCGCCAAGTCGTGGCTCGCAGCGTCGGCCGACCAGCACGACCTGTTCCTCAGTTCCTTTACCGAGGAAGGCACGCTCACCTACGATGCCCAACTCCGAGCGTTCAACCTTCGCTATGAAGTTCGCCTGGCACCTGACAGCGGGCCAGAAGGTGGGCCGAAACCTGGCCCGAAAGCTGACCTGGAAAACGAAACGGCCACCGGAGACCCGGCAGCCGTTGCATTGAAAGAAGCTGAACTTTTCTTGCGAACCATGGGTTTGGCTCATGGACCACTGCGGAGTGCGGTGATGGACATGAACGCCATGACGGCCAAAAGTGAACGGCGGTCGGCGAGTCAGCCCATTGGGTGACACAACCGCTGTTGTGAACTGAGGTCAGGAAGACTGTGCTTCGCGGGCTTGCTGGGCCAGGTCGCTCATCATCTTGCGGCTGACGGTTGGGTGGGCGCCCAGCAAGGTGGAGAACTCTCGTGCGCCGAACACCAGCAAGCGGGCGTCGGAAAGCGCTGTGACCGTTGCCGAACGAGGCAGGTGGTCAAGCGGTGCAAGCTCGCCGAAATGTGATCCGGCGGCAAGTTGGGCGACTTCTACGCCGCCATGGCTGACGGTGACGGAGCCAGTCAGCAAGACAAAGACGTCCTGGCCGAACGCACCCTGGCGAACGATGACGTCGCCGTTTTTGATGTCAACTTCGTCGGCGAGTTTTTTAATTTCGCCGAGCTCTTTATCGGTGCAGCCTCCGAACAGCGGGATGGCCCGAAGCTCGTCGAGTGCTTCTTTTGGAATTGAACGGCTCATGCGGCGCTCCTTGGTCGTAAACCGTTGCGAACCATATCGGTTTCACGGTCGTGACGCTCACCGTATGCCCACAATCGGCCAGGACCAACTCGGTTTCACGTGTCGTTGGTCATGCGCGGCCGAGCGGTGAACCCGCTGCGTGGGTGGCGGGTCCTGCCTCCTCCGTGGTTCCCTCCCACCGTGCTCGCTTCGCTGCGCGCGGCGGGCCCCTCCCGTCGGGTCACCCCCCACCCACTCCGCTCGACACGGGCGCGGCCGAGCGGTGAACGGAGGGACGGAGTGAACCCGAGGTGAGCAACCCATCAGACACGGGCGCGGCCGAGCGGTGAACGGAGGGACGGAGTGAACCCGAGGTGAGCAACCCATCAGACACGGGCGCGGCCGAGCGGTGAACGGAGGGACGGAGTGAACCCGAGGTGAGCAACCCATCAGACACGGGCGCGGCCGAGCGGTAAACGGAGGGAGGAGTGAACCCGAGGTGAGCAACCCATCAGACACGGGCGCGGCCGAGCGGTGAACGGAGGGAGGAGTGAACCCGAGGTGAGCAACCCATCAGACACGGGCGCGGCCGAGCGGTAAACGGAGGGACGGAGTGAACCCGAGGTGAGCAACCCATCAGACACGGGCGCGGCCGAGCGATCTGGAGCCCCCGTCGACTTCGACGCGCTGACCGGTGAGCGTGGAGTTGCTTCGGGTGAGGAACAGCACGACTTCTGCCACGTCCTCGGGGCGGGTGACGCGGCCGAACGGATAGCTCTGGTCCAGGTCCGCGATATCTGCCCCGGTGCTCGCTTTGGCCAGTCTTCGGCCCATCTCTGACACCGTGAGCCCTGGGGCGACGATGTTGACTCGGATCCCGTTGCGGACTTCTTCTTTTGCCAACGTGACGGCCAGTGCCTCCATCGCTGTCTTGCCCATTGAGTAGGGGGCGCCGTTCGCGCTCAGTCCAACGGTGGCGACAGAGCTGATGAACACCACGTCTGCTCTCCCAATCTCCGCGACACGAGCCCGCATCCCGGGAAGGAGTTCACGGGACAACATGTGTGGCCCGATGGCGTGAACCTTCAGCAGCCGTTCCACCTCGTCCGCTGGGGTATCGGCCACACCTCGTCCGCGAGATGCCACGCCACCGTTGTGCACAACAAGGTCCGGGGCGCCCATGGCCTCGGTGACTGCAGCTGCGAGAGCAGCACAGGAAGACGCGTCGGACACGTCGCCCTGGAATGCCATCGCACGGCCACCTGCAGCGACGATCTCGGCAACGGTCTGGTGGGCCGAGTCGGCATCCTTTGCGTAGTTCACGGCGACGTCGGCTCCGGCTGCCGCCAGCATCATGCTGATGCCCTTGCCGATCCCCCGGCCTCCGCCCGTGACCAACGCGACACGACCATGCCCACCGTGCCATCTCGGATCACCGGCTCGACCAGAGTCAGCTGTCGCACGATCGTCAGCGGATTGAGGTGATTGGGCTGCGGAGTCGTTCATCGAGCCAGCATGACCAACATGGTCGACTTCGGCCAAACCACGCAGAGGTTGCTGGCAGACTCGGTGAATGTCAGGAGCACCTTCCGGCGAGCGTGCGCCTTCACTCAGAGACCGACTCCCGCCCCCAGGGAGCGATCCGCTGGACGTCCTCGACGGCTTTGCTGCGTGGGCACACGAGACGGGTCGTCCGCTCTACCCCCATCAGGAAGAAGCGGGTTTCGCGCTCGCTGACAAGCAGCACGTGGTTTTGGCCACGCCCACGGGGTCAGGCAAATCGATGGCAGCGCTGGCCGGGATTGTCCTTGCGATGAACGCTGGCAAGCGGGCCGTGTGGACGGCGCCCATCAAGGCACTGGTTGCCGAGAAGTTCTTCGAACTGATCGATCTACTGGGACCGGAGAACGTTGGCCTTGCTATTGGCGATGCCTCTATCAACCGCGATGCGCCGGTGTTGGTGTGCACGGCGGAGGTGCTGGCGAACCAAGCGCTCGGTGTGACCGGGCAGGGGTATCACAACGATGGCCACGATTCATATGGCTTTGCGTGCCTCGATGAGTTCCACTACTACGGCGATGTCGACCGCGGCTGGGCTTGGCAGGTGCCGCTGCTGGTGATGCATGAGTGTCAGTTCTTGCTGGCCTCAGCAACGTTGGGCGATGTCAGCCCGTTGGTGGCGGATCTGGAAACCCGTACCGGTCGCCCGGTGACCCGCATCACTGGCGTGACGCGCCCCATTCCGCTGTTCCACCAGTTCCGCACCACGCCGGTCTCAGACAGCGTGCAGGCCGCCATCGAGCAGGGCCTGTTCCCCGTGTACTTGGTGCATACCAGCCAGGCTGAAGCCGTCGAGCGGGCCAGCGCGTTGGTCAGCCTTCCCCTCACCTCGCGTCCGCAGCGGGAAGCCATTGCGGCAGCCATCAGCACGGAGCGTCTCAACACAGGTTTCGGTCAAAACTTGGGCCGCTACCTGCGCAACGGCGTCGGCGTGCACCACGCCGGCATGCTCCCCCGTTATCGGCGGTTGGTCGAACGTCTCGCGGGAGAAGGGCTACTCCCTGTCATCTGTGGCACAGACACGTTGGGCGTGGGCATCAACATTCCCATCCGAACCGTGTTGTTCAGCGCGCTTACCAAGTTCGACGGTTCAAAGGTACGCACGCTGCGGGCCAGAGAGTTTCATCAGCTGGCCGGGCGCGCGGGTCGGCCTGGGTTCGACCCAGACGGCCACGTGTGGGCGCAGGCACCCGAGCACGTCATCGACAACGAACGTGCGCTGTCACGCGCTGGCGACGATCCCAAGGCAAGACGCAAAGTCAAACGGGCCGAGGCACCAAAGGGCTTTGTCCACTGGGACGAAAAGACATTCGAACGTCTCATTGCATCTGAACCAGAGCCGCTGATCAGCCGGTTCAAGGTGACCGCCGACTTGGTGGCCTCGGTGCTTTCTCGCCCCGACGGCCCCGACGCGTTGAAGAACCTCCTCACCACCAACCACGACACCGAAACCCGTAAGCGCACACATAGACGCCGGGCAATTCACATCTATCGCTCCCTCGAGGCGGCCGGGGTTGCGGAACGCCTTCGCGACAGCGCCGGCAAATGCGCCGGCGTTCGCATCGGGTCTCTTGTCAACGACGGCACCGACGATGTTGAACGCGTCCGGTTCACGTCCCCACTTGGGCCGTTTGCCATTGAAGCCATCAGCACCTTCGAGCAAGACACCATCATCTACCCGCTCGATGTGATCAGCGTCATCGAGGCCATCGTCGACAACCCGATGGCCATCCTCATCGCGCAGGAGAAGCAGGCGCGGTCGCAAGAGATCGGGCGGATGAAGTCCGAGGGCATCGAGTACGAAGAACGCATGGCGCTCCTGCAGACCGTCACGTGGCCGAAACCGCTTGACGAAGAGTTGCGTGACATGTTCCTCATCTACAAGCGCTCGCATCCATGGACAGAGACCTGGCCAGAGCCAAAGAGCATTGTGCGCGAACTGCTCGAAACGGGCGAAACGTTTGCCAACTACGTCAAGCGCTATGGCATCGAGCGCAGCGAGGGCTTGCTGCTTCGTCACCTCACCGATGTCTGGAAGGCGCTGGACAAGTCGTTGCCGTTGGACGCCTACACCGAAGAAGTGGAAGACGTCATCGATTGGTTGGCCGCGCTCATCCGATCTATCGACGCCAGCCTGCTTGAGGAATGGGAACGGCTGTCAGGCCTTGTCCCCGCGGATCGCCAGGCGCCCACGGCACCCCGCCAGGTCGATGCCGGTCCACCCAAAGCTTGGAAGACCGCGGTCCGCACAGCGGTGTTCGGCTGGGTGGAGCTGCTGGCCATCCGACGCCACGACCGCCTCGGCGACCGCACCGGCTGGAGCGTCGACACGCTCAACGAGACGATGGCGCCCTACTGGGCAGAGTACGACTCCATCGCGACCGATGCTGATGCACGGTCGGCAAGCTTCTTCTCGCTTACGACTGGGCGCGGTCGAGCGGTGAACGGAGGGATCGGAGTTGAACCCGAGGTGGAGCAACCCATTGAATTCGGCGAAACGGATTGGAGCATCACTCAGCGGCTGGCAGATCCCGCCGAAGACGGCGCGTGGCAGATGACCGTAGTGATGCCGGTGGCTGCTTCCATCGAGGCAGGGCAACCAATTCTGCGCCTAATCTCAATTGCACCGTTGCCCTAGGAGCCAACGATAGAAATTCCGGGAACATTTTGAATTGACGGTAAAACTTAGGTGCGCCTAAGTTACTTTATATGTTCAACCGTACTTTTCGTCTCTCCGTAGCTGCCGTGGTGTGTGCCGCCGCGGCGCTGCTCCCTCTGTCCAGGGTGGCTGCTGCCACCTCATCAACCGCACCGACTGAAGCTGCGAAGAAACCAAAGATTGGTTACGGACGCCAGCTTTCTGCTGAGGGATTGTTGGCGTTGAAGCCGACTCTGATCATCGGCAACGACGACTCGGGACCTGCCACGGTGTTAGCCCAATTGCGGTCCAGCACGGTTCCGGTTGTCATCGTCCCGGCGGGTGACGAGTGGCAGATGCAGGAAAGAAGATTCGTTGGGTTGCCCAAGCCGTTGGTCTGGCCGACTCTGGCGACGCGCTCGCAGACAAGGTCGAACGTGACATCGCAATTGTGCAGAAGCGGTGGGCGGCCTCCAGCAAAAGGATGGACCCGAAAGCGGTTTTCTTGTATTTGCCGGGCCCAAAAACGCAGCTACTCGGCGGAGCCGGCACCAGGGCACACGCCACGCTCAGCGCTGCCGGCGCTGTTGATGCTGGCGCCTACCTCGCCGGAGTGAGTGGATATGTTCCGATTACGTCCGAAGCGTTGGTGCGAGCAAAACCGGACACCATTGTGGTTTTGGAAAACGGCTTGGCTTCGGTCGGCGGTATCGATGGACTGCTGAAGATCCCCGGCATCGCACTCACCCCAGCGGGCCAGAAGCGTCGCGTGTTGGCTTTCGATGATCTGAAGCTGCTTGCGTCACGGATGGAACACCCCACCACGCATTGTGCGCTGAGGCCTTGTCGGACGCCTACCGCTGCAGAGTCAGAGTCCTCGAGCACCCACTCGACGAGGGCTCCGTGCTCGTCGTTCCTGCCACCAATCACGCACAACATCACCGACCTTCGCTACGCACCGAAGGTTGCAGCCCAACCTCACACCTCATCGCATTTGGAGAACAACAATGAACACGTCCAGCACGTTGCAAAACCCAGCAACATCAGACAACACCAGCGGTTCCGCTGGATCGGGAAATTCAGGGGTTGCGGGAGAACGGCCCGGTCAACGCGACCCGCACCGCGACGGCGGTTTTGATCCGCAACCCAATGTGGCGTCCTTTCCCATGCCGAGCTCACCCGCACCTTGCTCTACGGCCAAACCAACGCGACGCTGAGCACCCTGGCCCGCCAACCCGAGGGCTACCCGTTCGGTTCAATCGTCCGCTACGTGACGGAGGAGTCCGGCGCGCCTTGGCTGCTCATTTCCGCGATGGCCGAACACACCTCGAACGCCAAAGCTGACCCGCGGGCCAGTCTGCTCGTCAGCGCCACCTCCCCCGCCGGCACAGACCCGCTGGCCAGCGCCCGCGCCACCCTGATCGGCACGATGCTGGAGTGCACGCCAACCGCGCAGCTCCGAAAGGAGTTTCTTCGCAGAAACCCGGGCGCGCAGATGTACGTCGACTATCCAGATTTCTCTTGGTGGCGACTAGAACCGATCTCCATCAGGTACGTCGGAGGATTCGGCCAGATGAGCTGGGTTGACGCGGAGGAGTTCAGCGTCGCCACCCCTGACCCAATCGCACCGCACACCGACGCAATATGTTCGCATATGAATATGGACCACAGCGAAACGCACCGGTTGTTGCTCAACTACACCCTCGGCCGAACCGACGTGCTCTCTGCCACGATGTCCGGCGTCGACCGGCTCGGCTGTGATTTTGAAACGGTCTGCTCGGGAGGCCGTTACCCGCTTCGCCTTCCATTCGTCGAATCCGCGAATTCAACCGAAGAAGTCCGCGCAGCACTCGTCGCCATGATCAGCGTGGCACGATCTGCGGAGTAGCCAAGTTTCATCCTTGTCGAGTGCTGGTTCGCAGGAACGGGGCACGAGTTTGGGAAGCCGGTGTGAAATATGTCTCAAGTTTCCCGCAGTACGTGCCGAGCGAAGCAACATGATTGGCGATCTGGCGGCACTTATTCTTCGATTCGATGGGCTTATCCTTGACACGGAAGAAGCCGAATATGCCTCGGTTTCGGCGATCTTCGCTGAATTCGGGCTGTCGCTCGGTGTCGAGCGGTGGGGGGCGACTATTGGCGTGGCACAAGCCGACGGATTCTGGCTGGACTGGTTGGAATCAGATCTTGGCCATCCAATCAATCGGCACGTGTTTCTCATCGAACAGTCCCAGCGGCACTGGGAGCAGATCCTCCGACTTCAACCGTGCTGCGGGGTGATCGAACTGCTCCAAGAGGCACACAGTCGCGGTGTTCCGACTGTGCTTGTTTCAGACTCACCATCTCGTTGGGTTCGCCGCCAACTCGAACGCCTCGATCTCACAGCAGAGTTCGATTCTGTTGTAACGCGCGAGGCAGCTCCCGCACCACCACCGTTTCCCCATCTTTATTGGGAGGCGTTTCGACGGCTGGGAATTGATCGATTACATCGATGCCAAACCCTGGTCGTGGAGCACAGTCTTGCCGGGGTGAACGGCGCTCGAACAGCCGGCGCCCAGGTTGCTTTGTGCCCCGGCCGAATGAACCGCGAACTGCCGACCGGTGAACCGGACTGGCTGGTGCAGTCGCTGGGAACGCTTGCAGACAAGTGGCACGCCGAGCCGACGCGTCATCACGCCCTCTCCGCTATCGGTTAGGGACTGTTTTCCGGCTTCTGATCTGGCGGCGGCCGTAAAATCACGGTTCGTCCGCGGAGAGACCCGATAACTTTCGATGGTGCTCACCGGTCAATTCGTCCAACTGGAACCACTCACGTTGGAGCATGTCGACGAGATCGCTGCTGCGGCCGGCGAGGACCGATCAACATATGCGTGGGCTCCTGTCCCAAGGGACTACGACGACGCCGTAGCGACCGTGGCGTTGCGGCTGCGCCAGCGGGACTCGGGCCAATGGGTGCCATACGTTCAGCGCCGGGCGGCAGACGGTGCAGTGGTCGGCATGACCAACTTCTTGTCCATCGAACGATGGAACGGTCCTGAGTCCAACCCAAGCTCTGTGGAGATTGGTGGAACCTGGCTCAATCCCTCCGCGCAGCGAAGCTCGGTGAACACCGAGGCGAAACTCCTCCTTCTGACGCATGCGTTCGAGGAGTGGAATGTCCTACGTGTACAGATTAAGACCGACGCGCGTAATCAGCGCAGCCGCGATGCCATCACACGGCTGGGGGCGCAGTTCGAAGGCGTGCTTCGTAGCTTTCAGCCCGGTTACGGCGACTGCGGCGAAGGCGCTCCGCGAGACACCGCAATGTTTTCGGTCATCGCCGGCGAGTGGCCACAGGTCAAACACTTACTGCGCTCACGGTTAGGCATTTCTCGCTAAGCGTCCTCCACCGTTCAAGCATCCAAAACAACTGCATCCTCAATTTTGTTTGTGCAAGCGCTTACAGCACAAACGTCGGAGCAGTCCGTTCTAAGCTCTCCTACGGCGCCTCCTTCTTGACCATCAACCCTAAGTCAGAGATGGCCGAAGGAAAGACACACCGGTTCGAAGGCGGCATCGAACAGCGGCGAAAGGGATTTATGTTTAGGGGGCGTTTCGTCGAGCTTGAACCGCTCAGCGCGCACCACGTCGAGGCGGTCGTCTCGGCAGTCGGCGCGGACAGGTCAACCTACGAGTGGATCGACGTCCCGGCAACCGCCGACGACGTGCACAAACTCCTCGCGGCGTTCTATTCGCAGCCGCAACCTCACGCGTGGATGCCCTTTGTGCAGAAGCGGGTGAAGGACAGTGCCGTGCTCGGGATGACCAACTACGTTGGAATCGAACGCTGGAACGGGCCGGACGCCCACCCCACCACGGTCGAGATCGCAAACAGCTGGCTCAACCCACAGGCGCTTCACTCGCCTATCGACACCGAATCGAAGCTGCTGCTCTGCACCCACGCGTTTGAGGAGTGGCAGGTCGTACGTGTGCAGATCAGAACCGACGCACGGAACGAACGTAGCCGCCGCGCCCTCACCCGGATCGGCGCGCAGTTGGAAGGTGTGCTGCGCAACGCGCAGCAAGGCTCTGGAGACATCGGACGGGGCGGCCCGCGAGATTCGGCCATCTTCTCGATCATCCCTGAGCATTGGCCGAACGTGAAAGCCGGCCTCATCGCCCGATTGGGTTAGTCGCCCTCAGCGCTGGACTGTACCCACTAGAACCCGCTAGAACCCGCTAGAACCCGCTAGAACCCGTACGCAAGGGCAGGCTGTCACCGCGCTGCAACCAGTTGTTGTGCGGGTACTGCGCAGTTCCATCAATCACATGGATGGAATAGGCGTCACGTTTCCTGTCAGAACGGTTGGCGCCCGAGAAGTGCGGCAGTAGCCCGTGCAACACAACCAACGTGCCGGCTGGTGCTTCCAGCGGCACCGCGCCTGCGATTTCGATGTCGGGCTGGAACACGTCGAACGACGTGCCGGCCGTGTCGTCGGTCGGGTTGTTCCGAACAAACCGTTTTGACAACGGCGCAAGGTGCCCGCCCGGGACTGCCCACATGCAGCCGTTGTCGATGGTTGCGTCTTCGATTGCGAACCAGAAGCCCGTGCAGCTAACCGGGTCCGTGTACAAAAACGTGGCGTCCTGATGACACGTGACCTCACCCCCGATGTGGGCGTTCTTAAAGATGTACATGCTCTGCAACAACTTTGGGTCCATCAGGCCGATGTCCGATGCGATGCTGGCGAGGTCGGGGTTGCGACTGAACGTATCGAAGGCGTCGTCTCGATCGTGAAGCGCATGGCCGATCTTGTTGATGGAGCCATGTTTCGGACGGACCAACGTTCCCTCGGCGTCCACCGCTTCAGCCTCAAGGAAGCAGCGGATTTCTCCACCTGAACCAAGAAACCATGCGTCGGAAGTGCGGGTCTGGTCATCGGTCTGGAACACGCTGCGGTAGTCAGCCGGATCGAACGCGTCGACGTGAGCGCTGGCGCGCTCTTTGATCGTGTCGCACGCGTCACGCCCGACGAAGTCCGTGATGACCAGGAACCCATCGCGTTGGTATGCGTCGATCTGAGCCTGTTCCAACAGTGACCCGGTAGCCATGCAGTCAGTCTCGCAGCAATGCGGGAGTGGCAGGTCTTGCAGTTTCCCAGGGGAGGCAGGAAGTACCATCAAATGGTGCAACTCGTCCTCGTTCGCCACGCCCAACCACACTGGTATGCCGGGCCAGGCGATACTCATCTGGGCAATCCCCCGCTCACCGAACTCGGTCGCCAGCAAGCAGAGCTCGTTGGTGAGCAACTCGCAGCAGAGAAATGGGATCGCATCTTGGTGTCGCCGTTGCAGCGCTGCCGCGAGACGGCCGCGCCGTTGTTGAAACGGCTTGGCCAACCCGAGGTCATCGCCGACTGGCTTGAGGAAATCCGGGACCCCAACTGGCAGGGTTACACACGAGAGCAAGTCATTGCGCTCTACGAAGCCGAGTCACTTGTCGCCATTGAAGACCGTTGGAACGGCTTGGCCGGCGGCGAAAACATCCACGCATTCATCGACCGGATCGAGCTTGGTCTCAGCGGATTCCTTGCCGAATACGGCATCGTGCGTCACGAGCACCACGTACCAAGCTGGAATTCGCTGGAAGGCTCCGCCGCCGAAAAGGTCAACGGCCCGCGTGTGCTGCTCATCGCCCACGGCGGCACCAATTCGGTGGTCACCGCAAACCTGTTGGGTGCCCCGCGAGTTCCGTGGCCATGGAGCCGAATCGGTTACCGCCACACCACCGTTGGGCGGTTCGATGCCAGAGCCGCAAGTCACGTGCTGCACTGGATGCTTGAGGGTCTCGAGACTCACCACCTGCCACAAGACATGCGCACCGCTTGAGAACTTGCCGTTGCTTGCAGCCGCTTCCTAGGGTGACCGGGTGACCACCAAGCAAGACCCATCGGCAGCGGACAAAGAGGCTCTCCGAGCCAAATACCTTGCTGAACGAGACAAGCGGCTGCGCGCTGACGGCAACCAGCAGTACCTGCAGCCGGTCGGCAAGTTTGCGCGATTCCTCGAAGATCCGCACGTACCGGTGAAGCCTCGGGACCCCGTCACGGATCACGTCACGCTGACATTCATCGGCGGCGGATTCGCTGGTCTAGTGACCGCCGGACGTCTCACGGAGGCCGGCGTCACGGCCGTGCGCATCGTGGAGAAAGGCGGTGACGTCGGCGGCACTTGGTACTGGAACCGCTACCCCGGAGCGCAGTGCGATACGGCGGCGATGGTTTACCTACCTCTGCTCGAAGAGACCGGCCACATGCCGTCAGAGAAGTACACGCATGGTCCTGAGATCCTTGAGCATTGCCAGCGGATTGCCCGCCATTACGGCCTCTATGACAACGCGTTGTTGTCCACCGAAGTAACCGGCGCGGAATGGGACCAAGAGGCTCGGTGCTGGACCGTCACCACGAATCGAGGAGACCGCTTCACCACGAAATATCTGGCCATGGGAACAGGTCCGTTGCATCGGCCGAAGCTTCCAGGAATCCCCGGAATCGAAACATACGCGGGTCACAGTTTCCACACCAGCCGCTGGGACTATGAGTACACCGGAGGCAGTGCAGACGGAGAACTGATGGCCGGTTTGGCCGACAAGCGAGTCGGCATCATCGGCACGGGGGCAACGGCCGTCCAGTGCGTTCCACACCTCGCTCGCAGTGCCGGGGAGTTGTTCGTGTTCCAACGCACCCCGTCGTCCATCGACATCCGCAACAACCACCCGATGGACCCGGAATGGTTTTCCACCCTGCAGCCGGGCTGGCAGGAACAATGGCTGCTGAACTTCACCACGTTGCAGACTGGCGGCTTTGTTGACGAAGACTTGGTGAAAGACGGCTGGACCGACATCAGCCAGCGCATCCGAGACAAACTGTTCTCCGTTCCAAATCCCCAGTTCACCCCGGAAGCAGCAGAGTGGGCCTACCACGAGAGCGACGACGAGAAGATGGTGGAGATCCGCAAGCGGGTCGATGAAATCATCGCAGACCCAGAAACAGCCGAGGCACTGAAGCCGTGGTACCGCCAGCTTTGTAAGCGTCCATGCTTCCACGACGAATACCTGTATGCATACAATCAACCAAACGCTCACCTCATCGATACCGATGGCAAAGGCGTGGAAAGAATCGACGAGACCGGCGTGTGGGTCAACGGTGTTCACTACGAACTAGACCTCCTCATCTACGCATCGGGATTCGAAGTGGGCACGGAGTACAAGCGCCGGTCCGGTTACGACGTCACCGGCGTTGACGGTCAACTTCTGTCACAGTATTGGGCCGACGGAATGCGCAGCCTGCATGGCATCCACGTCAACGGGTTCCCCAACTTGTTCGTAGTGAGCCCGTCTCAGGCCGCAAACCTCATCAGCAATGTGCCGCACAACCTCACCGAGGCAGGGCGCACCATTGCTGCGATTGTGTCGCATGCAGAGGAGATCGGCGCAAACCTGGTGGAGGTACAACCAGAGGCCGAAGCGGAATGGGTTGACCGACTGTTGAAGGGTGGCCGTCGGTTCGCCAACCGCCCCGACTGCACCCCTGGCTACTACAACAACGAAGGACAGGACGCTGGTCCAGCGGCACTGCTCAACAGCGTGGGATACCCCGAAGGGCCGGTGGCATATTTCAACTACATCGCCAAGTGGCGCTCGGACGGCCAGTTCGCCGGCCTCAACTTCACCTGACCCCGGTCACCCCGAGGGCAGGTCACCGTTGCGGATCTTTGACCGCAATCACGTGCAGCAAGGACCCGAACCAACGGTATGGGTCCTTGGCTGCGGCAAGGGCTTCTACTTCAAGCAGCGCCTGAAGGTCTTCACCCGCCGGAAGAGCCGACCCATGCGGAACGGAGTCGTTGAACACACGCACACCGAACCACTGCTCGATGACCAGGCCCGCATTGCGTAGATCGGTTTCGACGTCTGCCAATCGGTCAGCACGTGCGTCCACTCCCACGCCGTTGAGGTAACGATCGCCACGCATCGCTTCGATAGCCGCAGGCCAGTCTCGGCGCATCCCAGGTCGTGCGGCAAGAGCATCGCCATTGCGAAACGCAATCGACAAACGGCCGCCCGGGGCGACACGATCCGCCAGCTGGCCAATGGCCGCAGTGCGATCATCGAGGTACATCAACAAACCATGCGCGCATACAAGATCAAATTGCCGGCCCTCGCAGGCAGTCACTGCGTCGGCCAACGTGGCATCAATCTGTGTCAGCCGCACTTTGGCTTCGTTGGCTGATGCCGAACACAAAGCCCGCAGTTGCGGCGAAGGTTCAAGACACGTCACCACGCAGCCAAGGCGGGCGAGCTCGATTGCCTGCGTACCTTGGCCCGCACCAACGTCGAGCACCGAAGACCCTTTTTTGGCCAGCGGTGCGAGCTGGCGGCGAATCAGCTCCTGGCGAATGACGTTGCGAAGGTCACCCAACTGTTGGATCCACTGCACCTGACCGGAATCGAAGGCTGCCATTGCGACTACCTGGTGGTTGGCAGCTGACGAAAACGGTGCTGCTGCTAGTTGGCGTCAGAGTCGCTGAGGCCGAAAAGCAGCCATGCGCGGTCGTCGTCGGCGCCTTCTAGGCGCGCATACATCTTGTCGCCGATGGGGTTACCGGTCATGTCGATGGCAAGCGCTTGGGTGGGGTCGTTGCCAAGGCTGAGAGCACCCAGCTGGACGGCATCTTGAACCGGCTGGGGGCAATCGTCGGCAACGACACCATCAATTGCGAGGCGTTGCACCCAGGTAGCCACCTTCGACGGGCTACACCCGTCTGGCACTTCAAGTTCGGTCACCGTGCGGACCGACGGCGGCAGCGGCTGCAAGGTTCGGCCCTCTCGAGGAGTAGGTCCGACGGCAAAAGTTGTCCAGGCTCGCATAGCGCAGAAGAGATTCTACGCCTTCTTTCCGATGCTCACCGGACGATTGACCGATTCGAAGAAGTCGTTGCCCTTGTCATCGACCACGATGAAGGCAGGAAAGTCAACGACATCGATGCGCCAGACCGCTTCCATACCCAGTTCGGGATACTCCAGAACCTCTACCTTGGTGATGCAATCCTGGGCCAACCGAGCCGCTGGACCACCGATGGAACCGAGGTAGAAGCCACCGTGCTTCTTGCACGCGTCGGTAACTGCCTTGGACCGATTGCCCTTAGCAAGCATCACAAAACTGCCACCGGCGGCCTGAAACGCGTCAACGTAAGAGTCCATACGACCAGCCGTGGTTGGACCGAACGATCCGCTTGCCATGCCGGTTGGCGTCTTGGCCGGGCCTGCATAATAAACGCACTGATCTTTCAAATACTCAGGTAACCCAAGACCCGCATCGAGGCGTTCTTTGATCTTTGCGTGGGCGATGTCGCGGGCAACCACCATCGAGCCGGTCAACGAAAGGCGCGTCTTCACCGGGTAACGCGAAAGGTCGGCACGGATTTCCGCCATCGGCCGGTTGAGGTCGATCTGAACAACGGCGCCGCCCAACTCTTCGCTGCTGACCTCAGGCAAGAACTGTGCGGGGTCAGTCTCCAGCTGCTCGAGGAAGATGCCTTCGGCTGTGATTTTGCCAAGCGCATTGCGATCGGCGCTGCAGCTCACGGCTAAGGCAACGGGGCACGATGCGCCGTGGCGCGGGAGACGGATGACACGCACATCGTGGCAGAAGTACTTGCCGCCGAACTGCGCGCCGATTCCGGTTGCCTGCGAGATCCGCAGCACCTCAGCCTCCATCTCCAAGTCGCGAAAGCCACGTCCGTCTGCGTTGCCAGAAGTTGGAAGCGAGTCCAGGTAGCGGGCACTTGCGAGCTTGGCAACCTTGAGTGCGTACTCGGCGCTTGTTCCGCCGATGACCACGCCCAAGTGATACGGCGGGCACGCCGCAGTACCAAGCGTACGTATTTTCTCGTCCATCCATGCGCTGAACGACGCTGGGTTGAGCAGGGCCTTGGTCTCTTGGAACAACAAGCTCTTGTTGGCCGAGCCGCCGCCCTTGGTCATGAACAAGAACTTGTAGGACGCGTCGCCGGTGGCTTCGATCTCGATTTCGGCCGGCAGGTTGGTGCCCGTGTTCTGCTCGTCCCACATGTTGAGAGGGGCCATCTGGGAGTAACGCAGGTTTGTGTTGACGAACGTGTCGTAGACGCCGTGGGCAATTGCGGCTTTGTCGTCGCCGCCGGTGAAGACGAACTGACCCTTCTTTGCCTTGATGATCGCCGTGCCAGTGTCTTGGCAGCCCGGCAGGATGCCAGCCGACGCGATGACCGCATTCTTCAGCAGGTCGAGCGCAACAAACTTGTCGTTCCCCGTCGCTTCGGGATCGTCGATGATGTTGCGCAGTTGCTGCAAGTGGCCGGGACGCAGCAGGTGGCTGATGTCGTGGATGGCTTCCGCTGTCAGGCGACGAATGGCCTCAGGGTGGACTCGCAGGAACTGTTTGCCGTCAACCTCAAACGTGGACACCCCGTCAGTTGAGATGAGCCGATACGGCGTGGTGTCAGGTGCACCCTCGCCCAGCGGCAGGATGTCTTGGTAGCGGAACTCTGGGGTGGCCATATGTATGCAAGTCTGCCCCGTGATGAGTGCGCCGGTGAACCCAGACCTTTCCTCGCTGCCGTTGTGGGAATACGCCACCGCCGGCCCACTGCGAGAGCGCCTCAACGGCCTCACCTTGGCCGGGGTGAAGACCACAACATTCGACGTCGTTGATCCGACGGAAGCACCTTCCGTGGCGGGGAGCCGCTGGGTGATGGTTGGATCTGATTCGGCCCGCCTGGCCGTGCTGGAAGTTCTCGAGGTCACGGAGATGCGCCTGGCCGATGTGCCGTGGGAGTTGGCCAACGCCGAGGGCGAATCCTTCACGGACGTGGCCGATTGGCGTGCTGCGCACAACCGGTTTTGGGCGTCGGTCGGCGAAGTGGTCACCGACGAGACGTTGGTTCGTTGCGAGCGGTTCGTGTTGGTCGAGGCGTTGGAAGGCGCATCCGGGCCGCGTTTTCCGGTCGTCGAAGTTCTCGTGTCGCCCGACGATGTGGAGTTGGTGTCGGCCGACCTGGCGGAGTTGGACACCATCGGCATCGAAGAAGTTGCGGGTGGTTCCACCACCAACGGCACCCCGGTTCCTGAAGGCATGGTGATGCTGCGGGCTGGGTTCGCTTCCGATGCCATGGCCGCAGCAGCGGAACAGGAGTTGCCGGGATCGCACTGGCGTCGGTTCGAGGTGCTGATCGGCGACGACTGGCTGGACGCATGGCGCGATGCGTTTCAACCGGTCGTGTCCGGACGGTTCCTGATCTGGCCCGATTGGAGCGATGCCGAGGTACCCGAAGACACCGCTGAGTTGCAGGTTGTCCGGTTTGATCCCGGCCGCGCTTGGGGGACCGGTGGACATCAATCCACCCGTCTCGCATTGCGGTTGCTGCAATCCTTGCCAGCAGAAGCTGTTGAGGGGGCCACCGTGTTTGATGCTGGCTGTGGCAGCGGGTTGCTGGGCATCGTGGCTGCGCTTCTGGGCGCTACTCACGTCGATGCGGTTGACGTCGATATGGCCGCTCCCCCGATTGTGGCCGCAAATGCCGCGTTGAGCGGGGTTGAATCCGTTGTGTCTGCAAGCACCGAAACGGTGGAATCCGTTGCGCAGCGCGCCGCGGGAACCTACGACATCGTGCTGGCCAACATCCTCGCCCCAGTTCTGATCGGGCTGGCCCCGCATCTCACGCAGTCCCTCGCACCGCACGGTCAGTTGATTCTGGCCGGCGTGATCGACTCCCAAGTTGCCGACATCTGCCGCGCCTACCAAATGCTGCGCCTCGAACACATCGCCGCCGACGGCATCTGGCGCGGCTTGCTCCTTCGCCGCAAACCCCGTCTCTGATCGCCGGTTAACGCAAAAGGTGCCCGGTCTGAGAAGACCGAGCACCTGAGGCAATTCGTCTTGCGGGAGAACACCTCGGAACTGCGTTCCGAGGTGAACTGCCCCCAACGCAGGGGGCAACCTCTCTCGCTAGGGCTGGATTTCGATGGTGACCTTGCGGCTCTTGGCCTCGTCGACGTCGGGCTCGGTATCGCCCTTGGCATCGACCGAGAACTCGATCTTGGAGGCGTCAGCACCGAGACCCTGTTCGAGGTCGGCCTTCACGTTGTTGGCGCGAGCGATGGAGAGCTCACGGTTGCGCTGAGCGTTGCCTCGGGTAGAAGCGTGGCCCACGATGATGACCTTGGTACCTGCGGGCAGCTTCTTCAACTGCTCGACGGCACCGTCGATCTTGGCCTGTGCCTCTGCATCGATTTGAGCCGACGCATTTGCAAAATAGACCGTGAGCGATTCTGGCGTTGCTGGAGCAGCAGGAGCAGCCACCAACGAAGCAAGGTCAAGGCCCGGCGGCAACAACACCGTGTCAATGGCGTGGATGACGCCGTTCGACGCAGGGATGTCAGGCGTGATGACGTTGGCATCGTTGGCCTTCACTGGATCGATAGACAGCGTGACCGTGTCACCCTGCACCGTTGCGACATCACCAGCGGTGATGTCTTTCGCAAAAGTCTCGCCGCTGACCACGTGATACGTGAGGACTTTGGCAAGGATGTCTTTGTTTTCGGGTTTCAGCAACGCATCGAGTACACCCTCAGGCAGCTTGGCGAAGGCCTCGTCGGTCGGTGCGAACACCGTGAACTTGCCCTCCCCCATCAGCGTGTCCTTCAAGCCAGCTGCTTCGATGGCAGCTGTGAGCTTGGTGAAGTTGCCAGCAGCGGCTGCTACAACCGGAATTGGCTGAGCGGCGACCGCAACCGTGGTGTCCACCGCAGCAACAGCAGCAACGGTGGTCTCGGGAGCCAACGTGGTTTCCACAGCGATGGTGGTTTCAACGGGCACGGCAGCAACCGTTGTCTCTGGAGCAACCGTTTCAACCGGGGCAAGCGTCGTTTCAACGGCTACCTCGGTGTCAAGTGGTGCGGCCTCAACATTGGCATCACCGCGTGGCCAGAAGGCCATTGGGATGGTTCCAAGCGCAACGAGAGGTATCCACCAAGGTCGCTTGCGGCGAACCACGTACTCCTCGATGGTTGTCTTTTTCGTCACCGTTGTGGTGGTGACTTTGGTCGTACTTGACGCGCCGGCCGAAGCCGACCCGCCGCGCGACGTCTGTGAGTTGTCAGTCATGGGTGCTCGTTTGCCTTCGTCTCTCCGTCAGGCTCAGCCGTCGTTGCGACCGGCAACAAGCCGATCGGTGAGGACTTTGAACGCAGCCATGTCACCCCGGGCAAGCAGCCCAGACTGTTCGGCCCAGGTGGACAAGCTTGGAGCGAAGCTCAACCCGGCTGCCTGGATGGCGCCCTTGAGCTGATCTTCCGACGAAGCGGCCAGCTTGGCAAAGGTGTTGATGCCAGCCTTGAGCAGTGCCTCGTTGAACTTCGGGCCGATGCCCTCGACAATGAGCAAGTTGTCGCTGCCGTCCTTGTTTTTGGCTTCCTCGGCAACTTCGACATTGCCCGAGCCGTACACAGCACCGCTGGCCAACGCTTCGACACGTTCTGTCCCGGTGACAACTTCGCCACCGTAGCTGGATGGGTCCTGGCCGGAAATGAGGTACTCGGTGTACTGCTTGAAGCCTGCCTGATCGCCTGCCACGAGATAGGCAGCCTGCTTCGGCCAGGTGACCATCGATGGCGCGAACGTGATGCCGCCCTTCTCGATTGCGCTCTTCAAACGGTCTTGCGACGCGTCACGAATGTGGACCCACCGCGTGAGGCCATCAGCTCGCAAAGCTTGGTCGATCTTCGGACCGATTCCTTCGATCACTTTGAGATCGTCGGGGCCAGCTGTTGCTTCAGCGAGTTGACCGCGCAAGCCTTGGATCTCCGTGTCGCGGGTTGACACGAACCCGGTCAGCTCGGTGTGCTGGCCCTGCAGAGAAGCATGCTGGCCTTCCAGTGCCTTGTAACGCGACTCCCAATCGGCCGCAACCTTGGCGCGGTCACCCTCAAGCGCCGAGTACTTGGCCTGCCACTCAGCGGCAACCTTGGCACGCTCAGCCTCAGCCGCGTTGAACTTGGCCTCCCAATCGGCACCACGCTTGGCGCTGTCGGCAACGCTGGCTTCCGCAGTCTCCGCGCGCTTGCGCCAGTCTGCAGCGACCCGCTGGTGTTCTGCGTCTGCGTTCTTCTGCGAGGTTTCCAACTCGGCATAACGACGCGACCAGTTACCCAAATCACCCTCAGCCTTCTCCGCACGCAAACGCCACTCAGCCAAAGCCTTGTCAGCCTTGTCATTGTCAGCCTTGGTAGAACCCAACAAGCCCTGAACCTCAACAGCCTTCGCCTCAGCAGCAGACACCTTCGCAGCGGCAGCACTCTCCGCTGCAGACACCTTCGAAGACCACTCACCAACAACACGCGCATGCTCCGCATCCGCGTCCGCGATGCGCTTCTCTGCAGCGGCCTTGGCGGCCTCGCCGGTCTCGGCCCGCTTACGCCAATCGCCAAGTGTGAGCTCGTAGTCGTTCTTCTGCTTTGCGAGCTCTGCCTTCAGGCCATCGATCTCGGCCTTTGAGGTGTCGACGGTGGCGACAAGGCCCTGCAAACGGGTGGCTTCGGCCTTGTGCGTGGACAGGTCGGCCTCGTGAGTCCGAACCAACGCAGCGGACTTGTCGAGGTCGGCACGGAGCGAACCAAGTTGACCGTCGTAGTCACCCTTGAGCGACACGATGGAGTCATCTTTGAGCTTCAACGCGTGCGAATGCTCATCGGAAAGAGTCTTGAGCCGGGTCGACTCGTCGGTTGAGGTCTCTACAACACGACGCAACACTTCTTCGTGGGACTTGCCACGCTTACCAAACCACCAATTGACCAAAAAACCGAGAGCGAACGCAGCGAGCGCCGCAAGCAGCGTTCCGCCGTGAAAATCCCAAGCAGCGAGAGTCATGAGTAAAAGGGTCCCTTCCCGGACAACACCGGAACAGCACGTTTGACCAACTCGCGCAACGGTTGGCAGACGTGCAAAATCAGCTGGAAATGTTGCTTACGCAACGGCCGCTGATCCGGCGGAACGGGGAAGTTCCGGAGCCTCGGTGCGCGCTTCGGACAATAGCGAGCATCATCAACATTGGCGAATGGCAGCCGGGAAATTTCCACGGAGTTGACGGGAATTAACGCCCGTTAACGCAGAATTGCCCGCCCCATACCACGAGGCGTGGCGGAGGCGAGCAATTTGACTTTGATTTCGGACCTGAATCCGGGACCTGAAATCCAGGAGCTGAATCCCGGACCGGAAGCCGGAGTCGGTTAGGCCATCTTGGCCCGCAGGCGTACGTTGAGCGCCTCCAGAAAATCTTCTGTGTGGAGATATGGCTGATCCTTGGAGATGAGCAACGACAAGTCTTTTGTCATTTCGCCCGCCTCGACTGCCTCGATGCAGACACGCTCAAGCGTCTCCGCGAACTCGGTGACCTTCGGCGTGCCGTCCATCTTGCCGCGATACGACAGACCTTGGGTCCAGGCGTAGATAGACGCAATTGGGTTGGTGGAGGTCTTGTTGCCCTTTTGGTGTTCGCGGTAGTGGCGGGTCACGGTACCGTGAGCGGCCTCAGCTTCGACGGTCTTGCCGTCTGGAGTCATCAGCACGCTGGTCATGAGGCCAAGCGAGCCGTAGCCCTGCGCAACCGTGTCTGATTGCACGTCCCCGTCGTAGTTCTTGCAGGCCCACACGTAACCGCCTTCCCACTTCATCGCACACGCAACCATGTCATCGATGAGGCGGTGCTCGTAGCTGAGACCGGCTTTGTCCATATCGGCTTTGAATTCGGTCTCGTAAATCTCCTGAAAGAGATCTTTGAACTGGCCGTCGTAAGCCTTCATGATTGTGTTCTTGGTTGACAGATAAACCGGCAAGTTGCGGTCCAAGCCGTAGCGCAAAGAAGCACGAGCGAAGTCACGGATTGAGTTGTTGTAGTTGTACATGCCCATCACCACGCCACCGTCTGGGCCGTAGTCAGCGATCTTCATTTCAACCGGTGCGCTGCCGTCTTTCGGCACGTACGTCATGGTGACGGTGCCTTCGCCCGGCACCTTGAAGTCTGTGGCCTTGTACTGATCACCGTGGGCGTGACGACCAATGATGATTGGCTTGGTCCAGCCCGGCACAAGGCGAGGGATGTTGGAAATGACAATTGGCTCCCGGAAGATGACGCCGCCCAGAATGTTGCGGATGGTGCCGTTTGGCGACTTCCACATCTTCTTGAGGCCGAACTCTTCAACACGAGCCTCGTCTGGTGTGATGGTTGCGCACTTCACTGCAACGCCGTACTTCTTTGTTGCGTTAGCCGAGTCGATGGTGATCTGGTCGTCGGTTGCATCGCGCTTCTCGATGCCCAAGTCGTAGTAATCCAGCTCGATATCCAGGTACGGAAGGATGAGCTTGTCTTTGATGAACTGCCAGATGATGCGGGTCATCTCGTCACCGTCCATCTCGACGACGGGGGTGGCGACTTTGATCTTGGCCATGTGAATCGAGCTCCTACTGCAGAAGGGTCCTGGGGGTCCTGGGTCCGCCCAGGTTAGACGAGGCCAACCTCAAATGGAAGACAAGTAACAGACAAGTGCCGAGAACACGCCAAAGTCCGCTGGGATGGATTAGTCAGCAGCGGCGCTGGCGGCCGCCGCTCGGACCATTTCCCACAGCCGCTCCACGTGATGGCGTTCCGTCGCTTCAACACCGATTGACACTCGCACCATCCACCGGCCATCTAACACCGACGCCGACATGAACGCCGCACCCGACTCATTGATTGCGTTCACCCATCGCAACGTGTGAGCATCGAGCGCGTCTCCGACGAGGCCGGGTGGTTCGTGGCGAATACACACGGTCTGCAACGCAACAGGAGCAAGAACAGCCCAATGGTCCGTGGCACGAACCTGCTCCACGAACCACTGCGCATTCGCAAGATCACGTCGTAAGCGCGCTTGTATTGCTTCCACTCCGTCGATTGCGAGGTGGAACCACAGCTTCATGGCACGGAACCGACGGCCAAGGGGAATGCCCCAATCCTTGTATTGGACCACCTGACCATCGGCGCCCGAAGCCAGGTAGCTGGGATTGGTGCTCATTACCTGAACTAGGTGCTGATGATCACGTACTAAGTACATAGAGCAATCAAGCGCGGTGCCCATCCACTTGTGTGGGTTCCATGAAATGGAATCAGCACCTTCGATTCCGTCGAACAAGGTCCGGCACTCCGGTAGGAGCATTGCGGAACCGGCCATTGCTGCATCGATGTGAACCCACGCGCCGAACTCCGCTGCGATCTCGACGACCTCCAGAATTGGGTCGAACGCCGTGGTACCGGTTGTGCCGAGACCAAGGATGATCGCTGCTGGCCGTCGACCTGCTGCAACGTCAGCGCGCATAGCTGCTTGCAACGCATCTGGTCGCAGTGCGTAGGTAACGGGGTCAATCTCCACGTGGCGGAGATTGTCTGCTCCGAACCCGGCCAGGAGCACCGCCTTCGGCACAGATGAATGGCACTGTGGCGATGCGTAGACCACCAACGGTTGCGGTTCACCCTGTAGGCCGCCGCGGTTTTGCGAGAAACCACTGGCTCGTTCACGGGCGCACAGCATTGCAACCAGACACGCTGTTGACGCTGTGTCTTGGATGACACCGTGCCAAGCGTCTGACAAACCACACAGTTGCCGAAGCCAGTCGTTGACAACTTCTTCGACCTCGGTCAGCGCAGGGGACGACTGCCACGTGATGCCAAGCGAACCCAAACCGGATGACGCAATATCGCCCAGCACACTTGCCATCGACGCGTTGGACGGGAACCAACCGAAGTGCATCGGGTGCTGCACCTGCGTCACGCCCGGCACCACCACGGTGTTCAGCGTGTCTATCAGTTGGCCGAACCCGATCGTTTGAGTGGGCGGTGAAGCCGAGAACCCGGCCTTCACCTCCCCCGGAAGAACCTGCGCGAGCACGGGCCTGCTCTCGATGGAGTCGCGGAAATCCGCAATCCAGTCGATCAGTTGGTGGCCTGCGGCTCGAAACTCTTCCGGGGTCATACCTCTGGCTCTCGTGTTGCCCACAACGCGGGGTCGACGCCGCGCTCCTTGAGCCGCTTTTGTCCCCATAGCGGGATTGGGAGCGTCTGCCCCTGGGCCAACATGTCGAACATCGGCCCGTCTTCGGCCCAGACGTGGCACGTGTTGCGGTTGCGTTGAAACGATTGTTCCCGCATCCTCGCTGCAGCCTCAGCTCGTGCCTGGGCCTGCTCAGGCGTTTCGGAGGGGTTCGGCGTGAAGGTGCTTGCGTCGTGATCACGATGGAAGAACGCCCACAGGCTTTGAATAGCTACGGGTGCCATGGCATTAGTAAGTGCACCTATGTGTGTACATCCACGCGGGCCGCCAAACAGCTCTTTGACCTTGGCAGTGAAACCACGCGCAATGGACAAGCCGACAAGCTCTTGATAGCTGGCCTTGATCAACTGACATTCCGTGTGCGGCGTGACGTGCATCTCCGTGAAGACTTCAGTGATCACGGTGGTGGGAGCGTGAAACACGATGTGCAGTTCCATGTGATGGATGGTCATCGGCTCGGTGTCGTTGATCCCCCACATTCCGTCTGGTTTCACGTCGCGAATGTGGCCGATGAGACGGCAGTGTTCGTCGTCCTCGAAGTACGAACCAATTTCGTACGCGCGCTGATGGATAAGAGCCCCGCCGGGCTTGGGGCCGGCAAGCTGGGCGGTTGCCTCACGGTCAATGGAACGGTTGCTCACAACAGCACCTCTGCAAGATCGCGCCACTCTTGTGCTGGGACCGCGCTGTCTGCCCGGAGCACCTGCACACAGACGTGGTCTGCACCCGCAGCATGGTGCTGTGCAACGCGGTCAGCGACCTGCTGGGGAGTGCCCCACACCACAATGGCGTCGACCAGGCGATCGCTGCCGCCGTTCTCCCTGTCAGCTTCGGTGAACCCAAGACGCAGCAGGTTGTTCCAATAGTTGGGTAACCCCAAATAGATCTTCATACCCTTGCGGGCGATCCGGCGGGCCTGGTCTGCGTCTGTACTGAGCACGCACATCTGCTCGGGCGCCAGCAGCGCGTCAGTGCCCATTTCTGCTCTCGCAATTGCAGTGTGTTCCGGCGTGGTGAAGTACGGGTGAGCCCCGTTTCCTTTCGTTGCAGCCAGTTGCAACATCTTGGGGCCCAACGCTGCAAGCAGCCGGCCAGGGTTGGTTGTCGGCGCCTGGCCCATGAACAACGCAGAATCCATCCGGTCCAAGTACTCCACCATGTGCGAATAGGGCTTTGCGTAGTCGTGTTTGCGGACACCGGCCACCAAATGCCCGTGGCTCACACCGAGGCCAAGAAGGAAGCGGTTGGGGAACGCTTCGCCAAGCGTCTTTTGCACGTTGGCCATAGTCATTGGGTCTCTGGCGTAAATGTTTGCGATACCGGTGGCAACAGGAAGGCGCTCTGTGGCCCCCAGCACCAGTGCAGCCGCTACGAACGGATCTCGCCCCACCGCCTCAGGGATCCACAACGCACTGAAACCCAAGTCTTCAATGAGTTTTGCCGAATCCTTCATTACCTGTGCGGGGTGGGCGTCGAAGACACCCGTCCAAATACCGACCGGTCCAATGTTCACTGCTGGGAATGCCATCCCCAGACCGTAGCGATGATGACCCCGCGCACTCGTAATCGACGGCGGAGCAGCAAGGGACGCTCGACCTACTCGCACGCCCACCGAGGCGATGTAGATGGGCCGAATGATTCATTGGCGATGGTGTTCACCAGTTTGGAGGATCACGTTGGACGCTGAGCGCCCGAAGATCTGGTCACCCAAGCAGCACCCCCCAAGTCGAAACACCCCTCACCTCAAAAGGACCCCTGAATGCTCGAAATGTTCGTCTCCCTCCAGACCCTCCTCGCCGGCCGCAAGGCAGAGATCGAAGAGCGCGGTGCAACCGCAGTTGAATACGCCCTCATGGTCGGCCTGATCGCCGTCGCCATCATCGGCGCTGTCTCCTTGCTCGGCGACAAGATCAAGAGCTCGTTCAACACCATCTCCAACACCCTTCCTTGATCCCCCTCCTTTGACACGGGCGCCACACGGCGCACCGACCAACAAAAAAACCCCGGCCAACGGCCGGGGTTTTTTCGACTTTACGAAGGAGCCGGTTGGCTGCGATTTAGCCGAGAGCAGCAGAACCGGCGAACGGGGCCGGGTCGCCAGGGGCAGGGAGCACAGGCCCTGTCCAGTGCATCTCTTTGGCAAGGACGTCGGTGAGGTCCTGCCATGTGTCTGGGTTCCAACCTTCGGCCGCATTGACCACTGCACCGCTGTTATCCACATGCACCAGCGCAGGGAGCGTTGTGAAGGCGAACGCCTTGACAATCGCACGATCTGGGTCTGGGAAGGTGAGAATGCGAGTAGCGAACGGGCCGAGGAACTGCTTGGCCTCATCGGCGGTAGCCCCCGCGACGACGAACGCCACACGGCAGTCGGCCTGATCGAACGTCTCCAAGATGCGCGCCGCGGTCTTCAATACCCAAGCGCTTTCGTTGGTGAATGGATCAACCACCACCGCGAGGAGCTGGTATTGCACGAGGTACGCGGAAAGCGGGTAGGACTTTCCGTTCAACGACGTGAGTTGGAGATCGGTGGAGGGGTTGGCAGCCACGGGTCCCCAAGCTAGCTGACGCACCACGACCCAACCTTCACCTTCAGACACCTTCAGACACCTTCAGGCAACCTTCGGGCAGGCTTCAGGCAACCTTCAGGCCGAAGTCCACCACAACAGCGGTAGTTTCGACGCAATGCATCCCATCGAAAGACTCCGCTATGTGGCGCGCGCAACCGACGACGGCCCCACCATGCTGGTCAGGGAAGCTGCGGGTGCACTTGCGTCGTTCTCCTCAGATCCGGCTGCCTTAGTCACTGCTTGTCGGCGCCTCGTGGACCGCCAACCACAAGCCGCCGCCATTTGGTGGCTGGCTGCACGGGTGTTGGCCTCACCCGATCCCGACGCTGAAGCCTGGATCGCAGCAGGTGACCTGGACTCCGACGACACCCCGGCGCACGTTCGTGACGTGATCCCAGAAGACGCCCGAGTGCTCATTGTGGGTTGGCCCGAACTTGCTGCCTCAGGGTTGGCGAGGCGCGGTGACGTCACCATCTTGGTGGGCGATGCGCTCGATGAGGGCAGTTCGCTTGTCCGTCGGCTGGAACGCAGCGGACATCAGCCGGTGCTGGTCGACGAGCGGGGCATCGCGTCTGCCGCCGCCGACGCAGACCTCGTCTTGCTCGAAGCCGTGGGCCTGGGATCAACGGGCATCGTCGCAACCATCGGGTCTCTTGCTGCAGCAGCAGCTGCACATCAAGCGGGCGTACCGGTGTGGGCAACTTGTGGCATCGGACGCGTCCTGCCGGGCCGTTTATGGGATGCGTACCTCCGGCGTCTCGAGCAGGACGGCGACCCATGGGACCGTGACTCGGAACTCGTTCCTCTCGGGCTCATCAGCCATGCGGTCACACCCCAGGGGTTGGTTCCCATCACGCAAGCTCCGGGTCGGGCGGACTGCCCGGTCGCCGCGGAACTGCTCAAGTCGTTCGACTGAGGGTCTATTTCAGGGGGTTCCCCCCAACCGCCGCTATCGTGCGGGCATGCTCGCAGCGGTGATTTCAAACGGTTCGCTCGTTGTCCAAGAAGAGCCGGACCCGGTGGCTGGGACAGGTGAGCTGTTGGTGCGTGTCCACACCGCTGGTCTCAACAACGCTGATCGCATGCAGATTGCTGGGTTCTACCCGGCGCCTCCGGGTTCGCCGCAGCACATCCCTGGCCTAGAGATGGCGGGCGAGGTTGTGGGTACGGGACCCGGCTGCCACCGTTTCGCCGTTGGTGACCGCGTGATGGCCGTTGTGGGCGGCGGCGCGTTGGCTGAGTTGATCACGGTGCATGAACGCACCGTCATGGCCGTCCCGAATTCGATGTCCTGGGAGGCAGCTGGCGCCTTTCCTGAAGCGTTCACCACCGCTCACGATGCGCTCATCACGCAATGCACGCTCGTCAGCGGCGAGCGGGTCTGCGTGCACGGGGCAGCCGGCGGGGTTGGAATGGCAGGTTTACAGATTGCCGCCATCGTCGGCGCAACCGCGGTCGGTACCGTCCGTAATCCGGATCTGCGTGCGGCCGTCGAGGCCCTCGCTCCGGGTTCAATCCAAGCGGTTGACCCGGCCGATTTCGCCCAGCACGGACCGTTCGACGTTGTGCTTGAGCTGGTCGGCGCCTCCAACCTGGCGACCAATATTTCGTCGCTCAACACCGGAGGCCGGATTTCGATCATTGGGGTGTCAGGCAGCGGGGGCAAGGCCGAAATTGACCTGCTCGCGATGATGAACAAGCGCGCACGGTTGCACGGCAGCACGCTTCGGTCCCGGCCGCTTGAACAGAAGGCAGACGCCGCCCGCCGCGTGGAAACACAACTACTCCCCCACGCCGCAACCGGCCGGATCACCGTGCCGATCGTCGACGTGTTTCCGTTGGCGCAGGTCAACGAGGCATATCAACGGTTTGCTGCCGGTGCAAAGTTCGGCAAGATCGTCGTTTCCTGTAGGTGACTCCGCTCATGTGGTGGTTTGTCATCGCGACCAGCGGGATAGCCATATGCGCGCTGGCTGTTTTCTCCGCAGCAACACCAACGGTGCCACTTCCTTCTTCGCCCGAAGAAAGGGCTGCGATGTGGCAGCGCCTGCACGGAGCAGACGATGTGGACCCCATGGCCAACCCCATGGTTCGTCTGTTCCTGCGACTGACGCACGCCATGGCAACCCCACTGGCGCGTGCAGGCGTGCTACCAGACGTTCTGACCCTGGTTGGGGTATGGGTTGCAGCTGTGGCATTTGCCGTCGCACATGAAGGATCCGGTTGGGTGGCACTCGCTGGTGGCATTGTCATCATCAGCGCGCTTACCGATGGGGTCGACGGCGCGGTGGCCGGGTTCACCGGACGAGAATCCCCACGAGGTCAGGTTCTGGACTCCGTTGCGGACCGCATCTCTGAAGCCTTGTTTTTCGCTGCCATTGTGCGGGGCGGCGGCAGCGCCGCCTCAGGCGTCGCTGCGATGGCTGCAGTGATGTTGCTGGAGTACACGAGGGCGCGGGTCATCGTGACGAATCGTGGGATTTCACACGGCCCCGCCCTTGGACCCATCACGGTCGGCGAGCGTCCAACCCGGGTGATTGGGGTCGCGGTGACGCTCGTTGGAATGGGCGTGGCGCCGAGGTCGGCTGACTTCATCGGGACATGGGGACCGGTGATCATTGCTGGCGTCACCACAATCGGATGGTTGCAGTTGGTTCGGTATATCGCCCGTTGGTGATTCGCCTTAGGCAGATCCCACCATCTGCGCAACGATCCGAGCAGACAGCTGAACCAAGGGGATGCCGCCACCGGGGTGCGAAGATCCACCCACGAGATACAAACCCTGCACCGATGCCTTGTTGGCTGGTCTGAGAAACGCACCGACAGGCCCGTTGGAGGAAGTGCCGTAGATGGAGCCACCCGCAGCGCGGGTACGAGACTCCAGGTCGGCCGGGGTGCGAAGTTCACGGAACCGGATGAAGGGCCGCACGTCCACGCCTCGCCGTGCCATCACGCCAAGCACCCGGTCTGCTTCAGCTTCGCCAAACCCTGGACGAGCCCAGTCGACCCCGTCAACGCCGGTTGGATCGTGGCGGGGTGCGTTGACCAGCACAAACCACGCCTCGCAGCCTGGCGGAGCCACGGCCGGATCTTGCGGGATCGACAGGTAGACGGCTGGATCTTCGACCACGCGCGGCGGGCTGGCAAACAATGCGTCGAATTCCGCGTCGTACAGCGCTGGGAAAAGCACCGTGTGATGCGCAAGTGGCGGCAACTCAGAAGCCCCGGGGAGTGAGCGATCCACGGCCAGGCAGAGCACAAATCCGGACAGCGAGGGTTCCGCTCGTTCAACCGACTGAAGGCCCACACTGCCTGAGGTGTCCGGCAGAAGATCTCCGTACAGGTGCGCCGCGTCGGCGTTGGCTACCACAACGTCAGCGCGCAGATGATCGCCGGAGAGGAGCTCCACTCCCTTGACGGTGCCGTCGGCTGTGCAAACGCGAACAACATCGGCCGAAACCCGCACGTCGACCCCGAGTGTCACACAACGGGCAAGCAAGGTGTCCGCCAGGCAACGTAATCCTCCGTCCACATACCAAGCACCCTCAGAGCGTTCAGCCCACAGGATGGACGCAAGAACGGCTGGGGCCTGGCGGGGATCAGAGCCGCTGTAGGTGGCATAGCGATCCAGAAACTGGCGCAGTCTTAGGTCAGTAAGGTGCGCCTGCCCCAACGATCGCAAGGTTCTGCCTGGTGCAATGGTCCGCAGATCGCGCAGCCGTGTTGCTTGACGCAACAGCGAACGCGCCCCGGACAACGGGCTCTCCAGAAACGGTTCGCGACTGGCGTTCCACATCGCTTCGGCTCGCCGGAGAACAGACCGCATTCCCTCCCCCGACCCAGCGGACAACAGATCGCACGCCGCAACGAGCGCGTCCTCATCGGCAGGATGATCCCACCATGTTCCGTCTGCGAAGCGGTATCGGGCAATCGGGTCGAGCCGCCGCAAGGTCACTGCGGCTTCCGCATCGGCCGCCGACATGCCCGTTGCCATCAACGTGTCCAGCCAGACGGACGGAAGCGTGACTAACGACGGACCGGTGTCGAACGTGAAACCATCGCGTCGGAACACGCCGAGCTTGCCGCCGACAGTGTCTGCCTGTTCGCATACGGTCACCCGATGTCCAGCAGCGGCCAGTCGGGCTGCCGCAGCTAAGCCGCCGAGACCCGCCCCAACCACAACGACCTCAGACCCCATCAGTTTGCCCCCCGTTCACCGCTGATCTTGCGGCCCTTCCAGCTCAACTTTCCCTGCCGCGCCAACCGGTTACTGCGGATGCCAAGACCGATCAATGTCAACACCGAAGCTGGGTGGGCCAACGCATCGGCCTTGCGACCTCGGGTAGCATGCGCGCTTATTACCCTTCCCAGTACCCCCGCCAGGTATCCAAGCGCACCAGTACAAAACAGGCGTGGGCGGCGTAAGGCAATCCCTGCCAGCATTCCCGTTGCCGGAACAACGTAAGCAAGGAGAAGCAACGATCCGATTCCCCGCGACGCAGCCTTGCTTGGCAGAGCGGCCCACAGGCTCTTGGAGTAGCCGTCGCGTAGTTCATTCCAGCCGTCGTACATCCGACATGAAGCGATCGCGGAACCCTCTGCCACCACGGCACGGAATCCGTTCCGTTTGAACGAGGCTGCAAGCGCCACGTCTTCGATGACATCGCTACACACGCTTTCGTGCCCACCAACTTGGCGCCACGCCTTCGCATCGACGGCAAGCAGTTGGCCATTGGCGGCCGCCATCGAAACAGGGTTCGGCCGTTCCGCCAACCGCAACGGCAAGAACGTCAGGAACAGCCACTGGAGCAGCGGCTGCACCAAACGTTCCGCTGCGCTCCCCATGATCTGCTTTGGATACGGCGAGACCAGGTGCAGGTTGTGGCGTTCCATCAGCGCAACCGTTGCGCGCAACGCAGCCGGCGCAAGCACCACATCGGCGTCGATGAACACCAGCACATCACCGGCTGCGAGCCGGCCGAGTTGGTTGCACGCGAAGGGTTTCCCAAGCCAGCCGGGAGGCAGGTCTTTCCCAGTGATGACGCGCAACCG
This sequence comes from uncultured Acidimicrobiales bacterium, assembly GCA_963763885.1. Lineage (GTDB taxonomy): Bacteria > Actinomycetota > Acidimicrobiia > Acidimicrobiales > JANYDT01 > JANNBN01. Next base: position 590,156 of record CAVXQD010000007.1, read on the forward strand.
CGGGTCACCAGCCGCTGCGGCACGCACCACGTCGGAGGTTGCGTCGGTCGAATGATCGTCCAGCACAATCAGTTCAAAGCCGCCCTCGACACCATCGCATGCCAGTACTGAGGTGATGGTCGGGCCGATCCGATGCGCTTCGTTACGCGCGGGGATGAGCACACTGATGCGTTTGTTGGCCGGGACCGCTGGGGAGTTGGGGTCGGCCCGCCGCAGCAAAACAGCGTTCAGCAGCGCGTGCGCGCTGAAGACCGAAGCGAGCACCGAACCGGCAGCGGTGACTACAACGGCGACTGCAACCGTGTCTTCAGCGGCCACGGCCAGCAGACGGCATCTTTTCTCGGTCTTGTCGGCCTCTGGTAGATCCGAGGAACGCCAACACAACCGGACTCAACGCTGCCGACATGGCGAGACCGCCGACCAACGCGCTCCCGCGAAGACCGAAGAACAACAGATGGCCGATGAACGAAGAGGCCCAGGTCCATGCGAGGACCAACAACGGGATGCCTTCGAAATCGATGACGTGGTTCACGCCTCGATCGAACAGGAACATCATCAGCGCGCCTACAACCAGCCAGCCCAACAGGTTGGTGAGTGGCACACCGTTGATAGTTGGCCATGCGCTCTTGGCCCAGGTCCAGCGCCCGTCCTTCACCATTTGTGGATCAAGGAAAAGGTCCCACGCGGCAAGGATCGGTGCGCCAAGGAGCGGTTTTCCGATCATCCGGCCAGCCACGAACGCCGGCCATCCGAGCATCGCCCATGCAAGCGGAACGATCACCGGCACACCAGCCAGCTTCAGCCATGTGCCCGGCGCATAGTCGTACGAACCGAATGGGAAGCCCAACCGGTCGCCCATGAACTCAGCGACGTACCCAAGCAACACACCGGCAAGCAGCAGGGTCAAGAAAGCAAGAAACGACTCGGAGGCCGCGTGAAACGCTGCACAAGCAAAGAACGCCAGTACCGCCAGGACTGTCATCCAGACGCGTGGCCGATCATCGGTGAAGACGTAGATGATTTGGGCCAGGATGCCGAACGCAGCCGCGAAGAACGACAGTGCTCGCAAGTGGACGGGGTCGCCCATTGGTTCCATGAGATGTGGCATGAGCAACTCTTTCAGCGCGTACGACGCGAATCAGCCGGTTCTGGGGTGAGGGAGAAGCCGCTGAATCCCTTCCATGCTGGCACCCCTGACCGTACCTGTGGCGGACTGGACCGTGAAACGGACAAACAGCTCTTCGGAATACCACCCTTGGGAGGCAGTTTTCCGCACAACTTCACGGTGAGCGTCGCGCCGATATGCGAAATTCTCAACCGCCGAAACGTCCGCCCACACCGAAAACGTTGCCTGCAGGCCGATCGGAGCCTCCCCGATACCGATGCGGAGCAGCGAACCCGGGACCTCATGGGCGTCGGCGGCAACCGGCGGGATTGCCCGCAGGAATGTCGGCAATTTGCGAGGCCGGATCTTCGCCCTGGTGAGGACAGCTATGGGTCGACAGTCCGGATTCACCTCGCCGCCATCGTGTTTCGAGGAGTCTGCGCCGAACGGACGGGATCCCGCCCACTCTCCTTTCCAGCGAATCGGCGACAAGACGAACCGGGCTTCTTCCAGCGAACGTTTCCGCCAGCTGCGGACTACGGGATGCTCCGTGTCGAACTGCTGGGCAGTTGCTTCGTCGCCCCAGACGGTGAACAGTCCCCATACGCCGAGATCTGCGTCTTGCGGGAGAAACGTGGTGCCGCTGCTGGTTCCAAGCATCTTGGCGAACCGAAGCCCTGGCGCCTTCCTCAGCACCCGACGATCAGTGGCCATATGAAACAACGCGAGAGGGATGCCTGACTTGGGGACGGTGAAAAGGTGCAGCGTCGCGGTCCGGCCGTGGTCGGCCTGCTCGGTCGGTTTGGTCACTGTGCTGACCAGCCTCCATCGACGATGAGCGACTGTCCGGTAACAAAGGAGGAGGCATCGGAGCAGAGGAACAACAACGCCCCGTCCAGCTCGCGACCCTCGCCGTTGCGACCCATCGGCGTGCGCTGACGCAGGTACTTTTGGCCACCGTCAGAGTCGAAGAGGTCGTCGGTCAGTTCGGTCTGGAAGAACCCCGGACACAGCGCGTTGACCCGCACGCCGCGCCGGGCCCACAGCACAGCCAGCTCACGAGTGAGGTTCACCACCGCGCCCTTGGAAGCCGCGTAACTGGCCTGTTGCATGCGCCCCGAGCTGATGTGGCCCAGCATCGACGCCACGTTCACGACCACTCCACTGTTCTGCAACATCCACTTGGTTGCGCAGTGCTGGGTGAGCTGAAAGAGCCCGTCGAGGTTGACCGCCATCACCTGGCGCCACGATTCGATGGGCTCGGACTCCGGTGGATGTTGATTTGCCAGGCCGGCGTTGTTGATCAGCACATCGATGCGCCCAAAACGGTCGAGCACGGTTTGTGCCAGCGACTCACAGTCCTCTGGCAGAGCGATGTCCGTGCGGATAGGGAGCGAACCTGGCAACCTGGCCGCAAGCTCATCCAGCCGGTCCATTCGCCGCGCTGCCAGAACAACCTGCGCACCCGCAGCGTGCAGGACCTCGGCGAACCGCAGCCCAAGGCCCGACGACGCTCCCGTGAGAATGACCACCTTGCCGTCCAACCGGAACATCGAAGTCGGATCTGTTTGAGTCAGGTTTTCCAAGGCCACGCCACCGACGCTACCGGGCGATCAGGAGCTGCACCGAACTGGAAGCTACCGTGAACGGTGATGAAGCCGAACTTCGACACACCTGCCATTTTTCACAACCCAAATTGAAACTCTTCAACCAATGCCGTGAGCATTGCCGAAGAGCTTGGGGTCAGCGCCACCGTCATCAACTACACCAAGACCCCGCCAGACGAAGCAACGCTTCGTTGGATCATCGATCATCTGGAGGACCCCATCACCAACTTGGTGCGCCGTGACGCGGTGTTCGCCAAGATGGGTCTCACCGATGCCGATGTCGCAACAGCTGATCAGATCGTCAGTGTACTTATGAAGATGCCTCGCTTGATGCAACGACCCGTTGTCGTCAAGGGATCCGTGGCGCTCATCGGCCGCCCCAAAGATCGCGTCCGAGAGTTGTTGGCATGAAGGTTCGCATCGGGTTTGGCCTGGGCACCGCTGGAATGCGTGGCGACTCGGTGCAATACGCAAGTTTTATCGACGACCTCGAACGCCTCAAGTTCGACTCTGTTTGGTTCTCCGAGCGGCTCACCGGCAACGCTCCGGACCCCGTCGTTGCAATGGCGTTCGCCGCCGGCCGGACCCACAAACTGAAGTTCGGCATGAGCGTGATGGTCCTTCCGGGCCGTAACCCGGTTCTGGTGGCGAAGGAACTCGCATCGCTTGACGTTCTCTCGGGCGGCAGGCTGCTTCCGGCGTTCGGCCTTGGCGTTGCAGATCCAAAGGAACAGGCAGCCTTCGCGGTGAAGCGTGAAGATCGGGCGCCGATGTTCAACGAATCCCTTGCGCTCATCCGCCGCCTGTGGACCGAAGACAACGTCAGCCACGAGGGACGGTTCTTCTCCTTCGACAGCGTCACGGTTCGGCCCAAACCCAAGCAGTCCCCTCCAGAAGTGTGGCTGGGCGGTTTCGCACCGTCTGAACTTCGGCGGGTCGGCCGCCTTGCAGATGGCTGGTTACCTAGTTTCATCACCCCGGCTGAATCCGGGGCGCTTGCAGACCAAGTCCGTTTCGCAGCTGAAGAGGCAGGCCGAGAGATCGACCCAGAGCATTTCGGTGTGCTCATCCCCTACGCGTCAAGCGGGGAGTTGATGGGTCCACTCATCGAACGGTTCAAGGCCCGCCGACCCGACATCACCGATGCCTCAGCATTGTTCCCGGTCGGCGTGGAAGCGATACGCGCGCAGATCAACGGCTTCATCGAGCACGGGTACTCAAAGTTTGTGCTCATTCCCGCCGTGGAACCGGCCAACTTCACCGAAGAACTTGAGATGTTGGCGCAGGAAGTTCTGACCCTCGAAAACTGACGCTGGAAACCGAGCCGGCGACGGGCGGCCACTTGCCAGGAGCCGCCTACCAGGAGCCGCCGCCACCGCCGCCCGAGGACCCGCCACCGCCAAAGCTGCCGCCACCGAATCCACCAGAGCTGTTGGAAGACCGTGCGGCGGCCTGCCGTGCGGCCTCGGCTGCTGCACCGGCTGCGATGGATTGGTTCAGCGAACGGTCGAAACTGTCAAGCGCTCCTTGCAGGGAACTGCCGCCCCGCCCCCAGCCCATCGGGTAGAAGCCAGGTCCGTAACCGCCCATTGGCCCGAAATACGGAACGGTGGGTTGCACGCCCATCTTCTCGAACGTCTTCACCCATTTGTCCACGTTGCCGAACACCATGGCGTACGGCAGATATTCGGCAAACAGGTTCTGCTTCTCCGCAAGTTTCAGCCGATCCCCTTCGCCCGCATCGAACAGCAGCTCAAACCCGCGGAGACGAGCCTCGACGCGGCTGCCTGTTGCAGTGCGCACCGGCATCGTCTGAGCGGCCGCAAGCAGACCCAACCCAAACACCGCTAGCGCGATTCCAACAAGTCCGAACCGCGACGCACCTGCAAGAAAGAACGTCAGTGCACCGCCGGCGACCAGCGACACCAGGCCAGCGGCCCGCCAACGCGCCCGCACGTGCACCGGATTTGCAACCCACCAGCCCTTTTCCACTGCCTCGTTCAGCAGGAGGCCGCGCACGCTTGCCATCTGTGACGCGAGCTGGGTTCGGCCCGACAGGTTTTCCAGGGTGACCGTGTTGGATCCGTCAGAGAACAGCACGTTGAGCAAGTTCTGTTCATTGGCGGTGATCTGCTGGGACGTTTTCACCGGCTGCTTGCCCGTCAGTACCAGTTGGTAGTCCTTCCCGTTGTCGCCCAGCGGCTCGATCTGCAGCACGCCACGAGCCGCAAGGTCAACCACCGTTGCGCTGATGCATTGCTGCGAAGATTCGCCAGAGCGAGCCGGTTCAACTAGTCCGGGACGAATACCTTCGGGTGGCTCAAACTCCACCGGCGAAGCAATACGTTCACGTAGCTTTCGGGGCCGCTCCTGATCGCCCGGCGTTCCCAACGATCCGCCGCTGGCGAACACCCGGTCACGTCCCTTCCGGCCGGTGACAAACGCTCCAGCAACCGCACCGATGAGTGCAAGAGCACCGACTGCGCCGGGAGCGCCGGAAGTTGTGAAACCGTCAGCGATGGTGTGGGGAGTCTCCAATAGCGGTTCTCGATACGCAATGCTGCTGTCGACCGGAACTTCCACCTCGATGCCGATGCCGCTGGTACGAACCGCAACACCGTTGGCCGTTGGGGTGACTTCACAGTTCGCAGACGAGTCACCCCGGAGGCAAACCGGGATGCCCTTCGCTCGGACTGGAACCTTGATATCAATTGAGACTTCGTCCACCGGAACGGTCCAGCCTTCGCCGACCGCCACGAATTGCAGCAGCCCATCGACAACAGCACGTTCGATGCGGTAGCTGATCTCATAGACATGGCGACCTGTGACGAAGATCTGAGGATTGCCAATCCGCAGGACGGAGACGTTTCCCTCGGTTGAGATGTTGGTGGAAGTAGGTGCCCCGGTGGGTGAGGTGACGCGAAGCCAGTCAACCTTGGTCACACGAGTCCATGAGCGACCTGAATCCGGCACCTTCACCAGGTCGTTGTCCACGACGAATCGGTCGGGGACGTACCGAAAGATGCCCCGTTTGGAGTTGGCGCCGAAGTTCCAGACGATGCGCTCGCTGACAAGCAGGTCACCGTTGGGCTGCACTTCAGCAAGGACGGTGAGTTGCTCCAGCCGTTCTTCGAACGAGGTTTGCGCCAAGGGCTGGGCGGAGACTGTTCCAGAACCTGCCCCGAACGTGAGGAACAAGACCACACAGGCCAAGGCACCTCGAAGCAAAACGGACAGACTTAATGGGCGCACGGTCCTATTCGATCACGAGACGGCTTGTGTGTGACACACGGGCGCGGCCGAGCGGTGAACGGAGGGACGAAGTGAACCCGAGGTGGAGCAACCCATCAGACACGGTCGCTACGCGAGACTGGGCACGATGTCCGATTTCAATTCCGCCGCCGTTCATGAAGCAATCGCCGCAGCAAACCCCGATGCCCCCTGCATTATCTGGCGGGGTCGCACGTGGACGTGGGCCGAAACAACCGAACGGACCAGACGATTCGCCAACTACCTGTTGACTCGCGGCGTCACGGTTCCGGTGGAACGTGAGTACCTCGACGGGCATGAGTCCGGCCAAGACCACCTTGGCATCTACTTGTTGAACGGCAACGAGTACCTGGAGTGCATGATCGGCGCCTACAAGGCCCGTGTTGCGCCGTTCAACGTCAACTACCGCTACGTGGCAGAGGAACTGCGTTACCTACTGAACGACGCCAACTGCAAGGTGATCGTGTACCACGCTCGGTTCGCCCCAACTCTGGCTGAGATCCGCGACAGCCTGCCCAACTTGGAGTTCCTCATCCAGGTGGCAGACGACTCTGGCAACGATCTGCTTCCCGGCGCGGTGGACTACGAAACGGCGCTCGCGTCGGCATCGCCCGAACGACCCGAGGTGCAGGTGATGGGAGGCGATTGGGCCCCCGATGACCTCTACATCTTGTACACCGGCGGCACTACTGGAATGCCGAAGGGCGTGCTGTGGCGTCAGACCGATATCGCCAACGTGGCCATGGGTCTGCACCCTGCAACGGGACCGCACACCAGCTTCGAAACTATCGAAGAGATTGTCACCAACGCCAGTGGGGCAGGACGCCTGGTCATCCTTCCTGCTGCCCCGTTCATGCATGGTGCTGGCCAGTGGATTGCGTTTCGGTCGTGGCATACCGGCGGACCGGTCGTGATTCAGAGCGTTGTCGACCGACTTGATCCCGTTGACTTACTTGAGCGGTGTGTTGAGCATGGCGTGCAGTTCCTACAGATCGTGGGCGACGCGTTTGGCCGGCCATTGGTAGACGAGATCGAACGGGCGGCTGCCGCGGGAACTCCATACGACTTGTCGAAGCTGACGTATGTGTTGTCCGGAGGTGCCGCACTCAGTGCCCCGTTGAAGAACCGGTTGATGGACGCCCTTCCTCATGCGCTCATCCTCGACGGCGTTGGTTCTTCCGAAGCCGGCGGCCAGATGGGGCAGGTTTCCACCAAGGCTTCTGGCCAACAGGCCACCACCGGAACATTCCCGAGCACACCAGGAAACTTCGTATTGGCTGAGGACTTGTCCGGCCCCTTGGACCCTGGCCATGACGGCATTGGTTGGCTGGCGAAAGCCGGTCGGCTTGCGCTTGGATATTTGGGAGACGCCGAGAAGACGGCCCGTACATTTCCCACGGTGGCCGGAGTGCGGTATTCCGTTCCGGGCGACCGGGCTCGGCTGTTGGAACCCACAGAGGCTTCGATGGGTGCGCCGATGATCGAACTACACGGCCGGGACTCGGTCACCATCAATTCGGGCGGCGAGAAGATTTTTGCCGAAGAGGTCGAGGCAGCGATGTTGCATCACGGCGACGTCTACGACGTCACGGTTGCGCCACGGCCGAGCGAACGATGGGGCAACGAAGTGGTTGCCATCGTGCAGGTTGCCGAAGGCACCAATCCCACTGACGCCGACCTCCTGGCCGTCGCCGCCGAGCACATCGCCCGGTACAAGCTGCCGAAGTCGATCGTCCGGGTGGCAAAGATCCAGCGGTCCCCGTCTGGCAAGGCCGACTACCGCTGGGCCAAAGAAATCGCCGCCACCACAACCCCCGAGGCGTAACCGTCGAGCCGCCACTCGAGGCGTGCTGGGGTGGGGTGCAGTGGGCCTGACTGCGGTTGTCTCCTGCATGGCTGGGCGTGCTGTGCAGCCTGCAGAGCACGCCCCCACCTGCAGAAGACGCCCACACTTTAAGAACGTGTACTGAAAAGCATTGATATAACATAACGTGATGGAACAGAGGTTCGGTGTGGTCAAACGCTCAGAGTTACTTGACCAAGGTTTGTCGCGTGGCCGGATCGACTGGATGGTGAGCTCCGGTCGCTTGGAACTTGTCCACCGGGGCCTCTACCTCGTGAGGGGACAACCAACTGATTCACGTGACGAATTCGGCTCATCTCCAAACTTCGGAAATTCGTTCGATCAGGAGAGGGCAAGGGCACATTTGGCTGGGTGCGGACCGGGTGCGGTGCTCAGTCACCACTCCGCCGCAGCGCTCCACGGGTTTGACACCACTCACCCACGTCCTTCAGCGGTCTACGTTTCGGCTGGACGAACGTGCGGGGTGCGAGGGAACTCCGAGTTGCTGATTACCCGACCGCGATACCAATCGGAAGTCACTCTGATCCAGGGTTTCGCAACTACGTCACGGGCGCAAACAGTTCTCGACCTCGCTGCGATCGTGCCGCCTGTTGAGCTGCGCCGAATCCTCGAATCAGCCCTGCGCGGAACAGACCCCCGGCGCCCGGATCAGTGGCGCACCGACGTGCTTCTCAATTTGGATCGTCTGACCATTGAACGGCCCCGCAGCAGAGGGGCTACTGCACTCATTCAGTTGCTTGCAACGAGACCGCCGAACGCCCGTCCAACCGGATCGCTTCCGGAAACCGTCCTGTGGCAGGCGCTTGAATCGTGCGGGATCGAGGTCATCCCCCAACCAACGTTGCGAGTACACGTTGGAGAACATCAGGTTCACGTGTACTTTCCAGACCAACTGATCCTGGGTGGCCACGCGCTGGTTGAGGTGGACGGCGCCGAGCACCTCGAGCCGCAGCGTGCGTACACCGACGCCATCCGTCAAAACCGACTTGTCGGCTTCCATCTGTTTCGGTTTCCAGCGTCTCGTGTTCTGCACCGCACAGACGAAGTCGTTGCAGAACTGGTGCAACACGTAGCGATGACGCCCTCGCTTGGTAACCAGTGGACCGTCGCAGGACGCGTCGTCAGCGGAGCGGGCAACGAGTGGACTATTCGTCCTGCTGGCTAGCTCCGGTTCATGCCGAGCCAAGAAAGTTTGGGCGTGCTCTGCAGGTTGGGGCGTGCTCTGCAGGCTGCACAGCACGACCGGCCATGCAGGAGACAACCACAGTCGGGCTAAACCCGCCCGGACGGTGTGCGAGGGTCAGCCTTGTTTGATGGCGTGGCCACCGAAGGAGTTGCGCATGGCGGAGAGCATGCGTAGGCCGTAGGCGTTGTCGTCGCGTGAGGCGAAGCGAGCGAACAACGACGCTGCGATGACGTACGCGGGTGCGCCGTATTGCACTGCGGCATCGACGGTCCAACGGCCTTCGCCAGAGTCTTCGACGTATCCCTTCAGGCCGGTCAGCTCCGGATCCTTTGCCAGGTAACCAGCCAACAGCTCCAACAGCCACGACCGGACCACGGACCCGTGCATCCACGCCTCGGCAAGCGCAGCCTGATCAACGTTGAAGGGACTCTTTTCGATGATCTCGAAACCCTCGGCGTACGACTGCATCATGGCGTACTCAATGCCGTTGTGGACCATCTTCACGAAGTGGCCAGCCCCATGAGCCTCATCAACATGGATGAGCCCACCCGTTGACGGGGCCAACGTCTTGAAGATGGGTTCGCAACGCCGATATGCGTCACCCGGGCCGCCGATCATGAGGCAGTACCCATTGGCCAAGCCCCAGACACCGCCCGATGTGCCGCTGTCCAACATCGTGATCCCATGCTGTGACAACTGTTCGGCGCGCGCCTGTGTGTCGAGGTACTTCGAGTTGCCGCCGTCGATGACGATGTCTCCCGCACCGAGTAGACCGCAGAGTGCGTCGACGGTGGACTGAGTTGGCGCCCCTGCAGGCACCATGATCCACACAACCCTCTGGCCAACTGGTCCAAGTGCAGCGACCATTTCTTCCAGCGACCCGGCACCAAGCGCACCCTTGGCGACCGAGGCAGCAACGGCGTCGGGGGAACGATCAAACGCCACAACCTCGTGACCACCACTGAGCAGCCGCTCAGTCATGTTGGCGCCCATCTTTCCCAAACCAATCATCGAAATACGCATCTCGGGATCGTACGATGCCCCAGAGGCTCATGAGCGCTTCCGAGTCTCAGGCAACCAAGTAAGGCACCAGACATGAGAGAAACTCCCCCTTCAGGTTCATGTCAGTTTGGCCGAAGAACCATCCGTGCCAGCCGTGATCGACCCCAGCCCACGGCGTGTACCAGGGACCCCTTCCGGCGGCTCGGGTGAACACGCCATGAACTCCAGTACTTCTGCTGCAACCTCCGCTGCCGCTGTGCACGTTGCCGAGTTGCTCGGTGCAACCGCCGAGATGACCGTTCTGGTGGGCGAGGATCGGCGTATTGTCTATGCAAGCCCCACTGCGTCGTCACTGCTCGGCCACGACCCGGTTCAGATCGTCGGCGAGCCCGTTTCAAGCCTTGTCCACCCGGCACACGCAACGCCGCTCGAGGGAGCGCTGACTCAGGTTCTCGCGGGCACTGTTCTTGGCGAGGCCGAGCTTCGATTCCCCCATCGCAGTGGTGCAGGCTCGTTGCCGTTAATGGTTGGCTTCAACTTGCTCACCACCGAAGGCCAGACCGAGGGCGTCATGATTACCGCCCGTCATATGCCAACGCGGCAGGCCTTTGAAGCTGCGCTCGCTTTCGATGACGAAAAGACCAAAGAACTGGGTGCCAAATCACCGCTCGTTCTTTTCACGCTTGACGAGCGCGGCCGCTGTACGTGGATGAACCCCTCCTGGGTGGCCCTCACCGGCCAATCCGCCGACGAAGCCAAGGGGCTTGGCTGGCTGAAGATGGCCGACGAGCGCGATCGAGACAGCATCAAGACCGTCGCAGCGCAGGCACACAAACGCCAGACGGGTTGGCGCCAGCAGTTCCGTGTTGCCGGTTTGAACGACTCGGCCCGTTGGATCGACGGCGCATCAGCCCCTCGCTTCAACCCCGCAGGCGCAGTGGCCGGCTACATCGTTGTGCTTGCAGACATCACCGACGAAGTCCGTTCGCGTGGCGAAGTCAACAAGCGCACAACCATCGTGGAGTCCACCGCCCAGTACGTGGTGATGGATGACCGCAATCAGCGAATTGTGTACGGCTCGCAGGAATCAGCTCCGCTCGCCGACACCCCACCGCTCCCCGCGTCGACGGACCAGACCCATCGCCCGTCGCTGGGTGCATTGCCGTCGCCATCGCAGACTCAGTACCTCAACGAGATCCGGCCCGCGGTTATCGCCGACGGTGTCTGGACGCCCGGCGGGGCCGCACCAGATCAGACCGACTCACAAACGGCAACCACCGTCGAGGCACCCCAGGCACATCAGTCGTTCCAACCCGAAGTTGCCGCCGCCCCCGAGCACTCCGGCCAACCACTTGCATGGACGTTCGAGACCCCGCTCGAATCCCCCGACGTTGCCGCCCCTGCGTCTTCGTACTTCAACGATCAGTTCGCAGGCCAAAGCACTCCCGAGTCTGAGCAGCCCTCGGGTTTGGCTTGGTCCGGAGAGGCAGCACCAGAACAAAGCGGTGAGCCACTGCCCGATCAATCCGGCGAGGCCCTTTACGTGGGCCTGGTTGGCCCATCGGGTCAGGTCGAAAGCATCGCCGCCGTCAGCGACAGCGTGCTGGAACCTACCGAGTTCGAGAACATCGTTGATCAGCTTCCCGCCATGGATGCTGTCACGGGTCTCGCCAACCGCGCCCTGTTCCAAGAACGAATTCGCCTAGCGATGACTCGTATGCAGACAGACGGTGTGTCTGTTGCGGTGATGTTGGCCAACCTGCACGGGTATGGCGATCTCCGCCGTCAGATTGGCCCCAAGACCGGCGATGATCAGCTGTTCGTGATCTCGAAACGCCTTGAAGGCACCATTCGTCAGGCAGACACCGCCGCGCGTATCGGCGACGAAGACTTTGCGGTTCTTGGCGTCGGCTGGTTTTTCCCGGGCGACGTTGAAAACGCAGCCAAGCGGTTCATCGTCAAGATTCAGGAACCACTGCCGTCAATCGGCGGACAGGTTCAGCTGGCAGCAAGCATGGGCATCGCAATCGCCCAACGAGACGAGCCGGTTGCAATGATCCTGCGTCGTGCCCAGCGCGCTCGAAAGCTTGCTTATGAGTTGGGTGCAGGCCGCGTCTATGTAGACCACGGCCCAGATCAGCCACCGACCAAAGCCTGACCAGTTCGCTGAGATCAGTTCGCTGAGATCAGTTCGCTGAGATCGGCTTGACCAGCTCAGCGTCGCCGTTTGCCGAAGATGCCACCTGCCACCAGGCAGATGAGCACAGCTCCGATAAACGAAAGCACGATTCCGCGTACCCCGAACTCGTTGATCTTCTCGCTTTCGAAGACCTTGGTCGACAGCAATCCGCCGACCACGCCGCCCAGCACCCCAAGCGCGATGGTCCGCAGGCAGCCCTCTTTTTCGTAGCCGGTCACCCGCTGTGCCAACGAGCCGGCGATGAGGCCCATAACGATCCAGGAAAGTAGTCCCATGCGGCTCACCGTAGCCCGCGGTCAGCTCGTTTTGGCGGCGGCGCCGTCACGTGTCAGCATTCGACCCATGACCGATCTTGTTCTGCTTGATATCGACCGCGGCGTCGCCACCCTTACCTTCAACCGGCCCGAGGCCAACAACGGATGGACAGGCCCGTTGGAGCAGCAGTACTACAGCCGCTTGGAGCAATGCGAAGCCGACGACGCCGTCAAGGTAATCGTGATCACGGGCGCAGGACGGTCGTTCTGCCCTGGCGCTGACATGAAGATGCTGGCAGCTGGTGCCAGCGGCGCCGCTGGCGGCATCGGATCCGGCGATGCTGGCGTTCAACGCCCGCCTCAGCCATTGGTGTACCCATCCCGCCACACCAAACCGCTGATCGGTGCCATCAACGGCGCGTGCGCCGGCGTGGGACTTGTGCAGGCGTTGATGATGGACATGCGCTTCGCGGCCGCTGGAGCAAAGTTCACCGTGGCGTTTGCCCGCCGAGGACTGATTGCCGAATACGGATGCGCGTGGACGCTGCCGCGCATTGTTGGGCAGGCCAACGCGTTGGATCTGTTGATGTCGTCTCGTGTGGTGCTGGCCGAAGAGGCCCTGCAGATGGGTCTGGTCAACCGCGTGTTCCCAGCAGACGAACTGCTCGCTGCCACACAGGCCTACGCCCGAGACCTTGCAGCTAACTGCTCTCCAACCTCGATGGCCGTCATGAAGCGCCAGGTGGTCCGAGCATGGGAGATGGATCTCCCGCAGGCGATTGACGAGGCGTTTGACCTCATGAACCGCTCGTTGAAGAAGCCAGACTTTGTCGAGGGCGTCACCAGCTTCCTGGAGAAGCGCGAACCTTCATTCGGCCCGGTTCAAACCGACCTGATTCCCTAAACAGCAGCCTCAGCGCAAGCGAGCCACAACGTTGCTCACCAGTCGCTGACCTGACCCGCGCCCCAGGGTCATGATGGACTCTGGGTGGAACTGCACAGCTGCAATGGGAAGCGTGCGGTGCTCGATGCCCATCACGATGCCGTCGATGCTATGCGCGCTGACCATCATTTCTGCCGGCAGTTTGTCCTCGATCGCATAGAGCGAGTGATAGCGGCCGGCCTCGAACGACGGCCCAACTCGATCAAACAAGCCGAACCGTCCGGCAGCCTCGATTGCCACTGCGGACGGCTTGCCGTGCATCGGAACCTCTAACTGGCCAAGCGTGCCACCGAAGTGTTCCACCAAGGCCTGCAGGCCAAGGCACACTCCGAACACGGCGATCTTGCGATCCAGCGCCATGGCGATGGTTTGCGAGATGCGGAAGTCGGCCGGGCGACCAGGACCAGGCGAAAGCACCACAAGATCTGGCGCGATTGCGTCAAGCTCGCCCGGATCGAATCCCCACCGCAGCGTGGTCACGTCGGCTCCGGCAGCTCGGAAGTAGCCGGCCAGCGTGTGCACAAACGAATCTTCGTGGTCCACAAACAACACTCGCCTGGTTGCGACTTCCGCCGCTGAACTGACGCGTGGCGGAGTCTGACCATCGGGCTGGTCGCCCTTCAGCGGAACCTTGCCTGCCGGATGCGGTGACCTGATGGCGTCGAGGAACGCGCTCGCCTTGAGCTCGGTCTCCTCCTCCTCAGCGACAGGGTCCGAGTCGAACAACAACGTGGCCCCAACACGCACCTGCGCTGCGCCATCTTTCAGCCGGATGGTACGCAGCGTGAGACCGGTGTTGAGTTTGCCGTCGAAACCGACCATGCCGATGGCGCCGCCGTACCAGGCACGCTCAGTACGTTCGTGCTTTTCGATCCAACGCATCGCCCAGAGTTTGGGTGCGCCCGTGACGGTCACCGCCCACGTGTGACTGAGGAAAGCGTCTAGCGCGTCGAACTCTGGACGAAGGATTCCTTCGACGTGATCCACGGTGTGGATGAGGCGGGAGTACAGCTCGATTTGGCGTCGGCCAAGCACACGGACAGAGCCTGGGATACAGATCCGGGATTTGTCGTTGCGGTCCACGTCGGTGCACATGGTGAGCTCTGACTCGTCCTTCTCACTGTTGAGCAGAGCAAGAATTTGATGCGCGTCCGAGATGGGGTCAGTACCGCGCGCAATGGTGCCCGAGATTGGGCACGTCTCCACCCTCCAGCGGTTGTCCGCTGTTGGTTCTACGCGCACATACATTTCCGGTGAAGCACCCACCAGCCATTCGCGTTGGCCAAGGTTGATGAGGAACCCATACGGAGCCGGATTGCGTTCACGGAGTCGGCGGAACAGCTCCGACGGCTGATGCGCATTTGGCTCTGTGAATCGCTGGCCAGGGACGACCTCAAACAGGTCGCCGCGAGCAAAGCTGATCTTTGCTTTCTCGACCAACGCTGCGTACTCGCCTGGTTGGTGATCGCAATGGGCGATGACCGTGGGGTCTGGTTCGTAAGGGACCTCTGGACCTTGGCGAGCAAAGGCCGCTGTGCTGCGCCCATCTACTTCGAACTCGTAGAACCTGGCCTCAGCGCGCTCGTTGCGGTGATCTACAACCAACAGTTCGTCCGGGAGATACAGCACCAAATCGCGTTGATCATCTGGACGCGGTGCCCGCAACGGCACCGGGTCGAACTGATACGCCAAGTCGTAGCCAAACGCGCCGTACAGACCAAGGGCTCCGTCGTCTGGGCTAGCAAACAGATCGGACAGGCACCGAACAACCGAGAACACCGACGGCTGCCGACTGCGCTGCTCCTCTGGAACACGTCCCTGCGCAACCTTCACGGCGACGTCGATGTGGTCGTGGTCCGCGTCGAGGTGTTCAACGTGCGGGTGTTCGCTGAGCGCCATGCGGATGACTGGCAGGAGCAACTCGCCACGCTTCGACGGCGCCTCAATCCGAACCAGTCGGTCTGTTGCGGTGACCACCAACATGGGGTCAGCGAAGCCAAGATCCCATCGGGTGTAACGCCCGGGATATTCGTAGCTGGATGAAAGCAACACACCGCGCGAACGATCGAGGCGATCGATCAGGCCCTCGATTGCGTCGTGGGCCGCGACCGACGTTGTGCGGCAACGCACAGTGACGCCGCCGCGGGTGATGTATTCGGTAGTGCTTGTGGGGTTCATCGCAGTTCCTGGGTTCGGGACCCGGAAGGGCTCGCCGTCAACACGAGCAGGCCCTCGAATCGGGTCGGCTGCTCGTGAGAAGTCGTTCGAACGACGTTCGGGTCACGGCGGCCTACGGCCGCCACCACCACGTCAGAACGTTCATGCGCACGACGTCACCTTATCTCAGACAGAGCAGAGCATCTCAGACAGAGCGAAGGACGTCGAAGATGGCGTCGGTGTGTTGGGGCCGTGAGACGATGAACCCATCGACCCATGGATGTGCGTTGTTGTACGTGAGGCGGTTGCCGTTCACATCACGAACATCGCACCCGGCTGCCTCTGCCACTGCCGCAGGTGCGGCAGCATCCCACTCCCACAACCCGCCGGGGTTGAGATACACATGCGCCTGCCCGGTAACCACCGCAAGTGTCTTGGCTCCGGCGGAACCCAGTTGGTCCACCACGCCGCCAATACGTGCGGCCACCAGATCAGCTACCCACGGACGTCGGCTGCGGCTGACAAGGACAACAGGGGCCTTGTCCGACGGCGCGGGCGATGGCGCCCCAAGTGGACGGTCGAAGCCAGGTTCTGCGGTGTTGCGAACCTCGTCGAACTCGGGCATGGAAACCGCCGCAGCCGTGAGGCCCACGCCGCGTTCCCACAGGGCGATGTGAACGGCCCAGTCATGGCGATGGGTGCGGTACTCCCGCGTTCCGTCGAGCGGATCAATGATCCAGACGCGGTCGGACAGGAGCCGATCACGATCATCCGGGGCCTCTTCGCTGAGAACGATGTCCGTTGGGCGGGCGAGGCGAAGTTCGTGCAAAAGGAAACGGTTGGCTACCGAGTCGCCTTCGTCGCCGAGATCCCACTCGTCATAGCGCTTGCCCAACTTGGTGCGGGTTTCCAACAGCAGGGCACCGGCTTCCACTGCGAGCCGGGTGGCCAGCTCGACATCGGTCTCGGTGCTCACCCCACCAACCTAACCAGTAGGACGAGACCCCCTCGACCAGTAACGTAAACGGAATATGACATCTGCTGCCGACGAACTTCACGCGTTCGGCAACGCGGTGATGTTCTTTACTCGCATCCGCCTGCCGAAACGCCTCCGCTGGTCCGAGGAACTCATGCAGAAAGCCGCTGGATGGTATCCAGCGGTCGGCCTGATCGTCGGCCTCATCGCTGCAGGCGTCGCATGGATGACCCTGCGCGTGTTCGACCCAGCCGTCGCTGCGGCAACGTCCACCATCGTCACCCTTTTGGTGACTGGCGCCTTTCACGAAGACGGGTTGGCAGATAGCTGCGACGCATTGTTCGGTGCGTCGGAACCCACCAGGGTCCTCGAAATCATGAAGGACTCCCGCATCGGCTCGTTTGGCGCTGCGGGCCTGATCATGGTGCTGCTCACCAAGGTGCTCCTGCTGACCAGCATTCTCAGCACCGGCGTCAACGGCAGCGCCGCCGGCACCGGTGGGTGGCAACGTCAGGGAAACACGGTGATGGCCCTGGTGGTGGCTCACACTGTTTCTCGCGCGGCGTCGGTCAGCGTGCTTCGTATGTTGACGTACGTTCGCGCAAACGATCTCATCGGCGCAAAGTCCAAGCCGATGGCAACGCGGATATCTCTACCAAGACTCTCGTTCGCTCTCGTAACAGCTGCGCTTGTGGTTGCCGTGCTGGTTTCCCCTCGACGGATCCCCATGCTTGTCGGGCTCACCGCGCTCTCCACCGTCGCGTTGGCCGTTTGGTTCAAACGCCGTATCGGCGGCTACACCGGTGATTGCCTGGGCGCCGTCCAACAAATCACCGAGATCGTTGTTCTCGGAGTCCTTGCAGCGAAAGTGATCTCATGGAACTAATGCTTGTCCGGCACACTGAAGTCGGCGTCGACCCCGGGGTTGTCTACGGCCGTACCGATGTGCCATTGGCGCACACGTTTGAAACGGAACGTGTTGAGGTCGCCACGCGTGTTGCACGGTTCTGGCCAGAGGGCCCCACGTCCATCGTGGCCTCTCCGGCCACACGGGCTCGGTTGCTGGCCGAGCACCTGCACCAAACGCTTCCCTCGGATCCTCCCTTCACGTTCGACGAACGACTTCTCGAGATCGGGTTCGGTGCCTGGGAGATGCAACGCTGGAACGATCTGGATCGCACTGCGGTCGATGCATGGATGGCCGATTACGCAACGGTCCGCCCTCCTCAAGGTGAGCTTGTCGGCGAGAACCTCACAGACCTTGCCGACCGAGTGGGGGATGCCATCAACGACGCAACCGAAGCCGGCAGCCACCGCACCTTGATCGTTTGCCACGGCGCGGTGATCAGGGTTGCGCTGGCAGTGTTGTTGCACATGCCGCTATCTAAGGCGTTCTCGTTGGAAATCGACAAAGGCTCAGTCAGCCGCGTTGGTTTCCGCGGCACAGGGGAAAATCGTCGCCCACTCATTCTTGGCGTCAACTACCGGTGACGCGAATTCACCTACTCCGTTAACTATCAGTGGATAGTAGAAGCACGTATTATACGCGGACTTACCAATTGTGCAAGATACCGACACAACGTGATCTGTGGCACATATGGGTTCACAAACGGCCGACATGGTTGTAGTTTGAATGACGACCAAATCGGGCCCCTCTTGAGCCCGCATCCCTGACGACTTGTTCGTCTGTCGCCGCACCGCCGCTCTATGCCGGTCGGCACCTCTTCGAGTGACTGCCCGTTCGGGCAACTCCTCAGCCGTTGGCGACGTCTACCGACTTGGAGTTTCCATGTTCCGCGTTCCACCCACCACCGTTTCATCAGCGACATCAGCACCAGCACCTTCCGCAACATCAGCAGCACCAGCACGTTTCCGTCGGATCGGCCGCATCGGTCGACTCAGCCTGTTGCTTGTAGGCCTCGTTGCAGGCGCATCGGCGCTTCCGTCCACCACCCCGTCCGCACAGGCCATGCGCCGCGTGCGTGCCCCCTATCCCCGTGTGGGGATGGCTCCGGGCATGGAAGCTGCCATCCGCAGCGCTTTTCCAGCAAAGCTGCACCGTGCTGCGCTCAACGTGGCGTGGTGCGAATCACGCGGCAAGGCCAACGCCCGTAACGGCCAGTACAAGGGCCACTTCCAGATTGGCCGCCAAGAATGGGCCCAGTTCGGCAAGGGCGGCAACCCGTATAACCCGTACCACAACGCCGCAGCTGCCTACCGCTACTACAAGGTGGCAGGCTGGGGCCCGTGGGAATGCCGCCCCTAATTACCAGGGAGCCGGAGGGTAGTACTTGGATAGCCCGCCGACGGCGACCACGTCGTCCAACCAGTTCCCATCGTATGGGCCCGTATCTTCTTGCATCAGGTCCCGCGGCGAGCCGTCTGCTGTGGTGACCAACGACCAAGCCTGTCGCTTTGCGGCCCAGTTGTCTGGGTCCAGTTGGTGCGTAGCTCGCCAGCATTCAACCATCGCGTCGGTGTTGCCCATTTGTCGAAAATGGTCGCCCAGCTCAAACGCGGCGGCGGCCTGAGACTGTGATTCCGTGAGGCCGGGCTGCTCCCCTGCTGGCACTTCGCCAGTCTGCACCCAACGCCGAAGCGCCGTTAGGTAAGCCTGGTGGCGATCTTCGCCTGCCTTCATCAGCTCGAATCGGGCAAGCACCCGCGGCGGTAGTCCGTCAGGGATTGGCCGGTCGCCCCAACCTGGCGTCACCGCCGATTGATGCGCTGCCAGCGCCACGGTTCCGTCGGCATTCACCCAAAGGGCCATTGGAACGTTGCGAAAGTTCAACGCGCCCACGGTGCTATGCGCGCTGTCGATCAACGACAAACCAGCAGCTGCAAGCTCCGGTGCCTTGTCCATGTACGGGTGGCAGAAGGCGGCATCAACTTCGATCCCGATTGCAACCACGTCAACGTCGTGAGCCTGAAATTCCTGATGCATTTCCTGCCACACGGGCAGGTATTCACGGCAGCCTCACCACGGTGCCCATGCGTGAAGCACCATTCGCCGCTTGCGCGCCACAAGCGAGGCGAGTGTCACCGGGTTGCCGCTGCGGTCAGTCAGGGTGACCTCAGGAAGCGGAGCCCCGGTCAGCCCCAATGCCGACTCACCGTGCTCTGGACCAACGCTCACAACATCACCAGAGCGATAAGTGGCACGACTGGTAGCCGACGCCAATTGCTCGGTATCGAAACGGCCCTGGGCATCACGAGTCAGACCGGAAACCGGAATGCAACGGTCTCCGCTGCACCACCCCGAATCCTCCAGATGCCAGCCGGTCCCGCTTGTCCATTCGTCTGCAGAGACAGTCGTTGCAGTGATCATCCAGGGAGCTTGGCGCACGTGGGCCACGTGGACCAACTCTGCACCTCAGATACCGGTCACTTCTCCCGAAATCGTCACGAGACTTGCGCGAAACCGGGAGAAGTGACGGTTCGTTCCCCTGTGGACTACAGAGGTACCGCCGGATGGCCGATATGGCGGTGTGGACACCTTTGTTGATGACATTGCGCCCAAGGCTGAACCAGCGCCTGGCCAGGAGTTGGGTTCGTTGGCCGACGCCGTGCGTGCGTTGGCCGCAGCATCCCAAGCACAGTCAGAGGCGATGCTCTCACTGGCCCGGTCAACCGCCGAGTCTGTTCGGCTTGCCGCTGGTAGCTACGTGTTCCAGCTCCGAGACCGGTTCGATGAAATGCTCCCTCCCACCCAGGTTGGCGCTTCGGAGTCTTCGTGGGAAGTTGCTGAGTTCCCAGACGCGTTTGCGCAACTGGTATTCCATCCAGGCGACCAAGCCACAGCCAACCTTCGTGTGGCGGTCAGCCAGAGCAATGTCCGGCGGATTGTGGCCGCCCGTTGGACCGAATTACCCGACGGGTGTGAGGCGGCCGAGATCGACGTCGCGGCAGCATCGTTGCACCGCGATACCGATGGGAAGGTTCACCTGGACAACGACGTGTCGCTGTTCATCGATGCACCCTTGATTGTTTCCGTGGGTGACTTGGACCCCGGCGTTTTTGTACGAACCGCTGTGCTCACCATCGAGGTGACGGACCACCGGCCCGAAGGCGCTGTGGCGCGGGTCGACGTGGAGATCACGTTGGCAGCGGTTGTTGTGCCAGACGACGATGGCATTGGCCTGGACGGTGCACGCATCGAATGCATGGTCCGGCCAGAGCGCCGCACGTACTTCTTAGACAAAGTGGAACGGCTGACTTTGCAGCTGCCCGACCTCCGCTGAGACGGCCGCGCTCAGCCGAGCGCCTGCCTCACCGCTACTTCTTGAGGTCGAGCGACCGCAGTTCCTGAATACGCTCTGACAGATACTGGAACGCAGTCTTTTCAGGCGACAACTGCACGTTGTCTGCAGGGTGCAGAAAAATTGGCGTACTCATCCGTGAGCGGAATCGGCCGTCGCCTGCGGGGTTGACCACGCGGTGCGTGGTTGACGGGTAGTACCCCTCGGTTGCAAGTTGCAGCATGTCGCCGGCGTTGATGGCCATTGTGCCTGGGTCTGCGGAAACGTCGTGCCAGTTGCCGTCGAGGTCTTTGACCTGCAAGCCAGGTTCCGGCGAACCGGGAAGCACGGTGATCAAGTTGATGTCTTCGTGGGCCGCAGCGCGCACGGCACCGGGGTCTTCATTGCCGGTGAGCGGTGGGTAATGCAGGATGCGCAGCAGTGTGCGGGTGGAGTTGTCCATCATCTTCGACAACGGCATCGACAAACGCCCTTGCACGTCTGCCGGGGTTCCTTCTTCAACCCAGTGCAACAGCTGCGTTGCAAGGGCCTGACCAGCAGCGCGCAGCTGGTAGGCCGCTTGGGAAACTTCCTTGGGGTACTTACCTTCGGAGTAAACGTGGAAGAACTCTTTGAGGTCTCGTTTGGTGTAACCCTTGGCGGTTTCTGAGACGTTGGGCGGGTAGTACCCGTCCTGGCCACCGTCCTCGCCGAATACATAAGCCTGCTTAGCATCTGACTGAAAGAATTCGTACCACTCCTTGTACACCCCGTTGACCAAGTCAACCGGGATTGGGTGGTTCACAAGGACCGCAAAGCCCGTTTCTCGGAGCGAACGTACGAACCGTTGGGCGGCGTCCGCAGCCTGATAGTCAACTGTCAGAACCTGCATCACGCAACCTCGAATCCTGCTTCGTCCACCGCTGCGGCAATTGCAGCGCGGTCTGTTGAGCCAACCACGGTGACCAGTTTTGTTTCAAGGTCAACATCGACGCTGACGACGCCGGGGATTTGGCCAACTTCCTGCTTCACGGCAGCCTCGCAATGCCCGCAGGTCATCCCAGGAACCGAGACCGTCAACGTAGGTGTACTCATACCCTTGACGCTACCCCTCTGCCGGGAGTTCGGGGCCATGAACACGGCACTGTCGCTGCGACGTACGCTTCTGAACAATGAACCGCCGGGTCACCCTTGTCGATGCAGCGGGCAACCCGTCAGGTGAAATGGACGTTGTCCTGGCGCACACGTCGCCCGGCCATATCCACATCGCGTGTTCAGCGGTTGTTTTCGGCCCCGGCGATACCGTCCTCATGCAGCGGCGCGCCGATCACAAACCCACGTTCGGCGGGCGCTGGTCCAACACCTGTTGCACCCATCCGCTTGCCGATGAACTTCCCCATCTCGCGGCACAACGGCGGATATACGAGGAGTTGGGGATCGGGGTGGAGCTTCGCCCCGTTGGCACGTTTCGGTATCGGGCCGAAGATCCGCTCACAGCCATGGTGGAACACGAGCTTGACCACGTCAGCATTGCAACCGTGGACACCACTGACGTTGCCTTCCGGTTGGAGCCAAATGAAGTAGCCGAGGTCCGGTTCGTTCCACTCACGGATGTGTCACTGCTTGACCTCACGCCGTGGTTCGACATGGTGATCCGGTTGGCACTGAGCGGACGTGACGCCTGAAGTGACCCCGGGCCAGATTCCGCGTGCAGTGCCCGGCGAGGGCTCGCCGGTGCCGGAACAAGTCCTGGGTCTCATTCACCGTCGGTTGGAGTCTCGACGCCCAGTACTAGTCGGCGTGGCCGGACCGGTTGCCGTTGGCAAGTCCACATTCGCCAGAACGCTCGCCGGGGTGACAGGCGGAGTCACCCGTTCAACCGACGGCTTCCTGCTTCCCAACACGGTTCTTGAGGCCGCGGGGATTCTTTACCGCAAAGGGTTTCCAGAGTCCTACGACACGGGACGGATGGTGCAATTCTTGCGTGATCTCCGAGACCAGTCGGTCATCGAGGGGCTGCACCGGTACTCCCATGAGACCTTCGATGTAGAGCCGGACCCCACCGCGTTTGTCACGTCGCACGTTGTGATCGTTGAAGGTGTTAACACGCTGCAACCCGACTTTGCTCCACTGCTCGATGTGCGGATTTACCTCGACGCTCCCGAGCACGACGTCATCAGTTGGTACACGGACCGCTTCCGCTCGCTCACGCAGCTGGCACGGGAAACCGGCGAAGGTTTCTACACACGTTTCGTACCGCTGTCATCTGCCGAACTCACGGAGATGGCGCACAGCGTGTGGCACTCAATCAACGCACCAAACCTCCACCAGTTCATCCAACCAACGCGTGCTGCCGCCGACATCGTGGTTCATAAGTCCACAGACCACACCCTGTTTGTCTAACCATCGAGCACCCCACGCGGTCCGCTGCGTGGGTTGGCGGGTCCTGCCCCTTCCGTGGTCCCGCTGTGTGGGAGGCGGGTCCTGCCTCCTCCGGCCCCTTCCCACTGCGTGGGAGGCGGGTCCTGCCTCCTCCGGCCCTCCCACTGCGTGGGAGGCGGGTCCTGCCTCCTCCGGTTCCCTCCCACCGTCCTCGCTTCGCTGCGGGCGGCGGGGCCCTCCCTTCGGGTCACCCCCCTCCCACTCCGCTGGTTTCCGTCCCCGCTTCACTGGTTGGTGGGTCTTTGTCGGGTGGTGGTGTGTTGTGGCTGGTTGTGGGGGTGTTTGGGAGCAAAAGAATCTTTGCAAAGTACTTCAATACGAACACATGTTCGTATTGATGGTGTAGCATGTCTGTATGGGGGCGGCGGTCGTAGACATCACAGACGAATTGCTTGCCGGGTTGGGCCGGTTGTTGGAATTTGTCGATTCTGGGCGGGTTGGGCTGGAGGATGTTGCTGGTGTTCGGCGGGTGTTTGAACGTGCAGATCTGGCGTTGACTAAGACTGTTGCTTGCACGGCTGGTGGGACGTCGTTTAACGCGTTGGGGTTCCGGGATGTTGGTGATTGGTTCGCTGCCGCGACTGGGGCGCGTCGTGGTGAGGGCCGGGCACGGTGCCAACGGGCGAAGCTTCTTGTGTTGCTTCCGCTGGTTGATGCTGCGGTTACTGGCGGGAAGTTCGGTTCGTCACATCTGGCATGTCTTACGGTTGCGGTGACGAGGGAACGTGAACTGTTAGCTGTTCGGGATCAGCAGGTGTTTGTTGATTTCGCTGCGATGTTGGACGCGTCACAATTCGCCCGTGTCGTGAACCGGTGGGTTGCGTTGGCTGATGATGAACTCGGGAGACCCCACCGCGGCAGATGATGCTCACACGGCCCGTCGGCTGCAGCTTTCCCAATTGTTGGACGGGACATGGCGAATCAACGGTGTCCTTGACCCTGTCGCTGGTGAGGCCGTGCAAGCCGCGTTGGCCGCAGCGATGAAACCTGACGTTGACGATCTCCGGAGCCCGGGGCAACGACGCGCTGACGCGCTCGTTGATGTGTGCTTGGAATCTCTGGCGAACAGTGACCGGCCGTCGGTCGGCAACGAACGCCCGAACGTCAACGTCGTGTTCCACGCAGCCGACGGTTCAGCACACACAACCAACGGCTGGTTCCTGCGGAACTGGGAACTTTCCCAAGTGTTATGCGATTCGACAATCACGGCGGTGGCTGCGACGTTGAATGGTGACGTGTTCGACGTTGGAACCCCGGTATCGGTCATCCCGACCAGGAACCGCAAAGCAGTCACCATCCGTGACCGCGGTTGCCGGATGGGTGGCTGTAACCAGCCAGCACGGTTCTGTGAGATCCACCACATCCTGGAACGCGAAAACGGTGGAACCCACGAACTTCCCAACCTGGTCATGCTCTGCCGCTACCACCACCGAGAACTCCACCGGAGAGGCGTCAAACTCCACTGGCAAGACACAACGCTGATAGCGGTATACCCGAACGGCGCAGCCATCCACGGCCCACCCCCACCATCAACCCACCCCACCCTCCTCTAAGCCCGACAAGTACTAAGCGAACACACCAAACCCAAGCAAACGACCGCGCCCCTAAAGCGGAGGTGGCCGGGCAGCGGAGAAGACCAGCGGAGTGGGAGGCGGGTGACCCGAAGGAAGGGGCCCGTTCGCGCGCAGCGAAGCGAGCACAACGGGAAGGGGCCGGAGGAGGCAGGACCCGCCACCCACGCAGCGGGCACAACGGCGGAGCAGCGGGACCACGGCGCCCGCTGCTCTCGCTTAGTGTCCTCGGGGTGAGTGTGAGAGACGGAAAGCCGGGGCAGATCCTGGATGATCATGTGTTTGAGGAGAACCAGTGGTTTCTGAGGCGGGGTGTGCCGTTGCTGGTGTCGGAGCGGGTGGCGAAGGAACCTGCTCAGGTTTGGCGGCGTGCGCTGCCGGCGCTGCTTGCGCTGTATGCGGTGATTTTGTTGCGTGGTCTTGTGATGACCGACCAGAGCGTGGTGGCTGATGCCGGAGTTGGTGGTGCGGTGCTCTTACTGACGTGGATCGTTTCCAATCTTCTTCAGCGCCAACGGCTGTTCTCGCTTCCCAACGGGCTTGGTCCGTTCGAACTGACTGCGTTTGTTGTTGGGCCAGCCATTCCATCTCTGCTGACCACGGAAGCAGCAGCCCTGCTGCTTGAAGGCGACAGCCTCGGTGTCCGCATCATCGGTGCACTTATGGTCATGGCATTTCAACTGTGCGTGCTGGCAACCGTTTGGGTGGCAGTCAGTTTTGGCGTCGTGTCGTTGATTGTGTGGCTTCTGCGCGAACTTGGCCAAACGCTTGGCACCACTGGGGCTGCGCTGTCTCGAACCGTGCCGCTGCTGCTTGGCGTGGTAACGTTCTTCTTCCTCACGGCCGAGGTCTGGCAGTCCATCGGCCTGCTGCGCTGGTTTCCGTATTCGCTACTGATCCTGCTGTTCACCGTGCTTGGCGGTGTGTTCATTGCTCGAGGTCGCAACCTGGACATCGGCGCACTTGCCACTTTTGAAACCCGGTCCGATCTCGAGGCGGTTGTTCTGCAGTCCGGGTTGCCGGTGTGGACCGGAGAGCAACACCGGTTCGACAACATGGAGTTTCCAGCCGTCTGTCCACTGGGTCGTCGGCAGCGAGCCAATCTCGTGGTGGTCGCCGTTCTCTCGCGGCTCATCCTTGCCACCGTGGTAGCAGTGGTAGTTGGCATGTTCTTCGTGGTGTTCGGATTTCTCGTCGTCAACGGCGACGTTGTCCAAGCGTGGACGCTGCGACCGGCACGAGAAATATTCTCTCTACGCGTACCAACCCGCACCCTCACACTGACGTGGGAGCACATCAACGTCGCAGGCTTTTTGGCCACCTTCAGCGGCTTCTACTTCACCATCGTTTCCGCAACCGACCCAACCCTGCGTGCCGGCCTACGCGACACAGCCGAAGACGGAGTCCGCTCCGCCTGCGCCGCCCGCATCATGCTGCACACCTAGTCGACTTGTCAGTGCACACGCTGAGGACCTAGGCAGGCTGGATGCAGGAACACGCCGGAACCAACATTGGAACCAACATTGGAACGCATCTCGGAGGGCAGCGGCCGCTTGGATATGGGTATTGGCCGCTTGCTGCTGATGACCCGGGGGTGGCGGTGCAGCGTGAGGACATTCGCATCGTGACGCCTGACCGAGCCCTGGTCCGCGGTGTGCTGTGGACTCCCCCAGTCGGCACGCCGATGAAACGAACAGCAGTGATCCTCAGTCACCCACGCGGCGACTTCAGCGTGCACTACGCGTGCCCCCTCCTTGCGGCGCAGGGCTACGCCACGCTGGGGTTCGGCACCCGGTATGTGAACAACGACATCGATTGTCTGCACGAGGTGTGCACCATCGACGTGGAAGCGGTTGTGAACTACCTGAAGACCGAGCGCGGTTTCGACGCGGTGGTGCTGTTGGGTAACTCCGGTGGCGGTTCGTTGATGGCGTTGACCCACGCACTGAAAGGTGTTGGCGATGGTTGGATCGGCATGGCAGCGCACCCGGGCGAGGGGATGTTCATGGGCAAGGTCATCGACCCGTCCGTTGCCGATGAGTCAGACCCAGGTTCAACCATTGCAGAGTTGGACATGTACAACCCGGACAACGGGTGGCGCCCGTGGCCTCATCCGTGCACTTACGACCGTGAATGGTTGAAGTCCTACCGCGCCGCGCAGATTGCCCGGATCGCACGAATCGACGCCATCGCGAAAGCCGCAATTTCCGACGCGGCAGGCGCTGTCCAGCAACTGAAGGCCCAGGCGATGGCAACTAGCGCCTCCGTCTCCACGGACGACATCGATGCCATGCACACATACCGTTCGCTTCGTGCCCGCGCGGTCGGCATGAAGTACCTCACCATCTACCGCACCTTGGCAGATCCCGCCTACCTCGACCTGTCGATTGATCCTGATGAACGCGCAATGGGTTCGCTGTTTGCGTCCCCGGATCCGTTCGATGCCAACTTTGGGCGCAGTGGCCTAGCCAGAACCATGACGGCGCGCGGCTGGTTGTCCACATGGTCAGCGTTGTCCAGCCATGCACGCCTTGCCGACACCATGCCCTCGGTCAAGGTCCCAACGCTGATCATTCATCCCACTGCCGACACGGAGATTCGCATCCACGAGGCGTTGGAGATCAGAGACGCCAGTGGCGCCAAGGACCTCACCTACATCGAGATGAAGGGCGCCCTGCATTACCTCGAAGGCAGTCGCCCGGAGGCCATGGCCCACGTGGTTACCTGGCTGGACGCACGATTCCCGTAGGCCTATTGGTAGTTGATGAACACCGGAGCAGGACGCACCCGGCCGTCCAGGGTTTGCTTCGGGGTCAGCATCGGGGTGTCCAACTTGGGGTTGGTGAACAGCTTGAACCCGGAAAGCTTGGTAGGCATCCCACGGAGGGCAACACCGTATGACTGCAGTTTGCGCTCTGGGGTCCCAAACCCGTCCATGTTTGCAACAAGGCGGATGGACGGCGGCACGTTGATCTTGGAGGGGTTCGTCACCATGAACTCTCTGAACCGGTGCACTACAAGCAGTTTGGGTCCAAGCTTGCGCTCTCGCACCAACCGGTCCAAGAGGGCGACAGCAGCATTGATATCGCTAGCGTCCATCGTGCCAATTTGCTTTCCGGGTTTCACACCGGGCGGCATGTCCCACTCCGGGTCAAGTGCTAAGTGCACATCAGGTTCTGCAAGGAACGGTTCCAGGTAGGAAAGTTCGGCCGCCACGCTTGACCAGCCCACCTGGATGTCCAGCAACAACAGACACCCCGCCTCGCGTGCCCAACCAAGAACGCGCCGCACAACCTCGGGCGCAGCTCGACCCCGGTATAGGCCCGAAGGACCGGGAGCTGCTTGGGCGACGATGGTGATCAGTTCCATGGTGCAACGTGTTGGGGTTGTAGGGTCAGCCGCTTGCCACATTTCGACGTCGCGTTTCAACGAAGCAATCATCTTGTCTTTTTCGAGCCTGCCGAGGATCCCCATGGCCCTGGACAGCGGCGTACCGTAGTAGGCGATGAGCCGGCACCCGGCGCCACCTCCGTCTGGCACACCGCACACCGGCGCAAGGGTGGGGCCGGTCCCTGCCGGCAACGAGGTGGTTGTGCTTGTGGTGGTTGTGGCCTCGTTGGGCGTCTGCGTGACAGGCGTCGTGGAAGGCGGATCCGGACGAAACGTTGGCGGAGCCGTTGGTTCTGCGTCTTGCGTTGTTGGCGGCGACGTGAACGTTACGGAAGCGCCCTCGCTCTGCGCTGCAGCATTACCACCAGCAAGGATTGCTGGGACAACGAGAAGCGTGGCGACGAACGCAACGGCAACGGTACGAATGGTCATGGGACAACGATCATCAGAGAACGATCATGGTGCAACATACCCAGCTGCAGCGACACCTGCGCTGTATCCGGTTGACCAACATCCCTGAAGCAAGTAGCCGCCGGTGGGTGCTTCCCAGTCCAGCATCTCGCCGGCAAGGAACACCCCTGGGTTCCGGAGCAACATGCCAGTGTCGTCAATGGCCTGGCCAGCGACTCCACCGCTTGACGAGATCGCACGTTCGAGTCCTGCCACGCCGATAACAGGAACCGGCAATCGATGCACCAGCGCAGCAAGGGCCGCAAATTGTTCCGCCGCTGGGCGTTGGGCCACGTCACGCGCCCCGCACTCCAGCATCAACCCAATGGCAGCAGGAGACAACCCTGCCTTGCGGAGGCGATTGGAGAGCGAGTCACCTGCGCGCGCTTTGCTCAGCGCCCGTTCGGTGTCGGCCACCGAAACGTCTGGCCGCAGGTTGCACACCAGCGGGCTTCCGTCGCGTAACGCCGGGCTGAGCGTATACACCGGGCCGCCCTCCAAGCCGGAGCGTGTCACAACAACATCGCCAACGGTGGTGCGGTCACCGCACATCAGCGCGACGTTCTTGATGGGCTCGCCCTCATAGCGACCAAGGAACACGGCGCTCCAGGCGATGCGTGCTCCGACGTTGGACGCCCCCAAGGCGTGGGTGGCAACACTTGCGTCTTTGAACGTCTTTACCCATTCACCGTCTGACCCCGTGCGAGGCCAGCTCCCTCCGCCCAAGGCAAGTAGCACGGCCCTGGCTTCGATCACTTCTCGTTGTGACGACCTCCGCCCAACGCCGTTGAGGACGACCCGATGTGAGGCTGCGGCGGTGGGTTCGGTGGAATTTGGTGTGCCGATCATCAGCGCGCTGGCAATATCGGCTCGCCACTCGGTGGTCACGTCAACGCCCATCGCTGCAAGCCTGCTCAGCCAGGCGCGCAGCAGTGGCGTGGCTCGCATCGAGGCCGGAAAGACACGGCCGCTGGTTCCCACAAACGTTTGTTCACCTAGGTCGTCGGCCCACAAGCGCAATTCGGCTGGCGGGAATTGCTCAACGCAACTTCGAACATATGCAGCCGCAGTCCCAGAGAATTTCGTGAGCAAATGGGTGACCGGCTCGTCATTGCTGAGATTGAGACCACTACGACCGGCCAACAGGAACTTGCGTCCTGGCGAGCGTTGCGCGTCGACCACACGGATCTTGGCCCAGGGGGCTGCAGCGGCAGCCCGTTCGGCGGCGATCAACCCCGCCGGCCCTCCACCGATGACAAGCACATCGACAAACAGATGGACGCGACCGTCCAATTCTTCAGTGAAGGGATGGTTCCCAGTTGTCGCTGCGCTGTTTGTCATGTTCGGATTCATCAGGTTCGGATTCATCATGTTCGGATTCATCATGTTCGGATTCATCATGTTCGGATTCATATGTTCGCAGTACTTCCGTTGGGTGGTTGACCTCTAGGCTTCTGAGCTGTGACGTCCCCAAAGCACCCTTGCGCCATCTGCGGAGGGCCGACAGAACAAGTCTTCATCGTCAACTCCGTAGCAATTTGCGATTGTTCCGTTTGCGGCCACCGTCAGGCAGACCTCGCCGTCGATGCGGCACATGTGCAGGAAACCTACGGCGACGACTACTTCCTCGGGGGCGGAGCTGGATACGAGGATTACACCAGTGAAGGTCCAATGCTGGTTGCCCGAGGGGCAAAGTACGGCGCCATCATGGCCAAACACGCCCCTCCTTCGTCTCTGATCGATATCGGAGCGGCTGCTGGGTACCTCGCGGAAGGGATGCAGTCTGCAGGTTGGTCTCCCGTCGGCATCGAGCCCAACGACATGATGGCTGCCGCCGGCCGGGCGCGGGGATTGGATGTACGCACTGGTTCGGCCGAGTCGCTGCTCCGGGACATGGCACCAGCAAGCGTCGATGCCGTCAGCATGATTCAGGTCATCGCCCACCTTGGCGACCCGTTAGGCATGTTGCGCGCTTCAGCCGAGGTGGTTCGCCCCGGTGGGTTACTGCTCATCGAAACATGGGACCGCGCCAGCGTCACCGCAAAACTCTTCCGTCAGAAGTGGCACGAATACAGCCCGCCAAGCGTTGTCCATTGGTTCACCCGGACGGAACTGGACTCGGTTGCACGACGGGCGAATTTTTCCCGCCTGGACTCTGGTCGCTATCCGAAAGTCATCACGGCTGCGCACGGACGCCAGCTAGTGGAACATCGTATGGGCACAGATCACTTCGTCAGCAAACTTGCAGGGCGCATCCCCGCAGGCTTAAAAGTTCCGTATCCCGGAGACGATCTCTTCTGGACCCTCTACCGCCGCAACTAGAACTCGTCGGGTCAGTTCAGCGAGGGCCGCTCCCGGCTAGTCCGGCCGACATCCACGCTTTGCACGAACTGAACACACCGTTGGTCCGCACCCATTGCGACGTTTCAAAATCGAACAGCTTGCAAGCCTGGGTCGCTGACAAGTAGTCCTTGAAGCGGAACGACCGTTCCAGCACGATCCCTGGGAACGCCTCGTCGATGGCCTTTGCTGCATCCGCCAATTGGTAGCAAGGGATGCGGGCATCAACGTGGTGCGGGACGTGAATGAAGATGTGGTGCAACGCAGCGTCGATGAACCACGGCGCACGCATCACCGTTGTCCCAATCAACTGGGCCTTTGAGCGCGTCCAATCCTTGCTGTCATACCAACGAATGTCTGGCTGAACATGGTGGACGTGGACCGTTGCACCAATGATCCACGAGAACACCAGGAACGGGATCAGCACAACGCGTCCCCACATCCACAGCGCGCTTAGCACCGTGGCTTGCTGGTTCCAGCCCAGCAGCAGTGCAACGGTAGAGGCCACCACGAAGTAGGCACCGATGATTCGCCGATCCCGTGGGACCCCAGGAGCAGATTTAGTGGGTGGAGTGAAACGAATCATCTTGTTCCACCACACGTTGCGCAGGTAGTAGACGCCGGCGCCAAGGCAGGACCACTCAAGACGGTGGAGCAGACGACGCAGGCCAGAAAACTGGCTGTACTCAGCGGGCGTGACTGGATGCCAGACAAAATCCAGTCCTCGCTTCACGGTGAACCCGTGATGCACCCGGTTATGGCCGAAGACCCACCCGTCACGAACGTGCAACGACGGCAGCATGAACACCAGCGCGACCAGACGATTCGCTCGATGGCTTGGCAGCAGCGCCTCGTGCGCAGCGTCGTGGCCGATGACGAACATCGCGCTCACCGCGATGCCAGCAAGGACCGACAGCAGCAATCCCACGGCCCAGCTGCGAGTCCAGACGGCCAGTCCAATGAGACCGAGATACAGCAGTGCGTCAATCACCACCAACTGCAACCCACGCCGCATGCTGCGTTGGTAGCAAACCTCGGGAAT
This sequence comes from uncultured Acidimicrobiales bacterium, assembly GCA_963763885.1. Lineage (GTDB taxonomy): Bacteria > Actinomycetota > Acidimicrobiia > Acidimicrobiales > JANYDT01 > JANNBN01. The sequence continues at coordinate 622,193 of CAVXQD010000007.1, forward strand.
GCGCTTGCGTACCTCTTCCAGCGAAGGAAGACCTTCGGGCGCGTCCAAGGTGGGCAAGTTCAGTGTTGACGCGTTCAGGGTGGATGGAGCCATCCAGACAAGCGTGCTGGGCAACGCTCGCAGCCATTAGGGCCGTTAGTCCCGAGGTAACGGGCGAAAAGGCCTAAATGGTTGGGCGACCCCGGCGGCGCAGATCGTCGAGGTGGACGTCCATCGCTTCGAGCTGACGTTCGTCGGTCCAATAGTCACGGTCGAACAACGCCTGCAACGAGATGCCGTCGTTCAGCGCTAACAACCGATTGGCCTCCAGCTCGGCATCGACCGACGGGTCTAGCTCGCCGTCCTCGATTGCCTGTTCAAGTGCACCTCGCAACAACGCACGGAGACGACCGTCGTGCAGCTGATATTCCTTCCGCAGTCGACGGGCAATGAGCGCCTCTGCGCCGTACAGCAGCCAAATGCGGTTCTCCCGCGAACGGGTCTTGTCCATCGGCAACAGTTCCGACGCCATCACGTGAGCTGCTTTCAACCCACGATGCGTTTCGCTGAGCGCAGCCATCCGGCCAGTGGCATTGGTCATGCACCAACCGAGAGCGGCCACAAGAACATCGGCCCGGGTGCCGAAGTAGTGGCCAATGATGCCGGTGGAATACCCAGCTTCTTTCGCAATTTCTCGAAGGGTTGCGCCCTCGATGCCTTCGCGGTCAATGACCTTGACAGCAGCGCGCGCAAGGTCGGATCGTCGTTCGTCGTGGTCAACGATCTTGGGCACTTCTGAAAACGCTACCAGCAACCGGTTACGCGCACCTCACCTCCCGTCGCAACGCAGTGTGCTCGAAATGGGCGAAAACGCGCACGTTCGTTACAAAACGGTAACGCCAGAGAACTTCCATTGGAAACGGTGGCCTGGTAAGGTTATTGCATCACCGTCCAAGAAACACGCAGGACAACCTGAGCAACTCTGCTCGGGCCCCGTGGGAACGAAGAAACGGCCATAGGCCGGGGGTGCTTTATCATGACGACCGTAACCCGTGCTCGATTGAGCGTGAGGGCCAAGGAGATCACCGCAGCCGAGCTAGAGCGCTACACAGCGCTTACGCCAGGCTCCCAACGGGCCAATGCTCATGCCCGCCAGGTCATCCCACTCGGGGTGCCCTCCAGTTTTCAGGCTTACGATCCGTGGCCTGTAGTCGCCGCCAGAGGCGCTGGCGCAACCTTGTGGGATGTCGACGGCAATGACTACGTTGACTTCAACATGGGCTTCGGCGCTCTGTATGTCGGCCATCACCACCCGCTGCTCACCGCAGCACTGCACCGCCAGATTGAGAACGGCATCCTGTTCGTCACACCATGTGAGAGCAATGCGTCCGTCGGAGAGCTGTTGCGCGGCCGTTTCGGACATGACCAGTGGCGATTCACCAACTCCGGCACCGAGGCCACGATGGATGCAATCCGTCTTGCCCGCGGGTTCACCGGCCGTACCAAAATCGTGAAGGTTGAGGGCGGCTATCACGGCCACCACGACTCCATCATGGTGTCGCAGAAGCCCTCCCTCGATAAGGCTGGCCCAGCCGAAGCGCCGTACTCCGTTGCATCCAGCGCCGGGCTTGCCGCAGGCACCGTTGAACAGGTCCTGGTTGTTCAATACAACGATCCCGACGCGTTGCGTACGGCTTTGTCGAACTACGACATCGCAGCGTTCATTGTGGAACCGGTGATGGAGAACATCGGCATTTGCTTGCCACATAACGGCTACCTCGAATCGGCAAAACAGATCTGCGCCGAGCACGGCACAATGCTGATTTTCGATGAAGTCAAGACGGGCATCACTGCCGCCCCAGGTGGCGCAGCCGGCCACTTCGGAGTTCGGCCAGACATCACATGCCTTGCGAAGTCCATTGGTGGCGGCCTTCCTCTCGGCGCATTCGGCGCTCGGACCGAAATCATGAATCAGATCTCTGACATGAAAGTTGTTCATCAGGGCACATTCAACGGAAACCCGTTGTCCATGGCTGCTGCCACCGCAACGCTCACCGAGATCTGTACCCAGGATGCGTTCGATCGCACAGCCCAACTCAACGCCGGCATGCTTGCCGACGCCCAGCGGGTCATCGACGAATACGACCTGCCGGCGCACACCGTACAAATGGGTGCCAAGGGCTGCGTCACGTGGTCAGACACGCCGGTGCGCAACTACCGGGATTACAAGGCAACTGACTTCGACATTGCGTTCGCCCAGTGGATCTACGGCATCAACCGCGGCATCCTGCTTCCGCCAGGCCTTGACGAGCAATGGCTTGTCTCGGTGCAGCACACGCAGGCCGAAGCCGACCACAACTCAGAGGTATTTGAGTCCTTCGCAAAAGAACTCACCAGCTGAGCTCACACTCAACTGCCCGCAGCCCCGTTGTCCCTCAGGGATCACGGGGCTGTTTCGCGTCCGGATTGAAAACTGGCGAGTTGCGGTCCGCGTATCCCCGCCCGAGTATCAAGTCCGGGTAACGGTCCAGGGTCAGCGTCTGGCAAGGTTGTGGAGTGCACCAACGCAACAACATTTGGCTGATCACAGCGCCGGAGAACCTGTCCCTATGACACAGACCGCTGACCTGCTGATTATTGGTGGAGGGCCTGCCGGGGCAGCCGCTGCCATCTGGGCCGCCAGGCAGGGCGCCCGGGTCGTCGTGTTCGAAAAAGGCCCGCACGGGCGGGACAAGACCTGTGGCGACGGGCTCACACCTCGCGCCGTAGCTGCACTCACGGAGCTGAAGGTCGAATTGGAAGGCGCGCATCGTATCGATGGGCTGCGGATGATCGCCGGCAAAAAGACCAGGGAGCTGGCCTGGCCAACAACCGACCGTTTCCCGGGTCACGGTGCGGTGCTGCCACGCAAGCAGCTCGACGCGCAACTCATCGACGCAGCCGCGCACGCAGGGGCCGATGTGCGGTTCAGCAGTGAGGCGCTCCCCATCCTCGACGCCGACGGCCGTGTCACCGGCGTGCGCGTTGGCCAGGACCACTGGGAGGCGCCCATGACCATCCTGGCGGCAGGTGCACCTGGAGCCGCTGCCCGGTTGCTGGGAGCCGAGAGGGTGGAAGACGAGACGTTTGGGTTAGCTATCCGTGCATACGCTCCGTCACCTCGCCATGCCGACCGCCACCTTGAGGCGTGCCTCAGCATCACTGACGAATTCGGCACTGCCGTTCCCGGGTACGGCTGGATGTTCCCGTGTGGGGACGGCACGGTCAACATCGGCGTTGGCGCGTTGTCAACCATGAAGGGCTTCAAGAAGCTCAACCTCAACAAATTGATCGACTCATATGCGCGCATAGTGAAGGAGCCGTGGGGTCTTGGCGAGTTCACTGAAAAGCCACGCGCCTGGCGGTTGCCCATGAGCGTTCAGAAACGGTCGGGGCCCGGCTGGATGGCCATTGGCGACGCAGCTGGTTTGGTCAACCCAATGAACGGCGAAGGTATCGACTACGGCCTGGAAAGCGGCATGTTGGCTGCCGATCAGTTCATCATCAACCCAGACACCGCCGCTGCCCGCTATGACCAACTGGTCGGCGAGCGCTACGACGGCTTCCTGCGCACGGGACGGCGTTTCAGCTTCATCATCGGCCATCCCCTGCTCTTGCGCGGTGGGCTGCGTGTCGCAGTAGGAACCCAGGCAGCAGCAGACATCACGTTGGCGGTGATGGGCAACCTGATCGATTCACAGACCCCTGGCGCAGCGGGCCGTGTACTGCGCTTCGCCGACAAAACACTGGCGCTGGCCGACCCACTGCTCCGCCGCACCCGCGCCAAGGCCTAACCCGTCTGCCAAGCGGCTTGGGGGTTGCGAAGACTCGCTCCAGTGCGGAGGATTCGTGTTGCGAGTCGAACATCTACTGGGCTGTTTCAATGAAAACGACGTACTCATTCTTCTTGCGTTCTACTCCGCAACGGGGAGAAGGGTCGGTTTTGTCGATCTTGTAGTCGACGCCTTCCACCAGCACGGTTTTCGTGTCGACTCGAACGATCTTGGACACCGACATGGTTCAACAGCGTTCATCGCTGTATCCATCCGCCCGTGCCTGTTCGAATTCCTGTCCCGGTTCGAGCGGATACGGCACCCGTCCGTATATCCCGTGGACTTCTGTCTTATAAGGCAGATCATTGCGAATTAAGGAGAAGTAGTCAGTCTCGCCGCGTTCTTTGGGTTGACACCCGCCAAGTAGTGCCAGCGCAGCGACAATGGCTCCGAAGCACCAGCAACGACACCTCTGCACAACTCAGTTCATCAACCGAGAACTCCTCAGGCCCGCCGAACGTTTCGAGAAAACCTCGTGTAAGGCGAGGTCCATCAGACCCGCATGCCGCGACCGACAGGCCAAAAATGCAGAGGAGCACGGGCAGTATTCGCATCACTTGATTTTGTTCCCAGTTGAGTTCCAGAAGGTAGGGCCCTTCGCATTCCAGTACCTAGTTTCGTTTTCCCAGTATCGAATGGAACCTTTGCCCTCCGTCCCGTTTGGGTGGATCTCCCTCAGCTGCAATCCTCGAGCAGTCGCGTCGAAATAACGACAAGAGTGACCAGCGCAACCACGATCAACAACCGGCGCTTCATCAAATTGGTCTTTCATCGAGCAAACCTTGGCGGTGAGCCTCCACGCAAAGTGCAGCCGCAACAACGCACAATCGAAATCGAAGTATCCGCCCAGCGAAGGCGCAACCAGTTTTGCCTTCCGTACCGTTACGGTTCAAGGCGGACGGCACCGTCGCTGTACATGACAATTTGCTTTTGTCCGAATCTCTCAAGAAGACACGGGTCATGAGTCGACAGTCCTGTGTCGAGGTTCATGGAATTGCATTGCCCGTCTTGAACGATGAACGACTGAGATCGAGACACCACGAATAGGTCTCCATCGACGCGGCGCAGCTCGCCCCGCTCACCGTCTACCTCGATGATGGTGCGCCCTCCTGACCATCCGAGCATCGCGGCGTCGGACAAGCCTGGCGCGAGTCCCACAGTCCGTGACCACGCACGCCCATCCCACTCGAACCACTCCAGTCTTCTATTGACCCTGAACTGAACGCGTAGCCGTCCGTCAGACAGTGGAAACATCGCGATGGCGTCATAGCCCGGGGCAACCAAAGGAAGAACATCAAGAGTGTTGGAGAGCGGGTCAAGGCAGGAGATATTTCTGTCTTTCGACCCCGGCCGGGTGGACAACGCTTCGAAATAGACACATCTTCGCCCTTCGGCCACTTCCTCGACTCCGCCACCAGTCGGAACGAACCGCACGCTGCCGTCCACTATTCGGAAGGTAACAAAACCTGCAGAAGCTGACACAGGGGCGTTATCGTCATCTGCCGCGTAAACGAGGGTTCCACCAACCAACATCAGTACATCGACCCGACTCGGTTCAAAGAGTGGGGCTCGGGTCGACTGAGCAACATCGGCGAGAAGAACGGTGCGACCGTCGGCGAGCAACTCCGACAGCGTCGACCCGGTTCGTCTGATGCGATGTCCAAGAACGAACGCCCGCCCACCCTCGACGCGAATGTCTCGCACCTCTTGTGAGGCGCCACCTGCGGGCTCAATGAGCTTCGACCCGTTGGGTACCAACGGTCTCGTTGTGGCAAACCACAACAAGACCCCGAGACCAACCGCTCCGATACCTGTTCCAACCGCCAGTACTCGCCGAAACGGAATCATGGAAAATCCGGAATCAGGGGCTTTGGAAGAAGATGTGGGATCCATCCTGGATACTTCCATTTGACCTCCACAGTAGAGGTCGCTTCTTTCAGTCCTACGGTGATGCCGGCTCCTGCGGCAGCGTAAATATAGGCTGAAACGACGCCTGAGTAGGAGCGTTTAACGTCATCCAGCTTTGTAAAGTCTACGTCGTAAGCGGGCCTCCGCAAACCAATGCACAACTCCACCCCGGCTCCTACTGCAAGCTTTAAGCCGAAGTCGAGACAGATACCCTCGCCACCCATGTCGTCAGAGTTTCTCGCATTTGAGATAATTGAGCCTGCTCCGAACCCGGCTCCAAGGACACCCATACCTCCCGGAAGTTCGACCGTACTTATCGTCGAAATGTCATTACCGTCGTCCACAAAGCATCCCGAGTAACCAGCTGCAAGGAACGGGATCTCAGCAGCGACCGATCCACAGGTGCCCCAGGTCTTGAAGAATCCTCGGGGGACGTTCTTCACAAGTCCGGCGAAGAAATCTCGAACGGAACTGGACACCGACGATCGGCCTGGAGTTGGAGCACTCCTCACTGGATTGAAGCCGGACGCGTTTGCTAGTCCGAACCGCATCCCGCCAGGGTCGGCCATCACTGTGGGCCGGTTCCCCGAGTACACAAAGGCGGATTCGTATGCGACGCCTGCTCCGTATGGCATCGGGTCGGTTTGGGTGAAGCGACCGACAATTTTTAGCAGACGAATCACCGACCAAGATCGCCACAGTCTTTTTGGATCGTAGGCATGACTTTAGGAACGAGATCTGAATAGCCACGTTCACCTTGGTCGATGCTGCCTGCCCACTCCTCAAGAAACGCCGCCCTCCAACACTCACCGATGACGGATTTTTCAGGGAAAAGAGCCCAAACGACTCTGCTCCCGAAGCATGCCAAGGCAGCCTCTGGTTCGTTGGCGATCCGGTCCACAAACGCGACCTTCTCCGTCTCTTCGATGGCTGACTCAAACTGAGGATGACGTTTCAAGCATTCCTTTTCCGCCTGCGAAAGTTGGCCCGGACCACCGTAGTTTTCAACCACGTTGGACATCGCCACGCCCTTGTTCGAACCACACGAAGTCAAGCTGAAGAGCAGTACCAGCAAAACCGAGAGCAACCGATTCATTGGTCGTTGCCTTCGGCCGCCGCAAACCAGAAGTTCTTCCCTTTTGCGTGCCAGTAGGGGAGCCCGTCCCAGTACCGTACCGAACCCGGTCCTTCATTTCCGTTCCGATTAATTTGCCTAAGAGTTGCACCCTTGGTCCAAGCATCGCTCGCCTCTTCGATGACCCGGAACTGTGCAGTGGCGAAGTCGGTTGTGTAATCGACGAGCCGGAATAGTGCTCCTTGTGCCGGGCCACTGAGTATCGCGAAGCCAGCGCCGCCACCGCCGGCGAGGCTGACAGCTGTGAAGAACAGCCCACGGACACACTCGCCACCGCGAAGATCCTCTAAACAGTCAAGGTAGGTATCTGCCGCGCCGATCGCAGTGGCACTTTTCGCGAATCCGCTTGCCTCGGCCATCGTTTCTAGGTAGTCGATTCCGAGCTCCTCAAGTTGCTCACGCTGCGCTGCTGCGAGCTGCTTTTTCGATTTGCATTTCGTTTTTCCGAACGGAACTCGAAAACACTTGTTCGTCCCTGGGATCCCGACGCCAAGTGGCCGCGCTACCGACAGAGGGTTTCGGATTGGTTCGAATCCTTGTTGACCGTTGGGGTCAATGAACCTGAGCGGATTGTCGTTGCCGTACACATATGCAGACGGGTACGACGAACCGACGCTCGCCTCGAGGGGGTCGGTTTGGGTGAACACACCACGGCCCGGGTTGTAGTGGCGTGCTCGGAGGTTGTAGTTGCCGGTTGGGTCTTGTTGTTGTCCGGTGTATCTCATCGGGTTGCCCGCGTAGCCGGGGAGGATCGATGTGGCAGCTCGGGTGGTGCCGTAGGGGTTGTAGCGGTAGGTGGCGCCAACAGTGCCGGTGGGTGTGGTCAGGTTGCTGACAGTGCCGATCCCATCGGTTTGGTAGTAACCGGCGTTCCCGCCGGTGATGTCTTCGTATTTGAGTGGTGTCACGCCCACATAGGTGTAGCGGCGTTGCACCGTCCCGGTGCTGGTGCGTTCAGCGACCAGGGTCGGCAGGCCACCGATCGTGTCCCATACTTCACTGGTGACGGTCCCACCGGTGGTGATGATGTGCCGGTTGCCGTTCCCGTCATATCGGTATTGGCTGGTCACACCTCCCACTGTTGCAGAAACAGTCTGCCGTGCAGTGTTGTACGTGAACGAATCGCCGCCAGCAGTCAGCTGGTCACCGTTCGCGTTATAGGTAAACGCAGCAGCACCAGGCCCAACGATTTCGATCAACTGGTCTGCGGTGTCGTAGGTGTACGTCGTGACCGGGTTCGTGCCGATCTGCTCAGTAAGCCGGGACCCGACAGCGTTGTAGGTCCACAGGTTCCGGTTCGCCGCCGTACAACCCGTCGTCGTGAAACAAGTCCGGGTGAGCCGGTCAGCGCCGTCGTAGTTGTTCCGCATCGACTCTGTCGGGATGGCCCCGGCAGGCCCAGAAACATCAATGCTGGTCGGGTTCCCGTTCGGGTCACGGGTGTAGGTGAAACCACCGATAGGACCGGCAGGCCCAGCCGTCACAATCGATTCAAGACGTGAAGCCCGATCAAAGCTCCGGTTTTGAGTGACACCATTCGCAAACCCGGTCGAGGTCATGTTCCCGGCAGAGTCATAGGCGAACGATGTCGTTCCGGTCGTGTCAACCAATGCGGTCACCTGGCCGGCATCATCAAACGTCGCAGCCGAGTTCGCACCACCCGGCACCGTCCGTGAGACCACGTTCCCGGCAGCGTCATAGCTGTAGCTCCAGACATCGGTCCCACGGGTGAGCTGGTTCACCCGGTCAGCACCGTCATAGCCATACGTTGTTGTCCCGGCACCATCAACCATCGACGCGACACGACCCTGCCCATCAAAAGTCCAGGAGACCGCCGGAGTCCCATCGGAATAGGTTTTCCCGGTGAGCCGGTTCAACTGATCAAACGTCATCGTGGTGGTCCCTAACAAAGGGTCCCCTGCAGCGTTCGCGTTCGCATCCACAATCTGGGTCTGGTTCCCCGCAACGTCATACCCAAACGTGAACCGGCGACCAACCACATCACGCTGCTCGGTCTTGCGTCCCGCCAAGTCATAGGACCACGTCGCAACACGAGGCAACTCAGGTGTCGACAACGCATCCGTCCGGGACGCCACATAACCCATCGTCGTATAGGTCCAGTTCGTAGCACCAACCACCGGAGCCGTGACACGTGTAACCCGGTTCATCGAGTCATACACAAACGACGTGTTCAACCCACGCGGGTTAGTTTCCCGTTGCACATTCCCGACCCGATCAAACACAGTCTGGCGGGTCAAGCCGAGCGGATCAGTTGATTGATCTGGTTCCCGGCAGCGTCATAGGTGTAGGAGATGGTGTACACGGCCGCGTTCGCACCGCGAGCATTGCCATGAGGGTCAACCATCGAGGTCATCCGTCCGTCAGGATCAAAACTGTAAGTCGTAACCCGACCCAACGGATCTATCACCTGCGTCTGGTTCCCGGCAGGGTCATACCCAAACGACGAGGTCTTGCCCCGCAAATCAGTTGCTGTTGCGACCCGGTTCAACGCATCAAACGTCGAACTCGACGTACCCGCGTCGGTTGTCGTGGAGGTCACGTTCCCGTTCGGGTCATACACCTGGCTAGTCGACCCATCAGGACGGGTCGTGGTCACTACCCTGCCCAACACGTCATAGTCCATCGTGGTCAACCGACCCGACGGATCAGTGACCGTCTTCTGACGACCAGCAGCATCATAAGTAAACGACCACATGTAATCAGCCGGGTTCGCTCCTGCGACGTTGCCACGAGGATCAACCCGTGACACCAACCTGCCAGCAGAGTCATACCCGAACGTCGTCACCGCACCAACCGGTGACGATTCTTTCGTGCGCAGACCACGCATGTCGTACTCGTACATGCTGATCCCACCATCAGGCGCAGTCTGCTTCACCAACTCATTCGCAGCGTTGTACTCAAACAACGTGACACCACCATCGGGTGCCGTGGTCTGAACCCGGCGGCCGCCATCGTCATACACATGCGTCGTCGCCCGATTCAACGCGTCACGTTCACTCAGCACGTTCCCATCCCGGTCATAGGTGAACTTCTGCCGGAACAAGGCCGGGTCAACACCAGCAACGTTCCCGCGCGGTTCAGTGATCGTCAACACGCGGCCAGCAGTGTCGTAGGTGTACGTCGTAACATGCCCCATCGGGGTCGTCTGCGACAGAGCATTCCCGTTCGCGTCATAGCTGTAAGACGTCTGCCCGCCACGGGGATCCGTTGACGAGGCCAACGTCCCGTCCGGATTCCACACATACGACGACGTGACCCCACCCGGGCGAACCTCAGACAACAACCGCCCAGCAGTGTCATAGCTGTATGTCGTCGTGTTCCCACGGCCATCGGTGAACGTCAACGGATTATTGAACAAGTCATACGTCCACGACTCCGCATAGGACAACGGCGCCGGAGCCGTCCGCGTCAACATGTTCCCTCGACTGTCATAAGTCGCAGCCCACGAATGACCGGTCGCATCAATGAACGACGTCGCATCCAACGCCGCGTTGAACTGGGTTGAAATCATGCCCGCAGGACCCGCTTGACCGTTCGGCACATTCCCAGCCCGGTTATAGACCGTGACAGCCCCAGACGCATCAGTGAACGTCGTCGTCCCCGCCGTGTCGTTATAGGAGAACGTTGACGTGTTGTCCAACTGATCCTTCTGCGAAACAACACGCCCCAACGCATCAAACGTGTTCGTGAACTGCACATTGCCGTTCGCGTCGGTCTCCGACACCAAAAACCCGGTCAGGTCATACGTGTACGTCCAAACCTTGGCCCGAACGTCAGTAAACGACGTCAAGCGTGAACTGCCAGCGGCCCCCGTATACGCGTACTTCACCAAACGGTTGTCGGAGCCCTTCACCTGCACCAAACGACCGTTTCCAGCAGCGCCGCCCGTTGCTGTGGTGCCCGTCCCATACGTAAACGTAAATGTCCGAGCAGAACCATCCGTCACTACCGACAGCCTGCCAGTCGCGTCGTAGGCCAACGACACACCCTGACCCGACCGGTCCACGATCGACACCAACTTTCCAGAAGCATCAAACGAGTACTTCGTCTGATCATTTACCAAGATCTGCCAACCGGTATCAGAGACGCTCGCGGTCGCCAGAATGCCGGGCGGAGTGGTAAATCCGCCTGTTCCATTCGCAGCGAATGTCACCAATGCCCCGCTGCCCCCTCTCCACTGAAGGGCACCGGTGGCAGCAACCACCGAAACGGACTGGAAGTAAGAGTGCGACCATCCAATGCCTAGCGTCGAGCCAGCGGTTTGGACCGAGTCGTAATTTCGGGTGAGTGTCAAGCTTTCTCCGCGTCCAGGGACAGCAAGATCGGTGACAGCGTGATCTAAACCACCGGTCGCGGAGTTAACAGGATCAGCGACCAGCGATGGGGTCGTCTTACATGCCGGTCGGCAAATCGAGACGCCCATCACTTGAACCCGGGGCTGCAAAGGCGGCGCTTGGATGCCAACCGCGTAACGCTCGGCGATCGCCGTTGGCGGCAACGCAGTCGGGTACAGCGCGATTTCATCGTACTGAGCGTTGCCAACAAACCCAATCAAAACGGGCGCGTCGGCTGGCGTGTCGATCGCTACTCCGGTAAATGTGCCGCCTAGAACACCGTTCGTGAATACTCGAATGACGGAACCGTCAAAGGTAAGAGCGAAGTGATTCCATTGCGATGCACCGAAAGTTGGGGCCGATGTCCAGGTGACGGTAGGAGAGCCCGAGGCGTAGGTCGCCTCAAACTGATCTCCGTTATAGGTCGTCTTGAGCGTCAGCCCACCAACGCTCACAATCGGGATGTCACGTCCAAACCCGAAGGGGGTCCGAACCCAGCCTTCGATTGTTCGCGACAAGTTGCTGGCCGGCAATCCTGCGCCCGGAGCCACCACTGCCCACACATTCTCGTCAGTTCGGACTGCGCTATCGCTTCCGACGATTCCTGCCACGGCCGAAGCGGTTTGGGATCGCACTCCATGGCGGCAACCCTGCGAGTCAGCCGCCACTAAACCGGTCGTCTCACCAAGACGCCAGAACGACCCAGCCCCATCAGACACAACTTGCTGACCGTAAGGGAAGGGCTGTGGTGAAGCGGTGCAAACCAATGTGTCGGTGAACCCAACGCGAGCGTGGGTTCCAATTACTGCTGGACTTAATGCTGTTGGGTAAATGGCAACCTCATCGACTTGAATGCCGCCCACGAATCCGATGTTCACCGGCGAGTTCGCCGGGGTGTTCCACACCACGCCCGGAAAAGTTCCAGCAAGGGCCCCGTCCATGAAAACCCGAAGCGTTGACGATGAGTACGTCACAGCAAGATGATGCCAGGCGTTGTTAGGAGCCCAACGACCGATGAACGCTGCATCAGCTGCAACCTCGACGGAGCCGTCCGGCCCGGGATAGGTAACCTCTAACCGGTCGCCGTCATAGTTGATTCCGACGGTCACTCCCCCGGTGCTCAGCAGGAGCACGTCACGGCCTCTTCCGCCGGGCACCCGCAACCACCCCTCATAGGTTCGGGCCGATCCGCCAGAAGGTAACCCGGTACCGGGCGCAACGACCATCCACTCGTTGACCGGAGACTGGATCGCGCCGTCACCCGACAGAATCCCAGGAACTCCAAACACAACAGCCTGTCGAACGCCGGTCCGTGATCCAATCGAATCAGCCGCAACCGTCCCTGTTGCTTCATTAAGGTGCCAGAGCGACACGGCACCATCGTTGAGCAGCATCGAGCCATACGCATCGCCGCCGGGCGAAGCAGCAACTGCGCTACGAGCACCGATCGCGCTAGTTGTCGATGGAGCCACCTTGACAGCAACCGTTGAAGAAGTCGTAGTGGCACTCGAAGTCGTAGTGCTGCTCGAAGTCGTCGTGCTGCTCGAAGTCGTCGTGGAACTCAAAGAGGTCATACTGGCGGCCGTGCTGCTCGTCGCATTGGTAATCAACGCCGGCGGCTCAGATGACTGCGCCACCGCTTGCGTCGCCACAAGCGCAACCGCCAAAGAAGCTCCCACCAATGCCAAGTACCGCCCGTTTCTACGCGGTGTCGGCCGTTGCAGGACCGATCGGCCAACTGACCGGAGAGCCCGAGAGACGCGGTCGAATTGGACATCGAGGAATCGTCTGTTCGACGGCATTTGCTTACGCACCTTCAGCCAGGCGACCTCCAGCGGTCACTCAGAGCGGTCACTCAGAGCGGTCACCATAATTGATGAACGCCTCAGTCATCGGGCTGACAAGTAATAGTGCCTAGATCCCGACAGAACGACCGGAGGATCGATCTGCAAAATCGCCCACAGTTCGGCGAACAAACTCTCTGTCCGAGCTTGCGTCACGGCGTTAGGGTGACCCGGTGAACGGATTCGCTACTGCACCTATCTCGGTTGGGAACCTCACCCTGCTGCCTGTCTACGACGGAACCGCACGGCTGCAGGCGTCTGATTTTGTGGTGGACGGCAAGCCTGTGGACTGGTCGGCGCATCCTCACGCCCTCGACGCCAACGACGAGATCGTGGTGCCCGTCGGTGGTTTCCTTGTGAAGACCGGGGGCCGGACCGTGCTCTTGGATGCAGGCGTGGGGCCCACGGAAAATCCGATGTTCACCGGCGGCATGATGCTAGATAGTATGCGTGCATATGGTGTGGAACCAGAGGACATCGACACCGTCTTCGTGTCGCACCTCCACTCGGACCATATGGGTTGGCTGGAGCAGGGTGGCGTCCCGACGTTCGCCAACGCAGAGATCGTTTTGGCGGCTCGGGAATGGGAGTTTGGGGTTGACCAAGTTGGGTTCGGAGAGAAGCGCGCCAACCGCATGAACGTGGTCAAGGAACGCTTGAACCTCATCCACGGCGACGGAGCGAACATCGCTCCCGGCATCACCACTCGCCTGACACCTGGTCACACCCCGGGCCACACCAGCGTGGTGATCTCAAGCGGGGACCAGCGCATCATCATGTTGGGCGACGCGCTGCATTGCCCTGCACAGTTGACCGAAACAGAATGGGAGCTTGTGTTCGACACGGACCCCGCACTGGCCAAGGCAACTCGCAACGCGTTAATCCGCGAAGCCGAAGACCCCAACACTGCGCTGCTCCCCTGCCACCTACCCGGGATGGCAGCAGCACGGCTGATCACGGCGTCCGGCACCCGACAGTGGCAGATCGGCGCAAGCTGATCAGCGGAAGCGACCAGTTAGAAGGAGCGACAGGCTAGACGGAGCGACCGGTTAGCTGTAGCGGGTGACGAAACCGCGCCTGCGGAAGACGCCAAGCAGGTGCACCGCAAACTGCGTCGCCAACGCAAGGAACACCAAGGATGCCACCGCGCTGGTTCCCATCGCGGACCACGAGACCTCAGCGCCATTCAGCGAGTCACGCATCGTGGCGAAAATCCGCGTGGTGGGGAGGACAGATGAAATCTGGCGCACACCGTTGGGCATGGCACTGGCAGGGAAGAAAACGCCCGAGAACGCCATCAGCATGTAGTTGAGACCCCAGATGAGGATCTCGGCGCTTTGCCCGTAACGCAGCACCAGCCCAACCGCAATGAGCCCCACGGCCCACCCGTTGATGACCAGAAGGCCAATCGTTGGAATGGCGATCCACCCAACGTCGGCCAGGGTCCATGAGAAGAATACTGCTGTGGCCACAGACAAAGTAAGCAGACATAGGAACAGCTTCAACAGCCCGAAGACGGCGATGCCGACGATGTATTCGATTTCTTTGATGGGCGTGGTGAACACGTTGAGGATGTTGCGGGTCCAGGTCTCTTCGTTGACGCCCAGCGCGATGGAGAACTGCGCCTGGGTGAACGTCCAGAACAGCGTTATGCCCGCCAATAGGAACGGCGTGGAAGCACCGGATTGAGCGTTTTGTCGGGCCACGTAGACACCAAGGGCGCCCCACAGCAGCACGTCCATCACCGGCCAGAAGGAGATCTCGAACCAGCGGTGCGGGGCGCGTTGCAACACGATCCAGTGGCGGCGCACAACGGCGCCGACGCGGAGGAGATTCATCGGGCCACCATCCCATCGGCACGTGACCGTGACGCAACTTCAAGGAACGCCTCTTCAAGATCGTCGGTTCCGAAGTGGGCCGAGATCTCGTCGGGGGTGCCGTCAACCGCAATGGTTCCACGGGCGATGATCACCACTCGTTCACAGAGCGTCTCGACCTCTCGCATGTTGTGGCTTGTCACCAACAACGCCGTGCCACGCTCGCGGTGGATGTCGAGAAGCGCGTCGCGGACGCGCCGTGCGATGTCGGGATCCAGCGATGCGGTTGGTTCGTCGAGGACCAGCAACTTGGGGTCATGCAGCGTTGACTTGACGATAGAGACAAGCGTGCGTTGACCCGACGAAAGTTCACGGCTCTGCTGATTGCACAGTTCGCCGATACCGAAGCGCTCGACCGCCGCCGCGATGATTTTGTCTGCCTTACGGAGCCCGTAGAAGCCAGCGAAAATCTTCAGCGCTTCAATCACCTTGAGGTTCTCTGGCAACGGCAGGTACCCGGCCACGAAACCCACCTGGGTGAGCGCCTGGGAACGCTGGGCTGGCAGGGCGAATCCGTTGAGCCGGATGGAACCAGAGTCCGGCGTTACCGCACCAAGCAGCATCAGCAGCGTTGTGGTTTTACCGGCACCGTTGGGACCAAGCAGACCCACGCGCGCGCCAGGCTGCATTTCCAACGAAATGCCATTAACAGCGGTTTTGTCACCAAACCGCTTCACAAGGTCGCGCACCTCAACCGCGTGTTGCACACCAGACATTCAGTGAGTCTCCCAGAGCGGCCACCGTCCACGGGCGAATTACTCGACCAGCCATTTCAGTCCGGCTCGCGGAGACGCTGGCGCGAGACAACGTTTGGCCCTTTCCGGTGAACCGACGAACAAGGGACGCTGCCCTGACCCAGCAGAGATAACTGATTTTTTGCGGATCCACAGTGTCACGTGACGAAACTCAGCCAGAACCTCACCACTCCGAACGACACGTGACACATCTCCACGCGTCACGTGTCGAAACCCGATCGGTTTCCAATGCTCCGGCGCCGAATGGACCAATCGTTGGTGCCCGAGCGCTCCCGGGTTTCGTCACGTGACACTGTTGATCCGACGAAAACGAAGTCGGTGGTTCTCCCTGGTTCGGCGGACGCGTCGACTGACCGTCACCATCTGCGGCCGAAACCGGCAGAGTGGTTGCGGGAAACGACGCTTGTCCACTGCCTACTCCGTGAACCAGCCGCCGTCGGGGTGGAGGATCTCGCCGGTCATGTAGCTGGACTCATCTGACGCGAGGAAAAGCGCGACATTGGCAATCTCGATTGGTTGGCCGACGCGGCCCATGGGGATCTTGCTCAGGTATCCGGCGCGGGCCTGTTCCTCGGGAATGATCTTGATCAGCGCCGTCATGTTGGTCTCGATGAAACCGGGGCCGATGGCGTTGACCCGGATGCCGGCACCGGCCAATTGCCGTGCGGACTTCTTCGTCAACATCCAAACACCGGCTTTGGACACGGTGTACGCAAGCGGGCCGGCGTCGGGGTCCTTTGCTGCGATGGACGCGATGGTGACCACCTTGCCGCCGTTGCCCAACTCGATCATGCGGCTCACGCATGCCTGCATCGCAAGCAACGTTCCCGTGAGGTTCACATCGAGAACGCGCTGCCACGACTCGAGATCAAACTCCACGAACGTGCGCCACGGTGTGGCCGCGTTCTCCATGCCTTTGGTGATGTACTTCACTTCGTTCTCGGTGTCGCCGCTGCGGTAGTTGGCGTGGCTGATGCCAGCGGCGGTGAGCAGCACATCGAGCCGGCCGAACGAATCAACGGCCAGCTTTGCCATCGCTTCGTTGTCGACCCGGCTTGCGGCATCGCCGCCGATCGCAACCGCACGGCCACCTGCGCCGTTGATGGTGTCAGCCGTTGCTTGGGCAGCTTCTGCCATCGCGTCGGCGCACACCACAGCCGCGCCCTCTTCGGCAAACCGGATGGCACCTGCACGGCCGATGCCGTTACCTGCGCCGGTGACCACTGCAACTTGACCGCTGAGGCGGCCTCCTGAGGTACTCATGCACGGCAACCTACCGGCCCGGCCAACGACGTTCCCAGCGCAGGCGCTAATCCCAAACACAACTCGGCCAAAACGCTGCGCTGGCGGGACCGTTTTGCCCGAGTTGCGCGTATGTTGGCCCCGAGTTGCGCGTATGGGAAGGGATTAGGTGGCTGGGGGGCGGAGCGACAGGTCTTCGACCGCAAGGGGGTCAGAGCCTGGGCCGGCGCCGGGAAAGCCTTGTTTGCGCCAGCGGTCGAAGACCGTGATGGCCACCGTGTTGGCAAGGTTCAGGCTGCGGTTGCCCGGCATCATTGGCAACGTGACGGTGGCGGCGCAGAGGTGGTGCGTAAGGACGGATTGGGGTAATCCGGTGGCTTCGCATCCGAAGACCAGCACCTCGACAACACTCGGGTCAAGCTGGTCGTAACGGGTGGTTCCCGTGGCAGTGAATGCAGCGAACCGAGGGTGGTCCAATGCCACTATGAAATCCTCAAAGGACGCGTGGACGCGGACGGAAGTACGCTCGTGATAGTCCAACCCAGCGCGTCGCATCCGAGCATCGGCCAACTCAAAACCCAACGGCTCAACGAGGTGCAGAACCGAGCCGGTATTGGCACATAGCCGAATGATGTTGCCGGTGTTGCCAGCTATTTCCGGTGCCACCAGCACAACATGTGCAGCAACCGGAGTAGCCCCTGGCGAGGCGCTCACGCCACGGTCAGCACGGGACGCCAGTTTGCATGCCCCTCTGACACCAGCGCCTTCCAGAGTTGCGTGTAGCTGCGATACGTGATTTCCGGTGTGACGTACCCGGCGGCCACCAGCTCGGCATGGAACGCAGGCAGGTTGCGGAATGGGATGCCCATGTCCACATGATGGGCCAGATGCCAACCGGTGTTATACGGCACCATCCAAAAGCGGGCCAGCCACGACTGGCGCACATGGTGCGTAGTTGCACGCCGGTCTGAGGACTGTCCAAGGCCACCGTGCTCTGCGATGGCGCGCAGCCGGTTGGTGACACGCCACCCCGTCATCCATGACCCGAACCACAGCACAACCCAGGTGTACCAGCGTCCGGTTGCCGCCCACATCACGGCAAACATCACGGCTTGCGCTCCAAGGATTCCTCCTGCAACAGGTCGGGACGACGAGCGCCGCAAACCTTTCACCAGGGGCGTGAGGTTCTTCCAGCCCGAGATGCCAACGGCGTCACGCAACAGCCGACGACCCAACACCCGTGGGGTGGTTCGGTAGCCCGCATAAAACGGGATGTCTGGCTCTTCTGGTCCGAATTCTTCGCGGTGGTGGGCGAAATGCGAGCGCCGGTAGACCGAGATAGGGGTCCAGCCCGGATACGCAATCAGCCACGTGCCCACGAAATCGTTTGTGCGCTTATTTTTGAACAGCAGTTTGTGTGCTGCTTCGTGCATGAGTATCAGCAGACGGGCGTGGATGGAAGACATCACGATCATCCCTGCGACCCATGCCCAAATGGTGTCGATGCGGACAACCACAGCGATGACAAACGCCATCCAGAACCAGACGGCAACAACGCTCAGCGCGTTACGTGTGCCAGGGATCTTGCGCAATTCGGCGCGCACCGCTGGCACTGCGACTCCGTTTGCGAGGAGACGATCGGCGGGAAGCACCTGCGGCCGGGTCGACTGGTGGGTGATCATGTTGGACATAGACATACATTACAGTTCAACGACAGATGTCGACAAGTCGTAAGATTTCATCAACACCGCCCGGGCACCGTCCGCTCACGGCCCGGTCCGTGCTGGCGTCTGCGTTGCTGGGTGAAGAGCCGCCGCGTCTGCCGGTGGCACAGCTTGTTCGGCTGGCCGACGCATTCGACATCAACGAAAACCGCGCCCGGGTGGCCCTCTCGCGGATGGTGGCCAACGCGGAGGTTCGAGCCGACAATGGCACCTACGAGTTGATCAGCCCGACACTCCTCGCACGCCAGAGCCGGCAGCGTCTCAGCCGCACCGGCGCCACGGTCTCCTGGGACGCAACGTGGCTGGTGGCAATCATCAGCCCACTTCCTACCCCGGCACAACGCCGAGCCGAGAGGCGTGTGACGCTTCTTCGGGCCCGGTTCGCCGAATACCGCGACGGGGTGTGGGTCCGGCCAGACAATCTGCGCACTGACGTTTCGCCAGCGTTGATTGGGCTCGACGACGTGCACCTGATTCGGGCACAGTCGGTTGACTCTGCCGACTCGATGTCCTTGAACGCAGCCGTGCCAAGGCTGTGGGACTTGGGTGGTTGGTCCGCAACGTCGGCCGACCTTGGGGCTCGTCTTGCCAACCTCAACCCTTCGGACCCGACCAATTTGGCAGCGTGTTTCGAACTGTCGGCGGCGTGTCTCCGCCACTTTCAAAACGATCCGTTGCTCCCAGCAGAACTGCTCCCTGCCACCTGGCCAGGACAACAACTCCGCGCCGCCTACACCGCTTGGGACAAGGCGTACCGGAAGGTGCTGGGTTCGCTGCGATAGCGACCCTGCATCGCAGCCTGTTGCGGTTTTCGCTATTCGGCGGGAGCGGCCACTGGCTCTTGTGCGTTGGTTGTGCGCAATGGTTCTTCGCGCAAGTACCACGCCACCACCGCCGTCAGCAAGGTCATGCCGACGGAGATGAGCACCACTTTGCTTGCGCCTGCGGCAATTGAATCCGTGACCGCAAGGCGGACGTCGTCTGGAAGCGCGCGTACCTTCTTGGGCGTACGGATAACCGAGAACACGTCGCCGGTTTGCGCGCTGGCTGGCAACTTCTCAATGAGGCTGGAGCGCACAATTGCGTTGAACACAGACCCGAACACCGCAAGGCCAATTGCCGAGCCGAGGTTGCGGAAGAAGTTGCCCGTTGAGGTGGCGATGCCAAGGTCGCGCGGGTCAGCAGAGTTCTGAATGCTGATGGATGCGGTGGGAAACGTCATCCCCATGCCGATGCCCACAATGAGCAACGACAGGCTCAGCAACCAGAGAGCACTCGACGAGTCGGCGGCGCTACTGAGCATGGTCAACCCGCCAATGAGCAGGCCGACCGCTGCGAGCGGAAGCCCAATCAACGCG
Organism: uncultured Acidimicrobiales bacterium; assembly: GCA_963763885.1. Lineage (GTDB taxonomy): Bacteria > Actinomycetota > Acidimicrobiia > Acidimicrobiales > JANYDT01 > JANNBN01. The sequence continues at coordinate 642,242 of CAVXQD010000007.1, forward strand.
GTGCGCCGGTAGTGCCCGGACGACGAGATGTAGCGCCCGGTCATGGTGGACGCAACGGTCATGCCGAGCATCAACGGAAGCGTTCGCATCCCGGACTCTTGCGGCGACAGTAAGCGCACGTTTTGGTAATACAAGGCGAAGAACAGTCCAACGGTCATCATCACGGAGCCGGTGAGAAACCCGAACAGCAGCGACGTCCGCACAATCGAGTTACGAAACAGCCGCGGCGGGGTGATTGGTTCATCGAACCGCAGCTCTTGCTTCACAAACGCTGCCAGAAGAGCGAAGGAACCAAGGAACAGCGCCAGTGTCCAGGGGTCTGTCCAACCGCTTTCCGAACCGATTTCCAAGCCGATCATGAACGCAACGATGAAGCCCGATACCAAGAGGGCGCCAAGCACGTCTAGTCGGACCTTCCTTGCGACCGTGGGCAGGTGCAGCGTGCGTAGGACCATGAAGATTGAAAGGGCGCCAATTGGTAAGTTGACATAGAAAATCCAACGCCACGAGAAGTTGCCGACAATCAGGCCACCAAGCAGCGGGCCTGCCAGGCTGGCCACGGCAAACACGCTGGTGAAGAGCCCGAAGTAGCGCCCACGCTCTCGTGGGGAAACCACGTCGCCGACCACTGCGAACGTCAGGCTCCAGATTCCGCCGCCGCCAAGACCTTGCAACGTGCGGAATGCGATGAGCTGGTCCATGGACTGGGCCAACCCGCACAAGGCCGACGTGGCGAGGAACAGCACGATGGTGATGAGGTACACCTTGCGGCGCCCGTAGAGGTCGGACAGCTTGCCCAGCACCAACGTGGAAATGGTGGAGGCAACCACATAGGCGGTGGTGGCCCACGTGTACCGCTTGAAGCCTCCAAGGTCACCAACGATGGTTGGCATTGCGGTGGACACGATGGTGTTGTCCAGTGCCGATAGGAACAGGGTGATGACAAGTCCTGCCAGCAGCATCTTGAACTCACGCGAGCCAGGCAGCATCACTGCAGCCGAAGCCTGGCTTCCACTTGGTTGGGGTTGATCTGCCGCAATGGCGTTGGCACCGACAGTTGAGGCCGCGCCGGGATCTTTTGGCGGCATCAAACCACCGTGCCGATGACGCTGCCTATTGCGTAAGAGACAACCATGGCGACCAGGCCGCCAGCCACAACTCTGGTAGTTGGGCGCACCCAGTTGGCCCCGCCCACACGAGCGCCGACGTACCCAAGTGTCCCAAGACCGGCAAGCGCGGACACGAACCCAAACAGGACGCGCAGCGACGTTGGCGCAAGCAACACGGCCAACACCGGGATAACCGCCCCAAGCGCAAAAGACAACGCGGAGGTCACGGCAGCTTGGGCTGGTTTGGACAAGTCATCGAGATCAAGACCCAGCTCATCTCGTGCATGGTGGCGCAACGCGTCACCCGCGCTCAATTCCGTGGCCACGGCATCTGCGAGATCTGGGCTGAGACCGCGGCGTTTGTAGATCCCGGCAAGCTCGTGACGCTCCGCTTCTGGGGCGCGTTGCAGCTCGTGACGTTCCTTGTCGAGGTCGGCGACTTCCGCATCGCGCTGCGAGCTGACCGATGACCATTCGCCAACCGCCATGGACAGCGCTCCGGCAACCAGCCCTGCGATTCCAGTGGTGAGCAAGGTTCCACGGGAAGCGCCGGCACCGGCCACACCGATCACCAGGCTGGCGGTTGAGAGCAGGCCGTCGTTGGCTCCAAGCACACCGGCGCGCAGCATGGCTGCCCGGTCAAAGGCGTGGCGCTCTTCGTGCCCATGGTGATCATGGGAGGCCGGGTCATGAGCACGACGATCGTCGAGTGCACGCCGCTCCTCTTGAGCGTGATGGCTGATTCCAGCGCGAGTGACCATTCCACCAGCCTGGCACGGGCGCGGCCCAAGCGGTGAACGGAGCGTGCAACTGAGGTGTCACTTTTTGGTCCAGAACGCGCGAAAAGTGACATCTCAACAGGCAGCTGGGTACTGCATCGCAGCGGCGCGTACGCTCGGCCGATGATCGAACAGCATCTGGACATCACCACTCCCGACGGGGCAATGACCACGTTCGTTGCCCATCCCGACGAAGGCGGACCGCGGCCCGTTGTCCTGCTGTTGATGGATGCCCCAGGCAAGCGCGAAGAGCTGCACACCATGGTGCGCCGGATTGCCAGCGCCGGGTACTTCGCTCTCGTATCCAACCTGTACTACCGCGACGTTCCGGCATACAACGTGTTCGAGACGGGCGACCGTGACCGAATGTTCCAACTGATGAGCAACGTCTCCAACGCCCAGGCCGTGCAGGACTGCCGGTACATGCTGGACTTCGCTGCCACCCACAGTGAGTTCGCTGACGTGTCACGCGTCGGCGTGGTTGGGTACTGCATGAGCGGGCCGTTCGCCATTGCAGCTGCACCTGCGATCCCGGCGGTGAAGGCAGCCGCATCGTTCCACGGCGTCTCGTTGGTGACCGACGCAACGGACTCACCGCACCTCCGGCTCGGAGACACACCCGCCGCGTTCTACGTGGGAGCCGCCGAGACAGACTCCTATGCGCCGCCAGAAATGATCGAAGCGTTCGATGCTGCTGGCAAGGCAAGCGGGGCCAACTGCCGTGTGGAGTGGTACCCGGGCACACACCACGGGTTCGTCTTCCCAGAACGTCCGCAATACGACCAAGCCGCCGCTGAGCGACATTGGGTTCGGATTCACGATCTGTTCCGCAAGGCGCTTGCGCCGTGACAGTCTGACCACATGGAAGCTGCAAACGACGACGCAACAATTGGCCAAAGTCTCGACACCAGCAACGATGCAGCTAAGCACTCGCTGATCTCGGCCGAGCGTCGTCAGCAACTCACCGCGCAACGAGACGCGTTGCGCGACGCACATCTCCTTCCGTCGGATCGTCGCCCAGCAAGCTCGGCGCGAGGTGTTCATCACCTCGCGCTCATCAGCAACGACGTGGAAGCAACCATCAACTTCTACCAAGGTCTCTTGGAGTTTCCGCTCACGGAGATTTTCGAGAACCGAGACCTTGCCGGCTCCACCCACTTCTTCTTCGACATCGGCCACGGCAACCTGCTGGCGTTCTTCGACCTGCCGGGCGTGGGTGCTGGCCCATATGCCGAGGTGCTGGGCGGGTTGCATCACCTGGCCATTTCGGTCGAACCAGAACGTTGGCAGCATCTCCGCCAGAAGCTGGACCAGGCGGGCGTGCCCTACCTGCACGAAAGCGGTTCGTCGCTGTACCTCAACGACCCAGACGGCGCTCGTCTGGAGCTCATCAGCGACCCGCTCCTCAACATGTACGGCACATCGGTGGGATGACCCACCCTTCGCCCGCTTGGATTGAGACAGCCCTGGGGACCAACGTTTCCCCGCATCGGTCCCCCACACAGGAGTCCAGCTGGCGTCGCGGAAATGCCACGGCCGCAATCAGGGCTGCGGAAGCCTTTGCGAATCGAGCTGCGGCCGCAATTCTCACAAGCACCGCCCGTTTGGGATGTGCGGTCCGCGTCGACGGTGCCTCTGTCCTGGCAGAGCGGGCATTGCACACGGATGCGTTCGATGCCGGCGCATCGTCGGGTGGGCCAGTTCGAAGTGGGTCAATCAGCCGCAACGGCACCACTCGGTTTGTTGCCTGCGCAGACGGATGGGTGTCGTTCACGATGAGCCGTGCCGACGATCATGATCTGCTCCCTGCCTGCTTCGAGGGGTCGTTCCACGAGTCGCAGGATTCGTGGGAACGGATTGCGGAACTCGCAGCAACGCTTCCATCTGTGCACCTACGAAATCGGGCCACGCTGGTTGGGTTGAGCTGTGCCATTCCCGATGAGCACGCCAGCCTGCCATTCGGGGTCACCGATGTGACCGTGTTCGAGGCACCCCGGCAGTCGCCTTCGTTTGATCCGCACCGGCCCGTTGAGTCCCACCGCCTCCACGTGGTCGACCTCAGCGCGCTCTGGGCGGGGCCGCTCTGCGCGCATCTGTTGCACCAGGCCGGTTGCGACGTCTCGTTCCTCGAAGACCCCACTCGCCCAGACGGGACCCGCATCGGAGCACCGTCGTTCTTCACCAAACTGCACGTGGGGCACACGGCTGTCGGGATTGACGTCCGCTCGGGCGACGGAGTCCAACGCTTGCGTATGTTGCTGGCCACCGCCGACGTTGTCATCACCAGCGCCAGGTCGCGCGCCTTTGCGCAGATGGGGATAGACCCGCACAAGATGATGCTGGCCCACCCCATTCGGGCGTGGATCTCCATCACGGGGTTTGGGCCAACCCAGCCGAACCGCATCGGCTTCGGAGACGACGCTGCCGTTGCCGGCGGTTTATGGGACAGCACCCATTCCGGGCCTGTGTTTACTGCGGACGCGGTAGCCGACCCGCTCACCGGCCTTGCTGCGACAGCCCTTGCGACGCACGCTCTTGCGACCGGCACCCGGGTACACCTCGAAGTGTCCCTTGCTGGAGTGGCGTCGCTTGCAGCAGGACAGGGCAACCCGAAGTGAGCGCCACCAGCATCGCGTCGCCACCTATTACGCGAATCACGCGGGCCGCTCTGTTGGGGTTGCCCGGCCTGTGGGACATCACCATCAAGGCTGGCACCGTTGTTGGCATCGACCCAACACAACTTCCCACCCTCATACGCGCAACTCGGCCTTTTCGGCCCGAAAATTCGGTCGAAAATGCCAAGTTGTGTGGACCTGGGGACGGAGTTGTGTCGGTAGACGCTGAGGGTTGTGTCGTGCTGCCCGGATTGCACGACCACCACATCCACCTGTTTGCGCTGGCTGCGGCACAACAGTCAATTGACTGCTCGCCTGCGGCTACTCCCGACGCTGCCTCGCTGGCGAACGCACTGCACAATGCAGGTGTTCGAGCCGATGGCACGGTTCGAGGATTCGGCTACTTCCAGTCAACCGCCGGGGAACTCACCCGAGACATTCTCGACGCGTTCCGGTCCGATGTGCCCATACGAATTCAGCACCGCTCCGGAGTTGCATGGTTTTACAACTCGGCGGCGCTGCAGCGGGTGGGCATGGCTGACCATGTTGACGGGCGGTTGTTCCGAGCTGACGTTGAACTTGCGATGCGCTTGGAAACGAAGGACCCGCATGCTGACCCGGCGACCATGGACCTCGGCCCAACTTCGGCAATGCTGGCCGCCTACGGGGTCACGCATCTGACCGACGCCACGCCGTTCGACTCCGATGCAGGCCTGGCTTCGTTAGTCAGCCAGCACAACTCCGGGCAGGTGGTGCAGCACCTCGGCGTCATGGGTTCCCCTGCAGCAAACCTCGCCACCAACCTCGCCACGGCAACCCGGTCAACGCTGCGGCCGGCCGCCAAGATCATGCTGGACGAAAACCGTTCGCCAAGTTTCGATTCGCTCTGCGCGCAGATCATTCTGGCAAGGAGCAAGAGCCTTGCGGTAGCCATTCACCTCACCGACAGGTCCACCACGTGGCTGGCGCTTGCAGCCCTCGCTGAACTTGGATCCGTAGCTGGCGACCGGGTGGAGCACGGCTCGGTACTGGACACACACGCAATCAGCCAGTGCGCGGCGCTTGGGCTGACGGTTGTGACCAACCCGTCGTTAGCCTCGGAGCGAGCCGTAGACCACGCAGCAAACACCGAACCCGACGACCGAGAACACCTTTGGCGATGCGGGTCGCTGATCGACGCTGGAGTTGCCGTCTTTGGCGGCACCGACGCCCCCTACGGCAGCGCCAACCCATGGGCCTCGATACGTGCAGCTGTCGACCGAACCATCAGCACGCATATCAACACTTCGGCCGCCAACGGTTCAGCGGCGCTGCGGATCGGGTCTGACCGCGATCTCACACCGACCGAAGCGATCGGGCTGTTCACACACACCACCGACGTGAGGCTGGCGATGCGTGCAGACCTGGCCATCACCTCAACTACAGAGGCCGAGCTCTTCCGCACGTTGTCTCCGGAGGTCCGCATGACGCTTGTCGGTGGTCGTATGGTGACGCCGTGACCGCTCGCCAGATATCGGCAGACGAGGCAATCAGCTTGGCCGCTCGGGGCGCGCTGGCCGACACATACGGCACGTTGTTGCAACTCGACCGTCAGATCGACCCGGCACTCCTGGGGCCCGAACCAGTTGTCGCCATCGGGGCAGACGTGCTGGCAGACGACGCCGAGACTCTCCAGCAGATCTTTGCGACGGTGCACTCCTCACCCAACGCGTCAGCGGCTTCGTGTGTCCTGCTGCGCACCACCCAGTCGTTGGATGTTGCAGGGCGTTTCGCGTTGGAGTCAGCGACCTACTCTGCATTGCAGGCCGGCCCAGAGTTCGCAAGGTGGCGTGCCAACCGTGTCCGGCGCGAACCCACACAAGCCTCCAACCCCCCACACGAGAGTGACGCGCCCGAAGCATCGGTGCTGACGGATCGGCGCGGCGACGTGCTGCACATTCAGCTCAACCGCCCAGATCATGGCAATGCCGTCGACGTGTTCCTGCGGGACCAGTTGACCGAAGCGCTGAGCATCGCGCTGGTGGATCAATCCATCACCAGCATCCAGCTCACCGGTAGCGGACCCAACTTCTGTACCGGAGGAGACCTCGACGTGTTCGACACGTTCAACTCCCCCGGCGAGGCGCACATCGTCCGGTTGCAGCGAAGCCCGGCGCGGATGCTGGCGAACACTGGCACCCTGACTCATGCGTTTGTCCACGGAAAATGCATCGGGTCCGGGATCGAACTGGCAGCGTTCGCGGCACGAGTTACCGCCACCCCGGACGCCACGTTTGGCCTTCCGGAGCTTGCACTCGGATTAGTTCCTGGTGCCGGCGGAACGATCAGCATCGTTGACCGAATCGGGACCCAACGAACCGCGTGGCTGCTCCTCACCCAACAACGCATCGACACGCAGACCGCCCTGGAGTGGGGTCTGATCGACGCGGTCAACGCGCCGCTGACAGGTCCGCTTACAGGTCGCTAAATCGGGTCACCAGGTCCTCGGCCTGGGAGAAGTCGCCGGGTGCTGATGGGGCGAGCACAATTCGCTTCACGCCTAACTTGGCGAGAGCCTCCACCCGCTCGTGGGCCTTGGAACCTCGAGCGATGGCGCCAGCGCTGATCTCGATGGCGTCGGGGTCGCGGCCGTGTTCTTGCGCTGTCGAGCGAACGATGCCGATGAGGTGCGTGAGTTCTTCGATGGAGCCCGAACCGGGGAAGAAGCCATCGCCCAACTTGCCTGCCCGGCGGGCTGCAATCTCGGTGTGGCCACCGATGACGATTGGGACGGACTTGGCAACCGGCGTAGGCCGTGAATGGCAGGGTCCGAAGTCGAAGAACTCCCCGTGGAACTCCGCTGCTTCGCCGCTCCACAGAGCCCGAAGAATGGCGATGTATTCGTCGGTTCGCTTCCCGCGTTCGTTGAACGGAACACCGAGCGCCGCGAACTCCTCGGCCAGCCAGCCCACACCTACCCCAAGTACGGCCCGTCCACCGGACATCGCGTCGAGCGTTGCGACCTCCTTGGCCACAACAATCGGGTTGCGCTGAGGCAAGATCATCACTCCCGTAGCCAGCTTGATCTTGGTCGTACGCGCTGCGATGTAGGAGAGCCAGATCAGCGGGTCCGGGATGTCGAAGTCTTCTCGGCCGCCAGGCATACGGCCCGAAGCATCGTATGGGTACGTAGATTCGTATCCCACCGGCACCACGACGTGCTCTACGGTCCACAGCGACTCAACTCCCACCGCCTCTGCGCCAACGGCGAGAGAAACTGCTCCGTCGCCCGAGGTGTACCAGGCGGTGTTGGCAAAGGCGATGGCTACATGCATCCGCCCACCCTGTCATGGCGAGGTGGCTGCAATCCAGTACGGACATCGTGAGGTTCGATTCCACAAACTCCATGCAACACAACGCGCCGAACGCAGCGGAAAATCGTGCCGGGAAATGCGGAACTGTGCCGCCGAATACGGCCGCATTTCCCGGCACAACCTCGTATTTCCCGGCACGATTTCGTAGCGCCCGGGCAGGCCGGTTAGGGCCGGTGCAGGCCCTGCAGTACCGGCTTCAGTTCACGGCGCAGCAGCTTGCCGGTGTCGTTGTACGGCAGCTCGTCCATCACGTGAACCACGGCAGGCACCCGGGCACTGCGCAGGTGCGACGCAACCCAGGCCTGCACATCGACGGCCTCCACGGTGACACCAGGCTCGAAGACAACGGCACAGGCTGGGACCTCGCCCCACTCCGTGTCTGCAATACCAACAACCGCAGCTTCTTTGATGGACGGATGGTTGATGAGCACGTCTTCGATTTCACCCGGGGACAAGTTCTCGCCGCCGCGCACAATCACGTCATCGATGCGCCCGGCAAGGAACAGGTAGCCACTGGCGTCCAGGAAGCCAGCGTCTTTGGTGGCGAACCAGCCATCGGCATCCAGCGATGACCGGGACCCGTACTCACCGCTCACCTGGTCGCCGCGTACCCACACTTCACCCTGTTCGCCCTGCGGAACTTCGTTGCCGTCGAGGTCTCTGATGGTGAGCTCAATGGTTGGCAGTGGCACGCCTACGGACCCAAGCCGAGCGCGCACTGCTGGGTCGTTGGACGACACCGCAGCGCGGTGATCATCAGGCCCAAGCACCGACACCGAGGACGAGGTTTCGGTGAGCCCATACGCGTTGACAAAGTCGACGTGCGGAAGCAACTGCATTGCCTGTTCGATAACCGGAATTGGCATGCGGCCGCCGCCATAAGACAGGTGATGCAACGTTGGCAGCCCGGCCGATGAGTCACCCTCGGCAATCAGCGCGTCGATGATGCGGGCCAGCATGGTTGGCACCACCATTGCGTGGGTAATGCTTTCCTCGCGCACCGCCGCGATCCAATCGGCCGGGTCAAATGCAGGCAGCTGCACCAGGCGACGCCCGCCGAACACGGCCGTGAGGATGGCTGCCATTCCTGCGATGTGATACGGCGGCACCGAGACCAGCGTTGCTTCACTTGCGTCAGCTGCCAAGAAGTCAACCGACCCCAACACGTAACCAACCAGGTGACGTTGCCGCAACACCACGGGCTTTGGCGCGCCGCTGGTGCCAGACGTGTGCAGCACAATGGCGATGTCTTCGTCGTCGAATGACCACTCGGCCTCAGACGACGGCGTGCCTGCAATGGCCGCTGCAGCTGCAGCAGTGGTATGCGCGCTGATTGAATCCTGCGCGGACTGCGGGCCAACTAGAACAGCCGGCGCCTGCGTGGCAATGAGCGCTGTAAGACGGTCTGGCGCCAACCTGAAGTTGACGGGGACGAACGGTTTTCCAGCCCACGAACTACCGAACAGCAACACCGGAAGCGTTGGCGTGGACACGTCGCCATAGACGACGTTGTCCCCCTGGTCAGCCAGCCACACCGCAGCGCTCCCGGCGAGTTCTTTTAACCGTCCATAAGTAAGACCATCTGCCCGCCGCCCAAGTGCAAGGCGCTCTGGCTCGGCTTCCGCCGCCATGTCCAGCAGCATCATGAGGTTCATGAATTAACCGTTTCGTTGCGTTGCACAGGCCAGTTCAGTCCGACGAAGGCAGTGCCTTCGCTCCCTTGACCTCGAGGATGGTCTCGCCAAGGCTGAGCGACCCGGCCCCGCCCTTGCTGCACAGCAGCTCGATTCCAAGTTCTTCGTCTGCATACCGCTTACCCAGCAGCGACGGTGCCGAAAAGTCCGGCGAAAGGGACAGCGACGCATCGGCGCCAGCGGCGGCATCAATCATTGGTGCTCCGCCGCAGCGGAGATCCACCTCTGCCTTTGGCGCCTTGACGACAACCACTTGGGCGTCGCACACCTGGGACTTGAGACGTGAACCTGGCTTGAGTTGCATGTGTGGACTCCACTTTGATTGCCAGCGGCGGGTACCGCAGGCGTTGGTACTCAGACTCGGAGGGCGAAGTCCGAAGAAAAAGAGGATACTCTTTTCTCGAATTCAGACTCCAGTCGTAGGATATCGGCAATGACCGCTCGGAACACCAGCTCATCCCTGACGCCACGACGCATGGAAAACGGAACGGGAACGGGTTCCTCCCCGCGGCCCGCCACTCGCCGCCAGGCACCCGCGCCAAGCGTTTCGCCCGTCGCCGCCAACAGCGTTGCTGCTGAAGGTGCAATCAAAGTTCCGAAGGCTGGCGAGGTTGTGGCCGAACGCATCCGTCGCCAAATCGCGTCGGGCAAGTTGCCCATCGGGCATCAGCTGCCGCAGGAAGAAGAGCTCACGGCGATGTTTGGCATCGCTCGCACCACGTTGCGCGAGGCGTTGCGGGTGCTGGAATCCCAGGGCCTTATCGGCATCAAACGGGGTCGGGGCGGCGGTGCAATTGTCACCGAACCAAAGCTGGACTCGCTCTCGGAGATGATTGGGGTGGTGATGCAGCTCAGGCAAACCACACTTGGCGATCTCGATGATGCGCGCATGATGATCGAACCACCACTTGCCGGACGGCTGGCCCGGTCGCACACCCCAGAAGACCTCGATGTCCTCAACGCCATCGTCGCCCGTGCTGATGCGGCTGCCGAGGCTTCGGACGGGGTTGCGTTCGGGCGAGCAGCCGCCGCACTGCACGAAGCAATCATCACCCGAGCAGGCAACAACACCATGGCCATCTTCGGGTCTCTCCTGCACGACATCCTGGAACACCACTTCGGGTCGGCAGCGGCAAACACCAACCAGGATTTGTTCCGGCGTGCAGTGCGCTCGTATCGCAAGCTCCTCAAACTCATCGAACAAGGCGACGAGGCCGCAGCAACTGCACACTGGTTGCGCCAGCTCGGATTCATGTATCAGCAGCGCTCTGGGCTCCAGCTGCTTGACGTCTACAACGACTGAAGCAGATCGCCTCGCCAAGCAACAGGCACGATCGGGCAGCCGCCCGGTCGTTCCATCGAGGCGAGCCAGGCCGATCGTTTCTACAACTCGATGCCGTAATACGCGCTGAACGGGTCAAGGGTGTAATTGCCGAACGGGCCTGTTGCTTGAAATCCAAAGCGCACATACAAAGCGTGCGCCGCATCGAACGACTCACCGGTACCCGTTTCGAGGCTCACCCTCACCATACCGAGCACCCGCGCTTCTTCCAACAGACGCGTCAAGATGGCAGCACCCACACCACGACGCACAAAGCGTGCGTCGGTGCGCATGGACTTCAACTCTCCGTGATCATTGCCGATCACCTTCAATGCCCCCATGCCCATCAGGTCGGGGCCGTCCCATGCGGTGAAGAAGTGCACCTCAGGCGAACGGAGCGCATCGAGTTCAAGCGCGTGCACGCTGCACGCCGGCGAAGTTGCTCTCATCCCCGCGAGATGCAGTTCCAACAGTGCTGCAACTTCGGGGCCGGACAGATCGTCTCGAACGATACGCATCGCACATTCTGACTCACCCTTGCCGATCTGATCCGAAGTCCTCGGATCACGTGAACGACCGCTCCGGTTCGTTCCAGCGATTCCTGTCGTATCCGTTCACTGGCGGTTGTTCTTGGCGATATCTCTGAACGGCACCTCGGAGTCGAGGCCGGCTCCTTCGGCAAGCCGAGGACCCGCTCGCCCAACGTGTTTCGCTGAATCTCGTCCGTACCGCCACCCAACGACATGCCACGGCAGTTGAGTACGTGGTACTGCCAGTAGTCCGACTCCGCATCGTGCTGCTCCCACGCAATGCCTCCCGGAAATCGCAATGCGGCGGCAACGTCGGCAGCGTGGCGACCCTGGCGTGTCCGCCATAACTTCCCGATGGACGGATGCACCTTTCGATGCCCCAGCCATCGCATGATGGCCTCACCGGAGTAGGCGCGTGCAAGGTCCTGTCGGACGATTGCGTCGTTGTTGCGCCCCGTACGCTGCGCCAGCTCGACGAGTTGCTTCACCGGCAACGGGTTGCGCCCGGTCTTTCGTTTCTCGTCACGGTTGCCGGCAACAGAGTTGGTGCCGGTGGCGATTCGTTCGTGTGCCAAGAGAGCTGTCGCCATGCGCCAGCCGTCGTGCAGATCTCCAACAATCCACGTGGCCGGAATTCGGGCATCGTCGAGGAAGACCTCGTTGAATTCCGCCACCCCGGTCATCTGGCGCAGAGGTCGCACCGTCACGCCCGGCTGGCGCATCGGCAAAACAAACATCGTGATGCCGCGATGTTTCGCAGCGAGGGGGTTGGTGCGAGCAAGCAGGATTGCCATGTCTGCATTCTGAGCATTCGATGTCCATACCTTCTGTCCGTTCACCACGTACTCGTCGCCGTCGAGCACGGCCTTGGTAGACAGCCCTGCAAGGTCGGACCCAGCGCCGGGCTCGGAGTACAGCTGGCACCACACTTCGTCGCCCCGCAGTCCGGGGGCGATCACCCGTGCTTTCAGCTCTTCGGACCCGTGGTCGCGTATGACGGGCAACGCCATGTTGACGCCGAGCCCGAAGAGTGAATCGAAACCCGGAATACGACCCCGACTCTCATCGTGGAACACCGCCTGGTAACCCTGTTGGGGTGGAGTTCCACCAAGTGACTGGGGATACCCGAACCCCGCAAGCCCTGCGTCGTAAAGAGCGGCTCGCCAAACTTTTGCTCGCAACAAGACTCCGTCGTCTCTATCGGCGCCAGTGACGTCGTGATCGGGTTGAGATGCGTCCGCGTGCGATCGCTCCGGCTGATCGAAAAATGCCCGGACACGAAGGCGGAACTGGTCGGTTGACTCGATCACCCGTGGGCTCTTGTCATCAGTTTTGCGAAGAATTCATCGTCGGCCGTACTACGCACCATGCGCCAGATGGCACCCACAGCCTGCCGTCCCCTCGTGGGATGACCCGCTATTCGGTCAGCCATTTCAGCCGCGCGTGTCAGAACCAATTCGTCGGCAACAACCTCGCTCACCAGCCCCAACCGCAACAGTTCCGGTGCCGCAATGCGGTCTCCCAGCAGAGTTACCCGCGAACCGACAGCCGCGGAATGACGGAGGTGAAGCCATGCCTGGCACATGGGTGCTCCCACGCCCATCGCAATTTCGGAAACCTGCAGAAACGACGATTCTCCAGCCACTACCAAATCTGCGCTGAATGCCAGGGCAGCACCAGCGTTGATGGCATACCGCTCAAGCCCGACAACGATCGGAACCTGGCATCGGTTGATGGCCTGATGCACCTCGAGCCATGCATCAATAGGCTCAGCGGACAAGTCGACTCCCGCAGCTTTGAGGTCCATGCCAGAGCAGAACGCTCCACCGGCACCTCGCAGCAGAATGCACCCAAGGTCAGCTTCCTCAGCAAGCGACACGAACGCGTCGCGCAGTTCCGCTGCGAGCGAGGCCGTGATGGCGTTTTTACGTTCTGGCCGGTTGAGCACCACGTCGACTCGAAGGCCGTGGCGTTCTATGAGTACAAGCGATTTCGTGGACATCTTCTCTCCCGCTGCCGATCTTGTCGCGTTCGCCGGGGGAGTTTCCACCCGCAGACCGAGACATTTCCGCAGGTTTCGCAGAACACTCCTCAGTCGACTCAGTTACCGTGACCGCTGAGCGCGCATCTCGCGGTCACACCATGGGGGATTCGATGATGGACACCACAGATGCCGGCAATGACGTCGGCGCGTTGCACGGAATTCGCGTCGTTGAGTTCGCGCAGAACATGGCAATTCCCAGCTGCGGCAGAGTGCTGGCAGCAATGGGTGCAGACGTGGTGAAGGTAGAGCCGCCGCACGGCGATGCCACGCGGTCAATGGCTCCAATTCCCGGCACCGGCGACGGGCGCGGTTACGTGGTGACCAACCCCGGAAAGCGCAGCGTTGTCCTTGATCTCACCAGTCCCGAAGCAGCCGCAGCAAAAGACGCATTGCTCCGCAGCGCCGACGTAGTGCTGTGCGCGTTCAAAGGAGCTGACCTCGCCAGGTACGGCCTCACCTACCAGCACGCTCGCAGTCTTAATCCGGAGGTGATCTACCTGGAGCATCGGGCGTTCGGCTCCAAGGGGCCAGACGCCGATGAGGGCGGTTACGACGTGCTCGTGCAGGCGCTGTCCGGACTGTCCTTCCTGGGGTCGCGTTCCGAGGATGGGCGGCCCCTCACCATCAGGCCGGCGTATACCGACATGGCTACAGGGCTCGCCTCTGCTGCAGCCGTCCTTGCCGCGCTCTATCACCGGTCACGCACTGGCAAGGGTCAGCGAGTCCGCACTTCTTTGCTTGGCACGGCGCACTGGTTGGCGCTTCCCGTCAACACCCGCTTCGACGACTACGACACAGAACAGTTGGGCGAGTTCGCCGAAGACCTCGCGCTGTTGCGATCAGCGGGCGCCAGTTTCGATGATCAGCGCGCATTGTATGAGAGCAGGGTGCTTCCGGCGATGGGGGCGTTCGACCTGTGGTTCCGTCACTACATGACCGCCGACGGCCTGATGTCCGTCGGAGCGCTGAGCCCCATGCTCATCGATAGGTTCCATGCAGTCACCGGTCTGCCTGATCCACGAAGTCTTCAGTACGCATATCGAAGCGACCAATGGAACCGTGTCGTTGCCGACGCTGAGGCAATGCTCTTGTCGGCGAACACCGACGCATGGATCACGCGGTTTAGAGCTGGCGGGGTTCCGTGTGCGCGGTACAACACGCCAACGGAAGCAATTGATGACCCCGGATCCTTGGAGAATGGATTTCTGACCGACCTGGATCATCCAGTTCACGGCCGCTACCGGACAACTTCTAGCCCGATCGAGATGGAACTCACCCCGGTTCGGACTCCCGGGCCGTCGCCGGTATTGGGGGAACACACGGACGAGGTGTTGTTCGAGGCCGGACTGACCGCAGAAACCCTTGCCGTACTGCGAGCTCATGGCGTGCTCAACACACCCCAGTCGACCTGAGGCCACCGTGTTCAAGGCGACGCAGGAGCCTGTGCAACACGCAGAGCCGAAAAATCGCCCAATTCAGTGCAAAAATCCCGCTTGCGTGTTGCGGCTAACAGAGTTGTGTATTGCGTCGAGCCGGGATTTTGTCATAGCCCCGTGGCACACTGATTTCACTTCTCCAAGCACCTCCCCCGCATTCGAGTCGAACAACCCGATAACGGAGGGTGCCATGGGCGCTTCTTCACATACGTTGCATGCTGATGCGCCGCGCTCAAGCGCTGTGCTCACGGGACCAATCGCTGCGTCGCTGTTTCAGTGGGATGGATTTCGTGACCATCCGTGGCCCCGCTACTGGACTGCTCCGGCCAGTGTGCGCCCTCACCTAGATGTGGTGAGAACCCGTCACTGGTTGGAACCAGTGGAGGTGGACGGAATTGCTGTCGCTCATCCCATTCTTGTTCTGCGTCACCTCGGCAACGACACCGCTGCGTTCCCCACTGACCCGTCCATCAGCCACCTCGACCGAATAGAACTTGCCGTTGAACACGCGCTTCGAAACGGCCTGAAACTCGAAGATCTGCGACGGTCAAGCCTATGGAAGGGCCGCACTCAAGGTGATCGGATGCTGGCTGCAGTGCTGATCCGCCGGGGTGAGGAACCACCAACGGAGAGCTACGCCGAGACGAGACAGGTTCAGTGCTTGCGGAATTGGGGTTACCACTGCTGGCGACAAGTCGCCATTCACGAGGCGGGACGGGTAAAGCATCGGGTCGACCTGGTGGTGCCGTTTGATCAACGGTCTCCACGGCGTCGACGCCCACGACGGTTGGTTCCATCCGATGGCCTCCTCCTCGAGGTTGACAGCCGCGAGTTTCACCAGACCAGGTTTGAAGGAGACCACGCTCGCGAAACCACGTACGACCTCCTGGGGTTCGCGTGGATGAGCTTCACACCAAGCCAACTGGAGCAACATCCGGATCGAGTCCGGGCCGCGTTCGAGCGACGATTTCGGCAAGCACAGCTGAATGCGCGAGCCCGAACGCGCAACACGCAAAGCCGCAGAATCGCGTAAAAGACTGCTGAAATCCCGCTTGCGTGTTGCGGTGTGCGGCTTGCGTGTTGCGCGGGCGGGAATTCAATTGGGCTGCGCCGGTACGCTCTGCCAATGGACACCAACGAAACCAACTCAACTGGGCTCACCGGCACGTACGTTCCCAGCACCTGGGACTGGGTCGCAAACCAGGTCGAGCAGTACGAACGCAGCGGAGGCACCGAGGCAAACACGCTCCGAGACACGGGCATTCCGGTCATCGTGGTGACCATGATCGGCAAGTCAAGCGGCAACGTTCGCAAGATTGCGCTGATGCGCGTGGAACACAACGGCGAATACGCGTTGGTGGCATCGGTTGGCGGACGGCCGGAAAACCCCCTCTGGTACGCCAACCTGATGGCCAACCCAGACGCTGTCACCGTCCAGGACGGGCCTGCGCCTTTCCCCGTTTCGATCAGGGAGGTCACCGGCGACGAACGTCAGCAATGGTGGGACCGAGGCGTGGCGGTGTTCCCCACGTACGAGGAATACCGAGCAAAGACCGACCGCGTGATTCCCGTGCTCGTTGCGTCGCCACGAGCCCTCTAGTGCAGGCCGAGCGTCTGGTTGGTAAGCGCGCAGTCGTTGTGGGTGCAGGCCAGACGCCCGGTGAAACTATCGGCAACGGCCGCGCAATGGCTTTGCTGTTCGCGCGCCACGGTGCACAGGTTCTGTGCGTTGACCGGCACGCCGAACGTGCCGCCGAGACGGCTGCCATGATCACAGCCGAAGGCGGCACGGCTTACACGGCAACGGCAAACATCGTGAACCCCGACGAGGCCGCGTCCATTGTGGATGCCGCCGTTGCCGACATGGGCGGAATCGACGTTCTCGTGAACAACGTAGGTATCGGTGGTGCGGGCGGAGACGGCCCGGCTCACCACGCGTCGGAGGACGCGTTTGATCGGATCATGGAGGTCAACCTCAAAGGCATGTGGCTGACCATCAAGGCTGCAATCCCTGTGATGCGAGCCCAGCCAGGGGGCTCAATCATCAACATTTCATCGTTAGCGTCCGTCGCTGGCGACAATATGATCGCTTATGAAATCTCGAAAGCCGGGGTGAATCGGCTCACCCACGCAGTAGCAAGCGCCAACGCAAAGTACGGCCTGCGCTGCAACGCGATCCTTCCCGGCCTCATGGACACACCCATGGCCATCACAGGGGTAGCGGCCGCGCAGGGGATCACCGCGGACCAGGCCAGGGCCGGGCGAGCCTCACGAGTTCCGCTATTGGGCAAGATGGGGTCCGGTTGGGACACCGCGTTTGCTGCGCTGTTTCTTGCGTCGGACGAATCGCAATTCATCACCGGTGCGTTGCTGCCCGTGGACGGAGGAATGTCCACCCGCGTGGGATGACCAAGTCGGCGAACGCAGAAAACTCATTACCAAAAGGTGGTCACGGGAAAGTCTGCGAACGCTCCGTCTGCCGTGACAAGGACGGCACCCTCGACTGCTGCCTGCGCGGCGAGCATCCGGTCGAAAGGGTCCCGATGCAGCGAGGGAAATTGGCCTGCCAAAAGGCTGTGTTCGATGCTCATGGGCAACGGCTCGGCGAGCAAGTCTGTGACTGTTGCGCCAAAGCGCAGGACGATGGATTCCCCTGCTGGCATTTTGCCGAGCCGGTGTTTTGTGGCCACCTCCCACGCCGATGCCGCCGAGACCAAAATCGTGTTCTCCCGGTCATCGATGGCCCGGGCAGCACGCTTACTGAGATGCGTTGAACCGACCGCTCGCCAAATGAAGGTATGTGTATCAAGCAAAAGCTTCATTGCTGCCAGGCATCAAGCTCGTCGCCGGGAAGAGCGTCGAAGAACGGATCGTTGAGCGCAAGATCAGGCCAGACCCCTGCAAGCATCCCTGATGGTCGGGGCCCGTCGTTGGTAGAGATCAGGCGTGCGCACGGCACCCCGGCTCTGGCGATAACGACGTCCTCGCCCCGCTCAACTTCGTCGAGTAGCCGCGACAGGTGCGTTTTAGCTTCATGCACGTTTACGGACTTAGTCATGGGACTTAGTCTACCGATCATCGAGGCCGACCCCGCACCGAACCCGACAGATGTGTAGTGGTACCGTTTGTTGTACCATTCCCTCCTGCCCCCTTCTCGAAGCGAGGATGGGAGTCGAACGGAGCAAGTCGTGGCAATCACAGCAAGCGAAGCGCGCAAAAACCTCTTTCCACTCATCGAGCAAGTCAATAACGACCGCACTCCCGTCGAGATCACATCGAAGCGCGGTGATGCAATGCTCATCGCGCTCGATGACTACCGAGCGCTTGAAGAAACCGCGTATCTGCTGAGGTCTCCCGCCAACGTCCAACGGCTCTTGGCCAGCATCGAACAGGCGCGCTCCGGCAAGGTGGCCCAGCACGATCTCACCCGGTGAGGTTGGTTTTTACGCCACATGGGTGGGACGACTACCTGTTCTGGCAGTCCACTGACCGGACAACGCTGAAGCGAATCAATCGGTTGCTGGACGAGACGTTGCGGGACCCGTTCGTAGGAATCGGAAAACCTGAGCAGCTACGCCACGCGCTCGCTGGAGCTTGGTCTCGACGAATCGACGAGGAGCATCGGCTGGTCTACCTCGTCGACGGTGATGACGTCGTGGTCCTACAGGCCCGCTACCAGTACTGATCTCGGGGACAGCCCGGTTTCACGGGCGCGTGAAGGTGAAACCGATTGACCCGAGCGGGCCATAGTCTGCGTGGAACTGATCGCCCGGGCGCACCCAGACAGGTCGGATGAACGAACCAGCAAGGATCACCTGGCCGGGTTGTAGTTCCACCCCGTGACCCCACAACCGGTTGGCCAACCAGGCAACTCCGTTGGCCGGATGGTTGAGCACCGATGCCGCCACTCCGGATTCTTCAACGCCACCGTCTCGGTAGAGCAATGCCGATACCCAGCGCAGGTCAACCTCGGACGGGCCGACCGGGCGGCCACCCACAACAATGCCTGCGTCGGCAGCGTTGTCGGAGATGGTGTCCACAATGGTGCGAGTGGACTTGGTGTCGGGATCTGTCATTTGTATGCGCGCATCGAGTATTTCGATGGCGGGGGTGACGTACTCCGTAGCGCGCAACACATCGAAAATGCTGCAGTCAGGACCACGCAAGGGCGAGTGCAGCACAAAGGCCAGTTCCATCTCGATGCGAGGCGCAATGAACCTGTCGAAGGGGATGACAGCGCCGTCGCCGTAGAACATGTCCCGGTAGAGCACGCCGTAATCCGGTTCGGCGATGTTGACGGACTGCTGCATCACACGCGACGTGAGCCCGATCTTGCGGCCGGCCACCACTCGCCCGTCTTCCTGCGCAAGGTCCACTCCTGCGCGCTGAATGGCGTAGGCGTCTTCAACGGTGAACGTTGGGTGCCGTTGCGAGATTTGGCGCGCCGGGGTCTTGGTCAGGTCTGCCTGGATGAGTTCAGCTGCAAGTGAGCGCGCGAGTGTGGGTTCGATCACGGTTGGTTCGTTTCTGACGCGGTTGGAAGGGACTTTCCTACTTACGTGCTACTCCAGGTAGCATCTGAGTATGAAACTGAGCGTGAGTCTGCCTGAGGATGACGTCGAGTATCTCGACGCATACGCCCTCGCCCAAGGATTGCCGTCTCGCTCTGCAGTCGTGCACAAGGCGGTTCGTTTGCTTCGATCCAGCACACTCGGCGCTGCCTACGAGGAGGCTTGGACGGAATGGGCGTCATCCGGCGAGGCCGATGCGTGGAGCACCACAGCGTCTGACGGAGTCGACTGATGCGCCGCGGCGAGATTCGACTCGTCGACCTTGAACCAACGCGCGGCGCCGAAGCCAACAAACGCAGGCCCGCCGTCATTGTGAGCAACGACGGAGCCAACCTCACTGCGCAACGCTTGGGTCGAGGCGTCGTCACAGTGGTTCCCATTACGTCGAACACATCAAAGGTGTTCCCGTTCCAGGTGTTGCTCCACGCGGCCGACACGGGACTGGGTCTTGACTCCAAAGCACAAGCGGAACAGGTCCGCTCTGTCGACGTGGAGCGAGTCGGAAGCTTGATTGGGGTCGTGCCGCTGGGGTTGATTTCGCATATCGACGAAGCACTCCGTTTGCATCTCGCCTTATAGGTCGAGACCGTGTCGCGAAGCTGCATCGGACGTTACGCCGCGCCCGCTCCAACGGTTGCTCGCCAAATCTTCTCCGACGTCACTGGCATGTCGAGGTGACGCACGCCAAGGTGAGCAATTGCGTCGATGATGGCGTTGTGCACTGCTGGCGTGGCACCAATGGTGCCGGACTCGCCGATGCCCTTCGCCCCAAGATCGTTGAGTGGAGTCTCGGTCTCCAACACCACTCGTTCGATACTTGGCAGTTCCGTTGCGGAGATCACCGGGTAGTCCGAGAAGTTGGACGTCAGCGGGTTGCCGTCTGCGTCGTAGACCATTTCTTCCAAGAACGCCTGCGCTGCACCTTGGGCGATGCCGCCGTGCACCTGACCCGCAACCAACAGGGGGTTGAGGATGCGGCCTGCGTCGTCACATGCGATGTGGCGCAACAACGTGACCTTGCCGGTTTCGGCATCGACCTCGACCACGCTGACATGGGCGCCGCTGGGGAATGTTGCGCCCTTGGAGGTGAAGTCGAAATCCGCAGCCATCGGAGAATCTGAGGCAGCGACAACTTCAACCCAGGACTTGGAGATGGACGGGGCGCCCGCCACGTGGAATACGCCGCGGCCGTTGTCCAGCACGATGTCTTCGACCGCAGCCTCTAACAGGTTGGCAGCAACGTCTTTGGCTTTGTCTGCCACAGAGACCGCTGCACCGACGATTGCGGAGCCAGCGACCTGCAGAGACCTGGACCCGCCGGTGAGCCCACCCCGGGCAACCACGTCGGTATCGCCGTGCAGCACCTCGATGTCGTCCATCGAAACACCAAGCTTGTCTGCGATGAGCATGGCCCAACTGGTTTCGTGACCGGTGCCGTATGGGGTGGAACCCGTCAGCGCGCGTACTTTTCCGGATGGCAACACTTCGACGCTTGCAAACTCGGTCTGGGCACCACCTGCGGTGACCTCAACATAGGTAGACAAGCCAATGCCAAGCATCTTCGGGTGGTTCTCGGTGCGCCGGCGCTTTTGCTCGGCACGGAGCGCGTCGTAGCCAGCAGCGTTCAACGCACGCTCCAGCATTTCTCCGTACGCACCAGAGTCATACGGGGTGCCAGCAGCGCTTTTGATCGGCTGTGAGAAGTCCGCGAGCATGTTGCGACGACGCACTTCGGCAGGATCCATTCCGATTTCCGCCGCAAACATGTCGACAGCACGTTCGATTGCTGCCGAGGCCTCTGGCCTGCCCGCACCACGGAACGGGCCAACGGGAGTGGTGTTGGTAAGCACAGATACGGACTCGAATGCAATGTGGCCGATGTCGTACACGCCCGGCTGCATCATCTTGGTCATGTTGGGGAGATACGCCGCATACCGCGGATACGCGCCGGAGTCCTGAACAACCTTGAGGCGATACGCGCGCAGCTTGCCTGACCGGTCTCCGCCGAGCTCAATGTCTTGCACCTGTGCACGACCGGTGGCCAGGTTCTGCATGTCGTCGGTACGGTTGCTGAACCAGCGCACGGGGCGGCCAACCTCGCGGGATAGCCACCCAAGCAAGACATCTTCTGGGTACGGCATGGCCTTGACTCCAAACCCGCCGCCCACGTCTGGGGTGATCACACGAATGTTTGCCTCGTCGATCTTCAGCGCGCGGGCGAGAACGCCGCGGTATGGATGTGAACCCTGACACGACACCCAATGGTGCAGCCTGCCACCTTCGTCCCATGCTGCCGCAGCCGAGCGGGGTTCCAGGGGCGCTCCCGCCAGCTTGGAGTTGACGATACGTGCACGTACGACGACATCGCATCCGGCAAGAGCTTCGGCGAAGCCATCGGTGGCCGACTCGGCGATTGTCAACGACACATTGGAACCGTGTTCGGGGAACAGCACCACGTTGTTGTTGAGCGCCTCGAGTGGGTCGACCACTACGGGCAGCATGTCGTAGTCCACCACGACAGATTCGCCGGCGTCTGGCCCTTGCCCGCGCTCTTCGGTGAGGATCACCGCAACCGGTTCGCCGACATAACGCACCGTGTCAGTGGCAAGGAATGTGCGGACCATGGCTTTCGGGAACATCGGAAAGTCCGCGGGGAACTTGGTGATCCCCGCATCGACCAGATCTTGCCCGGTGTACACGGCGAGTACGCCCGGTGCAGTTCGAGCGTCGGTGACGTCGATGGACGTGATACGCAGCGTGAGCCACCGTTGAACGGACGTAATGCGCGAACACGGCCCCTGCCAACAACGGATCCTTGACGTCGTCTACATACGTCGCTCCGGCGGACAAGAAACGCGGGTCCTCGATGCGCTTGACGGGGTGGCCGAGAATGCTTCCTGCTGAACGATCTGGCGAGGTCATTTCCTGAACCTAGTCCGCCCCATAACCATCGAGCAGATGAGTCTCAAACGCTTGGGCGTGCCATAGCCTCCTGGCCTATGGCTCTTCAGCACGTGTCCCTGGCAGAACGTCGAGCCCGACTCGCCGTGCGACACCTCCTGACGCCAGAGGCGAGACCTAGTACGGCGTTGCAGGTAGTGCAGGCGCTCGGGGCGCTCCACGCAACAGACCCAGCCACGGTGTATCTGACGGTGGCATTGCGTTTGGACAAGCCGAGCCTGGACGCAACGGAAGCGGCGTTGCTGACACACCGAAGTGTGGTCAGACACCACGCCATGCGGCGCACGCTGTGGGTCATGGAACCTCACGTTGCTCAGGCCGCGCACGCTGGGTGCACGATGGCGCTGGCAAAGGTGGAGTGGACACGGTTTCAACGGATGCTGGCCGACAATGGAATGGCGGATCCGGTTGCCTGGATTACTTCGGCCAAACAGGACGCGCTGGCTGTTGTCGAGGCCCTCGGATCCGCAACGGCACGAAAAGTTGCGGCCCATTCGCCGCATCTCAACTTCCCGATGCAAATCGCCGTCGGGAAAAGCTACGCAGGCACCCAAGGCGCTCATACACGCCTGATTCAAAACCTCGGGTTCGATGGTTCGCTCATCCGCACTCGTTCAACCGGCACGTGGGTCAGCGGTGAGTACGAATGGGTGAGCGCATCGTCGTGGATTGCTGGCGGAGTTGTTGGGGAGGCGCAGACCGCGAGAGCAGGGGCGGCTGTGCTGGCACGGGTTTATCTGCGCGCATTCGGTCCCGTCACTACCGGGGACCTGCAGTGGTGGGCAGGTTGGACAGGCGCAACCACCAAGCAGGCGCTGGCAGATGTTGCAGCCGTACCGGTAACCACAGACATCGACCAGTCCGGCACACGTGCCGACGCATGGCTGCTCCCCGACGACCTGGCTGAGGTATATGAACCGGCCGGATGGGCCACGCTGTTGCCCAGCCTTGACCCAACCGTGATGGGCTGGAAGCAGCGAGAGTGGTACACCGGGCCGCATGGCGCGTTTGGCCACACGCTGTTCGACCGCAACGGCAATGCAGGCAACGCCATCATGTCGAACGGTGTCCTTGTTGGCACGTGGGGTCAGCGCCCTGCTACCGCTGTTGGTGGGGCAAAGGGCGGCGGGGTGGGGTTCCAGTTGTTCCAGCCGGTCGGCAAGAAGCTGACAGCCCAGATCGACCACTCCATCGACCGCTACCTCACAACCGCGGGCACCACGGTCGTTCGCCCCCGCTACCCAGCCCCGCTCCAAGCATCAGTCATCGCCCCCCTCGGCTGACCGCGGTCGCGAGAGAGGTTGCCCCCAACGCTGGGGGCAAACCACCTCCGTACGTGTCTACGAGGTGGTTTGCCGCAGTACCGAATCTGAACCGAGGAAGAACACCGGGTGGGCATTGCCGTTTGGCGGGCGGTGACACCGGCGACGGAGCCTCCTCCGCCAGCACTGCTGCCGGGGCCTTCACCGTCGGGCGACGTGTAGGTCCACCAGGACCCCGGACCTTGTTGACGGCGAGACGCATCGAGTTGGCGAGTCGGGTTTTGACTCACTCTCGGGTTCAGTACCTCATGTAGGTAACTGGTCGACAGGGATGTTGGTGGGCCCGGACAGCTCAGAAGGCGGAACGCTGATGCCGAGGACTACCCGGTAGCTTGATCCTGGCACGTCCCGATGCACCGTTCCCCGGGGAACTTGCACAAAGGTTCCGGGCCCGGCCGTGAGGATCGTGCCGTCGGACAACTCAAACGTGCCCTCGCCGCCGATGACGTATGCAGCGATATCGAAGTCATGCCAATGGAAGTCTTCGGTTTCGCCGACCAGATCTCTTGGACCGCCGTGGAATCCCATCGCGACGATTGCCGCAGTCGCATCGCCCTCGCTGATGTCGCCGCGGGACTGAATACTGATCGTGGTCATTGGTATCTCCTAGGTTGTTCGCCTGCGGGACGTCACCCGCAGGCATCGAGTATCGCAACAATGGGCCTCCTTGTGGCAGCCGTCTGTGATGTAAATCACCGTCGCCCCAAAAGTTGTGTGGGCACGTCGCCGTGGCAGTTCAGGGAAGTACTCCGGCGGGCGGAACTCGTTGGTGAGCTGCAAGAACTCGGGGAGACCCTCGGTGAGCATGATCCGGTCGTAGTCCCAGTCGGAATCGACGTTACGGTACGGGTATAGCGAAGTTCCACCTCGTACACGGCGAGAGCGTAGCGACCGCTCTCAAAACGAGGTTGATCTATCGACGAGACCGCCGCTTTCGTGGCCCGCGTTGGGCGACTCCGCACGCTCCTCACGGTAGAACTCGAGCACGAAACTGACCGGTCCATCGAATTCAACGTGGTGTGGTCTACCCGGCGGGATCACAGCCGGAGCATCGAGGCTGACTCGCACCAGGTCCTCCGTTTGATCTTCGAACACCAGCAAGAGCGACCCGGCTTGCACGACCAGCCGCGCCCATACGCCATCTGCAACTTGATGCGCCCGTCGGAGCCCGCTTGGGTGTCGCGCTTCGTCAAGAACGTCGGTCGTACGCGCACATATGAGACCATCAGGCAACAGCAACAGTTTCGACATTGCGACCTCCTTGCTCGGGCGCCATCTTCGCAACAAGGCGCCACATCAACGCGCACCTTCGTCGCAAGTTTGGACGAATCAGGCAGCGAGCGGAAGGAATCGCGCAGAATAGGCATTCAATGCTGCGCAGGATCGACATTGAATGTCGCTCTTGCGCGCTAGCCTTCTGTTGTGGACTACCTCTCCCGCCTCGTCGACACCGAGTTAGATCACCGCGTCCGCACGTTCCCAGCTGTCCTCGTCGTCGGCCCACGAGCCAGCGGGAAAACCACTTCCGCTCTCCGCTTTGCCGATTCGGTGGCGCGGCTCGACCATCCTGCTACTGCCGCTGCTTTCCGCGCAGATCCCGACGCCGCCCTCGCCTCCCGCTCCGAGCCGGCTCTGCTGGACGAGTGGCAGGATGTGCCCGAAGTTCTTGCCGCCGTCAAACGCAGCGTTGACACGGACCCCCACGCTGGACGATTCCTGCTCACTGGATCGGTGAGCGCCGCGCTGGACTCCAAGTCCTGGCCCGGCACCGGCCGACTCGTCCGCTTAGCGATGCGGCCACTCACCCAACGCGAAATCGTCGGCACGGTCGACAGCCGCCCTTGCCTCCGCGAACTGTTGAGCGGCAACGTCAAGCTCCCCCGGGACCAGCTGACCGTCGCGGATTTCGTTGAGGTAGCGCTTGCGGGCGGATTCCCTCAGGCGGTCAAACTCAGCGACGCCCGAGACCGAAGCATCTGGTACTCCAGCTACGTCGACGAGCTTGTTGCGAGAGATGTGGCACGTCTGGGAGTGTCTCGCGACGCGGCTCGACTCCGCCGATATTTCCAGGCTTGGGCGCTCAACTCTGCCGGCATCGTCGACGACGCCACGCTTCACGTCGCTGCTGGAATTGACCGGCGAACGCACCTCGCATACGAACGCCTCCTCGAGGACATCTTCGTGGTTGACCGCGTTCCGTCGTGGTCGACCAACCGCTTGAAGCGCGTCGTCGCCGCCCCGAAGCGTTACGTCGCCGATGTCGGTCTCATGGCGGCGGCCGGCCGGTTCGGTCGCGACGACGTTCTGGCAGATGGCTCTCTACTTGGACGGGTCATCGACACGTTCGTGTTCAATCAAATCGCTGCCCACGCGTCAGTCGACGCCGATCGACCGCAGATCTCCCACATCCGCACGGCCGGAGGACGCCAAGAAATTGACTTGGTGCTGGAGTTCGAAGGGGGGCGAATCATGGGGGTGGAGATCAAAGCGACTTCCTCGCCGACTCACGATGATCTCCGCCATCTGTTGTGGATGCAGCAGGAACTCGGTACGACGTTCGAAGCTGGCGTCATCTTCCATACCGGACCCGAAATCATCCGATTCACTGAACGAATCGCAGCGTTGCCGATTTCAGCACTGTGGGGCACAGCCCTCTAATCGGGATCGAAGCAAGTCCGAGGTCACGCACAGCGGCACGGACCACTTCGCATCCGTGCCAAGCTGACCAAATGGAACCCGTTGTCGCACTGCTCAGGGCCGTCAACGTGGGGGGCAGGCAGGTGCAGATGTCGCCGCTTCGCACACGCCTCACCGAGATCGGTTGCACCAACGTGAGGACCTACATCCAAAGCGGCAATATCGTTCTCACCCCGCCTGAAGGTCACCCGGCAGACTTGCGCCTGTGGCTGGAAGACAACATCAGCGCATTTGCGGCGTTCCGGGTTCCGGTTGTCATGCGAGACGCCGGCGAGATCAATCGCACCGTTGCAGACAACCCGTTTCACAACGCAGAGCCAAACCATCTGCACGTCACGTTCTTCGCGCAGCCGGTTAGCCAAGAGGTGCTTGAGTCACTCGACGCAGACGAGCTTGTACCTGAAGCGTGGAAGATTGCGGGCCCCGATGTGTACATGCTCCTGCCAAACGGCATGGGAAGGGCCACGCTGCCGGTGCTACTGGAGAAAGCGTTCAAACGAGCTGGCATCGAAGGCACCAGCCGCAACTGGAACACCGTCACCATGCTTGCCCGCATGGCGCGCGAACCGGTCGACGTCAAGAAGCGCTGATCCGCTCAGTTCGGACCCGTTCAGTTGCGGGCTGACGGAATGTCCGATGTCTCACGTCCATCGATGAGAAGGGCAGTACTTCGCAAGGACCGCTGCACGCATCGGGAGTTCAGCAACACGCAAAGGGTAAAACGGAACCAAATTAGGCACCGGGGATCGTTAGCGTGTGACGTGAACTCCCCTTACGCGGCGTAGGAGGTGGCTTGGATTGTGTACAGCTCGAAGTACTGGCCTTTGCGGTCCATCAGGTCTTCGTGGCTGCCGAACTCTGCGATGCGGGCGCCGTCCATGACCACAATCAGGTCGGCCATGCGTACGGTGGAGAACCGGTGCGACACCAGGATGGAGACTCGGCCCGTGTTTGTCTGCATGCGAGACGCCTGCGCAAACCGCTCGAACAACGAGTGCTCTGTCTCCGCATCAAGCGCTGCGGTTGGTTCGTCAAGGATGAGCACCAGCGGCTCGTCTCGCATGAAGCCACGCGCCAGCGCCAGCTTTTGCCACTGGCCAAACGACACCTCGGCACCCTGGTCCCAGTTAGGGCCAAGTTGGGTGTCCAATCCGTGGGCCAACCGCTCAACCACATCGTGCGCGCCGGCCCGGTCGATGGCCTGTTCGGTGGCTGGGCGATCATCGATGCGCGGCAGGTCACCAAGGCCAACCGTGCGTTGGGCGTGAAACTCGAACCGGTAGAAGTCTTGGAAGGCACCGGCGAGACGTTCGCGCCAATCATCTGTACGAATAGTAGTTATGTCGACGTCGTCGACCAGTATGCGCCCGGCCGACGGTTCGTACATGCGGGCAATCAGTTTGATCAGCGTCGACTTTCCTGCGCCGTTCTCTCCAACGATGGCAACCACTTTTCCCGCGGGGAACACCAGGTTGACATCGTCAAGCACAAGCCGATCCGTGCCCGGGTAGCTGAACGACACATGGTCAAACGTGATGCCCGTGCGGAGAACCGCCGGGGCAGAAGCTGTTGCGTTGAGGTTGGTCAGCGCCGCGTAGTCCTCCAGCCACACCAACCGCTTGGACGAGTCCATCCAGAAGCCACGAAGAAAGCCGAGTTCTCCAGCCGTTGCGCCGACGTATGTGCCGAGACGAAGCCCCGCAGCAACGACGAGGGCGACGGAACCAACACTGCGATCAATGCCAGAGCTGACGAACACGATTGCGCCCGCGTACGCCAGGCCAAACAGCGCCCACGCACCGGCGTGCCACAACGCTGTTGTAACACGGACCCGCTTGATGGGTGCCGATGAGCGTTCCCACGCATCTGCGCGTTGACGCACCAACCACTCGCCGGTGCCGGTGACGCGCACCTCTTTGCCTGCGCTTGCGGTTGTGCCGAGCAAGAACAGATGGCGTGACAAACGAACGTTGGCGATGACGGACTCTTCGACACGACGCTCGATGGCCGGCCGCCATGTGGACGTCCACACCGCTGGAAGCGCGAAGACGAACAAGAGCACCAAGGCCGGGTGGACCGATGCCAACAGGGCAACCGTGAGGATGAGCCGCAGCACCCACCCAAGCGTGGAGAACAGCGACTGGAACAGATGGTCCAGCGTGAACACCTGGTCACGCAGCATTGCAAGGCGGTCGAGATACTCGGGTCGCTCGTGGTGCTCGATGGTTGGCACGGATGCCTGCAAGTTGGCAACGTGCGATTCCATGACCACCGCAATACGGTCCCGAAAACGTCGGGAGGCGCGCTGGGAGATGACAGAAAGGAACCATGTTGCGGCGACCGATACCGCGAAGATCATTGCGACGGTACGAAGTTGCGAGTGATCGCCGCGTTGCGTGGCATCCACCAGAAGCTTCAGCCAGATGGCGAGCAGCGCGTCTGGCACCATCATCAGCAACGACAACCCAAGCGAGATGGACAGCAATTTGGGTTCGGCGGCGAAGCCAATACGAAACGTTCGCCACAGCGACCGGATGGCCGGCGGCAACGCTGCAGCGTCAGCGGCTGCGCGTGACGGATCGTCGGAAGGATCAGAGGGTTTCATGAACGATCTCCTTGCCGAACTCGTCGAGTTCAGCAGTTACACCTTCGGTAAAGCGCGAGGCCTGCAGTTCAAACATCGAACGGTAATGACCGCCATCGACCTGCATCAGTTGATCGTGACTCCCTGTCTCGACAACTCGCCCGTCTTCAACCACACAGATGCAGTCAGCAAGGCGAACCGTCGAGAAGCGGTGCGAAATCAAGATGGTGGTGCAGCCCTTGGTGGCAGCAAGCACCCGCTCGAAAATCTCGGCCTCGCCGCGCACATCGAGCTGCGCCGTTGGTTCATCGAGCAGCACGACGCGTGCCCCCTGACGAACAGAACACAATGCCCTTGCCAGCGCGACCCGTTGCCATTGCCCGCCCGAGAGGTCTGTGCCAGAGGGGTACGCCTTGGACAAGATGGTGTCGAGGTTGGTCCTTCCGGCGGCTCCCCCATCGGAGACGCGAGTTCGCTGCCACCGGCATCGGCAAGCGCCGCACGGATGACGTCGTCTGGTGCACCCAGCGGAGCCACGTTCTCCCGGAGCGGTAGCTCGAAGCGGATGAAGTCCTGGAACACCGCAGTGACACGCCGACGCCAATCATCGATGACCATGCTGGGCAACGGTGCGCCATCTACAGA
This sequence comes from uncultured Acidimicrobiales bacterium, assembly GCA_963763885.1. Classification (GTDB taxonomy): domain Bacteria; phylum Actinomycetota; class Acidimicrobiia; order Acidimicrobiales; family JANYDT01; genus JANNBN01. The sequence goes on from CAVXQD010000007.1 coordinate 671,903, forward strand.
AATGGTGCCAGCGGTGGGGTCATACAGCCGGCAGAGAAGCTTGGCCAGGGTTGTCTTTCCGGCACCGTTACGGCCGACGATCGCCATAGAAGTACCGGCAGGGATGGTGAGCGAGAACCCATCGAGTACAGACCGTCCGGACTCTGATTCGTATGCGAACGAAACATTGTCGAAGCGGATCTCCGGCGCCTCGTGTGCGTGACTGTTCGACGAGGTCGACGACAGATGCGCAACTGTCGGCAGTGCTCCTGCCAACGCCATTGATGATTCGAGACGCTGCAGTGCGTCAACCGGTGCGCTTGCACCGTCCAGCGCCCAGTTCAATCCGCCAAACGCAATCGCCGAGACACCGAGCACTGCTTGCGTGAACACCACAACACGAGCCGTGCTGAGGTCGCCTGCAATGGCAGACCGGGCGATGAACCACAGCACCAACACGTTTGCCGCAACCACAACGACCACGCATAGGGCCACGGACTTCTCTCGCAGCCGGGTGGACTCGTACTGCATGTCTGCCAGCTTGCGGCGGGTGGTAACAAACCGTTCCGTCACCCAACCAGCCAAGCCGAAGAACCGCAGTTCCTTGGCAGGTGTGGCATCGACAGCCAAACGGTATGCGTACTCAGCATGTCTTTGGGCGGTACGCACCTCGTCTGTGTTGCGGTCCTTCCAGACTCCGCTCTCTCGCAGAAGCCAGTGCGTTGCAATCCATGCGGCCAGCAGCACCAGGGGCGCCCACCATGCCAGCGAGAACAGGATGAACGCGGCAACCGTGCCGATGACCAGATCCAGCAGACCACCGGTGATGAAGTCCATGGAGATTGCCAGCGGTGGACCGAGCATGCCCTGATCAAAGTCACGCGCCATGGTGAGATCGTTGGAAAGCTCAACCCGCTCCAGATGCGCAATGCCGGGAGGGTTTGTCCCGGCAACCATCAAGCGGCCAAACAGGTGGGTGGAAGCCGAAGTTCCAAGGTTCATCGACACCATCTGATGAATTGGGTGCAGCATCACCGAGGCGGTGAAGACAGCGCCGAACAGGACCAGCGGAGCAGTGAGCGAGCGGCCCAGCGTGATGGCACTGACCAGCCAACCAAACCCAAGCGACACCACCGTTGGCAGCACGCCGCGCAACAGCAGCAACCCCCACCATGCGGAGGCATACCCGGCCGACGCGCGGCGCAGCATGCGGAAGAACGCGACTTCTTTACGGGCCAACAGTCGAGTCATCGGCCGCATGATAGGCCTAGCCAGAGCTACCGGTGGCCGTTCAACCAAGCAAGTACGTCGGCGAGGACCGTCGGGTGTTCTGGCTCGTTGAACACTTCGTGGAAAAGGCCTTCGTAGACCTTCAGCGTCTTGTCGCTGGAACCAGCCAGCCGATGAGCGGTGCGGCCGTTGCCCACCGGCACCAACGTGTCAGCAGATCCGTGCACGACCATCAACGGAATACTCAGCCCAGGCAGACGCGCCGGGAACTCTTTGCCAGTGGTGATGAGCGCTGCACCCGTGCCCGCCGGAATCTTGCCGTGGAACACCAGTGGATCAGCCTTGTAGGCAGCAACTACCACAGGGTCTCTTGAGACAGCATCGGCGCTCAGCGCTTTGGTCCCAAGCCGCGGTGCGATGCGGCCCAGCAGCGGTGCGATTGCAACCAGCAGCCGAGGGATTCCTTCGTTGGTGACAAGCGGCCCGGAGAGCACAAGGCCCTGCAGATGATTCTGCCGACGCAACGCAGACGCAAGTGCGATGTTGCCGCCCATCGAATGGCCGAGGAGAAACGTTGGAACGCCGGGGTGTCGTTGGGCCGCGATTGCGAATACCTGATCCAGGTCGTCGAGGAGGAACTCGTGATTGTCGATGAGGGCACGGTGCCCTTCGGACTGGCCGTGGCCGCGATGGTCCGGCGCATACAGCGCGTACCCGCGCGGCACCAACGCGTCGACCAGGTTGCCGTAGCGACCCGCGTGCTCGCCGAATCCATGCGCAACCACCACAACGGCTTGTGCCTTCTCCTCTGGCAGCCATGACCGGAGATGGATCTTGAGCTCTGCGCGGCCGGTGAACGTCTCTTCGTGCTGTTGCATGGCGCCAGTGTAGAGACGGACTTCGGCTTGGTCCGCTGCGGCTAAAAGAGGATTATCGAGTGCCCACTGGCAGCACAGAGCGCGCAACGGCTGGGCGGCACAGAAGTAGCCCGTCTGCGTCGCCACATTCGTGCCACCTTTGTTGGGCCAACTACCTGCACCCATCTCAACGACACCATGCGCGCATTGGAAGACGTGCCCCATCTCGCTGACCTCCTGACCGATTAGGGTCGGCTGCCGTGGCAGCAGCACACCAACCAGCAACCAGCGCAGCCTTAGCGGCGGCAGCGGCAATCCGCTCCGATGTGATGCGCATTGCAACTGACGGAGAGTTCCTCGGTTCAGAAGAACAGCTCCTCGAGCGCTACAGCGTCAGTCGGCCCACGTTGCGCCAAGCCGTCCGGATTGTTGAACACGAGCAGCTCATCACCGTGCGCCGCGGGGTCAACGGTGGGTTCTTCACGCGGCTCCCAACTGCCGAAGCTGTTGCGCGGGTTGCATCGGTGTTCTTGCGCCTCAACGGCACAGATCTGTTCGACCTCCTTCGCACTGTCCAGGTGCTCACACCAGCGTTGGCGGAAATGGCGTGCGAGGCACCGGCGCCGGACCGCCTGGCGTTTCAGAAGTGGGTCGTTGCCAACTTTGCCGATGTCAGCACGCTTCGCCGTCGCGAGTTTGTTGAACGTATCGGTGAATTTTCACGTCAATTGGGGCACTTGGCTGACTGCCCACCGTTGCTGCTCTTCGAAGAGGTCGTAAGTCAGCTGACGATCGCGGAAACCAAGATCAACATCTTCTCCGATCGGTCTCGGATGGACTCTGTGGCAGAGACCTACGTCTCCATTGCTGCGGCCATCGCTGCCGGAGATCCTGTGGCCGCGGCCAACAACGCCAGGCTCACCACGTCATCTCGCACCGAATGGGTGACCGAAGCTGTCAAAACAACCCGTAGGCACCGCTAATCCAACGCCCGCGGCGACCTGGAGGAATCTCGCAATTCGTGACTCATCGTGACCCTCGCCCGTTCCAGGTTTTCGTCGTTTTCGGTGCCGGCGCGATGTCATGCACCGAATGATTGAGGGGTGGTATGACTTGGTTATACTCACGGAATGAAGACTGCTGTGTCGATCCCCGATGCGCTTTTCGAAGCCGCCGACGAACTCGCTGCCCGGCTCGGAGTTTCACGCAGCGAGCTGTATGCCCGCGCCCTCGCAACGGTCATAGCTGAAGAAGGCGACGACGCTCTAACGACTCGACTCGATGCCGTGTATTCGGTCGAACCTTCCGGTCTCGATGTGGTTCTCAAAGCAGCTCAGCGGCGCAGAGCGCTATCAACCGAGTGGTGATCCTCCGGGGAGAAGTCTGGTGGGCTGATCTCGGTGAACCCCGAGGTTCCGCCCCAGGCTTCGAACGGCCGGTTCTCATCGTGTCATCAGACGCGTACAACCGCTCCAACATCGCGACGATCGTCGGCCTTGCAATCACCTCGAATCTCCGGCTCGCCGATGCTCCCGGAAACGTGTTGCTGGATTCGCACGACGCAGGGCTAGATCGGGCTTGTGTCGTCAACGTTTCGCAGTTCGTGACTTTCGACAAGACGGACCTTCGAGAACGACTGGGGGCACTTCCCACCGACCAGCTTCGGCTGGTCGAGCTTGGTATCCGAAGGGTGTTGAATCTCAAGAATTAGCCGGACCCAACTAGCCGATTCGCTGGGCTGCTTCGAAGCCGTCGAGCAGGCGCGTGAGGTTGCGGTCGAATCGAGCAGTGTCTCGCATCTGAGCGTTGATACGTACCCATAGCGGCGCGAACCCATGTTGGGACACCAGGCCGGAAAGCGCCGGATAGTCGCCACTGTCGAACAGCCCCTCCATGTACGCCATGACGGAACCGTCGTCCATTCCCCCATGTTGCAGGTTGTTTCGCCAGTGGACGCAGTATCCGAACACGTACTCGTCGACGGCCAGCATCAGTTCCAGCTTGACCTCCAGCGGCGCGTCGAACTGTTCGACGGCTTGCAGCGTCTGGTCGAAATGACGCATCGCGTTGGGCCCGATGGGCGGGTCGTCGGAAATGTCCAAGATCCACGGATGACGAAGGAGGGCATCGCGGCTGCGCTGGGCGACCAGCGTGATGGCTGCGCGCCAGTTGGTTGGCATCTTTGTGCCGGTCGGAACCAACACCTCGGCCATCATCGCGTCAAGCACCAGCGTCAGCAGCTCTTCTTTCGTTCGCACGTAGTGGTACAGCGACATGGTCCCCACATCAAGCTCCGCTGCGAGGCGACGCATCGACAGCGCATCGAACCCTTCGGAATCGGCGATGCGGATTGCAGCTGCGGCAATGTCGGTGCGTGACAAGCGTGGCTTGCGGCCCTTGCCTCCATGACGGGTCCACACCTCGATGGTGTCGAGGTGTTCGGCGAGACGATCCAGCGGTTGCGTCGGGCGAAATTCCCTTGCCATGTCGTACAGTGTACTGCTATCGTTGTTCGTACTATGTACGAACAAAACGCTACTCATACCGGCGTGTCCAGCGGTGCGGATGCGGGCGTCTTCGCAACCGGCCTCGGCAAACGCTTCGGTGATCTGTGGGCACTGCGCGACCTCGATCTCGACGTCGCCCCCGGCACGGTGCTTGGCCTGCTTGGCCACAACGGCGCCGGCAAGACAACAGCCATCCGAATCCTCACCACGCTCTCGCAGCCGACGGAAGGAAGCGCGCGCGTCGCTGGCCTTGACGTCGTTTCCGAAGCGGCAATCGTGCGCCAACGCATCGGTGTTGCGGCACAGCAGGCAACGGTCGATGGGCTCATGAGCGCACGACTCAACCTGCAGACCATCGGCCGTCTCAGCGGCATGTCGAAGAAGGCTTCGCTTGTCCGGGCAGACGAACTGCTGCAGCGCCTCGATCTCGTCGGTTTCGAAAAGGCTCTGGTCAAGACCTATTCGGGCGGGATGCGTCGCAGGCTCGACCTTGCAGCCAGCCTCATGACCAACCCGCGTGTCCTCTTCCTCGACGAGCCAACCACCGGGCTTGACCCGCGCAGCCGCGGCGACCTGTGGGAGATGATCCGTGAACTGGTCCGTGAGGGCTGCACGGTTCTGCTCACCACGCAGTACCTCGAAGAGGCCGATCGTCTGGCAGACGACATTGTGGTGCTCGACCACGGGCGAACCGTCGCCCACGGAACGCCGGACAAATTGAAAGCACAGATCGGCGACGACCGGTTCGACGTCAAGCTTACGTCCGCCGCCCAACTAGATCGGGCCGTCGACGAATTGGGTCGGTTTGCAACCGACACGCCGTCAAGCGACACAGAGACGTTGTCGGTCACGCTCTCGGCCAAAGAGGGCGTCCGCCTCATCGACGTGGTCCGCGCGCTGGACGACGCCGGCATCGATGCAATCGACGCAACCCGTCGTCAGGTCACGTTGGACGACGTGTTCCTCACGCTCACCAGCAAGACACCGCCAGCCCCCACCAACGCAGGCGCACCAACCAACGCTGCTACCCCCACCGACTCAGAGGAGGTGTCGGCATGAGTGCAGGCACATTGTCAGATTCATTCGTGTTCGCCCGACGCAACCTCGAACACATTCGCCAAATCCCAGAAAAGCTCACCGAAGTCACGGTGCAGCCGCTCATGTTCACGCTGCTGTTTGCCTACGTGTTCGGCGGCGCCATCACGGTGAAGGGAGGTGGGTACAAGGAGTACCTCATCGGCGGCATCCTCATTCAGTCGTTGGCGTTCGCCATGATGGGGCCGGCCACTGCCATCGCGACCGATCTGCAGGAAGGCGTCATTGACCGGTTCCGCGTGCTGCCCACCAAGAAAAGCGCGTACATGCTTGGCCACTACTTCGCCGAGCTTGCGGGGTCCCTGCTCGCTATTACGGTGTTGCTGCTGAGCGGGCTCGTTGTCGGCTGGCGGCCGCACACCAGCGTGCTGTTGTTCCTCGAAGCGCTCCTGCTGCTGATCGCATTTTCGTCGGCGATGATCTGGCTTGGTCTGTGGCTTGGTTCGTTGGTCCGATCACCGGATGCGGTGATGGGAATCGGCTTCGTGATCGTGTTTCCCATCACGTTCTTGTCCAACGCGTTTGTGCCCATCAACACGCTGCCTGGGCCACTGGAATGGGTTGCGTCGGCCAACCCCATCAGTGTGCTGGTGGCTGCCATCCGCACGCTGTTCGGCAACCCGGTGTCACCGGTGACCAAACACCTATGGCCCATCGATCACCCGGTTGCCGCTTCGTGGATCTACGTCGCAGTGCTGCTGATTGTCGGGTACACATTGGCGCAGCGCCGCTACGCCCACCGCACGACCGACTGAGTCAGTCGGCGGTTAGCGCTACTCCTACGTCCGCTTAGTTCATCGGAATAGTTTTCGGTCCTACTTCGGTGAGAAGCGCTGTCCTGCGTCAAGGCGGATGGTGCCACCGTTCAGCATTGGGTTTTCGATGATGGCGCAAGCTAAGCGTGCATACTCATCTGGCTTGCCCATCCGCTTCGGAAACGCTGCATCGCGGGTAAGGGTTTCCTTGAACTCCTCCGGGATACGTGCGGTGATGCCGGTCGCAAACAGGCTGGGCGCAATGGCGTTGACGCGGATGCCGTTGGTTCCAAGATCACGGGCCATGGTGAGCGACATACCTGCGATTGCCGCTTTTGACGCGGTGTAGGCAACCTGACCGATCTGGCCCTCAAACGCTGCGATGGACGCGGTGTTGATGATCACGCCACGTTCGCCGTCTTCGTTTGGTTCGTTCTTCGACATGTGCCAGGCCTGCAAGCGGTTGAGGTTGAACGTGGCGATGAGGTTGAGGTCAACCACGCCGCGGAACTCGTCAAGCGGATGTGGGCCTTCTTTAGTGAGAGTCCGCTTGGCGATGCCACCGCCTGCGGTGTTGACCGCTGCGTCCAGTCCACCCAGCTGCTTTACGGCCTCGGCGATGATCTCCTCGATAGCCTCGTATTCCATGATGTTGCACGGGTAGAACGTGCCACCGACGGCGGTCGCAACCTCAGCCCCGGCAGACTCTGGCCGGTCCAGAATGGCCACCTTGCCACCACCCGCTGCGATTCGTTCCACCGTGGCGCGCGCCATTCCTGATGCGCCGCCTACAACCATTGCTCGAAGTCCTTTGAGTTCCATGTAGGCAGCTTGTCAAAAAGAGGTGCCTAATTTCAATCCGAGATGCGCACGGTGCTCCTGACATGATCGGCAAATGACCGATTTGTTCACCAATCATCTCCGCTTCGCAGACCTTGAAGATTGGCATCGGGAAGTCGATGCCCTCCGGCGGAATGGGCCAGTCCAACTGGTAGACCGCAGCGCAGATGGGTTTACCCCTTTCTGGGCAGTCATCGGCCACGACGCAGTGATGCAGGTGGAGCGCCAACCGGAACTGTTCACCAACGAGCCAAACGCAGTGCTCGGTCGTGCAGCAGACATCGAACGCCAACGCGCCTCCGGGGCAATCATCCGGTCCCTTGTGCAAATGGACGCGCCTGACCATCCGAAGTACCGCAAGCTCACCGCAGATTGGTTCAAGCCCGGCAGCCTCGGACGCCTCCAAGGACGATTGGATGAGTTAAGCGCGCAGACGATTTTGAAACTGGAATCGCTAGGCGGACAGTGTGACTTTGCACGAGATGTTGCGGTTTGGTATCCGCTGCAGGTGATCCTTGCCATCCTTGGCCTGCCAGAGTCCGACTATGCGCGGATGCTCAAGCTCACCCAGGAATTGTTTGGCGCAAGCGACGACGACATGGGTCGCGGTGAACGTGGGGTCGACGATCTGATCGCGGTCATCATGGACTTCTTCCAATACTTCCTGGGCGTCACAGCTGAACGCCGGAGTAATCCTGGCGAGGACCTCGCAACGCTGATCGCCAACGGCCAGATCGACGGTGGCGCGATGCCAGACATCGAGACCATCAGCTACTACATCATCGTTGCGACGGCGGGCCACGACACCACCTCAAGCGCCATGAGCGGCGGGCTACAGGCACTGCTGGAAAACCCCGATCAGCTGGCCCGTCTCAAAGCGGACCCGGCCCTGCTCAACTCCGCAGTGGATGAGATGATCCGCTACACCTCGCCTGTCCGCCATTTCATGCGTACTGCGCAGGCCGACGCCGAGGTGGGCGGGGTCACCATCAAGAAGGGCGACTGGCTGTACCTGTCCTATCTTGCAGCCAATCGGGACCCAGAGATTTTCGTAGACCCACATACGTTTGACATTGGTCGGGCCAACGCAGACCGCCATCTTGCGTTCGGGTTCGGTGCCCACTTCTGTCTCGGCGCACAGCTTGCCCGCATGGAACTACGCACGGTGTTCCGTGACCTGCTCCCCCGCCTCGAACACGTCGCGCTTGCCGGTACCCCGCTCAGCATGAAAACCACGTTCGTGGGCGGCATCAAGTCCCTCCCCATCACGTATGAACTCACCCCAGCACCGTAAAACTGTCGCGCAGAACTGGCTTGGCGGAGTGGCAAAACAGTAACCTCTTTTCCAGTTGCCGGACCTGTCGGGAACCGAGAAACGAGGAACTCCCTTGCCCAGTATTGATGTCGATCGGCTTCTTGACCCTGCAATCGGCGAGTTCCAATCCACGTACGGGTTGTCCACGTTTCAGCTCGACGACGCCCAGCTTCCGGCGGCACGTGAGTTGCTTGCAACGGGGCTGCCGTTCACCCGACCCGAAGGAATCTCGACGGAGGTTCTGACCGTGCCGGGCGCCCCAGGCGACCCCGAGGTAGTGCTGCGTGTTCACCGGCCGTTGGATAGTCATCTACCAGTTGGGTGCATCTTCTTCATGCACGGAGGTGGCCTGGTGATGGGTACCGCTATCCGAGATGACGAGCGGATGATCCGGTGGGCCAAGCGTTTCAACTGTGTCGCAATTGCAGTCGAGTACCGGCTTGCACCAGAAACCCCCTATCCCGGACCCCTGGAGGATTGCTACGCCGGATTGGCCTACGTGCACCAGAACGCATCTGCCCTCGGCGTCGAGCCGGAGCGCATCGGCATCGGTGGTGCCAGCGCTGGTGGCGGGTTGGCGGCCGGCTTGGCATTGCTGGCGCGTGACCGCGGGTCAGTTCCAATCGCGTTTCAGCTGCTGATCTACCCGATGCTGGACGATCGCATCGGCACCCGCTCTTCGCAATGGGAAAACACTCCCGTGTGGAACCCCGTATCCAATCGGTATGGGTGGAACTCATATCTTCCAGGGACCGCCGGCGGGCCTGACGTGCCCGCGTATGCAGCGGCCGCACGAGCCACCGATCTCGCGGGGCTTCCCCCCACCTACGTAATGGTGGGAACACTGGACGGGTTTGTGGACGAAGACATCGACTACGCCAACCGACTGATCCAAGCAGGCGTGGACACAGAACTGCACGTGTATCCGGGCGCCCCTCATGGCTTCGACGCGATGGCTCGTGTCGTTCCCGTGGCACGACGCGCGGTCGACGACATTCACCGTTGGTTGGGCACGCAGCTCAATCCCGAACAACGAACCGAGACAACATGACCTCAACGGAAGCCCCAACGTCCCTCACCGGTTTGGTCGACGTTCCCAAGCTCACCACGTGGCTTGATGAGCGCATCCCAACGCTGGGTTCCGGCCCGCTGCAGACGGCGATGATCCACGGCGGAACAAGCAACGTGATTGTCTCGCTCAACCGCGGTGAGCACACGCTCATCTTGCGTCGTCCACCCGTTGTGGCACCCCCCGGAAGCGAACGGTCGGTCTTGCGCGAAGCACGGGTTCTCACAGCACTCAACGGCACCGCAGTCCCGCACCCTCATTGCTGGGGGTCCTGCGACGACGCGTCCGTGATCGGTGCACCGTTCTACGTGATGGATCTCGTCACGGGATGGGCCGGCGAACTGCGAGATGAACACATCTACCATCGGGCACCATTCGATACGTCCCCATACGAATACGGCATCGCGTACGCAATGGTGGATGGCCTTGTGGCGTTGGCCAACGTGGACTACAAGGCCGTTGGCCTGGAAGGATTCGGTAAGCCGGACAACTTCTTGGAGCGCCAGGTGGACCGGTGGGCATCACAGCTAGCAAGTTACCCAACGCTCTACAACTACCCCGGCCGCGAGATTCCGGGGTATGCACTCACCGAGCAATGGCTTCGTTCGAACGTGCCGGCCGGGTTCAAGGCAGGAATCATCCACGGCGACGTTGGCACACCAAACGCGTTGTTTGCCGATGGCCCTCCGGCGCGCCTCACTGCACTGATCGACTGGGAACTGTCCACCATCGGCGATCCCTTGATCGACATGGCATGGCTGGGCAACAGCCTCCGCGACGAGCGGTGGCCCGACCATGTCCCGGCAAAGGCGCTTTACACCGTCGAGAACTTCCCCACCCGCCAAGAACTGGCCCGCTACTACGCGGCAGGAACCGGACGCGATATTTCGCACTTCGACTACTACCTGGTCTTAGCGATGTTCAAGGCCGGGTGCATCCTTGAATACAAGGTGGCACAGGCCCACGCGGGCATCCTTTCGCCTGCGACTGGGGTGCTGTTCGACCGGCTGGTGCTGGGCAACTTCATCGAGGCGCAGAAGCTCATCGGTTCGTTCGGCTGATCAGGACTTGCCCTCCGGGCTTCCAGTCGTGTTGAATAGAGGTACCTCAATCTGTCCGCGTGCAGCGGAACGACGCACAGGAGAACTCCAATGACGCCCACCGCCACAGACACACCAGACACCAACAAGATCTGGGCGCATTCCGGAGACTCGCATTTCTTGGAGCCAGACGACCTTTGGGAGTCAAACCTGCCACCGTCCCTGGCGCCACGCGCGCTGAAGACAGTCAAAGACCCTGATGGCGCATGGGAGACCATCTCATTGGACGGCATGGAGTTCCGGCGCCAAATGCCAACCGGCGCCCAGAAGGAATTCCAAGAGGCTTCAAGCAGGGCACCGGGTTCCAAGGATGTGGCGCTCCGTCTGCTTGACCTTGATCAAGAGGGCGTGCTTGCCGAGCTGGTGTTCCCATCACTTGGTATGTGGGCTTCCAGCTTTCGTGATCCAAAGCTTCTCCATGAGTGCATGAAGGTTTCAAACGACTGGTCGTGGGAGACAATCTTCAAAGCATCGGCCGGCCGCTGCATTCCAACCGCACAGGTGTCCATGCTGGACATTGCCGATGCCGTTTCCGAGGTAGAGCGTTGTGCAGCAATTGGTTTCCGTGCGGTCTTCATGCCAACGCTTCCGCCTGCATCGCTCCCCGACTACAACCGTGACGCATGGGAACCGTTCTGGAACGTATGTGAACAGGCAAACATCGTGGTTGCGTTCCACATCGGAACAGACCCAATCGACATGGAATCAGACGCACCAGGTGTTGTGTACCGCGGGCCTGGCGGCGCAGTCCTCAACTACACCGAGACCACCTTCTCCGGTCAGCGCGCAACCATGAAACTGGTGGCCTCTGGCGCCCTGGACCGCCACCCAAGGATGAAGGTGCTCGTCTCCGAAGGCGGCGCAACGTGGGTGCCGTTCCTTGGTGACCGCATGAACGAGGGTTACCGTCAGCACGCAATGCGCGTCCGGCCGATCCTCTCGACGCTGCCAAAGGAGATGCTGTATCGCCAGGTGTACGCGTCGTTCCAGCACGACGAGTCTGCAGTTGCAGCACACACCGCAATGGGGTACCCCAACGTGATGTGGGGCAGTGACTACCCGCACATGGAAGGCACCTACGGCCATACTCAGAAGACGCTCCACGAGCTGTTCGACGGCGTAGATGCCAAGGCCGTAGAGCGCATCACTCGGGGTTCGTTCCTTGACCTGTTCCCCGAAGCCGCGAAGTTCGCATAGGCGCCAGTTGGACGCGCCACAAACCGACATAACGTAGACATATGGATCTGCCTCAGCCCATCAAAGCGTGGGCCGAAACGGCTGTCGGCGGCACACTGCTAGCCGCAACCCGCCTCCCGGGTGGCGGCAGCAATCAAGCGTGGTTGGTGTCGTTCCAACCCAACCACGTGGAAATCGGAACAGGCACGCCAATCGAACTGTTCCTCCGGATCGACGCCGGTGCGCAGTCGACACGCGGTGACGCTGGCAAGCTTCAACGAGAACACGACGTGTACCGGTCGTTGGCCGATACGACCCTCCCCGTGGCCCGTGCGGTTGCGGTCAGCCCCGAGGGAGACGGGTTGCTACTCACCCGCGTTGAAGGTGATGCGTCGTTCGCAACAATCGCCGACCCCGAAACGCAACGAGATATTGCCCTCCAGTTTATGGTGCACCTCGCAGAATTACACGCTCTCGATCTCACGAACCGAAGCTTCCCGGGTTTCCAACCAACGATGACACTGGCCGACTGTGCCCTCGCTCAGGTGGACTGGATCAAGCGAATCGTCGCGAGCGGTGGAGGAACACCGGAACCACTGCTCGCCCTTGCGACACGTTGGCTGACCTCCAACGTTCCAAAGAACATTGCTGCCCATGAAAGCCGGCCCGTACTGGTTCAGGGCGACACGGGGCCCGGAAACTTTCTCCACAACGGAACCCATGTCACAGCGATTGTCGATTGGGAACTCGCACACCCCGGCGACCCGATGGACGATCTCGCGTGGGTGTCGTTGCGATCGGTGCAAGAACCATTCGGTGATCAACGTGAGCTGTTCGCTGCATACGAGGCTGCTTCTGGAAATCGGATCGACGCTGGCCGTATCCGCTACTACCGCGTTATGGCCGAAGCGAAGATCCTCGCCATGAGCCACAACTCGCCACCTGCTGCACGGGCCGAGTCAGGTCGTGATGCAGGTGCCGCGGTAATCTTCGGACATCTCCACAGACGCCTGTGCCTCGAGGCGCTCGGCGACGCGATGGGCGAACCGATTCCGCGGTTCAACGTTCCGGCGTCATCGCAACCTACCGATGCACAATTGCTTATCGACTCGGTATTGGACTCGTTGCGTACCGATATCGTCCCTCGGATTTCAGACCCATTTGCGAGCCGAAGAGCGAAAAGCTCTGCACGCGTCTTGAAGTATGTCTCCAATCTCATTGCCAACCAAGCAACGTTCGAGGCACTCGAACTGGAACAACTGAATGAGGTTTTGGGAACGCCTTCAGCGACCGTGGCAGCCGCGCGCAAGGTACTTTCCGACGCAATCGCCACCGCGCACATCCGCGACAGTCCCGCGTTCAGAGCCGTTGCGATTCGGGTATCGCTCGACCAAATCCTCACCCGTGAAGCTTCGGGGGCGCTCGCGGAGCGCCACTACCAACCGTTTTAGAGGCCGCGACAGGACCCGAACGGTCCTACTACGGCCAAGAAGGTGGTGGCGGAACAGCAAACGGACCGTTTAGGGGCCAGTCTCGCGTCACGGATGATGTCCAAGTGGGCGCACGCTTTTCAAGCGCTGCACGTCCTCCCTCTATGGCATCGGGCGCACCCATCAGGAGTTGATGTGCAACTGATTCAAGCTCGTCTACCCGATCCACATCGCCATCAGCAGCAGCCCACAGAATGCGTTTGCTGAGCCCCATAGAGAGCGGAGAGTTGTTGTCGGCCATTTCCCGTGCCAGGGCCAGAGCAGCTGCCAGAACTTCCTTGGCGGGAAACGACTGACTGGCTACCCCGAAAGCCACAGCATTGGGCCCAAGATAGGTTCGGCCAGAAAGCAGCAATTCTGCTGCGCGGGCACTCCCGACCGCCCGCACCAGGGTCCAGTGCGAGACGGCATCGGAGACAACCCCACGACGCACTTGGACAACCCCCCATTTCGCATCGTCAGCGATAAAGCGAATATCGGTGTGAAGCGCAAGTGTCAGCCCGAGACCGATTGCAGCGCCGTTGATTGCGGCGATAACTGGCTTTCGAAGCTGGAATGCGAGCGGCCGTTTGGGTGAAGACCTATAGGTGGTCACCGCCTTCGGCGTTTGGAATGCACCACCCTTGCGTTGGAGATCTGCACCCGCGCAGAATGCTGACCCCGAACCGGTCAGAACAATGACGCGCACGTCATCGTCGGCGTCGAGGCGAGCATAGGTGTCAGAGAGTTCGACGATGCCCCGCCCCGATAGGGCGTTACGACGATCTGGGCGGTTGAACCAAACCGTTGCGACATGATCGGCAACCTCGACCAGCAGTGACGGTGCGTTGTGTTCAACGGACTCAGGCATCACATTCAACTTCCTGTGCAGAACGCTCGCTCGCCGTTGGCCTGAGGAACTGCCAGACGTGCTGGAGAGGTACTCCAGGAAATAGCGCGCTATTTTATCCAATGATGACAGACCAGGGACAATCGAATCCATCCTTGGTTTCCGCCGACACCCCGTTCGTGGAGGCCGATGATCAATACCACCGTCTCTCAGATGATCCGTACGAATTCGAGACGACCTGGTGGACCTTCAACATTCCCGAACGCCGGATCGCATGTTGGCTGCATGCTGGCTACCACACCAACCGAAACACCGTCACGTGGCGCGTGTTCGTCTGGGACCCAACGGGGTCATCTCCAGGGCAACTTGCTCACTACCGGACCGCCGTCGAAGTACCAATGCCGACGCCGCAGCCCGACCTCCGTGACATCACATTTCCTAAAGGCGGCTTTACGGTCCGAATGCTGCGTCCGCTGATGGACTACCACGTGTATTACTCAGACCCTTCGGTCAATTTCTCCATCGATTTCGAACACCGCAGCGTCCACGCGCCTCACCGATTCACGCCGGGCGAAGCCCCGATGATGACCAACCCACATCTCGATCAGTTGGGCCACATTACCGGCACGCTCCAGTTGCACGGCGAACGAATTGCAATTGACTGCTACTCGGTCAGAGACCGAACCTGGGGGCCACGAGGCGGGCAACATGACGCCAGCCGAAAGCCCGAACACGTGGCTGGAGTCCACACTGTCCGTAGTCCGGGGGGTGTCCGCTGGCGTGAAATCGAACGCGAACGGGGCCGGGGTCGTATTCAGTACATCTACGGCCATACCGATGCCACCACCGGCTTCCTGGGCTTCGTTCGCCCGCAGGACGGCGATGCGACGGGATGGTCGCCGATGAACGTGGGATGGCTTCTCAAAGACGGCCGCTTCGAGCGCCTCGACAAGAACCGCAGCCGCATGAAGAACTACCGAGATCCACACACCGGCTGGTCACAGCATATGGAAGTTGAGCTCACCGATGTTTCGGGACGGACAATGCAAGCAGAAGGATTCGCTACCAGCCATATCTCTGAGACCGGAGCCGGCGCCAACGCGTTGATGAGGTGGGAGTACGACCGAAAGATCGGATGGGGTGAAGATCAGGACGGCTGGCGGATCGACCATTTTCGGTCGATGTTGTCGGCGCTCAGATCTACCTGCTGAACACCACCAGCCAAGATCGACGCTTACCCGTCAGTCTTATGAATTGGCATTAGGAGTGCGGATAGTGTGAGCCCATGAAGATCACGCTGCTCGGAACCGGAAGTCCTCTGGTTGACCCCAACCGCGCAGGACCGTCAACACTCATCAGTGCTGGCGGCGAGCAACTCCTGTTTGACTGCGGTCGCGCTGTCCTGATGCGTTTGGCCGCAGCAATGGTGCCAATCCAAAGTCTCAGCGCACTGCTGCTGACCCATCTGCATAGCGATCACATCACGGATCTCAACGACGTCATTACCACCAACTGGATCTTGAACCCCAGCCCGAAGCCATTGCGGATCTACGGTCCTCCCAGCACCAAGGCAGTGGTCGATGCCACGCTGGCGGCACTCACACATGACGTGCGTTACCGACGAGACCACCATGACGATCTCACCTGGGACCCGATGGTTGAGGTGACCGAGGTTGAGCCAGGCGACGTGTTGACCTTCGGCGACGTCACTGTCCGCGTGGGACGCACCGATCATCGGCCTGTGGAACCCACCGTTGGGTACCGGGTTGAACACGGCGTCAAGAGCGCCGTGATTGCAGGTGACACCATCCCGTGTAATGGCCTTGATCAGCTCTGCGCCGGGGCCGACGCGTATGTGCAAACCACCATCCGCGCAGACATCGTGCGCCAGATTCCCAGCGCCCGCCTGCAGGACATTCTCGGTTATCACTCCTCTGTGGAGCAGGCTGCCGAAACCGCACAACGGGCGGGCGTCAAGGCGTTGGTGCTCACCCATTACGTACCAACACCAGCACCAGGCACTCTTTCGCAATGGGTGGATCTGGTGCGGCCAATCTTCAGCGGCACCGTCGTCGCTGGAGATGATCTGACCACATACGACATCCCGGACTAGCTGTCCGCACAGCCCGTGTCAGTCAGTGCGTCTCGCACCGCTGCAAGGACGCCGTCGATGTCGATTGGCGTCTCGGTGTCGACCCGGACAAGTCGGCCGACACCAAGTGGTCCGAGTGCGGCGAGCGCACCGAACTGTGCCGTGAGATCAGCAGGGTCGCGCTGAGCGTCTCCGTGACGTTCATGACGCTGCCGAGACCGAAACCGCCGCACTGCCACGCCGACAGAACACTCACAGAACACTTCAACGACCGCAGCCGACTCAGACAACCATTCAGTGGGAGTGCCCGAGGTGAGCGAAAGTTCTGGTCGACGCCAAAACGAAATCAGCACCACCTCAGGCAGGAGTTCTGCCGCGCTCGTGAAGTCATCGTCGGCTCGACGGCTCAACACGGAACGAGTACCAGCCGCTTCTTCGGTGGACTCGAACAACATCTCGAGGTAGTCGTCCTTGTCGCACACCGCAAAACCAATCCGATCAGCCAGCGTTCGCCCGAGCGTCGACTTTCCGCTACCCGGCAGACCAGTCACGACGACACGACGCGGGAGCACGCTGGTCATCGTAGAGGCCCGTTCGACCATGGTTAGATCACGGCGGCGTTCACGCTACGTGAACGTAGTTTCTCGGATCAGCGGAAGACCGGCGGGTTGTTCTTACGGGGTTGACCCAGGCGCGCTTCAGCTGGCTTGTTGCCGATGTGGGTGTAGGCGAGACCGTTCTGCAGGCCGATTGCAGGGGTGAGCTCAATCGACTCCCAGATGGCCCGAATGGTGCCCTGGATGGCCAACGGATTGCGGCTGGCAATTTGCGCTGCGATGGCGCGGGCACGGTCGCGCAGATCGGCACGTTCAACAACTTCGGTGACGATGCCGAGACGCAGGGCCGTTGCTGCAGTGATGCGTTCCTCGGTGCCCATCAGCGCCCATCGCAAAACGTCGCCCAGGGGGACGCCGCGATGCAGCATGCCGATGGGTTCAAGTGCCGACACGATGCCGCCGTTGGCGTGCGGATCGAAGAACTGGGCGTCGTCGGAGCAGATGATGATGTCTGCCTGGTTAATGAAGTACTGACCGCCACCAGCGCACATCCCGTGGACTGCAGCCACCACCGGCTTCCAGACCTTGTGGGTCTTGGGGCTGAGATACGCGCCCGGGTCAACCTGGTTCCAAATATTCTGGCCACCCCACCACGACCCGGCCTTGATGTCTATGCCGGTGCAAAACGCGCGTTCTCCGTTGGCCTGCAACACCGCAACGTGAATGTCGTCGGTGTCTCGGACAGTTATCCATGCCTGCGCAACTTCGTCACACATGGTCTTGGTGAACGAGTTGAGGTTGTCTGGACGGTTGAGCGTGATGGTGGCGATGTTTTCGCTGACATCGAACTGGATGGTTTCGTAACTCATGAAGTGCCTCGGTTGTCCGCTGGAGAGCGACTCCAGGAAAGAGCGCGCTATTTTCCCCGATGACGACGCCTGACGGCCAATCGAGTCAGGTCGTCGAAGGGTCAGCCCCTGTCGCTCAGATCGTATTCGGCCATGTAATACGGATGCTCGGGGTCGAACTTGGTGAGCGGCGAAGGATTTTCAACCCGGCCGATGGGACGCACGTCGGCACCAACCAGCCCCAGGCGGGCATCGCCAAGCGACGCGCGGGCCCGTTCTGCGTGCCGGAACAGGTCGGCAACGACGTCTGGATGCTGATCGGCAACGTTGGTTGTTTCACTGAGATCAGCCGCAAGGTTGTAGAGCTCGTGCACCTCTGTCCCCCGTTTCGAGAGGTGCAGCTTCCAGTCGCCCGAGCGCACAGCCTCGAGGTCGTTCATCCAGTAAAAGAAGAACGCATCGTGTGGTGAGCGAGCCTCAGCATCCAGCCACACCTGACGCACGTCACGGCCATCAATCGTCCGATCGGTGGGGACTTCGGCGCCGCAACAGGCCGCAAGTGTCGGGTAGAGGTCCATGGACAGCAGAACCTGGTCGCTCACCCGGCCAGGTTGAATGTGCCCAGGCCACTTGATGATGCCGGGCACACGCTGCCCACCCTCCCAGGTTGTGCCTTTCGTGCCGCGTAGCGCTCCGTTGCTCGCCCCGATTGGTTCTCCGGTACCGCCGAGCGGCGACGGGTTGTTGCCAAGCGATCCGTTGTCGCTGGTGAAGATCACGATGGTGTTCTCCTCCAATCCAAGCGCGCGGAGTTCCTTGAGGATCACGTCCGTTGCCCAGTCGATGGACTCAACGGCCGCACCGTATGCGCCATTTGTGGATTGCTTGCGAAAGCGCTCCTGCACATAAATGGGTAAGTGCACATACATATGGGCGAGATACAGGAAGAACGGTTGGTTCTGTGAGGAACGCATAAAGCGAATCGCCTCGACCACGTAACGCTCGGTGAGCGACGATTGATCGGGCTGCTGCTCGATGACGTCGCCGTCGATGATCAACGGCAGCGGTGGCATCTCAGGAAAGAACGACGGGGTGTCAGCCTGGCGGCCCATGTCGTTGGAATAGGGAAGTCCGAAGTAGTGATCGAACCCGTGGTTGACGGGCATGAAACCCGGCTGGTCACCACAGTGCCATTTGCCGATCATCTGCGTGCGATAGCCAGCCCGCGACAGCATGGTGGCAAGACTGATCTCCGTTGGCGGGAGCCCGAGCGGCTGCCCTGGGAACAGCACTGGGAACCCGTCGAATGAGCCAAACCCGATGCGTGGCGGGTAGGAGCCCGTGAGGAGCGCACCACGTGAGGGAGAACAGACCGGTGAGGCCATGTAGAACGAATCGCACCGCAGCCCCTCGGCCGCGAGCTTGTCTAGGGCGGGAGTCTTGTTGAGCTGAGAGCCGTAGCAGCCAAGATCTCCCCAGCCGAGGTCGTCGCAGTTGATCAGCACCACGTTGGGCCGCTCCCCCACTGTGCGATCTGCGGCTGCACCTCTGCTCGATGTCGAGTCGTTCATGTCTGAAGCTATCCCGACGGTTCAACGCCCACACGCTTTGTCAGGAGCGTATTGGCCTGAAGCGAGGCGTGTGCATTTCAGCATTGAGGTGTTCAAACACAACTTCGACGCGGTCGCCGATCTTCACCGTGTCGGGGTCGCAGTCGATGATGTTCACCAGCATGCGCGCACCGGCACCTTGCGTGCCATCCAGTTCCACAGCCCCGGAGACATATGGACAGCAGTCGGCCATATCGGGATGCAGCGGGTGGCGAACCACGATGAAGCTGTAGATGGTGCCGGTGCCTGGCAACTGCACCCATTCAACTTCGCGGTGCTGGCATACCCAACAGAACGGGGCGGGCGGTAGGCAGAACGTGCCGCACGACGTGCACTTAGGTGCAACCAGGCGATCCTCTGCTGCTGCGTCCCAGAAAGGTTGCGTGGAATCGTCGGCGAACGGCGATTGGAGAATGGAGGGGAAGACACCCTTGGTGAGCGTTCCGAATTCGTTGGTGATGTCAGAGAGTCCTTGCGTGCGTGTTCAGGTGCATGATCAGTTGTGCAGCAGGGTGCCGCTGACGGGAAGGCTTGCTGGGCCACCGGTGACCAACGCGATTTCTGCGCCGGCAACCTGATTGACGGCCGTTCCGCGTAGCTGCTCCACCGCCTCACGCACGTGGGTCATGCCGATGATGTACGCCTCGGAAAGGTTGCCGCCGTGGGTGTTGACGGGAATCGACCCCGTGCCGTATCGGATATTGCCCTCTTCGACGAACCGGCCACCTTCACCGATTGGGCAGAAGCCGTAGTCCTCCAACTGCATGATCACCATCGGCGAGAAGTGGTCGTACAACAGTGCGACGTCCACGTCTTGCGGACCAACTCCGGCCATCTCGTACATGCGCTTAGCAACCGGCCGATGCCCCGACGACGCGAAGTACTCATCTGGTGATTGGAAGTAGCGGAACAGGCCTGGTCCCCAGCGGCCGTCGCCTCCGTGTGCTGATCCCATGATGTACACCGGCTTCTGCTTCAGGTCTTTGGCACGGTCGGCTGAAACGGTGATCACGGCAACGGCTCCATCGCTCTCCATCGTGTAGTCGAACAGACACAACGGGTCAGAAATCATGCGCGCATTGAAGTAGTCATCGACGGTGATGGGGTCACGCCGAATTGCCGTCGGACGACGGATCGCGTTGTTGCGTTGCGAGATGCACACTTCGGCAAAGTGTTCCCGCTTCGTACCGTATTGGTACATATGACGTTGGGCGATGAGCGCAAAACTGTGCCCGGGCGAGAGCAACCCGTTGTTGGCCGTGAACGCAGCAGACGGAGCGATGCCGTTGCTGCCGTACGGACTGGAACCTTCGGACATCATTGCGTAGGCCAGCATCCCGTTGATGGCCGAACCACCCAGTCGCTTGTTCAACTGTTGCAGCGTCATGAGCGTGACAACAACGTTGGCCATTCCGCCGTGGATTGCTGCAGCTGCAACACCAAGTGCTCCAGCGCAGCCGCCGCCTCCAGACGTGGTGGACGTTGCCCACCTGACCTCTGGGACACCGAGCGTTGCGGCCACCATCGCCGGGTCGCAGGAGTTGGAATAGATGGAGAACCCGTCGAGGTCTTGGATGGTGAGGCCCGCATCGTCCAAGGCGCCAAGGATGGCGGTGCATGCCATCGAGAGTTCGGTCTCGGGGTAGGACTGGCCACGCTTCCAATAGTTGGTTGCGCCCACACCAACAATGGCTGCGGTGTCCTTGATGCTCATAAGTGCTCCATCTGCCACCCGGCGGGCGCAAGTTCGTAGTTGTCGAAAGTGACTTCGTCTGTGCTGGTATCGAGAATTGCGTAAGAGGCAAGGCGTCCGTTGTTGTGGTCAATCGGCTGGCCGACGCTTCCGGGGTTGATCACCATGACCTTGCCCACACGGTGCGCCATCTGCGCGTGGGTATGACCGATGAGCACGTAGTCCGCGTCAATCGTGCCGAACTGCTTCAGCCCTGGCGAGTGCTTCCAGACGTAGTTCGTGTGGGGAGCAAACGGGGAGGCGTGCGTCATAAGGATCCGCTTACCCCCAATCACGGTTTCGATCATCAGCGGCTGATCCGCCAGCCATCGAACGTGACGCTGGTCCACGGTGGCCGCTTCGCGGCACGGGTTCCAGATAACCCCAGCAGGCCGATGTCGTGGTTGCCCAGCACGCACCGGACTTCTCGGTCGGCGAGCTGTGCGCAGGCTTCGTTGGAGAAGCGGAAATCTTCCACGATGTCACCGAGGCAGAACACTTCATCAACGTCGCAGAGGCGCGACAACGCGTCTTGGAGTCCGGCAGCATTGCCGTGCACGTCAGAAATGATCCCGATTCGCATGTCGTTGTCCATCATCATCGAACATGGCGCCGAGTACAATCAATTCCGATACCTCTATTGCCAGACGAAAGGTACGCACACAGATGACTGACAGCACCGAAACCCCCATCATCCTCACCGAGGTGACAGACAGAGTCGGCATCATCACGCTCAACCGCCCGCAGCGCCGTAACGCTCTCAACGGGTACCTCATCAAGGCACTTGAAGAGGCGGCTCAGGCTATGGCCGAAGACCCAGGGGTAAAGGTTGTCGTTCTGACCGGCGCACCTTCCGATGGCGGGGTCGGCGGTTTCTGTTCCGGTGGCGATACCAAGGAAGGCGGGATGATCCCGGGGGACCCAATCAGCCGTGGCGTCCCACATCAAGCGTTGAGTGGCGACCTTGCACGCCACGACCTGCATGCGGCCATGCTGTTGCACCAGATGGACAAGCCCACCATCGCCATGATTGGCGACGCAGCCGTTGGTGCCGGTTGCAGTCTTGCGGCCGCCTGCGATCTTCGGTTTGCGTCCGACGATGCC
The DNA here is from genome assembly GCA_963763885.1 of uncultured Acidimicrobiales bacterium. GTDB lineage: Bacteria > Actinomycetota > Acidimicrobiia > Acidimicrobiales > JANYDT01 > JANNBN01. The sequence goes on from CAVXQD010000007.1 coordinate 694,088, forward strand.
GTGTTCGCCGCTGGGTTCGCACCCAACGGACTCACGGGGGACTATGGCGGCACGTTCCTCTGGACCAGCATCATCGGCACGGCACGGGCCCGAGAGCTGTACCTGCTCAATGAGAAGGTGACTGCAGCTGAGGCCCTCGCATGGGGCATGGTCAACCGCGTGCTGCCCGCTGCCGAACTGCGAGAATTTACGATGGGTGTCGCAGCACGTCTACTTCGCACACCGGCCACCGTGTTGGCTGGAATGAAGGCAAACGTCAACCTGGCCGAGGAAGACACCAACCGTCGCCGCTACCTCTTCGCAGCAGAGGCCGAGAATCAGGTCGCAGCGGCCGCCGACAGCCGGGCCCGCATGGAAGCCAAAGCCGCAGCGGGTCTTGTCAAACCACGGTAAGGTATGAACGACGCCTCAACCAGCACGTCGAGTCGATCGAGGCGGACCAAGCCTCAGCCGGTAGTGCGGAAAGGGGTTGTTGTTCTCACTTCGGCGTGCTAAGCCATCAATGAGCGAAGGCGGCTTCGCTTTGTTGACCAATTCGGAGGTCGATCGCCACTCTCTTACGGGCTTATTCGGCGAAAGTGGAGCAAACCCTTGATGTTGGAGTGGGTTGGTTGGTTAGGCAGCTTGTGGCTGGTAGTGGTTTTTGTGTGCTTGGTTGGGGGTTCGGAGTCCGAGACTCGTATGTGCACGAAGGTTATTGTACCAACCCTCGATCCAGTAGTAAAGATCTAAACGGAGCTGTACCGGATCATCCCAATAGTAACGGTAGATCAGTTCCCTTTTAAGGGTAGCAAAGAACGACTCGGCGGCAGCATTATCCCAACAAACACCCGTCCGTCCCATCGATTGCTTGATCCTGTAGAGCCGACATACCTTGCCGTATTCATCAGATGAATACTGGCTACCACGATCAGAATGGAAAATGATCCCAGCCCGAATCTGATGGCCTCGACGTCTCACCGCAGCATGTAAGGCGTCGGTCACGAGCTCGGCACGCATGTGATCCGCGAAGCTCCACCCGATGACTTGTTTCGTAGCAGCGTCAATCACGGTCGCCAAATACCAGAACTGGCCACCGACCCACAGGTAGGTGATGTCCCCATACCAGACAACATCAGGCCGGCACGGCTGAAACCGGCGCTCGACAAGATCCGGGAACCGGGCTGCGACATCAGGACGTGTTGTGGTTTTCACCCACGGCTGACGACCCGAAACGCCTTGCATACGGTGTTTCGACATCAACACTGCGACCCGCCGGACCGACACCGAGACGCCCCGTTTCACCAGGTGATCCTGGATCTTGACAGCACCATAGGTCCGGTCAGACCAAACGTGAACCTCGCAGATCTGTTCAACCAGCACAGCTTCAGCAGCGACCCGATCAGCCTCGATCTGCCGGCCGATCTTCGACCAGTGATAGTACGACGACTGCGCCACATCAAGCGTGCGGCACAATAACCAGATCGGATAGTTGGCCTTCTCCGTGTCGATGAACCGGTAAATCAAGACCCGTTCTCCTTGACAAAGAAGGCCGTCGCTTTTTTTAGGATCTCACGCTCCATTTCCCACACATGCTGCTCACGACGTAACCGTTTCAACTCGACACGTTCCGTCTCAGTCAACGGTTCCTCAACAGCATCACCTGACAGAGGAAGTTTCGGGGGTTTCGCTTTAGCCATCCACTTATAGAGAGTAGCGTCTGACACCCCCAAATCCGCAGCAATCTGCGAACGGGGCCTCGACGACGAAACAACAAGCTCACACGCACGAGCACGAAACTCGGCATCAAACAAAGACGGTCTAGACATGGAATCCTTCTCAGGCAAGGACTCCAACATCAGGGGTGTAGTTCAGCCGTTCAGCGCTGTGCTGGTAGAGGTCAGTGCTCTTCGGGAAGTAGCCGCGTAGGAGACCGTTGGTGTTCTCGTTCGAAGGTCGTTGCCATGGTGATCGGGGATCACAGAAAAACACCGGTATTCCTGTCGACTCGGTGAACTCGTGATGCCGGGCCATTTCGATGCCTTGATCCCACGTCAGAGATAATCGTAAGTGTGCCGGTATTTCGTTGAACCGGTCAGTAATCGCCGCGCTGACTTGGTCGGCGGTTCGTGCACCGTCAAGGTAGACAACCATCGTGTATCTGGTAACCCGCTCCACCAATGTTGCAATGGCTGACCCGTTGAACTCGCCAACGATCAGATCGCCTTCCCAATGACCGGCCTCACTTCGATCAGCAGCCTTCTCAGATCGCTCGCTCACCGGGCGCATCGGCGCCACGAACCGTTGTTGTCGCTCACCAACAGCGCGCCGTGTCCGGCGTTGCAACCGACGCGTCCGCAACGCTTTCTCACGGCGGAGCGGGATCAACGGGTTGTAAATCCCCCGGTAGATCGACTCGGCCGAGACTCGCGGGCCGTCAGCGCGTTTTGCCAATGATGCCGAGATCTGTTCCGGGCTCCACTGCTTATCGAGCATCGACTGCACCTCACCGTTGACGACCGGATCAGCGAGCTTGAACCCCTTGGGTCGTGGTCGCCGCCCGATCATCTTGTTCTGCGCTTGGAACGGCTCATAGCCGCCGCCGGTTTCGCTGTTGCGTTTGATCTCACGACAAATCGTTGACACCGCCCGACCGGGTAGCAACGCAGCGATCCGCCGCCCGGAGAGACCCTGCCGCGTTGCGTCGGCAATCACGATCCGTTCCCGCTGACTGAGATAACGAACAGACTCAGGCTTCCTTGCAACGACGTCGGGATTGATCGGCGCGTACACCTACGACCGGTTGTTGAACTTCGCCCGGCGGCCGTGCTGCCACCGCACACCGGTCTTCCGGTTGACCCCAACCCGACGGCACGCCTCGGCATTACTCAATCCTGTCTTCATCAACTCAACATAGAAAGCCCGCTTCTCGACCAGCGGGATACCTCCACGACGACCCACAGTCACACCTCTCAGACTGTTCAGGTGTAGCCACGACCCTCAAAATCCACCCCCAGCACCCCGGGGCCAAAATCCTCCAGCGAACTCACCCGCCACCGTCGCCCGCCGCATCTCCGCCGTGAGCTCCTTCTACCGGCACCTCGAATCCGAAGGCATCACCACAGGCAACCCCGCTCTGCTCGTGCGCCGTCCGAAGGTGTCTGATGAGTCGATGACCCAAGCGCTCACCCGGACCGAAGCTGCACGATTCCTCGAACACGCCGAAACAGTCGGCCCCCGAGATCACGCCCTTGTCTGCCTGTTGCTTCTCAACGGGCTCCGCGTCTCCGAAGTATGCGCAGCGAACATCAGCGACCTGCACAGCGTCGAACATCACCAAGTGTTGAAGATCAGACGCAAAGGCGGCATCACCGCCCGGACCGTACTCGCACCCCGCACGCACGCAACCATACGCGCACATATCGAAACCCGGACTGTGGACGGCAAACCAACAAGAGGGCCGTTGCTTGTCGACAGTGAAGGTCGCCGGCTTGACCGTCACGACGCAACCAGAATCATCAACCGGATCACCAAAGCAATCGGCGTCAACAAAACCATCACCCCGCACAGCCTGCGACACACATTCGTTACCACCGCACGCGCCGCAAACATCGACGTACGCGACATCCAAACCGCTGTCGGACACGCCGACCCGCGCACCACCATGCGCTACGACCGAACGAATCAACGCCTCGACGCCCACCCCACCTATACCGTCACCACCCACCTCCTATCTGCTGATTTGTGAGCAGATAGGTGTTCGAACGATGCGTTCAGCTGGGGGTCAGACAGAGGTGCGGGCGTTGTCCGCAGCGACACTCACTACGATCAGAGCGACCCAGTCCACCGCGTCATTGGGGGGATCTGCCACTCCGGAAGGTTTACCTTCGTCCAGTCGCAGATGGTGAACGCTTAACACGACTCCCCCGACTCGCTCAAGGGTGTCCGCTTCCGAATCACGATGGCAGTCCGAAACGACCAGTTCAAAATCTATCCATGGGAACTCTCGAACTACGGATACTACGAACTCCTTGGCTTGTATCGAGGCGGCGAAAGACTCATAGATCTCCCCGGGCACAGGTAGAACTTGACAGCATTCAAACTCGTACCCGGCGACGAGAAGACCTTGAATATCAGGGGTCATGTTGGTGCCGGTAGTCCTCTGCATTTCTGGGGGTACAGCACAGCAAAGGCGGTGCGGTCTTCAGGTCCGTTTCCTAGGAGGTAGGCACTCACGATCTCCTTAGTGACGGGATTGACGATTACACGGACTTGATGGGACCACAAGACTCTCGGACCTGAAGGCGTGAGCTGAAGGCAGCCAGTTTTTCTAGTCAAAACGTGATTTCCGCTCGGGCTGGTGGTCTTGGAGGCCACTGGAAAATATGGTGAGGACGTAGCCGCGAACACGTAACGGATCAGTGCAAGGGTCTGAGCATCGAAGACCCTGCCAAAGTGCTTGTTGAGCGCTAGGTACAGAGCAGGCTGTGTTGTGCGGTAGGAGATGTGGTTTACACCCCGACCGTTATCGCCGCATCGCAGCTTCAAGCGAGTCACCTTGCCAGGCCGCTCGTTGTACAGGATCTCGGGTCCAATTTGGGTCAAAGCGGTGTGGATCCCCGGAATCCCGGTTCCCCAACAGACGCTATGTGGGTTAACGGCATACGGACTTGGTGAAACGAATGTCTGGCCCTGAAATTGGACTTGAGGCTCTAGGGGCGGGTGAACGACGGCCGCTCCCGGCTCGTAGACGCTCTCGTCAACTTGGCTAGGAGTCGAGTCGTCGGGAACGTCGCAATTGGCAGTACACACGACCTCGGCGAAATCGATGCCAGCGGCCGACTCAGCCCCGCCGTTGGTAGCGAACACCGAAACCTTCTGCCGGTTGAGAGTATTCACCGTGAATGAGGCGGAGGTTGACGAGGTGACCTGAGTCTGGGTGGAGCCCGACACTTGATCAGTGATGGTTACTCGATAGCCCGTAGCTCCAGCAGAAGGCGCCCACTGGGCAAAGAACACGCCGGATGGGTCGGGGTACAACCAGACCGGGTCCGGTGTTGGGGGCGCGCCTGCCATGGTTCGGCAAGCGACGTTATCCCAATAACCCCAGCTTTGGGCTTGGACGCAGACGTTGTGGGTACCTAGCGGAAGCACGTATGGCTCGAGAAAGTTGTACCCGGATTCGTTGTGGTAGCCCCAGTTCCAGTAGCTGTTGACGTCGGGTCGGTGTGTTGAGCCGCCGTATCGCAAACCTCCTGGTGTGACAACCGTCCCGTTGACGGTGGTGCGGTAGCCGAGGGGGTGTGCTGGTGCTTGCGGGGTGAGCGCCCAACCCCACACGCCGATCCCTGTGCTGTTGGCATACCAACCATCTAGATATCCGGTGACCATGTCTGCGTCGTTGGGGTTGTCGGGTCCGTGCGCGGTCCAGGCTTGTCGGCGAAGTACCTGTGGGGAGAAGTTGCAGTAGTCCTGGAGCAGGGTTGCCCAATATGCGTTGCCCCAGTCATCGAGGGTGAGGCACTGGTTTGAGTGGACTGCAACAAGCGCGAACGTGCCGTTACCGATGTCGACTTTGGAAAACATCTGGTTGGGTTGGTTCGAGCAGTAGTAACCAATGACCTGCGCGCCCGGTGCTTGTGATGAGTACGCGACATCGAGACAGATCCCGTTGTGTTCGTTCAACACCTGGTAGTAGCCCGGGAACGACGGGTTGCCATACAGCCACCAGCGTGGCCTTCCACCGTTGTTGTACGCGGAACCGAATGGTTGGTCACATGGCCACTGGTTGACATGAGACCAAGCCGGGTTTGCATTCTGATCAAGGATCGTGAGGCATCGGGACGCGGTACCCGTAGCCTTGAACCGAGTTCCCGGTGCTCATCGGATGCAACGCATACATAGGTTGCCACTGGCCAACCGGTGGCCCTGGCTTCACGTTTGCTGCAGCGTTCGGACCGAACGCCACGGGGACGAGCACGCCAGCCAACAACATCAGCGCCGCGGTAAAGCGACCAAGAGCGGTTTTCATCACTTCACCTCGACAGACGCTGGAGGAACCTCAGCCTGCGTGCGGGCCTGCTCATCTTTTTGGCGTTGCTCGTCAGCCTTCTTGCGGCCTTTCGCGTCAGCTTCAGCGTCAACCTCGCTGATCTTGCGACGAGGCACTTCAGGACCCGCTGGAAGTGTTGGCCGGATCTCTTTACGGGCCTCATCGACGATCGAGTTCGGTGCGTTCGCAGCTTTGACTTTCAGAGTTGGTTTCTCCCCCGGTTTCAAACCCGACGTTGCCGCATCAGGTGGCGGTATCGGTATCGGAATCGTGGCGTTCGGATCAACCGGTGCAGGCGGCGCAGGATCGGGCGCATCCACACCTTCAGGGTTAAACACACCCACATCGATAACCCGCCCGTGAGCAATCAACACGGGGTCCTGATCGCCAGCAATCACAAAGATCGCTCGTTGCGGTTCACCCGAAACATCCCCGAACGTTCCATCCACCCAACACAACGCCAGATCGTCACCTTGCACACCGTCAAGTCGGGCGAACCGTGAACCATCCTTCACATGCTTCGTGGAACGACGCAACTGGCCCTTGTTCGCTCGTTGCCCAGCAACCACAGATAGCCCCGGTGTACCGGCGAACGCCTCGCGGCACAACATCACGGCCGCAACGTTCGCCTCGCCTTTGGTTTTGAACTGTGCCCAGTTCACACTCTTCGTTCTGTTGACCTTCACAGTCGGATCATTCGACGCTGCGGCAACGGTCACCACCTCGACCGACCGGCTGCCCTGTTGCGCGACCGCGAGCCCCCCAAACGCTGCGATCCCCGCCAGCGAAATAATCGGAATCAGCAAAACCCTTCGCCTCATTAGTCCGCTCCCTAGATGTGAAGTCCTGCAGGGTTAGAACTATCACAACCGCAGCTGCGTCGGAAGACAAGAAGCAAACTTTCTGGGTGGCGTTGCTCGGTCGAGGGTGCAGCCGCTCCACTGCGTTGCGCTCCCGACCCTGCGGGTCTTCTGGCGTCCCCCTTGACCGCTCCACTCAACCACCCAGTCTTTTCGGCTCCCACGGAGCGCAGGCCACACGGGCCAGACGCTCCCGAAGGAGAAACCGACATGGGCACCACCACAGCAGCAGTATTCGAGACCACCACCGCCGCGATCATCACCGCAATCGAAAACGGAGCAGGAACCTGGACCATGCCCTGGACCCGAGGCACCGGATTCCCAACCAACCCAACCACAGGCAACCACTACAGGGGCGGAAACACCCTCACCCTGCTCTCCACCGCCCTCGACCGAGGCTACGAAACAGGCGAATGGGCCACCTACAAACAATGGGCCACCATCGGCGCACAAGTCCGCAAAGGCGAAACCGGTACCGCCTGCATCTGGTGGAACATCACCACCAACACCAACGAAGAACACACTGACAACAGCGCGACAGAAGCGGGTCGGACCAGGATCATGGCCCGCACGTTCACGGTGTTCAACGCTGCACAAGTCGACGGCCACACACCCACTGCTCTCGAGCGGGACACACCTACGCAGATCGACACAGCGGAACGCTTCTTCGCAGCCATCGGCGCAAACGTGGAGCACCGCAACGAAGGGTCCGCCTACTACTCCCCCACCCGGGACCTCATCGTCCTCCCACCACTACACACCTTCACCGACAGCACCGCCTATTACGCAACAACGGCACACGAACACGCCCACTGGACCGGCCATAAATCACGACTCAACCGTGACCTCACCGGACGGTACGGAACAAGCGCCTACGCCGTCGAAGAACTCGTAGCCGAACTCTCCGGAGCGTTCACCTGCGCCATCCTCGGCATCTCCCCCACCCCACGACCCGACCACGCCCAATACCTCGCCCACTGGCTCAACGTCCTCCGAGCCGACCCCAAAGCCCTCCACGCCATCGCAGGCAAAGCCCAAACAGCAACCGACCACTTAACGGAGTTTGGTAGTACGGAAGTCAGCAGTCCTGTAAGTCAGTAAGAGGTAGAACCGCAGTCGACTGGCAACTCCGAGTCTGTTTCCTGTCGACCGACATACAGGGCGACGCAATCAAGGTCGGTGCCACTGAAGTGGTACTTTCCAACCCCGCCTAAGAGGTAGAGGCCCAGGTTCGCAAGATCATCGATCTGCTCTGCTTGCACCACTGCGGACACGGTGCCGCCATATGCCACACGTGCGTCAACGACGACATGTCTTGGTTCCGGTCTTCCGGTGCAAGACGAACCATCCGGCTCATCATCGTGGGGACAAGCAGCATCACCGACGGGTGATAGCGGTCAACCAAATCCAACGCTGCCTTGGCGTCGAACTTCGCGAGGATGGCGAGGTGGTTGCCGAAGATCACCGCTTGCGAAGCGAACTGAAATGGAGCGTTGTGATACAGCGGGCCGGGGATTGCAACGCTGCCGTCAACGGGGATTCCGAACCCAGGACCGGCGTCGTCGAACTCGGCCCGGGTTCCAGAAAGGATGAGCTTCGGGCGTCCCGTGGAGCCGCCGCTGGTGGGTGCCTTCCAGGTGGGAGAGATGACATCTGGAAGATCATCCGAGGACAAACTCGGATCGGGCTGCCACCCAATGGGCAGCACGTTCCTGTTGGGGTGAGCCTCTTGCGTGGCCCCCAGCACCAACGCGCTGTCGGCCAGTTCAACAATGGCTTGGCGTTCCCGATCCGGAAGCCGGTTCGACACAGGCTGAGGCGTTGCGCCAAGTTTCCATGCAGCTATTGCGGCTTCCAGGAAACCAATGGAGTTGGGCATCGCGATGGTGACAAGCGAACCCTTACGCACGCCCATCGCCTCAAATGCACGAGCCATCCGATTAGTACGTTCACGTAGTTCTTGACGTGTGACGGAATCATCGCCACACGTGATTGCGGGAGCGTGCGGATTGCGATCGGCGGCCCCATTCAGCAGAGTTGGGATCGACCGGAGCGTCATGTCAGCAGGCCGTTCTCAGGAGGCGTTTCCGGCGCGCAGGTCTGTGGTGATTCGTTCGGCGACCTCGGGGGCAAGCCCGAAGTACAGGCCCATCCGGCTGGCTACATCGCCGTAGCGCGCACGAATGGCAGCTGCGGCTTGGGCTGGTTCGGCAACCACTGCAAACGCTGCGATGACGTCGTCGTCGATGACCTTGGCCATGTCGGCCCATCCGCCTCGCTTGGAGAGGCTGTTCAGCTCGGTTTGCAGATCACCCCAACCGTGAAGCTCCAACACACCGCGATACGCAGGCGTTGATCCGTAGAAACCGATTTGGCTGACGATGGTGTTCTTTGCGGCAAGCGTCTGCTCTTCGTTGTCGCCACTCACCACCATTGCGGTCATCCCGATCTGGAAACCTTCACGCGTCCGGCCGCTGACCTCAAGGCCCTTCTCCAACGCAGGCAGTGTGACTTCGCGCAGATACCGCTCGGTGGTGAACGGGTGTGCAAGAAACCCATCGCATGTTTCGCCAGCGACCTGAGTCATGCCTGTACCCACGCCGGCCAGAAACACCTTGGGTGGGCCAAATGGATTTGGTCCCGGATCGAAGAATGGCGTCATCAACGTGTGCGTGTAGTACTCGCCACGGAACTCCAACTTGGTCCGGTCGTTCCACGACGCCCAGATGGCGCGCATCGCAAGGATGAACTCCCGCATCTGGCTCGCCGGTTTGCCGGACCAGTTCATGGAGAAGCGCTTTTCGATGTGCGGCTTGATCTGACTGCCGAGGCCAAGCACGAAGCGGCCGTTGGACGCGAACTGCAGGTCGTTGGCGGTGACTGCGGTGATCATCGGGTTACGGGCAAACGCCACCGCGATGCTGGTCATCAACTCCACCCGTTGCGTGGCTTGCCCGGCGGCAAACAGCGGCAGGAACGGGTCGTGCGATGTTTCTGCCGTGTAGATACCGTCGTAGCCCTTCTGTTCGAGCGCAACAGCCTCGGCGGCTGCGGTGGAGAGGTTGCCTGAGATACCCGCGTCGATTCGCATCTCGGAACCGTATTCGACAGCGGGGTGAAGTTTCCTGCCGACTCTGTCACCCGCTGTGGTTACCGGGTTTTGTCCTCGTTCACCGGGCACCTATCGTCAGGCGTAATGCCTTCAACCTCCAGCCACTCCCCCTTCGGCGCCCTGCGGTCCCGAGACTTCAGGCTGATCGCCATCGGGAACATGGTTTCGCAACTGGGCACGTGGATGCAGTACGTCGCAATCGGTTGGGCGGCAGCCAAGCTCACCGACAATCCATTCACCATCTCCGTGGTCTTTGCCGCTCAGTGGTTTCCGTTCCTTTTCCTGTCCCCGTTCACGGGTCTTATTGCGGACAGGTTTGATCGGCGAATGCTGGTGCTGGTGGGCAACGTCGCGATGATCGTGCCCACACTTGCTATGGGCGTCCTGACACAGGCAAAGGCGCTCACGCTCCCTATCATGACCACGCTGGTGATCCTCGGCGGTGCCGCTCAGTGCTTCACGCAGCCAGCCGCCAATGCGTTCGTTCCGGAACTTGTCGATGACGCGCATCTCCACTCGGCGATCAGCCTCAACGCAGGGCTGTCCAGCTCCACTCGCGTGTTGGGGCCGGCCATCGGCGGGTTGGTGATGGCAGCGTGGGGCGTGCAATGGGGCTTCTATCTCAACGCAGCCAGTTTCCTTGCGGTGGCTGCGGCGTGCCTCATGGTGAACACCAGATCACACACGGCCGGGCGCAAGCCGGAGCAGGGACCGATACAAGAGTTGCTCCTGGGGTTCCGCTACTTGCGCGCCAACGCCGTGGCCAAGCGAGTGATCTTGCTGCAGTTCTTCGTGTCGTTCTTCATCATGCATCCAAGCCTGATGCCACTCCTGGTGAAGGAAGCGCTTGGAGGTGATGAGCGCACATACGGTCTTGTGTCGGCCGGTCCCGGCATCGGGTTCGTCGCAGCCATGGCCATCTGCACCGCGCTCACCCGGCCGCAGCAACGCACGGTCGTGCTCCTTGGTGCAGGCGTAGTCGTTGCCGCGGCCGTCATCGTGATCGGGGCATCGCGGTCCGTGCCCCTCACCATCGCGGCCACTGCGCTGTTCGGTGCATCGCACATGACGCTGGTGACCATTTCCAACACCGTGGTGGTGACATCAACCGACGATGCGTTTCGCGGTCGCGTGATGGGCGTCTTCAGCATGGCCAGCATCGGTGTGTGGGCCATCAACTCGCTGCTGGCCGGTGTGGTCGGCCAACTGGTCGGCGTGACCACCGCAATTACCTGGTGCGGAGTGGCGATCCTGCTCATCGCGATCGGCTACATCGCCTCCGGCACCCGAGACCTGATCAACGGCTCAACCCGGACGGCCACTAACACTGCCTAACCCGCCCGGCGGGTTTTGGTTGCCCACGACGCTGCGGCAATCCACCTCGGAACGAAGTTGCGAGGTGGATTGCCCCCCGGGTTGGGGACAACCTCTCTCGCGATCTACACCCGCTCGATAATCACGGCGGGGGCCATGCCGCCGCCGGCGCACATCGTGACCAGGCCGTAGCGGCCGTCGCGGCGTTCCAACTCGTCGAGGACGGTGCCGATCAGCATGGCGCCGGTTGCTCCAATTGGGTGACCCAGCGCAATGGCTCCGCCGTTGACGTTGATCTTGGAGCGGTCGATGTTCAGATCACGGATGAACTTCTCGGTGACGACGGCGAACGCCTCGTTGACCTCGAACAGGTCAATGTCGTCGATGGTGAGGCCGGCCTTGGCAAGCACCTTGCGCGCTGCGGGAACTGGCGCGTTGAGCATGAGGGTTGGGTCGTCGCCCACGTTGGCGATGGCAACCACACGTGCACGCGGCTTGAGGCCGTTCTTCTTGGCATACTCGCCGCTGGTGATCAGCAACGCAGCAGCACCGTCAACCACACCAGAGGAGTTACCGGCGTGGTGCACATGGTCGATGTCAAGCCCTGGATAGCGGCGCAGCAGCATGGAGCGGTAGGTGTTGCCCTCGTCGTCCAACGGGTAATCGGCAAGCATTGCAAACGACGACGGCAGCTGGCTCAGGCTTTCCACTGTGGTCCCAGGCCGCGGGAACTCTTCACGATCCAGTGCGATGGATCCGTCGGCACGACGCACCGGAACCACGCTCTTGGAGAATCGACCCTCAGCGATGGCGATCTCGGCACGACGCTGCGACTCTGCTGCGTACTCATCCACCGCGCGGCGGCTGATCTTCTCGATGGTGGCGATGGCGTCGGCGGCAACACCCTGGTTGGTCTGTGGGTGCAATGCACGCAGTTCTGCGTTGCCACGATCCATGAACGGCAACACCGTTGCGCCCTTGGAGTTGGCTGCGTAGCTGGACATCATCTCCGCACCGCCCGCGATGACCACGTCTTCAAGGCCGGACATCACCGAAGCTGCTGCGATGTTGGTGGTGGTGATGCCAGAACCGCAGAAGCGGTCCAGCGTCACGCCGCTCACGGTGGTGTCGTAGCCAGCCGTGAGCGCTGTCATGCGTCCGATGTCGCCGCTCTGCGTTCCGGTTTGGTTGGAGGTGCCCCACACCACGTCGTCCACATCGGCGGTGTTGAGGTTGTTACGTTCCTGGATGGCGCGCAACACCGTGGCGCCGAGGTTCTGCGGGTGTAGGTCCGCAAGGGATCCCTTACCGACTTTGCCGATACCCCGCGGGGTGCGGACTGCGTCGATGATGAAAGCTTCTGGCATTGGGATTCTCCTGTGTTGTTCGGGGTTCGGCTGACAAAGACGGTTCGGCGTCAGCCGAGAACCGAACCAAGTCTTGTGCGGATGATGGTCTCGGCCTCGGTGACAATGCGGTTGATGAGCTCAGCCACCGTTGGGATGTCATGGATGAGGCCTTGCGACATGCTGGCCCAGTAGATCCCCTCGGACAAATCGCCGGTTGCCAGCAGGTCACGGCCTTTGTCGCCGCGCACCAGTTCTGCGACGTCAGCAAACGTGGCACCGGGCTCGGCAAGGCGCCGAACCACCTCGTCTGAGACGTCGCTTTTTGCGACCCGGGCCGTGTTGTGCAAGCTGCGGAAGATGAGGTTGGTGCAACGTTCGTCGTTGTCCACGTAGGCCTGTTTCACGTTGGGGTGGATCGGCGCCTCAACGGTTGCGCAGAAACGAGTGCCCATGTTGATCCCATCGGCACCCAGCGCCAACGCAGCCACAAGGCCGCGGCCGTCAGCGAAGCCACCTGACGCGATCATCGGGATACTTACTTTGTCCGCAGCGCACGGAACGAGGATCAGGCCGGGGATGTCGTCCTCACCAGGATGCCCGGCGCATTCAAACCCGTCGATGGAGATGGCATCCACACCCTTCCGTTCAGCCGATGCCGAGTGACGCACCGAGGTGCACTTGTGCATGATCCGCACGCCTTCACCCTTCAGGTACTCCCAGATCTCTGCCACAGCTGGGGTCCCCGCAGTTTCAACGATGTCCACGCCACCAGCCACGATCGCCCGCGCAAAGGCCATGTAGTCAGGTGAGTTTCGGTTTGGGAAGACGGTGAGGTTGACGGCAAACGGCTTGCTGGTCATTTCACGGCATCGCTCGATCTCCTCACGCAACGCGTCTGGTGTTGGCTGCGTGAGACCCGTGAGGATACCGAGGCCGCCTGCGTTGGAAACCGCCGACGCCAACTCCGCAACGCCAACGCCTTGCATGCCTCCCTGCACGATGGGGTGCTCGATGTCCAGCAGTTTGGTGATTCGTGTGTGCAGAGCCATCCGAAAATAGTGTCCTATTTTTCGGTTTGCGTGCAAGCCCACCAGTACGATCCACTGACGTTGGCACGGGCGATCCGGCCGAACAGAAGGGAATCGACCGATGGCATGGGATTTTGAGACGGACGACGCCTACCAGGCGAAGCTGGACTGGGCCGAAAGCTTTGTGAAAGAGGAGGTAGAACCGCTCGATCTCGTTCTTGGGAACCCTTACGACAAGAGCAACCCGCGCGTCATTGCACTCATCAAGCCACTGCAACAGCAGGTGCGCGACCAGGGACTGTGGGCGTGTCACCTAGGCGCAGACCTCGGCGGCCCAGGGTACGGCCAGGTCAAACTGGCGTTGCTCAACGAGATTCTCGGCCGGTCGCACTGGGCTCCCACCATCTTCGGCTGCCAGGCGCCGGATTCGGGTAACGCCGAGATCCTTGCGCATTACGGCACAGCAGAGCAGAAGGCCAGGTTTCTCACACCGCTTCTGAACGGCGAAATTTCGTCGTGCTACTCCATGACGGAACCGCACGCGGGTGCAGACCCAACCCTGTTCACCACTCGGGTTGAACGAGACGGCGACGAGTGGGTGCTCAACGGGTACAAATGGTTCTCCTCCAATGCGCGCTACGCCAGCTTCTTCATCGTCATGGCGGTTTCCAATCCCGACGTGAGTGCGTATCAGGGCATGTCCATGGTCATCGTTCCGGCAGAGACACCGGGCATCGAGATCATTCGCAACGTGGGCATCGGTTCCGAACCAGAAGAAGAAGGTTCGCACGCTTACATTCGTTACAACAACGTACGCGTACCATCTGACGCACTGCTTGGCGGCGAAGGGCAGGCGTTCGCCATCGCTCAGACCCGGCTTGGCGGCGGTCGCATTCACCACGCGATGCGCACCATAGCAACGGTCAAGCAGGCATTCGACCTGATGTGCGAGCGGGCACTGGCACGCCAAACTCGCACGGGTAGCCTGGCAACGCTGCAGATGACACAAGAGAAGATTGCTGACTCGTGGATTGAGATCGAGTCGTTCCGCCTTCTCGTGCTTCGCACCGCATGGTTGATTGATAAGCATCAGGATTATCGGCGGGTCCGCAAGGACATCTCCGCAATCAAGGCCGCAATGCCAAAGGTGCTCTACGACGTGGTCCAACGGTCCATGCACCTGCACGGATCGCTTGGCATCTCCAACGAAATGCCGTTCTCTCGCTGGATGGTGTCGGCCGAAGCGCTTGCACTTGCAGACGGGCCTACCGAAGTGCACAAGCTTGCGTTGGCGCGCGATCTGCTCAAGACCTACACCCCCCACGAAGGGCTCTTCCCGAACGGCCACATCCCGGCACGACGCGATGCGGCTCGGGCCAAGTTGGCTGCGTTTCTGGAACTCGAGGCAGCGGCGCACTGATCCGCGCCTGCCTGTCACACCCCCTCCAGCACACGCCAGCCTCGACAGCGCCAGCAGCCCCAGCAGCCCCCAGCAAGGAAGAAACGTGTCCAGCGACTTAAGACTCCGCCCCGGTTTCCACGCCTCGGTCGACCCCACCCGCCCCGCAATCATTCGCCCCGCAACCCGCGAGACGATGACGTTTGCGGAGTTGGAGGAATCGTCCATCCGGGTGGCCCGACTCCTGGACGGGGTTGGCGTGCGCCCTGGCGATCACGTGGCTGTACTGCTGCCGAACTGCATCGAGTACCTGGTTGTTGCGTGGGGCATCCTGCGCTCCGGGGTGTATCTCACTCCCATCAACTGGCATCTCACCGCAGACGAGGCCGGCTACATCCTCGACGACTGCGGGGCGTCGGTGCTGTTCTCCTCGGCAGCGCTTGCCGACCTGGCAACTGCTGTCTCGCACGGCACGGATCGGCCCGTCCACTTGTTCTCCGTGGACCGGGCGTTCGGTCAATTCAACGCAACCCACGACCTCTTGGCAGCGGTGGGCTCCGTGGCACGGGACAACGAGTTGGAGGGGGCGCTGATGTTCTATTCCTCTGGCACCACCGGCCGCCCCAAGGGCATCATGAGAGACCTAGGTGCAGCACCATTTGGAACCGGCACCACCTTCGAGGGGCTCACCGGTTCGCTGTTCGGTTTCGCTGCACCCATGACGTATCTCTGCCCTGCCCCGCTGTATCACGCGGCACCGTTGGGTTGGAGTCTGAGCGCGCATCGTTTCGGTGGCACGGTGGTGCTGATGGACCAGTTCGACGCGCTGGAATCCTTGCGCTTGATCGACGAGTACAAGGTCACCCACGCGCAGTACGTGCCAACCATGTTCATCCGCATGTTGAAGCTGACCGAAACGGAGCGTTCGATGTACGACCTGTCATCGCTGCGGATGGCCGTTCACGCTGCGGCACCCTGCCCCGTTGATGTGAAGCAGGCAATGATCGACTGGTGGGGTCCTCGGATCATGGAGTACTACGCCGGTAGCGAGGGGAACGGGTTCTGCTTCATCGATTCCACCACGTGGCTGCAACGACGAGGGTCCGTTGGCCGGTGCGTGTTGGGCACCATTCACATCGTTGACGAGGAAGGTGAAGATCTTCCGACCGGTGAGATCGGCACCATCTATTTCGAGGGCACACAGCCGTTCGAATATCACAACGATGCTGAGAAGACCGCGTCGGCGTTCAACGCCAACGGGTGGAGCACGCTGGGCGATCTTGGCCACCTCGACGCCGACGGTTATCTGTACCTGAGCGATCGGCGAAGTCACCTGATCATCTCAGGTGGGGTCAACATCTACCCCAAGGAGATCGAGGACCTGCTGGCGTTGCATCCGTTGGTCTTGGACGTCGCGGTGATCGGCGTCCCTGACCCTGAGATGGGCGAGCAGGTGAAAGCGGTGGTGCAGTTGGCCGACCCAGCAGACGCCACCGCAGAAACAGCTGCGTTGTTGATGCAGTTCTGCCGGGATCGACTTGCGCACTTCAAGTGCCCGCGGTCGGTGGACTTCGACCAGGATTTACCGCGTCTGCCGTCAGGCAAGTTGTTCAAGCGTCGCCTGATGGACCGGTACCGTGCAGAGACCTAACTCGCTGTTCTGCGGGCACGGGTCTCGCACTTTGCAGCGGAGCCGCTAGGCCAAGCGTGCCGTGGCGGACCCGACCACTACCTCGTCGCCGTGTTGGTTTCGGGTGGACACGCTGATGTCAACCAGTGCTCCGGTTCCGTCGGGTTCAACGGCCTCGACGGTGAGCTTGGTAGTCAGCGTGTCGCCTGGCCAAACCTGACGGGAGAATCGCACGCCGTACTTGGTGAGCGTGCCGTCGCCAACCCAATCCGTGACGGCCCTGCCACTCATACCCATGGTGAGCATGCCGTGCGCGAACACGCCGGGGTAACCGGCAACTTCACGTGTGAACAGATCATCTGTGTGCAGAGGGTTGTAGTCCCCTGACGCACCGGCGTACATCACAATCTGTGTGCGGCTGAGGTTTTCTGCCACGACGGTCTCGTAGGTGTCGCCGACCTTAACGGTGGATGCGTTCAACATGGTTCAGCCCTCCTGCTTGACAACTGCGCCGGTACGGACGCCAACACCGCGTGCGGTGACAACGAGTTCGCCGTCTTCGGTTCGATATTCGGTGATTGATTCGGAGAAGCTCAGCGACCCGCCGCGCCGCCCTTCCTTCTCCCAGGTGCGGCCCGGGAGGTTGGTGGCGGTGAGCACCTCACCAGCTCGCAGCGGCCGGTGGTATTCGTAGTGCTGTTCTGCATGGAGCACGCCACCATTGCCGCCACCCCCGCCACCGCCGCCCGAACTTGAACCGGACGACTTTGCTTCGGTTGGCTCGTCGCGCTGGATGCCTGTTGCCGTTGCACCGGAACCGAACCAGGGTTGACCGATGCGTGGTCGAAGCGGGTAGTCGTCGTCGTACTGCGCGCTGGACTGAACAAACGTGGGCGGCGCGATGACCGATCCCACGGCCGTCCCAGCGGCGTACTCAGCGTCGCTGTAAATGGGGTTGGGGTCGCCGACTGCTCTGGCGAACATCATGATGTGGCCCGCTTCTACGGGGAATCGCTTGATTGCCATCCAACTACCTCTTGATCTGGTGAATGCTGCTTGACCTGGTGAATGCTGCTTGCTTCTGGCGAGAACTGCCGGTGAGTTCGAAGGGTAGGCCACACCAGACGCTCGTCACCAGCCAGCGGCGAATATGGTTGCCGTCATGAAGGTCGCAGCGATACAGCACGACATTGCGTGGGAGGACGCTGCAGCCACCATTGCGCAGCTCACTCCCCAGGTGGCCGCCGCGGCCGCAACCGGGGCTCGCCTCGTGGTCCTCACGGAAATGTTCAGCGTGGGCTTCTCAATGGCGCCGCAGCAAGTTGGTGAACCAGTTGATGGGCCGTCCGCACAATTTCTGCGGGCGATGGCCGTGCAGCATGGCGTGTGGATCTGCGGAACGGTTCCCACACGTCTCAACCAAACCGACAAGGCTCGTAATCGTCTGTACCTCTACGATCCGGTTGGCGGCTGTCATCACTACGACAAGATCCACCCGTTTTCGTTCGCCGGCGAAGACGCCCACTACGACGGTGGTGCCCAGTTCCTCACGGTTGACATCGAAGGTCTGCGCAGCACATTCTTCATCTGTTACGACCTTCGGTTCGCGGACGAGTTCTGGCAGATGGCACCCACCACGGACTGCTTTGTGATCCCGGCCAACTGGCCCGAGGTGAGGCGCACCCATTGGCAACACCTCCTTGTCAGCCGGGCCATCGAGAACCAGGCCTACGTGGTTGGCGTCAATCGTGTTGGCACCGGCGACGGGCTTGCGTACTGCGGTGACTCTCGCATTGTTGACCCGTTGGGGGAAGTCCTGGCGTCTGCAGCACGAACCGAAGCGCTGCTTGTTGCCGAGGTGAACCCGGAAACGGTCAGCGAGGTTCGGCATCGATTTCGGTTCATGCAGGACCGCCGCACGCATCCCCTTCGGTTTTTGGACTGACCTCACATGAAACTGATTTCTTCGACCGACTACGTCGAGATGCCGTGGGCCAATGGTCGTGGCACCACACAGGAAATCGTCCGGGTACCAAACACCGATGCGTGGCAGTGGCGGCTGAGTCTGGCAACGGTGGCGGTCGACGGCCCGTTTTCTGAACTTCCCGGTGTGGAACGTGCCTTGGTTGTGGCAAAGGGCGCCGGGATGGTCCTCACCATCGACGGAGCCGATGTTGAGGTGCCAACGCACGGGACCATCCGATTCAGCGGCGACGCACGCGTGAGCAGCCGACTGGTTGACGGGCCGATTCGTGATCTCAATCTGATGCACCGGCGGGTCGGGTCATCGGACCCGGCTCAGGAAGCAGACGAGCCGGACGGGGCGGACGGGGCGGACGGCAACACCGGACCAAATCTTGCGGTGAGCGTGATCGAGAGAGGTCAACCGTTGGTGATGCGGCTCCACGACGCGTTGGCACCCATCACCGTGCTGCGGGGCTCGGTGACCATGACCATGAACGCGGGCACCGTGCCCCAGATGGTGCTTGCTCATGACTTCGACACGGTGCTGCTGGACGGCGGGACGACGGTGACGCTGTCGTCGCCGCGAGGCGCCGTGATTGCAACCGGTTGGACCAGCGCTGCCCCAACCGTTGTGGAGAACGTGGTCGAAGAGAGCTCGGTGAACGAACATCTCTTTGACGACAGTTCAGACGACGATCTCGACGACGACTAGCTCCACCACGCTGAACAGAGGTGCCCGGGGCGGGACTCGAACCCGCACGACCTTTCGATCTGGGCGGTTTAAGCGCCCTGCGTCTGCCATTTCGCCACCCGGGCACTGAGGCCTGTTGGGCGAACCCAGCAAAGCTTCACCGACAAACCTACTGGGCGTTGGGGGCGCTATGCCGCAGAGTTGACCTGCAGCGACGGTGTTCCGGTTTCCGCGAGAAATGCAGAAACGAGGTGCGGCGGTGAACCGCGGTTGGCTGCGAGGACCCCTGCAACAAGGTCGTCTTGCACGTCAGCCACAGACCTGCCCCGAACGGCGAGGACGACGACAGGTTTATGCCCGGGGCGCCGGCGGAGATGGCGTTTGGTTCCATTTGGAACGTCGATGAAACCAGGGACGAGCAACCCGGAAGCACGAGCCGCAGCGCCGACGGACCAAACGAGGCGAGCGAACCCGATGGCCGAACAACGGTCTTCTGTGCCCAGCTGGTCCGACGCAGATTGAGGCATCGAACGGGTGGGTGACGGGAACGGCTCCATGCGATCATCCTGCCAAGGGGGTGTGACATTCTGCGGGGGGTTCCAGCAACGTCGACCGGAAAAGTCTTTGCAAAGCCAGGCCTCAGGCCGGCCGAGACCGAAAGCCGCCGAACTGGCTGTTGAGGCCGTAGTGTGTTGGGATGAGTGACGAAGGGGGCGCGGGGCGCCGACGCGGGCTGTTCCGACGCAACCGACCCGACGAGGATCTTGCCGGCGACCGGTTTGCCGTCGATTTCGCCGACCTGCCACCGGCTGACCCGGAAGAGGTCGCCGTGTGGGAACAGACCGCAGCCCCGCGGCCTCGTGCACCAAAACGCACCGCTGACATGTTCGCCCCCAAGGAATCGTTTTCCGACACCTGGAGCGAAGACGCATGGGACGACGAATGGAAAGAGCCTGCAGTCCGGCGCACATCCATTCCTCCTGCAGCAGACCCAACCCCACAGAAGGTTGACGAGTGGCTTGAAAGCGGAGCTGGCGGCTTCGAAGACATGACACGTGACGCGGTCCGCAAACTTGGTGTGGACCCTGCACTGGCCGCTGCTCGGGCAATCCGTCCTGGGGCGACCTGGGACGACACCGGCGACGTGTCATCAGCCGACGCCGCACGTGCGGAATCGTCCCCAGAGCCATCTGACCCCATGCTCCAGGCAACTATCGAGCGGGCACTCTCCGCTGCACCGGTTGCACCGATCTCGCTGCCAGAGGAGGCCCGCGCACCCGGGGTATCCAAGCGGTTCGGCCGAAGCCGCAGCAGCATCAGCGCTTCTGTCGCCAGCAGTCCCGCCTTTGCCGACCCCGTGGAGGCGGTCGACGACATCATCGACGTCACCGACGACGCCGACTCGAAGGTCGCCGAGGCAGCCCCAGCTGTCGCGGCTGAGATCGCAACCGAGACCGAAGTTGTGTCCAAAGTCGAGTCAAAAGTCGAGTCAAACGTCGAGTCAAACGTCGATTCGCTTGACGTCGTTGCAGACACCGTTGATTCCGATCCGGTTGTTGCAGACTCGGCGCTTGTCGGACAGGTCGAAGATGTCGGCGCGGTTGTCGAAGAGGTTGTCGTGGCGACGGTCGCGGCCGACGCGGCCGACGCGGCCGATGCGCCGGAACGCGCCTGGGATCGGCCAGTGTTTGCACCCTCCATCCCTGGGGTTTCCAACACAGATCTGGCTGAGTCCAATACCAACGCAGCGGAACTCGCCGACGCAACATTGCAACACCAGGCGCAAGACGACGCGGCTGAGACTCAGGCCGACGAAGCCTTCGACGAAGCAGAAGAACAAGCTGCAGCGCGATTGCAAGCCGAAACAGAAGACGAATCAGTAGACGAGGAGATCGAGATGGACAGAACCCGGGCGGCAGCCTTCACAGACCGGGCCTCGTGGATCGGTACCGGCCTTGCAGGTGTGGCGGTACTGCGCCTCGGGCTCCACATTGCATCCAACATGAAACAAGCCGACCCAGTTGAAGAGCCTCTTGGCGCCCTTGCTCGCATCGGTGGTGGCTTTGCCAACGCAGGCACCATGCATGGATTGCTGCTCATCGCAGCGGTCACGTTGCTCAGCCTGCCTGCCTTGTTCGATCGAGACGAACTGGTACCCCGTCGCACCGGCAGCGGCCTTGGACTCGTGTTGGGTGCAGCCCTTGTTGGTCTCATCGGCACAGTCGTAGCGCTTCTCACGCAGTCCTCACTGGCTGACGCACTGGGTACGCGCGTCACCCTTGGCAGCACCGGAGAAATGCTGGCTGCGCTCGCGTTGAGCGTCGTCGCACTGGGCGCCACCATGCGCGCCCTGCGCTCCTACACCGACTGACCCCCCACCTGGAACCAACGTCGCGTTCTGAGCAACCAACGTTGGGTCTCCAGCAACCAACGTTGCGATCTCAGACCCAAAACTGGCGTGATTTCGCGACGTTGGTGCTACTGCTCGTCGCCGCCGTCCATCCGATAGTGAATGGCTGCGTGCAACGTTTCGACGTTGACATCGCCAAGCTTCTTGAACTTGATGCAGTAGCCGGAGACTTTTGCTTTTCCGAGGTTGTCGGCAAACTGGGTGACCAGCGCAGTCTTGTCTTTCAGCCCGAGGATGTACACCGAGATGCCGTTGTTGTTGGCGCTCAGACCAACCCGGTAGAAGTCCTTCGTGGAGCCGTCGGCATAGGTGATCGTGTAGTAGCCATACCCAATGCTGGGGTTGGCGACGACCTTGCCGTCAGCGTTCCTCCCGTCAAGGAACCACAGCTTGCTTTCCGGAAACGTCCGAAGCATGAACCCGTGCAACTCGTCCAGCTCGGTCCGCTTGGGTTCAGCCTGGCTGGCGATGTAGTCATCGATTTGTTCGGTCGGAGTCATGTGGGCCTCTTCAGCACCGGCGCTATCGCCAAAGTGGTCTGGGCGAACCTAACAAGCAACCAACGTCGCGTCCTCCACGTGCCTTCGCGTCCCACCAGTGACGTCCCTCAGAGGACGCGAAGGCACACACGGGACGCGACGTCTCTATCGGACTGCGTGGTCGACGAGAATGACGAGAACGGAAGAACGACGGCAGACCGGTCTGCGTGACGCTGCACGCGTGCGACCACCGAGGTTGTCTGCGCGCTTACTGGTTTGGGGCGTCGCCCACCCAGGTGTTGACCAGTTCGTCCTTGCGGACTCGCCATTCCTCGATGGTCATGGCGAAACGGACGTGGTCTTCCCAGGCACCGTTGATCTCCAGGTACCGCTGGGCGATGCCTTCGTTACGCAAACCCAGCTTCTCCACGACCCGAAGCGACGACTGGTTGCGAGGAATGATGGACACCTGAATGCGGTGCAGCCCAAGTTCTTCGAACGCAAATCGCATGGCGAGCACCAACGACTCTGGCATGTACCCCAGCCCGGCGCACTTCTCGTCGATCCAGTACCCGATGTAGACGTTCTGGAACGCGCCCCGCTGGATTGAACCGAGGTTGATTTCCCCACAGAACTGGCCGCCGGCGAAAATTCCGAACCGATACGCCGAACCGCTGGTGCGTTCCCGATCGGTTGCCTCGCAACGTGCCTCGAACGCCCGGCGGCTTTCCACAACATCGGCCTGACCTGGGCGGCGTTGCGCCTCCCAGGGGGCCAGCCAAACGGCACACCGGCGCCGCACCTCTTGCCAATCCGCAAAGTCCGACAACTGCAGGGGTCTGAGCAACAACCGGGACGATCGCAACTGTGGGCCCATCGCCATTGACGTCAGGCGATCAGCGAGCGTCCAGCGCCGACGAGAGTCTGCTCGGCTCTCTGTCATGACGGAGTTGCTGTGTTCAACACGTCGGTAACTGTAATCGGCAACCAGGGAGAAGCCCGAGTCGCCGGAGGGGGAGAAAACCACGCAGAGTGCGAGCCCCCTCAAGACGTGGCGACGGGAGGCCGATGAAGGCGATGAAATGTCCGCGCAGCCCCCCTCCTCCCTCGTGCCCGATCAGCCGGCCCCGGGTCACGAACGTGACAACGCTCGCCCGTCAGGGAAAGGGGCCTGGTCGCCGATTCCGTTGACCATCGAGCAGCACGTCCCCGCCGAATACACCTTTGCCGCACCGCTCGCGAACCCTCAGGCAGACCTGCAGGCGCACCCGTCGGGACCTCCTGCGGCTCATCAAGCTGGCGCACACGCGCAAACCCATCCCTCTGGGCGACCCGACCCCACCACCGCAGCACCCTCACGACCCCCTGCTGCTCATGCGCCGGATCAGCCCGGATTGCCGAAGCGCGTCCGTCGACTGGGTCCGGTGAACGCCGATTCAATTCAGCCGACGGGTCCGGTTCCGAAGTACGACCTGCTCCTCCCGCCAGTCCCCCCAGCGCCCAGCCACCTGGTGGTCGACGTTCCAGAAGTGCCTGTGTTTGCTCCCACCCCTGAGCTGCAGTTCCCTGCTGGTGTCGAAGTTCTCCCTCCGCTGACACCGGACACCACACCCTCGTTCCAGCGCAGCGGAGGCTCCGGCGTTCCATCCGCTCCCTCCAACACGTTCACTCCGCCCGTCGAGGTCTTCCCGAACGCGACGAAACCGGCGCCGCAGATTGAGGATCCGTTCGCTGCTGCGCCCTCGGGTTACAACTCGACGCACAATCCAACGGCAGATGAACTTTCGTCATGGCCACCTCCCCAGGTTGGTGGTCCAACTGATTCTCTGGGTGTCGCTGACCTTTCGATGCAGGCGCACGCGAACGCCGGATCCCAGCACCCACCCATGGGCGTTGCGTACATGGTCCCCACGCTGCATCACGGCACCCCTGTGCAGGACCCTGCGACGCCGGCGCCGACACCGGTTGGCCCAGGTCACCCTGCACCGGCAGGTCATGGCGCGCAACAACAAGGCGAGTCCCTTGTTGCCACCATCGACTGGCGGATTATGGCGTTCGTCGGCCTCTTGGCCGCGTACCTGCCGTTGTTGTTCCGTTCTTTGTTGGGTGTGCGACTGTCGCACCCGCTTGGCACCACTGTGCTTGCAGAATTGATGGTGCCGTTGGCATTCACGGTGATCGCAGCGCGTCGACCGCGCCGATCCACCATCGACGACCGCCACGTAGACCTTGTTGTGGGCGCCGTTGCGGCCGTGATGTCGTTGGTGTGCACGTGGGTACTTCCCCGTTCGCTCGGCGGCATTTCCACATTGTGGCGACCCGAATGGCTAGCCCTCCCGTTTGCGCTCTTCTCTCTCTACACACTCCTGTGGGGCGTGCGATTCGCATGGGACATGCGCAACAGCCTGCTTGTCTCTCTGCTGGCAAGCCCGCTTCTTTTCGTTCCGCTCCTCGGTCGGCCATTCACACCGCTATCTGGTGACATCAATAAGTACGCCTACGACATTGCACGATACGCACTACCGATCGAGTCGGTTGGCTACGCATCGGCCCGGGCCGGCGTTCCGTTGCGTGACATCGACGCACGCGGCCTGATCGACGGACGCATTCTTTCCGCAGCCGTGATGGTCATGATGATCGGCCTTCTGCTGGTGAGCCGGGTTGACGGACGAAGCGCCAAACGCGGCGGTAACGGGCGAGCCTCTGGTCTCACGCGACGTATGCGCAAGCTGGGTGCGTTCGTTGCAAGCCTGGCCACGTTCTGGCTGCTGGACTTGATCGTCAGCACCGTTGCGATTGTCTTTGCCGGCTTTGCTCCGCAAGGGTGGGCCAAGTACTTCACATCGCCGATTGTCGGCCTTCTCCCGACCCTCATCGCCCTGTTCACCTTCGCAGGTTGGTGCCGCCGGTTTGGGCTGTTCCTCCCCTCGAAGCTTGGCGTGGTCAGCTCCGCAACAAAGCTTCCCGCACACGGTCCACGCAGCCGTTCGGACCACGCAATCACGTTCCTGACAATCGGAATCATCTGCCTCACCGCCATCGCTGCTGGCCTGCGCCCAACGCTGCACCCGGTGTCGTCGTTGCCCGCAGAAGTGGACATTGCAGCACCGATCGCGCCAAAGGGATGGAAACCCGCCGAGCCGGTTCTGGTGACATCGTTTCACTCGTACTACGGAGCTCATTCGGAATGGGTTCGTACACGGCTGGACGGGCCGAGCGATGCACCGGTTGACCAGGTCAACGTGGACCGTGTTGCTTCGTCAATCGACCTGCTGCGGATGTTCAACGCAACCACAACCTATGACCTGGGTAGGTTCCGTCCGGTCCAGTCGCGCACCATCGATCTTGGAGCCGGGTCTTCGGCTGTGCAGGAGACCTACTACGACGCAACAAGTGCCTCGGCGTGGTCAATTGTCAGCGCGCTGATTGAAACACCTACCGGTACGTATCGGATCAGCCTCTCCGCTCGTGCAGCTGGTGACCGTTCACCAGTGCCACTTCCGACGCCTCAGGCAACGCGCAACTTGCTGCTGCGGACCAGCGAACCAGCTCCCGGCATCGGCAAGCAATTGAAGGACGAGAAGATCAATCGCACGGCGGACTCCGTCGCCGAGCTGTTCAGGTCATATTCCAACGAGATGCGCTCTGGCTTGGTCTTTACCGAGACTGCACCACAGACCCAACCAAAGGGCGCACCAGACGACATCGTTGACGATGCCGGATTCGTTCAGTGACGTCGGCGAAGCGCCAAACAGGAAACTAGATATGACCGACATCAACACCGCGGCGCGTCAACAGGTTCGATCCGAACGAGCGCCCCTCCCGTCATCGTTGCTGGAGGAAGCGCTACGCGAGTCCGCCAGCCGTGCTCCAGCAGTCCAGGCATCTGACAAGGGGCCTGCGGCACATACTCAGCCAGTCCACGCACCAGTAGGCCCCAGCGCGGCAACGGATCCAATCACCGAGTCACTTTCGCAAAGAGCAATCCGCCGTATTCGGGCCACAGAACGTACGCAGATGGATGCTCCCATGCGTTCGCACCGGGTCCTTCCTCCGCAAGGCGGCGCCCGCGAGGCGATGCGCCTACAACTCTTGGACGAGGCGACCTACGAACTTGGTCGTATGCGTCCAGAGTATTCAGCTGTACCAGTGGTCACCCCGAAACAGAAGCGTGTGTTCATCGGCGCAACCGTGCTGACCCTGGCCGCGCTGATTTTCGCGCCCATCACCACACTGCGGGTGTTTGTGGTGTTGGCGATGATCGCGTACACAGCCACCCTCTGGTTGCGAGTGCAGTTGGCCCGGAAAGCGTTCGGGGACAACCGGACGATCATGATCTCAGACGAAGAGGCACGTGCGTTTCCGGACGACCTGCTGCCCGTCTACTCCGTGCTGATTCCGGCGTACAAAGAGCCGGAGGTCATCGAGCATCTCCTTGGGTCCGTGGCACTGCTGGAATATCCGAAACACAAGCTGGAAGTGAAGCTGCTGTTGGAGGAAGACGACTTCGACACCATCAACGCAATCACCGCCAAGGCTGCACGTGGTGAGAAGCTGCCAGACTTCATCGAGGTTGTGTTGGTTCCCGCCGGCTTGCCGCGCACCAAGCCAAAAGCATGCAACTACGGCTTGAAGTTGTGCCGCGGCGAACTGGTGACCATCTACGACGCCGAAGACATCCCGGAGCCATTGCAATTGCGCCGCGCAGCCATTTCGCTGCTGGGTTCAGACGATCGGGTGGCATGCGTTCAGGCCCGCTTGGAGTTCCACAACCACCGAGACAACTTGCTCACCAAGTGGTTCACCGTGGAATACGCGCAGTGGTTCACGCAACTCCTGCCGGGTCTTGTTTCGCTGGGCGGACCCATTCCGTTGGGTGGAACTTCCAACCACTTCAAGCGCAACATCTTGGACGAGGTCGGTGCTTGGGATCCGTTCAACGTGACCGAAGACGCCGACCTTGGCGTACGGCTGCAGCGCGAGGGCTACTCCGTTGGTGTGGTGCAGTCCGTGACGCTTGAAGAAGCCAACTGCGACTTCGTCAACTGGATCAAGCAGCGCAGCCGCTGGTACAAGGGCTACCTGCTCAGCTTCTTGGTGCATCTGCGTGAACCACGCAGAACCATCCGTGAAGTTGGCGGCCTGAAGCCGTTCCGCAACTTCGCTCTCTTCGTTGGTGGAACTCCACTGCTTGGCGCACTCAGCCTGGTGATGATGGGCGTTTCCGCTTTGTGGTCCCTTGGTCGCTTCCCGCTCATTGCGGAGCTTTTCCCAAGCTGGGTCGGCAGCCTTGCAATGCTTCTTGCCGTCGTTGGAAACCTGGTGGTGATCACCGGCGGCATTGTCACCCTGCGCCTCACCGACAAGGAACGCCTCCTCGGCGCGGTGCTCCTCACTCCGCTGTATGGCGTGATGATGTCCATCGCTGCGACGAAGGCCGTCATCCAGCTCGTCACCGACCCGTTCCACTGGGAAAAGACTGCGCACGGACTATCTGCGTCTGTGCAACATGACGGTGCGGGAGGTACTGCCGCTGCAGTTCCGTCCGCAGCCGTTGCGACCATGCCAAGCGCTGGATCCGTGTCAACCGCGCAACGGAAGGGTCGTGCACGATGACAACGGTCGAGATATTCAACGAGGCAAAAGCCTCGCGAGTTGAACCAGGCCGGGCAGCATCCAAGTTCGT
Source organism: uncultured Acidimicrobiales bacterium (assembly GCA_963763885.1). Lineage (GTDB taxonomy): Bacteria > Actinomycetota > Acidimicrobiia > Acidimicrobiales > JANYDT01 > JANNBN01. Next base: position 722,042 of record CAVXQD010000007.1, read on the forward strand.
CACGTGGGCCGACCGGCATCGGGTGTGGATCGGGCTGTTCGGGATCTACGTCGCAGTTGCTGCGGTGCTGGTGTTTGGTTTCGGCGTAATCATGACCGACGCCATCAGCCGCGTCGCCAACTCGTCCTATGTGGTCCGAGGTCGCGAGCCGCACCTTGCAGCCATGGGGTTCGTCTGGACTCCAGGGCCAACCCTGATGATCCTGCCGCTGCTTCCTTTTGCGAAGGTGTTTCCATTCCTACTCACCAAGGGATTCGCAGCGAACATCGCTTCGGCGTTCACCATGACCTTGGCTGTCCGACAGCTGCATCGCATCGTGTTGCACATCGGTTTGACCGGCCGCACCGCCGCGCTGACAACAGCCACGTTTGCACTCAACCCCGTGGTCGTGTTCTACGCGGCCAACGGAATGTCAGAGGCGCTTTCCACATTCGGTCTGTTGATTGCGGTCGCTGCACTGTTGTCGTGGTTGCGTGACGCGCTTACCGTGCAGTTGGTTGTCTGCGGGATGGGAATCGGCGTTGCGTATCTCGCTCGATACGAAGCAGGCATAGCATTCGTCGGCGTCGCCATAATTGTTGCGGCGGTGTCGTACTCGCGTGCGCGCCGGGGGTTCATCCCGCCGATGTCAGCCATGCGTCTTTCCCGGACCGGAACCACAAGTGCCGGCGGGGCTCCTGCCCCATGGATTGTCCTGAACGAGCTGATGCTGTTGGCCATCCCTGCAGCAACCGTGTTCATCGGCTGGGCCGCAATGAGCTGGATCGTGACCGGTCACCCGTTCGAACAGCTCAGTTCCGAGTACGGAATCCGCGAGTTCCTCCGGGTCTACAGCGCCGACCAATCCGTTGGCGGAACACCTGCCGACGTCCTCCGCACGATCGGTATTCTGCAGCCAGCCGCGATGGTGTTCATTCTCGCCGGGTTGGTCATGTCGCTCATTCGGCGACGCTCCGATCTCGCCGTGACTATTGCAGTGTTCGCTCCAGTGTTTGCATTCAGCGCATGGGCGATCTGTGTTGGCCAGGCCTTGTTCCTCTACCGATACCTGTTCGCAATTCTTCCGATGTCAGCCATTGCCGTGGCGGTCGTGACGAAGGGTCTCCACGACAAGTTCACCACCAACGACGAAGTTGGACCCGAGACAGGGCAACCCGTTGGTTGGCACAAACATGTGGCCATGGTGCCGCTGCTCGCTGTTGCGCTGACACTCCCTCTTGCTGGACAGCGACTCATCAAGGAAGAGCGGGCGGTTCGTTCGTTTAACCGGTACGCGCTGGACGATCAGGTTGCGGATTACCTCGACAACATCGAGACCGGAGACGGATCGATCCTCACCGACTCGGGGACCGCGTTTGCGGTTCTGCTTCGCACCGCCCATCCGAATCGCTTTGTCATCACTTCAGACAGCGACTTTCGTGAACGTGTCGCAAATCTCTCCACCGTGAAGTACGTCCTGGTGCCGGAAAACACAGGGCTGTTGCAGCTCGACGCAGTGAACCGACGCTGGCCATCGTTGTTCGACTCCGGCCCGGCAGCGGACTCGTTGGTCAAAGAATGGCCGGGCACAGACGGCCGTCCACGCTGGAGACTGTTCCGCGTCCCCGAGACCGTCGGTTTCGAGTGACACTGGGCTGATGCCAGTCAGTCCGCTTTCAACGTCATGGGGCTTCGGAACGCGCAACGCGTTCCTCCTGACGCGGATCTTCATTGTTGTATCACTGGCGGTCTTGATGTTCACCACCGTCTCTACTGGATCATCTGCAACCTCAAAGGCTCCGGTGGTTCTCGGTCCACGATCCACCGGCCTCACCATTCCGTCTTGGGAAGCTGACGGTTACAGGTCCCCTGAACTGCCGTTGATCTTGGACAAAGTGAAAGCACTCGGTTTGCGCAGAGTCACCTTCATTGTGACGTGGTACCAGTCGTCGCTCTCGGACAGCGCGTTCGGGCCAAGCGACGTCACACCCACCGACGATGCGCTTCGGGTCGCAATCAGCGAAGCAAGAACCCGCGGACTTGCCGTTGCGCTGAAACCGCACATCGATCTGCCTGACGACACGTGGCGCGGCGACATCCGTCCAAGCGACCCCGGGCTTTGGTTCGGCACGTATCAGGAGTTCATCATTCGGTACGCGTCGTTGGCGCAAACGGCTGGGGTCTCAACGTTCATTGTCGGCACGGAACTTGCAGGCGTGTCCAAAGACTCGAGGTGGCGAACCATGATTGCCGCAGCGCGCACCAACTTCTCGGGGAAGCTCACCTACGCAGCCAATTGGGACGAAGCTGACCAGATCCGGTTCTGGGGTCAGCTCGACGAGATTGGTATTGATGCTTACTATCCACTGACAGAGCTGACGGACGGCAGTGCGTCAGCTGTTCAGCTCAAAGCCGGTTGGAAGGCACCAAAGCAATCATTGAAACGGCTCGCCACAAAATGGGGCAAGCCGGTGCGGTTCACCGAGGTCGGCTACACACGGCATCGGGGCACCGCGTCGGCACCGTGGGACTTCGCTATGGATACCCCAGAGGCGTCGGCCGAACAGGCCGTTGCGTATCAGGCCCTCTTCGAGGCGATGCGCACCGAACGATGGTTTGCCGGGCCGGACTTCTGGGCCACAGACCCGCCGTCAGAAGAGCACGATGAGCTTGGATACTCGCCGCTTGGCCACCTTGCTGAAGCGCGCCTCGCAGCTGGTGCGGCGTCGCTGCTGCAAACCCGCTGATCCCTCTTATAGGTCCGGTGGGATCAGGACCGTATTGATCACGTGGATGACGCCGTTGGAGGCAGTGATGTCCGGGGCTGCGATGACCACATCGTTCACGGTGAAGGAGTCCGCTAGGGCAATGAGCGTCAATGCTGATCCTTCCGCAGTTGCCAGGTCACCTGCTTTGAACTGGTCGGACATCACGGTGCCCGGAACTACGTGATAGAGCAGCATCTTCTTGAGTTTCTCCTTGTCTGCCAACAGCGCATCGAGGGTTTCCTTGGGTACCTCCGCAAACGCAGCGTCCGTTGGCGCAAAGACCGTGAACGGGCCGTCGCTCTTGATCGTCTTGATCAGGTCAGCATTGGCAAGCAGCGATGCAAGCGTCAGGAACGAGCCAGCGGCAACTGCCGTGTAGAAGATGTTGTTATTGGGCGCAATCACCGTCGATGCGGATCCCGCGCCGCCAGCCGCGCCAACCTCTGCGACAACGGTGGTGTCCGCGGCAACCGTCGTATCCGTACTCTCCGATGGAACGGCTGCCAATGTGGTTTCCGCAGCTGTAGCAGCAGCACCGTTCTCATCGGCACATCCAACCAACACGACGCAAGCCATGGTGAGTGTGAGGGTCGCAGCGGCAAATCGGTTACTACGTAGGCGCATCGCGTGGTCTCCAGAGTCGAAAAGATGGCGCAGTACTCACAACATGCATGAGCAAAAAGGGCAACCTCACCCTGTCCGACAGGTGATCCTGCGCGGTAGGGCCATTTGTCCCTTGGGCAGTGCTGAAGTGCCCCTTCACCTCGGCAAGCGTGTGGTGAACTGAGCAGATGCGGATCGAGCTCAACACACCTGCGCTGCTGTTCCCCGCAATCTCATTCCTGCTGTTGCCCTACACAAACCGCTACCTGGCGCTGGCCAGCCTCATCCGCAATCTGCTTGCACAGAACCTGGCAAGCCCAGACCGCCGTCTGGTGAGCCAGATCAATGTCTTGCGTCGACGCATCACGTTGATTCGCCTGATGCAGAGCTTTGCCGTTGCGGCAATGCTGGCATCAATGCTCTGCATGCTTATGATCTTTCAGGGCTGGCATGATGCCGGACATGCGCTGTTTTTTATCGCGCTGGTGATGATGGTGATCTCGCTCGCAATATCGCTGTGGGAGATCCAACTCAGCACTCATGCGCTCAACGTGCAGCTGGAACTTCTGGAGAGCCAACCGACCTGAGGTCACCGAAGAACGCCAAGATCGTTGCCACCGATGCGCCGATGATCAGCACCACCATTGCGCCGGTTCGGGCGCCAAGCGACGACTCCATCACCCAGCCGGCCCACAGGCCAGCGATTGGGATGGTGCCGCCAAAACACATGAACCACAGCGACATCACGTACGGCCGTCGTGCGGGCGACAGGCTTTGTTGCAGCAATGTGTTGAGTGCCGTTGTTGTGCCGAAATAGAAGAACCCAAGGCCAAGCAGCACCACGTGCACAAACAGGCTGGGCGACCTCTGCGTGGACCACACCGCCATCATCAGCGCAAAGCCGATCAGCAGGCGTCGTGGCAGTGGCCGTTTGTCGGTGCGGGCAAGAACCGTGGACATGGACAACGCACCGCACAGCGCGCCGAAACCCCACACGCCGAACATGAACAGGTAGCTCTTGTCTTGGCTGTTCATGGTCAGCAGACCCTCTGCGAGCGACGGAAACTGCGTCACGTAGGCCAGGCACAGCAAGGAGAACGCCAGCATGATGCTGAGCACACGGCGGGCCACGGGATTCACGCCCAACTCACGGAACCCAACGCCAAGGGAGCGAAATCCCATCACCTCGGCTGTCCGCTCAGCCGCGGCAGGCACGTTGATGGTTGCGAGCGCCCAGATGACGGCAAGGAAGGTGATTGCGTTGAATAAGAACACCATCGACGGCGTGATGTGCACCACTTGCGAGATGAGCGCAAGGGCCACCGGCCCAACAACACGTGACCCGTTCATCTGCGCCGAGCCCAAGGACACAGCGGCTGGGATGTTTTCGCGGCCAACGATGTCTGGCATCAGGCTCTGCGAAACCGGCCCGTTCAACGAGTTCATGGTCCCACCGCCCAATACCCCAAGCAGCAACAACCACTTGTTTGGCGTTCCGTTGACTGCGACTGCGGCGAGGAAGACGGCAAACACAATTTGCATGCACTGCACGCCGATCATGTAGCGCCGGCGGTTGCGAAGTTTCGCTGCCAGCGCACCAGACGGAATGGACAGCACCAGAATTGGCCCGAAGTTGGCGAACATCAGCAAGCCGACGAACGACTCTCCACCAAGGCGAAGCGCCAGCGGCCCCACCACAACGGTCTGCATCCAGGACCCCACGCTGGAGGAGAACGTAGACAGGTACAGGCGCCGAAAATCGTGCTGTGCCAACACGGCCCGAGCAGTGCCGGGCGCATGGCGTGATCGGCCAGGCTGAGCGACCGGTTCTGATGTCATGCGGCGCTCACTCCCCCAGTCTCCCAGGCAGACCCCGCCAAAGAAAAGCTGGCGTCAGAGACAGGCCGTTCTCCGTGCCCGTGGCTCTGCGGGCGTGCTCTGCAGGTTGGGGCGTGCTGTGCAGACTGCAGGAGACAACCGGCCATGCAGGAGACAACCACACCGTGCATCGCAACTCCACTACGGCGTAGTTGTGACCGAGTTTGTAGTTGGCCAGGTGAATGGCGGCGTTTTTCGTTGCGGGTTAGGCGAGTCTCCAACGTTGTAAAACGCGATGTAGTTGGGGTCTTGGTGTGGGCGCAGACCGTAAGACCCAGAACGCGTTCCATCCGGGCGACGGGGTAATCCGGGCAAAAGTCGATGGCGACTTCCGCTGGCGGTGGCGGCATGTCGATTTTGGAGGAGACTGACCGCCGGTCATGGGGACCGGGACTCCGTTCACGTCCATCGCACCTTCGGGAAGAGTCTTCAAGACCTATTCCTGACCACGAACTGGCCGCGTACGGCCGCCTATGGATCCTTCGGTGGCAAGAACGTCTCCGGAAAGGGCGGGTCCCCAGGACCACAACTCGAAGCCGCAAGCACCAGTACAAGCGACAGGGCTCGACTTGCACGCCTCAGTCGGGTTAATTGGAGCGCAGACTTTCATCAGCACTTATTCGTCGAGGCTGAATCGGACCGGGACCTGGACGTGCCCTGCAGGTTGGGGCGTGCTGTGCAGGCTGCAGGAGACAACCGGCCATGCAGGAGACAACCACTCGTCGCGGAAAGGGACCAGCGGGTCCCAGATCGAAGTCAGGATCCGGGAGCGGAGCGGGCGAGTGCGTCGAGCAGGTCGGACTCGGACACTCGGATGCCCGGCAGGTCGAAGTGACGCAACACCGTGACCAAGATGGCCGCACCGGCGACGATGGTGCCGACGCGGTCTGGGTGCAGCCCCGGGTTGAACGCACGGTCCACAGCCGATTCTTGCGCGAGGGTGCGGAACACATCTTCGGCAGCTGCACGGGTGAGCCACATGCCGTGGATGGCATCGTGGTCGTAACGGCCCAACTCCACTGCGGCCACCGTGACGATGGAGCCAGCGACACCGACGAACCGGGTTGCGTCGTCGATGGCGGGAAGCTCACGCTGCACGTCGTCCAAGTGGGCATGCACCACACCGATCAGCCCAGACAACTCCACAGCACGCGGAGGATTGCCAGCAAGAAACCGTTCGGTCATGCGCACACAACCGACGTCGAGGCTGATCACGCCCATCGGCCCGCCCAGCCCCGACCCGTGCCCGCGAGACGAGGAAGAAGACGACTCAGCAGACGACTCGGACGTGGACCCTGCCCGGCCGACAACAAACTCCGTGGAACCACCACCGATATCGATCAGTGCATCGAGACCGGTACCTTCATCGGCATTGCGCGGCGGCAACGACGACATGGCACCTGCCCATGCAAGGGCACCCTCGGCCTCGCCGCTCAACACCTCGGGGCGCACCCCGCACAACCGCTCGATTGCGTCCAGCAGCTCCGACCCATTGCGTGCGTCTCGAGCAGCAGATGTGGCTGTGATGCGCGTGTTGGCAGGCCCGAGAGTGAGACCGAGATCGGCCGCCGTGCGCTGAGCCTCGGCAATTCCAGCAACGGTTCGAGCGATGGAATCTGGGTGCAACAACCCGTCGGCCAACCCGCGGCCAAGCCCGGTGACCTTGGCGGTCCGTGCCAGCTGAACTTCGTCCTTGCTGCCGTTTGCATCGCTGTTTGCATCGCTGTTTGCACCGAGCACAAGAAGCCGCACTGAATTGGTGCCAATGTCGATACCTGCGCGCATTAGTTGCGCCTCTCGTCGTTGGCGCTGGTGGTTGCGGTGTCGGTTGAGTCGCTGGGTGCGTAGCGCCGCACCGGCGGCAGCTGATCGAAGAGGACACCGGCCACCCACTCGCCCACCGCGTCGGGCTCGCCGGCCAGCCAGCACGCGTAATGAGCATGAAGGCACTTCACCCCGCGACGCGTTCCGGCAACCCCACCAGAGGGCGTGTAGCCGGTCCAGTCGGCTGGCAGCTGTGCATCGCGAGAGACCGCATGACGCCGATGCGTTTCCTCGATGAGTGCCGGATCGATTTCGACCTGCGCGCGCCGAACCCCGCCACCAGCTTCCAACCGGCCGATGATCTCGATCTGTGCGGGACCGACCAACCAGAACCGGGTGGGCATGGGAGTGCCATCTGCTTCAAGAGGCGCGTTGCGAATCACAACCGGAACCCCGTGCGAGTCCCGGACAATGATGGTGAAGGCAGTCTTTGGCAACCGCGTCAGCAAGGCAGTGACAACCGCAAGATCGTCATCTGATGCGTGCTCGTGCGGAAACACCAGCGGCGCAGCGAGCGACGCCGCGGAGGAAACAGCGCAGGAAACAGCCTGGGGAGCAGCCTGGGAATCAGGACCGTCCACTGCAGGTGCCCCGGCCGCTGCGCTCAGCGGCGCCAACGCTTCAACAACCACACCAGAAGCAACAGCACAGCCGCTGCAGGTGCCGCACGCTTGAGCACGGGGCTACCCGCCGCTTCAAGCAGGTCCACGGGCTTGGTTGGCTCGTACTGGATCTTGCGAACGGCTGGCTTCACGGGCTCGGTTGGAGCGGACGACGACCCTGCATCGGTAGCGGTGGCGTCAGCAGAAGCGGCGTCAGCGGCCGAGACCACGGAAGCGCCAGAGCCTGAAACCGCAGCACCGGCAGCAGCGACCTCGGCGATGACGGTCTCTGGCTTTGCCAACACGTTGTGCTCCAGGCAGTCCACGAACTGACCAAGCAACTTGGCGCTCACGTCGGCAAGAACACCGCGGCCGAACTGTGCAACACGACCAGTGACGGTGAGGTCTGTAGTGACTTTGACGTCTGTCCCGGTACCCGAAGCATTGAGCTGCGCAGTGATGGTTGCGTTGGCGTTGCCCTGGCCCTTGGTGTCTCGGCCCTCGGCACGCAGCACAGCCTTGTGCTTGACCGCGTCACGTTCAAGGAACGTGGCCTTGCCCTTGTACTGCGCCGTGATCGGACCAACCTTGATCTTCACGCCGCCACGGAACTCGTCGCCCTCGATCTCCTCAAGTGCGGCGCCCGGCATGCACGGCGCGATGAGTTCGATGTCGGTCAGCACGGCCCAGGCGCGGTCGATGCCGATGGGCACGTGGAATTCGTTGGTCAGTTCCATGACGAGAGGTCTCCCGGTGTGTCGATGTCGTTCAGCAACTGCTGATCAGAGCCGCACGGAAACTCGTCAACAAGTTCCGGTGCCTGGGCGATCAGGATACGTGCTCCTGCGTCCCCTTCGGTCGGTAGTGCCGACCAAACTTCGCGACGAAGCCCAACAGGCTGACCGCGTCGACCCGCAAACGTTGGCACCACGATGGGCGCCAGCCCCTCGGCGATGCCTTTCACCACCCGATCTGCCACCGCAGACCAAGCCTGAATACCCACCCACGGCTGATCCCCAAGCCCCACCACTACGGCATCAAAATCGTGCTGATCAGCCCACTCAAGTGCCGCTGCCAGCGAGGTTGCCTGCCCGTCGGCCCAACGGTCGTTGTGCACGATATGAACATCGGCCGGCAACACATCGCCAAGGTCGGCTGCGCCGGTGACAACGCACACCTCCATCCCCGCCACTCGTGGCGTGCTGACGGAGGTGGCAACGACCGTGCGACCGTCTGGCATGGTGGCCAGAAGCTTGTGGCCAGCACCGCCGGCTTCCACCCACCGCGACCCGCTTCCAGCAGCAAGAACCACCGCAAGGATTTTCGGTCGGCTCACGAGATACCAGCGCGCTTAGGCGTGATGGATTGGACCGGCAGCGTCACGCAACGAAGCCACCGGCCGTCCGGTGCGCACGGCGATGATCTCGGCAACGATAGAGATGGCGGTCTCCTCTGGGGTGCGCGCCCCGATGTCGATGCCGATTGGCCCCATCACCCGGCTGATCTGCTGCGGCGTGAGACCAGCTTCGGCCAGACGAACGTTGCGCGTCTCGGTGGTACGCCGGCTGCCCATGGCACCGATATAACCCACCCCGGTGAGGACCGCGGCGGTGATGGCCGGTACGTCGAACTTGGCGTCGTGAGTAAGCACACATACGGCATCTCGGGGTCCCAACGCCCCGCCATGCGCGTTGAGGTACCGATCCGGCCAGTCGTTGACCACATCGTCGGAAAGCGGGAACCTGGCCCGCGTTGCAAACACCGGCCGTGCGTCGCACACCGTGACGCGGTAACCCAACACCTTGGCTGCCTTCACCAGCGCCGCCGTGAAATCCACTGCGCCGAAAATGACCATTTGCGGGGCTGGCGCAAAGCTCTCGATAAACACCTCGAACCCGTCTTCGGTGACCCGCGCCTCGCCGCTTGGACCGTAGTGACGCGTACTGGTGAGCCCATTGACCAACTCTCCCAATGCGTCACGCGCCACAACGCGGTCTAGGTCTGCGTTACCGAGTGAACCAACCGGGTCGGCGTCCAGCCGCACCAACAGCTTTGCCCCAAGGACCGCGCCAGAAGGGCCAGCCACAACGGTAGCCAGGGCCACGGGTGCATCGGCTCGAATTGCGGCACTGAGCTGTGCGTAGATAGGCGCATCGGGGACCATCGGTTTGGGCTGCGCTGGATCGGGTTGGTTTGTCACCATGCCAACTCTTCGATGAACAGATGGATGGTGCCGCCACACGTGAGGCCAACGGCAAAGGCTTCGTCGTCTGAGTACCCGAATGTGACGATGCCAGGGCCCCGTTCACCATCGAGCACCGACAACGCTTCGGTGAGCACCGCACCTTCCACGCAACCGCCAGAGACCGACCCGGCAACCTCACCGTCAGACGACACGGCCATAGTTGCGCCGGGGTCTCGGGGACCGGACCCTTCGATGCCGACCACGCGCGCCACAGCGACACGCTTTCCCTGTTTACGCCACCGGTCTATGTCGTTGAGGACTTCACGCATGACTGATGCCTGCTGGCACGGGATCACTGGAGAGAGCGGCGGCGGAAGGTTCCATCCGCTTCAGAATGGCACGCAACTCCGTCTGCAAAAACGCGGTGGTCTCGCGGTGCGCCATGAGGTGAAGGTCTGGGATGGCCACGGAGCGGATCTTCACCCTGGGGCGCCGCCACGGACGGACGTGAGGGAACGAGGCTCCCGACGCCCACACATCGTCTGCTCCGATCAGTCCGTTGACGACCACCAGACACGGACCAACAGCGACGAGACGGCCGAGCGTGGACACCAAGTCCCCGGTGCCTTCCGGGCGTTCTTCCGGTGGCACGATGCGCGCCTCGGGCATGATGATGATGGACTCTCCGTTGCGCAGCGCCAGCGCAGCCTGATCAAATGCGCGCAGAGCACCTCGGCCGGGGGTGACGCTGATGGCACCCAGCAAACGAAGCAGCAGGCTGAGACCAGGCCGTTCGAAGAAGTCGCCCTTCACCATCAACCGCGCCGGTGTGTTCCAACGGCGGATCATGCGCATCCCAAGGAACACATCGAACAAGCTGCGGTGGTTTCCGATGAACACAATGGGTAGGCCGTTACGAGCCTCAAACCCCTCTGGCAGAAGCGGCAGATCGATGCGGGCAAGCGCACGTGCAAGCCCGGAACCGAAGTGCTCCACCAAACGCTGCACGCGTCGAGGCGCAGCGCGAGGCAGTTCGGCTTCTTCGCGCTCCCTCCTACTCGCCTTGACCTCATCCGGCTGTTTCAACATTCATTTGAAGCGTAGAGCAATCACGACATGTAATGGCCTAACCGCTTGTCCACGAACGCGAACAGCGGGAGGGTCGAAACCCTCCCGCTGTCAACATGTGTTGGTATGGGCTGTCACCCGGCTTTCGCCGGGAAACAGATTCGACTAGCGAACGCTGTGACGGGCCTTGCGGCGTCCGGTGCGGGACTGGAGCACGAGGGCTCCACCAGCCGCCACCAGGCCAAGACCGAAGCCGATAAGGCGGCCGGACTGTGAGCCGGTGAAGGCGAGCGGGGCAACACGGAAGGTTGCGGTTTGACGCTCGGCTGTCTCGCCAAGCACCTGAACACGGATGACCTGATCGGACAGGTAGCCGTACTCTGCGGGGACACCGGACACGATCGACACTGTGTATTCGCCGTTCGGAAGGTTGTCGAAGCAGTACTTGCCCTGCGCATCAGAGGTAGCGGTCTTGTTAACCGGTCCGGCGAGTGCGAGGGTCACGCCGGCAAGAGCCGGTTCACCAGCGTCACGCTGGCCGTTGCCGTTGGTGTCCACGAAGATCTCGGAACACAGTGAGCCGGTACCAGGTGATCCGGGGACTGTGGTCGAAGCTCCAGGGAGCGTGGTTGAGCCGGGAACGGTGGTTGAACCACCGGCCACGGTCGTGGTCGTTGCACCAGCCACCGTGGTGGTTGCTGCCAAGGTTGTCGATGTGGTCGTGACACCAGGAACGGTCGGTGCGACCGGAGCAAGGTAGAGACCGAAGTCGACTGTCAGGTTGGAACGGTTGTCTGGAACCGAGTCGGTCAGGCCACCATTGGTCTCGCCGACTGGCTGGACCGTTGCTGAGCTGAGCGTGAACTGTGCGCTCTCGATGACGCTGAGAACCTGAGCACCGTTGTCGTCGAAATCTGACGTTTCGGTGATCGGATTTGGCTGGAGTTCAACCCCTGTTGGGTTGGAGCTGATGTACCCGGTAGGCGCCACGATCTGAATTCGATACTGGCCGTCGGGGATGCAGCTGAAGAGGTAGTAACCACTTGAGTTGGTCACCGTGCTCACCAGCACCGAACCGGTGGATGTGAGCAGTCGGACGGTCACGTTCGGAGCACCGGCTTCGGTGGCTTCGATGATGCCGTTGTTGTTGAGATCGAACCAGATGTAGTTACCGACCGAGCTGCAGGCGCCAGGCACCGTGGTGGTGGTCGTACTGGTTGTGGTCGTACTGGTTGTGGTCGATGCGACCGTGGTTGGAGTAACGGTCGTGGTCGGATCGACCGTGGTAGGAGCAACAGTCGAAGCAACAGTCGAAGCAACAGTGGTTGGAGTCGTCGTCGCAACCGTCGAAGCAACTGTCGTTGCAACAGTCGTCGGGGTGGTGGTTGCAACAGTCGTCGGGGTGGTGGTTGCAACAGTCGTCGGAGTCGTCGTCGCGACAGTCGTGGCAACGGTCGTCGCAACCGTCGTCGGGGTGGTGGTTGCAACAGTCGTCGGAGTCGTCGTTGCGACAGTCGTTGCGACAGTCGTGGCAACGGTCGTTGCGACAGTCGTGGCAACGGTCGTTGGGGTTGTCGTGGAGGGGTCGATGGTGGTCGATGTCGTGGACGGATCGATGGTCGTCGACGTAGTCGCAACAGTCGTCGATGGATCAAGCGTTGTCGTCGTGGTATCAACCGTTGTCGACGGATCAAGCGTGGTTGAGGTAGTCGCAACCGTGGTCGACGGATCAACCGTCGTCGTGGTCGGTTCAATTGTCGTCGTCGTGGTCGATGTCGACGTAGAAGTCGAAGTCGTCACCGGCGGCACGAAGTTGAAACCAGCATCGAACGTGTGGTCGGCGCCAACGGACGTAGAGAAGTTGACCTGCGCAATCCCGGAGGCATCAAGGAAGTCAGAGTCGCTGTCATCCTGGGTGACGTCGCCGGCTACTTCAACCGCTGCGTTGGCCGGACTGAGGACGTAGTCGGTGAGGACGCTGCCGGAGTCTGCTGGAGTGATCTTAATGACGTACGGACTGCCAGCCATCAGGGCCGAGATGCCGTAGACAGCACCAGTTCCGCCGGTGCCAGACGTGGCGCTGGAGAACAAGTACGTGCCCATAGCATCTGTGGTTGCGGTACCGAGCAACGTTGTGCCGTTTGAGGCGTACAGCTTCACGACGACGCCGGCCAGACCGGTCTCATCGCTGTCCTGGCGGCCATCGTTGTCCGTGTCGATCCATACTCGGTTGCCAACTTCGGTTGGAGTCTGGTCGCACAGCAGTTCCAACAGACCCATTCCGTTCGCCTTACCAAGGCGTTCAGGGGTGTCCGAAGCAACGCGGAGTGAATTTGTTGCGGCTCCACCGGTTGCAGTGTCGAACCAGCGAACACCGGAGGTGAAGAACTCAGTGCCGTCTGTGGTCGGCGAGACTGGATTGTTGAACGTTGCCACCAGCTGGTTGCTGCCTGGCTTGGTGAGCACGGCGCCGCCAGCTGCTTCGTCGTGGTACACAACGCTGTTGTAGGTGAAGTCGTCCCCGGAGAAGTACTCCGAACCGGCCCGGGTGCACGACCCGGTACCTTCCATTTGGAACGTGGAAGCGGCAGCGGTGCACGCGCGAAGGATGTCGCCACCGGCAAGACCGGAGACGGGGTTTGCTGGAGGATTTCCTGCGGAGTACTGGTTACGGCCTGACAGGTCGCCGAAACGGTCACGGACACCAATGATGAGCGAGCCGTCGTTGGCAATTGCCAAGTCGCTCAATACAGGTTGCGGTGCAGTAGCGAAGTCTTCAGGTCCGGACGTGAACACGTCTGCGGTGCCCAACCACTGGTCGCTCCAAGGCTGCCAAGAGCAACCATGCGTCGGAACAGTCGAGGCAGCGGTGCAGCCGTTCTTCACCAGGGTTATAGGCGCAAGCGCTGGAACGATGCTCCATCCGTTGCTTCCAACGAGGTCGTAGGTCCACACCTGAACGGTCAGGTCAGCAGCTGTTCCGCCAACCAGGCTTGCGTCGCACACGAATCCTGCATACAGAACACCGTCTTTCGCCGTGATGCCACCCGTGCGAGCAACACCGTTGGTGCAGCTGACAGCAGGAATACTGATGTTGTCCGCAGGACCGGTGGGAGCAGAGCCATCTGCTGGAAGGGTGACCCGATAGATGTTGCGGTCGTAGCCGCTGACAACGAGCAGACTTGAATCGTCCTCGGTGATTTCAAGGTCGAGTAGGCCGTACTTGTGGACCTTGTTGAGCGGGTCCAGATCCTCGTTCGGAGTCACGTTCACCCCACGCGAAGCGTTGTCCCGAAGGCCACCATCGCGAACCGCAACACCCAAGTTCTCAAGGTCAACCCACGGCACAGTCGGCGTGCCGACAGTCCCCATTTCGGTCTTGTACAACATGCCAAGAGCTGGGATCAGCACTGGGTCGCCAAACTCAGGCGCAGCGACGTGACGCTTGAACAACGTGGTGTTGAACAGGCGCTGGCTCTTGCGCTGATAGGCAACGCCGTACGCAGGCCCGGACTCGTCAGCGTTTGCCACTGGCGTCGCAGTGCCGCCAGAGAACGGAGCCGTGTAGACGGAGCTCACACCGCTGCCAGGAGCTGGGTTGCCAGCCGCGAAACACGTCAGTGCGTAGTTGGGGTTGGCCTGGCAGTAGTCAGCAGGGTTCTGCACTGCAAAGTTTGCGGTGCCGTTCTCCGAGACGAACTGAACGCTTGACCCGTTCCCTGTGCCTTGCGGACTTGCCGCAAGGTAGGCCGGCAGGTTGGTGAACTCAATGCGGTAGGTGGTGCCGCTGACAAGTGCGCCAATCGTGTACGAACCGTCGGAGCCAGTTGTGGTTGTGAGTGGAGCGTTTGCACCTTCGAACGCTCGAACTACCACTCCACCAACACCAACTTCGCCGGCGTCAAGGGCGCCGTTCGCGTTGATGTCGCGGAACACGGTGCCGACGATCGAGCCGGGTACCGCGCCAGCGGACATCACTCCGCCGACTAGGCCGCCGGTCAATGGGAACAGCACTGCAGTTGCGGCCGAGATGACGCGGCGGCCGGACCGTCGCCTCATCGTCAGGCCCTGCTTGGGTGCTCGTTTCATGTCTGTGTCGCTCCGATTCCTGCGGGAGGTACCGCTTGAGGTGTGCGGGGCGCGCCGACAGATTGCCGACAAAGCCCACGGGGGAAGTCCCAAGGGGTTTCGGCGAACGGTTAGCTGAACTTGAGTGGTTCGTTGCTCAGCGGGCCACTATGCGTGCCAACTCCGTCAGTGACGCGAGTGAATGTCCCTCTATGAACTCATCAACGTGCGGGAGCGCTGCCGCCATTCCGCGAGCCAACGGCGCGTAACCCGGCGCTGCTTTCAACGGGTTCACCCACACCAGTCGATGCGTGACACGGTGCAATCGTTCGATCTGTTCACCGAGTACTTCTGGGTCACCACGGTCCCAACCATCAGAAAGGATGACAACGACCGCCCCACGAGCCATACCGCGAATGGCCCAACGGTCGTTGAATTCTCGGATGCCGTCACCAAGGCGCGTGCCACCGGACCAATCCACCACACGGGCGGCAGCCTGCTGCAATGCTCGGTCAGGGTCTCTGCTGTTGAGTTCTCTGGTCAATCGCGTGAGGCGGGTCCCGAGGGCAAAAACCTCAACCCGGCCACGGCCGACCACCGCAGCCTGCGCGAACCGCATCAGTGCGCGCGCATAGGACTCCATCGAGCCGCTGACGTCGAGCAAAAGAACAAGGCGTCGTGGTCGATCTGCTGGTTCCAGGTACGCGCGGCGAATAGGAGTCCCGTCGGTTCGCAGGGCGTGCCGTACGGTGCGGCGCACATCGGGGCGTCGGGTGGGGCGGTTGCCTGCACTGCGACGCATACGCCGGGAGCGTTTGGGCGACCCGATCATTCGCAGTGCCGCCATCAGCCGATACGCCTCGGCGAAGTCGTCGGCGGAGTAACTGGCGAAGTCCTTGTCGTGGAGAAGTTCAACGCGGCTGTAGCGAACCGCCATCGTGTCGCCGCCATCGTCCTCGTCCTCGCCATCCTCGCCGTCACCCTGGTCGTCGTCTGGCAGATCGTCGAACGCAACCGAAAGGTGTTCTTCGATCGTTGGCGCGTTGTTGCCGAACAGATAGCCATCCCAGAACGACGAAAACACTCGGTCATAGATCTCGATGTCCTCTGGGCGTCGGATCAGCGTGGCACGACCAGCCCAATACACGCGTGACCTCTGCGTCACCCCGGTGGCGACCAGCGCCTCGACAAAAGCAACGGTGCTGCCAACGGGCGTTGACACACCAGACGCACGGAGGATGTTCACAAAGGCGACGGCCATCCGGTCGATGCCGGTTGGACCATCGCTGTGCGGAACCGTTGGGAACTGGCGCACCCCTGACTGAGCAGCGCGGATGGCCGCCATGGTTGGACCACCCGGCACACTGCCCGTTGTGGGCGCGATGTTGCCAGGGGCTACGAGCGCAACACCCGAAACATCAGCTGGCGGACCATCTGTACCCATACTTGATGCCGGGTTATGTGGTTGGTCAGGTGCCGGCACGCGTCACCGCTGCACGAATCATCTGTGCCACACCAGCGTGTTTCACCCGCTCTGCATCTTCCCGATATTTGAGAACGGTGCCGAGAGTTGCTTCGATGGTGCGCTCGTCCAGGCGGCTGCGACCAAGGGCTGCAAGCGCCTGAGCCCAGTCGATAGTTTCGGCAACGCCTGGTGGTTTGTAGAGGTCCATGCCGCGCATCTGTTCAACAGCAGCGGCTACCTGGCGGGCCAACTCCACCGAGACGCCTGGCGCACGGAGGCGCACGATTTCAACTTCACGTTCGAAGCCCGGATGCTCCACCCAGTGATAGAGGCAGCGCCGCTTCAGCGCGTCGTGCACGTCGCGGGTGCGGTTGGACGTGAGAATGACCAGTGGTGGGGTGTTGGTTGTGAACTTGCCCAGCTCTGGGATGGTGACGGAATAGTCCGACAAGACCTCGAGCAGAAACGCTTCGAACTCATCGTCGGCGCGGTCCACTTCGTCGATCAGCAACACCGGTGCTGGCGATTCGCCATGGTCGATGGCCTGCAGCAACGGGCGCCGCACCAGGAAACGGGGCGAGTAGAGGTCTGCCTCGGCCACCTTGGCACCTGCAGACACTTCGGTAGCCCTGAGGTGCAGAAGTTGGCGTGCGTAGTCCCACTCGTAGAGTGCCTGCGAGGCATCGATGCCCTCGTAGCACTGGAGACGCAGCAGGTCGGTATGGGTCATGGCGGCCAGGACCTTGGCAACCTCGGTCTTGCCGACGCCCGCCTCGCCCTCCAGTAGCAAGGGACGCTTGAGGGCCATCGCCAGGAACACAACGGTGGCAAGACCCTCGTCGGCCAGGTATCCATGGGCAGCTAAGCCGGCGAGAACATCGTCGGGCGAGCCGAAGGAATCAATCACCCTGCAACGGTACCCGCAGCGCATCACTTCCCGAGATTCGCGCCGGGGTTGGGTGCATTCTGCATGGTTGGGTGCGTACTGCAGCATGCGGGAGGCACCCAACCCATGCAGGAGGCGCCCGAATGATCTGTCCAGGCAGGGCCAACCCGAAAATCACCTCTGCGTTCGTTACGTAACGATCAAAGGACTCGCGTTCAAGCATGCGACGGCCGGGTCCGACCTTCGCGGGTAAACGCATGAGCGGGCGTGCTCAGCAGGTTGGGGCGTGCTCAGCAGGCTGCAGGAGACACCCGGCCATGCAGGGGACAACCAGACTTGTGGCCTAGATCATTACGTAACGATTGCAGATGCTCGATCCGGCCCGACCAAACCGAAGACGCACAGTCGCTCAGACGCGCCACGACCGCCGGGCTTTGCCCTTGGAGGCGCCTCGGCGGTCATGGGAACCTGCGGAAACTAAAGAATCGCTCTTCGTGCAGGAAATCAGTCCGGGACTGAGTTAGTGCACGACTTGCGGTGAAGCTGAAACGGTCAGGCGACGCCTGAGGCTTCGAGTGCTCGGCGGGTGAGGACCCGGGCGAGGTGCTTGCGGTATTCGACCGAGGCGTTGAGGTCTGCGGACGGCTCGGTGTCGTCTGCGGCATGCTCAGCTGCTTGGGCTGCGGTGGCACCGCTCTTGAGAGCGGCTTCCACGGCGCTGGCACGAACTGGAGTTGAGCCCATGTTGGTGAGCGCCACGCCGACGTTGCCGCCCTGGTTGAACGCTGCAACACCGACGATGGCCCAGTCCTGCGCACGACGGTTGAACTTCTGATAGTTGGCACCGGCACCGGTTGTCTTTGGCACACGGATCTCGGTGAGCAACTCGTCCTCGGCAAGCGCCGTGGTGAGGAACCCGTGAAAGAAGTCTGCGGCGCTGATGGTCCGCTCGCCCTTTGGACCCTTGGCAACCAACGTTGCACCAAGTGCAAGCGCGGCAGTGGGCAGATCCGAGGCCGGGTCACCGTGGGCGATGGAGCCGCCGATGGTGCCGCGGTGACGAACCTGGTTGTCGCCGACGTGGTACGCAACCTTGCCGAGCAATGGCACATGCTCTGCCAACACCGACGAGGTCTCAACCTCACGGTGGCGGGTAAGCGCACCGATGGCGATGTGGTCACCAGCGTCACGGATGTAGGACAGATCCTTCACCCGGCCGACATCAATAAGCACGCCTGGCGACGCCAGCCGAAGCTTGAGCAACGGCACCAAGCTGTGGCCACCGGCAAGGATCTTTGCTTCGTCGCCGTGCTCCACTAACGCAGCGATGGCTGCTTCGGCCGAATCGACCCGGATGTAATCGAACTTTGCTGGAATCATTGTTGTGAAACTCCTGGGCGGGGGTCAGTTGGCCGAATGGTTAATGGCATGCCAAACCCGCTCTGGGGTTGCAGGCATGAGGATGTCGTTGACACCGAAGTCACGTAGTGCGTCGACGATGGCGTTCATCACCGCGGGGGCAGAGCCGATGGTGCCAGCTTCGCCTGCGCCCTTGACACCCATGGGGTTGACGGGGCTTGGGGTAACGGTGTGGTCTGTGATGAGCGATGGCACGTCGGCCGCCGAAGGGACCAGATAGTCAGCCAAGGTGGCCGTGAGCAGATTGCCCTTGTCGTCGTACTCGACGCCTTCGAACAACGCCTGGGCAATGCCTTGGACGACGCCACCGTGGATTTGGCCCTGCACGATGAGCGGGTTGATCTGGTTGCCGCAATCGTCGACGCAGACGTACTTCTTGAGCTTGGTCTGACCAGTCTCGGTGTCGATTTCGACGATGGCGATGTGCGTGCCGAACGGGAACGTGAAGTTTGGTGGATCCCACGTGCAATGGGCTTCCAAGTTGGGTTCCATGCCGTCTGGCAGGTTGTGCGCGGTGAACGCTCCGAAGGCGATGGCAGCGATGGGAAGCGCCCGGTCGGGGGAACCCTTCACGCTGAATACGCCTGCCGCAAACTCGACGTCGTCGTCTGCAGCCTCAAGTTGGTGCGCTGCAATTGCCTTGGCTTTTGCAATCACTTTGTCTGTGGCGATCCAGATTGCGGTGCCACCGACTGCAAGCGACCTGGACCCGTAGGTATCGAGGCCGAGCGGCGAAATGGCCGTGTCGGAATGGAGAACCTCGATGTCGTCTGGGCTGATGCCCAATTTGTCTGCGACGATTTGGCTCCACGAGGTCTCGTGACCCTGGCCGTGAGGCGTGGCACCCGAGATGACTTGCACCTTGCAGGTAGGAAGCACACGTACGGTTGCTGCTTCCCAACCACCCGCTGAGTAGTTCAGCGATGCGAGTGCACGTGAAGGAGCAAGGCCGCAAATCTCGAAGTACGACGAGATGCCAACACCTGTGCGGATTTTGGACTTGCTGGCCTTTTCTGTTGCCTGCTTGGCACGCAGGCCGTCGTAGTCCGCGTGGGCAAGTGCCTTTGCAAGCGCTGGCTCGTAGTTGCCGGAGTCAAACACCAAGCCGCTGGCCGATGGATACGGGAAGGCATCGGTTGGGATGAAGTTGCGACGACGGATTTCGGCTGGGTCCATGCCCAGCTTTGCAGCCAACGTATCCATGGCCCGCTCGATTGCGTAGCTGGCTTCAGGGCGACCAGCGCCGCGATATGCGTCTGTTGGGGTGAGGTTGGTGAACACCGCAGTGCAGCGGAAGCTGAACGCAGGAACCGCATACACACCGGTGT
Source organism: uncultured Acidimicrobiales bacterium (assembly GCA_963763885.1). GTDB lineage: Bacteria > Actinomycetota > Acidimicrobiia > Acidimicrobiales > JANYDT01 > JANNBN01. The sequence goes on from CAVXQD010000007.1 coordinate 742,115, forward strand.
ACAGGAACGACCCAAGCAGCGGCACCCCAGGCGTGACCAACTGAAGGTAAGCGCCCATATCAGCCACGATTTCGACACGCACGGCGGTGACTTTGCCGTCGGCGTCGGATGCGAGCTCGATGACCTGCTCTTGCCCGCGGCCGTGAATGGTGGCCTGCGTGTTCTCGGAACGGGTCTCGGTCCAGCGGACAGGGCGGCGCAGCTTGCGGGCCAGCGCAAGTGCCAACACCTCTTCTGCGTACACGTTGAGTTTGGAACCAAACCCGCCACCAACTGCCGGTGCAATGACCCGTAGCTTTTGCTCTGGAACGCCGACCGTGAGACCCAACATCACCTTGAGGATGTGCGGGATCTGCGTGGAGCTATAGACCACGAATTCGCCGCCGAAGGGCTGCGGCACAACCAGCACGCCACGTGGCTCCATTGCTGCGGGGATGAGGCGCTGTTGCACGTACTCGCAGCGAACGGTGTGCACTGCTGCGGCAAACGCAGCGTTGACCTTGTCTTCGTCTGGCTTGAGGTCCCACACATAGCTCTGGTTGGTGCCAAGTTCCGGGTGAATGACAACCCGGTCCGAGAGCGCATCTTTTACACCAACGACAGCTGGCAACTCTTCGTAGTCCACGATGACCATGGAGGCAGCGTCTGCAGCCTGAGCCTTGGTCTCGGCGATGACAACCGCCACCGCATCGCCGCAGTAATTGGCCGTGCCAACTGCCAGCGGGTAGTGCGCAGGGTTCTTCATGTCGGCGGTGACAGGCCATGCACATGGCATTGGACCGGCCCACTCGCCAGCAAGGTCTGTGCCAGTGAAGACAGCAACAACGCCAGGGGCCTGCAACGCGTCTGCGGTGTCAATGGAGCGGATTCGTGCGTGTGCATATGGGCTGCGAACGAGCGCCATCTGCACTGCACCGGTGACGACGATGTCGTCTGTGTACTTACCTTCGCCGGTAAGTAGTTTGGGGTCTTCCTTGCGCAGCAGCGGCTCGCCGACCGTTCCGTGAAACGGTGCGTCGGCTGCGAGGACAGGATCGAGGATGTCGGTCACGATGGACCTTTACTCAGCCCTGCTCGGCAGCGGCAAGGACCGCCTTGACGATGTTGTGATACCCCGTGCAGCGACAGAGGTTTCCTTCAAGGCCCAAGCGGACCTCTTCCTCGGTTGGGTGCGGGATCTCTTTGAGCAGCCCGGTAGCTGCCATGACCATGCCAGGGGTGCAGTAGCCGCACTGCAAGCCGTGGTTCTGGCGGAATGCTTCCTGCATTGGGTGCAGGGTGCCGTCGGCTGCTGCCATTCCCTCGATGGTGGTGATAGTCCCGCCATCTGCCTGTACGGCAAGGATGGTGCAGGACTTCACGGACTCGCCGTCGAGGTGGATGGTGCATGCGCCGCACGAACTGGTGTCGCAACCGACGTTGGTGCCGGTGAGTCCGCACGATTCACGGATGTACTGCACCAACAGGGTGCGAGGCTCCACGTCGTGGCTTTGCGCTGCACCGTTTACTTGCATCGAGACTTTCACAGGACCTCCACGGGGACGGGTTTTGGGACGACTTCGTTCCTATCACAAGAAACATTGAAAGTGCCGTGGCCGAAAGGTCGAGTCTTGCGCGAACGGGGTGAGTCTCAGCGGGCTGACGGAAGCGACGTTCCGGGTATCGACGTTGCCGGCACGGATGGGCCGGGGACGACCGAAAGCACCAACAGCGCGTGGAGCGACGCGAGGTCCTGGTCGTAGCCCTCGGTCTGGACGATCACCGATCGGCGATCCGCAAGCCGCGCCGCGATCGACAACCGTCGGCGGGCACCCGCGCCTTTGAACAGTTGGGCCAGGCCACGCCGCTCAAGGAACCGACGATTCGCGGTGGCAGCGATTCGCAGGCTTTCTACTTGCACTGCGTACTGCTCCATGCGGTTTGCGACTTCTTGCGCGCTGAGGTCGGTCGGCACGGTCACCACGACACTCGCCCAGGTAGGCGTCGCTGAGTCCAATTGCGACTTCGGGATCAGGTACCGCCGATTCTGATCGCCCTCGATGCCTTGCGCAAACTTCGTCTGGAACTCGGCGGTGAGGCCCGTTGCGGCGCGGACTTCTTCCGGTGTACTGAAGAGCAACCATCCCTTTGGAACGCCGAACGAGACACCGTCGCTGCTTCCGGTAGCTGCCAGGGCAATGTCGGCCGGTTCAAACTGTTTCGGAATGGTCGGCGCCGGCGGCAATGCAAACTCGGCAGATGGCGGTTGGGTGGGCGTTGGTCCTGGGATCGTCGAGTTGATGGCTGGCTCGGCGTCCACCGGGGCTGTCGTCGCCGAAGTCGACAAGCTCCACGAAATCGGCGTCATCGGCAACCAGTTCGGGGAGTGACGTATCAATAGAGTCCGAGCTGCCTGAGGTGCTGGAACTGACCGTGCCAACAGGTGTCGTGGGCGCTGATGTTGTAACCACGCCAGACTGCACAACGGAGGACGATGCGACTCCTGCGGACTGGTCGGACTTTCCCGCAGAGCAACCGGTCATGATCAGCAACGTTGACGCCATCGCCGCAAGCATCCGCCGCGTGTTCGCCAACCCAGACGCCGACCCAGACGCCGACCGGCGCCCAGACGCGCGCGAGCGCGCCGGGACACGGCTCGGTCGCACGACCGGGGAAAACGGGCTCACGAGTGCGCTATCGGCATTGCGCCACCACATGTTGAGCAACATGTGGCGCACATGGTCAGCGGTGAACCGCCACTCAGCAACTCTCGCCCAAACCGGCGATGACTCCCACTGACCTCCCCTTGGCCTCCCCTTGGGGGAGGTGCTAGTCCCAGAAGACGATGAAATCGACGATTCGGTTACCCAACCCGCGCTTCGGGGCCGGGACCTGCTCTGCTGCAGCACTGGAGGCTGCGGCGCCGGTGCGATCACGGTCTGTGTTATCTGGCCGCAACTCCGGGATGGCATAAATGGTGGCATCGTTCGGGGCTAAGCCGAATTCCTCACGGGCGATCCGAGCGACTTCCTCGTCGGTCTGCAGCAGGTCACGCTGCGCGGTGAGCGCAGCGTTTTCCTTCTCCAGTTGCGCAAGCCGCTCGGCGGACTGTGCGTAGGTATCGTCCTGCAGCGCACGGGTAGCGAAAGGCAACACGCCCACCAGACCGCCGATGATGACCACGACGAACGCAAGCAGCAAGTGGCGCACTGGACGGGTAAGGCCCCTGCGGAGTGAAGCGCCCAGCGACATGCGTTGTGCACGCGGCCGATCGGACCCAGGCCGCGACCCGACGGCGGCTGCGCCCTCAGCTTTTGCCCCGGCCTTACCGTTGCGCTCGATCGTGGGTGCTGGCATCAGCGAGTTCCGCGTGGAGCCAGTCCGCTGCGTCCCCAGAATGCCGCTGCTTCGCCAAGTTCCTCTTCGATACGAATGAGTTGGTTGTACTTGGCAACGCGGTCGGAACGGGCTGGAGCACCGGTCTTGATCTGGCCACAGTTGGTCGCAACTGCAAGGTCAGCAATGGTTGAGTCTTCGGTTTCGCCGGAACGATGCGACATCACCGCGGTGTAGCCATTGCGTGTTGCAAGACCGACGGCGTCGAGCGTCTCGGTGAGGCTGCCGATTTGGTTGACCTTCACCAGGATGGAGTTGGCAACGGCCTTGTCGATGCCCATCTGCAGGCGATCGGAATTGGTGACAAACAGATCGTCGCCAACCAGCTGAATCTTGGAACCGACCTTATCTGTGAGGGTCTTCCAACCGTCCCAGTCATTTTCAGCCATGCCGTCTTCGATGGAGACGATGGGGTACCGAGCAGCGAGGTCGGTCCAGTAGTCCGCCAGCTCCAACGAGGTGAGGCTGCGGCCTTCGCCCTCGAGGACGTATTTGCCGTCCTTCCACAGTTCGCTGACAGCAGGGTCGAGCGCGATTGCAATCTGCTCACCAGGCTTGTATCCGGCACGTTCGATTGCCTCAACCAGCAGCTTCACGGCGTCTTCGTTCTTGGCGAGGTTGGGAGCAAACCCACCTTCGTCGCCAACAGCGGTGGAGAGCTTGCGGTCGTGGAGGATCTTCTTGAGCGTGTGATAGGTCTCGACACCCCAACGCAGCGCTTCGGAGAACGAAGCAGCGCCAACTGGCATGACCATGAACTCTTGGAAGTCAATGGTGTTGTCGGCGTGAGCGCCGCCGTTGAGCACGTTCAGCATTGGCACTGGCAGGACGTGGGCGTTTGGTCCGCCGATGTATCGGTACAACGGTAGGCCGCACTCTTCTGCAGCAGCCTTGGCCACGGCCATGGATGCACCCAAGATTGCGTTAGCGCCCAGCTTTGCCTTGTTCGGCGTGCCGTCGGCATCGTTCATGGCCCAGTCGACTTCGCGCTGGTCAAGGCCTTCACGGCCGACAAGCAGGTCTCGCAGCACGCCATTGACGTTGCCCACAGCCTTCTGCACACCCTTGCCCATGTAACGGGTGCCCCCGTCACGCAGTTCTACGGCTTCGTGTTCTCCGGTGGATGCGCCGCTGGGCACCATGGCCCGGCCGGTAGCACCGCTTTCCAGGAGAACCTCTACCTCAACCGTGGGGTTACCACGGGAGTCCAAGACTTCACGGCCAACAACTTCTTCGATTGCACTCACGTTGCAAATCCCCTCGCGGAACTGGGTTGAGCCGACAGCCTAGGCCGACGAGATGCCCGGGCGGTGCCAACCCGGAGTCCTGCGTTCCCTAAGCGTACGTATGTTCGAAATCCGAACCACGGCGGTAACAGTCCACCTGCGCGCAGCTGACTTCTGTGTTCTTGCAGTCGGGCGATTTCCGCCACGCCACCGCGGCCTGTCTCGCCTTCTTGTAAGCCAGTACAAGTTCAAGCAGTGTTGCCACGACACCGAATGCACCGAGCCTCGGCACGTCACGCGGAATTCGAAGATCGTCCTCCGAGAAAATCAGAGCAGGTGAATCGTGATGTGAAGACGGTCAGCCACCCTTTGTAGTAGCGGGGAAACCGTTCGAGCACGTTTAGCCAGCAAGCTCTGCGTCTGTGGCGGCAATTCGTTGTATCGCTTTCGCCAGTTCGCCGCTGTCGATAGCCCAGTCAGCGAAGGCCGAGATTGCAGGGCTCAGTGGTGTGACATCTGGGGGAGTGGAGTCAAGAACACCGATTGCTTCTCGAGCTCGCGCAGCGGCCCGGGCGATCTCGGGTGGCAACAACCGCACATCTACTGGCATCAGCAGAGTTTACCCTCGACTGATGTTCAAACCGCACCCAGAATCGTTGTGCGGACCTTCGCAAGCTCAAGGTGAAAGGAGGCCGAGGATCAAAAGTACTCGTGCGGCCTTATCCCCAGACGGTCTTGGCGTGACATTCGGTACGCTGCGGCAATGAAGACCGTCAATGGAGCATGCCACCACGACTGCCCGGACTCGTGTGGCTGGGTTGTCACCGTCGATGACCAGCAGCCGGTCCCGGTTGCGCTGAAGATGCGAGGCAACCCGGACCACCCGTTCTCGCAGGGTGAGTTGTGCCCCAAGGTCAACAGTTTCCTTGACCGTGTGTACAGCCCAGACCGAGTGCTGACGCCGCTGCGCCGGACAGGCCCCAAGGGCAGCCGCCAGTTTGAGCCCATCAGCTGGGACGAGGCGCTGAATGAGATTGCCAGCCGCTGGTCCGAAACGATCGTCGGCTCCGGGTCCGAAGCCATCATGGGTTTGTGGGATGCGGGCAATCAAAGCCTCATCTCTATGCACGCACATGATCGGTTCATGGCAACACTTGGGGCTTCGCGCATGGTGGACAACGTGTGCGGTCAGGCCGCCGGCGTGGGGTGGTCTGCCACCTACGGCACCGGCGAGGGAGCCGACCCGATGAGCGTCCGCTTCGCCAAGTGTGTGGTGCTGTGGGGAACCAACCCGCGGATGACCAACCGGCACCTGTGGCCGTTCATCGAGGAGGCCCGCAAGAACGGTGCAACCGTCATCTGCATCGACCCGCTCCGCACCATCACCGCGGAAGAAGCCGACCTGTTCATCCAGCCGCTCCCCGGCACAGACATCGCGTTGATGCTCGGCCTCATTCATCTGTGGATACGAGACGGCCGAATCGACACGGACTACGTCACGCAATACGCCAGTGGTTTCGATGAGCTCGCCGCCGAGGCCGCCCCCTGGACGCCAGCACGAGTGGGCGCAACGTGCGGCATCGCGCTGGAAACGGTGGAGCACCTCGCAAGCGTCATCGCCGAAGCTCCACCAGCACACTTTCGCAGCCTGATCGGCGCAGAACACCGAGAGCAGGGGGCGCAGTTCTTCCGACTGCTCACCACGCTGCCTGTCCTACTGGGTTCGTGGCGGCTCCCAGGCGGAGGCGCGTCGCGTTCCGTCGGCGTGTTCACCCGAGCAATTGCAGAGACCGTCGGCCTCGATCAGCCGGCTGGCCGCAGTACTCGTTCGTTGTCGATGAACCAGATGGGACGCTGGCTCACCGACGACACGCTGGCACCACGAGTTGAGGCGCTACTGGTGTGGAACTTCAACCCATTGGTCTCCCTCCCCAACGCTGAACTCATCCGGGCCGGGCTGTCACGTGACGATCTGTTCACAGTCGTGCACGAGCAGTTCCTCACCGACACAGCATCGTACGCAGACATAGTGCTTCCAGCAACAACGCAGATCGAGTCCACGGACGTGGTTCCTTCGTGGGGCAGCCTTCACGTCAACTGGAACCAGGCAGCCATTCCGCCGCTGGGAGAGTCCGTCTCCAACAGCGAGTTGTTCCGTCGACTCTCAGGCGCAATGGGTTTCACGGACCCTGCATTGTTCCTCTCCGACGATGAGTACCTGCAGCGCTCCCTGACTGGGGGTCACCCTCGTGCGGCTGGCATCACCGCAGACACATTGCGAGCCCTCGGAACGATGCGATTGAGCGTCGACGAGGTCTACATGCCGCACACCCACGGCGGATTCGGAACAGCAGACGGAAAAGCAATGCTGTCGTCCACGGAAATGGAATCACAGGGCCTCGGTGCGGTGGTCGGATACATCCCGTCCACTCAGGACTCGCAGCGGTTCCCGCTGTCTCTCATGACTCCAAAGGTGCACACTCGTTTCCTCAACAGCACCTATGCACACTTACCATCACACGGTGGCCGCGAGAAGGGCCCGTGGGTAGAGCTGAGTGCCGCCGATGCAGCAGAGCGGTCCATCGAACCGGGTGAAACCGTCGAGGTCTTCAACGACCGCGCCGTGTTGCGCCTCACTGCACGAATCGGCACCCTGGTGCGTGATGGCTTGGTGGCCGTGCCGTACGGCTGGCACGCCGCGGCCCACCCGGATGGCCGCACCGCCAACGCCCTCACGAACGACACGCCAACGTCATTCGGCGGAGGCGTGGCCTACAGCGACACCATGGTGCAAGTCCGCCGCCTCAACTCCTAAAGGCGCGGCTGGCCCAAATGCCTGGGTGACGGAAATTCAATTCGAAGTTCGAGCAGCCGACGCGTGACCGTGCGGCGCTCTTAGCCGCCTGAGCGACGAACGTGGTCCCGAAGCCGAGCGGCGGCCAGCCGCAATTCGGTCTCGGGGTCGCGGCCGGTTGCACGGACTGCTGCAACCACGGCAAGCAGATACTCCCCAACCGAATCCTCTGCAATTTCTGGCAGCACGGCCGGCTTCACTGGCTGCCCCGCAGCAGCAGCACGCTTGGCTACCTTGGCCGCGTACGTGAGTGCTGGCAGTGACTCGGTGAGCCCAGCCATTGGATCGTGATCTCCGGACGCCTTTGTAGCGTCGCCGCGTTCTTCGCTTTTGATCTGCTCCCAGTTGCGCTTCACCTCATCGGCATCGGCAACGGCCACTCCCGCAAACACGTGAGGGTGACGACGGATCAATTTGTCGCTGAGAACCCTGGCCACATCGGCCAACGAGAACCGGCCATCTTCCTCACCAAGGCAGGCATGAAAGACGGTCTGAAACAACACATCGCCCAGCTCTTCAACGAGGTGGTCCGTGTCAGCGTCTGTGGCTTCCGGCGATGCATCGGCTTCGATCGCTTCAATCAGTTCGTATGCCTCTTCAACCACATACGGCGCAAGCGACCGATGCGTCTGTTCGCTGTCCCACGGGCAGCGCTCACGGAGGTCGGCCATCACCTGGACGAGTCGTGCCATCTCCGTGCGCAGCGGCGACGGCATCCGTTCGATCCACAGCGACGTGAGATGGTCCGGTTCAATCACCCGGTCGAGGTCGTCCCAGGCAATGTTGACGATGGACTCATCGGGCAGGCCCAGTCGCTGGAGCACCGTCACAGTCTCCGGCGGATCAAGCGGTATGCACTTGATGTCAGACAGCACCGCAACCGAATGGCACTGCGACACAAGCAACGGGCCAACCTCACCGTCGGCTTGTTGAGCAAAACGCAGCCCATCGACGACACGCGCCCCTGAGGTGAGGGGATCGACTCGCAACCGTGCCCACGTCAGATCGAGGAACGACAAGGCGGGCACGATGGTGACATCAACAGCGGGGTTGGCCACCAGCAGTTCCACGGTGTGCTCGGCTACCGACGGAGACCCTGGCACCGCGTACAACACCGGTTGTGGAGCCGCGGCCTGCGCCGCACTGATCAGTTCGCTGACTATCTGCGTATAGACGGCTTCGAAGGACGGAAGCGACTCGTAGAGGTGGTCGAAGCTTGGCGCATCAGAAACTACGTGAGCAGAGGGATGCCGGTTGGTGCGCAGGAAGCGCACGGGGCACGCCGCAATTGCGTCGAGCGCGCCAACCGTCATGAGATCAGCGCCACCGGGCCCAAGCCCGATGACGACGATGGAAGGGCGCGTGCCCACTAGTTCTGCGGCAGGAGACCCGCAACCGTGGTGGAAGCAGCACCCGGTGTAGGACGAACATCAATCTGCGGCAACCCGCCGGTCTCACTGTTAAACACTGCGTACTTGGGGTTGACCACGGTTTCGGCAGCTTTCGCCCGCGCCAGGAGGCCAGCCTTGACGTCTTCAAGACCAGCCTGCTGCACGGTCTGCTTAGCCAGAGTTTCGGCCTCTGGACCCCACTTGGTGACGTCCCGCTTGGACACCAGCAGCAGGTGATAGCCGAAGTCCGACTTGACCGGCTTGGTGACCTCGTTCAGAGTTGCTTTGGAAGCCGCCGCAGAGAACTCTGCAACGTAGGTGGACAGTGGCTGGCAACCCAGATCTCCGCCTGATTCCTTGCTGCCCGGATCGGTGCTGACCGCAGCGGCCACTTTGTCGAATGCCTCGCCGCCGGTGATGCGTGCGAGCGCCGCCGTAGCTTCAGGTTCTGAGGCCACCAGGATGTGCTTCACACAGGCCGTGGTGAATTTGTCAGGGTTCTTGTCGAAGTAGGTCTTAGGGTCCCCGCCGCCAGCTGCAAGCAGCATCGCTTCGATGTAACGCTGCGTGAGAAGTTGGTCGTCTCGGTACTTTGCGGGGTAGGCGTTTAGCGTGGTCTCGCCGCCAGGGGTGGCCTGCGCCATGTTCTGTTTGAACGTGTCCGTCATCTCGGCTGGCTTGACCTTGCGGGCCTTGGCCTCTTCCTGAATAAGGGCATTGAAGTACCGGTTCTGCAGCACGTAGGCCACTAACTCTGGCGAGTACTTCTTGCCGACATTGGCGTCTTTCTGGGTGGCACCCTTCCAGCCTTCAAGGAACGAAGGAATGTCCGTCACCATCTTGAGCTCTGCCTCCAATTCGGAAGCCGAGGTGGGCGCCAGCTTGCCGGAGATCACGGCCTGGCTGGACCCCGACGATGACCCGCACCCGCTGAGCAGGACCACGGCCGATAACGCCAGCGGCGCCACCAACCTTGCGGTCAGTTTGGGAGAGAGTTTCCCGAAGCGATTTCCGGTGACAGTTACAGGACGTACAAGGCGCACGGGAGTTGAGCCTACCGCCTACGCCTTATGAACGAGTTCGCCCCCACCCGGAGAAAGCGGACTACACCCTGGGAAAGAGTTCGCCCAGGAACGTCAGCACAAACTCGCACACGTCGGTCTTTGGCTTCATCGGCAGAATCAGCAGGTTGTCTGCCGGCTTCCAGATGGCGCTCTTGACCAGACGTTGGAGGCGAATTTCCTGGCTGGTCTTCAACGTCACGGGGGAAATACGGGCCGCCAACGCGCCCGGCATCATCCCAGCTGACATTCCAACCGGTTTAGTGACCGTGATGTCTCGGATGCCGATGCGAACACATTCGGCGCGCAGTGTTGCGACGTCCAAGAGTGCCAACGCAAGGGGCGGGATGGGCCCATACCGGTCGATCCACTCCTTGCGGATGTCTTCCACGTCAGCAATGGACGTGACTTCTGACAGACGCCGGTAAGCCTCCAACCGCAGAGGTTCTTTGGCGATGTACTCGTGCGGAATGTTGGCATCGACCGGGATTTCCAGCTTGATCTCTGCGGGCTCCCGTGGGGTCTCGCCTTTCAGTTCCCCAACGGCCTCGATCACCATTTGGCTGTAGAGGTCATAGCCGACCGCCGAAATGTGACCGCTTTGGTCGCCGCCAAGCAGGTTGCCCGCGCCTCGGATCTCGAGGTCTCGCATTGCGATCTTGAAGCCAGAACCCAGCTCGGTATGTTCACCGATGGTCTTGAGCCGCTCGTATGCGTCTTCAGACAACTGCATGCCCTCGGGATAGAAAAGGTACGCGTACGCACGATGCCCGCTGCGCCCCACCCGGCCACGCAACTGGTGTAGCTGCCCAAGGCCCATTCGGTCAGCCCTGTCAACTACCAACGTGTTGACGGTAGGCATGTCGATTCCGGTCTCGATGATGGTGGTGCACACCAGCACGTCGAACTGGTTGTCCCAGAAGTCGTAGACCACTTGCTCAAGCGTGCCTTCATCCATTTGACCGTGCGCAATTGCTATGCGCGCTTCGGGCACTAGCGCTTTGAGCTGCTCTGCCTTGTGGTCGATGTCGGAGACTCGGTTATGAACGTAGAACACCTGCCCTTCTCGGAGCAGCTCACGCCGAATGGCCTCCGCCACGGCACGGTCGTCGTACTCGCCCACGTACGTGAGGATGGGTTGACGTTCCGCTGGCGCAGTGTTGAGCAGCGTCAGGTCTCGGATGCCTGTGAGGGCCATCTCCAGCGTCCGCGGGATTGGCGTGGCTGTCAGCGTGAGCACGTCAACCATGTTGGCCAGCTGTTTGATTGCTTCTTTGTGGCTGACGCCAAACCGCTGCTCTTCGTCCACCACCAACAGTCCCAACCGCTTGAAGACAACGTCGGAGCCAAGCAGTCGGTGGGTGCCCACCAGCACGTCTACTTCGCCGTCGTGCAGGGCCGCGATGACCTTGCGCTGTTGCGCCGGGGTGAGGAACCGAGACAACACTTCGACGCGGATGGGGTAGTTGGCAAACCGCTCGGAGAACGTAGTGAAGTGCTGCTGCGCCAGGAGCGTCGTTGGAACCAGGATTGCTGCTTGCTTGCCATCTTGCACCGCCTTGAACACGGCCCGGATGGCAACCTCGGTTTTGCCGTAACCCACATCTCCGCACACCAACCGGTCCATCGGCTGCGGGGCCTCCATATCGGCCTTGACCTCTTCGATGGCCTTCAGCTGGTCGGGAGTTTCAGCGAACGGAAACGCCTCCTCCATCTCGTGCTGCCACGGTGTGTCCTGACCGAATGCGTGCCCCGGCGTGGAGATACGCCGCTGATAAAGGACAACCAATTCCTGCGCGATTTCTTTCACCGCTGCACGAACACGCGCCTTCTGCGTAGCGAAGTCTTTGCCGCCCAACTTGTGCAGCGACGGTGGTTCACCAACATAGGGCCGTACCGCGTCGATCTGGTCCGACGGCACGTAGAGCTTGTCGTCGCCGCGGTAGCTGAGCAGCAGGTAATCCCGCTCTGTCCCACCGATCTTGCGGGTGACCATTCCGTCGAACCGGCCAACGCCGTGCACGTGATGCACGATGTAGCTGCCAGGCGTGAGACCGTCGAAGAACGTCTGCGCCTCGCGCTTACGTGACTTGGCGCGTCGGTGCGCGCGGCGGCGCCCGGTGAGGTCCGTCTCGGCAAGCACAGCCAACTTGATGGCCGGCATGATGAACCCGCGCTCGATGGGCTGCACAACCACCTGCACACCGCGTGCTGCGCCAGATGCCGTTGGGCCAACCTCTGGGTCATAGCCAGCTGGCACAACCTGCGCACCCACGCCGACTTCTCGCAATAACGACTGCAACCGGTCAGCCGAAGCCTCACCGTCCGCGGCCACAATCACCTGGTAGCCGTCCATCAGCAGACCCCGCAACTGCGAGATGAGCACGGACGAATCGCCATGAACGGGGGTCCAACCCATGGCCGGGATGACGTTTGTCTCGGGGCCTTCCGGCGCGGACGTAAGCGACCAAACAGGTGCCGAGGTTTTGCTCAGTAAACGGTCGAAGGGAAGGTGCAGCTGGGGGAAGGATCCCTCGCCTGTTGCCACACCGTCGTGCGTGACCGCACCCCAGGTGAGCGCAAGTGCTCCAGCAAGAGCGGCCTCTTCATCGATCAGTTCCGCAGCTCGGTCACGCATACGGCGCGGCTCGAGCAGCACCACCAATGCATCGCGACCGATGATGTCGGAGATGAGGTGCTGGTCGTCGGTGAGCCACGGCAGCCATGACTCCATGCCGTCCCAGGTGCTGCCCTGCACCAGTCGTTCCCACTGAGTACGCCCCCACTGCTCGGAGGTCATCAACTGCTCTGCACGTGCCTTCACATCATCGTTGGGCCGAAGTTCACGACACCCGAAGAGTTCAACCGAACTGATGTCTTCCAGCGAACGCTGATCCTGGATGCTGAACGTCGACAGACGATCAACCTCGTCGCCCCACATATCGATACGAACCGGCATGTCTGCGGTGCTGGGGAACACGTCAACAATTGATCCGCGAACAGACAATTCGCCGCGATGCTCCACCTGGTACTCACGTCGGTAACCGAGACCAACAAGTTCTTCGACAAGTTGCGTCTGGTCAACCGAGTCACCCTGGCGGACCACCACAGGGGCTGTCTCCTCCACGTGCGGGCCAAGGCGCTGCAATGCCGACTTCACCGAAGCAACAAGCACCATGGGGCACTGGTCGTCGTCGGTCCCAACGGAACGCAGGTGCCACATGGTGCGCAACCGCCGACCCATGGTCTCCACGCTTGGGCTGACCCGTTCGAACGGCAGCGTCTCCCATGCCGGGAACACGTCGACGTTGTTCTCGCCAAGATATGCGCGCAGATCAAGCGCAAGGCGTTCCGCTTCGTTTGAGGTGGCTGTGAGGACCACCAACGGGCGGCGTCCGCTCACCCGCGCCAAACCAGCCAACACAAACGCGCGGGCAGGGTCGGCGACGGCCAGGAGCGCCGTCCTCAGCCCAGCGATGTCGGCCAATGTTGGGTCGTTCTCCAGCAGCTCCAGAAGCGGGGCGAGTGTCATCGGCTCGGCGTTCTGCCGGCGTGGCTGGCAAGATCAGCAGCGTTTGGCCGATGCGTCGATGGCGTGAAGCCACCGAGGTGGGCGGTGTCGTTGAAGCAACGCATCCGCCACATGCCGTTGACGTGAACAACGTGGCTGAGCGAGCAGTTATCCGCGCCCACAAAGGAATCCTTCACACCGGTAACTGCCTTGAGAATGGCTGCAATCACACCGCCGTGGACAACAACCAGAACTCGTTCGCCGCGATGTGCTTGTTCGATGCGGTTCAGTGCGTCCATGCATCGGCGGGTGAGTTGTTCTGTGGTTTCGGCTCCCGGCACGTGGCCCCACTCTCCTTCTTCAACGGCACGCACCCAACGTGGGTCACCAAGCGACGCGTGCACTCGAGCGAGTCCGCCCTCCCATTCGCCCAGAAACACTTCACGCAGTTCTGGTTCAACGCGCGGTTTGATTCCCAGCCGCTCTGCCGTTGGAGCCGCGGTTTGGTGGGTCCGGATGAGCGAGGTGACGTAGATGGCATGAATGTCTTCGTTGACGAGACGGTCTGCGGTGAATTGAGCTTGTAGTTCGCCATCGTCGGAGAGATTGGGGTCACCGTGGCCATCGGTCAATGGGAAACGGTCTGCGTCGCCGCGCAAGCCCTCGGTGGCACCGTGGCGCAACAACAACACGTCGGTGGACCCTGCAGGAGCGGCCCAGCGAGTCTGACGGTGCGACTCGGAACTCACGGGCGCTGTCTGCGCAGTCTGTGAGCTGTTCTCGGTCCGGCTGTCGTTCAGGGCCTCTGGGTGATTCATGGCCACGATGTTCTCATTCCCCAGCACCCCTCCCAACCGCCTGGGTACAACTTGGGAACCGGCGGTACGCTGCGTTTCATGGCTAACAGCAATTTTCTGAAGCGACTCATGGATGCCGGCGTGACCTTCGGCGAGGTCACGCAGGCCAAAGCGGACGAGATTTCCAAGATGCTCAAAGACAATGGGGTGAAGCGCAAGGACGCCGAAGCGACTGTCGCTGCGTTGGCCGAACAGGCTCGCAGCCACACCGACAAGTTCGTCAACCGGATCAAGGCCGAGATGGCCGATCAGATCGTGGTCCTGGCTGACCGCATCGACGAACTTGAGACCCGCCTGGAGCAGATGGCCGGAAAAGCATCGGCCCGCCTCCGCACCGAGTCAGGTGCCACCCCTGCAGCCGATGTGGCCGATGTCGCGCCCACCGCTGTTGCGAAACCTGTTGCGAAACCCGCTGCGAAACCCGCTGCGGCAGCGGCGCCCGCGAAGAAGGCCGTGGCCAAGAAAGCACCGGCGGCCAAGAAAGCTGCGGCCACGAAGAAGGCTGCGCCACCGAAAGCACCGGTTGTAAAGAAGGCCGCTGGGACAAAGAAAGCCGCCGCAAAAGCAGCGCCCAAGAAAGCAGCGCCCAAGAAGGCCTAGCGCAGCCGGTGCCTGCGGGCACAAGTGCGTAATTTCGCGCCGTTGTGACTGTCACGTGACAAAACTCGTCACGCCATTTCGCGTATCCGCCCACCATCCGTGCCGCGACCCCGTGCCTTGCAGGCAACCCCAGCAAACCCGCGCCACGCAACCAACGTTGGGCTCCCAGCAACCAACGTTTCGAATTCGACGTCTAGTCGGGCCCGGAATGACAACGTTGGTTGCTCGAACCACAACGTTGGAGCAAGAGCGCTATGGTCGACCGCCGGCGAAGTTGGATTGTGGGCGTCCCCTGCAGGTTCGGTTGTCCCGTGCAGGCTGCCTGAGACGCCCAGCCATGCAGGGGACAACCAGTCACCAGCCAAATCGTTACGTAACGAACACAGACGGTCGACGAAAAACGACCAGCCAGATCGTTACGTAACGAACACAGATGGGCGAAAAACGACCAGCCAAATCGTTACGTAACGAACACAGATGGGCGAAAACGAGGGTGCGCTGGCGGATGGCCCTTACGGTTTGGCGTTGACTCGGGTCATGACGTCGGCGAGGGGTTCCAGGACCAACGCTTCGATGGCGTCGGCGGCCTCTTGGACGCACACATCGAGCAGCGCACGCTCGGCCGCGGGAGGGCGACGCAGCACGTAATCAGCAGGGTCTTGGCGGCCCGGCGGGCGACCAATTCCAAGACGGACCCGCACATAGTCCTGCCCGCACAACGCGGACACCGACTTCAACCCGTTGTGTCCGCCCGAGCCGCCGCCAAGCTTCAGCTTCAGTCGTGCCGACGGAAGATCGAGCTCGTCGTACACAACCACCATCCGGTCGAGGGTGACGCCGCTGCGCTTCAGCAGAGACTTGGCAGACTCACCCGACAGATTCATGAACGTCTGCGGAAACGCGACGGTGACGCGCTTCCCCGCGATACGCAGGTCAGCCATCAACGCACGTTCCTTGCCCGACTTGAGCCGACCGGAGTGCCGTTCAGCGAGCAGAGCTACAACGTCTGCGCCGAGATTGTGCCGAGTTCCGGCATATTCCGCACCCGGGTTGCCCAGCCCGATGACCAACAGATCATCAGGCTCGCGCTGCTGGCGGCCCAGCATGTTGGGTTACGGAAAAGAACTGCGGCTTGGAAGCAGGATCAGACGAGCTTGAGATCGAGGTGACGGGCGTTACGACGCACCGGGTCACGCTGGATCTCTTGCAGCTTTACTGCGTGGCTCTTGCCCTCAAGCACGATGGTGAACGGCTCTGTGCGGCTTTCCATGGTCTTGAACGCCAACGACACTTCGTGGTGATCAAGGAAGACGGAAACAGGCGTGGTGCCGTTGCCGTAGACCACACCGGGCAACTTGCCAGCGGCGCGCAGGCGACCGGACGCGGCGGAGCCGGTCTGCGTGCGAAGTTCAGCGTTGAGCGTGATGTCGGCCATGGCGTTGAAGGTCCTTGGGTACAGATCTCGGGGATGCAAGATCAGGTTTGCAAGATCTCGAGTGACAAGATCGGGTAGCACGGCTGTGCAGAGCCCTGCAATGCTAGCCGCTCACGACCGGCCGCCGAAACGCAACAGCAGGCCGGCGCCCCGCCAGGGTTTAGGACTGGTTCTCGCCGCCGAAGATTTCGGAAACGGAGGAGTCGCTGAAGACAGCGGTAATGGCCGAGGCCAACAGTGGCGCGACCGAAAGCACCTCAATCTTGTCGCACTGGCGGTCGCTGGTCATGGGGATGGTGTCGGTGATGATGACCTTGTCAAAAACAGAATTCTTGATCCGGTCGATGGCCGGGCCGGACAACAGCCCGTGCGTTACCGCAGCCCACACCTCGGTTGCCCCATGACGCTTGAGCAGTTCCGCTGCAGCGCAAACCGTGCCGCCGGTGTCGATCATGTCGTCGACGATGACGCAGTGGCGCCCCTCTACGTGGCCCATGATGTCGAGGGCTTCGACGGTATTGACCTTGGAAAGCGACCGGCGCTTGTAGACCGACGCCACGTCAGCGTCGAGGTGCTTGGCCATACGCTCGGCCACCTTCACCCGGCCGGTATCTGGCGACACGATGACCGAGTCTTTTGGGAGCGTGGTGCGCAGGTGATCCACCAGGACTGGCATGGCCGTGAGATGGTCCACCGGAATGTCGAAGAAGCCTTGGATCTGACCGGAGTGCAGATCAACGGTGACCACCCGGTCTGCCCCAGCGGTGGAAAGCATGTCTGCAACCAGCTTGGCGGTGATTGGCTCTCGGCCAGCAGCCTTGCGGTCCTGGCGTGCGTACCCATAGAACGGGATGACCGCCGTGATGCGTTTGGCCGACGCACGCTTGGCGGCGTCGATCATGATCAGTTGTTCGAAGATGGAGTCGTTAACCGACCCGGAATGGGTCTGCATCACGAAGAAGTCTGTGCCGCGGACCGAATCACCGAACGTGCAACGAATTTCTCCGTTGGCGAAGTCCACCAGGTTGGCGTTGCCGAGCTCAATTCCAAGGTGATGGGCCACGTCAGAAGCGAGGGTGGGATTGGTGCGTCCGCTGTACAGCGCAAGGCGCTTCGTGGGCGTGGTTTCCATCAGCGTGTTTCCATGAGTGTTTCCATGAGTCGCGTGAGCTCCGATGCCAAGAGAGGGTGACGCCCCACACTACTGGTGGTTTAGCCCGCCGCTTCGGTCGAAAGTGGGTCAGGCGGTAAACCCAGGGCCGGTGCGAACGCCGGGAGCAATTTTTGACCCTGGTTCAAGCACGGCAAACGGGCCGACGACCGCTCCAGCACCAATATGGGCGGACCTGGCAACGCTGTTTTCTACGCAAGCTCCCTCGCCAACCACCGTGTCGACCAGACGGCAGTCCGGCCCGATCTCTGCCCCCGCACCGATAACGGAATTTCCTTGCAGCATGGTGCCGGGGAACAGCGTCACGTCGGGTGCGATGCGCACGGTGGCATCGATGTAGGTGCGTAGCGGGTCGATCATCGTGACGCCGCTTGCCATGAGGGCCGCGTTGGTGCGACGCCGCAACTCGGACTCCACGTCGGCGAGGTGCACGCGATCGTCGACACCCATTGCCTCGGTGGGGTCTTCCACCATCACCGTGCCGATGGAATACCCGGCGTCGACAAGCACACTGATGACCTCGGACAGCGAGCCACCCGATGCGTCTCGAGTGATGCGGCGAAGCGCCGGAGCAAGCAGGTCGAGGTGAATCACCATCACGCCGGTGTCGCACTCGTGGGCGGTCTTTGCATCCCAATCGTGGTGCATCTCTGCAACCTCTGGATCGACAACTGCTTCAACACGTCCGCCCCTGCCACGCACGACGACGCCATGGCCGTCCGGATCGACGAGCGACGCAGTGAGGATGGTTGCGATGTGGCTGCTGCCTTCATGAGCGTCGAGGAGGGCTGAAATGGTTGCGTCGGTGATGAGCGGACGGTCGCTTGGCAAGACCACCAGATCGGTAACGTCACCGGAAGGGCCTTGGGAGTCGGACCCGAATGCCTGGCGGGCACGAGCGGTTGGCAGCACGTCGAAATCGTCGTCGAGGGCAGTGACCGCAACAGCAACAGCGTCGGCAGAACCCAGAGGTTGGGACTGCGTGACAACCGAGATGGTCATGTCAGGAGTGGCCTCCTGCTGCAGAACCTTTGCAACCCGATCCATGCCGCTTGAGACCACCACCACAGCGCGGTCAATGCCTGCTCGCTTGAGTGTGTCGAGGGAATGGCCAGCCAGAGTGCGGCCACAGATTCGGTGCAGAGGCTTGGGACGGGCGGAGCGCATTGCGTCTGCGTCACCCGCGGCCATGACGATACCGACGAAAGAGTGGGAGTCACCCGGCCGAGGGGTTGGGATGCCCCGGTCGGAAGTGCGTTCCTCGTTGGGGTCCGTTACGCCATCGGTTGCGTACTCGATAGACCACGGGTTGGGGTGATGCGGTTGTGCTGCAGGTGACATGTTGTGATCCCGTCTACCACAGGGGTGGCGCAAACCACATCGGCAACTGACGTGGTACTTGTGAAGTCATCGGTACAACCTGTTAACCCCACAAGTAGTTCCGGGAGAAGGATTCGAACCCTCATTCTCTGGACCAAAACCAGATGTCCTGCCCTTGGACGATCCCGGAGCGTGCAACGTGCGCCAAACGCGCATCGAAACAGCCTACAGGGGACCGCCGGACCCCTTCAGCAGTTGATCGCAATCGTTCAGCCGCTCCCGGTGGATTCAGCGGCGGGCGCAACAGTAACCGGCCCAACTGTTTCGACGGCTCCGTCGTCGGGAACCGTTCCATCGTCACTGGGAATCTCAGGGAGGATGACCTGCGGAAGCATGCAGGTGCGGTCTTCCTTGAGGCACGGAAAATCGCCCACATGGTAGTCCGGGCCAAGCGACCCGAACTGGTCGACCAACGCCACGAATTGATCGTCAAGGACAAACCGCACCCCACCGATTCCCGGTGTGGCTAACAAGGCTGTCAATGCGAGTTGCGCGGTGACGGATCGAAGCTGCGCATCAGACAAACCACGAATAACTCCGGAAACCGACGACAGGTTGATTTCGGCGACACCGTCGACCACCGCCACGGAAAGGCTGAGGTCGGTGTCGGCCACGATGTCGTCCAGCGGCGAGGTGAAACCGCTGTCGCGTTCACGCGGGAGCAGCCCGGCCTTAAGCGACTGGATGGTGTTGCGAATTGCGATTTCCGGATGCGTGGTTGAACTTGCCGTGTCACGGCGTTCCACCCAATCAAACCGGCCGTCACGGACAAAGAATATGCGCACAGGAAGCGAACCATCGGTCCTGATCCGGCTGGTGGTGGTCGAGGGTCCTGTGGCGCCCCCGGCAAGGATCGGTTGATCACTGAGCGGGACTCCGCACGCCGCGAGGAACGCCACGGCCGAAAGCAACGCGCCAAGTCGGGCGCGGTGTCGGGCGTCGTGTCGGGCGTCGTGTCGGGAGTTGACGAATCCGGTCATGCGACGGCTCCCTCAACGGTGTCGAGGCCGTCCTGTGCGCCGGCCGGGGAGCGCGCCTCAAGGAGTTCAACCACGAACCGCGCACCGCCAATTGGTGCTTCTTCCGCCCAGACAAGCCCGCCATGCAGGCGTGCGTGCTCGCTGACGAGCGACAAGCCGAGGCCCGTGCCCTTGGTATTTGCGCTCCGCTGCGCACTCCCGCGGCGGAACCGCTCGAAGATGACGGCCCGCTCTTCTTCGCCAATCCCGTTGCCGCAATCGTCGACAACGATGCGGACTCGGTTCTCTCCGGTTTCCGTACGGCTGGACGACAGTGCGATGGAGGTTGCTCCGCCCGCGTAGTTCTGCGCGTTCTGCAGCAGGTTGGCAAGAATGCGTTCCACTCGTCGCCGATCAATGGTGACCACCCGCGAGGACAACCGCGACGAGTCAATTGGGATCTCCCCAAATCCTGATGCGATGTGCGCCACAAATTCCGGCAGGTCAACCTCGGTGACGTTCATTTCAGCAGCGCCAGCATCGAAGCGACTGATCTCCAACAAATCAAGAACCAGCTGACGAAAATGCTCGGTTTGAGTGACAAGGACATCGATCACGGGCTGGGTGCGATCGGCAACGTCGTCGCGACGAGACGCCAGCAACTGCGCTGCGGCAGAGAGCGACGTGAGCGGAGTACGAAGCTCGTGGCTGACATCCGAGGCGAATCGCGCTTCTCGTTCCAACCGTTGTTGGAGGGAGTCAGCCATGCCGTTGAACGAGCCGACCAACGGGTCTAGATCACTGTCCGGGGCAACCTCGATTCGAGCGCCTAACTCACCAGACATGATCTCTTGTGCAGTGCGAGCAACCTGGCGCAGCGGGCGCATGATGCGCACGCTGACGAGACGCCCGAAGCCGGCTCCGAGCAACGACGCGATGATTGCCGCAAGCGCCAGCGCCTGAGCAAGGTCACGGAGATACTGCGCCTCGCTGGGCAACGGAACCCGTTCGAAGTACTCCGCAACCATGTCACCGCTGGTGCCATAAAGCGGCACACCGACGATGACCGTTGGAACGCCGCTCACCCGTTGGACCACGTACGCCGTGCGTCCCTCGACAACCGACAGGCGAAGCTTTTGTTCGGCCTGGGTGACGGGTTCTTCGATGGTGGTCACCACGCTGCATGTGGAGGTTTGGTCCAACGTATCTGGCGTGCACGTGGTGCCGATGTCGTTGACCGCAACGGTGTAGGCGCGGTTTGGCAGACCGAGTTGATCAATTGCATAGGCAGCGAGCCCGGCGCCAGTTACCGAAGACTCGACCGATGCCGCATTAGTCTGCGCGCGTACAACTGCTTGGCTGATCCGTTGTTCGATGAAACGCGAGCGAACCAACTGATACGTGACGACTGCGAGCAGCGTGGACACCAACATGGCACCCAACGCAAAGGCTGCCGTGGCACGCGCACGAAGGCCGACCTTGGAACGCCAATGCGCATACAGGTCGCCAATGGCCGTCACGGAGCGAACCTGTATCCAATCCCCCGTGCCGTGAGGATATGGAGCGGCTCGGCGGGATCGGCCTCCACCTTGATGCGCAGGCGGCGAACGTGCACGTCGACCACACGACCGTCGGCCATCTGGTCATAACCCCACACGTGCTGGAGCAACTCGTCTCGCGAGTACACCCGGTTGGGACTGGCGGCCAGCATGATGAGCAGGCGGTGTTCGGTCTTGGTGAGGTGCACGGTTTGGTCACCCACCTGCACGTCGAGGTCGTCTCTATCGATGACCAGATCACCGAAGGTCATCTTGCGGCCAAGTTGAGGAGCGGCCCGCGGCACGTTGGGCGCAGGCGTGCCGACGTTGTCCGTGGGTTGTCCGCCACTACGACGCAACAGGGCGCGGATGCGCGCCGTGAGCTCCACCGGGTTGAACGGCTTTGTGACGTAATCATCAGCCCCGGCATCGAGACCGTTGACCACATCAGAGGATGACTCGTTGGCGGTAACGATGATGATGGGAACACCGCTGGTCTGACGCAGGGCGCGGCATACGTCGAACCCGCTGCGGTCGGGCAGCTTCAAGTCCACCAGCACGAGGTCTGGCCGGTCTGCAGCAAACCGGGCGAGACCATCAAATGCGGTGGGTGCCTCGGACACGGCAAAGCCCGCATCCTCCAGGGACATCCGAAGCATCAGGCGCACATCGTCGTCGTCTTCGATGGTCAACACACGGGCCGGGCCCGCGCCTCCGCCGGAAGATCGCTCGGAGCCCGCTGCGGTTGACATCTCCCCATGCTCGCGCAGCCGCCCGCGATTGGAGTCGATCACCACATCGGTCAAACCGTTCCGAAGTTTCCAAAGGGGTTCCTTGAGGAGCTATCGTGGCCGTCCCATGGGATCGCTGATTAAGAAGCGCCGCAAGCGCATGCGCAAGAAGAAGCACAAGAAGATGCTCAAGAAGACCAGGTGGCAGCGTCGCGCCAACAAGAAATAGCGCACGCTCCGTCGGCTTGACGCACCGCTCGGGATGAGCCGCTCAACGGCTCTGGCAACTCAAATCTTCCAACAGCGGCCACCCCCAATGGGGTCGGCCGCTTTTGGCGTTTCAGATGGGGCCGGTGGTGTGGGCGACGATTCGACCGTCGCCGGGAAAATCCCCTTCCACAAACCACGTAGAACCGCTACCAGCCAATTGCGGGCGTGCACCCGTTGCATCGCCCAACAGGTCTCGCCACTTTGCGAGCCGCGGCTCCACTACCAGCGCAGCGGGTTCAAGGTCGTTCACGCCGTCTCCGGTGGGGCCACCCAGCTGATCCCACGCTTGGTACACCGCAGGGGTTGACACGCCGAACGGTGGGCACACCAGGGTAAAGACACGGGGCTGGAAGGGCAACGGTTCGATGACCTCCCCAATTCCCTGTACGTGCGCGCGCCCACCGACCACACAAAAGGGCACGTCGGCTCCCAAGCTGGCACTTGCAGCGATGTCGGCTGGTGACACTCGGCCAGCCCACCTCAGCACTGCGGCAGCGTTTCCTGACCCACCGCCAAGCCCCGCCCCGGCTGGAATGCGCTTCTGAATGGTGACAAACGCACGCCGGTCGACCATGGCCAATGCCCTGCTCACAAGGTTGTCCGGGCCCACGGTGACCGCCAGGCCGGCCGCTGCGGCTCCTTCCACCTGAATGCGCAACCCATCGCCCGGCTCAAACAAGAGCGAGTCGGCAAGGTCGATGGACACCATTTCCGCATCGATGGTGTGGTACCCGTTTGCCAAAACACCGGTGACGCGGAGCAAGACCGTGAGCTTGGCTGGCGACATCAAAACCGTTGCGCTCACAACATCCAATCTACCTATGGTGTCAGCGAAGTCGTGCCATTCGTGCAGCTGCAAGTCGACCCCACGCAATCACGTCCAGTTCTTCGGGGCGCGCTTCGGGTGCCACACCCGAGGCCGCAAAATCTTCGGCAACGACGAGTTCGGACAATGAGCCACGCAGCATTTTGCGACGCTTGCCAAAACCGGTTTGCACCAACTCGAACAAATCCGCGTGCGACACAACTGCCGGGTCAACAGCTGGTTGGCTGTGCCGGACGATGGACACCAGCGCAGAGTCAACCTTGGGCTGCGGAAGAAACACCGTTGGCGGCACAGCCCCCACAATGCGCGCAGTTCCCCAATAGGCCACTTTCACCGACACGCCGCCGTACGCCTTGGTGCGAGGGTGGCCAGCGAGACGCTCGCCAACTTCTTTCTGCACCATCACCAACATGCGGCTGATGAGGGGTTGCTGATCCAGCAGGTCACAGATCAGCGGAACACTGATGTTGTACGGCAAGTTGGCCACAAGCACGTGGGGATGGCCTTGCAGCAACTCTGGCCAATCGACCGTCATGGCATCACCCTCGACAACGCGAACGCCAAGTGGGACAACTTCCTGGGCGAGGATCGGCAGCACAAACCGGTCGAGTTCCAGCGCAACGATGGACGCACCGGTCTCCACCAACGCTCTGGTGAGCGATCCCAGACCCGGACCGATTTCCACAACTCGGTCGCCAGGACCGACCTGGGCCAGGCGAGCGATGCGGCGCACCGTGTTGGGATCGACAACAAAG
This sequence comes from uncultured Acidimicrobiales bacterium, assembly GCA_963763885.1. Taxonomy (GTDB): domain Bacteria; phylum Actinomycetota; class Acidimicrobiia; order Acidimicrobiales; family JANYDT01; genus JANNBN01. The sequence goes on from CAVXQD010000007.1 coordinate 766,055, forward strand.
TTCTGCCCCAAGGCGCGTGACGGTGCCGCTCCGTAAGCCTCAAGGAGCTCTGTCGCCTGACGGCGAGTGAGCGTCATGGCAACCCAAAGAGACGCGCTGCGTTGTTCCAACTCGCCTGAGCGACTTCCGCAACGTCAACGTTCTTTGCCTGTGCGACTGCGGCCCCGACCAGCGAAACGTATGCGGGCGTATTTTTCTTGCCGCGATGCGGGACGGGAGCAAGGTAAGGCGAGTCCGTCTCAACGGTGAAGCGGTCCATGGGGCACAAAAGCGCAGCTTCACGAACTTCTGGCGCAGACTTGTACGACACAATGCCGCTGAACGACAGCATCACACCCGGGGAGAGCGCGAGACACTCCTCGGCTTCCGAAGGGCCCCCCGTGAAGCAGTGGAACACCGTCTGGGTTGGCACTCCCTCGTCTCGGAGGATGGACCACGTGTCTGCCCATGCCTCACGAGTGTGGATGACCAGCGCGAGGCCGGTTTGGTGCGCGATGCGGATTTGGGCTGCGAACGATTCGCGCTGCAGTTCCCGCGGCGAATGGTCGTAGTGGTAGTCCAGGCCACACTCGCCGATACCGACTACCCGTGCGCCGGCGCTATCAGCCTGCTCAGCGAGAGGCCGCACCCAGTCCCAGCCCTGCACCGCATCGTGCGGATGCAAGCCAACGGTGGCCCACACGTTTGCGTTGCGCGAACTGTGGTGGCACGCAAGACGGGACCGCTGTTCGTCTGTCCCGACGTCGATCAGGCGTAAGACACCAGCCGAAGCCGAACGTTCCACTTCGAGAACAAACGCGTCTTGCGCAATTGCTTCCGCGTCCGCTGCCAGCTCTTTGGAACTTTCATCGTTACCCGACTTGTACTCGAGGTGGCAATGCGCGTCGGTCCAGTGCAACGCGACCGCAGCTTCAGTGGTCATGCGAGCAGCTTGTAGCCAATACCGCGCACGGTTTGGATTAGCACGGGTTCCGCCGGGTTGGCTTCGATCTTGTTGCGCAGCCGGTGGAGGTGCGCGTCGACCAGGCGGCCGTCGCCGAGGTGCGAGTAGCCCCACACGCGTTCAAGCAATTGGTCTCGACTGAGCACGATGTTTGGATGATCTGCCAGCTCGCACAGCAAGCGGAACTCGGTCTTGGTGAGCTCGACCGGTTCACCGTCCCGGGTTACCAGCGCTTCGGCTTCGCGGATTTCAACGCCGTGCGGCAGGTTGATGACACGACCCTCTGGCGCATCGGACGACACGTTGAGGGTATCGGGGTCAGCGGCTTGTTCTTCTGCGGACCGTTCAAGCGCGACTCGTCGGAGCATGGCGCGAATGCGCGCCGCGAGTGCCTTTGGGATCACTGGCTTGGTGACGTAATCGTCGGCGCCAGCCTCGAGCCCTGCCACGAAGTCATGCGTGTCGGTGTTGGCCGTGACGATGATGATTGGCACGATGCTGATGGCTCGTAGGTCCCGACACACGTCGAAGCCGCGGCGATCCGGAAGGCGCAGATCCAACAGAACAAGGTCTGGCTGCTCGCGCTCGAACGCCTCCATGCCAGCAGCAGCGTTACCCGCTTCGATGACCCGGAAATCCTCGTCTTCTAACACCATGCGGAGCGCGAGTCGCATGTCTGGGTCGTCCTCGATCAGGAGCAGCGTCTCGTTCATGGCTGGCCAAGGATAGTTGCGGAACTCATTCAGCCGGTCGTAGACCCATTCTGGGCCGAAGACGGCGAGGCGCTGAGCACCGTTGTGGTGCTGGAGTTCGCGTCGAACGGCCTGGACACAACCGGGTCGGCGTTGGTGGACTCTTCTGTTGGCGTTGCTGAATTGTCGACGAGCGAAAGGAAACTGTCCCGTGACAACGCGTCGGTGCCAAACGTGCCGTCGCCCTGGGGTACGTCCAACGGGTTGCCGGAAACGGTGAACCGCACCTGACCTACGCCGCGCTGGCTAGCCAGGGTGAGCACCAACTGACCAATGAGCCGGCGCTGTTCGCCCGCTGGCAGCGAGGTGAAGCCTTCGCCAAGTTCAACCGTGGCAAGACCAGCTTCAAGGGTGACGTCAAGAACGTCGCCGAAGTTGACCACGCTTGTGAGGAACGTGGTGCCAACCACCGGGTTCACCGGTCCACGAACCAGCTCGAAGATGATGTCGAACAGAGGGGCGTCGACCGCAACGGCACGTCGTTCCTCCACGAAACGGTCACCGCTCAGGAAGTACAACGGCACGCGCTCAATGGTGGGGTCCGCCACGGTGGTTGACACAAGGGTGGTCTCCACCACCGTTGAGGCCACGGGGATGGTTGAGGTGGTGGTTGTGGTGGACGTCGAGGTGGTGGTTCGCATCAGCCCGAATGGAACCGAGTCGATACCCCTCACGGACGGATCAACCGGGACGCCGCAGGCGACCAGCAAGCAGCCGGCTACAACAGCGGCTATGGCACAGGTAGGCCCGGTGCCATGAAACCGCGTGGCGGTTTTATGTGAACGTATGAACGCGCGCATTTAGGCCTTTGGGATCTTCAGAACGAAACGTGCGCCACCGCCAGCGGCATCTTCCACGGAAAGCTCGGCGTTGAGAAGGTCGGCCTGGTCCGCAGCAAGTGCCAACCCAAGCCCGGTCCCTGGCACATCGTGAGTTGATCGGCCGCGGGCGAAACGCTCGAAAACACGAGCCCGTTCAGATTCGTGAACGCCGGGCCCGTTGTCTTCAACCGAAACATAGACATGCTTACGGTCAGAGTCCACACGAAGGGCTGTGACTCCACCCCCGTATTTGCGGGCGTTGTCTAAAAGGTTTCGCACGATTTGCTCGAATCGCCGTGGGTCCAGCATCGCGTTGGCACCGGCGCCAGCAACGGACACTTCCATCACCTCCGGCGAGACACCTTGGCCTTCGACGATTCTCCGGGTGAGCGCAGCGATGGAACAGGACTCAAAATGCACGTCAGCCACACCGGCATCAATGCGTGCGATCTCCAGCAGGTCAAGCACCATCGTGGAGAGGCGGGTGAGCTGACCGGTGATCACGTCGACGGCTTGAGCTGCGCGTTCCGGCATCTCGCCCTTACGGCGTTCGAGAACCTGCGCGGCAGCGCTCATCACCCCCAACGGAGTTCGGAGTTCGTGGCTGACATCTGACGCAAAGCGCTCTTCTCGTTCGATGCGTCGTTGGACGGCGTCCACCATGGTGTTGAACGATGCGGCAACGCGGTTCAGATCTGGGTCGCCTTCCCCCTGTAGGCGCGTGTCGAGTGCACCCGCAGCAAGGGCCTCGGCTGCCTGCGCAACCTGTGCGACCGGACGCAGCACGCGCCGGGCCGTCCATGCGCCCAAAGCCGCACCAACGGAAAGCGCTCCGAGCATGCCGCCGATGACATAGGTGGCGAGCTTCGACAACGTGTCGGAAAGTTGCTGCAGCGGAAACACCTCGACGTAGGTGGCGTTGACGCTGGGCAGCGGCACCCCGACTGCAAGCGCGACGGTGCCGTCGTTGGGAAGCACAAACCGCTGCTTGGCGGCGCGACCATCCAGCAGGCGCTCGGTGAACGACGAAGGCAACACAGCATCGCTGCGGCCCACGTTGCCGCGCCACCGGTCTTGGTAGCGGACGAACGCGAACGAACCGGATTCCGTGCGCAGACTTTCCAGCGTGGAACGAACGTTGGGCTCGCGAGTACGCAACGCCTGCAAGACCACTCGGGCATTGCCATATGCCTGATCCCGAGCAGAGGTGTCTCGCTGTTGGATGAGGAAGTTGCGGACGAGATAGAACGACGAGCCGCCCACCAGCCCGGTGACAATCCCGGCGCCAAGCGCCCACACCAAGGCCAACCGAGCCGCAAGCGAGAACCGCGCAATGCGACGCCGGGAAGGGATTCGGGGTTGAGCGGACGAGGGCGTCACCAGGTCAGTGTTGCCGATCAGTGGAGGCACCGCTGACGATCGCATCTGAACACCGCCCCTCAGGACCGGACTGGCTCACACAGAAGCCTCAAAGGAGGAAGTCCCGCAGTTCATCTGTCCACTCCAGCCAGGGGAGCCACTCGGCGGACAGAGGAACTGCGGGACACAACCCACCACCAGAGACACTTTGCAACGTCAATATTGCGGAGTTGCGCGCTGATCATCACGGTTCTGTGATCTTTTGTCCTGACATGAGACGGTTACGGCGTTCGGTCTCTACCACCAAGTCGTAAACGTGCTTACGGCTGGCTCCCAGTTGCTCGGCCACGATGCCAGCAGCGTCCTTCAGAGACAGGCCGGTTGAGCGAAGACGGGCGACCTCGTCGGTGACTTCCTGCGGCCGTTCTTCCAAGGGATCGCCCGCCGCAACTGCAGGCCGCCCTTCGATCACCACCACGTATTCACCCTGTGGTTCTGACAGATCCAAAGCAACCTGACCCACCGGGCCGCGGACAACTTCTTCAAACCGCTTCGTCAGTTCCCGCGCCACGGCAACCTTGCGGTCAGGTCCGCAGGCCTCGGCAAGCCCGGCCAGCAGGTCGCGGATTCGATGCGGAGCTTCGTACAGCACCACCGTGCGCTGCTCTGCTGCAACAGCCTGCAACGCTGCGCGCCGGGCGCCACCCTTTGGTGGGAGGAACCCGTCGAACACAAAGCGAGTGGTTGACAACCCGCTGATAGCGAGCGCCATGACAAATGCAGCTGGCCCGGGAACCGCCGACACGGGGAGCCCAGCAGCGATGACTGCGGCAACCACCTTCTCACCCGGATCGCTAATTGCAGGGGTGCCTGCGTCGGTGACAAGGGCAATGCGTTCGCCGCGTTCGACCAACGCGACAATGCCGGGCGCGGCCACGGTCTCGTTGTGATCGTGGACGGCTAGCAGCCGCTTGCCCGTGATGCCTTTGGCGCTGAGAAGCTTCATTGTGTGCCGAGTGTCTTCGCACGCGATTGCGTCGACGCTGCGGAGCACTTCTTCTGCTCGAGTTGACAGGTCACCCAGGTTGCCAATGGGCGTGGCAACAAGAATTAGTTCGCCGGCCATTCCCCAACCTTGACACTGCTGCCAGCAAATAACTTCCAGGTGGCAAAGGCGCCACCCTGCGCCTCGAGGATTCCAGCGGCACGCGGCCGCCACCGACCCACCCGATTGGGCTGCATCGTCTGCACGCTCAGCACCACACCGTCTTTGCCGACGTGCGCCACATCGATGGTGAAACGCATCCGGACCGTATGGACGGAACGAACTCCGGGGAACCACATCGCTCCGAAAATCGAGTCACGTTGCAGCAATCCCATCCGCCGCGCCGCCGGCGTTGATGCCACCTCAACGTCGGCGACATCAACGTCATCGACAAGGAGCCTCATGGCGATACCTGACGGGTTGCTCACCTCGGCTTGGCGCCCGGCCCGCGCTACTTGGTGACGTTGAACTTGAAGTCCACGACGTCGCCGTCTTGCATCTCGTATTCCTTGCCTTCAAGGCGGAGCTTGCCGACCTCGCGAGCTTTGGCCCAAGACCCCAACTCCAGCAGCAGGTCCCACTGGATGGTTTCCACCTTGATGAAGCCGCGCTGGATATCGGAGTGAATTTCCGATGCGCATTCGGGTGCCTTGGCACCGGCACGGAATGTCCAAGCACGAGTTTCTTTCTCACCGGTGGTGAGGAAGGTACGGCGGCCAAGCATGCGGTACGCAGCCTGCATGAGGCGCGGCAATGCGCCTTCGCCGAGACCGAATCCGTCGAGGAGTTCCTTGCGGCCAGAATCGTCCAACATGGCAGCTTCTGCTTCCAGCTGCACGCACATGCCAAGCACCTCGGCATGGCCTGCCATCAGGTCGTTCACCGGTTTGGTGATGGCGTCGATGTTGTCGATGTCGTTGTCGCTGACGTTGACGACCACCAGCACCGGCTTGTTGGTGAGGAGGAAAAACTCCTTGAGGTTGGCCCGCTCGTCAGCGGTGAGCGCAACCCGGTACAGCGGGGTTCCCTCGGCGAGGATTGGCAGGACCTTCTCGAGGGCTTCGAGCCCGGGCAGCAACGACTTGTCCTGCTTGGCAGCGCGCTGACGCTTGTTGATCTGCGCTTCGACTGTTGCAAGGTCTGCCAGCGCCAGCTCAATCTCGACCACAGCCAGGTGCTCAAGCGGGTCCTGCGATCCGGGCACGTCGTCGCCGGTTGCGCCTTTGGCAAACGCCCGGAGCACAAACACAATGGCGTCGACTTCGCGGATGTTGGCAAGGAACTTGTTGCCGAGACCTTCGCCCTTGCTGGCCCCTTCCACCAGACCACCAATGTCAACGAACTCGCTGGTGGCGTGCACGATGGTTTTGGTCTTGGACATAGCCGACAGCAACAGCAGCCGCTCGTCGGGAACCTTGGCCCGGCCGATGTTTGGCTCTTTCGTCGCAAACGGATACGGCGCAGCCAGCGCACCTCCACCCGCAAGCGCGTTGAACAGCGAGGACTTACCTGCGTTAGGGAGACCGACAAACCCGAAGCGTTCCATGAGACCCGACAGGCTACCGGCGGCTGACGAGGGCGAACGCAGAGAGTCCGAGGAAGCGCCGCAACCACTTTCCGACACAACTCGCGCCCCAGATACGCGCAACTCGACCAAAACGCGCGCTCCTGCCGACCGAAACGGCCGAGTTGCGCGTATGTTGAGCCCGAGTTGCGCGTATCTGGGGCTGTTCCGGCCGGGTTCGGGGGTGGTCTCTCGTGCAGTAAGGTGTCATCCCTATGTCGAAGCGCACCTCTAAGAAGCGGACCCGGGCCCGGAAGAAGAAGGCCAATCACGGCACCAAGCCGAACTGTGGTCGCGGCTGATCCAGCCACTTCTCCCACTGACGATTCGTCGTCTGGGTTAGCACTAACTTTCAAGCCTCACGAGACCGGTACTACCGGTCTCGTTGCGCGTCCCGGCCTGGCATTGGTTGCGCAGAACCCAACGTTGGTTCAGGAAAGGCGGGTTCGCTAGGTTCCTTGGGTGAGCACGATCTTGTTCCTGACCGTTGCAGATGACCCGGAGACGTGGGCCAAACTCGGCTTCACTCTCGACGGCGCAACCGTTCGCCTTGGTTCAACGGCACTTACCCTCACCGGAGCCAACCCCGACGAGAAGGGTGTCACCGGTTGGAATCTGTCAGAGGACAGTCCCCTCCCGCAGTTCGTTGAAGGGTTGCACACCACCGCAACCCCCGGCCCGGCAACTGCCCCACCGCCAGCACCACAGCACCCCAATGGCATCACCGGCATCGACCACGTCGTGGTGATGACACCCAACCTGCCTCGCACGATCGAGGCGTTCGAGGATCTTGGCTGGGAATGTCGTCGTACTCGAGACGCGGCCGCCTACGGCGAACAAAAGATGCGCCAGGCGTTCTTTTGGTTCGGTGACGTCATCGTGGAAGTTGTTGGTCCGCAGACGCCAGACCCTGCGAAGGCCGACCAACCTTCCAAGTTCTTCGGGTTAGCACTCACTTCCTTGGACCTGGATGCCACTGCTGGCTTCCTCGGTGACTTCATGAAGCCGCCCTTCGATGCGGTTCAACAGGGTCGACGCATCAGCACCATTTCTTCACGTGCCGGATCGACCGTGGCCATTGCCGTGATGAGCCCCCACCTCAAGGAGACCCCATGACCCCCAGCGACGCCACGCCACCAACCGGATCAGCCCCTGCGGATGCTGCCCCCGATGCGGACATCGTGCTGCTGGACGTCTCCGACGGCATCGGCACGCTGACACTCAATCGGCCGAAGGCGCGTAACGCGCTCAGCCGCGCCCTCAGCGCACGCATCCGTACTGCGATGGCCGAACTGGAAGCGGACGAACAAGTGCGGGTCATTGTCCTCACCGGAAGCGATCCTGCGTTCTGCGCAGGCGTGGACCTTAAAGAGCTCGGCAAGGACGGGGGCACCCTCTCCAACTTCCACCCCAACGGGGAAGTCGCCGTGCGCTACCCATGGCAACCAACCACGAAACCCGTCATCGGTGCCATCAACGGTGTCGCAATTACCGGCGGTTTCGAGCTTGCCTTGCTCTGCGACTTCCTTGTGGCATCGGACCGAGCCGCGTTCGGCGATACGCATGCTCGCGTCGGAGTGCTTCCCGGTTGGGGCCTCTCTGTCCTGCTGCCTCAGGCCATCGGCGTGCGACGTGCGTTGGAAATGAGTATGACTGGCAACTTCATCGATGCTGCCGAAGCTCACCGATTGGGTCTGGTGAACCACGTGGTTGCCCACGAGTCACTTCTTCCAACCGTACGCGCGCTTGCTACTGACATCGCGTCCATCAGCACGCACACCATCAAGACGTACCTTGCCAGTTACCGGGCCATTCACACCATGAGCGTGGGTGACGGGTTGCTCCACGAGGCAACCGTCAACCGTGACTTCCTCGCAACGTTCGAACCAGCAGCGTTCGAGAAGCAGCGCATGTCCATCGTGGAACGCGGCCGGGGACAAAACATCCCCAGCTGACTCACTTGATCAGCTGATCAGCTGTTCGTGCGGATGAGCTCGACCAGCGCCGTAGATGGTCGAGCGCCCAGGCGGCTGATGACCTCGCCCGCAGCAATGCTGCCCAACTGCGCACAGGTCCGCAGGGGCATGCCAGAGCAGTAACCATGGAGGAAGCCACCCGCATACGCGTCGCCAGCACCCGTGGTGTCAACCACCGTTGGGAGCACGGTGAGCGGCGCATATTCGATGATTCCGTCGTGCACAACCACGGACCCGCGTTCGCCGAGCGTGATTGCGGCAATTTCACACCGTTCGCCAATTGCCAGCAGTGCCTGGTCCAGGTCGTCGATACCCAGCAAGGATTCGAGTTCAGCTTCGTTTCCGAAGACAATGTCAACATCGTCAGTGAGCAGATCAAGCCACTCGTCTCGGAAGCGATCTACGCAGAACGGATCTGCAAGCGACAACGAGAACCGCTGACCTGCCTGATGCACAATCTCGATTGCGTGGTGCAGGCCGTCTCGGGCCAGCAACTCGTCCCACAGGTACCCCTCGACGTAGGTCACCTGTGCGCCGGACAACAAGTGCAGGTCCATGTCTGGGACGCGTAACCCGCGGGCAGCTCCGAGGTACGTTGCCATGGTGCGCTGCGCGTCAGGCGTGACGTTAATCATGGAACGCCCCGTGGGCGGACCGTCAGGCTGGGAGCGCGGTGTGGTGAACGTGACCCCAACGGAGTGGATGTCCGACGCAAACGCGTCGCCCAGCGGATCGGGGTTGACCTTTCCGATGAATGCCGATGGGGTGCCGAGCATGGCTGACACCACGGCGGTGTTGGCTGCGGATCCACCAGAGATTTGCGTGAGTGGCTCGCCGCGTTCAAACGCACGTTCTGCCATTCCGCCGTAGATGGAGACCCCTTGTTCGGCCTCGACGAGCTGCATCACACCCTTGGTGAGCCCATGGGCTGCGATGAACGAATCGTCTGAGTGCCCAAGCACATCCACAATTGCATGGCCGATAGTCACAAGCTGAGGCTGACTCACAGTTTGGAAACTGTAGTGGTGCCAGACTTCCTTGATGCATACCGGGAACCAGCCAACCGCAGCCGATCCGCACGTGCCAAACCCGCATCGACTTGCGCGGACCGTCACACCGGCCCGTTACGACCTCACCATCTCACCCGACCTTCCCTCGCGGTCGTTCGTGGGACGAGTCACCGTCACGCTGGACGTGCATGAACCCTTGGCCACCCTGGTGTGCAATGCGGCAGAAATCACGGTGCATCAGGCCTGGGTGGTTGACGCCTCCGGAACTCGTACCAACTCCATTTCGATCAAGCACGACGAATTGGACAAGCGGCTTTCGCTGGATTTCGAACGTACCGTGGCGCCTGGCCTGGTGAAGCTCACCATGGAATACGAGGGCACGCTCAACGACAAGTTGGCTGGCTTTTACGCTTCCACGTACACAGACGACGCTGGCGTCCTGCACACCATCGCAACCACCCAGTTGCAATCGACGGATGCTCGCAAGGCCTTTCCCTGTTGGGACGAACCTGATTTCAAGGCCGTGTTCTCGGTGACGTTGGTCGTGGCCGCTGGCCTCACCGCAATCTCAAACGAACCCGTGAAACACGAAACGGTCATGGCGTCTGGCAAGCGTGCAATCACGTTCGAAGACACCATGGTGATGAGTACGTATTTGTTGTGCTTCATTGTCGGCGAGCTGGAGATGACAGCCCCGGTGGACGTTGACGGCGTTCCGCTGCGCGTGGTGCACCGGCCCGGCATGGCACACCTCACCGCTTTTGCGCTGGAGATCGGGGCATTCGCGCTTCGCTACTTCCGTGACTACTACGGGATTGCGTACCCCGGCCGCAAGATGGACCTCATCGCCCTCCCCGACTTTGCTGCGGGCGCGATGGAAAACGTTGGCGCTGTGACGTTCCGAGAGATGCTGCTACTGGTCGATCCCGCCCAGGCGTCGCATCTGGAACTGGAACGCATCGCAGACGTTGTTGCGCACGAGATTGCGCACATGTGGTTCGGCGACCTGGTCACCATGTCCTGGTGGAACGGCATCTGGCTCAACGAAGCGTTCGCTACGTACGCAGAAGTTGCGTGTGTCGCGGCGTTCCGCCCGGAGTGGGACCGGTGGACGTCCTTTGGCGTATCTCGGTCAGCTGCCATGCAGATCGACGCGTTACACAACACACGCCCTATCGAGTTCCCCGTGCTTTCGCCGACTGACGCCGAAGGCATGTTTGATCTGCTCACATACGAAAAGGGCGCATCCATCCTTCGCCAGCTTGAGCAGTACCTGGGTGAAGACGTGTTCCGCGAAGGCGTCAGGCGCTACCTTGGCGAGAACTCGTACGGCAACACCGAAACAATCGACCTGTTCGACGCCCTTGAGTCCGTCAGCAGCCAGCCGGTCGCCGAGATGATGAACGGGTGGATCTTCACTGGCGGGTTCCCACTCGTCTCCGCCGCTGCCGCACCCGGTGGCGTCACGCTCACACAACAACCATTCACCTATCTTCCGGACGGCCCAGCAACCAGCTGGCTGGTCCCGGTGCTGTGGCGCACTCCAGACGGCGATAGCGCTGAAGCGCTTGGAAAGTCATTGCTCGCCCCAACCAGCGGGCCGGTTTCCATCCAGAGCGGAGACGCCCCGGTGATCATCAACGCAGGCGGGCACGGTTTCTACCGCGTCCACTACGACGAGACGCTTGCGGCCAGAATCCGCCAGGTCTTTGCCACGCTCCCTGCTATCGAACGATTCGGCATCGTCAACGATGCATGGGCCTCGGTGCTCGCTGGCAGCGGAGCGTCATCGTACATCCAGCTTATACGTACACTTACGACTGAACGAGATCCCAACGTGTGGACCGCGGTTGTTGCGGGGCTCGGCGCGCTCAACCAAATCGCCGACGAAGAGGCACTTCCGAAGCTGCAGCAGTTTGTCCGCACGGTGTGTGGCCCCGCCATGGCTGAACTTGGTTGGGAACCGCTTCCCGGCGAAAGCTCAAAACAAGCACAACTCCGAGGCATCATGATTTTGGCGCTGGGTGGTCTTGGTGCAGACCCGGCAACCCGGTCGGAGAGCGCCGCGTTCATCGACCGTGCCATCGCTGGGCAACTGGCGCCCGATGTTGCAGCTGCAATCATCAACGTGGCTGCAAGGCAAGGCGACGCTTCGTTGTGGGAACGCTACGACCACGCCCGCCAGTCCGGAAGCCCGCTCGATGCCATCCGTTATCTGCGTGCGCTAGTCGGTTTCGAAGATCCTGTGCTTCGTCAGCGCACCATCGATCTTGCGTTCAGCGACCGTGTCAGGTCACAGGATTCGCCGTTCATGATCATCCCGATGCTTGCCGACCGGGTGAACGGCCCATTTGCCTGGGCCGCCCTGCAAAGCAAGTGGGACACCTACACGGCTACCATCCCTACCAACGCCGTGGGTCGAATGCTGGACGGAATTGTGCAGCGCACCGAGCCGGGCCTTGTCGAGGAGATCACCGCTTTCTTTGCGGCACACCCAATTCCTCAGGCAGCCAAGCAGGTGAGCCAAAAGTTGGAGTTACTTCGGGTACACCAAGGATTGCGTGATCGTGAAGCAGCGGGTCTGGCAGCTGCTCTGAGGCTGCCGCTTGAGGGTTGAGCCATCACAGCTAACGGCTGAGCCCACCACAGCTGAGCCTCCCGACAGCTTGAGCCCGCTAGGCGCTGACGGCGTCTGGCGGGGAGGACAGCGCTGCAACCGATACGGCCGAGGTGACACCGCGCACGTCGAGGTCCCCCATCCAGCGGGTTGACACCCAGTCCGGGGCGGCTTGTGCGACGACGTCTGTTACGAGCACCTCACCTGGAGATGCTTCGTTGCACAAGCGGCTAGCCAGGTTGACCGGCATACCGATGTAATCGTCGCCTTCGAACAGAATCACCAGCCCGCTGGCGATGCCACCGCGCAACGGCAGCGGAAAGTCGATCGCCTGGAGCTCAGTCTCGATGGCAAGCACTGCTCTGACAAGCGGTCCTGACTCCACCGAGATGATCATGGCCCCGTCGCCCAGCCACTTGTCTATGCGCACACCCATCCGACTGGCGACGCGCCTGACCACCGTCCGGAAGTCTGCAAGGGCGTTGACCGCAGCAGCATCGCCGCGCTGGTCGGTGTAGGCCGTGAAGCGGCTGATGTCAATGAACGCGAAGGTGCGTTCAACTCTGGTGACGTGTTTCGCCGACATCATGTGACAAATGTAACACTGAGCGATGTCGACGGGGGCTGTGTTGCATCGAACATCATGTAAATACCGTACAGACACTTGGCCGACAAACCTGACCAGATTCCTCGCAAATTCCGGTTGTGGTCATGCGAAGGGCAGATGGACGGTGACGAAACGCAGAACTGGCGGTTCATTGCGCGGCCCACATCGAGGCGTAGTGGCCGTTGTGTTTCAGCAGTTCGTCGTGCGTGCCGGCCTCCACAATTCGCCCGGCTTCCATGACCACAATGCGGTCAGCTCGGCGAGCAGAGTCCAGCCGATGCGCGATCAGGATGGTGGTGCGCCCTCCGGCAAGCGACTCAAAGGCCTGCTGTACCCGCGCCTCGGTGGACAGGTCCAGCTGTGCTGTGGCTTCGTCGAGAAGCAAGATTTGCGGGTCGACCAGGTGCGCCCGAGCCAGCGCAACCAACTGACGTTCACCTGCCGACAGGCTGCGACCGCGAGCGGTAACTACGGTGTCGTAGGCATCTGGCAAATGGTTGATGAGTGCGTCGGCACCAACGCTCACCGCCGAAGCGACCACTTGTTCGCGGGTTGCGCTGGGCCGTCCGTAGGCGATGTTGTGCGCGATGGTCCCGCTGAACAAGACTGGTTCCTGCGGGACAACGCCTAGACGCGCTCGGTACTCCGCTTGGTCAAACGACCGGAGGTCGGCACCACCCGCACGCACGGCGCCACCGGTGGGGTCATACAGGCGAGCGATCAGCTTCACCACCGTGGACTTTCCAGCACCGGTGGTTCCGACCAACGCAACCGACTCGCCCGGCTCGATGGTGAGCGACACGTCGCGCAAGGCGTCCTCGGAAGCACCGGTGTACCGGAACGTGACGTGATCCAACTCAATACGTCGAACGGATTCTGGAACGGGGATCGGCGAGGTAGCCGCCGGTGTGGCTGTCTCGATGTTGAACAGACCGGCCAGTTTTCTGTTGGCCGCTCCGGCTTGCTGCCACGTATCGAAGATCGTGGAGAGCTGTTGGATGGGAGTGAAGAACTGGTTGAGATAGAGAACGTACGCGGCCATTGCACCTTGACCTAACAACCCGTTGTCAATGCGCCTCAGCCCGAAACCAAGAACCAGAGCGGTGCTTGCCACGCCGATGAACTCGACCACCGGGAAGTACAGGCTGTTGGCGCGCTGACCAGCAAGGCGTGCGCGCCGATGGTCGTCCACGAGCCTGGCAAAGTCCTCTGTGTTGCGATCTTCTCTGCCTGACGCCTGCACAACACGCACCCCGCTGAAGGACTCTGCGAGCCTGGCGTTAACCGTGGCCAACCGTTCGCGGGAGCGGTCGTATGCACGCGAAGAAACTCGTCTGAACCACAGGGTTGCGAACACGAGGATCGGCATTCCGCTCATGGCCAGCGCTCCAAGTGCAAGGTCGGAGTGCAACATCACTGCCGTGACCACCACAAGCGTCAGCGCGTTGACGAGCAGGTTGACCATTCCCTGCTGGAAGAAGGTCGACAGCGCGTCCACATCGCTGGTGACACGCGTGAGGAGCCGGCCAGACAACTCACGCTCGTAGAAGTCCAGCGACAGGCGCTGGAGCTGGCCGAACACCCTGACACGCAAGCGGTACAAAATTCGTTCTGACACCCGAGCTGTGGCGCGAGTCTGCGCACGAGACACAGCCATCGTTGCCAGAGACGCCAGCAGGAACAAGAGACCTGCCCGTTGCAGGGTTGCGTTGGACCCTTTGCGGACGCCATCGTCGATGCCCATCCGAACGAAGAGCGGGCCGGACAGGCTCAGCACGGTCTCGGCGACGACCAGCCCAAGGGTGAGTCCAAGACCAAGCCACTGCCCCGCAACCATCGTGCGAACGGAATGCGGTTTCGGCACTTGCAACGCTTCACTGACCAGCTCTCTGGCGTCGATCCCTGGGTCGTCCAGCACAGGCTCCAGCTCGGCAATGCGTGCCAGTGAGTCTTCGTCTGGGATCGCAAACCCTGACCCCATTCCGCCGCCTCCGCCACCACCGCCACCGCCACCGACGCCGATACCGACTCGGCTGGCCGCCAAGCCCGCTGGCAACACCGCAGGCCGAGCAGCGCTAGCAACACGAGCAACGGACGGTTCACGCTGCGGCTGCGCTGCCTGAAGAACGGGAATCTGTTCGGCGGCTCCAGGCGGCGTAGCAGCGCCATTTCTTTCGCCCATGTTGCTCCCGTCTTCGCCATCGAGAACTTCGTCGTCGTCCGTCTCTGCCAGTAGCACGCGGTACACCCGAGACCGCTGCATCAGCTCGTGATGCGTGCCGGAGTCCACCACTTTGCCGTGCTGCATGACCACCACGCGGTCTGCCAGAAGCAGCGTGGACCTCCGATGCGCAACAAGGAGCACGGTGCGATCCACCATGACGGCACGAAGAGCCTCGTGGACAGAATGTTCTGTACGCGTATCAAGTGCAGAGGTGGCGTCGTCAAGGATCAGTACCCGGGGATCAGTCATCAGTGCACGTGCAAGAGCAAGGCGTTGGCGCTGCCCACCGGACAAGGTGAGTCCCTGCTCGCCCACGACGGTGTCGTAGCCCTTGGGCAACGCCATCACGAACTCGTGAGCCTGCGCAGCCTTGGCTGCTACCACAACGTCGTCGAACGACGCATCCGGACGCGCAAACGCAAGGTTCTCTCTCACCGAAGCGGAGAACAAAAACGCGTCTTCGAACACCAGGGACACAGCGGACCGCAAAGAGGCAAGCGTGACGTCTCTGACGTCCTGCCCGTCAATTTTCACGCTGCCTTCACGGACTTCCACGAACCGCGCGACCGCAAGCGCAACCGTGGACTTTCCGGAACCGCTTGCGCCTACCAGCGCAACGCGTTCCCCTGGCGCTATCTCAAGCGTGGCACCGTCAAGTGCCCGATGCCCTCCCGGATACGGCACAACCGCACCAGTCAGCGTGACCCTCCCCGGTAGCTGTCCAGCTGGGGTTGGCCGCATCGGCTGTGCCCCAGGCGCATCAACGATGGACGGGCGGTAGTCCAACAGCTCAAAGATGCGCTCGGATCCCGCACGTGCCTGCTGAGTCAACGTGAGAATGAGGCTGGACATCCGCACCGGTGCAGCCAACTGGCTGAGGTACGTGAAGAACGCAACAAGCGTCCCAACACTGAGAGAGCCCCCAATGGCAGCGCGTCCACCAACAAGCAGCACCGCCACCAGTCCAAACGACGGGATCGCCGCAAGTGGAGGCGACCAGCGAGCGGAGATACGTGCAGCGCGCATACGGCTACCGAACACATCTCTGGCTGACGCGTCGAACGCGGTTAACTCGCGGCGTTCTTGGCCGAAGCTCTTCACCACTCGGACACCCGAGATGGCTTCCTCGGCTCTGGTAGTGAGATCACCAACCTTGCCAAGCGCGTCCAGGTTGGCTGGAAACGTCCACTTCCGCAGTTGGCGGCCAAGCAGGAACATCGGAGGGAACAGCGCAACGGTGATCAATGTGAGCGACCACGACAAAGTCGCCATAACCACCACAGACAGCACCAGCTGCACAAGCGTTGAAGACAGCAACGGCCCGAACGACAACAATCCGCCGATCAACCCGATGTCCGCGTTGGCACGGCTGACAACCTGACCCTGTGCCAGCGCGTCGTGCGTCACGGGGTCCAGCGTCTGCAGGTGGTCATGGATCAGCGTGCGAAGCGTCGCCTCGGTGCCTGCTGACAATCGGCCGGCGTGCCAGCGCCGCACATAGATCGTCAGCGCGCGTAGTACACCAAGCAGCACGAGGACGGTCAACCACAACGACCGGGACCCGTCGCCGTCAAGCAGTTTGCGAATCACCAGCGGTGACCCGAGTGCGGCAACCACAACCATGGCAGCAGCGATCAAGGCGCTGACCCCGAAGCGGCGGTCTGGCCCCATCAGGCTGACGATCCGCCGGAACCAGCCTTTTGGTGGTGCAGGAACCGTCACAGGTGCAGTCTCGGCCCTCGGAGAGTGGAACTGAAAATCGTCATGCAAGACCGAGCAACGACCGGAACCGCATGCCGCGTTCCCGATAATCGGCAAACCGGCCAAACGAGGGCGCCGCTGGCGACAGAAGAAGCACCCCACCTTCCGGTACTGCATCGAGCAGAGCTGGAACCGCTGCATCAAAGTCGTCCACCTGAACAACAGATGCGTTGGTGTTTCCGGATGCCTGACACGCAGCGTGGATGAGCGCGCCGATACGCGGTCCGGATTGCGGGACGCCGACCACCCAGACGGGTGCTTGGCGCATTGCGATGGCGTCCGCCAGCGCCTGATAATCGAGGCCCCGGTCATGCCCGCCAATGATGATGCCCACGGGCCTGTCCTCAAACGCTGCCAGCGCGGCGATTGCTGCTTGAGGAGCGGTGGAAAGGCTGTCGTCGATCACGTCTCTTCCACCCACGGCGCCAACGGGCTGGAGACGATGATCCAGTGGACGAAACGCCAGCAGCGCATTCAGGAGGGCTTCGCGGTGATCCCACGGTTCCCAGCCTGCGCACCGCAGCGCACAGAGCGCGCCGCACAGGTTGGCAGCGTTATGGCGGCCAACAAGCGGGATGCCTGACCGAGCCACAAACGTGCGTTGGGCATCGACGATGGAACCATCAGACGCAACCATGAAGCCGCTGGGGTCACCGTAGGAGACCAGTTGAACCTGTGGCAGACCGGCAATGTCGGCGCTCACGCGCGCCTGGACCTCTGGCACAGAAACGTTTGCAGCAACCCGACAACTGACAGCGGCGCCAGCAGCCCCGTCAGCTTGCGGATGGCAGAAGAGGTTGATCTTGTCGGCGAAGTACCGGTCTACCGTCTCGTGCCAATCCAGGTGCTCTGGGAACAACGAGGTCAGCACGCCGACAGCGGGGCTATGGTCAACTTCGCTGGTCTGGAAACTGGACAGTTCCAGCACGTGCCACCTGTTGGGCGGGAAGGCGTCTCCTGCTGCAAGGCCTGCTGCCAACACGTCCAACGGAGCGCGGCCCACGTTGCCCGCAAGCAGCACGTCATCAGTAAGCGCGCTGAGGAGATGGGCGATGAGCGAAGACGTTGTGCTCTTGCCCTTGCTCCCCGTTACAGCAATGGTGCGACTAAGCGGCAGGCTGGCCGCGGCCGCAGCTTCCGCAAACCACAACGCCGTGCCACCAAACACTGCGATGGTTGGCTTGGTATCAAGAACCTGACGGAGACCTCCGTGATACGGCGAGATGCCAGGGGACTTGAGGATCACCTCCACCGCTGTTGGAAAGGGGCGTTGGCTGAGGTCCACCACCGGAACACCATGCACGGTCATCGGGTCAGTTGGCCGTGCCGCATCAACAACCACAACAACGGATGCGGTGGCGCCGTGTTGCAACAGCAGTGCAACTGCCGCTGTGCCTTCAACGCCAGCGCCCCACACCGCAACGTGACGGCCGCGAAGATCTTCGAATCTCACAGCGCCAAGCCCGACGGGAGGCTTCCTCGGACGATGCCCTGGTAATCCGAGGCAACAAGCGGTGCGTTTTGCACGGTGTAGACGGATTCCACATCGGCGCTTGTTGGCCATCCGTTCACAGCACGCACCTCTTGGGCAAGCTGGAGCAGCGTTGGATGATCCGCCCATTCGGCACGGTCAAGAATGGCTGCGAGCGCAACTCGACACTCGAGGTGCTCGCCGACGCATTCGAACGGCTTCCATTCCGACAAGCCCAGCAGCGCACGGAACCCATCGATTGGCGATGTTGCAAACAGCTCAGCACCCCAGATGTCTTCAACCGTTGCACGTGGCAACGAGGTGCTCAGTGCAAGGTACACAAACTGGCACTTTGGGCACTCGCCGCACCATCGTGTGACACGCCGTGCAGGGTCGATTCTCTGCGTGCGGTTGCAGCTGGAGAACGAGTCGAAGTACCGGCTGCACGTTGCTGCGAAACGCCGCGAGATGTCTAGCTCGGACAACGGGCGTAGCAGCGAGAACCAGCGGAGCTCCGAAGAGATGCGCGCAACTGCCGCGACGATTGCTGTCTCGGCCTCATCGCTTTTGGCCCATTGGTGGTTGATGGAGACACCGCGGTAGTCAACGTTGCCCTCGGATGCTGACCGTTCGTTGGACATCACCAGGGCATCGTGTCCACCAAGCACCGCAGCGATGAGCGCAGCGAACGACACGATTGCGGTGGCAGGGACGTGGCCGTTGCGGGCACCCAACCGGTTGAGCTCAACAATGCGCGGATCGATGATGCGTTCGACCGCCACGTCGCGGAGATCAGAGGCGTCGATAACGTCTTGAATGATGGGGAAACGGCGCACCGTCACAAGCGTCGGCTTGCGACCCCCGGCGCGCAGCGCCTCGATGGTGACGCACGAATCTTTGCCACCGCCGACGGGTACCAGCGGGCCGTTAGTCAACGCTGCCCCGGTTGGTTCCACCGTTGTTGTGACGGCCCCTAGGTGCCATGTGGGACGAAGCTCCGGATCGAGCTGGTTGACGAAGCAGTACTCACCCAAACCACGGGTGAGTAACAGCTGATGCAGTTCCAAGTCTTCGCTGCTCAAGCTTGCCGCAAGTTGGCCTGACGGTATCGTATGCACACGTATGTCTGCAGCTGCAGAAGCCTTGTAATAACTGAGCCCGGCAACCAGCCAAAGGTGCTGCAGGAGCCGCTGCGCCGTGTTCCAACGAATGGTCCACATCGGCGACGACGACGCCGATTCTGTTGGGAGGTGAAACACGTACCGCTCGGTGAATCGAATGAAACGGCCTGACGGATCGACAGCATCGGGTGCCGCCATGATCTCGTGAAGCGATGCGTCGACCCTGGCAACGCAGTAGTTCAGCTCCGCATGAACCTCGGTCGCCGTGCAAGAGAAGTGGTGGCCGAGGTAATGAAACCATGGCCACTCAGCCGGGTCGAACGTACGCGTGAGCGAGAGGTCAGTTGGCATGCGTTGGGTTGATCAGGCCCGCAGCGTGGCGGCGCCGGAGCCAGTCGACCAAGACGTCGGCCGGAAGCGGACGGGACAACAAATATCCCTGCGCGGTGGTGCAACCGAGGCTGCGCAGCTGCTCGAGCGAACGCTCATCTTCCACACCTTCGGCGACCGTGTCTAAACCAAAGCTGCTGGCGACTTCTATCACCGCGCGCACGATCGCGAAGTTGGCTGGATTGTCGGCAAGGTCGATGACGAACGACTTGTCGATCTTCAGTTCATCGACGTCGAGGCGAGCCAGGTATGCGAGGGCGGAGTAACCGGTACCGAAGTCGTCGATTGAGAGGCGCACACCCAGAGCTTTGATGCGCTCCACCACGCTGCGAGACACCTCGGAGTCCGTAGTGAATTCGCTCTCGGTGATTTCGAGAGTGAGCCATTCTCCGGGAAGACCAGCGGTCTTCAACGCGTTGGCGATGTCGTCTGGCAGATCGATGTCTCGGAGACACCGCGCCGGAAGGTT
Source organism: uncultured Acidimicrobiales bacterium (assembly GCA_963763885.1). Lineage (GTDB taxonomy): Bacteria > Actinomycetota > Acidimicrobiia > Acidimicrobiales > JANYDT01 > JANNBN01. The sequence continues at coordinate 786,185 of CAVXQD010000007.1, forward strand.
GACCGCAACGCTCATGGCGAGCCCATCACGGTGCCACTGAGCGCACTGTGGGAGCGCTGTGTGCAACACGAACCACGTGAGGTCGTGGATGAGCCCGGTGTGTTCGGCCAGCGGCACAAGCTCGTCTGGTGGGACCGCACCGCGCACAGGGTGACACCACCGCACCAACGCTTCAGCTCCAACGACGACACCACTGGCAATGTCGGTTTTGGGTTGGTAGTGAACGTCGAGTTCGCCCAGCTCGATTGCCTGACGAAGATCAACCACGAGTTCAAGCTGATCCGTGGTAACCCGCTCATGCGTTGGGTCCCACATCTCCAGCCTGGACTCTGGGGTCTCTTTTGCGACATACATCGCAACATCGGCATGGCGCACAAGAATGCTTCGGGTGACTCCGTGGAACGGAGCGACTGCAAGACCCATGGCAGCGTCGATGTGAATGGTTGCGTCGCCTGCGTCGATAGGTCCACCGACAGCACGCAACAACCTGATTGCTTGTGCGCGGGCATCGTCAAGATCAACAACGTCGGAGAACAACACTGCGAACGAATCGCCACCAATTCGGGCCGCGGCGCAGTCGACACGGAGCGAACGGACGAGGCGCTGTGCAACTTCTGCAACTACCGTGTCGCCGACGGTATGGCCGAAGCTGGCGTTGATCTCTTTGAAGCGGTTGAGGTCGAAGACCACCAACGCTGCCGCGTGCGGGCTTGCGGTGGCCATGGAGGCAGAGACGCGGGTGAGCGCAGTGTCGACGGCCTGCTCGAACGCGATGCGATTCGCGAGCCCGGTGAGCGGGTCGTGGGTGGCGTCGTGTTCGTGGTCGTCGAGTTCAGCTGCCAGCTCTGTGCTGAGTCGTGAGGTGCCCATTGCAAGGGCGACGAAATGACCAGCAGTACTAGCCGAAGAGAGGTCTACGGAGGAGTCTGCGTGCGGAGCGAGGTACAGCTCGCCGATCAGATCACCGTTGCAAAACAGTGGCAGTTGAACCACACCAGGACGGAGGTCTGCGTGACGGCTGATGTTGGCAAGCGGATCGGTCGACCAACGCGACGACCTGCCGTCGTACATGACAATCTCGGCGATGGCGGACCGAGTTGCCTTCAGCGTTGACCGCAATAACTCAAGCGGATCCGGATGATGTGCAGTTGCCAACTCGCCGAGGGCGCCAAGCCGATCGAGGTGCTCCGACCGATACGAATCCAGGACCGCGACGGAACCGGTACGCCGATCGACCCGACGGGGCGTCCTGCGATCAGTCCGGGGCGGAGGAGTAGTCACGGTCAGGGGTCGATTCGTTGATGCTGGATACAGCGCAGATACAAAGGGCGGACTTGCGGGAAGAGCGTGCTGGGCGAATCAGCCCACAACAAAGCCCGAAGCAGCCCAGAACATCCACAAGCAGCGGCAATTTAAGACTAACAGCGCTACGGTGCTCACAGCCGCACGGAGCCGCCCGACCAGTTCCTTGCCAGTTCCTTGCCAGTTCCTTGCCAAGAGTCGCGCCGCCGACCAACAACGCTCGCCGTGACGCACTAATCTCGGCAAGTCGAGTCGCAGCATCCTCGGCAAGTCACGGCCGCTCGCACAGGCGGCCACACGCCGCAATCTGGCACCCCGCCCCTTCTCGTCGATCGGAAGCTTGCACATGAACACCGCTACTGACTGGCGGCTAGAGTCGGCTGCGCCCAGCCGCATCAGCTCACCTGCACCGGTATCGGCACCGGACCCACCGGACCCATCGCCCCGGCCAGAGGTTTCTTCCATGTACTCGCCCGCATCCATCGCATTCTTTGGCGTCACCGGCTCCGCTGTCGGCGCAGCTGGCCTGACTGGCAGTTTCGGCGGCCTGACCAGCCTCTTCGTCACCGCTGTCGTGCTCACAACTCTCTTTGTTTCGTTGCTTGTCGTGCGCGCAGTCGTTCGCCGCCGACACGGCGTCACCCGCTAACCCCCGGGACACCTCCGGGTCGGTTTACACAGTGTTGCAAGGGATCACCAACGCCGCCAACATCGTGGTGGTCCTGTCTTTGATCTACCTCATTGGGGTGATGATCTCTGGGCGACACCAGCCCGAGGTACCACAAGGGTCAACCGATCACCTCACTCCTGTGTTCATCGTTCCTTGCCTCAACGAAGAGCGGGTCATCGGGCAGACGTTGGATCGGCTGCTCGCCATCCATCGGGCGTTGGTTGTCGTCATCGACGACGGATCAGACGACGCAACTGCCGCAATCGTGCGCAACCGCCAGAACGACCGTGTCCTCCTCGCGCAGCGCACGCTTCCCCAAGCGCGCCACGGTAAAGGGGCCGCACTCAATTACGGGTTCGGTCGATTGGTTGATTGGGCAACAGGTCGTGGCGTCGACCCGGCCAACACCATCGTGTGCGTCATGGATGCCGACGGCATCATTGACGAGCAAGCCATTGATCGCGTCTTGCCTTACTTCCTTGACCAGAACGTGGCCGGCTGCCAGATCCTCGTGCGTATCCGCAACCGAGACAAGCTCATCGGCCGTATGCAAGACGTCGAGTTCACAACGTTCACCGAACTTGTTCAGAGCGGCCGACAGAACATCGGCTCGTCCGGTCTCGGCGGCAACGGGCAGTTCACCCGGCTCGCAGCGCTTGAAGATCTGGGCAATCACCCATGGTCGGATTGCCTCGTCGAAGACTTAGATCTCGGCCTGCAGTTGTTGGCCAAAGGCTGGGACCTGCGTGTGTGCACAGACACGTTTGTCGCGCAGCAGGGCTTGGAGAGCGTCAGCCGTCTCGTGCGTCAACGCACTCGATGGGTGCAAGGACTGTTCCAGACGTGGCGGCGAATTCCGTCCATCCTCGCGTCGCCAATGAAGCTAAGGGCACAGATCGACGTGCTTTACGCCCTCGTGTTTCCTGGGATTGTGGCCGTTGTGTGGCCCATCGTCATCCTGGTTGCGCACGCCTACATGTTGTCGTTGGTCCTCTCCAGTAAACCCGGGGACTCCATCGGAAGCGGGCGGTGGTGGGCAGCAATTGCCGTTTGGTATTCGTTCACCTTCGGCCCGGCGTTGTATCTGCTCTTTCACTACCGGCGCCGCACCCGTGAGCTCAGTTGGATTCGGGCGTTTCTTACCGCGCACGTTTATGCCGTGTTTCAACTCATTTGGTACGTAGCGGGCTGGAAGGCAATCGCCCGGATCATCACTCGCCGCCACGGTTGGGTGAAGACCGAGCGATACGAAGAGTCTGACCACCAGCAAGTACAGCGCCAGATCGAGGCAAACCCCAGCGGTTACCTCGCCGCCAACGCAGCCCTTGGCGGGTCTGCAGGCACCACTGCTACAGGCACCACCGCTACAGGCGCACCAAGCGCGTCGCAGACGCTGCCAGCCACCCCAGACAACGCCTGACAACGCCTGACACCCTCGCCCGGGGTTACGTCTCTCACAAACTTCTTGCTGTTCAAACGGCATTTCATGTCTTATCGTGTGATTACATGACAAACATGAAAACACAGGAGAAGAAGATGCCTGCATGGCAGCCGGATTGGTCAGACGTTCCCTTCGATCACGCAGCGGCGCATGAATACGCGGCGGCGTGTCGACAAACCAGCGCCACGCTGCACAACATTGCCGATCAGCGCATACGTTTAGCAGCGCAGGCAGTCATCGACTGGGAGGGCCCCAAACGCACCCGCTTCGACTCTGACATCGCAAAGTGGAACACCGAAGCGGCAGCGCTTGCCGAGCAACTCAACTCCGTTGCAGTCCGAGTGGAATCTGCATCCGATACCGCTCGGCGGCTCCAGGCACAACGCGAATCCGATCGAGCGAGATGGTGGGCCGAGAACCGCCAAGAGCAGCTGGCCGCTGAACAACAAGCTGCCGAGGCGGCGCTGGCCGCACCACTGGCTGCGTCACCTGGTGCCAACGCTTGATGAACCTCGTCGCACTCCAAGACGGCGAGCCGTCAGACTTCAGCACGCCTGATCTCACTCGACCACACCCGTTGGTCAGCGTCGTGCCAGTGCGGCTGAGGAGTTTTGTCGCTTCCGACGCCGACCTGCTTGTTGTCCTGCTCACCGCGGTTTCCATACTCCAGCTCCTCGCGGATCGACAGACGCTGACGTCGCCTCCCGGGTCTGGCATCGGCTTCGACGCTGCTCCGGTCGGACGCCTCATGCGCCTCTATCGCGCCGGCGAGGCCACCGATAACCGCGTGCTACAGGTCGCCGACAGGTTCGAGCGTGCCGACGCTCGGCGCTGACGCACTTGGACGGCGCGGCCACAAAGCGCCAGAATGACGCCGTGACTACGACAATCCCCCACGTCAACTACCTCGTCCTGGGCGACAACCCGCATCTGGTCGCAAACGAGTGTGAGGCGTGCGGCGCCCGCTTCTTCGATCGACGCAACGCGTGTGCCGGCTGTTCTGGAACTGCTTTTCGGCAGGTCCCAATCGAGACCACCGGTGAGGTCCGTTCGTTCACCATCGTCACGTTCGCAGCGCCTGGCGTCCCGGTTCCGTTCGTGGCTGCCGTGATTGATTGCGGCGGCACCAGTGTGCGTGGCAACCTCATCAACGTTGAACCCTCCCCAGGTCACGTTCGCTTGGGGATGAAGGTTCGGCTGGTCCTCAACTCGCTAGGCACAGACACGCAAGGCGTCGAAGCGATCAGCTTCGCGTTCGAGCCACTTTCCTGAATCACCACTTTCTAATCACCACTTTCTAATCACCACTTTCTAACCACCACTTTCTAACCACCACTTTCTAACCACCACTTTCTTAGCCAACCGCACGACCAACGCAGAAAAACCCAGGAGCACCACCATGGCAAGCAGCTCAGACATTTGGATCCTCGGCATCAACATGACCAAGTTCGGCAAGCATGCCGACAAGGACATCGTGGATCTCGGGGCCGAAGCGGCACTGGCAGCTATTGCTGACGCTGGTGTATCGATGAAAGATATCGGCATCCTCGCGGCAGGAAACCTAATGGGACGCGGCGCCATCGCGCAGAATCTGCAGAAGCAGATCGGCCAGACCGGCATCCCCGCGTACAACGTGGCCAACGCGTGCGCCACAGGCGCCACGGCGTTGCGTGTTGCAATCATGGCCATTAAGGCCGGCGAGACAGACATGGGAATGGCTGTCGGCGTTGAGAAGCTCGCTGGCGCTGGCCTGCTGGGCGCTGCTCCCGCAAAGAGCACTGACGGCTCTTGGCAACCAGAAGGCCGGTTCGGCGCAGTTGCCGGCATCGACGGTCGTATTGGCACAGACAACATGCCTGGCACGTTCGCCCAGGTCGGCATGGAGTACGGCCATAAGTACGGCGGAGTCGACTTTGAGCTTTTCGCAAAAATCTCTGAGAAAAACCACGCGCACTCCACGCTCAACCCGTTGGCCGCATACACCAAGGCCATGTCCCTTGAACAGATCATGAACGAGCCCATGATCGCCTACCCAAACACTCGTGCCATGTGTTCGGCCAACTGCGACGGTGCGGCCGCCGCAATTGTGGTCAGCGGCGAGAAGCTACGTACGCTTAGCTTGCAGCAGCAACGGCGTGCTGTGAAGGTGAGCGCGTCCATCCTCACCAGCGATCCATATCAGGAGGCCTGCCAGGTTCTCCCCGATGTCAACACGCTCACCAAAATGGCGGCGAAGCAAGCTTATGAGCAGGCCGGCATCGGCCCCGAAGACCTCAACCTGGTGGAACTGCACGATTGCTTCGCCACTGCGGAGTTGGTCCACTACGACAACCTTGGCCTTTGCGAAGAAGGCGGCGCGGTGGACTTCTTCAATTCGGGCGCACCTTGGCGGCACGGCAGCAAGCCGGTCAACGTCTCCGGCGGGCTGCAGTCAAAGGGGCACCCCATTGCGGCCACCGGCATCGCCAACATCTGGGAGGTGTGCCAGCACCTACGCGGCGAAGCCGGTCCTCGCCAGATCGAGGGAGCAAAGGTGGGGTTGGCACACGTCATTGGCCTCGCATCCGCGTGCGGAATCCACATCCTGGAGAAGTCGGCCGCGTAGACCCGATGCCCGCGCACAACCCCAACTGAAGGTGCGTTTGGGGTGTGCAGCGCCTGCATCCAGCCTTCTCATCGGAGCCATCAGCGCCACGAGGCGTCTGCCGATGACTGAGTTGCGTGCGGAACGAACCTTTACTCAGCGACCGGATGCCGGCGTCCGTTGTTCCACGTCTGGAGTACGGGCGTGTAGACCCCGCATCCGGCTACGTTGCTCTGACCTGACTACCTTCGATGCGACCCGTGTCGTGCGCAGGTTACAGCGAAGCGCTGCATGCACGACGGTGTTCCTCCTTCCTGACTACACGATCGCCTTCGTGTCCGATGGCGCCAAGATCCTTCTCGGTTACGAGCCATGTTCTTGTGGTCGTGGCCGAGCGATTGCAGAAGTTGGTCCGCGCCGGTGACCTGGTTGCGCGAATGGGCGGCGACGAATTCTGCGTGCTTGCCCACGTTGCAAACTTGGCAGCAGCTGACCGCCTCGGCGAACGCAACGGCAACGCACTGCGACAGGACATTGACCTGGACGGCAACGTAACCCTCACTTCTCCCCGAATCGACACGCAAGTCGGTCGAAACAGCGCGAAGTGAGGGTAAAGCTGGGCTACTCGACGGTGACGGACTTGGCCAGGTTGCGAGGCTGATCCACGTCACGACCCAGTTTGGTTGCGGCGTGATAGGCCAGCAGCTGCAACGGGATGTTGAGCACAATTGGGTCTAACTCGTTGCAGACGCTTGGCACCGTGATCACGTCGTCGGCCAGGCTCGGGTCGATTGGTCGCTGCGTGATAGCGATCACCGGGCCCTTGCGAGCACGGACCTGCTGGATGGAGGACAGGTTCTTTTCGAACAGGTCATCGTTGGGCAGCACCACAACGGTTGGGAACGACTCAGAGATGAGCGCAATGGGGCCGTGCTTCAGTTCGGCCGCTGCATACGCTTCTGCGTGGATATAGCTGACCTCTTTCAGCTTCAGTGCGCCTTCGAGTGCAATCGGATAACCGGTGTTGCGGCCGATGAAGAACATGGAGCTGGAGTCCTTGTACTTGTCGGCCACAGCCGCAATCTGATCTTCGAGTTCAAGCACTGCACGAACCGTGTCTGGTAAGGCTTTGAGGCCTTCGATGATGCGGCGGCCGTCGCTTGGACCAAGGTCACGAACCCGGCCAAGGTGCAGACCAAGGAGCGCAAAGGACACCAACATGGAGGTAAAGACCTTGGTGGATGCAACCGATACTTCGGGCCCAGCATGCATGTAGATGCCGTCGCACTCGCGGGCAATCGTGGAACCAACCACGTTCACCACAGCCATGACCTTGCCGCCCTTGCGCTTGATCTCCATCACTGCCGCAAGCGTGTCTGCGGTCTCGCCGGACTGTGACACGGCAACATAGAGCACGTCGGGTTCGATCACCGGGTTGCGATAACGGAACTCACTGGCACTTTCGGCATCGGCCGGAATGCGCGCCATGTTCTCGATCATCTGCGCGCCTGCGATTCCGGCGTTGAGAGCCGTGCCACAGCCGAGGAACTTGACTCGACGGATACCCATCAGTTCTCGGGCAGACATGTTGACGCCCCCCAGGTGCGCCGTGTTGAAGCGCTCATCGAGGCGGCCACGCAACGCGCGTTCGATGGCAACAGGCTGTTCGTGGATCTCTTTGCGGAGGAAGTGTTCGTAGCCGCCCTTGTCGAGCTGCTCGATGTTCCACGTCACGTCCAGCACACGCTTCTGGGTAGGTGTTGCGTCCAGCTGGAACGTCCGGTATCCGTCGGCCTTGAGGACCGCCATTTCACCATCGTCGAGTGGGACAACCTGCTTGGTATGGCGCACCATTGCGGTGACGTCCGAGCCGACAAGCATTTCCTTCTCGCCGATGCCGATGATGACTGGCGAGCCGTTGCGGGCAACCACGATGCGGTCTGGCTGCGACGCATCGATCACGCAGATGCCGTACGTGCCCTCAACCATGGCAAGAGTGAGGCGGAGAGAGTCTTCGAGATTGTGGCCTTCGGCGCGGTGCTTGGCAACGAGGTGGACAAGCGTCTCGGTGTCGGTTTCCGAGAGGAACACCACGCCGTCTGCTTCAAGCTTCATCCGCAGTTCGCCTGCGTTCTCGATGATGCCGTTGTGAACGAGTGCAACCGTGCCGGAGACGTGAGGGTGCGCGTTGACATCGTTGGGCTCACCGTGGGTTGCCCAACGAGTGTGGCCAATTGCCGGATGCCCGCTGAGTTTCTTCGGCAAAGCCGCTTCGAGCTCACGCAACTTGCCCTTCTTCTTGATGACCCTCAGCTCACCCTTGGGGCCAACAAGCGCGATGCCCGCTGAGTCATAGCCGCGGTATTCCACGCGCTGCAGACCTTCGAGGAGGATGGGTAAGCCGTCTTTTGGTCCGATGTAGCCGACGATGCCGCACATGGTGTCTCGCTTTCAGACACCGACCCGCGGCGTCACGCTGTATGGATTGAAAAATTGCTGGTGAGCCCTGGAGCGCTCAGAAGCAACGGAAAGGATGAAGCAGTCTTCGGCTTTTTTCGGGCGTGCGTTGAGGATTCAGCCTGAGTTTCAGCCGTAGACAATTCGCCGCAGCTGCCGTTCGCTCAGCACCGGGGGTGCTACTACCCGGGATGTAAGTTCACGACCGACCTGCGACCAGATGGCTGCGTTCTGCGAGCCGGTGGCTTGCAGCTCACGATGACGCCGTCTGACGTATTGCTCGACGGTCTCACCGTGGTGGGCAACCACCTCGGCAACCACCCGCGTCAGCACAGTCCGTGAGAGCTGGGTGGTCCGCTCGAGTTGATCGAGCAGGTCATCCAAATCGGGCTGACCGGGCAGGTTGTCGTCCGTCATGCACGGCCAGTAAACCAGAAATGACGTGATATCTGCACGATTTTGCCCGATATCGGGTAGAACGCCGACGTTTTACTCAAATCGGTGTCATTCACACTGATGAGAAGGGATCAAAAGCCCCTCACACCGAGATCACCGATCGATTGCAGTCCCCGGTGAAGATAGGTTCATGAAGAACCACTTGCGCTCCCGGATCACCGCAGTCGCACTCATCAGCGCGCTGGTGATTGCAGCAACTGTCAAAGCGGCTGAGCCGGCGTCGGCCCAGACCGTGGCACCAACCGTTGCTCCTGGTGTACCTGCTGGGTTCCAAACCAGCCCGGTGCAATTCCTGTCAGCGGTTCGTCAGGGCGACAACGACGTCAAGGTGAGCTGGGTTCCGCCGCAGACGGCTCTGTCACCAATCCTGCGATACCGCGTGGGAGTGGTGTCTGACAGTGCAAGCGCGCTGCCAAACCCGTCGCTCATCATCGTCAACTCAGGCACCACCTCGGTGACGTTCAAGCGTCTCAAGACCGGGCACACTTACTTCTTCCAGGTGCAGCCGGAAACCGCTGTCGGGGCTGGTGCAGTCAGCGAACTCACCCCGCCGATCGCCATCACCGACGGGTCTGAACGCAAGCCCTTCCCGGTCACCGGCGTAGCAATCACGGTCCTCTCGCCTTCGCAGGTTGCAGTGGTGTGGACCCCACCCGTCGCTCGACCCAATGTCACCATCACTAAATACCGCATCACCACATTCCCTTCCAGTCGCACCACCGATGTGCCGGTTCAGATCAATAGTGTTGTGCTCACCTCGCTCAAATCCGGGGTGACCTATTACGTGCAGGTGCAGGCCATCTCCAACGAGGGCAAGACTTCCGACCCAGCGCTCTCCAACCCAACGCTCATTCCGTTCCCCACTCCGGTGACCCCGGCGCCAACTGCACCCCCAACGCCAGCACCAACCACGTCAACCACCACAACAACAACCACCACGCTTCCGCTTGCATTGCCTTCCCCAGTTGCAGTCCCCGCTCTCGCGAAGGCCGCCCGCTGCACTTCACGGGTCTGGAACCCCGCGTTGCTGGGTGTTCCGTCGAAGCTTCAGGCCGGAGCTCCTGCCGGTGTCTACATCTGGACTGACGGACGCACAATTCATCTGCGTACATACAACAACCTCACCACGCCGGTCCGGTTCAGCGGCAGCGTGAGCGCAAACACGTCCATGCCAACTGCACGCTTCTACCTTGAACCCGACGCCGACTCGGTGTCGGTCGGTCGCTCGGCCGTGTCATTCTCGTTCGCCTCCGCTTACGACCTTGATGCACTTCGCTTCGACGGTCGTTGCGTTCGATCGCTGACGTTCCGCTTGTTCCTGAACGGTGCACCAATCAACCCAGCCCAGGTGTTCCTGGGCGCCAACAGCGTGAACCCCTCCACGTCGTCGTTCGTCATCACCCGCTGACGGGGTCTGAATCACACACGCTGAACTACCCGTTGGCCGCCAGCCTGCGGAGACCGGCGTTAACTTCCTCCCGAAGGGCGTCGCTTGCGGCGCCCTTCGGCGCGAGGCGGGAAGGTTGTGGAGATCGTGCCCATCAGGTCTTCGGCCTGTTGCAGGCTGCTCCCGTCGGCGGCCGGATCGAACCGCTCTCGTTCCAAGAGCGCAACCACAGCCCGAGTGTTTGGCTCTTGCTCTGCACCCAGATGCGCGTCAAGTGCTCCGGCAAACTCCAACAGGGTCTGGCCAGGTGCACGTCGGCACTCGTGGTCTTCGCCGAAACGTTCGACTTTCCTGATCGAAACATCGATCGGCGAACCAGGGCGACGCGTCTGTTTTACTCCCTTCACCAGCAACAGAAACAGACCGACAAGCGCAGCGGCAATCCCGCCGTAGACCAGCAAGTTCCGCAGCCCATCTTTGCTGCTAGCGGCAGGAACCGGCTCCGGCGGCAGCTTGCGGACCGGCACCGCTCGGGTTGGGTCGCGTTCGGCCCATCCGTAGCCAGGCAGGTAGTACTCAACCCAAGCGTGCGCGTCTCGGCCCAGAACGCTGTACGTTCCGTCAGCCAGCTGGGTGCTTGGCAGGTACCCAGTTGCTAAGCGCGCAGGTATCCCGTTAGCGCGGAGCAGCATGACCGTTGCAGTTGCAATCTGTTCGCACCATCCAGCCTTGGAATCGAACAGGAAGTCGTCAACCACGTCAGCGCCGGTTTTGGCATTCTGGCGTGCGGTGTAGTCGTAGACAGTGTTCGCAGCCAGCCAGGACTCCGCTCCCGAAATGACACCCTGGATGCTGGTCTGCCCACTGCCAATACTTTCCGCAAGGGCACGGGATCGGTCAGTCAGCGTGGACGTGTCGAAATGCTCTGCGCGCACACCATACGTGGTCATCTCGTCCCTTGACTGAAGCAGGGAACTGATCAGCACATCGGGTGCATCGTCGCGTTGCGGATGGCGGGCCGAGATGACGGAGTACTGACTGCCCTCCCCCATCGACCGGTTGGTGACCACAGACTCGTCGTCTTTCAGGAGCAAGCTTTGCGCTGCCAGGTCAACCTGAGCGATGCGACTTGGGCCGAAGACAAGGTTGGTGGAACCCTTTCGCAGTTCCACACGGGTGAGCAGCACGTCGCCGGACCTCGCAGGATCTGTGGCTGCGGAAAATGCTGATTCGAAGGGTTGCAGAGATCGGATGACCTCAGCCGAGCTGAACCACCGGCGGCCGTCCCAGCTGTCGAAAGACTGGCCTTTCAACAGCGGCGCCCCGGCAGATGTTGCGCCTTTGGCAAACCTGTTGCGGCCGTAGGAAACTGATGCTCGCAAGACCTCTTCATCGCTGGTGGCGCCGAAGTCATCGATCTCGAAGGAGTCTGCGGCACCCAGCACCTGCGATGAGCCGCTGCCTCGTCTGGCTCCGCGAAACACCGACGCTCCCTGGCCAAGCCCCGTCCCACCGAGAGCGCCGCCAGTGGCCTGCGTCAACCGATCGGCGGTGGCATTGCTGATGCGCTGGGTGGTGGGGGAAACGATCGGCTCAAGTAACGCAGCCAATCCAACGCACAACGCTGTGATGGCCAAACCGGCCGAGAAGCCTCGTCGGCTGGGAGTGCGGAATAGTCCTTCGCCGCGGCGATCCGTGACAGGTGCCGAGAACGGAGCGGGAATGTTTGGCGCGGTTGCCAACTCGGCGAGGCCAAGGCGGGCGACCGTCGCGCATGCCAGCAGCACAGCGCCGACACACAGGACCGGCAGCCAGATGGGGATGCCCGTATAGCCAGGATCGAACCACCAACCCCTTGAGGCCGTCTGCGACGCCAGCGCCAACGCAAGCGTGCCAGCGGAACACGCGATCGAGATCGTGAGGCCAGACCTTGTCCCGAACAGCAAACCAACAGCAGCCGCAGTCACGCCGACAAGCGACATGCCATCGGAGCCAGCTTCGCTCCCCATCGCCAGCCACAGGAAGGGAGCCGCCCCCGCTGCCACCATGACGACGTGGAGCAGCAACCACCAGCCGGTGCCGTGCGAACCCTGAGGTCTGGTTCGACGCTCCGCTGCAGGACGATCATCTCCGGGACGTGCCCGGCGACTGAGCGCGACCGCAAATGACATGCATCCGACAATGATCTGCCAGGCGAGCGCACCTCGAGAAACTCGCCCACCAAACGCCGCGCAAGCTGTGGCCGTAATGGCCGCGATGGCAGTTGGCGCGTTTGCCCACCACGTGGTGTCGCCAAGATCGCCCACACGCGTACGCGGCATGACGCCGGGAGAGGTGGTCATAGCGGAACCTCTGCGAGCCCTGGGGATAGGATCCCTTGGGTAGCATGTGTACGTACGATACCGATAGGCGGGTTGCTGCCGGAGTGGTCCGGAATCGGCGTTGATCCGGCGGGGCAGACCACCACACCGTTCACGCACCACTGTCCGCCGATAGCTCTCACCGTTCCGTTGTTCGGTTGCCCCATCAGGCCGGTTGCACCGTGGAACTCGCCAGGTTCGACGGCGGCCAGAACCTCGTCGGCCTGCGTGGTGGAAGAGACCTGTACTCGTGCGCGCGTGGTGGCGAGATCAACTCGGAATCCTCCGCCCACCAACGAGTGCACCAACCACGTGGCTTCCGCGAGGATTGCTTCACCGCGGGCGCTACCGTCGATGTGGTCGACAATCACGGTGATGGTCTGCGAGCCGCCCAGCTTCTCGAGTTGCTTCACGTGTACCGTGCCGGTGCGTGCCGTTGCGGGCCAGTGCACGGAGCTGATGCGGTCACCTCGCTCGAAGGGGCGCACTGACTCTGGGCCGCCTGGGATGTCTCCGCCACGGCTCACCTCACCGTCGCCTGCAACCCTTGCAGTGGTAACCGCAGCAAGGACTGGCTCGATTGGTGACAAACGGGGCGCCACCACCAGCGGGGACGAGAGGTTGCGCAACACCTGCTTGGTTGCGTGCAGTGGAAGGAACATGGGGCCGGTACTGATGAGGTGAAGTTGTGCCACGGTGAAGACGCCGCGTTGGTCCAACACCACCGGGAGCGACGTGGGACGCGACGCGACCAACGGCACCCGATTGCGTCGTGACGCGCCAACCAACAACCATCCGCCTCGGGCTGCTGGGTCTTCGGGCGTGGTCACGGTCCACACCATTGCGTGGCCAACCCGGCCCAGCGGAGGAGCGGCCAACGACAACTCGGCACCTGCAACGTGGCGGTACGCGAACCAATAGTTGATGCCCAGGGAAATGAACAGAGCCAGTAGCGGAAGCGTGACGTTGAGGCCAGGGAGTGCAAGCGCTGAGGTGCACAGGAACACCAACAGGATGAGGGACCGCCGAGCCAGCGGGCGCGGGCGCCCCGATCGCTTAGGGAGCGCGGACGGTATCGGTGACAGCACCGACCCACTCCGACAACGTGGTGAGGCGCTCGTCACCGGGACGCATCATCCGGTGGGCAAGCACTGCGGGCGCGGCGTGTTTGATGTCGTCTGGGACAACGTACGTACGCCCCGCAATTGCAGCCAGCGCCCGTGACACGCTGAGCAGCGTCTGTGATGCGCGAGGTCCAAGCGTCACGGCGATTCCGGCCGTGGCCCCTGCGGAGCGCACCGCCTCGACGAGGTCCAAGAGGTAGTCGACCAGGCGACCATCGCAGTGAATGTCGGCCACGGAACGCACGGCCGCAGTGAGATGTGCAGGGCTAGTAACTGCCGCCATGTGATTGACGCGGGTGGGTTCAAGCTCGACGAGGATGCGCCGTTCTGCCTGCCGCGACGGCCGGTTCATGGTTGCGATCAAGGCAAATCGGTCACGTTGGCCAGCAACCAACGGATACGTTCCGAGATCGCCGGTTGGGTTCTGTGTAGCGATGAGGAAGAACGGGTCCGGTAGCTGATGACGGTCGCCGTCGACGCTCACCTGACGTTCAGCCATTGCTTCCAGCAGCGCTGATTGTGCACGTGGAGTTGCACGGTTGATTTCGTCGAACAGCACCACGTGGTGCATAAGTGGGCCGGGACGGAACGTCCAATCGCCTGTGCGCTGATCAAATACGTTGGCGCCGGTGATGTCGGCAGGCAAGAGGTCTGCGGTGCCTTGGATACGGGCGAACCCACTGCCGCATGCTGCAACCAAGGCTTTGGCCAGTGTTGTCTTGCCAACACCTGGGGGTCCTTCAAGCAGCACGTGCCCACCGGCGAGGAGGCCAGCCACGGTGAAGCGGATTGCTTGCGCTTGGTCCACCATTACCGCTGAGAGGGCTTCGGTGAGCAGCTGCGCTGTGGCAGCGCCGAGGGCGCCCGGGGCCGGGGGCCGGACTTGCCGGGGCCGAAGTCGGGGTGGCCGAGCTGGAAGTTGGCGCGTCTGCGGTCGGTTCCATAACGGTGTGGTCCGGAGAAGCGTTCATCCGAGTAAACGGTACTGGGCTCGACGCCCCAATAGGGACCTGCTGCTGATGAGCCCTCGGTGAATGTGGGTTCAGGTCTCCGCTGCAATTGCGGCGATTTCGCCCAGACGAAGTTCACCCTCGCGGGTCTGTCCTCCCACTTCGAGAAATCGGCGCATCGCACCAACCGCACGTTCGTGGCCGATTGTTCTTGCGAACGCCCGAATTTCGTCGAGGAGGTCTGCCGGAAGGTCATGGTTTTCAGCGCGGAGAACACTGGCCTTGGCCTCGGCTACTGCGTGCGGCGGGAACGCCGCAGATCTGTGTGCGAGCGCTTCTGCCGCAGCGTGCGCTTCTTGACCCGTGCGGTAGCGACGGTTCACCCAACCCCATTGTTCTGCGGTGGCCGCGTCGATGTCTTCGCATCCGAGAATGACCTCCATTGCACGGCTGCGGCCGATGAGCCGGGGCAGCCGTTGGGTCCCGCCGCCACCGGGAAGGATGCCAAGGGCAACCTCGGGTTGGCTGAACACCGCTTGGTCCGACACGTATCGCACGTCGAAGGACATTGCGAGTTCGCTTCCTCCGCCACCTACCCGCCCGTCGATGACTGCGATCGTGAGCTTTGGCATGGACCTGAAGTGTTCGCAGACTCGGGTGAACAGCCCGGTTTCATGTGCCGGGGGCCGATCCGTCGGGAACCGCAGGATCAGGCTCACGTCGAAGTGGGCGATCCAGAAATCACTCAGCGCACTGTCCATCACAACGGCACCTACTGATGGGTCGCCTGCGGCCCACGCGCCCGCCTGGTCCAGTTCCGCCAGCATCCGTCCGTCGAACAGGTTGATCGGAGCACGATCAATCGTGATGGTCGCAACGCGGCCCGTTTGCTTCACCCGGAGGAACTGCAAGTCGGAGAACAGATCAGAAGGTTCAGAATGCTCGGCCATACTTCGAACGGTAGAGCACGGAGCGTTTGACGTGCCTACCAGCGTCGCCAAAACGTTGAAGTGTCAGTTTTCGCGCGCATTGGCCCAAAAACTGACACCTCAACTCTTTGCTCGTGATTGCTAGTTCGGGGTGCTGACTTCTGAGTCGTGGCGGACACCGATTTCGTCGTTGCTTGGGGGGACCGTGGGAAGGCCGGCCCTGATCCATCCCATGACGCCGCCGCTGAGATCGGTTGCACGATAGAAGCCGAGGTTCTGCAAGGACACCGCCGCAAGGCTTGACGAGAAGCCTTCATTGCAGACCACCACAATGTGCTGATCTTGTGAGTGGACCTCGGCCAAACGTAAGGGCGCATCCATTGCCACGCGCCACTCCAGCACGGTGCGCGGCACGTGGAACGAGCCGGGGATGCACCCGTAGGTGGCACGGTCCGTTGGCGTGCGGGTGTCGAGCACGAGGGTCTCACCTGCAGCCATCAGCCGGTGCAGTTCGAACGCGTCAACACGACACAGCGTGCTGCGACTGAGTTCCAACAGCTCTGCGAGAGTCACTCTTGCACCGTACCCGCACCGACGTTGGGAGCAGTGTTGCGCTGGGCGTGGCTCACTCCGAAACTTCTCAGGATTCTGCGCCGGGTCTGATTGCAGCAGCCATCACCGCAAGGAACTCGTCACGTTCAGGCCCAAGTTTTGGTGCCGGTGGACGTTGGTCCTTCTGCGCGTGAGCAGTCATCGTTGCCGTCACAACCTTGGTGTCAGACATCAACGCGCTCGGAGCATCCAGCATGTTGAACGCACGAAAGAACGCACGGAACACGTCGGGGTCGATACGGGTGGCGGGGATCAGTCCGTTCAGGATGAAGTCCCGAGTGGCAACGGCCATTGCATCTGGCTCGGTCTGATCGTGCAGCGCTGTGTGGATTTTTATGCGGTCGGCATCTTGGCGCACAGCAAGGTCGTAATGCGGTTCAAGTTCAGCGCGCACGGCCTGGTCCATCGCCAACGCAACCCCAACACGGTCACGGCCATGAGTCTTCAACGCGTCGGACAATGCCGCGGCTGCGATGCCAGCAGACGAGCAACCCTTTCCGTACCAAGGGTTGGTTGCCATCGCTGCGTCACCGATGACAACAACACCGGTCGCGACCGGTTCACCATCCACTACGAAACGACGAATTCGGTTTCGCAGTCGAGCCATCGTTTCGACACCGGTGATGGGCTCGGCAAGACCCGGGGTGGTCCACGGTTCAAGCGGCGTCAACGTACGGAGAACCGCTTCCCACGCGTCTTCGTTGCGGATGGCCATCAGTTCTCGATCGTTGGTGGGAACACCGAACGTGACGGAGAACGTTCCGTTGTCGCCGTAGAACCCTGCGAATGCGATGTAGCCAAGGTCGCCGCCGATACCGTCTTTGGTCAGCAGCGGCATCTCACCACCATTGTTGAGCCGATAGAAACGCGATAGGTAGATGATCCCCGCGTCAGTTCCTTCTTCAATCGGTTGAACGTCGCCGCCAAGGGCACCAATCCAGTCCAGCACCGGCAGGTTGCGCCCGCCACCAACCACCACGAGGTCGGCGTCGAGCGAAGTGCCATCGTCCAGGTTCACACCCCGGACATCGGTGCCGTCGGCCAGCAGACCAGTCACTCCAACACCGCCGCGCCACACCACACCAGGCTGGGCCATCACTGCGTTGCGCAGCACCCACTCGATGGTGAGGCGGCGGCAGCACAACATCACCAGGTCCTCGTCGCCAGGGCGCGGCTCACGATCCACGATGTCTGGCGGCAGAATTTTCTCCACACTCAGCTCGGTGGCGCCTTGTTCGCGCAAGGCAACCAGCACCTCAGGTGCGCGTTCTTTCAGGATGCGACGCAACCGCGCCAGGATTGCGTGCGATTGACGCGCGTGCGGCGCGCCTCGACGATCCCAACCATCAAAGGCTTCGTCCGCTGTTGCAGGAACATCGGTGTCGTCTCGTTCCAGCACCGTGATGCGGTGCCCGTCGTGTGCCAACAGAAGCGCAGCAAGTAGCCCCGCCATGCCGCCGCCCACAATCACGATGTTCTGCGGGTCTTCGACGGTTTGACTCATGGTTGTCATCCTCTGTTCAAGTTCAGGCTTCCGAGGAACTCAACCAGTGCTGTGTTCACTTCGGTTGGTCGCTCTTGTTGCGTCCAGTGGCCGCATCCCTCCAAGATCAACGACTTTCGCAGCTGCGGAAGCGTGCGTGGGAACGCTGCAATGGCCGGGGCACCCCACACCGTTGGACCATCGCGGTCACCGCCGATGAACAACGCGGGAACATCGATCTTGGCTCCGCGGAACGCTGCGAGGTCTTCCCAGTCTCGGTCCACGTTCCTGTAACGGTTCAACGGACCACGAAAACCGGACCGCTCAAACTCATTTGTGTACATATCAAGATCGGAATCCGAGAGCCACACTGGCATCGGGTTAGGCCGACGGAACCGGTCCTTCATCTTTGCGCCACGCGGGATGGTGCCGATGGTTCCGGACGGGTCCGGTGGCGGCGCATCACCGGAACCGGTGAACATGAAGCCAAGCAGCCAGTCACGGATGTCTGCTTCGATCTCCGCTTCGGCACGGCCCGGCTCTTGGAAGTACTCGACGTAGAACTCTTCCTCGCCTGCCATGGCCCGCATCACGTGGCTTGGGCGCATCTCCGACGGTGGCGAGAACGGGACAGACAATCCAGCAACGGCGGTGAACACGTCTGGCCGCAACATGGCCGAGTTCCACGCGATTGGGGCACCCCAGTCATGACCGATGATGACCGCAGTCTCTGCACCAAGCGCAGCGACCAAACCCACATTGTCTGCGACAAGGCGGACCATCCGGTACTCCTCAACCGCGATGGGCTTCGAGGACCGCCCGTAGCCACGCACATCGATGGCGACGGTCCGGTACCCGGCCGCAGCAAGCGCAGGAATCTGATGCCGCCACGAGTACCAGGACTCTGGAAACCCATGGACAAGGAGCACCAACGGTCCAACGCCCGCTTCGACGCAATGCACTCGTCCGCCAGAGCCACCAAGGGCAACGGTGTACGAGCGGCTTCCTTCAGGAAACATGTTTGCGGTCATCTCCTGTTTCACCCAATCCAGGGTTTAGCGGGTAACGATCTGACCGGCACGGGCGGTCTCGATGTACCCATCTGCTGCCGTCCATGTGACTTCACCGTTGACGATGACGGTGTCGATACCTTCCTGGCGACGGATCCAACGGATGCCCGCACCTGGGAAGTCGTCGGATGCAATCTCTGGGCCGCGGCCGATTCGCTCAGCATCGAACACCACAACATCGGCTGCGTAACCAACGGCGAGCAACCCACGATTCCTAAGTCCCCATATGGTTGCGGGATCGAGCGTGATCTTCTTGACGGCGGCTTCGATGGTGAGCGAGCCGGTGCCTCGCACGAACTCGGAGAACAGGAACCCTGTGTCACCGAAGGTGGAGAACGAACCAACGTGGGCACCACCGTCGGACGCACCAACGTGAACCAAAGGGTTGGCCAGAAGTCCACCGACGAGTTCAGAGTTGTTGTGGCCAACAGACTCGCGAATGAACCACGTGCCAAGTTCTTCGTCGAGAGCGAGGTCCACAACCGTGTCGCCGTAGGTGCCGCCACCGTCACGGCTGATGTCGTCGATGGTGCGGCCCACCAGGTGACGGTTGCGCTGGTGAACGACGTCTCGGACAACGAAGCCCCCAGCGCCAAGGCCACCGTTGGGACGCTTGGCAAGGCCGTTCATTTCGTCAACCAATGCCTGACGTCGATCCAGCACCGCTGCAAGCTTTTCTGCATGGTCACGGATGGAAGCAACCTTCCACCACGACGGCATGGTCAGCAGCATCAGGCTGCGCTGATCAAGCGTGAAGCTGATGTCGATGGGGCGGGTCTGCACCTGTGGCCAGACCGCTGCGCCGCGTGCGCGTGCGGCTTCGACGGCGGCCATCACGTTGTCCACGCCTTTGCGGTTGGCATCGGAAAGGAACAACGGCGACAGCGTGGTTGTGATGCCGTGACGGAGCGACAGTTCAGCAAGTTGCTCGACGCGGGCAACGGTGAGGTCTGCATCGAAAAATTCGTGCACGATCTGCAGCACACGATCACGTTCACCGAGCACAGCGGCCAACGCGTCGAGTTCGGCCGGGCCGGCCCAACGGCTTGGCACGGGACGGTACGACTCGTCGATGTCGACGAAGCTTGTGGACATACCAACAGCGCCTGCGTCCAGGCACACTCGCAACAGGTCTGCCATTGCAGTGATTTCTGCTGGGGTGGCCACGCGCTGTTGAGCGTCATCACCCATCACGTACATGCGCAGTACGGAATGGCCAACCAAGGGAGCCACGTTCAGGGCGATGTTCTCCGTGAGGGCGTCCAACCAGCCGCCGAAGCTCTCACCCCAGCGCCAGTCGACGCCGGCATCGAACGCGGCCTCTGGCATCTCTTCGATGAGGCGGAACATGCGGCTGAACGCGCCACGCTGTTCGGTACGCAGAGGGGCAAGCGACAGCGAGCAGTTGCCGGGGACAACCGTGGTGACGCCATGCTCGATCGCTGGGAACGCGAACGGGTCGAAGCAGAGCTGTGCGTCGTAGTGCGTGTGTGGGTCGATGAATCCGGGGGCGACGACCTTGCCCGCAGCATCGATCTCTCGACGAGCTTCGCCGGCACGACCGCCGACAGCGACCACCTTCCCGTCGAGGATGGAGACATCACCGCGGCGTCCGGGCAAACCGGAGCCATCGATGATCAGGCCGTTACGGATGACGAGATCGAGCATGATTCGCCCTTCCTGGTGGGAGTTGCTTCGTTGGTCTGTGACTGGTCGGTCGGTGAATGCTGCTGCTCAACAAGGGCCGGGAGCACAACGCTCCACGGTTGCCCGACGAGTTCTTCCAGTGAATCGACACCGGCACGATCAAGCGATGCCAGGCACGCTTCTTCGTCAAGCGAGATGGTGGTTGTGCCGCCGTTGGGGTACGAGAGCACCACTTCAATTTCGGCACGGCCGTCGTGACCACCAACGATGGCAGCCCGGCTGATGATCGCAGTCATCGCGAGCCTGTCATCGGGGCCGTCACGGGTTTGTCAGGCCGACTCGGCGGCTGCAGCGCGGGTTGTGACTGGGCTTGGCGCGCTGGTGGCGGTGGTCGCCGAGGCCGTGGCTGAGGCCGTGCTGGCGAGCGGCGGCTCGGTGAACACGATGTCACTTGCGAGCAAGCCAACAGACCGGCCTAACCCGGCTCTGGCAGCGAGGTGAAGGTTCCAGGAAAGCAGCTGTTGATCAGCACCGTCTACCCCAGGCAACTCCCGTGCCGCAATCGCGACGAGGTCGTCTCCAGGTTGAGCAAAGACGTACGTCCGAGAAGCCATGTCTCGCAGCGTACGGCGCAGGGCTGAAAACAGATAAATCGAGGGGATCAGACCCCCAGCAACTCCCGGCACGCGTCGAGGCCATCAACGCTCAGTTCCACTGGTGGAGCTGTCTCCAACCAGCGTTCACGAGTGAGCAAGAAGCGCTGATGCGCGGCTGCTTCACCGCGACGGAGCAAGGTGGAGGTGCCGTTGAGTTCATAACCGCTGAGGATGGACACTCGCTGCGACGCAGGGTTGTCTGCAAACGCACCGCTGGTGATTGCCTCCGCTCCCAGATGCTGGAACGCAAGGCGCAACACAACGGAACGCATGAGACGCCCAATCCCCTGTCCTTGGTATTCCTTGCCCAGCCACGACCCGCTCTCCGCTGTACGCAGCACGGGAAAGTTGGTTGCATGCAGGCCCTGCGAACCGACGATGCGTCCGTCGACTACCGCAACGAAACCCAGGTCCCACTTGTTGGGTGAGCAGTCCGCACGGCAACGCCAGTGATACTGCAGCGCGTGTCGTTCAAGTTCTGGTGACTCGAAGTCTGTCCATGGAACAAAGAAGGGCATCGTCTCGGGAGGGTGAATCCCCTGTGCCGCCAACGAAACCAACTCGGCAAGATCGTCGTCGTCAGGGATGCGGAGTTCGATACCCGGCGCGCTGACCCGCAAGCCGAACAGCGGCCACAAGTCTTCGATCTGTTTCGTATGAGCCATCGCCGATTCTTGCCGCAACGTCGCAGCGATGGCGGTCAATTTTCAGATCGTTCGTGCCTTCAGATCGTTAGAGCCACTGGCGTCGCTTGAAGTTGCGATACAGCAAGAAGCAAAGGGTGACCATCACCGTGAGAACAAGCGGGTAGCCATACTTCCACCGCAGCTCTGGCATGGTGTCGAAGTTCATGCCATAGATGCCGGCGATCATCGTAGGTACAGCGATGATCGCGACCCACGCGGAGATCTTGCGCATGTCTTCGTTCTGTCGCATACCCACCTGAGCAACGTTCGCGTGGAGCGCGCCATCAAGGAGGGCGTCCAACGACCGCAACTGGTCGGAAGTGCGGAGTACGTGGTCATGCACGTCACGGAAATACGCTGCCGATTGCGCGTCGATCGGGCCAGGGCTGGACGCCAACTCCGACATGGTCGGCTCGAGCGGGTCCACCGCCCGGCGAAACTCCAGAACCTCGCGTTTCAACTTGAAAATGCGTTGGGCGTGCGCCGCTCGCGGAGAGCTGAACACCTCCAGTTCGATCTCATCGATGTCTCCGTTCAGCCCACGCATGACGGGCGCGTAGTCATCGACAACTGCATCGGAAATTGCGTAGAGAACAGAGGTCGGGCCCCAACGGAGAGAGTCCGGATCGGCTTCGATCTTGTGTCGGAGAACGGCGAGCCCTCCCACCTGTCCGTGCCGTACCGTGACGATGAAGTCTTTTCCAACGAAGGCCATGAGCTGCCCGACCTCGATCACCTCGTTGGCATCGACGTACCGAGCTGGTTTGAGGACCACAAACACCATGTCCCCATACGGTTCAAACTTTGGCCGTTGGTGGGCGTGGATGGCGTCTTCTACTGCGAGGGGGTGCAGATCGAACACCTCTGCGATGGTGCTGAACTCGGCAGCTGTTGGTTCGTGGAGCCCCAACCAGACAAACCCCCCACTGGCCCGCGCGTCGGCCAATGCGGCCGCAGCGTCGGTGTAGGACCCGTGACGCGAACCGTTGACGTACGAAGCGAAATCGACAACCATCGGCTCAGTTTCCCATCCGAATCACCGGCGCCGCGTTCAAGCACGCCCAGCAAGGCCTTTTGACCGTTACGGATGCTCTCCTTGGATGGCACGCCAAACCCGTTCGCCGGTGAAGGGAAAATCGAGATGTCGTACTCCGTAAAGGGCGAGGGCGTCGATGACCGCGGATTGGATGGCAGGGGTGGCGACGACGGTGCCTGACTCGCCGATTCCTTTGACGCCCAGTGGGTTCAACGGAGACGGGGTTTCCATTTCGTGGGTTTCGAACGAGATGGTCTCTGCGCTGGAGATCAACCCGTAGTCAGCGAACGTTGAGGTGAGCGGGTTACCGTCCTCGTCGTAGACCATCTCCTCGGTGAGACACGCTCCCATAGCAAGACCGAGTCCGCCATGAACCTGCCCCTCAGCGAGCATCGGGTTGAGGATGGTTCCTGCGTCGTCGACGCAGACGATCTGGCGGACGCTGACGGCTCCGGTCTCGGTGTCGATTTCAACGACGGCGACACACGCCCCAAACGCAAACGAACCAGCGCCGGTTGCTTTGTAGTTGGTCTGCGTAGAGAGTTCACCGATCGCAGACCACTGGACGGATCGGCTTGGCGTTCCGGCAACGTGGAACCCAGTGGACGGGTCGAAGACGATATCTTCGACCGCTGCCTCGAGGAGCTCAGCGGCGCGAGTCCGTGCGAGGTCGATGACTTCGTTGGCAGCTTGGAACGAGGCCGATCCACCAAGTTGCGCGGACCGGGAACCGAGGGTGCCGCCGCCGTACGTTGCGGCAGGGAGGTCCGTGTCGGAGTGCAGAACGGTGATGTGGTGGGCAGCAATGCCAAGTTTTTCGGAGAGAAGGTCGGCGAACGTGGTTTCGTGGCCTTGACCGTGTGGTGAGGTGCCCACGACCAAGGTGACGGTGCCGTCGGCGTGAACATCGATGGATGCGGCTTCACCTTCCCCACCGCCGGTGATTTCGACCGTGCACGACACACCGATCCCAAGCTGGATCGGATGGCCGCCCTCCCGCCGACGAGCTTGTTCATTTCGTAGGTCCGCGTACTTTGCTGCCGCTATGCAACGTCGGAGCGCTTCACCGTAACGCCCGCTGTCATAGGTGGCACCAACGGCTGTGGCGTACGGGAATTGGTCGTCAGCAACGACGTTGCGCAGCCGCACATCGACGGGATCCATCCCCAGAGCGGTGGCGTACAGGTCGACGGCGCGTTCGATGTCGCATGCAGCTTCGGGGCGGCCGGCGCCACGGAAGGCGACGGTTGGCGTGGTGTTGGTGACGACCGATGTCCCTTCAACCCGAGCCTTTGGGATGGCATAGACACCAGTACCTGACGCACGCAGGTTGGTTGAGATGAATGTGCCCATGGCGGGGTAGGCGCCCGAGTCCTGTAACGCCTTCACTTCATATGCGCGAATATCACCGTCTCGGGTACCCCCGAGGCGAACCTGGTGCGAGGAGGCTCGTCCGTGGCCCATGGCAACCATGGCTTCGCTGCGGGTTTGAGCCCAACGGATGGGACGGTTGATGTGGCGTGCGAGGAACGCGACAACGACATCTTCGGGGTAGCAGCCGTAACCGCTTTTCGCACCGAACCCACCGCCAACATCTGGTGCGATCGCCCGAACTGTTCCTGGCTCGAGGCCCAGCGCGCATTCGATGACGTACTTCGCTCCTGCTGGACGTTGCGAACACACCCACGACGTGAGTCGACCATCGGCACCCCACGCGGCGGCGCCCGCCAACGGTTCGATGGGGCTGGGGTTGAGGCGAGGGTGGCGGATCGTCACGTCGACGACCACATCGCAGTCAGCGAATGGGTCTTCCTCGAACGGTGGTTGGGTCCAGTGAAACGAGACGTTGGTACCCGCGTGAGGGTGCAGGAGCAGCCCATCGGCCAACGACTCTTCCAGTTGCGTGACAACGGGACGCGGCTCGTAGTCAACAACGACCCACTCCAGTGCGTCTGCTGCGATAGCCGGTGATTCGGCGAGCACAACAGCGACGGGCTCTCCCACAAATCGGACCACACCATCTGCCAGCATCGGGCGCACCATTGCCTTGTTCATCATTGGCAAACGTGGAGGAAGCGGCCACACGTCGAGGTCGGCTGCGGTGAACACACCGATGACACCGTCGAGCGCTACCGCGTCGGACGTATCGATCGAGCTAATGCTTGCGTGCGCGATGGTGGACCGGACGAATGCGGCAAAGCAGGCACCTTCGAGTTGCGGCAGGCGGAGGTTGTCGATGAACGTTCCCTCGCCGCGGAGAAGCGGACCGTCTTCTCGACGCAGCGAACGACTCACGCTCATTGGTTGGTACCGAACGTGATTGCGTCGGGGACTGCCGAGCGAGACGACGCGAGGTCAGCACGGAGGGCGGCGAAAACGGGCGTCTGGTCGTACCCCACGGTGATCATCTGGAATCCCTGTTTCGCTCGGGTCTCTGTGAGCGCCGCAGAAGCTTGGATGCCGGCAACAACGCCGTGGCGTCGGCAGGCTTCGATGATGGTGGTGAGCGCGTCCTGGAACCGTTGATCCGCATTGTCCATCAGTGGCGGGAGCCCAAGTGTGAGAGACAAGTCGGCCGGGCCGACGTAGATCGCATCAATGCCTGGGACGGCCAGGATCTCGTCGATGTTTTCGACCGCTTCGATGGTCTCGATCATAGGGAGACAGGCCACGCGTTCGTTGGCCCAACGAAAATATCCCGCGCCGTGACGGACCATGGCGCCGATTGGCCCCATGCTTCGTTTACCAACCGGGGCGTAACGACACGAAGCAACCGCTTGGGCAGCTTCGGCAGCGGTGTTCACCATGGGGATGACAACACCGAGCGCGCCCGCATCAAGGACCCGGCCGATCATGGCGGGCTCGTTCCATGGCACGCGCACAATGGGGGTTGCCGACGTCCGTGAGAGTCCTTGCAGCATTGCAACCGTGGCACTGAAATCAGCAAGGCCGTGCTGCATGTCTATGCACACGTAGTCATAACCGGCGTCACCCGCCACTTCGGCAACGAGCGGTTCGCGTAGGAACATCCATGCCCCAAGCGTGGTGACCCCGTCGTTCCAACGTTCCCGCAAGGATGCCGGGCCTGATCGAGCGGTGGCAGTCGCAGGTGTCGTCTGGGGGCTCACGGTTTCGCCGTCGCTACCGGAGACGAAGTGGCGAACGTGACATCGCCAAGCGTGTTGAACAGAGCGGTGATGGTGTCACCGGCGGCGAACGGGATGGCCTTCACGAACGACCCGGACAACACAACGCTTCCTGCGGTCATGGATACGCCAAAGGATGCGAGCTTGTTGGCAAGCCACACAACAGCGTTGATGGGGTTGCCCATCACTGCCGATCCGACACCCGTTTCTTCAATGATGCCGTTCTTGTGCAGCGCCGCGCCCTCGCGTCGAATGTCGAGATCGGTGAGGCGCGCTGGCCGGCCGCCCAGCACAACCAGACCGCACCATGCGGCGTCGGCAACGCTGTCGATGAGGGGCTTCGGTCCGCGGCCGCTGTAACGGCTGTCGACGATCTCAATAGCCGGGAGCACAAAGTCCGTGGCCCGAATGACATCCGCTGCGTTGACGCACGGGCCGGTGAGGTCTCGCCCGAGCACGAACGCAATTTCGATTTCGACCAGCGGCCGGTTGAGGCGCGTCATGTCGATCGTTGAACCTTCTGGCACGATCCAGTCGTCGGTCAACGTGCCGAAATCGGGTTCCGTGGCTCCCGTCATCTGCTGCATAGCCTTTGACGTCAGGCCGACCTTGTGACCTTTAATGGTGCGACCCGATGCGATCTTCAGCTCGGTGACAAGCTGCGCTATCCGGTAGGAGTCCTCGATGTCCGCTTCGGGATGCGTAATGGTGAACGGTTCGATTGGCACGTTGTTTGCTTCGGCCGCAAACAGAGCCTCGGCCATGGCCGTGCGTTGTTGAGCGGTGAGGATCACTTCGCCTCCAGTGCCTTCTCGG
Organism: uncultured Acidimicrobiales bacterium; assembly: GCA_963763885.1. Classification (GTDB taxonomy): domain Bacteria; phylum Actinomycetota; class Acidimicrobiia; order Acidimicrobiales; family JANYDT01; genus JANNBN01. The sequence continues at coordinate 812,997 of CAVXQD010000007.1, forward strand.
CATCCCGGGCTGCCCACCAGTCGCCGCCAAGTGCGACCCGTCTGATCGCATCGGTGTCGTGGGGTTGATGGCCAACCTTGTGTGACGGCGCCGGCTTTTCCGCGACGGTGTTGGAGAGTCGGCCGACGCCCGTTACTTCGACTTCAACAACATCGCCTGGTTGCATCGGCCGTGAGTTTGCAGGGGTACCGGTGAGGATCACATCGCCGGGCAGCAGCGTGATGTGGCGGCACAGGTCAGCCAGGATGTAGTCGATCCCGAACGTCATGTTTGAAACCGGGTCCTCTTGTACAACTTTTCCATTGATGTATGTGCGCAGAGTTTCCCTGCGGATGTCGATGCCGGAAACGATGCCAGGGCCAACAGGGCAGTATCCATCCACGCCTTTGACGCGGGTCATGCCACCCTGGTCGGTCTCCCGATAGTCGTGCAGTCCAACATCGTTGGCGGGAGCAAACCCTGCGATGTGGTCCCACACATCGCCAGGGGCGACGTCGGTCATCGGCCGCCCGACGATTGCTGCGATCTCACCTTCGTAGTTGATGAACTGGCAATCGGCTGGGCGGTACAACATGCCCCGATGGCTGTTCATTGCGGTGGGCGGCTTCTGGAAGTACGTCGGTTCGCTCAGCGAAGGCGCCCGAAACTCGACACGACGCGAGTCGTAGTTCAAATGAATGCAGATGATCTTTGACGGATCACACGGCGGCAAGTAGATCGCCGTCGCCTCGTCAACTCGGCGCCCACCAGGGAGAACCAGTTCGGTGCCATCCTCTGACGGCGTAACCCATTGCGGATAGCCGCCATGGACGATGCGGCGCAGTTCTCGGCGGTCGCCCTCTAACACGTTCATCAGTTGTCTCCCTTGGTGTGCCCTCGGACACACTAAACGTTTCGGAAAAACCAAGCAAGCGCTTGTTGCGTCTAATGGAGACTTCTGTCACACTTCTCGTCAATCGCCGTCCGGTGAACAAAGCACTTCACACAAGGGGAATTCCATGTCGTCTACGCGCCCGTCTCGACCCTCGGTTAACCATTTGGTGTTGGGCGTCAGAGACATCGAGACGTCACACCATTTCTACTGTGACGTCCTCGGATTCGAGCAGTGTGGAACGTTCACCTCTCCGATGCAACCTCCGCCAGTCATGCGTTTTTACCGCGGCCACCCCGACCATCACCACGATGTAGCGCTGCAACAGATTCCGGACCCCCAGAATGCACCACCGGTCCCCGCATGGAACATCTTTGCGAAAGCGCCGGGAATCGCCCACATAGCTCTTGCGTATGGAACGCGTGAGGAATGGCTGGCACAGGTTGAGCACGTGCAGGCCATGGACGTCCCTATTGCCTTGCGAGGCAATCACGGCATGACGCATAGCGCTTATGTGGTGGACCCCGACGGTCACGGCATCGAGATGGTCTACGAACTACCAGCCGAGGTGTGGGAAGGCGATCTCGATACAGCACTCAGCTACTTCGAGTTGCTCCCCAACAAGGGGCCAGAAGTGCTGCAGGACTCCACCGACTACAAGCACTTCACCGCTACCGCCTGAGTGCGCTGAGCACCTCGCATCACTGAAACAAACCGAACGAACCGAACGAAGAAGGAGCGGCGATGTCAGCGCGTACTGGACAGGAATACCTCAAGGGTCTGCAGGCCACCACCCGCGAGATGTGGCTGGGAGCCGAGCGGATCGAAAGCGTCACCGAGCACCCGATGCTGGCACCAGGCGCAGAGGCGATCGCGGCCTATTACGACCTTCAGCATCAAAACCCCGACGAACTGTTGATGGCAGACCCCGAGACAGGTGAGTCCATCAACGTCTCGCACATGCTTCCTCGTTCCGTGGCCGACCTGCATCGTCGACACGTTGGGCTGACCCGGATCTCGGAACTGAGCATGGGTGTCATGGGCCGCACGCCGGATTACATGAACGTCACCTTTGCCGGTTTCGCCGACGACCGAACTCGATGGGCCGGGCCCGACGACAGCAACGCCGAGGGACACGAAAACTTGGTGGCTTTCCAAAAGCGACTGCGCCGAGACGACCTGTCGCTCACCCACACAATCATTCATCCCACCGTGGACAAGGGGACAGACTCCGCTATTGCTGGCAATCCTGTGCCGCTCCACAAAGTAGGAGAAACAGCGGACTCAATCATCGTGCGTGGCTGTCGACTGCTCGCCACGCTTGCGCCGTACGCCGACGAGCAGACGGTCTATCCGTCCACCCCGCTACCGCCGGGTGCTGACGATTACGCGCTGTCGTTCACTGTGGCCATGGACGCGCCGGGACTCGTTTTCCTTTGCCGAGATAGCGGCATCCGCACCAATGCCAACCCAGTCGACGCGCCGTTCTCTACCCGCTTCGACGAGCAGGACGCGCTCTGCATCTTTGACAATGTGGAGATCCCCAAACGCAATGTTTTCATCGACGGCAAGCTCGATGTATACAACCAGGTGATGGGTGGGTCACCGTGGTGGCCAAACATCATGCAGCAAACAACAATACGTGCACTTACCAAACTGGAGTTCGCGTACGGACTGCTCCTCCGTATGGCCGAGGCAGTCAATGACACCTCAGAGCGAACCATGGAGATGCTTGGCGAGGTGCTTGGCTACATAGAAGTAACCCGGAATGCCATCTTGTTGTCGGAGCTCAACGCAAAAACGTGGGAAAGCGGCGGGGTGTATCCGGAGGCGCGGGCGCTGCACCCAATGCGGGCGCTGCTACCGGACTGGTTCACCCGCATCAACGACATCATCAAGACCGTTGGAAGCCACAACCTGCTGGCCGCTGCAAGTCGCGGGGCGCTGGACAACCCGAGGATCAACGCCCTGATGGCGGAGTTTCAACCGGGAGCCAACGGTGTCTGCGCCGAGTCACGGTCGGCCGTGTACCGCGTTGCATGGGATTTCACCGGTTCATTGCTCGGCAGCCGCAACGAATTGTACGAACGCAACTACCTCTCCTCGGCAAAGACCAACCGCATGAGCTCCCAACGCAGCTACTCCGCCGCCAACCGCGCACGCGGAAACGAGCTGGTTGACAAACTCCTTTCCGACGCCCGCTCCCGATAAGCCCGCCCAACGAGCTCCACACGAACGAGACCCACATGACCGGTACAGACATCCCCACCATCGACACGCTAGATGCCACATGGTTCACCACCATGTTGCGCTCCAACGGACATCTTTCAACTGACCGGGCTGTCACCGTTGCAACATCGACGCGTATCGGTGAAGGCGCTGGAATGGCCAGCCTGCTGTGGCGATTTGCCCTCACCTACGATGGTCCCACTGAAGCACCGGACTCGGTCATCATCAAATTGGCTACCGACGACCCACACCGGCTGTTCATTATGCAAACGGCGAAGTTCTACGCACGCGAGGTCCGCTTCTACGAGGAATTGGCCGCCGATGCGCCAATCAGGGTGCCGCTCTGTTTCCATGCCGCTATCGATCCAGAGTCCTCGATGTTCATTTTGGTTCTCGAAGACGTCGGCCAGCTTCGTCACGTGGACCAATTGGCTGGGTGCGGATTCGATGATGCGTTGCAAGCGATACGTACGCTTGCAACGTTTCACGCGCGTTGGTGGGGTCAAGACCATGGCGATCTCGCCACCACGTTCATGCCGATGGACGACGGGTTCAACCAGTTCGTTGTTCCGATGCTTCATCAGCAAAGTTGGCCCGCTGCACGAGACGCCCGGCCCGACCTGTGGCCGGAGAACGTGTCCACGTTCCTAGACGGATTTGTGGCCAAGGTCCCTCAAATCCTTGCTGGACTGATGGGCCCCAACACGCTCATCCACAACGACTACCGGGTCGACAACTTGCTGTGGAACGGCAACGACATCGTGGTGCTGGACTTTCAGATGAGTTCAATTGCATCGGGCCTACTGGACTTCGCGTATTTCGTTGGTCAGTCGATTCCGAAAGACGTCCGCAAAGAGCGATTCGACGACCTCCTCGATGCGTACCTGTCCGAACTCACGGCGAAAGGCATCACCCTGGACCGAGACTCCGCGATGGACAAATATCGGCGAGCGTTGGTGTTTGGGTTCATGTGGCCGCTGGGTTTGATGGGCAGCTACGAGAGTCTCGATCCTCGCGGTCGCCAGCTCGCAGAGACCATGCTCGACAGACATCTGTCCGCTGTCGAAGATGCCAACGCGCTGGCGCTCTACCCGTGAGCTAACGCCAGATACCCCTCGACGCTTACAATCATTTGGTGACTCCGCCAGCCACCACCAGACCTCCTGCCACGGCAAGACGCCAGGAGATTCTCGACACGGCAACAACCGTGTTTGCGGAGAAGGGCATCGTCGCCACAACAGTACGAGACATCAGCGAACGAGCTGGCATCTTGTCCGGCAGTCTCTACCATCACTTCACGTCAAAAGAAGAGATGATTTCCGAGATCCTGGCCCCCGTCGTGAAGTCGCAAGTTGACGGCTTCGACCGCATCGTCGCCACCACGGACGATCCGAAAGAGATCCTCCGGCTGCTCATCGCAGCGGCAATTGTGCAAACCGCCAGCGACCCGCGGGTCGCACGAATCCTGCAACAAGATGAGCACCACATCCGAGACATCCCTGGCCTCGACGAAGTAGTGCGGCAACGGCGCGCAAATCGTGCTCGGGTTGAAACGCTCATCGAGCGTGGCATCGCTGCGGGCCAGTTCCGATCCGACTGCGACCCGCGAATTACGTCGATGGCCTACTTCGACATGGTGCTGGGTGCCTATCGACACCTCAAACCCATCGGGACGCGCACGCCCTCGCAAGTGACCCACGAACTCACCACGCTGATACTCCGAGGTCTCGAAGCAACCTCGTCCACAGAGGATTGACTTCTCGATCGTCTGTGGCCGAAGGGGTTTGGAGCGCGCTGAACCAGGTACGGTGCGCAGATGATCCAGCTCCGTTCCACACTCCAAGCAGACGGCACCCTCGTTCTCAGCCTCGACGAGACACCAATGCCGGTTCCGGCCGCGCACGAGGTAGTCATCCGCATCGATGCAACTCCCATCAATCCGTCAGACCTCGGGCTGCTGCTCGCAACAGTCGACGTGTCCACGTTGTCCACCACCACCAACACTGACGGGCGTCCGGTGACCACTGGAGCGTGCGCGCCATCCACCATGCGAGGCCTTGCTGCCAGAGTTGGTGAGTCCATGCCCGTCGGCAACGAAGGTGCCGGCACCGTGGTGGCCGCTGGCGATTCCCCCGAGGCTCAGGAATTGCTTGGTCGTCTCGTAGGCGCGGCGGGCGGTGCTATGTACGCGCAGTATCGCGCCGTGCCTGCAGCTTCTTGCATCGTGATGCCCGAAGGGGTCACCGCGGCGCAGGCAGCGTCGCCTTTCGTCAACCCGCTCACGGCGCTCGGGATGGTCGACACGATGCGGCTGGAAGGTCACACCGGGTTGGTGCACACCGCTGCTGCTTCCAACCTTGGCCAGATGTTGAACCGCATCTGCATTGCCGAAGGTGTGCCGTTGGTGAACATCGTCCGCAAGCCAGAGCAAGTCGCGGCGCTCAAGGCAGCCGGAGCCACCTACGTCGTGGATTCATCCGACCCCAACTTCGAGGAGCAACTCACCGCAGCGCTCACCGAGACCAAAGCAACGCTGGCGTTTGATGCCACCGGCGGCGGAACCCTCGCCGGAACCATCCTCATGTGCATGGAACGTGCCGTCAGCGCAGGTGCTGCGTACAGCCGGTATGGGTCCTCGATTCATAAGCAGGTCTACTTGTACGGCGGCCTGGACACGCGCCCTCTTCAGCTCAACCGCGGTTCGCTTGGCATGTCGTGGGGCATCGGCGGATGGCTGCTCACACCATTCCTCGGCAAAGTCGGCGGCGAACGCTTCGCGGAGCTCCGCCAGCGTGTCGCTTCAGAGATCACCACCACGTTTGCCTCGGACTACTCCGACCAGATCTCCCTGGAAGAAGCCCTGGACCCGGACACCATCCGCCGCTACCAGCAAAAGGCCACCGGCCAAAAGTTCCTCATCGTCCCAGCCCACTGAGCACCGAACGCGGCTGCGTCCGCTCCGCTGCGTCCGCTGAGCGACAAGGCCCGCTGCCAGCGGCCGACACCGAAACCCCACAACCAACGTTGCTCCCCTAGCAACCAACGTCCCGATCCGAGGCCCAAAACCGGCGGGCAAATTGCCAACGTTGGTTGCCCATGGCGCAACGTTGGAGTGGTTCGCGCCCCAAACGTCGCGTCCCGCAGGTGCCTTCGCGTCCCCTGAGGGACGTCACTGCCAGGACGCGAAGGCACGTGGAGGACGCGAAGTCACCCAACCGCCCACGCGGCACACCTAGCGGCAGACCTGCGCACCAAATCCTCAGCAACCAACGTCGAGTACCCAGCAACCAACGTCGAGTACCCAGCAACCAACGTCGCGAGCTGAGGCCCAAAACCGGCACGGCGTACCAACGTTGGTTGCCCATAGCCCAACGTTGGAGCGGATCGCGCCCCGAACATCGCGTCCCGCACGTGCCTTCGTGTCCCCCGAGGGACGTCACTACCAGGACGCGAAGGCACGCCGAGGACGCGATGGCCACCTGTTCCGCAGCCCGAGCAAGCGAGCCTGCGAGGCGGGTGAACCGAAGGGAGGGACCCGCCGAGCCTGCGAGGTGGGAGGCACCCAGGCGCGGCCGAGTGGTGAAACGGAGGGATCGGAGTCGAACCCAAGGTGGAGCAACCCATCAGAAATCGGAGGAGGCAGCACCCACCCATGCGGCGGTCCACCGCCCGGAACCACACGACCAAGGATTGGATCAGCCGGCGGTTGCGGTGACTTGTTTGGCGACGAGGCCGTCGGCGTCGGCTGGTTCCACGCTGACTGGTTGGTCAACGGTGAGGTCGCCGGCCTTGACGGTGCGGGTGCGGGCGAAGACGGTTTCGTCGGTGATGGCGAAGATGTGCGACTCGCCGGCCGCATCGGTGACGGTGAGGATGTCTGGATCAACCTCGGCAACTTTGCCGACGATGGGTGCAAACGTGGTGGGAGCAGCCGAGGCCGTGATTCCACCGAACCCGCCGTTGCCACCTGTGCCTCCGGTGCCACCGAACTGGCCGCGACCGACACGGCCAAGCCCGGCGGCTGCACCAATTCCACCTGTGGTGCTGCTGTCCTTCTTCAAGCGAGCACCGAGAGAAAAGGCACCGAGCGAAATGAGCCCAACACCTAACACCGCAACGACCCGTTTCCACGTACGCGACACCGGGTCAACCGGCGCGGCCCACGACTGGTCGTCGGGAAGCTCCGGCAAGCCGGGCAGCACGTCGCTTGCTTCGGCAACGCCGACGGCACGATCGCTGCCAATACTTGAATGTTCGTCTTGTGGGCGCACGGGAAACCTCATTCGTGACGGAGCGCATCGATGGGCCGCATGGCTGCAGCGCGGCGGGCGGGCCAAAACCCGAAGAACAGTCCAACGGTCACCGCAACCGCGAACGCGAGGACTACAGAATCCACGCGAACAACGGGTTCGGTGCCGGCGATTTTGAAGCGTGCACCAACGATGCCCAGCAGCACACCGATGGAGCCGCCGATACCAGCGAGCATGACCGCCTCGACCAGGAACTGTCCAAGGATGGAGGACTGCGGAGCACCGATGGCCTTGCGGATGCCGATCTCTCGGGTTCGTTCCGTGACGGTGACCAGCATGATGTTCATGATGCCGATGCCACCGACCAGAAGGCTGATGGCAGCGACGGCGGCCAACAGAACCGTAAGTGTGCGCGATGCCTCGGTGCGTGAGCTCAGCAACGCCGTCTGGTTGAGCACGTTGAAACCTTGCTGGCCGTTGACAGCCGGGTGACGCTCGTTGAGCACGTCGGTGATGATTGTCTGTGCCTGTGCGGTCTTCTCCGCACTTGTGGCCTGCACGGTGAAACGGTTGATGGCTGTGCCACCCGCGATGGTGTCTCTGGCAGTGGTCCACGGGAGGAACAAGACGTCATCCTGATCCACAACTCCGTTGGCACCCTTTTTAGCAAGTACACCTACGACCTCGAATCGGGTTCCGCCGATGAGTACAGTTTCCCCCACGGGGTCAATGTCTTCGCCCCAGAGGTTCTCTTTGACTCGAACACCGAGAACAACCACCGGAAGGCGTAGTTCGATGTCGTCGTCGATCAGGAAACGTCCCGACTGGACCTTCCAGGACAGTGCGTCTTGCGCCTCGGCGGTTGTTCCAATCACCGAGTTGGGCGTGTTGGTTGTGTCGCCAACAGCGACGGTCACTCCGTTGGCGGTGATCTGGGGTACGACAGCCTTGATGTAGTCGATGTAGTCCTTGGATCGCAATGCTTCGAGGTCCGCGTTGACAATGGCAGCGGCGCTGCTCTGCCTGCCACGCGGCCCGAATCCACCGGCGGTGACCGTAAGGGTGTTGGTGCCCAGCGCTTGGAACTGCTTGGCCACCGCGATGGACGACCCGTTGCCAACTGCCACCAGCACCACCACGGACGCAACGCCAATAAGGATGCCAAGCATGGTGAGCAGCGAGCGCGTGCGGTTGGAGTTGAGCCCTCGCAGCGCGATCTTGACGACGTCTTTCACCGAGACACCACCGGTCGAGCGAACGGATCAACGACGTTCTCGCCGTCGGCGACTGGATTGCCCAACGTGGCGACGACCGCCGAGGAACCGGAGCCTGAAGCAATGTTGCCAGAATCGGAAAGCACCAGACCGTCTCGTAAGCGGATGACCCTTGATGCTCGGGCAGCAACCTCAGCTTCGTGCGTGATGATCACGACGGTGCGCCCCAGTCGGTTGATGCGCTCGAACAGACTGAGCACCTCGTCTGTGGTCTGCGAATCAAGCGCGCCGGTCGGCTCGTCGGCCAGCAGCAGCGCAGGGCTGGTGACGATGGCCCGGGCGATGGCAACACGTTGTTGCTGGCCACCGGAAAGCTGCGACGGCATGTGGTCAGCCCGGTCAGCAAGGCCGACTGCGTCGAGAGCCGCAAGCGTGCGCGCACGACGGTCTGCAGTTCCCAGCTTTGCGTAGACAAGTGGAAGCTCGACGTTCTCGAACGCCGTTGTCCGCGCGATCAGGTTGAAGCTTTGAAAGACGAACCCAATCTTGCGGTTTCGTGCTTTGGCCAGCTGATGGGCATCGAGCGCTGAGACATCGAGACCGTCCAGCCTGAAGCTCCCCGAGGTAGGCAAGTCCAGCGCACCCACGATGTTCATCAACGTTGACTTTCCAGAACCCGACGCACCCATGATGGCGACGAACTCGCCGCGCTCAACGCGCAGGTCCACCCCGCGCAGTGCGTGCACGACAACAGCTTCTTGATCCGGGCGGTCGCCGCCCATCACGTACCGCTTGGTGATGGCGCGCATATCGATGACAGGCGGCGTGCGCGAACCAGCCTGCTCTCCAGGCGGGCTCTCACGAGAAGTTCGCCTCCAACTCATCGGGGTGCACCACCACCAGGTCCTGCGACGCCGCCACCGCCCACGACAATGCCACCCTGGCCACCGACTTGCCCGCGACCGTTCTGCTGGGTTGGCGAAGTGCTTGCTGCTTGAACTGCTGGAAGTGCGACCACCGTGCCAGCTTCGATGCCGCTGGTGATTTCCGTTCCGCCTTCACCCTTGACACCAGTCTGCACCGGGGTAGGAGTGGACTTCTTGGTAGCAGCGTCGTACACCTGCACAACGGAACTGCCACCCAACGACCTGATGGCCGATGCCGGCAGCGTCACCACGTCAACGGCCTGGTTAACCGTGATGCGAGTCTGCGCTGTCATCCCCGGCTTAACTCCCTGATCAGTTGCTGAGGCGTCGAGAGTCAGAATCACCCCATAGGTGGCCACGCCGTTGGTTGTGGTTGCCACGGAGTCAACACGTTCGACCGTGCTGTCGACAGACACGCCCGTGAGCGCATCGAAAGAGATGGTGGCGCTCTGCCCGACCGCGAGCTTCGCAGCGTTTGCTTCGGAGACACCGAGCTTCACCCGCAGCGCTGACAAATCGGTGATCACCGCAAACGCCGAGCCCGCGCCAGCTGAACCGCCGGTACTACCCGTAACGGTGACACCAAGCTCGCCGTTCAACGTGGTGATGGTGCCCGCAATGGGAGCGGTCAGTGTTGTGCCGGTCACGGCCGATTCTGCCTGTTCAACCTGCAACTCCGCAGTGAACACGGCGGCCTGCGCGCTTTCGAGATCTGCTGCCTTTGCCGGCGCCAACTTCAGCTTGTTGGCCAGCAGCGTCTGCTGATACGAAGTTTGTGCCTGTCGCAGTTGCGTGCGAGCGGACTCCAAGTTCTGCCGGTCGCGTGCACGCCCAGTAGTTCTGGCCGTCAACGCGTTCTCGATCTGCTGGTCAGCTGCTTCCGCCGTTTGCTGGTCCTTCAGAACCGACGCCTGCTGGTTGCTCAGCGCCGTTTCGTATGCCGTTTTCGCAGCCGCGATTGCAGACTGGTCCTTGTCCAAACCTGTGGTCTGCGCCGCAAGCGCGTTCTTCAGAGCTGTGTCAGCTGTGCGAATGGACTGCTGGTCCTTCCCGAGACCGACCTCTTGAGCCGTGCGAGCGTTCTGCACTGCGGTCCCTTCTGCAGCGGTAAGGCTTTGCGAATCCTTCGCAGCAGAAGCATTGCGACTGTTGGTGAGGTTGGTGACCGTGTTCTGTTGCTGGTTCACCTTGGTCTGTGCACTTACCACCTTGGACGATGCACTGTCCACGGTGCCGCGGGCAGCGTTGGTTGCAGACTGCGCAGCCTTGTATGCATTTGAAGCCTGTAGACACGACGGGGTGCCTTCGCACGTTGCTGGTGCAATCAGGGTTGCAGCGGCCGCATCGTAAGCGGACTTGGCAGTTGCCTCGTTGCCCAAGGCAGCCGAGTAGGAGCCTTGCGCCGTTGTCTGCTCGGTCTGTGCTGTGAGCAACGCGGTCTGGTTTGCAGTCAGCTCAGCGGCCGCCTGGTCGAACTGCGCCTGCGACGAAACGTTGGCGAGATCGATGTTGGTTTTGGTGTTGGCTGCGTTTGCCACAGCAAGGTCTATGGCCTGTTGGTACTGCCGCGTGTTCTGATCGGCTGTTGCTTTGGCTGCGTCGAGGTTGGCCTGGGCCGTGTCCACCTGCACCTGATAGGAGCGAACGTTGGCCGTTGCGGACTTCTCGGCGGTGTCAATGGCAAGCCGCGCGTTCTCTACCTGGGTGACGGTGTTGGCGGCACTGAACTCAGCCGTGGCAGCGCTGTTCTGCGCATTGGTGCGAGCCGTCTCGATTGCGGTGGCGTAGCCCTTCTCGTTGAGGGTGTTGGTCTCTTTGACCGTGTCGATGGACTTCTGCGCCTGCGCAACGCTTGCCGACGAAGAGCTTCCCTGTAACCGAAGCTGTTCACGTTCGAGCGCCGTCAGCCCTTCAGTGACCGTGGCCAATCGAGCTTGCGCAAGGCGAAGACCAGACTTGGCTTGCTCCAACGAGTCCTCGGCTGACTTCGGGTCTATGGACCCAATCACGTCGCCCTCTTTGACGCTGTCGCCGAGTTTGACGGGCAGAGCCTTCAACTCACCAGATGACGTGAACGAAACAGTTCGGGTAGACGCGGCCTCAACCGAGCCCGTACCCGTCAGCACCTCGGTCACCGTATCGACGGTGGCCGTGACTGTTCGAACTGCGGTTTGCGCCGCAGCCGGCCGCACGGACCGATACGCGTACAGACCACCCGTGGCACAGGCAACGGCGAGGGCCCCACTGGTCAGCTTCCAACCGACAGATCTCATATCCGAGTATCGGAACAGGTGCAGGTATGAATCAGGTATGAGCACGGGAGGAACTGCGTCTGTAAAGGGCTGCGGCTGCGCAGGGTGGTATTGCCCGACGGAAAGGGAACGTCCTCGAAAGCGGCCATTGAAGGACGAACCCTGATTCGGTTCAGGGTGACCATCGCTGATGCTGTCGCTCCACCGCCGAAGAATGTCAAGATCGAATCGTGCGGCTTCTGACTGGACCACCGAATCAGCGCCGAACCTATGGCAGCGCGCTGACGGCCGCCGCCTTCACCTTGTTGGCACTGCTTTTCCTGCTTGCGATGGTTGCCACCGCCGGACCAGCGCTGGCCCAATCAGCCCCTGCTCCCGAAATCGTTGATGCCAAGATCATCACCTCAACAAAATCGGTGGTTCGCATCACCGTGCGCAGTCCTCGACCGGTATCGGGTGAACTCCGCTGCACCTGCAACCGAGTGACAACCCGGGTTGACCTGCCGACCGGCGGCGAAAAAGTTGTCTGGATCCCGCTCGGTACCCTGCAGATCTACTTTTCCGGCCAGATCATTTGGGACATCCCAGGATCAAAGGACCCGGAAGCACCCATCAATGGCGGCAACCAGCAACGGCCGATTGCTCTTGGCGTGCTGCCATCAGCGCTCGGATCCCGAAGCGCACCCGCCTCGGTATCAACACGGGGCCGAATGATCATCGACGTGATCGAACTGGTGCCAGACGACATCGAACAGCGTGCCTGGTTGCTGGACGGATTTGCTGTGCTCGCTACAACCTCCAAGGAGCTTGGTTCTCTGTCCGAGGCCGGACGCCGGTCAGTTCTGAGCTGGGTTGAACGAGGCGGTGAGTTGCTTATCGATGACGCTGATCCGGTGCCCGACCTGGTTACTCAACCGACCGAAGACCGGAGCGCAACATTTGGACTGGGAACAGTTCGGCGAACGGCCAACGCGCTGCGGACCGGCCGGTGGGAGGCAGTCATGCTGCCAGCAAACCAGACGGAGGCTGGCAGTCAAACGTCCGAACTCTCCATCAGTTTGAAAGACGCCGTCCGACTTGCGCCTGCCGGTGCGCTCCTTGCCGGGCTGCTGGTTTACGCGATGGGCGTGGGACCGCTTGCGTACATGTTGGGGCGTCGACGCAACCGCCCGATGTTGATGTGGGTGGCCGTGCCGCTCACAGCTGCGGTGACAACCGTAGGGGTACTTGGAATCGGCTTTGCTCTGCGTCGTACTGCAAGTGATCAGTACGTACTCTTCCGGCTCCACGGCACATCTGCGGACCGCACCACCGTGTTACGCGCCTTGGTTGACGGAAGTTCCCCAAACAACGTGCGCATACCAACGGGCTGGACAGCCGAAGGTGATCTGGTGAAAATCAACGTTGGGACGGTATCGACGGCTTCGGTCGATCTTGCTCCGGGCGGTCTCACCGAGGTTCGCTTCACCGGCGATACGGCGCCAACAACTGCTCCCTTAGCGGCGTCGCTTGACGCAATCGGCAATGTCACCGTAACCAACACCAGCAGCTCAACAGTGCGCACGCTCCACATCGTGAACGGTGACGGCTTCGCGATGACGCTGCCGGACCTCGCTGCGGGTGCGTCGACAACCGTGACGTTCAGTGCAACTCCCACGTATGGAACCTCGGCTGCGGAAGAGCAACAAACAGCCGTCACGGCATTGATCGTCAACAACACGGTTCTCCGTTCCGGCGCCGTCGTGGTTGTGGGCGAGATCGATCCGACGAGTGCACCCGGAGTTCCGTCTGCGTTTACCAACAAGGCCAGGGCCACGCGCCAGTTTGCTGCTGTCTCGGTGGTTCCGTCGGGCGCACGCGTCACTCGTTCTCCCGGGACGAGCGGTAGCGGAGGACTCACTCGGATCGACCTTCCACCTGACGCGCAAGCGTACGAATTGAGGGGCGTCGCGGCGGGTGACACCATTTTGATCGGAAGCGATGAGTTCCCCGCTGTCGACGGGCCCCTGCCGCCTGGTGCCATCGAGAACGGGGCACTCGTGTTGCGCAGCCAAACCGCAACCGTTGTCGAAGCTCCTGCAACGGAGTTCGTGCAATGACTGACGAAGTGAGCACCGACCTGATTGACGGACCAACCGAAGACAGCCCAGCGCCCGACGCGGTCGTCGTTCAACCCACCAGCGGGAGCGGCATGCTTGACCCTCACGCTGCCGTCAGCATCCGGTCGCTGACCAAACACTACGGCCCTGTTCGTGCTCTTGACGGGCTGGATCTCGACATCCCCCGCAACTCCATCTTCGGAATCATCGGCCCCAACGGTGCAGGCAAGACCACGATGATGTCCATCGCTGCCACGCTGCTCACACCAACCAGCGGCTTGGTTCGGGTGATGGGCTTCGACCCAGCTGTCGAGCCAATGCGGGTTCGCCAGGTCATGGGCTACATGCCAGACGTGATGGGCGTCAACGAACGTCTCACCGTCAACGAGTACCTCAATTTCTATGCGCACGTATATAAGCGCCCGAAAGAGAAGCGTCAGCAGATCACGGATTCCTTGTTGGAACTGGTCAACCTCTCCGACAAGAAGCCATTGCTGGTAGACAGCTTGTCGCGTGGCATGAAGCAGCGTCTCAGTCTTGCGAGAGCGCTCATCCACGAGCCCGAACTGCTGATTCTGGATGAACCCGCATCGGGGCTTGACCCAACAGCGCGGCTTGAGCTACGCCTGCTTATCCTGGAACTTCGCAGGATGGGCAAGACCGTTGTGATCTCAAGTCACATCCTCTCCGAGCTGGAGGAGATGTGCACACACGTGGGCGTCATCGCGAACGGACGCCTTGCCGCATCGGACCAGACCGAAGACATCGTCGGAACCAAAACCGGTGCAATCAAAATTCGCATTCGTTTGGCCGACGGCCGACAATCCGAAACGGTTGTAGCGGACCTGGTCGCGCAGCAGGCTCTGCTGTGGGATCTTGTGGTCAACCAGCGTTTGCCGGTTGTCGAGTTCAGCCAAACCGGGGGCGGCCTTGAAGAGCACTTCCAACAGGTTGTGGCTGCAGCCGGCCCGCCGTCCTCGCCGCTTGGGACACCTCACCAGGCTCCCTGGTTCGTAACGGAAAACCGCTGATGACAATGCCCTCCGAACCGCCTGCGATTCCGACCGCAGCAAAACAACCGTGGGAACTGAACCCCATCCTCGCCCGGGAGCTTCGTGCGCGCACACGACGACCCGGCGGCATCATCACGCTCACATTGTTCTTGCTGTTCCTCATTGGCATCGCAGCAATTGTGTGGTCTGCCAACCGATCCCTTGGTTCCGCGTTTGATGCCGAAGAGACCGCAAACGCCCAACTGGGGATCCAGATCTTCGAAGGCATCATCTCCACGATGAGTTTCCTGATTGCGTTCATCGTGCCTGCGCTCACCGCCCCAGCCATCGCTGGGGAACGAGACCGCCAGACGCTGATCCCGTTGCAGGTTTCACTGCTGACGCCTCGCCAGATCATCGTGGGCAAGTTGACGGCTGCGCTTGCGTTCACGATGTTGCTCATCGGTGCATCGGCACCGATGCTTGCGGTGAGTTATGTCATTGGCGGAATCACTGCAGCGTCAGTGATCCGCGGGCTGCTTGCGGTGATGGTCATCGCCATCCTCTTTGGCTCGCTTGGCATCTTGTCGTCTGCACTCCCCAAGCGGACTGCTGCAGCCGTTGTCCTTGCTTACGGAATGACGATCCTCATCGTGTTCCTGGGCCCCGGGGTGGCAGCGCTGATCGGATGGATCACGGTGCCATCCATCGGGTTCGTCATTGGCTACTCGCACCCCTACGCGTTTGTCTCGGACTTCACGTATCCGAAGTCTTCAGCGGACTCGCTTGGGCCAATGAGCGCGCTGAACGAAACCATGTCCAGTTCCGGGTTTCCGTTTTGGACGCTCCACATCCTGTTCTACGGCATTGTCTGCTTTGGCTGCCTGTGGCTGGCCGCCAAACGAATCCGCACGCCGTCAGAATCGGAGCGGTAGGTGGAGCAGTTCCTGGGACAGCTACGGGCACGGCTACGAACGGTCTTCGGGGTCGGGCTTGCCCAGGACGCGTTACCAATCGCGGGATTGGCTGCGGCTGTTACGGCGGCCGCGTATTGGTGGAGATCACCGCTTGCGCAGTTATGGGTTGCGCCCATCGCCATCTTGCTTCTTGCCTTTGTCGGCGTGCTGCTGGTGACGGTTCGGCAAAAGTGGAACGACCACACCCTCGCTCGCATCGCCGATGATCGTTTGCACACAGATGATGTGTTGGCGACGTGGGTTGCACTACGAGATTCTCAAGCCGATGATCCGTTCAACAGGGCAATCACAAGTCGAGCCATGCAGGTCGCCTCGACGCATTCCGCCAAAGAAGTAGTTCACCTTCGTCTCCAGCCGGTCCGGTGGGCGGCGCTGGTCCTTGCGATGATCGCGGCTACCGGGTTCCTCATCGTTGACGGACCAGCAGCACGAGAGCGAGCACAGACAGCTGCGGACAAACGGCGGATCGAACGCGAAGCTGACAGTGTCCGGGAGCAAATCAAAGAATTGTCCGCAAGCACGCTCACGCCAGAGACGCAGCGGATCCTGACCGAGCTTGAACGGGTCGCTGCGCAACTGGACGCCACATCTGACCCGCTTCAGGCGGCACAGGTCCTGGAGGCCGGCGCATCCACCATTGATCGCACTCCACCGGCCGAGCGTCTCAGCCGCCGGGCAGCCCAGCGAGGATTGGAGCGGTCGTTGCAGAGCCAGCCCTTGCCCGACGGGGCTGCCGAGCAGAGCGCCTCACAGCAATTGAGACAGGCTGCAGAGAGCGTTCGCAACGGCTCGTCAGACCCGGCTGCCACGGCAGATCGGTTGGACGAGTTGGCAGCTTCGCAAGAGGCCGGCAACCCTGAACTGGCGAAGTCGTTGTCCGATGCTGCGCAGGCAGCGCGGTCCGGTGAAACCGACGCTGCTGCCCAGGCGGCCGACGCACTGAACAAGGCGGCCGATCAGCAGGAGGAAGCGGCCAGCAAGGTCGCCGACGACGAGGCGGCCAACGACACGGCACAAGACATGCGCAACGGCGCCAAAGCCTTGCAGCAGCAAGACCAACAAGGCCGGCAGGGTCAGGGCCAAGGCCAACAAGGCCAACAAGGCCAGGGGCAGCAAGGTGAGGGCCAACAAGGCCAGCAAGGCCAGGGGCAGCAAGGCCAACAAGGCCAGGGACAAGGCCAACAAGGCCAGGGTCAGCAGGGACAGGGTCAGCAAGGCCAGGGACAGCAAGGCCAGGGACAGGGTCAGCAAGGCCAGGGACAGCAAGGCCAACAGGGTCAGGGACAGCAAGGACAAGGCCAAGGCCGGGGCGGACAACAGGCCGGACGCGGGGCCAACCCGTCGATCGGTGCGCCGACCGGGACCATTGCTCGCACGACCGACGACCTCAACGTGCCCTCACTCGTTTCACCCAACAGCGGCGGACAAACCGTTGGCGTTGGCCAAACGCCTTCACCAGCCGGAACGGCAAAAGTCCCGTTGCAACAAGCGGTTCCACAATCCAAACAGCAGGCCAACAAGGCACTGGAGAAGACGGACTTGGAAGCCGATGAACGAGATCTCGTCAGCGACTACTTCGACTCGTTGAATGCTCCGCCACCACCCTCGGGAACCGCTTCGGGGACAGCAGGATCGACGCAGGAGAAACCATGACCGACACCGACACCGTCCACGCACCGATGTCTCCAGAAGACGCGGCCACGATGATGAAGGCCATCGATGAGCAAGTCTCAAGCGTGATTGTTGGCCAGCGAGATCTGGTCCGCTCGGTGCTGCTGTGCCTGTTGGCAGAAGGTCACGCATTGGTTGAGGGCGTACCCGGTCTCGGAAAGACGGAACTCCTCAAGGCTCTCGGCACTGCGTGCGGCCTTCGCTACGCGCGCATACAGTTCACACCTGACCTGATGCCGGCAGACATCGTCGGCACCCAGGTATTGGAAGATGCACCCGATGGTCGGCGGTCGTTTGTGTTTCGCCCCGGTCCACTGTTCGCAGGCTTCGTCCTCGCCGATGAGATCAACCGCGCCACACCCAAGACACAGTCGGCCCTGCTTGAGGCAATGGCCGAACGGACCATCACTGTGGCCGGGTCAACACGTCAACTCCCCCGCCCGTTTCTCGTGATGGCCACCCAGAACCCCATCGAGATGGACGGCACCTACCCGCTTCCGGAAGCACAGTTGGACCGCTTCATGTTGAAAGCGTTGGTGCCGTATCCAAGCCCTGCTGACCTACTCGACATTTTGGCCAGAACCACCGTGGGACAACGCCGATCCGTGCACTCCGTTGCTTCGCCAGAGTTGCTGCAGCAGGCTGTCACGCTCACCCGCGCAGTGCCCGTGACAATGCACCTTGGCCAACACATCGTCGACATCGTCATGGCAACACAGCCAAGTTCGCCAACCGCTCCAGAAAGTGTTGCCCGTTACGTGCGAGTCGGCGGGTCACCTCGCGCAGCGCAGTCGATGATGCTGGCCGCGAAGGCTAGCGCGCTTATGGATGGTCGGCCGAACGTCCGCGTGGAGGACATTCGAGACGTCGCGACAGCTGTCCTGCGTCATCGCTTGATCACCGGCTATCAAGCTGCAGCAGATGGAGTGACGCCAGACGCACTGGTGGCCGCCGTGCTGGAGGCTGTTCCCGTTCCCACCGTTGCAGTGAAGGGCACGTGACCTCTTCCGCTTCGCTGCTGCCAGCCGACCGCGCCGCCCGGTTGGAGCAACTTGCGTTACGGACGCGCCGTCCAATCGCCGGGATGTTGGCTGGCCAGCACCTCTCACCCCGCCGCGGTTCGTCGCTTGACTTCGCGGACCACCGGTCCTACACCCCGGGCGATGACTTCCGTCGGATCGATCAGAACCTATTGGCCCGCCTGGACCAGTTGGTGATCAAACTGTTCGACGCCGACGACGACCTCACGGTCAACGTGTTACTGGATGACTCGGCGTCCATGGGTTGGCACGGCAAATCGGACATGGCAAAACAGTTGGTTGCCGCAATCGGGTTTGTCTCGCTCAAACGCCGCGACGCATTGGTGCTCCACACCTTGCATGGCCGACCCATCCGTTGCGCTGGGGTCACCGGTCTGCCAACACTGCTGGACGCGCTGACTCACTCCATCCCGACCGGCGAGACAGACCTTGCCGGCGCGGTCGCCCGATTCATGGAAACTCGCGGGCCCGGCCTGATGCTCATCGTGTCGGACTTCCTCACCCCGCAATGGGACACGGCACTCAGAGCCCTTCCGACGCGCCGCCGAGAGCAAGCGATCGCCGTGCACGTATTGCATCCCGACGAGATCTCTCCAGCCCTGTCCGGAGACCTGGACCTGATCGACACCGAGACGCGTGAGCGGGTGCCGGTGAGCTTGGGCCCCTCTTCAATGAAGGAGGTCCACGCGCACATCGAGGCGTGGCTCACATCCGTCCGGAACACCTGCACGCGGATCGGGTTCGACTACACCAGGCTGCTTGCCACCGACGACCTCGACGAGCACCTCAGCCACCAATGGCGGCAAATGGACGTGCTGCGATGACGCTGCTGTCACCGTGGTGGCTGCTGCTGGGACTAGCCGCGCTGCCGATACTGGCCGTGCACATGTTGAAGCCACGACGCCGCAGCGTTGAAGTGAGTTCCGTCTGGTTGTGGCGTCCCGCCATGGACAACGTGACCTCGCGCAGTCCGTGGCAAAGGCTGCGGCGCTCCTGGCCGTTACTTGCACAACTCTTGGCTGCTGCGCTGCTCGCGCTCGGCGCTGCCCAACCGGCTACCACCGCACCGTCAACCTTCGGCCGTCACACCGTTTTCATCGTGGACACATCCGTCTCTATGTCTGCGCTGGACGGATCCGCCACGAAGTCCGCAAAGCCGTCAGGCACACGATTCTCCGAGTTGCAAAAGGCAGCCAAGCGGTTGCGCCAACAGCTTCCCAGCGGAGCATTGGCAAGCATCGTCACGGGCGACGGCTCGGTCCGATTGAGCACCAGCAACGATCGCGCAGCGTTCGATCGAATCGTCGGTTCACTTGGCCCAGCTGCTGGTTCCAACCAATGGGACAAGGCAACGTTGCTTGCGAAGGGTTTGCAGACGGCTGACGCTGACACCCGTTTCGTGCTGCTCTCCGACGGCGGGCTGTCTGAAGCCGAGCAGCGTCTGCTCCCCGTCGGAACCCGTTTCGAACCGCTCGGCAACGCAGCAGACAACATGTCCATCTCCGACATCGTTGTCCTTCCGCAAACGTCGGGTGCCTCCGCGGGTGCAACCGTGCACAACCGATCCTCGAAGCGCCAAACAACCAACGTGGAGCTGTATCTGGACGACGTTCGACAGACCGCCAAACAGATCACCGTCAACGCGCAAACCTCATCAAACATCACCTTCGAAGTCCGTGGCGGCGAGCGCATCGAACTCCGACTCTTCAATACTTCGGGTACCGATTATCTGCCCGCAGACGATCGCGTGTTCAGTACTGTCGGAGAGCGGCGACGCCTCAACGTCCAACTGATTACCCCAGCCGACCCACAGAGCCTGTTCATCGAACGCGCCTTGCAAGCGCTCCCGTACGTGACGTTGGTTTCCGGGAGTTCCCCCGTCATCGCAGCAAAAACAGAGGTTCTTGTCTTCGACCGGATGCAACCACCGGCGGACCTGACCGTCCCTGCCATTGTGTTTGCCGCTCCCCAGGGCTACGGCCCAATCACCTTGCCGGCAGGCAGCGGAGTTGAGTATCCAGTGCCAACCCTCGTGCGGTCTGGCCACCCCCTGCTCAGCGGGCTCGACTTGTCCGCCATCGTCATCGAGGCGGCACAGCGAGTTGACCCTGGCGACACCCAGATCCTGCTCGCTGCACCATCCGCTCCGCTCATCATGCAGGGGCGCACCGAGACCTCCCGGTTTGTCTACTGGTCGTTTGCACCTTCGTCTTCCACGATTGCGTTGGACATCAGCTTTCCCGTCCTGGTTGACCGGATGGTCAGCGACCTCGGTGGAGCACAAGTTGCCGGCGGTGCACTCGACGTGGGCACGCTGTTGGCGCCTTCGCTGCAAGCTCGCACCATCACGGATCCCAGCGGGAACTCGACCAAGGTTGATCGTGGTGAGTCGCCTGCGGCGTTGGAGCAGCCGGGCTTCTGGTCCGTTGCAAGCGACACGGGGACCGCCATCGAAACTATTGCTGTCAACACCCCCGTGTCCGAACAGGACATCACGCCCCGCTCCGTCTTGCGGTCCGCGCCACAAGACAGCGACGAGCAGGTTCGCCGCGGCACCAGCCGCACAAGCCGCCTGCGTTGGATCGCGGTCGGCATTCTCCTGCTCGTCGGAATCGAGTGGTTACTGGTGCGTCGCCGAGTGGGTGTCGGAGCGCTCCAATGGCGCATTGCACAAGTAACGCGTTGCGCAGTCGCGTTGCTTGCTCTCGTTGCGCTGGTTGCCCCGGTGATCAGAGTTCCCGAGCGCGACGTCGCGACCGTGTTCGCCATCGACGCATCCGATTCGCTCGGGCCGGGTGGTCGCCGGGACGCAATTGCATTCGTCGAAGAAGCACTCGCGTCGATGCCGGCCAACGCCAGAGCAGGCGTAGTCGTCTTCGGCGGCACTGCGCAGGTCACCGCAGCGGTGCAGCGGCGTCTCAATCTTGGAGACGTCTCTGGTTCCATTGACGCTTCCAACACCGACCTTGCCAGCGCGCTCCGTCTTGCCGGTGCAGCCAGTCCAAGCGACGCAGCGCGCCGAGTCGTGGTGGTGTCCGATGGTCGTCGCACGATCGGTGACGAAGCAGCAGCTGCTGAAGAACTCGCTGACGCTGGCATACGCGTCGATGCCGCGCTGGCCGGACGACCAAGTACCGCCGACGTCGCGGTCGATTCGTTCCGCGTCCCCACCAGCGCACAACAGGGCGAACGCATCGTCCTCCAGGCCAACTTCCGGGCAAGCGAACCAACCACTGCCGAGGTTGTGCTCAAAGCCGACGGGCGCGAAATCCGACGCGAGTCCGTCGACCTGCAAACCGGCGACAACAACTGGAGCGTGGAGGTGCAGGCTGCCGCGAGCGGCGTAGCTACCTACTCCGTCGAAGTGGTTTCGCAGCGCGACGGTGTAGTGCAGAACGACGTGGGCTACGCAGCCACCGCAATCGCCGGAGCAACACGGGTGCTCGTCCTCACGGGCGATTCGGCCACCTATGAGGAAGGTGGCAACGGGTCTGTCGAGATCAGCCAAGCGCTTCGCCAATCTGGCCTCGAGGTAACTACTAAGCGCGCATCCGAACTTGATGGTCTCGATGACTTGGCCGGAGTCAGCGCGATCGTGTTGGTCGACGTGCATCGACGCGAGCTGAACAACAGCCAGGTCGATGTGCTTACCGGTGCAGTCCGCGAACTGGGCATCGGCATGACCGTGGTCGGCGGCACCAACTCGTTCGGTTCCGGCGGGTACCTCGGATCACGCTTGGAAGAGCTGTTGCCCGTTGTCAGCGAGGTTGCCGATCCGAAGCGCCGCACGCCTGTGGCTGAGGGAATCATCATCGACACGTCCGGCTCGATGAGTGCGCCGGTGGATGGCAAGCGGACAGCTCTCGACCTAGCGAAGGCTGGCGCGCTTGGTGCCACCGGAGCACTCAGCGAGGGCGACAAGGTTGGCGTGATGGGTGTCGATGACGACCGGGAATGGGTCATGCACGTACAGGACCTTCCTTCCATCAGCGAGGCCGAGAAGCAGATCTCTCAGTTGCAGATCGGTGGCGGAACGGTCATTGAAGGGTCTCTCACCGAGGTGGCTCAGGAACTCACCGCTTCAAAGGCTGGCGTACGCCACATCATCGTGCTGTCCGACGGTTACACGACCGACGTCAACGCCCTTATCGCTGAGGCAGCGACACTTCGAGCGCAAGGGTTCACCATCACTGCGGTCGGAGCCGGCCCGGACATCGAGCCCGATTTTGCGAAGGTCGCAGCGGCCGGCGGCGGACGTTTCGTCCCGGGCGGCGACTTCGCAAACCTGCCGGCTGTCTTTATCGAAGAGACCCAGACCGTGGCACGAAACCTTGTCAACGAAGGCGACTTCCTTCCCGAGATCACCGGCATTGTTCCTGCGGTTCGCGATCTCCAGGAGGCCCCTGCGTTGCAGGGTTTCCAGGCGACCACCCCACGGCCCACGGCACGCACCGCCTTGCGGGTTGGTCCATTCAAGGACCCCCTCCTGACGTCCTGGCAGGCAGGCTTGGGCAAGGTCACGGTGTGGTCCAGCGATGGCGGGCAACGCTGGTCACCCGGGTGGGCATTACTGGAGCAGCCGTTCTGGGCAGCGGTCGTGAAGGACACCATCTTGCGCGGCGGAACCGGCACGGTCAGGGCAACCATCGATGACGGCAAGCTGGCGATCCGTGCTGTCGGCCCATCATGGGGCACCGGCGCAACCGGATCAGCCGTTGTCCGAATGCCCGACGGTGAAGCAGTGAAGGTGCAACTTCGCCGCACGTCGGACGGTTCGTTCGTCGGCAGCACCGATGCGCCCAAGGCAGGAACCTACGCAGTTGGTGTCGCGGTTGACACCGGCTCTGCAGCATTCTCTGGTGGCGCAACCGCGATTCGGGGCTACTCAGCCGAATACGAACCTGGCGGTCCGGACCGCGACCGTTTGAAACGCCTCTCCACCCGAACCGGCGGACGCGGGATCATCCTCGCGTCCCAGGTGTTTGACCGCGGTGGCCTGATGCCTGGCCGACACATCGTGAATCTCGCCCCTTGGCTGTTCGCTACAGCAGCTTTGCTATGGGTACTGAGCATCGTGCTCTGGCGTGTCCCACTTGCACTACCTAGGCGACGACCGAAGCGCTCCGAGCAGTAGACCCGGCCGAGTGGTGTGACCGGTCAGCCGCGGCGGCGGACCGCCGGATGTGGCAGCGGAACCGCCCCGGACTTCTTCCGAGACTTCATGTAGTCCACCAGCAGGTCATAAGCCACGGGAGAGGTCATCTCGATGATCTCGTCCTTCATCGATTGCCAAACCGTTTTCTTGCCAACAAACGCGTCGGCAGACTCCGTGCACCACCAGTGAAACTCGGCACCACCGTCGCCCCAGTCGCGCCGCTTCCACTCCCGCACGGTCGTGGTGACCCAACCGTTGACATCGGTGAAGTCTTCTCGGCGCAGCGGTACCTGCCAACAGACTTCGGGCTTCCAGTTGAGGAAGTTCTCGCCGGCCTGCATGGCTCCGATGTGCAACGCGCAGCCGGCGCCCCCCGCAAAACCTGGGCGGTTGAGGAAAATGCACACGTCATCGCGCAGCACCGTGACATCGACACCTTCGGCGTTTACCTCCGTCAAGGGGATGCGAGCGGACTCTGGTTTGTACTGCCATTGTTCAGCGGTGAGACGCTTCGCGTGCTTCAACAAGTTGGCCTTGTCGGGTTCGTCGTTCAGGTGTGCACCATACGAGCAGCAGCCTTGGTTGAGCTGCGTGGTGTCCTCGGTAAGTACACCTTTGCAGCCGCTGCCAAAGATGCAGGAGTAATTGCTGGCGAGAAACGTGACGTCGAACTGCCAGGTGCGCTGTTCGGCGGGGTCTTCGAAGGAAACCCATTCATGGAGGTCTTGGGGCACCCGTAGGTTTTACTCTGTGGAATGCGGGGTACCGCAATACCCCTACAGTCCTGTCAACCTAAGGAACTCTGTCTAAGGAACTATGTTGCCCAATCCCCTTTCCATCGCCGCCGGCCAGGTCGGCAAGGTTGCACTCACCGCTGTTGATCACGTTGCAGTGAAACGCTTCTCCGACACAGAGACCTTGTACGAACGTGCGGTGTCCGCCCGACCCCACGCTGACGCTCACGGTGTGGCAACGGAGATCATTCGCCGGGTTGCTCGTGAGTTGGGTGCCGCCGGAGCCTTGTCAGGGGCTGTGGCTGCGGCACCAGGCGTTGGGACCTCGGCCTCGCTGGCTACAGGGGCAGCCGATGTCGGCTTGGCGTTCGGACGCCTCACCTCGATGGTGCTGGCGGTTGGTCTGGCATACGGCATCGATCTCTCTGACGCCGACGATCGCCGTCGCCACGCCTACGCGGTACTTTCCGGGTCAGGGCAGCAGCTCACCCCCGGCGAACGTAAAGCCGGCGAACTCAAGAAGCAGTTGGGTCAACAGGCGCTTGGCAAGGGAGGCACCGGGAAAGGTCCTGCTGGAAGCATGGGCAACATGGTCACAACCAAGGTGGGCACCAAGATGCTCTCAAAGCTCGCCACCCAGGAGACAGCAATCAAGCTGGGTTCCTTGCTCCCCCTCGGGTTCGGCGCCGGTGTTGGCGCTGTTGGCAACCGCGCCCTGGTGTTCTCCGTCGGCCGCGCTGCGGTGAAGTACTTCGGGTCTGCCACTCCACGAGGCGCCGGTTCTCCAAGGAGCACGGGCACCCACGACAAGCCACTTCGGCCCGTCGGGCAGATCACCTCCGGTGGCGGAACCGCTCTGTTCACGAAACCGCCCTCAAAGCTCAAACGAGCAGCAGACCGCATCACCCGCTCCCGCTAAAACGGCTTGTGGCGATCGGCCTTCCGAGGCCAGCCACCTGAGGCTGGCCTATTGAGGCTTGCCTATTGAGGCTGGCCTATTGAGGCCGCGCCGAGCTGGGGTGTAGCGACGGTGCAAGCGGCTCCCGCAACCCAAGCGCGATGGCCAGGCGACGCAGATCACGGTCAGTACGCGCCAGCGTCGCTTTGGTCTCACGCTTTCCAGCAACTGCCTGGCCAACAGCGAGGATCGTCGAATTGATGTCGTCCAGTACAGCGCCCGCCACGCGCTGAGTCATTGCGCTCCACCACTTCGGATCCACGGGATGCAAGCGAGCAAGGCGCTCGCAACTGACGCATTGGGACATCAGCCCACCCGCTTGAACCGGGTTGCCAACGGGTTCAACCATCGCTCCGCACAGCGAAGGCACAGTCCGCCCCTGTGGAACTCCTCCAATTCGAATCCGATGAACCCGTAGCCGCTTGAACGTGGTTGCCCCAACCACCCGGATGGAACCCGGCTCGTGTTGGAAATCGATGAAGGTACCCGCCGGGACTCCAACCGGACCTTGTCGACCCGCTTCGGGCAGCGTCACGCGCTTCGGCGCCGATCCGGCACGCAATAGACCGCGCCGACGTTCACACGCCCGCACCCGGTGCGACGCCCGGCAGAACCGAGGCTCCCGACCCCGGTGCGATCGCGGGTTGAAGCGCCGCCCACACCACTCACACACCAGCACTCCGTCAGCCCGAATGTTCTGGCAGTCCCCAGTTCCAGCCTTCCGCCAAAAGTCTGAATAACCACCTATTTCATTCATGTCATCTGTCATACCCTCAAGTATCACAAGAGGGTATGACAATGATCGACCCGCAGGTCAAATCGCTGACGGTGACCCCGCACCCCAGCCCGCCAGCACCCCAGCCCGCCAGCACCCCCACTGCAACTGCAAAACCCACACATCTGAATTTGTTCCGTAACGACTTGCCAAACCCACAGCAAACCAACCCATCGCGCCGTCCCTGAATTCGTTCCGTAACGACTAGCCCAAACCCACAGCAAATCCATCGCGCCGTCCCTGAATTCGTTCCGTAACGACAACCCAGGTCAACGCGCCGCCGACCCGGCGGACCTCTGTGTTCGTTCCGTAACGGTTGATACCTGCTCGTGAACTCAACCCTTCATCGTTACGGAACGAACACAGAATGGTCTCCGCGTGCGCAGGCCTCAGCCGCCGTCAGTCGTTACGGAACGAATTCAGATGTGGGAAACCCGAACCACGGACTGCCCCCACAGGTTGGCCCACGGGTTCAGGTGGTCCCCACGTGGAGGGGGTGGCCCCTTTTGCGTTGTGGATTAAATACTCCATATGTGGCATAATGGATGTGTTACTCCATTCCGCAAGGGAGGCACTCATGCTTCGCACCCGCCACACGGCCCAACCAGCGCACGTCGAGGTTCCTTCGATCGCGCTTCACGACGGTGACTGGCAATTGCACGCCCTCGCTGCTCCCGTCGGCCGCGCTGGTGGCCAGGTGATTTCGGAACAGTTAGTGATGGAGGCTGGGCGCGCCGTGCGCTCCTTGCCGGCTACTGCATTCAACGCAATTGCGGACTTTGGGACCGACGCAGGTCGAGCTGGGGCATTGCTCCTTCGGGGCGCTCCAATCGGCACGCTGCCCGCAACCCCGGCAACACCTCTAGCCGCCAGCCACTCGGGCAAGGACATGACCAGTGAATTCACGCTGCTCACTGTGGCACGCGCTCTTGGACAACCGGTTGGCTATCTCCCCGAGCATGGCGGAGACCTCGTGCAGAACATCGTGCCGGTGCAATCAGCACAGTCACGCCAGGTGTCGACGTCGTCTCGGGTCGAGTTGATGTTCCACACCGAGGCCGCTTTTCATCCGCATCGACCTCGCTACTTGATTCTGCTGTGCCTGCGCAGCGACCCGGGCGCTTCCACCACGCTGAGTTCCATCCGCGAAGTCATTCCATTCCTGGAGAGCACAACACTTGAAGTGTTGTTCCAACCACGGTTTCGGACTCGTCCGGACGAATCGTATCGATCCAACCCTGGCTTCACGGGAGAGCTCGGCGCGCCGACCAGCATCCTGTCGGGCCATCGCGAATCGCCGACTTTGGTGTTCGACGCGGACCTCATGGTCGGCACGGATTCTGAGGCCGACGAAGCGTTACGCTCACTCGCCCATGTCGTAAGTGCACATCAAACTTCCGTGGTGCTGGAGTCTGGCGATCTGCTGATTATCGACAACACCGTTGCTGTGCACGGACGCAGCCCCTTCACGCCACGCTTCGACGGCACCGACCGTTGGCTGCAGCGCAGCTTCGTCGTAGCCGACCTGATGCCAAGCGCAGCCGAGCGCGTGGGACGAATCATCGCCACGCGCTTCAACTAGCGGGTCGTCAGGCAAGCCGGGCTCAGGCTGCGACGCTGCTGCTTGCGCCGATGAGGTGGCACACCGGCGCCACCATGTCGGAGCGGTTCATGCAATAAAAGTGGAAGTGCTCCACACCGTGGTCCATCAGGTCTTGCACCTGTTGGGCTGCGATGGCGGATCCGACTGCGGCTCGGGACTCCGCGTCGTCGAGCACACCAGCGAATCGGGCGGCGAACCAGTCCGGGATAGATGTGCCGCACTTTCCCGCAAAACCAGAAACCTGCTTCAGGTCCCGGACGGGCATAATGCCGGCGACGATGGGGATGTCGATTCCGCGTGCCTTCACTGAATCGACGTAACGCAGGAACTTGTCGTTGTCGAAGAAGAACTGCGTGATGGCACGGTCCGCGCCAGCGTCGACCTTTGCAGCAAGCATGTCGAGATCGCGCGCTGCTGAAGCGCTCTCCGGGTGTTGCTCTGGGTAGGCCGACACACTGACTTCCATCGTGGGGTAGGCAGACTTGATTCCAGCCACGAGCTCTGCGGCGTTTACATAGCCTCCTACGGTTGGAACGTACGCCTGACCTGCGCCCCCGGGCATGTCGCCGCGCAACGCAACGATGTGGCGCACCCCCATGTCCCACAGACGATCGACGACCGCATCGGTGTGCGCCTTTGTTGCACCCACGCAGGTGAGATGTGCTGCGGTAGGCAGCGACGTACCGGCAAGCAACCGGTCGAGCACTTCGAACGACCGCTCTTGGTCTGTTCCGCCCGCACCGTAGGTGACGGACACGAATTGAGGAGCGAACTGTTGGAACCGCTCGACGGTTGTCCAGAGCGTGGCTGCGGCGTCGTCGGTCTTGGGGGGAAAGAACTCGAAGGAGACCGATGGCGATGCCGGGGCCCCAGTTGTACGTGCACGGAACAAGTTCATGCGAGTGTCTCCTCCATACGACGAACCGCGCGGGCGGGTCGTCGGTCTCTGCCAGTCCACAACGAGATGGAAATGCCGTCTGGCTGTTCGGCGGCAAGTGTTTCGTGATCGCCCTGACGTAGCCCTGCGTTGCTCATCCAACCAGCAATGACCTCTCGGCCAAAACCGAGGCGCCGATGCGCCTGCGTTGTCCGCAGGAACTCGTGGTCGTGTGGGGCGAAGTCGACGACCAACATGGTTCCAGCCGGCGAGAGCACTCGGGCTGCCTCGTCGATCACGCGCTGCGGATCGTCGACCAAGTGGAGCACCTGGTGGATGATCACAAGGTCGAACGAGGCATCGCCGTAACCGAGGTCTGCTATGTCGCCATGGCGCACGGTGCAATGACGGAGGCCAGCGCGCTCCAGGTTGGCGCGGGCGATGGCCAGCATCTTGGGCGACGAGTCGATTCCGACGCCCTTGCTGACCTTCGGGCCGAGCAACTGAAGCATCCGGCCGGTGCCGGTGCCAAG
Organism: uncultured Acidimicrobiales bacterium; assembly: GCA_963763885.1. GTDB lineage: Bacteria > Actinomycetota > Acidimicrobiia > Acidimicrobiales > JANYDT01 > JANNBN01. The sequence goes on from CAVXQD010000007.1 coordinate 842,153, forward strand.
GTCGAGCACCGACGAAGGAGCACGCTCGGCAACGACGCCGACGATGGCTTCTTCGACACGATCGTCGGCAACGTGCAGTTGACGCAGGCGCTCCCACTCGGCAGCGTTCTCTTCGAAGAAGGCTTGCGAGGATGCAGTGCGACCCGATCGGAGTGCCGTCAGACGCTCGGCGTCGGTGCGAACGGTCCGGTCCGCCGGATCAACCAGCGAAAGAAGCGCGTGGGCCAACGCAGCGGGCCGAGCGTCTCGGGCAAGACGGAAGAACGCAAACGCACCCTCCGGGGTGCGGTGCACGAGTTCTGCGTCGACCAACACCTTGAGGTGGCGGGAAACCCGAGGCTGCGATTGCCGCAGGATGTCGGTGATTTCGCCAGCGGTGAGCTCGGACTCCGCCAGCAAGGCCAAGATGCGCAGACGGGTCGGCTCGGCCGCAGCAGCGCAGAGGTCGACAAGGTCCTCGGAGGAGAACACGCTTGGAGTGGACATAAAGTCATCCTTATATCTGCATCTCTTCTTGTCAATCAGTTTCTCCTCAAGACGCAGGAAGCGGCACCTACAGTGACCCAGCACTATGGATCGCTCGCTCACCGACTTGTTGCAGGACGCTGCAACGGCCGCATCCACGTCGCCAGCCGAGTCCCGGGTGGTTCAGGCCGTGTTAGGAGACCCCCAAGCGGTTGCGTTCGGCACCATGGCAGAACTGGTGGAGCGCGCTGGGGTCGGCAGCGGAACCGTGGCCAGGTTGTGCACCAAGTTGGGGCTGAGCGGATTCGCCGAGTTGCAGCGCCGAATCCAGCACGAAGTTGTGCTTGGAGGTGGGTCAGCGGCTGAACGCATCAAAGGCACCCGACCTGATGATCTCTTAGGCAACATCGCAGCAACGGAACAACGCAACGTCAGCTCGACGTTCGACCGCTTGGATCGTGAAGCATTTGCTCGGGCAGCTGCGATTCTCGCAACTCGTCAACACCATGTGGTGGTGATGGGCAGCGATGCAGCGGGTGGCATTGCACGACACTTCAGTCAAGAACTTGCGTCGTTACGGCCACAGGTCGAGTTCCTTGATGGCAACCCCGTAACGGTGGCGCGGCGGATTGCATTGAGCGATGGGACAGACGCCTTGCTGGCGATCGACGTGCACCGCTACGACTCGTGGTTGGTTAACACCGTTGAACGATTCGCTGAAGCTGGCGCTCAGGTGATTGCCCTGACGGACAACCCTCGGTCCAGGATTGCAACTGCATCCGTGGCACATCTCGGTTTCGAAACCTCGTCACCAGGCCCGTTCGACAGTTTCACCGCAGCGCTTGCCGTGCTGAACGCGCTGAACGCCGAAACGGCGGTCCGACTGAAGGGCACCGCGGTCGAACGGTTGGACAAGCTCGAGCAAACATGGAAATCGACCAAAGCGCTCGAGAACTAGCGGAACAAGAAGCGGAGCTGCTGTGCGGCACAGCTGGCAATCACGCCGGCTGATGTTCGGCGAAGTACAGCGACCAACTGTTTTCTCGCCGGTCGATCCAGGTCTTGGGTGCGAAGGCAAACTCGGGCCGCTGCGCGTTCACTACCCGGCGCACGGATTCGGGCAACGAGTCAAACCCGGGAACCTTGCCGCCAGTGAGGTGGAACACCAACGAGCCCTCTGTCCCGCCGAGCAGCATCCAAGGCAACCACGGAGTGAACCGAACCACTGACTCCTGGACGGCATCACCAACGAGTGTCAGCAGCGTGTGCTCGGATCGTTGCAGCAACACGCCGGTGGATTCGCGGACAAACACGTGAGGCCGCAAAGGGTTGGTGCAGGTTTCAGTTGCCGAGGATTCGAAAGTATGCGCGCTGTTGACCTGCAGGGCAGCCGGGACGGTCTGGGAGGTCGCAAGCGAGCATACGGGATCCAGCCAATCGTGCACCACATCAACAACCGCGTTGGTGATCGGGTTGCGCCACGAATCCAGCACCGCTCCCGTTGCGAGGTCGGTGAACAGAAGCACTTCGCGGCCACGCAATGCCCAGCCGTCAGCAAGCGGATCGGCGCCCAGCAACCGGTAGCCAGAACATCCGAAAAGGGGCTGGGCACCAACGTCGGGCAGCAATGCCAAAACGGTTCCGTTGATCTGGAAGCACGCGTCGGAACCGTGGGTGGACGCGATGGCGGTGACGTACTTGTCGGCGGCGGAGAGCTGGTTCCAAGAGTGACGCACAGCAAGGGTCACCCTACTGTGTGAACATGTGAGTATGGCCTCTGCTCGTCGAACCACTACACCCGCTCAGCCAAAAGAGGCTGCTCCCCCGGCGGCAAAAGCAGCAGCGAAGAAAACAGCGAAACCAGTCGCTCCGGCAAAGGCAAAGGCGCCGACCGGGAGCAAAGCCAAACATGCAAAAGGTGTACTTGGGATCGACATTGGTGGCTCGGGCATCAAGGGCGCACCGGTTGACCTTGTCACCGGCGAGTTGCTTGCGGAGCGGCTGCGGATTCCGACTCCCAACCCGTCAACGCCGCAAGCAGTTGCTGGCGTGGTGAAGGAGATCAGCGAGTACTTCTCGGCGTTCGCCGACGGTCCCGTGGGTGTGACGTTCCCAGGTGTGGTCACCGGTGGCGTTACTCGCACGGCTGCCAACGTGGACAAGAAGTGGATTGGGCTTGATGCAGATGCGCTATTCGAGCGAACCACTGGCCGCCCCTTCTCCGTCATCAACGACGCGCAGGCAGCGGTGATGGCCGAGGTGCGTTATGGCGCTGGGCGTAACGAACCTGGGATGGTGCTCATGTTGACGTTCGGTACGGGAATCGGTTCCGGGCTGGCGTATCGCGGCGTCTCCATGCACGGGGTGGAGTTGGGTCACATCCGAATCGATGGTGTGGATGCAGAAGTTAATGCGTCGGCCAACGCCCGCGACCGCGAAGGCTGGTCGTACAAGCAGTGGGTGAAGAAGGTCAACGTGTACCTGGAGCACGTGGAAACCATCTTGTGGCCGGACCTCATCATCGTGGGCGGTGGTGTCAGCGAAAAAGCCGACAAGTGGGTTCCGTTACTGAAGACCCGCGCCCGCGTCGAGGTCGCTCAGCTCACCAACGAGGCGGGCATTGTGGGCGCTGCAATCGTCGCCACTCAAGGCCAGTCCACAGCTCGGGCCTAACCTCGTGGCGCCTGCACCGCTTCAACAACGAGGTCCACTTCGGCGTCGGTGTTGTAGGTGTGCGGAGACACCCGAACAACCTGGGTGAGTCCCTTTGCCTGCAGGTCCAGCGTGGCCCAACTGGCGGGTGACAAGTTGATAATGGCGCCGTTCGCTGCGACGGCCTTCACCACATCCGTGGCCGGTGTCCCAGCAACCGAGAACGTCACGATGCCGCAAACCCGCTGCGAGTTGTCGTGGACCTTAACGCCATCAATACCGCGAAGCTGTGTGCGCAGATAATCAGCGCGCTGGACAACTTTGGCCTCGATGGCTGCCATTCCACTCTCCAGCGCCTGCCGTGCTGCGACAGCAAGACCAACCTGGGCTGCCACCGGCACCTCGAACTCCTCGAACTTTGCCATGCCGGGGTTCACGACCAGGCCCGACTCAGCGGACCACGTGCTGGTGTTGGAGTCCACACCCGGCGGCTGAAACCGATCTGCGATCTCGGACGCTACCCACAACATGCCGGTGCCACGAGGTGCCCGCAGCCACTTGCGGCCGGTTCCGGTGAATACCGAGCAACCGAGTGCTCGGACATCAACCTCAAGCTGAGCAAACGCCTGGCAGCCGTCCACGAACATCGGAATACCTGCGGCACGAGCAATGGCGCCGATCTGATCCACCGGGTTGACGTTGCCGCTGTGGGTACCGATCATCGTGACGCACATCAACGAGACGCGTGAATCCATCGCTTGTGCAAGTTTCTCGACGTCGACGGTTCCGTCTTCCAGCGACGCCATAACTTGGACTTCGAACCCGCCCAGCGCCTGTGTCTGACGCAACGCTGCATAATGGGAGTGGTACGAAAGTTGATCGGTGAGGACCACACTCCCCTTCGGGATGTTGCCCCCCAAGACCCAACCCCACAGGGCTTTCACCCATGCAGCAGAGTCGCTGATGGCAAAGGCAACCTCGGCGGCCTCGCCTCCCACCAGTGCTCCCAGGTCTGCGCGCGCCTGAGCCAGGGTTTCGGCAACCTCATCGGCCGCGAGATACCCACCGATCTCCGCTTCCCTCCGAAGGTGGCCAATGGTTGCATCGAGCGTCTCGGCAGTGGGCAACGAAGAACCCGCGTTGTTGAGGAATGCAGACGTCATCGGGTCAGTTTCGCTTACGCCGACGGAAGCCACGAACGATTTACCTTGGCATCGGCCGTAGTGTCGAGGGTGATGCTGCTCTCCGTGCTTGACCTTGCCCCTGTTTCCTCCGGCTCGTCTGTTGGGCAGGCGCTCCGCAACTCCATCCACCTGGCGCAACGCTTGGAAGCGCTGGGCTACCACCGACACTGGGTCGCCGAGCATCACGGCATGCCGGGTGTGGCCAGTTCGTCTCCCGCGGTTCTCCTGGCGCACCTCGCAATGGCCACCTCAACCATTCGTCTGGGGTCCGGTGGCGTGATGTTGCCGAACCACGCTCCGCTCGCCATCGCCGAGCAGTTCGGCATGCTCGAGGCAATCCATCCCGGGCGCATCGACCTGGGTCTCGGACGCGCACCGGGGACCGACGTACACACGGCTCGTGCATTGCGCGGCACAAGACTGCACGAGTCCGAAGACTTTCCGGCGCGTATCGCAGATCTCATCGGGTTCTTCGGCGGCCAATTCCCCAACGGACATCCCTATGCGCACATACGTGCCGTACCCGGAGCTGGCAACCTGCCAGCACTCTGGATGCTGGGAAGCAGTGACTGGGGTGCGGCTGTCGCCGGACAGATGGGGTTGCCGTATGCATTTGCACACCACTTCGGCATGGGCGGCACCGACGTTGCGCTGGACACCTATCGTGCCCAATTCGAGCCGTCAGGTTTCGCCCAGCGTCCTTACTGCATGATCGGCGTGCAGGTTGTCTGCGCCGAATCCGAATCCGACGCCCGTTACCTTGCACGCTCCAGCGCCGTTGGGTTTCTTCGGCTTCGCCAGGGACGACCAGGGACCATGCCGTCGCCCGAGGATGCTGCGGCCACATCACTAAGCGTTGCGGAAAACGAGTTCATCGAAGAGCGGCTCAACAACGCTGTCATCGGAACGCCCCAGCAGGTTGCATCACGGCTACAGCGACTCGCCACGCAGTACGAGGTGGACGAGTTGATGCTCACCACCGCAACGCACGCACACGCGGATCGCGTGAAGTCGTTCGAGCTGGTCGCGGCAGCGGTTGGTCTCACACCTTGGACGCCCGTCCCTCCCAGTACGGAGCGCGTAGCTCACGCTTGAGAATCTTGCCGCTGCCAGTCTTTGGTAGCTCGGGCGAGAACTCGATGGACCGCGGGATCTTGTAGTTGGCAAGGTGTGCGCGTGCATGCTCGGACACCTCGGCCTCGGTGAGGGTTTCACCGCTGCGGGCGACCACCACCGCGTGCACCAGCTCGCCCCATTCGTCTGATGGGATACCGAACACGGCGGCTTCCAACACCTTGGGGTGTTGTTCCAACGCTGCTTCGATTTCGGCCGGGTAGATGTTCATTCCGCCCGAGATGATCATGTCCTTCTTGCGGTCGCAGATGTACAGGAACCCCTCGTCGTCCCGGTAGGCGATGTCGCCGACCGTCTGGAAATCGCCTCGGCGATCAGCCGCGAATTTGTCCGGTTGCTTGTAGTACTCGTTGAACACCGAAGCAGCTCGGACGAACAGTTCGCCGGGATGGTCGGGCCCGATGCCGGTGACCTCGTTGCCGTCGTCGTCGAACAACTTGATCTCCACCATTGGGGCTGGCAGCCCACACGAACCTGGCTTGCGGAGCTGGTCCTGCGGGGCCATCACGCAGTTGACGCCAAGCTCGGTGCTGCCATAGACCTCCCACAACGAATCGCTAGGGAAGTCCGCAAGGTACTGCTGCTTCAGCGCATAGGACCAAGGGGCGGCATTCGCGATCATCACGCGAATGGACGATCGGTCATACTTTGCCTTCACCTCATTTGGCAGCGCACATATCATTCTGATTGGAGTAGGCGCTGCGAAGGTGGAGGTCACCTTGTACTTGTCAACCAGTCGCAGCCAGTCCTCGGTGTTGAACTTTCGTTGCAGCACAACGGTCTGGCCCATCAGCTGGCCGGTGCCCATGAAGCCCAACGGACCCGAGTGATAGAGCGGCCCGGTTGGGATGTAAATGTCGTCCGGTCGGTACGCGATGAGCTGCAGTAGCGCAAGGCCCTGCTGCGGGTTGGCGCCGCCCTTTCGCAGCGCCCCTTTCGGCTTTCCGGTGGTTCCAGACGTGTAGATCATGGTGGCAGCAGCAGTATCGGCGGCAGGAAGGTCGATGGGCTCAGAGGATTGGGCGTCAGCAAGCGGCTCAACGGCAACCATGCCTGAAGGGACGACCCCTCCATGCGATGCGGAGTCAAAGACCAAGATGTGTTCGACCTGCGGGACACGGTCCCGGATACGTTCGAACATCGGTGCAAATTCTGCATCGACGAACACGATTTTGGTATCGCTGTGATCCGTGACGTACGCAGCCTCGTCATCAGACAGCCGGTAGTTCAACGGCACGGCGGTGGTGCCTATCTTGCGGCATGCGCTGATGGCCACCACCAGCGGGATGGAGTTCTGTCCACACCACACCACTTTGGTGCCCGGACCACTTCCGAAACCCTGCAGCACGCGGCCCAGCCGGTTGGCAGCTGCTTCCAATTCCGCATAGGTGAGCTGATGCACGGTGCCATCGGGTCGGTCATCGATTACAGCCACTTTGTCCGGTTGGTTCTGAGCATGCGACGTAAGAAAATCGGCCATGGCCGTCAGGTTGCCACACCATCGCAATTGGCACCCAGTTGAAACGGCGAAACCCCGCCGCATTGCACCGAGTGGCAGCGAACGGAGCGGTTAGCGGCCGATCAACAGCTTGATCGCTGCGAGGAACGCCAGAACGAGCACAACCATGCTGAAGACGCGCTGTGGGATGCGAGGCAGCAGCCAACGCCCACCGAACACGCCAGCGACGACCGCAGGAATCAACGCCGCATCGAACCGAATGCTGTCGGCGGTAAAGAACGGGCCACCCGCAACAAGCATCCCCAGCAGCAGGTATACCGGGACCTTGGCCAGGTTCACGCAGAAGTAGAAAACCGACGACGTTCCGATGAGCGGTTGCTTCGCCAGCCCAAGGCCGGTGAAGTAGGTATTGAGCACCGGGCCAGCCGCATTGGCAACGAAGGTGGTGAACCCGCCCGTGACACCAACCACGTTGGTCAGCAATGGAGTGGCGTCAGCAGGAGGTGTCTTGCGAACCATCCGAAGCACCTGCAGCAAAACCATCACCATCACAATCAGGCCGATACAGACATCCAGCACCCTGCCACCCGAGCCCACCACGGCATAGAACGTGCAACCACCGGCAAAGCCAACCGCCACCGGGGCGAGCAGCGGCCGGAGAACATCAGAGCGGCGATTCCCCCGATACCAACTGACTGCGAACAGGTCAGCAACAAGCAGCACCGGAAGCATCACACCAGCGATAAGACGTCCCGAAACGACCATCGCAAACAGTGGCGTGGCGAGCAGCCCGCCTCCTGGGATCGCAGTCTTTGAGAGGCCGATAATGAGCGCGGCGACGACGCCGATCAGCAAATTGCCTGTCGTGAACACCCACCTATTCCAGCACTGATAGGAAATGGTGATGGATCGAATCGAGATCAGAGGGCTGCGCGTCGTCGGCATTGTCGGCGCTCTCAGCGAAGAACGTGTGCGGGCACAACCCTTCGAGGTCGATGTCGACATCCTGACGGACGTCAGCCGGGCGGGGACCACAGACGACTTGGACGACACCATCAACTATGCGCTGCCCGTCAGCATGATCGAGCACATCATCAAGACCGAGCGGCACATCTTGCTGGAGCGCGTCGCCAGCCGCATCGCTGAAGAGGTGCTGTCTGATCCCAAGGCGGCAGGCGTCGAGGTGGTCGTGCGCAAATTGCATCCACCCATCCCGGCGGACATGACTTCAACAGCGGTGCGGGTCCAACGCAATCGCGCACACTTTGCGCGCAAGCCACGGGTTCATACGCGTGCTTACCTGGCCCTTGGTACCAACCTCGGCGATAGGCGCACATACCTTCGTAGCGCCATCGACAACATCGAGGGGGTTGTTGCTGTGTCACACGTGTACGAGACTGACCCCGTCGACACCCCCGACGGCTCCGGCCGGTATCTCAACATGGTGGTTGCAGTCGAGACCGACCTCGACCCGTTCGCGCTGTTGGTCCGCTGCCAGTTGGTGGAGCAAGACGCTGGCCGTGTCCGTAGCGTGCGTAACGCGCCGCGCACGCTCGACATCGATGTCCTTCTGTATGGAGATGTTTCGATGCAATCGGCAGAGCTCACCATCCCCCACCCGCGGATGTGGGAACGCCGGTTTGTTCTTGCACCGCTGGCCGATGTCGCCCCGCACCTTGTGCCTGCCGATTGGGACACCAGTCTCCCCGTCGACGGCGTACAACGCGTTGATCCGCTGGAGGGTTGGGCACCTTCCGCTGTTACGGCCGACACCACGAAAACAGGGCAGGACACCCCAGCTCCGGGCTTGGCGTAGCCCATGGCGGCAGGTGCCACATCGGTTGGCCAAACAACCGCAGCCAAGCCGAATTGTTCAAGGCGTCCTTTCTGAACTTCGCCGTCTGATTTCGCGCAACCCTCGGCTCGTGCTTGATCAGCTGGTGGACAAGCTGGTTGACGCCGGATTCGACCAGTCCACAGCGCGCCGTGTGAGCACCGAATTACCGTTGGACGAAGACCGTTTCATGCACTTCACCGCGCGAACCGTCTTTGGCATTGATCCCGAAGAACTTGGCTCGCCCGTGGTGGCTGCACTCTCGTCGTTCGTATTGTTCTCGGGCGGGGCGCTGGTGCCATTGTTTCCGTGGTTCTTTGCAGACGGGACGCCGGCTGTGTTGGCGTCGGCCATCTTGACCGCGCTCGCCAGCCTCATCGCTGGCGGCGTCATCGCCCGCTCAAGCGGCAACTCTGTGGTGCGCAGCGCTGCGCGTCAGTTGTTGATTGTGGTGTTTGCATCAGCCGTTACCTACGGCATCGGCAAACTGTTCGGCACTGCCGTCAGCCAGCAACGCAGCCACCGGCGGCGCAGCTGTGTTACGACAGCGCGGCGAGGTCGGCAAGCACTGTTTCGGCGTGGGCGGCAACATCGTCGACGTCGTAGATCACACGCAGTGCGCCGCCTGGATCGACGAGGAACGAACGACGCTGCGGATAGTCAGCGTACTTACCACTTCGTTCGACGCCGTACTCGCGTCCCACGGTGCGGTCCACATCGCTGAGGAGTGGAAAGGGGAACTGCTGCGCATCGCGGAATGCCTTGTTCTCCGCGGGGGTGTCGAACGAAGCTCCGACCACCGAGCAATGACGTTCTGCGAAACGATCGGCACTGTCACGCAGCGCCTGCCCTTGCACCGTTCAACCGGGTGTTGCAGCCTTGGGATACCACCACAACAGCAGCCACGACCCCTTGAAGTCTACGAGCGACACCGGGCTGCCATCTTGGTCCGGCAAGGTAAAGGAGGGAGCAGGTTCACCGACTATTGGCACGAAGCCGAAACTAGCCCCAGCAATGCTCCGCTAGTGCACGGAGCCTCGGGGGACTACCCACCTTGTGGCCTGATGGGTGACACGCGAAATGTGATCGAAGTCCGCGTCGTAGTGGAGGACCGTGGCGCCGTGATGCTCGGCTGTGGCTGCGGTGATCAGGTCGACAACCCCAGCGGAACGATGCTGGCTTGTCTTCGAAAGCTCAAGTTGGACCGCCCGTGCACGCTCACCGATCTCGGGTGTGAGCGGCAAATCGGTGAAGCCTTCACGTCGTCGACCCCAAATCGCACGGTACTCAGTTGGTGTCCGTGCTGAATACAGGACCTCCAGATCAACGGTGACACAGGTCGCAAGCAGCCCAAGGCGACCGAGTCGGCCGAGTTCTTCCAGCACCGACACGGAGGCGACCCTCGAAATCGCGCTGGTGTCGACCAGAAACAAGCCGGACGGGATCAACGCCTCGCTCCGGCGCGCACCTCCGGATCGGTGAGATCTGGACTTCCCCAAATCAACGGGTCATCAAACGCCGACGCTAAGCGGCGACGGTTGGCGACGAACGCAAGCGCTGCGTTCACCGTTTCGATCTTCGTCGACGTTCCGAGTTCCTTCGCCGCAAGGGCAAGGGTCTGATCATCGATATCGATTGTTGTGCGGGACATGAACCCGATGCTATCTGTGGACGCACCAAAGATGCTCAGAATGATGCGCCGATGATGCGTTGGCTCTGACCGAGGTCGTTGGTCCGGGCGCGCCGGGAACTGTGGGCGTGCCCTGCATGGCCGGGCGTGCCAGGCAGGCTGCAGGAGACACCCGGCCATGCAGAGGACACCCACACTCGTCGCTGGATCATTACGTAACGAACACAGATGTGGGTTTGTGAAAATGAAAAACGGGCGCTGCGTGAGGCAGCGCCCGATTATTCGAGACGGGAATTTCGAGACGGGAGTCTCGAGACGGGAATTTCGGGGTGGAGGCGATGGGATTCGAACCCACTACCTCCTCGATGCGACCGAGGCGCTCTACCAAGTGAGCTACGCCCCCGAAGGAGTAACTCAAACCATAGCCCGCCGATAAAAATCGGCGTCAGGTCATCCGATTCGACGGGCCGGCACGTAGACCGGGTCGGCAATCCGCACCGCACGGTTGCGGGCTTCTTCGAGCGACATCACACGGGCATGGCCCAAGTCATCGAAGCGGTCCTTCTGCCACAGTCGGTCGATGTAGGCCTGCCGACGGGCAATGGCACGGACCCGCAAGGCACGGACGAACAGACCAAAACCTACACACGATGCAAGCGCAAGGCCCCAGACCACAACAGATCCGGTGAACAGCGCTGCGACCAGCAAGAGAACCGTCAACGCCCCGAGCGCTCCCAGCACATTTGCCCGACGGCGGGCAGCGGCGCTGCGGGCCGGACGCATGACTGGCTGGCGGGCGAACGCCGCAGCCTTGGTACGCAGGGCCTGGGGTTCTGGCAATGGGGAGAGCCCCGGAAGCGAGCCCATGCTCTGACGGCGGTTAGTTGCGAACGAAACGCCGTATCGAGCAAGGAATGCAATCCAGGCCAGAGCAAGCAAGACAGTGATGTTCACGAGGGGGTGATCTCCTGACACGTCGAAAACAGATGGGTACAGACAACCAGTTGGCTGTCGAACTCCGTCGGGGTTCGGTTGGCTGCTACAAAAAGCGCCGGGGTCGGGGCACCAGCTGGAGGACCACCGATTGGAGATCGGGGAACAAACAAGGACGGTGCCGGGAAGCGCTTCCAACACTAGTCAACAACGTTGCACCGGTAGTGCGAGGAACGCCGCGATCGGCAAATACCCCTGAAATTGTTCATACGTTGTGAGCTACAACGATGTATTTCCATCGCTTTGTGTGCTCGGCGTGCGGCGATAAGTGCCGGAACGGCCACCTGTCTTTTCCCACAACATCAACTGACCGATGACGATTTCGCGGTCGACCGACTTGCACATGTCATAGATGGTGAGCGCGGCCACTGCACACGCTGTCATGGCTTCCATCTCCACACCGGTGCGGTCAAACGTGTCGACCGAAGCTTCGATCTCGATGGCTTCATCGCCCAAGGTGAAATTGACGAAAACGGCTCCCACCAGGAGCGGATGACATAACGGAATGAGGTGCGCGGTCTGCTTTGCGGCCTGAATTCCAGCGATCCGGGCAACCGCAAGGACGTCACCCTTGGACAACGCGTTGGCTGCCACTTTGTTGACCGTCTCCGGAAGCATCGAAACGGTGCATTTGGCAACGGCACGACGGTGTGAGGGGTCCTTCGGTGTGACATCCACCATTCGGGCCCGGCCAAGGGGGTCAATGTGCGTCAGATGGCGATCCGGCATGGGCGCAGGCTATCGGAGGGTCCCGCCGACACCGAACAACGAGGAGCTTTCCGACTGTGTGCCGCCGGCCGTGAAGTACATATCTGCAGCCTGCTGGATGACCGAACGGTCCAAACGGTTTGGCAGTTCATCGAAATCGGCGATACTCCGCGCAATCCGGCAAAGATCCATCGGGACACAGGGTCGCAGTGAGGCGGCGCCCATTTCTACGCAGACGTCGCGCAGAACCTGGGGTGCGGCAGGGTCCATGTTGAAGCCGGTTGCGGCCATTGCACGATAGGAGATCTCGTCGAACTCGTCCGGGGTGACGGCACCCACGTAAATCTTGTTGGGGATCCGACGGAAGAACGCTTCGTCGCCCAACTCAAGCGGCGGAATGTTGGTGGAGAACACCACCAGGCATTCGAAGGGAATACTGAACTTCAAGCCGTAATCCAAAGACAGGTAGTCGACCTTGCGCTCCAGCGGAACAATCCACCGGTTGAGCAACGCGGACGGCGCAATCTGCTGGCGGCCGAAGTCGTCGATGATCAGCAGCCCGTTGTTGGCCTTCATCTGCAATGGCGCCATGTAGATGCCGGACTGCGGGTCACGCTTCACATCAAGCATGCCCAGCTCGAGTTCACCACCCGCAATCACCATTGGCCGTTCACACACAACCCAGCGCGGATCGATGCCCTCTGGTTGGTGCGGGACCGGCTGATGCACGATCGGGTCAAACACCACAATCACCTGACCGTCAACTTCGACAGCGTGGGGAATGGCGACGACGTCGTCGTACAACCGGACCAGACGCTCTGCGATGGACGTCTTACCGGTGCCTGACGGTCCGTGCAGCAACACGGGTCGTTGCGTCGCAAACGCTGGGCCGACGCGGCGTAAAAGTTCGTCGCTCACCACAAGATCGTCCAGCGCTCGTGCAACGTGGCCCTTCTGCAACCGAACATCGGCACGCAGCAGATGCACCAGGTTGAAGTAACGCGGCAACGAGACAGGTGCTATGCCCGCATAGCTTGTTCGGGCCATTGCTTCCAACGCACGTTCGCGGCCAACTTGTGTGAGTTCGAACCGGTAGTTGCTGCCCTGCAGACCAAGGACGTTGATCTGCTTCTTTTGCCGCAGTGTTTCGAATGCAGCATCGATGATTTGGATCTCGAGACCGAGGTCGCCGACCAGTTGGTGCGTGGAGGTTTGCTCGACGGTAAACACGCGTCGAAGCACAAGTCGTTCGACAAGGACCATCGGGATGTCGAGCGCCGCCGGATTCCCGGGCGGTTTCAAGATGTCAGGCAAGACCTCAGGCATGGATTTCCGTCTTCGCAGGAGGAGTGATTACTTCCTGAAAGATTCGGCACCATGAGGGTGGGTCTGAAGCTTCAGCCGCCGATTTGGCTCATGGAACGGGCTGGGCGAGTGAAATTCACCCGATTGATTGAGTGGCCCGCCCACTTGGTGCCAACAGCTCGTTGCACCTCTGCAGCAAGTGCGTCGTCAAGTGCATTGCCGTTCAAACCTGAACGCAGAATGGCGCGGAGATCGAACTCGTCGGTGGCAAACAGGCAGGTCTGGAATTTGCCGTCGGCGGTGACGCGCACCCGATCGCAGTCGCCGCAGAACGGCTCGGTGACACTGGCGATGACACCGACGTCGCCGATGCCATCGGCGTAGTTCCATTGGGCACTTGGTTGCACGGTGTGGCGGCCACGCACAAGCGGGAACACCTCGTTGATCTTTGCGATGACTTCTGCGGAAGGAACGACCTTGTCGTTGCTCCACGTGTCGTCTGCGTCGAGGGGCATGAACTCGATGAAGCGCACGCCGACGTTGTTGTCTCGGCCGAACCGGGCGAAGTCAACGATCTCATCGTCGTTGACGCCGCGCATGAGCACGCAGTTGATCTTGACCGGAGCGAACCCTGCGCGCTGCGCGGCGGTGATGCCTTCAAGCACGCGAGGCAGGTCGTCTCGGCGCGTCATCAGCAGGAACTTGTCTTGGTCGAGCGAATCGCAACTGATGTTGACTCGCCGTAAGCCGGCAGCTTTGAGTTCTTCGGCCAGCAATGGCAACGAGACACCGTTGGTGGTCATGGCAAGGTCTGCACCCAGGCGGGCGAGACGTTCCACCAGCACGGGAAGATGCGCACGGACGGTCGGCTCGCCACCGGTGAGGCGGATGCCGTCGAAGCCGAATCGAGAGACACAAACCCTGGCGATGGTCTCGATTTCTTCGAACGTCAGAATCTCTTCACGCGGAAGCCACTGCATTCCCTCTGCTGGCATGCAGTACGTGCAGCGGAAGTTGCACCGGTCCGTGACGGAGATGCGCAGGTCTTTGACCGTGCGGCCAAACGGATCAACCAGTGGAACACCAAGTGCGGCCGGACCAGTCATAGGTTTGACCGTAGTCGGTGGACGGGCCAACTTCGACTAGCGCCGGGTCGGCTAGGTCAGTCGCCCAGTTCGGACAGCAGCAACACTTCGGTGGTGCCACCTGGCTGGACACCCTGGCCGTCGGGTACAACTGCCAACGCGTTGGACAGCGCCATGGAGCGCAACAGGTTTGACGATTGGCCACGCACCATGCGGGCTTCCAGCCGCCCGGCGTTGACCCCGGCGGTACTCATGGAGACACGGACTCGGACCAGGTGGGTCTTACCGTCCGCGCCCCGAGGAAGCCCGTCGGGTGCGATGGCCGGCAACTGCGGACGCAACGGACCGTCTGGGTGGAGGTCGTATCCCATCATGCGACGCAGGGCCGGGCGGGCGAACAGCTCGAAGCTAACCATGGAACTGACCGGGTTTCCGGGGAGACCGAAGACGGGCTTGCCTTGCACGATGCCGAACGCCAATGGCTTTGCTGGCTTGATGGCGATTTGCATCCAACGCATTGGTTCCGACGATTCGGTGCTGAGACGGTTGAGCACAACCTTGATGAAGTCGAAGTCGCCCATGCTGACTCCCCCGCTGGTAACCAGCGCATCGCAACGGCTGAGCCCTTGGGTGATGCGCTGCGTGATCTCTGCCTCGTCGTCTCTGACCAGGCCAAGGTCAAGCGGCTCAAAGCCAGCTTCACGAATGAGACCCAGCAGGGTGAGGCGGTTGGAGTCTCGGATCTGCCCCGGTCCCAGCGGCGCGGGAGCTTCAACCAGTTCGTCACCGGTGGACAGGACCCCCACAACGGGGCGGCGCCACGTGAGTACCTGATGGATTCCGATGCTGGCCAGCACACCCAGGTGGCCGGCAACCAGGCGTGTGCCAGCCGTGAACGCAAGCTGGCCTGCGTCGAGGTCTTCGCCTGCTGGCCGAATGCAGTCGCCAGCGGAGGCTGGACGGTGGATCAGCACCGTTCCTTCGCCACCATCGGTGTCACCGCCATCGGTGTCACCGCCAGCAGTGTCACCGCCAGCAGTGTCGTCGGCAGGGATCTCACCGGCAACGTGATCTGCGACCTGATTTGCGGGACGGCTGGTCGATTCGACCGGAACAATGGAGTCAGCCCCCGGGGGCATTGGCGCCCCGGTCATGATGCGGATTGCCTCGCCGCTGCGAAGTGGTTGGTCGCCTGGGGCGGCGCCTGCCGGGATGGTGCGCGTGATGCGTAGCGCCACGGGCACCAGCTGGGTGGCCGCTGTGGTGTCCGCAGCCAGAACAGCGAACCCGTCCATTGCGGTGTTGGCGAACGGTGGCACTTGCTCGGAGGAAATGGCGTCTTGCGCCAGGATCAGGCCGTGCGCTTCAGCGATGGCGACCAATTGCGGCTGGGGCGCTGGGCATCGTTCGAGGACCCATTCGCGGGCCTCGTCAAGGCTGAGGAGTGATTCACCGTGCGACATGGGAGCCACCGTTCTTCATAGGCCGACGTTACCGGGCTGATTCGCTAGAGTTGGCACTCGCTCATTGAGAGTGCCAATCCCAAGCAGTAATCGGAGTTCCACGATGCCAACTTATGAATACCAGTGCAAAGCATGCAGCCACGGATTCGAGATCGTGCAGTCGTTCTCCGAAGACAGCCTCACCGTCTGCCCCGAATGCCAAGGGCCGCTGAAGAAGGTGTTCGGCAACGTGGGCATCACGTTCAAGGGTTCCGGTTTCTACAAGACCGATAGCCGCTCGGCCTCCAGCGCAACGTCGGCGGGCAGTTCGTCGGCCGGTGGTTCGTCCGGTTCGTCGTCCAGCGACAGTTCATCGGGCAGTGGTTCGTCGGGCAATGGTTCGTCGGGCAGTGGTTCGTCGGGCAACGGTTCGTCGTCGAGCAGCTCCGGCGGGTCGGACTCCAGCAGCTCGTCGGGCAGCTCGGGTAGCTCGTCTGGCAGCAGCGGCGCTCCAGCGCTCCTGCGTCAAGCAGTTCGCACGCGCACTGACGATTCGGCAGAACCTAAACCTGCACGACGCCGGGCAACCAGCAAGCCGCTCAGCACGAACGCCACGCCAACAATCTGCAACATGCGTACCTGTTCGTCCAGATACCACCAGGCCACCACGCCGGAGATCACCGGCACCAGCACCATGAACAGACTAGGGCGTGCAACGCCAACCTTGCTGTTGGCCCATGCCCACACTGTCCACGCGATGAACACCGGCCCCGTTGCGGCCCATGCCATGGACGTCCACGCAAGGGCATCGACGCGAGACCAGTCTTGCCTTCCAACAAACGGAAGCGTCACCGCAAGCACCACGACGTAGGCAACGCTCATGGACCACATCGTGAGCGACGTCGCCGGATACTTCGATGTGAGCGGTCGGTTGATCACGAGGTAGGCGGCGTACAGAAACGACGCGCCAAGCGCCGACCAGTCACCGGGACGAATGGCCACAGCACCGTCGCTACGTCCGACAACAAACACAACGGCGCCAAGGACTGCCAGCGCCATCGCGGCGATGTGGCGGCCATGCAACGCCTCGGTCTTGGTGAGTCGAAGAAGAAGTGCGACGAACAGTGGAGCCATCGCCATCAGCAGCGAGGCCGAGAACGCAGTTGTGTGGTGCAGCGCAATGGTGAATCCGTAGAGGTAACCAAAGAACCCAACGCCTCCGGCGAGCATGATTCGCTTCCGGTCCGCTGGCTCGGGAAGCAACGAGTGGCCTCTCTTTCGATGGTTCCATGCCAACAGCGCTGAGCCCAACAGCATCATCAGCGTGAACCGCACCAGGTTGAACACAGGGATCTCGAACCGCTCTAGTGAGCGCTTCATGATTGCGAAATTGATTCCCCAGCTGCCGACCACCCCGAGACATGCGAGGTCAGCAAGGCGAGCGGTGCGAGTGTCTTCCACCAACTCAGTCTGCACACACATCAACAGGTGCGCTGGCGGATTTCAGCCATCCGCGTCATCAGCGGTTGCCCGTGTTGCCCGAGCGATCTGTTCAGCGATCAGTTCAGCGATCAGTTCAGCGAGCCGAGTATCTCCATCAGTGGACTCGCCCAACGCTTCCACTCGGCGGCCGGTTTCGGTCCAGCCGCTGAATCCAACTGGCGACGCAGCGAGTCGATACGGGCCACCGTTCTCGGCGGTTCCTGGCATTGTCACCCATGCCCCGGCGGCCTCAATCTGCGGATCAACTAACGCGTCGGCCAACGAGTTGATGGGCGCAAACCACACATCGTTGGCATCGAAGAGTTCCACCCATTCGGCATACGGCCGTGATGCAAAGACGTCATCGAGAATAGCGATGAGCGCCTCGCAATTCTTGGCCCGATGAGATGCACGCAAAAACCGAGGGTCGGCGGCAAGATCTGGCCGGTCGATTGCGGCTACCAGTCCCGGCCAATGGCGATCTTGCTCAAGGCCGAGGAGCCAGAAGGAGTTGCCGTCCGCGGCCCGGTAACAGTTGATGAGCGGAGTTGGGTTCTGCGTACGAGGACGCGTCCGACTGATCCGACCGAAGTATGCGCGCGTACCAAGATCCCAACCGTTGACGTAGACACCGGTTCGCAGCAACGACGTGTGAACCAACCGGCCCTCGCCGGTGCGTTCCCGGTTGAACAACGCTGCGCAAATGCCGGAGGTGATGGACACAGCCGTTGTGTGATCGCCCGTGCCTGAGCGCGAACCCGGTGGGAGTTCCGTCGGAGGAACCATCGAATGCGCAATGGAGGATCGGGCCCAAAACGCGCCGATGTCGTATCCGGCCCGATTGCGATCCTCACCCTCAAGGCCATACCCGGTGACAGAGGCGTAGATCAGACGAGGATGGCGTGCCATCACAGCCTGATGGTTGAGATCAAGCCGTTCCAGTGCGTCTGGCCGAAGGTTGGTCAGGAACACGTCGGCGGTTGCCAGAAGGCGATCCAGGTCTGCACGCCCTTCATCTGCGCGCAGATCAATCATGACACACCGCTTCCCGCGGTTGTCCAAGTCGAATGGGGGAACGGCGTCGACGGTGTCGATGCCAACACTGCCGAACAGGTTGCGCATCGGATCGCCGGCTGGCCCTTCCACCTTGATGACTTCGGCGCCCCAATCAGACAAGATGCCCCCAGCCCCGGGCCCTGCAACCCAGATTGCCAACTCCACGACGCGGATCCCGTTCAGCATGCGGCGCACCCTACCGCTCAGCAATTTGCGCATGAAATCGGCCCGAGCAGGATTTTTGGTTTCACGTCCATGCACACACCGACGTGCTGCCAAACTCTCCTGCTCATGCAACCAACACGGCGTCTCGCCCTCGGCGGAGCCGTTGGCCCTGCAGCGTTCATCGGAGCGTGGGCAGCACTCGGAGCAACTCGCGCTGGTTATCGGCCGCTACACGATGCCATCAGTCGGCTCGCCGAACGCGGCGCTGCAACGGCACCGGCAATGACGGCTGGGTTTGTGGTGTTCGGTACCGCTGTTCCCATCGCTGCAGCAGCGTTCAGAAAACACGTGCCCGGCCCAGCATGGGCTCCGGTGCTGGCAACGGGACTTGCCACCTTGGGCGTTGCAGCCACGCCGCTGGAGACCAGCGCTACCGTCGACAAGTTGCACGGCGTGTTTGCCGGTACCGGCTACGTAACGCTGGCCTCCGTCCCCATCGCAATGCTGCCGGCACTGACGCAGCGATCACACAAGATCGCGGCAGTCACGGTTACTGCGTTGTCTGGAGTCAGCCTCGCCGCCACGCTGGCCGGTCCTGCCCACGGGTTCTTCCAACGTGCGGGGTTGTCCGTCGGCGATGCATGGCTGATCACCGCCGCGCTCGGTGTCGGCGCCGGCATCGGCCCACTGCGAAACCTGAAGACGCGCACGTGACAGCGGGTTTACGGCCGCTGTAACCTGACCACCTCGCAGCAGTTTTCCTGCCTGGGGCTCCGCTCTCTGTCCGCTTTCGCCTTTGGTTTGCAGCTCGGCCCCACTTCGCGTTTCTGGCACCAACGCCTCCATCGGCCACGCCTCCATCGGCGGCCCGCGGTTCATCGTCGGCGCACACGCGCTGACGCCCACGTTTCGCCAGGAGGCACCATGCCACCGTTCTCGTCTCACACTCGCGTTCGATCTTCCGGTCGGTCGTCCGTTCGATCTTCCGTTCGATCTGCGTTCCGATTCCCCGGCAGCTTTCCCAGCGGCGACAAACGTCCGGCCCTCGCACCGTTCGAAGACCCATCGCGCCCTGGGTTTCCCGATCTTGGTTACGGCCCTCGGCCTCACACACCCGTCCGTCGTGCACGGAAGTCGCCGATGGCGCTGTGGCGTCGCCTCAAGGCTCCTGTGGCGTTCTGGGCGCTCACCATCTCCGTTGCCGTCGTGACCGCCCGGATGGTGGAGCGCGCCGCGGCGCCGTTCCCTGCAGAGTGGGGCACGTTGGTCGATGTGGTCGTCGCAACGCAGCCCCTTGCGGCAGGGGAACCAATCGATGCGTCGTCGGTTGTTGTCCGCTCCATCCCGTCTGCGTTTGTTCCCGACCGAGCCACATCTCGCGTCAACGTGGCCGTCGGCAGAACATTGCTGGACGCGCTTTCCGTTGGGTCGCCAGTGAATCTCGCACGCACCGTCCCTGCCTCCACCTCAGCCACCGTGGCCTCCGTCGGCAAGGGTCGCAGAGGAATTGGCCTCCCCGTCGATGCCATCCCGCCAGGGTTGAAATCCGGTGACCACGTCGACGTGCTGGTTGCTTCCGACGGCGACGGATCGTTAGTTGGAACCGTACGCAACGCACAGGTGGTTGTCCTCGACGAGCGGGGCGCTCTCGTTGCCATGGCAACCGCCGACGCGGAGCGCATCACCGCTGCGCGTGTCATCGGCCGCGCAACGCTCACCATTGTTGGCGGCTGACGGCGGCTGACAGGCGGCCTGACGGTCGCTTGCGACAAGAGGGCCAGTGCTGGGCAAACTTCATTGCATGGCAAAAGCTGAAACGGTCGAGGAGTACATCGCAGCATTTCCACCAGATGTGCAAGAGGTGCTTGAAACGGTGCGCTCCACCATTCGCGCTGCGATGCCAGACACCGCTGGCGAACGCATCAGTTACGCCATCCCTGCGTTCACGGTAGACGGCACCGTGGTGGTGTTCTATTCGGGCTGGAAGGCGCACATCTCGATGTACCCCATCCCCGGCGGCAACGACGCGTTCCTGAAGCGCATCACGCCGCACATCGCAGGCAAAGGCACCCTGCAATTCCCCTTAGACAAGCCAATGCCGCTGAAGCTCATCACTGAGATCACCAAGGCCCGGTTACAGGAGCACCTCGAAGCACAACGCGCCAAGCAAGCCAAGGCTGCCCAAGCCAAGACCGCAAAAGCAGCGAAAAAGTCTGGCTGAAGGGTGCCCGGCTAGTCGGCGGGTTAGGCGGTGGGCAGGACGGCAACAACGGCGCGATCGCGGCCTGCCAGGTCGGCTTCGATGCGAGCGGTGAACCCGAGGCGTTGGCAGCGTTGCGCAAGAGGAGCCGTCTGATGTGGCGACATCTCCAAAACCAGAGCACCTCCGGGAGCCAGCCACAGCGGAGCCTGCTCCACGATGTGCACCAGATGCGCGTCACCAGGAGCGTCGCCGGTTGACTCGCTGAACAGCGCAACGTGAGGCTCGTATCCAACAACTTCGTGCGGCAACACTTCTTCATGTGCCACATACGGCGGGTTGGAGATGATGAGGTCAAGCGAACCCTGCAGCTCTGTTGGCAACGCCTCGAACCACGACCCTCCGTTCACGGCAACCCGCATGGCGGCACGGCCGAGGCCGGCAACGTTTGCCCGTGTGACGTCAAGCGCATCGGCCGACACGTCAGACAGCCAGACCGAAGCCTGTGGCACCTCAACGGCGATGGACAGCCCGATGGCACCTGATCCGCAACCAAGGTCAGCTGCCCGAACCGGCCGACCATATGTACGCAGATGATCTATGCCGAATCCTGCAACTAACTCGGTCTCTGGCCGCGGGATGAGCACTCGAGCATCCACAAACAGCTCCAGCTGACGGAACATCCACCGGCCAAGCACGTACTGCAACGGCTCACCAGCGCAACGCCTTGCCAACAGCTGGTCGAAGTGAGCCACACCGCGTGTGCTGACCGGCTCTGCACCGCTGGTGATGAGTTCGGCCTGCGAGAAGCCCGAGACCCGTTCCACCATCCACCGAGCCTCGTGTGCGCGGTCACCACCAAGGTGGGTATTCAACGCTGTAGTGGCCTCGGTGACCAACTGCCGCCATGTCACATTGCTCATGAGGAAAGCATGCCTGCGCGTGCGGGTTACAGGTCCGCCGAGGCGAGCTGGCGTGCCCGCTCGTCAGCGATGAGCGCGTCGACGATTTCATCGAGGTCGCCCATCAGAACACGATCAAGCTTGTAGAGCGTGAGGCCGATCCGGTGATCGGTGACCCGGTTCTCTTTGTAGTTGTACGTACGAATTTTCTCGCCACGCCCGCCACCACCGATTTGGCTTTTACGTAAGCCGGACTGTTCGGCTTCATGGCGATCTTGTTCCAGTTTCATCAGCCGGGAACGAAGGACAACCATGGCCTTGGCCTTGTTCTGCATCTGGCTGCGCTCGTCCTGCATGGAGACCACAACACCAGTTGGAAGGTGGGTGATGCGAACAGCAGAGTCTGTGGTGTTGACGTTCTGCCCACCTGCTGAAGACGCCCGATACGTGTCGATGCGCAGGTCAATGTCTTTGATGTCGACGTCGACCTCTTCTGCCTCTGGCAGCACAGTGACAGTGGCAGCCGAGGTGTGCACGCGTCCCTGGCTTTCTGTGGCAGGTACACGCTGTACCCGATGCGGCCCACCTTCGTGCTTGAGATGCGTCCACACCCCGTCTCCTGCGACAGAGAAGCTGACCTCGTTGAGGCCACCCATGGGCGACGGGTCTGAGCCAAGCAGTTGGAACCGCCAGCCCTTGCCAGAACAGAACCGGCTGTACATCTCGAACAGGTCTCTGGCCCACAGGTTGGACTCTTCGCCGCCTTCTGCGCCGCGGATTTCCACGATGACGTTGCGGTCGTTGTTGGGGTCGTTTGGCAGGAGCGCCAGTTTCAGCTCTTCGTCGATCTCGGCCAACCGCCTCTCGAACTGGTCTGCCTCGGCGCGCATGGTGTCACGATCTGCACCCTCGGACTCGTTAGCCATTTCACGAGCGGTGTCCAGATCGCTTTGCATTGCGGCGCGCTCACGGATCTTTTCGACGATGGGTTCCAGCTCTTTCAGCCGCCGACCCACCTCGCGCAACTTGACCTGATCGGCCTGAACCATTGGGTCAGATAACCGCATCACCACGAGTTCGTACTCGTTTTCGAGACCTGACAGCCGTTCCAGCACGGCTGTACACGCTACCGGGCCTTGACCGGCCCGCTGCCGCCCTGCCGATTCGGCTCCGCCCCCTGCCGGTTCGCGTCCGCTGGTGGCCGATTCAGGTCACTGTCCTGGCGGTGTGACAACGCCTGCTCATGACGGACTTCGTCACGCAGACCGCGGAGACGCTCGCCGTCACGGTCAATGCGCCACGGTCCAACGCGCAGCGTCAGGTAACAGGCAGCACCGACGGCAATCGGCAGCCACAACTGCGCGATGCGATATGCGCCGACGCCATATGTCACGTCGATGACACGCATCCCGAAGATGGTGACCAGCAGCGACGGATACATGAACTCCACCACACCCAGCCCACCAGGGGTGATGGGCACAACCGCAAGCACGTTGACGATGCAGAACGAGACGATGAGCGAATCCACGCGGATGCGGCCGCCGAACGCGTACAGAAACACGCCAAGCGACGCGGCGTCCAGCATCCAGTTGAGAACACCCCACACCAGGAGTTCACGGAGAACCTCTGGGCGGCTGATCAGCTGCCGCAACCGATCTGCCAGGTGCTGCACCGTCTGAGCGGCGCGGTCTTCGTCCATGAACGTGACGCGGGCGGCGAGACGACGCGCAACGCGCTCTGCACGCGCTTGGCCGCGGAGCAGCGCAAACACCAACGCACCGAACACCAGCAGGATGACCACACCGACTAACGCAACGGTGACGTACACAGGTTTCACTCCGGACAACGGAATGGAAACGAGCAGCGCCAACCACAACACAAGGTTGAGTACAACAGCGCTGCCCAGCCCCGCTGCACCAAGGGCAAACCCAGCGTCGGGGCCGGTCACTCCCGTGCGGGTGAGCAGCCGGTAACCCAGTGCGTTGCTGGCAGCTGCACCGCCAGGTACAACCGAGGAGATTGCGCGGGTGGAGAGCTGAATGCGAAACAGCGTCCCGATAGACGGGCCGGTATGACGAGGCAACGCGGACCTGGTGAGAAGTGAGTAGCAGAACAGCGCTGCGCCTTCGAGCGCGAGTCCGAGGACGAGGAACTCCACTTTCACATCGGCGAGAGTCTGCGCAGCTTTCTTCGCGTCAGCCAGCTGCGGGACCACCACGTAATACGCCAAGTGCGAGAAAGGCCAGCACCTTGAAGCTACGAAGTGCATTCCGCATGGCTGCCGACCGAACAGGCGCCGGAGAATTGGTCGTTGGGTCAAGCGCAACACCGTGCTGGACCGTGTGCTCGGCTTCGGTCGCGCTCACTTAAGTCATTCTGCCTCAGTAAACGGCGCTCCGACAGGCACAACACCCGGAGAAGGGCTCAGGGTTTCACACGCGACCCGCACAGCTGGAAAATCATCTGCGGACGGAACAATCATGAGAACCCGCGTAAAGCCAGCGCGTGCGGCCGTGTCAAGCAGGTCGCTTGGCGCATCGAGGTCAACACCAGCAACACATCCAACCAGCAGCGGCTGGCCGTTCATCACCGCGCTGAGTGAGGCAACGCCTGATGCTTTGAGATCGGATACCACCGTTGCGGCAACCCGGCGACAGGGCGCTTCGAAGCCGAACCTCTTCGGGTCTGCAATCACCATTTCGCGCAACCAACGTGAACGTGCCACGGTGTTTGCCGGATGCGATGCCGCGCCGGGCTTGCGATGCACCGCAACCGCAGCCACCGCTTCTTTCAACGCAACTGCGGGGGCAACTGCTGCGTTCATCATCGACTGCGCCAGCCGATCGTGTTTGCCAACACCAACAGCGAGATACGCCATGTCGGTTTCAAGGTCTCGCTGCACACGTCCAACTTCGAGACCAAGAACCTCTGCGCGCAGAACACCTTGTTCAACAACGGGCGTGGCGCCGGCTGCGTTGATCATGGCGACGAAGACCTGCTCGTCTTTTGCAAGTTGATCTGGTTCGTCGGCCGGCGCGTCTGCCAATGCAACCGGAGGCACGGGATGTAGCTCGCGGCCCACAACGGACCAGCAATGTGTTGGGATGCGACACCACGCGGCGCGGCGTGCATCGTCGCCGGTGAGTAGCGACCCGTCGCCCATGAGATGCAGTTCGGTTGCACCACATCGTGCCGCAGCAACCATGGCGCCGCCAAGCCACCCCCGAGGAGGTCGTGGTCCAAGCGGATCGATGTCAAGGGGGTCACGGTCGACCTGCGCTGCCTCGACAAGGACAACAAGCCGAGACGAGACAGGATCGTGTGCAGCGGTACCCGCGAAGTAGGGGACTCGTTCAAGTTGGGACTCGCCCGTTTCGGCCGCTTGCCTCGATTCGTCCGCTTGCCTCGAGTTACCGAAGTGCTGCGTGGTGAGCGCTCGCAGCTTGCCGAACAGCAGCTGCGAGCGACGCTCTGGTTCCATGGTGCCGGGAGGGCTCAGTTACCAGACTGTGGCGTACGAGCAAGCTCGGCCAGGAACTCTGCGTTGGTACGAGTTGCCTTCATGCGATCCATCAGCAGCTCGAGACCCTTGGCAGCGGAACCATCTTCGGCCAAGCCGTTAAGGACGCGGCGGAGGCGGTAGATGACTTCAAGTTCCTTGCGATCGAAGAGCAACTCTTCGTGGCGCGTGGAGGACTCGTTGACGTTGATGGCTGGGTAGATGCGCTTCTCTGCGAGACGACGATCCAAGCGGAGCTCCATGTTGCCCGTGCCCTTGAACTCTTCGAAGATGACCGTGTCCATGGTGGAACCGGTCTCGATGAGCGCAGTGGCCAAGATGGTGAGCGAGCCGCCTTCTTCGATGTTGCGCGCAGCTCCGAAGAACTTCTTTGGCGGGTACAGCGCACCGGTGTCGATACCACCGGACATGATGCGACCGGTGGCCGGGGCTGCCAGGTTGTAGGCACGAGCCAGACGCGTGATGCCGTCGAGGATGATGACAACGTCACGGCCCTCTTCGACCAATCGCTTGGCACGTTCCAGGCACAGCTCCGCGATCATGGTGTGTTCGTCGGAAGGCTTGTCGAAGGTGGACGCAATCACTTCGCCAGCAACGGTGCGACGCATGTCGGTGACTTCTTCAGGCCGCTCGTCCACCAACAGCACCATGAGGTGAACCTCTGGGTTGTTGATCTCGATGGACGTGGCGATCTGCTTCATCACCGTGGTCTTGCCAGCCTTTGGAGGCGACACGATGAGGCCGCGCTGACCTTTGCCGATTGGCGACACGAGGTCGA
This sequence comes from uncultured Acidimicrobiales bacterium, assembly GCA_963763885.1. Lineage (GTDB taxonomy): Bacteria > Actinomycetota > Acidimicrobiia > Acidimicrobiales > JANYDT01 > JANNBN01. Next base: position 868,147 of record CAVXQD010000007.1, read on the forward strand.
CGATGCGGCTGACCATGTTGCCCTGTTGGCCAGGCTGTTCCAGCTTCAGACGAACGTCTGGGAAGAGCGGGGTGAGGTCTTCGAACTTTGGTCGCAGCGTTGCAACCTCTGGCGAATGACCGTTGACGGTGTCCACCCGCACGATGGCAGGGAACTTCTCTTGCGGTGTGGCCGGGCGGTGTGCGCCGACGACGATGTCGCCTTTGCGGAGACCGAACTGACGCACCCTGTTGACCGGCACGTATACGTCTTCAGCTGTTGGCAGGTAGCCCTTGGCGCGGATGTATCCGAAGCCTTGGTCTGCAAGGTCCAAGATGCCCGAGATGGGAATGAGCTCGCCCTGGTAGGTCTCGGAGATGCGATCCGCTGCTGCATCACGCTCTGGTGAGACCTGTTGCTGCTGACGGTCACGGCCACGACGGCGACGGTTGCGTTTGCCACCGGCTGCGTCCCAGTCGTTGTTCTGTTGTTGTTGCTTAGGAGCCCATGGTTGCTTTGCACCCTGGGAACCCAGGCCACCCTGTGGGGCGCCGTTGCCAGTGTTGGGACCGGCTGGGCCGCGGTCGCCTGCTGGGCGATCACGGTTGCGGTCACGGTTGCGATCGAAACGCTCGCCACGATCTGGACGGTCACCACGATCGGTGCGCTCGGGTCGGTCACCACGATCTGCACGTTCAGCACGGTCGCCACGTTCTGGTCGGTCACCACGTTCTGGTCGGTCGCCACGCTCTGGACGGTCACCACGTTCTGGGCGATCACCGCGGGTTGTGCCGGAGTCGTCACCATCGTCTGACAACTCTTTGGGGGTGCGCACCACAACGTCTGAGCGTCCAGCAGAACGTGCTGGCCGTTCGAAGCGGTCGAAGTCGTCGTCGGAGGAGCCGCTGGTGTCCGGAGCGTCTGCAGTGGCAAACGGATCGAAGAGAGTTGAGGCGCCGCTTCCACCACCGCTGCGGCGCGGTTGGCGCGGTGCACGTGCCGGAGCAGCGTCAGCAACAGGAGCAGCGGCGGGGCCGTCGTCGTTGGACGATGCGGCTGACGAGTCAGCAGTAGCTCCACCCGACTTGGACTTGATGACGCGAGCCTTTGGTTTGGCTGCCGCTGGACTTACGTCCCTGGCACCGTTGGCTGCTTGCGTATCGGTTTGCTTGTCGGCTTGCGTGGAAACCTGCTCGACGCCTGATCCTTTGAGGATCTGGTCGATCAGCGTTTCCTTCTTTGCACGGGCGCCTGCCTTGAGACCGAGAGCCGACGCGATGGTTGCCAACTCATCGCGCTCTTTGCGCTCCAGTACCGACCGCTCGAGGGCCATTCCTGACATCTGTCCTCCATCGGGTGGGAAACCCGACTTGTGCTGCACAGCAGCGTTGTTGGTGGGGTGGGTGGGGGTGTTGCGGGGGTTTGGTGCGAATGCGTGTCGGTCGTGCTTCGGACCGGTCACAACGAACGGGGAAGCGGCGACCCTGCGCCGGCCTCGGCTCTGGACGCAGCTTCGCAGCAGCAATCAGTTCGACGAGGGAGGTCCGGCGGCTGAACCAGCAACACCGGGCATTCACACCATAACCGGTTTCGAGCCGGAAGCAAACCAGGGCACCAAAGTTGGCTCCGATATGCCCCTACCCTTGGGCACATGGCCTCCGTTATCCGCGAGAGCGTCGAGCTGGGTTTCCAGTGGCCGACGATCGATCCGTTCCTGTTCTGCGTTCATCATCTGGACCATTACCCGGCTGGCAACGCCACGTTCGGTCCGTCGCAGTCGCTTGCCGGGCGCAACATCGGCATGGACTTCGAAGGCAAAGACGGTTGGCGGATGTACCACGGCGACACCGTCCCCGGCTTTCCCGCGCACCCGCACCGTGGGTTCGAGACCGTTACCTATGTTCGCCAGGGCCTCATCGACCACAGTGACTCACTTGGTGCAGCGGCACGCTTCGGCCGCGGCGACACACAGTGGCTCACGGCAGGTGCTGGCATCGTGCACGCCGAGATGTTTCCGTTGTTGTCACAAGACGGGCCCAACACTGCAGAGCTGTTCCAGATCTGGGTCAACCTGCCTGCGTCTCGCAAGATGGCCAAGCCTTCGTTCGTGCTCAACTGGGATGACCAGCAGCCGGTGTTGAACGACGGCATGACCGTTCGTGTGGTCGCAGGTGACCTTGGCGGCGAGTCAGCGCCACCCGCCCCGGTCGATTCGTGGGCCGCGGATCCGGAGAACGAGTTCGCCATTTGGGAACTACGTGGCGAGCCCGGAACCGCGCTGCGGTTACCGGCGGCTTCTGCCGGGGTTGAACGCATGCTCTATGTGTTCGAGGGCAGCGGCACCATCGATGATGAAGTGCTGAAGCCCAACACCGGCAACCGGCTTGACGCAACCGTAGGCGCGCAGATAATCGCTGGCAACGACGGGATCAGCGCTCTGATTCTCCAGAGCCGCCCCATCGGTGAACCTGTTGCCCGCCATGGCCCCTTTGTGATGAACACCAGGGCCGAACTGGTGCAGGCCTACGACGACTACCAAGCCACCCGCTTCGGAGGTTGGCCATGGCCAGCCGACGATCCCGTGCACGCTGGCGTTCGGTTTGCCCGCCACCCAGACGGCAAGGTCACCCACCCAGCCAACGCCTAGCGGCATGACCCCTGTCAGACCATATGGCCTGGCCGTCGGTCCACCCGTTCCGGGTGAGCGTGCATACAAATTCGTATAATACGTGCCTGTATTAATTTACGAGCGCCCGGACTGGGGCGTATTTGGTCGCACTGACCACACGACTTCGACGTCGTAATTGTCGAACGCTTGATCTCGGGTGACGACCGCGGTCCCAGCCAGTTTGGCTTGAGCGATCAACAATCGGTCGAACAGGTCACGGTGGTGCAGGGGCAGACGCTGCACTTCGCCGATGTGACGCGGTTCGATCGAGAGCAACTTGAAGTCAGTCGCGGCCATAGCCTCAGCAAACCAGCGTTCGACGTTGTCCGTGCCGATCATCGGCCGGGGTGTTGACTCCTTCAGCACGATCTCCCACAGCGAAACAAGACTCACAGCAACGGTCGGCGCTTCAGCAATGAGTTCGATGGTTTCGGAGGGGAGTTCCGAAGAACCGGTACTCCACCATACGAAGGCGTGTGTGTCGAGCAACAGCGGCAATGACCGAGGATCAGTCACGCTGATCAAACATGTCAGCTACCGCGGCATCGCCAGCCTGAACGTCGAGCCACGAAAGCGACTTGACCGTGCCGCGCCCCACCATGGCACCAAATCCCCGCGCCGAGCTCGGCTCGATACGAACCAAACGAGCGACAGGCCGTCCATTTCGGGCAATGGTCACTTCTTCACCAGCCTCGACTTCGAGGACAAGCTGCGACAAGTGCGTTTTTGCCTCGAGCATGTTGACGGTCTTCATCGACCCACAATAATTAGCTAAGGTCGGTTAGTCAACCGGCCCGCTTACAGACCGGTTACTGACGAGACGTACGCACGGACATCGGCTGCGGAGTTATCCATCTCCAGCACACGCCGGGGCCGCTGTTCAAGGTCTTCGAGACCGGCAGGGCGGGGTGCTGCGATATTAAGAGCTTCGCTGATGGTTTCGCCGAACTTGGCAGGGAGAGCGGTTTCCAAAACCAGCATCGGCACATCGGGCTGCTGCGCTGCGAACGCCAACGCAACCGAGTACGCGTCGGCCGTATGTGTATCGATGATCCGCCCCGTGCGAGCGTGCACTTGCTGGATGGACTCCACCCGCTTTGCATGCGTCGAGGAACCCGAACCAAACCCGGAATCGCTGATGGCACGGCGGTACTCGTCTGCGTTCAACTCGAACTGTCCACCGGCGGAGATCTGCCGGTACAACGCGGCAACCGTGTCGCCATCGCAGTTGACAAGGTCCCACACGAACCGTTCGAAGTTCGATGCTTTGGAGATGTCCATGGACGGGCTGGACGTGGGGTGCACCTGACTTGACCCGCGCGGCGCATACCGGCCAGTGTCGAAGAACTCGTGCAGCACGTCGTTCTCGTTGGTCGCCACAATGAGACGGTCGATGGGAAGGCCCATGCGCTTGGCGATCCACCCTGCATAGACGTTGCCGAAGTTTCCAGACGGGACGGTGAAGCTGACTCGTTCGTCGTTGGACTTTGTGACCGCGAAGTAGCCCTTGAAGTAGTACACGGACTGCGCAACGACGCGTGCCCAGTTGATGGAGTTCACGGTGCCGATGCGGTGACGCGCTTTGAACTCGGCATCCTCGCCGACCTCTTTCACGATGTCTTGGCAATCGTCGAACACACCCCGGACCGCAATGTTGTGAATGTTCTCGTCCAGCACCGAGTACATCTGCGCTGCTTGGAACGCCGAGGTGCGGCCTAACGGAGAAAGCATGAAGACCCTGATGCGTGGCTTGGAGCGCATCGCGTAGATGGCGGCGCCGCCCGTGTCTCCACTGGTTGCACCGAGGATGTTGAGTTGCTCGCCGCTGTGTTCGAGAACGTATGCGAACAGATTACCGAGGAACTGCATCGCCACGTCTTTGAACGCAAGCGACGGACCGTTGGAGAACTCGAAGATCGACAGGTTGTCCCACAACGGCGTGACCGGGGTGATGTCGGCATTCCCGAATGCCTCGACGGTGTAGGTGGCATCGATGAGCGCCCGAAGGTCGGCCGGTGGGATGTCGTCGATGAACCGGCCAATGACCGCCATGGCCAGATCGTTGTAGGACATCGAGCGCATTGCTTCAAGCTCCGAAGCGCTGAGCAGCGGGATGGACTCTGGGACGACCAATCCGCCATCGGGAGCAAGGCCCTCCATGAGGATCTCAAGGAACGGGCGGGGTTCCATCTGGCCGCGGGTGCTGACGTATCGCATCGATCAGACAGTTCAGCAGGTGCAGCACGTCCACCTTGACCGTTTTCGCGCCGCATTCGCACGTTGAGGCGGGTTACCGCTTGATTTGAGTGGTGGCCAGTCGTAGCCGATGCTTAAGACATGACCAGACGGAACCTTGTCGCCCGCCACAACCCCACCACAGATGCACGTCGACGCAGTTCACTCGTACGCGCCGCCACTTTGGCCATTGCAGCGTTACTGGGAGCGACAGGCGGAGGCCATCTGGCAGCCTCAGCCTCCTCGGCATCGGCACCGGCATCGGCATCGGCACCGGCACTGCGGGCAGCGAAAGCATCGAGCAAGTTGTCACTCAAGTCAGCGGTGCAGTTCGGCTGCTCCAAACCCGTTGGGTCACCCAGCATGGCCATCATGCCCCCCACTGGTGGGGCCACCGTTGCGGTGATCTTCGCACCGTTCGCAGCCGATGCAACCGGGTGTGTTCCGATCACGGTGCGCACGGGTCAGATCCCCGTCACGACGGGCGCTCCGAAGACCGCTGCACGGTCGAGTGCTGTTGGTGGCATGTTTGCGGACACGTCGCAACAAGCTGCCGCGGCAACCAACACCAGCCCGCTGTTGAGCGTGACCGTCGGCGACGCGTTCCCTTCTTCGCTGGTGAGCCAGCTCACCGGAACGCAGCTCGTGGTCTCCGGGCTCCAGATCGCCACCGCGCCGGCCACCTTGCCCAACGGGCAGTACTTCGCAGCCATCCGACGCCACAACGTGCCGAACGACATCGAGATCATCGAGTTGACCGCTGTCGGCGGCACGCTGACCATCAACCCACGCCGTGGGGCCAACGGGTTGCCGGTTCCGTTCCAGTTGGTTGTGCCGACAGGGGCAACGTTCGCCGTGTACCGGCCCGGGACGCGGATCCAGCAAGTCCTGCCGCCCGACGTCGACAACCTGCCAAAGCCAGACGCGAAGCGACCACCGAAACCACTCGACCCGTTCCCACCGCACGACTTCCCTGACCCTGGCGCGTTCGGGAGGCCGGCTCCAAACGTTCCGGTCGTCGGCCAGTCGACGTTCAAGGGGTTCAACTGCACACCCGACCAAGCACTCTTCTGTGACACGGTCAACGACGTCTTGTCGAACGGTCCGGGGGCTCCGGCAGTGCCGGCACCAACGCAGTGGGCTCCGGGTGGAATACTCACCGTGCAGCTCAACATCGGATACATGGGACTGCGCCAGGTGAGGGTGTCGGACTGTCCCCCCGAGTGGAACGTAAGCGCAACCCTCGGCGGCAAAGCCGTCTACACGGTAGGCCCAACCACATACCGGACGACCACCCAGGAGGGATGCATGGTGACCTTCTCCACCTGCCCCAAGAAGGGCGGCGGCACCTGTTACGAGAAGGACATCACGTTCCGCTGATGCTCAGATAGGGCGATCGCGATACCACTCAGGTGGCACGGAACGATCAACGACGGAACACCGGAGCGCTCATCGGGAGGCGGCCTCGGGGTCAACGGCCGAGGAGCGCGAGAGGAACGACACCGATGCCGTCAGGTCGACGGTATGCCTCGGGACCGCTGTTCAGCACGATGAGGTCGATGCACTCCTCGCCCATTTCGTCACGAAGCCAGCGGAGGTGCCCCACGTCGTGGTCTGTCACCTGGGTGCCGAGTTTGACTTCGATGCCAACAATGCCCTGGTTGCTTTCGATAATGAAGTCAACTTCGCGCCGTCCGCCATCGGTTCGGAGATGGCTCACCGACGCATCGGCGGCCTGAGCAAACACGCGGATCGACAACGCTGCCAACGACTCGAACAATCCGCCGAGGAATGCGCCGTCTCGGGGGACGACCGTTGATGGGCCATCACCACGGAGAAGTTGTGTTGCGCTGCGACGCACGAGACGCGCTGCAAGGGCCGGGTCAACCAGGTAGTGCTTGGGCTGTGCCGTGAGTGCGCGCAAGTGGTTGTTGGATGGGACCCAAGCTTCAACCGGGTCGAGCACGCGCAATGCCGTGAGCAGCTCGATGTATCCGATCGTTGTGGTCTTCGCCGGCTTGTCATCTATCCCGCTGGTGGCAGCATCGCGGATCTTCTCCCACGACGCTGTGGTTCCGCTGGCGGCGGCGTAACCCCGCAGCCAAGCGGTGACCGTTGCAGGACGACGAACGTTCAGGCCAGCGTCGGCGAGGTCGTGGTTGACAATTTGCCGCAAGTAACCGTCGAGCTGATGGTCCAGCGCCCGCCCGCGCAATTGGCGAAGCCCAGGGAATCCGCTGGCGAGGATTTCGCGTACATAGTCGACGAGCCCGAACTCGGTTCGACCTGCGAGTGCTCGTTGGCCAGCGAGCAACTCGGCCATGGAGACGCTCGGCCGGGTGACACCACGCTCGGGAAGTGTCAGTGGCCGCATCCGAAGGGTTGCGATGCGGCCCGCCCCGGAATGCGTCTGAGTGGTCGGAAGTGAACCGGCAAGAAGGAACTGAGCGCCAGCCGGGTCAGCATCCACCAGACGCCGAACGACGTCGAAGACCGCAGGAACGCGCTGCCACTCATCAAGTAGCAGCGGCTTGCGATCAAGCGCGATCACCTGCGGATCGGCCGCTACCACCGCCGCTTCAGCCGGCAGGTCGAGGCGGCGTTGGCTGCGGACTCGCTGCGTTGCCGTGGCCGTCTTGCCGACCGCCTTTGCCCCGTCGAGCAGGATCGCGGGGAGCTGGGGGAACAGCTCATCGAGGTCGGAGTCGACCACCCGCCGTTGATAGGTACCTCCAAAGACGGTGGGATCCATGGGCACCTACACTACCGTTGCTGCAGTCTCTACGCTACCGTTACTGCAGCCTGAGCGATACCAAAACTGCAGTCCGTTCTCGGGTCGAAATCGTTCGGGTCCAAAGAAGGTCGCCCAGCAGGTCTGACCGCCTGCACCATTCAGCGGGGCTGGATTTTGGGCGGGTTGGTGCCGATGATGGGGCATGCGACGAACTCGACGGACTGCAGCAGCTTGGATCTTCGGATCGATGACGGCCCTCGGGTTAATGGCCGTGCCTCCGATGACTGAGGCAGCGCCGGCGAAGGTCTCCAGCACCTACGTGAGCCTGGCCGAGAAGAACTGCGTGGTGGTCGAGGGCCCCAAGCCCGGAGACGACTTCCAAGACTGGTCCTTGTCAAGATGCGGGAAACCGGTTGGCGGATGGAGGGTGTACGTGGATTACGGCGACGTCCGTGAAGACATCCTCCTGGAACGCAACGGGGTTCGCACCCCACTGAACCTCACCCAGATCCACAGCGCCTTTTCATACGTGGGCCCGAACTTCGAGTTTCGCCTTCGCAACAAGGTCCCCTTCGCTGCGGTGGTGCGACACATCGTCAACAACCCCGAAGACCCCAACATCACGTACTCGTACTTGATGGTCGCCCGCCTCACACCGAAACCCTGCGTGGTCGCAGAGTTCCCACCGTCCGTCAATCAATCAGCCTTGGCACGCGCCGCCGCCGACAAAGCCACCACGCTGACCTGCCTCCTGCCCTAACCCCAGAGCGGGCCCGTTCAGGTTCTGATAGCGAATGCCACCAGTTCAGCCATTGGTCTGCCTCTTCGGCAGTCTGCTCCGGTGCGCACGCCATCACGAAGCAGCCGGTAGGGAGCAACGACCAACGGGAGAGCGGTGGCCAGATCGAATCTCGACGCAGTTCTTGCATCGAATTTCAGCACGAAGAACGTTCCGATGAGCGCCACGCCGATCCAGCGGATGAATCCCTCGCGTCGCACGGCGCCGAGACCAAGAGCCAGGACGATCAACTTTTGGCTTCGAAATCGGGAGCCCAGCCAAAGGTCGCGACGAAAAATTCGGTGATCCGACGACGGCTGCAACTCCGACATTGCACACCAAACCTGCGCACGTTCGTCACGCATTGACGGGCAGCGAAGTCAACCTTGTTCGTGAGGTCATTGTCCCCTAGCCGAGAACTTCCAGACTTCGAATAAGTCGAGGGCAGTTGCGGGCAGTTGCGGGCAGTTGCGGGCAGTTGCGACCATTGCTTATGCAGAGCGACTCATCAAGCGGGCACCAAGTCTTCATGTTGTCTTCTATTGCTCGGGCGCGTAAGTCCTCTGGAAGACGTTCACTTGATCAAACAACAAGTACACATACGAATGTCACCGACCGCGGTCGTTTTGGCTTGAGATAGGTGCGAAGAGTGGCCGTACGTCGATTTGCCGAAAATTTGCCCTCAAGGAAGCTCGGCGCGCGTACCGATTCCAGCTGAGCCACCTTTTTTGGAAAGAGCTTGTTATGCGCGCGAAGTATTGGCACCGGCCCCTCTCGCTGGGTCTCTCAGTCCTCCTGCTTGTTCTGTTGACGATTGTTTTGCCGCCAAGTGACCCCGCTGATGCCAACACTGGTTTGGTTGGTCGGTGGACGTTTGAGAACACCGGCGCCGACCAATCCGGAAACAACAACAACGCAACCCTCCTCGGCGCAGCCACCTACGGCGCAGGCAAAGACGGGACCGGTCTTGTCCTCAACGGCACCACCAACACCTTCGCCCAAATTGCCTCATCGACAAGCCTCAACACCACCAACAACACCCTCACCATCTCCGCCTGGGTCAAATCGAGCGCTGCAAACACCTGGAACGTCTTCGCTTCACGCCAAGAAGGCACCGCATCAAACGACCAATTGGGTTGCATCAGGTTTCGCGCGACATGAGTTGTGTTTTTTCACCCGGCAGGATTGGGGTTTGAAGGAGACTGATTCTGATGGGTACTCAGCGTGCGAAGACTCGTTTGACGGGCGAGCAGAAATACGATTTGTGGCAACGATTGTTGACTGGTCAGATCACGACAGCTCAGGCTGTCGTGGAGGCTCATGTCGATCGTTCGACGATCATGACGATCAAGAAGGCGGCCCGCGATGGTGCGATCGCTGCGTTGTCAACGAAGCCCGGTCGACCGAAATTCGATCCGAAAGAACGATCGGAGAATCAGCGTTTGCAAGCCGAGATTGCCCGGTTGCAGTCAACGGTGATCGAGCAAGCTGTCGAGTTGGCGGTGTTGCGGGGAAAATCGGCTTGGGGTTGAACGGCCCGATCCCAGCCCGAGTCGACGGCGCCGTCAAGACCGCAATTTTGGAGCTGATCATGTTCGCCGTCACCGCTGGTTGGGAACTCTCCCGTGTGTGTGGGGTTCTCGAAATTGATCGTCAGCGTGTGTGGCGGTGGCAACAACGCCAGACGACCGGGACACTTGATGACGCAGCTCCGGGAGGCCGGCCTGTCAACACGATTCTGGGCTGGGAAGAAGAAGCCATTCTCGATCTTTTCGAGAAATGGGGACCTGTCGATTTCTCGCACCGTAAACTCGCGCACCGAGGCTCCTACCTTGGCCAGGTATGGGTTTCACCGTCAACGGTCGACCGGGTCTTGGCCCGCCATGGCCTCACACTGGCTGGTAATCCAAGGCCTCCACGGTCGGTCAAGAAACCGTGGCCGGACTGGGTTTGTTGGGAACCAAACCAGCTGTGGTGCTGGGACGCAACACATTTCATGCGTTGCGATTCCCAGATCGTGTACGGCATCATCGATGTTGTTTCACGTAAATGGATCACAACACTGCTGTGCGCCGAAGCAACCTCCACGCAAGTGAAAGTCGTGTTCCTCAACGCTCTCGAAACCGAAGGACTACTTGAACCGTTGGAATGGCGACTCGACCACCCCGCCGATGTTGACCTCAACGACAACGCCGCCCCAGTGCTACTCGCGGTATCTGACAACGGCCCAGAAATGCGCTCCGATGAGACAAGAGCGTTCATGGCACTAATGACGATCGGACAACATTTTGGGCGGCCATCGACACCAACCGATCAAGCCTGGATAGAGTCCCTATGGGGACATATCAAAGCCGAGAACCCCTACCTGCTCGGTATCACTGATCCTGCCGTTCTCGCCGCCGAACTCGAACGCGTCAGACAGCACTACAACGGCACAAGGCTTCACGAAGCTATCGGCTACGTGACCCCAAACGACGAACACCAAGGCCTAGGCCAAGCAATCCGACAAGCCCGAATCGACGGGCTCGCCGCAGCAGACACCAACCGCCGCAACTACCACCGCAACACCAAACCATGACCACAACAACCAACCCAAAATGTTGGGTGAATCCAACCCCACCACGTCGCGAAGAGTCTGATACACCTCACAATTCGCATTCATGACAAACAACACCTCGATCGGCTGGTACCTCAACACCAGCGGACAAGGCAACAACCCAAACTTCGGCGGCACCTTCCCCCAAAACACCTGGATGCACGTCGCAGCCACCTACGACGCAACCACCAGCCGCATCTACCTCAACGGCACCCAAGTCGCCAGCACACCACGCACCGGACCACTCCCAACCGTCAACACACCACTCATCATCGGCGGCAACGCCAACAACGCAACCCCCAACACCGCACAAGACCTCTTCACAGTGAGTTCGCTGGAGGATTTTGGCCCCGGGGTGCTTGAGGTTTTGGCCCCACTTGTTGGGTGGTGATGTTAGTTGCGTGTGGCGAGTCGGTAGCTGTTGGTGCCGGTTTCGATGATGTGGGCTTTGTAGGTGATGCGGTCGATGACGGCGGCGGCGAGGCGTTTGTCGGTGAAGGTTTTGGTCCATTCGGAGAAGGGGGCGTTGGAGGCGATGGCGATGGATGCTCGTTCTTCGCGTTCGGTGAGGATTTGGAAGAGGAGCTCGGCGGATTGTTGGTCGAGGTGGACGTAGCCGAGTTCGTCGATGGCGAGGAGTTCGTAGCGGCCGTATTTTTGGACGACGCGGGTGAGGTGGTTGTCGTCTTTGGCTTCGCAGAGTTCGTTGGCGAGTTGTGCGCAGGTGGTGTAGCGGACTCGTCGGCCGTTTTCGGCGGCGGCGAGGCACGCGGCGATGAGGAGGTGTGATTTCCCGGTGCCGGAGTTCCCGAGGAGAACGACGGGTTCGGAGTTGTCGATGAATGTTCCGTCGCGTAGTAGTGCGATGGTGTGTGCGCTTATGTTCGGGTTGGCGGTGGTGTCGAATGTGTCGAGGGTTTTGATGCGTGGGAGTTTCGCTTCGAGGACTCGGCGTTGTCGGCGGCGTTCGTGGCGGATATCGATCTCGATGGTGAGGGCGTGGGTGAGGAAGTCCGGGTAGGACATTCGTTGTTTTGTTGCATGTGCGCATAGGGTTTCGAGTTCGGGTGCGAGGCCGGTGAGGTTCAGGTTTCGGCATGCGTCAAACGCTGCTGTTGTTGTCATGGTTGTTGTTGGTGATGGTTTGGTCATGGTTGGTTCTTTCTGTTGAGGAGTGCGTCGTAGTCGGTGAGCGTCGGGGGTCGTTGCATTGGTGCGGCCGGTAGCGGTTCGGTGTGTTCGATAGAGCGTCGGGCTTCGATCGCGACGACGGCCGGGTCGATGCTGGCGATCGCAAGGCTGGCGCGTATCCCGGCGACGATTTCGTCGGGGGTGTGGGTGCGGTGGAGCAGGAGTACTTCGCAGAGGAGCCGGGTGCCGTCACGGTCACCGTTTGCCCGTCGGGCGGCGTCCCAGAATTGTTGGTGTTCGGGTCGGAAACGTCCCGAAGCGCGGGCTTGGGCAAGGGCGGTAGAGCCGGGTAGGGCACCGGGTCGTTTCCACAAGATCTCGATGTAGTGATCAAGGTCGAGAACTTCGGCTTTGCGGTGTAAAGCCCGTTCATGCACAGCAATCCGGGTGTTGTCAGGCGCGTAGATCGTCACGGTTTCGGCACCGAGTTCAACTGTGACGCGCCGGTCAACGTAACGGGCCGGGACGGAGTAGTAGCAGTTCCGGACACAGACCCTCGCTTTGGTATCCACCCGAGCCGTCAAACGGGTCGCAGCGTTTAGCCGTTCCGCCGGGAGGGGCCACATTGCGCCTTGTTCGAAGATCCATAGGCCATGCACTGATTCGCCAGCTGATGGTTGCCCGGTGTTCTTCCCAACCACAAACCGGCGGTCATCAGCGATGTCGCATGACGCTATGTACACGTTCAAATCATGAAGGGTGTCAAACGCGGGGACAGGGACGAGATGGTTCCGGCGGAACCGGCCGATATCACCCTCAGTCCCGCCCTTCTCATGAGCGCCGCCGATACCAGGTTCGCAGAAGAACGACTCGAACCCGTAATGCGAACGCAGCCCTATGAACCGGTCGTTCTCGACCCGGGAGCGACCCTGCAAAATCTTGATCGCTGCCGTTTTCAGATTGTCGTAACGGACCATGCGAGGGACGCCACCGAAGTGTTCGAACGCCCGGACGTGCGCGTCGGTGAACGATTCCTGGGCCTCGTTCACATAGGCCCGATGAAACCCGCGGGTGGAGAACGCCAACCACATCGAAAACAAAGACAGCTGCATGGAGATACCTCCGATCACCGCCGTGAACTTTCCCCAATCAACCTCGCCCTCAGCACCCGGTAGCCGGGTCTGCGGAACAAATACTATGCGTGCAGGGTATTTCGATTCGGCGGTGATCTCGACCCGAAGCCGGGCGACAACGCTGCGACACGTCGACGCGCCAATCAACACGTCGTGTTCCGCGGCGAGGCGATCACGGATCCGTTTCGCCGTGTGCCGCTGCTTGGGCGGGGCCGTCAAATCGGCCCTTAACACCTCGCGTATCCAATCGTGATGCGGACCAGTCAACGGTGACGGCCACACCCCTTCACGGCGCGGCGGAGGCAACGGCGACGCCAACGCCGCCCGCACATCACGACGATGAACCCTGAACCGGACAGCTAACGCCCGAATCCCCAACCCGTCATCGCGCGCAGCGAGCCGGATCTGCTCATACAACTCCACCTTGAACATCGCTTCCCCTTCAAGCCCCGCCACCCCCAACGGGCAACCAGACCAAAAGAATTCGTAGTTCAAGTGGGGCCAGAATCCTCCAGCGCGAAACCCCTCAAGTGGGGCCAGAATCCTCCAGCGTTCTCACATATGTCCACGTATGAACATCGCAACAGAGTTCACACACTTCCAACGGTGCTTACGCCACAACAACTTCGCCGGCCGCCCAAACGACGGCAAATCATGCAGCAACACCAAATCCCGATCCTTCACCCGGCCGACCGTCCCACACCCCAAACACACCGGCCGCGGCCCACGCGTCTCAACAACCACAACCAACGAATCGGCCTCATCACTCACCCCCAACACGTTCACATCAGGCAAACCAACAAGCAGCTCACACATACGCGTAGGATCTAGTTCCACAGGGGCACCTCAATCTGGACGGCTTAGACACCACCAGACTGACAGGGCCCCTGTGCCACGCCACGGATCCCCACACCCCGCTCAAATCCGAAGCACCGACAAGGTTCTTCGGATTTTAGCGGGGTGTGATGGTGGTGAGTAGGTCCCAGTTGGGTTTGCCGGCATAGAGGAGTGCGCGGACCCGGTAGTATGCGAACCTACGGAATCCGAAGCCGGCCCGTTTGATTCGTTTGATCAGATTGTTAGCGCCTTCGGTAGCCGCGTTCGATACGTGTGCCCGATGCCAGTTACAAATTTGGGGGTGCCATCGGCCGAGTGTGCGACCCAACCGGCGGACCTCTGGCGGACTTGTCTGGTCTTGCAGGTCAACAGCGAGTCGGGCCACGAACATGTCCGCAGTAGACGGATCGCTGATCGTATAAACGTCTCGGACGACTTCCTTAGCGTGCCACGCCGTTTTCACCTCACCCTTCGGATCACCAGCACCAAGCAGACCAAGAAGTTTGCTGCGACCGTTCTCGTCGAGACGCTCATCAGCCTTCGTCAACAACCGCCGACACCTGTACAACGGATCTGTTTTGTGGCCGCGATGACCCAACGTTTCGTTCTGCACACGACGTCGCGTCTCATCTAACGCCTGGTTCGCGAGTCGCACAACATGAAACGGATCAGCGATCTGACCGGCATGCGCGAGCATCGTGTCGAACACCAACCGATACGGCCCAGACAAATCCAACGTTCCCCACCGGACATGTTTCAACCACGACTCGCTCCGACCCGAAAGCCACCCAATACAAGCTTTCGCGGTCCGTTCCTCGATCATGTCCAGCAGCACACCCCGACCTGAATCAACAATTGAGGTGGACCACCGTTTCTGATGACGAGGCCCCTCACGCACAAACAACGTCTCGTCTAACCCCAACGCGACAACGTTCCCGATCCGGTCAGGATCAGCTAACAACGCCTCACCAAACATTTGCACAGCATCGTTCACCGTGTGCCAATCACAACCAATCTCCGCAGCGACCTCACTCACACTACGACCCGACTTTCCGACCTGCGCTGTGACCCACCTCGCTGCCCGGTCCGTCATCCCGCCACGACACGGAGCGATCTCCGGAACATCATATGTCCACGTATGAACATCGCAAACAGTGTTCACACACTTCCAACGGTGCTTACGCCACAACAACTTCGCTGGCCGCCCAAACGACGGCAAATCATGCAGCAACACCAAATCCCGATCCTTCACCCGGCCGACCGTCCCACACCCCAAACACACCGGCCGCGGCCCACGCGTCTCAACAACTACGACCAACGAATCGGCCTCAT
Organism: uncultured Acidimicrobiales bacterium; assembly: GCA_963763885.1. Taxonomy (GTDB): domain Bacteria; phylum Actinomycetota; class Acidimicrobiia; order Acidimicrobiales; family JANYDT01; genus JANNBN01. The sequence continues at coordinate 883,570 of CAVXQD010000007.1, forward strand.
CACTCACCCCCAACACGTTCACATCAGGCAAACCAACAAGCAGCTCACACATACGCGTAGGATCTAGTTCCACAGGGGCACCTCAATCTGGACGGCTTAGACACCACCAGACTGACAGGGCCCCTGTGCCACGCCACGGATCCCCATACCCCGCTCAAATCCGAAGCACCGATTTAAGGCGGCCGTTCTTCGTCGTTCGCTTCACCGTTGCGATCCTCCTGTCCTGGATCGTCGGAGTGATGATGGGAGCGGTCACGGCAAGTGCGTCGCCGCTCCTGTTCGTCCGATCCGGTCCGCACTTGCGAATTGAATGACCCTGGGTTTAGTGAAGGGCTGATGGTGCCCTGGTTCTTGGACAGTGGGGTTTGTGAGATGAGGTTGGGGCTGGGTTTGTCGCCAGTGGTTCATGTAGTCCGCTGGGGTGAGTTGTCCGAGGCCGGCTTGGTGGCGTTGACGGTTGTACAACACTTCGATGAACTCGAACAGCTAGCTGAGAAACCCGAATTCCTGGGGTGCTTGAAACCCTAAGAAATTCAGGCGAACCCGAACCTCTTGCGACAAGATCGATCAGACAGGTTCGACCCGCAGCCGCACCCGGACCGCATCTGCAATGGCAACAATATGGGTAGGGTTCGACGTCACAACGGCGTCGCGGCGTCGTATCGCCCCTTCCACCACAGCCACGTCGACGATGTCGTCATGGGCGGCCTTGCCGGCGAGGACGCCGATCGCCTTGGCTCGGTCAATCTCCATGTTTTCAATCGCGCATAACGCAAGGAACCGAGCCAGGTTTGCCTGTCGGCTACCGCCGCGCCACGCCTCGGCAACCACTGGGGCCGGAACCGTGGGAGAAACTTCTTCAGCAAGAAAGCCTGCGTGCAGAGCCCACATCCCACGATCGTTTCGATCGGCAGCGATGAGGGCGCCGGTGTCATAAGTAACACCCATCAGGAAGCCTTCCGCTTCGTCTTCTCGCGGCCGAGAATTGCCCTGGCCCTGGCTTGACCGTCGGCGAGCTCTTCAGCCGTCAACGCACCATGTCGGCTTTCCCACTCGGCGATCCCTCGGCGGCCCTCATCGAGGCGTAGCCGATGCGCAGCAACAGCAGCGATCCACGCGCTTACGGATGTGCCCTCTAACGCGGCAGCTCTGTCGATCTGCGCAGCAAGGTCAGGGGGAAGGGAAATCGAACGCTTCTCACGCTGGGCCACAGCTCAATGGTAGTACAGGTGGTAGGACAGAATGCTCAACCGCAGCCACTAGTGGTCTTCGATGACCCTCAGCGTGCTGACGATTCGACGCACTGTCTTCAGGCGGCGCAACTCGGAGAGACAGCGCTTCATGTCGGACTCGTTGGTTTCGTGCGTAATGAATATGATGCGGGCGTTGCCACCCAAGCCGGCCTGTTCCATGGACTCGATGGACACCCCATGGCGGGCGAACACGGTGGCCACAGCAGCAAGCACGCCGGCCTGATCGGAAACCTCGATGTTCAGATAGAACGCCGACTCAAGCGCACTGTCTGGCAACTTGCGGAACTTCGCAAGGTGACCAATGGAAGCGTGCGTTCCCTTGGTCAAGTTCACCGACGCATCGATGAGATCGCCCAACACTGCACTACCGGTTGGCCCGCCGCCTGCACCTCGCCCGTAGAACATGACACGGCCCACGTCTTCGCCCTCGACGAACACGGCGTTGAATGCGTGACGGACCGATGCCAACGGGTGGGTCAGCGGAATCATCGCCGGATACACGCGCACCGTGAGCCGTCCGCCTTCGTCTTCAGCGACCGCCAACAACTTGATGACGTGATGGAGTTCGGCGGCAAACACAACGTCTGCGGTGGTGATGCCGTCGATGCCTTCTCGTTGCACGTCTTTCGCCGTGATGTTCTGGCCAAACGCGATGGAGGCCAAGATGGCTGCCTTGCTCGCCGCGTCGTGGCCGCCTACGTCTGCGGTGGGGTCCGCTTCGGCGTAACCCATCTGCTGTGCCTCGGCCAATGCAGATTGGTAGTCCTGGCCCTGCTCGGCCATCTTGGTGAGGATGTAGTTGGTGGTGCCGTTGACGATGCCCAACACCCGCTTGATGTTCTCGCCGATGAGACTTTCACGCAGCGGCCGGATGATGGGGATGCCTCCGCCAACGGCTGCCTCGAAGAGCAAGTCCACGCCAGCTTTGTCGGCCGCAGCAAACAGCTCTGCACCGTGCGCAGCGATGAGTTCTTTGTTGCCCGTGATGACCGGCTTGCCATTGCGCAGTGCCGTGAGCACCAGTTCGCGCGCAGGTTCCGTTCCACCCATCAACTCAACAACCACGTCGACGTCGGGCGCGGTGACCACCACATGCGGGTCATCGGTTGCGCGGCGTCGATCGAGGCCAGGACGCTTGCGGCTGAGGTCCCGGACCGCAACACGGGTAATGCGCAACGAGATACCAGTCCGTTCAGCAATGGCTTCGGATCGAACCGTGATCTGCCCGGCAAGGGCAGACCCGACATTCCCGAATCCCAACAACCCCACCCGAATTTCTCGTACATCGCTCACGGCGCAACAGGTTAAAGGAGCAATGGCCGAAGGTTTGCCGTATTCAGTCGACTTCGCGTCCTGTGCGTGCCTTCGCGTCCCCGCAGGGACGTCACTGGGGGGACGCGAAGGCACGTGGGGGACGAAGGCACGTGGGGGACGCGAAGTCCGCAAACGAAAGTCCGCTAGCTCCACGACCAAAGTCCGCAACCGACTTCCCAACCCTGGCGGGACCCTGAGCATTTTGGGCAGATCCCCCGATGGCAGCGGGATCGACAAGTGGGTAAGTTCACCTCATGGAGATCACGACACGTCATACCCCCTCGTTCGGAGTCGCACGTCTGGCACTAGGACCAAGCGAAACAGTGCGCGTAGAGGCTGGCGCCATGATGGCCATGTCTGCTGGCGTGGTTCTTGAGGCCAAGGCCGAGGGCGGCCTGATGAAGTCGTTGAAGCGAGCCGCGCTGGGTGGCGAGTCGTTTTTTGTGACGACCTACATCGCACCGCAGCAAGGTGGATTCGTCGACGTGGCACCGCGCTTGCCGGGCGATCTCACCTCGTTCAACTGCGATGCCAACACGTCGTGGGTCATTCAGAAAGGTTCGTGGATGGCTTCCGAAAGCGGAGTCACCACCGATGCAAAGTGGGGAGGCTTCCAGAACATGTTCGGCAGCGAGGGTGGTTTCGTCATCCGAGCCGCGGGCCAAGGAAAGATCGTCATCGGCTGCTACGGAGCGCTGGAGGCGTGGGACCTTGCCCCCAACGAAGTGCTCACCGTCGACACCGGCCACATGGTTGCCTACCAAGACACCGTGCGCATGCAGTTGCGCAAGGCCGCTGGTGGCCTGGCCAACACGTTTAAGAGCGGCGAGGGCCTTGTGTTCGATTTCGCCGGCCCAGGTCGGGTCTACACACAGACCCGCAACCCCAACGAGCTCATCTCGTGGCTCACGTCTGTGCTGCCCACCTCGGGCGGCAGCAACACCGCTGCGGGCAGCCTGATGGGTGGCCTCCTCAGCCGCGACTAGCTGATTCGTCCGCACCTAGCCGATTCCTCGGAGCACAAGGCCTTCTCGAACCAACGTTGGGCCGCCAGCATCCAACGTTCGCTGTGTAGCAACCAACGTGCCGAATCCTGGCCTGTCTGAGCCGTCGGAACCCAACGTTGGTTGCTGCACGCTCAACGTTGGAGAACGGGCACAGGCAGCAATGGGGTATTCGTGGGTTCGGACGGCGAGAGGTTCGTAAGGTGTTCAGATGACCGACGTCGCCGAACAGCATGCAGCACTCCCGGAATCGGAACGTGCTGCCATCCAACGACGAGTGCTGCGGGTGCTCTTTCTCAGCCAGATTTTCGGGTCAGCCGGAGTCAGCGTGGCGGTCAGCGTCGGCGGCCGGTTCGTCAGCGACATCACCAACGGCAGCACCTGGGGCGGCACCTCGTCAGCAGCAGTTACGTTCGGCGGTGCTATAGCTGGCCTGATGCTCAGCGGGTTGATGCGACAACGCGGACGTCGCCCGGGACTGTCGGCCGGATACGTGCTCAGCATCCTTGGTGGCCTCACCGTGGTGGCAGGAATCGAACGCTCCTCGCTTGCCGTGTTCCTCTTCGGCTCGTTGTTCTTCGGTGTGGGACAGGGCACAAACCTGCTTGCCAGATACGCTGCCGCAGACCTCGCAATTCCGCTGGAACGCGCACAGGCAATGAGCTTGTTGATGTTCGGCTCGACGTTCGGTGCAGTGCTCTCACTGGTGCTGGTTGAGCCGCTGCGAGACCTCGGCGAACGTGCTGGGTTCGTGGACTACAGCGGCCCGTATCTGTTTGCGATTGCGCTGCTCGTCCTGGCCTTCGTCAACACCACGCTGCGCCTCAAGCCCGATCCGTTGCGGTTGGCCGGTGGCGTTTCCCCAACGGCGAAACGGTTCCAGGTACCCAACATCGCGCAGGCTGTTTCTGTCATCCGCGAGAGCAGGTTGGCGACGCTTGGCCTCACCTCGATGATCGTTGCGCAGACCGCAATGGTGGCCATCATGACGATGACCCCGGTTCATATGAAGGAACACGGTCACGACGGCACATCGTCGTATGTGATCGCTCTGCACGTGGTGGGCATGTACGGGCTGGCACCGTTGGTGGGCCGGCTGAGCGATCGACGCGGTCGGCTCAACGTCATCGTGCTCGGCGCAGCGGTGATGGTTGCTTCCACGGTGGTATCGGCAGCGGCGGGTGCTCGACCATCAATGCTGTTCGTTGGCCTCTTCTTGTTAGGCCTCGGGTGGAGCGGGGCCATGATCTCTGGCACGGCACTCCTCACCGAGAACGTCCCAGCGTCAGAGAAGGTTGCCGTGCAGGGCTCCGCCGACCTGCTGATGAGCCTCAGCGGAGGCACCGCAGCGTTCGCATCGGGCTTCATCAAGCAAGCGTTGGAGTACCACTACCTGTCGATGATTGGCACCGTCGCAACGTTTGCGTTGCTTGTCTACGCACTGCGAACGATGCGGTCCTCGACGACGAGTTCACCAATCGCAACCACCGCGTAAGACGATGCGACAGCAGCAGACGCGTCGACCGGTTAGAAGACGTCGAGGCGGATGAGGTCTTCGTAGGTTTCGCGGCGCACCACAACGCGGCTCTTGCCGTCGGCGACAAACACCACCGCTGGCTTAGGAATGCGGTTGTAGTTGTTGGACATCGCGTGCCCGTATGCACCGGTCATCGGCATCGCCAACACGTCGCCGACTTTCAGATCGTCGGGGACCCATGCCTCGTCGATGAGGACGTCGCCGGACTCGCAGTGTTTACCAACCAGGCGAATGGGCTTCGGACGTTCAGCACCAACGGTGCGCGGCAGGAAGGCCTCGTACTTGGCGCCGTAAAGCATGGGGCGCAAGTTGTCACTCATGCCACCGTCGACCGCAACGTAGGTGCGGATGTCTGGCAGGTCTTTGATGGTGCCGACGCGATACAGCGTCATACCGGCCTGCGCAACAATGGCCCGACCGGGTTCCACTCCTACGTGCACAGATGAACTGATACCAGCTTCGTCCTTTGCCCGACGCACCACATCGCCCCACTCGTTCATGGTTGGAGCCATGTCACCGTTGAGGTACGGCACGCCGAGACCACCGCCGATGACCAATTCCGCCAGCCCAAGCGGCAGGAAGAACTTGGCCATGACATCAACCAACTTGGCATACGACGAAGCCTCGGTGACCTGGCTGCCGATGTGCGCGTGGATACCGACCAACTCCACACCGCTGTCGTCACGGCGAGCACGGATAACCGCGTCGGTAGCTGCGCCGCTGGCAATGGACAGGCCGAACTTGACGTCTTCGTGACCCGTTGCGATGAACTCGTGGGTGTGCGCATCGACACCCGGGGTGACGCGGATCAGCACCTTTGGCTTGCCGTATCCGAACCCGGCGAGACGCTTCAGCCGTTCCAGTTCCTGCAGCGAGTCGACCACAATCCGGCCGACTTTTTGCTGTAGCGCGTACGTCAGTTCTTGGGTGGACTTGTTGTTGCCGTGGAACACAATCCGGTCGGCAGGGACACCGGCACGCAAGGTGAGGAACAGCTCGCCAGCAGAGGCCACATCGATGGCCAACCCCTCTTCATGCGCAAGCTTTGCCATGGCACCGCAAAGGAACGCCTTGCTGGCATATGCAACAGAGTCACCAAAGGCGTACACAGCTTGCTGGCAGCGCTGGCGAAGCGTCCACTCGTCGAACACATACAGCGGGGTGCCGTACTGCTCGGCCAGGTCCACAACATCGCAGCCACCCACCATGAGACGGCCTTGTTCGGACGCGGTCCAGGTAAGGGGCAGCAGACGGGAAGAAACTTGCAATGCCATGCGCGCGTACCTTTGGTTTAGTTCCGTTGTCGGGTTTCTCAGCTGGGCGAGTCTGCGGCGACGGGTTCGTCGGACAGATCGTCCATCCGCTCCGGCGCGCTGACCCCAAGCAGGTCAAGCCCGATGGACAGACCAATGCGGGCCGCTTCGATGAGCCACAACCGGGCCTGCTGCAAGTCTGCTGGGACAGACGCAGCAAGCACTGGACAGTGCGCATAGAAGCTCTGGAAGGCGCCCGCCAGTTCACGCAACCACGTGGTGACCTTGTGCGGGGCACGCTCCGCAGCAGCAAGACCCACAACATCGGGCAGAGACGCAAGCGAACGGAGCAGGTCCAGCTCTGGCTCTGCGGTGAGCAGCGCAAGCGAGGCTGCGTCAAGCGAGCCACGCACAACGCCCTGCTCGGCAGCCTTGCGGCCGATGCCATACACACGAGCGTGCGCGTAATGGATGTAGTGAACTGGGTTGTCGAGGCGTGAGTCAACCAACAGCGCAAGGTCAACCGTTTGGCGCGTATCAACGGACTGCAGAAGGAACGTGAGCTTGGCAACGTCTGGGCCAACCTCGTCGATGATTTCCGCCAGCTCGATGATGTCACCACTGCGCTTGGACATACGGACTTCTTCGCCGTTGCGTACAAGCGCGACGTTCTGCCCGATGATGATTTCGAGGTCTTCGGCCTTATGGCCAAGACACATGACGGCAGCTTTCATCCGCCCCACGTACCCGTGATGGTCTGGGCCGAGGATGTCGATTAGGAGGTCTGCGCGCTCCAACTTGTTGCGGTGATACGCAATGTCTGGCATGAAGTACGTGTACTGACCATCGCCCTTGATGAGCACCCGGTCTGCGTCGTCGAACGGCTTCTTGTTCCGAGGGTTGATGCACTCCGTTGTGGCCAACCACGTTGCCGGATTGGTGCCATCGGTTGGCATGTCAGCGTCGGAACGGTCGTTGGTTGCGCGCGGTAATACGGACACATACGTGTGACCAAGCCGGGTGAGATCTGCCAGGGCTGCTTCGACTTCGCCGCCGTCTGCAATCGCCTGCTCGGACGACCACGTGTCGAACTCCACATGCATCCGAGCCATGGTGTCTCGTTGGTACTCGTAAGCCTTGTTGAGTGCCCACGCCTTGGCGGCATCGCCCTGGAGGTCCTTGGGCATCTGGGCAGCCCATTCGATGACGTACTGGCCTTTGTATCCATCGTCCGGAAGCTCGGTGCCGTCCCGGCGAGCCAGCAGCGATGCGACGTAGTGGTTGATCTGCACGCCACGGTCGTTGACGTAGAACTCTTTGTGGACGGCGTAGTTGCCCTTGGCAAGGATGCGGCTGAGCGCATCGCCGAACGCTGCCCACCGTGCGTGGCCAGCATGCAGTGGGCCGGTTGGGTTGGCGCTGACGTACTCGACGATGACGCGCTTTCCGTGGCCCACATCGACCGAGCCATATGCGGTGCCCTCCTGCACAACCTGCGACAGCACGTCGTGCAACCAGGAGTCAGCGAGGTGGAAATTGATGAAGCCTGGTCCGGCGATGTCTACCTTGGTGACATGCGCCGGAGGGTTGGCGCCGAGATGCTCTGCTAACGCCGCTGCCAGCTCACGAGGGTTGCGGCGAGCTGCTTTTGCGGCTGCCAGGGCCGCATTGGTTGACCAGTCACCGTGCTCACGGCGAGCCGGAACCTCGAGGGTGATCTCGGATGGGGCGGCGATACCAAGGGCGGTGAACGCGGCCGCAACCGAAGCGCTCAACGAGGCACGTACGGCGACAGACATAAGGAGTGATCCTACGGGGTGCCACAGTGCTGCCCATTCCGCTTTTCGTGGTCAGGAATGGCCAAAATGCGGGATCTGCGCCCAAGCAGGCCGTGGTTGCTCCCAAGCCAGCTAAGGTAAATGGGTCTTCCCGCCCTCGTAGCTCAGGGGATAGAGCATCGGCCTCCGGAGCCGTGTGCGCAGGTTCGATTCCTGCCGAGGGCGCTTTCAGTTTCCCAATCTCAGAGGTTTCCCAAGCTCAGAGTTTCCCAAGCTCAGCTTCGGGGCCGATCTGGCCGCAGACCCGATGGCGTAGCGTTGGACCTTGTGACAATGCGAGTCCAACGCTGGATCGAAATGGACCCGGCCCAACGGCTATCGCTCACCCAGCGTGGAACCGACGCCATTTTCGATCCTTCCCTCCGTGCATCCATCGGCCGGATCATCGACGACGTCCGAGACAACGGCGACGAAGCGGTGTGCCGCGCACTGCACAACTTCGATCGCATCTCACTGACCCCTGATCAGCTTCGGGTCACAGCAGATGAAACCGAACAAGCCATTGCGTCGCTGGACTCCGCACTTGTCGCAGCGGTTGACGATTCCATCGAACACATTCGCCGGTTCAACCAGCAGGTCCTGGACCGCGTTGGCGGCTCGTGGCGGTATCAGTCAGACCCCGGCCTCTGGGTGGGCGAGCAGACATCACCCATCGCATCGGCCGCATTGTTCTGCCCAAGCGGCAAGGCCAGCTACCCCAGTGTGGCTGCACAACTGGGCGTGCCGGCAACGGTGGCCGGCGTTCCCCAACGCGTCGTTATCACTCCCCCAAAGCCTGGCGCAGCCAACGGAGCAGTCGACGCAGCCACGCTGCTGGTTACCAGCCGCCTTGGCATCACGGACGTGTTCCGTGTCAACGGCCCGGCAGGTGTTGCGGCCGTGGCATTTGGCACCGCAACCATCCCCAAGGTCCGCAAGGTCATTGGCCCCGGATCACCGGCAGTCGTATGCGCGCAGATTGAAGTACAACGATACGGATGCGCCACCATGATGTTGTTGGGCCCAACCGAGTCCATGGTCATCGCCGACGCTTCGGCTGACCCGGTGCTGCTGGCAGCCGACCTTCTCATCGAAGCTGAACACGGCACAGACTCCACCGTGGTCCTGGTGTTGGTGGGCGATTCCACCCTGCAAGCGGTTCAGTCCGAACTTGCCCGGCAGGTTGCGGTACTGCCCCCGGTGCGCCAGGAAGCAGCACGCGCTGCGCTTGGCGTCAACGGAGGATGCGTTCTTGTGGATTCGTTGGAGCAGGCTGCGGAAGTGGCAAACGCATTCGGTGCTGAGCACCTCCAAGTGGCCACCGCCGACCCAGCTGCGATGCTGCCGCTCATCCACAACGCTGCGGAAATTCTGCTGGGTCAACACACCCCGTTCAGCGCCGGCAACTTTGTCCTCGGCCCTCCTGCATCGCTGCCAACCAGCGGGTTCTCCGCTGTCTCCAGCGGCGTCACGGTTGAGGCGTTCATCAAGCGCACGGCCGTTGCGAAGTGCGACGACGCGGCGCTGCGACGCGTCGCGCCGACCATCACGGCCCTGGCCGACCACGAAGGTTTCCCGGCCCACGCCAACGCAATCCGCATTCGTTACGGTGGCTGGCCCACCCCCGCCGCCGATCATCAATCGGAATAGGGTCAAGAACTATGCGCTCAGTCGGTTGGCCTCACAGCCCGTTTCTTTCGTCTGACGAGACAGCGCGCGTCACGCTGGTTGCCGGTGCCCGTCCACGCCAGGTGCTGCTGCAAGACCGCAATGGAACAGACCTCGGTCGGCTCCGTCTGGGCGAAGAGCAGGCAGACATCGCGCTGCTCACCACGCCTCGCAACAACGACTGGGGCACCATGCTCACGCTTCTGCGTGCGCCTTCGCTGGTCGCGGGCCCGGTCCCCGTTGCTCAACGCGCTGGAGCCACGTTGTGGTTTGCCAGCGGCACCCCGTCTGGTCCAACGTGCCCCGGCCATGCGGTGGAGTGGGTGGACCCTGGCGAGTGGTATCTGGTCGCAAGTCATCTCTCCACGGAACGCCACTGGTGGGACGTGGTTGGCTGGGGCACTGGTTGGGGTAGCACCATCGAAGCCGAACTACACAGCGCGCATACAGATAATGGGCTTACGCTCATCGGCGTTGGCGAACCCATCGTTGCGGCAAAGGTCTGCTTTCACAACCGCACGTTCAGCCACGATGAAGTTGTCAGCCAGGCCGACGTCCGACTGTTTCCGGGCGACCCCACCATCACGTGGGACCTCACCGATGAAACCCTGCAGGTACTTGGCACACGGCAACCTGCATTGTCGTGGGATGCACCAACCGCTCGTTCAAAGCGCAAGGCGCTGCAGGTGCTGCCCGCACGCGTGCCCGTATGGGAAGCAGAAGTGAAGGTTCCTAGCGGCTTAGTGGTTGTTCAGATCAACCGCACGGGAGACGGCTTCGTGGTCAGCGGCGCGCCTCGACGCAGCGAACAGTCCGTGGCAACGGTGTCGTTGATGAACACGCCCTACCCTGCCGACGAAGACGCCACCCCGTAGGGCTACTCCCCTGGTGCTTTGGGTTCCTTCGGAAGACCAAGCACGCGCTCGCCAACGATGTTGCGCTGGATCTCGGCAGCACCACCCCAGATGGTCTCCGAGCGGGAAAAGAAGAACGACGACATCATCGGGCTAGTTGGGTAACCATCGCGGCGCTTCAAGCGCTGTGCTCCGGGCCAGCTGTTAGAGGAGTGACCCGCGTCGACGAGCATCGATGAGGTACCGGCGATGTCGAGCGCCAGTTCCATTGCGTCGCGGTGCATCTCTGACCAGAACATCTTGTTGCAGACGCCGAAAGCGATGAGCCCGAAGTCCTTGCGCCCAGCAAGGTTGGTGGACAACGAACGCAGACCTTGAATACGCAGAATCTGGATCTTGGAGTAGTACTTCACCAGTGCCTGGCGGATGTGTGGCTGGTCAATTGCACCAGTCTCTTTGGCCATATCGACCATGAGGTTGAACTCGTCTTCGAAGCGGCGATAGCTGGTGGTTGCGCTGGATCCGCGCTCGTGCGACAGGGTTGCGTTTGCGACCACCCAGCCGTTGTTGACCCCGCCCACCACGTTGTCCTTGGGGCAACGTGCGTTGTCGAAGAAGACTTCGTTGAACTCGGCGGTTCCGTCGGGCTGGACAATTGGACGAACCTCAACGCCGGGCTGGCGCATAGGCACCAAGAGATACGAGATGCCCTTGTGCTTCGAGGCTTCCGGGTCCGTGCGGGCAAGCAGGAACACGTAGTCCGCATGCTGGGCCCCGGTGGTCCAGACCTTCTGTCCGTTGATGACCCACTCGTCGCCGTCCAGGACGGCCGAGGTCTTCAAGCTGGCGAGGTCGCTGCCTGAGTTTGGCTCCGAGAAGCCCTGACACCAACGCACCTGACCCTTGAGGATCTGCGGCAGGAAGTGCTTCTTCTGCTCTTCGGTGCCGTACTGAAGGATGGTGGGGCCAACCAGCGTGTCGCCGAAGAAGTCAGCTCGTAGCGGCGCACGATGCGCAGCAAACTCCTCTGCCAACACCACGTTCTGCATGGTGCTGAGACCCTTGCCGCCGTACTCCGTGGGCCACGCTGCACAGATCCAACCGCCTTGGAACAGGCGCGCAGGCCAACCTTCGTTGAACTCTTTGCGTTCATCCGCGGTCATCTCGAATCCCTCGTCCATCCAGCCGGCTGGCAAGTTGGCGGCCAGCCATTCACGGATCTCGACTCGAAAAGCATCGGCTTCGGGGGTGTAGTCCAGCGTCATCGACATGATGCAGAGCCTACGGCCAGTCAAAACCGAGTCCAAACTCAGGTTTCCGTTCGTTCGCTCAAGCGGGTCGACCGCGAACGTCGCGTCCTGCCTCGTCCTGCTCGGACGTGGCGCCCAAGGCAGATCGGGCTGATTGAGCGGATCGTTGACATACCCTCATGTCATCGTGCACTAATGACGAACCCCACACTGCCGCTTGTTAAGGCGCCTGAGCGGCCCACCATCGGCTGCCACGGCCTGTTGTATCGACAAGTCCTGCTCGCCAATGGGCACACTCCCAGTTCGATTCGCCATCGACTCTGCTCGGGCGAGTGGCGGCGGTTGTTCGACGGGGTGTACCTCGACATGGCCCAGCCGCCAGAGGTGCAACAGCACGCGTACATGGTTGGAGCGCTGGCTCGATGCGGCCCGGGATCGGTAATCGGGGGTGAGACTGCGGCAGCCTGGCACGGGTTTGACTCGACCAAGGGATGGGGATCTTCGCCGCTCGTGATGGTGCAGCCGCGAGAACAGAGGGTGCCGCAGCTTGAAGGCATCACCTTTCGCCGAACCCGGACACTTGACCAATCGCAAATCGTTTCGATGCGGACACCCCTGGGCTCGATTGCGGTGACATCCCGAGCGAGGACCTTGATCGACGTCATGGCGAACATCGACCTGGTGGAAGGTGAACGGGTTCTCGAATCGATGCTCCGCGGGGCCGATCCCCGTCGCCCTGACGTTTGGCGAGAAGCAGACCTTGCCGAACTGCAGCGGCTTGTCTCCGAGCATCCCCGGCAACCAGGTGCGCACCAAGTTCGCCTCTTGCTGAGCCTGCGGCCAGAGGGATGCCGACCCACCGGGTCAATCGCAGAAACCTCAACGGTCCAGGCCCTGCGGGGAGCGGGGTTCACCAACGTTGTCCGTCAACCGTTGGTCATCGCGCCAGACGAACACAACAACCCGCGGCAACACTTCCTCGATCTGTTTCTCCCCGACTATGTCTTGGACGTCGAGGTGGACGGCGACGAGCATCTCGACAGGAAGCGTCGATCAGCCGACGTGCTGCGAGATCGCCGCCTTTCGCGAGCGATGGGCATCCTTCGGTTCAGTGCGGCAGACGCCTTGTACAACCCACAGCGAATTGTCGACACGGTCAGGGACGAGATCCAGCGCATGGCGCACGACCAGCGAACGCTGCAGCAAATGAGCCACCGATTGGTGGGTGGCGAACTGCGCTTCACCATCGAACCGTCAGCCGCGTGACCGACGGGTGGGCCCGGCTCGCGTCTCGTCGAGACGTTGTGTCCCCCACGCGCCTTTGTGTCCCGTGGTGACGACACTGACGGGACACAAAGGCGCGTACAGGACACAACGTCGACGGGGGTCGGCAACATGGCGCGCCAGCGAACAAACCGCGGCTCGTTGGCATGCGACGAATACAGCAACTTGTCGATCGGTGCTCCCCCATCAACGATCAGCCGGCCGGTCATGCCGAAGCGCAGGCCCAGCAGATGTCCCGAGTTGAGATCCATGACGAGCAGCTTGCCCAGGCGGCGAGCGGCCACAAACGAGGCTCCCACCAACTCGTGGTGCAACAGATCGGCGGTTGTACCTTCCTTGAGAAACCAGTCGTCGTTCGCCCCGACTGTTGCGACTGTGCGGCCCACAAGCGCCTCGGCGGCCTTTCGATAGATTTCGATCTCCACAAGCTCCGGCACCCCGAAATCGTTGCACGCGTTCAATCCGAATCGCGTCGCTCCGCTACGTTTCGAGCATGAGCATCGTCGAAGCGCCCCTCGCCGAAACCCCGATCGACACACCCGCCGGTAGTCCAGCCAAGGCTGAACGGGCAGACAAGGCTCACTGGGCCCATTTGTGGGACGAGGTGGTCACCAGTGGTCTCTGTACCGGGTGCGCTGGCTGCGTGCTGGCTTGTCCGCACGACGTGTTGGGCTACGACGACACGCTTGGCATCTACAAGCCGTTCCATCTCGAGGCCGAAGACGGACCCGGTGGATGCGGCCACGGGGAGAAGGGCTGCACCTCGTGCACCAGGGCGTGCCCACGGTTCCGCGCATGGGAGACCGACATCGACAACTTCATGTTCAAGCGGGAACGTGAAGCCGGCGAGGTGGACGGCATCTCCAAGGACATCATCCTGGCCAGGGCTACGGACAAGTACGTCCACGAAAAGGGTCAGGACGGCGGGCTGGTCTCGGCGATGCTCATCTGGGCGTTGGAAAAGGGCTATATCGACGGGGCCCTTGTCAGCTACCTCGAAGGCGATGGTTCCACCTGGAAGGCAATCCCCGGCGTGGCTCGCACCAAGGACGAAGTTCTGGCGGCAGCAGGTAGTAGGTACACATACAGCGCCAACTCCATGGCATACGCCGAGGCAATCGGTCTTGGCCTTGAGAAGCTGGCCATGGTTGGCATGAGCTGCATGTCTTCAGTGCCTCCCGTGATGACCGCACGCAAGGCGGGCAAGCCGGCGCGCAAGTTTGCGCTCAACATCGGCCTGCTGTGCTCCAAGACGTTTGACGATGCCATCTTCGAGGAGCTCTTCGAGGCCAAGTACGGCTTGAAGAAGCAAGACATGGTGAAAATGAACATCAAGGGCGTCTTCCAGATCTGGATGAAAGACGGCAGCTACCACGAGATCAACCTGAAGGAATGCCACGCGTGGACCCGTCAGGGTTGCATGACCTGCCCGGACTTCGCGGCTGAACACGCCGACATTTCAACCGGTGGCATCGGCGCATTCAACGACTGGACGTTGACGATTGTCCGCACCGACCTTGGTCGCAAGATGATGATCGAAATGCTGGAAGAAGGTGTGATTGAGGGTCGCCCCGGTGACGACGATCCTGCCGCCATCGACCTGCTGCGCAAGCTGTCCATCGTGAGCCGTCGCCGCTGGCCCGAGAAGATCGAGTTCAGCAAGCCACGTCTTGGAATTCCACCACCCAAGCCAAAGGTCGACGCACCAAAGGTCGACGCACCAGCCTGATTCGGTCAGCCTTGATTCGGTCCGATCGGCGCCTAGCGCCGGTGGAAACGGTCGCGACGTTGACGCAACGAGTCGAAGGGGACGATCGGCGCAATCGACGTGGTTGACCCGTCCGTGTCGTTTCGCAAGCACGCGTCTCGAACATCGACCGCCGGGGTTTCCGGGTCGACCATCAGCAGCGCGCCGTGCCGGTGCATGCCGACGAACAGCCCAAGCCCTGGCAGCACCCGACGGTTGGACGCAGTTCGCACGGCCACGCGCAGTGCGTCGCGTTCAACGAGCGGAAGCCGGGCCAGCGACTGCCGCACATCCACGGCCGGTCGGTTCATGACCGTGGCGAGGGTCTCGACATCGTCGCCTCTCGGCACTACATACGTGCCGGGTCGGGCTCGACGGCACAGGTACACCAGTGTGAGATAGCGCAGCAGAAGTTCCTTGTCCGACGTGTCCGGGAGCACCTGCGCAACGCGTCCGCCCATCACCAGACGACCCTGTTCAGGGTCCACAATGAGGCGGGTGCGAGTTGGCGCTTCCTGCCCGAATCGCAGCCCAAGCACGTCTTCGATGGCACCCAACTGAGGTTCTCCGCAGATCAGTCGGCCACGCTCGATCATGGATACATCGGCGATCGAAAGCCGTCCGCGCGACGAGTGTGCAACGTCTTCCCGAGACATCCCGGACTGGCGACGCGACTCGGCCACGAACATCCCAAGTCGCGCTGGAGGGATGAGTCCGAGATCTGCAATTGCCGTTGACACAACACGGGCATCGACCACTCTCCGTGGTCGCTTGAGAGGAAGACTCCCTAGTCCCACATCTTGCAGGATTCCCCACCGCTCACGCCCACACCACTGAGTACTGGCTCAACTTCAGGTCCGCTTATTCGCTGTCTGCATGAGTATTTATCCCCGGACCGAGAATCAAGCGTTGGAAGTGTTCACAAACAGTGAGAACTGGTGATATATTAGAAACAGCTGGTCCTTCCCGCCAAGGGCCAGCGCCCCGGTTGCACTAGTTGCGATACGGGAAGGGTGCTCAGGCACCGGCCGGGGGGATTTCCGCCGAGTCCCTCCGGCCACCCTGAGACCCTCTGACACGGTCTCGTCTCTTCTGGAACGGTCTCACCGGACTCCCATCGAACACACCGTACGCTGAGGTCATGCGAGTGCTCGTGGTCGAAGACGACGTCGCTATGTCAGACCTTCTCCGCCGAGCCCTCACCAAAGAGGGGTACGCGGTCGACACGGTCGACAACGGGACGGATGCAATCTGGAGCATTACCGAGACGGACTACGACGTCGTTGTGCTCGACGTGATGATCCCCGCCCCCGACGGGTTCGCAGTCTGTGCCGAGGTGCGGCGCCGCAGCCGATGGAGCCCCATCCTTCTGCTGACTGCCCGGGACGCCGTGGACGACAGAGTGAAGGGTCTCGACGCCGGGGCCGACGATTACCTCACCAAGCCATTTGCGCTCGCTGAACTCTTCGCCCGCATCCGTGCCATCACACGCCGCGACATCAGCGAACGTCCGGTGCAACTCAACGTGGCCGACCTTGTGCTGGACCCGGCGGATCGTTCCGTCACACGCAACGGTGTTCCCATCGAGCTGTCCCCTACCGAGTTCGCGTTGTTGCTCCAGTTCATGCGCTCCCCGGATCAGGTGCTATCACGCACCTACCTGCTTGAACACGTGTGGGACTTTGCATACGACGGCACATCCAACGTGGTCGA
Organism: uncultured Acidimicrobiales bacterium; assembly: GCA_963763885.1. Lineage (GTDB taxonomy): Bacteria > Actinomycetota > Acidimicrobiia > Acidimicrobiales > JANYDT01 > JANNBN01. The sequence continues at coordinate 900,264 of CAVXQD010000007.1, forward strand.
CGTGTACATCAGGTACCTGCGCGAAAAGATCGATCGCCCCTTCAACCGCAACAGTCTGCAGACGGTACGCGGAGCGGGCTACGTGCTGCGAAGCTCGTCGGAGTGACCGACACCGAATCGCTTCCAGCCGAACCAGCCACGCCGCGCTCCGCGACGCGCTCGGTCAACGCTGTTCTGCGGTCAGCCCGAGCGCCGCGAACACTACGAACACGGTTGACCGCTGTCGTCTCGGTCATCGCCACGGTTGCGATCGTCGCGACGCTGGTCGCCATCGCGTACGGGCTTCCGCGCTTGCTACAAAACGCTCTGGAAGACGAGCAACGAACCCGCGTTGACCGCATCGAGCAGTCATTGCTCAGCAGCGGAAAGTTGCCCGACAACGAGACGTTTGCTCAAGTTGTCGCTCCAACAGCTCTCGGCGCAAACATCATCGACAAGACACCGTCGTTCGACGGCGCGTCACTGCTGAGCTCCACACAGTTGGAGCTGGCCTTGTCAGGGCAGAACGTCACCATCAATACCGAAGTGGAAGCGTTGGACGGCAGCGCCCGCTTGTTCGCCAGAGCAACCGTTGTCGGCGGCCGACCGGTGGTGATTGTGGTTGGGTCGTCGCTGCAGCAGCTTGACCGCACGCGTCGGCTCCTGATTGCCACAATGCTTGCCGGTGGTTTCGTGCTCTCCTTGCTCACCGCCGCTGGCGCCTGGTTGGTGTCCGGAGCTGCCCTGCGCCCCGTGCAACGGATGACCGATGAAGCCGCATCGCTTGCCAACGCCACCGAGGCCGGGGGCGTCGACGGACTTCGTAAGCGTCTAGACATTCCCACCTCAAAGGACGAGATTGCGTACCTCGGTGAGACGTTCAACGGCTTGTTGGACCGGGTCGAGGAATCCGTACGCCGTGAGCGCGCGTTCGTCGACGACGCGTCGCACGAACTGCGCACACCTCTCGCGATTCTGCGTGGCGAGTTGGAGCTGGCAGCTGCGCACCCTGGCGATGCAGAGGAACAGCAGGCGTTGGTCACGCGATTGGCTCGGGAAGTTGATCGTCTGGCAAACCTGGCAGACGATCTGCTGGTTCTTGCGCGTGTTGGCTCTACGGAAGCTCCCAACTATGCCCAGGTCGATTTGCTGAGCGTGGCTGCACGCGTTGTGGGCCGGCTGGGCTCTGCAGCACCGCGTGTTCGTATCGAAGTGAACGGAGACCGTGGCACGGTTGCATGGCGGGCTGATCACGCCGAACGGGTGCTCAACAACCTCGTTGCCAATGCGGTTCGCCATGCACGCGAACGGATCGCAGTCACCGTTCAGCAGACCGACAACAGAGTGTCGTTGATGGTCAGCGACGACGGGCCGGGGTTCAGCGAGGAGTTCCTCCCGCACGCGTTCGAGCGGTTCGCAACTGCAGACCGGGCTCGGACCAGACGCCAGACCACCGGCGGCACCGGCCTTGGCCTGGCCATCGTGCGAGAACTGGTTGAGGCCCGTGGCGGCACCGTTTCGGCAACCAACGGACCTCCTACCTGGGACCCTCGGGGCAACGGGGCCTTGGTCGTGGTGACCATTCCCCCACTCTCGTAGGGCCACCCCCACGAACTACGTACGCTTAGTTTGCCGGCGAGTTAGCTCTGGCGTGTCTGACCAAGCACGATGGTTGCGGTGCGAGTTTGATCGCCGCGCTTCCACTCGATGACAACCTGGTCTTCTGGCTTCTTTGCACGGACCGTCTTCTGGAGCTGCTCGCTGCTTGCGACGCTGGCTCCATCGAACTTCACAATCACATCGCCAGCCTCAAGCCCGGCGTTCTCCGCAGGCGACCCTGCCTGCACACCAACCACGATGGCTCCAGCACTGACGGACAACCCGTAAGCGGCTTGCACCTCTGCGTCAACTGTCTGCGTCGAGACGCCAAGGAACGTCTTCGGAGCAAACTGACCGGTGCCGCTCTTGATCTCATCGATGAGTGGCTTGATGCGATCGATAGCGATTGCGAAACCGATGTTGTTGGAGTTCTGGATGATGGCGGTGTTCATGCCGACAACCTGCCCGGCTGCGTTCACCAGTGGGCCACCAGAGTTGCCTGGGTTGATGGCCGCGTCGGTTTGGATCAGCCCCTCAAGTGAGACGTCCTGGTCTGAGATGTCACGGCCAAGTGCCGACACGATGCCGGCCGTAACGGTTGGGCCACCGTCGAGGGCAAGCGCGTTGCCAACAGCAACCACGTCGTCGCCAACTTGTAAGGACGCAGAGCTTCCGAGCTGCGCGGCGCTAAGGCCGCTGGCTCCCTGTACACGAACCAGTGCGACGTCGTTTTCAACACTGGAGCCCACCAGAACGGCTGACTTCTCCGTGCGATCAGAGAACCGCACGGTGATGGACGTTGCACCGCGAACCACGTGCGCGTTGGTGAGGACGAGACCGTCGTCGGAGATGACGATGCCCGAGCCGGAGCCCTCGGCTGGCTGCAGGCCACGGAAGCCACTGGTGTCGATTCCCTTGGTCTCGATGGAGACCACGGCAGGCGCAACGGCTTCGTAGGCAGCCTTCACCATGTTGGGCCCACGGACCCCATCGGCAAAGGAAACCTCAGGAAGGCGAGAGGTTGGGGTGTCGACGCTCAATGGAGCCGCAGCGACGACCTCGACCTTGTCCGAGTCACGCGTGGCGATGAACGCACCGGTGCTGGCCGCCCCGGAGAGCAATGCGCCGACCAGCCCACCGACCAACGCCGGTTTAGCCCAGCTTTGCTTGCGTCCCGATCCCTCCGTTGATCTCGGCGAGCTTGCCGACTTTGCCGAAGGGGCCGAAGGAGGCGTAGGGGCCGAAGGGGCAGCAGGGAGGACAGGGGGTGCCGAGGGCGCCGATCCCCACGTCGGAGACGTTGCCGACGACATCGGCGTCGTTGGAGCGCTAGCTGGGACGCCAAAGCCGCTGAATGAGTCCGCTCCGCCGCGTGACCAAGGTGCGGTGGTGTCTTCCATCGGCACCCAACTGCTGGGGCTGGTTTCACCACTCGGTGATCCGAACAGGGAGCCCGAGCCAAATTGTGAGCCCGAGCCAAAGCCTGACCCCGAAGCTGAAACAGAAGAACTCTGCGACGAAACCGGCCTCCACCGATCGTCCTCTGCGACGACGGGGAACTCAGGGACCTCAACAAACTCGTGGTCAACAAACTCGTGGTCAACAAACTCTTGGTCGACCAATTCGTGGTTGCTGGCCGGGTCAGGGACCGAGGAATCATTCATGTGTTCTGCCATGCTGCCACCTCACCAGAACAGCAGTGAGAGTTCGATGAACGCAACGTGACCAGCAGTCAGTTGTGATCGGAAATTTGTCACTACCTCACCGGCTGTCACTACGTCACCGGCTGTCACTACCTCACCGGCCGAGGCCCGCAGCACGTTGCATGACGGCATCCAGCATTTCCTCGGTGAGCGTCCCCGTGAAGGTGTTCTGTTGGGACGGATGGTACGAGCAGACAATGGTCCCCTGATGGCCGTTGGGAAATCGAGCCGCTGCTTCAACACCATGGCCAAACTTCGGCCGCGGTCGCACACCGAGATGCGCGGCAATTGCTTGGTACGCAAAGTTGCCCAACGCCACGATGACCCGAAGCCCTGTCATTGCCTCAAGTTCTCGTTGCAGGAATGGTGCACAGGTGTCTCGTTCTTCGGGCGTCGGAGCGTTAGCCGGTGGCGCGCACCGCACCGCTGCGCCAACTCGGCAGTTGATCAGTTCCAATCCGTCATCAATATGCGCGCTTACCGGTTGATTCGCCAGCCCAACGCGATGCAACGACCGAAACAGCCAATCACCGGAACGATCACCGGTAAACACGCGCCCCGTGCGGTTTGCTCCATGTGCCGCAGGCGCAAGCCCCATCACCAACACTGAAGCAGTGCCCGGCCCGAAGCCGGGGACCGCGCGCCCCCAGTACGTCTCGGTTCGAAACGATGCGCGCTTTTCTGCGGCAACGTCTTCTCGCCACGCGACAAGCCGCGGGCACAATCGACACTGCACGATGTCTGCGTCGAGCTGCTCGATGAGTCCTGTCGGATCAACTGCCATTCAGCCATTGTGGTGGCCGCAAGGTTGGGTTGCTGACGGTCCTGAGATACGGTGACGTGAATGGCACCTAAGCCCAAACCACCGGCGCACCCAACGCAGACGCTGGTCCTGCTTGTCCGACACGGCCGCACGCCCACAACTGGATCGGTGCTGCCCGGCCGAGCAAAGGGTTTGCATCTTTCACCCGAGGGCAAGGCCGAAGCCCAAGCCGTAGCCGAACGACTCAGCGGCGTGCCAGTGACCGCCATCTACGCATCACCGTTGGAGCGTGCACGCGAAACCGCTGCACCGCTCTCCAAGGCTCTGGCCATGCCGGTACGCATTCACCGCGGACTGCTTGAGTGCGAGTTCGGCGACTGGACCGGCCGCAAGCTTGCAGACCTCGCCAAACTGCCCGAGTGGACCACCGTGCAAAAGTACCCCAGCGGATTTCGCTTCCCTAACGGCGAATCCTTCTCGGAAATGCAGACCCGCATCACCGGGGCAATCGCGGAACTGGTTGCACGTCACCCGGGCACAACCATCGCGCTTGTTTAGTCACGCAGATCCCATCAAGGCTGCTGTGGCCCACGCACTTGGAACCCATCTCGATCTGTTCCAGCGCATCTCCATTTCCACCTGTTCAGTCACTGCCATCGCCTACGGTGCAAGTGGCCCCAATGTGCTCACGGTGAACGAGACTGGCAACCTCGCAGCACTCAAGCCCTCCTGATCGATCCTTTCCCGTGATCTTTCCAACACTTCTCGGTACCACCTGATGAGCGATTCTTACGAACTAACCGATGTTGATGCCTTCACCGCTACTGCGGTGGGCGTTCCTGGCGCGCGCACTTTTTTCCTGCAAGTAGTCAGTGAAGCAACACAGGTCTCGTTCAAATGCGAGAAGCAACATGTGGAGGCGTTGGCCCATGCGCTCTCCAGCCTGCTCATCGACCTGCCTCCAGCAGAGGCAGTCCAGCCCAGCATTACGGTTCCCCAGCCCGGCAAACCCGCGTGGACGGTCGGCTCCATTGCGCTGGGGCTCGATGGTCCAGAGGGTCGCATCATGGTGGTGCTTGAAGAAGCCACCGAGGACGAAGAGTCCGGAGCATCCGCCCGCTTCGGCATGACGCTGGGGCAGGCTCGTGCCTTTGTACAGCGGGGTACGGATCTCATATCCGCAGGGCGACCCGGTTGCCCGCTGTGCAGTTCGCCGATCGACGTTCTCGGCTATCACTGCACCTGCTTCAACTGAGTAACTCGGGTTCGTGCCTTCGGTTCCAATCAGCAGCCTTGACCACCAATCGGTAGTGGCTCGGCTTCGTGCCGATGACCTCCGGGTCGAAGGCCGCATGCCGTGGAGTTCCAACGCCACATTCCTTGTTTCGCTTGGTGAATTTCCTGTCGAGGAAGCCTCCGACGACTCCGACGACTCTGACGACCAGGACGACTCGGTTGACGACTCAGATGAGGGCGAGGACGGCGGCGAGGGAGCAGGCGGGCTCCCGGCCATTCCGCACGGCGCGATTCGCGGGATCTACAAACCCGGGCGCGGCGAACGGCCTCTGTGGGACTTTCCCCGGGGCCTGTATCGCCGCGAGATTGCTGCCTACGAGCTAGCCAGATTCTTCGGTTGGGACGTGGTACCTCCCACGGTTCTGCGCGACGCGGACTATGGGCCGGGCTCGTTGCAGTTCTTCATCGATACCGATTTCACCAGTCACTACTTCACGTTCCTGGAGAACGAGGCGTTCCATCCGCAACTGCGCCGCATGGCTGTTTTCGATGTGATCGCCAACAACACGGACCGCAAGGGTGGCCACGTGCTGTGCGATGCAGCGGGGCACCTGTGGGGAATCGACAACGGTCTCTGCTTCAACGAAGAGCCGAAACTGCGCACCGTCATCTGGGACTTCGCCGGCGAATCGCTTCCCCGCGAACTCATTGCAGACATCGAGCGTTTCGCCGACGCCGGCCCCGACCAATTGGGCGTGTTGTGCTCGCTACTCAGCAACGACGAAATCTCCGCAGCGCGCATCCGCGCCGCCAAACTCCTCGACAAAGGCGAACTCCCAGCCCCCAGATCCGACCACGCCTACCCCTGGCCCCTCGTGTAGCTCAGCCATCGGCGGGTGTGTCCGCTGCGTGGGTTGGCGGGTCCTGCCTCCGCCGTGGTTCCCTCCCACCGTATTTGATGGGTTGCTCCACCTCGGGTTCGCTCCGATCCCTCCGCTCACCACTCGGCCGCGCCCGCTCCGATGGGTTGCTCCACCTCGGGTTCGCTCCGATCCCTCCGCTCACCACTCGGCCGCGCCCGCTCCGATGGGTTGCTCCACCTCGGGTTCGCTCCGATCCCTCCGCTCACCACTCGGCCGCGCCCGTGCTCGCTTCGCTGCGCGCGGCGGGCCCCTCCCGGCGGGTCACGCCCCAACCCACTCCGCTCGCGGTTGGGCAGTTCGTGGGTTCCACCGTTTTCGCGTTCACGGATGTGGCAGATCTCACAGAAACGGGCTGGGTGGTTACAGCCACCCAACCGGCAACCACGGTCACGGTTCCTGGTCGGGACGACCGATACCGGGGTTCCAACGTCGAACACGTCACCATTCAACGTCGCAGCCACCGCCGTGATCGTCGAATCGCATAACACTTGGGAAAGTCCCAGTTCCGCAAGAACCAACCAGTGCCGGTTGTGTGTGCTGAACCGTCCGCAGCATGGAACACCACATTCACATTCGGGCGTTCATTCCCGACCGACGGCCGGTCACCGTTCGCCAGAGATTCCAAGCACACATCAACCAGGGCGTCAGCGCGACGTTGCCCCGGGCTCCGGAGATCGTCAACTTGGCTCGTGCGGAAATTGAAGTTTCGCTCGCAGTGCTGCGCGACGAAGCACCCGATCTGGCCCTAGTCACGGACCCCAGCTACCTGAGTGGGCGCGGTCTGCAGGTTTGGGCGTGCTCAGCAGGCTGCTGGAGACACCCAAACCTGCTGGAGACACCCACACTCCAGTAGAAACTCTAAACACCCCACAACCAGCCACAACGAACCGCCACCCCCATAGGACCCACCAACCAGTGAAGTGAGGAGGGAAACCAGCGGAGTGGGTGGCGGGTGACCCGAAGGAAGGGGCCCGTTGCGCGCAGCGAAGCGAGCACAGCGGGAAGGGGCCGGAGGAGGCAGGACCCGCCACCCACGCAGCGGGACCACGGACGCACAACGGCGGGTTACGGGAGGGTCACGGCTCCGAGTTCGGCACCCTGCACGAGCTTGGCAAACTTGGCCAGCACGCCGCTGGTGTAGCGGGGCTCTGGGAGCTTCCAGTCCAGCTTGCGCTCGGCGAGTACGGCCTCGTCGACGAGTACGTCCAAGGAACGGTTTGGCACGTCGACACGGATGAGGTCGCCATCTTGCAGGAACGCAATGGGGCCGCCGTCGACAGCTTCGGGTGCAACGTGGCCGATGCAGAAGCCCCATGTGCCACCGGAGAACCGGCCGTCGGTAATAAGCGCGCAGTCTGATCCACGGCCGGCACCCTTGAGCGCACCGGTGATGGCAAGCATTTCTCGCATGCCAGGCCCACCCTTGGGACCCTCGTAGCGAATGACCAGGACCGTGCCGGGCTGGATATCCCCAGCAAGAATTGCGTCCATTGCAGAGTCTTCGCCTTCAAACACTCGGGCTGGCCCGGTGAACTGCAGCTGTTCCTTGGTGAGACCTGCAACCTTGACCACGCTTCCCTTAGGCGCAAGCGAACCGTGCAGGACCACGATGCCGGCGTCGGCGTGGATGGGGTCGGACAGCGGATGGATGACTCGGCCGTCTGGGGCCGGAGGGTTGATGGCCTCGAGGTTTTCCGCCATGGTCTTGCCGGTGCAGGTCATGACATCGCCGTGGAGGATGCCGGCGTCGAGCAGGTGCTTCATGACGACTGGGATGCCGCCAACGGCGTCGATATCGGTCATGTGGTAGCGGCCGCCCGGCTTGGTGTCCGCGATGTGAGGGACACGGGCACCGACGCGGTTGAAGTCAGCAAGACGCAGATCGACACGGGCCTCGTGTGCGATTGCAAGCAAGTGCAAAACGGCGTTGGTAGAGCCACCCAAGGCGAGCGTGACCGCAATGGCGTTCTCGAAAGCCTTCATGGTGAGGATGTCACGCGCACGTATGTTCTTGTCCAACAGGTTCATGACAGCAAGACCGGACTGGTACGCGTAGTCATCGCGGCGACGATCAACTGCTGGGGCCGATGCGCTTCCGGGCAACGCAAGGCCAAGTGCCTCGCCGACCGAAGCCATGGTGTTGGCGGTGAACATGCCTGCGCATGAACCTTCGGTGGGGCATGCGTTGTGCTCGATGAGGGACAGTTCCTCGTCAGTGAGCTTGCCCACGGCGTGGGCGCCAACGGCTTCAAACACGCTGGTGATGTCGAGGGCCTCGCCGTGCGCACCGCGCCCGGGAAGGATGGTGCCGCCGTACAGGAACACCGATGGCAGGTTGAGCCGTGCCGCTGCCATCATCATGCCGGGCAAGCTCTTGTCGCACCCTGCGAAAGTGACCAGCGCGTCCATGCGTTCTGCGTGCATGACCACTTCGACGGAATCAGCGATGACCTCGCGAGAAACAAGCGATGCGCGCATACCTTCGTGACCCATGGAGATACCGTCGGACACGGCAATGGTGTTGAACATGAGCGGGAAGCCACCTGCCGCGAACACGCCCTCCTTAGCCCGGCGGGCAAGGCGGTCCAGCGGCAAGTTGCACGGGGTTACTTCGTTCCAGGACGAGCAAACGCCAACCTGAGCTTTGTCCCAGTCCCCGTCGCCCATGCCCACTGCACGGAGCATTGAACGGGCTGGGGCCTTCTTGGGTCCCTCGGTGACGTCGGTCGAGCGGATCTTCTGCGGGTTTGGGGCCATCAGAGAACTCTATGTGCCCGCCAGCCTGGAAGACTTCAGGTTATGAACGTGCGACCCGCTGAAACCCAGGCAAACCCGTGGGACAGCACTCCGCAGGTTGGCGAGTACCTCACGGACAACGACGCCAGGGCACGACTGGTGCGCAAAGTGCGGGTGACCAAGTGGATGGCGCTGCTGGAGACGGTCAGCTACTGCGCGTTGCTGGTCCCCATGTACCGCAAGCACATCCTCAACGACACCGGCAACTGGAACTACTCAATTCTGCGCATCGTCGCCTATTTCCACGGGATCATCGCAGCGGCGTTTGCGGTCATGGCGTTCGACATCCGCAAGGCAATGAAGTGGTCATGGACCTTCTTAATCATCACCTTGCTTGGCCCAGTGGGCGCAATGGTGGCCCACACTCGGCTCCGTCGTCAGCCGCTGCCTGCAGAGGTCTCAGCCGACGACATGTTCTTCTGACCCAGCCGGGCGGGCCGTTTCTCAGGCTGGGTCGTTCTGCAGCAGTTCCACCCAGTTGCCGTCCGGATCTTCAACCATGGTGATGGTCACGCCAGCACGCACAACCGTTGGCTCCAGCACGATTGGGTGTCCGGCCGCCCGACACGCAGCGACAGCGTCGGCCAGGTTGCGCACCCAGATGGTGAGGTACCGGATGCCGATTGCTACCGCTGGGCCGCCAGGGTTATGCACGCCAGGCACGTTGTCGAAATGGACAAACTTGAGCGTGGTTGCGCCGGCTTGCACCCGGTGCATGGTGCCAGAGCCTGAAACGGGCATCGGCATGTCCATCACATGCGGAAGGCCCAGCAGGTCGCAGTAGAAGGCTTTGGTGGCATCCCAACTGCGAATGGAAATCCCAAAATCGACAGCGGGTTTGTTTTCATCGAGCTGAAGCATGAGGCGACCGTACAGGATCTCTCATCAAGGTTTGGCTAACTCGTGCCGATGCTTCCCCTATGAGCATGACTGCTGCCGCTTCTCAAGCCGCTTCCCAGCCTTCGGGCGTATCCGTCGAGGATCGTGTCAGGCGCGCCAAACGAACCGTGACCTCAAGTGGGATGCGCGTCGGCAGGTCGGGCGCGATGGTCTCTTCGAGCGGAATTGCCCTGATTGCCGCCTCGTTCGTTGGCCCCACATCGCTGCAGGTTCTCCTGAGGGTTGTTGGTGGTGCGGCGGTGTTGTTTGGCCTGGTGCCGTTTTCGCTTGGATGGAAACAGTCCAAGCAGGGCTCACCGTTCCTGCGCGCCCTCAGCGACCCAGCCGAGGTGGAAGCGTTGCTGATGGAAGAAAAGCCCCTTGCTGGCGACCGCCGCTCCTTGAGCGTGTTGTTGGGAGACGGGACATCGCAGAGCGTTGCACTTGGTGCCGAAGAAGCTGGCGAGTTGTTCACCCTGGTGCAGGAGTTGAACCCACAGGCTCAGTGCGAGGTCACCCTCGGCGCACAGCGCCAGCTGGCCGCGCTCAAGCCGTAGTTCGTCGTTCTCCCGCAGCCGCGCCCGACAAAGGGCGTGCGCCTATTGGTAGGCAGCGAACAGGGCTACGCCAACGGAGAGTATGCCAACTGCAGCGAGGACAAGGGCGTCCTGACGATCACGTGCCGCCTTGGTGCCGATCAACGAACGGCGCCCCATCAACACCGAGCCCGCCAATGCTCCGGCGACGGCACCTCCGAGGTGACCGCCGATGGAAATGCCCGGGATGGAAAGCGTGAACACAAGGTTCATGAGCAGCGTTGGTCCCCAGCCAGAAGCCGCGAACGGGATGTTGCGGGCCCGTGAGCCCATGAACCCGGCTGCGAACAACCCGAACAACCCACCGGAAGCGCCGGCTGTCAATGCATTGGGCTCAAGCAGTAGCGCACCGGCAGACCCGCCGAGCACGGAGACCAGGAAGAGCCCTACGAACCGCCAGCGCCCCAGGCCACGTTCCAGCGCCTGACCAACGTTCCACATCGCCCATCCGTTGAAGAGCAGGTGGATGAGGCCGAAGTGCAAGAACCCGCACGTGACCAGCCTCCACCACTCGCCGTTGCGGACGTCGACGGCGCTGAGGGCAAACTGCCGATGCACTTCGGAAACGCCGCCGGACATTCCTCGTGATCCCGACAGAACAAAAACCGTCAGGAAGCTTGCCAACAACGCCTGGGTGACCAACGTGGGCTGACGAAGGTTGGCTTTCATCTGCTGCGTTGTGGTGGGGCGGGCCGCCCGAACGCAGGACCGGCATTGCGCCCCAACGGGCGCATCCACCAAACAATCGTGACAGGCAGGGTTACCGCAGCGGCTACAGGAACGGTAAGTCTCGCGGTCTGGGTGGTACGTGCACATCGCCATGATGGCCACCACTATTACGCGTGGGGCCACCCTTAGCGTGCGGTCACTCGTCTTGGCTGTTGAGAACCAGTCAGCGTTGCTGGTCAGCCATGGATTCGTTCAGAAGAACCAATTCATCGGTGGATTCGGTTGTGAGCGATTCACACCTTCGTTTTGCCGCTGCCGCTGTTGCCGTTGTTGCCGTTGTTGCTGCCGCTTCCCGTCACGGTGACCGAGACGGTGGCTCCGTCTGAAGCCGTGGTTGTGACTGAAGCCGAAGCGATTGCCGGTCCGCTTGATTGAGTCTTGGCTGAGGACCCTCCGCTGGTTCCAGCGGTGCTCGAACCACTTCCGCTGTTACTCCCGCCGCCGCTTCCGCTGTTACCGCTGCCGCTATTGCTGGTGGGCGCTGTTGTTGGTGTCGCAACGACGGTCGACGCAACCAACGCGGTGGTGCTTGCGGATGTCGCCGGCGTGGTGGATGGGAGTGACGGGGGAACTGTTGAAACCGCGGCAATGGTCGGCGCGGGCACGGTGGCAACCGTCGGCACGTTCGGCTGTGTCGTCGGTGTCGTTGTCACCTTCTTGGGCGCAGTTGTGGTGACCACCAGTTTGTTGAGGGTCACCGTGATGACAGCCTTCTTTGCCCCGATCGTCGTCGACACTGTGGTCGTCAACAGAGCGGTCGTCGAAAGAGTGGTCGGCGGCCTCGTTGTGGTTGTCGCCTTGGTTGTCGTTGTCGCCTTGGTTGTCGTCGTTGCGGAACGAAGCGTGGTGGTTACCCGCGTGGTCGATGCGCCGTTCGACGCAGAAGATGGCACGGTTGTGACGACCGCGACGCTGCTGGTCGTGCCGGAGGTCGAACTCGTTGTCGGTGCCGCAGCGACAGCTCCCCCAACAACCGTGGTGCCCCCAAGTTTGACTCCGGCCGGCACCGTGGAGACGGTCGTGGCGCCTCCAGCGTGAGACGCTCCACCGGTTGCTCCCGGCACCGAGGTCGCACCGTCGCCGCCGTGCCCCGCGACATGTTCCGCAACTGTCCCCGAGACTTCCGACGCAGCAGTCCCTCCCGATGCTGCGGTCTCCGTCAGCTCTCCAGCCGAAGCAGACACTCGTCGAGAGTTGTCGTTGGAGTTGCCAAGTCCCCTCGAAGCTGACGTCGTTGACGCAGCGGGAGTTGCATTCGGGTCGTCGACCAACGCCATCTCTGTCGGGGTCTGGCCGCCGGCTCCGTTGCTGCTCTCAACGTCGACGGCCGTTTCGAAGTTAACGACATCGGACGCTGCAGCGAACTCAATAACCTGTTGCCTGGCGGCTGGAAGGTGACGTTCAAACACCCAACTTGCAGCAGGCGTGGGGACCATCATGCTTGCCGTCAACGCAGCCACAGCAGCACCAGAGCTGACCATCGTGGGAGCGGCCACGGGTGCAGTCGCGGAAATCAGAGACCCCACGAAAGGAAGGTTTGCCAGCGATGTCAGCGCGCCTGCGACCTTCGATGTCTTGCCTAAAGACACGCTCAACATCGCCCGAACCACAGCGGGGTCGAACTGGGAACCGGCGTTCTTAGTCAACTCCTCTCGCGCAACCGCAAGCGACAGCGGCTTCTTATAGGAACGCGCCGCAGTCATCACGGCGAAAGCATCGGCAACAGCGACAATACGTGCACTTAGCGAAATCTGTTCGCCCGCTAAACCGGCCGGATATCCCTTACCGTCCCACCGTTCGTGGTGTTGCGAGGCAGCGTTCACTGCATCGCCCAGCCAATCTGCCAAGGGAGCCAAGATGCGGCCGCCCTCGGCGGGATGCTGAGCAAGGATCGCCCATTCCTCCGGCGAGGGCCTGCCGGGCTTGTTCAGAATCGCAGCAGGAACTGCAAGCTTGCCCATGTCATGGAGCAACGCGCCCCAACGAAGTTTCTCCCTGAACTTCTGGTCGAGCTCCATCTCTTCGGCAAGCATTTCGGTGAACGCGCGGACACGTTCAGAGTGGCCGCGGGTTCCTCGGTCGTGGTCGTTCAACGACGCAATCATCTGCAGCGCTGTCACAGCGGCCTCGTTCAGATCGACGGGCAGCCCCGACTTCGCCGTCCGCTCCGTGTCGCGACGCATCTTCTCGACGTTGCCGCTGCGCAGTGCCGTTGCGAATCGTTTCGGGGCCTCGTCGGGAAACACCAGACTGAAGCGCAGCAATGCGGTCAGCGGGATGAAGCGTTTTGCGAACCGTTCGGTCAGGCGCAACGCGAGTTGCGCGATTGCCACCACCGCAAACGCCCAAGGGATCCACGACCAACCCTGTGGTCTCGGCAACGCGCGCGCAGCGAACAGGCCCGCGAGCGTCGAAGAAACCATCGGCCCGCCGACGACCACCAGATTGAGGGCGCGCGCCACCCACGGACGGGGTTTCCATGCCGACGTGCGGGTGTAATCACTCTGCGTCGGCCCCGTTGAGATGGCCACGGACTCATTTCGCCACATGAACCTCATGTCCGAACCATGCAGGCTGACCAGAGCGGGCCGAAACGTGGTTCACCCCCCAACAAAAGGCAGCGCATCACGCTCAAAGTCCCCTACTCGACCCAAAAAGGACGTTGCGGCTCGAGAAAGGGCGGAGTGGAGGACCTTCAAGTGGGCAGAAGGGGACTTATCCCGTCCGGATCCCCTCCCGACAGAACGTGCGAGACGCTAGACAGTTTGGGTGACTGAGCCAGAGGTATCCGGACGCCGTCGAGCAAGAGCAGAAGGCCGCGGGGAACCCCGGAGCCGGCTGCCTCAGCAACGGCCAAGCACCCAACCGCGGCTGCGCTACGCGCCAACCGAAGTGGTGTCGGCCGACGAGCTGGAACACATCCACGCTTCCTCGTTGAGGGTGCTCGAAGAAATCGGGATGGATGTTCTCAACTCCGACGCACGAGCCTTGTTCGCAAAGGCCGGCGCGTCGGTCGACGGCGAACGAGTTCGCATTGGCGGCGACGCCATCATGGCTGCAATGGCATCAGCGCCTGCGGAGTTCTCACTGTATTCAACCAACCCGGAACGCACGCTTCAGATCGGCGGGAATTGGGTCGCATACGGTTCCGTCGCCAGCGCACCCAACGTGCACGACCGAGACGGAGGGCGCCGTATTGGTAATCGCGCTGACTATCAGAACCTCATTCGCCTAGGGCAGATGCTCAACTCGGTCCACTTTTTTGGCGGCTACCCGGTTGAACCGATCGACCTGCACGCATCCATCCGTCACCTCGATGCCACCTACGACGCGTTGACGCTGGCCGATAAGCCCATTCACGCGTATTCCCTTGGGGCGGACCGCAACCGAGACGTCCTTGAAATGGTGCGCATCGCCCGTGGAGTGAGCCACGATCAATTCGAGCAGGAACCATCACTGTTCACCATCATCAACACGTCTTCTCCACTTCGCCTGGACCTTCCAATGGCAACCGGCATCATCGAGATGTCCAGCCGCAATCAGGTCGTCTGCATCACGCCGTTCACGCTTGCTGGCGCCATGGCGCCCGTCACTGTTGCCGGCGCTGTGGTGCAGCAAAACGCAGAAGCGCTCCTGGGAATGAGCCTGACGCAGCTTGTCCGACCCGGCAGCCCGGTTGTGTACGGCGGGTTCACATCCAATGTGGACATGCAGTCGGGAGCGCCAGCTTTCGGCACGCCCGAGTTCATGAAGGCCGCCATTATCGGCGGTCAGTTGGCCCGCCGATATTCCGTTCCGTATCGGTCTTCCAACGTCTGCGCTGCCAACACGCTGGATGCTCAGTCCGCATACGAATCTGTCTTCTCACTGTGGGGCGCAATCATGGGCGGCGTCAACATGCTCATGCACGGTGCAGGGTGGATGGAAGGCGGGTTGCAAGCCAGCTTCGAAAAGATGATCCTCGACGCTGACCTGTTGGGGATGGTCGCAGCATTCCTTGAACCACCGGTGGTGAACGACGAGGAAATCGGCATCGACGCAATGCTGGACGTCGGCCCCGGCGGACACTTTTTCGGAACCGCACACACCCAAGCGCGGTACCGCACGGCGTTCCACAAACCCATCCTGTCGGATTGGCGCAACTGGGAAACATGGGAAGAGGCCGGCTCGCCAACCGCATACGACAAGGCCAACCGCACCTACAAGGAACTCCTGGCGGCATACGAACCACCGGCCCTGGCCGAGGACCGCCGCGCCGAACTAGAAGCCTTTGTCGCCCGCCGCCACGCCGAGGGCGGCGTTGAGACGGACTTCTAGGTTCGTCGCGAGAGAGGTCACCCCCAAATATGTGGGCAGAACACCTCCGAACCTCGTTGCGAGGTGAATTGCAGCACGGCGCTCCACGGATCAGCCGTCGGCATCTTCTCGCTGGGACTGCTGCCGTCGTCCTGGCGTCGTGTTCGAAAAGGACGCAACGGGACCAGCTCTCGCCCATCGCAGCTGATGACAGATAAACCGGGCGAACCGCTGTGGTCTGCGCTGACCAACTCGTTCGTCGTCGCAGTTGACGCCCGATGGTCGCAAGGAACTGGCAGCGATGGGCTCCTCCTACTTGGCGCTCGGATCTAGCGGTCTAATCGCGCTGGCTAACGAGTGCACCTTCGCGAAATCGCACATAGGCAGGCTTGCGTGGTGTCGGCCACCAGGGCTATTCATCTGCTTGGAATGTGCAAGCCGCTGGACTCAGTTCGGAACGGTGATCACCGGCCCGGCCACGCAGGGTTTGACGTTTCTCACCGTTTCGGTCAGCGATAACGACGACGTGCTGATTGATCGCAGGTCTCGCACACCTGGCCCGCTGGCCATCCCCGAAGATCCGAACAAGGCGGATATGGCTTGCGATCAGACCTTCGCCAGTCCCGCCTGAGCACCCTCGCGACCGCGTTCGCCACGAAGCAGCAGGAGCACCGCTGCCCCTGAGCAACCGCACACAAAGGCCAACAACGTTGAAGCGGTGTAGCCGCCCGTGCGGTCCACCAACCACGAACACACCGTTGGCCCTGACAACGCGCCCAAGCCCGCGGCTGTGTAGTTGACGCCGGCCAGGCCTCCCAACTGCTCTGGTCCAAACAGCTCTGCCAATGCAATTGGTCCAAGCGCAATCAGTCCGCCGTATGCGACGCCGAAGATGGCAACGAAGACGGCAAGCACCCAGTAGCGCCCGCCGGCAACCAGCCACAAAAGCTGGGTGGCACCCATCACCGTTACCGAGGCAGAGAACGTCGCAACAGCTCCCCTGCGTTGAGCCACCCATGCCAGCGCGTTACGCCCGAGCACCGACGCACCACCCAAAATACTCAGCAACGTTGCGGCCCGGACCTTTGCGATGCCCGATTCCTCTGCATACGGGACCACGTTCACAAACAGGTTGAACAACGCAACAGAAACAAGGAGCAGCGCCACGTACATTATTGCGAAGGTACGTGTACGTACTGCCTGTCCCAGGGTGATTGGGCCAGCGGTTCCGAACGAGGGAGGCTTTCGGATGAACACCGCAACGATGGCCAACAGAACTGCAGTTGCGATAGCCAAGTTGCGATACGCCTCGCGCCACCCGTATGCCTTGATCAACCGTGCAGCCAAGGGTGCGCCGATCAGGCTGGACATCCCAATGCCGGAGACTGCGATACCGATTGCGAGTGCACGGCGCTTCTGGAACCACCCACCCACCACCGCCACCATCGGTACGTACCCGCAGGCGACGCCGATGCCCACGCCGATTCCGTAGGAAAGATACGCCTGCCAGAGTGCGTTTGCGCGTGCGGTGAGCAACATGCCAATGACCTGCACCGCTCCGCCGAACAGGATCATGGGGCGCGGGCCGGTTCGTTGGACCAGCGGGCCGGTGATCGCTCCAAGCCCGAAGTACAGAAACGCGGTCACCGCAAACACGATGGAAGTGGCACCACGCCCAGCATTGAACTCTTCAGCCATCGGGCGCACGAAGGTCCCGAACGAATAGGCCGTTGCAAAGACCGTGAACATCGACAACCCCGCCAGAGCCATGTCCAGCCACGCACGACCACGATCCAGCATCGGAATCGCAGCGCGGTTGTTGGATTCGTCCACCGCTGGAACCGTACCCGAAAGCTGGTTCAGGAGCGCAGTTCAGATTCTCAGTTCAGATCCTTAGTGCAGACACGCGACCTGCAGCAGCAGCGACGTTGCTTGCGGCAGCCGCCACATCGGCGGAAAGCTCAGGGGGCATCCGCAGAACCTGACCTCCGCTGACCACGCAGAAACCCCCGACCAGCACGGTGTGCACCTCGGCCCGGGTTGTTGCGTAGGCCAGCGTGCCAAGCGGGTCGAACGACGGCATGGTAAACGGCGAATTCGGGTCGAGAATGACAAGATCTGCGCGCTTACCAACTTCGATAGATCCAAGTTGGCTGTCAACACCAAGGGCTTTCGCGCCGTTGATGGTTGCCATCCGAATCAGCTCCCGAGCGGAAAGGCTGGTGGGGTCACCGCTGACAATCCCGGGAAGGAACCCGGCGAGGCGGATGGCGTTCCAGAGATCAAGATCGTTGGCCGATGCAGCGCCATCGGTGCCAAGTGCGACGTTTACCCCCGCATCGATCAGATCACGGACGTGGCAGAGTCCACTGCCCAGTTTTGCGTTGGAGGCCGGGTTGTGACTGACGTGTGCCCCGGCAGCAGCAATCAAAGCGATGTCTGCGTCGGTGAGGTGAACTGCGTGGGCAAGCACGGTGCGGGCCGTCAGCAGGCCCACGTCAGCAAGAACCTGGATGGGTGTGCGGCCGCCGAACATCTCAGCCACCTGTTGGACTTCGGCGCGGGTTTCAGCAGCGTGCACGTGAACCCGCACACCGGTGTCATTGACCAGCGCTGCGAGCTCGCGCAATTGCGATTCTGTCAAGAGGTAGGTGCTGTGGGGCTGTGCCCATCGAGTGGACCCGTTGCTGCGTGGGGGCCGCAAGAACCACTCGTGTCCCCATTGCATGCGCGCTGACCAAGGGCGTGCGTCAACTCCAGGGAACTGGATGAAGACCGGCCCGGTGTGCAGTCGAAGCCCAAGCGTTTCCGCAGCTTCCAGAGCGGCCTCGGGAAAGAAATACATGTCCAAGGCGGAAGTGATGCCGGAACGGAGGCATTCGGCGGCGGCAAGCTCCGTTCCTACGCGCACGAAATCGGGGTCGAGCACAGCACCTTCGATCGGCAGAACGATGTCGAGAAAACCTGCGAGATCAGTTCCGTCGGCGACACCGCGCAACAACGACATCGCAAGGTGCGCGTGCGCGTTGATCAGCCCTGGAAGCACGATTGCACCGGCAGCGTCGAGGACCTCGCCAGCCGGATCCTCTGTGGACTTATGTGTTGCTTTGTCGACCGGAGTGAGCGCCGTGATGACGCCGTGCTCGATCCGCACGTCGCCGAACAGCACGCGGTCTGCGGTGTCGGCGGTGACAACGGTTGCGTTGGTGATTGTCAGCAAGGCTGGTGGTGTGGTTGGAGCCGAGGTCATGGCGCAACAGGGCTTCCGTTGCCGGCAGTTCCGAGGTGACCGCGCGTGCCGAGGTGATCGATGGTCTCGGCCAACAGTGCGCCGATGTCCTTGGCGGCGGCCTTTCCAGCGGCAATCACGTCGTCGGCATCAAGTTTGACGGCGCTGAAACCCGCAGCAGGGTTGGTTGCCAGTGACACACCAAGTACACGCATCCCCATGTGCCGAGCTGCGATGGCTTCGAGGACCGTTGACATGCCAACCAATTCGGCACCCATTCCGTGAAACGCACGGATTTCCGCAGGAGTCTCGAAGTGCGGACCTTGTAAGCCCACATACGTTGCCTCTGCAAGGTTGGGTCGGATTTCGCGAACCGCGTCTCGCAGGTCCTTTTCGTAGAGGTCTGTGAGATCGCAGAAGCGTGAGGCATACGGAGCCGGCGGGTTAGGGCCAGTCAGCGGCGAGTGGCCGGTGAGGTTGATGTGATCGGAGATCAGCACCGCGTCGCCAGTGGTCCACGACTGGTTCATGTAGCCACATCCGTTGGTGAGCAACGCAACCTGGCACCCGGCCACCGCGGCCGTGCGGACCCCATGCACTACAGCGTTGGGATCGTGCCCCTCGTACAGATGCACGCGTCCGAGAAACGCAAGGATGCGGAACCCGTTGCGATCGATACTGCGGATGGTTGCCTGATGCCCAAGCGCCGACGGGGTTGCAAACCCAGGCACGTCACCGGCATTGAACGAAGCAGCGGGGACACCCAGCGCGTCGGCAGCATCACCCCATCCGCTCCCCAGGACCACCATCAAGTGGTGCCGGTCCACACCGGTCCGTTCGGCAATGTTCGCTGCGGCGGCCTCGGCCAGCTCATAAGGGTTCACGCCTTCGATCATCCCAGACCCCCACGGGCGCGGTCGAGCGGTGACCGGAGGGATCGGAGTGAACCCGAGACAAGCAACCCATCAGACAGGGCGCGGTTGCCATTATCGCGTCCTCAAACTGGCAACGTCGCGTCCCCCAGGTGCCTTCGCGTCCCAGCAGTGACGTCCCTCCGGGGACGCGAAGGCACGCCCAGGACGCGACGTCCTCGTGCGTGAACCTGCGCAAGCGACAGGGCGACAATGCGGCTCCACCAGCAGCGACCAACCCGTAGGACCTGCAACACCTCTCCCCCGCACTCAGGAACCAACGTTGTGCCTCCAGCAACCAACGTTGGCCCGAGAGCAACCAACTACGACTGGACAGCCCGACTGTGTGCGATTTTGGGTCGAGTTGGTTGCCAGAAGTCCGACGTTGGAGCAAAGCAGCCACATTCCAACCACCCGAGCAAACCACTTGACCGAACCACTCGCGGAACACAACTCGGCCGCCACATACGCGCAACTCGCCCAAAACAGGCGGCGCGCCGGACCGAGTATGCCGAGTTGCGCGTATGTGAGCCCCGAGTTGCGCGTATGGGTCTGGGGCAAGTTGCGCGTTTGGGTCTGGGCAATGGACGCGTCGGGGACTACGGCGCAGGCTCGAGGACTGGGTGTGAGGCCTGGGTGTGAGGCCTGGGTGTGAGGACTGGGTGTGAGGCCTGGGTGTGAGGCCTGGGTGTGAGGCCTGGGTGTGAGGCCTGGGTGTGAGGCCTGGGTGTGAGGCCTGGGTAGCGAAGCCTGGGTAGCGAAGCCTGGGTAGCGACGTGTGGGTTAGAGGCCGGCGCGGGAGCGCAGGAGGGCCGTGACGGCTTTGCCGTCGGCTTTGCCGCCGCTGGACTTCATGGCAGCGCCGACGAAGAATCCTGCGACCTTGGCGTCGCCGTTGCGGAGACGGTCGAACTCGGCTGGGTGCGCAGCGATGAGCTGATCGACGAGACCCTCGATGACTCCGGCTTCGACGGCCTCGAAACCACGCGCCGAAGCGATGGCATCGGGTTGCCCACCGGTTTCCATCATCTCGGCAAGGACCTGTTTGGCCTGCGTTGCCGTGAGCGCACCGGAAGACTCCATCTTCAGCAACGCTGCGAAAGACACCGCAGACGTCTTGAGGGCGTTTTCTGGGGTGACAATCTCGTTGGCAGTGCGGTTGACCGCCTTACGGGGATCGCCACCGGCAGCAACTGCGGCAAGGACGAAATCGTCGAGACCCTGATCCACGATGGTGACGATGGGGTCTGCGCCCGGCCCGAGTTCGCCACCGGTTGCAGCAGACAACGCGGCACGCCGATCCGCTGGCATAGGTGGGAGCGCATCGCGAACGGCCTTCACCCATTCAGCCGACGGAGCAAGTGGAACCAGGTCTGGCTCTGGGAAGTAGCGATAGTCCATTGCCTCTTCCTTCGAACGCATGGACGACGTGCGACCATCGGCCTCGTTCCAGTGGCGTGTCTCCTGCACAATTCGCTCGCCGTTGTTGATGGCGTCGACCTGCCGGTTGGCCTCGTACTCGATGGCCCGAACCAAGGACCTCAGCGAGTTGACGTTCTTGATCTCGCAACGCGTCCCAAGCGGATCACCTGGGCGCCGTACGCTGACGTTGGCATCGACACGCATGGAGCCTTCTTCAAGCTTGCCGTCAGCGCCGCCTGTGGCAACAACGATGGCCCGCATCTCAGCGACGTACGCCTTGGCGTGTTCTGCCGAGCGAATATCTGGCCGACTGACGATTTCCAGCAGCGGCACGCCTGCACGGTTGTAATCGACCAACGAGTAGTCCGCACCGTGGATACGACCGCTGGTACCCATGTGCTGGGTTTTGCCCGTGTCTTCCTCGAGGTGTGCGCGCTCAATACCGATGCGAGTGCCATCCGGGAGGTCGAGGAACCCGTCGGTGTTGATAGGCAGGTCGTACTGACTGACCTGATAGTCCTTTGGCATGTCGGGGTAGAAGTAGTTCTTGCGGTGGAAGATGGACGGCTGCACCGTGCAATGCAAGGCCTGGCCGATGCGCATTGCGTATTCAACAGCCTGACGGTTGAGCACCGGAAGACTACCCGGCAGCCCAAGGCAGACCGGGCACACGTTGGTATTTGGCTCGTCGCCGAACGAGTTGGCACAGCCGCAGAAAATCTTGGTGGCGGTAGCCAGTTCGCAGTGGACCTCAAGGCCCACAACCAACTCCCAGCCTTCAGCGATTGCCATCTCAGTTGCCCTTCTCGATCACAGCGGCGGCCCGGAACAAGGTGGCCTCGGACAACGCTGGCCCCATGAGCTGCACCCCAATTGGAAGCCCGTCTACGCCGTTGCCGCACGGCACGCTGATGGCGGGTTCGCCGGACAGGTTGGACGGGATGGTGCAGACGTCGTTGTAATACATGGTGAGCGGGTCTGCGGTTTTGTCTCCGAAGCGGAACGCAGTGGTTGGCGACGTGGGGCTGAGCAGCACGTCGAACTGTTGATACGCCGCAGCGAAGTCCCTGATGGTAAGCGTGCGAAGCTTCTGCGCTTGCCCGTAGTAGGCGTCGTAATACCCGGCAGACAACGCATAGGTGCCGAGCATGATGCGTCGCTTGACCTCTGGCCCAAACCCTGCCGCTCGTGTTACAGCCATCATTTCGGCCACGTTGGAGGTTCCTTCGGTGACTCGTAGCCCGTACCTGATGCCATCGTAGCGGGCCAGATTGGACGAAGCCTCGGCCGGCGCGATGAGATAATAAGCGGACAGACCATACTGAGCAGCAGGAACCGAAGCGGTACCAATGGTTGCTCCGGCTGCTTCAAGACGGCGGGCCGCCTCTTCCACCCGCATCTTGACGTCGTCTGCAATGCCTTCGCCCAGCAACTCTGAAACGATGCCGACCCGAAGCCCCGCGACACCGTCGGTTCGGCCCGAGCGCACAGCGTCAACCAGTCCACCGCCAAGCCCGTTCACCAACGACGTGGAGTCCAGCGGGTCGTGGCCGGCGATGACCTCGGTGAGCAACGCAGCGTCTTCCACCGTATGCGTGAACGGCCCGATTTGATCCAGCGAGGACGCAAAGGCAATGAGACCGTAACGAGACACTGCGCCGTAGGTGGGCTTCAGACCGACCAGACCGCAGAGCGATGCCGGCTGGCGGATGGAACCACCCGTGTCTGAGCCAAGCGAGACCGCTGCAAACCCTGCAGCCACCGAAGCGGCAGAGCCGCCCGACGACCCGCCGGGGACCCGGTCGAGGTCGTATGGGTTACGCGTTGGACCGAACGCCGAGTTCTCTGTGGAGGAACCCATTGCGAACTCGTCAAGGTTGGTCTTCCCAACGGCAACCGCTCCGGCGTCGGCAAGGCGGGACACGACAGTTGCCGTATACGGCGGCTTCCAGCCTTCAAGGATGCGAGACGAGCACGTAGTGGGAATACCTTGTGTGCACATATTGTCCTTGAGGGCCAGCGGCACTCCGGCCAACGGACCAGGGTCACGCCCGGCCGCAACCGCAGCATCGACAGCGTCCGCAGCGGCAATTGCCTGCGAGCGCGTGACGAAGTTGAACGCGTGGACCGCAGCCTCGGAAGAATCGATCCGGGCGAGGTGCTCGTCGAGGACCTGCCGTGCACTGCGGCGGCCGGCCCGCACATCGACTGCGATTGCCGCAGCGGTGTCTTGGTGACCGGAGGAGAGCGGACGTGCGTGTGAAGTCGGAGAAGTCGGAGAAGTCATGATTTGTCTATTCCTCGCCCAAGATCTTTGGAACTCTGAAGCGATTGTCTTCAGCGGCCGGGGCACAGGCCAACAGCTCGTCTCGGTCAACTCCAGGACGCACGATGTCTTCGCGAAGAACATTGACCAGGGCCAACGGGTGGGCAGTGGCAATGACGCCAGCCATGTCCAGCGCTGCGATGGCATCGAAAGTGCCGATGATGGCACCAAGCTCGTGGGTCATGGTGTCGAGCTCTGCCTCGGTAAGTGCAAGACGGGCGAGTTTGGCGACATGCACAACCTCGGCTCGGGAGAGGCGTTCAGACATGGAGGTAGATGCTAGGAGACCCCAGACACTCCCCCGGGCGCGATTCAGGAGGTCTTCCTCAACTCACAGTCCCTCGTCAACCATCGCTACGCTCTGGCCGTGGCCGCAAAGCGATTCCCGTTCCTGTCCGACGAATGGATCGCCGCTGCGCGACGCATCCGTGACACGCACCTTGGTGCAGCCGAGACGCTCGCCGCCTCGGTTCTCCCGGGTGGCGCATCGGTTCGG
Organism: uncultured Acidimicrobiales bacterium; assembly: GCA_963763885.1. Taxonomy (GTDB): domain Bacteria; phylum Actinomycetota; class Acidimicrobiia; order Acidimicrobiales; family JANYDT01; genus JANNBN01. The sequence continues at coordinate 924,147 of CAVXQD010000007.1, forward strand.
ATGAACCAGATCATCACCGACGTCCCCTTTGGCGACGGGGTCATTGACGCTCATATCGATTCCACATCCGGCAGTCTCAGCCTGGACCTCGGCCATATCGACAGCCCGGATGTCACCATCACGGTGGACTACGTCACTGCGCAGGCGATCTTTGTGGAGCAGGACACTGCGCAGGCGATGCAGGCGTTCATGACCGGACGCATTCGCATCGACGGCGACCTCAGCAAGTTGTTGGCACTGCAATCGGTGGCCTCCAGCGATCAGCTTCCTGACGGAACGCGCTCTCGCGCAGCGGCGGTCGCAGCTGAGTTAAAGGCCATTACCGCCGACTAAACACCCGCTCAGGTGGCACCTAAAAGCTGCAAATTCGGGCCTTTCAGTAGGCCTTTCGACCTGTTTCATCCCTTTTTGGGGCATGTCGGGGACTTCTGCGGACAAATCACTCAAGCGGTTCATCAGCAATGACGATGACTGGGGGACTTCGGAGCACGACCGCTCCACCGCACAAAGGACCCCGTCATGGCGGCTGATTACAGCATCAATGATCGACAGACTTCCACCCTGGACAAGCCGGTTTCCGGCACCCAGAATGCCTTTCGGGCCGCCCCGCCCGAAATCGCTGCACCGCTCAATGTGGCAGTGCTCACCGGACGTCCGCTCATCGTCGAGTTGATCTTCGAGGGCCTCAATGCTCAGGGCGTGCGCGTTAATCGCTGCGGCCGTAACGAGGAATTGGCACTCGCACTTCGCACCGCTGCCAATGGCGGCGTGATCATCCTCGACGGTGCGTCGAATCCTGACCTTCACGATCGTCTGAACCTCGTCTCACGTTGCCGTGAACTCGGCGGCGAAGTATTGGTTGTCATGGTCGAGGACAACAGCGTGTCCGCCGGCGAATGGGTCGAAGCTGGTGCCAGCGGAGTCCTGCTGAACACCGCATCGATGCACGATTTGCATGAGACCGTCCTGCGACTCTCCCGCCACGAAATCGTGCTGGGTGTTGCCGTCCGGGAAGGCATCTTGTCGAAGCTGCGTGCGCATCGCCAAGCGACGTCTGAGCGTCAGGCTGCGTTCATGCAGTTGACCCGCCGCGAAGCGCAGGTACTACGCGAGCTTGCGACCGGTGCCAACCCTGAAGAGGTTGCCCGCATCAGTTTCGTGTCGCTGAACACCGTTCGGAGCCAAATCCGATCCGTGCTCGCAAAGCTGGGTGTGAACTCGGTCGTGGCAGCTGTCGCACTTGCGTATCGCTCGGGCTGGCTTGACACGGACCCTGGCCGCAACGGCCGCTGACCCAGCTCGGGTTCGACCGAGGTTTTCGACCGTAGGTCGATTGCCTCACCGGAGAGAGTTCCGGTGGTTCGGTTGCACCATTCCGATCCAGCGTGAACGCTTTTCCATCAGATTGGACGAGTCAGCGCTGACAAAGAGTGGCCAAAGTGACCAAACGACGAAGCCCAACACCCCCGCCGCACCGAAGCTCCCACATCCCGGACCGAGGACCCCGAACATGCAGATCCATACCGACCAACCAGGCCGACTCAATCGCATTTCGACCTCCGTCGAAGAGGCCACGCTCAGCATTGCTGCCTCCATTCAGGTGGCGTTGGGTGATCGCCGCGAACGTGGGGCCACCGCAGTGGAATATGCGCTGTTGCTCGGTCTGATGACCATCGCGATCATCGGCGGCGTCTCTGTCTTCCGCACGAAGCTCTCGGAGTCGTTCAACATCTATTCCAACACCATTCCGTAACGGACCAGCTGGTAAGGCCAGCAGGCCACGGAGAACACACGCAAGGACCGCTTCGGCGGTCCTCTTCGCGTCCGGAGGCCAAACCGAGCTGCGAAACGCGAAACCTCAGCGCAATCGGGCTTCACGTTCGGTTCACAATTCAGCCCAACTGCTGAAACCTCAGGTTCAGCTCAAGAATTGGCACCGGAAGTTGACGCGGACACTCAAGCAGTGGCGCTCGGCGGTCGAAGAGACACCAACAAGCTTTCGGCCCCACTTCTCTGTCCATCCCAGAGTTGGGGCCGCGATCTCCTCAAGGAGCACCCGTGAACCGCAAGAAGTCCACCGGCATCATTGCCTCAGCTGCCCTCGCCGTCTTCGGCATGCTCCTGTTGTTCATGTTTGCGAAAGGTCGTGGCGACAAGGCTGCTGAGGCAGCACAAGCCGCAGCAGCGCCTACGGAACCACTGATCAACGTGTTCGTTGCTTCGGTCGACATTCCGAAGGGCGTCCCCGGCGAAACAGTCGAGACGCAGGTGAAGAAGATCCAGGTGCCACAGTCGCAGCTGGTCGTCGGCGCCAACGCCGACCTCGACTTCAAGGTTGAGACCATCCGCGGCAAGCTGACAGCGATTCCAATCAGCGCCAACCAGCAGATCACCAACGTGATGTTCGAATCGACCGAGACGGCCGCCTCTGCAGCCTTGCCCGCTGGCAAGGTCGCTGTGACCCTCATCATCCCCGGTGAGCGGATGGCAGGTATCGGACGGTTGAATAACGAAACCGTCGGCGTAGTCGCGTCCTTCGCTGGCGCCGAGGGCGGTTCAGTCACCCACTTCGCATTGCACAAGGTGCAGATCGTCGGACGGCCGATGCCATACGGCGGCGGACCTGTCCCGACCACCATCGCCGGCACACCAGACGTAGGCACGACTTCGTACCTCGGCCAGGTGCAGGTCACGTTGGCAGTCAACTCACCTGACGCAGAGCGCCTCATCTTCATGAACCAGTTCGGAACCATCCACCTGGTCAGCGAGCCGCTGACTGCGAAGGAAGGCAACGAGAAGCTGGTGACCCAGGAGAACGTGTACCAGCCTGCTGGAAGCTCGTCTGCTGCAGATGTGAAGCCGACTACCACCGTCGTCGAGAAGGAAGCCACCCCAACCGTTGTAGCGGCTCCTGCTCAGGCTCCTGCTGCCGCACCTGCGGCCGGCGCCCCAACCACTGTTGCTGGCGCTCCCACAACGGTTGGTATCCCAACCGCACCGACGACCGTCAAGAAGTAGTCGGTACACCACCGCACTACACGAAGACGACCAGCCACCCCGAGGCAAAACCGTGACCGACACTCAACTCGATCAAGCAACCAGACCGACAACGCTCCTCCGTGGCGTCGGAGACGTGGCCGTCATCGCCGGTACCCCCGATTTCGAGATGCGTGTCCGTCGGGCACTCTCCGGCGGTCAGGGTCCTCGTATGGTGCGCTGGCCACTGACCGGCCCACGCCCAGACGCGCACAACGTGGCTGTGGTGCTGATCGGACCCGAGCTCACCGCAGACGCAATGGTCGCAACGGCCAGAGAAGTGGACCAGGCACACCCTGGTACATACGTCGCCCTTGTCGCTGAATCTGTTCCGGGTCTCCTGGAGAAGGCGCTCCGTGCAGGCGTACGTGACGTCGTCGCACCAAGCGCCGAGATCAGCGTCATCTACGAACTGCTCTCTCGTGGTCTTGAAAGCGCACAGGCTCGTCGCCACGCAGCACCGGTCATGGACATCCCGTCCAGCCCCGCGCCGGTTCAAGAGGCTCCGACAGACCGCCGCATCATCACCGTCATGGCTCCAAAGGGCGGCGTTGGCAAGACGTTGATGTCGGTCAACCTTGCTTGCGCGCTTGCAAGTGTGCATCGCAACGAAGTCGCTCTCGTCGACATGGATCTCCAGTTCGGTGACGTTGCTTCCTCGATGCACATCGCTGCTGAGCACTCAGCCGTAGATGCTGCACGCGGCATCAGCCGTGGTGAGAGCGGCCTGATCAAGGTCTTCCTCACCAACCACGATTCCGGTGTGTTCGTCCTTGCAGCACCCGATGATCCGGCTGCCGCAGAAGACATCAGCTACGACGCATCCGTTGCAATCGTGAAGCAGTTGTCGATGGCTTTTCCGTTCGTCGTCATCGACACCGCAGCTGGCCTCGACGCACACGCGTTGTCCGTCGCTGAGATCTCGACAGACCTCGTGTTCATTGCATCGGTCGACGTCGCCAGCGTCCGCAGTCTGCGTCGAACCCTCGATGCGTTGGACAAGCTGGGCATGCGTTCGCAACGCCGTCACTTGGTGATTAACCGAGCCGACACAACTGGTGGAGCACGCGTCGAGGACGTGGAGACCGCACTTGGTCTGCAGGCCATCACTTCGATACCGGTCAACAACACAATCCTCACTCAGGTGAACCAAGGCAGCCCGATCGTGTACTCCGATCCCAAGTCGCCGATGAGTCGAAAGTTCATGCAGGTGGCAGAAGCGTTTAGCGACGCAGTCGCTCCTGTCGCAGCATCCGCCAAGCCAGCAATTGCACTCCCCTGGAAGAGGTCCAAGTGAAGCTCGGTCAACGCCTTCGCGCAGCAAACGAGCCCGAAGCTGGGGCCGCACCGGCACCAGCACCTGTTGCCGCCGCGCCACAAGCACCAGCGCCAGCCCACGCCCCTGCTCCCGGAGCGTCGGCACCTGTGCCAGTTCCTGCACCAGCTCCAGCACCGGCTGCTCACCCAGCTCCCCCAACGTTCGCTCACAGCGCGCCGCCGGCGAAGGACGAGCCAAGCTTCGATCCGCTGTTGCAGGTCAAAGAGCGCATCCACGAGCAGCTCATCGCCCGCCTCGGTGTGAAGTTGTTCGACCAGAACCAGAGCGACGCACAGTTGCGCGCCACCGTGGTGGAGCTCATCACCCAGTTGATCCAAGCGGAAGGCATCCCGCTCAACGGTGACGAGAAGCATCAGTTGGTCAGCGACCTGTCAGACAACGTGCTGGGCCACGGCCCGATCGACCGTTTCCTGAAAGACCCCGCCGTCTCAGAAATCATGGTGCAGGGCACCACGCCGATCTTCGTTGAACGTAGCGGCAAGATCATTCGCACCAAGGACCGCTTCTATTCGAACGACCAGCTGCGTCGTGTGATCGAGCGCATCGTGTCCAACGTCGGTCGTCGTATCGACGAATCGTCGCCAATGGTTGACGCCCGTCTTGCCGACGGTTCACGTGTGAACGCCGTGATTCCTCCGCTCGCCGTTGACGGCCCATCGCTCACCATTCGTAAGTTCAGCCGTGACCCACTGCAGGTTCATCACCTCATCGAAAAGGGTTCGCTCACACCCGAAGGCGCACAGCTGCTTGCAGCCTGCGTGGCCGGCGCACTGAACATCATCGTGTCGGGCGGAACCGGCACCGGAAAGACGACGATGCTCAACATCCTCTCGTCGTTCATTCCTCCGGACGAGCGGATTGTCACCATCGAAGACGCAGTGGAGCTTCAGCTTCGCCAGCCACACATCGTGCGTTTGGAGACTCGTCCACCAAACATCGAAGGCAAGGGCGCCGTCACCATTCGCGACCTTGTGAAGAACTCACTTCGTATGCGCCCAGACCGAGTGGTCATTGGCGAATGTCGTGGTGGCGAGGCACTGGACATGCTCCAGGCCATGAACACCGGCCACGATGGTTCACTGACCACGCTGCACGCCAACACTCCCCGAGACGCACTGTCCCGTTTAGAGACGCTGGTGCTGATGGCAGGTTACGAACTTCCAACGCTCGCCATCCGCCAGCAGATCGCCAGCGCTGTCGATCTCATCGTGCAGATTGCCCGTTTCCGAGACGGTTCACGTCGTGTTGTTGCCATCACCGAAGTTGAAGGCATGGAAGGCAACACCATCACGTTGTCGGACATCTTCGCCTTCGACTACGGCGCAGGCGTCGACGCCAACGGACGCCATCAAGGCATCATCAAACCAACCGGAATTCGCCCCAAGTTCAGCGAGAAGTTGCTCGATCACGGCATCTCGCTGCCATCGGGAATGTTCGGCGCAGTCGACCTCTCCTCCTTCGGACGAAAGGGCTGAGATCCACATGACCCGCTTCCACAGAATTCGACGAACGGCTTGCGGCCTTCTCGGTGTATCGGCTGCGTTGGCCGTTGTCATCGCCGGGCCCGGTGCATCCGCCGCGCTTGCCGTTGCCGAACCGGCTGCGGTCACCACCGTGTCCGAACCTGCTCCTCCTTCTGCTCCGACCAGCGCAGCCAAGGCTGCCGCTGCCGGACATGTGGTCATCGCGATCGATACGGCACCGCGGTTCTCCAACCAGCGTTTCGAGTCATCGAAGACAGCTGCCCGTTCGATCATCAACGCACTTCCTGATGCGCAGTTCTCCATCATCTCCTTTGGTGGCCAGGCAACGATGGTTTACCCACCCGGTCCGGGCAAGGGATCCATCGCAGCGCTTGACTCGCTCTCGCAGAACTCGGGCGAGCTCGACGCCACCACTGCCCAATCGCAGATGACCCAGGGCCTTGCGCTCGGCGTCGACACGATGCAGGGTGCCACTGGACAGCGCGCAATCGTCCTGATCACCGACGGCACCAACAACGGAAGCGCGGTGTCGCTCGAGAGCTCGCGTCAGAGTGCGTTGAAGAGCGGCATCCGAATCTCCGTTGTTGACACACGCGAAGAAGGCGACACAGAGCCGACCAAGCAGGCGCTGCTGAGCGAACTGCAAGGCGTGAAGGGCATTGTTGTTCCACTGGACAAGCCCGAAAGGTTGTCCGAGCTGACCACCACGTTGTTGGCATCCGACGCCCCCAGTGAATTGGCACTCCGCAGCGACGGTCCGGGGCTTTCGACTGGTCTGTTGTCCAGCAACCTCACGCTTCTCTTGGGTGCGTTGCTGATGGGTGGCGCAATCTTCTTCGGAGCAATGCAGCTGCTCGGTCCACGAGAGATGAAAGTCAACCTGACTGGCATACCGGAGATCAAGGTTGCAGCCAAAGACGTGAAGACGCCGATGGCCGGTCTTGCGACCAAGCTCACCGAGTTGGCAGACAAGAAGCTGGAAGACTCCGGCCGCAACCGCGGCATGCAGTCATGGTTGGAACGTGCTTCGATCAACCTTCGTTCCGGCGAATTCGTGATCGTGGTCATTGTCTCCACACTGGCGCTGACCGTGTTCATGTGGCAGTGGAAGAGCCTCACCTGGGGTCTGCTGATGCTCGTCGTCGGTCCCTTCGGTGCTCGTTTCTACGTCAACCGAAAAGCCAAGAAACGCTCCAAGCGATTCGCAGATCAGCTCAGCGACACGCTGCAGCTCATCAGCTCGTCCATGCGTGCCGGCCAGGGCTTCATGCAGGCGCTCGACGCCGTGGCACGTGAGTCTGAGGCACCAACCGCTGAAGAGTTCCAACGCGTTGTCGTTGAGGCTCGCCTCGGTCGTGACCTGGTGGATTCCATGAAAGCCCTCGCAGAGCGGATTCGTTGCGAGGACCTCGAGTGGGTCATCCCAGCCGTGGAAATCAACCGTGAGGTTGGTGGCGACCTCGCCGAAGTTCTCGAACAGGTTGGTTCCACCATTCGTGACCGCGCTGACCTTCGTCGTCAGGTGAAGACGCTCTCCGCAGAAGGCCGCTTGTCTGCAGTCGTGCTGATCGGTCTTCCGCTGTGTATCGGAGGGTTCATCAAGATGTCCAACCCGACATACATGCAACCGCTGTTCGAAGGAACCGGCCTCTTCCTGCTCGGCGGCGCCGCGCTGATGATGCTCGTTGGCAGCATCTGGCTCTTCAACATCTGCAAGATCGAGTTCTAGGAACGCACATGCAACTCATGCTCATTCTCGGTGTCGTTCTTGTTCCGGTAGCCGGAGGCATCGCCTTCGTCAGCCTGAAGGGGAACAAACCGGCGGTAACCACCGACGATCTCGTTGGTAGTGCTGGCCGCCCGACGGATCTCCGCGACGCCGTCCTGCAGCAATCGACGCTGGAACGCGCCATCAAGCCAGCAGTGGAACGAATCGTTGCGCTTGTCCGCAAGCTGACGCCGATGGGCTGGAGTGACACCATTCAGCAGCGGCTGATGCTTGCCGACTCGAAGGGAAAACCAGAAGTCATCATCGTGCAGAAGATCTTGTACTGCATCTTGTTCTTCTTCCTGTTCAACGTGTGGAAGAACATCGGCATTGGACCAGATGCTTTCCGCAAGTTGCTGTGGGTTGGCAAGCCCGCAATCGGCTTCTTTCTTCCAGACATCTTGTTGAAGAACAAGGCCACCAAACGCCAGAAACTCATCCAGGGCGCGCTGCCGGACTTTTTGGATCAGATCACGGTTGGGGTCGAGGCCGGTCTCGGTTTCGACGCAGCGATGTCTCGTACCGCAAAGTCCAACGAAGGTCCGTTGGCACAAGAATTCATGCGGACCTTGCAGCACGTTTCTGCTGGTCTCTCACGAGCCGAGGCAATGCGTGGCCTTGCCAACCGCAACAAGGTTGCTGAACTTCGCCAGTTCGTGGGCGCCATCCTGCAGGCAGAACAGTACGGCGTGCCTATGGCACAGGTGCTGCGTGTGCAGGCTGCAGAACAACGACGAAAGCGCCGTCAGCGTGCTGAAGAAAAAGCCATGAAGCTGCCTGTCAAGGTGCTGTTCCCACTGGTGTTGTGCATTCTGCCGACGCTGTTCATCGTGCTCATCGGCCCAGCCGGTATCTCGATCGCTAACAGCTTCTCCGGCAAGTAAGCCGGTCTGTTAGCCCGGTCTGACCGGGCCCGGGTCTTCAGCGCGCTTACTACTCCTACTTACTGGGGACCCGTGATCACAATCACGGTGGTGCCGCGTTTGACCTGTTGATTGGCTGCCGGCCGAGACCCGATGGCCGGCTGATCTGGAGCACCTTCCACGCCTTCGACCACAAGCCCTGCGTCTCGCAGTACCTGTGAGGCACTCACAACGTCCAGGCCTTTGGTGGCTGGAACCGTGATCAGCGGTGGCCCTGTGCTCACGATGATCTTCACCGTGGAACCCTTTGGCAACTTGGTGGTGGGTTTGTAGTTGGCAGCGATGACCACTCCGGCTGCAACTGTTTCGGAAGGCTGTTCAACAACCACGCCAGCGAGGCCTTCCGGCAGCGCTGCTTTTGCCTGCTCAGGCGTCATTCCAGACAGGTTGGGAACTTCGCGCGGCGCAGGGCCGGCGCTGAGATCAATCGCAATGACCGAGTCACGCTGCACCTGGCCCGAGGCGGGGTCTGCTGCTATGACCTGGCCGACAGGAACAACTTCGTCGAACGGCTGGTCGCGAACTTCCACACGAAGCTGCACCGCTTGGGCAGCTGCAATGGCAGCTTCCTCGGTGAGACCGACAACGGCGGGAACAGGGCGCGGTTCTGGTCCGCTGGAAACCACTGCCGCCACTTCTGTAGAACGCAACACCCGTTGCCCGGCCGAGGGCAACTGGCTGATGACCTGACCTGTCGGAATGGTCTCGTGGAATGCGGTGGTCTGCGACCACACGAGCTGCGCATCTTGCACCGCAGCCTTGGCGGCTTCGGCGTCGAGGCCAACCGCGGTTGGAACGTCACGGTAGACCGGACGTCCTTCGAGGTAGTTCTTCACGCCGAATGCAGTGCCGCCGCCGGCAGCGAGCAACGCAACGCCACCGATGAGCACGGTCCTTCGACTACGCGTTGGCCCGTTCGCGTCAACGTCGTCATCGTCGAGCGCGCAGATCATCGCTACCGGCGTTCTGAGATGGAATGGGGGCCGGATGGTCTTCAACGATGGAATCCGGGTCGGACAACACCCCAGGTGCGCGCTGCGGCGCCGGTTGCCCACCCTCAGTTGGCGCTGGTGCAACTGCCGGCACGACGAGAGGAGTAACCGGAGGAGCAACTGGAGGAGCAACTGGTGACGCTGCCGGTGCAACTGCCGCTGCGGAAGACCGGTGGATGGTGGGGTCGTCATCGATGCCGGAGCGCAGTCCCTTGGTGATGACAATCGGAAGACGTTCCGGCCGAGGAAGACTGCGGGTGCAACTCTCGAGACGGCGGAGAAGCTCGGCAGCGTCGATACGGTCGTCTGGCGACACGGCACCGGCAGGCAACAGGGCCTGCGCCAGAACCCCCATCGACTCTGGTGGGACCAGCGGTTGCGACTGCCGCGCCATCAACACACCAATCGGCGTGTCGGCACGGAACGGCGCTTCGCCGGTGGCGGCCTCGATGAGTGTGATTGCCAACGCGTACACGTCGGCGCGCCCATCGAGCGATGCGCCCGTTGCTTGTTCTGGTGCCGCATACCGAGCCGTCCCAACCAGCGAACCGTCTGGCTCGGTGAGCGCCGCTTCCGCAATTGCTCGGGCGAGACCGAAGTCACCAATGCGAAGCGACCCATCGGCGGCAAACAACAGGTTGGCCGGCTTGATGTCACGGTGCACGATGCCCTGACCGTGCGCGTAGGCAAGCGCCCTTGCAGCTTCGATACCGATGAGCGCAACCTGTGACAACGACAACCGACGATGCTCGTCGAGCATTGCCCGCAAGCTACCGCCATCGAGAAACTCGGTGATGAGATACGCCGGCTCAGAAGCGGTCGGCTCGGTGAGACCATCAGGGTTTCGGCCGTCAGCGGTGCCGTCGTGCCAGTCGTGGATGACCACGATGTTGGGGTGCGTCAGGCGGCTGGCCAGCTGCGCTTCGCTGCGAAATCTGCGGACGAATTGCGGGTCACCAGCCATGCCGGGATGCAGCACCTTGACCGCAACCCGGCGCCGCAGACGCGTGTCAACAGCAAGATAGACCTCGGCTGTTGCGCCGCGGCCTACCAACGCTTCGAGACGGAAACGGCCGCCAACGACGCGCCCGATCTGTTCACCAGCGACGAAACTCACACATCGAGGGTAGTCCGTGTCCCTTCGATTCCGAGGTTGGGCCGGATTGCGGCCATGATGGAACGGTGACGAGCCCCGACACACCCACCCTCATCGACGCGCCTACGCCCGATTTGGCCACCGCTGAAACCTCCAATCACGACGCAGGAATACCCCCGGTGTTCAAACCGACTCCCCGTTGGGCCCGCTTCGCTGTGATCCTCGCCGCTATTGGTTGCGTGGTTGGCATGGGCTGGACGCTCACACTGCACGAAGACCCGCCAGCCCCTGACGACATCGCCATCGAGCAGGTAACCCCACCCGCAGCCTCCGAGGCTGTGCCCGGCCAGACCCCGGTCATCGTGGACCTTGCCTTTGGGTTCAGCATGGAGCTTTCCATCGACGGTGTGCGGGTTCCGCAAGAGCAGATCGTGGAAGTCGATTCGCTTGGCCAGTTCACGTTCTCACCCGGCCCGGGCAAGTTCACGGAACGATTCACCAACGGCAAGCACATCGCCCAAATCGTCTACTGGCCAAAAGTCGGAAGCCGAACCACCGATGCGTCGGTGTATCAGTGGCAGTTCAACGTCGTATGAGCGGTTTGAGCATCGTGAGCCAGGACCCGACCCAGCCAGGCGATCAACTGGCCCAGCCAGGGGTCGATGCGTTCGCGCAGGCTGCGCACGAATGGATTCAGGCGCACGCGCATCTTGCTCCACCGGACTACGGCGCCATCATGCCGCCGCATTTGGTTGACCAAGGTCTTGCGTGGCAGCGGCTGCTGTTCGCCGAAGGCTGGGCTGGCATCGATTGGCCCGTTGAGCACGGCGGCCGCGGTCTCACACCCCAGCATCGTGCTGCATGGGTGCGAGAATGCGCGTTGGCAGGTGTGCCGCCGTTCATCAACATGGTCGGCATTGTTCTGGCCGGCGGGTCCACCATGCTGTTCGGTTCCGAGGAACAGAAGTCAGCACACTTACGAAATACGCTTGCGGCCGAACACGTGTGGTGCCAGCTCTTCAGCGAACCCGGGGCGGGCAGCGACCTGGCAGCACTCAGCACCAAGGCCGTCCGCGACGGCGACGAGTTTGTGGTCAACGGACAGAAGGTCTGGTGCTCAGGCGGGCGATACTCCAACTGGGGAATCCTTGTTGCCCGCACGGACTCCGACGCCCCCCGGCACAAGGGCTTGTCGTTCTTCTTGTTCGACATGTCATTGCCGGGCGTAACGGTGCGGCCGTTGAAGCAGATGACCGGCGAGGCAGAGTTCGACGAGGTGTTCTTCGACGACGTTCGGATGCCAGCGTCTGCATTGCTTGGCCCGCTCAACGAGGGCTGGCGTGTTGCCATGGCGACGCTCACCAACGAACGCGGCTCCATCGGCACAGCTGCCATCGGACTTGGGCGTCGAGTAGACCGTCTCATCGACGAACTGCGAGACGGTGGCGACGTCGGCCCAACGGAACGCGATGCGTTGGCATCGTTGGTCACCCGGGGCCGAGTCCTCACCATGCTTGGATCACGCCAGGGGCCGGTGGCATCCACCGCAGCGTCGCTGCTGAAACTCGGCATCACCGAACTCAGCTTCGACACCGCTGAGCTACGTGCATCGCTCAACGGCGCACACGCCATGCTGGAGACCGACGACGCAACCCGCTCGCTGCTCGCAGCTCCTGGCGGACGAATCGCCGGCGGAACCAGCCAGATCCAACGCAACCTGATCGGCGAACGCCTCCTCGGCCTTCCAGCCGAACCCCGCTAAGCACGCGAGAGAGGTTCCCGCCCGTCGCGGCACTCACACACGGTCGCGGCACTCAGAAACCCTGTGGCAGACCCGCGAACAATCCTCAGTGCCGCGACATCCCCCTTGCGCCGCTGATGACTGAAGGTGGGGTCAAGCTCCACCAATCAAAAGTCGATAGTTCCTCGGTGAGCACGACCGGCAAGACACACGGAGACATCCTCTCTGGCTGACGCACCACGCCGAAGCGCATCACGAACGATGCGCCCTCGTGGGGCGGCGCCTCGTGTGCAGGCGCTGTCTGGTGAGCTATCCAATCGCCCTGCTGGCCATGGCCGCGGGACTTGCGGGGCTTCACTGGCCGTCAACACTTGATCCGGTTCTGCTGTGGGTGTTACCTGCGCCGGCCATCTTGGATTTCGTTGCGGAGCACCTGGTTCGGACGCCATACAACGCCAAACGCCAAACGATCTTGTCGGCAATTGCTGCCGTTGCGTTTGGGCGCGGGTTGACTCGCTACCTATTGGAACCGGGCGACTCGCTGTTCTGGAACGTGGCCATCGTCTATTCACTGGTCATGGCGACCAGTGCCATCGGACGGTTGGTGTTCGATCACTACGCCAAGCAGCACCGCGAGCAAACCGAGTCAGACGCGTGGTGGGCTGAGCTGCAAGCCGGGCGCGGCCGAGCGGTGAACGGAGGGACCGGAGTAGAACCCGAGGTGGAGCAACCCATCAAACGCGGGCTTGAGCAGCCCGCCAACCGCGGTTAGGCCCTGACGCTCGGCAGTTCGCCAGACTCAATAAGGGCAACAAACCCAGCTTCGTCAAGCACGGGGACGCCCAACTCGATTGCCTTGTTGAGCTTCGAGGCCCCCGGTTCTTCGCCCACCACAACAGCGGTGGTCTTCTTGGAGACGCTGCTTGGGCACTTGCCACCGCGACTGGTGATGGCCTCTTCAGCACTGTCTCGTGTGAAGCCGGCCAACGTACCGGTGACCACGATTGACTTGCCCACCAGGTTCTGCGGATTAGCTGGAGCAGCTGGGCCTTGGAAGTTGACGCCGGCCGTACGCAGACGTTGGATCAGGGCACGGTTGTCTTCGTCTGCGAACCACACCGCAACACTTTGCGCAATGGTTGCCCCAACACCTTCGACGGCCGCAATTTCATCGGCCGTTGCAGTGGCAAGCGCATCGAGACTGCCAAACGCCTTGGCCAACACCTGACCCATTGTTGAGCCGACATGACGGATATTGAGTCCGAACAGCAGGTTGCCAAGCGGCCGGCTCTTAGATCCTTCGATTGCCGCAAGCAGATTGGCAATGCTGGTCTCGCCATAGCGATCCAGCGCGCGCAGTTCATCTGCGCGCTGAGCAAGTGAGTACACGTCGCCGACGTCGTTGAGTAGTCCCTGATCGATGAAGAGCCCAGCAGATTTCTCGCCCAGCCCTTCGATGTCCATGGCACCGCGCGAACCGAAATGCACGATTCGGGCGAAAGCCTGAGCTGGGCAATCAGCGTTTCGGCAGCGATGATCGCTTTCATTCTCGGGGCGCTCCAACCGGTGGCCGCACACAGGGCAGTCTTCGGGAAAGTGCCATTCCGGAGCGTCGGCCGGACGGAGTGACAACACGGGACCAAGCACTTCGGGGATCACGTCGCCGGCCTTGCGCACGATGACCGTGTCACCCGGCCGCACGTCTTTGACCTTGACCTGATCTTGGTTGTGCAGCGTGGCCATAGCAACCGTGGACCCGCCAACGAACACAGGCTCGAGAACGGCGAACGGGGTGGCCCTGCCAGTGCGTCCGATGGACACCTGGATGTCTTTCAGCAGCGTGGTGCGTTCTTCTGGAGGAAGCTTGTAGGCCGTGGCCCAACGTGGCGCCTTGGAGGTTGACCCAAGCTCGTTTCGCATCGACAGGTCGTCGAGCTTGATGACAATGCCGTCGATGTCATACGGCAGATCGTGTCGATGTTCCTGCCAATGGCGACACCGGTCGAAGACAGCATCGAGCGAGTCGACCACCACCGTTTCAGGGTTGACCGGCAGGCCACACTCCGACAGGAACTCAAGCGTGTCGGAGTGGCGGGCAAACACCGGGCCGCCCTCGATGGCACCAAGTTGGTAGCTCCAGAAACTGAGCTCGCGGCTGGCAGTAACCCGAGGGTCTTTCTGGCGCAAGCTGCCCGCCGCAGAGTTGCGAGGGTTCGCGAAACGCGGCTCGCCTGCGACGGTGCGACGATCGTTGAGTTCCACAAAGGCTTGGCGCGGCATGTACACCTCGCCACGAACTTCCATGAGCGCTGGAGGCGAGTCCGTGGTGAGTCGTTTCGGGACCGCTGCGATGGTGGAGACGTTGGCCGACACATCCTCGCCGACACGGCCATCGCCACGAGTCGCAGACCGGGTGTAGTCCCCGTTTCGGTAGACGATGCTCATGGCCAGCCCGTCGATCTTCAGTTCCACCACGTATCGAAACGGTGCGTCGGCGCCCATGATCTTGCGATTGCGGGCGTCCCACTGCTGCAGCTCCTCCCACCCAAAAACGTTGTCGAGGCTCATCATCGGCTGCAGGTGTTCAACGGCAGAGAACTGCGCCGCGACTGGCGCCCCGACAGACTTGGTGGGGCTGCTGTCATCATCGACGTCAGGAAACGACGCTTCGATCGCACGAAGTTCCCTGACAAGCGCGTCGTAATCGGCGTCGGCGATCTCCGGGTCGTCTAACTGGTGGTAGCGGCGGTCGTGGTACTCGATGAGTGCCCGCAGCTGCGTCGCACGGGTAAACAGATCCGTCTCGGCCTGTGCACTGCTGCTGCTTGTTGGTGGAACAGATCGGCCCGGTGCGCTCACGCCGTCGAAGCTATCTGCTTTCCGTAGGATGGTCACCGTGCCAGCCAGCCCATCCGCACGGACCCAAGCCGACCAGTTCAGGCCATGGGTCAATCGACTCGTGTGGGCTGCTCAGGTGTTGGCGGCCGGGTCTGGAATCGGCGCAGCCCTTGCGCTGCACTCCCGACCCGTGCAACTGGCAGGAACGCTGCTCGCCTGGGCGGTGTGGACGGCCGGGCTGGGCGCCGTTGCGTTGGCGCACCCCGTTGGCCTCACCACTATCCGCCTTTGCCTTACCGCCTTGCTGGGCTGCGCCGGGTGGGTGGCCGTCGTTCAGGGCCCGACGCCGTGGCAACGCGGGGCGGCGGTGGTGGGCGCGCTTGCATCGCTTGGCGCGCTTGGTGCGGCTGAAACAGCCACGTGGTGTGTGGATGGTCCGGCCTATCCCAACGAAAGCCGACACGCGCTCAAGACACCCATCGGACTCATTCCCATCACACTGATTGTGTGTGCGCTTACGGTTTCCGCCGTCATCTTTGCAGTGTTGCTGATTGCAGCGAAAGCTTGGATCCCAGGCGCCGTGCTGGTGCTTGTGGCGGCCGGAGTCACATGGGTAGGGACACGTTCGCTCCATCAACTCAGCCGCCGGTTTGTGGTGTTTGTGCCGGCCGGGTTTGTGGTCCACGACCACATGTCTCTCTTCGACCCGGTGTTGTTCCGCCGCAATGTGGTGGAACACATGGGACCAGCCGTTGCCCACACGGACTCGCTGGATCTCACGCTTGGCGCCACGGGGATGCCGCTGGAGGTTCACCTCACCGAGAAGGTAGAGCTCACCAAGCTCAGCAACGATCGACGCACAGGCGAAGCAGGGCGCACGGCCCGGTTCCTGGTGAGCCCCATGCGCCCTGGCGCCGTGTTGCGAGAAGCCTCGGCCCGCAACTACGCCATGGCACCGCAGCCATCAGGTCGTTCATCCGGCCGAGATACAGTCGAAGCAAAGATCGGGTGAAGGTGCCCTACGCGCGACGGGCGATGCCGCCGCCAAGGACCACGTCGCCGGTTTCGCCGTCGTAGAGCACCACGGATTGGCCGGGAGCAACCCGCCGCGCTGGCGAGGCAAACCGAACCAGCGCACCGTTGTCATGCACTGTGGCAGCGAACGCCTCGCCATGCGCGCTGGATTGCACAAACACAGCAGCACCTTCGGAGGGAACAACCCCGGCCCACGTGAGCCCGGTGAGCAGGACTGAGTCCGTCAGCAGATCCTCTGGACCGCCAATGACGACGCGCTGACCCGGCACGTCGACGTCGACCACGTATCGCCGCTCGCCTGCCGCGACGTTGAGACCGCGCCGCTGACCAATGGTGAGCAGTTCGACGGCATCGACGGATCCGACGGTGTTGCCGGAAGTATCGACAACTGTTGCTGAACGCAACGGGATGCGCGACCCAAGGAACGTGAGCCGACCACCCTGTGATTTCGCGATGAAACAAACGTCTTGCGAGTCGGGCTTGTCCGCGGTTCGCATATCCAGTTTTGTTGCAAGTGCCCGCACTTCGGTTTTGGTGATGTCGCCGATTGGGAACAGGCAACGGGCCAACACATCGGCACCCAACATGTGAACCACGTAGCTCTGATCCTTGGCAGAGTCAACTGCCCGGGCCACCGCAAAGCCGTGAGTAGTGCTGACGCGTCGTACGTGGTGACCGGTGGCGATGTATTGGAATCCCAGCTGCCCGGCGCGGTGCAAAAGCCGGTCGAACTTCACATGGCGGTTGCACTCCACACAGGGGTTCGGCGTGATTCCCTGCTGATGCGCAGTGACGTACGGATCGACGACGTGCGTGTCGAAGTCCGCCCCAAAGTTGAACACGTGGTGGCGGATGCCCAGCTTCTGCGCAACGCGACGAGCGTCGTCAACGTCTGCGACCGAACAGCACCCGGAGTCTCCCTCGCCGCCCCACAGCTTGAGCGTTGCGCCTTCGACCAGATAACCCTGATCAATCAGCATGGCGGCCGCAACGGACGAATCGACGCCGCCAGACATAGCGACAAGCACCCGCGTGCCAGCGGGGGGCATCTGCGTGCCAGGCGCGTGGGGGTCGGGCTGCATGGAACCAATTCTCCCGCAGTTCGCGCGCGTCGGCGGCACGTTGCTTACTCCAAGTAAGTCTCGTGACGTCAGCGAAGGTTTGACAGTTCGACACACCGGGTACTTACCACTGCCGGTGTTTGCATCGGCGGGCTGAATTTCCTTGCAACCAGCAGCCAACAAGCTGCTGCAAAAGAAAAGCGAGACCATCGTGTCGAACAACCTGAACCAACACATCCAAGAACCGACCCGAAAGGGCCTGAGGGCGCGGCCGACGGTGAACGGAGGGATCGGAGTTGAACCGGCGGTGCAGCAACCAATGAGATACCGACGAGTCCTTGGTGGGCTTGTGGCGACTGTTCTTCTGCTTGGCACCACGGCAAGCGCAAGCAACGCGGCCACCAGCCACCTGGTGGCCAAGAAAACGACGAAAAAGGCCGTCGCATCGTTCACGGTGAAGATGCTGACACCGTCAGCACGAGTTACAGCCGGAAACGAAGTGGTTTTACGATTCGTGGTGTCCCGGACCGGCGGGTTCAAGAAAGCCATCTCCTTCGACGTGCCGGACCTGCCCGAGAACTCGACGGCTGTCTTCACCAAACAGTCCACGTCGGTTTACCAGCTTCGCATTCGCACCTCAGCGCAGTCCCTGGCCGGCACATCGTCATACGTAGTGCGCGCTCAGTCCGGTTCCATTGAACGGATCGCGATCTTCAGCCTCACGCTGACCGCGCCAGCAACAACGGTGCCAGCAAATCCCACAACCGCACCTCCAGTGACGAAGGTCGGTGACTTCACACTCAGCACCACCGTGCAGAGCAAGACAATTCTCCCCGGCGAGGTCGCTTCGTACACCATCGTTGTAAACCGTCGGGATTACAGCGGCCCAGTGACGTTCCGAACCGAAGGTGCACCAGCAGGTGCTCGTGCTGACGCGGCTCCAAACCCAACCATGCTTGGCACCACGCTGTACATCACAACCTCAACCACAACGCCTTCCGGCAACTACCTCGTGGTTGTGACCGGCACCGGAGGCGGCATCACTCACTCGATTGCGGTTCGTGTAGTCGTTCGACGAGTCGGACCATTCGTGTTGTCGCTCAGTCCTGCGCAAGCAACGGTGAACGCGGGCCAGGACACATCGACACAGGTCACGATCGGGCGTACTGCTGGATCGACAACCCTTCCCGAGGTTGACCTTGCGCTCCTCGATGCACCAGCCGGCGTGCAGATCCGCACGGCCGTCACACAGGGAGCCACAACACAGTTGGTCATCTCGACGGCCACCACCACTGCGGCAGGCACATACAAAATCATCGTGTCGGGAACCAGTGGTACCTACAAGCAGGGTCTCCAATTCACACTGACGGTGACCCGCGACTTGCCAGGTTTCGGAATCTCCGTGACCCCAACCAGCGCAACAGTGCAACAGGGTGCGATCACCTCGTTCGACCTTCGGATCACGCCGGTCGGCGGGTTCTCTGACCCAGTGGCCATCTCGGTTTCAGGCCTTCCGGCCGGTGCTACCTCCACGATCGAGACCGTGCAGGGCGGAGTGATCGTCAAGATCGCTACGGCAAAGTCAACGCCAGCGACCACCTACCCGGTGACGCTGTCAGCCACCAGTGGATCCAAAGTCGCAACCGTCGAAGTGAAGTTGGTGGTTGTCGCAGCAGCAGTTTGAACGAATGGGAGCCCAGCTCCCACCTCGCGGCTGGCCAAACTCCCCGTGCATCCTCAGCATTGTCATCCGGTGGACAATGTGAGGATGCGCCTCAGTTATCTGGATCATGCGGCATCGGCACCAATGACCGATGCATGCCGCGAGGCGATGCTGCCGTGGATGGGTTGGCAGTTCGGAAATCCATCGGGGTCCCACTCCGTTGCGCGCACCGCTCGGGCGGCTATCGAGGACGCCCGTGACCAGATCGCCGCCATCCTCGGTGCGGCAGCGCGCGAGATTGTGTTCACCGGGGGCGGGACCGAAGCCATCAACCTCGCCATCGCCGGGACCGTCAATCCGTCACCGCGCACCATCGTCACCTCGGCAATCGAGCACGATGCTGTTCGAGAAGCAGCACACGCTCGGGTGGCGGCCGGCGAAACGCACATCCAGGCACCCGTGGATGCGCACGGCGTGCTCCACCTCGAAGCGGTCAGAGAACTGCTGTCCCCAGCCGTTCGTTTGGTTGCCGTGATGGCGGTCAACAACGAAATCGGCACCATCCAGCCCATCGCAGACGTGGTGGCACTCACACGTTCGTTGGCACCCACGGCGCTGGTTCTGGTCGATGCCGTGCAGGGCGCAGCATGGCTGAACCCCGCGGAGTTCGCCGCGGCCGACCTCACGGTCATATCCGCGCATAAGTTCGGCGGCCCGCAAGGCGTCGGTGCGTTGCGCGTGCGCGAGGGCACAGCAATCGCCCCCATCATCCACGGCGGAGGCCAGGAGCGTGAACGGCGGTCTGGGACTCAGAACGTGGCAGGCATCGTCGGGATGGCCGCGGCGTTTGCGTACGCCGATGCCACACGCTCTGCCGCGGCCAGCGACATCGCGGCGAAACGAGATCGGTTGGTGAACGGCCTTCTGGCGACCATTTCAGACGCCGTCGAGACGTCCCCGAGACACGTCAAGGTTGCTGGCAACGCGCACCTCTGCATCGCCGGAGTGGAGAGCGAATCGCTGCTTGTGCTGCTCGACGATGGCGGAGTTTGCGCCTCGGCAGGTTCTGCTTGTGCCAGTGGCGCCATTCACACTTCACCCGTGCTGGCGGCCATGGGCGTCCCGCAGACATTCGCTGAGGGGGCTCTCCGTCTGACGCTCGGGCCCTCCACGATTGACGCCGATGTTGACCTCGCGCTCGCAGTCATCCCCGCTGCGGTGGCTTCTCTGCGGTCATGACTTAACGGCGTACTGAGCCCGGTTCAGCGTTGGAGTAGGCATCACGGCCAGACTCATTGGACCATAGGCACACGCAGCGGATCACAGGCTGTACGCTCCAGATGCACGGCATAACCAGGCATAACCAGGCAGAACTCAGCCAAAACTCACCGTCAGGTCACTTCACACCGCATATGGGCATATGAGCCAACTCCGACTCGATCCGCTTACCGGCCGCTGGGTGGCCATCAACGCCGAACGTCGCCAGCGCCCGAACGAGTTCAACATTCGTTCTCTTGAGGTCGAAACAGACACTGGGCGTCCGTGTCCGTTCTGCCCTGGCCGCGCAGAGACCGAGCCTCCGATGCTGGTCACCCCCGGCCCAGACGGCTCGTGGGCAGTACGCGTGGTTCCCAATTTGTACCCAGCCTTTGAGGGCCGCGAACCCATGGTTGTTGAGCACCTCGGCCCCATCTTCACGCAGGCCGACGCCAGCGGTGCGCACGAAGTTCTCGTGGTCCACCCTGATCACAACGCGTCGTGGGCAGACCTTTCAGAATCGCAATGTGAATTGGTCATGGCTGCAATTGCTGCCCGGATCGACTCGCACAGTCAGCTTCCAGAGCTTCGCTACAGCCAGGCCATCGTCAACTACGGCCGCGAGGCCGGCGCTTCATTGGTGCACCCGCACGGTCAGTTGCTTGGGTTGCCGTTCGTTCCGGGCGAGATCCTCAACGAGCAGGCCGGCTTCGACCGCTTCAGCGGCAACTGCCTGCTGTGCACCACCATCGAAGCTGAGCTGGACGATGGGTCGCGTGTTATCTACACAGACGACAACGTTGTCATCATCAACCCGTTCTGGAGCGGCACCCCGTACGAGATGCTGGCCATCCCACGTACCCACGGCGCCCACATCCACACCGCTGCCACCGCTGACCTGACAGCGGTCGGCATTGGGTTGCGTAACGGGCTTGCTGCGCTGCGTTCCACACTCGGCGACGTCGCCTACAACGTGGCCTTCCACTCTGCTCCGTACCGTGCGCAAGGCCCGTTCCACTGGCATGCCCACGTGTATCCCAAGGTCACCACCCGCGCCGGTTTCGAGCTCGGCACAGGTGTCCTGATCAACGTGGTGCCACCGGAACTTGCTGCACAGCAACTCTCCGGCGCACTGCAGGCTTCGCACAGCGCCTAGCCCACTGGGGCTCCCTCGCGCCTTCTTAGGGCTGTGTGGCACTACGTCGGTCTGGAACCGACTTCGTGCAAGCAGCCGTGAAATACTGCGACCCAGCGCTTCCCCCGCGTTTGAATTGACTGCAGCTCTGTCTGCAACTTCGCGGGAGGGCCTATGCACAAGCGGGCTTCGTCAGAGATCGATCACGCGCTACGGCGCATCGCCGAAAAGCAACTCGGCTTGGTAAGTGCGGCACAAGCATGCACGCTGGAATTGGCTGGGATGCCTTGGCGCATCGGCGGGCAACCGGAATGCTGGTCCCCGTGTTTCCCCGAGTCATGAGGCTCACGGGGATCGAACCGCCACCGCATCAGCGATCGCTTGCCGGATCGCTCGCAGTCTTAGGTTCGTGCATCGCGGGACCAAGCGCCGGAGCAATCTTGGGTCTCCCGGTGAGCTAAGCCGTACGTTCATGACTTCAACACCCAGCCGGTGGTTCTGACTGTGCCTAACCGCACTGTGGTACGAATTGGAGGCATCATCGCCATGCGCTGTCGCGGCGTCGCTGCCAAGCCGACCCTTTATGGGTGCCAGGATCGCAACTCCTGCTGCCACCCTGATCCTTCTCCCCAGGTACCTCGACGCGGCAACTCTGGAACGGTGTCTCGACCATTGTCTGGCCCACCGACTGGTAACGGTCACTACCGTACGTACACTTATTGAAGCGCAGCCCTACAGATCCGTTGTTGGCCGCGGGTTACTTCTTGATCTGCTCCACGCCCGCTACGAGAGGTATCGGACATCGAAGCGGCATAGAACAGCAGACGGGCGGCTGGCTCGACGACGGCGGGCTATCGGGTTGGCAGTGCAACTACGTGGTGATCACCGCGGACGGCGTGCGAGTCGAGGTCGACTTTGCGTGGGTGGAAGTCAAAGTCGTGTTAGAGGTGAGCCCGTTCTTCACGCACGGCTCGCGTGCCGCCCAAGAACGAGACGTCATCCGTCGTCGGCTACTGATCCAAGCTGGTTGGACGGTGATCGAGGCGACGGATGCCGACCTAGTGAGCGCCGCCGCATTTGAACGGGTTCTGCTTCTCCTCCGAGAGCGTGTGCACTAAGTCGGTCTGGTACCGAGTTAATGCACACTCTGGCGGGATTCGCGTTCGGTGAAGTACTGCGGCACCAAGATCAGCGAAGACACCACAATCAGCGAAGCACAGATCCAGCCCATGCCCGTGATGGACACACGCTCGATCAGATAGAACCCCACAAACGGGGCGGCTACGGCACGGACCCCGGTGAAGAACATGTGCAGAGCCATGTAGTCAGCAACCCTGCCCGGTGGTGCGAACTTGATGGTCCAAAGGTTCCACAACACATCGCCGCCTGCCACACCCAGGCCGTACGCAATGGACCCGATCACCAAGCCGCGCATGTCCTTGCCCAAGAAGAACGAGACGATGGAGATTGCAAACACCACATTGACGATGATCCGCAACGCGAAGAACGAGAGCTTGTCGAATCCCCATCCGAACGGAACGGTCATCACCAACCTGACTATCGCCGGAATGATGATGGTGAGCATGGTGATTCGGAGTGGCCCCAACGACAACCCGTAGCGGGGGTTGGTGATGTACTCAACCCGCAACGGAAGCATCATCAGGTTGGCAAAACCCATAAACATCCACGCTGCCAAGACGTTGCGCAGCAACAAGTCCGTGCGCATCAGTTGTATGCGTACTTTCCAAGCTTCCCGCTCGTTCTGTGGTTCGTCTGGACGAAGGCGCAACGGCGCGGCGGGGAATCGACGAACCACAACAGCCTGCAACCCGTACGCAACAGCTGCAGCTAGCGGAACCACGCGCCAAGTGCCCGGGTGAGACTCGAGACGCCGCTCGAGAACCTGAGCAACGACAATGGCGCTGGCTGCCATCCAGAACACACGGATCCACAATCCAACGCTGACGTATCTCCCGCGCCGACCATCGGGATAGTTACGGTTGAAGATCGCCGTCGTGAAGGGGACAACACACCCGTGCAGCGCAAGGCCAATCGACGCGCCGATCACGAACAAAACCTGGTTGGCGAACAGCGCCGAAGCAAGGCTTGCAACGGCTGCGCCGACCAGCAGTTGCACCGACGGAATGGTGACCACTCGACCGCTGCGCCGGACTCGTTGCACCGCAAGTGGCGAGAACAGAAATCCAATGCCAGCGGCTCCGGCAACTACTGATTTGGAGACCCAGTTGCCGTCAAGGACCTTGATGGCGATCAGCAGAAAGAACGTGCGCTCGCACGCATCGATGAAGCCAGCGGCACCGTTACGAGCGAGATCGAGGCGGAAGGTGAGCTGTTCGTCGCCCGGCCCTGGACCTGAGCCTGGACCAGCCGGAATTGCCGGCGCAGTTGGAGTGGTTCCAGTCATCCGTTCTCGTGTGCAAGCCACACGACGCCAAGCGGAGGCAACGTAATGGACGCGCGGCCAAGCGAATCTGCGTTGACCCACCCACCGTTACCCACGCCAGACCCACCGAACTCGGTGGCATCGCTGTTGACCACTTCACGCCACGTGCCGCCGGCTGGAAGCGTGATCCCGTGCTCGTAACGAGGGACCGGCGAAAGGTTGGCGATGCAAACCACCGGTTCCGAATGAGGCGATGACCCGAAGCGGCCGAAGGCAAACACGTTGTTGGCGGCGTCGTCGGCGATGATCCAGCCAAAGCCCTCTGGCTCGAAGTCTCGCTCCCACAGCGCTGGATGCGCACGTTGTTCCTCGTGCAGCGAACGCACCAACTCCATGATTCCGGCGTGGTCTGGGTCGTTGAGGAGCCACCAGTCCAGCTGTCCTTCGGAGTTCCACTCTGACCACTGCCCAAACTCGCCACCCATGAACAGCAACTGCTTACCGGGGTGCGCAAACATCCAGGTATAAAGCGCGCGTACATTTGCTCGACGCTGCCATGGGTCGCCTGGCATACGCGTGATGATGCTGCCCTTGCCGTGCACCACTTCGTCGTGGCTGAGCGGCAGCACGAAGTTCTCTGTAAAAGCGTAGAGCAACCCGAAGGTGAGCTCGGAATGATGGTGCTGGCGATGAATTGGATCGCGCCCGAAGTATTCAAGCGTGTCGTGCATCCACCCCATGTTCCACTTGAAGCCGAACCCGAGACCCCCTCCGTCGACGGGGCGAGACACGGACGGCCATGCGGTGGACTCTTCGGCGATCATGAGCACGCCAGGGTGGCGAGCGTGGACCTCGGTGTTGAGTTCCTTCATGAACGACACGGCCTCGAGGTTCTCGCGACCGCCGTACTGGTTGGGGATCCACTCGCCAGTCTTTGCGGGAGTAATCGAGGTAGAGCATCGACGCGACAGCGTCGACCCGCAGCCCATCGATGTGAAACTCTTCGAGCCAGTAGAGCGCGTTCGCGATGAGGAAGTTGCGAACCTCGGTGCGGCCGAAGTTGAACACCAGCGTTCCCCAGTCGGGATGCTCGCCCTGACGCGGATCGGCATGCTCGTACAGCGCCGTGCCGTCGAAACGGGCCAACGCCCATTCGTCTTTGGGAAAGTGCGCGGGCACCCAGTCGACGATGACGCCGATACCCTCTGCGTGCAGATGATCGACGAGGTATCGGAAGTCGTCCGGTGAACCGAACCGCGATGTGGGTGCAAAGTAAGAGCTGACCTGGTAACCCCACGATGGTCCATAGGGATGCTCGGCGACTGGGAGCAGTTCAACGTGCGTAAACCCGAGGTACTTCACGTGCCCTGCAAGTTCGTGGGCGAAGTCCCGATAGTTCTTCGGTCCACGCCAACTGGGCAAGTGAACCTCGTAGATCGACATGGGTTCAACCCACGGGTTCGATGCTGTGCGTTCCGCGATCCACTGGGTATCGGTCCAGACGTGCGCATCTGTGGTGATCACGCTCGCAGTACGGGGAGGCACTTCGGTTGCGCGAGCCATCGGGTCGGCTTTGTCTGACACGTGTCCGCTCTTGGTGGTCACCGCGAACTTGTAGCACTGTCCCGCGTGGGCTCCAGCGACGAACCCCGACCACACGCCCGTGCTCCCGATCGGCTGCATCGGCGCCGCGGAGCGATCGAACCCGTTGAAGTCTCCGACGATGGAGACCGCTGATGCGCTGGGTGCCCAGACCGAGAACCACACTCCGGGGACGAGGTCACGTTCGCCGATGTGGGCACCGAGGTGTTCCCACAGTTTCATATGACGACCTTCGCTGAACAGGTAGCGGTCGAGGTCGGCCCAGCGGGGATCGGCGGTCACCGCCGCAGTCTAGGAGCGCGAGCGGGGACGGGTCGGGTGGAGTTTGGTCGAGCCGCCCAAAACCAACCCAAACCAAGCAGATGGAGTGCACCGAACCAGGGACGGAGCCCATACCCACGAGGACGCGAAGCACGCACAGCGCAGGTCCAACTACTCAAAGTTGTTGAATTGACCGCTCATTGTGTGGTCAGCCATTGACGATTCACACCGTGAGTGACATATTACTCCTGTCTGAATACCTATTCAGATGTGACGACGGAATCGTGACTGGGCCTCTCGGCCCTTCTTCAGCCCTGTTCCGTCGCGCCGGTTTGTGGATGGTTCAGGAAAGCGAAGCCTCGTGGGTGAGACAACCAGCAAGACAATCGATGGTGGTGAATCACACTCACGGTTTCGGCGGCGTCGGCGTGTGGGAGAAGTGGCGACCGTTCTCGCAACACTTCCCGAAATTCCAGCCAGCGATGAGCGCGAGCGGCTTGGACAGATCCTGATCGAGTTGGACCTTTGTTCTGAGGATCAAATCGAGCGGGCCATTGAAGAGGAAACATCGATCGCCGACCCAGGAGGCAGCGTCCGCCCAATCGGCCAGCGACTGATCGACCTCGGCCTCATCGACGATCGCGGCCTCGCACGGTCGCTGGCTCGTCAGTTCGGCTTGGCGTACGTCGACCTCCGCAAGCAACGGCCAAGCATCGACGCCCTTGCACTCGTCTCTGATAACGCGGCTCGCCAACACAGCGTTGTCCCGCTGCGAATCCACGACGGCTGCCTGGAACTCGCTGTCGCCGACCCAGCGGATTCCGAGATGCGGGCGTTCGTCGAGGCGCTTCCCGTCGCGACTGTCTCCTTTGCGGTCGCAACCCCGGAGGACATCCAGTCCGTCCTGAACAGCTCCTATCGGGTCCTACAGGGCGTTGAGACACAAATCGATCAGTTTGTGTCCGGATCAGGCCCGGCACGGAACGCACCTGAGGTCGTGCTCGACCTGATCGGCACCGACAGCGCACCGGTCGTCGCCGTGGTCGATCGGATCGTTGCCCAGGCACTGCGCGACCGCGCATCCGACGTACACGTGGAGCCGAACGGCGAACACGTGCGGGTGCGGTTCCGCATCGACGGCACCCTGAAAGAGATCCTCACCCTTCCAGAGTCGCTCGGGCCAGCCATCTCCAGTCGGGTGAAGGTCATGGCTGAAATGAACATCGTCGAGAAGCGCCGCCCGCAGGATGGTCAGTTCCAGCGCCGAGTCGACGGACGCGACGTCGACGTTCGAGTTTCGACCTCGGCGACCATCTGGGGTGAGAAGGTCGTCATGCGGTTGCTCGAGAAGCGGCGCTCGCTCCTCCAACTCAGTGACCTTGGCATGCGAGAAGACGTGCACAAGGCGTTCTCCGACATCGCGCACCGCCCGTACGGCATGGTGCTGTGCTCGGGTCCTACTGGAGCGGGCAAGACAACGACACTCTACGCAACGCTCCAAGAGATCACGTCACCCGAAGTGAACGTGATGACCATCGAGGACCCTGTCGAGTACGTGTTCCCCGAGGTCAACCAGATTCAGATCAACGAACAGGCCGAAATCACCTTCGCCTCCGGTCTCCGAGCGATTCTCCGCCAGGACCCAGACGTCATTCTCGTTGGAGAGGTCCGCGATCCGGAGACTGCTCGCATCGCCGTTCAGTCGGCGCTCACCGGACACTTCGTTCTGTCGTCCATTCACGCAACCGACGCGGCGTCGGCCCTGTATCGACTCCTCGACATGGGAGTGGAACCGTTCCTGGTTGCGTCGTCGGTCTCGGCCGTCGTCGGCCAGCGACTGGTGCGGCGGGTGTGCCCGAGCTGCGCCGAGGAATACCAACCCGCCGCACGGGAGCTTCTGGTTTTCACCGAGTTGGGCGGAGATCCCAACACGGTGTTCACCCGCGGGGTCGGTTGCAACTACTGCTCGTTCACCGGCTTCCGGGGACGCGTCGGCATCTACGAAGTCCTCGAGATCACCGACGAAGTTCGACAGTACGTCGTTGAGAGGCGAACGCCGCAGGCCCTGCGCGAGCTTGCGCTCAGCAACGGGATGCGCAGCCTTGCCGATGAAGCAGTTGCACTCGTGCACTCGCACGTCACCACGATCGATGAGGTCGTCCGAACCGTGTACCTGGGGAGCTGAGATGACTGCGACGATCCCGGCGAGTTCCGGCAAAGGCGACGCATTCGGGCCGAAGAACAAGCGGGCCTGGTGGCAGTACGAGCTCACTCCCGACAAGGTGAAGCGCGAAGAGGTCATGAACTTCTCGCGGCAATGCTCGGCCTTCGTGCGAGCCGGCGTGCCCCTTATCGAGGCTTTGCAGGTGATCTCCGAAGAGACGAAGGACAAGTACCTGCGTCGGATCTTGTTGGACTGCTCGGCTCGCATCAAATCGGGTTCCACGCTGTCAGCTGCCCTTGGCATCTACCAGACAGCGCTTCCCCCGTACTTCGTGCCGATGATCAAGGCTGCAGAACTCACGGGTCGCCTCGATGACGTTCTGGACCAGCTGGCCGAATACCTCGACCGAGACATCGAGTCTCGC
This sequence comes from uncultured Acidimicrobiales bacterium, assembly GCA_963763885.1. Taxonomy (GTDB): domain Bacteria; phylum Actinomycetota; class Acidimicrobiia; order Acidimicrobiales; family JANYDT01; genus JANNBN01. The sequence goes on from CAVXQD010000007.1 coordinate 952,370, forward strand.
CGCAAGATCAAAAGCGCGCTTACTTATCCCACAATCGTGGCGATCATGTCGGTGATCACTGTTGTGGTCCTTTCCACCTTTGTTCTCCCCCGGTTCGAAACGTTCTTCGAGGGACTGAACGCAAAGTTGCCACTGTCCACTCGCATCCTGTTGGCCACCACGCGCGGCATCAACCAGGGCCGAAGCATCATCGGATTTGCGACCGTCGCATTCATCCTGTTCACTGCGATCGCGCTGAGAACCGAACAGGGCAAGCTGCTCCGTGACCGCATCGTCTTGCGACTGCCGGGCCTCGGGATCGTCCTTCGGTACGCAATCGTCGAGCGGTTCTGCCGCATCCTGTCGTCGATGGTGCAGGCCGGTGTGCCCATCCCCGACGCGATGCAGGTCGCGAGCGACAGCTCAAGCAACCGAAAGTTCCGTCGTGGTCTCGGCGTGGCCCGCGAGGCCATGGTTCGTGGAGAAGGACTCGCGAAGCCGATAGCAGCAACCGGCCTGTTCCCGTCGGGCGCCAATCAGATGATCCGAGTCGGCGAAGCCACGGGAACACTCGACACGCAGCTCGATGCGGCCGCCAACTTCTACTCCCGGGAACTCACCTACCGGTTGAAGCGATTCACCGACATGTTCGAACCTGCAGTCATCCTGGCCGTCGGTCTCATCGTCGGCTTCGTTGCCATCGCCCTCGTGTCAGCCATGTACGGCATCTATCGCCAGGTCAACGTCTGATGATTCACCGCAGCCCGGACCCGCATGCACACACGGCGCACCGACGAGAACGGATCGTCGCTCGCCGACATTCTCGTTGCGATCGTCCTGCTCGGCATCGGCGTAGCTGGGTTGCTCAACGTCTGGGGAACGTCCATTTCGCTCTCGCTCAACGGGCGAGAAACGTCGACGATCGCAGCGATCGCGGTATCGGCCGGCGAAGCCGTCCGTGACCAGAATCGCAACCCATATGTGAACTGCCAAGTCCCGGCCCCGCATCCGCCGGTGGTAGCTGGGTACTACGACCCGAGGAAAGGCATTGGAACCTGGAGTGCTCCGCCTTCGACACTTGCGCCCGGTTCGCACACACCCGATCTTTACGACATCCGGGTCACCGAAATCAAGTACTGGGACGGCGACTCGTTCGACGACGCCTGCCTCGACGCAGGATACCTACGGCACGTTTGCTCGATTGCAGCAAATCACGGTCACGGTGACGTCTACGAAAGACGAACGGGTCGCACGCACCGCCGTTGTTGTGAAGCGGAGTCCAACATGATACGCACACGTATTGTTGAGCTCCGTCAGGCCGCCCTCACTGAGGCAGGCACAACTCTGGTCGAGCTGATCGTTGGCATGGTCGTCCTGGCCATCATCGGGGCCGCCACCATCGGCTCGCTTTTCCAGTTGCTGTCCACCGAACGGACACTCAACGATCGGGCTTCCGTCGCCAGCGTCGGAGACATGTTGGCGGTGTCGTTCGCTGCCGACGTGGCCGGCTCCGACGGAAAGGTCGAGGACTCAAACGACCCGACAGCAGGCAATTCGACCGACGAAGATGCTTGGGCCTGCGCTTCAGCAAGGCCGACCGAGGCTAAGACGCTGATCCGCCTGCGCCAGGTGGGCCACTTCGAAGATGCAGAAACCACAAGGTTCATTCACTACATCCGCGAACCCTCGCCCGACGAAGTCTCCGCGACCCGGGTCGTGCGTTATGCATGCCCCCTTGGCGGCCCGATCACGCCATCGGACACGCTGATCGTTGCCCGGCGGGTGAAGGTCGGGGAGAACACCGCTGGCGGCTTCACCACCGACGGAACCGACGTGATCCGAGCAACCCTGCGCATCGAAGCGATGGGATCCAACGGCCTGACCAACCGAACCTCAGTTACCGGGTCCCCACGGGTCGCAGCACGGGACACCCTGCCCCTGGTGACCGTTCTATCAACTGCCGCCGACGGCGGAAACGACGATGGGTCAGGGGACAAGCCGTGATCCGTGAGCGCGCATACGAATCTGAGTCTGGCTACGCAACGGTGTTCGCGATGGCCTTCATCACGGTGGCCACGTTGATCTCTCTTGCGTCGCTTGGGCAGATCAAGACCAACATGTTCGCGACGACCGCTTTGAAGCCGGTGGAAGCACGGCTGGCTGCCGTCGATGGCGGGGTCGACATTGGCATTCAGATGCTCAGGTCGGCACCAATTTGCGGTAGCTCGGTTGAAGTCGTCACCGATGGCCAGCGGGCTGTCTATCGGCGGCGAAACCGTCGACATCAAATGCCGGGTCGCTACCCCGACTTCCGACCACCGCATCAGCTTGGGCTTTGTTCCTAACGGATCAGGTTCCCGCTGGAGGCCTGATCAATTGCGGGACTTGTCAGAACCAGATCACAGGGCCCATGTACAACGGCACCGGCCGGTGGGAGGGTGCACCGGGTTTGACCGTAACCGGGATAGCCGGGAGCGCACGACTGAGACGAAGTCGCCGTCCTGCACCGATGTAGCCAACCGTCCCACAGTTCCATCTCAACTGCTGTTTCGATGCATCCCCTCGGTCCTGCCCGTGCCGAACCCGGGTGTGGATCTTCCGCAGGCACTCCCCCTTTCTTAGCCATTGCCACCCGACCCGCTGGTAGCGACCGATTGCAAGGTTTACGAACCAGGCGGCGTGACCCAGACCTTGCCCTGTTCAGCGGTCTGAACTACCTCCGCCCGGGCGTCTACGTGATTACGGGAACCCTCAACATTTCGGATGGCAGCACGCTCCTCGGAGGTGTCACCTGGCAAGGGACCGAGTGGACCCAGGCAGTTGCACCAGTACACCTGAGTGGATCGATGACGTTCAACACAACAGCAACGGAGTGATGGTCGTGTTGGCGGGCACTGGAAGGATCGAGGTCTCGAGTGGTGCAAAAGTCGGAGTTGCGCGGTCTTGGTTCGCTTCCTGGCGCTCCGGGTGTTGCGATCCGCCAGCTGTTGCAAGGAGATCCGCAGCCCTGGATTGACGCGTTCGGACCTTCGTCCATTACCAGTATCGATCCGCCGGCACTCCGAAGGAACCAAGGTTCGGACGGCCAACTGATGGTGACTGTCGGTTCTGTGTTCGTTCCAAAGGGTGCAGTAGTCCTACGCGGCTCCAGCACAACGGGTACGAGATTGACGGAGGAGCACCGTCGCCGGCCATGTCGCCGTCGGAGGTTGGAGCCCCACTCGCAGCTCCGTTGTTGCGAGTTCGCCAGTTGCGCCCGCCGCGCGCACCTACCTCGTGACTGCGGTCAGCACATCGCAGACCGAAGACAGTAAAGGCCACGGCCGAAGTCGAACTCACCGCCAGTGCGACCAGCCCAGCAGTCATCAAGTCGTGGGTGGTTACCAACCCATGAACCGAATCGAAGTTCTTCAGCAACACCAATCCACCCAGTGCATCACCAACGACACCCATCCACCGGAGGCAACCATGAACCGCAGAGATCGTTTTCTTGCTCGGCGCCGGACAACTGACGAAAGCGGCTTCACGCTCATCGAGTTGCTCGTCGTCATCGTCATACTCGGCGTCCTTTCCGCAATCGTGGTGTTCTCCACGGGCGGCATCACCGACAGGGGCGAAACCAGTTCGCTCGCGACCAGCGCCCGCACCATCACCGCAGCGTCTGAGGCATACAGGGCTCAGTGCAGCAGGTACGCACCCACAGTCGACGAACTCGTCAACCCCACTCCTGCGATCTGCCCAACCGGCGGAGCAACAGCAGGCGGAAGCGACGGGTACATGAAGGCGCCAGAAGGCTGGACAACGGGCAACGGCCCGTGGACGCCGTTCACCGACGCCACCATGCGCTACGTCCCGAATGCCGACCCAGTGAACAACCCTCCGACGATTACTTGGACGGCACCTGACGGTTCAACTGGCAGCACCGGCGGGACCGGCGGCGGCGGACCCAGCGGTGGACCATGCGCTCTCGTGTCTGGTGCACCGACGTCGGCGACCCTCGGATCCGGCGACGACCTCACCGCAGACCCGGCCTTCTCAGTCGTGACCAGCGGGTCGTGCCCCGACGGCATCTCGATCCAGCTCCGCAAGGACCCAGGAAGCGGGGCATCGATCATCAACGTGACCCTGACCGGCGGACCTACCTGGACCGAGTCTGTGTCGCAGCAGAACAACAACTGGGACACCGGTGCCCGCACCGTCACGGTTCGTCATGGCGCAGCAACGCTGGGCACCTTCACCCTCACGGTCGCCAACGCCCCACAACCGTGCAATGACGACGCGACAGGAAACTCCGACATCGCTCAGCGCAAGCAACGGCGACACAACCGTCAGCGCCAACGAGTTGTTTGGCATCGACACGGTCGGCACTTGCGGGACCGTCACGATGACATTCCTCAAGAACAGCGGCCAACCCAGTTCGCTAGTCACGCTCACCTTGTCGCCGATGGGCAACGGCTTCTACGGCAGCCAGTTGGGCAGCGCCAACACCACCGGCTGGAACGGCGGCAACCGAACGGTCCGAGTGTTCAACAACGGAGTCGAGTTCCACTCATGGACCATGGATGTCAACTGACATGACCGACCTCCGCAGTCAATCTCACTTCCCCACAACGCATCAAACCTCCCGCACCACCAAGGCAGTTCCACGCACAACCAGCAACAACCCTCCATCCAACCCAGCAACTGAAAGGCACACCAACATGAACAAGCTCCAGAACCGCATCGCACAGGCCAAGAAGAACGAAGAGGGTTTCACGCTCATCGAACTCCTCATCGTCATCGTCATCCTCGGCATCCTTGCCGCCATCGTCGTGTTCTCCGTCGGCGGCATCACCGACCGCGGCGCAACCTCAGCCTGCAAGGCAACCAAGGAACAGTTCAACACTGCATCCGAGGCTTACCGTGCGAACGACCGGCACCTACCCAGCCGCTTGGGCCACATCAGCCCGGACCGACATCTTCATCAACGCTGGCGCTCTCGGTCACCGGTGACCGGACACCAGCACCACGTCAGCATCCAGGACGGGCAACGAGCCCACAGTGGGCATGTCACGGTCGACTTCGGTGCAGCAACGGCGTGCCGGCTGTCACCGCTGTGGTTCCGGGCGCAACCTGCCTGTGCATGCCGTGCAGGCCATCGGCCTGACGCCAGACTCACGCGTATGAAGTCGGGCCGACGGCCCGGCTTCGTCGCGTTGCTGAGTTGGTGGAGGAACGGGTTCAGGACCCACTTGATTTCGAGTTCGCCGGGGACGATCGCAGCTGCACGAGCCGTGTCGGCTGTGATGGTCCCCGAGCGAACAAGGGCCGAAAGACTCGCCTCCAAGCGTCTGCATACCCTCGCCACGAGACGTTGCAATGACGTTGCGGATCTGGCGGGTCTTTCCTTCCCGCACGAGGTTGCGAATCGCATGGGTGGCGATCAGCACCTCGAAGCTGGCGACCAAGCCGCCACCAACGCGAGGCACCAATCGTTGGGCCACGACACCGGCCAAACAACCGGCCAACTGCACACGGATCTGCCCCTGACCATCGGCGGGGAACACGTCCACAATGCGGTCGAGGGCCTGCGCAGCATCGTTGGTATGAAGGGTGGAGATGACAAGGTGACCAGTCTCAGCCAACGTCAATGCAATGTGAATCGACTCCAGGTCACGCATCTCGCCGACCAGCACAACGTCGGGGTCTTCGCGCAGCGCGGATTTGAGCGCGGCCGGGAATGATGGCGCATCGGTGCCAACCTCGCGCTGGTTGACTGCTGACATCGCGTGCCGATGCAAATACTCGACCGGCTCCTCGATGGTCAGGATGTGCTTTGGCTGATTTCGGTTGATCCAATCCACCAGCGATGCCTGGGTGGTGGACTTGCCGGAACCAGTAGGGCCGGTGAACAGGACAAGGCCCTGGCGTAGCTTGGCCAGCTCTCGTACAGATGCTGGCACCCCAAGGCTGTCCAACGTCGGGATCACGTCCGGAATGAGCCGCAGTGCGATGGCGGTTTCGCCACGCTGTCGGAACACCGACCCGCGCAAGCGGACGTCGTGCCAGGAGAATGCCAAGTCGACATCGCCAATGATCAGGCGTTCCTTCTGCGAGGGCGACAACAGCGAATCGGTCAGTTCTTCCAGCGAGTCCTGCTGCAGGACCGGCTCAGACTCGAGGCGGCGCAAGTCTCCATCCACCCGCACAAACGGTTGCGAGCCGCTCGTGAGCATGATGTCCGTAGCCCGAAGGCTGCGCGCTGTCGTGATGATGCCGTCGAGGTGGCTGCCATTCATATGTGTGCTCTCCGTTCGAGGGTTCAACCCTTCCGTCCCAATCTTCTTCGGCCGCTGTCACGAGCAAATTGAGAATTAGATGGCATCCCCGCGCGATGTTTGATATTTACCAACACGTTCTTGGTAATGAATAAACTAACCAGCATGCTCTTTCGCAGCCCACAGCTCGACGCCCGTGAACGAGACGTGCTTGACGCTGTCGAACGTCTCCACGCAGAGCTGCGGATCAATATGCGTGAACCTCAACGCTGGATGGGGTCACTTCGCCGAGACGCGGTCGCGCGGTCCATCCAAGGGTCGAACTCAATCGAGGGATACAACGCCTCCCTGGATGACGCCGCCGCTGTCGAGATGGGCGAAGAGCCACTCGAAGCCTCTGCGAGCACGGCGAGCGCGCTCAAGGGTTACCGCGACGCCATGACCTTTGTTTTGCAGCAAGCCACGGAAGACCGGTTCGCCTACAACGACCAACTCATCAAAAGCCTCCACTTCATGATGGTGGGATTCGACCTCACAGCCCGTCCCGGACGTTGGCGCGTCGGCCCGATTTACGTCGAAAATCAGTCGACCCGAGAGATCCGTTATGAGGGTGCCGACGCTGCCGACGTAGCCGACCTAATGACGGAACTGTTCCAAGCGATGAACGAATCCGCAATCAACCCTCCCGGCAGCGGAGATAGCGCCATCGTCGCTGCGGCAATGGCGCACCTCAACTTGGTCATGGTGCATCCATTCCGCGACGGAAACGGACGCATGGCCCGGTGTCTACAAACCCTGGTGCTCGCACGCGAAGGCATCAGGCACCCCGAATTCTCCAGCATCGAGGAATATCTCGGAAGTAACACGGAGGCCTATTACGACGTGCTTCGTCGTGTTGGGGGTGATCGTTGGGACCCCAGTCGGGACGCTCGGCAGTGGGTGCGATTCATACTCACGGCCCACCTACGCCAAGGCCAAACCGTGCAAAAGCGTTTCGTCGAAGGCCAACGGCTCTGGTTCGAAATCGAACGTCTCGTGGAGCAACATTCCCTTCCCGAACGCACGTTTCACGCGCTCTACGCAGCGGCCAGCCGGTACCGGGTGCGCAATGCCACCTACAGGGCGCTTGTCTCGCCGGAGGCTCCCATCACCGAGGCAACCGCCAGCCGTGACCTTCGCCTGCTATCGGACACTGGTTTGTTGACGTCGGTCGGTGAAAAACGCAGTCGGCACTACGTGGCGGGTCCTGCCCTGCGACAGTTGGCTGATCAAATTCGAAGCTCCCGGGTTTCGGCGATCGAGACCGATCCATTCGAATAACGGCCACGCCTGCACCCGCGACCCCTCCGAACGTCTCCACGTCACGCAGGGTGACCGACAACCGACCACGGTGTGTGTCTCCTTTCACCAGGCCGCATGAAAGCGCTTCCAGCCCCTGCCTTGCAGGACTAAACTGAGCTAATGAAGGCGCATCGTTCTTTCACCGTCCGGACCCACCTGCCCGAGAACCTCGGCAAACTCCAGACGATTGCCACCAACCTCAGATGGTCATGGGACGACCGCACCCGTCGGCTGTTCCGCTGGGTTGATCCAGAACGCTGGGAGGCTAGCGACCACGATCCTGTCGCCATGCTCGCGTCGGTTCCCGCAGCACGTTTGGCCGAACTGCAGGCAGACCCCAACTTCATGGCGTTTCTCGACGAAACCCACGACGACCTCACCCGCTACCTGGACTCACCCGGCTGGCAGCAGCTGAAGGGTGCAAGCCCGCTCAGCAGCGTTGCGTACTTCTCGCCGGAGTTCGGCATCTCCGAGGCACTGCCCCAGTACTCGGGCGGCCTTGGCGTGTTGGCCGGAGACCACCTCAAGGCGGCCAGCGGTCTCAATATTCCGCTCACCGGCGTCGGCCTGTTCTATCGCCAGGGTTACTTCCGCCAGCGGTTCAACTCCGAGGGTCTGCAGATCGAGCAGTACCCGGTCCTTGACCCTGCGTTCATGGCCATGGCACCGGCACTTCCTGCTGGCGCAGCGCCCGGCTCCGAGCAGGCACGCATCACCATCGACCTCTCCGGTTCCATCGTCACCGCTCGCATCTGGCGTGCGCAGGTCGGTCGTATCTCGCTGTACCTGATGGACACCGACATCGACGACAACGATCCCGATGGTCGTGCCGTCACCGACCGTCTGTACGGCGGCGGCGAAGAGCACCGCATCCGCCAGGAAATCCTCCTCGGCATCGGCGGCGTCCGCGCCCTGCAGACCGTCGGCGTTCCGTTGCAGGTGTTCCACACCAACGAAGGCCACGCGGGCTTCTTGGGTCTGGAGCGCATCCGCCAGTTCGTCACCCAGCAGGGCCTGTCGTTCGACGAGGCAATCGAGGCAACACGCGCCGGCACTTTGTTCACCACGCACACGCCAGTGCCCGCTGGCATCGACCGGTTCCCACGGCCGCTGATGGAGAAGTACTTCGCCCGTTGGGCCGAAGAGGTTGGCATCACGTTCGACCGTTTCATGGACCTCGGCCACGAGCCAGGCGACGGCGCAGACGCACCGTTCAACATGGCGGTCATGGGCTTGCGCCTCGCAGGTCAAGCAAACGGCGTTTCCAAGCTGCACGGCGACGTGAGCCGTTCCATGTTCTCCAACCTGTGGCCAGGCGTGCCGCAGGAAGAGGTGCCAATCCGCAGCGTCACCAACGGCGTGCACGCCCGCACCTGGACTGCGTTGTCCATGGGTGAGTTGTTCGAGCGTTACGTCTTGCCAGAGTGGCCAGAGGCTTCGCTGGAACGCTGGGCACGCATCTTCGATTGCCCGGACTCCACCATCTGGAAGGTCAAAGAAGACAACCGTGCGCGCATGGTGGCCTACATCCGCAACGAACTTCGCCGCAGCTTCGAATCCCGCGGTGTTGGCGATGTCAGCTGGACCGATCGTGCGCTAGATCCAAGTGTGCTTACCATCGGCTTCGCCCGCCGGTTCGCAACCTATAAGCGCGCAAACCTTCTGTTGTCAGACCCAGATCGTCTTCGCCGCTTGCTGCTCAACGCAGATCGCCCTGTGCAGTTTGTCTTTGCTGGCAAGGCGCACCCCGCCGACTCGCCAGGCAAAGAAATCATGCGCACCATCATCAACGCGTCGCTCAACCAAGACATCCGCCACCGTGTTGCCTTCATCGAGGACTACGACATCGGCGTTGCGCGCATGATGTACCAAGGCTGCGACGTGTGGCTCAACAACCCAATCCGTCCGCTTGAAGCGTGCGGAACCTCGGGCGAAAAGGCCACGCTCAACGGGTCGCTCAACCTTTCCATTTCCGATGGCTGGTGGGACGAGCTGTATCACGCAGGTGGCAACGGGCAACCCGCCAACGGCTGGGTCATTCCATCCGCGGAATCCGAGCAGGACCCTGGGACACGTGACCGCATCGAGGCCAACGCCCTGTTCGACCTGTTGGAGCGCGAAGTTGTTCCGTTGTTCTACGACCGCCCCGATTCGTCCATGCCACGCCGTTGGATCTACCGGGTGAAGACCTCGCTTGCCACCCTTGGCCACGATGTGAGCGCAAGCCGCATGGTGAAGGACTACACCACTGGCTTCTACGAGCCTGCGGCGGTTCGTGCAGGCGCAGTTGCCGGAGCCGACGGGTCACTTGCACCAGCACGTGAGTTGTTTGGTTGGAAGCAGCGGGTGCGAGATTCATGGGGTGGCGTCAGCGTTTCGTCCGTCACCATTTCCGGGGGCGAAACCGGCGACGCCAGCGAACAGCGCAAAGCTGCAGCAACGGTGTCGCTTGGTTCCTTGTCAGCGGCCGACGTGCAGGTGCAGTTTGTGCACGGGCCGGTTGGCCTCAACGACGAGATCGACAACCCAACCATCGTGCCGATGGTTCAGGGAACCGACGGTTGGTCCGCCGCATTCGTGCCTACCCAGGCCGGCCGCAACGGCTACACCGTCCGTGTGGTCCCCTCGCACCCAGCACTCTCCAGCTGGGCCGAGGTAGGGGTTCACACCACGGCGTAGCGGCGGCGGAGTTTCCTAGTTGTGCAATAGATCAGTCTGGGACTGATTTATTGCACGATTAGCTCTGCCCGAAACCCCGGTTCGGCATCCCGGAAGCGGGCTAGTCTGGCTTGCTAAGTGTGCTCACTGTGTGCACCATGTCGGCCTGAGACCGACTTCGTGCACACGCAGCTTGAAGCAGTCACGCTTGCGTTGAAGAACGGTTGGTCTTCGGCCGAGCAGCCAAACGATAACTAGCTCCCAGGCAAGGTGACCGGTAGCCTGACCACGTGTCAACGATCAGGCCGTACCACATCGGATTTTCCGCAGCAGATCTCGAACCCGACACCACCATCGCGTTCCTGTCCGGCGATCCAGGACGATCACGTCACATCGCCGAGACCACACTGGCTGGCGGCCGCATGTTGTCTGACGAACGCGGACTAGATAGCTATGCGGCCATACTTCCTGGCGGTCGTCCGGTTCTGTGTGCGACAAGCGGCATGGGCGCGCCATCGGCATCCATCGTTATCAACGAACTTGCCCAGATCGGCATTCGAACCATCATCCGTATTGGTACATCTGGGTCCATCCAACGCCACGTCGGCATCGGCTCCGTCGTCATCCCATCCGCTGCATTGTGTCGCCAAGGCGCCGCCGACGACATCGCCCCTGCTGAGTACCCTGCGGCAGCGGACCCGTTCCTTACCGTTGCGTTGGCCAACGCGGCGGGGTCCGCTGGCATCACCCATCACGTGGGCGTAACTGCAAGTGTGGATACCTTCTTTGAGGGACAGGAACGCACTGCAACATCTGCCAACCCGCATTTGCTGCGCAAGCTGCAGGGCTCCATGGATGAGTACGTCAACCTAGGCATTCTCAACTACGAGATGGAAGCCGGCACCTTGTTCAAAATGGGCGGCGTCTACGGCATCGCCACCGGGTGCGTGTTGGCCATCATCGCGGCCCGACACGACGCGGAAAACCCTGATCTTGCACTGAAAGGTGCAGCAATCGACAACGCCATCGCGGTTGCGGTGGCGGCCGCTGCTGGCTGGTCTGGCAGACCGTAGCCAACCCCAGCAGGAAGTCCCATCACGCTTTCCCGCAGGGATGCGTGTGCACGAAGTCGGTCCCAGACCGACTTCGTGCACACTTTCAGCAGGCCCTCGGGGACCCGTCGTCGCCGCGGCGGCTCGCAGTTCGGCGCGTGACCTGCCGCATCTCCGACCAGACTGTTGCGGTGGAGCCCGTTCCCCCGGCCCGTCGCCCGCGCACCAGGCGCTATGCGGGCATCGCCCTCGTCATCGCAGCCATCGTTTTCATCGCCATTGGCGGGCTCATCACCGCGTCCGGAGGCGGCGAGGATGACAAGCGCGATGCTGTTTCGGCCGCGTCCGGCGACCAGACCGGCGACCAGACGGTAAAGACCGCAACGAGAACGTTGACCAGTCGGATTCGTCTGGCGATCAAGCTGGCGAGGACGTTTCAACCCCGATCATCGAGCGTCGGGTCGCACCGACCGTCGAGGTCACGTTCGGTTCGGTCGATAACTGGGAGGGCCGACCCGACACGGCGCTCATCGGCCAGCAAGACCCATGGTCCCCGCAGCGAATTGCGTTCATGCAAAACCTTGCGTCGCACTACAAGTCGAAGTCGACCGTTGCGTTGCAGGGCACGTTGGAGTTGTTCGACCGAGAGATCGATCCCAGTTGGGCCTACCCCGTGTGGGCCATCGCTCTTGATCCAACGGCCGCAGCGGAGCTGTTTGGACCCGACGTCGCCGATGCACTCCAACGAGGTCAGGTGGTGCTCAACAAATCAGCCGCCAAGTTGCGCAAGGCCGACGCCGGAACATCCATCACGTTGGCCGGATGGGACGATCCAATCAAGTCCCTCAGCACGCCGGTTGGAATGGTTGTCGATGATCAGCGCACTGGCGATGCAGAGATGCTGATCTCGGTGAAGACAGCCCATTCACTCGGGCTGCAGCGCATGTGGCGAGTTGTGGTGTGGGGAGGCGACGTTCGCGCGGTGGCACGTGACGCTGCGTCAACGGTCGGCGCAAAGTACATCGACCGTTCCTGGACGCCAAAGAGCGTGGACAGCGTGCTTCCTCCGGCGCAAGCTGAAGACTGTGCTTGGCGAGTTTGCGATCCTCCGGCGAATGGGGCAAGACCCGTCAACCTCAGGCGACCGAGTGGAAAGCGATCCGTCGTGGGTGAAGCGCAACATCGTGACGGCAGAGATTCCAATCATCGGTCGCATCAACTGTCACCGCGCCACCATCAAACCGTTGCAAGCGGTGTTCGCCGAGATCGAGCAGGCAGGTCTTGCACCGTTGATTGATGTCTGGGACACGCGTCGAGCCGGTGGGTGTTGGAACCCCCGTCTCATCCGATCGGCCAACGGCACCAGCGGACGCAACATCTCTCGCCATAGCTGGGGCGGCGCCTTGGACATCAACCCCAGCACCAACGCGTACGGCGCAACTCCCACGATGGACGAGCGCATTGTCGACGTGTTCCGTCGGCACGGTTTTGCATGGGGCGGCACGTTCCCAATTGCCGACGGCATGCACTTCGAATACATCGGCGAGCCGCGCGTGACCGGTCCTCCACTTCCTCCCAGCACAACAACCACCTCGACCACATCCACGTCGACCACATCCACGTCAACGACGACGTCGACAACAACCAGCACGTCGACCACCTCCACAACGTCCACAAGCACCACAACGACCACAACCAGCACGCCCAGCACGTCGACCAGCACCTCTGGCGCACCGACCTCGGGAACCACGCGGCCCCCGACCACCGTTCGCCCGGGCGCCGCCACCTCATTGGCTACCCCGAGCACCGCACCCCCCGTGCCAACCGCCACTGGCACTGTCCCGCTGCAATCCACTCCGCCGCAATCCACACAGCTACCTGTACCTGCAGTCAGTGTGCCGACCACAGTTCCTACTCCGGGCGCACCGAACCCCGACCCAAACAACACCACGTCGGTCCCCGTCTAGCAGCGCCCGGCGGCACGTCGCGGCACTCACGAATGTTCGCGGCCCTGAGACACCGTGCCTGAGTACCGCGAACGTGTCTCAGTGCCGCGACGTTGGCAACCGTGCGACCCTCGATGCTGATGACGCGCCCGTGTTGTGGGTCGCCTTCGCCTAGCGGCCGGTGAAAACAGCCTTGCCAGGCCCGTTGGCGAGGAACGACTTGACCCCGATCTGGGAATCTTCAGTGCCAAACGAGGCAACGAACAAATCCTGCTCCAACGTGAGGCCGGCTGCGAGGGAACCGTCGAGGCCTCCGTCGATGGCGCGCTTTGCCAAACCCTGCACGGTCAAGGGTCCACGAGCAAACTCGCCCGCCCATTCCAGCGCTGCGGTGAGGACCTGATCGGCCGGGACAACGCGGTCAGCCAAGCCGATTCGCAGCGCCTCTTCGGCATCCACCTGGCGGCCGGATATGCAGATCTCCTTGGCGCGGCTCGGCCCAACAAGGCGCGCCAGACGCTGCGTGCCGCCGCCCCCGGGAATGATGCCAAGCAAGATTTCCGGCTGACCGAACTTCGCGTTCTCTGCAGCGAGGCGCAGGTCGCACGACATCGACAGTTCACAACCGCCACCCAACGCGTAGCCGGTGACAGCGGCAATGGTCATGCGGGGAAGCGCCGCAAGCGCATCAAACGCACGACGCAAGGCCGCGCCGATCACACGTGCATCTTCTGGCCCGCCGAACCGGGCAATGTCTGCGCCGGCCGCGAACACTCGCTCGCCCCCGTAGACCACAACCGCACCAGGAAGGTTTGCGTGCAGATGATCAACCACCTCTTGCAGTTCGGCTGTGAGCTCTGGGTTGATGGCGTTGACCTTGGGTCGGTTGAGACGAATCAAGGCAACTCCCCCGTCGACCATTTCGAGCCGCACCAGGCGATCGGCGTTGGACAGATGAGCAGCAATGGCGTCGGAATGGCGTCGGAACTGGAGTGTGTCTCGGTCATGGCAGCGAGCGTACGCTCCCCATCGGTGCCCCGAGGCCACGGCTGTCAGATTGGCGGGATGTCCATCAGCGAGTGCAGCGCCTCGCTGACGGTCGACAGACCATCGGAAACACGAGTCGCTGCGACGTCGAACTCGGCTGATTCGATGCGCAGCAACGCCGCCGCGCGATACGCCTGTTCAACACGACTTGCCAGTTCCAAACGTTGACGTTGATGCGTGTGCGCAACCCCACATCCGCTGTCGTGCATCCATGAGGCGTGTGCCCCCATAGCGTCGGCCAGCGCATCAACCCCGTCACCGGACCGTGCCACCGTTCTGATCACCGGGATGCTCCACAAGCCCCCATTACCTGCCTCGTTGCCGACACCTGACACCACGAAGCGACATCGCTGCCAACAGGTCGGCTTCGGTCTGTGCGGCGCCGTCGAGATCTGCTTTGTTCACGACAAAAATCGACGCAATTTCCAGCACGCCTGCCTTGACCGCTTGCACCTCGTCGCCCGCTCCAGGGGTCACAACCACCACGACCGTTTCCGCAACGTCTGCAACGTCCAACTCGATCTGACCAACACCAACCGTTTCAAGAATCACCGTGTCGAACCCGGCCGCGGCAATGACACGAAGCACGCCAGGCACCGTGCTGGTGAGACCACCCGATGCGCCACGCGTTGCAACAGATCGGATGAACACGCCAGGGTCCGCCGCATGGCCAGTCATCCGCACGCGGTCGCCGAGAATTGCACCACCACTGTGCGGCGAGGTTGGATCGATTGCCAGCACCGCAACGCTGCGACCGCGCCCGCGCAACACAGACACAAGCACGTCGGTCAGGGTGCTCTTTCCCGCGCCGGGAGACCCTGTGATTCCCACAACGGACCCCGGCCACGCGGCGGCCACCAATCGGTCCACCTCGTCTGCGGCAGCGCCAGCTTCTTCGACCAGTGACAACAGTCGGCCCAACGCCACACGATCACCGCTGACTGCCGCGTCCACCAGGGTGCGAGGGTCTCCCCGCCTACCAGCCGGCCTACCAACCGGCCTACCAACCGGCCTACCCGTTGGCCTGCCAGTTGGCCTGCTCGAATCGCCCCCGTTCACCGAACGACCGTACCTGAAAAGACCGTGACGGACCCGCCAGTATCGTTAGCCGATCAAATCGTTCCTCTGGCCGCCCGAGCCGCTGTCCCGCGCCCACCGACACTTGCTCCTCGCACTGATGGTTGTGGGCCTGGTTGCCGGCTACCAAGGGTCCATCGTCACCCAGGCGATCTCGTTTGTGGTGGACGACTTCGGCTCGACCAAGGCGCAACAGGGCCGGGCACTGGCTGCGATCCGTGCCGATATCGTCATCACACTGATCATCGTGCGACTTGCCGACCGGTTCGGTCGCCGCACCATGCTGCTGGTCTGCGCAATCACCGCTCCGCTGCTCACCGCATGCACGGCGCTGGCTCCATCGCTCACCGTATTTGCAGGTACACAGATCATCGCCCGTGCCTTCGTCACCGCGACGGCAGTGTTGGTCAGCGTGATGGGCGTGGAGCAAATGGCCGCCATCAACCGAGGGTGGGCATCGTCGGTTCTTGTCGCGGCGGCGGGCGCCGGTTCATCGCTGCTCTACATTCCCGTCTTCTTCGCAGACTCCAGCCCAGGCTTCTGGCGCGTGATGTTTCTGCCACCGTTAATTGGCATCGCGGCAGCTGTCATCGCGTTCCGTCACATCCAAGAAACAGCACGGTTCAGAACGCTCGAAGCGCGACGCACAGCGGGTCGACCCGACGATTCCTTCCGGGACTTCCGCTCACGCCTCGCCGTCATCGGCGCGTGGCTGATTCTCATGGGCGTATTCACCACGCCGGCCCGTCAATATCTGAACGACTTCCTGCGCGAAGAGCGGTCTTACTCCGCACAACAGGTCTCGGCCTTCGGTGCGCTGACCAACATTCCCGGGTCGCTGGGCATCCTCTTGGGTGGGGCGCTCTCTGACCGACGCGGCCGCCGACGCATCGTGGGAATCGGCCTGCTTGGTTACGGGATTGCCTCAGGGGCAATGTTTCTCTCTAGCGGTTCGATGCTTTGGATCATCGCGATGGTTGGGTCGTTGTGTGGTGCCTTCGCACTGCCGGGCCTGGCCATCCTTGTGCCTGAACTGTTCCCCACCTCGCTACGTTCTCAGGCATCGGGTTTGTCTACCGGCTTCAACCGCATCGGCAGCGCCGTTGGCCTGTTCACCGCTGGCATGCTTGCGGACCGCTACTCCGTTGGACCTACGCTGGCCGTGATGTCCATCAGCATCATCGTGGGCTCGCTGATTGTGATGTTTGCCGTGCCCGAACCCGCCGGGCAGGAACTGGAATCGCTCAGCTCACAATAGGGGCAGGCCTTGCAACCAGTCGACAGCAATCTGGGCAATCTGAGCATCCTTGCGACGAAGACTGTGGTCAGAACCGTCCATCCACACGTGTTCAACCGGGCCCGCGATGAGCGACGTTGCAGCAGTCAGTTCGTCCGGCGAACCGAACGTATCTTTCGTTCCGCTGATGAACAAGCACGGCACGGTGATGTCCGGGAAATGCTCTGTACGCAAACGATCGGGCTTGCCCGGAGGATGCAACGGGTAGCAGATCAGTACCAATGCGCGCGTGCGGATGATCCCTTGCGCTGCCGCCATCGAACACATCCGGCCGCCCATCGAACGTCCGCCGAGAATGAGGGGCGTATCGGCCATTGAGGTAGCAGCCTGCACCAACGCTTCAAGGAGTACCGGTGCCTTGTCTGGGATCTTGCGACCTGCAATCCGATATGGAAAGTCAACGCGGTTGACTCGCCCGGGAAGCAATGCATCGATTGCTACCAACGTGGCCTGATCACGGTCGGAACCGGCCCCAGGCGTAAGCAGTATGTCCGCAGATGAACGCGACACGGGAAGTCCTACAGGTCCAGGAGGGTGGTCTTGGCGCGGTTGAGTTCCATCATCTCTTCCGCGTCGCCACCGCGGTCTGGGTGCGCTGCCCACACTCGTTCACGGAAGCGTTCTTTGATTTGAAGATCCGATGGACGATCATCAGGTCCGTAGCCCAGGAGGCGCATGGCGCGTTGTGTTTCGGGCGCCATGGAGAACCACCGATGCATAGCTGACTCGCTGCCCATCAGGAACGCCACGAAGGCAGCATCTACCGCTGCATTCCACAGCAACGCCCGCCGGAGGCAGGTGAAGGCAAACTGGCGCGACGTGAGCGGAAGTCCTGCAGCGGCATACACCGCAGCAAGAACGTTCACCTCGGGCAGCGCGTGATCGTCGATGTCGAACGTGATTCGGTCGCCGTCGGCGTGCATTGAATGGACGCTGCGGTCGAGGCCGATGACATCTTTCTGAAACCGGTGACGCAACTGGGGCTGCGGTACTCGTTCACCACGTTCAAGACGATCAAGCAGGTCGAGGAGCTCCACCATTTCCTCGCCGTCCAGCTCGGGAGCGTTCACCGCCACCATTGCGCTGAGCAGCACCGCCCCCCAGTTTTCCGGCTCGGTAGGAAGGACCGTAAGGCCAAGGGCGACACGGCGCGTTGGGGCCACGGGCCGGGAGTGTCTGATCTCGACTTCGGCCAGCAGCATGGAACTTCGAAGGTTAGGCGGCCGAACCGCACTATCGGCAACCGAGGGACGAATCAGAAAGGCAACCACGTATGGTGCCACCGGTAGTACCATACATTTAATGACGCAGAAGACAACCCTGTACCTGCCGGACGACTTGAAGGCCGGAATCGAAGCCGAGGCGCAGCGGCGCGGCATTTCCGAGGCCCAGGTCATCAGAGATGCAATTGCGGCATCCCTCGTACGGCCCGAGCCAACGGAGGGCCTCTTCAGCGCCGCACCGTTCGCAGAAAAAGCCGACGAGTTGCTGGCGGGATTCGGCGAACGGTGATCATCGCCGACACAAGCGGTCTGCTTGCAGCCTTCAACACCGCCGAGCCCGCCCATGCGTCGGCTCAGAAGGCGCTTCGCTCAGCGAAAGGAGTTGTCGTGTCGCCTTTCGTCATTGCCGAGTTGGACTACCTCGTGGCAACACGAATTGGAGTGGATGCAGAGCTCGCCGTGCTTCGCGAGTTGGCAGGCGGTGCATACGAGTTGGCAACGATGAGCGCCGAAGACCTGGCGGGCGCTGCATCCATCGTGGAGAAGTATCGGGACCAAGACATCGGGGTCACTGACGCTTCAATTGTGGTGCTGGCTCACCGGTTTGCCACGAAGCGATTGCTCTCCCTGGACCATCGTCATTTTGACGTCATCCGCCCAATCGGCGGCGGCAAATTCACGCTCCTGCCGTGACTCCAGAGGGTTGAATTCCTTCGCTCACCCGACGCAAAAACCCCATGACCGCTTCGTGTTCGGCCGCCGTGGTTTCGGGTTTGCTCCAGCCGTGGCCTTCACCCTCGAAGCGCACGTACTCATGCGCCACGCCATTGGCCGCGAGCACCGCAGCGAGTGCGTCGCTCTGCGCAACGTCGACCACCTTGTCCTCGGTGCCGTGGAACAACAGCAGCGGCACTCGAATCCGAGCCGCCGAATGCAGAGGTGAACGGTCCATGTAGCGCTGCTCAAACTTCGGCCGCTCCCCCACCAACGTCCGCTGGTAGTGCGCTTCGAACCGATGGGTAGATGCATCGAGCGCGATCAGGTCCGTCACCGGATATAACGCAATCCCTCCGGCGAACAAGTCCGGATGTGCAATGAGAAGCGACAACACGGTGAAGCCACCGGCCGACCCGCCGGACACCACAACACGCGCAGGATCAACCCGGCCGTTGTCCATCAACCATCGCAACAACGCAACGGTGTCAGCCACATCAAGGACACCCCACTGTTCATTCATTGCCTGCTGATGGGCACGCCCCCAACCGGTTGAACCTCGATGATCAACGCAGAGCACCTGCCACCCCGCCGCGACATACGCTGCGAATCGAGCGTTCCACTCGACACGCGCCTGATCGGTCGGTCCGCCGTGGATGGCAACGATGGTGGGAAGCTGCCCGGTCAGGTGTTCGCCGCTGGCTGAAGCTGGCCGATACAACCGCCCCGCCACCATCCCGCCGTCTGCGTCGGGAGCCGACACCTCGATGGGTTCGACCAGCTTCACCCGATCCCATCCGATGACCGCCGACGAGGCCACGACGGTGCGCCGCCACACATCGTTGCTACCAACGACCGACGTGCCAGCCAGCGTGTCCGCGGTGTCGTACACCACAACCTGAACCGGCGTGGTGGCACCTTGCCTGACCGCCGCGAGGCGGTGCTGCCCCTGCGAGGTGATGGCCCAGCTGAGCGACCCGTGCACGCCCCGTCCAACGGGCCGCCCCGAGAACGCGTCGCCGGTGGCGATGACCCCCGGGACCGCCACGCACAGACGACCGAACCCCGCTTCGTTACGTTCGAATGCGAGCGCCGATCCGTCTGGACTCCACGCAGTGGTGCGCTGTCCGGGCCCCCACGTTGGGCCGGCGTGCTCGGAAGTGTCCGTGACGGCTGCAACTCCGTCGACCACCAGCTCTGCACCGGAGCGCCGCACCGTTGCGCTGGAGACAACCGCGTACCCGGACGCATCGTCGATCCACGACAACCGCGCTCCACTCCACCGTGGCTGACTCACCCGACCGCCGTGGACCCAACCGCGCGCCTGCACCTCGGCGATGCCTCCGTCTGCAGCGCCGATAGCGGCAATGTCAACCCGGCTTCGGTCCCACGGCATGGCCGGCGCAGCCCAAGCGTGCCATGCCAACAAGCCATCAGCTCCCCACTCCGGGTCGAGCACGAACGAGTTGTCTTCAGGCAACGACACTCGGACGGAAACGCCGCTTGGCTCGCCCTGCCCACTGGGACTGAACAACCGACGAACAGCCACAAACGCGTCGAAGTTCCCTTCGTCGACGTACGCGAGCCAGGTTCCGGTTGGATCCACCACCGGCGACCACACCTGCCGACCCTCCCCAGCGGCGACGAGAACACGGATCGGCCCACCCTGCGCAGGGGCCAGACACAACCCAGACTTGCTGGCATAAACAACCCCGCTACCATCGGGAAGCCAGAACCACGACCCTCCGCCGCTTGGATGTGGCGCAACGATCGGTGGCAGCGTCGCCAACACCATATGCGTGCCTACGGTTAGGCCGCCGTCGGACTGCGTCAGCGAGGCGATCATCAACTCCCCAGGCCCATTGCCACGCTGCACCCACCCGACGGCGTTTCCGTCGGGCCGCAAGCGAACCTCAGCCAACCGGCGGCCCATTGCAACCATGGCCGCGCTTGGGATCAACGTTGGAAGGCTAACGGTCTCGTCCACGGTCATCGGTCAAACCTAGCCACCTCGTTTCGCAGCAGCGATCGGCGCAACACGCACAGGCAATTCCCACCAGCGTTTCAGCTGCCCGAAGGCGTTTGCGTGTTGCGTGTTGCGATTTGTGCGGCAATCCACCTCCGAACGCACTTCCGAGGTGGATTGCCCCCATTCGTGGGGGCAACCTCTCTCGCGGGCCTAGCCTGCGGCGGAGCGGATGGCGTCGAAGATGCCGGTGTAGCCCGTGCAGCGGCACAGGTTGCCGCTGACAGCTGTGCGGATCTCGTCGTCGGTGGGGTTGGGGACCTGGTCCAACAGCGCAGTTGCGGAGATCAGCATGCCTGGCGTACAGAACCCGCACTGCACACCACCGCAGGACAAGAACGCCTGTTGCAACGGCGACAACGCCCCATCGGGACCAGCCAAACCTTCGACCGTGGTGACAGCCTTGCCGTCAGCCTGCACTGCCAGGTACGAACATGAGTTAACCGGCCGCCCGTCAACCAGCACCATGCAGGCACCGCACTCGCAGTCGTCGCAACCTTCTTTGGTTCCGGTGAGCCCGCACTCTTCTCGCAACACCGACACAAGGTTGCGATGCGGATGCACCGCAAGCGGCTCGGCGACGCCGTTGACGGTGATGAGAATCTCGACGGTCATGCGGTGACTCCTGTGGAAGTGCCAAGCGAAGCAAACGTGGAATCGCTGGCCGGAATGCGAACGTCGGCACCACGTGCCCTGGCGACCGCTGTGACAATTGCTCGGCGTGCGATGACTGCGGCCATGGCCCGGCGATAGTCAGCAGAGCCACGGACATCGCTGATTGGCGAGGCTGCCTGCGCCACTGCCGCACCCGCCGCTGCAATTGCTGCGCCATCCGCGTCGGTCCCGACGAGGGCCACAGCCGCGTCTGGAACAAGGCGGACAGTTGGGGCGAGGGCGGTCATCGCAACACGAGCCTGCACGACCTGGCCGTTGGCGTTGAGGCTGACAAATGCTGCCGCTCCGACAACAGCTATCTCCATGTGCCTGCGATATTCCAAGCGCACATATGAACTACCCGACGTCTCCGTGGAAGCTGCGACCGGAGCCGGGAGTTCAACGGCAACCAACAGCTCGCCAGGTTGCGCCGAGGTGCGTCCGGGTCCAACGAAAAGATCGGCAAGTGAGACCCGCCGGGTACCGCCGACCGACTGCAGCACCGCAACCGCTCCCATGCAAAGCAACGGTGCGGTTGTATCTGCTGCCGGGGATGCGTTCATCACGTTGCCGCCGAGAGTCCCCGTGGATCGAGTGGCCGCCGACCCGACGATTGCGCTGGCATCGGCAAGACCGGTGAACAACGTGCGAACGTCGACATGCTCAACGAGCGACTGGTGATTGGTAAGTGCACCGACCATCAGTCCGCCAGATGCGGTACGCGTGATCCCCCGCAGTTCGGCTATCAAATCAAGGTTGACCAGGGCATCGGGCAGCAGGCGCTTCCCTTGCCGGTGCCCAACCACAAGGTCCGTTCCTCCGGCCAGCGGCACAGCACCACTTGCCAGCGCAGCGAGTACATCGGCCAGCGCAGATGGAGCGACAAACGTGGGACTCATTTTGCGCTGCCCGGCTTGCTCTGCGAATCGCTCGCCAGGTCGGCCAGTGAAGTGTGCCCCTGGGTCACGGCCCACACCCGCTCTGGCGTAGCGGGCAACAGGTGAACGCGCTGCCCAAGCACGCGGGCGATGGCATTGGCAACAGCGCCCGGCGTGGGAACCGTGCACGGCTCACCGACTCCCTTAGAGCCGAACGGTCCAGCGTCGGCCGTAGGCAGGTCGACGAAGTCGCAATGGATGATTGGTGCATCGCTAGCCGTCTGCAGTTTGTAATCCAACAGATGCGCATTGCGACGAACACCGTCGGCCCCGTCTGCCATACCCTCGGAGATTGCTTGGCCGATGCCCATGAGCACCCCGCCGCGCACCTGACCGATTGCGCCGTCGGGGTCGAGGATGTGCCCGGACTCTTGCACCGCAGCCACCTCGAGCACCCGCACCACACCGGTTTCTTTGTCGACTTTGACCCGCACCGCGTGCGTGGCGAACGTGGGAGCAGCAAAGGACTCTGCACCAAGCCGACCGATGCATCCGCTGGCATCGCTGGCCGGCATGGCCGGCGGTTCACCAGAGCCACGCGCCAACAACAAGTTGCCTCCCTGTGCGACGCCTGCAAGATCTGCAACCGAAACAAACCGAGTTGGCGTGCCCTTCACGCGGACTGTTGCGTCGACCAGTTCAAGATCGTCGGGCGAAGCTTCCAGCTGATCAGCAGCCAACGAACGTAACTGCGAAGCGATCTCCTCAGCCGCAGCAACAACCGCGCGACCGTTGTTGAAAATGGTTTGGCTTCCTGCTGAACCAAAGTCCCAGGGCGCTACGCCTGTGTCTTGGTGCACCAGCGAGAAGTTCTCTGCGCGCATACCAAGCACTCTGGCGGCCAGCAACGGCAGTGCCATGACGGAGCCTGACCCGTTTTCCTGTGCACCGGTGATGATGGTGCCAGACCCGTCGCCGTTGAGCTTCATGTACGCACCAGAGGCCATGGGGAACGACGGCCAGAAGGCGCACGAGACACCGATGGCCTCATCATCAGGGAGTGCGCGGCCGTAACCGATGAGTTCCGCTGCACGTTCCAGACACTCGATGGCACCGATCCGTTCAAAGACCTGGTTGGTGGCCGTTGTGTCGCCCACGTGAACCAGGTTGCGCCGCCGCAGTTCGACCGGGTCAACACCCACCACGGAGGCGACTTCGTCTAAGTGCTGCTCCAACGCCCAACACACTGTTGGCGCGGACGGGGCCCGCACCGATCCGGTGGGCTGCGTGTTTGTGTAGATGAGGTGTGTGCGTACGTCGACGTTGGGGATGCGATAGGGCCCAACGGCAAAATGCGCAGCGAACTGTGCGGACACCGGCTCGTCTGCGGAGTATGCGCCGTTCTCGATGAGGACACGCGCCCGACGTGCGAGCAACGTGCCGTCTACGGTCACACCGGACTCCAGCTCCAACACCATGCGTTCCCGCCGATGGTCTGGTGCCAGGAACTCTTCGGTGCGGTTGAACACCAACTTCACCGGACGGCCCGCGGCCCGAGCCAGCGCTGCCACCTGCGGCTCGAAGTGTGGTTCGCACTTGCCGCCGAAACCGCCACCCAGCAACGGCACGATGACACGCACCGCAGACTCTGGCATGTGGAGCGCTTTCGCAACATGGGAGCGCGCCGGAAACGGCACCTGTGTGGAGGAATGGATGGTGACTTCTGCGCCGGCCCATTCGGCAAGGATGGCGCGTGGCTCCATTGGTGTTGGCTGGGAACCATCGGCCACATACCGGCTGCGGACCACGTGCGCTGCGGACGCAAACGCGCCATCTGGGTCGCCCTTGGTGATGGCGCACTTGGTGGCCTCGTTGCGGTCACGGACCACGTCGCCGTTGACCTGGTAGGTAGCCCAGTCTTGGTGCACCAGCGGCGAGGAATCGCCAAGCGCATCTTCCATGTCAAAAACCGCTGGAAGCAGCTCGTATTCAATCTCGATCAGTGCCGCTGCTTGCCGGGCAATTGCGGCGGTGCGGGCCGCGACTGCCGCCACCACCTCGCCTTCCCAACGCACAACCTCGTGGGCGAACAGTGTGCGATCGGCGACGTACATCCCGTGTCGCTCTGTTCCCACATCAGCCGACGTGATGACCGCGAAGACTCCCGGGAACGCGCGGGCCACGGTTGTGTCGAGCCGTCGTATGCGCGCATGTGGAACACCTGCAAACCGGAATGCACCGTGCAACATTCCCGCAACGGTGAGATCAGCAACGTAACGGCCTGAGCCAGTGACCTTTGGGCGTCCATCTGGCCGCACGCGACCCGTCATCTGCATGGTGGCTGGCATGGTGGCTGGCATGGTTCCTGGGATGTCCGGAGCGTTCATCGGCCGATGCCTGACCGGCTGACTTCGATACTGGGCGTATCAGCAATGAGCCGTTGGGTGTATTCCTGCTGCGGAGACCCAATGACAGATTCGGTTGGGCCAAGTTCCACGATGGCTCCCTGGTTCATGACGGCCACGGTGTCTGCAATTGAGCGCACTAACGGCAAGTTGTGGGTAACGAACAACAACGACAAACCAAGTTCCTGACGAAGTTGGCCCAGAAGCTCCACGATGGCCGCCTGCACCAGCACGTCGAGAGCCGACGTGATTTCGTCGCAGATCATGACCGATGGTTCACAGATAAGCGCGCGTGCTATTGCAACACGCTGGCGTTCTCCGCCCGACAACTGGTTGGGGTACTGGTTGGCGTATCCCGCGGTAAGTGCAACCTGCTCCAGCATGCGAGCAACCTTGCGTTCCCCATCGGAACGGTTGCCCCCGGCAAGCAGCAACGGACGCAGGATGGATTCGCCAACGCTTCGACGCGGGTTGAGTGACGAGTACGGGTTCTGGAAGACGTACTGCATCTTCATGCGCTGTTCCATGGTGCGGGCCCTGGAATGGCGCGCGAGAGACTGACCTGCGAGCTGGATTTCGCCTGTCCATTCCCGGTGCAGACCACCAATGGAACGAGAGACCGTGGTCTTGCCGGATCCGGATTCGCCGACCAGCGCGAGACATTCGCCTTGATGCAGTTCCAGCGACACGTCGTGCACCACAACGTTGCCCTGGTACCCAGCACTGACGTGCGACAAGCTGAGCACCGTGGGTGTGGTGACTGCGCCACTCAGAATGCGCGGCCGCAACGGAGCTGCTTGGGCATCGTTGGCTCGGACGCACCTCACGCTGTGGCCCAACGAAACCTGCGTCACCTCTGGCATTGCCGTATGGCACGCGTCGGTGACCAATTCACACCGCAACGCGAACGAGCAGCCACCCGGCCGCTTGCCTGGCGCTGGTGCACGGCCAGGCAGACCTTGGATCTCGTTTACCCCGGCGATGTCCGGCGCAGCAGCAACCAGGTGACGCGTATAGGGATGCACGGGACTGGAGAAAATCTCGCGGACTGGACCGTGTTCCACAACGCGCCCTGCGTACATGACCGCGACCTCGTCAGCGAGGTCCGCAACCACGGCCAGGTCGTGGGTGATGTACAACGCCGCGACTCCGTGCAGCTGCGCCAACGAACGGACCGTTGCCAGCACGTGAGCCTGCGTGGAGACGTCGAGGCCGGTGGTTGGTTCGTCGAGGACTATGACAGACGGACGGCACGCAAACGCCATGGCAAGACCAACACGCTGCTGCTGGCCACCAGACAACTGGTGCGGATAACGACGGAGGAAGTCGGCGTCTGTTGGCAGCAGTACCTCTTCCATCATCTCGACAATGCGCGCCGAGCGATCGGCGTCGGAAGAGCCGAAGCTATGTACATCTAGTACTTCGCGCAGCTGCGTGCCGATGGTGAGTGCGGGGTTGAGCGACGATGCAGGGTCCTGAGGAACGTAGGACACCGTGCCGCCACGGACTGCCCGTAGGGCATCGGACCCAAGCGACATCATGGACACGTCTGCGCACGAGACCTGGCCACCAGCGATACGCACACCTCGGCGGGTGTGCGCCAGCACTGCGAGGCCAACGGTTGTCTTACCGGAGCCCGACTCTCCGACCAGTCCGAGGATGGTGCCGGGGGCAACGGACAAACTGACCTCGTCGACGATGTCATGACCGGTGGCCTCGACTTCGAGCCGAAGGCCGTTGATGTTGAGACCCGAGCTCATACGTCTGCCTTTCCGCGGTCGATGCCGGCAACGGTTCTTCCGATGCCGTCGGCGAAGAAGCCGGTTCCGATGGTGAGGAGCGCAATGGCAAACACAGGCAACAGGACGCCCCAGGGTTGGAAAGTAAGCGCGCTTCGATTCTGTTGAATCATCATTCCCCAGTTGGCCGCGCTCAAATTGGGAGTGAACCCCAGGAACCCCAAAGACGAAATGAGCCCGATGGAATAGGTGAGACGGAGGTTCGCCTCGACGAGCAATGCTGCACTCACGTTGGGAAGGATCTCTGAGAACAACACCCGCAACCTGGATTCTCCGAGTGCGTCAGCGGCGGCAATGAAGTCACGCTCGGTCACTTGGAGCGCCGCACCGCGCACCACCCGAGCGACACGCGGTGTGGTGGTCAGGCCGACGGTCAGGACAACGACCAATGCTGACGGACTGAAGGTCGCAATGACCACGAGCGACAGCACCAACTGCGGAAACGACAGCACCACGTCGAGGCCCCGCATGAGGACCTCATCGAACCGACCGCGACGGTACGCAGCAAGCATGCCGAGGAAGCTGCCCAGCCCAACACCCAGGAGCGTGGCAAAGAACGCTTGAATGAGGATGGGCCGACCACCGTACAGAAACCGGGTCCACACGTCGTAGCCGAAGAAGTCACTGCCGAACTTTGCTCCTGCAGCGTCGCGCACGTTGGGGAGACCGTCGCCGACGACCCCGATTTCTTCGAACGGCGCAAAGTAGCGACCGAACACGGCGACCAGCATCAGCAACACCATGATCGCTAAACCAATTTGTGTTCGGCGAAGACGGAGCGCCTGTCGCATCAGGGACTCGGGCCGCTTGACCGGTGTCGTCGTTGCGGGACCCACCCCAGAGTGAGTCACCCCAGAGTTGGTCGAAGCGCTTGATGGCGTGACGGAGTTCATGTGAGCCTGGTCCGAAGGCGTGGGGTGGCCAGCACGGTGCCAATGTCAGCCAACAGATTGGTGATCACGTACACCCCAGCAATCGACAGTGCGAGGAACTGGACGACAGGGAGGTCGCGTGCCCGAACAGCATCGTTGAGGGCAGTCCCGATCCCTGGGTAGTTGAACAACAACTCGACGACGAAGACACCACCCGCCAAGTACGCAAGGTTGAGCGCGATGACCTGGAAGATTGGCCCGATTGCGTTCGGCAAGGCATGACGCCACAGCACCGTACGTTCAGGCATGCCTTTCAACCGAGCCATTTCTACGTAGTCGCTTTCCAACACTTCGACTACGGCAGCACGTGTCACCCGAGCGATGTACGGAAGAACGGAAACCGACAGGGTGATTGTCGGCAAGATGATGCCCTTCATGTTTCCCCACGGCGGTTGATCGGGAGACAAGTAAAACGTGGCGGGCAGCAGCTTGGTCAGGGTGGTTGCGAACACGATGACAAGGAACGTGCCGACGACGAACTCGGGCAACGCAGCGATGGCCAGCAGGACGAACGAAGTGGAACTATCGAACCGCCCGTCTCGACGAAGCGCGGTGTATGCGCCAAGCGCAAGGGAAAGCGGAATCGAAACGACTCCCGCACACAACAACAAGAACAGCGAAGAACCGACGCGTGAAGACAGCAGACCCCAAACGGGCGCACGTGTGGTGAACGAGTTACCTAAATCGCCGGTCAGCACCCCTCCGATCCAACTGCGGTATTGGGTGAGCAAAGACCGGTCGAGACCAAACTGGGAACGGAGTTCCTTCACTGCTTCGGGGGTGGCTTCGCGGCCCAGCACGATGGTTGCGGTATCGCCTCGCATTGCTTTGGTGAGCAAAAAGATCAGCACCGACACTACGAACAACGTGGCGACGCCGAGCACGAGTCGGCGGGCAATGAACTTGAAGAGCGGCAATCTCACAGGCAGTCCTTCAACAGGAGCGATTCAAAACGACGACGACGACACAAACCGGACGCAATGCCGGTCAACGCGAGTGTGGGCAGCCGACCGGATCGGTCGACTGCCCACATCACATTTCGGATCTCGATACTAGAAGGAGAACTCCTGGTAGCCCCGTCCGTAGAAGTCCATGTTCAACGACGATGTACGACCCTTGACGACGCCCTTCAGCTTCGTCACGTAGCCGTCGGCAAATGCGTTGAAGGCCGGGATGATGAACCCGCCCTCTTCGTAGTCGATCTTTTGCATTTGCTTGATGAGCGCAGTGCGTTTGGCCAGATCGGGCTCGCCAGATGCTTGGACGAACAGATCGTTGTAGGTCTTGTTCGTCTTATCGATGTTGGTTTCGCCGTAGCCAGCGCCCGCAGCGACCTGGGCAAGGTAATCACGCGGTGACCAGAACGACGTGAAGATGCCGACCTTGGCGTACGTGGTGTCCCAGTACGTGGAGTCCATCGGCTTGGGATTCACCTTCACAACACCATCGGTCTTCTTGGCGTGTTCGGCGAAAGCCTGCACCAGCGGGATGAGGCCGCCGGTGTCGTCAGGTGCAGCAAGGTCGAATTCGAGCGGCTTCTCTTTTGTAAAGCCAGCAGCGTTGAGTAGCGCAACTGCCTTTGCGATGTCTTGGGTCCGTTGTGGGTACTTGTTGGCGTTGTATAGCGGGTCGATCTTGCCGAACAGGTCGTTACCAATTGCGCCGTGGCCACCCAAGGCCCGGGTGAGAATCTCTTGGCGGTCGATGATCAGGCGCAACGCCTGACGCACGCGGGGATCATCGAACGGCTTGATGTCGGTCTGCATGGTGATGCACAACCAGCCACCGCCGTTGACTTCGTTCACCGTCAGGGCCGGATTGGCCTGGATCTGCTGAATGGCGGTCAATGGAATATCGACAGCGGCATCGATCTGGCCGGAAAGCAGCGCGTTGACCAAAGCTGTCTTGTCGCCGAAGTCCTGGATGATGACGGTGTCGAACACCGGCTTGCCCTTGCGCCAGTAGTACGGATTGCGGACGTGCGTGCTTTCACGGCCCGGGGTGAAACTCTTCAGCTTGTACGGGCCAGTTCCAACCTGGGGCCCTTCACGGGTATACCCAACCGGCACAACCGAGTTGACGTATGCAGCGAACGTTGCCTCGATGTTGATCGACGGCTTCTTCAAGTTGAACTCGACAGTGCGTGAGTCAATCTTCTTGATCTGGGCCGGGTCGTAGAATTCGTTGGCTGCTTTGTAGGTAGGCAACGCAAGCTTTGGATCCAACAGTCGCTGCCACGAATAGACGACGTCGTCGGCGGTGACTGCCTTGCCGTTGGAGAACTTCAGGCCCTTACGAAGGGTCACCACTGCTTTTGTGGCGCTGACAACCTTCACGCTCTCAGCAAGGCCGTATGCGAGCTGAGGAGCAAAGTTCCCGTCGAAGGTCATCAACGTTTCCCAGCCGGTCATAAGACGGGCCTGGTCGGCCTTGTTCACGATGGCCTGGCCGTCGATGATGTCGTTCGTCGAACCAACGACACCGATGCGCAGCGTGCCGCCCTTTTTGGCTTTCGCAGTTGCTGCGCCAACGGATGTCAGCGGAAGACCAGCAAGCAGTCCGCTCGAGACCGTGACAAGGCCGACGCCCTTGATGAGCTGTCGGCGGGTGATTCCGGAGTTCTCGTTGGAGTTTTCCAAATTGTCCATCAGCGTGTTTTTTCCTCTGTGGTGGCAGACGGTCCTTGTGGACCCGCGGCTGACATTACACACACGGAACGGGCGGAGTCACGTTGTGCCACCAGATGGAACGGCATGTTTTCCCGGATTTACCGGGAAAGCACGAAACTGAAACCAGATAAGTCAGTTGGTTGCAGCGCGCAGTTCGGCGGGCATCTCAGCGCACAGCTCGGCGTGCATCTCAGCGCGCACTGCAGCGCGCTTGACGGAGCGGCGCCACAACATGATGGAGCATGCACCCGTCACAATTGGAACGACGAACGTTGCCGTGCGATACAACGCAATCGCAGCGACCGCGGACGTGGGGTCCACACCCTGGCCGGTGAGAGCGGTGAGCAAGCCAGCGTCGAGGAGCCCGATACCCCCGGGGAGTGGGGCAAAGCTTCCAAGCGTGCGCGCCATCGACAACGCAGCCATCGCGTGGATGGGGTACAGGCCGTGAGTGCCGGTGATGTGCAGGCCATGCAGAGTGAGCACAAGGATCAGCCCCACAACAACATTGCTTGCCAAGGCCAGCGCAAGCGCAGCAAGCCCTCGGCGACCACGGAGCGGCAAAGCAGAGCAGCGAAGCGACTCGGCAGTTGCGCGTGGATCTGCGTTTCGCAGCGAGGTCCGAGTACGTGCTGAGAGAAATGGCACCCGAGCGCACAGGTGTACTGCGGGTCGTGACCGATCAGCCATCCAGCGCACCGCATTTGGCTTGCTGAGGAGGGTCAACCAGAAGGCTGCCGGGCCGACCGACAATGCGATACCGGCACCGAACGCTGCCTGGTTGGCCAACGAACGATCACCGCGCAGCATGAAGTACGAAGCTGCAGCCGACGTCATTGCCCATTGCGTGATGATTGGGATCACCGATGTGGCGGTGATCGACGACGCGATACGGCTCTTCTCAACTCCCCAGCCGCTGAGCATCGCGGCTTTGACTCCCGTGCCAACTGCGCCGCCGCCGACGAGTGCAAGTGAGCAACCTGAATGCGCTTCGTTCGCCGTGAGGGCTTGGCCCATCCGGATCCGTCCGGTGATCACGGCGACCATTGCGGACTGGGTGAGCCGATGCACGACGATGGCAGCAGCCAAGGCGAACATGGAAAGAATCGACAACCGGTGCATCTGCCCTGCCGCCGATGTGACCAACAGACGGTTCGGGTACAAACCGGCTGCAAGCACTGCCACAGTGAACACGCTGATTGCCACACGGTGCCGAGTGACCCGAGTCTGGGTGCCCTGGTGCTGGGTCATACGGTGCGTCATCACATCATTTGTATCGGCACGATATGAAACGAACGTGAGGACCGCATTACGAGGTTGCTCAAATCTTGAGCAACCTCGAGCGTACGACTGCCCGATGGTCTGATCAGAGCCGTACAAGCCCGCCGCGCAAGGCGGTGAGCACGGCCTGCGTGACGTTGCGGGTACCAAGGCGGCGGTAGATGACGCCGAGGTGATTGTTGAGGGTCTTGACCGTGATGCCGAGATTGACCGCTGCTTCCGTTGGGGTGTCGCCAACAGCAAGGCGCTGGAGAATGTCAACGTGACGGGAAGTGAGCGCAAGGTCCGTCGTGAGTGACACGAACTGATCAACCTGCTTGTTGATGTCTTCCATCGTGCTGGCAAGAGCCGGCCGCAGACCCGGAAACTCTGGCGGCTGTGACTGCACGCCTGCCGCAGCAATGATGAGGTGCGTCCGACGGTTGCGACGCAAGGCAGCCAACAACAGCGTTGGATCGACACCCCGAGGGAGCAACACAACCACGTCGACCCCGCCAGCATCGATCCGTGGCACAGCCTCAACGGTGGTGACGGGAAGCGCCCGGATCCCAATTGGATCAATCGCAACGGACATGGCCTCGGTGGCCAAGCGGTCAGCGCCGACGACAAGCACGGAGCGACGCGACGATAACCGCGCTGCTTCGATGTCCAAGTCCTTTGGGAATTCAGCGTGCCGGTCGGTTCGCAGGTCGATGCTCGTGAGCGAACTGACCGTGGTGGGTGCGGAAGACCCGGACGGGAATGACGGGAGTTCGGACAAATCGGACAGGGAGGACATTGTCTTCGACATAGCTATAGATGTGGACGCCAAGCTCCGGTCGAAGTCGCGAGAAATTTCGATGTCATGTTCCACACTCGTTCCAGCACTAGTTCCAGCTTCTCGCCAGCACTAGTCCCCGCTTCTCTCAAACCAGGTCCCCCGACGCCCGGTAAAGGCTGGCTCTCCGGGTGCCGATGAAGACGGCATGGCAGATTCGACGGATCCCGGAGAACACGCAGTCGCTGATCGGCTCGCAAGTCTCTTGCGTGGCGAACACGTCGAGCAGGACCCTCACGGGCAACATGAGCAACAGCTGCATGGGCAACAGCTGCGTGAGCAACAGAGACTGTCTGCGTCGAACAACGCTGCCCCTTCGTCAGCACAGGTGTCACTGCTTCGCGCTGCCAGAGCTGAGGCAGAGGCTGGAGCCCCAACGCCGGTGGAGCCGCAACGGTCACGCTCTTCCAAACGGTCAAACGTCAAGAAGCTGGCGAGCCCTCACGACCATGGTCGTCCGGGACTGATCCGACGTCCGGCGTGGTCGGCTGAATCCGACGAGTTGGGCGCAACAGCCGAGGCACCCGCTGTTGACCCGCGCCATCTCCCTCCACCCGTTGTCCGTAAGGGCTTCCAGGTAGCTGGCTCGGTAGCGCAGGCTCACGCCCCCACCGAAGTCTTCGCTGGCCAGACACGACAGTCAAAGAAGGCGCGCGATCGGCGCAGCTCCGCGCAGGTGGCCTCGGAGTCCGAGTTCGGCACACCGACTGCCAGCCAGATTCTCGATATGCGAGTCCCCGGCAAGACCAAGGGCGATTCGCCCTTCCTTGTGCCGTTAGTGCCGTCGTTGTTCATCGCAGCGTTGAGCACCTATGTCTGGTTCCAGGCCTGCATCCGCTTGACCAGTTACCTGCCGCTGGCTCCGATTCTCGTCGGTGTGGCCATCGGAGGAATCATGCGCCTTGGGACTCGCTCGGTGGATTTTGCCCGCGTGATCTTTGCGGTCTTGCTGACCGCCTTCGCCACGTTCTGGGGCCACGCAGCTGCCAAGGACTTTGGGCCACTTGGTGAACTCACCGCCACAACGATCCGCTGGTCTGATCTCCCTCGCGTTGCGAACCCTGTGGGGCTGATCAGCACGTTCCACGCCACCGCGGAGATTTCGATCGGGAACGCGGCGTTGATGTTTTCGGGAATGATCGCCGCCGGCCTGCTCTCGAGCCTCACCGGCAAGTAACCCTTACGCAGCTGCTACCTGCAACCGGACGTTGGCCCGGCGCAATGCAACCGCAGCGGTTGCAGCATCTGATGCATCCGACGAGCCAGAAGTTGCCTCAGCTTTTGACTTCGCCTCACGCGCACGCTCGACGTTGATCTCTGTTGCGAGTTCGGCGACGTCGGACAGGATGGTCACCTTGTTGTTGCGAACTTCGATGAACCCGCCATGCACAGCAGCTTTGACTTCTTTGCCCTCGTCAGTGCGGATGAGCACCGGACCGACGCCCAACAGCCCAAGGTAGGGGGCGTGGCCGGGCAGAAACGCGGCATCGCCTCCTTCGGGACGGCAAATGACGATGGTCGCATCGCCCGAGTAGAGGATTTTCTCGGGGGAGACAAGCTCCACCCGCATCGTCGTACCGGTAGCCATGAGGTAACCCTCAGAGCTCGCCGCGCTCGAACTTGGCAGCCTTTTCAAGCACCGAGTCGAGGCCGCCGACGTTGAGGAACGCCTGCTCTGGGACCTTGTCCAGTTCGCCGTCGCACAGCTTCTCGAAGCTCTCGATGGTGTCGGAGACAGGTGTGAACACACCCTCTTGGCCGGTGAAAGCCTTGGCCACGAACATCGGCTGCGACAAGAACTTCTGCACCTTACGAGCGCGCTGCACCAGCACCTTGTCCTCTTCGGACAGTTCGTCGATGCCAAGGATGGCGATGATGTCCTGGAGTTCCTTGTAGCGCTGCAGGATGGACTGCACACGACGAGCCACGTTGTAGTGGCGATCGCCGACAACGTCTGGCGCAAGGATGGTGGACGTAGAAGCAAGTGGGTCCACTGCGGGGAAGATGCCGAGGGCGGCGATCTCACGGGCAAGGTTGGTGGTTGCGTCGAGGTGGCGGAACGTGGTGAACGGAGCCGGGTCGGTGTAATCGTCGGCTGGCACGTACACGGCCTGCAGCGAGGTGATGGAGTGACCGCGGGTGGAAGTAATGCGCTCCTGCAGCTGGCCCATTTCGTCTGCGAGGTTTGGCTGGTAACCCACGGCAGAAGGCATACGACCGAGGAGCGTTGACACCTCGGAGCCAGCCTGGGTGAACCGGAAGACGTTGTCTACGAACAACAGCACGTCTTGGTTCTGCACGTCACGGAAGTACTCGGCCATGGTGAGCGCTGACAAAGCAACACGCAGACGCACGCCTGGAGGTTCGTCCATCTGGCCGTACACAAGAGCTGCGTTGTCGATAACGAACTTGCCCTCTTCACCAGTTGAGGTTTCCTTCATTTCCAACCAGAGGTCGGTGCCCTCACGGGTGCGCTCGCCGACGCCGGCGAACACGGACACGCCACCGAACTCCTTGGCAACACGGGTGATCATTTCGAGGATGAGCACGGTCTTACCCACGCCTGCACCACCGAATAGACCGATCTTGCCGCCCTTCACGTACGGCTCGAGCAGGTCGATGACCTTCACACCGGTTTCGAACATCTCTCGCTTTGGCTCGAGTGTGTCGAATGCAGGTGCCTTGCGGTGGATGGCCCAACGCTCGGTGACGCCCTCGAGCGGCAAGCCGCCGGTGTCGAGCGGCTGGCCGAGCACGTTGAACACGTGACCCTTGACGATGTCGCCGACTGGCACGGTGATACCGATGCCCGTCTGCTTGACCACGGCGCCACGTGTGAGGCCGTCGGTTGGGCGCATGGCGATAGCACGAACGCGGTTTTCACCGATGTGCTGAGCAACCTCTGCGGTGACTTCCTCAGACTCGTCGCCCTGCGTGATGATGAACGTCACGGCGTCGTTGATCTTCGGCAATCCGCCAGCGGGGAACTCGATGTCGACCACAGGGCCGGCAATGGAGACCACACGGCCTTCGGCGAGGTTGAGTTCTGATTCGGTCAGGTCGGTCATCGTCATGGGAGTGATTCCTTGGTGACTCTGTGAAGGAGGTCGGTGTTTGCGAGTCGAGCGCGGGTGCGCTCAGCCCTGGAAAGCGTTGTGGTGATGCTCATGGTCACGGATCTCGAAGAGATCCATGTTGTTCATGCTCTGCGCGATGAGGGAACCGCTGCCGTCGGCTGTGGCTTTCAACGCCTCGGCGCCGCCAACGATTTCCATGATTTCGGTTGTGATTGCCGACTGGCGGGCTGCGTTCATCTGCAAAGAAAGCTTGCGGATGAGTTCGCCTGCGTTCTCGGTTGCGCTCTTCATGGCACGCTGACGAGCAGCGTGTTCGGAGGCAGCGCCGTCGAGCATTGCTGCATACAGACGGCTCTCGACGTAACGAGGGAGCAGTGAGCTGAGAATGGATACTGGCTCTGGTTCGAACTCGTACCCTGCGCCGCTGCCGCCGCTGGATTCAGCTGCGCCTTCGACGTCGATAGGCATGAAACGCCGCAAGGTAGGGCGCTGTGACCCGGCTGACAAGAACTGCATGTAGCTGAGCTCGACCTGGTCCAGTTCGCCAGCCTCGAAACGGCTGACAACTGCAGCTGCAACCTGACGAGCGTTCTCGTACGTTGGTGCTTCAGAGAAGCCCTTGAACGATTGCGTGATGGTGTACTTACGGAACCGGAAGTAATCCTCGGCCTTTTTGCCGCACGTGATGAGCACGTAGTTGCGGCCAGCTTCAAGGTCGGCCTGCATTGCACG
The DNA here is from genome assembly GCA_963763885.1 of uncultured Acidimicrobiales bacterium. Lineage (GTDB taxonomy): Bacteria > Actinomycetota > Acidimicrobiia > Acidimicrobiales > JANYDT01 > JANNBN01. Next base: position 988,231 of record CAVXQD010000007.1, read on the forward strand.
TTCGGCCTGCCGAATGACTGACGAGTTGTACGCGCCAGCCAGACCGCGGTCTGCGGAGATGACGATGTAACCAACCGTCTTCACCTCAGCTTTTGGCGTGAGCAGTGGCTGCCCAGTTGCGGCGCCACCTGCAGCGAGGCTGCGGATAACACCGGTGATCTGGTCTGCGTAGGGACGTGCAGCCTGCACCCGTTGCTGGGCTTTTGCGATGCGCGTTGCTGCAATGAGCTCCATGGCGCGGGTGATCTTCTTGGTCGACGTCATCGTCTTGATGCGCCGCTTCAGAATGCGTTCTTGTCCACCTGGCATGTCAGCTCCTTTCCCGTTGGTCCGTTACAGCGATCAGGCCGGCGCCTGCGAAGCCCGGAATGCGGCCTTGGCTGCGTCGATGGCGGCCTTCATACGATCGTCTTCGACGAGCTTTCCGGTTGAACGAATCTCACCAAGGATGTCGGAGTGCTTCGTGCGGAAGGTGTCGAGGAGGTGCGTCTCGAATGGACGCACGTCGGCAACTGGCATGTCGTCCAGGTGGCCACGGGTACCGGCGTAGATGGAGACAACCTGCTCTTCGACGCGAAGCGGCGAGTACGCGGGCTGCTTCAACAGTTCAACCAGGCGGTAGCCACGGTCGAGCTGAGCCTGTGAAACCTTGTCGAGTTCTGAACCGAAGGCTGCGAAGGCCTCGAGCTCACGGAACTGGGCAAGGTCGATCTTCATCGAACCGGCAACAGCAGACATTGCCTTGATCTGAGCTGAAGATCCCACGCGGGATACCGAGATACCGACGTTCATCGCCGGACGGATGCCGGAGTTGAACAGATCGAGGTCAAGGAACACCTGGCCGTCGGTGATGGAAATCACGTTGGTTGGGATGTACGCCGAAACGTCGCCAGCCTTGGTCTCGATGATTGGCAGCGCCGTCAACGAACCGCCGCCCATTGCATCGGACAGCTTGGCAGCGCGCTCCAAGAGGCGGCTGTGGAGGTAGAACACGTCGCCGGGATATGCCTCACGGCCCGGTGGGCGGCGCAACAGCAACGACATCTGGCGGTACGACTCGGCCTGCTTCGACAGGTCGTCGTACACAATGAGACCGTGCTCGCCGTTTTCCATCCAGTGCTGGCCAATGGCAGCGCCGGTGAACGGAGCGAGGTACTGGAACGGTGCAGGGTCAGCAGCAGGTGCGTTGACGATGACCGTGTATTCCATGGCACCAGCAGCGTGCAGCTGGGCAACCGTCTCTGCGACCGTTGAACCCTTCTGGCCGATGGCGACGTAGATGCACTTCACGCCAAGACCGCGCTGGTTGATGATGGTGTCGATGGCGACCGAGGTCTTGCCGGTCTTGCGGTCACCAATGATGAGTTCGCGCTGACCACGACCGATTGGGGTCATGGCGTCGATCACCTTGATGCCGGTCTGCATTGGTTCCTTCACCGGCTTGCGCTTCACGATGCCAGGCGCCTGGATTTCCACACGGCGGCTGATTGGGTTGACCAAAGGACCCTTGCCGTCGATGGGGTTACCCAGTGGGTCAACAACACGGCCAAGCAGGCCATCGCCGACTGGCACCTGGAGGATCTTGCCGGTGGCCATAACCACCTGACCCTCGGAGATGCGGGCGGAGTCACCGAGGACCACGGCGCCGATTGAATCCTCGTCGAGGTTCAGCGCCAGGCCGATGGTTCCGTCTTCGAACTCCAGGAGTTCGTTGACGCCGCAGGACGGCAGGCCGGCGATGCGGGCGATACCGTCGCCAACTTCGACAATATGACCAACCTGTTGCGCGGTGACCTTGGGGTCGAACCCGGCAAGGCCCTTGCGCAGGGCGGCGGTGATGTCTGCGGGATTGATGGTCAGCTCAGCCATTTCAGGTTCTCGCTTGGTTCGTACGTTCGCTTAGTGAATTCGGTTTGGTTCAGTGAAGACGCTCAGACGGCGTCTTTCATCAGTTCGAGGCGGCGCTTGACGCTGCCGTCGATGACGGTGTCGCCCACGGTGGTGATGACACCGCCGAGGATGCTTGCGTCGACCACGAAGCTGAGGGCCACAGGCTTGCCCAGCTGCTTGGAGATTGCATCGGTGAGACGGGCCTGCTGGTCTGCAGTCATGTCGATTGCGCTGCGGACCTGACCAGCAACCTTGCCTTCGGCCGCAGCCGACTGGGCACGCATTGCGTCGACGATGCTTGGCAACTCTTTGGCGCGTCCCGCTCCCACCAGGAAGCTCACCAGGTTGGTGGTGACGGGACTTGCCTTGCTGCCGAGCAGATCGGACACAACCGAGAGACGCCGATCAACGGCCAAGTTGGGGTCAGACAGGGTCTGCGACAGGTCAGGATTCTTTCCCATCGCTTCGGCGAATGCCGAAAGTTCGGACTGAACTTGCCCCAGGAGCCCTTCGGCCTTGGCTATTTCAAATAGGGCTGATGCGTAACCCTCTACGGCGCCCATGTCAGCGAGCCAGTTGCGAGATGTACTGGTCGACGAGTGCTTCGTTGGTTGCACGGTCGAGGTTTTTGCCAACGACCTTCTCGGCGAGATCGATGGACAGTCCACGAACGTGGCTCTGCAGTTCCAGCTTCACCCGGTCGCCCTGAGCGTCGGCATCAGCCGCAGCCTTGGTACGGATCTCCGCAGCCTCGGCTTCTGCACGAGCCAGGATGTCCTTGCGGACGGTCTCGGCCTGTGTGCGTGCTGCTTCGACGATCTGAGCTCCCTCGCCCTTGGCATCGCCGATTGAAGCGCGGTACTTCGCGGCCTCAGCTTCGGCAGTGACCTTGGCGTCGTCTGCGGCCTTCAAGTCGCCGGCGATCTTTGCGGTACGAGCATCCATTGCCTTCTTGGCAGCAGGAAGCGCGAACTTGGCAAGGAACGCAAGGACCAACAAGAACGCGATGCCGCCCCAGACGATTTCGGAAGTTTCCGGCATCAGCGGGTTGGGCGACGGCTTCTTGGAGGCCACAGCGATGATGGTCTGAACTTCGGACTTGGAGTACGTGTCCTTAGTCAGCTTCAGATCTTTGTACTCCTCCATTTGCTTGTTGATCTCTTCGATTTCGGCCTCGGTGAGACCGGCTTCGCCTTCAAACGGAAGGGTGAGTGTGTATGCGTGCATAGTTCGTGTCCTTAACGAAGGCAGTGCGTTGGGAATCAGCCGCCGAAGCGTCGATCAAGCAGACGCAAGGATGTATGCCACGAAGCCGATGAGAGCCAAGGCTTCGGTAAATGCAATGCCGAGGAACATAGTGGTACGCACCATGCCGGCGGCTTCTGGCTGGCGAGCCATAGCCTGGACGGACTGGCCGACGAGATAGCCGATACCGATGCCTGGGCCGATGGCGCCTGCGCCGTAGCCGATTGCGGCAAGGCCCTTGTTGTTCGTACCGGCCTTAGCGATTTCAGCGGTCTGAGCGAGGATGCTCATGGTGTTCTCCTTAGTCTTTCTGGTGAGCTGGTTGGAGGAGGTGAAGCGAGCGTTTAGTGCTCGGGGTGCAGATATCCGCCGATGTAAACGGCTGACAGCAGGGTGAAGATGTACGCCTGAAGGAACGCAACCATGACCTCGAAGAGGGTGAGGAAGAGCAACATCAGGAACGGCAAGATGGCCACGGGCTTGAGTGCGAACGTGTCCGAGGTCATCAGCTTGTTGGACAGGAACCCGAAGATCACGAGAAGCAAGTGACCAGCGAAGACGTTGGCGAACAAACGAACGGCGAGCGAGAAGGGCCGAACAATGAACTGCGAGAGCAGCTCGATTGGGGTGACCAGCAGGTACAGCACCTTTGGAACGCCGGGAGGGAACAGCGCTGACTTGAAGTGCGTGCCGACACCGTTCTGCTTGATGCCGTAGAAGTTGGAAACCAACAGCACCAGGATCGACAGGAACAACGGCAGCGCCATGCGCGCCGTTGCTGGCATCTGCACGAACGGGATGATGCCGGCGATGTTGTTGAAGAAGATGAAGAAGAACATTGCAACTAGCAATGGCAGGAACTTCTTGGAGCCGTACTTGTGGTGCTCGTCGTCGTGTGGCATGACGTCACTGACGATGCCGCTCACAAGATCGATGGCACCTTCTGTGTAGTTCTGTATTCCGCGTGGAACGAGCCCCTTTTTGGAGTTCGCGACGAGGAAAATCAACATGGTCACCAATGCCGCAGCGATGTTGATGAACACCACTTTGTTCATTGCGAAAGGAGTGCCTCCGAGGAGGAGTTCCTTCCAGTTCACGAGGTGGCTGATCGGGGGAAACTCCCCGTCTCCTGATGCGAGAATCACGGCTCACTCCTGGTAGCGGTGTTGGTGACGGATGACGACTTGCGGCTACGACGTGAAGAAGGCTTCACGCCGGGCTGCGAGAACGAGATGGAAATGTGGCGCAGTTCCCACATGAGCAAACCCAGGTGGGTAACCACCAGGGTGATGCCAAGCGGCCACGGCCTGAACCACGAGGCCGAACGAAGCGGCAGAACCACTGCGGCGATGACGACGAGCCGCAGAATGTACCCGAACAATGCGGCACCCATGACGGCGGTGACCGAGATGCGGGCAGCCCAGCCGAGCATTGCTGCTGCGATGAGGAAGTTGGCCAGCACGATTGCGATTGCCACTGCAGCCGAGATTGCGCCGTTCTTGCCCCACAGCAACCCCGATGCAAGCAGCATGAACGGGATGAACGGGAGGCTGCGCTTCACCATGTCGATGGCGATTTTGGACTCGATGGCCCCGCCTTCAACAGGTCCGCTTAGCATCGGAGAAGCGACGGTCATGCGAGGGCCTTGCCCAATGAGTTGAGGTCGAGCGAGTCTGCTGGACGCTGGGAAGCGAGATGGTCAGACAATGCATCGCGTTCAGCGACAAGCTTCGCTTCGGCGGCGGACCGGTCAGCGGTTGCCTTGGCAGCAGCTTCCTGGCGAACAAGTCGCAGGTTTTCTTCCTGCAGCTCCATACGGGCGTTGTAAACGAACCATTGCTTAGCCATGGTGCCAACTACGGAAAACACACCAAGGCCGACAGCGAACCAAGGAGCAGTGCCCAACCACCGGTCAAGAGCAACACCACCCAGAACGAACAACACCACCGTTGCGACCATCTCAACCGAAGAAGCGAAACCATCGCCGGAGTAGCCGGGCATGGGACGCGACCGTTTCACCAACGCGCCCAATGGCACGGAAGGTTGCTGGTCTGAGGAGGGAGCTGGCACGTGGGAGGGAGAGTTTGGGATTTTGCCGAGTCGCGGGCACGGTCCGCAGGCAAGTTAACCCACCGGACGCATGTGAATGCAATCACAAGCTTACGGGTTCGATGAACAGGCGGCAAATAGAACGAACCCCTTTTCCTGTGACGCGCGACACATTTAGGAGGATTTTCTCGATCTCGGCTTCCCAGCGGTCATCACCGCCCTGCGGCGGCGCGGGCCAGCGTCGCTCAATCGCTTCACGGGTTGCCGTCCAAGGCTGACGAGCGCGATGTTGGCAAGCCCCAAGGACCGGAGGTCGAAATAGGCGGAGTGACCCGATCCACTGCTGGAAAACGGGGTGGCTCCAAACCCCGGTTGCGCCGGATCGGCCCCGTGCAACCCAGCGTGCGATGTCGCAGCGGCCCAGTCCCTTCCTGTCGCGATGTCAACGGCCATCAGTCCGACCGGCCGGTTTCCGCTCGCCAACGAACCAATCGTGCGGATGACGCCAACGGCTGCTGATGGTTGCGTGCCAACGCTGCTGGCATAGAGCTTGGTCGTCGGACTTCCAAGCGAAGCTCGCGACAGGGCGTTCATTCCGGGGCTGCCGACCACCACCACACGGTCAGCAGCAATACCGCGATCCATCGCCTCGCCTGCGACAACCGTTCCATAACTATGTGCCACCACCGTGATCTGTGCGTTGGTCCCGGTTGCCCGGATGGCCGCAAGGTCGGCGTTCAGTGTGACCGCTCCCCGCCGTGCCATCGCCGAGGTTGCTGCCAGCGGCGCCTCCGGGAACGCGCTGGGGTTGCGGTAGCCAAGCCACATCACTACGGCGACTTGCTCCCCCGGCTTCGCCCTGGCAATGAGTTCCTCGTACAGCCGGTCAGCGCGGCGACGAAAGTTCTCATCAATGTTTGCCAACTCGTTGGTCATCCCGGGCACCATGACAACAATGTGGGTGGCAGCTGCGAGATCTCCGCGGACCTCCACCAATCGCCCTTTGTCAGCGGTGCTGAAACGCAGCAGCGTCCAGTCCGCCCGAATCGCTGGCACCCGTTCCCCCGCCGTCACGGCGAGGAGGTAGTTGAGCGACGCAATCCCTGCCCACCGATTGACAAGGCTGTTCATTTCGGCCCGGCGAAACGCGTGCGCTGTCTCGGCCACAAATCGAGCATCGGCCACCGCTCGAGAGAGATGCTGCAGCACCGCCCCAGACGGAGGAGTTGGAACAGTCGGCTCGAGGCACCGCGCCACCGCGCACACCCAAGCTGAGTTGAGGCGGTCCGTGCTCAGGCGAAGGCCGACCAACCCGTGCAGCGAAGCGTCGACGAAGTGGTCAAGCTGATCAGGCCGACACGAGACGCGCGAAGGAGAAGACCACGTGTTGGAATTTCCGGACGTGTTGGAACTGCCGGACGTGTTGAGAGCCGCATTCGACATGCGCACCACCTCACAATGAGGTTCAAGCGCACAGACCGGGACTTCCCGTGGCGGACGAGGGGGCCACCAACGCCCCGCTATGCCACCTTAATCGGCAGAAGAAGCAGAACTAGCCGAGCCGGACGACGTGGGGTCTTGACCCAACGGCTGCGCCGCGGTCTGTTGTTGGCGACGGGTCGACAGGTCGATCACGCCTGCTTTTACTAGTTCCGTTGGGTGGAGTCCCGTTCGCCGATTGGCTCGCCACAACGTGGAGTCCTTGTGCAGAACTGCAAACAGCACGACGACCACGAAACCACCAACGAGCGGGATGAGCGGCCAACGCCCGGAGATGTACACCGGCGCTAGCGCAAGCGCAGAGAACAACATGGTGAAGCTCCACAAGATGATTACTGCCCGGCGCGGGCCGTGGCCAAGGTCCACCAGACGATGGTGGATGTGTTGTCGATCCGCAACGGCTGGGCTGCGGCGGTTGACGGTTCTGCGCACGATGGCAAGCAGGGTGTCAAACATCGGAACTGCGAGGATCACAAACGGGATGAACAGCGGGGCGACGAAGAAGTACGTCTGACCCTTGAACGTTGACGTGGGATCCGCACGGCCGCCCACCACCATGGTGGAGGCGGCCAACAACAAACCGAGAAGTTGTGCGCCCGCATCGCCCATGAAAATGCGAGCCGGGGAGAAGTTCCACGGAAGAAAGCCGACGCAGATTCCTACGGTGATAGCCGCGACAAGAGGCCCGAGGCTATCGCCGGGCAACTGTCCTGCTTCGAACAACCGGTCCGCGTAGAGAAAGAACGCCGCGGCGCTGATGCCGACGATGCCCGCCGCAAGCCCGTCGAGGCCGTCGATGAGGTTGATGGCGTTGGCCATGCCAATCACCCACACCACGGTGAGCAAGGGCACAAGGTCTGGCGAGAGCGACAGAATGCCGAAGAATGGTACGCGCACGTAGTACATCACCACACCCAGCAGGTACAGCACTGACCCGGCGACCACCATGCCAATCAGCTTCGAAGGGGCAGAAATCTCGAAGAGATCGTCGATGACACCAACGCCCGTAATGAGCACCGCGGCCAACGCAACGCCAAGCGGCTCTGAGGAACGGAAAATCCCCTGGAACTGGGGGAGCAACACTGCAACGGCAAGCGACACCACAACGCCAACACACATGGCCACCCCGCCAAGCAAGGGCGTTGCGACCGCATGAAGGCGGCGTTCTTCATCGGGCTGAGCCAATGCTCCAATACGACGAGCAAGGTTGCGACACACGGGCATGCAAGCCCCCGTGACCGCTGCTGCGATCAGTGCGATTAGCAGGTAACCCGTCATCGCCGTTGCGTCGACCGATGCGTAGCCCGGCCGGCCTCAGCCTGCCGTCTTTGAGAACAGTGTTGGATACGGCGTGAATTGACCGCACAGCTCCGCGACTTCCGCCTTGACTTTGGCCAAGGCGGCCGCATCGTCGGGTTTGCGAAGCGCTTCGCGGATGAGACTGGCAATGAGCGGCATCTCTGCTTCGGTCATTCCCTGTGTGGTGACCGACGGGGTACCGATGCGGAGACCGCTGGTGACGAACGGCGAGCGCGGGTCGAACGGGAACTGGTTCTTGTTGAGGCTGATGCCGGCCTTGTCGAGAACTTCCTGTGCCTTCTTGCCGGTGAGGTCAGCGTCGAACGGACGCAGGTCGACGAGCATGAGGTGGTTGTCGGTTCCGTCTGTACACAGACGAAATCCTTCTTGGCGCATGGCCTGGGCAAGAGCTTGCGCGTTCTTGACGATCTGCTGGGAGTACTGAGCAAACTGTGGCTGAGCTGCTTCATGGAATGCAACGGCCTTGCCGGCAATGACGTGCTCCAACGGGCCACCCTGGCTGCCAGGGAACACACCTTTGTCGATGGCCGCAGCATGCTGTGCTTTGGAAACGATGCAGCCACCACGTGGGCCGCGCAACGTCTTGTGCGTGGTGAACGTCACCACGTCTGCGTATGGCACGGGGTTGGGGTGCATACCACCAGCGATGAGCCCTGCAATGTGCGCCGCGTCGAACATGAGCAATGCACCCACTTCGTCTGCGATTGAGCGGAACGCTGCAGGGTCAAGGAGGCGTGGGTAGGCAGTTGCACCAGCCACAATGAGCTTTGGGCGATGCTCCAACGCAATGGCACGAACGTGATCCATGTCGATCAGCTCGGTCTTCTCATCCACTCCGTATGACACGAAGTTGTAGAACTGGCCGCTCAGCGAAACAGGCAGACCGTGCGTGATGTGGCCGCCCTGGTCAAGGCGCAGGCCCATCGCCGTGTCTCCAGGCTTCAACAGTGCGAGATACACAGCCGTGTTGGCGTTAGCCCCGCTGTGCGGCTGCACGTTTGCATGCTCTGCGCCGAACAGAGCCTTCACCCGGTCTATGGCGAGCTGCTCAACCTCATCGGCCACCATGTTGCCGCCGTAGTACCGCTTGCCTGGATAACCCTCGGAGTACTTGTTGGTGAGGACCGAACCGCAGGCGTCCATCACCGCGGGGGACGTGAAGTTCTCGCTCGCAATGAGCTGCAACGTGGTGTTCTGGCGAGCAAGTTCATCTCCCAGCAGTTTCTGCACCTCTGTGTCTGGCGCATAGGCAGGCCGAGCAGAGCTTGTGGAAGAGGCGTTCATGTGAGGTCCTTCAGGTCCTTCTGGGTGCGATCAGCGTACTTCGACGCCACCAAGGGGTTGCTCACTTCGGATTCACTCCGTCCCTCCGTTCACCGCTCAGCCGCGCCCGTACAGATGGGTTGCTCACTTCGGATTCACTCCGTCCCTCCGTTCACCGCTCAGCCGCGCCCGTACAGGCGGTTCAGTTTCTCCACCCGCCCCGCATGCCGGCCTCCCTCGAAAGTTGCGGAAAGGAATACGTCAACCATGTCCAGCGCAACTTGTTGGCCGGTGAGCCGTTCACCGACGCACAACACGTTGGCGTCGTTATGTTGCCGAGACAGACGGGCACTGGTGACGTCGTGGCACGTGGCTGCCCGCGCACCAGGCACTTTGTTGGCTGCGATGGCTATACCTATCCCCGAGCCGCACACCGCTACGCCAAGTTCGTGCGTTGCGTCGACGACGGCCCTTGCCACAGCTGCACCGAAGTCCGGATAGTCCACACGAGCATCGCCAGTCGTACCGAAGTCGGTGACCTCATGCCCCGCTGCACGCATGTGTGCAACAAGGACGTCTTTCAGATGCACTCCAGCATGGTCGGCCCCGGCAGCAATCCGCATAGAGACAGCATGGCACCTCCCCGATACACGGTTGATGTCAGCTCTCTTGGGCCACAGATCACCTCAAGAGCCGATTTGTACCGCATCGCGGAACACCTGAGAGCTGGAGATGAGAACTTCTCCCAAACGTAACGTGTGACATTTGACTCGATGCAGTCCGACCTGTAGAACCGACGAGACCCACCACATGGGCAACACCCACCACATGGGCAACACCCACAACGCAAGAGGACTGAAACAACTATGAGCAACCACCTGGACGACATCCGCTGGCGACTGGGCGAGCGGGAGAACCACCTGATCGACGAGCTTCACACCGGTGGACTCAACCGTCGTGAGTTCCTTGCCGCTGCATCCGTCGCCGGTATGGGCGTGTCGCTCTCGGGCCTTTTCGTCGGCGCCGGAGCACAGGCAGCAACAAAGACCACGGCTAAGCGCAAGCCGCTGCTGCGCATCAGCACCATTGCCCCCGGCTCCAAGCTCGAGCCAACCGTTATCAACAACGGTGGCGCGCTCGTGCACCTCGGCCTCGCAGGCGAGTACCTGTGCCACTCCAACGCCCAGGGCGTGCTGGAGCCTCGTGTTGCTTCGTCGTGGAAGGCCAATGCAACGTCCACGGAGTGGACGTTCACCATCCGTAAGGGCATCAAGTTCCACAACGGCAAGACCCTCACCGCGGCCGACGTTGTCGCAACATTCGACTACCACGCTGACCCAGCCAACAAGGGCAACGCCCTCTCGGTGTTCAAGGGCATCCTGGAAAAGGGTGGCACCACCAAGGTCGACGACTACACCGTCAAGTTCACCTTGGTGCAGCCAGTTGGCGCATGGCCGTATCTGGTCAGCAGCACCAACTACAACATGATCATCCTTCCTGCCGGCTACAAGGGCGACTGGGAAACCACGTTCATGGGTTGCGGCGCATGGATCAAAGAGAAGTACGTCGTCGATCAGGGCGTTACCTACAAGCGCAACCCCAACTACTGGGACAAGACCCGCCAGCCAAACTTTGAGAAGCTGCAGGTGTTGCAGTTCAAAGACGATGGCGCACGTCTCGCAGCGTTGCAGTCCGGCCAGGTCGACTGGGACGCGTTCTCGTCGTCCACTACTGCCAAGACGTTGCAGGGCGATCCAAACTTCGTCGTGCAGCAGTCGGCTTCCAACGGCCACCTGCAGTTGCACCTCAGCGCTTCACGTGGCCCATTCGCTGCAGACAAGCGTCTTCGCCAGGCATTGCTGCTCACCCTCGACCGCCCCGGCATCGTCGCCGGCGTTATCGACGGCTTTGGCAAGATCGGCAACGACAGCCCAATGACTCCCAACATGCCAACCACAGACAAGACCGTGGCACAGCGCAAGAAGGACATCGCAAAGGCCAAGGAACTGATGGCTGCTGCAGGCAAGGCCAACGGCTTCGACGTCACCTTGTCCACCTGGGGGCGTGCAGACATCAAGCTGCTCTCGCAGGTTGTGCAGCAGGCAGCCAAGGAAATCGGCATCAACGTCAAGATCGACATCGCTGACGAAGACGGCTCTGCCTACTACGACGACAAGCGTGACCCAAGCTGGCTGAAGTCCGATATGGGCATCACCGAGTACGGCCACCGCGACGTTCCAAACGTGTACCTCAACGCAGCCGTCAAGACCGGTGGCGTGTGGAACGCAGCGCAGTACTCCAACAAGGATCTCGATGCGCAGATCACCACCTACATCGGCTCGCCCGACGTGCAGGTGCAGAAGGCAGCTTCCAAGAAGATCCAAGAGATCATGTTGGACGACTCGCCAATCGGGTTCACCTACTTCGGTAGCGCACTCGACGTTGCTCGCAAGGGCATCTCCGGCAACTACACCAATGGCATGAACGTCATCGAGACCACCAAGACCAAGTCGGCCTAGCCCCGACGCGAATGTTCGGCCGAACTGCGCAAAGCGGATCGGCCAACATCCAAGTACGTTGTTAAACGGTCCGATGCACTGGTGCGTCGGACCGTTTGCGTCTCACCCACACCCTGACGTCTCACCAACACCCTGAAGCGAGTCCCTGCCCATATGGCCCGATTCATCATCCGACGTCTGCTCCTTGCCGTGTTCACCATCGCCGTACTGTCGGTCCTTGTCTTCTTCGCTACACACGCGCTACCAGGCGACGTCGCGAAAAAGGTCCTCGGCCCCTTCGCCGATGCGGACGCCATTAAGCAGTTGAACCGCGAACTAGGCACGGACCGCCCAGTCCCCGTGCAGTACGTGAGTTGGATCTCCGACGCGGCCCGAGGCGACCTCGGCAAGTCGTATCTGTACGACGTGCCAGTCACCGAGAAGCTCCGCACCGCCGTTGGCTACTCAGCAAAACTGGCCGTCCTCGCATTTGTTCTCATCGTGCCGTTCAGCATTTTCGGCGGGGTCATCGCAGCCCTCCGCCGAGACACACGCATCGACCGCATCATCACCATCGGCGGTTTATCCGCAGCCGTCATCCCCGAATTCGTCTGGGCAGTGTTCTTCATCTTGATTTTCGGCGTGAAACTTCGTTGGCTCCCGGTGGGAGCGACTCCCCCGGATGGAGCAAGCATCGTCACGCAATACAAACATCTACTGCTGCCTGCTCTCTGTCTGATGATGGTGCTCTTCGGTTACATTGCCCGCATCACTAGGGCCGGTGTGATTGAAGGAATTGACGCCGATTACACCCGCACCGCTTACCTCAAAGGACTGACGGGCCGAGCAGTCATTCAGCGCCATGTGTTGCGCAACGCCCTGATGCCCACCATTGCAGTGGTGGCCACCCAAACGGGATACCTGTTGGGAGGGCTTGTCGCTGTGGAGACGATCTTCAACTACAACGGCCTCGGGTTCCTGCTCCGACAAGCGGTGGTCCAACGTGATTACCTTTTGGTGCAGTCCGCAGTCCTGCTGATCGGTGTCTTGGTTGTGGTCGCAAACCTCCTGGCGGACGTCTTGTACACAATGCTGAATCCACGTATCCGCCAGGCGGTGCTCGGATGAGCGAAACCCTCGACCGCGCTGCCTTGCGTGCGCTCGCTCACGAGCGGGCGACTGAAGAACGTCGAACACGACGTCGAGAGCGACGCCAACTCCTGCTTCGCAAACCATCGTTCATCATCGGTGCGGCCATCCTTCTTTTCTGGCTTGCCTGCGCCCTGTTTCCAAGTTTGATAGCTCCGCAGGATCCCGCTGTTCAAGACCTGTTGAACAAGCTGAAGGAACCAAGCGGCGCTCATTGGTGGGGCACGGACTCGCTTGGCCGCGACGTGTTCAGCCGAGTGATCGATGGAACACGGGTAATCGTGTTCGTAGCCATGGGTGCAACGATTATTGCCACGCTCGTTGGCACCATGTTCGGTTTGATCGCGGGATACTTCAAGGGTCGAGTCGACGACGTCATCATGCGTCTGGCAGACATCTTTTCGGCTATTCCAACCATCGTCCTCGCGCTGCTCATCACGTCGACGGTCGACAGCAAATCAATGCTGATAGTGATGTTCATCATCGCTCTAGTGTTTTCGCCGATCGTTGCTCGCACTGTTCGCTCGTCGGTCTTGGGCGAAGCGGAACTGGACTACGTCGCTGCCGCACGTTTGCGCACAGAGAAGACACCCCACATCCTGTTCAACGAAGTGCTCCCCAACATCCTTCCTGCCTTGGCCGTCGAGTTCACCGTGCGCCTTGGATATGCCATTTTCGCCATGGCAACCCTGTCGTTCCTCGGCGCAGGTGCGGGACCCGAATCATCTGACTGGGGAACCCAGGTGGCAACACACTTCAAGTTCCTGAACGGTCTCAACTGGTCAGCGACCATCTTCCCCGCAGGGGCAATCGCGTCGCTTTCGCTCGGGGTCAACATGGTTCAGGATGCGCTCACCGAGGTCTTCGAACGATGAACAACAACTCTGCAGATCTCATCGGTTCGGCTACGCCTACCCTCCAGTTCGATCACCTTGAGGTCGCCTACACCGTCCGTGGAATCGATCGTCCTGTACTGCGTGACGTGTCGTTCTCCATCGCGCCGGGTGAGGCCTACGGGTTGGTCGGTGAGTCCGGGTGCGGCAAGTCCACAGCCGCATACGCCGCTCTCCGCTACTTGCCTCGCAACGGCAAGATCACGGCCGGCGCAATCCGCTTCGAGGGCCAAGACATGGTTGGTATGTCCACAGACGAAGTGCGGTCGTTGCGGTCCAACGCCATTTCGATGGTGTACCAAAGCCCCATCGCTGCGCTCAACCCATCCATTCGCGTCGGCCCGCAGGTTGCCGAAGTATTCGAGATCAACGGTGCCCCGAAAGAGGCGGCAATTGAGCAAGCACGCGGACGCTCTGAGCGCAGTGCAGATCGCAGACATCGACAAGGTGATGCAGCGCTATCCCCACGAACTGTCTGGCGGCATGGCACAGCGCGTGGTCATCGCCATGGCCTTGGCCACCAACCCACGGTTGCTCATTCTCGACGAACCAACCACCGGTCTCGACGCAACCGTCGAAGCCGAGGTGCTCGACCTCATCCGGACGCTGCGCACCGAGACCGGCACTTCGGTGCTGTTCATCAGCCACAACCTTGGTGTCATCCGTTCCATGTGCGACCGCGTCGGTGTCTTGTACGCGGGCCAGCTGGTTGAAGAAGGCGAAACGACGCAAATCCTCAACGCGCCACGTCACCCCTACACCGTTGGGTTGTTGCGTTGCATTCCGCGTGCGGGCCTACGCAAAGACCTGCATCGTCTCGACACCATTCCCGGGTCGCTTCCACCGCTTGGCACTGTCATCACGGGATGCGTGTACGCCGACCGCTGCGCCATCGCAACGGACAAGTGCCGCACCGAGAAGCCACCCATGGTTGAGTTGCCGAACGGGCAGCGCAGCCGCTGCTTCTTCCCAGAGTTGGCGCCAGATCTTCCTCGCAACACCGAGACAACCAACATCATCGTGGACCAACGTGCGCCAGATGTTGAAGAGGGTTCCCTCATCACGTTGTCGGGTCTCTCCAAGACGTTCGGCAAGGACGACACCACTGTCAAGGTGCTCTCCGGTATCGCGTTGTCGCTGGGCGCCGGTGAAACCCTCGGCCTTGTCGGTGAGTCAGGGTCCGGCAAGACAACACTCGCCAAGGTGCTGCTGGGTCTCACACATCCTGACGGCGGCAGTGTCGTACAGCTCGACGGCAAGGCACTGGGCTCAACCATTGCCAAGCGTTCAGCCAAAGACGTTGGTGCAGTACAGATCGTGTTCCAGAACCCAGACTCGGCACTCAACCGACGTCATGCTGTCCGACGCATCGTCGGCCGCGCGGTCGAGAAGCTGGGTGGCACCACCAAGGAACAGGGTCAGGAGCGCGCCGACGATTTGCTGAACGAGATGCGCGTCGATGCCCGCCTCCACGCGGCGAAGCCCGTGATGCTTTCCGGCGGACTCAAGCAACGTGTGGCCATCGCGCGCGCCTTTGCCGGCAACCCGCGCCTTGTGGTGTGCGACGAACCCACCTCTGCGCTCGACGTGTCGGTGCAGGCAGCGATTCTCAACTTGCTGGTCGATCTACAGCGCACCGAGAACGTCAGCTACCTCTTCATCTCGCACGACCTTGGCGTGGTGCGGTATTTGTCGGACCGTATTGCGGTGTTGTACCTCGGCCGCATCATGGAGCTGGGCCCTGCCGACACCGTGTTCGCCGGTCCGCATCATCCCTACACCGAGGCGCTGGTCTCTTCACTGCCATCCATCGATGGCGAAGCCACACACCGGGTGCGGCTGCTGGGCGAAGTGCCAAGCGTTGCCAACCCACCATCTGGTTGCGTCTTGCACACCCGTTGCCCTCGCCGTGAAGGCAGCGGCGTCGAGGAGTTGTGCGACACCGTCGAGCCTGAGCTTCTGGAGGTAGAGCCGGGACACTTCATGCGCTGCCACCTCTCGCTGGAACAACTCCGCCAGATGCAGGTCGCCGTCGAGGTCACCGCTTCCTTCTAGTCCGATCACGCCCAGACATTCGGGCTCCATGTTGACTGCCAAGACGATGATCCCTTCGCCGGCTGGCGAAACGACCGCTAACACGCTCCCGGCCGACGCGTCGGATCGGGGACGCGTTGGTTCCGCGTCCCGATCTGATTCGACGTTTGCTTAGAAGAGGGCGGGGAGGGTGTTGGGGTGTGGTGGCCCGTGGACCATCACCCCGTTCGGGAACGTCCCGACCAGGGTGGCGTCTTCCCAAGCAAGCTTGATGCCTTTGCGGTGCACTTCACGGTGATGATACGTACACAAACAAACCAGATTGGGTAGCTCGTGTGTCCCACCGTTCTCCCGTTCCCGGATGTGGTGGATCTCACACCACCTCGCTGGTTGGGAACAACCCCCGAACCGGCACCCCCTGTCCCGGATCATCACCGCTTTCCGGTTCCGGGCGGGGATTGCACTCGTCGGGGTGCCCACGTCGAAAACGACACCCTTCATCGTCGCTGCCGCCGCCGTGACCGTCGCATCACAGAGGATTTGGGAGAGTTGCCACTTCCGTAGAAACCAACCACCCGTGGTGTGAGCTGAACCATCCGCTGCGTGGAACACCACATTCACATTCGGACGTTCATTCCCAACAAACGGACGGTCAGCGTTCGCAAGGAACGTTCGGCACACATCGGTCAACGCGTCCGCGCGTCGTTGCCCCGGTGTCCGTGTTTCATCAGGTGACGGTTTCGGCATACACGTAGCCAACGCCGCTTCAAGAATTTCACCCGCGACCGGATCCAGCACACCATTCAACCGGTACATCCCATTAAACAGGCGCGTCAACTGCAAACGACGACCGTCGTTGCTGTCACCACGACCAGGCTGGGCAGGGTCACACAACTCGTCGTCAGCTAACGACACCCACCGTTGCACCAACTGAGCAAACAACGACGCGTCCAACATCGCAGCCGCGTTGACGAAAACCTGCTCGTCACGCTTTGCTAGGTCGAACCGTTTCGCAGTGACCGCACCCGCCAAACACCGCAAATGAGTCTGCGAGAACTTGCCATCCGCAGCCGCAGCACGAACCAGCCCAAAATCGTCAAGAAGCTTCTCTTGCGAACACCGCGTGTGACCCTCCGAACGACGTGCACCCGACCTGGCAGCCAACCAGGCGCTCACATCACGAAACCCCAAATCACGAAAACACGTCGATTCAGCCAAACGTGCAACAGCACGCGTACATACCGTCTCCGCAACCTCAACAAGGCGGCGTACTGCCAAAACATCCTCCGGAGACAACGGGTGTTCGGTGACGTGGACCATCAACTTGGCGAACCCTTCCGCCACCCCAGCCGATATGTCCGCCAACACCGCGTCCACAACAACACCCTAACACAACGATACGAACATATGTTCGGAAACGACCAGATTCTTCAAGATTCTTTCCCACCAAACAGGCCCACAAGCAGCCACAACACACCACCAACCCAAACACACACAACCACCCGCCACCACCGGATCGAAGCGAAAGCCCAAAACGGTTGCAGCGCCGCAAGTCAGCCTGTTCACCAACGACGACGAAAATCGGTAGACCTAGCAGTACCGTCTCTCTGTTCTTTGTTCGTCACGCACACATACACTATGCACACATATTAAAGGGTTTCGGGTCGACGTCGGCAGGCGGCGCTCCCCAATCGGGGCGACACACAGACGAGGGTCGATAGCGGAGAAACGCGTCGGAGGTGTGAACGACCACTGGCCTCACAAAGCCGGCCTTGGACCCAATTGGCATGCCGAAATCCACGGTCACGACGTCTCCGAAGTTCACCGGAACCCTTCTACGGCGCTGCCGTCGTCGCCCTTGAAATCCAGTCAAGGTCAAGGGGATCGTGTCAAACGCCGAAGACACACCATGGCGTCTGGCGCGGCTTCAACTTCGGGATCGATCGATTACCAGGTCACCTATTGGGCTGATGCAGCATTACAAGCCACGGTTCGTGCGACTCTCCCGCACCACCGAATTGTTCATCGGGTTCTGCGTACGACGTACTTGGATTCACCGAATTACGATCTGCACCGACTTGGGATCACGTTGCGCGAGCGTTGCCGGGTCACGAGCGACGGCACGCTTGGGTCGGTAACCACCGAAGCCAAAATCCCCACCGACAATGGACTGCAGCGGGTTGGCGGAGACGAAGCTCGCGCAGCCGTCAGCAACATGCTGGGTGCCGATGTTGCTGCGCTTCTGCGGCCAGTTGCGGTGCAGACCAAGACTCGCGAGCTACTACTTGCCGGTGGCTGGGCGTTGGCACCGCAGTTCGTTGTTGCGTTGGATACCGCTGACGTCAGTATCGCCAAGCAGAACCAACAACGGTGCGAGATGGAAGCCCAGATCTTCACAGCGCTTCCGTGGACAAAACGGGTGGACGCACGGCGTGTCACACGCTTCGACGCGTTCTGCCGAAAGATCGAAGCGGACTTCGGCCTACGCACCATGGCCGAGTCTGGCTACCACGCAATCATGGCAAACGCCGCCCCAAACGCCCCGGGTAACACCTCGAACGCCATTTCGAACAACGTCATCAATGCCCTCTCGGAGGTTCCCGCATGAGCGCCGCCACACTTGAAATCGCCGAAGACCGTTTGTTTCACGGCTTGACCGACGGCGCAAAGCTGCGGACCGAAACGCTGTTCAGCAGCAGCCCTCAGTTGGTAGTCGATGCATCGCACGTTGCCGTCATCCAACACGAGGGACTGAGTGTCATTCCAGTGGCGGAGGTCTTCTCCAATCCTGACGCCACGTTCCTCGGCTTCGGAAATCCGAATGTGTTCATATCATTGCCTCGCCAACCGGGCGCCGAACGTGGACCAGGCTGGGACCGGTTCGCGGCGTTCATGTACTGGCGCCAAGCTGCGTACGTCGCTGACACGAAGGGCCGCGTACAAGGCGGCGTCTTCATGGAGCTGCGAGATCTCCCACCTGCAGCAGTAGAGCAGTTGCGCCAAGCAATGACCGGGTTGGTCGGTCGGAGAACCATCAGTTGTGCCAGCGCAACAGGTCGGGTGTTGTCGACCGCAGGGTTCACATGCGGCGGACGCTCATTGGCGTTCACGGTACGCCCCATGACCTTGGCGAAAGCCATTTGGGATGGCGGGCTGGAGTTCAACGGCAAGCCCGTTGAACTGCGCGTGATCCGCACCAACACCGGAACCGTCAGCGACCATTTCATCGGAGTGTTGCGCAAAGAAGGCACCAGCCTGTTTCGCATGATCAAGAAGCTGATCAAGAGCTCAACCGACAAGACGCAGGCCCCGGTTATCGAACCACGGCTGCTCGCAGCGGCGACAGCGCGCCACCTCAGCGAGGTTGGTGTGCTGGAGTTGCGAGTCGGTCGGCCCACCAAACTTGCTGCCGCGCTCCGGCAACAATGGGGCGATCACCCGATCTTCGAAGCCAAGCTCGACCCAGCGATTGCCAACATCAGCGCCGCTGAGTTCGCAGATCTCCGGACCGCCCTCAAGGCATACCCAGGAAAACTGGACGCGGTCTCGAAGCTGAAGCGATACGTCCTGTTCTCCAAGCCCGTGATCAAAACCGTTCGCTATCAGATGGCAGCCAAGATGGACTCGCTTGGTCGATTGCCCGGGCCAACCCTCGTCGACATGTTCCAGGTCGGTCCCGTCGAGGATCCATTCCTCTACAACGTGGTCATCACGGCAACCTCTGCTCGCATGACCCGACTGGAGAACCGCACTGAGAAAGACGTCGACAAGGCCAACTGGGTGTTGGCCAAGCACGTGCTGCTCTCTGGCTACGACCCCGACGTCCGCTACGCCGGCGAGATATGGGTCGAGGACACTCCCTCCGGCCGCGTACTTCGACTCAACGACAACTCCGGTACCTACAAACCATCCCCACAACGAGCCGCAACCGCCGCCCGTTTCCTGCACCGCCTGACCGGCGTCCCCGTGAAATTCCGCCCGGTCTCAGCTTCGGCTTGACCCTACGGTTCAACAAATCGTTTCGCCGCACACCTTGGTGAACCGCAGGGCCTCCGGTAGTGTCGGCTAGTCCCCCATGGCGCCCACTCGCGGCGCCCCAACTTTGTTCGAGAGCACCGATGCACATCACCGATTTCGCGATGGACTGGTTCAGCCTGACCGGCAAAAACGCAATGGTGACAGGCGGCAACACGGGGCTTGGTCAGGCGTTCTCGCTTGCACTGGCCAAGGGCGGCGCAAACGTGTTTGTGCCAAGCCTCGCTGACGACGACGGCAGCACCCGCAGCCTCATCGAAGCTGAGGGTGTCCGCTACGAGTTCATGGAGGCAGACATCACGCAGACAGGTTCGCCCGACGCCGTGATCAACGAGTGCGTCTCACGACTCGGCTCGATTGACATCCTGATCAACTCTGCAGGGATCTGCCCCATCGCGCCGGTCTTGGAGTTCGACCGACTCAAGTGGGATGCCACAGTGGCGGTCAACCTCAATGCAGCCTTCGAGATGAGCTACGAAGCCGCCAAACGCATGATCCCGCAGCGCAGCGGAAAGATGATCAACATCTGCTCCATGTTCAGCTTCCTTGGCGGGCAGTACAACCCCGCGTACGCAGCCACCAAACACGGCATCGCCGGGTTGACCAAGGCCTACTGCGACGAGTTGGCGCAGCACAACATTCAGGTCAACGGCATCGCTCCCGGCTACTACGCAACGGCCATCACCGAGAACACTCGCAGCAATCCCGTCACCAATCAGCGTGTGCTCGACCACATCCCTGCCGGCCGCTGGGGCGAGACCCTGGACCTGATGGGCACGGTCGTCTTCCTTTCTTCGCGCGCATCGGACTACGTCAATGGACACGTGTTGTGCGTCGACGGCGGGTACCTCGTCCGCTAACGCAGCGACCGTCGACAGATCCGTTCCAGCGCCTTCACCATGTCCGAACAGTTCCTCATAGGTGTCGACTGTGGCACCCAGAGCGCCAAGGTTGTTGTGTACGACGCGGCCGGTGTTCCCGTTGCCGAAGGTCGACAACTCTTGCGCCCTATGGAACGGCCACGCCACGGGGTTGCGGTCCATCCGGACGACGACATCTGGACGTCCATCTGCGCCGCAAGCAACATGGCGATGGCTGCGTTCGAAGCGAAATTCCCCGGACAAAAGCAAGACATCGCAGCTGTTGGCATCTGCCCCATCCGATGCTGCAAGACGTTCCTCGACGCAGACGGTCGGCTCATTGAGCCCGTCATCAGTTGGATGGACGACCGTGCATACCAGCCGTACCTTCCTGAGGACCCCCGACTGCGATACGCCACCACGTTGTCGGGCTACATCTCTCACCGCTTTACTGGTCGTTTCGCAGACACCGCCGCTAACAACATCGCCGGCCAGTGGCCCATCGATGCAGACCGCTGGGCATGGAGCCAGGACGAAGCCACGCTGCGCGAGTTCAACCTCCAGCAGGACCACTTGGTCGAGTTGCAGATGCCTGGTGACATCATCGGCGCGCTTACTAACTCGGCGGCATTCGACACGGGCCTGCCTGCAGGTATCCCCGTAGTCGCAACAGCAAACGACAAGGCCGTAGAGATGCTGGGCGCCGGCAAACTTGGCACAACGACCGCCCTTGTCTCACTTGGCACCTACATCGCAGCCATGATGCACGGCTCCAGCAATCACCTGTCCCCCACCAACTTCTGGACCAACTTCTCGTCCGTTCCCAACCGGTATCTCTACGAGAGCAACGGGGTGCGTCGGGGGATGTGGACACTCACCTGGTTCCTCGATCTCCTCGGCCCAGAGTTCGACGCGCACGCCACAGCAAAGGGCGTCTCCAGGGAAACCCTGCTTGAACAGGAAGCCACCCACGTCGCACCCGGCAGCGAGGGGTTGATGACTGTCTTGGACTGGCTTGCTCCGAACGACAAGTCGTTTCGCAAAGGATCGATACTTGGGCTTCGACGCTCGCCACGGTCGCGGACACATCTACCGCTCCATCCTCGAAGCGATCGCGCTCACCATGAAACACAACGTTGACTCCATGAGCGCAGAGCTTGGGATCACGCTGACAGACATCGTGGTGTCCGGCGGTGGTTCAAGCAGTGCGCTGTTCATGCAGATTTTCGCCGACGCCTTTGGGATCCCTGCTTCACGATGCTCGCACGGCGGTGCAAGCCTTGGCGCTGCGATGTGCGCTGCCTCTGCGGTCGGCATATACCCCGACATCGACGCAGCGGCGGAGGCAATGGCGGCAAAACGAGAAATGTTCATGCCGAATCGACACACCGGCAATCTGTACCAAGCAATGATCGACTCGGTCTATCTCGACATCCGCGATGCAACAGACCCGCTGTATCAACGTTCCTATCCACTGTTCCACTGACGCCAAGGAACCACCATGGCCACCACAGCTCCCACGGCCCTCACTCGCGAAGCCATCGTCGAACATCTCAAGCAGATCGTCCGCCCAGAACAGGTACTCACCGACCCTGCGCTTCTGCAACAACGCAGCATCGACAACTGGCGCAAGCTGGACAACATCTTCGGGGTGTATTCAACTCCTGTGCCTGCGGCAGTTGTGATGTCTGGCAGCACGGCCGACGCATCTGCGGTGCTCGCCTTCGCGGACGCGCACGGCGTCAACGTGGTCTCGCGCACTGGTGGCACCGCAACAGAGGGTGGGCTGGAGACAGTCGTTGAGAACTCCATCGTGCTGGACGGTTCCGCCATGAACCAGATCATCAGTATCGACGCTTACAACATGCAGGCAACGGTGCAGTGTGGCGTTCCGCTGCAGATCTTGGAAGACGAGGTTCGCAAGTTGGGGCTCACCACCGGACACTCGCCTCAGTCCAAGCCGGTGGCCCACTTGGGCGGGCTGGTTGCCACCCGCAGCATCGGCCAGTTCTCCACGCTGTACGGCGGTATCGAAGACATGGTTGTGGGTTGCGAAGTGGTCTTCCCCGGCGGCCAGATTTCGCGCATCAAGAACGTGCCTCGGCGCGCTGCTGGCCCGGACATCCGCCACATCGTGATCGGCAACGAGGGTGCGCTCTGCTTCATCACCGAAGTCACCGTCAAGCTGTTCCCGTACATGCCGGAGAACAACATCTTCATGGGGTGGACGTTGAAAGACATGAAGACCGGTTTTGAGGTGCTGCGCCAGGTGATGGTCGCCGGATACAAACCATCGGTTGCGCGGCTGTATGACCCCGAGGACGGGCAGCTCCATTTCTCCAACTTCGCCGCACCAGACGATTGCATCGTGCTGTTCATGGCAGAGGGCAACGCTGGCATCACCAAGGCAACAGCAGAGGGCATCCACGAGATCGTGGCCAATCATCCCGGGTGCGTACAGGTTGACCCGGCGTTGATCGCAGAGTGGTTCGCTGATCTTGTGTGGGGGCCAGAAAAGATCACGCGTGAAGACGACCGCATCCGCACCACCCGCAACGTCAACCGCACCACCGAGATCTCTGCTGATTGGTCGTCCGTCAACGAGATCTACGAAGCCGTCTTGCCACGCATTCGCGCAGAGATCAAAGGCATCACATTGCTGGGCGGGCACTCAAGCCACAGCTACATCAACGGAACCAATATGTACTTCAACTACTTCTTCGACCTCATCGACTGCGAGCCGCAGGACGAGGGAGCCAAGTACTACACGCCCATCATCGGCATCATCTGCGAAGAGACACTGAAGCGCGGCGGGTCAATCGTGCATCACCACGGCATCGGCAAAGCCCGCACACCATGGGTGAAGGCCGAATACGGCAGCTCGTATCCGATGCTGGAAACCCTCAAGCGCGCATATGACCCCAACGGCATTATGAACATGGGGACCATCATCCCCCGGGCGGAACTTGGTGCATGAAGTCCTCCTCAGGAGGATGAATCGCACCAAGTCTGGTGGCGGTTACCTGATCGTGAGTGCGCAGATGGCTGATCCCACGACAGTTGCGCCAGCGCAGATCCACATGGCCGTGGAAAATCCGTTCCCAAGCGAACCTGAAGAAGCCGACGCGATCCCTGACAGTGCTGGCAGCACTGCAATCGCCAGCAACGAGGCAACCCGGGCGACAGCGTTGTTGATTGCACTGCCGACGCCCGCGTATTGGTCTTCCACCGCCGCGAGCACGGTGGCGGTGAGCGGCGCGACCGTGATCACGAGGCCCGCTCCAAACAGCAGCACAGGCGGCAGAACATCAGGCAGATACCGAGAACCCGGACCGATGCGGGTCATGAGCGCGAAACCGGCCCCGACGACCAACGGCCCAACGATCATTTGCCATCGTGGCCCAATGCGCTGCGCGAGCGCTCCGGATTTCGCAGCGAAGAGCATCATCAGCACGGTGACGGGCATCGTCGCCGCACCAGCTTCCAAGGCCGAGTAGCCGAGGTCGTTCTGCAAACGGATCGTGAGCAGGAAGAACACCGCACCGATTGCGCCCCAGACCGCAAACGTGGCCGCGTTGGTGCCAGCGAAACGCTTGGAACGAAACAAGGCCAACGGAACCATGGGCGACGCGCTGCGGTACTCGATGATCACAAACAGCACCAGCGAAATCACTCCCACGACAGCCGCCGCAACCGAGATCGAATCCCAACCCTTCGACGGGCCTTCGATAAGTGCATATACAACTCCGGCCAACCCGGCCGATAGCGTGACAGCCCCGGGAACGTCGATTCGGCGCAGGCCTTGCTCGCCGCGAGTCTCAGGGACGAATCGCTGCGCCATCCAAACCGCGCCAGCAATCAGCACCGGGTTGATCAGGAACACCCACCGCCACGAAATTGCATCGATGAGCCAACCGCCGACAAACGGTCCGAGCGCTGTCGAAACGGTGGACAGACCAGACCACGCGCCGATGGCGCGGGATCGATCATCGGGATGAAACACCGCCGACAACATCGCCAGGCTGCCTGGCACCAACGCCGCCGCAGCCACACCTTGCGCGATGCGGGCACCCACGAGAACCGCGAGGTTTGGGGCCAGCCCGCACAGTAGCGAAGTCAGTGCGAACCCCAACAGGCCCCACACAAACACTCGCCGCCGCCCGAACAGATCCCCCAACGATCCGCCCACCACCAGCAACGAACCAAGCGTGAGGAGGTAGCCGGTCACCACCCACTGCTGCCCAGCCAACCCTGCGTCGAAGTCTCGTTGGATGTGCGGCAGCGCTGTGTTGACCACGCTCCCATCAAGGAACGCGACCCCAGAGCCAAGTGCCGCCGCTGCGATAACCCACCGCCCCCGGGCGGACTCAAATCGGACGTTGCTCACGGCGTGCTCACCCAATCGACCGTACTTCGCAGACCATCCGGCGTTCCGGATCGCAAAATCGGGTTCCAGCTCCGGTCCTCTCGCTGCGGCTTTCCTTCCCGGTTCGGCACCTTCACGGAACCAACGCGGCGTATCGTGCAGAGATGTCTCGGAGGGCAGAGGTTCATACGGCCCTGAGCGCGCTGCTCGCCGAGGCAAGCGACAAGCAACTCCAAGACTTGTTGGGAACTGTCGATGGTCGGGCCGGCTGGGGCATGACAACGCTCGTCCACATTGAGGGGCACCCGGTTTTCGTGAAGATGCTGCCGGTGACTGATCTCGAGTTGCAACACCGCTGGTCGACAAGGAACCTGTTCGACCTTCCCACTTACTACAACTATGGGGTTGGATCGGCAGGCTTCGGCGTGGCAAGAGAACTCGCGGCCCATCTACAAACAACTGAGTGGGTACTGAGCGGTGCGGCGTCGAACTTCCCGCTCCTCCACCACCATCGCCTTCTGTCGATCTCGCCGAAAATGCGGCGTCGGGACCCCGAACAACTCAATCGATACGTCGCGATGTGGGACGGCAACAAAGAGATCCGAGAGTTCATCTCGGCTCGACAGTTGGCGACCCAGACACTTGCTCTGTTCATCGAACCTATTCCATATGTACTTATGGATTGGCTCCCGAAGAATCAGGATCGCGTCGGGTGGGTCGTGGATCAGGCCGTCGAAATCACGGCTTTTCTGAGACACCACCGCGTCGCACACTTCGATGCCAACCCGTCAAATGTGTTGACCGACGGCGAGACACTGTTCTTTGCCGATTTCGGCCTACTCCTCGCAGCAAGCTTCGAACTTGGCCCCGAGGAAACATCGTTCCTGGCCCGCCACCGCCTGTTTGACCTTGCCGAGTTCATTGCATCGCTCAGCTTTCCTCTACCCAACCAGTCTGTCGAGTACGGCGAGACGTACAAACAAGAGTTGAGCCGGTTCGAAAACCTGACCAACGAGATGTCCGTATTCTTCTCCGACCTGCAAGCTGGGCCGAAGGCGGCTGCCCGCTACGACGACGCCCTCGTCCGGCAACTGCTCTTGGACGCAGGCGTTCCGGTCGAGCCAGACTTTTCGACGGTTATGGGGTCACCGTAAGAGGGATCGGTGGGCTGATTGCGCCAGTTCCAGACCGTTGGTCCAATAAGTACACATCGTATTTGCCGGGCTTGAGGGAGTACCCATCTGAAGGCCGGCATGGGTCAGTCCCAACCATCGCTCGAACTGTCTGGGCCTGTTTCGGGATGAGGTAAGACAGCTCTAAGGTCCACGAGAGGGATTGCGCACGGTCTGCGACAACCGCGCTTTTTCCTCGAACGGTTGCGACGGCGACAAAGCCGGGTGTTTGGATGGCAGTTGTTCCAATGTTGGTCACCGATCCGGTGAACAGCAGAGGAGTACCGGTCCGAACCCGAAGCGACTTCGGCAGTTTCCACTGCAACTTCGGCCCTCCGCCCGGCTTGATCGTGTGGCATGGAGGCGCATCAGGAGCGGGAGTCGCCGCTGGCCACATCAACCGGCCAAGCGCGATTCCCACCTCAGGCCCGTACTTGTTGGCCAGGGTCTTCGCCAACTGTACGGCACCACCAGAGAGCCGGATCAACGGACGCCCGTCACTCATCCGGTCGGCGCCGTAGAACTGCGGATCCCGACCTATGGGACCCAAGTACAAATCGTTAGTGATCGCCCGGTACCGAGACGCACTGAGGGCGACCCCACAAATGACCAGTCGATTCGGAAGCGGCACCCTTGTCTGCAACTGGTCGGCATGGAAGCGCTGGGCGTCTTCGCCTCCTACGACTTCGAGAATCACCACCCGGCTGGAATCAACGGAGCTCACACCCACCCGACCAAACGGGTCGGGTGTTTTCGTCCCCATCGGGACCGTCGCTGAAGCCGGCGCACCCGGCCCATGGACATACTGCTGCACTGCGGCGATAGTTGGCTCGAGCGCTGTCCACTCGGCGATGTCCGACGAGGATGGACCACCCCACGGACAGGGGTTGATCACTCGAACCTTCAGAGTGGTAGCGGTCTGCGCGTCGGCTGCTTTTGGCACGCCCCAAACAGCCAAGGCCAAGGCCACGGCCGCCAAGCCGACTTTCGGGTTTAGCATCCGCCGCTTCACCCTTCCACTCAACCTGATTGTGCGTCAGCCCGCAATGCCAGAGGGCCAATCGGTGAGCTTCACAACGTCCACTTTGTGCCGGGATTTACGGTGTTGTGCCGGGATTTACGCATGAAAATCACGGCACAAAGTCGTAAAACGCGGCACAGAGTACAGCGGTCCGCTCACCAAGCGGTCAATGAAGAACCCCGCTGGACACTCGCTTGCCGACCCTTGGAGCGGTACGGTCGGGCATGTTCTTGTGAGCGACTGACACCAGCCATCGTCGAGTGATGCACCGCGTGGTCGTCCACACCGACACTCGCCTGGCTGCACAGACGGCCCTCGCAACCCGCTGACACCGCGCTCGCCGGTCTACCCGGCCGGCCCACTGGCATCGATGCCCCGAACGTGGTGAAGTGGGGGTGTGACCACCACCACACCCTCCTCTTCGAACCTGTCGGCGACCGGGCTTGAGCGGATTTCCAACGTCGACGCGTTTGTTTCGATCGCGGGCGGCCAATACGTCGGCCAGTGGGTCAGCAAGCGCTTCCCCGTTTACACGCGCGGCAATGCCGGCGAGGTCTACCCCGAGGTCGTCTTTCCGCTCACGTTCACGATCTCGTGGGCCTCCAGCACGAAGGGCTTCCAAGCTGCGATCGCAGGAACCGGGGCGCTCGCGCCGGAAGAAATTGCAGAACCGACCGCGCTGGTCGCCGTCCTTGGCGGATACACGTATCTGAACCTGTCGGCCAATCGAGTGGTTGCATTGCGGGTGCCGGGCGGGAAGGCCGAGGACGCCGACGTCCAGTACTTCGGTGCCTCAACCTCGGTGCACCGCAAGCAAAAGGGTGATCGGTCGCTGCGAGGATCGATCGGCATCGTCAGGTTTTCGCTAGCTGCCCTGAAGAAGCCATCCAACGCACAGCAGTTGCAGGACGAGGCCGAGATGCGGCGTTGGAAGGCGGCGCTGCCAGACCCAGCAACCAGCACGGACCGAGAGTTGATCTCGTTGGTCGAAGACTCTGCAGCACTGGTGATGCGCCTCTTCGAACACCACCTCACCGTGTCAGGCAAGGCCGGCATCCCGCTCACCATGCTCACCCGCTTCTGCGACAAGAAGCTCAAGGACCCGACGCTGCTCACCAAGCTTGTGTCGGGCCTGGGTGGGGTCGATTCCGCGGCACCTGCTGTTGTGCTGTGGGACCTTGGCCGCACGGTGAGGGCCTCGACTGCGGTGACCGCGATGTTTGATCAAGGGCTTGCGGGCTTGGAGGATCGTCTGCGCGCTGATGACATGCCCGAGGTTGCATCGTTTGTGGCGGCGTTCGATCGGTTCTTGGTCGACTTCGGCTCGCGGGGGCCAAACGAGTGGGAGACCGGGTGTCCAACGTGGGGAACCAACCCAGAGCTACCGCTTGCGTTGATCGACCGCCTACGCCGCACCGACGAGAGCAATGATCCTCGCGTCGCGGCGAAGCGGCTGACCGAAGACCGTTTGCGTACATATGATGCTGTTGTTGCGAAGCTGAGCAAGCGAGACCGCAAGAAGCTCGACCAATACATCGAAGCGATGGGTGTCTACAGCCAGGCTCGGGAGAAGGCGAAAACAGTTGTGGTCGACATGATCCACGAGTTGCGTCTTGCCACCCGCGAGTTGGGCCGGCGCTGCGCGGCCAAAGCAGGTCCGGGAGCACAGTTCGATGACGTCTGGTTTGTCACCGCAGATGAACTCGACGCGTACGTGGAGACGCCCGCGCAGTTTGCTCGGCTGATTGCAGAGCGGCGGGCCATGCGGGAGAAGTTGTCGACCCGCATCCCACCGTTCATCGTTGATGGCGAGCTGCCACCTTTCGATACATGGGAGCTTCGCGACGCGCCCTCCACCCGCACTGTGTCAGTGGGCATGAAGCTGTCCGGGATGGCTGGTTGCCCTGGTGTGGCCCGTGGCCGTGCGCGGGTGGTGCTCGACCCGGCCGACCCAAAGGGGCTTGAGCCGGGCGACGTCTTGGTAGCCCCACTGACCGATCCGTCATGGACCCCGCTGTTTCTCGCCGCCGAGGCAGTCGTTGTTGACGTTGGCGCAACCCTCAGCCACGCGGTCGATTGTGTCTCGCGAACTTGGCATTCCGTCGGTGGTGAGCGTTACCGATGCAACCCGCATCATCCCCGACGGTGCGCTGATCGAAGTTGACGGCGCATCGGGCACCGTGACGGTGATCGAACTGCCCTGACCCAAACGTCGGCCTTCATCTCGGTTTGATTTCGAAAACATCTGGATATACGAACCTCTTCCGATATATCCTCGTCCTATGGGTAAGCATCTGGTTGATCTTGACGATGAGGCGTTGAGCGCTGCTCGGGCCGAACTAGGCACGACCACGATCAAAGACACAGTCAATGAGGCATTGCGACGAGCAACCGCAGAGAGAGCAGCCCGTATCAACAATGCGCTCGATGTCCTCGCTGACGTGGACCTCGGTGATCGCGAAGAAGCATGGCGCTAACCCACCTCGTCGATACCAGCGTTCTCAAACGCCTGGCCAACCCGAGCGTTCGAGCGATTATCGAACCGCTTGCACAAGCGGGCCATTTGGCAAGGCCGACAATTTGCGATCTCGAAGTTGGTTACTCAGCACGAACTGCCGAGGAGTGGGACCGGTTCATCGCGGCTCTTGGAGCGTTCGAACTCATCGAGACCACAGCACAACACGTGACCAGAGCGTTGCAAGTTCAACGGATCCTCGCTTCACGAAGTCAACGCGGTCGAAAGATCCCTAATCTGCTCACTGCCGCTGCGGCCGAAGCGCTCAATCTGACGGTCCTCCATTACGACTCCGACTTCGATCTCATCGGCGCTGTTACTGAACAACGATGCCAATGGGCAGTTCCCGCAGGATCAATCGACTGACTGCATCTAACAAGCACACGTAGCAACTACTTGGCACCCGTCGACTTTCGTCCGGGCAGAGCATTTGCCGGATCGCGACGGAGAGGGGATCTCGGGCACTTGACCAGCGACGGTCCTAAGCACTGCCAGGGCCGACGCCGCATTCGACTTCATTGTCGGACCGCTCCTCGACCACCAGCATCGTGTCGGCAAGCATCTTCGTCCTCCGTTGGATGATCGCTACAGCGCACATCGAGGAACGTACCGGGTCGTCTATCGAATCTACGACGCGTTGCGGCGAGTCACCGTGGTTGGCGTTTTCTCCCGGGCCGACGCGTATTTATCACGCTGAGAGGCGTCCACGCAGCGCTGGACCGATTGGCGTGCATGTATCGGTACACCCACCGCTGGGTGGTTTACCGAATCACCGGCCTCGTCTCAACCCGGATTACGTATGTATAATACGTACGTGCCGAACAAGACGATCAGCGTTCCCGACGATGTCGTTCCAATCATCGAGAGCCTCGGTGTTCCCTTCTCGACCTGGGTCGCGGATCAACTTCGCCATCACGCGGCAACACGCTCAGGTGAGAGCTTCCCCCGGCAACTGATGATCGACGCGGAGCTCGCCGACGCTCCAAGGCCAACAGCAGAGGAATCCAAGAAGGCCATTGACCGCATGGAACGTGCGGCACCGTGGTAGCGCGGGGTTCGGTCTGGTGGGTCGAACTCGACAAGCGCCGTCCATGTGTTGTCGTGTCATCAGACGACGTCCTCGGCGTGGACGTGTGGCAGACCCACGTCGTGCCCATCACGTCGAATACCGCCCGGGCAGGCCTCGCTGGCAACGTGTTGTTGCCCTCTTCTGTCAGCGGCCTGCCAACGGATTCAGTTGCCGTACCTCTCGGCCTCGAGCTCATCGACCGATCCCTTCTCGAATCGCAGACGGGCCGTTTGCCAATCGTTTTGATCGAAGCAATCGACCGGGGTCTCCGAGCCGTTCTCGGCACTAACAAGGATTGGTCGTCGCGTCGCGTTGGACGCGTGAATGAGTCGGAAGGGACTGACCAGACTTTGGTTCACGGTGGGGTTTAGGGGTTAGGCCGCTCGTGTGAGTGGCTGGTTGAGTTTCTCAAATTGGTTTGGGGTTTGTCGACCGAGGCTGCGTTGGCGGCGTTGACCGTTGTACTTGTGGTGGATCCAGGCAACGATTGCGAGGCGGAGCTCGTCTCGGGTTTGCCAGCGTTGAAGGTTCAGCACGTTCTTTTGCAGCAACGCGTTGAAGGATTCCCTGGCAGCGTTGTCGCCGCACGCTCCGACTCTTCCCATCGATCCTTTCAGCCCGTTCTGTCGTAGTAGGCGTACATATGCATGGGCTCGGAATTGCCCAGACTAAACCGGTCGCTGTGAACGATCGTGCCGACAGGCTGCCGGTTAGTGATTGCCATTCTCAAGGCGTTGCAGGCCAACTCGGCTGTCATCCGGTGACTGATCGAGTAGCCAACGATCTTGTTCGACCAGACGTCAACAATCAGACAAACGTAAAGTTTGCCTTCACGCGTCGGGTGTTCGGTGATATCGGTGAGCCAGGTCTGATTCGGTCCTTGACCGGAGAAGTCCCGGTTGATCAGATCGTCATGAACTGGCGGGCCCGGCTTACGTGAAAGTCCACGTTTCCGGGCGTCAATCGCGAAGACCCTGCAAACTACACAGCCGTTGCACCCGGTTCTCCGAGGCCATGATGCCGATCTTTTCGAGTTCGTCCTTAATGAACCGATCCCCGAACGTCGGGTCATCATGATGCACATCAACAGCTGCGTTGATCAGATGCGCGTCATCCCAATCACGCGACGAGACAGGGTCCTTGCGCCACTTGTAATATGCCTGCTTACTGAATCCGAGGACCCGACACGTGCGACTCACCGGGATGTTCTCCCCAGCAAGTTCTGTCACGAGCGGGTACATCATTTTGGGAGTACATCTCGCGCGTAGATAGCAGTCGCACGACGCAGGATCTCGTTTTCTTGCTCAACGATCCGCAACCGCTTACGCAGCTCACGGAGCTCCACAGACTCGACCACTGTCACCCCAGGCTTGTGACCGTCATCGATATCTGCCTGTTTGACCCAGTTGTAGACCGACGCTTCGGAGATCCCAAAATCCTGAGCGATCTGTTTGAACGTCGCGTCTCCGCGACGAGCAAGCGCGACCACATCACGACGGAACTCCGCAGGCTTCGCCTTCGGCATGCTGACTCACTTTCCAAGAGACCACGTCTCTCAAGACTAAGTGTCAACCAAAGCCTGGGCGGTCCCAGTTTACCTGTTAGGTCAACGCTTCATTTCTCCACATTGCTCGCGAGCTGGCACGAAACCGCTCTCAATCGCGACTGCGACCTGTTTTTCTATCCCCTTGCCCCAGTAGTCCAACACGACGCGCTTCCAGCAACGGCCGACTTCCGTGTCGTCGTGGACAAGGGCATCTACAACTCGCTGTCCGAAGCATTCGAACTCGTCCCGAGGAATCTCGGCGAGCGCTAGCGAGAACTCGGCCGAATCTTCATGTTTCAACGCAGCGTTCAGTTTCGGTCGCTTTGCACGCACTCCAACTCTTGGGTCGTCAGCGTCGGTGAACCGCCAAAGACTGTCACGATGTTTCCGCTAGCGAACTTCTCCTCCCGTGCGCAACCGAAGACCAGAACCCCAATCAAGAGCCATACCAACTGAAATTTCCTAGCAGCCATCAGTCTTCCTTGTTGCTCGCCGCAGTCCAAAATGCCCCGGTCCCCTTCGCATGCCAATAGCCCAGCCCATCCCAGTAGCGGACGGCCCCTGGCCCTTCTTGTCCGTTCCGGTTGATCTGGCGCAACGCCGCCCCTTTGTTGGCTGCGTCAATCGCCTCATCGATGACCCGGAACTGTCGAGTTGCGAAGTCGGTTGTGTAATCGACGAGTCGGAATAGTGCTCCTTGTGCCGGGCCACTGAGTATCCCGAAGCCGGCGCCGCCACCGCCCGCGAGGCTGATAGCAGTGAAGAACAACCCACGGACACACTCGCCACCGCGACGATCCTCTAAACAGTCGAGGTAGGTATCCGCAGCGCCGATCGCAGTGGCACTCTTCGCAAATCCGCTTGCCTCGGCCATCGTTTCCAAGTAGTCGATTCCGAGCTCCTCAAGTTGCTCACGCTGCGCTGCTGCGAGCTGCTTCTTCGATTTGCAGTTCGTTTTTCCGAACGGAACTCGAAAACACTTGTTCGTGAACCTCCCCCTGGTGACCGGAGTCCTTCGAAAGGATTTTTGGAATGGGAAGAAAATCACAATTTGATGCTGAGTATCGGGCGCATGCTGTTGAAATGATGCGTCTGTCGGCTAAGCCTCGTTCGAGGATTGCCGATGATCTTGGTGTGTCGACTACTACACTTGGTAAGTGGATGACTGCTGCTAATAGACAACGCAAACAAGATCCGCTGCCGGTGGATCTTACAGAATCGGAACGTGAAGAATTAGTCCGGTTGAGATCCGATATGGAGCGGATACGCGCCGAGAACCGTGAGCTTCTGGTTGATCGGGAGATCCTAAAAAAAGGTGTGGCCTTCTGGGTGAAGGAAAACCGCGGGTGAACTCCTACCGGTTTATCGATGACCAGAAGGCAAACCACACACCAGCCCAGTTGTGCCGGGCGTTAGAGATCCCTGACTCGTCGTATTCGGATTGGCATCGAACAGGCCGCGAATGTCATGCACGACGAGACGCGGACCGAGAGAAACTCGTTGGCCAGATCGCAGCTGCACATGACGCGTCGAACGGCACGTATGGTTCACCGCGAGTACACGCAGCCCTGCACGATCAGGGTGTCAAGGTCAGTTTGCGCCGTGTCAGCGAAACAATGTCTGATGCGGGGATTGTGGGGCTTTCCGGGCGTGAACACACCACCACGACGACCCGTCGTGACCGGCTCGCTGCACCGATTCCTGACCTCGTGAAACGCGGGTTCCTCCCAGACAGACCGAACCATGTTTGGTATGGGGACATCACGTACGTGTGGATACGTGACAAGTTTTGGTATCTCGCTACGGTGATCGACGCGGCAACGAAGGAACTTGTTGGCTATTCGTTCCGTGATTACATTGATACCCGGTTGATCAGTGAAGCGTTGAACATGGCTGTACGCCGCCGTGGTGGGATCACACCCAACATTTTTCATTCGGATCGGGGCTGCCAGTACACGTCACACGACTACGGGCAGCTATGCAAATCGTTTGGCATCAAACGTTCCATGGGTCGTCGTGGTGTGTGTTACGACAATGCCGGCGCCGAGTCGTTCTTTGCGACTATCAAACGGGAACTGATCGACCGATATTATTGGGATAGCGCAGAACATCTCGCAACACATCTATTCAACTGGGTAGAGACTTGGTATAATCGTCAACGACTCCATACCAGCATAGGAATGAAATCACCCCGGCAAAAGTATGTCGAACTCACTCGACTACAAGCCGCTTAACCGCAACCACACTCCGGGAAACGGGGGGAGCTCCATCTTCGGCTTGACTTAACGCGTTCGCTGGTCTTGGCGGTTTCGGTATCGGGTGTGTGTAACGGCAAGGTTGACGGTGTCGTTGTCGTGTGGATCGGCAGACGCCAGTCAACACGACAGCTTGACGTTCGCTCATATGCGCGCAGAGCATGTCGGTTGTGTCTGCTAAAAGTCTTTGTGTTTCGTTTCTGATGTGGCGCTCTCGGTTAAGGCCTCCAAGAGCGCATGTGTTTTTCCCAGGATGTCGATCACCTTGTCCTTCTTCACCAGCTCGGCTTCTAAGCGGCGAAGCTTTGCTTGTAACCGGTCCATTTCAGCCTCCGAGGACGTTTGCTTCGGTGGCCGGCCACGCCCTCGTTTCGGTTCCTCGACGGCATTGCTTTTCATGGCTCTAGTTCTACGCCATTCATAGATCTGTCGTGAGTGCACACCCTCGCGACGTAACAACGATCCTCGTTCCGGCGAGAACGCTGGCAGGGCGTCGTACTCCTCTAACACTCTTCGTCGGAACTCGAGATCAAACAGGGTCTTCGCGATTGACGCGGCAGTGATCCCAGCTTGAGGGTCTGGGGTCTCCCAAGCTGGTGATTCCTACGTCGCCTGCCGGAAGACCCCAGATGAATATTGACCCTACGTTGTTCGCCGCGCTTTCGCGTGTGTTGACTGGATTGCACGAGTACACGATTGTTGCTGCTGAGGACACGCCAAACAGTTTGACGGTTCGGGTAGTCGCGTCTGCTTTGTCGGCTCCGTGTCCGTCTTGTGGCGAGTTCTCTACAGCTGTGAAAGGCGTGCGTGCACAGGTTGTTCGTGACGTCGCGCATGGCGGTCGGGCCGTGTTGTTGATCGTGTCAAAACGATCGTTCCGTTGCACAGCGGACTGGTGCGAACGTAAGACGTTCACTCAACAGACCAATGAGATCGCGGCTCGTCGCCGGACTACTTCGCGTTGTCGCGAGCAGATCGGGCGGGCTGCCAAGGACCGCTCAACAGCGTCAGTGGCCCGCGAGTACGGCGTGTCGTGGTCAACAGCGTGGACGGCGATCCGTCACGTCGCAGTCCGCGAACTTGCATTGTTCGGGCGGCAGGTCCCTGCAGTCATCGGGATCGACGAGACACGGTTCTGGTGGCGTGAACCGTGGCTGACTGGGATCGTCAACCTGGCCAATTCAGACCTGATCGAAATGGTCTGTGGACGTAGTAGTCAGACGCTCCGGGAGTGGGTTTCGGGCCTTACCGACGTCGAACGAGAGGGTGTGCGGACAGTCGTGATCGACCTTCACGCCGGTTACCGGGCGGCGATCAGCGAGGTTCTCCCGAACGCCGTAATTGTTGGTGACCGGTTCCACTTCGAACAAATCGGAGGTCGCGCTCTCACGGATGTGCGACGGCGCCGAATCTGGGAGCAAGCATCACATCGAGGCCGCAAAATTGATCCCGGATGGCGGGCCCGCCACGACCTTCTGCGCCGCCCGGACCGGCTCACCACTCACGGCTGGAACCGGGTGATCGCAGCCATCAGGACCGACGGCGGCGAAGCGCTCGATGGTGACTTGTTATGGGCCTGGGGCGCACGGCAATATTTCGGCGAGATCTACACCAACGCTATCAACCGGGCCCACGCACATCGCATGCTGATCTGGTGGTACTGCTGGATTGCGCAACATCCAGTTCCCGAACTGGTCCGCTTCGCAACGACCGTCTCAGCATGGGAAAACGAGTTCCTCGCCTTCTTCGACGATCGCGTCACGAACGGTCGAACCGAAGGCCGAAACCGCACCATCAAACACGTGAAACGCCTCGGATATGGCTACCGATCAACCACCAACTACATCCTCAAATGCCGCTACCAAGCACTCCGACTAACGTCATGGACCGAACCAGCAAAGCAACCCCAAGCCGCGTCAATCGCGTAGACCCATCAAACACTCGTTTCGTTGTCCGACGAGAAACACTCTGTTCACTTACAATAGGTAACGTCATTTGACAGTCCATTTTCTCCGCCCTGCTAAGCGGAATTATCAGAACCAACTGGCCTCACCCAACGCTGACACACAGGGTATCGACCGTCTGCAGGTTGAACGGGCACTGCTCCACCCGATTCGTTCCGACGGTTTCACTGCGGTGTTCGGGGTGTCGCGGGCGGTGTCGTGGTCGTGCACGGTGTCATGGGGCAACGCCAAATATTCTGTCCCTTACGCCTATGCCGACAGCCGGGTATGGGTCCGTGAAGACGGCGGCGAACTTGTCGTGACTGCAATCGATGCGAAGGGTCCGATCGAACTGTGTCGCCACCAGCTCGTGACGGCCGGCGGGGTGTCTGTCGTGGATGGTCACTATCCTGAGCGGCGAGACCCGTTGCACCGCCCGCCACGGGCCACGAAACCGGGTGAGGCGGCGTTCCTGCGTATTGGCACTGGTGCCGCCCAATGGCTGGGTGAGGCCGCCGGGACAGGGACACGGTTCATTGAGCGCAAGATGGGCGACGCCGTCGCGTTGTGTTCGATCTACGGCACTACCGCAGTCGATCAAGCCCTCGGTGTCGCCGCGGTTGCGGGCCGGTTCGCGGAACGTGACCTGCTCTCTATCCTTACCCACACACCAACACCGGCAACAGCCCGAACCGAAGGCCACTCACTTCAACCGGGCACCGCCGCATGGGGACACCTCGGACAACCCGACCCCTGCCCAGACATCCCACACACAGACATCCCAACCACAGATACACTGCATACTGACGATCTGTGCACAGATGATCAGTGCACTGACGTTTCACCGGTGATCGCATGACCACGCGTGTCACACCAGTCGATCTGGCCGAGATCGACCCCGAACTTGACCGGGTCGCCCGCCGCCTCCGCATGCCCTATCTGCGGGCCGTCGCACCCGACGTGCTCACCACCGCCAAAGCACAACGTTGGACGCCAGCAGAGATCATCAAAGCGTTACTGACCGCCGAAGAGACCGGTCGAGACAACTCCACCACCACCAACCGGCGCCGCAAAGCCCGCCTCCCTACCGGGAAAACATTCGACACGTGGGACCCGAAAATCTCCTCGATCCCCGCCCCAACCCAAGACGGCCTCCGCACCCTCGAATGGGTTACCCGCCACGAAAACGTCGTGTGCGGACCATCCGGGACCGGCAAATCAATGTTCCTCGAAGCACTCGGTCACGCCGTCATCGACAACGGCGGGACCGTCGCCTGGTTCAACGTCGAGCAACTCGGCACCCTCGTCCGCGCGCATCGCGTCGATGACACCATCATCAAAGCCATCACCCCGATCCTGCGCGCCGATTTGATCTGCGTTGATGATATCGGACTACTCCCGCTTTCAACCGACGCCGCCGAAGGCCTCTACCGGCTCGTCGATGCCGCCTACGAACGACGTGCCGTCGCCATCTCATCAAACCTCCACCCGTCCGGGTTGGACGAACTCATGCCCCGCACCATCGCCACCGCCCTTGTTGACCGGCTCCTGCACCACGCCCACGTCATCGTGACCACCGGCGACTCCGTCCGCCTCGCCCAAGCCACAACCGGCAAAGGAGTCAAACCACTGACCCGCTAACACCCACCCCCGCCGGGGAAAACCATGGCCACCCGCGGGGAAAACTCATGACCATCCACGGGGAAACCTGCTGGCCGCCAGCGGGGAAGAACTCATGGCCGTTGACACGTGAACTTCAAACGGCGGCCATCAGGGGTCAGATCGAGCTGAAATCGACTGCCCACACACCACCGGGCAGGGCTGCTCGGAGTAGTCCCTGGCCGGGGTCGCAACTTCGATGTTTCCGGAAGCGTGGAGCGGGCCGGCGAAGCCCGACCGCTTCACTCGACGGCCGCCGTGTGCGCTTGGCATTGATCACCATGCCCTCGCGGTGGAGCAGGCGATGCACAAGCGTCCGATCTCGCTTCGGTTGAGCCCGGGCGATCAACCAGACGCAAAACAGCTCTCGGTGGTCCTGGGGACCGGCGTCGGGCGTCGTTGGCAAGGACGATGCTGTCAAGGACTTTGCGGCCAAAACGTTCGGAGACCCGGGTCGCTCCATCGCCACCACCACGGCACGGCGCCGCCGAGCCGGGGTCAGAAGTTCCGTCAGCCGCGTCCTACAAGATCAGCGTTGCTGGTTCAGCCTCCGCAAGAAGCTTCTTCAACCGGGCGTTCTCATCCTCGCGTTCAGTCGTAACGTTTCGCATCCCGGGGCATTCCATGCGGCCGTACCTGGTGACGCCAGCGATGCGCGACTCTGATTCAGAGGAGCATGACTATGACGAAGAAGAGCCGCCGGCATACGCCGGAGCAGATCATCCGCAAGCTTGACGAGGGTCACCGGCACCTCGCGTCGGGCAAGGAACTCGATGAGGTGTGCCGGCACCTTGAGATTGCTGAGTCGACTTGGCATCGGTGGCTCGCCCAGTACGGCGGGATGAAGTCCAACGACGCGAAACGACTGAAGGAACTTGAGGCGGAGAACGCCCGCCTGAAGAAGCTGGTTGCGAATCAGGCTTTGGACATCGACATGCTCCGTGAGTTTGCGAAGGGGGAATTCTGACCCCGAACCGTAAGCGCGCAGCTGTTGGGATGCTGTGCGCCCGGTTCGGGGTATCGCAACGGCGAGCCTGTGGTGTGGTCGGGCAGCATCGCTCGACCCAGCGGCTCATCCCGCCCCAAGTGTCTGACGACGAGGCTCGGCTCCGAGTGTTCCTGCGCGAGTTCTCGACGCGAGGTCGACGTTGGGGGTGGCACAGGGGCAGCGACCGCAGCCCGCCTCGCTGGCTGGCAGGTTAACAACAAACGAGTCCGTCGATTGTGGCGTGAAGAAGGCCTTCGTGTTCCGACCCGGAAACGCAAGAAGCGGTTGACCGGGATCGGCACTCATGTCGGTGCGATGTGCCCGATCCGGCCGAACGCATTGTGGGCACTGGACTTCCAATTCGACACGACTATCGATGGACGCACCCTGAAGATGTTGAACGTGATCGACGAGTACACCCGTGAAGGCTTGGTCATCAAAGTCGACCGGTGGATCGACGCCGATCAAGTCGTCAACGTCCTCGACCGGCTCGCGAAAGATCGCGGCACTCCGCCAGCGTTCGTTCGGTTCGACAACGGGCCCGAGTTCGTTGCTCAATGGCGTCGCAGACTGGTGCCGGTTCAACGACACCAAGTCGATCTTGATCGACCCCGGCTCACCCTGGCAGAACGCCTGGATCGAGTCCTTCAACGGCCGTTTCCGTGACGAGTTCCTCAACGGCCGCCACTTCGATACCCTCCTCGAAGCCCAAGTCCTCATCGAAGACTGGCGCATCGACTACAACAACAACCGTCCCCACTCCGCCCACGGCGAACTCACCCCCATCGAGTTCGCCAAAAAGTGGACCAACAACCAACCCCAAGCCGCTTAACACCCGGACCATGATGGGGTCCCGCTCAGTTGCTCATGTTCTCGGAACCTAAATGGTTCGGCAACCTCCTAGACACTAATCTGAAAGTCTGTTATGAACATTAGCGTGCGAAACATTCGACTATCAATCGTTATTGCGGCTGCAGTATGTCTCTCAGTTAGCGGATCAAGGGCTTTGGGGCTCGAAAGCGCATCGCCCAAGAGCGTTGGAGATCGGGCGGCTGCGTATAGCGATGTGGAGTATGTGTCTGCCTTTTTCTTCGGGCGTGGTCGTCTCGCAAACGACCACCCAAACGTGATTCCGCATTTTTCCGGTCCAGTTGACCTGAGTGCCGAGCAAGAAGCGGTGGTTCTCCTCGTCGCGAAGGACCAAAAGGCCACTATCCAAGAATTGAGAGAGTCCATTTCTGGCCGGGACATGTACAAAGCTCGCCGTTCGCTGGCCGAATTTGTTGGCAGCTTCCCCAGCTACTTACCCAAACCAAATCCCAACCTGTCCCAACCTGGACAAGTATTCGGCTGGCCCGTGCTCGCGGCCGCACTTGCCGTTGTAGTAATCGTGCTTGTCGGCGTGGTTGGAAGTGTTGCTGCGGTTACTGGAGAAGTGGTGTATGCCACTTCGTCCTTCTGGGCGACGACTCGATTCACTGGCTATGAAAACTGTTCGTATGCGACTGCTTATTCGACGTCTTGTGCACTTCAAGCTGTGGCGTCCCAACCCGACGGCGAACTGGCGAGTCGCTACGTAGTCGAACTGGTTCGGGCGCTCGCGTAGTCTTCCGCCCCGCCTGTGCCTTCCCCTTTGGGCGCAAATTCGAAGCGGCGGTCAGCCATTCGCGCCGCTTCGGTTCTGACATCTTTCGGAATGTTGATCTTGATGGTTGTCGACATGCAGGTGCCTGGGTACCGAATCGCACGCCTTCCGACCGCCAAACTTGCCCCGTGGGTCGTACCGCTGGCACCGCAAGGGTGGGCCTTCTTTACAAAGGACCCACGCGAGGCGCGCTTGCACCTCTTCAGTTCAGACTCAACCAAGAGGCACTTCAAACAGTCTGAGCTCCCAAAAAGCCGGCTCGGGTTTGACCGGAGCCTTCGAATCGAATACACCGAGCTGCAGTCTTTCGCGAAAATCATCGAGGACAAAGACTGGTACAAATGCTCTGGCCAAACTGTGTTCGAATGCTCACAAAACAAGAAGGTAACAACTGTTGTTATCCCTGCGGAGGGCAGGTTCGTCTTCTTGCGATGTACCACTTATACGGTCGTGGTTGAGAACTGGTTGCCATACGAATGGAAAGGGACCGATCAGCTCGATCTAGAGGCTGTGAAGATCAGGATCCCATGCTGATAGCCGCAGAACCTGGGTTCGAACTTTCGGGGCTCCGTCGAGCTCTTGCCATGCTCAGCTTCCCCTCGTCGATCGTGGTTTTGGCTACGCCGTGGAACGTTCTGACTGCTGCGAGCAAGTCGGGGATCACAGACGTAAGCTTCTTTGGAATTGCATCGGAACTTGGCGCGTCTGCCCGGTGGGTGTACGTCGCGCTGATGGCGATCTGTTGTTTCGGTCGGTACCCGCGTGCCACGGTGCCACTGCAATGGTACTTAACCTTCTCTCTTGCGATAGCAACGGCAGGTTCGGAGGGTGGCGATCAGATAGCGGCTGTGTTCTGCCTCTACTCCCTGATATTCACCACCGGTGGTCTCAGGGCTCAACCGAAGAGTTTGTCGGTCGCACTTCTTCGATTTCCGAGATCCTATGCGACGCTGACGACATTGCTTCGACTTCAACTTGGATTCATCTATTTGTTCTCGGCGATTGCGAAACTGGGTCGCTCTACCTGGCGAGAGGGATCTGCGGTGTACTTCTTTTTAGGGGACTCACTCTTCGGTGCCCCGGGGTATGCCGAGCCATTGCTAGAAGGCATCTATCGCCATCCTTTACCGACAGCTCTGCTGAGCTGGGTTCCCATCCTAATCGAGATCGGGATTGGCGGGTGTTGCATTCTAAAGCCGATACTCCCGATTGGCTACGGGCAGGTCATGTTTCTTTTTGGCGTCATCCTACATTCCGGAATAGCCTTGGGCTTCGGACTGGTCCCGTTCTCGATCAACATGGTAATCTATTTGTGGTTTTCGCTGTGGCGAATCGAACGTCCTGTTCAACCAAGAGGAAGGGAAGGTCTGTCAAATGAGCACTCCAAGGATTCTTGAGGAGAGATCGGTTTTGCTCCGGTTCGGTGGCGCTCTTCTGGTAGGCGGTGGCTTGGTTGCGGGAATCAGCGGCGATATTCCACTGGGAGTGATTCTTTCCTTGGCGGGTATGCTGATGCTAGCGCTCGACTCGTATCGGCTATCGATCACCGATAGCCGAATTTTGCTCCAAATTGGCTTTTTCCGGATTCCAGTTCTTAATTCTGATCTGGAAACCGTGCGATTCAAGGACGTCGGGCGGCTCAGTAGTCTAAAGTACGGTTTCGGCCTTCGCAGACTCGACAAATCCTGGCTTCTCGCACTAAAGAGCACCTCATATCTGAGGGTGGATTCGAAAGGCTCCAGTTGGACAGTACCCGTATCAAGCACAGCAGCTTTGCGGCAGTTCTTTTAGTGGCGTCGATCCTGAGCGGATTTTGCGCTCCCCATGAACCGACGGTGGAAGCCAATTTTCGTGAAGCGGTTGCGAAGTCGACGAGAGAGCTGGCGACCCGTTTAGGTCAGCCTATGATCGGCATCGACATCGTCGGCCATTCGGACATTGGCTGGCTCTGCAACGGTAGGTCAACTGATCTGCCTGTATTGGAAAACAATGCCGTCTTCTGTTCGAATGAGAACTTAATAATTGCGGACATGGACTTTCTTGGATGGGTAAAGTCTTCCTTTGGTGCTGGTGCACTCAATTTTGTTGCTGCCCATGAGGTCGGTCATGCTTATGGGTCCAAAAGTAATGGGTTCCTCTCGGAGATGGAGGCTGATTGCTTGAGCGGAACGCTGCTCGATGTCAACCAACTCAATCAGGCTTACGGTTTCTTGTCTGCAGATACCGCCACAACTTCAA
This sequence comes from uncultured Acidimicrobiales bacterium, assembly GCA_963763885.1. GTDB lineage: Bacteria > Actinomycetota > Acidimicrobiia > Acidimicrobiales > JANYDT01 > JANNBN01. The sequence goes on from CAVXQD010000007.1 coordinate 1,031,384, forward strand.
TGTGGTTTGAACCAGGCTCCCACGGCACTGGAGTGGACCGAATCTATGCCGTCCTGATTGGAAGGAGAGACGGTGCTGACGGGTGCTACTCAGTTGCAGATCTTCAATTTCCTTCCCATCGACTCAGCCACGCTCCAGTTCCTCCAGGCTGCCTGTCGCAAAACGTTTCAACCGTTTGTGAGCGCTATCTCGATTTCGCGCGGCTCACTGTTCGGAGGTTGATTGAAGAGAATAGGTGGAAGGAACTTCTGGATTGGTACGATTCTCTTGAGAGTGAATAGAATTGCGCGTTGCCTCGCTGCTTGCGTCGCACTCGCTGGAGCATACCGAGCCCTGCACTGGGAAGCGGGTCATCCAGGTGAGCCAGTTTTCAACTACTTCTCGGCCGATGTAAATGCGCGCCTTCAACTACACAATGCAACCGCAGGGAGATTTGACGAGTGTATGGAGGAGTTGGGATTCGAAGCCGTCCCTTCTTCGAGAATAAGTGGAGACCATCTCGGGTACGGAATGGTTCCGGTCCTGCTAAAACAGACCGCTATTCAGAACGATCTTGATCGGTACAAGGCCGGTCTAACGCAAACCAGACGGGACGAGTTTGAGCGCTCATTTCGGACATCTGATTCCTCATCTTGCGCCTCACGATCTGCGGAGTCAGTACTGAGGACCGAAGGGGTCGCGGGGTACGCTACAGAGTATGCAAGGGACTTTTGGGCCCTCGGGTCCCAGACTGACATCGCTTTCGAATGGCTGGGTTGGCGCGAATGTATGAGAAAGGCCTCCTTCAACTTTGGGTCCTCAGTTGATGCGCGAAAGTATGTCGCACATCAAGTCATGGTCCTAGAAGGTAAAGAGGATTCGCAGAAACTGGCGAAACTTGCAGACCTGGAGATCTCGATCGCTGAAGCCGATAGCGCCTGTGGCGATATTCATCTTCGCAAATATCGAACTCTCCTCGCGGATCTCGAGCGTCGCTACGCATTGCGAGTTGAAGAACAGTGAGGCGTCTCTCGTGTTGTCTGGGCACATTACTGCTGCGGGTTGGTTTCGGTTCTCTTCTGTTGTTTGGTTGCGGGTCTGACCCGGTTAGGAGGGGAGTTGGTCAAATGTCTCTGGAGGAATACATTGGAACGTCAGACTTGTCCGTTCTAATTAACCAAACTGTCTATCGGCGGACGAATGTATGTTTGAGAAGCCGTGGGTTCCGTGAATTGCCGGTTCCAAAAACTGAGGCTAGGCCTCTCTTTCGGACTGAGGTGGCGTATCGCTCGTATTCGGAGAAGTGGGGCTACGGTATTTCAACCGCATCCGCTTCGATCGAATCAGCCATTGATGAATACCTTGGAACCCTGCCAAGTTCTGAAAAAGCGGCCTTGATCTCGGAACTGTCCGTAGAAGCGAATTCTAGTTCGTGCCTGGCGGAGGCTTTACGTAGCCTCCCACCCCTCACGCAGGCTGCGTCGCTTACGGAGCGGTATGCCCTTGATCTCGAGGAGATCCTCTCCCGAGACGACGCTGTGAGGCAAGAATTCAAGAACTGGAGCGCTTGCATGAGGCCCGTCGGCAAATTCTCGAACGATCAAGATCCTCCCAAATGGTTCGCCCAAAAGGTCATAGAACTGCAACTCAAGGGGAGCTCAACCGGAAGCGAAATGAAAGAGCTTCAGGCTCTCGAACGGGATACGGCGGCGCTTGACGTGAAATGTACCTTTCAGGAATTGGTGCGAACGACCCGGGTTCGGGAAACGTTTGATTCGTCGTTCATTCGGGACAACAAGGAGTCTTTGGACGAGCTCCACGCAGCCATCTTGCGGATGCGGGACTGACCGCTCCTTTTTCGGCATTCGCGGTGCAGCGACCACCACAAGAGGGCCGCGCAGGAACACTAGTAGCCGAGCCTCGTCAGAGCGTTACCCAGGCTCAGGTAAGTTGGTCACGTTTGCGAGGCGAACTGGTGCAATGCTGCGGACGACGAGGGGATTGACGATGGTGCCACCGGCCGATGAAATGTCAACAACTGGTACTAGTCGGCGCGGTGTTCGATCGATTGCGGCGTTAGTAGGGATTTCGGTGTTGTCTGGTGCTGTTGGGTGGGTGTCGTCACGTCAATTGCAGTCACCAGCTGATGTCGCAGCACGAACGAAACCTCCGAATGCCTCGCGGATTGTGGCCCCGGTTGAGTTTCGTGTGCTCCGCTCAACACTTTTTACCCGGGGCACGGTTCGGTTCGGATCCCCACGAGTTGTCACCCTTCCGGCATCGGCTATCAAGGTTGGGTCCTTGGTCGTTACCAAACCACCGACCAAGGACGACGTGTTAACCGAGGGTTCAAAAGCCGGCGACATTGGGGGTCGACCAGTGCTCGTCCTGGAAGGCGAGAAGCCTATGTACCGTGATATTCGGCCCGGTGATCGAGGTGAGGATGTCACGGCGCTAAAGGCGTCATTGCGACGCCTGGGTTATGAGTCCAGCGGGGGCGATGCGTTCGACAGGAGCGCTGAACGCGCGGTATCCGAATGGATGCGTGCTTCGGGCTATGAGCCGTTCGGTCCGACCGATGCGCAAAGCGACCGGCTTAAGCAGGCGGCCGACGCGGTTCGAGAGGCACGTGAACAGGTCGCAACCGCTCAACTCGCTGTGTCAAAGGGCCAGGTCGTGGTTACTCCCGACAAGATCCTCGCTGCTGACGAGGCGATCCAGGCAGCCTTGGACTCAGCGCAACGGGCGCGCAACGAACGTGACAAGGCTACGTCTGCGAGTGAACTGGCCATTGCGCAGAAAACTGCCGCTGTCGCCACCGCAAACACAGCGATCGCGGCAGCTGAACTCGCACTACAACGGGCCCAGAACGACCTGTCAGGGATACTTTCCGTTATCGAAGCCGAACAGGCTCTGAAAGCGGCACAAGAAACCGTCATCGATGCTGACGCTGCTGTCGTGAGAGCTAACAAGGCCGTGGACATGGCTCGGGCGGACGCTCAAACTTTGGCCCAAGAGGTCCCCAATGCAGAAGCGGCGCTCGCTGACGCGAAGGGAGCGGTAACGGTAGCGACCGCAGAACTCGAGAGGCAGCGAGCGAAACCAGCACCAACCATTCTCATCGCTGCCTCCACGATTCAGGTCGATCAAGAATCCAAAGACAACGCCGTTCGCGCTGCAGAAGTTGCGGTCGTAGCCGCTCAAGCCGGTGTTCGATCGGCCGAATCAGCTTTACGCGCAGCCCTACGAGCAGTGGAGAAAGCCACAGCCGCGATCGATGACGCAATCTCGGCTGTAGAGCCGCTTGTTCGGGCTGCTCAAACGGCACGTGACCAAGTCCGGATAGCCGAGTTACGGCGCACACAAGCCCAGCAGCAAGGTTCAAATCGAGCAGCAGGCTCAACCGGTGCAGATGGTTCCAATGGGAGCGTGGTTGAAGCGCAACGGCAACTCGAGCGAGCTAAGACTGCGGCGGTTCTCGCACAACGTGAACTGAAAGAACTTGTAGACGCGCTCCACCCGGACCAGGCGACTGCTGCTGCCGCTGTTCGTGCGGCCGACTCGCAAGTAGTCATTGCCCGAGCGCAGCGCGCCCAACTCTCACGGCCGCAGGACCTAAGTCTGCTACGTGCCACTTTGAGCGCAGCTCAATCTGCCCAACGCTCGACCGAAATCGAGCTCGCTCGACTTGAATCCATAACCGGCGTCGTTGTGCCCGCCAACGAAGTGCTGTTCTTTCCGCGACTCCCGTTACGAGTGGACGACACGAAACTACTAGCAGGCGACGCGATGTCAGGGGCGTTCATGACAGTGGCGTCCCAACGTCTCACGGTTGATGCATCGGTCGACCCAGTTGACGTCACCGGACTGAATGTCGGACAAAAGGCCGAAATTGAGGTCACCGACCTAAACATCAAAGTTGCCGCAACGATTCAGCGCGTCGCATCGCGGACAGGCACCGACGGGGTAGACCCATCACGCATCTATGTCGAACTCGTCCCCGACTCTGAGGCCCTGTCAACTGTGTCCGATCAGAACCTAGGCGACAAGGACCCCGAGGCTAGTACCAGCGTGGAACAAACCCGTCTACCGGATCTGTCCGAGCTGAATGGCATTTCGGTCAAGGTAACGATCCCAATCACCACAACGAACGGAAAAGTACTCGTTGTGCCGACAGCCGCAGTTTCGGCAGCGGTCGATGGAACAACGAGGGTCGAGGTAGAAGAGAGTCAAGAGGCCCCGACTCGATTCGTGACCGTCACTGCGGGCCTTCGCTCCGAAGGTTTCGTCCAAGTCACCCCAGCTAAGACAGGCGACCTGAAAGAAGGTGAGCTTGTGGTAACCGGCAATCGAAACGGCGAGTTGCTGGAAGGCGCGCCACAAGCGAACGACCGCACAAAGTCAAGTCCTCCTGCAGAGGCCAAGGAACGTTTCCCGAAGTCGTCCTCGTCTTCATCCGACGGTTTAGTTCCGACGACAGTGTCGGAGGGTTGACCACAATGGACGCTGTTGTGCAACTCAACGACGTCACCAAGGTCTTCCAACCCGCGGGGACAGCACCAGTTTACGCGTTACGCAACGTGAGCTTGCGAGTTCAGCGGTATGAATCGGTTGCTATCGTTGGACCCTCTGGGTCGGGAAAGTCAACACTGCTCAACATCCTAGGCTGTCTCGATATCCCAACAAATGGAAGTTACCTCCTCAATGGGGTCGATGTCGCCACTCTGAACGATGCTGGGCGCGCTGCCGTCCGCGGCCGAGAGGTCGGGTTTGTTTTCCAACAGTTTCATCTTCTTTCCCATCGCTCCGTCATTGACAATGTAGAACTCGCATCGCTGTATGGCACGTCCCTACGAGCACCGAAACCTCGACGGGAACGGCTTCAGAAAGCTGCCGTCGCACTCGAACGAGTGGGCCTTTCTCACCGACTCGGCGCAGCAGCCCGAACGCTCTCTGGCGGCGAGAAACAACGCGTTGCGATTGCACGGGCAATCACCGACCAACCATCACTGTTGTTGGCTGACGAACCCACAGGAAATCTAGACACGGAAAACACCCACAACGTGCTCGACACATTCGACAGGCTTCAAGCCGACGGGTTGACGCTCGTCCTGATCACTCATGATCAGTCCGTCGCCCGACGCCTGCATCGCCAGGTTGACATTTCCGACGGGCACCTAACTAATGGAATACACCTCGGTGAGTAAGCCCAGGGATGGTTACTCTTCACAGATTCGATGGCGACGCTGTGAGCGACCAAAGGTTCGAATTGGTGATCTACTAGGCGAAGCAACTGCCGGCATCACCGAGCGACCCCTCCGAACCGCGTTGACGTCGCTTGGAACAGTGCTCGGCATCGCTTCACTCGTCGCCACCATCGGCATCAGCCGCACGGCTGGCGCCCAAATCGTGTCGCGATTCGACGCACTTGCGGCTACATATGTGATCGCTGAACCACGTTCGAACAACTTCGGCAGTGTCGGAGAGCGCACGTCGTCGACGATCACTTGGGACGCAGAGGCACGTATTAACCGACTCAACGGCGTTGTCTCGGCGGGAACGCTATCGAACGTCGAGGTTGGCAACGTTCTGGTCAGGGCGGTTGCAGTTCGTGACCCGCTCGACAAATCCGAATTTCAGAAGACGATCAAGGCGGCATCACCCGGGATATTTCCAACTATCCACACGAAACTGTCGGCAGGTCGTGTCTTCGATCAGTTAATGAACGATTCCGCTGCAACCGTTGCTGTCATTGGTCGCCTTACCGCCGAAGACCTATCAGTAACGCGACTCGATCAGCGACCAGTGCTGTTTATCGGTGATCGTCCGTTCGAAATCATTGGCATCATCGATGAAGTCGAACGAGAACATGACCTGTTAGATACGATTGTGATCCCCAATCGCACCGCCCAGGAAATATACGGGCTCGCTAGACCAACCTCAGTGCGAATCGAGACGGTCATCGGCGGCGCGCGGCTCATCGCAACACAGACCCCAGCGACCCTTGACCCGGCGGACCCGGCGCGAATTCAAATCACCGCAGATCGCGAACCGACCTCCGTGAAGAGTGCGATTCAAGGAGACCTCGACAATCTGTTCTTTGCGTTAGGTCTCCTTATTCTGGCCGTCGGCGCAGTGGGCATTGCCAACATCACCTTGGTATCAGTGATCGAACGCACTCCAGAAATTGGCTTGCGCCGTTCGCTCGGTGCCTCGCGTAGCCATATCGCCGCCCAGTTCCTCACTGAGTCCGCCCTTACCGGTCTCATCGGTGGAACAATCGGTTCGACACTCGGCACCGTGACAGTTGTGTTGACCGCGTATTTTCGGCACTGGACGCCCGTCCTTCCGACCGTTCTCCCTATCGGTGCCACGGTAGTAGGCGCCTTCATTGGTTTAATTTCGGGTCTACTGCCAGCACGACGCGCCGCGAATTTGCAGCCAATCGATGCGCTCCGTTGACGAAACGACACTGGACTGAATCGTTGAAGTGAAGTGACCGTAGGTGGGAAGCATGGTGGATATGCCCCCCTACATTGTGGCCCGACGGCGATAAATGCGGACGAACCGCTAGGAGGACAACGGAATGATGGTGCCCCGGTTTCTTGGACAGGGGGCTGTGAGATTTAGGGTTGGTGGTGTTGCTGCCAGGCTTGCATGTTGTCGGTTGGTTTGAGGTGGCCGAGGCGTGCTTGGTCGCGTTGACGGTTGTAGAACACTTCGATGAACTCGGACAGGTAGTCGTGTGCTTGGGCCTTAGACGGGAAGTAAATGCTGCCGCGGATCCATGCGATGTCGACTTTGAGTCTTGCCCACAAGGTTCCCATGGCTGCGTTGACGCCCCTATAGGTCAAGAGTCTTCTTTGACGGACGTGATGTCGGTCATTCCGCTGCGACTCGGGAGGCTTGTTGTCATGAGGTGTGGTCGGCGATTGGTGGCAGACACCGACGAGCTTTTGCGAACGCTGCTTCGGAGATGATGAGGTCGGGGTTGTCTCCACGATCATCATTTCGGCGGCGCAGTCAGGTGCGAACGCGAACGCGTCCCGCAGGGTTGGGGCTGCGTTCGCGGTGATCTGATCGACAACTTCTTTGTGTTCTCGGTTTCAAGTTGGCACTGGCGGCGGGCCAGGGCACGAAGTGCGTGGCACGCCGCTGCAGTTGTGTCGTTCATCGCGCCCGGTATCATGGTTGCGCAGGCCTCGATGAGCTCGCGATCGTCGAGAGCGGCAAGGACCTCACGAAGCGTAGCGGGAGCGTTCACGATGATTGTCTTGAGCGTGATGATCGCCGCAGAACGGGCTTTTCACGGCAGTATCCTTGGCGATCTTGATCTGGCGGACCATCTCGGCAGCGCCATCGGCCGGCTTAGGAACAGCAGTCGATATTCCAGCCAGGACTGAGCGGGCCGCGATTTCTGCGTCAAGGGTTTCGGTCTTGCAATCGCGGCGCCGTTTGCGCCGGACGCGCTGATTGCACTCGATGACCTTTTGATTGACGGCGGGTGAAGCTCGCAAGCCCCGCACCGTACGAACCGGTGCCTTCGATGCCGACAGCGTGCAGGTCACCGAACGTCCGAGCCCACTCGACAAGCGCGGCGTAACCCGCCAGGTCGCCGTCGAAGGGTGCCCATGCACTTACCCAGTTCGATTGGTGAGGGTGGCGAAGCGCATTTGGTGCCCGAGGAAGGCGAGCTCGACCGTCGCAGTGGGGCCGGCACGATGCTTCGCGATGCTCAACTCGGCACGACCCTTCGACGGTGAATCATCCGGGTGGTAATAGTCATCCCGATACAGGAACATGACCACATCAGCGGCCTGCTCGATTTCACCCGACTCGCGGAGATCAGAGAGGAGGGGCCGCTTGTCCTGACGGGACTCCACCCCACGCGACAACTGGGCGACGGCAACCACCGGAACATCAAGCTCACGAGCCAACTGCTTCAACCCGCGAGCAACCTCCGCAATCTCAATCTGCCGATTCTCCTGACGACGACCAGTCATCAACTGCAGATAGTCAACGACAATCACGCCGAGCTTCTTCACCTTCTGCTGCAACCGTCGCGCCTCCGCCTTCAACTCAAGAATCGTCAACGACGACGAATCGTTCAAGTGCAACGGCGCGTTTGCGAGCCGGGCAACGGCACCCGTGATCGCCACCCAATCCGCCTCCGTGAACTTCCCGGTCCGGAACCGGTCATGCGGGATCTGGGTCAAGGCTGACAACAAACGCTTGTTCAGCTCCTCAGCAGACATCTCCAAGGAAAACAGCAGCGCTGGCAACGTCGCCTGCAAGGCGACGTTGGCGGCGATGTTTAGAGCAAGGATCGACTTACCCATCGAGGGTCTGGCACCGATCACATACAGTTCGCCGGGCTGCAGACCACGTAACACGTGGTCCAGATCGGCGAACCCCGTCGGCACCCCGGACATCTGACCGGGGTGCTCATACAGCGCTTCAATCGAATCAAGAGTCGCTCCCAGCGACTCGCCAACATGCACCGTCGCCGTTGTGGTGCGCTGATGCGTCGCCGCATACAACACCTGCTCGGCACGGTCACGCACCGAATCAACCTCCGCGGTCAAATCCATGCCAAGACTGATGATGTCGTGGCCAGCGCCGACCAGTCGGCGTTGCGCCGCATAATCAGCAACAATGCGCGCATAGTTCGTTGCGTTCGATGTCGACGGGGTCCCCGCCTGCAGATCCACCAACCGGGTCGACCCACCAACCTGATCCAACAACCCCGCCCGACTCAACGCCTCCGCCACCGTCACCGCATCAACCGGGGCAGCACTCCCGAACACCGTCGCGATCGCCGAAAAAATATGGCTGTGCGCGGGCACATAGAAATCCTCGGCCCGCAACTCAACAATCACCTCAGCTGCCGCGTTTGTGCTCAACAACATCGCGCCGAGGACAGACTCCTCAGCTTCCATTGAATGAGGCAACAACACCGCTGTTGGACGTTCAGCCATCACTGCACCATTCCTGGCTCGCCGCTCACGTAATGGCGGGCGACCGCCCGCAGCACCAGCATTGATCGACCCCGCAACCCGTGATCAAGGCCGCGGGACTCCACAAACGCGGCCACCTCCTCATCAGACCACCCATCCACCGGGGAACGCACCGTCAGATCAACAACCTGCACGGTTTGGCTGTCATTGGCCCGATCGCCACCATGCTGCGGTGAGGGATCGTCGGCGCCGACTTCGCGACCATTGGCCGTATCGCCCCTCTCGCCTGTGTCGCTGCTCTTGTCGGAGCGGGCGCTGTTGTCCGGGCGCGCTGCGCTGTTGTCTGGGTGTGCGGTGTTGTCTGGGTGTGCGGTGTTGTCTGGGTGTGCGGTGTTGTCTGGGTGTGCGGTGTTGTCTGGGTGTGCGGTGTTGTCGGGGCGGGTGGGGGAGGGGCCCGGACCGGGCAACGCACGACGATCCAACATCGAGATCAACAACCCGAACGGTTTCGTCACCTTCCCCGCCGCCATCTGCCTCACCACATGGGCAACACCCGCGCGAGGTCATCGCGCGAATGGACACCCAACCGCGCGAACCCGTTCCCATCCGGCAACGGCAACCGCAACCGATCACAGCGCTCCCACAACGGGCGCACCACCTCCAACACCCCCCCTCACTCAACACCACCACGCCTGGTCTCGGCGGCACCTGCGGGGCTTGGGTTGCATCAGGTTTCGCGCGACATGAGTTGTGTTTTTTCACCCGGCAGGATTGGGGTTTGAAGGAGACTGATTCTGATGGGTACTCAGCGTGCGAAGACTCGTTTGACGGGCGAGCAGAAATACGATTTGTGGCAACGATTGTTGACTGGTCAGATCACGACAGCTCAGGCTGTCGTGGAGGCTCATGTCGATCGTTCGACGATCATGACGATCAAGAAGGCGGCCCGCGATGGTGCGATCGCTGCGTTGTCAACGAAGCCCGGTCGACCGAAATTCGATCCGAAAGAACGATCGGAGAATCAGCGTTTGCAAGCCGAGATTGCCCGGTTGCAGTCAACGGTGATCGAGCAAGCTGTCGAGTTGGCGGTGTTGCGGGGAAAATCGGCTTGGGGTTGAACGGCCCGATCCCAGCCCGAGTCGACGGCGCCGTCAAGACCGCAATTTTGGAGCTGATCATGTTCGCCGTCACCGCTGGTTGGGAACTCTCCCGTGTGTGTGGGGTTCTCGAAATTGATCGTCAGCGTGTGTGGCGGTGGCAACAACGCCAGACGACCGGGACACTTGATGACGCAGCTCCGGGAGGCCGGCCTGTCAACACGATTCTGGGCTGGGAAGAAGAAGCCATTCTCGATCTTTTCGAGAAATGGGGACCTGTCGATTTCTCGCACCGTAAACTCGCGCACCGAGGCTCCTACCTTGGCCAGGTATGGGTTTCACCGTCAACGGTCGACCGGGTCTTGGCCCGCCATGGCCTCACACTGGCTGGTAATCCAAGGCCTCCACGGTCGGTCAAGAAACCGTGGCCGGACTGGGTTTGTTGGGAACCAAACCAGCTGTGGTGCTGGGACGCAACACATTTCATGCGTTGCGATTCCCAGATCGTGTACGGCATCATCGATGTTGTTTCACGTAAATGGATCACAACACTGCTGTGCGCCGAAGCAACCTCCACGCAAGTGAAAGTCGTGTTCCTCAACGCTCTCGAAACCGAAGGACTACTTGAACCGTTGGAATGGCGACTCGACCACCCCGCCGATGTTGACCTCAACGACAACGCCGCCCCAGTGCTACTCGCGGTATCTGACAACGGCCCAGAAATGCGCTCCGATGAGACAAGAGCGTTCATGGCATTAATGACGATCGGACAACATTTTGGGCGGCCATCGACACCAACCGATCAAGCCTGGATAGAGTCCCTATGGGGACATATCAAAGCCGAGAACCCCTACCTGCTCGGTATCACTGATCCTGCCGTTCTCGCCGCCGAACTCGAACGCGTCAGACAGCACTACAACGGCACAAGGCTTCACGAAGCTATCGGCTACGTGACCCCAAACGACGAACACCAAGGCCTAGGCCAAGCAATCCGCCAAGCCCGAATCGACGGGCTCGCCGCAGCCGACACCAACCGCCGCAACTACCACCGCAACACCAAACCATGACCACCGCTACCACCCCAAAATGCTGGGTGAATCCAACCCCACCACGTCGCGAAGAGTCTGATACACCTCAGGCTGACGACACTGCAGAGACCGGCATGGCAGCGGGGATCTGGGTGACATTGGAACGACCCTGATGGTCCTGGACCCCCTCGCGCGGTTCGCGCGATCCGGCACCCTCTGGTTCGCGCGCTTCCTCGCGCGGCATCTCGCGCGCTAAACCCCAGTCAGTCAGGGTTTTTAATGTTAAAGACTCTGACTGACTGTCTGATGTGCGCGCGAAGGCCGCGCGAACGTTCGCGCGGTCCTCGCGCGGTTCAGCGCGGCGAACGTTCGCGCGGGACATCGCGCGGCTCGCGCGATGTTGAGACCGGCTCGGCCGGGCTCGGGTGGGGTAGGGGGCACGGGTCGACAACCGGCCGAGCAGGCACCATTTGGGATCCGGCGAGGACCGCTGCGGCAGTGCTCAACAAGGTGGCGGCGCTGAGCTGCAACGCTGCAGCCTGATCCAACAGGGAGGCGGCCAACCCGTTGGCCGACCCCGGCACCCCGGCAGCTCCCGGGGCGCCAGCCACGGGAGGGGCAGGGACTGAGCTGCCGAACCCATTGGCCTGCTGACCACAGGAGCACCAGCTCCCCACCGGGTGCGGGGTTCCCGACAGGGCAGAGCTGTGTGACCCATTGCCCGAACGGTTCTCACTCGCGCTGGCGGCTGACGTGCTGCTGGACCACGGCCCATTCGCCATGGTCGCCGCAGTTCGCATGCCGACGGCTTCGAACATGATCCCGGCCATGTTGATCCGCAACGGGTTCGTTGCGGTGATCGTCGCCCCTGCGGCTGCCAGATGGTGGCGCAGCGTGCTGATCGAGATCCCCAACTGCTGAGCGATCCGGCGCTGCGACCACATCAGCTCATAGCTCGCCGGCCCCACCTGGCGGCCACACAACTGCACCGCCTGGTTCATGTAGTGCTGGGTGCGGCTCATCGGGGCAGCCCTTTGCCGGCCATTGCCGCCTTGCCGACTTTCCGGCTCTGCTGGGGTGATGGGGCGAAAAGTCGGAAACCCGGCATTGCCGACTTTCCTACTTTTGGCTGGATGTCTGGTGAAAACCCTTGAAATCTCGGGGTTTCGGCTTGGAAAGTCGGAAACAGGATGATTGCCGACTTTCCGACTTTTCGGCTGTGTTGTGCTGGTGTTGGTAAAAGTCGGAAAGCTGGCATTGCCGACTTTCCAACTTTCGGGTATGATGGGAACACGAAGGTCCCTCCTCGTTCACTCGGGGAAGTGGTCTGAGGTCCGGACTCACCAACCCGCGTTCTCAATGCTTGCGGTGAGGCCAGACAACTGAAGTTGCTTCGAGGCGGTTGACTGTTAGCGCAGTCGATCGCCTCGCAGCGTTTGTGATGCAGAACTACTAACCCTTGATTCTCTCCTCGAGACGGCAGCCAGGCGCGGATACCCACATGAGCACTCCACTCCCTGAGCAGCGTTGGACGGTCAGCGAAGCAGCTGAGGCCCTGGGCGTCTCGGGTCGCACCGTGCGGAACTGGTGTGCTTCCGGTGAGCTGCCCGGTGAGCAGTCGGTGACCGGGGTGTGGACGGTGTTGGGGTTGGAACGCACAGTTGGGCGACCATTGCCCGCGACGCCCAGATCGGACGGGACTGCTCCTTCATCAACGAACTCGTCGGGGACCGGTTTCCTGGAAATGGGGGAGGAGTTCTCGGCAGGGTACGAACTGCTCTCCTTGCGGGCTGAGCTTTCCACCGCCCGAGTGCAACTGGCGCTCCAAGGTGAACAACTCGCAGCCGTTCGAGCAGAACGCGACACCCTTCGGATCGAACGCGCCTCCTACCGTCGCCAGCTCGGCGAAGTGCTCCGCCAGTTCGCCTCCACTTTCGACGAACCCCTCTAAGGGATCGGGTGGGGTGCGGGCGGGAAGAGCAGGGCTCCGGGGGCGAACCTTCGGTACCTAGGCCGAGATCCGACGAGCGCCTTTGTTGGTTCGGATTAGCAGCGCGCAGCCAGAGCAGAACGTCCACAAAGTTTGCGTGGGAGGTCGTTGAGCCGGAACGGCGGGGTCCCGGTGCTCGGACACGATCGGCCGTGCCCTAGTCCTCTTCCTCGTCGGTCGTGTTTGTCTGATCGCCATTCAACAAGCTCTGGAGGTCAACCGGCTTCTCTGAAACCGGTACATCAATGCTTCCCCGGATTACACCGACGACGTCGGGGATGGCAGCGGCCCAAGTTGCGTTAAGCACTCCGTTGGGGGGCCGTTCAGGAAGCAGCAGGTAGTGCGTTTCGCTGGTATCCGTCTCTTCCTGGCGGAGGTCTCCCACATCGAAGACAATGACGACGGAGCCCTTCTCGGTCCAGCTACGGGGTATTCGAAGTGATCGGGACACAGGGGTCCCTGTCCCAGGCGCATATGCCACGTTGAAGGGTTCTGGAGTGCCGTAAGCCCTCGGTGCGCTGGGAAACTGAAGCGGCGGGAACTCACGTTTCGGTGCGGACAGGGGTTCCCAACTGAAACGGACTGTCACCCTCACGTTGGACAGGTGCCGACCGGAAGGGTTCGACACCGCCACCGCAACATTGCCATGTCCTGCCTGGAGATAGCGGTCGAGTACAACGGCAGGCCCCTCCTTCTTGGATCGTTGATCCCACTTCTCAACCTCTGCGAAATACGAGTCGAGAGTTCTGCGGTCCTGTAGACCGAGACCAGAACTCGTCATTCGAAGGTCGCGCTGTATGTTCCGAAACGCAGCCGCAGCCCCAGGCGATATCCCAAGACCTTTCAGCTGAGCCGACGACTCGGGCGAATGTCCTGGGTTCCGCTGATGCTCCTTCGCCAGAGCGGAACTCTTCATGGCCTCTGTCCGTGTTGAGACCCAAGTCGCAACCACCTCATTCACCGTGGTCGGGTCCATCCACGACAACGGTGTGTTGCCGACAAGAGAAACCTCCAACTCTGTAACTTCCAGTTGCCGGGCCAAAGCCCGATCCTCAAGCGCACGAATGTCGGCAGAGTTCGCCCGAACCGTTCGGCCCAGCTTCCGAACGTAAATGTCGCCATCGAGCGCTCCGCTGAATTCCTTCCGCAGCGGAAAGGAACGGGTTCCATTCCGCGGTGATTCAACAACAATGACAAGGACCGCTTTGTCTTCAAAGTGGACGTAAGTAGGCGAGTACTGGGGACCGTCGCTGCCCCCGAGCCATTGCTCCAGAGTCTGGTCAAGTACTGCAGGATCGACAGTTACTACACCGGAAAGCTTGCCCGGCTCCGCTCCTATCACTAGGTAACCGAGTCCTTCGCACGCGAGTCCTGGTCCGGGGGTTCTGTTCGCCATCCCAAGGATCGTTTTAGCGATTTTGAAGCAACCCTCCTTGGTCGTCAGGTCCAACCTCGACTTCCATTCAATCCAGTCGGCCTCGTCATGGTCCTTCGCGTGAAGGACAGCATCGACGACTTTGGCCAGGTTCGGGTGCCGAATCGCTGAGCCGATGTCGAGTTCGATCGCCATCGCTCTTTGTTACCAGAAGGAATCGACCTTGTCGCTCTGTTCGTCGCTGCTGTCCACACCTCCGCCAAATTGAACTCGAGAAGCTCACCGCCACTTCGGATGTCGTCATCTCGGTTAGTCACGAGCTATGCCTTCGGGTCATACCCGTGTGGTCGTGGCGCACGAACATGGAAGCGGAGGGTGGTGTTCCGGGATCCACTCGAAACCGTGTCGGGTAGCCGGCGGCGCAAGACGGACCCGTCGTGGATCGGCTGTCTGCCGCGCTGGCTACGATGCGGGAGGCGATGAGTACGCGGGAAGGCGGGCTGGATGGCGAATCGACGTGACCGATCACTACTCGTCGAGTTCGCTGCTGCTGCCGTGGTGGGTTGATCTCGGCATCGCAGTCGGCGGATTCTTTGCGTGCCGCGCAGTGCGTGACTCGACACGCACCTTGCCGGTGCCAACGGGTATCGGTGACAGCTCAGCATTGACCCGCACAGTGCGACAAAGCGTCGTACTCAGTTTCGCCACGATTGGAATGTGGGTCATCCCGATTGCCTTCGTCGTCGGAGCAGTGCTGTCGTTCAGTCAACGCCGACAGAAGCGGCCTGTTCACAGCGTGAGTTCGCTGGAGGATTTTGGCCCCGGGGTGCTTGGGGTGGATTCAATGGGTCGTCGCAACACCATGACAAAACGAGGTGTGCGATGGGTAGGCCAGCTGGTTGGATGACGGAGTTGACGGGACGTTCGGCGATGAGGTCACCGGGACATCCGGGTCATCGCAAGGGAGTGGAACGCCAGTTTTGGCGTGAGGTCGCAACGGGGATCACGAGCGATGAGGCTGCATCGCGTGTGGGTGTGTCATCCGCGGTTGGGTGTAGGTGGTTCCGTCATGCTGGGGGCATGGCACCAATGGAACTCGATGATCCGACAGGCCGGTATTTGTCGTTTGCTGAACGAGAAGAAATCGCTGTTATGCGTGTTCAAGGCTTTGGGGTGAGAGCTATCAGCCGCGAGTTGGGACGGGCGCCGTCAACGATCTCGCGAGAGTTGCGTCGTAATGCTGCGACGAGGGGCGGGAAGCTGGATTATCGGGCGTCTGTTGCGCAGTGGAAAACCGATTTGATTGCCCGTCGGCCGAAGGCAGCGAAGTTGGTCGGCAACGAGCGTCTTCGTGAGTATGTGCAGCAACGGTTGAACGGTCATGTTGAACGGCCCGATGGCTCTGTTGTGAGGGGCCCGGCGACGAAGGAATGGAAGGGTCGCGGCAAACCTCATCGTCAGGATCGACGGTGGGTAACAGCGTGGAGCCCGGAGCAGATCGCGAACCGGCTAGTCGTTGATTTTCCTGACGACGCGTCGATGCGGATCTCTCACGAGGCCATCTATCAGGCACTTTACGTGGGTCGTGGCGGGCTGAAACGTGAACTTGTGGCCTGCTTGAGAACCGGTCGCGCGTTGCGTGTTCCCCGGGCGCGAGCACGTCAACAAGTATGGGCACATGTAACTCCTGAGACGCTGTTCAGCGCACGCCCAGCCGAGGTCAATGACCGGGCGATTCTTGGTCATTGGGAGGGTGATCTGATCATCGGGTTGGACCGCTCCGCTATCGCGACGTTGGTGGAACGGGTCACCCGAATGACGATCCTTATCCATCTCCCACGCGAAGCCGATTACGGGCTGATCGAGCGGACGAAGAACGGTCCAGCTCTGGCTGGTTACGGGGCACACACGATGAAGAAGGCGTTAGCGAAAGCCATGATGGTCTTGCCGCCAGAAATGCGCCGTTCGATCACTTGGGACCGAGGAAAGGAACTCTCCCAGCACGCGGCATTCACCGCCGAAACAGGAATCAAGGTCTACTTCGCTGACCCGCAAAGCCCCTATCAGCGGGGATCGAACGAGAACACCAACGGGCTGCTTCGCCAGTACTTCCCAAAGGGCACAGACCTATCGCGTTGGAACGCCAATCAACTTGCCGGGGTCGCGCACACGCTCAACACCCGGCCACGAAAAACGCTTGGATGGAAAACTCCGCAGGAGGAGTACAAACACCAAGTACGCTTAACACAAGCCGGTGTTGCATCGACTGGTTGAGTCTGGGGTCCTACACAAGTCTTAAGTACACTGATCGTCTCACCGAAGCGGGTGCGCTCGCGTCGATCGGGACAGTCGGAGACTCTTACGATAACGCGATGGCCGAATCCACGATCGGGTTGTATAAGACCGAGATGGTTTGGCCTGAAGGACCATTGCGCAACGTCGAGCATCTCGAGTACGCGACGGCTGACCATGTGTGGTGGTTCAACAACTGCCGCATCCACTCAGCCATCAACTACGACACCCCCATCGAACACGAACAGAAGTATTACACTCAACAAGAACCCGGCGAGCAGATCGCTCCCGGACAAAAGCCCTCCACTAAACCGGTGCGATTCACGCCGCCTTTCCCGCTGAACAAAAGCAGCGCGTTACGCAACATCTGTGACCGACCCTCCGTTCGATTGCATCCCGATCGCTTGAACGTTCCCGGTTCGGGTTAGCCGAGGACGCACGGTGCCTTAGCGCGAAGAAAGTTGCCGTTCGAGCATGGCGAGGCGGCTCGCAACTTCGTCGCGTTCCACGTAGCAACTCCGCAGATGGCGGGCGCCGCCGCTGGTAAAGCCGGTGCGTCCGTGCATCACCCTGTGGTTGTCGACGATGTACATATCACCCGCACCAAGAGCGATCTGGAAGCAGTACTGAGCGCTTTCGCGCATGCGCCCGAACGTGCGGTACGCGTCGTAGAACGCTTCCATTCTGTCGGCGGGGATGAGGAACGGCAGCGCGCTGTGGTTGGAGTAGCGGATCTGCCGAATCGACCGATCAGGGTTGACGGTGATGACCGGGCCGCGTGCGTGATGCTCGGTGTTTGCATCGGCGATGTGGAAATCGAGGGTTGTGGTCGACAGGAGCTCGAACATGTCAGGCCGCTCACGACGCAGGTCTTCGGCAACCTTGAATCCATCCACCAGCGTGGAGGCACCGCCCTCAGAGTCAGCGATCAAGAAGTGCGTGAGTTGAATGGTGGGAGCCGGATCGCGATAGCCCTCGTCGGTATGGGTAACCAGCGGCAGCGACGTGTACGCCACAGAGTTGGCATCAGGCATCGAAATCACGTCGAACACGCGACCCCAACTGGTGAGGCGCATCTCGCCAAGTGACTTTGCAACCTCAGCAACTGTCCCAAGCTCGCAGGGAACTTCGTTCAGGATCGCCAACCCATAGCGCATGAACCCTTCAAGGAAGGCGGCTCGATTGGCCGGGCTGTTCATCAGGTCGGCATGTGTGCAACGAGGCAAGACCGGGGTGATGATCTCGACATCCCAGGTCGTGATGCTGCGCGACGGGTAAGCGACACCGTTGGAGTAGTCGTGAGCCTGCAGCCACTCGGGTTGGAACGTGCTGACGTGACCGTCGTGTGCCCAGGTGATGACCATCGCACCGTCGGCATCAACCTCAGCCGTTGACGGACGGACATTGGCTGGAATCTCGGAGGTTTCCACCACACGGTGCTGGGTATTGGCGTGCAGGAGTTGGCGGCAATTGTCACGAAGCCAGACGTGGTGGAACGTGCTGTTGCGACCGTCAGCCCAAGCGACCTGAGTGGTCTTCGCGTCAACAATAAGTGAACTTATCTTGGTGTCGGTAGCCACGTCGATGCTCCTCAGCTTGCGTAGTTGGACTGCTCGTCGTCGAGCAGGCGCTTGATTTCGGCAAAGTGCAGCTCTGCGAACTGTGGGTACTCAAGCCACTGTTTGCATGCGAGCGCCGCCATCTCTTCGCTCACCAAAGCGAGCGGGCGCCCGGTCGAGAGGGCGAGCACCTGAAGCTCTGCTGCGCGTTCCAGGTAGTACAGCTCGTCAAATGCCTCGGCGACGGACGAACCAACAACGATCACGCCGTGGTTACCAAGGAACAGCACGCTCTTCTCGTCTCCAAGTAACGATGCGACGCGCTCGCCCTCGGTGTCGTCAAGGGCCATACCGCTGTAGTTCCGGTCATAGGCAATGCGCTTATGGAAACGGGTTGCGTTCTGGTCGAGCATCAAGAACTCGAAGTCAGCCAGACACGCCAGCGCCGTTGCATGCGGCATGTGCGTGTGCAGCACGCACCGAGCCCGCGGCACGTGTTGGTGCAGATGCGCGTGGAGGTACCAGGCAGTTGGGTCGGGAGCGGCCGAGTGGTGAACGGAGGGATCGGAGTTGAACCCGAGGTGGAGCGACCCATCCAGCTCGGCGGCCGGGTTGGGGCCGCTGCCGGTGGCGTCGGCATCGAGCAACAACAGCTCGCTGGCCCTCATACGAGAGAAGTGACGACCACGAGGGTTCAACAAGAACTGCTTGCCGTCGTCAGAGACTGCTGCGCTGAAGTGGTTGGCAATCCCTTCGTGCATGTTGAGGCGCGCCGCCCATTGAAAAGCTGCTGCAAGGTCAACGCGGGTCTGTCGTTCGACCGAACTCGACGCTGACCCTGCTGATGACCCGACGGTCGACTCGACCGGTGTTTCGGGGCGATGCGATGCGTTCATGACGGTGGCAGCTCCTCTGGGAATCCGGGCGCCCGCAGATCGGTGCCGAGCGCGTCCTCCAACAGCTTGACGACTTGCGACGACCAAGCGCTACCGCCGTATTGCGAGCGGGCCCGGATGAACGTCTGCTCGGTGAGTCCGGCCAGGTCGAGCGGCACGCCAAGCTCACGGCCGAACTGCGTGGCGAAGCCAAGGTCTTTGCACGCCAGGTCCATCGTGAAGTTGATGTTGTAGCTACCGTTGAGAATGACCTGGCTCTCGGTCTCGTGCACAAAGCTGTTGCCCGAGCTCTCCTTGATGGCCTCGAACGACTTGGCCAGGTCGAGCCCGCCGCGTTTGGCAAGCATCAGCGCCTCGCCGACGGCAACCAGGTTGACGAACGCCAACATGTTGGTGATCACCTTGATGAGCGCAGCGCTTCCCAGCGGTCCCATGTAGAGCACCGGGGTGCCGACGGTTGCAAGCAGCGGCTGGTACTGCTGGAAGGTAGCTTCGTCCCCTCCTACCAGAACGGTGATCTGGCCTGCAGCTGCACGATGCACCCCACCGGTGACCGGCGCCTCCAACATTTGGACACCCCCAGCGGCACACAACGCGCCAAGCCGCAATGTTTCGTTGCGGTCGTTTGTGGACATATCAATCCACGTTCCTTTGCGACCCGCAAAACCCTCGAGGATGCCGGCCGGCCCGGTAACCACTGAATCGATCACCTTGGGTGATGGCAAGCACGTGATGACAACATCGGAAGCAGCTGCGACAGCCGCTGCCGAATCGGCCCAGAGGGCACCTGCTTGCAACAGCGGCTCGGCCAACGACCGATTGAGGTCGGTGATGGTGACCGTGTTCCCTGCCCGGAGCAGGCTGTTGGCCAGATGCGCCCCGAGGTGTCCGAGGCCGATGAATCCTGCACGCTGCGTCATGGATAATCATTCTGTCGCGCCGCCCAACTCCTTGAATAGATATCTTTTTGTTGGGCAGGCATAACCTGACGGCATGGTAAGCACACAATCCCGGCCGGCACTTCTGGCCCACGAACCCGGTCGGGAACTCGTCACCCGGGTGGGCCGTGTGCAGCGACTGGTCGTGTTCGAGGCGGCGGCCAGACGCGGTGGCTTTACGGCTGCGGCACGGGAGTTGGGCATGACTCAACCTGCGGTCACCCGCCAGGTCCGATCACTCGAACAGGCGCTACGGGTTGACCTGTTCCGGCGCACCAGCAATCGCAGTGAACTCACCGAAGCAGGCCGCACTTTGCTGCGCCATGTCGACAGGGGCTTCGCCGAAATCGAACGGGCCCTTGCTGCACTGTTGCCCCGACCCAATGTCTTCGTCTTGGCATGCAATCCGGGACTTGCCCAGCTGTGGTTGGTGCCGCGCCTCGAAGCGCTCCAAGCCGCTCTTGGTGACCGGGAACTTCGGCTGTGGTTGTTCCATCGTGACGACGAACTCGACGGCGGCAGCTACGACGCTGCTATCCGAGTGGGTGCCGGCCGGTTCCGTGGCGTTGAGGCAACCCACCTCTTCGCCGAGTCAGTATTTCCCATCGCAACCGCAGCACTCGCCGAACAACATGGACTCAACTCCCAAAGCACGGCGGCACAGCTGGCAAACGCACCGCTCTTGCACATGGATGATGGCGACCGGGCCTGGTTGTCGTGGGGCAAGTGGTTCACCCACTTCGGCGTGGCACCAGACCCGACTCCGTCGCTGCGGGATGCCACTATCGGCCCGCACACACGCATCTTGTTCAACAACTACCCAATGGTCCTGCAACAGGCGGTTGCCGGGCGAGGTGTGGCGCTTGGATGGCGATACCTCGTCGACGACCTCGTGAGCAGCGGGGTACTCCTGCAGGTGGGCCCGGAGCTGAAATCAGGGAGCGGCTACTACATCACCTGGCCCGACGGGCCACCTTCGGATTCAGTACGTGCACTGACGGAATGGTTGGTCGACCAAGCCGACGGATAACGCCGACGGAACCACTTGCTTCGGAACCAACGTTGGCTTCGTAGCAACCAACGTTGTGATCCAAGCTCTCGCTGGACCCGTTTTGCGCAGGGTTGGTTGCTCTAGCGCCAAGGTTGGTTGCCAGACACCCGAAATTGGAGAACGGGTTGGCAAGGCCCACCCACATTCATTACGTAACGAATGTTGTGGCACCTGCAACGGGAACTCGATCAGGTTTGCTTAGCGGTTTGACGACGCGGTGAGCAGTCTGGTCAGCTGGATGTCGTGGGATTCAATGGGAAGTGAGTCCACGATCTGAGCAGATAGTGCGACGCCAATCGCAGGCCGGGGCCACGAAGTCAGTAAACGGTCGTAGTGGCCCGCGCCATTGCCCAGTCGGTCTCCGGCGAGGGTTGCGGCAACCAACGGCACAACCACAACGTCCCAGCATCCGTCGTCGACCGGGCGCAAGAGCGGCGCCTGAGGAACGCGCAGCGGGCCAACCTCATTGATGGACTGAAGGTCAGCGAGCAGCAATTCAGAGGCACCCATCGAGCGGTCTTCATGCATCCAAGGCACCACAATCTGCTTTCCCAAACTCATCTGTACGCGGATGAATTGAAGCGTGTCAACCTCGACTGGCATGGCAAGGTACACGTGGATTGTCTGTGCGCTGATTACATCGGGGTCAACCAGCAACTGCCGGGTGATGATCGCTGATTGCCGATCACGTTCGGCTGACCCCAGCGCAGCGCGCGCGGCCCTGACCGCCGATCGCAGCGCCCGCTTTGGATCAGTGGGCGCTGTCACGCACCCGACACCGAAAGGCCGTCAACAGCAAGCGTGACACCACACGAACCGCCGGGCAGCCATTCCAGGTCTGCACCAATGGCAAGGATCTCCATGAGCATGCGTTGAATGGTGGAGGCAATGGTGAACTCTCGGATGGGAGCACCAATCTGACCGTTCTCAATCAGCAAGCCTTCAGCACCCACCGAGAAATCGCCGCTGACCGAGTTGACGCCAGAGTGGATGCCGCTGATGGACTGCACCAGCACACCCGTGCCGATTTGGCTGATGATTTCCGCCTGGCTGAGCGTGCCGGGTGCAACCGTAAGTGCACGACACCCCAAACCTGGCGTGCCCTTGAAACCGCCTCGCACGGAGGAGCCGGTGCTGCGAGCGCCGCCGCCCATGCGACGGGCTGTAACGGTGTTGTGGGCAAATCCCTGTAGTACCCCGCCTGCGATGAGCGGGAGTTCTCGCGTTGCAAGGCCTTCTGCGTCAATCGGCGTGGCGCCGAACGCCAACGGGTTGGTTGGTTGGTCAATGAGGGAGAACCCACTGACCGCTACGGTTTCGCCGACACGGTCAGCGAAGAGCGACCTGCCTTTGAGCACGCTCTCGGCGTTCAACGTGCCACCGAGGATGGACAGCAACGACGACGTGACGTACGGATCGAAGACGACGGCCGTGCGACGAGACGTCGGCTTGGTTGCACCCAGCAAACGGGTTGAACGTTCGACCGCCATGGCTGCGGCTTTGGCAACGTCGATCTCGTCGGCTGATCGGCCGACGGAGTAGCCGAACCCGGTCTGCGTGTCTTCCTCTGATCCGGCAATTGCGTACGCAGCGACCGACACACCAGTGCGCCGGTACTGGCGGTTGATGCCCATGGTTGACGCGATGGCAACCTCAAGGAGACCGTCGCCGTAGCTGGACGACCGCAAAGACCGAATACGCGAATCGCCAGCACGAACCAGCCGTTCCAGTTCCATCGCCATTTCGATTTTGGCCTCGGTGGGGAACGACACCAACGAGTCCCGATAGATGTCGAGTGTGACGGGGTCCACGCCATCGGGTTCGGCAAGACCGAGAAACGGATCTGGAGTACCGAACGACGCGTTGTCACGCGCTTCACTCAGGCAGGCCTGCATGGACTTCGCATCCAAGGAGCCGGTGTAGGCGAAGCCTTGTCGGTTGCCGTCTGGACCTGGCAGCACAACGCGGATACCAACGCCGTCGGTTTCAGCGGTGGACAACGTTTCGATGCCGCCCTGGTACACCTCAACATCGGCGTCACGCGAATGCGCTGCGTACGCTTCCACCTGCTCGCCATCCGCAGCCCAACTAATAACCGTGCTGACGAGTTGCTCGAGATCAGCCATGACTCAGGCCGCCGTTCCGCCGACAGTGATGGAACCAACAACGCGAAGCGTTGGGTTGCCGTCGGACACCGGTACGCCCTGGCCATCTTTGCCGCAGGTACCGACACCGGTTGCAAAGTCGTTGCCGATGGCGTCGATGGCCTGCAACACGTTGGGGCCGTTACCAATGAGGTTGGCGTCTCGGAGAGGCTCGGTGAGGCGCCCGTTCTCGATGCGGTAAGCCTCAACCATGCCGAAGACGAAGTCCCCGGTTGCGGTGTTGACCTGACCGCCGCCGAGTTTGGCGCAATAGATACCGTCAGCCGTCCCAGCAATGATGTCTTGGGGCTGTTCTTTCCCTGCCAGTAGGTACGTATTGGTCATCCGGACGATGGGGAGCGACTGGTAGTTCTGGCGGCGGCCGTTGCCGGACTGCGCATGACCTTCCTTGACCGCGTGGCGGTAGTCCCACATGTAATCCGTCAGGACGCCGTCTTCGATGAGGACGTTGCGTTGCGTTGGATGGCCCTCGTCGTCGATAGAGCTGGTCCCCCACTCCAACGCATAGGAACCGTCGTCGACGATGGTCACGCCCTTGGCTGCGACCTGTTGACCAACCCGGCCCTTGAACACTGAGGTGTCTTTCAGGACAAGGTCGGCTTCAAGGCCATGGCCGCACGCCTCATGGAACATGGTTCCGCCGGCACCCTGATTGAGCACAATGGTGGTGACACCCGATGGCGCCGGCCGGGCGTCAAGCTTCGTAAGCGCGCGTGCTGCTGCCTTTGCAGCGATTGCTTCCACATCGGCTGTGTCGAACAGCTCCCAGCCAATGGTCTTGGCCGCGACGTCGTAACCGGTCTGCATACCGGTGTCGCCCAGCGCGACACACTGCACCATCAGGCGGGTACGAATCTGCTCGTCCGCGGCCAGCACACCGTTGGAGTTGGCTACCTGGATACGACGGCGCGAGTCCCCGTAGCCGGCCGTGACCTGCCGAATGGCGGAACCCGCTGCCCGAGCAGCCGCATCGGCACGCTGCAGGAGTTCAACCTTGCGCAGTTTGGGAATGTCGATCGACGGGCTGACTACCTGGTGAATGGTGGTGCCCACTCGTCGGACCAACTGCACAGACTTCACCCCACCGCCGCCTCCCTTGGCAGCGGCCGCAGCAGCAACCGCAGCAGCAAGCAACCCGGATTCCGAAATATCGGCGGTGTGCGCAAACCCGGTTGTATCGCCGGAAATGACACGAATACCGGCGCCACGCTCAGCGCCGCTGGTGAGCTCTTCAACCCGCCCATCGTCGAACAATGCGCTGGAGTTAGCGCGGTCTTCAATGAACACCTCGGCAAAGTCACCTCCTGTGCGGAGCGCTTCGGCGAGCACCCGTTGGAGGGTGTCCGGCGCAACCAAATCGCCGTTGGTGGAGGCCGTGGTGGTGGAGATGCTGAGTGAGTTGCCCATGGTGTTGCTCATATCGGCACGACGCTACCGGTTCTGATGGGTTGCTCAACTTCTGGTTCACTCCGTCCCTCCGTTCACCCTCGGCCGCGCCCGGCTCTGATGGGTTGCTCAACCTCCGTGGGACCCCGAAACCGCTATCCTCGCCCCGATGCGCGAGCGCGATCCCGAATTCAACCAGGGGTTACCGCTTCCGGACCCGGACTACGACGCAATCGGCGGCAGGGTCGATCCGCAGGCGCCGGAATCTCATGGCATACGCCTTCGCTGGTGGATGGAGGCGTTGTACATCGGCGTTTTCTATGCCATCTATACCGGCATTCGAAACACACAGGGTTCGGCCCGGGTTGGCCAACTGCACGCGTTCAACAACGCCAAGAAGATCATCGAAGCTGAACGAGCCATGCGGATCTTCGTTGAAGAGTCCGTGCAGCAGGCGTTCCTCGGGGCGCGGTGGTTCATGCGTTCGCTCAACATTTTTTACGGCACCGGGCATTTCCTGGTCACCCTCGGCGCTCTTGCCTGGACCTATTTGCACCTACCTGCCGCGATACCCGCGGATGCGCAACACGCTGCTCATCACCACCGGCATGGCACTGTTCGGGTTCGCGTTGTTTCCCCTGATGCCACCACGGTTGATGCCCGCCAGCTACGGATTTGTTGATGGTCTCGCCGAATACGGCGGGTCATGGAGCTTCAACTCCGGTGCCATGGAACGGATCTCAAACCAATACGCAGCTATGCCGTCGTTGCATTTCGGTTGGTCTGCGTGGTGCACTATTTCCTTCTGGCCGTGGGCGCTCAACGGAAAGTGGTGGCGCAAAGTTCTGCTCCTGGCCTATCCCACCATCACCACCTTCACCATCGTCGTGACCGGCAACCACTTCTTCCTCGACGCGGCCGGCGGAGCGCTAGGCCTTGCGGTGGGGTACCTCATCTCGTTGTGGCTGGCACGCACACGTTGGTTGGAATGGTGGCGAACCAGGGCGGTTGCTCCGCCTGCGTACCCAACCGCAGCGTCTGGGGCGGGGCCTAGAAGATGGAATAGCCGCCGTCGATGAGATGCACTTCGCCGGTGTGAAACTTTGTCGCCGGCGATGCCAGGTACACAGCGATTGGACCAAAGTCGTCTGGGCGACCCCACCGGCGTAGCGGCATACGAGGTAGCACGCTGTCACTGAACCGGTCCCATGCAAATAGGTCCTGCGTCATCGGCGTTTCCACCCACCCTGGCAGGATCGCGTTGGCACTGATCCCGTGACGGGCAAACTCCACCGCACACGCTCGCATCATGGAAATGACGCCACCCTTGGTTGCTGCGTAATGCTGGCCCCGCGCTTGGCCTTGGATTGCCGCAAGCGACGCGGTGACCACAAGCGAACCGCCCTCGCCACGCGCAACCATGTGACGCGCCGCTGCGCGGAGGGTGAAAAACACGCCGTCGAGGTTGACGCGAAGGACGCGGTGCCATTCGTCTGCAGACATATAAAGGAAGGACTTGGCCACACCGCTGATGCCGGAGTTGGCGAAACACGAGTCCACTTTTCCCATCGCCTCTATGGTTGCCACGAACGCTGCTTCAACGTCGGCTTCCTCGCCAACGTCGCACTTGAACGCAACGGCTTTTACTCCAAGCTGCTCGATGTGTTCAACCGCCGCCGCGTTCTTCTCTTCGTTAGTCCCCCAGATTGCGATGTTGCTTCCAGCAAGGGCTAGGCCTTCCGCGAAGCCAAGCCCGATGCCGGAGTTACCACCGGTAATCAACGAAACGTGGCCGGTGAGATCAAAAGGGTTGAGTGCAGGCACGCAGGGAACCTAACCGGATCAGATCATTCAATTCGAGACGGCCCACCTGACGGACGACGAGACGGTTGCCGAGACCAGAGTCACAGGGGTTCTCGCTAACCCCGGACTCTGTTCTTACCTGCCCATAACGTGCGATCCCTATCGTTGCCAACTATGGATTCGCAACAGTCCCCCAGTTCCGTCCCAACCAACAGCCTCATCAGCCGGCGTCGCATCCTTGGCGGGAGCGCCGTCGCCGGCCTCGCAGTGCTGGTCGGCGGGCTCAGTCGCAACGGCCAGGCGCAAGCCGTCACCAAGCGCACCACCACGAAAAAGAAGAAGACCACGGTCAAAAAGACAGCGGTGACGTCCAAGCCAGCCACCACGGTCGCCTCGGCTCCGTCGGCTGCCGGGTCCTTCCCATCAGACCAAGAGATGGCAATCACCTGGACCTACGCCGCATCGGGCGGCGGCAGAATTCACAATCCGTATGTGGCCGTATGGGTTGAAGATGCCGACGGCGTGCCTGTGCGCATTGTCCACTTCGAGTACCAGTTGGGCAAGGGCACACGCTGGATCAACGAGATGAAGCGCTGGGCACGAGCCGACGAGGTTTTCGTTGCACTTGGCAAGCAAAGCAGCGCGGACACCACCACCAGTTCCACGCGGGTGCCGGGCACCTACACGGTTGCGTGGGACGGCAAGAACGCAGACGGCGACTACGTTAAGAACGGCACCTACAGCGTGTACGTGGAAGCGGCACGTGAAAAGGGCCCGTACCAGTTCGTCAAGACAGACATCGTGCTTACTGGCGCAGCTGTCACCAAGAAGGGCACTCCAACCGGAGAGCTGACCGCCATCGCATTGGCTGTGCAGGCGAAATAACCCGGTCTCTCACGATGAGCCAGCGCGTCACTACCCCGGATTTCGACGAAGACCTGACTGAAGACGAGTTGCAAGCATCGTCTTCTCGCACATCCAATTCCGAGGGCGCGTCGCGTTATGGCACTAACCTCGGCAAAGGAGTTCCCACGCGTCCACGTCGCTCCTCGCGTTCGGTATCGGTGCAAAAATGGTCGCGCATTCTGCACGTCTACACAAGCATGATCTCGCTGCTCATCGTCTTGTTTTTTGCCATTACGGGTGTCACGTTGAACCACCCCGACTGGACCTTTGGTACGAGCGGCGGCCGCACAGAGTCCACCGGGATTCTGCCTTCGAGTTGGAATGCTGGAGGGCAGGTGGACTGGCTTGCTGTCAGTGAACATCTCCGCGCTACAGAGAATGTGCATGGCGCCGTCACTGAGCACGACGGTGACATCACCGACGCAACCATCACCTTTCTCGGCCCCGGCTATCAAGCCGACGCGTTCATCGCGAAAGACGGTTCCTACGACCTCACGGTCACTACACAAGGCGCCATGGCTGTCATCAACGATCTGCACAAAGGCCGCCACACTGGTACGTCGTGGCGCTGGCTGATCGATGCGTCGGGTATCGGCCTTGCAGTAGTTGCCCTCACCGGTGTGTTCTTGCAGTTCTTCCTACGCAAACGCCGCCGCAGTGCGTTCATCTCCGCCGGAGTGGGCTCGGTCATTCTCGGCTTCCTCGCGTACATCGCAATTCAGTAGCTCAAGTGCGCCTCAGGACTTCGACGTCCGACTCCGCTGTACATCTCGAAAAGCAACGTCACGGTCAAGGCTAGCCTCACGTGGCAGGTCGAGCACACGCTCGCTCACAACGTTGCGCGCCATTTCTGTCGTGCCGCCACCGATCGCAGCCGCTTGGCGCATCAAGAAGTCTGGACCACTGTGGACGACTTCACCATCGCCTTCACTCCAGGTACCGCCAAACGCATCAGCCAATTCGAAGGCGATCGTTGCAGCCCTGGTTCCCGCAATTGCGGCGAACAACTTCCCGATCGCGGAAACCTGATCGGACATGACCTTGGCTCGGATACCTTCGCCGATGCGGGCTCCAAGCGCTTCACGTACGAGGTCAAGCGTTCGAGACTCGCCTATGAGAGCCCGGGCCGATGGATCATCAAGCCGCTCGGCACTGCGAGCGATGCCAACGAGGGTGGAACGGCTTGAATTAGCTGTCCCGCTCCGAACCGGGTAGGTAACGAGGGGTGAGCTGTACAGCATTCGCTCATGGACCATCCATCGCGTGCCGACGGTCCATCCGTGATCCACATCGCCGATCCGATCGGCGTCGGGGACACGGACATCGGTGAGAAACTCTTGGCAGAACTCTTTGTTGCCATTGAGCATTTCGATGCGATGCACCTCGATCCCGGGCTGGCGGAGCGGCAGCATGAACACCGTGAGCCCACTGTGCTTGGGGACCTCCCAATTGGTGCGGGCTAGGCATAGCGCCCAGTCTGACCACCACGCACCAGTGGTCCAGATCTTGGAACCGTTCAATACCCATTCGTCTCCATCGCGAACAGCACTCGTCAGCGCGCCTGCGACGTCGGAGCCACCGCTCGGTTCCGACAGGAACTGCATCCAGATTTCTTCGCCCTTCAGCATTGCTGGGATATGGCGAAGCTTCTGTTCCTCCGTGCCGAATTCAAGCAGCACTCCGGCGAGCGGAGCGAACGTGGGTGCTTGCAGCCTGGCAGGGTACTCGTAGCCACTGATCTCTTCGTTGAGGCACCGTTGGTGATCTGGTGTCAACCCCTGGCCACCGTAGGAGCGAGGCACGCAAATCCCTGCCAGCCCGTTGTCAAAGAGCATTCGCTGGACTTGACGGTCGCGTGAAACAGCAGCGAGTTCTTGCTCGTCGGTAAGTTCATTGCGAAGGCTCTGGACGTGTGACCCGGAGTGCGCCAAATTGGCTCCAATCCACGTGCGCGCCCGATCTCGAAATGCTTCTACCGTCTCAACGTGATCGACCGTCATGCGACTGAACCCTCCTGCACGTCGAGGCTGTCGGCGAGGTTGTCGGCGATGGCCCGGTAGTGGGTCATCGGCGTACCAAACAATGTTCGACCAAGGGTGTGCCGACGCAGGAACAGGTGGATGTCGTGTTCGTAGGTGACGCCAAGCCCACCATGTAACTGGACGCATTCGTGCAGCAGTTCTGACCCGTAAAAGCCAACGTACGCCTTCGCAGCGCTTGCCTTCTCCTTGGCCCCCGGTTCACGCTTGGCCACGGCAACGGAGGCCGAATCGGCAATCGCATGGCTGGCCTCCAACCAGGTCTTCATGTCGGCAAGACGATGCTTGATCGCTTGGTACGAACCCAACGGACGACCGAACGAATAGCGGTCCAACACCCATTCCAGCGTGATGTCGAAACCGCGTTGCATTGCTCCCACCGACTCAGCTGCGCTGAGCACGAGTGCTGTTTGCACCTGCTGAGAAAATTGCGCGCCAGCGCCGAACCGTTCGCCGACGACTGCGGAAACGGCAACTCGAGCCCCATTAAAGCTCACCACCCCAAAGCGACGGGTCAGATCCACGCTCTGCAGTGTTTCGATTGAAATTCCATCCACCGATGACGGGACCAGCACCTGGGTAAGGCCTTCTTCGGAACTCCCCGTGACCAAGAAATACTCCGCAACCGACGCAGACTCGACCGGTCGCAAGACCCCATCGAGTACAACATCTCCGCCATCGAACCGGAGTTGGATTCCTGAAGCCCGGCCCCCTGCAACCACCTCGGACCCGCACCAGGCCGCATTCGTCGTGCCCGAGAGCAAACCTGCGAGCACCTCGGCGTGAGAATTGGCGTCACTCAGCGCTGCCGCGACCAGGTTCGACGGAATGAGCGGGCCTGCGGCGGCGCTCATTCCGAATTCATGAGCAATAAGAGTGAGGTCGACGAGACCGTCTCCGCTGATGCTTCCACCGCCGTTAGCTTCCGAGACCAGAAGCGACGTCCAACCAAGTTCCGCACCTCGTCGCCAGTAGTCAGCGCTGAATCCGACAGGATCATCGCGCAAAGACCGCAACACCGAAGTCGGCGAGAATTCCGCAAGGAAGCGCGCCGTCGTCGCTCGGAAAAACTCCTGGTCATCGCTGAGGAGGGGTTTCACTTGCGGTCAGCTTTTGTTGGTCTTCTTCATCTGGTCAAGGTCAACCAGGATGGGAAGCCCACTGACCGACAGCGCGTGTCCGTGACCCGTGGAATGGATATCGAACGCTGACTGAAGCGCAGCGTAGAAGCCCTGCACGTCCATTGTCTGGTTGACGACTCGTTTCGCTTGAGCGAGCGCGAAGGGATGCATCTGGGCGATACTCCGAGCCAGTTCCAACACCTCGGTGCGGAGATCGTCCAGCGCGACGACACGGTTGACCATGCCCAGTCGCTCTGCATCGAGGGCCGTGAACGTGGAAGCGGTAAACAACCATTCCTTCGCCTTTCGAGGGCCGACCTCCCATGTGTGCGCGTGATACTCGACGCCGCCGATTCCCATCCGCACAACTGGGTCTGAGAACTTCGCGTTGTCGGCGGCGATGATCAGGTCGCATGGCCAACACAACAGCAGACCACCTGCGATGCATTGGCCTTGAACGGCCGCAATCGTCGGCTTAGGAATGTCACGCCATTTGCGGGAATAGCCGATGTAGCGCTTTTGCTCCCACGCGTAAATCCCCGCCAGTCCATCAACTTTCAAATCGATTTTGGGTTCGGCGTCGATTGATTCGGATTCGGTCTTCTCGGTAGAGCCGGAGATGTCGTGACCGGAGGAAAAGTGTCTGCCGTTAGCCTGCAGGATGATGACGCGCACGTTCCGGTCGGCAGCCGCACGCGTGAAACACGCGTCGAGCAGGTCAAGCATTTCTGGGGACTGCGCATTTGCCTTGTCCGGACGATTGAGCGTGATCACGGCGATTCGCTCGTCGACCACTTCGTACAGCACTGGAACGTCAGCCATGGTGGTACCTCTCGACCTCTCGATTTCGCGGCACCACCCTCATGCTCCCCGGTCTATCAGGGAGGATTCTGCGGACCACCTGTCAGCCGTCGAACGTAATCAACGTCGACGTCAAAATCAAGTCGAGAGGATCGAAACGCCAGCGGTGCCTGGCGCGCCATACAGCTGCGCATATCCAACCTTGGGCTCACCGGGCACCTGTCGGTCACCGGCCGCACCAAGAAGCTGAAGCACAAGCTCGTGAACCTGCCGCAGGCCCGACGCGCCGATGGGTTCACCGTTGGCGATCAGTCCTCCATCGGTATTGACCGGGAGCGACCCACCGATCTCCGTAGCGCCTTCGGCCACGAGCCGTTCTTGGTCGCCGTCAACACAGAATCCGTTCTCAGCCATGTGAATCACTTCGGCACCAGCGTCAGTATCCTGCAACTGGACGACATCGACGTCCTCGGGGCCGATTCCCGCTGCGTCATACGCGGCACGCGATGCGTACACCGTTGGCGCTGCGTCTTGCTCGACTGCTGCCCATGACGCGTGCGTTTCGAAGGCGCCATACCGACGGGAGCGAATTGCTGTTGCGCGGAGATAGATCGGCTTCGACGTATACCGGTGCGCGATGTTGGCGTTGCACAACACCACCGCCGCGGCACCCTCGTCAGGCGTGCAAAACATGTAGTGGGTCAGCGGGTAGTTAAGCATCTTTGAGCCGAGAATTTCGTCTTCGCTGAGCGGCTTACGGCGAAAAGCGTTGGGGTTCAGCACACCGTTGCGATAGTTCTTTGCCGCCACACGGGCGAGGGTTTGGTGCGAGATATCGAAGTCATACATGTACCGGTTTATCTTCATGGCGAAGAACTTGGTCGTGAGAAAGAAGCCCTGTTCGCCGTACCAGGATGGAGCTCCGTAGTCGACCGGATCGGACGTGAATGCGCCCACCGGGTGCTTATCCATGCCCACCGCCACGCCAATGTCGTACTGTCCCGATCGGATGGAATCGGCGGTGAGCTGAAGCGCTGTCGCAGCAGTTGCGCAACCGTTATACACATCCATGAACGGAATGCCCGTGAGGCCGAGGCGGCCGATCACGGCATCGGGGTTGTCGACCTCGAAACTGCCCCCAAACGCAACCTGAACGTCTTTCCAATCGGCCCCGGCATTGGCTAGTGCAGAGCGGATGGCCTCGGCACCCATATCAATCGCCGACTTCGACCCGAACCGCCCGAAGGGGTGGATTCCGACTCCGATAATTGCAACGTCATTCATGTGAGGGTCTCCGTTTCGTGGATCGGCGAGAAGGCGTAGGTCATGACCTCGGTGCCGTCAGCATCGACTCGAAAGGGCACGACGACCAATTCGACTTCCATCCCAATGCGGAGGATCGCCGGATCGCTTTCGGTCAGCCTTCCTTCAACTTTCACTTCGTCGCCGAGTTGCACCATCGCGACTCCATATGGCCGAAACGTCTCTTGCGTCTCACCGCTGGCGTAAGGCTCTTTCGGAAGAAACGATTGATTGGTGAACGTCCAGATGAAGCCGCGCCGCGGAAGCAAGTGGACCTCAACCGCAGTCGAGCCACACCGCGCACAGGAGGTGGGCTGTGGAAAGGTCACAGACAGACATGCGCTGCAGCGGCCGCCGAGTAGCTGTGGCTCTGTCGACGGCCACGTGAAAACATTGGGAGCAAAAGGAATCTGCGTCACGAGATCGCGTAGCCGTTCATGTGCAGGCGATGGTACCAATACCGACGTCGAAGTCAAAATGGGGGCAGCGGTCCGACAACCTCGATTCCTGATTCGACGTCGAAGTCAAAACAAGGTGTAATGGGCATCCCCTACAACTGACCGATACTGCCCGGCCCTATCGCACCAGCAGGTGTAAGCGCTCAGGACACCGTTCAAAGGCACCGTTCAAGGAGATGACCGGCCAGATGCAGAACTATCAAGATCAGCGCCCCGCCAAAACCTCTATCCAAAACCCGGCTAAGCAATTGCGGTCGTGGCCGCTTCGCACGGTTCCTCCGGAACTGGTCGAGCAATATCGTGCCACCGGTTACTGGAGTGGCACCACCATCGGCCAGATGGTCGCTACAGGTCTCGCAACCAAAGGTGCCGTCCAGTTCAACGTGCATTCTTCCGTTCGCCCATGGCGCGGGACAATGGCCGACGTGGACCGCAAGGCCCGCACCTTCGCCACCTGGCTCACCTCTCAAGGCATCGGCCCTGGCGACGTAGTGGTGTTCCAACTACCGAACTGGGTCGAAGCTGCGATCACCTTCTGGGGCGCTGCGTATGTCGGCGCAGTCGTCGTACCTGTCGTCCACTTCTACGGCCTGAAAGAACTTGGCTACATCGTCAAGTCAGTCGAGCCAGACGTTGTTGTGACCGCTGACCGCTTTGGGAAATCCGACTACCTCGACGCGTACTCATCGCTACTCGGCATGGACAACATCCCGTGGCTCGTCGTCGGCGAAACTCCAGCCGCAAACCTTCCACCAGGCGCCATAGCTTTCGCCGAGTCGCTCACTGGCGCACCGATCGACCGACCGATCGACGCCGATCCAGACTCGCCTGCGCTCATTGCGTTCACGTCTGGGACCACCCGGGACCCCAAAGGTGTCATTCACTCACACCACACGATCGGGTTCGAGGCACGGCAACTCGGCGGCCTAAACGCCCACGGGCTACCCAATCTAACCGTCGCTCCGGTCGGCCATTTCATTGGGATGCTCGGGTCGTTCCTTTCGTCACTCCTTCGTCCGGAAGCGCCGGTCAACCTCATCGACGTCTGGGACCCTACGACCGTTCTGCGGCTCATGCTCGATGAGCAGCTCACCATGAACGGGGGAGCCACATTCTTCCTCACCAGCCTCCTCGATCATCCTGACTTTACCGACGCGCATCTCGCTCTCATGCCGTCCATCGGCCTCGGCGGCTCTGCCGTGCCTGCTGCGGTCACCGAGCGAGCGACGAACCTTGGCATCAAGGTATACCGCTCCTACGGCAGCACGGAACATCCATCGGTCACGGCTTCATTGCTTGACGAACCTGTAGAAAAGCGAAACCTGACAGACGGCCATGCACTCCCCGGAGTGGAGCTGAAGCTCGACGAGGAAGGCCAGATCCTCACCCGTGGCGCCGACCTGTTCCTTGGCTACACCGACTCATCGCTCACCGCGAAGATGATCACCAGCGATGGTTGGTACATCACAGGTGACATCGGTGTGCTCGACGACGACGGCTATCTGAGCATCACCGACCGGATTTCAGACGTGATCATCCGGGGCGGCGAGAACATAAGCGCGCAGGAGGTCGAGGAACTCTTAGCCCACATGGAGAACATCGCCGAAGTGAGCGTGGTCGCCGCCCCCGACGAGCGCCTGGGCGAACATGCCGCGGCCATCTTCCGAGTTCGGGCTGGAGCTTCGGCTCCGACGCTGGGAGAAGTCAGAAAGCACCTTGGCGCTGCAGGACTTGCGAAACAGAAGTGGCCGGAGTCTTTGTACGAAGTGACGGACTTCCCTCGTACTCCTTCAGGCAAGGTGCAGAAGTTTCTCCTCCGCCAGCAACTACGCGAGAACCAACTCACCAAGTTGATCGAGACGTGAGGTAGGGCTGAAGTAGGCGCGCTTGGTTACCGCTCGACCGCTGAATCAGCCGAGCGACACCCGAAGAACGTCGAGCGCGTTGTCGCGCCCGATGCGTCGAACATCGTCGTGAGTAAAGCCGGCCAGCGACTCGGTCAAGAAGTCTGCCGGCTGACGCACGCCCTCGGCGTGGGGCCAGTCTGACCCGAGGAGCAGCCGATCGATTCGCACATCGGACAGCAACTGTTCGACATGGTCCTCCCAGAACGGGGTGATCCAGATGTGCTGGCCAAATGTGTCACGCGGGTGCTGCGAAAAGTACCCCGGATTTCGATTTGCGGCGTCGTCGAGGCGATGGAGCAAGTCATGCACCCAGAACGCGCCGTTCTCAACAGACGCCATACGAAGGTTTGGAAAGCGTTCAAAGATTCGGTGACAGATGGCGGCGCCGAAGAAGTCAGCTACTGCCCGTCCCTTCGTCACGATGCCACGCAACGGCGAACGGAACAACGAACTTTCACCGTCGCCGGGTTCCCACATTTGCACGATTGCGTCATAGCCTTCAACCCCCGCGTGAGCCGCAACGGCGATGCCGGCTTCGCAAGCGAGCGCCCAGAACGAGTCGTAGACCGGGTCGAAGGGGGAGCGATAGCCGCCAGGCACGGGGACAGGAGCATTGCGTACGTTGACTATGACGGCTCCCCCGTCGATCACACGTCGGAGTTCAGCCGTCGCAGCAGCGGGGTCGAGGAACGGGATATACGGAACAGCAAAGATGCGGTTCTGGTACGCGTAACCCCAATCGTCCTGGAGCCACCGGTTGAAGGCCTGGAATACCTTGGCGCAAGCTTCAGGATCGTTCTTGAGGGCTTCTTCCACGCCGACGCCCAGCGTTGGGAACATCAGCGTACCGGCAAGGCCCTGCTCGTCCATAACCGCCAGCCGAGCATCGCGATTGCGATACTCCGGCCGGATCGGCTCGAGTTCGCCGAAGGCATCTTTTAACAGGCGGGCGTGAGGATTACCGCGGTACCAGTCGAACAACGCGCCGGGCTTTGCGACGGGGTCGAAGATCGGGTTGGCGATGTAGGAGTTGATGGTGCCGCCGACGAGCAGACGTTTCCTGCCGTCGATCTCGGCCCAACGGACCCCCCGGTTTCGCAGCGTGCGGTCTTGGTACCGGGTGAACGCGTCTTCAGACTCGTAGTAATGGTTGTCGAAGTCAAAAATCCATCGATCGGAAGCCACGGGAACACAATATTCGACTTCGACCTCAATATCAAAACCCTTCTTGACGTTCGCTCGTTGAGCACCCCAGACTGAGACTGCGATGGACAGCGAGACCGACGACGAGCTTCGACAGCTTCGCGCTGCGTTACGCGGCGTGCTGCGCTTGGACAACATTGCCGCTTCGCCTACCGTCGACCCGGAATGGAGGGAGTCGTGGCCTGCGTTGGCCGAACTTGGCGTCTCATCGTTCTGCGTGACCGAGAACCAGGGCGGTTTCGGATTGCGCGTCGACGCAGCTGTGATTGCGGCTGTCGAACTCGGGGCAGCGCTGCACGCCGCACCGTTTGCCGGGATCACGGCAGCCGCACACCTGCTGTCCAGTTGTGGCGGTGCAGACTCGGCGTCGCTGCTCGCCGAAGTTGTGCACGGCACCCGCACCTGCGCGTTTGGACGACTTGCGCCTGACGGACGCAGTGCTGTTGTGGTCGATGGTGCGGTTGCAACCGATGCATTGCTGCTACTCGAACCTCGCAGCGGAGAGGCACTGCTGTTCGACACTCCATCAACCTGGCAAGCCGAAACGGCGGCCTATCAGTTCGACAGCAGTCGTGCGTGCGCACATGTCGAAGTCGACAGTGCAAAAGCGCATCGGCTCCCTACCGGCAATGCGGCAGCGCTCGCGACGGAACTCCACGGGCTTCTACTCGCTGCAGACGCAGTCGGCTGCCTCCAGCGAGCGCTCGATTCCACTGTCGCCTACGCCGCTCAACGCTTTGCATTCGGTCGGCCAATCGGTGCGTACCAAGCAGTGCAGCACCGCCTGGCCGATCACACGGTTCGGTTCAGGGGCATGTCGCTGCTTGTCGCCGACGCAGCCCGCCTCATGGTTTCCAGGTCTCCCGAAGCTGCCAGGCAGGTGGCGACGGCACAGGTGAGCGTGAGCACGTCAGCAGTCCACATCCTGCACGATCTGGTCCAGCTCACCGGGGGCATTGGATTCACCTGGGAGTACGGGCTGCACCACTTCGAGCGTCGGGCGCACCAAGACGCCCGCCTGGCGGCCACGCCTCGCTCCGCCGTGCGCGCGCTTGCACAGATTGAGGGTTGGACAGTTGCAAGTTGACATTGACGCGTACCGTCGCAACGTTCGCTCTTTCATAGCCGCACGCGCTGTTCGTCTCGAAAGAGAAGGGGTCCGAGTTCCCGCGTGACGCAAACGAAGAGCATGCCGTTCGCGCGTGGTTGCGGGCATTGTACGAGGAGGGCTACCTGGGAGCCGGCTGGCCGACCGAATGGGGCGGTCGAGCCGACCATCAGCCGATCCTCGACCTGGTCCTGATGGAGGAACTGATTTTGGGCGACGCGTACCGACCCCTCGACCAGGTGATGCTCGCTGCG
Source organism: uncultured Acidimicrobiales bacterium (assembly GCA_963763885.1). Classification (GTDB taxonomy): domain Bacteria; phylum Actinomycetota; class Acidimicrobiia; order Acidimicrobiales; family JANYDT01; genus JANNBN01. The sequence goes on from CAVXQD010000007.1 coordinate 1,068,999, forward strand.
CACACCATCATCGAGTTCGGCACCCAAGAGCATAAAAAGACACTGCTCCCGAAAATCCGGAGCGCCGAGCACATCTGGTGCCAGCTGTTCAGTGAGCCCGACGCCGGCAGCGACTTGGCGTCGCTCAGGACTCGCGCCGAACCGGACGGCGAAGGGTTTCTCATCACGGGGCAGAAGATCTGGTCAACGGATGCCCAATGGGCGAACATGGGCACCCTACTCGCCCGGACCAACCCGCACGTCGATCGTCACGCAGGCATCACCGCGTTCATCGTTCCGATGGACCTTCACGGGATCGACGTGCGACCAATCCGTGAGATGACCGGACATGCAGAGTTCTGCGAGGTATTCCTCGACAACGTACGGGTGGGGCCAGAGCACGTGCTCGGCGAGGTTGACGGCGGCTGGAAAGTGATCACGTCTGGCCTCGCTTCGGAACGCGCCTTTGTCGGAGCAAATGCTGTGCAGCTCGAACGGTTGTTCCAGGATCTCGTCGCACTAGCCGCAGCAGTTCGCCTTCCTGATGGCACCAGCGCCTTGGCACACGAAGACGTACAGGCACAACTCGCAAACGCCCGAGCGTTGGTTCAGGAAGTAAAGCTCATCGTGCGAGACACGGTGGATCGGATTCTGGTCGATGACGAACACCCCAGTGACGGGCCCGTCGCCAAATTGGCCTACACCGACGCCAACGTCACGTTGTGCGAATTGGCACTCGAACTCATCGGTAACTCCGAAACGCTCCTATCGGGAGGCCAAGCGATCGCCGACCGGTGGCACCACAACTTTTTGTGGAGCCGAGCGCTGACGATCTCGGGGGGAACCTCTGAAATCATGCGCGGCTTGATTAGCCGCCAGTTGCTCAAATTGCCCAGGGCATAACCGATTCGTGAGTCCAGGGTGCGATATTGCGGGCGATATTTTTGATATCGACGTCAGTTCCAAGTATTCTTCAGCACAGATCACCAGTCGCTCACCGAAAGGGTGGCCAACATGCACGTTCAAATCTTTGATGCGGACAACCACATGTACGAGACCAGGGACGCATTTACCAAGTTTCTCCCGGAGCGGTACAAAAACCTGGTCAAATACGTCGAGGTCGATGGCCGCACCAAAATAATGGTGAAGGGTCGGGTCAGCGAATACATACCCAACCCGACGTTCGATGTCGTCGCCCGCCCCGGCGCTCAGGAGGATTACTACCGAAAGGGCAACCCCGAGGGCAAGAGTCGCCGTGAGATCTTCGGCGAACCCATGAAGTCCATTCAGGCGTTCCGCGAGCCCGTGTCACGACTCGAGCTGATGGACCAGCAGGGTCTGGAGCGCACCCTCATGTTTCCTACCCTCGCCAGCCTGCTCGAAGAGCGTCTTCGGGATGACCCTGAGGCAATGCACGTCATTATCCACGCGCTCAACGAGTGGATGTATGAGACCTGGCAGTTCAACTACGCAGACCGGATTTTCTCGACGCCCATCATCACCCTTCCCATCATCGACCGTGCGATCGCAGAATTGGATTGGGTTGTCGAGCGTGGCGCGCGCGCGGTTTTGATCCGACCTGCACCCGTGCCCGGATACCGCGGCACCCGTTCCTTCGCCCTACCCGAGTTCGATCCGTTCTGGGCAAGGGTTGTCGAGCACGACATCCTCGTTGCGATGCACTCTTCCGACAGTGGCTACAGCCGCTACACCAACGACTGGACGGGCTCGGACGGCGAAATGCTGCCGTTCGTAGGCAACGCGTTTCCAATGGTTTCGATGTGGCGGCCGATCGAAGACTCAATCGCATCGATGGTGATGCACGGTGCCTTCTCACGCTTCCCAACCCTCAAGCTGGCGGTCATTGAGAACGGAAGCACGTGGGTCGAGCCACTCATGCGGAACCTCAAGGACATCTACAAGAAGATGCCCGAGCAGTTCTTGGAGAACCCAACCGAAGTACTGAAGCGCCAGCTCCACGTCAGCCCCTTCTGGGAAGAAGACCTCGGGGCTTTAGCAGAGCTCATTGGTGAAGACCGTGTGCTCTTCGGTTCGGACTACCCACATCCAGAGGGTCTTGCCGAGCCGCGCAGCTACGTCGAGGGCCTCAAACACCTGCCCGAAGCGCTTCAGGACAAAATCATGGGCGGCAACCTTGCCCGCCTCATGAACGTCGACGCAAACATTCCCGTCTAGCCAATAGGCGTAAACAGACCTCCTACGCACAGTTCTCTCAGGCGCGTTGGCATGGCGGGGTGGTTCGCCGTGCCAACCGCGCCTGAGTTTCTCTCACGTGCTTCCACGAAGACTTAGTCAGCCAAACCCAACACGTTGCGCGCATTGTGACGGAGGAACTGCGGCCACACTTCGGCTTTGAACGGCACATCTCGAAGCTCGGCGGTGATTCGCTCAAGTGAGAGACCCATCGGGAAGTAACCCCCGTACAGCACCTTATGGGCGCCACGCGTGTTCGCGTAGTCAATGATCGCCTGCGGGTAGTACTTCGGCGAAAACGCAGACGTGGAGTAGTACAGGTTGGGCCATTTCAACATGAGCTTGACCGCCAGATCTACCCACGGCTCTGCGCCATGGCGCATCACGACAACCAACTCGGGGAAGTCGTACATCACCTGATCAAGCAGCTCCACTCGCTGGCACATAGATGGCACCCGAGGTCCGGCGATGCCGACCGTGATGAACACCGGCAAGCCCAATTCGACGCATTTGGCATAAATCGGGTACATCTGGGCGGCATCGATCGGCGTCTGCGGAACAACGCTGTGCGGGAAGATCGAAACGGCCCGGAGATTGCCGTGTCGATGAACGTTCACCAGCTCACGGATGCCATCCATGCCCTTGGTCGGGTCGAGTGTGAGCGACGCGACGAAGCGCTTGGGGTGTTCGCGTAAGGCGCGCCGCGCAGCTTCCGGAGCGGCGCCCAGGCTGATCAGCCCAACCTCGACGCCGTAGCGGTCCATCTCACTGAGCGTCACCGCCACAGGGTCAACATCAACGTCGGCTTCGGTGTGGGGCACGTCGTGGAACATGTACGCCGCAGGCATGACCATCTCCTGAGACTCTGCGTCGCGAAGCAACTGCTGACGCATGGCTGCGTACAGGACGTTCGGATCAGTGGGGAATCCGATCATCGTGTCCACGATGCCGGACAGTGCTGGCGTACTCACAAGATCCCCATTCGACTCGCTTCGACCGTCCATTCACAACCCGAGTGGGAGTCGATTTCGACGTCGAAGTTAACAGCGACATTCTATCAACCATCAAACTCTTCAGAATGGGACAGCTCGATGAGACATGCACGCGCGCAACTCGATTGTGGTCAGGTGGAAACGATCAGTGCGCGGGTTAGATGCGTCGTCCGAGCGGCCAGAACAACAGGCGCCCCGATGATCGCAACATCGGCGGCGAGCGGCAGCGCCACAGCCGATGGCCCCGCTGCAAGGTCGACCCTGCCCGGTGTGACAACGAGGTTCATTCCAACGTCGTAGTAGGCGAGGATGCCAGGCTGAAGGGTAAACGTGACCGTGGCGACAGCTCCGGTTTCCAGCGCTACTCGCTCGAAACCGACCAGTTCGCGCACGGGTCGAGTGACGCCGCTGCGACTAATCGACGCGTACAACTGCACCACCTCTTCGCCGAACCGGTCTCCTGTGTTAGCTACCTCGACGGTCACCTGAACGCTGCCCTGGGGGTCAACCGTGGGCTTGTCGACAACCATCGAGCGATACTCGAATGTGGTGTAGCTCAGGCCGTGACCGAATGCGTAGGCCGGCCCGCTGTCGTCGAGGTCGGTGTAGGTGCCCTGCTCGCTGCCGTTCTTGAAGCCGTAGAAGATCGGGCACTGCCCCGCCGTGCGCGGGATGGTAACCGGCACCCGACCCGACGGGTTCTCAACCCCGAACAGCACGTCAGCAATTCCAACCCCACCGACTGACCCTGGTTGGTATGCGTACACGACCGCAGCAGGTCCCCCATCGCCTGCCAGCACAGGAACCGGTTGCGATCCGAGGATCACAACAACTACTGGCACGCCGGTTGCACAAACTGCTTCGAGCAACGGCCGCTGTGCTCCGGCCAGCTCGACCGTGGTCCGGTCTCGGGTTTCACCAACCACTGCGTCGCCCACCAAACCCGTTTTATCGCCGAGCACCATGATCACCACATCGGACCCGTGGGCAACCTCGACCGCCTGAGCAATTCCGTCGGTCGACGGGTCATTGACATGACATCCGAGTGCATAGACGACCTCCGTGGAGTCCGATACGAGCGCCTGGATCGCAGCGAGCACTGTCGGCGTGTTCGGGTAGGCAGCTTCGACGGCGGCCTCGCCGGAGGGAGTCGGTCGCTCAAGGACCCGTCTGACGAAGCCGAAATCGGCACCCGTGTTCTGCGGTTCCTTCTTCGCTGCCGACGGTACAGGCGCCGCGGCAGCGGGCTCGGCGGCAGTTGGGCCGACGGTCCCGTCGAGCACTGGCGCAGGCATCGACATCTCCCCGCTCGCGAGCATCTCGATGAGGTTGGCTGCGGAGTAGCCACCAAAGAAGTTGCGGACAGACTTTGCGTTCGGTCCGATGACAGCAACGCGAGACAGGTCGCGTCGAAGCGGAAGCACACCGGTGGGATTGGCCAGGAGCACCGTTGAGCGTGTGGCAAGTGTTCGGGCGACCGCTCTGGTTGATCGGCGGAACGAATCCTCGATGGTTGTCGCGAAAGCATCGAGATCCCCGTATGGGTTCTCGAACAGCCCAAGACGGAACTTCACATCGAGCACGAGGCGCACGCTGTCATCGACAATGGACTGAGCGAGGCGTCCTTCACGGACTGCCGGCCCGAGCCCTTCGGTGTAGCACAGCGACCCAGGAAGCTCCACATGCATCCCGGCCGACAGCGCCTGCACCGCTGCTTCGCCAACGTCGGCTGCCGTCTTCTGTCGGGTGTACAAAGCCGTGACCGCGCCGTAGTCGGCAACGGTGAGCCCGGTGAATCCGAGTGTTCCTCGGAGCATATCGGTGAGCAAACGGCGCGATGCCGCTGCTGGTTCCCCTGCGACGTCGGAGTATGAACACATCACGGACTCCAGACCGGCCTCGTCGATTGCGGCGCCGAATGGCCGGGCATAGACCTCAAGCAGTTCGCGGTCACCCATGTTCACGGTGCACAGGTTGCGGCCGCCGTCGGCCATTGCGTATCCGAGGAAGTGCTTCGCCGTTGCCACGACACCCGTGCGCCGATCTGTTCCTTGCAGCCCTCGGATGAACGCCACCCCGATGGCCGACGCCAGGTACGGGTCTTCTCCGTACGTCTCTTGCACACGACCCCACCGGGCATCACGGGCAAGGTCGAGATTGGGCGAGCACGCCTGATGGACACCGAGCGCCCTCATCTGTTTGCGGATGACGTCGGTCATTGCCTCGACGGATTGCGGATCGAAAGAAGCCGCCATGCTCAACGCCGTCGGGAAGTCGTCGCACGCAGGATGCACCAGCCCTGCAAGAGCTTCATGGTGCACGATCGCGGGAATTCCGAGCCTGGTCTGCTCGACCAGATATCGCTGAATCTGGTTCAGCATGGCAACGAGCCGGGCGGGGTCTGGCGACAGCATTGCTCCAGCTGAGATCTGGCCAATGCCAAAATGTAGCGCCTGTGCGATCTGCGCCTCGTTCAACCCGTTAGCACCTCGAAAGGCGAAGGGCAGCGTGCCAGTGAGCTGGGCAACCTTCTCATCGAGGGTCATCCGCGACAACAGGTCATTGACGCGGTTGGGTATTAGCTGCGTTGCATCTCGGTAGACGGCACCGTCTGTTGGGGTGTCGGCGTTATCACTGCTCATTGTTTCCCTCGTGTCATTGGAAGTTGTGTCGGAATGGGGCCCCGATGGGCGCAAATCGCGCTTTGAATATTCAACGAATATTCATCGGTTACGCCCCGCGTAGCGCAGCCCGCAACCGAACCGGAAGGTTGGCAGCTTCGTGTCGAACGGAACGTCAGAACGACTTGCCTCGACGGCTTCCATCGAGGAAGGAATGTCGAAGGGAAGATTGCCCTGGGGTTCGACCTCGCCGAACAGGACCCGGACGAACGCATCTTCGCTAGCACCGAAGTTGACGATCAGCGACGATGCAATGTCTGCCACTTCCGCCAAGATCGCCGGACGGTCGAGGAACACGTCGACAACAGTCGGGACGGATTTTGCGAGCGTCGCCAACCGAAGAAGTTCGTCGGCCGAGAACGCCAACGAGCCAGCGTGGAAGTGGCTCTCCACGCTTCCTGCCTCGCCTCGGTGCTCCCACGGTGCCTTCAAACGCACAACTGCGACGTCGGCTTCTTGCGGGGTTGCGACAACTGTCGCCCGATCCCCGATCGACACTGGCGACAGGTTCTCGAGATAGACCTTCAGAGCCCTTGCGAGCGGCAGCTGCGCCGGTCCTGACGAAGCGTTCTTCAGCAGAGTGTGCGCGGCAGCCTGGGCGTCAAGACCTTCGGCTCGCGACCGTTGCGCGCCAACCACGTTGTTGGCGCGTTCAGGATCCACGAACGGGTCCTCGAACAACCCAAGGAGGAACTTTTGGCGTAGCAACCGGCGAGCGGAGACGTCGAGACGCTCCTCGCTCACCAGGCCAGAGTTGACAAGGCCAACGAGCACGTCGGTGTGAACCTCGCCACCGAACTGGTCAACGCCAGCATCGAGACTCTTCAACATTCGGTCCTCGTAGCTGAGGTGTTCGACACCCCAGGCGTTTCGCTTCAGAATCCCCCAATCGGTACATACGACTCCATCGAATCCGAGTTGCGTGCGCAGAATTCCGGTGATGATCTGCTTGTTGAAGCCGAAGCCAACCTCTTCGTAGTTCGTGTCGATCGGCATGCCGTAATACGGCATGATCTGCGACACTCCAGCGGCGAGCACCGCCTTGAACGGCTCGAGGTGCAAATCAAATTGCCCGCCGGGATATACCTGTTCGCGGCCATACGGGAAGTGTGGATCTTCGCCGTCCTTTTGCGGGCCACCCCCGGGGAAGTGCTTGGCCATGGCTGATACTGAACCAGGCCCAATCTCCGGACCTTGCAAACCTCGAACGTATGCCGCGGCAAGCCGCGAGCTGAGTTCGGCGCTCTCGCCGAACGTCGTACTTTGGCGTGACCATCTGGGCTCGGTTGCGAGGTCGATCTGCGGGTGCAAGGCGGTTCTGATCCCAACGGCGAGGTACTCCTCGCGAACCATTTCGGCGAAACGCTGCACCAACTCCTCGGAGCCGATTGCTGCAAGTCCAAGTTGTTCGGGCCATTGCGAGAACGGACCTGCCAAGAACGACGTCGCAGGGTTGTCGTTGAAGGCATGGCGTGGGTCAGACGAGATCGTGACCGGTATGGCGAGCGGATGCCGTTGCGCGTAGGCCTGCACGGAGTTGTGCCACTCAGCCAGGTCACGTGCCGAAGGCGACATCAACACGTTCATGTGCGTTATGCCGCGGGCGAGGTTCGAACCCGTGGACGGGAGATCGAACATCCCGGGCGCGTCCAGGTCACCGATGAACGCGATGGGATGGAACAACAGCGCTGCCTTGTCCGCGAGGGTCATCCGCGAAAGCAAGTCTTCGACCCGTTGCTCAACTCCGAGGCTGGAGTCCTGGAACGGAAAGCGTGCGTCCGTCGGCATGGTGTGACACTCCAGAGGTGAAGTTCGGGGCCAAGTGGCATCCGTCGGCAAAGGATTGTACATTTCGACTCTGACGTCAATATCGAAGACAAGGGCAAAGAGACGATCTGAGAGTTGAGCCTTGCTTTACTGGAGGCCGACGCCGAGATGCCGGAAGGATCCGACATGAGTAAACCTGACCACCAACCCGACTCCGGTTCATACCAAGGAATGACGTTTCAGCAGTACGTGCGGATGGCTGAGTCCGTGTCGGCGGCGGTGTCGTCGGGTCCCCCAGACTCGACCGAACTGATTGCGCGGTTCCCCCATCTCGGACGCGTCGCAACCCAGGACGTCACTATCGTGGGTCGTCACGGCGACATCGCCGGTCGTATCTATCGCCCATCCCAGCCCGGCAACTCTGCATTCGTATGGGTTCATGGCGGTGCGTTCATCGGCGGTGACCTCCAATTCGGCGAGGCTCACTGGGTAGCCCTTGCCGTCGCCGCAGCCGGGATTGCGGTCCTCACACTCGACTATCGGAAGTCCCTCAGGGGTGTGCACTATCCCGTCCCGTCCGACGATGTGCTCGATGGTTGGCTGTGGGCCGCGTCCCACAAAGAAGCGCTCGCCCCAGACCTGCATCTTGGTGGTGCCAGCGCTGGCGGAAACTTGGTTGCCGGTCTAACCAAGCGCCTCCGCGACGGAGCTGGTCCGCTCCCGGAGACGCTCGTCCTCGCTTACCCCATCGTTCATGGCGAGCTTCCGCCGCTCCCTCCAGAACTCCGCGCGCGAGCCGAGTCAGCTCCGTCAGGGTCAGGTTTCTCGCCATCGATGGTGCGAGAGATGAACTTGCAATACGCCGGCTCGGTCGATCGCTTCACTGATCCGTACGCGTTTGCGCCAAATGGTGACCTGAGCGGTCAACCACCGATCTTCATGCTCAACTCCGAAAACGACTACCTCCGCGCATCCGGAGAGGCATACGCGGCATCGCTACAATCCGCCGGCGTCGATGTCACCGTCGTCATGGAACTTGGCACCAGCCATGGCCACCTCAACGGACCCGACCAGCCAGGTGCGTTGCAGAGCATCGACCGCTTGATCAGTTGGCTACAAGACCATTCGCGCAACAGCTCTCGTTGATGCAGTCGATTCCGCTCGATGCCCTCCCCGTGGCTGGAGTTGTGGATCGGCAACGAACGCCGCACGGGATCGTCTTTCGGCGGTCTCCACTCGCCCTGCAACACCAACTCGATTCGGGTCTGGCCACGCTGGTGACCATGTCAGCAGGGGTGCGCATTGAGCTGATGACCACGGCACGAGCCATCGAACTCGACGTCCTCACCACAGATCTCGCGGTGCCAGGTGTGAGGTCTTTTCCAGCTTGGTTCGACCTCGTGGTCGGTGGACTGCTCCAAGCTTCTGCTACGGCAGTGGGGGGAAACCAACGGGTGGTCAACACGCAGACACTGGAAACACAGTTGGTGGATGGGTCGCCAACGACCATCGCGTTCACTGGCCTGCCAGGTGACCAGACGGTCCGAGTAGAAGTCTGGTTTCCACACCGAAGCGTGGTCGAAATTCGCGATGTCCGGATCAGCAGTGGAGCGTCGTTCACCGCCGTACGCCGACGGCGGTGGGCCCACTACGGAAGCTCGATCAGCCACTGCCTAGAGGTTGATCATCCAACACAGACGTGGCCAGCGATCGTCTCCCAGATCGCAGACGTCGACCTGGTCAACCTCGGCGTGGCCGGCCAGTGCATGCTCGATTCACATATGGCACAGACGATCCGCGACCTCACGGCTGACTGGTACACCATCAAGGTCGGTGTCAACATTGTCGAACAGCAGGCGATGACGGAGCGGACCTTTGTACCGGTATTGCACGGGTTCCTCGACACGATCCGGGACAAGAACCCGCTGACTCCGATCATGTTGGTATCTCCGATTGCCTGTCCCCGTTTCGACGCACATCCAGCGAGCGCTGGCGGGCTGACCATGACCGGAGTACGAACCTTGGTCGCGGATGTCGTAGCCAATCGCCAGGCAAACGGCGACGATCACCTCCATTTCCTTGATGGTTTGAAACTCCTTGGCCCAGACGAGAACCACCTGCTCCCAGATGGCCTGCACCCGAACATCGAGGGCTACCAGCAGATCGGTCAACGGTTCAGCGCGCTCGTATTCGGCGCCAATTCTGATTTCGACGTCAATTTACAAATAGACTGATGGTATGGAAACCACCAGCGGCAGGGGCCCCAACAACGAACTCCAAGTCGAAGTCCGCGGCACCATTCGAATTGTCACGCTCAATCGCCCGGACGCGCTCAACGCCGCCAACGCTGCGCTCCACGGAGAACTCGGCCGGATCTGGGCGGAACTGGCCGCCGACGAAACGGTTCGTGCGGTGGTTCTCACCGGATCGGGCACAGCCTTCTCAGCAGGCGGCGACCTTGGCTTGCTCAAGGACATGGCCGAGGACCAGGTACTGCGCAACACCATCATGGCCGAGGCAGGAGAGATCGTTCGCGGCATGACATCGCTGGGTGTCCCGATTGTCGCGGCGATCAACGGCCCCGCCGTAGGGCTTGGGTGCAGTCTCGCCTCGATGAGCGACATCGTGCTGATTGAAGAACAGGCCTACTTCGCAGATCCGCACGTTGCGCTTGGGTTGGTAGCGGCCGACGGCGGCGCCATGACCTGGCCGATGTTGACCAGCCTGCTGCGCGCAAAGGAATACATACTGCTTGGCAAGCGACTCTCATCGTCCGAAGCTGTTTCTATCGGCCTAGCGAACCGGGTGGTACCCACAGGGACAGCACTCGCCGAGGCCATCGACGTCGCCGAACAACTGGCCAAGTTGCCACCGCAGTCCGTTCGTGAGTCGAAAGCACTGTTGAACCACGCAATCCGAGTCACAGTCGAAAACCTGCTGCCTCAGGCGTTGGCGACCGAGACCGCTTCGTTCGACGAACCAGCTTTTCGGGCCAACCTCGCCCGCATGTTGGAGCGCTCCGCATCGAAGTAGCTGCTTCGGTCAACAATCACATCGAAACGCGGCCGTCGGACGTTGCTCGGGTCATCGGCCGGACCATTGCCTCAACAGTGAACGACACGAGCAACCGGCCAGCCTCGCTATGCACCCGGCATTCGGAGTGCGTCATCCCATCACCGGCGAACGTCGAATGATGTTGATACAACATCCACTCGTCGACCCGAACGTCGGCGTGTGCCGTTAGGGATATCGCGTTCACGCCGGTGGAAATGGTTCGGTGAGCCTGATCAAGCCCGACGCCCGCATGAGGTCGCAACGCCGCTGCGAGCGGCATGAAGCCGGTGATCTGCGTCAGGAGCGCGAGGTTGAGCGTCGTGTCCTCCGGTGCTTCGTCGAACCGAATCCACGCATCGAGCCGCGGAGGTCCAACGGGTGCGTCGGAGCGTGTCGAGTACGCATCGTCGACAATGCGAACTTCACGTCCAAGAACCGCCAAGTCGAGCGGAGTTGCTTCAGCAGGACCGGGCACAGCAGGCTTCGCAACTTCGTGGCGGATCAGGTCGGGCGAGGTCGCGTCGAGCAAGAGCGTTGCCACTGTGCACAAGCGTCCGCCCTGGGTGATCCGAGGGGCGAACACGGTGAAGGTGCGCCCGCTCGCAACCTCATCGAGATCGATCAGCACGGGCTCGGTGGTGGAAGCGACGCGAGCGAAAACCATCGACGCCGACACCGCACGGCGACCGGGCACGTGGCGAGCAGCCGCCACCAACGTCTGCGCCAGCAGTTGGCTGCCTTCGATCACCGGCCGTTGGACATCGGGATGCGTGTGCCCGATGTAGCGGCCAGGTCCGTCAGGCTGCACGTCGAGTAGACCCCACAGGTCCTTCGCTGTCAGCGAAGTTGGTTGGTCAGCCGCTGGAAATGCCGTTGCTTCGTTGATCATCGAAGTCCTCGTGGTGAGCGGTGCACGCTTCGCACCGAAGTGGTCAGGGCAAACACTGATCGAGTCGACCTATCTGACGCCAAGTCGCCGGAAGGTGTCGTGATCAGCAAGGGCAGCGCCGAGGCGAGGAGTATGAATCATCACGACGGAGCGCGAGCTGATCGTCGTGATCACCCATAAGTAGTACCCCCACGTGAACCCAAGCGTATACAGATCCCATGCCTCGCCCCAGGAAGGTGCCAGCACCCCGAATCGTGCGAGTTCGTCGAGGTAGAAGCGGAGACGATCAGCCTCGTTGGCACGCCGGTCTTCGATCCCGAGCGTGCTGGCAAGGTGATAGCTGACATCGACAGCCCAATGCCCGCGTTGGGTGATCTGCCAGTCGAGCCAGCACACCCGCCCCTCCGCGTCCAGGTAGGCGTTGCCTGAGTGCGTGTCACCGTGAATCACGCACGTTGATGGCAGCTGCGCGGTCGCCAGCATCGCCCGGCGCAGCCTTGGCGCGTCGAGCAGATCAGCGTGCACCTCGGAGCCGCGTCCATCGTCGAGCAGCGTTTGAATATGTTCGCTCGGGAACAAGCTACCCATGGTTTCGATTCGGGGTTGGAGCCAGTCGGCTGCCGGAGCCAAGGCTCCCCATGTGGAAGCGTGGAACCGGGCAAGTTGCGAGAGCGCGTCGCAGCTCTGTTCGGCCGTGTAGGCCGTATGCGCGCTGAGAAATTGCCCTCCCAGCGAGTCAATGTCGTCCATGATGACAACGGCGCGCCCACTCGGTTCGTTGATGCCGACATAGTGGGCGACTGGGGCACGGATGTCGAGTTGGGGCCGGAGATGTCTGTAGAAGTTGGCTTCGGTGACCAGCGTTTCCACGCCCCCAACGTTGAAGTGTGCCTTCAGGCAATAGTGACGAGTTCGTTGCCCCTGAGGCCCGTCGAGCAGGACTGAAAACCGAACCTTGCTCGCAAGCGTTGCCGAGGCGCCGACCTGATGCACTTCGACAATGTGCTCGCTCGAATGGCGATCAGTCAAGGCACCAGCAAGCCAGCGCGGGTCGGTGATGGTTTCGAGCGCCAACGGCGCTGGATTTGAAGCAGTTGTTGGAGCTTCCATCGAACAACGTTCTATCAACATTTCGATATCGACGTCGAAAGTGAAATGCGATGGGCCAACGGTTGTTCGACGCCCATGGAACAAGCGATCTCGACGGCTCTCGCTCGCGCCGAACTGCATGCGCCTACTGCTAATCAGACCAGGCCTTCACCTTCTCAATGATGGCCAGCGGGTTTTCGCCGATAGGCGTGACGTCGAGGTAGCTCACCCCAACGTCTTTGAATGCTTGGATTCGGTCTCGAACCTGGCCTTCGTCGCCGCACAACGTCGCCAGGTCGAGGTACTCGTCGGGAACCTTGGAATACGCCTCTTCACGTTTGCCGGACAGGAAAAGGTCCTGAATTTCGTTGGCTTCCTGTTCCCATCCATAACGCTGGAACAACTCGTTGTAATAGTTCTTGGACTTCGCGCCCATTCCACCAACATAGAAGCCAATGTGGGAACGGGTGGACTCGCGTGCCTTGCTCACCTCGGGACCGGTGCCGATAGCAACGTTGCCCCCGGCCATGATCTGCAGCGACCCGAGGTTGGCAGCGCGTTTCGCAGAACCAGACTTGAGTGACTCGCCCCACACGCTGTGAAAGCGCTCGGGGATGAAGTGAATCGGCTGCCATCCGTGCGCAACTTCGGCAGCCAGTTCGACGTTCTTGGGTCCAATTGCGGCGATCCACACCGGTATGTCTTCGCTGCGAGGCTTGCCCATGAACTTCAACGGCTTCCCGAGCCCAGTGCCGCGGCCGGCAGGAAGCGGAATCTGAACGGTTACACCGTCATAGCTGAGCGATTCACGTGCCCACACCTTGCGACACACCTCGATGACTTCGCGTGTGCGCTGCAGCGGCTTTTCGAACGGCACGCCGTGCCACCCTTCGATGACCTGGGCGCCTGAGCTGCCAAGCCCGAGGTGGAATCGGCCGTTAGACAAGGCGTCGAGTGTCGCCGCCGTCTGCGCTATCAAAGCAGGGGTGCGCGAGTACACGGGGATGATGCCCGTCATGAGTTCGAGGGAGGTGGTCTGTCCGGCAAGGAACGCCAGGGAGCTGACAAGATCGAAGCCGTAGATCTCGCCGGACCAGATTAGATCGACCCCTGCGCGTTCAAGGTCCTTCGCTTCTTGGGCGAATCGAACCGGGTCTCCGTGAAAGCCGAGGGTCGTCGAGATTTTCATTTCGGATTCAATTCCAATCTGCTGTGGTTGAGCGTGTTTTGCGGCGGTTGAATTGTTGTGTAGCGCGGCGCAATCGTCAGTACACCGACGGTATGGGTGTGGCCGTGCGCTCGCGCCTGGTGAAGGCTCGGAGCACAGCAAGATCGCCGTATTGATGGCGAGCTTCCTCGACAAGAAATGCCAGAGCAATGCTGCTACTCGTACCTGCGGGCTGCTCAGGTACGAGGTCAACGCTCAACGCAAGGTCATCGGCGTGGACAAGTAGTTCTGCGACGCGCGATGCCAAATACCGGGAAAACAATATCGGCGCGGTGCCACCCAAAGGAACGATCGACTCAGGGGGATCGACGAGTCGTTCCGTGAGCGTGGCGACGACGACGGCGTCGAACGAACCGACGACCGACTTCCAGCCTCGCTCCGCAATTCGCTGCGCGTCCTTTCGTACGGTCACGTGGACCACCGCATCGAGGTCGGCTTCCGAGTCGACCCGGATCGTTGCAAGCCTGCCTTTCGGCACGTGATCGGCCAAATGAAGCGTCGGAGCGTCTGGTGTGGTGACGACACTGTTCGGAGTATCGAGGCGTTCACGGTCGAGGTGCTTGCAGACCCGCCGCGCCACGAGGTACCCGTGGCCAGCCAGCGCGCCAACGGTCATCCTGGAAAGGACGCTCGGGTGTTCCCACTCGTCTTTCACAGCGGGCTGGCACAAGACACGGCCGAAATACCGAACAGCGTCCTGGAATGCATCAACCTCAGCGCGCATATGGCCGTACCTTCACGGCAAGCCCGCATGAGGAACGTCGACGACCACGGAGTACAACTTGCCATTGCCAGAAGCAAGCTCCGGAGAGGGAGGCCCAGGTGCAGTGACCACGAATAACGTGCGTCCATCTGGGCCGCCAAGACAACATGCATAGGCAGGGTCCGGCGTCGGTATCAACTCGACGATCTCGCCCCGTTCGCGCACCCTCACTACCTCGCGACCACGGGCATCACCGAACCAGATCGCTCCCTCCGCATCGAGCGTGCAGCCATCGGGTGCCCGCCCTTCGACCTGGGCCCACACTCGACTCTCGCCGAGTCGGCCATCCGCGTCGATTGGAAAAGAGCGGTAGCAGCGGCCCATCGACTCGCCGACGATCAACGATTGACCATCGGGTGTAATGACGCAGCCATTGGGGAACAACAGATCTCGGGCAGCGACCTCTACGGTGCCATCTGGGCGGACGAGCGCAAGGTCGGCCTCGGGTCCGCCTCCCTGTCCGATGCCGCCGAAGTTGCCGACGTAGGCAAGGCCGTCATCGTTGACGATCATGTCGTTTGCATAACCCCGAGCGACCGCTGACAAATCAGCGTGGCGGACCAATGAGCCATCGGGTTCGCGCCTTAGCACCGCCTTTTGGTGCATGGCGACGATCAAGAGTCGTCCGTCTGGGAGCCAGCCAAGGCCAGACGGCTGATCATCAAGGACTGCCTCGACGCGCACATCGCCGTCGGCCCCACGAGAGACAACGCGATGCAGGAGGAAGTCCGAGAACCACAGGCGGCCATCGCGCCACCGCAGACCTTCGGCGAAACCCAGACCTTCAAGGAGCAGACACAGCCTTCGTTCGCTCATTCGTGTTGCCCGGTCAGTCCGTTCTCGCGAGTTGTATAGCGCCCGTGGGACATGCCTCGATTGCGACCCGGATTGCATCGAGTGTGTCGCCTGGCGAGTCGACGACAACCGCTGGCGCAGCCGACAGAGCAAACGTTGCCCCGGCGTACAGCGTGCAGACACCTGACCCCATGCACACATCTGGGTCGATGGCGATTTCCCAACCGCTCAATTCGTTTGACGGATCGCTTGTGTCAGTCATCGTTCTCTCGTTTCGCAAATTCCGTTGGGCCCGCCACGCCTTGACCCGCCCGCGCCCGGGGAAGCGGAAGTGAGGCCACCGATTTGCCTGCGAGCATCGGGCCGCTTGTATGCAAGTGGCAGCGGACCACGGAACCATCCGGAGCCGTGAAGGGTTCCGGGGCCACAGCTGAACAGTGCTCCATAACGTGCGGGCAACGCGTATGGAAGCGGCACCCTGACGGAGGGTTGATCGGGTTAGGGAGATCACCGCGCAGGATGATCCGCTGCCGTTGTCGCTGCTGATCCGGATCGGGCACTGCAACGGCAGACAACAACGCCTGCGTATAGGGGTGCTTCGGCTCCAGGTACACCGCGTCGGATCCACCGACTTCGACGATCTCGCCGAGGTACATCACGGCGATTCGCTCGGAGGTGTGCGCAACGAGCGCCGGGTTGTGGGCGATGAAAAGGTACGCGACGCCGAGCCGTTTCTGCAACGACTCGAGGAGGTTGATCACCTGCGCCTGGGTCGACACGTCGAGCGACGATACGGGCTCATCGAGAACAATGAGGCGAGGCGAAGCAGCAAGGGCACGAGCGATCGCCAAACGCTGCAGCTGCCCGCCCGAAAGCTCTCGGGGAAAACGGGCGAGGTGGGTCGCTGACAGCCCCACCAACTCGACCAGCTCGATCAGCCGTGCGCGTCGCTGCACTTTGGTGAGATCGAAGTACAGATCGAGCGGTTCACCCACCGACGATTCGAGGGTCATCGACGGATCGAACGAGGAATAGGGATCCTGAAACACCATCTGCGCGGAACGACGCATCGTCCTCTGATCGGCTGCGCCGACTTCGACACCCTCGAACACGACTGATCCAGAGGTCGGTTCGATGAGGTGAAGGGCAAGTCGGCCGAGCGTGGACTTACCAGACCCGGATTCGCCGACAAGGCCGAGGGTTTCCCCTGCCGCGATCGTGAGGTGTGCACCAGACACCGCCTGCACATGTCCGCGGACCCGGCGAAGAACGCCCTTGCGAACCGGGAACGCTTTGGTGATACCGCGCAGTTCAAGTACCGCAGCAGACGGCAGCAGCTGGTTGCTCGTTGTGGTGCTTGACTCAGCCATGGCTGGCAGCCTCGGACTGCGGACCAACACCGTGGGTGGATGAACGTCGCGTGGAACCCAGCACCAATTCTGAGGTCCGAACGCATCGAGCGAGATGATCTGACCCCACAACGGTCAGTGCAATTGCATCGGTGCGGCACCGGTCCTGCACATAGGGACAGCGGCTTGCCAGACGACACGACACACCGAACTCATAGGGTTGAGGTACTTGCCCGGGGATCGAATAAAGCGCAGCTTTACGCTGTGCCTGTTGGGGCATCGCCCGGAGCAGTCCTTCGGTGTAGGGGTGGCGCTGGTCGTAGAACAACTCGCGTACGGGAGCGGTCTCGACGATCTGGCCGGCGTACATGACTGCCACTCGGTCGCAGATGTCGGCGACCACGCCAAGGTCGTGAGTGACAAAAAGCAGCGCCATGCCCAGGTCGTCTCGCAGCTCACGGAGCAGTTCGAGGACTTGGGCTTGGATCGTGACATCGAGCGCCGTGGTCGGTTCATCGGCGATGAGCAACTTGGGCCGGCAGACGAGAGCCATCGCGATCATCGCTCGTTGGCGCATGCCGCCGGAGAACTCGTGTGGGTATGAGGTGGCGCGGCCAGCCGAGATTCCTACCATTTCCAAGACCTCGATCGCCCGTTTTCGCGCATCGGCGCGGGACGCACCCTCGTGCCACCGCGCGACTTGCGCAATCTGGTTGACGATGGTCATGGAGGGGTTGAGGCTGGCCATCGGGTCTTGGAAGACCATTGCCATCTCCGAGCCACGGAACTTACGCAGCTCATCAAAGCTGAGGGCGGCTAGGTCTTGTCCATGGAACAAGACTTGCCCACCGTCTATCCGCGCCGGTGGAGACGGTAACAATCGCATCATCGCGAGCGACGTGACAGTTTTTCCGGACCCCGACTCGCCGACCAAACCAAGCGTCTCGCCGGGAGCGATGGTGAAGGACACGTCCTCGACGACCGTCACCCGTCCGCGGGGCGTCTCAAAGGTAACGGTGAGCCCTTTGACGTCGAGCAGCGGTTCACGATCCGACGGGCCTGAGCCACGTGACGACGAACTTGGAGCAGCCGCAAGAGCCATGGTGGTGGTGGTAGTTGTGGTGGTAGCCCCCGCTCCCAATACCGTCTGCCCCGAAACCGTCTGTCCCGAAACCGTCTGTGCACTTCCCACAAGCGTAAGACCGAGGCGGCCCTGTCTGCGGTAGGACTGACCGGCACCAAGAGACTTGCGCAAGCCGTCGCCGACGAAGTTGAACGCAAGCACCGCCAACGCAATTGCTGCGCCTGCGGGCATGATCGCCCACGGGTGCTCCAACACATCTTCGAACGCTTTACGGACCATCCCGCCCCACGTCGCCTGGGGTGGCTGGACGCCAAGACCGAGAAAGCTGAGACCAGCTTCTGCCAGCAGAGCAGAGCCAAGCGCGATCGAAGCCTGCACGATGATCGGCGACATCACATTCGGGAGAACGTGCCGTTTCACGATGCGAGGCGTAGACAGCCCGATGGCACGCGACGCTTCGATGTATGTCTCTTCTCGGACCGCCAGCACCTGGCCACGGACCAGCCGCGAAAAGCTAGGCACCATCGCAACCGCGACGGAAATCATTGCGTTGCGCAGGCTCGGCCCGAGCACTGCAACCAGCGATATCGCAAGAACCAAAAACGGAAGGCTCTGGATGGCTTCCATGACCCTCATCAAACCGCTGCCCACCCAGCCGCCGATGTAGCCCGATACCAGTCCGATCGGAATCGCCAACAGCAACGCGCCGAGCACCACCACGATGCTGAACATCATGCTGATTCGGGCACCGGAGATAATGCGGCTCAGAACATCGCGCCCGAGGTCATCTGTCCCAAGCCAATGCGTGCCGGAAAAGCTCTCGAAGGGACCACCAGCACCCACTTGTTTCGGGTCATACGGCATCAACCAATGGGAGAAGAACCCAGCCAATGCGACCAGCACCAGATAGGCCAATGCCGCCATTGCAAGACGTTCACGGCGGAACCGCCGAGCCATCTGGCGGAACTGTCCAATCGGCGCAGGAATCGGTTCAACCGTCATTCGGCGCGCACCTTTGGGTTCAAAAAGCCATACGCAATGTCAACGGAGAGGTTCGCCAGAACGTTGACAACCACAAACAACATCGCAACTGCCTGCACGACCGGAAGGTCTTGCGCGTTGATAGCGCCAAGCAGGTAGGAGCCCAGCCCGGGGATCGCGAAGATCTGCTCCACCACCACGCCGGCTCCGAGCAACCCGGCAATCTGCAAGCCCAGAACCGTCACCGCGGGAATCGCAGAGTTCTTCAGCGCATGACCGACCACGACCTGGCGAGTCGAACCGCCTTTGGCCCACGCGGTTCTGATGAACGCGCTCTGCATCGTGTCGGCCAGTCCTGCGCGCACCTGCCGCGACAGCACCGCCATCGACGCCAGCGACAGCGCGACGGCCGGCATGATCATTCCCTTTGCCCAGCCGATGGGGCTGTCACCGAACGGCGTGTACCCAAACGGTGGCAACCAGCGCAACTTGATGGCCAGCACCGTGACCAGCAACCCGGCCACCCAGAAGCCAGGCATCGCAAGCATTGCGCTCGTGACGACCGTCAGGGCACGATCCCACCGAGTGCCCGGGCGAAGGCCGCCAGCAACACCGAATGCCAACGCAAGCGGAACCAGAAACGCGAACACGACGAGGACCATTCCAAAAGTCACAACGAACCGTTGTCCAAGCTCCGATCCAATCGGCGCGCCGCTGGCTAGCGAGTTGCCAAAGTCGAGGCTCAACACGCCCCTCAGCCAACGCCAGTACTGCACGAGGAACGGGTCGTTAAGGTGAAGTGCATCCCGGACCCGCTCGATACCATCCGGCGTTGCGTTGAGACCACCAGCGAGCGTGACCGCAGCATCGCCAGGAACGAGCGAAAGCAGTGAGAACACGCCCAACGAGACGACGAACAGCAACGGAATCGCGCCCAGCACGCGGCGCACGATCAGCCCAATCATCGAATTGTCACTCCTCCTGCAGAGAATCTCAACGTACAGAAATCTGGTTCAACAGGCGAACCTGAACGGGCAGAGAATCAAATAGGGCGATGGCGCATCCGCCACCGCCCCAAGAAAACCAAGGTCGGTCGTGCCTGACAAGTGGAGTGCGTCACCCGACCATTTGGTTCTCCTCCGGTCCGACGAGTCGGACCGGCTTCGATGAACTACTTCTTGATGTACACCGACTCGTAGTTCTGGAATGTCCAGCCCTTTGCGGGGGTGAACTCCGGGGTTCCGCCGACCTCATTGCGGTTGTAGCCGATGATGGTGGGCTGGTTGATGAGGAAAACCGCATACGCATTGTCGTAGTTGATCTGATCGATCTTCTGCCACAAAGCGACGGCCTTCGGGTCATTCGGCTTCAAGCCGGCGATCTGCTCGGTGAGCGCCGAGATTTCGGGTCGAGGCTGACCGCACATCACCTGTGCCTGGCCGGCCTGGAACAACCGGTTGACCTTGTCGACGCCGGTTCGCGATCCCGGGACAAGCAGCATTCCCGGTTTTTGAGCGGTGATGAAGTTCGTCACGACGTCGGCAAGCGGCGTGATGTTGACTTTCAACCCAATTGGATCGAGCTGATTCTGGATGAGCTCGGCCAAGGACTGATAGTTGATTTGGCTCGGGTAAGCGAGGTCCACCGTTGCACTGGAGACACCGGCTTCCTTCATCAGCTTCCTCGCCTTGTCAAGATCTGGCGAAGCCAAAGCCTTGAGATTCGGGTTGAAGTTCGGGTTGCTGTCTGTCCAGAAGCCGTAAGCAGGAGTTCCGCGTCCACGAGCGTAGAAGTCGTTCATCTGCTTACGGTCGAAAGCGACCTGCATTGCCTGGCGCACCTTGATGTTGTCGAATGGCGGCTTCGATGCACAGGTGGTGAGGACGACGTACGAGTAATCGGTGTAGTTCCCGATGACGTTGTACCGGTTTGCCGACTCGAGTCGTCCGGCGTCGGCCGGGTTGACCAGCGTGTACTGCACCGAACCGGAGAGCAGACCAGCGACGCCGACGGTTGCAGTCGGTGCGAAGACGAAATCGAACCCGTTAAGACGCCACCGACTGGCCTGGAAGAAGTTGGTGTTTTTGCGTAGCGAGATAATTTGGGACGGCTTGTACTCCTTGAAAAGGAATGGCCCAGCTCCAACCGGCTCTTTCTGCAAATCAACTCCGGACGCGATCGCCTTTGGCGATGGAACCGCAGACTCACGACCGGCGAACACGGCGAGGAATTCGCCGGCAACTGGGGTTTTCAGATTGAAAGTCAGCGCAAGGGGTCCGTCAACCGTGATGCTCGCCAATTCCTTGAACAACGAGTTCTGTCCCGCTTTGGCAGCGGCGTTCGGTGTATTGAAATTGCGCAACATGCCGTCTTTGACAGCGGCCGCGTCGTAGGAGGCACCGTCGGAGAACGTGATGCCGGAGTTCAGCGTGACCTTGATGGTCTTGGCATCGACGATGTCGACAGACTTCGCCAACCACTCGTCGTACCCGCTGTCTTTGGTGGCGCGCATCAGCGACCCGTAAATGTTCATGATCCACGGCTCGTCGGCGTTGGTCACCGAGCGGACCGGGTCAAAGGCCGTGCCACCGGGAAGCTCGATTGACTGAGCGACAACGAGAATGCCGTTGGGGTCGATGTCAGCCGGTACGGCGGCTGCTGGGGTGCTGGCGGCAGGCGCTGCCGTGGTCACCGTTGCAGCCAGCGTGGTTGGCGCTGCCTTGGTGGTGGTAGCGGCAGCCGCGAGCTTCCAAACACTTTTGGCGCCGCTCTTCGTGCAGACGAGTTTCTTTCCACTGACAGTGGCTGTCGCGCCGGCCTTCGTGCAGGAGCCGTTGAGTTTGGCAGTGGTCGCAGCGGGAGCCGCCACGGTTGCCAATGAGAAGGTCATCACCGCGGCAAGACCGACTGCGGCAGAACGTCGGACCCCTACGCGAGGTTGCTGAGACATCGTCATGTGTTCCCCTTGGACCGTCACCAGCAGTTCGCTGGTTGACCGTTTCGGACGATATCTAGTTTCGACGTCGACGTCAATTCATCTTTCCTAAGCCCAGTGATCCGTGACAAGTTGACCGCCTGGATCGGGGTCTGAAACAGGCCTCTGCGCCCGGTCACGTTGGCGTGCAGTTCCCGATCACAATCCGTCAGGAGCCGGTCAGACAGGCTCAAACCGAATGCGTATCCGGTCGTACGCCCGGGCAAAGGTTGCCGGCATGATCCGCGGCTCGGTTGGGTCGACCAGCTCCCATTCGGGTATCCGCTTCAGCAGCTCTTCAAACAACACCCGAATCTCAAGACGAGCGAGGTGTGCGCCAAGGCAGAAATGCGAACCAAACCCGAAAGCGACATGGCGATTGTGCTCTCGAGTCACGTCGAGTGTGTCGGGTTCGGTGAAAGCCCGGGGGTCTCGGTTGGCCGCCGGGTACAGCAGCAACAACTCGTCGCCGGTTCGGACGGACTGCCCGTTCAACATGTGGTCGACCGTCGCTGTGCGCCGCATATTGAGCACAGGAGACACCCACCGGATGAACTCATCGACAGCGGTGGTGGTGAAGAGCTCCGGGCGGTCGATCAACGCTCGCCGCTGAGCAGGGTTGAGCGCGAGCTCCCGAATCATCGACCCGATGACGGTGCGGGTTGTCTCGGCACCGCCGTTCAGCACGAGGATCGTCTCGTCGAGCACGTGCTGGTTGTCCCACCCGGGCGTGTGTGTCCACGCAGATATGAGGTCATCGCGAGGCTCGATCCGTCTGGCCTCGATGACTGCGATGGTGCTCTGCATCCACTCGACAATCAGTGGAGGAATCCCCGGATGCGTCGCGTGCGGTGGCCCGGTCGGCGAGGTCTGACCCGCAAGCAGCATGATCTGCTCGGACCAGTGCCGAATTCGTTCCCACTGTTCGCGCGGGTATCCCAAAAGGTCTCCGATCATGATCGCAGGCAGCCTCGACGCGATTGCTTCGATTGCTTCGCACTCGCCAACGGGAGCCACGGCGTCGATGATCTCCGCGGCAATTTCGCGGACATGCTCTTCGTGGCCGCGAACGGCGCGTGGGGTGAACCGACGAGCGACAAGGTTACGTTGCGCTTGATGGTCGGGGTCGTCGAGGTTGATCATTGACTTGTCGAGCGTCTGGTCAAGATGCGGCCGTGAGCCGGAGGACGACGAGTATCGACTCGGATCCCTTTCGACGGCGACCACATCGTCGTAGCGAGAGATGACCCAAATCCTCTGCACGTCGTCCCAGTACACAGGAGCCTCGTCCCGCAACCACCGGTACCCGTCCCACGGATCGACATAAAAGTCCGGGTCGAGCACGTTGACCGGGAGCGCGATGTTGTTCATGGTTCTCTCCTCATTCACTCGACCAGGCGCAACACCGAGGTGACTTTTGATTCCGACGTCAAGTTTAGAAATCTGGTTGGACGCCGATAGTATCCATCACACTCGCGCCATGCATCGTCAACGTTCCCCCTGCAACCGCCCTACCGAACCAGGCCGAATCCCTCTAGGAGCAGTTCTTATGTCTCGCCGTTCGCTCAAAGGCCGTTCAGTGATCGTCACCGGAGGAGGCACCGGCATTGGTGCGGCTACTGCAGCGCTGCTCGCCAGCGAGGGGGCCAGGGTCACGATCTGCGGCAGAACGCAGAGCAAGCTCGACTCGCAGGCTGCCGCAATTCAAACAGCTGGCGGCGAAGTCACCACCGTACTTGCCGACGTGACGGTTGAGCACGACGTTGCCCGGCTGATGGACGTGGCGCTCGAGTTCGGGGGTGCCATCCACGGTCTGGTTGCAAATGCCGGAGGCGGAGGCGGGCTTGGTCCGTACCACCTGCAACAAGTGGACGAGTTCGTTCGTGTCCTGCATCTCAATGTCGTCGGCACGATGTTGTGCATCAAACACGCGGTGGGGCCAATGGCATCGGCGGGCGGCGGATCATTCGTCGGGATGTCGTCAATCGCCGGACACGTCACTCATCCCTATTTTGGGGCCTATACGGCCAGCAAAGCAGCGATCGAAACCATGATGCGCAACGCGGCTGACGAATATGGGAGCTACCACGTACGCTTCAATGCGATTCAACCTGGGTTCATCTCCACCGAAGTCATGGAGGCGGTTCCCCGCGGCGGTGCGGTCTGGAACAGCTACCTCGACCAGACTCCGTTGCGCGGCGTCGGCGAGCCACAAGATGTGGCCCACGTCGCGCGCTTCTTGTTGTCCGACGAGTCCCGGTGGGTCACTGGCCAGTCGTTCGCCGTCGATGGCGGCCACTTTCTTCGTCGCGGGCCTGACTGGAGCGCAGCGGTAGAACGGACCTTCGGTCAGTCGGGTTTCGATCCGCGCAACTCGATGTAAGAAGCAGGCCTCAACGCCAGGCTTCCCACTCGATCATCGTGCGCAGCGGACCTGCAAAGCGCGGCTGCACCGCTCCAGAATCCCATCGCTGCTCGATTAGTGGACGTAGCAGTTTGGCGACCGAGAGAGGGTCATCATCGAGGTAAATCACCGTGGTGTACTCGGGACCGCCCTCGGCAATTGGGTGCACCTTCCATGTCGAGGTAGTCCCATACATCCAGGCGCCTGCCACACCCGGTGTCTGCAGCAGCATGGGGTAGTGCTCGCTGTGGAGCCACGTCAGCCATCTGCTGATGTCGTCGCCCACCGGCCTTTCCACGATCACCACCACACCGCGATGCGGCCGAAATGGTACGACCTCAGCAGAGACAAGCGCCTGCGGCGAGGCGTACCAGCTGAGCAACGCCGGCATCCGGATCTGCAGGCTCGGTCGACGTTCGGGGAATCGCCCACGCTCAGCAAGGCGCAGTCCAACCTCCCAGAAGTCATCGTGGGTTTGTTGGACGGGGTCGCCCACCAAGTAGTTGACGACGTTCCCGACTTCACCCAGCGTGTCGTCGCCTGCTATCCGGCTGGTGAGATAGTCGCCGTCAGCGATATATCGAAGGGCAAACTGGATTCCTGGAAGCTGATACTGCTCTGGCATGTGGTCAAGCAGGTGCCACTTCAAGTAGCTGCCGTCGTCGTCTGAAGGGTTCGGCGGCGTCAGGCTGAAGAATGCGGCTTTCACTCTGATCATCAGGATCTCCCGGCGGACGTTTGCAGGATCTGTTCACACCGCTGATCGACAGCAGCTCTTCGATTTGTCTTTCTACATCGATGTTGACGTCGACTTCAACTTCTATTGCATTTCGCTACCATCCCAGGCATGGTCGCTCCAGATCGATTCGTTCCACCAACCCCGTGGGTGGCAGAGCATTGGGGAAGCTCGGCGGACCTCATCGACATTCTGAACGTTTCGCCCGACATCGACGGCGGATACAGCAGCGTTGTACGGGGGAATTACTCCCACCGGCCCGTTGCTGAAGGCAGCCAACTACTGGGCCAGTCGATCGTGGCATGCTGCAAACAATTCCCCAAACGTCGGGTCGTGAGTGCACATATGGTCTTTGTCCGCGGCGCCGATGCGTTGCAGCCGTTGCGTTTCGAGCTCGAGCGACTGAGCCACGGGCGGACATTCACCACGTTGTGCGTGCGAGCCGGACAAGGGGGCCGCTTGTGTGCCACGGGAACCTTCTTGCTGGACACCACCGCACCCGACGTCATCCGTCACAGCGCGTCAGCTCCCACCACAGAGGGTCCCCAAACCGCTGATCCCTATGACATGGGCGTCGAAGGTCGCGAGTTGCGCATCGTCGGCGGCGCATACACCGGAAATCCCAACGCCCCGATCGGTCCACCGGTGCTCGACACATGGGTGAGGTTCGCATCGGTACCGCCCGATCAGCCGATCCACGCTGCGCTCTGCGCCCAGTTCACCGGTCATATGTCCATCGCAGCCGCGCTTCGCCCGCACGCAGGTATTGGGCAGGACTCTGCGCATAGAACCCTGTCGACAGCCATCAACGCCATCTCGATTTCGTTTCATGCGCCAGTGAATGCAGACCGTTGGATGCGCTACCACCACGTCTCCACGTTCGCTGGAGACGGGATGACGCATTCGGAGTGTCGCGTGTATGAGGAAGCTGGCACGCTCATTGCTTCGTTCAGTGTCGATGCGATGGTTCGGGCCTTTCCCGACGACCGACCACGAGACGACCGGACCGCAATGTGAGTGACCGGAACACGAAAGAAGGTGGCTAGAACGTGTCGCTGACGTCCGGGCATGGCCCGCTCTCGGGTCATGCTGCTGGTCGGCTTTCGCCACCTCTCCTCGGTCCCGTCTCGTACACCGAGCCGTACCGCAAACGCGTCCACGCGACCCTCCGCGGCCGAACAGTTGTGGAGAGCGAACGGGTCGTTCTCGTGCACCGTCCGGGCCGACCGCCGACCTACGCGTTCCCGATCGACGACGTAGACGGTTCCGTGGTGGCGGTGGCAGCTGAGTTGAACGGCTACGTGGAGGTTGCGTGGCGAGTTGTTGATCAGTGGTTCGAGGAGGGCGAGCCGATTCAGGCGGTTCGCAATCCCTACCACCGGATCGACTTCGTCACAGGCGGGCGACGCCTCCACATCTTGGCGAACGGTGTGTCCATCGTCGAGACCACCGAGACGACCACTCTCTACGAAACCGCCCTTGAACCACGATTGTACGTGGCGACGTCGGTGGTTCAAGGCATCGTTCTGCTCCCAAGTACCACATCATCGTTTTGTCCGTACAAGGGCACCGCCTCGTACTTCACGGGGCTCGTCAACGGCACCCAGATAGACGACATCGCGTGGTCCTACCAGGATCCGATACCCGAGGCATCGCCCATTAAAGGACTACTCAGCTTCGACCCTCAGCGGGTAACTGTTGAGCACGACATCCCGCCAGCAGCAATCTAACGGGCACCCTTCAGATGCCGGTGGACATCGACGATGCGGCAACCCGGCGATGCGCGAAAAGGACCCGGCAATGTCCCAGCTGTGTCTCGGTCTACGCACGCTTTCTTGCTCGAGAAGGAGCTTTCGGGGTGACGACGGGAATAAAAGCTGCGGCCAGGAACGTGGAAACAGTTCGTCGAACGCTGCGCATATCGGTGTACTCGGATTCGGTGAGGAGCAGGGCGGCGACACCGCGCATCAGGCCGTGGAGTGCCACAGCAGTTGCGCTGGCGTCGATGTCGGATCGGATCGACCCGTCGCCCTGCCCGCGCTTGATGATCTCGGACCAACCGCTATACGCCCTGCGGTCGGCTTCGAGCATTCCGTCGATCGATGACTCACTTGGGAACATAGCCCCCCACATCACGATAAGGGCACGGTCTGCCGGGCTCGGGTTCTCGAACTGAGCAAGGTAGGTGTCGACCACCGCTAACGCCAGTTCGGCACCGGTGAGTTCCTCAACATGGCGGTGAGATCGCTCGATCGCTTCGACGGTCAACGCCGACAGCCGGTCCTGCGCCAAGGTGGCGACTTGGGCAACAAGTGCTTCCTTTGTGCCGAAGTGGTGGTTGGCAAGTCCGCGGCTCGCACCCGCCCGTTCTCCAATGATTGCGAGCGAAGCTCGTTCAATCCCGCGCTCGGCCACCACCTCTGCCGCTGCGGCAACGAGCGATCGTTCAGCGTCAAGGCGTCGCTGAACCTGTGTACGCCGCGGCTGCTCCTTGGTTGTCATCTCAGCGCACCGTACCGAGTTTGTCGATGGACGGCAACATAAACTTGCTGTACGTTCGTCAAGTAAGTAAGAGACACTCGGCCCACCAGTTGCAATGAGCACTTCGAGCTGCTCCAGGCGGCTCGACGGTCCTCACCGAATCGCGTTAGGACGTACTATGCCAACTTACGACATTGTGATCAAAGGTGGCACCGTTATTGACGGGCTTCGAACCCCGCGCTACAAGTCCGACGTCGGGATCACCGGAGGCCGAATCACCCAGATCGGCAACATCGATGCGTCAGAGGGTGCCGAGGTGGTGGATGCTGCGGGTCGCATTGTGGCTCCAGGTTTCGTCGACCTGCACACGCACTACGACAGCCAGGTCTTCTGGGATCCATGGTGCACAATGTCGGGCTGGCACGGAGTGACGAGCGTCGTCATAGGCAACTGCGGGTTCGGGTTTGCCCCGTGCAAGCCCGAAGACCGAGACCGGGCCATGATGTCGCTGTCGCGCAACGAAGCGGTCCCGTTGAAGACGATGCAGGTCGGCATGCCTTGGGACTGGGTGACGTTTGCCGAGTTCTTGGACAGCGTGGAACGCACACCGAAGGGCGTCAACCTGATGTCGTTGGTGCCATTGGCACCGCTTTACGGATATGTCGTCGGTGTCGACGCGGCGAAGGAGCGACGGTGCACCGACGAGGAACTCGAGCGCATGTGCCAGTTGCTGATCGAGGGGATGGAGGCTGGTGGATGTGGGCTGAGTGCGCAGCTTCTCGGCGATGTCGGTAACGTGCAACTCGACTTCGACGGCACACCGATGGTCACGGACTGCATGACGGAACGCGAGCTGATTGCATTTTCCCAAGCGCTCCGAAAAGTGGGCCGAGGTACGTCACAAGTAACAGGCCCGTTGGAACTTGCGGCATTGATCGCGCGTGAGAGCGGGAGGCCGATCATCTGGAACGCGCTCGGTCCAACCGGGGCAGTCAATCAGCATGGTGAGATGCGCTACACCCACCAAGAGGCGATAGAGCGGCTACGAGAACTCAATGAAGACCTTGGCCTTCGAGTGTTCGCCCAGGCCGGCACCGTTCGCTTCAAGTCCGAGATCGTGCTTGAGGACTACAACCTGATGGACATGTTCCCAGTGTGGAAGGAGGCTTGCCTCGGGACAATCGACGAGAAGATCGCCAAGTTCGCCGATCCCGAGCGACGCGTTGCGCTGAAGGCCACCCTCCTCGAGACCGATGGGGGATTCGGGGCAGCCAAGTATCCCTTGCCCGACATCAAGGTGACCTGGATCTCTAGCGACACGCCGAACGCCCAGGAACTGAAGGCGCGCTACGAAGGGTTCACCCTCGGCGAGATAGGTGCCCGCGAAGGCAAACACATGCTCGACGTCATGCTCGACATCGCAGTTGCCGCCCGCCTCAAGGCAGGGTTCGAAACGACCATGGTTCCAATGGACCCACGAGCCGTGAAAGAAGTTGCGACGTCGACGGTTGCGCTTCCTGGCATCAGCGACGGAGGCGCCCACACCAAGTTCATCACCACCGGTCGCTACCCCACCGAGATGCTCGCGCACTGGGTGCGAGATCACGAGATCATGTCGCTCGAAGAAGCACACTGGCGACTGTCGGCCTATCCGGCGCAAGCAGTCGGGCTGAAGGGTCGTGGCGCGCTACTCGAAGGTGCTCCGGCCGATGTCATTGTCTACGACTTCGATACCGTCGACGCCCTCCCGCAGGAACGCGTGTGGGACTACCCGGCCGGCGAATGGCGTCTCATCCAGAAGGCAGTCGGTTACGAGCGCATCATCGTCAACGGCGAAACAACGTTCATCGACGGGGTCTGCACGAACGCGACGCCAGGCCGCCTGCTGCGCCACGGAACCGACTAACCACGAAATCGTCCAGTCGTAGCAAGCCACTCGAAACGAGGCATCAAATGACGACAGCTCAGATCGCCAAGGTGTTCGACGCCGACAACCACTACTGGGAGCCGAGCGACGCCTTTACGCGTCACCGCAACCCTGCGTTTGCCGAGCGCGGCGTGCAGGTAAAGGAGGTTGACGGCGTCGTTCGATACGTCGTTGGCAACGAAGTGCTGGAACGGCTACCCGGGCCGGGAGACGTCCACCCGCGCCCCAACCCTGGCGCGTTCATGGACTACTTCAAAGGAAAGATCACGCGTGAAGTGTTCCTCCAAGCGTTCACGGTGCAACCATCCGATCGACCCGAGTGGTACCGACGCGACGAACGGTTGAAGGTGATGGATGCCCAAGGTGTCGAGGCGACCTGGCTCTTTCCGTCGCATGGCGTGGTCATCGAGGCGGCGATGCATGGCGACATCGAGGCGGCGCTGGAAGTGACACGGGCCTTCAACCGCTGGATCGAGGAGGACTGGGGATTCGCGTACAAGAACCGAATCTTTGGGGTGCCCTATATGAACTTGTCCGACCCAGCACTCGCCACACAGGAGCTCCGCTGGTGCATCGAACACGGGGCCCGGGTTGTCGCATTGCGACACGGGGCCGCTCTCACGGTGCACGGGTGGCGCTCGCCGGCAGATGCGATGTTTGATCCGTTCTGGGGCCTGGCGCAAGAGGCAGGGGTCGTTGTCGCGGCGCACGACGGCAACGACGACACTTACGACGAACTGCCGGTACTCATGGGCCGAGTGTGGGGCGAGGGGCCCGGCGGAAGGGCAGCCGCCGGCGATTCGATGCGGATGGAGGGCGACGCGATCTTTGGAGCACTCTTGAAGGGCCGGATCGTGCACGACTTCGCTTACATCCTCGTGGCGCATCGATTGTTCGAACGTTTTCCGCGTCTGCGCATTGCCTTCATCGAGAACGGGGGCCACTGGGTTCCTTCGCTGTTACATGCTCTCGACACGTTGAACCATGCCGGAGCCTATCGGGTCAACCCGAAAGACCAGTTCATCCAGCACTGTTGGGTCGCTCCATTCGTCGAGGAGAGCGTGTCGGAACTCGCCCGCCACCTCCCGGTGGACCGAATCCTGTTCGGTTCGGACTGGCCACATGGCGAGGGTTTTCCGCAGCCGATGGATTTCCTCGACAACATCACCGAGTTCTCGGCCCACGATCAGCAGCGAATCATGTTCGACAACGCCTACGAGTTGACCTTCCGTACATGACCTGCGCGTTCCGTGAATCGACGTCGACGTCAATTCAGTGGCAAAGTACTGCCCACGCACTCATTGTTTTCGAGGCTTCATGAATCAGCAGGGTTTGCTCAACGGAAAGGTAGCGGTAGTCACCGGCGGTGCCATGGGCATCGGTCGTGCGGTCGCCGAGGCAATCGTGCATCAAGGAGGCCGGGTAGTTGTGGGCGACATCGACGACACCGCCCTCGCAACATTGTCCGAATCATTGGGCGATGCGTGCTCCGCCGTTCGTTGCGACGTGACGCATGAGGACGGCCCAGCTCAGCTAGTCGCGTGCGCAATTGAACGGTTCGGGAGACTGGATATCGCTGTTCCGAACACCGGCGGAGGGGTCGGTGGGATGATCGTCGACATGACGCTCGCGCAGTGGCGTGCGATCGTCGATCTTTCACTCACGAGCGCGTTCCTCACCATTCAAGCTGCGGCCCGAGTGATGCACGAAGGTGGATCGATCGTCGCGATCACGAGCCTCAGCGCAGTGCAACCGGGGCGCGCCGTCAGTGCCTACTGCGCTGCAAAGGCGGGGGTCGTTGCTCTGGTCGATGTCGCCTCGCTGGAACTCGGCCCCCGTGGTATCCGGGTGAACGCTGTCGCTCCAGGCCTGGTGCGCACCCCGGGCACAGAGATGATCTGGAAAATCCCTGGCATGGTCGAGGGATACGTCGACAACACGGCTCTCGGCCGATACGGTCGCCCGGCTGATATTGCAAAAGCGGTGGTGTTCCTCGCATCTGAAGATGCGGCCTACATCACCGGCCACACCATGCTCGTCGACGGCGGGGCGCATCATCTGAGCTACCCCGACACGCGCACGATCATGGCACGTGCAGGCCGCGAGGCCACACACTCGACCCATGCCGACAACCACGAGGAAGTCCGCCGATGACTGCATCAGCAACAACCCTACTGACGACGCAGATTCCCCGCTACAACCTGGCTGCTGTGCACGAGGCCGTGGCCTCCAGCGTTCCAGATCGTACGTGCATCGTGTTTCGAGGTCGACACTTCACCTATGCAGAAGTCACCGACCGCAGCCGTCGCTTCGCTCACGTGCTCCGCTCACATGGCATCGGCCAGACCCTGAAGAACGTCGATCCAGCATCGCGTCACGAGTCGCCGCACGATCACCTCGCAATTTATTGCCATAACGGCAACGAGTACCTCGAAGCCATGCTGGGCGCCTTCAAGGCGCGTGTGGTGCCGATCAACGTGAATTATCGCTACGTGGCTAAGGAGCTTCAGTACGTACTGGAGAACAGCGGCTCGACCTCGATTGTGTACCACAGCGCGTTCGCCCCCACACTCGCCGAAGTGCTCCCGCAGGTCCCCGCAATTCGGGCGCTCTTGCAGATCGCCGACGAATCAGGCAGTCCGCTCCTGCCCGGGGCACAGTGGTACGAAAATGCGCTGGAAGCCGCTCCCGCAACACTTCCGAATTGGGCCGGAGAGTGGTCGCCCGACGATCTTTATGTCCTATACACCGGCGGCACGACGGGCATGCCGAAAGGCGTGCTGTGGCGACAGGCCGACATCCATCGCACAGCAATGGGCGGACGGGTTCCGGTGACACGCGAACCCTGGCCCTCCATCGAATCGATCGCCGACGCGGCAGCTGCAGCTACCCCCAACATCGTGTGCCCGGCACCACCGTTCATGCACGGCTCTGGCCACTGGGTCGCATTCATGGCAATGAACCAAGGGGGGACCGTCGTCATTCAAGACGTAGTGACACGCCTGGACGCAGCCGATATGTGCCGCACCATTGAACGTGAACGTGTGTCGTACCTCCAACTCGTGGGCGACGCGTTTGCACGGCCCATCCTCGATGAGATGTCGACAGGTTCCTACGATCTCTCGTCTGTGCGCATAGTTTTGTCTGGCGGTACTGCCCTGTCGCCGGCGCTGAAGGAACGCTTCGTGGAACTTCTCCCGGGTGTCACGGTGATCGAGGGCGTCGGCTCGTCAGAAGGCGGAGGCCAAGGGATGCAGATCACCACTGCAGCCGGGAGTGCGGCGTCCGGCACATTCACGCCGAGTGAAGGTTCCGTGGTAATAGCCGAAGACATGACCCGGCTATTGACGCCTGGTGACCCAGCCATCGGATGGCTCGCCAAGCGAGGCTTCGACATCCCGATCGGATACCTCGGAGACACCGAGAAGACAGCTCGCACCTTCCCCGTCGTTGCCGGCGAAGTGATGTCGGTTCCTGGCGATCGAGCCAGATGGCTCGAAGACGGATCGCTTGAACTGCTCGGACGCGAATCGGTCACCATCAACTCGGGCGGCGAAAAGATCTTCGCCGAGGAGGTCGAGGCGGCCATCCGGACACATCCTTGCGTCTACGACGCCATCGTGACATCAAGACCGTCTGAACGGTGGGGTCAAGAAGTCGTGGCGGTTGTTCGTTTGACCGACGGAGCAGCCGTCAGTGAAGAAGAACTGACGGAGACAGCCGCTCGGCATCTTGCGCGGTACAAGCTTCCGAAGGCGTGGGTGTTCGTCAAGGAGATCCAGCGGTCTCCGGCGGGCAAGGCCGACTACCGGTGGGCTCAGGGCGTCGCTGCATCGCCACGGCACTAGGTTGTCATCGTGTCCATCGCGACCGACAATGAAACGGTCCGCCGCGCAAGCACCCAATGCTGGTTGAGCAAGACGAACTCGTCTTCGTAGCCACCGGAGCGTGTCCCACTGCCGTCGGCCGGTTCGAAGATGAACCGCGAGAGCCCGGAAGCACCAAACTCGGTCGGTTTCACCAAGGGTGCACTGGCGACGTGGGTTCCGCGGATCGAGTGGGTCAGCATTTCGACCACGGCGTCGCAACCGACGATCTCCCGGTCGCGGACGGCGAAGACCATATCCGGAGAAAAAATGGCACGTAGGCCCGCAGCATCGGCGGTGTCGACGTACCACGCGTACGCCGTGGCCAGTTGAGCGAATTCAGCAGGGTCGAGAGTACGCTGCGGGGTCGCCCGAGGCGGGCGGTCGGCCAATCCGGCACGGGTGAAGAACCTGACGCGACGGTGCTGGAATCGCCAGCCCGCATGGGTCCTCACAAGCTCGTCGGTGTACGCCGTCTGGCGGCTGGAGCCATCAGTTCGGTCAACGAACAACAAGTTCTGTTTCGTGATGGCGTGACCTGCATCCACCATCGTCAAGACCGGAGGGCCACCGAGATGGAGGCCGCGCGGCGCAGCGTTGAGCATTTCCCGAACTCCAGTGGGGCCGACCCACTGGCGACCGTACACCTCGAATACTCCGTCGGGTGCGAACAGTTCCGAGGCGGACTCGACGTCGTCGGAATCGAGGGCAAGGCAGTACTTCGCCAGCAATTGGGTGATCTCGAAGTGATCCGAGGGGCTCGGGGTCATGTCGCCTCCTGTGACGTCGGTCAGACGTTTCGACGGTCTCGCTAACTTGTGCTCACCGTAGGACTGAGCGAAGATACGCACGATACCGTTGTCGACGTCGAAGTCGAAATCCAGCTCACGACATTCGGAAATCGCACTACCGAGCTGACGTCGATCACCGTATCAAGGCGCTCGGCGTCAGACGCAGGCGCCAACAGAAATCACCGACCCGGAGAGCATCCCCATGATCGCCACCACCACAGACCCGCAACAGTTCCGGGCCGAGGTGCGCGCCTGGCTCGTTGCCAACGCACCCAAGAAGGGCGAACCAGAAGACTTCTCCGCGGTCCACATCGTCGCAGCGTCAACGGCAGAAGAATACGAGGCTCGCGAACTCCGAGCCATCGCCGTAACGAGAGCCTGGCAGCAAAAGCTCTACAAGGCCGGGTTGACCGGCCGATCGTGGGCGGCCGAGTACGGCGGTCAGGGTGGGCCGGGCTGGCAGGATGAGATCATCGCCGAGGAACAGACCAACTTCGGTGTCTCCACCAAACTGTTTGCGATCGCGTTGGAGATGCTTCCACCTGTGCTGTTCACGTACGGCACTCACGAACAGCGAGTCGAGCATCTTCCGCGCGTCTTGCGCGGCGAGGCAAGCTGGTGTCAGTTGTTGTCGGAACCCGATGCGGGGTCAGACCTCGGAAGTGTGAGGACAACTGCAACTCCTGTAGACGGTGGCTGGAAAGTAAGCGGGCAGAAGGTTTGGACCTCCGGGGCCGGAGGAGCAGACTTCGCTCTGCTGCTGGCTCGATCCTCGAACGAACCGTCGCGCAAAGGCCTCTCGTGTTTCGCGTTGGATATGAAGCATCCAGGCGTGCAGGTCCGGCCGCTGCGCCAGTTATCGGGCGGGTATCACTTCAACGAGGTGTTCCTCGCCGATGTATTTGTACCATCGCATGAACTCATTGGCACCTTGGGCGGCGGTTGGGAAGTCATGCGAACGATGCTCACCAGCGAACGAGCGGCAATTGGCGGAGGGACGAGCGCAAGGTCCGCTGTGCAACTGGTTGCGCTTGCACGCAGCCTGGGTCGAAACACCGAACCGTGCGTCCGCCAACAGGTCGTCAGCGCAATCATCCGCGAACGCACTCTTGACATGCTGGTGTCTCGTGTGGCGTCCGGGAGTTCGGTACCGGCTGGCGGCTCACTCACCAAGCTGCTCTACTCGGAACACGCCAGACTGTCCGCCAACACCGCTGCAGAAATTCTCGGCATGGCCGCTACTCTCACGGATCACCCTGACTCAGCACCATGGGTAGACCGATTCCTGTTCGCTCCGGGGTTGCGCATAGGTGGGGGAACAGACGAAATCCAACGCAACACCATTGGAGAACGTGGCCTCGGTCTCCCCCGCGAACCATCGGTGCCAGCCAATTCGGCCGGCACTTCAAACAAAGCATCGGGTCGATGAACACAAGACAGCCGGTTCGGCGAGTTACCGTAAAGAGTTCCGCCCCGGCAGAACCCCGCGGGGTCGCCCGTACGAAAGGTACCGCTGCGTTGCCAAGAACAGCTGCCCCCGCGATTCGCCCCGCTGCCGAAGCGGGAAGCCGCGAAGTTGGACGATCAAGAAAAGGGGTTGAAACTCGAGCCCGGCTCACCGACGCCGCCAAGAAGATCTTTGAGCGTGACGGATTTCTGAACGCCCGGATCCAAGACATTTCGGAAACGGCCGGCCTGTCCCACGGGTCGTTCTATCACTACTTCGATTCGAAAGAGCAGATCTTTCGCGAAGTTGCCGAGCTCCAAGAAGCACGGCTGACCGCACCGGAAGAGGGCACTTCTGCCAACGCGCACAAGAAGGCCGGATCAGCGCGAGATGGCATCCGGCAGGCAAACAGTCGATACCTTCGCCGATATCGCGACGAAGCCAAATTGATGGGCGTCATCGAGCAGGTCTCGCGATACGACGAGCAGGTCAATGCGGCGCGGACAGCCACCATGCGACATTTCGTCGAACGTGCTGAGAAGTCGATCCGTCGCCTACAAGACGAGGGCCTGGCCGACAAGCAGCTTGATCCCACAACGGCCGCTGATGCCCTCGGAGCAATGGTGGCACGATTCGCGGAACTGTGGCTTGTGCAAGGGTACCGAAAATACGAATTTGAACACGCAGTAGACCAGCTCACTCGGCTCTGGGCAAACGCACTCGGCATGCAGGACGATATTGAGCCCGCTCCGAGAGCGCGCAAGTCTTCGCGTTAAAGAGTTTCAGCGGCTTGGAATTCGGGTTGAACACGCCTGTGAGCCGATCCACCACCGTCTCGCTGCCGTCCGTTGGGCCGTCGCACATTTAGTCAGGCGACGATACTCGCATGGTTGGAGCATCCATCACTAGCTGCGACCTAACAATCTTCCCTGATGCTGTTCGGGGAAGTGGTTTGTCCCAGATCACCACTTCTTCCGGAAATTTGCGACGCGCGATGCCCTGAGCGCGGAGATGGTCCGAAACAGCTTCCAGGTCGACAAGCGCCCCGTCCAAGGGATGCAAAGCGACACACATTCGTTCACCGGTGCTGGCATCGGGCATAGCGAACGCGGCTAATTCCCGCGCGCCCGGCAAGCCGACCAGCGCAGCGTCGATCTCGTGCAACGAGATCTTCAGCCCGTTGCGGTTGACGATCTCTTTGATCCGCCCGACGACCGTGATTCGCCCCTCGTGCTCGTCGACCAGGTCTCCTGTGCGGAACCAGCCATCAACGAACGCCGCAGCGTTGTGTTCAGGGTCGACGTACCCGAGAAACAGACACGGTCCTCGCAGGAGACCCTCCTGTGCGTGGTCGACCGACCCTACACGCACGACGTTGCCCGGCATCAGTTGCCCATCATCGGTGAGCCGACGGTTGCGGTCGTCGATGGGGACGCTGCCGCTGAAGTTCGGCGCCTCCGACGATCCATAGACGCGGGCGATTTCGATGCCGAACACGTCGGTGGCGAGTTCCAACAGGGGGCGAGGAAGCATGGCTCCACCAAGGGCCACCGTCTTCAAGGCGATACCGGTGTTGCGGCGCTGAGCCGCTTGGAGCAGCCGCTCGGCGATCACCGGCGCGCCGCCGAGAGCGGTGGCCCCGAGTTCGTTGATGCGGTCCAGCGAGTGGTCTGGCTCGAAGCGATCCTCAAGAATCAGGCACGCGTGCCGATCTGCTGCCAGGTGGACCTGCATTATCCCGGCGATGCTCGTGAGCGGGCTCACCAGGAAGAGCGAGGACGTCTCGTCGACACCGGTGATGCGCGCCATGTTGTCAGCGCCGGCTGTCAAGGTATTGAGAGAGTGAATTACGCCTTTGGGACGGCTCGTTGTACCCGACGTGAACAACATGACCGCTGGCGCATCACGGTCCGGCTCTTTCAGCAGAACAGCGGAAGCTGTTGTACCGTCCGGGTTGTCACGCTGCCAGGCTGCAAGTGCTTCGACAGTCAACACAGTCACATCGGCTTCGGTGCCACCGACAAGACGTTCGCGTTCTTTCGCTGGCACAACGACCCGTCCGCGTCGTGAGAGTAGGCCGAGCGCGTCACGCACATCTGCGGGGCCGCATCTCCGGTCGAGGACTAGCACCCGGGTACCCGTCCGCAGCAGCGCATGGTATGCAACCACAGAGGGCAGCGTGTTGCCGGCAACAAGAACCACGGCATCTCCCGTGGTGACGCCGAGTTGACGCAATCCCTCAACCGCTAGGCCAACCCTGTTCCCAAGTTCTGCGTACGTGAGGGATTGCTCGTTGTCGACAACAGCCAACTTGTTAGGCATTTTGCGCGCCGCAGCCTCGATTCCATCGGCAAGCGTTCGGGTGTTCCACAACCCGGCTTCGACGTACCGTGCCGCACGGTCGGCGACCAATTCGGGAGCCGAGTAGTTCGACATGGGTTCCTCTCGTCAGCAAATGGGCGCTTGCAGATTGCACGCCGTAGCATCAAGATTCTATATTGACGTCAATGTCGTTATTTCGGAGTGTGGCCGGGCTCGCGTGAGGCACTTGCTCGTCGTGCCCTCCGTCACGAGACTGCGTTTCCGCAACCCATCGAAGCTAGGACAGCCACAATGAACAACTACACCTTCGCAGGCAAGCGGGTGGTCGTCACCGGCGGGGCGAGCGGCGTCGGTGCTGCCTTGGTATCGCTACTCCACACGCTCGGCTCGCCTGAAGTGATCGTGCTCGACGTGCAGGAACCTGTGCAGCTGGCAAAGACACAGCGATGGATCCCAACAGATCTCACCGACCCGTCAGCCCTCGAACGGGTGGTCTCGGAGATTGGGGTGGTGGACGTGCTGTTCAACAACGCTGGCGTGGCCGGTACAGCACGTGCACATACGATCTTTTCAGTGAACACGCTTGCTTTGCGATATCTGACAGATGCCATCGGTTCTCAGATGAACCCGGGCGGGTCCGTTGTCAATACGGCATCGACGGCTGGTCTGCAGTGGAGCAAAAGAACGCACGAGATCGACGACCTTCTCTCCATTTCGTCGTGGGACGAGGCGTTGGGCTGGTTCGATCGCCGTGCCGATGGCATCGGCATCGATCCGTACTCGTTCTCCAAGGAATGCGTCGTGCGGCTCACCCAGCGGCGGGCAGTACCTTTCGCAGCCCGCGGGCTGCGTATCAACAGTGTCTGCCCATCACCCATCGATACTCCCCTACTCAACGACTTCCGTACGACCTTCTCGGACAAAGTGATGGACTTCTCTATCGCTGCAAGTTCAGGGCTGGCAACACCGGCGGACATCGCAGACGTGCTCGCGTTCTTCGGAATGGACGCGTCACGCCAAGTCAATGGTGTCAGCATGCTCGCTGACCGAGGTTCGACGGC
Organism: uncultured Acidimicrobiales bacterium; assembly: GCA_963763885.1. Lineage (GTDB taxonomy): Bacteria > Actinomycetota > Acidimicrobiia > Acidimicrobiales > JANYDT01 > JANNBN01. The sequence continues at coordinate 1,107,873 of CAVXQD010000007.1, forward strand.
GGGGTTCGCCACGGGGATGATCGACACAAGCGTCCTCCACCAATGAACGCAGCCCAGTTGCTCGCTGCGCGAGCCGATGACGACCAGCCAGCGCTGCTCTTCGGCGACCAGGCCTGGAGCTACCGAGAACTCGTTGAACAGGGGCTGCTGCGGGCAGGCCTGTTCGGCCAACTCCGTGACTCCACCAGGCCGCCACATATCGGCGTCCTGCTGGACAACGTGCCCGAGTATCTCCTGTGGCTTGCTGGAGGCGCCCTATCCGGATCGGTTGTCGTCGGCATCAACTCCACCTATCGAGGCGACCAACTCGCGCAGCTGATCAGCCACACCGACTGCGAGATCGTCGTGACGTCGAGCACGCTGCTGCCGCTGTTGGAAGGGACCGATCACCCTGTCCCCCCCGAGCGAGTTCTCGTCGTCGACTCCGACGTTTACCTTGCAGCGCTCCAGGCGGCAACGCCAACGGCGATAGCCGACGTTGACGATGAAGACCTCTTCCTGCTGATCTTCACGTCCGGCTCAACTGGCCTCCCGAAAGCCGTACGGTGCACAGGCGGCCGATTTGCTCGGACCGGCGCGCACGTTGCGAGCATCGCCGAACTCACCGACGATGATGTCGTTTACTCGCCGTTGCCGTTCTTTCACTCGAGCTCGCTCTTCACAGGCTGGTCCTCAGCCTTGACCGCCGGAATTCCGATCGCGACCCGGGCACGGTTCTCTGCGTCCAATACGCTGGCAGACATCCGTCACCACAACGCAACTTTCCTCACTTACACCGGGAAGGTCCTCAACTACATCCTCACCGTGCCCGAGCAGCCCGACGACGCAGGAAGCCGCCTGCGCCTCGCAATCGGCAACGAGGCATCGCTGCACGACATCAAGGAGTTCGCACGTCGTTTCGGCTGCAACGTTCGTGATAGTTACGGCTCCACCGAAGGGATCATCGTTATTCGGCGTGATCCCTCGATGCCCGACGGAGCGCTTGGAACTGCGAAGGAATCTGTGAAGGTGATCGATCCAGAAACGATGCAGGAGTGTCCACCGGTCCAGTTCAGCCCCGCACGGAGGCCCCTCAATCTCCACCAGGCCGTCGGCGAAATCGTCGAAACGGCGGCCACTGCAGGATTCGAGGGGTACTACAACAACGATCAGGCAACAGCGGCGCGCTTTCGTGACGGCTGGTATTGGTCTGGCGACCTGGCGTATCGAGACGATGCGGGTTGGCTGTATTTCGCTGGTCGATCCAACGAGTGGCTCCGCGTTGACGGCGAGAACTTCGCAGCAGCACCTGTCGAAGCGATCTTGGCCCGCCACCCCGATATCCGCTCCGTTGCTGTCTACGCCGTTCCCGATGACCCCGTCGGCGATCGTGTGATGAGCGCCATAGAGCTTCGCGAGGGCGCACACTTCGACCCGGCGGCGTTCGACCAGTTCCTTGCGGCGCAACCCGACCTCGGCCCCAAATGGACGCCAGCGTTCGTTCTCCCGGTGTCGGACCTGCCGAAGCTTGCGAGCATGAAGATCGACAAGACCTCGCTACGCCGCACTGCCTGGCGGGGCGAAGGTGTGTACTGGCGCTCGGGTCGGGGCCAGCCATTGCGGCGGCTGCTCGACACTGATCGGCTGGTGCTCGAAACTCTGCTCGCCGATCGCTGATGGCCGCCGTCGCACAGCGCGTCGAAGACATCACCGCGCCTTGGTTGTCAGAGGTTCTCGCCGCCACCGTACGAACCGTGTCAATTTCTCAAATCGGTGCCGGACAGACCGGGGCAACGTACCGACTACGAGTCGACGCCGAACACCTCCCTCCGACACTGATTGCGAAGATGCACGCGGGCGACGAGGCGGCTCGGCGACGAGTCAGTAACGGGTTTCGTGCCGAGGTGGGCTTCTACCGAGACTTGGCTACCACCGTCGAGATTCCTCTCCCGAAGTGCTGGTACAGCGCAATCGCCGAAGACGCGCTGAGCTTCACGCTGATACTCGAGGATCTTGCGCCCCGCCAACCTGGCGTGCAGACCAACGGTTGCTCGGAGCGGACTGCGAGGGCGGCATGCATGAATCTGGCCGGCCTGCACGCCCCACGATGGAATGATCCGTCGCTGTTCGAGGTGCCGTTCCTCCCACGACCAGACGAGGCTCGCGCAGCATTTCTTGCTCAGATTGGAAGGGACGCGACCGACGGGTTCGTTGCTCGTTACGCCAACGAGCTTGACTCGGTCGATGTCAGCGTGCTCCGCTCATCCGCCGAGATTTTGGAGCCCTGGTTAATGGCCGGCCACCGCACGCTTGCCCCTCTCCACGGCGACTATCGGCTCGACAACCTGATGTTCAGCCCAAACGCCGACGACACCGGGGACACCGGGGACAATCAGGTGATAGCCGTCGACTGGCAGACCCTCGCGGTCGCCCCGCCGCTGCGAGATCTTGCCTATTTCCTCGGCACCAGCGTTGACATCGCACAGCGCCGTAAGACCGAGCAGGACCTCGTTGTTGCCTACCATCGCGAACTCTGCCGACGTGGGGTCGTCAACTATTCCGCCGAGGAGTGTTTCGAGGACTACCGGCTTGGACTCTTCCAAGGACCAATGATCACAACCATTGGAGCGATGTACTCCACGACCGAGCGCACCATCGCCGCCGACGCCATGTTTTTGGCCATGGCACGACGATCCTGCGCCGCGCTTCGCGACCTCGACGCGTTTTCGTCCCACCAGTTACACGACTAACTGGCAGTTGCACGACTAACTGGTGCAGTCGTGACCCGCAGGTACCGCGACGTTCGGCTGGCAGAGTCACGGCCGGACCGATTAACCTATTTCGACATCGACTTCAATTTGGATCTCTTTTCGAAATTCCAACCGGATCGCTCTGAGAACGACCTCTCCAGGACAACTCCCTTGACGCACAGCCGAAAGCACTGGTGAACACATGACCGCAACGAGCATCGTCGACGGCTCACACACCTACGTCGCAGGAACCTGGGTCGAAGGCGACCGATCGTTCGCCGTCGAGAACCCGGCGGACGAAACCATCGTGTCAAACGCCGCCGTCACACCGCTCAGCGAAGTTCACAGAGCAATCAGATCTGCACGCCGCACATTTGACGACGGCATCTGGGCGGATCGCTCGGCACGGGATCGCGCTGTCGTGCTGAGCCTGTTCCTCGATCACATTGAGGCAAACCGGGACTTGCTGGTAGAAACAATCATGGCCGAAGCAGGCCAACCGAAGATGCTCGCCGAAGGGGCGCAGGTCACGATGGGCCTGACACTGGGACGCCAGACCCTTGACCTCTATCAGGCAATGTCACATGAAGACGCTAACCCTGTTCCAATCGATGACCTGATTAGGGGGCGCGTGGTGCTCAGCATCCGTCGTCACGAGCCCATTGGAGTAGTAACTGCAATTACGCCGTACAACGGAGCGATCATCATGGCGTTCCAGAAAATTATTCCGGCACTCATGGCTGGCAACTCGGTGATTCTCCGACCAAGCCCTCTCACGCCGCTGTCGTCGCTCATCTTCGGGGCTGCCGCCGACGCAGCAGGTCTCCCGCCCGGTGTGCTCAGCGTCATCGTCGAAGACGGCGCCGACGGTGCAGCGCTGCTCACAACGGACCCAGCTGTCGATATGGTTTCGTTCACCGGGTCTACCTCGGTGGGGCGCCAGATCCTCGCCCAGGCCGCACCGACCATCAAACGAGTGGCCCTCGAACTCGGCGGTAAATCTGCACAGATCTACCTCGACGATGCGATTGATCGTGTCGGCCCAGGTGCAATGGCAGTCGTCGCAATGACAGCGGGCCAGGCTTGCGTTGCTGCCACCCGCATGGTGGTACCGACGGCACGCAAACCCGAAGTAATCGAAGCAGTAACAGCAGCGTACGGACATATCTCCGTGGGAAGTCCGACCGACCCGACGAAACTCATGGGACCGGTGATCAACGCAGCACAACGTGCCAGGTGTGAGCAGTTCGTCGGACTTGCGCTAGAAGGCGGAGGCACTGTTGTGAGGGGCGGTAGGCGACCCGCCGGCTTTGATCGGGGTTATTACTTCGAACCGACGGTTCTCGACCTTCCTGACAACTCAAACCGGGCAGCACAAGAAGAGATTTTCGGCCCGGTCATCAGCATCATCGGCTACGACGATCTCGAGCACGCCGTACGAATTGCGAACGACAGCCCATACGGCCTCTCGGCCCAGGTCTACGGCCGAGATCTTGCAACCGCTACATCGGTGGCGCGCCGAATTCGTTCGGGCGCGGTCAACGTCAACACCGGAGTCTTCTCTGCGTACGCGGCGGCAGGCGGCTATAAACAAAGCGGCCTCGGCCGAGAGCGAGGGCCCGAAGGCATTCGTTCTTTTCAGGAGGTCAAGCACATGACAATCGGGGAACTCAAATGAGCGAGCGTCTGGTCGGAAAAAACGCGATCGTTACCGGAGCAGGAGCCGGGGTCGGGCGCGCTGCAGCGCTACGGTTCGTCGAGGAAGGGGCTCGCGTGGCCGTGGCCGACAGAGACCTCGACCGAGCGAGAGAGACGGTTGCGTTGCTCGAAGCAGCTGGAGGCGCGGGGATCGCCATCGCCTGCGACGTAGGCATCGAAGAGGACGTGGTCGCAATGATCCGCACGGCGGTCGACTCCTTCGGGAGCCTCGATGTGTTGTACAACAACGCCGGCATCCCGACACCCCGCCTCGGCATGAAGTTCGAAGATCACACAGCGGAAGATTTTCACCGTTTGGTGGCGGTCAACTTCGGAGGCGTGTTCTTCGGCTGCAAGCATGCAGTGAAGCAGTTCAAGGCACAATCCACAGGCGGTGTCATCCTCAACACCGGTTCGGTCGCAGGTCTTGTCAGCTGGGGAGGTTCGGTGTACGGCTCAACCAAAGCTGCGGTGCACTTGCTCACAAAGGCCGTCGCCATCGAAGGCGCTCCGTTCGGCATCCGCGTGAATGCAATTTGTCCGGCCGGCATGCCCTACACGCGGTTCATGGGGGCAGGGGGGTTCGGCGAAGACGCTGCCAGCATCGAAGCTGCGACCAAGGCGGTGTCGGCCAGCCATCCCCTCGGGAAGCCAATCACCGCCGAAGACTGCGCCGAAGCTGCGGTCTTTCTATGCTCGGACGCAGCCGCAAACATTACCGGCGTGCTTCTGCCGATCGACGGCGGGTACGTGGCCAAATGACCGACAATCCTGGCGAAGCCAATTACGCAAAGCCGGACTTCACCCTCCTCGGGCCAACGCATATCGCCGCGTATCGCGAGACGAACGGTGAAACCGGGTATCTCTGGAACGGAGTCCCCACTCTGTTGTTGACCACGATGGGCCGTCGCAGCCATGAACCACGCACGTCGGCACTCATCTTCGGAACGGACGGGAGCGACTATCTCGTTGTGGCCTCGATGGGCGGAGCACCGCAAAACCCGCAGTGGTATCTCAACATCCAGGCAAACCCGCAAGCCGAGATTCAGGTGAAGGCCGAGACCCTCTACGTTCTCGCCCGAACCGCCACCCCCGAAGAGAAGCCCCGGCTGTGGCAGATCGTGCGCGACGTCTGGCCGAACTACGACGTGTACCAATCGAGAACCGAACGCGACATACCCATCGTTGTGTTGTCTCCGACGTTGAGCCATGGTTGACGGAGCCTTCGAAGGCATCAAGGTCGTCGAGTTGGCGCAATGGGTCTTCGTCCCGGTGTGTGGTGCGCTCCTCGCCGATTGGGGAGCCGACGTGATCCGCGTCGATCGACCAGAAGGTGACCCGTATCGTGGTCTTGCGACACAGGGAATCGGGACTGACAGCGGCGGCGTGAACCTCTCCGTGGCGCTCGCCAACCGGGGGAAGCGGTCTATTGCGCTCGACGTGCGCTCCGAGGCCGGCCTACGCGTATTCCATCAACTGCTTGAGTCCGCAGACGTGTTCCTCACCAGCATGCGTCCCGACGCACTGCAACGCCTCGGCCTCGACGCCGACCAGGTGCGCCAGCGTTACCCGTCGCTCGTCTACGCGCGCGGGAACGGATACGGCATGCGTGGGCCCGATGCAGGAATGGCAGGTTATGACGCATCGGCATATTGGGCACGGGGTGGCCTCGGCCATGTGTTAACACCGACCGAACGCGAGTACCCAATTGGTCAGCGTGGTGCCATGGGCGATCGCAACGCAGGCATGGCACTGGCCTTTGGTATCGCAAGCGCGCTTTTGAAGCGTGGCCGTACAGGAAGGGGATCGGTAGTCGACGTCTCGTTGCTTGGAATTGCAATGTGGACCCTGTCGTCTGACATCCTCTCTGCCCTCCAAGGCAATCAGCCACGAGCAGCCGCCGGTCGCGGCCCCACGTTCAGCCCACTGGTTGCGCAATACCGCACCCAAGATGCACGGCATATCTCGCTGGTGTTCCTCGAGTCCGATCGCTATTGGGCTCCGTTCTGCGACATCGTCGGACGGCCCGACCTCCGAGAGGATTCGCGCTTCGCTGACCATCACAGTCGTGGGCAGAACGCAGGAGCGCTGGTTGAAGCGCTCGATGACCTGTTCGCCAGCAAAACCTACGCTCAGTGGACCGAACTCCTGCGCGGGCTCGACGCACCGTGGGCACCGGTCCAAGCCGTTGAAGAGCTGCTGACCGACCCCCAGGTGATTGCCAACGGTTACATCGGCGAGGTACGCGTGGAGGGCGGGACGACGTACCGGTTGCCCACCGTGCCGGTACAGTTCGACGAACAGCCGCCCGCGCTTCGACCCGCCCCGGAACACGGCGAACATACCGAGATGATCCTCCTCGAACTCGGCTACTCATGGGACGACATCGCTATTTTCCAGGAATCCAAGGTCATCCCATGACCGCTCCTGTTACAGATCACACCTCACCACGCCTGTTGCCGGTTCCTGACGCCGTGTCCTCGCCCTTCTGGACTGCTGCGGCAGCCCACGTACTCACGGTTGCCCGCTGTGGGCGCTGCCAAGAGTTCAGCCACCCTCCAGACACTGTGTGCCCACGTTGCCATCACACCGATCCCCAGTTCACGTTCGAGGCGGTGTCTGGGGACGGGGCGATCCGATCATGGGTGGTACTACGCCAGTCGTTCATCCCGGGTTTCGAAGCCGACATCCCGTTGCTGCTTGTCGACGTGGAACTCGACGCTCAATCCGACCTCCGAATGATCGGCCGCCTCACGGACGGACTCGTCGCAAAGTTGGCTGTCGGAGATCGGGTCGTCGTCGTATTCGAGGATCTCTCGCCTGATATCGCCGTGCCCGCATTCACGCTTGCGCACAGTGCGATAGCACGCGCACTTACGACGGTTGCACCCGAACCATGACCGAATTCGTACGCAACCGGGTAGCGATCGCTGGGTACGCACACAGCTCGATCGTGTCGCGCTCGGGGCAGAACCTCGGTGCACTAACGATCGAGACGGCACGCAGAGCCATCGCCGACGCCGGGCTCAAACCGGAAGACATCGATGGCTTCACCTCTAGCGCTCTTCTTCCCACGGCCGGAAGCCACACCGCCGATGACGGCGTGTCCACCGTGTCATCGGGATGGCTGGCCGAGAAGCTCGGCATCAACCCCCGCTATGCCGTTGGCTTCCAAGGTAACGGCCAACTACCCGGCTCGGTCAGCCTCGCTGTCAACGCCATCGCTGCAGGTGCAGCCGACTACGTCCTGGTGCACCGGGCGCTACACAACCCAACGGGTCGGTACCACGGCAACGCAATGCTGACCGCCTCCGGCCCGATGCAGTGGACGGCGCCACAGGGCTTCTTCGGGCCTCTCGCAATGATCGGACTTACCTACAACGAATACCTGCAACGGTTCAACGCTTCACGCGACGCTATGGCAACCGTGCTTGTCGAGGCGCGCAAAAACGGTTCGCGTATTCCATGGTCGTACTGGTACGAAAAGCCATTGACTCGCGACAAGTATCTCGAAGCGCCCTTGTTGGCCGAACCAATCGGTCGGCTCGACTGCGATATCCCCGTCGATGGGGCAGCAGCCTTCATCGTCACGTCGGCCGAACGCGCCGCCGACCTTCCGAATCGGCCGGTGTACGTCTCCGGTATCGCAGCAGGGAGCCCAACGAAGCGACGACTCCCTCTGCATTGGCCCCTCGACGATCTTTACGACACAGGACGTGAAACCGCACAACGACTGTGGACGGCATCGGGCTTCGGACCAAACGAAGTCGACCTGCCTCAGGTCTACGACGGATTTTCGCCGTTCGTGTACCTCTGGCTCGAAGTCCTCGGTTTCTGTCCCATTGGCGAGGCACATCGGTTCGTACAAGACGGCCGAATCGACAGCGACAACCCGAGCGCATTGCCGATCCTCTCCGGCGGAGGGGCTCTTGGTAACGGCCGCATGCATGGCGTACCCCAAATGCTCGAGTGTTACCTGCAGCTTTCGGGTAGAGCGGGAAAACGGCAGCGCACCAGTGTGACAACCGGCCTTGCGTGCCATTCCTCGCCGCATCTGGGCGGGGTAGTCGCCTTTACGAACGAACCAACATGACCAATTGCATCGAGGAGCCAAAACATGAACGCTGACACAGCTGCCGAGGTCTTTACCGACCCCAAGGCATACGCCGACATGGAAAGGTTCCATGCAGCGTGCGCGGTCCTACGGCGCGAGTCACCAGTGCATCGTGTGACGGCACCGGGCTTCAACTCGTTCTGGGCGGTGACGAAGTACGACGACGTGATGGAGATCGAGCGGCAGCCTGAGAAGTGGCTTATCGCTCCACGACCGGCGCTTGCTCCAGCTCCACAGGACGATGCACGAGCCTCCAAGGGCCTGCCTATCCGGTCGCTGATCCAAATGGATGCGCCCGACCACCCGAACTACCGCAAGATCAGCATCGACTGGTTCAAACCGCAGAGCATCGCCCGATTGAACGAACGCGCTGCTGCACTAGCCAAACGGGCTGTTGACCACATGGCCGAACTCGATGGCAGTTGTGACTTTGCTACCGACGTGGCCATGAACTATCCGCTGTACATCATCTTGTCGTTGCTGGGATTGCCTGAAGAGGATTTCCCGCTCATGCTCCGGCTCACGCAGGAGCTGTTCGGCTCGAAGGACCAAGAGATCACCGGCACGGAAGACAAAGACGTCGTGTATGCGCGGTTGATGGACTTCTTCAATTACTTCCAGGGTCTCGTGGCCGACCGACGCGCCAATCCGCGTGATGATCTTGCATCGGTGATTGCAAACGCGGAAGTGAACGGCGAACCAATTGGCATCCTTGAAGCCGTTGGTTACTACGTGATCATCGCCACCGCAGGCCACGACACGACAAGTTCAGCCATTGCCGGCGGTATGCATGCGCTCATGCAGAATCCCGATCAGCTGGAAGCGCTCTCCAACGACCGGTCGCTGGTTCCTTCGGCAGTCGACGAGATGATCCGATGGGTGTCTCCGGTGAAGCAATTCATGCGTACCAGCACCGAGGACTACACACTGCGGGGCGTGCACATCCCAGCTGGTGACTCCGTTCTGTTGTCGTATCCATCCGCCAACCGTGATGAAGCCATCTTTTCCAACGCAGGCAGGTTCGACATCACGCGGAGCCCCAACCGTCATATCGGTTTCGGGTTCGGTGCGCACTACTGCCTCGGAACCCACCTTGCGAAAATGGAGGCGAAGGCGTTCTACGACGAACTCATACCGCGACTGAAATCAATTGAGCTCAATGGCGACGCCTCGTACGTCGAGAGCATCTTTGTCTCTGGGCCGAAACACCTCCCGGTCCGCTACCAATTCCGCTGATTCGTTTAGCAAAGTACCAAGCCAAACCTCCGAAATTCTGAATTCATCTGAAGGACATCATGCGAGTCGTCGTAGACATGCTGCAATGCGAGAGCAACGCCATCTGTGTGGGCCTTGTGCCAGAAGTATTCGAGGTAGACGACAATGACAATCTCGTCGTCCTCGACGAAACGCCGGACGAAGCGCTTCGCACTCGTTTGCAGACCGCTGCGTTTTCGTGCCCGAAGATGGCCATTGCCATTCAAGACTGACTGACCGACCGTGACTGACCGATACACCGTCGGTGTCGACTTCGGGACTCAGTCCGGACGGGCAGTTGTCGTACGTGTGCGTGACGGCCACGAGATGGCCGACGCCGTGTGGAACTACGCGGACGGAGTCATCGACCAAGCGTTGCCTTCCTCGAGCGTGACCCTCGAACCAGAATGGGCGTTGCAGAACCCCAACGACTATCTCGAGGTTTTCCGCCGCGCTGTGCCTGCCGCAGTGCGAGCGTGCGGCGTCTCGGTTGAACACATCGTGGGTATCGGAATCGACTTCACTGCGTGCACGATGCTGCCGACCACTCTCGATGGCACACCGTTGTGCGAGGTCCCGGAACTACGGAACCGGCCCCATGCCTGGGTGAAGCTGTGGAAGCACCATGCCGCGCAACCTGAAGCTGACCTGATCAACGATACCGCTCGTCGTCTCGGTGAGCCGTGGTTGGCGCGCTACGGCGGCAAGATCTCGAGCGAGTGGTTCTTTTCGAAGGCGTTGCAGATCCTCCACGAAGATCCGGCGATATACCGGGCCGCCGATCGTTTAATCGAGGCAGCCGACTGGGTGGTATGGAGACTGACGGGAGTCGAAAGTCGCAATACCTGTACTGCCGGCTACAAAGCGATACATCAGGACGGTACGTTCCCATCACCTGACTACTTCGCCGCTCTCCATCCCGAGTTCCGCGACGTGGTGGCCGCCAAGATGTCTCCCAACTTGTCCCCACTCGGCGCGAGAGCAGGTGATCTCACACTTGAGGCAAGCGCATGGACCGGTCTCCGTCCGGGAATTGCGGTCGCCGTGGCCAATGTCGACGCGCACGTGAGCGCTCCGGCGGCCGGCGTGGTCGAGCCCGCGCGCCTGGTGGCCATCATGGGAACGTCCACATGCCACGTCTTGAACGGCACTGCCCTCGCAGATGTGCCCGGTATGTGCGGAGTGGTCGACGGCGGAATCGTTCCCGGTCTGTATGGCTACGAAGCAGGCCAAAGCGGGGTTGGCGACATCTTCGGATGGTTCGTTGACAACGCTGTGCCCCGAGAGTTCTCTCGAGCGCGCCGCAGATGAAGGGATCACAACCCACGCCCTTCTTGAACGCGATGCTGCGGCGCAACGCCCTGGTGAACACGGGCTCGTGGCTTTGGACTGGTGGAACGGAAATCGAAGCGTGTTGGTTGATGCTGCGCTCAGCGGTGTACTCATCGGCGCAACCCTGGCCACGAGAGCGCCCGACATTTATAGGGCGCTGATCGAAGCCACGGCCTTCGGAACCCGCGTCATCATCGAAAATTTCGAGGCGAACGGGGTTCCAGTAGACGAAGTCGTAGTCGCTGGTGGTCTGAAACAGAACCACATGCTGATGCAGATTTACGCCGACGTGACCGGGCGCCCTCTGACAACGGTCGCCAGTGAGCAGGGGCCCGCGCTCGGCTCGGCAATTCACGCCGCGGTGGCCGCGGCGCAATACCCTGACATCCGTGCCGCGGCACAACGAATGGGACGTGCCAACCGGAACGCCTTCATCCCAAACTCAGATAATCAGCGCGCCTACGACCCTGTTTTCCGTGACTATCTTGAACTACATGACTACTTCGGACGCGGCGCAAACGACGTGATGAAGCGGCTCAAACAGCGCGCTCATGCCGTCCATCAGATGCAGGCAACCTGAGCATGTACCTCCAACAGCTGCGAGCGTACCTGTGCACCCTTCACGCCGAATTGCCGCGGGCGGATCTGGTCAGCTGGACGAGCGGCAACATCAGCGCACGAAACTTCGACACCCAGCAGATGGTGATCAAACCAAGTGGAGTCACGTTTGATGATCTCACCCCTGAGGCCATGGTGGTCTGCGACCTCGATGGCTCGGTCGTCGAGGGGACCCTAAAACCTTCGTCAGACACACTCACTCATGCCCACATCTACCGCGCCCTCCCTCACGTCGGGGGCATCGTGCACACGCACAGCCCCTACGCCACGGCGTGGGCGGCGAACGGTCTCGAGATCCCGTGTGTGCTCACCGCGATGGCTGATGAGTTCGGAGGGCCGATCCCGTGCGGCGGGTTCGCACCGATCGGAGGCGAAGAAATCGGCGCAGAGGTAGTGCGAACGCTTGCCGGGCACCGCTCGCCTGCTGTACTCCTTGCCCACCACGGTGTGTTCACCATCGGTGCCACAGCAACCGCTGCGCTCAAAGCTGCAGTGATGTGCGAAGACGTCGCCCGCACCGTCTTTCTCGCTCGCCAACTCGGCCCGGCCCCATCGTTGTCGACACAACAAGTCGACGCGCTCCACCGTCGTTACACCGAGGAGTATGGCCAATGAAACACCTTCCCGAGTCCACGATTTGGTTCATCTGTGGATCGCAGCACCTCTATGGCCCCGGCCCACTCCAAGAAGTGGCAGCGAACGCCGCAGACATTGCGACAGCGTTGTCGAATGCCCCGGCGATGCCGTTTCCGCTGACCTTCAAGGGAGTCGTCACGCGTCCCGAGGAAATCCGCAGCATCTGTATCGAGGCCAACAGCGACCCCGACTGCGCGGGCGTCGTGCTATGGATGCATACCTTCTCGCCTGCCCGCATGTGGATCGGTGGGTTGTCGCTGCTGAACAAGCCGTTCTGCCATCTCCATACGCAGTTCAACCGAGATCTTCCGTGGTCGCAGATCGACATGGACTTCATGAACCTCAACCAGGCCGCACACGGCGATCGCGAGGCCGGTTATCTCCATAGCCGCATGCGCCTCGCCCGCAAAGTTGTGGTCGGTCATTGGAGCGACCCAGAAGTCCATGATCGGCTCGGCGCGTGGGCGAGGGTCGTTCGCGCCTGGCACGATCTGCAAGGTGCACCCTTCGCACGCTTCGGTGACAATATGCGCAATGTCGCCGTGACCGAAGGCGACAAGGTCGGGGCAGAGTTGCGGTTCGGTTTCTCGTTCAACGGGTTCGGAGTCGGTGATCTGGTGGAGCACGTCAACGCCGCAACCGTCGCCAACATCGACTCCCTGGTTCAGGAGTACGAAGACCTCTACGACGTCGCATCCGAACTCCGTCGTGGTGGAGACCGTCACGACTCCCTCCGCTACGGTGCAGCGATCGAGCTTGGACTGCGGAGCTTTTTGGACGAAGATCGGTATCGGGGCTTCACTACCAACTTCGAAGACCTGCACGGGCTCCGACAACTCCCCGGTCTCGCTGTACAACGGCTAATGGCTGACGGCTACGGCTTTGGTGGAGAAGGCGACTGGAAGACCGCTGCCATGGTCCGCGTATTGAAGGTCATTGCCCATGGAACTGGGCATGGCACATCGTTCATGGAGGATTACACCTACCACCTAGACCCGGCACAACCCTTGGTACTGGGCGCTCACATGCTCGAGGTGTGCCCCTCGATCGCAGAAGCAAAACCACGAATCGAGATCCACCCGCTTTCCATCGGGGATCGCGAAGACCCGGTTCGCATGGTGTTCGACGCTCAGCCTGGATCAGCAATCACGGCCTGCATGGTTGACATGGGTAACCGTTTCCGTCTCGTTGCCACGGAGATCGAGACAGTCAGCGCGCCGACGATGCCCAAACTCCCGGTCGGCCGAGCAGTCTGGAAAACGAAGGCGGAGTTCAAGACAGCGGCTCACGCATGGATCCTTGCAGGGGGATCTCATCACACGGCGTACAGCACCGGTGTTACCACCGAACATCTCACCGACTTCTCCGAGATCGCCGGAGCGGAACTCATCGTGATCAGCGCGACCACCGAGATCGCCGATCTCAAACGAGAACTGCGCCTCAACGAAGTGCACTACACGCTCGTCGATGGGTTACGGAGCTGACCCAAACATGGCTCCAGACAACGAACCGCATACGGACCCCACCGACTTAGCACAGGAACCGTTCGGGCAGACCAGTCTCCGAGTCAGAGTTCATCGGTACCGACTCGTGAACAGAAACGGGATGCAAACGCGGGTTGCTACGTTCGGTGGGGTCGTTACCCATTTGACCGCACCCGATCGACACGGTGAGTTCGCCGACGTCGTCCTTGGATATGACGACCTCGATTCGTATCTCGCCGACACGTACTACCTGGGCGCATTGATTGGTCGATACGCAAATCGGATTCGCGGTGGATCGCTCGTTGTCGATGGCGACCATCACCAGCTGTCCACGAACGAATCGGGAAATACGCTTCATGGCGGGCCCGCGGGATTTGACAAGATGGTTTGGCAGGTCATCGACGCATCCGTAACCGACAGCGGGCCACGCCTCACCTTGCAACACCAAAGCCTCGACGGCGAGGGAGGGTTTCCCGGCACGCTTGACGTCACAGCGATTTACACCCTCACCCACCAAAACGAGCTTCGGCTCGACCTACACGCGACAACGGACAAACCCACGGTGGTGAACCGCACCCAACACTCGTATTTCAACCTGCGGGGGAGCGGAGCGGCTCTGCTCTCGCACGACGCGACCTATGACTCTCCAAACAACTGAAGGAACAGCCCAGTGAACACCGAGATTCATCGCCAAAATTTTCTCCCAGACCTCCTGATCGCCGCGCTTGATCGAAACGGAGCTCGCCCTGCTGTCTTCTTGGGTGAAGACGTCCTGTCGGCCGATCAGGTTCGCGACCAGATCAGTTGTTACATCCAAGCCATGAAGTCCAGGGCCGTTGCACAAGGAACGGGCGTCGCCACCCTTTCGAAGAATCGCGTCGAGGTGCTGTTCTCGATGGGTGCGGTCATGGCCGGTGGGTTTCGCAACACGGCGCTGCACCCACTCGGCTCTGCCGAAGATCATGCATACATCTTGAACGACGCCGAGATTGACACCCTGATTTTCGACCCGTCATTCGCCGATCATGTGGGCAAGCTCACGGAGATGGTACCGGGCCTCACACGCTTGTTCTCGTACGGTCCAGCTTCAGTTGGAGAAGACCTGATCACAGCGGCGGCGGCATTCGAGCCGACTCCCCTCATCGCCCCCGAGTTGGAGCCCGAAATGGTCTCAGCTCTTGCGTACACCGGAGGGACCACGGGCACACCAAAGGGGGTGATGAACACGTACCGCGCAAGTGCGCTGATGGCGCAGATCATGACCACGGAATGGCAATGGCCGACCGAGGTTCGCCACCTGATCTGCACCCCCCTTAGCCATGCGGGTTCGTCGTTCTTCGTGCCCATCTTGCTGCAGCGCGGGTCGATGTTTGTGCTGCCCGGATTCGAAGCGGGGGCCGTGCTCGAAGCCATCGAGCGTGACCGAATCACCTCGATGATGTTGGTGCCGTCGATGCTCTACGCGCTCCTTGACCACCCGAATTTTGCTTCGACCGATTTGTCAAGCTTGCAGACCGTTTTCTATGGGGCGTCACCGATGTCACCGTCTCGGATGCAGGAAGCAATCCGCAAACTCGGCAACATCTTCGTCCAGTTCTTCGGACAGACCGAGGTTCCAATGGCAGTGACACTGATGCGCAAAGAGGACCACCTGGTCGACGATCTCGATCGGCTCGCATCGTGCGGACGCCCAGTTCCGTGGGTCAGGGTGGCGCTGCTCGATGAGGCTGGAAACGAAGTAGCCAAGGGCGAACCAGGCGAACTTTGCGTGCGCGGGTCGCTGGTCATGCGCGGCTACTGGAAAAAGCCGGAAGAGACCGAAAGGGCCTTCGAGGGTGGATGGTTACACACCGGTGACGTCGCCCGTGAAGACAAAGACGGATTCCTTACCATCGTTGACCGCACGAAGGACATGATCGTCTCGGGAGGTTTCAATGTGTTTCCGCGCGAGGTGGAGGACGTTATCTCCACACACCCGGCGGTGGGAGCAGTCGCAGTAGTTGGTGTCCCCGACGACAAGTGGGGCGAGGCGGTGAAGGCCGTGGTGGTCCTGCGTGCGGGCCACTCGGTCGACACCGTCGACACAAACGAATTCATCTCGATGGTGAAGCAGCAGAAGGGCTCGCACTATGCACCGAAGTCGGTCGACATCGTGGAAGCCATCCCGCTGAGCGCGGTAGGAAAGCCAGACAAGAAGGTGCTCCGTGCGAAGTATTGGGCCGGAGCAGGGCGTCGCGTGAACTAGAAGACAACCACGCTGCGGGCAACCGCACCGGTTTTCATCGCAGCAAATCCCTCGTTGATCTGGTCCAGAGCGATACGCGCGCTGACCAGTTCATCGAGCTTCAGCCGACCCTGCAGGTACAGGTCCACGTACACCGGCATGTCAACGCGGAATCGATTGGAACCCATAGTTGACCCGCCGATCCGCTTCGACTGGAGAAAGTCAAGGCCGCGGATTTCAATCTTTTGATCAGGCGGAACCATACCAATAACCGTTGCAAGCCCACCAGCCGCAAGCATTCCCCATGCCTGCTCCACAGCAGCCTTCAGGCCGATCGCCTCGAATGCGAAGTCGACACCTCCACTTGTGAGTTCCTTCACGGCCTGCACCGGATTGACCTGCGAGCCGTCGATCACATCAGTTGCGCCGAACTGCTTTGCGAGGTCGAGCTTCGTTGGGTTCATGTCGACGGCAATCACGCGGCTGGCCCCGGCCAGCCGTGCACCCTGGACAACGTTCAGGCCGATGCCGCCACAGCCGACAACCGCTACTGTCGCACCAGTCGGGACCTGCGCTGTGTTGAAAACCGCCCCCAAACCCGTCGTGACGCCGCAGCCGATAAGCGCTGCCCGGTCAAGCGGCATCTCTGGGTTGATCTTCACAAGAGCGTTCTGGTGCACGAGGATCTGTTCGGCGAACGACGATAGATGCAGGAACTGGTGCATCGGTCCAGCGCTACTACTGAGCCGTGGGGGCTGGCTGCCCGTTCGTGCTGTAGCTGCCGTATTCGAACACAAGTAGGAACGCCCTGTGAGGCAGTACTTGCACGTACCGCAGAACACCGAGAGGCAGCTGATCACATGGTCGCCACGTTGGAGGTAAGTCACATCCGAGCCGACGGATTCTACAACGCCAGCAGATTCGTGTCCAAGCACACACGGACACGGGTACGGGAACTTGCCTTCCATGAAGTGCAGGTCCGAGTGACAAAGTCCCGCTGCCGCTACGTTGACAAGGACCTCGTTCGGGCCGGGCTTGTCGATTCCCACGTCCTGGATAACCAACTCTCCAGGGGTCGATAGAAGAACAGCTGCTTTCATCATTGCCCTCCCTGGGGCGCGCTCGGAAATTGAAAATACGCTACTCCTCCGGGCCGGACTCTCAAAGTCGACGTCGACATCAATACCGTCCTAAAGTGGTTCACGGAAACGGAGGAGCGAAATGCAGAGCGACCCATCGTCTAGTCAACAACCATCGTCTAGTCAACAGCATCCCCACGTGGTCACAACCACGGTAGAGTTTCCATACTCCCGGACACTCGGAACCGTGACGGGCGCATTCGCCGAAGGTCTCCGAAATTGTCGATTGCTCGCCAGCCGAACCATGAGCGGCACGGTACAAATGCCGCCGCTCGAGTACGACCCGATGACGGGCCAGTCGGTCGAACCTGACCTTGTCGAGGTTGGTCCTGGCGGGATCGTGGAGTCGTGGGCTTGGGTCCCGTACCCAACCTCACGTCAGCCATTCAACCGGCCTTTTGCGTTCGCGCTCATCAAAATAGACGGCACGGACACCGGCTTCGTTCATGCGCTCACCGCCGAACACCCTGGCGAGATCTCGGTTGGAATGCGCGTCATCCCTCGCTGGCGCGACGAACGGGTCGGCAAGGTTACCGACATCGCAGGCTGGGAGGCTGCCCATGAGGGTTGATCCCAAGGCAAACCTGGTGATGGACGACTTCGTCTCGCTCACCTATCGCGAGGCACTTACCCCGACCTTGCAACGGTTCGCAGAGCACCTTCTGCAGGGCAAGCTCATCGGTCACCGCAGCCCGATCTCCGGCAACGTATTTATCCCTGGCCGTGGCTACGACCCGTTGACGATGGAACTGACCAGTGACGCCGACGAGGTCGAGGTTGCCGACGTCGGAACCATTACGAGCTACACAATCGTGACTCCGGTCCACTACTACGGGCAAGAAGCCACCCAGCCATTCGTGGTCGCCACGGTTCTGCTGGACGGAGCGTCCAACACGATCGGACAGCAAGACGTGGTCAACCTCCCGCACACCGAAATGCGCGTTGGCCTCCGCGTGAGAGCTGTGTGGAAGCCGACGAACGAGCGAGATATGGGTGCGATGTCCAACCGCTGGTGGGGTGGCTGGGAATGTGCGATTGCGGCATGGGAGCCCAACGGCGAGCCAGATGTCCGGGCCGACGAATTGAAAGACCACATGATCTGATGCCTCCTGCCACCGACATCGCCATCGTCGCCGTTGCGCAGACGCCGACCGTACGGGCCGCACGAGAAAACGAGGTGCAAATGCTCGTTCCAACGGTCAACTCCGCCCTCGACAAGATCGGGCTGACCCGGCGCGACATCGGTTTCACGTGCGCCGCCTCGTGCGACTACCTCACTGGAGGGCCGTTCGCTTTCGTCCGCAACCTCGAAGCGGCTTGCGCATGGCCACCCATCTCGGAGTCCCACGTTGAGATGGACGGTGCGTGGGCTCTGTACGAGTCGTGGGTCCGGCTCATGCACGGCGACATCGACACCGCCCTCATTTTCGCGTCCGGGAAGTCTTCGCCCTCGACACCTGCACTGTTGTGGCCGCAGCAACTCGACCCCTATTTCCTCTCGCCGCTTGGTTTTGACCCTATTTCGTATGCAGGCATACAAGCGCGACAACTCCTTACCAGCGGCAAGGCAACTGAGCGCGACTTCGCAGAGGTTGTGGTGCGCAGCCGTCGTAACGCTCTCTCCAACCCGAACGCACAGGTTTCTGGCAATTTTGAGGTCGACGCTCTCCTGGCAGAGCCATACTTCGCGGATCCGCTGCGTCGCCACGACCTGCCACCGATCGGCGATGCCGCTGCGGTCGTGGTCCTCGCACGGGGACAACGAGCCCGAGACCTGGCCGAAAGGCCGGCGTGGATCAGGGGCATGGACCATCGCCTCGACCCCCACCAACCAGGTTTCCGCGACCTCACCTCGTCCCCGTCGACCACCAAAGCAGCACGAGCTGCCGGCTACACAGGGGGGCCAATCGATGTCGCCGAGATCTCAGCCACGTTCAGCCCGCAAGAAATCATCTTGCGGAACGCCCTCGGGCTGCCTGCCGACACCGACGTCAACCCGTCCGGAGGCCCAATCTGCGCTAACGCAATCATGGCCGAAGGGCTCATTCGGGTCGTCGAGGCCGCTCAGCGGATCATGGACGGGTCAGCGGACCGTGCCCTTGCTCACGCAACGAACGGCCAGGGCTTGCAGCACAACCTCGTGGCGCTGTTGGAGGGTGAATAGATGGCACACCGATGTGCAGTTGTAGGGGTGGGTCAAACACACCACCGTAAGCGTCGTGACGACGTGTCGATGGTCGGCCTCGTGCGCGAGGCAGCCCAACGAGCCCTCGCCGATGCCGAGTGCGATTGGACCGACATCGATGCCCTGGTGATCGGTAAAGCGCCGGACGCATTCGAAGGGGTCGTTCAACCCGAACTATTCCTCGCCGACGCCCTCGGCGCGACAGGCAAGCAGATGATCCGCATACATACTGCCGGGAGCGTCGGCGGTTCGACCTTCATCGCGGCGTCTCACTTGATCTCGTCGGGTATCCACGACCGAGTCCTCGCCCTCTCCTGGGAGAAGCAATCAGAGGGCAATGCGGCCTGGGGTCTGTCGAGTGGCAAAAGCGGCGGAGTGGGTGCCGGCGGAACGTTCGCGCCCTGGATCCGCGCCTACATCGCAGACTCCGGGGCACCCGAGTACATCGGCTGGATGGTGGCGGTCAAGGACCGATTGAACGCTCTCAAGAATCCATATGCACACCTGCAGTTGGCCGACATCACGATCGAAAAAGTCAAGGAGTCCGAGATGTTGTGGGACCCGCTCCGGTTTCTCGAATCGTGCCCGTCATCCGATGGAGCCGCAGCAGCGGTCATGACGACCGAAGCCCTTGCACATCGAACGCCGCGCAAGCCCGCGTGGATAGCCGGAACAGCTGTGCGCAGCGAACTCGGTCTGTTCCCCGGCCGCAATGCGGTTAAGCCGCAGGCAGGTGTTGACTGTGCCCGAGACGTGTATAGACAGGCCGGTATCACCAATCCTCGGAAGCAGATCGATGTCGCTGAGCTTTACGTTCCCTTCAGCTGGTACGAACCGATGTGGCTCGAGGGTCATGAGATTGCCGAACCCGGTCAAGGATGGGTGATGGTCGACAACGGCGAGACAGAAATGTCGGGAAGTTTTCCCGTCAACCCGAGCGGCGGCGTGCTGTCGTCAAATCCGATTGGAGCCTCGGGGATGCTTCGCTTCATCGAAGCCGCTAACCAAGTACGCGGTGAAGCTGGTGAGCACCAGATCGACGGCGCACGTCTGGCACTGGCGCAGGCCTATGGCGGCGGTGCCCAATATTTCGCGATGGGCATGTTGAGCGCAACAAAACCCTGAACCACCCCACCCCAACGGTCCTCTCGACCTCGAAGGAAGCACACATGCCACAAGTCCTTGTCGACCGCGACGGACCGATCATGCAGATCACATTGAATCGCCCGAAGCGCTACAACGCCATAACCGGCACGATGTTGGCGATCATCGTCGATGCGCTTGGTGACGCCAGTGCCGACGACGCAATCCGGTGCATTGTCATCACAGGCGCAGGCGGCAACTTCTCCGCCGGCGCAGACCTGCGGGCAATGGCCGGCGATCCCGACGATGAGGAAGCAATTGATCTCACACAACGTCGCATCGACGACCCCAACTTTGCGGAACGAGGCTTCTTGAAGGTCGACCGTCCGAATAAGCCAATCATCGCAGCGGTCGAGGGCGTGGCCATCGCCGGCGGGACCGAGATACTGCTCGGCACCGACATCCGCGTCGCTGCACGCAGCGCCCGCTTCGGGCTGTCCGAGCCACGGTGGTCGCTTTACCCCACCATGGGGTCAGCGGTTCGGCTTCCTCGTCAGATCTCACATACCAAAGCCGCAGAGATCCTCTTGACCGGACGTCACTTGTACGCCGAGGAAGCCGAGCGAATCGGGCTAATCGGCCACGTCGTCGACGACGGTCAGGCGCTGACCAAGGCGCGAGAAATTGCCGGACAGATCAGCGCCAACGGACCTCTCGCAGTTGAAGCAATTCTCGCAACGATTCGCGAAGTATCAGCCACGCTCGAGGCGGAGGGTTTTGCCCGCGAGCGCGAGCGGTGCGCCGCCGTCTTCGCTTCCGACGATGCCAAAGAAGGCCCGTTAGCCTTCGCTCAGAAGCGGACCCCGACCTTCCGTCGCCGCTGACCAACGGTTGCCTCGGAGGGAATCGGTCGCCGTCAACGCGCCGAAGACGCCACAATCGTGATCTGTTTGGACGCAAGGTTGTCGGCGGACACGGTCACCGTGATGGTGCCGGAACCGTTCGGCCGAATGGCAGCGAGCGCACGGCCCTGGAACGTGCCGTGCGTGTGCGCCACGAACGACTCGGTGTTTTTTGGGTTGGCACTGCCAAATCCCTGTAGCACCCCCGGTCCGTCGATCGCGACGGTCACTGGTCGATCAGCGGCGTGGAAGATGTTTCCGTGCTCGTCGACCAAACCGATCTCGATGAATGCCAAATCAGTGTCGTCGGCGCGGATCTGAGCGCGGTCCACGCGGGCGTCCAGCGAAGACACTGACGACCCGGAACGCAGCGCAGTTCTCGCGGACTCGGCACCGTTGCGATACGCGACCGCCACGATGTCACCCATCTCAAACGTCGTTTGGAAAGTTGATTGATAGCCGTTCAACTGCCCCGACGCTTGTCGGCCGACGACACGACCGTTGACCAGGAGTTCGATCTCATCGGCGTCGCTCATGACATCGACAGTGACAGGCCGCCCCTCGAACGCAGGCCACGACCAAGAGCCCAACCCGTCAGTCCACAGTTCACCAGACAGCCCTACATGTGTGGGCGTCGTCCCGAACCGGCCAGGATCGCGCACCGATATATACGGCTCGGAACGCAGTCCGAACACGATTTCGCGCAGGTAGGACAACGTTCGCCTGTGACCCAAGATGTCGATGTCGGCGCACCATGCCGTCAGCCACGGGTAGTCGCCCATCAGCAGGCAACTGTCGTCGCCGTACTCGACTCGTCCGACGCCAACCTCGCCGAGGTAGTCCCAACCGGTCCACGTGAAATCACCAATGACGTGTGGAAACGCCAGCACCTTAGGCCAATTCGTAACGATGTTGGTGTTGTGCGTTTCGGTGCCGACGATCACCCTGTTCGGAACGCGTTCAGCATCGGTTGCGTACCTTGCGTCGCTGTAGTTATACCCGCAGACGTCGAGATACGAAAATGCCTCGTCGAGCTTTTCGGCCACTTCATTTGACATCAACAACTTGGGCAACGCTTCGCGTAGACGCGCCATGACCGTGTTCACACCCGCATTGTCCTCGCCTTCATCCCGGCCACCACGGGTGTCGTCCGTGGCTGAGGGCAGACCAACATCGGCGGCAGCCATCTCGAGGATCGATTCAATGCCGACTGCGACGATGGGGTTGACGCCGTTGGTCACGAACCGGGTGTTGTCAAGTGCTCGGACCCGTGCGGCTATGCGCCGACCGAGTTCGGCACCAGCGGGGTTGCCTACGTCAGGAATCTCGTTACCGATTGAATACAACACGACGCTGGGATGATTGCGGTCCTTGCGGACCATCGCATCGACGTCGCGCTCCCACCAATCCATAAACACGCGGGCATAGTCGTTTTGCATCTTTGGGTGCGTCCACTGGTCGAACGCTTCGTCCATCACGAGAACCCCAAGGCGATCGCACGTGTTCAAGAGCGCTTTGCTCGCCGGGTGATGCGCACTGCGAATGGCGTTGAAGCCGGCCGCTTTCAGGACTTCGATGCGACGTCCATCGGCGCGTTCAACTGTTGCGCCACCGATCACACCGTTGTCATGATGGATGCACGCACCGCGAAGCTTGACCGTTTCGCCGTTAATGCGCAAGCCACGGAGCGCGTCCAACTGCAACGTTCGAATCCCGAAGGTGGTCTCGTCACGATCGACCTCAACGCCATCGATAGTTCTCACGGCTAATCGACAGGTGTACAAAGTTGGCGAATCCAGGCTCCAACGTTGCGGGGACCGCACAGCAAGACGCATTCGGATGCCAGTGGAACGTCGAGGAAAACTGGTCATCGGGAACGTCTCCGACGCAACCACAGAGCCAGTGGCATCGCTGATCTCTACAACGATCGACGTCGACAAGGTCGACATGCCATCGTTGTCGATATCGGCTTGCACCTGAACGACTGCGACATCGTCGTCGATATCGGGCGTTGTCACGTGCAAGCTGTCTAAAGCCACATGGACGGAATTGCCGACCACCAATTTCACATTTCGATAGATTCCACCGCCCGAGTACCAGCGTGCGTCTTGCTGGGCTGTGACCTCAACCCGGATCTCGTTGTCGCAATCGAAGCGGACCAGATGATCGATTGGCACCGTAAACCCGGTGTAGCCGTATGGGTGATGGCCGGCAAAGTTTCCGTTGACGGTCACGGTCGCATCGCGATAGACGCCTTCGAACTCCACGAACAGGCGCTTCCCGCGATCAGATTCCGAAACTACGAATGTCTTCCGATAGTCCCAAACGCCCGAGGGGAAATAGGCGTTACCAGGCCCTTCGGTTGCACTCCGCAAGGAGTCAATCATTGCGTCGTGGGGCAACCGCACCGCAGACCATGCTGCAGTTCGCCCGCCGCGTTCAAGAAACGGGCTGACCTTTGGACGCACGCTCCATCCTTCGTTGAACGACAATTTCTTCATCTGTACCTATTTGCTCCGAGGCAGTTCATGGAGTCGGGGGCCGTCCGACCCTCGGTTTAGCGCTGCTAGCGCTTCCAGAAATTCGATGTAGCTATCAACAGAGTTCGTCCGAGTTCCACAGCTCATGATCGTCGCACCTGCCGCTGCGGTCTGTCCCAGGATCTCCTCAGTTTGCCCCGGTTCCCCAATCGGATCCAGTCGACCGGTCGGTGGGAGAATTACCTGGAATCCGTCAGGCAAATCCGTGCTGGCGAGCCACTGCGTTGCGGTTGCAGCATCGACGGCGAACGGCGACCATCCTTCGGCCAAAGCTGCTGCCCGACGAAGCGACCGCAACGTCCGGCCACCAACCCAGATCGGGACGTGCTCTTGCATCGCGCAGGGGTCCACGACCATTCCCCCGAACTCGTAGTACTCGCCATGGTACGACGGCTCGGGTTTGGACAGCGACGCACGCAGCGCCCGAATGGCATCGTCACCGCGGGGCCCACGATCGTCGTAGTGAGCGCCGATGAGGTCAAACTCCGCCTGCAAGGTGCCGACGCCTACGCCCAGGATGACTCGGCCGTTGCTGACGACATCGAGCGTGCCGTAGCGCTTTGCGATTTCCAGCGGGTGGTGATAGCCCAATACCAACACGTTCGTTGCCAGCTTGATGCGTTTTGTCCGAGCGGCAAGAAAACCAAAGGTAGCTAGCGGGTCGAAATAGCGTGATCCGCGCCGATCCAGTTCTTCAGCGGGCAGTGCAATGTGCTCCGAGCAGGTGAGGTGGTGATAGCCCAGCCGGTCGGCCGCCTCAGCGATCCGCGCGATGTCTTCAATCGTGCCCACCGGCTCCCAAGGTGAATGCGCACGGGGTGTCATCGTGACAATAGGTGTAGCGACGGACAACTTCATCGTGAGGCTCGCTATCCCTGCATGTACGAGCCACCATCGACCGGAATCGATTGCCCGGTAATGGTTCGGCTGTCGTCGCTCGCAAGGAACAACGCCAGGTTGGCAACGTCGGTGGTCGAAGAAATGTCGCGCAGCGCAACGTTCTGCAACAACCGCTGACGATGCGTGTCGTAGTCGACGCCCTGTTCGTCGGCCGTGCGCTTCACCCAATTGCGCCACAGGTCGGTGTCGATGCTTCCTGGGACAATGCAGTTGCAACGGATCCCGTGCTGGCCGACATCGAGAGCAACGGCCTTCGTAAAGGCTCGCAACGACGCCTTCGCTGTGACGTAATGCGACTTGCGGACCATTCCGACATACCCGGCCGTCGAAGAGAAGTTCAGAATCACGCCGCGACGCCGTTCAAGCATGGAACGCTGCAAGACCTCGCGGGTGCAGAGCATCGCGGCGGTGACGTCGATCGCAAGGGTGTCGTTCCAGTTCTCGAGGGTCTGTTCCCAGATCCATTTGTCGGTACCAGGTGCCGCAGCGTTGTTGCACATGATGTCTACCTGACCGAACTCGTCCATGGCACGTCCGACCATCGCAGCCACATCGGCTTCCTGCGTTACGTCAGCGCGCATAGCAATTGCACCTGAGCCAAGCGCTTCTGCCGCTTGCTCAACCAGCTCGAGGCGACGCGCCGCCAAAAGAACCTTCGCTCCTTGCTGAACGAACAATGCTCCCATCACCGGCCCGAGCCCGGTGCTACCGCCGGTGATGATGGCGACTTTCCCTTCCAATTTTCCTTCCAATTTTTCTTTTGCTCGACCTTCCATGTTCATGCCCCTTTCAGGACTTCTTGCAACGTTCGCTGGAACAATTGTTTGCCGCCACCCGACGCGTCGAGGAGCCGGTTGGTACGACGCTGAACGCGCCAGCCCGAGCCCGTTCGCACAACATCCCAGCGCACTGCGCTGACCCGCCAGAGGGAGTGCCGGTCCGCTTCGCGTCGCATGATCAATGAATAGTTGAGGACCGTTGCCTTGTCACCCAACAGATCGATGAGTAACGGCCCTGCGAAATGCGCGATCCCGTCCGCAATCAGCCCTTGATGGCCCTCACCACGCAGCATGGTGTCGACTTCGGCAGCGTTGGCGTACGGGGCGCCGTTTGCGTCCCAGTCGTAGATGCCGTCCTCAAGCCACAGTGCAGCCGCCGCCGCCGTCAGCCCAGCATCGGCAGACGGGCCGTAGGACATGATGAGTCGGTTGATCGCTGCTTCGTCCTCGACTAACTGCAGTCGTGCTTCAAGCTTTTCAATCCTTGCTGCGGTCGCTTCGCCCTTCACGGCATCCCTTTCCCCGTTGCCGAACCTAGTTCGATATCGACATCAACTTCAAAAATGTCGTGCAGTCACTCGCAGACTTGCAAGCGGAGGGCCGGCAGAACATTGTCGAGCAGCCTGTCGAGCACCGGTCCGCGGTCAGCCCCGCCCGTCGCCGGGAGAAACACGAAATGTCTCGCGCCGGCATCGTGGAACGATCGCAACTTCGCAATGACTTCCGTCTCGGTCCCAGCCGCAGCGACGCTGTCGATCATGGCGCGAAAGTCCTGGTTGTAGGTTCCACCCATCGTCCGTGCCGCTTCTTCGCGCGCAACGTCGCCATCGGGGTTGATGTTGAGGAACACCCACACGCACCACTGAAAATCGTTCAGGCTGCGACCTCCTTCGTGGGCAACCCGGCGAATGGTGACAACCGATTTCGCGTAGCGGCCGGGTGAGTACATGTATGGGAACCAGCCGTCGCCAAGCAACGCTGCCCGACGCATCGCCGGCTCCTTACGACCCGCAACGATGATCGGCGGCCCGCCGGGCTGCACCGGCGATGGATGGATCTTCACCTCCTGCATCGGGTAATAGCGGCCGTCGTGGTTGATCTCCGTGCCTGTCCACAACCTGCGCAGGAGCGGGATGCTCTCATCGATGCGCCGACCGCGTTCTTCTACCGGCACCTGCATCGCCCGGAACTCCTGCGGATACTCCCCGCCCACACCGACGCCGAGCACTATTCTCCCACCACTCGCCCGGTCGAGATCAGCGACCTGTTTCGCGATCAACGCAGGCGGATACAGGGGAAGCAACAGAATCGAACTTCCGACCGTGACACGGTCGGTCACCGTGGCGAGACGCGTCAGGCCGATCATTGCTTCGGGGCTCGGGTTCCGAGACGCGATGTGACCCCCAACCCACAACGAATCGATCGGCCTCGCCTCAAGCTGTGCATCTGCTCGTGCATCGCCGGTCGCGACAATGCCGATCCGGATGTCGGAACCATGCCCGGCACTCACAGGAGAACCTCGTTCAGGGAGTGCCGCTCGTGCGCACCGAGCCCGAGAATTCCAGTCAAAACTTCGTCGTTGTGCTCACCAATGAGCGGGCCGTGACGAAGCTCGAACTCGAGCCCTGAAAAGCGCCAGGGCGGACGCATCACCACGGACCGGCCAATCTCTGGGTGGTTGATCTCGACGAACACATTTCGCTCGGCAAGGTGCGGATCCGAGGCCAACATCTCGTTCGTCATCACCGCCGTCGCCGGCACGCCTCGGGCTTGCAACGTTTCGCCAAGACCTTGCGGCGAGTGTTGGGACGTCCAGCGGCCAACTGCAGCGTCGATTTCTCCGGCCGCAAGCCGACGGGATTGCGCTGTCGGATACCGATCGATCAGGTCGTCGGCGCCCATTGCTTGACACAGGCCGCTCCAGGATTGTTCGTCGACCACGGCGATTGCGATCCATTCGTCGGTGCCCGCGGCGCGGTACACGCCATGGGGAGCATGTTCACGGTGTCCGTTGCCGATCCGTGGCTGCCAGACCACACCGAGTTGTTGCGCCAGGAATGCGTCGGGCGCGCTTGCGATCACAACTTCTCGCGAGGAGACGTCGACGACCTGACCCTCCCCCGTCTGTGCTTTGTGCAACAGCGCAGCGAGAATCCCGACGGCCAATGCGTTACCGCTGCGGTAATCGGTGGATTCGCCGATCTCCGTCGGCGGCCCGTCTTCGTATCCAGTTTGCTCGGAAAGCCCACCCGTGGCACCGAAGATGCTTGCAAGCCCCGCCGCCAGAGCGTCCGGCCCAGTCGATCCATTCGCGGAAGAAGATGCAACGATCAAGTCGGGCCGCTTGGCCACCAGGGCCGTTGCATCGAACCCGAACCGAGCCATCACTCCCGGACGGAAGTTGTCCACCACCACATCGGCCCATTCCACCAGTCGATTGCCCAGCGCCAACCCGTCTGGCTGAGTGAGGTCAACCTGGAACGACCGCTTGTTGAGGTTCAGTTCGTTGAAGTTCGGCGAGCAGTTGATACCGCCATAATCAGCGAGAAACCCACGACGAGCGGGGTCTGGCCGACGGGTGGATTCCACCTTGACGACATCGGCTCCGAGGAAAGCGAGCAGAGCCGTCGCATACGGTCCGGCTGCAGCCCAGGTGAAATCGAGGATTCGCACGCCGGCAAGCACACGCCCCGCCTCCATCGAGGGACTGCCCGGGCCGGACGAACGAAACTCGAAGGCCGTTCCGACCGCTGGTGGGGGGCCAACAATCACGGGGGTCTTTGACAAACGGTACGGCGGTCCAGGAAGCAAAATCTGTCCGCCACGACGGTCATCGACAGCACGAAAGAACCCGCGGTGAGCTAGTTGCTCGGACTTCTGCAGATCTGCGGTCGTTGCATACGCGCCCACGGGCGCCCCGAGGGAACTCAGGATTCGCACAATGTCGGCGCTGTCGAGCCCTTCGCACCAACGTTTGATTGCGGCGGCCGCTAGTTCCGGGTTCTCGGCGCGCGAGGCGCGCGTAGCGATTGCCGGGTCGGAAAGTTCGCCCGCATCCGCAGAACGAGCAAGCGCGTCCCATTGGTCCGGGGTCATGCCGACGAGTTGCACCCAGCCGTCGCGGCAACCAATCATGCCCATGGTCCCATAACGACCACCGTCGCGGCGAAGAACGACGCCGTCGTTGTTAAAGCGACTCAGTCGGGTGCGATTCAACGTCAGTTCTGATTCCTGCGCGGACACATCGATGCGCTGACCGACGCCTGTGCGAAGGCGGTCATACATAGCGGCGAGCGCTGCGACTGCGGCGTTCCAGCCCGCATCAAAATGGGCAATTTCGGACCCGAGTTGCAGCGGAGGACGATCGGGAAACTGCAACCACCCGGGACCGCTCGGAAGAATTGACCCCTCACCAGCTGCATGAAACGAGACAAGGTGTGTGGCGCGCCAACGGCGGGCTGGTCCAGTGGCTCCCCACGGGGTCACCACGACCTCGATGACTCGTGGAGGCAGCGCGTTGCGCTCGACCCAGGCAAGATCGTCGGTCACCACCACGTCGCAGAACCCGGCAAGTCGGTCGAGGTCGGCGTCACGTTCGGGCCCGTCGCCGACAACCACGCTGGACTTTCCGGTGTTGAGGTAGACGAATCGGCCGCCGGGATCTTCGGGAGCAGCGTCAGATCGGCGCGGCGGCGCAATGCGAGAGCTATGTCCGCCTTGCGGTTCGACCTTCATCACTTCAGCGCCGAGGTCCGACAGCACCTTTGAACAGAACGACGCCGAAACTCCGTCCGCAATCTCTAACACCCGCCAGCCGACGAGCGCTCCGCTTCCGGTGGCTCCGGTGCTTGCTGGCATCAGAAACGATTTGCTATCCGAAGAGAACCGGGATGTCCATGACACCGCGTTCGTACATCCCGATTGTCAGGGGCGACGGGGCGCTCGGATCAAGGCGCAAGTTCGGGAGCCGATCCAGCAGCGCACCGATTCCCACAGACATCTCTGCCCGAGCCACGTGCATGCCAAGACAAATGTGGGGGCCACCCCCGAATGCCATGGACGGCTTCTGAGGGCGAGTGATGTCGAACTCGTGAGGACGTTCCCAGCGTTCGGGATCGCGGTTCGCAGCTCCGAGGCAGATATGCATTAGTGAGCCCTTCGGGATCTTCACGCCATAGAAGTCGTCGATGTCTTCGGTGACGAACCGCGAGAACATCGGGTCGGTTGGAGACCAGCGGAGACCTTCTTCAATTGCGGACTTCAGCAGCGTTCGATCGTTGCGGACCTTTTCGAGCGTGTTCGGCCGCTGCAGCAGCGCCGCCAACGTGATACCCAACTGCTTCCATGTCGTCCCAGACCCGGCCATCAGCAAGAGCACGGCGAAGGTATAAATCTCGATGTCCGACAGACGATGGGTGCCACCCTCGTCGACCAGTTCGGCCTGACACAAGACACTGATGAGATCGGACTCGGGTTTTACGCGACGTGCGGCAACGATCGGGGCAAGGAACTGAATCACAGACACCGGGTTGGACAGCGCAGCTCGGACGTCGAGGGCCTGTTCGACCGGAACACCGAAGCTCCCGGTGATCGTGAGCACCGGGATAGACGCACAGAAGTCGACGTTCAGCTCAGCGCGACCATCGTCGACAAACGAGTCAATCAGCTGATGGACCGTTTCGGTTATCCAGTTGTTGATCCACCACTGGGCTTGGGCAGGCACGAACGAGGGTTGGACAAGACCGCGATAGCGGCGGTGCTCGATCCCCCCCATCGACAGAATGCTGGTCTGATAGCTGAGCTCGGCGGCGTCGGGTCCGCCAGCTGGCGGAGACGATGCGAACAGTTTGTCATTGCGAAACGCTGCGTCGCAGGCCGCCCAGGAAAACGCCGAGAAGTGTGGGCGGTCCGGGAACGGCAGACCCTGAAATATCGCTTCGCCCGCATAGCCCGTGAGCGTATGAACAGTCCCCTCGTGCACGGGCCCGCTTGCACGCAACTCGTCCCAGATTGGGTACGGATCAGCCGCATAGTCACCGCCGCTCGCGGCTCCGGCAACGTGACGAAGGTCGAACAGCTCCCGGATCCGCTCGCGATCCAGTCCGGGGATTGCCGCTTTGCTCATATCCGGCTCACAGAAGACTCATACCAGCACGGGTGGCTGGGCCGGAGTGAACTGGTACAGCTTCTCGGCGTTGCCGCGAAGAATCTTGTACTGCACCTCGGGAGCAAGGTGGGCAATCTGGGTGCGTGCAGACTGGATGCAGTCCGGCCATGTGGAATCGGAGTGCGGGTAGTCGGTTTCGCACATGATGTTGTCCTCGCCAAGTTCGTCGACGCTCGCCACACCGTGGTCATCATGGATGAAACATCCGAAGATGTGGTCCTTGAAGGTTTTGCGGACATTGAGCGTGTCCAGGTCGATGCCGGTCGAGTTCTCGTGGTCGCCAAAAGTGGCGCCCTTCTGCACCCAGAACCGCTGCTTGTCGAGAACCTGCTCTGCACGTTCAAGAAAGTACGGCATCCAACCAACTTCGCCCTCGGAAAGCGCGATCTTCAGGTTTGGGTGACGCTGGAACATACCGCTGAAGATCCACTCAAGCATTGCTCCGGCTGGCCGGACAGCCCCGTAGGCAAGGTTGGCCAGGAACGGCGCGTCGGGTGAGATCTTGGGCATGGTGGAGGACGATCCGACGTGCATCGATGCAACCATGCCAATCTCGCTGGCAGTCGCCATCACAGGATCCCAGAAGCGGCCCTTGTCGTTGATCGTCGGCAAGCCCAGCGGGGCTGGATTCTCGGAGAACGCGAACGACCTGACGCCTTTTGCGGCCATCCGCTCCATTTCTCCTGCTGCCAACTTCGGGTCCCAGATCGGGATCAGCATCAGCGGGATGTAGCGTCCTGGAGCAGCAGCACACCACTCTTCAACGATCCAGTCGTTGTAATGCTTCAGGCACTCGAAGCCGAATTCGCGGTCGCTGGCCTCTTGGAATAGCTGGCCGCAGAAGCGGGTAATGGTCGGAAAGCACATCGACGCCAGGATCCCCGCTTGATCCATGTCAGCCAAACGGGCCTTGGAGTCGTAGCAACCGGGTCGCATCTCCGAATACGGAACGGGCTCTGGGCTGAACTCTTCTTTTGACTTTCCGGCAACGGCACTCAACCCGACAGTTGGGAACCGTTTGCCGTCGTAGAACCAACACTCCACACCGTCAACCGTTGCCATATGAGGTGCGCGGTCACGGTCTTTCGCGGCGACACGGTCGACCCACAGGTTTGGTGGTTCGAGGATGTGGTCGTCGACAGAAATGAGCCAATCAAGGTTCGGCGTGGCGGTCATACGGATCCTTTCGGTCAACAGTCTCTGCACACGTTCGGCGTTGATCTCGTGCAGTTATTCAACTCGCCCCAAGGGGCCAGAGCTTTTTTGACTTCGACGTCAATTATAAACATTGCGACGCGAGAAGCCAAGGCAGTACAAATGACTCATTGCAACCTCGGTGCGATCACCGCAGCTGGAAAACCAGGTACCGTGCCGGACTCTCGAACCCAGGCTCCCAGAGCGGCGGTCAGCGAGGCTGACGAACCGAGGAGCGCGTCGAGTGCAAGAACCCGACTGTGGTGACGATGATGGTTGTGCTCCTCGGTGAACCCGATCCCTCCGAGTACCTGCAACGACCGCTCGCAGGCCTTGCGGCTATTACGCCCGGCGAGCGCTTTCACAACCTCGTCGTAACGGGCGGGCGCGCTTCGGTCGAGGATTGCGATTTGTCGAATCAGGTTTTCGGTCGCAACACATTCCGTGCGAGCCCAAGCAAGGAGGTGTCGGACCGCCTGAAACTTTCCGATCGGTTGGCCGAATTGCTCGCGATCTGCGGCATATGAAACTGCACCCTCGACCGCGACCTCGGCGGCCCCCACTTGCTCCGCAGCGAGCGCAAGGCGCCCAAGAAAAGCGCTGCGGGTGCGAGCGACAGCGGCTTGCGGCTCTGCCAGCACAAGTTGCGAGGCGGCTACCGACCAGTCGATTGTCACCTCCAACATCGTTGGCATGCCGGGTATCGACAGGACAACGAGATTGGCCGTGTCACGTTCCACGAGGTAGGCGCCGCTACCGGGCCGGTCGAGTAGGAGGTCTCGGTCGCCAGTGTCGGCGATAACGACTTGCCTCGTCCCGTAGCGCGGCGAATTCCACCAGGCAGGCGTCCCGACAGTGCCCGGCGTGATGGAGGTGCCGGTGATGTATGGCTGAGCAAGAAGTCCGCAGAGCGCAGGGGATTCCACGAGAACACGGCCCTGGGCTCGGAACACAGCGAGAGCAGCCAGGCGCGCCTCGGGGTCGTCAAGCATGGGCAATAGGTCCCAGAATCCGAGCGACTCAAGCGCAACGGTACCAACATCGGCACTGAGCGCTTTCGATGCGGCCTCGCGAAACATCGCTTCGGTTTCCGAAACAGAGTCGACCATCGTCATGGCAGCTGCAAAACCTGTTTTGCGATGGTCTCGAGTTGCATCTGTTGTGATCCCCCATAGACCGTAACGATCCGAGAAAACAGATAATCCTGCCGCTGCACGGCGATGTGGTCTTCGGTCGAGTCGAGAGTGAGGTCCGGATCGGTGGCGAGAACCCAGTCATAAACGGCCTGCTCAGCCGAGCAGAGAAGCAACTTCGGAAACGCTGCGAGTGGGCCGAGCGGGCTGCCCGTTGCGTGCACTCGCAGCCCAACGTGTCCCGCAGCGGTGACCGCTGCGAGGTCGAGCAACGCGTTTCCAAGCGCGACGTCATGTTCGGGTTGGCTGAGCGGGAGGTTTTCGCGGAGTCGTTGATAGTGAAAGACGTGACGAAACCAAGCGAAGGTACCGCGCTCGTGGCTGAGGATATGCATGGCAACCTGCCAGCCACCGTTGAGTCCGCCGACAATGCGGTTGGCGGGCACGAAGACGTCGTCGAAAGTGACCTCGGCAAGCTCATCGGTGCCGTTGGCCTGGACAATCGAGCGGACCTGCACGCCAGGATCTCGCAGGTCGACCACAACAGCTGTCAGGCCACGGTGACGCGATTCGGGAGAACCCGTACGAGCGAGCACAAGACACCACGTGGCATAGCGCGCCCAGCTGGTCCAGATCTTGCGGCCGTTCACGATGAAGCCGCCTTCGGTGGCTGTGCACGTGGTGCGGATGCTAGCGAGGTCGGAGCCCGCGTCTGGCTCCGAGAAACCCTGTGCCCACAGCTCGCGGCCCGACAGGAACTGAGGCAGCCAATCAGCTACCAGGGCTTGTGGGCCCATTGCGACCAGGGCTGGAGCAAGTATTTCAAGATGCTCGAACAGAGCCATGCCCTGCACGCCGTGCCTGGCCAGCGCTTCCCACATCGCTGCGCGGTGCAGGATTGTCCCGCCGAGGCCGCCGACTTCTTCTGGCCACCCGTAGCGTCCCCAGCCTTCGACGAACAGTCCTTGCATGAGATCGGCCATGGAACGGACCCGCTGCTCGTAGCTTCGGGTCGCGACCGACGCCCCGACGACGGCTGCGGGACGACCCTGCAGCCACGACTCGAACGCTTCAGCGTACGACGAGACGTCGAACAGCACGTCGTCCGCTGGCTCTCGCACAATCAATGACATTGATGTCAATATAGAAAATTCAGGCGCCAATACGCAAACGAAGACCCGCAGAGTCAAATCTGAGATGCGAACGGCGCTACTCAGAGGCGGATCTAGGTGGCGTCAATCCACACCGATATCGCAGCCGACGGAGCCGGGTTACGGAATGATCAGCGCTCGCATCTGTTCCGTCGTCGTGATTTCGCCGTCTTTGCCGACAATCGCAGCGCCTTGACCGGGTCTGTCTCCCGGGGCCGCTCCGGTGACTGCAACGATCGTGGCAAGCACATCGGCTTCCCCTGCCGATGTTGCGACCACGGTGACAGATGCAGGGCCGTTGGCTACCGGCCGACACGTCCGCGGGTCGATGAGGTGGCTGAACACCTGCCCGCCAATCACGATGGGACGCCGAGACGCTCCGCTGGTGGCAACTCCCCCGTTTGCTACCGCGAAGACACACAGCGGCGGTTCGTTGTCATAGGGCCTCGCAGGGTTCTCGATCCCGATGCGGATTGGAAACGAACGCAGCGCGATGTCGCCGCCCAGGTTGACAGCGGTCCCAGCAACTTGCTCACCTCGCTCACCGGTCCACGCCAACAGTGCGTCCGCGCAACGGTCGGCGATGACACCCTTAGCGAAGGAATTTAACGTGAGACCGGTGCAGTCCTTCACGCAGACAACTTCGTCGCCGTGGATCTCGTAGGGGACCCCCTCCAGATGAGCTGCCCACGCGTCGGACTCCGCGACTGACGGCACAACGCCAGTCTCCTGCGCGTGTTTCCACTGATCCCACACGGTGCCGATGGCGGGGTTGTACGCACCACCGCTGACGCGTTGCCAGTATGCCGACTCAGCCAACAAACCAATCAGGTCCGAGCTGAGACGATGCCTGCTGCCGACTGTGGCGGTCTCACGCCAGCGGCGCAGCTCGGAAACCGGATCGAACACGCTGAACACCTTGGCCAACCGGTCAGCTTCCGCTGCAACCACATCAACCAGTTGCGCCCGCAGCGCGTCTGCTGCGTCTGCTGCTGCTGCATGGCCGCGGACCACTCGTCCAACACGGTTCCCGAGGACGCGCCGCGACCCTCCTTGGACACGGACCTGCAAATCCAACCTGGTTCCGAGGACCGGCTCAGCCGTCGAGCGGATGTGGATCATCCGTACGCCCCCTCACCTGCAACCGCAGCTCACTTCAAGCGCCCGCCTTGATGCACCCGCGACGGACGCTTGCCGAACCCGAAGCCCATCCGCGGAACGTAGCGGTCTGCTTCGCGATCACTTGACCAACGGCCGTCTGGGGCCACCACAAGTTTTGCCAGGCCAATGAGCGCCTTGTCGTAGTTAACGCGCCATCCGCAGAAGTCCGTCCACATCTGATCGTGGTCGGTCTTTAAGGGAATGCCGGCGGCAACCAACTCGACAAGCATCATGTCGAATTCTGCTCGCGTCACGCTGATTGGGTCCGTTGGTTGTGGGTCCTCATCGAACGGGACGTTGAAGTACTCGGCAATTCGTCCGAGTGCCAGGAAACCAGTACGTATGCATAGGGCTGTGCGCCCACTAAACGGGATGTCGATACACGAGAGCTTGATGGCCCCGACGTCGAGAACGCATCCCGCAGCGGTGATCCAGGATCGTTCCATGCGTGGCGACCGGAAGAACGCAAGCGCAGCAAAAGACAGATGGCTCTCCTCCACCTCAACGAACCACTGTTCCCACTTCTCAAATACGTCTTCGTCCAACAGGTTGAGTGCACCGATGCGCTCGTACCGGGTGAGCATCACTGCGGGGTGCGGCGGCAGGCCAGCCCTTCCTTCAAGTAAACCCACCAATGCTTCGCGTCGCTGGTACGCGCCGTAAATAGAAGGCAGGTAGGAAACAAGGAGTGCAGTGAGCAAGATGCCCATCGCAGCTTGGAAGAACGAAAGCACAGCCAACGGAAACGCCCTACTGCTTGCAGTTCCAAGCGTGAACCACGAGGATCCGGAACGAAGAAACGCCTCTCGCGCAGATCCGCCGCCCACCCCCCAATGCAGCCCCGTGTAGCCAAGCGTCATACAAATTGACCACGCGAACGGAAGCGTCAGCAGCCCGATGGGCGCCCACAGCGACAAGATGCGGTCCCGGTCACGAAACGGGCGACCAGGATGCGCCCTGAACTCGAAGAAGTAACGGGTGATGACAAAGACCACCCGGGTAAGTCGGTTGGTTGCACCTCGTGGCACCACCACAGTTTTCACCGCGGAGACAAACGTTGAGAGGACTAGCGCTGCACCGAACACACCGGCCACCGCTCGCATTGCCCCGGTTGCGAGTGGATCCACTCCGGCGACACTACGCGCTTGTGCCTGACGGTTTGCCCACCCGCAGACCTTGCTTGAAACAGTGAGGGCGGTTCGCAATGCTGAGAACAGGCTCACCAATCCGGGCCATTCGGCTAACCATTGTGGCTGTTACCGTGTTTATGTCGTGGGGCAGTTGCTCTCCGGGACACTCCAGTGTCCTGGGGCTCGTCAAAATCTCTCAGGCTGTTCGCTGCGTCAGGAGTTCAAACGGTGTCGCTCCACGGTTCACCAAACAAAATCAGCCAGGGCGTCAAGCACCCTCTTTCGATGCCATCCGATGCGCACACGCAACCAGGCGTAGAACGCACCAGCGAAACAGCCCGCGCCTCAGCATCGGTGATGCTGTCTGCAATCGCAGACCGAGTCGACGCCCGGGTCCGCACCCTCATGACCACCGAGCTGGCGCGTTGGACCCGAGTTGACCCAAACCTGGCAGAGCCAATCGACGCGCTCAGCGCACTTGTGCTCGCCGGGGGCAAGCGACTCCGCCCAGCCTTTGCCCATTGGGCCTTTGTTGGCGTGGGCGGAGACCCCGAAGATGCCCGGATCATTGATGCCGGCGCGGGCCTGGAGCTTTTGCACACGTTCGCGCTCATCCACGACGACATCATGGATGGATCCAGCACCCGCCGCGGCGCCGAGGCCGTACACGTGCAGTTCATTCGCTCACATCGCACGTTCAAGGGACGTGGCGAGGACCGCCGATTCGGCGAGGGCGCTGCAATTCTCATCGGCGACCTTGCGTTTGTCTACGCCGATCTCATGATGGCCGAAGCAAATCCAGCTGCCATTGCTGTGTTCAACGAGCTACGGGTCGAGGTAAACATCGGGCAGTATCTCGATCTGGTCGGCAGTGTCCGCGGCGAACCCACGCTGAGCGCTGCACAACGCATCTGTCAGTACAAGAGTGGTAAGTACACGGTGGAACGGCCCCTGCATCTTGGCGCAGCGTTGGCTGGCCGGCTCGACGCGGTCGAGTCCCAACTCAGCGCGTACGGCATGCCGCTTGGTGAAGCATTCCAGCTTCGAGACGACATCATGGGCGCCGTTGGGGACGACGCCATCACCGGCAAACCAGTCGGCGATGACCTGCGTGAAGGTAAGCCCACGGCACTGGTTGCCCGCGCAAGAGAAGTTGCAACAGTCGGTCAACGAGAACTGCTTTCACGCGTCGGTGACCCGCTTCTCTCCGACGACGACATTGCGGACATGCAACACATCCTGCATGCCACCGGAACAGTGAATTGGGTCGAAGAACGCATCGCCATTCTCCGCAGTCAAGCTGTTGCCGCCATCGGGTCAGCACGCCTCACTGCTGGTGCCACCGAGGCCCTGATCGACCTCGCGTATTACGTCACCGACCGCTCGCACTGATCACACCCCGGTAGGCGCTCACACAGTGCGAATCGTCATCGTCGGGGCAGGACTCGGCGGGCTCTCAGCGGCATGCCACCTCGTCGGGCTGCCCGGGTCTCACCAGATCTCCGTCATTGACCGCGGCAGCGTTGCGGGCGGCCGGGCGGGGCTCTGGCAAAGCGCTGGCTACTCCATCGATCCCGGACCGGTTGTGCTCACCATGCCGGAGTATCTGGACGACGCATTCCGCTCAGCGGGTTCGTCGCTGGCCGAGCATGTGCAATTGACGCAGCTCGACCCGATGTACCGCGGCCATTTCCCCGACGGCACAACGCTCGACGTTAAGCCGGGCCGAGAAGCCATGACCGAGGAAATCCGGCGTGTTTGCGGGGCAAAAGAAGCAGCGCAGTTCGGTGCGTTCTGTGATTGGCTCGCCAAACTGTACGACGCTGAGGCGCCCAATTTCATCGACCGCAATTTCAACTCCGTTATGGATCTGGCAAAGCCACTTTCACCCGGTCTGCAGTTGGTGCGGCTGGGCGCGTTTCGCAAGCTGCATAGCCTCGTTGCCTCGTACTTCACCGACGAACGGCTACACAAGATGTTCTCGTTCCAGGCGTTGTACGCGGGGCTTGCTCCGAAGCAAGCCCTCGGTGCGTATGCGGTCATCACCTACATGGACTCCGTGCTTGGTGTGACGTTCCCCGTCGGCGGAATGCACGCGGTTGCGCGTGGACTGGAAAACGCCGCAACGGCGGCTGGGGTGCACTTCCGATACAACACAGGCGTCGAGCGGGTCCTGCGGGCCAACGGTTCACATGGGGCGGTGCGAGGTGTGCGACTGGCAGACAGCGAAGTCGTCGATGCCGACGTGGTGGTGGTCAACGCCGATCTTCCCGTGGCTTATCGGGAATTGCTTCCCGACGTAGAGGCACCCAGGGTGGCACGACGCGGCCACTTCTCCCCCTCGTGTGCGTTGTACCTTGCTGGCCACCGCGGCCCACGGCCCGCAGAAATGGCACACCACAACATCGTCTTCGGCGACCGTTGGCACGAGAGCTTCACCGAACTCCTCGACGACGGCACTCGCATGAGTGACCCGTCCCGATTAGTTACGGTCCCCACCGTCACGGATCCGGCCCTGGCACCGGCCGGCTGCGATGTTCTGTACGCATTGGAACCTGTTCCCAACCTCAGTGGAAAGATCAATTGGGACTTCGAACGAGGCCGGGTCAAACAGTCGCTGTTGCACCAGGTCCAAGCGCTCGGGTTCAACGGCAGCATCGAAACCGAACGTTTCATCGACCCCACCGACTGGGAACGAATGGGCATGGCGATGGGAACGCCATTCGCGTTGTCGCACCGGTTTTTCCAGACCGGACCATTCCGCCCCTCCAACATCGATCCACGCGTTCCCGGCCTCGTCTTTACCGGTTCGTCCACGGTTCCTGGAGTCGGTGTTCCAATGGTTGTGCTTTCGGGGAAACTTGCAGCGCAACGCGTCGCAGAAATGCCTTGACTGGTATCACTGCCATGACTGCCGCGTTTCCGAGATTCCAAACATGCCGAACATGCCAATGAGTGACCTCCGATGATCCCCCGTCGCAACAACACCGCCGTCGCCGGCTCCGCCGCGCAGGTCCACATTCCCGCCGGTCCTGTCACGCTTGATCAGTCATATGAGATCAACCGCAAGCTCAATAAGGCGTCGGGCACCACGTACTACTGGTCTGCGCACTTACTGCCAGCGCCGAAACGCCGCCACGTGCACGCTCTCTACGGCTTGTGCCGCTACGCCGACGACATCGTGGACGATCTCGGTTCTACGGCCAGCGTCGAGGAACGTGGGGCCGCGTTGCAGACCTTCGGCGACCAATTCTTCGAGGATTACCAGGCAGGCGACAGCCAGCATCCGGTTCTCAAAGCTGTTGTGCACACGGTCCGCACCTTTGACATCGAGCCTGATTGTGTCCGCCGATTCCTCCACTCGATGACGATGGACCTTTCCGTTTCCACCTACGCCACGTACGCGGATCTCGAGCAATACATGGATGGGTCAGCCGCAGTCATCGGCGAGATGATGCTCCCCATTCTCGAGCCGACTAACCCCGCTGCCTTCGGCCACGCACGAGACCTTGGCAATGCGTTTCAGCTCACCAACTTCTTGCGCGACGTAGCGGAAGACCTGGACCGCGGGCGGGTATACATCCCGCAGGAAGATCTGCAGAAGTTTGGAGCCGACCCCATGCTTCGCCAGGCAACTCCGGAATGGAAGGCGTTGATGGCATTCGAGATTGGCCGGTGCCGAGCGCTCTACAAGTCAGCCGACCAGGGCATCTCCATGTTGCCGGTCTCCTCGCAACGTTGCATTGCCGCTGCCAGAGACCTGTACGGCGGGATACTGGGGAAGATAGAAGACGCTGACTACGACGTGTTTGCTCAACGTGTGCGGGTATCTGGGGCTCGCAAACTGGCAATGGCGTTCAAGGTACTCAGACCCGCAGGCTGACCTGCGGCTGATTCAGGTTGGAGAAGCGCGTAACCCCGGAGCGTCGTGAGTGGTGCGGATCCACGACATGAGCACGGCGGTGAGCAACGCGAAACCGAACGGGAAGTCCTCTAACGGGATGTTCCACACCGGTCGGAACCCACTGAACTCATCTCTCGAATAGACCACGATGGGGGCGGACAACTTGGTGAGCCATCCGTTGACCAGAACCATGAACCCCATACAGATGGCCATGGTTGACCAGTAAGCGCGCATCTTAAACACGCGCTGTGTGCCAGAACCACTGCTCCAAAAAAACTACGCCTGCGACCATGCCCACTGCGAGCACGGTGTACTCGGGGACGTTCCAATCGAGGCTGCGCAGAAACCCATCGCCCGCACGTGTCACCGACGACAGGTGATCTCGCCTGAACCACATCTCGAACATCAACAACAACCCGCACGAGGCCAGCAGGAGGCCGCTGAGAAACCGCTGCAACGAGACCGACCGAGACGAACGTTGGCCGTTCCTAGGTTGGTCCGGGAGGAGCGTTTGGCCAGCAACGTCGGATTGCCCCAGCCGGCGTGAACGATGGTACGTGCGACCAAGAACAGAACGCACCGACCCGTCGTAGACGTTGGAGGCCGCTTCGTAGGTGAGCAACGCGCATAGTGGCACAGCGAGGAAAAACACCACTTCTTCAATGGGGTAGTGGCGCGGAAGCAGTACGCCAGTGGTGAAGCGGACCGAGTAGCGCCACAGCTCCCGGTTGACCGCAACCTCGTTCAAGAAGTTGAAGACCACGAACGGCCCGATCATCGCAACGAACAATTCCTTCGGCCGACGCCACACGTTGGCGGCGAAACGGAACTCGAGCGGAAGCGTGCACAAAACGCACAGGCCCATCAGCGCCAAATATTGGAATTTCTCGATCACCCAGCGTCCTTCGACTTCCGAGGCTACAGCCGCCGCCGACCAAGTATCGGTGTACACGGCGCAACTGATCACCTCTCAGGCGGCCGTTGGGAGCGTGCCGGGCACCTAACCCCGGGGTCGCATCAGGGACAGGTTTAGTTTTTGCCCTGACCGATACGTTGGTCATGGCTGGGCGGGGGTACTGTGAAAGCATGTTGTTGCGTGGCGTGACTTCCCCGGCTGCTCTCAAGGCCGTTCCGGCTGAATCTCTTCCGCAACTGGCGGCCGAGGCCAGAGAGTTCATTGTCAACGCCGTGTCCGCCACCAGCGGCCACCTCGGTTCCAACCTT
Organism: uncultured Acidimicrobiales bacterium; assembly: GCA_963763885.1. Classification (GTDB taxonomy): domain Bacteria; phylum Actinomycetota; class Acidimicrobiia; order Acidimicrobiales; family JANYDT01; genus JANNBN01. The sequence continues at coordinate 1,149,554 of CAVXQD010000007.1, forward strand.
GGCGTGGTGGAACTCACCTTTGCCATCCACCGGGTGTTCGATTCCCCCAAGGATGTCGTGCTGTGGGATACCGGCCATCAGGCCTACGTCCACAAGCTGGTCACAGGTCGCCAAGAGGGATTCTCCAATCTTCGTCAGCCCGGCGGGCTCTCCGGTTACCCCAACCGGGCCGAAAGCGACCACGACTACATCGAGAACAGCCACGCTTCAACCGTCCTCAGCTACGCACACGGCATCTCAGAGGGCATCAAAGCAAACAACCAAACCGACCGTCACGTCGTCGCTGTCATCGGCGACGGCTCCATGACCGGCGGCATGGCGTACGAGGCCCTCAACAACCTTGGTCATACCAACAGCCGGGTTCTGATCGTCCTCAACGACAACGGCCGCTCTTATGCCCCAACCATTTCTGGCCTCACCAGGGTGGTCAGCCGGATTCGCAGTAAGCCCAGTTACCTTCGTGGGAAGCGCAAAAGCGAATCCATCATCGAGAACCTCCCCGTTGTCGGCGACCTCGGTTTGCGCACGGTTAAGGGCATGAAGGCCGCTCTGCGTGAAATGGCCGACGAGCCGCACGCGTTCTTCGAAACATTGGGTGTTCGCTACGTCGGGCCAATCGACGGCCACGACATCATCGAGATGGAAGAAGCGTTCCGAGACGCTGCTACCTACAACGGCGCCATCGTGGTGCATGTACTCACGCAAAAGGGCAAGGGCTACTCCTTCGCTGAGCACGACGACGAGAAGCATCTCCACGACGTGCCTGTTTTCGATCCTGCCCTTGGTCCGCAGCCTTCGCATCCAAAAGACTGGACAGCGGCGTTCACCGAGGCCATTGTCCAACTTGCGGCGGAAAACCCCAAGCTTCACGCCATCACCGCTGCAATGCCCGGCCCCACTGGCCTGTTGCCGTTCCAAGCTGCATACCCAGACCGTTTCCACGACGTCGGCATCGCAGAGCAGCACGCAGTAACGCTGGCTGCGGGCATGGCCATGGCTGGCTTGCGGCCCGTGGTTGCGTTGTATTCAACGTTCCTCACCCGAGCGTTTGACCAAGCGATGTACGACGTGGGCATGCACGGCCTGCCCGTTATTTTTGCACTCGACCGCAGCGGTATCACCGGCCCCGACGGTCCGTCGCACCACGGCGTGCTTGACATGTTGCTGTTGTCCAAAGTGCCAGGTGCAACCGTCTTTGCGCCCTCGTCGGCGCAAGAGTTGCAGGCAATGCTCCGCAGCGCACTCACCATGGACGGTCCAGTAGCAATTCGCTACCCAAAGGGCACCGCAGTCCAGGTGAGCGCGTCCGACGTGGGCAGCGGCTTGCACGCCCGCAAGGCAAGAGCCGGTGGCACATCGCACGAGGTTTGCATCATCGCCGTTGGCCACATGGTTGCCGAGGCGTGTCGTGCCGCAGACTTGCTGCAGGCAGAGCACGGTATCGACGCAACGGTGTGGGACCCCCGCATTGTCTGGCCGGCGGATGAAGCCATGCTGCTCGACGCTTCGCGCCATCGCCTAGTTGTCACCATTGAAGACGGCATGAAAGACGGTGGTGTCGGCTCCATGATGGTTGATCGCATTCAGCAGATCTGCCTGGCCGAGGAACTACCTCCGGTGACTCCAATCCTGTTGGGTACGCCGCGCACGTTCATTGCGCAGGGCAAGCCGAATCAGATTTTGTCCGAGTTGGGTCTGGACGGAAACGGGATTGTCAGCACGGTCTCCAAGGCCGTTGCTCATAGCACCTACCGGGCCTGATCTCACCCCCCGCTACGGCGACAAACGCTCAATCACCCAAGCGCCGCCGGGCTGGGCGGAGGAACGCCGGTAACGCACACGGTCATGAAGCCGGCTTGGTCTTCCTTGCCAAAACTCGATGGTGACCGGAGCAAGCCGGAATCCTCCCCACCACAGCGGCCGGTGCAACTGGTCATCAGGCGTCTCATCCAGCGCCAATGCTGCTGCTTCAATGACCCCACGCTGAGGGATCACCGTGCTCTGTGCACTTACGATTGCACCGATCCGGCTTCCACGTGGACGGGACGCAAAGTACTCGTCGCTTTCGGCGTCGCTGACACGAGTCACGGGGCCGCACACGATGACTTGACGTTGTTGGACTGACCACCGAAAACACAGTGACGCAACGGGGTTGACCGCGAGTTCCGTCCCCTTGCGACTTTGGTAGTTGGTGAACCAGGTGAAGCCTGCCGCATCGAAGCCTTTCAGCAAGACCGTCCGGGCCGAGGGAACTCCTTGCTGGTCAGCTGTTGCCAACGTCATGGCAGTCGGCTCGTCACGTTCACGTTCAGCGAGCGCTTGCTCCAACCAACCGTGGAACTGCACAAACGGGTCCGGGTCGGCGTTGGAAACGTCGAACGTGCCCACCAAATAGTCCTCGCGCATTGATGCGAGGGTCTGTCGCTCTGCGTGGTCGGAAGAGATGCGCGATGTCACTCACCCAGTTTGGCCTGTGTATCGAGCGCACGGGTAACCAAAATCAGGCGCGAAAAATGGGACGAAAATGGGACGAAGGGACAAGATTTAGCCTGAACCTACTGTGGCTAGCGCGGCGCTCAACGGTAGGTTGCGTGCATGGCGAGCGCGGCGGCAGACAGCACAACAAATCACCTCAAAAACGAGACCCGCACCAGACATGAGACTGGCCTTCCGTTCCGGTTTGGTCCACTAGACCCGCTGGTTTCGCAAGTGCGCCGCAACTTGCAAGGCACGCTGTTTCGCACAATTGTCGGAGAGACACCTCCGCAGCAGCGTGAGACGCGCACCGCACCGGGCTGGTTCGACGCAGACAGCGTCACCTGGCGAGTACATCAGGATCCATCGGTGCTGCTCGGTGGCGTACGCGCCCTGATGCTGCAAACCATGCACCCGTTGGCTATGGCTGGGGTAGCCGACCATTCGGACTACAAGCACGATCCGTTGGCCCGGCTCTGGCGAACCAGCGCCTACGTCAGTGCCGTCACCTTCGGTTCCGAGGCCGAAGCCGAAGCTGCAATTCGCGGAGTGAACCGTGCACACAGAACCGTCCACGGGACCGCACCCGATGGTCGCGCGTACAGTGCAAATGACCCGGAGCTGAAACGATGGGTGCATCTTGCAATGGTTGACTCGTTCCTAGTCGCCTATCGACGTTACGGAACAATTGATCTGCGCGCAGATGAAATTGACGGGTACATCGAGGAGCAAGCGTTTGTGGGCGCCAAACTTGGCATCGACTCGTGCCCAACCACGCTCAAACAACTCCGTGCCTACTTCTCGGATCTACGCGCCGCTGGCGAACTCACCGCTTCACCGGTAGCAAGAGACACCGTGCGCTGGTTGCTGCGGGTCAAGCTGAGCGGCCCCACGTACGCTCCGTACGCGTTGCTGGCGACGGCTGCACTCAACTCGCTTCCGGCCTGGGTGCGCCTACAGTTACGCCTCCCCGTTCTGCCCATCACCGACCGCTTGCTCGTCAGGCCAGCCGCCGGAGCATTGTTCAAGACCGTGGGCTGGGCGATGTCAGCTCCATCTCCCATTACGGGGAACTGACCAACAGGTCCCAAAGAACAACAGTCCCATAGAACAACAGTCCCAAAGAACAGCAGACCAAAAAGAACAGCAGACCAAAATGAAACCGGCCCCGAGCAAACTCAGGGCCGGCAGCCAAGACTGCGGGACGAACTACTTCTTCAGCAGGTCGCGAATTTCGCCGAGGAGGTCGTTGGTGCTTGGGCCGTCCTGAGCGAGGCCCTTCTTCACAACTTTCTTGTACGCCTTTACGATCATGAAGACAACAAACGCCAGGCAAGCGAAGCGGATGAGGTCGTCGATGAACTGGCCGTACTTGATTGGCTTCTCGAACGACTTGATGTTGGCGCCTTCGGCTGGCTTGGTTGGGTCAATTGGAATGGCACGAGCCTTTCCAGCTGCGAGCTGACCGAAGCTCGCCACATCTTTGGGCAACAGCAACGCAAGGATGCCGAGGAACAGGTTCGACACAAACGAATCGATGACCGCTTTGATAGCGGCGCCCATGATGAACGCAACAGCGATGCTCATCAGATCGCCTGAGGTCAAGAATTCTTTGAACTCCTGAATAAGACCCTTCTTAGCCATTTTTCTTCCGTTTCTTGTTGTGGGAGAGCAGCAACCGTGAGGCGCTGGAGTTGCACCGTTGGGAACCAACAGGAGCGACTCGCGGCGCAAGTTAGCAAGGATTGGCGAATCTGTCCTGAACAACCATTCACTTTCACCCAGTGTGACGGTTTCAGTGGGCGATTTGACTGGTCGATAATGGAACTATGCCCGGACCGATTACAGGTATGAGCTCGCGCCATTTTTCTGCTCAGCGCAGAGGCCTGGTGGCGCTGCCTTCGCTCTTCGTTGGTGTCGTCGTTGGTGTGGTCGGTTTCGGAGTCAATCCGGCACCAGCCCAAACCGGCTCACCCACCACCACCCCGGCCTACATCATCGATGCCGACGGCAGTGTTGTCACAACCGTGGATCCAAATGCGCCCACCACCACGCTGATTCAGATCGAACTTCCAGATGGCGCAACAACCAAAGCACCAAAGCCGAAACGAACCACAACCACAAAACCGACCGCGAAGACCGCTGCCAAAAAGGCGGCAGCAAAAACAACTACCCAACCTCCAGCCTCTGGGGTTGCGGTGGGTAAATCTTCCGGTCAACCATCCAGCACGGCGAAGCCAGGACCAGGGGTCGACCCAACCATCACCACCATGCTGGCGCCAGATAAGGTCCCCAATTCCGTGCCAGACGAGGTGTGGGCCGCGCTACGAAAGTGCGAGTCCAACAATCGCTACGACATCAACACTGGCAATGGCTATTACGGGGCGTATCAATTTGCGGCCGGAACATGGAGTCGTCTCGGGTACAAGGGGCTCCCACACCAAGCTGCCCCAGCTGTACAGGACGAAGCGGCCAAGCGCTTGCAAGCAAAGGCCGGTTGGGGTCAGTGGCCGGCCTGCACGCGCAAGCTCGGCCTCCGCTAAGCGGTCCTTCGCGGAATTCTTGTCATGAGATTTGACCACTGTGCGTGATGTGGAGGGTTTAATCGCGTACGCTGCTCGGTGACCATCGGTTCACGCTCGAACCCAGCGTCAGTCAACCCACACGAGACCAGCCAACCCGATGCCATCGCCCTCCACATCCGACGCACACGCGGACGATGCGATTCCTCGTGCAGCCCGCACAACCGCCCAGACTGCAGCCCACTCTTCAGCCCACTCTGCTGGCGGACCAGGAGCGCTCTCGGCCTTGGAGGCGATCACGGGCCAGTTGCGCGGCGGTGCTTCGTCGGCGGCTCGGTCGGCCGCTTCGTCGGCAGCCTCGTCTGGTGGACTGCTCACATCGTCAGACGAAACTTTGTCCGTCGATGCATTGATGGCCGTCGTAGAGCATGCGTTGGCAACCCGTTTCGCCACGCGTTGTGCCGTGTATCGCATCTCCGCCAACGGTGCCCGCATGAGAACGGTCACCGGCTCAGCCGATCCATGGACGCAAGCCCCGGGTTTGGTCACCGCTGATCTGACGTCGCCGTGGCAGCCGGTCAACGGGCCCGTTGCAGACGTGCTCACGGTCCGCCAACCAATCGAACTTGGCATCGCAGCAAACGACGATCGCGAACCCAGGTCCTTCGCCCGCCTCGTCCCCATTTGGCACCGCTCACGCATCGTTGCTGTCATCGCGGTGGTGCGAGATGCGCCGCTTCCTCTGTTTGGGTCCGACGACCGCATCGTGCTTGAGGCGGTCGCCGAACGGATTGAGCAAGCCTTTGCAACCCAAGACCTCCGAGACCAACTCATCAGCAGCAGCACCAGTCCGTTCAGCGTGGGTGACGCCGGCGCGCACGTCAGCGAGTCGCTGTTCAATCAGCTCGCTATTCACGGTGGCGAGATCATCTTCCGTCATCGGTTCGGGGCCGGCACCGAGTACGTGAGCGCAGGCGTGAAATCCGTGCTGGGGTACGACCCCAGCGAGTTTCTCGCCGACCCGGGTCTTGGCCGCCGCATCGTCCATCCTGAAGACCGGCATTTGCTTGCTCTTTTCGCCGAAGATGTGTCCGCATACGATCAGCAACACCTTCTCCGAACCGTCACACGTGACGGCACTGTGGTTTGGCAGTTGTTGCGGGCGCGGCCCGTTACCGACGGGGACCGCATCATCGGCATGGAAGGTCTGGCCACAGACGTCACCATGATGAAACGGACAGAGGCCGAGCTGTCTCACCAGGCTCGCTCAGATCCCCTCACCAACCTGGCCAACCGGTCCACGCTGCGCGAGTACATCGGCCGCAGCCTGGCCCGCCTCACACGTCACCCTGGCAGCATTGCGTTGTTGTACCTCGACCTCACAGGCTTCAAGGCGGTCAACGACAATCTGGGTCACCCTGCGGGCGATCAAGCGATCGTCACGGTTGCGGATCGCTTGTCCCGCGTGACTCGACGCGAGGATGTGGTTGCCCGGGTGGGAGGCGACGAGTTTGCCGTACTCATCCCAGACCTCGGCGCGGTGTCCGATGCAACAGCAACGGCGCAGCGGATCATCGCTTCGCTCGAGAGTCCCATCGACATCGGCAACCAAACGGTCCGAATTTCCACCGGAGTTGGTATCTCTGTCACCAACCGCCCAGACGCCGACGTCGACGAACTCCTCGCAAACGCCGACGCTGCTCTACTCGCAGCGAAACGGTCCGGGCGTGGCCGTTGGCAGTTGCACCAAGGACCATCCGGAAATGCTCTTGGCGCAGACCGAGGCGAACGCACCATCATCACCACCGACCAAATCACACCGGGCGCCGTCCGCGCCGCGTTTGCGTCGGGTTCGTTCCGGGTCTACTACTCACCGTTCGTAGACGTCCGAACAGGTCGCTCTGACCGCGTCGAAGCACTGCTGCGGTGGGACCATCCTGAACTTGGAATGCTCGACGCTGACGATTTTCTTGAAGCGTGCGAACGAGCAGAACTCATCCATTCCATCGACGACTGGGTGCTTGCACACGCGTGCCGCCAGGTTGCGATGTGGAACGAACACCTTGTTGCTCCGATTGGTCTTGCGGTCAACGCAACGCCAAGCAACCTTGCTCGTCCAGGATTCGGCGAGGCGGTTATCAGCACGCTTGCTGCAACTGGCCTGTCAGCCGGGCTCCTCACCGTCGAGGTTCCAGAGCCAGCAATCCCCGATTTCGAAACCATCGAGATCGGCCAGTTTGAGTTGCTCCGGCGTGCAGGCGTGCGCATCTCCGTGGACCGTTTCGGTTTGGGTTCAACGTCCATCCGTGCGCTTCGCCGGCTGCCCATCGACGAGATCAAACTGGACCGTACGCTCGTCGCCGTCCTTGACCCGGCGCGGGCGGCGAGCGAGGTCGACGTGGAGATCACCAAGCTCGCCATGCAGGTCAGCCAGTCATTCGGCGCAGACACGGTTGCCGTTGGCGTTGAAGGCATCGAGCAGGCCCGGTCCCTCATTGCGCTTGGCTGTACTCGCATGCAGGGGCACCTGTTTGAAGCGGCCCTCCCCGCCGAAGATCTCAACCGCCGCTTCGCCAATGGCGCGTTGACGTACCCAGCAATCGTCTAGCTCGACTTGATGTGCGCTACCCGGCTTGTTGGGCAATGAACAGGCTTGCCGTACTCCGACCCACCGATCCAGTTTGGTCATAGAGGTGACTGGACGCCACGCCGAATCCGCCGGGGTCCAGTTGGACCACGCTGTCCACGCAGATCCATTCGCCGCGCGGTTCGCGATGCGCATTCACCGTCAGGTCGGTGTTCATGTAACCCCATTCCGCCATCAGCAGCGTTGACCCAATTGCGTTGCCGAAGTCGGCTAGACACACCGCCAAGGGCACACCGGTTATCCATTCGTCGTCGATGAACGGATAGAGCAACCGGCCCCACATGGTGCCCGGTCCGGGAGTGGCGAGGTGACTGCGGGTGAACCGCAGATCGGTTGCCCTCGAATGAAAACCTTCGCCTCTGGCGGACAAATCAGCGGATGAAACGTCATCTGGGTGACTGGTGGGCATGGTGGCAGCCACATGCTGGTCCGTGAGCTCGATGCCTTCCTGCGGGTACGTGAATGGCTGCTCGCCGAACGCATCCGAACGGCTCCTGATGCGCATGCCGATTGCGCGGGCGACCTCCGCTCCGTCGCCGGGCTCGCCGTCCGCCCACAACGCTGCTTCCACAAGCTGCACACGCTTCCCTGGGCGGATCGTACGCACACTGAGCGTTAGGGGGGCGACTGGTACCGGCCGCAGCAATTCCACGGTACATCTCACGAGGGCGAACGCTCTGGCTGGTGGGGTCAGGCGGGGATCCGACGTTTCATCAACTGGAGCCGAAACCACCGGATTCTCATGGGCACGAATCGCCCAAGCCAGCAACGCCGAAGGCGGGCCACCGTGCTGCGCGTCGGCCGACCATGGGCCAGCAGTCAACCAGCTTGGAATCACCCGTAGCGGCTGCGCGGCACCGCGGTCCGTGTCTCTGGTGAACAGGGTAAGCGGGGCGAGCTGGGTTGGCATCAACTCGAATGTAGCCTCGGCCCCCATGCGCTTCCCCGGCCAAACCCGCGTTCCACAAGGCGCGGCAACTGTCATGTTCGTCAATCGGCCCGCGTCCGTCGCCGCTGGTCTCGCATTGGTAATCCTGGCAACTTCTACCGTGGCAACGCCTGACCGCACGGGCGCTCAGACATCGTCCAGTGTGATTTCCAGCACCACGACTGTCACGGAAGAAACGGTCCCGGCAGGTAAAGGCCGCAGCGCCCCAGGCCTACCGGAAACAGGCACCACGTTGCCTGCAGCGCCCGGCAAATACCGGTTGGTTTCTGTTGGCCGTGCAGACCAACCGCTTGCGGTAGTGGTGCGGCCCTTCGATGCAATGGCTTATGTGGTTGAGAAGACGGGTCGGATCCGGCCGCTGCGTAATGGCAAGGCCGAGGCCCCTGTTTTGGATCTCAGCCCCGTGGTGTCAACCACCAACGAGCAGGGTCTGCTGGGTCTTGCGTTTCATCCAACTGACCCAACACGGCTGTTCGTGGATTACACGGATCGTCGTGGCGCAGTGACCGTCAGCGAATTCACCACCAACAAGCCAGCGGCCGGTCAACCAATCGCAGTCGACGGCGCGTCACAGCGCGTCCTGTTGAAGGTCGCGAAACCGTTCAACGAACACAACGCCGGCACCATCGTCTTCGACCGGACAGGCGCGTTGCTGATTGGGATCGGCGACGGCGGAGGGTCTGGGGACCCAAGCAACAACGCGCAACGCACTGACGTGTTGCTTGGCAAGGTGCTGCGGATCATTCCCGACGCGCAGGGTTCAAAGCCGTACGCGATACCTGCCGACAATCCGTTTGCCGGGTCAGCAACGGTTGTGTTGGGAAGCAACCGCAAGCCACCCCGGCAGGAGATCTTCGCGATTGGTCTGCGCAACCCGTGGCGAATCTCCGTCGACCGAGTCACTTCCGATGTCTGGGTGCCAGACGTGGGCCAGGCAAAGATGGAAGAGATCAACCGGATTCCCAAGGGAATCGGCGGTCAGAACTTCGGTTGGCGGAATCGTGAAGGAACCGCTCCGTACACCGGTGGCCGGCCGCCAAAGTCGGTCGAACCCGTGCACGCATACGCCCACGCCGACGGCCGCTGTGCCGTCGTTGGCGGCTTCATCTACCGAGGCAAAGCGCTGCCCGCGCTGGTCGGGTGGTATCTCTTCGCCGACGTCTGCAGCGGCGAGCTAATGGCACTAGACCCGCGTAGCTCCTGGCGGGCCAAGTCGCTCGGAGTCACGCTGAGCTATCCCACCGCGTTCAGCGAAACTGCCGAAGGCGAACCGCTCGTCATGTCTTTCGAGGGCCCCATCGCCCGCCTCACCATCCACTAGCTCTCGGCCCCGGGACTTCGGCTACTCCACCGTACCGTAAGCCCGCGTACGATCACCAGCGGGTGAGCCGTGCGCAAGTAAGCGGCTAACCACCGACGCCAGATCGTGCGTGAACGCTTCGACGGTTGGTTTGTTGATTGCGTTCACGGTGAGATGTACGGAGTCCGGCGGGGTCTGACGATCGACAAACCAGCGATGCTCCGACCACAGTGCGTCGGCTACTGCGAAGATGTCCAACGCGGCAGGATCAGTAGCACCAAACGCAATCAGCGTGGAGTCAGGGCGACCCCGGACCGAAAGCCCTTCAATGGACTCGACCGCTGACTGGATGGTCCGACGTGCCGCAAGCGCGTCTGCAGCGAGCGCCCTATACCCGGCTGCCCCCAGGTGGTGCAGCACGGCCCATGCAGAAGCCAACCCGCCACCGGACCGAGTCCCCAACAGCGCAGGTGAGCCGTACAGCCCGCCAAGCCAGTCCGACGTGACAAACGTCTGATATCGACGCAAGCCTTTGTCTCGGTGTAACAGCACTCCGGCCCCCTTTGCTGCGTACCCGAACTTGTGCAGGTCGCAACTCATGGACGTGACCCCATTTGCCCGAAAGTTCCACGGCGTTGCAATTTCGCCCAACTGTTCTAGCCAAGGCAACGTGAAGCCCATGCACGCATCCACATGGCACAGCAGCCCGTTGGCCGATGCAATAGCTGCCACGTCGGCGACTGGGTCAAGCACGCCTTGCGGATACGACGGTGCCGACGCAACCAGCATCACCGTCCGACCGTCGATGGCGGCCTCCATCGCCCGCGGGTCAGCGCGGTAGTCGTCGCCCACCGGAACACGAATCGCCTCGACGTCGAAATACGCAGCAGCCTTGGAAAACGCCGCGTGCGCGGTGGTCGGCAGAATCATCGTTGGCCGATCGATCCCTTTCGCACGACCCCATCCGCGCGCGCCGTGCACCGCAGTCAAAATGCTCTCGGTGCCTCCGCTGGTGAAGACTCCGACCGTCTCGTCGTTTCCGCCCAGCAGGCCGCTCACAATGCCCAGGACGTCTGCCTGCATTGCGCGCAAGCTGGGGAACGCATCGAGGTTCAACATGTTCTCGCCCGAGTACGCGCTGTATGCGTCTTTGGCCAAACGCATTGCCGTTGGCCCGGCCGAGTAGGTCAACGAAAACGCACGCCCGTCTTGCCAAGCAATGTCGTCGCCGCGAAAGCCTTCGAGCCGACGAAGGACATCCTCGGGCGACGATCCGTGTTCCGGGAGCGACCCGTGTTGCGAGAGCGAGGGTCGTTCAGTGGTGGTCATTGATTCGACGGTAGCCCCATCGCGCCCGCCGGTGCTCGCGGTGGTACCGGCGACGGGGCAACTCACGCCTTTCTGTTTGCAGCGGCTCGCACCGAATCCAGCAATTGTTGGGCCTCACGCAAGCTTGGACGCCAACTCGCGCGGAGAAACTCCGTTCGAGAATGGTCTCCACTTGACGATCCGGTCGACGATCCGGTTGACGATCCGTTTGTCGATCCGTTTGAGGTATCGCCCAGTTCAACAACCAGGCCATGCGTGGATCGGTGCAGCGTCATCACTTCAAGCGCCTTGATCTCCTCCCACGCGTAGTGGCGGGTTCGAAAGCGCAGATGGTCCGTGATACCGGCGTCTGTGACACGCAACCTGCTTCGGCCCGCTAGGAGGTATGGCACCCAGTGAGCAGCAACGACGACAATCATGATCACCAGAACCGCTGACAACCCGATGCTGACGTACGCAAGCCAACACAACAACGCTGTGAATCCAGCGAATCCAATTGCCCGTGCCGGGGAACCCAATGACCATTGGATTCGCTGCCGTTTGGTGAGCGCAAACATGTCCCCTTCCTGAACGCGGTGGCGGTGGGACACATCGGTAAGGGTAGCTGCGCGGCACACCTGATTCGCGTCGGCGTATGTTCTAGCGATGCACGAACTCCCAGAGTCGGCAAAGGTCGTCGTGATCGGCGGCGGCATCGTCGGTTGTTCCACCGCCTATCACCTCGCCAAACTTGGGCTCACCGATACGGTTCTGCTGGAGCGGCACCAGTTCACATCTGGTTCCACGTTTCACGCAGCTGGGTTGGTCGGTCAGCTGAGGACAAGTGCGAGCATCACCCAGCTGCTCGGTTATTCCGTCGACCTCTACCGCCGCCTGGAAGCCGAAACGGGCCAGGCCACCGGTTGGAAGATGAACGGTGGTCTTCGCCTTGCCTGCAATGCAGAGCGGTGGACCGAAGTGAAACGCCAAGCCACCACCGCAAAGAGTTTCGGCCTCGACATGCACCTGTTGTCCGCTGCTGAGGCACAGAAACTCTGGCCGCTCATGCAGGTCGACGATGTCGTCGGTGCCGCATTTCTCCCCACCGATGGTCAGGTGAGCCCTAGCGATGTCACCATGGCCCTCGCAAAAGGCTCACGCATGGCCGGTGCAACCCTCTGTGAACATACGGATGTTCTTTCTATCGAAGTGGAGAACGGAATCATCAAAGCGGTTCTCACGGACCGTGGCCGCATCCGATGCGAGAAGGTTGTGCTGTGCGCCGGGCAATGGACCCGAGAACTTGCGGCAACCATCGGGGTCAACGTGCCGCTGGTACCGGTCCAGCACCAATACGTCATTACTGCGCAGCTCCCTGGTGGCGTCCCTGCTGACCTACCAACGCTGCGAGATCCAGATCGGCTCACGTATTACAAGGAGGAAGTTGGCGGCCTCACTATGGGTGGGTACGAGCCCAACCCGGTCGCATGGGCCGTAAACGGCATTCCGAAGCCGTTCAACTTCCAACTCCTCAACCCAGACTTCGACCATTTCGCACCGACTATGGAGTTGGCCATCGGCCGCGTTCCGGCGCTAGCGGACGCTGGCATCAACCAGCTCATCAACGGACCCGAAAGCTTCACACCCGACGGAAATTTCATTCTCGGCGAAGCACCCGAGTTACGGAACTGTTTCATCGGTGCCGGCTTCAACGCGTTCGGCATCGCTTCGGGCGGCGGGGCCGGTATGGCGTTGGCGGAGTGGGTTCACAAGGGCTCTCCCCCATTCGATTTGTGGGTGGCCGACATTCGCCGATTCGGTGAAACGCATCGCAGCACGGACTGGGTGCGCACCCGCACACTCGAGGCCTACACCAAGCACTACACAATGGCCTGGCCGTTCGAGGAGCATCGCTCAGCCCGACCCGGTCGCAAGTCACCCTTGTATCCGGACCTGTTGTCTGCTGGTGCGTGCTTCGGCGAGAAGTTGGGGTGGGAGCGTCCCAACTGGTTTGCCGATCTGAGCTCCGGCGAGTCGCCGATAGATCTGTACACATACGGCCGGCAAAACTGGTTTGCTGCGGTTGGTCGTGAACACCTCGCGTGTCGAAGCGCTGCGGTCCTGGTTGACCAGACATCGTTCGCTAAGTACGAACTGATGGGAGCAGATGCAGCCGCAACGTTGAGCCTGCTGTGCGCAAACGACGTTGCTAAGCCACCTGGTGCGCTCACCTACACACAGCTGTTGGATCAGTTCGGCGGCATCCAGTGCGATCTCACCGTGGCCCGCTTGGCCGAAGACCGCTTCTCTCTCGTTACTGGCACCGGTTTCGCAACGCACGACGCTGATTGGATTCGCCGAACCATCCCGCAGTCACACGAAACCCAGCTGATCGATGTCACCGAGCAGTGGTCCGTGTTGTCGCTCATGGGACCCTCGTCTCGGGACGTCCTCCAACAGGTGTCCGATGCCGATCTGTCGAACGAGGCGTTTCCGTTCTTGACGTTCGCAACAATCGGAATCGACGGCGCGGCCGTGCGTGCGTTGCGCATCACCTATATGGGCGAGCTGGGCTGGGAACTTCACGTACCAGTTGAGGAGGCGCCACAGGTCTACAGAGCTGTGATGGCGGCCGGAGCAGCACGGGGTCTTCGCAACGCTGGGTACCGTGCCATTGAAAGTTGCCGCTTGGAAAAGGGATACCGAGCGTGGGGAAGCGACATCGGCCCGGACACCACCCCCATTGAGGCAGGTCTGGGATGGGCCGTCAAACGGCTGCCAGACGTTGACTTCATCGGCCGCAAAGCAATTGAGCAGCAGCGTCAAACCGGCGTTCGAAAACTGCTTGCCACGTTCACGTGCAGTCCCGACGTAGTGCTCCTTGGACGCGAAACCATCTATCGAAACAACCAGCGTGTCGGCTGGTTATCAAGCGGCGGTTTTGGCTACACCGTTGGGCGTTCCATCGGCATGGGCTACGTGCGAAACCCAGAGGGTGTAGACCGGCAGTGGGTTCAGACCGGTGAGTACGAGCTGGAAGTTGCGACCGAACGACACCGCGCCGAAGTGACGTTGAGCCCGCTCTACGACCCAACAAACCTGAGGGTCAAGGGCTAAGCGCGGCGCTTTCCAACAACCGCTCAATTCCAGGGTCGGTTGCCAGTTTGAGACAGCTCTCCAACCGTACGTTCGCATACGACACGAAGTCCGTGTCAAGTGTGCTGATCGCTTGTTGCACCACCGCCCACATACCTTCGCGGAATTCGCTCATGATCTTCATCAGCGCAAGCCGCGCCTGGCCTCGAGTTGTGACGTTGCCGAAGTACAGCAGGAGCAGCGCCTCGTCAGCTTCCGGGCTCAACCCCGCGTTGACCGACAGGTTTGCCAGATCGAAGTACCGATCGTTCATACCTGCGTATTCGTAGTCCAGCAACCACGTCCGCTTTGCGGTGAACAACAGGTTGGCCGGCAACAGGTCGTTGTGACACGCAACCGCAGACTCGGGCGAGTTGGCAAATGCCGCTTCGATTCTTCCGGACACTGCCTCCAACAACGGATAACTGACAGGCAGTTGCACCCCGTTTGCTTGCGCGTCGTGCGCATGCCATTGCACAACCCGGTGGATGGGAAATGCACCGCGAAGGTCGCCGGATTGGTGAAACTGACGCAGCAACCGCACCGTGTCAGGCAATCGCTGTTCGAACTCGTGGCCGGTGCAGTGCTCACCTGGAACAAGTTCGGTCACGAGTGTGCCAACCCCCTCCAACATCCCCGCAACCGGCGGGCCGATTCCCAACGCCGCCGCGCGCGTTGCCGCCTCAACTTCGTTGGCCCGGTCGATGCCCAACAGTTCAGTTCGTTCTCCGGGAATGCGCACAACATATGTGTGCCCTGCAACCTGAAACGTGAAGTTGCGGTTGGTGATGCCGCCGGCAAGCGGCACCAACTCAATTCCCCCGAGCGACGCAAGCGGTGCTGTGGAAACAGTTGAAGAAGACGATGGCATAGCGCGGAAACTCCGCTGCACGAGCTCGGTCAGCGAGTCCATGCAGCGGAGTCCGGCGTGGCGTTCGAGATCGATAGCGACGTTTCCGTCAACCGATCGCGTCGAGCTCCCGCTCGATCGCCAACAACTCTTCTCTGGTGCCTTGGACCTTGGGCCCCGTGAACCACTTCTTGGCAGAAGCGACCCACCAGATTCCGACGAAGAGTGCAATCCCACCGATGACCGGCAGTGTCAGGTTTGCGGTTTCCCACTTGTTCCACGGCACGAACTGTGGCAGCAGACCAACGAGGCAGATCATCACGACGTACGCAACCGCGAACCAGCCGATTGCCAGGCTGCGAGTCCCGAGGTTCCATGGGCCCTGCTTGAAGTCAGGGTTACGCAAGCGGAGGAACACAGGAATGATGTAGCTGATGTAGAGGCCGATCACGCACATCAGCGTGAGGGCGAAGAAGGCCACTGGAACACCCTTCTTCGTAGGCAACAGTGTAAGCGCTCCTGCCAACGCCGACAGCACGATGCCGAACCAAACCGAGTTTGTCGGTGTACGAGTTTTGGGGTTGATCTTGTGCCACATCGAGGAACCGGGCAAGCCCTTGTCACGCGAGAACGCGTAGATCATGCGGCTGTTGGCAGTCACCGAAGCCATGCCGCAGAAGAACTGACCAACGGTCGCGATGATCACCAGCAATTTGCCAACGAACCCGGTGATGGCCGTTGTGAAGACCAACGCTCCGGCGAGGATGCCGCCCGCAGCGATTTCGTCATACTTGCCCTTCGGCATCGCAAGCAGCATGGCCCCGTTCATGAGGAACGCAGCGATGGCAGAAATCCAGATGGAACGCACGATGGCTTTCGGCGCACTTGTTGAGGCGCCGACGGTTTCCTCGCTGACGTGCGCAGAGGCGTCGAAACCGGTGATGGTGTACTGCGCCAGCAGGAGGCCAACCAAGAACACATAGATACCGGATCCGGGGAAGCTCCACCCGGTGGAGTTCTTGAAGTCAAAGATGCCGGTGGTGCCGGTCTTGTTCTTGCCGAGCGCCAGCAACGCCACAACGATGATTGCGACGCCCACCACATGCCACCAAACACTGACGTCGCCAAGCTTCTTCACCAGGTCAACGCGGAACGTATTGAGCAGACCGTGGATAGCGAGCAGGATGAGGTACGTCACGTAGACGGTCCACTTCGTAGGTCGCAGCGAGTCCCATCCAAGCAATTTGAAGCTGTAGAGCACGTAATTGGCGAGCGCCCAGTCAACTGAGGCGATGACGCCGATCTGACCGACCAAGTTGAACCACCCGGTGAACCAAGCCCAACGTGCACCGTTCCTGCGGGCCAGTTTGGCTGACCAGTAGTACAGGCCACCGGCGGTGGGATAAGCCGAGCAGATCTCGCCCATTGCAGCGCCCACCGAAAGGGCACCGATACCAACAACTACCCATCCGAGAAGGATGACGCGTGGACCGCCAGCGAACATGCCGAGCGAAAAGCTGGTGAGTGCTCCGGCGAGAATCGAGATGATGGAGAAGCTGATTGCGAAGTTGGAGAACGTCCCCATACCTCGGTGCAACTCTTGGGCGTACCCAAGCGAATGCAAATGGTCGCGGTCGGCGTCGTGGACACCTTCTTGCGTTGGTCGGGGCGAATCGGACACTCTGTCTCCGTTCTTTGGTGACCGCGTCGTCGGCTGGCTTTCGCCGGCTGAGCGCCTGTCTGTGTGGTGCCCGGAGTATTCCATAAGTGCCCCGTGTCGCGTCGGGCCAAAGACGCGATCTTCGCCCAGACGTCACAACTGCGACGCCGTCAAATCCGTTCGAAGTAGCGAACACGCTCCCAGTTGGTGACCGTTGCACCCCAGGCACGCCACTCGTCTTTTGCGTAAGTCAGCACGTGGTGGTGCACGTCGTCGCCGAAACACTTCTTTGCCAAAGCGGATTGCTCCCACAACTGCATGGCTTCGTTGAAGGTAGGGGGAATCCGTTCTATGTCTGCCGCCGTGTACCCGTTACCGAGATACGGATCCGGCGGTTCGATGCGGTTTTCAATCCCGTGCAACCCTGCAGCGATTGTGGCTGCGAACGCGTGGTAGCTGTTTGCGTCGGCACCCGGTATCCGGTTCTCAACTCGCATGCCGTTGCCATGTCCCACGACCCGGAAACCGAGGGTGCGGTTGTCCGTAGCCCACCCCACGCCAGTGGGCGCCCATGAGCCCGGCTGGTACCGGCGATAGCTATTGATTGTTGGGGCAGTCAGCAACGAGAACTCACGTGCCGCAAGAATCTGGCCGCCGATGTACCAGCGGAACAGATCGCTCATCGCGTGCGTGTCGTGGTTGTACATCAGGCTGTGCGCATGTCCGTCGGCTGACGGGCTCCACAGCGAGGAGTGAATGTGGCACGACGACCCCGCGTCGTCGAAATGTGGCTTGGCCATGAAGCACGCTGACCGCCCGTTTACCAGCGCAATCTCTTTGACTGCGTTCTTGAAGATGAGGTTGGTATCCGCCATCTCCACAGCTGTTTGGAAGGTGAGATTGAGTTCGTGCTGCCCCTTACCTGCCTCACCCTTAGAGAACTCGACAGGCATTCCCGCATCACGTAGTCCACGCCGAATCGCGCCGAGAACGTTCTCTTCTTTGGTCGTTTGGAGGATGTGGTAATCCTCCACATACGGCGAATTGGCAGTGAGCCCCATGTAACCGCTTGCGTTTGCTTCGTCATAGGTTTCTTTGAACAGGAAGAACTCGATCTCCGAACCGATCTTTGCTTCGTAACCACTGGCCATAGCCGCCTCGGCTTGTCGTTGCAGAATGCGGCGCGGCGACTCCTCGATAGGGGCGGCAGAATCCACGTCGACCAAATCAAGCAACACAACGGCGGTCTTTTCCAGCCACGGGAGGTACCGGACTGTGGAGCGGTCCACCACGCCGCGCATGTCTCCGTATCCCTGGTCATAGCTGGTGAAACGGAACCCAGGCACGGGGTTGTTGTCGATGTCGCACGCAATGAGGTAGTCACAGTTCTCTGTGCCCTCCTCCGCGACCACGTCGAGGTAGAACTGGCCATCTGTGCGCTTACCAATGAGCCGGCCGTGAAAGTCACCGAAGGCAGCAATCACTGTGTCGATATGACCACTTTCGATATCAGCTTCAAGTTGCTCGTGCGCGATGTGCGTGTTCGGTGCCATGGTTCTCCCTGTGATTCGCTGCTATTCCGGTGTGGTGTAGGCAGCAGTGATACCGCCATCGATGAGCAGGGACTGGCCTGTCATGAAGGACGAATCGTCCGAGGCAAGGAACAGCGCTCCCTTTGCGATCTCGATGGCTTCACCGAAACGACCCATCGGGATATGGACCAGCCTCCGCTGCCGCCTGGCATCGTCGGAGAGGAACTTCGCCAGCAACGGGGTGAGAACCGGGCCAGGGCACAACGCATTGACACGGATGCCTTGCCTGGCGTGGATGCACGCAATCTCCCGGGTCATTGCAAGGACGGCGCCCTTCGATGCCGTATAGGCAACTTGTGGCGTTGCTGCGCCCACGTGAGCGACGAAGCTGGCGACGTTGATGATGCTGCCACCGCCGGAAGCAAGCATCGCCGGAATGCCGTGCCGGCAGCACCGCGCAACCCCGGTCACGTTGACGTCGAGTGTGACATCCCACGTGGCATCGGAGGTGTTCACCACACCGTCGTCGTCGCCCGGCGAAATCCCCGCGTTGTTGTACAACACGTGCAGGCCGCCAAACGTGCTGACCGCGTGCGCGACCGCAGCCGCAACGCTGTCGTCGTTACGAACGTCGCAGCTGACATACGACGCCCGCCCACCTGTTGCCGTGATGGCGTCGACTGCCTCTGTTCCGTCGGTGATGTCTGCGATGACAACTGCTGCGCCCTCGGCTGCAAACAGCTCAGCGGCAACCCGTCCCAGCCCACTTGCCGCGCCAGTGATCAGCGCCACCTTGCCAGCCAATCGATCAGTCATATGCGTACCTACTTACTTGTCTGCGGCCGTTGAGATGAATATGGTCTTTGTTTCGGAATAGTGCGACAGGGCGTCAACGCCAAGGTCACGGCCGATGCCAGACTGCTTGAACCCACCGAATGGCATGGAGTAACGCACGGACGAGTTGGAGTTCACGCTGAGCGTGCCACTTTGAATCGCCCGAGCCATGCGCAGACCGCGCGCAGCGTCACCGGTCCAGATACTTCCGGAGAGGCCGTAGACCGTTGCGTTTGCCAGGGCCGCTGCATCGGCTTCGTCGGTAAACGGCATCACAGCAACCACGGGACCAAACACCTCTTCGTTGGCCAACCTGCCGGTGCGACTGATGCCAGTGACCACCGTCGGCGGGAACCAGAAGCCAGGCCCATCGGGTGTAACACCGCGGAACGCAACATCACCCTCGCCATCGAAGGAGCGGACCTTCGCTAAGTGCTGTGCGCTTACTAATGGACCCATATACGAGTCTGGGTCGTTGGGGGTGCTGACCTTGATGCCCTTGCTCGCTTCAACAACCATGTCCACGAAGCGGTCGTGAACGGATTGCTGGACGAGAATGCGGCTACGCGCACAGCAGTCCTGCCCGGAGTTGTCGTAGATGGACCCTGGAATGCTGGCGGCCGCCGCTTCGAGATCTGCGTCGGCGAAAATGATGTTGGCACTTTTCCCGCCCAGTTCAAGCGTGACCCGCTTCAACGTGTCCACGGCGGACCGCATGATCTGTTTGCCAGTGGCTGTTGACCCGGTGAAACCGATCTTGGCGACGCCAGGATGCTCCACCATCGCCTGCCCAGCCACGGGACCTGACCCAACCACAATCTGCAGGAGGTGTTGGGGCAAACCCGCGTCTTGCGCAAGCTCTCCCAAGCGGATGGCGGTCAAGGGCGTCAACTCACTTGGCTTCAACAGCAGCGCGTTGCCGCATGCAAGCGCAGGGCCAATCTTCCATGCAGCAATCAGCATCGGGAAGTTCCACGGCACAATGGCACCCACAACACCCAGCGGTTCGTGGATGGTGAGCGCCAGCCCGTCGTTCCACGGGAGCGTGGTGCCCCGGTGGTGTTCTACTGCCGCGGCGTAATAGTTGAGCGCGTCGGCAGTTGCCTGCGCCTCCCAACGAGCGTTACCAATCGGCTTGCCGCAGTTCAGGGCTTCGAGCTGCGCAAGCTCTTCCCCGTGCGCCTCAACCGTTTGCGCGAAACGACGCAACAGCCGGCAGCGATCCTGTGTGGTGAGCGCTGCCCATTTCTGCTGTGCAACCGTCGCCCGCTTGACTGCGGCATCGACATCGGCCGCTGTAGCCAGCTCAACCGTGCGGATTGCGTCAGCGTTACAGGGGTTGAGCACCGTCCAGGAGGATGCGTCTGTGGCTCGTTGTCCAGGAACACTCATAGCCCTGCCGACGGTACCAGCGTCGAGGCTATGACCGCAGGTGGAGCAACCCATCAGACACGGGCGCGGCCGAGTGGTGCTAGGCGTTTTTCGGTAGTTGCGAGAACGGCGACTTGGCGTCTATCCCGGCGTCCTTGGGAAGGCCAAGTACCCGCTCGCCGAGAATGTTCTTCTGTACCTGGTCTGTGCCGCCGTAGATGGGTGGAGCCTGGGCGAAGAGAGCCATCTCGGTGATGATGCCAATTCCGGGATTGCCCGTGGCTGCAGCGACAACCTCGCGGCCGGCAGAGTCGTAACTGTGCAACGTGCCAGCAGGGCCCGCGAGACGCATTCCGAGGTCTCGCTGCATCCGCATCATGTCGCTCATGGAGAGCTTGGAGATGTTCGGCATGCCAGGAATGTCTCGACCCTTGGTCCGCTCGGCCTTCACCCGGAGGTTGTTGTAGCGGCCGATCTCCTGCAGGGTGTGCAGCTTCACCAGATCTTGGCGAACAATGGGGTCTTTCGACGCGCCAGTTGCCTGGGCCAACTTGGTGAGCATGCCAACCGCTCCGGCGAACTGGGCACCGCCGCCACCGCCACGACGCTGACCGACAAAATCACCAGCGCGCTTAGGAAGGTCTCCGGCCACCTGGCCCGCAATCGCTGTCGACCCTGCGTGCCCACCGCCGGATCCAAGGCCAGCCCGCTCGAAGTTGAGCGTGGTATTGGTAACAGCCCACCCGTTGTTGAGATCGCCAATCATGGAGTTCCCTGCAACACGGGCGTCCGTGAGGAACACCTCATTGAACAGCGCGCGCCCGGTCATCTCCTTCAGCGGCCGAATTTCCACACCCGGTTGCTTCATGTCGCAGGCGAAGTAAGTGATGCCCTGATGCTTCGGAGCTTCAGGGTTGGTACGTGCGATGAGCATTCCCATGTCGGCGAGGTGGCCGCTGGACGTCCACACCTTTTGGCCGTTGACGAACCACTCGTCTCCGTCCTGCACGGCCTTGGTGGTCAACCCTGCAAGGTCGGACCCGGCGCCCGGCTCGCTGAACAGCTGGCACCACCCGGCCTGACCGGTGACGATGGGTTTGACGTACCGCTCGATCTGGTCCTGGTTGCCGTGGATGGCGATTGTGGGAGCTGCAAGCAGCATGCCCAACCCGGTTGGGGCACCGAGTGCTCCGAACGCAGCGATCTCGTTACCGACCAGAACGCCGTCGTTGCGAGTGAGGCCACGCCCATAGGCATTGGTTGGAAGGGTTGGCGCGGCCCACCCTGCAAGGCCGAGACGCTCCCACCATTGCGCAACGGTGAGGTCGGCGTCCCAGTTCTCGGTTAGCCAACTTCGCAGTTCCTCGACGAGTTGCGTGCTGTCAGTAATACCAGTGCTGTCGGTCCGAGCCATGGGTCATGTTCGCGAAAGTTGCCCCCTCAGAGCCAACTCATCTCGTTGGGAGCCCACGGGTACACATTGCGTTCGTGTGCCGCGTGGCATAGTTTCTTCACTCCGAGTCCAGTTTCGAAAGGGTCCAATCCAGCATGAGTGAAGCCCCTGCCCAATGGGATGAAGAAGTCGACGTCGTGGTGCTCGGGAGCGGCGCCGCCGCGCTGGTCGCAGCCCTTTCAGCGTTTGATCACGGGGCAGAGCGGGTGCTCATCGTGGAAAAGTCGGGCATGCTCGGTGGCACCTCAGCCATGTCTGGCGGCATGTTGTGGATCCCGCTCAACCATCACGCGTTCGAGGCTGGCGTACTTGATTCCCGTGAAGACGTTGTTGCGTATCTCGACTCGCTTGCGCCGGATCAACTGGACGCCGATGCGCTGACCGGCTTCCTCGATTCCGGTCCGGAGATGATTCGCTACCTGGCCGAAAAGACCCCGGTGAACCTGAAGCCCTTCCTGGACTTTCCGGACTACCAGCCCGATGCAATTGGCGCCATGCGAGACGGTGGCCGTTCGCTGGACAACGCGGTTTACCCGTTCGAAGAACTCGGGTCATGGGCGACGAGAGTCAACCCACCCAAAACTGGCATCCCAAAGTTGCTGAGCCGAATCGAAGACCGCCACGGCGGCGTGACCGAAGCCGACCTTGAAGATCGTCGAAAGCGTGATTGTCGTGGCCAAGGTCAGGCGCTCATCGGCTCGTTGTTGCGCGGCGTGTTGGACCGCAAGATCCCCATCCTTTTCGAAACCCGTGCGCAGCATCTCGTGATGGAACGCAACGGCGTCGTCGGCGTCGCCGGCGTCACCGCAACACAAGAACGCGGCGAGATTCGCATCCGGGCACACAAGGGGGTGGTCATCGCCACCGGCGGCTTCGAGTGGAACAAGAACTTGGTGCAAACATTCCTCCGTGGGCCAATGACCGCGCCAGTAAGCGTGCCGGAGTGCGAAGGCGACGGTTTAGTGATGGCCATGGAAGTCGGCGCCAGCCTTGGCAACATGGCAAACGCCTGGTGGATGACTTCAACGAAAGAGTCATCTGCGGTCAGCCGAGACACCCGCGCCAACTACTTGCTGTGTCAGTCCGAGCGCACATGCCCAGGCTCCATCATGGTCAACCGTGCCGGACGCCGGTTTGTCAACGAGGCGGTCAATTACAACGCGCTCGGGTTCGCGCTGCACAACTTTGATCCCGTCACATACGAGTTCTCCAACCTGCCGTACTGGCTGATCTTCACCGAGCAGTTCATCTCGAAATACCGCATGTTCACCAGCCGCCCGGGCCAACCCGCGCCGAGTTGGGCTAAACGTGCGGACACCTTGGAGGAACTAGGTGCACTTATCGGCGTCGAGGGCAGTGCGTTGGTTCACACGGTGGCGCGTTTCAACGCCGATGTACGCAGTGGGCACGACGATGAGTTCGGCCGCGGCGACACCACCTACGACAACTTCGCTGGCGACCCAAACCTGCCCCCTCCGTACTCCACGCTTGGCGTGATCGAGGGCGGCCCGTACTACGCCATCGAGATGGAATCGGGCGTCAACGGCACCTGCGGCGGACCACGGGTCAACCAACACGCGCAGGTGCTGGATTGGAACGACCGTCCCATTGCTGGTCTCTATGTCGGCAGCAACACCATGGCTGCCGTAACGGCCGGCGTGTACGGCGGAGCAGGCGGCACACTCGGCCCAGGAATGACGTTCGGCTTCATCGGCGGGCGTCACGCAGCCCAGCGCCCGTAGGAGCATTAGCCTTGCACTCCCGGCCCGCATCGTGAGGTCAAGTCCACAGGTCAAGTCCACGTAGCTCAGCGGATAGAGCAACCGCCTCCTAAGCGGTAGGTCGCAGGTTCAATTCCTGCCGTGGACGCCACACCTCCCCTGAATACTCAGGCCTTTGAGGCCCTCGCTCGAACCGGAGCGGGGGCCTCCGGCGTTGCCATCGCGCGTCCATTGCGCGTCCATCGCGCGTCCATCGCGCGTCCACTGCGGGTCCAGCGCGGCGTCAATCGAGCGGACGAGTCGAATCAACTCCTCGACCTGCTCCAACGTTGCCTGTCCAGCAACCAACCCTTCGCAAAACGGCCCGACCGGGGCCGAATTCCCGCGACGTTGGTTGCTGGGAACCCAAGGTTGGTTGCTGGGGGCGATGTCCGGTGTGACTTGAGTAACACAAAGTTACGGTAGCGGTGTTGGCATAGCGTCGTTATAGTAACGACGCTCCTCAAGGATCTTCCTTCGCTGAAAGGCAGTTACGCCGATGCTTCTCGAACTCCTCTCCCTTTCCCACACCGCAGACGACCTCCGGGCTCGCAACAGGCACATTGACCAGGCCGCAGCACTCAGCGTCGGCATTGCTCAGATGAAAGCACCAAGCCGCTTCGCTCGCCTCAACCCATTCAGCCGCTCCTGCCAGCTCGCAGCCGAAACCCAGCCCGCAAGCATGCTGCCTTCGAGCAACTTGGTTACCGACACCGCTGCCACCGCTCGAGACACAGACGCAGCAGCGATCGCCGCCTGCCTGGCCGCCTGAGCAACCTGGCCGCCTGAGCAACCCGACACATTCGAACCAGAACATCCGAACCGAACACCACGAGCTGCTGACATGCCTGCCTCCTTCGCCCGTTTCATCGTCCGCCGCCACCGTCTGGTGCTGCTGGCCAGCCTCCTGTTCGTCATCGCTGCAGGAGCTATCGGCGGGTCAGTCGCCGGCAAGCTGTCCAGCGGAGGCTTCGACGATCCCACCGCAGAGTCCACGCGGGCCCATGACCTGATCGAAGAGACCTTCGGTACCGGCTCACCAAACCTGGTTCTGCTGGTCCGCGCCCCTGGCGGCTCGGTCGATGACCCGGCGGCCGTTGCCGCGGGCACAGCGCTCACTGCCGAACTGGCGAAAGAACCGGGAGTCTCCGGTGTCGCCAGCTACTGGTCGCTCCAAGCTCCTCCCCTGAAGTCCCGCGCCGGCGACCAGGCCCTCGTCCTTGCCCGAATCACCGGGACCGAGGACGACATTCGCCATCGCATTGAAGACCTGTCCCCCAGGTACACCCGGCCCGCCGGTGACAGTGACCCACTGACGGTTGCAGTCACCGGCGAGGCCGAGGTGTTTCGTCAGGTGGGCGAAACAATCGAGAAGGACCTCACCAGGGCTGAGACAATCGCTCTTCCCATCACGCTGCTGCTGCTCGTCCTCGTGTTCGGTGGGTTGGTTGCGGCCGGGCTTCCGTTGCTGATCGGCATCGTCACCGTGCTTGGCACGTTCCTCGTGTTGACCGTCATCAACGGGTTCACCGACGTGTCGATCTTTGCGCTCAACCTGACCACAGCAATGGGCCTCGGACTGGCTATCGACTACGCCCTCTTTATTGTTTCCAGGTACAGAGAAGAGTTGGATGCCGGTTGGCCGGTGGCCGACGCCATTGTTCGCAGCGTGCGCACCGCTGGACGCACCGTGGTGTTCTCCGCCGCCACCGTCGCCATCTCCCTCGCCTCGCTGCTGGTGTTCCGTCAAGCGTTCCTGCGCAGCTTTGCGTACGCCGGGATCGCCGTTGCAGCCATCGCCGCAATTGCTTCAGTGGTTGTGCTCCCAGCTGTTCTCGCGATGCTAGGTACACGTATTAACTCGCTGCGCATCGGGCCTCGTCGTCGAAGCGCCACCCTTGCAGAACACGGCTTCTGGCATCGCTCCGCGATGGAGGTAATGAAGCGCCCTGGTCGCATCGCAGCCGCGGGTGTTGCTGCATTGCTGTTGCTCGGCGTGCCGTTCCTCCACATCGACCTCGGTTTGTCGGACCATCGCGTTCTACCAGCGGGTGCCACGGCGAGAGCAGCGCTTGATCGGATCGCAACGGACTTCGACTCCAGAGAGAACGGCGCAGGCGAGATCTACGTTGGTTCGTTCGACTCCACGGATCAGTCCAAGCTCGCAACGCTCGGCGACTACGCCGCACGGTTGTCGGCTGTCGACGGAGTCGCACGAGTGGATGCGCTGACCGGCAGTTACCTGGGCGGCAAGCAGATCGCCCCACCCAACGAGGTCAGCCAACGCTTTGCAAGTACCGATTCCACGTGGCTATCCGTGGTCCCGTCGATTGAACCCGTGTCGGCAAAGGGTGAGGAGTTCATCAAAGCCGTCCGCTCCATCGACTCGCCCTTCACCGTCATGGTGGGTGGACCCTCAGCACAATTGGTCGACTCCAAAGAGTCGTTGCTGAGCCGTCTGCCATGGGCCGCAGCAATCATCGCAATCGTCACCTTCGTGCTTCTGTTCTTGATGTTCGGTGGCGTGCTTGTTCCGGTGAAAGCTGTGCTGTTGAACCTGCTCAGCCTCACGGCAACGTTCGGCGCCATGGTGTGGATCTTCCAAGACGGCCACCTGTCCGGGTTCCTCGATTTCACGCCGACCGGAACCATTGACGCCACCACACCGGTGCTGATGTTTTGCATCGCGTTCGGGCTCTCCATGGACTACGAGGTGTTCCTCCTTTCTCGCATCAAGGAGGAACATGACCGCCATGGCGACAACACCCGCGCCGTTGCTGTTGGTCTTGAAAAGACGGGTCGCATCGTCACGGCCGCTGCCCTGCTGATCGCCATTGTGTTCATCGCGTTTGCGACGTCTGGTGTGTCGTTCATCAAGCTGTTCGGCCTCGGATTGGCACTTGCGGTGCTGATGGATGCGTTCGTGATTCGCTCCACCCTTGTGCCTGCGTTCATGCGCTTGGCAGGTGAAGCCAACTGGTGGGCGCCAGCTCCGTTGCGCAAGCTGCAACAGCGCATCGGCCTCAGTGAGCACGTGGAGCTGGAGCCGCTGCCGCCTGAACTTGCGCAGGGCGAACCGGCTCACGTCGTCTGAGCTTCTGAGATGACCACACGGGTAAGCTCGCTCCGTGGCCACCGCGGCCACCGGCAGGTTCCTCGCCGCTTCATCCGTATCGATGCCCACGTGACCGATTCTCCAACTCTCCACAGCGATGCAGCCAACGTCGTCTCGTTGGCTGATCGTCCCCGTCGTGTCCGCGCACGCCGTGGCGAGGGCGAGCGGTTACGGGACGAAATCATCGACGCGGTACTGCACCTCCTGATCGAACACGGGGCCGACGGTGTGTCCATTCGCGCTGTCGGCCAAATGGTGGGCGTCACAGCCCCATCCATCTACCGCCACTTCGCAGACAAAGACGTGATGGTGCACGAAGCATGTCAGCGCGCATTCGATCGGTTCGACGCTTATCTGGTTGATGCCAGCAAGAACGCCGCCAACCCGCTGGAAGCCATCCACTCCAGTGCCATTGCATACCTGACGTTCGCAGACGCCAACCCCAGCCAGTACCGGGTGCTGTTCATGGAAAAGATGCCGCATCCGCACGAGTCCCACAGCTTGGACAGCACCGAGATGCAGGGTCTGGTCCACATGGCAGACAAAGTGCGCGCGGCCATGGAGGCCGGGATGGTGGCCAAGGTGGCGCAGCCCCACGAGCTCGCGCTCATGCTTTGGTCAATGGTGCACGGCATTGCTGCGCTGCGCATCTCTATGCCGGACTTTGCGTGGCCGCCAATCGAAGACCAGGCCAACCTCATGTTCACCATGCTGACCACTGGCATGTGCTCCTCACACGGCATCTCACAGGCAACTTGACAGGTAACTTGACAGCCAACTTGCCGGGCACTCAAACCGCAGACACTGTGATGGGCGGTGCCTACCGGTCAATCATGTTGTCCACGCTGACGTTGTTGGCCCTTGCGGCTTTCGACGGCATGTCCGTTGCTGCAGCACTTCCCGAGATCGGCAACGACCTCGGGATCCGCCGACTCACCTGGGTTCTCACTGCGTTCCTGCTGTCTTCGTCTGTGTCGATGCTTGCAGCCGGAACCGTGATCGACACGTTGGGCGTTGCGCTCACCTATCGGCTCACGTTGGTGTTCTTCTTCGTTGCGTCGGTGCTGTGCACCATTGCTCCAGGACTCGGGCTGCTCATCGCTGCGCGGGTGTTGCAGGGCATCGGCGGCGGCATGGTGATGGCAACCACCATCAGCATTGTCGGGCTCAGCATCCCAGATCATCTGCGCTCACGCGCCTACGCGGCCAACTCCGGTGTGTGGGGCGTCATGGCGCTGGTTGGACCCACGCTCGCAGCGCTGATGGTGTCTGTTGGCAGTTGGCGCTGGATCTTCGCGATCAACCTCCCACTGGTGCTCTTCGCCGCGGCCATCGGATGGAACCGAGTCACTGACGGCCCCGCCACGGCCAACCGTGCACGGCGCGCAGGCTTCCGCTCAGGCTTCAGCTCGGGCTTCGATGCACCAGGCCTGTTCCTCGTTGGCGCGTTCACCGGGCTGGTACTGGTTGGACTGTCCGATCTGCGCCGCTCGTCGCTCTATGCCGCAGCAGCAGCGGTGTTGGTTGCAGGCGCGTACTGGTGGCATTCGGGCCGCATGGATCACCCCATTCTTGAACGCCGCTTCTTTGCGGCACCCCCGTTTGGTCTGCTCAACGCCATACCGTTCACGTTCTTCGCTGGGTCGCTGGCCGTTGATGCGTACATCCCGCTCTATGTACGTGGTGGGTTGGGCCGCTCCACCAGCATGGCCGCGTTTGCGGTCGCCTTCCTTGCGTTGGGGTGGACCAGCGGAAGCATGATCACCAGCCGGTTACTGGACCGTATGGACAACATCACGGTGATGCTTGGCGGGTTCGGTCTCACACTGCCTGCCCTTGCCATTGGCGCTGCGTCGTACTCCCAGTCCACCCCGTTGGCGTTGGTGTTTGTGCTGTCTTACGTCCAAGGGGTTGGCATCGGCAGTGTCACCAACGCAACGCTCAGCCTGCTGCAGCGCATGGCTTCACCTGCCGAGATGGGACGTGCGTCAGCAGCGCATCAGTTCGTCCGCAACCTCGGCGGAACGTTCGGAACGGCACTCGCCGGAGCCGTCCTCTTCGCCGTGGTGCACACACGCCTGGGCAGTGTGGAACTGGTGCGCGATCTTCTTGGCGGCTCGTCCGATGTCACCGTGCAAGGACCAGCAAGCGAAGCCATCGCCGCTGGCTTCCGCGGAGCTGTGATTGTGGCGCTGGTACTCACCCTTTTGGGCCTGGCCACCGCACTGGCGACCCGCAGGTGGCTGCGCAAACAACCAGCCCACACAACCACCACCCAAGCCACCGACTAGTTGGCTATTGCGGGTGAGTGATCTGACGTTCTACGTGGATCGCCTCGACTGAACTCTGCAAAGGTACGCGCCCGCCCGGACGGCCCGCGAATCGCTCGACGAACTCGTCCACTGATGGGGTAGTAACCATCGCCGCAAGTTGGTCCATCAAGTACCTGTCGAGGGATTGCCCGGCCTTCTCGGCTCTACGCACCAAGGCCTTGTGCACCTCTATCGGAACATCCCGGATCTCAACGTTCGGCATCGGAAAAGAGTAGGACACCCTGAACGTGAGAATTTACAAAGAAAAGGCTTCGATTTAAAGCCTCAAGGTGACCGTCGGAATGAGTTCAATAGATTAAGCAATCCCTGGTAGTCAGTTTCTGCCGGCAGGATCACCGTTCCACGCTTGTACCTGTAAAGACGGACTCGCTCTATTGAATAAGTTTTTGGATTCTTGTCGTCGAGGAACTCAATCATCGTATTCCGAATCCATCGTCGTTGTTAATATTTTTCGAGTAGTTCAATTCACTTGTGTTTTCTTTTGCGTTCCCTGGATTTGAGAGAGACCAATTGTACCCTGCCAAGTCGCACTGTCTCGAAACAATTGAGGTCCTCCTAGTGCCATTGGCACACCTCAGAAATCTCAGAGGAAGCCGAGGAGCGGGAAGGTTCCGCCAAGCGAAACGGCTGGGTCGATGCCGAGGGTCTTGCCGAGAACCGTTGCGTAGACGGAGCGAAAATCGGTGGTGAACTTGAGATCCCCGAGGTCGAGGTCCGTGAGGCTTGGAGGTTGACCGAACTGGCCGCCCTTCACCTGCGGGCCAAGTACCAACACCGGACCCGCTGCACCATGGTCGGTTCCATCGGACCCGTTCGCCTGGACACGACGCCCAAACTCTGAATAGACGACCACCGTCACCTTCTGGCCGCGGGGGTTGCCAGCGATTGCTGCGTAAAAGGCGCTGAGTGCATGATCCAGGTAGCCCATGAGTTGTGCGTGCTGGGCCAACTCGCCCGCATGGGTATCGAACCCACCAAGCGAAACGCCGTACACGCGCGCAGGGGCTCCGGCATTGACCAATCGAGCAACTTCCTGCATGTCACGCGTGAGGCTGTTTGAGCCTTCGCCTTCCAAGTTGGTTGACCCGCTGGATACAACCTCGGCGCTGGTATTTAGTAGAGGTGCATACGTGTTCTTGACCCGCAGCAGATCCGCGTTGGACGCAGCGATGCGTGCGCCCCACGCACCAAGCGCTGCGGTGTTTTCAGCGTTACGGCCAAGGCCCTGGATTGCTCGTTCGCCAGCAACCCCACCTGGCAGCGTGAGCTTGCCCGGGTTCAGGTTGGCGCCCGCACCCCTGGTACCGATCATGAACCGCGGCAACGATCCCCCGATGTTGATCATGCGAGTTGCATCGGGACCGGTTGCGTCGTACCAACGACCCAGCCAGCCAGTGTTGGTGATCTCGTTGGGTCTTGCGGTCTGCCAAATGTCCATGGAGCGGAAGTGGCTGCGGTTGGAGTTGGGATACCCCACGCCGTGCACGATGGCGAGGTGCTTCTGGTCGTAGAGAGCCTTCAAACCCTTCAACTCTGGATGCAGCCCGAACCCGTTTTCCAGTTTGTGGACCTGATCCGGGTTGATTGCAACCGCCTGCCGATTTGCCGCGTACGCAGGGTCCGCGTAGGGCACAACCGTGTTGATGCCGTCGTTTCCGCCGTACAAGGTGACCATCACAAGAATTCCGTCGCCCGCTGCACTGGGAGCCGCGGGTGAGGCCTGTGCCTGGGTCCGTGCGCCGCCGACAACCGCTGCGGAATTCTTTGCTACGGGCGATGGTGCTGCTGCCGCTGCCGCTGCAGCCGCTGGCGCAGATGCTGCGGCGGCTCCGAGGCCGAGGGCAGCCATGAAGCTGCGGCGAGTGATGCCGGGCGCGGGATTCATGTTGCTTGCGTCGTTCATGTCGTTCTGAGAAGTGTTCACTGTGAAGTTCCGATCAGGGTGTGTGCGCAGAACGCTCAGTTGAGGACGTACTCGGGAGTAACCAATGCCGCAGCAAGCTGACGCCGCGGTTCGCCAGCAGCGCTGATGGTTTCGGCAGAAGCGGGGGTCCATTCATCGACGCCTAATCGGCTGGCCAGCGCTGCGAGACGGGCCGCATTGTTGCCGCCAACGAACCAGTCCAAGTTGGACTTGGCAGACACCTGAAGTGCGAACTGATAACGGACCAAGGCGCTGGAAGTGGAGATCCAATACCCATTGTCCGGCCAACCCCCAACAGACGGGGGGAACAAGGGTTTCTGATTGAGCTTGTTCAGCGTGGCGATGTTGACGTTGCCAACTATCTGGCTGGGGCGCATGTTGAGCTGACGGAAGATGCCGGCCATCCATTCAACCGGCTGCTTCACCAAGCCCTGCCGAGCTTCACGTGACACAAACTGGGGGTGCAACAAGATGCTCCGCAGCAGTTTCGTGACGTTGAGATCGGCGGCGAAACCCGCCGCGAGTTCGGTCACTACCGGATGGTCTGCGGCAACCGGGAATGCGTAGTGACGCCACAGTTTTGCGGTGACAAACCTTGCTGCAGCTGGTGAACTCACCAGCATCGCAAGAACTTCCTCACCGGTAAACGCCGCGGTCTTTCCGAGGATCGTTTTGCTTCCCGTGTCGGCCTGGCCGCGCAGCACCCGGAAACCTTCCTGCCGGTTGTAACGCCACCCCGCAAACGCACGGGCAGCTTCTCGAACATCATCGTCTGTGTAGTTACCAATGCCAATGGTGAAGAGTTCCATCAGCTCGCGAGCAAAGTTCTCGTTGGGACGTGCTCGGTTGTTCTTGTTGGAGTCAAGCCACAGCATCATCGCCCCGTCTTTGGCAATGGCCTGCGTGAGGGCGTCGAACCCTGCACCGCCTTGCTCACGGAACAGTTGGTTCTGCGCCAGCATCAGGTGCGGGTTGTCAACCTTTTGTGCCGACGTGGCGTAGTGGTCGTGCCAGAACCAGGTGAGCTTCTCCGTGCCTTGCTGGTCTGTGACGACCATCCGTTCCAGCCACCATTCAATGAGGTCTTGGTCCTGCTGATTGCGCAGCTGACGCAGTTCTTTTCGCGCAGCTTGAGTGTCGGCAGGTTGCAAGGTCCGCGGGTCCAATACGGGTGGCGCGATTGCTCCCGGGTCATTGCGGGATCGGTCCAACAGGTAGTCGACGGTGGCTGCATAGCCCCGAGCAACTCCGGCCGTGAGATCTTCCTGTCGTGCGCCAAAGCCGGCACGGCGATAGAGGTGGGCGAGCTGCGAGGTGAGCTGATCTGCCATTGGCACATCAGAGCGTCGGCGTATGAGCAACTGATGATCAGGGGAAAGCCAACCTGTGATCACTTGTCACGAGAGCACCGTTGCGCGGAATGTCAGCACGACCAAGCGTCAGGTGAGCAGTTCCTCCGGGATGTCCACATAACGGGCGCGGAGCCATTCGCCAAGGCCCTTGGCCTGCCCGTCCATGCGGGTCGATGCCGCAACACCTTCTTCAAGCAGCCCAACAATCACGATGTTCAGCGCGCATAGGTTTGGAAACACGGCAATGCGAATGGGAAGACCGGCGGTCTCCGGGAGCAGCTCGCGGACTTTTGTCTCGTCCATGAACCCGGCCAGCCACTCGAACTTTGCTCTCGTCTTGGTCCACACACCCACGTTTGCGTTGCCGCCCTTATCGCCGCTGCGCGCGCCGGCGAAAGTTCCGAGAGGGACTCGTCGCGTCGGTCCGGTGGCGGCGTCACCAGTTGGTGTGTCGATGCTCGCTTGGTGCTGCGATATGGCTGTGGCTGTGTGATGCGATGTGGCCGAGGCCGCAGCCGATTGGGAATCGTCGGGAGTAGCGCCGTCCGGAACTTTCGCCGTGCGGGTGACGCCGTCCACGGTCACGAGATGCTGCACGCGGTCGACCGGAATGAGGGCCGGCCAGTAGATGCCATACGGTTCCGCCGCGCTGGGTCCGCCGATGCCGAACATTCCCGGATACGTCGCCAGCGCCATCTCGATTGCTGCGTTGGAAAACGCCCGACCGATCTTTCGTTCGTCGGGGTCTTTCACCGTGAAGCGCAGCTGCGCAACAGCTTGCTCGTTGGTGAGCGGGTCCGGACGATCTGTTCGGACCAGGTCGACGCGGGACTGCTTGATGGACTCGCGACCGCCAGGAATCTGCGCCCACAGGGATCGCTCCACCAGCGCGGCCTTCTCTTCGATATCCAAACCCGTGAGGCAGAACGTGAACCGGTTCCGATAGCCACCATCGAAGTTGATTGCCACCTTCAACCGATCTGTCGCAGGCAGGCCCTTGGTCCCAGCAATACGGACCCGGTCAGGGGCCTCCTGGGTGAGTTCAATCGTGTCGAAGCGAGACACCACATCGGGGTTTGCGTACTGCACCCCGTCGATCTCGTACAGCAACTGCGCGGTGACCGTCCCAACGGTGACCGCACCACCAGTACCGGGATGCTTTGTGATCACGCACGACCCGTCTTGGTACATCTCTGCGATTGGAAACCCGGGGCGCTCTAACCCTGGGATTTCTTTGAAGAACGCATAGTTGCCACCCGTCGCCTGGCAGCCGCACTCGATGACGTGCCCGGCGACCACGGCACCGGCAAGACGATCCCAGTCGTTTCGCTTCCACCCGAACCGCCACGCTGCCGGACCAACGACCAAGGCTGCATCGGTGACTCGGCCCGTGATCACAATGTCTGCGCCTTCGTTCAGCGCGTCGGCAATTCCCCAGCCCCCGAGGTATGCGTTGGCACTGACTGGCTTACGGTCACCAAGGGGTTCACCTGTGTCCAGGTTGGCGAACTCGATACCATCTGCGCGCATATCATCGAACCGGCTCATCAGGTTGTCGCCGCTGACAACCGCAACCTTGGGACTAAGCCCCAACTTTGCCGCAACTGCCTCAACCGCCGAAGCGCATGCGTGCGGGTCGAGGCCACCGGCATTGGACACAACCTTGATGCCCTTTTCGAGACATGCCGCCATCACCTGCTCCATCTGCGTCACAAACGTGCGGGCATAACCGGGCCCACCCTTCGCTTGTGTCTTGGCCAGAATCAGCATGGTCAACTCGGCCAACCAGTCGCCGCAGAGCACATCGATTGGACCGCCGTCGACCATCTCGCGCGCCGCACTGAGACGATCTCCATAAAATCCACTGCAGTTCGCGATTCGAAGCGGGCCGGTAAACGCAGGTGACGCAGTCATACCGCCCAGCTAACAACCCAGAGCGCCAGCACCGCAACACGGCCTGACTGGAACTCTGCGGTATGCCAGCGTCCTGTTCTCAGAAAGCCGGGTCTCAGAGAATTTTAATCGCGCTACATCGGTTCGTCTTACGCCAATGGGTGCACATTGCACCCATTCAGAGGTCGACCCAAAATCAGCGGCGGGCTTCCCGTTGCGGACCGTGCGCCGGGGTTTGCAGGGGCTCCAAAACTGGCGACCCGGCATCGGGGCGCGGCGGTTCCGCGCCCCGTCTCCGGGTTCAGGCTGGAAGTGTTAGAAGAGGGCGGGGAGGGTGTTGGGGTGTGGTGGCCCGTGGACCATCACCCCGTTCGGGAACGTCCCGACCAGTGTGGCGTCTTCCCAGGTCAGCTTGATGCCTTTGCGGTGCACTTCCCGGTGATGATACGTACACAAACAAACCAGATTCGCTAGCTCGTGTGTCCCACCGTTCTCCCGTTCCCGGATGTGGTGCACCTCGTGCTCATTGCCGATCACCCTTCGGGTTCGCTCCGATCCCTCCGCTCACCACTCGGTCGCTCGGGCCACCTCGCTGGTTGGGAACAACCCCCAAACCGGCAACCCCTGTCCCGGATCATCACCGCTTTCCGGTTCCTTGCCGGGATCGCACTCGTCGGGGTCCCCACGTCAAACACGACACCATTCATCGTCGCCGCAGCCGCCGTGAACGTTGCATCACACAAAATTTGGGAGAGTTGCCACTTCCGTAGGAACCAACCACCCGTGGTGTGAGCTGAACCATCGGCTGCGTGGAATACCACGTTCACATTCGGACGTTCATTCCCAACAAAGGGACGGTCACTGTTTGCAAGGAATGTTTGGCAAACATCGGTGAGCGCGTCCGCACGCCGTTGCCCCGGTGTCCGGGTTTCATCCGGTCCCGGTCTTGGCATACCCGCAGCTAACGCCGATTCAACAATTTCACCAGCGACCGGATCCAACACACCATTCAACCGGTACATCCCATTAAACAGCCGCGTCAACTGCAAACGACGACCAGCCGAATCGTCACCACGACCCGGCTGGGCCGGGTCACACAGTTCGTCGTCAGCTAACGACACCCACCGTTGCACCAACTGAGCAAACAGCGACGCATCCAACATCGCAGCCGCGTTCACAAACACAGCCTCGTCACGCTTCGCCAGCTCAAACCGTTTCGCCGTGACCGCACCCGCCAAACACCGCAAATGAGTCTGCGAGAACTTCCCATCCGCAGCCGCAGCCCGAACAAGCCCAAAATCATCCAACAGCTTCTCTTGCGCACACCGGACATGTCCTTCAGTCCGGCGTGCACCCGACCTGGCAGCCAACCACGCACTCACATCACGAAACCCCAAATCACGAAAACACGTCGATTCAGCCAAACGTGCAACAGCACGCGTACATACCGACTCCGCAACCTCAACAAGGCGATGTACCGCCAAAACATCCTCCGCAGATAACGGGTGTTCGGTGACGTGGACCATCAACTTGGCGAACCCTTCCGCCACCCCAGCCGCTATGTCCGCCAACACTGCGTCCACACAACCACCCTAACACACCACTACGAACATATGTTCTGTTTTGACCTCTTTTCCAACACTTCTTTCCCGTCAAACAAGCCCACAACCAGCCACAACACACCACCAACCCAAACACACACAACCACCACCGCCAACACCGAGGGGTAAGCACAGCAGCAGCGCCGTTCGCTGACCAAACACGTGACCAGACCAGCTCGGACAGACTTACGCCGGCAGACATCAGGCACACACCTCGCACACGCCCTTCGCCCACAACGACGCTTGTTACCGGTCGGGCCAGGGGTCTTCTAGCCTGGACTGGTGGGAAAGACGACATCGCCGTTGCAGCTGAAGTTCGTCACGTCTTCGGTCGACGCACGCAACCTGCCGTTCACCAAGGCCGAGGTGGCCATGGTGGGGCGCTCCAACGTGGGCAAGTCGTCGCTCATCAACGCCCTGGCCAACCACCGCCAGTTGGCTCACGTCTCCACCACGCCAGGCCGCACCCAGCTCCTCAACCTGTTCGAAATGCCCGACGGGCCAACTGTCATGGACCTTCCCGGCTACGGCTACGCAAAGGTTCCGGCAAAGATGCGCGGGTCCTGGCAAGCAATGATCGAGGGCTACCTACTGGGCCGCGAAAACCTGGTCACCGTCTTCACACTGATCGACGGAGAGATTGGCCCAACCAAGCTGGACGTTGGCCTGCTGGACTGGGTCCGCCACCACGAACTACCTATTCAGATCGTCGCCACCAAGCTGGACAAGGTGAAGCCCTCCAAACTTGGCGCACGCAAACAAGAACTTGCCGCGGGGTGTGGGGTCGACATCGAGTCTGTGGTGTGGGTCAGCGCGGACAAAGGCACCGGCATCGATGCACTTCGCGCTCTGATCCGACGCGCCGGTTCCTGAGAAGACTCGCCGTGCTGGTTCCTTACGGGGACCCCAGCTAGCCTGAGCCGCATGGACGTACACGCCGAACTTGCTGCCAATGTCTGGAAGGTGCTGGTTGAACCTGGCACCGTTGTCGCGGAAGGTGACGTCCTCATGATTCTGGAATCCATGAAGATGGAAATCCCTGTCGAAGCACCCTGCGCCGGGACCATCACGTCGGTCACCGTGGCGGCCGACTCACAGGTTCAAGACGGCGACCTTCTCGCTGTTATCGGCTAGCCCCAACGCCTGCCCCACGCCCAAACCCAACGCCAAACCCCCAAACAAAGCCGGAGCGTTTCGCCGATGACCGCATTCGATCCAACCATCGTTGCACCGTCACTCGGCGCAGAGCTCGATGAACTGCGCGCTGTGGTCCGCAAGTTCGCAGAAGCCGAAATCGCACCGCGGGCAGAACAGGTCGACAAGGACAACCAGTTTCCCGCAGACATGTGGCGCAAACTTGGCGACCTCGGCACCCTTGGCGCCACCGTTCCCGAGCAGTACGGCGGTTCTGGCTTGGGATACCTCGCGCACCTGGTCACCATGGAAGAGCTTTCGCGGGCATCGGCCAGTGTTGGTCTTTCCTACGGCGCCCACTCCAACCTGCTGGTCAACAACCTTTACCTCAACGGCTCCGAGGAGCAGCGGTCGAAGTACCTCCCCAAGCTCTGCAGCGGCGAACACGTTGGAGCGCTCGCCATGAGCGAGCCTGGTGCGGGCAGCGACGTGGTTGGTTCCATGGCATGCCGCGCTGTTCGCCATGGCGACGTCTGGATTGCGAACGGATCCAAGATGTGGATCACAAACGGACCCGACGCAGACGTGCTCGTCGTTTATATGCGTACAGCTGAAGCCGAAGCAGGTTCCAAGTGCGTCACTGCGTTCATCGTCGAAAAGACCATGGCCGGGTTCACCACCGGACCAAAGCTGGACAAGTTGGGCATGCGCGGCTCCAACACTTGCGAGCTCATTTTCAACGACTGCGAAATCCCGCACGCCAACGTGCTGGGTCAGGTCAACCTGGGCGCACACGTACTGATGCGCGGCCTCGATTCCGAACGCACCGTGTTGTCCGGTGGTCCAATCGGCATCATGGCAGCAGCGTTCGATTCGGTCATCCCGTACGTGTCCACACGCAAACAGTTCGGCCAGCCCATTGGCACGTTTGAACTGATGCAAGGCAAGTTGGCCGATATGTACGTGCGCCTACAATCAGCGCGCAGCTTTGCGTATCAGGTAGCCCGCAACCTGGAGGCTGGCATGAACGTGCGCATGGATGCAGCTGCCTGTCTTCTGTACGCGTCGGAATCCGCAGTGCAGGTTTCGCTGGAAGCCATTCAGTCACTGGGTGGCAACGGATACACCAACGAATACCCCACCGGCCGTTTGCTCCGAGACGCCAAGTTGTACGACATCGGCGCCGGAACCAACGAGATCCGTCGGATGCTCATCGGCCGCGAAATGCTGGCCGGCACCCGCAGCTAGCTTTACCGCGCTGTCTGGTGCAGTTCGATCAGGTTGCCAGACGGGTCGTGCAGAAACGACTGGCGGCCCGAGCCCACAGGGACGGGGTCAGAGACATCAATGCCGCGCCCACGGATCTCAATCACCGCTGCATCGATGTCACCCACCTGCATCGCGAAGTGCTGCCCTCGATCATCGGGAACGGCCAACTGCAGCAGATGCACCTGCTGGCCGGCAAGGTCTAGCCAGGCACCGGCAAAGTTGAAGTTGGGTCGGTCGTTGCGAAGGGTGAGACCCAGCACACCGGTGTAGAACTCCACCGCAGCTGCGGTGTCATCCACGTTGAGCGACACATGATGAATCCCGAGCGGCTGCATGCACGGAGTCTGTCAGATGCCCGGTCCAGCGGCACCGGCCGAATCCGCAGACTCGACCGAATCGACCGAATCCCCACGCCTCACCGTGTAGCGGAGATGCGTGACACGGTCCCCGTTGATGATGGTCGGGCCGTCGAGCATCGTCACGCCAACGTCGGCCGGTCGTTCTGCGAAGAAGCGAATTCCGGTGCCAAGCAACACCGGCACCAAGTCGATGTTGATCTCGTC
Organism: uncultured Acidimicrobiales bacterium; assembly: GCA_963763885.1. Classification (GTDB taxonomy): domain Bacteria; phylum Actinomycetota; class Acidimicrobiia; order Acidimicrobiales; family JANYDT01; genus JANNBN01. The sequence goes on from CAVXQD010000007.1 coordinate 1,188,534, forward strand.
CAGCAATCCAAGCGCAAGACACTGCTGCGCGATGTTCGGCCCAGCGACCCCAACAGTCTTGCTGCCAGCCACCGCGCTGGCCTGTTTCACTGCAGATGCCACGCCGTCGTGCACAAACGTGAACGGCACATCGTCACGCGGCCATCCGTCTGGCAGCGCGTGCGTTGCGTGCGTCACCACAAACACGGGGACATTCAACGGATGGTTGCCACCCCAGCCGTTGGTGTAATCAAAGATGCGCCGACCGACCACCAACGCACCAACCTCGTCGATCAGCCCATGCAGGTAGCCAGCACTCGCCGGCGAGATTTTAGACACCATGCCCATGCCCGGCCAGCGCACCTCGGTTGCGCCGTTCCCATACCAATCGAACAACGGCCCCACGCTGTCGTCCGGCCGGGCGATGAACCCGTCGAGCGACATCGAGAAGCCTGCAACGACACGGGCCATTGGGGTGCGTCTTCCCTCTAGACGTTGGGACCGGCACCGCCGGTGAGGTCGTGGATGACGCCAGCAATCACGTCGGCAACGCTGACCGGCACCTCGTGTCCACCCGGATGCAGGTGGAGGGACGAGGCGACTCCAGCCGTAACAGCTTGTCGATGCAGTCGTTCACCAAACATCACGTCGACCACCGCATCGTCTTCGCCGTGGATCACCAACAACTGGAGCGGCGCAGTGCTCCTCTTCGGAACAACGCCCTCAGGAAGGAACGCCCCGATTGCAGCAACGGCACGAACGTCATGCGAGCCTGCATCCGCATCGGAATCCGCATCGGAATCTGCATCGGAACCCGCATCGAACGCCAAAGCCAGCGCAACTGCTCCGCCCTGCGAGAACCCGATGAGCACAGACGGTCCGGTCAGCCGGGACCGCACCCACGCAGCAGCCTCTGCGGCCGTTGGGAACGTCGGATCACCCTCGTCGAACCATGCCAACGACGAGCGGCCATCACTTGCGGTGAGCACGACAGGCCCAGCCATCAGGTGCAGATCGACCTGCGGGAGCCGGGCTGCCAGCGCCTGGCAGAACGGCAACCACGCTGCAGGCGCGCTGTCATAGCCATGCAGCAACACCACGGAGACTGCGGCCGTACTCACTCCAGCACCACCAAGACCTGGCGTGCGTCAACCTGGTCGCCCTCGGCGACGCGAACCTCCATAACGGTTGCAGCGGCAGCCGCACGAATGGTGTGTTCCATCTTCATAGCTTCCAACACCACCAGCACCTGGCCTTCCTGAACTACATCACCAACGGCCACGCGCACGGCAACGATGCGCCCGGGGACAGGAGCCGCTGTACCGGAACCGGCAGCCAACGCACTGGGCACGGTGAAACGAGGAAGCAGCGTCAGAGAGGTCTGACCCTGGGCAGAGTTGGCCCACCATTGTTCGCCATAAACATCTGTGTACTGATTAACAGAGACAACTGTTCCGAAACCCGCAACGGATAAGCCGGGTTCGTCTGAGCCCAACGGCGTCACCAGCCACTGGCCGACCGAGCGCTGCGACGCCGAAGCCGAAGCCGTGCGTCCAGCGATGGACCACTTGACGGTGTTGCCGTCAATCCAGTACTCCACCGGCACACGTTCATCATCAAGGACGAACCGCTGGCCCTGCGTTGCCATGTTGCGCCAACCCGACGGGGCGAACCCCCATCGCGAATCCGTAGACCGGTGGGCAGCGGCACGAGCAGCGATGATGGCGGCCAAGTGCGCGTCGGTCACGCTGGCATCGAGGACGGGCGACATTACGTGCGCGAACCGATCGAGGAACGCAGTGGTGGTGTCGCCCGCCAGAAATGCCGGATCACCCAGGATTGCCGCCAAGCTGGCTGCATTGGTGGTGACCCCGTGGACGGCGGTGCCCAACAGTTCACGACGGAGCACAGCAGCGGCCTGCGCACGCGTCGGCGCATGACTGATGACCTTTGCCAGCATCGGGTCGTAGTGCGGCGACACAGCGCTGCCAGACTCCACCCCACTGTCCCAGCGGACGCCGTGGGTGCCAGCTGGCCGCAACCGACGCAGGGTGCCAACTGACGGCATGTAGCCGTTAGCCGGATCCTCTGCGTACAGACGAACTTCAATGGCATGGCCTTCGCAGGTGATTTGCTCCTGCGTCAGCGGCAAGGGCAGCCCGTTTGCCACGTCGATCTGCCAACGCACCAAATCTGAACGGGTGATGCACTCCGTTACCGGGTGCTCAACCTGCAGCCGAGTGTTCATTTCCAGGAAGTAGAACGCACCGTCCGCGTCCAGCAGGTACTCAACCGTCCCGGCCCCCACATAGCCAATCGCCCGAGCAAGCGACACCGAAGCAGCACCCATCTGCTCGCGCAGCGACGGGGAAACTGCGGGCGAGGGTGCTTCTTCCACGATCTTCTGATGGCGACGCTGGATGGAACACTCTCGCTCGAAGAGGTGAACCACGTTGCCGTGCGTGTCGCCGAAGATCTGGATCTCGATGTGCCGAGGGCCTACCAGCAGTCGCTCGAGAAAGACGGAGCCGTCACCGAACGACGATGCAGCTTCACGCTGGGCACCCTCGATGGCTTCTTCCAGCTCCGCCTGGATATGCACTGCGCGCATACCTTTTCCGCCACCACCGGCCGAAGCCTTGACCAGCAACGGATACCCAACCGACGATGCAGCGATGTGCCATTGACCCCGGTCGGCGCCGACCACGGCCGACGGAAGGATGGGCACGCCAGCGGCCGCGGCCAATGCCTTGGCCTCAACCTTGGTACCCATCTCACGGATGTTGGCCGGCGTTGGGCCAATCCACGTCAGCCCAGCATCAACAACAGCTTGTGCAAAGGCGGCGTTCTCGGACAGAAATCCGTAACCCGGATGGATTGCATCGGCTCCACTGCGTTTTGCCGCAGCGATGAGTGCATCGACACGCAGGTAGCTGTCGGCCGCGCTCAGCCCGCCCAACGGGACGGACACATCGGCTTCACCGACAAACGGGGCGCCGGCATCGGCGTCGGAATAGACCGCAACCGTCTGCAATCCCAGCAAGCGGCACGTACGGAAGATGCGGCGAGTGATCTCGCCTCGGTTGGCAACAAGAACGGAAGTGATTGTCATGGTATGTACACCTACATCCTGAAGACGCCGAAGGCGGAAGAGCCCGCAATGGTCTGGTTGTGCACCACAGACAACGCAATGCCAAGCACCGTGCGCGTGTCACGCGGATCGATCACGCCGTCGTCCCAAATCTGCCCGCTTGCATAGAGGGCCGTGGACTCGGCTTCCACCTGGGCTTCAAGCGCTGCAATGGCCTCGGGGTCTCGGCCCTTGGTGACGATGTTCATCACGCCTGCCAACTGCTTCGGGCCCATCACCGCAATCCGATGGTTGGGCCAGGTGAACACAAACCGCGGGTCATACGCTCGGCCACTCATGCCGTAATTACCGGCACCGTATGAGGCTCCAACCATCAACGTGAGGTGCGGCACCGTGGAGTTGGAGACCGCGTTGATGAGCTTGGCGCCGTCTTTGATGATGCCCCCCTGCTCGTACTGCGTACCCACCATGAAGCCGGTGATGTTCTGCACGAACAAGATGGGAACGTCGATCCGATTGCACAGCTGGATGAACTGTGCGCCCTTCTGCGACTCTTCGCTGAACAGGATGCCGTTGTTGGCCAACACGCCAACCGGGTACCCCTGGATGGAACCCCAACCGGTGACTAGCTGTGTACCGTAGAGCGGCTTGAACTCTTCGAACCGGCTGCCATCCAACACACGGGCGAGGATTTCGCGGGTATCGAACGGCACCCGCACATCGGCGGATGCGCAACCCAGCAACTCATCGGTGTCGTGAACCGGGGCGTCGGCAGGAAGTGACGGGCCAGGCCCAAGGCGACGCCAATTGAGGTGCCGCACAATGTCACGGCCAAGACGCAATGCGTCCATCTCGTCGACCGCCAGGTAATCCGACAAGCCGCTGATGGTGGAGTGCATGTCGGCACCGCCCAAGGACTCTTCATCTGCGTCTTCGTTGATGGCCATCTTCACCAACGGCGGACCGCCAAGGAACACTTGCGCACGTTCCTTGACCATCACCACGTAGTCACTCATGCCAGGCGTGTACGCACCGCCAGCGGTGGATGGGCCAAACACCAACGAGATGGTTGGTATGCCAGCAGCCGACATGCGAGTGAGGTTCTTGAAGCTTGCGCCGCCCGGCACGAAGATCTCGGACTGCTTCGGGAGATCGGCTCCGGCGGACTCGGTCAATGAGATGTAGGGCAATCGGTTCTGCGCAGCGATTTCCATGCCCCGCAACGACTTCTTCACCGTGGACGGATTCGACGACCCGCCGCGGACAGTCATGTCGGTCCCGTTGAGGAGGCACTCGACTCCGTGGATAAGCCCGATGGCGTTAACCGTGCCGGCCCCTACGCTGCTGCTCCCGGTGCCGTACCCGGCAAGGGCATGCAGTTCGAGCAAGGGCGAGTCCGGATCGACCAGCATCTCCATCCGCTCGCGGACCAACATTTTGCCGCGCTCGCGGTGGCGGGCGATGTACCGCTCACCACCGGCAATCACACCAGCTTGTTGTTGCGCGTTCACTTCGTCGAGCAGTGCCTGCATCGCTTCGCGGTTGGCGGCGTAGCTCGGCGAACGGGTATCCAGACGGGTAGGCAGCACCGGAGGAAGTTCGATCACCGAGTCAACCTACCGTCTTCGATCCTTGCGCACCATCCGTCACCAAACCGCCTTCTTGGTCGGTTTCGTGACGGATCTTCGATTCGATTCCTAGCGCGGGTCGGAGTTTTGTTTGTCCGAGACCTTCTCGACGCGGGCTTGCTGCTCCGCGCGGGCCACGGCGGTTGCGCGATCCATGGCACGTTCAAGGGCCTTGTCGACCTCGCTGACCGTTGCCACATCGGACAATGCCATGCGGATGGATGCCAGCTCACGGCTGATGAACTCGGCCTCGGCTTGCGTGCGTGAAGCGACCTGACGATCACGTTCGTTCTGTCGATGGTCCCTGACCTCTTGTCGATTCTGCGCAAGCAGGATGAGCGGCGCCGCGTAGGCAGCCTGCAACGACAAGATCAACGTGAGGAACTGAAACGGGTACGGGTCGAACGACAACCGGTGCGCATCACGAGACGGGCTGGCCCCGGGGAACGCCACGTTCCAAATGATCCACGACAGGATGAAGACCGATTGATACACAAGGAACCGGCCGGTTCCGATGAAGCGAGCGATGGTCTCAGAGAAACGACCGAAGGCCTCGGTGTCGTAGCGAACACCAAAACTGAGGCCACGCCGACGCGGCGCACCAAGGTCGACGCGCGACCGCGACGGGGTGGGAATGACACGAGCCCGGCGTTCGGTATGCCCGGCCTTCGGCGCGATCTCATTAAGCAGCGGCGCGCGGTCCAGCTCTGGCTGCCCATCGAACATGTCGAAACCAACACGCTCGACGTCTGCGTTGTCTTCCGTGCGGCGGCTGGCCCTCCCGAGTGCTCCACGTCTGGTCATCGGCGTCGCCACCCTTCAGGAAGGAGATGGTCCAGTACGTCGTCCACCGAGACCGTGCCAAGCAAGCGGCCTTGCGCATCGGAAACTGGAACGGCAACGACGTCGTACTGCGCAAGGCGTCTAGCCAGTTCGCCCATGGTGAGATCTGGCGGCACCACGCTGGGGCCTTCGTCGAGGCAACGTGAGAGATGCGTAGAGGGACGCTCACGCAGCAACCGTTGGAACCCAACCGGACCGAGGTAACGGCCTGTTGGGGTCTCGAACGGGGGCTCGCAGACAAACACGTGCGACGCTTCTGCAGCCGGCAGGTCTGGGTCACGGATGTGGGCCAACGCTTCAGCAACCGTTGCGGTTGGCCCAAGGATGACCGGGTAGGGGTTCATCAGACCGCCCGCTGACTCCGGCGAATACTCAACCAAGCGTCGCAGCGTCTCGGCTTCGGTGGGGTCCATTGCGGCGAGAACTTCTTCGCGTTCGGCAGCAGCCATCTCCCCGAGAAGGTCGGCAGCGTCGTCGGCTTCCATCTCCTCCAGCACGTCTGCGGCGCGCTCCACGTCCAACGACTCCAGCAGTGCGATGCCTTCTTCGTCTGGCAACTCTTCCAGCAGTTCTGCCAGTTCTTCGTCTCCCATTGCGTCTGCCACGGCACGCCGGTCAGGCTCGGTCATGGTGACAACTGCAGTTGCTGCGTCGGCCGCGTTCATTTCGCGCAACGATGAAATCTGCTGAGCCACCGCGGTCGTTGGGAACAGTTCGGCGAGCACATCGCTCCCCGTGAGTCGACCCGTACGGCGTCGCCGAATGAGGCCGCTGGACACCAGCGACACGCCAGCCACTTCCCACGCACGAGCCGCTCCAGGAGCAAGCCGGATGGCGATGTCGTTGATGACTTCACGACCCACGCGCTGATCGAACAGGTCCTTACGAACCAGCACCTCACCGGAGCGCAACCGCAAACGACGGGGGTCGACCATGCCGACGAGGAGGCGGGCGCCGGTGACGTCCAATTCGCCGATGCGGTTGGAGCCGATGAAGATCAGGCGACGCTGAACCTCGGCGACGAAACCAACAACCGGTGGAGGGGAGCCGGGCGCTGGATGGCCAAGGATGACGTCGGAAAGTTTGCCCACGGGGCTGCCGTCGGGCGCGTGCAGTGGAAGACCCACCAGACGCGACACGAAAACAGGTGGAGAACTCACACTGCCAACCTACCCGCAGAATGAGGTTGTGTGGCAGCTACAGAAGTGCTGCAGCGCGTTGAGCGAGTGCGTCCACTCGCTGCTGACTGATCGCCAGGTCGAAGCCGGTGGAATCACCCATCACGCCCGCCGAGTACCGAGCCAAGACTCCTTCGGCGATGCACGCCAACCGCCAGCACGAGAACGCCTCGAAGTACTGGATGTCCGCAACGTCGCGGCCCGTGGCAGTGGAGTATCGCTGCACAACCTCAGCCCGGCTGGGGAATCCGATGCGACCGGACGGATCGTTGTCTGCCAGCTGCGGGCCGGTGGGGTCGCTCCAGTACACAAGCAAGTAGCCGATATCCGCCAACACATCACCAAGTGTGCATAGTTCCCAGTCCAGGACCGCACGAAGGTCACCAGTTGCCGGGTCGACCATGCAGTTGCCCAACCGGTAGTCACCGTGGACGATGCCGACGGAATGTTCCTCCGGTTGTGCGCTGACCAGCTTTGCATGGAGCTGATCCATCAGTGGCAGTTCACGGGTCTTGGACTGATCCCACTGCGACTTCCATCGCTTCAACTGACGATCCAAGTACCCGCCACGCCTGGCAAGTTCGCCCAGCCCAACTGCGTCGATGTCGATCTTGTGCAACTCCACCATCACGTCGAGCAGTTGCTCAGAGGCGCGGGCGCGGACCGATTCGTTCACCGCGTCGCCGGCTGCTGGGGAGTCCAGAACGACGCCTTCGACGAACTTCATCACGTAGAACGGAGCGTCGTTCACAGCGTTGTCGACACACAGCCCAACCACCGGAGCAACCGGCACCGCAGAACCTTGGAGTGCGCTGATAATCCGGTGCTCGCGTGCCACATCGTGTGCGGTAGCCAGCACGTTTCCAAGTGGCGGCCGACGCAACACGTACCGGCCACCTTCACCATCGGTGACCCGATAGGTGAGGTTGGACTTGCCACCCGCAATCAGCGAATAGGTGAACGGCCCAACCAGGCCGACATCACCTAACCAGTTATCGAGGTTGACCGAATTGATACCGGGCGGAACAAGTGGAGCAGACACGGCAGCGACCCTACCGACCGACGCTCTGAAGTACCCAAGTCCATCAATCGCTCGCGATGCCGCCTCGATTTGAAGTGTCACGAATCGCGCGTTGCGGACCAAAATGTGACATCTCAACGAGACGAACGGATGCGGGCCGCCCAGCGGTCACCGTTACGATCCACCGCTACATCGACCCCGAATGTGGCAGACACGTTGGCCGAAGTAAGGACCTCGGAGATAGGGCCTTGGGCAACAGCCCGACCACTCCGCAGAAGCAATGCGTGAGTGAACCCCACAGGGATCTCTTCCAGGTGGTGCGTCACCAACACAATGGGGGCGGTGTTCGAGGCAGAGGCCAACTGGGCCAGTCTGCCAACAAACCGCTCCCGAGCGCCAAGGTCCAACCCGGCAGCGGGCTCGTCCAGCACCAGCAGATCGGCGTTACCCATCAGGGTTCGGGCGAGCATCACCTGCTGACGTTCCCCCTCGCTGAGCGCACCAAACCGACGTTGCGCCAAATACCCAAAACCACCAGCTTCCAACAAGTCGTACGCGCGCTGACGTTGCTCAACCGTGTACTCGTGCCACCACGGTTCGAGAGCCGCATACGCAGCAGTCATAACCACGTCTTGCGCAACTAGATCCGGACGAAGCAACTTGGCGAACGACGAACTGACCACCCCAATGCGTTCCCGATGCCGACGCCAATCCACCCCTTGCCCAAGCCTGGCACCAAGGATGGCCACTCCCCCATGCGACGTGTGGAGCCAGCCAGTGATGATTTGCACCAACGTGGACTTTCCGCTTCCGTTCGGACCAAGGATGGCCCACCGCTGGCTGGGCTCGACGCACAGCGTCAATCCATCCAGCGCCCAGGTGTCGCCACCGTCGTGCGACAACCGCACATCAACAAGGTCCAAGGCGTTGGTCACGGCCGATCAACCTACCGGGAGTGTGTGACGCTGGGTGCATGCACCTCATGTGGCAGTTGCCCGCAGACATCGGCCCAGTGGTTTCCGCGTGGGTCACCTTTGAGCTCACCGAAGCGCCTCAGGTGGAAGAGCTCTACTTCTGGGCACTCCAGGCAAGCTTCACCGATGCCGCCGGAGGCGACTTCGGAGCCGCACACACAGGCCTGCAATGGAACCCGCGCCACCCAAACAACGGCGCAGTCAATTGGGGTGGATACCCACCACAGCACAGCAACTGGAAGAAGAACCTTCAAGGTTCACCTCCCAGGCTGCCCGGGTTCAAAGACGACCCCAACACCCGGCACTACCCGTGGGACGCCCACACGCCGTACCGAATCACCATCTCCCCCGGCGAACCGGCTGCAGACGGCACTACGGGTTGGCGCGCCAGCGTGCGCAACCTGGCAACCGGTGAACACACCGTGCTGCGAGACCTGTGGTGCGGCGGAGACAGGCTGAGTGGGCTGTGTGTGTGGACCGAGTGGTTCTGCCCATGCGATGCCCCCACCGTGGCCGTCACCTGGACCGGGTTCCGCGTTCGCACCGAAGACGGCACGGAACACGAACCGCAAGCCGTGTTCCTCAACCACCCAACAGATGGGAACTGCAGCAACGTCGGCCACCGCATCATCTCGCAATACCCCGAGCTTGTCATCGAACAGCGGATGAACACCGTCCGCGAACTCCCACACGGCACGGTCGTACCGATTCGGCTGCCAAGCCCCGGTGTCGATACCGTGTCTCTGTGACCACCCCGGCCCAATATCAGTTCGACATCGACACGCTCCCCGGTGAACAGGGATTGGTGCTTGGCGATGGCTGGAACATCGGCGACAAGCCAAACGGCGGCTACTCAATGGCGGCCGCCGCCAGAACCATGTGCGCGCATACACAGGTTGCGGGGTCCAGCCATGTCGATCCCATCACCGTTACCACGCACTACCTCCGACCCGCGCAGCCCGGGCCAGCGATGATCAGCACACAGATGATTCGTGCCGGACGCACCTTCACCAACGCAATCGCCGGAATGGAACAGGGCTCGCCTGGCACCCTACGCACACAGACAATCGCCACCTTCGGCACCCTCGGCGAACCGCAAGACCCGCAATACCTGGGCACCATGCCGCCAGACATTCCGGGCCCAGACGAGTGCATCGACCGATCAGGTCCGCAGCTGTTCGTCAACCTGTCCAGCATCAACGAGACCACCGAGGTGCGGCTGCATCCCAACACCGGGTGGGTCACTGGCAATCACACCGGTAAACCTGAGTCCATCGGCTGGATCCGCTTCCGTGATGGCCGCCCACCAGACCCATGGGCACTCCTGTTCTTTGCAGACGCCCTACCCCCAACGGTCTTCGAGGTACTCCCGGACCGGGCCTGGGTACCAACAATTGAGATGACCGTTCATGTCCGGGCCAACCCAGCACCCGGCTGGATGCTGCTGCGAATGACGTCTCGTCACGTCGCCAACGGCCGCTTCGAGGAAGACGGCGAACTATGGGATTCAACCGGCCGACTGGTGGCTCAGTCCCGGCAGCTCGCCATGATCCTCGCTGTGTGATCCCAGTGAGGTCACCGAGGCGGATTGGGCGAAGATCACTGAACCATTGAAGTCCCGGACAGCGATGTCACACGCGCACGATCACCGCGTCGATTCGCCGCGTTTTCAAGAGCGTCCTGAGGTCGTCAACGTCGCTCGTGAGAATGCGGTCCTGGTTGTGCACGAGCAGCGACAGGTGAGCGTCAGCAAGGTCGGTTGTCTTGTTTGTTCGGAGGAGCTCACCGACTCGCTTACCTCCGGCCTCGTCGAGCGCAACGATGTGCACACCTGTGAGCAGTCGGGCAAGGTTTGCCTGGCGTCGAGGATCGCGCCAGGCCTGTGCAAGCACTGCTCCGCTCGTCACGAGAGGCACAGCGTCGCGTTGGAGCACTCGCAGCATCGCTCCAACCGTTCGGTCGCGTCTGTCGATGGCGATCAGCGCGCCAGCGTCGAGCACAACGGTCATGGCGCACCGCGTCGTTGCGGCCCTTGAAGGGCTTCGGCGGCAGCGTTCAGTTCAATCTCACTGAACGGACCGTCTTCGGCTTCCCACTGATCGAGCGCCGCGCCGAGCAGATCGTTGCGGAGCCGTTGAGCAGCAGCCTTGGTCAGCCACGTGGAAACGCTGGTGCCTTCACGGGCAGCCGCTTCTCGGACTGCGGTGCCGATCTGGGGAGCCATCGTTACGGAGAGTCGGTCCACGGGAGCCACACATACGACCGTAACACACTCGATAGTATGCGCAGCCGCAATCACCCTCGGCAGTTCTTCAACGCAGACCAAGTCTGCAGGCCCTACTGCGTTGCGAGGGCGGCTACCAACGCAACCGCAAACTCTTCCGACGCAGACATGCTTGGGAACGTGTCAATCACCAGCGTGTTGATTGAGCCGGCAAACGTGAACGGCGGGGCGAACGCGTCGCTGACTCCAGACAGGTTGCGGCCAACGTCGATACCCACCGGCGAAATCATGTTGGGGACCACAGCAATAGCCGCTTCACCAACCACCACACCCTCAACCAACAACTCGGCCTTGGCCGGGCCACCTTTCACCCGCGTCTGGTGCACCGCAACGTCGAAATCGCCCGCCGGCAGCGGCACCTGCGAACGGACAACCGTGTGCGACGTGAACGCATTGTAGTCATAGACCAGATGCCCGGCGGTATCGATGTACACCACCAGCCCGTTGTTGACGGTGCCGTAGGACAACAGGGCACCGTAGTCCGTTACAGCGCGACTGAGGCTGAACGTCATCTTCCAGGACCTGCTTCCAAGCGCCGGTGACCCATCGGGCGGAATTCGATCAATGGGCGGATAGTACGTGTACTTATGACGAGCGGTTGGGGTTCCAGGTGTTGGGTGACCCGCAAACAAGTTGGCTCGGTCCTCCTCGATGGGAAGCACCCCATACCGACCCGCGTCGATCCAGAACAGCTCGATCATGCTGCGCAGCCGGACAGGCTCGATCTCCGCAAGGTCGTTGCACTCGGAGAAGTCCTGGTCCAAGTGGTAAAGCTCCCACACGTCTTCTTCCAACGTCGTGCCCGGATGATGAAAGCTGACGGCCTTCCAACCATCGGCCCAAATGGCACGGTGTCCGCGCATCTCGAAGTACTGCGTTGTCTTGCGCGTCGGCACCGCCACCGGATCAGCAGCCTCGGGCACAAACGAATAGGCAAGGCTCACACCTTGAACGGGTTGCTGGGCAACACCCTTCACCGTTTGCGGTGCCTCTACGCCAACCGCCTCGTAAATGGTTGGAGCCAAGTCGATCACGTGATGGAACTGTGACCGCAGCCCGCCGACCACCGACGCGTCGATACCTGCTGGCCAGCGAACAATCAACGGGTCACGCACGCCGCCACCATGCGTGTCTTGCTTGTAGCGCTTCGACGGCGTGTTGCCGACCTGTGCCCATCCCCACGGATAGTTGTTGTTGGACCTCCGGGTGCCGATGTCGTCCAAGCGATCCAACCCCTGCTGCACTGTTGGCATCAGCCCGTTGAAGTACTGGAATGTGTCGCACAAGCCAATTGCGGTGCCTTCTTGCGACGCTCCGTTGTCGCTCAACGCGAACACCAACGTGTTGTCGGCAACGCCCAGTCGATCCAACTGATCGAGCAGGCGACCGATCTGCGCATCGGTGTGCTCCAACATGGCAGCGAACGCTTCCTGCAAGCGGCACGCCAGACGCTGCTCATCGGCAGTCAGATCGGTCCACGGCTTCACGCCTTTATTGCGCGGCGCCAGCTGCGTACCTGCAGGAATGACACCCATGCTGAGCTGCTGTTCGTATACGCGCTGACGAATGACATCCCACCCTTCGTCGAAGGCCCCTCGGTACTTCGCGAGGTACTCGTCCGGTGCCTGGTGCGGCGCGTGCATGGCACCCAGCGCCAAGTACAGAAAGAAGGGACGCTCGGGTACCAGCGAGTGCTTGTTGCGCAACATCCGAGTTGCCTGATCCACCAAGTCTTCGGTGAGGTGATACCCCTCGGCCGGAGTGCGCGGTGGGTCGGTCATTGCGTTGTCTTGATACAGCTCAGGGTGGAACTGATCCATCTCGCCCTGATGAAACCCGTAGTACCGGTCAAACCCACGGCCAAGCGGCCAATCCCCAAACGGCCCGGCAGCCGACGCTTCGCGCATCGGCGCAAGATGCCACTTGCCAACCGCAAACGTGGAATAACCCTGCGGTTGCAACACCTCGGCGATGGTGGCCGCAGAGGCCGCAATCCGACCCCGCATGTTCTCGAACCCGTCGTCGAAGTTCGACAACGCACGCATGCCGACGGAGTGATGGTTGCGGCCGGTCAGCAGACACGCACGCGTGGGCGAACACAGTGCTGTCGTGTGGAAGTTGGTGTATCGCAACCCTTCCGCAGCCAGCCGGTCGAAGTTGGGCGTCTGCACCACCGACCCGAAGCAACTCAGATGCGAAAAGCCCGTGTCATCAAGCAGAATCACCAAGACGTTGGGTGATCCGGCAGCCGGCAGCACAGGCGCCGGCCACACCGGAGTGGACTCCTTGGTGGTGCGGCGCACGATCGGCTTTGCAGCAGGGACAGGCTTCACGGGACTCGGCTGAGCAGCGGGCATGTCGCCATCTTGCCTCTCAGCCGAAAACGGTGCCATGTGGACGCATGTGGACGTCCAGCGAAACGTCGGGCAAACAGCACGAGCAAACGGAATGGCTGGACTTCGCGTCCCCCACGCGCCTTCGCGTCCCCCTAGTGACGACCCTCACGGGACGCGAAGGTCCACACGGGACGCGAAGTCTGACCCCGGCCCCGGAGTCAGGTGCCGGTGGTGACGGACTGCAAGCTGAGACGCGATGGATTTGTGGCAGCGACCTTCTTCAGAGCGGCCGTCACCACTAGCGGGCCATCTGGCACCGATGACAGGAATGCCGTGATTCCTTCCGTGTACAGCAAACCAATTTCCACGGCGAGGTCCGTGCGACCGTCTACACCGAAAACGTGGTTCCCGCCAAGCACCGTCAGAAACCACTTCGGCGACCGGGCCGAGGCAAATGTGGACAAGCCAAGCGAGATCGGCACCGTCGCATCCAGGTCGCCGTGGATAAAAAGCACCGGGATGGACGGGGTGCTCTGGAACAACTTTGCCGCGCCAAACACGTTGGCCGTTCCGGAGATCACGATTGCGCCATCGACGCGGGCGTCGACCAACGCCGGATTGCCAATGAGGTCGACGGTCGTAATCCCACCGAGCGAATGACCACCGGCAAACACTCGTTGCACATCCACCTGCTTGTCAGCCAACATCTGCGTGATGACGAAGCTCATATCGCCCGGCTGATTCGGTTCGTCGAAGATGCTGGGACCGCCAGGCGCATTGGTGTTGGAGAGCGGAAACGTGGGCGCAGCCACCACAAACCCTGCTGAGGCAATCCGGCCGAGCAGCTTTTCGTACTGCGAAGGACGTCCGGTGAGCCCGTGTCCAAACACGAGAAGTGGGAACGGCCGGGTGGTGTCCGTCGGAGCCACAATCAACGTGTCGAGGGTCCGAGACGACTTCGCTGCGCTTGCGGATGTGGCGGCGGTCGGGCGAGAGGAGTCGACGAAGGTCTGCATCCGAGACGCCACCGCATAGGTACGGGTGGTGAGCCCACCACCGGCGCCTGAGATCGCAACCGACGTCGGGGCCGTGCCCTTCGGGTTGGCCTTCGCAACCGTCGTGGCTGGCCGCGTTGAACGGGGCTTCGCTTTGGCGACCTTGGTCTTGGTTGTGGTTCGGCGCTGAGTCGCCGCAGATGCATTGGGAGCGTCGAGCGGAGCGACGGTAACCGCCAACACGGCGAGCAAGGTCATGCCGACCGAGACGACCCAAGCCCGACGACGGCGGGATTTACGGCCCTGAGCAGGCGCTTCGTTGCGAATTTGATCCGGCGTCACACCGACGAGGGTAGTGGTGTCGGCGACGGAACTGCTTCCCCGGACCCCTAACGGCGTCAGGGGCCGAAGAGAGTTGTTTTGCGCAGTGTCACAAAGGGTCAACGCGGGTCACAGCGGATCACAGAGGATCACAGAGGGTCACAGAGGATCACAGAGGGTCACAGAGCGTCGTCATGGATTCGGTAGTCCTGACGATTGCGATCCGTGGATAACCCGCGCCAGAATCGGCGGAACCGCCTGGCGACGGTCGAACGTCAGACACAACAACGCACTCACGCGCCGCGTATTCGCGCGACGCATCCTCCGACGAAATCCTCCGACGAAATCCTCCGACGAAATCCTCCGATCGCCGCACCGAAAGGCACCCTGAACATCATGAGTCTCCGCAGCCGTTTCAATCGTCTCATCGCCGCAACCACACTGGCCTCCTGCGCCGCACTCGGTCTCACCGTGGTGAACGCCCCCGCAGCGTCCGCCGCGGTGCGATGGGTCCTGGTTGGCAAGGAGTCTTTCACCATCAACGGCCGCACCACCAAGGTGCCCACGTACGTCAACACCGCATCAATCGTGGGCGACCGTTACGACACGTTCACGGTCACGTTCCAAGGTCGGTTCGCTGGCAAGTACGGCGTGAATCGGGTGAATGTCGGCGTGATTGTGGACTGCGAAAACTACGAGGCCTACGCCGACCAGTTCTACGTGTATTACTCCGCAGGTTCCTCAGACTACGAGCAGATCGACGGTGGGGACATCAGCCCTCGCATCGAAAGCCGCGCCCTTTCCTATTGCCGTTGATATTGCCGTTCCTGCTGTCCAGCCAGAACGCTCGTACGCTCAGTCCTCCGGGTAGCCAACTTCCCAGAGGCAGAGACCGTGTGGGGGTGCGACCGCTCCAGCGGCCGCACGGCTGCGGGCGTCGAGAACCGCCAAGACCTCGCCAGGAGTACGCCGACCCCGGCCAGCATCGACCACAAAGCCGGTGATGGAGCGCACCATTTGGCGGCAAAAGGCCGTTCCTACCAGCTCAAACACCAGCAGCCGGCCGTTGTCATGGCCGCGTGTGATGCTCCCCGAGATCACGCGCCGGCGGTTGGTTTGGCCCTCGTGCTGGACCGCACCGCAAAACGAAGAGAAGTCGTGCTCACCGATAAACGGATCGATGGCCATGCGCATGAGGTCCAAATTGAGCGGCTCAGCGATGTGCCACGCGGTGTCCGCCAGCCACGGGTCTGGCACAGGATCATTGAGGATCGTGTAACGGTACCGACGCCAAATAGCGGAATGGCGTGCGTCGAAATCATCCGGCGCCACTTCAACTGATCGGACCACCACCTCGGGGGCCAGCATCTTGCGCAGCGAGCGTTGTACCCGTACCGGGTCCGTTGCGTCGGGAACATCGACGTGCAGGACCTGCCCCCACGCGTGCACACCAGCATCGGTACGCCCGGACATGGTGAACTCCGGCGGCTCGGACAGCCGTAAGACCGTGGTCAGCGCTTCGGCAATGACGCCGACCACTGTGCGTTGGCCGGGCTGCGGCGCGAGACCATGGAAGGAGGCACCGTGGTAGGCGACAAGCAAGCGGAGGCGGACCACGCGATGCAGGTTATCTGCAGGTTGCGGGCGCTACTCCACCGTGATGGTTGCTGTGTTGCCACTTACGTGAACACGCGACCTACGACGGAAGTCCGTTCGGCGGAAACGAGTCACGTGACATGGGGTCCTCAAGGTCGTTGGGGATTGCTGGAAGAAACTTCGCTGATCGGCTTTTCGAACTGAACGTCGCGCCGCACATACCGGGTGGTCGTGTCAATCGTCGAGGCACGTTGGGAATTCGAGGAACATCCGCCGCCGAGGAGAGCCAAACAGGCACTCACAGCCACCACGCGCATCTTCACGATGTAGCTATCGGCACCCCGCGTGGCCGGGTTGATGTGATCTCCTGCTGCACCGGCAGCCAACCTTGGCTTCCTAGCAACCAACGTTGCGATTCCGAGCCCAAAACTCGCCCGAATTCGCAACGTTGGTTGTTACACGGCCAACGTTGGTTGCAGAGAGATCAACGTTGGAGCGATTTGACCCCAGAGTTTCGACACGGACGAGCGAAAAAGGCGGCCGGAAATGGCGACAGGCGCCCCCGGAGAGGCGCCTGTTGCGTGGTGGTACAACGACCCGGCGGGTGAGCGCCGGGCGAATCAGGGTAAAACGTCGAAGATCAGACGAGTTCGATACGCGCCATTGGCGCATTGTCGCCATGACGTGTGCCGAGCTTCAAGATGCGGGTGTAACCACCGTTACGTGTTGCGTAACGAGGACCAACCTCGGTGAACAGCTTGGAAGCCATTTCCTTGTCACGGATGAACGCAACGACCTGGCGCTGATTGTGCACGCCGCCATCCTTGGCCTTGGTGATCATCTTCTCGGCGACCGGACGCAAAGCCTTGGCTTTTGCTTCCGTGGTCACCAGGTACTCGGCTGCAATGAGCGACGAGACCAGGTTGCCAAGCATGGCCTTTTGGTGCGCTGGGCCTGAACCGAGACGGTGGCCCTTCTTAGGTGTTCCTGGCATGGTGTTTCCTTACCGGTCTTTGGTGCGCAGCGACAGACCGCGCTCGTCGAGCTTCTGAATAACTTCGTCGAGAGACTTCTGGCCGAAGTTGGTGATTGCGAGGAGGTCGTCCTCGGTCTGCTGAACAAGCTCGCCGATGGTGTTGACCTGGGCACGCTTGAGGCAGTTGCGAGGGCGCTCGGACAGCTCGAGGTCCTCGATTGGAAGATCGAGGTCTGGCGAACCAGAACCGATGGCAGACGTTTCGCCGAGCGACAAGCCTTGTGGCTCTTCGCTCATGTCTGCGACCAGGCCGAACAACGTGCGCAGGGTGTCGCCAGCCGAAGCCAGCGCGTCCTGCGGGCTGATGGACCCGTCGGTTTCAATGTCGAGGTTGAGCTTGTCGAAGTTGGTGGACTGCTCAACACGAGTTGGCTCGACGCTGAATGCAACACGGCGAACCGGCGAGAAGATGGAGTCGACCGGGACAACCCCGATGACCGACGACTTCTTGTTGCGGTCTGCGGAGACATAGCCACGGCCACGCTCGACGGTGATGTCGATAGCCAAGCGGCCCTTGCCGTTGAGCGTTGCGATAACCAACTCTGGGTTGAGAATCTCGGTGCCGGTAGGCAACGGGATATCTGCAGCGGTGGCAACAGCCGGGCCACGAACGTCGAGACGGAGTTGAACAGGTTCATCACCTTCGACCTGCAGGACGAGGTCCTTCAGGTTCAAGATGATGTCGGTGATGTCTTCCTTGACACCCGAGATGGTTGCAAACTCGTGCAGGGAGTCGTCGAAACGAACCTGTGTGATTGCAGAACCGGGAATGGAAGACAGGAGTGTGCGACGCAGGGTAGCGCCGAGCGTATGGCCAAAGCCCGGCTCGAGTGGCGAAATGGTGAACTTCTGGCGATTGCCTTCTGGTTCACCGGCTGCTTCGACGGACGGCCGCTGGATGATGAGCATGGAGACCTCTTGAGGTGGTGATTTCTCTACTCTGGCGGCCGGCCCGAAGGCCCGGCCCCAGCGGACGATTACTTGTTGTACAACTCGACGATGAGCGACTCACGCACAGGAGCATCAACGTGCTCGCGTAGCGGAAGTTCCCGGACCGTAACGGCCTTGCCCTCGTCGCCCTTTTCGAGCCACGCAACAAGGTTGCGGTCGAGGGTGTCGATGTTGTGCTGGATCACGATCATGTCGCGGCCCTTGGCACGGAGGGAGATGACATCTCCACGGCGAACCTGGTAGCTGGGGATCGTGACGCGCTTGCCGTTAACGGCAACGTGTCCGTGGCGGACGAACTGGCGTGCCTGCGAACGGCTAGCTGACCAGCCGGATCGGAATGCCACGTTGTCCAAGCGGAGCTCAAGCATGCGCAACAGGTTTTCGCCCGTGACACCGGTTTGACGGTCTGCTTCTTCGAACAGGTTCCGGAACTGCTTCTCCAGCACGCCATAGATGCGGCGTGCCTTCTGCTTCTCACGAAGCTGCAGCATGTACTCAGATTCCTTGACGCGGCCGCGGCCATGCTCACCTGGAGGGTAAGGGCGCTGCTCGATTGGGCATTTGGTGGAGTCGCACTTGGCGCCCTTCAAGAAGAGCTTCTGCTTTTCGCGACGACACAAACGGCACACAGGGCCTGTGTAACGAGCCATGACTAGACCCTCCGCCGCTTCGAGGGGCGGCACCCGTTGTGGGGCATTGGAGTGACGTCACGGATGACGCCGACCTCGATGCCTGCGCTTTGCAGCGAACGAATCGCCAATTCCCGACCGGAGCCAGGACCCTTCACCATCACGTCGACCCGGCGCACACCGTGCTCCATTGCCCGACGTGCAGCTGCCTCGGCGGCAAGCTGTGCGGCGAACGGCGTTGACTTGCGGCTGCCCTTGAAACCGACGTTGCCAGACGACGACCACGACAGGACGTTGCCTGACGCATCGGTGATGGAAACGATGGTGTTGTTGAACGAACTCTTGATGTGAGCAACGCCGAACGAGATGTTCTTGCGTTCCTTTTTGCGTGGGCGACGACCGCCCGGCTTTGGCTTTGCCATGGCTACTTCCTCGGAGCCTTCTTCTTACCGGCAACGGTCTTCTTAGGACCCTTCCGAGTGCGAGCGTTGGTGTGCGTGCGCTGACCACGGACAGGCAGGCCACGGCGGTGGCGGATGCCCTGGTAGCAGCCGATTTCCATCTTGCGCTTGATGTCTTGCGAGATGTCGCGGCGAAGGTCGCCTTCGACCTTCACGTTTTGGTCGATCCACGCACGCAGGCGGGCGACCTCGTCGTCGGTCAGGTCCTTGACCCGGGTGTCCTTGTCGATCCCGCACGCCTCGAGCATCGAGTTCGCCGTTGGGCGACCGATCCCGAAGATGTACGTGAGCGAAATCTCGACGCGCTTGTCACGCGGAATATCGACGCCAGAAAGACGAGCCATGAATCAGCCTTGTCTCTGCTTGTGGCGCGGATTGGTGCAAATGACCATCACGCGGTTGTGCCGACGGATGACCTTGCATTTTTCGCAGATCGCTTTAACGGAGGGACGGACCTTCATGCCCGGACCTCTTTGCATGCATGCTTCACACTGAGCTCGCTATTTGTATCGATAGGTGATCCGACCTCGGGTGAGGTCGTACGGGGTGAGTTCAACCTGAACCTTGTCGCCGGGGAGGATACGGATGTAGTGCATCCGCATCTTTCCGGAGATGTGGGCCAAAACCTTGTGGCCATTTTCAAGCTCGACCCGGAACATGGCGTTCGGGAGGGGCTCGGTGATTGTGCCTTCAAACACAATCGCATCGTCCTTGGGCTTTGGCAGAACGTCCTCCTAGACGCGGTGGTACAGGGTGTGGCCTAATAGGCCGAGTGGAGAGTGTAGCAGTGCCTTTCCGGCCCGCTGACCGGCTCGCCGCACACCCCGAGGAGCACGTGCCGGAGCAGGATTCAACTGTACCGGTCGAACCACCCCGAAGTTCACCTCGAGTTTCCGGCCGTCTATCCCGAAACGTTCAGACGCGACAGACGGATGCGCGCCGCCCCGCTGCCCGCAAAGACAAACCGGTAACGCCCCGGTGGAAGCAAGACCGCTTCGTTGTCGCCGAAGAACCGCCGTTCCTTTTCGTCTGCCGCATAGAGGAACGTCACGCTGCCACCTGGGACCGCGAACAGGTCGAAGGCGGCGCCGGGCTCCTGGCGCTTCAAAGGCTGCGGCACCAACACCGTTGCCTCCAACCGGGTGCCGTCGACCAGGGTGAACACCGACGATTTCACGGCGCCGACCTTTAAGACGGTTGTGGACACTTCAGCCGGTGCTCGGCGGATCACACCGGACCTTGCCACGCTGGTCAAGTTCTGCGCGACGCGGAGTTCATAAGCGCCCGTAGTTGTGGCCACGAACACCAAGCCCGCTGGTGCGCCGGCCGACGTTGTGCCGGATCTAGCAGCCGATGCAGGAAACGCGCCGCCACTGTTGTTGAGTTGGCGCACGGTTCCATCGGGCTCCACCAGTACACCGTCAAATCCTTGAATCTGGACTCGATCCCCCATCGAGAGCGCAAACCTGACTGCGCCAACTGATCCGCCAAGCGGGATACTGACGCCTGCCCCAAGAGCGGCATTCACCGTTGGACGAAGGTCCGGCACGTCCGCGCCGACTGCACCGAACGACGCCGGACCGGTGACGCGCGGCGAAAAGCTGAAACGGTGAACGCCGACCGGAAGCGTGGTGGTCTCGCCGCTTTGCAGACACGGCCGTTGGATGGGCTGGGGCCCGCCTGCTTGCCCGGCCAAACCTGGCGACAGCTCCGCTGTAGACGTCGCCACCAGGCACGCCGCAGTCCCCTGCACGCGGAAACGGGTGGGGGTGCGAACTTCGACAACGCCAGTCTGGGTTCCACCGGGGAGGATTGGAATGGCCCCACCGCCAATCGGCACATCGCTGATGACGGGCGACGACTTCACCGACACGCGAAACCGTCCGGACACGTTTACCAGCGGGTCGATGATGAGTGTGTACGCATCGGCGGCGGCCACCGTCGCAAACCTCTCGGTCAGATCCCGTTCGGTTCCGAGCCGACCCGACAAAACCTCTTCGTCCACGGTTCGGTTGTTGCTCCAAACCAGACGGCCACGGGAATCCCACAAGCTCATGTCGACAGCCGATGGTTGAAACGTCCTATTGCGGAACTTCAGCACCTCGGGCTGGATGATCTGCGGGGTGGCGTCATCGAGCTTGAGCGTGAAGCGAGCGAACTCGTTGGGGCTGAGCTGCACGTCGGTCTCATCCCCAACCGCAAGGACATCGTCAACGTCGACGGCGCCCTCGAACGAGCCACCGCCACCCACCTTCAAGAGCGACAGCGACACGTCCTTCACTGCGTTGCCCGACGGCCGAACCTCGATCGCCCATTTACCGCCGCGGTCTGCCGTGAACGACGTAACGGCACGTTGCTGCGCGCCGTCTTCGGTCCACTGCCACGGCGCGAAGTTGGAAGTGAGCTTCCCGGCAGGGTCTCGAAGACCAAGTGACAACGGACGGATTGCTGTTCCCGTGACCTGCAAGACGTACCGGCCGCCCGGCTCAACAGGCAGCGAACCAACCGCAGCGAACCAGGCTTTGTTGCGAACGGCGACGGGTTGTCCAGTCGCCGGAACAGGTACCGGCGTGTCTTCGCCTCGGTAGACGCCGAACCGCTGTGCGTTGAGTCCTTTGGACCAAGCGACAAACGGCGGCTGAGTTGGACTGAACGAAACCGGAGTGGCGTACACCTTGACGGAGCCTGTAGCAGTGGCCTCCTTGTCAATCCACGGTTGACCCCACGTCGAAACGTTGGAGGCCGTCGGCGAACTCAAGACCGCTCGTTGGGCTGGAGTTCCCCAGAACGGAATCACCACCGCTTGGTTGGCCTCTGGGTTGAGTTCCGTGATCGGCGAAGCGATTGGATCAATCAGGATGTCGCTGGGGAGTTCTTCGATGCGAACCGTGGGTGTTGCCACTGTTGCGCCAGGCACAAACGAGGGGGTAACCACAAGATCCTGGTCCAACCCAGGAATGAACGTCGCAGATGCGTCCGCGCTGCTGCCAGCAGAGGACGTCACACAAGCGAGATCTTCGAGAAACCTGGTGGCGTCGACTGCACAAAACGATGCGGCCTGCGCGGGCCCTGCTGTGATCCGATACCGCACGCCTCCCTTAACTGGTATGCGCGCATATTGTTCTCGGACCTGAGCAGAATCGAATTGAACAGGCTGACCAACCACGGCGCGCACCACCACAGGGGTGGGACTGACGGAAACCAAAGCGACGCTGGCCGGCGCGAGCAAACCCTTCTCCAGATTGAGTAGGTACCGACCCGAGTGGACCAGGCGGACGGTGTTTCCATCCAAGGTCACTCCCGCTCCATACGGATCTTGCAACGACCATGGCCGGTTGGCGCGAACGAACACTGATTGCCCCGCTGCGCCAGTGAACACGAAGTTGACCGAGCCATCTGTTGCGATGCTGGCCGCCGGGCCACCAACCACAATCGGCGTGGCCGGGACCGAAGAGTCGAAGTCGTCCCCGGACTGGTTGTCAGACGGATTGCTTGGAGCGTCGAGCGACTCAGGTTGCGCGGGGAGTACCGACGTCGGCGGCACACCTGTAGAAGGGGCCGATTGTTGCGCGGTGCTCTCGGGCGCCGCCATGATCGACAGTGCGATCAACGCAACGACAGTCGCGCCAGACACGATCCGGCCTGAGATAGTCCGCCCTGAGATAGTCCGCACTGCCTGCGTGTACGTCGCCATGGGCGAACCCTAGAACCGGGGCGAAGCGGGCGCCAGCACTCCACACCGATGCAAGGTGAACGATGCTCACCACGTGCTGTTGCGCTAGCCCGCCAAGTTGCCCGTGCACGGGGATATGGTCTGCGTATGCGCGGCGAAGGGCGACTGGTTTCGTTAGGAGCGATCATCGGGATGATTGTCATCGCACCAAGCGCAGCGCCGCGTGCGGAAGCGGCTCCCTCTCAGTCTGTCCCAGGACTCACGGTGGCGCTGAATGTCATCGGCACGCCACCAACTGGCGCTTCGGACCGCACCTACGAAGTCGTCGTGAAGTGTCGAAATCCGGCCGGCGTTGCGGTTGGCGAGCGCGCAGTCGCACTGGCGCCGGGAGCTTCCCGAGTGCTTGGGTCATCGGAGATTCCGGGCCTCACCACGGCAGACCGGTGCGTGGCTAGTTCGCGCACCGACGGGGCACAAACGGACTTTCTGTCAACTCAACCGGACCGCCCCGATGGCTCGACACCAGATCCGGTCGGTGGTCTCATCGACGCAGAAGGATTTCATTCAGCTCCAGCATTTGCCAGCGGGCAGACGATTTCCGTGACCCACAAGTACACAGGTGATCTGCTTCTTACGAAGACCGTAACCGGAGCACCGGAATTCAGTATCGGCACATACCAATTGCAGGTCAGTTGTCCGTCTATCGGGTTCCTTCAAACCATCTCGCTGACGAACGCGCAGACACGTCTCATCACGGCAATCCCCGTTGGAAGCGTGTGCCGCGTGACCGAGCCATCAACCATCGGCGCACGTTTCGAAGACAACAGCGGGGATCCGTTCGACGGGATCGTGACGATCACGGCCACGCCCGCATCGTGCTGGGACCTACGCAACACAACCGCTTCATGCCGGACAACCGTCACCTCCCGCCACACCTACAACGCAGCGGACCAACAAGCGGATAACACGCTGAATACCGTCCCATCGCAGACCACCACAACTTCTCCGGACACCACCCAGCCAGCGCAAGCCTCGGCCAGCACGGCGGCGCCCGCTGCGCCGGCACCGGTGGAAGAGCCTGAGCTTCTCGACGAATCAGAAGAGACGGTCGGCTGAGGCCGCAACAACTCGGCCTATTTCGCTACAAGCTTCAGCCCTGAATTGGGGTGGGCGGACTCAGATTTGGGACAGTAGAGGCTCACGGTTTTGCAATCCACGTAAACCAGTTCTTCCCAGGAGCACTTATGCCAGAGGCCTACATCGTCGACGCTGTCCGCACACCCGTTGGAAAGCGTGGTGGAACACTGTCGCAGATCCATCCAGCAGACCTCGGCGCCCACACGCTGAAAGCGCTCATGGAACGTACAGGCATCGACCCTGGTTGCGTCGAAGACGTCGTGATGGGCTGCCTCGACCAAGTTGGCCCGCAGTCCGGCGACATCGGTCGCACCGCCTGGCTGGCCGCTGGCCTGCCCGAGCATGTTCCAGGCGTCACCATTGACCGCCAGTGCGGCAGCTCCCAGCAGTCCGTGCACTTTGCAGCCCAAGCCGTCATGAGCGGCACGTCCGACGTTGTGGTTGCAGCCGGCGTACAGAACATGAGCATGATCCCCATCAGCACCTCAGCGTTGGTAGGCGACACGCTTGGCACACCTCACCCGTTCCATGCATCGCAAGGCTGGCTTGCCCGCTACGGCGACCAAGAGGTGTCCCAGTTCCGTGGCGCCGAGATGATGGCCGAGAAGTGGAACCTGTCACGTGAAGACATGGAAGGTTTCGCAGTGGAGTCCCACCTCCGTGCGTTGCGCGCCCGCGCTGAGGGACGCTTCGACGGGCAGATCGTGCCCTTGAACGGCTTGACGTTCGACGAAGGTGTCCGGGAGCCAAACCTCGAAAAGATCCGCAGCTTGGCAACCCTCACCCCTGGTGGACGCATCACCGCCGCAGTGGCCAGCCAGATCTCCGACGCAAGCGCCGCCGTGCTGGTTGTCAGCGAACAGGGTCTCAAGGATCACGGCCTCACGCCACGTGCACGCATCCACCACATCAGCGTCCGCGGCGCGGATCCAATCATGATGCTCAGCGCACCAATCCCCGCCACCTTGAAGGCTCTCGAGAAGGCCAAGATGACCATCGACGACATCGACCTCGTGGAGATCAATGAGGCATTCGCCCCGGTCGTCATGGCTTGGATGAAAGAGACCGGCGCTGACCACGCCAAGGTCAACGTCAACGGTGGAGCAATTGCGCTTGGCCATCCCCTCGGTGCCACTGGTGTGCGCCTGATGACCACGCTGCTGTGCGAACTGGAGCGCACCGGCGGACGCTTCGGCTTGCAGACCATGTGTGAAGGTGGCGGTCAGGCCAACGTCACCATCATCGAACGCCTGTAGCAACAACGCGGCGGAGGGGAGCAAAGTCGCCTACGCCGCAATCCACCTCCGAATGACACTCGGAGGTGGATTGCCCCCATCCGTGGGGGCAACCTCTCTCGCGTCAACCGATCTCGAAGCTGGACAATGCCTTGTCAATCGCCGCGAGATCGCCTTCGGTAGCTGCCTGCGCCACAATCAGCAGCGCCTTGTCGTTGTCGTTGACCGGCGACACCAGCGCCACAACAGCAAGCGTCTTGGTGCAATTGGCCGTGAGATACCGACCCGTGTACTTGTTGTCCTGGTAGTCGGAGTACTTGAAGTCGCTGCACTCCGGAATGGATGTCTCCATACCTCGCAGCACCTCGTCCTTGTCGACCGTACCCACACCGGGGATCTCCAACAGAACCAGGGCAACGCCCGGCCCGAAGGCATTCTCAAAGGCTGTGGTGCTGGGCGCAGCAATGATGGTTGGCTGGTTGGTACCAAGACCGGCAAGGTCCTGGGCCGCCGTCTTGACGTCGTTCCATTCCTTCGGAACTTCCACGCTGATGGTCTGGGTGTCGTCGACTACTCGGACAAACTCGCCAGAAGTTGGGACTCCTGCGCCGCCACCAGTTGGAACCTGCTCCTGCAGTTGCTGAGCAAAGCTGAACACCGGAGCCAACGGCTTGCCGAAGAGTTCTCCCTCAAGCACCTCTTTGGTATCAAAGCGCAAGACCCGAATGGACATAGCTGCTTCGGGTTGCGCGCTGCGCAACACACGACAGTACGGGGCCATATTGCCGCCACCAAGGTCGACGCCGTTCAACGTGGTGATGATGTCGCCCGGCTTCACACCAGCTTTGGAAGCTGGGCCTCCAGGGGTGATTCCACGAACCCACACGCCAGACAGGTTGGCCTCTTTATCGACAAACGCCTGACCGTTGACCCCGATGGTCTCCTTGTTGCCAGACTGCAGTTCGGTGATGAGCGGCTGCGCCAGGTCCTGTGCGATTGCGAAGAATTGAGCTGTACCCGTGCCAGGGTCTCCACCCGCGTAATTGACGCCAATGAGCTTGCCGTCTGCATCCACCAACGGTCCGCCGGAGTTGCCCGGCTGAATGTTTGCGTCGTGCTCAATCACATGACGCACGGAAGCCCAACTGGTATCGCCCGAAGCTTCGGCTTTACTCACCACACCTCGGGTGACGGTGTACTCCGGGTCACCAAGAGGGAAACCGGCTGCGTACGTTTCGAGAGGTGGCACAACTGCTTTAGTGCTCCATGACAAGGCTGGATACGTTCCAGCGTCGACAAGCTCCAACACCGCGAGGTCGCTGCACTCCGATACCCCAAGCAGGCGAGCGGGGTAACGGTCTTTGGTCTCGCCGCCGATGAGCACAGTCAGTGCGCCAGCGCCGGTCACCACGTGATTGTTGGTGACGATCTTCCCGTCGGCGGTGATGAAAAAGCCCGAACCCGAAGACTTGAAACTTGTCTGGCCGTCGCCCGGATCACGGATCTCGCCTTCCGCAAGAATCTGGACCACGGAGCCTTTCAAGGTGGACAGATCGGTCGCAGCGGCGACAGTCGTGGTGGAGCCACCGCCGGCAAGCAGCGCAACGGTTGTACCGGTGGCGGATGGGTTGTCACCGCCACACGCACTCAGTAGCAGCGCGGACAGTGCGCTACCGACAACTAGCCGGGTGTATTGAGACTTCATGGAGCTCCTTCAGGCATTCAACGAAACAGTGTCTAATCGACGTTCAGACAGCATTGCCTGGTTCCGACTAATGAAAAGGTTTCTCAGAATTGTGAACTGAACAGAGCGTTCAGGCGCCGGTCAGCAGCGCCCCCGAACGGCAATTAGCCGGTTCCCGTTACGGACGGCGTGCCACCCGGTCATCGATGGCAACGACGATTCGATTGAACACGTCTTCCATTGGAGCGGAACCGTCTACCTGAAACAGCAGGCTTTCCCCGCGGTAATGATCGATGAGCGGCGCCGTCTGCGACTCGTACAGGTCAAGCCGAGTGCGAATGGCTTCTGGCTTGTCGTCGTCTCGTTGGACAACGTCTCCACCGCAGTGTTCGCAGATCCAACCCATTTTGGGCGGCTTCTCCACGGAGTAGTTCTGGCCACACGACGAGCACACGCGCCGGGAGGCGAGCCGACCCAACACCAGTGTGGTGTCGACCGCAAGGTCGATCACCACATCGAGCGCCTGAGGTTTCAACAGCTTTGTAAGCGCTTTGGCCTGGTGGACCGTACGGGGGAACCCGTCGAGGATGAACCCACGCCCGCGAGCGTCTTTCTCCGACAACCGCTCGGCCACGATGCCGATCACTACTTCGTCTGGAACCAGCTTGCCGTCGTCAACAAACGTCCGGGCAAGCTGACCCATCGCTGTGCCCTGCTTCATCGCAGCACGAAAAATGTCGCCGGTGGAGATGTGCGGCACGACGTAGTGCCGCGAGAGCTGAACGCACTGGGTCCCTTTACCGGCCCCCTGCTTTCCCAGGATCAACATCCGGACGCCAACACTCATAGCGAACCAGCCTGCCCTTTTCCAGGCCAAGTGCACAAGTCGAGGCGACCTGAACTACAGGAGTACGCAACGCTGGGAACGAAGGCGAGGATCGCTGTCACAGCCGAAGCGGCTTGTGTTGGAGAGACGTCGATTGAGCCGATGGCGGGAACTGAGTGCGTCGGAAGAACCGGCGACTCAGCGCACCATCTGCTGTGGCCGGCGACGAGTGGCTGACCCTTCGAGGAAGCCCTCGTAGTTGCGCAGCATCAGCTGCGAGTCGATCTGCTTCACGGTCTCAAGCGCAACGCCCACGGCGATGAGGATCGACGTTCCGGCAAAACCGAAATTGGACACGTTGAACACGTACAGCAGGAACGATGGAACCAACGCGATCATGGTGATGAACAACGCGCCTGGCAGCGTGATGCGGTTCAACAGACGCTGCAGGTAACGCTCGGTGTCGCGGCCCGGACGAATGGGCCGAATGTAGCCGCCCTGCTTCTGCAGACTCTCAGCCTGCTGATGCGGGTCGAACGAGATGGCCGTGTAGAAGTACGCGAAGAACACGATGAGCAACCCGTAGAACAAGATGTACCAGAGGTTGTCCGATTGGACCAGATTGTCGTTGATCCACTGGCGCGCACCTGCAGGCAGCACGTTGCCGATCAGCACCGGGAAGTTCAGGACCGAGCTGGCAAAAATCAACGGGACGATACCGGCCTGGTTGACCTTCAACGGGATGTAAGTGCTCTGTCCGCCCATCATGCGACGCCCGACCATCCGCTTGGCGAACTCCACGGGAATGCGACGCTGGCCGTTGTCGACAAAGACGATGGCCACGATCATCGCAAGGATGAACAACAAAATGATGACGAAGGTGGTCCAACCCTGGGACTTGCGGATGTTCTCCAGCTCGAACGGGAGCCGGCTCACCACGTTGGCGAAGATCAAGATGGACATGCCATTTCCGATGCCGCGCTGTGTCACCAGTTCGCCGAGCCACATCACCAGCGCTACACCAGCGGTGAGCGTCAGAACAACGAGCAACACGCGTGGAACGTTGTACCCACCCACAGGGAACAGGTCGATGTTCTCGCCCTGCTCACCGAAGAAGCCACGACCACCGTTGTGGAAGATGTAGCTGTAGGTAGCTGCCTGCATCACGCCAAGCGCAATTGCGAGGTAACGCGTCCACTGCGTGATCTTCTTCTGGCCGGTAGCGCCCTCCTTGGACCACTTCTCCAGCTTCGGGATCACCACCGTCAACAACTGCATGATGATCGAAGCAGTGATGTACGGCATGATGCCGAGCGAGAAGACCGAGAAGTTGGTCAGCGCTCCACCCGAGAACAGGTTGAGGAAGCCGACGATGCCGCCAGCACCAGACCCGGCTTCGCGCAAACGACGCACCTGGTCGAGGGAGATCCCTGGCGCAGGGATATGGGTCCCGAAGCGGTAGAGAGCAAGGATGAAGACCGTAAACAGGATCTTCTTGCGGAGCTCGGGAACCTTGAAGACGTTCAGCAGGCTGGACACGGGGCATCGGTCCTTTCAGGATCGATCACATCTGCGCCGGGTGCTTGGTTCCCGGCGCTTGAGAACAAGTTAGGGGCTGACCGGGAGCCCGTCAGACGATGCACCTGCGTGCATGACGTGACGAACGTCCGGACAGCCCCCGGAAGAACTCAGCGGTTGGTGAACTGGTTACCCTGGGCCGCTGGGCGGACACCGAAGGGCAATGGAATTTCGGTAACGGTGCCACCCGCTGCAGTGATTGCAGCAAGGGCTGACTTCGAGAACGCGTGGGCGCTCACGTCGACTTTGGCAGACAATGCTCCACGACCAAGAACCTTGATGAGGCCCTTCTTCGGGATAACGCTCGATGCACGCAGCGTCTCTGGCGTCACGGTTGTGCCGTGCTCGTCAGCGAATGCCTGCAAGGTGTCGAGGTTGATGACTTCGTACTCAACCCGGAACGGGTTATTGAAGCCACGCAGCTTTGGCAGACGGCGGTACAGAGGAGTCTGTCCACCTTCAAGACCAGGCTTGATGTTGCGGCGAGCCTTCTGGCCCTTGGTGCCGCGGCCTGCGGTCTTACCGCCACCGGCAGCAATACCACGAGCGACGCGCTTGCGTTCTTTGACCGAACCGGGTGCCGGCTGCAGGTCGTGAAGTTTGATCGCCATCTCAGTTCTCCGAGTTCTCTGCGACTTCTTCGACCTTCACGAGATGCGGAACACGAGCGATCATGCCGCGAATCTCAGGACGGTCTGGAAGGGTGTTACTACGGCCGATTTTGCCAAGGCCGAGGGCACGAATGGTGCCGCGCTGCTTTGGAAGGGTGCCGATGGTGGAATGAATCTGGGTGACCTTCAACATCATGCGGAAGCTCCCGAGGATGCGGCCTTCGCGCGCTTGGTTTCGTTGTAGGCACGGAGAACACCACCAGGGGTGACTTCCTCTGGGGACTTGCCACGCAGCTTTGCGACCTGATCAGGGCTGCGAAGACCCTGCAGACCAGCAATGGTTGCCTGCGCCACGTTCAAGCCGTTGGACGAACCAAGCGACTTGCACAGCACATCGTGGATGCCAGCGGCTTCGAGGATGACGCGAGCAGCGCCACCAGCGATGACGCCGGTACCAGGAGCAGCAGGCTTCAGCATGACCCGACCAGCACCCTTTTCACCCATGATCGGGTGGGTGATGGTGGAGCCGGCCAATGGAACGGTGAACAGGGCACGCTTCGCCGCTTCGACACCCTTCGCAATTGCGGCGGGCACCTCCTTGGCCTTGCCGTAACCCAAGCCAACCTTGCCGCTGCCGTCACCAATCACCACAAGAGCGGTGAACTGGAAACGACGACCGCCCTTGACGACCTTGGCTACACGGTTGATGTGAATGACGCGCTCTTCGAACCCGTCGGCACGTTCCTGACGATCGCCGCCGGGGCCGCCACCGCGTGTGTCTCGCTCGTTTGCCATGTCAGAACTCCAGTCCTGCTGCACGTGCAGCGTCGGCAACCGCAGCGATGCGGCCGTGATAGATGAAACCGCCACGGTCAAAGACGACCTTGTCGATGCCAGCTGCCTTAGCGCGCTCAGCAACAAGCGTGCCGACCTTTGCCGAAGCTGTCTTGTTGCCGGTACCACCAGCGGATTTGATCGAAGCCTCGTGCGTTGACGCAGCGGCCAGGGTACGACCAGAAAGGTCGTCGATCACCTGAGCCACGATGTGGCTGTTTGAACGGAACACGGCAAGGCGTGGACGCACGGCGGTGCCGGCGACCTTCTTGCGTGCACGAGCGTGGCGGCGAATGCGGCCCTGCTGTTTTTTCTGGGTTGCGGTAGGCATCTAACGATTCCCGATCACTTCTTGGCGGCCTTGCCGGCCTTACGACGGACGTTCTCGCCCAGGTAACGGACACCCTTGCCCTTGTAAGGCTCGGGCTTGCGGATCTTACGGATGTTGGCGGCGACCTGGCCGACCTGTTCCTTATCGATGCCCTTGACGATCAGACGAGTGGCTGCTGGTACCTCGAACTCGATGCCCTGTGGGGCCTCGACGAACACAGGATGGGAGAAGCCGAGCGCCAGCTCGATTTTGGAAGGGCCCTGAGCAATGGCGCGGTAACCGACGCCAATAATCTCGAGCTCTTTGGTGAAGCCGGCGCTGACGCCGGTGACCATGTTCGACACAAGCGTCCGGGTGAGCCCGTGGAGCGCCTTTGAAGAACGTTCGTCGTTCGGACGTTCGACGAGAAGGGTTGTGCCCTCTTCGCGAACACTGATCGAGCCGGGAAGCGAACGCGTAAGCGTGCCCTTGCCACCCTTGACCGTGATTGTTCCTTCGGCGACGGTGACCGTCACACCTGCAGGAACAGGAATTGGATTTTTACCGATACGAGACATTGATCATCACCACACGAAGCAGACAATCTCGCCGCCCACGTGGCGATAACGCGCCTCGCGGTCGGTGAGCAAGCCCAAACTGGTGGACAGGACAGCGACACCCATTCCGCCCAACACCCGAGGGAGTTGGTCAGCCTGGCGATAGACACGCAGACCGGGCTTTGAAACCCGCTGGATGCCAGAGATAGAACGAACGCGCTCTGCCGAGTACTTCAACTCGATCTCGAGCGTAGAACCTGGACGGCCCTCGTTCTGCTTGATGTTGTAGCCAGCCACATAACCCTCGCGGACGAGGATCTTGGCAAGCGATTCCTTCATTTTCGACGAAGGCATTTTGACGGTGTCGTGCATTGCCGTGTTGGCATTGCGGACACGGGTCAGCATGTCGGCGATTGGATCAGTCATTGACATGTTGCCCCACCCCTACCAGGAAGCCTTCTTGACGCCGGGAACCTCGCCGGCGTGGACCATCTCGCGTAGGCAAACGCGACACAGACCGAACTTCTGAAACACTGCCCGAGGGCGGCCGCAACGCTGGCACCGCGTATACGCGCGCACCTTGTATTTCGGCTTCTTCTCGGCCTTGTTCTTCAGCGCAGTTTTTGCCATGTCAGTTCTGTCCTTCGCGCTTGAACGGGAAGCCGAATGCATCGAGCAATGCTTTGCCTTCGGCGTTTGTGCGGGCTGTGGTCACGATGGTGACGTCGAAACCGCGAGGTGCATCGATCTTGTCGTAGTCGATCTCCGGGAAGATCAACTGGTCGGTGATACCGAACGTGTAGTTGCCGCGGCCATCGAATGACTTCGGGTTGAGGCCACGAAAGTCACGGATGCGGGGGATTGCGAGCGCAACGAGACGGTCGAAGAACTCCCACATGCGATCGCCCCGGAGGGTGACCTTCACGCCGATGGCCTGGGTCTCACGCAGCTTGAAGCCTGCGATGGACTTGTTGGCCCGGGCGATTGCTGGCTTCTGACCGGTGATCTTGGTGATGTCAGCGATGGCGCCTTCCAGCAGCGAAGGCTGCTGGGTTGCACGGCCCACGCCGGAGTTGATCACGATCTTGTCGAGGCGTGGCACCTCCATCACGTTCTTCAGACCAAGCTGCTCTTGCAGCTGCGGACGAATTGTCTCCGCGTAACGCAGCTTGAGCCGCGGGGCGAGGATGGTGCTGCTCATAGTGCTGCTCCGGAACGCTTGTCGAAACGGGACTTGGTGCCGTCGGCGGCAACCTTGTAGCCAACCTTGGCTGGCTTGCCGCCCTTGCCGACAGGCGCAACGTTCGACGCATCGATAGGCATTGCCTTGTCGATGATGCCGGCTTGGCTGGTGGCAGAACGCTGTTTGGTGTGGCGCTTGACGACGTTCACGCCGTCGACGAGAACCTGGCCCTTCGACGGCATCGCAGCGAGAACCTGGCCGGTGCGGCCCTTGTCCTTGCCCGACAGCACGACGACGGTGTCACCCTTTTTGACCTTGAGACCTGACATGTCAGATCACCTCCGGTGCGAGCGAAACAATTCGCATGAACTTCTTGTCACGCAGCTCACGGCCGACTGGGCCGAAGATGCGAGTTCCGCGAGGCTCGAGCTTGTCGTTGATGACAACAGCTGCGTTGTCGTCGAAACGGATGTAGCTGCCGTCCTTGCGACGCTTTTCCTTCTTGGTCCGGACGACCACGCAGCGAACAACGTCGCCACGCTTGACCGAACCATTTGGAATGGCGTCCTTGACTGCGCAGATGATGACATCGCCAACGCTGGCGTAACGACGGCGCGTACCACCGAGAACCTTGATGACGAGTACTTCGCGAGCGCCGGTGTTATCGGCGACACGGAGTCGGGATTCGGTTTGAATCATCGTGCACGCTCCACAACTTCAACGAGGCGCCAGCGCTTGAGCTTCGAGAGCGGGCGGGTTTCCATGACACGAACGCGGTCGCCAACTTTGGCGTCGTTCGCTTCGTCATGGGCATACAGACGCTGTGTCTGCTGAATGGTCTTGGAGTACCGAGCGTGGCGGGTGCGCTCGACGACGGCCACCACGATGGTCTTGTTCATGCCGGCTGAGACGACCTGGCCTTCACGCACCTTGCGGCGGTTACGGTCGGCTGCCTCGGTCTCGGCTGAGACGGCGGTTGCTTCGATGTCGCTCATGGTTACTTCTTCCCTGTCGTCGCAAGAGCCTCGGCGGCCGCAATCTCGCGGGCACGCAGCAGCATGTTGATTCGGGCGACATCCTTGCGAAGGACGCCGAGCCGTGCTGGATTCTCGAGCTGGCCCTGGGCCCGCTGGAAGCGCAGGTTGAACAGCTCTTGCTTGGTTTCGGCGAGCTTGCTGACGAGTTCGCCGTCGGACAACTCAACAAGCGTCTTGATCAAACGTGCCATCAGAGGACCTCTTCCTTGCTCACGAAACGTGCCTTCATCGGCAGCTTCTGAATAGCCAGGTTGAGAGCCTCGCGAGCGAGTTCCTCGGAGACGCCCTGCATCTCGAAAAGGATTCGGCCTGGCTTCACAACGGCTACCCAATACTCTGGGTTGCCCTTACCGGAACCCATGCGAGTTTCCGCTGGTTTCGCGGTAACTGGCTTGTCTGGGAAGATCCGGATCCAGATCTTTCCGCCACGCTTGACACGGCGTGTCATGGCGATACGAGCGGCTTCGATCTGGCGGGCGGTGACCCACGCAGGCTCGAGAGCCTGAATGCCGTAGTCGCCAAAGTTGAGTTCGGTGCCGCCCTTGGCAACACCGGTCATGCGGCCGCGCTGGTGCTTGCGGTGCGCAATGCGTCGAGGCATCAACATAGTCAGTCCTCTCCCATCCGGAAGTGAGGCGTCTCGTGGCCAGCATTCGCACGGCGCTCGAGTTCTTCCTCGCGGTTCAAGCGGGCCTCAAGCTCAGGGTCGGCGTTCTGGATGATTGGCGCTGTGTTGATTGGCGCGTCTTCGCTTGGAGCTTCTTCCGTAGCGACGACAGGTGCATCAGCAGCTACTTCGGTTTCCTCGGCACGACGACGACCGCCGCCAGCCGTGATGACACGGCGAGGGCGAGCTGCGCCAACGGTTTCACCAGCAGCCATAGCGGCTTCGCGGGTGATCTTGTCTTCAGCGATGGTCTTGTAAGGGAGGATGTCGCCCTTATAGATCCAAACCTTGACGCCCAGGCGGCCATACGTTGTCTCGGCTTCACGAAAGCCGTAGTCAATGTCGGCGCGCAGGGTATGCAGCGGCACACGGCCTTCGCGGTACCACTCGGAGCGACTCATTTCAGCGCCACCAAGGCGGCCAGAACACTGGACCTTGATGCCCAGGGCCCCTGCCTTTTGAGCTGTCTGAACTGCACGCTTCATGGCACGACGGAAGCTGACGCGACCGGCGAGCTGATCAGCGACACCCTGCGCAATGAGCGCAGCGTCGAGTTCAGGCTGCTTGATCTCAACGATGTTGAGCTGCACCTTGGGGTTCTGCGTAATTGCCTGCAAGCCGGCGGTAAGGCGCTGGCTTTCTGCGCCCTTGCGACCGATCACGATGCCCGGTCGGGCAGTGTGGACATCGACGCGGAGACGGTCGCGGGTGCGCTCGATCTCGACGCGGCTGATGAAGGCCTTCTTGAGTTCCTTCATAAGGTAGCGACGAATGCGCTGATCCTCGATCAGGTACTTCTGGTAATCGCGATCTGCGAACCAGCGTGACTTCCAGTCGGTGGTGATACCGAGGCGGAAGCCGTAGGGATTGACTTTCTGACCCATTGTCTTGTCGTTCCAGTTCTTTCCGGGGGTTCCGCTCAGGTGTTCTTTGTGCTCGTGTCGACCCACGTGCCATCAAGGATTTGCTGCGCTTGTGTGCGCCATTCCTTGATCTGGTCAGCAGAACGCGTGACCTTGGCATCGAGAGCTTCGACTTCGTCGTCGGACAGTGCCGCAAGCTGAGCGAAGGTAGTGATACCCGCTGCATTCAGCTCTAGTTCCAGCTTTGGACCGACACCGATGATTTGGTTCAGCTGATCTGCACCCTCGACCGCAACGGCCGAGTCGGTAGAAACCGCATCGGTAGCTGTTGAATCAAGGGTTTCCGTGGCCGACACCAAAGGCTGTACCTCTGGTGTGCTGGCTTCGGCGTCAGTCGGGACTGTTTCGGTGAAGGTTGCGCCAGCGACAGTTTCGGTTGTGCCTGAAGCTGCACGACGAGTGTCGGCTGCGCCGGCCTCGGCCTTTGCACGATTGCCTGCCGTACGGCGAGCACGTGCGTCAGCAGCAGCGTCTGTCTTGGCACGAGCAGCACCCAACTGGTTCTCTGGGAGCTGGCTCACCAGAACAGTGATGTGGCTGGAGCGCTTCAAGATCTTGCCGGTACGCCCACGGGCACGTGGCACGAACCGCTTGATGGTTGGGCCTTCGTCTGCGAAGCAGGCGGAGACGTACAACTCGTCTGCGGACTTACCATCGTTGTTGACAGCGTTGGCGACTGCAGAACGCAGGACCTTGCCGATCACCGTGGCAGCGTCACGCTCGCACAGACGGAGGATGTCAGCGGCATCAGCCACCTTCTGTCCACGAATGAGG
Organism: uncultured Acidimicrobiales bacterium; assembly: GCA_963763885.1. Taxonomy (GTDB): domain Bacteria; phylum Actinomycetota; class Acidimicrobiia; order Acidimicrobiales; family JANYDT01; genus JANNBN01. The sequence continues at coordinate 1,224,886 of CAVXQD010000007.1, forward strand.
TTGAGCACTGGACGCATCTTGTAAGCGGACGTACGGATGTACTTCGCCTCGGCGCGAGCCTGGTCGCCCGAAGGGCCATGCTGGCCGCCCTTGTTGGCGCGGACTGGCGACTGGTTGGTTTTAGGACCGGTCATGCTCAGCGCCTCCCCGACTTTTCCTGTCCGGCATGGAACCGGAAGGTACGCGTAGGTGAGAACTCACCGAGCTTGTGGCCGACCATCGACTCGGTGATGTACACCGGGACGTGCTTGCGGCCGTCATGCACGGCAATGGTGTGCCCGATCATGTCGGGGATGATGGTGGAACGCCGGGACCAGGTCTTGATGACCTTCTTGTCGTTCTTCGAGTTCTGTTCGTCGACCTTCTTCAACAGATGGTCATCAACGAACGGACCCTTTTTCAGGCTACGAGGCATGTGTCTTCACTCACTCCCTGGTCAGCGACCCGTACGGCTCTTACGCCGACGAACGATGAGCTTTTGGCTTTCCTTGTTCTTGTCGCGGGTGCGGCCCTCAGGCTTGCCCCACGGCGAAACTGGGTGACGACCACCCGATGTACGGCCTTCGCCACCACCATGGGGGTGATCGACAGGGTTCATCGCAACGCCACGGCTCTGAGGGCGACGGCCCTTCCAGCGTGCGCGGCCGGCCTTGCCGAGCGACTCGAGCTCATGCTCTGAGTTGCCGACTTCGCCAACGGTTGCCCGGCAGTCGATTGGCACACGGCGCATTTCCGAGCTTGGAAGGCGCAACGTTGCGAAGTCGCCTTCTTTCGCGACGAGCTGCACGCCAACGCCGGCGGAGCGGGCCATCTTGCCGCCGCCGCCGGGCTTGATTTCGACGTTGTGCACGACGGTACCGACGGGGATGAACCGCATCGGCAACGCGTTACCGGGCTTGATGTCTGCGCCCTGGCCGCTGACGACGGTGTCACCGACGCCCAACTTGTTGGGAGCCAGGATGTAACGCTTTTCGCCGTCTGCGTAATGCAGCAATGCAATGCGACAGGTGCGGTTTGGGTCGTATTCGATTGTGGCGACCTTGGCCGGCACCCCGTCCTTGTTGCGACGGAAATCGATGATGCGGTACTGACGCTTGTGGCCACCGCCGCGGTGACGCGAAGTCTTGCGGCCATAAACGTTGCGGCCACCGGTCTTGTGGAGCGGTGCGAGAAGCGATTTCTCTGGCCGGTTAGTCGTGAGTTCGGAGAAATCCGAGCCCGACTGGAACCGACGACCAGCGCTTGTTGGTTTGCGAGTGCGAAGAGCCATGGTTGCTTACCTCACGCCTTAGTTGTCGAACAACGGAATACGGTCGTCGCCCTTGAGCGAGACGATGGCCCGCTTTTCGGTCGGTGCGGTATGGAACTTGCCGGTTTTCTTGTTGCGGTTGCGCTTGCCCTTGCGGTTCAGCGTGTTCACCCGCTCAACTCGGACGGAGAAGATTGACTCGATGGCCTGACGGATCTCGGTCTTGTTGGAACCAGGTGCAACCACGAAGGTGTACTGGCCATTGTCGATGAGGCCGTAGGACTTCTCGCTCACGATTGGCGAGATGATGACGTCACGTGGGTCTTTCATGCTCACTTGCTCCCTGTAGCTGCGTCGGCTGGCAGGCCAGGAAGTGTGGCCTTGGAAAAGACCACCCAGTCGTTCAGCAGCACGTCGTAGGTGTTGAGTTCGCCAGCTTCAATGAGCTGGACGCCCTGAAGGTTGCGCATGGACTTGCCACCGTTGACCTCGGCCTCGTTGGAGGCGTCGAGCACAACAAGGACACGGCCCTGAATGCCCATGGCCTCCAGCGACTTGACGCCGTCTTTGGTCTTGGGAGCAACTCCTGAGAAGGTGTCGATGACGACAACACGACCATCTGCTGCGCGGTCCGACAGTGCCGAACGAAGAGCGAGGTTGATCATTTTCTTCGGGGTGCGCTCGTTGTACTTACGAGGCTTGGGGCCGAGAGCGACGCCACCGCCAACCCACTGAGGTCCACGCATAGAGCCCTGGCGGGAAGTACCGCCGCCCTTTTGGCGACGAGACTTCTTGGAGCTGCGGTTTACCTCGGCACGTGTCAGCGTGCTCTGCGTGCCAGAACGGCGAGCAGCGAGCTGGGCCGTGACGACCTGGTGCATAACGGGGATGTTTGGCTCGATACCGAACCAGTGTGGGTCTCCGGCAACGACGCCGAGATCGGCGCCTGCCTGGGAACGGAGCTTGAGGTCAGTCATTTGGACGCTCACTTACCCTTCGATGCGGATCGGATGACAACAGTGCCGCCCTTTGGTCCGGGCACGGAACCACGGACGAGGAGAAGTTCACGCTCAGCATCGGCCTTCACAACACGCAGGTTCTGCGTGGTGACCTGGTCAGTGCCCATACGGCCGGCCATCTTCTGTCCGCGAAACACGCGGCCAGGAGTGGCGCAGGCGCCGATGGACCCTGGGGCACGGTGGTTGCGGTGCGAACCGTGGGATGCGGAGACGCCGGCAAAGTTGTGGCGCTTCATAACGCCTGCAAAACCTTTACCTTTGGAAACCGCAGTGACATCGACAAGCTGACCATCGGTCAGGAGGTCTACGCCAATGGTTTGGCCGACGGTCCATGCAGAGGCATCTTCGACGCGGAACTCAAGGAGTCCGCTGCCCGGCTCGACGCCGGCCTTTTCGAAGTGCCCTTTCTGGGGGCTATTGAGTCTGGAAGCCTTGACTGTGCCGAAAGTGATCTGGATGGCGGCATAACCGTCGTTCTCCAGAGTCTTCACTTGGACGACACGAGCCGGGCTGACCTTGACGACAGTCACGGGAACGACGACGTCGTTCTCCCAGAGCTGTGTCATGCCGACTTTTTCGCCGACGATCGCTGTACGGGTCATAAGAGTTCTCGCTGGGTTGGTTCGAGCGGGAATCGAGCGGTCCGGACTACCGGACGCACTACACACAAACGCTCCGCACGGCTAAAGGCCGCACAGAGCGTACGAATGTGTTGCGCCGAGAAGGTCCCCGCTCTGCTGCAGTGCAGCTGGTCGGGCACAACCGGACATCGACTAGTTCCTGCCAAGACTTCGAAAGGCGCAACGAATTGCGTTCTTCTGGTTTCGGCAGGGCTTGAGAACCTTAGCAGGGGTTTCGGCCGCCGCGTTCACGCCGGCCGCAGTCGGATTCACTCAACTGTCCCTCCACTCCCCCGGTGGCCGCCCCCACCGAGCATTACCCCACATACGCGCAACTCGGCCAAAACAGCGACAAAATTTTGCCCGTTTTGCCGAGTTGTGTGGGAAAAGGGGTCGAGTTGCGCGTATGTGTGGAGGTGGTCGGGAGGCGACCGCTTTCTTCCCCAATATTGGCCGACCAGGTTTCGACCACGTTTCCCTCCTACTGCGCGACTCACTCAGTTCTCCAACGTTGGCCGCACAGCAACCAACGTGGTCGAAATTGGCCCGATCTGGGCCAAAAATTCCAACGTTGGTGGCTACAAGTCCAACGTTGGTTTCGCACAGGCTCAACGTTGGAGTTGAAGGGCGGGTTGCGCTCATCCGGCATTCAAGCGATTGGGTCCACTTCCCAAAGGCTCGTCCCACTTCCCAAGTGCTCGCCCTGATTTCTCAAGCGGCTAGCCCGTTGCTCACGCCGTTGCCCTCCACAACTCCTCCCCAGGGACGCGCAACTCGACCCAAACGGGCGTTGCGCGATTGTGTGGCGCGTGTCGCGTGGCTCTCACCGATCGCTACGAAAGCGCGGAAGGCTTGGAGGAAAAGATGCACCATTGATCGTGAAACTCGCCCATGAAACCACCCCGGGTATCGGTGATGTGGAAGTAGTTTGTAAGCATGCTGAGAATTTCGCCCTCCCGAAATACCGTACGCATACGATCATCGGATAGCTGGTTGGGCGGGTTTCGAAACCACGAGCTGAACAATTTTCCGCCCGGCCGCAGCACCCGCGCTATTTCTGCCAGGTACCGTGCGCTGACTTCACGCGTGCCGAGGTGTGTGAAGACCGAGCCGGTAACAACTCCGTCGAAACTGCAGTCGTCAAACGGCAACACAGCCGACTCGGGTTGGACGCTCCCCGCTGGGTTGTACATCTCGTTGTACACGTCGAAGAACACAAACTCGGCTCCGGCCACCAACGGAACGAGTTCTGTTTGGGCGAAGTCAATGCTTTCTCGCACCGGATCGAGCCCGACGTAGCGGTTCAGCCCGTGGCCGAGCATTCCAACCATTTGTCGGCCGTTCCCGCATCCAAGATCGAGGACGTCGGACCCCGCAAACGTGATGCCGTGGTCGAGGAACTCGGCACCTTCTTCGACGCTAGCGACGAGCGATGCTTGCACCGGTGGGAGGTGACCATGCGTCGCCCGACTGAAAACTGCGACCCAATCAATGTTGTCCACCCGTGGCGCTAGCACGGGGCGACGTTACCAGTGGCGCCGAGCGCGCAGCAGTCATCACCGCTCATCAACAGCCCTTGAGGAAGCTGCGCCCCGCCGACGTCCCCGGACGCGACGAAGGCCCGGCGGGTGGCCGGGCCTTCGAACAAACTTTTGGTGCTGTTCGCTCAGACGTTGAGGATCTTGATCTCAATCTCGACGCCGGCAGGCAGGTCGAGACGGGAGAGCGAATCCACTGTCTTGGGGGATGGCTCGAGGATGTCGAGGAGGCGCTTGTGAATGCGCATCTCGAAGTGCTCCCGGCTGTCCTTGTCCTTGTGTGGGCCACGGATAACCGTGTAGCGATGCTTCTCCGTTGGGAGCGGCACTGGACCACGAACCTTGGCCGACGTACGAACGACGGTCTCAACAATCTTGCGCGTTGATTGGTCGATGATCTCGTGGTCGTAAGCCTTGAGACGGATGCGAATTTTTTGAGCCATCAGAGTCAGTCCTGTCCGATCACTTGAGGATCTTGGTGACGCGGCCTGCGCCAACCGTACGGCCACCCTCACGGATAGCAAACTTCAAGCCCTCTTCCATAGCAATGGACTTACCCAACTCAACCTGCACCGAAATATTGTCACCAGGCATCACCATCTCCGTACCCTCAGGCAACTTGATAGTCCCAGTCACGTCAGTCGTCCGAAAATAAAACTGAGGACGATAATTATTGAAAAACGGCGAATGACGACCACCCTCATCCTTCGTCAACACATAAATATTCGCATCAAACTCGGTATGCGGCGTAATCGAACCAGGCTTACACAACACCTGACCACGCTCAACATCCTCCTTCTTCGTACCACGAAGAAGCGCACCAATATTGTCACCAGCCTGACCCTGATCCAACAACTTCCGGAACATCTCAACACCAGTACAAGTCGACTTCTGAGTCGGACGCAAACCAACAATCTCGATCTCATCACCAACCTTCACAATCCCCTGCTCAACCTTCCCAGTCACCACAGTCCCACGACCAGTAATCGTGAACACATCCTCAACAGGCATCAAAAACGGCTTATCCAACGCACGCTCAGGCAACTTGATGAACTCATCACACGCAGCCATCAACTCCATAATCTTCGCAGCCCAAACAGGATCACCCTCCAAAGCCTTCAACGCCGACACACGAACAATCGGAGTGTCATCACCAGGAAACTCATAAGACGTCAACAACTCACGAACCTCAAGCTCAACCAACTCCAACAACTCCTCATCATCAACCGCATCCGACTTATTCAACGCAACAACAATCCCCGGCACACCAACCTGACGCGCCAACAACACATGCTCACGCGTCTGCGGCATCGGACCATCCGTCGCAGCAACAACCAAAATCGCACCATCAACCTGCGCAGCACCCGTAATCATGTTCTTCACATAATCCGCGTGACCCGGCATATCAACATGCGCATAATGCCGCAAATCAGTCTCATACTCAACGTGAGCAATAGAAATCGTGATACCACGAGCCTTCTCCTCCGGAGCCTTATCAATCTGATCAAACGGAGTAAACGCCGTCGACGGATTATGATCATGCAACGTCTTAGTAATCGCCGCAGTCAACGTCGTCTTACCATGATCGATATGACCCATAGTACCGATGTTCAAATGCGGCTTGTTCCGCTCGAACTTTGCCTTAGCCATGATGTGTGTGCTTTCTCTGGTGTCTTTGCGAATTGTTTACGAACGGAAGGAATTACTCGCCACGAACACGGGCGATGATTTCCTTCGCCACGTTCTCGGGTACTTCTTGGTAGCTGTGGAACTGCATGGTGTACTGGGCACGGCCCGAGGTACGTGAACGCAAGTCGTTGATGTATCCGAACATCGACGAAAGCGGAACCTTGGCACGGATGACCTGAGCGTTACCGCGGGCCTCCATACCTTCCATTTGGCCACGACGGCTGTTGATGTCGCCGATGACGTCGCCCATGTAGTCGTCTGGGGTGACAACTTCGACGGCCATGATTGGTTCGAGCAGCACAGGGCTGCACTTCTTGGCTGCGTCTTTGAACGCAATGGAACCGCATGTTTCGAACGCCTGCTGCGACGAGTCGACGTCGTGGTAGGAGCCGTGAACCAGCGAGATCTTGACGTCTTCCATCGGGAAGCCGGCAAGGACGCCGCCGGAGAGTGCACCTTTGATGCCGGCGTTGACCGACGGGATGAACTCACGAGGGATAACGCCACCAGTGATCTTGTCGACGAACTCGTAGCCCTTGCCAGGGTTTGGCTCGACGTCGATCACGATGTGAGCGAACTGGCCCTTACCACCGGTCTGCTTGACATAACGCTCGACGTGACCCATCACGCTCTTGCGGATGGTCTCGCGGTAGGCAACCTGTGGCTTGCCGACGTTGGCTTCAACACCGAACTCACGGCGCATACGGTCGACGAGCACCTCAAGGTGCAACTCGCCCATCCCCGAGATAATGGTTTGGCCGGTCTCTTCGTCCGTACGAACACGGAAGGTTGGGTCTTCGTCGGACAGGGCATACATAGCCTTGCCCAACTTGTCCTGGTCAGCCTTGGACTTCGGTTCGATAGCAACGTCGATAACCGGGTTAGGGATGTCCATCTTCTCAAGGATGATGGCGTGATCACGTGGTGCGAGCGAGTCACCTGTCTTGGTTTCGGTCAGGCCGAGTACCGCCACAATGTCGCCTGCGAGCGCTTCTTCCACATCCTCGTGGCTGTTGGCGTGCATCAACAGGATGCGGCCGACGCGTTCTTTCTTTTCCTTGGTGGTGTTGTAGATCTCGGAGTTGCGCTGCAACTTGCCGGAGTACACACGGACGTAGGTCATCTTGCCGTACTTGTCGGCGACGATCTTGAACGCAAGCGCGCTGACCGGCTCGTCTTCAGATGCTAGGCGGCTGATGTCTTCGCCGGTCTTTGGGTCCGTGCCTGCAGTTGGAGGCAAGTCCAGGGGCGAAGGCAGGAAGTCAATGACGGCATCGAGCATGGGCTGGACGCCCTTGTTCTTGTAGGCCGAGCCGCAGAGCATCGGGACAAATTCGAACGCGATAGTGCCCTTGCGGATTGCAGCTTTGATCTCGTCTTCAGAGACCTCTTCGCCGCCGAGGTACTTCTCCATCAGGGCCTCGTCGGAGGTAGCGATGGTGTCGAGCATCTTCTCGCGGTACTCAGCTGCCTGGTCTGCAAGATCTGCTGGGATCTCAACTTCTTCCCAAGTTGCACCGAGTTCTTCAGAGTTCCAGATGAGTGCCTTCATCTTGACCAAGTCGACGATGCCGGCGAACCCGCCTTCGGAACCGATTGGCAGCTGCACGATGAGCGGCTTGGCATCGAGGCGATCGATGAGCATCTCGACGGTCTTCCAGAACGACGCGCCCATGCGGTCCATCTTGTTGACGAAGCAGATGCGAGGGACGCGGTACTTGTCTGCCTGCCGCCAAACCGTTTCGGTCTGTGGCTCCACACCCGCTACAGCGTCGAACACGGTAACTGCGCCGTCGAGGACACGGAGCGAACGCTCGACTTCAATGGTGAAGTCGACGTGACCCGGGGTGTCGATGATGTTGATGCGGTGGTCACGCCAGAACGTGGTGGTAGCTGCGGAGGTGATGGTAATGCCGCGCTCTTGTTCCTGCACCATGTGGTCCATCGTCGCGGCCCCGTCGTGCACCTCGCCGATCTTGTACGTCTTGCCGGTGTAATACAGGATGCGCTCGGTCGTCGTGGTCTTGCCGGCGTCGATGTGGGCCATGATGCCGATGTTTCGGTATCGGCTGAGCGGCGTGCTGCGGGGCATGGATCTTCTCGTCTCGTGTCGTTCGTTGCGGGTCTGTCAAGGAGCGGTGTGTGGGGGGAACTACGTGTTGCGAAGCGCAAAGCGGACGCGAACTACCAGCGGTAGTGCGCGAATGCCCGGTTGCCTTCAGCGGTTTTCTGGAGATCGTCACGCTTCTTCACCGAAGAACCGACGCCATTGTTGGCATCCAAGATCTCGGCGGCAAGGCGGTCTGCCATGGTCTTCTCGCGGCGCTTACGGCTGTTGTCCACCATCCAGCGGATGGCGAGCGTGTTGGCGCGGCGTGGCTTGACCTCGATTGGCACCTGATAGGTGGCGCCACCGACGCGACGGCTCTTCACCTCGACAGCAGGACGAATGTTGTCCACTGCCTTCTTGAGCACCGAGAGAGGGTCGCTTTGCGCCTTCTCTGCTGCCTGGTTGATTGCGGTGTAGACGATGCGCTCTGCGGTGGAACGCTTGCCGTCGAGGAGCACCTTGTTGATGACCTGGGTGACGAGCACTGACTGATGCACCGGGTCTGGCATGACCTCACGGCGTGGAGCTGGGCCTTTACGTGGCATGGCTGTTCCTCTCAGGCCTTCTTGGCGCCGTAACGGCTACGGGCCTGTTTGCGGTTCTTGACGCCGGCGGCGTCGAGGGTGCCACGGATGATCTTGTAACGGACACCTGGGAGGTCCTTCACACGTCCGCCACGCACGAGCACAATGCTGTGCTCCTGCAGGTTGTGGCCGACGCCAGGGATGTAGGCGGTGACCTCAATACCTGACGTAAGACGCACACGTGCCACCTTGCGAAGCGCCGAGTTCGGCTTCTTCGGAGTGGTGGTGTACACGCGAGTGCACACCCCACGACGCTGGGGCGCGCCCTTCAGCGCAGGCGTCTTGGACTTGGTGGTGTTGCTCTGGCGGCCCTTACGGACCAATTGCTGAATTGTGGGCACGTCTGACCTCAGGTGCGACCTTGTATTGGACCTACTCGGGAACTTCTCGGCGCAGTGTCGATCGGGATTTCGACCGCAATCACCACTGGGGCGAAGAAGCGGGTCGACGGCAAAGTTGCTGCAACCTGATCGTCACGCCTAGGGGTTCGCCGCAAAGCGGCCCCGAAGCGGCACGGAGGAGAAAGGATAGCGGACGCGCGAGACCCCCAAAACCGAACCGGAGCCCGCCGCGGGCCGAAGAGGCGCTTTCGCCGCACCAAAGAGCTCAGTCTGCGCGTTTCAGAAGCACTGCTGAGCCAAGTCGACGCTCGATAACGACACCAGGACGGGCCGAGTAGCGCTTTGCAAATGGTCCCGAAACCAAGAGGTACTCGGCTTCGGCCGTGGGGTCTGGCCACGCACGCCACCGTTCCGTCCGTGGGAATTCCGCCGGGTGCGCTGCGTCGATGGGTGGCCCGATTCCTGACCACCGCATGATGTACACCTCGACCCAGGGAGCCACCAGCCCGACGGCTGTGCGCTGCTGCTCTGGGAGGCTCCGTCCCAGTTTGTACAGGTCAGGGTCATAGATCCGGCGAACCGCGACGGTTGGGGAGCGCACTGCCCCGAGCGCGAAACATGCCAACAAACCCGTCGCGAGCAGGAGCACCCACGACTCGGATAGAGCGAGCGCTGGGCGTGCGGTTTCGGAGCGCGTTCCGGCGCGCGTTTCGGAGCGCGTTTCGAGGCGTGTGATTTCACGCAGATTTCGCTGTTTGGGCAGGTGATCGATAATCCACCCGATGCAAAACGCCGTTGCGATTGCCGCACATACAACGCCAAGCGGAACCAGTCCGTAGAGGTTTTTCGCCACACGATAGTCCGAGACATCAACCCGCACTGGAAACCCGGCCCGCAGGGACAGCATGGCGACGACCACGCAGATCGGACCGGCCGCAGCACCAACAAACGCAGCCATCCACGGCTTCGTGACAAAGGACCGCAGCAGGAAGGCGAGGCCCACCCCAGCGAGGCCGACTCCGAGCTGTCCCCCGACGTCGGCAAGGGCAATGTGGGCCACCTCACCCGGCGTGCCAGCCAGCAGTTGAACATTCCAATAGACGGTTCGACTGAGGACAACGAGGAAGAGTGCAACTGTGCCGACGGCCCCGAGCATCAGCCAAGAGCGAACTCGGCGCGGCAGCGGGCCGAACAGGAGCACGGATCCGATGCAACCGAGAAGTAACACCGCCGACTGCGGGTAGCTGAGCACCGCTCCTGCCAGGACGATCCCGACCCAGCTGGGCGCCACAATCCCAAGCCCGGCCAAACGCGGTCGGCCGGTTTCGCGTTTGTGCTGGTCAGACATATTGTCCCGTTGGATCGAGGCGTTGGGATCTGCGCGGTCAACGTGCACTGGCTGCGAATCGTGCATGCGCCGGAGATCGGCAACAACGCGGACGACCCCGGATAGCGCGAGCCATTGCCCGGTGAGCTGCGCGAAGAAGTAGTCGTAGGTGACAATTCCCACCGTGTAGCGGTATGCCGAGAAGATAAAGAACAAGGTGAGGGCGCTGGTGAGCCACGGGCGCCTGACTGCGACCAGCCGAGCAAGAAGACACAAGACGGGCCACGTGCCGATGAGAGCCAACAACGTGAAGCCCCACAGCGCTTCGAGGGGCTCGAAAGGGGTTAACAAGCTCGCCAGCCCGGCGGCCAGATGCCCGCCAGACGGGTAGGCGGCCAACGTTGCGGGCCAGCGGGCAGGAGATGGCATCGCCCGGTTCTCAACGATCCACGTCACGATTCCGCCGTGGCTACCAAAGTCCGACGATCCTGCCCTCGGGACGAGCCCCGTTCCGAGGCGCCGGATGAGCATCACAGCGACCACGAGTTGGATCAGCCCCAGAGCCAAAGCCTGTGCTCTCCAACGCGGTGGCCTCAAACGTGGCGGCCTCGAACGTGGCCCCAGATGGCTCTCCGAGCGCCGCGGCCGGAGAGGGTCGGCTTGGATCGCCAACGCCAGGCCGAGTGCCGCCAGCGGAGTGCCGATCACCAACGCTTCGTTGACAACAAGACCAACGAGTTTCGTCAAGAGCGCCAAAAGCGCAACACCGAACGGGATGACAAGCGACCCGTACTCGACCCAACTGAGGTTGCTGGGCGCCGGTTCCGACGCGGCCAGCTGTGCGGTGCTCATGAACGAGCGGCGCGGAACTCGGCGGGCAGCTGCTCCAGCTGGTACTGGATCCTTGCCAGCTCCTGCGCAGCTGGGTCGTCTACGGGCACGTTGGCCGCCCAGAACAACAACGGAGCCAGCTGCAGTCGACCCCCGGAGAGAAACTGTTCGTGGATTTCGGGGCGCTGTTTCCAAACGCTGGCAAGGACGGTGATCACTCCATCGGTGTCGATCTGCGGATCTACACGGTTGGCGAATAGCCAGAAGAGCGCGGAGTTGATGTCGGCCCCTCCCCCGTCGAGGATGCCCATCCGCCCGCGAAGTTCCGCAAGGCCAGGGCGGTAGGGAACCAACGACACCGCTGTGGCGTCATCGACGGATGCCGCATAGGACAACAGCGCCACCAGGTCCGGCGTGCCCACCGGGGTGCTGAGGTTCTGCTGCAAGTCGGTGCGCCTGTCGTACCAATACAGCAGGGCATTGAGCGACTGGCGCACGTTGTGGCGCACGATGATCCCCTGCGAGCGAAGCTCTGCGACTGCTGCACCAACAGATGTCGACTTGCCGACATCATTGCCAATTCGGGTAGGCAGCGAGTTGTCTGGACCGGAATCCAACAACGGAGCGGTCTTCACACCGGCGGTGAATACTCCAAGTCCCAACAACACCGTTGCGACAACGGCCGCCACGCTCTTTCGGGTTCCATTTTCGCCCCCGAACGCGACACGCGCCGAGCCCGAGGTTGGTTCCTCTTGCTCGGCGTGCGACACGCGGATCAGTTTGTCACTGCTGCAGTGCTCACCTTGTGACGGGTGAGCGGTTCTGCGGACAGCGGTCTATCGCTCGATCTACGGATCGATCTAGTTCTCGTCGAAAACGCTGGTGCGAGGTGCACCAAGGTCTTCGCCTCCGAACAGCGGGCCAGAAGCCACGTTGCCGAAGATCGGATCGCCGAAGGCACGGACGGGGGTTGAATCGATACCGGCGAGCCACGCAGCGAGATCGTCGGATCGTTCCGGCATCTCGGTTGGCAGCATCTCGTCGGCACCGTGCACGGTGACGTCGATGTCGCGGTACTTCATCATGCCGGTACCGGCAGGAATCAGCTTGCCGATGATGATGTTTTCCTTAAGACCAAGCAGGCCGTCTGAACGACCTTCGATGGCAGCCTCGGTGAGCACACGGGTGGTCTCCTGGAAGGAAGCCGCGGACAGCCACGACTCTGTCGCCAGTGAGGCCTTGGTGATACCCATCAGCTCGGGACGAGCTTCTGCCGAGACCTTGCCCTCGTCGACCAAGCCACGGTTGACCAGCGCAAAGATGCGCCCGTCGACCTTTTCACCTGGAAGGAATGGGGACTCGCCAGGCTCCTGTACGGCAACACGGCGCAGCATCTGACGAACGATGAGTTCGATGTGCTTATCGTGGATGGACACGCCCTGGTCTCGGTAAACCTTCTGGACCTCGTTCACCAGGTACGTCTGGCAATCGCGGACGCCCTTGATGTCGAGAACTTCCTTCGGGTCCTGTGGGCCGAGGTTGAGCGGATCACCGGCGTTGACCGTTGCGCCATCGGCGATGCCGGCGGACAGCTTGGCGTTGACCGATACCTGGTACGGCTCTTCGGTGCCGTCGTCGGCGATCAGCGCAATGTTGCGCAGCTTGCCGTCGTCGCCCTCGAAGCGCAGTGTGCCGGTCTTGCGGGCCAGCACGGCCTTGCCCTTTGGCGTACGAGCTTCGAAGAGCTCCACAACGCGAGGCAGACCAGCGGTGATGTCGGATGACTCACCCTTACCAGCGGCAACACCACCGGTGTGGAAGGTACGCATGGTGAGCTGCGTGCCGGGCTCGCCGATGGACTGGGCTGCGATCACGCCGACGGATTCGCCGAGCTCGATCATGCGGCCGGAAGCCAACGAACGGCCGTAGCACATGGCGCAGACGCCGATCTCGGCATCGCATGCGAGCACGGTACGTACCCGGACCCGGTCGACAGCGGAGTCGTCCCGGATCTGTTCCATGATCTCTTGTGAGACCTCGGTGTTGCGTTCGAGTTCGGTGCCATCAGACAACGTGATTGGTTCGGCCAACATGCGGCCAAGCAACGACGTTTCGAGGTAGGCACGCTTTTCAGCAGTGTCTGGGCCGACGTATTCCAACCAACGGCCACGGGTAGAACCACAGTCCTCTTCGCGAACAATGAGTTCCTGCGCCACGTCGTGCAGACGACGGGTGAGATACCCGGAGTCAGCGGTTCGCAGAGCGGTGTCGGCCAGACCCTTACGGGCACCGTGGGTGGAGATGAAGTACTCCAGCACGGACAGACCTTCACGGAAGTTGCTCTTAATAGGGCGAGGAATGATTTCACCGCGAGGGTTGGCCACAAGACCGCGCATTCCGGCGATCTGACGAACCTGCATGGCGTTACCGCGAGCACCCGAACCAACCATGACGTTGATTGGGTTCATCGGGTTGGCATCCAGCATGTCCTGCATCGCCTTCTGAACCTCTGAAGTTGCTTCAGTCCAGATTTCGACTTCCCGCTCACGGCGTTCGTCGTCGGTGATGACACCACGCAGGAACTGGGTCTCGATCTTTTCAGCCTCGCGCTCGTGGCGGTCGAGGATCTCGCGCTTCTCAGAAGGAGTCGACACGTCGTTGATGGAGATCGAGAGGCCGGACTGTGCGGCATAACGGAAGCCCAGGTTCTTCAGAGCATCGAGCGCATCAGCGGTGACACCCTTCGGATAGTTGTACGCCAGGTCCTCAACGAACGTGGTGATTTCCTTCTTCTTCAACAGCTTGTTGATGAATGGAAAGCCGACAGGCATTGCTTCATTCAGCAGGACGCGGCCCCAGGTGGTTTCAACCTCGACCGGTGCATCGGGAGCGCCGCCGTAACGGGCGTTCTCGGTGCGGTACTTGATGGACGTGTGCAAGGTGATGTCGTGGTTGTCATACGCACGCTCCATCTCCCATACGTGGCGGAACGTACGACCTTCGCCTGCGGCGCCTGGGCGACCGAGGGTGAGGTAGTAGATGCCGATGATCATGTCCTGAGCAGGAACGGCGATTGGCCGACCATGCGCAGGCGACAGGATGTTGTTGGTGGACAACATGAGGACCCGGGCTTCGGCTTGCGCCTCTGCTGACAATGGCAAGTGGACTGCCATCTGATCGCCGTCGAAGTCTGCGTTGAACGCGGTGCAGACCAATGGGTGCAGCTGAATGGCCTTGCCCTCGACGAGGACGGGCTCGAACGCCTGGATGCCAAGACGGTGAAGCGTAGGAGCACGGTTCAGCAGAACCGGGTGTTCCTTGATGACTTCTTCAAGGACGTCCCAGACCTGGGCACGGCGACGTTCCACCATGCGCTTGGCTGACTTGATGTTCTGAGCCAATTCGAGATCTACCAAGCGCTTCATGACGAATGGCTTAAAGAGCTCGAGAGCCATCAGCTTGGGCAGACCACACTGGTGCAGACGAAGCGTTGGGCCGACCACGATGACCGAACGGCCGGAATAGTCAACGCGCTTACCAAGCAGGTTCTGACGGAAACGACCCTGCTTACCCTTCAACATGTCCGAGAGGGACTTGAGTGGGCGGTTGCCTGGACCAGTAACCGGACGACCACGACGACCGTTGTCGAACAATGCGTCGACAGCCTCTTGGAGCATGCGCTTTTCGTTGTTGACGATGATCTCGGGAGCACCGAGGTCAAGCAGACGCTTCAGACGGTTGTTGCGGTTGATGACGCGGCGATACAGGTCGTTGAGGTCCGAGGTGGCGAAACGTCCACCGTCGAGCTGCACCATTGGACGGAGGTCCGGAGGAATGACCGGCACTGCGTCGAGGATCATGGCGCGTGGGTCATTGAGGCGCTTGCCATGGTCGTCGCGCTTGTTGAACGCAGCAACGATCTTCAGGCGCTTGATGGCCTTTTGCTTGCGCTGGGCAGACAACGGACGAGCCGTTGAACCTGCCGAAGGCTCGATGAGCTCGCGCAGTTTGATTTCTTCTGCGTCGAGGTCGATCTCGTCGATGAGCTGCTTGATGGCTTCGGCACCCATGCCACCGCGGAAGTAATCCTCGTAACGGTGGCGAAGCTCACGCCAGAGAACTTCGTCTTCGATGATCTTGCGGCTGTGCAGGTTCTTGAACTCATCGAATGCGCGCTTAATAAGTTCGTATTCGTTGGTGGAGCGGTCACGGATACCCGTGAGCTCCTTCTCAGCCTGGCGCTGCTTGGCCTTGATCTCGGTGTCTTTGGCACCGTCCTTCTCGAGCTGTTCGATGTCTGCTTCGAGCTGCTTGAAGCGACGGTCGACGTCGAGGTCACGGTCACGGGAGACGGCCAACAGCTCTTCTTGCATTTCTGCTTCGAGGTTGGCGAGGTCTGTGTGGCGGCGAGCCTCATCAACCCAGGTGACCAGGTTGGCTGCGAAGTAAATGACCTTCTCGAGCTGCTTGGCCTTCAGCTCTTCACGAGCCTCGGTACCCATGAGAAGGTAAGCCAGCCAGCTGCGGGTGCCGCGGAGGTACCAGATGTGAACCACCGGAGCCGAAAGCTCGATGTGGCCCATGCGCTCGCGGCGCACCTTGGAGCGAGTGACCTCGACTCCGCAGCGCTCGCACACGATGCCGCGAAAGCGGACGCGCTTGTACTTACCGCAGTAGCACTCCCAGTCCTTCTGGGGACCGAAGATCTTTTCGCAGAACAAGCCATCCTTTTCAGGACGGAGTGTGCGGTAGTTGATCGTTTCGGGCTTCTTGACCTCGCCGTGGCTCCAACCCTGAATGGCGTCGGAGGTGGCAAGGCCGATGGTGATCCGGTCGAAATCGTTGACGTCGAGCATTGCTCAGTACACCTATTTCTTGTTCTTGTCCGGGAAAATTTCGTGAATGTGTGGGTGTCAGTAGCGCTCGGCACGCTCTGCAGCGCGTCGGGCGTCTTCTTCGTCGGAGCCACGCTCTGGGCGGCTGATGTCAATGCCGAGTTCCTCGGCGGTGCGGAACACGTCTTCGTCGAGTTCACGCATCTCAATTTCGCCGCCCTGCTTGGACTCAACTTTGACGTTGAGGCACAGCGACTGCATTTCCTTGATGAGCACCTTGAACGACTCTGGGATACCAGGCTCGGGGATGTTGTCACCCTTGACGATTGCTTCGTAGACCTTGACACGGCCGAGGACGTCGTCGGACTTGATGGTGAGCAGCTCCTGCAAGCAGTAGGCAGCGCCGTAGGCCTCGAGGGCCCACACTTCCATTTCACCGAAGCGCTGACCACCGAACTGGGCCTTACCGCCGAGTGGCTGCTGGGTGATCATCGAGTACGGACCAGTGGAGCGGGCGTGGATCTTGTCGTCGACAAGGTGGGCCAGCTTCAGGATGTACATGTAGCCAACGGTGACCGTGTTGTCGTAAGGCTCGCCTGTGCGGCCGTTGTACAACTGGATCTTGCCGTCGTCCTGGATGAGACGATCGCCGTCGATGCCTTCAGGGTTGACGTTGCGGAATGCATTCTGAATGGTTGAATGCTTCGAGCCTGGCTCGTCCCAGTGAGCACCGTCGAACACCGGCGTGGCAACCCACGTGGCTGGTTCGGTGGTTGGGCGAGTTTTGGTTTCGGTGCCGCGAATTGGGCGACCAGAACCGGTGGCTGCATCGTCCCAGCCCCAGCGAGCTGCGTACCCGAGGTGAGCCTCGAGAACCTGGCCCACGTTCATGCGGCTTGGAACACCCAGCGGGTTGAGGATGACGTCGACTGGCATGCCGTCGGCGGTGTGGGGCATGTCTTCGACCGGAAGGATCTTGGAGATGACGCCCTTGTTGCCGTGGCGACCGGCGAGTTTGTCGCCTTCTTGGATCTTGCGCTTCTGGGCCACATAGACACGGACCAGCTGGTTCACGCCGGGAGGCAGCTCATGGCCGTCTTCACGGGTGAGCACCTTGACGTCGATGACCTTGCCGGACTCGCCGTGCGGAACCTTGAGCGACGTGTCACGAACTTCGCGGGCCTTCTCGCCGAAGATGGCGCGCAGGAGGCGCTCTTCTGGAGTGAGCTCGGTCTCGCCCTTCGGGGTGACCTTGCCGACGAGAACGTCGCCAGGGCCAACCTCTGCACCGATGCGGATGATGCCGCGCTCGTCGAGGTCCTTCAGGATCTCCTCGGACAAGTTGGGGATGTCACGGGTGATTTCCTCGGCACCAAGCTTGGTGTCGCGGGCGTCGACTTCGTGTTCCTCGATGTGGATCGAGGTGAGCACGTCGTCTCGAACCAGACGCTCGGACAAGATGATGGCGTCTTCGAAGTTGTAGCCCTCCCATGGCATGAAGGCCACGAGAAGGTTCTTTCCGAGTGCTAGTTCGCCGGCGTCGGTGGACGGGCCGTCTGCCAGGACGGTGGCTGACCACTTGCCCTTGACGTTGCCCGTGACGCGATCGCCTTCGACGACCTTGATGCGCTGGTTGATGCACGTGTTCTGGTTCGAACGACGGAACTTGAACAGGCGGTAGACCTTGCGGCCGAGCTTCGGATCGTCGTAGGTGACGGTGACCGATTCGCCGGAAACTTCGGTCACAAGACCGTCGCCCTCGGCAAGCACCACGTCGCCGGCGTCACGAGCAGCGCGTGCCTCGATACCGGTGCCCACGTATGGGGCCTCGGCACGCAGCAACGGCACTGCCTGGCGCTGCATGTTGGCACCCATGAGCGCGCGGTTTGCGTCGTCGTGCTCGAGGAACGGAATGAGCGCCGTTGCGACCGAGACGATCTGCTTGGTGGAAACGTCCATCAGCTGAACTTCGGACGGTGGCACGAAGTCCACCTGGCTGGTGGATGAGTAGCTGTTGCCGGCCGCACCGATACGCACCTGTGCACCCTGAGGTGCACGACGCACGAGCACGCGCTGGTCCTTGAAGTTGCCCTTGTCGTCGAGCTCGGCGTTGGCCTGCGCGATAACGAACTCTTCTTCTTCGTCAGCGGTGAGATACACGATCTCTTCGGTGACACGGCCGTCGACGACGGTACGGTACGGCGTTTCGATGAAGCCGAACTCGTTGACGCTTGCGTAGCTGGCCAAGTTGCCGATCAGGCCGATGTTTGGGCCTTCTGGGGTTTCAATTGGGCACATGCGGCCGTAGTGCGAGGAGTGAACGTCGCGGACTTCGAAGCCGGCACGCTCACGGGACAGACCACCAGGGCCAAGTGCCGACAGGCGGCGCTTGTGGGTGAGGCCTGCAAGCGGGTTGACCTGATCCATGAACTGCGACAGCTGCGAAGTTCCGAAGAACTCCTTGATGCTGGCCACAACAGGACGGATGTTGATCAGCGTCTGCGGGGTGATGGCCTCGACGTCCTGGGTGGTCATGCGTTCCCGCACAACACGCTCCATACGAGACAAGCCAACGCGAACCTGGTTCTGGATCAGTTCGCCGACGCTACGGATGCGGCGGTTGGCGAAGTGGTCCTGATCGTCGAGGCGATAACCCTCGTTGGAGTCAGCGAGGTGCAGCAGATAGGTGCACGTTGCGAGCACTTCTGCCTGGCTCAGGACGTGCAGTTCGTCGCCGGGGACCGACACGTCGATGCCGAACAGGTCGCCGATACGCTCGATCTCGGTAGCCAGCTTCTTGTTGAGCTTGTACCGGCCGACCTTGGTGAGGTCGTAGCGCTTTGGATTGAAGAAGGCGTTTTCGAAGTAGGCACGAGCCGACTCGATTGACGGTGGTTCGCCGGGGCGAGCCTTCTTGTAGATCTCGATAAGGCTTTCTTCACGCGTGGTGAACAGGCCCTGGTCCTTCTCCCACTGCTCTTCAAGGAAGGAGAAGTGGTTGACGAACCGGTTGAGGAAGCCGGGGTAGTTCTCTTCCGTGTAGCCGAGTGCACGCAAGATGACGAACATCGAGACGCGACGCTTACGGGCGACACGTGCGCCGGCGGTGACTGCCTTGCCTGGCTTCTGCTCAACGTCGAACTCGATCCATTCACCGCGGTATGGGTGGATGGTGCCGGTGACGAGCGTCTTGGCATCGCGGCCTGGGGCGAAGATGACGCCAGGAGAACGCACGAGCTGGGACACCACGACACGCTCGGTGCCGTTGATGATGAACGTTCCCTTGTCGGTCATCATGGGGAAGTCACCCATGAAGACGGTCTGTTCCTTGATTTCGCCAGTGCTGGCGTTCATGAAACGGGCCCGCACGAAGATGGGTGCGGAGAAGGTCATGTCTCGTTCGCGGCATTCCTCCACCGAGAACTTGGGTCCAGGACGGAGGTCCGGGTCTGTGGCGTCGAACTCAAGCTCGAGGCGCAGCGTGCCGGAGAAGTCTTCGATCGGCGAAATATCGCCGAACGTTTCTCCAAGGCCATGGTCAAGGAACCATTCGAAGGAGGACTTCTGGACGCTGATGAGCTCCGGGAGCGGGAGCACCTCGTTGAGGTTGGCGAACGAGTAGCGATCTCGGGTGGGGCGGCTAGTCACCTGTTCTCACTTTCTGCGGGGCGCAGGTTCTGCGGGCCGATGGGCTCGCAGGAAGGAGGGTGCACGCGTGTGAACAAGCCTGAATCTTGTAAAAGAGGGGGCGTGGGGACACGGCGCGCACGGTAAGCGAGACGCTAGCACGCCAAAGACAGCTCGTCACACGCTTTGGCGCGGGAGCCCAGACCGGCGAACCGCCGGAATATCTGCCGCGCACCGTACCCGACGGTTTTGGATTGGTCAAGGTTATGCGGCGTAATTCGCCGTCAAATCCCCCTGAGTCCCCCATTCAGGGCTATTTGCGGCCATTCACAGACCCGGCAATTAACCCAGCAACCGACCACATGTGGGACTTCCTCCGACGCGACAGAGCGGTGGGTACCCGAAGGTATCCACCGCTCACAATCGGGCTACCGGAGCACGCTCCGGCAACAGGTCACTTCATTTCGACCTTGGCGCCAGCGTCTTCGAGGGCCTTCTTGGCCTTCTCAGCGTCTTCCTTGCCAGCCTTTTCGACGATCTTCGACGGCGCGCCGTCAACGAGGTCCTTGGCTTCCTTCAGGCCGAGCTTGGTGAGCTCGCGGACAACCTTGATCACGTTGATCTTGTTGGCGCCGGCTTCCTGGAGGACGACGTCGAATTCGTCCTGCTCTTCTGCGGCTGGTGCAGCTGCAGCAGGTGCAGCCATCATGACGGCTGCTGCAGGAGCAGCGGCGGTGACGTCGAAGCGCTCTTCGAACGCCTTCTTCAGCTCGACGAGTTCCAGCACGGTCATGCCGGCGATGGAGTCGAGAATCTCAGCAACTGATGCCATTTGAGTAGTTCCTTTGGTGTGTTTCGGGTAACGAATTTGGTGAAGCGAAATTGTTTCGAGCGTTGACTCGAGGACAGCCGGCTACGGCACAGAAGACTGCGCTGCAGGTGGCTGCGGTGCAGCTCAGGCTGCGGCTGACTGCTTTTCTTCCAATGCAGCAATCGCGTAAGCGATGTCGCGCACTGGGGCCTCGAGCAGGCTGGCGAAACTCGACAGCGGAGCTTCGAACAGACCGGCCAGTTCGGCCAGCACCTGTGTGCGTGGTGGCATGTCGGCAAGAGCCGCGGTTTGCGCCGCGTCCAGCACCTTGTTGCCTAACAAACCGCCCTTCACGATGAGGCGCGGCTCGGTCTTTGCGAACTCTCGCAACGACTTGGCAGCTTCGACTGCGTCGCCTTTTACGAAAGCAACTGCGGTCGGGCCCTTCAGCAGCGGCTCGAGCCCCTCAATGCCGCTCTGCTCTGCAGC
Organism: uncultured Acidimicrobiales bacterium; assembly: GCA_963763885.1. Taxonomy (GTDB): domain Bacteria; phylum Actinomycetota; class Acidimicrobiia; order Acidimicrobiales; family JANYDT01; genus JANNBN01. Next base: position 1,245,956 of record CAVXQD010000007.1, read on the forward strand.
AATGCGCACCAAGGTGTTCTTGTAGACCTTGTACGACGTTGTGGCGCCCAACTGCCGGCGAAGTCTGCCGATTGAAGGGACCGTCATGCCGCGGTATTCGGTCAGCAGCACTGCGTCAGACTCGGCCAGAGCGGCTTTGATTTCTTCGACGATGCTGACCTTTTCGGGTCTTGGATTATCCATGTGTGTGTCCTCCTCTCAGGAAAACGAAAAGGGTGCCTACTGCCTGTCACGTTTATGACAGGGAGACACCCCGAATTCCCCGAGCAGACACAACCCTTGCGGGCGCCTTTGCAGGCGGACTGATCCGTTGTTCGAAACATCACCTCGTCGGGCGGGTCCGTCAGGAGGATCCCATTGAGCCGATCCTGTCGTTGCTTCCGTATGGGTTTCCATGCGAATTCATTGACCACCGGCACCAGATGTCTGCAGTGCACCAAATTGACTTGTCGGTCGAAGATGATAGCCGCCTCGGCAGCGGGCCTGATCCACTCCTGGTCGACAAGCGCACCCCAGGGGTATCCCCACTGCACTGTGGGGGATTCCCTCGATGGCGCAAGGAGGCCTCACGCCGCACGATGAGCGCATGAACTCCTCCCTGAACGCCTTAGCCCTGAAGCGACCTTGTGCTGGGGCCCAGCCCCCAGTATTCACCAGCAGCCAGTCTCACAACGGTGGCATCGTTGCGTCCATCGGGCGAGCAATCGGGTATCTCACTGCCGTGGGATCTGCGCTCCTTGGCCTCGGCGGAGCGGTCGTGTTCTGGATCTTTGCTGCGGCTGCGTACGACGGTACGACGCTTTTTGGATGTTCCGACGGTTCAAAGCACCCGGACCAAGCGGCTGGCAACACGTGCGCAGGCATCGGTTTCGCAGCGCTCGCTACCGGCCTGCTGGTCGCTTACGGAATCACTTGGGCACTACGTCGGACCACCACCCCTTGAAGCCGCCGGACTGAGCTGCAAGCCCGGACGCGACAGTGCCCCCGCAGATGCGGGGGCACTGTCCAAATCGGTACAGCAAGTCTCGGGCTGGCGCCCGATTGGAGTCAGTCGGCGTCTTCGTCCTTGACGCGGTTGGTGTCGATACGAACACCAGGGCCCATGGTTGAGGACACGGTCATCGACCGGACGTACTTGCCCTTGGCCGAAGCAGGCTTGGCACGGTTCAGTTCGTCCATGATGGCCCGCAAGTTGAGCGCAAGGTTTTCAGGGGTGAACGACACCTTGCCGACAGGAACGTGCACGTTGCCGAACTTGTCGGTGCGGTATTCAACTCGGCCGCCCTTGAACTCGGTAACGGCCTTGGCAACGTCGGTGGTGACGGTTCCGGTCTTCGGGTTTGGCATGAGACCGCGAGGGCCGAGCACACGGCCGAGGCGGCCAACCTGGCCCATGAGGTCAGGCGTAGCGATGACCAGGTCGAAGTCCATGAAGCCGCCGGTGACCTTCTCGAGCAGGTCGTCGGAGCCAACAATGTCTGCGCCAGCTTCACGTGCAGCAGCTGCAGCTTCGCCAGCGGCGAACACAGCGACGCGAATGGTCTTACCGGTACCAGCAGGCAGCGAGACGGTGCCACGCACGATCTGGTCGGCCTTACGGGGGTCGACGCCGAGACGAACGGCCAACTCGACGGACTCGTCGAACTTTGCCGACGCGACACTCTTGACTACGCCAACAGCCTCGGCTGCGGAGTAGTGGTGCTCTCGGTCGAACTTCTTGGCTGCGTCGGTGCGCTTTTTGCTTGTCGCCATGATGGCTCCCTCTTCTTTCTGTGGCGTGTCCGGCGAGGTGTTCCGGCTCACGATGTGTTGCTTCGTGTTTGGTGTTTGGTTGGGAGCTACAGGTCCCGCAGGGTGCTGCACGTGGAGGTCCTACTGAACGGATCAGTAGGCGATCACGAGTAGATCAGTCGACGACCTTGATGCCCATCGAACGGGCGGTGCCCATGATCTGAAGCTTGGCTGCCTCGATGTCGTAGGCATTGAGGTCTGGCATCTTCTGCTGAGCAATCTCGGCAACCTGAGCCATGGTGAGCTGGCCAACGATTTCCTTGCCGACCTTGCTGGCACCCTTTGCCACGCCAGCTGCCTTACGGATCAGAACTGGTGCAGGAGGGGTCTTCAGCACGAACGTAAACGTCCGGTCGTTGAAAACGGTGATCTCGACCGGCACGATGGTGCCGACCTGGCTCTCCGTCGCGGCGTTGTACGCCTTGACGAATTCCATGATGTTCAGCCCGTGTGGGCCGAGAGCGGTACCAACGGGAGGCGCTGGTGTGGCCTTCCCGGCTGGGATCTGGATCTTGACGATCGCGGTGACTTGTTTCTTTGCCATGACAGGGGGTTCCTCGAGGTGATCAGTGCATGTGCGAATGCACTCGGCGGGTCAGGGGCGAATGCCGACGTGGAACGAGTCCACCGGCCCCGCCGTGATGCTGGTCAGAGTTTGGCGACCTGGGCGAAGTCCAGCTCGACGGGTGTTTCACGTCCGAAAATATTGACCAGCACCTTGAGCTTGAGGCTGGTTTCGTTGATCTCGTCGATGGTGCCGGTGAAGTCCGCGAACGGGCCTTCCTTGACACGAACCGACTCGCCGACCTCGTACTCGAGTTTCGGCTTGGACTTCTTGATTGGACCTTCGGTGCCGTCTTCGGCGATGTGCAAGATCTTTTCGACCTCGCGCCGCGACAGTGGCGTTGGCTTGGATGCCGACCCAACGAAACCGGTGACGCCCGGGGTGTTGCGGACCACGTACCACGAGTCGTCGTCGAGTTCGATCCGGCACAACAGATAGCCAGGAAAGACCTTCTTTGAAACGATCTGCTTCTTGCCGTTCTTGAACTCGATGACGTCTTCCATGGGAATGACGACTTCGAAGATTCGCTCTTCCATGTTCATCGAGGCAATGCGGCTCTCGATGTTGGATTTCACTTTGTTCTCGTACCCGGCGTAGCTGTGGATGACGTACCACTGGCCAGGGCGGTCATAGGCGCTTTGCGGCCGCGCGGGCGGGGCATCCACAACCTCGACAACCTCGGCTGGGGTTTCGGCTGCTGCGTCGGCTGCTGCAGAGGCTGGTGCGGCTTCGACGACCTGGTCTACCGGGTCCACAACCGAGTTGGTTTCGACTTCGGTATCGCTGGCGGAGTTCTCGGACATGTGTTGTCTGCTCTTCTCAGCTGAAGAGGCCGTAAACGCTCTTCGACGACACGAAGTCGAGGAGGAACACAGCCAGGGTGACGATCAGCAACATGACCACAGTGACAGTGGAGTAGTTGATGATCTCGTTACGAGTGGGCCACACGACCTTTTTCAGCTCGGCGCGTACCTCACGGACGAACTGCAGAGGCGCGGTGCGCTCTGCCTTTTCCGACGGAGGCGTCGCCTGACGTTCGCGCGCCACGGGCGTGCCGTCGGCGTTGATGGAACCCTGGCGCTGCATCATGCGCTTGGTTTCTCGGTTCATCGGCTGGGTCATGTAGTCACTTGATCTTGCAGGATTACTGCTTGAAGGGTTACGGGTGAAACGGCAATCGCACGGCACGAGGGACTCGAACCCCCAACCCCCGGTTTTGGAGACCGGTGCTCTACCAATTGAACTAGTGCCGTCTGTACGTGCGCGGACAAAGCCCGCACACGGGACCGCCAATCGTATCACCAGTTACGGCGAACCCTTCCGGAGAACCGGCACGTGGGGTCGGCTCGGGCAAACTGGCCTCAGGCAGCGCTGACTCGACCGTCATCAGCAGCGGATTGCTCACCCGCGAGATCGGCCTTGAGACGCTGGCGTGCTCGGTGCAGTCTCACCTTGGCTGCCGTTTCGGTGATCCCCAACCGTTCAGCGATGGCACTGTGGGTCAGCCCTTCAACTTCACGCAGCACCAGTACCTGGCGGGCGAGAGCAGGCAGGCTTGCGAGCGACTGGCGCACACGGTCCTTGAGGTCCGTGGCCACGGCTCGGGCGAGCGGATCAGATTCAGGATTGACGTCCACCACGTGTAAGGAATGCTTGCCGTCGTCGAGGCTGACATCGCCAACCCGACGTCGCTTGGCACGGACGTTGTGGGCCGAATTCACGGTGATGCGATACAGCCAAGTAGGAAATGCCGCGTCAGAGCGGAATCGTCGCAGGCCGCGAAAGGCACGGAGGTACGTATCTTGTGCAACATCTTTGGCGTCATCGACGTTGCCGGTGAGTTGGTACGCCAGCGAGTAGGTGGCGGCATAGGTTGCGCGGACCAATTCGTTGAACGCCTCGGCGTCACCGTCTTGAGCGGCGACCACACGAGCAGCAAGGTCGTCCGAATCACCAAGATCCGTCATCGCCCAGCAGCGTAGCCGAGGGTCTTGACGAAGGGATCGAAGACGGACCACACAGTTGGAGACACCCAACACGTGACCGGACGCGACAGAACCCCGGACCGGAGGCCGGGGTTCTTCAACATATTCCCCGGAGGGAAGGTGTCAGCGGGTTTCTTTGTGGGAGGTGTGCTTACGCTCCCATTTGCAGTACTTGTTCATGCCAATACGTTCACGATCGTTCATCTTGTTCTTCATCGTGATGTAGTTCCTGCGCTTGCAGGATTCGCATGCCAGGGTGACCTGGATTCGTTTGTCGTTCTTAGCCATGTGGAATCGTCCTGCTCTTGAGCGTTCGGCTTACTAAAGGTTTCGGTTATTGACTGGGTTACTTGAGGATCTTGGTGACGCGGCCTGCGCCAACCGTACGGCCACCCTCACGGATAGCAAACTTCAAGCCCTCTTCCATAGCAATGGACTTACCCAACTCAACCTGCACCGAAATATTGTCACCAGGCATCACCATCTCCGTACCCTCAGGCAACTTGATAGTCCCAGTCACGTCAGTCGTCCGAAAATAAAACTGAGGACGATAATTATTGAAAAACGGCGAATGACGACCACCCTCATCCTTCGTCAACACATAAATATTCGCATCAAACTCGGTATGCGGCGTAATCGAACCAGGCTTACACAACACCTGACCACGCTCAACATCCTCCTTCTTCGTACCACGAAGAAGCGCACCAATATTGTCACCAGCCTGACCCTGATCCAACAACTTCCGGAACATCTCAACACCAGTACAAGTCGACTTCTGAGTCGGACGCAAACCAACAATCTCGATCTCATCACCAACCTTCACAATCCCCTGCTCAACCTTCCCAGTCACCACAGTCCCACGACCAGTAATCGTGAACACATCCTCAACAGGCATCAAAAACGGCTTATCCAACGCACGCTCAGGCAACTTGATGAACTCATCACACGCAGCCATCAACTCCATAATCTTCGCAGCCCAAACAGGATCACCCTCCAAAGCCTTCAACGCCGACACACGAACAATCGGAGTGTCATCACCAGGAAACTCATAAGACGTCAACAACTCACGAACCTCAAGCTCAACCAACTCCAACAACTCCTCATCATCAACCGCATCCGACTTATTCAACGCAACAACAATCCCCGGCACACCAACCTGACGCGCCAACAACACATGCTCACGCGTCTGCGGCATCGGACCATCCGTCGCAGCAACAACCAAAATCGCACCATCAACCTGCGCAGCACCCGTAATCATGTTCTTCACATAATCCGCGTGACCCGGCATATCAACATGCGCATAATGCCGCAAATCAGTCTCATACTCAACGTGAGCAATAGAAATCGTGATACCACGAGCCTTCTCCTCCGGAGCCTTATCAATCTGATCAAACGGAGTAAACGCCGTCGACGGATTATGATCATGCAACGTCTTAGTAATCGCCGCAGTCAACGTCGTCTTACCATGATCGATATGACCCATAGTACCGATGTTCAAATGCGGCTTGTTCCGCTCGAACTTTGCCTTAGCCATGATGGAGAATCCTCGTGAGACGGAGTGCAATGAAGCTTTGAAGACTTCTTGGTCGGGTATTGCTTTGCTGCTTGTTGCTGCTTGTTGCTGCTTGTACTGCTTTGCTGCTTGTATCTGGTGCTCTTGGGTTGTCAGTAGCGGTGGCCGGGCTCGATCCGGCGACCTCACGATTATGAGTCGTGCGCTCTAACCAGCTGAGCTACACCGCCGAGGCAGAACAACCCAAGTCACGCCGAGACGTGAGCCGATAGATCGTACACGAGCCAGGCGTGCCCAGTTCACGGGTTTCGGAAGTCACCTAGTCCGCCCGGCCAGAGCCGACAGCAACGGCGTGTCGCAGCTGCGCCGGCAAGCCCGGGCAAGGCACCTGATGGTTGCAGCTGGTGGCTGCAGCAACTGGGTGCCGCAGGAAAGTGGAGCCCTCTGTCGGAATCGAACCGACGACCTTTTCCTTACCATGGAAATGCTCTACCGACTGAGCTAAGAGGGCGTCTCCGGCGAACCGGCGCAGATAACAGTAGCAGCGCCGAAATGAGGTCGAGATAGCGTTTGTCACGATGACCGTGATTTTGCGCCCTGTCGAGTTGACCGATGCCGAAGGAATCAGGCTGATTTACAACACGGAGGTCCTTGATTCCACCGTCACCATGGACCTGGTGCCGCGTTCCTTGGACGACCAACGCCATTGGATCGAGGCGCACCAGGGAGCGCACGGCGCCATTGTTGCGGTGGAGTCGCCCGTCGCAGGGGGCCCCGAGCAGATCTTGGGGTTTGCGTCGATTTCCCCGTACCGCACAAGGCCCGGATACTCAACGACGGTCGAGAACTCCGTCTACGTGCACCGCGAACATCAGAATCGTGGCATCGGCCGCTTACTGCTCGACGACGTTCTTCACCTGGCCGAAGAGTCCGGCTTTCATTCGTGCATCGCCCGCATCCTTGCCGGGCACGAGGCTTCGATTCGTCTCCATGCATCGCGGGGTTTTGATCTTGTCGGCGTGGAACGCGAGGTTGGACGCAAGTTCGGTCGATGGATTGACATCACGCTGATGCAAAAGCTGTTCTGATCGCACGTCCTCCGAAGCGTGTTCGGGAAAAATACTCCGGACTGAAAACTGACGTGCCCGATCGGCTAGGAACGGTGCACCGTTTTCTCTTTTTCAAGGAGCCCTAGATGCGCGAAGCCGTCATCGTCTCATACGCCCGTACCGGCCTGGCCAAATCCCATCGAGGTGGATTCAACATCACCGCTCCGATGGCGATGGCTGCGCACACCATCAAGCACGCTGTTTCTCGAGCAGGTGTAGACCCGGCCAGCGTCGAAGACGTGTACCTCGGCAACATCGCGCACGGGGGCGGCAATATTGCCCGCAATGCTGCGTTGCTGGCCGGTCTCCCAATCACCACCTCGGGCGCAACACTCAACCGGTTCTGCTCTTCTGGCCTCAACACCATTGCACTCGCAGCAAACGCCATCGTTTTGGATGGCGCGGACGTCATGGTGGCCGGCGGCGTCGAGTCCATCAGCCTGCCAGCCGGAGCACCAGCACGCGAAACGTTCGACCCCGCGCTGACGGAGGCATACCCCGACATCTATATGGCGATGATCGATACTGCCGACATCGTCGCTGAGCGTTACAAGGTGTCACGCGAGTCGCAGGACGAGTTCTCCCTTGTGTCACAACAACGGATTGCAGCCGCACAGGAAAACGGAATCTTCGACGAGGAGATCGTTCCGATGATCACCAAGATGAAGTTGGTCAACAAGGAGACCAAAGAAGAGACCATCGTGGACTACACGGTCACCAAGGACGAATGCAACCGCCCTGAGACGACGCTGGAGGGCCTGGCCAAGCTTGGCCCAGTCAAAGGTCCAGACAAATACATCACGGCCGGCAACGCCAGCCAACTGTCCGATGGCGCGGCATCGGTCGTGCTGATGGAGGCCAAAGAGGCTGAGAAGCGTGGACTGAAGCCGCTTGGAGCCTTCCGCGGCTGGGCTGTTGCGGGTTGCGCCCCGGACGAGATGGGAATCGGTCCAGTATTCGCCGTTCCACGCCTGCTCGCCCGCCACGGTCTCACCGTGGACGACATTGACTTGTGGGAGCTCAACGAGGCCTTCGCCAGCCAGGCGCTTTATGTCCGTGACACCTTGGAAATTGACCCTGCCAAGCTCAACGTCAACGGTGGTTCCATTGCCATCGGCCACCCGTTCGGCATGACCGGCGCCCGCCTCGCGGGTCACATCCTGCTTGAAGGACAACGCCGTAAGGCCAAGTGGGGCGTCGTCACGATGTGCATCGGCGGCGGCATGGGCGGCGCCGGACTCTTCGAGATCTACAGCTGATCGAGATCTCCAGCTGATCGGGTAGGTGCGGTCGGGTGAACATCCCGACCAATCCAATCGTTGTCACGACTTCGTGCGGTGGGCGTCTTTGGGTGCCCACCGTTTCGCGTCCGGCACCGGACGTGTCAGCGGCTGCGACCAACCTGTCCGACCAGCACCAGGCTGCGGGGTGCTCCGGCGGGATCGGTCACGAAGTGGAAAGCGAACCCGATGTGGGTGTAGCGGGGATCGGTGAGTATGGCGAAATGGGGCGGCGAGTCGATGAAGTACCGCTCGGCCACGAGATCGCCCGTTGGAACCTGGGTCCACGGCCGAATCACTTCGTCGAACGCGGTGTAACCAAGTTCGCTTGCCCGCGTCGCACAAAGCGTCATTGGACAGTGGGCTCCGTTACCACCCAGGAACTCACCAGTGCCAGATTTCTCGGACCAGAATTTCGACAGTCGTTCCAACCGAGGATCGACGGTGAGGGGCGCGACACCTTTCGCCACACGCCACTCGTTGACAATGGCCGCCAACCGGAGTGCCATCGCCTGACGATCGGCGAACAATGGGCTGAGGCTGGTTGTGGCCGGGACAGCGTTGGCTCCGGACCCATCCGTGTTGATTTGCGTTCCAAGAGCCCGGTACGGCCGCACGAGGCGGAATCCCGATTGGCTCTGGCCAGACCCAGATTCGGCGGCCGGCAACGGTTCCGCAGGCGGCCTTTGTTTGCGGACGAGCCCACCAGCGCCCCGTAAACGGGTCACAAACGAGCTGCAGCGAGGGTCGAAAAAGACCCTCGGCTGCTGCTCTCTCGGTGGGCCGGGAAGGATTTGAACCTTCGAAGCTCTCGCAGCAGAGTTACAGTCTGCCCCCGTTGGCCGCTTGGGTACCGACCCGAGTGTGGCTGATCACGTTAGCCTGATCTCGTGCCCAGCTTTGACGTCGTTTCCGAAATCGATCAGCAAGAAGTGAAGAACGCGGTGGATCAAGCCACCAGGGAGGTGGCGACCCGGTTCGACTTCAAAGACACCGAGTCCACCATCGACGCAACTCCCGAGACCATCACTCTTCATTCAGCCAGCGAGGATCGCCTTCGCGCGCTTCTCCAAGTTGTGGAGGAGAAGTTTGTGAAGCGCAGCGTGTCGTTGAAAAGCCTGGATTACGGCAAGGTAGAGGAAGCAACCCGCGGGTCCGCGCGCCAGGTGCTCACGCTGAAGGCCGGCATCTCCTCGGACAAGGCTCGGGAGATCAACCGGTTCATCAAGGAGAACGGCCCGAAGGGAGTCTCCAGCTCCACGCAGGGCGACGTGGTTCGCGTCACCGGGAAGAAGCGTGACGATCTGCAGGCCGCCATGGCAGCGTTGAAGTCCCACGACTTCGAGCTGCCTTTGCAGTTCAAGAACTTTCGCGACTGATCCAATCAGCTGACTGGATCCGATCCTGCGGAGCGGATCTGTGACCGGATCAGTTTGACCGGGTCAGTTGCGCCAGTCTCCGCCACGCAACCGGGCGATACGATCCTCCATCGGAGGGTGGGTGGTGAACAGTTTGCTCATGCCTGGCATGCGCATTCCGCCCAACGGGTTCGCGATGTACGCGCTGGCTTGGTTGGGGTTCACGGCGACCGGCCGACGGCTGACGCCGAACGAGATCTTCTCTAGCGCTCGTGCAAGCGGTTCGCCGTCGCCCATCAGGCGCGCAGCGGATCGGTCAGCCTCAAACTCTCGGCTACGGCTGACCGCCATCTGGATGACGCTGGCAGCCATCGGCGCCAGCAGCATCATTGCGATGGCTGCGATTGGATTGGGACGGTCTTCGTCGTCTCCCCCGCCACCGAAGTACATCGCCATATTCGCCACGAACGAGATGGCGGTGCCAATGGCGGCGGCGATGGATCCGGTGAGGATGTCGCGGTTTTTGACGTGCGACAGCTCGTGAGCGAGAACGCCAGCAAGCTCTTCCCAACTCAGCGCACTGATGATGCCTTGGTTGATACATACCGCTGCATGCTTGGGCCCGCGGCCAGTGGCAAACGCATTCGGTTGCGGATTGGGGGCAACGTACAGGCGTGGCATGGGGATCTCAGCTCGTTGGCTGAGCTCACGCATGATTTGGAAGTACTCCGGATATTCCTGCTCGGTCGCTAGCACAGCGCCGGCTGACCGGATGGCCAGCTTGTCACTGAACCAGTACGAGAAGCCCACCATGACAAGACCCATAATGAGGCCAATGGTCATTCCGCCGGGTCCGGCGAAGACGCGCCCAAGGAGGACGAAAAACCCGCCAAGGCCGGCGAGCAGGACAAAAGTTTTTGCGGTGTTCCGACTCATGCAACTCATAGTCGCACATTTCGCCACCTAGCTGGCGCAAATTGTCGCCCTGCGGTCAGAGGGCTGGGGGGTCGAGTTTGACCTCGAGGAGGTACCCCAGCACAACCTCGTTGGGCTCCGGGATGGATTCGATGCGGTCGAGAACCGCTTGCACCGTTTCCGCCACGGGGTCAATTCCGAGAGCTCGGAGTTCAGCAACGACTTCTGCGGCCTCGTCAGGCTCGTCCGGATCGGTCAGCCCGATCAGCGCTTCGGCGAAGGTCCGACCAAGGACGCTGACCTGACCGTGATCATCGATACCGACGACCACCATTTCGTTTGCATTGGGCGCCATCCAGTAACCAATCAGTAGTCCGTCCATCGCCTCCGCCACCAAGGTCACTTCTGCCAGCAACCGACGAAGCGCCTCAAGCGCCGCCGGATCGGACCCAGAGTCATCGACCAATGGAGCGAGAGCGTCCTCAGGCCCGAGCCCAAGCATGAGGATGAGCTCGAAGGAATCGAGCAGTTCCGTGTCGTTGTGTTCCTGGCCGAACCACAACACATGGAGATCCTGCGGCACGGCTGCGCCGCCGAAAAGTTCAACGCTGAGCTCAGACCTCAGATCCACATTCGATTCATCCACTTGGGTCGGACCTCTCTTGTCAGCTGGATCGTTTGAACCACAGGAGCTACCGGAGCGACTCGGGTTACCGCAGCCACTCGAGGACGGTAAAACCTCCGAGGCCCGTGTCATCGGTGAGGACAACCGCTTCTACAACGTGGCTCCGGGCTCGAAGCGCGTTGAGATCGTAGTCCGATGCACGTGCGCCCCATTGCCGAGCAGAACGGTCCAGCACGTCCTGCAAGCCCCACGCGGCGAGGGCTGCCGCCTGCGATCGGGAGTGCATGGGTTGACCCACAACACTCACCAGTTGGTCGATGGCCACGTCGACCGTGATGTCTGTTTGCCCCGGCGCAAGCAAAGGATTGGAGCCCTTCACGTGCCGATCGTATGTGCGCATCCAATCTGTGCGCCGAAGATCGGCGAACTCTTTGGTGGAAGGCCGCATGTAATCAAGGACCACCAATGCCCCTTCCGACAGCAGATTGATCATGGCGTTCAGCACTTCACCTCCCTGCGATTGCAGAGGAACTTCTGAACCGTGGGCCGGGTCAGGGACCAGCCGACCGAGCATCTCTGAGGCCTTCGAATCGGCGGAGACCAATTGCTCTGCAAGCATGCCGGTCGCAGTGTCTTGAACGACACAGACTTCGAACCAACTGCGCAGGTCCGCGTCGAACCGCAGAACCCGACACGGCACGTTGTCCAACAGTTCGTTGGCAATCACCATGCCCACGATGGGACCCGGCAGCTCTGCTCGCAAGACGTCCAGCGACTCGACGGATTGCACCCGTTCCCAAGGAAGGTGGTCCGCATGAAGGGCTCGCATCCCCGGAGCGACGTCCACCATCACGTAATGCAGGGCATCGAGGCAGGCAGGACGGGCCGCAAACATCGTGCGGGCAAGCGTGCCTGGCCCTGCGCCGACTTCCACGACGGTGAACACTGCCGGCTCACCAAGCCGGCGCCATTCCGTATCCATCCGCTCGGCCAACACCGCACCGAACAGGCTGCCGACTTCTGGGCTGGTCAGAAAGTCTCGCGAGGTGCCAGCCCCGTGCCCGGTGGCATAGAAGCCGCTGCTTCCGTACAACGCTGCATGCATGAAGTGATCGAAACGAACAACGCCTGGGCTGTTCTCCGCCTGCGCACTGGACATGGACTCAGGCTATCGGTGCACCCAGAACCCCTCGAAGGCTGGCACCTCTGAACGAAAACTTGACGGAGCGTGGTACACAATCAAACTTTGACCACTCTGCGCTCAAGTTTTCGTTATCGAACGCCGAAGAATGATGAACGACGAACTAGCAGGAGCACCGGAACATGGACTTTGCGCTCGCAAGACGGCTGCAACGGCCTCCAAAACAAACTCAAGCCACCGCAAAGGACCTCGCGGCGCCTGGATGGTTCACCGATCCGTCAACAGGCGCGCAGGAACGCTTCTGGACGGGCAGGGCATGGACGGGTGTCACCCGCCAGCGCGACACCGGTTTCATCGAGGCCGTCCACGGCATCGAACGCACCATGTTTGAGAAGAATGTTCCCCTATCGCGGGTCTCGACTCGTCGCTTGAAGGTAACCACCTCGGCCATCAGCTGGGGTCGCTGGAACATGCCGACCAGCGAAGTGACGGCCGTCTGGCATTGGATCGAAGAAGATCCAGACGGCGTACCCAGCGGCGGCGCGCCGGCGTGGTCAAAGCTGGCGTTCGAAGTGGAAAACCGCGTGAGCGGCGTCCGGATGCGGCTGTCCAACGTCGGCAGCCTCCAAAACCGGTCCGTTGCCTGGGACGCGTACCGTGCGGTGACGTCAGTATCGTCCACAATCATCCAGCCCCGCATTGCCGTGGATTATCTGGAGCGACTCACTGAAGGCAAAGAGGTACGCCTAGCCAACTTGCGGCTGACCTCGCGCGGCATCGTGCAGCGTCACGTCGACCCGCGTCGGGCGGCCCTTGCGTCGTCATGGGACGACGTCGCGCTAATGGTGGACTGCGATGGTCGTTTTCTCGCCGAAACAGGCGACTTGGCACGTCTGCGTGATGGCCAGAAGTTCGAGCAGATTGACCCTGCGGCCAAGAATGCCCCCGTTGCTCCGCTGCTGTTGTGGCTGGCCAAAGACCGCTTTGAGACCAAACCCATGGTGTTCAAGCAACAAGTGTTGCCGGAGTGGTACGACAAGGCCGTGTCCTAGTCCAAACCGGGATGTCAAAAACTTGGGTGCTGGCCTCAGTGGCCAGCCGAAGCCCACGGCCCAAACGAAACGCAGGAGCAACCAACAAAGCCTGGCCATTTGGCCGGGCTTGTTCGCTTTACAGGGCGAGGTGAGCGATTTCGGCGAACTGGCTGACAAGCCAAGGAAGGACACCGACGGCCATCACCGAGACGGCGCACAGGGCAATTGCCAGCCGCAACGAAGCTGGCACAGCAATCTGCTTGTCCGCTCCGGCGGGCGCAGGGTTCATCCACATCGAACGCATCACCTTGAGGTAATACGTCGCGCCGATCACCGCGTTGGCTGCCGCGATGGCGGCAAGCGCCACGGACCAGCGGCCGCCGGCATCGAGGGCTGTGTTGAAGACGGTGAACTTTGCGTACCAGCCGCCCATTGGAGGGATGCCGGCCAGAGCGAAAAGAAACACAGTCATGGCGATTGCAAGTGCCGGCGAGTAGTGAAACAGGCCGTCGTAGCTGGAAATTTCTCCGGAGCGTGTACGACGCGCAACCGCAATGACCAAAGTGAATGCACCCAGGTTCATAAGCGTATAGATGATGAGGTACGTCACAACGCTCTGCTGTGCGGTGAGCGCAGCTTTGGTGCGATCACCAGCCACTGCGAACGGAACCAGGATGAAACCGGCCTGCGCTACCGAACTGTAAGCAAGCATACGAACGATGTTGGTTTGCCGGAGCGCCAACACGTTGCCAACGGTCATGGTGAGCGCAGCAAGCACCCAGAAAATTGGGGCCCACACGTCGTTGCGTGGGAAGAAGCCGACGAAGACCAGTTCCATCAGCGCCACAAAGCCTGCGGCCTTGGAAGCGACGGACAGAAACGCCGTGACCGGGGTGGGTGCGCCTTCATAAGTGTCTGGTGCCCACTGGTGGAAAGGCACAGCGGAAACCTTGAACGCAAACCCAACGATGACAAGGAAGATGCCGACCGCAGCGAGGCTCTTGCCGTCCTGGACGGAAGTCAGTTTGGACGAGATCCGGGTGAGAACCGTCTCGCCGGTGACGCCGTAGACCAGGGACATGCCGTACAGCATCACCGCTGAAGCGACAACGCCCAGCAGGTAGTACTTGGCCGAGGCCTCGTTGGCACGCGAGCTTCGCTTTTGCCAGCCAGCGAGTAGATACGCAGGAAGCGACAGCGTTTCGAGCGCCACAAAGATGGTGATGAGGTCACGTGAGCTGGCCATGACAACCATGCCGAGAAGCGAACACAAAATGAGAAATGCAAACTCACCCTGGTGGTAGTCGCCCTCTTGCAAATAGTTGGATGCCATCAGCAAGGTGAGGTACCCAGCGATGAGGAAGACGCCTTTGAGGACCAACGAGAAATCGTCAACGACGTAGGCACCGCCGAACATGGAGCGCGTGTCGCCGGCCAGGCCAAGGGTGATGAGCGGGATGGCCGTTGCGGCGATGCCGAGACCAGCCACGGTGTTGACAAGGAACTTGCGGCTCTCGTCGAGGAACAAATCAACAACAAGCACAAGAACTGCTACCGCGGTCAGCACGATCTCGGGTGCCAACGCGTGGTAGTCGAGATGGGGTGCGTTGAAGGACGCGCCAAGCACGCCACTCATCGCCCCGAGGAGACCACCGGACACGTTCAGCTCCCGAGGGCTTTGTTGAGGTGCTCGACGAGGCTCTGGACGGGTACGTCGGTAATCTTGAACAACAAATACGGGAACAGACCCAGCACGACAATGGCGAGGAGCATCGGCAGCCAGGCCGCCCATTCTTCAGCCAGAACATCGTGGAAGTGGTGGTCTTTCCACTCTGCTTTCGGCTCACCAAACGCAGTGCGCTGGTAGAGCCACAGCAGGTAGCCAGCAGCGAACACCGTGCCGATTGCTGCAACGACCATGAACACTCGGAACAGTGACTGCGACAGCGACGGATGCGGCTCGTAAGCCGAAAGGATTGCGGGGAACTCCCCCCAGAACCCGGCGAGGCCCGGGAGGCCAAGCGAGGCCATCGATGCGAAACCAAGCACCCAACCAAGTTTTGGCATCTGCTTCAACAGACCGCCGAGGCGCTTGATCTCCAACGTGTGGAAGCGCTCCTTGATTGAGCCGGCGCAGAAGAAAAGCATGCCGGTGATGAAGCCGTGGGCGACCATGCCGAAGATTGCGGCGTTGATGCCGAACGACGTGAGCGTGCTGATGCCCAACATCACGTAGCCCATGTGAGCGACCGAAGAGAAGGCGATGAGCCGCTTGAAGTCGGTTTGCGCAAGGCAGCCGAGGGCACCGTAAATGATGCCGATTGCGGCAAGCCCGCCGATGATGGGGGCCCACGTTTTGGCGCCTTCAGGCAAGATTGGAATGGCGATCTTTATGAAGCCGTACGTACCGAGCTTCAGCAGGACGGCGGCGAGGATGACCGAACCCTGGGTTGGCGCTTCGGTGTGGGCATCTGGCAGCCACGTGTGGAAGGGGAACATCGGCACCTTGATGGCGAAGCCGAGGAACAGACCGGCGAAGATCCATCGTTGCGTGCTTGGCGGGATCATCGAGTTGGCGTTGGCCATGAGCTCGTGGATCTGGAAGGTGTTCCCCGCCTTGAAGTACAACGCCAAGAAGCCAAGCAACATGAAGGCCGAGCCGAACATCGTGTACAAGAAGAACTTGAGCGATGCGTACTGGCGGTTTGGCCCGCCCCACACGCCGATCATGAAGTACATCGGCAGGAGGACCAGCTCGAAGAACACGAAGAACAGAATGAGGTCCTGGCTGATGAACGTTCCGTTCATGCCTGTTTCCAGGATGAGCATCAGCGCCAAGAACGCCTTGGGGTTGTGCGGCTCCGGGAAGTGGTTCCAGGAGTAGATGATGCACAACGGGATGATGAGGCACGACAGCGCCAGCAGCGGTAGCCCAATGCCTTCGATGCCGATGTGGTAGCGCGCCTTGATGAGCGGGATCCACGACTCGTTGACCGTGTACTGCAGGCCGTTGGCGTCGACGCCGGAGCCCTTGGCTGAGTAGTCGTAGTTGGTAAGTACCCAGGTGATGAGCCCGAGCGGGATCAGCGACCCGACGAACGCAACCAGCTTTTGGGATGGTTCGTCAGGCAGGGCGATAACCAGCGCGGCCACCACCAGCGGCAGGAAGGTGATGAGTGACAGCACCCATTCGTTGAAATCCATGATGGTGGTGGCTCCTAGATGAACAGGACGATGGCGAGCACGGCGAGGCCGACCGCCCCGATGAAGATGGCTGCGTAGTTTTGGACGTTGCCGGTTTGGGTCTTACGGAGACCTGAACCGAGGTTGTTAGCGGTTGACCCGATGCCGTTGGCGAACATGTCAACGGTTCCTTGGTCGATGAAGCGGTACACCCAGCGAGACACCCCGACCGAAATGCGGCCGGCTCCGTTTACGGCACCGTCGAGGCCTTGCTGGTTAAACCAGTAAGCGGCCTTAGCAAGCGGGCCCTTCACGAACCCGATGACGACGCCGGTCCAGAGATGGTCCAGGTAGTACTTGTTCTTCAAGACTTTGTGTGCGAGGCCGAAGATGCCACCACGCTTGACCAAACCGAGGTCGTGGTTGAAGACCTTGAAGTACACCACGCCAACAACGATGCCAGCGAGACCAAGAAGCGTCGATGGGATCGCAATCCCGAAGTCGAACACTGGGTGAGGCAAGAACTTGAAGGCGGACTCTTCAAACGTGAGGTTGGCGATGAACTTCTCGAAGTTGTACTTCGGGAGGCCACCCCAGCCGGGCCACTGCAGCAGGCCAACCAACGCGCTCATCACGGCAAGGGCGATGAGCGGTGCGGTGATCCAGATGTTGGATTCCTGCGGACCGTGATCTGCGTGGGCATCGCCATGGCCGGAGTCATGTCCTGCTGCGGCGTGGGCTGAATCATGCGCGGCGACCATGGCATGCGTGGCGTGCGCATCGTCATGAGCTGCGTGCGCATCGTCGTGTGCTGCATGCGTCTCGTGATCGTCGTGGAACAGGTGCAGCCGATTCTCACCAAAGAACGTCTTGGTGTAGGCACGGGTCATGTAGCAAGCGGTGAGGAACGCGCCAAGCGAACCGGCAACGAACGCCATGGTGAAACCGTTGGCACTTGCGGCGGTGAGTATCTCGTCTTTGGACCAGAAGCCTGCGAAAGGCGGAACGCCGCAGAGCGCGAGGTAGCCGATGGTGAAGGTTCCGAACGTCAGGGGCATGTACTTTCGCAGCCCGCCCATACGCTCCATTTCGAAGCTGTGATGCGAACCGGAGTGGGCGATGGAGCCAGATGCTTGGAACAGCAGCGCCTTGAAAAAGGCATGCGTGACGAGATGGAAGATTGCGCCGGCCCAGCCTCCAACGGCAAGTCCCATCACCATGTAGCCAAGCTGGGAGACCGTTGAATATGCCAGGACCTTCTTGATGTCCGTCTGTACGAACGCCAGAAGCGCGGCCATCACCAACGTGATGGAACCGACGAGCGCACCAACATTCATGCCACCCGCCTGGATAGAGAAGCCGCTCCAGAAAACGCCGTAGAGGCGTGCGACGAGGTACACACCGGCAACCACCATGGTGGCTGCGTGGATGAGAGACGAGGCGGGCGTGGGGCCAGCCATTGCGTCTGGCAGCCACGTATGCAACGGGAACTGAGCGCTCTTGCCGATGACGCCGGCGAACAAGCACGTTGCAGCGACGAAGCACAACCACTGACGAATTTCGCCGTTCAGCGCGCGCTCGTTGATGACGGCGATGTCGAAGGTTTTGCCGCCAGCAAAGAAGAGGATGACGATACCGATGAGCAGGCCGACGTCGCCGCTGCGAGTGGTGAAAAAGGCCTTGAGGGCTGCGTTGGTGTTGTCCTGAACTTCCCACCAATGGCCGATGAGCAGAAACGAGCACAGGCCCATGATTTCCCAGCCGAACAGCACGCCCAGCGTGGTGGCCGACTGGACCATCCACAACATGGCACCGGTGAAGAGAGAGAGAGCAGCGAAGTAGTGCGTGATGCGGCTGTCTGTGCGGAGATACTCACGGCTGAAAACGTGGACGGTGAGCGAGATGAACGCGACCACGAACAGCATGGCGACCGCAAAGCCGTCGATGTGGGTACCGATGCGGATGTCGGTTTCGCCGTTGCGATACCAGCTGACCGAACGCTCAAGGGCCGGACGCAACGTTGCGGCTTCCTCTTCCTCGGCTGCAAGCGAGAACCCACCAGCGGCGCCAACTGCTCCAAGGGACTCTTCATGAGTCTCCGTGGTTGTGCCCTCGGCAGGCGCCTCACCCTCGGTGGAGTGGGTTTCCGTGGTGCCCTCGGTTGAATGGGTGTCGGTGGTGCCGTCGGTTGAGGTTGAGTGCGTTTCGCCCTCGGCTGCGGAGTGTTCGACAGCAACGGCGGTGCGCTGTTGCCACTGCACTACTGCACCGGCAGCGAACGCGAACTGGATGCCGATGACTGCGATGCCCATATAGGCAGCAGCGTTCTTGACGTTGATGCGCTTCGCCAGGAGCAAGATGGCCCAGAACCCGACGAACGACATGACGGGCAACCACCAGCTGTTAGCCAGCAGGAACCCGTCGGACACTTTTTCGGCAGCGGCCTCGGCGGCGAGGACCGTGTCTAGAGCAGCAAGCACGCTCATCCCTTCATCTCCGACAGCGTGCCGAGATCGACGTTGCGGCGGTTGCGGTAGATCAGCAGAACAATGGCCAGACCGACGCCGACTTCCGCAGCGGCGATAGCGATGGCGAACAGTGCAAACACCTGGCCGATGATGTTGTTGTTGTACAACGCGAAGGCGACGAGGTTGAGGTTGACCGCGTTGATCATCAACTCGATGGACATCAGTACGAGGACAGCATTCTTACGAACAATGACGCCATAGACGCCAATGCAGAAGAGCAATGCGGAGAGGAACAGGAACTGGTTGAGGACCATTTGGCTGCTACTCCCTGCGAGCCACGACGACGGCGCCGACAAGCGCAGCGAGCAACAACACCGACGCAACCTCAAACGCAACGAGGTAATCGGAGAAGATCGAATCGGCCACACGCTCTGTGTTGGCACCAGAGGCACCACGTGCGACATCGTTGGTGAGGTCAAGCGGATTACGCCCGAACGCCCGCCACAGCGCTACTCCCAAGATGCCAAGGAGGAACAGGCTTACCGCCGCACCCACCCAGCGTTGGTCGTTGTCCAGGTCGACGTCTTCACCGAGGCGTGCCCGGGTGAGCATGATGCCGAAGAGGAAAAGCACCACGATGGCACCGATGTAGACCAGCACCTGGACAACCGCAACAAACTCGGCTGCAAGCAGCACGTAGTTGGCGGCGATGCCTGCCAGGACGATCACCAGGTACAACGCCGCGTGGACGACGTTCTTGGTGGTGACCATCCGCAATGCGGACAGCCCCATGGCAACAGCCAGCAGCGAAAAGACGATGTTCTGCGCAAGCACGGCGGGTGAGCCTACTTCTTCTTCTTTTCCGCGCCGGCTTCGAGTTCCGGCTTGTCGGGCACTGTCTGCATCCATTCGCCGAGACGGCTCTTGTCGTGCAGGAGGTCGGCGATGCTGACCGCCGAGTACTCGTACTCAGGCGTCCAGAACAACGCGTCAAACGGGCAGACCTCGACGCAAATACCGCAGTACATGCAGAGGCCGTAATCGATGTCGAACCGGTCGAGGATTTGCACGGTACGCGGCTTGCCACCCTCGCGACGAGGTGGGGCTTTGTCCTTATGTCCCTCGATGTAGATGCACCAGTCGGGGCAGGAGCGGCTGCACAGCATGCACGCGGTGCAGTTCTCTTCCTTCAGTGCGATAACACCACGGGCCCGTGTGGGTGGATCTTCCCTGACGTGCGGATACTGAACCGTCTGGTTGGGTTGGAACAGCTCTTTGAGGGTGACTCGAAGGCCACCGGTGAGACCGTCGACAACACGACTGACGTTTTCTGGCGGCTTTGGCAACTTCGGCATCAGAACACAACCTTCAGCACAGCCGTAACCATGATGTTGACGATCGAAATTGGAATCAGATACTTCCAGGCCAGGGTCTGCAATTGATCTTCGCGAAATCGCGGGTAACTGAAGCGAACCCAGAAGATCAGAAACGACACAAACAGAATCTTGACCAACAAGATGACTGGCCCAACGACGTTGTAGGCGTTGTCTCCAGGCAGGTATTCCTGCAGGAACTTCATGGGTAGCGGCAGATACCAGCCACCGAGGAACAGGGTGGCAGCAATTGCGGAGAGCGCGAACGCCGAGGCAACTTCGCCGAGAAAGAACGACAGGAAGCGGAAGCCGGAATACTCGGTCATGTAACCGGTGACCAGTTCTGATTCGGCGACAGGCATGTCGAACGGGGGCTGGGTGAGCTCGGCTTGGGCTGCGATCATGAAGATGACGAACCCAACGAACTGGGTCAACAGGAACGGAATACCACCGACGCTGACACCGAAGACCTGGAAGCTTTCCTGAGCCCGGACGATGTCGTTGAGGTTCATGGACTGCGCCTGGATGATGACGCCAACAACGGCGAGCACCAAGGGGAGTTCGTAGGCAATGAGCTGACCTGCCGCGCGCAAGGAACCCATCAACGAGTATTTGTTGGCGGAGCCCCAGCCAGCCATCAAGATGCCGATAACCGAGATGGACCCGACGGCCAGCGCATAGAAAACGCCAACTTTCAGGTCACTGATCACCGCTTCCGGTCCGGCCGGAATAACCAGGTAGAGCAGGAATGTGGACATGACGACCACATACGGCGCAAGCGAGAAGACCCATTTATCGGCCTTGGCCGGGATGATGTCTTCCTTCTGAATGAACTTCACTGCGTCGCCAATGTTCTGGAACCAACCGTGAAAACCGCCGGCTTCCATGGGTCCGAGACGGCTTTGCATGTGCGCCATCATTTTCAACAGGAACATGTAACCGAGCAGCAGGCCACCAACAGGGATGACCACGAGGACGGCCCCGAGTTTGATGATGGTCTGGCCCCAGTAGGGGATGGTGATCGCGAGCATGTGTGGTGGTGGAGTTCCGGGTCAGCGGTCAGTTCAACGGGGGGATTTAGCGGTCGATGTCGCCGAGGATGAAATACAACGAGGCAAGGATGGTCACGATATCCGGCACGTAAACGCCCTTCATGACCCACGGCGCAATTGACATGTTGTTGAAGCTGGCGGAACGGATCTTGACCCGGAATGGGCCAAGGCCGCCCTGGCTGACGACGTGGTAGCCCATCTCGCCGAGTGGATTCTCCGTTGACACGTAGGTTTCGCCTGCTGGGACCTTAATGATGCGAGGCACCTTGGCCATGATTGGCCCGGCAGGAAGACCGTCCAGAAGCTGATCCACCATCTTTGTGGCTTCCCGAGTTTCCTGAAGGCGCACCCAACAACGGCTAAACGCGTCGCCGTCAGGGTGGGTGAATACCTTGAAGTCCAAGTGCTTCCACGCGAGCGGGGATTCACCGTCTCGACGGAGGTCCCAGTCCACGCCGGACCCGCGCAGGTTGGCGCCGGACATGCCGAACTCCAGGGCCTTTTCGCGAGGGATGACGCCAATACCGCGGGTGCGTTGTTGGAAGATGAGGTTGCCGAACAGCAATTGCTCGATGGTGTCGCAGAAGTCCCGACACTTCTGCATGACGGCCTTTGACTCGGCGATCCAACCCTTTGGCAGGTCGTCTTTCAGGCCACCGATGCGGTTGAAGTTGGGGTGAAAACGTCCACCCGTCGCCGCCTCGATCTGGTTGAGTACATGCTCTCGGTCACGGAAGGCGAAGAAGACCGGGGTGATTGCGCCCAACTGCACGCCAAGGTCGCCGAGGAACAAAATGATGTGGCCGATGCGGCTCATCTCGAACAAAACGGTGCGAATCCATTGAGCGCGCGGCGGGGCTTCGATGCCCATCAGTTCTTCTGCTGCCGAGATGAACGGCACCTCGTTGGCGAAGCTGCCAAGCCAGTCGATGCGGTTGACCAGCGTGGTGATTTGTGGGTAGGTACGGACCTCGGTGAGCTTCTCGTACCCGCGGTGCATATAGCCCATGACCGGTTCGCAGCTGATGACCTGTTCGCCGTCGAGCCGTGCAACGATGCGCAGCGTGCCGTGCGTTGCGGGGTGCTGGGGCCCAAGGTTGACGGTCATGCCGCCGGTTTCCAACTCGACGTTGACCCGCATGTCTGCGGCCTGCCCAGCGATGTAGGCGGCCTGACGAATTTGCTCGGGGCTGTTTGGTGCGAACGACGCGTCGGCGCCGCCTGGCTGCATGGTGGCGGTCATGGTTCAGCTCTCGGGAGTTTCTTCGTCGGCTTCACCGGCGATGGGCTCGACGTTAGTGAGGCCGGGCCATGGCTTCACTTCGCGGGCAAGCAGCGGGAAGTCTTTGCGGAGCGGATAGCCCTCGAACGAACCTGGCAGGTAGATGTGCACCAGGTTTGGGTGGCCGTCGAACCAGAACCCGAACATCTCCCAGGTCTCTCGTTCGTGCCAGTCCGCACCGCCGTAGATGGAAGCGATGCTGGCCACGGTTGGGCTGTCGTCGGTGAGGTCAGCGCGGAGGACAACACTGCGGTGCTCGGTGGTTGACGTGAGCCGGAGCATCACCTGGAACCGTGACTCTCCGCCTGCAAGACCGGTCCGGATACCCTCGTCGACTGCCGCATCGACAGTGGCCGAGTCGGCTGCATCGGCAACGGTTTCGGAGGCTGCTTCGCCATCCGCCTCAACAACTGCTTCGGCATCTTCTTCTTCAGCGGTGCCCCAAATGTTCTCGTAACGAGATGTTTGTACCGGGCTTTGCATCCAGTCCATGCCGGACAGGAACGAGAAGTAATCGAATCCAACCCGCTTTGCGGCCCGGGCTGCTGCGGCCCACTGGGAAGCTGGGACGCGCACGTACGCGTCTCTTCTCTGGATGGTTGACTCGATCACGCCGTCGCCAAGTTCGGCGGTGAGGTTGTCGAGGAGGCGCTGAATCAGCGCGTCGGATGCCGGCGGGGCCGCGATGTCTACGGACACGCGCTCAGACTAGGCGACGAAACAGGAGCCCACCAAAGACCCTCGCCAGATCGTGGTCGACGAAGTGCCGTCGAGGATCGCTGCGACAGTTGCCTGATATCAGACCGAGCGTCATTCGGTAGCAACCGTCCACCCTGGATCCTTGCGGCAAACCACCTCCTATCTCCGTTCGGAGGTGGTTTGCCCCCTCGCTTGGGGGCGACCTCTCTCGCGGCCCTCTCGGGGCCCTTTTGTCATTTCCTTTGGGGAAGAAATCTGGCGTGGGGTGGCTGGGACCGCCGGCAACGCGAAGAAATTTCGCTTTTCGCGACTGAATCGACGTCTCGATGCCTGAATCGCTCTAAAAACGGGGGGCTGACTGGGTCCTGGTGGGCTCGATTCGGCCAAGATGGGTTGATGGTGCGGTTTGCATGTCTAGACTCGTACAAAGCCGTACAGGCCCGCAAACCCCACATTCGGGAGTTGCAACCGCGGCGTCAACGATGAGTGGATCGGCGCTGTTTCTGGTCCTGTTGGCGGGTCTTGTCCACGCAACATGGAACCTTGCGGCGAAACATGCGTCCGGCGGAGTGGCCTTCAGCGCCATCAGTTCGGTGGTCGCAGCGGTGGTCTGGGCCCCGGTCGGTATCCCGGTCTTGCTGCGCGAAACGCCGTCGTGGAACGGCGGACAATGGGCCGCAGTGACCGGTAGCGCTGTGCTGCACGTGGCCTACTTCGCCACCCTGTTACGCGGCTACCAGGTGGGAGATCTCTCCGTTGTCTACCCCGTCGCAAGGGGAACAGGTCCGTTGCTCACGGTGCTGGCATCGATTATTTTCCGCGGTGAGCGACCCGGCTGGATTGCGCTCGTGGGGGTGTTTGCGATTCTGAGTGGGGTCCTGCTCATTGCGACCGGGCGCGGCCGAGTGGTGAACGGAGGGATCGGAGTTGAATCCGAGGTGGAGCAACCCATCGAGCGCGGCGGAAAGTTTGTGCGGTCAGCGAAGCTGGCAACCGGCTTGGGTTATGGCGTCGCTACCGGGGTGAGCATCGCCGCGTACACACTCCTTGACGGTCACAGCGTGAAGGAATTGCATGTGTCGCCAATCGGGTTGGATTACGGATCAAACTTGGTTCGAGTGGTGCTGACACTGCCAATTGCGCACTTCGTGCTCAACCGAACGACGTCGCAAGCCGGTTCCTCCCAGGGTCTGCTGGCGTTCGCTCGGACCCATATTCGGATGGCCGCCATTGTCGGACTGCTCTCGCCGCTGGCGTATGTGCTTGTGTTGCAGGCCGCAAAAACAACGGATCTTTCCCGCGTCGCTCCGGCGCGAGAGGTATCGATGTTGTTCGCAGCGTTGTTCGCGGGTTCCCTGCTGAAGGAAGAAGGACTTGCTGTACGCATGACCGGTGCGGTGTGCATCGCTGTGGGAGTGGCGGCAATCGCGCTCGGATGAGGCGTAGGTTGACGGCTATGAACAGGCATAGCCGATTTCGTCAGAGGGCTGCCAGCCTGATCTCGTCGGTGGTCTTCCTCGGATTCCTGTGGATCCTCTTCAAGAAGGTCATCATCGTCACCTGGATTTCGATGCCTTGGTGGGCGTTGATCCTGTTGTTGGTCGTGCTGTTCTTCTTTATTGAAACCATGGTCGCTCGCACCCTCGGCGCCAAGGAACCAATTGAGCGTCACAAAGATTCCATCGCCACGGGTTTGGACAAGGCCACCCATTCAGCAACGACCGCCGGCCAAGACTCGCTTGATGCGGTGAAACGGCGGTTGCACGATTTCGATCAGAACCGAGATTCAAACCGGGAGCCCCAGAAACCGGATTAGCAGCCGGATCAATACAGAAGCCGGAATAGAAAAATGGGTGCCGCGGCTCTGTCGCCTCGACACCCATTCGGGCCATGCAAAATTTCTCTTTCGTTGCGGACGCCAGCCGGCGAGCTCAGTTCACCAGTTCGGTAACCAGCGCAACCCAGAGGTCTTCCAGCTTCACGGCCTTACCGGTGTACTCCTCGAGGTCCAGTCGCAGCATCCGCAGTTTCATGTCTTGGTCCGAACGGATGGCTGCTTGCAGCACCCGGGTTGCGCCAGCTGCCTCGGCACGATGGGTCTGCGCTGGGAGCATCGGGGCAACATCTGCCGGCTGATCGCTCAGTCGATCGATCGCGTCCTGCAGCAATTCGTCCCAGTAAATCGTTGCTCCGCGCTCCACCGAGTCGGCGAGCTTGATCCGCTCGGCCTTGCGATGCAGCGACAGCGGAATGCGATATCCGCGCAGCACCGCGCCTGCGTGATGGCGGTGGACAACCGGCTTGCGCAGCACGTCGGTCTTCGCTCCGCCGGACGAGACGTACGGGCGGGGGCGACCGGTCTGGGTATCCGGGGTGATGGGGCTTTCACTCGTGAGCATGTCATGGGCATCGGCAGCCATCCCGCCCGGCTTGAGGACCAATTTCCGGTTAGGCGATCTTCGGCCGATTCGATTTACGTGCTCGCTCCCGCACCGGTTGGCGGTCGCACATGTCGTCCCGTGCGCATCATTGCTGTCCAGGATGTTTGCTCCCATTTCATAGGTGCGCGTTGCTTGGCTGCGGACAGCGGATCGGTGGGTCGCCCTTGGCAGACTGCCTTCTGCGCGGCGTTGGTGTCGTCGCTCAGCTGAGGCACCTGGCGCTCCGCTCACGCTGCCATCGCGCTGCCTCCATCGTTCGCCGTTCACCGCTCGGTCCTTCCGTGCGGCCGTCGTGATGCCGTCCGCTCCGTCACGATGCCCGTCGGCCCAACCACCAACATCCGGCCTTCCGAGCTTGGTCCCCTTTGGCTCGTTCACGGATGTTGCGCCTCGTACCGTCGGGGTTCCTGGCAGGGTGAGCAATCCGCGGCGCGCTGTGCTTTCGGTCCCGACGTCCGGATCGTCGCGCCGGTGAGCCACACTCCGTTGGCCAGGGCTTCGGTCCGCCCCTCGAATTCGTCCCCTGCTTGGTAGGTCTGGGTTCTCGAAAATTGGTTCGCACACGATCTATGCGCACCACGCTCATGAGTTCAGCCTCACGAACCCTGCTCGGAGTTGGCGCCAGGGCCTTTCGTGTTTCGGGTCACTTGGTGGTTCGCCAACCCGGCTTTTGGCGCCACACACCCGGGGTCGGTTCGTCAAACCAGCGCAATCCAAGTCGTTCACGATTGCACCGGTTGGATCGTGAAAACCGGGAGTACCTCGGGACAGGCAAGGGCCACGTCCCGCATCCGCCGCTCCCGCTTCCTCGACTCTCGGATTGTTGTCCATTCGGGTAACGCGCAGCACGTCCACGCGAGCAACGCGCCTGGCTCGCTTCCTGCAATCTTTCAAAGTTGCGGCCAGTGTCCGGTTCGGTTCCGTAGCTGGCCTCATCCGTGACCGCCCGCACGGAGGTGACAGTCGTTTCGACCCTGAACTCCACCACACCGTGAGATATCTGCATCATCAGGCTTCTCATACTGGATTGCGCAAACATCACGAACTCGTTCGACAGTGACCACACCAATCGAACACTTGATCGGTTTGCCAGGCAATGCGGCCGCAGGTTGTTCAACCTCGGTCCCGCCCTCAACCTTCCGTTCAGCGTCCGGCCGGTTACTCAGCCAGCTACCCAAGGGGCACTAGGCCGAGCGACCCATTTCGCGCTGAGCGTCTTCAGACGCCCACGGGGGGTGACGACGCAATACATGTCATGTCTGGCCCCCCTCACAGGACCCATCTGCAGAAATTTGGCCGCGGTCGTCCCGCGGCCATCGTCGCGCTCGTCGGCTTGCTCAGCTCGATGCTGGTTTTCTTCACTCCGGTGCCTGCTTTGGCCGTCACCGCGGCGACCGCAAAATTCCAGACGAACGTGTCCGGCGACATCACGCTCGCCGCTAACCACAACATGACCTGTACATCGGGCTGCACCACGGCGAACTCTGGCGTGATGGCCTACGTCGATGTGGACGGCACCGGCACCAGCCCGCTTGCTGCTGGCGGCACCGTGACCACGTTCAACTCCTCGCGAGCAGACGTGGTTGTTCCGGCCGGTTCAACGGTTCTGTATGCCGGGTTGTTCTGGAGCGGCAACCTGGCTTCGGGCGCTAACCAGGGCGGCACCGGCGGATCCAACGCCCCAACGCCAGCCAACATGAACCGGGTGTTGTTCCGCACACCAGCGCTCAGCGGATACACCCCGATCACGGCGTTGCCCGCAGACGTCGACACCGACGGCATCAACAACGCAACGTTCCCGGTGTTCCACGCATACGCCGACGTCACCTCGTTGGTGCAGGCCGTGTCCAACGGCGGCAACGGCACCTACACCGTGGCTGACATCCAGGCCGGCACCGGTTCGTCCGGCAGCGGCGACTGGGGCGGCTGGACGCTGGCGGTTGCGTACTCCAACCCGGTTGAGCGCCTCCGCAACCTGACCGTGTTCAACGTCTTCAACCGTGTCACCGGCACCACCGACGTTGACATTCCGTTCGGCCCGTTCATCACGCCAGTCATCGGGCCAGTGAACCTGAAGATCGGTCTGGTCGCACAGGACGGCGACACCGGCATCGTCGGCGATGCGGTCACGCTTGGCGCCGGGCTCACGTCGTGCTCTGACACCAACCCGCTGCTATCTGATGCATCCAACCCGAACAACAACATCTTCAACGGCACGATCTCCAACCTCGGCAGCAACGTCACCACCCGCAACCCAAGCGACGCAAACACCTGGGGCTACGACGCCGATCTCATCCAGGCAAACAGTGTCTTGCCCAACAACACCACCAACGCATGCCTGCGTCTGAAGACGAACGGCGACCAGTACTTCCCAGACGCAGTGACGACCTCCATCGAGCTGCCAGCTCCGTTGCTGGTTGCCACCAAGACCGGCGTCGACCTCAACGGCGGAACCCTCAACCCCGGCGACACGATCGAATACACGATCAGCATCCAGAACAACGGCGACGACATCGCCACCGACGTTGTGCTGGTTGACCCGATCCCTCGCAACTCAGCTACACCGCCGGAACGATGAGTGTTGCGTCGGGAGCCAACACCGGCGCCAAGACCGACGCATCTGGAGACGACCAGGCTCACTTCGCCACCGGCAGCGCAACGATGTACCTCGGAACCGGTGCGACCAGTTCCGTCGGCGGCCAGATGCTTCCAGGCGCCGCCACGTCGGTGAAGCTGCGAGCGACCGTCAACGCGAACGTGTCTGGTGGCAGCACCATCCTGAACACGGTCCAGGTCAGCTACAAGGGTGCAACCATCCCAACACAGGTGATCGCCCCGGTCTCGTCGGCAACCACTTCGGCCGTCGCCAGTCAGATTGACCTGCAGGTCGCGAAGACGGACAGCCAGACGTCGGCGTCGGCTGGCGCACCAATCACCTACGTGGTGACCATTCACAACAACGGTCCCCAAACGGCCAGCAACGTAACCGTCACCGACACCATCCCTTCAATGGTGTTGTCACCAACATGGACGTGTTCGGTGGCCGGTCAGTCCGTGGCAGCCAGCTGCGGGGCACCGTCTGGCTCCGGCAACATTGCAACGACCGTTTCGCTGGGTTCGGGTGACACAGCCACCTACACCGTGTCGGGAACGGTGGACCCTGCGGCATCAGCCGGCACTGCGACACTGGCGAACACCGCGACGGCAGCTGCGACCGGCGATCAGCACGACACGAACACGGCGAACAACTCCGCAACAGACACCGACGACGTTCTACGCCAGGCAGACATTCAGGTGTCGAAGACCGACGGCATCACCAACGCCGTTCCAGGAACCGCACTCACCTACACGGTCACGGTCACCAACGCCGGCCCGGCGAATGCCGGAACGGTGACCATCGCTGACACCGTGCCGGCCGCAATCACGGGTGTCAGCGTGGAACTGCTCGGCAACGGTTGGGTCAACGTGCGCCACCACCAACGGCACCGGCAACACCATCAGCACCTCAGCCAACCTTCTCGCCTCTGGTGTTGCGACCTACACAATCAACGGCACGCTGAGCCCAACCACTCCTGCGGGCACCAACACGCTGGTGAACACCGCCACCGCAACGCTTGGTTCCGGCATCACGGAGATCAACCCTGCCAACAACACAGCCACGGACACCGACAACGTCACGCCGCTTTCGGACCTGAGCATCACCAAGACCGACGGAATTGTTGATGCGGTCCCGGGGACGACGGTGACGTACACGGTGTCGGTCGGAAACGCCGGACCATCAACGGCCACCAATGCGATCGTCACCGATACGGTCCCGGCTGCGATCACCAACGTCACGTGGACTTGCTCACCAACCGGAGTGGGCGCGTCGTGCGGTTCGATTGGCGGAAGCGGCAACGCGATCAACACCACTGCCACGCTCCCGACCGGGACCACCGCCACCTACACAATCACCGGCACGTTGGCACCGACAACACCAACCGGCACAGGGACGCTCACCAACACCGCAACGGTGACCGCGCCAGCTGGTACCACCGACCCGTCGAACACCAACGACTCCGCGACCGACATCGACAATGTCAAGGCAACCGCAGAGCTGAGCATTACCAAGACCGACGGTGCCACGGACGCTGTTCCGGGATCACCCGTCACCTACTCAATCGTGGTCACCAACGCCGGTCCGTCTACGGTCACCAATGCAACAATCACCGATGCCGTACCAGCCTCGTTGACGGGCGTCACGTGGACCTGTTCCGCAACTGCGGGTGCATCGTGCGGGGCAACCTCAGGAACGGGCAACAGCATCGCAACCACCGCGACTTTGGCCGCCGGCTCAGCGGTCACCTACATCGTGACCGGCACACTGGCACCAACCACAACGGCTGGCACCATCACCAACACAGCCACCACTGCCTTGCCTGGCGGAGTGACAGACCCAACGCCGGGTGTCACGCAGGCGACGGACACCAGCACCATCACACCCACCGGCGACTTGTCCATCACCAAGACGGACGGCACCAACGCTGCAATCCCTGGCGGCACCATCACCTACACGGTGGTGGTCACCAACTCCGGCCCGTCGACGGTCACCAATGCCGTGATCACCGACACCATTCCAACGGCCATCACCAACGTCACATGGACATGTTCTGCGTCGGTCGGTGCAACGTGTGGCGCAGCTTCTGGCAGCGGCAACGCGCTTTCGACCACGGCCACGCTTCCGGCTTCAGCCTCCGCCACCTACACCGTGACCGGCACACTGGACGCTGCAACACCGGCTGGCACCGCAACGCTGGTGAACACCGCCACGGTGGCAGCGCCGTCAGGTTTCACGGATCCAACGAGCACCAACAACTCGGCCACGGACACCAACGACGTCACCCCGCAGGCCGATCTCTCGGTCACCAAGACATCGTCCACCCCAACCGCCTTGCCAGGTGGTGCCGTTGGCTACACGATCGTGGTCGCCAACAGCGGTCCGTCGAACGTCATCGGGGCGACCATCCTCGACACGCTCCCCTCCCAGTTGGTAGGCGCAACTTGGACCTGCGCCGCTACCGCCGGCGCAACGTGCGGCGCAGCCTCCGGCAGCGGCGGAGGAATCAACACCACAGCGAACCTCGCATCTGGTTCATCCGTCACCTACACGGTGACGGCAACGGTCGGCCCCACAATCCCAGCGGGCACCATCACCAACACCGCTACCGCAAACGTGCCGGCTGGCGTCACCGACCCCGTTCCAACGAACAACTCCGGCAGTGCGTCGGTGACGATCAGTTCAGCAACTGACTTGGTGATCACCAAGTCAGACGGCGTCAGTTCTGCCACACCGGGTTCGACGGTGATCTATACGATCATCGCAAGCAACAGCGGACCAAACCCCGTGAGCGGTGCCACGGTTGCAGACATCATCCCCGCAAACATCAGCGCTGCGTCGTGGGTGTGCGCTGCGTCCGCTGGTTCAAGCTGCGCAACGGCGTCAGGTACGGGATCGTTCTCTGTTGCGGTGAACCTTGCAGTCGGCGGCACTGCCACGTTCACCGTCACCGCCACCATCCGCGCAACTGCCACTGGAAGCGTCACCAACACCGCCACCATCACGGTTCCGTCGGGCGTCTCGGAAACAAACTCCGCCAACAACTCCGCAAGCGACACGGACACGCTTTCGCCGACCGGCGATCTGAGCATCACCAAGACCGACGGCGCAACGACCGAGATTCCAGGAACTGCGGTCTCGTACACAATCACGGTCCAGAACGCTGGCCCGTCGACTGCAACCGCTGCAACGATTGCCGACACAATCCCTGCTGCGATCACCGGTGCCACATGGACTTGCTCGTCCTCAGGCGCATCGAGCTGCGGAGCACCGTCGGGGTCAGGGAACATCGCAACAACCGCCACGATTGCCGCCGGCAGCAACGTCGTTTTCACGATCACTGGCACCATCGCTCCAGGTGCAACGGGCACGCTGAGCAACACCGCAACGGTCACCGCGCCAGCGGGTTTCCCCGACAGCAACGCGGGGAACAACTCGTCGACGGACTCAGACTCGTTGGTTCCCCAAGGCGACTTGTCAATCACCAAGACAAACGGCGCAACTGACTCGATTCCAGGCACGCAAACCACGTACACAATCATCGCGTCGAACTCCGGCCCGTCCACAGTCGTAAGCGCACCTATTACTGACACCCTTCCCGCCAGCCTGACTGGGGCTACGTGGACATGTTCGGCAACGGCCGGGTCAACATGCGACGCTGCAAGTGGAACGGGCAGCATCGCAACGACTGGAACAATTCTCCCGGGCGGGTCACTTACGTACTCCCTCACCGCGACGCTGGACGCTGCAACCTCGAGCAGCACCACACTGATCAACTCGGCGACTATCAGCGCTCCTGCGGGCTTCACCGATACCAATGGCGGGAACAACACCGCAACGGACAGCGATACGGTCACCCCTCGCGTTGACCTAGCGATCTCGAAGACCGACGGGGCAACCGCAGCCGTTCCAGGGTCCACTGTCGTCTACACGATTGCGGTAACCAACGCCGGGCCATCCACCGCTTCAAACGTCTCCGTAACCGACACGTTGCCAGCGGCGCTGACCGCTGCAACTTGGACCTGCGTTGGTACTGCAGGCGGTACCTGCGGCACTGCTTCTGGCTCGGGCAACCTCTCGAGTGTTGCACTGGTCCCAAGCGGCGCAACGGTCACCTACACCGTGACCGCAACCGTGGTGGCAACAACCCCTGCTGGCATTGCAACGCTCAGCAACACTGCAACTGCAACTGCTGCAGCGGGCACCACCGACACCAACCCTGCCAACAACTCAGCCACGGACATCGACGACGTCACCCCGCGCGGCGATTTGTCCGTCACCAAGACCGACGGCATCACCAACGCCGTTCCGGGTACCACCATCACCTACACGATCGTGGTGGCGAACGTCGGCCCGTCGACCGCCTCCGCAGCGCCGATCACGGACACTGTCCCGGCCGCCATCACTGGCGTCACGTGGACTTGTTCCACAACGGGTGGCGGGGTGTGTGGAACCGTCTCCGGTTCTGGGAACACCATCTCAACCAACGCCACCGTTCCCGCTGCAGCAACGGTCACCTATACGGTGACGGGAACACTTGTACCCACAACCCTGGCTGGCACCAACACGCTCGTGAACACCGCCGCGGTGGCTGCGCCCGCCGGCTTCACCGACACCAATGGTGCCAACAACAGTGCGACAGACACCGACAACGTGACCCCGCGCGCTGACCTGTCGGTCACCAAGGACGATGCCATTACCGACGCCGTTCCTGGAACGATTGTCACCTACACCGTTCGAGTAACGAACGCAGGTCCGTCGTTCGCTCTGAACAGCGCCGTCACCGACACGGTGCCTGCAGCACTTACCGGTGTGAACTGGTCCTGTGCTGCTCCGCCTGGCTCCACCTGCGCTACGGCAAGCGGGTCTGGCAACAGCATCTCCACGAGCGCGTCGATCGCCAGCGGAGCAACGGTCATCTACACGGTGACGGGAACCCTGAACCCAACCACACCAGCTGGCACCGGCACCTTGGCCAACACCGCCACCGTCGCCGTTGGCAGCGGCACAACCGACCCAACACCTGGGAACAACTCGGCCACCGACACAGACAACGTCACACCCCGCGTCGACCTTGTCGTGAGCAAGTCCAGCGCCGGCACGAAGTTCGCCGGGAGCACCATCACCTACACGGTCTCGGTTGCCAACCAAGGTCCATCCACCGTGACAGGCGCAACCATCACCGACACGCTCGTTGCGCAACTCCTGTCGCCAACGTGGACTTGTTCAGCATCCGCCGGTTCGGCCTGTGGGGCTGCAAGCGGGTCTGGCAGCTTGGCCACCACCGCAACCATCGTCGCTGGGGGAACCGTCACGTACACGGTTGTTGCGATGATCAACCCGACGTACGCCGGCTCGCTTGCCAACACGGCTACCGCAACAGCCCCTGCCGGCGTGACCGACACCAACGGCACGAACAACTCCTCCACCGTCACCGACACCGTCACCATCCAAACCGACCTGGGCGTCACCAAGAGCCGCAGCGGGTCCGTCGTCGCCGGCAGCCCCGTCACCTACAACGTGGTGGTCACCAACTCGGGTCCGTCCACAGCAACCTCTGCAACCCTTTCCGATCCAATGCCGGCCGGCGTTGCATCGCAAACCTGGTCGTGCGCTGCGGGCGTCGGCGCAACATGCGGAACCACCAGCGGAAGCGGTTCGATCAACACAACGTTCACTGCGGCGAGCGGAGCTTCGCTGACATACACAATCACCGCCCAGATTGCTCCCGGCGCAACGGGCACGATCAACCAGGTAGCGACGGTGACTGCCGCATCGGGCGCCACGGATCCGGTACTCACCAACAACACCGCAACCGATTCCGCCCCAATTGCCGTCAACGTGGATCTCCGAGTCACCAAGACCGACTCCAAGGTGACTGTCGTCGCTGGCACTGCGAACACCTACACGGTGGTGGTGACCAACGCGGGCCCATCCGCGGTCAGCGGAGCAACGTTCGCAGACACACCTCCGGCGAACTTCACCGGTTCCACCTGGACCTGTTCCGCGTCGGTGGGGTCGTCCTGCGCAGCATCTGGTTCCGGTGCGATTTCGACACCAATCACGTTGCTCCCTGCCGGCACGGCCACGTTCACAATCACGGGCACGGTCTCGCCGTCAAGTTCGTTGGGTGCTGGCGCCCTCGTGAATACGGCATCGGCCACCGTTCCATCTGGCGTCACCGAGTTGTTCGCAGGAGACAACACGGCTAGCGATACGGACGCTGTTGTTGGCGAAGCCGATCTCTCGATCACGAAGACCGACGGCGCGCTCGGCCGCACCCCCGGGGGCACGGTCACCTACACGATCGTTGCGACCAACAACGGTCCGACCAACGCCAACGGCGCGTCGATCTCCGACACGTTGCCCGGTTCGTTGAGCGGCGCAACCTGGACGTGTACTGCTTCGGCTGGTGCGCTCTGCGGTGCAGCAAACGGATCGGGCAACATCAGCACCACAGCCAACCTGAACGTTGGTGCCAGCGTCACCTACACGCTGACCGCAAACATTTCGCCAGGAGCCACCGGCACCTTGTCGAACACCGCAACAGTTGCGGCACCTGGTTCCATCACGGACCCGAACACCGCCAACAACTCGGCCACGGATAACTCGTCACTTGGTGCTGTTGCCGACGTTTCGGTTTCCAAGACAAACGGCATTACGTCCGCTGTTCCTGGACAGGCAGTGACGTACACCATCGTCGCGGCCAACGCTGGTCCGTCAACCGCCAACTCGGTTGCGATCTCTGACGCAATGCCAAGTGCACTTACAAGTGTGAGCTGGACGTGCGCTGCTGCGTCCGGGTCGACATGTGGCAACGCGTCCGGCGTTGGTTCCATCAACGAGACGGTCAACATCGCCAACGCTTCCAGCGTGACCTACACAGTGAACGCGACCGTGTCGCCCTCCGCATCTGGTTCGCTCTCGAACACGGTCACCGCGACGGTTCCCGGCGGCATAGACGCTGCAAGTGGAAACAACAGCGCAACGGATACCGACACGCTCACCACCACTGCTGACCTGTCGATCACAAAGACCGACAGCGCTGCTGCGGAAGTGGCGGGGACAAGCGTCACCTACACAATCGTCGCCGCGAACGCTGGTCCGTCTGCCGTTGTGAACGCAACCGTGACCGACACACTCCCGGCCTCCTTGAGCGGAGCAACGTGGACGTGCGTAGCTTCCGCTAACTCCTCCTGTGCTGCCACCGGAACCGGCAGCATCGCCGACACAGTCACGCTCGCTGTTGGCGGCACCGCCACGTACACGCTCACCGCCGCAATCAACGCAGGAGCAACCGGTTCACTCTCCAACACAGCTTCCGTTGCGGTACCAGTTGGCGCCACCGACCCCACCCCAGCGAACAACTCCGCAACCGACACCGACACCCTGTCTGCTTCTGCTGATGTCAGCATCACAAAGACGGACGGCTCGACCACCGAGGTGCCTGGCAGCAGCGTCACGTACACGATCATCGCCGCCAACGCCGGGCCGTCCAACGTGTCAGGGGCAACGATCACCGACACGCTTCCAGCTTCGCTGACCGGCGCAACGTGGACCTGCGCCGCATCATCCGGATCCACCTGCGGCTTCTCCGGATCGGGCGACATCAGCGACACCGTGACGCTTCTCGCCGGTGGCACTGCCACCTATACATTGACCGCTGCCGTTGTCGCCAACGCCACCGGCTCGCTCAGCAACACGGCCAGCGTCACCGTTCCTGGAACAGTGACCGACCCATCAGCTGGTAACAACACCGCAACCGATACCGACACGCTGTCCCCCACCGCTGATCTCTCGATCACCAAGACCGATGGTTCGGTTTCCGAAGTTCCTGGCACCGGAGTGACCTACACGATTGTCGCCACCAACAACGGGCCAAGCTCAGTTGTCGGCGCAACCGTTGCCGACACGCTTCCAGTAGCACTGACCGGCGCAACGTGGACCTGTGTTGCATCGAGTGGTTCAACGTGCGCTGCAAGCGGATCTGGCAACATCAGCACGCCTGTCAGCCTCCTCGTTGGCGGCACGGCGACGTTCACACTGTCGGCCTCGGTCAGCGAGGCTGCGACCGGCTCGCTGGTCAACACAGCAACCGTCTCGGCTCCAAGCGGCACCACCGATCCAACGCCGGGCAACAACAGCGCGACCGATACCGACCCGTTGGGACCTACGGCTGACTTGTCGATCGTGAAGACCGACGGATCACCGTCGGAGGTTGCCGGCACCACCGTCACCTACACAATCACCGCATCCAACGCTGGCCCCTCCGGTGTCGTCGCAGCCACCGTCACAGACACGTTGCCGGCATCGCTCAGTGGCGCTACGTGGACGTGTGCAGCAACAGCCGGTTCAACCTGCGGCGCAGCTTCGGGCAGCGGCAACATCAGCACCACTGCAAACCTGCTTGCGGGCGGAACAGCCACCTACACGTTGACAGCAACGATCAGTGCGTCGGCGACCGGTTCGCTGTCGAACACTGCAACGATCGGTGCGCCCGGCGGCGTGACCGACCCGACCTCTGGGAACAACTCCTCGACGGACTTCGACAGCCTGGGCGCCACCGCGGACCTTGCTGTCAGCAAGACCGACGGCAGTGCATCCGAAGTTCCTGGGACCAGCGTCACCTACACCATCGTTGCCACGAACAGCGGTCCTTCCAACGTCACAGGCGCCACGCTCACGGACACACTCCCCGCATCGTTGAGCAGCGCGACCTGGACGTGCGTTGCAACAGCTGGCTCCTCATGCGCACCATCGGGTAACGGAAGCATCAGCGACACCATCAACCTCCTTACAGGCGGTACAGCCACCTACACACTGACCGCTGCGGTAGGCGCTCCGCAACCGGCACATTGGCCAACACCGCAACGGTCACCGTACCCGGCGGCGTGACCGACCCAACACCAGCCAACAACAGCGCAACAGACACCGACACGCTGAACGCGACGGCTGACCTCACGATCAGCAAGACCGACGGCAGTGCGTCAGAGGTTCCCGGCACAAGCGTCACCTACACCATCGTTGCCACGAACAACGGGCCGTCCAACGTCACCGCAGCAACCATCACCGACACACTCCCCGCAACGCTCACCGGCGCAACCTGGACCTGCACAGCAACCGCAGGTTCCACATGCGCAGCCTCCGGCGCCGGCAACATCACCGACACCATCAACCTCCTCACAGGCGGTACAGCCACCTACACACTCACCGCTGCGGTAAGCGCATCCGCGACCGGCACGTTGGCCAACACCGCAACGGTCACCGCACCCGGCGGCGTCACCGACCCAACACCAGCCAACAACAGCGCAACAGACACCGACACGCTGAACGCGACGGCTGACCTCACGATCAGCAAGACCGACGGCAGTGCCTCAGAGGTTCCCGGCACCAGCGTCACCTACACCATCGTTGCCACGAACAACGGGCCGTCCAACGTCACCGCAGCAACCATCACCGACACACTCCCCGCCTCGCTCACCGGCGCAACCTGGACCTGCATCAGCAACCGCCGGTTCGACCTGCGCGCAGCCTCCGGCACCGGCAACATCAACGACACCATCAACCTCCTCGCAGGCGGCACAGCCACCTACACACTCACCGCTGCGGTAAGCGCATCCGCGACCGGCACGTTGGCCAACACCGCAACGGTCACCGTACCCGGCGGCGTCACCGACCCAACACCAGGAAACAACAGCGCCACCGACAACAGCACGCTCACCACTACAGCTGACCTCATGGTCAGCAAAACCGACGGCAGTGCCTCAGAGGTTCCCGGCACCGGCGTCACGTACACCATCGTTGCCACGAACAACGGGCCGTCAAACGTCACCGCAGCAACGATCACAGACACACTCCCAGCCTCGCTCACCGGCGCAACCTGGACCTGCTCGGCATCCGCCGGTTCGACCTGCGCAGCCTCCGGCACCGGCAACATCACCGACACCATCAACCTGTTGGCAGCCGGCACAGCCACCTACACACTCACCGCAACCATCAACGCCGCAGCAACCGGCACACTCGCAAACACCGCAACCGTCACCACACCCGGCGGCGTCACCGACCCAACACCAGCCAACAACAGCGCAACAGACACCGACACACTCGGCGCCACCGCAGACCTCTCCATCACCAAGACCGACGGCGCCACATCCGAAGTTCCCGGCACCGGTGTCACCTACACCATCGTTGCCACGAACAACGGGCCTTCCAACGTCACCGCAGCAACCATCGCCGACACACTCCCAGCAGCGCTCACCGCAGCAACCTGGACGTGCACCGCCACACCTGGCTCCACCTGCACAACCTCCGGCACCGGCAACATCACCGACACCATCAACCTGTTGTCAGCCGGCACAGCCACCTACACACTCAACGCAACCATCAACGCCGCAGCAACCGGCACCTTGAGCAACACCGCAACCGTCACCACACCCGGCGGCGTCACCGACCCAACACCAGCCAACAACACAGCAACAGACACCAACACACTGAACCCCACGGGCGATCTGTCCATCACCAAGGTGGACGGCACGGCTTCAGAGACCCCGGGAACCTCGGTCACCTACCTGATCACTGCGTCGAACGCTGGCCCGTCTGCAGTTACGGGCGCAACGGTCGCCGACACGCTCCCCCCTTCGCTCAGTGGGGCAACCTGGACCTGTTCAGCGACAGCGGGATCGTCGTGTCCTGCGTCTGGTGTGGGCAGCATCAGTGCCTCGGTGAACCTTCTCGCCGGCGGCACCGCCACGTTCTCGCTGACCGCAAACATCGCGTCCACGGCCACGGGGTCGCTCGTCAACACAGCGTCCATCAGCGCCCCTGGCGGTTTCGTTGACGGGACACCGGGCAACAACTCCTCAACGGACACCGACACGCTGAACCCAATTGCAGATCTCACGATCACCAAGACCGACGGCGTGGGTGCCGAAACTCCCGGCACGCCGGTCACCTACACCATCGTTGTCGGAAACTCCGGGCCATCTGCAGTCACCGCTGCAACGGTTTCCGATTCACTTCCCGCTGTGCTGACAGGTGCCACATGGACGTGTGTCGCCACCGCAGGTTCTACTTGTGCCGCATCAGGCAGCGGCAACATCACCGACACGGTGAACCTGTTGGTCAGCGGCACCGCCACCTACACATTGACCGCAAGTATCAGCGCGTCGGCAACGGGCACACTCGCCAACAGCGCAACCGTCGCAGTCCCCGCAGGGACAACTGATCCATCCGGCGCCAACAACACCGCAACCGATACCGACACGCTTGGGCCAACCGCTGACCTGTCGATCAGCAAGACCGACGGCACCGCTTCGGAGACCCCCGGCACCGGTGTCACGTACACCATCGTCGCTACGAACAGCGGCCCTTCAAACGTCACCGCGGCAACAATCACCGACACGCTCCCAGCCGCTCTCATCGGAGCAACGTGGACCTGCGCAACAACAGTCGGCTCGGCCTGTGGCGCCCCGTCCGGCAGCGGCGACATCAACACAACCGCCAACTTGCTGTCAGGCGGAACAGCCACCTACACACTCACCGCCACCATCAACGCTTCCGCAACCAGCACCCTCACCAACACCGCTGTCGTCGCAGCACCCGGGGGCGTTACCGACCCAACGCCGAGCAACAACACGTCCTCCGACACCGACACGCTCACCGCCACCGCAGACCTGTCCGTCAGCAAAACCGACGGCGCCACAACAGAGACCCCCGGAACCGGCGTCACCTACACAATCGTCGCCACCAACAACGGCCCTTCAAACGTCACCGGCGCAACCGTCACCGACACACTCCCGGCCTCGCTCAGCGGCGCAACCTGGACCTGCACACCAACCGCAGGTTCCACATGCACAACGACCGGTAGCGGCAACATCTCCGACACGATCAGCCTGCTCGCCGGCGGCACGGCCACGTACTCGCTCTCCGCCACCATCGGCGCAGGTGCAACCGGCACACTTTCCAACACCGCTGTCGTCGCAGCACCCGGGGGCGTCACGGACCCGACACCAGCGAATAACAGCGCAACCGACAACAGCACGCTCAACGCGGCGGCCGACCTGACCATCACCAAGACCGACGCGTCGACAACTGCGGTGGCCGGGGGAACCGTCTCGTACACGATCGTTGCCACGAACAACGGTCCATCCAACGTCACCGGCGCAACCGTCACCGACACACTTCCAGCGGCACTCAGCGGTGCCACATGGACCTGTTCGGCATCGGTGGGTTCGTCCTGCGGCACGGCATCAGGCAGCGGCGATATCGCCGACACGATCAGCCTGCTCTCGGGCGGAACCGTCACGTACACGCTGTCAGCTTCCGTCAGCTCAACCGCAAGCGGTTCGCTTGCAAACACTGCAGCAATCGCCGCTCCGGTCGGCGTCACCGACTCAACCCTGTCCAACAATTCGGCAACGGATACGGACGCGATTCTCGTCACGCCAGATTTGGCCATCACAAAGACCGACGGATCGAGCTCCTCTGTCCCAGGCGGAACTGCCACCTACACGATCATCGTGAGCAACTCCGGCCCGTCAGCAGCTATCGGCGCCACCGTCACCGACACCCTCTCAAGCGGCGTCACCAGCGCCACATGGACCTGCGCCGCAACCTCGGGAGCCTCATGCCCCGCATCAGGCGCTGGGTCGATCAATGCAACGGTGAACATCCCCGTCGGCGCTACCGTCACCTTCACGCTGGTTGCGTCGATTTCCTCAACCGGGACCGGTTCGCTTTCCAACACCGCATCTGTGTCTGCACCTACCGGGGCGACCGACCCAACCTCTACGAACAACTCTGCAACGGACACCAACACGCTTGGCCCCATCGCCGACCTGTCCATCACCAAGACAGACGGCGCTGTGGTCGAGGTTCAGAGCACACCCGTGACCTACACGATCGTCGTGTCCAACAGCGGGCCGTCGACGGCAGTCGGTGCCACCGTCACGGACACACTGCCAGTGGCTCTGTCCGGTGCGACGTGGAGCTGTTCAGCTACTGCTGGCTCTAGCTGCACAGCATCGGGAACTGGCAGCATCAACGACACCGTCACCCTGCTCAGCGGGGGTACGGCCACGTACAGCCTGACCGCAAACATTGCGGCAGGCGCCACCGGAAACCTCATCAATACAGCGACCGTTGCAGCGCCTGCTGGCACCACCGACCCAAACAGCTCAAACAACTCAGCTACTGACTCCGATGCGCTTCAGCAAACTGCAAACCTGTCGATCTCCAAGACCGACGGCGTTGCGACTCGCATCCCCGGCGGCGTTGTCACCTACACCATCACCGCTTCCAACTCCGGCCCTGCAGTTGTCACCGGGGCAACGGTTACGGACAATCTGCCTGCCTCGCTGACTGGCGCAACCTGGACCTGCGTGCCATCGGCCGGGTCGTCGTGCACCGCAAGCGGAACCGGAAACATAAGCGGCACCGTAAATCTTCCTCCCGGTGGCAATGTCGTATACACACTTACGGCAACAATCCTTGCGAGCGCCCGCGGAACGCTCACAAACACCGCCTCGATTGCCGCGCCAGTTGGAACCACCGACCCGGTAACTGGCAACAACACCTCGACGGACAACAGCACACTCACGCCACGCGCAGACCTGTCGATCACCAAGACCGACGGCGTCGCCACTGAGGTGCCTGGCACGTCGGTCACCTACACGGTTGTGGCATCCAACGCCGGACCTTCCACGGTGGTCAACGCAACGGTTGCTGACACCCTCCCGATCTCGCTCACGGGTGCTACGTGGACCTGCACCGCATCGCCGGGTTCCACATGTGCTGCATCAGGAACCGGGAACATCAGCACACCGGTGTCGCTCCTCGTCGGCGGAACCGCAACCTTTACGATCACCGCCACGTTGCTCGCAACCGAGGCCGGCTCGCTAACAAACACCGCCACAATCACGGTTCCTGCCGGGACGACGGACCCAACGCCTGGCAACAACTCGGCAAGCGATACAGACACGCTGTCCCCCACTGCAGATCTTTCCATCAACAAGACAGACGGCCTTACTACCGCAGCTCCTGGTGACTCGCTCGTCTACACCGTCATTGCGACGAACAACGGTCCTTCGGCCGCTACCGGAGCCACTATCACCGACACGCTCCCTGCTGCGCTGACCGGAGCAACGTGGACGTGTGCAGCATCGGCCGGTTCATCCTGCGGCGCAGCATCTGGAACCGGGAACATTGCCGACACCATCACGCTTGCATCGGGTGGCACGGCTACCTACACGGTGTCTGCAACCATCAGCGGTTCAGCAACCGGCACGTTGTCCAACACAGCATCGATCTCCGCCCCATCGGGAGTCACGGACCCGACGGCAAGCAACGACTCTGCAACCGACACCACAACCCTGGACGCAACGGCTGACCTCTCCATCAGCAAGACAGACGGGGCTACCAGCGAGACGCCCGGCACCGGCGTCACGTACACAATCGTCGCCTCCAACAATGGTCCTTCCGACGTCATTGCAGCGACCATCACTGACACGCTCCCCGCTGCGCTGACCGGAGCAACGTGGACTTGTGTTGCATCGGCTGGTTCCACATGTGGTGCGCCGTCCGGCAGCGGCAACATCAACACAAC
Source organism: uncultured Acidimicrobiales bacterium (assembly GCA_963763885.1). Taxonomy (GTDB): domain Bacteria; phylum Actinomycetota; class Acidimicrobiia; order Acidimicrobiales; family JANYDT01; genus JANNBN01. Next base: position 1,288,968 of record CAVXQD010000007.1, read on the forward strand.
CGCAGACCTGTTGGCGGGCGGCACAGCCACTTACACGCTCGCCGCCACGGTCAGCGCTTCCGCAACCGGGACTCTCACCAACACCGCAACGGTCGCGACGCCGGCCACTGCCATCGACCCGACTCCCGGCAACAACACCGCAACCGACTCCGACACGCTGAGCCCTTCAGCCAACCTGTCGATCAGCAAGACCGACGGGTCCGCAACCGAGACTCCGGGTACCAGCGTCACCTACACAATCGTCGCCACCAACAACGGACCGTCAAACGTCACCAACGCAACCATCACCGACACGCTCCCAGCAACACTGGGCGCAGCGGCGTGGACCTGCACAGCAGTCGCGGGCTCAGCTTGCGGTGCAGCGTCCGGCAGTGGCGACATCAACACCACAGCCAACCTGCTTGCTGGGGGCACCGCCACCTACACAGTCACGGCCACGATCGCGGCCAACGCAACAGGCACACTTGCCAACACTGCTGTCATCGCAACACCCGGTGGCGTCACCGACCCAACACCGGGTGACAACACCGCAACCGACTCTGACACCCTCAGCCCGACAGCTGACCTATCAATCACCAAGAGCGACGGCATCGGGACCGAGACTCCCGGCACCGCAGTCACCTACACAATCGTGGCCACCAACAACGGTCCGTCAGACATTTCCGGCGCAACCGTCAGCGACTCCCTCCCTTCTGCGCTCGCCAGTGCAACGTGGACGTGCTCGGCCTCGGTCGGTTCGTCCTGCGGTGCAGCGTCAGGTACTGGGAACATCTCAGGCACCGTTGACCTTCTCGTCAGCGGCGCTGTCACCTACACGCTCACCGCAACCATCAACGGGTCAGCAACTGGCTCGTTGGTCAACACCGCTTCCATCACTGCCCCGACCGGCGTGACCGACCCAACCCCGGGCAACAACAGCGCAACCGACTCGAACACGCTCAACCCCTCGGCCGACCTTGCGATCAACAAGACCGACGGTGCAACAAGCGAAACTCCCGGCACCGGCGTCACGTACACGATCGTTGTGAACAACAACGGGTCGTCGAACGTCTTCGGTGCCGCCGTCACCGACACACTTCCAGCTGCACTCACAAGCGCAACCTGGACGTGCTCGGCCTCAGCGGGTTCCAGTTGCGGCGCAGTGTCCGGCACCGGCAGCATCGCCACCACGGTCAACCTGCTTTCCGGCGGCGTCGCCACGTACACGCTCACGGCCACGGTCAGCCCAACGGCAACCGGCACGCTGGTCAACACCGCAACCATCGCTGTCCCAACGGGCGTTACTGATCCAACCCCAGGCAACAACAGCGCAACCGACACTGAGTCGCTCATTCCGTCAGCCAACCTGTCGATCATCAAGACCGATGGCGCTGGCAGCGAGACGCCGGGTACAGCAGTTACCTACACCGTCACCGTTGCCAACAGCGGCCCCTCCGCGGTCACCGGCGCAACGGTCAACGACAGTTTGCCAGTGTCGCTTACCGGTGCAACGTGGACGTGTGTTGCAAGCGCTGGTGCGTCCTGCGGCGCCCTGAGCGGAACCGGTTCCATCTTCGACTCCGTGAACCTTGCGCCCGGATCATCCGTCACCTACTCGCTGACCGCGACGATTGCTGCAACGGCCACGGGCACCCTTTCCAACACGGCCACCGTTGCGTTGCCAACGGGCGTGACCGACCCGATCAACGGCAACAACTCCTCGACGGACAACGACACCTTGTTGCCAGTCGCCGACCTGTCCGTAACCAAGACGGACGGCAGCGTTTCAGAAACACCCGGCACATCGGTGACGTACACGGTGGTCGCATCAAACGCTGGACCATCTGCGGTGGTCGGCGCCACGGTGGCCGACGTCCTGCCGGCTTCGCTCACGGGCGCAACGTGGACCTGCAGCTCGTCGGCTGGCGCAACGTGCGGCGCTTCCGGAACCGGCAGCATCAACGACTCCGTCACTCTGCCTGTCGCAACGTCTGTCACGTACACCGTCACCGCAACGATCGACGCAAACGCAACTGGTTCGCTTGCCAACACCGCCACCATCACTGTGCCAACCGGTGTGACCGATCCGGCTGGTTCCAACAACGCAGCAACGGACACCGACACGCTCACCCCAACGGCAGACCTGGCACTTACCAAGTCCGACGGAGTCGGTTCCGAGACACCTGGAACTTCGGTCAGCTACACGATCGTTGCCTCCAACAGCGGCCCATCTAACGTGATCGGCGCAACCGTTGCAGACACGCTCCCGTCGTCGCTCAGCACCGCCACCTGGACCTGCGTCGCAACGTCCGGTTCAACGTGCGCAGCATCAGGCACCGGCAACATCAACGACACCATCAACCTGCTCGCAGGCGGCACAGCCACCTACACACTCACCGCAACCATCAACGCCTCCGCAACCGGCTCGCTCGTCAACACAGCTTCTGTCACCGCACCAACCGGTGTAACCGACCCGGCTGGCTCCAACAACGCAGCAACAGACACAGACACACTCACCCCAACGGCAGACCTGACGATCACCAAGACGGACGGCTCGACCGTCGAGGTGCCCGGCACAACGGTGACGTACACGATCGTGGCCTCCAACAGCGGCCCATCCAACGTGATCGGCGCAACCGTCGCAGACACGCTCCCGTCGTCGCTCAGCGCCGCAACCTGGACCTGCGTCGCCACGTCCGGTTCAACGTGCGCCGCATCAGGCACCGGCAACATCAACGACACCATCAACCTGCTCGCAGGCGGCACAGCCACCTACACACTCACCGCAACCATCAACGCTTCCGCAACCGGCTCGCTCGTCAACACTGCGTCTGTCACCGCACCAACGGGTGTGACCGACAACGCGCTCGGAAACAACATCGCATCGGACACCGACGGTCTCGGAACAACCGCAGACCTTTCGATCACCAAGACAGATGGCAACACCGTCGAGGTGCCAGGCACCGCCGTCACGTACACAATCGTTGCTACCAACAGCGGGCCGTCCAACTTGGTTGGCGCAACCGTCACGGACACGTTGTCTTCTTCGCTCGTCGGACCAACGTGGATCTGCGTGGCCACATCCGGCTCGTCTTGTGCGGCATCAGGTACCGGAAACATCAACGACACCATCAACCTGCTCACAGGCGGCACAGCCACCTACACACTCACCGCAACCATCAGCGCTTCCGCAACGGGTTCGCTCATCAACACAGCGTCGATCACCGCTCCGTCCGGAGTGACAGACCCGACCAGTACGAACAACTCCGCAACGGACACCGACGGTCTTGGGTCGACCGCTGACCTGTCAATTTCCAAGACGGACTCGGCGACCACAGAGGTGCCAGGCACGTCGGTCACCTATGCAATCGTCGCCACCAACAACGGCCCTTCGGCAGTCACCAACGCAACCGTCACAGACACCTTGCCAAGTGCGTTGAGTGGGGCAACATGGACCTGCGTCGCATCAGCTGGCTCGTCGTGCACGTCATCGGGTAGCGGTTCCATCGCCGACACCGTCACGCTGCTTCCGGGCGGAACCGCCACATACACGCTCACGGCGATGATCTCCTCGACCGCCACGGGCTCACTGGCGAACACGGCGTCGATCGCGGTGCCGTCCGGCGTCACGGATCCAACCGGTGCCAACAACAGCGCAACAGACACAGACACGCTTGGCGGCTCTGCGGATCTTCGGATCATCAAGACCGACGGATCAGCTAGCGAAGTTCCGGGCACCGGCGTTTCGTACACGATCACTGCAACCAACGTCGGCCCGTCTGCTGTTGTCGGCGCCACCGTGACCGACACGTTGCCATCTGCGTTGAGCGCGGGAACGTGGACCTGCGTCGCGTCGGCTGGTTCGAGTTGCTCGCCAACGGGAGCCGGCTCCATCGCAGACTCGGTCAACCTGTTGGCTGGCGGCACGGCCGTCTACACATTGACAGCAGCCATCAGTCCGTCTGCGGCAGGTTCGTTGGTCAACAGCGCTTCCATCGCAGTTCCGAGCGGTGTGAGCGACCCATCGATCGGAAACAACACTTCGACTGACATCGACACGCTTGTGCGGACCGCAAATCTGTCGATCGATAAGACCGACGGCGCCACCTCCGAGATCCCTGGGACCTCGGCGAGCTACACGATCACCGTCAACAACGCCGGCCCTTCCAACGCGACTGGTGCCGCCGTTGCGGACACCCTGCCCGCATCGCTCACCGGTGCTACGTGGACCTGCATCGCATCGTCTGGGTCGTCCTGCACGGCAGCCGGCAGCGGTTCGATCAACGACTCGGTCAACATCGCGGTCGGCGGGCTACTCACCTACACGCTGAATGCCACAATCGCGCCGACGGCAACCGGGTCCCTGAGCAACACCGCGACCGTCACTGCACCGGTCGGCGTAACCGACCCGAGCAACGCCAACAACTCAGCAACCGACACCGACACGCTTGGCGTCACCGCGGATCTGTCCATCACCAAGACCGACGGCACTTCGGCAGAAGTTCCAGGCACTACGGCCACCTACACGATCGTTGCGACAAACACCGGTCCTTCTGCAGTCAACGGTGCAACCGTGGCAGACACGCTCCCAGCAGCCCTCACCGGTGCAACGTGGACATGCGTCGCAACTTCCGGCTCCTCGTGCGCAGCCTCGGGCACCGGGTCAATCAACGACACCATCAACCTGCTCGCAGGCGGCACAGCCACCTACACACTCACCGCAACCATCAACGCTTCCGCAACCGGCTCGCTGGACAACACCGCAACGATCACCGCACCCGTCGGCGTCACCGACCCAAGCACCGCCAACAACTCAGCAACCGACACCGACACGCTCGGTGTCACCGCAGACCTCAGCATTACCAAGACCGACGGCGCAACAGCCGAGACTCCTGGAACCTCCGTCTCGTACGCGATTGTCGTCACCAACGGTGGGCCGTCCAACGTCACGGGCGCAACGGTTGCTGACACGCTCCCGGCAGCACTCACGGGTGCAACGTGGACATGCGTCGCAACGGCGGGCTCGTCCTGCGCAGCCTCGGGCACTGGGTCCATCAACGACACCATCAACCTGCTCGCAGGCGGCACAGCCACCTACACGCTCACCGCAACCATCAACGCTTCGGCAACCGGCTCGCTCATCAACACCGCGACGATCACCGCACCCGTCGGTGTGACTGACCCAGCCGCAGGCAACAACTCAGCAACCGACACCGACACACTCGGTGTCACCGCAGATCTGTCCATCACCAAGACCGACGGCGCAACAGCCGAGACGTCGGGCACGGGAATCGTTTACAGCATCGTTGCGACAAACAGCGGACCTTCTGCAGTTACTGGTGCAACCGTGGCAGACACGCTTCCATCTGCCCTGACCGGTGCAACGTGGACATGCGTCGCAACAGCGGGCTCGTCCTGCGTGGCCGCGGGCACCGGGTCAATCAACGACACCATCAACCTGCTCGCAGGCGGCACTGCCACCTACACACTCACCGCAACCATCAACGCTTCCGCAACCGGCTCGCTCGTCAACACCGCAACGATCACCACACCCGTCGGTGTAACCGACCCAGCCGCAGGCAACAACTCAGCAACCGACACCGACGCACTTAATGTGTCGGCCGACCTCACCATTACCAAGACAGACGGGTCCACCTCCGAGGTTCCCGGTACCTCCGTCTCGTACACGATTGTCGCAACCAACAACGGACCTTCGGGCGTCACTGGGGCACCGGTCATGGACACGCTTCCATCTGCGCTGACCGGCGCAACGTGGACATGTGTTGCGTCTGCAGGTTCTTCATGCGCAGCGTCTGGCACCGGGTCGATCAACAGTGCCGTGTCTTTGACCCCATCTGGCACCGCAACCTTCACGTTGACTGCCAGCATCAGCCCAACCGCAACGGGATCGTTGGTCAACACCGCATCCATTGCAACGCCTTCGGGAGTCACCGACCCAACCCCAGGCAACAACTCGTCCACCGACACAAACACGCTCGCACCGATCGCCGATCTTCGGATCACGAAGACCGACGGGGCAACCATCGCCACGGCCGGCAGCCCGGTCAGCTACACAATCACGGTCATCAACGACGGTCCGTCGTCAGTCACCTCTGCACCGATCACTGACTCGCTTCCTGGCACCCTCAGCGGCGCTGCGTGGACATGCGCGGCATCGGTCGGCGCAACATGTGGAGCAGCGTCGGGCATCGGCAGTATCGCCACCACGGCATCGCTCTCCAACGGTGCACAGGTTGTATACACACTTACTGCCAACGTGTCGCCTGCCGCCACCGGTTCGCTTTCCAACACTGCCACGGTCGCCGTTCCAAGCGGAGTGACAGACCCAAGCGACGCCAACAACACCGCAACGGACACCGACACACTCAACGCCACAGCTGACCTCACGATCAGCAAAACCGACAGCAGCGCCTCAGAGGTTCCCGGCACCAGCGTCACGTACACCATTACCGCCACGAACAACGGGCCGTCCAACGTCACCGCAGCAACGGTCACCGACACACTCCCAGCCTCGCTCACAGGCGCAACCTGGACGTGCGTCGCCACGGCCGGTTCGACATGCGCAGCCTCCGGCACCGGCAACATCACCGACACCATCAACCTGTTGGCAGCCGGCACAGCCACCTACACACTCAACGCAACCATCAACGCCGCAGCAACCGGCACACTCGCAAACACCGCAACCGTCACCACACCCGGCGGCGTCACCGACCCAACACCAGCCAACAACTCCGCTACCGACACCGACACACTCGGCGCCACCGCAGACCTCTCCATCACCAAGACAAACGGGTCCTCGAGCGTCCTTGCCGGTAACGCCGTGAGCTACACAATCGTCGCAACCAACAACGGCCCGTCCACGGTCACGGCAGCAACCATCACCGACACACTCCCAGCCTCGCTCACCGCAGCAACCTGGACCTGCACCGCCACCGCCGGTTCAACTTGTGCAACTGCCTCCGGCAGCGGGAGTCTCAACACCACCGCAACGCTGCTGTCCGGCGGAGCAACTACCTACGTGTTGAACGCATCGTTGTCGCCAACTGCATCGGGGACGCTGAACAACACCGCAACGGTTGCAGCGCCTACCGGGGTAACCGACCCAATCAGCACCAACAACAGCGCCACGGATTCGGACTCCATCACACGCCAGGCCGATCTTGCGATCACCAAGACGGATTCGCTGACCCAGGCCGTTCCTGGCACAACGATCACCTACACCGTGATCGCAACGAACAACGGTCCAGCGGCCGTCACCGGCGCAACCGTCACCGATGCCCTTCCTGCTTCACTCACCGCAGCCACCTGGTCTTGTGTCGCCGCCGGTGGAGCAACTTGCGCCGCCGCAGGATCCGGCTCGATCAACGACACCGTCAACCTCCCAGTTGGGGCCACGGCTACGTACACACTCACCGCAACGGTGCGACGTTCTGCATCTGGCTTGCTCACCAACACCGCTACGGTCTCCGTGCCATCCGGTTATGCGGATCCGATCTCGTTCAACAACAACGCCACGGATACGGACACGCTTGCTCCGCAATCCGATTTGCGGATCACAAAGACGAACGGAACCGCTTCATCGACCGCCGGCACATCGACCAGCTACACAATCGTGGCGACCAACTCCGGTCCGTCAGACGCAACCGCAGCCTCCATCACCGACTCTTTGCCCGGTGCGCTTACCAATGGCACCTGGACATGCACGGCATCAGTCGGTGCTGCGTGCGCAACCCCTAACGGGTCAGGCGACATCTCGACCACCGCAGACATTCCCGTTGGGGCCAATGTCACGTTCGTCTTGAACGCAGACATCGTCTTGAACGCAACGGGTGCGCTGGTGAACACCGCCTCCGTGAGTTCCCCAACTGGCAGCACCGATGTGGACGGGTCAAACAACAGCGCCACAGACATCGATGCACTCGGACGACGCGCAGAGCTTCGCATCACAAAGACCGACGGTGTCACGTCCGTCGTCTCAGGCGGTGTCGTCACATACACGATCGTTGCATCGAACGCCGGGCCATCCAGCGTCAACGGCGTCACCGTCACGGACAACCTTCCAAGTTCGCTCACCGGGGCTTCATGGACATGCTCGCCTTCCCCTGGGGCAAGCTGCTCGTCGGGCGGATCTGGGAACCTCCTGGACACGATTGACCTTGTGGCAGGTTCCAGCGTGACGTACACCCTGACGGCCACGGTCAGCGCCTCGGCTGCCGGGCCCATCATCAATACGGCAACGGTTGCCGGGCCATCTGACCCCACGGACACCAACCCGTCAGACAACACAGCAACAGATACCGACGTGGTGAGCACCTCGACAGATCTTTCGCTGACCAAGACCGACGGAGCGACTGTCGCAACGGCAGGTACAACCGTCACCTACACAATCACGGCAAGCAATTCAGGTCCCTCCGACGCTCTGGGTGCTCGCGTCACCGACACCCTTCCACCCGTGCTCAGTGAAGCAACCTGGACGTGCGCTGCTTCCGGCGCTGCAACCTGCGCAGCAACGGGAACCGGTTCCATCAACGACACTGTCAACATCCCGGCAGGCGGAAGCGTCACCTACACACTGACGGCTCTGCTGAGCGCATCTGCCACTGGCAACTTCTCCAACGCTGCATCGGTCACTGCACGGACGGGAACCACGGACCCGGTCTCTACCAACAACAGCCAGACCGATACCGACATCGTGGATCGTGAGGCCGACCTGTCCATCACGAAGACAAACGGAACAGTGACGGCAGTGCCGGGATCAACCGTCACATACACAGTTGTTGCCACCAACTCGGGCCCATCCGCGGTTGTCGGCGCCACCGTGACCGACACCCTTCCCGCATCGGTCGAGTCAGCAACATGGACGTGTTCAGCGACGGTCGGTGCAACATGCGGTTCCGTTGCCGGATCCGGCAACATCAATCAAACCGTGTCGCTCGCAAATGGGTCGTCCGTGACGTACTCAGTGCTCGCAACTGTCCGGCCAGATGCAACGGGCACGCTCGTCAACTCCGCCAGCATCGCAAGTCCAAGCGGCGTGACGGACTCCAACTCTGCCAACAACACAGCGACAGACTCCGACACCCTGACGCCACGCGCAGACCTCGCAATCTCAAAGACCGATGGAGTTACCAGCCCGCTTGTCGGCTCAACGGTCACGTACACAATCACCGCAGCGAACAACGGGCCTTCGAGTGTCTTCGGTGCCTCGATCGCCGACACTGTCCCCTTGGCACTGCTCGCACCGGCGTGGACGTGTGTCGGCTCCGGTGGAGCAACATGTGGTGCGGTATCTGGCACCGGCGACATCGCCGATACCGTGAACATGCCGGCTGGCAGCAGGATCGTATACACGCTTACAGCATCGGTCTCCAATGCCGCAACCGGTTCAATTGCGAACACCGCAACCATCACGGCTCCGCTTGGCGTCATCGATGCCAACGCTGCCAACAACTCGGCAACAGATGTGGACACAGTGGGGCTCCGGGGCGAACTCAGCATCACCAAGACCCACGCCGGACCAGCCACCCCGGGCTTGCCGATCACGTACACGATTGTTGCCCGCAACGACGGTCCGTCTCCTGTTACAGGTGCACAGGTCCGTGACACGCTGCCAGCTGCGCTCACCAACGCGACGTGGTCCTGTGTTGGCGCGGGCGGCGCATCGTGTGGTGCAACCAGCGGCATCGGCAGCATCAACCAACTCGTCGATCTGCCTGTTGACTCGACAGTCACCTACGTCCTGACCGCTGACGTCGACGCCAACATCCACACGCCGCTGTCCAACAGCGCCGTCATCGTTGGGCCGAACTCTCCGAACTCTCCGACCGACACCGACCCAACGGATAACACCGCAACGGATACAGCACCGCTCAGCACCGTGTCGGATCTGTCCATCACCAAGTCCAACGGCATCACCTCGGTCGTGCCGGGCGACGTCACCACCTACACAATCGCAGTGACGAACAGTGGACCTTCGGGCGTGTTCGGAGCACTCGTCACCGACACGTTGCCATCGACCCTTTCCAGCGGTTCGTGGACCTGCGCAGGCGTCGGGGGCGGCGAATGCGGTGGTTCCGGTTCCGGCAACATTTCGGACCGTGTTGACCTGCCGGTCGGGGCAACAGTCACGTATACCTACCGTGCCACTGTGGCGTCGTCAGCTGTTGGATCCGTGATCAATACAGCAACGATCGCTCCCCCAACCGGAGGAACAGACACGAACCCATCCAACAACACGGCCAGCGACACCGACACCGCCGTGCCAAGCGCCGACCTAGCGATCACGAAACAGTCTTCGGGCCTCTACTTCGCTCCTGGAACAGACATCACCTACACGATCACCGTCACCAACAACGGTCCTTCCGATGCTCTCGGTGCGATCGTCCGAGACACGTTGCCTTCCACCCTCAGCAACGCAACGTGGACCTGCACAGCCTCACCTGGTGGCGCATGCAGTGCGTCCGGTGTTGGCAACTTGAATGACGTTGTCTCCGTCCCGGCCGGAGGTCAGGTTGTGTTCCGGCTCACCGCACGCATCGCAGCCGACCACTTCGGCGAGCTGCACAACACCGCGACCGTTGCTGCGCCTCTGGGACTACCCGAGAGCAACACCGCCAACAACTCGGCCACGGAACGCGACATCGTCAACCTCACAACCGTGGCCCCTCCCACGACGGTCCCCGAGACGCCGACGCCGACAACCGAAGTACAGCCGCCAGCCCCCACCACGGCTGCACCGACTTCGGTACCGGCATCGCCAACCATCCCGACGACTCCGTCGCCAGCACCAACGGCACCCACCACCGTGACTAGCCGCCCGTCTGCCCCTTCGGCACCGACGTTGCGAGCACCACTCACCGGAATTGTCTTCTTCGACACCAACGGTGACGGAGTGCGGAACCGAAACGAGACCGTTGTCCCTGGTGCAATCGTCAGCATCGTGCTGCCCGACGGCAGCAAGATGACGGTCATCGCCGACCGCAACGGCAAGTACACCGTGCCCGCAGACCTTCCGGACGGTTCGTACACAGTGCTCGTTCAGATTCCGGGCGACGAGGCGGCACCGCACATCGGAAACATCTCAATCTCCGGTCCCGACGTCGCCCTTGATATTCCGTTGGTTGATTCCACCCTGGCTCTGACAGGGTCCGCAGCCACACAACAGGCACTGTTCGCCCTGATACTCATGCTGATTGGCCTCGTGCTGATTGGTGCTTCACGGCGCCGAGATGTTGAGGAGGACGCGACTCGACGGTAAGTCCGGGCGGGCCAAACGTGCAGCGAGTCGCTGACGGTTGATCAACAGACTCGTCCGGTTTCGGTGGGGGGCCACCGAGACCGGAGGAGTGTGGGGAGAACAACTGAATCAGTCGGGTGGCGACGCGCCCCTGAACCGACGGGTCTTTGTATGTACACGTGCGGTTGCCTTTACGTTTGCGACCGGGTTGGCGGTCAACAATTCCTTCTGAACCAGCCAGTTGCAGAGGTCGTCAATGGATGCAATCGTTCGCGCTCGTTGGGCACGTCCAAGGCGCGTCCACCCAAGCGACCCAAGCGCCGCCTCGATGCGTTCGGTCTGCAGGTCTTCCAAGGTCAGCCGGTCAAGGGCTGGGCCGTCACCGTCATTCGCAAGCAGCGTCGCCCACCTGGCAAGGTCCGCTTCGTATGCGTGCAGCCCTTTGGTTGAGATCTTCCCGGCCGCCTTGGCTGTGCTCAACCATTCCGCTACGAGGCGTGCAACAGGATTCACCGGAACGTTGCTCGCGTCCAACGACGGAGGCTCCGATCCGGAGATTGACTCCAGACCCTCAGTTCGGCTGAGCGGTCGGACCAAGTCAATCACCTACAAGTGCAACGCAGCTGGAGCCAAGAGGGACAAAATCGCTGCCTTCAACTCGGCGGCGATCGCCGAATCGAGTTTGGCAGGTCCACCTTCTGACGTCACCTGCAGGTAGAACACGTCGACAACTTCAAGTCCAAGCGTTGCCACTTTTGCGTGCGTGATATCCAGGTCGAAGGACGCAATCAGGCGAGCCAAGCGGAACAGCAATGCGGGTGAGTCCGGCGCACGGACTTCGCAGATGGTGGCCACAGACGATGTCTCATTGTCGATCAACACTTGGGCTGGCTGAAGATCGGTGGCCGCTGTCGCACCTCTTCGGTACGAGGCCGAGCGCCGTTCGATTCGCGCTTCAATGTCCAGACCTCCGCGAAGAGCCAGCGAAAGATCGGCGTTGACCTTGGACCAATCGGGCAAGCCTCCGGTTCGACGCGTGATGCGGAATTCGTCGATAGCTACGTGCGTGCTGGTGGTGGACGCGTTGGCTGCCAACACCTCTATACCGTGGGAAGCCAATACTCCCGCCAGGGTTGCAAAGAGCCCTCGCCGGTCAGCTGTGGCTACCGTGCAGTGATGCTCGCTGGATTCGAGGTAGATGCCTCCGTCTTGCAGAACCTTGCCGGCAAGCTCCAGATACTTGTCCTCGGTCTCGGGCCGTTCGGTGATCGGGTGTTGCCCCGTCATTGCACGGGTGGTTGTTGCAACCAACTCATCCACCAGTCCGGCTTTCCACGCGCTCCACGCCGCGGGCCCTGTTGCCAGACTGTCCGCTTCCGTAAGCGCGCGGAGCAGTTCTAGCGTCTCTTTGTCCTCAAGTGCCCTTGCGACAAACTCCCCGGTTCCGAGGTCCCCGACGTCGCGTCGAGTCGCAACCTCTGGCAGCAACAGGTGCAGGTCCACCAGTTTGCAGAGCGTCGAGATATCTTCCTCCGGCAACGCCATGCGCAGCCCAATCCGCTTGGTGATCGCGACGCCTTCGATCACGTGATCGTCTGCGGAGTTCTTCCCGATGTCGTGTAGCAACGCGCCCAGTAGCAGCAGGTCTGGTCGGTGAACGGTACGAACAAGCGACCGAGCCCTGACCACACACTCAAGTAGATGCCTGTCAACGGTAAACGTGTGATAGGCGTTGCGCTGTGGCCGACTCCTGACGTCGCTCCACTCTGGAAGAACCATTTCAAACAGCCTGAAGTGATCGAGAGCTTCCACAACCGACACAAGCGGCCGACCCGCGTCCAGCAAGGCCAACAGGTCGTCGCGCTCTGGTTGGGTCCATGGTTCCGAGGCATTGAGTGCTGCAGATAGCGAGCTGAGCCACTGCAGCGAGGCAGGCGCCGGTAGAACCGCGTGCCGTGCTGCGGTAGCGGCGACACGCAGAATGGCACCTCGTTGCCCAAGCGCAAGCAAATGACTTCCATCAGCAACGTGCACCCCATCACCAGTGAGCGCCAACCCTGAACCAACATCCACAGCTTTGGGTGTGCGGCCAGGCTTCTTGCGGCTCTTGTCAGCCTGCTCCCAGAACCGGTCGCTAAGCCACGCAACGGTGCGGGCAGCTTCGGCGATGGTCGCCATCAACACGTCGGCGTCTGCGAGCCCCAACCGGTCGGCGACCGCATCTTGATCCTGGAGCCGCAACACGTTGCCGGCCCGCTTCGTGGTTCGGTGGAGTTCCACCCGTGCGTCTCGGATTGGAGCGATTGTTTGATGCAACTCGCCCATGTCGCACAGAAGCCATTCCGAAGCGCCGACGACTCCGGAACACAACGCCCACTCAATTGCCTGCACATCGCGGATTGCACCGCGTGATTCCTTCAGGTCCGGTTCAAGCAGGAACGCCGCTTCTCCCGCCTTTTGCTGCCGTTCATTTACTGCCTCGTGCAGTTCCGCCAGCCAGTTCAGTCCACGTTTCGTCCACTGTGCCAGGGCACGTTTGGCGAGCTCAGCTGCGAGCGGAATCGCACCCGCAAGCGGACGTATCCGCAGAAGGGTGGTGGCCGTCGTCAGATCAGTCGCTGCCAACTTCAACGCCGAGTCCACCGTATGCACCGCAGGGCTGACATTGATCCCGGCATCCCAGAACGGATACCAGATGTTTCTCGCAACATCCGAGACAAACGAGTCGGACTCGCGTTTCGGATGCAAAAGCATGACGTCCAGGTCACTTCCCGGACACAGTGTCCCCTCGGCATATCCAGCCGTGGCAACCAAGCACCAACCGCTTGGAAGATCGTTGCTGACAGACCGGAACCAATCGTCGCTTTGTTGGGACAACGCTTGGGCGAGGGGCAGGCTGGCGAGAGATCCATCAAGCATGAGCGATGCTCGCTGCGCCTTCCAGTCGATGGTCGCTGGCCATGCGTGAAGTGCTGGATCGTTTGTCACATTTGTCATCCTGCCCCCCTTGCGTTTCCTTTTTGTCTCGCCTGCCCCACCGTCGCCCGTCACCGGCGAGAAGTGTCTCGCCGGTGACGACTGTCGTTGTGTTGTTCGGTTCTCAGACCGCGTCTTCGCCCATCTCTCCGGTACGGACACGAAGCAACGAGCCCACATCGATGGTCCAGATTTTCCCGTCGCCGATCTTCTCGGTCTGTGCCGCATCGGCGATTGTGCGGACGACGTTGTCGGCGTCGCCCGATGGCACGATCACTTCCAGTTTCACCTTTGGCACGAAATCTGTTTTGTATTCCGAACCTCGGTAGGACTCTGTCTTGCCACCCTGTCGGCCAAACCCGCGGACTTCGGTGACGGTCATTCCGGTAACTCCAGCACCTTTCAGCGCGTCTTTCACATCGTCCAATTTATGCGGCTTTATGACGGCGGTTATGAGCGTGAGCATGAGGACATCCTTGCAGTGAATTGTAACGAAAGGGGGTGGGGAGAACGATCAGCATTGATTGACGAGTTGCGCCCCATCTCATGTACCCCCTGTGAATGCGGCCTCTGGGTGGTATACGGAGCTACCATGTTCGTGAATATCAATGCCTTCCAGCTCGCCTTCGTTGGACACACGCAGCGTGCCCGTTGCCTTTACGGCATACATGAGCGCAAATCCGGCAAGTAATGCTGTTGATCCAACTACCAGGCTTCCGATGAACTGCGATTGCAGCTGATCAATACCGCCACCCCAGAACAGACCCGTGACCACGGTGCTCTTGTCGACACCGGTCGGGGTTGGGATTCCGAACTGGCCGGTAGCGAAGAGGCCCAGGGCCAATGTGCCGAAGATGCCACAGAATCCGTGCACGGCAACCGCACCAATTGGATCATCGATGCGGAACCATTCGATGAGATCCACACCCAGGACCACGATGACGCCGGCAACTGCACCGATGATCACGGCTCCCGTTGTGTTGACCCAGTAACACGGTGCGGTAATCGCGACTAGGCCACCGAGGAAGCCGTTCACCGTGATGCCAATGTCCCACTTCTTCAGTCGTGGGAACACAAAGGCCATTGCGGACAACGCTCCGGCACAAGCGGCGAGCGTGGTGTTGGTCGCTACCCGGCCGATACCTTCTGCGTCCAGTGCAGACAACGTGCTGCCAGGGTTGAATCCGTACCAACCGAACCACAACAACACACCACCAATTGCGGCGTATGTCAGGTCGTGTCCAGCAGGAAGCCCGCCTCCGTCACGCTTGAACTTCCGGCCAAGGCGGGGCCCAAGGGCAATCGCTCCAGTGAGAGCAACCATGCCACCAACGGTGTGGACCACGGTTGAACCAGCGAAGTCACGGAACGGAGTCTTCATGGTTCCGAGCCAGCCGCCTGGACCCCAGACCCAGTGTCCCCATATTGGGTAGATCAAGCCGCTCACGACGGTGCTGTACAGCAGGTCGCCGACGAAACCGGTACGGCCGACCATGGCACCCGACGTGATAGTCGAACACGTGTCAGCAAACGCGAACTGGAACAGGAAGAACGCCATGAAGGCAACTCCGGTAGTTCCGTATGCGGGCGGTGCACCGTTGAGGAAGAAGAACTCATGCCCGATGAATTTGTTGCCGTTGCCGAACATAAATGCGAAACCGAAGGCCCAAAAGAGGAGCCCACAGAGTGCTGTGTCAACGATGCACTCGATGAGAATGTTTCCAACTTCACGTGTCCGAGCAAAGCCGGCTTCCAGCATCATGAAGCCCGCTTGCATGAAGAACACCATGAAGGCGGCAACAAGAACCCACATGGTATTTGTGGCGTTGATCACCTCGGCAATGCCGGGTCCTTCAGCTTCCTGTGCACTCGCCGGCTGACCAAGATATGAGGTAAGGAACACCGCCCCGACGCCAGCAAGACCCAGCCCAATCATCTTGCCTGCGAGGAAAGTAACGAAGAAGCGCCTTCGGTCCTTTTCTCTGAATGCACCTATGAGTCGATTGAGCACGGTTCCTCCATGTCGGGGTTTGAACGACAAAAGGAACCATACGGATTGCCGATTTCCGAACGGTCACCCAAGTGTTTCCGACTTGTAAAGAAGGTGTGCCGCCTCCCCCTTCGCACCGGACTTCCGCGCAGCGGACAGAAGACCCGCGTTCAGTCACGTTGAGCGGTCGCACCGGCGCCTGATTGAAAAGCCGCTTCAGGTCAACGTGCTGCGGGCCGATGGCATAACAATGGCGGCTTTACAAACACGTTTCGGCGCTCGCAGATTTAGCTCGGTAGCGGCGGTCCTCGGCCTCATCGCCGGGTTGTGTGCGCTCATTGTCGTACCTCAGGCTCAAGGAGCAGGCGCGCTCAACCTGGTGAAGAACGCGCCCGCACGCGTCCTCTACGGCAGTTCTGCGACGGTGACGCTGACTGCGACCAACCCGGGGACTTCCCCGGTTTACAACGCGTCGTTCAGGGATGTCCTTCCCGCTGGAGTCACACTGGCCTCGGCAACGCCGGCACCGACGAGCGTGATCGAGAATCAACCGCTCCTTGGCCAGACAACGCTGGTTTGGGTCAACGTGAACGATGCCCAACCGAGTGCTTCGGCAAGCGTCACCTACTCCGTGACACACACAACAGGCACCGACGCGCCCGGCAACCCACTGCACGCGGGGGACACCTACACCAGCACCGCTCAGGTTTTCGGCAACACGGATCCCCGCTACGTACCCGACTTCTCACCGATTGGGATAGCACTCCCCGGCGTCGATTCCTATGACACGTCCGGGTCCGCTGCGGCAAGCACACAGATCGTCCCCATTCGGATACAGAAGGCCGAACCAAGCCCTGAGGGCGAACTCCTTCGTGGTGTCCACGATCACACAACCGTATATACGCTTACGGTGACCAACAACGCGATTGCAGCGACCAACACTGTCGTCGTCGACGACTACCTCCCAGCACAGTTGGAATTTCTCCAGTGTGGCGGAATCGACAATACGCCAGCCGGCCTTGCGCGGCCGGAGTACGCCGGCGCAGCGCTACTCACCGCAACTCCACCGGTCACGACAAACTGTCCAGCCCCAACACTGGTGGAGACAGTCGTGGATCCAGTTGGCCTCCCGCCCGGTGTGTACACGCATGTCCGCTGGACAGTCGGTTCGATGGCGGCAGGAGCGGTGACATCGATCAGATACGCAGCGGGCATTCCCCTCAGGGCAAATGCGGCGTTCCCGGCGAACCCTGTCCCCCCGACTCCAGGGTCGCTAGGCCAAGCAGCCAACCTCGAGAACAACACCGGTCAGCTGACTACCGAGTCGTCAGAGCAGCAGCTCACCAACAGCGCGTCAGTCACCGGCGTCTACAGCGGATACGGCGGCGCAGTCGCAGCTGACACGAGCACCATCACCCGATCCAGCGAAGACCTTGCCATTCAGAAACGGGTCACCGCTGGCGGCGACGACGTGAACAACGGCGAGACGGTCGGCTGGGCGATGACATTGTCCACCGGCGAATACCGATCCGCGAGCAACGTGGTTGTGGTTGACAGCCTTCCGGACGGTTACGAGTACGTCGCCGGTAGCGCCACGCTGCGACGCGTGTCTCCAAGCCCCGAAGGTCCTGCGTCCGTGGCGCCATCGATCAGTCTTTTGTCGAACGGTGTCCAGGTGCTCACGTGGAACTTCAACTCGGCACCGGGAACCCTGGGCACGGGCTTCGTTTCGAACGCCGTGTATGAGTTGACCTTCGAATCCCAAACACTTCCGAACTATCGGTCCACGGGACAACCGGTGGCAGCGAACGACGGCCTCGTTAACAACGTTTCCGTGTCAGGGGACACGACGCCAACATTCGAAGTAGCAAGCATCGACACTGGTACCCAAGCAGTGGGTGACGTGTCCTCGTCCGGGCAGAGCTCCTCATGGCAGACGATCGCCAAATCCGTTGCGTGGCCGCTGACTGGCACCCCTGTCGGGTTGTCGTGCGACAGCCCGTCCAACCTCGCATCCATCGGGTCGCCTCAGTGGTTGCCGCGCTTCGCTCCAGGTGACACCGTTTGCTATCGGTTGCAGATCACGTTCCCGACAGACACGCGGACGCGCAACACGATCGTGACGGACTTCCTCCCGCCGAATTCGGAGTACATGGGGTCGGCCACGGGTGGGCTCAACACGGTCACAATCGCGGGTGCGCCCACGGTCAGCGCCGGCTATGGCGGTTCGGCGGCTTGGGCCGTCGGGGAGCTCATCACTGGAGCTAGGTACACCGAACGCGGCTCACGGTTCGACATGTTTGTCGCAACCCAGGTGACCGATGTGCCGCAGTTGCTCGGAGACCCGCAGATGCTGAGCAACTTCGACCTGAACGAAAACCTGTTGAAGGCAGTCTCGACCAACACCATCGGCGAGGCAGTTTCACTGCGTGCCGACGCAGACTTTATGACCATCACACCGACCGTTGACCTCACGACCGGCGTGAAGTCCATCAACGGCGTGAGTCCCGTCAGCACCCCAGACGATGGGAACGGCGCGCCAACCGGCCGCCACGACGGCAAGATCATTCGGGCAGAGGACACCGTCACGTTCCGTGTGGACGTGACCAACACCGCCCCAACCGATGCTGGGTTGTCCGGCGACGCGAGTTCGCTACAACTCGTCAACATCATGCCGGTCGGTCTCGACTGCTCGACGGTTTCGCTCGGGTTGGCACCGCGTCCGCTTACCCTGGCGGCCAACAACGCGAACCCTTTCACTGCACAGGTTCCGCCCCGCGTCATCGGCGGCCTCGTTTCGGCACTCAGCGCGGCATCGTGCACCGACCGTCCGGGGCTGGGTTCCGTACTCCGTTGGACCGTCACGAACCTCCCTGCCGGCTTCAGTGCAGAAATCAACTACGACGTCTCCATACCGACGGGCGGTTCAGCACCGACCGCTGGCGAGATCCTCGACACCAGCGCCGGAGTGTTGTCGTACCTCGCTCCTCGCTCAAACGAGGGCGGTTTCGTCACCTATATCCCTACTTCGAATGTCGACCCTGTCTCTCCTGGAACGGCAAACGTTCCGGCGGCGAACGATCAGTCACGCATCCAGGTCGAAGGCACCATCAACTCAAAGACAGCTGTCACCGCACTCGTCGAGACGAACAACGATGAGGCAACGCACTTCACCCCTGGCGAAGCCGTCACGTACACCATTCGATGGACGATCCCAGAGGGCGTCAGTCTGCGCAGCCCCGTCACCATCACCGACGTCCTGCCGACGAACATCGCGTACATCCCAGGCACGCTCAACGTTGGATACGGAACGAATGGCACCGCGTCGCCAGTCGCAGGGTGCGCCAACGTCGACGCGTGCGGTCCGTTCACCGGAGACGCGCTCGACTTCACCGTCACGACGGGCACCACCATCGCGATGAGCTCGACCACCGGCACCTACGTCAACCCGGTGGAAGCCGGTGCCGGCGAGGACGTGTTCACCATCTCCTTCACCGGCCGCCTGACGAGCGGCAACCGGAATGACACGGTGACGAACACGGCCACTTATTCCTGGCGGACCACAGCAGGGGTCACCCAGTCGTTTACGACCGACGTAGCCAACACAGTCGTCCGACCCAACGCGGCAATCACCAAATCTCACTCGCCGGCGGGGCCGTTCCAAGGCGGTGACGCTGTGACGTACACGTTGTCCGTCACAAACGTTGGCAGCAACGCTTCTCCGCTCCATGACGTCACCGTGACGGACTGCGTGCCAGCTGGATTGGTTCCAACGCCAGGGACTCCAACCACGACTGGGGCGTCACCGTCCCCGGCCGTTCTCGGCACGATCGGAGCTCCAAGTTCATGCGCCGGCGCCGGGACCTTGATCACCTGGTTGTTGCCGTCGACCTACCAACTCAATCGGAACGTAACGCTGGGTCTCACGTACGGGGTCACCGTTGTGGGCACCGGAGGCACCTTGGGTGCAGCTGCCAACACCACCAACACCGCAACGCTCATCGGTGACAACTTCCCGCTCACACCGGCCACCATTTCCGGCGTGCCGATCGGCCAGGTCGGGACGAACCGCACTACGACCGACAACATCCCCATGCGTACTGTCGTCATCGACAAAACCGTTGCCCAAGCGACGCGAGTTGCCGGCCAGCCGGCGGACTACACCGCAACCGCCACCATCCCAGCTGGTCTTCGCGTCTACGACGCTGTCTTGGTCGACACACTCCCCACCAACCTCGTGTACATCACAGGAACCGCCTCAACGGTGACGACCGGGACAGGCTGCGTCGCCCTGGGTGGAACCAGCTCGCACACGCTTCCGCCTACATCGACACAGGTCGCTTGGTGGGTCGGTGACATCGAAGCGGCTCCCGCAACGCCGTGTGTGCTCACCGTGACATACCAAGCCACCCCGGCGCCCGCAGCCATTTCTGGCGCCTCGCTCGTGAACTCGGCACAACTCGTCTGGCGCGACACCAACACGGACACCAACCTCACCGCTGTCCCGGTCACGTCGGGCTATCCACGCAGTGTCGCGGACACCGCATTACTCAGCACGGTGAAGCCCGCCGTGAACGTGGTGAAGAGCGCCGACAAGACCGCCGTCGAAGCAGGCGACACCGTTGCCTACGACATCGTGGTCACCAACACAGGCACCGCTGCAGCCTTCGACATCCAGATTCACGACACGCTTCCGCCCGGGTTCGCGGCGCCGACAGCAATCACCAACGGTGGAGTGTTCACTGCCGCGGTCGGCCTCACTCCGGCCGCGATCGACTGGACCTTGTTTGCTGGAACGACGGGCCTGTTGCCTGCGGAATCGGTCACGCTCACCTACAGCCGCAAAGTCAGCTCAGCCGTGGCGCTCGGTGCCGCCGGCAACCTGACCAACATCGCAGACATCACCGCGTACTTCGCTGATCAGGACCACGCTACGGGCCTGTTCGAATCGTTCAACGGAAACGCCGACGATGCGACGGTCACCAGTCGCGTTCCGATCCTGGCCATCAACCACACGGTGATGGATGGTTCTGATCTCAAGCAGTCCGAAATCGACCAGCCGTTCACCTGGGTCGTCTCCGTCACCAACACCGGCACGGGTCCTGCATACGGCGTCGACATCACCGATGCGCTGCCAGCCAATTGGGAGTTCATCGACACCACGTCCATCACCAACAACGGCGTCAGCGTGGCCATCCCATCTCCCGCCACGAGCGGGACTATCGGTGCTGGCCAATCGATCAGCTGGGCCAACATCGGCACGCTGCAGCCAGGCGAGGCGATCACGCTTCGTTTCACCGCAAAACCACTCGTCGCTGCACTGCCGATTCCATTCTCGGCCGGCACGCTGTACACCTCGACGGCAACAGCCGGCGGGTCGGATTTCGGTGGTGACGCTCTGAATGAACCGTCGGACCCTGCGCAGGCAACGATTCGAGTCGCCGACCTCAACCTTGACAAGCGCGACGCTAGCGCCACGTTCGTCATTGGGTCAGTCGGTCACTATTACCTCGACGTGTCAAACCTTGGGCCAGACACAGCGGCGGGCCCAATCACGGTCACCGACACGCTTCCCAGTGGGCTGGTTCTCGCTGGGACACCAACCACGCTCGGCACCGGCCTGAACTGGGCCTGTACTGGCAACGCTGGGGAAACCACCCTCTCGTGCACCTTGCTCAGCATTCCCGTCGGCGGAGTTGCAGCAGGGGCCGCGATTCGCACCATTGATGTTCCCGTCAACGTTCTCGAGTCGGCCTTGCCTGGCGGAGCTTCGAGCGGTTCGGTGTCCAACAGCGCAAGCGTGGCCGGCGCCACATACGAGGTTGTCAACTCCAACAACAGCGATACTGAGCCCACGCCGATTGCCCGTATTTCCGATGTTTCCATAGCGAAAACGCGTACCGGAGGCACGATGCTCGCCGGCCAGGATCAGACTTACTCGATCACCGTCACCCATAACGGCCCGTCCCCGTTGACTGGAACGATCACCGTCACGGATCCGCTGCCGGTCGGCCTTCGCCTCATGGCTGTGCCGTCGGGCGCTGGATGGAACTGCACCACCAGCGCTGTCGGAACCGGATACACCACCACCACAAACGGCGAAGTCGTCTGTACACGTATCGAAGCCTTGCTTGCAGCGAACACAGCGCTTGGAACGATAAGCGTGCTTGCAAAGATTGACCCGGCCGCAACAGCACCGGCATCGATCGTCAACTCTGCCGCGGTCAGCTCACCGAACGACTCAAACGCCAGCAACGACACGGCCAACGCCAACACCACGCCAACCGCTCAGGCCGACATCACCATCGACAAGAGCGACGCGGGCGCAGTATTCAAAGTTGGTGACGCCAACACTTACCAAGTGGCGGTAACGAACGCAGGCCCATCGAACGAAGTGGGCGCGGTTGTCGTGACCGATCCGATTCCTGTTGGCATGCGCCTTACCGGTGTCGCTGGCAACGGAGCACCAAGTGCGTGGGATTGTTCCACAAGCACCCTCGGGACTGGCACCACCGCCGGTACTACCGGGTCCGTCCGCTGCGTACACACACCCGGCGGCGACCCGTTTGGCCCAGGCGAATCGCTGGACCCAATCCTGATCACCGTCGACGTCGGCGCCAACGCAGCACCGAACCCCGACCCGGCCTTCACGAACCGCGTCACCAACACCGCGACAGTCACGGCCGTCACGGATACGACCCCGTCGAATGACTCGACGCTGACAGAAATCGAACGGATCGCTGGCCTGACCATAGACAAGACGCATGCTGACGGTCCCGTGTGGTCCGTTGGGTCCACTCACAGCTACAGCCTTGCCGTGCTCAACAACGGACCATCACCCGAGGCTGGCCCGGTATCTGTTTCGGACACCCTGCCCACAGGAATGCGCTTCGTTTCCGCAGCGGGCACCGGGTGGGCGTGCAGTCATACTGGCGGAACGCCACTCGGCGGGGGCGGAACCGTCGGTTGCACGCTGCCTCGTAGCGGCGGGATCGCGATCGGTGGAGCTTCTCCTGCGGAGGTCATTACCATCACCGTGGACGTCCTTCCGAGCGCAGCTCCCCTGCTCGCTCCAGCCACCAACACAGCGGTCAACAACGCAACGGTCGTCGGTGTCACCGACCCGGTGCTGAAGTCGGACTCCGACCCGGTCACCGTTGACCCCGTTGCAGACCTCGCCCTAGACAAGAGCCACGTCGGCCAGTTTGTCGTGGGTGAAACCGGGCGGTTTGAGTTCGTCATTACGAACGTTGGCTCGTCCACCGCCGCTGCGCCGGTCACGGTTACCGACACGTTGCCCGCTGGGCTCACGTTCAACAGCAGCACCGGCACCGGGTGGACCTGCGCTGCTGTGGGCCAGCTCGTCACGTGCACCACCCCTACCGATCTTGTCTCGTTGGGTTCGCTCCCGGTGCTTGGGCTGGTTGTTGATGTCGGACCGCTGGCCGAACTCGGGGTGACGAACACCGCTACTGCGGACACACCGACAACCGACCCGGTCGCTCAGAACGACACCGATACTGACACCGTCACCGCGACCCCATCGTCGGACCTGCAGATCGTCAAGAGTCATAGCGCAGCTGAGTTCTATGTTGGCCTCACGGCCACATGGACATTGCAGGTCACCAACATCGGGCCCTCCACCAACGTCGGTCCGATCGTGGTGACCGATGTGATTCCGGCAGGCATGTCCATCACACCGGGCACGTCAGGCGCACAGCCAGGCTGGGACTGCGGAGCGTCCACCAGTTCGGTACTGAACTGCGTTCGCTCATCCCCGTTGGCAGCGGGAGCCCTTGCTGATCCGATTGTGTTGACCGCGTCCGTGTCGCCAGCTGCGGTACCGATCGGCGACCCGAACGCCCTAATACCCAACACCGCTACGGTGACCAGCCCGACGCTTGACCGGGTAACGACGAACAACACGTCAACGGACCCAACTCTGATCGTTGCCGCGGCAGATCTGTCGATCGACAAGGTCGCAACGGCACCGCTCGTATCGATTGGAGAAGATGCAGAGTTCCTCATTCGGGTGACCAACAACGGCCCCGCACCAGCGGTCGGCGTCGTTGTCACCGACATCGTCCCAGCCGACCTCTGGATTGGCGGCGCTTCCGGCACGGGCTGGCTCTGCGAAACCGTCAGGGAAACTGGCAGCGTTACGTGTCAGCTGCCGAGCCGCCTCGAAATCGGTGCGACCACCGAACCCATCACCATCACGGCAGTCGTCAGCCGAACCGGCCACTTCATCAACAGCGCCTCCGTCACGTCGGTGTTGTCAGACCTGGTTCCTGGAAACAACACCGACACCGCCGATGTCGACGGGATCTTCTTCCCGGTTCCGGGAATCGAACAACCCGTGTACCCAACTCTTCCGCCAGACGTGGACCAGGTTCGTCCGATTGCGACTGCCCCACCGAGTACCTCACCGAGCACCGTGCCACTCGCCTCGGTTCCGGACGTTTCACCATCGTCTGAACCCCCGGGCGGAGCACCGACGTCCACTGGCCAGTCGACGACGATCGCAGGCACACCAATCACCCAGGCGACGGCGCCTGCCAGCACTGGGGTTCAACCCGGTTCCGGTTCGACGGCGTTGACAACAGTGACCCCGACTGCCGACCCAACAGGTCAGAAAGCTGTCTTGGCCGATCAGGCTGACCTCGTTGACGGACAAGCCGAGCCAGGCGATGCCAGCCAGGTTTCGCAGCTGTCGTTGACCGGCAACGACGTCATGCAGTCCCTCTTGGCGGCCTTTGCTCTCGTCGTCTGTGGCATGGCGCTCCTGATCGCCGGACGCCGCAAGCGTGCTCGCAACTGAGCCAGAGCCGATGCTTCATCAGGCTTTCAATCGGTCTGATTCGGCCGGGCCGGGTTAAGGCCCACGGTTCCAGCGGAGGGACAGAACAATGGCGGCTGCTGCGAGCAGCGAGCCAGCGACGACAAACCCTACGCTCACCTCAACGTCACGCTTCTGCAACGTGACGTTGCGAGGCAGTTCCTCGAAGACTTTACTGAGCTGCCCGGCATCTTCGGCTTTGTAAAACTCCCCGCCGGTCATGTTGGCAACGCCACGCAACGTCGGTTCGTCGATCCGTAAAATCCGTTGACGGCCGCCGCCACCGCCAAACCCGCCACCGCCAAACCCGCTCCCAGACCCGCCAAAGCCATCACTGCCCAATTGCGCAGCGCTGCAGACCAGTTCGCTGGGGTTTTCGGTTCCGAAGCCGATTGTGTACACGCGCACCCGCCGTTGCACTGCCTGTTTGGCTGCTTCAAGTGGTTCAACGCCCCGGGTGTTAGCTCCGTCGGTCAACAACACCACGATGTCTGGGATGTATCCGCCTTCGGGAACCGGAGCCTTTTCAGTGGGTGGGGTGGCACCCACCTCTCCATCGGGTGGATTGTTCGGATCAAACGCACTACCAAACTCGGCCTGACCGAGCATCTGCGGATCAATTGGCGCAACATCTGCGTTGAGCGCCGCAATTGCATCCAAGGACTTCAGCGTCGCTGCGCCGATCGCCGTGCCACGAGCGGTGGTTAGACCGTCGATTGCATCAAGCAAATTTTGCCGTTCCGTCGTCGGTTCGACGGTCAACTGGGCGAACCCGGCGAACACCACCAGGCCAACGCGCGTCCCCTTGGCCTGGTTCTTCACAAACTCCCGAGCAGCTTCTTGAGCGACCGAGATGCGGTTCGGTTCGATGTCTGTCGAACACATGGAGCGTGACACGTCCAAGGCCAAAATGATTGAGGTCCGACCAATAGGCACCTGCATCGATGCCTGCGGCCGGGCGGTCGCCACACCCAAGCCGGCGAGCCCGGCCAGGAAAAGAGCAACAGGGATATGGCGTTTCCACTTTGACCGGGCCGGCATCGCAGCTTTGATCAAACCAACGTTGGAGAACGTCACAGCGGTTCGGCGTTTACGCCGCAGCTGCCACAAGTAGGCCCCCAGCAACAGCGGCACTACCAGCAGCGAGATGAGCGCGAGTGGCCATTCGAACGACATGTCACACCACCTTTCCGAACCAGAGGATGGAAAGGAACGAACCAACCGCCAACAGCAATCCACTGATCGCTGCGATGAGCGCCGTGATCTCCGTCTTTTGCGGTTCTCGTTTCCATTCGAGGTCGATCGACCCATAAACCTGCTTCAACGAACCAGCATCAGCGGCGTTGAAATATTGCCCGTCGGTGAGCTTCGCAAGTTCCTGCAGCAACGGTTCGTCCAGCGCCGTGGAGATCTTGAAGCCGTCGATGTCCACGATCGTTCCGTCCGTCGAGCCAATCCCGATGGGGTAGACCTTCACGCCAGCGACAGATGCGAGCTTCGCAACATCGGCAGGCTTAGTGTCTGAACGGTCCTCGCCGTCGGACAGAACAACGATTGCGGCGTTGCCGAAGTAACCAATGTCGATTCCATCGATTGCCGAACCCTGCGCGTCTGGGTTGACCGCTGTCGAATTGTCAGAGCCGCCGGTATCGGCCGGCGCACCGAGTTGCGAACTGCCGATGGGCTTTCCAGCAATCAAGCTCAAGGAGGCAAAGAGTCCCTGGCCGATTGAGGTGGAGCCGGAGGTTGTCATGCGGTCGATCGCTGCTTTCACTGCCTTTTTGTCCACGGTGGGCTGTTGGGTGGCAACGGCACCATCGTTAAACGCAACCACGCCGACTTTGACGTTGCCTGGTTGTTTGTCCACAAACTCTTTCGCTGCAGTTTGAGCCGCTTGCATACGCGTCGGTTTCAAATCATCTGCCCGCATACTGTTGGACACATCGAACGCCAATACAACGGTTCCTTCGCGGTTGGGCACGGAGATGGTTGTCTGCGGCCGAGCCAGTGAGAACAGCAGCGCAGACAGACCGAGGAAGAAGAACACGTATGGCACGTGGCGCCGTCGGTTCAACTTCGCGGCGGCAGCGCTGGGTCGAAATCCCTGCGACGCCAGTTTTGCCGCTCTGGCCACGCGGCCCTTCAGCAGCTGCCGGTACAACAGCACCATCACCGGGATCAGCCCCACCGCAGGCAATGCATACGGCCATGCGAACGTCATTTTCTGCGCCCCTTGCGCTGTGCAGCGATTCGCACCAATGTGGCGACCAAATCGTCTTCCGTGGAAACTTCGTGCAGATCCGCACGGGCGCGTTTTGCAGTTGCCTTGATTTCGTCCGCTTGGTTGCGGGCCACTTCTGCGAAACGTCGACGGAACTCCGGGTCACTGGTATCCACACTCAGCAGTTCACCTGTTTCAGCGTCTTCCACAACCAACCACCCTGCATCGGGCAGTTCGCTTTCGCGTGGGTCATGCAGACGCAACGCGATGACCTCGTGGCGTTGGGACAACATCAGCAGCGGGCGTTCCCACCCCGGTTGACTGACGAAGTCCGAAATGACAATCACCAACGACCGACGCTTGATGGTGCGGTGGGCGGCGACCAGAAGGCCCGAGAGGTCTGTCGCGGTGCCGGCCCCAGCCGTTGGCTTCATCAGTTCCCGGGTGAGACGCAGCACATGGTTGCGACCGGAGCGGGGCTCGATGGTTTGCTCAACCGCATTGTCGTAGAGGATGGCCCCAACAGCGTTGCCGCCACGCACCAGCAACCGAGCAAGCGAAGTTGCGAGCTCAGTGAGCACAGCTTCTTTCGGCCGCTCCGTGGGGCCGAACCCCATGGACGCAGAACGGTCAAGCAGCAGCCACGCGGTGAGCTCACGATCCTCGAGATAGGTGCGCACGTACGGCGTGTCCATGCGCGCCGTGACGTTCCAATCGATGTGGCGGACATCGTCTCCCGCCTGATACTCCCGCAGGTCGGCCACGTCGATTCCGCTGCCGTACAGCAGGGTTCGGTAGTCACCCTGGATACGGCCGTCGAGGCGCTTCAGAACACGCCACTCCAGCCGCTGGAGCACACGCTCAGGAGTTGCGTGCGTAGCCGGTGCCGGTTGCACTGCCTGCCACCGATCGGTGATCGTTGAGGGGGGCGTCAGGAACTCGGACGCCGTTGAGTATTCGGGTGACGATGTCGTCCGGTGTGACGTTGTCAGCAAGCGCCTCGTAGGACAGAACCAACCGGTGCCGCAGAACGTCTGAGGCGAGATCACGCACGTCCTCGGGTCGGGCATAATCACGGCCACGAAGCATCGCCATTGCCTTGCCAGCGAGGATCATATTGATGGAAGCACGAGGGCTGGCACCGAACGTGAGGTACTTGCGTAGCTCTGGCATCCCGATGGTTCCAGGGTCGCGCGTGGCGTTGGTGACCCGCACCGCGTAATCGATGAGGGCGGGGTCGACGTAGACGGCGTCGGCTTGGCGCTGCAACGCCGCAAGCGTCTCGATGTCCAGCACTGGCCGAGGCGGCACGTAATGACCCGTCATCCGCTCCACGATCACAAACTCTTCGGTGGGGGTTGGGTATCCAACAATCACCTTGAGCATGAAGCGGTCCACCTGAGCCTCGGGCAATTGGTACGTGCCCTCGTTTTCAATCGGGTTCTGCGTTGCCATCACGAGGAACGGGTTGGGGACCTTGTGGGACTCTCGTCCGATGGTCACCTGACGTTCCTGCATCACCTCAAGCAGAGCGCTTTGTACCTTTGCCGGAGCTCGGTTGATCTCGTCGGCTAACAGCAGGTTGGCGAACACGGGGCCAAGCGACGTCTGGAAATCGCCTTCTTTCTGATTCCAGATCCGTGTCCCGATGAGATCGGCAGGGACAAGGTCGGGTGTGAACTGGATGCGCTGGAACGAGCCACCAATGGAATCAGCCAGCGTCTTGATGGCCATCGTTTTCGCGAGACCTGGCACGCCCTCGACAAGGATGTGACCACGTGACAACAGAGCGACCATCAATCGTTCGATCAGGTTGTCCTGGCCGACGATGACCTTCTTCACCTCGTACACGACCTGCTCAAGAGGGCGCATCTCTCGTTCTCCCGCAATACGGGCCGAACCTGGAGTGTTGGACTGTTCCATGTTTGTCTCCTGATTGTTGATCGTGTTTATTGCTGAGGTCCACCGGCGGCACCGCCAGCGGTTGCGATGGTGACCGCGAAAGCGATACCGGTGAAGAAGGGCTGATCAGCCGGATTAGCAAGCGCGCTTACCACACCGACCACTTGCCCGTCGCGGTTCAGAAGCGGGCCGCCAGAGTTTCCTGGATTCGCCGCGGCGTCGAATTGGATAAGGCCGTCGAGGGAGCGGGTGTCGTCGATGGGGATCGACCGGTTGAGACCGGAAACAACTCCAGAAGACATCGAGCCAATCAAACCCAACGGGTTGCCCACGGCGTACACGTCGTCACCCACTTGGACTCCACCGCCAAGGACTGCTGGGACGATTACCTCCGGCTGAGCGTCCGCCACCAAGACCGCTATGTCGTTGTCTGGGTCTGCGGTGTCAATGGACCCGTTTGCCTTGGTCCCGTCTGCAAACGTCAGCGAGATCGACGTTGCGCCATCGACAACGTGGAACGCCGTGAGGATCGCTCCGTCGGCGTTGATGATGACGCCAGCCCCAAGCGACCTTCCAGGCTCACCCGTCGTTGGATTCGTTTCGCTTCCACCCTCGCTGACAATGGTCACCATCGACGGAGAAATGGCCCGGTACACATCCGCCGACCGGGCAGGTGCGCCAGCTGCCTTCTTCAAGGCATCGGCAACCACGGTTTGCGCGGTCTTCTGGGCATCAGCCGCAGTCAGGGGCTTCGGAGGAGGGTCGCGTCTGACCGTTACGACGACAGCGACGGCAGCCAACAACATCGCCGACACGACGGTGACCACCCGCTGGATCTTTGCCCGCTTGTCGGAGGTCGCCGCGCTGCTGGAGTCACCCGGGCCTGGTACGGGCACGGACGGAGTCGGGGTGGTCGTTTCTGCGGAAAGCGGTGGCAGGACCATACGGGACAAGTAAGACCGACCGGGGTGAGAGGAGGGTGAGAGTTCCTCATCATCGTTGGTGACAAACGCAGATCAGCGCGAGAGAGTCTGTTGTGCTTCCAGGCGAAACCGGCGCAGGGCCGGTTGGAGCTGTTGCGGCGGGTACAGCCACACCGCAGCGCCGCCAGCACAGTTTCGGACCTCGGATGGGGCTCCAAATGCGCTTCTGATGGAGTCAGCGTGAACATGCTGGGTGACTACGTAGTCAACCGGCTCCCCGGCGACCCGCGCCCTCGCGTCCATCGCCAGCAGGTTGGACACGTTTCGCAGCGCAAACCATGCCCGAGCGTCAACATCGATCGCGACGGTCGGTGCATCGGTACGGGATAGGAGGTCCAGCTCTCCTGCGTTCCAGAAGCTGAGTAAACCTGCGTGAACGGTCCCGGAGTCACGGAGGTCATCGATGCAACGCACGACCTGAGGTGACGTCGAGGAGGAGCCAACTTTGCTAGTTCCTTTGAGACGGAGACCTGCACCAAGCCCGACGCCCAAACTCACACCCACAAGCCCCACAAAAACGAAACGTGGAAGCAAGCCGCCCGCACCCGTGCGTCCCAGCAGTGGCAGGCGATGAAGGCCCCGCTTCGCCGGCGTTAAAGCCAAGACCCGAATCGCAAGCACCGGCGCAAACATCAGTGGGACCACGTACACCAGGAGCATTCGCCTGGCGTCCGCAGGCTGCGAAAAGCCGAGCGCCCCGGTGGTGAAGAACGCCGAGCCTCCCATCAGCGCTAGTGCAACAGCAATGGGCTGCAATGGGCCACTGTCGGCGGACCGGCGTACCCGGAACGCAAGCACACACAACCCGACCGACACGGCCCATGCTGGGTGTTCGACGATGCCCCAAGCCAGGTTGGCAGAGGCCCGCAGAAGCCCGGCGATTCCCAGCCGAGGACCTTCACCCTGGAATCGAACAGCGCCCACGTACGGCAGGAGACGGTACGAGAGCAATCCAGCCACCGAGCTGCTGAGATAGACAACAGTCCAGCCGATCGCACGCGCTCGGGCTCGGGTGTCTGACCTCCGCATTCCTCGCTCAACCCAACGGTTGAGCGCCGAGGCACCTGCAAGGTAGACAACCGGGAAGAAGGAGTGAGCAAGCGCAAGCGCGTCGGACGCGCACGCAGCAAACATCACCACAACGAGCACCACAAGTCGAGTAATCGACCACCGACCGCGCACCAGCGTCGTGTGCGTGTAGAGCACAACCCAAAGGGCGATCACCGCCGCTCCGCCATGGACGGCAGGGCTCATCAGGCTTCGAAAGAGATCAACCGATAACGCAACTCGCGAAACCCGCGGAATGGCGATCAACCAAATGGTGGCAGCACTCGCCATGCGGCAGGACCAAACGCTGAGACCCGGAGCGACTGCTCGGTTGATACGAGCCATCACCGCATACATCGCCAGCGTCATGCAGACGGAATAGAAACCGTAAGCAAACAGAGATCCAACAACGGCACTCGCCGCCAGCGTGACTGCCGTATCCGGAAAGAAGTAAGGGGTTGGAGCAACAACCCATCCTCGAATCGACGTGTGGATCAGGTCATTGGCGAGACGCAACGGGTACGTAGTGTCAGCGTCGTGCGAGGCAATCGTCGTTCGCAGCCGAACAAACGCGATGAACAGCACAGCAAGGAGCGGGGCGCTTGACCGCAAACGGCAGAACCGCATCGCGGGAGGCACCTCCTCGGAGCGAACTTCCGGCAGGCAGACCGGAACGGACGCCAGACGAGGGCGCTGCGTGTCTGATCTTGCACCCACGTGTGAAGCATCGGCATGGATTTGCCCGGCCTAAAACCCGGTGGACCCCGACGCAACCGTATGGAGGCGGTATGAAATTGCGGGGTACGCGGACCCGAGTCTTCAGGTCAGCGCACTCGGTGGTTAGCCTTTGACCCGAATGGGGTCGCCGCGCCAACGCTCGGCGAGGTCTTCGTTCTGGATGCGCTCTTGGAGGAGCACGATGCCTTCCAGCAAGGCTTCTGGACGAGGCGGACATCCGGGGATGTACACGTCGACCGGAATGATCTGATCGACGCCCTTGGTGACCGAGTAACTGTCCCAATACGGTCCGCCGCAGTTGGCGCAAGAGCCCATGGAGATGACGTACTTCGGGTCTGGCATCTGTTCATAGAGGCGCTTGATGGCTGGTGCCATCTTGTCCGTGACAGTGCCGGACACAACCACAAGGTCAGCCTGGCGTGGTGAAGCCGGGAACGGGATGACGCCAAGGCGCATCACGTCGTAACGGGGCGAGCCGAATGCTGCACCCATCTCGATTGCGCAACAAGCAAGACCCCACTGGTAGCACCAGAGGGAGTATTTCCGGCTGTAGTTCAGCAGCGCGGTGAGCGGCTTGGCCGGCCCCGTGTGCTTAAAGATCCCACGCTCAACTAAGCCCATGGGTTGCTCCGACTCGGATTCACTACGTTCATCACTCGACCGCGCCCTAAGCCCAACGGTTTGCTCCGACTCGGATTCACTGTTACACCCACCGCAGCACTTCCTTTTTCCATGCATACAACAAGCCCAGCAACAAGATGGCAACGAAGATGCCCATCTCGATCAGGCCGAAGGTACCGAACTCTTCGAGACGAAGCGCCCACGGGAAGAGAAACACAGCTTCCACGTCGAACATGACGAACAGCAGGGCAAAGATGTAATACCGGATTTGGCTCTGCGCCCACATGGTGCCGACAGGGTCGACTCCAGACTCGTAGGCTTCCAGCTTTTCTCGGTTTGGGTTCCGCGGCCGGATGACTCGGCTGATGGAGAGCGTGCCACCCACCAGAACAATTGCCGCCACAGCCAAGAAGAAGACGGTGAGGTACGACCGCAGGAATTGGCTGTACTCGGGGGCTGCGACCTTATGCAGGTCTTTGGTGGTTGCGGTGAGAACCGAACCTGTAAGCGATGAAGCCGTCAACACAGTGGACAACCCTACCCTTCGTGACCGGTCAGGCGGAAAACGGAGCTGCTGGTGAGCATCAGAACCAAGCCCGGTCCGTGAAGTGAAGCAGCAGTTGCGGAACAATGCCACCGAGCAACGTGGCGATGACTGCAAGCGCAAGAGTGAGCCATGCGCCAGGAGCGATACGAAGCGCAGTTACACCTGTTCCATCGGAGACACCTGCAACCGGTTCGCCCGTGTACATCCGCATCACGATGCGGAGATAGAAGCTGGCAGCGATAACGGCCGACAACATGGCGATGATCGCAAGCGCATAACTCTTCACGTCAACGGCAGCGCTGATCACACCGAACTTGGCCATGAACCCGCTGGTGGCGGGGACGCCAGCCTGAGCCAGCAGGAAGAGCGTGAACACAAGGGCAAGGGTCGGCTTACGTTGGCCGAGGCCGTTGTATGCATCGAGGGAATGGTTGGCATCGCCGCGTCCACCCACGATGGTGATGACCGTGAAGCTGCCAAGAACGATGAACGTGTAGGCAACCAGATAGAACAGTGCGCCGCTGACGCCTGTGTGGTTTGC
Organism: uncultured Acidimicrobiales bacterium; assembly: GCA_963763885.1. Classification (GTDB taxonomy): domain Bacteria; phylum Actinomycetota; class Acidimicrobiia; order Acidimicrobiales; family JANYDT01; genus JANNBN01. The sequence continues at coordinate 1,322,609 of CAVXQD010000007.1, forward strand.
GGTGTTATGACCGCTGGCCTCCAGCCCAACAAGGATGAACCCTGCATGGCTGATGGAGGAGTACGCCATCATCCGCTTCACGTCGGTCTGCGCAACTGCGAGTACCGAACCGATGACCATGGATGCAACGGCAAGCACCCAAACCACAGGCTGCCAGTCGTCGGTCCGGTCGCCGAGGGCGGAAACCAACACTCGGATGAGCCCGGCAAAACCAGCAACCTTGGCTGCGGCCGCCATGAAACCGGTGGCCGGAGAAGGCGCTCCTTGGTACACGTCTGGGGTCCACATGTGGAACGGCACCGCCGCCACTTTGAAACCAAGCCCGACAATCAGCAGCACCACCGCAGCGATGTTGAAGGCGTCGTTCTGGAAGACGATGAAGTCGCCCACGCTGCTGCGGATCTCGGTGAAGTTGGTGCTTCCGGTGGCACCGTAGGTGAACGCGATGCCCATCAGGAAGATGGCAGACGAGAACGCTCCGAGGACGAAGTACTTGAGCGCAGACTCTTGCGACTCGGCCTTGGTGATATGGGAACCGGCCAGCACGTACAACGCGATCGACAGGATTTCCAGACCGAGGAACAGCACGATGAAATCGTTGGCTGCAGCCATGATGAGCCCGCCAGAGCCCGAGAGCAGCATCAAAACGAAGAACTCCGGATGCGCAATGCGTTCCCGACGCAAATAGTCGTCTGCGTTCAGCGCTGCGAGCACGATCGCCGCACAGATGGCCAGCGAGGCAATGATGCCGAACCCGTCAACGTTGAGCGCTCCGGCGATGGTTGGAGCGTTGGTGCCGTCGGTGACCCGGTTCCACAACGGAATGGTGAACAACCCTGCGAGAACAGCGGTGCTGACGGTACCAACCACCATGAAAGGTTTCGGCAGGCGATCGCGGAGGAGCGCTGATGCGACCAGCATGACGAAGGCGCCGACTACGAGGGTGAGGATTGGAGCGGTGCTCGTCCAATCGATGGTTGGCAGATTGAGAACCGGCCCTGCAGACGGGTCTACCTGAGTAGGCAGCGCGGTGATCACTGGTGGTCTCCCTCGTGCCCGGCATCCGAGCCCATCGTGGTTGGCGCTTCGGTTGATGCACCATCCGTCTCCGCCGTGCCGTCTTCAGTCTCGGCGTGAGTTTCGCCTTCGGCGTGAGATTCCTCTTCAGCACCGTGATGCTCAGCAGGCTTGTTGGTGCCGGTCGGTGCGACGTAGCCCTCGCCCGACGACAACGGCAATTCGCCGCCTTCGCTGTGGCCCCCTGTGTGGCTGAGCAACTCAGCAACAGTTGGTTCAATGCGGTCGATGAACGGCTTGGGATACACGCCCATGATCACGATCAGCGCCAGGAGTGGAGCCATCACAAGACGCTCTCGCAGGTTCAGATCCGACATGCCAAGAGAGGCTTCATCTGGCTCGCCGTGGAAGCTGCGTTGGTACGCCCACAGCAGATACAGCGCCGCGAAGATCACGCCGCTGGCAGCGATGATTGCGTAAACAGGGCGGCTGATGAACGTACCGACGAGGATGATGAACTCGCCAGCGAAGCCATTCAGGCCTGGCACACCGATGGACGACAGCATCACGATGGTGAAGATTCCTGCCATCACCGGAGCGACCTTCTGCAAGCCTTTCAACGCCGAAATCTCACGGGTGTGGCGACGCTCGTAAATCCATCCGATGAGGAGGAACAGCGCCGGTGTCGAAACACCGTGATTAACAGACTGCAGAACAGCACCGGTGATGCCTTGTCGGGTCAGCGCGAACGTGCCAAGCACGATGAACCCCAGGTGGGCAACCGACGAGTAAGCCACCAGCCGCTTCAAGTCCTTCTGGACAATGGCGGCAAAGGCACCGTAAAGAATGCCGATCACGCCGAGAGTGAGGAACGTTGGCGCAAACCACGACGCTGCGGCCGGGAAGAGGTACAGCCCGAAACGGATGAGGCCGTAGGTGCCCATCTTCAACAGCACGCCGGCCAGGATGACCGAACCTGCCGTGGGTGCATCGGTGTGAGCGTCGGGCAACCACGTATGCAACGGGAAGACCGGAACCTTGATGGCGAAGGCGAGTGCAAACGCTGCAAACAACCAACGCGACTGCGTGACGCTCAGGAAGTCTGCGTGAGCAAGCTCAGCGACGTCAAATGTCATAGTGCCGGTTGCATTGCGATGCAGGTACACAAGCGCAAGGGTGGCGACGAGTAAGAAGGCCGACCCAAGCATTGTGTACAGGAAGAACTTCATCGCCGAGTAGGTCTTGCGCTCGCCGTGTCCCCATCCGTTGATGAGGAAGTACATGGGTACCAGCACAACTTCGAAGAACACAAAGAACACGAAGAGGTCGAGGGAGAGGAACACACCCATAACCCCCGCTTCCAACAGCAACAGCCACGCCATGTACGACTTCTGGTCGTGGTCTTCTTTTGGACCGATGAGCGCCAGCGGGAAGAGAATTCCTGTCAACACCACCAGCAGCAGCGAGATGCCGTCCACGCCAAGATTCCACGAGATCCCCATGTTTTTGATCCATGGGTGCTTACTGACGAACTGGAAGCCAGGGTCGGCTTTGTCGAACTGCGTGAAGAGGTACAGCGACAACCCGCAGGTCATAGCCGAAGCCGTGATGGCGATGGGGCGTACCAACTCACGGCGACCCGAGGGCAGCAGTGCCAAGACAACTGCAGCCACAGCCGGGACGATGATCAGCATGCTGAGCAATGGGAACCCGGCATGAGCCTCGGTTCCCTCGGCAAGAAGCGCGGCGATCATGCTGCTGCCCGAATCAGTGCGTAGGCGAGGAGCGCAACGGTGCCAGCGGCAATCATCAGTGCGTAGTTACGCACGAAGCCGGTTTGCAGCTTGCGCACGTTGCCGCCGACAAGGCGGACGAGGGTTCCCGAACCGTTCACAACACCTTCAATCAGTTTGCCGTCAAACACGTCAGCGACGAAGTCAGCCATTTTCCGACCAGGCTTTTCGATGATCGCTGAGTACAGCGAGTCCACGCCGTACGCACGTTGCAGCAGCGGTGGTTCCAACGCTGCGTTGGCTTCAAGCGAGCGGCCAAGCCACAGCCGATACGCCAGGCCCATACCGACCAGGCCACAACCCACAGCGATGAGAGCGAGCACAACTTTGGTTGAGCCGCTCGAAGCGAACTCGTGCGAACCAACAGACGGTTCAAGCCAGTGTGCAAGGCGTTCCAGGCTCTTCGAGAACGGCAGGTTCATCACACCGCCGACCAGTGACAACACGCCAAGCACAACCAGCGGCAGCACCATCTGCCATGGTGACTCGTGGGGAGTGACCGGACCGTGATGGCCATCGTGGCTGTCTCCGTGTACCGGCACGATCCCGCCAGTTGTTGAGTGCAGGAACCGCTCTTTGCCGAAGAACACCAAGAACACCTGGCGGCTCATGTAGTACGCGGTGAGCAGCGCTGTGAGCAGACCAAGGACCCACAGGACCTTCGCGCCGCCAACAGAGCCTTCATATGCAGACAGCAGAATCTCGTCCTTTGACCAGAACCCGCTGAACGGAGGAACGCCGGAGATGGCAAGCCAACCCAATAGGTAGGTGGCAAACGTGATGGGCATCCACTTTTTGATGTTGCCCATCAGCTTGACGTTCTGTTCGTGGTGCATGCCGTGGATCACCGAACCGGCACCGAGGAACATGAGCGCCTTGAAAAACGCATGCGTGATCATGTGGAACGCGGCAGCGGCGTTTGCGTGCATCCCAACAGCGAGGAACATGTATCCGAGCTGGCTGATGGTTGAGTACGCCAGGATCTTCTTGATGTCGTCCTGGGCAACGGCGATGGTTGCAGCGAACAAAGCCGTCAGGCCGCCGACCCACGCGATAACCGTATAGACAACCGGGTCGGCAACTTCCAGCACGGGATAGACGCGCATCATCAGATAGACGCCAGCGGTCACCATCGTTGCGGCGTGGATGAGGGCCGACACCGGCGTAGGGCCTTCCATGGCATCTGGCAACCAGACATACAGCGGAAGCTGAGCGGACTTGCCACACGCACCGACGAACAGCATGAGCGCTGCGGCGGTGGCTGTGTTGCGCGTGATGCCACCAGCGTTGGCCACGTTGAACACACCGTTGTAGGTGAGCGCGCCGGTTGCGTTGAACAGCAGGAACATGCCGATCATGAGGCCGAAGTCACCAACTCGGTTGGTTACGAACGCCTTCTTGCCGGCGGTTGCTGCCGAGTCCTTCTCGAACCAGAAGGAGATGAGCAGATACGAACACGCACCCACGCCTTCCCATCCGAGGAACATCAGCACGAAGTTGTCTGCGAGGACCAGCATGAGCATCGAGAACACGAACAGGTTCAGGTACGTGAAGAACCTGCTGAACCGTGGGTCGCCGTGCATGTAACCAACGGCGTAAAGATGGATCAGTGTTCCAATGCCGGTGACGAACAAGACCATCGTGATGCTGAGCGGATCGACAAGCGCCGAGGCCTTCACATCAAGCTGCCCGACAGAGATCCAGTCGAACAGAACGTTGGTGATGGACCGCTTTTCCGAATCACGAGACACCAGGTCGGCGAAGACACCAAGTGCAAGAAGGAACGAGCCGCCGGTCATGGCGGTGGCGAGATAGCCCGAAAGCGGCTCGCCGATGCGCTTGCCGACGAGCAGCAAGATGCAGAAGCCGAACAGCGGGAGCGCGGGGATGAGCCAGACGAGATCGATCACTCTCAGATCAGCCCTTCAGCAACGAGGCTTCTTCAGCCGTGATGGCCTTGCGGCGCCGATAGATAGACACGATGATGCCGAGCCCGACGACGACTTCCGCCGCAGCGACAACCATCGTGAAGAACACAATGGCCTGGCCGCGGATGTCACCCATCATTCGAGCGAACGTCACAAACGTGAGGTTGGCGGCGTTGAGCATCAGCTCGACGCACATGAACATCACGATCACATTGCGGCGTGACAGCAGCCCCACTGCGCCCAACACAAACAGTGCCATCGCGACGAAGAGGTATGCCTTGGGGTCTGGGTTGGAGACTGCGAGCAGTTGCATCACTTGGCTCCGTCGATATGAGCCGGTGCGCGGCGAGCCAGCACGACTGCGCCGACCACAGCGACCACAAGCAGGATGGAGGTGATTTCGAAGGCGTACAGATAATCGCTGAAGACCATCGCCGAGACCTGCTCAACGTTGGTTCCTTCGAACGTCTTGGGTAGCACGCCGCCAAAGTCGTTCTGCATCGCAATGATGGCGATCAGCTCGACCAGCCCAAGCGCTGCAATGAACAGTGCCAGGGGACGCTGACCCTTGAGGGGTTCAACCCGGATGTCTTCGGCTCTGTCGACGCCGATGAGCATGATGACGAACAGGAAGAGAACTACCACGGCACCGGCGTACACGATGACCTGAACTGCGGCCAAGAAGTGAGCTTGCTGCGCAACGAACAGGACGGCGACACCGAAGAGCGACTGAACCAGCATCAATGCGGCGTGCACCGGGTGCTTGAGCAAGATGACGCCAAGCCCACCAAGCAGAGCGAGGGCGGCGCCAACCACGAGAACAATCCATTCACCCATCAGTGACCTCCGCCTGAATGCTGAGCAGCAGCCGATTGGCCGGCAGCCTTGAGTGCAGCTTTGGCCTGAGCCTTGGTCAGCACCGGCGCAGCAATTTCTGAGCTTTGCGCTGCCTCAGCAGGCTGGTCGCCGTAGCCCAGTTCGTTGGACCACAGCACCTGACCTTCGTAGCTGGCGTCACCACCAGGCGACGTTGCCCGCATCCATCCAGAGTGATTCACGAGACCACCACGGTGATCTTCCCAAGGCTGAATCTGTGGTTTGCCGTCGTCGCCGGTGAGCAACTGTTGCTTTTCGTAAATGGCGTCTCTGCGGTTGGTAAACGCGAATTCGAAGATCTTCGATTCGGTGATGGCCTCGGTAGGACAAGCCTCAACACACAGGTCGCAGTGGATGCAACGCAGGTAGTTGATCTCGTAGACGAACCCGTAGCGTTCGCCAGGCGACGTGGGGTTCTCTGGGTCGTTGTCTGCACCGCGAACGTAAATGCATTTCGCAGGACACACGCCAGCGCAGAGTTCGCAGCCGATGCACTTCTCCATACCGTCTTCATAACGGTTGAGCACATGGCGTCCGTGGAAGCGCTCTGGCTTTGGACGCAGGTCGTCCGGGTAGCGATTAGTGACGATCTTGCCGGTGTCGCTGCTCTTGTTGAGCTTGGCAAAGGTGACGCCGAATCCTTCGAGGAATCCCATGGTCTAGAGCCTTCCTGCGCGGGACCCGGGCGCGGCCGAGAGGTGAACGGAGGGATCGGAGTTGAACCCGAGGCGGAGCAACCCATCAGATCCGGGAGCCTGTGGCCCAGCGCCCGTGAGCGCTGAGTACTCCTCTTGAGCCGTACGGCGGCCGACACGCATGGCCGCCCACAGTAGTGCCCAGGCAGCCAAGCAGCCGGCTACTGCGAGCACCATGTAGGCGAGTCGAGAAGCCGTGTCCACCCCAGCCTGACGAGCGCCGAGGATGATCAGCCAACCAAGTGCCAACGGGATCATGCGCTTCCAACCGAGGTCCATCAGCTGGTCGTAACGAAGCCGAGGCAACGTGGCCCGGATGCCGACGAGGATGGACAACAGGATGAACACCTTGAGCGCAACCCACAGCGGGCTTGACGATCCAAGGAGCGCGGCGAGGAATCCGCCGATGCCAGGAATGTTGTCCAGACGAAGTGCGGAGCCAAGATCGAACGGCATGTTGGGACCGCCCAAGAACAACGTGACCACAAGCGCACTCATGGTGATCTGGTTCATGAACTCGGCCAGGTAGAACATCGCGAACCTGGCGCCCGAATACTCGGTGTGGAAGCCGCCCACCAGTTCCGATTCGGCTTCAACCAAATCGAACGGCGGGTGGTTGAGCTCTGCTACGGCTGCGATCGCGAAGATTGCAAACGGCACGAAGATCGTGCTGATTGCGTGCCAATTCCAGATTGCGCCTTCTTGCGCTTCCACGATCTTCCGGGTGGATAACGACCCGGTGTAGAGCACTACAGCCGCGAGGGACAAGCCCATGGCAGCTTCATAGGAAATCATTTGCGCAGACGCACGGACCGACCCCATCAGCGGGTACTTGGAACCAGACGCCCACCCGGCCAGCATGACGCCGTACACGGCAATAGAGCTGATGGCCAGGCTGAACAGCACACCCATCGGGGGATCAGCGACTTGCAGGTTGGTGCGGTAGCCAGCGACGTCGACAACGCCGCCGAGCGGAATCACGCAGAACGTCAGGAAGGCAGGAACAGCAGCAATGTAAGGAGCGAGACGGAAGACTGTCTTTTCGGCCTGGCTAGGCCACAGAGCTTCTTTGAAGAAGAGCTTCGTTCCATCAGCGAGGGTCTGCAGCAAACCAAACGGGCCGGCACGATTTGGCCCGATGCGGTTTTGCATATCGGCGATGAACTTTCGGAGGTACCAAATCAGGAGCGCCGTGCAGAGCACGCAGATGCCGAAAGCGATCAGTGCTTTGACAAGCACAATGATCAAAGGCCAGCCCCACCAGTCAACGTTGCCAGCATATGTTTCGACGCCGTCGACCACGGTCCGCTTGCCTTTGAACAGCGGATCGCCGTCCTCGGTGAAGCGGCCAAGCCCACGCGAAACTGTTGCCAGGTTGGCCTGAAGAGCGTTGATGTTGAGTGCGAGTGCCATCCGGGTTTCCCTACTCTGCGACCGTCTCGAGGCGGACCTTCACGATGCCGCTTGAATGCAGTTCTTCGGTGTCCAGCAATGCCGAAGCCGCACCGCCGGCCTGACCAAACGGTATGAACGCCGAACCGCGTGCCACCGAGTCGTTTTCCACCACGGTGAGGGTGACCGAGGTGCGCTGGCTCACAACCTTGACCTGTCCACCACGGGAGAGGCCATGGCGTTCAATCTCACCAGGGTGCAGGTGGAGACCGTCGCCAGGGGCGAGCTTGGCCAACGAAGGACTGTGTGACACAAGCGTGCCGTTGTCGTACAACACGTGCCCCGCGACGAGTCGTAGCGAGTACGAGTCCGGCTGCGGGACGGCCGCTGCTGAACTTGGCGCAACTGCTACGACAAGCGGAGGAACGGTCCGTGCCGTCGGCTTCGTCGCAACCTCTGTGTCGGCCGTATCACTGGCATCGCCAGAGGTCGGAGCAGCTTCGTCCGGCTCGTCGGCGGCGCCATGAGCCGCAGCTGCAAATGCTTCGTTGACGGCATCGGCAGCGCCAGGAATTGGCACCACAGCACCGTTGCCTGAAGCCGCAGCGGCTGACATCGACAGGTAGGCCGGGGCGACCCTGGCGATCTCGGCAGTGATTTCTTCAACGGACTCGAACCCAAGGTCGTGGCCCAAACGGGTTGCGAGCTCGACGGCGATCATCCAATCGGGCCGGGTCACACCCGGGCCGCTTACCTTGGCCGTAGCCAACGAGACGCGGCCTTCAATGTTAGTGACGGTGCCGGACTTCTCGGCGTAGCCCGATGCAGGAAGTACCACCGAAGCACGGTTGGTTGAAGCAGTGTCGAACAGGTCGATTGCAACGATGTTTGGTACGGCCGCAAACGCAGCCTTTGCAACAGCGCTGTCGGGAAAGTCAGCGAGCGGATCGGCACCCAACAACACCAACGCCTTGAGCTCGCCGTTGGCAGCCGCACGCAGCATCGCAGCGGTGTCCTTGCCTGGCATCATCGGCACGTTGCCCCATTCGGTGCTGAACCAATCCAAGCCCTGCGCCAGCGAGACGCGGCCCGGCAGCATTCCAGGGGCAAGCCCCATGTCGATGGCACCACGAACGTTGGAACGGCGACTGGTGTGGAGCACCTTCTTGGCCGAAGCAAACGGAGCAGCCAGCAACGCGTGGGCCGCATCTTCGATGGACTGTGCAGTCTCGGCAAGCGAGGTGCGGCCAACGACCAAGATCACGTTGCCGTTGCCCTTGCCCGACGCAAGCGCCTGCGAGATGGTTGCGGCGGCAGCGTTGATGACGTCAGCTTCGACGCCCGCAATCTGACGATCTGCGTTGGTGCCGCCAACGGCTGCAATCAGCGCACGTGCAGCAACACCGGCTTCACCCGAGCGGTACTGCAACGACTGGCGAACGTACCGGCTGAGGCCGGTGCCCTTTGGGGTGAGCTCCACCATTGGGACGCGCTTGTTTTGTGCTGCGTCACGGATGCGCAGGAACAGCACAGGCAGTTCCTCTTTCACATCGGGGCTGAGCAGGATGACTGCACTTGCCGCGGCGATGTCGCCGATGGTTGCCTGAGGCGTTCCGACGATGAACTGCGCGCTGAGACCGTCGCCCAGCTGAGCATCGACATTGTCGATACGCAGCATGCCCTTCAGCAGCTTGGCCCACGCATACGCGTCTTCGTTGGTGAGGCGTGCGCCACCGATCACGCCGACCTGATCGGCAGGCGTGTTGCGCAGGACAGATGCCGCACGCTCGAGTGCTTCGAACCAGGTTGCTTCCTGAGCAGCTTCGCCTTGGCCCTTACGAACCTTTGGCTTCGTGAGGCGGCCAGCTGAACCGATGTTCTCAAAATCGAAACGGCCCTTATCGCACAGCCAACCCCAGTTGACGGCGTCGGAGTCAACACCTTGGGTACGAGTAACGCTGTCACCGCTGGACTGCAGCACAACTCGGCAACCCACGGCACACGACGTGCAGGTGGACTCAACCTGGTCCAGGTCCCACGGGCGAGCGGTGAACCTGTACGGCGCTGCCGTCAGTGCACCAACGGGGCAGATCTGCACGACGTTGCCACTGAAGTAGCTGGAGAACGGATCGTCAGGGAAGGTGTTGACCTCGGTGCGGTTGCCTCGATTGACGAAATGAATGAGCGGGTCGCCGGCCACTTCTTTGGAGAAGCGGGTGCACCGATCGCACAAGATGCAGCGCTCTCGGTCGAGGAGGACCAGGTCGCTGATGGAGATGGGCTTCTCGTAGTGCCGCTTTTCTTCCACGAACCGGCTTTCGCCTGGCCCGAAGCTGAGTGTCTGATCTTGCAGCGGGCATTCGCCGCCCTTGTCGCACACGGGGCAGTCAAGCGGGTGGTTGACCAACAGGAATTCAAGAACGCCGTCTTGCGCCTTCTTGACCGTTGGGGAATCGGTGACCACCTTCATGCCCTCGGCAACAGGCAGCATGCATGCTGGCTGCAACGACGGACCGCGCGGGCCGTCAACTTCCACAAGACACATACGACACATGCCGACCTCGCGCATGCGCGGGTGCCAGCAGAAGCGTGGAACGTATGTGCCCATCTTTTCGGCGTGAGCAATGAGCAGCTCGCCTGGAGTGGCCTCGGTGGCGCGACCGTCGAGGGTGACGGTAAGCGTTGTCTTCGGAGGTGCTTCGGGTGTGGTGGCGTCGCTCATGTTGCTAGGCGACCTTTCGTATGTACGCTTCGTATTCGTCTCGGAAACGCCGGACCGTGCTGACAAGCGGCGACGCAGCCGATGGCCCAAGAGGACAGATCGTGGTCTGCTTCGGTGGCCAGGTGAGTCCAGGGCTGATGTTGTCGGCGACGTCCATCAGGAGGTCGATGTCTTCCGGACGGCCATGGCCATCGAGGATCCGCCGATAAATCTTTTCCAACCAGTTGGTTCCTTCGCGGCATGGAGAGCACTTGCCGCAGCTCTCTTTGGCGAAGAACTTCACGACGCGCCAAGCTGCGCGCACCATGTCGGTCTGGTCGTCCATCACGACAATTGCTCCGGACCCGAGCATGGACCCAGCAGCACCGACTGGGCCTGGGTGCAGCGCCATATCGAGGTGCTCTTCGAAGAACCAGGGAGCCGATGCACCACCGGGGATCCAGGCCTTGACGGAGCGTCCCATACGAATGCCGTTTCCGTATTCAGGGCTTTCGAACAACTCACGGAATGTCGTTGTACCGAAGTCCACTTCGTACACGCCGGGCTTATTGACGTGGCCCGACAGCGCGAAGAGGCGTGTGCCACAAGCCTTTGGGTCGCCAACCGCTGTGAACGCCGCTGCACCGTTGGTGATGATCCACGGCAGGTTGGCAAGCGTCTCGACGTTGTTCACGACCGTGGGCTGCATGTACAGGCCCTTGGATGCGGGGAAGAACGGAGGCTTGAGCCGAGGCATGCCACGGTTGCCTTCCAACGACTCGATGAGCGCTGTTTCTTCTCCCACGATGTACGCGCCAGCGCCGAAGTGGAAGACGATGTCGAGGGACCAGTCGGTACCCATGATGTTGCGGCCAACCAGGCCAGCCGCGTAAGCCTCGTTGAGCGCAGCAGACAAGCGCTCGTGTGCCAGTGCCATTTCGCCACGTACGTAGATGAACGCTTGCTTGGCCCGAATGGCGTACGAAGCAATCAGCACACCTTCGATGAGCTGATGCGGGTCACGTTCGACCAGCAGGCGGTCTTTGAACGTTCCCGGCTCGGACTCGTCGCCGTTGACCACGAGGTAGCGGGGGAAAACGTCCTTCGGGAGGAAGCCCCACTTGGTACCGCAGGGGAAGCCGGCGCCACCGCGTCCAAGCAGGTTGGCTGCTTTGACCTCGTCGACAACAGCATCTGGCTCCATTGCCATTGCTTTACGAATGGCCTCGTACCCGCCAGTCTCGCGGTAGCGGGCAAGGGTATGACCCTGTGGGTCATCCCAGCGGGTTGAGATCATCTTCAGCGAGGTCGGCATTGAGTGCTTTCGGACAGCTGTGCGGTCAGTGCGGGTTCGTGCGGGGTCGTGCGGTTTAGGTGAGTGCGGTTTAGGTGAGTGCGGGTTCGACGTGTGAACGAGCGTCAGATCGAATCGCGCGATGCGCGGCGGTCGGCGGGGATGGACTGGCGGATGCGAGACAGCGTTCCGTGCGGAGGAACGTCGCCGGTGCGCTTGCCTGCGCCGAGGTCATCGAACAGTGCATCGGCCTGGTCATGGGTGATGTTCTCGAAGTAGCGGTAGTTGACCTGCAGGCACGGAGCCTTGGTACAGGCTGCGAGACATTCCATCTCTTCAAGCGTGAACATGCCGTCTGCGGTGGTTCCACCGGTGCGAATGCCCAACTTCTCTTCGCAGTGGGTGAGAAGTTCTTCGCCACCAAGCAATAGGCACGAGATGTTGGTGCAGACACCAACGACGTACTTGCCCACCGGGTGGAACTTGAACATTTCGTAGAAGCTGGCGGTCCCATACACCTCGGCTGGAGTACAGGCGATCAGTTCGGCGATGTGTGCCATTGCCTCGTCGGTGAGGTAGCCGTCTTGCTCCTGAGCAAGGTGGCACATCGGGATCATTGCGGAACGCGCACGCGGGTAGTGCCCCATCAGCTCTCGGGCGCGTTCGGTATTGGCGGTGTTCAAGCGTGCCATTAGCGGTCTACCTCTCCCAGCACAGGGTCGATGGAGGAGATGATCGCAACAGCGTCGGCAATCTGCGCGCCCTGCATCATCGTGGGCATGGATTGCAGGTTGACGAAGCTCGGCCCGCGCACGTGCATGCGAAGCGGCCGTGAGCCGCCGTCTGAAACGAGATAGCAGCCAAGTTCTCCGCGGGGGCTTTCAACGGCCACGTAGACCTCGCCCTCGGGCACTTTGAAGCCATCGGTGAAGATCTTGAAGTGATGAATGAGTGCTTCCATCGACTCGTCGATGCGTCCACGAGGAGGTGGGGTGACCTTCTTGTTCTGCACCCGGTAATCGCCCTGAGGCATCATGTCCACAATCTGGCGGACGATGCGGATGGATTCACGGATCTCGTTGAGACGGATGGCGTATCGGTCGAAGGCGTCGCCGTGCGTGCCGACAATGACATCGAAGTCGACCTTGTCGTAGTGGAGGTACGGCTGGCTGCGCCGGATGTCCCACTCGATGCCCGTTGAACGCAGGATGGGGCCGGTTGCGCTGAGCGCAATGGCTTCTTCCTGGGTGATGACGCCAACACCCTGGGTGCGCTTCAAGAAGATGGGCTGGCCGGTGAGCAACGTGTCGAACTCGTCAAGGCGTGGCTCGACGGCATCGCAGATGTCAAGCACGTCGCGCTGCCAACCAGGTGTGAGGTCTGCGGCAGTACCGCCGACGCGGATGAAGTTGTGGTTCATCCGCAGGCCCGTGACTTTTTCGAAGAACGCGAGCAACAGTTCCCGTTCACGCCAGCCGTAGATCATCATGCCGACTGCGCCAACGTCCATGCCGTTTGTGGCTTGGAACAGCAGGTGGCTGGACATGCGGTTGAGTTCGGAGAGCAGCATCCGGATCCAGATGGCGCGTTCGGGCAGCTCCACACCAAGCAACTCTTCAACGGCAATGGAGTACACCAGCTCGTTGAAGAACGGGCTGAGGTAGTCCATGCGCGTGACGTTGGTGCCTCCCTGCATGAAGGTGAGGCCTTCTGCCGTCTTTTCCATGCCGGTGTGCAGGTAGCCAATGACCGGCTTGGTGCGCAGCACCTGCTCACCACGGATCTCCATCATCACGCGCAGCACGCCGTGCGTACTGGGGTGCTGAGGACCCATGTTGATGATCATCGTCTCGTCGTCGCCGACCTCGATGTCGTAGTCGTTGACGTCGAGCATGGCGTCTTCGGGGGCAACGCCGCGCAACACGCTGCCGCGTTCACGTGCCAGCTCTGCCGGCTGCGTGTTGTCCCGAGACTGCATCTCCTGCGCGTTCATCGGGACCTCGTTACTTTGAACTGCACAGGGATGCGGCCGGTTGCCTCATCCTTCCGCAATGGATGCCCAACCCATTCTTCGGGGAGCAGGATGCGGCTGAGATCGGGGTGTCCGACAAACGTGACGCCGAGGAGGTCCCAGGCTTCGCGTTCCATTGCCTCTGTTCCCGGGTAAAGGCTATACAGCGTGGCGATGGAAGCGTCGGAAGCTGGCACCTGAACGCGGACCCGCACGCGTTCTGGCTGCGTGAGGTTGGTGAGGTTCACCACCACTTCAAAGCGCTCAGCTGTGACACCCTCAGGCAACGGCCGAGCGGCGGCGGCAGTGAGGTAGTCCACAACGCAGAGATCTGCACACATATTAAAGCCTTCGGCCTTCAGCGCGCTTACGACCTTGACATATTCAGCGCGGGAAGGATGCAAGACAACCTGGTTACGCGAACGCGAGACAAGCGCGCCATGACGCTTTTCCGGGGGTGGCGGAGGAGTTTCGACCGGTGTTTCCACTGCAGTGTCGGTCATTTTGGCGTCCCGATTGCGATGGTCTTGGGGGGCGTGTCCAAGATGAGACCAGCGCCAGCGCCAGTGGCCGTGCGGCGCTTAGTGATCTCGCCGGTCTGAATCTTCTCGTGAAGCGTGAGGATTGCGTAGATAAGGGTCTCGGGTCCGGGGGGACACCCCGGCGCGTACACGTCGACGGGTACAACCTGGTCGACGCCCTGCACAATTGCGTAGTTGTTGAACATGCCGCCGGAGCTTGCGCACACGCCCATGGAGATGACCCACTTTGGTTCCATCATCTGGTCGTAGACCTGACGCAAGACCGGGGCCATCTTCTGCGAGACACGGCCGGCAACAATCATGATGTCGCTCTGACGGGGTGACCCACGGAAGACCTCCATGCCGAAGCGGGCAAGATCGAAGCTGGCGGCGCCGGTAGCCATCATTTCGATTGCACAGCAGGCAAGGCCGAACGAAGCCGGCCAGGTTGAGTTCTTCCGAGACCAGGTGACCAGCTTTTCGATGTTGCCAGTCAGGAAGTTGTGGTTGAGGTCTTCGAGACCCATGTCAGGCTGCCTCTCCGCCGTTGACAGCAGGTGATTCGGTTGTTGCGCCAGCTGTGGTGTCGCCAGTGCGACCGACCCGGCGAATGGTGCTTGCTGAGGTGCGGCTTTCCGCAATCATGGATTCCATGCGGCGCAGACCTTTTGCAGGGGCCCAATCGAGAGCGCCGTTGGCAATGAGATACGTGAACGCAACCACCACCGGGACGGAGAACATCGCCATTTCCAACAGTCCGAAGCCGCCAAGCTTGCCGAACAGCACAGCCCATGGGTAGAGGAAGATGACCTCGATGTCGAAGATGATGAAGATCATCGCCACCAGGTAGAACTTGACTGGGAAACGCTCCGATGACGGAACGGAGTCTTCGATTCCGCACTCGTACGGGGCAACCTTCGCAGACGTGGGGCGCTGTCGGGGGCCGAGCAGCGCAGAAGCTGCGATGGAACCCCCAACGAAGAGCAGGCCCAGCACGGCCAGGATCAGGATCGGCAGGTATTCGGCCATGTGTCGTAAGTCCCCGGGAGGGCGGTTGAGGTTTCGGATGGTGGGCCGGACGAGCGCACCACTGGTGGGTGAGCCCGGCCGTTCCGGTACTACGGAGATTAGGCGGTTACGGAACGGCCCTTTGTCGACTTCGCCAAAGCCATGACTTGCTTGTCACGTCGATGAAGAACGGAGACGAGGATTGCGAAGAGCGCGCCAGAGAAGAGTGCAAGCAGGAACGGGGGTTGCCGACGAGAACCTTGGTCACGCAGCATCACCACACTGGTGATGGGCTGTGTCTGGTCCACGTCTTTCAGAATCTGTTCCTTCTTCACGACCTGTGGCGTGCCATCTTCATTCAGCAGTTGCACCCGACCTGGGCCAAGCACCGGCTCTTCAATTTCTTCAGTCTTGAGCGGCTGCACCTGGATCACAAACCAGTGCGGCGAGTGACGCAGGAAGAATTTGTGCTTGCGGATCTTGAACAGGTAGTTCTGGCCGCCCTGACGGAAGGCGCTGATGGACTGATATTGCGTGGATTCAGCAAACAAGGCCTGTGGGGTCTTGGTTGGGTCTGACTTCTTGCGAACAAGCGTTGCGTCAACTGTGGCTTGACCGTCTCCACGCTGCCCGCTACCGGTGCAGAGCGGTTCCCAGCCGGTGTCGGCCTTAACCTTTGCGCGTGTCGCAGCAAACTTTGCTTCAACTGCGTTCTCTGCTGCCCGACCGGCCCGGCTCTTTGCGATTCCATCCGGAAGCTTCTCGGCAGCTTTCGCGGCAGGCGAAGCTGCAACGTCGGCATCGGTCTTGCACCATGAGGACTGGAACGGAATCTTGGCGAGGTCAGCAACGGACGGGTTCTCGCTGATGTTGAGGTTGTTGGTGCCCGTGATGACATCGGTGACGTGCCAGGTGGGGTCTTTTCCGCGCAACCCAATGCCGTACATCATCCAAACGATGGACATGAGACACATCCAACCGGCGAGACCCGCTGCTGCAACCAGGAACCCAAGCCGGTTTCCCATGTTGGTGGCCATGATCATGTAGCTGGACCCGCACAGGATGATGAACATGATCCCCGGGAACAAAATGCCGCGGATGAACACGCTGTATTCGAAGTTGGCCAGCATCAGAGCGCTCATTGCTTTGCCTCTTCGGTCGTAGCGGATGCTGCTTCGGCATCTGCTGAATCAGTGGAGTGGAGAGCCCGTTCGTACTCGACGATGGCGTCGATTTGCTTGTCGGTGAGAATGTTGCCGAAGTACGGCATGCCACCGCTCTCCCAGCCGTTGATGCCCCGTGTGCCATACGGCTTGTTGTTGTCTTCGGTGCCGGCCTTGATGAATGCAGCCTGGTCCGCAGGATTGGGGAACTGGATCTTGAGAGATTCCGTGGAAAGGCGAGGGCCGAAGGCACCGGTGCCCGCAGGCTTTGGTTCGCCCTGGGACCAGCCGCTGGTGTGGCAGCGAGCGCAGTTCATTTCAAAGAGGATTTGGCCGTCGCTCTTGCCTTCGTTGGTTGCTGCCTTCTTGGCTGCGGCCAAGGCTTCAGTCGATTCCTTCTGCCGCTGTTCACGAATGGGAAGACTGTTGAGCGCGAAGTCGAAGGCAGTGTCGGCGTTCTTGGTTTCGTCCCACTTCTCTTCGTAGATCTTGCGGGCTTCTTCGTTCTTCTCGAGAGCGAGGTGACGCAGGTACTGAATGAGATCGTCGATGGTCTGGTCGGTGGAAGGACCGCCGCCTGCAACGCCCCACGCAGGCATGACAGGAGCACGGCCGTAGACCAGGACGTTGCGCAGCTGGCCCTTCTTGTACCGCAGTGCGACGTCGTTCAGCCGTGGTGCAGCCCAGCTGACCGACCGGATGAGGTCTTTGCCGCTGGCATCTTTCAGTGGAATGCCATTTTCGTCGTAGTCCTTGACCGCAGTGGCGGCGACGCCGCCGCCAGCGTTGGCGCCGTGGCAGGACTGACAGTTGAGCGCTGGTGTGCCGTGCTTGGTGTTAGGCGTGTTGAAGTACGCCTCCTCACCGCGATGCACGCTGCGCTTGTCGAAGCCGCGGATGGCGCCCTCTTGGCGACCAACCTCACCCAGCCAGTAGACCGGCACGCTGATGGCCACGATGGTCATGAGGACAAGGGCCCAGGTCAGCCAGCGGTCGAGGCGCGGTCCTTCGAACACCTCGTCGTTAGGCGCGGCCTTGCGGTTGGGCGCATCCATGAAGCTGTCCAAGTTGGACTGCTTCGAGACACGGTTCTCGGCGATGACGTAGATCAACAGGCCCAAGAGGGCAGTGGCGATCAGCGCACGGCCGACGCCCTGTTGCGTTGTGGCGGCAGTTATCACGGGGAATGGGTTCCTGGGTTGGCTGACTGTGGAGACTTGGCTAAGGCTTGAGTGGCAAGAGAGTTGGGGGCAGACCGGGCGGAGGAGAGCGGGTTAGTGCTCAGCTGCGCCGGTGGTGCAGTGCGGTCCTTCGGCCTCTTGGCCGGTGGTGTTGGTTCCGATTGGAGGACCGTCTGTACGGGCTCCGGAGTCAACAATGACGCTGCCGTCTTCGCTGACGGACACGGCAAAGTGATCCAAACCGCGTGGCGCAGGGCCACCCTTCTTTTCACCGATGCGGTTGTACTGGGATCCGTGGCACGGGCATTCGAACCACTGCGAGCTGCCACACCATGGGACCTTGCAACCCAGGTGGACGCACTTTTGGTAAATGGCAGCCACACCGGATTCCATGCCCGTGAGCACGCCACCCGTGTAAACCTGGCGAGCCTTGGTGAGCGCATCCTTTGGATACTCGATGATGTAGGAGCGGGCTTCTGCGTTGTAGAACGGCTCTTTCTTCGCTTCGATTGCAGCGAAAATGTCGTCTTTCTTGCCCACGTTGACCTTGGAGCCGAAGCCGCCACTGAGCTTTGGCCACAGGAACGCAATCACGCCAAGGCCGGGGAACGATCCGAGACCGAGGATGAACATCGAGATGATGCCCCGGTTGAGGAACTGCCGGCGAGCAACGCCAAGCTGTTCTGCGTCCATGGCTGGCCGTGGAACAGCCGGTGCGCGATCCACAACCGCGACCGAACCTCCGGCCGCACGTTCAACTTCTCGCCCGGTCAGCGGCGCTGGGACAAACGCAGTCTCCGTGACGGCGACGTCGGATCCGAGCGCAGCTGCCGAACGGCTACGACCGCGGTCGCGCTTGACTGTCTCACGAGCGAGGAGGCCGACCGCTGCGTTGCGGTCGGTTTTACGAGCCGTGGTGACCAAGAATGCAATAGCCAGAACGGCCAGTGCGACCACTGCGATGACGAGAATTGCTGCTGTGCTCATGAAGGATCTCCTTGCGGCTCAGAGCTCGAAGTAGATGCCGGTTTCCCACGGCATAACGAAGTTGAAACCAGGGCCTCGGAAGAAGGACCCAATGATGACGAGCACTGCCCAGAACATAAGGAAAACCGTGAACAGCGAGATGGCGACCTTGCGGTCTTCTGGCTTGTTGGAGGGGTTCTTGTCGCTGTAGGGGGCGAGGATCAACGCGAAGAGGCCCATGCCAGGAATGGTGACGCCAGCCACCATTGGGTGGAACATGGTGAGCAATTCCTGCAGACCAAGGAAGTACCAGGGTGCCTTGGACGGGTTCGGTGTCTGGTTGTAGTTGGCGTAACCAAGCAATGGAGCGTTGACGAAGGCCGAGAGAACCATGAGCACGGCCAGACAAGCGAGGGACGCAACAAACTCTCCAAGGAGCAAGTGCGGCCACGTGCTGACCTTGTCTGTGGGAACGGACTTGACGTCCTGGATGGAGCCGGCCTTGACGACGGTCAGCAAGCGCTGCGTGTGCCCAGCTGGACCAACCAGCCCGCCACCTGCCGGCGCTTGAAGTGCGGAGGCCGCAGCCACAGCACCGGCACTTGGCGCGTCGAGTACCGCCACGCCACCGCCCGATGCTTCGGACGCTCCGCCGGCTTCTTTGGAGGCCTTAGCACCAGCGCTTCGAGCAAGGAGGTGCGCAGGGATCTTGCCCGACGCTTCTGCCTCGGCGTAGGACGCAGCGGCAGCGGCGTCACCAGCTTGTTGGGGTGGCGCAGCGGGCGCGTCTGCACCAGCCTTCTCGGCCAGTTTCTTCGCCTTAGCCTCTTGCGAGCGGCGCAGTATTTCTTCCATGTCTGCCATGTTTGAGAACCTCGAACGTCTTGCGGGAATGCGACCGGGTTAGAGCGGACCCGAGATGCCGCCGTCCTTGCGGACACGCCAGAAGTGGATCGCCATGAAGATGACGATGATGAACGGGAACAGCAGCACGTGAAGCACGTACCAGCGGAGCAAGGTTGCTGAGCCGATTTCTTTACCGGCCAACAGCACGAATCGTGACTGACCACCAAAGACCGGCGTGTAGCCAATCATGTTGGTACCCACTGTCACTGCCCACAGCGCCAGCTGATCCCACGGGAGCAGGTAGCCGGTGAACGAGAGCAACAACGTAAGCGTCAGCAGGATGACGCCAATGACCCAGTTGAATTCTCGAGGAGCCTTGTACGCACCGTGGTAGAAGACGCGTGCCATGTGCATGAACACGGCGATCACCATGAGGTGGGCGCCCCACCTATGCATGTTGCGCACCAGTAGGCCGAAGGCAACCGACGTGTGCAACGCCTGGATGTCTGCGTAGGCCTTGGCTGCTTCCGGTGTGTAGAAGAACATCAGGAAGATGCCCGTCAGCGTGAGCACAATGAACAGGAAGAAGCTCAGACCGCCAAGGCAAAGCGTGTAACTGACCTTGACAGCATGCCGCTTCACCTTCACGGGGTGCAGGTGGTAAAGCAGCGAGTTCATGATGACGTACGACCGGTTACGAGGGCTGTCGGTGTAGCCCTTCCGGAAGATAGAGCCAGGCCGAAAGATGGAGTTCCAGGCTTGGGAGCCCTGAACGTTGCCAACCACTTCGGTCAGCTTTTCTTTTGCTGTTGGGCGCATTGGGGTTGCCATGTCGTTACTCCTGCACGTTCCTGCTGATCTTCTTAGAACCGCATGCCATAGCCGTAGCCATGCTTGTTATCTCGCATGTGCTGATCGCCGTCGCGCGGCGCAACACCTGCCTTACCCATGATGATGACACCGGTGGGACACCGGTCAACGCACAATCCACAGCGTGTACACACGTCCTCGTCGACCACAAAGACCACATGGTCATCTGGATCTGTACCAGGAGCGACAACGTCGACTGCGTCTGCCACCGTTGAGGCCGACAGCATGTGGATGCACTTCCACGGGCAAATGTCTACGCAGCCTTCGCACATGATGCACTCGGACTGGTCGATGTGGAGGAACTGCTTCGGCTTAACCGATTTGTTCAGGGCCTCAGGCGAGATTTCCGCAAGGACGTACTCACCCGGAAAGTACGGCAGCGGTGGGTTGGCGTCAGCCATGTCGCATCAGGCTCGCTTCACAAGAGGACGGCCGTAGGTGCTGGTGGTCGGCGTTGCCTTGAGTTTGGCTTCAGCCTTCTTGCCGCGACCCTGCCATTCCTTGAACATAAAGATGTGGACGCCGAGGAAGACGATGTAGAGCGTGGCTGCCACGATGTCGCGGATTGTCTCTTTGTTGATGAGCACACGACCACGCCCGAAGAACGTGATGCCGTCACCGAATAAGACGTTGCGCGAGTTGCCGAGGCCTTTAGCGCCGAGGAAACCGTCTTTCCCGAACCAGCCGACGGGAATGCCAAACGCATCGGGGCGCCACTTGAGTTCGGAGTCCGCCCAGTTCAGAAACTGGTGGGGCACGATCCCGTACGCCAAAAACATGACCGCAAAAATGAACAGCGCCGCAACCATGGCTTCGCCCCAGGTGATGTCGGTGCCGACAGGGCGGCGCTTGGCGTAGGCGAGAACGAGTCCGCAACACGCCAGAAGCGCAATAAGTGAGCTGAGAAAGGCGGTCATGTAGGTTCCTCGACGGGTTCCTTGCGGGAAAGGGTCGTGATTCGGTTCACAAGCTGGTTTGTCAAAAGCAGGTTTGTTGCAAGCAGGTCTGGGCACCGGGCCAAGATCGGCACCTCATGGTTTATCACGGTGTCTCGCTGGGGACCTCACTCCCACGAAGGTGTCGCATCAGTTGTGTAGGCAGTCTCGAACGTTCCCACCGATGCCCTATCTGTCCGCCCTTTAGCGGTTTGGTAGTGGCGCCACATAACATGGCCGTCGTCGCGGGTGCGTCGGCGTCGACCCAGTAGGGTCTCCACAGACAAATTCGTTACAGACAAAATCGTCACCGACAAAATCGTCACCGACAAATTCGTCACAGACAAATCCGTCACGCACGACGATCTGCGCAAAGGACAGCAGTGGCTGAAATCCCCGAACACCTACTCGCCCGATCCAAAGCGCGACGCGCCGCGTTGACGGGCGGCGAAGGAGCCGAGGCTGCTTCAGACGCACCCGCTCCAGCCGCTACTGCAGCAGCGGCGCCTGCTGCGGCTGTAGCAACGCCCAAGGCAGCCAAAGCAGCGCCGGCAATCCCTACCCCCGTCACTCCTCCGGTGATCAAGGGCCAGACGTTCGCAAGGATGTCAAAGGTGTTCCTGATGACGGGCGTGCCAATTTGGGCGTTCTTCTACGCAGGAATCTTCGCTACTCCAAAGAGCACAGTCGAAACACCGCAGCAGTTGGGCGCTCGGCTGTTCAACGCCCAGTGTTCCTCCTGCCACCTGGCAAACGGCGCCGGCAAGGATGGCGGCGGCGTCGGTCGCGCACTGTGGAAGGGCGAAGCAGAACTGACTTTCCCAAACATTGCTGACCAAATTGCGTTCGTGCGTCACGGCTCGTGCGAGAAGGGCGTCGCCTACGGCGATCCCAAGCGACCTGGCGGCGAACACAACGCGCTAGCCGGAATGCCAGCCTTCCCTGATCTCACGGACGAGCAAATATGGGCCATCATCACCTACGAGCGCACGGTTCTCTCCGAGAAGCCATGGCCGGAGCTCACTGCGGAAGAACTGGCTGCAGGCGAGGCCACGCTGCCAACAACCATCCCACCGCTGACCGCAAACGTCTGCCGCGGCTAAGTAACCCCGCTGCCGGGCAGTCAACGCCCAAGTACCACCGCACCCAAGTACCACCGCACGGCGAGCCTCCGGCTCGCCGTTTTCGCGTCTGCCCAGCCGCAGCCGTAACGCCAAGTTCCAGAATCTGGCCCATCCCCGCAAAACCACACCCTGCAACCAACGTTGACTCCTCAGCAACCAACGTTGGCGCTGGAGCGGCCAACGTCTCGCCAGCGGGTCGTTTTGAAGAGATTTTTGGGTAGGTTGGTTGCTTGAGCGCCAACGTTGGAGAAACAGCGTGCCCGACGCAAAGGCGCAGTCAAGGCTTCTTGGTGGTAGGCGTTGTCTTGGCGGATCCAGCCCGTTTGGTGGTATTGGCCTTTGACACCGACTTTGCGGCCGACTTGATCGTTGGCTGTGTCGTTGGGGGGGCACTAGCAACGGGTATCGCCTGCTGCGCCTTCTTCCCAACTGCCACCGGCGTGACCACCACGGTGGCCACGGTTTTGCTGTTCTTCTTCGCCGCGACTGTGGTGTTCGTCGCCGATTTACCAGATGACTTCTTCGCCGCCGCCGTGGTTGTTGGGGACTCAACAGATTCGATTGACTTGTTCTGGTTCGGGAGCGCCACCCCAACAAACCCGCTGGTGCCGTCGTCGGGAATTGCTTCCAGTGGCGCCGGGACTCCACCTGTGCCGCTACTTCCCCCACCAGACTCCGCAATCTGCGGGTTGAACAGTGTTGAACGCAGATTGTAGAGGCGCAGAAATTCGCCGCTCTTGTAAGAAACTTTGCCGCGTTCGAAGACGAGGTCCAAGTTCTGCACCCGGCCACCGTACGGACCAACCCCATCGCGCAACGTCACCACCAGGTCCTTAAAGGCACCCAGCTTTCGCCCAGCCTCAAGCCGCGCCGCAGTAAGGGTCACGGACCAGTTGGCATGCGGGTTGGCAGTGGTCCGGTCGCCGTCGTCCACAACTGGCGGAAACACACCGGGAGCGGACTGGCCGCCCGTTGAGGATGAATATTCGGTGCGTACAACCGCGCCCGTCTTGTCGAAGCGCACTTCGTTGGCGGTTGCCTCGATTGCATCGTCTGCGCGCGAATCTTCGAACGACACAAACGCGCCGCCGCGAAACTCGCCGCGTCCGGCGTAGACCTGGCAAGCGGTGGTGTCGCACGTGTTGGCCAAACCGGGCCGCTTTTCGGCGGCAGCATACGAACGAGCGGCTACTGCTTGGGCTTTCAACGCCTCCATGCCGTTTGGCTTTGCACCCCACCCGGACGGCACTTCGGCGGGCAGCACACCACGGAGATACTCCTCCATATTCACTTGGTTCACCAGGTACTGGCCCGGCTTGCCATCGACAGCGGCCAGGTCACCCCGATAGGCGCGCCGTCCGTTGGACGTGCAGACCTGCAGCATGGCAGCGGGTTCCGTGACGTCGGCCTGGCCAGTTGAAACAGTCACCGACGCGGCGCTCACCGTTGCCCGCAAGTTCCATGGTCCGGCGCAACTCGTTGCCTCGCTGATGGCAAAGCGGCCCGCGCTGACCAGCTGAATCCTCACGACAGCCGGGGCACCCGGCGCGATTCCAGATGGAGCGATGAGCGGTGGGGTGGTGGTTGCGACGGTGCTGACTCCCCCGTTTCCGGTTGACCCGGAATCGGCTTGCGGGGACGACGGAATGGTTGCCGGCGGCAGGCCAACTGCAACGGGGCCGGGCTTGGTGCTTGCGCTCTCTGCAGGCACACCAGCTGCAGGGGCGGACCCGGCCGAAGCTGCTGGCAACGACGCCGCATCGGGCCCAAACGTTTCACCGTTGACGGTCAGGTAAAACCTGCCGGTCGATTGGTAGATGGCCACCTGCTTTCCGTCTTGGCTGAGCAGGCGTACGCCAATGGCCGACGTGGGACTGAGCTTTCCAACCGATGTGTTGCCGTAGTAGTGGTCAAGGATGCGCCGGTAGTCCCAGCCTTTTTCGACGGCGTATCCGTATGCGCCCCATTGCCCCAGGCCGCGACCATGACCGTAACCGTGGCCGGAAACGACGAGGTTGCGGATTGCAGGTTTCGTGGTCGTTGGGTCAGCCGTTGGAGGCACCGTGGCGGACTGCTGGGCTGGGTCCACCGTGGACGGTGCAGAGGAAGTCTGAGGCGGGGTGGATTCTGGGGTGCCACCCACCGGGACGGGCGCGGCCGAGCGGTGAACGGAGGGATCGGAGTTGAACCCGAGGTGGAGCAACCCATCAGACCCGGGCGCGGCAAAAGCGTTCCCGGGCGCGACAAGAACGTTCCCGGCCGCAACCGGGATGAGAGTCGACGCGCCAGACGCGGCCGAAGTGGCCACCACCAACGCAGCCGCTGTAAGTAAGTACCTGGGGAAGTACAGCCGACGCATGTCCGCATCAGGTTACCGGCAGCCTTGGTCGCTGGGAACCCTCAGGTGGTTTAGTCCACGCTGCGTGGCAATTTGAACCGGCGGTCAAATATCAGTTACGCGCCAGTGAGCCGACTTGGAAACTCGTCTTCCAGGAGCATCTGAACCCCAGCCCGAGCACGATCCGCTAGCTCAGCCGCCGCCAGCGGTGTGCGACGAACCGAAGACGGAGGAGCAATTGGGACCCCGACATGCACTCGCCATGACCCTGTTAACTCACCACCCACGGTGGCGACAGGGAACACCGGAAGGAGCAGATCGAGCGCCGGAGCGAGCAGATCGGAGGCAACCGTTCCGGCTTCTCGACGCAACGACGGGGTGAGACCCACCACAACAAGATTGCCTGCGGCCAACACGCTACGGATCTCGCTGGCCGAGGAACGGATCAGTCCAAACCGACGCACAAGCGGCGAGAGCGACTTCCCGTCAGGAACCCCAACTGGCCGAGCAAGGCGGCCTGTATGGCGACGGATTCCGACAGCGAGGGCGATCGGTTCGCCGATTCCAAGGCGTCGGTTGGTGACGAGCAGCGCACCGCCGTTTACAGGAAGTCGATCTGCTCCTTCGATTCGCACCCGCAGCATCGGAGTAACGGTGGAGAAGATGTCGAGCCAATCGGGGTCCGCACCCCAAGGGTCAACGTCATAGTCGCCAGAGCGTCGTCGGTTGAGTGCACGAGCCAGCTCTCGTGGCGACTTGATTGGTGGTCGGTTCATGTAGCTGCCGCCTCTACAGTGTCCACCGTTTCATCAAAATTTGTCGTGGCCTCGGACGCTGAGTCATAGGTCCACGTATGAAGTGCACGCGCAACTTCCATGGTGGACAACGAAGGCAGAAGATCTGGCAGCACCTGCAGCCTGCTGATGTCGGCGACGCGACCACGCTGGAGAAGTTCCAACAGGTGATCGGGGACCGGCGACCCGAGTGCCGAGGAGATCCGCCGAGCCACGCTCCACCACGGACCAAATGTGGGCAATGGAATGTTGCCGCCCAATAGCGCAGCTTGGAAAGGCGTCACTGACCCCTCGCCCGCAACGTTGAGCGGACCGTCGAGCTGCAGTCGCAACGCTGCAACAATCGCTCGGGCCGCGTCGTCTGCATGCAGCAAGGCCAGGGGTGCGTCTGGGATCCCGTTGACTGGAACAACGCGAAGACGCAGATAGCGTGCCAGCGGCGACGGCACATCGGGCCCAACCACCGTGGCGAAACGCAGCAACGAGCAGGTTGCGCCAACGGAGTCAGCGGTTGCCTGTGCCAGTTGCTCGGTCCGCAACAGCGTGCGTCCAAACGCAGACGTGGGGTCGGGAATTGCCGATTCGTCTGGCACCTGAGTTCCGTTAGGACGGCGGCCATAGATTTCGAATCCGGAGCGGACCACGATGCGATCCAGCCCGCCGATTTCCGCTGCGACGCCCAACACAGTGGTGGTGCCGGCCATGGTGCGCTCCGCTGCAACACGTGGGGTTGCCCTGGCATCTGGCTCGTAGATGCCGAGGTGCAGCACTGCTGTTGGCCGAAACCGTTTCACCGCGTTGGCTACCAGGCGGCGCTCCCGCGGGTCGACAACACTGACTTCTGTTCTTCGGAGCGGCCGACGTGGCGCTACGACATCGAGACCGGCAATCGCTTCGACTTCACGGAGGTCCTCTACCAGGGACGCGACACGTCCTCCGAGCGCGCCGCCAACTCCGGTGATGAGGACGCGCACGGCTTCTCAGTCAAACGTTTCAGGTCGGAGGGTGGGAAACAGAACTACGTCGCGGATATTGGAGCTGTCCGTGAGGAGCATCACCAGCCGGTCGACACCAATGCCAAGGCCGCCGGTTGGCGCAAGACCGTACTCAAGTGCGCGGATGTAGTCGTGATCCATCACCATTGCTTCGTCGTCGAAAGCACTGGCCTTGACCTGATCTTCGAAGCGAGCGGCCTGTTCAACCGGATCGATCAGCTCCGAGTAGCCGTTGCACAGTTCGCGTCCGGCAACGATGGTCTCGAAGCGTTCCGTCATCCCTGGGATGCTGCGGTGATCACGGGCAAGCGGCGAGACCTCTTTGGGGTAGTCGACGATGTGCGTTGGTTCCCACAAAGTATGTTCGCAGAGCTTTTCGTAGATCTCCAGCAGTAACTTGCCGGGACCGTAACCGTCTTTAACTTCCACGTCGTGCTTCCGAGCGAGCGCTCGCAAGTCTTCCAACGGGGTGTCCAAGGACAGTTGGACACCAGTTGCTTCGGACGCCATCAACACAAGACTGCGGCGCGGCCACGGTGGCGTGAGATCGAGTTCGCGCCCGCCATAGCTGAGCTTGGTGGTGCC
The DNA here is from genome assembly GCA_963763885.1 of uncultured Acidimicrobiales bacterium. Lineage (GTDB taxonomy): Bacteria > Actinomycetota > Acidimicrobiia > Acidimicrobiales > JANYDT01 > JANNBN01. Next base: position 1,349,642 of record CAVXQD010000007.1, read on the forward strand.
GTGCAACTGCATGCAAAGGTGCGCAACCAGGTTTTCGGTGAGGGCCATCTGGTCCGTGTAGTCCCAGTAGGCGGCGTACATCTCGATCATCGTGAACTCTGGGTTGTGTCGAGGCGAAATGCCTTCGTTGCGGAACACTCGGCCAATCTCGTAGACGCGTTCGATGCCACCGACCACAAGGCGCTTGAGGTACAGCTCGTCGGAGATGCGCAGATACAAGTCGATGTCCAACGCGTTGTGATGCGTAGTGAACGGCTTGGCCAAAGCACCGCCGGGAAGCGGCTGCAGCACGGGAGTTTCCACCTCGATGAAACCGAGGTTGTCCATGTATCGACGGATGCCGCTCACAATGGTGCTGCGTGCACGCAGCGTCTTGTTGGACTCTGGAGTAACAACTAAGTCCACATATCGTTGACGGTAACGCATGTCAACGTCGGCAAGGCCGTGCCACTTGTCTGGGAACGGACGGGCAGCCTTCGCCAACAGCACCCAGTCGGTCACCTTGACGGACAGCTCGCCCTTCTTTGTCTTCATGACCGTGCCGGTGACGCCGATCCAGTCACCAAGGCTGAGCCCGGTGAAGTCCTCGAAGTCCGGCGTGACATCGGCAGGTCCGAAGAGCTGGATACGACCCGTTGCATCTTGGAGCTGACCAAAGGTGAGCTTGCCTTGACCCCGCCGCAGCATCAGCCGACCAGCGAGCACCACCTCTATGTCTGTTTCAGCTCCTGCCTCGAGGACCGAGTCGTGCAGAGCCACCAACCCAGCAGCCGTAGCCGTGGGCTCGAAGCGATACGGGATGGTGAGACGTGAAGGAGGCGGAGAAGACACAGAAGACATGGCACCCCCAGTCTCGCCGATCTACGTAGCCGGGTCAGCACAGATTTCGCCGCAGCGGTCGTTGGGTCTCACTGGGAGCGACCGAGAGACCAAGTACATCGACTTAGACGGGCAGGTTCTTCTCAAAGATCAGGCGGAGACCGTGCAAGGTGACCCAGGCGTCGTGGCTGTCGATGCGGCGGGAGAACTGCGAGATGAGGGCGCCAAGGCCACCTGTGGAGATCACCTTGAACGGGCCGATCTCAACTTCGATCCGATCACACATTCCATCGATCATGGACGAGTAACCGAATAATGCACCTGACTGCAACGATTCCACGGTTGACTTGCCAATCACGCTGCGCGGCTCGACCAGCTCAACCCGCCGCAGGGCAGCAGCCTTGTTGAACAACGCCTCCAAGGAGATTTCGACGCCGGGGATGATTGCTCCGCCCAGGTACTCGCCCTTGGGCGAGATGACGTCGAACGTGGTTGCGGTGCCGAAGTCCACCACCACCACCGGTGCCCCATATCGGTCGAGGGCACCAACTGCGTTGGCGATGCGATCCGCGCCGACCTCACGGGGGTTGTCGTACAGAACCGGGATACCGGTCTTGACGCCGGGTTCAAGCACCGTGGGTTGGTAGCCAAGATACCGCTCGCACATTCTGCGCAAGTGTGCGGTTGCTCGAGGCACACCGGAACAGATGGCGACTCCGCGCACCGACTCCGCATCGAACCGGTCACCTCGAAGCGCAAGGAATTGGCGGAACAACATCGCCAGTTCGTCTGGGGTGCGGTCAGCCTGCGTAGCAATACGCCAATGGTCGACCAACTCAGAGTTGTGCGTCCGCCCCGTCTCGTCCGAAGGGTACACACCAATAACGGTTTGGGTGTTACCGACGTCAATCACGATGAGCACGGCCGACACCCTACAAGCGCAAGCCCCCGTTGGGGCGGCTGAGTTGCACAACGGTGGCTGTCAGCGTCCGCAAGAGACCTCTGCGGTCATTCCAGCGGCGTGGTGTGGCGGGCCAATGCTGCGTCGCACAGCAGATCGGTCACGTTGCGATCACGCACGACCGAAGACGCATCTAGGTGCCATCCGCCATCGGCATGCACGCCCATCGTTGGACGAATAGCCAATCGATGCCCGAAGACGCTGAACTCGCTCCGACGCAACGTCGGCCAGCGCCGCCACAGGTCGACAATAAGCCCAGGAACGTCTGCATCATCCGGCGGACGGTCCAGCAAGTCCATCGCCACCAGACATAGTTCGGCTTCTGCGTTGGCTTGTGACACCCACGGCAACGCCTCTTCGCCGATTGTGTCACCGACTTCCAACACTTCGATGCGCTCAAGCCACCACCACAAGTCGTCGAATTCTTTCGACTCGGTGTCGGTGATGGCGTGGAGGCCCAGGCGGTAGAGCTCTCCCCCGTCGCAGGCTTCAGCCAACAACGCAATCTGCACAGGCTGCTCGAACTCGTCCCACACCTCGGCGGCGAAGCCAGTCTCGCAAAACGCAGCCGCGCTCAGCAGTCCCGGAAGTGACAGCTGCGGCTGCAAACCGACATTGGCGAAGTAACCAGAACAGAACTCTGACAACAACGAATCGCGTCCGCGCAACGGGTGCAGGAACAACTGGCCGCGCATGAGCGCATCGTTGACCGGATAGTTGTCCCACAGCAGCAGCGGCCGTCCGTCAACTGCATCGCTGAATGCCTCAGCGTCCGCTGCGTCGATGGAATCGTTGACCACCATCGGGCCGGTCCATCCCACCAGCACATCGGGCGGGAGGGCAGCGCTGAAGGCCTCGAGATAGTCCGTACGCTGAGTACCTGCGTAGTGCACGGGCACCGCGGCCAGCACAACGCGATCTTCGAACGCCTCGTACAGACCGGTCACGATTTCACCGTGTCGACCTGGTTCAAGCAAGTCCGCACCGAGATCATCGAACGCAACCATCAGCATGGGAACGTGCGACCCGACTGCTTCCACGAGCTGCAACACCGGCTCGAGCTTGGCCACCAAGGCCTCCACGTCAGCTGCAACGGTCTCCCCAGGGTTTGGGCCTGGTGCGATCCCAATGCAGAGATGCAGCCCTTCAAGGGAGAGAAGGTCAGCAAACCCCTGTAGGTGCGCGTCGGAGAACGGAGCCCGCCAATCGTCTCGGTGCAGCGGATCTCCCTTGGGGGCCCATGCGTACCAAGGAAGCCCGGCAGAGAGCGAGCGTTCCATCACGGCACGCCGTTCTGCCCACGTCCACGGCGTTCCGTAGAACCCTTCCAACACACCAGCAAAGGTGAAGAGCCCCATCAGGACATCGTGTCATGTCTGTGGCTGACCGACCTGTGTTGGCCGGTCAATTTCAATTGGCTACACGTTGTCGATCAAACGAGCACGCCCCACCCGACACGCGATGAGAAGGCGCACTGGCGTTGCAAGGAGCAACCCATGAGACCCGGGCGCGGCCGAGCGGTGAACGGAGGGATCGGAGTTGAACCCGAGGTGGAGCAACCCATCAGACCCGGGCGCGGCCGAGCGGTGAACGGAGGGATCGGAGTTGAACCCGAGGTGGAGCAACCCATCAGACACGGGCGGTTGCAGCGTTGCTGCGTCGACACAGACTGCGTAATCCACAGAGTCGACCACTGGCGAGGCGTCGAGCATTGAACGCATCAGGCCGGCCACCTCGTCTAGCGAAGGGTTCGACGTGTTGAGTAGATCTCGGCCAGCACATAACGCTCGGTAGATGACCGCCGCACCCTCACGCTGTTCGGCAGTGAGGTACCGGTTACGCGATGACATCGCCAGCCCGTTCGGTTCGCGCACGGTTGGGACGCCAATCACTTCCACTGGGAACGACAGGTCGGTTGCCATGCGCCGGATGACGGCCAGTTGCTGGAAGTCTTTCTCTCCGAAGTACGCACGACACTCGCCAGCCATCGCGAAGAGCTTGGCAACGACTGTTGCCACACCATCGAAATGACCGGGCCGAGACACACCATCCAGGACACTGGTGATTTGGTCCACGCTTACCCTAGTGAGGACGCCTTGGGCACCGTCGGGGTACATCTCGTGCACGGAGGGACAGAACACGTGCGTGGCACCGGCGGCGGTTGCGATGCGTTCGTCGTCGTCGAGGGTGCGCGGATACGCAGCGAAGTCTTCGTTGGGTCCGAACTGGAGTGGGTTCACAAAGACGGTGGTGACGACGACGTCATTCACTGCCGAAGCGGTTCGGATGAGCGTTGCATGCCCGTCGTGGAGCGCACCCATTGTTGGAACCAGCCCGACTGTTTGGCCGTTTCGCCTGGCTTGGCCGACTGCTGAATGCAACGCAGCGATGGTGGTCAGTCGAGTCATGACCAACATGCCCTGTGTAATGCCGCTAAGCGGAGCTTCAGGCGAGCGGTGAGGCGAGGCCGTCTGCGACCATCACGACAATCTCACGGCCTGGTTGGCCGAGCTGGCGTGACATCAACGTTTCGACGACCGTAATTGCCTGCGGAGCGGTGGACAGCTTGCCGGTGTACAACAGGTATCCGCCGAAGATCCCCTGCAACTTGTCCGACACTTCGTCGGCGTGCATAAGGACACGCTCGCCAGCCTCGAGCCACAAACGCAGCTGCGGGTAGAGAACGGAGACAACCGCGTGCGAATCGTCGTGGGAACCAAATGGTACGTGCGCATATGGCATGGCCATCTCGTCGTAGGCGTGCAAGTTGTGCGGAGACCCGAGCACGGAGACGACGCGATTGAAGCCGTGTTCACGAATCCAGACGATTTCTTCGTGGCGGCGGACCCGACGGTGATTGGCAGTGTGACCACCAGGGCGCTCGGAATAGGCCAAGGAATCCTTCAGAACCCAGCCGAAGTTTCGCGGCTCGATGCCTTTAGCCCATTTGCCCTTCATCGGGATCCGAGCGTACCGGACATATTCCACCCGTAGGCCGGTTACGGCCAAAAACACCCGAAATATCCGCAAATTTCTGGTTGCGTCCGATTATCCGCCAACCTACGGCGAAGCACTATGCCCGGAGGCTCACAGCCCGTTCGATGAGCCCAACGAACCCTGCCGGGTCGCTGGTGTGGCCCCCGTGAGCCTGTCCTTCGAGCTCCACCAGGTCACCGCGTGGCAATAACATCGCCGTTTCCTCAGCTGAACGTCGATGGTGTGGGATGGACAATTGGCCGCATCCGACAACGACGGGAACGCCGATTGACCGATGCGCGAATTGGACTGGCCGGCCCCGCAACGTGGACAGGTCAGCGTGGAGCGCAGTTCCTTCGCTTCGCCTGACCTCGCGAGTGGCTGCAGGCAGCCGCTCCCAGATGGCATCTCCCACAATGCGCCTCATGAAGGCCTCGGCGGCAGCTTCAGGGCCATGCTCGGCATGAACTGACAGGGTGCTGGCACCGGCCGAGGACGGCCACCAGTCTGTCCACGGCATAGGCGGCTCGTAGACCACCGCGCCAACAACGGATCGTTCCAGTTCGGCTGCAGCCAGCACCACGTTGGAACCAGCACTGTGACCGACCAGCACCACGGGTTGTCCCCTGCGTACGGCAGCAATCAACGCGCGTAGATCAGCGACGTGATCCGCAAACGGGTCACTGCTGAATGGCAACGCAACAGAGGACTCGTACCCCCGCCGGTCGTAGGCGACCGTGGTTGAGCCGGTTATGCGCCGACGAACCTTGTCCCAGCTGGAGGCACGGTCCATTGCGCCGTGAACGAAAACCAGCAAAGGCGCGGCCCGGTCGGTGCCGGGACGAACGTCCGCAGTAGGAATTTTAGTTGACACCCCTTAATTGTCGTTCAAGTAGCGGGACGTGGGCGCTTTGGCACGCCCGCAGGGGTACCGCCGCTTGGGTCGTCTTCGGAACCCTTGATTGCGTCGCCCAACTTTTGGCGAACCTTCGCCAGTGCGTTACGGCGTGCTCCAACAAGTTCGGGGTCATCGACCGGCTGCGGCGTGAGTGGCTGCCCCCGGTCGATCTTGGGAAGGATTGCGTGGTCCGCAGGCTTGGTCCAGCTGGGCAGATCCTTGAACAGTTCGTCGATGTCCTTGCGATCAAGCGTTTCGCGTTCCATCAACGCTGCAGCGAAACGGTCCAGGACGTCTCGGTGGGTGAACAGGATCTCGTACGCCGTTGCGTGCGCCGAATCGATGAACTTGCGAACTTCGTCATCGATTTGCGCTGCAACTTCCGGCGAATAGTTAGGAGTGCGGCCGAAGTCCCGGCCCATAAACACTTCACCATTCTTTTCACCGAGCTGCTGCGGCCCAAGCAGGTCGCTCATGCCGAACTCGGTAACCATGGACCGGGCGATGCCCGAAGCGCGCTCAATGTCGTTGGAGGCACCCGTGGTGATTTCGTCGAAGACGATCTCCTCAGATGTCCGACCACCAAGCAGCATGGCGAGTTGGTCGCGTAGCGCCGAGCGGGTCTGGGTGTACTTGTCCTCGGTGGGCAGCGCAATGGTGAGACCAAGCGCCCGACCTCTCGGAATGATGGTGACTTTGTGGATGGGATCACAGTTGTCCAACACGTGTCCAACCAATGCGTGACCAGCCTCGTGATAGGCGGTCACCCAGAGTTCTTTCTCTGGCATCACCCGGCTCTTCTTCTCCGGGCCGGCAATAACGCGGTCCGTTGCTGCTTCCATCTCGGCCTGGCCAATGACCTGCTTGTTCCGCCGGGCGGCGATAAGAGCGGCTTCGTTCAGCAGGTTAGCGATGTCTGCGCCGGTAAAGCCTGGCGTGGAGCGTGCCAGCACGTCGAGGTCAATGTCGTTGGCGAGCGGTTTGCCTTTGGCATGCACGGCGAAGATGCCACGGCGGCCTTCGAGGTCTGGGCGGTCAACCATGATCTGGCGGTCGAATCGGCCGGGCCGCAGAAGCGCCGGATCCAAGATGTCTGGTCGGTTGGTTGCGGCAATCATGATCACCCCGGACCGGGTGTCGAAACCGTCCATCTCCACCAGCATCTGGTTCAACGTCTGCTCTCGTTCATCGTGACCGCCACCCAGGCCGGCGCCACGTTGGCGGCCGACAGCGTCGATCTCGTCGACAAACACAATGGACGGGGCATTTGCCTTGGCTTGTTCGAACAGGTCTCGGACACGCGATGCGCCAACGCCGACAAACATTTCAACGAAGTCTGAACCCGAGATGGAAAGGAACGGCACACCCGCTTCGCCTGCAACGGCTTTTGCCAGCAAGGTCTTGCCGGTTCCAGGCGGTCCATAAAGGAGAACCCCCTTCGGAATTTTCGCGCCGATAGCGGCGAATTTGGCGGGATTTTCGAGGAACTCCTTTATCTCGCGAAGTTCTTCGATTGCTTCGTCACAGCCGGCGACGTCGCCAAAAGTTGTCTTTGGCTGATCTTTCGAAATGGTCTTGGTTCGGGCCTTACCGAACTGCATGATGCGGTTTCCGCCACCCTGAGACGAGTTGAGGATCCACATGAACAGGCCAATCATCAGCAAGATAGGCACGAAGTTGAACAGCAGTGCGACCCACACGCTCTGCCCTTCTTTGTTCACCTTGTACGGCACATCTGCAACGGACAGGGCTTCGATGATCTTCTCGTCGTCAGCGCTGGCGTAGGTCACTTTGAACGGAGTGGTGAGCCCCTCGAAGTTCTTCAGACGCTTCACCACTTCAGGGTTGAGACCGTTGTCTCCAGCCACCTGCTTAGGCGGAACACCGTTCCAGAACCGTCCGGTCACCGCATCGCTGCGGTCGAGGACCAATGGTGCAGGCTCTCGCACCACCCGGCCCTCTGCGACGAGGGCGTAAAACTCTTTACTACTCAGCTTCTCAACATCGGCCCGACGGTTAACCACGGCGCCCATGCTGAGGAGCACGACAAGGGCCACCAGGACATAGAAACCTGGACTGCGAACGAACTTCTTCATGGTTTGGTCACCTTACGTCAGTGCGGATCGTAGGCGTACGTGGCCGATCGAGTCGGGGAAGTTGCCATTCTTTTGGGTATCGGCAGATTGATCCCAAAACCGAAGGGGCTGGATTACCCTTTCTTCTATGCCACCGAAATCAACAAAGAAGAAGTCCGAACAACGCACGATGAGTGCTGAGCACAAAGACGCTTTGGCAATCGGTCGCCGTCAAAGCCGCGTTGTTCGTGACTATCTCGAGGCACTAGACGCTCACAAGCCCAAGCGTGGACGCAAACGCACCGCAGACACCGTCTCGGCTCGGTTGGAAACCGTCGCTGGCCTGTTGGCAACAGCTGAAGCACTCACTCGTCTGCTCCTGATGCAGGAACAACGTGATTTGCAGGCGGAGTTGGAGACCATGTCCGACGGGTTCGATATCTCAAGCCTCGAAGCCGAATTCATCGAGGTAGCGGCGTCTTACAGCGAAGTAAAGGGCATCTCTTACGGCGTTTGGCGTGAAATGGGTGTCTCTGCTGCTGTGCTGCGTGACGCTGGCATCGCTCGCTGAGCCTTCGGATTTCACCCCGCAGGGAACTCAAAACCAACTTGCAACCGACCAAGAAGCGGCTAACCAAAGGACGCCCGTGCGGATCTTGATCACGAACGTGTTCCTCGACGTTCGTGGCGGGACACAGTTGTACGTCGCCGAACTCGCCGAAGCCCTCCTCCGCCGGGGCCACCACCCCGTCGTCTATTCCACAATTCTCGGGCCGGTAGCGGCTGAGCTCCTCGCCCGAACCGTTCCGGTGGTGTCTGACCTCTCTTCCATCGGCGAAGCTCCCGACATCATTCACGGGCATCACACGCTCGAAACTATAACTGCGCTGGTCCGGTTCCCACACACCCCGGCGTTGTATGTGTCGCACGATTGGGCGTACCCCGGAGACAGCGCTCCGAAGCATCCACGCATCTACCGGTATCTCGCAGTCGACGACACACTCCGAGACCGACTCGTCGCACGGGAAGGGATCCCAGCTGACCGTGTCGGCCGCACCCGAAACTGGGTCGACACCAGTCGGTTCCCCACTCGATCCACGCCGTTGCCAACCGTTCCGGCCCGGGCACTCGTGTTCAGCAATCTCGCGTCCGATTTGAACTTTCTCCCTGCGATCCGGGCTGCGTGCGAACAGCATGGAATCCAACTCGACGTCGCGGGTTTGGGTGCAAACCAACCAGTGGAGAAACCAGAAACGTTGCTTCACCATTACGACCTGGTCTTTGCAAAGGCTCGGGCCGCGATTGAAGCGATGGGGTCCGGCTGCGCAGTCGTGCTGTGTGATCTCGGCGGACTGGGGGGAATGGTGACTTCCGATCGGTTTCGCGCGTTGCGGGAGGTTAACTTTGGAAGGCGTTGCCTGCGCGAGAAAGTCACCGCCGAGTCCATAAGCGAAGCGATCAGTAAGTACGACCCACAAGACGCACAAAACGTGTGCGCGCTCGTTCGATCTGGATCATCACAAACACAGGTCATCGATGAACTTGTCGATGAGTACCAGACGGTCATCAACCTCCACCGTGTTGCCTACAGTTCAGGTGCTTCGCCTGCGTGGGCGGAGCGTGATGGGTCCGCTGCCGCCGTCGTGGTTGGGTCTCTGACCAACCACATTCGGACTCTCGAATTCGAAAACCACCAGCTGCATGCGGGGTTGCAGGCCGCGGAGTCCGGGGCTGGGGATCATCTGGAAGTCGCGGCGCAACTCGAGGCAACCCGGGCTGAATTGAATCAGACCCGGCAGGATCTGATGCAAATCAGAACGTCATCAACGTTTGTTGCACGCGACCGGTTGCTTGCACGGGTCGCGTTAACGCGGACACTTCTTCCGTTTGTCCAAAGAGTCGCCAACGGTCGCCGTTGAACCTACGGCCGATGAGCAAATTGCTTAGTCTGTCCCGGCAGCCTGAAGGGCGGCAGCAAGACGGGCTTGCGCGTCGATCGTCTGAGCCGACGCCATGTCAACAATCGTGAGCATGAGGCCGGCATCGGAAAATCTGGTCTCCAATTCCAAGGCTCTCAACGAGTCGCCGCCGGCCGCCATGAACGAAACGTCGTCGGCACAAACCATTCCCAGGACGGTCCGCCACGCCCGCCGAACAGCGCCTAGGAGTTCGGGTTCGACCTCTACGGGAATCCATTCTGCCTCCCGACGCACTTGCTCTGCGATCCACAATTCACGTGCGCCATCGCGGTCAGGCTTGCCGGTTTTACCAGTGGGAATTGCCTCGACTGCTACCAATGCAATGGGGACGTGCCGGTGATCCACCCAGCTCAACATCAAGTGCCGGATCATTCGTTCCGTGGGAGCAGTTTCGTCAAGCACAACAACCGCACCGACGATTTCGCCGAGAAGACTGTCCGGGACCGAGAACGAAATGGCGTCCACAACACCGTTGATCCGTGACAAGGCGTCGTCCACGTCACGCGGGGCAATCGTTTCGCCTCCGCGATTGATGATTTCTTTTCGGCGACCCTGGAGAAAAAGTCGACCGGTCGGATCCATCCAACCAAGATCGCCGGTAGCAAGCCACTCGTCGGGCCCGCGTCGGTCTTGGCCTACATATCCCGCCATCACCGAATCGCCTCGAATCTCTACTTCCCCGGATTGGCCCGAGAGCAGCGGGTGACGCGCCGGGTCGACCACCCGGACGTCAACTCCGGCAGCGCGACCGACGGAGCCGCGTTTTCGGTCCGTTGGCGCGGCCGAGCAAATCTGGTGCGCAGCCTCTGTCATTCCATAAGCTTCAACAACCGGGCACTGGAAGCGATCTTCTAGTTGTTGAAGCAACGAGACCGGCAACGCCGACGAGGCTGACCGAAGAAACCGAAGCGGTCGATTTGGTAACCAACCGGTCTGCTCCGAAACGGTGAGCATTTGGCGAAGCATCGTTGGCACCGCACTCACCCAGGTAACCCGGTTCTCATCGATCCAACGTGAGACCGCAGCTGCGTCAAATCCCGGCGTACAGATAGTTGTTCCGCCAGACACGAGCGGGGCGAGGAGCGAAGCCACCAGGCCATGAACGTGGCCCAACGGCATCACGGCCAACGTGACATCGTTGGGCGCTAAGTCGAGGGAGTGAGCGACCGATCTGGCCGACGACACCAGTTGATTCCACTGCAACGGGACCAATTTTGGTTCTCCGGTGGTGCCCGACGTTCGGAGCTCGATCCGACCACTCGGCGGTGGCTCACCCGAACCGGCCTCAGTATCGTCGAAGCGGAGCAACTTATCCGCGGTCACAAATCTTGGTCCCGGCTCGCCCGGATCCCTGCTGATGATGAGATTGGGTACCCACTGCCTGACGTCGGCTGCCGTCCGTTCCGTTGCGCCTGCATGACCGATTCGCACAACAGACGAGGCGATCCCAGCCAGCATCGCTACGGCATCGGCCATCCCAGTCGGGTCAATTACCAACAATTTGCGATGCGTGTCGGAAGCCTCGCTCACGCGTCTGATCTGTCGCGAAACACCCTCTAGCAGGGTCAGCAGCTCCTGGCCACGATGGCTTTGCCCCTGGACGGACGCCAACCGTGCTGTCTCGGAAATCGCAGCTACCCACGAATCATCGACAGTCGTCGTCACAGCCATTCACTCCGAGGTACTTCGCCTACGACCCTCGCCGGGTTGCCCGCCACGATGGTAGACGGAGGAACGTCACCAGAGACAACTGATCCAGCAGACACAAACGCGTTCTCGCCGATTCGGCAGCCCGGGAGCAGCGCCGAGGCTCCACCGATGCGGGCGGCGCGACCGATGATCGGCGGAGCCGGTGCAAACGGGACTGGACGGCGGTACACCATTCGCCGATCATTCATCGTGGTCACCCGCGGACCAAGAAATGCGAGGTCGCCAATACGGACGCCGCGAGTGATGTGGCAGCCACTCTGGATAGACACGTCATCGCCGATGACAATGTCCCCTTCGAGACCGACGTAGCTACCGATTGATGTTCGACTTCCGACGATGACTCGATCCCGGACAAAACAGAATTCGCCAATTCGGCTCAGTTCCCCAAGCCGAAAATCGTCAGCGACGCTCGCAGTGTCAGCGACCCGAGCCGTCTGGTGAACCCTACCCGTCATGATGAACCCATCAAAGATGAGTGTACAGACGGTTTAGGCGTTTTGGTGTTTCCTAGCTAGCGGGGAACAATCACTGAAGTGCGGACAACGCGTCGATCGTCCGGCCGGCATTGCGCAACACGCGCTTCAAGTCAAAGGCTTCGTCCAATGCACTTGGCGGCACACGATCCGTCACCCGAGGATCTGCATCCAGTAGCGCCCGGAAGCTGGATCGTTCGTCCCATGCCCGCAAGGCATTGTCCTGCACAATTCGGTAGGCGTCGTCGCGGGACAGCCCCGACGCAACCATGGTCAGCAAGACCGACTGGCTAAACACCAACCCGAAACTTGCCTCGATATTGCCGGCCATCTGCGCAGCGTCCACCGTAAGCCCACTGATCATCCGGTTGCAGGTAACCAGCACGTAGTGCGTCAGCAGGGCCGTGTCAGGCAGGATCACACGCTCGACAGACGAGTGCGAGATGTCTCGCTCGTGCCACAACGCCACGTTTTCAAGCCCTGCGCCCAGGTTGCCCCGAAGTATTCGTGCCAAACCAGACAATCGTTCGGCGGTAATTGGGTTCCGCTTGTGGGGCATCGCGCTGGACCCTTTTTGGCCTGCGCGGAACGGTTCACGAACTTCCCGTACTTCGGTTCGCTGGAGATGGCGGATCTCGGTGGAGATCAGTTCGATGGATGCCCCAACTGATGCGCACGCATACAAAAATTCGGCGTGACGATCTCTCGCCAGAACTTGTGTAGCCGGCACGGGTTTGAGCCCGAGCGCAGCGCAAACATGGGTCTCGACCGAAGGATCGATATTGGAATAGGTGCCGACTGCCCCACTGAGCTTCCCGACCGCAATTGCCTCTCGGGCGTGCTTCAAGCGGGTTCGGTCACGGTCCAGTTGGAGAGCCCACAAGGCGAGCTTCGTTCCGAAGGTTGTTGGCTCAGCGTGGATGCCATGAGTACGGCCCATACAAGGCGTATCCGCAAACTCGTGGGCCCTGGCAACCAACGTTGCCACCAGTGTGTCGGCTGCGCTGATCAGCAGATCAACCGAATCTCGCATGGCCCAGGCCAAAGCCGTGTCGACCACGTCAGTTGAGGTGAGCCCATAGTGAACCCACTTGCCGGCAACGCCACCGACGGACTCTTGCACCACGTCGACGAACGCTGCGACGTCGTGGTCGGTGACTGCCTCACGTGCGTTGACAGCTTCAACCGTGAACGCAGCCTTGCTGCGCACTTCGACTGCGTCAACGGCAGGCACAACACCAAGCGGTACGTGCGCTTCCGTCGCCAGGAGTTCAATCTCCAGCCAGCGGTCCATGCGGGACTGGTCGGTCCACAACGCAGCCATTGCGGGCAGCGAATAACGCTCGATCATGCTGGGATCTCGATCACCTGGTCACGACCTGCACCAACACCGATGATGGTGACCGGCACTCCTGCCAACTCTCCGAGGCGGTCGAGGTAGCGCCGAGCTGTGGCAGGGAGATCCGACAGGACACGGGCACCGCTGAGATCTTCCAGCCATCCTTCGTGTTCTTCGTAGACAGGGACTGCACGAGCGAATCGGTCGAGGTCACCTGGGAGATACGAACTGCGTTCACCGTCAATGTCGTACGCGAAGCAGACCTTGATGATGGGCAATGGGTCCAGGATGTCGATCTTGGTCACAGCGAGTTCGGTCAACGTGTTCAGTCGAACGGCCTGACGAATCATCACGCCGTCGAACCAACCACACCGACGCGGGCGGCCAGAGTTGGTGCCGTACTCGTGGCCTCGGTCCCGCAAGCCCTGGCCAATGTCATCGTGCAGTTCGGTGGGGAAAGGACCCGCGCCGACACGTGTGACGTATGCCTTGGCAATACCCACGATGCGGGTGAGGTGGCGAGGACCAACACCTGACCCCACGCTTGCGCTGCCAGCGACGGGGTTGGACGACGTGACGAATGGGTACGTGCCATGGTCGACGTCGAGGAAGGTTGCCTGGGCGCCTTCGAACAGCACGTCTTCGCCGCCTTCGATTGCGTCGTTAACGATGCTGACGGTGTCTGCGATGTACGGAGCCAAGCGTGGTGCGAAATCGTCTAGGTACTGCGCTTCGATAGCCGCCCCATCAAGCGGTTCTGCGCCGTACAGCTTGGTGAGTATCTGGTTCTTTTCTGCAAGCACCGTTGTGAGACGTTGGCGGAAGCGGGCAGGCGCAAGCAGGTCTTGGACACGGAGTCCCTCACGAGCCACCTTGTCCACATACGCCGGGCCGATTCCGTTTTTGGTGGTCCCCAGCGCAGCATCGCCGCGGGCGTGCTCTGCAAGGGTGTCCAAGATGGGGTGCCACGGCATGATGAGGTGCGCATTGCCACTGATTCGCAGCTGGCTGACATCGTGACCTCGGCCGGTGAGCATCTCGATCTCACCGAGGAGCGTCTCGCAGTCCAGCACCACGCCATTACCAATGACGGTGCGGACTCCAGCGAGCACGCCAGCCGGGATGAGGCGAAAAGCGAACTTTTCACCGCCAACCACAACGGTGTGACCGGCGTTATGGCCGCCTTGAAAGCGGACCACCATGTCCGCTCTGGTGGCAAGCAGGTCTATGACCTTTGCCTTCCCCTCGTCTCCCCATTGCGTTCCGACGACGACGGTACCTGGCACGTTGCTGCAGGCTACTCGGTTGCCTGGGTGGATCGTTCCCACGCGTCGACGAAGGCCGCGTAACGCGACCCGGCCTTCGCAGCCAGTTCGCGTGGCGGGCCGACTTCGACGATGCGACCGGCTTCCACGACGATGACGCGGTCGGCGCGAGCAACGGTTGTCAGGCGGTGAGCGATCACCACGGACGTTCGACCCGCTGCCAACGCATCGAGCGCGTCTGCGAGTTCAGCTTCTGTTGTTGCGTCGACTGATGACGTGGCTTCGTCCAGCACGATCAGGTCAGGAGCTGCGGCTCTTGCCCGTGCCAGCGCAACGAGTTGCCGTTCGCCCGCGGACAACAGCGAGCCACGTTCGCCCACGTTGGTCGAGAGACCTTCTGGGAACCGGTCAGCCCAATCCTCTAGCCCGAGCTGCGCGAGCAGTTGCGCAAGCTCCGCGGATTGCATTGACGGGTTGGTGATCATGATGTTGTTGGCAATCGTGTCGTTGAACAGGAAGGGCTCCTGCGGGACCCATTGCACGCGCTGGCGAAGTGCTGCACCCGCGACGTCCGAAATCGGAATTCCGGCAAGGAAAACCGATCCTGTCGTTGGGTCTGCTGCGCGGACCAAAAGCTTGGCCAACGTGCTCTTGCCGCTGCCGGTGGCACCCACGATTGCAACCTTTTCACCGGCTTCGATCGTGAGATCGATGTCACGCAGAGCGAACCCGTCGGTGCGAAGCACATCGGATTTGTCGGAATCTGAGGCCGACTCGGTGGACGGATAGCGAAACGCAACGCCGCGCAGTTCGACGGCGAGCGCGCCCCGCGGAAGGGCGACCGGGTGTTGCGGTTCCAGCACGTCTGTTTCCGTGTCGATCAGGTCGAGAATTCTCGCCATTCCTGCAGCTGCTCTGTCGGTCTGATTCTGAACTTCGGAGAAATCCATCAACGGCGACAAGAACTCTCGAACGAGGAACACGAAGCTGACGAGCGTGCCGGCAGTCAGCCCCGCCGATTGCTTCCAACGGAGCCCGAGGAGGATCACGATGCCGAGGACCAGCACAATAAATGCCTCTGCGGAAATGAAGAGCAGCGCGCCGAGCAGGTCAGCCTTTTTCGAACTGCGACGCCGTTGTTGGACGGCCTGTTGCACGCGCCCCCCAATGACAGGTCCAGCACGGAACACGCGGATGACAGGAGCAACCGCGATGAGTTCTGACACACCACCCAGATAGTTTCCAACGTGGTGGCGCACGGTCACGTGAGCGGGAACGATGGCACGGTTCAGCCAGATGAACAGCCATGCAATTGGAACCGTCGCGACAACTGCGACAACCGCCAACTTCCAGTTGACGAAAAACATCGTGATGCCGACAACCAGCATCGTCGCCGTTTGCATCACCCACGCCAGCGCGCCCCATCCAAAGAATTCCGAAAGCGTCTCGACATCGCTCGTGACTCGCGCAACCAGCACACCGCGTCGTTGTGCGGAGTTCTGGCCGATCGACTGCGACAAAATGCGGTCGGTCATCAGTCTGCGTAGCGACGCCATCGCACGTTCGGCCTGCACACCCAAGCGGTAGGTGGCGACCATCGCCGAAAGGGTTGACACGATTGCAATGGCTAGCCCGATCATCGCAAGCTGGGTGACCAGCCCGACATCGACGCCGCGCTGTCCTTTCGATCCGTCGCCCAACCCAGAGTCAATTGCGCGTCGAAGCAGTAGTGGGATACTCACTCGGCCAAGTGCCCCGATGACCACAAGGACAAACGTGAGCACGATGCCGCGACGCAGCTCCTGCACGCTGCGAACGGCTCGGACCATGGTCCGGGTGACAGATATCTCGGCCTGATCTTCGTGAATCATTTCTTGCCCAACGCGTCGTAGAGCGATCGATACAGCGCGTTCCCGGCATGCAACTCGGCGTGCGAGCCCTGCCCCACCACGGTCCCGTTGTCGAGGACGATGATCTCGTCTGCGTACGCAATGCTGCTGGGCCGGGCGGACACCATCACTACCGTGCGTTGGTCACCGTCGCCGGTATTGCCCAGTTCCGCAATCGAGCGGAGAACTCGTTCCTCAGTTTCGGAATCGAGGCTTGCGGTGGTGTCGTCCAGGAGCAGAACTTGACTGTCGTTGGCCAACGCTCGGGCAAGTGCAATTCGTTGCCGCTGTCCGCCAGACAACGTGATGCCGCGTTCGCCGATGCGCGTCTCGAGACCGGCGGGGAGTTGCTCGATGAAGTCAGCCGCAGCGGTGTCTAGCGAAACTCGCAATCGGGCCGCAGCGACCGCGGTGCCGAGGGTGAGGCTGTCGTGCAACGGGCCAGACAAGACCATCGGCTCTTGAAACACGGCGGCTACCCGCGGGAGGTGACGCCGCAACGACCCCGACGTTGGCGTCTCAAGCCCAGCGAGGATTCCAATCAACGTTGACTTTCCCGATCCTGTTGGACCGACCACGGCGACGGTCAGGCCCTTGCGGATTCGGAGATTCACGTTGGTCAGCGCAACCCGTCCGTCATCGTGGATCAACTCAACCGCATCCAATTCGAATGCGTTGAGCGAATCGACGGGTTGTGCGTCAGAAGGAGGCGAGGGTGTCGGCTCGTCGACAAAGGACTGGACCCGGCGCGCTCCCGCCTGCGAGGTTCCGGCTTCGGCCATCGCAAACGCCAACAGCCGAATGGGCCACACCAACAGGTTGAACAGCCCCAGCAGACCCGCAATCTGTCCGATAGTTGCGGCACCCGCCCTCACGCGGTACGCCCCGAGGAGCAGGATCAGCACCTGCACCACCGGCAGCATCACCTCTTGCCAAAACTCAAAGAACACTCGGATCTTGCGTTGCCGAATCTTCTTCTCGACGACCAGGTCAATTTGGTGATGGACGCCGCGACCAACCTGAGCTTCAAGCCCAAGAGCCTTCACTGCGCCGAACCCGTCAACCATTTCGTGCACAGCTCCTGCCAGCTCAGACAACTGCTGTTGCACCGCAGAAGCCGGAGCGTTGACGCGTTGTTGGAACAAGTGGTTGGAGAGCGCAACGCACGGCAGCAATCCGATTGCGACAAGGCCCAGCACCCAGTCGATGGAGATCATCCACACCGCTGCTGTTATCAGCAGGATGATTGACCCAACGGCATAGGGCAGCGGTCCAAGCATTTCGACTGACGCGACGGAGTCCGTCTCGGCGACGCCAAGCAGGTGGCCGGTTCCGTGCCGCCGCAGATACGACAAGGGCTGGTCCACCAGCTTGCGCACCACCTGCTCCTGCCACGTTGCGAGGTTGTCATAGCGAAGGAACGCAGCGTTGGCCCGCCGCGCGACACCGGAAATGACGCGGATCACGCCCATTGCGATGAAGAGCAGCATCGCCCCGAGGATCGGTGGTTCCTGTCCGTCAAAAGCTGGCCTGATCACATCATCGGTGAGCCTGGCAAGCGCCCAACTCGATCCAACTGTTGACAGGCCGAAAACAGCGCCGCCACCCACGCCCAGGACAAACGGGCGCGGGTGCCGACGTGCGTACAGCCGAATCAACCGCAGCGCTCCCCTCCGAGCAACGGGCGCGACGGTGTCGCGAGAAGTGGCTGTCATCAGTCGATCTTAAGTTCTGGTCGACCTACGGGTTGACGTTTTGTAAAGTTCCGGTATGTCGCCCATCACCACCCCGTATCAGGCCGATACCGAACGTGTTGCGTTCACCGTCAACGGCAGTTCGGTCACGGTTTCCGCACGGCACCCGCACCTCCTGGCAGCCCTTCGTGAAGAACTGCAGGTGATGTCGCCAAAGGATGGTTGCTCGCCACAGGGACAGTGTGGTTGTTGCACGGTGATGATCGACGGCAAGGCCAGCATCACCTGCCAGATGTCGCTCGCACGGGTAGCCGGGAAGTCCATCACCACGTTGGAAGGAATGGACCAAGCCGAGGTGCAGCGTTACGCAGACACCTTTGCCGCGTGCGGTGCGCTTCAGTGCGGGTTCTGCACCCCTGGCATCGTCGTCCGGGCCAAAGCCCAGGTGGACAAGAAGGGTGCGGCCCTGACGCGCGAAGAGATGGCACGTCACCTCGGCGGCCACCTCTGTCGGTGTACGGGTTACGTAAAGATTCTCGATGCAATCGAGGCGCTCTCCAAGGGCGAGCATCACACCCCAGCTGTCAACGGCGGGGTTGGCTCAAGTGGTGTGAAGTACGAGGGAGTCGAGCTCGCGGTTGGTCGCCGCCCCTACATCGACGACATGGTGCTCCCTGCGATGGCCCATGGCGCCTTGGTACTCGCACAACATGCACGAGCAGATGTCCTGGGGATCAACACGTCTGTTGCCGAAGCGGTTCCAGGAGTTGTTCGGGTGTTCACCGCTGCGGACATCCCTGGAGCACTTCGTACCGGTCTCATCCACAAAGACTGGCCGCTGATGATTCCGGTCGGCGGGCGCACCTCCTACCTGGGCGACGTCCTCGCCGTTGTTGTCGCCGAAGACCGTGAGACAGCGCGCCGTGCAGCAGAACTCGTTGCGGTCGAGTACAACCCTTTGCGTCCCATCACAAACCCGGTTGCAGCACTCACCGACACCGAGCACGCAGTCTGGGGTCTCGAAGGCAACGTCCTGTCCACGTCGAAGTACGTGCGTGGCGACGTCGACACAGCGCTCGCTGCCAGTGCACACGTGGTCAACGACGTGTTCCAGACTCAGCGAATCGAGCAAGCGTTCCTGGAACCAGAGTCCACGCTCGCAGTACCCATCGTCGAATCCGAACAAGGCGACCTCGCTCTCCACGTCTTCTCGGGCGGCCAAGGCGTCTGGGATGACAGGGACTCCATCGCGGCAATTCTTGGGATCTCCAACTCCCAGGTTTCTGTCGAGCTTGTTTCCAACGGTGGAGCTTTCGGCGGAAAAGAGGACCTCTCCAACCAGGGTCATGCAGCGCTTGCGGCGTGGTTACTGCAACGGCCGGTCAAAGTCACCAGCACACGTGAACAAAGCCTGTTCATGCACTCCAAGCGCCACCCCATTCGAATGGAATACAGCGTTGGATGCGACGCAAACGGAAAGCTCACAGCACTACGCGCACGTATGGTCGGCGACTCGGGACCTTACGCCAGTGTCGGCATGAAAGTGCTCGAACGAGCAGCTGGCCACGCAAGCGGACCGTACCACCTGCCAACAATCGACGTAAAGGCCGAGGCGGCCCGAACTAACAATCCCAACTGTGGTGCGTTCCGCGGCTTCGGAGCCAACCAGGCACAGTTCGCCATGGAAGGCGCCATGGACCGCCTGGCCCAGGCGGTTGGCATCTCCGGCTGGGAGATCCGCAAGCGCAACGTCATCAAGCCTGGCCAGGTGTGGGGTCCCGGGCAAATCATGGACGACGGCTGTTTGGGCGCCGATGTCTGCTTAGATGCTGTTAAGGGTGCATACGATGCTGCCCTCGCCGAAGGCAAAGCGGTGGGCCTTGGGCTCGGGTTGAAAAACAGCGGCCTTGGGAACGGGTTCAAAGAGGTAGCTAAAGCCGTTGTCCGGTTCAACGAAGACAACACCGTCGAGGTTCGTCATTGCTGGACCGAAATGGGGCAGGGCATTCACACCGTCGCACTGCAGGTTGCAGTCGAAGAACTTGGAATCGACCCGTCGCGCATTCGCGTGATTGTCGATACCACTCGGGAGTTGGGCCAGGGCCAAACCACTGGTTCGCGCGGCACGCTGATGGGCGCCGGCTCCGTCATGCAAGCTTGTTTGGCTGCCAAGGCCGACGGCATGAAGACCGGCGTTGATTACGAGGGCGAGTGGCGAGTCGATTGGACCAACTCACTGTACGAAGACGTCGAAAATCCATTGATCCACGCGGCGTTCGGATATGCAGCTCAGATGGTTGTGGCAGACATCAGCACCGGCAAGATCGAAAGGGTTGTCGCCGCTCACGACGTGGGCCGCGCCGTCAATCCGCAACTCTGCGAGGGCCAGGTTGAAGGCTCGGTCCATATGGGACTTGGGTACGCGCTCACAGAGGACTTTCCGTCCGATGAATTTGGCCGTCCCACCAACATGACGCTGCGGTCGCTCGGGATTCTGCGTCCCAAGGACATGCCGCCCGTTGAGACCATCCTGGTTGAGGTGCCACAACCACGTTCGCCATACGGTGTGAAGGGTGTCGGCGAAATTGGCCTGGTTCCGACAGCCGGGGCGGTAGCCGCGGCTTTGTATATGGTCGATGGTGTTTGGCGCAACAGCCTTCCCATGGGCCTTCCCGACGCCGCCTCAACCGACGACGCCGACTAGCGGGGTAACACCGAGCGCAAATGCAACGAGGGTGGAAGCGGTTCGCGTAATCCGACTGCCGTTGCGAACCGCCGAAGGTCACGGTCGGCGCGAACCAGCGTCTCGTCACGGTCTCTCGCTCCGGCGACCGCCTGACCGACCGCGAGAATCGTTGAGCCGATGTCGTCAATCAGCGCCCCAGCTACACGTTGGGTCATTGCGCTCCACCAGCGCGGGTCAACGGGGTGGAGCAACGCGAGCCGCTCACAAGTTCTGCACTGCGACATCAATCCTCCGGCCTGCACAGGGTTGCCCACGGGCTGAACCATCGCTCCGCACAGCGATGGCACCAAGCGACCATCCGGTACTCCTCCGACTCGGATTCTGTGCACGCGTAGCCTGCGAAATGTTGTTGTACCTATCAGCGGCGCCGAGCCTGGCTCATGCTCCTGCCCGATGAACACCCCTTTTTCAATTCCCACCGGCCCCTGGCGGCTTGGGGCAGGCATCGCGCTTCGCAGCGGGGCGGACCCGGCACGCAGCAAACCTCGGCGCCTCTCGCACGCTCGAACTCGGTGCGACGCCCGACAGAAGCGAGGAAGCCTGCCTCGGTGCGACCGGGGATCGAACCGTTCCCCACACCACTCGCAAGCGAGCACCCCGTGCCGGTGGATGAGCTGGCAGTCCCCGCCACCATTAGCGGTACCGCCGCTGTCGCGAGCTGCGCCTTTCGGTGCACCATGTGCATGAGTTGTACTTGTCATGCACTGAAGTATCACTAGAGGGTATGACAGTTCATTCGATCAGTCCTGTTCTTCCCAAATCCCTTCTTTGAGAGAGCTTCCCTTCCATTTTCGGGACATCTGTGTTCGTTCCGTAATGACTACGAGCGAGACGCAAACCCAGGTTCCAATGCGTGCGTTCGTTCCGTAATGACTGGCTTCGCCCAAAGGGTCGACAATCATTACGGAAGAACCATCCGCTGGCGCAATTCATTCATTACGGAACGAACTCAAAGGAAGAATTCGAGTCGACTCTCGTTACGGAACGAACGCAGCGTCCCGAACACAGGGCCTGTTGTCCGTTGGTCAGTTATTACGGAACGAACTCAGATGTGCGAAAAAAGCAATCCCGAATTCCCCCTGAGCGGGGGTCGAACATGGCTCTGTCCGGGGTGTTATCGCGACGACTGGACGGTGTCGAGGGCAAGCTCGGTTGCGTAGTTGTCAGCGAAGTTGGCGAACAGCTGTTCACGCGGCACATCGATTGACAGTTGGCATTGCAGGATGTCGACTGCGTCAACCGGGTCGAGCAAAGGCCAGGAATCGGGCTGCCACACCGAACCTCGTCGAAACGCCTTGGCGCAATGGATGAACACGCTGGATATCTGCACGCCAATTACGGCCTTCGGCGCTGAAGGCACTGAACCATCGGCCCGGGGCTCGGCACAAAGTGCAATCAGCGTTGAATCCGTCGAGATCCAAGCGTTTCCGTTGATGCGCAACGTCTCGTCCTTCCCCGGGTGAATCAGAAGCAAACCCACCCCGGGGTTGGCCACGATGTTGGTCATCGAGTCCAGCAGGTTGTTGCCGTTGAGGTCCGGGATCAACAGCCGACCTGGGTCCAGCACCTTGATCCATCCAGGAGGACCGCCGCGCGGTGACACCTCCACCGTGCCCTCCGGAGATGCCGTGCCGAGCATCACCAGCGGGGCGCTTTCGACAAAGCGCGTTGACACCCCATCAAGGGTCTCGCGCTTTTTGTTCTGCACCAAGGCACTTGGCTGGCGATACAACTCGCGTAGCCCAGCCAGGTCGGTCACAAGGTCAGCAAACGGTGGGGCGTCCATGGACGCACCGTACCTCCGACGAGACTTCATCAGTCAAACCGGAGTCCGACCGCTGGTCCCTACTGCAGCGAGAGCACGGCGCCATCGAGACCTACGGTCACCGTGTCACCCTCGCTGTATCGACCCTCCAGCAACAACTTGGCGAGAGGGTCAGCGACTGCGCGTTGGATAAGTCGCTTCAACGGACGTGCACCAAAAGCCTCGTCGTAACCGTGCTCAGCAAGCCACGCAGATGCCTCTGGCGTCACGTTCATCGCGAGCCTCCGAGCCGCAAGGCGGGAACGCAGACCCTCAAGTTGGATGGCAACAATCGGCACAAGGTCGGCCTTCGTCAACGACCGGAAGGTGATGATTTCGTCGATGCGGTTGATGAACTCAGGTTTGAAGAACTCGGTGAGCTCACCTCGAATGTTTGAGGTCATGATGATGACGCTGTTGGTGAAATCAACGGTTCGCCCCTGACCATCAGTCAGCCGTCCATCGTCGAGAAGTTGCAGCAACGTGTTGAACACGTCGGGGTGCGCCTTCTCCACCTCGTCAAGCAACACAACCGCGTATGGGCGTCGGCGCACGGCCTCCGTGAGTTGCCCGCCTTCGTCGTAACCAACGTATCCGGGAGGCGCACCGATTAGGCGGGCCACGGAATGCTTCTCCATGTACTCGCCCATATCGATGCGGATCATTGCCTTCTCGTCATCGAACAGGAACGCTGCGAGAGACCGCGCCAATTCTGTTTTGCCAACGCCGGTTGGCCCAAGGAACAGAAACGACCCGATTGGCTTGTTGGGGTCTGACAACCCCGCGCGACTACGCCGAATTGCGTTGGCTACCGCGGTGACAGCATCGTCCTGGCCAACCACGCGGTGATGCAGGTCGTCTTCCATGCGAACCAACTTGGACATCTCGCCTTCCAACAGCCTGCTTACCGGCACGCCGGTTGCTTTGGAGACCACTTCGGCAATGTCGTCCGCGTCGACTTCTTCCTTCAGCATCCGCTGCGTTGCTTGCAGCTCGTCGAGGTGGTTGGTTGCATCCGCGATGCGCCGTTCAACTTCAGGAATCTGCCCGTAGCGAATTTCAGCCGCCTTTTGCAGATCGTTTTCTCGTTCAACCTGCCCGCGCAACGTCTCCAGCTGCTCTTTCAGCAGCCGGATGACCGCGATGGCAGTCTTTTCGTTCTCCCAATGGGCTTTCATGCCGGTGCTCTGCTCGCGCAGGTCGGCAAGTTCTCGGTCAAGCGTGTCCAACCGGTCGATGGAAGCAGCGTCTGTTTCCTTTTCCAGCGCGACGCGTTCGATCTCGAGTTGCCGGATGCGCCGTTCGACAACGTCGATCTCTGTCGGCATGGAGTCGATTTCGATGCGAAGACGCGAAGCGGCCTCATCCACAAGGTCGATGGCCTTATCTGGCAAGAAGCGAGCCGTGATGTACCTGTTGGACATCACCGCCGCGGCCACCAACGCGTTGTCTTGAATACGAACGCCGTGATGGACCTCGTAGCGTTCCTTCAGACCGCGCAGAATGGCGATGGAATCTTCGACCGAGGGCTCGCCCACGTAGACCTGCTGAAAGCGACGCTCCAGCGCTGGATCTTTCTCTACGTACTTACGATATTCGTCAAGCGTGGTTGCGCCAATAAGCCGTAGCTCGCCGCGCGCCAGCATTGGCTTGATCATGTTGCCGGCGTCCATGGAGCCTTCGGCGGCACCAGCCCCAACGATGGTGTGTAACTCATCGATGAACGTAATGACTTCGCCTTGGGCTTCGGTGATTTCGTTGAGCACGGCCTTCAGGCGCTCTTCGAACTCACCGCGAAACTTGGCGCCAGCCACCATCGAAGCGAGGTCGAGCGAAATGAGACGCCGGTTCTTGAGGCTTTCCGGCACGTCACCGTCGACGATGCGCCTGGCAAGACCTTCGACGATGGCAGTCTTGCCAACGCCTGGCTCGCCGATGAGGACCGGGTTGTTCTTTGTGCGTCGGGCGAGAACCTGAATGGTGCGACGAATCTCCTCGTCACGGCCGATGACGGGATCCAGCTTGCCCTTGCGCGCAGCTTCCGTGAGGTCACGACCGTACTTTTCGAGAGCCTGAAACGTGTCCTCTGGGTTTTGCGAAGTGACCTTCTTCGCTCCACGCAGCTCGGCCAAGGCAGCGGCGATGTCAGCCCGCGCAACCCCAACAAGTTCGTGCATCGCCAACAGCAAGTGCTCGGTCGACAAGAAGGTGTCGCCCATGGTGGTGCGTTCACCATCAGCCCGGGTTAGTGCATCGCGTACCGCACGGGAGATGTTGGCGTCTCCGCCGTATGCGCGCGGCATCCTGGCGATCGCATCGGACATCTTTGACTGCAGGGATCCGTGCTGCACCCCAACCTTGCTCAATACCGGCAACACCAACGAATCGGCCTGGCCCAGCATGGCGGCTAGCAGGTGCTCCTGGGTGACCTCGGGGTTGGATCGCTTCTTTGCGTCAGTTACTGCAGCGTTGAACGCTTCTTGGGTCTTGAGGGTCCACTTGTTGGGATCGAACGACACGGGATTCTCCAGATCAGTTCAGGAAACTTGACAATGTGTGTATCAAGTTTGCGGACCGGAATATTCCCGCAATGCCGATGATTTCGGTGCCAGAAGCCAGCCAGAAGCCAGCCAGAAGCCAGCCAGAAGCCAGCCAGCCGCTACTTGCGCTCCGTCAACGATTGGTAGATCTGCGGGATGTCTGCGGCGTCGACCACCTCGTCGACGGGAGGGAGCGTCACGACACGCGGGCCGTGTTGCGAAAACGAAAAGACCGTTTCCTGCGGAAGACCGGCCAACGGTGCGCTGGCCCGCAGCATCAGGCTACGCGTGGGGTCAGCCCAGTATGTGGACTTGCCGTATCGCAGTGTTGTGGCCTCAACCTTGGCGCCGTCTACAGAATCGATCATCTGCACACCTAACGATTTCGCCTTTTCGTCCTGCCGCAACAGCAACGGGTTCTCGGCCTGGACGGTTGCAAGTCCATCGAGATATCGCAGCACCCGGTCAAGTGGGGACGTCTCGGCGAATGGTCTGGCCACGTACTTCACCTTGGGCCGCCCCTCCTTGGCCATCGCTTCGGAAAGACCCTTCAACGTGGTGGCCACAATCGCCCTCTGCGCGTCGTACAGGTCTCGCCAGTAGACGGTACTGGTGTCAACGACCGCTCCGTCGTTGCCAACCACGCGAACCTCAGCGCTACCGACATGTTCTTTCCAGTCCACAACACCCTGGATCTCGATCGAGGACTGCAGGCCGTATGGGACCTTGATTGCAACGTCCGCGCCACCCTTGTCGTAGTTGTTGAACAACAACCGAGACAACACGTTTGCATCAGCGACGGTCAGCGGAGTCTCTGCGAAGGCGACAGTCGTTGGAGCCGGCGGACTTGTATCCAGGGTTTCCGACGCCGTTGAACCACCACAGCCCGCAGCCACTGCAACCATAAGTCCACGTATCATGATCTTCCAGGCTGTCGTCGCTGGCTTCAATTTCATGCGGGCACCTTGATTGTCGACAAGTCGATAGATGGAACTGCAGCAGAAGCGAGCACAGGCGGTGCGCCTGCGGCGTCGGGCATGTTGGCCTGCGGCGGAGGCGAGGGAATCTTGCGATAGTCAAACGCAGGCGGGCCCGGGTGGGTGAATTGAGTTCCGCCGCCAGCAATGTCCACCGGTTCAGCGTCGCATCGGAGTGCTGCTTCGATGTCAGCGGGGATGGATCGAGTGAAATCATTTCCAACAAAGCAGTTGCCTGCAGAGGCGAGCGTCGTGCCGCTAGTTGGATAGAAGCCCAGATCAACCGAGTTGTCCGACAAGACGTTGCCTTCCACCCGATTCGCCGAAGGCTTGAACTCGTTCAGCGTGGTGACTGCGATACCGGCGGTGTCATGACCACGAACTCGGTTACGCAGGACCGTGTTGCGTTCGCCGCCGCCGACAGCGATCCCGATGCCGAATGCACCCGACGCCGCCGGAGGGGTCTCGGGGTCATCGTTGTCCTCAACGAGGTTGCCGGCGATGACCACATCGCCTTGTGGAGAGAGGCGTTCCATCATCTGGCTATTCGGCGTCATACCGATCCGGTTGCGCCGATAGACGGAGTTGATCAGATACAGACCGCCACTGGAGTTGGTGCCCGAGTATCCAATACCGTTGTGTTCCATCATGGCGTCGGTAACCACCGCGTTGCACGGCTTGCACTGACCGATGTAGATGCCACCGTCGGGGTGACCGCTGCCGTAGACATGGTCAAACTTTCCACCGGCGGCATAGAACGCATAGAGGCCATACAAGCCGTTGTTGGACACCGTCACATATGAAGCACGGTAACCCTGAAGGACTTCCGCCTGCGCGGGATCTGCGGCGTCGTAGGCCTTGGTGAACACAATCCCGTTGACTTGGTACCGCTTCACGGTGAGGTTCTCGATAGCAACGCCATCGGCGCTCACCTGGAACCCATTGACCAACTCGTCGCCACCGTCAAACACCACGGTGTTGCGATCCAATCCGCGAATGACGATGCCGGGAGTTCGCACGATGACCGCCTCGGCATACGTTCCCGGCGACACAAGGACAAGGTCTCCGGTCGCTGACGCGTCGACCGCCGCCTGCACCGTTGGGTAGTCCGCCGGAACAGCGATCGTGATTGGGCCTCCAGCGCGCGTGGTGGCTACGCGTGACGAGACTGAAGCCGAGGTGGGTTCCGCTGCCACTACGGAGTCTCCCGTGGTTTGTGGATCGCTCGGCGGTTCGCCCTGTGACCCCGAGGATCCACAGGCGACCAGCAACAGTGCGGCCACGGCGCAGCGGGCCACCCGCGTTGCTAATGAGGTCGACAATGGGGTGCCGTGAGCAGGCGTGGAGATCGGAGTTGAACGAGGCGGGCGGCGGATTATTGGCGGGATCATCGGCGGGGAAGTCAGCTTCCGCATCGGAAAGCAGTTCCCCGATGCTTCCACACACCCCGAGGGGCGGACTACTTCTTCGGTGTTGCGGGAGTCGCCTTTGCGCGCGTTGCCGACTTCGCCGTTGGCTTTGCGCTGGCCTTAGTAGGGGTCTTCAACGCAAGCCGGCTGGGTGGCGGAACGGGGGTACCGGCTGGCTCGTCGGAGGTCAACCAGACCCGCCCGATCGAGAAGCAGCGCGGCGCACGATCATCGTTCGGGTTGATGCGGAAGTGGGTGACCTTACCCCTCCATGGGGCACCGGTGGCGACACCCTTGCCAGGTTCGATACCGATGAACTCTGCGTACGGACTATCCAGGCGAACCTGCACCACGTTTTCGTTCGGGTACAGATGAATTGCCATAGTTGGATGGCGTTTCCCATCTGGGGAGTACCAGAAGACACGGGCAAACTGGCCACCGCCTGGCACTGGTCGGGCCGAAAACGAACCCGGGTAGCTGTACTCGAACGTGAGCGTCTTGAAGCGGTCGGCATCGATTGGCCCACCGGGAAGGTTGTAAACGATCCCGGGGAACTTCGTGGTGCCCGTACCAAGCGAGCAACCGCTCACGCGACCGTTGCCCACCTGCGTGCCCGGCTGCAGGTTCACAAGTTCTTGAATGTCACCCATGGAGTCGATGTCCCACGGGTTGCCGTAGGCGGTTGCGTAGTCAAGCTTGTCCGTTGGTCGAATGTCGATGGTGGGGCCGCCTTGAATCTCACCCACGGCAGATCCATCCGCCGGCGCAAGCCGAATCCAGTCAACGTCGAAATGTCCGGCGACGGTGCCAACAAGCCGCAGGCCCAACATCTGTCCGCTCCAAGGGAGCGTCAAGGATGGGACAGTTCCGTTGGGGCCAAGGTTGATTTCGTAAGTCTGCCAACCGCCAGTTGCGAACCAGGCCAGCCCGCCTGCGCAACTGGAGTTGGCGGCACGACAGTTGAACCAACGCAATCCGACGGGCGCCCCTTCCGGAGCGTTCATGCGGATCACAAATCGTTTGTAGTGGTCCGCGTTGATCGGCACTCGGCCGCCTTCGCGTCCGTGCGGAATACCCGTGGGAAAGCCCGGCCAGACAGGGTCGAACTGGAACGCGCCGTTGGTGTCGAAGTGCAGTTGCCCGCCGTCGATGGACTTGTTGGTTCCACCGACGAACATCGCTTCATCAGTGTTGAGGACGAGGTCCTCGGCATTGTTGAAGTCCATTGGGTCGCCGAATGCGGCGGCGAAATAGTCCGCTCCTTCGGCTTGCGCCGAGACCGGCGGAGCTTGTGTGAGCACGGAAGCGCCGAGCAGCAGCAATGCTGCTACTCCTGTTCCGAGCAATGAAGTGGTTGACCGAGGTCCCCAGGAACGTCGCATGGAAACCTTTATCGGCACGGTCGCATCGGAGCTTGACCGCTCAGCGTGGCAATCGCACTCGTCGTCGGTTTGCAACGCATTCAGTCCACCGCCCCGACCGTCGCACGCTGGCGAGTCCCGCCGCCTTCCGCCCTGTGGCGATACGACGGCGAGCCCACGATGCTCGTTCCGTTGGCAGCGACTGGGTTCGCCAACGAAAAGTCAGCGCGCAGACCATCGAACCCGGCGACGGTTGGTTGGTCGCCTCGATACAGGCCAGCGGGGTTGTACTGCTTCATGACCGCGTCTGCGCGAAAACCAACGAACACGTTTGCTCGCACGGCGAACTCGCCAATCCCGAATCCGGCAGAACCAGGAATTCGGCTTGGCCAGAAGAAGTTCATCGGGACAATCGGATGCCCGGCGTCGTCGTAGTCACCGCCGAAGGCAACGAACGTGTTGTGCTCGATCAGCACAGACAGGGGACGACCATCCGTGACACCTTCCGCAGCGAAGTTGACCATGATGCCGTTGGAACCATTGCCTGATTTGTTCTTCGCCAGCACGTTGTTACGCATGGTCAATCGACCACCGTTCGGAATGTCCACGAGATAGCTCTCGGCGATTGGTTCGCCAGCCAGCGGCAGCGTCCCCTTGAAATAGTTGCCTTCCAAGATCGTGACCTGGGCCCGAGACTTGAACAGGTGGCCGTAGTACACAGCGCTTGAGTAGCTGTTGATCATCCGCAAGGTCCAGTTGGGGTCCACATCGCTTGCGTTGATGTACACGTTGTGTTCCGGCCCGCTGTCGCCGCCGTTATCGAATAACTGCACACGATCGATCAGCAGGGTTGAACGATTGGATGCGGCAGCAAAGATCCCGTTGGTGCGTCCCTTGCGAAATCCGTGGATGCGCATGTTGCGCAACGTCACGCCGTTGGTTCGGTAGAGATATACCCCGGCCTTGCCAACATTGCCTGTGCCGGCGCCGTCAAGGTCGATGTTCTCGATGGTGATGTTGCGGCTCTTGTCGATGTAGACGAGGCCTTGGCCAAGCGTGTTATTGGAGCCGCCTGCCCCAACGCGCAGGACAGGTCGCCGGCCGCTCACCGTCACTCCACGGATGATGATGTTTGCGGTCTCGCGTTCCACGCCGGCCTGGTAGTTGGCGTAGTTGTCCACGCTTGGACCGATGTACGGCTGTTGGTCCGGGCCCTCGTAGACGGCGGGGTACACCTCGAAGATGTCGCCGTCCCGCTTGTTGGAATGCGGCGAGCGAGAGAACGCCCCGCAGGTGGGATCTGGCTTGTCCAGCGAATCACCTGGGCTGGTGCAGCCGCTCCCGCCGAGCCGCGTGTACGTCGCGATAACGGTTCCATTACGAATCTGCTTGATCAGCGGCGTACCGCTCTCGGCGGGCAACGGCTGCGAGTCCGCTGCGCCAGCGGCCCAGTCCCACTGGGGTGGGTACGAGCCAACAACAGCGGGTGTGGACGTTTGAGTCGTTACCGGAGCTGGAGTCGTCACCACGGCTTGAGTCGTGGGTGTCGTTCGCGCACCAGTTGGAAATGTCGGTTTGGTGACTTTCCGCCTTGGCTTCTTCACCTTCTTGGCAATGGTTGCCTTGGCCCGAGCTGAAGACCGCATCTGAGACTCGGCCGCGGCGCTCGCCGGGACTCCGAAAGCGGAACAGAGGACCAACGTCGCGCACGCAACGCCGACTAACGGCCAGGTGGATCG
This sequence comes from uncultured Acidimicrobiales bacterium, assembly GCA_963763885.1. Lineage (GTDB taxonomy): Bacteria > Actinomycetota > Acidimicrobiia > Acidimicrobiales > JANYDT01 > JANNBN01. The sequence continues at coordinate 1,380,296 of CAVXQD010000007.1, forward strand.
CAGCCGGTCGATCGGTTTGCGATGTTGCGAAGAATTGGACTTTGTGTGGATTGGGTGCATGTTCGGAACTTCCCTTCGGTGCATCCGTCCCGGGCATCTAAACGGACCAACCTCCCCAAACCGCTCGCGTTTGCGTCGCGTTTCGGCCCCAACGAACAGAGTGTCACGTCATTACATATCCATTGGCCACCAAAGGCGTTAGCGGCGGAAGCTGACAACGACCGGATAGTTGGACACCGGGACCAGCTCGCGGCGGTACTCCCTGCGCGTGTCTTCCACGGCGCGAGACAGCGCAATGCGGGTGCGGTTCAGTTCTTCTCGTAGCTCTGCAACCTGGTCTTCCAGACCCATCACGCGCTTCACACCTTCCAGGTTGAGACCTGCGTTGGTGAGTTCGGCAATGCGATGGAGCCGGTCGATATCGTTCTGCGAGTACCGCCGGGACCCGCCGCCTGTTCGTGATGGTTCCAGCAGACCTTTTCGTTCGTAGATGCGCAACGTCTGCGGATGCATTCCAGCCAGTTCAGCTGCTACGGAGATCACATAAACGGCACGAGTGAAACCGCCATGCCCACCAGGTGAGCCATGCGCGGTGTCTCGTGATCCGGGTGAGCGACCTGGCATTGTCATACCCCCAAGTGCGAACGAAGCGGGGCTGCATCGGTGGCCAAAGCGTAGGCCTCAAGTGCTTGGCGTTGCTCATCGGTGAGCGCAGCCGGCACGTCGACCTGCACGGTGACAAGCAGGTCGCCAGCACCATTCTTGGCCGGCGCCCCTTTGCCTTTCGCGCGCAAGGTCTGGCCTGACTTTGTCCCTGGAGCAACTCGCAAAGACACCGTGGAGTCAAGCGTCGGAACAGTCAGGGTTGTCCCAAGCGCTGCTTCGGCAAACGTAATTGGAACCGTGAGCGTGAGATCTGCGCCGCGCCGACCAAACAGAGCATGGCGCCCAACCTCAACGGTCACCATAAGGTCGCCGTTGGCACCGCCGTTGTGCCCCGGTCCACCGCGGCCCTTGAGCCTGATGCGTTGATTGTTCTCGACGCCCGCAGGGATTCGGATGTTGACCGTGCGACGCTTGCGTTCGTTTCCAGTTCCACGGCACGTTGGGCACGGATGATCGATTTTCATGCCGGTGCCTGAACACGTGGCACAGGTTTGTGTAAACGCGAAGAAGCCTTGGTTTACTTCGGTCTGACCACGCCCCGCACAGGCGGAACACAGCGAAGGGCGAGTACCCGGAGCCGAGCCCGTTGCATCACACGTGTGACAGGGCCCATCGGACAACAATTCGACACGAGTGACCACGCCGTTGACGGCATCGGCGAACGAGATGGCGATTGTTGTTTCGAGGTCATCACCGCGGCGCGGGGCCCTGGTCCGACGCGTTGACGCGCCGGATCCCTGCCCGAACATGTTTGCGAACAGGTCGCTGAAATCGCCACCGGCTTGTCCACCTCGACCACCGCCGCCAGGCCCGGAAGGACCCCTGCCCATGCCGAACGCGCCGGGACCGATTCGGCGGACCTCGTCGTATTCCTTGCGCGTCGCTTCATCACCCAAGACTTGGTAAGCCGAGTTGATTTCTTTGAAGCGCTCTTCGCGCCCAGGGTTGTGGTCCGGATGATTTTCCTTGGCCAACTTGCGATAAGCCTTGGTGATCTCCTTGTCCGACGCGCTCTGAGCCACGCCGAGCGCCTTGTAGTAGTCCTTCTCGAACCACTCGGGCTGCGGGGCCATCGCCTTGGTTTCCTTTCTCGAATTTCGTGTCGGCGTTGCAGCGGCAAATCCCCCTCGGGGTTAGCCGCGAACTTTCACCATCGCGGCGCGCATAACGCGTCCACGCCACCGGTAACCGGCACGCAGAACTTGTGACACAACAGCGACGTATTCCCCGTCTTGCGCCGGCTCGGTCATAACCGCTTCGGCGTCGTTGGGGTCAAATGGCTGCCCGAGGGGCGCAAGCCGCTCGAGACCTTGCGCCTCAAGCGCCGTCAGGAGTTGGTCGTGCATCTTGGCCAGTGGAGACCCGTCAGGGTCTGTTTCGTGGGTGAGAGCCAACTCGAACGTGTCGAGCACCGGGACCATTGCTTCGATGACCTTCTCTGACGCGTGGTCAGCAGCCATTTCTTGGTCTCGCTGCACCCGTTTGCGGTAGTTGTCGAAGTCTGCCTGCAGCCGCTGCAACGAGTACAGGTACTCGTCTCGCTGCGCGGCGACAACAGCCGGATCTTCCTGAGACGTGGCCCCGGCCGTTGCGTCAGCTCCAAACGAGGCAGCAGCCTCATTCAGGATTGCTTCCGCCTCGGCCAACACTTCGTTCTCACCGGGAGTCTCCGGCGATTGCTCTGCACTCATATGAAAAGCCCGGTCACTTCTCGTCGACGATTTCTGCGTCGATGACCTCGTCGTCTGAGTTGTCCGAGGACGAAGAGCCACCACCGTCGTTGTCGGCAGAAGATGCGCCAGATGCGGCCGAAGCTGCCTCGTACATTTTCTGCGTTGCAGCCTGGCTGACGGAAGCCAAGTTGTCCGTTGACCGACGAATGGCTTCGATGTCCGAACCAGCAAGCGCTGCCTTGGTATCTGCAAGAGCGGACTCGAGCCGAGTCTTTTCGTCCTCTGGGAACTTGTCGCCGCTGTCTTTCAGCAACTTCTCGATTTGATACACAAGGTTCTCACCGGTGTTGCGAGCTTCAGCCTCGTCACGACGAGCCTTGTCCTCTTCGGCGTGAGCCTCGGCGTCCTTCATCATGCGGTCGATTTCATCCTTCGAAAGCGAGGACTGGCCGGTGATGGTCATGGACTGCTCCTTGTTGGTGCCCAGATCCTTGGCCGACACATGCACGATGCCGTTGGCATCGATGTTGAACGTCACTTCGATCTGTGGCACACCACGTGGTGCTGGTGGAAGGTCCACCAGTTCAAACGTGCCGAGCGTCTTGTTGTACGCCGCCATCTCGCGTTCGCCCTGCAGCACAACGATGCGAACCGATGGCTGCATGTCTTCTGCGGTTGAGAAGACCTGCGACTTGCGCGTTGGGATGGTGGTGTTGCGCTCGATGAGCTTGGTCATGATGCCGCCCTTGGTCTCGATGCCAAGCGATAGCGGCGTGACGTCAAGCAACAGCACATCCTTCACGTCACCCTTAAGCACGCCGGCCTGGACTGCTGCACCGATGGCAACAACTTCGTCTGGGTTGACGCCCTTGTGTGGTTCCTTGCCGGTGAGCGACTGCACCAGGTCCTGCACAGCAGGCATACGGGTAGAGCCGCCGACCATGACGACGTGGTCGATGTCGGACTTGTTGAGCCCAGCGTCCTTGATGGCCTGTTCAAACGGCTTGCGGCAGCGTTCCACCAGATCTGCGGTGAGCTCTTGGAACTTGGCCCGGGTCAGCGAAACGTCGAGGTGCTTTGGGCCCTCGGCGGTTGCGGTGATGAACGGCAGGTTGATGGCGGTCTGCTGAACCTGTGACAGCTCGATCTTGGCCTTCTCGGCAGCTTCCTTCAGACGCTGGCCAGCCATCTTGTCTGCTGCGAGGTCGACCCCCTCGGAGTTCTTGAACTCCTTGACGAGCCAGTCGATGACGGCCTGGTCCCAGTCGTCGCCACCCAGGTGGGTGTCGCCAGAGGTCGACTTGACCTCGAACACGCCGTCGGCGATTTCGAGAACGGATACGTCGAACGTGCCGCCACCGAGGTCGAACACCAAGATGGTCTGGTCAGAGGTGTCTTCCTTGTCCAGCCCGTATGCAAGCGCTGCGGCGGTTGGCTCGTTGATGATGCGAAGCACGTTGAGACCAGCAATGGTGCCAGCCTCTTTCGTTGCCTGACGTTGTGCATCGTCGAAGTACGCAGGCACGGTGATGACCGCGTCGGTGACCGTGTCACCCAGGTACGCCTCAGCGTCGCGCTTGAGCTTCATCAGCGTGCGGGCGCTGATCTCTTGCGGCGTGTACTTCTTGCCATCGATGTCGATTGACCACTTGGTGCCCATATGGCGCTTGACGGAGCGGATGGTGCGGTCAGGGTTGGTGATGGCCTGGCGCTTGGCCGGGTCACCCACGACAACTTCTCCGTCTTTCTTGAAGCCAACAATCGACGGGGTCGTCCGGGCTCCTTCGGAGTTGGGAATGACGACCGTCTCACCGGCCTCGTAGACCGAGACGACTGAGTTGGTGGTGCCGAGGTCGATACCGACTGCCTTTGGCATGTTCTGTTGCTCCTTGAAAGCGTGTGAGTCAGAAATTGATTCAGAAAATTGATTCAGAAGAGTTGAGTCACGACGTATCAAGTCTCTTGAGTGGACTCGTATTTCCATTCGGATCCAATTCTTGGAAAACTTTCGAAAATTCCTCCCGTCGGGCATCGACCACGAAAATTGCTGCACCACCCTCAGGGTCAAGCGGCGGCACGCCGATGACCTCCGGATGAGCCAGCAAATCGCCCACCAGGAGCCAACATGGCAGCCGACGGGTGCCCAGGACAACACTCCCTTGACGCGTCAAGAGATTGCACAGCTGCTTGATGGGTCGCTCAACGAACCTGGACCTCGGATCGGCGTTGCGGTGTGTGACCTCGGAGACGTGCCAGACGCCGTATCCGCCCGGGTTGTCACCACGTGGGCAGGTGCCCTCACCGACCACGACGTGGTGCTTCCGTTCATGGACGGCCGCCGTCGGGTCGTTGCCGTCATCCGCTTAAGGGTTCGTTCGGGCGTCGAGGCTGAAGCCCTTGCCGACCGGCTGATCGCACGAGCCTCGGACCCCGTCCGCGTGAACGGTGAGCTACTCCGGGTCCGACCCCACGTCGGTATCTCCATCGCAACGCCGGGCGATTCCGGCCACGCATTGCTGGACCGGGCGTTCACCGCGTTAGAGACCGCGTACGGAGTTGGCGCCCGGCGCTGGTCCAGGGCTTTGTCCCCAGAGATGCTTTCTTCTTGAGGCCCGCGGTCACCAGAGTTCCGTCTCACGCCGCTCGAAGTGAGAACATCGAACTTCCTCCGACGAGAGCAATATGGCGACCAAGTTCGAATCCACAGATGTTGTTGTCATAGGCGCAGGTATCTCCGGACTGGCCGTTGCTACAGAACTCCAACACTCCGGCCTCGATGTGTTTGTGCTCGAAGCGGACTCCCGGGTTGGTGGCCGGCTGCTTTCCAAAGTCCTCTCCGATGGCACCGCGTTTGATCTCGGCGGCCAATGGATTGCCGATCACGCCCACATGCCCCTGGTCAATGAGCTGATCAACGAACTTGACCTGCACACGTTCGTCCAGGTCGACGACGCGCGGATGGATCTATCCGCCCACCCGCTGAACACCATGCCCCGCCTCGCCCGCGCCGAATGGGAATGGTTCACCGCAAAGCTTGAAGCGCTGGCAGCCTCGGTGAACACCACAAATCTCAACAAAACCCCCGACGCCATGGCGTTGGATTCAGTTTCGCTTGAGGACTGGAAGCGACAAAACCTTGACTCGTTGTACCTCCAGCACGTGTTCGACCAGATGGTGCGCACGGAGTACACGTTGGAGCCCAAGGATCTGTCCATGTTGTTCTTCCTGTACACAGTGAAAACTTCTGGCGGGCTGGACACCATGTTCGACCCCAACGGTGGCAGTCACTCGTTCCGGGTGGTCGAAGGACTTGCTGCACTGTGTGAGCGGCTGGCTGAGCGCTTGGGCGACCGTGTGCTGTTGGACCGGCAGGTGTACGACGTCATCCACCGAGATGACGGCGTGCGCGTGGTTGCGGAGAACGCCATCATCGAAGCTGACCGAGTCGTCGTTGCGCTGCCACCCAACCAGGTCATCAAACTGGACTTCGATCCCGTCCTCCCACGTCGGCGGACCTGGCTGTTGAACCGGCTGGAGATGAGCGCCGTCATCAAGTGCTTCGCGCTCTACGACCGTCCGTTCTGGACTGGCCGTCCGGTCAACCCCATCGACCCCGATCTGCTGGTGCTCGACCACACCATGGACGCAACGTCCGATGGCGGCAAGCACCCAGCGCTCGTTGCGTTCATCGGCGGCGACGACGCCGTGGACTGGAGCGACCGCAGCGCCGCGGATCGCAAGGAAATCGTCCTCACCGAACTGGTCAAGGTGTTCGGACCAGAGGCGCGCAACATCACCGACTACTTCGATCATGACTGGCTCACCGAGCCGTACATCGGCGGCGGGTACAGCTGTTACGCGCCGCCTGGAGTGATGACCGCCGGGTACGAAAGCATCACGCAGCCCATCGGCCGGATCCATTTCGCAGGCACCGAAACCGGCAGGATCTACAACGGTTATGTGGAAGGAGCGTTGGAAAGTGCGCAGCGCGTCGTCGACGAAATCCTGGCCGAAATTTCGGCCGCTACACAGCTGGCCGACTGAGCGTCAGCCGCCAACCTGACGGCGGCCTTCCAACGCTCGTCCAAGCGTCAGTTCATCTGCGTACTCCAGGTCACCACCGACCGGGAGCCCACTTGCAATCCGTGAGACCGATACGCCCAGCGGTGACAACAGCCGGGCAAGGTACATGGCTGTTGCTTCGCCGTCGATGTTGGGGTTGGTACACAAAATCACTTCTTGGGTGTTCTCGTCACCGATGCGTGCAAGTAGTTCCTTGACGCGCAACTGCTCGGGACCGATACCCTCGAGGTGGTTGATGGCTCCTTGGAGCACGTGATAACGACCGGAGAACTCTCTGGTGCGTTCTACTGCCACGATGTCCTTGGGTTCTTCCACGACGCACAGCACGCCCGTGTTGCGCGACGTGTCCCGACAGATTGCACATTGCACGTCCCCCGGCCCGGAACCCTGTTGCGTTTCGCCCGGTGCGATCTCTGCGATGTTGAAGCAACGACGGCAGAACGACACCCGGTCCTTTGCTTGCACGATGGCCGTGGAGAGTCGCAGCGCGTCATCACGAGAACGCTTCAACAGGTGGTACGCGATCCGCTGCGCAGACTTTGGACCCACGCCTGGAAGGCGCCCAAGTTCATCGATCAGTTCTTGGACGATTGGTGCGTACGCAGCCATAACGAAAAACGCTCAGGACCCGAACAGGTTGCCAAGGCCAAGGCCCGAAGTGAGCCCGCCCAAGGATTGCGCGTTGAGTTGTGCAACGCGGCCGGTTGCGTCGTGCAACGCCGCCAGAATGAGGTCTTCAAGCAGATCGACTTCGGCGCGATCCACCACCGAGGGGTCGATCTTTACGGCTGTGAACTCACCGGTTCCGGTAACGGTGACGCGGACTTTGCCACCCGCGGCCGAGCCTTCGAGAACGGTTGCGCCAGCAGCCTGCTGCGCACTGGCCATCTGTTCCTGCATTGCCTGAACCTGACCCAGCAGAGCACCGAGGTCGAGACCGCCAAGACCGTCACCCTGAAAACCATCACCCTGAAAACCATCACCCTGAAAACCATCACCCTGAAGACCGTCAGTTGACATATGAATGACCTTTCGCTCTTGCCAGCGTCATCGTGGCTCGATGATCTCGGTACCGGGGAACGCGTTCATGATCGCATCGACCGGTGACACAACAGGCGCATCAGACAGATCACTGAGATCGATGGAATCGTCTGGCCCTGGCAACGCTCTCGCTGCCGGTGCCTTGGCCGCCGGGCTGGTCATTGCGGTGCGGGCCGCAGCAGCCAGCGATGCACCCGCGGATTCGCCTCCGGCCACATACCCTTCGGGGTCATCTGGGACAGGCGCGGAACTGGTGTCCGCAACAAGCTCGATGGTGACCTCACGACCAATGGCTTGCGCAAGTGCCGCGCTGACGTCGGCCACCTTTTCTCGGCACCGTTGCACGGTCATTTCGTTCGGCAAGGCGAAGACTGCTGCTAATTCAGAAAGCGACACCAGACGGCCAGCGCTAAACATGGCTCTTGTCATGCGGCTCTCGATGAGGGCCATCCATGCGTCTTTGGTTGCAGCGAGGTCAGTCCCGATTCCAGCGCCGGAGCTTGCAGGGGCGCCAGGCGCAGAACCCGACGGGCCAGCAGCATCGCCTGGGCCGCTGGAGATGGCCCGAGCCGGAGCAGACGAACGGCCCCCACCACCGGGCCGCGCAGATTTGATTGCGCTGAGTGCTGCGCGTGCATCGTTCACGCTTGCACGAGAAGACGACTGTTCCACCGGTCGTTCTGCTGGTCTACTGCTGGTTGCAGGCGAGGCGGCCGGGGCCGACTGAATCGGCGGAACAACCCGCAGGTTGGGGCCGCCAGATGCAAGAGCAGACGGAGGAACCGATGGAGGGGCAGATGGAGGGGCAGACGGAGGGGCAGACGGAGCGGGTTCTGGGCTGGGTGCGAGTGCGAGTGCGGATGCGGATGCCCCGGCCTCAAGCCGATCGAGGCGGGCCATGATCGCCGACGCAGCTGAATCGATGTCTGGCCGCACCAACTTGACGAGCGCTACTTCCAGGCTGACCCGAGGATCTAACGCGTCACGCATCGCAACGCCGGCTTCACCGAGGACTTCGATGGCGCGCACCACCATCGGCGTGCCCATTTTCTGCGCCAGTTCGCCGGAAGCCGCTGTCGACCTGGAAACACCGGGTGCCATCAACGACAAGAAGCATTCTCGCAAGAGACCAACAAGGTCCCTGACGACTTGGCGCGGGTCCCGGCCCTGGTCCACAACCTGGCCCACGGCAAAAAGTGCGCCCGCGGCGTCTCGGGAAGCCACCGCGGCAAGGATTTCCTCGAGGTTGCCTGCGGCCTGGTCCAGGTGTCCAAGTGCTGCTACCTGATCCAGCGCTGACAAGGCGTCGCGGAAGGAGCCGTTGCCTTTGCGAGCAACCTGCGTGATGGTTTCCGGGTCAAGTTCGATTCCAGCGTCGGAGGCAACTCGCTGGAGGTGGTCGGTGAGGGTATCGAGCGCCGCAAGGCGAAACTCGAAGTGCTGCGTGCGGCTGATGATGGTCGGCAAAACCTTTTGCGGGTCTGTGGTTGCAAGCACAAAGACGACGTGGTCAGGTGGTTCTTCAAGCGTCTTCAACAACGCGTTGGCCGCGGCGGTGGAGAGCATGTGAACTTCGTCGACGATGTAGACCTTCCGCCGACCCGCCGTCCCCAGGGAGGCGCGCCCAACAAGGTCTCGCATCGCATCGACGCCGTTGTTTGAAGCGGCGTCCAGCTCGATGACGTCCATCGAGGAACCTGCAACTACCTGTACGCAACTGTCGCACTTGCAACACGGCTCGCCGTCTTGCAGGTTGGTGCAGTTGAGCGCTTTGGCGAGGATACGCGCAGACGACGTCTTACCGGTGCCGCGGGGACCGGAGAACAGGTAAGCGTGCAGCACCGTGTCGTTGCGGACAGCGTTGCGAAGCGCGTTGGCTACATGTTCCTGACCCTGCAGCTCCGCGAAGCGCTGAGGTCGGTACCGGCGATAGAGGGACTGGTACGACACGCCGTCGAACGTAGTCGACGGGGTGTGTCACCCACGCCCGAACCCCCGAGAGGTACAACCCGAAAGGTACAAAGCCAACGTGCCCGCCACCGGAGTGACGGGCACACGTTCCTTCGGCTTGCGGCCTGTGGCGGAAGGGGTGGGATTTGAACCCACGGTACATTGCTGTACGACGCATTTCGAGTGCGTTCGATTCGGCCGCTCTCGCACCCTTCCTCAGAAGGCTCCAACCTTAGCCGCTGCTTGCAGCGCGCTTACCGCTTAGCGGCGAAGAATCCAGACAGGAGCGCGCTGCTCTCGTCGGCGTCGATCATTGCCACCAGCTCCACCTCATGGTTGAGTCGAGGGTCTGAAAGCAGCTGGTACAACGATCCACAGGCTCCCGCCTTGGGGTCAGCTGCACCGAAGACAACGCGCTTCACTCGGCTGGACACAATCGCCCCTGCGCACATCGCACATGGCTCCAGCGTCACCACCAACGTGGCGTTGTCCATCCGCCAGCTACCCAACTTGTCAGCCGCGGCCCGAAGCGCCAGCACTTCAGCGTGTCCACACGGATCCTGATCAACTTCGCGCCGGTTGTGCGCCGACGCCACAATCACTCCGTCAACCAGCACCACGGCACCCACGGGTACGTCGTTGTGATCCATTGCGGCTCTCGCTTCGTCGAGCGCCGAACGCATTGCAGCGCGCTCGACGTCGAGGGCGGAACGAGGGATAGGGACTGGAGCCATCGCCGCAGCGTAGTGATATGCGCGGACCCAGCCCAGTGGGGGCTTCAGAAGTTCGGCCGCCGGCGTTCGCGTAACGCTGCGACACCTTCAACGAAATCCGGCTTTTGCATCGCAACCTTCAGCATGTCGTCCGATTCGCGGACCGACGCCCCCACGTCGTGACGAAGCATGTCGGTCAGTAGTTGACGTTTGGTCATCGCCAGCGACTCCGGCGAGACCTCGGTCGCCAGCATCTGAGCGTAAGCCAGAGCCTGCGTCACGGCCTCGGAAGCGGTCGGCGCGCCGAAGGCGAAGCCCATGTGGTCGGCCTCTGCGCCCGAAAACCGACGCCCGGAGAGCAGCAAGTCCGTCGCGTGGAGCCGGCCAACCAGCCTTGGGAGCATCCAGGACAACCCGTATTCGGCAGGCAACCCAAGCTTGGGCGCGGCCGTTGCAAGCGTTGCATCGATAGCAACAAATCGCAGATCACAGAATGCGGCAACGGCGAGAGCGACTCCTGCGCATGCGCCGTTGATCGCGGCAATCATCGGGACGCGCAACCCAAGCTGCCAGGCAAAGTGCGCGTCGGTGAATGGGTGTGCGCCGGCACCCGGTTCCGCCAGCTCTTGCGAAGACAACCCGTCGTCGTAGCCACCCCGATCCACATGACCTGCGAGCGCGTCGGAGTCAGCCCCGACGCAAAACGCACCGCCCTCCGGGTTGCCGTGCACAACCACAACCCGCACCGTGGAGTCCTGCTCCGCCATCGCGCAGCAGTACCGGAACTCTGCGTGCATACGGCCGGTCCACGCGTTTCGTCGAACGGGACGACTGAGCTGGATCACCGCCACACCGCCGTTGCTTTCGAACCGGGTTGCCTTTAGCTCCACGCCGACCACCTTAGGTTTCCGCCAGCGACCGGCATGGGGCAAAACAAACGCCCGACCGGTGGGTCGGGCGTCCGATGGGTTCTGCTGGGTGATACTTGGCGGAGGAGGTGGGATTCGAACCCACGGTGAGTTGCCCCACACACGCTTTCCAAGCGTGCCGATTCGGCCGCTCTCGCACTCCTCCAGGTTGTGCAACACATGTTGCTACAAGTTTGGCAAACAGTTCGAACACAGGTTTGAAACACGTTTGCAGCTTGTTGCGCAGCACTACCGGCAGAAGAGACTAGCGTTTCACACGAAGTCCTCCGCCCGGGTTGCTGGGCGCGGTGGCTGGGTCCTGCGCAGAGGGATCTTCGTGAACCGGGTCAGGGCGGGAACGCAGCAGCCCTCAGCGAGGAGAACTGGTGCCGCAGTCAGCCTGGCTGCCGCGCCGAGTTACCCGGGCAACGTAGTTTCTCGAGCCGGTGCACTTCTCGGGCCACCAGGCGGTTTGTCAGGCTGAGTTGGCCCTGAACATTGCCACAACCGAGCGTTCGATGAACGAGCCCAAGGTTGACCAGTCCGTTCGGCCAGATGCCACCCACGACGGGATAACCGATGCGTAAACGCCGAGAACAGCGTGCGCGGCAAGTGTTGGGTCCTCCACTCGGTACCGGTTGATCTCGTTTCCGAGCTTGTACCTGTCGGCCAACTGAGGCAGCAGCAGACGGCGCAGTTCGTTGGTGTCAACGGTTGGCAGCCCGGTGTTGGTGGTCACTCGAGGACCTTCCCAACGCAGAAGGCTACGCATCAGACCTGGCTCAGCAGCAGCACGGTTGCCGATCACTCGGGAAAAGATGGCAAGCGGATCAGGGTCGCCACCGACAGAACGGACAGCGTCCATCGCCTGCGCATCTTCGTCCAGAAGGCGGGCCACAACGACGGAGCAAACCGCTACAGCAATTGCATCTTTGTCCTCGAAGTGCAGGTAAAACGTGCCAAGACCAACATCTGCGCGCTCGGTGATGGCGCTGATTGTTGCGCCTTCAACCCCAACGGCTGCGTAAGTCTCTGCGGCGGCATCGAGCAACCGGCGGCGTGTGTGCTGCTTGCGTCGCTCGCCGCGGCGGAGTGGGGCTTCGGATTCAGTTGGTGCGGTTTGGTTGAGCACGGATGCCTCCACGGTCGAGAAGGGTTGCTTCGAGTCAGAGAATCTGAAACGTCTGATGTGATGTCTGCGGTCGTTCGGAGAGTCTCAGCTGAGGTGCTGTTCATCCCCTGAGGATCGGGTCACCTCTGTATTCGGCGCGTTCTCGCCAAAAGTTGAGCGGATCTTTGCGGAACCACAAAAATGCCTCCACGCTCGTTGTTTGCTTTCCATCACTTCTGCAGTGCGGTGAACACTTTTTACCGGTAAACGTTTTCGCTCAAGTGAGGGGGGGATTTTTCCGAAGACCTCTTCATGAATCGTCCGGCGGTGGACATGGCGGGCCTCATAGGGCTGCTACTCGGCAAGAACACGACGTTGTTCATTGTGGACGAGGAGTTTCGGCTTCTCTCCCAACACGGGGAACCTGCCCCAAGCGCTGTCATTCAGGACGCTGACGGTGTGGAGCGGGTAGATCTGTTGGCAATAGCTGTCAAACACGACGGAGACCGCCTTGCTGGGATTCTTGAGAATGCCCGTGTGACCGGTGATTGGTCTGTTGCCACCAACTTTCGAACCAAGGCCCCAGGTTCTGGTCCGCGGCTTGCCCGAATCACGATTGATGACCTCGGACCGGTTGGAGGCCGCGGGCTGATCATCCGCATTCAGGACATCTCGGACCGTCAGTTGCGGTCTCAGCTGCTCAAATCACACGCACGAATTGTCAGCGCTCTCGGCCGCTGCGAGCTGTCGGACCTGTCCGCAGAGATTGGTCGTCAGCTCGAGATAGCAGCAGACGCGACCATCGCAGATTGCTTGGAGTTGTCGTTGACGGCCCCCGGCGGTAAGGGCCTCAAGTGGACGTGGACTCCGAAAAGCGGGCTTCATTTCGAGGAGTTACAGCGTTCGGTGATCTCGTCGGTTGCCAAGCAGCATCGCCCCGAAGTGTTCCCTCCGCGGGTGTGGCGCCGAAGCCCTCCCCCGACGACGGACCTCCGTGGGTCTTTGCGCGACCCGTCCTCGGAGGTGCCGGTCCCAACCGAATCGACGCCAATGCCTGCGTCGATGGCAGCTCTCGGCTGTGAGATTGCAGTCGAAATCGCAGAGATGTGGGGCTCGGGGATGAAGACCTCGTTGGTCGTCGGGACGTCGACGAACATTGGTCACGATCACGTGCGGCTTGCTCTTGAAGGGGTCGGATGGATCCATCAAGCGTTCCAGCAAGGTTTGCTCCGGATTGGCACCGATGCGGTGACCAGGGCGGAGCGACACCGGTCCGACGTCATCTTCAGCCAGTTGTCGGACTTCGTTGTCGTTTGGTCTCCCGACGGTCGGCTGACGTTCGCAACCCCTTCGTTCGCTGCCGCTATTGGCGTTGACCACGATGAGATCGCAGGTTTGCGAATCGATGACGTCGTCGCCGAAGGCTGCGACGCGTTCAAACGCGCTGTTGCCCTGCAGCCCGGCTCCACAGGTTGCGTTGAACAGTGGACGCTTCGGTCTGGCGAGAGGCCGGTCATCATCGAGGCAGTCACCACCAACCTCTGCGAAGACGAATACCTTTCCGGTTACCTCACTGCAGGCCGTGACATCACCTCACAAATATTGGAAAGCGAACGGGCAACCCGCCGCGACGGGTTGTCGGGCATCATCGCTTCGATTTCAAGTCGGTTCGTCAACGCAACCACCGCGTCAACATCGGCAAACATCCGCCGGGCACTCGCTGATATTTCGAAAATTTGTGCCGTAGAGCGCCTGCTGGTTTGGCAGCGTCACACTGACGGCACCATGCGCGTGACACACGAGCACACGGCCTCCGGCGTTGTACCGCTTGGCAGACAAGCCAAGGCCATCGATGCAGCGCTGCTCCCAGACGTGCTGACAACGGCTCTCGAAGGGCAGCCAGAGCTCTGCGTCGCGAACGGCCACGGAGCAGGTTTCATCAAGTTGACCGAAGCCGACGTAGCGACTCGCCTCGGGGCAATCCTTGCGGTCGGGCTGCGGGGAGAGGGTGGACCCATTGGAATGCTGACGTTCAGCGCCGCATTTCAAGCTGATGGCCAAATTCCTGGCCTGTCGGAGCTACAGGCCGAAGATACCCAAACGACCCTGCAAACAGTCGGCGAACTGTTTGCCAGCGTGCTCAACCGAGCTGCCGCGCAGGAAGCGCTGACGTACAACGCGTCGCACGATCCATTGACAGGTCTCGCCAACCGGCGGCTCCTGCTGGAACGCGCAGAGCGACTCCTCAAGACTTCGCATCGCCGTGGCAACGGGCTGGGTCTGCTGTTCCTGGATCTCGATGACTTCAAGACCGTCAACGACACGTTGGGCCACGACGCCGGTGACGAGTTGCTGACCGACGTCGGGGATCGACTGAAACGCCTGGCAATGGGATCGACCGTCGTCGCTCGCCTCGGTGGCGACGAGTTTGTGATGCTTATCGAGAGTCCAGATCCGGACCGTGCGCTGGACCGCCTGGCAAAACAGATCACGAACGAACTCAGCGGCTTGTTCTCCATCCGCGGCCGACAGCTCGCTGTGCGCGTCAGCATCGGCGGTGTCATTGTTCCCCCCGGGTCAACTCATGACCACCAACCAGGGGACCTGGTACGTCGGGCCGACATGGCGATGTACCAAGCGAAACGTAAAGGCGGAAACGCGTTCGAGTTGTTCACTGAGGGACTGGAAGAGCGAGTTCGCCGGAAGTTCAACATGCACGAGGAACTTCGCGAAGCGATTGCATCGGATCAGCTGGAGCTTTGGTACCAACCGCAAGTCAGCTTGTCGACCGGCTCGATCATTGGTTGCGAAGCGCTGGTTCGTTGGCGCCATCCTGTCAAGGGGTTCGTCCTGCCGAATGAATTCATCGGCGTCGCCGAACAGGCTGGCTTGATTGGAGACCTTGGATACTGGGTCTTCAAGCAGGCCGCGCACACAGCGCAGGCAGTGATCGCAGCCGGACTCGTAGGCGAAGAGTTCACCATTGCAGTGAACGTGTCACCGATGCAGCTTGTGGACGACACCTTGGTCAGTCGATTCACGGGGATCGCACGCGAGGTTGGCGTTGACCCAAGTCGCATCACCATCGAACTCACTGAGTCCACCTTGGCCGAACGCGACCGCGTTATTCCGAATCTCGAAGCGCTTCGCTTGGTCGGTTTCCGAACGTCGATTGACGACTTCGGAACAGGCTTCTCGTCGCTGTCCTACCTGCGTGATCTTCCGCTGGACGAATTGAAGATCGACCGCACCTTTGTCAAGTCCCTCGGCGAAGACCGACGCGACCTCGACATGGTTTGGGCATTGGTGGAGATGGCGCACAGCCTTGGCTTGGTAGTCGTGGCAGAAGGTGTGGAAACAGAAGCTCAGCGGGCCCTGCTTGAGAACATGGGTTGCAACATCGGCCAAGGCTGGCTTTTCGCAAAAGCAATGCCCAGAGCGGACCTGGTGACAACGCTCAGAGAAGCTGGCCAGAAAAACCTGCTCCCGCTGTTTGTTACCAGCTGACTTCGGAGACCTCAGGTATTCCGGCACTCAGCCCGGATGGTCAATGGCAAACGGCAACAGATCGTCCATCGTCACGTAGTCAAGGATTTTTTGATGTGTCGACGCGAGGTAGAGCCTAGGTGCCATCCCCGCCCGCCAGGCTTCAACCCAGCGCAACGCACAAAGGCACCACCGGTCGCCGCTGCGAAGCCCAGCAAATGAGTATTCCGGCCGCGGCGTAGACAGGTCGTTCCCCATCGACTTGGAGAACACCAAGAATTCTGCGGTTACCTCTGCACACACCACATGCGTTCCAACGTCGTCGGTACCCGTGCTGCAGCATCCGTCACGGTAGTAGCCGGTGAGCGGGTTCACCGAACACGGCACTAAGGGCACACCGAGCACGTTGAGGTTTTCTTGGCGATTGGTCATTGGGCTGCTCTCATTACGTCACCGCGCTCGGTCCGATTCGCACCATACCGCCAGTTCACGGACAGCTCAGTTGTCGAAGGAAGGGAAGGTAGGTTGGAGAGAGATGTCCACGACTCCTCCGCTCCTCGGTGCCGGTCAGCCGAATTGGATCCGCAAGCTCGACGAGCTGTACCTGCTCACGCCGCTGCGAATCGTCGTTGTTGTGGGGTTCGCTGTGCTGCTCTCCGTAGTGGTGGGCCGGCTCATCACGCGCCTCACCAATCGAGTCGTCAGCCTCACAGGAACTGAACGCGACCGTGCCTCTGCACGTCAGCATGCCATGGGCACCGTGTTGCGTTCCACGGTGATCGGCATCATCTGGGCCGTCGTGGTCATCACGGTGGTAAGCGAACTTGGTATCAACATCGGTGCCTTCGTCGCCACAGCAACTGTGGTCGGCGGGGCCATCGCGTTCGGTGCACAAACGCTGGTCCGTGACGCGATTGCCGGGTTTTTTGTGATCGCCGAAGATCAATACGGTGTTGGCGATTCGGTCGATGTTGGCCACGCAACGGGCGTTGTCGAACGAATCACGCTTCGCAGCGTGAGGCTCCGAGACGCCGAGGGTCGCGTTTGGCACGTGCCACATGGCGGTGTCTTGCGAACGGCAAACCTCTCGAAATCACCCAAGGTTTTGCTGGATCTTGAGGTCGCTCGCAGCAGCGAGTTGCCACAGCTCCATGCTGCGGCCACCGCGCTGTGCGACCTGCTCATGCAAGACGAGTCGCTTGACGGTTCGCTCAGTGGCGCACCAACGGTTGAGGGTTTGATCGATGTCCGAGACGATCGCCTGGTCTACCGGATCGCAGTGGACACAAGACCCGGTGCAAACGACCGAGTGCGTAAACGTTGGCGCGTGCTGGCATTGGAAGCGTTCCAAAGCGGGCAGCTTCAAGCACCCGCGGCACCAACCACGGTGATCAACCTCACCCGGGATGATTCAGACCCCAGCTAAGTTGCTCGTCCTTTGGGTCGGGCGGGCAAGCTGCTCAGCTCGAGCGTTTACGGGTTTGCTGCGCTACCCGTTTTGCCGCCTCCATGAAGTCCACCGCTTCAAGCGTGGACACTGCGGCGGAATCCAACAGGTTGACGTGCCGTGCGTCTGTCAACCGCAGCGCTTGGCTGTTGATGGCGTGTTCGAAAAGGTTCCGCGAGACACGGGCATTGCCGAACCGATCGTCGCGGATCATGGACTCGAAGATGAGCGTCAGCGATTCGGGAACACCAACGCCAAGGTCGTATTGCCCAGACGCCGCCATCCGTTGCGTGATCACAACCAGCTCGTCGGTTGCGTAGTCCGGGAACTCCAACTCCCGTGAGAAACGGGACCGCAATCCCGGGTTGGAATTGAGAAACGCGTTCATCAGCTTTGGATATCCAGCAGTGATCACAACAAGCCTGCCGCGGTGATCTTCCATTCGCTTCAGCAGGGTCTCGATTGCTTCAGCGCCGAAGTCGTGGCCAACCAGGTTGGCCGGCGAGAGCGCATATGCCTCGTCGATGAACAACACGCCGTCCAGTGCGTCTTTGACGGCCTTGTTGGTTTTTACTGCGGTATGCCCCACGTACTGACCAACGAGGCCAGCGCGGTCAACCTCTACCAGGTGACCCTTCTTCAGCAGGCCCATGGCTCCGTACGCCTCCGCAAGCAACCGTGCAACAGTTGTTTTACCGGTGCCCGGGTTCCCCAAGAACACCAAGTGCTGGCTCATGTTGACGTCGGCAAAGCCATGCTCCCGACGTCGGGCTTGGACCTGCAGGAACGCCAATAGCGTGCGCACCTGTTCTTTGACCGAGGCCAACCCCACCAGATTGTCAAGCTCTCGTTGGATCTCCGGCAGGGTACGTGGCGGCCCAACACGCGGTTGTGGACGCGTGCCTCCTCGCCGTTTAGCCAAGAGGTCTTCGGCGTTTCGCTTAGCGAAATCGCCTGCTTCGAGCAGGCGCTTGCGGATGTCGTCTGATCGTGCGATGCAACGACGCTAGTTGAGCACCCACATGGTCTCGTCTGCAGGGTGAACCCAATTGACAAACTGAACGTTCGTTAAGCAAACTGACAGCAATGCGTACGTGGACTGACGAACAGGACTTCGACCACTTCATCGAGGGCGGTGGAATTGTCGAGGCCGGCGATCGGATGCCTGACCGGTATCGAACCGAGGTTTTCCGCTTCATCGAGATGCACGCCAACTCAGAGTTGTTCGGCGGCCTGTGTGAGCACTACTGGGTGTCGCGCGCACCTGGGCTGCACCGCAAGCTTGCGTTCCTGGCCAAGACGCAAGACGAGATCGGACACGCTCACCTGCTGTACATGGTCGGCGCAGATCTGGGCATCAAGACCCGCCAGCAGATGCTCGATGATCTGTTTGCTGGTCGGTCGAAGTTCCACAACGTGTTCCACTACAAGACCCACACGTGGGCCGATCAGATTGTGATCGCCTTTCTTGTCGATGCGGCTGCGCTCACCACACAGCAAGCCGTGTTGAAGAACTGTTCCTACGGCCCGTATCGACGCATCCTCCGACGCATCGTGAGTGAAGAAGGTTTTCATATGCGCCACGGCGAAGAAATGCTGCTCACGCTCGCCGATGGCACCGAGACTCAGCGCGAAATGTTCCAGGCAGCACTGGATCGGTGGTGGGAAGCCGTGATGCACTTCTTCGGGCCGCCCACAAAACCGGATGACCTGCTCATTCGGTGGCGCGTGAAGAGCGAAACCAACGAGGCGTTAAGAGACAAGTACGTGCAGAAGTTCGTTCCGATGCTGCATGACTACGGCTTCACCATCCCTGACAACCGTTTACACCAGGACTCCTCCGGGCATTGGGTCATTGGCGACATTGACTGGTCAGCACTCTCGTCGGCCCAGTCCAACCGCGGCGAAGACTCGGCCCGACGCATTGCACGTTCGCTCGCTGCGTGGAACGACACAGCGTGGGTGCGCAACATCTTGGACGCAAGCACAGTCGACGCGCACGCCGCATGAACACCCGCATGAACTCCTGCACCGTGGTCGACCTCAGTGCTGTGGAGGCTGCGGTCCGTCAGGTTCCGGATCCAGAGCTCGCTGGCATCAGCATTGGCTCGCTTGGCATGGTGAAGAGCGTTGTTATGCACCCCGACGATTCAGTACAGATCACACTTATTCCAACCTTCCTTGGCTGCCCCGCGTTGAGCCACATCGCCCGAGACGCCGCCATGGCTGCTGTTCAAGCAGGTGCCACCAACGTCAACGTTCTGTTCGACCACAGCACCCCGTGGACCACCAACCTTGTCGACGCAGACGCGCAACAGCAATTGGCCGATCTCGGTATCGCAGTCACTCGCGGCTCGATGACAGAGTGCCCGTTCTGCGGTTCGGAAGCGCTGGATCAAATTTCGCAGGTCGGCCCAGCTTCGTGCCGTTCAGCGCATTGGTGCACGTCGTGTCGGAATGTCGTAGAGGTCTTCCGCGATTCTCGGCCCGCGTCGATCTCGCTTCCAACGCCAACCAAGCGGACATCATATGCACACCTATGAAGTGTTCCTGAAGCCTGACGGCAAAGACGGGTTCGCCCACGCTGGCAGCCTCGATGCACCAGACGACGAAATGGCGTTGTTGTATGCCCGCGAGACTTACATCCGCCGGGGAGAGGGTGCACATGCGTGGGTCGTCCGCCGTGCTGACGTATTGGTTCTCGATCCCGATGATCTTGCGGTCACGACCCGCCGCGCGCACTCCACCAACGATGGCCACGTTGTGGCAGACCGACGCCGCCTGCGCCGCAACGCAGCCACGGCAGCGGCGAAACCCGGAACCGGAGAAGAATCATGAGCGCCGATCCTCGAATCGAACCAGCACCAACATCACATCTGCAGGTTTCGGCAGTGGAGGCGTTGTTGGCGCTCGCGGATGACGAGTTGGTCATCGGACATCGCCATTCCGAGTGGCTCGGCCTATCTCCGTTCCTCGAGGAGGACCTCACCCTCTCCTCGATCGCACAAGACGAGTTTGGTCATGCCCGTGCGCTCTACGCGCTGATTTGGCCCGAATGGGAAGGCCGCGAAGCGGGAGTCACGCGACGTCCGGCCGACCAATTCCGCAGCTGCGAACTCACCGAGCTGCCTGGCAGTCCATGGGAGCTTTCCCTGGTCCGCCATTTTCTCTACGACATTGCTGAACCGATGCGGTGGCAGGAACTGTTGTTGCAATTCGGCGGCCAGGTGCCCGGACTAGCGGATCTCGTTCCGACCGTGCTGGCCGAAGAGCGTTTTCATGCCCGACATGCGACGGATTTGGTTGTCCGGCTAGGTTCGCAAAGCGAAGGTGCCGCTCGGCTGCAACCCCACCTGGATGCCTTGGCGCCTCTCGCTGTTTCTATGCTCGGGCGTGGCCTTCTTGGCGAGTTCGCCGCAACCGTGGACTCGGTGTTGAGCCAGACCCAACTACGTAACCCGTTCGCCGATCTGTCATCGCTCATCATCGACCCGACTGTACGTCCGACACAAGGTCCACGGACGTCGCGTTCAGCTGGATTTGCCGACGTGCACGAATCGTTGCTGACGGTTGTCGGGTTCGATCCGGCAGCCAGCTGGTAGGGGGTTCGCCGCTGCGCCTCACGCCACGTCGTTGCTAGATGTTACGAAGGTCAAGCACGCGTTTCGCTTTGCCTTGCGAACGTTCGATTGTTCCGGGTGCCGTTACCTGGACCGTGGTCGACACGCCAATCAACGTTTTGATCCGTTCACCAATCGCCGCTGCCTCGCTGCGCGCCGTTTCTGGCGACAGATTTTCGTTTGCCTCGATGTGCACGGCGAGTTCGTCCATCAGGCCTGGCCGTGTGACCACCAATTGATAGTGGCCGCTTAACGCAGGGCGAGCGAGAAGAAGCTCTTCGATCTGGCTTGGGAAAAGGTTCACTCCCCGGATGATCAGCATGTCGTCGGACCGGGCACTGATCCGAGCGATGCGACGCATTGAGCGCGATGTTGGTGGCAGCAATGCGGTGAGATCGCGCGTCCGATACCGCACGATGGGGAACGCTTCTTTGGTCAACGAGGTGAACACCAGCTCGCCACGCTCGCCGTCGGGAAGTACGGCGCCAGTCTCGGGATCGATGATCTCGGGGTAGAAGTGGTCTTCCCAGATCACCGGGCCGTCTTTGCTTTCGATGCATTCGCTCGCCACACCCGGGCCCATCACTTCGGAAAGGCCGTAGATGTCGACAGCATCAAGCCCAAGCGCCGCTTGAATTTTGACCCGCATCTGTTCGGTCCACGGCTCCGCGCCGAAGATGCCTACCTGCAGCGAACTGGCAGCCGGATCGAGACCCTGAGCCTGCATCGCTTCGGCGATGGCCAGCGAATACGACGGCGTCACCATGATGATGTCGGGCCTGAAGTCTGTAATCAACTGAACTTGTTTGTCGGTCTGCCCGCCCGACATGGGGACCACTGTGCAACCAAGCCGTTCGGCACCGTAGTGAGCGCCAAGACCTCCGGTAAATAGCCCGTACCCATACGATATATGGACAAGGTCTCCTCGTTCGCCACCAGCGGCCCTGATGGACCGGGCAACAAGGTCAGCCCAATTGTCGATGTCCGCTTGTGTGTAGCCCACCACGGTTGGCTTGCCTGTTGTGCCGCTGGACGCGTGGATCCGGGCAACGTCGGATCGTGGAACGGCGAACATGTCAAACGGGTAGTTGTCCCGCAGGTCGTTCTTGACAGTGAAGGGGAACTTGGCCAGGTCGCTGAGTTCCAACAAGTCGTCGGGGTGGACCCCTGCGCGGTCGAACGACGCTCGGTAGTGCGCCACGTTGTCGTACACGCGGTGAAGCGTGGCGCGTAGTCGTTGTAGCTGGAGTGAGCTGATTTCGTCTCGGCTGGCTGTCTCGATGGAGTGGAGCGGGCTGGGGTTTCGGGTGACCATTCTTGAGCCCGCCTTTCAGGTTTTACGGTTGGTTGTGCGCTGTTTGACAGAGCTTTGTTTCGGCGTGGTTGGCGCAGCCGCCAGGCCGGAACACGTCATGGAAACGATCTGGTCCGCCAAGTTGGCGGCCGGAAGTTTTCCTCCTGGTTGGTACCACTCCACGATCGAGGTGGCCATGCCAATGGCGAGGCGCGCAGTGAGATGCGAGTCAATGTCTGATCGAAGAGAACCCTGTAGTTGCGCCTCGCCGATAATGTCCGCCACTCGTCGGTCGAATTGGCGCCGCCGTTCAAGCGCTCTGCTTTCTGTTGGCGAGTTGCCGCGTGTCCGAAGCAACACGGTTACCTCGGCCAAGAGGTCGTGCTCCAGTTCGACAACACGTCGCAACACATAGCGAAACCGGTCGATCGCAGGTCCGTTGACAGTGCCCGGTTCATCCAACACGCCGAACAACGCATCCAGCGCACGGTCGAGCCCCCGGGCAAGCAGATCTTCCTTGCCGCTCATGTGGTGATAGAACGCGGCCTTTGACACATCGGCGGCTGCGGCTAGGTGCTCCATGGAAGTGGCGTCGTACCCGCGAGAGCGAAACACCTCCAGCGCAATGTCCGCGAGAGAATCAATGTCGTGACGCGGTCGGCCGTCGGTGCGTGCTTGTTTGGCCACCCCGTGACCTTACCGATCGTTCGGTCAGGAGATCAAGTACGTTTCCCTGCCGCCTCGGCGTCCAGCCCGTCGCGCAGTTTGCGCATGATGGACCCCAGGGTGGCAAGATCCTCAAGGCCCATGTGTTCTTGGACCAGTCGGCGCAGCGCTGCTGCGTGGAGCGTCTTGGATTCGTGTGCCGTCTTCACGCCGAGTTCGGTCAGCTCCATCCACGTGACGCGACGATCGCTTGGACACCCGACTCGGCTGGCAAGGCCGGCTTCCTCCAGTTTGTCAGCCACTTTGGTGAAGCCGCCGCTGGTCATTTCCACCTCGTGGGCCAGCTGCGTCATGGGGAGTCTGTGATCGGGTGTGCGATCCAGTCGCAGGAGCACCTCAAACCACGTGAGTCCCGGGCAACCGGATTGGACCATCTCGTCGTGCAACCGTTTTGAAGCGCGGTTGAATCCTTCAACGAGAAGCCCCCACTGCGTAATGAGTTCGTCGTCTTCCACGGAAACATCTTGACAGGAAGACATCTGAATAGCTATTGTCTTTCCAGGAAGATATATCCCGGCAAGGGATCTCACCCAAAGGAACCACTATGTCAGCTACAACTACAACCAAAGCAGCAACGCTCACCCCAGGCCTCTGGAACATCGACGCATCGCACAGTTCCGTGGGGTTCGTCGCTCGCCACCTGATGATCTCCAAGGTTCGTGGCACGTTCGACACCTTCTCCGGCTCCATCAACGTGGCAGAGAACCTTGCTGACTCCAGCGTCGAGGTCAGCATCGACCTCTCTTCTGTCAACACCGGCGACGCCGCACGTGACGGCCACCTCAAGTCGGCAGACTTCTTCGCAAGCGAGGCCGACCAAGCCATGACCTTCCGCAGCACGTCCATCACGGTGGCAGGCTCCAATGGCACCGCAGGCTCCATGACCGGCGATCTCACCATCCGGGGAATCACCAAGCCCGTTACGCTTGATGTGGAGTTCGAAGGCACCGCCATCGACCCTTGGAACAACACCAAAGCCGGCTTCACTGCAACAGGTGAAATCAACCGCAAGGACTGGGGTATCGAGTGGAACGCTCCACTTGAAGCCGGTGGCGTTCTCATCGGCGAAAAGGTCAAGCTGCAGCTGGACATCCAGGCCGTCAAGGCTTGATCCGCGTCTGAATCCGCCCTGAATCACAGCCAAGCCAACTTCTGTTCCAATCACCGAATCGAAAAGGAATCCGACCATGGCAGCAGTTCAACGCCTCAATCACGCCGTCCTCTACGTCGGTGACGTCGCAGCAGCGGTCGGCTTCTACGCCGACGCGCTTGGCATGGAGGTTGCCCACCAGTTTCCTGGCGCAGCCTTCATGAAGTCGGCGGGGTCCGCCAACGACCACGATCTCGGCCTGTTCCAAATCGGGACCGAACGGCCAGGTCCAGCGCCTGGTCGACGCGGGCTTTATCACCTCGCCTGGCAGGTCGACACGATCGACGATCTTGTGGCCATCAGCCGCAAGCTTTCCGATCGTGGCTCGCTGGTCGGCATGTCTGACCACGGCGCCTCGAAGTCCCTTTATGCCGTCGACCCCGACGGTATCGAGATCGAGGTGATGTGGGCGGTACCGGTGGAGTCATGGCCTGCCGAAGGCGTGGGCACGCGTGCGTTGTCGTTGGATGCCGAATTGGCTAAGTGGACCGGCGTCGCAACCGGCCACCAGGCCAACGTGGCAGCGTCCGCCAACAACTAACGCTTCGTCTCGTTCACACACATGCGGGTTTTAGGCGGCCAGCTGGAGGCAACCACCACCACCGGGCGCGGCCCTGCGCAGGTTGCTCGTCGGCCGCCACACCTCGTACTTCTGCACGAAGGCCTCGGGTCCGTTGGGTTGTGGAGGTCTTTCCCTCAGCAGTTGCACGACGCATGTGCAGGCGCGGAAGTCTTCGCGTATTCCAGGCACGGATACGGGGCAAGCGCACCACCGGTGCTTCCGCGTCCGGTGACCTACATGCACCACGAAGCCGATGCGGTACTGCCTCAAGTGCTCCACGAACTCGGCATCCAGGCGCCCATCCTCATCGGACACAGCGACGGCGCTTCCATCGCATTGCTCAACGCAGGTTCCCAACAACAACCAGCGCAACCTGCTGCATTGGTGCTCATCGCTCCGCACGTTTTCGTTGAGGACATCACGGTTGCAGCAATCGAAGCGGCGCGCATCAGCTACTCCTCGGGCGACCTCAGAACCCGCTTGGCCAAACATCACGTTGATGTCGATGCCGCGTTCAACGGTTGGAACGATGTCTGGCTTTCGCCCGAGTTCCGAACATGGAACATCGAAGATCGACTGAGCAACATCGTGTGTCCGGTGCTGCTGATTCAAGGGTCGGCAGATCCGTACGGCACACTCAAGCAGCTCGATGCAATCGAAGCTGGAATCAAGACCCCCTCCATCAACGTCACCCGGTTGATCATTGATGGGTGCGGCCATGCTCCGCACCTCGAACGCCCAGAAACGGTGGTCGCTGCAATTGCGTCGTTCATCGGCGAACTAGGCCAATGCTCGCGGTCGATGTGAAACATCCAGCGCAGCATTCGTAGCATCGCCACATGCCAGTCGCCCCGAGCAACGGAATCCAGCTCTACTTCGAGACTCACGGAAATCCTGCGGACCCAGCCCTGTTGCTGGTCAATGGGTTGGGCAGCCAGATGACCAACTGGGGCGACGGCTATCGCGAAGCACTCGCAGCGCGTGGCAGGTTCGTCATCAGCTTCGATAACCGAGACGTGGGTCTGTCCACCCACCTTCACGACCAGCAGGTGGACCTGGCCGGTGTTATTGCTGCGGGTCGTGACGGAGGAGTGATGCCACTGGTGCCGTACTTGTTGTCAGACATGGCCGCCGATGCAGTTGGATTGCTTGATCACCTGGGCATTGCCGCTGCTCACATCGCCGGCTCTTCCATGGGCGGGATGATCGTGCAGCAGGTTGCAATCGATCACCCAGCTCGCGTTCTCACGCTGACGTCGGTGATGTCCACCACCGGCGAGGCAGACTTTTTCAAGTCCACCCCTGAAGCCGATGCGGCCCTGAACAGACCCGTCCCTGCCGAACGCCAGGCGTTCATCGCGGACGGCATCGCGAGGTCAAAGGTGATGTCCAGCCTGCGTTATTTCGACCCAGCAGAAGCAGAAAAGCGGATCGCAATTGCGTTTGATCGATCGTTCGATCCGCTTGGAAGATTGCGCCAAGTTGCGGCCATACGCGCATCAGGGCACCGCGCCGAAGGGCTACGCGCGCTTACGATTCCTACTCTGGTAATCCATGGCCGTACCGACCCGCTGATTCTGCTGTCCGGAGGCGAACGAACCGCAGAGGTCACGCCGGGGGCAAATCTGATGGTGCTCAACGACATGGCACATGACTTGCCCCGTCCGTTGTGGCCGCTGATCCACGACGCCATCATCAGCCACACCTCGCACGCCATCTAGTTTGTCGGCCATGGCGGCCAACAACCCCGATTCGACCCACCGCAAGATTTTGTGGGCGGTGCGCATTTCCCTTGTGGTTGCCCTTGGGATCACTCTCCTGTTCCCCGACTGGGAG
This sequence comes from uncultured Acidimicrobiales bacterium, assembly GCA_963763885.1. Lineage (GTDB taxonomy): Bacteria > Actinomycetota > Acidimicrobiia > Acidimicrobiales > JANYDT01 > JANNBN01. Next base: position 1,406,562 of record CAVXQD010000007.1, read on the forward strand.
CAGTTCAAGGGCAAGGGAATGGCTGTGCGGGTGCCGGTTTACCTATTGCCAGCCGCCGTGGTTCCCATTGTGTGGTGGATTCGCAAGAAGCGGCGCCCGTACCCGTATCTCGTTGATGCACTCGTCATCGCGCCGTTCCTCGCAGACACGTTGGGCAACGTCTTGGGGTTCTACAACCGGTTCGACGCAACCGACGACGTACTGCACTTCCTCAATTGGGTCCTGCTCATGGGGGGCATCACGCTCGGCCTCTTGCGCACGCGGGTGAACCGTCTCACCGCTTGGGCATTGGGTTGGGGCTTAGGAGCCCTCGCCATCATCTGGTGGGAGGCAGGCGAATGGCTGGTGCAGGAGTTGGGCACCAATGGACTGCAGTTGACGTACGGCGACACCATTGGAGATCTCATTCTCTCCAGCACGGGAGGCGCCGTGGGCTCCGCCTTAGCAATCCTGTGGGCGCGGCGCCGAAGCAGCGCTCGCGTCCAGTAGGCGAGTACTACGCGCGCTGGGCAACCACGCGCTGACCAACCGCTCAGAGAGCAGCGCTCACCGACACCGTTTCGCCGTCGACCGTGACAACGACTGGCACCGAACGTTCCTCCCCAGCGACCAAGACTAAGGCCGGACTAGCTGCTGGGTCAGATCCGGCAAGCGTGATGGACACCACAGGAAACTCTTCGGCCTGAAGGGCTGTTCGTCCCGCTGCGGAATCGGCATCGCCGGACGCAGCGGTTGCGCCGCTGACATCAACGTCAACCGTTCCTGACTGCGCAAGACCGTTGCACACCATCAACTCGCCGCTGAGCGCTTGCGAACTCAGTTCGATGGTCTTGGCCGCATCTGAAGGGTCAGCAACGGTAAAAACCGCCCTGCCGCTTTCGAAACTCAGCGGGGAACAAGCTGACGTGTCGGCGGCCGACAACGACGTGGTTGACGCATCCAGCGTGTCAAAAGACAGCGGTGGTGGCGGGTCTTCCTTGAACACGTTGATGTACAGGTAGATACCAATCCAGGAGAGGGCAAGCAGCGCGACGATTCCGCCGACACCGAACATGATGAAACGGCGAATTCGCATGGTCTTCCTTGGGGTTGCAGTCGACTTGGTTCAGCGGTCTCAGCGGGCGAATACGAGTGCAAATTCCAGCAGCCCATTGTTCTCTGTTTTGACAAGGGGCGGGAAGCTGGGGTCGTCGATGTTGTAATCGGAGAACAGAATTCGCACGTTACCGGTCACCTGGATGGTGGCTCCATCGCGGCGGGCTTTCACGTCTACGTTGATGTCTTTGGTAACGCCGTGCAGCGTAAAAGATAGCGGGATGGTTTTGGCGATCTCGACTCGATCAGCTGGAACCGAACCAAATTCGATTGGGGATTTCAGTTTCATGGTGGCCTTCGGGAACTTTGCAGTCTCCAGAATCCGGCCCTGCACCTGATCGTCTCGACGGCCGCTGTCGCTTTCCAGCTTCGTGAGATCAGCCGAGACGTCCATCGACTTCACGGTTGCTCCTTCGATCACCATCGTTCCGGTGATCGCGTTGGTACGTCCAGCGCCCTCCGTGTCTTGCCCTTCGAGGATTTCCTTGACCCTGTACCCCACGATGGAGGCTGGGGTGGGCTTCCAAGTTCCCTCAATCCCATTTCCGGTGGCGCTGGCAGCGGCTGCGCTTGCGGAAGCAACCGTGGTGGGTGCGGTCTTGCTCACCGTGGTGGTAGCTGCTGCAGCCTTGGCCCACACCAACTTGCCGGCCTTCTTGGTGCAAACCAACACGCCGGACTTCGCCCCAGCTTTTGTGCACGCCTTACCTGCTTTTGCAGCAGTGACCGCCGAAGCCTGCTGCTGACTGGCGGCTTCGACCGTCAGCAAGAGGGCTGAAACAGCCAAGGCTCCTGAGACCAGTGAACGGCGACGTGGGAACGACGTTGCAGTTACAGACATAGAAATTCCTCCAGCAGGCGGGTCGAACAAGTTGAGTTCGAACGAACTGCAACTGTGTACGTTCGGGCGGGGTGAGATGTTCACGGTTGGCTCAATCAGCCAAGGCCCCGCGAGTCCTGCTTAAGAGCAGTGTCAACCGTCAGGGCCGAAGCCACAACAAGTGATCGCAGTGGTTCTGCAAGGTCCGGGTTGATCTGCACCACGTAGTTGTCCGCAGTGGTGAACAGGGTTTTTGCAACGCCCTCCCAAGTCTTGGTGATGCGGGCCACTTCAACGCCTGAGCCATCCTCGATGCGAAAGTTCCACGCACGCCAGTTTTCAGCGCGAATCGAGCCGAGCACTTGCCCCGCACTCTCCAAGCGGAAATGAATCTTGCCAATCATGTTCTCTTGAACAATTCGTCCGACTTCTCCACCCGCAGCGTTAGTCACCACGACGGTCGACTTGAAGACGTAAGGGACTTTGGCGGGCCGTGTGAGATCGAAGAAAGGTACTACGCCAGCCATGTCCGTCACATCGAGTCAGTATGATTGAAGTCGATGGGTCAGGAACTGATCCACGTTAGTAAGCGCACGAAGAACCTTCTTCGCTTTGGACTGGCCGACCTGCTGCACCGAACCAATCTGGCGTCCTTGCCCGTCGAACACTGCGTACTGGTTGCTGAGCTCAATCAGTTTTGCCTTTTGATTGACGACCAGGACCGGTTCAGTAAAGACCGTGCCTCCACCGGTGCTGACCGTGCCGAGCCCTGCCCCACGAATCCCTTCGGCGCCAACTTGCCTACGGACGGCTTCTGCACTAGTTGTGGAGACCATTGGCGCAGATTCGGACAGGGCGGATGTTGGGGTCATTGGATCAACCGACGTCACTCCGTTGTCCGAAACGTGCTCAGTCCACACGGCACCGTTCCAGTATCTGAGTTGATGGCAGTTCGATGGGTCTGGATACCAGTTTGCAGCGCTCACGTTCTCAGCCTAGAGACCATGATATTCAGCCTAGAGACCTGAGTTCGAACTGGGCTGGCATGGGCTGGCATGGTCGAACTCGTCGCAACCCTGCCCGCTAGGCGAGACGTCGAAGTTCAGCGTTGCGAACGTAAACGGCCACGTACACACACCAAGCGATCACCGCGGCTCCGCTCATCGCAGCCCCAGGGCTGAAGCGATGCGCAATCATTCCAAGGACCAAAGCCCCAAGTGGCATAAAGCCGGCCTGCGTCAGTACGTAGAGCGCCATCACACGCCCCATCAGCGGCTGCGGAGTACGGGACTGGATGAGCCCCTGGTTCATGTTGATGTAGAAGCCGCCAGACAGGCCCATCACGAACGAGACCAACAGCAGCACAGCAAACGATGTGGTCAATCCCATAACGAAGGTCATGGTTGCGCCAACGATCACCGCACGTTGGAAAAGCATGCCTTTGTTCGAACGGTCCCCTTTGCGGATCAAAATCATCGAGGTGATGGCAATCCCAGCACCCATGAACGCCAGCGGAATCGCTGAATCGCCCGCATCTCGGCCAAGGCCCTCTTTCACATGCGCCTGCGCTGTCACCATGACTGCGGGGTTGATGGTCACGCTTGCAAGGACCAACAGACCGAACAACGTGCGGAGATTGTGATCGCGCCAAACATGACGCAATGCCTCCCCCGTTTCGGCCCGCACGGATCGCTTCGGTCCCCGGTCCGAATGGCCGGGCACGTGGAGAAAGCGCAAGAATCCGACGCCGATCACCATCAGGATCGCCTGAAACCAAAACGCACCCTCAAACCCGAACGTTCCTCCGACGGCGCGAGCAATAACGGGGCCAAGGATCATCGAGGCAGTCATCGCCAGTGCATTGATGGCAATCGCGCTGAACAGTTGCTCCTTCGGGACGATCGCGGAGATCAACGACGAACGCACGGGAGAACCAACCGAAGCAGCAGCACCTGCGACAATCGCCATAATCACAATCCATCCCAACGTGGCCCTTCCCGTCGCCACGAATAGCCCGGTGACAGCCATGATCAGCGCACCGCCAAGTTGCGTGCCCATGAGCAAGCGGCGCCGATCCAAGCGGTCCGCCCACACGCCTGCCTGCAAGGTAATGAACACCGCAGGAAGCCCAAGGGCGAACACAACCATCCCCTGTTCGCGCTCGCCCCGCTTCAACCCCTCAAGCACGAGCCACCCGAACACAAAACGCTCTGCGTTCATCACCAAGAAGAACGCGATGTTGTTACCCCACAGAAATCGGAAGTTCCGATTCGACAACGCATTGCCAGCGGGCGTCACCACTGATGTCGTCACGCGGTCTTCAGAGGCAAGCACCAGAGGATCGTCCCAGCGCGACCGGTAGGGTTGCCAATCGTTGGCAATCGTTGCTATCTACAGAACGATCACGTTCAAGCCGCGGATCTCAGCCCATTGGGCCGCCGTGGGGTCTGGAGTCAGAAAGCGGTCTGCCTCAAAAAGTCTCAGCGGCAGCCACGTGCAGGGCCACCGATGCAGGCGGATCTGCCGGAAGTCGGATTGTGCCATGAGCAACGAGCGCCGCGTAGCGCACAGAGGGCTCAGTTCCGTCAGTAGCGTTCTGCCATGGACGCGTCTGGGACTTTTCGCCCGACTCAGTTCGAAGAGGTACTGGCCCACGTTCGTTCTATCTGCGGTTCGCTGCCGGAAACCGCGGAGGTCGAAGCCTGGACAGGGATTCGTTGGGAAGTGCGGAAGAAGAACTTTGTCCATGTGGTGGACATCCAAGACGGCCGCCCACCCGTCTTCGCACGCGAGGCCGGATCCAACGGACCGCTCTGTGTGCTCACCTTTCGGTGCCCGCTGGACGAGGTGGAGTCATACCGGCGAACCGGCAATCCGTATTTCGTGCCGCCTTGGTTTGCCAATCTCGTAGGTGTACGTATCAATGAGCAAATCGACTGGGACGAACTCGGCGAGATGATCATCGACAGCTACCGGGTTTGCGCGCCCAAACGGCTTGTGCAGAAATTCGACGACTCGCGCATGCCACCGACTCAACTTTGATGGCCGATACCTGCGCCCTCGCTGCCGCCCCTCGATGATCGACACCTCCCCCGGACAACGGCCGCATCGTTCGGCACGGCCACACCCACGCGTAACAGGCGCTTCTTCGGTCTCGCCGAAATGGCACCCTCCAACTGCACGCCTGTTAGGACTGCTGGGCTGGCCAAGGCCGGTCGACGTTAGGGCCCGTCTCTGAGTGTGGGGTGGGTGTTGGGGTGGGGTGGGTCGAGGCGGAGTGTGCCGTTGGGCATGACGGCGACGAGGGTGTTGGCTTGCCAGTGGAGGCGGATGTGTTTTCGGTGGATCTCGCGGTGGTGATATGCACACATGAGAACAAGGTTGGGTAGTTCGTGTGTCCCGCCGTGCTTGCGTTCTCGGATGTGGTGGATTTCGCACCATCGTGGTGGGTGTCCGCATCCGGGGTATCGGCAGCCGCGGTCTCTGATGATGACGGCTTTGCGGTTCCGGGCTGGGATTGCGGTGGTTGGGGTTCCAACGTCGAACGGGACACCGTTGAGGGTGGCTGCGATTGCGGTGACGTTGGCGTCGCAAAGTACTCGTTCGATTTGCCAGTTCCGAAGGAACCAGTTTCCGCTGGTGTGTGCGGTGTTGTCGGCTGCGTGAAACACGATGTTGACGTTCGGGCGTTCGTTGCCAACGTGGGGCCGGTCGGCGTTCGCGAGCGACGTGGCACAGATATCGATGAGGGCGTCGGCGCGTCGCTGTGTGGGTGTGCGCGTGTCCTCGGGTGATGGTTTGGGGAGTGCGGCGGCGAGGGCGGTGGCGAGGGTTTCGCCTGCGACGGGCGCGGCCGAGTGGTGAACGGAGGGATCGGAGTGAAGCCGAGGTGGAGCAACCCATAGGTGCGGGTCAGAGCCGTCGAGTCGCCACATGCCGTTGAGCATTTGGACGAGTTGGAGGCGGCGTTGTTCGTGTTGTTTGTCTCGCCCGGATTCTGGGTTGTTGTCCGTTGTTGGGTCGGAGAGTTCATCGTCGCACAGGCATGCCCACCGGCGGATGAGGAGCCCGAAGTTTTTCGCGTCGAGGTTGGTAGCAGCATCGAGGAGGATTTGTTCGTCGCGTTTCGCGAGACCGATTCGTGTCGGGGTGACTGCTGCGGTGAGGGTTCGGAGGTGTCCTACGCCGACAGTGCCGGTTTCGACTGCTTCGGTGAACAGCAACAGTTCGGTGAGGAGTTTGGCTTGGGCGCATCGTTCAACGCCTTCGTTGCGGCGAACCTTGGTCTTTGCTGCGAGCCAACCGCCGATGTCTCGGTGTCCATCGTCGAGTATTTCGTTGTTGTTTGAGAACCGCACGACCATCTGTGTGCAGAGCAGATCGACAGCGTCGAGTAGTCGACGCGCAGCGATGACATCGGCGCCGCAGACTGGGTCAGCCATAAGTTGGTCATGGGCGTTGGAGATCATCACTGCCATGTTGTTGATGGTGTCCGCTAGCCGCCCGCCCATAGTGTCAAGTATACACTATGGGATCGAACGTGTGTTCGTGATTGGTGTGAGTGGTGCACCTATCGCCCCCACAAACAGGGCTCAAACGTCCCGTTACATCCCGCGACCTCAGCCGCACACAACTGGCACCGGCGGTCCGGAACCAAGGATCCAGCAGGCTGCGACACTCGCTCGTTTCCACTCGCCCGAGGCGCGGGGTTGCGTCGGCCACGTTGCTGGGCCATTTCATTTCGACCCGGCTCCCTCGAACTTGCTCGCAACGCGCCCGAGGGTGTGAAGGTGATGGACTCTCCGGTGACCGGTGCTGTGGACGGCGCCCGCAACGGCACGCTGACACTGTTCGTCGGTGGCGACACCGCGTCATATGCACGCATAGAACCCGTTCTCGATGGGGCTGTTCTTGAAAGATCTCGGGCTCATTGCGAAGTTGGCGGGACGCATCCGCTCCGACGCGCTTACCGACTGATCTGCGCTCGGAGACACAGCCTCGCCGCAGCCGAGTCGAAGACACTTAACCGCGCCGTGGTGACTGCGGCCAGTACTTCGCCAGTGCTCCACCGTCCACGGTGATGTTGCTTCCGGTCATCAGAGCAGAAAGGTCCGACGCCAGGAACAGTACCGAGCCGACGTAGTCAGACGGTGTTGGTAACCGAGACCATGGATTGCGGCCGATGAAGTCCATGGTGCCAGCTGCAGCCATCGTGTCGACGGCATTGCGGAACTCGGACGCCAAATGCGGGTCATCCGGAAACGTCGCTGTGGGCGTGAACCCGTTCACCCTGATGCCGTGCGGCGCCAGTTCCATTGCAACCGAACGGGTGAAGTTGATGAGCCCAGACTTCGCAGTGCAGTACCCCACGTTGCCTGCTTGTCCCTGCCATGCCGCAGTCGACAGCACGTTGATGATGGAACCTTCCACCTTGCGTTCGATCATCGACCGAGCAACAAGCCCCGTGGCAATAAACGCACCCACAAGGATGAGATCTATCTGCGACTTGAAGTTCTCCAGCGGCATATCCAGTACACCGCGAGTATCGAACCGCACCGCGTTGTTGACCAATACATCGATTCGTCCCCACCGGTCCAAGACCTGGTTGACCGCTTCTGCCATTGCCACAGGGTCAGTGACATCGGCGACCAGTCCCATCGCGCTGCCGCCATCAGCGATGACCCGCTCGGCGCAACCATTGGCGTGATCGGGTTTGAGATCAAGGGACGCCACATGGGCGCCGGCTGCTGCGAACCCGGCCGCCAGGACACCACCGATGTTTGGGCTGGTTCCCGTGACAAGGACGACTTTGCCATCGAGGCGAATCCCACCGTTCACCACTCGGCCGCCCTCGTTGTTGACACTCACTGCGCATCGGTCCCTGCAACAACCGGCCACCGGGCAAACACCTTGTTGGAGTTGAAGCAGTGCGTTTCCACAAACGTGTGCGTCTCTGGTCCACCGACCCCAAGTTCTCTGGCAGCTCCAGCCAACGCGAACCAGTTCAGCAATTCTTGTTGCCCCGCCACTTCGATGTCGTGGGTGGTTGTCTTCTCCCACTTCTCAAAGTCGCCTGAGACCAACGCGTCGTAGTGCGCTCGGTCGGCTTTCGTGTCTGGCGTCAATCTCCACTCCTTGTCGTTCAGAAACGCATGCGACCACGACGACGAAGCAATCAGCGCAACCCGCCACGCGCTGTCTCGCAGGTGACGCGCAACCGCGCCGCCAACCTCCATGAGACGCTTCGGCGTTGGCGATGGTGGGTCGAACGGAACCTCGGAGCCGAACGGGTTGTAGAAACCTTTGGCGGAGATGACCCGGCGTCCGTAACAGTTAATAGGCATACATACCATGGGCCACGGAAACCCGACTCGGTCATAGTCTAGAAACAGCTGGGTGTTCATGAAAGCGTGCGCCAAACCATGATGGTGCAGTGGTTTGTACGCATACGAAACGTCAAACCCATCGTCCAACAGCCGTTCGGCCAACCACCGCGCAACGTCTGGCCGACCCTTTACGTGGTGGGTTTGGTCCTTGGGCTCGTTCCACACGTTGGGCCACGGAAACTTCTCCCACGGCCTGGTGTCCACCCCTTCATAAGCAAGCAACGCATACGGCGGGACGATGTCTTCCTTGAAGTTCTCGTACTGATCGTCGCCCCACACAAGCAGCAGGTCTGGCTGAAATTCCTCCAACGCGGCGCGGGCGTCAGTAAACCCGGCTCGCAGGACTGAACGATGCACGGCAGCGGAGGCTCTCGCTTCGTCTGTGCCCCACTCGGCCTGCATCGCGGCGGACCAATTGGCCGGGTCCACGTCGGCCGTGGGGATTGCGGGGTCCTTCATCAACGTTCGCAACAGAGCCGCCATCTGGTCGTCAGTGGTGGCCAGCAACGGATAGTGCGTCATCCCAAGTAGCAGCAGATCAGCCATGCAAATGCTTCCTTCCAGAAACGTGTGAGTCGAAGAAATTCAGCGCGTTATCTCCGAGCATGCCCCGGCACTCGGTGTCCGTACACAACCCAGCCGCCGCTGCGTCACTCAGCATCGCAACCGGGGACCCCCAGTCGGCCGGATAAAACGGAACGTCGGAGCCGAGCATGAGGTGATCAGCGCCAAAACGTTCCATCAGGAGTGGGACATGCGCCGGGTCAAACACCAGCGTGTCGGCCCACAACCGCCGAACCAAAGCGTTGACCCGCTGCACCGCCTCAGATGCCCCGCCTGCGCCTGGTTTCGCGCCGAGCGTGGAGCCACGCACCAGCCGGGGAAGCGCCCACGGAAACGTGCCGCATCCGTGCGCGAGGCCAACACGCAGGTCCGGGAAAGAATCCAGCACGCCACCGAACACCAACGCAGTGGCGGCAGTAGCAGTGTCGGTCAGCATCCCCAACGCAAACTCAAACGGTTGTCCTGACCGCCGGATGGCCCCTTCGCCCGCCGTCGGATGGACAAACACTGCTACGTCCAGGTGTTGTGCGGCCTCCCAGAACGGGAAGAGCGCCGGGTCGTCCAGTTCCATGCCGCCAACCTCGGTACCAATTTCAACACCCACCATGCCCAACTCCAACCCGTGCTCAAGGTCCCCCACTGCCAACGCTCCGTCCTGCAGCGTCACTCCCCCAATCCAGCGGAATCGGTCGGGGGCGGTGCAGTTCGCCACCATCTGAGCGATCCCTTCGTTCTGCGCACGGGCGAACGCGGAGGCCAACGACGGATCCGCCCATGAACACAGTGTCACGGGAACCGGCGACAACACCTGCAGGTCCACACCGGTTGCGGTCATATCAGCAAGGCGCGCCTCGAGATCGAAACAGCGCCTGTCTACCGGGCGGAATACCTGCCCGCCACGCATGATTCGCGCAGACGCGTCGTCGTCCGATACCTGTAACGACGGCCAACGAGCGTCTCGGGTGGATGCTGCGTAGTCCGGTAATCCCGGAGGGAACACGTGGGTATGGACGTCAACGACGGTCATTGCTTGCATCCGAGCAGATCCCATGAGCCATCCGCAACTACCGGACACAACCCGAAGCAGACTTCTGCAATGGACACGGCCGAACTATCAGTGATCCAATGATCGGGATGTTTGATATCGACCGATCCGATGAAACCATTGCGGTAACTGAATTGGCCCGATCTCTGGCCGTCAACGTGCTCGAACCTGCTGGCCGTGATGCAGACCGACTGGGAACAATTCCGCCTGCCGTTTCGTCAGCCCTATTCGATACAGGGCTCATGGCGCCGGTGCACGAACGGCATGGTGGAGGTGGAATTCCGTCCACGGCCGCCCACCTCGCGGCTGTTGAAGCGCTGGCGCACGGTGACGCCGCCATCACCGCCCACTCAGTGTGGTCCGGTGCCGCTGCCCTGGTACTGGGGTACATCGGCACCGAGGCGCAGCAAGCTCGGTGGTTACCGCACCTTGGCGCCCGACCCGGCGTGATCGCCACCGCTCTCTACGAAGGATTCGGCGCCAGCCCGTCGGAGTTCGACACGCTGATCATGATCGGAGGCGTCGCAGGCTCAAAGCTCGCGGTGTGTGGATCCCAAGAGGCGTCGCATTTGCTGGTGATTGGAAGCAACGGGGCTGCAATCGTTGATCCGCGTTCTTCCGGTGTCACCATAGGAGTACCTCCCCAACGCCTTGCGCTCAACTCCTCCGCGCTGAGCAGCGTGGGCTTGGTGGCTGTAGAACCGCTGGAAGTCTTCGGCCCAAGTGACGGGTTCCAACTCGGCGTCAGCCACGTCCGTCTCCTCACAGCTGCTTTGTCTCTGGGTAACGCACAACGATCAATTGAATACGCCGCTGCATACGCAAACGAGCGCATCGCATTCGGAAAACCGATCGCGTCCTTCCAAGGAGTGTCGTTCATGCTCGCCGAAGCGGCCCTACGCATTGGAGCTGCACGGCTGGAAATGGTCGACGTCGCTTGGCAGATCGACGCGGCTCAAACAGAGGGGTTGGAGCAAGCAACCACCAGAGCCGTGAACTATGCGTGCACAGTATCCATGGCTGCCACACGGGACGCAGTACAGGTGCTTGGCGGGCACGGTTTCATTACCGACCATCCGGTGGAACGTTGGTATCGCGTCGCTGCCACACTTGCTGCACTTGACCACGACCCCCTCCTGTCGGCTTTTGAGCCGGCGCTATAACTAAGCCTCACCAAGGACACCTGATGACCACGATGAGTCGGCCGCTCGCCACGTACGTCGGCGCAATCCGAGAGTGGTCGGTGGAACACGTCCGACCACGTGCACGCGAAGCCGACACGATGCACGGGCCGCCATCGGACTGGCCCGCGATCCTGGACAAATGCACCGTCCCCATCAAGCGCCACGATCGTCGCGACCTGCCGCCGGTCCCCAAGTTCGAAGAGGGCTCTTGGGTTCGTGAACTCGCTGCAACCGAAGCAATCTGCTTCGGCGACATCTGGGTCGAAGACGTCATCGGGTCTGGCATCGGGCACCTCACGGTCAAGCTGATGGGCACACCAGACCAGGCCGAGCGCTGGTATCGGCCAATCGTGGAACAAGGCGGCCAGGCGGCGTTCGCTCTCACGGAACCGCACTTCGGCTCGGACACCACCATGGTGGCAACCACAGCTTCACGAGACGGCGACACGTGGGTCCTGAACGGTTCCAAGATGTACTGCTCGATGGGCGGCAAGGGCACCTTCACCGTTGTGTTCGCAACGGTCGATAAGGCACTCGGGGCTCCAGGCATTGCGGCCTTCGTTGTTCCTCGCGGCACACCCGGTCTCATCATCGCGAAAGCCAATGAGGACAAACTTGGCATCCGCAGTTGGCAAACGTGCGAGCTGCTGTTCGACAACTGCGCCATCCCGTTAGACCATCGCCTCGGCTGGGACTCCAACGGCCCGGTCGAAACAACCGGCACCACGCGCACTGGACAAGGCGGAGCGCTTGGCGCCCTCAGCGAAAACCGGCCCAACATCGCGGCGATGGGCCTCGGAATCGCCAGCGCAGCACTGGATCAGGCAACAACCCTCCTGACCGAGCAGCAAGCATCGTTCTCTGTTCGGCGGTGGGCCGCAATCACCGACGACATCGAACGCATGCAAGCTGCCTTGGACCGCACTCGCCGCGTGGCGTGGGGTGCCCAGCTGATGCTGGACAGCAAACTGCTCAACCGCACCGAAGCGTCAGCTGCCAAGGCGTACGGCCCTCCAACGTTCGAGCGGGTCATCCGTCGGTGCATGATGCTCCTTGGCCCCGATGGCACTTCTCAGGAACTGCTTTTGGAGAAGTGGTATCGGGACGTCAAGATCCTGGACATTTTCGAAGGCTCTGCTCAGGTTCAGCGCATTGTGATTGCCCGCTCCCTCCTCGGCTCGGGTGCAGCGAAAGGATGACCACATGATTCCTCGTCCGTATGTGATCGACGATCGGGAAACGCCTCGGTTCCGTGTGCATCGCGGCACCATGGTTGACCGAGACGTGCTCGAAGACGAGCGACGCAACATCTTTGACACCTCGTGGCTTTACGTCGGCCACGAAAGTGAAATCAAGGCCCCGCACGACTTCCGCACCCGCAACGTCGGTGGACGGCCAATCATTCTGACGCGCAATGCAGACGGAGAGGTGCGCGTCTTTGTGAACTCGTGCCCGCACCGCGGGATGCAGATCGAAACCCGCGGCGAAGGGCATGGTCGCTTCCTCAAATGCTTCTACCACGGGTGGTCGTTCAACACCTCCGGAGACCTCGTTGCCCTACCTGGCGAAGAGAGTTACGGTCCGGATTTTGACCGCCATAACCTGTGCCTCGCGCAGCCGGCCAAAGTGTCATCGTTCCGTGGGTTCGTGTTCCTCAGCTGGACGGACGACATCGTCGATCTGGAGACGTACCTTGCTGGAGCAGCAGACATCATTGATCTGTTCGCAGATCAATCCGACACAGGCATGGAAGTCATCGGCGGGTCTCACCTGTACGCAGCGAAGGCCAACTGGAAGCTGTTGTCGGAGAATTCCATGGACGGCTACCACGCGCTCACCACGCACCACCGGTATCTCGCCATGCTCAAGGAGTCCGGCAAGGTGCTCAGCACGGTGTTCGCGCCCGGCACCGCACCAAATGTCGCATACGACCTTGGTAACGGCCATGCCGTCATCGGCGGAGCTGACGGCACCGGTGGGCAGAACACCGGCCTCGGGAGGGACTTGCAGGGTGAAGCGCTGGACCGCCAGTTGGCCAGGCGCGCCCGGTTCGTCGCGAAGTTCGGAGCTGACTGGACCAACCGCATGTTCAGTGGCCGTAACCTGGTGATCTTCCCCAATCTCGCGTTGGTCGACCTCATCATGGGTATTACTGTGCGCACGTACTATCCCATCGAGCCTGGGTACATGGAGGTCACAGCGTGGAGCCTGCAGCCGTCCGATGACGAGCCAGCTTTGCGTCAGATGCGTCAGGAGAACTTCCTCACGTTCTGGGGCCCAGCGGGGTTGGCCACACCAGACGACATAGAAGCGCTTGAACGATGCCAGCGAGGGTTCGCTGCGCATCAGGTTGCACCGTGGAACGACATTTCCCGAGGCATGTCCACGGACAGCAAGCCGTTCACCGACGAGTTGCAGATGCGCACGTTCTGGCGTGAATGGGACCGCCGCATGACCGGCACGGTGCATCCACAAGAGGTGCAGCCCACCGGACGCAGCGGCCGCGTTGGTTGGCCAGGGCAGATTCCGGCCAACGCATGAGCCAGCGCTCGCTTCCACTGGGGTCCGTCGTCCCAGCCGGTGCACCCGATCCGGAACTGTCGCGCCGCGTGGAGATGTGGCTCTACGAGGACGCCGAACTGCTCGACTCGTGGCAGCTGCGCGAATGGTATGCGCGCTTTACACCCGACGCGGAGTATCTCGTGCCGTCCACCGACCGGCCCGAGGGTGATCCCGACGTTCATCTGTTCTTCGTACGGGACGACTGGTTCCTGCTTGGTCAACGTGTCGATGCCATGCTGAACGGCACCGCGTGGGCCGAATCCCCGCGGTCGACTACCCGCCACATCGTGTCCAATGTGCGTGCCTGGCCGATGCCAGACGGAACCATCGAGATCGCCGCCAACTTCGTGGTCTACAGGTCCGCACTTGCGCAGCTCGACGTGTACCCGGGCGCCTACCGCATGACCCTCCTCGTTGGCGGTCCGTCAGGGTTTGAGATCCGTTCCCGCCGCTCCACGTTGTCCCTCGCACAACTCCGCCCAGCCGGCCGGGTCAGCGTCATCTTGTAGCGCCCGCAAGCGCCGCACCTAATCAAGGAGCACGTAATCATGGATCTTGGAATCTCCGGAAAAACAGCGGCGGTTGCCGCGTCCTCAACCGGCCTTGGCTTCGCGTCAGCGGCCGTACTGGTTGCCGAGGGGGTAAGGGTTGCCATCTGCGGCCGGGACAAAGCGCGCATCGAAGAGGCGGCCGCGCAGTTGGGACCGCTTGCCACACCACTGGTCGCCGACGTCAGCACAGCAGACGGGGCAACTGGATTCGTGAAGGCTGCCATCGAAGCGTTGGGACAGGTGGACATTCTGGTGGGCAACGGTGGAGGTCCTCCTCGCGGCGGGTTCAACGACGTGGAGCTAGACGGGTACCGCGACGCGTTCGAATCCAACGCGCTCGCCACCATTGCCATGTGCAAGACAGCTATCCCGCCGATGACGGAACGAGGGTGGGGACGCGTCGTTGCAATTACCTCAGTGGTGGTGAAGCAGCCCGCCGCCTACCTCATCCTCTCCAACACCGCCCGTGCAGGACTTACCGCATTCCTGAAAACAACCGCCATCACCGTTGCAGCCAAGGGAGTCACCGTGAACTCCGTGATGCCCGGCAGCCACGCCACCGACCGAATCAAGGTGTTGTATGGCGACAACCCGGATCTCAGCGCCATCCCTGTGGGGGCGCTTGGTCGGCCGCAGGACTTCGGGGCAACCGTCGGGTTCATGTGCTCTGACCAAGCCCGCTACATCACGGGTCAGGCCATCGTTGTTGATGGCGGCGCATACCCGGCAGTGTTCTGACGCAGACCAGTTCGGTTTGCGGCAATGAAGCTATCTGTCAACCAAGAGAGCGTCTCGGTTCCTGACGAGTACGGCCCCGATCCCCTGATCTGGGCCCTGCAGGATGGTCTTGGGCTCACCGGTACGCACTACGGGTGTGGGATTGGAAAATGCGGATCGTGCATGGTGCTGGCCGGTGATCTCCCCACCCGCTCGTGTCAGGTCACCACGGCAGATGTTGGCGAAACATCGATTGTGACCATCGAAGGGCTGGCTGCTGACGGGCAGCCGTTGTCGCCTGTGCAACAGGCATTCGCCGAGATCGCCCTGCAATGCATGTGGTGCCTACCCGGCCACCTACTCACCACCAGAGCACTGTTGGCAGAGCACCCAAACCCCACCGTTGAAGAAGTCGAAGCATCGATGGCCGAGAACCTTTGCCGCTGCGGTGGCTACAACCAGGTTCGCCGAGCCATCGCCCGCGCCATCGAACTCAATTCCCCAGCCACCAAGCCCGCAGGCAAACAATGACGCAACTGGAGCAAGGCGTGTCGAGGCGCAAGGTTCTGATTGGAGTCGCATCTGGAGGGGCGCTACTCGTCGGTGGGGTCGTCGGCACAAAGTACGTTCGCAGACGAATCGCGGGGAAGCTCATCGAAGAGGAATGGGCGCGCCGAGCATCGTGGACAGGGATAGCCAAACCAGACCTGTGGTTTGAGGTTCCCACGACCGGACCGGTGATTCTCTACTCCCCCAACGTGGAAATGGGCCAAGGCATCCACACCGCGTTGGCTCAACTTGCCGCCGAAGAACTTGAACTCAGGTGGGATCAGATTGAGGTCCGGGCAACCCCAAGCAAAGGCGGACACGGGCATCAGTCACGCGGCTTCGGTTCACTTACCAGAACCGCTGGGAGTCGGTCCGTTGCTTCCGCGTTTGGGCCCTTGCGCTCCTCCGCAGCAATGCTGCGCGAGATCCTGCTCATCGAGGGTGCCAGACAACTCAACGTGCAACGATCCGACGTGAAGGCTCACGAAGGCGCAATCGTGAATGCAACGGACCAAACGATTCGACTGACTTTTAACGAAGTTGTCGCTGCGCGGAACGCTGCATTCGCGTCGTGGGATCGTCCCCGCACTAACCCGACGCTCAAACAACCAGAAGCGTTCACCGTGATCGGCCGTCCATTTCCCCGCGTCGACGCCGACAGAAAGGTGCGCGGAACGGCTGTGTACGGGTATGACGCAACGCTGCCAGGAATGGTATTCGGAGCGGTGGCCCACCCTCCTCGATACGGGGCTCGGCTGTCTTCTGGAAGCGCTGGCACAGCCGCTGCGTTGCCAGGAGTACTGAAGGTCCTCATCGACCCAAAAACCAACTTCGCCGCAGTAGTCGCAACTACCCGTATGCGCGCATACGCAGCATTGGACACGTTGCAACTGCAATGGGACGGTGGATCCACCACCAACGATGAAGAGATCGACGCCAAGTTGCGCGACGGCGACGGGACGGTGGTATACGAGTCCGGCGATTTCAACGACCAGTTGCGATCCGACGGAAAGACTCTCCGGGCGGAATACCGCACACCGGCGGCAGCACATGCGCACCTTGAGCCCATTGCGGCTTTGGCACACGTCACCGATACGGGGGTCGAAGTGTGGGCCCCGACGCAGCAACCTGACGCGCTCGCAAAGGAGGTCGCCGGGGTCTTAAAGAAACGACGGCCGGTCACTGTGCATCCCACATATTTGGGTGGTGGGTTCGGCCGCAAGTTCTTGGTGTCCAGTGCGCCGGAAGCCGCACGCTTGTCAGAAGTGGTGGGCAAACCAGTGCACGTTGGATGGACCCGGGAACAGGACATGCTCTACGGGCCATTTCGTCCTCCGTCCATCACCAATCTGGAAGGCGTTGTCAGCTCCGAAGGACGCATCCTCGGCATTGATCAGCGCAGTCATTTGGCACGGACCACACCTATCGTTCCCGGCCTCCTTCTCGATCTGCTTGGCTTCGATCCAACTGGCCTGAACGGGCAAGTTGCCCCGTACGACGTTCCGAATTATCGGGTGCGGTCACACGTGGCAGACATCGGAATTCCTACCGGAATCTGGCGCGGTGTCGGTCTTCTGCCCAACGTGTTTGCCGTCGAGTCGTTCATCGACGAGCTTGCGCATCAGGGCGGGCATGACCCGCTGGAGTTCCGATTGAATAATCTGCCCACATACGGAATCGGAGCGAGGTTCAGTCCCCTATTGGAGTCGTTGCGCCAGCGTTCAGACTGGACTCTTCCCGTCACCCCTGGCACCGGTCGCGGGGTTGCGTTATCCGTGATGGCCGGAACGTATGTGAGCACTGCGGTAAAACTGAACGTCACCAGTGGGCGAATCGTGGTGGAACAGGTTCACGTTTGCGCTGACCCCGGTCTGGTCATCAACCCAGACGGAGCACGGCTACAGATTGCGGGAGCCGTCATGATGGGTATCAGCTCGGCGCTGTTCGAACGAATGACGTTCCGCAACGGCATGGCCCAACAGAACAACTTCGACACCTATCCAATCCTCACCTCTGCAGACGCGCCGCCGGTCGATGTGCATCTCATGGGCACCGGCGACGTTCCAGCCGGCCTCGGCGAGCCAGGCATCGGCCCGGTCGCCGCGGCAATTGGAAACGCTGTGTTTGCAGCGACCGGCCGACGCTTGCGTTCGCTACCGTTCGAGCTCGGCTGACTAACTGGTCAGGTGGCGGTAAAGAAGTCTGCGCGTGGCTGACGAGCAGCGTCGTAAACAGGCTCTGTGATATCACAGCGATACTTCGCTACCACCGATGGGCCAAGGCGTTCGAAGCGCCCAAGGATTTCGCGCATGCCCATGAAGTTGGGATGCACAAAGTGGGCTGCGAGAGAAGCTTCGTCAGCCCACAGTTCGTAGACCTGCACTCGGTTGGCCACCGAAGAGTCGGCAGCAAAGCTGTAGCCCAGGCAACCTGGTTCGTCGTTGCGCGTTGACAGCTGCGTGTCTGCGGCTGCGAGAACCACCCCGTCACGATGCTCCTGCGAAACAAAATCGATGTGTCCGGCGATGATGATCATGCGTTGTCCTTTGATGCGATGTCGATAATGCCTGGCGTTGCCGAAGCGAATCGAGCCGAGCGGCCATTGGCAAGGCGACCCGCATCGACCACCAAGGTTGTGCCGCTGACCATGCGACCCTCGTCTGAGGCGAGGTACAGCGCAGCGTTGGCGATGTCACGTGGATCTGCTTCAAATCCGACCCCGTTGGCAGCGTTGATGTATTGCGCCACCTCTGCCAGCCGGGAGGGGTCGCCCGACACCACCTGCGCGGTGAGCGCCGTGGGAAAACTTCCGGGAGCAATGGCGTTGACCCTGATGCCGTGGGCAGTGAGCTCGGCGGACAACGACTTCACGAAACCGACAATTCCTGCCTTGGCAGTTGAGTATCCGTGTGGGCCAAGACCGCCAAGCAGACCAGCCACGCTGGTGGTGGCGAGAATTGAACCAGATCGTTGCGGGATCATCACTCGAGCAGCGTGTTTGGAGCCGTAGAACACCGAATTCAACAGCACGTCGATTGTCCTCAGCCACGCGTCTGTTGGCGTGTCGGCGATGGGCCCGACGGATCCAACAATGCCCGCATTACTGAACATCACGTCGAGTTTGCCCCACGTGGAAACTGCAAGGTCCACCGCAGCAGCAACGTCGGCTTCCTTGGTCACATCGCATTGGATGAACAACCCTGAAGCGCCAAGCGAGTCGGCAACAGCCCGGCCCGCAGCGTCTTGGATGTCTGCCACAACCACCCGGCAGCCTTCTTCGGCGAACCGGCGAGCACTGGCCTCGCCGAGTCCGCTTGCCGCGCCCGTGATCACGGCAACTTTTCCAGCCATGCGATCGGCCATGTGTCCTCTCCTGTTGAACCTCTAATGAGCGCGCGATTCTGTGACGCGCGGCACTGCACTCTGAGTAAAGTAACTGATTCAAGTCAACACCCTTGAACTCAACTGTCCTGCAAAGTCAACGCCGCATCAACGCAGCCTCAATGAAGGAGCTTCCATGTTGGAAGACCGCTGGTTTGTCGATCGTGTTCCCACGGAACGCTTCCCCGGGTACACCCGTGGCAACGCAGGAGAGGTACTGGCCGACCCGGTCAGCCCACTCGGTTGGACATTCGGCTGGGAGAGCGGCATGGTCCTCGGTTGTCGCGACGGGTTCGTGGACATGGGAGTTTTCGACAAAGACGAGTACGCACTTGTCCAGCCAGAATCATTCGGCCTGTTCGGCGGCTACTTCTACAACTCACTCACCCAGTCACGCTTGTTCGGTGTGCGCTCGGGCGCCGGGTGGCAGGCAATCGACAACGCGTACTTCGACGATCCCTCAGCGGTGCCTCCGTATGTGGAAGCTGACTGGCACACATCCCCACGTCACTCCGAGATGCTCGGCAAGACAATGGGCTGGTTCATGTCCACGCCCAACGTGCCAGAGATCGACAAGCAAAAGGTTGAGGCCAAGGCCCTCCGTGACTCGCGCCCTGAGCTTTCCACTCTGACGGACCTGCAATTGGTCGGCCGGGCACGCAGCATCCAGCGCCACCTCGTTGCCATGTTTGCCCAGCACGTCGCGGCGTCACTCGGAGCATCTGTCGGGCCCGGCGTACTTGGAGCCCTCACAGCAGAGATCGACCCCACAATGGTCGGCAAGCTCCTTGCCGGCATCGGCGACGTTGATTCGGCGCTCATCGCAAGCGACATCTGGACGCTTTCACGCGAGGTTCGCTCGTCGGCTTCAATCACTGCGCTCTTCGAGGCCGGCGTCGATGCGCTCGACGAGCGCCTTGCCGCCGCCACCGATCCAGCCGTGGTTACGTTCCGGTCCCACGTTGCGGACTTCATGTACCTGCACGGCGGCCGCGGCCCCAACGAGTGGGACATTCTCAGCGCCGTGTACGAAACCCGCCCGGCGTTGCTGTGGTCTGCGGTGGATCGGCTGCGTCGCAACGACGACTCAGCAGACCCGCAGAAGGGCGAGGCCCGCAACGCGGCCGAACGTGAGCGTCTCGGCGCGCAACTCGCCGAAGCGTTCAAAGACAATGCCGAAGCGTCGGGCATGCTCGCTGCTGGCCTCAGCTCGGCACGGGTGTTCATGGCCGCACGAGAGCGCTGCAAGACCAACAACATTCGTGCGCTGCACGAAGTTCGTATGGTGTTCAACGAATTCGCCCGCCGGGGTGTTGCAGCTGGCAACCTCGCCGATCCCCGCCATCTCTTCATGCTCACCGAGGAGGAACTGGACTCCTATTTGGCGGACCCAGCTGCGTTCCGCTCCAAGCTCGCTGCCCGCTACGTCGACTTCGGGCTGTTGTCCACCATTAGCCCTCCCTACATCGTGGACGGCCAGGCGTTGCCGCTCAGCCAGTGGGAACGCACCAGCAACATCGCCGTCGAACCTGTGGCCGTTGGCGACGTACTGAAGGGCATTGCCGGCTCACCAGGTGTTGTCACCGGCACTGCCAAGGTGTTGCTCAGTGTGGATGACCCCACGGAATTGGAGCCCGGCGACATCCTCATCGCGCCAAGCACAGACCCCTCGTGGACGCCACTGTTTCTCGCGGTCGACGCGGTTGTGGTCAACGTGGGCGCCGTAGGCACTCACGCGGTCATCGTCAGCCGGGAATTGGGCATCCCTTGCGTGCCATCAATCTCCGACGCCACACGCCGCATCCCCACCGGTGCCAACATCACCGTCAACGGCGACGCTGGCACGGTCACCATCAACAGCCTGCCGTAACGAGCACCCCTGTCAGCGCCTACACAACTCGGCCTTTTTGCAGCAAAAACACGCCCAAAACTGCCGAGTTGCGCGTATGTTCAGGCCGAGTTGCGCGTATGAGGGACGGCGTTATGCGACGGGGCGGGACTGCCAGCCAGAGTCGGGCGGCTGCATGAACGGTGCCGTGAGGTCAGGAGCGCCGGCATAGAGGCGGGTGAGCGCCCGCCGGGAGAACTGCCAGCCGTCGGCCCCACAGGTGTAGGTGTCGTCATACCAAGCCAGCAGAATGTCCAGCTGGCCGCTGGCTCGCTGCAGATGTTCGGTTACATACCAGCGGCCAACGGCGGACTGCCCGTCGGGCGCCACAGTCAGGGTGCCGTTGTGGACCATTTGCACCACAAGGTTGAGTGCACTCATTGCCTGGTGCCAGAACGACACGATCTCGGCCTTCCCAGCGAACGACCGGCCTTTGCCCAAGTCCCAGGTTGCGTCTGCTGACCATGTGGCCTCCCACACCGACGCGTCGTAACGCGTGACGGCATCGCTGTAGCGATGCACCAGGTCGACGATCTGTTCACGATCCGTCAGTTCCATTTCAGCCCTCCAGCCTTACGAGCATCTTGCCGACGTTGGCGCCGCTCATCACGCCGAACAGAGCCTCGACGGATCGGTCGAGGCCCTCATAGATTGTGTCCTTGCTGACAAGTTCGCCGGTCCGAAGCCATCCGGCCACGCGTTGCTCAAAATCTGCGCGCATATCTTCGTGATCACGCACTATGAAACCTCGGATGGTGTTTCGTTTCAACACCGTTTGGATCAAGACGCCAATGTCGGTTGAGGAACGGTCAGTCGGAGCAGCAAAGTTGGAGATCATCCCGCACAGTGCGACACGACCTCCGATGCGCAGTGCGTGGATGGCCGCAACCAGCTGTTCGCCGCCAACGTTGTCGAAGTACACATCGATTCCGTCAGGAGTCAACCGGCGCAACGCGTCGCCCGCTGCTTCAGCTCGATAGTCAAACGCCTCGTGGAACCCGAAGGAGTCAACAAGGGTTTGGCGTTTCGCTTCGCCACCCGCACTACCCACCACAAGCGATGCACCCAACAACCGAGCGAACTGTCCAACCATGGAACCCACCGCGCCAGCGGCGCCTGACACAAAAACCGATTCGCCTGGATGAAAGTCACCGACCCGCAGCAGCCCCACGTATGCGGTAAACCCGGTCTGGCCGAGCGCTCCCAACCACACGTTGAGCGGAGCAACGGACTCGTCGACGACCGCAGCCGCGGTCGCGTCCACAACAGCCTCCATCCGCCATCCCAGTCGGTGTCGTACGCAGGTGCCAATCGGTAGTGACGGTGCTGCGCTCTCGATAACTCGCCCGATTGCTGCGCCGTCCAGAGGCTGACCTGGCACGAAGTTGGTGGTGTAGTGCTTATCGCCAGGTTCCAGGCGGCCGCGCATGGACGGGTCAACGCTCATGAACTCGTTTCGCACCAGCACCTGCCCGGCAACCAACGGCTGCAACGGAAGGTCGCGAATCTCAAAATCCTCTGCCACTGGACCGCCCAGACCGCACGGTCTGACTAGATGCACGGCCTGGGTGTGTTTCGTTGGCAACGGGAGCTCCTCTAGTGGCGCCCACGAACACCCGCAACGAGCGAGGGCGGGCTTCCTTCGTAACTGTACGCGCTCACAAGATACTGTTGCCATCCTCACTGTGAATAAGCAACCCGCAACAGATGCCCAATTGTCTTTTCAGCCCATCAAAGTTGGAACGCTCGCGTTATCGCACCGCCTCGTGGTCCCACCCCATTCCGGTGGCAGCGGCCGGCTGCTGGAAACCGAAGAGGCTTTCGAACGTCATTGCGCGTATTGGGTAGAGCGGGTCAAGGGTGGCGTTGAGTGGGTCGGCGGCGGTCCCACGTTCGTCCGCAATCCACTCATCCCCGGCTTCGATCCCACCGGTGTCGGCTCCAACGGGCCCGGCTACTTCCGTCATCCGCTGTTCGTTGCACGAATGGGTGAACTACAGCGCCGCATCCACGATGCGGGCGGGTTCGGAACGGTCCAATTCGTGCTGCAGGGCGGCATGCCTGTCGCCCCCTCACCAACACTCTCCGGTTACTCCGATCATCGGGTGCCGCACGTGTTGGACGTGGACGAGGTCAACTGGCTTGTTCGGGAGTACGGCGAGTCCGCCGCGCTCGCCGCCGAGGCTGGGGCTGCGGCGCTTGAGTTGCACGCCAACCACGACGACTTGCTGCAATGGTTCCTGTCGCCGCTCACCAACCACCGCACCGATAGGTATGGCGGCTCGTTTGAGAATCGTCGGCGGTTCCTTCGCGAAGTCGTCGAATCCATGCGTGCCCACGTGAAGCAACCCATCACGATCGGGCTTCGGTTGTGTCTCGACGAAATGATCGAAGGCGGCTACGGGATTGCCGATTGCCAAGAGTTGCTTGCCGCGTTTACCGCCGACGGAACCGTGGACTATTTCAGCCTCGACGTCGGCGGCAACTGGGGCCGCGTCAGTTATATCCCGCCGGGGATCTACGGCGACGCTGAATGGGCGTTGCTCTGTGGTGAGGCGAAGTCCGCAACAGACCTCCCTGTTGTCTACGTGGGTCGTGTGTTTACGCCAGACGTTGCGGAATCGGTTCTCCAGCAAGGCCACGCTGATCTGGTCGGCATGGCCCGCGCCACCATCGCGGACCCTGCATTTGTGAACAAAGCTCGAGCCGGGTTCGATGCCCTCATTAGGCCCTGTATCGGGGCCAACGACTGCATCGATCGACGCACCGTCGAGGTCATCGAGTTCGGTTGTTCAGCAAACCCACACGCGGGTAAAGAGCATTTGGGGGCGCTGCCTCCCGCAACGTCTCCGAAGCGCGTCTTGGTTGTCGGCGCAGGTCCTGCCGGACTAGAAACCGCAGCGCTACTTGCCGAACGAGGCCATTCGGTTACCGTTTGGGAGCAGGGCAACAGGCTTGGCGGGCAGCTCGCAATCGCAGGTGCTCTGCGCATGAACGAGCGCTACCGGACGCTCATCACCTGGCAGGAGAATCGTCTGCGGGCACTCAACGTCGACGTGCAGTTGTCCACGGTTGCCACTGCCGAATCAGTACTTGCCGGCCAGTTCGACATCGTCATCGCAGCGACAGGGGCAACGCCTCGGATGCCGCACATCGACGGCATCGGCTTGGACTGTGTACATACGATTGCTGACGTCGCCGATAGCCAAGCAAAATTGGGCAAGCACGTGCTGGTTGCATCCGAGGACGATCGTGCAGCTCCCCTTGCGGTTGCAGACCATCTCTGCGGGCTCGGCCATAGGGTGACGCTCACCTACCGCACCAACGCGCCTTCGCCCTTAGTGGGGAAGTACTCGGTTGGTGCCATGCTTGGTCGCCTCGACGCTGAAGGCGCAACACTCGTTCCAATGGCCCGTGTCGTGCGAATCGAGCCGGCTCGCACCGAAACATCAACGGCACGCGTCACCCTCGCTCACTCCTACAGCGATCGCCGGTGGAGCATCGACGACGTGGACTCCGTAGTCCTTGCAACGGGATCCATCGGCAATGACGCCTTGTATCAATCCTTGAAGGCCGTCCACCCCGCAGTTCACATCGTCGGCGATGCCTACGCACCACGGCGGGTGGTGTTCGCTACCCGGCAGGCATGGCATCTCGCGGCGGCGCTCGGGTGACGCGCTCGAGCGACCCAAACCCACCTTTGCCTCAGGTCATCGCACCAACCTCGGATAATCAACCGGAGGACCAGCAGCCAGAGGGAGACCGCATGGCATGGCTTGGGGTCTGCGCCGCTTCCGTGTCCATCTTCCTGTTTGTGGCTGACTCCGGTCTCATGGCGATCGCGCTCCCATCCATCGAGCGGGCGTTCCCCAACGAGCCCCGATCAACGGTCGCGTGGGTGGCAAGCAGTTTTGTGGTGGCTCAAGCCTCCATGTTGCTTATCGCTGGCCAAATCGGAGATCGGCGCGGACGAAAACGCTTCTACCTGCTTGGCCTCGCGATGTTTACTATCGGCGCGCTTATCGTCAGCCTCGGCAACAGCCTGCAGCTGATCATCGCCGCGCGGATCCTGCAAGGTTTCGGCGCTGCGTTTCTCACGTCTGGCGCACTACCGCTAGTTCTTCCGTTGTTCCCCAGTTATCGGGCTACCCGAGTCATCGGAGTGTGGGGCGCAATTGGGTCAACTGCGGCCTGGTCGGCTCCAACAATCGGCGGCTTCCTCGTGGAGCACAACTGGCGTTGGGCTTTCGCCGCCGTGGTCCCGATCGGCGTTGGAGGTTTTGTGCTCGCGTACAAGGTGTTGCAGGAAGACTCCCATCACGACAGAAGAGGGACCGGGCTGGATCGGGTCGGCATGTTGCTGGGTCCACCTGGGTTCGGTTTGGCGATGCTGGTGCTGTCGCAAGGGCGCCGCTGGGGATGGACAGCGCCACAGACTGTTCGCCTCGGCGCGCTTGCCCTCCTGCTCATCGTCGCGTTCATCCTGCGCTGTCGGCGGCCAGAGGTCTCGGCCACACCGCTCGTCAGCAGCGACGGCCTGACGGCGTCCGAACAGCGACCCGCACCACTCCTCGATCTGCGCCTGTTCAAGAACCGTGAGTTCTCCGCCAACGTGATCGGCGGCATCTTGCAGCAAATCGGGTTCTTCTCGTGGTTTCTCACCGGTCCGTTGATCATGACGCAACTGTGGGGATGGTCGGCCACCCACGCTGGGCTTGCGCTTGCGCTCAGCCAGGTGCTGGCCACCGTCGGATCGCCCTCAGCCGGTTGGTTCGCAGAGATGTTTGGGCCATATCCGGTCCTCGTTCTCGGCGCTCTGATCAACTCCGCAGGCGCCTTGTGGCTGGTGATCGCGGCCGACACAGACATTGATCTCTGGTCCGGCTTCGTGCCCGCTGCGTTGCTTCTGGGTCTGGGGGCGTCGTGGTGCGGCACGGTCACCTCTGGTTCGGCACTCGCTGCGCTTTCCCGAGCCGACCTTGGACTTGGGAATTCCGCTCAGCAACTTTTGCGGCGGGTGGGCGGGAGCATCGGCGTGGCCTTAGCGGTCAGCCTCCTTGGCAACGGTTCAGGCGATGCGCTCTTGGCCGGCGCGCATCGAGTGTGGTTCCTGGGAGTGGCGGTTCACCTGCTGATGATCATCCCGATCTTGTTCATCTCGGAACCCTTCGCAAAACACCGCCGAGCACCTCGTCGCCAGACCGCTCAACCCACCAGCGACTAACGCTCGGAGCCACACTTTTCTGGATAGTTACTGTATGCGACCTACAGTTCCGATAGTGTCCAGCGTCACACACTTCGGAGGTTGGGCATGGGAGAACTTGATGGTCGCGTCGCGCTGGTGACGGCCGGAACGCGCAGTATCGGGCGCGCAATCGCCGAGGCATACGTCCGCGAGGGCGCAAAGGTGGTCATCACCGGGCGCAGCGCAGAAAAGGGCGCCCAGGCCTTGCTCGAAATGAACGCTGGCGACAACTTGCGCTTCGTCGCAGGGGACGCAAAGGTCCGAGAAGACTGCGAGCGCGTTGTCGACGAGACGGTGCGTCTGTTCGGTCGTATCGACATCCTCGTGAACAACGCCGGTGGCGCTTCCAACCATGCTCCGGTGGCACAACTCACGGACGAGGCGTTCGACGACGCGCTGAAGTTCAACGTGTGGTCCACATTCTGGTGTACCCGCAAAGCACTCAACCACATGATCCCGCAGCAATGGGGTCGCATCATCAACATCTCGTCGCTCGAAGGCAAGGCTGGCAAGCCCGGCGTATCCATCTACGTAACCGCCAAACACGCAATCAACGGCTTCACCAAGTCGTGTGCGCAAGAAGTCGGCACGATGGGCATCACGGTCAACGCCTTGTGTCCCGGTGCAATCGAGACAGACATGATGCTTGAGGTAGGTCCTCCTGCTGCCGAGGCAATGGGCATGAAGTACGAGGACCTCATTTCGTGGTTCACCAACGAGTCAGCCATCAAGCGCCTCAACGAATCAGAAGACGTCGCGCTCGTCGCAGTGCTGCTTGCCTCTGATGCAGGGGCCGGCATCACCGGGTCGCTCATCTCCATCGACGGCGGCACCGCCCCCTACTAGCCAGATTTGCTCGCCACGCACGGCGAGCAAAGAACTGAACACTCGGACAAGAAACGAACAGGACCACTATGGGCAAGCTTGAAGGAAAAGTCGCCGCAATCACCGGCGGCACACGATCGATTGGGCGGGGTATCGCCGATGCGTTCCTTCGCGAGGGCGCTTCAGTCGTGGTTAACGGCCGCGACGCCAAGAAGGGTGCGGATGCGCTTGCAGAGATGGGACACGCTGACCGCACTGCGTTCTTCGCTGGTGACGCAGTCCTGCAGTCAACTGCTGAAGGCATTGTCGACTTCGCTGTCGAACGCTTCGGCAAACTCGACATCCTCGTCCTCAACAGCGGAGGCGTAAAGAACACCGCGCCCGTGTCGATGATGTCCGACGAAGAGTGGGAACTCGAGATCAACTGGAACCTCAACAGCGTCTTTTGGGGGATGCGCCGTGGCCTTCAGCACATGTTGCCGCGGGGTGCGGGCCGCATCATCGTCACCTCCTCGGTTGAAGGCAAGCTGGGCAAGCCGGGCATCCCTGGCTACGCCGCAACAAAGCATGCGGTCAACGGTCTCGTGAAGTCAGCCGCTCACGAAACTGGCACCACCGGGGTAACCGTCAATGCCATTCTGCCAGGGCTCATCGAGACCGACATTGTACGGAACACCGGCCCAGAGTCCGCCAAAATGATGGGCCTCGACAGCTACGACGCCATGATTCAGATGTTTGCCAACGAGTCCGCCATCAAGCGCACCAACACAGTCGAAGAAGTTGCAGCCGTCGCGGTGATGCTCGCATCTGATGCGGCCCGCAACATGACCGGTTGCTTGTTCCCAGTCGACGGCGGAACGATGCCCTACTAGGGCAACGTGCAGGCCGAAGTATCTGCCGGTTTTACAGTACGTGCGCTTACTGTAAAACCCGAGCAGCAATGGATCCCACAACCTCAACCAAACGGCGTGATCCCAAGACCCGCGCAGCTTCGTCGTTGCGTAGCGTTGTGGTAGCCGCAACCTCTAGCAGCGAAACCAGCGTGGCGCCCATCACGCCCACCTCGGCACGAGACCGGCGCTTCCCGTCGGATTTGACTGCTGTTTCGAACAACTCGGCCAGGTCAGCCCGCACCAGTTTGCGATGTGCTTCGAAGCTGAGGCTGAGGCCGGTGCTGCTGACGTAAAACACGGTGGCGGCTGTTCGCTTGGAACGCATGAACGCAAGCAATGAGCTGAAGATCGCTTCCACCCCAACTTCGGCACTGACCAACTCACTCGCCTTCGCCAAAAGCTCTTCACTGAACTCCCGCATTGCCTCGAGCAGAATCTGTTCTTTGCCATCAAAGTGGTAGTGGACGGCGGCCGCAGTCAGATCTGCGAGAGCAGCGATGTCAGAAACTTTGACATCGTCGTACGGGGAACGAACGAAGAGGCTGAGCGCAGAGGAAATTATCTCGGCTCGCCGCGACGGACGGTGGGCCGGCCGACCACTTTTCAGGGCAACTGCGGAACCAGATTTGGATCGTGTTTTTGCTTCCACGTGAATCTCCCCGTCTGGCACTGGTGCGTGGCGCCGGTTGCGGGGGCCGTTCCTTGCGAAGACGGGCTTAGACTACCGGAAGTGCCACGACAAGTTCCGCCAGAAAATGCCTCCGTCGGAATCAACCGATCATCGCCAGCGCACCGTCCTTCCCGACGAGACGAAATAGTCGATGCAGCAATTTCTGTGTTCGCTGCTCATGGGTTCGTCGACGCAGCCATTGCTCAGGTCGCCGAAACCGCCGGCGTTGCCGTAACTGCCGTGTACTACCACTTCGCAAGCAAAACCGACCTCTACGAAGCGGCCATCAGCAAGGTATTGCGGACCGTGGATGACGTTGTTGCAGCGGTCCGCGCCGACGATGCACCGGGCGACACCGAAACGCTGAATCACACCATCGACGCCGTGTGGGAGTGGGTCGACGCCAACCCCGGTCCTGCCACGCTGATGAGCTTGCACACTCCGGCAGCAACGAGGCGGTCCGCCGAATTGCGACACGAATTCGACGAGCTGCACGTACGACGAGCCTTTGCTTACCTGGATGATGCCCCCACCCGCACGTCGGCAAACCGCAACGCTGAAGCAACCATGGCAGTACGGGTCATGGTCGATCTGCTCATCTCAATCCATGCCATGCGCGTCGCCGGTGGGCCACTCAGTTCGTACCCATCAGCTGATCTCCGCAAAGTGGTCAAGCAGGTCTCTAACCGCCTTCTCGCAGTGCCGCGTTAGTTGGTCCGCGTCACACAAATCTGAAACGATATGTGTGCAATGAAAATCGGTTTGACGCTTCCACAACTCGGCCCGCACGTCACACGGGAAGCAGTTCGGCTTTTTTGTACGCGTGCAGAGGATTTTGGGTTTCGATAGCCTCTGGGTACAGGAGCATTTGTTCTTCGCTCTTCAGCCACAGGCACCGTACGCCGCTCGCCCTGGCACCCCTGTTCCCGAGGCGTATCGCTTCACGTTCGCCGCAACGGAGTTGCTCACGGCTGCGGCAGCGTGGACCTCCAAAGTCGCTCTTGGAACCGGAATTCTGGTTGGCGGCTATCACCGACCGGTTGAACTTGCGCAGCGATTGGCAACCATCGATCACCTCAGCGGTGGCCGGCTCATCGTGGGGCTTTCTGTGGGTTGGTCAAAGGACGAACACGACCAGATGGACGTTGAGTTCACAACGCGAGGCCGCCGGATGGACGAACTCGTCGAAGCTCTGCTGTGTTGCTGGGGTCCAGACCCAGTCCAGTTCGAAGGCGAGTTTTTTTCAATCCCGCCCAGCATCGTGTCGCCCAAACCCTTGCAACAACCTCGGCCGCCGTTGATGAGCGGCATGCGCTCGGACGCGGGCCTGGCCAGAACAGCCAAATGGTTCGATGTCTGGAACCCCGCTTCCGGAACGCTGGATCAGATCTCTGCACAACGTTCCGCAATCAACAACGCAAGAGCCGCAGGTCAACCAGATATTCGTGTCATCCAACGCATCTTCCCCGAGCCACCATTTCTGGGGCCAGGCCTGGCAGAGCTGTCATCAGATCAGTTGCACGCAGCGGTAGACGCGGCCCAGCAAGCAGGCATCGAGCAGGTGATCATCGACACTAGTTTTATGCGTTCCATCAACTCGCCAGCGGACTGGGTGTCGATACCGGAGAAGTACGCCGCACTAATTGGTTGAGGCTGGCACGATGTTGGCGTCTCAGCCGTTGGGGTCACCTAGCACGCGCACTTCACGCTGACCCGTCACCTGATCTCGCTGCGAAATTCGCCAGCCTTCGGCGGTTCGCTCGAGAACATCGAAATACGACCCAAGCGTCAGACGGATCATGCCGGGGCGTGTGGGGTTAATCGAGTGAGCAATGAACGCGGACGTTGTCTTTGCAGTGTCACCTTCACGCTGGAAATCAGTGATGGAGATGAAGTGCTGGTGCCAAGTGGACGGTCCGACGCGTTCGCGTAGGAACTCGGCGATGTTGACGTTTCCGACTATCGGATCATGCAGGTGATACCGCGCAACAGCGTCCACGGTAAACACCGCGGCCAACGCGGCCCAGTTAAATGCGTCTATGGCGTTGGCATATCGCAAGACTGCTGCTCGGATAGCCAATTCGTCCGCCGCGTCTTGGCAGCCGTCGCAACGAGCCAGCTGATCATCTGTGGGCATAGGAACATCCTCAGGGTGTTATCGGGACAGGTAGCCGGCATCAACTGCCAGCGCGTGGCCAAGCGTGAAACTGGATGCCGACGACGACAGCCACAGCGCAGCGTCTGCGATCTCGTTCGGGGTGCCAAACCTGCCAAGAAGGCTGAGGCGTTGCGCAACATCTTCAGGGTTTCGTCCCCGACGCTCCATGGCGTTTCGCAGCATCGGCGTGTCGATTGACCCAGGGCAAATTGCATTGATTCGAATCCCATGCGATGCGTAATCAATGGCAGCGCTACGGGTGAGGCCAAGCACTGCGTGCTTTGCAGCTGTGTACGCAGGCTGGTTGGGCTGCGGACGAAACGAGTTGGTGGAGGCGATGTTGACGATGGTGCAGTGACCGGAACCCGTGTTGCTCAACATGGCAGCAAGTTCATGCTTCATAGAAAAAAACATGCCATGAACGTTGACCGACATCATGTGGAGAAACCCGTCGGCAGAGCATTCGTGCAACGGTGCTGTTTCATTCTCAATGGCAGCAGCGTTGACAGCGTGGTCCAACGGGCCGTAGTTCTCTAGGCACCATTGAACGGCATCTCGAACGGCGTCTTCGTTAGTGACATCGACCCGTTGATACGACGCCCGCCCAGAACCAACTTGGGTCAGTTCGTGAGCGACGCTCTCACCAACGGCTGTGTCAGCCACATCGCACATGACAACCGTTGCACCAGCGACCACAAGCGCGGATGAGATAGCTCGACCCATCCCACCCGTGGCTCCGGTGACCATCACGTTACGGGCTTGAAATGAGTACGTCACCGATGCCGAAGGGCCGGACGAGTCGGACGAGGCAGACGGCATGCGCTGGGGCGGATCAGGCCGACGGGTGAACTGTTGGCGTTACAGCGTCGGCGGCAACGCTTGGAGCTGCTGACTCGGCCTCGGTCGTTGGCTTCCTCTTTGGGACCTTGATGATGCCGCTTCGGGCGGCCAGCGAGACGGCAGCCAAAAGCGAGATTCCCTGGAACAACGGTTCAACCCAAATGGTGGAATTGATGAAGATCAGCTGCAGACCCTTGATACCCCACGCCAAGCAGTACAGCGCAATAACGGTTCCCCACACGTTGGGTCGGCCCTTGATTTGAGATGCACCGAAGAACACAGCAGCGATTGCGGGGAAGAGGAGCCCAGGCCCGAAGGTGGCGGTTGCGATGCCCACCTTCCAACTTTGCACGACCCCCACGAACGCAGCGATTGCTGCCGACGTAATCAAGGAACGCCAGACCAACCGGTCGGTCTTGACACCCGCCAGGCGGGCGGCCTCGGGGTTGCCGCCGGTGGCGAACATGTAGCGGCCCGTCGGGGTGTGTTCAAAGACGTACCAAATCAGGATTGCGATCGCAAAAAAGGCGTACACATACCGTTCCTGGCCGAACCATTTGGCTGTGCCGATATTTTGATACTTCTCGCTAAAGGCGCCGGAGATAGTGGCGCCCTCGCCAAGGTTGAGCGCCAATGCGTTGGCAATTTGGCTCATTCCAAGTGTGGCGATGAAGCTGTTGATTCCCATCTTCACCACGAAGAACCCGCTGATCGCTCCGATGAGGGCACACACCCCAACCATGACGAGCATGGAAAGGATCGGGTTCCATCCGTGCTTTTGATTCAACACGGCAGACCCGACCAGCGAGAGAGCTGCCATGTTGCCGACGGACAGGTCGAATGTTCCGGTCGCAAGTGGCACGAGAAATGCAAGTGCCATGATCCCGATCAGCGCGTATTCAGTGAGTTGCAGATGCAGTGTCGTTGTTGTCAGGAACGTGTCACGGCGAAGGACACCGAAAACGATCATGAAAAGTGCCCAGAGGTACAGCGCGCTGTACTTGTCGAGACGAAGCTTCTTGATCACGCGGTCCTCCGGTGCGGGTGCCGTTGCTGAGTTGTCTGAAGTTGTAGGTGTTCCATGGTCTCCGGGGTGATCCGATCACCGGAAAGTTCGTCTACGACGCGTCCTTCGACAAGAACAAGCACTCGGTGACACAACCGCACCAATTCATCGGTGTCGGTCGAAGCAACGAGTACAGCTGTCCCGTCGGCAGCGGCAGCGTCTACCAGAGTATGGATCTGATCCTTGGCACCGACATCGACACCCTGAGTTGGCTCATCAAGCAGCAACAGTTTTGGAGACATTCGAAGCGCCTTGGCGAACATCACCTTCTGTTGGTTGCCGCCGCTCAACGATCCAATTGGCGAATCAAAACTCGCTAAGCGCACAGACAGTTTTGCGACCCAGGACGCCGTCTCTGCCCGCTCGGACCTGTGAACGAGCCGGCGGTTTCGGACGAAGCGGTTGACGTCGCTGATGGTCATGTTCTCCTGAACAGAAAATGCAGCGATAGCACCCCGGGCGCCGCGGTCCGCTGGCACATTTGCGACGCCTCGGGCTTTAGCGAGCGAGGGGGCAAAGTTTGGAATGTCCGCACCGTCCACGGTTACGGAGCCAGCAGTGCGAGGGATTTGTCCGGCGATCAGGCTGATCACGTGTTCGCGACCAGAGCCCATGATGCCTGTAACTCCAAGGATTTCACCGCGCCTCAGGTCGGCGTCGAATCGCGCTACGTTGCCGCCCGCTAGCCCGCCGATCGAAACTATGGATGCGCCGTTCGCACTGACAGCTGACGCAACGCCCACTTCAACGCGGTGCCCCACGATGAGCTCCACTAACTCGTTGTGGGTCAGACCGGCCACTGGAATGGTGGCGACCTTCTTGGCGTCGCGCAGCACCGTGACCCGATCCGCCAACTCGAACACCTCATCAAGATGGTGCGACACATACAAGATGGACACGCCCCGTGCTTTGAGCGTCTTCACAACTTCAAACAGGCGAGCCTTGTCGTCTGCAGCAAGCGACGCTGTTGGTTCATCCAGGACCAAAAGGCTTGCGCCGCTTTCCCAGCCGACTAGCGCACGGGCAATGGCAACTGCGGTTCGCTGAGCGGGTGCCAATTCAGCAACAGGGGCCTTGATGTCAAAATCAGCAAATCCAAGATTGCTCATTGCTTCTGCGGCGCGTTTTGCTTCTGTACGCCACAGGATCCGACGGCCCGGTCCGGTTGCATATCCATTGACAATGGCGATGTTCTCGATAGTGCTGACGCCTTGCACCAGCCCAAGGTCTTGATGTACGAAACGTATCCCCACCGCCGAAGCCGCCGAACCGTCACCAAGAGTGAGGGCCGCTCCGTTGACCTGTGCTGTTGCACCCGGGTCTGGCTGGTGGTACCCAGCAAGAACTTTGATCAGAGTCGATTTTCCGGAGCCGTTTTGCCCAACGAGGGCGTGCACTTCTCCGGTCGCCACAGTGAGGTCCACGTCCTCCAATGCACGCTGGCCCGGAAAAGTCTTTGACAGGCGATGTATCTGCAGCAGGTCGGGCATAGAAACAATTCGTTTACGGAGGAAAGTTGAGGTAAAGAAACCTCGCGGACAGTTGGGTGAGCGAAAGGTCGACGGCCACGAAAAAACCCGGAGCCAGCGGCCCCGGGTTGGATCGAAGCTATCGACGGATCAGAGACCCCAGAGCTTACGGAACTGACCAGACATGTCGGCTGGGTTCCAGTCGCTTCCAGGCAGAGCAAGCACCTTCTTGGCTTCTGCGGGCGTCCCGACGATGTACGAAGGGAGCGCCGCAACAGCACGCTCTTCGGTGTTTGGCTGACCGATGGAGTCACGGGCTGCTGCGTCCACCATCAACCATCCGGCGTACGCCTTGGGGTCTGCAGACCACGCTCCCATGGTGCCGTTGACGATCTCTTCGAGATCGGCCTTGTTGAAGTCCTGGCCGAACAACTTGACTCGCTTTGCAAGTCCAGCTGACTTCAGTGCTGCCGAAACGCCAGCTGGACTGTCACCGAAGGTGAAGAACACGTGTGTGAGCTTCTTGTTGGCCTGGATGCGGGAAGCAACCATGTTGGGAATCTTTCCGCCGACGAAGTCATCGAGGGTGAACTTCAACGTCTCTGCAGCGCACTTCGCGCAGTTCTTCTTCAGCTCTGCACGGAATGCAACTTCTTCGGCTGCGAGCACTGGGTAGTCAGGCCAGTTGACGATCAGAACGTTGCCAAGTCCCTTGGAATCAACGGTCATCCAGTTAGCCATTGCAGGACCGGTCTTCTGGACGAAGTTCTCGTCGCCGCACTGGTTGAGCAGGTTCCGGCCAGGAGCTGGCTGGTTTTCCGGCATCGCGCTGAAACAGCTGACAACCTTGATGCCCTTCTTCTCAGCAGCTTCCGCCTGGTCTTTGTACGTGGCGTAAGGGGAACCAGAAATTGCGATGTAGTTGGCACCGGAGTCAATTGCCTGCTGGAAGGCAAGAGCAGGATCAAAGGCCTTGGCCTGAGCCACTTTGAGTTCCCAACCCAACAGATCCGTGGCGTCTTTCAGACCAGGAGTGATGGCCTTGGACGACGCCGCCTCTGCCTCGAGCCAGTAAATGGTCTTCTTCGGTGGTTTGGACTTGAGCGGAATGGTCGGACCGATTTTGTCGTTCGGCTTGTTCCATTTGACCAACTCGGCTTTGGCCCGAGCGAGGCCGGCAGCATCCGCCTTCACCTTGGTCGCTGCTTGCGTTGCGCTTGGCACCGCTACAAGTAGGCCGGCTGCGACGGCTGCGACGGCCGCCGTGACCTTTGATCGTGTGAACATGGAAGTGGGTTCCCCCCTTGGTAATTACGGCGGACTGATCGTCCGCCGCGGTGTTTGGCCCTGCGGTTCGGTACAAGCTATGTCGTTTGTCACAACAATTCAACTCTAGTTACTTTATTTTCACTACAGCCTCTCGAAAACCGATTCGCCCGCTCGAGTTGACTGTCACCTGTTCAGGAAGCAGGACGCGCCACCACGGCAGGATTGCCTTCAGCCCAGACTTGGCGCATCACACGGTGCACGATGCGCCAGCCCTCTGGCCGTCGTTCGCAGCGGTCTTCGTAGACGCCGCCGATCAGGAAATTGTCACCGCCTTCGGTGTTGAACTTCACGTGCTGGCTCTGCAGTTGGCACCGACACGTGGCCGAATCACCATCCAGCAAGACCTGCTGATTGCCAATCAAGTGCTGGCTTGCGTCGAGGCGCAGAAGCGCGCCCGAGATCCTGGTGATGATGGCGTCTGCCCCGATGCACTCCACGCCGCGCAACATTGCAGTGGCATCTGCCGCAAACACATTGCGCAATTCATCAAAATCTCGTGTGTCCAACGCCCACGTATAGGCGATGGTGAGGTCGACGATCGCTTGGCGATCTGCGAAAAGGTCCACGGGGTGGGAGGCGGCGTCTGAGGGTGCGGAAGTCATGCGGTTCATCGTACGATCAACGCTCATGAGTGAACTCTTGAACCGTAGGTGCGACATTGCCCGCAGCGTCTTCGCGGCATGGAGTTCCGGCAACGCCGATGCCCCCCAGCACCTGTTCACGCCCGACGCGGTGTTGTTCGACGTGGCAAGCGGGCGCTTCGAAGGCTGGCCCGCAATCCGCTCGTTCTTCGCCGGTGGCCTGACAAGAACCGGAAACTTGGCACTCGTTCCAGATGAATTCTGGGAGAACGAAAAGGGCCTAGCGGTGCACTACACAATGAGCGGAGATGTGGTGCTCCCAACCACATTCGGACCCGAACACGTCGGGCGCCGATGGAGCGTGGAGGTCATGTCGTATCTACGATTCGACGGAGACCGGGTCTGCTTCGAAGCGGACTTCCACGACAAAGGCTCGCGCGCAAAGTCGCTCGGCCTGTAACCACAGACACCCCCGATGCACACCGCTGGGCTGGAGCTTTTTGGACCACCGGTCCAGATCGCGTACGTCGTGGACGACGCCGTAGAGGCCGCAAGGACCTGGGCCGGCCAGCTTGGCGCCGGGCCATTTTTCGTACGTCCACATATCGCCCTCGCGCAGGCTACTTTCCGCGGGGAACCTTGTCCGTTCGACCACACCTCTGCGTACGGTCAGTGGGGATCCGTCATGGTGGAGCTGGTCCAAGATCACACCGTGGGGCCAAGCATCACCGACGGCTGGCGAGGTTCCGGCCCTCGGCTTCATCACGTGGCGTGCATCGTTGACGACTACACCGTGGCGCTGGGTCAGGCAGCGGCAAAGGGTTTCGAAGTTGCCTTCGAAGCCAGCACCCGCACCACTCCGTTCGCGTTCATCGATACTCGAAAGGTGAACGGGCATTATGTAGAGGTGTATCCGCGCACCAACACCCTCGACGCCTTCTACCAACAGGTACGCAACGCAGCAGACGGATGGGACGGAACTGATTCTGTGACGATGATCTGACTAGAGTCAGAGTCAAGTAACTCACCTCTAGCCGTGGTTGGCCGGTTCCAACCGCTTTGCGAGCATTCACGTGGACGAATTGTTTTTAGAGCGGTTTCGGCAGCGCTCGGCAGAGGAATCAGCGCGTACCTCACCACCCGCTGGCTTTCCGCACTTGCCAGACCTTCCGCTCGGTCGATACACCGATGAGGCGTTTCACCAACTGGAACTCACGCATCTGTGGGGCGCGTCGTGGGTATACGCAGCGCACCGGTCCGAATTCGACTCAACCGGTAGTTACCGGGTGGTTGACGTGGCAGGGACCCAAGTCGTTCTGACCTGCGCTGAAGAGGGGTCCGAAATCAGGGCTTTCGTCAACGCCTGCCGACACCGCGGCGCTCCGGTTGCACAGGGTTCAATGGGAAACGTCCGGCTGTTGACTTGCCCGTACCACTCCTGGAGCTATGACCTCACGGGGCAGCTCGTCCGCGTTCCGGACGAACGCGATTTTCCGCGGCTGTGCAAAGAAGACCGCGCCCTGGTTCCGGTTCGCTGTGAATCTTTCGGCGGGTTTTGGTTTGTCAATCTCAACGCAGCGGCCGCTCCGCTGGCGGAGTCGTTGGGGACCGTCGCGCAACTGCTTGCCCCGGTTGCCAATGCCCCCTGGCAGGTATTGCACCGCGAAGTGGATTACGTCGGATGCAACTGGAAAGTCCTCGCTGAAGGATTCTTGGAGGTGTACCACGCAAGGACCGTTCACCCAAAGACCATTGCCCCCACCCTCGATACCGCCGGCACGGTCATCTCACTCTTCGACAACGGCCACCAGGCGATGATC
Organism: uncultured Acidimicrobiales bacterium; assembly: GCA_963763885.1. GTDB lineage: Bacteria > Actinomycetota > Acidimicrobiia > Acidimicrobiales > JANYDT01 > JANNBN01. The sequence continues at coordinate 1,444,200 of CAVXQD010000007.1, forward strand.
TCACCCGTACATGCCGGTACTCGCACCGACGGACGCGACGCGCTGCCCATGTTCGAGGGAGTTCCGCCGCTGATGCGTGCCTCGCTGAACCCGGCGTTCGGGATCTTTCCCAATCTCATCTCGCCGCTTGACGCCCGCGGGTTTCCGTTCCTGGTGTTCTGGCCCGAAGGTGTACGACGCACCCGCTTGGAAACCACGTGGTTCGCGCCGTCTTGGGGCCACGGGGACATACCCGGACGAGACATTTGGGACAAGCGCCTCACCCGGTTCGCCCAAATCATGCAAGAGGACTATTTCAACTTGGAGCCCATCCAGCGCTCCATGGAACGCGCCGCACATGGCGGACAGGTCATCAACTACCAGGAACGGCGCATCTGGCACGTTCACTCGTGGATTGACCGAACCATCGGGCCAGAACGCATCGCACCGCACCTGCGCGTTCCAGGCGCAAACCTTCTCGACGATTGGGTCGAGGATCTGACAGACGGTAGGACTGAGGCAAGGACTGAGGCAAGGACGGAGGTATGAACGCATATCAATCAGCGGGACCCCAGCTGGGATGGGGCGATCTTGTGTGGTCGCACTTCAGCCGCAGCCGCTTCGACCCGTTGCCTGAACGCATTGAAGCCGCTGGCCGCGCAGGGTTCGGGGGAATCGGTCTCTACGCCCACGCGTTCGGCCGGTGGCTGGAGGAAGGTCATTCAGCAGCGGAACTTCGGGACCATCTGCAGGCCGCGGGCATTGTGATTGGCGAGATCGAAGCCATGCGGGGTTGGTGGGCAGAGAGCGGCCCAGAAGCAGAAGAGGCACGGCAGTTCGAGGCGTGGGCAAGCGAAATTGCAAGCACCCTCGGCGCCCGCTACTTGCAAGTCATTGGACCCATCGGCGTCCCGGTCGAGCTGGCCGCCCAGCGGTTCGGCCAATTGTGCGACCGTATGTCCACATGGGACGTGAAGGTCGGCATCGAGTGGCTGCCGTTCACCAACATCGCCACCCCCCATGATGCTCAGCGCATCGTGCAGCTCGCGGACCGCCCCAACGGGGGCTACTGCGCCGACATATGGCACCACATACGTGGCACTGGCCAGTTGGCCGACGTGTTGGCCCTTGAACCAGAGAAGATCTTCAGCATCCAGTTGTCCGACGGCCCAATCATGCCTGCCGACTCCGACTACAAACGAGACTGCCTGGCAAATCGCCTGCCGCCGGGCGAAGGCGAATTCGAGTGTGCACAGTTCGTTGCGGCGCTGGCCAGCCACGGCGTGCAAGCCCCGCTCAGCGCAGAAGTCTGTTCGCCGAAGATGTGGAATGCACCGGTTGACGATGCAGCTCGTTGGTGCGCCGAATCGCTCCGAATGGTCCTCAACACCGACGCGCGCTGAAGCTCGCGTCCTTCTCCAGGAAGTAATATGCGTACGTTGGTATTTGGAGGCTCCGGGTTCGTCGGCGGTCGCCTCGCTCACATGTTGTTGGCCGCCGGCCATTCGGTGACACTGATCAACCGTGGTCAGTCACCGGACCAGTTCGGTGACCGCGTCCAACGGCTTGTTGCCGACCGCACCGATGCGGTGGCCTTGAGCCGCGCGTTGGCCGACCAGGACTGGGACGCAGTCTTTGACGTGTCCGGTTTTGTGATGGCAGCAGGCGGTAGCGACATGTCGGCGTTACTGGACCTATTAGATGGTCACTGCAGACGCTACGTGTACGTCAGTTCCATCATGGCGTACGACCAGAGGCTGCTGGGTCTGTTCCCGTGGACTGAAGACATGCCATCCAACACCGACACGGCCTCGGGCTATGGCGGCTTCAAGGGCGCAGCGGAGCGAGCAATCATGGCCCGCCACGCAGCCACGGGGTTTCCGGCTTCGATCGTACGGCCAGCGGCGATTTACGGACCAGAGAACAACATCTTCGACATGGAGACTCCGATGTTCTTGCGTCTCCTGCAAGACCGTCCCATCCTCGTGCCACACGGCGGACTGATTGTCGGCTCGTACGGCCACGTTGATGATTTGTGTGCTGCGATGCTGGTCATGGCAGAGCACCCGGCAGCCGTTGGGGAAATATTCAACGTCACGGCCGGTTCGTGCGACACAGCCACCTACGTTGCAACACTTGCCAAGGTAGTGGGAGCAGAGCCGCGAATCGTTGCGGTTCCCGACTCTCTTGCGGACTCGTACGATCCTCCCGTGTTCGGCCACCTCTTCAAGCGCCGCCATCACGCATTGTTGTCCAACCAGAAAGTTGCCCAGCTACTTGGGGTTGTACCTACGTTCGATCTGCTCACTGGCCATCAGCACACATACAACTGGTTCAAGGAGAGGGGTTGGGACAACCTCCAGAACCCACAGTCAGACCCACTTTGGAAGGTGAGCTGGCATTTCGCTGCGGAGGCCGCGGCGGCAGCATCATTGCGATCATCGGCTGGGAGCTCGCAATGACAGATCCAACAAATCCCTCGTCGTCAGCGCCGCCACCCGAACTGGTTCCAACCGACGCTGCACTGTGGCGGAGCGTCGCGCTGACGATTGTCAACACGCTCTTGCCAGTCATCGACGACCCTTGGGCCCGCGCTGCGGCCATCCAACTGGCTGGCCTTGCCAACGAGGCGGGCGGAAGAGCGGCCGCCAGACTTGATCCTGCCACCGACGTTTCGGTGCAACTCCGAGACGAGGCCCTCATCCACACCTACCGCGGCAACGTGCCGGTTCCTTTCGGGATTGACCAGCAACAACTGGCATCAGGTTCGCCAGCTTGGGTCAGCGCACTCGCGAATTGGCTCATTGCCAAGCACATCGGCGAAGGCGTCGCCAGCGTGCAACGCATTGCAACAGGCAACTCCCGTGCGATGTGGCGAATCGTCCAGCACGACGGCCCGGTGCTGGTATTGCGGATCGAGCAGGGCGGTGTGTTCGGGTCTGACGGAACCACCGAAGCAACGCGCATGCTGCATCTCGCAATGCACGGCGTGCCAGTTGCCCCGGTGCTGGGGATCGAACCAACAGGCAACGTCCTTGGCCATCCGTTCTTTGTGATGGAGTTCATCGACAGCAAGTCCAGCGCAGGCGAAGACCGGTCGCTTCCGGATGCTGTCGCCAAGGATTACGTGACTCGGCTACACGAACTCCACTCCCTGCACGTTCCACCCACCTGGGGCGCACAAGATGCGCGTGGAGCCTGTTTGGAGCAGATCGATCGTTGGAACGGCCTACACCGAGCAGCGGTGCAGCAACCAGTAGCAGCTCTTATGGCCGGCGCTGATTGGCTTCGCAAACATCTCAACGTTGATGGTCCAGCAGTCGTCATTCACGGCGACCCTGGCCCCGGCAACTTCCTGCACGACGGCTCCAAGTGCCTGGCCTTCACGGACTGGGAGTTTGTGCACGGCGGCTATCACGTGGAGGACTGGGCCTTCCTGGTGCGAATGCGGGGCGCCCGCACCATGGCGCAAGACGACTGGTTCGATCTCATTCGCGAGAACACAGGCCTCGCCTTTGACCAAGACACGATGCGTTACTGGACTGCGTTCAATTACTTCAAGGGCGCGTGCGCAAATCTCACATGCCTTGCCGCGTTCGAGGGTCCAAACCCGGCCCCCAACATGGCGATCATCGGCACGGCGCTGCAACGCCGGTTCCAAAACGCCATGACCGATCTCATCGGGTAGCCCTCCCTGCCTCAGCGGAGAGCGCTCACACCTTGGTGCGAGTCGCCCCAGCAGGTGAGTTGCGGAACATGTTCTCGGCATCGAACCCGATACGCGTGTCTGGCACGATTTCGATGACGACGCGGCCCGGTGTGTCCAGGTGCGCAACAAACGCCGCCTGCTGATCAGCGCTGTCAGGCCTCACTTTTGCGGCAAGCAACGGGTAGAACCAGGCCTTGGTCGCCGCGTCGTCGTGCACGGTTGCCGTGCCCTTATAGGTGATTGCCTGGCTGATGCCAATGTCGGTTCCACGGCTGGACACGGCGATGGCGACCCGGGGCCGCGCTTCAACGGCTGCGACGCGCTTTCGCCGGCGAGTGCAGGTAAGCCAGAAGCGACCCCCGTCGGCAACAAAGTTCATGATCACACCGACCGGCTCGCCTGCCGACGTGGACCACATGAACGTGCATTCCGTCTGCGCGCTGAGCAGTTGGGCCTCACGAGCATCGGCCAACGAATACATCGACACGTCCTCGTAGCTGTCGGAATACGACTTCGATGGCGAAGCCGAATCGGAGGCGTCGGCTTGGGTGGAGGGTGTTGTCACAGTTGAGGTTCTTTCGGTGAGTTGGTCGTGTCAGCAAGCGTCCACGAGATCGGCAAGGTGGTGAGGCCGTGCAACACAAACGATGCATTGCGTTGCGGCTCACCGTTGAGCCGGATGGAGTCGGTTCGACGCAGCAGCGATTCGAATGCCACACGAGCCTGCAGCCGGGCGAGCGGAGCGCCGATGCAGTAGTGAGCTCCCCAGCCGAACGCAACGTGATGCCCAAGTTCTTCTCTGGGGCGGTCGATGCGAAACTTGTCCGGTTCCTGGAACCGCTCCGGGTCACGGTTGGCCGAGGCAAACAGCAACTGCGTCTTTGTTCGTTCGGCAAGTTCTACGCCGTGCATGGTGCACGCTTCGGAGTTTGTGCGGAACAGCCCAGCAACAGGTGAGTCGAACCGAAGTGCTTCTTCCACGGCCTCGGCAATCTTTGATGGGTCTGCACGCAAGGCATCCATCGCTTCGGGATACTGCAGCAATCGCAACAGCATGAGCCCCAAAAGCGATGCAGTGGTCTCATGCCCAGCCACCAAGAGTTGGTGCCCAAGCAACCTTGCTTCTGCCAAGGACAACTTGCCATCCGCCATCGCCGCGGCCATGGCTGAGACCACGTCAGGCTCGGTCGAACCAGACCGCTCGTTGATCCGTTCCTCCACGTAGTCGCCAAGCTTTTCGCGTGCCTGGTGGTATCGGTCGACGTCGCCACCGGTGAGCGCAGCAACGATGGTCTCGGCCAGCGCTTGGAACATCACTCTGTCTTCACGACGCACCCCAAGCAGGTTGCCTGCAACAACCGCAGGGAACGCCAGCGCAAAGCCAGCCACCCAGTCCCCCGAACCCGCCGGAAGAAACGCGTCAAGCAGCTCTTCACACACCTCTTTGATGAAGGGTTCTTGGCGAGCGATTGCGGGAGGAGAGAATGACGCTCTCAGCACCGCGCGTTGGCGATGGTGATCTGGATCATCGGCAGAGCCAAGCACGCCGGCCGGTGTGCCGGCAGGGGCACCTGGATCGGGGCGGGCGAAGAAGACCCCCGGTCCGTCGCCGTTTCGCCACATCGCTGGTTCGCGAAGCGCTTCGAGGACATCGTCAAAGCGCGACAGGACAGCAAACGGTGGATCGTGGTCAGGCACCAGGTGAACTGGACACGCAGACTCACGAAGTTCGCGGTAGAGCGGAGCGGTTTCGAATGCCGAAGCGTGTTCGATGTAAGAACCCATGAGACCTCGATGCCCTGAGGGTGTTCCTTGACACTGACTACAGTATCTTGAAGCACGTGCTGCTTGCCTTCGACGAGTACCCGTTCCATCAAACGACGCAGACGTTCGCGGCGACTGCTACCAGCGACCCTGCATGGAACGATGGCCACTACGTCACAGCCGTCGATACCGATGGTCGTGTCAGCTTCACTTCCAACGTTCGGCTCTATGCCAACAACAACGTCATCGATGGTTTTGTCTGTCTGCGCCACAACGGTCGCCAGCACAACATCAGGGTCTCCCGTGCCCTGCGCCCCAACATGGAGAGTTTGTCCATCGGCCCCTTGCGCCTCGAGATCGTCAAACCACTCGAGGAGGTGCGGCTGATTCTCGATCCCTGCATCGCAGCGGACGGAGTCACCGTGGCGCTGGACATCGTGTGCCGCACGCACACGGCTCCGTACATGGGCCCTATTGAAGTGAAACGCCTCGACGGTCGGCTCCTCAGCGAGCGCGCAACCTATGAACTGGCCGGGGCGTGCGAAGGAACGTTCCAGATCGGCACGGATTCGGTCACGTGGGCACCCGGAGAGGCACGGTTTTTTCGCAATCATTCGTGGGGCGTTCACCCGGGTCGGGGTGGACCGCGGTTGTACGGGGAGCCAACCCCATCGCGCCGAGCCGCCGGCACGCGCCACTGGGTGCTGTTCGACTTCGATGACCACAGTGGCTTCTTCTTCGTGGACCCGGCTGGCCGCGCTGCATCTGGGAAGGGTGCAATTCTCGAACCAGACCGGGTTGTGCCCGTGGTTGACGTCGCCACGGACGTCACGTTCTACGAGCCTCACACGCGGCTGCGTTCAGGCCAGTTTCGGCTGACCGATGTTGAAGGCCGCGTCCGTGAGTACCAATTTCAGGACCTCGGCTGGGTCTACTGCCAGGGAGGTGGCTACTTCGGCGGCTTCAACGATGGCCTGGGGCAAGGCGCCTACCGCGGCGCGTTCCACATGGAAGGCGAGGCATGGGACACGACACACCCGGTAGAAATCACCCATGAGAACCGTACGTGGACATTCGATCATCACTGGGCCGAGAATTTCGTTGCGATAACTCACAACGGAACAACAGGCCTCGGCCACTACGAATGCGTGGTTATCGCCTAGTCAGGCGATCATCCCGCCGTCCACCACAATCTCGGCTCCCACGATGTAGCTGGCCGCGTCAGACAACAAGAAGCACACGATTGGGGCCATTTCGTCGGGAAGACCAACTCGCCCAAGGGGGATTGTTCCGCCGATCCGCGCCACCCGCGCCGGGTCTTTGCTGAGCATGTTGGTGTCGATCACTCCGGGATGCACGGAATTGACGCGCACCCCGTGCGGAGCGAGCTCACGCGCCGTTGTCTTGGTCATGCCGCGCACCGCCCACTTGCTTGCGACGTAAGCAAGCGATGAATGGCCTCGCATCGCTGAAATGGACGCGATGTTGACGATGCTTCCGCGGCCCTGCTGCACCATGCGCGGCGAAACCGAAGCCATACCGAGATACGTGCCCGTTTGGTTGACCGCAATGATGCGGTTCCACGTTTCGAGTTGTTGAGCCGCGCTTCGGTCCGCGCTCAGCAGACTGTGATCGTTGTGTAGCCCTGCGTTGTTGACCAGTCCATCGATACGACCCCAGCGCTGTATGGCGAGGTCTACAACGTTGGCCCAATCAGTTTCTGAAGACACGTCGTGATGTGCGTACGCGCAGCCGGTTTCGGTAGCGAGCGCCTCACCCGCCGGATCGACGACGTCGGTTGCGAGAACGGTGGCACCTTGGGTAATTGCGAGCCGGACATGATCTGCGCCCATACCTTGTGCTGCGCCGGTGACAATGACGACCTTGCCAGCGAGTGCGCTCATGCCTGCAGGCGATGATGCATCAGCTTGGGTCCAGCAATCCATCCGCACAGGTGCGGGTCGGCGGAATAGATGTCCCCTTCGACCCATGCTCCATCGGCCTTGAACAAGCCCCACTGGCCGTCTTTGGACACCCGAACCAGGGTTGGGTCTGTTTCGTCACGCTCGTACAGCGCACCGGTGAACGGATGCAACATCCCTTGCATTTAGTTCACGCCCAACGCCGCGTCGAGCTTGGTGTGGAACCACCGCAGCTTGCCTTCTTGATAGGCCGACAACGTAAAGGTCTTCTTGGCCGAGGCCTTCATGCCGGACTGAACCTTTGGCATGTTGTGGCCATCTTGTTCGAACACTTTGGCAAGCAGGCCAAGCTCTGGAGCTTCAACGAACGCCTGGTCCGCGGTGAGGTACGTGGTGGTTGCTGGTGCGGGCCGCTCACCGGAGAACGGGTTGAGGAAGAAGATCTCCATGATGGCCGACTCGTGGTCGTCTCCGTTGGGGCGGAACCGGTAGACGATGCGGTTGTACGCGCCCCACGGGTGAAAATTGGGGAAGACGGTGTAGTCGATGTTGTCGATGAACTCAGCGTCGGACCACGTATCGACCGAGTCTCCAACCACCTTGCGCCACCGCTCACGCGCTGCGGCAGCTGAGGCCGTGCGAGCGTCTGATCCTGCTGGGATTTCGAAGGGCAACGGTTCGTCGACACGCGTGTCGAGCATGTACCGAAGGATGTCTTGTTCGGTGGTCTGTGCCTTGATCAGCGGCGACGGAGTGCCGCCGGGAGTGATGACGCGGCTGACGTTGTCCCAGATATCGACCTGCGAATTGACGTCGCCAAGATACGGCGCTGCCTGAGGGTGTGTGGCGTTGACGTGGTACGACTCGCAGAAGGCCTCTTGCACAACTTTCCAGTTGGCCCGGACAACCTTGGCAACGTGAACGGCGACGTAGCGGTTGGCCAGGTCCCAGCGTTCGAAATGCGCCGGCAGCTCGCCCAGGTGCTCCAGCAACGGACCAGCATCGGGGTCGGGGTTGATGAACACAAACCCAGCCCACGTATCCAACTTTGCCTGCGGAAGACGCCAGTCATCGGCGTTGATCTGCGGGAAGTCCCAGCCTGCAGGGATGCGTGCCAGCTCGCCATCAAGGGCCCATGTAAATCCGTGGAACGGGCAACGGAACTCGTCGCACCGACCATCGTGGTCCTTCAGCTGCCGGCCGCGGTGCAAGCAGGCGTTGAAGTAAGCACGCAGACCATCTTTGGTACGCGTGATGATGAAGGACTGGTTGACAATCTCGTAGACAACGTGGCTGCCGATGTGGGGAAGCTGCTCTTCGCGGCACGCAAACTGCCACGTCTTGCTCCACAGGTCTTTGACCTCTTTCTCATGCCATTCACGAGAGGTATAGCGGTCGGTCGAAAAGTCCTGATGACCCTGGAAACGGGTGGACTGTTGAAGCAGAACGTCCGGAACGGGATGCGAGTCAGTTGCGAGCAGCGCCTGGTAGGAAATGCCGGGCGACATGGACATCGGCGTGGATGGGTCGGCTACCCCACCCATACGAGATTCGGCGTTCATGCGTGTGACCGCCGAAGCACGTCGGCCGGCGCGCTGCCGTCGCTCAACGCGTCGACCCATCGGTGCAGGTTCTGGTTGCCCGGTTCGTTACGACCGAAACGGAACACGTCGTTGCCTATTGCTGCGGCTGCAACCGTCACTTCTTTCACCGTTGAGAAATCCTCATCTCTGGTCACTGCGAAATACAGCTCTCGTTTGGCGTCAGCATCGGCAATTTGCGCCTCGGTCGACATTGGCTCTCGAAAGTATTGGAACTGCTCAACCCGACACGAGTCCACCGAGTCCCCAGGGAGAATTCGGCTCACCATCAGACCATGGCCCGGCAGCCCAGAGATGGAGATGTTGGGGAAGATGTAATGCACCAGGCTCATTGCTTCCCGGAGGTTCCATTCATGATCGGGTAGGTCTCGCATCGACAGAATTGGCTTGTTGGCGAAGCCCAAACGAACGTGGGGGCCAAACAGATCGTAGGTGTTGCGGTTGGTGATGGATTTTGCGCCGATGGAGTTCCGATGCAGGAATCCCAGATGGTAGCCATCGACATACCCGTCGGCCGTGGCCTTCCAGTTCCCGCTATCAGTTGCGATTCCGTCTCGGTGACGGTGCAGACCGGTCAGGTCGATCAGCGAAAGCGAATCGGCCATGGCACCGAGCCAGGAGTCAATGTTGAGCGGGGTGTCGGGAGTAAGGACGGCGAAAATGGCCCCGGACCGTTCTGCTGTCTCAAGCGGGATCATTCGATCCACGTCAATACCGGCGAATGAGTCGCGGGCGGTATTTCCAACCAGCATTCCATCGGTGTCGTAGACCCAGAAGTGATACGGGCACGTAAAGCGGCGGGCCGAACCGAAGCAGTCAGGGGTGACCTTGGCGCCACGGTGGCGGCAGACGTTCAGGAACGTCTTCACCTCTCCGTCTTCACCACGCACCACAAGGATGGGCCGCCCGGCGATGGTCAGAGCCGAGAAGTCTCCCGGCTTGGGCAAATCGCATGACAACGCAACCATCAATGGGCACCTCAGGAAGATGCGATCCACTTCGCGCTGGAAGCGCAACGGGTCCGTGTAGCGGGTTGCCGGGACCAGCATCATGTCGGGGGTTTGGTCCCCTCGTTCTGCGTCCACGTTGGCCAAAAGGCGCCTGGCCACCTGGTGCAGTCCTGTCGATGTTGTGCTCGTCGCCATGGCCGATCGGCCTCCGTTCTGTGCGTGAAACAGCCTGCCTTGAGGGGCACATCCTTACTGTAGTCAGAATGAAGTATCAATCTCCGGTCCGACGACCCGACGGCGATTCAGAGGCTCCTTTCACCCTGGAATTTCAACCCGTGGTGTCTAGCTGCCTGTTCTGTTGCACGGCCCACGATCCTGCAGATTCCGATGCCACCCATTCAATGGCGTTGGCTAACAGCTTGCGGTACATCGGATGCGCAAACGTGGCTCCAGAATCACCCGGCTGGATGACAACGACGGGGCTCGAACCGACCGCAGTTGCCCAACCCACCAAATTGGATCCCGTTCCTAACGCCGCGCAGTTGGGCGCTTCGGCTTCCCCAACCAAGACATGTTCGTAGGTCGAGATAAACCGAGCGCCGTCCATGTCCACATCGGACCGGAGCAAGGGCACCACACCCTGTTCGTCGATCCAGCAGTGGTACGGCTCGTCGGTCAGCGTGAACGGTTCGATGCCCGCACAGATGCCCGCACAGACCGGATGGCCACCGGGTTGCGGTGAGACGGTGAACGTGTCGAGACGTGTCCCAGAAGATGGGAGCGGCTGGCCGCGATAACTCCCGGGCGCATAGTTGAAACGCCCACCCAGCGCATCGGCCCAACCATCCCATGTAGGCCAGCCTGCCAACGCGTGATGGAGCACCACGATGCCAACGCCAGCGTCGGTCATTTCGCGCAGGTTGTTGCGGACCTCCCGCGAAGGTTCAATGGGTTGCGGGGCTGTTCCGCGAGCAAGCGCCAGACCAGGGAGGTCGTGAAGAACCACAACGTCAAACGGTGTGTCGACGGCCAACCACTTTTGGGCGGAAGGTTGCACAGAGTGACACCACGAGGCGCCTAGCTCTTGCGCTGCCCAACCCATCATGGCGAAGAAGGCATCCAGATCCACGCGGTGCCCTCCGGTGGCGCTGAACACCTTCAATTGCAGCTTGGCCGACGGCAGCGCGGACGGCGTGGCGTTCAGTATGCAACCCGCTGTGTGAAGCCGCCGTCAACCACGATGTTCTGCGCATTGACCCAACTGGACACTGGGCTGGCGAGGAACGCCACCACGTTGGCAACCTCTTGCGGCGTGCCCAAACGCTGAGCCGGATGTTGCGCAACATGCTGCTGGTAGTAGTCCGGCTTGCCGGTCTTGATACGTTCCCACGAACCACCGTCGATGTATACCGGGCCGGGGCTCACCACGTTTGCGCGTATCCCGTCGGCATATGTCTCTTTGGCGAGGTGCGAGATGTAGTTCACCAGCGCCGCCTTCATCGCTCCGTAGGAGAAGCCACCGCCTGGATAGTGGTGGTACTCGACCGACGCAGTGGTGCCGATTTGGATGATGGATCCGCCGCCCGCCGTCTTGAGATATGGAAGCGCTGCGTCGATGAGCGAAACCGTGGACACAATGTCCACGTCGAAGCTTGCACGCCACCCTTCGATGCTTGGAGGGATGCCGCCCTTGGCCGAAGTGCCTGCCACAACCACATCAATTCGACCAAGGCGAGACGCAACCGAGTCGACCCAGGCCGTCACAGCGTTGTGATCAGACACATCGAGTACGTCGCCGATGACAGGGCCGAGCGGAGCGAACGCTTCGACCGCAGCCTTGACGCCGTCTGCGTTGCGAGCACAGAACGCGACAGTCATCCCTTCGGCTAACAGTCGTTCCACCACGAACCGACCGATTCCTCTACTTGCCCCGGTGACGACAGCGACGCGGCCGCTCAATTCCAAATCCATGGTGTCCCTCGAATCGCTAATGCTCGCCGTTTTCCGACCAGAAACTGTTCGACTTTCGACAGAGCAACTACAGTTACAACTCCTACATCGTCGTCGCACCTGGCGTCGACGCGCAACTCGGGGGAGCACCCACATGGACCTGCAGCTCACAGGCAAGCGCGCCATCGTCACCGGATCAACCAAGGGCATCGGCCGCGCCATCGTCGAGGCACTTCTCGCTGAAGGTGCATCGGTTGCACTCTGTGCGCGGACCCAAGCCGATGTAGAAGCAGCCGTTGCTGAACTTTCACAGCTCGGCACCGTTGTTGGCTCCACAGTCAACGCCGCAGACCCAGAGTCGTTGAAGGCGTTCGTGGGCAAGTCCATCGAGCAGCTGGGTGGCCTCGATGTGTACGTGCACAACACGTCCGGCAAGCCTGCGAAGACCATCGAAGGTTGGCAGAACAACTTCGACATCGACCTCATGTCGGCCATCCACGGTTCCGACGCTGCAAAAGAAGCCCTCAGCCAGGGCGACGGTGGAGCGTTCATCACCATCGGCACCACGGCAACGGCAGAGCACTTCGCCAGTGGTTCCAACAGCTACAGCGCCCTCAAGGCAGCTGTCACCAACTGGACGTTAGGCCAGGCACAGGTCATGGGGGCACTCGGCGTGCGCTGCAACGTGGTGTCACCAGGGCCAATCTTCGTTGAGGGTGGCGACTGGGATCGGGTCAAGGCTGGCAAGCCAGAGTTCTTCACGGCAAGCGAAAAGGTGCACCCACGTGGTGCACTTGGCACACCGCAAGATGTGGCAGATGCCGTGGTGTTTCTTGCATCACCGCGGGCGCGGCACATCAACGGTGTCAACCTCACCATCGATGGCGGGTTCCTGAAGCGCGTCAACTACTAGCCAGGATTTGATTCATGGGACTTGCACAGAAGGCTGGGCGCCGTATCGACGTGCTGCTGGTCGTTGGCGGCAAGTACCACGATTTCGATTTTGCGCGTCTGCAATTGCTGGGTCTTCTCGCCGAAGACCTGCAATTTCGGGTTCGGGTGCAGCCTGACTACGAAGACACATCCACGCTGGAAGCAACGTCGGTGCTGGTTTCCTACACCTGCGATGTGCGGCCATCGTTGGAAGCGCAGCAACGCATCCGCAAGTGGGTGCAAGACGGTGGCCGATGGGTTGCGCTGCACGGCACCAACGGCGCTCTTGGCGACGCGTCCGTTCGTCCGGTCGCAACGCCTCGCGCATTTCCGCTGTGGGTCGACACGTTGGGTTCGCAGTTCATCTCGCATCCGCCCATAGAGCCGTATCGGGTTGAAGTGTCGGACCCACATCACTGGTTGGTGGCTGGCATCGAACCGTTCGAGGCCACCGACGAGTTGTACCTCAGCGAGTACCAAGATCGCAGTGCACTTTCACCGTTGCTCCACACCACCTGGTCCGGGACCACGCCCGGATTTGCAGACAGCGACTGGACCACCACGGACCCCACGCACCTGGTGATGTATCTCCGCCCGCTAGGCGCTGGTGCGGTGTTGTACAACACGCTCGGCCACTGCCGCAGCCACTTCGACATGGTGCCGGTAAAAGACTGGTGGCCAACCATCGACCGTGGCGCGTGGGACGTCCCACAGTTCACAGAACTATTGCGTCGATCCCTCCGCTGGGCACAGGGGCTGGAAGCCTAAGTTTCCGGCAGGACTGACGAGTAGGAGGAACTCGTCGGCTTCCCCCAGAGGGCAGAGATCGGAACGGCGCTCATACGGTCACCGAAATGAAAAGTGTCGCTTCCCGTGTGAAAGACGATTCCGCGAATGAACCGGTCCCCGACACCGTCCCGGAGGAACTTGAGATGTCGAAAGTCCTCGGTCCGAACCGTCGCACCTGCTTTGACCTCACACCCGACCAGCGATCCGTCACGAGCCTCCAGCAAGAGGTCCACCTCGCGTGAATCACGATCCCGGTAATGATAAGCGCGCACACTGGTTTCAGCCCAGGCCCTTTGTCTCAACAGCTCACCGATTACGAAGTTCTCAAGGAGCGGTCCCACGACTGACTCGGCATTTCGTTGAAGGCGTTGACTGAAGCCAAGAAGGTGCGCCCCCAGGCCGGAATCCACCACGACAAGTTTTGCGCGTTGGGTCGCACGCTTTGTCGCCGAGGTTGCCCAGCCAGGAACGCGCTTCAACACGAACACTTCTTCGAGCAACGCGACGTAGCGATCCACCGTGGACTTCGGAATGAGCAAGTCCTCGCTCATGTTCTGGATGCTGATGGGACTCGCCATTCGGGCCGCGAGAAGGTTGAGAAGTCGGATGAGATCTGGGCGTCGCTGGATCTCGCTGAGCTGGGTGATGTCACGATCTATGAGGTCGTTGATATACCCATCGAAGAACTTTCCGCGTCGACCACCCTCTCGCTTAACGGCCTCGGGGTACCCGCCTGCAATAGCTCGCGCCACGTAATCAGCACGAGTGAGGTCGGATTGGAAACGAGGGAGCGGTTCTGGCGAAAACGCTGCATCGATGAACCCCTCGATTATCCCCTGCAGTTCCCCTTGTGAAAACGGCCATAGTTCGATGGTTTCGCTGCGACCGATCAGCGAGTCAGGTAAAGCACGAAGTCCCATCAACCGAGCAGAGCCTGTGAGCAGGAACTGACCCGGCGCATCCGACTCGTCAACTCTGGCCTTAATGGGTAACACCAGAGCCGGTTCGCGTTGAATTTCGTCGATAACCATCAGCCCGTCGTGTGCCACGAACGATTCGGGGTCAGAGCGCGCAGCGCTTAAGTCAGAGGGACGGTCCAGTCTTCTGACGACCACGTTTGGAAGGCCACCGGTCGCCAACCTCACCAAGGTTGATTTCCCAACCTGACGTGCGCCGACAATGACGACGACACGTGTGTCCTGGAGCGCTAGTTCGAGTGCTTTCTCGACGTTTCGTCGAAATGTGGTTGCCATGTCACTCCAGAAACGTGGTCGGTTTGCGGGACGCACTGTGGTCGGTTTGCCGAACTCTACACGGTCGGTTTGCCGGAGGTTCCGACGGTGGCTTGCCGACGGCTCTCCGGTGCGCAGCTTGGGATCGGACAAACAACTGGAGGTCCCGCATGCAATCGCCGTCGCCACTTGGTACGGTGCGCTCGGTAGCCATTGGGGAAACTCCCGGCTGCCAAGGAGGTGTCGTCCATGATGATCCACCACCTCGTTCGGGCCAAAGGGCCGGACGTACGAACTATTCCACCCGACGCAACTGTGCAGCAGGCTGCGCAGGAGATGGCTTCGGCTCGCATCGGTGCGCTTGTGGTTGCTGCAAATGCAGCCGGCCCCATCTTGGGCGTGCTTTCCGAACGTGACATCGTTCGTGGCTTGGCAGAGCACGGCGCTTCCGTGCTTGGGCTTGCGGTTTCGGCCCTCATGACCGCCGAAGTACACACGTGCCAACCATCGGACACGGTGAACACCGTGATGGTTGTCATGACCGAGAGACGCATTCGCCACGTGCCTGTTGTCGACGGCGACGCAATGGTCGGCATCGTCAGCATCGGCGACGTGGTGAAGCACCGGATGAGCGAGCTCGAAGACGAACGCGCAGCGCTAACCGACTACATCACCACCGGCCGCTGACCGGGCCCACCAGGCCGAGGTCCACCGCACACAACTCGGGTCCGTTTCCCACACAACTCGGGTCCGTTTCCCACACAACTTGGCAAGTTCCGTGACGCCACGGGCGCGTTTTGGTCAAGTTGCGCGTATGTTTGGGCCGAGTTGCGCGTATCGGCCGGGCGGGATCGGCCTTAGGCGGTTGGCCAGCGGGACGGGTCTTCCAACACGTTTTTGATTTCGCGGGCGAACTCCGCTGCTGGGGCACCATCGAACACCCGGTGATCCCAGGTGAGGCTGAGGGTCATGCGCGACACTGGTGAGGCAGCCCCGTCAGTCCACGCGGTATCGGTGCGGATTCGGCCGACTCCAAGGATGGCGGCGTTAGGTGGGTTGATAATGGGGGTGAACATGTCCACCCCGAACATGCCTAGTGCGGAGACGGAGAACGTTCCACCCTCCATCTCTTGTAGTGCCAGGCGGTTAGCCCGGGCCGCAGTCGCAAGGCGAGTTGTCTCGTCAGACAACGCGTGCAACGGCAACGCGTCGGCTGAGCGAACCACCGGCACCAAAAGGCCACCGTCAACGGCGACTGCCATGCCGATGTTGATATCTGTGTGCATAGTGATGCCGGTCTGGGTGAGCGACGCATTCACGTGCGGGTGACGTTCCAGCGCGATGGCACATGCCTTGATCACATAGTCCGTGTACCCAGGAACGCCAGCATCGGCGGCCAGCATCTGACGGCCTCGCCGGTCAGCCATCACCACAGCCATGTCCACGTCCATGGCGAGGGTGAGCTGTGCCATGCCATGCAAAGACTCAGACATGCGCTGCGAAATGACTCGCCGCATGGGGCTCAGCCCGACGGCCGCCGGTGCTGCGGCAGTGCCCGCTGATTGCGCAGCCGCCGCGTGTACGACCGGAGCAGCCGGTGCTGCTGATGTCTGCACTGCGCCGGTCACCACGCCTGCCGACTTCCCGCGGGCGATCAGCGCCCGCGCATGCTCGGCGACGTCTTCACGGGTAACCACACCGTCGACCGCAGCAGTTGGCACCTCTTCAGTGTCGAGACCGAGCATCTTGGCCAGCTGAACCGCAGCGAACGTGGCATTGGAGACAGTTCCCCAGGCACCGGGCGAGCCAGCGGGCGCGACATGTTGTGCGGCGACGGCGGGCATCCCTCGGACTCCGGCGGCAGAGGCACGGTCGACGTCTTCGGAAACGATTCGCCCTCCGGGGCCGGTACCGGTGACTACTGCGAGCGGAACACCAAGCGATGCTGCGATGCGTTTTGCATTCGGCGAGGCGAACAACCGGCCGCCATCGCGGTTGACCACGGCGATCCCACCAGCGGAACCCACAGCAGCAGCAGAACCACCAACTGCTGACGGAGAAAGGGACGCGCCGCCGACGGGCGCGGCTGGCATGGCTGGCTGAGGGGGTTCCTCGCCAGGCGCGCAGATCCAACCGATGAGCACGCCGCAGTCATACGAGGTGCCTTCGGTGCCGACGTGGCGGAGGATGCCGGTCCCGCTGCTTTCGATGTCGGTGACCACCTTGTCGGTCTCGACCGATGCAACGGCATCGCCCACCACGACCGCTGTTCCGTCTGCAACAAGCCACGATCCGATGGTGCCGCTTTCCATCGTCAGCCCAAGCTTGGGCATGATGAATTCGGTAGCCACTAGTTCACCTGGTGCTGGCCGGAAGCGCGCATACCAAATGCGAGCGCCTCAACCTGTGCCGTGATCGACGCGACGGAAGGGAAGTACTCCGCTTCCAACACGGGACTGAACGGGACTGGAGAGAAGGGTGCACCGACGCGCGCAACGGGGGCGTCGAGGTAGTCAAACGCAGCCTCTTGCACTTGAGCAGCGATCTCTGCGCCAATGCCACCGAAGCGGACGGCCTCGTGCACAATTGCAACCCTGTTTGTCCTCTTGACCGACTGGACGATGGTGTCGATGTCCAGCGGCTGCAACGTTCGCGGATCGATGACTTCCACGGAGATGCCCTTCGCTTCAAGCAGTTCGGCCGCCTTCAACGATTCAGCAACCATGCGGCCGTAACTCACGATGGTCACGTCGGTCCCTGGACGAACAACCTTGGCCACGCCAAGCGGGATCTCGTAGAGCTCTTCAGGCACATCGCCCTTTACGCCCCACAGCTTCTTGTTCTTCACCATCAAGGTGGGGTTGTCTTCGCGAATGGAAGCGGCCATGAGGCCCTTCATGTCGTACGCGTTGGACGGATAGACAACCTTCAATCCGGGGACGTGGCACAACCACGCTTCGAGGCTTTGGCTGTGCTGGGCTGCTGCACTGAGCCCACCTCCACCGGAGGTGGTAATAGTAAGTGGCAATACGGCTTTGCCGCCGAACATGTACTTCATCTTGGCGGCCTGGTTCACAATCTGGTCCATCGCGCACGCAATGAAGTCCATGAACATCAGGTCGACGATTGGCCGGAGTCCGCATGCTGCGGCGCCGATGCCAAGCCCGACGATGGCCTGCTCGCTGATGGGCGTGTCCACGCAGCGCATCTCGCCGAACTCGGCCTGCAAACCCTGAAACGTATGGAACACGCCACCGAATGCACCAATGTCTTCACCGGCGCAGAACACTGTCTCGTCGATGGTCATGATTTGACGCACTGCCTCGTTGAAGGCCTGTGCGTAGGTGATTTCGCGCGTCATCATGCGTTCCTGATTGTGTAGACATCGGCCAGCAACTGGTCCAGGGTGGGTGATGGTGACGCGTCGGCAAACTCGATCGCCGCGGCGAGGTCGGCACGCTGCACTTCCCAGATTGCTTCGACCTGCTCTTCGGTGACGATGCCCCGGGCAACGAGACGATGTTCGGCAATGCCGATGGGATCGCGCTGCTTCCATTCGGTCACTTCGTCGTCGGAGCGGTACTTGAGGCCCAGGTTTTGAATGCCGTGGTGGTTGAAGAACCGGTAGGTCTTGGCCTCGATGAACTGCGGACCTTCGCCTGCTCGTGCACGTTCGATTGCAGCGGCTGCGACGTCGTACACAGCTTCAGCATCCATGCCGTCGACGATGGTGCCCGGCATGCCGTATGCGGCGGCGCGCTCCACAACGTCTTTGATGGCCATGGTTTTGTCCCGAGGGGTGAACTCGCCGTATTCGTTGTTCTCGCAGCAGAACACGATTGGCAGGTGTAATGCGGCAGCCATGTTGGCCGCTTCGTGAAATGCACCGATGTTGGTAGCGCCGTCACCGAAGAAGGCCACAGACACGTTGCCGTTCTTCTTGTACTTGTTAGCGAACGCTGCACCAACAGCAATCGGTGAACCAGCACCCACGATGCCGTTGGCACCCAGCATGCCAAGGTCGAGATTAGAGATATGCATGGAGCCGCCCTTGCCCTTGTTGTAGCCGGTGGACTTGGCCATCAGCTCGGCCATCATCGGGGCGAACTGGCCACCCTTGGCAACCAGATGGCCGTGGCCTCGGTGGGTAGAGGTGATCTGGTCTGCGTCGCTGAGGTTTGCGCACACGCCTGAGGCCACAGCCTCTTGTCCCACGTACAGGTGCAAGAAGCCGGGAAGCCGGGCTTGCTCGGCAAGCCTGCCGGCGCCTTCTTCGAACAGGCGGATTCGCACCATGCGTCGGTGCAGATCAAGAAGGACATCTGGAGGTGTGGCCATGTGGGTGCTCCGGCTGTGCAGTGGGACGCGCCGTCATCCCAACAGGGTTTAGCAACACCCGCTGGGCCGAACGGCTTTCTGTAGTCGACGTTAAGTAACTTAGCCGCGTGCCTCACATCGCGCCGCATCGCCCACGCTTATCTCAAAGCCGCCCGACGAACCATGAGCCCAGGTCGCAGGTTCTTGACGCATCTTGATGCACTGATGCTACGGTGCACCAATGCGTACCACGATCGACCTTCCACCCGATCTTCACAATCTGGCCCGCCAACTCGCGTATGACTCGAAACGCTCGATGAGCGAGGTAGTTGCCGAACTCATTCGTGCCGGGCTTCAGCCGTCCCAATTGACAGGCGGGCGAGCCGGTGAGACTACTCACCGCGGCTTGCCACAGGTTTCGGTCGGGCGACCGATCACCGTCGAAGATGTCCGCTCCCTCGAAGACGAGTAGCGCTCGGTCAGCCGGCGAGTTGAAAACGATCCGATGAAGACATTCCTTGCCGACGGCAATCTGTTGATTGCGCTCACGGTTGTTGATCACGTCCACCATCAGGCTGCACTCGATTGGTTTGAACAATCCGGCCCCGAGTTAGCCACCTGCCCCATCACCCAAGGAACCTTGCTTCGTTTCCTCATTCGACAGGGCACCGGAACAAACACAGCGCTCGAGGTCCTCGACCAGCTGACCGCGCAGCCGTGGCATCACTTCTGGCCGGACTCGTTGGCTTACACCTCCGAGCATTTGGTCGGGGTGATCGGACACCGACAAGTGACCGACACGTATCTAGTCGCGCTTGCACGCGCCAACCATGGGCTGGTTGCATCGTTCGACAAAGGCCTTGCATCCATTCACCCCAAGGCGGTGCACCTCCTGGGTTGACCGCCCGCCGGGTGCTGTCGGTTGATCGTGTCAACGATCTTGGCGATTAGTAGCGTATATCTTCGGCTATTAGTAGCGTTTGATGTCGGCTAAAAGTAGCCTACGACCATGGTTCGCTCCATTCACTCCTTCGAGACGTACGTTCGCCGAATCGTAGACAACGAGCTAGACGTGTTGATCGGTGAGCTTCCGGCCATCCTGCTCGACGGGCCGAAAGGCGTCGGGAAGACCGCCACGGCAGCTCGGCGCGCCGCAACGGTGCGGCGTCTCGATGAGCGGTCGGAAGCAGAAGTGGTGTCCGCAGATGCGTCGATCATCGGCGGCGACCCGTCGCCGGTGCTGATCGATGAGTGGCATCGCGTACCTTCTGTCTGGGACGCAGTCCGTCGACTGGTGGATGAAGACCCGCGCGGCGGGCGATTCCTGCTCACCGGCTCTGCTCCGCTTGCGGGCACCCACTCAGGTGCGGGACGAATCAGCACAATGCGGCTGCGGCCGTTGAGTCTCTCAGAGCGGCTACTTCCGTCGCCCGCTGTATCCATCGCCGACCTGCTGGCTGGAGATGGTCAGAAGGCCGTACGGGGTCACAGCGAAATGACTCTTGAGGACTACGTTGAAGAAATCATCGCTTCGGGGTTTCCTGCGCTCCGTCGTCTCGGCCCGCAAGCCCGCAATGTTGCCCTGGACGGTTATCTCGAGCGAATCGTGGATCACGATTTGCCCGAAGCCGGATTCTCCGTTCGACGCCCGGCTGCCGTTCGAGCATGGTTGCGCGCCTACGGAGCGGCCACCGCCACAACGGCTTCTTGGGAGCAGTTACGAGACTCGGCCATGGCAGGAGTCGACAACAAACCGGCCAAGACAACCACCATCCAGCACACTGAACTCTTGACCCAGTTGCGATTACTAGACCCGCTCGACGCTTGGCTGCCCGGCCGCAACCATTTCGCACGTCTTGCCGCTTCGCCGAAACACCACATCGCCGACCCTGCGTTAGCAGTGCGGCTTTTGCAACGGACCAAGACCCACCTTCTTCGCGGCGACCAGCGCGGAATAGTCGTTCCTCAGGATGGGTCGCTTCTCGGCAACCTGTTCGAATCACTCACGGCATTGACGGTAAGGTCCGCCGCCCAGGCTGCCGGAGCGAAGGTCGGCCATCTGCGGACACGGAACGGGGATCACGAGGTCGACTTCATCGTCGAAGGCGACAACGGCATAGTCGCATTTGAATCAAAACTGGCCGCCAGTATCAGTGACCACGACGTTAAGCACTTGAGGTGGCTTCGGGATCAACTCGGCAATGAGCTGCTCGACGCTGTCATCGTCACAACCGGGCCCGATGCTTACCGTCGACCAGATGGCATTGCCGTTGTTCCTTTGGCCCTCCTCGGGGATTAAGGCTCACCCGAAGAAGCGGCTGGGTCAGGGCCCGTAGCAAGGGTGTTTCCGGTTAAGGACCCGTCGTAGAGAACGACAGATGGTCCCCTGATGCAACCCGCATGACTGTGGCCAAGGTCGCTGGCTCGGCGGGGCCTCGGGACCAGAAACTCAGGCTTTGGGCCAAAACGGTGCCCGTAGGGCGCGTTTGTTGACTTTGCCCATGGTGGTGCGGCCGATGTCGGACACCAACTCCACCGTACGAGGGCACTTGTAGGTGGACAAGCGCTCACGACACCACAGCAGCAGCTCTTCGGGAGTTGGGGGCGATGCGGGATCGGTCGGGATTACCAGCGCCTTCATCTCCTCGCCGAGATCAGCATGCGGGACCCCGATGCAGGCAACATCGGCCACACCGGGATGCGTGATGAGCACCTGCTCGGCCTCGGCGGGATAGATGTTCACCCCGCCAGACACCACCATGTCGGAGAACCGGTCCGTGATGTACACGTACCCCTCGTCGTTGGCGTACCCAATCTCGCCAAGCGTGAACACTCCGGGCGACAGGTTGGCAGCGGCGGTCTTCTCCACGTCGTTGGGGTACACAATCCCGCGGCCGGTGGCATCGCGGAAGCACAGCCGACCCTCCACCCCCGGCGCCACCTCGTTGCCGTCATCGTCGAGCACCAACACCGAGAACGGTGGGATAGCCCGCCCAACCGAACCGGGGAATCGGAGCCACTCTTCGCTATTGATGCTGCACGTGGTGCCGACTTCGGTTGCGCCGTAGGAATCGAAGAAGACCGGCCCCCACCACTCGATCATGGAGCGCTTCACATCCACCGGGCACTTTGCGCCGGTATGTCCAATCACCTTCACCGACGTCACGTCGTAGCGGGCTTTCACCTCGTCTGGCAGCGCCAGCATGCGGTTGAAATGCGTAGGCACCATCACCGAGGTCTCCACCTGATAGGTCTCGATGGCGGCAAGCGTCGCCTCGGCGTCGAAGCGCGGCAGGATCACCGAACTGATGCCGGCAACCAACAGCCGAGCCCCCGAAAGTGGACCGGTGTGGTACATCGGCCCAACCACCAGGTGGGTGCCGTATTTGGCAAACCTGTTGGTCTTCAACTGTTCAAGGTGCTCCACCATGGTGGGGCCGCCAGCAAACATGGTGGGAGGCAGTTCGGTGCCCTTCGGCCGCCCGGTGGTGCCGCTGGTGTACAGCAGGTTGGGCTTGGGCACGATGGTCATCGGAAGCTCGTCGGCGGATTGCGCCGCAAGCCATTCGTCCCAAGGCTGGATCCCCAACGATGCATAGTCACCGGCCTGGAGGTGCCACCCCACCACGGTGCCCACCCCTGCTTGCTTAGCGGCTTCGACTCCCCGCGCTGCAGTCTCCGGCCCAACAAACAATATGCGCGCTTGTGAATCCTCGAGGATGTACGCGGCCTCGTCTGCCTTGAGGTGGAAGTTGACGGGCACCGTTGAGGCGCCGCCCAACAGGCCACCCAAGTGGGCTAAGGCAGTCTCGACCGCGTTCTCTGCAAATATGGCAACTCGACGAGCGGGCCCAAGATCCACGGCGGGCCCCAATCCGTTGGAAACCCGGTTGAGTAAACCATCGACTTCCGCCCAGCCGAGCGCTTGACGATGATCGCGCAGGGCAATGGATTCTGGGTGGGACGCAGCAAGTTTGCGGGCAAAAACGGGCACGACAAGACGTTATCCGCCCAACACCTTCGACACTGGAGTCGGTGTGAAGAAACTACGGATGAGAATCGCGTGCCGAAGAAAGTATGGTTGCCATGAAATGAGCATGAAAATGAGCATGAAAATGAGCATGAAAATGAGCATGAAAATGAGTACTGCAATCGAAACTCTCACCACGCAGGTAGACGGTCAGACTGTGCTGATCGGCAGCGCGTGCAGCACCTGCGCGTCCGTGACGTTCCCCGCTTCCAAGTCGTGCCCCGCCTGTGGTGGCTCAGCCGTGTCGCCAACCAACCTTGCAACGCAGGGGACCGTGTGGACCTGGACCGTGCAGCGGTTTTCGCCCAAGGCCCCGTTCCGTGTGCCAACCACCGGATTCGCTCCATTCGCAGTCGCCTACGTCGATCTCGGCAACGTCCGCATCGAAGCACGCCTGGCAGGCAAGTCAATCGACGCATGGAAGATCGGCGACCCAGTCCGCCTTGTGGTCGGCCCACTTCCCGACGATGCAGACGGCTACCAGACCTTCTGGTTCGAGCCGGCCTAACCCCTACTGCTCTACCAACTTCACACGAACCCAAGTAAGCGAAAGAAGCACTCATGGACGTTGCAATTGTCGGAGTCGGACTCCATCCCTTCGGGCGTTTCGACGTCGATGCAAAGGTCATGGCCAACGTCGCAACTCAAGCCGCGTTGGCAGACGCTGGCGTCAAGTGGGAGGACATCGGCTTCGCAGTCGGCGGTAGCCGAGACGGCGGGCACGCAGACTCGTTGGTGAAGGATTTTGGGCTCACCGGCACGCCGTTCATGACCGTGTACAACGGCTGTGCAACCGGCGGGTCTGCACTGCTCTCAGGAGCAAACGCGATTGCGGCAGGGATGACTGACCTGGCGCTGGTGGTCGGCTTCGACAAGCACGATCGTGGCGCGTTTGGATCCTCCCCAGCGGAGTACGGCCTCCAGGATTGGTACGGCGAGGTGGGAATGATGGTCACCACGCAGTTCTTCGCCATGAAGATTCAGCGCTACCTGGCAGACCACAACCTAGACCCCTCGCTCCTTGCTGAGCTTTCAGCCAAGGCCCTGCGTAACGGTGCACGAAACCCCAACGCGTGGCGACGCCACGCACTGTCCACCGACGAAATCGCTAGCGCAGACATGGTCAACGATCCGCTTACCAAGTACATGTTCTGCTCACCCAGCGAGGGTGCGGCGGCAATCGTTCTTGCTTCGCCAGAACGTGCCCGTTCCATGCGGCCAGACCCTGTCTTCTTGAAGGCAGTCGAGTTTCGTACGCGCAAATACGGCACGTTCGAAGTGTTCAGTCCGTCGCTTGCACCGGAGATCACGCCAAGTGCCACTTCACAGGCCGCGGCTGCCGCGTTTAACGCCGCTGGCGTTGCGCCCAGCGAGATCGGCGTGGTTCAGATTCAGGACACCGAAGCTGGTGCAGAGCTGATGCACCTGGCCGAAACTGGCCTGTGCGAGCACGGCGCCCAGGCGGACCTCATCATGAGCGGCGCGCTGGAGATCGACGGATCAATGCCCACCAACACCGATGGCGGATGCATTGCCAACGGCGAACCTATTGGTGCCAGCGGGCTGCGCCAAGTCATCGACTGCGTCCTGCAAATGCAGGGCCGCGCCGAGGGCCGCCAGATCCCCGTGCCACCCAAGACCGGCTTTACGCAGGTCTACGGTGCGCCCGGCCTGAGTACCTGCACGGTGCTCACTCGCTGAAAGTCTCCGGCCGCCCCTAGAGGCCGGACCGTACCCGCGGTAACGCGGGTGCTTCCACGGGCAAGGCGCCGTGTGCGGCAGTCTCTTGCTGGACTGACCGCACACGGCGTCCTGCCCCTCTGGAAACGCCTATTTCGACGACTTGCCAATCTGGTTGAACGCGATGTCTCGGTCGACGCGGGGCTCTCCGGGAAGGCCAAGCACTCGTTCGCCGATGATGTTGCGCTGGATTTCATCAGAGCCGCCAGCAATGCGATAACCGGGTGCCCCGAGAATGTGCTGATCCCATTCGAACGTGCCCCATTCGCCAGTGTCGGCGGTGAGCGACGGACCCAACAGCGACGACGCGATGTTGGAGATGTCCTTCATCGACTCTGACCAGAGCAACTTCCCGATGGAGCCTTCTGGTCCGGTCTGGCCGGCGCGGGCCTTGGCTGCAGTACGAGCGCGGGCCCACAGGCGAACCTGTTCGGAGGTGTACACCTTGGCGAGACCCTGGCGGATGTGAGGGTCTGTGGCGCGGCCCGTATGCCGGGCGAGGGCAAGCAGGTCACGGAAGTCTCCACCGCGGCGGCCCGACGAACCTGACGACTCGCGTTCGTAACCGAGCACGGCAACGGCGATCTTCCAGCCTTCACCCACGGCACCGATGCGCATGGTGTCTGGGATACGCGCAGCGTCGAAGAACACCTCGTTGAACGATGCACCACCGTTCATCTGTTTGATGGGCCGGATCTCGATGCCTTGACCCTGCAACGGCACGAGGAACGCCGTGAGACCGGCGTGCTTGGGCACGTCGGGGTCGGTACGGCAAATGGCAAAGCCCCATGGCGCGATGTGCGCGTTAGACGTCCATACCTTCTGTCCGTCCAGCACCCATTCGTCACCGTCGGCAACAGCCCTGGTGGTGAGACCTGCAAGGTCGCTGCCAGCTGCAGGTTCGCTGAACAGCTGACATGCGTACTCACGGGCGTGGAGGAAATCGGCCATGTAGGCATCGCGCTGCTCTGGTGTTCCGAAGTTTCGGATGGCCGGAGCAATGAGCTTGGTGGTGACTGAAATCAGCTCGTGATCGTTGGGGGTCTGAAACTCTTTCTCGAGTTCGATGTATGCACGCTCGTGGGCTTTGGAAAGCCCTTGACCTCCGTGCTCCACCGGCCAGGTGAGCGCCCAGAAACCGCCGCTGGAACGCTTTTCGATCCACCCCACGTATGCTGCGAGGTAGCGAAGTTCTTCGTCGTGGGAGCGGTCATGAAAGACCGTGACGTCGAATTCACCGACTCCCCACTGAACTTCAGTAGTGGCCGACTGCTCTCGGCGCGGCACGGTTTCCGATAGCCATTTTGCTGCCCTGGCCTTAAACGATTCGATGTCCTCCACAGCGTTGCAACCTAGCAAGTTTCGCGAGTTCACCTACAGTTTGTCCGCCGATGCGGATGGATGCACGGACATTGCTTACTATGGAGCAACTTCAGTAAGTCCGCGGCAAGCGAGGTAACACACGTGGTCTATGTACCAACAAGAGGCGATGCGCCACCACGGCTGGGCCCAGGAGTGCAGCACGTACCCGACTACGGGCCGCGCAAGATGAGCCGTTCGCCGTACACAGATCCAATGCAGTTCGAGTTGGAACGGGAAAAGGTGCTCGCCAAGCAGTGGCTCATCGCAGGTCGGTCGTCGCAAGTTGCCAACCCAGGTGATTGGCTGAGCTACGAGGGCCACGGCGAAACCATCGTGGTCACCCGTCAGCCCGATGGCTCGTTGGCCGGCTTTCACAACGTGTGCCGCCACCGCGGCCCGGCCTTTGT
This sequence comes from uncultured Acidimicrobiales bacterium, assembly GCA_963763885.1. Classification (GTDB taxonomy): domain Bacteria; phylum Actinomycetota; class Acidimicrobiia; order Acidimicrobiales; family JANYDT01; genus JANNBN01. Next base: position 1,470,885 of record CAVXQD010000007.1, read on the forward strand.
GACTGCGCTGCAAGGGTGCGGCGCTCGTCGCTTCTCGTGCCCGTATCACGGGTGGGTTTATGACACCAAGGGTGTCCTTGTGGGCGTGCCGGAACGCGAGGACTTCTCTGAAGAACACCTTGCCGGGTTACGCGCACCTGCTGTCGCCGCCGACGAATGGGGCGGCTGGGTTTGGATCAACCTGGCAGCCGAGAATGCGGTTCCGTTGCTCCAGGCCATCGGCCCAGAGATTGCGGTGGACCTCGGTAAGTTCAAGATGGAAGACATGGTGCTGCACGACGTCCTGGAATGGGACGTCCCGGTCAGCTACAAGGCCATCGTCGACGGTTTCAACGAGATTTACCACACCACTGCTCTGCACAAAGTGGCGCCCACGTGGACGAAGTCCGCACGGGACTCTTCGTTCCATATCCTCGGAAACAACTACATGTGCTTCGTGCCCCGCCACGAACAGCGTGAGGATCTGGAGGCCGATTGGGACCACCACAAGCACGCCATCTGCCACTACGTGGTGTTCCCCAACACGGTGTTCAACTGCAACCCGCAGCACATTCAGGTCTTTAACCCAATCCCTATCGATGTGGACCGCACACGCTTCCTGTGCTGGGAACTCATCTACGACGGCGACCGCAACGACCCGGAATACGCCGCGTACTACGACGCGATGATGGTCCACTGGGAACGCCTCAAGGTGGTCGTCGGTGAAGACATCGAGATCTACCAGCAACTGGAACGCACCAAGCGCTCCAGCGCCTACACCCACCACGTGTTGTCAGAGCGAGAGTGCAAGCTGGCGCACTATCACGAGACCATGTCTCGCCTCATTCAGGACTGATTGCAGGCGCGCGCCGCGATCACAAGAACTGTTCTCGCCTCAACTAGTCGCCGGATCTGAAGGCTGAACTCGCTCGCCGATTCCGCCAAGGACCCCGTTCACCCTTCTCGGGTCGACCGCCATCACCCGCGCGTCACCGACCTGGTGACATCCACCAGCCGAGCACAAAGCCAACAGCTAAGCACACCTATGGGTTGCCGATACACCTCACCTAAGACGTACGCAACACCCCAACCCGACCCGCGATGTGATGCAAAAGACCGGTCGATTCACCCAGCGCCGACGCCCTCGTCCGCCTCGCCCAAACCTTCAACGTCTCCTGCGACTACCTCCTCATCGACGACGCCCCCCGCCGACCACACAAATCACCCGAAGACACCCTCGGCCCCCGCCTCCACAACCTCCATGAACTCAACCAACACGACCGAGAACTCGTCCACGCCTTCATCGACGCCCTCGTCACCAAAACCCGCCTCAAACACCTCGCCAACGAAGCATCCTAAGCACACCTACATATCGGCGGCTTAGGAAGTACATCGGCACCAACTCCAGGCGAAGTTACTCGCCCAAGGCAAACAGTTCGGGAAGCACCGATTCCGTAAAGATGCTCCCATCACTGCGGAACCGCTCTATCTGGACTTCGCCGTCCACCAAGAATTCAATCTCCCACCGTTCGCCCGGAACAGCGACATCGACAAGCAGAGCATCGGCACGAATAGACAAGATCCGATAGCTAAGGCGAGCCTCGTCGAGTCGTGCAACAAAATCGAGAACCGACTTCAAATCGCTCACTTGTTAAACCGCTTATCAGTCAACAACTTCTTGATTGTCTTGAAACCTGGCGTATTTGCATTGGCCGCAGCCTCAATCTCGGCGTAAGACATGCCAAGCACGTCATCCCATGCTGGAGCGCCTTCTGGTAGCGGGGCCTGCCGGATCGAACCCTTCTTTCCTTTCAGGATATCGCTGACCAGATCATCCCCACAAACGTTGTGCACAAGAACAGCATCGATTCCGAAGAGCACATGGTATGTGTGCAGACCTTCCACGGTCAGGTTGTAAGCCAACCCTCGACCAGCTGAACCCATCAGCACACCAACCCTCACCCGACGCCCATCAGCAGTCAGAACAAGCTCACCGCTACCGAGTTGATCGGCACGTTGCCACTCACCATCGGTGTCGTTCCAAAACGGATGATCCTCAGTGGTCCGAACGATGTCACCATCGATCTCGAGCCGTACGAGGTCGTCATCATGCACCCACAGCCGCGAGACCTTACGAGGACCACGCTCACCAGTCATAGGATCCTGGGCGAGAACCATGTCACCAACAGCTATCTCCGAGATCGGCTTCGTCGTCCCATCAGCCATCAACACCTTCGTCTCACCACCAAACGATCTAAAGCACGTCCGGACAACATCATCCGCCGCACCAACTCCACTTTTTGTGGCCATTAACGAGTGCGAAACGCGCAAAAGCGTCATCGCGTCATAGTTCAGGGGCTTCGACTTGGCCGACCTCGGAACGCCAGATCCGAGTCGCTTACCGGACGAAACCACGATCGCAGGTTTACTGACCAGGCGCGCGACTACGGGGCGGACCCGTTCGTCGTACCCATAGTTTTCGCTGAGGGCGTGACCCGCTCGCCTCACCTCGAGACTTCCCTGAGGTCGATCCAACGGACCATCAAGCCGAGCGAGTGGGTTGCCTATGGCGGATGCAGTGCCCTCGCCAGCCAGCGCTAGAACCGCCGGCCGATGAGACTCATGCGCTTCGCTCGGATTGGCGGCGACCATTCCCAGCAGCAAGAAGAAGACTAGAGCGGCAGCCAGGCCACGCCCACGGCCTGACGACGTGGAACGTCGCACTGACAGTCGACTTGCGAGGACGACTACCAGCCAGACTGCAAGCGAGACAAGCAACGCAGTACCGATCACTTCAGCGGCGCTCGATCATGCGGTGCAGATCTTCGACCGTTGGGACATATCCCTTGCGAGACTTCATTCGAAGTTCTCGCAGCGGAAGGCCAGCTAACACCGACAGGTCGCCATCCACAACGCGAGTCGTGCCGAACAGCCACAAGACTTCGAGGCTCGCGAGTACGGCTAGATCCCCGATCGATGGAATGTCCCCGTTATCGCTCAGATTGAGAAAACGCAGACCCGACAGCGAACACAACGGTTGGATGTCGCGAATTCGGCATGACTCGAGTTGAAGTTCTGAAAGACGGTGGCCGGACAGTTCACAGAGCGCACGGATGTCCCCGAGCGGCGCCGACCACACACCCAACTGCTCTAGACGCGACAACACCTCAACGCCGTCGAGAGACTGAAGTCGAGGGCGGTCCTTCAAGCGAAGTCGACGTAGCGCGACGTTCCAACGAAGCGACCTGAGGTCCGCTTCTCCGTAACCCCCGAGATATAGGTCCTCGATCTCAGGACGCTCCGAGAGCGAATCCTTCACGCTTCCCCACTCCGCAGAGAGTGACTTCAAGCCGGGGATCCGTCGAACGTCGAGGACGGCCTTGGATCCCGCCGTCAGCTTGACCGTGCCAAGGCTCGGTAGCCGGTAGATCGGCTCGATGTTGCTCATCGTCCGGGCAAGGACGCTCAACCGCGTGATCGGCCACGCCTCAATGAACTCGAGATCCGTGTCCTTGAAACCCTTGGCGTAGTTGAGATCCAATCCGGACACTCTGCCCGACCGGAGTAGCTGCGCTGCCTCATCGGTGAAACGCTCGGTGACAACAAGCGTGTCGCCATCGGCATCTCGCTCGATGAGAAATCCAGGGCCTTCCTGCACGACAGCGCTCATGACTACCGCTTGTAGGGCTGGTTGGGCATAACGGACATTCGCTTCGGACCGATCGGATTGACCTTGTTCAACAAGCCATCGATCCCGCCCTTTGAATCAATGAGAAGTTGCTCCGCGATCTCCCTTTGAAGCTTCCCGCCCGTCACCATTGCCCGCTCCGCAGCGTCCACTTCAGCCTGCGTAAACTTGCCACTCGCAACATGCTGCTGCAATCGGCGAGAGATCGCGCCGGACTGACCGACGTACTCGCCCTGCGCAGTCTTGACGACGTACGTACCCTCCTCAACGAGCGCACCTGCTGGTTTTGTGGCGCGTCTTGCTTTCGACAATTTGCTTACTGGAAGTGCGATATCGAGCACACAGCCGGCAGTGTCGAGTTTGCCGTGATTGCGAATTGCTGCGGGGCATGAACCTCCGGGAGTGATCGTCTTTACACCCTCGATGAAACCTGCGCGACCTGCGCTGCCAACCTGGTCGCACCCTGCACCGGCGAGGCTCTCCAAGCCACCGGCGAGGCCAGTTTGACCGTCGAAGCAATCAGCATCAAACAGGCCCAGGATGTATTGACACTGTCCAGTTGCGTTGTTGATCACCGCCGTCCAACCCTTCTCGCGTGCCTTACTCCCTGTACGACGGCATTTCTCCATCTCCGCATTCGCTCGTAGCCCAGTCGGGTCCGTGTAAAGCATCGGATTGTTCCGGCCGTACCCGTAAAGGTTCTCGAACGGGTGTCCAACGCCGTAGGGCATGGGGTCGGTTTGGGTGAACACACCACGGCCCGGGTTGTAGTGGCGTGCTCGGAGGTTGTAGTTGTCGGTTGGGTCTTGTTGTTGTCCGGTGTATTTGAGCGGGTTTGCTGTGTACGCGGGCAGGATTGTTGTGGTTGCCCTGTTGGTGCCGTATGGGTTGTATCGGTAAGTGGCTCCGATTGTTCCGGTTGGGGTGGTCAGATTGGTGACAGATCCGAGCGCGTCGGTTTGGTAGTAGCCGACCGTTGTTGTTGCGACGTCTTCGTATTTGACGGGCATCCACCCGGCGTACGTGAAGCGGCGTTGGACGACACCTGTACCGTTGCGTTGCGCTACGAGCACTGGGAGTCCACCGACGGTGTCCCATACTTCTTGGGTGGTCACCTCACCTGTTGCGGTTGTGTGCCGGTTGTTGTTGCCGTCGTAGGCGAACTGGGTGGTGACACCCGCAACCGTTGCCGTCGTGGTTTGTCGGGCGGTGTTGTACGTGTACGTGTCCGCACCGGCAGTGACCTGATCACCATTCGCGTTATACCTAAACGTTGCAGCCCCAGGCCCGACAATGGCAGTGAGCTGGTCGGCGATGTCGTAGGTGTAGGTGGATACTGCCGCGGAACCGATCTTCTCCGTGAGCCGTGAACCAACCCGGTTATACGTCCACACGGTCTGGTTCGCTGTTGCACACGTCGTGGTCGTGAAACACGTTTTCGTGAGACGGTCTGCGTTGTCGAAGGTGTTCCGCATCGACTCTGCCACGATCAGACCCGCAGGTCCTGTCACGTCAACCCCGGTCGGGTTCCCATTCTGATCACGCGTATAGGCAAACCCGCCAATCGGGCCACCAGGCCCAGCCGTCGCAATCGTGTTCAACCGTGATGCCCGATCGTAAGTACGGGTCTGGGTCACACCATTCGGGAACCCCACCGTCGTGTTGTTCCCAACCGCGTCATAACCAAACGTGGTCGACCCAGTCAGGTCAGCTAACACTGAGAGTTGGCCTGCATCATCAAACGTCGCTGTCGAGTTCGCACCACCAGGCACCGTCCGTGAGACCACGTTCCCGGCCGCATCGTACGTATACGCCCACGTGTCCGTCCCGCTGGTGATCAGGTTCACCCTGTCAGCCGGGTCGAACTCGTACGTGGTTGCCCCGGCACCGTCAACCATCGACTCGACCCGGCCCTGCGCGTCGAACGTCCACGACACCGCCGGTGTCCCATCCGAATACGACTTATTCGTGAGCCGGTTCAAACGGTCAAACGTCATCATGGTCGTCCCCAACCCAGCATTACCCGTGGCGTTGGCGTTCGCATCAACAACCAGTGTTTCGTTCCCAGCAACATCATAACCCAAACGTGAACCGGCGACCAGCAGCATCCTTACGCTCAACCACCCGTCCCGCAAGGTCATAAGACCACGACGCAACCCTTGGCACCGTCGCCGTTGATAACGGATCCGTTCGTGTTGCCACATACCCCATTGTTGTATACGTCCAGTTCGTCGCACCCACCACTGGGGCGGTTGCCCGTGTTACCCGGTTCATCGAGTCATACAGAAACGTCGTATTCAAATTCTTCTGATTCGTGGACGTTGACACGTTCCCCACCCGGTCAAACACCTGCTTGGAGACCAACCCCAACGGGTCCGTGGCTTGCACCTGATTCCCTGCAGCGTCATAGGCGTAGCTCGTTGTGTACTCGACAGGGTTCGCACCAACCACGTTGCCACGGGCATCCACCATCGCGGTCCTCCGACCATCAGCATCGTATGTATACGTTGTAACCCGTGAAAGCGGGTCCGTGACAGCCGTCTGGTTCCCTGCAGCGTCGTAACCGTAAATAGTTGTTTTGCCACGCAAATCAGTCGACGCGGTAACCCGATTCAACGGATCGAACACCGCTGAGACCGTGCCAGCATCGGTCGTTGTTGAGGTCACGTTCCCGTTCGGATCGTAGACCGTTACAACAATTCCATCCGGGCGTGTTGTCGTGACTACTCGACCGAGAACGTCGTAGTCGGCCGTCGTGACCCGACCCAACGGATCAGTCACCGTCTTCTGTCGACCAGCCGCATCGTAAGTAAACAACCACGTGTAATCGGACGGGTTCGCACCCGCAACATTCCCGCGCGGATCTACCCGTGACACCAACCGGCCCGCCGGGTCATACCCGAACGTTGTCACCGCACCAACCGGCGACGTTTCCTTGACCCGTAAACCGCGGGCGTCGTACTCAAACAACGTGACACCACCATCAGGCGCTGTTTGTTGCACCAACTCATCCGCAGCGTTATACCCAAACAACGTCACCCCACCATCAGGCGCAGTGGTCTTCGTCCGCCGACCACCATTGTCATACACATGCGTGGTCGTCCGGTTCAACGCGTCACGTTCCGTCAACACGTTCCCATCAGCGTCATAAGTGAACTTCTCCTGAAAACTTGTTGCCGTCGCCCCGGCAACATTCCCGCGAGGCTCCGTCACCGTCAACACCCGCCCCGCCGTATCGTAGGTGTACGTCGTTTTGTTCCCTAACGGGGATGTCTGCGACAACACATTCCCGAACGAATCGTACGTGTACGCGGTCACCCCACCACGAGAATCCGTCGAAGACACCAAAGTCCCATCCGCGTTCCACGTATACGACACGTTCACCCCACCAGGACGGGCCTCACTGAGAAGCCGCCCGGCCGTGTCATAGGTGTACGTGGTTGTGTTCCCACGCCCATCAGTAAACGTCAACGGATTATTCAACCCGTCATAAGTCCACGACTCCGAATACAACAACGGCGCCGGTGCCGTCCGAGACAACATGTTCCCCCGCACGTCATACGTCGCCAACCACTGATACCCGGTCGGATCAGTAAACGACGTCGCATCCAACGCAGCGTTAAACACCGTCGCCGAAGACCCTGCGGGGCCCGATTGACCATTCGGCACGTTCCCCGCCCGGTCATAAACAGTGACCGCACCCGACGCATCAGTAAACGTCGTCGTCCCCGCCGTGTCGTCATAGGAGAACGTCGACGTGTTATCCAACTGATCCTTCTGCGACACCACACGCCCCGACACATCAAACGTGTTCGTGAACTGCACATTCCCATTCGGGTCCGTCTCCGAAACCAAAAACCCGTTCACATCATATGTGTACGTAAAAACCTTGGCCCGGACATCAGTGAACGACGACAAACGCGAACTACCAACCGCGCCCGTATACGCGTACTTCACCAACCGGTTATCAGAACCCCTCACCTGCACCAAACGACCCGTTCCTGCCGGACCACCCGTCGCCGTGGTACCTGTTCCATACGTAAACGTAAACGTCCGAGCAGAACCATCCGCCACAACCAACACCCTGCCAGCCGCGTCATAGGTCAGCGTGACACCCTGACCTGACCGGTCCGTCATTGAGATCAGTTTCCCGGCAGCATCAAACGTGTACCTGGTCTGATCGTTCTCCAAAATCTGCCAGCCACCACCGCCAACAGCCGCGGCAGAAGCGATCACACCAGCAGGAGTCACAAATCCGCCAGCAGCACCCGGCTGGAACTCCACCAACGCCCCGTTACCCGCACGCCACACCAACACACCAGAACCATTAACGGACACCGTTTGGAAATACGAATGCCACCAACCAACCCCAAGCACCGACGAAGCAGCCTGCCGAGAATCGTAATTACGGCCCAACACCAAATTCTCTCCGCGGCCAGGGAGCACCAAATCCACCACCGAGTGATCAAACCCGCCCGTTGCCGTGTTCACAGGATCAGACACCAAAGCAGGACGGTTTTTCAGAAACGTCGCAATAGTCGCCCCAAAAGTCGCAAAGAAAGACACATTCGGGTCTTGGCAATCAAACACCGAAGCGTTCGAAAGCGCAAAGTCGCTACCACCCGACAACGTGTTAACAAACAACACCGAAACGCTACTCACCACGCTCGTCGCCACAAAACGCAAATCAACAGGCGACCACACACCATCAGCTGGAACACCAACGACCGACGTCGCACCAGACTGCAGAACGATCCCACCAGGACCAAGAATCTGCCGAACAAAAATCCGGAACACATACTCACTCCCCGGAGTCGTCACAAAAATCCGGGTCAACGCAGGCGAAACACCATCAGTCGCAGAATTGAGAAACATCAAACGGCCAGAACTCTCCGGGCCAAAATCACCGGTGAACTGCACAAAACGCGAAGCAGCTTCACCCAACGTCCCACCAAACGAATAATTCCCCACAGCGTCAACACCCGGCGAATACGACGACGACCACGCAGCCAAATCCGCAGAGAAATTCATATTCGAAAGGACCATCGGAGTACCCGCACACCCAGAAGGCGACAACGCCGCCGCCGTTACAGACGACACCGCACTACGCGCCGACGAACCACCACTCGTAGTCGGAACCCGAACAACCGACGAAGGAACAACCGTCGAACTACCCACGCTCGTCGTCACAGCAACCGCCGACGTTGACGTGTTCCGAACCACACTCGAAGTACTACCCGACCCCGCAACCCTCGACACCACAGACGAAGCAACCGCAGACGAAGGAACCACAGACGAAGGAAGCGAACTCGTCGTAGCCGTGGTCGTAACCGCCGAAGGACCACTACTCGTCGAAATCGAAACAACAGGCTGCGACGACTGCGCAACCGCCCCGGAAGCAACAAGCACCAAAGCCAACACGATCACAACCGCCCCCATCAAACCACCACCCCGACAGACAGCGGGACGCTGCAACACATACCAGCGACGCCGACCATCGCTCCGAACCGCCAACCTAAACAACAGCGACAAACGGCCAAACAAGGACACAAACACCCGTCGATTCGACGCCATCAACACACCTTCAGACAGGTGACCTCCCGTGGTCACTCAAGGCGGTCACCATAATTGATGAAACTCCCGGGCACACGGATATTGAAGTTGGCCTCGCAGAAAGCGAAGTTGAGAACGACAGACGAATCGACTAAGCGAGCCTTCCTGAACGGATGACTTAGAAGGATCCTTCGGCCACGCGGTCGATGGAGAGCAGCTGGATGAGGTCCTCGTGGAGCTCCATCCATACGTCGTGGTACGAGTTACACATCACCCCGGTAAACGCCTTGGGGTCACCGTTGTGCAACCGGTCCAGCGCCCGGGTGAGGCGTGGATAGTAAGCGTCGAAACGATCTAGGGCGCAGCCGAACTGTGCCAACACATCGGCGTGCGTTCCATGGAACGTGGTGAGATCGGCAACGCGAGCTGCGTCGTAATCGGCGTCAGCGTGGTCGTTAGGGGATCCGTCGGGCCTCACCTGCCATGCGTTGCAGAGCACCTTGAGGTTGTCGTTGTGATGCAGGAAGTGTTCATACGGCTCGCGCAACGCGTTGGATGCGTCGCCAACAAAGGACGACACCAGCGATGCGTGCAGCGCGCGCCCACCAGGCGCAAGCTGCCACATGGAACGTGCAGGGATGTGCTTCACAAACCCCTCGTCCCTGAGCGCTGTCAACTCTTCGACAAGCTCGTCTGGCTCGACCAACGCCAACTCAACCAACGCAGGTTCAAGACCAAAGCCCTTGATACGCAACGCATGCAACACGGCGAAGCGTCGATGCTCCGGAGCAGTACGAGGGCCAGACGTTGCGGACTGAGCTGCGGAGGCGCTGGGGACAATGAGGTTGACAGGCGTAGCCGTGTCCGGAGTCTCTGTGGCGTCGGACTCCATCCGCAAGAACGCGTGAGCGGCAGCAAGACGCGCGATGGGAACCCGATACGGAGAGCAGCTGAGGTAATCGATGCCGGAATCCACAAGGAACTGCACCGAGGTTGGGTCGCCTGCGTGCTCGCCGCACACACCGATCTTCAATCCAGGCCGCGCCGCACGTGCATCGGCACACGCAATGCTGATGAGGCGCCCCACACCAGATGTGTCGAGGCGATCGAACGGGTTGGCAGCCAACACGCCACTACGCAGATACGACGGGATGAGACGGGTCTCGACGTCATCGCGGCTGAACGCAAACGTGAGCTGCGTGAGGTCGTTGGTGCCGAATGAGAAAAAGTCTGCGCACTCAGCAAGTGGTCCGGCAGTGAGCGCAGCACGCGGTGTTTCGATCATGGCGCCGACCTGCACCGCGTCGAGCGCAGCCTGGTCCAGCCCAACCTCGCGCATTGCATCGGTAACCCAGCCGCGAGCGAGCGCCATCTCTCGTTGCTCCACGATGAGCGGGATCATGATTTCGACCAACGGATTGCCGCCTGCAGCGACTCGTTCAGCCACCGCACACAACAACGCTCTGACCTGCATCTGGTACACGCCAGGCTTCAACACACCAAGGCGAACACCACGTGTACCGATCATGGGGTTTGCTTCACGCAGACGACGGATTGCCTCAAGCTGCGCCCTGTCATGGACGGCAGCTGGGTCATCACCCGCAAGTTCCCCACGGGCTTCGGCAACAATCAGCGGCTCGGCATCGGGAAGGAACTCGTGCAGCGGCGGATCGAGGAGGCGAACCGTGACCGGCAGGCCATCCATGGCACGCAGAATTCCCACGAAGTCCAACTGCTGAACACGCTGCAGTTCGCCAAGGCACTCGGCTTCGGTCTGCGGATCGTCGGTGAGGATGTAACGCCGCATCAGGGGCAGGCGGTCCTCCGCGAGAAACATGTGCTCCGTACGGCAGAGGCCGATTCCTGTGGCACCAAGCCGCCGAGCATGAGCCGCATCGTTTTCGTTGTCGGCGTTTGCCCGCACACGGATGCGAGCGTCGATGATTTCGTCTGCCCAACCAAGCAGCTCTTCAAGTTCCTCGGGAACGTCGACACCTGCAACGGGGAGACGACCCGAGTACACCTCGCCCGTCGCACCATCAATGCTGATTTCGTCACCAGCGGCAAAGCGATGGCCACCCAGCTCGAATGCGTCGGCGTGGATCTGCAGATCGGCAACACCGACCACAGCCGGGATGCCCCACCCACGTGCAACAACTGCTGCGTGACTCACCAGGCCGCCGCGGGCGGTGAGCACACCTCGTGCTGCCTGCATGCCCAGCACATCGTCTGGGGTTGTCTCGGAACGAACCAGGATGACGTCTTCGCCGGCTTCAGACATGGTGAGCGCTGTATCGGCATCAAGCGCGATACGCCCCGACGCTGCACCTGGCGATGCGGGGAGTCCGCTGCCAATTGAAACCCGCCCAACCTCTACCGCGAACTGCGGATGCAGCAGCGATGACAGTTCACTGGGCGCGATTGCCTTGACCGCTGCGACCCGAGCGGTGCGACCACCCTTCGAACGAGCCGCAGAAGTGGCCTCCGAGAGCACGGCGCGTACCTGAGCTTGTGTGCGCAGTGAGGTCGGTGTGGTCATGTGCTGCGGGTTCCCTTCGTGAACCTCATTGCCTTTGGGCGATTTGAGGCGGTAATGCGGTTTGAATCGGCGTGCGCAACGGCTTTCGGAGCAGTTCCGTAACGCTAGTCCGTATACAGTAAGTCACTGTGTCGACAGTCACCACACCCCCGCAATCTACGCCCGCCGAAACGCCTCACGCATTTCGGTTCGGGGTGCAGTCGTATGCGGCAACCTCCGCAGCCGATTGGCGCCAACAGGCTCGTATTGCCGAGGCCCTTGGCTACTCCGCGTTCCACCTTGCCGATCACGTCATCGGCCCTGGCCCCGCACTCAGCGCGACAAATCACCCCGTCCAGAATGTGGCCGCAGTCCCTGCCATGGCCGTTGCAGCGGAGGCAACATCCACCATTCGTATCGGATGCCGAGTGTTTTGCATCGACTACCGCAACCCCGTGATGTTGGCTAAAGAAGCCGCCACGCTTGACATGTTCAGCGACGGCCGGTTGGAGCTTGGTTTGGGGGCCGGTTGGCTGGAGGGCGAGTACAGGGCGATGGGGGCACAGTGGGACCCGGCGGGAGTACGACTGGACCGGCTTGAGGAAACCATCAATTTGGTCCGCGCAGCATTTGCCGATGGCGAACTCAACCAAGACGCAACCCATGTGCACGCCGTGGGGTTTGAATCCGTTCCGAAACCAACGCCTGCCGGTGAACGCAAAGACGGTCGCTCGCGGCCGCCCATCATGATTGGCGGCGGAGCGAAACGGGTCCTTGGCATTGCCGGTCGTGAGGCAGACATCATCAGCCTCAACTTCGACAATTCCTCCGGCAAGCTGGGCCCAAGCGGCATCGGCACCTCAACCGCGCAGCTCACCGAGGACAAGCTCAGTTGGATCAAGGCCGGTGCCGGCGCACGTTTCTCCGAGATCGAAATCGAGATCGGCGCGTACTTCACTGCGGTCACCGACGACCGTGCTGCGGGACTTGCGAAGTACGCAGCTGCGATGGGGATGCCCACCGAGGCCGTTGAAGAGCACCCGCACGCGCTCATTGGATCGGTTGAGTTCATCTGCGACCTACTGCAAGAACGGCGCCAGCGCTACGGCATCTCGTACATCACCGTTAGCAAGGCCAACCTCGAAGCGTTCGCTCCGGTCGTGGCTCGTCTTACCGGCACCTGATCTCTCATCCGCCAACCAAGTCGTCGACCACTTTGTGCCAGGTTTTACGAGGTTGTGCCGGGAAATACGGCCGTAAATCGCGGCACAGTTCCGTAAATCCCGGCACAAAACTCAGCGACTCTTCACCACGTCTCTGGTTGAGCCATCAACCCGGGAAGGTCAGGCCTGACAGCTTGGTGCCGACGTCGCCGACGAATGTGGCAGCACCAGTTGTGAGGTTGATGCTGAACAGCACGTCGCCTCCATCAAGTGCCGCATAGCCACGGTTTGAAACCGCCTTGCCGGCAACAACCTCGGTGACGATGTCGAACGCTGCGGCCGAGTTGCCTTGGAATCCCAACCGACCTACTGAGTTCAGTACGCCATCGTTCGGTGGGTTCTGCGTCGCCAGTTGGTCCGACACCGTGTCCAGATCAAACAGCGTGGTTGCCGTCGATGCATCGTTGTCGTTGTTCGTATACGCAACAGCACCAACGCCCGCCGTGCGCGTTGCGCCAGTTCGGATGAACGCATCGACGGTCGCTGCTCCCGTATCGACGTTTACCCGCAGGTTCAGCCCGGTGTCGCTGACGATGCGAAGCCGGTCCACGGTTGGGTTGAAGTCCATCCCGAAGTTGATGCCTTCAAGCGGAGCTGACACCCTGGCCTTGAACTCCGGCTTCGTTCCGTTCGGGTCAAGCACATAGAGGCCACCAGCGTTTCCGAGCCCGTAGATCGCGCCGGACGCAGGACGCGTGTCGATACCAACGAGACGGGTGTCTGGCGCCGTCAGCCCGGTCGTGTTCATCAATGTCATGTTTTCGGCTGGACGGTTGAGCTTGAAGCAGATCAACCGCTGATCCAAGGTCAAGCCGTAGGCGACCTCAGTTCCTCCGTTCGCCCGTTCGGTACATCGTGCAGGTGCCGCAGCCTGAGCCGTCTGGGCACCAAGGGTCGGCGTCAGTAAGGCAAGCACAACACCGCCAACGAGGGCGGATCCAAACTTCGCAGTTCGGGACATGATTCTCCACTCCGGCGTGCGGTCGCACGCTCGTCATATGGCTTGTTCGCTACCGATCAGGGGTTGGATTGCGTCGAGTGGCATTCAGCGCGGGCGATTCGAACCCTGCGCAGGTGTCGACACATTCCTGCGCATATCGTGAAGCAGACGCGCCGCGCGCACAGCAGCGCTGATCTACGTTTGCCTCGCTTGGAGCAACCCCCCGAATGAATCCCATACCAGCTACCGCGACCACAGACGCAGTGACAATCCAAACAGCTCCGTGGACCCAACGACCGGACCATCAGTCGTGGCTGGCCGCAGAGGCGTCGCGCCTTGTGCAGTTCAGTAGGGCATCCATGCATCCCGACGGAGGGTTTGCATGGCTGAACGGGTCAGGTGAACCAGAACTGGACCGCCCGGTAGAAACATGGATCACCACCCGCATGACGCACGTCCTTGCGGTCGGTTCGCTTATGGGAATCCCTGGCTGCACTCCGCTTGTTGACCACGGCGTGGCCGCCCTGCAGTCGACCCTGTCGGACCCGGAGCACGGTGGATGGTTCTCCGCGAGCGACCGTCCCAACAATGGTGAGAAGCGCGCATATGAACAGGCGTTTGTTGTACTGGCTGCCAGTTCCGCCACCCTGCTCGGAAGACCAGGCGCTGCCGAGCTACTAGCCAACGCCACATCGACAGTGACGTCGCGGTTCTGGGATGACGCTCGCGGTCTCATGATTGACGTCGCCGCACGCGATTGGTCCGAGCGGGAGCCATACGGAGGAGCCAACGCCAACATGCACTCCGTGGAAGCTTTTCTTGCCGCAGCTGACGTCACTGGAGACCCCGTCTGGTTGCAGCGGGCGTTGCGGATAGCTGACTTCTTCATCAACACCAACGCGCGGGCGCGTTCGTGGCGAATCCCGGAACACTTCGACAAAGACTGGAACGAACTTCCGGACTACAACCGCGCAACTCCAGCGCATCAGTTCCGTCCATATGGAGCAACGGTCGGCCACGGGTTCGAGTGGTCGCGCCTCTGCTTACATCTCGGCGCCTCACTTGGGTCAGCTGCACCGGCTTGGTTGCTGGAAGGAGCCGTCGGCCTGTTCGACCGTGCGGTCGCCGACGGTTGGCAGGGCGATGGCTTCTTGTACACAACCGATTGGGATGGAACCCCCGTCGTTGCGGATCGGCTGCATTGGGTGGTCTGCGAGGCAATTGCAGCTGCGTCGGCGCTGGGGCGAGCCACCGGCAAAAGCGACTACGAGCAGCTGTATCGCAACTGGTGGGACCTGGCCGAGAACTCGTTCATCGACCGGCAAAACGGTTCCTGGTTTGCCCAGCTGGACCAGTCGAACAAGCCTGCAACCAGCGTGTGGTCAGGCAAGCCAGACACGTACCACGCGTTCCAGGCCACCATCCTGCCTCGCTTACCGCTTGCACCTTCGCTGGCCACCGGAGTTGCAAACAGGCTTCTCAACACCTGACGCAAGCCAGCAACCAAAGCCGCCGCGGGCAACGAAACCTGCCTCAAGGTGGGTCTCTGGTCTGCCGAAAATCTGTCGTATGCGAACCGTGCCGCAGGACATGAGGCCGGCGGAACGCGCCGAGGCTCCCATTGCCCGGGCCGCGTCGCGTTCGCAGCAAGTGGCCACAGCCGAAGTCACCTTGATTGCGCGAATGATCGCGGCGTGCCTTGTTCTGTATGTGTTTCCGTTCGGACTGAACGCAAGGAAGTTCGGCGGCCAACTCGCCCTGTACGAGATCGCATACGCGTTTACGGCCATCGTCGCACTCCGTTTCGCTATTCCACGATTAGTCGTAGCGCTGCGAAATCGATCCATCGTCGGATGGTCTGTGTGCTTGTATTTCGCAGTACTAGCGGCGGGGGTAGTCCGGCATCGCACACCTTGGTCTGCGCTTATTGCGCTGGAGATCGCCGGAGCAGCTGCAATCGCATCGATTGGCCACAACCTGTTGGTTGCCGGAAGGGCGCGCCCAATTCTTCGCGTTGCCATTGGTTTCGTGGTGCTCCAGTTCGCAATCGGCGTTGCACAAGTGCTGCGAAACGGTGCAGTCTTCGGCACGTGGGCCGGGGAAACCGAGTTCGGGTTCCGTCGTATTGACGGGCTGGTCGGTGCATCTGGAACGCTGACCTACGCCAATGTCATGGGCATCGCGGCGGCGATCTTGTGCGCAGTCCTTCTCCAAGCCGTTGCTCGCCTTCGTCTTGGCCGGGCAGACCGATGGGCAGCTTCGGTGGCTGTCATGTTGGCAACCGCCCTTGTTGGGTTGTCACTCTGCCGCACCGCGATCATCGCCTGGGCGGTAATCGTCGTTGTCGCGATTGCGTCCAACAACCGACGTCGACTTGCAGGCTTGTTGCTATTGATGGCTATCGCGATGGGACTGTCAATCGGTTCGCGCGCAGACGGTTGGATCAGCAGAGGCAAGACGTCAGTTGCAGGAACTGAGGCATCGGGCTCGGGCCGGATGGCGTTGAACCGCCAGGCGATTGAGATCTTCAAGACCGACCCAGTTCTCGGTGTGGGCCTCAGCAAGTACCGCGATGTGATTCGACTGCATCCAGACATCGACGTTCTTTCGACCGAGGACTACGTGGTGCACAATGCTCCGTTGTTCGCCCTCGCCACTACGGGAGCCGTGGGTATCGCGGCGCTTGTTCCGTTGCTCTGCTGTGTGGTGGTGCTCGCCGTTCGGCGCGGAGTTTGGGGAATCGGTCTGCTGCTGTTTGCGGGACCGATCCTGATGCTGGCCCAACAGTTGTTCGTTGGGATCGGGTTCTTATGGCTGGGCCTGATTGTGGGGATTGCGCTCAGCGGCCGCCCGGGCCAACCCGGCCTAACGCAAGGTCAGCACCTATCCGGGTTGTAAGACCTGACTGCGCGACTGCCTCTGCTACCGCAGACAGTTCGGCGTCGATGACCGCGTGACGATCAGTCGCCTGATGGTTACTCGCACCTAACCGACCAAGAAATATGCGCGCATACGCTGCATCGTCGAGCAAGCCGTGTAGGTAGATGCCGGTCACGTTGTCGGACCGCCAGCCCAATCCGTCGTCCAGTTCGGCCACGGCGTTTGAGCCCGCCACAGTCACGCCGTGGTGGATTTCGTAGCCATGCACAACTTCGCGCGTTCGGGTCAACGTCGCCGCACCCTGGCGTGTTGTCTTGTTCGGCCGCAAAACAGTAGACACATCGAGGAGTCCCATCCCGTGATGCAACCCACCGGACTCCAGGCCCTCCGGGTCGTTGATCTCGTTCCCCAGCATCTGCATGCCGCCGCAGATACCCAACACCGCCGCACCTTTGCGGGCAGCTGAGGTCACCTCTTGCGCAAGGCCAACGCTGCGCAACCACGACAGCGACGCAACCGTATTGCGGCTCCCGGGAAGAATGACGGCCGCATAGCCATCAAGCGACGTCCGCTCACGAATCACGTCGACCGTAAGGCCTTCCAGATTCGCGAGGCCTTCGAACTCATCGAAGTTGGAGGCCCACGGATATGCGATCAGCGCGACCCTCACAGATGGTTGCGACGGATTCGACGCGGGATCGGCATGAAGGAGCAGGCGATCCTCGTCCGGCAACCGATGATGAATCCACGGCACAACGGCCACCGTCTCGATACCGGTCTGTTCGGCAAGCCATTCCGGCGCAGGGTGCAGCAAGGCCACGTCACCGCGAAACTTGTTGAGTACAAACCCTTTCACCAATTGCCGTTCTGCTGGCGCGAGACACTCCACCGTTCCCAGGAGATGCGCAAACGCACCACCTCGGTCGATGTCAGCAACGAGGTAGACAAGCGCATCGGCTTCGAGCGCTATTGCCATGTTGACGATGTCCGTCGAACGAAGATTCACCTCCGCCGGGCTGCCGGCTCCTTCAGCAATCACAAGGTCAAAGTCGGTGCGCAGGGACTGCAACGCCTCTTGGACCACTGGCCATGTGTACGTTCGCCGGTCGCCCCAGGCAACCTCCGTCAGATGCGGAGCGGGCCTTCCCATCATGATCACCGACGAACCGGTGTCGGTTGTTGGCTTCAACAGGATTGGGTTCATCCGCACGTCGGGTTCCGCCCGCGCCGCGAGAGCTTGCACGTACTGCGCACGACCGATCTCGCCGCCGTCGGCGCATACCCCTGCATTGTTCGACATGTTCTGCGCCTTGAAGGGCGCCACACGCACACCCGAGTCTGCGAACCATCGGCAGAGTGCGGCCACCAGCAATGACTTGCCAGCATCGGACGTGCAGCCCTGAATCATCACCACAGGGGCAAGCCCATCCGAATCCGAGTTGAGCCTGCGGTCTAGCAACCCATCAATCACGCCACCCACACTATGGGGAGACGGGAGTAAGCCTCGGGCTACCTTGGCTGCATGGCAGAGTCGATGCTCGATTACCCCGAGACGGTAATCGTGGTGCATCCAAAGGAACGCCGCTCCAAGTGCACCATCCTTCCGTTGCGTGGTCGGCCGGGGCTTCGGTTCGCTCGGTCCACGTCGTTGATGGCTACCGGTCCGCTCACCGGTTACATCCGCCTCGACGTGCATGCGCCACCGCTCACAGCTGACGACGGGTCACGTGGTTTGTTACTGCTGGACGGAACATGGCGGTGGGTCGAGGACCTCGCAGCGCCATTCGGCGCGCTTGAAACACGGTCAATTGAAGGTGTACATACGGCATACCCGCGAGGTGCTGCAATTGGCGAACTCCCCGATGGTGGATTGGCCACCGTTGAGGCACTGTATGCGGCCCATCGAATTCTGGGTAGGCCGACGCACGACCTTTTGGAGCAGTATCACTGGGCCGACCAATTCTTGGCCGCCAACGGTTGGCAGGAGCAGACGTAGCGCTTCGTTAGTCCTGCACGGTGCAGCCTGCACGCAGGCGGTCGGTGCGCTTCTATGCCGGCAGGAAGCGGTAGACGGCGGGGCCTTCTTCGGTGGGATCAAACACAACCCTGACAGCCATGCCAATACGAACGTCTTCGACGGCACAGCCAACGATATTGGTGAGCACCCGAGGTCCTTCGGCCAATTCCACGTACGCAATGACGTATGGGCTGTGCTCGGCCCACACCCCGGCGCCTTTGCGTGTGATGGAGAACGAGTACACGGTGGCGTTGCCAGATGCCCGAATCCACTCGATGGACAACGATGCGCACGACGGGCAGAACCCTTTGGGATACCAGATGGTGGTTGAGCACTCCGCGCAGCGCGGGAGCACAAACTGACCCGCTGCGGTGGCGTCCCAGAACGGCTGCGCCTCTTTGGTGACCTCGATAGCTCGTACCGGCAACGACTTGGTCATGAGTTTCTCCCGAGAATAAGGGTGGCCGAACCGGAGCGTGTTCCCAAGTTGCCGCCGGTACCGTGAGCGAGCGCAAGCTCACACCCTGGTACTTGCACGGCTGCGTGCGCTTCACCTCGCAGCTGACGCACTGCTTCGATGATTTTGGTCATGCCACCGCGATTTGCTGGGTGGTTGTTGCACAACCCACCGCCATCGGTGTTGAACGGCAACCGACCGCCGGCCTCGAGCGCACCGGACTCCACAAACGCACCGCCCTTGCCCTTTTCGCAGAAACCCAAGTCTTCAAGCGTTTCAAGCACCGTGATGGTGAAACTGTCGTAAATGGATGCGTACTGAATATCAGCAGGCTTAACACCCGCTTCAGCAAAGGCACGTGGCCCGGACCAAACTGCAGCTGTGTGGGTGAGGTCGATACGCCCATTGGACGTGTGCTTGATGGCTTCGCCGTGGCCAAGCACCGAAGCGCATCTGTCTGGCCGAGCTAGGTCTCTAGCGACTTCAGGACTGACCACAACGACTGCGCCGCCACCATCGGTGATGACACAGCAGTCCAACCGATGCAAAGGATCGGCCACCATCGGTGAATCCAGTACTTGCTCCACAGAGACTTCGTCTCGCAGAAACGCGTTGGGATTGTGTGCGGCGTGTTTCGACGCCGCCACCTTGATCATGGCGAGTTGCCGGCTGGTGGTTCCGTATTCGTGCATATGACGAGCTGCGGCCAACGCGTACATGTTGGGAACGTTTGAACCCCATTGCGACTCGAACGGACCCTCAGGTGTGCCACCCCCGCCTGCCGAGCTTCCTGCGGCCTTGCCACCGGTGCGCGGCTTTCCGGCCAGGGTCACCAAGGCAATGCTGCACTTACCCGCAGCGATGGCAGCAGCTGCGTGCCCGACGTGCGCCAGATACGACGACCCGCCGGTTTCCGTGCTGTCGATGAAGTTGACCGACAGCCCGAGGTAATCAGCCATGGAGATGGCGCCGAACCCGGGGGCATCGCCCGCACAGAAAAACGCGTCCACATCGGACAGCCCCAGCCCGGCGTCGGCAAGTGCACCCGCCGCGACTTGAGCATGGATTTGCGGAACCGTGAGGTCTGGGAGATGACGCCCGGGATGCTCAAAGATGCCAGCTATCCGGGCGAGGTTTCGTTTGTCGCGAAGCACGGGGCGAACCTAGTTGGAAGGCTTCGTCCAACTCGAACCGGCGATGGCGTCACCAGGCAGCGGCTGTCCATCGTAGAGCGCAGTTTGGAATCGGCGCATGCCAGCCAACCAACGATCCACATCGGTAGCCTTGCGTTCCACGTACTTCGCTACTTCTGGATGCGGCAGAACGTGGAAGCGTTCCTCGCGCATTGCGGCCAAACAACACTGCGCAACATCGTCGGAGGAGAGCACTCCATCCCCGCTTGCCACACCAACTCCTTTGCCGGCGTCTCCAAAGTCTGGGCTGTTGGCACCGATGTTGGTCTGCACCGCTTGCGGGCACAGCACGGAAACGCGCACGCCCTGGTGGTAGTGCGAAATGGAGAGCCACTCGGCAAGGGCCACAGCTGCGTGCTTCGTCATTGTGTAAGAAAGCGACCCAACCTGTGTGAGCAGGCCTGCCGCAGAAGCGGTGTTCAGCAGGTACCCCTCACCGCGAGCAATCATGGACGGCAACACAGCGCGGGCCGCATACAGGTGCGCCATCACGTGGACCTCCCACATGGTCTGGATGCGCTCGGTGGTGTCTTCAACGCCGCCGATGGTGACAAACCCCGCGTTGGAAATAAAACAGTCAATTGGACCGTGTGCTTGCTGGGTGGTCTCGACCAAGCTGATCATGGCGCCCTCGTCACGTACGTCGATTCCAATTCCGGTGCCACCAATTTCGGTCGCCACACGCACCGCCTCGTTCGCATTCAGGTCGGCCACCACTACGTGACGCGCACCTTCTGCATGAGCGGCTCTTGCGAGCGCCTCACCTATGCCCGAGCCTCCACCAGTGACTACGACGACGCGATCCTTGAGTTCCATTCGCGAAGCGTACGAGTTAGGCGAGGTGTTCTCCGAACCAGTCGAGGACTGTCCGGTATGTCTGGGCGGCGGGAGCCGCCTGGTAACGAGCGCCGGTGTCATTGAAAAACGCGTGGTCGACTCCAGCAACCGTGACGACCTTGTGTTTCAACTTGGCCACTTCAAGGGCCTTCAGCATCGCCGGCTGATTCGCGTTGACGCGAGCATCAAGCGCCGCGTACACAGCGAGGACCGCTGCGTTGGGCGAACGGCTGAAGTCCGCGTCGGCTGGTCCAGTCCCGTAAAACGGCACGGCAGCCGACAGGCGAGGTTCACCAGAAGCCAACAGGTTCCACACCATCCCGCCACCGAAGCAGAAACCCATCACCCCGATTTTCATCCCGGGTGCCCGGCGTGTGAGTTCGTCGATAGCTGACTTCAGGTCAGCCATCAGGTCTTCGGTCTTGGCGTTCCCAAGCGGGGCCGGCATCTGCGACGCGACGGCTTCTGTTCCGCCAACACGAGACGCAAGGTCGATAGATAGTGCCGCGTACCCGTCTCGTGCCAAGCGCCCAGGAAGGGCCACAAAGTGCGGCGTGAGTCCACGGTTCTCATGGATGATCATCACAGCGCCCCGCGGTTTGGCAGGCGCAGCGAAACTTCCCAACAACGTCCCACCGGTTCCGGCGAACGTGATTGCAATCGTGGCGAGTGCGCCGGCATTTGGATCACCAGCAGCTGTTCCTGCAACCGATGACGAGGCTGCGGCGACGGTTGTGGGCGCAGTCGAACCGGCGGCTTTTGGCTTTGTGGTGAGGGCGCTCTTCTTGGTTGTCTTGGTCGCCTTCTTCTTGGTTGTCGTTCGCTTAGTCGTGTTCGTCGCTGCTGCGGCAACACTTGCGTCGAGCCACGCGGCGGCGGTTGTGGCGCCCACCCCAAGGAGCCCGAGAAGGCGCAGGGCGCGGCCGAGTGGTGAACGGAGGGACGGAGTGAATTCGAGGTGAGCAACCCATCAATTAGTGCCTCGCGCCGAGACATGTGGCCGTCTGCATGGTCAAGGCGAATTTCCTCGGCGATGTATTCGTTGAGAGCCATTGGCGTCACTCCTGTTATGGCGGCGGTTTCCACCGCCGGTACCGCTGTTGTGGTTGTTTACGGACACCGACGACATACCGTTCAGCGGGCCGTCCGCATGGCCATGATGGCTCGCTTGGTTTCTCTACAGGCGCGCGCCGTGTCTGCGTCGCTAGCGTGCCGAGCATGACCCTTGCGCCTTCACCGACGTTGGATGCAGCCCTCGACGTGTTCCAAGCACTCAACGGAGCTCAAATGGATTCCGGCGATGGCGTGTTGTGGCGGCGAACCGTTGACGGCCCCGAAGCCGGCGGATTCACCTTGTACCACGGGTCGGCTGGCATCGCCCTGTTCCACATTGAGCTGGCTCGGGCCACCGGCGACCAGCAGTTTCTCGCTATCGCCGAGCGAGCGGCAAATGCCATCGTCACCTACCTCGACGGCCGCACCGGGCTTTCGGTTGCACCGGCAACAGGTTGGCCGGGCTACGCGTTCGCGCTCACGGAAATCGCCGATGCGACTGGACGAAGCGATCTTCGCGAAGTGGCATCGCGCTGCCTGACCCAGTTGCGATCGCAGGCGTCGACGCTTGGTTCCGGCATCGGCTGGATTGAACCAATGCCGTTCTCGGACATCACCGGCTTCAAGGGCGACCGAGAGATCTTCGACCAATCGGTCGGCGCCTCGGGCGCTGGTTCGTACTTCCTCCACGCGCATCGTCGAGGCGTGCACGATGACGCATTGTCATGGGCAGTGGAAGTTGGCAATCGGTTGTTGGACGTCGCCGAACCCGACCCAACTGGTCGTCGGTGGCGCCTCATGGCAGATATGCCATTCCCGTTCACCACGCCCAACTTTGCGCACGGCGGCGCGGGCGTTGGCTACTTCATGGCGGACCTGTACCGGGCATGTGGAGACGTCAGGTTCCTCGATGCGGCAAAGGACGCAGCCCGTTACGTGGCGGCCCGCGCTACGCCGGTCGGTGAAGCTACCGGTGGCAACGACGCAGCGCTTGTCTGTCATACCGAGGAGGCCAATCCACCAATCTTCTATCTCGGTGCTTGCCACGGACCCGTTGGAACGGGACGGCTCTTTGCGTTGCTCACGGAAATCACCGGTGACCCGACTTGGGTGGACACGGCACACAGATTGATGCGTGGGCTCGCAGCCACAGGTGCTCCTGAAGTCCGGTCCACCGGCCTATGGAATAACCACGGGCAATGCTGCGGCGATGCCGGCATTGGCGACTATGCGCTGATGATGGCGGACCATTGCGACGACGATTTGTATGCCGACATTGCGCGCCGCTGTAGTGCGGTCGTGATGGACGCAAGCGTGACCGCTCCGAGTACTCCCGACGGAGTTGGAACGGGCCGGGTCTGGAACCAGGCGGAGCACCGAGTCCGTCCAAACTTCCTGCAACGCCAGACCGGTTACATGCAAGGCGCCGCTGGCATTGGAAGCTTCCTGCTCAACGCAGCTGCGGCCCCGCAGGGCCGCAGCGACATCAAAATTTCACTTCCGGACATGCAGGTCTGGGACCTGCCAACCGTGTTGTAGCGCCGACTCTGACCGCCGGCAAACGCGGCCGGGGAGGGCAGGCGAGGCGCGACCGTAACGTCTCGGTCAACTCGGATGGTCAGTCGTTGTCGTGGTCGTCGTTGTCGTTCCGGGACTCTTGTCCGAGGCAGGCCAATGGGTCAGTTTGGTAACCAGAGCCATCCTTCAGTGCTACAGCCGAGGCAATGATCAGGTCGCCCTTGACCTGCAATGAGGCAAGGTTGTTGAGACCAGGCAGTGCCACTTTGTTGGCCGCAAGGATGTTGTACGTAGCATTGAATCCTGCGTCGGAGGTTGCGTCGGGGCCGAAGGTGTCGGAGCCCACGCCGCCGATCTGGCGGTTGGCAACCATCCAGTTGACAGCGTCGCCCGAGAAGCCGGGTGCGGCGTCGAGGAAAGCTGGCGTGCGGAAGTACTGGTCAAACCCGGTACGGATGATGACCATCGAACCCTTAGCAATCTTGCCGTTTGCTCGCTCATACGCGCGAATATCATCGACCGTCAGTTCAAAACCGTCGTCGGCGGTTGCCGCCATACGGGCGCGGACATCGATGACATAGGCCGGCCACACGAACTCCTTTGCCTCAAGGTCATCAATGGTCCGAGCGCCCTCGATGAAATGACCCGGCGCATCGATGTGCGTACCAGTGTGTACACCCGTAGTTACTTCTTCCACCAGAAAACCATTGGTGGGAATGTTGGCCACGATGTTGATGTGTGGCACAGGGTCACCAGGAAACACGGAAGCGGTCTCATCGAACACATGGCCAAGCCGGGCCATGCCACGAGGACACTCGAGACTGGCCTTTCCACCATCGCCTCCCTTGAAGGAGACGCCAAGGCCAGCAGCGACCGCGCCCGATGCTGCAAACGTTGCGAAGCCGGCGACGGCCGCAAACAGGGTGGTACGTGACCGGCGCGAGCGGGTCTTGGTCTCCCGGTTGTTTTCAGGGACAGGTTCAAAAGTGGGTGACATGTTTGGTTCCTTCGGCTGGCGGTGCGGCACAGTGCAGGCCACGATTCGGACACTCAGAGTGAGATCTGCTGACCATATCGGAGACAGCCGCCAAACGCCATGGTCAAAACCTGCAAGCAACGAACACCATGCGTAGCAACGACAAACAGTTATGAAGGGAATTTCACTGGCGGTGATCTGCAGGCGGTCGTTGGTGTGTCCGGGCAAGTTGTGGTGCGTGCCCGTACTCTTGCGGACGTGAGTTCACCCCGTGCCGGCCAACCCGCTCAGATCGCAGACCTACAGGACATCTCCAAGCTGGTCACCGCGTATTACGCGCTGACCCCGGACCTCTCCGATCCCGCCCAGCGGGTCGCGTTTGGCACGTCGGGGCATCGCGGCTCCAGCCTTGACGCTGCGTTTAACGACGCGCATATTGCGGCAACAACGCAAGCCATCGTTGAGTACCGCAAGGGCCAGGGCATCGGTGGCCCGCTCTTCCTTGGTCAAGACACCCACGCGCTCAGTCTCCCCGCCCACACCACTGCGCTGGAGGTCTTAGCCGCGAACGAAGTTACCGTCATGATTGACGCCGCTGAACGCTTCGCGCCAACGCCTGCGGTCTCCCACGCAATTATCACCGCAAATCGTGGACGGACCGCAGACGACCCTCGGTTGGCAGACGGAATTGTGGTCACCCCTTCCCACAATCCACCGCGGGACGGTGGTTTCAAGTACAACCCGCCGCACGGCGGACCAGCTGACACCGACGCCACTGGTTGGATTGCTCAGCGCGCAAACGAAATCCTCGAGGCAGGCAGCAAAAACGTTAAACGAATCAGTTTTGCGCGTGCCCGCGCTGCTGACACTACGCACACCTACGACTATCTCAACGTATATGTCGAAGACTTGCCAAACGTCGTCAACCTCGACGCAGTTCGGTCTGCGGGAATCCGCATCGGAGCAGATCCGTTGGGCGGCGCAAGCGTTGACTACTGGGGGGCCATCGCAGAACGCCACCGGCTCGACCTCACGGTCATCAACCCGGTGGTGGATCCAACGTGGCGTTTCATGACGCTGGACTGGGACGGCAAGATCCGCATGGATTGCTCATCGCCCAACGCCATGGCATCGCTCATCGCAAACCGGAATGCCTTCCAAATCTCCACAGGCAACGACGCCGATTCGGATCGGCACGGCATCGTCACCCCGGACGGCGGTCTGATGAACCCCAACCACTACCTTGCGGTTGCCATTGAGTACCTGTTTGCTAACCGCTCCGGTTGGAGGGCTGATTGCGCCATCGGCAAGACCCTTGTTTCGTCGTCCATGATCGACCGCGTTGCAGCCAAATTGGGGCGAACTCTCATCGAGGTTCCTGTCGGCTTCAAGTGGTTTGTACCCGGATTGTCTGATGGATCAGTTGGGTTTGGCGGTGAGGAATCCGCCGGTGCATCGTTCCTGCGTACCGACGGAAGCGTATGGACAACCGACAAAGACGGCATCATTCTCGGCCTTCTCGCATCTGAAATTCTGGCAGTGACCGGCAGGTCGCCAAGCGAGCATTATCGACGCCTCGCAGAGTCGTATGGCGATCCCGCCTACGCACGCGTTGATGCCCCAGCAACGCGGGAACAAAAAGCGATCCTCAGTAAACTTTCTCCCGAGCAAGTCACGGCAACCACCCTTGCTGGCGAACCCATCACGGCAAAGCTGACGGCAGCCCCCGGAAATGGGGCGTCCATCGGTGGGCTGAAAGTCACCACCGAAAACGCATGGTTCGCAGCACGACCCAGCGGAACCGAAGACGTCTACAAGATCTACGCAGAGTCGTTCCGAGGTGTCGAACACCTTGCCGAGGTGCAAGAAGCAGCGAGAGACCTGGTCAGCGCTGTCTTGTAACCAAACGCGGTCGCGGGACCCATGCGCCACAACTCCGTCTTGAGTTCGTAACCACCCCAGTTATGGAGCTTGGACAACCACAGGAAGACGCAGGCGATGGAATCGCCGGTCCGCCTGGCTGGTTGACCGCGCAACTAACCCGAGTCACATCACCTACGGTGCTGGGACACCGTAGACACGCCTGTCGCGGCAGTTCTCAGGAGCCACTTGCATGATCACACGCATTCTTCGCCTCGACTCCGGGGCAAACCACGCCGATTCAGTCAGCCGTCCGCTCGCCACGGCGCTCATCGATGGCCTTTCCACGAAAGGCCCGACCGACGTAACCGCTGTCGATCTTTCCGCTGGCGTCCCGTTTGTTGATGCGAATTGGCTTGCGGGCGCGCGGGGTCAGTCCCTTGAGGCACCCCACGCCGCCGCTGCCGCACTGTCCGATGCGTACATCGCACAGCTCGAAGCAGCAGACATCCTGGTCATCACCGCTCCCGTCTACAACTTTTCCGTCCCAGCATCACTCAAGGCTTGGATCGATCAGGTCACTCGCGCAGGCAAGACGTTTCGATACACGGGTCCAGGGCAAGCCGAGGGCCTTCTGAGCGGCAAAAGGGCCTACGTCGTGATGACGGCTGGTGGGGTCAAGCTGGGATCGCCTGGGGACTTCGCGTCGCCGTACCTCAAACACCTACTGGGGTTCATCGGGATCGCGGATGTCGAAGTGATCGACGCGTCGGGCCTAGCACTGGACCCACAAGCCACGCTAGAAGCAGCGCGCAACCGAATAGTGGAGCTGACCGCTTAGCTGCCAGAAGGTGGCGACGTCGTCGCCAGAATCAACTGCAGCAACAGCAGGCTGCCGCCGACAAGCGCCGCCACCATGCCAAGACCGCCGAGGGTCGGCAGGTGCAGTTCATAGAGTCTTGCAATTGGCCGAATCGTGAACACTCCGACGAACACCGACAGAAGCACTGCGATGAGCGCTGCTTCGTATCGATCGAGAGGCTGTACGAGTCGGTAGAGCACCCAGAACTCACAAGTCGCAAGCGCGAGTACCGCTCCGGTGCGAGCGTTCGCGAGTGGCTCATCGAAGACAGACGAGTGCAGGAGCGAGAACACAGCCAGAGTCACTGCGGCAGTGGCGAGACCGGCCGGAACGGAGAAGCGGCCCACGCGTCGGAGATACCCGGGTCGGGCCGGCTGCGCCGAAGGTCGGAAACCCAGCAGGAATGCGGGGACACCAATCGTGAGATCGGCGATGAGGGCAAGGTGCCGTGGCAAAAAGGGATATGCCTGCTGCGACAGGCCCGCGGCTAAGGCGAACACCGTTGCATAGACCGTCTTCGTCACGAACAGCGAAGAAACTCGCTCCATGTTTGCAATAACCCGACGACCTTCGGCCACGACACTGGGCAACAGGTCGAACTGTCCGTTTAGCAGCACCAGTTCAGCTACCGCTTTTGTAGCGGTCGTTGCATTGTTCATCGCGATGCCGATGTCGGCGGCCTTGAGCGCGGGGATGTCGTTCACGCCGTCACCGGTCATTGCAACAACATGACCTGCACGTTGTAGGGCCTCCACAAGTTCGCGCTTTTGCTCGGGTTGCACACGCCCGAATACCGTGGTGGATTCTACGAACTCATCAAGAGGTCCTTCGACAGTACGCATATCAAGTTGATTCTCTGCGCCGGGGATGCCAAGTTGAATCGCTACCGCTGAAACGGTACGCGGACTGTCTCCCGAAATGACCTTCACGGTTACGCCTTGCTCCTGGAAGTACCGCATCGTCGAAGCAGCGTCGGGCCGCAGTTCCTCGCGCATCACCACAAGGCCCATCGGGATCAAACCGGCGGGGAGGTTGAGCGATTTTCCAAGACCCTCCTGGGTCCGCGCAACCAGCAACACGCGTCGGGCTTCGCCAGTGAGAGCCTTCACTCGAGCGGAAGGAGCGTCGCGTTCACCCGGGTCCATTGCATCCAGCAGCACTTCGGGTGCACCGACAAGCCATGTTCCTCGTCCAGCGAAACTCGCGCCGCTCCACTTGCGGGCAGACGAGAAGGCCACAACCGCTTGGGGCGTCCATTCCGATGACGTGCCGATTGTCTCGGCGAGCAGACGAAACACTGGCGTGGGAGAGCTCTCGCTAGAAGCAAGCGCGCCGAGCGCGGCGCGCACTTCTGCTTCAGCTGCACCGAACGGTTCGATTGCGTCGAGCATCAACCGTCCGCTAGTGAGCGTGCCCGTCTTGTCGAGGCAGATCACATCAACGCGCGCCAGTCCTTCCACCGCTGGAAGTTCGCGGACAACCACCTGACGACGAGCGAGCCGAATCACCGCCGTCGCCATGGACATGCTCACCAGCAGCACAAGGCCCTGCGGAACAAGCGCAACGATGCCGGCGACCGCCGCGACAAGCCCTGCTTCAACGGTTTGCCCACTTCGTTGTTGGCTCCAGACCAGGAGCCCCGCCAGCGGAAGCACGGCCCATCCAATCCAACGTAAGAGTCGGTCTATGGCACTCCGTAGTTCAGAAGTGGCTGGGTCAAACTCCCGTGCCTGCGATTCCAGCCGTCGTGCCCAGGCGTCCTCTCCAACTCGGGTTGCGACAACCCTCCCAGCCCCGGCGACGACGGAACTCCCCGAGCGAACTTCAGACCCAACATCTTTCGAAACTGGATCCGCTTCACCGGTGAGCGAGGACTCGTCCACTTCGAGGCCGTCTTCAGACACCACCGTGCCGTCAACGGGGACCTGATCCCCGGCACGCAGGACAAGGAGGTCGTCGGGCACGATGTCACCGACGGGTGTTGCGCGTACTTCACCGTCGCGCAGCACGTCCACCGTTGAAGCTATGAGTACTTGCAATCCGTCAAGCGTCTTTTTGGCCCGAAGTTCCTGCCACACGCCAACCACAGTGTTGAGCACCATGATCACAGCGAAGGTGAGATCGAAGGGGTGTCCAACCACAACAATCACTGCGGCAAGCGCAAGGACAAGCGCGTTGAACCGCGTGAACAGATTCGACTGCAGAATGTCTCGCCGTGACCGTGAAGTGGTCGTCACAACACGGTTAGTACGACCCTCGGCCTGACGTTGTGCAACCTGGCTGGAGGTAAGCCCAAGGGGCGTCATATTCGAAGCTCCTTGGGCGCGTGAACAGTTCAGAACAATCGTCGCGGGAAGTGTCGCGGTTGCGCACCCGCCAATCGGAAGGAGTTGTCGGGCCTTTCGGCCTTTTTTGCAGCGTTCTTTTCGAACGTTCCGTCGCTGCTGACGGGGTCAGTTCGGCACTTGGTGGATATGGGCACGTTGTCCATCGCGGTCGAAGATCGCCCCACGACTTGGCGAAGGACGGATGACAACATCGTCGTCGCTGTGGACATCAAGGAGGGTGTCGAGGTCGACGTGCAGCGCCCGTGCAAGAGGGACCAAGACGTCGAGGCTGATCGCACGGTTGCCGGTTTCGATGCGGCTCGTACACTCCGATCCATGAGCGAACACACCCACGAGCACACTCACGAACACGGGCATGAACACGGGCACGGACACCGCGCGGAACCCATCAGGAAGGGTATCGAGCGGCATTGTGATGTCGCCATCATCGGAGGGTCTGCAGCGGGGCTCGCTAGCGCGTTGCAGCTTGGACGCCAGCGCCGATCCGTGATCGTGGTTGATTCCGGCGAAGCACGAAACGCACCTGCTGCGCACATGCACAGCTACCTTGGCCACGAAGGGCTTCCTCCGGGAGAGTTCGCCGCCATCGGACGAGAAGAGGTGCGGAGCTACGGCGGCGAAGTTGTCTCGGGCAAGGCGCTCAACGTCACCAGGCTGGACGACGCTCACTTCCGTGTGGCGCTCACCGGCGGTCACAGCATTATTGCGCGGCGGGTACTTGCTGCGACCGGTTTAGTCGATCAGTTGCCAGACATCGAAGGCGTTGCCCAACACTGGGGTCGTGACGTAATCCACTGCCCGTTCTGCCACGGGTACGAAGTGCGCGACCTGAGCGTCGTCCAGATCATCACCAGTCCAATGGGCCTCCACCCGGCAGGATTGTTCCGGCAGTTGACCGACCGGCTGACGCTGGTACTTCACCATGGTGTTACCGAAGACAACGAAGAAGTGGCAACGCTTCGAGCGGCTGGCGTGAACGTCGTCGACGCCCGTGTTCAGCGCATCGTGACCGGCGACAACGGACGGGTGGAGTCGGTCCAGCTCGTCGGCGGCCAACGCATCGACGCCGACGCTGTTGTGGTGACCGCACGATTCAAAGCGCGCGCAGAGATCTTTGCGGGACTTGGCATCACACCGGCAGAACACTTCACCGGGTTCGGAGACTTCGTCGAAGCCGACCAAATGGGTGCAACTTCGGTACCCGGGTTGTTTGCGGCCGGCAACCTGACCGACCCTAGCCAGCAGGTATTGGCCGCAGCGGCACAAGGCGCGTGGGTGGGCGGCATGATCAGTTTCAGTCTCGCCCGTGAAGACACCCTTGCAGGGGCTCGGACGTCGGCCAACCAGTCCGATTGGGATCACCGCTATGGGGGAGATCAGATCTGGAGCGGCAACCCCAACGGAACACTGGTGAACGAGGTCAGCAGCCTGGCTCCCGGTCGTGCGCTCGATGTTGGTGCGGGCGAAGGCGGAGATGCTGTGTGGCTTGCGCAGCAGGGCTGGACCGTGACCGCGACAGACATCTCGCCGCGCGGATTGGACCGAATTGCAGGCGTGGCTGCAGAGCGAAACCTTCCAATCGAGTGCCTGCATGCCGATGCCAACGCATACATGCCATTCAAGCCAGGGGCCTTCGATCTGGTCACGGCTCACTACGCATCCATACCGCGCACTCCGGACTCAAGAGCCATCGACAACCTCCTCAACGCCGTCGTTCCGGGCGGACGATTGCTTGTCGTGAGTCACGACCTGGAACCCATGCGGGCGAAGATCGATCCCAACTCGCAGACGAGGGCGTTTGATCCAGACGCTTACGTTCGCGTCGAAGATTTCGTAGGGGCTCTTACTCAGTCACCTGACTGGGAGATCGAGACGAACGACAAACGTCCTCGGCCAGCCGGCGCAGCCTCCGCATCGCATCACGTGGACGACGTCGTCCTGCGAGCACGCCGGCGAAGTTGATCAACCGCACAAGATACCGGACGCCTCGAGCGGACGAGTTTCACTCGGCCCGATTCCGAAGCTGATGGTACCTTTGGCCATGGCTCAGGCGACAGCCCTAGGCGCGCTTTCGAAACGCGAGGGCGACGTGCTTGCCGCCATGGCCGACGGGCTGTCAAACGACGGTATCGCCCATCGATTTCACATCAGCGTAAAGACCGTTGAGACCGTGGCACGGTCAATCTTCCAGAAGCTCGGACTTGTCGAGGAGTCGCGGGGAGAGAACCGACGGGTCAAAGCCGTCGTGATGTACCTCGAGTGTTCGCGGCTGGATGGGGGACTGCCCATCCCCGCTACGCCGTTTATCGGACGCACCGCATTTGTGGTTTCGCTGCATGCTGCTTTCGAGCGCGCGCACTGTGTCACCCTGACGGGAGTCGGCGGGATCGGCAAATCACGGATCGCCATTGAGGTAGGCCGCAGCCATCAGGCCAAAGGCGACCCAGTCCGGTTCGTCGACCTCAGCGGCGCGTCCGGTCGGACCTCCGTTGATGCAGCATTCTTTGAGGCATTCGGCGTGACGCTGGAAGCTCAGTTCGAGCGAGGGATCGCGAGAGCGGCCGAAAATCGGGCTCTTCTCGTCGTCATCGACAACGCCGAAGAGGTGGTGGCACCCGTTACAGAACGGATCGCCGGCCTCATCCGCAATCCTCACGTGTCGGTGCTCGTAACAAGCCGCGTGCCGTTCCGTCAACGTTTCGAAACAGTTGTGCCCGTCCCAGCGATGTCGCCGGTAGACGCAGCCGACCTTCTGATGAATCGCTCCGACGTGTTACTAGATGCTGACGACGCTGCGATTCTTGGCGACGCGGTCGGCCGGCTGCCGTTGGCTTTGGAGATGGTCGCCGCCCGTCTTCGAAGCGTCGCCCCAAAAGACCTCATCGAAAGACTCGGCACGCTTACCGAGATTCTCGACGAGGGCACACCGGATGAACGGCACGGCACCCTTGCTGGGGTGCTGGACTCAACCTTGCGCAGCCTTCCGCCAGAGGCTTCACGGGCGTTGCGACTGCTGAGCGCTGTGCCGGGTGGTTTCGACCTTGACCTTGCTGCGGTGCTGGTCGGTGGCAGCAACCTTGTTGCAACTATTGCCACGTTGGCCGACGTTTCACTCATCGAGTTCGACCGCGTGCGTCGCTACCGAATCCTGGAGCCCATTCGTCAGCTGGCACACTCGCAACTGCTCGCGTCAGGCGAAGGAACTCACACCCGCGAGCGGCTGGTTACCTGGGCACTCGATCTCGCTACCGGTCAAATCGGTTCCGGCGCCTTCGGGCAACCGGATCACTCCCTACTCGGAGCTAACCGCCTGGCGCTTGAAGGTGCGCTTCAGATTGCTGTCGAGGATGGGGACGCTAACCGAGCGTTACGAATCATCGGCTCCGCTGGTGGATGGTTTGCGACGTCATACCCGACAAGCTGGCTCCCCCTCATCGAGAAGGCCCTTGCCAACGCGGACGTCAACGAAGACGCCGCACTTGTCGGAGCCGCTGAACTGACCGCAGGATTGCTTGCGGCAGCTGCCCACGACGACCGATGCGAGGGATTTCTTCAACGCGCGGAAACGAACCTCAGATCCGCCGGAGAATTACGAAAAGCCCTGTACGCACAGTTCTGGCTGCTCACCTACACCGGCGGAAACGAACCTCTCTACCTGCGCGCAATCGCGCTCGCCAACGAGCTTGGCGATGTACGGGCACAAGCGGCGCTATGGGCCGCTCGCGCCCACCATGGATTCATTGGCGGCATGTCCTTTGTCGACGTCGAACCTTGGTTCCTTCATGGAATCGATCTCGGACGACGGTCGAGTAAATCGGTGACGCTCGGCGCACTGCAAAAACTTGTCCATCACCGACTAGAAGCAAACCGTCCACTCGACGAGATCGTTCCGTTTCTCGACGAGGCAGAGCAACTCGTTGTGTCGGCTCCGAACATCGAGTTGTTGAGCGAGACCCACTGGCTTCGTGGTCGGTTGTTCATGCGCATCGGCGACACCAACGCAGCCCGTCGGAATTTCGCAGTCGCATATGCAAAAGCTGTGCCGACCGAGAACGCAACGACACTCGCGTTTGTCACGCTTTACGCCGTTGATGCTCTCGCCGGCGTGGTCGAACCGTCAGTTCTCGCTGATTGTCTCAAACCCGTGGTCTGGTACATGAACAACCGGTGGGGCAAAACGCATCCGACACTGATTGCGAAAGCTCCTCAGCTCGCCTTCGGTCCGACACCCGAATCGAGTACCGAGGAGCTCAACGCGGCTGCAGCGCGAGTGCATGAGATGTTGCTGGTTGAGCTGGCAAAAAGCACGCAAGCCACGTGATACCCGTGAAGGTTTAAGCGACAATGATCTCCTGGAGAATTGCAGAACCAACCTTTCCCGACCCGTACTTGGCCATCAGAGCAAGGTACTCAGGGTCATGGCCGATCGAGTCCATCCCGACCCCAAGCGCCTCCATGCTTGGGGCGAGGTGCAGCACCATAAGCGCGTCGGGCGACATACCTGCGATACCCCGGATGGCAGCGGAGTGCTTGAAACCGCCCTTTTCCGACAACGCCCGAACGGCGGCCTGCACCTCGAACATCTCGGGGTGGAGAGCGGTTATGTAGAGCAGCGCTGCGCGCGGAGAGGTTGCGTCTCCGAGGAGTGGTTGCTCGAATCCAGGCAAGCCGGTCGCTATCGAATTTCGCATCGGACCCGCAATGCTCGGACCGTCGTTGTTGTTCGCTGCAAGCATCGATTGCATTTCCGGATCAGCCAGAACCTTTTCGTACCCAGCGAGGTTGCCCGCCATCGTGTCGTTCGCGACGATGATGTGAACATCTGTTGTACTGGCCCCCCCGTGCGTCGTAAACCACAGGGTCGTGTTGGGCGCATACTTTCTCACGACCTTTACCGCTTTGCTCGAGTTTTGGATGACTGCGGGCAGCTTTCCCGGAAGTGGGGTGAGGCTGGAGATGTTCAGTATGGACACGTTCTGCTCCGTCGTTGTAGTCGTTGTAAAGGTGGACGAATCGAACCTACGGAGCTACGACCAGTCCGGCATCGGGGAAAACCCTCGAAATTTGACCGCTGAGGAACGATCTCAGATTTTCCTCCTGTAAATAGGGTTAACCCCGATGAGGAACGTGCAGGGAATTTGTGACGCTTTTGCGAGGAGAGCTACTCCTCGACGGAAGGAACAGAAATGAAACTGATTCGAACACTGATGGCATCTGCAGTGCTGGCCTTGCCGGTGGCACTTGGCGGCGGAAGTGCAAACGCCGAGGCTGTGTGGATTCCTTTTCACAGCGATGTCACCGTTCCAGCGTGTCCGGGATTCGCTGTGCGGATTCAAGGCGATGGTCGCTACAAAGTGAGCTTGGGCGACGCAGTGGAATTCACAGCTTCGGCGTCGTCGGACAGCTATACAAACATCTTGACGGGTAAGTCGGTCAGTTTCAGCGAAAACTCGAACGCATCGGCGGTGCCGAACGGTGACGGAACCTCAACCGTCTTTTCCAACGGAGCGTTCGCACTGGGCGGGCCGGCCATCGGACTCGTGCGCATTACCGGGCAAGGCACGTTCCAATACAGCGAGATCTTTGGTTGGGTCGAGTCCTACCAACTCATCGCCGGCCGAGTAACAGACATCTGCACACTTATCGACTGAAGGTGCTTCAACGGCTCGGCTGCGAGATGACTCGCTGCCGCACCGAGCAGTTGTGCTACCAGTCGACTGTTCGCTGGCGCCACAGTGTTCCTGAGAACCCTGAGAACACTGAAGCGCTCCTGTGAACTGCAGGAGCAGGCACACAACCCAACTTCTACGGTCGTCCTCGCCGGGCACCGAGCTCGAGCGAAAGGATCACCATGATCGCCACACGTACCAGGAACGCTGCCGCCGTCGCCGCCGCATGCATCGTAAGCATCGGCGCCTTCGCATCCGGGCCAGCAGGAGCGAAACCGCAGCGTCCTGCACCGACCACGCGGGCCACCACAACGGTTCCTGCACCTCCGTCTACTACGGCGCCGGCCGCTCCCCCCACCCCCGTCTCGGCTTCGGTGATCGTGGTTCCAGCGAACTCGTCTCCATACCAGTTCGAGTCCTCGTTCTACGTTCAGGTGAGTCCGGCCAGTCAGCTCGGCGACGCCGAACTGTTGAGCGGGCCGACTGTCGGAGGGCCCGGGATTGTCCTGGTGAACGACTTCGGGAGGGTTTCGTTTCTGAGGGTCATCACGGGCAACGACTACTCGTTCCGGTACCGCAACAAGGTATGGAACCCGTCGACCGGAACATTCACGTACTCACCTTGGGTGCAGTTCACGTTCCGGGCACCCATTCTCCCCTAAGAACTCTTTGAGATCCGACTGTTCGGAGCCGTCGACTTGCATGCGCCACCGCTGTGGGTCGACAATTCGGTTGTGTCCAACGCCCAGCCTTCCCAAGACAAGAAGGATCCCCCACGCGCCTCACAGCCAGATGGGGGCCTCCACGACGGCGCCGCGGCGATGGCGATACTGGTGTTGGCCATCGTGCTCATCGCTTTGGTTGTCTGGCGTCTCTAGTCGGGCTTCGGTTTGTAAGAGTAGGAGCGCTCGGTGCGGCCGCCTGCAACCAAGAGCAGTTGACCGGTGATCCAACTGGCGGCGTCTGACGCAAGAAACACCACGGCATCCGCGATGTCATCGGGAACACCAAGGCGCCCAAGCGGAATGGTTGCAGCAAGCTGTTCCAACTGATCACCGACATTGAGGATGTCAAGGAACGCTTCCGTCGCAATGGGACCTGGAGCGACCGTGTTCACCCGGATGTGCGGTGCCAACTCAAGCGCAAGGGTTTGCGTGAGGTTGTTCATTCCTGCCTTAGCTGCAGCGTAGGGGCCGGTGAAGGGTGAGCCTCGTGTGCCCGCGCCGGAAGATATGTTCACAATCGATCCACCAGTTGTCATTCGCTTGGCTGCGGCCTTGCATCCTTGAAACGCCGAAGTGAGGTTCAGCTCGAGCTGCGACCTGAAGACCTCGTCGGAAGTATCGATAAGCGCGCGTGTTGTCTTGTCGTCGGACCCACCAACGTTGTTGACCCACACATCGAGTCGACCGAACGTCTCCATGGCGCGTTCAGCAATGATTTCAGAGAGGTCACGCACATCGCCGACAACAATCAGCGCTTGACGGCCGAACGCGCCAATGGCACCAGCGGTGATTTCAAGGTCCGCCTGGCGTCTCGCGTTGATGACCACGTCACATCCGCACGAGGCAAGGCCAACCGCGATCGCGCGGCCGATGCCTTGCCCGGCTCCGGTCACGACAGCGACCCGGCCGTCCATCCGAAGGCGGCCCGCGAGAGTCATGAGTTCGCCCGTCCAGGAGCAGAATCGCCTGACGGGCGGGACTCCGACCTCGTGCTGGAACCCGGATCGAAGTCGAGATGCAGCTTCTTCAGTGACCGCATCGCGAACATCGGGACATGGGTGAAATCGTTACGTGCGGAAAGTCGCAGATTCGGCAAGCGGTCGAACACGGCTTCGAACGTAAGCACCTGTTCCAGGCGGGTCAATTCCGCGCCCGGGCAGTGATGTTCGCCCAACGAGAACGCCATGTGTCGTCCAACGTTGGGGCGATCGATGTCGACGTGCGCAGGACATGCGAAGACTCGCTCGTCCCGGTTGGCACTGGCGTATCGAAGGTGGACAACTGAACCAGCCGGTATCGACACGCCAGCCACCACGGTGTCCTCCGCGACGGCCCGCCAGAGGCCTTGCGTTGGAGATTCGAGGCGCAGCGCTTCTTCGACCAAGTCCGGTATTCGTTGGCGATGGGCAGCCAGATGGTCGTAGAGACCGGGTTCACGCAGCGCAATCCAAAGCCCAGACGCCATGGCGAAACGTTGTGGTTTCGTTGCCACCGATGAAGAGATGGTCAACGATCGTGATGATCTCTTGGTCGCTCAACGGCCGTTCGTCAGCGAAACGCGCGTGGACCAGCGACGTGATGATGTCCGAGCCCGGGTTGGCTCGCTTCTCCTCGATCGCTTCCTTCAGGTAGGCATAGAACGCAACGACTTGTTCGGCCACCCACACGTCTTCTTCGGCTTCAAGTTTGCGAATGAATGGCAACACCCAAGCGGAACTCCACGACGCGCAGCTGCGGAAGATCACTATTTGGCAGACCCAACATGTGGGTGATGACCGTCGCCGGAAGCTTGGACGCAAACTGTTCGATCCACTCCACATGACCGTCGTCAGCGAACTCGTCGATTAACGCGGTGATGGACGATTCGATGAACGGGTGCCATGTCCTAAGCGCGCTTACGTTAAGTAGTCCGTCAACCAATGCTCTGTAATGGCGGTGGATTGGCGGGTTGGTCCCAAGCGGGGTAATTCGCTCCCAACCGCCACGGTCGTAAACCTGCTGCGACGCAGCGGAGCGGCGTTTGCTTGCCCCGGTCGGGAAGGTCCG
Organism: uncultured Acidimicrobiales bacterium; assembly: GCA_963763885.1. Taxonomy (GTDB): domain Bacteria; phylum Actinomycetota; class Acidimicrobiia; order Acidimicrobiales; family JANYDT01; genus JANNBN01. Next base: position 1,509,227 of record CAVXQD010000007.1, read on the forward strand.
TTGGTGCCGGAGGACGTGGGCGATGTCGTCGTAGCGGCTGATGACGTACTCGTCGGTCCCGGGGATTCGGTACACCGGTTGCTCATCACGCAGGAATTGGTACGTCGGATACCAGTCCTCTTGGGTTGACGCAAGGAACAGATCGACGTTCATTGTTTCGAACCTAGCAATCGCGCTTCGTCCCACTAATTTGACCACGATGGTCGTCCTTTTCGCACACATCCACGTTGCTACAGGAAGGGAGGCCGAGTTCGAAGCGCTTGCTCGCGAGCTGACCGTTGCAACGTTGGAACGAGAGTCCGGCGTGCGCCGCTACGAGTACACGCGGCTGCACCAGCCGGGCCGTTACCACGCGACCTTGGCTTTCGAGGACTACGACGCGTTCATTGTTCATCAAGCCAGCGAGCACCACGTGGTGATTGCAGGCGCAATGCGCGACTTGATCGCCGACATGGACCTCGAGCGAGTCGACCCCGTTGAGGGGTGCTCTCCGCTTGGAGGCGAAGCACCGTCGACCGGCGTCCGGCCTCTGGAGGAGCCAGACGCAGCGACCATGGAGGAGCGAGCCGCTAAGTATCGCGACCGCTACCCGCTCACCCAAGCTGCATGGTGGGGCTAGTTCTGGGTCTCAGTTTCCCCCATCGAGGTGTCACTTTTCGGTCCTGTACGCGCGAAATGTGACACCTCAATTGGAAACTTGGGATGATTCAGCTGATGACTTCGCCGCCGTCGACGACCAACGTCTGACCGGTGACAAACGAAGCATCTTCGCTGAGGAAGAAGCAGATTGCGGCGGCGAGTTCAGCGGCCGTTCCCATTCGCTGCATAGGGATCTTGGCGCCGAAGATTCGTTCGCCTTGTTCCATGTTGCCGCCGCGCTCCATCATCAACGGGGTGGTCATTCCGGTGACTGTGCGCCCCGGGGCCACGCAGTTCACACGAACTTCTGGCAGTGCCTCAAGGCTGATCTGGCGAGTGAGGCCCGTGATGCCTGCCTTTGCTGCACCGTACGGAACGTTGTTGCCGTTTGCCGTGAACGCCGCGGTGGATGCAATCGTGACGATTGATCCCCGGCCTCGAGACTTCATCACCGGGAGGGTGTGCTTGCATACGTGGAACGTGCCGCCGATGTGAACTTCCAGCATGCGGTTGAACCGTGCGGCATCCCACTCGGCCGTAGGACCGAACTCGGCGTGACCCGCTGCGGCGAGCACCAAGTCGATGCCACCGAGTTGCGCAACTGCAGCATCGACCGCAGCCTTTACCGCTAGTTCGTCAGCCACATTTGCTGCAAGGCCAATGCAACCGGGCAACGTGGCCGCTGCTGCCTGAGCACGTTCCAGGTCGAGGTCGACGAGGGCTGCTCGGCCTCCCTCGGACACAACTCGCTGAGCTGTGGCGAAACCAATGCCACTTGCTCCACCAGTAACGAACAGAACCTTGTTTTCGAATCGCACGTCTCCATATTGTCGGAGCCGCCGCAGACCATTCCCAACCGGCCAGCTTCATCCGTCACCAAACCGCCCAACAAGACGGTTTCGTGACGGATCAACTCCAAGGAAGGGCGGCTAGTCTTCCGACTCCATGCGACCTGCCAGCTCAGCGCCTGCTCGTCTGACGCGAATCCAGGCACGAACCGCCCGGAAGAGAATCTCAAAGCTTCCGCCGGGATCGAATCCGCAGCTCTACGACTTGTCGGACGGTCCGGAGCATCGATTTCTCCGAAGCGCCACGCACCTCGTCTACACAAAACAGGCACAGCTGATCACCGAACTCGGACGACTCGTGGTGGCGCCCGCATCAACCCCCCGCGTTCTTGATTGGGGGTCAGGTAAAGGACACATGACGCTCCTGCTCAACCAACAAGGTTGCGCCGTGGTCAGCTGTGACGTTGAGGACGGAGGCAGCGATTCGTCCTTCTCGCAGGAAACTCCGATACACCGCGCCATCGGCACGGAAGTCGTCCCGTTGAAGGATGAAGTTGTGCTTCCGTTCGAGTCCGCTTCCTTCGACGTGGTGACAAGCATCGGCGTGCTGGAACACACGCAACACGATCAGGAATCAGCGAAGGAGATCCATCGAGTACTGGCTCCGGGCGGAGTCTTCTTCATCTCGTTTCTTCCTCGGCGATGGTCCTGGACTCAGCGGCTGGATCGGGCACGAGGGAACAGCTACCACGATCGCCTCTACTCGACGCGACAAACCCGTGGGCTGTTGGAAGCCGCAGGATTCACTGTTCTCGATGCGTCCAATGGGCAGCTGTTCCCGAAGAACTCGCTGCCCATGAATCGGCGCGTTGAACGGTTGGACGATCTGCTCTGTTGGTTCACGCCGCTAGGCGCACTCTCGACGAATCTGACTGTGGTTGCCGTAAAGCGCTAGTCGCCGAGGTCTTCCTCCGGGGCCACGTGAAACTGCAGCACGAGCGCCCGATTGATCTCAAAGTGGCGCACGAGGAACGAACGCTCATCAAGGTGTTTGCGCCGCAGCCAACCTGTCACTTCATCGTTGCATTTGCTTGCGTTACACGACCGGCATGCGGGCGCGATGTTGTCCAGCGTGTAGCGCCCACCGCGCGACAACGCAAGGACACAGTCGCGTTGCAATGCTTCATCGGCCGCACCGCAATAGGCACACCCGCCCCACGCCTCTTTGAGAGCAGACCACTGTTCGTCACTGAGGTCATGCTCCACACGATCCATCCGCCGCTTGCGTTTGCGTGCGCCTCGAGCGGCGCGAGTCCTGCTGACAGCCATACCATCAGCGTACATACGATGCAGCACTCCAATTGGCCAACTGCCCCACTCGAGGGTCCTGGCCAATTTCGGAACATCGTTCCACTATCGAACGACTTGTGATAAAACGAAAGTTATGTCCGGGAGCCTTGCCGAACGAACGCTGCGAGTACTCGAGCTGCTCGGAGAGGCGCCGCTCGGACTTGGTCTCGTTGAGTTGTCTGTTGCGTTGGAACAGCCGAAGAGCGGGTCACATCGTCTCGTTTCCGAGCTCGTAGACCTGGGTTACGTCCGCCAAGATCGCTCATCAGGCCGGTACCTGCTCACGACGCGGATCCTGACCCTCGCATTTCGCCATCTCGCGGAAACCGGGATAGTCGATGCGGCGCAACCAGTTCTCGACAAATTGGCCTCGTCATCGGAAGAACTTGTACGACTCGGCGTGATCGACCGCCGTGCGATGGTTTGGGTCGCAAAAGCACAGGGAGCGCGTTCGGGCCTGCGATACGACCCACAGATGGGTGGCACCGCACACCTGTCGAGCATGGCAACCGGCCACGCTTGGCTTGCCTGTCTTTCCGATGAGGACGCCCTCGCTCTCGTGAGCGCGCAAGGTTTCGACGCACAGAACCTCGGACCAGCGGCGCCGACAACAGTGAAAGCCCTGCTCGCCCGTTTGCACGCCGTCCGAAAAGAAGGGTACGCGATCGTGCTCGACAGCTCGGCTCCCGGGGTTTCCGCTATCGCAGTCGCGATCCGCCACCCGGCAAACGACTCGGTGCTCGGCACAGTCAGCGTCAGTGGACCCTCGAGTCGACTCACCAGGGAAAGGCTCAAGGTCCTCGCCCCGGTCGTTGTCACTGCCGCAGCCGATCTGGCGTCGATGTGCGCAGCGTCACCACTGCTCCTCGGAACTGCCGCAAGCTCGGCCGCCCTCACTGCTTCGTAGAAAGTCATCGCCCGGAGACACCCATGGATTTCACGTTCACTGACGAACAACGAATGCTCGTCGAAACAGTCCGTCGCTTTATCGACACCGAACTTCGACCACACGAAGCCGCAATCGAAGAGTCCGGGGTACTCGATCCGGAAGTCGCGAGGGTCTTGCACGACAAGTCGAAGGCATTGGGTCTTTATGCATTGAACGTTCCTGAGCGTTTCGGTGGCGGCGGGCTCTCGCACGTCGATCGGATGCTCGTCGAAGAACAGTACGGCCGAACGACCGACATTCTGATCCGGCGCGCATTCGGCAACGTCTACGAGGTCCTTTTTGGGTGCAGCGAATCCCAGGCTGAGCGCTGGTTGGTTCCTTCCACCGCGGGCCTCAGAACCGGTTCAATCGCGATCACCGAGCCGGACGCAGGCTCTGACGCTGCGGCGATCAAGACCCGTGCCGAGCGACGCGCTGACCTCTGGCTGCTCAACGGCACAAAGCACTTCATCTCCGATGGACTCTTCTCGGACTACTTCATTGTCTCCGCCGTCACCACTCCCGGAATCGGCCATCGCGGCATTTCGCTGTTCCTCGTCGACAAGGAGTCTCCTGGTGTGACGATCGGAAAGGACCAGCAGATGATGGGTCTCCGTGGAACGAGTCACGTCGAGTTGTTCTTCGACGATGTCGAACTGACCGACGAGAACTTGCTTGGCGAAGAAGGCACCGGAATGCGCCAAATCCTCACCACGCTTGGGTGTGTGCGTCTCGCCCAAGTGGGCGCTCGCGCAACGGGCAAAGCATCAATGGTCCTCGAAAAGACGATCGACCACGCCGCCACGCGCTCCCAGTTCGGAAACCCGCTCGGGGACCTGCAAATGGTGCAGCAGATGATCGCCGACAGCGTGATCGACGTGAACAGCTCACGACTGATGGTTTGGCGTGCGGCATGGGACCTCGACCAGGGCGGCGACGGCAGAAACTGGATCGCAATGGTAAAGGTCCACGCAGCCGAAGTGCTCGGCCGTGTGACCGATCGAGCGGTACAAATCTTCGGCGGCATGGGGTATTGCAAGGAACTCTCGATCGAGCGCTACTACCGAGATGCGCGAATCGCAAGGATCTACGACGGAGCGTCCGAAGTGCACCGGATGACCGTGGCCCGCAACGCCTTGAAGGACAACTCGGCGCTCTTCGATCCGTTCGCCTGACGATTGAAACCTGAACCGTGCAAGCGAAACGAGTTCCGCCCGTGATCGACAAATTCATGTCGGCCGACGACGCCGTCGCGCTGATCAGCGACGGCGACACAGTCGCTCTCATCGGGGGCGGCGGCGGAATGATGGAGGCCGACGCTGTCTTCTCAGCGATCGAGCGCCGCTTTCTCAACACCGGCCACCCACGTGACCTGACGTGCACCCATGCTCTCGGCATCGGTGACAAGGGCGCCAGAGGAATGAACCGATTCGCCCACGAGGGCATGGTGCGGCGGGTGATCGGTGGGCATTGGGTCTGGTCGCCGAACATGCAGGAGCTTGCACGCCAGAACAAGATTGAGGCGTACTGCCTCCCCGGCGGGGTCTGTATGCAGCTCATGCGTGAGATCGGGGCCGGTCGCCCGGGACTGATAAGCCGCATCGGGCTCGAGACGTTTGTGGACCCGCGCCACGGCGGCGGCAAGATGAACGAATCGGCAACCGAGGACCTCGTCGAGACCATCGAGATCGACGGCGAGACGTGGCTTCGCTACAAACCGTTCCGCGTCGACGTGGCCATCATCCGCGGGAGTCGGGCCGACCGATTCGGCAACATCACGCTCGAACATGAGGCGGCGCGTGTCGACGTTTTCGCAGTCGCCCTTGCGGCGCACAACTCGGGTGGCAAGGTCATCGTGCAGGTCCGCGAACGCGCCGGAGACGGTGAGATTGCTGCCCATTCGGTTGTTGTTCCGGCCCCCTTCGTGGACGCAATCGTGTTAGTGCCAGACCAGCCGATGAGCCATGAGTGCGACTTCGACGCGGCCATGAGCGGCGAGGTCCAGGTCGAGAACGGTTCCAAGGTGGCGAGATCCGGCTCGAAGGTGGACGTCCGCTCTGTGATCGCCGCACGCGCAGCAATGGAGCTTCGCGACGGCGCCGTCGTGAACTTTGGTTTCGGGATTCCGGACGCTGTTGCGCAACTCGTCAGCGACCGCGGTGACCGGGGCCGGTACTACCAGACCATCGAACACGGAACCTACGGAGGCGAACTCCTCACCGGCGCACTGTTCGGCTTCGCGCGATACCCGACTGCGATGATCGACGGCCCGTCGCAGTTCGATTTTTACGGCGGCGGCGGACTTGACATCGCCTTCCTCGGATTCGGTGAAATCGATCGGCACGGCAACGTCAATGCTTCCAGACTCGGTGGGGTCACCGTCGGCCCCGGCGGGTTCATCGACATTTCTCAAAGCGCTCGAACGATGGTCTTTTGCGGAACATTCGACGCGAAGGGCGCCGAGATCGAGATTGCCACTGACGCGGTCACAATCCTCCGCCACGGTTCCATCCCGAAGATCGTCGCCGAAGTCGATCAGGTTACCTTTTCCGGTCGACGAGCAACTGTGTCAGGCCAGCGCGTCCTGTACGTCACCGAACGGGCCGTGTTTGATCTGCGCGCAGACGGACTCACCCTCATCGAGATCGCGCCGGGAATCGATCTGCAGCGCGACGTTCTGGACCAGATCGGCTTTCCTATCAACGTCGCAGAACAAGTACTGCGCACTCCAACGACCGTGTACACCGACCTGGGAAGTCCTTCATGAGCAAGGAACGAGTCGCCGTGATCACCGGAGGCGCCGGAGAGCTGGGACTTGCGGTCGCACGCCGTCTGGCATCGGAAGGCCTCAGCGGTGCACTGTGGGACCTCGACGCCGATCGGGCGAAGTTTGCCGCCGCTTCGATCGGACCGACCTGGTTGGGAGTCGGCGCCGATCTCACTGAACCCGAGGAAGTCGATGTAGCTCGTTTGCACACATACGATTCCTTCGGCCGGGTCGACGTTCTCGTTACGTGCGCAGGAATCACGGGTCCTTCAATTCCGCTTGTGGAATACGACCCGCCGACGTGGAACCGGGTTGTCGACGTCAACTTGACGAGCGTCTTCTACGTGTGCCGAGCCCTGGTCCCCACGTTGGTCGCTTCGCCGTGCGGCCGTATTGTGCACATCAGCTCCATCGCCGGGAAGGAAGGGAATCAGCTGCTCAGTGCCTACAGCGCGGCAAAGGCAGGCGTAATTGCACTGACGAAGTCGCTTGGGAAGGAACTTGCTCACACGGCGGTCCGGGTGAACTGCGTGACTCCGGCAATGCTCGCAACTGCGTTGCTGGACCAGATGACGCCCGAGTACGTCGCCGCCGGCAAGGCAAAGATTCCGCTGGGACGATTTGGCGAGACATCCGAGATCGCGGAACTGGTTTCGTGGCTTTCCTCGCCCGCATGCTCGTTCTCAACAGGGGCGGTGTTCGACGCGTCGGGCGGGAGAGCAACCTACTGATGGCCGCTGAACCATCCAACCCCATCGCCGCCATTACCACCGCCGCAGGCTTTCGCGCATTTGCTCAGGCCAGCGGAGCCGACGTCCCGATCGACGATGAGGTCCTGGTCGGGCCGGACTCCCCGTTGGCGCGACCGATGCGAGTCGGCAAGGTCATCGTTGGGAACCGACTGAGCGTCATGCCGCTCGAAGGTTGGGACGCTGGAGGCGATGGAACTCCAAGCGAAGCGACGTCGCACCGGTGGGCATCGTTCGGGCGAAGCGGGTCGAAGCTGTTGTGGACCGAGTCAGTTGCCGTGTCGGCCGATGCCCGGAGTACCCCACGTCAGCTGATGATCGACCACTCAACGCTCCCCGCAATCACCTCGCTCCGGGAGACGCTGACGGAGGCGCATCACGAACGATTCGGTTCTACCGAAGACCTCGCGGTAGGCGTCCAGCTTCACCACTCGGGCAGACTCAACTACCCGGGAGCCGGCGGGACTCGTGGCCCGTTGCTCGTACAGCACCATCCGTTCCTCGACGAGAAGTATCACGTCGATGCACACGCGCCGTTGGCTACGGACGATGAGCTCTGGTCGCTCGTCGACGTCTACGCCAAAGCTGCCCGTTATTGCCAGGAAGCGGGATTCCATTTCGTCGACGTGAAGGCATGCCATGGCTACTTGATCCATGAGCTGCTGACGGCCCATACGCGGGCTGGAGTATTCGGCGGCGCCTTCGAAAACCGATCACGATTCCTCTTGGAAACGGTGAAGGCAATCCGCACAAGCGCTCCCGAACTTGCACTCGCAGTCCGTGTGAGCGCGTTCGATGTTGTGCCGCACCGAGCGGGCGACGATGAAGGCGGCGTGCCCGTCGCGACTGGTCCGTACCCATACGTCTTTGGAGCGCTTTCGGCCGACGGGACTCCAGATCTCTCCGAGGCGACATCTCTGCTCGTCGCGCTGCGCCACCTCGGGGTGGTGATGGTGTGCGTGTCGGGCGGGAGTCCTTATGCGACGTGGCACCTTCAGCGACCAGCGTGGAATCGCGGAACCAGCGACTACGACACACCGGAGCCCCCGCTTGTCGGCGTCGCCCGGCACCTCCGAGTCACGGCGTCGCTCAAAGCAGCCGTACCGGAACTCGTCATCGTTGGATCGGCGTATAGCGCCACACAACAGTGGCTGCCCAACGTTGCACAGGCGGTACTTCGCCTCGGGATGAGCGACGCAGTCGGTTACGCCCGGGCGCATCTCTCGAACCCAGAACTCGCAGTCGATGTGCTCTCGGGCCGCGGACTGCAAGCTTCGTCGTTCGCTTCCAGGTACTGATGACGAATCGGTTCACCGTGTCACCGGCTTTCCCGCGTGTGCGAAGGGGCTGAAGGTAACTTCAGGAGGTGGCGCGAACATCTGACCAACCCACGTCGACTGCGCGGAGCAGGAAACGACGCGCCGAACTGCTCGAGGCTTCACGGCAGGCGTTCGAGGAGCGGGGTTACATCGAGACCAGCGTCTCGGACATCGTCCAGATCGCCGGTGGGTCGCGTGCATCCTTCTACTCGTATTTCACCTCGAAGGACGACGCCCTCAGCGTGCTCGTCGGCGAACTCACCGACGATCTGTTCAATGCAGCGACGAAACCCGTCGCATCGGGCATCACGCCATTCGCAACGCTCACCGATTCGATCCGTCAATTCATGCTCGCTTACCGCGACCGCGCTGCCATGTTGCTTATCCTCGATCAAGCGACCGTGGTGAACGATTCGTTTCTTCAGCTTCGCCTCGCCATTCGGGCACGGTTCGCATTGGCTCTCGAATCGACGTTGACCGAGCGTCACCGTCGACACCCCGATCCCGACGAACTCGATCCTCGGCTGACGGCAGTTGCTCTCGGCGGGATGGTCGAGGATCTGGCCCGTGGCCGGTACCTGTTCGGACAGGACATCGACGTTGACGAAGCCGTGCACACGCTTGCGGTGCTGTGGGCGCGCAGCTTGGGAGTCAGAACGGATCGACCGTTTGAACAGAGTTGACACCATGTCAACTCTGCTGCGACGCTAGGGACCTCAGACCAGCGCAGGATCCGACCGGCGCTCCCTTCTGGGCACGCGAGCGCCTCAAACCGTTGTGAAAGAAGGGCCATGGACCTCACCAGCGAACGACCCGGGCCCACCGTTCAGGAGGTCCTCGCCACGGACATCAATCCCGCTCCTGCGGTGATGTTGACCGAATCCCCGGCTGCCAACCAGAGCACAGACGACGTCTCGATCGAGCGCTACTTTTCCAAGGATTGGCACGACACCGAAGTCGAAAAGGTGTGGCGGAAGTGCTGGCAACTCGCATGCCGTGTGGAAGAGATTCCGAACGTCGGTGATCACATCGTGTACGAGATCGTCCACGACTCGCTCATCGTGGTCCGTTCCGGGCCCGACGAGATCAAGGCGTACATCAACTCGTGTTTGCACCGGGGTACGTTGCTGCGGACCGAAGGCGGCTGCGTCCAGCGGCTGAAATGTCCCTTCCACGGCTGGACGTGGAAGCTCGATGGAACGCTCCTTCATATCCCCCAGGACTGGGATCTGACCCACGTAGACCGGGCAGCGATGTCCCTGCCGGAGGCGAAAGTCGGCACGTGGGGCGGCTACGTCTTCGTGAACTTCGACGCCGACTGCGAACCACTCGACTCCTACCTCGAGAACCTCCCCGAACACTTCGAAGCCTTCGACCTTGAGAATCGCTACAAGGCGGCGCACGTCGCCAAGATCATGCCCTGCAACTGGAAATTGGCGATGGAGGCGTTCGTGGAGGCATACCACGTGGCCATCGCCCATCCGCAGGTGCTCGGCTACTACGGGGACTCGAACACCCAATACGACGTGTGGCCAGGCATCCGTCACGTCAGCCGAATGATAAGCGTGCAGGGTGTTCCCAGCCCCTCAATGAAGGGCATTCCACCGGAACGGACTATCGAGGAGATGCGACGCGACGTCCCCTTCTTCGCCGGGAAACCCATCGAAGTCGGCGAAGGTGAGACCGCGCGGGCCAAGCTCGCGCAGCGTTCTCGGGAGAGAATTTCGCGGTCCACCCAGCTCGACATGTCGTCTTTGTCCGACACTGAATCGCTCGACCTCATCGAGTACATGTTGTTCCCGAACATGGTCCCATGGGGCGGCCAAGCGCTTCCCATCACCTACCGGTTCCGACCGAATGGTGACGATCCCGAGAGCTCGATCATGGAGATCATGTTCCTGTTCTCGAAGTCTCCCGACGGAAGCCACCCTGCCCCGGCCACGATGACGATGTTGCGTATTGACCAGAAGTGGGCTGACGCCCCGGAGCTGGGATCAGCGGCAATGGTCGCTGATCAGGACACCGACAACCTGATGCGGATCCAGAAGGGCCTACGGACCAGCCGCAAACCTGGCGTCACCCTCGCTCGTTATCAGGAAAGCCGTATCAGGCACTTTCACACCACCCTCGACGATTATATGAACGCATAGCAAGGATCTGACTATGGACCCAAGCACCGAATTCGCTGTCGAACGTTTGGCGCGGCCGATCCCATCGGTCAACGATGGGAATCGGATTGCGGTGGTTGACTCCGATCGTTCGGTCACCTTCGACGAACTCGATCTGGCAGCCGACCAAGTAGCCAACGGGTTGCTTGCACTCGGACTCACACCGCAAGACAGGGTTGCATTTGTCGGCAGAAATTGTCTCTCGTGCGTCGAGTTCATGCTCGGCAGTGCCCGAGCTGGCGTCGTCGCGACGATCCTGAATTGGCGACTTCACCCAAGCGAGCTGGCGTTCGTGATCGGCGATGCCAATCCCCGAGTTGTCGTCACCACCTCCGAATTCGCGTCCGTCATCCAGCAACTGCCAGAGGCCTCCGGGGCGAAGCTGCTCGTGATCGGCGGCTCCGAAAACGGGTCTGACGAATGGGACGAGTGGCGCGACTCACAGTCAGCCGACCCGCCGTCGGTGGCGTACACCGACGACGACGTCGTGCTCCAGCTCTACACCTCAGGAACGACCGGAAAGCCGAAGGGAGCGATGCTCACTCGACGCTCGTTCGCTTCGTGCATTCCCGACACAGTCGAAGTTTGGGATCTCGACGCGTCATCGGTGTTGTTGTCTGTGCTCCCGATGTTTCACATCGCCGGCGCCGGCACAGCCGTTGGTTCACTGTGGGCTCGCTGCTGCCTGGTCATCGACAATGACCCGAGTCCGGCCAACATGCTCCGACTGGTCGAGTCGCACCGCCTGACCAACCTGGTGTTGGCATCGGCGATGCTCCAAGGATTCGTGGAATCACCGGCGGCAGCATCGACCGACCTTTCGTCTATTCGAACGGTTTCTTACGGCGCTGCACCCATCACAGGCCAGGTCCTTCAAACGGTGATCGACGCGCTGGGTTGCCGCATTGTCCAGGCCTACGGGTTAACCGAAACCACGGGAATTCTTTGCGTGCTCGACGAGGAAGATCACGCGTTCAATCCTGATGGCCCCGCAGAATCAGTAGCGCTGGCCGTCGAACGTCTCCGATCCTGCGGTCGTCCACGGCCCGGCGTCGAGCTTCGCGTTGTCGACATTCAGACGGGCGCCACGCTGGGGCCCGGTCAACCAGGCGAGGTGCAGGCACGCACCGATCGGCTCATGTCGGGATACTGGAACCGGCCTGACGCCACCGCCGAGGTCTTGCTCGCCGACGGATGGTTCTCGACCGGTGACGTCGGCGAACTCGATTCCGATGGGTACCTATTCCTTCGCGATCGTTTGAAGGACACGATCATCTCGGGCGGCGAGAACATCTACCCGGCCGAGGTCGAGGATGCGCTCCAATGGCATCCCGACGTGGCCGAAGTTGCGGTCATCGGCGTCCCCGACGACAAGTGGGGCGAGACGCCACGAGCTGTTGTCGTCCGGACCCCCGGTTCATCGCTGACCGGCGATGAACTGATCAGTTACGCGCGCAGCCGGATCGCCACCTACAAATGTCCGACGTCAATTGAGTTTGTGGACACGCTTCCACGCAACGCCACGGGCAAAGTGCTGCGTCGTGAGCTGCGAGAGCCTTTCTGGGCCGGCCGAGAACGCCGTATCAACTAACGCCCGCCCTTCAGGACCTGTCAATGGAAATCACTGAAAACACTACGCGCGCTTTTGATTCGATTCTCCGTCCGATCACGCTCGGCAGCGTCGAGGTACCGAATCGTGTTGTGCGAGCGTCGCACCTCACGCAGTACGCAAGTCGTGGCGAGGTCACCGACAAATTCGTCGCCTATCACGAGGCCCGGGCCCGCGGTGGTGTCGGACTGTCGATCTTGGAGAGCGCAACGATAGATCGCGCCGTGAGTCCTGCTCCGCTCGATGCGTCCAGCGATCGCGTCATCGACGGTTGGAGCCGTGTCGCGCAAGCCGTGCATCGCCACGGCATGCGGGTGTTTGCGCAGTTGTTCCATGGCGGGAATCAGTTCGACCCGTTGGACGGGTCAGCGCCGTGGTCCGCCTCCACCGTGCCCGGATGGACACTAGGAGTACCTGCGCAGGCGATGACACCATCGATGATCGAGCACGTCGTCGACGGCTTTGCTCGTGCCGCCGGGCGGGCCGAAGCTGCAGGGCTTGACGGCGTCGAGCTGCACGGCGCCCACGGCTATCTCATCTCACAGTTTCTGTCTCCGCTCACGAACCTCCGCACCGACGACTATGGCGGTCCGCTTGAGAATCGCCTCCGATTCGCATTGGAGGTCTTGGAACGCGTCCGACAAGCGGTGGGCCCAGCTTTCCCCGTCGGCATCCGCCTATCGGGCAATGAACGACTCCCCGGCGGGCTGGACAACGACGCGTGCATCGCAATCGCCCGAGCCATTTCTGAAAGCGGGCTCGTCGACTTCATCGACCTATCGGCCGGCGTGTATCAGTCCATGAACAAGATGATCGGTTCGATGAACGAACCGCGCGGTTACGAACTGCCCGACTCGGTCGCCGTCGCGCGCGCAATCACCACGCCGTGCATCGTCACCGGTCGGATCATGACGCTGGCCGAGGCAGACTCGATTGTTGCGAAAGGCGACGCAGCAATGGTGTCCATGGTCCGGGCGACGATCGCCGACCCGAACCTCGTTCGTCGAGCCATCGCCGGCCTGGAACCGCGCCCTTGCATCGGCTGCCTCCAGGGATGTTTTGGCGGCTTGTTCGTCCGCGAGCTCGGTTGCACGGTGAACGCCACCGTCGGGCGTGAATCGTCGTTGGACGACGCTGATTTGGGGGTCGCCCCCACGAGACGTCGGGTCCTCGTTGTCGGGGGAGGACCCGCTGGCTTGGAAGCCGCCCGGGTCGCAGCCACGCGTGGCCATCAGGTCACTCTTTGCGAGCGCGCCGATCGACTCGGCGGGCAACTCAACCTCGCTCGACTCACACCAGATCGACACGACATCGGAACCATCGTCGATTGGCTCATTGACGAGACCACCCGGCTTGGCGTTCACGTCCGGCTGGCCTATGAGGTCACCGAGGCGTCGATCACCGGTCTCGGTCACTTCGACGCTGCTGTGGTCGCCACCGGTCCCGCACCCCGGGCGATGATGCAACTTGGGCGACCAACGCTTTCGCTCACCGCATCGGAGTCCACACCGATCCTGAGTTCATGGGATGTTCTGAGCAGAGCCCACCCGCTCCCACTCGGACCCGTGGTGCTCGTCGACGACGTCGGACATATGGAGTCGATGAGCGTTGCCCAGCACCTAGTCAGCTGTGGATGCGAGGTCACCATCGTCTCGAGGTTCAGCGAACTGGCCAGCCTGATTAAGCCAGATTGGGCGACCTGGACGGCGAAGGAGTATCTCGCCCGCGCCGGCGTGAAGCTACGCGCTCGGACATTCATCAGTGCACTTACTGATGGTTCCGTGACTGTTTCTTCACTCGACGGTGGGCCCGATAGTGAGCTCCCAGCATCCGCCGTCGTCCACGTCACGTTCCACGAACCGAACCTCCACCTGGCTGAAACTCTTGGGAGGCTGGTCGACGAAGTTCACGTAATCGGAGAGGCTCGTACACAACGATTCCTGACCACCGCAATCCACGCCGGCTACGAGACAGGACGGCTTCTGTGACCATCGATATTGCGGCCTTGGCCGCCCGAGCCGAGATCACCGACGTCCTGCTCCGCTACGTCCGAGCGGCCGACCGCAACGACTGGGATCTCCTTCGCAGTTGCTACCACCCTGACGCAACCGATGACCATGGCCTCTACTCCGGAGATCTCGAAGGACTCATCGCATTCTTGCGAGCGCTCGCCGCGACGTTGAACAGCACCAGTCACCAACTCGGTCCACCGCTCATCGAAGTCGATATCGAAGGGATCACCGCTCGGGCAGAGACCTACTGCCTCGGCTTCTACGAACGGCTTCGCCGGTCAAACAGCGAGCCACCCGTCGCTATCGCACAAGGCCTGCGGTACCTCGATACCTTCGAACTGCGTGAAGGACGATGGGCAATCGCAACGCGAGTCTGCGTGCTCGACTGGGAACGTATCGTCGCTCCCGGTAAACCCTCGCAGCCGGCCACGACTTGGCAACGCGGCACGCGTGGCAGCAACGACCCGTCGGCCGACTTCTTCGCATTCGTTGTCGACGCAACCGACTCAGGACAACTCGGCCAACGTCGGCGCAATACCTGACACCAACAACTGAGAACTGAGAAGGAACGACCATGCCCTCAAAGATGACCGACGCCGAACGCGACGCCTTCATGCTGAAACCACACCTCGGCTATCTAGGCATCGGCCGAGCGGCCAAAGGGCCGCTCATGGCCCCAATCTGGTATTCGTACGATCCGACGGTGGGGATCCAGATCAACATGGGCGCCACCTCCGCAAAGGCCAAGCGTCTACGTGTCGAGGGCAGGGCCAGCATGTTGGTCGTCGAAGCGGCCAACGGCACGTATAGCTCTGTGCTCGTCGAAGGCCCTGTCGTAGTGCGCACCCTTGGCGCCGACACAGAATCATCCATGCTGGCCATGTCGTCGAGGTACCTGGGCCTCAAGGGCGGAAAGCGCTACACAGACGATTTCATGCAAAAGCTCGCTCTCAACGACTTCCCCGACGGCCACGGCGACACCGAAATCGTCGTGACGATTACCCCGGAAACGTGGCGCACGGAGATCCTGCCGTAGACGCAAAGTGCCGAGCACCGTCTGTCGAAACTGCCCCCGGTTGGCGGGCGAAGGGGCTCGCCTGTCTGCTCACGCATCAGGCCGCTCGCTCGGTCGTTCGTTCGTTCTCACCGTGCGGACCGTTCAGCAACCCATCATCTTGTGGATGGCCACACAGAACTCCGGCCATCTCGCAGCGACTACTTGACCACATTTGCGGCCGAGAGCCGACCGGTGGAGCAGCATCGTATTGTCGAGGTTGGCGACGCTGCCTTCACGAACACCCTCTGCTGAACCCATTGCAACCTCGGTCGCGAGGCCCCGCGCCGTCGACGTGATGGGGGCGACCACAACGGAGTGCAAACGGTTCACCACCCGCGATCGCGTCAAGACGACGACTGGACGGATTATGTCGTTCGGAACGTCGGCCCACCAGACCTCACCGTTCTCCATCGCGCTATCGACGTTTGCGCGCCGCGAAGAGCGCCACTACATCGTCAGGAACGGAACCTTCATAGGCGTCGAGCGGCGGTGCCTCAGCCGGCCAACCGGTCGGCAGACCTGCAAGGTCGGCGTCCAAGTGGTTCGGCTGCTCACTGAGCGCCTTGTCTTCAGCGTCGCGCTCGGCGCGTTCAAGTAGCGAGCGAAGGGCGAGATCGATGAGTTCAGAATCCGGGAGGCCGGTCTGGCTGCGAGCCGAGGCGAGCCAGTCCTGATTCACCGTAGTTGAGATCCTCGTACGCGTGGCATGAACCGTAGCAAGTCATGCCACGCAGTCGGGCACGCCGACCCCTGGGCAGTCGATCACACACAGGGCATGGTGCCCTGACCAGGGCTTTTGGCGCGTTCGGAGGGATTCGAACCCCCAACCTTCTGATCCGTAGTCCTCTCAGACTCGATATCCGGTGCTATCCGGGAGGGTCACCAAGTGACCGATAGAGGCCGCGACCAGCGTCGAGGCTGGGAGTATGGCCACCCGGAGGTGACCGGTAGGGACCTGAAGTGTCCCTTGAGAACCAGGCGAATGTTCTCACCGGTGTTCTCATACGCACGCTTACCTTCTAATCGGTTGAGCGGCCTCCCGAAGATTTGCTCGCCTTGCGGCGCGTTCTGGTCGATAGTTGTGGGGCACGGGGCGATCCCTCGTGAAGGAAGCCTGGGTGGACAGCCATTCGGTTGGAGCCCAGGCTGACTTTTTGGCCCGTCCGGGAGAGCAACAGAGGCAGCGAACCCAGACGCCACCCAGTGCTGCTCCGGCATCAGCAACATTATGTTGACCTGTCGCACTCCACATCGGCAACGGGCGCTGCGGCGGTTCCATGACGGGACTAACGCCCAGGCATTGGGCGAAAGAAAACCCGGCCTCCAGTGGAGAGCCGGGTGGTACGAGTGAAGCATACCGAAGTGCGACACCGGCGTGAACTCCGATTTCCTGTACGATGTACGAGTGGTCACGAACACCGTACAGTCTGGATGGAAACGGTTCGGGCCGGCCATGCGGGCGCTCAAGTCCGGATGCGCCCAACTGGGTCTGCGATGTGAGGTCTCGGCGCCGACCGCGAGCGTGATGATCGAGGATCAGCGATTCGACGTCCGCCTCACCGCGCGAGTGAGCGATTCACTCGCTCGGGGCCTCGCCCAAACGGCCAAGCCCGATGAACTCCTCGTCGCCCAGCGCATCACGGACGAGGCACGGGTGATTCTTCGGCAACGGAACCTGGCATTTTTCGACGAGCGCGGCTACCTCTCGATCCATCGAAGAACGCTTGTTGTCGAAGCCGCCGTGGCTACCGCAGAAGCACCTTCGGCCAAACGTCGTGGGCAGCCGCTCGACGGTATCGGCCTCGACGTCGCGCTGTGGCTTCTCCACACACCGGAACCCGGCGGCGTTCGTGCGATAAGTCGAGCGATCGGCCGGACCGCATCCTCGGTGTCGGATGCGCTCCGACGTCTCGTCGACGACGGACTCGTCACAAGCACGCACGAACCCCTTCTGCCCGAACTCTTTGACGCCGCCGTCCAGGCGTGGCGCTATCGAGCCAATCACGTCGTAGTCAGCGGTGATCCGACAACACCCCCCACCGCCCGGGCGTTACGCACCCGCCTAGACGACGCGGTCGGCACCGGATGGGCATGGGCCGGCTCAGCCGCCGAACATGCCTGGCAGGTGCCAGGCATCGCACGGCGAACGGGTCGATCGGAACTCATGCTGCCCGACGCCGAATCGCTCGACCTTGCGGCGTCCGTCCTGAAGCAGGACTCGAACGGGAAGTTCGATCTCGTTGTCGCTCCGGTTGCCTGGCTCACATCACACCGCTGCGAGCGAAGAGGCAAAGTTGTCGTGCCCGCGATCGCAATAGCCCTTGAACTTGCCCTCGATGACGCACGCGGCCGCGAGCTACTGAGCGGCTGGGACCCGGCAGGAGCGCACCGTGTCTGGTGACCCGATCGTGCTCGTCGCCACAGAAGACTCCGACGTCGCTCGATTCGTGGACGCAATCTCGCGTCTCCCAAACAATCTGCCCGACTGGGTGTTGATCGGCGGCGTGGCGGTCGTGCTGCGCGTCGGAGGCACGCACCGCGCCACGGTGGACATCGACACCCTTGCTCGGGAGTCGAACCGGCTCGTCGAGCTTCTCGTCGCCGTAGGTGGCGAACAACGAGCCGCTCACAAGCTCATCGTCCCAATTGCGACGCAATTCGACGTCATGTCAGTCGGATCCGTGCCAGATCCGTCATCGGTCGAACCAAGTGAATACGCCTTCGCGCTGGCACGCGACTTGGCGTTCACCACAGCGACAACGGAATCCGTTCAGGTGCAC
This sequence comes from uncultured Acidimicrobiales bacterium, assembly GCA_963763885.1. Taxonomy (GTDB): domain Bacteria; phylum Actinomycetota; class Acidimicrobiia; order Acidimicrobiales; family JANYDT01; genus JANNBN01. Next base: position 1,527,393 of record CAVXQD010000007.1, read on the forward strand.
AACGAACGCTACCGACCGATTGCATCCGCGACGATGCGAGTCGCAACAACCGCCGGACTCATCGCGTTGAAGAGCGTGTCGATGCCTCGACGCGCTGACAGCAACAACCCGGCCAAGGCCACATCGGACACGATCGACCTCCTCGCGCTGCTCGAGACCGAATCGGTGGAAGAAGTCTCAGCGGCACTCGCAGATGCCCCACCAGCGCTTCGTCGATGGATCGCCAGCACGTGCGGGCGAGTCTTCGTCACCGACCGGCGCTACACCGAAGCACGCCTCCGAGTCGCCCGACAGCACATCAACCCCGGGGCATTTCTCCTCGCTGGAAAAGTTGCTGAAGTGCTCGCTTCGCATCAAAACGACGACTGACCAATCGCCGCACTCCCGCCGACTACGGAGCAGATCACTGTCCGTACTACTCGTCCAGCGAACGTCGCCTCTCCTTGACTTCATCCCACGACGTGTGCGCGCAGTGCGGCGAGCTGTCTCCGGCTTCGGAGGCGGTCTGCACAACTTTGGTGGTCGGGTCCAGAAGGGTTTGCCTTGCTTGCGCGGCCTCGGTCGCTGTCGAGAAACCGCGCCGAGTGACCTGGGTCCACTTGCCGGTTAGCGGGTCCTTGGAGGTGCGCGCCTTGAAATACCAGCCACTCGCGTCTCGGTAGACGCCCTTGAAGCGAGGCATCACGAACCTCCGAGAATGCTTTTCAAACACCTAATGTTCTCAGCAGGACGGTGTCGATTCCCGACACATGCCCAGCTGACCAGGGATTTTCTTGGCGCGTTCGGAGGGATTCGAACCCCCAACCTTCTGATCCGTAGTCAGATGCTCTATCCGTTGAGCTACGAACGCAATGTGACCGACAGTGTACCGGTTGTGAACCGGCACACCGACGGGTATGTGGCGGAGAAGGAGGGATTTGAACCCTCGGACCCAGTTTCCCAAGTCCCCTCATTAGCAGTGAGGTCGATTCGGCCGCTCTCGCACTTCTCCTCGAAGCGAAGAGTCTTGCACAGAGATTCGACCGATCGGATCAGTAATCAGGATCAAACCGTCCACAACAGGAAGACTCAACTTCGGGTCCGAACGTGACGATGCAGTACCCCGGGACGAATCAACGATCGGGGTCGAGTCCATGTTCACAGTTGGAACAGCCAACGAAGCCACGCGGGTTGCGTGGATTGAATCCGCGCTCCGAACCGTCCCATCTGGCCAAAAGCTGCTTGACGCAGGTGCCGGCGAATGCCAATTTCGCCGGTTTTGTGGGCACTTGGACTACATCGCCCAGGATTTCGCCCAGTACACAGGGTCTGGTGACGTGGGCCTACACACCGGTGGTTGGGACAACGGAAAGCTGGACATCGTCTGCGACATCACAGACATCCCACTCCCCGACGCCTCGATAGATGCGGTGATGTGCACCGAAGTGTTCGAACACCTCCCCAACCCGGTCCTTGCAATCCAGGAGTTTTCCCGGCTCATCCGCCCCGGCGGCACGCTGATCCTCACGGCCCCGTTTTTCAGCCTCACCCACTTTGCGCCGTATCACTTCGCAACCGGATTCAACCGCTACTTCTTCGAACACCACCTCGCCGAACACGGTTTTGTAGTCGACGAACTGGTCTCCAATGGCAACTACTTCGAAGCGGTTGCTCAAGAATTACGCCGAGTTGGTTCGATCGGCGTTTCACACGCCGGTCGAAAGGGCTCGCTCCTTTCGAAGGTAGCGATGCTCCCGATGCTTTGGCGGCTGCAAAACCTCAGTCGCACGGGCAACAGATCCGCAGAACTTCTGTCGTTCGGCGTCCACGTCCGCGCCCACCGAATCTAAAACGGCCAACCAAGTGCTCTGAAGCCTCGCGTCACCTCCAAACCAGCAATTTTGGTCAAGCCGGAGCCCGTTTCTGCCGAAAGCTCCACGGTGAATGCGGTTCGTGCCACCCCGGCGGTCATCCAGAAAATCAACGAAGCGGTGCGGCGCGCAACGGCGACCGAACCCACCCGCATGGTTGCTCACCTGCGTGGACTTCCCCGCTTCTCTCGCGATCTGCGTGAATACCGTTCGCTTGCCGCAGACTCACCGTTCCCCGCCAGACTCCGTCACCTGCAGCCAGAACTCACAGACCAGCACGAGCAAGCCGGCGACGCACTCGGTCAGTACTTCCACATGGACCTCCACGTGGCCCGCCTGATTCATGCCCGCCGGCCCGAACGCCACGTAGACATCGGTTCACGCATCGACGGTTTCATCGCTCACCTGCTGACGTTTATGCCCGTGACGGTGTTCGATATCCGCCCCTTACAGGTTCCTCCTGACGGCCTTACGTTCGAGCAGCGAAATTGCACGAGCCTCGTCGGAGTGGAAACCAACTCGGTTCAATCACTGTCGTGCCTCCACACGATCGAGCACCTCGGCCTTGGCAGATACGGCGACCCGATTGATCCGTCATCGCCCGATGCTGCCCTGTCCGAAATGGACCGCGTGCTTGCGCCCGGTGGACGGCTCTATCTCGCAGCACCAATCGGCCGAGAACGTCTCATGTTCAACGCGCATCGCATCTTCGATCCATCACGGATTCCATCGTCGCTTGCAAACTTGCGGCTGGTCTCCTTCGCAGCCGTAAACGACGCCGGACATCTTGATCTGCAAAACGACCCCGATCACTACGCCAACGCCAACTACTCGTGCGGCATCTATGAGTTCACGAAATAGCCGGCAAGTTGTCGTAGCCACTCAAGGCGGGCTCGGCAATCAGCTGTTCCAACTCGCAGCCGGGCACCATCTGGCGCAACATCTCAACGCGCAACTCGTCGTAGACGACACCGGGGCGCAGGGCCGCAGCTCACTCACGTTGCATGCGGGCGCCCCGCTCACGACGCTCTCGCAACAAGATCGTTTCGCGCTTCGCGCCATGCACAAACGCAACCAAACCGTTCTGAAGCTCCTGGGTACTACGTACATTTACGAACCCGAATGCGGTCCGCCCATCGAACTGCCCAAGGCGAAGCGTGTTGTGCTGAAGGGATACTTCCAGCTACCGCACTACTACGGCGATCTCTCCGGTCTCGTCGACGTGGTCCGTAAGGAACTGCGCCAACGCATCGCATCGCCTCGTGTTTCTGCATTTGCTGCAGAGGTGCCCACCATCGGCATCCACGTCCGACGCGGCGACTACTTGCACGGGGCCGCTGCAAACGAACTGGGCTTCGTTGGCACCGGGTACTACCGGGAAGCGCTCCACCAACTCAGCAAGCGCTTTCCCAACGCTCGCTTCATCGGCTTCTCCGACGACCCGACTTATTTTGCATCAACGGACCTCGGCGCGGCGGTCCACGACGCAAGCGACTACTCCGACGTCGAGACCTTGATCACGCTGAGTTCTTGCTCCGCACTTGTGCTGTCCAACAGCTCGCTCAGTTGGTGGGCGGCGCAGCTGTCGCGATGCAATGCCGACTTGGTATTTGTCCCAACTCCGTGGAGTCGAACAAACAAATGGATTAACCCTGCAGATCCATCGTGGACCTCGCTCCAGCGCACCGACGACCCGGTCTACACGTGACAATCGCGATCTCCGCCCGACGTGCAACCGGAGCGTCGATCGAAAGCCTGCTCAGCGCGGGCGTGATCGCCGTCAGCACATTCGCGCCGATGTACGCAATGGCAGTTGAGCTTGGTCCCGAGACGTACGGCACTGTCGCCCCATACGCAACGCTTCAGGCGCTTTTGCAAATGCTGATCTTCGGCCCGCTTGCCCTTTCCGCATTTGTGTATCAATCCGGGCTGAGCAAAGCGACAACCCGATACGCAAACCCGGTCAAACGCTCCGCAACGTCAATCGGGACGTTGGTGCAGATGGTGTTCTTGGCAGGCGTGTTCGCATCAGGACAGACCTGGTTGACGTTGTGTTTGGTGTTCTTCAGCATCGGCACACAACAGGGTGTTGCTTCGGTTTGGCAGCAGTCACTACTCGCCGATGGGCGACGACTCGCGGGAGCGGCCGTCCTGAGCGCTGGCAACGCCGTCCGGCTTCTCGTCATTGTGGTTCCAGGCGTGTCTTTCGACGCACGCATGCACGGGCTTGTCATGGCATCGGCCGTCGTCAGCGCTTGCTTGTGGCTGATCCAACGCAGCGAACCGCAGAACCCGACAGCTGCTCCCGTGCGTTGGCTGCCGGCAACGGAATCCGCCAAAGGTGCACCCTTCATGTGGGCACAGACCGCATCGGATCGATGGAGCCTTCGCGCAGTCAACCCCGGAGCGACAGTTGCTTCATACGCGGTACACAGTCAGTTCGCCGCGCCCATCACGATCCTGGCAGACGCAGTGGTGCAGCTTCGATCCTCTGCGTTGGCAACCAGTACAAACCTTCACCAGACCTACAAGAGCAGCCTCAAACTCTTCGCCATGTGCGCCGGAATCTGCACGCTGGCCATGTGGATCGCGGGCACCACGGTTATGTCGATGCTGTTCGGTGACGCGTACCCGATCCATTCGACGCTGTTGATCGTGATGACGGCGAGCAACGTGCTGGCCGGTGCCGGTTCACTCGCCGGAACGGCCTTGATCCTGGCCCAGCGCGAGCGTTCGGTGCGCAACGCCCGCATTGTGCTGGCGATACTGAACGTCGCGATCACCTTTGCCGTCGCCCGCTTCGGTGTCGTGTGGGTTGCTGGGGCAAATCTGGCTTTCGTAAGCGCACAGATCACCGTGTTTTCGTACCAGCTAGCGCGCCTGCCATGAAGCTGGGCGCTGTAGTTGCAACACTCGACGAACGTCCCGCAGCTCTTGCCAAGGTGCTGCAATCCTTGCTGGCAAGGACGCCGCATGAGGTCCAGATCGTGGTGGTCTCGCAAGGGGAGCAGGATCAGCGCCGCGCCACTGCCAACCTCGTGGATTCGCTGGGTTTTCAGGTTGCGCACATCGAAATGGAACGCGGCCTGTCCAGGGCACGCAACGGCGGGGCCGCGAAACTCGATACCGACCTGCTTTGTTTTCCTGACGACGACTGCCACTACCTACCGGGGGCGGTTGATTCAATCGTTGGCATCGTGGAATCCGCCGCGAGCAACGCTGACGTTGTCGCAGTGCCCGTCTTTGGACAGCCCTCAGAACGTCCCCTCGGGCGCCCGCCTACTGAGCGGACCGCGATTACACCGCGCAACTGTCATCGCACCGTGTTGAGCGCGGGCCTCATCACGCGGACGGCGACGTTTCGAGCGGTGAACGGGTTTGACGAAAGCCTTGGGCTCGGCGCACAAAGCCCATGGGGAGCAGGCGAGGAAACCGACTTCGTACTGCGAGCTTTGCGAAGCGGCCATCACGCAGAGTTTCACCCGATTCGTGCGATCGCGCACCCCGATGACAGCACCCGAAGCTTCCAGTCCGAACTGGGTTACGGCCTTGGGATCGGATACGCGTGTGGGCGCAACAGCCCCGTCGGAGTTGGGTTCAGCTTGGCTTTCCGGCCCCTCGTGCGATCCGGGTCGCAGTTGCTGCGCGGATCTGTCGCTGACGCAACCCAATCAACACTTCGGTCCGCTGCTCGCACCGCAGGCTTCCTTGCTGGCCGACTCGACACACGGGACTCACGCAACCCATGATCCCCACGGTGGAGTTCCTCATCCCGGCGTACAACGCCGGAGAATTGCTCGCTCGCGCAGTCCAGTCTGCGTTGGAGCAAACCGTTGCTTGCTCGGTACTTGTGATCGACGACGGCAGCACAGACGGGGCGCCCAGTCGATTGGCCCCGCACCCACGTCTCCGAGTTGAGGTACTACCCCAGAACGGTGGCCTTGTAGCTGCGTTGAACCATGGGCTTCGCATATCAACGGCAACCTTCATTGCACGCCTGGACGCCGACGACACCGCATTCCCTCGTCGCATCGAGCACCAACTACCGTTGCTCCTCAACGGACACACACTCGTTGCCAGCGGCGCCGAGATTCGGTCACTCGACGGTCAGTTGCGAGAGTTGACGTCGCCACCCGAGCACCACGAAACGCTGACCCGTGTTCTTCGAAGCGGCAACGTTCTTGTGCATTCGACAATTACAATGAACCGCGCCCGCGTACTTGATATAGGCGCATACGACCCAGCGTGGTATCCGGTAGAGGACTACGAACTCTGGCTCCGAATTGCGGTGACGGATCGCATATGCGCGGTACCGCAGCCCCTCGTGTCGCTGACCCTTTCACCCAACGGAATCTCCAACACACTTGCGACAATGCAGTTCGCGAAATCAGAACTGCTCTGCGGTGCGGCTTCGGGGCCAGCAGAACATACCGATCCTCGCAGCGACGCGCTTCGCGTGCTGTCATCAATCAGACACGCCCGGCGGATTGCACGGGAACGAAACGTGTCGGCCGCAGATCTGTTGCGAGTCGCTACCGAGAGAGCGCGCACGCGGATTGGATCGGTAGTACGAACGCGGTAGTTGCTCGACCGCACAAGTCAGCGGGAACTAAGCAGCGGGTCCGGGCTCGGTAGAACGCTGTCGATGTGGCTCACCGCTCCGTGTTGCATCAGCACATGCCGCAATTGAGCCGCAGCGACATCCCAGGTCGCAGTTTTCGCGCGTCGAAGTCCATCGCTGACAAGACGTTGCCGGACCTGGCCATCATCGGCCACAGAAGTCATCGCAGCCATCAGTCCGTCCCTGTCGTCGGGATCAACCAGGAGGGCTGCGCCTCCGGCAGCTTCGGGTAACGACGAGACCGCTGAGGTGATGACTGCTGTTCCGGAGGCCATCGCCTCGAGAACCGGAAGACCAAATCCTTCGCAGCGACTCATGTACACCGTTGCGAGACTGCCGCTGTAGAGGGCTGCTAACGCGTCGTCGCTGGGAGTGCCGATGTATCGAACACCCTCGCAACCATGTTGTTGCGCGTAAAGGACCAGTTCGGCGAAACCGGGGTCCGGAGGGCCAGCCAACACGAACTGCAAATCCGGGCGTTTGAGAGCGACAAACGCCCGCACCGCAAACTCGATGTTCTTGTAATCCTTATAGCGGCCGACGTACACAAACCGACGTTCCAGCGTTGCTGCAACCGGGCGAAACCGTTGGTGGTCCACCGCCAGCGGAATCACTGAGGCATCTGGAATCCGCCCAAGACGCCTCGCAAAGTCGTTCAGTGTGGACTGCGAAACACTGAAAACGTGTTGAGACCGTCCAACGACCGCTGGCACATATCGCTTTGTGTACTGATGAAGTGGATGCCCAGCAGGCAAGTGAAACAGCGGAATCAGGTCGTGAAGTATCACGAAAGTTGGCACCGGCATGGTGAGCGGAGCTTCCGGTACCGGAGACAGCAACAGGCCATCGTTGCGACGCACGATCCTGCTGAGGCGAGTCTCAATCCACGACAACCGCTTGAGGTGTCCAACCTTGCCAGAGTCCGAACTGAGGCCGTCCGGGATGGCCTGGACCATGGAGTTGGGCATCGCTGAGCGCCACCGATCCACCTGAGACTCTCGAGCAAGAACCACCGGCGCGAAGTCGTCTAGAAACGGCACAACGTTGTTGGCCACCGTTGCGAGCCCGGTCGGAAAACTCGACACTGACGACAAGTTGACAACCAGTCGTTTCGGCGTCCGATTGCCCACAGTACCCACGGCTTTCTGTCGGCAGATCTGATGAAAGGCTTGAGAACCTCGGTTCCAATTTGGGCTTGAGACAGGTACGTCGCCAAAGCCGGAATCACGTTGCCGACTCTCGCTATGTCGACCTCAAGCCCGTAGCCGAATTTGACGATGTGCTGCTATGGCTTCATCGCGAGAAATCGGTTCGCACACGGACGCTCCTCGGCGCCGTGTCTTCGTAGCGGGTCACCGTGGATTGGTGGGGTCCGCCTTGATGCGCCGCCTGAGCGCCGATCCAAGCGTTGAGTTGCTCCACGCCACACGCGATCAGCTGGACCTACGCGATCAGGCTGCTGTGAACTACTGGTTCAAGGCGAATCGGCCCGACGAGGTGTACCTGGTGGCCGGCACCGTCGGCGGAATCTGGGCGAACTCCACCCGGCCTGCTGAGTTCATCTACGACAACATGATGATCCACGCAACCGTGGTGCATGCGTCGCATGTTCACCAGGTTCGCAAGCTGTTGTACCTCGGTAGCTCGTGCATTTACCCGAAGCTGGCCAACCAGCCCATTGAAGAGTCCGAGTTGCTCACCGGGCCGCTCGAACCGACCAACGAGGCTTACGCAATCGCGAAGATCGCAGGCATCAAGCTTTGCGACTCGTACCGTACCCAGTACGGCTCAAACTTCATCTCGGCAATGCCAACCAACCTTTACGGGCCGAACGACAACTTCGACCTCGATTCTGGTCACGTGCTTCCTGCTCTCATGCGCCGATTCCACGAGTCGAAGCTGAACGGCGAAGGTTCCGTCACCGTGTGGGGAAGCGGCGCACCGCGCCGAGAGTTTCTCCACGTCGATGACCTCGCCGACGCCTGCGTGCACCTTATGGAGTTCTACAACCAGCCTGGGCCGATCAACATTGGCTGGGGCATCGACCTGTCGATCAGGCAGCTGGCCGAGATGGTTCGCGACGTTGTACACCCCGACGCTGAGATCATCTTCGACGCATCGAAGCCAGACGGCACACCACGCAAGCTTCTCGACGTCAGCCGTTTGACAAGCATTGGTTGGCAAGCACGCATACCACTTGCCGAAGGCGTTCGGTCTACCTACGACTGGTTCTGCGCACAGTCAGACCTACGTGGCGTCTCCGCCGCTTCGTCAGACGCACTCGCAACGGCCTGACACGCAACAGTTGAGGGCTGAGCGCCCCTGAACACGTTGAGCACCCAATGCCGCTCGGCAAGACTCCGCTCGGCAAGACTCAATGAGCCCCGATGCGGAACGCCACTGCGATGACGGTTCGCAACAAGATCCGAACGTCAACCCGCAGGGAACGATTGTCGTAGTAGTACGCGTCCAGCTCGGCACGTTCCGGGAAGCCAACGTCGCTTCGCCCGTTCACTTGCCAGTAGCCGGTGATGCCAGGGCGCACGCCCGTATAAGCCAACTCAAGGTCGCCGTAGCAAGCAAGTTCTTCAGGAACCACGGGCCGCGGTCCAACAAGGCTCATGGTTCCGTTCAACACATTGAGCAACTGAGGCAGTTCATCCAAGCTGGTCCGCCGCATCAACGCGCCGAGGCGAGTCACGCGTGGGTCCTGACCTTGCGGCAGCTTGTAGCCGTTCTCGACGTATTGCTCCCACAAGCCGTCTCGGCGGAGTCTGGCTTCGGCATCTGCGGCCATGGACCGATATTTGAAGATCGTGAACAGCCGTCCGCAGTGTCCTACACGCTGTTGACGGAATAACGCAGCGCCAGGTGAGCCGCGCCGAATCGCGAACGCAAGCGCAAGCATCAGCGGTCCGAACACACTCAAGAGCAGCAACGCAGCGACACGGTCGAACAGCGTCTTGGACACGCGGCTCACCAAGCCAGGTTCACTGTCACGAACCCGCAACAAGAACAGGTCGCCAACCGGGTGGAGTTGCACGCCCGGGCCAACGGCTTCCGCCGTTCCAGGTGCAACCACGAGAGAGACCCCACTGCCGGCAAGCCGGGCTGCAAGCACGCGGACAGTGCCTGAGGGCAACGAACCAGCTCCGCACATCACCACACTGGTTGCACCGTGACGGTCAACCACCCGCAGGATGGGAGCAACCGATGAACTGGCGTTGCCCCCTGCCGGGAGACGAACCTCATCCACCACTCGTGTCCGTCGCGAGGATGTGGTTTCCAGCTGGACGCGGATGCTGTGTGTCGAGTGGGCGGCGCCAACAAGGACAACACGGTCCACGCCAATCCCGATGCGTTGCAGCGCATGAAACAGCCACGCCACAACTACACGCCCCACCACCGTGGCTGCAGCGGACACGCAGAGCCCAAGCATGACGTATGAACGGGAGAGCTGGAGTTGCAAGAAGAGGCTGGCGACGCCAAGCACCGCCAACAGTGCAAGCGTGCTTCTCCACACCGTGGCCAGCTGGTACCAAAGGCCAAGTAAGCGTCGCTGTTGATAGCCGCCGTTCAACGCAACTGCACCCAACCATCCAACGATGAAGATCAGGGAAACCGTTTGGTACGACACAGTCGATCCGGTTGGGCGCACCACTTCGCGGCTGAGCCGGACGCCGTCGGGCCGCAACGTGAGCGCTACCGACACAGCGGCAGACACCGCAAGAACGTCAGCAAGAATCGTCAGGACGACCCTGACCAAGCCCCAGGACCGTTGGATGGAGCGGACGCGGGCCGTAGTGATCCGAGACACGCTGGCTTCTGTAGCCATGATCTGCTCGCCATCGCTGAGGCGCGCGGCAACCGCCCGTTTCATGCAATCAACATCGACGCCCGTATCGTCAAACTTGAGGACCGGCCCATTTGGGTTAACTCAGGTCCACACGTCACTGCGGCCAAGGTTTACATGACCCTGCACGACAGCTCGGAGCCGACGGTCGAACTCTTCCGGACGGAACTGCGAGGCGTGCTCAACCAGTTTGGGTGCCTCGAAGGTCTGACTGTTTGCGCGTTCGATTGCCTCACGGACGCCGGCCTCGGATTGCTGGGTGAATAGCACCCCCGTGACCCCGTCGATGACCGTGTCCAACGCGCCGCCCTGTCCGTAAGCAATGACTGGCACTCCAGCCGCCATCGCCTCAACCGGCACGATCCCGAAGTCTTCCTCACCCGGAAAGATCAGCGCCCTCGCACCGCGCAATAGTTCCAGGTATCGAGCGTCGGACACCCCTGATTCGAATCGCACGGTTGGCCCCGCGATCTTGCGCAGCCCGGCAACTCCTGGGCCATCACCCGCTACGACCAACGGCAGATTCATAGCGGTGCATACCTTCACCGCTAGATCAAAGCGCTTGTAGTCAACCACCCGCCCGAAGCACAGATAGTGCCCTATAGAGGCGGAGTCCTGTTTGTCCTGTGCCAGATGTTGGAACCGATCCACGTCCACGCAGGGATGGACAACGACGGAGGTTCTGCCATAGGCAGCTTCGATGCGCTCAGCGATCGACGCCGAGTTGGCGACGAACAACGAGACGAATTCGGCGGACTTCTTGTCAAAAGCCCGCAGTGCCGGGATCAGCTGGCGGGCAACGTGTCCAGCCACGCCCGGAATGCGTTTGCGTTCCAGATCCGTACGCCATGCGAAACGCATCGGGCTGTGGCAGTACACAACGTGCGCTCCGTCAAACCGGCGACCAGCTCCCATTGCGGCAAAGTGCGCGCTCGTCACAAGCAGATCGGCGTCTCGCACCTTGGTAGCAGCCCAGGCGGCCAGGATCGCTGGCGCGTATTTCATGCGGTGCTCTCGCACCCCGGGCAACCGATTAGTGGGAAGCGCGTTGACTCGTCTCGGGCCAAGAAGCCCCGTCGAGACAGAAGGATCATCGATGGCAGTGAGCACACGGTCAACATCAAGAGCGTTGGCCATCCGCGCCGCGACCTTGTCCGAGCCTGCGGGCGTGATGAACCACTCGTGGGCCAACACCGTCTTCACATCCACCATTTCGGCAAGGCGCGCACAAAACTAAAACGGGGCGCCGAAGGCGCCCCGTCTCATGTGCGGAAGAGGTGGGATTTGAACCCACGGAGGCTCAACACCTCGCCGGTTTTCAAGACCGGTGCATTCGGCCGCTCTGCCACCCTTCCAAGTGGACCGCCAGATTAGGCCAGAGAAAGACCCCTGGTGGGCGAATCTCGTGGGGAAGCGAACCGGCCCCACACGCCGTAGCGTCGAGACATGGTGATTACGAAGAAACCAAGCCGGTACGAGCTCACGATTAACGGCGAACTAGCTGCATTTGCCGACTACATCGTTGACGGCACTTCGGTTGAGCTTCCACACACCGTCACGCAACCGCAGTTCCGAGGCAAAGGCGTCGCTGCCGTGCTTGTGGCTCACATTTTGGACGAGCTGCGCTCGGTCGATACCAAGGTGGTGCCGTCGTGTTCGTATGTTGCGCACTTCATCGCGAAACACCCGGAGTACCTTCCACTTGTCTCAGTCGACTAGCAACCGGCTGAGTCGCAGCTGGCTGAACCCGCACCGCCGATCCGGAGATTTGCCGCAACAGCCATTCCAAGGGGCCGGTCCCAAAAGCCTTGTGCATTGCGGCCCCGGCCAGGATGGCTACAAACCAACTTCCGAACGCGATGCCCATGCTTCGCAGCAGCCCGAAGTCCTGACCGATCCACCCTTGGCTGATCAGGAACCAAGGAATCACACCGTGGGCCACGTAGATGGTGAAGGTGACCTTGCCGGCCCTGGCCAAAACTCGGACAGGCAGCGACGCCCCGAATCGTTCCGCAACCCACAAGACACCGACCAGGAAAAACACCGAACTTCCAACCGTGGACACAACATAAGCGGGCATACCACCGCCAAACGGTGAGACTCTCCCAAACCCACCCGGACTTGTAGATGCTGCCCAATCCCACCGGTCTGCCAGCACGGTCTGCCCAACGAAGCGCATTGCATAACCAACCACGACCAAACCGGCTCCGCCAAACATCAGGTTGAGCCGCGTCCTGCGAGACTGCAAGTCCAGCTTCGCAAGAGCCATTCCGACAAAAACAAACGTCAGCCAGGGAAGCAACGGGTGTCCGCCCCACGAAATAACGTTCGAGAGAAACCCTCGAGCTGTGCCAAGCGACCTGGTTCGGTCGGCGGAGAACCCTCCCCACCACGAAAATCGCTCATCGGTCCCCACGGTCGCGAACACCATCGAGCGCTGTACTGCAGTCGCCGTTGCAATACCGAGCGCTGCGAGACCAAGCGTCTGCGGTCGCCAAGTGATGGTCCACGCTGCGACAATCAAAAACAGTCCAACAAAATGAAGGATCTCGCCCGGCCAGACAACGTCGAAGAAGATACCCGCAAGAACAAAAAGCAGGCCCCTTCGCCGCAGCCTCCAACGATCTTCACGAATAGCTGCGGCATCACCGCTGGCGACAGAACGAGCAGAGAGCAACACCACACCAACCCCAACCAAGGTGGTGAGCGTGGCGGCAAACCGGGTGGAAAGCGGCCCCGTCCAAGGGTTCATCACGGAGCGCAAACCCGATGGCGCGTCGACCAGATCCCAACCGCCGCGCCTGATTTCTTCCACGTTCCAATGGACGATGTAGTTCATGGTGAACACACCGATGAGCACCACTGCGCGCACCACATCGAACGCCGCTATGCGGTGGCCGCTGCCGGTCGGCGCCGCGGGTTGTTCCAAGCTCACCCGTCAGACGGTAGTGGCGCTTCTGGAGCGCCCAGACGCTCTTCACGTCGACCGATGAGCAGCGTTCGGTCCGATTCGTTCATGTCGCAGCTGAGAGCCCTGGCGAGCGACGCCAGGCCCTCTTCTTTTCGACCCAACCGATGCTCCAGTTCTGCACGGGTCACCCAGTACAGGTGCCACTGTGAAACGTTTGCGGGGTCGATCCCGTCCAAGATCATCAGGCCTGCGTCGGGCCCACTGGCTTCCATAACCGCAACGGACCAATTCACCCGCACGACGGCTGTGGGTTGGAGTTCGAAGAGCACTGCGTACAGCTCGGCGATTTCTGCCCAGTCCGTCTCGGCGAAGCTCCGAGCAAGCCCGTGCAAGCACGAAATGGCTGCCTGTACCTGGAACGGCCCGGGCCGTCGAGCGCTCAAGACGCTGCGCAGGAGCGAGTCAGCGAGGTTGATGGCCGCATGGTCCCAGAGTGAACGATTTTGGTCAGCCAGCAAGACGGCGCCCCCATTCGGGTTGACCCGAGCTGATGCCCGTGCGTGCGTGGCCAGAGTCAACGCCCGGAGCCCGACACACTCCGGTTCGTCTGGCATCAGTCGGGCCAACTCACCCGCGATACGTTGCCCCTCAACGGCGAGATCGACCCGGCTGTCCAAAGAACCGGTGGCGGCATGGTGACCGGCGGTGAAGATCGAATAGACCGTCTCCAGGGCTGTCTGCAACCGCTCAGGAAGCTCATGGTCCGGAGGAAGACGGAACGGGATGCGCGCGTCGACGATTTTGCGTTTCGCCCGCACCACACGTTGCGCAACGGTCGCCTCGGAAATCAGAAGCGCGCTTGCTATCTCCTGTGTGGAAAGACCGCCGACCGTTTTCAGCGCCAGCGCAACACGCGCCTCACGCGACAGGGCCGGGTGGCACACCGTGAAGATCAGCCGCAGTTGATCGTCGCGGAGAACGGATTCAGTCAGCAGTTCGTGCAGGTCTTCAACAGACGGAGTTGGCGTTGTGCGAATCCACGCCGACTGTCGTTCCCTGTCAGGTCGACCAGATTCTCTCCGGATTCGGTCTAGCGCCTTGTTGCGTGCGGTGGTGGTGAGCCACGCTGCTGGCTTCTGCGGAATCCCCTGCCTTGGCCAGACGATAAGCGCGCGTTCTATTGCGTCTTGCAGCGCTTCTTCTGCCAGATGAATGTCGCCCGTAAGGCGGGTGAGCGTTGCGATGACCTTTCGCCCTTCTGAACGCAGCAGTTCCGCCAAGTTGGCGCCTGCTGCGTCCAGATGTGACGCAGACGGGTCCGACGACGACGCAGACGATCCCGGTGGGTCAGCTGCGGTCACTGCTCGCCGAAGTCGATCACCGGCCGGACTTCAACCTTGCCGCCAGTCCACGCTGCGGGGATCTGAGCGGCCCACTTCAACGCCTCGTCCAGATCGGCAACGTCAAGAAGGTAGAAGCCGGTCAGTACTTCTTTGGTTTCAGCAAACGGGCCGTCGGCGGTCAGCGGCTCGCCACCTTTGCCCCCTGGCACCGTGATAGTGGTTGCCGTTGGTACTGGCATCAATGCCTCGCCACCAACGAGCACGCCTGCAGCACCGGCAGCGCTACCGAAGGCCATGTATTCGCCCATGATGGCTTGGAACTCTGGGGATTCCGGATTGGCCAGGGCTGGCAGTTCGTAGATGAGCGTTGTGTATCGAGGCATGGAGGCCCCTTTCGAAAAGTGTCACCGGAGATGGTGACACTGAAACGACGAATCGAAGACCCGCGGATCGACACAGTCCGGTTGGAAATCTCACGCGAGATCTGATCGAGCAAGAAGTTGAACTCAAATGGAGCGCCGGTCGCGTTCGACGGCGTGCCAGTCGCCTGGTTCACGAGAGTCCACGCCGAAGCGCAATGAGGCTATTTCCAGGGCCACGACGAACACCGTGAGGATGACAAGGGTGAGGAGCAGTTCCATGATGATCTCGTTTCGTGATGAACTTCCCCTTCATCATTCACATAGCCAATTGATCCGTCCAACGAATAAGATCAATAACAATCATGCAAGATTCAACTGAACCTTGGGGTCTGGACACACGCCACCTCGTTGCGCTCGCTGCCATCGCACGAACCCGTTCCGTCAGCAAGGCAGCCGAGGAACTGGGATACGGGCAGAGTGCCGTTTCCCAACAACTCGCTGCGTTGGAACGAATCGTCGGACACCGGCTGGTCGACCGAGGCACCGGTCCACGGCCAGTCACGCTCACTGCAGCGGGAGAAATGCTTCTGACGCACACCAACGGGGTCCTCGACCGGCTTGCTGCCGCCCGTCGAGACCTTGACCGTTTGGACACGGGTCAGGACGGAAGCGTTGCGGTGGGCACGTTTCAGTCAGCAGGGGCACGGTTGCTCCCTGGTGTACTGGCCGCGTTTCGCGCAAGTTGGCCAGGGATTCGGGTCTCCATCCGCAACGAAACCCAGGACGGCGAACTTCCAGAACTCATTCGATCGGGAGCACTCGACGCTGCGTTCTTGTCCGGCGCATCTCTTGGACCAGAGTTCGAACAGGTCCACCTGATGACCGATCGTTTCGTGGCGCTGGTACCGCCAGGCCATCGCCTCGCAAACCGCACCAGCGTCTCGCTGAGCGACTTCGCCGGTGAAGACATGGTGGAAGGCGCACTGGGCGAGGTTTGCTCGACCAGAGGCGAAGCTGCGCTTCGTGCCGCCGGGGTGGAAACCACGGCGGTGTTTCGTACCGAAGACAATCCAACGCGCCAGCGTCTCGTGGATGCCGGACTGGGCTGCGCAGTGCTCCCAGGGCTCACGGTGGAGCCGGGCTTGCCCAACGGCGCTGTCATCATCCCAATCGTGGAAGATCTGTCCCGTGCAATCACGCTGACCTGGGCAGCCGACCGAACAAGGTCAGCGGCACTTCAACGGTTCATCGAAACCACGAAACAAGTGGTGGCCACAATCAGCGCTGCATCGGATGCATCGGACGTATCGCAGGAACCGGCTGCGTTGAGGGAACCGGCAGAATCTGCCGGTTCCCGCAAGGCCAAACGCTAGAGACCTTTGACGATCTCAGCCATGAGTTCGCCAGCTTCGGTTGGGTTGAGACCCACCTTGACGCCAGCAGCCGCCAGTGCATCCATCTTGCCCTGGGCTGTGCCCTTGCCGCCTGAGACGATGGCGCCAGCGTGGCCCATCTTCTTGCCAGCGGGTGCAGTAACGCCTGCGATGTAGGCAGACATTGGCTTGGTGACATGGGCCTTGATGAACTCAGCAGCTTCTTCTTCGCCCGTGCCGCCGATCTCGCCGATCATGATGATCGCCTTGGTCTCGGGGTCGTTCTGGAACTCTGCCAACACGTCGATGAACGCCGTGCCTGGAACCGGGTCGCCGCCGATGCCGACGCATGTGGACACGCCGATACCTTGCTGCTTCAGTTCGTAGAGCGCCTGATAGGTGAGGGTGCCTGAACGGCTGACAATGCCGACAGCCGGTTTGCCTTCCTGCGGTGGCAGCGCGATTTCACCAGCGGTGATGCCGATGTTGCAGCGCCCAGGGCTGATGATGCCTGGGCAGTTTGGGCCGAGGAGACGCGTCTTGGGGTAGTCACGCTTCAAGAGGTTGTAGGTCTTGGCCTCGTCTTGTGCAGGGATGCCTTCGGTAATGCAGACGATGAACCGGATACCGGCCGCAGCTGCTTCAAGGATGGCGGCCGATGCGGCCTTTGGAGGAACCGCTATGAACGACGCGTCGGCGCCGGTGGCGGCAACCGCTTCGGCCACCGTGTTGAAGACGGGGATGCCCTCGACGTCGGTGCCGCCCTTACCGGGGGTGACCCCGCCCACTACCTGGGTGCCGTAGGCCTTGTTGCGCAGCCCGTGGTACTTGCCCTGGCCGCCGGTAAGGCCCTGGACGATGACCTTGGTGTTCTCGTTGACGAAAATTGCCATTTGTCTGTGTACTTTCTAAATTCCGCTGAACGTGGCCGGGTTACTTGGACAGCGCAACGGCAGCGCGCGCGGCTTCGAGCATGGTGGGCTTGGAGATGAGCTTGTCGGCCGGGATGCCGGCGTTGGCAAGGATGGCGCGGCCTTCTTCGGCGTTGGTGCCGTCGAGACGAATGACGATTGGTGCCTTCAGGTCGACGCGACCCATGGCCTCGACGATGCCCTTGGCAACTTCTTCGCCGCGGGTGATGCCACCGAAGATGTTGATGAAGATCGACTTCACCGCAGGGTCGGTGTTGATGACCTCAAGTGCGCCTGCCATGACGTCGGCGTTTGCACCGCCACCAATGTCTAGGAAGTTGGCAGCTGAGCCGCCCACCTGGTTGACCACGTCGAGCGTGCTCATGGCAAGACCTGCGCCATTGGCGATGATGCCCACAGTGCCTTCCAGGCCGATGTACTGCAGGCCTTTGGAGTGGGCAAGCGTTTCGCGTGCGTCACGGCGGACCGTTGCTTCGTACTCTGCCCAGTCGTGGCGATACATGGCGTTCTCGTCGAGGCCAACCTTGGCATCGAGACAGAGGACCTGCCCGGTTGGTGTGAGCACCAGTGGGTTGATCTCTGCAAGGTCGCAATCACCTTCGGTGAAGCACTTGTAGAGCTTCACCAAGATCTCGGCGGCCTGGTCGACGGCGATTGGGTTGAGCTTTGCGTCGACACATGCCTGGCGAGCGGTCTCCAACGAGATGCCGTCAACCGGGTCGATGTGCAGCTTGATGAGCGCATCGGGGTTCTCGACCGCGACCTGTTCGATCTCCACTCCACCTTCCGCAGAGAGCATCAGCAGATGCTTCTTCGCGCTGCGGTCAAGCGTGTACGAGGCGTAGTACTCCTCGGCGATGTCAGCGGCATTGCCGATGAACAGGCGCTTCACCACGTGGCCTTTGATGTCCATGCCCAGGATGTTTCCTGCGTGCAGGCGGACCTCGTCGGCGTTCTCGGCCAGCTTGACGCCGCCGGCTTTGCCGCGCCCGCCAACCTGAACTTGAGCCTTGATGACGACCGGGTAGCCAGCCGCGTCCGCGACCGTGACTGCCGTGTCGACATCGTCTGCGATGCCGCCTGATGGCACGGGAAGCCCGAACCGGGCGAACTCCGCACGTCCCTGATACTCGAAAAGATCCACTCTGTTCCTTTGTTCGACACCACGAGCGCGCCACATTCGGGCACGCAGGCGACCTTGGCGCATACTACTGGTGTGTCTTCAGAGAACTCCCAGCCCGGCGCCGAGCAGCCTTCCGAAGCGTCGAACGGGCGCGGCCGAGCGGTGAACAGAGGCATCGACGTTGGACCCGAGGTGGAGCAACCCATGAGAACCGGCGCAAGTCAGCCGAAGCGCCCACGCCCAGCCCCCACGGGGCCGGATGGTCAGCCCCTGGGGCTCCGTGAGGGTTCGCATGGTCGCGGGCTCATCATCGGCCTTGCCCTGGTACTTGGGCTTGCATGTTGGATCCTCTGGAATGCCGCACGGGCCGCAACGGAGACACCCAGCAAGGTGAACCTGGGCACCAACATCATCGAGGTCTCCCGCAATCCAGCTGAACTTGCCAAGCGAATTGAGCGAGACGGACCCCGCTTGTACCCAGGTTTGGCCGGAACTGAAGCGGATTTCTGGCTCAACACCGTCAACGGGCAGTGGTTTGCCTTCGCCGCGCGTCGAGCTGGAACCGGCCGCGAATGCAACACCGCGTGGCGCCCAGAACAGGGTCAGTTCGAAGACGGCTGTCTCCCGGGCAAGCTCTACGGGCCGACTGGAGAAGGCTTAGCGCAGTACGAAGCCTTCACGGAGGGTGAAACAAACACCGGAAGCGTGTACGTCCGCCTCCAGGCACCACCTAAACCGTAGGGAATCGGCTACGGACGCAAGCTGCTTCTTCCACCTTTCGTTCTCCAACGTTGACACCCCCGCAACCAACCAGGCGCGAAACCGGTCAAAATTGCCGGGGCGACGCAACGTTGGTAGCGCTGAACCCAACGTTGGTTGCGGAAGGGTGCACTGTTCTCAGTGGCCAGCGAGCCCATAGGCGCCAGGCACTTCTCAGTGGTGGCCGACGCGTCATCGTCGTGGCTCGAGAATTGGCGGGTGAACAGACGAAAGCGGGCAAGACCTATTTGTTTCCAGACCCGGCTTGACGTGTTCTGCCCTCGGTTTCTCAAAGGGAGAAGCGCCAGCGCCTTCTCAACGGTCGATCAGAATCACGACGTTTACGCCCGTCACCTCGTCACCACCACGCGGGCGCGCTTCTTCGGCTCGCGTTGATAGTTGTACTTACTACTCGCTGGCTTACAGCAGCGTGGGGTGCGCTGATGGTGGGGGTGGGCCGTGGATGGTTGAGCCGTTCGGGTACACCGCTATCAGCGTCGTGTCTTGCCATTGGAGTTTGACACCGCGCCGGTGTAACTCCCGGTGGTGGTAGCGGCAGAGCATGACGAGGTTGGGGAGTTCGTGTGTTCCACCGTTTTCGCGTTCACGGAGGTGGTGGATCTCACAGAACCGGGCTGGCTGGTTACAGCCACCCATCCGACAACCACGGTCACGGATGGCGACCGCCTTACGGTTCCTGGTCGGGATGACCGATACCGGAGTTCCAACGTCGAACACGTCACCATTCAACGTCGCAGCCACCGCCGTGATTGTCGAATCGCATAACACTTGGGAAAGTTCCCAGTTCCGCAAGAACCAACCGTTGGTTGTGTGCGCTGAACCGTCGGCTGCGTGGAACACCACATTCACATTCGGGCGTTCATTCCCAACCGACGGCCGGTCACCGTTCGCCAGAGATTCCAAGCACACATCAACGAGCGCGTCCGCGCGTCGTTGTGCTGGGCTGCGAACATCATCAACGTCAGGTTTCATCGCTGCGGCCAACGCGGCTTGCACGGCCTCACCCGCGACAGGGTCAAGCACACCATTGATCCGCCACGTCCCATCCAACAATTGGGAAAGCTGCAGCCGACGGGCCGTGTGAGCATCATCTGCCGCGGTGGGGTCTTTGAGTTCATCGTCACAAAGCGCAACCCAACGGTTCACGACACGGGCGAACTGTGACGCGTCCAACATCGCGGCGAAATCAACAAACACATGCTGATCCCGAACAGCTAACAGTTCACGTTCCTTCGTCACCGCAACAGCAAGACACGCTAGATGTGACGAACCGAACTTCCCGCCAGTAACCGCAGCATCAACCAGCGGAAGCAACACAAGAAGCTTCGCCCGTTGACACCGCGCCCGACCCTCACCACGACGCGCACCCGTGGCAGCAGCGAACCAATCACCAACATCACGAAAACCCAATCCGTTAAACGACGTCCCACCAGCCGTGCAAGCAACAGCCTTAGTCAACACCAAATCCGCACGTTCAAACACCCGCCGAACACCAGCAACATCATCCAGCCCAACCCGCCCAGAATCGACAAATTCCAACAACCGGCCCAACCCGGCAAGCAGTTCCTCCGTGATGTCTACGACCGCCGCACCCATACAAGAACCCTACCACACCACTACGAACATGTGTTCGAAACTGATCACAATTCGAAGAATATTTCCGTCTCAAACACCCCCACAACCAGCCACAACACACCCCCACCCGACAAAGACCCACCAGCCGGCGGAGAGGGTTGGTGGCGAGGAAACCAGCGAAGTGGGAGGGGGGTGACCCGAAGGAAGGGGCCCGTTGCGCGCAGCGAAGCGAGCACAGTGGGAAGGGGCCGGAGGAGGCAGGACCCGCCTCCCACGCAGCGGATCCAGGGACGCAGGGCCTGGCCTTACGACAGGAATCGCAGGACGGCGTCGATGAAGCCGAAGTCCTCTGGGGTAGCGAAGTGGTCGCAACGCTTCAGAACTTTCAGCTCGCCATTTGGGAACGCGGCCGCCAGCTGATCCGCCGGGAAGGCAAAGTCCGCATCGCCGATCACCACCAACACCTTGGACGTGACGGCGTTGCACCGTTCAGCCGTCACGGGGTCGGCCGGCATCGGCCGACGCATCACCGCGGCCAGGGCAACTGGATCGTTGCCCGGAGCGTGTGCGTGGCCAACCATTGCTTTGGTGGTTCCGTCTGCCGAGTCACCGGTTTCGATCGCCTCAGCAACCTTTTCACCAAGACCGCTGCCGCCGTCGAACAGGTTGTTGCCGATGCCTGCCAGCACCACCTTGCCGAACCGGTCGGGGTTACGCACCATGGTCTGCAACAGCGTCATGGCCCCAAGTGAAAACCCGATGGCGTCGACTGGCCCATCAGGGAGCGCATCCAGCACACGTTGGGTCATATCTGCGTAGTCCGCTGGATTGTGGGGTTTGGGCGCTTCACCGTGACCAAGCAGATCAATGCCGATGACGGGCCGCCCCTCTTCTTCGATCAGCGTCGACACGCCGGGCGTCTTCCACGTGCGGTCGAATGATCCACCCCAGCCGTGCACCATCACCACGGGAGGGCCAGAGATGGGAATGGGACGGGAGCTGCGCATCGTACTCACACCACGTTTCTAGCAACCGTGCGGTGTGCGTTACAGATTCACGCCTTCTTGAGCGGCGTCCACGCCAGCAAGAAGCGTTTCAGGCCGACTCCAGCAAAGTTGACGGCAGCCTCGGTCTTGTCACCTTCGCCGGCCAGTTCCGTGATGGTGCCCTCGCCGTAACGACCATGAACAATTCGATCGCCAACTTCGAGCTGCAACGATTCGGCCCCGGTGGTTTTGGCTGGCGACGCCGACTTCCCGGAACGGATTGCTGCTTCAACCACATCGTCTCGGTGCGCACTGCCGCCGAACACGCGACCCGACGTGTCGTCATTTGAACTGCGAGACGATCGGCCGCGTTCTTCGCGATAGTCCCACGACCGACCAGAGTCGCTCCATTGCCCGCCGCGTTGTTTGGCGCCTTGGACCGTGATGAGGTCTTGGGGGATCTCGTTGACGAAGCGGCTGAGCGGGTTGTACTGGGTTGCGCCGAACAGACTGCGACACCACGCATGCGTGAGGTAAAGGCGTTCTCGGGCGCGGGTGATGCCGACGTAGGCGAGGCGCCGCTCTTCCTCCAACTCGTGCGGTTCGCCAAGGGAACGAACGTGTGGAAACACGCCGTCTTCCATACCAACCAGAAACACCACGGGATACTCGAGACCCTTGGCCGTATGCAGCGTCATGAGCGTGACCTGTGTACCGTCGGCGTCGATTTCGTCCGAGTCAGCAACCAGCGACGTGTTCTCGAGAAACTCCTGCAACGTTTCGTATTCACGTGCCTGACCGATGAGTTCCGTGAGGTTCTCGATGCGACCTGCCGCTTCGATGCCACCTTCAGCTTCGAGTTCAGCGCGGTATCCGGTGCGGTCCAGGACTGCGTCGATGACGGCTGCGGGACCGCCCTCGACCTCGCGTAAACCGTCGACGATTTTCAACAGGTCGTTGACACCCCGGAGTGCTTTACCGGACAGCCCAGCCGATTCGGCTTCTGGCAGCACTCGGTAGAACGGCTTTCCATGCATGCGCGCCCATGCATCGAGCCGGCCGAGCGATGTGTCGCCAACCCCACGCTTGGGCACGTTGACGATGCGTTTCAGCGACACCTCGTCTGATGGGTTGGCAACGACGCGAAGATATGCGAGCAGATCTTTTACTTCACGCCGGTCGTAGAAGCGTGTGCCACCCACAACCTTGTACGGGATTCCCACCTTGGTGAGACCCTCTTCGACCGCACGCGAGGACGCATTGGTGCGGTAAAACACGGCGAAGTCGCTCCATTGGCGCCCGTCCAACTGGCGGACGCGGTCTATCTCACGAGCGATGAACCCGGCTTCGTCTCGCTCGTCTTCGGCGTGAAAACGGACGATCTGTTCGCCGCTGCCGAAGTCTGACCAGAGGCGCTTCTTCTCTCGCCCGGTGTTCTGCTCGATAACCGCGTTGGCGGCGTCGAGGATGTTCTGACTTGACCGATAGTTCTGGTCCAACACAACCTGTTGGCGGTCTGTGAACGTGCGATCGAACTCCAAGATGTTGCGGACGTCTGCACCGCGGAATCTATAGATGGACTGATCGCCATCGCCAACCACCGTGACATTGCGATGTTCAGCTGCGAGCAGGTGGACCAGTTCGTTCTGCGCCGCGTTGGTGTCTTGGTATTCGTCGACAAGGACGTGCTGGAATCGAGTGCGGTAGTGCGACAACACCTCGGGCTCGGCCCGAAGAAGTTGCACGCAGACAAGCAACAGATCGTCGAAGTCCATCGCGCTGGCCGCGAGGAGACGTCGTTGGTATTCGGCGTAGACCTCGGCGATACGACGTTCGAAGATGTTTGATGCGCGCGCCGCGTATGCCGTGGCGTCCAGCAGTTCGTTCTTGGCCGCAGAGATGGTGGAGTGAACGGTGCGAGGCGGGAACTTCTTTGGGTCGAAGTTGAGGTCTCTGAGGACGTACTGCACCAGACGGACTGCGTCTGCTTGGTCGTAGATGGTGAAGCTGGAGCGGAATCCGAGGCGGTGCGCGTCTCGGCGAAGGATACGAACGCACGCCGAGTGGAACGTGCACACCCACATACGCTCGGCCACTGGGCCAACCAGCTCTGCCACGCGCTGCTTCATCTCGTCGGCGGCTTTGTTGGTGAACGTGATTGCGAGGATGGCGAACGGCGAGACGCTGCGTGCACCAATGAGATACGCGATTCGGCGTGTGAGCACCCGTGTCTTGCCAGATCCGGCGCCAGCCACAACGAGCAACGGCGACCCGGCGTGGACCACTGCGTCGTATTGAGGGCCGTTGAGGCCGGCCAGCAACTCTTCCGGCGTAGCGCGCCGGTGCCGGCGTGGAGCGGGGGGGTCTTCTCGGAGCAAGTCCACGTCTACATCGGAAGCTGCCCAGTCCTGCGGGGGCGCATCTCTATCATCGGGCGGCGGAGCCCCTGGTTCCGGCGGACGGGTGCGCCCACGGAGGTCGAACAAACTGCGCGGCGCAGTGGTCTCGGGTGGTTGAAACCCGGACCGAGGTTCGAAAAGGGTGGGCGGAGCCGCGTCTGACATGGCTGTACCACCCTAGGTGGAGGGTGTGACAACGCGAGGAAGGGTTGAAGACCGGTTGCATCGTTCGCGCAAAGAGTTCGGTACTGATGGCCCGTTCACCCGGACACCTGTAATCATCGGATTTAGGCACCACGCAGCAACGTCGATGCCCTATGCGTGAAGCACAGAGAGCTCACCCGGGAGTTGGATCGGGAATCAGCCAGGAACCTCAAGTCACTGGCCCTTTTCGGAATCCCAGGGATGATTGCGGCTGTTGCCGCGTTGTGGCCGACGGTTAGTCACGGTGTTCTCGTTGGGTCAACCATTGTTGGTTCCGCGGGTTCTGTCCTCACATGGTTCGGTGCTCGGTCGTTCCTGCGGGATTCGACGCTTCGTCACTTGAACCTCATGCGCGCCGGCACGCTGGTGACAAGTATCGGAGTCGGCGGGTTCTCTCTCCTCGGAATGACGAACGGTGCAAGTGAGCACGCCACGCAACTCCGAATCATCCTCGTATCGGTGACCGTGTTATCCAGCGCCGCTTCAGCCAATGCGATTTCACGCGTGTTGACGTTGCTCTTCACCGGACCGATTTCGCCTATGCCTGAGCATCGCGATGATCCGCAACGACGCAGACCCGCTGCTCTTCCTTGGCATCATCGGCTTCCTCCTGGTGACGGACAGAGCGCATCGGACCACCCGGTCGAACGCTCGACAAGTGTTCGTCGAAAAGGCACGCGCCGACGACCTCGCAGAGAAGCTCGCCAACTCGCTCCGACTGTCCGAAGAAGAGTCGCTCCGCGATCCGCTCACCGGTGCCGGAAACCGCCGCATGCTGGAACGCCACTCAGAAGAGTTTGTGGGAACCGATCATCGGTCCGTCATCTGCATCGACCTTGATCGATTCAAGGAACTCAACGACCAGTACGGACATGGTGTCGGAGACGAACTGTTGGTAGCAGCAACGGCTCGGATCCAAGCTGTGTTGCGATCCGACGATCACCTCATCCGCAGCGGCGGGGACGAATTCATTGTCATCGCACAGACCGACATGAACGGTGCGAGAGGGGTCGCAGAACGCATCCTCATGCAACTCAGGTTGGGATACGGGCTGAGCGCTGGCCAGGTTGCCATCGGCGCAAGCATCGGCATCGCCGGATCTCCTGCCGGGCATCCAATTGAGATTGCCCAGCGACGAGCAGACCAAGCGATGTACCAGGCAAAGTCTAACGGTCGCAATCAGGTCGCTGAATGGACCGAGGCAATGGACACCGCTGCCCCGTTGACCAAGGTTGACCTCTTTACCTGACCCCAATCGTCCGGCCGAATCAGGCTGAACGTCGGCCGCATTCGTGTCTTGGCTGAGGTTCAGCGCGTGCTCAGTACAAAGAGCCGCGCTGTCGTTGGCCAAGGGCAGCATCGTATGTAGCCGCGTCGAAGGTTGCGTCGACGGATCGTGTCATTTCGCCAGCGGTTGGAATGTCATCGGACAAACCGGCGGTGTCCTGGTTCCAAAGGCCAGAACGGATGATGGCGCGCCCGCATTGGAAGTACACGCTGCCGATGGTGACGCTCACCACCGTCACGGGCAACTTGCCGTCGACGTCAAAGAGACGTACCAGGCCTGGGTCAGTAGACACCGTTGCAGTACCGTTGACGCGCATACATTCATTCACGCCGGGGATGAGGAAAAGCAACGAAATCCGCGGATCAACAACCAAGTTGCGAAGTGTGTCCAAACGGTTGTTACCACGGCGATCGGGAAACAAAATGGTGTGCTCGTCTGCAATGCGAACGAGTTGGCCAATAGCGTCACCACGAGGCGAGCAGTCCAACCCGCCAGGACCGCTTGTGGCCACAGTCATAAACGGCGAATGATCAATCCAGCGTCGATACGCGGCAGTCAGAGACGGAGCCTCTTTCCGCAACGAGTTGGGGTTGACCTCGCCGTAAAGCGCTATCAATTCCTCGACGCTGTTGATCCGCATCGCGGGAATGCTATGCGCGCTGAAGAATACGGACTGGCAGTACGCGAGGGCCGCGCACCTGGCCTGCGGACCACGTGACTGCGGTGGGGTCCTCCAGGATGAAGTCCGGGAAGCGTTCCATCCACTTCTGTACTGCGACGCTCATTTCCAACCGTGCAAGGTTGGACCCAAGGCAGCGGTGAATGCCAAGGCCGAACGCCGAGTGGCGATTCTCTGCACGGTCGATGATGAACTGATCGGCGTCTGCAAACTGCTCTGGGTCTCGGTTAGCAGCTGGGAACGGAAGCAGGCAGTACTGGTCCTTCTTCAACTCTGTGCCGCTAATGACAACGTCTTCCTTGACAACGCGGGCCATGGTGACCGGTGCGTATGCCCGAAGGAATTCCTCGATGGCGAAGGGCAGCAAGTCAGGCTCGGAAGCGAGACGGTTGCGGTCCGCGTCCGTGGCTGCGAGGTGGAACAACGATGCGCCGATTCCAGACCACGTGGTGTCAATGCCCGCGATGAGTAGCAACACAACGGTACCGCGCACGTGCTCGTGGCTGAGCTTGTTGCCAAAGATTTCGGCATCGAGGAGAAAGCTGATGAGGTCGTCTCGTGGGTTTTCGCGATGGTCATTGATGTGGCCATCGAGGTACTCGTCGATCCGTTGGAACCACGCCTGGCGATCCTCAGGCGGAGCATCCACGGCGACGATTGTGTTGTGGATGAAGTCGCGGAAGAGCTGACCGTCCTCTAGCGGCAGTCCCAACATGTGTGCGATGACGGCAGGCGGAATGTGCTGCGCGTAGTCAATGGCTGCGTCGACGACATCTTTGCCTTCCATGTCGTCGAGCAACTGATCGCACAACGCCTCGACCTGCGGGCGCAACGCTTCGATGACTTTCGGCCCGAACGCTGGCAACAAGAGACGCCGGGCGTGCTGGTGGAAGGGAGGATCGCTGGTGATGGGTGGGGCACCACCGATTGGAGCCTCGGCGAGGATTGGTCCGGTAGAGACGATGACCGCTTTCGAAGTGAAGTGGTCCGTGTCGTACGCGATGGCGCTGATGTCTTCGTGCCGAGTGGGCAGGTAGACCCCGTCGTAACGATCGCTGTGCGCAATTGGGCAGCGCTTGCGCAGGTCGTCCCAGATGGGGAACGGATTGTCGACCCACACCGGGTCGGTGTGGTCGAAGTCGCTTGCCCAATCGATGACCGGGGCTGCGGTGCGCACACGATCAGACACGTCAGTCCTCGTCCAGCGTGATGGCGAATTCCGGACAGTTGGCAACGCACAGACGTGCTTTCGCCTCAAGTTCGGGCGGGACTTCGCCATCGTTCAACGTATGGGCCATCCCCATGTCGTCGACGTCGACCAGTTCCGGCGCAATGGCGTAACACCGGTTATGGCCCTGGCACTTGTCTGCTGCGATGAACATCTTCATGGCTGTCCTCCCGGCCCCAACCGATCTGACGATCAGGAAACCGAGCAAATACTCGCAATTTTCGCGGGCACGACGCAAGCCCCACGATGATCGCGGGAGAAAAGCTGGACGAAACTAGGCGAAACCGCCAAAGCGAAACAGAAGTTCCGGAGAATTGTGAAGTTGGACGTTCCATTGGCCGAATCGAGGCGTACGACCATCCTCCGCCTCGCGTCCGCCGCAGGCATCGCGTTGTCATTCGCTTTTCCGTTCGTCCGCGTGGGTCGCAAGTCGCGTAGTGCATTCGAGACACTGCGCTCAGCACGGGTCCTTGGGCTTACCGACGGACCATTCCGTTTCTGCATCGCACTTGCGGTGATTCTCACGCCAGCGATGCTTGGCTTGCTGGTCTTGCTACACGCAGCGCATCCATCGACTCGACGAGCCCAAGCGATTCGCGGCGTGAGCCTGGCAATTGCCACTGTCGGGGGGACGGTCGGTTGTGTTGGACTATGGGTGTCGCGGTTGCGCCTTACGGGCCCGCCGATAGCTACTGGATGCGCCGCGCTGCTTTACTTCATCACGATTCAGGGACTCCCCCGCGTACGGGTGGTCGATGAACCCTCGTAAGGAGTGCCAAAACCATGACGGACGAAACACCAGAATTCCCGACCCGAGCACCATCAGAGTGGTCACCCGAAGCACCTGACGCAAGTGCACCTGACCCAAGTGCAGGCCCGGTACAACCACCCCGTGCGCGTGGTTGGCGACGCGGTGTTGCCCTTGTTGGTGCGATCGGTCTCGTCGGTGGTGGCGCATTCGCCGCACGGCAATTCGCAGCGTCACCATCGAACACCCCTACTGAAGCGGTGCAACAGTTCCTGGGAGCGATCGGAAACAGCGACGTCATCGGGGCGATGGAAACACTTGCTCCAGGTGAACGAGACCTCATGTTGGACACCGCAGTTCCCCTCATTGAAGAACTGAAGCGTCTGGACGTCATCGACGCGTCCAACGACCTGCGCAAACTCGAAAGCGCGCAGCTGAAGTTCATCGGGCAGGCCTTCGCCGAACAACCCGTCCGTGACGACATCGTCACCGTACAAATGACCGGTGGCAGCGTCGAATCTTCCGCTGACCCTTCGAAAATTGCTGGCGGGGTGGTGGAGCAATTCCAAGACTCTTTGCCCACCGTGCAAAAGACTTCCGAGCCGTTTGAAAAGGGTTCGCTCACCACCGTGAAGCGTTCAGGACGCTGGTACGTCTCGCTTGCATACACCGGGGCCGAGGCGGCTCGCCGCTCCTCCGGCAAACCAATGCCCGCTCTCGCTGCTTCGATCGCGCCCGCTGGCGCTGCGTCAGCGGAAGAGGCGGTCAAACAGATGATGGATCGGCTAGGGGCGCTCGATACAACCGGCGCAATCTCGCTTCTCGATCCCGACGAGATGCAGGTTTTGCAGGACTACGCGCCGCTCTTCCTTGCGGATGCCGAGCAATCCCTTGCTTCCGCCCGGAAACAGTTCACGCTCACCTTTCCAAATCTGGGACTGGCATCGAAGCAGGTCGATGGACGCACAGTTGTGTCCATCACCAAGTGGTCCGTCGATCTGAACGTCACCGCAGACGGGCAAGCGGGACGCCTCCTTGTGGACGGCGACTGCGTTGATGTGACATACGACGGTAAGCAGTCGAAACGTTGCGGCAAGGATCTGCCGAAGTTGATCGGCGACATCACCGGCGACACGGCAGGTACGTCCGACATCGAAAAGCAGTGGGTAGATCAATACCAAAAGGCGCTGTCTGATCCAGCTGCATTAGGCGGGATTACGGTCGTCGAGCGAAACGGGAAGTGGTACGTCGCACCGATGCGAACAGCGTTCGGTTCCGTCGTCAGTTCGCTGCGAAAGGTCAAACCCGAAGACCTGAAGGGAACTGGCAAGACTCCAGAGGAACGGCTGTCATCACTGATGGAGAACCCACTTTTCGGTCAGATCAGCGGTCCTGTCGGCGCAATAATCGGTGCACCGCTCGGAGCTGGAACCGGGGGCTTTACAGAAACTCCGCTCAGCGGATCGGAAGACCCTTTGCAGGACTTCCCTGGAATCGACATTCCTGCTGAGTCCACAGATGAGTCAGCCGAAATTGGCAGCCCGGTTTCAGGGACCCCGGACTCGACGATGCTGTTCGACGAGCCCGTCGTGGGAGCGACCGAATCCGGTACCCCCGACGGTTCCGCCATCACCCTGCCTTAGACAGCTATTCCCACTCGATGGTGCCGGGTGGCTTGGACGTCACGTCCAACACCACTCGGTTCACACCCTTGACTTCGTTCACGATGCGACGCGAAATGCGGTCGACAAGTTCGTAGGGGAGTCGGGCCCAATCCGCGGTCATGGCGTCGTCAGAGGTGACCGCACGCAACACGATGGGGTACGCGTACGTCCGTTCGTCTCCCATCACACCAACGCTGCGCACAACCGGCAGCACAGCGAACGCCTGCCACAACTCGCGTTCCATGCCCGCAGCTTTCACTTCCGCGCGCACAATTGCGTCAGCCTCTCTCACGATGTGCACACGCTCTTTAGTCAGTGCACCTACGACACGGACACCGAGGCCTGGCCCGGGGAACGGTTGACGCCAGGTGATTTCATCGGGCAGTCCGAGTTGTGAGCCGACCGCCCGCACCTCGTCTTTGAACAATTCACGCAACGGCTCGATGAGCTCGAAATCCATGTCGTCGGGGAGCCCACCAACATTGTGGTGACTCTTGATGGTGGACGCGTGGCCGCCGCCAGACTCAATGACGTCTGGATACAACGTTCCCTGCACCAACCACTTACAGCCTTCGGCGCTCATCTCCCGCGCAGTTTCTTCGAAGACTCGGATGAACTGCTCGCCGATAATCTTGCGTTTGCGTTCAGGTTCAGAGATGTCGTCCAACGCAGCAAAGAACCGATCTGACGCATCGACCGTGATGAGACGCACTCCGAAGTGGTCAACGAATGTCTCTTCGATCTGGTCCGTTTCACCAGCGCGCATCAGGCCGGTATCGACGTAGACACACGTGAGTTGGTCTCCGATTGCCTTGAACACCAAAGCAGCTGCGACCGCCGAGTCAACCCCGCCCGACAACGCACACATCACCTTGTCCGTGCCGACCAAGGCGCGGATGCGGTCGACTTGCGTGTCGATGATGGATTCGTTTGTCCACGTGCCATCGCAACCAGCAACGTCGAACAGGAATCGTCGGAGGACATCCTGGCCGAACGGAGTGTGCGCTACTTCCGGGTGGTACTGGACGCCGTGGATGCGGCGGTCGTTGCACGCAATAGCGGCAACTGGAATTTCGTCGGTCCGAGCCGTGGCGACAAAACCGGCGGGCAACGTTTGGATGGAATCGAAATGACTCATCCACACGTCTTGCTGTTCCGGTTGCCCGGTCAACACCGTTGCGGTTGGATCGGTGACAACAAGCGATGTGCGGCCATACTCACCTTTACCCGTGTTGGCCACAACCCCACCCAGCTGTTGGGTAATCAGCTGCACTCCGTAGCAAATACCGAAAATAGGAATGCCCAGTTCGTAGATCCCGGGGTCTATGGACGGCGCTCCGGCTACGTGAACACTGGCTGGACCGCCGCTCAGGATGATTGCTGTGGGGTTTCGATCAGCCATCTGCTTGGCAGTCAGGGTGGTCGGCACAATCTCGCTGTGCACCCGCAACTCCCGCACACGACGGGCGATGAGCTGGGCGTACTGAGCGCCGAAGTCGACCACCAGGACCGTTTGGCGCGATTGCGACGAAGCCGCCGTTTCCGCAGCAGCGTGACCGGCTGCGGGTGAAGCGGGGTCGGGTTTGGGCGTGTCCGAAATGCTCAAGTCAGACAATCTAATCGGCTAAAACACCGGCCAGAATGGGAGCTGAGCAGGCATTCATCTCTGAACAGAGAATCAGGGGTCATGGAGTAGCCCCAACATGCCGATAGATTGTGCGTCCGCTTACGAATGATGTGCTGCACGAACCCTCCGCGTACTAACCGCGTATCGTCGCAGCCTTCACGTACACGGTCCCCGAACATGGCAAAGCACGCAAACTTCTCTCTTTTCGCCCGGGCTCGCCGGCATTCCGACTCCGACCTGGCCGAACGGCTCTCGGCGACGGAAGACGCCGTCATTGTCCTCCGGGGCGGCCAAATCGAGTCAGCCAGCCATGCCGTCCGTGACCTGTTCGGCTTCGAGCCAGCACTTTGCCCAGGCAGAACGCTGTCAGAGCTATTCGGGATCGGGGCCTACGCAAAGCTCGACGAACTACAGACGGCCGCTGAAACCGCTGGAGGCCACCTCGCAACGCTCCGCGGGATGCAGTTACCCGGCGAAGACAAGCCTGTATGGGTCGATGTGACTATGGCCGATCTTCGTCACGATGCGTCTGTGGCCGGCACCGTCCTCACCATCCACAACGCAACGGACCGCGTAGAAATCGAACAGCGAATCCGCGAGATTGAGCACCACGACCCACTGACCCAGACGGCTAACGCAGCTATGTTCGACGTCCTCCTCGAACGGGCGATGGCTCAGCAGGTGCCGGTCGGCCTCATCGTCGTCGGCACCCCGGGCCTCACGGAAACGAACACTGCAAACGGCAGTGACTTCGGCGATGCAGTTCTCATCGAGGTCGCACGTCGGCTCGCGTCGGTCCTGCGCACGGGCGACCATGTGTCACGGGTCTCCAATGCAAAGTTCGCCATGATTGTTAACCACCTTGACGACCGGGATCCAGCGAGCGACCTGGCCGAGGTCACCGAACGCCTGATGATTGTCCTGGATACACCGTTTGCCATCAACGGGCAGGCTGCACGAGTGAAGACGACGCTCCGGTCAGCGCATACGCAGTCGGAAGAAACCTCAGAGCAATTCATTCACCGGGTTCTGAACCAAGTTCCGGAACCGGTGGGCGCTCAGGGCTGAGCTCTCGAAGCAGCGCCTCACGAACCGCCGTGTTGGTCGGGCCAAAAAGGCTTTGTTTCGCACGGGTGCCATTTGGGAGCACCCGCATAACAGAGAACGAATCCACAACTTCGTGACCCAACGTTGTCACTTTCGCTGTTCGAATATCCAGCCCGAGAGATGTGAGCGTCGCGGCCACGCGGTACAGCAGCCCGATCATGTCAGGGGAACGCACCTCAACCACGGTTGCTCGCTCCTCGATGTCGTCGTCGACAAGCACTTCTGGTGCAGCACCGACGGCGTCAGCACGCCCGTAAGACTTCGCTCGCTTGTCGAGTTCCGCGCGGAGATTCACGGTCCCGTCAAGGGAACCTCGCATCAATCGTTCAACGCGGCGCCAGTCTGTGTCTCCACCAAGGCGCCGACTGATCCGCATGACGTCGAGCGCGATCCCATCATCCGTTGTCCACACATCTGCACCCAAGACATCCGCTCCGCTTACGGCCAGAGAACCCGTAAGCGCGCTGAATAACCCCGCACGATCAACGGCAGCAACTGTCAGAACGGACAGGTCCGGCACGGTTGGATCCGCAGCGACGTGCAACGCGATGGCCTTGCCGTTGCGGACTTCGGCCAGCGCGGCATGGGCACCAGGACCATCCGGAAGCTGAGGCTCGGGCGGACGATGCCCCGCAAGGACTCGTTCAACCCGATGCACAAGGTCGTCGCAGAGCTGTCCTTTCCAGTGACTCCAAGCCGTTGGACCGGTCGCCAGAGAATCCGCTTCGGTAAGCGCGCGTAGTAGATACAACGTGTCAACGTCCTGCACGAGTCGTGCGACATTGTCGATCACCGATGGATCCGTCAAGTCACGGCGTGTTGCGGTTTCCGGAAGCAGTAGGTGACCACGAACAAGCGCAACGAGGGTGGCGACTTCTTCCTCCCTAAACCCCAGCCTGCAGGCAATGTCCTCCATCAGAACCACACCAACCTCGGTGTGGTCCCCCGGGTAGCCCTTTCCGATGTCGTGCAACCACGTACCGATCAACAGCAAGTCCGGTCTGGCCACCGTCCGAACCAGTTCCGATGCGTTGACAGCCGCAACCACGAGATGGCGGTCGACCGTGAACCGGTGGTAGGCGTTGCGTTGCGGCTTGCAACGGACGGTTTCCCACTCCGGCAATGCTCGTTGGATCAGTTCGTAGCGGTCCAAGGCTTCAAAGACTTCGATCGTTTGGTCGCCGGCTCCGAGCAGCGCAACCAAGGCCTGGAGTGCACGATCTGGCCACAGTTGAGGCATCGCGGGCGAATGCTCCGCAAGCGATCGCAATGCCCCTCGCGAGATGGGTAACCCATGTAGGGCCGCGGCAGCCCCGACCCGCAACGGGAGGGATGGATCCGAAAGGTCCGCGGCATCGCCCAACACCAATTCACCGGCGTCTATCGCAATGTCAGAGGTCAATTTGGTGCGATGGCGGAGACGATACGTGCGCTGACGACTTATGAGCGGCGCCACACGCCGGAGCGTCTCATCACAACACCAAGCAATGGTGCGCGGCAGAAGCGCTGACCGCTGCAAGCAGCGCATCGGCATCAGTCATTCCAAGAGCGGACGCAACTGCATCTTGTTCTTGCAGTGCCAACACATCGTGAGGGCGACCGGTACAGCGGTGGAGTTCTGCACGAACACCGAGCAAGGTGTCGCGTTCCAACGTCAGTTCCGCAGGATCGCGTTCTTGCAGTGCAAGCAACTCAGCGGAGCCCAACGAGGCAACCCAGCGCAGGACCAAAAGATCTCGGAGCCCTCCGCGACCATCACGAAGGTCTGGTCCCAAAAGAAAAGCAACGTCACCTAAACGGCTGTGACGTTGCCGGGTGAGTTCGACAAGCTCGGCAAATTGGCGCTTGGCTTGCTTGCGGCGAGATGCCGCGGCAGCGTGGACAAACCGGTCGGTGACTGCACGGTCGCCAGCAACATGCGCTGCGTCCATCCAAGAAAGCGCTGACAGCACTTCACGTTCGCCGAGCTCGATCGCAGATTCAACCGTGTGCACACTTGGCGCAACAGTCAGGCCAGCGTTCCACAGTGGGTACCAAAGAGGCTCCCCGAATGCCGCGACTTCTGCATCCGGCAGCTTCTTCGGATGTATCAACAACAAGTCAAGGTCGCTGCCGGGACAGAGCTCGCCTCGACCCGTACCCCCCGTTGCCAACAGCGCCCACTCGGCGGGCCATTGGTGTTCCGCTGCGACCGCCTTGACGAAATCCAGCGTGAGGGAGGTGAGTTCGACAACGAGGCCGATTCCGCGAACACCCGGGCCAGGCCGGGCGGTCAGCAACTCAGATCGGGCGGAGCGGTAAGCGTTGGTGAGGCCAGCAACCCGATCCGGCTGGGTTTCGGGTTGCTGGTTCATTGGGTCAGATGGCGTCGTGATCCCGTTCACCAGTACGGATGCGGACGATCTGCTCGACAGTGGTGACCCAAATCTTGCCATCGCCGATTTTGTCGGTACGGGCCGCGCCCACCACTGCGTCGATCACCCGGTCGAGGTCGGCCTCGTCGGCAAGTACTTCAATCCGAACCTTCGGAACGAAGTCGATGGTGTATTCCTGTCCTCGGTAAACCTCTGTATGGCCACGTTGGCGACCGAAACCTTGTACTTCGGAAACGGTCATGCCAGCGATGCCCGCTTCGCGCAGCGCGCTTTTGACGTCGTCGAGCTTGAAGGGTTTGATGATGGCGGTTACGAGTTTCATCGTTGTTGTCTCACTTGTTCGTTTCAGGCTCAGGTACAGGCACGAATGTAGGTGTGCACATCATCAGCGGATCACAGCCTGCCACCCATTGAGTACGCAGTCTCGGCATGCTGACTGAGGTCGAGGCCGGTGTCTTCGTCCTCGCTGGTCACTCGCATACCGATCGTTGCGTCAATGGCCTTGGCGATTGCGAACGACATCACGCCGCTGAAGGCAAGGGTGGCGACCGTTGCAACCAGCTGGTCTTTTAGCAATTCGGCGCTGCCTTGCAGCAAACCATCGAATCCAGCGGAGTTCACCGCCTTGTCTGCGAAGACGCCGAGGAGAAGTGAACCAAGAATGCCGCCCACAAGGTGGACACCGATCACATCCAGCGAATCGTCGAACCCGAATCGATTCTTCAGCGAAAGGGCGAGGTAACAGACCACACCGGCTGCCCCGCCGATTGCGATTGGCGAAAGCCCGCCGACAAAGCCAGCGCATGGTGTGATTGCAACCAACCCAGCGACAGCGCCGGAGGCGGCGCCGAGCGTGGTTGCGTGTCCCCCCTTCACCTTTTCGGCGATCAACCACGTGCACATAGCAGCAGCAGCTGCGAGGTGAGTGTTGATGAACGCCTGTGCTGCAAGCCCGTTGGCATCCAATGCCGATCCGGCATTGAAGCCGAACCAACCGAACCACAAGATGCCCGTGCCAAGGAGCGTCAGCGGCAAGGAGTGCGGCGGCATTGGCTCCTTGCGCCAGCCGCGGCGGTTGCCGACGACCTTCACCACCGCCAGTGCAGCGATGCCAGCGTTGATATGCACGACGGCACCGCCAGCAAAGTCCAGTGCTCCCATCTTGAAGAGCCACCCACTTGGCGAGAAGACCCAGTGTGCAATCGGGGCGTA
The DNA here is from genome assembly GCA_963763885.1 of uncultured Acidimicrobiales bacterium. Classification (GTDB taxonomy): domain Bacteria; phylum Actinomycetota; class Acidimicrobiia; order Acidimicrobiales; family JANYDT01; genus JANNBN01. Next base: position 1,563,633 of record CAVXQD010000007.1, read on the forward strand.
GACCAGCAGCACCCATGCGGAGATGAAGATCGCATAGGCGCTGAACTTGAGGCGGTCAGCGGTTGCGCCTGTGATGAGCGCTGGTGTGATGACTGCGAACATCATCTGGTAGGCCACGAAGGCAAGCGGTGGAACCACCAACGTCAGGCCGGGAATCTGTGCAGTTGCGCTGCTCAGACCTTTGAGACCAACAAAATCGAAATTGCCGATAAAGCCGTTCGTGCCGCCGAAGGCAAGGCTGAAACCAAGCACCGCCCACAGCACGCTGACGACGCCGATGGCGAAGAAGTTCTGCATCAGCATGCCGAGGACATGTTTGGCCCGGACCATTCCTCCGTAGAAGAAGGCAAGGCCTGGGGTCATGAACAGGACGAGCGCTGCCGAAATCAGCACCCACGCGGTGGCGCCGGTATCGATCTCAGCAAGCATCAGGGCAGAAGAGGTCATGGTGTGTTGGCGAACCCGGGGGACGGACCGGATCGGCGTTTCCCATGCTGCGATGCGAGCGTTTCTTCATTGTTCGCGGCGTGTTTCAACTTCGTGTCGAAATGTTTCAGGCCGGTTAACCGGGACTACCGGCCAACGAAGCGTGGCGGTGTTTTCTCAACGAATGCAGCAACTGCGGTGCGGTGGTCCAGAGTCGACATCGTTGCGACCATGTTCGCGGCTTCTCCGTCCAAACAGGTTGCAAGGTCCGAGGTGAGTGCCCGGTTGATGTTTTCTTTCATGGCACGTTGCGCAAGCGGGGCGCCTGCCGCAACTCGTTCGGCGAAGGCCCGGGATTCGGCTGCGTAGTCGGCGTCCGCAAAGACACGGTTGACGATCCCCAACGTTTCGGCCGCTCTCGCAGTAAGCCGCTCGCTGAGGACATACAACTCTTTGGCCTTCGAGGGGCCGACGAGTTGAGTGAGGAAGTAACTACCACCGAAGTCGCCCGAGGCACCGATATTGCCGAACGCGGTGATGAGGATCGCTCGTTCTGTGGCGACTCGCATGTCACACGACAATGCAAACGACAGGCCGGCGCCAGCCGCCGCTCCCGGCAACGCAGCGATCGTGATCTTCGGCAGTCGGTGTACTGCCAGGGTGGTCTGAACATGGAGACGCCGCAATCCGTCCACCGCTGCCTCAGTAGAGGGCTTCGACGCTGCTTCATTCGCTGCGCGCTTATGGCCCTCAGCGAAACCCTTCACGTCGCCACCCGCACAAAATGCGCCGCCTTCTCCAGTGAGGACCAGGCATCCAATAGTCGGGTCCTGTGCCACCACCGGCAACGCCATCGCAAAACCGTCGTACATCGCGTTGGACAGCGCGTTACGACTTGCAGGACGGTTGAAGCTCAGGAATGCCACTCCGTTTTCGACCCATCCCAACAAATCTTCAGTCCCAGTTTCGAGTGGTCGGCGATCGCTCATCGGTTGCTCCTGTCATCAGTCGACGATGGTCGACAACTTGCGTGATGGTACGGGCCAGCCCTTTCCCTACGCCAACCCTGCTGGTCATCGGTCGGGTCTCGGCAAATGACACCTACAAGGACACCTACAAGGACACCTACAAGGACACCTCCCAGGACCTCACGGACCTGCCACCTCACGCAGTAGGTTCACCCGGTGCCTCGCGTCATCGAAACCCTGTCGCCTCTGCAGGCTCGTCGGATCGCGCTTGCGGCCCAAGGGTTCACCATGCCGCGGCCGACCGGCGCTGTGGACCGGCGCCACGGCCGCAAGATCCTTGACCGGATGGGACTCATCCAGGTCGACAGTGTCAACGTTCTCACCCGCCAGCAAGAGCTTCCCGTGTTCGCACGGCTCGGTACCCACCGACGTGATCTGTTGCCGTCCATGATTCTTGCCGACGAATTGTTTGAGTACTGGGGACACGAGGCGTCGCTGATGCCGGTCGATCACCATCGGCTTTTGCGTTGGCGGATGGAAGCGGCAACGCGTCACGAGACAGGTTGGGGAGGGCTCCTTCGCCTCAACAAGGAGAAGCCCGGTTTTGTCGAAGCCGTGTATCAACAGGTCGCCGAGCGCGGTCCAATCGCTGCGTCAGAGCTCGCGCCGGACCGCCGTAAGGGTGGATCGTGGTGGAGCTGGGGCGACGAAAAGATGGCGCTCGAGTATTTGTTCTGGTGTGGTCGGATCTCTGCGCGTCGCAAACCACAGTCCTTCGAACGCGAGTACGACGTAGTCGACCGAATCATCCCAAAACACGTGCTGGACGCGCCGACACCAAGCATCCAAGAAGCGCACAGAGAGTTACTCATGATCGCTGCCCAGGCGCACGGCGTTGGGACCAGAGGAGACCTTGACGACTATTACCGCCTCAAGAACGTGCAGCCCCGGCTGGACGAACTTGTGGAGGACGGGCGCCTCCTTGCAGTCAAGGTCGACGGTTGGAAGCAGCAGGCCTATTTGCATCCGGACGCGCTGCATCCGCGCAAGGTGACGGCGCGTGCCCTGCTCTCCCCGTTCGACCCGCTCATTTGGGAACGAGACCGAACCGAACGGCTTTTCGGCATGCGGTACCGCATCGAGATTTATGTGCCCGCAGCAAAACGTCAGTACGGCTACTACGTGTTGCCGTTCCTCTTGGGCGACGAGTTAGTGGCGCGGGTCGACCTTAAAGCTGACCGAGCCGGCGGAGTGCTCCTCGTGCAAGCAGCCTGGGGTGAGCCGGGGATTCATGAACCGTTTGTGGCGGAGGAACTGCTGTCCGAGCTCAACGAAATGGCCGCCTGGTTGGGATTGCCAGGTGGCGTAGTGACAACCGGCAAAGGTGACCTGTCCGCCTCGTTGGCTCAGGCCAATGGAGCGCGGAAGCAAGCGCGCTGATTACGGGTCGCTGATCATCGATCGGGTGATCACGGTTCGGTGAGCAGCACCAGGTCAAGCAACCGACGCAACATGCGACCAGTGGCCCCCCAGATGGTGTCGTCTTCCACATCGAAGAACCAGATAGGGAATGCCCCGTCTGGATAGGGCCAAATTTCCTCGTGGTAACAGTCCGGGTGCGTGAGCTCGTACAGCGACACGTCGAAGATTCGGTCAACCTCGCCCGGGCTTGGTACCAAGGGCGGAAGCTCGCCTGCGATGTATCCCACAAACGGTGAGATCTTTGCGGCGCTGATGACCGTGGTGAGCGCCTCGATGCGCCCGAGGATGGCCACGCGGTCTGCGGGGAGCCCAACCTCTTCGTGAGTCTCACGTAACGCTGCCTGCACCGGAGTTTCACCTGCATCGAGGCGACCCCCTGGAAACGCAACCTCACCCTTGTGACTGCGCAGTCTTCCGTCCCGACGCGTCAGAAGTACCCGTAGCTCACCATCTCTATGGAACAACGGCGCCAACACGCCGCTTTCCTTGGTTGCATTGAGAAACGGCGGACGCATTGGGGTTGTCGGCAGCTCGTGTTGAACCTCGTCGTCAGACACTCGACTGAGCACCGTTGATACCCACGCCGGGTCGTAACGCCAGTGCTGGTCTCGACACGCCAACCAAGGATTGGGTTCCCCCGCCCTCCACTGGTCAGGCCGGGGAATGGTCTGCTGACCGCCCCTCGCCATAGGGCGTCAGCCAGCCAGCTCGGAGGCCGACCAGGCCTCGAGCAACTCTCGCAGCCCACCGGTTTTGAGGTTGGCCATCACACGGCCAGGGGTTTCATCACCGCGTTCCCACTCCATCCACTGGTTGAGCAGCTTGGTTGGACTTGGGGCAGCGCGCTCGGTCATGCCGTCCAGTCTCCCAGCTCACCGCGACGTACCTTGCCGGAACCCGTTCGGGGCAGCGTTGAGTGCAGTTGGAGGGCCTTCGGGGCATACCAAGCTGGCAGCGACTCCTTCACCCACAAACGAATCTCTTCAAGGCTGGGCGGATCGGCCTGGTCCGTCGGGACCACGTGAGCAACCACCACCGCCCCCCAGTCGGGGTCCGTCCTACCTGCGACGGCGGCTTCAGCCACCTTTGGGTGACCCAGCAAAACAGGGTCAAGTCGTTCGGGCCAAACCTTCTCGCCACCGGAAACAATGACGTCGCCAACGCGGCCGGACACGAACAAGCTTCCGTCAGGGTTGAAACCGCCTGCATCGCCCGTTGGGAACCAACCGTCGGCCGTCTTCGGGTCAATATCGTCTGCATGCATACGATATGCCCGTAGCAACATTGGGCCACGCACCCAGATGGCCCCGCTCTCATCGATCCGCAGTTCGACTCCTGCCAACGCGCTCCGCTCGTAGACGATGCCAGAACCGGTCTCCGTCATGCCGTACGTGGCGATGCAATTAGGCGGCCGGTCAGCAGGAGGAGCCGCACCTCCCAACAGAACGGTTCGGAACGCGGCTGGATCGACGGTCCGCAAAGCCTTAGTCACAAGGGAGACCCTTGTGACGCCGCCGTGGCGCGCCTCGTGCATAACTTGGTCGGCGTCGAACCCTGGCAACACAGTGACTGCTGTGCCAGTGCAGAGCGAGCGAAGCAGCACAGAAAGACCGCCGATGTGCGCGACCGGGAGACAGGCAAGCCATCGATCACGGGCGGGGTCAATGGCGAGCTCTTTTGTCGTTGCGAAGGCCGACGCTTGCATCGATTCGACCGTATGCACCACGGCCTTGGGCTCACCTGTTGTGCCGCTGGTTGTCATGACGAACGCGTCGCCGGGCTCTACTTGCCTGCCGCCGCTCAGAGCAACCCGTATCCCATCTGAGCCGACGACAGCTGTGGGTCGCAACACGCGCAACACCGCCTGACGTTCAGCGGGCGGCAACCGAGCATCAATCGGCGCGAACGCGTCACCAACGTCGAGCACCTGCTTGATGACATCGAGGTACTCCGGACCAGCCGGTTGGTCAATCAGGACCAGGTCGGGCATAGTCAGGCCGAAACGTATGCGCGCAGACGAGGCAATGCGGAGTCGACCTGGGACCCCAGTACCGCGTCGAGGGGGCCGGACCACAGCCCGCCCGTGTAGGAGAGCTCAACGGACACGTGGCTCCCCTCCTTGCCCTCCATAGGGGCGATGTCTGCTGTCATCACCCAGTCGCTGTGTTTGCGACCATCTGTTTCGCGCCGCTCGAACCGTACGGAGGAGTTCTCGACAGCCTTGGTCCGCACCATGCGAAGGCGCTTTGACCTGGCGAACGGACCCACCTTGGCTCGGAGCGTCACCCACCAGGCCGGCCCTTCGTCACTACTGACAGCAACAGCGGGTTCGCACCGTTCGATGAGGTCCATCCACTGTTGGTAGGTGGCAAGGTCTGCCATTACCTCGAACAGCTTGGCCGGCGAGGCCGGGGTATCTGCCGCAATCTTGCGTTGCACCTCCCTATCCTGACTCATTCCGCCGCACTCGCAGTATTGAGGAATTATCCCTTGCGCTCTGCGGATTGGTCCTTCACGCTGAGCATCGTCGGAAGAACTCCCGACTCCCAGCGAGACGGAAGCGCGGGCAAGGATGAACGTGAAATCGATCGGTGGCGTCGCCACTGTCGTGGCCATCACAGTCGCATCGTTCGTAGGTCCACTCGGACCAGACGCAGCGCGAGGCGCCCCACCGGTTCGACGGGCTGGCGGACAGGCGAACAATCCACACGACAAGGCCGCTCCCGTCATCCATCTCAACGGACGAAACGCTCTTGAGAAGGGGTCTCAACCACGGACAGCCGTGAAATCAAACGCATTGAGCGCCGCCCAGTTGGCGGCGATCAACGCCGAACTCGACGCAATGCGCGCCAGCCAGACCGGCAATGGCGCAGGAAACGGCTCAGGCGGGCACGAGGGTCACAGCGGCCATGCTGCACCGGTCCAAACCGAAGGGGAGCACAGCAAGGCACCCAAGGGCGATGGCCGCAACAACGGCGCAGCCATCCCGCAACCGGCGCCGCTCGACGACCCCGCCGCAGGCACTGCGGCTGACTCCAAGTCCGGGGAGGTAGCAGTTTCGCCTGCAACGCAGAAAGCAGCGACGGCTGCACCCGCTCCATCTGCAGCTACCGCAGCGGCCGTGACCGGGGACGCCTGGTCAACCCCGATCACCGTTCGAACAGCCGCAGGATTGTGGGCCACACCGGTGCACGCGGCTTTGATGGGTGACGGAAGCATCGTCTTCGTCGGCCTGGTCTCCGAGGCAGATCCAACGTTGGCCGAAACACCCGTTGACGACATTTCTTGGCGTTACGTTCCCCCGACGCTTGGTGCGGCAGTTGCGCCAAGCATCGTGGCAGCAGAAACCCCGCAGCCCCTCGAGTTGGACGAGGTTGTTTCGGGCGACGCCTACATAGAAGACGGGCTCATCTGTATGGCGGCAGTACACACCGCCGACGGACGACTGGTAACTGCTGGAGGCACCCGACGCGTAGTGGTGCTTTCAACCGGCGAAATCGTTGTGTTCGGCCTCGACACGAACGCGATCTACTCCAACGGAACGTGGTCCCGTTTGCCGGGCACCATGGTGGGGGCCGCTCCGCTCGGCACCTTCGGACGTTGGTATCCGACCATGACGCGTATGGCCGACGGTCGGATCAAGATCTTCGGCGGACACGAGTTCGTTGCCACGTCGGGGCTTTATACGAACCTCTCTTCAGAGTGGCTCACACTGCCCGCCGGCACGAGAGCCGTTTACTCAACCCACGCAAACACCTCCAGTCTCTTAGTTGCGAGGGATTACACCGTCGATGTGCAGTTACCCACGTCGACGGGAAGCGCGGACATGATGAGCATCGGCGAGTTTGGCTACCCCGTACTCGCAAACTCCGCGGTCACCGAGGGATGGGTTGCTGGCCGTGAGGGTCGACCTGGAGTTGCTGAGATGGACGGCATCAACTGGGGTGTATCCACCGCCATGCTGCCGATCCGCCTGACGAATGGTCAATGGGGCTACAACAACGGCGCTGTCCTGCAAGCAGGCGGATACATGGGCACCAGCGCGGGCCACAGCGCGGACGTGTTCGATCCTGCGATCCAACCTGGCTGGAAAGTGCCCTCAATCGAGCTCGGGGGTCGTCGTCACCACGGCAGTACGGTGGTGTTGCCAGACGGACGAGTCTTGCTCCTCAACGGCCACGATCCCGATGGCGGCGCTCAGGTCATGCAGCCTCAATACATCGACCCCGCCTCCGGGTTTGCCGTCTCTCCTGGGACATCCTCCGGGATTGTTCGCGGGTATCACTCCATCGCGCTTCTCCTCCCAGACGGACGGGTACTGGTCGGCGGTGGCAGGGACCAGGTGACGCTCCAGACCTACGAGAAGTCCACACTTCAGCTGTACTCGCCCGACTACATGACCAAGACCCGTCCGGTCATCACGTCAGCCCCCACCTCGGTCAAATACGGTCGGACCTTCTCGTTGTCAGTCGCTGGACCACGTCCCACCGAAGCGGTCCTGGTGTCGCTTGGTTCCATGACCCACTCGGTCGACATGGACCAGCGGTCGATTCAGATTCGAGCGACGGTAACCAAAACTTCGAACGGAATCTCCACCGTGTCAGCCGTTGGCCCTGCAAGCGGCCGCATCGCCCCACCTGGCGACTACATGTTGTTCGTGCTGGATGCCAACAGGGTCCCAAGTGTGGCGAAGATCGTCCGCGTGAACTGAGCTAGCGCTTCAGGCCGTGCCAAGCTGAGCGGGTGAGCCCACCGCCAAGTGCTGTTCCCGCTGAACGGGTTCGCCAGATCGCTCTCGTGCTGCCGTCGGTGACCGAGCGTCTCTCTCATGGCGAGCCGACCTTCTTCGTCAACGACAAGAAGACCTTTGTCATGACGGTCGACAACCATCACGGCGACGGGATTGTTGGTATCTGGGTCGCGGCGCCTCCGGGCGAACAGGAAGCTCGCATCCACGAGGACTCGTCGGTGTATTTCCGACCTCCGTACGTTGGTCACCGCGGATGGCTGGGCATCCGGCTGGACACAACCCCGCCACTTGATCAGACCACGCTTACGGAATTGATCCACGAAGCGTGGTGCGTTGTGGCGCCAAAGAAGCTCCTCGCAGAATTCGAACGAAACATGCCTTCGGCCACATGAAGGCGGTGACGGTTCGACTTCGCCATGACCCCGACCCGGTGGCATTGGGAGCCCGAAGTGGGCTCCTATGGTCCCGCGGTGGTTTCGCAGTCGCAGGTCTTGGTGAGGCCATGCGTATTCCCCTCTCCAGGCCCAAGGGGGCAGACGTTGCCCAGCAGTTCCTCGCGGCGTTGCGCGGCTCAGACGAGCTTCGTATCCCGGGCTCCGGACCGCTTGCACTTGCCGCGTTGCCCTTCGATCGAACGGCGCCCGGACAGTTGATCGTGCCGTCCATCGTGGTGGGCGCCGACCCGGAAGGCCATCGGTGGCTCACGTTGCTGGGCCACGACACGCCTCAGCCCGGCGATATTGAAGCTGCTTTGGCCAAGGTGGAACAAGTCCGATCGCGTCGCGTTCCAGCAAGCCCGCAACCAACAACCATGACGCTCGAATCGGTTCGGTCGCCAGAAGACTGGCGGGACAACGTCGTAGCGGCCGGCGTCCAGCGAATCAATGCAGGCGAGATCCGCAAGGTCGTGCTGGCACGCGAGGTTCGGGTCACCACCGACCATCCAATCGACACCGCCGCAGTTATCGAACGACTCCGCCAGAGCTTCAGTTCCGCGATCGTGTTCTGCATCGACGGTTTCATCGGAGCGTCCCCAGAATTGCTTGTTTCAAGGACGCACGATGTTGTGCGCGCTCATCCCCTCGCTGGAACCGCTCCGCGTTCAAGTGACCCTGTGGTTGATCAGCGGCTGTCCACCGAGCTGCACGCCAGCCCCAAGAACCGTCACGAGCACCGCATCACCATCGATTGGTTACTGAACAACCTCCTTCCTTACTGCTCGTATGTGGATGCCGAACCCGAGCCATCAATTGTCACGCTGGCCAACGTGCATCATCTGGGCACGTTGGTTGAAGGGGTACTTTCGTCGCCGCCGGCGTCGGTACTGGAGCTTGTTGCCGCGCTGCACCCCACACCGGCGGTTGGTGGAGACCCACAAGACTTGGCAATCCAAACCATCGCTCAGCTGGAGGGCATGGACCGGGGTTGCTACGCCGGAGCCTCAGGTTGGGTCGATGGCAACGGCAACGGAGCGTTCGCCGTAAACGTACGCGTTGCACGGATCAACGGCACCTCCGTCACCGTGTACGCCGGCAACGGCATCGTGAGAGACAGCGATCCCGAAGCAGAACTCGCCGAAACGCGGGCCAAGTTTCAAGCCATTCTCGGCGCGCTCGTCCGACCCTGACACCAAGCGAGGGTCTGGGTCAGTACCGTTGGCCCATGACCCGAATCGAGCCAGACCAGCTCGCCAGCCGCATCACCGATGTTGTGTGGCGCCTGCGCACAATCACCGACCGAGCTGCAACCATGCCGATTGACGAAGGCGAGTGGACTCCTAAGCAGCTACTCGGACACCTCATCGATTCGGCCGTAAACACCCATCAGCGGTTAATACGCGCGCAGATCAACGATCATTTGGTCGATGGGGTTCTGCGCATCGACGGGTACGAGCAAGCTCAATGGGTTGACGCCAACGGCTGGGGCGAGCAGCCATGGGAAGGACTCATCTCGCTTTGGGAGGGCTTCAACCAGCAGATCCTGTGGACACTTCGCAGGTTCCCTGAGCGCGCATGGCAGGTGCCCGTATCGCTGTCGGGCGCGCCATCTCTACCCCTGGAAGACCTGCTCGACTACATCGAACACCTTGACCATCATGTTGACAATCTTCGGCGCGTCACGTTGAGCCTCATGCCAGACGTGATCCACTGTCCGGACGGCATCACGCTTCGCATGCCGACAAGTGCAGATGTGGATTGGTTGGTGGTGTCCTGCCAAGACCCGCAGATTCCGCAGTGGACTGGAATTCCGTCGCCGTACACTCAGGCCACAGCTCATCAGTTTGTTCAGCGCGCATATAACTGGGCAACGGAACGGGTCCTCGCACGCAACTATCTGATCGCCGAAGCCGACGGTTCACCACTTGGCATGGTGGGGTTGGTGCGAGTGCACGCCGATGACCGAGCCGGCGAGGTTGGGTATTGGTTGGCCAAGTCGTCGCGTGGTCGAGGCTTGGCAACCATCGCCACCCGAGCTCTCACGGCCGAGGTGCTGCGGGCCGGTTACCTACGCGTCACAGGAGAGGTGATTGTGGGCAACCCCGAGTCTCAGAGAGTGCTGGAGCGAGCCGGTTTCACACACGAGGGAATCCTCCGATCCGTGGGACTACAAGGATCTCCACCCAATGTGCGCCGAATCGACGTACACAGTTACGCCCTGATCGCTGGAGACCCAGCAGCCGACGCGCTTCTTGCCCAGCACGGCGCACAAGGAACGGCCAGTACCACTGGCACCTCGGCCTGACACTCGGGGCTGCGGGTCATCAGTAGTAGTAGGGGTACTCAGACCAGTTGGGATCGCGTTTTTCGAGGAAGGCGTCGCGGCCTTCTTCTGCTTCATCGGTCATGTAGGCAAGACGAGTTGCCTCTCCAGCAAAGACCTGCTGGCCAACCAGCCCGTCGTCCACAAGGTTGAACGCAAACTTCGACATGCGCTGGCCCATGGGGCTCTTGGCACAGATTTCACGTGCCCACTGCAACGCTTGTACTTCCAACTCCGCGTGCGGGTACACCCCGTTAACTGCGCCCATCCGATACATGTCGTCGGCGGAGTAGGTGCGTCCCAGGAAGAAGATCTCGCGAGCAACCTTTTGGCCCACTTGCTTGGCAAGGTACGCGCTGCCGTAACCGCCGTCGAAGCTTGCAACGTCAGTGTCGGTCTGCTTGAACAGCGCGTGTTCCTTGCTTGCCAACGTGAGATCGCTGACGGCGTGCAGGCTGTGGCCACCGCCGGCAGCCCAACCGTTGACAACACACACAACGACCTTTGGCATGAAACGGATCAGCCGCTGGCATTCGAGAATGTGCAACCGGCCGCTCCGACCCGGGTCAATGGAGGCCGCCGTGTCGCCGTCCGCGTAGCGGTAACCATCCTTGCCACGGATGCGCTGGTCTCCGCCGCTACAAAACGCGTGGCCACCGTCTCGTGGCGAGGGACCGTTACCCGTGAGCAACACGCAGCCCACATCGCTCGACTGCCGCGCATGATCCAAAGCCGTGTACAACTCGTCGACCGTTTTAGGCCGAAACGCGTTACGTACCTCTGGCCGGTTGAACGCGATGCGAACCGTCCCTATTGCCTTAGCCCGGTGGTATGTGATGTCACCGAAGTTGAATCCCGGGACGTCGTTCCAATCTTCGGGTCGGAACGTGTCAGAGACGAAAGGCGGGTTCATCACCCCAGGGTATCGATCGCCGCACCCACTGCCGCATAGAGACGGTCGTGCACAGCAACATTGGCTGAGCGATCGGTCTTGGCAATCAACACTTGCACCCCGGGCCGGGAGACGATGTCTGCAGAGGTGGAGACGGAGTAGACGGCGAGGCCATGGCCGGCGCACACCGCCGCAATATCGGTGCCGTGAGGCGTCCCGAAGAGCAGTTCGTACCGCTCCAGCGGGAGCGTGGTCGCCTGCGGCAGAAAGGAAAAGATGGCGCCGCCATCGTTGTCTACAACGACGATGGTGAGATCGATCTTGCGCCGCGCAAGGGCGGTAAGCGACGAACTGTCATGCAGGAGCGCAATGTCGCCGATCAGACAAACGGTCGGTTTGCCAGTTGTTGCCACACCGATGGCGGTTGCGAGTACACCGTCGATTCCGTTTGCTCCGCGGTTGGAGATGACGGAGATGTCGGCCCGCGGTTCTCCGAACCACTCCACGTCACGCACTGGCATCGAGGACGACACAACCAGTACGCCGCCGGGAGGAGTTGCCCGAACGGCACCCCTAGCAACCGCCGGGTCCGTCAGGGAAAGTTCGGCGGCGAGTGTGGCTGCAACGGTGGCTGCCGCTGCGATGTCAGCACGTTCCCACTCGTCGCTGAAACGGACAGGAGGCCGTGGATGATCAGCGAGCGCATCACAAACGTCTCGGAGCACTGCAGGGTCCACAACGAACGCGCCGGACAAGTGGTCTGCGTCGATCCACTTTCCTGGAGGGACCACCGCGTGGATGATTGCCCCGGATTGACTGATCCATTGCGACGTGACCTTGCTGGCAAGAGGTTCACCGATTCGCAGAACCACGTCTGGTCGATTGCGCTGCGCGAACCCCGGGTGACGCAGCAGCGCGTCGAAGTGCCGTATGGACCGCGACGAGACAGCGCATCCCGACCGATGGTCTGCAAGGAGCGGCCAACCCAGCAACTCAGCCAACTTGGCGACAACCGCTGGGTCTCCGGATCCCCTGCCAGCCAGAACGGCGCCGGTCTTTGAGTCCCAAGCCTCCAGCAAGGCTCGGGTCAACGGTTCGTGCGAACCCGTATGCCCACGTACAATTGAATGGAAAGGCGCATTATGGGCGCGCCCTTCGGGCAATTCGCATGGGGTACCCACCAGCGGTTCACGAAACGCCAGGTTGAGATGCACCGGCCCAGGCCGTCCGCTGAATCCCAAAGCCTCGGCAGCAGCGCGAGCACCAAGTGACCGCCAGACCGAGGATTGTGCAGCGTGAGCAACACCTGGCGCATGGAACCAGCGCACGGCCCCACCGAAGAGCTTGGTCTGATCAATGGTCTGTGGCGCAGCGACGTCAACCAACTCCGGCGGTCGGTCAGCGGTGACAACGATCATGGGAACGCCCGACAGGTCCGCTTCAATCACTGCGGCGTGGAAGTGTGCAGCGGCCGTTCCGCTGGTGCACAACAAGACAGCCGGTTTGCCCGACATAACCCCAACGCCCACCGCCGCAAAGGCCGCTGACCGTTCGTCGTGGAACAGTTCAACCCGCATGTCGTTTCGTTCGGCAAGGGCCAACGCTACCGGCGTTGACCTGGACCCAGGCGCAACGCAGGCAACGGTGACGCCGGCACGTATCCATTCGTCCACGAGGACGGCGCAGAAGGTGGCCGCCACGTCCGCAGGGCTGGCAGACGCCAATTGGTGAGGCGCGGGTTGGGGGTTGGTCTGCTGGTTCATCGGCTCCAGCAGACCACACGGGCGCGGGTGAGTGTGAACGGAGGGACGGAGAGAACACGAAGTAAGCAACCCATCAGACACGGGCGCGGGTGAGTGTGAACGGAGGGACGGAGAGAACACGAAGTAAGCAACCCATCAGACACGGGCGCGGGTGAGTGTGAACGGAGGGACGGAGAGAACACGAAGTAAGCAACCCATCAGACACGGGCGCGGGTGAGTGTGAACGGAGGGACGGAGAGAACACGAAGTAGGCAACCCATCACATCCAGCGTGATCATCTGTACCCTGCAGTGTTGTGACATTGGCATCGCAGATCCTGCACTCGGCGTCGCCGCGCGGTGAACGCATTGTGTTGCTGCACGGTTTCACGCAGAACTCCCAGTGTTGGGAGCCGTTCGCAAGTCATCTCGCAGAGCTCATGGACATGGAAATCGTGGCCTTGGACGCGCCGGGCCATGGACGCACGTCATCAGAACACGATTCGGCTGACCTGTGGGAGTCCGCATCGCTTGTGGCGCAAGCCGGGGGCCACGCGCACTATGTGGGTTACTCCATGGGCGGTCGAACCGCGTTGCACCTCGCGTTGTTGGAACCAAACTTGGTTCATTCACTCACGCTGATCGGCGCAACGCCCGGCATTGCGGACGAACACGATCGGGCAGCTCGCCTGGCAGCAGACATAGCGCTAGCGGAGCGACTCGAAGTCATAGGCGTACCTGCATTTGTCGACCAGTGGCTCGATCAACCGATGTTCAGCGGACTCACCGCGACGACCGCCCACAAGGACGCTCGGTTGCAGAACCGAGCAGCAGGCTTGGCCGCCAGCCTTCGCAACTGCGGGACGGGAGCACAAGAAGACCTGCGTACCCGACTGACCGGACTGCTTTCACCAACCCTCGTGGTTGTCGGAGAGCTGGACCTAAAGTTTGCCGCGCTGGGTGAAGAGCTGCCAGGCGTACTCCAGCGGATCGTGGGCACTGGGCACACCGCACACCTTGAACGACCTCGGCTCACGGCTGAGGCCGCCAGCCGATTCATGCGGTCTGTGAGCGAATCTGCACATCAGCCGCCGAGGTAAGCGTTGATGTCCGCCTCGGAGAGGCCACAGTCGGTGATTGGTTGCGTGAGTTGTGCACGCAACTCTGCAGGGATCGCAGATGCTCCTGCGGTCAAGGCTGAAAAGTCCACGGATTCCCCAGCGGCCAGGACTTTCAGCGTTGCCTTGGCGGCGCATGTAGCGGCTTCGGGGCTGAGGTTTGGCAGTCGGGTCAGGATCTGCTGCGACGCAAGATCAACCAGGCTTGGCGGCTGACACGAAATAACCGCTTTGATCAAATTCGGGTCCATTCCGGTGGCGTCCGGCTGACCAGATCCGCCAGCTGCTGCCACATTGTCTGTGATGCACTTCATGTCGGCCGGGTCGGTGATTCCAAGCGTTGCCGCCAATTGAGCCATCGGATCCAAAGCACCAGCCACACTGGACCCCGTTGTCTCAATCGTTGTTTCATACGTGGTGTCGGTCGGCGCAGAAACGGTGTCGTCGGCAGCCGCCGGGACGGTGTCAGTCACGGCTTCGGTAACGAGGGTCGGGACAGATTCAGAGACGATGACGGTTGTGTTGGATGTGTCGGATGTTGTTGCCGATGATCCGCCGCACGCCGCCATCATCGTCGCGCCGATGATGAGTACGGTGAGTTTCTTCATTGGTCAATTGTACGTGCACTGAATATTTGCTCACCTGAGAAACGTCATGATGCGCAACGGGCGACGCCTAACGGTCACCAAAATGACTGCAAAATGGACGAAGGACCGACCCCTGAGGGATCGGTCCTTCATTGTCAGAACCACATGGAAGTGGCGAGAGTCACCCGAGGGTGAAACTCACATCATGCCGCCCATGCCGCCCATGCCACCCATACCGCCGCCAGGCATACCGCCGCCGCCAGCACCCTTGTCCTCGGGCTTGTCGGCCACGAGTGCTTCGGTGGTGAGCAGTAGCGACGCAACGGAAGCTGCGTTCTGCAAAGCGGACCGGGTGACCTTGGCAGGGTCGATGACGCCGGCCTTGACCAGGTCGACCATTTCGCCTGTCGCTGCGTTCAGACCCATTGGGCCTTCAAGCGCTTCGACACGCTGCACCATGACAGCACCTTCGAGCCCGGCGTTCTGAGCGATCCAGAACAACGGGGCTTCCAGTGCCTTGGCGACCAACGCTGCGCCGGTTGCCTCGTCGCCAACCAGCGTCAGGGCACGAACAGCAGAGCGTGCACGAATGAGTGCAGTGCCACCGCCGGGGACGACACCCTCTTCGATTGCCGCACGGGTAGCCGAAAGGGCGTCTTCGATGCGGTGCTTCTTTTCCTTCAGCTCAACCTCGGTGGCTGCGCCGACACGAACGACTGCAACGCCGCCCGACAGTTTGGCAAGACGCTCTTGGAGCTTCTCGCGGTCCCAATCGGAATCGGTGTCGTCGATTTCGCGCTTGATCTGTGCAACGCGACCCTTGACGTCGTCTCCGGAACCGGAGCCGTCGACGATGGTGGTGTTGTCCTTAGTGACAACAACCTTGCGAGCACGGCCGAGCAGGTCGAGGGTGACGTTCTCAAGTTTGAGACCGATCTCCTCAGAGATGACAGTGCCACCGGTGAGGATGGCCATGTCCTGCAGCATCGCCTTGCGACGGTCGCCGAATCCAGGAGCCTTGACGGCCACGGAGTTGAACGTGCCGCGGATCTTGTTGACGACCAACGTGGCAAGAGCCTCGCCGTCGACGTCTTCAGCAACGATGAGCAGCGAGCGGCCGGACTGCATGACCTTCTCGAGCGCAGGGACCATGTCATGGACCGAGCTGATCTTGGAGTTGACGAACAAGATGTACGGGTCGTCGAGGATGGCTTCTTGACGCTCGGCATCGCTCACCATGTATGGCGAGAGGTAGCCCTTGTCGAACTGCATGCCCTCGGTGAACTCGAGTTCCATACCAAAGGTATTGGACTCTTCAACCGTGACCACGCCGTCTTTGCCGACCTTGTCGATGGCGTCTGCGATGACGTCGCCGATGCTTGGGTCTGCTGCCGAGATGGAAGCGACCTGAGCGATTTCAGCCTTGCCGTCAACCTCTTTCGAAAGCGCCTTGATGGACTCGACTGCAGCAGCAACTGCCTTGTCGATACCCTTCTTGAGGCCCATTGGGTTGGCACCGGCGGCCACGTTGCGGAGGCCTTCCTTGACCAGAGCCTGTGCAAGCACGGTGGCTGTGGTGGTGCCGTCGCCAGCGACGTCGTTAGTCTTGGTAGCGACCTCTTTGACAAGCTGGGCGCCCATGTTCTCGAAGTGATCTTCGAGTTCAATTTCCTTGGCGACGGTGACGCCGTCCTTGGTGATTGTGGGTGCGCCGAACTTCTTTTCGATGACGACGTTACGACCCTTAGGGCCGAGGGTCACCTTGACGGCGTCAGCAAGCTTGTTGACACCTGCTTCGAGACTGCGGCGTGCAGACTCGTCAAACTTCAGAACCTTTGGCATGTGTGCTGTCAGTTCCCTTCGATCAGCCCATGATTGCGAGCACGTCGCGGCTGTTCAGGATGAGGAGGTCCTCGCCCTTCACAGTCACTTCGGTGCCGCCATACTTGGAATACAGGACGCGATCGCCAACTTTGACGGACATTGCGACGAGCTTGCCTTCGTCGGTGGTGCGACCAGGGCCGACTGCCAAGACCTCGCCCTGCTGGGGCTTTTCCTTGGCGGTGTCGGGGATGACCAGGCCAGAAGCCGTGGTGGTCTCTGATTCAGCGGGCCGGACGACAATCCGGTCCTCGAGCGGCTGGACGTTCATTTCTTCCTCCAAAGGAGCACGGGATTCGAGAGTCGAGCACTGCCGTCCTGCCGTTGCAGGTAGCTGGCACTCGATACGTGAGAGTGCCAACGATAGACCACCCAGAGACCTAGTTAGCAATCACCCCCCGAGAGTGCCAGTTTGTCGTGCGAGGTCAGGACCTCTGAGGGATCTCGTCGGGGGACAAGTAGACGGGAATACCTCGTTCGTTGGCAATTCGGACGTCGTTGTCTGCCCCTGCCGACAGGCCTGGGAGCCGAAGAACTGCATCGCAATGCTGCAGCAGTCGCTCCGCTGTCGGGCTGAGAATCCCGAGGGAGGCAGGGTCGCCGACAACTGAGTTGACGCACCGCATTACGGGAAGCGCCACCCACTCCCCGATCATCGGAATGTGCCCGGCTTGAAAGATCGGCCACGCAGCGGATTCGAGAAACTCAAGGTTCGCTGCGAGTTTCTCCGGTTCGTCGTCGGTACCCGACCGATACGGTCCAGCAATCAGGATCAACATTGGTTTGTTCACATCGAGGACGATACCGGCATAAACATGCACAAACAAGAACACTCGTGCAGACGTCCGGTATGATGGCGCAGTGTTTGCATCACAAAGGAAGCGCGAAATCGTCGAAAGGGTCCGCATCAACGGTTCCGTTATCGCTGCTGAAGTGGCCATCGAGTGGAGCATCTCTGAAGACACCATTCGGCGAGATCTACGCGAATTGGCCGCCGAGGGCAAACTCCACCGAGTCCACGGAGGCGCTGTGCAGCTTTCGCCTGCGGCCGCGAACTATGCGACACGAACAACAGTCGCAAACGAATCCAAAGCCCTAGTCGCAAGAACTGCTGCATCGATGATTCAAACCGGCCAGACGGTTTTCCTCGACGGTGGCACTACCAGCGCTGCAATCTGCAGAGCCCTTCCAGCCAAGCTCGAACTCACGATCGTTACCCACTCTCCGACTGTCGCCGTCGAATTGGCTGATCGGCCGCACACTCGAGTTCTTGTCGTCGGTGGAACTCTTTTTCGACACTCGCTCGTCACCGTCGGGGCTCTCGCTCTCGAATACGTCAACTCGGTAACGGTGGATCTGTTCTTCATGGGCGTGAGCGGGGTCCATCCGCTCCACGGGCTGACAACCGGTGACGCCGAAGAGGCAGCGATGAAACGGGCGATCTCGAAGCGGGCCGCCGAAACGTACGTATTGGCATCAACGGAAAAGCTTGGCGCGGCGTCGCCCCATCACGTCGTGAACTTCAACGAGGTGACGGCCGCAATTACGGACGAACGGCACCCGAAAACGTTGCAGGCGCTCCGCCGAGCTGGACTACGAGTCGTTGAAGCCAACTAAGTGTAAATACGAAAGCGCCTGAGAACTTGTGCGGCAATGTCGAACCAGCGGGAATCCACCTCGCAAAGCAACTGGGAGGTGGATTGCCCCCAACGGTGGGGGTGACCTCTCTCGCGGCGTTTCGCGTCAGAAGGGGTCAGAAGGCTGTGGTCATCATGGGGGCCGGGCTGGTACGGAGCAGTTGGTCCAGCGATACGGCCGCTCCCAGCCGATGCTCGACGATTCGCCCGGCAGCCACGAGATCGGCAGCCGAGGTGCCACCCAACGAGACTGCGCCAAGCCCCGCAAGTGTCATCGACAGATCTGCGTTGCCTGCGTGAGATGGTGTGCAGCCGCCTGAAGTGAGCTCGAATACCGTGCCCTCCACGTCGATCAGGACTGGGTCGCCATGCCCGAGGGAACGCGAATTGAGCAGTTGGGCGATGTCCAGTGGACGCACCCACAGTCTGTCCATGACGCCGGTAACACGAAGTGCTCGGGGGTCTTCCAGCATCAGCTTGATGGGGTCCGCAAGGCCAATTCGGGTCACCTGGACGCCGCTGGACAGGTCCAGTTCAAGCAGATGCTGCCAAATGGCTCGGTGAGCAACCGGACCGACGCTGACCAGTTCGTGCACGTGAGCCTTCTGTTCGGAAACGGAATGGCTTGACCACTCGCCAGCCATTCCGTAAAACGCGTACCCGTCGTCGACTCCGTCCACTGAGGTGTGCACCACCAACCGCCAGTGCGCCGAATCAGCCGTGTATCCGCGAAACATCTCAGGCCATTCGTGCGCTGGCCGGCTGATCGAGCCGGGCCGGGCGATGCACGCACGTTCATGGATTTCGGCCATCGCCTGAATGACCAACGCCGGATCGCGGATCAGCCGCAGTGTGCCCGTCGGCAGGTGCACAGCCGAGGCGGGGTACAAACGAGCCCCGCCGTGAACCTCGCCGGTCATCGCCCACGTTGCCGGGCCGTACCCACGCTTCCAGTAAATCGACCCCTCTGATGCAGTGAGCACGGACGCCACCTCACCGCGCGCACTTGCATCGGCAACGAGCCAATCGATAAGTGCACTCATCACTCCTTGCCGACGGTGCGTCTGCGCTACCGAGATGCCGGCCACACCAGCAACAGGTACTCGTTTACCTCCTGGCATCGTCAGCTGCATCGAGTGGTTGACGCCGGTTCCGATCAGTTCGAGAGTGCTGCTGAACGCACCCACGCACCGTTCCAGAGCATGATCGGGTGGCGCAACCAGGTCGGCTTCATCCGGGATATTCCCAAACGCGTCGTTGATGTGGCTCGCAAACGCTGGCCAGTCTGCGGTGGTTATCGGGCGCAGCGTGACCGTGGACATCGCACGAGCATGGCATGCACCATGAACGATGTCGGCGTTAATTCGGCGCCGCTGCCGTGAGACGGTTTATTGCAAGGACGGTCAGTACACAGACTTTGAGGCTCCCGGCTTTGCAGACTCCACGGGCAAGCGCCAACTCCTCGCCCATCTTTGTTCGCATGGCCAACAGGTCACCAGCGACCGTGATCATCTGGAAACCCATCTCCACTCGTCGGCCTGCCAACGCTCCGGTTGAATGAATACCTGGAACGACGCCGTGCTTACGGCACCCGGCGACGATGGTCTTCAAAGCGTCGGTGAACTCGGACCTGTCGTCGTTGTTCCCCGGAGGCAGCCCGAGCGTGACCGACAAGTCCGCTGGCCCCACGTAGATCGCAGTAATTCCGGGGGTGGAGAGGATGTCGTCGAGGTTGCTGATTGCCTCAACCGTTTCGATCATTGGAATCACGGTGACGTTCTTGGCAGAGTCGAAGTAGTCCTTGTCCCGCAGTGACGCCACAACGGGACCAAAGCTGCGTGAGCCAGCTGGCGCATAGCGACACGAACGGACCAATGCCTCGGCCTCTGCGCGGGTGTTGATCATCGGGGCGATGATGCCGGTAGCTCCGCCATCGAGCATCTTGCCGATGATGCCCGGCTCGTTCCACGGCACACGACAGACGGGAATACTGGCGCCAAGCAAGGTTGCTTGCATCATGGAGATGGACTGCTGGTAATCCACGACGCCGTGCTGCAGATCGCAGCAGACGTAATCGAATCCCTGCCGCGCAGCCGCTTCCGCAGCCACCGATGAAGCCACGGCCATCCAACCGCCGAAGGTGATACCGCCGTCGGCCCAACGCTCTTGTAACGAACTCATGCTCTGTTGCTATCACCCCGGCGCTCGGGCCACCAGCAAGGTGACACAGCTACGCAGGAATCACGTTCTGCGGACGACCCGCAAGCAGTGCCAGCGCGTTCTCGATTGCGTGCTCGTAGAGCCGACGCCGGCCCGCTGTTGTGGACGACGCAATGTGCGGTGTGACGATGGCGTTGTCTCTGGTGAGAAGAGGGTGACCCACCGGTAGCGGTTCGGGTTCAGTCACGTCGAGCGCCGCACCAGCAAGGCGGCCACTGTCAAGCGCCGCAACTAACGCGTCCTGGTCAACGAGGGAACCGCGTGCGCAGTTCACAAGATAGGAACCGTTCGCCATCAGCGACAACGTTCTTGCATTGACAACGTGCCGCGTTTCCGCACCGCCGGGAGCATGCAAGGTGAGCACATCGGCCAGACGGAACACATCGTCGAGGCTGACCAGTTCGATGTCAGCGCTTGGTGACTCGTCCAACATCGGATCATGCGCAACCACGCGCATTCCCAGAGCGTTGCCTACTGCGGCAACGCGTCGAGCAATCCGACCGAGACCGAGGACGCCAAGCGTGCGCCCGTTAAGTTCCAACGCAGTTGCAACGGGCGGCGCTCCAAGCCCCTGCTTTGCTCTCCCGTCTTCAATCACGGTGCGTTTGGTGATTGCCATCATCAACGCAATGGTGTGTTCCGCTGTCGACACTGCTGGCGCCCATGGCGCGTTGCACGTAGCCACGCCGACAGACGCCAAGGACGCCACGTCGCAATTGTCGTAGCCAACTCCGGTGCGCGAGACAACCTTCAACCGATCGGCTCCGGCTACGGCCGCTGCGTCCCACCTCTGCACTACCCCTGCGATCACGGCGTCTGCGAGAACAAGCGCGTCAGCGTCGGGACCGACAACCGTGGCCCTACCGTCGATCAAATCTCGATACGCATCGGGGAAGCGACGATCGACGAAGAGAACGGGGAGCGCGGTCACGACCGCACAGTACCGACTAATACGGCGCTTTGTTTAGTGCGTAGACCGCAAGCGAAGCGATGGGTTGGCAGCAGCGGAAAGACCGAGGGGTGGATCCACCTCTGAGCGCCACCAGGCCGCTGCCGCAACCATTGCCGCATTGTCGGTGCACATGGACCTTGGCGGCAGAAACACACTCATCCCTGTGGTCCGTTGACTGTCGAACGCGGCCCGCAGAGCGGAGTTTGCCGCCACACCCCCGCCGAGGGCAATGCTGCGGGCACCGTGGTCACGTGCGGCTCGGAGTGTCTTCTCCACCAATACATCCACCACGGATTCCTGAAACGCAGCTGCTACATCGGCGTCGCTCAATTCAGGCCGGGCCTTGATCTGTTTCACCACAGCAGTCTTCAATCCACTGAAGGAGAAGTCGTAGCCCTCCTTCCACAAACCCCGCGGAAAGCGGACTGCCGCATCGGTCCGCCCAAGACCCGACGACGCGAGTCGATCGATCTCCGGCCCGCCGGGATACGGCAGCCCAAGGAATCTCGCCACCTTGTCGTACGCCTCGCCCGCAGCGTCGTCGATGGTGGAGCCCAGCACTTGGTAGTCCGTGGGGGTTGACATCAGCACAATCAGCGTATGGCCACCCGACACCAGCAGCGTGACCAACGGCAGTTGAACGGCATCGCCGTGTTCAAGAAACGGCGACAGCAGATGCGCTTCAAGATGGTTCACTCCGAGGAACGGCACACCCCACGCCATGGCAAGCGATTTTGCCGCGCTGACCCCAACAAGCAGCGAGCCGATGAGGCCGGGTCCAACGGTTGCGGCCACTGCGTCGAGACCTTTCCCCGTGCGGTCCAGGCCTGCCTGCTCAAGCGCTTCAGCGACCACCGGGACCATCAGTTGCACATGGGCTCGCCCGGCGATCTCCGGCACCACACCGCCGTACTTTGCGTGCAGATCGATCTGACTAGACACAACCGAGGATCGCACCACACGCCCATTGACAACAACGGACGCTGCGGTTTCGTCGCATGACGTTTCGATGCCGAGAATGACCGACGGCCGAGCGCCTTGAGTTGGCGAGTTCATAGTGGGTTTCCAATGGCCTGGGCCGCAAGACCGCTCATACGGTTGCTGTATAGCTCGGAGGCAATGTCGTCCGCCCACATAATGACGGCGTCTTCGCCGTCGGGGTAGTAACGGGGACGAACACCAGCGGGAGCGAACCCGAACCGGTGATACAGCCGCTGGGCGCCGACGTTGGAAACTCGCACTTCGAGGGTGGCAGCAGCAGCTCCACGATCGACAGCCACCCGCATGAGATGAACCATCAGTGCACGTGCAATGCCAGATCGTCGGTAGTGGGTGTCCACAGCGATGTTGGTGATGTGTGCCTCGCCGACCTGCACCAACACGCCACCAAAGGCCACCAACACATCGCCTTGGAGAGCCACAAGATACGTACGCGTATCAGTTTGAACAAGTTCCTCGGAGAAGATTCCGTTGGTCCACGGATGAGGGGAAGCCGCGCGTTCAATGGCCAGAACTTCTGGCAGGTGACTGAGCGACATCGGCACGATCAGCACAGCTGGGCTTACAGAAGCCGGGCGTTTGGATTGGTCCATCGTCTTCAGCTCAACGGGGCGCAGGGCCATGGCGGTTATCCCAGGTGATTTCGGCGTCAGGTGCGCGCAAGTACAACAGTTCGAACGGGTCGAGGAGCGCCTTACTGAATTGAAGTGCAGCTCCAGCGAGAGATGCAACAGCCGAAGCGTCTGGCCGATTCGAGGAGCCGACCGATCCAAGCGAAGTCAATGCACCGTCTCCGGAATGCACGCCGTCGCCAAGCAACACCGGGTTCACGAGCTGGGCACCGGAGAGCACCTCAAGCACATGACCTGGCGACCCGACGAACGGCGCCACAAGTTGCTGCAGACCATCGCTTGTTCGACGATATGCAGCCGCGTAAACCTCTTTCCGGCGGGCATCGAGTGCAGCGACCACTGTCTCGTTGGTGCGAGCGCCGGCATGCGCGATTGCTTCCAATGACGACACGCCAACCAGGGGGATGTCTAACGAGAAACTCAGCGCGCGTACGGTTGCCAGACCAACCCGAAGGCCTGTGAACAGCCCTGGGCCTCGGTCGACCGCAAGATGAGTGAGGTCGTGAAGGCTCGATCCACACTGAGCAAGCAAATGCTGCATCGCCGGAAGCAGTGCTTCAGCATGACGCGAACCTATGGATAGCGCCAGCGACGCAACCACGTGGACCCCATCGTGCAATGCGACACTGACGTCTGGTGATGCCGTCTCTACGGCAAGGAGCATCACGATGCAATCCTGGCCAGGTCGATGTCGGCCCACCGTTGCCCACGACCTTCAACCCGAATGTCTCGGGCATCGTCGAATTCCTCCACATGCGACAACTCGAGGACGAGAGCATCGGGACCAAGCGCTGAAGCGATTCGCTCCCCCCACTCGATCACCGCAATGGCACCGGCGTCCAGCAGTTCCAGCAGTCCGATGTCTTCGGCGTCATCGGGTCCGGCCAGGCGATAGGCGTCGAGGTGGAGAACCTGGCCGCCGGACGGCAATTCATGGTGGCGCATGATCGTGAACGTTGGCGAGGTGACCTGGTCGGCGCATCCCATCTCCGCGACCAAACCCGACGTGAGTGCTGTCTTCCCCGCGCCGAGTTCGCCGCTGAGAATGACCACATCGCCGGATCGGAGCAACCGTGCCACAGCGGCGCCGACCGCCGCTGTTTCCGCGCGCGAGTGCGTCCGAACAGAGTGAGTTGCGGGCAACGACATGGCCATCCATTCTCGCCGATCAGGAATGCTGGCCAGACCAGCGGGCTGGTTTGCCGTGCATCGTCCAGTAACGTTGAAACTCGCTATGGCTGCGACGGTTTCAGGGAAAAGCAGCAATGGGCGTTGGTCGCTCGTCCGAATCGCGCTCACGGTTGGCTACCTCGCAGCAACGTTGGTTTGGACAAACCAAGTCGCCAGGTCACGGAACTACGCCTACAACGGGACGTTGGATTACCTCGGAGCCATTCCGACCGACCGCGAAATCATCGTTTTGTGGATGGTCGGGCTGTTTGTGATCAACCTGGTTGGCAAGTCAGTGCGCGACTGGTTGCTCACGCTCACCTCGTGGGCGCCGTTTCTTGTCGCGCTGTTCCTCTACGACTTCGCCCGCAGTGTTGGATTCCGGATTCACGGACGCACGTCGCCGCCCATGATGATCGTGCCGCAGATCCGGGCAGACGAGTTGTTTGGGTTCGGTCGGTTACCAACGACCATCCTGCAAGAGCGTCTTTACGACCCTGATCACGTTCGTTGGTACGACGTCATTGTCTCCGGTGTGTACACGTCGCACTTCCTTGTTCCCTATCTCTTTGCCGGGTTCTTGTGGACCAAGGGCAAACGGCTGTGGCGCTGGTACGCAGCCACGTTCGTCGGAGTCAACTTCTTCTCCTGCCTCATCTTCGCGTTGGTTACCACCGCACCACCGTGGTACGCAGCAAACGCCAAACTCATTCCGCCATTTGAACGCGTCATTGCCGGTCGGGGCTGGTCCAAGATTGGCCTCAACCTGATGTCACGCATGATCGACAAAGGCCAAGACACAGTCAATCCGTTTGCGGCCATCCCCTCACTGCACAGTGCACAAGCGTTTCTGATTGTTGTATGCGTTGCGCCGTTCATCCGCAGGCCCATCCGGCCGTTGCTAATGCTGTACCCACTCACCATGACGTTCGCCCTTGTGTACTCCGGCGAGCACTACTTCGTCGACGTACTGGCCGGCTGGCTCATTGTGGTGCTGGCCCTGCTGCTAGGTGGGTGGCTTCGCAAACGGTTCGGTTGGGTGAACCCGTTTGTGTACCCGTCCCTGGAAACTGGACCTCCGGTCGCAACCTCGCCACGGCCGGATGCCGAATCGACGGACGCAGAAGGCGCAACCCGCAAAGTTGCGCATGACGCGGTTGACGCCACTCAGTCAGTGGTCGCCACCAGTTCATCCCCCATCAACTTGTAAGCGAACGAACCAAAGCGGCAAATTCAGTTTGGCGCTCCAGCATCACCATGTGCCCAGGGCCGTCAAGCACTACCAACTTGGCGTGCGGAACAAGCGACGCAATCCGTTTCGCCTGAGCAGGTGGCGTCAGCCGGTCCTTTGTACCAACCACAACGGTCACCGGTTGCGTCAGCCCCACGAACGCGTTGGCGGCGTCGTGGCTGAGCAGCGGGACAAATGACGCTGCAGTGGCTTCGGGGTCCATGTCACCGACAATGTCACGTGCCTCTTCGACCCAGGTCGGGTCTGGCCGTTCGCCGAACGTGACACGAACCATCGCGTACCCCGCGTCGCCAGGGAGTGTCCACGACGCTCGACGCGCAAGGGGCCGTTGCGAGAGCAGTCCACGAACTGCGCCACGCAGCGCAGCCGGAACCATCGCCGGGCCAACCTCACCTGCGGCTGTCGACAGGAACAGAAGCGCTCGCACCCGGGCATCGAGCACCGGCCGGTGGTCTCCGCAGAACCTCATCAGGGCCATACCGCCCATCGAGTGTCCAACGATCACGCAATTGCTCAGGTCCAACTGTTCAAGAATGGATGCAAGGTCGCTTGCCAGCAGATCGAGACCAAACCCGTCGTTTCCTGCAACGGACCGACCGTGTCCCCGCCAGTCCGGCACAACCACGTGATGGTCTCGGCCGAACTCCGTCATCGCCCTGTGCCAGAGACGCCCTGACAGAGTGACGCCGTGTAAGAGCAGCACGGTTGGCGCATCTGCTGGGGCTCGACCGTAAGTCATCACATGAATCTGTGCGCCATCGCCCATGCGCAACGTGCGGTGAAGCGTCCCAGCTGGTTCGGTCGGGAGCGACTTCGCCTCGGTCTTTGACTGCCCCGAGCGCCGGCGATCCGTGACGGCAACCCCCTTTGCCGCACCGAGCGCGGCTGCTGTGGCGGCACCCAAGACCAGACCAACAATGCTTGGGACTCCAAGGCCGCCGTTGTTGTTTGGCTCGCTCACTCGGGCGCAACCCAGAATGGGTTGCGGCCGGTAAACGCGATCAATTTGGTCTGGGTATCTGCGTCTGCAGGAACTGCGACCTTTGGCCCGTAGTGGCCGCTTGATCGAAGCAGGTCATCAATAGGTTCCATCCCAGCCAACATGCCGGCCACAACCCCCGGGTTCCAACTGCACGGTCTGCCCAACGGCGGTTGCCAAGTCCCACGTGTGCACCAAGACGTCTCCTGTCACAAGCATGTCAATGGCCTGAGTGACAGACATCATCCCGGGTGGACCGGCATCAAACTCCTGGTTTGCAACCGATGGATCGTCAAGGGCAGCTTGAAGCCCGGTGGCGAGATGGAGCCAGGCGGCCGAAGGATCGTCGTCAACGGACGGAGCGTCGTCGAACTGGGCTCCACCTTTGCTGACAACGCTTGGCACCCAACCAACAAGGTGCCGCACAACGTCACGAGCAACCCACCCGTCGCACGGTGCGGGCAACTCCCACTGCTCAGGATTCACCGACGCAACAACCCTGCTAAACGCCCCAGCCACTTGGCGAAAACGTTGCGAGGGGGTGTCAGTTGCAACGTGCTCTACCGAGTCTTCGGGTGCGGTGTGGTCTGGGGCTGCATCGCTCATGTTCACTTCTTAGTTCGCTCCGGGGACCCGAGTCCGAGTGTGCACCGTGATCGCTCCTCGACTCACCCGGCTGACGCAGCCCCAATTTGTGCCGGGATATACGAGGTTGTGCCGGGATAAACGTCCGTATTTCCCGGCACAGATGCGTATTGCCCGGCACAAAGTTGCTCCCGCATCGCTCCTCGAAAGTCCCAGACCACCGGTGGATATGTAGTCGTCCGACATCGGGAACGCCTCGGATCGCCGCCTCGGGGCGTGGCAGGCCTGAGGCGTTCGCACGATGAGCGATTCCGGACACCGTGGATCAGGAGTCTCGGCCAATGGGCTGCTCAGCTGTGACGATCGACTCTCAGATTGCGCTGAGGTTCGCGGATCCTGGATGTACTCATGCCAACCACGATGGAATGACTTCCGAGCTACCGGCCAGCAGGGCAAACCCGGACTCCACCGAACTGATGAAGACACCGCCGGTGCGAGCGTGAAAGTGTCGCGCTATGAAGAGAGCAGCTCAGCGGCGCCCGTGGCCACGGGTTGCTCAACCCGGAGGGAGGGCTTGACGTGTTCGATGGAGAATCCCGACGGGCCAAGATCATTCTTGTAGCAGGGCTCCTCACCGCACTGTTTCTCTGGCTCTTCATGCAAGCTGTCGGCGGACTGATCGGCTCTGATGGCACCGCCGGCCCTGATCTCAGCGGTGACCTCGTGGGAGCAGTGGGCGCAGCGCGCAATGCCGTGAGCACGACAACTTCACCGAACCGGGGGAACTGCACCACCAGCCGCAGTCCGCTTCCCGACACAACCTGCACCCCAACGCCTATGCAGGTCGCCACCGCCACAGGAATTCCTGTGCCGCCGACAGCGCAGAATTTCTCAAGCAGCTACGAGCAATTCCAGGACTGGCATCTGGAAGCTGCATTTGTCGTTGCCGACGCAACGCCGTACCTAGGCCTTGCGGACTTTCCAGGCCTTCGTGTGGATGGCGGTCCCATCCAGGCCAAACAGTCCGCCGATGGGTCGTATCGATCTCTGGAGCTCACTACCCAAGCGGCTGACACCTTTCTTGTGAAAGTAAGCGCCTTTACGACCTGACTTCCCCGAGCGGCTTAGCCGTTGACGTAGACCCTGGGCAGCCGAGCCGACAGGCCGCAGGTGATCTCGTATGCGATGGTGTCCAACCGCGCAGCAAGCTCCCACGCTGGGATTTCCTCATCGCCCTGTTGGCCGATCAGAACCACTTCGTCGCCGATGGACACTTGCGAAGCGGGGTCCGTGGCAGGGCCGCAGTCAATGACGATCTGGTCCATGGTGACCCGACCTCCGATCTTGCGCCGACGACCACCAATCAGCACCTCCCCACCAACCGCTGACCAGCGGCGTGGGATCCCGTCGGCATAGCCAATGGGGATGGTGGCTACCACCGATTCGCACGGGTACTCGTAGGCCAGTCCGTAGCTCGCACGCGCCCCTGCAGGAACGGCCTTCACGTGCGACACATGGCTGATCACCTGCACTGCCGGCTGCAACGAAACGCCGTAAACAGCAGGATCCAAGCTGGCATCTGGCGACTGACCGTAGATGGCGATCCCACATCGCACCATGTTGTAACGGGCCAACGGATGTGCGATTGCGCCAGCCGAGTTGGCGGCGTGGACAACGCCAGGATCGACCCCGGCGGCTCGCATGTCAGCCAACGCAGTTTCGAATCGTTGCAACTGTTCTGCTGTGTATGACAGGGCAGGTGCGTCAGCAACAGCGAGATGAGTGAAGGTCCCAACGTGCAGCACGCTGGGTGCAGCCGCCACCCGTTTGGCTAACGCGACGGCAACCTCGGGATGACACCCCACGCGCCGCATGCCGGTGTCGATTTTAATATGTACACGTGCTGTCACGCCAGCCACGCCTGCTGCCGCGCTGAGCCGATCAATTGCGGCCTCGGAATAAACCGTGGTGATGAGATCAAGCGATACGACTGTTGATTCGGACCCAAGCGGTGCTTCGCTCAACAACAGGAGCGGCGATGTGATCCCTGCATCACGCAACACAACCGCTTCTTCCACCAGCGCAACCGCCAGCATGGTTGCGCCACCGCGAAGCGCGGCGTTGGCAACGTGCACCGAACCATGGCCGTACCCGTTGGCTTTCACAACGGCACAGAAATGTGGAGTGCCAGAAGCCGTAATCAGTGCACGTACATTTTCCGCAATGACGCCAAGATCGACGATTGCCGAGGATGGCCGGAATGTCACCGCTCCGACCCCTCACTGAGCTGGCTGACCACAGCGGCCACCAACGCAGGAAGGTCTCCCGCCACCAAACCGGCAGCCAGACCGTTGCTTGCGGCGGTGCCATGCAACCATGCGCCGACGGAAGCAGCCTTCTGCGCAGACAGGCCTTGTGCAAGCAGCGCGCCAATCACGCCGGCAAGAACATCACCCGTTCCGGCTGTCGCTAAGCGCTGGTCCCCTGTTGTCACGACGTCCACCCACCCTTCAGGTGAGGCGACCAAGGTTGTTGGTCCTTTCAACAGAACCACTGCCCCGGTTGCCGCTGCGAGACGGCGGACATCGGCAAATCGGTTGGCACTGACTGGCTGGCCCGTGAGTGCACGAAACTCCCCATCGTGGGGAGTGAGCACCGTTGTGCCCGGAGGTCGCCCGGCGAGGCCCCGCACGGCTGCATCGAACTCGGCGGTACGAGCCGTGCCCGCCGCCGCTGCGGCAGCGGGGGTCGCACCGATGCGTCGGCTGGCGGCTTGAAGAACAGCGCGCTGACCCGGAAGCAGGTCAACTTGTGCGGCCGCCCGCAGCGCCGCCGCTGCCGCCGCGGTTTCACCAACGTGCTGCGTTCCGGCCCGGGTGGCGCCCGGCGACGTCGGCCGGCTTTCAACGTCGCTGACGGAACGCGTAGCCGCTTCACCGCCGCGAGCCTTGGAGCTTGCCGAGCTGGTTGCACGGGTGCCGGACGACTGGATACCAATCGCGCGGACCATCGCGCGCGGGTCCTCTTCAAGGGAACCAGGCGCCAGCGCAACGATTGCGTCAGCATCGATGACGGTAGGCAGCGGGCACTTGGACAAGACCTGGCGAACCGATGACCGAGTTGTGCGCGCACGGCCAAGACCCGGACCGATGACAAGCGCTCGGCACTTTTCCGCAAGCACGATGGCCTGCTGCGACCAGTGTTCTTCCGGAAGCTCCACGGCGACGGCTTCGGTGTCACCAACGGTGCGGCCAGGTACGCCGAGACGAACCATGCCTGCCCCAGCACGGAGCGCGCCTGCGGACACCAACAACGGCGCACCCGTCATGCCGATTGAACCGGAAACCACGAGAACCGCTGCGTCCCACTTGTGTGCATCTCGGTTTCGGAGAGGAAGGAGCCGGGCGACATCTGCAGCGGTGACTACGCCGGCGTGGGCGTATGCCGATGCGTCAAGCCCGATATCGGCAACCACAATTCGTCCAGCGCAACGTGGGCCATCGGAAAGCAGCAATCCCGGTTTCAGCGCCGCAAATGTGACCGTTACATCGGCCTGGACGGCAATTCCGCCAACCAAGACCTCGCCCGTGACGGAGTCAATCCCAGACGGAATATCGACCGCGAGCACCGGCGCTCCTGCGGGGTCTGGCGCAAGATATGGGGCGTTGAGCGATATGCCATAGGCGCCGTCGATCACAAGGTCGCTGCGTTGTAGGCGTGCTGGCGGCGGGTTGAGCCGATCGACTCTCACTAGCTGCACTCGAACGCCGCGCCGCTCGAGTAGCCGTGCCGCGGCAAGTGCATCGGCCCCGTTGGCGCCGGGACCTGCCACAACAACCACGCGGCGACCGTAAGCGCCGCCAAGCATCGCCAACGCCTCGGCCGCGACAGCGTTCCCGGCCCGTTCAACCAGCACTTGATGGGAGACACGAGAGGAAGAGTCGAGCGCGCGGATCTCGTCGGGGAAGAGTACGGGGATCACAGCTTCATTCTCGTTCGCCAATCACCATGGCAATGGCAGTTGACCCGGTGTGGGTCAAGGAGATGTGCCAAGAGGTAACACCAGCTGCTGCGGCCAAAACAGCAGCCTGGCCCGACAGTCGCAACGATGGAGCGCCGGACTCGGCAAGGACGGTCTCCACATCATGAAAACCGAATGCGCCAAGGCCAACCCCAAGCGCCTTCATAACGGCTTCTTTGGCAGCGAACCGAGCGGCGTACCGTTCAGACGGGTCATGGCGCTGCTCTGCGTCTGCCTGCTCACCTGGGGTGAAGCGTTCGCGAAAGGTTGGAGTGCGCTGCAAGATTTGGCGCATACGGTCGACTTCGACGGCGTCGACGCCGATGCCCACAATCACGGTGCGTAACCCGATTGGGTCTCAGCCCTTCTTGGCTGCCCAGCGTTCGCGCGCCAAGCGGGAACGTTCGATGAGCAGCGCTGGGACACCATTGACGCTCTCGCCCACGGCGCTGGCAGCAGCTTCGGCTCCGACCGCAGTTGCCCCACCAGACGCAGCTGTTGGCGTCTCGTCGCCGCCAGCCATACGGCGCTCGAACTCTGGAATGGTCATGAGCTTGGCGCGGTCGATGGTGCCGACGCGCTCGCCGTTGTCGAACCAAACCCAGTAGCGAATCCAGGTGAGGCCCTGAACATGGATGACCTTGCCGAGTGTGCCAGCCGGAACGCCGCGCAGGGCGACCTTGGCACGGACGGGTTCACCAGCGGAAAGGGGTGCGATCGTTGCAGCCATAGCAGGAGCAGACCTTAGCCGAGGCTCTCTACGGACCCGACTCCGCACGTTTGTCCGGCAGGCGACCGCAACGGGACCGAAAGGGAACCGATCCACAATCGGACAGGCACGGACGTGACTGATGCCACTACCGTCCGGGGCATGACCGAGCGATTCCGAACCGAGTGGGACACCGCCCCAAACCCCAGCTACGACATCTGGACAATCACGAACGGAGGCGAGGTGGTTCCTGGAGTGCTGAAACCGCTGGTGGCGACCACGTTCAATCGCCAAGATTCGGCAAGCCTGGCCAGCTTGATGGCTGAGTACCCAACGGGTCACCTCGTCTCGCTCTACGACCCGCCCATCGGGAACTTCTTCGGAATCTATGCAGGCAGGATCGCCATCAACGTCGGGTTCACCGCCGCGGCGATGAGCGTCTTGGATCCACAGATCGCCGAGGCAATGCTCCAGCAGTTCTTCACCGGCGCCAGCGGTACCGAACGATTCGTTGTGCGGGTGTCGGACGAAGAACGAGCGCCGGTCGTTGCAATCGCCGAGGCGCAACGAGCCGCTGCCCCCGAAGCGCTTGCGCAGCGCCAAGCCGGGCTCTACGCAGAACGCGCCTCAGACCAGACTCGAAAGGATCGAAGTCTCGGATTGCATGATGCATGGGCACGAAACGAGGAACTCGCCGCCGAAGGGCTGGACCTCGTCAACCTTCACTACGTCGTTTCGACTGCCGCTGGTGAGTGGCAGGTGAAACTTTTCGGCGTCCTGATGATGTGTGGGCAGGACCCTGCCGCCGCAATTGCGCTGTGCAGCGGTCTTGGCGAGGTTGAATCCGCCAAACCTGCCATCGGTCTCTACGACTTGGCGCAGCACGCAACGCAACACCCAGAGATCGTCAGCGCGCTGACGAATGAACCAGCCTCCGCTGTTCTCGATCGAATCTCGTCCGCCTCATCGGTCGACGATGACGGGGCAACCGACGGCTGGCGATCCTTTGCCAATGCATTCAACGAGTTTCTGTTTCGCTACGGCTTCCGCGGCCAGGGAGAAGTTGACGTCTCCAATGCCGACTGGAGCGAGCAACCATCGTTTGTGGTCAGCCAAATTCGGTCGATGCTTGCGGTGCCGGAATCGGACTCGCCTCGCGCCCAGGTCGCCAAGGCCGCAGCCGGACGGGAGCTGCTTGAACAGAACCTCCGCGCGTTGCTCCCGACCGAAACGGCTCCGATCTTTGACGGCGTCCTCGCCCAAGCACAGCATTTCACGCGTCTCCGTGAAATGTCCAAGGCCACATGGGTTCTGGGGGTCCGACGCGCCCGGCCGACCTACCTTGCAATTTGCGATGGAGTCGCTGCGGCGCTGGGCATCAGTTCCGACGACGTGAACTTCCTCCTGCTCGACGAGGTCGAACAGGTTGTGAATACCGGATCCCTGCCGAACGCGGCGGAGCACGTCGGGCGTCGTCGGGCGCAATGGGCAGAAGCGCATAACCATGTTCTGCCAGACGTGTGGGTTGGCGAGCCGACCACAGAGGCACTTGGCGCCGCCGCGGACATCACCGAACTCACCGGCCTCCCAGTCTCGCCGGGTACCGGCCAGCCCGTGCGCGGCACGGCCCGGATCGTCGCGGACGTGCAGGCCGCCATGGAGCGAGAAATCCAAGTTGGCGACATTCTCATCGCGCCGTTTACAGACACACCGTGGACTCCACTGTTCATACCGGCAGGGGCCGTTGTGGTTGAGACGGGGGGCGTGCTCAGCCACGCCGCAACGGTGGCGAGAGAGTTCGGGATTCCGTGTGTCGTGATGGTCAAAGACGCAACGCGAATCATCCATGACGGCGACACCGTCGAAGTAAACGGAGTCACCGGTCAGGTGACCATTGTCAGCCGCGCGTGATGACCTGAGCGGGTCCTAGCTCCACACCGGCTTCGGCGGCCTCTGGTGAAGTCCAACCTGGCGTCACCTCGGTGACCTGGGTGGCATCACCGTGAGCGCCGGCGGTCCGCTCGATAGTCAGCGCGCTGCCGATCTGCACTGGTGCGGCCATCGACTGGTTGGAAGCACGACCGGGTGCAGCAACAACCAGCGCTGACCCGACAATTGCCACTCCAAAGGCTGCGAATGCGGTGCGACGACGCTTGGTGCGCAGGCGCGCTGCCTGGTGGCGCTGCACCGCCATACGGCCTTCGAGATCAGCCTGGACAGCTTCCGTCGTGCGGCCGAGTACTGCAGCGAGAACGTCGAGATCCTGGGTTCGCAGCCAGACGTTGCCCGCCTGCTGGTTGCGCAACGAACGGACAAAGTCGAGATATGCCTCAAGCAGGTCATCGTCTGACGCCTTCCTCGCCAGCTTGTGTGCCAGCGGGCGATTGACCGGGTACAGGTTCTCGCCCACTCGGAGGTTGGATGCGGTCACTTCAAGGGTGCTGTTCGCGCGAGACATGCCCGATGCATCGGCCCGCTTTGGCGGACACTGAACCTCAGCGCCCACAACCCGTGGGGGATTCCATCAACCTTGGTGACAACCTTGGTGACCACCGTGGTAACAACCTTGGTGACAACCGTGGTGACAACCGTGGTGACCACCCTTGGCCACCCTGGGGTCCAGTTACGCGAGTTCTCGTTGAACAACGCTGCAGAGATGTGCAGTCACCGACTCGGCCTGGTCAGCAGTTTGTGCTTCGACCATGACCCGAACAAACGGTTCGGTGCCGCTGGGGCGGATGAGGACTCGGCCGCCGCCAGCCATGCCGAGTTCCGCATCGCGAACCGCATCCCATAACGCCGTTGCATCGGCGAGCTTTGCGCGATCAACCCCGCGCACATTGCGTAGCACCTGCGGCAGCCGCACCATCACCGACCCAAGCCCTGAGAGGGAGCGGCTGGTTCGTGCCATGAGGTCCATCACCGCCACGCCAGTCAGGAGCCCATCGCCGGTTGAGGCGTAACGGGTCATGATCACGTGCCCGGACTGCTCGCCGCCAAGCGAGTAGGCGCCAGCTTCCAATGCCTCAAGCACATAGCGGTCGCCTACCTTGGTCTCCACAACATTGAGGCCTTCTCGCTCCATGGCCAGTTTGAATCCAAGGTTCGTCATGACCGTGACAACCACGGTGTCATCTTTTAGCTGCGACCGGGACCGGAGATCCAAGGCCAGCATGGCCATGATCTGGTCGCCGTCAATCAGTTCACCAGCGGCATCGCACGCGAGGCATCGGTCGGCGTCGCCGTCGAAACCAAGGCCCAGATCTGCTCCGGAACTGCGGACCTCGTTCATCAACGATTGCAGGTGAGTCGACCCGCACCCTGCGTTGATGTTGATTCCGTCCGGAGTGCTGTGGAGCATGGTGACCGTGGCGCCAAGGCCCTTCAACACGGGCTCGGCGATGGCCGAAAGCGCACCGTTGGCCGCATCGACCACAACGTGCAACCCGCTCAGTCGACGACCTTCGATCACGTCGTGGATGTGCGACTGATACGTGGCGACTGCCGAGCCCAGGTCGTCGTGGACCCAGCCCACTCGTTCTCCGGACAGGTCCGTGTCAGCTCGCAATGCAGGTTCGGCCAGTGTGCGCGAGAGCAGTTGACCATACACAGCGTCGATCCGGTGCTCGGTGGCGTCGTCGAGCTTGCGCCCACCAGCCGAAAAAAACTTGATGCCGTTGTCTTGGAACGGGTTGTGGCTGGCGGAGATCATGGCCGCGGGCAAATTCCGCTGTGCTGATGCCAACGCAACTGCTGGGGTGGGGAGCACCCCGAGGTCGATCACATCGGCGCCCTCCGCTGCAAGGCCAGCGCCAAGGGCGCCGAACAGCTGCAGCCCCGAACGGCGCGTGTCGCGGCCGACCAAGAACGTGCCGCCAGGGAGTTCACGCGCAGCAGCTCGCCCCAACGACATCACAACCTCGGGGGTGAGTTCGGTGTTGGCAACGCCACGGACACCGTCTGTTCCGAATCTGGGGATGGAGCTCATGAGTTTCTCAACCACGTTTCATTCTGGAAAGCAATCCGCCGCCCCTGAGGGCGGCGGGGTGCAACAAATATGCTGTCGGAGGGACCCCGAAGCGGCTTAGCGCTTCGAGTACTGACCGGCCTTACGTGCCTTCTTGAGGCCGTATTTCTTGGATTCCTTCTTACGATCGTCACGCGTGAGGAAGCCAGACTTCTTCAACGGGGCACGACGCTCGGGGTCGAGTTCGGCAAGCGCACGGGCAATGCCAAGACGCAACGCGCCAGCCTGACCAGCGATACCGCCGCCATCCATGGTCACGTCGACATCGAACTGGTCAGCCAGTTCGAGTGCACGAAGTGGCTCGGTGGCCTGCATACGGAGGAGCTCCGAAGGCAGGTAGGCAGTGATGTCACGGCCGTTGATGGTTACCTTGCCGCTGCCGTTACGCAGACAGACACGGGCGATGGCGCGCTTGCGGCGGCCGGTTGCTTGCACGAGGGGTTTGGACACGATGTTTCCTCTAACTTCTTCTGGCCGGATCAGGCCGCGGGCTTGCGCTTGGCCTGGGGGAGCTCGAGCTTGACTGGCCCTTGGGCCGAATGCGGGTGGGACTCACCCGTGTAGACCTTGAGCTTGCTCAACTGCTGACGGCCAAGAGTGTTCTTTGGGAGCATGCCTCGCACAGCTTGACGAACAACTTCGTCAGGCTTGGTGGCAAGGCGCTCTGCCTGTGTGAAGGTCCGCAGACCACCTGGGTAACCCGAGTGGCGGTGGAAAAACGTCTTTCCGGCCTTGTTGGGGTCCAGATAGACCTTGTCCGCGTTGACAATGATGATGAAGTCACCAGTGTCCATGTGGGGCGAGAAAATGGGCTTGTGCTTCCCACGCAAACGGAGGGCGACCTCGGTTGCGAGGCGCCCAAGGGTGAGATCGGTCGCGTCGATCTCGTACCAGGTGCGGGTGATGTCGGAAGGCTTGGGGCTGAACGTACGCACGTGCAGGTCCATATCGTGAGGTGATCGGATACTGGCCCGGAACAGGCGACCACATGGTCTGAAGCCGAGCCGTGCAAGGTTAGCGGACGCGCGAGGGGGTTAAGAACGGTCCGGGGCGTAGGTGGTCTCACCCATGTTGAGGAATCCGTCATGTCATCGGCCTTTCGTCTCAAGAGCTACGACTCACGGGGCCGATGAAGGCACCGTATGACGTCGTTCCGAAATATCTACTTGGCCATCTGTATGGCTCTGGCGACGACGTATTTTGTCATCGACCCGAGCCCAACCTCCAAGCTGCTGCTGTACAACGGCGTGGCGCTGTGCTCGGTGATCGCAACTGCGGTCGGCATCCGGGTCGGAAAGCCCGAGTACAAGACTCCTTGGCTGCTCTTCCTTGCCGGTCTCACATCGTTCCTTACAGCGGACGTCCTGTACTACCTGCTGGAGCGCAGCAGCGAGTCCGTGCCGTTCCCTTCCATTGCAGACGCGTTTTACCTCGGCATGTACCCGTTGATGGTGCTGGGCCTCGCTTTGATGATCCGCAACAGCACCAGAGGCCGACGAGACTGGGCTGGCGTCATTGACGCCAGTATTTTCGGCATCGCCCTGTTCTCCGTGCTGTGGGTACTCGTGATGGACAGCTACGTTCCAGCCTCGGGGCAGGACCCCTTCGAACGGATGATTTCCCTCGCCTACCCGGTTGCGGACTTGGCGGTGCTGTTCGTGGCCATCCGCCTTGCGGTGACCGCTCACCGACGCACTCGCTCCTTGGTGCTGATCATTGGGGCTCTCTCGTCGCTGGTCCTTGCTGACATTCAGTACGGCCTCTTGAACGCCGCTAACGCGTTTCAAACGGGCGGAACCGTCGATGCCTTCTGGCTCTGCTTCTACGTCGTGTTTGGCCTCGCAGCACTTGACCCCACCATGGTCAAACTGTCCGATATCGGCGTCAATCAGATCGAGCGTTTGAGCCGGGCGCGGTTGTCCATGATGTTCATCGCAACACTCACAGTGCCGACGATTGATCTCTTCTGGGGCAACCAAACGGACCGAGTTGTCACGCTGATCAGCTCCGCTGTTCTGTTCGCTCTCATGCTGAGCCGGGTGCTCGGCCTTGTCCGTTCCGTCGAGTTTGGACGTGAACTTCTCCGCCGTGAAGCACGCCAGGACCCGTTGACCGGGTTGGCCAACCGCACGTTGTTCGGTGAACGCACTGCTGCGGCACTCGCAAACCACAAGCGCAACGTTGCCGTTCTGCTGATCGACCTGGACGACTTCAAGGCGATCAACGACAGCCTTGGACACGCCGCAGGCGACCAGATCCTGGTTGTTGCTGCAGAGCGAATCTCCCGGTCCGTGCGCGAACACGACCTTGTTGCTCGCCTCGGCGGTGACGAATTCGCCGTCCTGCTGACCAGTTCAATCGACAGCCAGGACGCCGCTGGTACAGCGTCTCGTATCCTTCGGGCGTTGGATGAACCAGCGGTGGTGATGGAGCGTTCGATCCGCCTCGGTGGCAGCGTCGGCATCGCACTTCAGATTCCCGATGTCGACGACGTTCAGAACATCCTTCGTCGGGCCGACGTCGCCATGTATTCCGCAAAACGCGAAGGCAAAGGACGCTTCGAGTTCTTCGAGCAGAGCCACTACGACGAGGTCGTCGACAAGATCATGCTCAAGACGGATCTCGCCGATGCGCTCGCGCGCAACGAGTTCGAGATCGTTTACCAACCCATCATCGAGACCGACACAGCGATGATCCGTTCGGTCGAAGCGCTGCTGCGATGGAACCATCCCAAACGCGGCCGCATCTCGCCAGTCATCTTTGTTCCATTGGCCGAAGAGTCTGGGGTCATCAAAGAAATCGGCGGCTGGGTCTTGGCACAAACCTGTCTCCAGGTCCGCGAGTGGCAGACGACCATCCCGCACTGTTCAGAGTTGCGCGCCAGCGTCAACCTCTCGGCAAAGCAGCTGGAAGATCCGCAACTGCTGCACCGGTTGACGGAAGCCCTACGACTTTCCGGACTGGCCCCCAACGCGCTCATGCTTGAGGTGACCGAATCACTTCTGGTCTCCGCCAGCACGCGCAACACCAGGGTGCTGGAGCAACTCACTGCACTCCGGGTCCGCATCGCTATCGACGACTTCGGGACGGGGTATAGCTCGCTGAGCTATCTCCACTCCTTCCCTGTCGACACGATCAAGATTGATCAGAGCTTCGTTCAGAAGCTTGATGACACCGTCACGTCGCGTGCGCTCGTTCGTACCGTCATCGATCTGGCCCGTGCCGTTGGTGGAACAACCGTTGCTGAAGGTGTTGCCAACCAACGCCAGTTGGACATCCTTGCGGAGCTCAATTGCGATCTCGTTCAGGGCTTCTATTTCTCCCGACCTTTGGCCGCCGCAGCGTGCGCAGAATTCCTCTACCGACGTAACGCGTCCAACGAACTTCTCCCGCTCCCGGCGAAGACACGCCGAGCCGTGGGTTCCCATTCGCCGAGCGTCGTGGAGATCCTTCGAGGAATCCGCGAAGTTGAGCCGGTCCTTGACGCACTGGACACGTTCCACCGTGAAGTGGGGGCGCCTATCACGGCACGTTGGCCGTGGCTTTCGTCGTGGTTCAACCTGCATCCCGACGCGGAGCTGCGGGTTTTGATTGTTCGCAATAGTGAATCAACAACAATCGACGCTGCGGCGATCCTCGCTGTGACCCAAGCCGGGAATCGGACACGAGTAATTACGGTTGCGGAACAGTCGGCAACCGTCGCCAGCCTCTTCGCCCGTGACGAGTTGACCGCAGATCGATTGGCCGCCGGCCTTGCCGACTTCGTCCTCGAGCTATCAGGTGGCTGGGAGCTGGAGTTTCAGCAGGTCCACTCGAAGAACCCTCTGGCAGAAGCGCTCGACCGTTACATGCCGTCATTGAAGACGGAATCGGCATTGGCCGTTCCGAACGTGAAGTTTGCGCCGGGCATGCGTTCGGAGGACCTCTTGAGCAAGAACATGCGGAAGCAGCTCAAACGCGGAACCGCCAAGCTGGACACGGAGTGCCCCGACTGGCATATCCGGTTTGTGAGCTCGACCGACGACATCATGACGTTGCTGCCGGACATTGAAGAAACACATATCGATCGTGACCACGACCGACGCAAAGAGTCCGACCTGGACAACGCGCTGTCGCGTCGTTTCTGGCAAGAGACCATCGTCGCCCACTCCTATACCAACGAGCTTGAACTGGCCACGCTCATGGTCGGCGATACAGTCGCTGCTTATGTTCTTTCGTTCGTCGACGGCGATACGTACAGGGTTTTCGACGGTCGGATGAACAGCGCCTATGCGAAGTACTCGCCGGGCCGGATACTGGAAGCAGCAACCCTCGACCGGGCGTTGAAAGACCCTCGATTCGCAACCTTCGACTGGATGACGGGCGTTGCGCCAGAGACAATTCTCGCGGTCAACGATTGGGAACCACGTCTCGTGCTTCATGCATCGGGGGCAGACCATCCCGAGCGACGAGGAGCCGTAGCCACGCAAAGCCGATCCCGTTCACCGCGTGTCTCAACAATGACGGTTTCCGACCCGCCGTTGACCAGAGATCCGCTCTCGTCAACGTCGGCGTAGTTACCTCGCTGTCAGAATCTTTGAGCAATCAGCGTCTGACATGGTGGAAGAAATTGACGAATCGAAAGCCACCCCATGAACCTTGCACTTGGTTTCGCACTCGCCTCTGCTCTGTTCTGGGGTTCCGGTGACTTTCTCGGCGGGCTTGCCAGCCGAACCGCAAGTTCCGTCACCACAACGTTCATGGCGCAAGCCGCTGGGCTAATCGGTCTACTTGGGGTATGCGCCGTTACCGGTCCGAACCCACTTGCTGGGTCGTTGCGTCTTGCCGACATCGGATGGGGTGTTGTCGCTGGTTTGTCGGGCGTCATCGGGATAGGACTGTTCTACGAAGCAATGGGACGCGGCCCTCTTGGGCCGGTCGCCAGCGTCACTTCCGTCATGTCCTCGCTTGTCCCGGTGGGTGCCGGGTTCTTGTTCGGCGAACGACCTTCAACCCGCGTGCTGATGGGCGTGGGTGTTGCAATCATCGGAATTTGGCTCGTCGCCGGTCAGCGGCGAGGCGCAGAAGAGAAGGCCGCAAGCGGGACCACACTGGTGCTTGCCGCAACAGCTGGTGTCTTCTTCGCCGGGTACCTGATTTCTCTGGCGCAGACAACGGGTGATTCCGGTCTGTGGCCTGTGGCAGCTGGCCGCACTGCAGCGACGGTTGCTATCGGACTGGTCTTCCTCGGCACACGCATCGGGAACCCAACGCAACCGCTTGGCACCGGGTCATCGCTCAAGCTTTCAATCGGCGCCGGCCTCCTGGACGCCGCAGCCAACGCCCTATACGCGCTCGCCGTTCGCGACGGGATGTTGTCAGTTGTCGCCGTTGTGGCCTCGATGTATCCAGCCAGCACAGTGTTGCTTGCCAGGGTGTTCCTGGCTGAGCGGCTCACGCGACGACGCGGAGCGGGCATGGCCGTTGGAATAGGCGCCGTTGGAATGATCGCGTTCCGCGTCCACCGTCGCGGTTGTGATCCCAACCCCGATGCCTGTTCCATTCGATGCTCCCGTTTCGGCAGAGGTGCCGACCTCACAGGGACCAGCCGAAGTGCCGACCACCACGCAAGGACCCCCGGAGCAGATGCCGCTGGTCGAATTCGGAATCGAGGAGCCACAGGTGAACTTCGAGAGCAACGGCGAGACTGAGGTCTTGGAAATTCCCGTGTCGGAACCGTCCTACACGCCGCCCGACTCCGTCAACTTCGAATAGACCTCGATTAGCCGATCAGACAACTCGCCCGTATATGCGATCAACGTTGACAACCAAGACAACGCGGGTGGGGTTTTCCCGAGGCGCTTTGTAACGCTGCGTGTACCGAGCTTCCGCATCAGCCACCTCACCAGGGTCGGCGGACACTCGGACATCGCCCTCGAGCGTGAGCCAGTTCCCACCGTCCACTTGGCACAGCGAGACACGCCCTGCAGCCGCAGCGTGGATCGACTTGCGGGCGGTTGCAGAGGTGATCACCCGAGCCGTCCCTGTCGCAGGATCGAATGTGAAACCGACGGGCGAAACATGGACATGACCGTTGGGTCTGACAACAGACAGCGTGGCCAGATGACGCTCTAAAAGAAACTTAACTGCGTTGGGCTGCAGGTTGCTTGGATCAAACGACACAGCGCGGGTCACCGTTGAAAGCCGTCTACGCGGTTTCGAGAAGACACGCTGGCAATGGCTCGGTGTGAACCAACGTCAGCGCCTGCGTCGGGCGAGTCATCGCAACGAAGAGCGCCCGGAGACCATTCGGCGTCTCCGAGACGATTCGGCCTGGCTCCACAACGACCACCCCATCGAACTCAAGGCCCTTGGCGATCCGGACTGACACGACAGACACGTCGATTCCCCCCTCGCCTCGGTCGAACGCAACTTCAGCACCGCGCAGCGCCTCAGAAACTTCCCCCACGAGTCGTTCCGGCGCAATCACGCCGATGGTGCCAGCACCAAGGTCTCGGCGGAGTTCGGCCAGCGCCTTGACCGTGAGAGAAACAATGGAGTCACCCGACACGATCTGCGGGCCCTTGCCCACGGACCGAACGGACTTGGGGACGGACAATCCGGGAGCGGCGGCCTTGAGCACCCGCGCTGCGACATCCATGATTTCAGCAGGCGTGCGATAGCCGACGGTGAGCTCTTCAATTCGCGGCGTCTTCTTGCCGGGAAGGTGCTGCAGCACTCCGTCCCAAGTTTCTGGAGCCCACATACCGGTTGCTTGGCCGATGTCTCCGACGATGGTCATGGAGCCGGACAAGGACCGCCGTGCGAGCATGCGGAGCTGCATCGGCGAAAGGTCTTGCCCCTCGTCCACAACGATGTGACCATACGTGCGCAGATCATCGGTGGTTGTCCCATCCATCAGTGTGCGCGGCGGATGGTCATGAAGGATATGCGCTGTTGTTGGGAGCGGTCCGATGTGGATGGCCGCTTCGTCTAAGAGCGCGACGTCTGCAGAGGTCCATGGAACTTCGTCGATGGACTCGCCACGTTGGCGATACAGCAATTGCTGTTCTGCTTCATCGAGGAGTGTTCCGCACGCAGCTTTGATCAGCGCATGAGCACCAAAAAGATCGCGGAGCAAAACCTCGGGGGTGAGCAACGGCCACACCCGTTCAATGAGCTTTTTGACCTCGGCGTCGTGACGCATTGCCGCCGAGAAATCGGCCCTGAGGGACACGCCAGTGCCATCGCCGGATTGCCTACCTGAACGGCCGAGCGCCCGCTCATACACCGCGTACAGCCGGTCCACAACAAGCGACATCAACTGTTTGCGGCCCTGGTTGTGCAGACGGTTGCTACGGCGTGCGGACATCACACACTCAGCAAGCTCAACGGCAGGCACGCGCAGTTCGTAGATGCCGT
Source organism: uncultured Acidimicrobiales bacterium (assembly GCA_963763885.1). Classification (GTDB taxonomy): domain Bacteria; phylum Actinomycetota; class Acidimicrobiia; order Acidimicrobiales; family JANYDT01; genus JANNBN01. Next base: position 1,606,822 of record CAVXQD010000007.1, read on the forward strand.
ACCCAACAACGAGGGCTTCTTTAGGGGTGCGCTGGCGCGTGTTGACGGCCTTGCTGATGACTTTTGCCATCCGCGGATCGCCCTTCAGGCGCGCAACCTGCGGCGTGTCCACCGCAGTCGTCTCTACGCCGTGCACCAGGTCGTCGATGGACGACATGACAACGCCCGTTTCGCCAAGCGACGGAAGCACCCGAGAGATGTACCGCATGAACGTGCGATTGGGTCCGACGACCAGAACGCCCTGGCGCTCGAGCGGGAAGCGATGCGCGTACAGGAGGTAGGAGGCTCTGTGGAGCGCGACCGCCGTCTTGCCTGTGCCTGGGCCACCTTGGACAACCATGACGCCATGCATGTCGGAGCGGATGATTTCGTCTTGCTCAACCTGAATGGTGGCGACGATGTCTCGCATGTGTGAACCGCGGACACGACCAAGTGCGGCGAGCAACGCACCGGTGCCGACCAGCGTGCTGTCATCGTTTTCCAACAGATCGACGTTGAACACTTCGTCGTCGATGGATACCAACGTCTCACCGCTGGTTGTGAGGTGTCTGCGTCGTGTGAGACCTAACGGGTTGCGCCCCGTTGCCCGGTAGAACGGCTCGGCGACTGGGGCTCGCCAATCCACCACTACCGGGTTTTGCGCTGGGTCAAGAACCGATACCCGACCGAGATGGAACTGTTCGCCGTCCGTGCGGTCAATGCGGCCGAACACCAGCGACTCTGATCCGATTTCGAGACGCGCCAACCGATCCGCCGAGCGCTCGCCCATGACGTCTCGTTCGAAACGCGCTTGGTGTGTGCCGCCTGCTTCCGAGATGACGTTGGTCGTGATCTTTCGAGCGGAGTCACGCATCGCGTCGAGGCAGCGATACGCAAAGGCCAGATAGGCCTGCTCGCGACTGAACTCGTCGGCAAAGCGAGACGCGCTGAGAGCGTCAGAGCTCGACTCGGCGGTGTGGCCGGTTCCGTTGGATTCGCCCGGTTCGGGTCTGTCGTGAAGATTCATAAGCCCACAACCCCTTGCTTGTGCGGGTAGGCACCAGAGGTGCCTGAAACGCCCGACAGGGGGATGGAAAACCATAGTCGTCTGTGAGGGCTCTCGGCGAGCGGGCCAGCGAACGCACAGAAGGAGGCAGACTCTCTGCCGTGTTCGTTCACCCTCCCCGCCTTTCCGAAGAGCTAAAAGGCCGCAAGATTGACCGGGCCTCCATGCGCCGAGCATGGTCATTCGGTCGGCCGTATCGGCTTCAACTCGCCGCCTACATGGCAGTCACCATCGTCGGCACGTTCTTCGGCGTGATCCCGGCCTTTCTTTTTCGTTCAATCATCGACAAGGCAATTCCCCAGGCCGACAAGGGTCGGATAACGCTGCTGATCGCCGCGCTTGTGGGCATCGCTGCGCTCACCGCCGCCCTGGGCTTCGTCGCCCGATGGACCGGTGCGGTGCTTGGAGAAGGAATCATCGCCGACATGCGAACGGCGCTCTTCCGTCACGTTGGACGCATGCCAATCTCGTTCTTCACCCGCACGCAGACCGGTGCTCTCATGAGTCGGCTCAACAATGACGTTGTTGGCGCGCAACAAGCGTTCACGTTCGTTTTGCGCTCGACCGTGACCGATGTCCTCACGGTGGTCATGACAACCGTCGCGATGTTGCGGCTGAACTGGGTCATCACTGTCCTGGCTTTCCTCATCGTGCCGCCGCTGGTCTTCATCAGCCGTCGCGTTGGGAAGTTGCAGGAACGCGCGGCGCGTCAGCAGATGAAGCTCAATGGGGAACTGCACTCCACCATGACGGAACGGTTCAACGTCGCCGGAGCGTTGCTGGTGATGCTGTTCGGCCATCGCAGCAAAGAGGACGACGAATTTTCAGGTACAGCCCATGCGGTGGCTGCCATTGGCGTGAAGCGCGCCATCACTGGAATGTCTCTCACGATCGGCCTGCCGTTGATCGGAGCAATCGGAGTTGCCGCCGTGTACTGGTGGGGTGCCCGTCAAGTTATCGGCGGGGCCATGACAGTGGGCACCTTGGTTGCCATGGCTACCTTGGTGCAGCGCCTCTACGGGCCGCTCACAGATTTGGCGTCCGCACGGGTGGACTTCGTGACGGCGTTCGTATCGTTCGACCGGATCTTCGAGGTGCTCGATGCGCCACATCCAATCGCCGATGCACCCGACGCCAAGGTCCTCGCTCCGAGCACCAAGGGTGCTTCCGTCGAATTTGAATCAGTCACCTTCACCTACCCCGATGTTGCTCTGGTGCCGTCGCTGGAAACCGAGCCGCGTCGAGGCGCTTCCACGGAAGGACCGGCCGTTACGTTGGGCGGCGTTTCTTTCATTGCGCCTGCAGGATCGTTCACCGCAATCGTGGGGCCAAGCGGCGCTGGCAAGAGCACAATCAGTTCGCTGATCCCGCGCCTTTACGACGTCTCGTCCGGGTCGATCAAGGTCGACGGCCATGATGTGCGCTCGCTCACCATCGAGTCACTACGAGACGCAGTGGGTGTTGTCTCGCAGGACGCCCATTTGTTCCACACCTCCATCGCAGACAACCTTCGCTACGCAAAGCCAGAAGCAACCGATGCGCAGCTCATGGCAGCTGCTGCGGCAGCAAGCATCCACGACATGATTGCTGGCCTCCCCGACGGCTATCACACCATCGTCGGCGAACGCGGGTATCGGTTGTCAGGCGGCGAGAAGCAACGGATCGCTCTCGCTCGGGTTCTCCTGAAGACGCCGCGCCTCGTCATCCTTGACGAGGCCACCGCACACTTGGATTCGGAGACTGAGGCGGCCGTACAGAGGGCTCTGGAGACGGAACTCGTTGGACGCACCACCATCGCAATCGCGCATCGTCTTGCAACTGTGCAGCACGCTGACCAGATTCTGGTGATCGACGACGGACGAATTGTGGAGCGCGGAACCCACTCCGAGCTCACTGCCCTCGGCGGACTCTATGCAAGCTTACGATCGTCGCAGGATCTCATGGTTGGCTAGATAGCCATTACGGGTTCAGGTTGAAAGCCAAGAAGCCCTGGCTCGGTCGAGTACCTGCATCACTTCGATGCTGTGTGCAAGCGACATCCGTGGGTGTTCGGTCTGGCCAGCACGAATCGCTTCACGGACCGCGGCCACCTGGTGCGAGTAGCCGTGCCCGTTAGTTGGAGCGGCAGTTGACTTCAGCTGCTGCATTCCCGCTTTGGTGACGCCCTTCGCCGCTTCGACCAACTGACGAGCACGGACAGAGTTGCCCAGCCGTCCCATCACTTCACCCATCAGCTTGGAGGCCGCACCTGTTGTGGCGCCGGCGTTGCCGAGGTCGACTGGCTCCGCAGCCACAACCGAGTAGCGCGTTGCTCCAAAGAACGGCTCATGCAAGGTCACACTTGCACGCGTTCCGCGAAGAATTGCCTCGTTGGAGCCACGAGACCGCAACGACGCCGTGATCGTGCTGATGGCTTCGTTTCGGTGAGTGAGGATGAGGACGACATCCTCGTCGACCCCAGCCGAGCCTTTCCGAGCGACGCTCACTACATCGACCACAGGCCCAAACGCCGCAACAGCGAGGGATACTCCGTAGACGGCTCGATCCAACAAAGCCCCGCCCCCATCGGGACTGAACACGTGGTGTGCGGGGTCCACGTTGACGGCATACGAAAAGTCCGCCGTCAGTTGTCGCAGTTCGCCAAGTTCACCACCGGCGACCATCCGTAAACCTGCTTGCACAGATGGGAGGAAACGAGTCCACATCGCCTCCATGCAGAACCGGTCGGTCTCGTGAGCGGCGTCTACTACACGCTGTGCCTCGGCGGCGGTCACGGTGAACGGTTTCTCGATCAACACGTGCTTTCCAGCATGCATAGCTGCCACGGCTAGATCGGCGTGAGAGGCAGGTGGCGTGGCAATGTAGACAACATCGACGTCGGGTGCAGCCAGTAGAGACTCAATCGACGACTCAACACGGGCCGCAAAGGTTGCCGCGATCCCTGTGGATCGGTTAGTGGTTCGGGCTGCGCAGGCAACAATCCGATTGCCTGAAGTGGTGGCAATGTCGGCTCCCATTCGAGCCGCCATGGCGCCTGCACCGATCAACCCCCATCGCAAGTCCGACCCTGGAGGACTGGCGATTGTGGCATCAGCAGGTGACACGTCCCGCTTCAGCTTCATGGTCAGCGAGCCCAGTCCATTGGTTGAACTGGCTCAAAGGTTGAATGAATCGGCACCGAGGAGCCGGTTGGCCCAGCGTGATGGATTGCGAGAACAAGTTCGTTCACGTGCAACATGTAGTCGGCAGCCAAGCGGCAGCGGCGCCCCTGGGTGATTGCTTCGGCCATCTCGTGGATGCCACGCGCAAAGTCCATTTGCTGGCTGCCCCGGTATTCGTGTTTGGCTGGCTTCGCAGCGAGGCGCACAGGCATCTTGGGAGAGGTCACTTGTCGTCGCCGTACGTTGAACGATTTCTGCACCTTGACCGGTGACCCGTAGAACCAAGAGTCTTCGATCGACAGGGTTCCGTCGTTACCGAAGATGCGTAGGTGGTGATCATGCTCAGCGACAGTTGAGCAGGTAAGCCGCACAACAACCCCGGACTGGTAAGTGATGGTGGCAACCGAGAAGTCTGCGGCGTTGGGCTGCAGAGGTTCATCTGTATACTTATTGTCAATCAGCGTCGACGACATGGCTGTGACATGGGATGCTGGGCCGAAGAACGCAGGAAACCACGTCAGGTAGTAGCCAGCGTGTTCGAGTGTGCACCCCGTCTCGAATTCGTTTTTAGCTGGCCACGGTATTCCGGTCTCGGACAGCCAACTCTTGTACGGCATGTTGTGTACAAGCCCATCGTCCATCTCGGCGTACGCGCAGTAGACCTGGCCGATACGACCGCGTCGGAGTTCACGCCAGAGTGTCTGTGCGGACTCGCCGAGTAATGAACAAGGCGCGCCCGACAACACCAGACCTTTGGATTCAGCAAGTGCTACGAGATCGCCGGCCTCGGTCATGTCCATGCCGAGCGGTTTCTCTGAGTAGACGTGCTTACCCGCAAGGAGTGCAGCACGGCTGACTTCGTAGTGCGCCTGTGGGTTGGTGAGATTGACCACAATTTCCGCGTCACTCGCAAGAAGGGCCTCGTAGGAACTGAAGGCTTTCAGCGAGTGAACACCACAGAAATGTGCCAGCGCTTCGGGTCGACTATCCCATGCACCGACAATCTGCAAATCAGGATAGGACTGCAGGGTTCGGTAGTAATAGTCGGCGACGTAACCCGTTCCGACGAGCGAAATCAGCACAGTTCCTCCGGTGGCCAGTTGCTCGAAAACGCGCAGATGCGCGCGCCCCGTACCCACTAGGTGAGCAACCAACTCTACTCGCCACTTTTCGAGGCACCTCGTCACGGTTGGTGATCGCACGAGTCGGATTACCCTGTGTATGTGCTGTCCCCCTCCCATACCCCGCTCGCCGCTTCCCCGTTCCTGGCGGCGTGTCGGGGAGACCAGCCCTCCCGGACTCCGGTGTGGTTCATGCGTCAAGCCGGTCGCAGCCTGCCCGAGTATCGGGCCATTCGCGCCCGCGTCGGCTTTCACGAAATGATCACTACCCCGGAGCTAGCCGCCGAAGTCACGCTGCAGCCGGTGCGCCGTCACGGGGTGGACGCCGCAGTCTTCTTCTCCGACATCATCACGCCCGTGCAAGCCGTGGTTGAAGGGGTCAGTGTCGAGACGGGCAAAGGCCCCGTCATCCAAAAGCCGTTTCGAACGATGGATGACATTGCTCGGCTTCGTCCGCTCAATCCAGCCTCCGATGTGCCGTATGTCGCCGAAGCCATTTCGCTTTGCTGCGAAGAACTCGACCCCCTGGGCGTCCCAGTCATCGGGTTCGCAGGAGCTCCCTTTACGCTTGCCACCTACCTCGTGGAAGGCGGCAAGTCGAAAGACTTCGCGCACACAAAGGCCCTCATGTACGGTCAGACGGAAGTGTTCCATGCGCTGATGAACCGGTTGGCCGACTATGCAATCGCGTCGCTCAGCGCGCAGATCAACGCGGGGGCGGCGGCAGTCCAACTCTTCGACAGTTGGGCGGGCATTTTGAACGAGGCGGACTATCGCCATTTCGTCCTCCCACACTCAACGCGGATCTTCACAGAGTTGAGTGCACACGAGGTCCCGATGATTCACTTTGGTGTTGGCACTGGTGAGTTGCTCACCGCGATGGCTCATGCCGGGCCAAACCTTGTGGGAGTCGATTGGCGTGTGTCGCTCTCCGATGCTCGCCGACGAGTACCCCCTGAAGTTGGGCTCCAGGGCAATTTGGACCCGGTGATGCTGCTCGCCCCATGGTCAGTGATCGAAGAACGAGTGAGGGCGCTCGTCGACGAAGGAAGAGCTCTCGGGCCTTCATGGATCTGCAACATCGGCCACGGGGTGCTGCCCGAAACCGATCCGACGGTCATCACTCGAGTCGTCGAACTTATCCATTCACTCTGACCCGGCTGTTGCCACACCGGTGCAGCTCGACTGACTATGGAACACATCGACATCGCGATCATCGGGGCGGGCATCGCGGGGCTTACTGCGGCGTACCGTATCTCCCAGAACACCCCCGGCGTCAGGTGGGTCGTCTTCGAGTCCGCACCGGTCACCGGCGGGCTCCTCGGCTCGGCGCGGGTTGCCGACCGAACGGTGGATACCGCGGCCGATGCGTTCCTGGCGCGGGTTCACGGTGCCGTGGATCTCGCGGTTGAACTCGGGCTCGGTGATGACCTTGTTGCACCATCAACCGGCCAGGCCACCGTTGTGGTCAACGGTAGGCTCCGCCAACTGCCCGCCGGTTTGGTCCTCGGAGTTCCAACGGACCTCGACGCGCTTGCGGCAAGCAGCATCGTGTCCCCCGAGGGGCTCCGCATCGCGGCGCAAGATCTCACGACGGATCGCCCTTTCGCCGGCACGGCAGACCGAAGCGTTGCCGAGGCAGTCGGGTCACACCTTGGATCCGAAGTTGTCCAACGTCTTGTTGACCCACTCCTTGGCGGAATTTCCGCAGCGAACAGCGATCAGCTTTCGGTGAATGCCGTGTCGCCGCTCATCGCCGCCGCTGCTAGAGAACCGCGGCTCATGGCTGCACTCATTGACCAACAGGCAAGTGCTGCGCGCGGCCAGATCGGGGTCACCGAGCAGCGGCCCGTGTTTCTCGCCCCTCGTCGAGGTATCCACCAACTTGTGACAGCGCTCACGGCACAGGTGGCCGACCACGTTCGATCCACGAATGCTGTCCGCTCAGTCCACCGACACGAGGATCGGTGGATCCTTGAGACGGTAACGGGACCCGTGTCCGCAGCGCGTGTGATTGCCGCCACCCCCGCGTATGTCACCGCTGCGTTGTTTGACGATGCCGCTCGACAGGCGCCTGACATCGCGACGATGGTCGCCAGGCTCCGCGTCATCCGGTACGCCTCGGTTGCCCTTGTTGTGCTTGCCTACCGGTCGGCTGACGCCCACCTGCCTTCTGGGAGTGGGATGCTTGTGCCGCGGATCGAGAATCGCTTCGTGACGGCAGCGTCATGGTGGGACCAGAAGTGGCCCCACCTCCGTTCCGACGAGCACGTGCTGATTCGTGCAAGCGTCGGTCGAATCGACGACGTCAGGTTCAAAAGCCTCACCGACACGGAACTTGTTGCCGCTGTCCACACGGACCTCGCTTCGATCGGCGGGGTCCACCTGACAGCGCAGCCGGTGGATACCCATGTGGGCCGGTGGGTGGACTCATTTGCCCAATATGACGTCGGACACGAAGCAAGAATCGATGCTCTGCGCACAACGCTTCCGGCGGGGATTTACCTGGCAGGTGCCGCCCTTCGTGGCGTCGGACTTCCCGCATGCATTCGCGGAGCCGGGGAAGCTGCTCGCCAAGTGATTGAGTCCCTGGAGTAAAGCAGCGAATAGCTGATCGCTGGTGTCAGCCCTGGTTCATTACTTCTCGGGCTTTGAGTCGCTCCTCGCGGCTGATCAATTCAGAACCGATGCACAGCAGCCGATAGCGCGCTTGTGAATAGTTCGGTTCCTCGCGGCGGCGGCCGAGGTCGAGAGCGCGCCTTTGCGCTCGTGATTGTGATCGTTTGCGGCGCGGCTGCGTTTGGCCTGTTCGGCGATGGTTACGCCGCAACCGTGATCATTGAGTTGACGGCCACGGCAACTCTGTGGCTACGTTGGCTGGATTACGCAGTTTGAGATCAAGGGATCGCGCTCCGTGGTCCTGGCTCGTGTTCGGGATGGCACTTTGGGTCATCGGCGACATCGGCTGGGATCTCACGGCCTACTTTGCAGGTGAACCGCCTTCAGTCTCGATCGCAGACGTGCCTTACCTCATTGGCTACCCGGTGGTCGCCGTCGACGCGTTGAAACTATTGAAACTTCGCTCCCCGTTGAGCGACCGAGAAGGTCTGCTCGACGGCTTAGCGGTGTCCGTGTCGGCGACCATGGTCGCTTGGCAATTCTTCATCCTTCCAGCGCGAGATTCCAGCGCGTCGCATGTTGCTCAGGTCATCACCGGCGCCTACCCAATCGGCGACGTCATCCTCCTTTCGGTCACCGCCTGGTTGGCGTTCTCGCCCGGCAAATCCAGCGGCGCGTTACGCCTGCTCATGGCGTTCGCCGGTGCAACGCTCATCCTCGACACCGGTTACGCATTGTCCTTGAGTTCCGAATCCGACGGTCTTCTGCGCGTTGTCAACGCGTTGTATCCGGTGTCGTACTTGTTCCTCTGCACCGCAATTCGCCACCGTGAGGTGCTCGATGTCACCGAGCCTGTGCATCAGCTCGTTCGTCGCACCAACCCCGTCAGGCTCGTCCTCCTTGGGCTGAGCCTCTACACAGCCCCGATGTTGGCGTTTGTCAGCGTCGAAGGGACGCCAGAGACCCTGATAGTTGGGTTGTTCGGCACCACGCTGCTGACACTGGTTGTTATCACCCGGTTTGTGCTACTTGTCCGAGAACGCGAGGAGATGGAAGCAGCTGCCGCCTTCAAAGCCCTCCACGACGAGCTCACAGGTTTGGCCAACCGACAGCTCCTCCTGGACCGCATCGACTTCGCGCAACAACGACATCAGCGCAACGGCAGGCCATATGCCGTTCTCTTCGTGGACCTGGACCGTTTCAAAAGCGTCAACGACACCTGGGGTCACGCAGTGGGCAACGAAGTGCTCATTTCCGTAGCGAAATCCCTACGTTCAGCCGTTCGAGCGGAAGACCTGGTGGCACGGATCGGCGGCGACGAGTTTGCGCTGCTGTGCGAAAACGTGGCCCACATTGAACTTGTTCACGCCATGGCCCACAGGATTGTGGCTCGCCTTGGTCGGGACCTACCAATTCAGGCCAAGCTCGTCTCCGCGAGTGTTGGCGTGGTGATTATCGAACCCGGTAACACCGATGCAACGGACGCAGAATCCGTGCTGCACCGCGCCGACCTCGCTATGTATCGGGTCAAGAGCGATGGCGGCAGGGCTTGGCGAGAGTTCGACGACGAACTTCGGCAATGGTCGGCGCAGCGCAGAACCATTGAGGCCGAGCTAGCCGACGCGATCGAACTGAACGAACTTCGACTCGTGTACCAACCAATAGTTGCGTTGGACCGCTCCGAAAGTGTTGGTTTGGAAGCTCTCCTGCGGTGGGACCGTCCAGGGCGCAGCGCAATTTCACCGGCCGACTTCATCCCTGTCGCAGAGGCCACCGGCCTGATCATTCCGATCGGCGAATGGGTGTTGAACGAAGCCGCACGGTTTGCGGCCCGAACAACAGCCGGGTACGTGACGATGAACGTATCTGCCGTTCAGTTGCGCCGCTCCGACGTTGCAGCTGCGTTCGGGAAGGCGGTCACCGCCTCGGGCGCTGACCCACTCCGTCTTGTGGTTGAACTAACTGAATCGGCGCTGTTGACCGACGTCGAGAAGGTTGATGCGACACTCGCAAACCTGGTCGCCCTCGGTGCCCGGATCGCTGTCGACGACTTCGGTACTGGTTACTCCAGTCTTGGCTACATCGATCGTTTCCCTGTCAGCATTGTCAAAGTGGACAAGTCCCTAGTTGATCGTGTGGACGAGGACGAGTCGCAATGTGCAGTAGTCCGCGCCATTACGGGACTGGCTGCGTCCCTCGGGTTTACCGTCGTTGCCGAAGGCATCGAACGGGAGTCACAACGCAAAGCACTGATGGAACTCGATGTTCACTACGGCCAGGGATGGCTGTTCTGCCGGGCGATGGAACCTGATGCGGCATTGGAGTTTCACCGCAGCTTCGGGCAGGTCCCGGCTGTTCTCGAAACAAGCCAGAGGCCCTGAGTAACTAACTCGACCCCGGCGCGCTAGCAATAGGCCCGTGACTACCGATCGAGAGCCGCTCCCGACCGGGCTGAGCCCGATGCTTGCGACGGCAGGGTCACTTCCGTCGGTTCGTTCGGGATGGACCTACGAGACAAAGTGGGATGGCGTTCGCGGACTCGTCGCGATTTCTTCTGAGGGCGAGCTCCGGATCAGAAGCCGCGCTGGCAACGACGTCACCCAGCAATTTCCCGAGCTGGAGTCGCTGGTCAAAGCAGCGGACGGTCACGGCCTACTGCTCGACGGGGAGATTGTCGCTTTCGACGCTGCCGGCAAACCGAGCTTCAACCGGGTTCAGGGCCGTCTGGGCGTAACCGGGAGCGCCGCACGGTTGCGTAGTGAAGACAACCCAGTTCTGCTTGCAGTGTTTGATCTTTTGCATCTCGACGGGTTCTCCACGCGTCGCCTGCCGTTTGAGAATCGCCGGTCCCTGCTCGAACAATTGGAGTTCGGGCGTGGCGCGCATTGGCACCTTTCGGTGCTGCACGATGACGGCGACGCTTTGCGCGAGATCACACGTGCTGCTGGGCTGGAAGGGGTGGTTGCGAAGCGCCTGGATTCGCCATATCTCCCGAGCGTCCGTTCGAAGGCGTGGATCAAGGTCCGCAACATGAACCAGGACACCTTTGTTGTGGGTGGATGGATACCGGGGGAAGGCCGACGCCAGGACTCCATTGGTTCACTCCTCATCGGGGTTCCACTGGATGACACCGGTGGTCCGTTGCAGTGGGTGGGGCGCGTTGGGACCGGCTTCACAAACGCAGAAATCGTGAAGCTGCGTGGCTTGCTGGCACCGTTGGTGCAACCGGAAAGTCCGTTCGATTCCGACGTGGGAGATCGGAACGCGGTATTCACACAACCACGGCTGGTTGTTTCCGTGTCGTACCTCGAATACACCGCAGACGGTGTGTTGAGGTCACCTTCCTACAAGGGCCTCGTCCCAAACAGCTGATGCGCTGTGGGGCCGTGCGATTCGGGGCCAGGCCTCGGTAGCATGCCTGTATGGCACGACCGATCTGGACCGGCACGATCTCTTTCGCATTGCTCAGCGTGCCCGTGAAGCTGTACACGGCAACGCGCTCGAAAGACATCTCGTTTAACCAGCTTGAACGATCAACAGGCAAGCGAATCAAGCAGAAGCGCGTCTCGGCAGACACTGGCGAAGAGGTCTCGACCGAAGACATCGTCAAGGGCTACGAGCTGTCCAAAGATCGCTACGTGGTCGTTGAGCCATCTGAACTGGATGCGCTGGCACCTACCGACGCAACCAACGAGAAGACCGTGCAGATTCTCGATTTCATCGACGGTGCAGAAATCGACCCTATCTACTACGAGAAGGGTTACTACATCGCCCCGGACAAGGGTGGCGCACGACCGTATTCGTTGCTCGTGCAGGCGATGAAGGCCACCAACAAAGTGGCAATCGCCAAGGTTGTGATGCGCCAAAAGGAGTACATCGTGGCCATTCGGCCGAAGGGCGACTACCTCTGTATGGAAACAATGTTGTTCCAAGATGAGTTGGTTGACGCTTCGGAAATCGATGAGTTGGCCAACGTCACCACCGAGCTCAACGAGCGTGAACTCGAGATGGCCAAAATGTTGGTTGAGACAAGCACGAGCGAATTCGACCCGTCGAAGTACAAAGACGAGTACCGCGAAAAAGTCCTGGCTCTCATCGAAGCAAAAGCTGCAGGCGAGGTGTTCGAACTTCCGAAGGAGAACAAGCCCGCACAGGTCGTCGACCTGATGGCCGCGCTCGAAGCAAGTCTTGCGGCGGCCAAAGCCAGGAAGTCTGCCTGAGCTGTGGCAACTGCTGGGACGGGTACCAGTGTTGTCATCGAGGGCCGAACCCTTGGGTTGTCCAACCTCGATAAGAACCTCTATCCGGACACACCAAGCGGTTTCACAAAAGGGCAAGTCATCGATTATTACGTGCGCATAGCACCCGTGATGCTCCCACACCTGGCGGGACGCGCCTGCACCATGGTGCGGTTCCCCGACGGAGTGACCAACAAGAGCTTCTTTGCCAAGAACCTGCCCACCCACGCACCAGAGTGGTTCGACCGCGTTGAACGCAACGACGTCAGCTACGGCATCGTCAACGAACTCGCCGCGCTGGTATGGGCCGGCAACATGGCTGGTATCGAACTGCACGTGCCGATGCATCGGGACGGCGACGGCCCGTCGGGCAATCCACAGCGCTCCCCCCTTCCGGACCGCATTGTGTTCGATCTCGACCCCGGCCCCAACACAGACATCCGGCAGTGCTCGCAAGTGGCCCAGCTCATCAATGAACTCATCACACCACTGGGTTTTGCGATGGCGGCCAAGACCAGCGGCTCCAAGGGACTGCAGCTGTACGCCACCCCGCCGTCACCAATGGAATACGCGGGCGAAGCCGGCACTACAGCGTTCGCAAAACAAGTCGCCGAGGGTCTTGAGCGCGCCAACCCCTCTTTGGTTGTTTCGAGGATGACCAAAGACCTTCGCGAGAACAAGGTGCTGATCGACTGGAGCCAGAACGTGCCAGCGAAAACCACCGTTGCCGTGTATTCGTTACGCGCCCGGACGGACCCCACGGTCAGCACACCGGTCACGTGGGAAGAGATCCATGCGGCGGCAGACGGAGCGCCTCTTCGATTCACCGCAAGCGAGGTGCTCGCTAGAGTCGCTGAGCACGGCGACCTGTTCGGCCAACCGTGGACACAAGCCGCGTGACCACGGAAACGAAGCTCACTGTCGACGCACCAAATTTGGTCCGACCATCCGCCGTACTTCGGACCGCCAACCAATTGCTTCGGCCCTGGACACAAGCGCTGACGGGCGGGATCCTCACCACGCTCACTGTTCCGCCGTTCGGCTGGTGGCCGCTTGCGATCCCTGGGATCGCGTTGCTCTACAGCGCTCTTCTGAGTGCCCGCCGACGACGCGGCACATTCGGACTCGGGCTTCTCTGGGGGTCTGCTTTGTACGTCCCGTCGTTGTGGTGGATGACAGCCTTCTCCCTTCCAGGGGGAATCTTCGTTGGCTTGCTCGAGGCCACCATTACTGCACTGACGTTGGCCGTCATCGTTCCCCGACAGCGCAATGTCGATCACTTTTCCGTCGCCCTCCACTTTATCAGTGCACTTATGATTGCTGACGCGTTGAGGTCACTCTGGCCATTTGGAGGCCTACCCCTTGGCGGCATCGATCTGGGCCAGGCAAATGGCTGGTTCGCACCGGTCGTCAGTTGGGCTGGGAGGCTGGGTCTCATCGGCCTGGTTTCAGCGGTCGCAGTGATTGCCCCCGAAATTGCTCTCCGCTTCAAGGCACTCGCAAGGTCTCGTTCCAGGGTGCTGCAGCTGGCAACCGGGCTGGGACTGTGCCTTTTGCTTCCGGTCCTGGCCACAGACCGCCATGACCGGCCGCTGGAAGAACGGGCTTCAATAATGGTTGTGCAGGGCGGCGGGCCGCGCGGGTTGCTTGCATCGTCGGAGAACGCTCAACGAACCTTCGACGCACATTTGGAAGCAACCACCGACGCGTTGACCCTCTTAAAACAGTCCGCCAGCTCACCGTCGCCAGACCTCGTGCTGTGGCCAGAGAACACCGTCGACACCGACGCGTTCACCTCCTCCGATCGCTTTGATCAAATCAGGAGGCTGACCGGAACCAACCTCAGCGTCGGGATCACCGAGGACGGCGGCCCGACACAATTCCTCAACGCCCAAGTGATGATCAGCCCAGACGGCCAACTTGTAGACCGCTACGACAAGGTGCGGCGCGTTCCCTTCGGCGAGTACTTTCCGTTCCGCAAACAGATCGAAGGGTGGGGCTTGGCGGACCTCCCCAAACGCGACGCTCGGCCAGGTACCACCGCCGGAACACTGCGCGCCGGAACCACCACCTATGGGGTCCTTATCTCGTATGAGGGTTTCTTCGACGATCGGTCTCGCAACGCAGTCAACGCTGGGGCGCAGGTTCTGCTGATCCCCACCAACGCGTCTTCGTACAAGACCACCCAATTGCCCTCACAACAGGTCGCAGCCGCACAACTTCGTGCCATGGAGACGCACCGCGACGTCGTCCAGGTTGGCCCCACCGGCTACAGCGCGTTCGTCAATCCACGCGGGCAAGTCTCTGACCTTTCGGCCTTGGGGGAACGAGACGTGTTCACCGCCTCGGTGGTCGGCCGTTCAGACAAAACCCCGTATGTCCGCTTCAACGACGTCCCAGCCCTCCTTGCGGCTGCGTTGTTGTCCGCAATCGCGTTTGCACGTCGAAAGGTTGCCCGCCCCGCTCAATTGGGTTGAAAACAACTGGCGTCATAGGTTGACGGACATGGCAGTCCGACTCGATCCACAAGACGAATACATGCACGAACTCGGCCCCGAGCCGAACTTCAACGAAAGCATGTACTTCAACGCGTATGACCCCGAGCAGAACGTAGGCGGCTGGTTCCGCATCGGCAACCGTGCCAACGAAGGGTACGCAGAGATGACTATCTGCCTGTATCTGCCAGACGGCCGAGTCGCATTTCAATTCAAACGTGCACAGATCACTTCGAATAGCCAGTTCGACGCGGGCGGCATGTCTATCTCCGTCACCACACCGTTCGAAGACCTGTCGCTTAAGTACAAAGGCAAAGTCGTCTTGCTCTCCGACCCTCTGCAGATGGTCGAACCCAAACAGGCGTTCACCACAAACCCGTTCGACACCTGTTCGGTAGACCTGCAAATTCTTGGCAGGTCAGCAATGTTCGGCGGCGAACCGGACGAACCTCATGAAACCCCAGGCGAAGAGTTCGCAAAAGGTCACTACGAACAGCTCCATGAAGCGGTTGGAACAATCCAGGTGGGCGATGCCACCTGGACCATTCGTGGGTTCGGCCTGCGCGACCATTCGTGGGGTCCTCGCTTCTGGCAGGCACCGTGGTACTACCGATGGCTGACCGGCAACGCCGGCCCGGACTTCGGGTTCATGGGTAGCTACATCGAAAAGCGCCCAGGCAGCGCATCGAAGGGAAGCCAAGGCGGTTTCGTGTGGGAGGGCGGCAAGCTGCACCTCGTTGACTCCATCGAACTGTCAACGACGTGGAATGGAAAGGCCAACTACCACGACAAGGTTCACGTCACCCTGCGATCATCTCGGTCTGCTCGAGACTGGCATGTGGAAGGCGACGTGATGAACCTCATCCCGTTGCGTAACCGACGCACGGCGCCTGACGGCGAAGAACTTCTGACCCGAATCAGCGAAGGCATGACACGCTGGACGATACAGATGGGGTCCGACGGGGCAGAGCCACTGGTTGGCTACGGCCTCTCTGAGTACCTCGATCAAATCATTGACTCAGCGCCAGTCGGCCTGGATCACTAGTCCTAGCGAGCGCGGTTCATTTCGCGCTGCAGCCGCTTGGCACGTCGTGTTGTACTGGCGAGGCGGACTGGGACAGCCGTTCGAACGTCGTTGACGTAGACCCCGACGCGCATCCAGTCCGCCGGTCCGAGCAATGGTACGGGCGAGGCACTGGGCGAGGCACCGGACAACGGAACAGGCAATGGAGCCGGGAGGAATGCGGCCGCATCGACAAGGCTCAGCAGTGCGACCCTTCGACGGACCCACCGCAAATCACGATCGAGAGCGAAGACAAGCGTTCTCGTGCGCTGAGCGTGTGACGAGTCCGGAACGGGGCCCGCTTCGCTGGCAAGCCGGTAGGCGCTGACCGACGCACGCAGTGTTACCGAGCGTCGGGGGTCTGGCAGTTTGCGCTGATTCCGCTGTGCGGTTATCCACGCTTCCAGCGAGTTGGCGAGGCCGTGAGTGAGTACTGCCCAGGCTGCGGAACCGGCAGGCTCAGATTGTTCCAGCATGGCCAGCACCATGCTGCGCAGGTTGGCCGCTTGGTGTGCCAACGCCTGCGAACCAGGAACAAGTGGCGCAAGCAGGCCAGCCCAATCGGAAGCTTGTGGAGACAGCCCCGACTCCTTGTTGGTGTCCGACCCTAACTCGCGTGAACTGACCGCACCTGCGGAGTCACGCCCAGAACCAATTACTCGGTGGAGCCGACGAAGCGCCCAGGCATCGTCTGCGCTGCGCACCAACGCGGCTTCAGCCGCAACGAGATCCGGAAGCATCACATCGAGGAACACCGATGCCTCTGCGTACAGCGCTCGCATCGCCGGGGCCACTCCGACAAGCCCGGCCAATGAGCGCAGATACGCGGTAGTGGCTGGCCTCCCGGTGCGTGCGGCTGTGTCTACATCGACCGCTGCACGTATAACCCACGAGAGATCATCCAGCGTTGTGGCGTCTTTCGCCTTTTGGGCCACCCGACTACCGGCACGATCAACTTCCAGCGCAACAGGAGTCCAGCCCAGCGGCGTTTCGGACTCTTCCTTCGGTGACACGTCGGGCGACTCCAACCCGATTTTCGCACTTGGTTGGTCTGCGGTTTCGGTTCCGGGCACGGTGCGTCCGCCGACGTGTTCCCATTGGGCGTCTTGCACCTCGGTCACGGTACGTCCAACTGTTGGAACCGCTGGAGAAGCAACCCCAAAGCAGGCATCAAGTGGTTCAATCAGGGCATCAAAGATGGGGTGCGACGACGGGGCCACAAGACGGGCCTCGACGGACGCTTCGTGGGTGCCCATACGACGCTGTTCATCGATCACCAGTTCAGCGAACACGTCACCGTCGCCGTCGTGCAGGACCCAGGTTGTGCGGTCCACCCTTTGCCAGGCCTGAACGTCAAGATCAGCGGGCCTCGAGCCCACGCTGAGCTCTTGCCACACAGGGTGGTTGGGACCGGGAGTCCCGTCACCCGACGACCCGGAAACAACCTTCTCTGTAGCTTGATCAAACAGCACCCAGCGACCGTCAAGTCCGACCCTGTCTGTGGTCCAGCCGTCGCGGCGGTCATCGCGCCTGTCCGTTTCCACCCAAGCCGTGAGTCCGGCTGCTGCAAGGTCCCCGCGAGGAGAGTCCAACAACGACGCCAACACCAGCGAGGTGATTGGACCGCCGAGGCGAACTGGTTTCGGCCACTGCTGAGCCGCGCCGGACAAGGCCACCGTTACAGCCGCGATTGAGGGCACGCGAATATCGGTCCACCGACGTCCGCGACCAAACGCAACCAAGAGAGCCGACGGGCCGGAAGCGGCCGATGCGCCCATGGGCTGAGCCGAGGGCTTGGCCTGGGGATCGGCCGGTGGATCGTTTGAAGGGCGAGAATCAGTTGGCATCGGGGGTGGGGACGGCTCGACACCCAGCGTGACCGGGGAACAGCGGTACCCCCGTTCTAGTTCGCCGACCGATGCCCAATCAACGCACTCCGTGGCACAAGTGTCACGTTGCTCTCGAAAAAGCGTCCCGAATGGGTTAGCTATCTCGTTCCCGGAGGAACTGCTCCAACTCAGCGGCCAAGGCGTCACCGGTAAGCGGCCGGCCCGTTGCGTCTGTCAACGACCCATTAACCACCACATCGTCGGAAGGAAGCACGGTGTCTTCGGTGACGTCGATGTCATCATCATCATCGTCGTCGTCTTCATCGTCCTCCCCGAGATCGAACCGTTCTTCCAACTGCGAGACGTAACGACGCATGTCATCGTCGCCGTCGACGACGTCATTGATCTGACGGTCAAAATCAGCCGCCTCGACGTGTAACTCCAACGGGGAAACAGGAAACTCCAGAAACAGCCCAACGGCCTCGATGAGCGCCAAAGCGGCGCGAGGAGCCTGGCTGCCGGGCAAATAATGTGGAACGGACGCCCACATCGACACTGCTTCGATCCCGAATTGACCGCATGCATCCGCAAGAACACCGACGATCCCGGTGGGTCCTTCATACCGGCTCACCGTGAACCCGTGTTTGTCAGCGAGAGCCTGCGTGGCCGCTGTCTGGCTGATTCGGGTCGGACGGGTGTGCGGGACGTCGGTGAGTAGCGCCCCCAGCAACAACGCCATGTCGACACCTACTGCGGAAAACGCTTCGCCCAGCAACGAGCAGAAGGTCCGCCAGCGAAGTTGGGGCTCGGGGCCGACCACGAAGAGCACAGGTTGTCCGGCTGGCGAGGTTCCCAGCATGATTTCCGTGGACGGCCACTGAACTACTCGTTCGCCACCGCGGCGTTCGACCATCGGTCGGGTGGCCGAGAAGTCCACAAACTCCTCTGGATCGATGGTGGCAAGGGGTACGGCTTGCCACAATTCGGCGAGTCGCCGAACGGTACGGGTAGCAGCTTCCCCGGCATCGTTCCAGCCGTCGAAGGCTGCCAAACAGATGGCGGAGCGGCTTCCGTCTACCAATGGCGGATCCCGATGCCACACGAGCGACCCTGCATTCATCGGGTCGAAACGCTAGCCCGTCCTCAGTGCAGCGCATTGAAAAACGCGGACTCACCACTCTGCGTGATGAAATCCTCTGCGGATGTCCCTAACATGAGCGGGTATTCAGGGATGAGCGCCCATACCGATGGGTCCAACCCGCTAGGAGACCAGGTGAAGAGCATTCGAACGTCTGTGCGGATCGACCGTACGAAGGCAACACGCACTGCGGGCGTGGCCTGCGTTGTGGGATCGGCCGTGATGATGATGGCGACCACTTTTGTCAGCCCTCTGGCCGGCGCGTCCGAAGCCACCAACATCGTTACTCGGACGTCCGCACAGGACGGTTTGGGGAAGCGAGACGCTCTGTCCCAGCTCGACATGCTCATCCAAGACGAAGCGCTGCTGAACGATGGCACCACGTGGAGCGACGCCGACCCATCCGCCGCCATTACCCCGCCGATTGACGAGGTCCCCATCAAGGTCGGTTACGCCAAGTTGTACGACGTCAAGCAGGCCGGCATCCCGATCTTTGTCGAGGGAGAAACCGCCCGCTTCCGTATCCGCGTCTACCCACGCTTCATCGGCGTGAAGCCTGACGGATCGACTTACTTCAGCCACACAGACATCACCACCCGAGCCACAACCGACAACGCAGCTACTCCCCCGCAGGGGTGCGACGTTGTCGCCGCTGTCCGAGTTGAGGCCGAGGGAAGCATGGAGTACGAGTGCACGGTTCCAAACGTGCAGGCACGGGGAATCGGCACAGCTGAAGACCTGATCCACACGGTCACGGTCACTCGCGTTGCGCTGGAAGACACTGCAAGGACTCCGTTCACGCTGTCAGAGTCAGCCGCAATCAACGTGGTGAAGCCGTGTTTGGCAGTGAAGAAGGAAACTCGCACCGCTGGCAGCTCAGAAGAATGGCTAGACGCACAAACGCTGGATACCGCTCTACGGGTACCCTCCGGCGGTTCGGCTGAGTACCGCATCACGGTCAGCAACTGTGGCGAGACCGAACTCGTGAACTTGGTTGTGACCGACACCATCGCCGGTTGCTCCAAGAGCATCGAAGGAACGCTCGCCGTTGGCGCCAGCACCAGTTACACCACCAGCACTGCAGGATCTGGCGGGTGCCTTTCCACCGACATCGCCGAGCCCACAACTTCAACAGCCACCGCCCAGGCACAGTCGTTGGTCAATGGCCGCCCAGTCGGATCGTTGACCGCTTCTGACCCGGTGAATGTGAACGCACGCTCCACGGTTGTGCCAACGACCGCGACACCAACCACCGTCGTCGACACCACCGTCGCAACCACCACACCAACAACAGTTGCGCCAACAACCGTCCGAGACACCACCGTTGCAACAACCGTCGCGACAACAGCCGCAACCACCACACCAACAACAGTTGCGCCAACAACCGTCCCAGACACGACCGTTGCAACAACCGTCGCAACCACAACACCAACAACCGTCGCAGACACCACAGTCGCAACAACAGTCGCAACAACGGTGGCACCCACCACGGCGGCCCCGACGACACAAGCACCGACAACCGTTGCCACAACAGTTGCCACAACAGTTGCTACGACGGTCCCGACAACCGTCGCAACCGTTCCGCAGACCGTTGCTCAGAGCGGATGCATCGGGATCAAGAAGTACGTCCGCCAAGCCGGCAGCAACGGTGAATGGCTGGACGCACAGGATGCATCAGCTGCGGCGCTCATCACCTTCGGCGCTCAGGCCGAGTACCGAATCGTGCTGACGAACTGCGGCAACGTTCCGCTGGTTGACGTCGCAGTTACCGACACGATTGCCGGATGTGCAAAGACCGTCGGCGTCTTGCCAGTAGGCGCGGGCTTCGAATACACCACGTTGTCCGGCGGCAGCGGGGACTGCAAGACCGCTCCGGTCAGCGCGGCCTTGTGCTCAACAGCCACAGTGACTGCACAACCCGCTTTGGCGGGTGCCACCAAACTTTTACTCAGCGATCCAGCCTGCATCAACACCGTCGTTCCGGCCAGCATCCCTGCGAGCCTGGCCCCGACGTCGGTTGCGCCAACCACCGCAGCGCCCACAACAGCAGCCACTACGGCCCCACCCACAACCGCAATGGTCCAGGTGCTTGACAACACCGTGGCCGAAGTGAGCGAACCAACCGAGGACTTGGTCGTCACCGGGAGCACCACACGTCCGATGGTCCAATACGCAGCAGGCCTGCTGCTGCTTGGTCTCGTACTTATCCAGTTCAGCCGCCGTCAGGCTCAGGCTCAAGCCCGCTTCTGACGGAGAAATCCTGCTGCACACACGCGGCAGCAGGTGACTGACAGCAACACCCCCGCACACACCCTGACGGGGCAGACGCCTGCCAAGGCCGCACACCACACACGTTCAGAAGGGGCACTCGCTTGAGTGCCCCTTCTGGTCATTCGCAGGAGCTACTTCTTGCCTTGGTTCGCCACGGCGTGGGCAGCGGCGGCAGCAGCCTCAGGGTCCAAGTACGCACTGGACACAGGTCGCATATGTGCGTCCAACTCGAAGCGCAGTGGCATGCCCGTTGGGATGTTGAGTGCGACGACTTCGTCGGTGGTCAGGCCGTTGAGATGCATCACCAATGCGCGCAAGCTGTTGCCGTGCGCGGTGACAAGCACGGTGCGACCATCTGCAAGGTCGGGGACAATTGCGTCCTGCCAGTAGGGAAGCATCCGGACAAGCACGTCGGCCAAACACTCCGTCGCAGGGAGCACTTCTGGCGGAAGCAACGCGTAACGCGCGTCTTGTGACGGATGGTGTTCTGACGTTGCGGCAACCGGGGGAGGTGGCACGTCGTAGCTGCGCCGCCAGATGAGGAACTGGTCCTCACCGAAAGCCTGCAAGGTCTCGGCCTTGTCCTTGCCTTGCAGGTCGCCGTAGTGGCGCTCGTTCAGTCGCCACGACCTGCGGGTGGGAACCCAATGGCGGTCACAGGCATCAAGCGCCAACTGGCTGGTTCGAATTGCCCGACGAAGAACTGATGTGTGAACCACATCAGGCAAGACGCCAGCAGCTGCCAACTGATGCCCGCCTGCAACGGCTTCCTGCTCACCCTTTTCGGTCAAATCGACGTCGTACCAACCGGTGAAGCGGTTCTCGACGTTCCAGCGGCTTTCGCCATGGCGCAACAAAATCAACGTGCTCATAGGTCAGACAGTCTGCATCCGGGTAGCCACCCTTCGGTGCAGTTCCAATTGTTGGTCCAGATTGTTTGCCATCAATTCCCCGTTACGCACGACGAACCGGCCGTTGATGATTGTGTGGCGCGCAGCGGTTGGCCCGCATCTCAGCCACCCAGAAATGGGGTCGGACAGGACCCCAGCAAATTGCAGGCCGTCCATTGGCCACACCGCCACATCGCCAACTGCGCCAACCGACAGTTCACCCAACTCGCCAGCACGACCTAAGCACGCTGCACCGCCACGCGTCGCAACCTCAAGCGCGTCCCGAGCTGACATCTGGTCGGGCCCATGACGCATCTTGCCTAACAACATCGCGTTGCGCGCCTCCATCCAAAGCGAAGCTGAATCCGTAGAGGAGGACCCGTCACAACCCAAACCGACTGGCACTCCGGCAGCTCGGAAGTCGCGGACCGGAGCGATGCGGGCGTTACCCAGCATCAAATTGGAGCTAGGACAATGGGCGACCCCCGTGCCCCACTGACCAAGACGCACTACCTCGTCTTCGTTTGGGAACACGCAGTGCGCCACCCAACTGCGGTCGGTCCCCCAGCCAACTTCTTCGAACTGTTCGATGGGCCGACGACCGAACCGCTCCAGGCAATAGACGTCTTCATCGGCGTCTTCGGCAAGGTGTGTGTGCAGACGAACGTCAAGCTTCTCGGCCAATTCCGCCGTTGCCGCCATCAGCTCTGGGGTCACAGAGAACGGCGAACACGGGGCCAGCGCTATGCGCGTCATGGCACCCCAGGCCGGGTTGTGATGAAGCTGAACCAGGCGTTGGGAGTCAGCGAGGATCTCATCGTCGGTCTGCACAACTGAGTCCGGCGGAAGACCACCGTCTTTTTGGCTCAAGCTCATGGAGCCCCGCGTTGGATGGAACCGAAAACCCAGCTCCTTCGCAGCTGCGATCTCCGCGGAGATGAGGTCACCTCCATTTCGTGGGTGCACATACAAATGGTCCATCGAGGCGGTGCAGCCGCCGACAGCCAGCTCCGCAAGACCTACCCACGCGGAAATGTAGGCCGCTTCCTCGTCTAGCCGACTCCATTGCGGGTACAGCGTGGTGAGCCACTGAAACAGTGTCCGGTCTATTGCTGGCGCATAAGAGCGCGTGAGGTTTTGGTAGATGTGGTGATGGGTGTTGATGAGGCCGGGCGTCACCAGAGTCCCGGGAATGGAGACAACTTCAACGGCGCCGACAGGCTCGGAACCGGCGGCGCCAACGCCGCTGATCAGCCCGTCGGTGATAGCGACCCAGCCACCCGCCAGCTCACGTCTAGCGTCATCGACCGTGGCCACCAGAGCCGCATCGCGCAGCAGCAGGTCTGGACGGTCGGCGCGCACGGTTGGTCGTTCAGCTCGGTTCGATCCCATAGCTCTGAGGCTGCCACACGGCAAAGGCCGAGCGCAGCAGGGGTAACGCAACTGCAACGGAGTCGTGACACCAGTTGATCCCCGGATCGCTCATGCGCAGGTCCAATTCACGAGGGCCCAGCCATTCGACCCGGTCGACTTCACCGTCGGTGAATGCAAACGGACCATCGTGGTGGGCAACCCAGACATGCATGAACACGTCAACTTGGTCATCGTGATGGCGACCACTCCCAAGTTTTCGCAGCGGCGCTTCAACTCCCAACTCTTCCTGCAGTTCTCTGACGGCGGCTTCGTCAAGGTCCTCGCCTATCTCAACGACACCACCTGCCGCGATGTCCCACCAGCCTGGCCAGAACGACTTGGTGTCTGCTCGGCGATGAACAAGTAGTCGTTCCCCGACCCGGTCAAGCACGACAACAGCGGTGCACCGGTGGAGCAGGTTCGACGCACGCATCTCGGACCTGAGCGCGCTGCCGATGATCTCGTCGTTCTCGTTGACGATGGGAATCGATGCTTCGCGGTCCACGGTCACACACTACGTTCGATCGGTGTGAGCATCGATGTGAGCAGCGTGAGCGACCCGTCCCATCAGCAACCGGACCCGGTGCATCGCACCATGCTGTCTGGCGGGCGACTTGACCGGCTGCATGACAGGCGTTCCGACGCGACGTGGATCGAGTCCAACCGAGGTACTACCGGGCACGTGCATCTTGTCTGGCAAGGGCAGGTAGTCGTTTCAGGAACCACCCCTGCAGCCCTCCTTGCGGACCGAGCGCCAGACCCGCACCTCCATGTCTTCCTTGGCGAATTGGACGGTCAGCTGCACTGGACCCTTGATGTGTCGCATCGGGAACGCGGCGACGTGGAGGCGCTCCTGCCATCCGATGCCTCGATCGTGGCCCTCCGTGAAGCTGGAGCGGTTCTCACACCAGACGACGGCAACGTGCTCGCCTTCGCCGCGGGCATGGGGTATTGGCACCGCACACACCAGTTCTGCGGTTCATGTGGCTCGGCGACCACTGTTGCCACGGGCGGCCACGAGCGGGTCTGTGTCGGATGCGGCCAGGTCCATTGGCCTCGGACGGATCCGGCGGTGATCATGCTGGTGATCGATCCGGAAAACGACCGTGCGTTGCTGGGTCGTCAGAAGATCTGGCCGCCCAAGATGTACTCAACCCTGGCCGGTTTCGTCGAGCCAGGCGAGTCGCTTGAAGATGCTGTTGCGCGCGAGACGTTCGAAGAAGCCGGCGTACGGGTGGGTAGGGTTCGTTACTGGTGCAGTCAACCGTGGCCGTTTCCTCGGTCGGTGATGTTGGGTTTCCACGCTCGCTATCGCAGCGGAGATGTTGTGCCTCACCCGACCGAGATGGACGATGTCAGATGGTTCAGCCGTGAAGAGCTGCTGGACACCCGCGTGATGGGAATGCGCGGCAACCCGATGATCCCCCCGCTGGTCACGATTTCCCGCGTGCTTATCGATGCGTGGCTCGACGACAAAGTGCAGCTCTGAGCAAGCCTTCACCGGAGCGCGTGCAGCGGGTGCAGGCTCACGTCAGAATGAGCCGCAGTCCCTGATTGGCCTCCGGAGGGATTTCACTCCGTTCGCCACCAAGGCCGGAGTACGCCACGTGATGCACCCGGGCGTGCCGGTCCCCCAGCCACGACACCAACGGACTGTCCGGTGTCGCAGGGCGCAGCAGACGAATGCGTGCACCGTTTGGCCACACCAAATCCATGGTGTCTGCGCCCAGCAGCGGATCTTTACCCGTTTGCTGGATGGCCCCATCAAGCAATTCTGTAAAGCGCCGCACGTGGGAGTGGAACTCGGTGACCGCGTGACCGACGAACTCCAATCGGGCCTGCGGACTAGACGCATCCCCGGGCCAGTGCGCCGGAATTGCATCAGGCGCGGCGTCATCACCTTCCTGGGCAAGCTGGATGACCACCCCGGCGCCGTCCTTTGGATGCAAAAACGCCTCTTGCCAGTTTGGGTTGTCGCGCCGTTCTCCGACCGTGCGATACCCCATCTGCCGACACCGTTCGAGGGTGGAACCCATGTTTGGAACCTTGAACGTGAGGTGATGTGGGCCCGGACCGTTGTGGTCGAGAAACCGCCGCAGGAAGTCGTTCTGCTCCCACTCGTTTGGTTGGAGGACCTCGATCTTCATCCCCCCGGCAAATACCACCTGCGAAAACTCGAAGCCCGACGCAATCCCGGAAACCCCTGCCCAGCGGCCACCAAGCTGGTCGCGGTATTGGGGCCACGCCGTTGCCGGGTCTTCCACTGCAACCGCGAGATGGTCAAGGACAACAGCTTCAGTTCCCACGGGTACATGGTGGCAGGGCTGAAGGCCCCCAGCGCAATCGGGAGGTCGGTGCGTTTTGAGCCCAGACGCGCAACCACCCGCCTTCGGCGGGTAGGCGGGTGGTCACTTCAGCCGGGAGTCGGGCGGACGACTCAACCGGTAGCGACGTTCAAGTTAGATGATTGCGTCACACGATTCAAGCACTGGTCTCGTGAATCACGACCACTCAGAGCGCGTGAATCGGCCCCTTTGCGGCCCCAGCTCTTCACGAACCGTTGGTAAGTGTTAGGTAAGCGCTTTCTGATCACCTGTTCAGATCCGCTGCCGTGTAGTTCTGGCACCTTTCGTGCGAGAACATTGACCACAACTAATGCTCGCGGAGCCGAAAGAATTTTCGCATCCAGAACGAAAGCAGCGTCCTGCCAACAAGAATCCCAGCTAACTACCGTAGAGGCGGGCAACGTCGATCAGTTCGACATCGGGCCTTCCAGACGCTGAGCGAACAAGGTTGCGATCAAACCCACTGTCCGAAAACAGTAGGAGCCGACACCCCTCACGGGTGGGAGCGGGAAGTAGGCCTCGAATATGGTCGAGCCGTTCCAAATCCGCTGGACCACGAGTTGACGCTGTGTGTTTCGCTTCGCCGATCGCGATGATGTCCCCAGACACGCCAAGAGCGACCAGGTCCAACTCATAACTGCGGCGACCCTTGGCATCAGGAACGGCCGTCGAACCCACACTGGCAACAGTGTCGAGGCCGAACTCGTCGCTATGAAGGAGCGTTGCTTCCCGACACAGCCGCTCAAAGTGGGGTCCAACGATTTGGCTGTTCCAGGTGGCTTCGCTTTCGGCCCAAACCCGGCGTTGTTGACGTCTGCGGATACGAGTTCGGTTCGGCCGAATGATTGCGTCATGAAAGGACAGGAACGGGTCGGCCAACTCGTACCGAGAACGTCTTGCGCGAATCGGATCAGCAACCTGAACCAGGAGGCCAGCCTCCGTTAGACGTTCGATCGGGCGGGCCAAGGCGGACGCAGGTCGACCTGTTCGAGAGGAGATTCCTGTTGGTGTGCTGTCTCCTCGAGCTACCGCAGTCAAGATTGATCGGTACACATTCGCCGTCAAACCCGACGCCTGCAACAACAGCGAGTCCTCTTCGAGCAGCGGCGAGGCCGGCGTCAGGAGCCGACTTGTCATCCAGTCGTCGAAGGCAGCTAACGACGACGGGCTTTCGGTCACAACATCCCGATATCCCGGGAGACCGCCAAGCGCCGCGTGAACCAGAACGGCAAGCCGAGGAGTCTTAGCCAAACCCCAATAAGCGGCGGCTGTCCGAAAGTCGAACGCATTGACGACCTGAGCTAACTGAGCCCGACCGAAGAGGGGTTGGTCACGGTCCAGCAGGTGTGAAATCTGAGCGACAGCAGAACCGCAGAGCACAAGGCGGCACTGTGGCGCCGCAACGGTTTGCTTCGTTCGCCGGGTACGGTCGATTGCCCGCTGGATGACGGAGGGAAGCTCCGGACTTGCCTCGCAGAGGTAGCCGAACTCATCGAGCACCACCACTGGGCAGTTCGGCACGGACAGCAGGCCTTCGATTGCTTCGGCCCAAGTGGCGTACTGAACGGCACCGACTCCGACACGCACACCGACAACCCGACCAATGTCGGCCAAACTCATCGCTGGGTCTTGTCGCACGGCCTCGAAGTACAGACCTCCCGCTGCCTCCGCGAGTGCCGCAAGCAACACCGACTTCCCCGCTCGGCGCGGTCCCCACACAACTCCAAGTCGACTCGGCTCGACTACGAAGGCTGAGAGTTCCTGCCACTCCTCGACGCGATCAAATAATTCGTCAGGCCGAACCAATCTCATATGCTGCAGAGCATATAACTCTGCAGCATATAAACCCGCGTACAGACGGTGCAGCAAACCCCACTTACTTCCAAGGTCCTTTTGGTGCGTCGTGTGGGGATCGAACCCACGACCGGCGGATTAAAAGTCCGATGCTCTGCCAACTGAGCTAACGACGCCTCTCTAACCTAGTGGCTGTGCCCGACCTGCCGTCCAGCCATTCACCATCCAGTCCAATTGCGGCCGTTTTTCAGTCTGTGCTCGTGATCCAGCACGATGCCGACACCGATATTGCGCTCATGGGCCAGGCTGCAGCAGCCGCCGGATCCACCTTGCACACGGTCGTGGCCACCCGTGATCCGCTGCCAACTGATCCCACGGCCTTCGACGCCATCGTGGTGCTGGGTTCCGCAGACTCGGTCAACGACGCCTCAATTGCCAATTGGTTTCAGCCCGAAACAGATCTCATTCGCGCTGCGGACCGTGCGGGCATCCCGGTGCTTGGAATCTGCTTCGGAGCTCAGGCACTTGCTGTCGCGCTCGGGGGAAGCGTTTCGCCAGCCCCGTTCGGTGAATACGGCTGGAAAATGGTCGACACCACCAGACCAGATCTTGTCCCTGATGGGCCATGGTTCCAGTGGCACGTCGACGCCATCACCGCTCCCCCAACTGCAGAAGTCATCGCCACGTCGGATTGCTGCGTTCAGGCATTTCGAGTCGGCCCGCATTTGGCGGTTCAGTTCCACCCGGAGGTTGGGCTGGCGCAGGCCACCGAATGGCCGCTGAGTGATCCCGAAGGGCTTGCCGCTTCCGGATGGAGTGCGCGGGACATGATCGACATCACCGCCGCGCTTTTACCCGACGCCACCAAAAGGGCCACGGCACTTTGGCAGGCGTTTGTGGTCAACGCTGCCGAAACAACGTCACCGCCCGGACCGAGCGGCGCTCCGTTCTGACCCGTGGTCTAGCCGGCCCCCGTACGCGCAACTCGACCGGCTGATACGCGCAACTCGGCCAAAACGCGCGCGCCAGCCGCCCGGAATGGCCGAGTTGTGTCAGAAAACTGGTCGAGTTGCGCGTATGTGGTGTTGCTCGTGAGTGAACGAAACCGGGTTCAGCTGACTGGCTTACTGGTCTTCAGCGGGTCAGCCGCCGGCAATTGGCAGCGCACCCAGGGCATAACGCACTGCCCACACGGCAACCAGCGCGATGAGGTTGAACCAAATCACCTGTTGAGCCAGCAGCTCCCTGGACCGTGGTCCCAACCAGTCACCACCACCAGGGCCACCAGGGCCACCAGGGCCAGTGGCAACGCCGAACCGCCGGTTGATCAACTCCAACACCGACCGCCCGCCGGTTGCACGGATCACGGCGAACGCAACGAACTGGATGGCCAAAGCCCACACCCACGGATGAAACCTCCACGCGGCAGAGGCGTCGAACCGGCCGAGCGCGAGAGCGGCGCGGGTCATACCGCAACCAGGGCACCAAATTCCGGTTGCTGCACGGAGGGGACACACAATCGCGCCACTGGCCTGCGGGTGCCATACGGCTGCGATGACACACCCAGCACCGACGGCAGCCAACGGCCACGAACGGCTGACCACGGTTCGTCCCAACACCAGTTCAGTCAACCAGAAGAACGGCCCAATTCGCGTTGAACTTCTCGCCTGACGAAAAGCTCCCGATGCGGACCCTCCATCGATCCTGAGGAATCGAGAGCGAAACAAACGTCAGCCCTTTCAAAGGCGCGACTTGACGCGACTATTCTCCCCAGAGGCGTCCAAGTCGGGCGTACTTTCCAGGAGACGCACCGGATGCCCGTCGCTGTTCAGGTTGCAACCAGCGTGGATGACCAACTGGTTTCCGCCTTCGCCCGGCTTATCCCGCAGCTCTCGAGGTCCAACCCCGCGCCCGACGCAAGCGTGCTGCAGTCGATCATCGACCACGACGCTTGTCATCTCCTGTTGGCCATCGAAGACGATGTCATTCTCGGCGCACTCACGCTTGTTGTCTTCCCAATCCCTACCGCCGTCCGTGCGTGGATTGAAGACGTCGTTGTCGACGGAGACGCTCGTGGCAAGGGTGTCGGCGAGATACTCAGCCTCAAAGCAATAGAACTCGCATCGTCACTCGGTGCAAAGACTGTCGAACTGACTTCCCGCCCTTCACGCGAGGCAGCAAATCGGCTTTATCAGCGCATCGGCTTCGAAGCGCGCGAAACCAACGTGTACCGGTACACGGTGGACCAGGCATATACCAACGTCTAACGCAGACTGGATTCCCTCTCATGGCTGAGACTTTCACCATCATCGACAACCGCACCGGCAAGCAGGTGGAGGTTCCAATCGTGGACGGAGGAATCTCCTCAAAAGCAATCCGCGAGCTGGACCCTGGCATGTGGGTCTATGACCCGGCCTACATGCAGACAGCGTCTTGTCGTTCTGCCATCACCTTCATCGACGGCGATGCAGGCATCCTGCGATATCGCGGCTATCCAATCGAGCAGCTGGCCGAGCACTCCTCGTTTCTTGAGGTTGCATACCTCATCCTCAACGGTGAGCTCCCCAACAAGGTGCAGTTGGATCAGTGGGTGTACGACGTCACCCACCACACGTTCCTGCACGAGAACGTTCGCAAGCGGTTCATGGAAGGGTTCCATCACAACGCGCACCCAATGGGCATGTTCGTGTCAGGTATGGCCGCGCTGTCCACGTATTACCCCGACGCAAAGGACATCGACGACCCCGACACTCGCCAGAAGCAGATTCTGCGGCTCATCGCGAAGTCACCAACGCTTGCGGCGTACTGCCACCGCTTCTCTGTCGGGCAGCCAACGGTTTATCCAGACAACTCGCTGGACTACGCGTCCAACTTTCTCAACATGATGTGGCGCATCGGTGACGATTACACCGTCAACCCCAAGCTGGCTCGGGCGCTCGACGTCCTGCTCATCTTGCACGCTGACCACGAACAGAACTGCGGCACAACAACCATGCGCGTCATCGGTTCGGCACAGGCCGACCCATATGTGGCAGCTGCAGGTGCGGCTTCCGCTCTGTATGGCCCTCTGCACGGTGGTGCCAACGAAGCAGTTGTGATGATGCTGCGTGACATCGGCAGCGTCGACAATGTTCCGGCCTTCATCAACGAGGTGAAGAACGGCAAAGGCGAGACGCGCCTCATGGGCTTTGGGCACCGGGTGTACAAGAACTACGACCCACGGGCCACCATCGTCAAAAAGACGGCCTACGACGTGTTCGAGGTAACCGGCACCAACCCATTGCTGGACATCGCGTTGAAGCTCGAAGAAGTGGCCCTGAACGACGAGTACTTCGTGAAGCGCAAGTTGTACCCAAACGTGGACTTCTATTCCGGCCTCATCTACCAAGCGATGGGCTTCCCCACCGAAATGTTCACCGTGCTGTTCGCCCTCGGCCGTATGCCCGGATGGTTGGCGCACTGGCAGGAACTTCTCGATGACCCCGAGCAGAAAATCAGCCGGCCACGCCAGTTGTACGTCGGCCCCGGCGAACGTAACTACGTGCCTATCGCTTCACGCTGAAACAAGGCCAAAATGGTTTGGTGAGCCTCGACACCGAACCGCCGCCCTACGACGCCATTGTTGTGGTGTCTTTCGGCGGACCTGAAGGACCAGACGATGTTGTCCCGTTCATGGAGAACGTCACGCGCGGGCGTGGCATTCCGCGGGAACGCCTCGTCGAGGTTTCAGCGCATTATTCTTTGTTCGATGGCGTCTCGCCTATCAACGGTCTGAACCGCCAACTCATTGCCTCGTTGCGCGACGAGTTGGCAGCGCATCAGATCGACCTGCCCGTTTATTGGGGCAACCGAAATTGGCACCCGATGCTTGCCGACACGATTAGAACGATGCGTGATGACGGAATCGTACGCGCACTTGCTTTCGTGACTTCAGCGTTTTCATCGAACAGCAGCTGCCGTCAGTACCAAGACAACATCGCGAAGGCCCGAGAAGCTGTCGGACCCGACGCACCAGCCATCGACAAGATTCGGGTGTTCTACAACCACCCCGGGTTCATTGACCCGATGATCGACGCGGCGGTGGAGGCTGTTCAGTCGTTGTCCAACCAGCTTGGCGGCCTCGACAACATCACGCTTGCGTGCACAGCCCACTCCGTCCCACTCACCATGGCTGAATCCAGCGATTACGTGAAGCAGCTCACCGAAACCTCTCGGCTTGTCTGCGAAGGCGTAACGCAGCAGCTTGGGCGAGGATTTCCATGGTCACTCGTGTACCAAAGCCGGTCCGGCGCACCGGGCCAACCGTGGCTGGAACCCGATATCTGCGAGCACCTAACCGCAGCAACCAACGCTGGGAGCAAAGGGGTGGTGATGATCCCCGTCGGGTTCATAAGCGATCATATGGAAGTTGTATTCGACCTTGACACTCAGGCAGTAGCCCACGCTGCAACGCTGGGGCTTCCGATCAGGCGTTCCCGCACCGCCGCTACTGATGGTCGGTTCATCGAGATGGTCCGTGAACTCATCGTTGAGCGCCTCGCAAGTGAAAATGGCCAGGACCCTGTACGACGAGCGGTGGGCAACTATCCGCCAAACCATGACACGTGTCCAATGGATTGCTGTCCAGCGCCCGCGCCTCTCGGGCCACCCCGTCGGTAAGGGACAACGTCGCTGTCAACCTCGTTTCCTTCTTTGCCGATGGAGAAACTGAGCAGCACGCGACCTGAATTCCGTCATGGTGCAGGAAGACCAGACGGAACGAAGGTCCGACGATGGTGTACCGGCTTTCGCTGGCGGAGAACCCATGACCCTGAAAACTTCCCGAGTCTTGCTGGCGGTCGCGTCCGTCGCCGTACTTTCGATCGCTCCGATGACCGGCGCCGCAGGAAAAACCACGACAGGTAGTCCAGGACAGACACAGCGGGTCCGCACTCCGGACGAAAATGGGGTCATCGGTCGTAAAGTCGGAGAGGTCGTCGCCGAACGCCGGGAAGGTCGAAGGCTTGCGTCGATGGACCCGAAAGCTATCCATCTTGCAGACGACCCAAATGCCTATTTCGACGAGAACGAGAAGGTGTTCTACGCAGATCACGGCATGGACGTTGCCGCTGCGCCCGGCTCCACGGTGTCGCCTGCGGTGGCTGAAGGCGCGGCCCCAGCGACTGGTTCGGCGTTCGCGCTCCACAGCAGACCAGGCAGTACACATACGATCTACCTCGATTTTGATGGAGAAACAGTTGCGAACACTGCTTGGAACCAAGGTCGGGTAAACCCAAAGACCGTTCCTCCGTACGACGTCGACGGCATTCCTGGGTCCTTCAATACAACAGAAGAGCAGACCGTCAGGAACGTCTGGCAAGCAGTTGCTGAGGACTGGGCACCATTCGATGTGAACGTCACAACGCAACGCCCCGCATCCAACGATGCCTTCATCAGATCATCTATCGGGGACAACGTTTTCGGCTCGATCGCAATCATCACGCCTGACCGGTGGACCTGTTCCACCTGTGGTGGGGTCGCCTACGTGGACATTCACGACGGAACCGCTCCGGGAATGTATTACCAGTATGCGTGGGTTTTCCCCTCCCCAGGTTGGTCGTCGTCCTCCATCGCCAACGTCATCTCCCATGAGGTTGGCCACAACTTTGGGCTCTCGCATGATGGGCTGGACACTGCGGCCTACTACGGCGGGACGGGTTCGTGGGGGCCGATCATGGGAAACCCAAACAGGTCGTACGTACAGTGGTCCAAGGGCGAATACAGCGGGGCAACCAACGCTGAAGACGACCTGGCCATCATCGGCGGGACCGTTGGTTCGTTCACGGACTCCAGTTCATCCACTTCAGCGGCTGTTCAGATTCCCAACGCCGGGTTGACGCAGACTTCGGCCGACGACGTCATCAACTCTGGCACCGACCAGGACTTTCACGCCCTTGACGTAACCAACGGGTACCTCCGCGCAACGTTCACTCGGTCGCCGTACTCAAACCTCTATGCGCGCATATCGCTTCTCAACAGCACCGGTGGAGAGGTTTCCACTGCGGGATTGTTCACCGGTTCTTCGACCACACTGCATTCCGGCCCGCTCGCCAACGGCCGGTACTACCTGAAGACCGAGCCAGTTGGCGATACTTCATCGCCCGGCTTCACCACCTACGGCAGCCTCGGGTTCTTTTCCTGGACGGTGACGCGCGCAGATGCGCCCGCAATGGTGTCGGCGACGTTGACGCCCCTCGGTGACCGTACCTTCGTGGCGTCATGGTCGGCCACCTCGGCAGCCACCCTGCCGTACACCTACACCTACTCGCTGTGCACCACAACCTCGTGTGGGGCGGCGGTAGCCACAGCTTCCGCGTCAGCGGTCCTGACCGCCCCAACACCAACCGGGTCGTATTTTGTGAAGGTCACCGCTTCAAACCAATACGGGCTTGCGTCGCCTGAACTGACCTCAGCATTAGCGAGCGTTCGAAGCAAGCCGATTGCACCGACCGTCTCGAAGCTTCGCTGGGATGAAACCGCCGACACGCTCGAAGTCGAATGGGGCAACGGTCAAGAATTCGCGCCGGTCACCATCACGGGTCACACGATCTCCGCACGAAATCGCACAACCGGTGCGTCGGTTTCCGCTTCTGTCAGCGGCATGTCAGGCGCAACTCCATTGGCCATTCCCGGCACCTGGGACGGATCCTGGGTAGACGTGTCCATTGTTTCGTCGACCTCTTCGCCTTCGCCGTGGGACGTGAGCAATCCGTCGTTAAGCGACATGCTGCTCGGGCGGACTGCCCCACCAAGCGCCACAGGGTCTAATAGCGCACGAAACGGTGCCCAGCCTGCACAGGGTTCCCAGAACACACGCACAGGAGCTCCGGCGGCCTAAGCGCCACCAATGCACCACATCCGAGGCCTCGAGCCACGAGACTCACACAGTGAACTCTGGCATTCGTTCGCCAACGCCAAGCAGCGCGCCAATGGCGGCGACGCAACGTTGCACGGCGCGGCCGTCACCGTACGGGTTGTGTGCGAGGGCCATGCGGTCATATGCGCGCGTATCGGTGAGCAGCATCGTTACCTCCTCGACAATCACCTGTTCGTTGGTTCCCACCAACTTTGCGGTTCCGGCTTGCATAGCTTCGGGGCGCTCCGTGTTGTCTCGCATCACCAACACCGGCTTGCCGAGTGAGGGTGCCTCTTCTTGCACGCCGCCAGAGTCAGTGAGGACCAGCGTCGAGCGATTCATCAGCCTGGAAAACGCCCCGTAAGCAAGCGGCTCGATGATGGT
Organism: uncultured Acidimicrobiales bacterium; assembly: GCA_963763885.1. Lineage (GTDB taxonomy): Bacteria > Actinomycetota > Acidimicrobiia > Acidimicrobiales > JANYDT01 > JANNBN01. The sequence goes on from CAVXQD010000007.1 coordinate 1,641,523, forward strand.
GACATTGGATCGGCCTGCGACGAGCGGAACGATTGCGTCGCGGACAACCGGGTTGCGGTGGATGGGAAACACGAACTCGACATCAGGATGTGTTTCGGAGAGTCTCGCAATGGCTGCGCCTATGGCACTCATGCCAGCACCCCACGACTCCCGACGATGGGCAGTGATGAGTACGACGCGCCGGTCACTTGCGTCGATTCGTTCGAGGTCGGCGTCGCCATACGGCTCGCTCCGATCTACCGCCATTCGTAAGGCGTCAATGACAGTGTTGCCTGTCACTGAAATCGCGGACGACGCCACGCCGTCGCGCAACAGGTTGTCACGAGCCTGCGGAGTAGCTGCGAGATGCAAAGCGGCCAGCTGGCCCGTGAGGCGACGGAAAATCTCTTCCGGAAACGGCGAGTACGGGTTGTCGGTTCGAAGCCCTGCTTCGAGATGTACAACAGGAACTTGACTGTAAAAAGCGCTGAGCGCCCCGATGAACGTGGAAGTGGTGTCGCCTTGAACCACAACCGCGTGTGGCATTCGTTTTGCCATTACTGGCTCCATTGCCGACAACGCACGCGAACTGAGTTGAGTAAGCGACTGCCCCGGTTCGAACAACTCCAGGTCTTCGTCTGCCTGGACACCGAAGAACGACAACACCTGATCCAACATCTCACGGTGCTGTCCGGTGACGCACACGATTGGCTCGCACCAGTCCTGCTGAGCCAAGGCCACCGCGAGAGGGGCCATCTTGATCGCTTCAGGACGAGTCCCGAACACCAGCATCACGCGTTGCTTCATGCCAATGCCTTTGTTGGCCAGGAGTTCCAACTCAGCGACTGTGTCTGCAGCCTCTGCAATCGCTTCAGGGGACCTCAGAAGCCGCTGCAGCAACAACTCCCCCGAGCGCCATTCCTGCAGCACGTCGGTTAATGCCAACGACAGGCTACGAATGGTTGGGGAGTCCGTGATTGGCACGGTGAGAGCGAGGTGAGCCTCGTATGCGCCCACCAGTCTGGGCATTAATACTCGGTACGCGCCGGCCATCCGTTCTATCGCTGTCACTTTCGATTGCATTGCATCCAACAGTCGGCCAGCAGCGTCGTTGGGTGAACAGGTGAATTTGTCAGCAGCAAATTCTCGGAGTCGAGGGAGCCGGCCCTCAAACAGCTCGGCATGCCATGCGTGCTGATAGCAGTGCTGGCCAAAAATCAGCTGAACCTCGGCTGGCTGGCTGGTGGCCACCCAACCTCCAAGCACCTCAAACAGCCGGCGATTTATCCACACGTAAGACCCAATTCGGCGGGCGGCGACCTCTAGCGGAAGGGCGCCTTGCGGCTGGTGTGGAAGGTCAGTCACAGCGGTTCACCAGAGAATCCACGTAAAAACCACGGAAAGTGGTTGAATATTGGTACGAAGTGTCCAAAAACCTAGTTCCCGAACAGGGGTTCATCCCAGTATCCTTGCAGGGCTCATCAGTTCTGAGGTAGAGGACCGCTCCGTGCGCGACGAACCCAGTGAGTGAATATCAGCTGATACAGCTTCCCCAAAGGAACCCAGAGTGGCCAAGGAACGAGTTGAGCGAGATGAAGAGGACCTAGTCCGGCTTTATCTCACTGACATTGGACAGTACCCCCTACTGACCAAAGACGACGAGGTACGGCTTGCCCAGGCCATCGAGGAGGGCAAGAAGGCGGGCGACCAGCTTGAGAAGGCGGGTAAAGACATCACCGCCGCGCGCAAGCGAGAACTCCGCAAGCTCTCCAAGGCAGGGGAAGACGCCGAGCGCACGTTCGTCCAGTCCAACCTTCGCCTCGTCGTGTCAATTGCAAAGAAGTATCAGGCGTCAGGCCTGCCATTGCTCGACCTCATCCAGGAAGGCAACCTCGGGCTCATGCACGCCGTCGAAAAGTTCGACTGGCGGAAGGGCTTCAAGTTCTCCACATACGCAACTTGGTGGATCCGTCAGGCCATTACGCGTGGCATTGCCAACACGGGCCGCACCATTCGACTCCCAGTTCATGCTGGCGACACGTTGGCGCGTCTGCAAAAGGCTCGCGCCCGCCTCGAGCTGAAATTTGGTCGGCCAGCCACTCTGTCGGAACTCTCGATCGAAGTCGAGATGCCAGAGGAGAAGGTCACCGAAGCGCTTCGTTTCGCTGCCGAGCCGTTGTCTCTGTCCGAGCCATTGCGCGAAGACGGAGATGCCGAACTGGGCGACGTGGTGGAAGACCGCTCAGCCGAATCGCCACTTGAGGTCGCAGCCACTTCGCTGCTGCCGCAGGAAATAGCGAAGCTGTTGGGCCCACTCGACGAGCGCGAGCGAGAGATCCTTCGCCTTCGCTTCGGCCTCGACCGCGGTGAACCTCGTACCCTCGAAGAGGTTGGAGAGCACTTCAACCTCACCCGGGAACGCATTCGCCAGATTGAAGCTCGCGCCATGTCCAAGCTTCGGCACCCGTCGTCAGACACCGGCGCTCGGGATCTCCTCGCCGTCTGACGCTCGTTGCAACCAGTTTTCTGAAACGACCCCGCTGTCACGGCGGGGTCGTTTCGCGTCTGCGCACCATTTGGGTCCCGCCCCACCGAGGACGGCATGGCGCGTGACATACGCCTAACGTCGGATACATGTCAGATCTTCAGGACTTTGTCGACTCCATCTTCGCCGGGGGAAACCTCGATGCCATCGCCAACCACATCGGGGCCTCACCGCAGGAAACCGGCGCTGGGATTGCCGCCACCCTTCCGGCACTTCTTGGCGCGCTCGCAGGAAATGCATCCACCCCCCGGGGTGAGCAGGCGCTTGCAGGGGCGTTGGGCCGCGATCATGACGGTTCACTCCTCGATCAGCTCGGCGGGATGCTGACTGGCAACCTGGGTGGACGGGCTGCCAACGGCGCCGGGATCCTGGGGCACCTCTTCGGAGACCAGCAAGGCCAAGATCAGGTAGTCAACAACCTGGCAGGAAAGAGCAACGTCAGCTCCGCCCTCATCCGCAAGTTGTTACCAATCCTTGCGCCGCTGGTGTTGTCCTACCTGGGCAAGCAACTCCGTGGCGGCGGCCTTGGCGGACAGTCGGCGGGTGCAGCCGACGCCGGTAGCGGCGGTAGCGGCGGTGGTCTCGGCGGTCTCGGCGGCGGGGCTTTGGGCGGCGGAGCACTGGGCGGGCTGCTGGGTGGACTCCTCGGCCAGATGATGGGCGGTGGTCAGTCGGCTAGCGCAGGTGGTGGCGGCCTTGCCGACATCCTCGGTGGACTTCTCGGCGGTGGCGGCGGCCCGGCCAACAACAACAACAACAACAACAACAACAACAACAACAACAGCAGCAGGGCGCACCAGACTTGGGCTCCATTCTGGGCTCCATCTTCGGCCGCTGACCTCCAGGTTGATCTGTCACTTCTATGAACAGCGATATGAACCGTGGAATGAACAAACGAAGCGGTATTTAGCCTGCAAGCCCTGTAGAATCAACCTATGAGCAGTGCGCGTAACTCTCACCCTTGGATCGATTTCAACCTGCGCATCAATCTCAAACCTGATGACTGGATGAACCTAGGAGAAGCTCGGTCCAAATGCGCTCATCTAGCGGGCGTGCCGATGCAACCCGGTATAGCGGCTGATCTGAGCCAAGTCTTTCTTGTCAAAGGTGCAGTTGCAACGACAGCAATCGAAGGCAACACACTTACCGAACAAGAAGTCCAGAGCTTCCTGAGCGGAGCCAAAACTGTGGAGCGATCTCGCGAGTACCAGTTAGTTGAAGTCGAGAATGTTCTGAATGCAATCAAACGGCTCGACGCAGCCCTCCGAGATCAGAAGCCCATTCCACTCACCGTGACTCGGCTGTTGGAGGTGAACCGTGAGGTTTTGGAGGGAACTGAACATGAAACAAGTGCGGTTCCGGGAAAGTTCCGAAAGCATTCTGTAACGGTTGGTTCCGTTTACCGGGGTCCCGATTGGGAAGAAATCCCGTCTCTGTGCGAAAAGCTCTGCACCTGGCTCGCCGGGCCATTCGATTACCAGGCTGGCCGTTTTTCGGCCCACCGAGACGACGAACGTCTTGCCATTGCACTCGTGAAGGCGGTAATTGCTCACGTCTACATTGCGTGGATCCACCCTTTCGGAGATGGAAACGGGCGAACCGCTCGGCTCATCGAGGTTCAAGTCCTTTCACAGGCTGGGGTGCCCTTGTTGGCAACGAACCTGTTATCGGACCACTACAACCAGACTCGTGACCGGTACTACCGCGAGTTGAAGGCGGCCAGTGACACCGGCGGCAATCTGACGGAATTCGTTTCTTACGCGATCGAGGGCTTCGTAGACGGCCTCCGAAAGCAAATAGATATCGTTCGTCTCCATCAGCTGAGAATTGCCTGGAAGAACTTCGTCTTCGAAACGCTTCAGGGCAAATCGGCAGCTGAGGAACGCCGACGACTGCTTCTTCTCGATCTGGTCGACAAGGGTGTAGTTCGCCGCTCGGAGATCACACATATCTCTCCGCGGGTCGCTGAATCCTACGGAGGTGCGGGGGAACGCACCCTTCCACGTGATCTCAACGCACTCATGAAGCAGGGTCTGATCATCAAGACGCCCGGCGGACTGAGCGCTGCTTTGGGTCAAGTTGCTGCGTTCATGCCAACCTTCGTCGCTCGCTAAACAGAAAGAAGCTGAATTGGCGGAGGTGGACGGGAATCGAACCCGCCAGACGAGGATCGCTCGTCTCAGCCGCTTTGAAGGCGGTGGAGCCCACCAGGTACCCGGACACCTCCACCCGCGACCTTAAACCACGCGAAGGCCGCCGTTCATCAGGGCGCTGGTCGTCAACGCTAACTTTTCCTACGTCTCAGTGCACATCCATCTATCTGATACGTTTTGAACTTCTTCCCTCCTTCGGCGTCCCAACGCCCGCATCGATTCGTTCGCCGTCATCAATTCGGCGCAAATGCGAGGAGGACCTCCATGGTCATCACCGGATGGTCCGTCAAGGGCGGTTCTGGCACCACCGTTGTGTGTGCAGCGCTGGCGGCAACGTTGGCTCGGACCGCTCCCACCGTCCTCGTAGACCTGTGTGGTGACGCGCCAGCGCTGTTCGGCCGGGCCACGGTGCACCGGCAAGGGCTCCTGGATTGGATTACCGCAGACGGCTCTGTGGGGCCCGAAGCGATCGGGAACCTCATCGACCAGTCACGCCGTGGCGATGGCCCGGACCTCCTCGCTGCAAGCGCTCCAGATTCCAGCGAAGACTGGGCTGCCCCGCTCACTGTCCGTCAGCGGCAACGGCTGGAAGTGGGCATGGGGTGGCTCGCGGAGACCTATGACCGCGTCGTTGTCGATGCGGGAAGTCTTCGCGAAACAGCGGCTGACGTAGTCATTGGTCTGAGCACGGCAAGCGTCTTGGTGATCCGGCCATGCACTATGTCGGTTCGTGCGGCACTCAGATCCAAGCGGTCCGTCGTCGGCACTGTCGTCGTCGGCAGTGGGAGTGGTTCGCTGCGGGCACACGATCTTGAAGCGTTGCTCGGTGTTCCGGTCTTCGGCCACGTGCCCACGGACCGCAGCATTCCCGCAGCAGTCGATGCTGGCACGTTCGGTGTGCGCATTCCGCGACAGTTGCGAGCATCTGTGACGTCGCTCCAATCCGGGCTTGGGCTCCCAACGTGAACGGGCCAAGCGAAATCGATTTCCTCGCCGACCGCGTCGAGACCACCCTCATCAACGCACTTCGCCACACTCCCGATCTCCCAGTCCAACAGGCAGCCCGGTCATGGGCGCAGCGGTTCGATCCTCTCGTTCCGCCGCAGATATTGGAGCAGGTCACGCGTCGGGTGGTTGCAAACCTCACCGGCACCGGTCAGCTTGCACCGTTCCTTGAAGACCCGTCCGTCACCGAGCTAATGGTCACCCGCGGGCAGATCTGGATCGAACGTCACGGCCGAATTGAACAGGTGCCACATCTTCATCTCGCCGATGACGCTGTCCTTCGTATCGTCGAGCGGATAATCGCGCCACTTGGTTTGGAGCTGAACCGGGCCCACCCGATGGTCGATGCTCGACTGCCAGACGGTTCACGGCTCAACGTCGTCATTCCGCCGCTCGCCATCGACGGACCGTGCCTCACTGTCAGGCGCTTCGCGGCTCGGTGTCTCACCCTGCAGGAATTCACCGCCCAGCCCGCGTTGACCTCGTTCATTCACGATGCAGTGGCAGGCCGAAAGAACCTGCTCGTTTCAGGTTCAACCGGGTCTGGAAAGACAACGCTGCTCAACACCCTCGGATCCATCTGTGCACATACAGACAGGATCGTCACCATCGAAGATGCCGCCGAGCTTCGATTACCAGGTCCACATATTGTCCGCCTCGAGGCACGGCCAGGCTCCACTGACGGAAGCGGCAGAGTCACCATCAGAGAGTTGGTAAGAAACGCGCTTCGCATGCGCCCCGACCGAATCATCATCGGCGAGGTTCGCGGCGGCGAGGCCTTTGACATGATCACCGCGCTGAACACCGGTCACGACGGTTCCATGACCACCATCCATGCAAACTCCGCTACCGACGCTTTGCGGCGTCTCGAGCTCATGATGCTCCTTGCGGGAATCGAGCTCCCTCTCGCCGCAGTTCGCCAGCAGATCGGTTCCGCCATTCACGCGGTCGTTCACGTCGCTCGGTCAACTGGTGGCAGCCGAACGATTTGCGAAGCCGGGCACGTACGCATTGTTGATGGTCAGCTCTGCGTCGCGAGCCAAGAGTTTCAGCCCCGCACCTCCGCTGATTCGGAAGGAACGTGAGCTCGGTGTCACCGCAAGTCGCTGCCGTTTTCGCGGTTGCAGCCATGGCCGCCGCTCGGTCAATGTGGGTCGCTCGGCATCGATCGAAGGTACGTGTCCAAGTGAGCGCCGTTGCTCCTGCGCCAACACGCTCAGTCGCTCAAGTGCGTCGTCGGCGCAAACCCGACCCAAACGCAGAACTCCTCGAGCTACTTGGGTTGATCGGGCGCAACCTCGCCGCGGGAACATCACTTTCGCTCGCAATCTCAGAGTCACTTTCGGTGTCAGCAGGCGGCCCAGTCCACCTTGGCCTTCATCGGGTTGCAATACAGACTCCACAGATCGGCCTCATCGGAGCATTGCGTCAGTGGGGATTGGAAGACGTCACGTGCCGGCGAACCGCATGGGCGTTGGCCGTAGCAGCAGAAACAGGCGGCGATCCGCTCGCGGCCATCGACGCGCTCACGGAAAGTCTTCGAGCCGAACGTGCGCTGCAACGCGAACTCGGAGCCTTAACCGCACAGTCGCGCCTTTCGGCTGCTGTCCTCGGCCTTGTCCCAATCGGCTTTGGGACACTGATGTCCGGGACAGATGCGCAAGCACGACATTTCCTTCTCGCTACTGCTCCTGGCCGTTCATGCCTAGCCGTTGGCCTGCTGCTTGATGCAGTGGCTTGGCGCTGGCTTCGTTCAATCGGGGCGGTAATCACATGAGTTCGTCGTTCGCCCCAATCTGGGTGTGCGGCGTGCTCACCATCGGGGCGATTGTTGCAGCAGCAGGAGCGCGCCAGCGTCGACAATCCGCGCAACTGATTCGTCTCGTCCAAACGGGGACATCCCAATCGGACTCCATCCACTCCTCGCACTATGAACATGAGCCCGCCGTGTCCGGCCACTCTTTAGAGATCCGCGTCGCCGCGTGGATAGGTGGATGCCTCCTTCGGATTCTCCCGCGGCAGACTGGCGCTCATCCGGCCACAGTCGGCCGAGTCACCGCCGTTTTCGTTGTCACTGCGTTGATCAACCCGTTGCTCGGTCTCGCGGTGATCTCTTTCGCAGTGACGAGATCACGGCGTCTTCGGCGTCTTGACGAAGCGAAGCGCATTGCCAACATCCGCACCGAACTTGGGCTGATCCTCGACCTGCTCCGCGTCGCGGTGAGCGCGGGAATGACGCTTCGCCAAGCCATCGTGGTTGTGTGCAGCCCAGAATCTGCCAACACGAAGGCCGCAGCAGAAGGACAAGAAGGCGAACTGTCGGCGCTGTTGTTCGGGTCCGTGCAGGCAGTTTCCCGAGGCGAACGCTTTGTAGATTCAATTGCAGCAATGGTGGACACGCCGATTGTTGGATCAGAGCTGAGACTTCTCGCTTCCACGCTCATCAGTACCGAACGGTTTGGCACCCCGCCGGGGCCAGCGCTTGCAACGTTGGCTAGTGACGTCCGCGACCTTCGTCGTCGACTCGCCGAGGCCGAAGCCCGCCGGGTTCCGGTTCGGATGTTGGCTCCGCTCGTTCTCCTCCTTCTTCCCTCCTTCGCGCTACTCACCATTGCGCCTTTGCTCGCCGGCGGCCTGAGTTCGCTGCGCCTCACCCCATGACGGCCAACTCAACGGAGCGCCCATGAATACCAACTCTCGCAACATGTACCCGTCCCTCAAGACCCCTCACCGACAACGAAAGGTTGAAACAGGACAAGCATCCGTCGAATACGCACTTGTCCTTCTTGGTGCTGCGTTGGTTGCCAGCCTGCTCATCGCATGGGCAACCAAGACGGACCTGCTGGACCAGCTGTTCGATCAGGTCCTCACGCTCATCAAGGGCAAGGCCCAATGAGAACGCGGCAGGATCACACCGATGAACGCGGGCAGGCAACCGTTGAATTCGCTGTGGTCCTGCCGCTCCTCGCGTTACTCATCCTTTTCGTTCTACAGGTTGTGGTCGTTGGTAGAGCACAGCTGATCTTGCAGTCCGCCGTTCGAGAGGCGGCCCGTGCGTGTGCCGTCAATCCTGGTTGCAGCGCTCCGATAATTGTCAGTGCGCATACCGATATGGTGGTGGATGTCGAAACCTCTACCGGTGTAGATGTTCACGTCTGGGCCAGCGCAGAGGTTCCGATAATCGTGCCAGGCCTACGGTCCATCAGCGGGCTGAACGTGACTGCGTCAGCGACCATGCGAACCGAGACGAATTAGCAGCGAACGTGTTATCGGGTTTGCAAAGCCGCCCGTCAGGACCGCAATGCTGCCGTCAGAAGCGCCGCTGCGCCACGCTTGTCCAACGGATCGTTGCCGTTGCCGCACTTAGGAGATTGCACACATCCGGGACACCCGGCAACGCACCGACATTGGTTCATCACGTCGAGTGTGGCCCGCACGTGGCTAACTCCCGCGGCGTAACCCAGCTCGGCGATTCCTGCTCCACCGGGGTAGCCGTCGTAGATGACAATCGTGGCGTTGCCGGTTTGCGGGTGCAGCGGGGTGGAGACGCCGCCCACGTCCCAGCGGTCGCAGATGGTGAACAGCGGAAGGATGGAAATTCCTGCGTGCTCTGCTGCATGGACGGTGCCAGGCAGATCCATGGGGGAAACCCCTGACCGGTCGAGCAATTCTTGATTGGCCTCAAACCAGAACGCCCGGGTTACCAGAGCCGATGGTGGAAGCGTCAGTGGCTCTTCTGCAATCAACTGTCCGCTGGAGATCTTTTTGCGCTGGTACCCAACGACCTGCTCCTCAACTTCCACCATGCCCAAGCAGACAGTGAACGCACCGGCCGCTTTCGCTTGCTCAACAGAGAGAAAACGCAGTTGCGTGTCGGAGCGCACCTGGGTGTACTCGTCTACATCAACCGGCTCGACCCAAGCCAGACGATCCACGCGGTCCAACTCAACAACTCGATACTGCTGGCCCTGATGCAGGTACAAGGCCCCGGGGTGCGCCACAGAAAACGCGCGTCCCCCATCGACCGTGCCAACAAGCCGGTCGCCCTGGTCCACAATTCGATACTCAGATGCTCCCGTACCGCTCCGCAGCGAAATCCGCGCTGCGGGCGAAGCAGCTCCGCTGTAAACCGCTCGGCCGTTGACAATGTGGAGTTGGTCCGCCACCACCAACTCACGCACGGCGTCTTCCACGGCGTCGGCGAGCGGAACCGGCACGAGGTCACGAGGCCCGTCGGCAGCGGATGTATCCGCGAAATCTGCGGCAATCCCGTCCTGTTCCAACGGCTTCTCGAAGGCAGCACACGCAACCTGTGGCAGGAGCACAAACGCGTTGACGGGGTTCACGATGACAGGCTCCGGCGGACGGGTGACCAGCTCCGTTGGGTGCGTTGCGTACCACTGGTCCAACGCGTCGTCTCCAGCTACAAGTACCGCAAGGCTTCGTTGTGCTGATCTGCCTGCCCGCCCGATCTGCTGGCGGAACGACGAGATGGTCCCGGGAAATCCGTTGGTGATGCAGACGTCGAGGCCACCGATGTCGACGCCAAGTTCGAGTGCGCTGGTGGCTGCGACACCGAGCAACCGACCGTCGAAAAGCTCAGCTTCGATTGCGCGTCGCTCGGCAGGAAGGTATCCACCTCGATACGGGCGGATAGTCCGGGCCAGATCGTCTCCCACCAGCCGACGAGCTCTGGCCGCAACCACCTCTGTCCCGCGACGGCTGCGGGTGAACGCAATGGAACGCCACTGTTGCTGCACACAAGCTGCGAGCAGATGCGAGGTGGACGCGTTGCCGCTCACCGGCGAACCCGCAGCATCAACCGGCGGGTTCCAGACCGCCAGGACGCGCTCACCACGTGGTGAGCCGTCGTCGTCGACGACAACGGGATTGATACCCGTGATCGACGCAGCAAGCGCCCCCGGGGTGCCCACCGTTGCCGATGTCGAAATGAAGACCGGGTCCGATCCATACAGACGACACAACCTCCGCAGCCGCCGAATGACGAGTGCAACGTGCGAACCGAATATGCCGCGGTAGGTGTGCAGTTCATCGATCACGACAAACTGCAAACGGCTGAGGAACGACGACCAACGACCGTGATACGGCAGGATGCCCTGATGGAGCATGTCTGGATTGGTGAGGATCACCGAGGCATGGCGACGTGCCCACTGACGCGCGTCGGGCGGTGTGTCACCGTCGTAGGTGACCGGAGAGAGCGCCTTCAGCTGCAAGGTCTCGGCTAAGGCGCCCAGGGAGCGGAGCTGGTCTTGCGCCAGCGCCTTCGTCGGAAACATGAGCAGAGCAGTGGGAGCGGGCCGTTGCGCTGCTGCTGCCAACGCAAGCGGCAGTTGGTAACACAGGGTCTTGCCAGATGCAGTGCCCGTGGCGACAACGACGGACCTGCCTGCAAGCACGTGCTCGATTGCGCTGGCCTGATGGGTCCACAATCCCCCGCCGCTCAACTCAAATCGGGGAAGTGCGTCCAGCCTGGCGAGCTGGTCGAACCGGGCTGCGCGGGCGGGCACCGTGTCGAGGAAGGCAAGTTCGTCGTTGGTCGCCAAGCGGCGAAGCAACCCTTCGAAATTCCGCCGATTCGGTCATCGCCCCCCGGTCCTGTCTTTTTCTTCGTGACGGGCCTGATTTTTTCTCTCCACAGGACCTGTCTTTTTGTTGTCTTTCGCTTCCGGAGGTCCAAAATCTGGACGATCCAAGGGTGCTGCGCGCGGCACGAATCGATCCCGCGCCGAGTGAGCACATTGCTGGCTACACACGGCGCAAAAGATGAACGTCTCCAACTTCGCCCGGCATGTGAAACCCTGCGGCACGAGGAAACGAATGGACGGAGAAACGATGAAACGAACCATGAAATACCAAGTGTCTCTCCGGTTCTCCAGATCCGCATCGATGAAAAAATGCCAACAACTCGCCGCAAGGGCGAAACGAGAGCACACCACTCCGTCGAGCCTGGCACGAGAAGTGCTTCAGGCCTATCTCGCTTCGTGAACTGAGGCATTTGGTCATCTGCGGGATGGCCCGCACACGTCGTGATAGAGCAATTCGTACTTTTCCGCCATGGTCGCAGCGGTGAAGTTGGCCTCCCACCTGGACCGTGCCCGTTGTCCCATTTCATATGTTCGCATTGGGTCATCAAGCATCGAACGGATGACACGTGCGAGGTCTGCCGGGTCAGGACTGCACAGCAATCCGCAATCGGTTGCGATCGCCTCCGCAATGCCGGGAAGGCGATTCGCGATGATCGGAAGCCCAGCGCGCATAGCTTCAAGCACGGTCATCGGCATGCCCTCGTACTCCGAAACGAGGCAGAACACATCAGCTTCTGCCAGAAACGGGGCGGGATCAGCTTGGCCAACCAATGAAACTTGGTCCGCGATAGCGAGCCGCTCAACCTGTTCCGCCAGTGCAGACGACAGCTCGCCGTGTCCGACAATTGTGAGGTGCACGTTTCCATCGACGAGCTTCAGGGCATCTACCAGCAGGTCGGCTCGTTTTGGCGGGGAAAGGCGCGCCACCATCAGCAGGCGAAGAGGTTCGTTTGCCTCTCGGGGCTTCCGGCGGATTGGCTCCCGATCAGCAACACCGTTGTGAATGAGATGGACGTGCCCGCGGCGACCCACGCGGAGCCGTTCAGCAAGCTGTCGTTCGACTTCCGTCACGCATACAACTTCCGTTCCGATACGACCAGCAACCCACTCGCCGGCAAAGGACTGCACACGCTGAGCAATGGGAGCGCCGGTTTGAAAAGGCCACCCGTGAGCGGAGTACACGCTTGGCACGCCGCAGCAACGGGCAGCAATCCGCCCGAGGAGTCCACCCTTCGAGGAATGCGTGTGAACGATATTGAAGCGAGATGCACGGATCAAACTCGTAAGTACACGAACGGCTTTGCGGTCCTGCACCGGTGCCAGTCGATGTCTCAGATCCGGGACCTCGGTCACTACAACACCGAGCGAACGAAGGGCTTCAGAAACCGGGCCGACAACACCCGTTACAACCTGCACGGAGTGCCCGGCGCGTTGCTGTTGGACAACAAGTTCTTGCACCACACTCTGGGCGCCACCCACGTCGAGCTTGGTGATCACATGAAGGATGCGCAACGAACGCTCGGACATTGGTGTTCCACCATAGGGCCATGGGAACCGCGCCAGCGCTGAATGCAGCCCACCCCGCCGCTCAGAGAACGTGGGAGCGCAGAAGCACCTCAAGTTGCGCGTAAGAACCAGAAGCGGCATCGCGTTCTGAAAGCAGAGGCTCGTGGATGGGCGGCCAGTCCAGGCCCAGAGCGGAATCATCCCATCGGCAACCAAATTCGTCGGTCGGGTCCCAATACTCGTCTGTCGCGTACAGGTGGGTGGTTGGTTCCGCGCTGACGAATGCGTGGCCGACACCGGGCGGGATCAGTAACGCGCCTGAGAAGGGCGCGAGCGCTATTACTTCGGAACAGCCGTAAGTAGCGGAAGCGATGCGGAGGTCGCGTAGACCGACATGCAACGTCCCCGAGGTCGCCACAACCCAGTCGACATGACGAACATGCACGTGAAATCCGCGAACTACCGACGATGACGACTGAACGAGATTCCACTGGAGCAAGGCGGGAAGGGGCCAGTCCGCACGCGACACAACGCCCAGCGTCCCGCGAGAATCCACCGCGGACGGAACGGAGAACAGCAGCGCTCCGTCGATTGACGTCGGGGTGTTGTTGAGCGCTGCAAGTCTGTTCTCCACGGAAGATCAGTGCCTTCCGAACCATGCGGTTCGTTGAATAGGGGATGAACATAGTCTGGGCAGAATGACTCGGACTGGTTCCCCGCTCAAGATAGGCCTGGTCGGATGCGGGCCTTGGGGGGCGAACATCCTTCGCGACCTGCAAGTCCTCAACTGTCAGGTCCTCGTAGCAGCGAGGCATGAATCCTCGAGGGAGCGCGCCAGGCAGGGTGGCGCCACTTTTGTGGGCAGTCTGGAGGATCTCCTGCGGCAGACCGTCGACGGCTACGTGGTGGCGATCAATACCGGGGATCACGGCGCAACGATTCGATCACTGGTCGGCGAACGGAAGCCGATTTTCGTGGAGAAACCTCTCACCACCAGCGTGACGGAAGCGGAAGAAATGGCGACCCTTGGAGCGGGTCTCGTGTTCATGATGGACAAGTGGCGCTACCACCCTGGCGTAGGCGTCATGGCGAGCCTCGTCAAGAGCGGCGAACTGGGCAAGGTCGTAGGGGTACATACGAGACGCAATCAACGTGCTTGGCATCACGACTGCGAGGAGCCCTGGACGCTTCTCCCGCACGACCTTGCGATCGTTGACGAATTACTTGGAGGAGTGCCACCGATTCGGTCCGTGGCGTTGGACCGCGTCGCTGGAGCAACCTACGGATTGATTGCACGGTGCGGTGAGGACCCCTGGGTTGTGTTCGAGTGCTCCGGCCGTTCACACGCCACCATCCGAGAAGTTTCCGTTTTCTGCGAAGGTGGAACCGTTGTGTTGTCTGGGGGATACGCGGACTCCATACTGGTCTTCCGGGACAAGGGAAGGATGCTGGCTACTGCCCCAGAAGAAGTCCCATGCCCCGGAGAATGGCCTTTGCTGGCGGAGTTGCGCGAATTCGTCCGGTACATCGCAGGCGGTCCAGCACCGCGCGCCGACGTTCACAGCGGCCTCCGTCACGTCGAACTCATCGACGCAATGTTGCATTGGTCCGCGCCGTAAGGCTCGTCGAGCCCGACCCCCCTCATTACCGTCATGGCAAAAGTCATCGTTCTGATTCCGACGTTCGACCACGGGCCCACCTTGCTTCCTGCGATCCATTCGGCACTTCACCAAACCGAATCTGACCTGGAAGTCCACATCATTGGCGACGGTGCTCCGGCTTCAACGGATGCGCTCATGTCAACGCTGATCGAAACGGATTCGAGGGTTCACTATCACCCTCACCCCAAAAGCCCGCGGACGGGTGAACCGTACCGTCACAGCTTGCTCAGCAGGGTTGATTGCGACTTCGTTGCGTACCTCAGCGACGACGATATTTGGGCGCCCAATCACGTCGAACGTCTCATCGAACCTTTGATACGTGGAGTTGATTTCGCAGCGACACTTACCCTTTTGCTGGGTGCCGAGAGCCCCCAGTTGATGCGGGTCGACCTCGCTCAACCGTCGGACAGAGCGTTGCTGCTTGGAGATGTCAACCGCATCACGCTGAGCGCCGCGGGTCATCGGTTGGACTCATATTTACGCTTACCATTTGGCTGGCGGACGACGCCCGTTGGTCAGTGGACAGACCACTGGATGTGGAAACAGTGGTTAGGCGAACCCTGGGTGACTGCCGAGTCGATTTGGGCCCTCACCGCCGTCCACATCCCACGTCAATTCAGGGCAAACGATACGAACGAGGACATGGCCGCCAAGAGCTGGGAGTGGTGGGGACGCGTGTCGCACACGGGCTGGGAACGGGATCGCGAGGCAATGCTGATCAGCGCAGGCAGCAACGTAGAACGGTTGGCCGAAATCGAACTGGCGAATTCGAAGGTCAAGGTCGAGGAGGCCGACCTGCAACTAGCTGCGATTCAAGACAAATTGAGCGCGGCCACCGAAAGGCAGGCGCAATCAACCGAGTTGAACGACCGTTTGGTGCGGCAACTTGAATTGGCCGGAGGAACAACTCCACCAAGCACTCCAACAGCGCGACCAACTGCTGTCTTCGACAATTTGGCGCATGACGAAACCTCTTAGGTCCGCATTAGATCGGACGCGCAGAAGTCCTTAGGCCTGTTCGGCCGGGCCGGCAATCAGTCAGCGGCCACGTTGGCGAATCACCGAACGAACCGTGCGGCTGAGAATGCGGAGATCGAGGGCGAGCGACTGGTTGCGCAGGTAGTACAAGTCATATTGCAGTTTCTCAATCGCTTCGGCCTCGGTCGCTGCGTAGCGATGCTTGACCTGTGCCCAACCGGTAATCCCAGGAGTAACGAGATGGCGTAGCTCGTAGGCGGCTTCTTTTCGCACAAGTTCCTCGACATAATGGGGCTGTTCCGGCCGTGGCCCGACTAAGGACAGGTCACCCTTCAACACGTTCCACAGCTGTGGAAACTCGTCGAGATGCGAACGACGCAGCAGTTTGCCGAACGGCGTTATCCGTGGATCGTCGGGCTCGGTCCACGTCGTCGTCGAGACATCGCTGCCGACCCTCATGGTGCGGAACTTCGCAATGGTGAAGACGCATCCATCGCGACCAACTCGCGGTTGGGAGAACAAGAGTGGGCCGCGATTTGCGAACAAGTTCCCGATCAGCACAAACGGCACTGCGCACAACGCAATGACGAGACCAAGCGAGGCTCCCACAAGATCCATTACGCGCTTCGTTCGCCGATATGTGGAGTGATGGAGCGTTCGAACGTCGAACAGCATGGTCATCCGGGTGAGTTCGCCGAGAGACTCCTTGCCGATGTACTCCTCGTAGAACTGTGCGAGCGTCCGTACTTTCACACCGGACCGGTGCAGCACGGTGACAGCGTCGACAACCCGGGGCATCGAAGTAAACGAGTCTGCCGCCACAATCAACGACGGCTCATCGCGAGCGAGGCGCAAGTGGACTTCGGCTGCCGACGACAGCCCCGATAGTTCGTCCGTAGTGACGACGTCGACGAGCAGAAATGGTGCCTCGGGAAAGGGGAAATCACGAGCACAATCGCTCTGCAAGCCTGGTGCGTCATCGGGATGGACCAACGCACACACCCTTTCGCGACGCACCAACCGCCGATCCGATCGGATCGAGAGAGCCGAGCAAACGAAAGACCATCCCGGCTGTGCGGCTCCGTTCCACAGGATGACTCGGCGAGGAAGAAGGCCGGGAGAAATTGTCTGGATCAGCAGCCAGACTGCGGTGGCAATAGCACCAGCGAGAAGCGCTCGCAGAATTGCTGGTTGGACATCGTCGGCCTCGTCAGGAATGCCGGACACAGCGGCTACGAACACGTGCAGCAAGGCAAACGCTAGGTACGCTGCGTAACTGTTCTGTGATCCGAATCGGTACGGCACATCGGACCAACGCGAGTGCAGCAAACCTGACAACAGGACAATCAGCACCGATCCGACTGGGAAGGCGGTCCTAACGAGACGCTGCATGAGGCAACGTTAGAGCCTCGGAGGTGCCCCTAGCATGAGACGCGTGGAACGAAAGGTGGGCGGCACAGAGTTCGCGGTTCCCCCGGCTTCCAGCCCTGAAAGTGCGGTGCTCGTCGTCGTGCTCAGGCTTGGATCCCCCGCTTTGTCTCCCGAACTTCTGGAGTCACTTTCCGTCCTTCGACAAAACTATCCAGTGCATTCGGTGGTCGTGGTCGAGAACGCCGACGGTCGACCGGCAGAGCCTCTCGACGAACCTGGAGTCGATGCGACCATCCGGCTTTCGTTCAATCGTGGGTATGCGGTAGCCATGAACACCGCAGCCCGGTCTGTGGACCCCGACCGCTTCTTCTGTTTGTTGTTCATCACGGACGACGCCGTCGTGTCAGCCGGATCCTTGGACCGCCTCCTGCGACCCCTGTCCGATGACCACATAGCAATCACCGCGCCAGCGATCTTCACAGATGGCGAGCTGCGGATTGGAGGGACGTGGAACTCGACGTTCGGTTGGTCTCGCCACATCGTGGCGCAGCACGGCGAAATCGATCGCACCAAGACTCCGGTTTGGGCAGACGGTGCGTGTCTTGCCATCAAACAACACCTCTTCGCCGAACTGGGCGGGTTCGACGAACGCACGTTCTTGTATGTCGAAGACGTTCAACTCGGGGTACGCGCAACCCTGTTGGGCAAGCGGGTTGCAATCATCCCCGAGGTGGTCATCACCCAAAAGAGCGGCATGCGAAACCGCAGCGGCGCTCACGGATACCTGTTGATACGCAACGAAATGCTGTCGCTCCGAACAATGGGACACTCGGTACTACCGGCGGCCGCGGTCGGAACTTCCCGAGCCGCCCTGGAGGTGGCCCGATCCGCGCTTACTACCGGGCGTCGAATCCACCACCTTCGACAGGCTGTGGGTATGACCTGGGGTGTGTTCCACGGGCTCATTCGCCGATCGGGTCCGCCTCCACGATTGCTGGCCAAATGGGCCACCATTCCGGCGATCGAACACGACCGCGTGGTGCGATCGTGACAACGGCCCTCCACGACTGCCGCTGAGTCGAGGCCGATCGACGCTACAGTCAACCCGGCGGTACCGACGTCGATCCGCCCTTCGGTCGGTCAGTTGGCTTATCTTTCCCAACCAGATTCCAATGGAAGCAGAACCACTCACCGTCGTCGTCATCGGAACCGGTCCGACGGCTTTCGCTGCTGTGAAAGCGCTGCTTGAACGCGGCCGTCGGGTCCATGTCATCGACATCGGAACTGACCTCCCCACGTCGGTCACCCACGCAATCGATGCTGCCAAACAAGACCATCCCACCTCCTGGTCACCAGACATCATCACTGCGCTGGACGGCGGGGAGGTCGTCAGCAGACTCGCAGGAAAACTGTATTTCGGCACAGACACCCCGTACCGGTACCCCACTCAGGTTGCCCCGATCGTTCACGAAACCGGAGCGCTTCTTCCCATCAGCGGAGCGCTTGGTGGCCTCTCGAACGTGTGGGGCGCGGGCATTCTGAGTTTGTCGCCATCGGAATTCGAGTCATGGCCGGTGAGTTCGTCCGAGATGAACCATTCGTACGCGAATGTCGCACGTCATTTTCCGATTGTCGGTTGCCACGACGCCCTTGACCACCGGTTCCCCTGGCCGTTTGAACCTTCAGGCTCGCCTGCCTTGTCGACAAGGTTTCGTCGGTTCGTGAGCGATGACAAACGGTCGCATCAGCCTGGCAACGTGCTCATCGGCGCATCGAGGTTGATGGTCGCTCCCCTCGGAAAGGGCTGTACGGGATGCGGGCGATGTCTGACCGGCTGCCCGTACGGAGCGATATTCGATGCCCGGAATCTGTTTCGTCCACTAATCGACAACGGCGCCCTGACTTACCAAACCGGAACCGTCGTCGAGTCAATCTCCGAAACTGCGGCCGGTGTCGAAATCCGAGCCACCGACCTTGCATCACAACGCCAAACCACCGTTCTCGCCGACCGAGTGCTGATCGCAGCTGGCTCAGTTTCGTCGGTCTCAATCCTCCAACGCTCCGGACTGTGCAGTACAACAATCACCGTTCGCGATAGCCAGGTTTTCTATGTTCCCTTGGTCCTCGGGACTCGGTGGACCCCCGACTCGGCCCACTTCACCCTCGCCCAGGCGTTTGTCGTCTCAGCTGACTCCCGACCGGAGGAGGATTTTCAGCTCAGTATCTATGACACCAGCGACGAGCTTGCTCAGCGATTCGAACTGATGGCGCCTCGGCCGTTGGTGCCACTCGCCAAAAGGTTTGGGGGCCTTGCCGCACGACGGGTGGTGGGCGGCATTGGTTTTCTCCCATCGGAACTCAGCGGAACCTTGGATGTCTCGACGCACAAGGGCCGGACGGTCGTGCGAACCACTTCGGGAGAGGCCACCAAGCCCGCCGTCAAGCGGGTCGTACGTCGACTTGAACGAGCACTGCTCGCCCGAGGAGTCGGGGTGATCTCGCCACTCGTCCAAATCCCCGGTCCTGGAGCGGGTTTCCACGTTGGTTCGGCACTCCCCATGACGAACACGCCCGGGCCCGGCGAGACCGATTCACTGGGGCGACCGCCCAAGTCAGGTCGCATTCATGTCGTCGATTCAACGATCCTGCCGAGACTCCACCCCGGACCAACAACGTTCACGGCAATGGCGAACGCCGATCGAATCGTTCGGGCGATTTACGCACAATGACTCACTCCTTGTTTCCATCCGAACGCCGTCGCGTTGGCGTGACTGGGGCGACTGGATTCCTCGGGACTCACCTCACCGCAGCGCTCTCGAAATCGGCAACCTCATCGGTCGTGCCGCTGGTGCGGTCGCCCTCGGGACCCGTCGACCATATGTACACATTTGGTCGACCACCTGACCCGGAACTGATTCGGTCTTTAGACACCGTGGTCCACCTCGCGTGGGAGACCAACTCCAGGTCTGTCGATTCAGCACAGGCCAGCGTTCGGGCGAGCATGGAGTTGGCAGACGTTGCGCTCCTCTCAGGGAAGCGCTTCATCTTCGTATCGACGATGTCGGCCCAAGGGGGCCCGAACTCCCGTTATGCAGCGTCGAAGATCGACGTCGAACAGTTCGTCCTGTCAAAAGGTGGGGTCGTCCTTCGGCCGGGACTGATCATCAGCTCGCCGCCGGTCGGCCTGTGGAAACTGCTCGCCCAAGCAGGCAGATCGCCTGTCATTCCTATGCCTGCGCATGCCCGTGTTTTTGTTGTGCGTTTGGCGATCCTCTTGGAAGACCTCGCTCGTCTGATTGAACACGACCAACAGCCGCTCAACACCACCGCCACGTCTGTGCGTCTTGACGAGCTGATATCGATAGCGTCCAGTCGGCACGTCAAACCAGTCCCGATTCCAGCAAGAGTGATGAGACCTGTTTCCCGAGCCCTCGGCTCAATCGAATCAACCGAATCGCTTGCCGACAGTCTGCGAGGCATCATGGAAACTCCACAACACCCCCGGTCAGCCGACCGTCTGTATCCAATCGTGAGCGAACCGTGACCCCTTCCGCTCCCTCTCAACAAAGTGGTCTCGATTTCGACATCAACACAGCGTCTCGGCTTGATGCGCACTCCGACGCTCTTGCGGCGAAACCAGAACTGCAGACGCTCTTCGGAGACATCCACCATCGTTTCCTTCGCTATGAAACCGAATACGGAACCGCGACAGCCGGGAGCGAGGGTCGAACTGGGTCCGGCGTGTATCCACTCAAGCGGACCGACGCCGAAGTGTTTGCCGCCGAGGTCGTCGTGGGCAGCAAGGTCGACCTGCTGTTCGACGCGCAGCACATGCCGTTCGGAGCGGGGTCCGTTCGAGCCTGTTCCTGCAGAATGTGTTCGACCACTTTTCCGATCCGTCATTATTCTTCGCCGAAGCCAGCCGCGTTCTTGCCGAGGGCGGAACGGTCATCATGCTCGAACCGCACGCAAGTCTTCTCGGTCGACTCATCTACCCGCGTCTGTTTGAACCGAGACATTCGATCGACAGATGCGAGGGTGGCGGGCTCCTCAGAGCGGGCCCATGGAAGGCGCCAATCAGGCACTTTCCGACATTGTGTTTCGCCGAGACCTGGTCTGTTCGACGCGGCCTTTCCGACTTTGAAAGTAGTGGCCGAAGGAGTCGACCACGGGTGGTTTCGTTACCTCGCCAGCGGTGGGTTGAACTTCAGGCGAGTGGCACCTCGGTGGGCATTCGGGTTGGCACGGCGGTACAACGACGTCTCGGTCCGCTCCATCGCGTGTTCGGGATTCATCACTACATCGTTTTGCGAAGAGAATCTCCCGGACCGCAATGAACGGTTACCTCGCCCAGTCCGCCATCGGCGCAGCTGCCACGCTTGTCCTGATGATCTTCGCCGTTCGAGCAATGAGGCGCGAGCGACTGACGTTCAGTCTCTTCACACTGTGGTTGTTCGTAGCGTTCCTCATCGGGCTCGCAGCACCAGTCTCAAACTGGCTCAAGACCTGGCCGAGGAAGCCGGGCTCTCACCTTCTGGCGTCGTCCTCGGTGTCTCGGTGAGCATCTTGTTGCTAGCGCTCTGGCGGATCTCGCTCGACGTGTCAACGCTTCGAAGAATCGTTGCGACACTCACAACAAATATGGCAACCCGGGTCGGGGATGCAGGCGCAAACTCCACCACGGCGATCGCCGTCGTCGTCCCCGCTTTCAACGAGGCACGTGGGCGGGTGGTGGACACGATCCGTTCCGCTCGGTTAGCATGCATCGTGGTGGACGACGGCTCGACCAACGCGACTGCTCGCCTGGCAGGACCGCCGGAGCGAACGTCCTGCGCCATCCGACAAACCTTGGGGTTGGAGCCGCGCTGCGAACCGGGTTCGGATTCGCTGCATCACACGGTTACGAGGCCGTCGTTCAGTGCGATGCCGACGGACAACATCCGCCGCAGTCCATCCAAGCGTTGGTCGACGCCTGGCGGTCAGGCAAAGGCGATCTCGTTATCGGTTCTCGCTTCGCCGTGGGCGGTAGTTACACCGAGTCGATTTCCTTCGTGCGCCGTGCCGTGATCCAGAGCTTGGCTCGCTACTCAACAAAAGTATGTGGGACTACGATCACCGATCCCACATCGGGGTTTCGCATCCTCAGCAATGAGCTCGCAAAAGTTGTTTCAGCTGAACTCGGCGATCACTATCTTGCCGACACGTTCGAACTCGTTGTTCGAACCGCCCGCGCAGGCTATGCCGTTTCCGAAGTCGAAGTCGCCATGATCGGCCGCCAAGGCGGAGTCGCAAGCGCTCGCGGCTCGAAGTCGCCCTCTACACGACCCGCGTTGTGCTCGTGACCCTTCTTCACCTCTCTCCGGCGCTGTCCAAGAGGCCAACCGCGTGACCAGCCCCATTAGCGACAAGGTTCGGACAGATCGCGCTGCTGATCGGATGCCTGGTTGCCACGCTTCCTGTCGCGTGGACAATCCTGGGCGCCTGGAGAACGGCGACCGGGTCTGGGTTCCTCACGCTTCATCTCCAACGCTCCGAGGTTTTGGCTTGGGCTTTCGCATTGGTCGGACTCACGGTGCTTGCCGCCCTGTTCGCGACGCTTCGCTGGTTCATGTGGGTGCCGTGGGTCGCTTCTGGGATCGTCCTTGTGCTGCTCGCCGCCCTCAGTGGAAACCTCCGCTCTGCTGTCTCAGCCCTGCTGACCATCAGCGCATCACTGAGCATCGGTTCACGGTTGACGCGACCAAAGAGCCCCGCGATGTCGATCGAGGGCAACCCGCTTGTCGATCTCGCAGCAGGCTTCGCCGTGGTCCAGACGGTTTTGTTCAGCATTGGGGCGGTCGGCCTCTTGAAGCTTCCCGTAGCCTCGCTCTCGTCGCAGCGGGCGCGATCGGAGTTCCTGCTTCGGTCCGGATGATCATCGAATCGTTCCGACAAGTGTCAGATGACCCGACGGCACGTTTCCTCGTCGGCACGATTGGGGCGTTGACCACAATCGTGTGGGTGTGGGCCTGCGCTCCTGACCTGCAGTTCGACGCCCTGTACGCGAAAGCGTGGTTGCCGAGCGTCTGGGCTTCGACCGGCTCGACGCGTTTGCTCACTGATCACCCAGTCCTTGGAACGGTCGGCACCGACCTACACTTTCGGTCCCAGGGCACTTGCTCGGTGGAGTCAACACCGGACAGTTCATTCAGGCCCTTTGTGGCATCTTCGTCGTGTTGTGCCCTTGGTGGGTCATGAGCAACAAGACGCCGCGAGAAGCTCGGCGTGCGGGGCTGCTGAGCATCGTCATTGCCACGAGCGGGCATTTCGTCTGGCAGATGGGCACTGCGTACGACGATCTGATTGTCAGTGTCCTCTTTCTCGGGACTCTCGTGTTTGCTTTCCCATCTGGCCGACCCGCCAGCAACCCTCGCAACCGCCAACTCACGAAGCTCGACGTGTTGCCATCCTGGGTCTGATGGTTGGGGCGCTTGTCGCGACCAAGCTCTACCTCATCCCATTCGCGGCGAATCTCTTCTTGGTCTGGAGTTTTCGAAAGGGGCTGAAGGCAATCGCAGCGTGCGTTCTCGGCGGGACCGCGGGTGCCTTGCCCCTCTTCGCACTTCGGTTCCTGCAGACGGGAAACCCGTTCTTTCCTCAATTCAACAGCGTGTTCAAGTCTGAGTTCTTCCCCGCTGTCAGCACCAGTTGGAACATGCCTTACGACAAACGCGCGGGACTTGTTGATGCGCTGTGGTTGCCGTTCAGGGCGGCGCTGGAGCCGTTCGCGTTTATGGAAGTCACGCCCGGCGGCGGGATGGGTTTCCTGGTGGTCGGATTTGGACTGAGCCTGCTCGGCCTGTTGTTCGCACGAGATCGCCGGATTCCTCTCGTCCTTCTCCGTGGTTGGCCGTATGGTGGCTGCAACTGCGGTACCTGCGATACGCGTTGCCGTTGTTGATCGCCTCTGTCGTCCTGATCCGCTTTGAGTTTCCACGACTGCCCGCGCCACAGAAGCTTCGCTCACTGCTGAACTCAAGGGTTCCTGTTGCCGCTGTGGTTCGTGCAGCATTGGCGGTCAACGTCTGGCCGATCGCAGCGTCCTTTTGGAACATCCGGAACGACTCCCCATTCGGGTCGCCTCCGGGCGCAGACCCGGACCGAGCCCTGCGCCGCACACTCGCCGCCTATCCCGCAATCAATTCCTCAAGGCCCATGCCGAACGAGGTGACCGAGTCCGGCGCCCAGTGCAGTCGTCATGGCGCGGACCCAGTTTCCGAAAGTCCTTGACGTTTCGCCTCAGTGGGAGGCCGACGGGCAGATTCAGCTCGACGAAACCGGATTCGCTGCCGGCCGAAGCACCACTGGTCGACCGGTATCTAGCGGTGGGTTTCGATGGATCGTCATCCCCACATCGGAACTCTCTCCAACTGGCATGGTCGACCCGAGCTCGTCGGTTCCCACGGGTACTGCCGGGCAGGAAATGGGTTTGACATATACGACCTCTCGTCAATCGAAACGACCAGCGCACACCGGAAGCGAACCAGTTGAGTCCTCCGTCGCTCCTGGGCAGCGTGCGCCGTGGGCCGGGGCCGAACTCGAGTTGACCGATGGCGTCCTCACCGTTTCCGGTGGCTGCCAAGACGATCTGTTGCTGGTGACCGTTTGGCCCGCCGACCGACCGTGCCGATCGACACCGTGGAAACGCTTGGTTCCAAGCTGCTCTCGTTTAGCCGGATCACCCAGAGCGAAATCGTGACGGTAGCGCAGAGTCGGACCAACCCTCGCTCGACGATCCGGGTGACAGGCCTGAAACCTCAGGAACCTGCCGCATTTCTCTAACACTAGGGGCCAGCTGCGCCGGCTGACTTGAGCCGAAGAATTGCGACGTCAAAGCCGGATACGATCATCGTTCTAACCAAGATGTATCGGTCACTCAACAACGATTGGACGCAGTTCTCGGTATCGGCGTCTTCCCACGGTGACGGCCGAACGGAAATGCCGACGGCTGGGCTTTGGGATCATAGGGAGCGACTACGACCTCGGCCCGACCGACCGATAAAGGAAAGTACGCATAGTCTTTACTCCAAAGTGGGCGAGAAGTGGGGCGTAAGCCTCGGGGGCGGAAACACTCGTCGGCCGAAGATCGCGAACTGTCCGCGCGACTTCTCGTCGTTTGTTCATTGAGAAAGACAAAGAATCCCGCTCACTCGTCGGATACAGATCAGATGCACGGGCGGAGGCCATCGGCGACGAAACCGACTGATCCTTCAGAGCTTGGTTCCAACGATTCAACGAGGCCGCGAGGAGCAGAAGAAGAAGCGGTCCGGCCACCAGTCGACGCCGTAGATGGCCAGGTCTACCGCAGGTTGGTCGGCGACTCGACGACCAACGTAAACCGAGGTGGACTCCGTCTGCTTCGGCCACGCCCCAACCAAGCGCACGAATCCGAACCAGCTGCAACATATCAAGAAGGGCGCGTACATTCGGTGGTAATGAGTCGTGAGCCGCTGATTCGGCGCCGCCGATCGAAACAATCAAATCGGGAACGACGGCAGCTATGGCCGCCGGCAGCACCCGCCACTCGAAGGCACTCAGGAGCAGGAACGGGAGGACCATGGCGAGAAACAGGAAGAACTTGGTCGTCAGGATCGTCCAAGAGACGGGAAAGATTCTCCCGAGCCGAGGCCGCTGTGATGCCTAGTAGTAAGGCGAAACTTGTAGTTGTGTCTGCCAAAACCTCCCCACAACAAGTTGATGAGCGCACCGCCCAACAGGCAGAGAGCCTTCCGCTCGAAAAGTCTCCGACCGAACAAGCCAACAATCAGCACTGTTTCCAACCAGTCCGATGTGAGGGCTGTCCGCTCGGAGATCACCGCCGTGACAACAAAGGCTCCGACACCGAACCAGTGCGCACGTGCGCCCCTTGCTTTTGCGGCCATCCACGTCATACGCAAATAACTGCGGCTGGCGCAAAGTACAAGCGGTCGAAATAGTTCTGGCCGGTGAGGCCCTGAGTGGACCGGCCAGGTAAAGTACGCGGCTAACAGTCCGGCGACACTCGCCGTCGCAAGGGGGCCACCTCGGTGTCGAGCAGGAACCAGAGCACAAGCGCAATCCGACAGCAGCAGACCTCCGATCGAGAGGGCAACCATCGTGCGCGGAGCAATCCCGTCAGGCGAGTGACGAAACCCATCGGAAGCGTGATCATGTACGGGTGAGTACGCCAGAAGCTCGTCTCCGGTGAAGTTTGCGAACCGAGAAACTGACACATCTCGCCCGCCTGGGACGCGGGGCGAGAACAGATACGGATAGACTGCATATAGGTAGTTGCCACGCAGAACCGGGTGACGCCACGTCCCACCAGGTCGACCATCCCCGCCGAATCGGAATACTGCCCCGGGTACCGAAAGAACTGTCCACGAAACACTGACGCCACAGCGCAAGGCACGTGAAAACGGGGACCAGTTGGTGCAGGAATATCTGAGCGAAACGACGCTACGCGCGTCGGGAGTGACTGAGGTCGGTGTTCGGCTCACTCACGGAGTGACTGGTCGCCGTGCGATCACGGGAACCGAGAGCGTTGGTTGCCCCACGAAATGCCGTACGACAGGTCAGATTCGTCGCGGACTGAGATTTGATCAAACCCGGCAAGTTCAAGATTTCGGATCAATGACTGTTCCTCGAACAATCGCATCTCAAGCGTTTCGCCGTCGCCACCGTGATACACGAGATTCGAAAACTCTTGCCGCTCACCGGTCGTCGTCACGTTGATCGACTTCCGAGCGCCGCTCTCATCTCGCTCAACGGTCCACTCGTGCAAATCGGGGAAGTGCTCGGTCGTGCCAACCGCAGTGCCGGTCGGCATGCACGGCACAGACAGGACGAACCAGCCGCCCGCTTGAGAACTGCGAACGCACCATCGAACGCAAGTTGCACCGGCGGCACCACGTGTTCAAACACGTCGCTTGACAGCAAGAAGTCGTACTGCGACAACCTGTCTGGCGTTGGTCTCGTGATGTCGAGCAACGGTTCTTGATGGAACGCCGTGTTCTGGTAGTCGAGGTGCCTCGAGAGGAAGGTGGCCATCCGGGGATGGTCACTGAGGCCGATACCCCGCAGTGTTTTTGGTAACTCGTCGAGGCGCCTGGCGGCTCCGGTGGTGGCCACGGCGAGAGAACGTGCCATTGCGCGAAGCCTGGGAGTCGAGTCGCATCGGGGGCAGCTCGGTACTTCTCGACTCAGTTGATCGACAGAGACTGTGCACCACGTCGAGCAGATGTTGCATTGGAAGCGAAGGGTTGCACCATCGCCTGCGGCTCCAGCGCTCGGCCGAAGCGCAGCAATGCGACTACCGATTCGAGACGCGACCCGGCTATTGAGTCCGTCTGTTGACAAGGGCACCGATGAGCCTCCGGGGTTTGGGATTCGGCGAGCAAATGGACGCACTGAAGTCTGCAGAGGAGCATACGTGTGCGGGGTCCACGGTCGATTCCACTTTGCTTCGTACGCTGCCTTATTGCTTGCGAACAATGCCTGGTAGCGGCCGTCCTCTCGCAGCGTCGAGAAGGAGGCTTCACCAATGTGGTAAACGAACGTGTCGCGGGCGATCCTGATCTCCATGCCGGTCGACGCAATCCGCCGGCAATAGTCGTCGTCTTCAAACATTCCGGTGCCAAACCGATCGTCGAGTTCTCCGACCTGCTCCCAAACTGCCTTCCGGAAGGCAACGCAGAAGAAGGCGATGTTTCGAACCACGGCACTCTCGCCGCAGTGGATCAGGCGCTCATGAACCGACGACCTAAGGAAGGCCCCGAGCGAGAGCGGATTGACATCGATCTTCGCTTCGTTGCCAGTCCAGTTTGTGACTGCTCCAAGCAGCCCCACACGGAGATCACGAAGGTGCGCTTCGAACGACTCGATTCCTCCAGGGCCGATAAAGCAGTCGTTGTTCAGCAAGATGACAACTTCGCCGCGAGCTGCCGCAACACCGCTATTCATGCCCGCAGCGAACCCGAGGTTGTCTGCGTTCTCGACGAGTACAACCTGCGGAAGATCACCGACGAGCTCGCGCAGTCGAATGATGTCGGCATCGGCAGAGCCGTTGTCGACGCAGATCACTTGGAGTTGCGGGTAGGTGTTGACTTCAAGCAGGAGACGAACCGACGACGCGGTCAGCGCAGCATTGTTCCAGTTGAGTATCACTACGCTCACCAGCGGCGAATTTTCAGCCAGCAACTGGGAAACCTGCTCAGCACGGCTTCTCCAAGTGTGTTGCGAAACTGCTTCAACACGACGCGAACGTTCCGCAACACCATTTTCATTCAGCGCTTCCGACACGGCCAACGCGAACTCGGCGGGCGTTGCAGCGATACGCACGAGACCCTCGAATCGCTTCAGTTCGGGCAATGGGGACGCCACCACCGATTTGCCGCGCGCCAGGTATTCGTACACCTTCACGGGGTCCGTCGATTCGGTCAGCGGTCGAATGTCAAACGGAAGCAAACAGACGTCAAGCGAGTCCATGGCGTCACAGACCGCACTGTGCGGAATCTCTCCGTGGAAGGTCACGTTGGACCGCTGCCGCAATGGTTCCACCCGCGCCTCAGGACTGACTGCGCCATACAGCTCGACTTTCACGTCGGGGAGGTCGGCCGCTGCGAGCACCAGGTCGACGTCGAACCACTCAGCGATCGCGCCGACGTACCCGATCACCCGGGCTGGCTCACGGGCCTGTACCGGCAACGTCGCCAAGAAACCGTCGCACACGTTCGGCACCAGCGAGATAGGGCGGTGGGACTGCATGAGCGAGGATGCAGT
The DNA here is from genome assembly GCA_963763885.1 of uncultured Acidimicrobiales bacterium. Lineage (GTDB taxonomy): Bacteria > Actinomycetota > Acidimicrobiia > Acidimicrobiales > JANYDT01 > JANNBN01. Next base: position 1,670,126 of record CAVXQD010000007.1, read on the forward strand.
CGCCGTGACCAGATCAGCCTCTTGGAGGAGCAGATCTTCAGCTGGCCCGAAGGCCACCCCGACGCGCTCAAAACCCTTCCAGTGGTCCATACGGTCGTACCAAACCGGCCAACCCCACGACTCGCGCAAGGTGAGGGCCAACTGAGTCCAGAACGGGAGCATGACCCCGGTCCACGCGTCGAAAACCCCGTGACGCTCGCGCAAATGTTGCAAAGCCGCCCGATACACGTGGGCCTGGTCACTCGTTAGTGCGCCGTCGTAAGGGGGAATGACGACGGGCGAGTGCAGCGTGACGACCATCACATCGGGGGCGACTCGGGTGACGGTGATTCCGGGCTCGGTCGAATGGGCGACCTGCGGGTTCACATAGAAGACCCGGTGGCCGCACTGCGAAAGCTCGAGCGCTAGCTTCTGCGGTCGTTGCAGTCTGAAGGCCCAATCGATTGGCCCGAACATCACGATGTTCGCCAATTTCTGATCCGGCCGAGTGAGTTCGGCGCAGAGTTGCTCCGTCGCCGAACCAAGTGGGGGAAATGCAAGATCCTGGGCCGGTAGGTCTAGCTGCGGCCACCGATCCTCGCTCGTTGAGACAGGAGTTGGAGGCTGGATGCCCTTCGCCCGAAGCACAAACGGCCAGAGCCGGTGCTTGATCGACATCGGAAGTAACCGCCAGACGCGCCGCGCCGGTTTCTTCAACAAACGTTTGGCTGAAACCGTCGCTAACACGCTAAACCCCCGCTCACAAGGCAACGCTAGCAACTCCTATCTCGATCTCATGGCGTTGTCGAGCGGCTTGGTTGCGTAGGGTTAAGTAGATGTCCGCCATCGAATGCAGAGACGCCGGGAAAGTCTTCCGCCGCTTCAGCGAACGCAACCAGACTCTGAAACAGGTCGTGGCCCGGCGCCGGCGCGCCGTGTACACCGAACACTGGGCTGTCCGGCACCTGTCGCTCGACATCGCCTCCGGTGAGACATTTGGAATCATTGGCGGAAATGGTGCTGGAAAGTCGACGACACTCAAGATGCTTGCGGGAATCCTGGTGCCCGACGAAGGATCGGTCTCGGTCAATGGTCGTGTGAGCGCACTCCTTGAACTCGGAGCTGGGTTCCACCCCGAGTTGTCCGGTCGGGAGAACGTCTTCCTCAACGGTGCGATTCTGGGGATGTCACGCAAAACGTTGCTCAGACGATTCGATGAGATCGTCGGGTTCGCAGGTCTCGAAGCATCGATCGATGAACCGGTAAAGACTTACTCCTCTGGCATGTTTGCGCGCCTCGGGTTCGCCGTCGCCGTCAACGTCGATCCCGACATCTTGCTGCTCGACGAAGTGCTCGCAGTTGGGGACGAGGTGTTTCAACGACGTTGCGGTGAGAAGGTCGCCGAACTTCGCTCCTCAGGTAAGACCGTTGTGATCGTCAGTCATGGGCTTCAAGAGTTGCGCAAAATGTGTCGGACCATCGCGTGGATCGATCACGGAAACATCAAGGCAGTCGGGCCGGCAATCGACGTTGTCAATGAGTACCTCGAGTCCACCCGCGAATTGCAACGAATCTCAGAAGACGGAATGGTTCATACCGGAACTGGAGTTGTCACAACCTCGGTTCAGCCAAGCCCTGCCGTCATGGTCCAAGACGGCTCCGCACAGTTCGAATTCAGGATCGAATGTACCGAACGTGTGGAAGAACCCCGTCTCGGCTTCACGCTCCGGGCATCCGACGGAACTCCTGTTGTCGGTCACACGATGCCTTTGCGAACACTGACACGTGGCAGGCACGTCGCCACTTATCAGATCGCTCGGCTACCGCTCACTCCTGGCCACTACGAGATCGCAACCTGGTTCGGCGATCGCAACGGCGTCGAACTCGATTCGTGCCTCCTGGCCGGAGGATTCGAAGTACGCCCCCCTGAAGGCGGGTCTCACGACTTCGGGTTGCTGTCCCTCGGCGGCAACTGGGCTTCAACATGAGGCGATTTCGAGGCGAGAACACCCTTGCATTGCGACCCAACGAAACGTATGTCCGCTTCGCTGCTCGTAGGGCCTTTGGCGAACGCGAACTTTTGTGGAACTTGCTCCTCCGCGATCTTCGTTCGCGGTATCGGCGAACCACTGTCGGTTGGCTGTGGTCGATGATCAACCCAGCAGTGATGACAGCGATCTACTCGTTTGTCTTCACTGTGTTCTTTCATGTTCAGCCGGCGGCCGGCGTCCCAAGCGGTATGCGCGCCTATGCCTTCTACCTGCTGGGTGGCCTGCTGCCTTGGAACACGCTCGTCAACGGCGTAACTGGTGCATCAGCCGCCCTGGTGGGCGGGGGCGGCCTCATGGCAAAGGTTCGGTTTTCGCGGGAACACCTGGTGTTAGCAACCGTCCTTGCAATGAGCGCGAGCCTGTTGGTTGAGCTTGCCGTCCTCGGTCTGATGGAACTGATCGGCGGATACGTTGTGTTCCACCTGCTCCCCGTCGTCCTGTTCCTGGTGTTTCTCCTCACCCTCTTCATTTCCGGGGTTGGGCTCATTGTCGCCGCACTCAATTTGCGCTATCGGGATGTCCAACACCTGATCTCGATCGGGTTCCTGGTGTGGTTCTACTTGACGCCAGTCATCTACCCCGTGGGCCTTATCCCAGAGCGATTCACGATCCTCGGCGCGGAATTGCCGCTGAGGACGATCCTGGGGATGAACCCGATGTCCCGATTCATTCTTGCGTTCCGAAATTGCTTCTTCGATATCACCCTTCCGGGCTTCGGGACACTCGCCGGACTGACAGGCATTTCGGTCGCGACCTTCTTGATCGGGTATCGGTTCTTCATCCGACGCGCCCCGTGGTTTGTAGAGGAGCTTTGACAGCGGTGACATCACTGGCTGCGACAAACTCGCAGGCCGCAATCACCGCGCAACGACCCACCGGCACCAGTTTCGAAAGCCGATCTTTTGCGGTACTCGTTGGAGTGTGTCTGTTGCCGATCGCGCTCTTCACCGGCCGGCATCTGGGCTCCGACACGAACTTCGACCTTCTCTCGTACCACGCCTACATCGGGGAAGCCGCGCTGGCGGGCCGTCTCACATCTGATGTTGCCCCCGCAGGGTTGGGGTCATTCCACAACCCGCTGCTTGACCTTCCCGGAGCCCTCGCGCTGCGGCAGTCAGTGCGACTGTTCACCGTCTGGCTCTCCATCCAACAGTGGGTTTGCTGGCTCGCGCTCTGGGGGTTTGTCCGAGCGGTGCTGCGCGAGCGAAGTCGAGGCACCCAAATGCTGGCCCTCGCGTTTGCGTTGACCGGGAGCGCAGCGATCTCGTTGTCAGTCACGTCCTTCGGCGATTGGCCGGTTGCTGCTGCTCTCCTCGCAAGCATGGCGGCGCTGATCAACGCAGCAAACGGTGTGGGCTCGGCGGTTGCAGGTCAACACCGACTCTTCGTGGGCGGACTCTTCGGCGCGTGCGCGCTTGCCGCCAAGCTCACGGCTGCCCCGTTCCTGATAGGACTCACGGTGACCGCACTGGTCTTCGTGGGGAGCCGCGCACGGACCTGGGCGGCTGGACTCGCCGCTGGCATCACCGTGATGTGCGGCCCATGGTGGATCTATCTCCAACGACGGTTTGGCAACCCGTTCTTCCCCTACTACAACACGATTTTCAAGTCACCCGCCGGACCAACCAGCTCGTTCGACGACTCCCGATTTGGAGCGTCCTCACTGCAGGATCTGATCCGCCTTCCAGTCGAATTCGCCCGAGGCACAACCCGATACGGCGAGCTCCTGTACAGAGACCTGCGGTGGATTGGGGTCGTTTGCGCGTTGGTCGTGTGGATGGCGGTACCTGCGAGCAGCACGACCGAGCGCCGCGTGTGGCGTGGCATCGGAGTATTCGGGTGCGTTGGATACCTGCTGTGGCTGATCGGCTTTGGCATCTACCGCTACGCGCTGGTGTTGGAGTTGTTGGCGTCTGTGTTTATCGTCGCCGTCATCTCCACGCTCAGACCACGGATTCCGCCAGCCGCAGTCGCGCTCGCGTTGAGCGTCGCCCTCGCATTTCAGGTCGCTCCGAATTGGGGGCGGTCGACACCGTTACGAGTCAAGTTGCCACAACCCACAAACGGGAAGCGGACAGATCGGGTGCTACTCGCCGACATGGGGCCGACGGCGTACCTCGTGCGGAGCCTCGCACCCGGGACTTCGTTGGCTTCGATTCAGGGATTCGTGTTCGGCTTTTATCCAATCGAAGGCGAACTTGGACTTCGTCTCCGGAGGTTTGTTGCTGACGGCATCGGGAACAACTCCCTTCGAATAGTCATCAACCCGGCGACGGAACTCCAACCGATTGTGGGGCAGCTGGGTATCGCCCCAGACATGGCTGCGTGCCAAGGTTTCGCTGGCCCCTACGGACCCCTTGCGATCTGTCCCACTGTTCGCGTTCCATCGTGACCTGACATGCGGGTACTCGTTTGGTACTGGGGACGCCGCGGAGCCGGAGCGCAGTACACGCTGCAAATCGTACGCGCGCTGAATGCTTTGCCAGGCATTGAAGTGTATGCGTCTGTCTCCAACGCAAACGAGCTCGCGAGCGAGACAATCTCGCGCGCTCAAGGCGGGCAGATCATTCGCGTTCACAGCATGCTGGGAGCAGCAACGGCTGTACTTGATCCACGGCGCTCGATCGGCGCCTATGCGCGCAGCATCGGGGCCGATGTAGTGCTGCACCCTATGATAAGTCCACATACTTTAGTCAGCTGGCGCACGCTGCGGGGTACTCCCATTGTGACGGTCGTTCATGACCCCGAGCCCCACCCGGGCGACAAGCGACCTATCGCTGACGCGGCTTGGCGGAAGGCTTTACGACGATCTGCGCGCATCGTCGCTCCGTCTGCGCTCGTCGGTCAACGACTTCGGCTGCTGACTGACCGGCCGGTCGACGTCATCCCATTTGGTCCCTTGATCGACGTTGACGACGGTTCCGCCGGTTCCGCCGGTTCCGCCGGCTGGGACCCCGACGGTCCAATCACCTTCATCGGCCGGCTCCTTGCGTACAAGGGCCTCGATCTCCTGGCCGAAGCCTGGTCGAGACTCGAACCGGGGCGTTGTCGTCTCGTCGTCGCGGGCGAAGGGGGAGGATCAATTGAACCCGTCCTTGCGCAACTAGTCGCATCTGGCGCCGAGGTCCGACAAGGTTGGTTGTCCGAGGCCGATCTCGTGTCGACACTGACAGGTTCCCGTGCGATGGTCCTTCCTTATCGCGAGGCGAGTCAGTCAGGGCTAGTACCGATCGCCCATGCACTTGGTATTCCAGTTCTCGCCAGCGACACCGGGGCCTTACCCGAGCAGATTGGACCCGGCGGGTGGATCGTTGCAGCGACGGTCAACGATTTCACAGCGGGCTTGAAGGTTTTGATTGCAGACCCTCGCGAGGTCAAACGGTGTCACGATCTGCTGAAATACGAATTGGGTCCAAACTGGACTGAAGTTGGAAGTGACATGGCACGCACTCTGCGGACGGCAATCGATGAGTGATGTTCTCCCACGACTCCACCCGGGTGGCGTGAACGTAGTGACTTACGGTGTCGGCGTCGGAATGGGCGATGCCGGTGGTCTCGTCGTGGCAGCTCTGCAGCGCGCCGGCTACGCCATTTCGCACATCAACATCGACTATCCCGGAACGACGCCGCTCAACGTTCCGATGCTCAGCGGATTTCGGTTCGATCAGACAGTCATGTGCCTCAATCCATCCGCGATCTCTGGCGCAGGTGATAGTGCACTGCTCCGCACCGCCAGACAGGGCAGGGTCATCGGCATCTGGTTCTGGGAGGCGGGCGGCCTCAGACCTGACGACGTTGACGCATGGAACTTGGTCGATGAAGTCTGGGTAGCGACCGAGCATTGCCAACATTTGCTGCAACCTGCGCCGAAGCCCCTCCGTCGGTATCCGTTTGCGATACCGATTCCGCCGACCACACGCCTCGAACGTCAGGATCTCGACCTCCCGGCTGGACCCCTCATCGGAAATTGTACAGACCTGCGCAGCGGACACAGACGGAAGAACACAGATGGCCTCATCAGGGCGTTCAACAGCGCATTTCCGACGCCTGGCGAAGCCTCACTGATCCTCAAGCTCAACAGCCTAAGTTTGCCGAAAGACCTACTCTCGATGGCCGATGCGAGACCTGATATTTACATCGACACCCGGCGGTATTCCGAGAGCGAGATGCAGGCTTGGTATCAGCTCATCGACTGCTACGCCTCGCTCCACCGATCTGAGGCGCTCGGCCTCGGCCTGGCCAGTGCGATGGCAGCCGGAACCGCGTGTATCGCAACCGGCTGGTCGGGCAACCTTGAGTTCATGACTTCCCTGAACAGCCGACTCGTCCCGTTTGACCTCGTCGAAGTTGGCGAGGACACCCCCTACGATCCGCAAGCCATGTGGGCGGAACCGTCTCATGATGCCGCCGCGGTTGCGCTGCGTGAAGTGATCGACGACCCGGATGCCTGGCGCGATCTTGGCAGTGTCGCAGGCCGCTACATGAAGGACCGTTGCTCGGTCACGAACGCCGCAGCTTGGTTTCGCCAACACGTCGGACCGACCATGCATGGCGCACCGAAGGGCTGACGCTTATGAGTGACGACCAAGACGGCGCAAGCACGGCCCTGGATGCCGTAACGCAACTCCGCATCGAGCAAACCAACGTCGCGGTGCTGAAGGACCGGGTTCAAGCTTTGACCCAAGACCTTGTGGCTTTGCAGCAGAACACCGCTGATTTCGGATCGGTGCTGCAAGACGCCCTTGACGCGCGTAACGGCTTCCAACGGGACACCGAAGAGCAACGTGTCCGCTGCGAGTCGCTCGATGCAGAATTGCAGCAAACGCTGACGCGGGCCCAGACTGCAGAGGAAGCTCTCAATGCGTTGCAGAATTCGCGCCTGGTTCGGTTCACAGTGTCAGCCATCCGCCTACACGGGCGAGTCATGCGAATCATCCGTCGAGGATGAGAATGGGTTTCACGCGAACGATCGGACGGGCTGTCCACCAGCGGCTGCCGACCACCATTCGGACACCTATTGCCTTGACGCTTGCCGCAGTCAAGTCGCTGCGAGCACCCGCGAGGCGGATTCGCCGACCGTGGAACCGGACTCGATTTCGGTCGCAGACCCGAATGATCACAACCCTCAACCCGCACCTTTCGTCGCGCCCATCGTGACCACAGGCGAGACCGCCATAGCGGTAACGGCGGCTCGGGAGTGTCTCCACGGCCAACTGCTTCGCGAACGGAGGAAGCAGTTCGAAACCGAGGCCGAAGAACCGAAAAGCACGTGCATCGACTCCGCAGAATCGGCAACCATCCACGTTGGGTTCGATGCCCGGGCGCTACAGAGTGCTCATCATCAGCATCGTGGTATCGGACGATATGTGTACGAATCACTATCGGCACAGACCCGAATAGGTGCAGAGGAACGTGGGTTTGCAGCGCGCTACTACTTCGATGTCGATGTTCCAACGGGTCGCCGTCTCGAACGATTCAATGAAATCGCGCCGTTAGAGGCGATGTCAGCATCGTCGCCCGGACTTGCGCCTGACCTTTGGCACATCGCCTCCCCAATGGAGCCGGACTGGGGTGTCGATCAGCTCTTTCCGGTCCCATTTCGACGTAGCCTGCTGGCGGTCACGTGTTTCGATCTCATTCCGCTGTTGATGCCAGAGCGCTACCTGCCGACTGAGGGCATCCGCCGTTCGTACGACGACCGGCTCGAACTCGTTCGACAAGCGGATCTCGTCTTGTGCATTTCTCAATCAACTGCCAACGACGTTCGAGAACGTTTGGACGTTCCGGCTTCGCGGATAGCGGTAGTCGGTGCTGGCGTGTCACCAGTTTTCAATGACAAACCTGATGCCGACTTCGAGGCACTCCTCGACCACCATCTGGGCCACGTTCGACGGTACCTGTTCCTTGTCGGCGGTGAAGATCCGAGAAAGAACATCGAGCGCGGAATCAGTGCCTTCGCGGCCCTTCCAGCTCCGCTCCGGAGCGATCTTCACCTTGTTATCGGCGGATTTCCACAGGCGGGGCTCGAGCCACGCTTGGCGGCCATGACTGACCGCCTCGCAATCACCGACAGGGTGATCGGGTTGGGCCGAGTTTCAGACAGCGCGCTGAAGGCCATCTACCAACAGGCTGCTCTGGTCGTCTTTCCTTCAGAGTACGAAGGTTTCGGGTTTCCTGCGCTCGAGGCTCTGCGGTGTGGAACAGATGTCGTTGTCTCCAATACGTCGTCACTGATCGAGGTAGTGCCCGACCCCGATCGACGCTTTGACCCGACGAGCGTGCGGTCGATCACCGACTGCATCGCCAGGCAACTCACCGGAACGCCAACATCAGCATCGGACCGAACCGAATGGCTGCTGCCGCACTCGTGGGACGCTGTCGCTCGACGAACCGCAGTTGAATTCAGCCGCCTCATCAGTTCGAAAGAGAACAATCGCCTTCGCCGTTCGGCCCGATTAGCCGTGGTTTCGCCTCTCCCGCCCGCTCGAACCGGAGTGGCGGATTACGTTGACGGACTTCGCGCTGGCTTTACCGATTACGTTTCAACCACGTTCTTCGGAGAGGAGGGCGCTCCGAACGCCGTTCCATTCGGTTCGTTCGACGACTGGGAAGCCGTTCATGGGTCTTTTGACGGCGTGCTTGTTCAGATTGGCAACAACGAGGCGCACCTGCCGGCACTGGATCTGCTGCGCCGTCACCCCGGAAGGTGCACCGTCGAAGTCCACGATGCCCGGCTGATCGGGCTGTATGACCAGGAAGGGGTACGAGCGGGCGACCTCACGGGTCGTTGGGTCCCCAACACGATTCGCACGTTGTACGGAGACACCTATGCCGATCGCGTGCAGGGAGTGAACCTCCTCGATCCGGATCAGTCGCAGGAGGCTGGGGTCTGGTTGATCAGAGAAGTCTGTCACCTCGCTCGGCGTGTCGTGGTCCACACGACTGAAGCTCGCAATGTGGTCCTGAGAGACCAACCCCAGACCATCGTGGACGTGGTTCCTTTGTCCATAACCCGCCGAACACCGCCAACGACGGTTCCGGGCTTCATCGCAACAGCCGGAGTTGTGGCGAAATCCAAGAATCTGTCCGTCCTGCTCGAAGCATTCACGATCGCCAATGAAGCGAGGCCGGGTTTGACACTCGGCATCATCGGACCTGGCGTCCTTGACGACGCAGTCGGCAAACAAAACGTCGCTCTGAAATCTCTCAGGGACAAAGGGGTGCTGCGAGAGTATGGGCACCTTGCCAGAGGGGCATACTTCGAAACGCTGGGCTCGGCAGCAGCCGTTGTCCAGTTGCGCCGATCGACTAACGGCGAGGCATCGGCTGCTGTATCCGATGCGATCGGACTCGGACGGTCGGTTATCGGCGACCAAAATTCGTTGGCCGGCGCACCCGCTGGAGCGATCCGGCTCACTCGAGGAGATGCGAACACAGTTGCTGCGGCGATCCTCGATGCACTCGATTCACCAGACACAGAATCATGGATCGACAACCAGCAGAATGGCGAAAGCGTCTCGCCCCTCACGGTCGCACGGCAACTCGCCGAAATAGCCCTCTCCCGTCCTGAGGAGTAGCACGGTCCCCCGTTCGACGACAAGCAGAGAATCGTCGGCCGAGGTAGCGTGAGTGCCCGCCCTCATGACCGTGTCGGAAGCCACGATTGATTTGATGGCATGGGCTTCAAGACCGGAGAACGATGACACTTGCGACACGTCTGAACGGAGCACTTGCTCGGTTCAACTTGGCCATGGTCAAACGATCGACGCTGACCGACCTCGAGGCTGCCAAACGATCTTTCGCACTGCCGCTGGTGCCTGAAATCGATCCTTCACGCGTCGCCATCGACTTTCTGTCGGCGCAACAGGACCGTGTGCTGGCTTCCCAGGTCGAACTGCTCCAAGGGCAGATTGCAAATGCATCCCGAATCATCGACACGTTGGATCGATCCTCGGTCCCACCATCGACGCTTGAGTGCCCCTTGTGTTCGGGTCGCCGGGCGCGATCTGACTTTGCTCCATTCGAGTCGCAGTGCATTTTTGGGGGTGGCCGACTGGGGCGTGTTCAATGTCCCGACTGCGACGTCATCTTCGGTCCCGACAAGATGCTGGGGCTGTCGGCTGCACAGCTCGCCAACGAGTACACCATCCATTTCCGCGCCTACACAGAGGCATACGATCCGGCCGACGAGATCCGAGCGTTTCATGCCCTCGGGCCCTTACAGGGAGGCACGTACCTGAACTACGGGTGCGGATCCAACACCTCTGGCATCGAACAACTGCGGGCATCGGGCTGGGATGTCTGGGGCTACGAGCCCAACGAGCGGGGACTCTCCTCCGACGGGCAGATCGTTCGTTCTCGTTCAGTTCTCGAGACAATGGACTTCGACGGTATCTATTCGAACAACGTGCTCGAGCACTTCCGGGACCCCGTCGGAGAGCTGAGCTTCATGCGCAGTCGCCTCCGACCTGGTGGGGCGATGGCTCACGCCACACCTTGCTTCGAATACCTCTACGAGTTCACACGCTTTCACTTGTTCTTCTTCCTTGGCAGATCACGGGAGCTCCTCGCGAAGAGCGCCGGCCTCGATCTGAGCGAGTTCAGTTGCGACGGCGAGTTCATGTGCGCTGTCATGCGCCCGATCGACGACCTCGCCGCCCAAGTTCACCTTCGCTGACGCACCCGGTCAACGAGCGCCCGGACCGGTTTGGTCAGCCGCCACGACGTCGAACGCTTGAGCAAGTCGAGATCGTGACGTGCCTGGTCCCGCTCGGCACGGCACTCGTCGAGTTGGGTCGAGCAAAGCTGGAGCCGGTTCTCGAGGTCGGCTGCGCGGGTCGACAAGACCGACTCTGAGCTCTCGATCATCGCGACCGTGTGTTGAGCCTCATCGGCTGCGCGTCGGGCGGAATCGACAGCCTGCAAAGCGATCTCCCTCCCTCGTATCGCCTCTGCTAAGTGCGCGGGAACAACATCGTCGAAACAATTGACAGGTACCGCGAGCCGGACAGCCCGCTCGCTCGTCCCAGGCGCGAGATACCACCGATTGACGCCGTCAAACCAGGCAAACGTGTAGCTGGCCTGCAGCAACAGGTGTTCCCATTGCGCGAAGACGAGCTGGGTCGTCGTCGGCTCAATGGCTTCGACTATGACCACTTCAGCCAGGGCCCGATCGAGTACCCCGACCGCTCCTTGGAGAACTTCGTATTCGAGCCCTTCCACGTCAATTTTGAGGAACTGCACAACTGTGTTCTGGAGGTGCTCGTCCCACAACCCATCGAGGGTGCGACATACAACTTCTTCTTCCGACACGACAAACCCGTGGCGAAGCTCGGCTGAGGCTGCGTGATGGCTCACCAGGGAAGACAGGCCGGAATCGGGAATTGAAAAGATTGTCCGTTGTGATTCGTGCGCGGCTACGGCAACCTGCAGGTTGAGGTCGTCTGGGCGGTCGGCGACGAAGCCCGCGAAGAGGCTCGCTACCGGCTCGATGTTGATCCCCCGCCACCCCCTGTCGTAGAAGGCCTTGGTGACCGAATGTTCGACCGGCGAGTATGCGCCAACGTCGACATAGGTGCCTCGCGCTCGATCTCCGAACAATCGATAAAGGTAGACGTCCTCAAAATTTTGGGCGTACGAGATAAACACTCACGTCAGCCTACGCCTCACCTCGATCGGCGTGTCCGACCCAACTGCCCGCCTTGCCTCTTGGTATCAGACGGGAATCAGAGGTAAAAGCCGACGACGTCAATCGCGACGCTGACGTCGGGTCCACCGGCAATCGACGATCGCATGTCGAATCGACGCAACGCATTAAGCTTGACGACCGCCAGAGTCGAGGTTTGCGTCCCAACGGCCCCTCCCCAATAGGCATGCAATGCGCTCGGAGCAGCGGTGCCGGTCGGGTACAGAGTGAGAAAACCCTCGGCTCTGATGGAGAACACCGCGACGGTGACCATGGCAGCGGTCGCACCGAGGGCTACTAACGGTTCGCTTGTTCCGGGAAAGTTGACGCCGAGGTCCACGGTCCGAATGGTCCCATTGACAAACACGCCCTCGCCGCCCTGGGCGGCACGTTGACCCGTGACTTCCGATGCTCGACAGTCGTAGGCCCTCCGGGTGATCGGGCTGACGTGCAGCTGGCCGGCACTTGAGGGCCCGGCGATCTTGCGGAACGCTGCGGGATTTGTGGCGTTAGCCGCAGCGGAACCAGCATCCACACACACAAACATGTTGCCGACGATGTCTCGGATGATGTCACCGAGTTCGTAGCCACCGGAGGTCGGGACCCCTTCGTTGAGTTGGTGTTGTCCAATACCCAGGCGGCCGTTGGAGTAGACCGCATAGCCGCTACCCGTGCTGCCGAAGACTCCGTAGCCCTCCGCACTTGATCCCGCGACGCCAGCGCCGACTTTGTTATCCGACACACCTTTGACACCGTCCGCTGACCCAGCGGTTGCCAGGTTTGTACCCTGGAACGCAACAGAGTCACCCGCGCTGGGTGTCATCGTGACACCAGTTTTCGTGGTCGTCGTCTCAACCACGTTCAGGCCAACATACGGGCCAGTCGTTGAGGCAGCTGCTGGGCTGGCTGAGAGCAGATTGTGAGCGACGGCAGCTGAGGCAACGGCACCGGCAACCTTGAAAAGCCCTCGACGGCTGGAGACCTCCTCCATCGTGACGGCTGGGGAGACCGTCGCAGGTAGCGCAAGACGATGAGCGACAGCACCCGAGCTCGTTGCCCCGTCGTCTTCAATTTTCGCAAGCCGGGCTTCGAGCGAAGCGATACGTCGTTCGGCACGGTCCAGCAGCTCGACCATCGCAGATTCGCGGGGATTGTCGGAACTCATAGCTGCGACCCTTCGTTTCGTGAGGCTTGTGGTGCTGGACGTCGTTCGCTTGAATCGGGCCCGTTCGAGCGGGCGAACGCGGCAACCTTTGGCCCAGCGGCAACCTCGCCGGATGCTGGTGCCGGTCGACGTGGTGCCGAATCGGCCTGCGCCGACGGGACCGGAATTCTCGTTTCAATCGGTTGCGAGCTCACCCAGCCAAGATCGGCAAAGAGTTGGTAGTTCCCGACGACCAGCGGCCAAATCCATGAATGTTGATGAAGCGAGCCCACGCAGTTGAGCTCTTCTGCCAAGGCCTCTGAAACCCCTCGGGACCAGCTTTCTGAGTCAGCCAAGAATGTCGCTGGCTGCTCCCACGATGGCGTCCACATCTGCGGAAGACAGGAACTGGTGGACCGGGAGTGATGCAACCTCCCGGGCTGCCAGCTCGGCCTCCGGGCACGGCGACAACGCAATCCGCTGGTGTGTTCGGAAGCAGTCATAGTCATAGGCCGCAAACGGGTAGTACACCCCGCAACCCACCCCGGCGGCGTTCATCGCGACGACAAACTGGTCCCGTGATACCCGGGCCTCAGGTGTGACTCGGACGGTGTATTGATGCCACACGCTGGTACGGCCACCCGGTTGCACCGGCGTCACAAGTCCGCTGATTCCCGCCAAGCCGGCGGTCAAGATCGCAGCGTTTCGTTGCCGAGCCTGTTCCATTGCGATGCGGCCTTCGAACTGCGAAATCCCTAGTGCAGCGACGAGATCCATCATCCGGTAGTTGTGACCCGGTTCGAGATACTGGTACCTGGCTTTCATGCCCTGGTTGCGCAGCACTCGCATGCGCTCTGCCCACTCGTTGTTGTTGGTAGTCACCACTCCACCCTCACCGGTAGACAGGTTCTTGGTTGCATAAAAGCTAAAGGTCGCCAGCCCGTATCCGCCGACTGGAGTGCCGTCAACGCGAGCGCCATGCGCTTGGGCAGCGTCTTCGATGATGGTCAGTCCATGACGAGCGCAGATCTCGCTGATTCGGACCATGTCGGCAGGCAGGCCATACAGGTGCACCGGCATGACGGCTTTCGTCTTCGCTGTGATCGCACCCTCAATGAGGTCCGGATCGATGCAAAAGTCAGCGCCGATATCTGCGAACCGAACCGTTGCGCCGACGTGGACAATTGCGTTGATGGTGGCAGCAAACGTAAACGGGGTGGTGATTACTTCATCTCCCGGTCCCACGCCGGCTGCTTGCAACGCAAGCACCAATGCGGTCGTTCCGTTGTTGACCGCAACAGCATGTTCTGTCCCGGCCATCGCCGCGCAATGCGCTTCGAAACGGGCAACCATCGGGCCTTGAGCGAGTTGACCGGACCGAAGGACCTCGAGAACAAGAGCTTCAGTCTGGTCGTCGACAACAACCTTGCTGATCGGAATCATCTAACAATTGTCGGCGCCTCAGCTCAACAACCTGAGCCGGCAATCATCGTCACTCGCCAGCACTCGCCAGCATTGTCTAAGCACCAATTCCGCCAAAATCAGCAAGCGTGGACACGGGAACGACCTCGATCTTGGCGCTCAACGCATACCGACGAGGCCCTGGATAAAACACGGTCAACTTGTCCAACCTGAGGTCTTCCAGAGCGGCTCGCATCGAAGGTGTCACCCTTGGGGCATCGGCGCGCTTCATTTCGATGCCGACCCGGTAATCACCGCGGACCAGCAGTAGGTCAAGCTCGGCTCCGTTGCTGGTCCTCCAGAAGTAGGGCGTCATCGTGGGACCAGCACGCCGAATGCACTCCTCGATAATCGCCCCTTCCCAGGTGGCGCCCGATCGGGGATGACGCAACATTCCTACGTGATCGTCGATTCCGAGCAACGTGTGAGCCAGACCCGAGTCCCGGAAGTAGACCTTCGGCGATCGAACTTGGCGCTTGTCTATGTTCTCATGCCACGGGCGAAGGACTCGGGTCAGCATCGAATCCGCAAGTACATCAATATATTTTCGAACCGTACTCTCAGATATTCCAAGCGCACGTGCCGGTTCGGCCCCGTTCCACAATTGCCCGTGAGCATGAGCCACCAGCCCCAGGAACCGTTCAATGGTGGCCGCTGGCAAGCGAAGGCCGAATTCCGGCAGGTCTCGGGAGGCGAGCGTTCGCAGGTAATTCGTTCTCCACAAGACTGAAGCTTCCAGCTGATCGGCGAGGTACGAGCGAGGAAACCCGCCACGTAACCACAGGTCATCGAATCGTTCTTTACCCACGTCAGCCATGGAGAGTCCGCCGAGCTCGATCACCTCTACCCGTCCGGCCAAGGATTGCGCTGCTTGACGGAGCGCTTCTGGTGAAGCGCTCCCGAGCACCAAGAAGCGCGCCGGGTTATCCAAACGATCAGCTAGCACACGAAGCGCCGTAAACAGGTCGGGCCGACGTTGAATCTCGTCGATCACAATCGTTCCGCGAAGATTTTCGAGGGCCAACATCGGTTGGTCCAGGCGGGCAAGATCTCGCGGGTCTTCAAGGTCGAAATAGCAGTCGCTTCCCGGGGCCACCACGGTACGAGCAAGGGTTGTCTTTCCCGTCTGCCGGGCACCGACGAGCAGAACGACCGGGCTACGACCCAGCGCTGCCGCAATCCCCGTCTCATCTCGTGACCGCTTCAGCATTCGATCAAACTACCATGCAATTCCTGAACATCAGTGAGTGAATTGCATGGTCTATGGCGTCGTCGAAGACAATGCGTTTCGCCATGGCGTGAAAGTTCCCGTGTGGACGACCGAGAAGAACCGGTCGACCGACGACCGCTGGTGGTTCGTAACAAGCATTCCTGCGCTCCACCCAGTCGCCCTCGTCGAAACACCGGCATCGTTGGCAAACCGCGGCGTATTCATCCGGCGGGCATCGCTGGTCAACATCTAATGGCCGCCAGTTCCGTAATGATCAGCTCGCGTGATTCCCGCGTTCGGGATCGAGTGGGCGCGCCCAGCAGGTTGGGGTGTGTCAGGCAGGCTGCAGGAGACACCCGCACCTGCAGGAGACGCCCACTCCCATCGGCCGATCATTACGTAACGAATGCCCCATTGAAACTTGGTCGACTTGGGAAATGCGCCAATCGCCAGCTCCAACGTTGGGTGGTTTTGCAACCAACGTTGTAATTTCGGGCCGATGGAGCGCTCCCAACGCGAGGTTGGTTGCTGGAGGCGCAACGTTGGAGCGACTCGGCCGACTAACCACAGCTGCAGACGGGTAGCCAGGTGTACGGACGCTTGGCGAGTAGATTCGCCGGAACCCTTTTGCAGGAGCGACATGAGCGGCAACCATGCCACCACTGGCCATCACGGCCCCGTCACGGGTAAGCGACTCTTCGGACTCACCCTTGGATCCCTCGGCGTTGTTTACGGAGATATCGGCACCAGCCCGATCTACACGATTCGCGAGGCCTTAGGCCACGGCAATCACGTCTTGGTGACCGGAACCGAGCCCCACAATGGCCACGATGTCATTCCGTTCAACCCAACGGTTGTCTTCGGAGCGCTTTCCATCGTGTTCTGGGCCCTGATCCTCATCATCTCGGTGAAGTACCTCTTCTTTGTGATGCGAGCCGACAACCAGGGTGAAGGCGGCATCTTGGCCCTCACCGCGTTGCTCCCCCACAAAAAGGACGACGGGACACCCCGAAGCGGCATTGCAAAGGCTGCGGCAGCGGGCTCCGGCGTCCTGGTGCTGCTGGGCCTGTTCGGCACAGCGCTCCTGTATGGCGACGGCATGATCACCCCGGCCATCTCGGTGTTGTCCGCCGTTGAAGGCATCGAAATCTACTCAAGCGCCGCGAAGCCGTTCGTGCTTCCCATCACCGTGGCCATCATCATCGGCATTTTCGCGGTTCAGCGCTGGGGCACCGGCAAGGTGGGCCAGGTGTTTGGACCGGTCATGATCGTTTGGTTCGGCACGCTCGCCGTGCTCGGCACTATGAACATCATGGATACGCCAGAAGTACTCAAGGCCGTCAACCCAATCTGGGCACTGCGTTACTTCCAAGCCAACCCGTTCAAAGGCTTCCTGTCCATGGGATCGCTCTTCTTGGTGGTCACTGGCGGCGAGGCGTTGTACGCCGACATGGGCCACTTCGGCCGCAAGCCCATCATGCTCGGCTGGTTCATCATGGTGTTGCCCGCGTTGCTGCTCAACTACTTCGGCCAGGGTGCGCAGATCATCGAAGACCAAGGAAATCACCTCAATGAGGCGTTCTTCCGGATGGCTCCAGATTGGTTCTTGCTCCCGCTTGTCATACTGGCCACGGTCGCAACAATCATTGCGTCGCAAGCGTTGATATCGGGGGCGTTCTCCCTCACGCAGCAAGCTGTCAACCTCGGGTACAGCCCGCGTGTGGAAATCCGCCACACCTCGCACACCGAACGCGGCCAGATCTACATCCCGCAGATCAACTGGGCGCTGATGGTTGCCTGTGTGATGTTGGTGCTTGGATTCCGCACCTCGTCGGCACTTGCTGCGGCCTACGGCCTCGCGGTCACTGCGTGCATGTTCATTACCACGCTGATCTTCATCCAGGTTGCGCAGAGTCGCTTCAAATGGTCGAAGGCCAAGGCATACCTCATTGGGCTGCCACTGCTCCTGATCGACGCCGTTTTCCTGTCGGCCAATATGTTCAAGATTCCCCAGGGCGGCTGGTTCCCGCTCATCATCGGGCTGGTTGTCTTTACGTTGCTCACCACGTGGAAGACCGGGCGCGGCATCGTGGCCAAACGGCTTCGTCGTGGCGCCGTTCCTCTCACCGAGTACATCGCATCGGTGACAGGCGGCAAGTCTCCCGTCACCCGGGTTCCTGGTGCCGGCGTCTTTTTGTTCTCTGAGCCGGGTCTCGTTCCGCCGGCAATGCAGGCAAACGTCCGCCACAACCGCATTCTGCACAGCCGGGTGTATGTGGTCAGTGTGTTGAACGAAGACACGCCCACGGTCCACCCGGTGAAACGAGTCGAGGTCCAAGACCTTGGGCTGGGTGTTTCGCAGGTGGTGATGCACTACGGATTCATGGAGGAATACAACGTCCATGAAGACCTCGCCCGCGACTTGGCCGTGGATGTGCGAGACGCCGTGTACTTCCTTGGCCGTGAAAACCTGCGACCAACAGCGCACGACGGCATGGCACCTTGGCGAGAAAACTTGATGCGCCAAATGAGCCGTAACACCACCGACGTCGCAGAGTTCTTCAAACTGCCTTCGGACCGGGTCTTTGAAGTCGGCGTCCAGGTCGACCTGTAGCGTCTACCCCACCCCTCACGACGTCAGCGACACCACATGGGCATGTTTCGAAAACAAAAGGGATCGGACTCCGAGTCAACGTTGCTTGGTCTCGCCATCGCGGACCACCACGCGTCGACTCGGATCAGTGACCTCGAACCTCGCAACACCATTGAGGTGGTCGGCCGGGTCGAACACATCGCAACGGTGCAACTAGACGGGTCGGTCGCCTTCGAGATCGAGATCTCTGATGGAACCGGTTCCCTGGTGGCCTTGTGGACCGGCCGGACTTCTATCTCGTGTGTCGAACGGGGCCGTCGAATCGCACTTTGGGGTCGTGCAGCACCGATGCGACGCGAAGACTCGCTGGTGGTCTACAACCCGCGGTACGAACTACTCCCCTGACGTGGCAAACGCCAGCTAGTGCCGGGGAGATTCAGAACCCAAGGCGCTACCGATGAGCAGGGCCTTGATCCCACCGTCGGCTGAATTGGTAGCCAAAACCACCACTTCGTCGCCTTCAATGAGCCGAGTATCTGGCCGTGGAACAACAATCTGGCGATTCCGGACGATTGCCACGATGGTGGCGTCGAGAGGCAACTCGATATCGCCAAGGATTTTGCCAACAACGGGCGAGTCAGCAGCCAGCGTTACTTCTTCGATGGCAGCGCCGCCGTCACCGAGGGACAACAGCTTGACCAGCGTTCCGGTTGTGACCGCTTCTTCAACCATTGCGGTGAGCTGATGCGGAGTGGAAACTGCCACGTCGACGCCCCAGGACTGCGTGAACAGCCAATGGTTCTTGGGGTTGTTTACTCGGGCCACAACACGTGGCACTGCAAACTCCTGCTTGGCCAGCAGCGACACAACCAGGTTGTCTTCGTCGTCACCTGTAGCAGCAACCATCACGTCGACCAGTTCGACGTGATGATTTGTGAGCGTGGTGATTTCACACGCGTCGGCATTGACTACCCGAACCCCGGGTAGCAGCTTCTGAACGCGCTTCACCACGGCCGGGTCCACTTCGAGCAAGGTCACGTCGTGGCCACTCTTGGCAAGGTCTTCAGCCATGAACGTTCCAACGGCTCCCGCTCCGGCGATTGCGATCTTCATGAGGGAACCTCCATCGTTTCCGTCAACCGACGGTCAAGCCCGGGCAAGCCCTCATTGGTCACCATCAGGTGCAAAAGATCACCCTCCTGGGCGATCAACGCCTCGGTGATCAACTGTGCCCGACCAGCCCGAGACACCCCAACCACCTGCCAACCCTCGCCTTGGCTGATGTCTGCAAGACGTCGGCCGCACCACGACAGCGGAACCGGTTGCTCGATGAGGCTGAGCGTGCCGCTCTGATCGGTCCAATCGCTCACGCGACGATCAAAAATGCGCCGTGAGATCTGATCTGTGCTCCAGGCGACGGTGGCCACCGTTCCGATGCCCAGCCTGGCGTAGAACGATGCGCGGGCCGGGTCGTAGATGCGAGCAACAACCCGACTGACTTGGAACGTTTCCTTGGCAATGCGTGCCGAAAGAATGTTGGAATTATCCCCGCTGGTGACAGCGGCAAACGCGGTGGCGCGGTCTATACCGGCGGCAAGGAGGTTCTCTCGGTCGAAGGAGAGCCCAAGCACCCGCGTGACCCGCTCGTCATCGGGGAGCCGCCGAAAGGAGTACTCCTTCTTGTCAATGACCGAAACCGTGTTGCCCTCGGCCACGAGTGCTGCTGCAAGGCCAGACCCAACGCGGCCGCATCCGGCTATTACGACATGCATTGCTCGCCCTCCGTGTTCGAAGTTTCTACCGTAGCGGAGACCGCGTCGTTCAACGGAACAGGCCGCTGGAGGCCGAGGTGCCATACCTGCAGTCGTCTGCAAGGAGCACTGCAGCGGTGGAATAGGTGGTTCGTTCTCCAGCCGGAAAATGAACCCGGTCCGGGACGTGGAGGCCGGTCCAATATGAACCGTCTGCGTGGCGGAGTTGACGCACCCATCGGAGCAACAATTCTGCTTCTTCATGCAGTCCCGCGGCAACGCACGCAATGGCGGTCTCGGCAGTTTCACCTGTGGTGACCCATGGGTGGTCGTCGACACAGCGGACACCTTCGCCACCAATGACGAAGCGGTCCCATGCAGCGCGCATGCGTGATTCGGCCGGCTCGCCGCGAATGACACCCGCAAGCACCGGGTAGTACCAGTCCATTGCCCAACGATGTTTTGGTTCGAAGAGTTCTGGATGGTGCGCCACGGCCGCCCGCAAACGTTGTCCTGCAGCGGCCCACTCAGGTTGCTCTTCGCCGACAATCACCGAAATCGTATGTGCACAGACGATGGAGTGATACATGCTGGAGGAGCCTGTGAGCAGTGCATAGTCACCAAGCGAGCCGTCGGGTTCCCTGCACCAGATGATTTGTCCGCCGGGTTGCTGCATTCCAAGAACAAAGGCGATTGCACGCTGCAACGCTGGCCACATTTCAACCAAAAACGCTACGTCGTTGTTGCTGAGGTGATGGTGCAACAAACCGGCGCCAAAGTAAGCGATGGTGTTGGCATCTTGCTTACGATCCTCGATGCCCTCACCTGCGTAATACTGAAACCAACCGCCGGTCTCAAGCTGGTGCGAAGCTAACCACCGGTAGGCCAAACGCGCTTCGCCTGCAAACCCAGCCACGTCGAGCGCCATCGCAGCCTCGACGTGATTCCACGGATCTGCATGCCCTCCAGGAAACCACTCGATCAGCCCATCGACACGTTGGCAAGCGAGGATCGATTCGGCGGACTGCCGGACCTCTGCTGGGCTGAGCTGCGTCACAAAGTTCCCGGACGATCGGGTTCTTGGGCAGGTTTACGTGCGTACACCACAAGGCTCTTGCCCAACACTGGTTGCAGGATCCGTTCCGGGAGATCGGTGTACCAAGGGTGCTTCATCATGTCGGTCACTAACAGGTTGTGGTAGCGCTTCACGAGACGGTGATTGTCTGCCTTGTCCAAACCGACTGCGCACCGAAGCCACCAATACGGAGAGTGCAACGCGTGAGCGTGGTGGTGACCCGTCACTTCTAACCCAACCGACCGCAGCCGATCCTGGACCTGCCGCTTGCGATAGATGCGCACGTGCCCACCAACAGAAAGAGGAGCGTGATACTCCGACGACAACGCCCAGTTCACCAACTCTGGCAGGTACGTAGGAACTGTCACCGCAATGGAACCGCCAGGGCGGGTGACGCGTGCGATTTCTCGCATGGCTCCAAGGTCGTCGGTGATGTGCTCAAGAACTTCCGAAGTGATCACGCGGTCAAACGTGCCATCCGCAAACGGGAGAGACAGGGCATCACCCACGCCAACAGCGCTCCGGCCGCCCGCAAGTAGTGCTTCGGTCGGTTCTAGTTCCATCGCAAGAAGCGTGGAACCCGCCTGGCGGATGTCGGCGAGGCTGCGGTCAACCGCAACCACCTGAGCCCCAAGCCGCCGTGCCTGGAACGCATGACGACCCAACCCTGCACCGAGGTCAAGAAAACGGTCTCCGGGCTGAAGCCCAAGGCGGTCAAACCGAACAGTAAGCATGCGTACTACCTTGAGAACTTGCTGAGTGAAATGGGACCACGACCCGACCAGTGGGCCCAGGGTCCGTGCCCTTCAGAGCGCTTTCCACGAGGAAGCGTCCCCGGCATCGGCAATCCGTTTCGACGCGCACGTTCGCGGTCCTCAAGAAGAAGCCGCCACTGATCGACGGTACCTTCAGCCGCAACGCGCCACGTGAACCGGTTCAGAACCCGGGCCCTGCCACCTTCACCCATACGGGCTCGGAGTTCAGGATCATCGAGCATCCGTTTGATGGCAACAGCCAGCGCGTCGGGATCGTTAGGCGGAACGGTGAGCGCTGCGACTCCGTTGGGGCCGACAACTTCCGGAAGCGCTCCGCCCGTTGTGGTGATCAACGGCGTGCCGCATGCCATGAATTCAATGGCCGGCAACGAGAAGCCCTCGTACAGACTGGGGACCACAGCGACGGTTGCTTCGTTGTACAACTCCACCATTCGTTCATCCGTAAGCCCACTTACGAATGTGACGATGTCTTCAAGCCCGAGCTTCTTGAGGAGCTCTGGCAGCACCGATCCTTCGCGCTGCTTACCGATGATGGTCAGCAGCACAGGCCGTTGCGCGCGCACCTTGGCAATTGCTTCCAACAACGGGCGAAGGCCCTTCAAGGGGACGTCAGCACTTGCGGCGGTCAAGACTCGGTACTCCTCGCGTTGGATATGCGGGAGTGGCTTAAACCGCTGATGGTCGACACCGACAGGAACAACGTGCAGTTGCTCGGCTGGCACCTTCATTTGGGTGACGATGTCCTTCTTGGAATTGTCCGACACCGTGATGATGCGAGGGATGGACCGAGCCACCTCGATCTGCATTCCAAGGAATCCATACCAACGATTCAGCGAGAACTTGCGCTTTGCGGTAGCACCGTGCTTCTGCGCCTCTTGTACTTCGAGGTCACGGTCGACGGTGATTGGGTGATGCAGGGTTGCAGCAACAGCCATGCCGTCTTCCTGCAACTGGCGAATGCCGTAACCGAAACACTGGTTGTCGTGGACAAGGTCGTACTCGTGTCCGTGTTCTTTGAAATAGCGCCGGGCACGCAAACTGAAGGTCCACGGTTCAGGGAAGCCGCTTGTACACATATGTGCAAACTCGAACAGATCAATATCGAGGTGCGCACGACCACGCAGCTCGTGCGGGCGCGGGATGTGCCACGGGTCATCGGCACGGAACAGGTCAAGCGACGGCAGCTTCACCAAGCGAGCGCCGGGGTCAAGAATGGGCCACGGCTGACCACAGATCACATCGACCGCGTGGCCCATTTCGACGAGTTCTCTGGCCATGTAGCGCGTGTAGACGCCCTGACCACCGGAGTATGGGTTGCCCCGGTAGACAAGCCATGCGACACGCAAACGCGAAGCATCGGACCCGTTCGGGTAAGGCGTGACGGGTGACTGCATGGCTTGCTCAGGTTACAGGTGTTACCGCAACAAACGCATCGACGGGGATTACACCCCATTCACGCGCCCCAACTGTCGGCCACCGGGCGCCTGGAGGATCGCCGGGTCGGTCAATTTCTGCATCGGGTTAACGTGGTGTCATGCCTGCACCTGTCTCAACCCCGTCGGCGAACCAGTCGGGCACCCGGCCACAAGCCCAGTTCAGGGACCAGGACGGAGACGGGACCTACAACCCCACGTCGCTGAGCCGCAAAACAGGTCTCATCACGTGCCTCGTCATTGCTTCCGTGGTGGTGGTTATGGTGCTCAGCGGGTTGATTCGGGCGTCAAACCGGCCGGACCAATTCACCCGGGCAAACAATGACCTCAAGGCAGCGATCGAAAAGCTTCCCTTCACGGCCCGGTTGCCGCAACAACCACCCGCTGGCGCGCGGTTGGTTGGCGTCATCGTGCAGATTCCCGAAGATGACCGCGGCCCAAGTGTCTACGCAGTTGAAACCACGTACACCGTGATCGGCGACAAGCAGGCTGAGAACGGCTCCGCTCGATACGTACGGGTATGGCAGACCAACGACGTGTATCTGCGGAAGCGGGCCCTTGACCCGCTCTCCGAGGCGCCAGACCCAACCGACATCGCAGGACAAACCTGGTTCCGCCGCACGGGTGAGTCGCTGGAACGACAAGCCGGGGTGTCGTACACCACGCGCTACGCAGACGGCATCACGATGGTCGTCAGCGGCCCCGACGAGCAACTGGTGCTCGACACCATCGACACCATCGCCCAAGCGCCTGCAGCTGCCTGATCCTGGATTCGCTTCCGGCCTATCGGCGACTCCCTCAACCAGCCTCGGCGTTGATCCCGTGTTTGCGAAGCACGGCTGGCGCATTTGGGAACCGTTCCGATAACGCCCGGATGACGTCGCTCGGCCGCGCAACCCGGTAGCCCTTGCTCCCCATCAAACGCGCAAGTGCGCAATCGACCTCTCCTGGGTCCCCCAGCGCATGGAGCGCGTGCAGGGTCTGTACGTACACACTTCGGTAGTAGCTGGCTCGGTGTACGTCCCAGTAAGTCATCGGCAGCCCAGCCCGTCCAAGTCCGTCGGCTGGTATCGGCTTTGCAACAAACGCTGCAAGCGTCCCATCGGCGCGCGCTTCAGCCCACGTGGCCAGCCCCTCGTCTATCCACGGATCGCGTCCCTGGTCGTTGCCTACCAGGCCATAGAACCACTGGTGGGCGACTTCATGGGTGGTGGTGCGGCCGATTGAACCCGGCCCTTGCATCACATGCGAGGGAAACTCGATGCCTCCTTTTAAGCCGGGCGTGATTGCCAACGTGTAGGTGGGCCACGGATAGTCGCCGTACAGGTCGGACAAGAGGCGGATGGCCCGTACGACGCGGGTTTTGTACGCCGCAGCTGACTCTCGCAGGGGTGCGGCGACACCCACGACAACAAGCACGGTTCGGCGTCCCGGGCCGAGCGAAACATTGGAACGAACAAGCGAGCCGTCCGCGGAGGTGAACCGACCGACGGACATCGCCCAATCACGTTCCCCGGTTGAGGTCCAATGGCCAGGCTCGATCTCTTCGCCACTTGCAAGGACACTCACACCTTGCGCCCCGACTACCGACACCCGAACGTCCCAGTCTGCGGCCACCGTCATCGACGATTCCGCACCGCTGCGCGTGGGCGGAGTGAGGTTCCATCCAACGCCGGGTTCCCAGGCGAGCACAGGGATGAACGACCCGAGACGCGCTGCCACGAAAGACCGATCAGCGGCACGCGAAAGCGAAATTCGATCGTTCACCTCCCCGGAGACAACCAGGGAAAAGTCCGCCCGGACCGTGACCAGCTGACCAACTTCCGCGTTGACGGGAAGCTGAGCGATTGTTGGCGCTACGAGCACGGAACCGACACGGGTTTCGGTTTGCGCGCCGACCTCGCCGACGGCAACCCAACTCTGCGTGAGCGACACCCGAGGAGCCAGAGGACCGCGGACTCCGCCGTTTGGCCACAGACGCAGGACTGCCCGGTCGATCACTCGATCGGGTCTGAATCTGATGCTGACGGAGCCCGTTGCCTTGCCACTGCCGGTATCGAAATCGACAGATACTTGATAGTGCGGACGATCCTGCGGAAGCGTTGCTGGCTCCGCAGCGCACGGCCCCAATGGGATTGGCGCAGCGGTTACAGCGGTTACAGCGGTTGCAGCGGAATCGAGTCCAGGAACGCCGACCGCCAGACACGCCAGACACGCCATGGTGAAGAAGGCCGACACGCACCGACCCATCGTGCTCGGGCCTCGGCGCGACCGCGGGCGCCTACTGTGGGAGGCCCATGGCACCTCAACTTGTCGCCACTGCTTTGTGGACCGTGACATCACAACTCATCGTGACACTGGACGAGACCTTCGGGGAACCGATTGATGCGTATGTCAATGGATCGCAGGTGTGGTTAAGACCAGACGGGCCCAACGACACCACCATCGAGTATCGCCTTCATCCCGTTGCCGGATACCAACGCCCAGATGGTCTGCGTACAGAGGAAGTGTTTTCCAGCGTTGCCCTCGCGCTGGCCACCGGAGAACAGGCGCCGGCGCCGTTCACCGAACTCTGGGAAGGCCTCGAAGCGTTTGTTGCGTTCGACGACGAAGGTCCGTTGGAGGCCGCGCAAATCGCTCAGATCGGCGAAAAGGTGCTTGGGATTGCAGCTGATTGTGCTGGCCAGGCGGACCATGAGTCCATTGCCCAGGAGTGGCAGAACAGCAACCGCCAGACCTCCATCGTCAGCGCCCTGAGACTGCAGCTGACTCCAGCAGCGAAGTCGTAACAGCAAGCTGCGGCGAGCAACTCATCGGACCGGGCGCGGCCGAGCGGTGAACGGAGGGACGGAGCGAACCCGAGGTGGAGCAACTCATCGGACCGGCGACGGGACTACGTCGTCGAGTGCCGTATCGGAGATCCAACGCACGCTGAGTGGTTTCATGCTCAGCAGACCGTTGGTGAGAAGAGAGCCAGGGGCCAACCGATCGTCTGGTTTCAGGAAACCCATGCGGTGCGGTAACTGGGGATCAAGCGGGACGGCTTCGTCGGAGACGTTGGCCAAAACCATCAACGCGCCCTTTGACGGATGACGTCGGACGAAGCCGAACACCGACGGGTGGCCGATCCAGAACCACTGAACTGAACCCGCAGCGTGGATTGCTGGAATGGAACGGCGGACACTGATGAGGTGGGCGAACCGAGCGAACACCCGACCCTCGACCGACAGGAGATCCTTGCGCTTTGCGGCGGAACCAGCCCATGGCATGTCGGGTCGGTGGATCCAACGGCTGTCGTCGGCGTGTTCCGGAGTATCCACATACCCATCGTGGTTGGCCAGTGCCAGTTCATCTCCCATGTAGATGAGTGGCACTCCGCCGAATCCGAGGACCACGCCGTACATCAACAACAGACGATCTATTCCGGCCTGCAACGCCGCGTCGTCGCCGGTGTCCCGGGCTGCATCAATTCCGCAGAGCGCTGCAGCGGTTCCACAGGTTCGTTCGTCGCCCGTTTCGGGGTTGGTTGAGAACGCCACTCCACGAGCAAAACTGGTGGGGAAATCACCGCGAAAGAACTGCGAGAGGAACGACCGGTGGGCCGCACCCGAAACCATGGCAGACCCAGCATCGTGATCTGTGACGGCCCAACCAATGTCGTCATGGCAGCGGACGTAGGTGCACCACGCAGTGTTGGAGGGCGCGGACTGCATTCGTAAGTGTGCATGGGTAATGAGGTCCGCCTTGCGTGTGGCAATGGAGCTCCACAGCATCACCATCAGCTGGTTGTGGTAGGCCAGTTCGCACTCTTGCCGTTCCACCCGCACGCCGTCCACGTGATGGGTGCCCAAGTATGGGACCAGCTGGTCTGGGCCGACGATGGCTTCGGCTTTCAACACCGTTGCAGGCGCGCCTACGGCCAGGATGCAGCGCAGCGCCTGCGCAATGAGATGCGCTTCTGGTTGGTTCTGGCAATCGGTGCCAAGACGTTTCCACGTGAATGCGACCGCATCGAGACGAAGCACTTCGACGCCAGCGTTGGAAAGGAATCCCATCACGCCGGCCATTTCCACCAACACCGACGGGTTGGCCCAGTTCAGATCCCACTGGTACGAGTTGAACGTGGTCCACACCCACCGCCCAAGCGGTTCGGACCACGTGAAGTTGCCAGGTGCAATCTCGGGAAACACCTCTGGAAGTGATTGTTCGTAACGGTCTGGTTCTGTGCGATCGGGGAACGTGAGGTAGTAGTCCAGATAATGCTTGTCACCGTCGATGGCACGCCGCGCCCATTCGTGTTCCGCAGCGGTGTGATTCATGACGAAGTCGACGCACAGGCTGATGCCAGCCGAACGGAGTTGCGCCGCCAACGCGGAGAGATCCGCCATGGTTCCAAGTGCCGGGTCAACGTCGCAGTAGTCGAGAACTGCAAAACCGCCGTCGTTGGCACCTTCACGAGGCCGAATCACCGACATCAGGTGGAAGTAGCGAACCCCAAGTTCCTGCAGATACGAGACACGTTCGCCAACACCCGCGATGGTTCCGCCGAACTGCTCGCAGTACGCGACGTACCCAATCATGTCTGGCCGTTGGAACCAATCTGGCTGCGCCGACCGCCGAAGGTCGAGTAGACGCATCTCTTCGCAACGAGCTCCCGCAGTTGCTGCAGCAACGCGAAGTGCTTCTGTCAGAACCACGTCGAGGTCGAACGACCCGTAGAGCGCGCGGAGCGCACCGACGAGTTGCGGGAGGTGGTCCGTGACGCGCTCCCAGAAACGGGATTGCTCGGAGTCCGTGAGCGCTTTCAGCTCCTGCAACAGTGCAACGCGAGCGCGTGAAATCAACGTTTGGGTATCGAGAGGTGGCACTTGGCCTGCTGGAGGGAACGCTCGCATAGGTATTGCTCTCAGAATGTAACAGCTGACCTGCAAGCGGTTGCAAGCTGATATGAAGCCCACTCCCAACGGAGACTTCGTTGTTGGCGTTCTCCTACTTCTCTCCGTCCGGCAGGCAGCCGTTGCACAAAGTTGCAGGGTCTTGCAGTAATTGCAGTTAGTTTTGCAATCGCTTGCAGGCTCGTGATCTTGTGCAAGTAGCCGTAACTGTTAAAACAAACCTTTTGGGACCCAACATGTCGATCCGCAATCACGGAACCAACCGCCCCGGACAGTCCCCGGCAACAATCGAAGATGTCGCAGTCGGCGCTGGCGTATCGATGGCCACCGTCAGTCGAGCCCTCCGCGGCCTACCAAATGTTGCCGAATCAACACGCAACAACGTACTTGCGGTCGCAAAAGCCCTCAATTACCGCCCAGACCCCCACGCAAGCAGGCTGGCTGCGGGGAAAACCCATGCCGTTGGCATGGCAGTCCCATGGCTTGGCCGTTGGTACTTCTCGCAAGTGGTCTCAGGAGCCCGTAACGCCTTCGCGGCCGCAGGCTATGACCTGCTGTTGTTCGGCGTGGGGTCCGGCGAGGAACGCAGCCGCTTCGTGCACGAGTGGGGCGTTCTCGACAAGCGCGTTGATGGGCTGCTGCTCGTTGACCTGAGGCTCGACCCAGACGAATTGGAAGCCGTTCGCAACGCCGGAACCACCGTCGCATCCGTCGGCGACAAGTACGAAGGATTTCCGTCGGTCACGGTGGACAACCGCAGCGGCGCCCGGATTGCGGTCCAGCATCTTCTCAACCTCGGCCACCGAGACATCGGCCTCATTGGCGACACTCCAGGCCCACTGCCGTTCTCGGTTCCATCGGACCGCCGCGCTGGCTGGTTCGAGGCGCTCACCGAAGCCGGAATCGAGCCCCGAGCCGAACTCGAAGTCTCCGGGCGCTTCACGGTTGAAGGTGGACACAAAGCAATGACTCAGCTGCTGGCCATTCGCCAACGTCCCACAGCGGTCTTCGCCATGTCCGATGAAATGGCGATGGGTGCGATAAAGGCCGTGCGTGACCACGGGTTGTCGGTACCGGACGACGTCTCAATCGTCGGCTTCGACGGCCACGAACTCGCCGAGGTTATGGATCTCACCACAATTCGCCAACCGGTACTCGAGTCTGGTCAACACGCAGGCGAGTTTTTGCTGCAGGCGCTGACTGGTGGAACTGAAGTTCCACACGAAGTAATGCCTACGGAGCTGGTCGTGCGTCGGACCTCTGCCCCACTACGTGGAAAAGTAGCCGGGTGACTACGCAGGCCGACCGCCCAACCATTGCCGTTCTTGGTGAGGCAATTCTCGACTTCACCTCCACGGCTGATGCACCGCTTGAACTACACGGCCATCCCGGTGGTTCGCCGCTCAACACAGGCGTGGCCGCGGCCCGGCAAGGCCAATCCGTAGCGGCGCTGACCCAGTTCTCCAACGACCAATTCGGCACAGCAATCGTCAAGTGGCTGCACGACAACGAGGTTTCCACTCGCTGGGCCCAGTTCTCCGATGCACCGTGCGCTATGGCCATCGTCACCTCGTCGCCGCAGGGTGCCGTTTTCAGTTTTCGCGGAAGCGGCTCGGCCGACACGCTGTGGGACCCTCAGCCGCGTCCAACCCTGCCTGATTCCTTGCGTGCCATTCAGCTGTCCATGCTCACGTGCCTCGCTCCCATCGCTGCCGCGTCCTGCTTTGACGTCCTCGACGCGCACCGCAACCGAGCCATCATCCTGCTGGACCCAACAGTGCGCCCCATGCTGAACGGCGATCCTGGTGTCTGGCGCACCATGCTTGACCACTTCGCGCCACTTGCTCACATCATCAAAGCGTCCGATCAGGACCTGGAGTTCGTGTTCCCTGGAGTCGAGCCAATTGTCGCAGCCAGAGCCCTCGTGGCTCCGGGTCGGCTGGTGATCTTCACCGCCGGAGGCGATGGCGCCACGCTCCTCGGGCTGCCTGACGGAGAAGAAGTTTCCGTCCCGGCACCGGCTGTAACCGTGGTCGACACGGTCGGAGCTGGCGACACGCTTGCTGGTTCGTTGTTGTCTTGGCTCATCGACCACGGTGTCGATTCGCCGGAAGACCTCATGCAACTCGACGGCGCCACCTGGGGTGAGGCCCTCCGGTTTGCGACAACGGCGGCGGCAATTACGTGCACGCGTCCCGGTGCCGATCCACCCACTAAGGCAGAGACGCTCGCCGCGCTGCAAGGCTGAGCACAAGTCACACCAATGGAACACCCGGCGCCGACCTCAGTCCCCGCGCCCGCCCGGCCAGCACGCCTGGTTGTGGTTGGGGCTGCTGCCGGAATTGGCCGGTGGATGGGCGACCATGTCTTCGGACGAATGGTGTGGTCAGAAGTCATCCTCATCGACGCGTCCGAGTCCATCGCGCGGCTTGAGCATCCCTACCAAGGCACAACTCGGGTAGTCCATCTCGGAGAGACAACAGACGTGGCAAAGGACGTCGGGGTGTTGTCCGATGCACTGGTTGTTGTCGCCGTGCCGCTGCCGCAGTTGGCCGACGTCGTCGCATGGATCACACCGCTTCTTGCGGATGGCTGCACCGTCGTCGACACCTCCCACGATCGGGCGCGTGCAAATTCGACCTGGGACACTGTCACAACCGTCGGGTTGCATCCACTGTTTGGCTTGTCCGCCCAATCAGCGGCAGGTCAGACGTTCGTGCTCTGCCCGGCTACCGACCCGTCTCCTCCGCAATGGCTGGTCGACGCCGTGGAACAACCCGGCGGAACGGTCAACGTACTGACCAGCGCGCACCACGACCGCGTGATGCAAGTCGTCCAGAACGCAACGCACCAGTCCCTTTTGGCCTTCGCCGACGTGGTTGGGCGCAGTGGTCTCGACCTTGAAGCCGACCTGTGGGCAAACCGAACGCCCGTCTTCGAACTTCTCATGGCCCTTGCCGTCCGGGTCCTTCAGCCGGGCCAGGACTCTGGCACGGCGTCCATCCAACTCCTCGCCGGAGCAGACCAGGAGGCGGCGTCGCTGCGCGAAGCGTTGGATCGGCTGGGCGACGCTCGCGCGGGTGGCGAAGCATCCGTCGTTTCACATCTTGCGACGCTAAGGGAACCCTTCAGTGGTGGCCTCTTCGCAAAGATCTCTCAAGCAGGAACTCTGGCGACCTCTGCTGTGCAGGCATCAAGGGCGCGCATCGCTGACCACCGCCGCGCCGGCGAGCTCATAGGCATACATACCATCGGGTCAGACAAGTTGCACGTTGGCCGGATCATTGCAACAACTCCAACATCGTTCACGCTGGAGAACTTGCTCGTCGGCGTGCCGGGCCGCAGTGCCTTGCTGGTGGACGGCACCGCCACCGAGAATGCTCGGCGCAGCGGCATCACGGGCCGAGTGAAGCAAACAGAGTTTCGCCTGGGACGGGTTGAAATCCTGTCGGCAGCCGATTTGGAAACAACCCTGGACACTTGGCTCGCCACAGTCACCCGCGGCTGCAAGCTACTCATTCCTGAGTCAATCAGTGGCGCCTCGGCGGTCAGAGTGGTGGCCGGCATCAACGAGGTTGTCAGCGCGTCGTTGATCACCGAAGAGGTCCGAATCGGTCAGCGCGAATGTGTCGTTCGATACGAAGCACGAATCGATCGAGACCTCGATGCCATCGAGCGCACCATCCAACAACGCATCGACGAGACGTTCGTCTGGCCCGACGGCGTCGTGCTTCCGCTCACCAGACCAACCCGCAGCATCGGGTTCCTCGGGCCGGCTGGAACCTTCTCCGACGTTGGGGCTCGCCAACTGGCGAGGCTCGTCAACTCGGCGCATGTCGCTCGCACAGAATTCGCAGACTTCGGCAGCCTTGTCGATGCAGTTGCTGTTGGGTCCATCGACCTTGCAGTCCTTCCCATCACCAATTCCTCCAGCGGACTCGTTGACCTTGCTGCCGAGGTGCTCAGCCGTGCAGACAAGTCCATCGTCGCAGGTGGGGTGGTCGACGTCCCGGTTCGGATCGATGCCTATGTCGCCCCTGGCCAGGACTTGGCCGAGGGCTCCGTCGCCTTCAGTCACCCGCAAGTGTTTCGCCAGTGTTCGGCATTTGTAGCCGCCATGAAGTTGGAAACGGTGGTGTGCACCTCCACTGCTGAGGCGTGTCGGCGCGTCGCTGAAACCGGACAAGGTGTCGCACTTGCTGCCACGGGGATGCAGGAAGACTTCGGTCTGGTCACGGCACGAACCAGCGTAGGAAACCTCGCTGGTGCGCTCACCAGGTTTCTTGTGCTCGGTACGCAGTCAATGTTCGACGAACCAGCGCGCGCCGATGCGTTACTGCGTACGGTGTGGATCATCGAACCGGAAATGGCTGGGCGGCTGCCGCTCACAACTGAGCCTCGCTACGACGAGGTGCTGCGCGGCCCGTCTGGTCGAACGCTGCTTATTTCCACCGATCCCAACCGCGTTCCAAGAGGCACTGCCGGCGCACGTCTCATTGCAACATTCCCGTGGTCACCTCGTACACCGCTTGTGGTTGTTGGATAATGGTGGTCTTGTGAGTCGGGTTGCGTGGTTTAACTGCTTTTCCGGAATCAGCGCCGACATGGCGCTCGCTGCGCTCATCGACGCTGGCGCGCCGCTGGAAGACATCGAAGACATCCTGGACTCGCTTCCCGTTTCAGGATGGGACTTGTCACTTGAACCCGTGCAGCGCGCCGGCTTGGGAGCAACCAACGTGTTGGTATTCACGGCAGACGACACGGCTGTGGTCCGCACCTACACGCACATCGTTGGATTGCTGGAGCAAGCCAAGTTGCCAGACCGGGTGACCGCTAGGTGCATGCAGGTGTTTGCGGCGTTTGCCGAGGCGCAAAGCCACCTTGCCCGTGCGCAACAGCTCACGTTTCAAGAGACCTGCGACCTGCGGTCCATCGTCACCATCATTGCGGCAGTGGCTGCGCTCGAAGTCCTCGACATCGAGGACATCGAGTCAACACCACTCGCCCAGGGCAATGGCGTTGCATCGGTAGCCGATGGCGGGTTTGAGCCTGTGCCATCACCGCTTGTCATGGCGCTCCTCACCGCACGGAACGTTCCAACAACCGGCCGAGACATCGCAGAGCACCTCACCACTCCAACCGGAGCAGCGTTCATCAGCGCGCTTAGCGCCCGCTTCGGCCCGATGCCTTCCATGACCACTTCTGCAATCGGATACGGCGCCGGGCTGAAGTCCTTTGACGGCATGCCAAACGTGGTGCAGGTCTCCATCGGTGATCGTTCGGCGGTAGATCGTCGCGGCCGCCGCCTCACCATCATCGAGACCAACGTCGAAGACGCCACAGGCGAAGTGTTAGCGCACACCGTCGAACAACTCATCACTGCCGGGGCCATCGACGCGTGGATCACCGGAGGCACCGGTAAACGCGGACGACCCATGCATGTCGTAAGCGCGCTTTGCAATCCGGCCATGGCTGAAAACCTGGGAGCCATCCTGATGGCCGAGACGGGTTCTCTTGGGGTACGCAGCTCTGCCGTCGACCGCTGGCAGGCTGACCGGACGTTCGCCGAGGTCGACATCGAGGGATACCCCGTACGCATCAAGGTTGGCCCCGGACGGGCCAAGGCAGACTTCGACGATGCCGCAGCAGTAGCGGCAAAGACAGGTGTACCGGTCCGCGAGGTGATCGCCAAAGCCGAGACCGCGTTCAGGCGAGCGTCAGAGGTTCGCCTGCTCCACCCGGCGCACCAGCAGTTCGACGACCGCTGACGTCCACCTCAGGTGACACAGCCAAGGTCCGTTCATCCGCCACGAAACCGCCCAAGAAGGCGGTTTGGTGACGGATCGCTCTTCGACGGCGGCTGCAGCCCGTCTAACAGCGGGAACCCCCATGGCTCCCTCCCAATAGTGCTGAGCGAGAACGTGTCCAGAAGATCCGCCGCAGTGTTAACCGGTTCCACGGCGGGACGCAGCCCAAGACTTGCCGCCAACAACCCAAGGACGATGCGGGAACCAACGCCGATGGTGGAAAGGTCGGCCAGCGTGACTGCTCCGTCCCGTTTAGCCAATCGTTCGCCTGCACTGTTCACCACTAGTGGTACGTGCACATATTGAACCGATGGGAGCCCAAGCAGCTCTCCAAGATGGGACTGACGTGGCGTCGAGGCCAACAGATCGTCGGCCCTCACAACGGTCCCAACCTGCTGATCAGCATCGTCCACCACGACTGCAAGATTGTACGCCCACGTACCATCGTTGCGGCGAAGCACGAAGTCATCCACTGGAAACTGGTGGTGCCCTGCCAGCAGATCCGCGACGTCACCGTGTTCGATCTGGGCTCGCAGACGCAGAGCCGGTGGACGACCTGACCGAGTACGTTCGGCTCGCTCGTGGCCCGTCAGCAATGCACATGTCCCTGGGTACCGACCATCCAAATGAGGGCCGTTGGGTGCCTGCGCTGCGGACTGGATCTCCTTGCGGGTGCAAAAGCACTCGTACACAAGACCAAGGTCGCTCAGTCTTCGCAGCGCATCGGCATACAGATCTTGCCGGGCCGACTGGAAGACCACAGGCCCGTCCCAGTCAAGACCGAGGGTCTCGAGGTCCCGCAGTTGACAATCGGCGTGCTCCGGCCTCGACACCACTGGGTCGAGGTCTTCCATCCGCAGCACAAACCTTGCCCCGCGAGAACGCGCAAGCAACCACGCGACGAGTGCGGTGCGCAAGTTCCCAACATGCAGCGCTCCCGTCGGCGATGGCGCAAAGCGGCCGTTCCAGCGTGACGACTCCGCCGCCTGGTCAGCCGAAGCGAGCAGAGCCGAATCAGCGGGCTTCGGCGCCAGCCGGGCCAGCTTTTCCCTCTGTGGTTTCCCATCTGTCACGATGCCAGCCTTGCAGCCGTAGGCTGTTGCGATGTCCTTGCGTATCGGCCCGCTGACGCTTGACGTCCCCGTGGTTCTTGCACCCATGGCTGGCGTAACCAACGCCGCGTTCCGTTCGATCTGCCGCGAGTACGGCGCCGGGCTTTACGTGTCCGAAATGATGATGGCCCGAGCGCTGCTCAACCGAGACGGGCTCAAAGCCTGGCAACGTGCTGCGTTCGCTCCGGAAGAGTCACCTCGCTCGATGCAGCTGTACGGCACCGATGCCTCGGTTGTCGGCGAGGCGGTTCGCATGCTGTGTGCCAACAACATGGTTGACCACATCGACATGAACTTCGGTTGCCCAGCCCCCAAGGTCACTCGGAAGGGCGGCGGGTCGGCTGTGCCGGCGCGTCCCGGCCTGCTGCGCGCAATTGTGCGGGCGGCCGTTCAAGCGGCCCAGCCATACGGGATTCCCGTCACCATCAAGTTCCGCATCGGGATCGACGACTCGCTCACCACCATGCTCACCACGGGCAGCATCGGTGAAGACGAAGGGGTTGCGGCAATTGCACTGCACGCCCGAACTGCCGAACAGCGCTACAGCGGGCACGCCCAGTGGGAAGCCATCGCAGAACTGAAGCAACACGTGCGCAGCATTCCAGTTCTCGGCAACGGCGACATCTGGGACGCCCACGATGCGCTTGACATGATGCGCAAGACCGGGTGCGACGGCGTGGTTGTTGGACGCGGTTGCTTGGGGCGCCCATGGTTGTTTCGCGATCTCGTCGAAGCGTTCAATGGTCGGCCGATTCCGCCCGCACCGACTGCTGGGGAAGTGATCCCTGTCATGGTTGACCACGCCCGTCGCCTGGTCGAGTGGTCCGGCCCACACGGCATCCGGGACTTCCGCAAGCATCCCGGCTGGTACCTCACCGGTTATCCAGTTGGGTCCGATGTCCGCCGGCGCCTTGCCAACGTGAACTCGCTTGCCGAACTCGACGACATCGTCGCCACAATTGATCCAACCCTGACCCTTCCCGCCGGTCCAACCATTCCGCGCGGCCACACCACACCCCCGCGGCCAGTCCACCTCCCCCACGGGTGGTTAGATCATCCAGACGACCCAACTCCCCCATCATCCGAGGCCGACGAAATCGTCTCCGGCGGATGAACCCCACCCCAGCGAGAGAGCCCGCGAGAGAGGTTGCCCCCATTCCTGGGGGCAAAACACCTCCCAATGACGCAACGAGGTGTTCTGCCGCTACCGGCGGGGTTGGTGAGTACCCCGGCAGAGAACGCAGCCTGGTTCTCGCCTCGGCCTCTCCCCGGCGTCTCGATCTGCTCGGCGCACTCGGAATTGCGTTTGCCGTCCGGCCGGCCGACCTCGACGAGACACCCCGTCCTCACGAACCGGCAGACTTATACGTGGGTCGTTTGGCGATCGAGAAGGCACGGGCCGTTGCCCGCGCCGATGAACTGGTCCTTGCTGCAGACACAACCGTCGCATTGGACGGGGAAATTCTCGGGAAGCCAACTGACCCCGACGATGCGGTTTCCATGCTCAAGCGGTTGGTTGGTAGGCCTCACCAAGTTCATACCGGTATGGCTTTGGTTGACGGGTCGACGGGCGAACTTCTTGAGCACGTCGTCGACACCACACAGGTGTTTATGCGTTTAGTGGACGCCCAAACCATCGAATGGTACGTACGAACCGGCGAGCCACTAGACAAAGCCGGAAGCTACGGATTGCAGGGCATCGGTGCGGTTCTCGTAGACCGGATCGACGGGAACTCGCACACCGTTGTCGGACTCACGATGACAATCGTGCATCGGTGGCTGCGGACGCACCTCAACGCATTCAACTGACCCGCGGCCGGGCGCAACGGTCACACCACCCGCAAGATGAACGGCACCTGTGTGATCTGTGTTCCACTTTGCGCGTTGAGTGCCATGTTGTAGACGCCTTTCGGCGTGGCGGCTGTAGTTGTGACCACCACAAACATTCGCCCGTCTGCTGCGGTGAGAATGGTGTTGGAGGCACCTGCCGGCGTTCCGGTAACCGTGTAGGCAGGGGTGGGTATCCCGGAAACTGGGGAATACACGATTTGGTAACTTGCCGCGCCACCCGGGTTTACCGAAGCATCAAACGTTGCCAAGGTGACAAGCGGTTTCGCGGAGATAGTGATGACCGGCGACAAGCCTTGGATGTACGGGCCACTAACCCCACGCACGAAGACCGTGTAGTCGGCCGAAGGCGTGGTAGAAGCGAACGTAATCAGGAACGTCGCCGTGGAATTGGTGCGGACCAAGGGCGGAGTGAGAGTGGCTCCGTTGGGGAGACCGGCCACGGTGACGTCGACCTCAGGGATGGGTAAACCTCCCGCACTCACCAACTGAACCTTCAGCGTGGCCGAACCTCCTGGAGCGGACCGTGGCGGGTCGAAAGCCGCAGAGAGAGCGAACGGTCCAACCGGGCTGATACGGAGCACCACTGGAACCTGGCGAACCTTGTCGGCGTCGATTCCACGGATCACGATTGGTAGGTCGCCGCGAGCAGCTCCCAGGGCAGCAGTCAGCACCAGGTTGGTACCCGTTCGCGAGGAGGCGTTGATGAACGCACCCGTCACTCCGGCAGGAAGACCGATCACCTCGAACCGTGGTGCTCCGGTGTACCCGCCGAGGGGGTTCACGAAGACCCCAATAACAGCGGAACCCCCGGTCACCATCGTCACAAGAGGCTGATCGACGCTGATCGTGAAATCACCAGCCGGAACAGGCGGTGCGGTTGGCAGCTGGGGCGGCGGGGTGGGTGCCGGTGGTGTTGCCGGTGCTGCGATTTGAATCGTGCCAACGACGGTTCGACGACGGCCGCCCCCGGTCACCGTGACAGCCACCTGTCCTCGGGCAGTGGTGGCGCTGGGAGAGACCGCCAAGGCGACATTGGCACCACCGGAGACCAACCCGATTGACGTACCAACCGTTGACAGTGTGGAACTCACTCGGTACGTCAAGGCGCTGCGGAATCGACGCCCGCGAACCACGGTGACGCGCATGGTGGCAGCGGAGCCGGGCGTAAGCGTGACCGAGGTGGGGCTGAGTCGCAACGCGAAGTCCTTCGATGACAGCGCCGATGCGGGCGCAACCCCGATCACGCCGAACAGACCGACGGCCAAAAGCATCACGGCGACTCTGCGGGACGTCTGCGCGCCCAGCGTTGACGCTGCTTGGTTGCTAGGTCTCATTGTTCTGGTCACTCGCATGGTGTGCCTTTCGCCAGGAGCAGCAGTCGGTCGCTTTGGATGGCTCTAGCCGAAGACTACTGACGGCAACACCGAAAGGGTCAGGGAATCGCTTCATCCTGTTCACTGTCATGCCGATGCAACCACCGTGAGCCCATCGCATCCCCCCGTCGCGCCAGCTGAGCGCTTGCCGCTTGGGCACCGGCGGGCGGAATGCAACGAATTGGCCCGTTCAGCTGGCTGGCTGACCCTGACGATGGCAGCTCTCGTCGCAGCGGTCCAAACCACGGCAGCGGTATTCAAAACGGGCCTCTGGGCAGGCGACCTTCCGGCTTATCTGGTCGGCTGGCGACTCGCTCGCACCCCGTCGCAGCTGTACAACTTGGACGCTCAACGAGCGATGGCTGGCACCGTTCTTGGCAAGCCCTCCGCCGTTCCCGCGTGTCCGTTCAATTACCCACCCCACCTGGCCGCTGTCGGCCGATTGCTGCCGCCCATGAGCTACGACGGGGTATTACGGGTGTGGCTGGCAATTTCCGCTGCCCTACTCGTTGCACTGATCGTGACGTGGTCGCGCTTGTTTCGCTACAGAACGGCCGTCACGATCGCCGTGTTGGCCTCCCCGCCCGTCGCGGTCTCGCTACTCACGGGCTCCATCCTTCCGATCGCCGCAGCCGGGGCGGTGGCTGCGGTTGTTGCCGTGCAACAACCGCACCGGTTGGGTCGATGGACCGTGGTCGGGGCCGTGGGCTGGATCGCCGTTGCGACCAAACCACACCTGGCTGTGGTGCTGGCGTTGGTGTGTCTGATCCTGGCCACCCGCCGAA
This sequence comes from uncultured Acidimicrobiales bacterium, assembly GCA_963763885.1. Taxonomy (GTDB): domain Bacteria; phylum Actinomycetota; class Acidimicrobiia; order Acidimicrobiales; family JANYDT01; genus JANNBN01. The sequence goes on from CAVXQD010000007.1 coordinate 1,709,107, forward strand.
CCATTGTCACCCTGCTGGCTTCGGCTCCGGTGATTTTCGTTGCGCCCACTCTGCTGTTGGGCACACAGATCTGGGCATCGTGGTTCGGATTCCTCGGGCAATTCTCCCGTTCGACCGAGGGCGACCTCATGTGCCGGGTCCCTCGGATGTCTCCAAACTTGGAGGGTGTCTTAACCCGCGCAGGTTGGTCACCACCACTCGGTCTTGTTTGGGTTGGGTACGGAACAACCATCTTGTGTCTCCTCGTGTGGGTGGTTCGCACGAAACCCAGCATTGCAATGGCATGCATGCTCGGCGCCGCGCTGGTGCCGATTACGGCTCCGCACGCCAACCCGCAAGATCTCCTGCTCTGCATTCCAATGTTGGTTCTCCCTGTCACCAAGGCTGGGCGGAGCGCCGTGCTGTGGGCTGCAGGCGTCGGCTTGATTCTGCTTACCGGTACCGAGAACTTCACGGTGGCCGTTCAGCTTGGTGTCGCCGCCACGGTTGCAATGCTCGTCTTGCGTTCCTTCCGTAGTCGCCGCATCTCATTGTCGACATGACAGCCGCGATCGGCGCCGCGCCGCTCTCCCGCGTTCGAGCGTCGTTGACCGTTGTGTCAGTGGCAGCGTCACGACTGTTGCTGAGCGCTGCTGCCATCGCTGGCGCCAGTTCAAGCGTTGCCAGGACGAACGAGGGCGTGGGAGGCGTCGGCCCGACGTGGCTGCGCGCGTGGACCAGCTACGACGCAAATTGGTACATCGCCATCGCTCGATCCGGTTACGAACAAGCGCCGACAACAGCCTTCTTCCCGGTGATGCCCCTACTGATGAGGCTTCTTTCCCCGCTCGTTGGGGTTGTTACCGGAACCGATGGCGACGTTGCCACGGCCATCAGCGGCATCGTCATTTCCACGGTTGCGTTCGCTCTGGCGCTGTTTGTCATCCATCGGGAAACGACCGTGACGCACTCCCGGTCGATTGCGGACCGCACCGTCCTCGTACTCAGCTTCCTTCCCTTCGCGTTGACGTGGCAAGCCGTTTACACCGAGTCATTGACATTGCTTTTCCTTGCGGTTTTATGGGCGGCGCTTCGGCGCGGGTTGGTCACCACCGCGGTTCTGAGCGGGGTTGCGGTGGGTGCAACCCGTTCAATCGGGATTCCGCTCGGCGTCGGGTTGCTGGCAGTGCACCTGGCTTGGCCGTTATGCCGCCACCGGCAGGTAGCGCGAGCGGACTTTGGGTCGGCCGCTGCGGGCGCCGCTGCACTTGTGTCATCTGCTGGCGTGCTTGTGTGGCTGGGACGCGCTGGCGGTGGGGTCGGGGCTCAGGCTCAGTTCGGCCGCGCTCGTTCCTGGCCATGGGTGCCGGTGTGGCGTGACCTCACTGGAGTTGGTGGCTACCAACTGGGCTCCATCACTAGCCTGCTGGCGATCGCGGTCGGTGCGACGTACGTCTTTGCTCGTAACGAGCCGGTCGAATGGCGAATTGCTGTGGGAATCATGCTCCTCATGCATCTCGTGATGGCCAGACAGTTCCCTGCATACACAATCGGGGCGGCGCGCTATCTCATGCCAATTTTCCCGGTGTCGGTGTGGCTCGCCGGTAAATCGATGTCGCTCAGCCGCCCCGTCCTTATTGGCATCAGCGTGATTGGCCTCAGTACGGCTTTGGTTTGCGCCCACAGTGCGGGTCAAGGCGCTTTTAACCTCGGTTGATGGTCAAGGTCGCGCCGAGCGTGGTCGATGGTGTGCCCGTGGCGGCAGAACACGAATGGGAAACACCATTGGGGAACCTCCTCACCCGGCTTCGAGCGACGATAGTGAGGTCCGTTCCGCCACCCCGTTCAGGACCCGTGCTGGAGCAGCTTTACGCGGCGACAAACGTGTTCCTGTTCCGCTCGTGTGTCGTTGGACTGCCGAGCATTCTGACGTTTGATGTGATCTTGTGGGGCCAATCGAACCACCGCGGTCTGCTGATCTGGTCGTTACTGGTGCTGTGCGCCGTCAGCATGCACATGCGACTCACGACGCTTCACCGACGCCCGGGCGATCTCACCCGCAAGCTAGCCGTCCGTTGCGCAACACTTGCACTTTCCGCTGTCGCGTGGGGGGCCCTCCCAGTGTTGTCATTGCCCCCGGGCCAGCAGGAAAAGTGGCAGGCGCTGACTACCCTCCTGACAGTCACTGTCATGGCGGCCAACGCAATCTTCGCCTCGCCCCTCCGCCGGATCTACCTCTCGTTCCAGGTGCCGCTTGCCGTCACAGCGGCAGTCGGATTGTTGCTTGAAGGCAACCGGTTCGCCATGCTGCTGGCTGCTCTCCTGATCTACCTGCTTGCTGCGACGACCGTGTTGCATCACCAGGGCAACTTGGTGATGGTTGGGGCGGTACAACTTGGCCACGACAACAAGCTGCTCGCCGAGGAACTGTCAAAGGAGCGGTCAGAGCTCGCACGAACCAACCACGACCTCGTCGAGGTCAACCATCAGCTGGAGCACCAGACACGTCACGACGGTTTGACCGGCCTTGCGAGCCGCTCCCTCTTTGCCGACCGGGTGGAACAGGCGCTCGCAACATCTGCTGGAGGCAAGTTCAAAGTTGCGGTGTTGTTTATCGACATCGACCGCTTCAAGTCGATCAACGATTCGCTTGGTCACGACGGTGGCGACGCCTTGTTGATTGAAGTTGCGAACCGCATTTCGGCTTGCCTGCGGGAGGAAGACATCGCGGGCCGCTTTGGCGGGGACGAGTTCACTGTTCTGCTTCCGCAATGCCGCTCGGTGATGCACGCCATCACGATTGCTCGTCGAATTCGATCCGCGATTGCCACCGGCATGGATATGGGTGGTGAACACATCTCGGTGACCGTCAGCGTGGGTATTGCTTGTTCACAGAAGAACTCACAATCGCCTGCCAGCCTGCTGCGCGATGCCGACGCTGCGCTGTACCAAGCCAAACAGAACGGCCGCAACCGGGTGGAGGTGTTCGAGTCTTCACCCGTCGACCCCCGGGCGCACTCTTCGGAGTTCGACGAGACCGAGCTGCGCAAGGGCTTCGACGCTGGACAGCTGCAGGGCTGGTTTCAGCCCGAAGTCGATCTGTTTACCGGCGAGATAACCGGCGCCGAGGCACTCGCTCGGTGGGTGCATCCGGATGGTGTCCGCAACGCTGGTTCGTTCATGCACACCGTGGAACGTTCCGGACTCCTTGACGACCTCACGAACACGGTGGTCAAGTCGATCATGGCAGCGACACCTGACTTCGTCGGCAACCTGCCCGGGTTCCGCACCCATCTCAACGTCAGTGCCAAGTTCCTGCACAACCTCGACCGAATTGAAGGTTTCATCGCGCTTGCCGACGAGCGTCAGTTCGACCTCCGCACGCTTGCCCTCGAGGTTACGGAGACGGCTGTCATCGAGGACCTGCCGCGGGCGAGCGCCTGGCTGCAACGAGCGCGCGACGCGGGAATGACCGTCTATCTGGACGACTTCGGCATGGGCTACTGCTCGCTTGGAGTGTTCGCCCAGTTGCCGGTGGACGGACTCAAGATCGACATGTCATTTGTTCGCCAGTTGACTTGTTCACCCACGTCCAGGGCGATTGTCAGGGCGACGGTGCAACTTGCCACCGACCTCGACCTCCATGTCATTGCAGAAGGTGTGGAGACCACCGAACAGGCCGATGCCCTTCGCGACTTGGGCGTGCGTCATGCGCAGGGTTACCTGTTTTCCCCGGCAGTGGCCGGCCAGCAGTTTGTGAACTGGCTCGAAAACGGCGCGCCGTGGCAGCCAACGGTTCAGGCCGCCCACTCCCGCAGATGAGCAACACGCCCCTCGTTACAGAACTCGGTACCGCAGAAAAACGGCTCCGCCTTGGAATCGATGCTCGTCAAGGAGTTCGAGATCAATACGGGTTTCGCTTGGGAGTGCGGCGTTACGACCGCCAAGAATGACTGGCCACACGAAGAGCCAAACCTCGTCCACCAGCCCAGCCCGCAGGGCCTGAGCCGCAAGGTTTGGGCCACCAACCAACAGATCGCCGTCGGCGACGGCCTTCCAGCTGCGAACTTCAGTGGGGTCGAAGCGACGCCTGAGCAGCGTGTTCGCCGTGAGCGGCTCAGCGAGGGTGGTGGAGTACACGACCTTGTCGGCCGACTGCCAGGCGGTTGCGTAGTCGGCCATGAGGTCTGAGCGCTGGGCGAGGGTTGGATCGGTCTCCCAAACAGCCAACGTCTCGTACATGCGCCGGCCATACAGATACGTGCCTGCGGTCCCCATGAGCTTTGTGATGAAGGCAAACACGCCGTCGTCGGGACGAGTCCAATCGAACCCCCCGCGGGCATCCTCGGTCCAACCATCGATGGACATGTTGGTTGCGTAGATCAGCTTTGACATGACCGCTCCAACAAACTGGTGGGCGAGGGGGGACTTGAACCCCCACGGGATTTCTCCCACTGGCACCTGAAGCCAGCGCGTCTGCCATTTCGCCACTCGCCCGAGTGGAGCGCTCACTGTAGCCGAGCCAAATACCTGTCGAAATCCGATTTTCCTGTTCACGCATCACGCTCCAGTTCAGGGTTGGAAACCTGCGCGCTGAGTGACAAGGGCTCCGACGGGGAGGGAGCATCGGTAGGCTCCATCGGAAATGGGGCTGGCACGGTTTGAGAAGCGCCTTGAGCGCACGGTAGAAGGCGCCTTCGCTCGCGCCTTCAAATCGCAGGTACGCCCGGTCGAAATAGCTCGACGCATGCTGCGTGAAATGGACCTATCCGTGGACGTCGGAGTGAAAGGCAGACGCACCGCGCCGAACCACTTCACCATCGCACTGTCCCGGCAAGACATCGAACGACTCTCCGGGATGCTCGACGTGCTCGCCACAGAGTTGGCCGAAGAAGTTGAAGCCCATGCCCAGGACGAGGGCTATACCCTGCCGGGCCCCGCAGGCGTCGAAATCGTCGAAGAACCAAGCATTCACACGGGCATTGTCGAGGTCACAAGCGAGTTCCGTTCAGGCACAAGAACGCCGCGTCCGGTGGCTTGGCTCACCGACGGCACCGCGCTACGCGAGCCGGTGGTTCCAGGGCAGCCGCTCTACATAGGCCGTCAGGCCGACTGCCAGATCGTGATCAACGACACCAACGTGTCCCGACGACACGCCGAAGTTCGCGCCGAAGGAAACCACGTACTGGTGAAGGATCTTGGCTCGTTGAACGGGACAAAAGTCAACGGACGCGGGGTCCCTCCGGAACGTGGAACCCAAGCACACGTCGGTGACGACATCACCGTTGGAAGTGCCCACTTCACACTCGTCGGACAAGACGACTAACGACCGGGTCCAACCAACATGCCTGTCGCCGTTCTCACCGTTTTGAAGTTTTGTCTGGTTGCGCTGATCTTCCTATTCCTTGCGCGCGTACTGCGCGCCGTTTGGGCCGAAATCAGTGCGCCCGCGCCCGACGGGTCAGCACAGCAATCATCGCTGGTTGAACCCGGTGCCACACGCGCCGCGCCACAACGCAGCCGCCGGGTTCGCAGGGAAGCGCCTGCCGAGCTGGCACTTGTTGTCGTCGATCCAATCGAAGCACGCGGCCAGCGTCACCAACTCGAGACAGAGATGACCATCGGTCGTGCGCCGGGCTGCGCGATCGTGATCACAGACTCATTTGCGTCCCAATTACATGCGCGCATATTTGAACGCGACGGAGAGTGGTTCGTTGAAGACCTCGGGTCACGTAATGGAACTTGGCTGAACCGTGATCAGGTACACGGTCCTGCTCGTCTCGAACGCGGTGACCGCGTCAAGGTAGGCGATACGGTGCTTGAGGTGAGTTCGTGACCGTGACCATCCTTCAGGCCGCAAGCTCAACCGACCTCGGCCGACGCCAGGTCAACCAAGACCGCGTCCTCGTTGACCACACGCACCAGGTCTATGTGGTCGCCGACGGGATGGGCGGTCATCGCGGCGGTGCGACCGCAGCAGAGATGGCCGTCGCTGCAATTGCAGGCTCCGATGTCACCGACAGTGCAGCGCTTATTCGTGCCGTCGAATCGGCCAACGCGGCAATTTTCGAACGCAGCCGCACCGACCCAGACCTCCACGGAATGGGAACCACCATCACAGCCATGGCGATTGTGGTTGCAGACGGCGAGGAACGCCTCTCCATCGCAAACGTTGGCGATTCACGCGCCTACCGGCTACGAGCAGGTGAATTGGAACTGCTCACCGAGGATCACAACATCGTCTCGGAACTTGTCCGCGACGGGCAGTTGTCCCCGCAAGAGGCAAGGACCCACCGCCAGCGATCGGTGCTGACGCGTGCGGTCGGCGTGGAACCCGAGGTCGCGGTGGACGTTTTGGAAGTTCTTCCAACCGAAGGCGACCGATTCCTGCTGTGTTCCGACGGACTCACCGGTGACGTCGACAAGTCGCAGATCGCCGGTATTCTGCGGCGTTACGCCGACCCTGCCGAAGCCTGCCGCGACCTCATCAGGGTCGCCCTCGCCGCAGGAAGCAAGGACAACATCAGCGCCGTCATCGTCGACGTGATGCACGACTCGCAGTCGCTGTTTGCTACAGACGACCCTTCACGTTTGACGTCTCGTCCTGCAAGAACGGCAAGGACAAACCAGACCACAAATGGCGAAACAAGCAAGGCCCTCGACGACACGATGGTGCTCAGTCCTCTTGCTATTCCTCCTTCTATTCCTCCTTCTATTCCTCCTGCCGCTTCGGAGGACGATGTGGACCGAACTTCGCTGCGAGGTTCAGGCAAGCGACTCATCACCGCACGCACGCTTGCTTTTCTGATGCTGCTCGCAGCTATTGCCGGAGTGGCTTACTGGGCGGTGTCTAATGCACCGTCCGACAATCCAATTGTGACTTCGGTAGTAACCACCATCCCGTTGACCACCACGATCGAACCGCCTTCATCACTCGGCACAACAAGCATTCCGAGCACTGGAATAAAGCCAACCTTGGCGCTCCCCAGCACAGCCCTCGGCGCACCAACTACCGGCCCCATCGTTCCTGAAGCCGGCGTTCCGAACGAGACCATTCCGGTCGGCACGTCGCCCGTCGCCACGTCTCCGAACGCTTCACGCGTTGTCACCACTTCCCCAGTGAGAACACTTCCCACGTCGCTCGTCTCAAGCACGCGTGCAGTGTCCATATCCGGGCAATGAAGTTTGGTCTTCCCAGATCGGCTGACCCATTGCGGCGTCGTCGGGCCGAGCTGGGCATGCTCACCATTGGACTGGTGATCACCGGATGCGCCTACACCCTGGTCAGCCTGGGCCGCACAGCTGACCTGCCAGCCAACCTTCGTCCATTCGTCGGTGTGATCGCCGCCCTGCTGTTGGTCGCTCACCTCGCCAACCGTTGGCTCACCCCGTTCGCCGATCCGGCTCTGCTTCCATTGGCCGGGATGCTGAACGGAATCGGGTATGTGATCATCACCCGACTCGATCCCGTCCTCGCCAACCGACAGGCGGCCTGGACCGCCGTCGCGATCGTGGCGTATGTCCTTACTCTGGTCGTGCTGCGCAACCCGCGCACGCTGCAGCTGCGGTACGTGTTCGGGCTCATCGGACTCGGCTTGCTCCTGCTTCCGCTGGTGCCCGGCCTGGGACGGGAGATCAACGGTTCTCGGATCTGGGTGGGGCTCGGGCCGGTGTCGTTTCAACCGGGAGAGCTGGCGAAGGTCGCCCTTGCGTTGTTCTTTGCCTCGTACCTTGTTGATAACCGAGAACTGTTGGCGGGTACGGCCAACAGGTCGTTGTTCGGTCTTGCCGTGCCGGACCTGCGCCACGTTGGGCCGCTGGTGGGTGCGTGGGCGGTTTCGCTTCTGGTGATGTTCTACCAAAAGGACCTTGGCAGCTCGTTGCTGTTCTTCACGTTGTTCATCGTCATGGTGTGGCTTGCCACGGGTCGCCGCTTCTATCTCCTCACCGGTGCGGCGATGTTCATCGTTGGCGCCTACGCAAGTTGGTCTGCGTTCTCACACGTGCAGCGCCGGGTGCGAATTTGGCGGAATCCATGGCCAGAAGCACAAGACGCGGGGTTCCAGATCGTTCAGTCCCTCTACGCGTTCGGATCTGGCGGCGTTGGCGGAACAGGTCTGGCGTTGGGTTCTCCAACCAGAATTCCGTATGCCGCAACGGACTTCATCTTTGCGGCAATCGGTGAAGAGCTGGGGTTTGCCGGAACCAGCGCTGTGCTCATTGCGTTCACATTGCTCGTTGGCAGCGGAATCCGAATTGCTCGCCGAGCTCAGCGGCCGTTCGACCAGCTCCTTGCTGCCGGCCTCACCACAATCATAGGTGTACAGACGTTTATCATTATCGGTGGAGTCACGCGGCTTGTGCCACTCACGGGAGTGACCCTGCCGTTCGTCAGCTACGGCGGCTCAAGCCTTGTTATCAACTACGTGATCATCGCGATCCTCGTGCGCCTCTCTCACGCCAGCGCCGCTCCACAACCCGTTGCCGATCCTGATCACGAGCTTGTCGCATGACCCGCGCAGCAAACACACCTCGCACCGAGGGAGACCCGGGCCTCAGCGCTCGGTCCGGCGCTGTTGGCAAAGCGATTCTGGTGCTCTTCGGGTTGCTGTTCATCAACCTGTTCAACTTGCAGGTGCTCGACGCCAATCGATTGGCAAACCATCCCGGCAACACACGCAACGCCGTCAGAGACTTCGGGCAACTCCGCGGAACCATCAGTACCGCGGACGGTGTGGTCATTGCTCAGAGCGACCGGAACCCCAACCGGCAATCCAAGTTTCAATACATCCGTCGGTACCCGAAACCGTTCAGATATGGCCACGTCACCGGCTACTTCTCGTTCACCTACGGGTCCACGGGCATCGAACGAACGGCCAATTCCGCGTTGGCCGGACGCGAAGGTGCCTTGGTGTTGAGCAAAGACAAGATCGAGCAAATCCTGTCGGATCGGATTGAAGTCTCCGACGTCACGCTGACCATCGACGATTCGGTGCAACGTGCAGCGGTGGCGGCGTTGGGCGAACGAAAGGGCTCCGTCGTCGCAATTGATACCCGCACCGGGGCCGTGTTGGCGCTGTATTCGTGGCCGAGTTATGACCCCTCGCCTCTCTCAGCGCTCGACCAGAAGACAGTGTCAGTCGCGTACAAACAACTGTCGGAAAACGAGAACAATCCGCTCTTGCCACGGGCCTGGCGACAGCTGTATCCGCCCGGTTCGACGTTCAAGACAATTACCACCGCGGCTGCACTCCAAAGCGGAACCGTCACGCCGGATACAGAATTCCCAACCATCAGCGAACTCGTCCTGCCACTGACAACTCGGCCGCTGCGCAACTTTGGCGGCAAAGCATGCGGCGGCACGCTGACGAACTCATTCGTTGTGTCGTGCAACACGTCGTTCGCGCAATTGGGCTTGGACCTCGGGCCAGACGAGCTCGGTTCGCGGGCCCGCTCATTCGGGTTCGGGCAAAAGCCACCGTTGGATATCTCGCCCGCGCCCGTAGCCTCCCGATTCCCAGCCTCTTCGTTCTACGACCGCAACACCCCTGCTCTCGCACAGAGTGCCATCGGGCAGAGCGACGTTGCAGCAACTCCCCTCCAAATGGCCCTGGTGGCAGCTGGAATCGCCAACGTGGGCAAGGTGCCCGCCCCCTATCTCATTCAATCCGTCACGGAACGTACAGGCGCGGTGGTGCGCAGAGCTTCTCCACGCACGTGGACAACGGGGACCACCCCAGACGTGGCTGCCGCGTTGACCGAAATGATGATCCAAGCCGTGATTTCCGGAACGGGCACACGAGCCCAAGTCCCGGGAGTCACTGTTGCTGCAAAGACGGGAACTGCCCAGACCGCGGCTGGGTCCGATACGTCCGGGACAGAGAAGCCTCGAGCCCACGCCTGGACCATCGGCTTCGCCCCGGCTGACCAGCCACGGGTAGCAATCGCTGTGATCATCGAGAATCAAGCCGAGGTGAATGCAACAACCGGTGGACGCATTGCTGCCCCAGTTCTCAGCCAGGTCATGGGTGCTGCGTTAAAGGTCACAGAGTGATGACGGACTTCCGAATGGTCGATTTACTCAGCACCACTACTTTCTGTGCGCATATGACCTGGAATCACACTTTGACCTGGCTAGGTTGGTGAGGTTATGGAGTCGACGGCAGTTGTCAACGAGCGCTACGAAGTGGTCCTTGACCGCATGCGCCCGTCTGCGCTTACGGACGACATGCCGGCAGAAGACCTGCTTCTCGGGCGAAACGTCTTGTTCCGTGCCTTGAAGACGGAATTCTCCAACGATCGAGAATTCGTTGAGCAGTTCCGTAAACACGTGCAGACCGCTGCGGCGCTGACTCACCCCAACATCGTTGCGGTGTACGACTGGGGCCGCGAACGGAACGGCTTCGCCGACCGGCCCGGTCCGGTCTACTTCGTCATCACCGAACGCCAGAGCGGTCGATCCGTACTGAGCTACGTCGAGGAGAAGGGCCCCATCCCTCCCGACCGCGCCATTCACATTCTGTTGGGTGCCTCCTCCGCAATCGGATACGCACACCGCAATGGCGCAATCCACGGCGGACTGCGCCCAGATCTAGTGTCTGTCAGCCCCTCGGGCCTCGTGAAGGTTGCGGACTTTGGTATGCCCGCCCTCTTGTCGGGCAACCGCGAACTCGACGTCAGCAGGTGGGACGCGCCAGAGTTGGTCCGCGGCGAAGCGGCGTCGCAACAGACCGACGTCTACGCGCTTGGACAGTTGCTTTACCTGCTGGTCACCGGCCGTTCGCCGTTTGCTGCTGGAACGCTGGAGGATCTACGCCGCAAACAGCTCACCGGAGTTCCGCCAGCACCGCGCAAACTCAACCCGTCGCTGCCACGCGCTCTGGAGATCATTATCGGTCGCTGCTTGGCCAAGCAGCCTGCCGACCGTTTCGCTTCGGTCAACGACCTGCGCGCCGCGTTGGTACGACTGCGTGAAACTCTTGGCGGCGAAGCGGGGCCCGTCCGAGCTTCAGTGCCCGAGGCACGATTCGGCCCGGTCGACGCCGTCGGCCCTGACGAACCAACTCGCATCGGGATTCCGCCTCGTCGTGATGCGGATCCAACACCACCGCCGTCGACGCGCACACCCTTGCCGGCGGTTCAATCCCAGCCCACGCCCCGTACGACGAGCAATTCTGGTTCCACCCTGTCGACCAGGGCAAACGAGCGGCCGACACCAGACGAGTCTCCATCCGCTTCAGAGAGCGGCTCACGCGCCCGCACCCGTGCAGAAGACCCGCCACAACGAACCGCTCAACGGCCTCCGTCGACGGAGTCCGCGGCTCGTTCGGCCAGCGCTCATGACGCTTCAGACGACGTTGCATTTGAACCAACCGTCGCCGTCCGCCGACCGACGTTCGCTGCGAACAACGACGACACCGACGCAGCCGGCCGTGTGATCAAACCTTCGGCGCTGGTCGACGACGCGGATCCGCTAGCTGTATTGGACAAGCGATCCTCTGGCACGCGTTGGCTGGTTCTCTTGGGAGTGCTCCTTGCCCTGCTGGCTGCGTTGCTTGGTCTCCTTGCTCGTTCGTTGCGCGACACCACCACTCCCACGGTGTTGGTGCCAAACGTGGTCAGCATGAACCGCGCAGCGGCCGAGGAGAAGCTCAGCAACCTCGGCTTCACCTCAGCGGTGGAATATGCGACCAACGACCAGTTCAGCCGGGACGTGGTGTTTGAACAACGTCCGCCAGAAGGGCGTCAGGTCAAGGCAGGTTCGGAGATCACGTTGATCGTCAGCTCGGGCGACGGCATCCTGCGTGTCCCAGATGTTGTTGGCCGCAGCCAAGACGTTGCTGAGTCCACGCTACGAACCCGCGGCTTCAGCGTGGTGGTGGAAACCACTCCCGATGCGTCAGCCGCCCCCGGCAACGTCATCTCCCAAAGCCCCAGTGCTGACACTGAAGCCAAGTCCGGTGACGCTGTCACGATTGTTGTTGCTGCCCGAACCGGTACCGGCAAGGTGCCAGACGTCCTGGGCAAGACCCCTACTGACGCTGCTTCTACGCTGATCGCGGAAGGGTTCCGTTCCAGCCTCCTCGATGAAGCCAGTGCAACGATCGAAAAAGGCACGGTTATCCGGACCGAGCCAGCAGCCGGTACGGAATTCGACCGCAATGGCACCGTCAAAGTATTCGTGTCGCGCGGTGCAGCGGTACAGGTGCCAAGCGTGTTTGGACAGACGGAAGGGGCTGCGATTGCGACCCTCCGGTCACTCGGCTTCGAGGTTGACCGCCAACTGCGCCAAGTAGGCGACCCCAACAGCGTGGGTATCGTCCTTGACCAGACACCGAAACAGGGGACGGATAGCGTCGCTGGAGCAAAGGTCGTTCTGTTCATTGGCGAACTGGACCCCTCGGCCACCACCACCTCAACCGTGCCAACCGGTGGACGAGCCACCATTGCCACCACTACCACCCTCCCGTCGGACAGCCCGTTAGATGCCACGTCGTTGCCGCCGGTAACCGCGCTCCCGGTGCAAACGGTTCCAGCAACACCTGCGCCAACACCCGCGCCGACACCAGCGCCCACGGCTCCTCCAACGGTCCCGCCGACTGCGGCTCCCACGGCCGCTCCGACTGTTCCGGTTCCCACCGTGCCTCCAGCCCCCGACGTGACGACCATCCCCATCGGGTAATTCCGGGTCTGATGGGTTGCGCGCTCCTCGGGTTCAAACTCTGATCGCTTCGGTTCACAACTGCTTGCACCCGCCTTTTCGCACAGGTCGCCTCAGGCCGTCTGCATTTCTCCTAACCTGTTCCGCCATGGCATACGAGTCGAAGCGATTCACCCCAAAGAAGTCCGGCTCAGTTGCGGGCGCTGCGTCCGACGCACAGAAGAACAGCACACAGAAGGCCGTCGCAGCCGCCGGCGAAGCCCGTGCGCAATCCACCAGCGGGCGGTACACACCTCGGGCTACTCCCAGCGCTCAGGGCCAGGCCGATGCCGCCGAAAGCCCAGCTTGGGTTGCATGGCTGATGTTTGCGCTCTTCGCGCTCGGCCTGCTGATCATCGTCCTGAACTACACAAATATCTGGTGGACAGCCAACAACTGGGCACTCATCGGTGGCCTCGTTGCCATCATCTTGGGCTTCATCACCGCAACGCGTTTGCGGTAAGGCTCCTGATCGTTTGCCAACCCTGCCAACTCTGGGATGTCGCTGAAAGCGATTTCAGTTCTGAGCAGCGGAATCACATTGGTGTGATACTCCCCAGGTTTATCCACAGGATGTGGAGAACTTTGGGCTATTCAAAGCGTGGGGCCAGCAAAGACATTTCGTCCATGCAATGACGCGGTGGCATGGGATCCTCGTTTGCAGCACGGGTCATGCGGATCTCTGCGCCACAGATATTGCACTGATAGCGCAGATTGACCCGGCGAAGCTCACCCTCAGGCGGCGGTCCAGGAACAGGAGCAGCCATCGCACCGATGATGCGATAGCCGATCTTGAGAAGGAGATAGATCGCGACGGCCGCGACCAGCAGACGGACCGGGTTCACGGTCTCAGCGTACTGGCCCGCCCGTGTCTGCTGGGTTGCTCCACCTCGGACTTGCTCGATCCCTCCGCTCACCACTCGGCCGCGCCCGGGACTGGGTTGTTTAGAGGCGTTCGATGATCGTGGCGTTGGCGAGCCCGCCGCCTTCACACATCGTTTGCAGTGCAAACCGCCCACCGGTGCGCTCCAGCTCGTTCAGCATGGAGGTCATGATGCGTGCTCCAGAGCCGCCGAGCGGATGCCCAAGGGCAATGGCGCCTCCGTTGACGTTGGTGCGCTCCAACGGCATGCCCAATTCCTTGGCCCAGGCAAGAACTACCGGCGCAAAAGCCTCGTTCACCTCAAACAGGTCAATGTCGTCCGCCTTGAGGCCGCTCTTCTGCAATGCCTTCGCAGTCGACGGGATTGGTCCAGTGAGCATGGTGACAGGGTCAACACCAGCAAGGGCAAATGTGTGGAAGCGCGCCCGGGGCTTCAAGTTGAGTTTGGCTGCCATCTCTTCGGTCATGATCAGCAACGCTGCTGCGCCGTCGGTGATCTGTGACGAGTTGCCGGCGGTAACAATGCCGTCGGGCTTGAAGGCTGGCTTGAGCTTGCCAAGGCTTTCCATGCTCGACTCGCGTCGGATTCCCTCGTCGGTTGTCATCAGGTTGCCTTCGGCGTCCAACACCGGAATCATCTCGTTCTGGAATCGACCCTCGTCCGTCGCGCGTGCAGCGTTCATGTGCGATGCGACGGATAACCGATCGCAGTCTTCGCGCGTGATTCCCCACTGCGCCGCAATCATCTCGGCACCAATGCCCTGTGGCTGCAACCCACCCACTGCCGCATAGCGATCCCGTACCTGTCGCGAGAACGGCGTCCCCAGTTCCCGTGTTGCCAACGTCGCACCCATGGGGATGCGGCTCATCACTTCCACTCCTGCCGCAACAGCGATGTCGTACGCGCCAGAGATAACTCCCTGGGCTGCGAAGTGCGCTGCCTGCTGGGACGAACCGCACTGGCGGTCGATTGTGGTTGCGGGTACGGACTCTGGCCAACCCGCTGCCAGAACCGCATTACGGCCGATGTTGAGCGCCTGTTCGCCGGCCTGCATGACGCACCCCATCACGACGTCGTCAACCAAAGCCGGGTCCAGGTCGTTGCGGTCGACCAACGCCTTTAGCACCACTGACGCGAGGTCGACCGGGTGCCAGTCCTTCAGTTTGCCGCCGCGGCGGCCAAGCGGTGTGCGGACGGCGTCGACGATGACTGCAGTACGTGCCATGGGGTCACTCCTGAGGTTGTTTTGCGAACGGGCCCAGACTGGACCAGACGGTCAAGTTTCGCGCACTGACCCCTGTTCGGGTCAAACCCGCGCCGAGACAGAAGCCGGAACAGCAGAGGGACACCCGGAGTGCTGCCACGTAAAGCGTTCACTTCGAAATTGTCACTGGTTGATGACAACAACGTAAATCAGTGGAATCACGGTGGACAAAAAGATTTCGACGATCCAGACTGAGTCAACGTTCATAGGTGTTTTGACCTGTCAAAACGTGGATCGGAGAGTTCGGTGACGGATCGAGCGCGACGGCCCCCAACTTCGGGGACCACAACTGACGTATTCGGACCTCAAGTGGCCCGGACGCACCACGTGGGAATTGACGGGCGAGCGGAGGTCGCCGCCCTGGTCCGCTCGCTGTATGCGGGACCTCCTTTGGAGCAGCGGTCCGTCCCGTCCAGCACTTCGCATCGAAGCGTCGCGCACACCGACCCAGGGCACACCGACCCACTGGCGGGTCCAGTACTTAGGATCCGAGAAGACCCCATCCGCGATAATCCGCGAACCGCGCCCAACGTTGGTGACGACGCAATCGCTCCCGCACACGGAGAGCGAACGGAATCGAGCGGCCCACCTCCGGGCGAGCCCACCGAGACCTTCCTGGCGAGGCGGCTTCGAACTGCGGAGTTCGTCATTCTCCCAAACAACGACCTCGCGTACCGGACCGTTAAGCGCATCATCGATGTCGTCGGAGCAACGCTGCTTCTCTTCTGCTCCTTTCCACTTTTTCTGCTGTTGGTCATGCTGATCCGGCTCGACTCCCCGGGGCCCGCGATCTTTCGCCAAACACGAGTGACGCGTAACGGGCGCCACTTCACGTTCTTCAAGTTCCGCACGATGTACGCCGACGCTCGTGAGCGATTCCCCGAGCACTATCGATTCACCGCGGGCCCCGGTTCCGAGGACGTCTTCTACAAACTCGTCGATGACCCACGCAACACACGAATGGGCAGATGGCTCCGGCGCACAACGTTGGACGAGCTCCCAAACCTCCTCAACGTCCTCAAAGGCGATATCAGCCTTGTTGGCCCTCGCCCCGATCTCCCGGAGTTGGTTCGCTTTTACACAGACCTCGAACTCAGCTGCCTGCTGACGAAGGCTGGCCTCACCGGATCGGCACAGACCCGCGGACGAAGCCTCTTGACCATGAAAGAACGTCTTCGCTTCGACCTGTATTACGTCTCGCATCAAAGCACCTGGCTCGACTTCAAGCTGATGCTGAAGACGGTCCTGGTTGTTCTGTTACGGCGTGGGGCGTTCTGATGCTGGCGTTCACCGACACAGCACTCGATCTTCTCCAGTCCACACCGGACATTGCTGTGGTGATTGTGACGTTCAACTCGGGACCCGAGGTGATCCGGTGTCTTGCATCGGTCATGCAGTCCGTCGACGTGCAGGTGAACGTGACCGTGGTGGACAACAACTCTGCCGACGACATACCGCAACAGATCGCCCGTTCTTTCCCCACAGTGCGCCTCATTCAGTTGAACAAGAACCTGGGTTTCGCGTGCGCCGTAAACATCGGGATCCGTGAAGCTCGGTCGCATGCAGAGTCGGCCCCTTTCGTGCTCGTGCTGAACCCGGACACCACCGTTGACGGGCGAGCGTTGCGGACCTTGCTCGACTTCGCAGAAGCACACCCTCGTGCGGCCATCGTTGCACCACTTCTGACCTATCCCGATGGCGCAAACCAACTCACCGCACGGGCGTTTCCCACAGCGGCTGCCGGTTTGTGGGGACGCCGTTCGCCACTGACTCGAGCGTTTCCGAACAACCGGTGGTCCACCCGGTTCCTGGTCGGCCGCGACGCCACGGCAGGCGACCCGGCGTTCCAGTGTGACTGGGTTTCCGGTGCCTGCATGTTGGTGTCCCAACCCGTACTGGACCAGGTTGGCTTGCTAGACGAGCGGTACTTCCTTTTCTGGGAAGACGCCGACTGGTGCAAGCGCATGGCTGACCACGGATACGAGGTGTGGACCGTACCGTCCGCTGTCGTCGGCCACAGCGAGGGGGGCAGCCGTCGTGGATGGCCCTCGCCAGTTGTGAAGTCATTTCATCGAGGCGCATACCTGTACTGGCGAACGCACATCGCACCGCAATGGTGGAACCCGCTGCGCTGGTTCGCTGCGGTTGCACTGCAGACGCGCTCAGCCATGTTGATCGCCTTCCATCGGCTGGACATCGTCATTCGAAACGTGCACCTCAATTGGAGACTCTCATGGCTGAAATCCTGAAGATCCGTCGGATCGGACGCCACTCGGTAGACCACGCTGACGCGGAGGAGACCGGTTCGGCGGCCGCGCGCGGCTCCGTTCGGAAGCCGCACTCCACACACTCTTCCCGACGATCCAATCGATCCGCACGCCGTCGCCGTCGCACAGGGTGGGGAACGGTATTTGCTCTGTCTGGTGCCACCGCGATGCTTGCGTTCCTTGCCAGTTTCGCGATCCCTGTTCGTTACGAAGCGAACACCAGGCTGCTGGTTCGCAGCCGTGACGCAACGGTTCTGAGCAGTACAGGAAACGATCTCCGGAGTCAGCCAGGCATCGTTGACTCCACATTGGGCGCGTCGCTTGTCAACACGCAGATCGCCGTCCTTGGATCGCACGACATCGCGTCGGAGATCGTCGAGCGGCTGCAACTCGACAATCGTCCAAAGCCAACGGGAGCCGTGGCCGACCTCAAAGGCTTCGTTGCCGGGTCAATCAAGCGAACTCGGGCCTACGTCATGCATGGCATGTATAAGGAGCCGAGCCGCCGAGACGCAGCGATACAAGACGTCCGGGAAGGTCTCCTCGGTGCTCCCGTTGGAGAGTCGTTCGTGCTTGCAATCACCGGTTCCGGAGGATCGCCAGAGGACGCCACGCAAATCACCGACGCCGCTGCCGATCTCCTGATTGAAACCAGCGCGACGCGAACGAGCGAGGAGGCCGAAGCCCATCGCGAAGCGCTACAAAAGCAGCTCGACGACGCATACACGTCGCAGTCCGCTGCGGAGCAGGCGATCGCCGAGTTGAAGCGCACACGTTCCATCACCAACTTGGACGCATCGCTGGTTCTCAGTGAAACGGGACTACAAGAGCTGCGGTCGTCCCTGAATGAGACCAACGCCGAGTTGGACGCCGTCACGGCCCGCTTGAAAGCCACCAAGGCCCAGCTGGCCCGCACCCCACGGACATCGGCAACCACGTCGGAAATTCAGACCGGGCGGAGCTCGACCGAGGTCTCAAGCGAAACAACCAGCTCGACCTACACGTCGCTCCTCAATGCAACCCAGACCATGGAGGCAGACGTAGCGGGGCTGACCGCGAAATCGAGCGCGTTGTCTAAAATTCTCGCAACGACACCCCCAACCGCTGCCGCATTGCCAGCAGCTGAAGCTGCTTTACGCATGGCGGAACTCAAGCGTGATGTTGCAACGAGTGTGGTGCAAACACTGAGCGTCCAGTACGAAGCGGCAGCAGCTCGGACCCAGGGCGGCGCTGTTGAGCTGACCAGGCTTGACAGGGCCGACGTCCCGCTCTACCCGGCCGCTCCTCAGCGATGGATGTACCTCTTCCTCGGGCTCACGCTCGGAGCGCTAAGCGGATTCGTCATCACGTATCGCCGTATGGCGCGCGCAGGTGCATTTCGCCCAAACGCTGCCAGGGCGCTGCATAACGATTGGGACGCAGACACCGTCATCGGCTCTCGTGAAACACAACTCGAACTGCCCTTCGCCGCGCGCCGGACTTCAATTCCGCAACACGACTCGCAGCAGTTCGCCAACAACACCGGTAGGAAAAACGGTTCGGACAACGACGCCGAAACCGACGACGACTACGACCGCTATGACGACCTCGATGACACGAGCGACTCGACGGGTGACCTCGGTCGGTCGCACAACGGATCAGGGGCGACCGAATCAATTGACCTGACTGATCGGGCCATATTCCCATGACCACTCTCCCTCGGCCGGTGGCGGTGGGTTCAGTTGGAGCACGACTCGCCGTCAGCACCATTGCGCAACTCCTTGCCCGAGTCGTGCATCTGGGGGTCAACGTCACCACCTCGTTGATGCTCATCCGATACTTCGCCCCGGGAGGGTATGGCGACTACGTGTTCGTCGTTTCCGTTTCCGGTCTCCTGCTGTTGCTGAGCGAATTTGGGATGCGCAATCACGCAGTCCGGGAGCTGTCACGTGACACGGCGAAAGCGGGAGCGGTCATCGGCACAACCACCGTCGCTCGGCTCGTCACGGCAGTCGTCGCATCGGGCGTCGCGCAACTCGTCTGCATCGCCTTTGGGGTCAGCAAGACAACGCAAATCGCCGTTGCCATTTCGTCGCTGGTCTTCTTCACCGAAGCGGTCCTGACGCTCACGATTGTGTTCCAAGTTGGGTTACGCCAAGAGGTCGACGCGGTTGTGCGAACCTCCATCGAACTGGTGGAGTTGGCGCTTGTCATTGTTGCAATCCAGTTGCGTCTCGGCCTGCTCGCCGTTGTCGCCGCTCCGATAGTTGGCGCAGTGGTCGGGACCGTGCTCGCTTCAGCAATCGCCACCCGTCGGTTCGGGTTGCGGCCATCCGTCGTGTGGTCCGACCTTCCCGCACTTTTCAGGCGCGCTGCACCGCTGGCTCTCGTCGGCGTGGCTGGAGCTGCCTACCTCAAGCTGGATGCATTCGCCGTCGCGTTTCTTCGACCGCGCTCCGACGTCGGCCTGTACGGCGCAGCCTTCCAGCCAATTGAACACACGCTCATCACCACAATCGTGGTGGTCAACGTGCTGTTCCCGCTCCTGGCCCAGTCGTTCGGAAAACAACCGGAACGCTTCGCCGATGTGTACCAGGGCGGCACGGAGTTGTTGCTCGGACTCGTACTTCCGATCCCCGTCCTGCTCGCTGCCATCGGCCCATCTGCGGTGCGATCCGTGTACGGAGCGAACTATGCCGCTGCGTTCCGACCAATGCTCACGTTGTCATTTGCACTCGTGTTGATCGTCGTCAACGTATGGCAAGGATTTGCGCTCGTCGCAGCTGGCAATCAACGCGCAACCCTCTTCGCTGTCGGTCCGGCGATCGTGATCAATATCCTCATCGACATTCCGCTCATCACACGCTTCGGCCCCATCGGCGCAGCGATCGGAACGTTGCTCACAGCCGCGTTTCTGGTTACGTGTTCGACGATCGCCGTTGCCCGCGTTACGGGCTGCGTTCTGGACGCAAGGCGGCTCCTTCGGTTGGCGGTTTGCGCGTCAGTTCTGTGGGGCGGCAGCGTCTTGTTTGATTCGGTGAGTCACGCGCAATGGTGGATCACGGCTGGTCTCGCTGGCATCGCATGGCCCGTACTTGCTTGGTACACCGGTTCGGTTCGAATCCGACTCAATCGCGGGGCCGTACGCCATGGCGTTGGGGCTGGCGTGGCATGACCAATCATCCACTTCCGACGGCGCTTCACGAAGCCGACGAACCAGATACAACGTGCGCTTACGTTCCTAGCTTCTCCATCATCATGCCGACGTACAACCGATGCGACGTCGTGGATCAGACAATCCGCCACCTTCTCGCTATGGAGTATCCGTCAGACCGATTCGAGATCATCGTGGTCGACAATTCCACCGACGGCACGCCTGCGATGGTTCGGGCGCATGAAGCTGCGACCGGCGGCCGGGTTCGACTGCTGTGGCTCGCGGAGCGTCTTCCGGCTGTGAAACGAAATCGAGGGGAGGCCGAAGCGCGTCATGACTACGTCCTGTTCATCAACGACGACGTGTGGGTGGAGCCGCAATTCCTGGCGGAACACGCCCGAATTCACACGGCGCATGCAATGCCCGTTGCGGTGCTGGGGCACGTACGCCAGTCCCCGCAAATGGAACAAACCCCGTTCATCCGGTTCTACCAACCGTTTGCATACGACGAAGTAGCCAATCGCGTCGATGCCACCGTCGGTTGGCTGCACTTCTGGAGCATGAACTTATCCATGCCACGGTCGGTCATTCACGAGCGCAACCTCCGCTTCCACGAGGACTGGGCCGAGATCGGCAACGAGGACATCGAGTTGGGATATCGATGGATCAAGCGGGCCGGGCTTGACGCGGTGTACAACCCGTTGGCTGCTGGCGAGCACTTTCACCCGCACACCGTGAAAAGTGCTGGAGCGGTCCAACGATCCATCGGCAGAGGACTACGGGATCTGTCCAGTTTGATTCCCGAGGACGCACTCCTTGAACGCTACGGCGTGTTGTCCGTTCACAACTCGCCACGCTCCATCGCCAGGGGCGTCGTTCGCGAGTTGCTCTTCAATCGCTACACCGTCCCGCCGCTGACGCGCTGGCTTGATGGTCTGCCAATGGACTCCGACAGTCGAGTTGCCCGCTGGATGTATTGGAAGGTGCTGATGCACCAAGTGAACGCTGGCTATCGATCTGCGCCTCCTCGGTCACCGAAGCCCCTCCCAGTTCATTCACTTCCCGCACTGACGCCGCGCTCGCTTGCAGGCGCCCCATGAGCAGCGTGAGCGCGCACGCAGCAGGCGGCACCTCTACTGGTCGCACGGGTCCTTCGTCAGCATCCCGTTTCACGCAGATTGCCGTTGTCGTGGCATCAGCCGCGACCGCGTGGTTCGGCGCACTTCTGGGAATGAAAGCCGCCGCCGCCCTGGCAGTGGCCGGCTGCTTCATTACCCTCCTGATCGTCACCAAACGACGCGACGAAGTGATGTTGGCCACGGCAACGTTGTCCGTAGCTGTGGTGATCCGCAAGTCGGTCTCCAGCCTGACATTCGTCCCAAGCGGCGCCGCGGGCATGTACATATCAAGTTTGGATCTCGTCGTCGCAATGATGTACGGGTTCTGGCTGTTCGAGGGCACCATGTGGGCCGATCTCAAGGCGCTTTGGGCACACCGAGTTGTCCGCGTGATTGTGCTGTGGCCGGCCTTCGTACTTCCCAGTCTGCTCATGGCTGAAAACGCATTGCTTTCGTTTTCCGAGCTCGTTCGCATGGCATCGTGCACAGCGTTGTGCCTGGCGTTCGCAGCGCGAGTGCGCACTCGACGCCACGTGCAGATCGTTCTTTTGGCGCTCGGCACCGTCGCGATCGTGGAGTGCGTCATCGTCGTGGCGCAGAAACTCACAAGGGGTCCGCTCGGACTCGCGTTCCTCGGAACCCCCACCACAATGGTCGCTGGCCGCGTCACCGAGACAGGCGTCCTCGACAGACCATTCGGAACAATCAACCATCCGGTGTTCATGGGTGCAGTTCTCGCGCAAGTCGGGATGATCGCCTTCGCCGTTGCGCTTGGCCTTCGGAGTCCCCGTCACCGATTGGCGTGCCTTGCGGTTGCCGGTTTCTGTGCCGTTCCGCTGCTGCTATCCCAGACCCGCGCTGCCTTGCTTGGCGTTGCCGTGGTTGCTCCGATGCTCGTTATCTGGGCACTTGTCACCCAAAGACTTGAAGCACGCTTGGCCTGCCTTTGGGGTGCAGGAGCCGTGGCGTTGGTCACGGCGTCGTTACCGATCACCGTGCCGCTATACAACGACAACTTTCAGACGAAACACTTCGGGGTCGAGGTCGAATCACGTACGCAGCTCAACGCGCTTGCCGTTGACATGTGGTCCGATTCCCCGCTTCTGGGAGTAGGCCTCAACAACTTCCAACCTGCATCGTCTGATTATCAAGACCCTTCGTTGATTTTCGCCGGCAACCCCGTGCACAACTTGTACCTCCTCCAGCTCGCAGAGACCGGGATCGTTGGAACCGTCGGTTTTCTCACGGCGATCGCGTTCGTCGCATCCCTAGGTGTGCAGCTCGAAAGGTCCCGCGACAGGCTCTTCAGCGCTCTCGGAGCGGGACTCGTCGCGGTTGTCGGATTCTTCGCGGTTGAAGAACTGCTGCTCTTTGCCCTACGACAAGAGTCGCCGCGCACACTGTTCTGGCTTCTCGTCGGCGTCGCCATTGCTGCCGAGCGAATCGCCCGTGAGGAACTCCGACATACCCCGGAGCGTCAACCCGGCATCGGCTTGGCGGCAACATGAAGATCGCCCGTCATCTATGTCTACATACGTTGTTGGTTGCTCTGCTTCCCCTACCCGGCAGTGCCGCTCAACGCGCCGCCAACCAGCTCGGCGTGCCTCGCCAAACGGCCGAGTCACGAGCGAGACAACCAAAGTCGATCAGCGCCCAACAACCCGCAGGGGCCGACACAGAAGGCCTCGATATCTTGCTGGCGGGCGGTGAGCGGTCGACTGGTCGCCACCGAGTGTTCCGGGTCATTGACGGTCGACCGGTTGCCATTTCTCCGCCTGGCGACCTTGACTTCTTTTGGCCGATGTGGGCGTTCGGCGGATCAAAGATCATCCTCTCGGCCCGAACGGGACCAGAGGGCTCCCCCGAACAGATCTACCTGATGAACCCGGACGGTACTGGCCTCGTTCAACTCACAAGCAACCCTTGGCGAAACCAACAGCCAAAAGTCTCACCAGATGGTTTGTCCGTCGTGTTCACCTCTTCCTGGTCGGAGTTCGAACACATCGCCCTGTACCGGCTGTCGCTTGCGACGTTGGAGGTCAGCAACCTCTCAGCCGAAACGAATCGAGTCGGCGCATTCGATGCAGACCCACGGTTTACCGCCGAAGGTGACCGAATCGTGTTCGCCAACACCATTAGGGATGACCTGGCGAAAACTGTTCCCACGCAGATCGATTCGATGGCTGCAGACGGGAGCGCTCGCCGACACCTAGTCTCGGACTCTGCGTACAACGTTGACCCCGCGATCTCGCCTGATGGTCGTCTGCTGACATACAGCTCGTACCGAGGTCCGGGGAATCCTCGCAGTGACAGTTCGGCGGGCGTCGACGTAAAGCTCGACAATTGGTTCCTTCCGATCCGCAACCTGCGCACCGGCAAAGAGGTCCTGGCGAACAAAGGGCTCGCCTGTGCAACTCGACCGCCGGACAGTCCGTGTTCCCCCGATCAGCCTTCGGCGTTCAACCCAGTGTGGCGGCCAGATGGAACCGCCCTCGGCTACCTCGCTGCGTTGAGCTCTCGAACGATGTGTCTGTGCGTCGTTGACGCAAACGCGAAACGCGCACGGGTACTCGTCGCCACCGACGACATCGCGCTGACATGGGCCGACTGGAGGCAATACCCGGGAGCCCCGCCCGTGAAGGCATTCAAGCAAGTGCAGGCCATTGGCAGCCAGCGCCGTGCGGATCAACTCGTTTTCGTCGCTGCCTCTGGAACCGGTCCTGGGGCCATCTGGACTTCTGGAGTCGATCGGTGGGGTGAAACGACCGTTCCACTCCCACCCGGGTTTGATGTGCAGACCGCGCGTTGGAGCACCGACCGGCGTCGCATCGTGTTCTCCGCGCGTGCACCGCTCTCCAAGGTCGAGCTTGCGTTCAAGCCGCAGGCGGGCCCACGGCGCAATCGCCATTTCCCGTCGACGGTTCCTGGCGTCGGAACTGTTGAGGTCGATCCCACTCTGCAGGTCTTCGTCGTGAACGTTGACGGAACAGGTTTGCAACGCCTCACGACTCCGACGATTGAGGACTGGCACGACGCTGTCCCTGATGGTGAATTGCGCGCCAACACCGATCCCGACCTTTCACCCGACGGGACTCGGGTACTGGTGACAAATCTGTCTCCGACAGGCGAATCGTTCCTGCTGGTGATCGATTTGCGCACCGGGGCCGTGGTCAACCTCACCAATGTGACATCAGGAACCGAGACAGTGAGTGACAGCGGTGGAAGGTTTTCGCCCGATGGCCGGACCATCGCCTTTTCCAGCACGGTCGGTGCAGATCGGCAGCTCATGACAATGGCCATCGACGGCAGTCGGGTCAAGCCGGTAACGAGCATCGCGGGTCTCGCCGTGACCCCGTCATGGTCACCGGACGGGCGCAAACTTGTCTTCGCACTGAACACGACGGCCGACCTCGAAGCTGCCGCAACCTTCGATACTTCACGGGCGGCGGGTGCCGATGGTGGCGACATCTCTGGGTGGCAACTCGGTCTTGTTGACGTCACAACTCAACGAACGCGCGTCTTGACGCAACCGAGCCCGGCTGGTGCGTTTGCCCCGACATGGTCTCGCGACGGCAGCACGGTGGTATTCACATCGCTGACGTCAAAGGGGAACACTGATCTGCGGATCGTTGATCCCATATCGCTTCGACAACGACCGCTCCAGATCACCCAGTTGATGCGGGAGGTGTCCAGTGACTGGCGATGACCGACCGCTTCTCAGCGTTGTGATCGTGAGCTGGAACACGGCGGACCTGCTTGAACAATGTCTGCGGAGCGTCGCGGCTGAATTGGGAGAGATCCACCACGAGGTGATCGTGGTGGATAACGGGTCAGAAGACGGCAGCGCAGAACTCGTCCGCAATCAGTGGCCGGCCGTCACGTTGCTGATCAACGAAACCAACGTGGGCTACCAACGTGCCAACAATCGCGGAATGGCGGCTGCTCGCGGCCAGCGACTGCTCCTGCTGAACGCTGACGCGATGTTGCTGCCCGGGTGCACACAGAAGTTGATGCAGACGCTGGACGACGATCCCGGCGTGGGAGTTGTGGCGCCGCGCTTGGTGTATCCAGACGGTAGTTGGCAGCGATGGACCGCTGGAAGTGAACCCAGCCTGGTTGGTGCGTTCGCCTTCTTTCTGTTCCTCGAACGGTTCTCACGCCGTTTCGCAAGGCGGTCGTTGTGGCTCTACGAAGACACGCACCACGCCTTCTTTCCTGACTGGGTTTCAAGCGCGTGTCTGATGCTGCGCAGCGAAACGCTTGCAGATACCGGACCCATGGACGAACGATTCTTCGCATACATGGACGACGTCGATCTGTGCCGCCTTGCTCGCGCGGCCGGATGGACCGTGCGCTACGAACCAGCAGCCACTGCAGCACACGTCATGGGTGCCGGTACGCGACGCCGGACGGGTGCAGCATCACCACTGGCGTTGCGGACCTTCAATGAGTACTTCGCGGGCCATCACGGCGCTGGCCAAACAACCGCCTTGAAAGCAGCAGAAGCCGTGGGATTTGCCGTACGAAGTCTGGCGCACGCTGCGCTCAGCACCGTCAATCCCTCACACAATCCCTCACAAAATCCCTCACACCACCGAAGCGTAATGCGCACCCATTGGCGCAACGCGGCCATCGCTCTTGAACGAACGAAACCACCACAACCCGCTGCGACGCAGCGCACACCACAACCCGAAGGAGCACCATGAATGTTCTCGTCACCGGCGCTGGAGGCATGCTCGGAAGCGCACTTGTTCCCGCCTTCACCCAAGCCGGATATCACGTCATCGCCACCGACTGCGACGTTGCTGCAGGTCCAGTGTGGGGCCGGAACGGGCCGCCGCTGTTCTATCTGGATGTTCGGGACCACGTTGCTGTCCGCGAGGCGGTGAAGTCGATACGTCCGACCTTCGTGGCACATCTCGCGGCCGAAACAGATCTTGAACGCTCCGACGCAGACCCGCTTGGAACACGGGAAACAAACACCGACGCCACACGCCACATCGCACAGATTTGCGAGCAATCCGGCGCCACGCTGATCTACAT
Source organism: uncultured Acidimicrobiales bacterium (assembly GCA_963763885.1). Lineage (GTDB taxonomy): Bacteria > Actinomycetota > Acidimicrobiia > Acidimicrobiales > JANYDT01 > JANNBN01. The sequence continues at coordinate 1,735,495 of CAVXQD010000007.1, forward strand.
CAGCACCGCTGGCGTTTTTGACGGCACGAAAGTGGACGCCTACACCGAGTCCGATGCACCAAACCCCGTCAACACATACGGTGCAACCAAGTTCGATGGAGAACGTGCGGTCACCGAGACCCTCGCCGCCCACTTCATCGTGCGCGCTGGGTGGATGGTCGGCGGCGGCCCGGGCAAGGATCACAAGTTCGTTGCGAAGATGCTTGACCAGATCCGGGCCGGAAGCCGCACCATCCACGCGGTCGGCGACAAGCTCGGAACTCCTACGTACACATCGGATTTCGCGCGCACGTTGCTCGCGCTGCTCGAGACGGACAAGTTCGGCCTCTATCACATGGCCTGCGAAGGAGCCGGCAGCCGCTACGACGTGGCGAAGCACATTTTGGAGACGCTTGGCCTCGATGAATCGACGAAGCTCATCGAGGTCGGGTCAGAGTTCTTCGCCCACCAGTACACATCCATCCGGCCGCGTTCAGAAATCATGCGCAACGAGTCGCTGGATCGCATCGGGCTCAACATGATGCGCCCCTGGCGCGACGCCATTTCTGACTACCTGTGGCTCAACTTTGCCGACATGCAACAGGTCCGCCGGTCTGCCTGAGCGGCCTGCCCTATAGCTCCCTCACACATCTCCACAAACTCGAAAACCAGGAGCCTCAACGTGAACATGTCAACCACAACCAGCACCCCCTTGGATTCACCGGCAGCGCGGATCGATCTCCGCAAAGTTGCCGTGGTGATCCCCATGCCCAACGACCCGGATTGGGGTCTTTTCGACGATCTTTCGCAGGACATCACTGTCATCGTTCCCGATGACAGTGATGGAAACCTGACAATGCCGGACCGAGACAACGTCATCTTCTACGACTACGACGCGCAACGCGAAGTGATGGGCACAAACTGGGACGCCATCCCGCACAAGAGCGCAGCGTGTCGGAATTTTGGTCACGTCCTTGCGTATCGCGAGGGGTATGACGTGATCATCGCGTTGGACTACGACTGCCGCGTGCGGTCTGGTTGGCTGCAGACGCATCTCGAATCGCTGACAACAGTCACCAACGCTCCGGCCTTGCGCGGCGAGTGGATCAACTCGATCACTGCCAAGGGTTTTTACGCCCGCGGTTACCCGTACGAGTACCGGACACCGGACCGCTCCCGGGTTGAAGAGACGGTCGCCTCTGGCCCGGTCAAGATCAACATGGGGGTATGGGACAACGTGCTCGACCTGAACGGTGTGGACAAACTGCCGAGCGAGCCGCCCTACGACCCAGGTCTCTATGGCGAAGAGAACCGCATCGCGCTTGGCAACATTCCGGTATGCGGGATGAACACAGCATTCACCGCCGACCTGGTCCCGGCCTACTTCTTCCTTCCGGACCTCTGGGTGGACGGATGGCAACTCAGCAGACACGACGACATTTGGGGTGGCTACGTCGTGAAGAAACTCATGGACATCCGCGGCGACTTGTTCTCCTTCGGCCGCCCGATTGTGGAGCATACGAAACAGACACGCTTGGAGCGCGTGGTGATGCTCGAACAATGGATGCACCTCATGGCGGAAGGCTTCTTCCAATGCGTGGACGACGCTGTTTCCCGGGTGCAGAAGGGCGACTATGCGTCGATGTTCGCATCGTTCACCGACGAGTTCCTGGTGGAAGCAAGCCGCAGCCCTCGCCCGTTCCACTACCGAACCGTGTATCGCGAGTTGGGCGAATCCATGCAGCGTTGGGCTCGGTGCTTCTCGTGAGACTCATGAGTAGACCCACATGAAAGTGCTCATCGATTGCGCAGCCCTCGGCTCTGGAATCGGTGGCGACGAGACATGGCTGACGGGGTTGATCGAAGGTCTTGCTGACGTTGCAGACACGCAGAACTCTGATCAATTCCCTCTCCTCGTCGACTCCGAATCACGGGTCCCTGTGGTTGCCAGAGGTCAGACGAAATTTCCGACGCTCGCCGTCCAACGCACGCGCGGCTTTCGGCACTTCATGTTCGACCTTCGTAAGTCCGCCAAAGACCCAGACCCGGCCGACCTGCTGATGACCATCACTCACGCTCCGGTTCGTTGTGTTGTTCCTTCGGCTCTGGTCATTGGCGATCTCTCTTTCCGTCACCTCCCTCACCTGTACCCGAGTCCAGTCAGACAGCGGCTCAATTGGTTGGTTCCTCGCCAAGCGCGCAACGCGCGGGTGGTGCTCACCCCCAGCGAGTTCACGCGACAAGACCTGATCGACTCATACGATCTCGACCCGGACCGAGTACGCGTTGTACCGAATCGGGTGACGCCCCCACAGACAACGGCCCACGCTGCATCCGAACAGGACGAGACGAGAGCTTCGGATTGGGCACGTGAGAACGGGATAGACGGACCCTTCGTCCTTTACCTCGGTAACGTCCATCCAAGAAAGAACCTCGGACGCCTTGTCCGTGCGTTCCTGGCTGCGCGTCGCACCAACGAGATGAGCGACGCTGTGCTTGTCATCGCTGGTGCGCGATGGTGGGAATCGCAAGAGGGACAAGACGCCATGGTCGACGCACCGCGTGGCTCGATAATCGAAGTTGGAAGGGTGGACAACAACGTCCGGCGGTGGTTGCTCCAACACGCCGTTGCGTTGGCATACCCGTCGTTGTTTGAAGGATTCGGCCTGCCCCCGCTTGAAGCGATGGCTCACGGAACTGCGGTGCTGGCGTCGAACTGCACATCGCTTCCCGAGGTACTCGGTGATGCAGCACACTTTGTCGATCCATACGACGTTGAATCGATCACGTCAGGGCTAGTCACGCTCTGGACCAACGACACGCTTCGCCAGACACTACGAATCGCTGGCACTCGGCGCGCCGCCCAGTTCGACTGCACCCGCGTCGGCCACGCTGCGATCGCAGCCTTTGGTTACGCGGTCCACTCCGAAGCAGTTGGGACACGATCATGAACTCCGGCACCGAACCCCAACCCGTCACGGGTAAGACCGAAATCCCAGCCGCTGATTCTCGCCAGGTTGCCGAAGCTGGAGAAGCGACTATGAGTCTGCGCGAAACGCTCAGAAGGGACTTCGAGGCATGCATGGCGATGGATCATCTCCGTCCTCGCGGTTTACGTCGAACGTTCGATGTCCTCACCCAATCCGGCTTCCTTACGGTGGCGCTCTTCCGCGTCGCACACGCTGCGCACCTGCGCGGTTGGTTCCCGGTGTCACGTCTTCTGTTGCTGCTGATGGTTGCGTTGTTCAGCGCAGAGATCTACCCACAAGCGCGTATCGGACCGGGCTTCTTTATTGCTCATCCGATGGGGGTCGCCATCGGCGCCGGAACCGTGATCGGATCCGATGTCCAGGTGTTCAAGGGCGTCTCCATCGGCACGGCTGGAATGCGGGACCCGGACCGTGACGGGTTTCCGGTGATTGAAACCGGGTGCAAGATTTTCGATGGAGCCAAAGTGTTCGGCCCTGTGACAATCGGTGCACATTCGCGAGTCGGTGCAAACGTGCTGTTGTTCAATTCCGTCCCGGCACGATCGACCGTCTCAGCTCCGCAAGGCCTGGTGCGAAACGCACACACCGAAACAAGTACTGAAGAGGGTATCAAGAGGTGAACACCACATGGGCGCCGTGAAGAAACTCCTTGCAGGAACCGTTCTCGCCGCAGCGGTGGGAGTTGGCATCATCGCATTCGTCTCGGCAAGGATAAATCGTGTTCCATCGGTGCCATCCGGCTTCGTCGCACCAACATCGTTAACCGTTTCTGTCGCTCGGCTAGCCCCAGCCGACATACTTTTCGACTCGAACCGCACGGGAAACTTCGAGATCTGGGCGATGGCCGGCGACGGTGGCAAAGAACGAAAACTGACGTCGGACCCTTCCACCGATTCATGGTGGCCGAGGCCGTCGCCTGACCGGTCCCGCATCCTGTTCAACCGGGTTCCTGCCGGGGTGCATGACACCGACACCTCCAAGGTGTCGTTGTGGGTGATGGACGCCAGCGGGGCCAACCAACAGCTACTTCGTCCACCGGGCCTTGACGGCTGGGGACAGCAGGGCCACGCGGAATGGTCACCGGACGGAACGCAACTCGTGATGTTCGGTGGGAGCGCGTTGAACCCGCAGATCTACGTCACCGACCCAGCCGGACAATCACCACGCTCGCTTACGGATAGAGGTGGCACAAACATCGATCCGTCGTTCTCTCCTGATGGCCAAACCGTCACCTTTGTCGGATGTCCACGATCGTTCTGTCAGGCGAGCGACTACGAGATCTACACCGTTGCAGCAGGAGGCGGTCCGGTCACCCGGATCACCGACGACAACATGCGCGATCATGATCCGTACTATTCACCAGATGGCACACAGCTGGCGTGGCTCACTGAGGTAACGAAACCATCCAAGAGCGATCCCACGGGCGTATGGGACGTACGCGTTGGCGCTGCAGACGGGACTGGCGTAAGGCGGTTAACTAACGACACCAACATCACAAGCCGCCCGATATGGGCGCGCGATGGAAGGTCTGTGCTGGTCCACCGACTCGAAAAGGGAACGGACACGGCGTTCCAGCTCTTTCGAATCCAACTAGCCACAGGCGTAGTTACTCGACTGACCTCTGGCCCTTCAGTCAACGAATACCCGGGCTGATGCGGCCAGATAGCTGCAACTCCAAGTCATCGACCCGCAGCCGCACGCGTCAACCTGTCAACAACGGCAGCCCCAAGAGCATCGGCATCGTAGGGCAGTTCCACAAGCATCAAGTCAAGCCCCAACTCGTCGGCTTCACGTAAGCGCGCGTACAAGATCGGAGCCAACGCGGCGCCCGAGTAGGGAACTGGTGTGTCCATCCGTATTGCACCGGCGGGCGCCTGCCCAGGCCCGAGGTACCCAACCCGGCTCCAGTTACCAGGGGGAACCTGTCGGCCCGGTTCCACTAACGCCACTGCGGCGCGAGGCGCGTAGTGGCTGGCCATCATTCCGGGCGCCCGACTAGGCCCGGATGGGGTTGCCTGCACGGGGCGTCCAAGAACCGTCTCGATGTCGGCAGCACTCACCGCTCCAGCACGGAGAACTTGCACCTTGTCGTCTATCAACTCGACGATGGTCGACTCCACGCCGATGACGCACGGGCCTCCATCGAGAACGGTATCCACCAGGCCATCTGCGCGCACATGATCAGCGGAAGTAGGGCTGACACAACCAAACCGGTTTGCCGATGGCGCAACCAGACCAGCATGTTCTCCGGTCAACGCGATAAGTGCCAATGCCAGCGGGTGACGCGGCACACGAACCGCAACGGTGTCACGTCCACCGGTTACCTCGTCAAGAACGTGGGCTTGACGTGGGAGCACGATGGTGAGTGGTCCTGGCCAGAATGCAGCGGCCAGTAGGTACGCCTCCTCTGTGGCAACCGTCCAGGTGGACAAGGAGGCGGCCGACGCGAGATGCACGATGAGCGGATGATCGACGGGTCTGCCTTTTGCAGCAAACACCGACCGCACTGCAATTGGGTTGGTTGCGTCGGCAGCGAGCCCGTAAACCGTCTCGGTTGGCATTGCAACCAGCCCGCCTGAACGGATGACATCGGCACAGTGTTCCACCGGTCCCGGATCCGCAGGTTGAAGCAACGGGCGAGTCATCACAATCGGCGCTGGTGAGTTCGGCGATGCGTGCCCGTAGATACGATCGGGTGCTACGACATATCCCATGCGCGCATACCAACGCACCAGCTCAGGTTGATAGGCACTGACCGCAAGCAGCGTCTCCGATGCCCCATTCTTCTTGCGCCACTTCATGCGCTGCACGCATCAATGCCGAACCAACACCACTACCGAACAACACGGGGGCAGCGGCAACCTTGGTGATCTCGGCCGTGTGGGAGCCAGCTTCGAGCAACACCGTCACCGTGCCGACCAACTCCGTTGCATCGAACGCGCCAAGGACGAGGCCACCCTCAGCAATGAGGGAAACCAGGGAGTCAAGAGTGAAGCGATGACCGCTTGACCGGCCATCCACACGGGCTGCCCACGCAATGCGAATCAGGTCCACCACCGCTGCGGCTTCGCCGGTTCCCGTGATCGGCCTGATTTCCATGCTTGTGACGCTACCTGTGCGCTTCGGTAGGGTTCAGCCGCTATGGCTGACGAATCTGCACCCATCCCTCGCACTCCACCATCCGCATCAGCGCCCCGGAAGAACATGGACCGGTGGCTAGGTGATGGCGGCATGTCCATCATTGGTGGCATCGGCGCATCCATCGATGCGTACGGCGTGATCGAGGAGAGCTATCGCGATCACGGCTGGGCTGCCGGACGGTGGGATCCCACCATGCTGGCGTCCAACCCCCACGGAATCGTGCAGGCCGGCGTGCACGCGGTCATCCACGACGCACTCATGAACTTCGCAATCAACTCTGCCTGCTCCGGGAAGGACCGCACCCGGGCCACACTCGAGATGAAGACAGAGACCATGAAGGTCGCTCAGGTTGGTGAGTCCTTCACGCTCAGAGGCGACGTGATTCGTATGGCCAAGCAAGTTGCCTACGCCGAAGCGCGTGTACTGGATGCCACTGGTGAACTGGTGAGCCGAGCAACCGGGACCTTCCTGTTGCATCGCGAATGATCCGCGACTTATCAATACGCTGAATCGATGACATCGTCACCCTCCCCTGACTTCGCGGCAATCGGCAAACACTTCTCGCTGGAGGGCAAGGTAGCCCTGGTCACCGGTGGGAGCCGTGGGATGGGCCGAGAGATGGTCTTAGCGTTCGCCCAAGCGGGGGCAGACGTGATCATTGCCAGTCGGCGGGTGGAGTCCTGCGAGCAACTAGCAACAGAGGTGACGGAGACAACCGGGAGAGCGGCCTTGGCGGTTGCCTGTCACGTTGCAGATTGGGACCAAATCGACAACCTCGTCGCCGTGTCCTACGAGCGGTTCGGCAAGGTCGACGTTCTGGTCAACAACGCCGGAATGTCACCGCTGTACGACAAGCTTTCAGACGTCACCCGGGACCTCTACAACAAGGTCCTCGACGTCAACCTCGCCGGACCGTTCCGCCTCACCGCGCTGGTTGGCGAGCGGATGCAGGAAGGGAGCGGAGGTTCCATCATCAACATCAGCAGCGGTGGTGCTGTGCGTCCGGCCAAGCACATCATCCCGTACGCGGCCGCCAAGGCCGGGTTGAACGCCATGACCATCGGGTTCGCCCATTCGTTCGGCCCAACCGTGCGGGTGAACTGCATCCAATCCGGTCCGGTCCTCACCGACATCGCCAAAGCATGGCCTGACGAGATGATCGAAAAGGGGCCGGAGCGTTTTGCGCTCGGTCGGTTTGGACTTCCGCAAGAGGTGGTTGGCGCAGCGCTCTACTTTGCGTCCGACGCGTCCAGCTTCACCACCGGTTCCATCCTCGCCATGGACGGCGGAATGCCTTAGAAACGGGGACTTCTGGAGGGCTTGCGACCTTCAAGAGTGAATCCCGACAAATCCGATCGGATTTATCGGTTATTGTGTCCGGCAACGCACACAACAACTCTTCGGAGGAGATTTACATGTCACTTCGCCTTGGCGACACCGCACCCGATTTCACCGCCCCAACAACGCAGGGCGAGATCAGCTTCCATGATTGGCTCGGAGACAGTTGGGGCGTGCTTTTCAGCCACCCACGCGACTTCACGCCTGTTTGCACCACCGAGCTTGGCCGCGTCGCACACCTCAAGGGCGAGTTCGACAAGCGCAATGTCAAGGTCATCGGCCTCTCGGTTGACCCAGTCGACAGCCACCTCAAGTGGGAAGAAGACATCGCAGAGACCCAGGGCGCTGCAGTCAACTTCCCAATGATCGGCGACCCAGACAAGAAGGTTGCGGATCTGTACGACATGATCCACCCCAATGCGTCTGACACCATGACCGTCCGCAGCGTGTTCGTGATCGGCCCAGACAAGAAGGTCAAGCTGCAGATCACCTACCCGGCGTCAACTGGCCGTAACTTCGACGAGATCCTGCGCGTCATCGACAGCCTGCAGCTCACCGCCAAGTACAAGGTCGCCACACCGGTCGACTGGCGTGACGGCGGCGACGTCATCATCGGTGCAGCAGTGAGCGACGCCGAAGCCAAAGAGTTGTTCCCCCAGGGCTGGACCACCATCAAGCCATACCTGCGGGTTCTCCCTCAGCCAGGCAAGTGATGTAACCGGTCGGACCGGGCCTCGTGCCTTCCGACCACGCAACCAAGGGCGGTTCGTTCTCCGGGGGGAGGCACGAACCGCCCTTCTTTGTTTTCGGTGCATGTGGCTCTGTAGATGCCTGTGTGTGAAGCGGGCCCGGGACGAGATCTCGCTCGCAGGCCCAATAAGGTGATTCCATGAGCAGGCCCGACTGGATGCTGGCCAACCCGGCCAAGATCGAAGCCTCGTTGGGCAGGGCACTCGCCAAGCCGGCCGATGGATGGTTTGTTCTCGGAGCATCACGCTCCTACGGCGGTACGCTGCTGCCCCAGCTCCCCGATCGGTTGCGGCGCGGCCGACATGGGCAGCCATCGCTTGGACCGTGGCGGGAAACCGTTGCCGACACCGAGTTGGTGCTGTGGCGCAACGAAGCACACGGACTGCTGCATGTCGCTGCAGCAGCTTGCCCTCACATGGGTGCACACCTTGCCGATGGCCGTGTGCAAGACGGTTGCCTGGTGTGCCCGTGGCACGGCCTGGCCTTGACTGGATCACATGGAAGCTGGAAAGAACTGCCAGTTCATGATGACGGAGTACTCATATGGGTGCAGATGAATCCCCATGCACCCGATTCACTCGATGCGCCGGTTCTCTCCAAGCGACCTGACCTGTTCCTCGACGGCGTGATCCGCGTGGACGGCGACGTGCGAGCCCGCCGATGTGATCGCCAATCGATTGGACCCATGGCACGGCACGCACTTCCATCCGTACGCGTTCAGCGCGTTACGGGTGATCGAAGAGACAGACGATGCCATCGACCTGCTGGTGTCTTACAAGGTGGTCGGAAAGCTTTCGGTAGAGGTCACCGCCCGCTTCGAAACTCCTGATCCGCGAACAATCGTGATGCGGATCGTCGACGGAGAGGGCACCGGTTCCGTCGTCGAAACACACGCCACTCCTCTCATCAGCGCAGCGCCGGGACGTTTACCACGAACGGCGGTAATCGAAGCGACGCTCGCGACATCGCAACGGCCTGGTTTCATCCACGCCCTACGAGGCGCAGCAGTCGCACGTCCACTGATCAAGCTGTCGGCGTCACGCCTCTGGAAGGACGACGCCAAGTACGCCGAGCGTCGCTACCGACAACGTTCCGATGCTGACCCAAGGCGGGTTGCTTCGACTGCGACCCCTGAGTCACGGCAGATCACTACGAAATGGACTTGAATAGAACGGGACGAGATGACCTCGGTCGACTTGTTCCGTGATAGCGTAAACGAACGCGTGTTCGTCCAAACTGGATCGCTATCGGAGGATGCATGGAACGAAAAGGGACTTCGACATCGAACTTCGGCGTGGGAAAGCGCGAGGGTCACGACTCAAGCGCCTTCTACCGCAGATTCGAACGCCCAGAACTGTCGTCTGACTCCGTCGTGCCGTTGCCGCGCACCGTTCCAAACCCCTTCGTGTGTGGAGACGCACGGAGTATGCAGGCGCTCCACGATGGCGAAGTTGCCTTAGTCGTCACGTCACCGCCGTATTTCGCAGGCAAGCAGTACGAAGAGGAACTCGAACGAGAAGGTGTTCCGAGTTCTTACGCCGAATACCTCCAATTGCTGGAGGACGTTTTCGAAGACTGCAAGCGCGTGCTCGAACCCGGCGGACGACTTGCCGTCAACGTTGCGAACCTTGGGCGCAAGCCTTACCGAAGCCTCGCTTCCGATGTCATCGATATCCTGCAACGGCTCGGCCTACTTCTCCGGGGAGAAGTCATTTGGCAAAAAGGCGAAGGTGCTAGCGGCTCGTGCGCATGGGGATCCTACCGAAGCCCGGCTAACCCCGTCCTACGAGACCTAACTGAGCGAGTGATCATTGCCAGCAAGGGCAGATTCGACCGTGCCGTCCCGTCGCGTGTCCGCCAACAAGAGGGTCGGCCATACGAAAGTACGGTGACTGCCGACGAGTTTATGGCTGCGACACTCGACGTGTGGCAAATTCCGCCAGAGAACGCGACCAGAGTGAATCACCCGGCACCGTTCCCGACGGCACTCCCAGAACGCCTCATTCAGCTGTACACATACAAAAACGATCTCGTAGTGGATCCTTTCATGGGCTCAGGGACAACCCTGGTCGCAGCTAATCGACTTGATCGACGGTACCTCGGCTACGACCTAGACCCCTCTTACGTGGAAATCGCTAAAAGTCGGGTACGAATCGAGGGACACAGCCATGCGAATGTGGTTCAACCGAATCCATTGCCCCTAGAAATCGACCTGACTCTTCCGCCTAGCATCACGGGCGAGGCCGAAGACTTTCAGTCCCGCGCTTCTCGCGAGGGCAAAGCTGCCCAGGACGTCGCCAGACAGGTCCTAGAGCACGCAAGGTTTTCGATAACACATCGAAACAGCCGCATCCCACGTACTGGTGTCGTGATGAACTTCATCGCGGACGATGCTCTTGAGAACAGCTGGTATTTCGACGTCTCGGGCGCATTCACCACTACTCGGGGCGGCCTTCTCCGAACCGACACGGTCTGGAAGACCCTCGGGCGCGCAAACGTCTTGTCCCGGAAGATTCAGAACCACCGGCTTGTATTCCTGACATCACATTTGCCAAAACCTGGCAGCGAAGGCGACGTCGCGCTGCGCGCAGCTGGCCCCACCGCATTTTTTGACGTTATTGAGATGCTTTCTCCGCGTGACATGGTTCGGCTGACGGCTTACGCAACCGGAACCCACGACAAACCACTCGAGGGATTCTGGCGGGCCAAGGACCTCTAAGGTTTTTAATCATGCCCCGACTAGTTGCGCATGCAGTAGTACGAGAGGATCCGCCGCGGGTGTTTCTTGCGGAGGATGAAATGACCTTGAACTGGGTTCTCGCGTTGCGAGTGGTGGCCCAAACAGAAGTCGAGTCCCTAACAGAGGAAGTCAAACTTCGCCTCCGTCAGGCGATATTGGATGAACAATGGGGTGACGCCGTCGAGTTGTGGATCTCGCAGACGGGCACCCCGATTGACGTATATGCATCGACGGAACTTGCGTCGGAATCTGACACCGTCCTCAGTGCGGCCGAGATCCAGTTCTCTCCGCTATTCCGAGACTCCGGAGCGCCGACTTGAGCGACGCAAAAACTAATGTCACCGAGTTGGCGACCGCCCTAGGAATACTCGACATCCCCGTCAAGAGTGTCGCTGCAAATCAGTTGCCGCCCATCGTTGGGGTCGACCTCCGGGCTTGGGGGTCAGCCGTCGAAGCAGCCGAGGGTGGTACCCACGCGGACCTATTCGCGATGGCACACGAAAACGGTAGGCACTTCTTTCGGGCTGTGGACGGACTTAACAACCGCAAGCCTCGGCTTGTTCAATGGAAAGGCCCACACAAAGCGGTCGGAGACGAAGCTACGCCGGCGGATCTGAGGATCGATCACGTGTACTTGATCAGCTGCAAGTACGAAAACAAGGTTCTTCACAACTCTTCACCAGGAGCTCTTTTCAATCGGCTGTTGACCGGTGGCCAAGGGAAACGAACCAACACCGACTGGTTCATGGAGGTTGCACCGCTGGAGTACCAGGCGTACTACGAGCAGGCGGTGTCACTTCTTGAGGCCTCGGACTTTCCACCGCTCGTGAGCGACCTCCAGAAAACGCATCGAGAGACTCTCAAAGGCCTGGGTCGGCTCTCGTCACCCGATCTAAGTGCCGCGGCCGGGGAATTCCACTCGCAAGTTGCCCATCGGTCCTCGCAACGTTGGACGGAAAACATTCGAGCGAACACAGACAATCGAATGATGCTTTGGAGGCTGCTCCGTATTGGAAGCGCACCGTACTTCATTCTCGGCGCTGTTCCAGGAGCAGCCCTTCGACTCAGGGTGTCGACACCGTGGGACTGGGTCCAACGCTATGACCTCCGTTCTTTCGTCGTTTCGCCAAAGATTGGGGGCCAATCAATGGTGGCGTGGGAGGCCGTCTACGACGATCGAATGACATCCACACGAAACACAGTCGCCGGACATGTCGAGATCCGTTGGAGCCATGGAAAGTTCGGTGGCCCGCCGGAGGCGAAGCCTCACCCTTCGGATCACCAGCACCAAGCAGACCAAGAAGTTTGCTGCGACCGTTCTCGTCGAGACGCTCATCAGCCTTCGTCAACAACCGCCGACACCTGTACAACGGATCTGTTTTGTGGCCGCGATGACCCAACGTTTCGTTCTGCACACGACGTCGCGTCTCATCTAACGCCTGGTTCGCGAGTCGCACAACATGAAACGGATCAGCGATCTGACCGGCATGCGCGAGCATCGTGTCGAACACCAACCGATACGGCCCAGACAAATCCAACGTTCCCCACCGGACATGTTTCAACCACGACTCGCTCCGACCCGAAAGCCACCCAATACAAGCTTTCGCGGTCCGTTCCTCGATCATGTCCAGCAGCACACCCCGACCTGAATCAACAATTGAGGTGGACCACCGTTTCTGATGACGAGGCCCCTCACGCACAAACAACGTCTCGTCTAACCCCAACGCGACAACGTTCCCGATCCGGTCAGGATCAGCTAACAAGGTTTATTTGGACACGCCTGTAAAGGACGTGCCTGGCTACTTTCACCTTTAACTCCGGTTAGTACCGGTGGTTACTTCTTACGACGGGAGCGTTGCCAGCGCTGCAGCTTCGTCAGCACTCCCGTTGTGGGAATGGACCACACCGGTTCAGGAGCAAGGCCCCATCGGCCAAGTAGTTCGTTTGCGGCCAAGAACCCGGTTGCCACCGCTCGTTCCATCAGGGCAGTGGGGAACGGAACCCGCACCAGGTCGCCGGCAAGCGCAAGACCAGGCGTGGGCGTACCCACCGTTGGCCGACGCGCCCAGCTACCCGGCTGGAACGCCGGGCAATCTGAACGAACGACGAGGCGCTCATCGAGAATTTTCATGTCCCGCGTTTCGGGATAACACTGCTGCAACTGATCCAACAGATCTGCGCGAACCCGAGGGTGATCAACGGGGTCCCCGTAGTCCGCACTCAGCGCGTACGCATGGGTCTCGATGACACTTCCACCGGTGCGTCGTGCCCAAACACGAGCTTCGTCTTGATATCGGTGCACACACGAGATGTTGTCCAGGATGCCGAACCCCGCCGTCCCTGCGAACGGTGCGCGGTCTGCCTGTACGTCGGAATCGAACCACACTCGATGCACCGCAAAGGGTGGAGCTGACTCAAGCGCTTGGATATCGGTGCGCCACACAGCGTCGCCCATCCACGGGTTGGCACCAACCACATCGTGGAGCCCAGTCACGTTGAGCGCCAAGACCACACCGTGGCGGGTTGAGACCGGCTCAACGCTCCGGACCGGAGAGGACGTGCGGACCCGGACACCACGCTGCGTCAACGCCCGCTGCGCCGGTTCCCAGAACGCATCAACGAACGGTCGCTGCAGCACATCGAAGCAGATGCCTTCTCGTGTTCCGAGGAAGTACAGGTGGAACATCATCAGCATTTCACCAGCGCTCATACGATCTTCTGGATTGAAGAACGAATGAGCGAATACCTCAAACAGCATCTGTCGAGCATCGCTGGAAACCGCACGCTGTCCAGGTACTCGGCTGCGCTCATGGAATCGAAGCGCGCATACGTATCGTCGCCATCGAATGCGAGCATTTCTGCCGCCTGATCGCCGTTGATGCGACGCAGGTCTTTAACGCCAAGCGTGGGCGTGCGCCGGACAAGTTCCAACAGGTTGAAGGGAGGCCGGGATGGGAGTCCCTTGAATGACTCAACGGCACCGTCCGGACCGAACAACGGATAGTCCTCGAGTGGCCGCAGCGAGGTGAGTTCGGGATCCCATCGTTTCATCAGCGCGCGTACGTTGTAGTACTGCCGAAAGAACGCATGGAAGCCACGCTCCATCTGGACGGGACCACCACCTGCACCCGGGTTGAGTTGATCCGGCCATGAACTCACCCGGCCACCAAGGACCGGCTGTGATTCGTGGAGGTCTACCGTTATTCCACGCTCTGCCAACACCATCGAGGCCGCTGCTCCAGCAAGACCACCTCCGACGACCGTGGCCCGAAACCCTGAACCAGCGGGCGCACGCAAGGGCAAAGTTGAACTGAGCGGCGTGATCACTGAAGCGCGCGAGTCACGCGCTCCGTTGTACGGCACGGTCACGTGGGGCGCCTCGCGAGAAAGGAATGGACAACACCGTCTTGCCAAAAATCGAAGCGTGCCTTTCCGACCACCGGCAATGTCCGCACACCGGTGAATCCATGCTGCTTGAGGCGTGCCTCGAACGCTTTCAAGCCGTCGAACTGGAGGACGCTGCGCCAGAGGTAACGGTAGATGCGCGTGTGGCGACTGGTGATGAGGCCTGCCGGGATGATAATTCCCCAACACACGCTGGTCCATGTGCCGATGGCCCGCGGCGAATCTCGCACGCTGTACTCGTGGAAGCAGATCGGCGCGCCTGGTTTGAGCAACGGCATCAACCGATCGAGGCATAGGTCGGGGTCGGCCATATTGCGAATGCCGTACGCCATGAGGATCGCGTCGAACGGTTCGTCACCCAACATCGCAACAGGATCCATTGCGTCACCGTGGACAAAGCTGACGTTTGCGGCAGAACTGAACATCTGCTTGCTGCGCGCCTGTTTGAGCATCCCCGCCGACGCATCGAGGCCGATGATCGTTGCATCGGGATAGGAGGCGAGAATGCCGGCAGTAGAGAGTCCTGTTCCGCAGCACAAATCGAGAATGCGCAACCCAGCGCCAGTCCCTGGCAACTCAAGGCGCTGGGCGCTCAGCGCGAGGTGCTCAACGTACCCCGGGTTGCGTTGGACAAGCGTGTCGTACGAGCTTGCGACGATGTCAAAGTCAGCCGGGACCTCTCGCTTGCGTTCACTGAAAGGCTTGAGCTTGCTGGAGATCACAAAGCCACGCTACCGGTGACCTGAAGGTCATCGAGAGTCTGAGGTTCGTCGCGTGTATCCGTCACACACCGGTGCCACCGGTTAGCTCAGGTTTGAAAGTGCGTGCGATGTTGACCTGGAGTCGTTCCGAACGTGCGACGGAACGCACGATGCATCGTCTCGACCGTTCCGAAACCGGTCGCCGCCGCAATGGATCTGAGGGATCGATCCGTTGACTCCAACAAAGATCGCGCCGCATCGAGACGTACGGTCTCAACAAACGCTCCCGGCGTGGTGGAAGTCTGACGCTGGAACACGCGGACGAAGTTTCGCTCCGACATGGCTGCGCGTTTTGCGAGCGCTCGCACCGACAAGTCTTCGCCAGGATGCTGTTGGATCCAAGTCAGCAATGAGGCCACCGGTGTGACTCTGTCTACACCGGCACCGGCATCGGCATCGGCATCGGCAGCAGAATCAAACGTTCGGTCAGAGATCGTTGACGCTATGTACTGGGATTGCCCGCCCGAGCGTCGGCGATGGGTGACGAGCGAGCGTGCCACTTCGTTCGCCCGCTGCGCACCCAGGTCATGGCTGACCATCGCCAACGCAAGATCGATTCCCGCAGTAACCCCCGCCGAGGTCCACCTGTTGCGATCAACACAGTGGATGGCGTCAGTTTCAACCGCTACGGACGGATAGCGGCTGGCCAAAGCCTCACACCATTGCCAATGCGTTGTGGCCCGGTATCCGTCCAACAACCCGGCCTCGGCAAGAAGAAACGCACCGGAGCACACAGACCCAACCCGGAGCGCGCCCGCCGCCAGCCGACGCAATGACGCAAGGAGCCGAAGGTCTCGCATCGCTGCTGGGGTGCCGTTACCGCCGACCACAATGACTGTGTCATGGGAAGCACGAACAGATGAGGCAGTGCGCGTCTGAAAGGACAGACCGGCTGTGCTGGTAATCAACCCACCTGGCTGTGAAGCGATCACGGTTTCATAGTCGGCGTCGGGATAAAGACCATTCGCCACGGAGAACACATCCAGAGGGCCCGCAAGGTCGAGCAATTGCATTCCTTCAAAGACGACAAACACGACGCGGCGGAACTGATTTCGGGTCGTGGGCATCATTCGATCCTACTTGGCAGAAATCATCAATCAATTGTCATTGCTGCCAAGCCTGCACCCACGAGAGAATGTTCGTATGCAGATCGCTCTCGTCCTCTACCCGGGCTTTACCGTGCTCGACATCATCGGGCCGTTCCAGGTACTGGCATACGTACCAGGCCATGAAATCGTGTGGGTGGCTGAGACCGCTGGACCAGTGCCGGACGACACCAAGCTCACCCCGCTCACGGCCACTCATTCGTTCTCCGACGTCCTAGCACCAGACGTGGTTGTTGTCCCCGGAGGCATGGCAAACGGCGCGAATCCAGCGCTCACTGACTGGCTGAGATCCGTACACCCAACCACCACTTGGACAACCACCGTGTGCACGGGTTCGCTGCACCTCGCACGCACTGGCCTGCTGGACGGGCTCGCCGCCACAACACACTGGGCATCTGCTGGGTCACTCAACTCGCTCGGCGCTGCCTATACCGAGCAGCGCGTCGTACAGCAGGGCAAAATCATCACCGCAGCGGGCGTTTCTAGCGGCATCGACATGGCGCTCACGCTTCTGGGCGAGATGCACGGCCCCGCCGTTGCTCAAATGATTCAGCTGGCCATCGAGTACGACCCGCAGCCCCCGTTCGACGCCGGCTCACCAACGAAGGCGCCGGCAGATGTGGTGGCCGGACTTAAGGCGTTCTTCGCTCAGCCAGCTGAATAGCACCCTCAACGCTCAACCGCTCCCCTCAACCGGGAGCGATACATCAATGGGCGAGCAGAGCTGCGGCGTCCATGCTGCCCGGTTGGCCCCCCGTGCGAACGAGTTGGTGCATAGCGTGCTGCAACGCCTGGTTCACCGGCGCGCTCAACCCACACGAGCGAGCGACCAGCACGATCTCGCCATTCAAGTAGTCCGTTTCGATGGAGCGTCCGGTCACGATGGATTGCCACGTGGAACCACCGCCACGGTGCTTTCCGTTCACCGGCCGATACCGCATAGACGCTCGCTGAGCTGCCTCCTCTTCTTCAGTAGCTACATCGATTCCTGCCACAGCAAGAACTTCCTCAGCCTCACGAGCGGCTGCTGCCACCAACTCTTTTGCTGCGTCGCTTGAACGCCCACACGCGGCTTCCACCGCATTGCCGGTGTTGAGGATCAGCTTGCGGTACTTGGCGCGCATCACCTCTGTGCGCGCCACGGAAAGGAACTGTGACGAGGCCAACATGATCGCCAGTTCTTCTGCGGTCGATGCGTCCCCGTTGGGATATCGACCGACGTCCAACGAACCGCCTATCGGTGCGCTGATCACTTGCACAACCCCGGGCTCGAGGAAGGCCGTCGGCATCATCACGTTGATGCCCAGCACGTTGGGAAAGAGGCGTAGCGCCAGGCGTTCGGCTTCAACACCGTTAGTCGCACACGCTACGGAAATGGTGGACGGCGCCACTGCGTGCAGATCCGCCAGCGCCTGAGCCGCGTCTTGTGTCTTTGTCGCAAGCAGCACAACATCGTCTGCGCGGAACTGAATCTCGGCCGGTGACCCAACAACTGGAACCTTGAGGGTGTTCGTCTCGTCGGGATCTTCAATTCGCAACCCGCTGGACCGGAGGACGTCGAGGTGTGCTCCTCTCGCAATCAACACGACATCGTGCCTGTGCTGATGTAAGCGGCCACCGATCACCCCTCCAATTCCTCCTGCGCCAAGCACTATGACTCGCATGGGGTCACCCTACGCGGGATGGTTATGGCGTTTTCGCACCAGCAAAGCGCACCAGGAGAGGAACGTGGTCTGAGGTTCCGGGTGCTGCCCGTTCCGCACGGTCAATCCACACCGATTCCACCGTGGCAGCCACCACCGGCGTTGCCAACACGTGGTCAAGGCGCCAGCCCCGGTCCGTCTCGAAGAAGTCTCCGCGACGGTTCCACCACGTTGACAATTGCGCGTCACCAAACCGCTGTCGCACGACATCGATCAGGCCAACGTCAAGGAGCTTGTTGAACACCACACGTTCCGGCGGACTGGTGAGATTGCGCGTCCGATACCGAGCCGGGTCCCAGACGTCTCGGTCCGTCGCAGCAACGTTGAGATCGCCGGCGACAACCACGTGCTCCTCATCGAGGTGTTCGATCACGACGCGCAGCAATTCGAACCACGAGGTCTTGAATCGATGCGCCTCGGTGCCGACCTTGCGACCGTTCGGCGCGTACGCGCACAGGATACGAACGGGCATGCGACCGACTGCTACCGAAGCGCTGATGAGTCGCGGTTCCGCGAATGGCCCGGTGGCTCCCGGCACACCGATGGTGACATCGTGAAACGGGACCGAACTCGCGATGGCAACACCGTTTGCGCCACCCTCCCCGTGCGCAGTCACCTGGTAGCCCAATGCGGCAAATCCGGCTACCGGAAATCGAGACGCGTTGCATTGGGTTTCCTGCATTGCGAGGACCGTAGGACGGTGCGTGTCGAGCCAGCGCAGGACCTGGCGCTCGTGTGCTGCGATCGAGTTGACGTTCCACGTAGCAAGTGACCACTCGCTGCCAGCTTGGGGTCCCACACGTCAATTCTGCTCGGTGCAGTGACCGGCATGGGCGAGACTGTTCACAGCATGAGCACCGTTACCCCACTCCCAAACCTCACTCCTTCCGGCAAGCGCCGCATTTTCGTCACCACCGCGCTGCCGTACGCCAACGCCGCCTTCCACGTTGGACACATGATGGAGTACGTCCAGGCTGACATCTGGGTTCGGTTTCAGCGCATGCAGGGCCACGAGGTGCACTTCGTTTGCGCAGACGACACCCACGGTGCACCAATCATGATCGCTGCGGAGAAGGCCGGAAAGACTCCGCAGGAGTTCGTGGCAGACATTGCAGCGGGTCGTCAGCAGTACCTCGATGGCTTTCACATCCGGTTCGACAACTGGCACTCAACCGACGCACCCGAGAACCACGAAATCGCACAGGACATCTACCGCTCGCTACGCGATGCCGGGCTCATTGCCACGCGAGTGATCGAGCAGTTCTTCGACCCCGCCAAGCAAATGTTCTTACCAGACCGGTTCATCAAAGGCACCTGTCCCAAATGCGGAACCGCAGACCAATACGGCGACTCGTGCGAAAACTGCAGCAGCGTCTACAGCCCAACAGAGCTCAAGAACCCCTACTCCGTTTTGTCAGGCGCAACGCCGGAACTGCGGACAAGCGAGCACTACTTCTTCACGCTTTCCAAACCAGAAGTGGTTGCGTACCTCGAGGAATGGGTCGCCGTTCAGGGACGCCTCCAACCGGAGACGGTCAACAAGATCCGCGAATGGTTCGACGGTGGGATGAACGACTGGGACATCTCCCGAGACGCGCCGTACTTCGGCATCGAGATTCCCGACGCACCAGGCAAGTACTTCTATGTCTGGCTCGACGCTCCCATTGGTTATCTCGCATCGCTCCGCAATCACTTCGACACCGACGGGGCATCCAATCACTGGCACCCGCCATCTCGCACGACACAGACCTACGGCGAGTTCGTGGCAGACCCAGAAGTTGAACAGGTTCATTTCATCGGTAAAGACATCGTCTACTTCCACACGCTCTTTTGGCCCGCAACGCTGCATTTCAGCGGCCGTAAGACGCCAAGCCAGGTGCACGTGCACGGATTCCTTACGGTCAACGCCGAAAAGATGTCGAAGAGCCGCGGCACCGGCATCGACCCGCTGAAGTACCTCGGCATCGGAATGAACCCGGACTGGTTCCGGTATTACGTTGCGGCCAAGCTCAATGCCAACGTTGAAGACGTTGACTTCACCCCAGAAGACTTCATGGCGAGGGTCAACTCAGATCTGGTTGGTAAGTATGTGAACATAGCAAGTCGGGCGGCCGGTTTCCTTTCCAAGCGGTTCGACGCAACCCTGTCCGCAGGTGCTCTGTCTACGTATGAATTCCGGGCCGCCGCTGACTCTCTCATCGCCAAGGTTGCCGCTGCCGCTGCCGAAATCGCCGACCTCTACGACACCCGTGAATACTCCAAGGCCATTCGCCAAATCATGGCGTTGGTTGACGAGGCCAACACGTTGATCACAGACATGAAGCCGTGGGATCACGCCAAAGATCCGGCGAAGGCCGCTGAGGTTCACGAAGCATGCAGTATCTGCATCCAGTTGTTCGCGCAGTTCACGGTGTTGCTGAAACCGGTAATGCCGAAGCTTGCGGCAGACGCCGAGGTATTTCTCGGTAGCCCAGAACTGCTGTGGGTAGACGCGTCGCGGTCGTTCGCCGGATCACGGATTGGACAGTACAGCCACCTGATGAAGCGGGTGGATCTACCAATGCTCGAAGAGTTGTTTGCGGCACCACCCGAACCAGTCGAGGCTGTCGCTCTTCCGGGCGGCGAGGCCATTGCAGACACCGTCACCATCGACGACTTCACAAAGGTCGACCTCCGGGTAGCGCTGATCGTGGACGCACAGCACGTTGAGGGCTCAACCAAACTCTTGGCGCTCACGCTCGACGTGGGCGAAGGGCGAACCCGCAACGTGTTCTCGGGTATTAAAGGTGCTTACGATCCAGCGGATCTGGTGGGCAAGTACACCGTGATGATTGCCAACCTGGCACCGCGGAAGATGAAGTTTGGTGTCAGCGAAGGCATGGTTCTCGCTGCTAGCCACGCAGACGAGGGAGCCGTGCCTGGCGTCTTTCTGCTGGACCCTCACTCGGGCGCCCAGCCAGGTATGCGTATCAGCTGATTCAATCAACCTGCGTGTCGGAGAGCAACGTACGCACCAGCCACTGGAACGACTTCCACCCGGCGGACCTGGACCCCGTTGATTCGCGTGCAAGACGTGCCCCGGCCACACTGATGGGTAGCCCGTTCGGCACCTTGACGTGCGCTTCGGCGCAACGCTCCATAATCACAAACCACCCCACCGCCTCGGCCACGGTGGGGCCGACCGTGAGCAAGCCGTGGTTACGGAGCACAACGCCCTTGGCCGACCCGAGCGACTTCGCAATCCGGTGTCCGCCATCAACCGTAAGTACATCTACTTCTTCATCATCGAACACCTCGTGGTCCTCAAAGAAGCCGGTGGACTCTTGGGTGATGGGACGCAGTTTCTCTGCCAGCGCACTGAACGGCGTGCCGTAGGCCGTGTGGGTGTGCGCAGCGCTCACAATGTCTGGGCGGGCCTCGTGGATGGGCCAGTGGATGTTGAACCCCGCCGCGTTGATTCCTAGGTTTCCGACAACCACGCGGCCGTTTGGATCAAGCAGGACGAGGTCGTCGACCGTGACCTGATTGAACGGCACGCCGTAGCCAGCGATCCACATATGGTCCGTGCGTTCTGGATCGCGAGCAGAGATGTGGCCATCGCCGACGCTTCCCCAACGAAGCGCACCGAACACGCGGTAGCCAAGCGCAAGTTGACGCAAACGATGGGTGCGCAGCAGCCCAAGGTCTGTGAATTCCGGCTCGAACTCGTCGGGGTGCATCGGTGACAACATTTCTTCAGAGCTCCTGTTTGTTCAGGGTTGACGGCCCACACAGCTTGGCTGACCTGCCAGCCATGCGCTAGCTGCGTTCAGCACCGGGTCCTGCGCTGTCGCAAAGACCCCCCAATCAACGGCAATGGTTTCGTCGGGGCTGATGGGTCCGTCGTAGACCTTTCCTGTTCGATCCAAGTCGTAGCTGTGCGTCACCATCAGAAACGAGTCATCCGGAAGCCGGACCCCCACGTTGGCACTGGTTACCCCGGTGGTCGGCAGACCGAACGAACGCGACGATGGCCGCCCGATGAACGCGATGGTTGCGATCTCACCTGCCGACCCCGTTTGGCCTGACGTCAGCACGGCGACGGGAACCGTCGTGTCGTGGAGTCGAGCGGGCGAAGCGTTGGTCCACGCTGCCCGATTGTCGACCAGTACCTTGCCTCCGCTGAAGCGAAGCTGTTCCCGCGTGTCGTCGCCGTAGACGAAGCCGCCCACAACCTGCTCTGGCATGAACGGTTCCAACACGCTCATCATCGAGAACGGGAACCCACCCGAATTGCGACGCAGATCCAGGACCCAACCACACGGGCTGATCTGCTGTTCAACGGCCCCAACGGAAGCAATACCAGCAGCTGCGAACGCGGTCTCGTTTTCCGGCTTCCCTGTAGAACCTGGAAGGTCGAGGTACCCCAGCCGGCCATCCAGCGCTCGTGCAGAGGGCAACTCAGCGGTCTTCAACTCTCCGCGACGCACGGTGAACTCAATCTCGCCAACCTGTGCTCTGGCGATTCGAATCACAGCCGTTTCAACTGCACGATCAGCAAGGGTCGTGAGTCCGAACGACTTGCCGTTGAACGACACGATGCGGTCTAGCGTGCGAATGCCGGCCTGTTCCGCAGGCGATCCCGGGACGACGAAAATGACGTCAGGTGGATACACCTTCAGGCCAAACCCGGTGCTGGTTCCTTCCAGCAATGAGCGCGCCGCCGGAGGGTCAAGGAACGCCGAGTGACCATCACCCAGTTCCTTCACGGTTTGGCGAAGGATCGGGTAGAGCTCTGCGATGGACTGTGCCGTTGCACCGGTGACGCGAGCCCTATCAGTAATCGCACGTACATCAACGCTTCGCCGGCGCACCCAATAACGCTCGACGAACGCGAGCGCGTCGGCAAGGTACTTTGCCGGCGTTGGCAATGAAACGCTTACCGGCGGCGCTGCCAAAGTCGAAACCACAGTCGAGGCCACGGTCGAAACGCTCACCGGCGCCGTCACAGGAGCGGTGACAAGCGAAGTGACCGACGACGTGGACGGCACGAGTGATTTTGAGGGCCGCTGTTGTACCGGGCGTGTCGTTGGAACGATCGACCGCTTCTTGATAACCCGACGCGTCGTGGGCACTTTTCGTACGGGGCGCTTCACCGTTCGTGCCACTTGTCGAGGGCTGTGCGCCGCGCTACCCGACGATGCCGGTTGAAGCAACAACACACTCACGCTGGCAGCAATGAGCACAGCCGCTGCTCGTTGAAAGCGCTGCCAACTCACCGGACTCAAGGAAGCGGCCACGCCGAGACGTTACGGGACTCCCGCCACAACGTTGGTTCCAGCTCAACATCTGTTCTAGCTACCCGACGACGACTACCTCTGTTCATGTATCGGAAACGCTGCATCGATTGCCGGGGTCCTCATGGGACTTGTATCGTGGCGGCTACTCACCAGGTGCGACGCGTCGGTCGGGCTGTGAATTCTCGCTGACGCTCGCTCCCCATTTGGAGGTACCCACCACATGAAACTCACCCGCAGCGCAATTGCTGCGACGATCGCAATCACTGGGGCACTACTTGTCGCTCCAGCTGCGAACTCGCAGGATCAGAAAGCCGTTGCCTTGATGTTCGACCTCACCGGTCGCGGCGACAAGTCGTTCAACGACGCAGCAGCCGCTGGCCTCGACAAGGCCAAGGCCGAGTTCCCAACCCTGAAGGCAACTGAGTCGGTTCCATCCGGCGCAGACGGCGACCGTGCCGAACGCCTCAAGACCGTCCTCGCAGACAAGAACGGCCTCGTCATCTGCGTCGGCTTCCTCTGGACGCCTGACTGCTCCAAGGGCGCTAAAGCCAACCCTGGAGTCTTCTTCGCTTCCATCGACGACAACCTGTCGGACCAAGACGAAGGCGCCAACAAGGGCAAACCTTTGGCTAACGCTGCCGGCTTCACGTTTGCCGAGCACGAAGGCTCATACCTCGTTGGCTACATCGCCGGCCTCAAGACCAAGACCAACAAGGTCGGCTTCATCGGTGGCGTCGAGATCGACCTCATCAAGAAGTTCGAAGCTGGCTTCGAAGCAGGCGCAAAGGCTGCCAACAAGAAGGTCAAGATCACCCAGAAGTACGCGTCGCAGCCACCAGACTTCTCTGGTTTCACCGACGTGCCAAAGGGCAAGGCCCTTGCCGCAGCAATGTACAAGAGCGGCATTGACGTCATCTACGTCGCAGCTGGCTCAACCGGTAACGGCGCATTCATCGCTGCCAAGGAATCTGGCAAGAAGCCCGGCACCATCTACGCCATCGGCGTCGACAGCGACCAGTACCAGACCATTTCCGTGGCCAACGGCCGCGATTACATCCTCAGCTCGATGCTGAAGAAGGTTGACGTCGCCGCCTACAGCGCCATCAAGGCTTACGTGAACGGCACCCCAATCACTGGCGCCCAGACCCTTGACCTCAAGGCCGGTGGCGTGGACTTCTCCAAGAGCAACAAGAAGCTCCTCGACGCAAAGACCATCGCCAAGGTCGAAGCCGTCAAGAAAGACATCATCTCGGGCAAGATCAAGGTTGGCACCACGCCAACACGCAAGTAACACCCACAAGCAATACAACATATGCAGTCGGCCAGACACTGCTCGTCTGGTCAGTAAGAACGGGGCGGCCTCAGGTCGCCCCGTTTCGTTTCTGATAGGAACAACACGTGAGCAACCTCGCAATTGAACTGCGCGACATTGTGAAGCGATTCCCCGGGGTGGTGGCCAACGACGGCGTCAACCTCAAAGTGGAGAACGGCAGCATCCACGCAATCATCGGTGAGAACGGCGCGGGAAAGTCGACGCTCATGAAGACGCTCTACGGAGCGCACCAGGCTGACGAGGGAACCATCAGCGTCAACGGCACCCTCAAAGTCTTCAAGTCGCCAAAGGACGCCATCGCCGAAGGCATCGGAATGGTGTTCCAGCACTTCATGCTGGCTGACAACCTCACCGTGTGGGAGAACGTGGTGCTGGGCGACGAACCCGGTTCAGGGTTCGCCATCAACTCGAAGAAGGCGCGCCAGCGCATCACTGAGCTCAGCGAGAATTACGGGCTCGACGTGGATCCCGACGCCATGATCAGCGACCTCGGAGTTGGGCAACGCCAGCGGGTCGAGATTCTCAAGGTGCTCTATCGCGGCGCCCGCATCTTGATCCTTGACGAACCCACTGCCGTGCTCGTACCCCAGGAAGTGGACGAGTTGTTCGCGTCGCTGCGCGAACTCGTTGCCCAGGGTGCAACCATCATCTTCATTTCGCACAAACTGCTGGAGGTCTTGCGGGTGGCAGACGCCATCACGGTGATTCGGGCTGGTAAGACGGTCGCTGAGGTCAGCGATCCAAAGTCCGTCACGGCGCGCGATCTTGCCGAGTTAATGGTGGGGTCCGAGCTGCCCACTCCAGAAACCACAGGCACCACAGTTACCGACCACGTCATGCTGCAGCTGGAAGGAGTCGAAGTTCCGCAGTCGACAAGCGGGGCCGGAAGCAAGGCGTTGGCGATCAGGCGAGTCTCGCTCACCGTCCACGCTGGAGAGGTGGTGGGTATTGCGGGTGTGGAGGGAAACGGGCAAGCAGAGCTGCTTGAAGCAATCATGGGCGTTCGTCCAATGACCGCCGGCACCATCCGCTTCGATGGCACCGACATCACGCGTTGGTCCACCAAACAACGACGCGAAAGTGGCATCGGGTACGTGCCAGAGGATCGTCACCGAGACGGCCTTGTGCTGACGTTTCCTTTGTGGGAGAACGCCGCACTGGGCCACCAAGGTGCCGCTCCGTTCTCTAACGGGACCATGATGAACGCTTCGGGGGCACGGGAGTTCACGCAGCAGATCATCGACGAATTCGACGTACGGACGCCCGGCACGGACGTTGCGGCGCTTGCGTTGTCAGGCGGTAACCAGCAGAAGCTCATTGTGGGCAGAGAAATGCTGACCAACCCAAAAGTGCTCATTGCGGCGCACCCAACTCGCGGCATCGACGTAGGCGCACAGGCAGCTGTTTGGGATTCGATGCGAGACGCCCGGGCAAAGGGTCTCGGCATCCTGCTCATCTCCGCCGACCTTGAAGAGCTCATCGGCCTCTCCGACCGGCTGCTGGTGCTCTTTCACGGCGAACTGGTTGCAGAGCTGGACCCGTTGCACATCACCTCTGCCGAACTGGGCAGCTATATGACCGGAGCAAAGGCAACCACGTCCGCATGAACAACCTCAAGAAGACGCTCACCCCGGCGCTCATCGCGCTTGGCATCGCATTCGCCATCGCTTCAGTGGTGCTCATTGCTTCAGGTCACAACCCGCTTACGGCCTACAAGGCAATGTGGAAGAACTTCGCCACCCTCGACGGGTTCGTCACGTCGGTCAACGTTGGGGCTCGGTACTACATCGCAGCAATCGCCATCGCTGTTGCCCTCAAGATGAACCTCTTCAACATCGGTACCAACGGCCAGTACCAGCTCGGTGCCATGTTCGGCGCAGTGGTGGGTGCGGCTGTCAGGTTGCCCGCTCCGCTGCACGTTGTGCTCACGTTAGCGGTGGCCATCGCTACAGGTGCTGCGTGGGCTGCATTGGTTGCAGTGCTACACAACACCCGAAACGTTCACCCCGTCGTTGCGGCCATCATGCTCAACGGTGTTGCATCGTCGGTCATCACCTATCTCATGCAGAGCAGCTGGACCAACTTCAAGAACCCAGCGCTCAAAGAGTACGGCTCCACACGCCCAATCCCGCGGTCTGGCCAACTTCCGGTGTGGAAAATCGGCAGCAGTGTGTTGCAGAGTTACGTGCTGCTGGCCGTGCTGGTTGGCATCGGGTTCTATCTGCTGGTGTACCGGACGCGATTCGGCTTCGAGCTGCGCGCCTCGGGTGGCAACCCCAGCGCCGCACGCTCCGCTGGGGTCGACCCCAAGCGCATGGTGCTCATCACGATGGCAATCTCCGGTGGCGTTGCAGGCCTAATCGGTATGGGCATCGTGTTGTCCTCCAACGATCAGCTCACCTACGGCGACCGGTTTCCTGGCACGCTCGGATTCACCGGCATTGGCATCGCCCTTCTCGGACGTAACCACCCCGCCGGTGTTGCGGCCGCTGCGTTTCTCTGGGCGGCGCTCGATCAGGGCGCGCGCGGCCTGGTGACCGTCGACATCACCGGCGAAATCGCCGTCATTTTGCAAGGTTCACTGCTCTTCATTGCAGTCGTTGTCTACGCGGTCTGGGAACGGAAGTTTCTGGCCGCAACCATCCGAGACGCTGCAGCACGCACCGCTGCAGCACGCAAAGAAGCGGCAGCAGCATGAGCCCCGATACCAACAAAAGTGCTGGCCCCGCCACCACGGTCCCCACTTCCTTGCAGAGCCTCGCCGATCATCGGGTTGTCCAACGGCTGTTGGCAGCCAAGTGGCAACGCGCGGCTGCAGCATTCCTCGGGTTCGTCGTGCTGCTCACCGTCGCCGGCCGCCTGTTCAGTTCTCGCGGTGAAGACGGCAGCGGCGCCGGGCTCACGGGATCATCCACCATCAGCACCGCACTCGGG
This sequence comes from uncultured Acidimicrobiales bacterium, assembly GCA_963763885.1. Taxonomy (GTDB): domain Bacteria; phylum Actinomycetota; class Acidimicrobiia; order Acidimicrobiales; family JANYDT01; genus JANNBN01. Next base: position 1,762,954 of record CAVXQD010000007.1, read on the forward strand.
TTCGCCGTGCCCGTTGTACTCGCAGGCCTGGGGGGGCTCGTCTGCGAACGAGCCGGCATCATCAACATCGGCCTGGAAGGCATGATGATTCTCGGCACCTGGGGGGCTGGCCTGCTCGGTTGGCACATGGGGCCATGGGGTGCGCTGCTTGGTGGCCTCCTTGGAGGTCTCCTCGGGGGGGCGCTGCACGCACTCGCCACCGTTACGTTCGCCGTGGATCAAACGGTTTCCGGCGTCGCGATCAACATCGCGTCGCTCGGCATCTGCAGATACCTCAGCGATATCTTCTTCAATGGAAAAGGTAGCGAAGGGGACCTCGGCACCATTGCTGACTCACCGTCTGTCTCCAACTTTGGTTCCCGTTTCTCGGTACCGTTCATCGGCAACCCACTGCAATCGCTGGAAGACCGTCACTGGTTCCTGGTCTCCGACCTTGCGGGGGTTGTGCGAGGCCTCCTCGTTGACGTTGCCTGGAGTTCGGTTCTTCTACTGCTGCTTGTTCCAGTGGTTTGGTATCTGGTGTGGCGCACCCCGTTCGGTCTTCGGCTTCGCAGCGTGGGCGAAAAGCCAGCCGCTGCGGAATCGCTCGGCGTCAACGTGATTCGCACCAAGTGGATTGCCGTCGTGATGTCCGGTGGGTTGGCCGGTCTCGGTGGGGCGTGGCTGGTGCTCGACAGCTTGAAGTACCAGCAGGGCATGACGGCCAACCGCGGGTACCTCGGCCTCGCCGCCATGATCTTCGGCAATTGGATGCCCGCCATGCTCTTCGTTGGGGCGATGCTGTTCAGCTTCAGCCAGTCTGTAGGGTTCCAGCTTGGCTATGAGTCCCGCGCCCTCATCGGCGCTGTTGGCATGGCCTTTGCGCTCGGGACCATCTGGACAGCATTTCGCCGTAGGGTCATCCCAACCGTGCTGATGGCCCTTGTTTCAGTCGGCATTCTTGTCTTCGCGGCTCGCAACACATCCATCAACGACGCGCTGATCAAGGCGCTGCCGTACGTGCTTACCCTCGTCGTGCTTGCAGTGGCTTCGAAACGCCAACGTCCCCCGGCGGCGTCCGGTGTTCCGTACATCAAGGGCCAAACGGGCTGACCGTGGCGTCGCCCATTGACCGTGTCGACCGTGTCGACTGGGAATCAATCAGGGCAGCGGCCAAGGCCGCCACTGCCTTTTCCTACGTGCCGTATTCGCGCTTACAAGTCGGTGCCGCCGTGCTCATGGATGACGGTGTAATCATCAGCGGCTGCAACGTAGAGAATGCATCTGTCGGCCTCACGTTCTGTGCAGAAATCACCATGCTCGGCAGCATGCACATGGCCGGGTACGGACGTGGGCGAATGGTTGCCGTTGCCGCAACAGACCAGTACAACCGAAGACTCACGCCGTGCGGACGCTGCCGACAACTGCTCATGGAGAACGGTGGCCCCAACCTCTTGGTGGACGCCGCCCCCGCCCCACGGCTGATGCGAGAGTTGTTGCCTGACTGGTTCGGCCCCGAGGATCTTCCTGCAACCGTGGACGCTGACCTCGACGAAAACACCGGCGGTTCCACCAAAAACACCTGAACAGCCAACCAGCAAATGCTGACTTCCGGCTCGGTGTGCAATGTTCGGTCCGTCCGGCCAATACTGGCGCAATGACCGGATGGAACTACGCAGACGTTTTCGAGGCTGTTGCCTCATCAGTGCCAGACCAGCTTGCCCAGGTGTGCGGCGAGCGTCGCTACACCTGGTCGCAGTTCGACACTCGGGCCAATGCGCTGGCCACCCACCTGTTACACAGTGGGTTGGGGGAACAAGCCAAGGTTGCGGCGTATCTCACCAACAGCCCCGAGTACCTCGAGACATACTTCGCTGCCTTCAAGGCTGGCATGGTGCCGGTCAACACCAACTTCCGGTACGGTCCCGACGAGATTCGCTACCTCTTCGAAAATGCCGATGCTGAAGCCGTCGTCTTTCACGCCGTCTATGCGTCACTCATCGACGCGGTGCGGGCACAGCTGCCCGGGGTGCGTCAGTGGATTGTGGTCGACGACCCGGGCGAGACCAACGGTGCCGCCGTGGCACCATGGGCAACGCCCTACAACTCGATAATCAGCGCACATAGCAATGTGGATGGCCCCGTTCGTGGACCGTGGGGTCTCAGCGGAGATCACATGCTGTTTCTGTACACGGGTGGCACCACCGGCATGCCAAAAGGCGTGATGTGGCGACAAGACGATCTGTTCAACGTGCTCGGCCGAGGTGGGCATGCTGCATTCCAGCTACCCGGCGTGGAGTCACTGGACGAGCTCCGCACACGCACGGTTCCCACCCAACCAGTGATGGTGCCCGCGTGTCCGTTGATGCACGGCACCGGGCAGTTCAGCGCCTTCATCTCCATGGCCCTCGGTGGTTGCGTGGTCACCAACCCAAACCGATCCTTCGATGCAGCAGAACTGTGGGACATGGTTGAGGAAAATCGCGTCACGAGCTTGGTGATCGTGGGAGACGCGTTTGCAAAACCGTTGCTTGCTGCGCTGGATGCTTCCCCTGGCCGCTGGGACCTTTCTGCGCTTACCATGATGTCAAGCAGCGGCGTCATGTGGAGCCAGGAGACCAAAGAGGGCCTTCTCGAGCATCTTCCCCAAGCTGTGCTGGTCGACAGCTACGGGTCATCAGAAGCTGTCGGGCTTGGCGCCAGCGCGTCGTCCAAGGGCAACGCTGCAACCACCGCCGTTTTCCAACTTGGACCTACCGTGCATGTGTTCACCGAAGACAGCCAGCGCGTTGCACCCGGATCGGGGGAAACCGGCTTCGTGGCAATCAGCGGGTTTGTCCCCGTTGGGTACTACAAAGACCCTGAAAAATCCGCCCGCACCTTCAGAACAATCGACGGGGTGCGGTACTCGGTGCCGGGTGACTTCGCACGGGTCAACGCCGATGGAACGCTCCATCTCCTCGGCCGCGGTTCGGTCTGCATCAACACCGGCGGCGAAAAGGTGTTTCCTGAAGAAGTGGAAGAGGTTCTCAAAGTCCATATCGACGTGGCAGACGCGGTGTGCGTGGGTATCCCCGATGATCGGTTTGGTGAAGTCATATGCGCGGTTATTGAACGGTCAGCAAGCGCATCGGCCAACGGGTTTAATCAGGACGACGTGATTGCATCAGTTGCGGCAAGGCTGGCGAAGTACAAGACGCCGCGGCATGTGGTTCTTGTTGACAGCATCGGACGATCTCCGGCTGGCAAGGTGGACTACAAGAACCTGACCGCTATCGCCCGGGAACGCCTCGGTCGCTAGGCAACCGTTTAATTACGTGCGCTTAGCAATTGGGGTTCGTGCGTGCAGGGTGGCGCTATCGGCGGCGGCTCGCCCTGCATGCCAACCGGCCGCGTTGGAGATAGATGACCGCGTGGTTTTCACGTTGGGAAACACTTCGGCTTGGTGAGCAATCACCTGCTCATTGCGGTCCGCCAGAACCGGCAGAAACGACCCGCCCATCGTTGCGCGGGCTTCGTCGGCTGCAACATCGGCTGCCTCGGTCAAGCGTTCACCAATGCGAAGGGCGAAGGCGATGATGAAGGTTCGGCGGAACGATTTCGTTCGGGATGTTCCGCTTCGGTCAACCGTGCGGCCAGCCGCAACCATCGACGAGGTGGCCTGAGTCAACAACGAGGTGAAGAGTAATTCGGTGATGTCGAGGTCGGCCGGAAAACCGAATACCGTGACAATTCCGAAGTGTGTGGCCATGACCGCCGAGCACCGATTCGCTTCGGCAACCACCGTCAACAGAACCGCTTTGGCCTCAAAGTACGGATCTTCCACATGGACTCTACGGGCAGAGACGCCAGAAACCGACGGTGCACCCGCATCGAGCATCGCCAGATCAATCGCGTGGCGCGCCATAAGTTGCTGTGCCTTGGACGTGAGGGCGTCGGCTTCTTCATCGAACGTCGTTGACTCGGCCTTGGCCAGCAGCCCGCGCACCGTCGCGAGTACCTTTTCGTCCAGTTGTTGCGACGCGGACCGGGTTGGTGCTGGAGCAACCGGTCGGCTACTTGGAGGCGGAATCAGCACCGGCATTTTTGGAAGCCGACGCAAGCTGACCAGCAATTCGATTCCCACTCGGACGTCGGTGATGAGGCGCATCTCATCGATCAACGAATGCGAGCTCGGCTCCGAGAATGCAGGCGATCCGTCGGACGAACCCATCCCTGAATCCATCCCAGAATCCATACCCGGAGCAATGTCCAGGGTGAGGAGCTGTTGCGCCCAACGATCATCGAGGAACTTCTCGTGAGTACCGGCGCGTTCCAGACGAAGGGACGCGAGCAACAGGGAACGATGTTCCGCGGAATGGTGCTTTGCGACAACGTGAGCCAGGTCCAGTGGTTGCCATCCGTCGGCAAATGTGGCCCGCGCAGATTGAGTCAGCGCAGCTTCCAGCGCCACTACGCCTGCACGGCGGCCAGTGGTGAGCACCGACGAAGTGAGCTGCTCGATGCTCAGCAGCATCTCGTGCTCCAGTCCACGAACGAAGAACTGAACAGCTTCGTCGAGGTGTCGTTGGGCTTCGACGCTACGGGCAGCGTCGGAAATGACCTGTTGCAACCTGGGAAGCCCCGGCTGCAAAACGGGGTCTTGCCAACGCGCCCACGCCCTGGCCTCTGCAATGGACCGAGCGCTGCTCAGCAGGTCACGCTGTCGATTGCCGTCACGTCGTTTGGAACTGTTGGAACCCATGACGCCAGATCATTGCAGTGGGGTGAGACAGTCACGGTTTTGTAACCGTCCTGGGACAGTTACTCAGACGGACGCGTTACAACCGCTCGCGGTCTCGGGTGCCAATCACAGCGTCGACCTCAACTTCGACCTTCCACTGCGGGTTCATCAACCCGCTCACGACCAGCATCGTGTTTGCAGGACGAATCTCGGAGAACAACTCACCGTGAAGGCGCTCCACCGCGTGTACATCTGTTCGATCGGTCAGGTACACGCGTGTGCGCACCACGTCGGCGAGGCTGCCGCCCGTTTCCATAAGTGCCTTTTCAATGATGTCGAAACAACGCCGAAGCTGCCCGGTGACGTCGGGCGGGCAGGTCCCGTCAGGGTTGACCGGTGCGGTCCCGCTGACAAACACCAGATTGTCGATTCGAACAGCTCGGCTGTAGCCGACAATGAGTTCGTAAGGCAGACCGGACGAAATGCGCTGGCGCTCCATCTTGCAACCTTACGCAGGCAGTCGTGCAACACTTGGTCATGTCAGCCACGATTGCCGCTGCAAACACTTCCGTCACACCTCAGGCCGGACCTCAGACCGGACTTCTTGCCGGACTGAATACCGACATCGTGCGCCGGGTGCCCAAGGTGCTGTTGCACGATCACTTGGACGGCGGCCTGCGTCCCCGCACCATCATCGAACTCGCGCAAGAGTACGGGTACGCCGGTCTTCCCTCAACAGACCCTGACGAACTCGCTGCACTCATCCGTCGCGGGGCCGATCGCAAAGATCTCACGCTGTACCTCGAAGGTTTCGTGCACACGTGTGGCGTTCTACAGCACAAGGATGCCCTCATCCGTGCAGCACACGAGTGCGCCCTTGACCTCGCAGACGACGGGGTGGTCTACGCCGAGGTGAGGTTTGCCCCAGAGCTGCATATCCAGGCCGGGCTCACCCTCGATGAAGTGGTCGATGCAGTCCAAGAAGGATTCCGCTCCGGCCAGGCCGCAGCCCTTGCTGCTGGTGCCCCCATCGTCATTGGCACACTGTGTGGGGCAATGCGCCAGGCAGCACAATCCAACGAGATCGCAGCGCTCGCCATTCGACACCGAGACAACGGTGTTGTCGGCTTCGACATTGCGGGCCCGGAAAAGGGCTTCCCACCAAGTCGTCACCTCGACGCGTTCAACTTGGTCCACGAGGCAAACTTCCACACCACCATTCACGCTGGTGAGGCGTTCGGGCTTCCGTCTATCCACGAGGCCTTGCAGTTCTGCGGTGCTGAACGTCTCGGGCATGGCGTGCGTATCGTCGACGACATCACCGTTCACCCGGACGGCAGTTACGAACTCGGTCGCCTGGCCGCCTTCGTACGAGACCGCCGTGTTCCACTTGAGATGTGCCCGTCGTCCAACGTTCATACGGGTGCTGCGGCCTCCATCGCAGAGCATCCAATTGCGTTGCTCAAACGATTGCGCTTCAGGGTCACCATCAACACAGACAACCGCCTCATGTCAGGCGTGTCAATGAGCTCAGAAATGCAGGAGTTGGTCGATACGTTCGGTTACGGCCTCGATGATCTCCAATGGTTCACCGTCAACGCCATGAAGAGCGCCTTTTGGCCGTTCGAGGATCGCCTTCGCCTCATCGACCAAGTCATCAAGCCTTCGTACGCACGCTTACGAACCGAACTGCTCACTGGCGTGTAGCCAAAGCGAGGCGGGCGGCAAGAGGCTCAAAGCCTGGGCCACCTAACTCGGTCAAGACCGACCCTCTCCCAGAGACGGTCATGATGAGCGCTTCGGCAAGGCCTTCAACCACCGGCCCGGAGCCGTGTTGGAACTCCATGTCGGTCGCACGAAGCATTAGTCCCCGACAACGAGTTACCTCTTCCCACACTGTGCGATCAAGGACAACCTGCAGCCGTTCCTCGTCAACGTGGCGCGGCCGACCAAGGGGACGGCGCATGTCTTGGTGGTGAATGAAGAGGTCTGCAAGCACCGAAGCAGCGGTAGACCGAGGAGGTAGATGGCGGTTTCCGATGGTGGCTGCAAAGCTTCCCAGCAGTTCCGTCGTTGGTCGGGAGCCACGAGACTTGGCCGCACGGTCGGACAGTTTTGGCACGCTCCATCCGGCTTTCAGTAATGGCACAAAGACGGATCCGCGTGTGACCGTAGGAACCCATATGAGATGCGCTACTACTTCACGGACACGCCAACCCGCACACAACGACTGAGCGTCCCAGTCAGCGTCGGACAGTCCGGCAAGGAACTGCGCAAGGTCACGGCGCTCATCGTCAACCAGGTCCCAAAGTTCGCTCATCGGCCAAGGCTCATACGTTCAGCACCTGCTCCATGGAAGTGCGGAGCCCAGCAAGCGATGGGCACTCATCGGGGCCAAGCACTTCGAAGTACACCTTGCATTTGGGTTCGGTTCCACTTGGGCGAACGACAACGCGGCCACGGTCACCGACGTTGATCACCACAACATCGGCCGGCGGGTTTTGCGTGGCAAGGTCGCGCCACTGCGTCACCGCAACTCCGTCGAGTGCCGCTGGCGGATTTGCCCGCAGGCGTTGCATCAATTCAGCCATCTTCTCCTGCGCGTCTGAACCGTCGAATCGAACGGACCACTGCGCGGTTCGCGACGCTCCGTACCGTTCCGCGATCTGTGCGAGTCGTTCCGTGACAGTAGAACCGTTTGCGAGGACACCGGCTGCGAGGTCTGCCATGACAACTGCCGCGCTCATGCCGTCTTTGTCTCGCACAAGTTGGCCAACACAGAAGCCGATTGCCTCTTCGTACATCAACACAGTTGCCAGATCAGGATGAGCCATGGCGGCGCGTGCGAGGTATTTGAAGCCTGTCAGCGTCTCGACGTACTGCACACCGTGCGAAGCAGCAATGGCCGACAGCAGCGACGACGACACCACGGTGGTGGCGACAAATCTATTAGCGCCCAACGCAGTGGTTGCATCGAGGAGATGATCCGCAAGCAGCCACCCGATTTGGTCGCCGGTGAGTTGCCGCCATCCACCTGGCACGGAGGAGTCGGGAACCGCGGCGCTCATTCGGTCGGCGTCAGGATCGTTGGCGATCACGATGTGCGCGTCAAGCTGGCGAGCCAACTCCAACGACAGGTCAAGCGCTCCGGGTTCCTCGGGGTTGGGAAATGCAACCGTCGGGAAATCCGGATCCGGGAACTGTTGTTGCGCAACGGTCTGCACTTGCGTGAAGCCTGCTCGCTTGAAGGCCTCTTGCATCGTTGCCGCACCAACCCCGTGCATTGCCGTGTACACAACACGCAACTCTGAGCGCTGTTGGGGCGTGGAGGTTTTGGGGTCCAGGGCAGCAACACCATTGAGGTAGGCCTGGGAAAGTTCGTCGCCCCAGGTCGTGACTCTCGGGTTGGGCAGCGATACGACGCTGACAGGCGCAGCGGCAGAAATTCGTATGTGTGCTTCTATTTTACGGTCAGCTGGCGATACGATCTGCGCACCATCGCCCAGATAGACTTTGTAACCGTTGTCCGCTGGCGGGTTATGACTGGCAGTCACTTGGATACCCCCGACAGATCCAAGGTGAGTGGTGGCAAATGCAACGAGTGGGGTGGGAACGTGTGAGGCAGAAAGCGCCACACTGAACCCAGCTGCAGCCAGCACCGCTGCTGCATCTTCAGCAAACGATCGGCTGCCATGGCGCGCGTCATGCCCCACCACCACCAGCCCCCCACCGTGGCCATGTTCAACCAGCCACGCAGCAAAGCCGGCCGTTGCCTGACGAACCACCAACCGGTTCATCCGCGCTGGTCCAGGCCCGAGCGGCGCACGCAGTCCAGCCGTACCGAACGCAAGCGGAGCGCCGAACAACTCTGCCAACCGGTCGAAATCGCCGCTTCCAACCAGCTCTTCGATGACGGACCGCGTCTCAGGATCGGGGTCCTGGGCAATCCACGAATAGACCGCTGCAAGCAGATCGGCGTCGGGTCCCTCGGTGGGGTCAGACGAGAGTGGTGCTTCAGTCACGCCACGAGCCTGTCAGCACGACTCAGCCAAGAGCTTCAAGAATGGAAACTGTTGCTGAAGTACCGATGCGAGTAGCCCCAGCATCGATCATGGCCATGGCGGTTGTCAGGTCTCGGACGCCGCCACTGGCCTTCACCCCAAGGCGACCTCCGACGCACGCGGCCATCCGGCGAACCGCCTCGATGGACGCACCGCCCGCCGAATGGAATCCGGTCGAGGTCTTTACATAATCAGCGCCGGCCATTTCGGCAGCCTCGCAACTGGCATCGATCTCATCGCCGGTGAGGACTGCGGTTTCGAGGATCACCTTCAAGATGGCACGTGGCACAGCAAGACGCACCTGCGCGATGTCATCTTCGACAAGCTCCCATTCACCCGCCTTCACCATCCCGAGGTTGATCACCATGTCAACCTCGTTGGCTCCTGCTGCATACGCAAGCGCTGCCTCGAACGCCTTGACCTGGGTGGCCACCGCACCACTGGGGAAACCAATGGTGGTGCAAACGGCAATCGAGTCCGACAACATGTCGTCGGCCAACGGCAGCTGCCACGGCATGATGCACACCGCGGCGACCCCGTACAGGTTTGCCTCGCGGCAGAGGTGTTCGACCTGTTCCGGTGTTGCCTCCGGCTTCAGCAGCGTGTGGTCGATGTAGCGGGCGAGTTCGTCGCGGTTCACGTGCTCATCGTCTCACGCGGACTCCGGCCATGGAACTGCGCTCACGATGAACAGGCCTTTGCGCGTGTCGCGCAGGTGGGCTCAGCTGTTGTGCACGAACTCGGCGTAACAACCGGCAGGTCCAGGCAACGGGGTGGACGGGGCAGCGATCGCGCACGCAGCGGGGCGCCCGGCGACCTGGGCCGTGTTATCTGTCGCAATTCCGGAATTGTCCCGAACGGACCGAGAAGGCGTGGTGTCGAACTGCGCCTTCACGGTGCAACTGGCTCCCGCTGGCACGGTGTTGAGTACAAACCTTTGACCGTCGGCGAGCGGAACCAGAAGACCGCCGGTCGTCGTCCCAGCGCTGCACTGCACCGTGAGATTGGCAGTGGAACTGACGATGAAGCTCAGGCTTGTGGGGTCAACGACTGCCATGACCCGGCGAATTGGATTCCCGGCCGTTCCTGCGCTGCGGGCAATCAGATAGCTCCCAAACGGAATCGTGATCACACCAATCCCGGCCGATGCCAAAGTGAACGGGGTTGTCGGCACTGTTTCGGAACAAGCGCCGGGGACAACCCACGACAACACGCGCGCTGTTGCGTCTGTATTGGTGACGCTCACTCGAACATTGGCGTTCACCGTACCGGCGGGCAAGGCTGGCACGCAGGGAGTGGTCTGGCTCACCGTTCGAGTGATGATGAGATCTCCAAAGGCAGCTGGCGGGCCAGTGGTGGTGGTCGACGCTGCCGCGATTGTGGTGACCGCCACTGCTGTGGTTGTTCCGCCACCGATTGTCGTTGTTCCCGCAAGTGTTGTCGCTGCAACGGTCGTTGCAGCAAGTGTGGATGGTGTGGCGGCAGCCACCGCTGGAAGCCCGGCTGTAACCTTGACCTTCAATCGAACTTTCACGGTTGTCCGCCCGTCCGAGCCGGATACGGTCAATGTGGTCGACCCGATGGTGGCGGTCGCATCGGCAGTTGCGACCAAATCCGTGTCATCGCCTTCGAGGGGGTTCTCGTCGAATGCCATTTTCAGGCCCTTACGAGTTGACGAGGTCAGCTTGATTGGCCCTTCGAAGGATCCGACCCGGGTCACCAAAACGGTGACAGAAGATGAACCGTTACGGCCGACGGTCAGAGTTGATGCGTCGAGCGACATCTTGAACCGAGGCCTTTTTGTCGCACCGATGGCAGGTTGGACAACCCCACCGACGAGCACGATCGCAACAAGTAGACACCCGACGGCTTTCGCCCACTCGGGGCGCTGCCTGCACGTCGACGAAGGAGCAGCGATACGTGCTGGAGAGACCATGGGTAACCGTCCTTTAGGTACTTAACTAGGCAAGATCGTAGTTGCTGCCTGGGAACCGGGCAGGATCGCCGCAGGACCGGCCGTAAGGTGACGGCGATGGACCGCACCATCCCAGCCCTCTATGACGCCGACGAGCGCACGCTCCTGGAAGGCATGCTCGATTGGTATCGGGAGGGCGTGCTTGCCAAGGTCCGTGGCCTGAACGACCAACTTGCCCACCAAACGCTCCCCGGATCAGCGACAAGCGTGGCGGGGCTGATCAAGCATTTGGCACTCGTCGAAGACGCGTGGTCCGCGGATTTCACCGGCGCCGCGCATCCATTCCCCTGGGGAGATATCGACTGGGAATCTGATCCTGATTGGGAGTTTCGCACCGCCCGGGACCAACCGTTGGCTGCTTCGGTACAGCTGTACACGGTGGCCATCAACAGGACCCGCGCCGTTTCTGGTGGTAGCTCGCTCTCAGATCTGAGCCCTCCAGGCCGCAAGGCCCCGTTCTCACTGCGTTTTGCGTTGGTTCATCTCATCGAGGAGACCGCGAGACACCTTGGGCACCTCGACATCCTCTGCGAACAGTTCGATGGTCGACGAGGTCGATGACCGAGGAGGCCGCCGAAATGCAAAACGGTGCGGGCCGAAGCTCGCACCGTTTTAGATCGATTGGTAAACCAGTTGAACTGGTGGAGACGAACGGAATCGAACCGTCAACCCCCTGCTTGCAAAGCAGGTGCTCTGCCAATTGAGCTACGTCCCCGGAAGGAGCCAACAGACTAGCGGTTCTGAGACCAGTGTCGTGCACATTCCAAGACGATCCGCCTTGGACGGAGTTTCCATTCGGCCACCTATCCGACCTAAGTCGTATCGACGGTGAGACCAGCCGGCGCTTTGGATGGACTCACGGCGGAAACACCGCTTGACCCAATCCAAGGAGCACCCCATGAAGCAGACCCGTTCCCTCCGCAGCCGCCTTTCCATCGCAGCAGCAGTCGTTGTTGTGTGTTCCAGTATCGCAACACCTGCGTTGGCCAAGAAGGGACGCGGCAGCGACGACGACCACAGCTCGTCGTCCTCCAGCGTTTCGACTCCTGGCTCGACTCCTGGCTCCACTCCTGGCTCCACTCCTGGCTCCACTCCTGGCTCGACACCAGTCACGACACCATCTTCGACACCAGCCTCAACGCCAAGGGTGAGCACCAGCCGCCCTCGCGTCTCCGTCCCAACCACTCGCGACGACCGTCGTGAGGACCGTCGAAGCGACCGCAGCCGTCGACGTGGCCGCGGACGCAGCTGACACCAGACAGAAAAGAACGACACGCAAACCAGACCCGCCAACGCAGCACCCGTTCTCACGAACCTGACCGAATATCCTGACAACGTGTCCCGCCGACGAAGTGCGCTCTCAACCGAGGTGTTGCGCTTCGCATTGGCGGGTCTTGTCGCGTTTGCGTTGCTCGGCCTGATCTTGCTGCTGCTGCTTTCCAAGATCGCAACCAGCGAAGCGCTTCGCTCCGCGCGCGAAGGCGCTCGGCTCGCCGGATACGGAATCATCGAACCAGCTGTTTCCGCTGACTTACTGGGTACCCCCGATACGGCTGCTCCCAGCATCGGGGTACTCGACGAGCTGGTCGGGACTCGGGTGCTTTCCGAGCGCGTTGTCCGAGTGAAGATCTGGACGCTTGAGGGTCGGATCGTCTATTCCGACGAACCGCGACTTGTCGGCATGACGTACAAACCAAAGGAAGACCACGCCGAAGCAGTCGCCACCGGCGAAATTGGTGCTGAAATCGCCAGCACCACCGGGCCCGAAAACGAGTTCGAACGTGATTTTGGTCAGTTGCTGGAGGTCTACATGCCTCTGCGTGCACCAGATGGGACGCCACTCGTCTACGAGCAGTACGAAACATACGACTCCATTGTTGGGGACAGCCGTCAGCTCATGTGGCGGCTCGCGTTACCCCTGCTTGGCTGTGTTGCGCTGCTGTGGTTGGTTCAGTTGCCGCTCGCGCGGCGCCTTGCCAGTCGGGTACGCGCCGCTCAGGAGCAGCACGCCTCGCTTGCCGAGGCAGCCGTCACCGCTTCAACTCGGGAACGCGAACGAATCGCCGTCGAACTGCATGACGGTGTGGTGCAAGACCTTGCCGGTCTCACTTACGAACTCTCTGCGCTCGGGTCCCGCACAACCGAACCAGAGGCAAAGGCGGCCCTGGTCCGCAGCGCTGACATCGCGCGCACGGCTATGCAACAAGTTCGTTCGTCATTGGTTGACCTCCATCCCGGAACAATCGACGCGCTCGGTTTGGAGGCCGCGATCGAGCAGCTTGCCGAACCGCTTCGGCGTCGTGGCATGGACGTCGGGGTGCAAATCGACAGCACCACGCTTCCAATCGGCGCACAGGCGTTGTTCTACCGTGTCGCTCGAGAATTGCTGCGCAACGTTGATGAGCACGCAAACGCTGCTCGAGCCGATGTCACCCTGATGACCGACGCATCCGGAGCAACGCTGGTGGTTTCGGACAACGGAACCGGTATTGATAACGAAGCGCTGTCGCGTCGACGCGCCGACGGCCACGTCGGCCTCGATCTGCATCGGGCAGTGGTCGCGCACCAAGGGGGGACGATGGACATTGACTCCACTGCCGGTTCTGGAACGTCAGTCAGCGTCAGGTTGCCGCTATGAACTCCACCACGGATTCGGTAATGCCCGGGCAGCTCAACCCCATCAAGGTGATGTTGTGCGACGACCACGTCGTTGTCCTCGCCGGGTTGCAGCAATTGGTCTCCACCTTTAACGGAATTGCGGTCATCGCGACCGCGCGCAACGGCTACGAGGCTCTCGACGCAGTGGCTCGCGTCGTTCCCGACGTCATTCTCATGGACCTGCAGATGCCAGAACTGGACGGCGTTGCCGCAACGCGTCGAATTCGGTCGGAGTATCCAACCGTCCAAATCGTCATTCTCACGTCATTCTCGGATCGGGGGCGCATCGAGTCAGCGCTAGATGCGGGAGCCGTGGGATACCTGCTCAAAGATGCAACGCCTGACGAGCTGGAATCCGCCATCAGAGCAGCGTCGCGCGGTGAATCCCCGCTAGCGCCCAAAGTGGCCAAGGTGCTTGTCACTAAAGACGAGTCGTCGGTCAAGTTGTCTGCGCGAGAGCTTGAGGTCATTGAGTTCGTGGCGGCGGGTCTGTCCAACAAAACAATCGCTCGCAAGCTCGGCATCGCAGAGGCCACCGTTAAAGCGCACCTCACCTCGATCTTCCGGGCCATCGGCGTCGACAACCGCACGCAGGCGGCCCGGTGGCTGGGGACACGTCGCGATGGGGAGCGGACATGAAACGGCTCACCGGCCCAACAACCGGCCCCTCTACCGTCGCAGGCGCGGGCCGCCGGCTCCTTGCCTTGCCGACGTTGACTCTGGCGGTTGTGCTGGCCGCCTTGCTTGCATCGCTGCTTGCCGGTCCCGTACACGCCAGCGACAACGACAGCAGTTCCGGTAAGGGCTCCAGTTCCGGATCAGGATCTGGATCGTCCGGATCAGGATCCGGAAAGGACGATGACGACGATGACCGGGACGGGAGTTCCGTGCCCTCCAGTCCAGCCACGTCAAGCGCGACCAAGGTCACGCCGCCCCCTCAAGTCACCTCGCCCCCCTCCGCTGGCGGGAGCGCCGCTCCTGCTACCACTCGTCCACAAAGCTCCAATCAAAGTTCCGGGCAAAGTTCCGGGCAAAGTTCCGGATCGCTGCCAGCAACGACCGTGAACCGGATCTCTCCGCCGGCCAACATCGAACGAAAAGTTGCCTGCGGGCGGGTCACCATCGAACTCCGGGTTCGCTCCGACGGTCGGACCATCGAACTTCGCACCCGGCTAAAGCCAGAGAAAAAGGGCATGTGGGATGCAACGGTCATCCGCGACCGTTCCGTTGTCTGGCGTGGAAAGGTCGAGCGTGGCCGAGTTGAGCGAAAGTTTCCTGATCTTGCCGGCGCCGAACAACTGGTCGTGCGGCTAAGTAGCGGTTCCGGTGCCACCTGCACCGTTTCCGCAACGCTCCCGGGTTAACGCTCGGTAGTTCCCTCGAACCGCGCGCAGCGGACGCCTCGGGCGGCCAAATCCCTCAGGAACGGGGCAGGTTCAACGTATTCACCAACACTGTGACAGCCACCGCCGGTCAGCCCTGCCCGACGCGAAGCGCCTGTCAGTACCGCGCCCAACGCCAAGGCGGCAACCGCCCCAGCGGCAACCGATGGACGTTCCATGCAGGCCAGGACGATTGAGGTCTCTTCGCCGTCCAGCCGGCCACGCACCTCGACACGCACCGCTCCGGCTCCGGCTTCTGCATGCGGTTTGCGCATCATGGGAAGCCGGGAAGTGAGCCTGTCTCGCCTCGTTGCAGCCATCCGACCGCTGAGGCGGTCAGCCTCAGGAAACAGCCGGTGGAGCAGCAGAGCGTCAGGTAACGCAGCTCGATAGCAATCGGCGCCGCCAATGGGGTCCGGAAACCAAACCAGTTCTCGACCGCTGCCGCCGGGCCGGTGGAGCCACAGCCCGTCCCGGTAATCGTTCGATTCGTTGGACAACGCACTGTGATGCTGACGGGCGCACGCAGGACCGGCTGTTCCGAACTTGGAAACATGGACCTCCCGCACAACCTCAAACCAACCAGCAGCATGCGCTGCTAAGACGTCGGTGAGGCCCGGGGCAAACCCGGCCGCCATCACAATTTCAACTCCTCGGCTACGCGCCTCGGCATCGAGGTCTGCAAGCAGCCCTACATCGGAGATGGAGTCCGAAGTCGCAACCACCGGAACGGACTTCGCAATGCAATCTGCTGCGAGTCGGTGCTGATCGGGTGGAGTTGCGATGAGCACCCCACTCAGCGAGGCAAGGTGCTCTCTGACGTCACCAGCGCCCGTGTGTGCACGCCGTCCAAGCGTTCCAGCGACCTGGGCCGCAGCATCTGGGTTGTCATCGAACAGCAGCAGGTGCGACACACCACCAACAGAAAGCAACTGGCGAGCAGCACGCGCCCCGACGGTGCCGCAACCAACAATGGCTACCGGGCGATCTGCGGCGCTGTTTTGAGCAACCTGCGCCTGACCAGCGGGCTGCGTCACCGGAGGTCTGGGCCCGAGAGCTCTCGCCAACCGCCGCTCTTGGGCGGCACGCCTCCAGAACCACGAAGGCGAAGCACAAAGGCAACCAGACCGGCAAGGCCGATTGCTGTTACCGCACGACGGAGTGCATTCACGTGGGGCTAGCTGGAATCGAACCAGCGACCTTCACATTATCAGTGTGACGCTCTAACCAACTGAGCTATAGCCCCTTACGGGGATGCGAGCGTACACCACGAAAAAAGCAGTTCAGCCACGAAATGCTCTCAACGAGCTTCGGATCCTGTTGCATCTGACTCATCTTGCCCCGATCGGCTGAACCGACCTTGGAATGGATTCTCCACAGTCAGGTCCAGATCATCGTCGAACGTGTCGTCCGCGAGGGCGGCAAGCCAGTCGGCGTCGTCGAGTTCCTCAGCTGACAACTCCTCCGATTTCACGGGGAGCAGCTTTGGAGTGGAAACTGCTACGACAGCCCGTTTTTCCCGTTTTAGTTTCGTTTGACGCGCTGGGACCGACGCCACAGGTGCGGCCGAGGCCGCCGGAGCCGGAGTCTGCTTCCCTCTTTCCCTGCGGCTTGAGCGACGTTCGCGAGGCGTCGCTGCACGACGGCCGACCGTGCGGATCTGATCGTCTTCGACAACGCTCATGATCACACCACCGAGCAAGCCTGAAAGCAGGTTGTAGAGCGCCGCCAGCAACACCGTGACCACCGTGTTGTGGAGAACCAGACCTACTGCGACCGTGAAGGCGCCCCTGAACAGACTGGCGCCAGAGATACGAACGCTCTCTGCGAATCCGATGTCGACGAGAAAGTTGACCACCCTGTCGGTGAAACCAGCGTTTTCACCTATCTGCCAAATGAGCGTGAGAACGCCAAGGGAGATTGCCCCGCAGATCGCGTGGAACGCAACGGCCAGTTTAAAAACTGGCCAGAGTTCAAACTTGCGGATCCGTTGCCGGACACGAACTCCAGTGCGACGACGGAACACGTATCTGAGGTTACTGGGGAGTTGAACCCGAGAGGGAGCAACGCACACGGGTCACTTGTACAGCGGTCAGGTTGTAGGTGGTTCTGGTGCGTCTGTTGTGCTGGTTGGAACCACTGTGTCTGACATGTCGACAAGGGTGGTGGTGCTGGTTTGTGTTGGGGGTGGTGGCGGGGGCGGGTCCCATCGCGCCGACGCTGCGGCTGTGGCGTCGGCAAATGCAACTTGAACGGTGACAACCCTCGCCGGGCCGATCAGCTGTTCAGAGTACGCAATCAGTGTTGCCCCATTGCGTTCCGCCATACGTTGGGCTTCGCTTCTCTCGAACCGAGCGCCAGCCAATGCGGCGGCATCCGCAGCTTGTTGTGCCTGAGACCGGCCCGCGGCGGCCGCGGTGATCTTTGCTAACCCCACGGCTGCTGCGCCGCAAAACACAACCACGACGACCAATAGCGGGAGCACCGATCCGTGTTCGTTCCGACTTTCGGGCGCGAACCAGGAGTTGATCAACCGTCGAAGCGGACCCGACCGTTTGGTACTTGAGACGAGTGTGTTACGAAAGAACTGTTTTGAGCACAACGTAAGGCCTCCGACGTAATCAGTGAAACGACAACGCGGACCCTTGTGGGTCAAAGCGGGCAACGGCCCGAGACCGACAAGCTCAACGGTTGATGGACCCCTTGAGCTGGTCGGTTATCTGAACCGGTTGCGGCTTACTCGTCGGCTGCGTAGACCTTGGCCACCGAAGCAACCGATTGACCAGAGTCCAGCGACATCACACGGACCCCGGTTGCCTCACGCCCTTGCGAAGAAATCTCTCGAACGGCTTGGCGGTTTGTGACGCCGGCATCGGAAATCAGAATGATTTCGTCTTCGAGTTCAACGGTGAAGGCACCCATGACCTGACCCTTCTTGGCTGGCAGCTTGATGGCGATAACGCCCTGGCCGCCGCGGCCCTGTGGCGAGAAACGCTCGACCTTCACGCGTTTGCCGTAACCCGCATTGGTGACCAACAGCAGATCAGTTGCATCGGAAACTGCGTCGACGGAAACGACTTGGTCTCCTGCCTTCATCTTCATGCCGCGGACGCCGGCTGCTGCACGTCCCATCGGCCGCACATCTTCAGTTTGATCGAAACGGATTGCCATACCAAGACGGGACACCATCAGGATGTGGTCGCCCTCGTTGCACTGCACCACCTTGACCAATTCGTCGTCGTCTCGCAGGTTGACGGCGATGATGCCAGCACGGAGTGACGAGTCGTAGTCGGTGAAGAGCGTCTTTTTGACCTGGCCGAGTTTGGTAGCGAAGAACAAGAACCGGTTGGTCTCGTAGTCACGCGTGTCGATGATGGTCTGAATCTTTTCGTCGGGCCCCAACGGCAACAGGTTGACAATTGCCGTACCGCGAGCTGAGCGGTCTTTGACCGGAATCTCGTGAGCCTTGAGGCGATACACACGACCGCGATTGGAGAAGAACAACAGATACGCGTGCGCAGAGGTGGTGATGATGGACGTGACGTAGTCGTCGTCTTTCACCTTGGCGCCCTGAATTCCACGGCCGCCACGACCCTGGGTTCGGAACGTGTCGGCCGGCATGGCCTTGATGTATCCGATCTTGGAGAACGTGATGACGAGCTCCATGTCTTCGATGAGGTCTTCCAGGCTCATGTCGCCTGGGTCGAAAGTGATGATCGATTTACGCGGCGTTGCGAAAGTTTCCCGGACGGCGGTGATTTCTTCCTTGATGACCGTGTTGAGCACGGTACGGTCGTTGAGGATGGCGCTCAGCGTGACGATGTTGTCTTTCTCGCCCTGCAGCCCCTTCTCAAGGTCGATTCGAGCCAGCCGAGTGAGCTGTCCGAGGTTCATCGCCAGGATGTCTTCGGCTTGCAGTTCGCTGAACTCGAAAGGCGCTGCCATGAGGCCACCGCGAGCAGCTGCACGATCCTCAGATGCACGGATGAGCGCAATGACTTCATCAATGACGTTGAGGGCCTTGATACGACCTTCAAGGATGTGAGCGCGACGTTCGGCCGCGTCCAAGCGCGACTGCGAACGACGAGTTATGACATCTACCTGGTGGTCGATGTAGTGCTGGATCATTTGCTTGAGGTTCAGCGTGCGTGGCACACCATCGACCAACGCAACCATGTTGGCCGAGAAGGTTGATTGCAACGCGGTGTACTTGAACAGGTTGTTCATCACCACGAGCGGGTTCGCGTCGCGCTTCAGCTCGATGATCAGCGTGGTGTCGTTGCCTGCGGAAGCATCGTTTGCATCGGAGATACCGACCAGGTCACCGGAGTTGACCAGTTCGCCAATACGCTCAATAATGCCCTGCGGCGAGGCTTGGTACGGAAGTTCGGTGACGACAATCTGCGACTTCCCGTTCTTCATCTCCTCGATTTCCGCGACGGCCCGCATGCGGATTGAACCCTTGCCCGTGCGGCAGTAATCGTGGATCCCTGACTTGCCGAGGATGAGCGCGCCGGTTGGAAAATCCGGCCCCTTCACGAAGGCCATGAGTTCTTCGATGGTGGACTCGGGTCGATCCAGCAGGTGCACGACGGCGTCGATGACTTCGCCCATATTGTGCGGCGGGATGTTGGTTGCCATACCGACGGCGATGCCTTGGCTGCCATTGACCAACAGGTTTGGGAACCGGGCCGGAAGAACCGTGGGTTCTTCGTGCTCACCCGAGAAGTTGGGGATGAGGTCAACGGTGTCTTCTTCGATGTCCGCCAGCAACTGCATGGCCAGCGGAGCCAACCGACATTCGGTGTATCGGTAGGCGGCGGCGGTTGCGTCGGGGGATCCAAAGTTGCCGTGGCCGTCGATGAGTGGGTGTCGCAAAGAGAAGTCCTGAGCCATACGTACCAGTGCGTCGTAGGCCGCTGAGTCGCCGTGGGGGTGGTACTTACCAATGACGTCGCCGACAACGGTGGCTGACTTGCGATGTGCACGGTCGGGTCGCATGCCCTGTTGTTGCATGGACCACAGGATGCGTCGGTGCACCGGCTTCAGGCCGTCTCGGACGTCAGGAAGCGCCCGGCTGACGATGACGGACATCGCGTAGTCGAGGAACGACCGCTCCATCTCGGTCTGAATCTCGATCGGCTGGACGTTGCCGAACTCGAACGGAGGCTGGGTGCCGCCGTCGCTTGATGGTGGGCCCGATGGTGGGGTTGTGTCGCTCATGTCAGGTCTCGGTTGGGGTGGTGTTGGGTGCGGCCAGATACGACGGATACGGGTTCAGAATCAGGTTCAGAATCGGAGTCGTCAGTGCGTTGGTAGTCAGTGCACGAGTTGTCAGCGCGCCGGTTGTCAGCACACTGATCAAGTTGGGGAAAAGCCTGTGGAATCTGTGGGTGACGTGCACTGGGATCAAAAAGTGCACGGCGATTAGATATCGAGGAAGCGAACGTCGTTGGCGTTCTGGATAATGAACTGCTTTCGGCTCTCGACGTCGTCGCCCATCAGTGTGCTGAGAATCTCGTCGGCGATAGCCGCCTGCTCGACGGTCACCTTGAGCAGCGTGCGCTTGGTGGGATCCAAGGTGGTGTCTTTCAACTCCTCCCAGTCCATTTCGCCGAGACCCTTCAAGCGGTTGAATTCGTACTTCTTGTTGGGGTGCTCCGCGATGAAAGCGTTCTTTGCGGCATCGTCTTTCAGATACTGCTTTTCCTTACCGACTACGACCGAGAACAACGGAGGCTGGGCGATGTAGCAAAACCCAGCCTCAACCAGCGGGCGCATCTGCCGGAAGAAGAAGGTGAGGAGGAGCGTGCGGATATGCGCTCCGTCCACGTCGGCATCGCACAATGCAACGACCTTGTGATAGCGGGCCTTTTCCGGGTCGAACTCGTCGCCCATTCCGGCGCCGATGGCGCTGATGAGCGCCTGGATTTCGAGGTTCTTCAGCATCTTGTCGATCCGAGCACGTTCGACGTTCAGGATCTTGCCGCGAATTGGAAGGATTGCTTGGACGCGTGGGTCACGTGCCTTTTGGGCAGAACCCAATGCGGAGTCACCTTCCACGATGAACAGCTCGCACTCACTCGGCGACTTTGACGTGCAGTCGCGCAGCTTGCCGGGGAGTCCACCGCCACCCAGGCCAGTTTTGCGGCGCACCAGGTCTCGGGCGGACTTTGCCGCGTTACGCGCCTGCTGCGCAGCGATTGCCTTTTTGACAATGCGGTTGGCTTCGGTGGGATTTTCTTCCAACCACTCGGCCAGCTTTTCGTTGGTGGCCTTCTGCACGAGCGTGCGCATGGCAGTTGTGCCGAGCTTGCCCTTGGTCTGGCCCTCGAACTGTGGGTCGCGCAGCTTCACTGAGATGATTGCCGTGATGCCTTCGCGGATGTCTTCACCAGCGAGGTTGTCGTCTTTTTCTTTCAGCAGGGGCTGCTTGCCGTCCCTTGCATACTTGTTGACAACGTTGGTGAGCGCAGCGCGGAACCCTTCGACGTGGGTTCCTCCCTCGATGGTGGCGATGCCGTTTGCGAACGAGTGGACACCCTCGTAGTAGCCGGTGTTCCACTGAATGGCCACCTCGGCCTCGCCAATGCCGTCTTCAGCGACTGCAGCGTACGAAACGACCTTGGCAAACAATGGCTCCTTGGTGCCATTGAGGTGCTTCACGAAGTCCTTGAGGCCATCGTTGAACTTGAAGGTGACCGTGTCGGGTTTGCCGTCACCGTCTTTGTCTTTGTGAGGCCGTTCGTCTGACAGCACAATTTCGAGGCCAGCGTTGAGGAACGCCATCATGCGGAACCGCTCCAACATCGTTTCGAAACGGAACTCCGTCTCCTCGAAGATGGTTGCGTCTGGCCAGAAGGTGATTGCCGTGCCGGTGCGATTGCGCGGCGCGTTGCCGATGGTTTCAAGCTTGCGCTTGAGCTTGCCGCCGTTGTGGAACTCGCACTCGTGGCGCTTGCCCTCACGGTCGATAGTGGCAACAAGGCGGCTGGACAGGGCGTTGACGACGGACACGCCCACGCCGTGCAGTCCACCGGAAACCTTGTAGCCGTCTCCGCCGAACTTGCCCCCCGCGTTCAGGACAGACAACACAATTTCCGCTGCCGAACGACCCTTCATCTTGGGATCTGGGTGGGCGTCGACCGGGATGCCGCGGCCGTTGTCGGAGACACGACAACCGCCATCGGCTGTGAGCACAACATCGATTCGGTTGGCGTACCCGGCCATTGCCTCGTCAACCGCGTTGTCGACAACTTCCCAAACCAGGTGGTGAAGTCCCGTGATGCCGGTGGACCCGATGTACATACCGGGGCGTTTGCGGACGTGCTCGAGCCCCTCGAGGATGGTGATGTCCTTGGCGCCGTAATCCGACGAACCCTTGCCGGCCCGTGCAGCGTTAGCTGCTGCGGCCTTTTCGACCGCTGCCGAAGATCCGACAGGTTGCGGCGTTTGCCCACCGTCCGTTGCACCTGGAACCGGGGTTTCTGCGGGAATTGGAGCGTCGTTCATAGCGATCTGATCAACCTTTCGAAGCGACCGAGAAACGGCGCCTCTGCGATCCCGAGCCGCGTCTGGCCACACAGCGGTGGCGAGACGGGGTGAAGGACGATGCAGAGACGCTGGAACAGGTGCGGCCGGGGTTCGGCGAGCCCTGTTCCGGTCACGCCGCACCCACAGCGCCGCATGGTGTGCAGCGACAGGTCTGGGGGCCGTTTCAAGGTCCCGCCAGCCTACCAGCACGGGTATGACACTCAGGGTCAATCGCGCGCCGTATTCGGCACCTGGAAACCGGCGAAATTCCCCTATTTACCGGGAGAAACGCAACTCCGCCGAAGTGTCAAGATCGGTTCCGTTTTTGGTACTGCCCAGAGCTGGCTGATCGAGCCCATCGGGCGGTACGAGATCCTCCACCTGATGCCTGCGAAGAGGACTCGCTTGTTGATCCTCCGGGCCGTTGCACGACAACCGCCACCGACGTGATGACTGAGGATCCCCGTGACTGGTTGATTCTCGTTGCGATGTCGCCGCTGAGGAAACGCAGCTCCGTTGCCCACGCCGGTTCGTCAACCGAAACGGTCAATTCGCCATCTTTCAACCGCTCGGGGCGGCTGTGCGCGGCCAGTACCGGACCCACGACTGCCTCCCAATCTCCGAACACTGACACCAGCAGTTCCGGTGATCCGAGCCCGAGTTGGCGAGCCACCGTCCCCAGGGAATCCCCCACGGGGCGCATATCCCCAGGGTCATCCACAGGAGTCCAACGTTTCCACGTCATATCATGCTCTCCAGCGCGAAACTGTCCACAGATTCCACAGGTTTACCCACAGAGGCGACGTTTTCGCGACTTGTGACTTCCGAAAGAGTGCCAACGCGCTCCACGTCGACCACAGCGTCCACTCGTACGCCATTCGGTGCTCCAATGGCCGTTGCAAGCACCGCTTGGCCCTCTGGTAGGTGACGCACCAGAGCGGCACTCCGGTGAGCGTCCAATTCGCTGAAGACGTCGTCGAGCAACAGCAACGGAGCGGAACCAAGCGCCGACGTGAGGTGGCGATGAACAGCTAACCGCATCGACAACGCCAACGTTCGTTGCTCACCTTGCGACGCATGGGTGCGTGATGGCCGAACCAGACCATCGGCCTCGAGCGAGAGCAAAACGTCGTCTCGATGGGGGCCCGTCATGGACAAGCCGCGCCGGACGTCATCGGCTCTCGATCGCAAAAGCTCATCCGTGAGGACCGATTCCGGGACAACGGTTTGCACATGCGGCTCACCTGCGCCCAACCACGAGGATCCGTACGTCACTCGGACGGTCAACGGGGATTCCGCGATGTCGCCATAAGCCTTGGCCAACGCGGGTCGAAGAGCATCAAGCAACGAGAGGCGGGCGTTGACGAGAGCCGTACCAGTTTCTGCGAGCTTGGCGTCCCACACATCGAGTGTCAGTTCAGCGGCTTCGTCGAGCTTTCCACGCCCAATCGTTGCCACCTGCTTGAGTAGCGCGTTTCGTTGCTTCAGGACCCGCTCAACATCGTCAAGCAACGCTGCGTACCGAGGATGTTGCGATGCCAGCGCCTCGTCCAGCCAATCGCGGCGTTCGCCCGGACCGCCTTTGACGAGTGTGAGATCCTCGGGTGAAAACACGCTGATTCGCACAACCTCGGCTAGTTCTCTTGTCCGTTTCAGCGGCTGTTTGTTGACAAGGGTTCTCGCCCGGCCGGCGGGAACGATCTCGGTCTCGATGAGCACCGTCCGGGCCTCGTTGCGCAGTTCACCCCGAACAACAGCCCGGTCGCACCCAACCCGGGCGAGCGCGTCGTTGGGGGCACCGCGGAAGGATCGGAGCGTGGCGAGGTACCCGATTGCTTCTAACAAGTTGGTCTTGCCAGTGCCGTTACGTCCTGAAACGACAGTCACCCCAGGGCTGAGTTGGACCTCGGCTTCAGCGTAACTGCGGAAGTCTCGGACGGAAAGCCGCTGGAGAGTCACCTCCGAACGATACGCCCGTGACGAGTGGGGGGAATCAGCGAAGAAGGAACAAGCGAACCAGGTAACCCGGTTACGAAACCCGGACGGGCATGAGCAGGTACAGGTAATCCGGACGGTCAGGCGAGCGAAGCAACGCCGGTTTGAGGGGATCAGTGGTTTGGAGGGTGACGGTGTCGCCGGTGGTGAGATCCAGGCCGGCCATGAGGAACTCTGGGTTGAATGCCACCTGCACTTCGGAACCTTGGAACGTTGCCTCAATGTCCTCGGAAGCTTGTCCGACGTCCTGCGTGATGGCGATGAGCTCGAGCGAATCCGACGTCATTTTGAGACGTACCGGGGTGGCATCCTTCGCAAGCAGCTTTACTCGACGGAGCGCTTCAAGGAACGCCAACCGATTGACCGTCAAGGTGTTAGGCAAGGTTGCCGGAATGAGGTTGCGATAAGGGGGGTACTGCCCCTCAATCAGCCGGGTGGTGAGCCGGACAGAACCTACTTCGAAAGCTGCTTCTCGTTGGCCAAGGTGCAGGTTGGCTTCGCCCTGGGAGCTGAGCAAGCGAGCCAGTTCACCCAGAGCACGGCTTGGTACGAGAACGGTTTGCCCCTCGGCGAGGACGGTTTGGCCGGGCAGGTCTCGGACCGCTAGGCGATACGAATCGGTGGCGACCAGGCGCAACCCCCCAGCCTCGGCAGCCATGAGCACGCCCGTGAGGATTGGGCGGGCGTCGTCGTGGCTTGCGGCAGGAATGACCTGCTTCAGGGCATCGGCGAGGGCTCCAACCGCGATGGTCACGCCACCGGCTGCCGGGTCTGGTAGTCGGGGGAAATCTTCGGCGATCAGGGTCCGAACCGCGAATGCGGACCGGCCCGCCGAGATGTGCGCTTGCTCTCCCTCCACGGTCACCTGCACCGCTCCTGGCTGCACGGCCTTCAGGATGTCGCTGACAAGCCGGGCTGGAAGAACGGCGGTGCCGTCTTCACCAGCTGGCACCTCGATGGTGACATCGATGGTCAGATCCAGATCGGAACCCGTGAGCCTTAGCTCAGTGCCCGAAAGGGAGACCCGTACACCGGACAGGACGGGTAAGGCACTGCGGCTCGCAACAGCGCGCGCAGCGGTCCCAAACGCCTCAACAAGGACGTCACGCTCACAGCGGAACTTCATGGGGTTGTACCTGTCCTATTCATATAAAGAAAAGAGTTAAAAAGGTGATGACTGTTGTAGGTGCTGTGGATTGTGGGCAACTTGGTGTTTGCCCAGCTCAGACACGGTTTGGTTGTCCACTCGTCGTCCCCAGGCCGCGCGGTTGAGCCAGCGGGCGACGATCGTCCTGTGGAGGACGAAATTGTTACCCACAGATTCCGAGTGTTTTCCACCGATGTATCCACAGAGCATCTCATGGTTATTGACCATTTTTTATGATCCGGACGAGTTCGGTGACCTGGTCATATGTGGCCCGTCGCTCGTGCATTTGTTCGGTGATTTTCTCGACTGCGTGAATGACGGTGGTGTGGTCGCGACCGCCGAACTCCCGCCCGATCATCGGGTACGAGAAGTCCGTCAATTCGCGGAAGACGTACATGGCAACTTGGCGTGCTGTCACCAATGGCCGGCGCCGGCTTTGGCCGGTGAGGTCCTCGATGCTGAAATCGAACATCGACGCCGTCGCATCGAGGATGGACCGGGCGGTGATGGGTCGGGGCTCAGACGACGACAGCAGGTAACCAAGGACTCGTCGTTCGACCGTGATGGGATCAAGCACCTCACCAGGGCCGAGGTTGAGGCTGGCCCACGCACAGACCCGATTCAGCGCACCTTCAAGCTCGCGGATGTTGTCTTTGATGTTGGTCGCAATGAACGTGAGAACTTCATCCGGAACGAACACGCGCTCTCGGTCAGCCTTCTTGCGAAGAATGGCGAGGCGGGTCTCCAGTTCTGGTGGCTGCACGTCGGTGATGAGGCCCCACTCGAAACGACTGCGGAGTCGGTCTTCTAAGGTCCGGATGTTCTTGGGTGGACGGTCCGAGGAGATGACGATCTGGCGACCGGACTGGTGCAAGAAGTTGAACGTATGGAAGAACTCCTCCTGGGTTCCTTCCTTGCCCTCCATGAACTGGATGTCATCGATCAGGAGCACATCGCAGTCGTCGCGATACCGCCGCTTGAATGCACCAGTTGTGTTGGTCTTGATGGCATCGACGAACTCGGTGACGAACGTTTCGGTGGAGACGTACCGAACCCGGCTGTGCTTGTAGTTCTGCTGCACGTAGTGAGCGATGGCCTGGAGGAGGTGGCTCTTGCCAAGGCCTGAGTCGCCATATATGAACAGCGGGTTGTAGCTGCGGGCCGGAGTTTCTGCGACGGACAACGCCGCGGCGTGCGCAAACCGGTTGGAAGAGCCAATCACGAAGTCCTCGAAGGTATAACGAGGGTTGAGGATCAGATCGGCACCGGAGGTTCCGGCGCCACCGTTGCGCGGCGCTGTGTGTGGTTCGGGCTGTTCGCGTTCGGGAGCGGGCCGATACGCGGTGAGGTCCACCACATTGTCGGGTGTGGTCGCTGCGCCAGCGTTCACGGGGCTTGAAGCGGGTGGGCCGTCGTCACGAAAGGGTGGACGGAAGTCGAGTTCTTCCACAGGGGCGAGGCGTTGACCAGCGTCTACCGATACGTCGATGACAACTTCCATCGGTCTGCCGCTTGATTCGCTGAGCACCGATCGGAGGAGCCCGAGGAAGCGTTCCTCGATCTTCTCTTTCACCAAACCGTCAGGCACACCGAGAACAACACGCTGATCGCTCAGTGACAGAGGTGTGGCGTGGACGAAGTACATGTTCCAGATGGCCTCGGAAACCTGGAGGCGCAGCTGCGCTCCGGCCCGGCCCCACAGTTCGTTTGTCTCCTGGTTATCCACAGCTAAACCTCAGCCTTACACAGGGTGGTCCACAGGTGTGGAAAACCTCTGCCAATGGGGAAAATCCCGGAGATGCCGGAACATGGGGTTGTCAGACACCATACGCGGCTGGGGAAGCACCCGGGAAGGGTGGGAGATGGAAGCTAGCACCACCAGGGGCGGACCGATCCAAGGAAGGACAAGCTCGGGCAGGAGGTAAAGGTGCGAGGTGAGGAAGGCGGTAAAGAACGAGGTCGGCCGAGACGCGTTTCCGGCGGATCGAGGAGTTCAGGCGACCGACTAACATCTGCGTGTTCGTTCTCCGGGCAGCAGTTGCCGCGCCGTCAAGATCGCAACGGGTTAAAACGCAGCGAAGCAGCTCAGGCAGCACAGACAAAACCGCAGCACTTGCAAGCATCGGAACACTGATCATGAAGCGCACTTTCCAACCAAACAACCGCCGTCGCGCCAAGAAGCATGGCTTCCGTGCTCGTATGGCTACGCCAGCTGGCCGTGCTGTCCTGAAGGCGCGTCGCCTCAAGGGCCGCACTCGTCTGTCGGCCTGAATTCAGGTCCGGGCCAGCCGATTCACGGTGGAGCGAACTGACGTGGCCGAACGGTTGCATGTCGAGTCGCCCGCTGTTATTGGCGCGCCCAGTGGCAAGGCTGAAGTCTGGTCGCTACGTGGGGCAATGTCGTTCGACGAGATGCGTCACTCGGGGCGGTCCATCAAACGCGGTGGTCTTGTTGTGCGACAGTCGGCCGGCGTGACGGAGTGCCCGGTGCAACTCGGCATGATCGTCAGCAAAACTGTCGGTAACGCTGTGGTGCGGAATCGCCTCCGCCGCCAAATCCGTTCCGTGGTCCGTGAACTCGCCCCACAGCTGGTCGGCAGCAAGGTCGTCGTGCGAGCCCTCCCTGGTGCAGCCGGCGCTTCTTTTGAGAGCCTGGCCGCAAGTCTTCGGTTCTGCCTGATCGGGACTGCGTCGGAGCCGGCGCAGTGATCGGGGAGAAGAAGTGATCTGCCAAATGAGCGGTGCGTTTGCGTTGACCTCGACTCGCTCGTTCAGGCGGTCGCCCGGCGCAACCCTGCTGATGGGTTTCATTCGCGGGTACAGGTTGGTGTTTGCATCGCGGCCATCTCCCTGTCGATTTGAACCGACCTGCTCGGCTTACGGCCTTCAAGCGGTCGAACTCCACGGCTTTTTTCGTGGCTCATGGTTGATAGCCCGACGAATTGGACGATGCCGCCCGGGTGGCGGCTCGGGGTACGATCCGGTCCCACACGAAACCGGTGATGCTGTCCGCCAAACGCCCCATCAGGTGGGTGCTTCACGTGACACCAACGGACCTATTTCAACTACTCGCGATGTTCCAACTCGCGAATTTCCTTCGACTGACTGAGCGCCATGTTTGAGATCATTGCCCAAGTCTTTGCCTATCTGTTCGACCTCACGAACAGCTACGCAATGGCGATCATCATCCTGACGGTGCTCGTCCGGCTGATTCTCCTGCCGCTTACGCTGAAGCAGACCCGGTCCATGCAGGGCATGGCGAAACTGCAGCCGGAGATCAAAAAGTTGCAAGAGAAGCATGGCGGCGACCGTGCGGCCATGAACGAAGAAGTGATGAAGCTCTACAAGGAGCACAAGGTCAACCCCGCTGGTGGTTGCCTGCCGATTCTCCTCCAGGCCCCAATTTTCATCGGCTTGTACCGGGTTGTGAACGGGCTGACCCGAAATGTTGAGTTGTCGGGCCTCATGATTCGTGTTGCAAAGCCGCAGTACCTGTCCAATGACACCGATCTTTACCGCAGCTTGGTTCGCAGCGGTGGGGCGATGAAGTCGTTTGGGATCGATCTTGCGCAGTCAGCCCAGGGCATCTCCGGCGGATCCAGCTTCACCCGCTTGCCGTACATTTTGCTGGTCGTGCTTGTTGGCGTGACGGGCTATCTGCAACAGGTCATCACCAATAAGCAGCAGGGGCCTCCCGCAACGGCACAGGCTGCCCAGATGCAGAGAACGATGAAGTTCTTGCCGGTTTTTTTCGCATTCATCTCGTTCAACATCCAGGCCGCCGTCGTCTTGTACTGGATCATTGGCAACTTGTGGATCATCGTGCAGGGGCAATTGCTGCGAAAGCTCAACCCAGTCACTCCCGACGATGCAGCGGTTTCCGTGTCATCTGCACTGGAAAAGACGACCAAGTTGGACGCTGCCTCGAAGTTGGGTGTAACCCAGGCCGAGAAGGCCGTTGCGTCTCTCGGCACCGCCGGCAAGTCTGCCAACAAGTCCGCCAACAAGAACACCGTTTCAACTGCAGCTGCGAAGGCTGCGAAGGCTGCGGCGTCGAACGTCGCATTGCCTCCAACTTCTCCCAGTGCACCAAAGAAGCAGTCAGCAATCGCCGCAGCCCGTCAGGCCGCTCGCGATGGGCGATCTCGCCAAGCTGACAACACGTCAGACAAACAGAAATAGGTTCAGGTCGCCATGGAATGGGTTGAGTTCACTGCTTCGTCGCTCGAAGAGGCCACACGTTTGGCCGTTGAAGGGCTGGGGCTCGCAGAGTCTGCGTTAGAAATCGAGATCATCGACGCGCCTGTAGCAGGGCTGTTCGGTCGCGTGCGCGGAACGGCGCGGATCCGAGCTCGTGCGG
Source organism: uncultured Acidimicrobiales bacterium (assembly GCA_963763885.1). GTDB lineage: Bacteria > Actinomycetota > Acidimicrobiia > Acidimicrobiales > JANYDT01 > JANNBN01. Next base: position 1,792,767 of record CAVXQD010000007.1, read on the forward strand.
CAGGTTCCAAGCCTGCAAAGGCGAAAGCAGCCAAAACAACCAAAGCGGCGGCGAAGTCGTCGCCAAAGAGTGCTGCTCCGGGCGCGTCGGCTGCGGGCGATTCACCAGCACCGGCAGACAAGCGCGAGAGCCCTGATTCGCGCGTTACGCGGCCGAAGGCCAGTGGTTCAGCACTTGCGGCGGTCGCTGCGGTGGCTGCGGCTCCGACAAAGCCGGCGCGCGAGCGTCGACCACCATCAAGTCGTCCCTCTGCGCCCCCGCGAACCGGGCAATCCGGCCACTCGCGGATGGGCGATGAACCTGTTGATGTCAGCGCAGTGGTCGAGAGCTCGTCCCGGTTTCTGACGGGGCTCCTTGAAGCTGCAGGACTGAAGGGAACTATTTCACACCGTGTTGTTGATGCGCAGACGGTCGAGATTGCCCTCAGTGGTGAGGGGCTGGGCATGCTGGTCGGACCGAAGGGCCAGACTCTGTTGGCTGCCCAAGAACTGCTTCGTACCTTTGTGCACCATGACACGGGGGGCCGTTCTGGCCGCCTGATGCTTGATGTGGCCGGGTACCGTGAGAAGCGGCGTGCCGCTTTGCAGATCTTCACCACGCAGGTAGCGGAGTCAGTAGTTTCTACCGGCGAACGTCGTGCCCTGGAGCCGATGAACGCTGTGGACCGCAAAGTCGTTCACGACACCGTTGCAGGCATCGACGGGGTGTCTAGCATCTCCGAAGGTGAGGATCCTCAACGTTACGTGGTGCTGCTCCCCGAGTAGTCAAGGTCCTGGCATGAACGAGGTTCAGGTGAGTCTCCCGACCTCTCCGCGCCTGCAAAAGGCACTGGCGCAGTCCCAGGCGTATGGATTCCTGGGACCAGGTCCTCTCGATACGCCATTGGCGCACGCAATCGCCTTCCTCGATGTGGTCCTCGAGGAAGTCACCCGCTTGGGGGGCGATGCTTCGTGTGCTTCTTGGCTGGACCTTGGTAGTGGGGGTGGACTTCCTGGTCTTGTCGGAATCGACCGCCTACCGAGGTCCTCGTGGGTGCTTTTGGATGCTCAGGGAAAGCGCATCCGGTTTCTCGAGTCCGTTGTTACCGAGTGGCAGGTCGCCGACCGAACCGTGTGTGTCTTAGGCCGCGCTGAAGAGATCTACCGCTCTGGGCAGTACAGCGAGGTGGACATTGTCGTCGCACGAGGTTTTGGCCAGCCAGCTACCACTGCGGAGTGTGCGACGGGCTACCTAGCGGTTGGGGGTCTTCTCGTAGTCTCCGAACCACCTGATTCGGACGGGAGCCGTTGGCGCGGGGTGGATGAGGTGGGACTCGGCTTGGAGTTTTCTGGTGTTCAGCGAAGAGGTGGATTCAGCTTTGCAGTTCTGCGGAAAGTCGGCGGTCACGCAAAGCAATTCCCCCGTTCTGGGGCGATGCTTGCTCGTCAGCCCTTGTTTTCTGCTTGATTCAAGCAGAAAAGCCTCCGAGGGAGAACTCTCGGGATCGGAAGAGTGCCCGGAGACCCGTGGAGGCCACTCCCCTGCCGTTGGTACCCACTTCCACCCCCGTGCCCCCTCTCCGCCCTGTTCCCTACCCCCACTGATAGCGCCTTCGCTTGCTTAATACGTTGCGTCTGCGGCGACCTGGCGATGCCAGGCCTTGAGGGTTTTTGGACCCCTTTGGAAGCGGGTTTTTTCTCCCGATCCTTGGGAGGTCGCCCGGGGTTATGGATCGAACCAATCGTGTCGGTCTTACACCGTTGTTCGGCTTGTTTCACGTGAAACACTCGTCAATATTGATGGTGCGGTGAGCGGGTGGGCGCCTGCCTCCACCTGAGTCGCCGCCCCTCGGCCCCGATCTGGGGGAGAAACCCCGGGCACGATTTTGAGCGTGCAGCAGGCCCCTGCGATGTTTCACGTGAAACATCAGAGGGGCCGAGTTGGATTCGAGGCCAAGCCGGGCAGGCGAATCTCGCTCGCCGTGCCCCCGCTCTCGGGCTGGGGCGGAGTCGGAAGTTCGCTGCGTGCTTGAGTCTTTCGGGAGTAAAGACATGCTGACACAGAGAACAAGAAAGAGCGGCGGTTTCACGTGAAACAATTCTTCCCAACCTCGCTGGGCTCGGAGCCGAGGTTGGGGTGACAGTTCCAGTTCTGCGACCAAGCAATCTGTGCGTGGGTTTGGTGGGTGGAATACAATCACAGGCCAACCACCGGGAGAGTCGTGGTTGTCAGGCTGGTTCAGACGCTGCTAGCTTCCGACTCGACGGCTCGGGTGCGACTGCAATCTTGTCGAAGAACTGGCTATTCCCGCCGATTCCCTCGAGCTGATGTTTCACGTGAAACAATTCGACCCTCTCCTGTCAACGTTCCCGGTCTGAAGCGGGGAATGGCGCCAGTCTTGGTATGAAGGCGGACCGCTGCTGGCCTTAGCTTGGCAGGAGGTTCCCGGGGTGAACTGCGCTTTCGTTGCGGACCTTTCCTAACCTGCTGGATTCGCGAGAAGCTCTGATGTTTCACGTGTAACACCACCGAATGCCGATCCAGTCTCGCCCGCTGGAATCAGAGGGAGCATGTGGACGTCCCGCACAGTGAGGTCGGATTACGCGAAAGGGACGATCTGGCCGAATTTGACCGGCTTTGACCGAATTTGATCCGGAAATTGGATCCTTTTGGCCCGATTTGTCTGCAAGACATGGAACAATGGCGGGTGCCACCGGCAGCTGGGCGAGCATGCCGGCCCCGAGTTCCACTTGGCCAACTGTCGCCGAGGCGAAACGCTCGGCGGCGTTTACTGTTGATCGAAAGATCCGAACGGATCTTGAGCAAAGGACGCGATGTGAGTAGTTACGACGCCTCAACAACGGATGCTGAACCCCAGAATGCCCCAACCCAGCCTCAAGTGACTACCGTCGTACCCGAGAAGGGATCGCTGGAACGTCCGCTTCCAAGGATCATTGCTATCGCAAACCAGAAAGGTGGGGTCGGAAAGACGACGACCGCCATCAGCGTCGGTGCTTCGCTTGCCGACCTTGGTTATCGCGTGCTGGTGGTGGATCTCGACCCGCAGGGCAACGCGACCACCGGTCTCGGGGTGAATGCACGAGAATTGGATCACAGCGTTTACGAAGTGCTCATGCACGACGTACCGATTGAAGACGCCATCGAGCCAACTGCCGTGCAGAACCTCTTCGTGGTCGCCACGACGATCGACCTGGCCGGAGCAGAAATCGAGCTGGTGCCCGCAATGTCCCGGGAAATGAAGCTAAAACGAGCCCTTGCCCGCGTTCGTGACGACTTCGACTACACGTTGATCGACTGTCCTCCGTCGCTGGGTCTGCTGACCATCAACGCCCTATCTGCCGCAACAGAAGTTATGGTTCCGATCCAATGCGAATACTTCGCCCTCGAAGGATTGGGCCAGCTGCTCCGGAACGTCACGTTGATTCAAAACAACCTCAACCCTGACCTCGAAATCAGCATGTTTGTGCTCACGATGTATGACGCTCGAACAAAGCTCGCAGACCAGGTAACGAAGGAAATTCGCACCCACTTCGGTTCACGGGTGAGCAAGCACATCATTCCTCGGTCAGTTCGGCTCTCCGAGGCCCCCTCATTCGGTCAGCCCATCACCGTCTTCGACCCAACGTCGAGGGGTGCCTTGGCTTACCGAGAACTAGCAAAGGAGCTCAGCGGTGGTCCGGCAAAGCGGCTTGGGTAAAGGGCTCGGGGCGTTGATCCCGACCAACGAAGAACGACCGGCGGTGGCCAGTGTTACTGCGCCGCAAGGGGGGCGAGAGCCGGCCCCGGGAGAGGGAGATGGCACCCTGGCGGAGATTTCGCTGCAATCTATCGTTCCTAGTCGTTTCCAGACGCGCGAAGTGTTTGACGAGCTAGCACTGGAAGATCTTGCGGCGTCAATTAAAGAGGTCGGCGTTTTGCAGCCGATCCTCGTACGACCGCAAGGAAACGGCTCGTACGAACTGGTGGCAGGGGAGCGTCGTTGGCGGGCTGCACGTCGGGCCGGGCTCACCACAATCCCTGCCCTGATCAAAGACACGCCGGACAAGGCCTCTGTGCTCCACGTGTTGATCGAGAATCTGCAACGTGAAGACCTCGACGCGCTTGAAGAGGCGGCCGGCTTCCAGCAGCTGATCACCGAGTTGGGTGCGACACACGAAGAGGTAGCCGCACGTGTAGGCCGATCGAGGTCGGCCGTGACCAATAGCCTCCGGCTTCTTCAATTGACCCCGGCGATTCAGAAGATGATCAAGACCAAAGAGCTGTCGGCGGGTCACGCACGAACCCTCTTGCAGGTGACGGACAAGGCATTTCAAGAGACGCTTGCCCGCCGCGCGGTCGCAGAAGGCATGACGGTCAGGCAACTTGAGGCAGCCATACAGCTGCGAAACGATCTTGCGTCTGGGAAGAGCGGTAAGCAGGCTTCGCCTGCGGCTCACACGCCGAAGCAAGCCGACAAGCCCGCTGCGCTCTTAGAACTCGAAGAAATTCTCTCCGGGCAATTTGATACTCGGGTAAACATCGACTTCGGTCCGAAGAACGGCAGAATCGTTATTGAGTTCGCAGACATCGAGGACTTGGAACGCATCTTTGCGGTGATGACGCCCGATCAAGCAGCGGACAACGAAGACCTCGACCCAGTCGACTAACAATGCCCTCCGGGGGTCCGCCACCAGGCCGGCTCCCGCTATATGGGCCTGGACGAACACCAAACAAGAAAAGCTGGTGCACGTGCACCAGCTCATCGGCAGCGCCTTATGCCTGACTACAGGCCGGGGAAGTTGCTGTATTCAACACCACAACGGCCCGCGAGGGCCGATGGTGCTATGCCAAGTGAGTGGAAAGCTTGTCCATCAGACGGCCCTTGGGCATCGCACCAACGATACGGTCGACCAGTTCACCGTCTTTGAAGACCAGCATGGTGGGGATGCTTTGAACGCCATATCGCATAGCAACATTTGGGTTCTCGTCCACGTTGAGCTTCGCGATCTGCAGCTTGCCTACCTGCTCGTTGGAAATCTCGTCGAGCACCGGCGCGACCATCTTGCATGGTCCGCACCACTCTGCCCAGAAGTCGATGACGATCGGCGTGTCGGCAGCGCCGACATGCTCGTCGAACGTTGCATCGGTCAGGGTTGCGATGTGCTCGGACATGATGTTCTCCTTAGACGGATGCCATTACGGCGCAGCTTTGCCGGCTTTGGCGATCACTGCTGGTCGGTGCAACCGAAACATGTGCTCCGTTGTTCCCGAGAGAGCAGTTTCGCACTTCTTCGACGCAGCTAGTGCTGAGCTTCCAGCCAGCGCTCGGCATCGATTGCCGCCATGCAACCGGAGCCGGCAGCGGTGATGGCCTGTCGGTAGATGTGGTCCTGCACGTCTCCACAGCCAAACACTCCGTCAAGGTTGGTCAAGGAACGGCCGGGAACTGTTGCGAGGTAACCCTGATCGTCGAGGTCTACTTGGCCTTTGAACAAGTCGGTGTTGGGAACGTGCCCAATTGCGACGAACAAACCGGTGACGTTCAACGTCGAGCGTTCGCCTGTGATCGTATCTTCGAGCACAGCGCCTTCAAGGGATTGTTCACCGACGAGGTCAACAACAGCGCTGTTCCAGCGAAACTCGATCTTTGGGTTAGCCATGGCGCGGTCCTGCATGATCTTCGACGCCCGAAGCGTGTCGCGGCGATGCACCACGGTCACCTTGCTCGCAAACTTGGTGAGGAAGTTGGCTTCTTCCATGGCCGAGTCACCGCCGCCGACGACGGCAATCTCTTTGCCGCGGAAAAAGAAACCGTCGCAGGTTGCGCACGTAGAAAGCCCGTGGCCGAGAAGGCGCTGTTCTGCAGGCAGGTTGAGCATCAGCGACCGAGCTCCGGTGGAGATGATCACTGCCTTGGCGCGGTACTCCGTGTCGCCGACAAATACTGCATATGGCTGTTGCGAAAAGTCGACGCGAGTGGCTTTGGCAGTGAGCAGTTCTGCCCCGAACCGCTCGGCCTGCGCCCGCATGGTGCCCATCAGTTCTGGGCCTTGGATGCCATGTTCGAATCCAGGAAAGTTTTCGACCTCCGTGGTGAGCATCAATTGACCGCCGGGTTGGTCGCCGGTTGAGGAAATCTCACCCTCGATGACGAGCGGATGAAGGTTGGCCCGGGCGGTGTAGATGGCGGCGGTGAGTCCGGCCGGACCTGACCCCACGATGATGACGTCTCTGACAGCTGACATGTGAACTTGAGAACCTTTCGAGCGAACCCGTGGTTTAGGCGGTTGGCTTTGCACGGCGGCGGCGCCACAGCAGCGCCCCACCTACCATGAACACCGAACCGATGAGGAAATATGCCAGCCATACGCCCTGCGGCAAATAGCTATCGGTCAGCCGCACCAGGCCAATGATGAGGAAGCAGAACAACAGAATTGCTAGCCCGATTGCCATCACCGCAAACACGGCGTACTTCACCAACTTGGTAGCTGGCTCCGAGGTTTTTGAACGGACGGTACCGACCGCCTGTTCAAACGAGTCGACCAGTTGACTTGCCCAGTCCGGTTCTGTGTTGCTCACCTCAGCAGACTATCGGTTGCTATTCGCGTCTCGTGCTGTCTGGGTTGCTCCGCCTCGGGCTGTCTGGGTTGCTCCGCCTCGGGCTGTCTGGGTTGCTCCGCCCAGGGTTAGGTCGCTGGGCGGCAGCTCTCATCTACCGCAACCACCACTGCTGGCTTGCCAAGAGGAGTTGCGATCGCAAACGTGAGCGTTCGCCCGGCCACCGTCGCACGAGCAAACCGCGGCGGCGCCTGTTCGACCCCTCCTGCGAGTAACGCAGCAGTCAACTCCGCGGCGCAGGGAGCGGCAACATCAGGCAACGCGAGGGTTGGATCTTCTCGCAACCGGGCCGCGACCGCCGTGACTGACTCGAAGTTGCCGAGCAGAGACGGGGCTGGCGGGAGATCGGTTCGGGTAGACGCCGGCAGGGTAGTGGGCAAGGCAGCCGGCGAGGTGGTCGCCGACGATGCTGCGGTACCGCCCGGCGATCCGCCGACTGCGAGCGCTGCATTGTTTGTGGTCTGAGGGACCCCCGCTGCTGGTTCGGCCGGTGCGCCAACGCCCGGGGGGAGGGTGGTCACCACAACAGGTGCAGGCGAGCCCGACAGCGTGGCGTTTGTGGACTGATTCGGAGCAGCTATCGCGGACCTTTTCGGGCGTGGCGTGGTGGTAGTGAGCAACGCGTTGTCTTGTGCTGGTGCAGCATCGAAGCTCACCGCGCCGTCAGACGTTGCCGCAGATTTCGACGCTGCAGTTTCGGACGCTGCAGTTTCGGATGGAGCAGCCGCCTCTTGAGTGGCCTGGCTGAGCCGGCCACCCTCGGCCGAATCAGGACCGTCGGGAGACGAAGTCCCTCCGGGCTCGGACAGGAGGGCGTCCGTGTCGGCCGCTGCCGCAACGATTGTCTCCGCTGCTTCAGTCTCGGCTGGTGCGGTGTCGGTTGGTGCGATTGTTTCTGCAGCCGCATAAGTCTCCGCGGCGGCTTCGGTGCGGGGCGCACCATCTGCGAGGTCGGACGACCGAAGCCGAGCAGAGTCGCCAAGCAGAGCGCTGGCTCCAAAGGTGCACGCAGCCAAAACCGCCGCCGCTGAAGCCGCGTAGCGAATCGTGAAGAATTGCTTCCGGCGGGACTGCAAACTTGTGACGGTGGCCAGCGGGGCGGTGGTAACACCCGGGGCTTCCCGTTCTGACTGCTCGGGGTTTGCGCCCGGGTGTTGTTCGGGTGAGGAGAGCGCGGGCGCGGGAGGGAACTCAGCGATTGACCGGGCCCACGTTGCAACCGTTGCGACTCTCGCCGGGCATTCGTGACAGCTGGCAACATGCAAGAAGGACGTTCTGACTGCCTCTGGGTCGATACCGAATGCGGCATCTTGTACTCCGGCTTGAAGATCGGACACGACCGAAACGCCAAGATCTGTGAGGTGCCCGTCTTGCAGTAACCGATCATGGTCGTCGATGTCCGCCCACTCGGACTGGTCGTCCCCGAAGGACGTGGGCGATCCGAAGGTGGGCGATCCGAAGGTGGGCGATCCGAAGGTGGGCGATCCGAACGTGGGCGCGCTGAGCCACGCCAGGGTTGGGTCAGCTCCGGCGGTATCGGAGTTCTGTTCGAATGAGGGGTCTTGAGCGCTCATGCGTGGCTCGAGTCGGAAGGTGGATCGGTACGTGGTCCGGGAAGGTCCGATTGCTTGGACTGGTCGGAATGCTTGTTGAGACGCTGGACGATGCCTGTTTGGTTCCCGACCGAATGTGTGCCAGTGGTCATGAAGCCCATGTGGACGGTAGCGGTGGCCGCAGTCGGAGGCGGTGTCGTTCGAGTGACGTCGGTTTCGGCCGCTTCAGTGGCCGGGCGTAGGTGCGGCCCGAGTGCTGCTCTCCCTCGAGCGATTCGTGACCTGACTGTGCCGATGGGGATGCCAAGGACCTCGGCAATCTCGGCGTAGTCAAGGTCACAGAGATCCCGCAGTACGACGGCAGTGCGGAACTCTGCGGGTAGCTTCTGCAAAGCGGCATCGACCTGCAGTCGGTCAGCGATGCGTCCGTCGAAGCCCGCGTCGGTGTAATGCGACGGCCCGGAGGTTGGTCCGGAACCGGTGACTTCTAACAACAGATCGTCGGTGGCCATCGGTCGTCGTTTGCGTCGACGAAGTTCGTCTAACGATGCGTTGGTGGCGATTCGATACACCCAGGTCGAAAAGGCAGCATTGCCATCGAACTTTCCGATGTGTCGCATGATTGCGATGGAGGCTTCCTGCGTTGCGTCCTGCGCATCGGCATCAGTGCCTACAATTCGCCGGCACACCCCCCAGATCCGCTGACGATGGGCTCGCAACAACTCTTCAAGAGCGCGGGTGTCGCCCTGTTGTGCATTGGTGACCAACCGAAGTTCTGTTTCCCGGTCGAGCAACTGTTCCTGCACGATTTAGCCGAACACCTTTACTTCGGCGATTGACACGCTGGCATTGGGACCCAAGTCGTCGACCCAGAGCATGACGTAGCGGGAGCGTCGGTTTACCTTGATGGTGATGGTCGAGTTGGGAACTGGCTCGAACCGAGTGACGCGGGCACCCCAAGACGCCAAGTCCGTTCCGACCGTTGAGTCCGTGTAGATAACAGCGTTCCAACCTGCGGAAAGGCTCGCAACTTGCAGCGACCCGATACGGCGTTCCGAACCAACGTCCAAGATCAGCCCGACGCCTCGTTTCGACACTCCGGCAAACCCGCTGTCGTAGGTCTCGGTACGCCACGCGGCCAAGGTGCCGTCGGTCAAGTTGCTCAGAAGTTCGTTCCGTTCGGCCCCATCGCCTGGGGCCGGATCGAACGTTCTGATGGACTGGACGTCGATCGCGTCGGCCGCGGCAGACCCACTGAACCAACCACCGGCTCCACCGACTAACAGTCCAGCAATCGCAAGACTTGCGAGTCGAACCACGGGGAGCCGTCGGGGAGCACGAGGAGTGGCGGGCCTGGTCTCACGCGCAGAAGCCACCGCCGGCCGTTCGGAGGTGCGGTCTGCGTTGCGGTCTAAGGGGCGATCTGAAGGGCGACGAGCCACGCGGGTCCGTTCGTCCATCAGAACGGTTGATGCATCAGGCGAATCGTTGGTCACGGTTGAGGCTGCAGGTACCGGCCGAGGTGTGCCTGCGGGAGGGGTGGTTGCACTTGGGGCGCGAGTCACCGCCGGCGCTGCGTCGTCTTCAATATCGACGGTCCGCAGGGCACGGGCAAGATCTGATGCGCGCTGATAACGCTGCTGCGGGTCGCGCGCCATCGCCGTCATGATCACTCGCTCGAGCGAGCGAGACAGCTCGGGTCGAATCTGGCGCGGGCGTTGTGTGGTGCCGTTGACGTGCAGCGTTGCCGTTGCCAGGTCTGTGGCCCCCACGAATGGTGGGCGTCCACAGACTGCTTCGTACAACACGACACCAAGTGAGTAGATGTCTGAACGGGCATCAATCTCTGCACCCTCGACTTGTTCCGGGGAGAGGTACTTGGCTGTCCCGAGAATTGATCCGACCTGGGTGAGGTCCTCGTGTTCAGGGCCGGTCAGGGTTTGTTGGACGGCTTTTGCGATACCGAAGTCCGCAACCTTCACTCGACCGTCTGGCTGCACCATGATGTTGCCTGGTTTCACATCGCGGTGAACGAAGCCGCTTAAGTGGGCAAACGCAAGCCCATCAGCAGCCTGCGCGACTACAGAAACAGAGTCGCTGACGCTGAGAGCAGACTCGCTCATCAGAGCGCGCATTGTGCGCCCGGGCACCAATTCCATGATGATGTATGCGCGAATAGCATCGTTGGTGCGTTCGGGATACTCGTCGATCCCGGTGTCGTACACCGTGACGATGGCAGGGTGGTTCAACCGGGCTGCGCTAATGGCCTCGCGTTTGAACCGCGCCCGGAAACCTGCGTCGGATGCAAGGTGCGGGTACAGAATCTTGGCTGCAACAGAGCGTCCGAGGATGGTGTCGGTTGCTTCCCAGACCTCAGCCATTCCGCCGCGAGCGAGCGGCCGGAGCAGCGCATAGCGCTGTCCGAGGCGTTCCCCGACGATCCCGACGGGCGATGTTCCATGTGGTGGGCGCCCGGCCATACCCTCAGCTTTGCACGGCTTTGGTGCGGGCCAGTGGCGCGCACCATCCGTGGTCCCTTACGAGCACCACTATTTCGTGCTGTCGTCGTTCACCGTCGTTCACCGCTCGACCGTGGGTGCCACAAAACACAACCCAATAACCCCAAGCCCGCCGTGCGTGCCGATGACGGCCCCGATTCGACCCACCGTGATGGAGGATCGATCAACGTGGTGCGAAAGCAGTTCGAGCACCATGGCGAGATCTGTTGCGGAAGCGTTCCCGTGCATGACTGCGACGTTGCTGACCGACCCATGCTCCTGTTTCGCTTTTTCGAGGAACCCAACCAGCGCGACAAGTGCCCGTGACCTGGTCCGCTGCTTGCCGGCTTCTTCAACCGCGCCAGATGACACGTTGATCAGCGGCTTGATGGCGAGAAGGGATCCGAGCATCGCCTGAGCGCCTCCGATCCGTCCACCTTTGCGGAGGTTTTCGAGTGAGTCGATGGTTCCATAGACAAACGAACGACCAATGTAGGACTGAACGACTTGGACGACCTGCTGGATCCCCTCACCTCTGCTGGCAGCGTCGGCGGCTGCAAGGACCATGGTTCCTTGGCCAGCAGTAATGGACTTCGAGTCGATAACGGTCACCGGAAAGCCGGGAAAATCGTCGGTTACCGACCGCGCAGCCAGAACCGCCGACTGGTGCGTTGCCGAAAGTGCAGCTGAGATGGTGATGCACACCACTCCGGCGGCGCCTGCCGATTGGGCAGCGCGAAACGCAGCTTCGAAAGCGCCGGGTGACGGTGCAGCTGTCTCAGGCAGACCCGGCGTCGAAGCCATACGGGCCCAGAACTCATCCGCGCTCAACTGGACTCGGTCCGTGAACTCTTCGGACCCGAATCGGATGGATAGCGGAACAACCGTCACCCGCGCAGCTGACGCCTGCTCGTCGGTCAGGTCGCAGGCCGAGTCGGTGATGACGTGTACGGAGTTCATGATCCGCGACGGTATGCGATTCAACGGGCCCGGTGTCGCAACCGCGCGAAGAGCGAACCAACCCGACGCATCAACGGATCGATTTCCGTTATCCCAACCGCCCGAGCGGTGAACACATACGCAACCATGCCAACACTTGCGGTGATCAAGGTGAAGAACAGCAAAGGAAGGGTTCGATGGGTCGGTTGGCTGATGTCGATCGTGCCTGATGTCGACAGGACGGTGCTCGTGAGGAGCCGGCCGGAAACAATTACCGCGCACGCCATGACGCCAGTGGCAACCAACACACGCCCAATCGTTGTCAGGAGCTGCGAGCCATCGAGCCCGGCAGTTCGCCGTCTCACCACGATCCCGGCAAGAACTGCGCTCACCAGGTACGCAACCGCAAACGCTCCGCCGAGACCAACCACTCCCCACCACCGATAGAAGAAGGCACCGACGACAATGTTGATCGCGTTCTCAACGACGTTGATCTCAAAGGTCGCGCGGGTGTCCAACATTGCCTTCAACGAGTTCATGTACAGCAGGTAGACGGCGAATCCGGGTAGTCCGGGAGCAAGAGCTGCAAGGACTCGGCCAATGAGATGTGCTTTCTCGACGGAAGTTCCCCCGTGTGCGGCGACGAGTTCGCTGATCGGTTTCGACAGCAACACGTAGCCAGCTGCCGCAGGAGTCATGAGTGCTACCAATGCACGCGTCGCAAAACTCAGCTGGCGACGAAACTCAGCGCGCTTACGATTGTGAAACGCTCTGGCGAGCGCTGGTTGCACGCCAGCCATCACAGACACAGCGATGACTCCGTACGGCAGTTGAAAGAACACGCTGTTGGCGGTTGTGTACGCGGTTAGATCACCATTGGCTCCACGTTTCGCCGTGCGGTACACAAACCACAACGCAGCCTGGTTGGCCACCACATATCCAACGGTCCATGCCGAGAGTCGAAGGAGGTGCCGGACCGCTGGATGACCCGGGCGCCAGACCGGCCGGAGACCAAGGTCGGCTTTGCGAAGTGCTGGCACCGTGACCACCAACATGAGCAACACCCCCAGGGTTGTGCCCCAGCCCAGGGCACCCATCAGTCCGGCGTCCGCTCTCACGGCCTGAAGATCAAGGGTGCCACGAGTCCCCGACAAGTTGGGGACTCGGTATTGATCCAACTGCGTGCGCACCCAGACGAACACAGCAGACACCACGATGTTGTTCACGATGGGAGCAGCCATCGTGATTCCGAAGCGTGACCGTGTGTGCAGCAGCGCTGTGGACAAGGTGACTCCGCCGTAGATCGCAACCTGAGGAGCGAACATCCGCAGCAGATCGATTGCAAACTCGCGTTGACCCGGCGACCACTCTTGGTCCCCACCGAACAACGACACAAACGTGGACGCACCGAAGTAGAGAGTCACGCTCATCAGCAGGACTACGGCAACGGACAGGGTCACGACGGCCGAAACCCCTGTGCGATCGCGCGCAACGTGGCGAAGCGTGCGGTTGGTCTTGGGATCAGCGGGCGCGAGCAGCCGAACAAACAGCGGCACGAGGGTGGCCGAAAGCACCCCACCAACGACCAACTCGTAGAAGAGATTTGGGCTGATGTTGGCAACGTTGTAGGCGTCGGTGAGGACACCGACGCTGAGCTGAAGAAACAGGACATTGCGTACAAGGCCCGTCACTCTGGACACGAGCGTGCCCGCGGCCATGACCGCGGTGGACCTGCCGATGCTCATACGGTGGGTTCCTGCGCGGGTTGGGTTGTTTGGTTTGACTGGGCGGATCGGCGGCGAGGAGCACGTCGCTGCCCGTGACTCTTCGCACGATTGCTGAGCCACCAGAGGATCAGCAAACCCAACAAGGTAAGCGTGAGCGTGACACCGATGCCGCTGACCCCGGTACTTCGAATTGTGTAAGCGTTGCGAGATAACGAAACGCCGTTGGGAGTGGTGAGCGAAACCCGCACGTCGAAGCTTCCTGACGAACGAGTTTCGAGGTCGAGCAAAACAACTTGCGAACCGGCTTGGACGATGACGTCTTGTTCAGCGGACTCTGGGGTGGATCTCACGCGACCCTGCTCAACTGACAGGTGGACAACCGCGGTGCCACCAGTCAAGTTTTCAATCGTCACGGGGATGCGGCCTCGTAGCGCGGTGAGCCTGAAGGGTCCACCACGCGCCAGGCGGACCCCGGAGAGAGCACGTTCGGCAAGTTGGCCCGCGACGGTGAGGTAGGCGTTGCCGGTGATGGCAGCATCGTTCAGCCCTCTGCTGGCGGTGGACGCAGCCGGATCGGCAAGGGCCGCACTGAAGAAACGTTGTGCCGACGCTCCAGGGTCCGGTGCACTTCCCAGCGTCAAGTTCACCCCGTCGATGCTTCGGCGTGCTTGGTCGATAGCGGCGAGGTAGTCGTCCGTCACGTCCGTTTCGTCGTGTGCGATCCGGCCGACACTTCGCAGGTCTCCCGATTCATCCGTGGCAATTGGCCGCTCGAACAACTGCGATGCAGTGACGGGTTGAACGGACTCCAGTGCGTCAACTCCTGCAAGCAGCGCGTCGATGGTGCGCCTTCCAACGGCCTCGTCCGGAATCCATACCGCCAAACCAGCACCGGTTTCGGCCCGCTCTGACGCAATTGCCAGGTCGGCGATTAAGTGATTTACGCCGAGGAGTGAATCTGGGCTGCGCAAGTGGTCTGAAAGCGTTGCGTCGGCGATGACTGCGCTAATGGCCGATGACTCTTCAAAGGTCTCTTCCTGGACCAGTGTTCCGTCGCTACGACTCTGAAAGACGAGCCCGGTGTCGAACACGACAGGTGCTTCAAGCAAGTCGGCTTCCGCACCCCCGCCGGAATCCGTCGCCTCGGCAACCAGGGATCCATGCACGACTAATCGTTGCGGTCCGATCCGGAGCATCCCGTCGCGGTCGGGAATCCGGTCGTTTGGGCCGATGACCCACGTGTCACTGACAACCTTGTCCGCAAACCGAGCCGCAAGGGCTTCGGATCCGGTCCGCCATTCGCCGCGGATGACTTCTCCGAGACGGCCGTCTTGTTGAAGCTGGGGGTGAATGGATTCGAACGTGGAGGCGATAAGTTCCCGGCCCGCCAGGCCAGTCGACAAGGTGTCGAGCGCGCCACTCACGGCTATGTCTTCCGCAGCGCGGCTCACAATTGATGGCGTTGGCACCACGCTGAGGGGCATTCCGGGCTTGCTTGCAAGCGATTCACTTGCGGCAACCAATCGGGTGAGCGGAGAAACCCGATGGGTTCCATCTGGCAACAGGGTGCGTGGAACCGTTGTCGGAATAATGAGGGCTACTGCCATCGTGGGCCCGGGACGCCGTTGCAGGACGAGATGGGTGATGAGACGTGCACTTACGGTCCCGTCTGTGCGCTCCCGGACATCAATGCTGACGGGATACACGCCGTCGGTCGGAATAGAGATGCAGGAGGTGCAGGTTCCGACCAGAACTCGTTCGCTGACGATATGACCACCGAGATGGTCGCTTGATCCAAGCGGACGGACGTTGAGGGATATAGGAGATCCAAGGCGCACTCCATTGATGGAATCCAGCAACGCTTTCCGATCCGTAATGCGTTGATACACAGCGACTGCCACGTCGAGATCCGAGCGGCGGGCGGGGTCCAGCACGTCAGCTCGCACATCGAAAATTCCGTCTGCACCGACAACAGCAGTTTGGCCGGTGAGTTGAATAGTCAGTGCATCGGCGGCTGCTGGTTGTGCAGCGGTGGGGGATACATTGGCGAAGAACAAGACTGTCAACAAGACAACATGACCCAGGAGAACATGGCCCACAAGACGAAAGTGCCTTCCGATCATGTTTGCGGGTGGCCCGATTCGGATTGTTCCGACGTCGGTGGAACACCGAGCACCACCAACCCGCCGATTACCGGCTGGAAGCCGATTCGTTCGTAGAGTGAGGCCGCACGAACGTTGTCCACCCGGGTATTGACTGCCAGCACGTCGGCGCGTCCAGATCTAGCCCAACGAATGGCATCGGCGCATAGCAGCGACGCGATGCCACGACCCTGGTGCGAAGGACGAACCGCCAGGCGCTGGAGATAGCTTCGCCGCCCAGCGCGGCCCGATATTGCATAACCCACAACGCGATTCGTAGCTGCATCATGGGAGCCTGCGGTCTCGACGGCGAACTGAACCAGCCGTCGTGGCGTCGCATGCAGCGCTTCATCGATTGAAAGTTCGTCGAAGCGTTCACCAGCACGAAAAGCAGCGTGGTCAACAGAGAGCGCTGCACCAATCCAGGGGGAAGCAGTCCGCCTTCTTCTGGGAAGTTTTGCCAGGCGAATGCCGGCGACACCGTCCGCCCGTGGTTCCGCGTACTGCAGGTCCATACGGTAGAGGAGCAGGGTTGAGACTTCGCTAAAACCTGCTTGTCGAAAACCTGGAGTTTCGTCCGGTGTGAGCGCTGGAGTTGTGATTGGGCCACGGTGGCCGCTCGCTCTTACGGCGCGAATTGCCGCGAGGACCATCGAGTCGGGTACTGCTTCAGCCGACGTTGGGTGCAATACGGCTCGGGCTGGACGTTCGGGGATATTCAACAGCGCCATCCGAAGGCCGGGGCCTCGGCCCGTTCCAGCAACGAGGCGATGCTCGATGGCGCGGTCCGCTGGGGAGGACCGGAGCGCCGTAATCGCCTGTGCCATGGAGTTCAGGATAGGTGGAGTCGGTCGGGGACGAGACTCTTCGAGGAGTCTTGATTCACATCCCACCCGTCGAACCTCCTCTCGTGGGCCCATAGGGTATGGAGATGATTCCGCCGCGCTTTGTGCCCCTCGTCGAGGAGACGGCCAATCTGGCGGCGGCGTTCTCTGCAGCTGGCAAACGGATCTATCTCGTCGGCGGCATCGTCCGCGACGCCCTACTCGGGAGGATTCGCGACGCGCTGGACCTCGATTTCACGACCGATGCCCTGCCTTCTGAAACGCTGCAGATCCTCCGGACGTTGCCAATCGAAGCGTTGTGGACTCAAGGCGAGCGATTCGGGACCATCGGCGCCCAAATTGCTGGTCGTACGGTCGAAATCACCACCCATCGGGGCGAGGCCTATTCACCGGACTCCCGAAAGCCCGATGTTGAGTTTGCTACTGACGTTGCAACGGACCTGTCGAGGCGCGATTTCACCATCAACGCAATGGCCTTGGAACTTGGGACCGATGAGCTGCGACTGATCGATCCGTTCGGTGGCGCTGCAGACCTCATGGCCAACCTGCTGCGGACCCCGCTTGATCCGGAAGTCAGTTTCTCCGACGACCCGCTGCGCATGATGCGCGCGGCGCGTTTCATTTCTGGTTTCGGGCTGAAACCTGCCGCTGGTCTGATCGAGGCCGTGGAGCATCTTGCGCCTCGCCTGTCCATCGTTTCCAAAGAAAGAATTCGCCAGGAGCTGGACAAGCTCATGGTGGTCGATTCGCCGGCAGCTGGCATCTGGTTTTTGGTGCAGACCGGGCTTGCCGCTCAGTTCTTGCCAGAACTGCCTGCAATGGAACTGGAGCAAGATCCCATCCATCGGCACAAGGATGTACTTGCACATACGATCGCGGTGGTTGAAAAGACCAGCACCGACAAGATCGTCCGGTTGGCCGCCTTGTTCCATGATGTTGCCAAACCAAAAACCCGCCGCATTGGGTCAGGCGGCGTGTCGTTCCATCATCACGATGTCGTGGGTGCACGAATGACCCGTGACCGGATGAAGGAATTGACGTATTCGAATCAGGAAATCGACGACGTCGCAAAACTGGTGGAGTTGCACCTTCGGTTCCACACCTACCAAGCCGGTTGGACCGACTCCGCCGTCAGGCGTTACGTCCGAGACGCCGGACCTTTGCTCGATCGACTCAATGAGCTGACACGTTGCGATTGCACCACCCGCAATGCAAAGAAAGCGGCAGCGCTCGCACGGCGAATGGACGACCTCGAAGTGCGCATAGCTGAACTTCGCGAGCAAGAAGAACTTGATTCAATCCGCCCAGACCTTGACGGCCGTGCCGTGATGGAGTTGCTCAACATCGGTCCTTCCAGAGTGATCGGTGAAGCGCTTGACATGCTGCTTTCGGTGAGGCTGGACGAGGGACCCCTTCACCCGGAACAGGCAACGCAACGGCTGCGGGACTGGTGGGCTGTCCATCCGCTGAACATGGGTACAGCAACGGAAGCAACAGAAGGGCCCAGTGCCTGATGGCTCAGGACGCCCGGATTCGCTCTGGCCGACGCGCCCTCGTTGTCTACGCGCATCCAGACGGTGCAAGCCTCTGTGCAACTCTCGCTCAGTCAGCGGTCCGAGGGCTGGAACGAGGCGGCGCAACGGTTGTTCTGCTTGATCTGTACGCAGATGGGTTTGTCCCGGCGATGTCAGAGGCGGAACGGCGGGTATACGAGACAGAACAGCCAATCCTCGACCCACAAGTTCGTCAGTACGCAGATCATGTTAAGTGGTGCGACACGCTGGTCGTGATCTACCCAACGTGGAACATGGGAATGCCAGCGATACTCAAAGGCTGGTTTGAACGAGTCTTCGTTGCCGGTGTTGCTTTCCCGCTGCCAACCCCAGGCGTCACAATTCTCGGTGGGCTTAACCACATCACCAGGTTTGTGGGTGTCAGCACCTACGAAACTCCACGCAACGTGGTCCGGCTCACCACAGACCACGGCCGACGCCTCATGACTCGGTGCGTTCGTCTGATGTCGACCAAGCCAGGACGACGAACTAGGTGGTTGGGTCTGTACGGTCTCAACAAGCCCAACGCCGCAGCGATTACCAGCTTCATTGGGCGGGTCGAGCGAGATCTGGCATTGCTGTGACGAGGTCGAAGGGTGAGGGCATTGCCCGGCGTTTCGTGGTAGTCGTTTGTCATCCAATCCCAGAGAGTTTTGTTCGAGTTGCCGGTAACAAAGCAGTAAGTGCACTTATCGCAAGTGGGCATACAGTTCAAGTGATCGACCTCGATGCCGAGGGTTTCGATCCCGTGCTCAGTCCTCAGGAGTGGGAGGCGGGGAGTGATGGTTTGCCCCAGGCGTTGGCTCCCCATGCATCGGCTCTTCGGACAGCAACCGACCTCGTCCTGGTTTACCCCACGTGGTACGGGGGGATGCCTGCACGTTTGAAGGGTTGGTTTGACCGCGTGTGGCGGCGAGGCGTGTCATGGGATTGCCAAGCGGCAACCGGTCGCCCGCACGGTTTGCTCCGCAACATCACGCACGTCTGGGTTGTCACCTCGCATGGGTCTGGAAGAAAGGTGAATTTCGCCCAAGGTGAAGGCGGTCTGAGGTTCGTTCGCCGGACCCTGCGCCTGTCGTGCTCTCCTTGGATGCGGACCCGTTGGGTGGCTTTCTACGGCAACGACTCCGCCAATGACGCGGATCGTAAGGCTTTCCTCGAACGGGTCACCTCGGTGTTTTCGCGGGTCTGATGACCAGGATCGGTCTGGGCGTAAGTGCACCCGCCGGTATTCTGTTGGATGTGGAACCCCGGCCGCCCACACCGATACGCCGTTCATCGGCCGAGGTGCACCCCCCGACCGGCTCGATGCTGCCCCCATGGGTGCGCCCAGGAGCGGTCGATTACAGGCTGGCTCGCCGGCACCTGATCAATGAGTATCACCGCAAGCGGTTGAGTCGGGTCGATGTGTGCGATGCGCATCCGGAACTGATTCGGGCTGCCACCCACGTGGGCCATCAGACGCAGCATGACTGCCCCATCTGTGAGTCGGCACAACTCGTGTACGTCTCGTATGTCTTTGGGGCAAAGCTCCCGGCGCACGGACGTTGCGTGAGTACTGCCAAGGAGATGGCCGTTCTTAGCCGCAGTCACGACGAGCTTGCGTGCTACGTGGTTGAAGTGTGTATCGAGTGTCGCTGGAATCATCTCGCTCGTACGTTCCGGTCTGGACGTGCGCATGCCCGCTGACAAACAGGTTCCGGCGTCTCGAACACGTCAGGCGAAAGCGCCGTTGCGAACCAGAGGCGAAACCACGAAACGTGAAAGCAACGGCGCTGCGAAAGGGGACAACAAGTCCACCCGTCGGGTGGTGGCCCAGTCGGACAGGCCTGCAAGCAAACCGCCGGTCAGCGCTGGGCCGAAGCCCACGGTTAAGTCGCCGTCGAAGTCAATTTCCACCACCACCTCGTCCGAGCGGAATTCCGCGCGGAATTCCGCGCGGCAGCCGGACGTGAAGCCGGAAAGGAAGGATGCCGACGAGAAGCGTCGACCTCGCAAACGTAGCGTTCGGCGATTTTTACGCCGTCACGCCAAAGGCATTGCGTTCCTCATTCTCGCCCCTCCCCTCGCGGCGGTAGCGGCGTTGCTTTGGTACGCGAAGGGAATCCCGCTTCCCGCCGATTCCCTCAGTACGCAGACAACCTTCGTCTACACCGATACCGGCCAAGAGATGGCTTCATTCCGGTCCGACACCGACCGCACCAATCTCACTCTGGCGGACATTCCAGTGGTGATGCGCGACGCCGTGTTGGCCAGTGAAGACAAGTCGTTCTACTCGCATAACGGTGTCGACCCCACGGGTATTCTGCGCGCTGTCTATCGCGATCTGCGCAACGAGGGCGTGCAGCAAGGTGGCTCTACGCTCACACAGCAATACGTGAAGATCTCTTACACGGGGCGCGAGCGCTCGTACAAGCGAAAGCTTCGTGAGGTCATCCTTTCGGTGAAACTCGAACGGAAACTCACCAAGGACGAAATTTTCGAGCGGTACCTGAACAGCGTGTATTTCGGACGAGGGGCAACCGGCGTGCAAGCGGCCGCAAAGGCGTACTTCGAAAAGGACGCTCGGCAGCTGACACTTCCTGAAGCTGCATACCTCGCAGGTGTACTCCGAGCGCCGGAGAACACCGATGCCAGGAGGAACCCGGAACGGGCGAAGTTTCGCCGAGACAGTGTCCTCACCAACATGGCAAAGCTTGGATTCATCACCGAAAACCAACGCGTTACCGCCGCAGACGTGCCGTTGACCGGTGTCGGCGGGATCGTGCGAGCCAAACCGAGTTCAACGGTCAATTTTCGCGACCTCGGAACCCAGTACGTGGTGGACATGGTGCGACGCGAACTGATCACTCGGTTCGGTGCAGCAAAGGTGTTCGGTGGAGGCCTGCGAGTGACAACAACGCTTGATCTCGACACCCAGAAGCGGGCCCGCTCGGTTCTGTTCGATCAAGTGTTGAACCAGGCGGGAGACCCAGATGCCGCAATGGTGGTTCTCGACCACGACGGCCGAATCAAGGCGTTGGTCGGCGGCCGGGACTACGACCAACTGCAGGTCAACCTTGCAGCGGGACGCGGGTACGGAGGGCCTGGCCGCCAAGCAGGGTCAACGTTCAAACCGTTCGTGCTTGCCGCGGCAGTTCGTGAGGGGATATCGGTCGAGAGCAAGTTCAGCGCGCCACCATCGATTGTCATTCCTGGAGCAAACGTCGACGGCACTGACTGGGAGGTGTCGAATTTTGACGACGTCGGTTACGAGTCTGAGATCGACTTGCGTGTCGCCACGGCACAATCCGTCAACACGGTCTATGCCCAGCTGGTCACCGACGAGCGTGTCGGCGCCGATCGGGTTGCGGAGATGGCAAAGGATCTGGGGATCACCTCACCACTGGACGCATACCCGGCGCTCGCGCTTGGGACCGAAGAGGTTTCGCCGCTTGAAATGGCCGATGCCTACTTGACCTTTGCTCGAGAAGGCGTGCGTGTCAGGCCGCAACTGATCGCAAAGGTCACCGACGCTGGCGGTGAAGTGCTCTGGGAGGCAGCGGACGACGCCACCCGCGTGTTGTCCACCGACGAGGCAGCAATTGTGAATCAGACCCTTCGTAGCGTGGTCGAAGAGGGCTCCGGGGTGAAGGCTCAACTCCGAGACAGTCGTCAGGTTGCTGGCAAGACGGGAACTACCCAGAACGCTCGCGACGCTTGGTTCGTTGGCTACACACCGCAGAACTGTTGCGTGGTTGCAATCTGGATGGGTTACGCGTCCAGCAACAAACCTATGACCGAGGTCCACGGTCGCCGGGTGACTGGCGGAGCGTTCCCAGCGGACATTTTCGGGCGCTTCATGAACGAACAGGTTGCCAACGTTGCGACTGGGTCGTTTGCCGAGCCCGATGAAGCGGCCCTTGGCGAGGTAATTGAACCAAAGGTGCAGTCGCAACCGGTGAAAAAGAAGAAGCGCGTCACCACCGTTGCGGACACGTCCTTGCCCACCGATGAAACGGTTCCAGCCGACGCAGTTCCGATTCCAGAAACCACTCCGCCCATTGTTCCGGTGCCTGCTGGCGACCCGGCGCCTGCACCGGAGTCCGCTGTCGTCGATTCTCCGAAGCCCGATTCTCCGAAGTCCGATTTGCCGAAGCCGGAACCACAACCCACTACCGGCGCAGGTCCGGTTGAGGTTGCGCCACCGGTAGTTGTGGTCGAACCTACGCCGGCCCCGACGCCAGCAGCCGCACCCGTCCCAGGCTGACCCGCTTCAAAGTGACAATTTCCGACGCTGCCAGAGTGAACGGGGGAACACTCGATGGTCTACGTGACAGACAGCAACGAACTATGTACAGTTTCTGGTGCTGCTGGCAGCCATCGTGGCGCTGGACGGTAAGGAGAACCACAGATGAACGGACGCCCTAAGGGTCCCGGCCGCCTCACTGCGCCTGGTATTCAGGCTCGTAAGTTGCCGCGAGACAGCCACGCAGTTGGCGACGATGGGCGACCCAAGCCAAGCGTTGATCGTCTGGTGATGATCACCTCCTACGACGCTCCAAGCGCTCGGACCGCTCATCAGGCCGGGGTGGACATGATCCTCGTCGGGGATTCCCTGGCAATGGTCATGCTCGGATACGACGACACGTTGCAAGTAACGGTCGATGACATCGCGCATCACACCGCCGCTGTGTCTCGTGGACTCGCGTCGTCGGAAGCAAGCGGCG
This sequence comes from uncultured Acidimicrobiales bacterium, assembly GCA_963763885.1. Taxonomy (GTDB): domain Bacteria; phylum Actinomycetota; class Acidimicrobiia; order Acidimicrobiales; family JANYDT01; genus JANNBN01. Next base: position 1,815,329 of record CAVXQD010000007.1, read on the forward strand.
TGCCGTTCATGCGCCCACTTGTGGTCGGTGACCTTCCGTGGATGGGATATCACACGGACCTCACCGATGCTGTGAAGAACGCTGCTGCATTGGTGCGCGCCGGTGCTGGTGCAGTCAAGCTTGAAGGCGGTAGGAAACGCCTGCCTGTCATTCAAGCCATCCTCGATGCGGAAATCCCTGTCATGGGGCACATCGGTCTTACCCCGCAGTCGGTCAACGCTATGGGCGGGTTCAAAGTGCAGGGCAAAGCATTGGTGCAAGCCCGTGAACTCATCGACGATGCCGTCGCACTGGCTGACGCAGGGTGCTTCGCCATCGTTCTCGAAGGTGTTCCTGACGTTCTTGGCAAGGTCATCTCCGAAACCATCGACATCCCGGTCATTGGCATCGGGGCTGGGGCTGGGTGCGATGGCCAGGTGCTTGTCTGGCACGACCTGCTCGGCATCGAAGAACGGATGGCACCGAAGTTTGTCCGCCGTTTCGCCGAGGTTGGCTCCGTAATCCTCGCCGGCGTCCAGGCGTACGTCGTTGCGGTTCGTGACGCGTCTTTCCCGACAACCGCCGAGAGCTACGCGGCCTCCGAAGAACTGCAGTCTGCGTTGCTCGCGGGTACCAGCACCGCAGGAATTGCTGCTGCTGGGCGCTCCATTTCTCTGGACGCCGAAGAGTTCCTTGCCGGCCTCTACGGCGGTTCCGCGGGCTGGTAGCGCAGATCTGAACCGCCTTGTCGCTCGAAGCTCGGGTCAGTCAAGTTCGGCCCTGCGTCGGTTTGTGACGCCAACTGCAAGGATGATCGGGTGACGACGCGCCCAAGAAACCGCCGTGCCCATCGACCGGTCGCGTTGCTCTGCGTGCTGGGTTTGCTCGGTGTGCTGATGACGGGGTGTTCGGGGGCTTCCAACGCGGCCACCAAAACCACGACTCGAATTCGCCCAACAAAGAAGTCCACCAGTCTGAAGAAGTCCACCAGTCTGAAGAAGTCCACCAGTCTGAAGACGCGCACCACTGTTCGGCCAACTACCAAGGCGGCTGCGCCCACCACCATTACGGCATCAACTCGCGTGGTGACTGTGGTCCCGTCATCGTTGGTTGCAGCGGCTCGCGCCAAGGCCCCGTTCGAACAATTTGGCGAGGTCAGGTTTGTCATCACCAATGCGCAAGGCAAAGATGAAGAGTTTTGCGCGTTGTTAGCTGACACTCCGGAGAACCAGATGCGCGGGCTGATGGGTCGAAGCGACCTAGGTGGATACGACGCCATGCTCTTCACCTGGCCAGTCGATGTCCAAGGTGGCTTTTGGATGCGCACCGTCCCGATTTGGTTGTCCATCGCGTGGTGGGACGGTCGCGGGCGCCTGGTGACCTCGCTCGACATGGCGCCGTGTGGCGATTCCGCCGATTGCCCGATTTACAACCCAGCGGGCCCATATCGCGTGGCGATGGAAACCATGCGAGGCGGGTTGCAAACCCTTGGCGTTGCTCCAAACGCGCTGCTCCAAGTGGGCGGCGCGTGCCGAAAAACGTAAGAGTTCGGCGCCCTTTTGACGTCGGTCGGGGGAGGGCGAACTCGCGGCTAACCTAGAAACCCGGATCTTACCGACCCACGTCGGTTAGACCGCCCGCCCCAGACCGTCTGGGGCCCCGCCGTCGTGCGGGTCCATGGGAGGTACACATATGGCCACAACGCGGGCCTACGAAGTAGTCATCATCGTCGATTCTTCACTCGACGACCAGGTCATCGAAGGTGTCGTCAAGCGCACCGTCGGCACCATCACCGCCCAGGGCGGATCTGTCGGCCGTATCGAGCGTTGGGGCCGCCGTAAGTTGGCCTACCCAATCGCCAAGAAGGCAGACGGCTATTACGCCATTTTGGAGTCGTCAATCGTTCCTGCAACGGTTGCCGAGGTAGAGCGTCAGATGCATCTGTCTGATGAAATCCTCCGCCACAAGATCATCCAGATCCCAGCCAAGTCAACCGGCCGCACCTTGAACGCACCGCCCAGCCTCGACGAGATCGCGGCAGCACAGCGTGAAGCACGTGCAAACGCTCCCCGCGCTGGTCGCGGCGGACCTCGCGAACGGGACTGACACCAATGTCCGGGAACAACGTCACCATCATCGGCAACGTCACCCGCGACCCAGAACTGCGCTTCACTGCTTCCGGGCAGGCAAACACCACGTTCGGTGTGGCGGTTAACCGCCGCTGGCAAAACCGCCAAACGAACGAGTGGGAAGAGCAGGTGTCGTATTTCAACGTCGTCTTGTGGCGCGAACTGGCCGAGAACTCGGCAGAGTCGCTCTCCAAAGGAACACGGGTCATCGTGACCGGTCGCATCGAGCAGCGCTCGTATGAGACACAAGACGGCGACAAACGCAACGTCGTCGAAATCATTGCCGACGAAGTCGGTCCAAGCCTGCGCTGGGCAACAGCACAGGTTCAACGCAGCGAACGCCGCGGCGCAGAAGCCGGGGATGCACCAGCACCCCGCAACAGTGGTGGAGGCGGCCAGTCCCGTCCCGCTCCGCAAGCAGAACCAGCCAGTTACTACGACGAGGAGCCCTTCTGATGGCCCGCAATAACGACCGCGACCGGAGCACCAGCACCAAGCGGGCACCAAAAGACGACAAGCGTCGTCCAATGAAGAAGAAGGCGTCCCCGGTTCCCGAGGGCTCCTATGTCGATTGGAAGGACATCAACCTCCTTCGTAAGTTCACCTCCGATCGTGGCAAGATCCGCGCTCGTCGGGTTACGGGGCTTTCGGTCCAGATGCAGCGTGACGTTGCCATGGCAGTGAAGAACGCTCGTGAGCTCGCACTGTTGCCTTTCGCGGCAACCGGTGTGGCAGAGCGTGGTCCACGTCGTCCACGTCAGGGTGGCCGTTTCGGTGAGAACGCCGAAGCTGCAGAGACCACCGAGACAGAGGCAATCGACGGCGTTGATGCTGACGCCGACGACGAAGGCGAGGAGTGACCACAATGGGCAAAGTAATTCTGCGTGCAGACGTCAAGGGCCTCGGCAAGCGCGGCGACATTGTCGACGTTGCTGACGGGTTCGCCCGCAACTATCTGGTCCCTCGTTCGCTGGCAATGCCAGCAGCAGCTGGCACTGTGGCTCAGGCCGCATCCATGCGTCGTGCCCGTGATCTGCGTGATGCGAAGGACCGGGCAGCTGCCGAGACCATTGCTCGTGAACTGGTCACCAAGACCGTCACCATCAGCGCCAAGTCACATGGTGAGCGGTTGTTCGGCTCGGTGGGTTCCGCCGAGATCACCGATGCAATCGCCAAGCAGACCGGCGTTTCCCTTGAGCGTCGTCAGGTGAACCTGCCAGAGCCGCTCAAGACGCTCGGCGCCCACGAGGTGTCCGTCCGTCTGCACAGCGACGTTCAGTTCAGCGTCAACGTGGAGATCGTCCCGGCCTAACTCTTTGGCCTGATTGGCCGCCAAGATTCAAACTGGGCTGACGAGGGAACTCGTCGGCGTCAGACAGGTCCATGCAGGTCCTGACATGCGTTGAACGGCCCGCCCACCGGCGGGCCGTTTCGCGTTCGGATTGAGCCACTCCCCGACTTCGACGAACATTCGTTCGAACGACCGGTATGCTGTGGACAAGGTCGGGGGTTATCCCCTACTTGTCCACACTTGACCCCGCTTATCCCCAGAATTGGGCCGAGTTATCCACTGTAGATCCCTCACCTGTACCCAGCTTTGCTCTGTCAGGATCTTCAACCCGAGCGGTCGCAACAGTCCTGCCACCTCGTTTCGCCGCCGCACACTGAATCAACCCTCACATTCCCCGTCCTACCTCGCTCACGGTCGCAGGCTCTCGTAATGGTCCAATCGCTCGAAGACGTCAGACGCCGCCAACAGGCACCATCGAGTGCACCCGTGGGTCGGTTGCTGCCGCACAACATCGAAGCTGAAGAGTCGCTGCTTGGAGCCATGCTGCTGAGCCGCGACGCGGTGTCGGTCGGTCTGGAAAAGCTGTCAGCCGAGCACTTCTACAAACCAGCACACGGGCACGTCTTCGCCGCTATCAATAGCCTGTCCGCCCGCGGCAACGCCATCGACGCCGTCACCGTTGCAGAGGAACTTCGCCGCGCCGACCTGCTTGAAGCGATTGGTGGGTCCGCCATCCTCATTGACCTGCAGGCGGGTACGCCGTCCACCTCGAACGCATCGCTGTATGCGGTGATCGTCTACGAGCACTTCATGTTGCGGAGGCTCATTGGTGTCGCAGGGGAAATCGCCGATCTCGGTTACAGCCTCCCCGAAGACGTCACCCGGGCAATGGACCGCGCCGAGCAGCTGGTGTTCGACGTTGCGCAGGGTCGTGTCACCGACACGTTGGTGCCCTTGCACGACCTTCTTGGTGCCAGCCTCGACCGATTGGAAGAGCTGTACAACCGTGGCGACTCCATTACCGGTGTGCCTACCGGGTTCTTCGACCTCGACGATCAGCTCAACGGGCTGCAGCGCGGCGCGCTCTACATCGTGGGAGCTCGTCCTGCCATGGGCAAGTCCGCCTTTGCGCTCGGTATTGCGTCGCACGTGGGCATCAAGGTCGGCAAGCCGGCAATGATCTTCTCCTTGGAAATGAGCCATCTCGAGCTCACCCAGCGTTTGCTGTGCGCCGACGCGAAGGTCGACTCTCGCCGCATGCGCAACGGACGCCTCGATGCTTCGGACTGGCCCAAAATTACGTCGGCCATCAGCCGCATGGCGGAAACCCCCATCTATATCGACGACAACGCGCAGCTCACCGTGATGGAAATCCGGTCAAAGGCTCGTCGTCTGAAGAGCCGGCTTGGCGAAATAGGCGTGATTGTCATCGACTACCTCCAACTCATGACGGGTCGTTCTGGCGCAGAAAGCCGTCAGGTTGAAGTCTCCGAGATCAGCCGCGGACTCAAGATCTTGGCTCGTGAACTCGACGTCCCGGTCATTGCGTTGTCGCAGCTGTCTCGTAACTTGGAACAACGACAAGACAAGCGGCCGATGTTGTCCGACCTCCGTGAATCCGGGTCCCTCGAGCAGGACGCCGACGTCGTGATGTTCTTGTACCGAGACGACTATTACAACCCGGACTCGCCTGACAAGGGCCTGGCCGAAATCATCGTTGCGAAACACCGCTCCGGTGCCGTTGGGTCAAGCAAACTCGTCTTCCTCGACCAGTACACGAAGTTCGACAACGCAGCTCGCGGGTAGGTACTGGTGGTGGGCTTTTCCATTCGCATCACGGCTGCCAAGGCCGCGAGCGTCTTCGTCGCAGCTGGTTTGGGGTTGAGCGCGTGCAGCGCGCCGTTTGCTCCTCCGAGCACGGATCCGCTGGACACAACCCTTCCGGCGTCAGACAGCGCTGTCCGGCGTATGCAGGAACGAGCTTCTGCATCCATGGCTGCCCTAGGCGATGCCTACCGCCAAGCCATCACCGATACCGATGTCACGGACGCTGTTCTGTTGTTGCTCGCCGACGGGTTTGCCGGAACGGCCCGCGACGCCGAGGAAGCCAACTTGCGTGACGCAATCCAAAGCCGCAACTCGCTTGCTCGGACGCCAGCAGATCCCGCGTTGATCATCGATATCGTGACCGACGAAACCGAGGACTGCATGATCGCTGAGGCAGAGTTTGATGACCGGCCGCTGCTCGCGTTTCCCACCGCTATCGCAGGGATTGCAGTTGTCGTTCGGATGCGCTCCGACTCCGACGATGAACTCTGGCGGATCGATGAACTGTTTTCCGCTGCGCAGGCCGACGACAACCCGGTGCGCTGTCCAGCCCCCGGCGAACTGAGCCCGTTGCGACAGGCGACAACTCGTGCTTGATGGGTTGCTTCACCCGTAACTGGTTGTCGTTGAATCGTAGGTAGGTTCACTGCACGCAAAACGCCAGGGAGGGCGGCCGTGCTTGGTGGAGCAAATCTGTTGGTGATGTTGGTGATGGCCCTCGGGCTTGCCTTGTGCGTCGGCAATCTGGCCGCGCTGAGCCGTCCGCGTCGTGGGCGACGCCCAGGTGAATTGGCGAAGGCCCCGCGTCGGCGCTCACTCGGGATGGCAGCAGTGGGACTACTGGTGTTCGTGTGGGGGCTGGCGTCGCTTTCCAGCCGCTGACCCCAAGACTTTGGCGCCACTAGTGTCCATGGGCGTGATCCTGTCCGACCGGTCAATCCGTGAAGCCTTGGAGAGCGGTCGCATCTCGATCGACCCGCTTGAACCGGCCAATATCCAACCCTCATCCGTAGACCTCCGCTTGGACCGTTATTTCCGGGTGTTCCGTAATCACACGCATCGGGTGATCGACGTGAAGGAAAACCAGGAGGACCTCACTGAGTTGGTGGAGATCTCCGACGGTGCGGCGTTCATCCTGCACCCAGGGGAATTCGTTCTCGGGTCCACAGCAGAGCGTCTCAGCCTCGGTGACGATCTGGTTGCACGTATCGAAGGTAAGTCTTCCCTCGGCCGCCTTGGGCTCCTGATCCACTCAACAGCTGGCTTCATCGACCCCGGTTTCGATGGCCACATCACGTTGGAATTGTCCAATGTGGCCAATCTGCCAATCACGCTGTACGCGGGTATGCGGGTCGGACAGGTCAGCTTCCTCAACATGACCACCCCGGCAGACAACCCCTACGGGTCCACATCCATCGGTTCAAAGTACCAAGGCCAGCGCGGTCCTACCCCGTCGAGGTACTTCGAGAACTTCAACCGCTGAGACTTTCAAACGGTCAGTGGGTTGCGGCGTCCGGGCTCAGACGAGACGGGCCCGAGTGGTCCGGGTCAAACATCGCCGGCTCGATGTAGATCATGGTTGCCATTGGAACAGCGCCGCGAATACGCGCCTCGACACCGTCGATAGCACGAGAAACACCGGCGGTGTCCAGCTCTGCGCGGAGCTCAACCTTGGCTGCCACGAGGACGTCTTCAGGACCCTGATGGACTGTCCGCATATGAATCAGTCGGGTGACATCTGGAGATGACTCGATTGCCCCGGTCATCTTGTCGACGTCTTCGCGGGTTGCGCTTTCGCCAAGCAGCAGGCCGCGCATTTCGATGATCAGAATGACGGCAATGACCAGAAGGAGCACGCCGATGGCGACCGTTCCGTAGCCGTCCCAGATTGGGTTGTCTGTCACCAGTGAAAGCGTGATCGCACCGAGTGCAATGACCAGGCCCATCAGAGCGCCGAAGTCCTCAAGAAGAAGGACGGGAAGCTCTGGAACGCGAGACGTCTTGATGAACCGCCACCAACTCTGCGTTCCCTTCAACGGGATCGACTCTTTGATTGCGGTCCAGAACGAGTACGTCTCCAACCCAATGGCAACGATGAGGATTCCGATTGCAACGCTGGGCTTGTCCAACTCTTCTGGGTGTTGAATTTTGTGGGTGCCTTCGTACAGGGCGAAGAGACCACCGAGTGAGAACAACACCAGAGCCACCACGAACGACCAGAAGTACCGGGTGCGGCCGTAGCCAAAGGGATGGCGTTCGTCTTCGTCTCGTTTGGCCTGCTTGTTGCCAAGTAGCAACAGCCCCTGGTTGGTGGTGTCGGCCAATGAGTGCACACTCTCGGCGAGCATGGACGTTGCACCCGTGATGAGAAAGCCAACAAACTTTGCGATTGATATTCCAAGGTTGGCAAAAAGCGCTGCAAGGATCGCTTTAGTGCCCCCGTTTCCATGTCCCGACATGGGAGACACTGTAGAAGAGGTGAAGCAACCGGATGGGTAAGGGTAGGGTGCGCGGATGCTTGAGTTCACCTGCCCACGCTGTGGGGCCGAGGCCTCGTCGGAGTTCTACGGACTGTGCCGCAATTGTGTCGTCACGCTTCATGCCGTCCAGGCGCTGGACCGTTCGTCGATGGCGGTCGCTGACTATGTGCCAAAGATGAACGTGACGCCCAACGCAGTTGCCACCAAGGACTGACTGGTGGGGAGAACGTTCGTCCCTCGGAAGTTCTCAACGGTGCTCTTACCGACCTCTCGGAGACGGCTGCCAAAGTGCCTCCTATGACGCCTCGGACTCATTCCAACTCTCCGGCTGCCCGCCAACACAACCGTTCGCACGACGACGTTTTCGATCGTGGTCTCGCATTTGATCTCGACCGTCTCGTTGGTCGTCGGCATGTGTTGAAGCTGATGGCAGGTGCGGGTGCGGCGGTCGTTGTCGCGGCATGTTCCTCGTCTGAATCGGCCACCTCCCTCGCCGACACCTCCGTTGCGTCCGTAACCGATGCTGCGACTGACGCGCCCTCGGCCACATCGGTGGCGGTTGAACAGTCCGGGACGTGCGCCGCTGTGATTCCAGATGAGACCGCTGGACCGTATCCCGGTGACGGGTCCAATGGCCCCAACGTGTTGAGCGATCGTGCTGTTGTTCGCTCGGACATGCGGGGAAGCTTCGGGTCTTTCAGCGGAACGGCAGAAGGCACCGAGACCACCATTTCGTTTCGCCTGTTGAGTTCCGCCAATGGCTGCGCCCCGTTGGCCGGTGCGGCCGTATACGCGTGGCACTGCGACCGGGATGGCAACTACTCCATGTACACGGCGCCCGACGCCAACTACCTCCGTGCGGTGGGGGAGACCGATGCCGATGGAAATGTGACCTTCACCTCGATCTTCCCCGGCTGTTACGACGGCCGGTGGCCGCACATCCATTTCGAGGTGTATCCCAGCGTTGACGACGCGCTGAGCGCGAGCAACCTGCTGAAGACCTCACAGATGGCGCTGCCACAAGCTGCCTGCGAAGACGCATACACAGCTGTTGGCTATGAGGCCAGTCTTGCCAACCTGTCACGTGCGTCGCTTGAGAACGACAACGTGTTTTCCGACGGCTGGGAAGAAGAGTTGGGAACTGCCGCGGGTGATGACGCAAGCGGACGATCACTGGTCTTGAGCGTCACCGTTTGATTGTGTAAACCGCGCCCGGCGACGCCGTCGCCGGGAGAACGGGTGGAGAGCGGCGTGAGAGCGGATGACGGGAATCGAACCCGCATTCTCAGCTTGGGAAGCTGATGTCCTACCATTGAACGACATCCGCGATGAAGCCATGATAGGCGGGTTAGGAATGGCTGAGCGTTGCGATGTGGTTGGGGATGGGGCCGTTGGCGGGCAGTTCGCCTGATTTAAGTTTTTTGCGTTCTGGTAGCTCGAGGAGCATCCTGCCGAACTTCTCAGCTTCAATGGCCATATCGTGGTCTTCCCATACCCTGTGGCGCGCGTTGACCGAAAGCGGCAGCCGGACGAGCGGATCAGAGAGTTCATGCATGGCATCCACCAAAGAGTCGATGTCTCCGGCATTGACGAGACGTCCGACCGTCTCATCAACGAGTTCGGCGTGCGCTGCGATTCGAGTGGTGATGACGGGCTTGCCAAGCGCAAGAGCCTCCATCAACACCACGGGAAGTCCTTCAGCAAAACTCGGGAGGACTAAGACGTCGCTACGGTGAATCTCGTCGCGTGTCGCCTCTTGAGCAAGGGCTCCAGTAAAGGTGATTCGGTCGTGAGCAGGACCTCGCTCGGCAAGTTCTGACGGCGTACCGTGCTGGCTTTGCTTGTCCAACATGCCGCCGCGCGCGGCACCGTGTCCTGCTCCGCCGACCACCACAAGTTCTGCATCCACCCCGCGGGCGGACAGTCGCTCAAAGGCTTCGATCAGGATTGGAAGTCCTTTGGCCGGAACTAGTCGGCCAACGAATATCATCCGGAAACGACGCTTGGGTGTGATTTCAAGATGTTCGCCGTCACGTTGATCAAATTCAGACCGGTCAAGACCACAGCCGACGATGCGGATCTTTTCCCAGTCGTTTGGGTCGCTCAGCATCATGAGCTGGCTGCGGCAGAACTGCGTGATGGCCAGAACGGAATGTGCGTCAGCAATCTTGTTCGCCAGGCGATAGGTGTCGACGGCGAACAGTTCGTCCGGGCCGTGGACGGTGAAGCTCCATCGCCAGTCGGTCTCCGGATACCAAGCCTTGCCTAGGCGAACGGTCAACTGAGCGATGTCTGCGGCATTCGTCGCAAACTGCGCGTGGATCCAGGCGATGTTCCGCCTTTTGCAATGTGCAAGGAGCACAAGTGCTTCGATGACGTACGCAAGGCGAACCCGGAGTGTTCCGTGTGTCGACCTGCGTTGGGCAAGAGACCAGCGCAACGTGTCGAAGAGACCACGTGGTTGGCGAATGGCAGGAAGTAACGCACTGAACAGAACAGCCGGTTTCAACGGAAGGATGGAGTTGACGAGTGTGTGCTCTTTCGTCATCCGTCGACCTGTGGCGCTCGCCTCATCAGGCTTTCGAACCGTGAAGGTTTCGATCGGCACTCCGATTGCTCGTAATGCTTGAACCTCCCGAACGAGGAACATGTTCGACACTTGCGGGAAGTAGTTCGTCAGGTAGGCGAGCCGTGGATACCCAGGTTTGTCTCCGTCGGAAGCTTCGTTCACCGGCATGTTGAGTTTCCTTTCGATCGTTGCGAGTTGTTTGTCACAACGAACACAGCCGGGTCGGCTGACACGACAGGCTAGGACGCCACTCTAGGTGAACACAACCTCATGATTGATGGTTCATTACGGGCGGTCCTGCCCTAAACTTCGGTTGCATGCATTCTGGTTCTGGAGTTTCGGGGTTCAAAAGGAGACCACTGGGTATTGCACTCCTGGTGCTTGGTTCAGTCGCGTTAGGCACCGGATCTTTCTGGAACGCATCGGTGGACGCTCGAGCGAAGAAATTGCCAATCGTTGTTCCGACGACCATGGCCCTCGGCCGGCGGCCCTTTTCGACAACCTCCCCCTGGAATTCTCGTGTTCCCCGGGATGCAACGTACGAGTCTGTTCCGGAGTTCGAAGGTGACAACGGCTGGGTGAACTACGACAAGTATTCCATCCCCGTTTTCCGTGTGGTTCGCAAGGGTGGGGTGCTGGTGACCATTACCGCCGAAGCATCATGGGATGCGCCTGCGCGCAGTTTTCGGTTCCGCATCGACAGTCCTTTGAAGCCTGCCGAAGGGACGGACAAGCATGTCCATATCCTTGACGATGTTGGTGGCTTTGGTTACGACTTTTGGCTGGTGGAACCAACGCAGAACGGGTTCTCCGCAAAGGCATATGGCATTGCCTCACTAAACGGTCCTGGTGCAGGAGCACGAATCGACGGAAAGGCGAAGACTGCCGGGGTCCGCGCTGCAGGCTCCAGCACGCTTGCGGGCCTGTTGACATATCGCGATTTTCAAGGGGCCACTATCGATCACACGCTCGCAGCAGCGAACAGCGGAGCGGAGTTTGCACCCGTTGCGGTGCCGCCAGCTATTGCGTTCGATAACAGTGCGCCGAAGGTCTACCAAGGGCGCCTCCCGATGGGTTCACGGTTCGCCATCCCGCGGGACGCCGTCAGGCCCGAGGGCTTGTCCATCCAAGGCAACAAAGTCTTCACTGCACTGCAGGAGTACGGGTTGTACCTAGTCGACGGTGCCGACAGTGGGCTACTCATCTATGCCGAATCACGGCAGAACGATAGCGAGGACGTCGAAGACATTCGACGTGACTTACCACGGTTAGTTCCTCTACTTCGACTATTGCCGCCCTAACTGGTTGTCAGTACGCTGACTTCCGGGCATTGTTCCTGGTGATGGTGAAAGGGTGGCGATCTCGTGGAGCTTCCACAAATTTCCGTAGTGTTGATCACATGTGAGCGGGTTCGAACCCTGAAGACGGCCCTCGGTTCTGTTCTGAACCAACTGGACGTTGATGTTGAGGTAATTGTTGTATCCAATGGAAGCCCACCCGAGATGCTTCGATACCTCGAAGAGGTAAAAGACCCGAGAGTCCGCGTGCTTGTATTCCCGGAATTACTGGGACCTTCAGGCGCTCGCAATGCCGGTCTCCAAGAAGTTTCCTTCCCATACGTGGCGTTTCTCGACGACGATGACGTCTGGGCGCCCACAAAGCTGGCAAAGCAAGTTGCCGCACTCTCGGGAACGGCGAGATGGAGCGTCTGTGGAGCGGTGGATTTTTCGTTAGTCAACGGTGAATTGCAGCTTGTGAGTGATCGAACTCTCTACAGCCCTTCCTTCATTGCTGAATTACTTGCAAACAATATGATTCCTGGTGGTGGGAGTGGAGTGCTGGCGGAAACGGCCGAGGTTCTTCGTATCGGGGGGTTCGACCCCACGCTAAAAGTCGGAGAAGACTGGCACTGCTGGGCAAAATTGGCGTTGGAAACGAGACCGGCAGTTGTCTGCGAGTCACTTATCGCATACCGCGTATTCGACCCCCAAGGGCAGGTCACGACGGATGTCAAGAAGATGGACGCGGGCGGCAGGACCCGGGTCGCATCAGAGCTCAGTCTGTTTCGCCGTGTCTACGGGTCACCGTCTGCGGACAGGGCCATTTTGTGGCACTACCTGTTGGACGCGCTCCGGTCCGGTCGGCGCGTTGCCGCCGTTCGTTCGGCCGGGAAGCTTCTCGTCCATGATCCACGAGCAATAGCTCTGTTCCCGACGATCATCGTGAACCCGCGGCTTGCTGTCCGACTCCTCGCCAAGCGCCAGACCCATGCCATTTCCACGGAAACGTCGGCATGTGTGAGCTGGCTGCGCCCAGCGCTGAACAACGAGTTGGCGCTGTGAGGAACGTCCCGACGCTGCAGTCTGCGCTCCTGAAGGCCTCCGCCGTCCGGTCATTTGGCTCACTTCGCACTCTCGCCTCTACACGTATAGCGGCGCAATGGACGACGTCGATCTGCGATGTGCCCGGGGCAGGTCCAATCGGATTCATGGCTGACGAAGTTGTTCAGGCTCCGATGCCTCCGGGAGTGACAGAAAACAACTTTTACCCCTCGGTGGCCTACCTCGAGGAGTACCGAACACCGACTCCCGCCCTTTGGTGGTCAGATCAACTGCAATGGTCTTCCCGAACCGGGGCGGTTATCACCCACACAAACCAGCCCATTGTTGAGTCGTTCAGGTTTCCCCCGCCCATGACGAGAGCTCGAGACCAGCGATGGAGAACCGACGAGACCGTCGAGGTCAGCGGCACGGTCTACGGCTTCGAAACGGACTTCCCTTATAACCACTATCACGGGATTGTCGACGACCTTGCTCGCCTCATGGTGGCAATTGAGCACGCCGATCCCCACACCGCCGTGACGGTGCTCCATACCGGCGCTAATCCAACGGCGCTGGAGTTGGCTGCCCTGATGCTTCCTCCGGGTTGGTCACTGCGTAAGGTGCCTGCTCAGTGCCTTGTTCGTCCGGACGGCCTGCTTTTGGCTGAGGCGCCGCTCAACCCTTGGTCACCAGTCACACCCAGTTGGATCCGTGCCAAACTGCGCTCTGCCGTCAGTCCTTTACCCCGCTCGCGAGACCGTAAGCTCTACATCACCCGCGCCGGTGCGGCGAAACGACGTGTGATGAACCAGGCGGAGCTGCACACAATGCTCGAAGGACAGGGTTTCGAGATATTCAGACCCGAACTCCTCTCGATCACGGAGGTAGCCCAGGCCTTTTCCGATGCGTCGGTTGTGGTCACCCAGAATGGTGCCGGCATAGCCAATCTTCTGTTTGGCGACGATCTCAAGGTCGTGGAGCTTGTTACCGACGGTTCTTGGCTGGCGGAACTGCACGCTTTGGCAGCTGGTTGCGGGTTCAGCTACGAAGCCGTGATCGGTGAGCGCGTTCCGCACCCGGTTGGCCTTTTGGGCCACCGTCTGCATGTGTTACCGATGGAATATTACGAACGGCGCGACTCCGACACCATTGTTGACGTCGCCTACCTGAACAACCTCCTCGAGAATCAAGGACAATCATGATGTCAAACCCTCGCCTTTCCGGCCGACTCCTCTGCGTGGCGATGGTCGTTACTGCTCTCGGGCAAGCTCCTGCAAGTGCCGCGGTGCTGCCGATCACGCCAGCCGAACTGAAAGCTGGCGACGTCGTCTCCGCTGTTGCCTTTGACGACGCCGACTTCACTGGTCGTGATCTCACCGGCGTGTCCATGAGCCAAATGAGCGCCATTCGTGCCGAGTTTTCGACCGCGATATTGGTGAACGCCCGAATTGGCCAGGCCGATTTTTCGGATACCACGTGGGTTGAGGCAAATCTCGCCGGCGCGAAGTTCGAAGGGGTGAAGCTCATAGGCGCGGATTTCCGGGAAGCCAACCTCCAAGGAGCAACGATGACGGGGATCGACGCCACTGACGTGAGTTTCTCCGGTGCTGACCTGCGCAAAGCCGTCATCTCCGGCATGAATCTGACCGGAGGATCGTTTGCATCGGCCTCCCTTGAAGGTCTGCTGGTCGAGAAGGCCGACCTGAGCAAACTTGATGGTGTCGGGGTCTCGTTCGCCAAAACAACCTTAAAAGTGGTTAATCTCTCGGGTGCCGACCTACGGAATGCGAACTTTCTTGGCGCGAAGTTGTCGCAAGTCGATCTTCGCAATGCCGACCTGTCGGGGGCAGTGTGGACGAACGGGCGTCGATGCAAGCCAAAGTCAATTGGAACGTGCCTATTCGAAAGCCGTCCGGTGCCAACCGTCACCCGTAAGACTGTGCCGACCACCGTCAAGAAGCCCGTTCCCACGACAATCAAGAAGAAATGAACCAAGTTATGACAGCGATCGACCTCGACTCTTCCCTCTCCAGAGCCGACTATAACGAGAGGAGCTCCGCGCGCCGGGTGTTGACTCCGATTGAGGCGTTGTTCGCGCACCCCGCAATTGCGTTGACCAGTGCTTTGATCGTCGGGAGTATCGTGATGTGGTTCACGTTCCCGTTGCAAAGCAGTTTTCTCGCCGAAGGGAAGCTGATCGTCGGAACATCGCAATTTGAGGCGAACGCAATTCCCGGATACGTCGCAGCCAACAGTTCCCTCGCCTCGTCCTACGCCCGGATTGGAGCAAGTCGGCAAGTCTTGGATGCAACCGCTGACCGATTGGAAATTCCCGTCAAAGACCTGAAGAAGTCTGTGGAGGTCACCAATATCCCCGAGTCGCCCTTTGTCCGTGTTGCTGCGACGGCACGCACGCAAGTGGAAGCGGAGCAACGCGTCGACTTGCTGATGGACGTTCTCATCGCTCGGGTTCGGGAATCCAACTCACGCACGGGCGAAGGTGAACGAGTGCTCGAAGCGTATCGGCAGGCAGTTAAAGATGCCCAGGCGGCTATCGCGGCAGCAACGGAGTTTGGGCCGCTTGATGTTGCCCCCAACGACGAGCGCGTCCTGAAATTGCAGGCAGACGTGGACGCCGCTCAGCTTCGTGTCGATACTCTTGCCTCGCTGTACCGACAGACCCAGCTTCCGCTCGCTGAGCCGAGCCCAATCGAGAAGGTCGGCCCGGCCGAAGCCTTGGGAAGTACACGTAATGGGAAGATCGGAATCTCACTCGGATCCGGCGCGATTGCTGGTGGCTTGGCAGCGGTATTGGTTGCGTGGCTTGTGTCCAACCTGCGTCGGGCACCCCGAGCATCGGTTCGTGAGAAGCAAACAAACGCAGCTGCGTAATCGAGCCCACGAATGCCATCTGCAGTACAAGCTGAGTTACGCGATGCCGTGCCCATCTGGTTCGCTGGTGCATGTCTAGCGCTGCTTTCGGGGGTTATTGCCGTCGCTATCGCCCAACCCAGACTCTTCCCGTTTGCGTTGGTCGGATTGGTCGGTGTGGGTCTGTTTTTCGCGCTGCCTCCTGCTGATTGGGCCACGCTGTTTGTACTGTCCACGGTGCTTTCCGGAAACTGGAATGAGCTGGGTGTCCCAATCCCGTTAGACCGCGTCTTGCTCGCTGTCGCCTTCTGCGGATGGATGCTTGGAACCTACGACGACCCGCTTCGAGGACTGTCAATCAGACGCCCTGTCGTGAAGACTCTGTTCGTTGTGACTCTGCTGGTGGCAGCCCTGTCCACTTTTCGTGCTGGTCTTCTAGGCGACAGCCGCGCGCTTTTCGTCCTTCTCGACCGGATTGGACTCGGGCCCTTCGCGCTCTTTCTTCTTGGCCCGCGAATCTGGAACACGCCGGCCCGCCTTGCGAGGTTGGAATACGCTCTGGTCGGTCTGGGTCTGTACCTGTCGTTGATAGCAGCCCTCGAGACCCTCGGCCTCGAGCGATTCTACTGGCCCTCATACATCGGCGACCCGACCTACGGGATCCACTACGGACGAGCCAGAGGTCCGTTTGTAGAGGCAGTTGCTAACGGTTTCGTAATTTTGGTTTGCGCCGCTGTCGCGAGTGCGGTTGCTGTCCGCGCAAAGGGCCGCCGCACGCGGATCTTTTTCGGCCTGTCGTCGGCGTTCATGGTTGTGTCCTCATTTCTGACGCTGACGCGTGCAGTTTGGCTGGCCTGCATTCTGATGGCCATTACGGCTGCAGTGCTCCTTCGCCAAACTCGCCGCGCGATTGGAGGCGGAGCCGTCGCCGCTGTTGGCCTGTTCCTCATAGTGCTCGCTGGGTCGCCATCGCTGCAGTCGAAAGCCACGGACCGGGCCAGGGAGCAACGTCCGGTCTGGGATCGCATCAACTCGAACGAGGCGGGGGTCCGAGCGTTTCGTTCTTCGCCGATAGTTGGCATCGGAGTGACATCGTTTGAACGACGGACAGAAGAATTCTTGGTTCAACGGTCCGACATTCCGCTGACCGGGCTCCGTCTTGGTATTCACAACGTTCCCTTGGCTCGCCTCGCAGAAACGGGACTCGTTGGCTTCCTCGCTTGGATTGCTGCGCTAGCGGCGGCAATTGGGCTTCCTACTCTGCGTGCCTTGCGGTCAGAACGCGATCCGCGAATCGTGATGGTGGCCGTAATGTACGTCGGATATGTGGCCATAGCAGTGTTCGGTCCTGTCGGTTATTCGACGGTCAACTATCTGCTCTGGGCACTTCCGGGTGTGTATCTCTGGCACGGGCGCGGTGGTGCGTTCCGCGACACAACCAGGTGAATAGGGGTTTGCGGCTGACGAGCGCTGGAGCGTTGGTCGGAGCGATTGCCGGACTGGCGACCGCTCTCGCCGCGTCGAGGCTGTATGGAGTAACAGCGGTGGGCCTCCAAGCAATCGCTAGTGCGCCGTATCTTGTGCTGCAGCTGTTCTCGAGTACTGGTGAACAGGCGGCATTTCAGCGTGAAGCGGCCGGTTTGGAGCGTAAAGATCCCTGGCTCACGGGGTTGTTTACCGGCCTAGTTCTCTACTCGACTTTGCTCACGCTGGTCTGTTCGGTGGCTATCGTCCCGATCGTCGTGTTGGCATTAGGTGGGGATGCCCGCCAGGCGCCGGGCTTCTTTGTCAGTTTGGGGCTGGCGCTTATTGGTTACATTGGTTTCGACAACCTG
Organism: uncultured Acidimicrobiales bacterium; assembly: GCA_963763885.1. Lineage (GTDB taxonomy): Bacteria > Actinomycetota > Acidimicrobiia > Acidimicrobiales > JANYDT01 > JANNBN01. Next base: position 1,832,631 of record CAVXQD010000007.1, read on the forward strand.
TCATGGAATATTGATTCACTCTTCGCTGCGGTTGGTGCGGTCCAGGAGTTGGCGCTCGCGAAACTGATTCGACCCATCTCAACGTTTATTCTGGTCGTGATTGGAGCTGTTGTCAGGCCAACGGCGGTCACCCTGATTGCAGCTTCGGTCGCCGGGTCGGGCTTGGCCACGCTGTATCGATTGACCCAGATTCCGAGCGTTTTGGACCTGCAGAGTCGAACGAGTGCCCGAGCCGGGCTCGTGCGCGTACGAAGCGTCGTGCGATACGGGCTGCGTTTGTTTCCAATGAGTGCCGGTCAGGCTTTGGTTCAACAATTGCCAGTCATCTTGCTCGGCCGGTTTGCAGACGAAGCCACGGTTGGGCAGTTCGCCCGAGCGATCGGGCTGTTCAGTCGGCTAGAGGAGCTGTTGTTCAGGTTGACAGAGGTTCTGCTCCCTCAGCTTGTTTCATCGGTTCGCCAGAAACGGGTCCCACGCCGACTCGTCACGCAGCTGCGACAGTTGGTTGTCGGCGCAGTTGCGGTGTCAATGGGTTCGGCGATCGGTGCACCTGTCATCTTGCGGGTTTTCGGAATGGACTTCGTTCCGGCCGCGAACGTGTTTCGAATCGCGTCGGTTTCGTTCGTCGCTCTGACGATTGCATCGATCGCCAATATGGATGCGTTGTCCAACTTGACCGCTGACCAACAGCCGACCTGGGAGGCGGTGATGTTCCTGGGTTTCGGCGGCGTGATGGTCCCGGCGGTCATATATGGAGGCCCAGAAGGTGCAGCCGGCGTCCTTTGCGCTATGCAACTTGGGCGTATCGTCGTTTGGCATCGCCGATTGCGTCGCAGCGGCAGCACAGTGCCCTCGCTGCATGGGTTCAAGAGCGTGACACGAAGGGTTGGGGCCGTGGCGCTGGTAGCAATACTGAGCAGTTGGAGTGCAACACGTCATGGGAGCGAAGCGTGGCTCGGGTTTATCGGTTGCTGCATGGTGGCGCTCTTGCTTTTGTTGCGAACAGGCGGCATTCGACTTCTTGGTCCGGGATTCTCTCGCCGGTCCATTGCGCCTATGCGCTACTGAATAGTCCGGCGCGGTTGCAGCGGCAGCCTTGCCCCTGCGTCTGATCCGCTTTGCCCCGTCCACCACGAGTAGCGTGATCGCTGTATGAGTTCAACGTCTGAGGCCCAGCAGGGACGCCTGGGGGCCGGTAGTTACCGGTTCACAGCGGCACATATCTCCATCGCAATCGGGGTCGGTCTGGCCTTGGTCACGGCTGCTTCGGGGGTGGCCGGCGCATTCAACACAGCGCACCCAGAGGACAAGGTAAGTCGCGAGGTGTTTTGGAACGTCCCGGATCCGGTGGAGTTGGCGTTCTACATAGCGCTTCCGTTGCTGTTCGTGTTCGGCGGGATTTCCATGGCGAACCGTGTGAAGAACTGGCAGCGGGGTACGCCGGACAACCGGTCGACCAACGCGCACAATGTGAAACGCCGCATGGGCGACTTCCGTTCGGGTGTTTACATGCAAACGTTGATGCGTGACCGCGCTGCGGGTCTGATGCACTCGTTGATGTACTTCGGCTTCCTCGGCCTGTTCGGTGTCACGACGCTGCTCGAGATCGACCACCAGATGCCGGTGTCGCTCAAGTTCCTGACAGGCAAGACCTACCAGACCCACAATTTCTTCGGCGATTTCTTCGGACTGTTGTTCGTGTCAGGGATCCTTTGGGCCATTGTTCGGCGGTATGTACAGCGGCCATACCGGATCCGGATAAAGAGCCGGCCTGAGGACGCAGTTATTCTGGTTATGTTTCTCGTTCTTGGTGTGTCCGGCTTTTTGGCTGAATCGATGCGTATTGCTGAAGTCGGTCGTCCTTCACACGAACAGAGCGCATTCATCGGCTACCCCGTTTCAGCCTTGTTCGACGGTGGCTCCAACTTGCTTGGTTGGCACAGAGTCTTTTGGCTGACCCATGTTCTGAGTTTTGCTGCGTTCCTGATCATTTTGCCGATCACCAAACTGCGACACATGTTCACGAGCCCGTTGAACATGTATCTGAAGGACCGTGAACGGCCGAAGGGTGCGATGCGACCGATGCCGAATCTTATGGAGACTTCGCTCGAATCATTCGGTGCATCGACCATCGAGGACTTCACCTGGAAGCAGTTGCTCGATACCGATGCGTGCACAATGTGTGGACGCTGCACAGCGGTATGTCCAGCGCACGCTACTGGCAAGCCCCTTGACCCGCGAGATCGTCCTGAAGATCGGAACGGTCATGGCGTTGTCCGGCGCAAGCGATTCTCGAGTGTCGCCTCCGGTGTCTATTGACAAGGAGCTCACGGTCTCCTCGTCCAGCGTCTTTGAGCGCATCAGTGCCGAAGAAGTTTGGGCCTGCACCACGTGTAAGGCGTGTGACGAGAACTGCCCAGTCAATATTGAAATCCTCGACAAGATCCTCGATATGCGCCGCTATCTGTCTCTGATGGAGTCCAACTTCCCATCGGAGCTTGGCAATGCCTACAGGTCCATGGAAAACACAGGTAACCCGTGGGGTATTGGACAGGGCGAGCGGGCAGATTGGGCGAAGAACATGCCCCAGGTGGCGATCGTCGAACCAGGCTCGCCGCTTGACCACGAATATCTGTACTGGGTTGGTTGCGCCGGTTCCTTCGACGACAAGAATAAAAAGGTCACGCAGGCAACGGCAAAGCTGCTCGAGCGAGCCGGGGTGGACTTTGCCATTCTCGGGCCGAATGAGCAGTGCACTGGCGACCCGGCTAGACGTTCCGGCAACGAGTATGTATTCCAGATGCTTGCCATGGCCAACGTCGAAAGCCTCAATGGCATGGGCGTCAAGAAAATCATCACCCAGTGTCCGCACTGTTTCAACACGCTGCTCAATGAATACCCGCAACTTGGCGGCCACTATCAAGTCGTTCACCACAGTCAGCTTTTGGAAGAACTCATTGCACTTGGGCGCCTCGACATGAGCGGTGCGAGCCTCGAAGAACGCGTGGTTTACCACGACAGTTGCTACCTCGGCCGGCATAACGATGTGTACACCGCACCGAGGAAGGTATTGGGTTCATTGAAGGGAATTCAGATTGTCGAAGCCCCTCGCAATGGAACCAAGGGTATGTGCTGTGGCGCTGGTGGCGGCCGGATGTGGATGGAGGAATCCATCGGGACCAAGGTGAACGACGAGCGATCTGCCGAACTTGTCGCCACCGGTGCGACCCGCGTCGCCACTGCGTGTCCGTTCTGTTACATCATGATGGACGACGGTGTGAAGGGTCTTGGTCGAGAAGACGTCATCGTCCAAGATATCTCGATGCATCTCCTCGAGGCCCTCGAGCGGAACGACTCAACTTCGCCCTGAACCGAGCGGCAAAGAGTGCGCGATGCCATTCAATGATTTCGATGGTGACGGCGTCTCCGAACCCGGTCACCCTTCGGGCGGGGCGCCAGTGATCCAGCTCCGGAGGACTTCGAATTGGTAGGCATCCGAGTTGTGGGCTTGGACAAAGCAGAAGTGTCGCCGCCGACACTTCTGCTACCTCAAGTGGACCGGTTGAACGACGAGATCACGGTGACAAGCGATCCGTCGCTATTTCGTATGACCGCTCGTACGAAGTGGCTCCCTGGCACGAGGTTGGAAATTGGGAAGGCTGTTGCTGTTGTGGTGTTACCCCCGACGAAGTCCCACGGGGCGGAATTTTCGGTGTGAATTGGTGTGCCAGACATCTGGTCGAGGAAGAACTGCACCCTCGTTATCCCAGCCCGCGGCGCTACGAAGATGTACGCAAGCTGGGTTGGTGCCAGCGTTGTTCCATCTAGTCCCACGTGGCCCAAACGACTGGGGCTCAAGGACAACCTGATTGAGTCGATGCTGGACGGTGGAATGGTCGTCGTAGACGTTGTCGGCCCGGGGAGTGTGGTTGTCGTCGTGGTCGATGTTGTTGGCCCGGCGAGTGTGGTTGTCGTGCTCGTCGATGTGGTGGAGATCGCTCCGGAGGAAGCCTGGAATGTGGCTGACACAACTTCCGTCTGCCCGGTTGCAAGTGTCACGAGGGCGTTCACGACGTGTGTTCCCGGCAACCAAACAGCCGGTTGTGCGACGTTCGTTGACCCGCCTGCCAGGTCCCAAGGGGCCGCACCTTCGTTTTGGTTGGGTGTTCCGGTCGCCGGTCTGTCAATGAAGAATCGAACCCGTGTCACTGGGACTGTCGCTGCGAAGTAGACGTAGGTATTGGTTCCTGGGGTGAGGATGGCGTTGCGAAGAATGCTTCCGTTAGCCCGATTCGAAGCTGGCGAAACGAAGAGGTCACCGCTCACCGGAAGGGGGGTAGCGGTCGTGGGAGGGGCGGTGGTCGTGGAAGGGGCGGTGGTGGAGGTCGTCGTTGAGGTACTTCCGCCTCCGATGGTGGTGGAGGTCGTCGACGACGTTGATGTTGTTGTTGTACTTGTTGTTGAAGTTGTGGTTGTGGTCGATCCCGGGATGGCGTCGAGTCGAATTGCAGAAATGTTGGCGTCTCCGCCGAACGTATCGACATTGACTTGGCCATTCGTGACGGTCACCGTAAATGGACCGCGCTTCGACCATGTACCGGCAGCGCCGGTCGGGGTTGCTGGGACAACGGTTTGACCGTTTGCGGTGACGCCTACCGTTTGCTCAACGCTGTCTTCCCACATCCACAACGACAAGCCGTACTGACCGTTGTCGAGGCCGGTGACATCGACAAAAGCCGGGCTTGTATCGGTACCCCAAACGGAACACCGAAGCATTTCTGATTCCTCGGATGACGTTGCTGGAAGGAGGGCTACCGACTGGTTGCAGAACCGGTAAGGCCCAGCCGTGACTGCGGGCGTGCCAGATTCTGCCGCGAACGGTGTTCCGTTGACTGTGACGCTTGCGCCATTGAGGTTTACCGCAAGTGATGCGCACTCCCCGATATCGGAAAAAGTTGCCGTGAGTTGACTTTGCGCAGCGATCTCGATCTGGTGCGAGCGAATCCCGCCGTCGCTCCAACTGGCGAATGAGTACAGCCTGCCACCAGCACATGCCGTTGCAGGAACGGAAATGGTGTGCTGGAAGCCGAGAATTGTGTCGAGCCCGAACGGGAGTGAGTGGCTAATTCCGTCCACTTCTACCAGGCCAGGAACGTTGGATTGGATAGTGACCGTTGACCGGTTGGGCTGGAAGACCCGGCTCACGGAGCCCGTGAGTCCGGCAGAATCGACGGCCGTCAGGGTGACCTGGACCGCCGTCTGGCCCTCCCAACCGTGGCCGGTTCTGAGGATCGGAATAGTGATGTTGGAGCCGGTCCCGGTAGCGATTGGGTGGCCATGCTGTTCGTGCAGGAATCGAACCTCCCACGACAGATTTGCAGGTGGCAGGGTTGCGCCGGAGGAGTTGGTGGCTGTTCCGGTCACGAGAAGTGTGTCGCCTGCAGAGAATGTGGTGCCCGCTGGTGGTGCCCCTATCACTGGCACCGGCGGACTTCCCACGGAGATGAGAATGCTTTGCGCCGTCACCGTGTCCGGCCCGGCGGTGACCGAGAGCGTTGCTGTGAATGCCCCGATTGATGTGTAGGTCTTCACCGGGGATTGCAACGTGGATGTCGTTCCGTCGCCAAAGGTCCAGAAATAAGTAACGAGGTCACCATTTGGATCGGAAGCATCGCCGGTGAACTGAACCGTCAGGGGCGCTGCGCCGGAATCCGGCGTGGCACTCGCTTCGAAGATTGAGGGTGGTTGCTGTCCAGTCTGAGAGAATCGCATTCTCCGAAGCTGCGCGCTGTTCTGCCAGTCATAGTTCATCCAGTAGATCTGTCCGTCGAAAGGGCTAACCGACAGCCATACAGGGTCGGCGCCCACAAGGCCGGAGTCACGGAACGACCCGCTGGTGGAACCGCCCGTCCCGTTTTCTTCCACCCAGAAGAACTTGCCGGTCGGGTAATCCGCGTAGACGTAGAGGCCGTTCAACCCCGGAAAGTGGCTCCCTCGGTACACCTCGCCGCCCGTAATTGCTCGATTCTCACAGCAACTCGCACCAAAGTCGTGCGAATACGAGTGAATTGGCGCGGTGATGCCTCCAGGGCAAACGGGTCCGTTCTTGGGCAACCCAAGCGGACCCTCGCAGCTCGGCCAGCCGTAATTTGCGCCGCCTACTGCGATATTCACCTCTTCGTAGGCGGTGTTCGCAACATTTCCACCAACATCGCCAATCCACATTTTGCCGGTGACGGAATCAAACGAGGAGCGGAACGGGTTTCGAAGTCCGTAGGCCCAAATCTCGTCGATCTGTGGGCCGGCGCCGTCAGCAAACGGGTTCCCTGGTGCCGGTGCCCCGGCAGGGGTCATGCGAAGAACCTTGCCAAAGACGTTGAGGAGGGACTGAGAATTGGCCGGCGTCAGGTTGTCGCCCACCGTGAGATACATCATTCCGTCGGTGCCAAAATTGAGCGAACCTCCGATGTGATAATTGGCCGCGATTGCCGACCCGGGGCTTTCCCATATCAACTGTTGTGTGGCAAGCACCACTGATCCGATTGAACTCGAAAGCGTGAACCGAGAGATCCGCAATCGTGCTGAGGTGTGCGAGTAATACAAATAAAACTGGTTGTCGGTCAAGAAGGTGGGACTGACCGCCACGTCCAGAAGCCCGAGTTCTCCAGCGCTTGTAACTCCGGGAACGAAGAACAGAGAAACACTTGACGCGCCGCCGGGTCCGTTGGGACTCATGAGCAGGACTTCGCCTGTCTGCTTAATACCAATCAGGCGACCGTCAGGCAGCCAGTCTGCCGAAACCATCTTCGTGCCGAGGTTGCCAAGAACGAACTCATCGACTACATCGTTCGCACTGAACGGAGGCGCAGCTACTGGAGTGCGAACGTCCTGATCTGGACCCTTGACTGCATTCAACCCAAGCCCTGTAAGAAGCAGCGCAGCGATGCTCCCAAACAACCTGAATCGCAAGCGATGTCCGTCGTGACGCGGGATTACAGCGCTAGTCATGGTTCCGTCGGGTTCCTTACGTGCGGATTACGCCCTCGGCAGTCCGTCAGGCTGCGAGTAACTTACAAAACCACTAACCGTGGTGCAACACCACTTCGAGTGATTTCAGTCGTTGCAGCGCCACCATGGGTGGTTTCAACGATCTTCCGCACGCCGTCAAGGACGGAAATGGGTTCGTTGCTCGTCTAAAAGCTGGTCGACCAGCCGGCCGGCAGGAAGCTCGACGTCGGCGTACCGGAGAACTTCATCTTTGGCGATGTCCCGCCGGGCACGGCAACCTTCCACGATTCCCTCAGGGAGGTAGTTCCCTTCGAGCATTTCCGCTGTGGCAACCGCCTGGCCGTAGGTCATGTAGTGGCCGTAGTCATCGAGAAGCTCCCCGGCTTTGATGTCACGCTTCGCCACGGCGCAGACCTCGACGGTTGGTCCCGCAAGTGGAGAGCCAGTGGAGTCAGCGAAGTCGACCACTCGGGCAATCGTATTCGGGACCTCAAGATGACACAGATGATACGGCGTGTAGAAGCTGTAAAGGGGTCCAGGACCAAGCTTGAAAAGATTGAGGTAATGACGTTGCTTTGGATCGGTGTGTTCGGCGAGACAGAAGACACCCGGACCTGGTCGTGACTTGACTACATAATCGACAACTCCACCCAATCCCTGAAGTTCCTCAAGGTCGTATTTAGTTGTGAGTTCGTCCACGTGACCGTCGTGGTCCTGGCCGAGCATGCCGCGTTTGTGGACCGTAAATCCGACCGCGTTTGCCACCACAGCTTGCTCAAAGCTCACTTTGGAACCGTCAGCAAAACTGGTAACCATGGCTGGATTCTGTCCCCATTGGGCTGCGAACCCCGCTTGCGTGGTTGGCGTGCGGTACTCGTCTTGCAGTCCCTTGATGTTGCCGAGGACGCGTGGGATGAGTCCCAAACCAGTAACGAACCGATGCAGATTGATCTGCACCCCGGGCTGGTCTCCGTCGCACGCGCTGACGATTACGCCGGCTCGGTCCGCGTGGTATTTGAGTATTGGGCCAACGGTGGCGTCCAACTCTGCGTTCATGAGGATCGTGTGGGTTCCGTTGCGGATTGCATCCATGACGACGTGTGCGCCGAGCTCAACAGCCCCGGTGACATCGACGATGACGTCGATCTGCTCACAACCGGTCATCAGGAATGGGTCATCCGTAATGACCGGACGTCCAGCGGACACCGCTGCATTAAAACTAGCCTGGCCGTCGGCCGCCAGAGGCTCGGCGCTCTCGTCTGCGAACCGGTATGCGTCCGCAGCCTTTTCCAACGTCCGGTTTGAGATAGCACTGATCTCGATTCCAGGAGCGAAGTGGGTCACCTGGTGCACAAGGCCCTTGCCCATGAACCCGGCGCCGAGAAGGCCTACTCTGATTGGCCTGTTCTGGTCAGCTCGCTTGCGAAGTGCTGTGTCAATGATGTGCATAGTGATTCCTTGGCGTGTTCTCAGTGACCGGAAGGCGTGGTCATATTCAGGCGAATGTCATCGATCTGGTTCGCGAAGTCTGCCCAGTTGGCGTCCTTCTCGGAAACCACGGTTGGCGAAATGGGCCAGTCGATACCCAGGGCAGGATCGTCGAAACGCAGTCCACCCTCTTTTCCGGGAGTGTAAAACTCGCCGACTTGATAAGTAGCTTCCGTGTTGTCCGCCAGCGTGATGAAGCCATGGCCAAACCGTTCGGGAACATACAGAGCCCGGTGGTTGGATGCAGTCAGTTCAATCCCGAAATGCTTCCCAAAGGTCTTGGATTCCGGGCGCAGGTCGATAATGACGTCGTAGAGTCCCCCTTGCGTACAGCGAATGAACTTCGTCTCCGCAGCGGGGGGGTACTGAAAATGCATGCCGCGAAGGGTCCCGGCGGACGCGTTCCACGAGATGTTGGCTTGAGCAATGGTGGTGCGTAGACCGTGTTCAGCGAATTCGTTCTGGCAGAATGCTCGGGCGAAAAACCCCCGCTCGTCAAGGCGGGGCTCCAGGTCAACCACAAAGGCGCCAGCCAATGGTGTTTCTTCGAACTTCATCGTTTCGTGCTCTTCCAGAAGAAGTCGGAGTCAATCTGGCCAGTGTTGATGAGGTATTCCAATTGCTTCAAGCGGGTGAACCCTCGTGCATTGAACATCTCGGCATCGAAAGCAATTCGTTCAAAGATTTCTGCAAGCTGTTGTGCTCCACGGAGTGCATTCCAGTCACAACTGAACTCTGGGAGCGCGGTGTGGATCTTGTCGAAGTTGACCTTGTAAGAGCGATTGTCCGCACCGTCGCCGAACGACACCTCGCACCCCGGCACGACCGAAGCGACAATCTCGGCAATCTCACGGACCTGATAGTTCTGCTCGTTCGAGCCGACGTTGAAGATCTGGCCGCGGACAGAATCGGCAGGGGCTCGAAGCACACACGAGATGGCCTTCGCAATGTCGAGGCCGTGGACCAAAGGTCTCCATGGCGTTCCATCAGAAGTCATCGCGATTTTCCGGGTTGTCCAGGCCAACCCCATGAGGTTGTTCAGAACAAGGTCAAATCGTTGGCGAGGGCTGGCACCGAATGCGGTTGCGTTTCGCATAAAGGTCGGAACGAAGCTGTCCGAAGCCATCGGGCGCACATCTCGCTCTACTAAGGCCTTGCATTCAGCATAAGCCGTCTGCGGGTTGATGTCAGTAGTCTCCGAGACGACCGGCTCTTTTCCGACTCCATAGACGGAACAAGAGGACATATAGACGAAACGTTTAACCCCGCACTCCTGTGCCAAATTCGCAAGGCGGACCGTTCCCTTGTGGTTCACATCGAAGGTGATATTGGGTGCAAGCTGGCCCAACGGATCGTTAGACAGTTCGGCCATATGGACGATCGCTTCGATGCCGGAAAGGTCCTCGGCGGTGATCAACCGCAGGTCCTTCTGCAGAGTCTTCGGGGACCGATCTTGACCGTTGTACAGCCAACCTGCCTTGTAGTAGCCGGTGTCGACACCGGTCACCTCATGTCCTTCGCCCATTAGGACGCCAGCGAGAAGACAGCCGAGGTAACCCTCGGTTCCGGTTACAAGAATGTTCATGATGTTTGCGTTACCTTTGAAGTTGAAGATGAATCGATGTGGACCTGGGCTGCGATTGCCCGGCCGATTTCGAGCGACGCGGTGGCCGCCGGTGAGGGTGCGTTGCAGACGTGCAGGGCGCCTGGTCCGGGCACAATGAGAAAGTCATCGACCATCGAACCGTCTACCTGCAACGCCTGGGCGCGGACGCCCGCGTGAGTGGGAACGACGTCTGCGTCGGTGATCTCTGGGATCAGTGCTTGAAGGCTCTTAACAAACGCAGCCCGGTTTACGGAGCGCCACATTTCTCGCGCTCCTTCGCGCCAGTTCTTGGCAGCAAGGCGGTGAAATCCACGGTAGGCAAGCGTTTCGCCCAATTCCTTCAGATTGATATCGGTCTTGTTGTAGCCCTCGCGTTTGAATGCGAGAACGGCGTTCGGGCCAGCGTGAACGCTGCCGTCGATCATCCGAGTGAAATGCACTCCAAGAAACGGAAAATCCGGATTCGGAACCGGGTAGATGAGTCCCTTAACGAGGTGCCGCCTGTGCTCCGCTAGCTCAAAGTATTCGCCGCGGAAGGGGACGATCTTTGCTGTGGGATCGGCACCAGCCATTCTCGTTATCCGGTCGGAGTACAACCCGCCGCAGTTGACGACGAAACGAGCCGAGATCTCCCCGCTACTGGTGGTGATTCGATGCAGGTCATGAACACGTGAAAGGGCCGTGACCTTGGTCCCGAGCCTCACTTCGCCACCGCTGGCGATGATCAGGTCGGCAAAAGTTTGGCATACGGACTTGTAGTCTGCAATTCCCGTTGACGGGACCCAGATCGCATCGACCATTGCCACATGCGGCTCGATTTCACGGGCCCGAGAAGCGTCAATCTTCTCGACCGCCAAACCATTTTCAAGACCGCGCTGATACAAGCGGTTTAGTTGTACAACCTCGGACTCCTTCGTTGCGACAACGAGCTTTCCGGTGATTTCATGACGTATTCCGTGGGCGCGGCAGAATTCGACCATGGAATCGGCGCCCGCCTTTGCCATGGTGGCTTTGAGGCTGCCCGGCTTGTAATACAGACCGGAGTGAATGACGCCCGAGTTATTTCCCGTTTGATGTCCAGCGAGGTGGTCTTCTTTCTCAAGAACACTGACACGGAGATGCGGATGTGCTATCGACAAGTGATACGCGGTCGACAGCCCGACTATGCCACCACCAATCACTGCGACGTCGATGGTGGTAATGCTCACCAGGTCCTCCAAGGCGCGCTTCCGGCGGCCCACAGATCTTCGAGTTTTCGTTTGTCGTTAAGGCTGTCCATTGGCTGCCAAAAGCCGTAGTGGCGGTACGCGGAGAGTTGACCCTCGTCAGCAAGACCCTTCAGTGGGGTCTGCTCCCACACGGTCGAATCATCGGCGATGCGGTCGAGAACTTCCGGTTCACACACAAAAAAGCCACCGTTTATCCAGGCCCCATCACCCGCTGGCTTCTCCTCAAAAGCTTGCACTCGGGTTTGGTCGTTGGGTAGTCCGAGAGCACCGAATCTGCCTGCCGGCTGAACCGCTGTGAGCGTAGCGAGGCGTTGCTCTTGACGATGAAAACTGACCAAGTCGGCGATGTTGACGTCCGAAACACCATCGCCGTAGGTGAGGCAGAAGGTCCCGTCGATGTGTTCCGCTACTCGTTTGATACGACCACCGGTCATGGTGGACTCGCCCGTGTCGACAAGAGTTACTTTCCAGGGTTCCGATTTTTGACCGTGGACTGAAACAGTGTTGGTAGCTAAATCGAATGTGACGTCGGCAGATCGCAGAAAGTATTCCGAGAAGTACTGTTTGATTAACCAGCCCTTGTAGCCGCAACACACGATGAAATCGGTCAAACCGTGCGTTGCATACATCTTCATGATATGCCACAGGATGGGTTGACCTCCAACTTCCACCATCGGCTTTGGCTTGACCCCGGTTTCTTCTGCGAGACGTGTACCAAGCCCACCAGCCAATAGAACAACCTTCATGCGTTCAACCCCAACTCAACTCGCACGTCTTCTCCCATGACCTTTCCGTCGTGGACAGATTGAACCAAACGACGATGTCAGGTTCTTCGTGCCCTGCAGCCTACGAGTCCTTGTCGTGATGGGAAAGAAGTCCGTCGCAAATCCTGACTATTGGTGATTGGAGTGTCACCTATGAGGACAGTGGGTGGCGTCGTGGCCAAGTCGGAGAGGGGATGGCTATTGATACGCGCGCAAAATGAGCGCGTCGCCCTGTCCGCCGCCACCGCACAACGCTGCTGCACCGTAGGTTGCGCCCTGGCGCCGCAACTCCAGCAGCAAGGAGAAGGCGAGGCGGTTGCCGGATGCGCCGATTGGGTGACCAAGAGCAATTGCGCCGCCGTTCACGTTGACGATGTCCTGAGCGACACCAAGCTCGTCTGCGCTTGCCAAAGAAACGGATGCAAACGCCTCGTTCATCTCAAACAACGAGATGTCGGACAGCTCCAACTTGGCCTTCATCAGTGCCTTGCGGATGGCGTTTGCCGGTTGCAGAAGGAGGCTGGGCGAATCGGGGCCGGCCACCATTCCGTACGAGACGACTTCGCCAAGGGGGCTGATGCCCAACTCCGCCGCTTTGGCGGCCGACATCATGACGACGGCACTTGCGCCGTCGGAGATTTGGCTGGCGTTACCGGCGGTGATGGAGCCTGCCTTGTCGAACGCTGGCTTCAACGCACCAAGCGACTCGGCTGTGGTGCCGGGTCGGACACCTTCGTCAGTTTCGACGAGCAGCGGGTCACCCTTGCGTTGGGGGATGGGCACGGCAACGATTTCGTCCGCGAAGCGCCCGTCTTTTGCTGCGTTGGCGGCGCGTTCGTGGGACTGCGCAGAGAACTCGTCTTGGCGTGCCCGAGTGATGTTGGCGTGGCTGGCCCCGTACTTCTCCGTTGCGGCGCCCATGGGGATGCCGTCTATGGCGCAGAACAAACCGTCGTGGAACGTGGCGTCAAGCAGCTCTGCGTTTCCGTAGCGGTACCCGCCGCGCCCGTTGGGGATCATGTACGGGGCGTTGGTCATGGATTCCATGCCACCGGCGATGACAATGTCGGCGTCGCCCGCCTGAATCATCTGATCAGCCTGGTAGATGGCGTTGAGCCCGGAGAGGCACACCTTGTTGACAATGGTCGCAGGAACATGCATCGGCAGGCCGGCAGCGATGGCGGCCTGGCGGGCCGGGAGTTGTCCGGCGCCAGCCAACAGGACCTGGCCCATAATGACGTGGTCGATCTGGTCAGCCGGAACGCCTGATCGTCGGAGAGCCTCGGCGATGGCGATCCCGCCCAGCTTTGCTGCGGAGAAACTGGCGAGCGCACCAGACATCTTGCCGATAGGGGTGCGGGCTCCGCTGACGATGACTGATCCTGGCATGAGTCCATTCTTCTCCCTTTGCCGGCGCTTCTCCAACTAAAGATCCAGGGGAGGGTTCAGCGAAGGGTCCGAGCAAGGGTCCAAGGGAACTTTCGTTCCGGACTGCAAGCGCTTGAATGGAAATGCTGAATATGCACCTCGTACCGTGCATACATGCAAGAGATCGTCGCTGCAATCAACGCTGGTGCAACCGGCCTAGAGATAGGCGCGCTGCCGTTGCCAGAGTCCTACCGGGCTGTGGTGGTTGAACGGTCAGACGCAGCGATGTTCGAGGGGATGGCCTCGGCGGACAAAGACCCGCGCAAGAGTCTGAAGCTGCGCGACGTCGCGTTGCCGGAGTTGGCCCCAGACGAGGCCTACGTGGCGATGATGGCAAGTTCCATCAACTTCAACACGGTGTGGACCTCCATCTTTGAGCCGATGCCTACCTTTGGTTTCCTCGACCGGTTGGCGAAGGAGAGTGAATACGGCAAACGTCACGCTCTTCCTTATCACGTGGTCGGTTCCGATGGGGCTGGAGTGGTGTTGCGAGTTGGGTCCGCTGTGCGCAACTGGAAACCTGGCGACCGCGTCACCATCCATTGCAATCACGTTGACGACCAGGATCCAAGCGCACACGACGATTCCATGCTGGCCAGCAACCAACGCATTTGGGGGTTTGAGACCAACTTCGGCGGGCTCGCCGATGTCTCTGTTGTGAAGGCCAACCAGTTGATGCCGAAGCCAGCGCATCTCAGTTGGGAAGAGTCGGCGGTCAACGCGTTGTGCAGCTCCACCAGTTATCGGATGTTGGTCAGCAGCAACGGCGCGCGGATGAAGCAAGGCGACTCGGTCTTCGTCTGGGGCGCAACCGGTGGCATCGGCGGTTACGCAATCCAGTACGTGCTCAATGGCGGAGGCACCCCCGTGGGAGTTGTCTCGTCGCCCGAGAAGGCGGAGCTGTTGCACGAGCTTGGATGCGAGAACGTGATCAATCGAAAAGAGGCTGGATACCGTTTCTGGTCAGACGAGCACACTCAGGATGAATCGGAGTGGCGTCGGTTGGGCAAGGACGTGCGCAGCCTCATCGGCGAAGATCCCGACATTGTGTTTGAACACCCCGGCCGCCAGACCATGGGTGCGTCGGTGTTCATCGCAAAGCGCGGTGGCACCATCGTCACGTGCGCAGCAACCAGCGGCTACATGATTGAGTACGACAACCGCCACCTGTGGATGAAGTTGAAGAGCATCAAGAGTTCGCACTTTGCCAACTACTCCGAGGCGTACGCGGCCAACCGTTTGTTGGCTCAGGGAAAGATCGTCCCGGCCCTCTCGGGCGTCTATTCGCTGGCTGAGACGGCCGATGCCGCCTACCAGGTCCACCACAACCTGCATGAAGGCAAGCTAGGGGTGCTGTGTCTTGCAGAACGCGAAGGCATGGGTATCGACGACCCCGAGTTCCGCGCCAAAGTTGGCGAGAAGAGACTCACCGTTTTCCGTCGCCACGCGTAAGGGGCCGGGCACCCTCAAGTTCGTGCGGGCTGGCTAGGGTCGGCAGATGATCAGCGTTGAGATCTTTTCTGATGTTGTGTGCCCGTGGTGCTACATCGGCAAACGCCGGTGGGAAACGGCCCTGAACGAGTTGGTAGCCCAACGTGGCGAGGGGGTACTCAACGACATCAGCGTTGTCTACCGTCCGTACCAATTGGACCCAACCGCTCCTGGTAACCCCAGCCCGGTTGCCGAGACGTACGCCAAGAAGTTCGGTGGGCCGGAACGCGCCCAGGCGATTCTGAACAACGTGTCGGAAATTGCGGCAACCGAGGGGCTCGGCTTCCGCATGGACATCGCGCTGCGGGCCAACACCCGTGACGCACATCGACTCATCGACCTTGCGCTCAGTCACAACAAGCAGCATGAGATGAAGGAACGTCTTATGCGCGCGTACTTTATTGAGGGTCTCGATGTTGGCGCACGCGATGTCCTTGTCCAACTGGCAGCCGAAGTTGGCCTTGATGCCGAGGACGTGCGCGGGTACCTTGCCTCTGATGCAGGTATCGGTGCGCTCAACTCGCAGCTCATCGAAGCACAAGAGGTCGGCATCTCGGCGGTGCCAACGTTTGTGTTCAACGGTGAGTTCGCAGTGCCCGGCGCCCAAGATGCTGAGGTGTTTGTGCGGGTCCTGTCGAAGCTTCTCGACCAGCCCGCCAAATGACCATCTCGCTGTTACTCGATCCCGCGCTCCGCACCACGGCGATGTGGCTGGATCAGCTCCGCGCCGCGCTGCCAGAGGAACCTGTCGAGCTGTTCACCGACGCAACCGACCGCACACATGTGGACGTTGCGTTGGTGCGCGGGCTGAACCCGGGAGACCTTGGGTCCCTCCCAAACCTCGGATTGATTCAGTGTCTCTGGGCGGGTGTGGACCGGTTGCTGCACGACCCAGCAGTGCCAACGGAACCGCTCCTCGTCCGCACCGTCGACCCCGCCATGGCCAATCAGATGGCGGCAACCGCTGTCGCTCATGTGCTTGACGCCGCGTTGGGCCATCACGGTTACCGTCAGGCGCAGCAACGGGCTGAATGGAAGCCACGGCATTGCAAGCCGATGTCCTCAAAGACGGTTGGCATTCTGGGCTTCGGGGCATTAGGGCGTCGGTGTGCAGAGTTGTTGAGCCCGTTCGGGTTTCAGTTGATCGGCCTTCGTTCGAGCGCCGCCAACCCGGGAGGCTCGGTGTCCACCACCAATTCGATGGCCGACGTGCTTCATGTTGCGGACATTGTGATCAACCTTCTGCCGCTCACCGATGCCACTACTGGGGTGCTCAACGCAGCAGCCTTTGCGTCCATGCGCCAAGGTGCCGTGCTCATCAACTTGGCACGCGGTGGGCATGTTGTGGACGCGGATCTCTTGGCCGCACTGGATAGCGGTCACCTGGGCAGGGCGGTGCTGGACGTTTTCCAACGTGAGCCGCTCCCAGCCGACCACCCGTTCTGGTTGCACCCTTTCATTACGGTCACGCCGCACGTTGCAGCCGAAACGGACCCGCACACCGCGGCCGCTGTCATTGCCGAAAATATCCGCGCATATCGACGCAATGACCCGACTGGGATTGTCGGTCTCGTCGACCGCGCCAAGGGGTACTGATGCCTGCCAATCGATTCATGACCGTGGCCGAACGCGGGATCTACAGCTTGTTGGTCTTCTGGCTGGTGCTTGGACTGGCGGTCGACACGCGCTCGCACCGTGAGTCAGCCAGCATCGATACGTTCTTCACGGGGTCCCATGCGCTCGGCTATGCCGGTGGCACCGCAACGTCGGTGTACTTGCTGTACCTCGTCCGCAAATATCGGCCCATTAACGGGTCGCAACGGCGGTTCTCCGTTCCGGGTGGGTTGGAAGCACCGGTGGCTGGGATCGGGATGTATCTGCTTGGCGGCCTTGGCGACCTGATCTGGCATTCCGCCCTTGGGGTGGAGCAAGAACTGAAGATTCTCTTCAGCCCGACGCATCTCATGTTGATGTCAGCGATGTTGATGTTGGCGCTTGGGCCAATCCGCACAGCGTGGGCCTCCGACGAGCCAGCGGCTCCTCAGTGGACTGGCCTGCGGACCATGTGGCCACAGATGATTGCGGCCGGTTGCATCGCTGCTGTGCTCAACATCTTTCTCACCTACGCGTCGCCGTATGAACAGCCGATTTTCACCGCCGAGATCCCGTTCTTGTTCCAGCAGTTCGCTCAGTTTCTGCAGATCTCCTCGACCATGGCTGTGTACGCGCACACGCTGGCGTTCTTCGGCATCATGTTGCTGCTGGCGCGTCGATGGGTGCTTCCGTTCGGTGCCTTCACGCTTACTCTTGCGGTCCCGGCCATCTCCATGTTCATCTATTTCGACTGGGAGTACCGCCGAGCCATCACCGCGTTGCTGCTGGGTGCAGTGGCGTGTGACTTGCTCAACGCACTACTTGGAGTCGTGGTGGGGTCCGGAAACCGACAACAAGCGCGCATACGGTTCCGTGTGTTCGCGTTCCTTGCACCAGTCTTGTTCTGGTCGGTGTACCTCTTGGTCACCAAGGAAGGCCGGCCAATCACCTGGTCGGCCGAACAGTGGACCGGCACCATTGTGTGGTCAGGAATTTTGGGCCTGGGTTTGTCGGTCCTGCTGCTGCCCCCGCGTACGCCGCAGCACACGTACCTTGACTGACTTGCGTTTCGAAAGGTGTGGTCGAGTGGGGTCCATTCTCCTTCGTGTTGACATCGGAGACGGGTGGCGCGACACTGCAAAAAAATCAGGCGGTTGGAACCATGCGACGGAATCTCATGGAGTCAGTCGGTACCCAAATGCGGAGTGTCGTTCCAGTGCAAAGTCTCGTTGAGGCTTTTCATGCGAACCACTTGCATGCGAGACCCAACGAGCTCTCCCGAAGGCGTTTCTTGCAGCGAATGGCAGGAGCAACGATGGTCGGAGCCACAGCTGGCTCTGGGCTTCTGTTCCCTTCTTCGGCTCAAGCCGAGGGACCTGGCATCGGGCTCGTCCTGCCGATCCCCACGACGGAGGAGTTCATTCCCGGCGTTTTGTCGCAGGTCCATGCGCCGCCGTACACGGGTGTCGATTCCGATCCCTCGACGGAGTACAACTTCCAGGGCGCCAGTGCAATCGCGTTCAGTAGTGGCACAGTTGAGCGCCGAGATCGCAAAACGGGTGACACCCGCACGCTTCCGTTCTCGTTCAGCGACATGCGATTCATGCAGGGAACGTTCCGTGGCCGCGATGGTCATGCCCGTGAGGCCACGTTCGGCTTCATATGAATTGACGTCTATGACCCCAGTTTGGGGGGAGCGCAAGTACACGATTTCAATCCGGGGATCACACAGAATGGGCTGTTCTGGACAACGATCGTCTCCGATGACAGCGTCCAGGTCGACCTCAATGCCGGCACGGCGACCTTTGAAGTTAAGAACATTCGGCAAAAGGACTACTTCGATTTCGAGAATGCGCTCGTCGGAAAAGGAGCCACGCCGAGACAGGGCGAAGTTTCATTCAAGGTCCAATGGACGGCCCACGGGGCCGTGAACCACTTCGACAATCCGTCTCAGAAGTTCCGCGGAGATTTCCGGACGGCGTCGGCTCAGATGGAGTGGTCGGGCCGATCCGGCGACTTCGACTTTCAGTCCGATCCGCTTGCGACGTCAACCGACGCGGGCGCTTCACAGATCGGATACGAGAGCAACGGATCGTTCTACTAGCCGTGAAGTTTCAGGCTTCGCCCTGGTAGATCCTGCGTACGAGTTCTTCCAGGTCGGTCCCATTGGCGACGTCGGCCTGCAGGGCTTCGATTGGTTGGTCGCGAATGATTCGACCGTGGTCGATGATGACCACCCGCTCGCACAACTCTTCGACGTCGTCGAGGTCATGGGTAGTGAGCACGATGGTTGTTCCGTTACGTGCGTGCAGGTCTCGTAGTGCGTCGCGCATTGCGAACTTCGAAACCACGTCCAACCCGATGGTCGGCTCGTCGAGAAACAGAAGTTCTGGCTTGTGTAGCAACGCTGCAGCAAGCTCAGCGCGCATACGTTGTCCCAACGACAGTGTTCGTACTGGCTGGCCGAGCAGAGGCCCGAGGTCAAACCGATCGACCATCTCTTGGAGCGTGTCGGTAAACGTTGCGGGCGGCACTCTGTAGAGATGTCGCAACAGGGTGAAGCTGTCCCGTAACGGCAGGTCCCACCACAGTTGCGAACGTTGCCCAAACACCACCCCAATTCGGGCGGCCAATGCAGTGCGGTCTTGGAGCGGCGTGAGGCCCAGCACTGCAAGTTCGCCGTTTGTGGGGGCCAGGATGCCCGTGAACATTTTGAGGGCGGTTGACTTGCCCGCTCCGTTGGGGCCGATGATCGCAGTGAACGCCCCGGTAGGTACGCAAAGGTCAAGTGCGTCGACGGCGGTCACCGTTTGTTGCTCACGTCGAAGCTTGCCCTTCCCGGTACTTACGGAGAACGACTTTGTGAGCGCGGTTGCTCGAATTGCATGCGCGCTCATGATCCAGTGCTCCGGTAGTGGCCGAGTGCATTGCGCCAGATCGTGCGTGCCAGCAAGATCAACGGAACCCCGGCGCACATCGACAACCACGACTGAAGCGGCGTCACATTCAGGGGATTCGGGGCGTCGATCAGCAGAAACGACGGGAGATAGGCAGCAAACGCAACAGGAATAACCGACACCGTGGCCATCCTTACCCAGCGGTCCATCACGTGGATGGGATATTGCGCAACGGTGCCTCCGCCGTATGTGAATGCGTTAGCGATCTCGACCGTGCCCGATGACCAGAACGACAACGCGTTGGTGATGACGAACACGGAGGTGAACACAAGCGTCGCATTGACCATCATGAACACGAACGCAGCAATGCGGGCCGGGTTCCAATCGATATCTACACGTACGATTCCAATCAGCAGGATCGGTGTAACGGTGAACAACTGGATGGCTCGGCGAATGGCGAACGACTCGCCGATGATCTGCCAGAGGACTCCGACGGGGCGAACCATGATCGAATCGAGTCGGCCCGTGCGAACCAACTCCGCGCAGCGTTCCACGCTCCCTCCCACAAACGCGTCGGCGAGACGGAACGAAACAAGAACCACACCGACGAGAAACAACAACGGGCTCAGCGTCCAGCCGCCGATTGATCCGAACCGGTGCTGGATAGCCCATACCGCAAACACGTCGCCAAGCATTGCAATGGCCGCGGAAACAACCCGCAACCAGAACGACAGTCGGTATTGCATGTCGGCCGTTGTACGCGCTCGCATCATTCGCAAACAGATAGCGGCTGACTCTTTGGCGTTGGCCTTGCGGGGCGTGTTCATCCTCCTTGCAGCTCCAACTTGCGAGTCGCTGCACGAAGCTCGATGCGCAGCACCAGTTCAAGGACCGCGATCCACAACAGCTGCAGCGCCACCACCGGCAAGACGCCTCGCTGACCCAGCAGCACATCGGCCGGTCGCTGGATCAACGACGCGAACGGAGAGTAGGACAAAATCGCAGCCAGCCGGTCCGGGAAGATCTGCAGCGGAACGATCAATCCAGTGCTCAGCATGGCCAACGCAACGAAGAACTGCACCACCCCGGTTGCGTCGACCAACCAGAACGCACACATGCCGCCGATGGTCCAGATCCTTGAGGCAAGCATCGCTGCCAGTGCCGCAACCACCGCAAATGCACCCAGGCGATCTACTGGTGGAACGGCCAGGCGATAGAGCAACCACCCAGCGGCTGCGATGCTGATTCCACGAGTGGCGGCCTGGAACGCGCTTCGGCCCAGATCCGTACTGAGCCGATACACGGACCAGTCCCATGGTCGGTGGAGTTCTGTTGCGACGTCCCCGCTCTTCACCATGTTGACCAGACCGAAATCGCCAAACAGTGACGTGACAGCGATCATCGCTTGCGAGACGAACACAAACGCAGTAGCTGACGTCCGCGTGAGCCCGTTGACGGTTGAGGTGCCGATCGCGCTGCGAAGGACGCCAGCGCGGATGACTCCAAAAACGAAGTTGGTGAACATGCCGGCAAACATCGCCCCGCGGTACGTGCTTTGCCGACGAAAACTCAGCCGTGCAACCTCGACGTACAACCGCGCCGAGCCATGTCCACGCCTCACCTCGTCACTGTACCCAGCGGTCGGGAGAGGAGCCGGGACGTCGGGGAGTCCCAGTGTGGTTTAACCGGCGCAGTTCCACGTAGCGTCTGGTCCATGTCACACCTCATCACCGGCGCAGCCGGCTCCGTCAGTCCAGTCGGCCTGCTTACCGAGATCGACCATGTGGCGATTGCCGTAAACGACCTTGAAGGTGCAATTAAGTACTACCAAGATGTCTACGGCGCCACGGTCGACCACCGAGAGATCGTTGAGTCTGACGGGGTGGAGGAAGCGCTGCTGAAGGTGGCCGAGAGCTACATCCAACTCCTCACGCCGACTCATCCTGACTCCACGGTCGCCAAGTACCTCGAGAAGCGCGGTGAGGGCTTGCACCACATTGGGTATCGAGTTGCCGATTGCGCAGCTGCGCTTGAAGCCGTGAAGGCTGCCGGCGGGCGGGTTCTTGACGAGCATCCTCGCCCCGGATCACGCGGCACCACCGTGGCCTTCATCCATCCAAAAACGACGTTCGGCACGCTGGTGGAACTGGTGCAGGAGTAGTCACCGGTACGCCAGGACAAGGCCCAGGACCTCGCATGAACACCGACGCTGTGCTTGCCGCCTGCGCGGCGTGTGGGGAGGCTGTCGAGGACTACCCGTTCGGTGACGATGTTGCGGTCTTCAAGGTGGGCGGAAAGGTGTTCGCGCTGATCTCGCTCACTGACACCCCGGGCCGCGTCACGTTGAAATGCGACCCCGACTGGGCGGTTGAATTGCGGGCGCAGTACGCAGCCGTGCAACCCGGCTACCACACCAACAAGCGGCATTGGAATACCGTGACGCTTGATAGGTCGGTAGACCAATCAGAGATTCAGGCGATGCTGACCCACTCATACGAGCTAGTGCTTGCGAGCCTGACGAAGGCTCAACGGGCCAGCTTGTTCGGCGTCTGAACGACAGCGTTCGGGCGAGGCGGGCGGAGCGTTACGTAATGATCGGTCGGCAGGTATTGGGCGTCTCCTGCAGGCGTGCCTCGCACGCCCAGTCGATTTTCCGAACGCGGGGAATCGTTCCAGCGAATCATTACGGAACGAATACAGTGGTTCGGTTATCAGACCCCCGGCAAAGGCACCACGCCAACAAGGTCGCGGATGGCTCGTCCGGCTTCGATGCCCTTGCGCTCGTAACTGGTGATCGGCCGAACTGGGTCGCGTAGTGCCCAGTCTGAGTGCGGGTTACGGAGTTTGGGCGTGGCCCGAATGGCGGCCAGCATCTCATCGGCGTAGGGCTGCCAGTCCGTTGCCATACGCAGTGATCCGCCGGGAACCAACCGTTCCGCAACAAGTCCAACGAAGTCGGGCTGGATCAAGCGTCGCCACGATTGGCGTTGCTTCGGCCACGGGTCGGAGAACCATATGTGTACTTCCGATAGGGATGCGGGCGAGCACATCCACAACAGCACTTCGTGCGCGTCCGCGGCGATGATCCGTACGTTGGGAACATTCCCCGATTCGAGGGCTTCGGCCAACACGGCGTGGCCGGCCACGTGCACGTCGATGGCAAGGATGTTTGCGTCAGGGCGCGCTGCTGCGAGCGCAAGCGTGCTCTCGCCCATGCCAAACCCGATGTCTGCGAATAGGGGAGCGCTTCGACCGAAGATGGCGCCGAAATCGATGCTTGGCGCTGGCGGCACCAAGTACTTCGGGAGGGTCTCCGCGAGTGCCCGGTACTTGGTTGGAGACATGCGGCCAGTGCGGGGGATGAAGGAGCGTGCGGCCCTGCCAGTGCTCGGGCGGGACCGAGCGGTGAACGGAGAGCCTTGGGTTGGGCCCGGGTGAATGGGCGAAGCGTCCTGCCCAATTGGGTGGGGGCGGCCGGCGAATCGAGTGAACGGAGTCGAGGTCGAAAGGTTTGGGTCCGATTCGTCGCTCTGCGTGAGGTCACCGACAGTGGACATCGTTCGAGAGTACCGTCAGCAGCGTGAAGGTTCACCTGCTCGACGGCACCTATGAGTTGTTTCGCCATCATTTCGCTGTTCCGCCTAGAAGCACTGCGGATGGTCGAGAGGTCGGAGCTATCCGTGGCGTCCTTGAATCGGTGTTGAATCTGCTGGCGGACGGCGTGACTCACATCGCGGTGGCAACCGATCACGTGATCGAAAGTTTCCGCAACGATTTGTGGGCCGGGTACAAGACTGGCGAAGGTATTGACCCGGTGCTGTGGAGTCAGTTCCATCCACTTGAAGATGCACTACGCGCGCTTGGCGTTGTGGTGTGGGCGATGGAGGAGTACGAGGCAGACGACGCGATGGCGGCCGGCGCGTTCCTCGCTGCACAGGATGAACGGGTGGAGCAGGTGCTCATCCTGACGCCGGATAAAGACTTGGGTCAGTGTGTTGTTGGCAAGCGCGTCGTGCAATACGACCGTCGCAAGCGGGCGCTCATCGATCACGACGGCGTTGTGGAGAAGTTCGGCGTTCCTCCGGAATCCATTCCTGACTACTTGGCGTTGGTCGGCGACTCCGCCGATGGGTACCCAGGGCTTCCCGGGTGGGGCGCAAAAACCGCTGCGGCGGTACTGGCCCGGTATGGACATCTTGAGGCCATTCCTGCATTGGCCGCAGCATGGGAAGTACCCGGGTTGCGGGGTGCGCCGAAACTGGCCACCACGTTGGCGGAGCATCGCGACGAAGCAATGTTGTTCCGCCTGATCGCGACTACTCGCAACGATGCGATTGAGTTGCCAGGCGGAGTGGACTCGTTGCGGTGGACAGGGCCAACCCCAGAGTTTGATGCCGTGTGCGAGTCGCTCGAATCGACCACCATGGCGCAACGTGCAAAGAATCTGTGGAAGGCACGCAACGGCGGTTGAGATGTCGGCTGAACACGGTTCGGGAACTCGCGTGCGATCCGCTGCGTCTCACTGTTCATGAAACGCAACCGCCGCCCCTACCTCCTCCTCGTCGGTCCGCTGGTGCTTGGGCTCGCCGCCTGTGCTCAGCAGCAGCCAAGCGCTTTGAACGCCGCTGTTCTGACGAATGCCAAACCCATCCAGGAAGTGACCGTGTCCAGTTCAAGTGCAAGTGCAGCCGCAAGTCCGAACCTAAATCCAACTGCGGTGGTGTCGACAAACCCGGTTCGTACGATCAACGTGCACGGTGTTGGGCGCGCCTCAGAGACACCTGACCAAGCAACCGTGACCATGGGCGTGGAAACCAATGCGGCCACGGCTCAGTTGGCATTGCGCGAAAACAATGCCAAAGCGACCGAACTCATCGCGTTGCTGAAGAGCAACGGGGTGGAAGACCGCTACATCCAGACCAGCCAACTGTCGGTGTACCCGCAGTTCGACAACCAGGGCCGCAAGATCGTTGGCTACCAGGTGTCCAACATCGTCACCGCAACAGTTACGGATGTGAAAAAGGCCGGGGCGGTCATCGATGCCGCCGCAGGGGTGGCCGGTGACTCGATCCGCATCCAGAGTCTCAGCTTCGGGCTGTCTGACTCATCTGAGCCGCTGAAGCGGGCCCGTACGCGTGCGGTGGAAGACGCCCGGACCCAGGCCGAACAACTTGCTGCAGCTGCCGGTGTGAAGGTTGGTGCCTTGCGCACCATCTCGTCTTCGTCGGTCAGCTCGCCGCCAATCCTGTACCAACAGAACGTCAGCGCCAAGATCGCTGCATCAGACTCGTCGGTTCCGTTGGAGGCAGGGTCAGCCGAAGTAACGGCTGAAGTGAACTTGGTGTTTGACCTCGTTGGCTGATCTGCCAAGGGTCCAGCGAGGGGTCCAGCGAGGTGCATTGCTGACCGGTCGGTGTGAGCACCAGACCGGCCACATTGCTTACGGGAGAAACCCCGTGGCGAAACCTGATCAGGCTGGCTTGGCGTTGTATCCGAGGATGGCTTTGGACTCCAGGAACTCAAGCAGGCCGTGCTTGCCGAATTCACGGCCGTTGCCGGACTGCTTGTACCCGCCGAACAATGCGTTGGAGTCTGTTCCTGCTCCGTTGAGGTGCACGTTGCCAGCGTGGAGCTTGCGCGCTACGGCTCGAGCATGTTCGGCGTCGTTTGATGAGACATACGCAGCGAGGCCGTAGACCGTGTCGTTGGCGATCTCAATTGCCTGTTCCTCGTTTTCGTAACCGAGGATGGCGAGAACAGGACCAAAGATCTCTTCACGGGCGATGGTCATGTCGTTGGTGACGTTGGCGAACACGGTGGGCTGCACGTAGTAACCCGATGTCAGACCCTCTGGGCGGCCGACGCCACCCGCAACCAACGTTGCGCCTTCGTCGATGCCCTTCTGGATGAGGCCCTGGATCTTGTCGAACTGTGCCTTGGAAGCAACAGGCCCAATAACGGTGCCTTCACCATTGGGGTCGCCGACGGTGATCTTGGCGGCGGCGGCAGCAGCAGCGTCGATTGCTTCGCCCATGCGTCCGGCCGGCACCAGCATGCGGGTGCCTGCGTTGCAGGACTGGCCCGAGTTGAGGCACAAGCGGCCGACGTCTCGTGACACGGCGGCTGCAAGGTCTGCATCCTCGAGGATGATGTTTGCGGACTTTCCGCCCAACTCTTGGTGGACACGCTTGACCGTAGGTGCCGCGTTCTTTGCAACTTCCACGCCAGCGCGGGTGGAGCCGGTAAACGAGACCATGTCAACGTCTGGGTGCGACGACAGTGCAACACCGACGGTTGCACCGTCGCCGTTGACGAGGTTGAACACGCCCGCTGGCACGCCAGCTTCGTGCATCACTTCTGCGAACACGATTGCGTTGAGCGGGGCCATTTCAGACGGCTTCAACACCATGGTGCAACCGGCTGCTATGGCAGGTGCGACCTTGGCAACGATCTGGTTGAGTGGCCAGTTCCACGGCGTGATGAAAGCGCACACGCCGATTGGTTCGTATTCGAT
The DNA here is from genome assembly GCA_963763885.1 of uncultured Acidimicrobiales bacterium. Classification (GTDB taxonomy): domain Bacteria; phylum Actinomycetota; class Acidimicrobiia; order Acidimicrobiales; family JANYDT01; genus JANNBN01. The sequence goes on from CAVXQD010000007.1 coordinate 1,858,649, forward strand.
GCGGCTGGTGCCGATGTCCTCAGCCCACTCGAACTCCGACAGGGCCTTTATGGTGCTCATGAAATGGCCAAGGCCCGAGGGAGCCTGTGCACGCGCTGCGAGCATTGCCGGAGCCCCCATCTCAGAGGTGACAGCCGTTGCGATGTCGCCCATGCGGGTCTTGTAAACCTCGGTAATGCGGGTCAGCAGCGCAATGCGGTCTTCCACGGACGTCTGGGAGAACGAGACGAACGCCGCCTTCGCGGCGGCCACTGCTGCGTCGACGTCTTCGGAGGATCCCAGGGCGATCGTTGCTACGGACTTCTCCGTCGCCGGATTCATCACGTCGTGGCGCTTTGCTGAACGGGGTTCGACCCATTCGCCGTTGATATAGAACTTCGCTTCATTTCCAGCTTCATTTCCCATTTCCACAAGCTACGCGTCAGCGCTGTGCTGTGGCGAAACCAGCATGGGAGATACTTTCCCGATGAGTGTGCGTGTCAGCATCCAGTCGCCATGGGTGATCGTTGAGGAGCCTCATCGGGTGTGGCGTTTTGAGCGTGCGTTCCTGACCAGTAACTGGCGCTGCGTATACGGCGAGGGTTGTCGCGGGATCCATCCTTCACAAGACCCGGCCCGGGCCGACGGGTGCTGCACCTACGGAGCCCATTTCGCCGAAGCCGAGGACTTTGTCAAGGTTGCAGCGTTTGTGCCCAGCCTCACGTCTGATGTCTGGCAACACTCGGCTCACGCCGCGCGCGTCGGCTGGTTCAAAAAGGTTGCTGGAGGGCGTATTGCGACAAGGACTATCAACGGTGGCTGTGTGTTCCTCAACCGGCCCGGATTCAGCGGCGGAGTTGGTTGTGCACTGCACATTGCGGCAGTCCAGCAGGGTCGGCGCCAGGTAGAGGTGAAGCCGGACGTGTGCTGGGAACTGCCGATACGCACCGAAGACGCTGAAGGACCTGACGGCAGGCGGGTCATCACCGTGCGCAGGTGGGACAAGCAGGATTTCGGTCCGGAAGGTGCTGATATGCACTGGTGGTGCACCGAACCAGACTCCGCGCCGGAGGCTTTCTCCGCCTCGGGTCCGGTCTTCCTCACGTTGCACGAGGAGCTGACGGAGCTGTGCGGTCCGACCGTCTACGCCGAACTGTGTGCCCGCTTGCACGCCTAGAAACCGTATTGGATGGGTTGCTCCCCTCGGACTCACTCCGATCCCTCCGTTCGCCGCTCGGCCGCGCCCGTGCCGCGCCTGTGTTGGGTCGGGGGCTCACCGCCCCGGTAGCCTGACAACCTTATGGAACACCCCCTTTCGGAGCGGCTCGTCGACTTGGCACGGCGGAAGGCTGAAGCGTTCAGTGCCGGGTCACCCCGGGCAGTTGAACGCCAGCATGCAAAAGGCAAGATGACGGCCCGGGAGCGGATCGACTATCTGCTTGACGACGGCTCGTTCATGGAACTCGATCTGCTGGCCCGACACCGGGCGCAGGGGATGGGCCTCGAGAACGATCGTCCGTACACCGACGGTGTCATCACCGGATGGGGCACCATCGACGGCCGCAAGGTGATGGTGTTCGCGCAGGACTTCACCGTGTTCGGCGGTGCGCTCGGTGAAGTGCACTCCGAGAAGATCGTCAAGGTGATGGATCTCGCCACCAGCGTTGGTGTGCCACTCATCGGCCTCAATGACTCAGGCGGTGCGCGCATCCAGGAAGGCGTGGTGTCCCTCGCCTCCTACGGCAACATCTTCTACAGAAACGTCAAAGCTTCGGGCGTCATCCCGCAGATCAGCGTGATCATGGGCCCTTGTGCTGGTGGTGCTGTGTATTCGCCAGCAATGACGGACTTCGTCTACATGGTCGACAAGACCAGCTACATGTTCATCACGGGTCCCGATGTCGTGAAGACCGTTACCGGCGAAGACGTCACGCCCGAGGAACTGGGCGGCGCAACCACGCACGCCACCAAGTCTGGAGTGGCCACGTTCGTGGCCCCCGACGACAAGACCTGTCTGGAAGACGTGCGATACCTGCTCAGTTTCCTGCCGCAGAACAACCTGGAAGAAGCACCGCGCGCAGAAGTCACCGACGACCCAGATCGTTCCTGCAATGCGTTAATGGCACTGATGCCAGAAAACCATAACCGTGCATACGACATGAAGGCCGTCGTCAAAGAGGTTGTGGACGATGGGGAGTTCTACGAGTACTTCCCTCGCTTCGCTAGCAACATTGTCTGTGGCTTCGCTCGCCTGGATGGTCACTCCGTTGGCATCGTCGGCAACCAACCCATGGTCAAGGCCGGTGTCCTCGATATCGACTCGTCCGAAAAGGCCGCCCGCTTCGTGCGTACGTGCGACGCGTTCAATATCCCCATCGTCACGTTCATCGACGTTCCCGGCTTCATGCCAGGCACCGACCAGGAATACGGCGGCATCATCCGCCACGGCGCCAAGCTTCTCTACGCGTACTGCGAGGCCTCCGTTCCGCGCATCAGTGTTATCACTCGCAAGGCTTACGGCGGCGCATATGTCGTGATGGACTCCAAGTCCATCGGGTGCGACCTTGCGTTCGCGTGGCCAAACGCAGAGCTCGCCGTGATGGGTGCGCAGGGTGCCGTGAACATTGTCTATCGGCGAGAGTTGGATGCGGCCCCTAATCCTGAAGCCCGACGCGCAGAACTGGTTGAGGATTACAGCGAACGATTCGCCAACCCCTACATCGCCGCAGAGCGCGGATACGTAGATGATGTCATCGACCCGGCGGACACTCGCAAGGTGCTCATTCGCGGTTTGGCCATGCTCCGGACCAAGCGTGAGGACCTCCCTAAGCGCAAGCATGGAAACGTGCCGCTATGAGCGAAACCCTTGGTTTTGCAATCGTTCCGACTCCAACAGATGAAGAAGCCGCTGCGATTGTCGTAGCGGTGGAGCTTGCGTGGCCTCGTCCTGTTGTGATGTTGGCGTCGGCTCCAACACAGGCCGATACTCCGTCATGGCGTTGGTCGGGCCGCTGGTGGGCCAACGGATTGCAGCGTGGTCGCAGGATTTGAGCCATTTGAGCCATAGCTCAGACCCGAAACGAGGGGCCAAAATCTGAATTCGGGCTCAGCAATTTTTCGTCCCCGCGATTGAATCAGCCGAACAGGTCTTGAGACCTACCAGCAGAGTGCCGAAGTTCCACCTCGTGAAGGTCCCGCTCGAAAGTTCCGCAGACCATGCTGCTTGATCTGCGCGCTGAGAAGCGCCCCGGTCTCCTTGGCCGCAGCGACACCCTGGCCATGCTCGAGATTTACGTCGAGAAGGCCGTCAAACAGCTCCATATCGCCGTCCCGATCGTCACCGGCCCCGAGGGCATGGGACGGTCCGCCGTACTGCACGAGTTGCTGGAACGGTCTCGCAACACGGGCCGCACCGGTGGTTACGGTTGCGTGCGCTCCGGGCTGGGACAAGCACTTATTGATGCAACGAGTTCACTAGCCGTGTCCATCAAGTCGTTGTACCCGGACAACCCCTGCACCAGCGATCTCATCGCCGCAGCGGAGGCATTCCGCGGCCGCAGCCCTGACGAGGCTACCGAAGAGGGCTTCGTGTCGGCTATTGATCACCTGCTGTACGCCCTGTGCACGGCGCTGCCGGAAGTGCCCCGGGGGTACGTGCTGTGCATCGACGACCTGCAATTGGCCAACGATGGCCGCGTGCGGGTGTTCCTCGAAGGTCTGATCGCACTCTCGTCAACGGGCGCACCGATCCCAGTCGTGCTCACCAGTTCAATTGGACTGGGTGTTCGGATCATCCCCCAGGGGCTTGATCAATTGCAGCTCCGTCCGTTGACCAACGCTGACCTGGCCGACATCGCCCAGCGTCAAGGTGTCATTGCGACGCCAGAAGTGATCCGGCAAATTGGCGAGTACGTCGAAGGTCGCCCTGGTCGTGCGATCGAGATCATCGAACGCGCGTCGGCCAAGGGACTCGTAGATGCACATACGGTTCGCGCTGTCATCGCCGAGTCGAAGGTGCTCGGTGCCGAACGCACCGCGTTTGCCGACGCTGAACGGTTGGCTGCTCAAGCGAGAACGGCCGCCCCGGAAACCAAGACGGGAAGCACAAGTTCCGGCGGTTACGACCGCTCGTTGCCAAGCGCGCATACGGATCACGTAGTTACCAAGTCACAGGTGTATCTGGATGGGCTTGAGTTCACTGATCCAACCCATACGGTTCAGACCTCCCCGTTAGCTACGGGCGCAACGCACGTCTCCGATGAACCAACCGAGGACACAGACGCCCTCACTGAATCGAACAGCCGGATCGCAGCATCGGGTGATTCTCTTGACAGCGATGGCACGGACTTCACCGAAGCGGTAGAGACGCCCGACGTGCAAGCGGGCGCGGATCCGGTTCTCGAAACAAACATCGGTGAACCCGACGTGTTGGGTCCTGCGCCCGATGCGGAAACCTTCACGCAAGCAAGCGAACTTGCCCCGGCATTGCCGGAGCCCGCCGAATCTGTTGCACTCCGCAGTATTGCAGACGAATTCGTTCCGCTTGCTCAGCCGACGGAGTCGATTCCGCTGCCAGTTCGTCAAGGTGGAATGACACGGTTTGGCGTAGCGGCCTCGGCCCGACCCGTTCTCGAAGTCGCCTTGACCGCACTGACACCCACCCAGCGCCGGGTGCTTGTGTGTGTGGCCGAGGCGAGTGGGGTCAACGGCTCTACGACGACGGTCAAGGTTTCGTTCGTCAAACGGTCCCTGGGTGAAGTTTCCCGCTTCGGTGGCGCTGCGTCGCCGGTTGGGGACGCGCTGGCAGCGCTCAGCTCAGCCGGACTGTTGGCGATCAATGGCGAAGCGGTCTCGTTGACCGATCTCGGTCGCCGACACGTCGCGGCCAACTCCGCCGGGTGACTCGCGGAGCGCTACATTGCGCTCTGCCATGACTTCTCACCCTGCGCCCGACAAGCTTGACTTGGCACGTAGCCAAGACGCTATCGAAGACAAGAACCTCATCGTCGATGAGTTCTCTGAGCGCCTTGCAGCGTTCAAGCAGCTCTCCAAAGACGACGTCGATGGCGCCTCGCAAATACTCGACCGTCTTGGTGCCAAGGGCAAGGTTGAGGCCGACATCATCAAGGAAATGGCTGCCATTCGGCCGCTTTGGTTGCCCGGCCGTTTCGAAGAGGCGCATCGGATTGCTATGCGAGCCCTCGAAGTCCTTGACCGCAATGGTGCCCGTGGTCCCAAGCTGCCGCCAATGGGACCGCTCGCACCCATTGCAGCGTTCCTGGTGCAGTTGGTTGCTCGGTTCATCGTGCGCAACCATCAGGCCGAGGTGATCAAAGCCATCAAGCACATCTACATCCGGCGCGAGGCCCAGTGCCCTCCTACGTCGCCGGAACGCTTCATCGTTCGGCGTGCACGAATAGACGCCGAGCGGGTCCAGCCCACGCTTCGGTCCAACCCCATCGGGGTACCGGCGTTCCTGTTAGGCGGAGCGTTTCTGAGCTCCATCCTTTCCAGCATCGGGCGTGGCTTGTCCAACGCCAGCGGCTCCAAGGCAGGCGTTCTGATCGCTGCGACTCTTCTGTGCGTGGTGATCGCAGGAGTGTCTTGGACGGTGGTGCGCGGCGCCGCCGTTGCACGGAGCCGAATCAAACTCAGCCTGGACAGCCCGTTGAACGGCCTGTGGGAGACCATCGGTGCCGCAGGAAAGCCACCGAAGGATCAGTCGAGAGTGTTCGCGCTCATCGCCACGGTGTTGCCATTGCTCGGGGCGCTGGTGCTCTTCGCCGGCGTGGTGTTCGCAGCGTTGCGCTGACAAGTTTCCACGGGGGCTTGTTCACGGCTGGCCCCCACAGGGCCGCTGAGGACGTCTGACGCCCTTAAGAGGCTTCGCCGGCCCGGTAGAGCACCACCAAGTCGGCGATGTCACCCATGATCCTCGACAGGTCAAAGTCTTTCGGGGTGAACACTCGGGCAACTCCGCCAGCCAGCAACGCAGCCGCGTCGGCTTCAGGGATGATGCCACCAACAACGATTGGTGCATCGATGCCGATCGACCGGAGTGTGGCTACCAACCCGGGCACCAACTGCAGATGCGAGCCCGACAGGATGGAAAGTCCAATGAGGTCCGGATCTTCGTCTCGAGCCGATGCAACGATCTCCTCGGGAGTGGATCTGATGCCCTGGTAGATCACTTCCATGCCGGCGTCTCGTGCAGCGACCGCAATCTGTTCGGCGCCATTGGAATGTCCGTCAAGGCCCGGTTTGGCCACCAGGATTCTCGGCGGGCCACCTGCCATTCCCCGCGATCTTGCAGCTACAGCAGACAGTCCAGCGCTGGTCAACGATGCGGCCCCGCCGACGCCTGTTGGCGCTCGGAACTCACCGAATTCGCTTCGCAAGACAGTGGCCCACTCTCCTGTGGTGCCGCCGACACGCGCGAGCGTTATCGACGATTCCATGATGTTTGTCCCGGAACGAGCGGCGTCGCGGAGTGCGTCCAAGGCGGATGCGACAGCGACGTTGTCACGCGACGCACGCCACTCGCCGATTTCCTGCATCGCGTCACGTTGAACCAGGGGGTCAACGGTCACGATGAGATTCCCGGTGGACAGCGGTGAAGCCTCAGTTTCTGTGAAGCAGTTGACGCCCACAACCTTGATGTCGCCCGACTCGATTCGACGCAAACGTTCTGTATGCGAACGTACTAACCGACTCTTCAACTCGCCGATGCATTTGAAAGCGCCGCCGCGGTTGAGGACATCTTGGAGTTCCGTCCACGCGGCAGCCTCTAGTTCCTTGGTCTTCGCTTCGACGACGTGAGATCCGTTGAACAGATCGTCGTACTCAAGGAGGTCTGTCTCGTAAGCCAGCACCTGCTGCAGACGAAGTGACCATTGCTGGTCCCACGGCGTGGGCAGACCCAGCGCTTCGTTCCATGCAGGCAGCTGAACGGCTCGGGCCCTGGCGTCCTTGGACAACGTAACGCCCAGCATCTCCAACACAATCCGCGCCACGTTGTTTTCCGGTTGCGCCTCGGTGAGCCCAAGTGAGTTCACTTGGAGGCCGTAGCGAAAGCGACGCAGCTTTGGGTCGGTGACGCCATACCGCTCTGAACAGATGCGATCCCAGAGAGTCGTGAAGGCGCGCATTTTGCAGAGCTCCTCGACGAACCTGATCCCGGCATTCACGAAGAACGAGATTCGCCCGACGATGAGAGCGAAATCGGTGTCAGGGATTTGCCCGCCGGCCTTGACCGCATCGAGGACGTCAATGGCTGTGGCAAGGGCATAGGCCAACTCTTGAACCGTGGTGGCGCCAGCCTCTTGCAGGTGGTAGCTGCAGACGTTGATTGGGTTCCACTTCGGAACGTTGACGACCGTGTAGGAGACCATGTCGACGATGAGACGCTTCGAAGCGTCCGGCGGGAAGATGTACGTGCCGCGAGACAAGTACTCCTTCACGATGTCGTTCTGGGTCGTGCCTTGCAAGCTGTTGCGGTCAGCGCCTTGTTCGTCTGCGTTGGCGAGGTACAACGCGAGCAGCCAAGGTGCTGTGGCGTTGATGGTCATCGACGTGTTCATCCGCTCGGGTGGGATGTCTGCCAGTAGTGCACGCATGTGCCCGAGATGGGCAACTGGCACGCCGACCTTGCCGACCTCGCCGACCGCCCGAGGGTCGTCGGGGTCGTAGCCCGTCTGCGTGGGCAGGTCGAACGCAATTGACAGACCCGTCTGCCCCTTTGCGAGGTTGGTTCGGTAGAGCTGGTTCGAGGCGGCAGCCGTCGAGTGGCCAGCGTATGTGCGCATGACCCACGGAGCCTCTGGTCGATTCATAAGGTCAGTCTTGCCGTGATGGGCTGATCGTTACCAGACGTGGGTTTGTGAAACGACCCCGAAAACGGAGGAACAACTTGTTGTGCACTCGGTTGGGATGCGCGAGGCGACCTACGGAGCAGAGTCAGCCGGGTTAGGTACTTGGTTGCTCAGCCGGGTTTCCGCTTGAGCACGTTCACCGAGGTGGAGCAGTGAGACCCGGAGGCGATCCTCCGCAGCACGCTGCTGGTACCACTGCCAGACAAACCACGCAGGGGGTAGAAACGCGATGGCCGACCCGACGGTTCCGACGAATTTGCCGACGTTCTCGCCTCGAGTGTTTGCGGTGATGACGACTGCGATCGTCACGATGATGATGTTCCACGCCAAGAAACCGACGCCCACTAAGACGCCTCGGCGGAAGTTGGCATCATCATGTTCAGGCACGCTGCCAGTCTTGTCGCTTCCGGTTCGTAGTGCTGCCGGTTCGTAGTGCTGCCGGTTTCGGTATCCTCACGCATGCCCGCAACTCGCCGATCGCTCGACATGGTGGCCGAAGCTTCGGCCCGAATCCGCACGTATTCAGTGGCCGAGGCCACCGCAAAGCTTGGCGAAGACGGAGTCACCTTTGTTGACCTCCGCGACCCCCGAGAACTGGATCGTGACGGCCGCATCCCAGGAGCGCTGCACGCTACGAGAGGCATGCTCGAGTTCTGGGTTGACCCAGAGAGCCCGTATTACCGGTCAATCTTCGGCGAGGACCGGGAGTTTGTGTTGTTCTGCGGTGGCGGGTGGAGGTCAGCACTGGCAGCCGCCACGCTGTTGGACATGGGTTATGACCACGCGTCGGTTGCGCATATCGACGGTGGATTCGCCGCCTGGAAGAAGGCCGAATCACCTGTCGAGTAGCTCCGGCTCAGCGTTTCCCCAGCGGTACAAACACCCCTCCGGTGAGCGCCGCTAGGTCTGTAGGAGACAACTCGATCTCCAGCCCTCGCCGCCCGCCGCTGACAAACACGGTGTCCCACAGCTGTGCATCTTCGTCAATGAGGGTGCGCAGCGACTGCCGTTGACCAAGTGGGCTGATGCCACCCAGGACGTACCCGGTAGAGCGCTGGGCGTCTTTTTGGTCTGCCATTTCCGCTCGCCGCGCGCCCAAGGCGCTTGCCACCAGTTTCAGGTCGCACGAAGCGTCTGATGGGACCACGGCCACGATCAGCTCGTCTCGCGGGTCGCCCTTCACGGCTAGGACAAGGGTCTTGTGAACCCTCGCGGGTTCCACCTTGAGTGCGGCCGATGCTTCGTGTGCATACGAAACCGCCGTTGGATCGTGCAAATACTCGTGCAGGCGATGCGCAATGCCCGCTGACGTCGCCGCGAGGGTTGCTGGCGTTCCTTTTCCGCTCACTTACTGTTCATCTGCCGCTCATCCAGCACTACGTAGCCCCGTTGTTCGACCATGGAACTGAGTCTGCTCTAACACCCTGGTACCCACCAGTAGGGTTGAGACATGGCAACCGTGAACCCCACCGCAACCTGTGTGACCAGCCTCGGCACCTTCGAGGTCGAGCTTTTCCTGCGCGAAATGCCGCTGACCGCCGGCAATTTCATCGAGCTGGCGGAAAGTGGTTTCTATAACGGACTGCACTTCCACCGTGTGATTGACAACTTCATGATCCAGTTCGGGTGCCCGCACAGCAAAGACCCGTTCAGCTCGCAGGCTGGCACCGGACAGAGCCCCAAGGGCCGTATCCGTGACGAGTTCCCAGACAACTTCAAGTTGTCTAACGCTCCGGGAACCTTGTCCATGGCGAACACCGGTCAGCCCAACTCTGGCGGCTCGCAGTTCTTCATCAACACCATTGACAATGCGCGCCTTGACTGGTTCTCACCTGGCGCCTCGCGTCACCCTGTGTTCGGCAAGGTCGTCAGCGGCACCGAGGTGGTCGACGCAATCGAGAAGACCAAGACCGACAATCGTGACCGCCCGGTCACGCCGGTTCAGATGATCACCGTGACCATCAACCATCCGGCAGAAGCCTGACCTCGCAGGAGTGCGTAGAGTTCCGGCCCGCCCGTAGGCGACCGGAACTCATTACCGCTTCAGCGGTGCGCTGTTCCAGCGACTACTGAGCAGCGGCAGCAACAGTTGTGGTTGTGGCGCTTGCGCCGCCTTCACCCTCCGCAACAATTTCCAAGCTCTTGATCGTCACTAATTGTGAAGAGACCTCGGAACCCTCAACGGCAAGCGCATCGATCTTGCGAACAACGTCGAGACCCTGCGTGACCTTGCCCAGCGGCGCAAAGTCTGCTGGGTTCAGTGCGGCTCCGGAAGCACCGGAAATGATCAGGAATTGGCTGCCGTTAGCCCTGTCAGCCATCACCACAGAACCCGGTTGCAGGGCTTCAGCGCCCGATTCCGGTGCGATGGTGTATCCAGGTCCACCTTCGCCGCTTGCGTCGGGGCTGCCGCTCTGCACCAAGAAATCACCAATCACCCGGTGAAACGGCAGACCGTCGTAGAAGCTGTAGCGGGCCAAGTAAACGAAGTTGTTGACCGTCTTTGGCGCAGCGTTCTGGTCAAGGTCGATCCAGATGGTGCCCTTGTCCGTCTTCAGTTTCGCGCGGTACTTGGCTGCCATGTCGATGCACATGGGCGGGTCCAGAGGAAACGCACGGGTTTGGTTGTTGCCACCCGTGGGGTTGGGGCATTCCAGTGCAACAGGTGCAACGGTAGTTGGAGGAAGCGTGGTTGGAGGTTCCGTGGGAACCGGTGCCGCAACCGTGACTTCTGGCACGGTTGGTGCCGCAGTTTCCGTGTCACGGACAGCCGATCCAACGAGCGCTGCGATAGCAGTGAGAGCGACGACGCCCCCGGCCACAACCATTGCGCGGCCGCGCAGTCCTCGGGATTCACCAATTTCATCGTCTGTTTCATACGTGGCCATATGGTTCAGGGTAGTTCACCCCCCGCGCAATTGAGGGGATCGCACCACCAACCGACCCCCTCCCGGTAGGGTTATGGGCGCCTGTTCCGGGCGAGCTCCTCCTGATGCGCCATCGTCGAACGTCCCGCCATGCTTCTTCCGCCGCTCGGCGCGTCGCACTGAGCGCGCTTGTTGCCGCTCTTGTGTTCGTTCCACGCGCCGCTGCTGTCATCCCTCCGGAGACCGCGCCCTCGACGTTGCCGCCGGTGCCAGCCGCAACTACGTCGACAACGCTCATCAACCCACCAACGGTGGTAGTGGCGACGTCGGCACCGTCCGTTATCCCGGCGGTTGTGCCGTCGCTTGTGACCCCGAACGAGGTCATCACCCTGGCCACCTCCACCAGCGTGTCCGAGCCCTCAAGCACGATTGCTGTGTCAACAATCCCGCCTGAGGCCACCGTTTCGACCTCAACGATCCCCACCGATCCAGCCGTATCCACCATCCCCACGAGTTCCTCGTTGCCCGGGCACCGCGAGAGCGAGTTTTCGGATCTTTTCCTCGTTCCGGGTGTAGATCCGTCAACTGGTGCCAACTTCGACGATGCGTTGCCCGAAGAGGTACCGCTGACGGGGTTTGCAGCGTCGACCTACGGCTCGCCATTTATCGGCACGTCCTTCGCTGCAGAGTTGGCAAAGCTGACGGCCGGAGAGCGGCAACGGGTTCTCGACATCCAGGCGCGTCTTGCGGAGGCAACGAAACGGGTCGACGCCGCGAAGGATTCTCTGGAAGCGCTCACGAACTCCGGCCGGCAAAGCCAAGCCGACCTGGCCAAGCTGCATGCACTGCGTGACCAACTCGCAGTGTCTATGCGCCAGCGGGCGCTCCGTCAGTACACAGGTGAATCCGCTCGCTATCTTCGGCTGATCCTTGAAGCGAAGGATCTCAACGTGCTCCGTCGCCGGACAGACCTAATCTCGCAAGCGCAACGCCGAGACGCAGCGCTGGTCCAGACCTACCGGCAGTCGGCGCGATCCTTGGAAGAAGAAACAGCGCAATTCAACGCCATCAAAGAAGCGCGACAGTTCGAGATCGATCAACTTGTTGCTGACCAAGAAGTGTTGAAGAAGGACTTCGATTCCCTCAGTGCACTTCTCGGAGCGCTCGATGCACCAGTGGCATTTGAAGGTTTTGTGTTCCCAGTGCAGCCGCCGTATGCCTACAGCGACACCTACGGGGCCGATCGAATGATGGGATCTCCGTTCCAGCACCAACACCAAGGCGTTGACATCTTTGCCCGTGAAGGCACGCCGGTCGTAGCTACCAAACGCGGCGTCGTCTACAGCATTGGTGTGGCCCGTCTCGGAGGCAACCGCGTTTGGTTGAAGGATGTTGATGGTACGTGTTACTACTACGCACACCTAGTAGCGTTCGCGAGCGGGCTCTACGAGAACAAGATTGTCGAGTCCGGTGAAGTGCTTGGATTCGTCGGAACAACAGGTAACGCCGTCGGCACACCTCCTCACCTTCATTACGAAATCCACCCGCAATGCGCAGGGCCAACCAACCCGAATCCCATTCTGAACGCGGTGGAAAACAGCAACCTCGAGCAGTATGTGGCGGCGGTTCGTCCAGTGTTTGGTGGCGGACAGATCCCAACCGGCGCTGCACCAGCAGCGACCACTGTCCCTGGGGCTCCGCAACCGGGTGCAACGTCTGTATCCACTCGGCCAGGACAAGGTGCCCTTCCCGCGCTTGTTGGGAATGCCCCGGGAGGCAGTACCAGGGTGGTACCCACCTCCGGGGTGCTCCGACCGGCGGCAACGGTCAAGGGCGTACCCGTGCCGCAAGGAAACAAAGTCACCATCCCGCCGCCGACAACGGCACCGCCTGCAACAAAACCCGCCTCCACCAAAGCTGCAACCTCCCAGCCAGCCGGCTAGCGGGGGCTGCGCTGGTAGCGTGTCACCCCCGTGGCCCTCATCGTCCAGAAGTTCGGCGGAAGCAGCGTTGCTGACCCCGAGCGCATCCGTGCAGTAGCCGACCATGTTGCTCGTACCGTCAAGCGCGGCAACCAAGTAGTCGTCGTCGTTTCGGCGATGGGCAAGACCACCGACGACCTCATCCGTCTGTCTAACGCCGTGCTCACCAGCCAGAGCGGGCCGGTGGAAAAGGCGACGAAAAAGGGCGACGTTCCGGTGAAGGGCGACTCCCGCGAGATGGACATGCTGCTCTCCACGGGTGAGCGGGTTTCCGCTGCCTTGGTCGCGATGGCCATCGAAGACCTGGGTGTCCGGTCCGCCAGTTTCACGGGTAGTCAGGTCGGCATCGTCACAGATACCCAACACGGCCGGGCAAAGATCATCGAAGTTAAGGGTGACCGCCTCCGTCAGGCCCTGGCTGCGGGTCTTGTGCCCGTCGTCGCGGGCTTCCAGGGCGTCTCGACTTCCAACGACGTCACCACGCTGGGCCGCGGCGGTTCAGACACCACGGCAGTTGCGCTGGGCGCTGCTCTTGGAGCCGACTCCTGCGAGATCTACACAGACGTCACGGGCGTGTTCACCGCAGACCCGCGGGTGGCGCCTAAGGCTCACCGTATGAAGCAGGTCAGCTTCGAAGAAATGCTTGAAATGGCCGGCTCTGGCTCCGGCGTGGTCGCCCTCCGGGCGGTCGAATTTGCCAGCCGTCATAAGGTGCCGCTCCACGTGCGCTCCAGCTTCACCTGGGAACCAGGAACAATCATCACCGAGGAGGATCCGTCCATGGAACAGGCCGTTGTTACAGGCATCACACACGACTCGTCCGAGGCCAAGGTCACGGTGGCAGACACCCCTGACCGGCCAGGCGTCGCCGCACAACTGTTCCGGGCGTTGGCCGATGCGCGGATCAACGTCGACATGATCGTGCAAAACGTTGGTCACGACGGCAAGACCGATATCAGCTTCACGGTGCCAAAGGCAGACCTCAACACGGCAATTGACGTTTGCGAACAGGTTGCGACGGACCTGGGAGCGGGCGTCGTTGATGCCGATCGTGAAGTTGCCCGAGTTTCCATTGTCGGAGCTGGCATGCGCACCAACCCTGGCGTTTCGGCAACCATGTTCGAGACGCTCGCAGCGGCGGGAGTCAACATCGAAATGATCTCCACCTCAACCATCCGACTGTCGTGCATGGTGCGTTCGGATCAGGTGGAAACAGCGGTGCAAGCACTCCATACGGCCTTCCAGCTCGACGCTGACTGAACCCAGGTTTCAGCCCCGGATTTTGAGTACGTCAAACACTCAACGTAAATCCGTCCCAATCCGGCTTCTCGACGCGCGAAACTAGATGGTCCCTGTGGAACCCCGGAACGTCTAGGAGCAGCAGATGCGAATCGCAATCGTTGGAGCAACAGGCATGGTCGGCGAAGCCATGCGAGACATCCTCGTGGAGCGCAAGTTCCCGTATACCGATGTTCGATTCTTTGCGTCGGCCCGCTCAGCTGGTCGGACCATCGAGTTTGACGGCAAGCAGATCGTCGTCGAGGACGCCGAGACCGCAGATCCGTCCGGCATAGACATCGCTCTGTTCTCTGCAGGCGGCTCAACCTCCAAGGCCCTGGCACCAAAGTTCGCCGCGGCCGGCGCCGTGGTGGTCGACAACTCCAGTGCGTGGCGCATGGACCCAGATGTGCCTCTGGTGGTCAGCGAAGTCAACCCGCACGCCATTGCGAATCGTCCCAAGGGGATCATCGCCAATCCAAACTGCACCACCATGGCGGCTATGCCCGTCCTGCAACCGCTCCATGCGGAAGCCGGCCTGATCAAAGTCATCGCAGCCACGTACCAGGCCGTCTCCGGTGGCGGTGTGGCCGGCGTTTCCGATCTTGAAACCCAGGTCCGCAAGGTTGCAGACGAGTCTGCAAAGCTCGCCGTTCACGGCGACGCGGTTGATATTCCAGCACCCCAGAAGTTCAGTCAGCCCATCGCGTTCAACGTCCTGCCGTATGCGGGTGCCTACGCCGAAGACGAGTTCGACGGTGACCTCGGGTACACCGACGAAGAACTGAAACTGCGCAACGAAAGCCGCAAGATCTTGGAAATTCCAGGTCTGAAGGTTGCGGGGACGTGCGTACGGGTTCCGGTGTATACCGGCCATTCGCTGTCCATCCACGCTGAGTTCGAGCGCCCGATTTCAGTCGCCAAGGCACTCGAGGTTCTCGGCACGGCCCCGGGAGTGGAGCTCGACGACGTCCCCACCCCGCTGAAGGCCGCTGGCCGCGATGCCAGCTACGTCGGCCGCATCCGTCGGGATCCAACGGCCGACAATGGGCTGGTGTTGTTCATCAGCAACGACAACCTTCGCAAAGGTGCGGCGCTCAACGCGGTGCAGGTGGCCGAGCTCGTGGCGCAGGAACTCAGCGCCAAACGCTGAATAGCGTGCCAACGGGTGGTCAGATCGGCCACCCGTCGGTTGTTGCGACAAGCCGGGCCAGTTGAACTCGCGATGTGAGGTCAAGTTTTGCAAGTGCGTGAGATACGTGCGAGTCGACCGTTCGGTGCGAAACGTACAGTTGGCCGGCAACCTGCTTGTTTGTCAGGCCTTGCGCAACCAAGTGAACAACGGCGCGTTCAGCAGCGGTGAGGGACTCGGCTCCCAGCACAGCGCTGGTTCCGCTCCTGGATTCGGTCCTGGATTCGGTCCTAGCCTCAGTCCCAGCTTCGGTGCCGATTTCACGCTGCACCAACTGCCGGAGCTCCTGAGCAACCCAGAGCAGCGTTTGATTCCACGGCTCAGCGCGTTGGGCTCCGTCCACCGTCAGAGTGATTCCCGCCAAGTTGACGCGGATCCCGCCCGTGGGGTTGTGCTGGAGAACTGCTGTTGAGGTGTCCGTCGTCATGTACCCACCATGGGTCAAAAGACTGAGGCAAACATCCGCCAAGTGGTTGATCTGGCAAGAGAACGCCCGGGTCAACCACCCTCCGAGGTTTACGCGCCTCTGGCTGCGGACTGTGCGGCCAGTTCGGATCTATTGCTGATCCCCAGCTTTTCGTAGACGTGAACGAGGTGCGTCTTCACAGTTGCTCGTGAGATGAACAGCCGCTCGGCGATCTGTGGGTTGGTAAGGCCAGTGGTGACCAGTTCAACCACCTGGATCTCGGTCGGCGTGAGGCTCTCCCAGCCGAAGGCTGCACGGCCTCGATCGCCCCGCATCCGTTGCGCCAGTTCGACTGCAGCGGACAGGGAAAGCGTGAGTCCTTCGGCCCAACCGACCGTCGATTTCGCCGCAAGGTGCGCGGTGGCCACGTACGTGTTGCGGTGCGCGAAACGGTGCCGATAACCCGTACGGTCCCGTGCTGCGTGAGCGGCGCCAAGTAGCCGCGCCCCGTCGAGCAATCGCTGGTTCTGTATCAACAGCGGACCAATGGCTTCTAGCGCGTCCACTGCAGCGGTCCAGAGCTCGAACTCGGTAGCTGATGCAAGGGATTGATGCGCGTGGTCTAGTGCTGAGTGCGTGTCACTACTCATCGTGCACTCGGCCATCACAAGATGGCCGATAGCTTCGAAACCAGGCGCTCGCAGGTGGCTCCAGTCGCTGAGAAGCATTGAGGCATGCTCGCGGGCTGCAGCTTGGTCACCCAAAGCCAGATGAATCCTGGCGAGCCATGTGCGCGCATATGACCGATAAATCGGAGCAGAGGATTGCAGCACGGCCGTCAGCCGTGGCAATGCCAACGCCGCGTCGTTGTTATTCAGCACCGTCACTGCTTCGAAAAAGTGGACGGTGTCGGTGAACGCGCCGGCGGATGTGGTGCGTAGTTGTTGCCAGACCGGTGCATCAGCTGGCTTTTCGAGACATCCCGCCAGTGCGATCTGCGCTTGGATGTATCCCACCTCTGCCACTTCGGCGAGCGGATTGTCCAGGTCGGCGTCAACAATTGCAGCCGCTTCAGCGGCGAGCCGGCGAGCCAGATCAAGTTCGCCGCGCCACAGAGCGCAGTTCGCTTGGACGAGCAAAGTTCGATGGTTGGTAAACGTCCCGAGCATCGCTTCTGCTGTGCGAACCATGCCGAACTCGGCGCAGACACTGGCCGGTATGTAGGTGCAGTTGGTGAACGAGAGCCAATCGTGGTGTTGGGCAGACTTGGACCGCAGTAGTTGGTACCGCTCCAGCAGCTTCGTTGTGGGGCCCAGGTCTCCAAGTTTGGTGTGGGTCATGTTGCCATCGATGCGAGTTCGGTACGGCTCTGCGTTCGTTGCATCGGCCTCCGTGACGGATTCTCCAAAGGCTTCCCCCAGCTCCAAGCTGGCGTTATAGATGGGGCCGATGATCCAGACGGCAGCCTCAGCGAATTCAACTGAGGTGCGATCTGCCTTTTCGATGGCCGCAAGTCCGTATCGCACCACCTCTTGGTACTGTCCGCGGATGAGCCAGTAGTACCCAAGTCCGGCTGTTAACCGGAGCGACGTGGCGCCGCCGGTCTCCACCCAATTGAAAGCCGCAGAACAGTTTCCGATTTCGCTATCCAGCGTGCGCAACCAACCGGGGGTGCGGTCGATGAATTGCTGCGCATCGTTGGTCTGGCTTACCTCGTCAAACCTGCCCAACCACTGAGCAAACCAGTTGGCGTGCGCGTCGCGGGCTGCCGTTGCCTCACCGAGTTCTTCGAGACGTTCGATAGCGAAGGAACGGATGGTTTCAAGCATCACGAACCGGTCCCGTTCGTCCTCGAGTACCAAGAGGCTCTTGTCGACCAAACGTCGAATCGCTTCGTTGACGTCATAGGGTTCTACGTCGGAGAATGCTTCCGCAATGGCATGCGCAGCCTCCATGGTGAACCCGCCCACAAAGACCCCCATACGGCGGAAAACGACTCGTTCAGCGCCTTCAAGTAGGCCTTCGCTCCATGCGATGCACGACCGCAGTGTTTCGTGGCGGTCACCTATGTTCTGGGCGCGCGTTGGGACCCCCTGCAGTTGATCGCTGAGTTGGGCAGCGATGCGATCAGGAGGCATCGACCGCACCCGGGCTGCCGCCAGTTCAATAGCCAAAGGGAGTCCGTCGAGACGCCCGCAGATGGTTGCAACGTGAGTGGCGTTGGCGGCCGTCAGAACGAATCCACGGCGCACACGGGCGGCCCGTTCGAGGAACAACTGCACGGACTCGAAGCGTTGGAGCGATTCCACGTCGCTGAGATCACCGGGTGTCGGTGACGTCAGCGGAGGCACGCGCCACACGATTTCGCCCGGCACGTCGAGTGGTTCGCGGCTGGTGCAGAGAACGGAGATGCTGGGGGCTTCGACGAGGATTCGCTGGACAATGTCCGACGCTGCGCTCAGAAGGTGTTCGGCGTTGTCCAAAACGATCAAGGTGTCGCCGCGATTCTGCAATGACACCACGATGTGGTTGGCGAGGTCCCCTTGTTCAAGCTCAACAAGTCCGAGTGCGACGCAAAGCGCGTTGAGGACTCCGGGACCATCGGTGCGTCGGGCAAGTTCCACCCAGACAACATCGAGCGTTGACGCGTCGCTCATCTGGGCGAGAGTCTCGTAGGCAAGACGGGTCTTGCCGCAGCCGCCAGGCCCTGTGATCGTGATCAGGCGCTCGTTCGGCAGAGTTGAAAGCAGTTCGCTGATTTCATCCTGACGTCCAATCAACGGGGTGATAGGGATAGCAGCAACACCTGGGCTGCGTCGAGGTTTGCTTGCACCGAGCGACGCTGCGATTTGCACAATTCGTCTCGGCACACCTCGGGCGTGTTCGATTAGTACAAGTTCGTCTTCTGTCGGAGGTCGCCCAAGACTGGCAGTGGCTAACTGCAGTGATTGTGCCGGTTCGAGCGGTCGCAGGATCAACGTCGGGGCACCGCTGGATTCCATGGCGCGGCGAAGTGTCACCACGGCTGGCCGAGTACTGAACTCCAACGTTGCGACTACCAACAGCGGACTCGTCGCCGGGGAATGCAGCACCAGATTCTCGAGGCGGCAGAGGCTGGCGTCGTCCAAGTTGTGGGCGGCATCGACGAAAATCACGTGCGGCTCTATTTGCGGTTGGAGCAAATCTGGGAGGAGTGCGACGAGGCGGTGAACGCCCGGACCGACCACGTTCCAGCCCGTCGCCGCTGCGGTGGCCGCCATCTCGGCCACGAGCCGAGAAGACCCGAGCCCGGATTCGGCTTCGATGATGATCGCCTCGGCATGGCCTGTCTCGACACGGGCCAAGGTGGCGATGAACTGACGCAACTCCGGTGCTCGGCCGAGCAACGGGCTTGGAGTTGATCTCGACAACATGCCGTGGCCAGTCAAACATGAATGGCGAATCCCCGCATGATCGGTCAAATCCGAGCCGATACTGTTGGGCCTCACGGGATGTAGCGCAGCTTGGTAGCGCGCCACGTTCGGGACGTGGAGGCCGGGGGTTCAAGTCCCCCCATCCCGACCAGACTCCGATCAACCGACCTGAAATGAGAAAAGACCCGCCGTATGGCGGGCCTTGCTCAAGAACTCAGTGGATCGATTCGGCAGTTCCAACCGCCCGCTGGTTACTTGCCGGACTTGCCCTTTGAGCGGGAATTGCGAGCTTCTTCACGTTCTGCCTTGTCCTTGGCCCGTTCTGCTTCGCGCTTGGCCTTCTCGGATTCACGCTCGGCCTTCTCCTTGGCCCGCTCTGCTTCACGCTTGGCCTTCTCGGACTCGTGGTGGTCTTTCGAGTCGGTTCCCAGCGCCTTAGCGGTCTGCTTGAGAAGGTCTGCGGCCTTGTCGAAGCTGGCATCGGCAAGCTTGATCTGCGCTTTGGCTGCGTCGACCGCTGCAGCGTTAGCGGCCTTGGTTGCTTCGACGCCCTGATCGGCAGCCAAGCCGGTCAAGGAGGCGGCAGCAGCGGCCGAGGTGGTCTTGCCGGTAGCGATGACGGGTGCAACCTGGGCGAGCAGCGCTTCGGCCGTAGCAGTGTTGATGCCCTTTGCCTTGGCAGCGGTGATCTTGGTGTTGAGCTCAGCGATTGTTGTTGTCTGCTTGGCGCCCCGAGCCCACTGCTTGTCGCAGGCGATCGCAACGTTGACTGCCGGCGACACGACGAGGTAGACGCGCTGGTGGGTGAAGATCTGCTGGTACAGCGGCTTGGCGGCCTCTGGCGTGGTTGCCGCCGCGAGCGAAGTGCCGAGTGTGACCAGGCCGGCCTGAGCGGCTCCAATCCGGGTCAGTGACGCTGCGTTTTGCCCGCAGTCGGTGGTCTGTGAGGTGACCTTTGCCGTCCAGCTAGCAAGGTCACGTTGACGCTTGGCGATCGCTTCGGCAGCTCGGGCCTTGATAGCCGCAAGCGTGTCAGGAGCGATCTGCGTCTTCTTTTCCTGTTGCGCGTCGCTTGAGTTGAGGATCGACTCGAGTGCCGGGGTTGCCTGATCCGAAGATGATGACTTCGAAGAGGACTTCGACGAATCGGAGTCTGCGAACGCAGCAGCCGGAGTAAGCGCCAGGAGCGCCGCCGCAACTACAAGGGTTGTGAGTTTCTTCATGGGCCCACTCTGAGAGGCGGCTGTGAGGTGCTCGCTGGCGGATTGTAAGGAAGTTGTGTGCGAATGAGGGTCTGATTCGGGATTCGTCCTCACGTTGAGTGAGAGAAGCATTAATTCTGTGGAAGCCGACCGAGAGAGCGCCCATTCGGAAAGTGCCTCAACGGTCGTCCGTCGCCGTAGGCTGGCGAAAGTGGCGCCGCTCAGAAGATTTCGATTGCGCGTCCGTGCGTTTCGACGATTGTCGCGTCGCTCGAAGGCAGTCTTCGTCCCAGCCCTGTTTTTGACGCCCGTGTTCCGAGTGGTTGCGAAACGTGGTGGCATCAAGTCGGCCACGGCACTTGCAAGTCGGTTGGGTGGCAAACCTGTTTCTCAGCCGAGTGACAACGCGAAACCGCTGAAGATTGCCCGCGAAGTCGTTCTGGGTGTTCGGGCAGCCGCCGGAGCCTTACCGGTTGAACTGGTTTGTCTTCCTCGGTCACTTGCGTCGTGGACCATTCTCAATCGGATGGGGGTTGCCTCGACCTTGCGCATTGGGATGGACGCCTCCACCGCGCACCGCACGGCACACGCCTGGATCGACGTTGCGGGTGAAGCAGTGGGTGAAGTCCCCACCCACATCGCCCAGATGGCGGACTTTGCCGATCCGATTTTGGGGCGAAAGCCCACACCATGAACACAACGATGAAAGTGTCGTTGCACGGGATCGTCGTTGAGACCCCGTGGCCGATTGCCGCTGCTCCTTCGGCTGCTCAGCCAGACATCCAGGTCACCGTGGTCGCTGCAACCGGTATGGACCTTTCGTCGGCTGGGCATGGACAACCCTTCGCACAAACAGTCGACGACGACGGCGCTGTCACCATGCTGGTCCGTTCGACCAACTCTGGCTCTCGAATTGAGTGGCCGGGCTTCGCGAGTGCGTCTTTTGAGAGGCGTCCTGCTGGTTCGCCCGCCACGTTGCACTTCATGCCCCAGTCGCCGTTGGCAAATCAGGTTGTGCCCGTCTTGGTGTCACCCGGTGTTGGCGTCGTTGCGATGCTGGCCGGTGCCCTTGTGTTGCACGCGACCGCGGTTGTCATTGGGGGGCACGCAGTGTTGTTGCTCGCCGACCGAGGCGGAGGCAAGTCATCGGTCGCCGCACTTCTCGGGAGCGCCGGAGTTCCTTTGCTTGCCGAAGACGTATGTGCGCTGACTATCGACGCTGTCGGGAATCCAGTCGTTCACTCGGGAATTCAAGAACTACGACTCCGAACAACCACCCCTTGGCTGGCAGACCTTCCGGGCCTTGTTCGATCTGGTGTTCACCCGGATGGTCGGGTCGTGGTCTCACCGCCGGTGGCAGCGGAGCGCTCTGCGCCGCTGGGATCGGTGATAATTGTCCGGCTCGCACGCTCCGCTCAAGAGGTCGCTGTGACGCCCCTTTCGGGGGTTCAAGCCGTGAAGGTTCTGATGGACTCGCAACGATGCGCTCCGATCGTGGCGGGCCGAATGGCGTCTCACGCGTTCGACGTTGCTGCAGCATGCGCCCGAACAGAAATGGCCGTCGTGACCATCCCGTGGGCCGAGGAACGACGCAACCAGGAACTGGGCGTTCAGCTGGCCGAAGCCTTGCGGCAGACGTTCGTATAGACCCGAGTTGGGCCGCTTCCGTTGAGGTTGCTCTCTGCCAAGCTTGCGTTGTGCGTGTTGCCGTCCTCGAACCGGTCGCCCTGTACCGAGAAGTCCTGCACTGGCACCTCAACGAGCTTGCGAGCGAAGTGGACGAAGTCGAGATTATCGACGACCCGTCGCAAGCCGATCTGGTGCTTACGTGGACCCAACCCGTGGGCTTACGCCCAGCGTTGAGCGTTATGGAAAACCCGGACCCGGGCGCAGTCGGAAAGTTGTTGCGCGAGGTGCTCATGCATCCAACACCGGTAAAACGAGCGTGGAAGGCCCCGACGATCTCCCCGGAGCAGCCGTCGCGCCAAGAATTGATTATCCTTCGCTGTATCGCTGCTGGGCTAACCACCTCTGAAATCGGGAGTCGGTTCGGCATCAGTCCACACACCGTGAACGGGCATCGCCGTCGCCTCTTCCGTAGATGGGGTGTTCACTCAGCGGTGGATGCGGTCGCTTTGGCGAGGAAGCACCACTTTTTGGAAACCAGTACGGCAAGTGGCTGAGACGCCTGATCCTGCGGACCTCGTCCGATTCGTTGTGCAAGGTCACAATCCAGTGGTGGTTTCTGGGATAGCAGGGCTACTCGGCCAAGCAGGATTCACCGTGGGGTACACCGATGAACTTTCAGCCAAGGAATCGTCGTCTCATCGACGAGGCGTCGACCTCCGAACCATTGGAGTCTTGGCCGTTGGTGAAAGCGATGAACTCGCGGCGGCGCTCTCGCGGATTCGTCACCACAACGCAACCATCGTGATTTCTAGTAGGCCACTCACCAAGAACGATGCCTCGCTGGCTTTGCTCTCCAACGTGATCGGGTTTGTGGACCCGGGTGTTGGCCTAGCTGGTCTCATTGCAGCCCTACGAAAGGCGGCAGCGGGTTCGGTGCTCTGGTCAATCGAGGAACTTTCCTTGGCCACGCAAAGTCTTAAAGATGGACCCAAAACTGGTCATCGCTATGTTGCTTTGACACAGCGGGAGCTTGAAGTTCTTCAGTTGTTGCAGCGCGGAGAGTCAATCAGGTCGGTGGGGTCAGGTTTGGGGATCTCTCCGAAGACCGTCGAATCGCTGCAACGAAGCCTGTATCGCAAGCTCGGCGCACGTTCGAAACTTCAGGCGATCGACGTTGGTCTCAGAGTGGGACTACTTTCCGGCTTCTCGGTCTAACTCCCTATTCGTTGGGCGCAAACAGGTCTGCCAAGTCTCTAGCAGCGGCCTGGAGGGCATTGCGATTGGCGGCCAACTCGGGCATCCGAAGTCGGTGGATCTGGGTTCCCTCCGCGATGTCTGCAGCGAACGTGAAATCACCCTTAAGAAATTCGGGCTCGACCCAGCCGACAAGTCGGGCAGCCTTCAGAAGTGCGATCAAGCTTTCCCCCAGCGCGATTGGTTCGAGAGTTACCCGAATGGCTTCAGGATCTCGAATGGGAAAAAGGACGTGATCGAGTGTTGTCTGGACAAGGCGCTCTGTTGGGTGGAAACGAAAGGAGAGACGGTCGTCTGCTGTTACCCCCTGCGTTACTCCGGCCACCTGGCAAAGCATCGAGGCAACAGCCTCTCCGACCGGTTCTTCGACCCTGAGGCGAACCTCCGTCAGCCCCGGGTGAACCACGAGATCTTTGGCAAGGACAGTGACGTCGTCTGTGATGAGTTCGGCACCTGCTGTCAACAACAGAGCACTTGTCAACGTCTTCCCCGCGCCAGACTCTCCAGCGATTGCAATGGTTTGGTTGTGAAGTCGCACCGAATTCGCATGGAGGGCCGATCGACCGAGCAGACGACACGCGAAACCCAGTACTGCCCCCGAAGCCATGATTGGCAGCATCTGCTTCCACTCGGGAGACCAGACGATTGGCTGGATGCATACACAGCCGTTACTGAGCGTGATGGTGAACGAAAAGCCATGGTGCGGGTAGGCCATGTCGTACACGACGCAGCCGGCGTTGTTCACGTTGGGGTCCCCACTTGTGTCTTGGTTCGCAAGACGCCGTATTTGGTACCAATCGGCCTGCAAAACGATGTCGCTGCCTTGTGAGGCGTGCACGTCGTCGTGGTGCCGGGAGGAATGAATTGGCGACTCAATCCGAACGTCGACGTGGTCCAGGGGGGAGCCGACTAGGCCCGGCAGCTCGAGTGCCGAAAGTACGGAGACACCATGGATGAAGAAAGGCTGTTTGGTCGAGCTCATGGGAGTCCCCTAAGGGATTCGTGTCCTTTTCAGAAATCGGGCTACGTCGGAAACTTCAACTTGTGAATACGCCGAAACGATCTTACGAAGCCCCCGCCCTGAAGGAAATCGGGTCTGTCGCCGAACTCACCCAAGCACAGAATGTGGTCGGGCCGGGGGACAACCTCTACAGCGTGCTGAAAGCAGCCTCGTAATCCCTCGCGTTGGTTGCATCAGCCGACATTCGCCTGGCTGCCCAAGACTTATGCCCGCCGACCGGCGGGCATTTTCATGCCGGTCCAAGGGTTCTATAAGTCTGTGATCCGAGCGATTCCCTTACGGGATTCGTGTCCTTTTCAGATCACACTGTTGCGTCAGAAACTTGAAACGTGAATAACGTCAAGAAATCCTACGAAGCTCCAGCCATCGAAGAGGTCGGTTCCGCAGCCGAACTAACACAAGCACAAAACGTCCTTGGCAAGGGCGACATTCAGTTCAGCTTGTTGGAGGCAGGGTCTCGGTGACCCCCTGCTCATCGAGCCAGGCCTGCTGAAGCAGCAGGAACACAAGGTTGTGGATCTTGTTCACGTCTTCTTGCATCAAGTACCGCTTCAGTTTTGCGCCGTCGACGAGTGAATCGTTTGTTTGCCCGCTCCAGGAGCGGGCAAATTCTTTTGTGTACCGATTGACATATACCGGCTGAAAAATAGCCTTGGAGGTCCGCTGAAGGATCATCGTGGGCAGATTGTCGGTGAAGTGGTAATTCAGCACCTCGTTTCTGTTCCGAGTCTTCCAAGCCGGAGTGAGATCGGCCACCGCCTGGACCACAGTGGGGTCCATCAACGGTGCGAAGAAGTCCTGCCCAGTCCAACGACGAACCTCCGTCAGTTGGTGGAAGCAAAACTTCGCCGTCTGTGATTGCTGATAGTGCGCGGGGTACTGCGATGGCCGAAGGGGCTCTTCAGCGCTCCAGCGGAAGTTCTCGTCGAGAAATCGTGCGACCTCGTTCGGTTCGATCCAGTCGATTTTCGATCCGTCGGTTCTTTTGCGAATCCGGTCGTGGCGGGTGTGCGAAGTTCCAACGGCGTTGAGAAGGTTGCCGGCTGCTCCGCGGAAGTTGCCGGATCGGAGTGAGCCGAGCGCTCGGTGAAGACCGGCAATTCGGCGGGGCCCAAGCACTTCGTCGCCCCCCTCGCCTGAAAGCAAGAGACCAGGTTCAAGCGAACGAAGAGTATCAACATGACTGAAGAGTGGGGCGGGGCAAATTGGCCCAAATTCCTTTAGACCTTTTTGAGCGCTTGGGCCAAGTAGATCGAATTCATCTGTTATTTGAAAAATTGAGCCTGGCTGCAGTTTGAGATAATCAAGTATCGTTTCTTGGTAGTGAGTTTCGTCCATCTCGGGCAGCAGCGGAAACCGAAAGGTGATTGAAACGGGCGGATCGTGGTTCGCGTTTCGACATGCCGTCGTGGCGGCACTTAGCACCAAGGAAGAGTCGCACCCTCCCGATAGCTCCACGTAGCAGGGCTGATCAGACAACTTCCGGACAATTGACTCAACGATTACCTCGAACAACGATCCCCGGTCGCGATTAAGTTGACGAACGTCCGGATCGACAGCATTTGGCTGTAGGAGTTGGTGATCTACCTCGCGAACTGTTGTCAAACCGGGATAGTTCCATCGGAGCAATTCTGTGCTCGAAGGTATCAATCGAATAGGTGGATTGGCGAGGAGGTGGGATTCTTGCAATGTTGTGTATTCTTTCGGACATGCCGGAATCGGAACTCCGACTTCGACAGCATCGCGTGACGTGGCGTAAGCTGAATGACTCGATTGTCGTCTTAGACCTCGACAACTCAACTTACCTTTCCGTCAATGGAACAGGTGCCCTGATCTGGGAAGCTCTTGTTCATGGGTCGACGGTTGACGAACTGGTGAAGAGCGTCACCAACCAGTTCGACGTCAGCACGGTGGTAGCGCGGTCCGACATCACGCGATTCACCGACGAGCTTCGCTCCCGCGGGTTTCTGACCTAACCGCCGTAGCGCAATCGTGTCCGTCTGCCCAGTAGATTAGGCATCGTGGAAGGTCCGGTTGGCGCGTTGATCGACCTTGCGCTTGGACGGGATGGGGCCGGTGATCCCCAGTGGCTTGCCTCCTTTGGGCCTGAGTTGTTTGAGAAAGCCCAGGAACATCGGCTGGTTCCCTTGCTGTGGGAGAAGTTGGTTGCGGTGCCCGGCGCGGACCGGCAACGTATTGCTGCCCTCGATCTCCGAGCGCGTCACCGTTATCGGATTGTTGAAGAGGAACTGGTACGGGTCGCACAGGTGGCTGCCTCCGTGGGTGTTGAGGTGGGCGTAGTCAAAGGGGTTGTGAACGCAGAGCGGTGGTTCAAGCCCGACCCCTCTGTGCGTCCGTGCTCCGACATCGACCTCTTCCTCAACCCTGCGGATCCTGGTGGAACTGACCGGTTGTTGCGAGCGCTCGAGCCAGAAAATCCGTTGTGCGGCCATGCTGGCCGGCTGATGTCCCTGGGTGTTTTGCCAGACATTCCAGTCACTGGTGGTCGACTTCTGGTGGAGATTCACGCCAACCCGATGACGCTGCGTTTGAGCCAGAGTCGGCTCGCTGCGTTATGGAATACAACGGTGGCAACTACAACTCGCGCCGGTGCCACCGTCCGGTGCCTTGACACCACAACCGCATTAGTACACGCGCTTATTAACTCGGCAAAAGACAATCACGCCTACTTGCTGCAGGTCCTTGAAGTCGGTCGTGCGATACAAGATCCATCCGTTGATTGGGATCGCTTCCAACAAATCGTTCGGGACAACCGCTGGGATGCCGTCATTCAAGATGCCATCGCGTACGTTGCGGCGTTGCTGGACCAGCCGCTCCCACCGATCACACTGCAGCCCGAAACCGGTGCCGTCTGGACGATGCGACGCCTGGCGCCGGCAGACGATCGCCTTGGTGGCCAAGCCTCGTGGCGTCGGGCTCAGCGGTTCTCCAAGCTGGATCTCGTGGTTCCCGGCACTCGCGCTCG
Source organism: uncultured Acidimicrobiales bacterium (assembly GCA_963763885.1). GTDB lineage: Bacteria > Actinomycetota > Acidimicrobiia > Acidimicrobiales > JANYDT01 > JANNBN01. The sequence goes on from CAVXQD010000007.1 coordinate 1,885,729, forward strand.
TTCGGTCCGAGGCATCGTCACCCGTACATTTTCCCCTGATGAGTACATCACGGCGTTCGCGCCGGATCTGACCGGGGCGTATCCGATTCGCGCAGCCAAATTCTGGGTGCGACGGCAGCAGTACGTGAAGGGCACGCGTTCCTCCCTCGCAGGGCCGCTTGCGAAGCCGCTCAAGGATCAGACGAACACTCACCGATGAAGTCGCACCGATCAATTCTGCGGTTGTTCACCGGCCTCGGAACCAACCTTCGTCAGACCTATCGCTTGGTCTGGGACGGAGCGCGCTCTCAAGTCCTCATCGGACTCCTGCTCGATGTGGTGCTAACCATTGCCACCATTGGTCAGTTGGCGTTGGTCAAACGCCTTCTTTCTCAACTTCGGATCGGATCCACAGTCGGGCAATTCACGCGGCCGCTGATGGTCACCATTGTGGTGATTGGGATGTTGGCAGCCTCTGTGGCGGCAGTCGGCGCTGTGCAAATGTTCATCCGGCCCCTGGCGGTTGAGATGCTCACCCGCCACACGTACGCCAAGGTTCTCGAACGTCTGCGAACGACACCTCTCGAAGCGTTCGACGAGCCGACGTTTCATGACCGACTGGAACGGCTGTCAAAAGATGGCGTGGAACGGCCGGCCGAACTTGTTTGGGCAGCTTCTGGCCTGCTCGCAAGCCTCATCGGGCTCGTCGGTATTGGCGCGTTTGTCTCGACAATTCTTCCTGAGATCATGCCCATGGTGCTCATCGGTGCAATACCGCTATTGATAGCCAGTCGTGTTGATGCGCACGCTTACTATCGCTACATCGAGGGCGTCGGTTCGGTAAGGCGTCGAACCCAGTACCTACGAGACATCCTCACGGAACGCAAGATGGCCCCAGAACTGCTGGGTTACGGCCTCCGCCCGTCGTTTGAAGCCCGTCACGAGGCATTGCAGGAAGAACGAATCGACCGGCTTGCAGCGATGGTGAAAGCACGGTCAATTCGATCCGTGTTCACCGCTGCCGCAACCGTGGTTGTGACGATCGCAGCTATGTCACTGATTGCTTGGAAGGCAACCGTAGGTGCTCTTACTATTGATGCTGCTGTAGCAGTGGTGCTGGGCGTTCAACAGCTCACGTCTCGTATGTCCACCATGCGATCCGCGTTGTCGGTTGTACAGCAGAACCGATTGTTCCTCACCGACTTGTTCGGCTTCCTCTCCGCTGAACCTCTGGCTGGAATGCAGACGCATGGAGCGGTAGTTGCCGAGCACGGGGCGAGTCCGAGGCCATCCTTGCCGACTGGCACGATCGATCTTGACCGTGTCAGTTTCCGTTACCCGGCGCAGACCAGGGACGCGGTGCAAGACGTCAGTCTCCACATCGACGCTGGTCAAGTGGTGGCGCTCGTCGGTGAAAACGGCTCGGGAAAGACCACGCTCGCCAAACTCATCGCTGGGCTTTATGCACCTTCGAGCGGCGGCGTAAGTATTGGCGGTGTGGATCTTGCAAGCCAGACTGGCGTGGACCGAACCAGGCACGCAGTCACCGTTTTCCAGGACTTTGCCAGGTTCGCGCTCAGCGCACGCGACAACATTGCGCTCGGTGATGTTTCGAAGGGCGACGACCCGCAACGCGTGGAGTCATCGATCGAGACCGCTGGGCTGGGTGCGGTTATCGACGCGCTGCCCTACGGCTTGGACACCATCCTGGCCTCCCAGTTTGACGGCGGGGTTGACCTATCTTCGGGCCAATGGCAGCGCTTTGCGTTGGCACGAGCGTTCTACCGCGATGCGCCGGTGCTGCTGTTGGACGAACCGACAGCGGCGCTTGATGCCCGTTCGGAGTACCTGCTGTTTGAACGTGTGCGTGAACTGGCACGAGGACGCACGGTGATTCTGATCTCGCATCGCTTGGCTTCAGTTAAAGACGTTGACCGGATCATCGTGATGCGCCACGGGCACATTGTTGAGTCAGGGACGCATCACGAACTGATTGCATCGAACGGGCTCTACGCCGAACTGACGGACCTTCAAGAACGGACAAGCTTGGCGAACCTGGAGTAGTCCAGGTTTGCGGGCGCTTCAGCGGGCAGTTGAGTCCGCTGTTGCCCGGTAGTTGGTTGAGGCGTCACCAGGCTGTGGTCGATCCTCGTAACGTTCTCCGGCGAGCACGGCCCGCATTGCCTTGCGGACGCGAATTGGGTCCAAAGGCTTGATGAGCCAACCGTCTGCATCGCACTTCTGTGCAAGGTAGGTGTCTGCGTTGCGATCCAGTAGCAGGAGCACAGCAACCTCGGGCGAACGGCCGCCTGAAGCTTCGAGGCGTAGGTCGTAGGTGACCGCAATAGCGCCCATGTCGGAGATCTGCATGTCGAGAATGACGAGGTCTGGTTCCTCGGCGGCGACGATGTCACGAACGGCTCGACCTGCGGTGACGCTTCGGATGACGGTGTCGCCGCCCGGGACGGCGGCACGGATCTCGTCGTGCACCCAGGGGGCATCGCTGCAGATCAAGACGGTGGGCATGGCCTCTGAGACTAGTGCGCTGCTGCCGCGGGGCCAGCAGCGTTGTGGGGTCCCTCGAGGAGGAAGCCCGGTTTGAACAGCGCCCAGAACACAAGACCGGCCACAAGGGTGAGCCCGGCGCCGACAATGAGCGGCATGTTTGAACTCACGCTGGACGCGACGTACCCAACGAGAACGGAGGCCGGGACCTGGGCCAAGCTGGACACGCTTGAGTAGATGCCCATTGCCTCGCCTTGCCGACCCATTTCGGCCGACCTTGAGACAAGGGTGGTGAGATTGGCCTGCGACAGTCCTTGGAAGAGGGCGAGGACGGGAATGAACACGTACAGGATCGAGGACTTGGTGATGAGGAAGTACGCCGTCAGGGCCACCACCTGACCAAAGATTGAGAAGCGGAGCACTTTGTAGTCGGCCAACTTCTTGGCGACGAGACCGACCAGAGCCCCTTGGGTGATGGCGATGAAGACACCGACGATTGCGAAGTAGTCACCAGTTTTGGACTGTGAAAACCCGAACTTGTTCTTGACGTACACCCCGAAGAACGTGGTGAAGAACGTGAACCCGCACACCCAAAAGAACGCTGTGGTGAGCACGGCGCGTGACCGTGGCGAAGCGAACCCTTGCTGGACGTTCCGGATGGACTTTCCGAACTGAAGTTTGTCCGTGCGTTTGTGGGCAAGCGTTTCAGGAAGTCTGAAGAAGACCGACGCTGCGTTGAGCGCCGCAAGTAGCGCTGCGAAGAGGAACGGTGTTGTTGCCCCAAACCACGACGGGGTATGGAACAGGCCGTAAAAGCTGGTGGAGGGCGCACTGAGCCGCCCGCCGATGTAGGGCCCGAGTATGAACCCCAACCCAAAGGCAGCGCCGATGAGCCCGAAATTCTTGGCCCGATTTTCCTCTGTGGACACGTCGCCAATTGCCGCCTGGGCTACAGCCAAGTTGCCTCCAGTCAGGCCGTCGATGGCTCGGCCGAGGAACAGCAATGGGATGGACTTCATGCTGATTCCGGCAGCGAAGATGACGTAACCCACTGCTGTTCCGGCAATGGAGACGGCGAGAACAGGCCGACGCCCCAGTCGATCTGACAACTGACCGAGAACCGGGGCGGCAAGGAAGATGCACAGCGGGTACACGGCTTGTAGCCAACCCAGCATGATGAGGCCAGTACGTGGAGACCAGTCCAACGGCGTCACGCGAAATTCGGCTCCTGGTGACGGGTCGATGAGCAACGGGAACACCGGAATGAGAATGGAGAAGCCGACCAGGTCGATGAAGATGGTGAGGAACAACGGCAAGATCGGTTTGCGCTGCGAACCACGTGGAGACGTTGGTTTGCCGGGCAGTTGCGCTGCGGTGGAAATGGGCACGTGGATCACCCTAACTGGGAGGGTAAGCCAGTCAGGAGAGCGACGCGTCGCTGGGCCGTGGAGTTGCCCCGTTGGGTGCCAAGACCGCCGCCACAGCGAACAGGGCGGCGGCCTCATCCAACCGAGGATCGAATCGATCGATGAGTGAAACAATTGGAGCGGGGAGTGCCTGACGGAGCGTTTCGATCCCTGCCCGGTCACGCTGGAGCCGGGCGCGGTGGTCAGCGAGGATCTCGTTGACCGCAGCCACTTGGGACGATCGACCAGGTAGTTGCGTCGGCAAGTTGGGGTAGCGCGGCTCGGCTCGGTTGACGATAACTCCATCGACCCGTATCCCCGTCTGCCCGATCTGCCCTGCGAAATCAACGGCGGCGCGTATCGGTTCAGGATCTGAGGTGGTGACCAGGATCCAAGCCGTTGCGGGGTCCGTGAGGATTTCGAGTGCGTTGGACGCGCGTTCGCGAAACCCGGCCTCCAGACCGTCGAACAACCGGAAGAACTCGATTGCGTCAGAGACAACCGCCCCACCAACTACCTGCGTGAGAGGTTTCAACACCGCTTGTGCCGCGCTCGAAACAAAACGGAGCGCGCCCTTTCCAGGCGCAATCAACACGCGAAAGAGACTGTGGTCCAAGAAGCGCACAAGCCGGCGCGGAGCGGTGACGAAATCGAGCGCATTCGCAGCCGGTGGCGTGTCGACCACCACGACGTCGAAACGTCCGTCTGCAACCAGTTGGTGGACCTTTTCGGCCGCCATGTATTCCTGGGTGCCCGACAGTGCCCCCGAAATGTTTGTGTACAGACGATTTGCGAGGATCGCCTCGGCTTGTTCTGGCCTGGCGTACGCGCGTATGACGTCATCGAAAGTTGCCTTCGTGTCCAGCATGCAGGCCCAAAGTTCGCCTGCTACAGATGCCGCCGACTGTTGTTCCTGCACGGATATCGACACGAGTCGTGGCGTGTTATCGAGTGCAGACAGGCCGAGCGTTTCCGCGAGACGCCGCGCTGGGTCGATCGTGACAACAACACAGCGGCGCCCAAGCTGCGCTTGTGCAAGCCCGATTGCCGACGCCAGGGTTGTTTTGCCAACTCCCCCAGTCCCAGCGGTGACGATCACTCGAGCTGAAGCGAGTAACGCGGCGAGGTCCGAGGCGAATGCCAGGTCGGCGGTCTCCGCCGTTCGGTCGCTCATTGGCGTTGCTCGCTAATGACCTGTTGGAGGTGCTGGCGACGTTCCACGGCGGAACCACTCCATAGAGCCGGGAGTTGCAGCAACGGAAGGGGAAGCTGAGACCGCAGGCGACCGATCATCTCTGCTTGCGTTGACTCCCGGACCGCACGGTCTGCAACTAGGCGCTGGACGTTTTCGTCCAATCCTGTGAGCCGAACAGTCCCAGCAAGCGCCGGTTCAACTTGGTTGACGACCACCGGTCCAAGCCGCACCTGAACCTGTTCCTCAAGCGCGAAAGCCGTCTCTATCGTTTCAGAGACCGGAGTCTGTTCCGCCAGGGTGACAAGTACCACCTGCGTCATTGCGGGATCAGCAAGCATGGAGGCGACCTCGTCAGCTTGCTGGCGGATCGCCCCGACCGAAACCGAGTCGCGAAGTCCAGCGGCAGTATGCAGCATCGTGACGGCGTGCCCCGAAGCCGGCCCATCGACGACGATGAGGTCGTGTTCTGCCTGGTTCACTAAGGCTTTGATTCGGCCCAGCACGAGAATGTCGCTGATGCCTGGGACAGCGGTTGCGATCATGTCGAGTGCGCCCGTTCCACGAAGCCGGTCGGCAAGGCGGCCTAATCGTTTGTCGGCCAACCAGTCAGCCAAGGCGCGGTCGGCGATCACCATTTGTGCCTCAAGTCGGTCGTCGAGGTGCACCCGTGCCTCGCTGAAGGTCTCAGCTCCGAACGGTGCGGCGAGTGACGCCGGCGCATCCAGCCCCACGAGCAAAACTCGCATCCCAGAGGCTGCCGCGGCGGATGCAATGGCAGCTGCAACGGTCGTTTTCCCGACGCCGCCCTTGCCGGCGACAACGAGGAGCTTTGAGTCACGGAAGAATGGGGGTCGCATGCGATGTGACCACACCCTTTCAACCGCCGATCCGCAGTCCCGTTTTCGAGGTCAGACAGATCGAATCGTACGCGTGTGGCTGACGCGCACACTAGCCATGGTTGCGGTCGGAGCGGCAGCGATGCTCTCAATGACCCCCCCAGCCGTAGGTGCAGGAGTCGAGCCCGGAACCCCAACCTCGTCGACAGCCGTCCCGGCGGTGGTGGATTCCGGCGAGCGTCCAGCGGGGCCGTTTGTCGACATCCTTGAGGTAGAAGGCCGCATAGATCCCGTGACGGCGGACTTCGTCGTGTCTGCGCTGCGCAAGGCGGAGCTGGACGGAGCGCAGGCGGTTGTGATTCAGCTCAACTCCCCGGGTTCCTTCCTTTCCGACGCTCAGATGGCCGAGGTGACCGACGCGATGACACGCCCAGGCCACGTGCCGGTCGCCGTGTGGGTGGGGCCGTCTGGAGCTCGTGCGCGTGGACAATCGGTTGAACTCATGGCCGCAGCAGACTTTGTTGGAGTTGGCGGCAAAGTTGAGGTCCAGCAACCTGGTGCCCGCTCACTCGATTCCAAACAGGCAATTGACGCCAAGATGGCTGACGTTCAGGCTCCTGTTCTGGCGGACTTCATTGGCCAACTCGACGGCAAAACGCTTGCTGGCCAGACGCTTGACACTGCTGGCAATCCAATCAAACAAACGAACGGTCGCGAACTTGCCCAGTTGCGCACGGTCCGGTTTCAGCGGTTAGGGCTCCTGCAGCAGTTGCTCCACAACATGGCCAACCCCGGCATTACGTTTCTGTTCCTCACGATTGGGTTGGCGTTGGCCGTCTTTGAGTTCTTCACCGGCGGTGTTGGTGTGGCTGCCAGCGTTGCCGTGGTTTGTGCCGGCCTTGGCGCATATGGCCTTGGCGTGCTGCCCACCCGTCCTCTGGGGGCGTTCCTCGTCGTGTTCGCGTTCTTGGCCTTCGCAATTGATGTGCAAGCCGGCCAACCGCGGTTTTGGACCGGGGTGGCCACGGTCGCACTTGCGGCTGGGTCGCTTGTGTTGTTCGGCTCAGGCGTGTCGGTGCCGCTCTGGTGGGCCGCCATCGTGGTCGTGATGATCGTTTTGTTCATGGTGAGCGGCATGCCGACCATGATCCGCACCAGGTTTGCAACCCCCACCATCGGTCGCGAATCGATGATCGGCGAACTTGGAACTGCCCGAACCGACGTGTCCCCCGACGGGGTGGTCGAGGTCAAGGGCGCCCCGTGGCGAGCACGGACCAACCGCAGCACGCCAATTAGCGCTGGTTCGGCGCTCCGTGTTGCGTCGATCGACGGACTTGTGCTCGAAGTTGAGCCGCTTGAAGGAGCTGCCCGCGATCATCGTGAACGCCGGGCGGCAGCTGACTGAGACCGGGGCAAACCTCGGGAGCTTCAGTGCGGCAGGGCGGAGCGAACGAGGTCCATCACGTCGTTGTGGACGACCTCGGCGGAACGACCTTCGACGTCAACAATCACCCCGTGGCCACGCTCAGCTGCGCGCCGGTACAGACGCCTTGAGGTTCGCAGCAGCGTCTCGTGGGACTCGTAAACATCGGGGGTGGTTCCAATGGCTGCGGCTCGGTCTGTGGCCCGCGCCATCGACGTTTCTACGGTGACATCCAACAGGACCGTGAGAGCAGGGACCGGGAGCCCGAGGCGCTCGGTCTCCAACTGCAACACCCAATCGAACACCGCATCGGCCTCGGCCGAATCCCCTGCGCGCGCTCCTTGGTAGACGGCGTTAGACAGGGTCCACCGGTTGATCAGCAGCACGTCGCACTGGGGTAGTGCGGTGGTCACCGCATCCCAGCGGTCCATGGCAAACCACAAGGCCATCGAACGTGGGTCCAGGGTGCTGGCAGTTGTGCGTTCTCGCCCGCTCAAGAGCGCGCCGATGCGAGTGCCAAAAAAAGTCTCGTATCGAGGAAACGAAAGGGTGCCAACCGACGTGTTGGTCTTCCGCAGCGCTTCGGCAAGTAACGACGCTTGGGTGGTTTTACCTGAAGCATCTAGCCCTTCAATCGCAATGATTGTTGGACCGTTGACAACCGGATTCACGGTGCCTGCGACGCTCCTGCGGCGATGACTCCGAGGTCCAAGTTTTCAAATCGCACTCGAAGATCTAAGTATGCAAACACCATGAAAGCGGCTGTCAGGGCCGTACCTAGTGCCGTGCCAAAGGCGCCGAGAAGGACCTGCACGATGAATCCGACGCCGTTGGCATTTGTCCCGATGGACTGGGAGATCAGGCTGAACGGCATGCTCACCAGGGTCGAAATGAGACCACCGACAATGATTAGGCCGAGCAGCGGCCAGAAGCGCCGAGCAGTGAGCACCCAACTGCGTCGCAGCGCTGAGATTGCGTCTGCGCGCTCTACCACCACAACTTGGGGGGCCACAGCAAACCTTGTCATGGTGAACAGGACGCCAACGAAGCAAGCAAACAATCCGAGAAGGTTGGCGAGTCCAGCAAGGATTACCGCGCCGATCAGAGCTGGTGCGAGGGCAAGCACGGAACGGAGACAGTCGCGAATAGGCGTTTCACGCATGAGGATTCTGTCGGTGTAGTAAGCGGTCAGAACGCCCTGCACGAGCGTCGCAGTGATGAGCATGAAGATCAGGGCCGGCAGCTCTCCACCGACGGCGCTGTTGAGGCCAGAAAAGTCCAAGGTGTCGCCCGGACCGAGTTCATTGGCTTGGGATTGAAAGCCCTTCAGCCAGTCTTGCAAACTGCCAGATCGTCGGGAAGTGAGGACTGAAATGATTTGAGATGGCAGCACAAGGACCAACGCGATGGGCAGCACGGCTTTAATCGACCGCCACCAGAGTCTGAACCCGCGGTCGATGACGTCTCCGAAGTCAAGCGGGGGAGTTCCGGAACGAGGTGGTCCAACCCATTGGGGTTCCCCCCATTGAGGCTCTGGCGGCATGGGCGGAGGGCTGGGCCACTCAGGCTGCGATGGGGTGGGTGACGATGGTGGCTGCTCGGTCACCGTGCAACCGTAACCGGCGCAGACCAGTCACCTCGGTTCACCAGTTCGCGTCAGCCGAAGGGAAAAGTTGTTTGCTCACAAACTGCCCCTTGCCTTTGTGACGAACGACACGTACCTTTGCATTCTGTTCAGAACCTTGGGGGTCGAGAAATGGGTTTGGCCGAAGAACTGTGGCAGCGCAAGGCTGCTTGCAAGGGCCCGCAATCAGCGATGTTCTTTCCACCCGCTCACTTTGAGCGCAAAGAAGACAAAGAACGCCGTGAGCGGTCCGCCAAAACAATTTGCGCGCAGTGCAGCGTGCAAGGGGATTGCCTGAATTACGCCATCGAAATCCGTGAACCGCACGGCATCTGGGGTGGTCTCAACGAAAACGAACGCCGTGTGATGTTGGCCCGGGTCGCCTCGTAGGCATTCAAAGGCACATCGGTCGCCGTCTTGGTTACGCGTCGTTTCATGCTCCGAAATCTTAGCGGGCCGTAACGCAGGCCATGGGTGCCCTGACGGTGGCGGTGCCGCCACCTAAGGTTGTCTCCTTATGGCAGGTGACCCGGGGTTCAGCTCAGACGTCGTAGTCGTTGGTGGGTGTGGGCACGTTGGCCTCCCGCTCGCCATCGCTTTTGCGGACCGTGGGCTTCGTACTGTCTCATACGACATCAACCCAACCACCGTCGCCCTGGTCAACCGGGGACTGTTGCCGTTCGACGAACCTGATGCCGGACCGGTGATCCGGCGGGTTGTCGACAATTCTCTGTTCCGAGCCTCTACAGACCCCGCCGTCGTCTCCGAGGCAGCACATGTTGTCGTGGTCATTGGAACCCCGGTCGATGAACATCTCAACCCAGACGCCCGGGCGGTTCCCGATGCAGTAGCCGCTGTTCATCAGCACCTGCGTCCGGGGCAATTGCTTGTGCTTCGCTCCACGGTGTACCCGGGGGTCACGGCGCTCGTCGAGCAAGGGCTTTCCCGTGCCGGACTTGTCGACGTGGAAGTGGCGTTCTGTCCAGAGCGAATCGCTGAGGGTAAAGCGATGACCGAGTTGTTTGAGCTTCCGCAGATTGTGAGTGCTCGCACCGATGCCGCATTGGCCAAGGCTGAGAAGCTCTTTCGCCATCTCACCGCTTCGACGGTGCAGGTCACCCCGGAAGAAGCGGAACTCGCCAAGTTGTTCACCAACACGTGGCGGTACATCAAGTTTGCTGCCGCAAACCAGTTGTTCATGATGGCCAACGACTTCGGTCTGGATTTCGAACGTATTCGCCACGCCATCACGTTCGACTATCCCCGCGCTGCTGACATGCCCGGACCAGGCTTCGCCGCAGGTCCGTGCCTGTTCAAAGACACCATGCAGCTCGCAGCCTTCAACGACAACAAGTTCGTTCTTGGTCACTCGGCGATGCTTGTCAACGAGGGCCTTCCTCTGTACGTCGTGTCGCGCATGGCGGCGCGGTTCGACATCGCCAATATGACCGTCGGTATTCTCGGGATGGCGTTCAAGGGCGAGTCCGACGACACTCGCTCTTCGCTGTCGTACAAGCTGAAGCGCATTTTGCGTTTCCGTGCCGCGAACGTGTTGTGCGCCGACCCCTATGTGCGCACCGACGCAGACCTGGTCGACGAGGCCGAGTTGCTTGAGCGAAGCGACGTGGTTGTGATTGGTGCGCCGCATCGCAGGTATCGCACGCTCGGCGCCGCCCAGCCAGTGATCGACATTTGGAACATCACCGGCAACGGTGTGCGGATCTGAGCACGGCTGTGAACTACCTGCATCGCCGCGCATCTGACCCGCTTGACCAGTCGGCGCAAGAGGCCGAGTCCGACCCGCGGGTCTCGATCGTTGTCACCGTGTACAACGAGGGTGATTCGGTTGTCGATTGCCTTGACCGCATCTTCGAAGCAGTCCAACTTCCCTGTGAAGTGATTGTTGTCTATGACTCTGCAGACGACACCACGGCTCCCTTCGTCGAGGCGTATGCCCTGAGGGACCCGCGTGTCCGTCCCACGCTCAACACCCTCGGCCGTGGTCCAGCAAAGGCAATCCGCTTCGGGTTCGGCGTTGCCACCGCTCCGGTGATGGTGGTGACCATGGCTGACGGTTGTGACGACCCAGCCCAGATTGATCCGCTGGTGAAGTTGGTCGAGCGAGGTGTGGTCATCGCGTCTGCTTCGCGCTACATGCGCGGCGGCCAGCAGGTTGGAGGCCCGTGGTTCAAACAGGCGCTGTCGCGCACAGCGGGTAGAACTTTGGCCACCTTTGCCAGGGTTGGTACCAATGACGCCACCAACTCATTCAAGGCTTACTCCACGCAGTTTGTCCGCCAGGTGGGCATTGAATCCGACTCCGGGTTTGAGGTCGCTCTGGAACTGGTGGCCAAAGCACGTCGGTATCGTCAACCCGTCGCTGAGATCCCAACGATCTGGCTCGATCGCACCTTCGGCGAGTCCAATTTCAAGTTGGCCAAATGGCTGCCGAAGTATCTGCGTTGGTATCGCTACGCCTACGGCTCGGCGCTGACGTTGCCTGCTGCTCCACCGCTTCAACCTGTAGCGCCAAATCTCCCCACCAGTTCCCCGAGGTAGTCATGTCATACACAGTGCTCGTTTCCGGTTCGGCCGGCTTTATCGGCGGTTACGTCGTAGAGGAATTGTTGGGTCGCGGCCATACCGTGATCGGCATCGACAACTATTCGAAATACGGCCAGGTCACCAAGAGCTACGACGACCACCCCAACTACAAGTTCGTCAAGGGTGAATGCACAGACGTCGGCCTGATGACAGAGCTCGCCAGCCAGTGCGATCACTTCATCGCTGGTGCGGCGCTCATCGGCGGCATCTCGTACTTTCATGCGTATGCATACGATCTGCTGGCTACCAACGAGCGGATTATGGCGGCGTCGTGCGATGCAGCGCTCAAGGCATACGCAGGCGGCACCGGAAAGCTGCAAAAGGTCACCTACCTGTCGTCGTCGATGGTGTTCGAATCAACCGAGCATTGGCCCTCGGTCGAAGGCGACGAGCGCAAGGTGGCGCCTCCGTTGTCGTCCTACGGCTTCCAGAAGCTTGCCGTTGAGTACTTCGCCCGTTCCGCGCATCAGCAGTACGGCCTCCCGTTCACCATCGTCCGGCCATTCAACTGCGTGGGCATCGGTGAAAGCCGCGCAAAGGGCGAACACGAGGTGATGTCCGGCAACGTGCAACTGGCCATGAGCCACGTTGTGCCGGACTTGGTGCAGAAAGTTGTGAAGGGTCAAGATCCGCTGCACATTTTGGGCGACGGTTCACAGGTTCGTCACTACACATACGGTGGCGACCTCGCTAAGGGAATTGCGGTCTGCATGGAGCACCCCTCGGCATTCAACGAAGACTTCAACATTTCCACCGCGGAAGGCACAACGGTGCATGACCTTGCCGAAATCATCTGGCGCAAGATCAAGGGTCCAGAAGTTCCGCTCTCACTGGTGAGTGACGAGGCGTACACCTACGACGTGCAGAAGCGCGTTCCATCTGTGGAGAAGGCGAAAGATCTTCTCGGTTTCGAAGCCACCACAACGCTTGAAACCATGCTGGACGAAGTGATTCCTTGGATTGTCGACGCGGTCAAAGCCGGCACCATCTGAGCAGGCGTCAAGCCTGAGGTAGGCGTGGTCCGGGGATGCGGAGGTCGCCGCGCCGACGGGTAATGCCGTTGGCGTCGAACCATCCAACGATGGGGAGGATGTACTTGCGGCTGGTGCCAAGTGCGTCTCGTATTTGCGCAACGGTGATGCCGTCGGGGTGTTCGACAAACAATCCGGCGGTGGTTCTCGCCGCATCGTCCAACGCTGCCGGCGCGAAGTGAAGGCCATCAGAAACAACGACCAGTTTTCTCCGGACAAGTTCCCGTAGTTCTCCACGGTCTACGCCGGTTGGCTCCGGTGGCTGGAACGGTGATGCGAGCAATGAGGCGAGGTACGGGTGATCGGCAAGCGGGTCGACCAGTTCGCGTCTTTTCACTCTGCCGTCTCGCAACGAAATACCTTCATCGTGCAGATCTGGAAGCACGGCACGTTCGTGCTCGTCGAGTTGTGCCGGGTCCAGCCCAAGCGGACCGGCATCGTCTGTGTGCGTACGAATGCGCGCGAGCGAATCTTGATACGCAGCATCGCTTACGGCCCATCGTTGGGCAACCACTCGGCCTGTCCAGGGGTATGGCGAGAGCCGAAAGAGTTGATCGAGTTCGACCCAGCTGCGGTCGGTAACGAGGCGTTCCACGGACCCGTCCGGGACAGTGCCGGCGGCCGCTCGGAGCGGGTCAACGTCGAGCACCTCAACGCCACCGATGGTCTCCTCACGGCCGTAGTCGCGCAGAATGCCACGGTCACCAGGAAGCAGCGGAATTTCCAGAGGAAGGTGCACGCGGACGAAGCCGCTTGCCCCACCAGCAATGCGACCGTCTCCAAGCACGCGGACCCGTACCGGGAACTCCCCGCTGCCAATGGCGAGAGCAAAAGCGCCGCGTCGAGATACGTCATGGTCAACCGTGTGCAACACGTCCAGGCGCGCATCGAAACGGACGCATCGATGCCATTGCGATGGACGGACGAGTGCGTCGCCGCGTTGGAGATCCTCGTGGGACACGCCGCCCAAGTTGACCGCAACCCGGTTGCCAGGGCCGATGAGCGTTGCTTTGGTCCCATGACTTTGAATGCTGCGCACGCGCACCTGGTGGAGAGACCCATGACCAACGACTGACAAGTCTTCGTCTGCGGTGATCTGGCCTCCCGTGAGGGTTCCGGTGACAACGGTTCCTGATCCTTTGGCGGCGAAGACACGGTCAATCCAGAGGCGCGGACGGCCACGGTCCACGGCTGCGGGTGTGCGTGCAACCAAGTTGTCCAGCGCCTCACGCAGCTCGTGAATGCCGACGCCTGCCGGAGCATCAACCGGCACGATACGGGCGTCCTCGAGGAATGTGCCGGCGACGTGTTCCTCCACATCCATCAACGCAAGCTCTCGCCACTCCATGTCGACGAGGCCGACTTTGGTGAGCACGATGAGGCCGTGACGAATGCCGAGCAAGTCCAGAATGCGGAGGTGCTCCTCGCTCTGCGGCTTCCATCCCTCGGTGGCTGCGACCACAAACATGCACGCGTCTATCGCGCCGACTCCGGCCAGCATGTTCTTGAGGAACCTGATGTGGCCGGGTACGTCGATGAAGGAGACCTCTGCACCGCTGGGCAGCGTTGTGTGACCGAAACCAAGATCGATGGTGAGCCCGCGTTCCTTCTCCTCCTGCCAACGGTCAGGGTCGGTGCCGGTGAGGGTTTGGATGAGTGTCGACTTGCCGTGGTCTACGTGGCCGGCAGTGGCGATGATCCGCATTCAGTCGGCCTGGTGGTCAGCGGGGCTGCTGGTTGTGTGGAGACCTGCCAACGAGCCGATGATGCTGATGAGCAGCGCGTCGTCGAGAGGGTCAACCGTCCGAAGATCAATGACCGTATTGCCGTTGACGACGCGCCCGACGACGGGGGGACTCTGGCGACGAAGTTGTGCTGTCCGGTTTCCGCCAATAACGATTCCGTACGACGGGATCTCGGCGTCTGGAAGTGTGCCGCCTCCGGGTACGGAGTTGCAGGGGCAAGCCGTCACGTTGGCGAGTTGCAGCGCTTCGGCTATCTGCTCTGCGCGCGTACGAAGTGACTGGACCGACCGCACCGCCATCTCCCAGAACGGAACTTCCCGAGCGCGCCCATCGAGGTACTTGAGACAGATCTCTTGCAGCTCCGCCAACACCGTTCCGCCGGGTCGGAGTGCCCGCGCAAGTGGGTGCGACGCGCACCGGTCAACGAGGTCTTTGCGTCCAGCGATAACCCCGGCCTGCGGGCCGCCCAAAAGTTTGTCCCCGGAGAACACAATGAGATCTGCACCGGCCTGCAATGTTTGACGGCTGGCTGGTTCTTCTGCAAGCCAGGGAAGGTCTGGAACGCTTCCGGACGCGTCGGCCAACCACGGCAGGCGGGCGTCGAGCAGACCGGAGCCGGTATCGACAACCAACGGGATTCGACGGGGTCCAGCGACTGCCGCCAATTCACGGACGGTCGGTGTCTCGGTGAAACCGCTGATGCGGTAGTTGGACCGGTGCACGGAGAGGATCATGCCCACGTTGCTGGAACGGGTGGCCACGGCGCGTTCATAGTCCGATGCCCGCGTGCGATTGGTTGTGCCAACCTCGATGAGTTGGGCACCTTGTGACGCCAGTACATCGGGGATGCGGAACGCTCCGCCGATCTCGACCAGTTCGCCGCGGCTGGCCGCGACCCCTCGGTTTTTCGCGATCGCAGCGATGACCAGCATGAGTGCTGCTGCGCAGTTGTTGACGACGAGCGCAGATTCTGCGCCGGACAGGGTTGCCAGCAACGAGGCAGCATGATTTCTCCGCGAACCACGCTGGCCAGAGCCGAGGTCGAACTCCAAGGACGAGTACCGCACCGGCCAATTTTCCTGTTGCCGGTGATTGTTTCCTGCTGCACCGGGAGCACGGCCAAGGTTGGTGTGCAGCAAGGTGCCGGTGCCGTTGATCACCGTTTGCAGCAGAGAACGTTCCAACGCCGCAGCTGCATTGTGCGCAAAGAGTGCCGAGTTGTCTGGCTCGCTGGCCGCTATCGCGGAAGCAATTCCTTCCCGCGCCGCCTGCACCAATAGGGCGCGCGGAAGGTCAGGATGGGTGGGACCCAATTCCTTGGCCAGGGTATCGACCGAAGGGGGCCTCATTCCTGCGAAGCTAGTGCTCGTGTTCCGGGCAATGTTGCGCGTGTTCGGGTCGATATGGCGTGTGATCCGCGCGTTTGTGAAAACCGTGGTCGTGCTTATCGTCGCGTTCACCATCCTGCCCGGGTCCATGGCCGTGGCCGGCGTGTCCTTGGCGCTGTTCGCCCCGGTGCCGGTGACCATCCCCGAACGACGCGAGCTGCCAACCATTCTGTCGACGGTTGTCTACGACTCCCAGAACAACCAGATTGCGGTGTTCAAGGAGTTCGACTCCAACATCCCTGTCGACCGGACCGACATCCCGCAGATCCTGAAACAGGCCCTTATCGCCACCGAAGACCGCCGGTTCTTGAGACACAAGGGCGTCGACCTGCGCGGCATTGCCCGTGCCGTGAAGGCGGACCTTGATGGCACCTCCACCGAACAGGGCGCCTCCACAATCACCATGCAGTTGGTGAAGCAGCGTTACTCAGGTGACGAACAGGCTGACCTCAGAGATGAAAGCCTGTCAGCGGCGCAGCGGGTCTCGGCAAAGTTCCGTCAGGCGGTTGTTGCCAACCGAATTGACCGGGACACGTCTAAAGAAGACATCTTGTTCGACTACCTGACCGCCGTGTACCTGGGCCAGGGTGCCTACGGGGTGGGGGCAGCGTCGCAGACCTACTTTCGCAAGTCCGTCTCGGCTGTCACGCTCAGCGAAGCCGCCACGCTGGTGGGCATCATTCCTGCACCGTCTCGCTACGACCCACGTGAACACCGCGATTCCAGCGAAGTGAAACGCAAACTGGTGCTCGGCAAAATGTTGTCCGAGGGATACATCTCCCAACTTGAGCACGACGAAGCCATTCGCCAAGAGTTGTGGGTAGACAACGAAGACGGCACGTCGCCCCCGGTCGGCAAGCCGGTAACCGTCGTGTACCAGCGGCCCAAGACGTCCGTTACGCACCCCTACTTCGTTGACTACGTGCGCCGATATCTCATTGCTAAGTACGGCGAAGAGCGTGTGTATCGAGGTGGCCTCGCCGTGTACACAACCATTGATCCGGCGATGCAGGCAAAGGCCGACGAAGCCGCAGCCTGGCTGCTGAAAGATGCGCCGAAGGGTGTCGAGGCCTCAATTGTGAGCGTGGAACCGTCAACCGGATTCGTGAGGGCTCTCGTCGGCGGGAAAGACTTTGATGCGCCAGGCGGACAGGTCAATTTGGCGCTTGGACTGTGCCCGGAACTTGCAACGCTACGGAAGCGACTCGGCCACGAACCTGACCTTGCCCCGGAGTGTTTGCAAAGCGGCGACATCGACGGTGGCGGCACGGGGCGTTCGCCTGGTTCGTCCATCAAACCAATCGTGTTGGCGGCCGGGTTTGCCCGCGGTGTCACCCCAGAGACGCAGTACTTGGGTACCACGTATCAGCCTCCCGACGGGTCTCGTCCGATTCGCAACTACGAGGGAGCCGGGTACGGCAAAGTGACCATGCGGCTTGCCACGGCCAAGTCTGTCAACACCGCATACGTTCGCCTTGGCATGGATGTCGGCATCCGCAACGTCGCCAAGATGGCGCAGGACCTTGGCATTACTGGTGCCTGGTACGACCGCAAGGTGCATGGCGCGTCGTACTCAATCGGTGGTTTCGACGTGTCGCCGCTTGAGATGGCTTCGTCTTACGCAGTTTTTGCGAACCGTGGTCTGCGGATGCCACAAACACCTGTCGTCAAAATCGTGGACTCCACTGGCACCGTGCTTGAAGACAACTCCAAGCGCGCTGGCAAGCGGGTGTTGTCCGAAGTGGTGGCCGACAACGTGATCGACGTCATGCGCGGCGTCGTTGAGCCTGGCGGCACAGGGGTCCGGGCTGCCTTGTCCGACCGGCCGGTGGCAGGCAAAACCGGCACGTCGCAGGGCAACGGGAACGCATGGTTTGTCGGTTGTACGCCCAACCTCTCGACCGCCGTGTGGATTGGTTACAAAGACAGCCTCAAGCCTTTACGCAACATCAAGGGCGTGCGGGGCGGTATTACTGGCGGATCACTTCCTGCAATGACGTGGCACCGGTTTATGTCGGCCGCGTTGGAAAACGAACCCGTCCTGCAGTTCGCTGCGCCGCTGCCCATCAAGAAGGAAGCGCAGTTGTCCCGTACCGAAATGTTGCGCCGGCAGGCACGCGGCGGTCTCGATCCTGGGGCACGAAAAGCACCTATCCAGATCCCTGCACGTCGGTTGGTCGAGTCAGCCGGTAACCCACCGGTACCTGACGACGAGACTGGTGCGTTCGGTGTTGGTGCAACCTTGCCGCCCACAACCGCACAACCAGCCGACGCGCCACCAGTGCAGCTTCCAGATCCCGTGCCGGTGCAGTCCGGGCCGATTCCAGCAGTGCCTGTCACCGAGGTTCCCTTGCCTCCAGTGCCTCCAGTGCCTCCACAGCCCGAACCAACAACACAGCCTGCGCTGGTTGCACCGGCAGCATCGGCCTAGCGTTGGGCTCCTGCGCCGTCGACTCGGTTGTTGAGGCAGCGAAGTACCTGCTCGCAGGCAGCGGAGATCGGCGGAGCGAAGAAGACCCCTGCCGAAGTGAATCCCAACGGCGCGTAATTCCACGATGCCACTGCAACCACTCGACCCTGCGAGTCGATGATAGGTCCGCCTCTGAAGTGGGTACCGATGGGAGCCGTGTGCTGAATTCCGTCGGCAAACACGTCGCCGACGCGGCCTTCAACGATGGATGCGTCGTTAGCGCCGAACCCAGACATGATGAACACCTGGTCGCCCAGGCGGGTTGCTGTGGGTGCTGCCCAGCTGAGCGGAGGCTGGTTGCCGAGGCCGGTGACAACGAGCAGCGCGAGATCTCGTTTGTCGTCCCAAGTCCATAACGTTGCGGCTGATTCGTTGTTGCCCTTACGAACCAGAATTTGCGGGCCCGGTTTGGCCGTGGATGCTTTCACGACAGACAACGACGTGACCATGAAAGTCTTCTCGTCATCGCTCGCCACTACGAACGCCGTACCCGCTGTGCCCTGACCATCGACGTCGAATGTCCGCACGGCCCACACCGATGGTTCCGCTGTCGTCAGCACCGTCGTGAGCGTCTCGGCCGTTGCGGCCAGTTTGCGTAACGGTTCCAGCTCGTCCTGAATGAGCGACCGGGCGTTGCGGCCCTCGTTTTGGACGGCGCGCTGTGCCTGGCGCACCTGCTGAGGAAAGTTGCGGACAAGTGCGTCGGACTGATCCTGGCGGTACCGGAAGTTCATATAGAGCAATGTTCCGCTCACCGCCATTGCGAGACCGCTAACGAGCATGGTGAACGAAATACCCAGCACGGTTTTGGGTACCACTCGTCCGCGCCACAACGGGCGGCGGTGCATCAGAGCTTTTGCTTCTCGTTCCGCGAGGCGCTTGTCAGCACGGCGGGCGCGCCGACGACCAGACCACGTTGAGGTATCTGCCACGGGGCGGGGTTGGCGAGGGGCAGCACGGTCGCCGGGCTTGGGCTGCGTTGCGTTCTTCGAAGCGTTTCGGCTTTTCTGGGCTGAAACGTTGGGACGAGTTACTGGCGGGGTGGTTGGACCGGTGTTCTGAGCCTTAGCGGCTTGTGGGTGATGTTCACCGGTCAGGTCATGGGAGGGCGTGTCTCCGATAACTGAACGTTCCCAGGAAGCCGAGTCGTCGTCCGGACGGCCCGCTGAAAGGCCGGAGCGATCCCGCGATCCTTCGGGAATCGAACGTGGCTCCGGCACGCCAGGTCGCCGAGCTGAGTCAGGGGCCGTCACATCCTTCAACTCGCTCGATGGCTCGTTATCGAGGCTTGCCTGGAGCCAGTCAGCGTTGTCGCCTGTTGCATCTCCCGTCACGTCTCCCGTGATACCGCCGGTGATGTCGCCGGGGCGCGGGCCGTTCAACGGAGCCGCCCCTGCTTGATTGCGGCTTGCCTGGTTGTTGCTCCCACGTACTCAACGGTACTGGCCCTGTAGAGTTTTCCGGTGACACAGGCGGCAGGAGAAGCCCAACGCAACCTCGGGGATGGGTTTGTCCCGGTTCGCCATGCCGCAACTGTGCTTGTGCTGCGCGACGGATTGAGTGGCTTAGAAGTGCTCATGCTGCGTCGATCCGCAACGGCCTCATTTCTGCCCGGCGCGTACGTGTTCCCTGGTGGAGTCGTCGACGAAAGCGATCGTGCCGAGCAGACCGTGCAACGACTGACCGGTCTTTCCGACGCCCATGCGTCATCGCTGCTGGGAGTTCCCCGCCACGGTCTTGCCTTTTGGGTGGCAGCAGTGCGGGAGTGCTTCGAGGAATCCGGGCTTTTGCTTGCCTCCACTGACCCGGTTGAGCCCGCGCTGCTCGATCGTTCACGAACTGGTTTGCTGGACGGAGAACACGGGTTTCACGACGTGCTTCAAACCCACAATGCCGTGATCGATGCCCAGGCAATTGTGCCCTGGTCTCGGTGGATTACGCCCATTGGCGGGCACCGCCGCTACGACACCCGCTTCTTTGTGACCGCAGCCGAAGACGAGGGTCTGTCGGCTGATCATCGGGAAATGAGCGACCTTCGCTGGTTCCGGCCACTCGATGCGCTCAGAGATCCTGACGTAATGCTGATTACTCCAACAGTTTCGGCACTGAATCTGCTGGCGCGCAGCCCATCGGCAACCGCTGCCCTTTCCGCCGCGCGCAGCCGAGTTTGAACCGGCGCGAGGCTGGATTTCAGGTGCAAATTGGCTGAACAATGCGTCATCGGTGGATGACGAATCGTTCAAGCTTGGCCTTTAAGGTGCCGAAGAGAACGACATGTCAGAACCGATTGGTGGCTCCGCGGAGCCGACGCGCCCCGAACGGGTTGCTGCCAATGGTTTCACCCGCCGACTCTCAAGCGAACAAGAGGTGAGTTGGCGCGATGACCCGTCGCTTCAGATGGGTGCCCGAGACGAACTTCACGGAGATGCGACCGGTGTTCATGGTCCCGTTCCGGGTGCGCGGGCGGTGCGCGAAACTGGTCACGGGTTGGACATGACGGAGTACGCACACATTGTGGACGGCCTTTCCGCCGATCGGTTGGTTGTGGTCCTGCGGTCTGGGCTAGCGGTCCTCGAACAACTGAGCCGCGCAGAAGCGATTGCGCAGGGTTACACCGTCGTTGACGCGAACGAAAAGGTGATCTCCGACCTTTTGCGAAGCGGACGGGTCCCAGCTCTTGACGTGTCTGCAGGTTTACCGCTGCGCGACTTGCGCGCCGGCGACTCCGCGTCGAGCATCGACCCCGGAATCATCGACCAGGTCCGCTCCGAGATGTCGATTCCCATTCGACCCGAGGTTGTGGAACCGGTCCTTGCATCTCCCACAACCCGAGTTGCGGAAGTATCCGTTGACTTGCCTGTTGGTAATCGCGTCGCCGAAGACGGTCGGCCCGCAGTACGCCAAGGATCGCCATGGGGAGTGCAACCACCTCGCGTCATTGCCGTTCCGACAGGTCACGAGCTCGGCGCCCAACCAGAACGGCCCGGCTGGAGCGAGCCCGCCTCGGCCGCAAGATCAGATACGGGTTTCCCCGCGCATGCGCGTCGTGAAGCAGGTGCCCCTACCGCAGTGCCGGTTTCCGTCCCCACGGTGGTTCTCCGCACCCTGGACTCCGATGACGATCTCAGCGTTCCGCATTGGGCAGTCATCGAGCCTGTTGTCGACGACGAACCGCGGATGGCCCCGGCGGATTTGCTGCCGGAAACGCAGCTGGCCCCGGTAAGGCGTGGGCAGGATCACACACCGTCGCCCGTCGACCCGAAACCTGAGCTGGTGGCGCCCGCACGTCCAATCCTCGTTCCTCCGCAGCCTCCGTCGATTACGGAGCGTCCGTCGATTACGGAGATCCCAGCTTCAGAGCGACCACTAGCGGAGCGACCCGTCCCAGCGTTGCCTGTTTCAGGGCTACCTGTTCCAGCGGTGACTGTTTCAGAGTTGCCTGCGACCACCTGGGAAGGTGTGCCGTCGGCGCAGGTCGTGGCCCCGGAAGCAGCCAGCCAACTCGACGCTGACCCGTCGGACACAGCGGTCCCGGCGATTTCTGTGACGAACCTCGAACGGACCTTCGCCGGTCCGCTCGGTCCAGTCCCAGTGCTTCGCGGGGTGAATCTGGACCTTGCTCCGGGTGACCTGCTGATTATCCGTGGGCAATCTGGCTGTGGCACCTCCACGCTTCTTGCATGCTTGGCGGGCCTCGACCTTCCCGATGCTGGCCAGGTGTACGTCAACGGTGAAGAAATGGGTGCGTGGACGGAAGCGGACCGGTCGCGGTTCCGTGCGGCGTCGTCGGGTTTCATTCCCCAGACTCACGACCTTGTCGATGACCTCAACACCCGCGACAACGTGTCGCTTCCGCTCCTTGCAGCCGGTTGGGGTGCGGTGGCTGCCAGGGCAGAAGCAACCCGGCTCCTTGAGACGTTTGGTTTGGCCGACCGGGCATTCTTTTTCCCATCGCAGATGTCGCACAGTGAGAGGGCCAGGACGGCCGTTGCCAGAGCCTTGGCAGGTGACCCGTTCGTAGTCTGGGCTGACGATCCAACAGCTGGACTCGACGTGGATCAGGCGCAACTCATCGTTGACGCGCTCGTCGCTCACCACCATCGGGGCGCAACCGTTGTCGTCGCGTCCCGTGATTCCCGTTTTGTTGCTGCTACCGCTCGAGTTGGTGAGATGGCCGACGGTGTCGTGCGCATCCTCGACGCTCCGCCGCTCGAATGGCGCAACTGACCCCTCCGACCCATGGCCGAACACTTCAACGGATCGCTGCGGCGAAGCCTGCTCGCAATCTTTGTCGTTGACCTGGCTCTCCTCTTGGTCCTGGCAGCGTTCTTTGTTGACGGGCCTTGGCTGCGGCTGGGAGCAGCGCTGTCTGCGGTGCTGCTGCCAATTGCGGTGTTTGTTTTGACCGATGGGCCGTTTGCTCGGCTGGCTGTGCAGGAGTGGAGACTCCACGGGTCCCGAAGTCTTGCTGCCGCGCTGGGCGTCTTTCTTGGGACGGCTGCGCTTGCCGTTTCGGTTGGTACGAGACCCAATGTGGAAGTTGGTCGCCACCTCGCGTCTGCCACCCGTGGCGGGCCAGCGGACATCGTTGTGGAGTCAGGCAACCAACAGGACGCCTCACTCGTTCGCGAGTCGATCAACGATCTGTTGAAGCGGCCCGAGATGCAACAGTTGCTTGACGCTCGCCCGCTAGAGCTGCGCTGGGCTCCCGCCTGGGTCAGAACCGATTCGGCACATCGCGTCCGCGTCGTCGCCTTGGATGTTGCTTCAGCGAGGACCTTCGGTGGCGACAAGCAATGGACCGGACTCGCAGACGCTTCGGCGGCCCTGGGGATCTCGATTGGCCACCACACGGCACACCTGCTGGCCGTTGGTGACGCGTCGGCTGCGGCACGCATTGACGTGTTGACCGGCGAGGACTATTCCTCTCTCAGCGTGCTGCAGGTGTTGGAGGAGCGTGGACTGCTAGGGATTCCCGCTGCCGATGGACGTTATGAACCCACTCTGTTCGTGGATCCGCAGACGTTCGATCGTCTGCGCGCAGATGGTTGGACTGAACCGGTGCGTTACTGGTCCGTGCTGTCGCTTTGCGGCACTGCGGCGCTGCCTACTGCAACCCCGGTTGGCGCTCCGAGACAACCCGACGCCGTGGAACCGCTCACCAGTCGACGCTGTTCCGTTGACCCGTGGTCATCGGTTGCCTATTCAGATCGCGTGGAGCAAGAACTCAACACGGCTATTGCCTCCAACGTTGCTGACAGTCGTGCTTCAGTGCAACCAGAGGGTCAGCAAGAACCAGCCCCGCCTGCATCGCAACCCGTTCAACCAGTCGATGACAACGTTCTCTTTGACCAGCCCGGCGATGGCGAAGGCGTAGCAGTGGTCGAGTTCGATGAACCAATAGATTCGGCCTCCGACACTGGAACGCCCGCCACAACGACGCCAGCCACCTCTTCAGCTAACAAGACGCAAGGAATCATTCGGGTCGACCCGGTGAAGCAACTCGCCCTGCAAAGCGCGCTTTGGAGTGATTCGTCCACGAACTACTGGGACAAGGTCGTGGGTGGACTGCTTGCGACAGGGTCCATGATGATGGTCGCAGCTGGATGTTTTGTTGACCGTCGCCGTCGGTCGGCTCGAGAACGTCTGGTCGGAGTTGCCAATAGTGCAATCACCGGAACATGGGCAATCGTGATCGGTCTATCAGCACTTCCTGGCGCGCTGGCAGGCGCCGCGGTCGGCTCGGGACTCGTCAGTGTCGTTTCGCGACTTGCGTTTAAGAATTCGTTGCTCCCGTGGGGTTCGGCCCTTTCTGCAACAGACCGATTTGCCACGGCGCTCGCGTGGTCGGCAGTAGTAAGCGCGCTAATTTCTCTGACGCTGGGATTCGTCACACAGAAGATCCCGCTGGTGCAGGCCGTTCGAGGCGCGCCGTTAATGACAGCGCGCCGATGGGTTCCCTTTGCCGCCGTTTGCGCTGTCCTCGGAGTCGCGTTGTTCGCCCGTTCAGGGCTTCGTGGATGGACTTCTCAAGCTGGCGTGGGATTGGTCGCCGCCGGCTTAGGACTCCTGTCGTGGTCTCTGTTGCGGTCCCGTCACGTTGTGGCTGCGGTAGGTGCAGCTACTGCAATCGTGAGCCTCGCGTTGCTTCGCAGGACATGGTCCGGCTCATTTGAGTCAGGTCCTCGCACGGCGGCATTAGTCGCCGCAGTGATTGTGGCCATTGGTGGATTGGCGGGAGCGTACGTCGCTACAGCACCCGGCCAACACGCTGCAAGTTTGGGAGTTCCACGGACAGATGCTCCGGCTTTGTCTGCGCTCAGAACTCGTGTGGCGACGAGGCCCGGACCATGGCCGATGTCCCCATTGGTCGGAGCGGTTTTGTCGATGACGGTCACGTGCGTCGCTGCTTCGGTGATCATCGGCAACGGGTCGGCCGATCCAATTCCGGCGGGTCAGCGTAACGGGGTGGTTCTCCGCGAGGCGGTCGACGGCGCGGCCCTTTCTGCGCTTGGGTCCGTTCCTTCATTGAAGGACTCTGTACTCGTGCAAAGCCGAACAGTTCTCACCTCGGGGTTGCTTCCGTCGTTGGACCCAGCCGTTCCAGCGCCGGATCACCGCCGTGTGGTCCAGGTCGGTTCACTGGGTAGCTCGGCAGAACAGTGGCCGTTGTTGATCGGATCCCGTGCGGCCGAGAAAATCAATGGCGGACTACTTGACCAGGTTGTTGTGGTCTCGGACGTGGCAAGGGCCGTCTTCGGCGTCGTGCCAAATGTCGGTTCAACTATTCGGCTGGCCGGTGGTGACGGGTCGGACAAACCTGTGGTCGTGGCCGCGATTGTTGCTCGTGGCCCAGGCGACGTTGCGTTGTGGACAACCGACTTGCTGTTCGAGTCCGTTGCAGGAGCTATGCCCCAGGAGGGGTTTCTGTTTGTTCCCTCGAAGGGATCAGCTGCGGACCTTCGCCATGACATCCAGCGCGCCAGTCTGGGTGGCGATGTGGTTGTGTCCGAAACCTTCTCCCGAGTCCGTCAGCGGACGCAGGTCGAGTCCTTTGGCCGCTGGTTGCTCAATGTTGTCATTGCGCTGCATCTGCTGAATGCAGCAGTCCTTGTGTGGCGATGGTCTTCCGAGCGCCGTCGTTCGTTGTTGAGCACCCGAAGCGCTGCATTGGGACCCGCTTACCTGGCACGTTCTGTGAACCAAGACGCAACGGCGCACGTTGGGGTGGCGGCGTTTGTTGGCTCCGTGTTTGGGTTGGTGCTGGGGTGGACTCTGCTGCCGGCGGGGAGCCGATGGGCACCCAGTTACCTGCACGTAGCGGTGATCCTGGCGGCGCCAGCGTTAGTCGCAGCGTTAGTTGCCCGCGTTCCGTATGTGAACGGATCATCTCGACGTAGTCTTAGCGCCGGACATTCTGCCGTTCCGCCCAATGAACCAGGCGACCGCGCCGCTTAAGAAACTGCTGCGTCGAGGGCGTTAAGAAGCCGGGCGCTGCAACCAAGCATGTCGATGGGCGGTGCAATTTCTTCGACGATTCGTTTGGCCAGGGCTGCAAAAGCCGCTGCAACCGGTTCGCTTGATTGCAACGCCGCTGGTTCGCCGACGTCGCCGCCGCGGGACACGGAAGGCTCAATGGGAATTTGTGCCAACAGTGGCGTGCCTGTTTCCTGCGCGAGGCGACGGCCGCCGCCTTCGCCGAAGAGTGCGTGGGAGCGACCCTCTGGGTCGATGAACCAACTCATGTTTTCAATCACCCCAGCGACGCGAAGGTAACTGCGGCGCGCCATGTCGGCAACGCGAATGGCAACCTTCTGGGCCGCAAGCGCTGGGGTGGTGACGATGAGCATCTCTGCGCGCGGCAGCAAACGACCCAGCGCCATCTGAACGTCGCCAGTTCCAGGAGGCATGTCGATCAGGAGGTAGTCCATGTTTCCCCAGCGAACCTTGGTGAGGAACTCTTCGACTGCCTTGGCCAGCATGAGACCGCGCCACATGATGGCCTTGTCCTCGTCATCCACCACGAGGCCCATGGACACAACCTTGATGTGGCCGCCAGCCGTGCCGACAGCCCGAACGCTGGGCTCGATCTTGCCGCTGTCTCCGCCGAGGCGTCCCTCGAGGCCAAGCATGCGCGGGATGGAGAAGCCCCAGATGTCGGCATCCAGCACCCCCACTTGGTAACCGAGATCTGCAAGCGATGCCGCAAGGTTTGCCGTGACGCTGGATTTGCCGACCCCTCCCTTTCCCGAAGCGATTGCCAGTACTCGAGTGCTGGCGGAAACTTCGGTGTCCGGGGCGTTGAGGCTGGCCTTGAGCCTGGCGCGTTGCATCACGTTTGTGCGCTGCGCCGCAGTGAGTTCTCCGAACGAGATGAGCACTCCGGTGACGCCTGGGATGGAAAGCACGCGTGTTTCGGTGTCCCGCTTGATTTGCCCCCGAAGTGGGCAGCCCGCGATGGTGAGCGCGATAACAACCTCTACCTGCCCGTCGTGGGCCACGGAGATTCGTTGCACCATTTCCAACTCGACGATGTCGGCGTTGAGTTCTGGGTCGATGACGCCTCGCAAGACCTGCCGGACATCGTCCTCCGTGGGGAGTTGCACAGGGGCTTCGTTGGCCTTGCCGGAGGCGGTGCCGTTGTGCGTGTTGGGGGAATCCACAGCGAGAGGCTACCGGTGATGGTTTCACAACCAAACCGAGGAAATTCGGGAATCATCTGCCCGTGTGGCGTAGTTATGCAGTAGTGCCACTAGCCTGTGAATCCGTAGTGCCTCGCAACTTCGTAAAGGAACCAGTATGAGCGTGCAAGACGCACCGACCCCCGTCAAGATCGGCATCGGCAAGAAAGCCGAAGGCATCCTGGTTACCGATGCTGCCGCAGCCAAAGTCGCCCAGCTTGTCGCCGCTGAGGGCGATACCTCTCTGGCCCTGCGCGTCGCAGTTCGGCCAGGTGGTTGCTCAGGCTTCTCCTACGAGATGTTCTTCGATGGTGATATCGCTGGAGACGACATCGTCAAGTCATTCGGCGACGTGCGTGTTGTCGTTGACCCAGCGTCGGCTCCAATGCTTGTTGGCGCAACGCTGGATTATAAGGATGCGCTGCAGGGTGGTGGGTTCTCCATCGACAACCCAAATGCTTCGCGTTCCTGCGGTTGCGGCAACAGCTTCAGCTGATGTCCAAGCCAGTCGGTCCGTACTCGCCAGTCCTCCGGGCCGGCGAGTGGGTCATTACGTCTGGGCAGCTTGGCCTCGCCGACGGTGCGCTGGTTGATGGCGGGGTGCCTGCGCAGACAGCGCAGATCTTCGCAAACGCCAAGGCCCTGTTGGAGTCTGCTGGCTCGTCGCTGGCCGACGTAGTCAAGTGCACGGTCTTCCTCACCGACATGGCTGATTTTGCTGCCATGAACGCCGCATATGTCGAGGGTTTCGGTGATCATGCGCCACGCCCAACTCGCTCCACTGTGGGCAACGTGACCATGGCGCTTGGCGCACTGGTTGAGATCGAGTTCTGGGCGTTCACCGGCGCTGGCGGGGTTACCCAGCCATGATCGGACCCATCCTTCTCGGGGTGTTCCTGTTGGTGCTGTTCCCCATCGGTATCAGCATGTCTGGGGCAGCGGTTGCCGCCCTGCACGGCGTGCTTGGCACCAAAGATGCCGAAGCTCGCCACGAAGGCTCAGAGCTCGTGGCGCTGTCTCGCTCCTCCAAACGCTGACTTTCGGATTCTCGCGTCAGATAAATCTCTTTGTGGGGTTTCAACAGGGAGTGAAGACCAGGGAAGTTTCGGTTCGGCCCGGTTCGGACCGAACCGTAAAGAGCCCGCCCAGACGGCGTGCCCGGGTTTGCAAGCTGACCATTCCTCGTCCCACGCGTTCAGGGTTGGCAACGTCGAATCCCCGTCCGTTGTCCGCGACAGTCACCGTGCATTGGCCGGTTTCGTCGAAGCTCATCGAAAAGGTGACGGACGTTGCGCCCGAGTGCCTGAGGGCGTTAGTAGTCATCTCCTGAATCGCTCGCAGCACTTGGACCGTTGGTTCGGCCGAGACAGATGGAAGGCGGAGGGGAACCACCCACTTAAGGTCAATCATGGCGGCATCGAATCGCGGTTGGATGCGGGCGCGCATCTCGGCAATCGCGAGATCGAATGACCGTGGCGTCGGGTCAAGCGAATCGACGATCAACTTGAGGTCGTCCAACGCCGACCCCAGCCCTTGCAGGAGCCTTTCCTCGTCGATCTGATGGGCCCGGACTTGCAACATCAGACCCATCAGTTGGCTCCCAACGCCATCGTGCATGTCACCGAGAATTCGCTGTCGTTCCATGGTGCGGCCAGCCACCTCGAGGGCGTCTTGGGTGGCGGTGCGGTAGGACTCGTTACCGGTGACGACTAGCGCGATCGTGACGATGCTGACGAGAAACAGCGCCGTGCGGTGAACCGCTGCTGCATTTCCCTGCAAGTCATTGGTGACGGGAAGGCCGAGTTGTTCTCCGAAACTCAGCATGCCGATCTGCAAGAACGACAGTGCAGTCCAAAGAGCACCGGCTCGTCGACCAGACAGGACGTACATCGAGATAGGTGGAAAGAAGTTCCACATGATCATCGGCGAGTCGGAGCCGCCGGTGCGCAAACCAACCAGCAGAGTGGCAACCCAGATTGCAATGCTGACGACGGTTGCGACGGTGGTGAGCGGGACGTGTTGTGGCACGAGGACATGCACGATGAGGAGGGTGGTGGCGACACCACTGAATGCAAAACCCGAAATTTGCGAGCCACCCCATCCGTAGAGAAGTGCAATGAAATATGCGAATGCGATACCGACACGCGTTAACGCCACACCTGCCGGGGTTGCGCGTTGCAACATGACCGGCTGACCGTCGTCGCCAATTGTTGCGACCGGTTGGAACCTGCTGGGGGCATGGTCGCTCATTTTGGCGCGAGGTCGATCAACCCGGATTGCAGCGCCTTGAACACTGCCTCACCGCGTGAGTTCACAGACAACTTGCGATAAATGGCCTGCACGTGGTCCGCGACGGTGTGCAGCGAAATCTGAAAAGCGGAAGCAACTTCTTTGAACGGTTTGCCGGCGGCAAGCAATTCGAGTACCTGGACTTCACGTGGCGTGAGCACCGCGGCGGGTCGAGTTGCAGGACGTCGTGGTGCTGATTGCAAACGCTGCAAAATGTGGCTGGCGATGGCCGGGCTGAGTGGTGCGCCGCCATCGAGAACGATTCGGATTGCGTTGGTGAGATCCGTTGGGGTGGCGTCTTTCAGAAGGTATCCGTTGGCGCCGTCTTCGATTGCTCGCACTACATTGCGAACGTCTCCGAACACACTAATCACGATCACTTTCGTGGCGTCTGCTGGCCGTTCACGGCGTTCCGCCAATAGCTCGAGACCGCTTCCGTCCGGTAGGCCAAGATCCAGGAGGAGGATGTTGGGCGGGTCGGATTCGAGTAACTGCCTGGCGCCGGCAAGAGTTCCTGCCGTGCCAATAACGTTGAAGCCGGGCACGTTGCTGACCGTCTCGCGCAACATTGCCATCAAGATCGGGTCGTCTTCCACGATCGCAATATTCACGATTTCGGTGCCCTGCGTCTCAGAAGACTCGCCGTCACGCGCGGCTGTTTCTGGTTCTTGCCCGGTACTCATCTGCCGAGGCTCTCATTGATCGCTGGCTTGGTGCCACCAGCAATGAAGGGGGTAGTCACGCAACGTGGCCGGTTCGTATGTTCACTTGCCATGAAACGACTTACCTTTCCCAAATCCGTTCTCCTCATGTCCATCCTTGTCGGGACGTCAACGATGGCGATGCCACAAGCGAGCCAAGCGGCGTCGGGCAGCAACCTTGCGGTTGCCTGGACGACCCCTGGCACCGTTTTGGCCAGTGCTACCGCTCGCTACGAAGTGCGAGTAGCCAACACCGGCAACCGCAACTCGTCTGCGACTACTACCGTCCAAGTCACCCTTCCAATCACTGCCAACTCCCCGTCCCCCAGGGTAATGGGCACCGTCTCGAATTTGACAACCGGTTGCTCCGTTGTCCAACTCAAGATCACCTGTGCGATCGGGTCCATCCCCCGCTTCGGGGGCGTTGGGACCATTGCGTTCGACATGGCCCTCCCCGTCAAGGCCGGCGCTCTCAATTTCGCTGCGACCGTTTCGGCGGCGAACAATCTCAACGCCGCAAACAACTCTTCCTCCTTCACTGCGTCGCAGAGCTACCACACGGTGTCTGATGCGGCACCGGCGGATCTCACGGTCACGTCGTGCTCAGGGTCATCGTCTTTGACGTCCTTCTTCGAATGCGTTTCGGGTTCCACGATGCAACACCAGGTGCGGATGGCCCCTGGTGGGGTCCTCGACTTTTCGATCACCCCTGCGGATTACACGGGCTCCTGGGCGGTTGCGGGAACGCAGCTGACAATGACGTACCTGAGTCCAGAAGGCGACGCGGTCACCTTTGTTGGTCAAGGTGCTTCGGCGAATTGCTGGGAGGGTCCGATGATCTTCTCCAGCACGAGCCGGGCCATCTATCGGGTGTGTCGCCCGTAAGGGGCCTGGTTTTCAGTACGGAGAAAGTGAAAGCGCCCCTGTCGACGGACAGGGGCGCAGCGCGTGCCGCCAGACTCTTCACGTTGGCTTCAGGCGGTGTTCCTTATCCTGCGGCGCATGTCAGAAACTCCGCATGCCGCAGCGGCTCACGCGCTGCGTCGACTCACTTTCGGGCCGACGGCCGAACTGGTGGACCGTTTCGCTGCCGATGGACCAAGTGCGCTTGGGGCGGCCATTGAGTTTGCCTTGGATGCGCCGGGCCTTCCGGCTCAGCCGTCACGGGTGAACAAGGACGACTGGGATCCCGTACTCAACGGGTGGGTGCAGAACCTCCGAGACCCTGCCGGTGGCGTGCACGAGAAGATGACGTGGTTCTGGCACGGGCACTTCGCGGTGTCGGCGGTGAAAGTCAGCAATCAGGCGATCATGCATGGACAGCAACGTCTCCTGCGTGACCATGCGCTGGGGAACTTCAGAGACCTGTTCCGAGCCGTTATCCATGACCCGGCGATGCTGCTGTACCTCGACGCGTCGTACTCCAACGTTTCCTCACCCAACGAAAACCTGGCCAGGGAATCCATGGAGCTGTTCACCCTTGGCAGAGACCAGTACACCGAAGCCGACGTCAAAGCCGGAGCGCTGGTGCTGGCGGGCTTCGAGGTCGACTACGAGACAGCTGCCGTACGTTTCAACCAAGACGCGGCGCTTGGCGGAGAAGTGGTTCTGTTGGGCCGACGTGGTCGTCTGCGCGCAGATGACATGGTCGATATTCTCTGCGCGCATAAGGCATGTGCACCGTTCATCGTAGGAAAGGTGTTCCGGTACTTCGTCGGTGTTGCTCCGTCTCCGGAGCGGTTGGCTGAACTTGCTGGGCTGTTCAGCGCGGCAGATCTGGAGATCCGCCCGCTGGTCGAGGCCATTGTTCGCGGCCCTGAGTTTGCCTCCTTCAGGTTCAACAGACCCCGATACGCAATCGAGTGGTTCACCGCTGCGTTGCACGCAGTAGGGCCGTTGCGAGAAGACCAAGACCAGAACATCTGGCCGTGGACGTTGGACCAACTTGACCAGCTGCCTGGACAGCCGCCAAACGTCGCAGGATGGCCCGCCGGGACCAAGTGGTTGTCCGCCAGCCAACAACTCACTCGGGCGGCATATGTCTGGGCGCTCAGCGAGCGGATGCAGCCGATCGATGCCGATGGGCGCAGCTTGGTGAACGCAGTCATGCAGCGATGCTGTCTTCACCAAGTCAGCGCAGCCTCCCGTGCGACGTTGGAGCAGGCGGCGATTGCGGTGGCCGGTGCGGCTGACGCGATGTCTGTGTCCCGCCGATTAGTGACCGCAGCGTTGACCACTCCGGAGTTCGCACTCGCATGAACGGCCACACTCCTCCTCGTCAATCAAACGGCACAAACCGGCAACCGCGGCGAGCGAATTCGCCGTGGAACGGCGCCGAACTTGGCACCGTCCCCACCATCTCCCGCAGGGCGCTACTTGCCGCCGTTGGTGTGGGGAGCGCTTCTGTCGCGGTCGGCTGTTCAACAGGCTTGGGGTCCGCCGCCCAATCAACGTCGTTACAAGCCGGGTCCAAGGGACCCGACAGCGGAGCGTCATCAACGGTTGGCAAGCAAGCCAGTCAAAAGGCGGGAAAGGGAACCGGTCGCTTTCTTGTTGTAGTTGAGCTGGGCGGAGGCATCGACGGGTTTGCAACCTTGGTTCCGTATGGCGACAGCACGTTCCGCAAGTTGCGAGAGCGCATCTGGATTGACCCAAAGGAGCTCGACCCCATCGACGAGAAGTACGCAGTCCCCAAAGGCCTCAGCGTTGTGAAGGACCGCCTAGCGTTTGTAGAGGGTCTTGGCGTCGCGAAGCCTGACCTCTCGCACTTTGAGATGATGCGGCGTTGGTGGCTTGGAGATGCAGACGGAACCGCCGCTGTCACAACCGGGTTTCTGGGCCGCTGCTGCGATCAGTTGGCGGGCGGTGAACCCATCACGGGTTTGAGTGTTGGAGGAGGGTCAACGCCGGCGCTCTTGGCGGACAAAGCAGCAACGGTGTCGCTTCCCGCCCTGGAACTGGTCAAAGGTATTGCGAAGCCCGAGCCGGGCGAAGACCGGTTGCGTAAGACACTGCTGATGGGCGCAACGGAGACAAACGGAACCGAGCTTGGCGTTGGGGCCGACGCCGACCGACTCGCATCCATAGCGCGCGCCAACCTGGGCAGTGGGCTGGACCTTCTGCGACACTTCGGCCGGCTGGAGGACGGGGTGGACGAGCGTTACCCTGAAGGCAATCAACTGGCGGGTTCGTTTTCCCTGGTGAAGCAGTTGATCTCCTTGGACTCTGGGATGCAGGTATTCCACATCCCTTGGGGGAGTTTTGATACGCACGCAGATCAAGTTGGCAATCACTTGGCGCAAATGGATCAGTTCGGTGCAGCGCTTGGCGCGTTCCTCGATGACCTTGCGGACGCGGGCCTGGGCGACCGGGTTCTCGTCGCAACCACCAGCGAGTTTGGGCGCCGGGCCGAAGCGTCCGGCAGCGGCACGGACCACGGAACGGCTTCAACGATGATGCTTGCCGGAGCGGTCAACGCGGGACGTTACGGGCAGGCACCGAACTTTGCGAAACGAGACGCGGACGGCAACGTCCTAGCAACGACGGGGCTGTCGGACTACTACGCCACGCTTGCGTCATGGATGGGGTTGAACGCCTCTGACGTACTGACCGGTGGGACGCCGATCGACTCGGTCCTGCGGTCCTAAACAGCTCAGGGCAGCTTTCTATTGGCCTGGGTACGCAGTGCCAGTAGGTACGCCCGAGTTTCAGGGGCCAGTTCGTCGAGCGCTGCGGCGACGGCCACCGCTAATGCCTCGCCGGAAGGGTCGCCGTCAACAATCCACTTTTCAGTGTCTTCCTCTTCAACCTGGACCGCCCCTTCCACGGACCGCAAAGCCGAACCGATAGCTGTCCGAAGTCGCGACTCCAACGGTTCCCGGCGCACAAACTCCATCGCCCCGACAAGTACTTGCCACTGCCAAGGACCCTGCGCGGAGATCCGGATTACTTCGATTCCTCGGACGTCGGGCTCTGTAGTCCAACGAATCCATGCCTCAACGCCGTCCACTTCGTCGTCGGGTACCCGGGTCACAAATTCTGAAGTCGGCTGCGGGACCGGTTGCGATGGACTGGGGTCGGCGACAGACGGAGACGGACGGTCGAATAGTCGCTTGAAGAAAGAGGTCATCGTTCAGCGTGCCATGTCGACATGCGTGTCACACAACGCCTGTCACGCATCGCAATTCAAAGTCAGACGAGTTACGGCGATTCCAACGAGGCAATTGCTTCGCGAATGATCTCGGCCCGAGGTGCCATGCCTGGAAGCTGCACAGGCGGTGCGGGGTTGATTCCCTCTCCGATGGTGTGAAAGCGGTGCATTGCTTGCTCCACAAACTCCGGATGCGGGAAGACCCAATACCGATTCTCGCGGATGGACTCCAGCACGAGGTCTGCGACGAACCCGGGTTGCGTGCCTTCGTCGATGACCCGTCGGGTCTGCGCAGTGAGAGCCACCTGCAGGGGTGTGGCAACCGGAGCTGACCCGAGTTCCTCTGGCCAGTTGCGCATGGAGTCCATGATGCCCGTGCGAACCCATCCAGGGCATAAGCAGCTCACACCAACTTTTGCATTCATCGTCAGCAGGGTGTTGTTGAGGTTTTCGGTCAGCGCAACCACGGCGTGCTTGCTTGCGTCGTACGGCGCAGAGGTAACGGGGTACAGCCCAGCGATGGAGGCGGTGTTGACGATGTGGCCACCGTTTTCCAACAGGTGTGGCAGGAACGCTCGCACGCCGTGCACCACTCCCCAGAAGTTGACGCCCATCACCCAGTCCCAACTGGCCACCGGGCCAAACCAAGGGTCACCTGCGCCTCCGACGCCTGCGTTGTTGCAGACCACGTGCACGGCGCCGAAGCGCTCCAGCGTGGCTGCTGCCAATGCCTGCACGTCGGCTTCCTTGCTGACATCGGTGCGCACACTGCACACCGGAACACCCAGTTCGGTGATGCGTGCTACGGCCGTGGCAAGTGCATCTACCTGCACGTCGGCGAGGACGATGGACAGCCCAGCGCGTGCAAACGACTCAGCTAACGCAAGACCAATCCCGCTGGCACCTCCCGTGACCACTGCAATTTGGCCCTTGATCAGCTCCATGGCGTCCTCCGTTTGGGTCGAGAAACGAGACGCTATCCCAGGGCCTCAAAAGAGACGCGAGTCGGAGCTACCCATGAGACGGGTGCGACGCTGAGCGAGACGACTCAGAGAGTCAGCAGTGTGGTTCCTCCGACAAAGGTGGTGGCAACCTCGCGGTAGTACGCCGCGATGAACTCCCTCGGCGCCAAGTCCGTGAGTTCCTCGACTGGCGACGCGCCGAACGAGACGGTGCCGGTACCGGTGAACTGGCGGCCAATTTCCACGTTGACGCCGCTCATGGTGACAAGGTCATCCAGAGAGTCCGTCCCGTTGGCCTCGATGGCCGGCATCTGGCGCGAGTGCAGCATTGGGTGCCCGTTGACGAACCCAGCGCCGGTTGCTGGGCCGGTGATCTCGAACTGCACATCGATCAGTCGGCGATCGTACGCTGCGACCGTTGCGCCGAACCGACCACCAACAGCTAGCCGTGGGCCTGCCTGTCCAACAGTGACTGGTCGAGTCATCCAGATGGACCCCATCTTCTTTGGATACCCCTGGAAATGGCCGCGCACCATTGCAAAGTCTTTGTCCACCCAGATGGCGACACACCGAGACCAGATCTGTCCATTCCAGCGGCACCGCACAACGATGAACGCCTCTTTGTACTGAGCCCGGACCGGGTCCGTGACTTCCTCGTGCGCGTCTGAACATGACTGCCAGTCCGCGAAGATAACGGCAACCGCACCGGGATCTTCGTCGTCGTGTACGGGCTCAAGAGGCGCCGGAAGGAGCGCTGCAACGGCCGCAGGGTCGGTTCTGTACTCAACGGTCAGCATTTCGCCGGAGTAGTGCCAGGGCGGTGCGGGGAGCAGCGACGATGTTCCAGCCGGTGTGCGGGGGAACAGGAAACCGTGGAGCCCAGGGTGCGAAGCCATGCGGCGTATCGTATCGTTTGGTGCCAAACAAATCCCGTGGGAGGGTGAAGTGGACGAAGTAGTCGAGACCAGGCGTGTTCTGCTGGGCGGAGCGGTTGTCGAGGTAGTTCGCAATGGAGACTCGCTTCACGCTGCAGACGGTCGCATCGTCTCTCTTGACGATGCGGTGCACCTTCCTCCCGTGGTCCCAACCAAAATCATCTGCGCGCATCTCAATCATGTGAGTCGCGTGAGGGAATTCGGAACGCGGCTCCCTCCTGCGCCGACGTACTTTCACAAGCCGGTGTCAAGCCTCAACAGTCATCGCGGCGAAGTAGTGCGACCATCCAACTGCAACTGGCTCAACTACGAAGGCGAAGTGGCCATCGTCATCGGGCGTCGGTGTCGCAACGTGACCTACGCGCAGGCGGCTGACTACATCGGTGGCTACACGGTGGCCAACGATTTTGGTCTGCATGATTTTCGGGACACGGACTCCGGGTCCATGCTGCGGGTCAAGGGAGCAGACACGTTCTGCCCCCTCGGACCCGGCTACGTGCGCGGGTGGAAACCTGAGGGGAAGTACATCCGCACTTACGTCAACGGGATACTTCGCCAAGATGGCTCAACCGACGAAATGGCGTGGGACATGGCGTACTTGGTGGCTGACTTGGCTCGGCTCATCACGTTGGAACCTGGCGATGTCATCCTGTCCGGCACCCCGGCAGTGTCACGACCTGTTGTTCCGGGAGACGTGGTCACGGTAGAGGTCGAAGGCCTCGGTTCGCTGACCAACACCATTGTCGAAGGTCCCGCGCCAGTGTCAGACGAAATTGGCTCGCAACCAACCGAGACCGAAGAGGTGCGTTCCACCGCGTTGGGCGGCGACTGGGAACTGCGCGGTCAACGTCCGCCCGTCTACCCGACTCCTCGAGATCTCCTTCCGTATCCACGCGTGCACCCCCGTTGGGAGAAGTGAACACTGTGCCGAACTCTCAACACCCACGAGCAGTCATTGTCAACGGAAACCGCACTGTTCCTATTTCCGTTGACCACTTCATTAATGGACAGCGGGTTGCAAGCGCGCGTACTTTCGAAGATCGCAGTCCGCTGGACTGGGATCTACTTCTGGCCAACGTGTCGTTTGGTGATGCGGCAATTGCAGACGCAGCGGTGAGCGCAGCCGTCGCTGCGTTTCCGGAATGGGCGGCGCTTGGCCCAGCGGGCCGCGGCCCAATCCTTCGTTGCCTTGCCGACCTTATCGATGCACACGTTGAAGACATCGCGGCTGTCGAATGCATGGACATGGCAATGCTTCACGAGTCGTTGCGCCTCCGGGTGATCGGTCGTGGTGCCCGGAACTTCCGTGCCTATGCGGACCTGTCCGAGCAGTACCAGGAACGGGTCTGGTCCTCCAACGGAACAGCCAACCGGGTGCTTCGGATGCCGGCGGGGCCAACGGTTGTCATCACACCGTGGAACGCTCCGTTCATGCTGTCAACGTGGAAGTGCGCACCGGCGCTGGCGGCTGGAAATACCGTGATCTTGAAACCTGCGGAATGGTCACCGCTTTCGGTTTCCCTCCTCGCTGACCTCTGCGTCGAAGCTGGTCTCCCGCCGGGCGTGTTCAACGTTGTTCAAGGCTTCGGCGAAGAGGTAGGCGCCGCGCTGGTGAACGACCCTCGTGTGCGTCGGATCAGCTTCACGGGATCTCCCGAAACCGGCCGCATCATTGGTGTTGCAGCGGCGGGGAACCTTGTTCCGTTCACCGCAGAGCTTGGCGGCAAGGGTCCCTTCATCGTGTTGGACGACGCAGACTTGGATCTGGCAGCGAAGAAGGCGGCGGTGATGTTCGACGACTCGGGTCAGGTGTGTTTGGCCGGTACGCGCCTGCTGGTACAAGACGGGGTTCGAGAAGAGTTCATGCGCCGCTTCAACGCATATACCGATGCTCATGTGCTGGGCGATTCACGTGATCCCGCTACCACAGTCTCTCCGCTGATCCACCCGGAACATCTTGCAAGAGTCGCCGGCTTTGTTGACCGTGCACGTGCCGCTGGCGACTCCATTCTGCGCGGAGGAAACGTCTGGCGGGAAGGTGGCCTGTGGTATCAACCGACCGTTGTTCAGCCGCGTAGCAACGACAGCGAGATCGTGCAGAACGAAGTGTTTGGCCCCGTTGTTACGTTGCAGTCCTTCACGTCC
Source organism: uncultured Acidimicrobiales bacterium (assembly GCA_963763885.1). Classification (GTDB taxonomy): domain Bacteria; phylum Actinomycetota; class Acidimicrobiia; order Acidimicrobiales; family JANYDT01; genus JANNBN01. Next base: position 1,923,798 of record CAVXQD010000007.1, read on the forward strand.
GACGCAGAAGCGATTGCGCTTGCCAACTCCACCGCCTACGGGTTGTCGGCCATGATTTTCACCAGCTCGGCACAGCGTGCGGACCTTCTCGGCCGGGCAGTGCGCGCTGGCACCACATGGGTCAACACGTTCCTTGTGCGAGATCTGACGGCGCCGTTTGGTGGCATGGGGATCTCGGGCATCGGACGTGAGGGCGGAGACTACGCCCTGGACTGGTGCAGCGATCTGAAGACTCTCCAGATCGTAGAAGGATCGGTCAACTGATGGGCCAAATCGTTGGGGCTGCGTTGGTAGCTCACGTTCCAACCATCGTGCTTTCAGAAGCAACCCGCAAAGAGTTGAACGAGGGCAAGGAAATCAGCCTTGTGCCAGGCCTACATCGTCTGCGCGCAGAGGTTATGGACCAGCTCAACATCGACACCGTTGTGGTGCTGGATTCCCATTGGTTCACAACCGTCGAGTTTGTGATTGCAGCGCAGGAGCGTCGTCACGGTCTGTACACGTCAGAGGAATTGCCGCGCGGGATGTCTCAGATGCCCTACGACATCGTGGGCGACCCCGCACTTGCACGGTCCGTGGCCGCGCTTGCAAAACCTCGGGACGACATGTGGATCACAGCGATCGAAGATCCACATCTACCCATTCACTACCCAACGGTCAACTTGTTGGGGTTTCTGCAACGCGACGAGCGCTGGGTTTCCATGAGCACCTGCCAGACCGGTGAACTGAATGATTTCCTGTTGGCCGGAGAACTGCTGGGCGCAGCAATTCGACAGTCCGACCGGCGTGTGATGCTGCTTGCTTCGGGTGCGATGTCGCACACGTTCCATTCGTTGCAGGAGATTCGCAAGCACGAGATGTCTGACCCGTCGCACATCTTTTCGCCCGAGGCCCGTGCATTCGACGAGCAGATTCTGCGGTGGTGGGCCGCCGGTGACCATGCCAGCGTCATCCGCTCCTACCCGCAATACCGCCAGTTCCGCCCAGAGGGTCGCTTCGCTCACTATCTGATGATGATCGGTGCCCTCGGAGGGGCAGCCTGCACCGCTGTCGGCAACCCATACTCCGAGTACGAAAACGCCGTGGGGACAGCGCAGATCCACGTCAACTTTGCTCTGTGAGCTGGAACGAAGCAACGCCATTGAGGTACTGCTGAGTAGCTTTCTGTTGGAGCCTGCGAGTCAACGGCGGAATAATCCGTGTACAGAGCATTCCGGCCCGCCAGACGGCAGTTACCGTGTAGGTGGCAGTCCCATCAGGATGACGTTCCACGATGAATGATTCTTCGCCATCTTCGGGGTGATGAGGGAGCGTTGCATACGCAAACCCAAAGCGGTTCGGCTGGTCAATAGCCTCCACGATTCGACATGTGGCCGAGATTGAAACCCGCCAAACCGGAATCGCGATTGCGACGGTTTCGCCAACTACTAAGTCCGCATTGGAAGGCTGCATGCTGATGTTTGCGGCGCGGTGGCTTGCCCAACCGCGCAATGCGGCTCGGCCAGCATCGAAGCCGAAGGGCAGCTCTGTCTTCCACGACTGACAGTGATACTTGCTTGACGCACTGTGCTTGAGTAGACCCACGGGGCTGGTGGGCTGCTTGGATTCCGCGTCGTTTTGCAACGCCGCGAGTACCGCCGTGGTCGGCCGTCCGACGTGGAACGCCGGCTGTAGGTAGGTGGTCTCTTTTGCGGTGACCAGCCCAATGATTGCCAGCATCCCAAAGCCCAGCCCGTTGATGGAACCGTGTGTCCGGGCCATCCAGTCCACGTCGAGATAGCGCCACCCAAACCAAGTTGACCACGCCCACCCCAGTGCCATGCTCATTCCGATGGTGAGGGCCACAGCTGCTGTCCCGGTTAACCACCGAATGTGTCCCCGCGCCACGTGTCTCGTGTACCGAAAAAGCGTCCACGCGACAGCTAGCCCGCTGACTGCCATAAACGTTGCAGACACCCATTCGAGGAATCCTCCTGCGGTGATGCCAACTGCGGTGAACGGCACACCGACCACCACTAAGGCAGGAACAAGCCACGATTCACCGAGCGATCTCGAGGTGATTGCGGCCACCAGCGGGAGGGCAAAGCCTGCGTAGTGAAAGTGGACAGCGGTCAGCAAGACGATGGTGTCGCTGAAATCCAGCGGGTTGGCGCCTGCCCGGCTGATGAACAGCCAAGCTCCACCAACAACGAGGAATAGCAACGAGAAGTCAGCGCCGATGCCCGCCTGGAGATGACGGCGGGAGAGCAGACCCGCCGCTCCGATAATGGCCAGTACCGCGCAGGTGATCAGCCACGGCAACGTGAGCAACGACGCCACGAAGCCAGCGTCCGGCACTAAGGAGAGCGCTGCAAACACCGCCGCCACGAGCAGGGCTGCGGATTGGCGTGGCGAGAGTGGCTGTAAGGAAAGTCGAAGGCCAAGCGGAACCATCACCAACGGGGCCAGAAGCAGAACTGTGGCCGGCCAGTCGGGTTGCACCAGACCGGCCCACGCCAACCAGAGTGCAAACCTGAATGGACTGGAGGTCAGAACGCCGACCGATCGATTGGATGAGAACTCACGCCGGGACACCCCAACACGCTCTCATCAGGTCGACGAGTACATGGGGATCGCGGCCGCCGATGCCTTTGGTTGAGTTGTGGGGTCAGCCACCCCAACGGGATTGACCGAAGCGATAACCCACAGAGCGGACCGTCTGGATGAGGTTGTGCTCTTCGCCCATTTTGGCCCTGAGGCGTCGGATGTGGACGTCGACGGTTCGTGCACCGCCGTAGTACTCGTATCCCCACACCCTGGACAACAACGTTTCTCGGGTGAACACCTTGCCAGGATGCGTGGCGAGAAACTTCAGCAGCTCGTACTCCATGTACGTGAGGTCGAGCGGCTTGCCTTCCATCTGGGCCTGGTACGTCTCGAGGTTGAGCACCAGCGGGCCTACCTCCACAAGCCCCGGGCGAGCGGTCTTGCCTGCTCGCCACATGGAGTGTTTCAGGCGAGCCTGCAACTCCACGGGGTGAAACGGATTGAGGCAGAAGTCGTCGTAGAGGTCTTCTCGGAGCTCGAGTTCAGGAAGCTGCGCGCCAGACACCAGCAGCAACAACGGCGAAAGGGGCGCGTCTCGTTTGCGAAGCGATCGACACAGTGCCCAAGCGGACTCTGGGTCTGTATCGGCGAAGACGATTGCGCCGCCCCAACCTTCTTCAGGCTCGGACCGCTCGGCAGCCACGGCGGAACTGACCGCGTGCCATTTGTACCCCGACAGGTCGAGGGTTTGGACCAACGCTACGGGCGGAGGGTCCGGAAAGATAAGGAGAGGTTGGGTGCCGGTCAACACTGGATTGTCCCCGCTCACAAAGAGGGAAGATACCGTTCCAGCTCGAACTGGCTGACGTGCGTCTTGTATGCGGACCATTCAGCCCGCTTGTTGCGGATGAACCATTCAAAGACGTGCTCGCCGAATGCGCCAGCAACCAGCTCGCTGTCTTCCATCACGTTGACCGCTTCTGACAGCGACGAGGGAAGCATCTGGATTCCCTTCATCAACGCCTCGTGAGGCGTGAGCTCTGACAAGTTCTCGGTGAGTTCACCCGGCAGGGTGTAACCGCGCTCGATCCCGCGCATGCCGGCCTCGAGGAGAAGCGTCAGCGCAAGGTACGGGTTGCAGGCTGGGTCAGCTGCGCGATATTCAATGCGCGCAGACGATGATTTGTCCCGCTTTGGTTTCGGAACACGAACAAGCGCGCTGCGGTTGTGGTGTGCCCAGCTCACGTACACCGGTGCTTCGTAGCCGACGACCAATCGCTTGTAGGAGTTGACCCACTGGTTGGTGACGGCGGTGATTTCCGCAGCGTGATGCAGCACTCCGGCAAGAAACGCTTGACCCGTCTCAGAGAGCCCCGGACCATCAGGGTGCGCGAAAGCGTTCTCGTCGCCGCGGAACAGCGACAGGTGCAAGTGCATGCCGCTTCCCTGCACGCCGCTGATGGGTTTCGGCATGAACGTTGCATACATGCCACGCTCCATAGCGACTTCCTTGACGACCAAACGGCTGGTCATGATGGAGTCGGCCATGGTGAGGGCATCGGTGTATCGCAGGTCGATTTCTTGCTGGCTTGGTGCCTCTTCGTGGTGCGAATACCGCACGGGGATGCCAAGCGCCTCGAGGTGGTGGATGGTCCGCCGACGAAGGTCGCCGGCAGCGTCGGCCGCAGACAGATCGAAGAACGTAGACGTGTCGAGTGGGCGCGGCGGCTTCGAGGGGTCGTTGTCGGCGAAGTAGAAGTACTCCAGGTCCGCGCTTGCGAAGTAGCGGTAGCCGGCGGCCCCGGCACGGTCCAACGCCCGACGCAACACCTGGCGCGGGTCGCCAAGGAATGGGTTCCCGTCGAGATCCGTCACATCGCAGAAGATGCGTGCCACAGGATCGTCTGCACGCCACGGGAGGATCTCAAACGTCGACGCGTCCGGGAGGGCGATCATGTCGCTTTCCACGTGACGGCTGAAACCATCGATTGCTGACCCGTCGAAGCTCAGGCCCTCTTCGAGCGCGTTCTCCAACTCTGCAGGGGAGATGGCGAGGCATTTGAGAAACCCAAGGACGTCGGTGAACCACAACTGGACAAAACGCACGCCGCGTTCTTCCACGGTGCGCAACACGTATTCATTGAGCTTCGATCGGCTGGCTGTGCCGTTTTCGGACATGTCATCCATGATCGGCGATGAAACCGCGCCGAACTACAACTACCCGGCTGGTTCACAGAGCGTTCACAAACGGGCAACGAACGCGAAACGGCTTCCCGCGACGCTGTGCACCGCCGTAAGAACGAGGCCGCTGCCTCAGGCCGCCTTCTTCGACCGGTGTACCGAGACCGCAAACACAAACTGCACCGGGCAGATCCCGGCCAAAACCCGCATCTGCATATAAAGGAACCTCCCGTGGCCTTCCAAGCTGAGTACATCTGGATCGACGGCGCCAAGCCGACCCCCTCGCTTCGCAACAAGACGAAGATTGTTCCCGACGGCGGAGACCTGCCGATCTGGGGCTTTGATGGTTCGTCCACCGAGCAGGCCCCGGGCGACAAGTCCGACTGCGTGCTGCGTCCGGTCTGGTCGTGCCCGGACCCAATCCGTGGTGGCGACAACGTGCTGGTGATGTGTGAGGTGCTCCTCAACGACATGACCCCGCACCCAACCAACACCCGGGCCGCCGCAGCGAAGGTCGCCAAGAAGTTCGCCAAGCAGGAGCCTTGGTTTGGTATCGAGCAGGAATACACCATGCTCACCTCCGACGGCCGCCCACTCGGCTTCCCGAAGGGTGGCTATCCAAAGCCACAGGGTCCTTACTACTGCGGCGTCGGCACCGGCCGTGTTGTTGGTCGTGACATCGTCGAGGCTCACACCCAGGCTTGTCTCGATGCAGGCATCTCCATCTCTGGCACCAACGCAGAGGTCATGCCCGGCCAGTGGGAGTTCCAGGTTGGACCGCTCGGCACCCTTGAGGTCTCTGACCAGTTGTGGGTTGCGCGTTGGTTGCTGCACCGCATCGCCGAAGACTTCGATGTCGTCATCAGCCTCGATGCAAAGCCAGAAAAGGGCGACTGGAACGGTGCCGGAGCGCACACCAACTTCTCCACCAAGGCCATGCGCGAAGACGGCGGCTACAAGGTGATCGAGAAGGCTTGTGTCGCACTGGGTAAGAAGGTTATGGAGCACGTCTCCAACTACGGCTACGACATCGAGAGCCGCCTCACCGGCAAGCACGAGACCGCTCCGTACAACAAGTTCAGCTACGGCGTCTCCAACCGTGGCGCTTCGGTCCGCATCCCTTGGCAGGTTCCAATTGAAGGCAAGGGCTACCTCGAGGATCGCCGGCCGAACGCCAACATGGACCCTTACCTGGTTGCACGTCTGATCACCGACACCTGCTGCTCGGCGCTTTCCTGACTCCTTTCAAAACCTGTTCATCGGTTGATCCTCTTGGGGATCAACCGATACAAGTTTCTTTCGAGCAACCCCGCCTACCCCCGGCGGGGTTGCTTGTTGTTAACGCTCGGTTCGAAACCTGAGTCCTCGCAGTGGGAGGCTGAGTGAGATGGCCCCCTCGTTGAACGCCGAACCCGGGGATTTTCCGTCGCCTCGCGTGATGCGCCGTTTCGACGTGGTGGTGCTCTGCAATTTTCTGGCACTTGGCGTCATTGTCGGAGCCGTGCCTCGGTATCTGCATTCGGAGCTGAAGGCAGACCGGTTCCACACCGGGATTGCCACAACCAGCTACTTCGTTGCGGCGCTCATTGTGCGGCCGTTTATTGGTGCGGCGGTTGACCGCGTGGGACGTCGTCCCTTTCTTGTTGCGCCGCCAGCGATCATCGGTGTACTTACGCTCGGTTACACACGGGTCCATACCGTTGTGGGTATCACGGCATTGCGTTTTGTCGCAGGAGGTCTTGCAGCGCTCTTCTTCACCTCCGTCGCTCTCGCCGTCACGGACCTTGTGCCTGAAGGTGAACGAACCCGTGCACTTGGCCGACAAAGTGTGATGACCTACACCGGGTTCATCATCGGCCCAATTGTGGTCGATCGGTTGCTCGACCTTGGTTGGACCGCAGTTTGGCTCACCGCCGCTGGGCTGCACGTTGGAACCGCCTTGTTCGCCCTCACGCTTCCTGAAACGTCGCGGCCAAGAACACAGGCGCCGGCCAAACCTGGTTTCGATAAGCGCGTGGTCAAGCCCGCTGTCGCGATCATGGCGGCCAACTTCTCGTTCGGTGCCCTCGTCACGTTCAATCCGGAATACGCAGAACGGATGGGCATTCAGCATCCGGGTCGGCTTTTCGCTGTGTATGCGATTTCTGTGGTCGCTGTTCGTTCATGGACTGGCCCCATCGCGGATCGTGTCGGACCGGCGCGGTTCACCATCCCGGTCCTGGCCCTCGGCAGTCTTGGTTTGTTGGCGCTCGCGTCTGCCAACGCACCATGGCAGTCGTTCGTCGCCATTGCGGTGGTTGGCGCCAGCATCGGGTCAGCGTTCCCGGCGGCCACGGCCGCTTCGTTGCAACGAGCAGGCGGCGGGGACCGAGGAAAGGCGATGGGTACCGCACTGGCCATGGGTGACATCGGCCAGGCAAGCGCAGGACCTCTGGTTGGCTATCTGTCCACGCAATGGGGCTTCGGCTGGGTCTACGGGCTCCCGGCATTGCTGGCGCTCGTCGCCGTACTGACGTTGCTCACCATGCCCGAGACACGGCGCGCGAAACTCACGTATGCCTGAAACGACGTTGTTGCACGAATGGACTGGTCCACTGGCCCTTCCGGACTTCTCCGCCATCGACCCCACGGAGTTCGTTGGCGCCTTCACAACAGCCATGCAGCAGCATCTGGATGAGATCGACGAAATCGCAGCCAACCCCGAACCGCCCACGTTTGCGAACACCGCAGTTGCGTTCGATCGATGCGGAGAACTGCTGAACAGACTCAGCCGCCTGTTCGGCAACCTCTGTTCTGCCGAAACAAGTCCAGTCCTCCAAGAGGCGGAACGAGTACTTGCGCCACTGCTCGCAGCACACGGCTCCTCGATCTCGCTTCACGCTGGTCTGTTTGCACGGCTTGATTCGCTCAACGCTGCATCGGATCAGCTCTCGTTGTCCGATGAACAGAAGCGCCTGCTTGAACGGTTCGTGCTGGACTTCCAGCGCGGTGGCGCCCGGTTGCGCGGTGCGGATCGGGACCGCGCTGCGGCCATCGCGCAAGAGCTTGCTGTTCTCCAGACCCAGTTCTCGCAGAACCTGCTTTCGGACGAGTCCACCTGGCTACTTGAACTGGATTCGGCATCCGACCTCGACGGCTTGCCCGAGTGGCTGCGTGCTGCTGCCCGTGGGGCTGCCGCCGCAGCAGGCATGGCCGAAGGTGCCCACGCAATAACGCTGTCGCGTTCCCTCGTCAGCCCGTTCTTGGAGTACTCAACACGACGCGAGCTACGAGAGCAAGCGTGGAAAGCGTGGATTGCGCGCGGCGAGACGGATAACGCTCCGCTCATCAGCCAGATTCTGCGGCTCCGACTGGAACTCGCACGGCTACACGGCTTTGCTACGTTCACCGACTATCAGCTTGACGACACGATGGCGAAGCGTGCGTCCAACGTCGAAGCGCTGCTGCGGCGGGTCTGGACACCTGCGCGCGCCTCTGCAATTGCAGAGCACGAGGAGCTCAGCGCAATCGCTCGTTCTGGAGGAGAACCGGCTGTAGAGGGATGGGACTGGAGGTTCTACGCAGAGAAGGTCCGCGGTACGAAGTACCAGCTCAGCGATGAGGACATCAAGCCCTACTTCTCACTTGACGGGGTATTGGCGGCCGCTTTTGACTGTGCCTCGCGCTTGTTTCACGTCACGTTTGTGGAACGCCACGATGTTGCCGTGTACCACCCGGATGTGCGGGTCTTTGAGGTTCTCGATTCAACCGGGGCGCGTTACGGGGTCTTTCTTTCCGACAACTTCGCGCGGCCAAGCAAGCGCAGTGGCGCCTGGATGAGCAGCTATCGCCTCCGCGACAACAGCCTTGAAGGCGACGCTCGGCTGCCGGTCATTGCCAACCACAACAACTTTGCCAAAGCCGAGGCTGGCTCGCCCACGCTGCTCAGCCTCGACGATGCACGGACGCTGTTTCACGAGTTCGGCCACGGCCTGCACGGCTTGCTGTCCGATGTCAGTTTCAAGCGCCTGGCAGGAACTTCGGTGTTGAGGGACTTTGTGGAGTTGCCGTCGCAGCTCTTCGAGCACTGGCTCTTGGAACCCGACGTGCTTCGCCGTCATGCGCGGCACGTTGAGACCGGCGAACCCATCCCGGACCACTTGATTGAGCTCATCCAAAAGAGTGCTCACTTCAACCAGGGGTTCGAGACCGTGGAGTACACGTCATCTGCACTGGTCGACATGATCCTGCATCAGAAGACAGACCTTGAATCGCTTGATCTGGACGAGTTTGAACGCACCACCTTGGCTGAATTGGGCATGCCTCAAGCCATGGTCATGCGGCATCGTCTGCCGCAGTTCGCGCACCTGTTCTCCAGCAGTAGCTACGCCTCCAACTACTACGTGTACATGTGGGCTGAAGTTCTAGACGCCGACGCGTTCGACGCATTCACCGAAGCGGGTGACCCGTTCGACGCGGAGACGGCCGAACGTCTGCACGCATACATCTATTCATCGGGCAACTCAATTGAGCCTGGCGAGGCCTATCGCAAGTTCCGTGGACGCGACGCCACCATCGAGCCGTTGTTGCGCGGCCGCGGGTTGCTCCCAACCGGCTAGACGCAACGATTGGAAAGGTTGCCAATGACGGGCGATCCCGATGTGAGCAACTCTCCGGCTTTGAGAAAGCGACCACGCGCCGAACCAACTCCGCTCGGCGTGCCGGTGAAGATGATGTCGCCGGGCACCAGCGTGCAGATGCTCGACAGGTAGGCCACGATCTCCGGAACGGAGAAGATGAGGTCGTTGCTACGTCCGTGTTGCATACGCTCACCATCGATCTCACACCACAGCTCCACATCGTCGGGGTTCTCAAACGCGTCGACGGACACGATTGCCGGTCCGATGGGTCCGTAGGTATCGAAAGACTTGCCAAGCGAGAACTGTGGTGGCTTGCCCGCACGCTGCACGATGCGGTCACTGATGTCTTGGCCCAACGTGAGCCCGGCGACGTGAGCCCATGCGTCAGCCTGTGCGATGTTGCGGCCGCCGGTGCCCATGACAACCACCAGTTCCACCTCCCAGTCCACGTTGGTGCCGCTCAGGACAATGTCGTGAGTCGGCCCGGTGAGGCAACTTGGAAACTTGGTGAACGTGAGCGGAGCCGGTGGTAGCTCTGCTCCGGTTTCCATAGCGTGTGCCCGGTAGTTGAGACCGATCCCGAACACCTTGGTTGGGCGCGGGACACACGGACCGAGAACAGACGGATCAACGTCGGCGTCTGGCTGCGAGCTGCCAAGGTTGGCCTGGATGGAGTGCAACTCTGTATGCCTGGCGATGGCAACCATCGGGTCGGCAAGAGTTGGATCGTTAGAGACCCTGGCAAGATCGAACCACCGACCATCTGATTCCAATGCAGCACGGCCAGAGACGTTGAGCAGTCTGAACATCTACCGATTCTTCCTCTTCTGGGAAGCCGGAACTATTTCGCGTCAGGGTTGGGTAGCCAGCGGAATCGGCTCCAGCCGTCCACGGGGGTTGCGCCCAATGCTTCGTAGAACCTGATGGAGGGTTCGTTCCAGTCCAGCACCATCCACTCGACTCGGCCGCTGGTGCGGGAGCGAAGGTGCGTCAGGAGTTCAAGCCCGAACCCACGCCCTCGGAACTCGGGGCGCACGTACAGGTCTTCCAGCCAGATGCCGCGGTCACCTCTGAACGTAGAAAACGTTTGGAACCACAGGGCGAATCCTGCGATGGTGCCCGTGTCGTCGTCGATCACAAGTGTGACCTGGACAGGGGAATCAGATCCGAAGATCCCTTCGCGCAACGTGTCCTCTGTCCACTCCACCTCGTGCGCGAGTTGTTCGTATTCGGCGAGACCGCGAATCAGCGATGCGATCTCGCTGAGGTCGGCCGGTGTGCCTTGGCGCAGACTCATGAGATGGCGGGGGCCTTGTCAGTTGTCACGGCGTGTCCTGCAGCAATAAGTGCACGTACGGCATCGTCGAGCCGGTCACCAGGAACCATGACGTAGTCGGTATCGAATGTTGATGTTGCGAGGATGCCGATGCCTGCGTCGCTCAACGGCTGCAGGACCGCTGCAAGGATGCCGGTCAACGTGAACTCGAACGGCCCAATCAGCATCAGGCATGCCCAACCAGCTTGGTGACGCACATCTGCCGGAACAGAACACTCGTCGGAAATGATGCTCAACTCGTGTGGCGTGCGCGTGACGCCGCAAAAGGTGCCAGACCACGCCCACGCAGGGATGGGGGTGGTGGGGTCTAAACGCGAAACGGCGAAACGACCATCGAGTACCTGTAGGGAAAGGCTGATCATGCGTGCGTGCCCGCCTCGAAACCGCGCAACACATTGACCACGTTGACACCGATTGCCTCGACTGCGTAGCCCCCCTCGAACACGAACAGGGTTGGTACGCCGAGTTCGCTGATCCGTGCGCCCATGCGCAAATAGTCGTCGTGCTGCAAGCGAAAACGGCTGATGGGGTCTCCGTCGAACGTGTCAACTCCCAGCGATACAACCAGCGCCTGAACGTTGTGCCGTCGTAGCCGGTCAACTGCTTCGGTCAGCGCTTGGTCATAGGCGCTCCAATCCGTTCCCCACGGCAATGGAAAGTTGTGGTTGGCCCCTTCGCCCGCACCAGTGCCGGTCTCGTCCGCGTGACCGAGGAAGTATGGATACTCCTCGAACGGATCGGCGTGCAGCGAGGCAAAGGGGACGTCGGCGCGGTCATAGAAGATGGCCTGGGTTCCGTTGCCGTGGTGATAATCGACGTCGAGGATCCCTACCCGGTCGATCCCTTGGTTTCGCATCGCTTGCGCCGCGATGGCTGCGTTGTTGAAGAAGCAGTAACCGCCAAAGACATCTGCGGCCGCATGATGCCCGGGAGGCCTGCACATGGAAAACGCTGACCGATGGCCGGCGTTGAGCAGATCGACACCCGTCAGGGCAACATCGACAGCGGAGGTGATGGCTGTCCACGTGCCGGGCGTGATTGGGGTGCCGGCATCGAGCGAAAAGTACGAGAGCTTCCCGTCGATTGCGCGTGGGATTTTGTCGTGACGCAGCGTGCGTGTTGGCCAGATGATGGGCAAGGCGTCGTAGTCCCCATGCTCTGCTTTCCACTCATCCCACGCTGTGCGAAGGAACTCGATGAACGGTTGGGTGTGTACAGCGGAGATTGGTGCTTCGCCGTGCAAGGCGGGGTTGATCACCGGACCTATCCCACTGGCGTTGACCTGTGCGAGGACCAGTTCCGCTCGCAGCGGCATCTCGAAGCACGGCATGAGCTTGCCGTTGTTGAGTTCGGACTTGCCGTCCTGAAAGCGGTGGTTGTCGGAGTAGACGGTATGCACCCAATCATGCTGACAGACGAAACACCGGATACCCGGGCGCAATGGTGAGCAAAGTCTCGTCGGAAGTGTCAGGACCCACTCCGTCGAAGAACTGACCAACCTCTCGCTTCCACAGCTTGAGGTAAGCACGAAGAATCTCTGGCTTGTCGGTGTCGGCTAGCTCGGTCAACTGCACGGCTTCGGCTTTCCGACCCAACCGGAGGGTGCAGCCACCGGCAACGCGAACGTTGCGCACCCACTCCGTAGTTCCACGGGGTGCCACGAGGTAGCGGTCGTTCCCCAACGACAACAAGTTGACCGGCGTTGTGCGTACCAGCCCGCTCTTGCGGCCCGGTACTTCGAGCACACGCGACCCCCGCACGCTGAGCCCGCGGCGGGTGAGCCACGCCACAAGAGGATTGAAGACCGCACGGGTGAGTTTGTCCGGTGCCAAGTAACGATCTGGGTTCGCAACGACGGCAGCGGTGGGTGTGGAGGTTTTGAACGGCACGATGTCCTGCTTTCGGAGCACTGATCTGGAATAGAGACAATGTACGCAGCGACCCAGCCGATGTCAAGATCACTGATCTACTCTCAGATCGAGAGCCACTCTTCTGGCAGGATGGAGACATGTCAGCCATGCGCAGCGCACGTGACCGTGCCAGGGCCGAAGTGCAGACGGAAATATTGACCGTGGCCCGAAGGCACCTTGCAGAGCAGGGACCTGCGGGCCTGTCTCTGCGGGCAGTTGCGCGGGACCTGGAGATCGTTCCGTCCGCCGTGTACCGCTACTTCGAAAACCGCGACGTGCTGCTGACTGCGCTCATCGTCCAGGCTTACGACAGTCTCGGTGATGCCGCCGATGCGGCCTTTGAGAAGGCATCACGCCGTCGACCACTTCAACGATGGATGGCAGTTGCGAAACAGGTACGAGAGTGGGCGTTGACCAACCCGCACGAATACGCGCTGCTGTACGGGTCCCCTGTTCCAGGGTACAAAGCACCTGACGACACGATTGTGCCCGGCACACGCGTGACGCTGACGCTGTTGAGGATCGTGCGGGAAGCAAATGAAGACGGTCTTCTTCGACCTGAACCCGCCAACATGAGCAAGGCCACTCGAAACGATCTGGACTCTCTGCTGCAAATAGCTGCGCCGGATGTCCCCTTGCACGCGATGCTGTGGATGGTTGCCGCCTGGACACAGATGTTCGGGCTTGTCAGCTTCGAATTGTTCGGTCAGACGAAAGGTCTGTTCACACGTGGCGATGCTGCGTTCACCGACACGGTCTCCCTTCTGGCTCAACGGATCGGGCTCCTGGAGCCGTGAACCGCGTCGAGGTCGTCAATGACCGGAAGGTGGAACGATGACCGTGCTGGTGGACGAGTGTCGATGGCCGTGGCGCGGTCGCCTGTGGTGCCACCTTGTCAGCGACGAGTCTTTCGAAGAGCTGCATCACTTCGCCCGCAGCCTGGGCATCCCCCGAGTGGCATTTCAGGGCGATCATTACGACTTGCATGAATCGGGGCGTCACGCAGCGCTCGAACGTGGCGCAACCCCCGTGACCGGCCGGGAGCTGGTTCGCGCAATCACCGCTGCTCGGCTCCGTCGGGGCCCGGCACTCCTCCGAGGCGGGATCGAGGCCGTCGCAGGTCTTGCCGCACCCCGTCTCGAGACCGAGCGGCTCTTGCTTCGGCAATGGACACCCGAAGACTTGGACCCGATGCACACGATCGAGTCCGACCCAGAGGTAATGCAATTCCTTGGTGGTCCGGCGTCACGTATGGAGACCAAGGACCGCATCGACCGTGATGCGGTCGGACTCGCACTGCGAGGATTCGGTAAATGGGCTGTGGAGCGCCGAGACACAGGCGAACTCATTGGGAGGGTGGGCCTGAGCGGGGCTGACCCGCAACTACCGTTCGCTCCTGTGTTGGAGATCGGCTGGCGACTCAGCAGGTCGAGCCAGGGCATGGGCTTTGCCACGGAAGCTGCCCGGGAGGCGCTTCGCTACGGTTTCGTTGCGATGGAAGTTGATCGCATCGCAGGCTTCACCGCTCCGGCCAATCGAGCCTCGAGAGCCGTCTTTGCGCGGCTGGAGATGACCGAAGCAGGAGAGTTCGATCATCCTGGACTGAGCGAACCTGAGCGGCGCCAGGTTCTGGCGTGGGCCTTGGCCGGGCGAACGGACGGTTCGGTCAACGTCCGCTGAGCCGCGCGATGTCACCTGCCGTGCTGGTGACCCACACCTCTCCGTCTGGCGCTGTGTTGAACGACGACAGGTTGGCCAATGTAACCCCAAGCTTGCGTGACTGCCATGCGCCGCCAGTAGTGCGTTGGCCAACTGACGCGATCCAGCCCTTGCAGTAGTCGCCGTAGAGGTATCGGCCAGCAAGCCCTCGCAGAGACTTTCCCGTGTAGAACACGCCCCCTGTCACCGAACATCCGTCTTTGTGCGAGTACTCGGCCATCGGGTCCACTGCACCTTTGGGCCTCTTTCCGCCTTCGAATGCATGCTTACCTTCGCGAAGCTTCCACCCGAAGTTGGTGCCGGGCTTGCTCAGGCTCACCACGTTGACCTCTTCGTAGGTCCCCTGGCCAACGTCGCCAATGAACAACCGTTTGCCGGTTGCATCGATGTCGTAGCGCCAAGGGTTACGCAACCCGTATGCCCAGATCTCGGGCTGGCCGCCTCCTTTGGCAAAGGGGTTGCCTGCGGGGATTCGATACGGCTTTGATCCGTCGGGGCGGGGATCGATCCGAAGCATCTTGCCGAGGAGCGAATCCAGATTCTGAGCCCGGTTCTCCGGATCGCCGCCTGCCCCACCGTCGCCGGTTCCGATCCAGAGGAGACCGTCTGCATCGACAACGATGTGACCGCCGTTGTGGTTGGCGTAGGGCTGATCGATGGCCAGCAGCAAACGCTGACTGCTTGGATCGGCAGCGTTGTTCTTCCAGGCGTATTCCCGGATCTCCGTGTCGCCATCGGAGTTGGTGAGGTTCACGAACAGCAGCGAGCCGTCACGAGAGAACGCCGCACCCAGCAGACCCTGCTCACCTCCGTCGCTCACATCGGATTTGATGTCCAACGCAACACCGGTGGGAGCCAAGGGTTTGCCTGCGAGCAGGCGGATGGTGCCGCGTTTCTCCACGACGAACTGGCCCCCTGTTGCCGGGTCCCAGATCAGCGCCATAGGGCTGTCAGCCTTTGCAACCGTGCTGAGCACGAAAGCGCTGCTGCTTGCGGCACTTGCCCGGCCAAGGTCGGTGGGGGCCAAACCAGCGAACGCCGCCCCTGCAACTCCAATTGCGACAGCGAGGCGTCTGACGGTCTTCGATTGTCGCATCCTGGTACTCCCCTGCGGTTGGCCCGACACGGGCCACCAGCGCGAAACGACGTTACCGATTCGGGCAGCGTTAGTGGTCGTGCTAACCGGCCAGCTCTATTCGGTACGGTGGACGAATGGGTAAACCGCGTTCACCAAAGGGCCGTGCGACGTTGGTGTCGCAGCGACTGGCCGAGTTGTATCCCGGATCAGCAAAAGACTTGTGTGAACTTGACCACGACTCACCCTTCCAGTTACTCGCCGCCACAATCCTCAGCGCGCAGACAACCGATGTTCGCGTCAACATGGTGACTCCGGTGTTGTTCGCGCGTTACCCCACTCCAACCGCTTTGGCCGGAGCGGTTCCGGAAGAACTTGAAGAGATCGTGCGGTCCACAGGCTTCTATCGCAACAAGGCGAAGAGCCTGATCGGCATGGCTAGGGCGTTGGACGAACGCTTTGACGGTGAAGTGCCCTCCGCAATCGAAGACCTGGTAACCGTTCCGGGCACAGGTCGCAAGACGGCCAACGTTGTTCGAAGCGTCGCGATTGGCGAACCCGGCCTACCGGTCGATACCCACGTGCTGCGCCTCTCGAAGCGCCTGGGACTGGTGGATGAGGACCTGGGCGACGACCCGGTGAAGGTGGAACACGCTCTGAATGCCCTCATCCCCGCAGCGGAACGTGGAGCGTTCAGCTTGCGAGTGATTCTGCTTGGGCGCCGCGTGTGCGATGCACGCAAACCCCAATGTGGGGTGTGCGTGCTGGCCGACTTCTGCCCAAGCGCGGGAAAGCTCTGACGCAGCAACCCATCAGACAGGCCGAATCGGCCGGATGAGCCCTTCTTGCATCACGGAGACAACGAGGTCACCGGACTGGGTGAAGATTTCTCCTCGGGCCAAGCCCCGTGCACCGAAGGCAGCGGGTGACTCTTGGTCGTACAGCAACCATTGGTCGGCCCGAAAGGGCTGATGGAACCACATTGCATGGTCCAAGGAGACCCCCATCATGGAGCCGTCTTCCCAGCTGAGGTTGTGTGGCAGAAGGATGGAATCCAGCAACGACATGTCAGAGGCATAGGCGACGATGCAAGCGTGCAGCAGTGGGTCGTCGGGGAGAGTGCCAACTGGCCGCAGCCAAACCTGCTGGCGTGGGTCGCCGCCAACATCGCGCTTAGACCGCAACGACGGCGACGAGGTCCGCGTGTCAATGGGACGTTCGCGCTGGAACCACTCGATGTGCATCATGTCCGCGTAACGTTCTGCGAACGTAGGAAGTGACTCGGGGTCGGGCGCAGGAGGCATTGGTCTCTGATGAACCGGCCCGTCTTCGTGCGCATGAAACGAAGCGGAGAGGTTGAAGATTGGCTCGCCGTGCTGAATGGCGACAACTCGACGAGTTGCGAAGCTCCTCCCGTCTCGGATTCGATCCACGAGGTACAGGGTGGGTCGGTGGGGGTCGCCGGGGCGAAGAAAGTAAGCGTGCAAAGAATGGACCGGCTTGTCCTGGACCGTCCGTCCAGCTGCCACCAATGCCTGTGCGGCAACCTGGCCGCCAAAGGTGCGTAGCCGGTTTTCATCCGTGTGGGGTCCGCGGAACACGTTCAACTCGATCTGTTCGAGATCGAGCAGGCTGACCAGCCGCTGCAATGGTCCGGGTTCGACTGCGTCTGATGACATCGTGAAAGTTTCGCACTCCTCGACTGAACCTTCGCTCAAGGTGGTGTGGGAGTGTGCCGATGGATCGCCAATGGACATGGTGGACCTAGGATCTTCATCCGTGCAGCTGACGCCCCGGAGTTTGTTTTCCTATTTTCGCTCCGAGACCGGCCGAAAGTGGCTGATGTTCGGCACTGTGTCTGGCATCGCAATTCTTACGTCGTGGTTGTCGTTCGCGCTCGCGCACAATGTATTCGGTTGGACAATTGTCGCCGCGCAGATTTTCGCCGTTGTGATGAGCACCATTCCTGCGTTTCTACTCAGCCGTTACTGGGTGTGGGCAAAAGACGGCAAAGTCTCGTTTCAACGCGAAGTCCTTCCGTTTTGGGTGCTCTCCATCATTCAATTCTTCATCTCGGTTGGTGTGATCAAGCTTGCCGAAAGCTCAATCAACTCGGCCTTCGATGCACGCAGCACCCGCACTGTGGTTGTTCTGATCATCAACTTGGTCCTGTACGGCGTGATGTGGATCGGCAAGTTCTTCATTCTCAACAACCTTTTGTTCCGCGCCGAGAAGCACGACCAGTCCGCAACTGCTTCATCGGCTCCCTGATCCGTTTCGCCCTCACACGCGTGAACGGCGCCGGCCGTTTCGCCGACCCGTTCCCACGCCAGTAGTTTCAAATCCGTGGGCCTGGCTGACGATTTCCGAGCATTGTCGGCCGACGACCTCGCAAAACTGCTGACCGCTCGCCCTGAGCTGGCCGATCCTCCGCCGGCGACGATGACCGACCTTGCCAATCGCGCCGCCGCTCCGTACAGCATGCAGCTGTGCATTTCATCGCTCAACGCATTCGGTGTCCAGGTTTTGCACGGCGTGTTGCTCCTCGGTGGGCGGGCAACACCGGAGTCTTTGGCGAAGCTGAGTACCGAACCCGCAGCTGAGTCAGTGTTGCTTGATGAACTTCACCGTCTCCGCACCCTCGGACTTGTGTCCGTCAATCACGGGATGTGGCAGATGGCTCCGGCAGTGAGTCGTGTTTTGGGTCGGCCATTCGGGCTGGGCGAAACACTTGAACACAGCTTTGACCGGCACGGTCCCGCCGATCTCCGAGTGATTGCCGAGAACTTGGGTTTGGCACCGGTAGTTGGAAAAGTGGGGCTCATCCGCCTGATCGCAAATTTGCTGCGCGACCCAAAGCAGCTGACGGCCTTGCTTGAGCGACTACCAGCGCAAACCGTTGAGATGTTGACTCATACGGTGGCGCTCGGCTCGTCAATTCTGCACGTTCCAGGGCTGATGCAGCGGATGAGGGTTCCAATCGAAGCTGCCCAACTGCTCAGTCATGGGCTCATTGTCCCCCTTGATTGGGACCAGGCCGAGGTCCCGCGCGAAATCACCCTGATGTTGCTCAACGGCAAACCTCTGCGCGCGTACGACACCGTTGCACCAAGCGTTCTTGGTCACGGCAAGCCGTTGGTCGACGAACGGGTAGCTCCGCCAACCTTGGTCGATCTACTCTCGCGTTTGCTTATCCGCATGGCCGAACAGCCAGTCGCCACACTCAAGGCTGGCGGCATTGGTGTCACGTCAATGAAGGCCATTGCCAAGGAACTGGGGGTCGACCAGCGCCTGGCTATCCGTATCGTCGGGCTGGCAGGAATGGCGCGCCTTATCTCGGTCGATCTTTACCAGTCCGAGGTCACCATCACCTCGGCGGGCCGGGACTGGCTTGACGCCAGAGGACCTTCTCAGTGGCTCTCGGTCGTGGAGGGTTGGCGTACTTCCACACACGACCTTTCCGACCACCTCAACGACGACAATGCGGTGGCCCCACTTCGCGTCGACGCCATGATCACTAATGCGCCGTGGCGTCGAGCCCGGGTGATGGCGTCGCTTGACCGAGCCGTCTTCGAGGGTCCAGTCGACGTCAACTCGCTGGTGAAACACGTGCTGTGGGACGGTCCGTCGCGTTGGACTGTCTCCGGGCAAGATCCAACGGAGGCGGTCGCCGTGCTCCTTGGAGACTTGCATGTGTTGGGCTTGATGAAGGACAACCAGCTCACTGCTGCTGCCCGTGCCCTGATCCTCGGCGACCCGCAACGTGTCATCGAACTGGTCAGTGGCGAGTTCCCAGAACCAATGAGCACGTTCACTGTGCAAGGCGACCTCACCGCTATTGCTCCGGGCGAGTTGCGCTCGGACATTGCGGCAGAGTTGGGAGTGCTTGCCGACGTCGAGTCGCGTGGCGGAGCCACGCTTTTGCGTTTCACCGACGACAGCCTCAACCGGGCCATGGACCGAGGGCGCTCCCCCGAAGCAATTGCCGACTTCCTTGCTCGCCATGCCCGTCCTTCTGTTCCTCAGGCGCTCAGCGTGTTGGTCAACGACGTCGGCCGTCGCCACGGCCGTATCCGAACCGGCGCGTCCAGTAGTTATCTGCGCGCAGATGATCCGGCCGTTCTCGCTGCCGTGGTCAATAGCCGAAAGCTGGCTAAGGCCAACCTTCGATTGTTGGCGCCCACCGTTGCGGTCAGCGACCTCGATCCTCCCAAGTTGTTGAAGGCCGTCCGAGACGCGGGGTTTGCACCCATGCCGGAAGATGGCGGCGGCAATGTGATTGCGTCGGTCGCAGATCCAGCCACACGACGCGCGTTTGCACGCGAGATGCCGGACCGCTACTTGATTGAGGCAGAACGCTCGTGGTCCATCGGGCTTGCAGGCGCGGATGTTGCTGCGCTGCACCCCGCAACTCCTGTCCGCAAACTCGCAGACCGGCTTCGAGCAGGGCGGGTGTGAACGCCAGCGACGAGATTCTTGCGGCTCTTTCCGCGCGGGACGGTGCACCTTCGACGCGCACAGAGTTGCTGGAATGGGCCGCTGCCAGTGATTCGTTCGAACCGCCGGGTATCTCGCGATTTCTGTTTGCACTCTTTCGCTCTCGCGCCGACCTGCAACACCAATTCCACGGCATCTATCTGGACCCTGAAGCTCGACTCCGCTACCTGTTGTGGGCACATCACTTTGCGGCCCACGAGTCTGGTGCTCCCCCGGAGCTGATTCCACCCGCGCCTTCTGGGGTGACGTCGCTTGAACCCGCCACGGTAGATGGTCCTGTTCAACGCAACCGAGGAGTCGGCGTACTTGGCTACCTCAAAGCGGTGCATGGGCTTGGTGCCGCATCCCGGCGGCTGGCGAGCATTCTGCATTCTCTCGGAGAACCTCTTCATCTGTACCCATACGATCATACTCTTGCGCCTCTGATCCACGACCGTTCTGGCTGGGACCCAAGGGCGGAAACGGCATCGAAAGGTTCAACCAGCGGCTCATCCGAGAGCGCTGACGTGGAGTTGCCAGACTTGCTGATCAGTGTTCTCGGCCCTCACGAATTGCCTTTGGTGCCCACAATTCTGGGTGCGCGAGAAGTGGCGCAGGCCAAACGCGTCGCTCTCTTCTTTTGGGAAACCGACTCGCTGCCTGCAGCGTTGAGTTCGGGATTTGATGGGGTCTCTGAAGTTTGGGTGACCAGCGAATACACAGCGGAAGCCGTTCGTCCTGTTTTACCGGAATCCACCACGTTGCACGTCGTCCCCATCGGAGCATCTGTCCAGTCGATCGACGTTGGCTCAGCGCAACGCACCGCTGCGCGAAGCCGAGTGTCGATGCGGCTGGGCGTGCTGCCGTCGACCATCGTTGCAGCACAGATCTTCGACTACTCCAGTGGAGTCGAACGAAAGAACCCGCTTGGACTGGCCATCGCATGGAGCAAGGCATTCCCAAAGGCGGAACCGCTTCGTCAAACTCTTGTCTTCAAGACCATCGGCGCTCAGGTGCAGGATGACGCTGCCTCGCAGCTTCGAACGCAGATCGCAGCGCTCTCTCGTTCCGACGTTCTGTTTGTTGACGAAGCGCTGCGGAAAGACGAGCAGTCCGAGTTCATGGAGCGCCTCGATCTTGTTGGTTCGCTCCATCGTGCTGAGGGCTATGGGTTGGTTCTGCTTGAAGCTATGTTCCGAGGGATCCCCGTCATTGCTTCGGCGTACTCAGGCAACTTGGCGTTCATGAACGAAAGCAATTCATGGATGATCCCGTGCACTCCAACCGTGCTTGAACGTAACGACGGCCCGTACCCGGCAGGCTCAAGATGGGGTGAACCCGACCTGGACGAAGCAGCGACCGCAGTGCGGGAAGTTGTCAGCGGACTTTCCGGTGCCGACCCTACGTGTGCAGAGCAAATTGTGATTCGGACCGACGAGGCCAGAAAGACGGTCACACCACTTGTCGACGGCACTGCCGCTGCAACCGCCATCCGGCAACGGCTGGCGGACCTGCGAGCGGGCACCAAGCTGTAACAAATCAACGTTGACTTTCGTCCACTAGGCAACGCAATCAACGTTGATTAGCGTTGTGGCATGGCGATGCTCACCGCACAGGAAACGGCTTTTCGTCTCGGAGTCAAGCTCACCACCGTTTACGCCTACGTGAGTCGAGGGGTCCTGGAAAGCCATTCAGCGTCAGATCGAACCAGCCGGTTCGACAGTCGCCAAGTAGAGCGCTTGGCGGTTCGTGGACGACCGCGATTGTCCAGCCAAGAGAGTTCCATCAATCTGCTCATCCAAACGGGCCTGACTTCACTCAGCGAATCGGGCTTGGTGTACCGGGGGCACCACCTCGGCGACCTGGTTACACAACACAGCTTCGAAGAAGTTGCTGAACTTCTGTGGACTGGCGTCCTGGGCACCTCGCGGTGCGCCGCATGGCCGTCACATCGACTAGGGCCATTCGATGTTCCTATCGATCAGCAGCTGCGCGTGATCTGCTCGCTGGCGCCGCCAACCCCGATTCGTTGGGTTGCCCCAGATCCTGAAACCGTGGCGGTTGAGGCACGGATGCTGTTGGGGAGCATGGTCGATTCGTTAGCGCAACACGGCACGCCGATCCGAACCCGGCTGGTCATCGGTGACAGGCGGCTGACCGGAACGATTGCAGCACGCCTGTGGCCGGCACTCACAAAGGCGCCTGCTACACCCGGCGGCCTGCAACTACTGAACACCGCCTTGATTGTCATGGCAGACCACGAACTTGCGACCTCCACGCTGGCTGTACGCGTCGCAGCGTCCACGCTAGCCAGCCCATCGGCAGCACTTCTCGCGGGCCTCGGTGCAATGCAAGGACCGTTGCATGGTGGAGCCAGCCGGTTGGCCAGAGAACTGTTGGTTGACGCGTCACAACGAGGCGCGTCTGTGGCCGTGAGGTCCAGGATCGCGAGCAAGGAACGCATCGCAGGCTTCGGGCATCGGGTGTACGCCGGCACTGATCCACGTGCCGCTCTGCTGTTGGATCTCATGCACCGAACGCTTCATCGGCACCGGTCGCTCCTGGTTGCACAAGACGTCATCGACGAGGTGTTCTCCCAAATCGGCAAGCGTCCAAATATCGACATCGCGTTGGCAACGTTCGAGCTGGCAATGGACATGGAACCAAACTCAGCCGAAACCATTTTCACGGTGGGCCGTTCGGCAGGGTGGCTGGCACACGCAATCGAGGAGTACTCGGAAGCCCCGCTTCGATTTCGTGCACGTGCCCACTACATCGGGCCTTCTGCCAAACCGGGGACAAGCCGGGGCGCGAAAGGGAAGCGTTAGCCCTCGACGACGCTGAGCAGCCCGTCTGCGTGTTGGGCGCGGAGCACCTTCTTGTCGAACTTGCCAACACTCGTCTTGGGAACGCCTTCGATGAACGTCCAGCGCTCGGGTATCCACCACTTGGCAACGCGGCTTTCGAGAAACTCCCGCAACTCTGTAGGTGTCACCTGAGCGCCGGAACGCACCACGATGCAGGCCATGGGTCGCTCGTCCCATCGTGGGTCAGGCACGCCGATGACGGCAGCCTCGGCGACCGCAGGATGGGCCATGATTGCGTTCTCTAGGTCAATGGAACTCACCCACTCGCCGCCGGACTTGATCACATCTTTGGTGCGGTCGGTAATGCGCAGATACCCAAGCGAATCAAGGGTGCCCATGTCGCCAGTGCGCAGCCATCCGTCTCGGAATTTCTCCGGTGTGGCATCGAGGTAGTACTCGCCTGTGATCCATGGACCGCGTACCTCGATTTCGCCGATGGTGGATCCGTCCGTGGGTGCAACTTCGCCGGTGTCTTCGTTGGAGACGATGCGCAGTTCGACACCAGGCAGCACGCGCCCGGCAAGATCGTGGAAGTCCATGAACTCGTGTGGCTGTGCGTGCTTGTGTGGTTTGGCGAGTGAGCCAAGCGGAGACGTTTCGGTCATTCCCCAGCCCTGCATGATCTGAAGGCCGTATTTGTCTTTGAACCGCTGCATCAAGATGCGCGGGACTGCAGCTCCGCCCGAGGTAACCGAGCGAACCGACGACAGGTCCAAAGGATGTTGTTCCCCGTAGTTCCAGATGTCGTTCCAAATGGTTGGAACAGCGGCGGTAACCGTGGGGTGCGTTGCAGCGATGATCGCCGCGAGAGGAGCGGCCTGCAGGAACTGTTTCGGAAAGACGAAGTCAGCACCGCAGAAGAATGCGGAATAGGGCATCCCCCACGCGTTTGCATGGAACATCGGCACGATGACCAACAGCTTGTCCGTCTCATCGAGACCAAGGACCGGTGCACCCAACGATGCCAACGAATGAAGGTAGGTAGAACGGTGAGAGTACGCCACGCCTTTCGGATTTCCCGTGGTGCCGGAGGTGTAACACATCGCTGCGGCATCGGTCTCGTCGAGGTTTTCGGGCCAGTCGAAGGCGGGCTCCTCGGCGCTCAACAACGCGGCGTAGTCATGGACCTGAATCGCGGGGAACGTGGAGCTGAGCATGCTGCGGTCGCCTTCGCCGATCACGATGAAATGCTTCACGTTGGGAAATGCATTCGCCCCGCCGGTCGCCTTACACAGAACCGGGATGAGCGACCCGTCAACCACAATCACTCGGTCGTCTGCGTGATTCACCACAAAGGTGAGCTGTTCTGGGAACAACCGGATATTGAGCGTGTGGAGGACAGCACCCATGGAGGGGATGGCGAGGTAACACTCCAGGTGTTCTTGGTGGTTCCAGCAGAACGTACCGACCCGTTGGTCGCCGGTGATCCCAATGCGGCGGAGCGCGTTTGCGAGCCGTGCTGCGTTGGCCGCAACGTCGCCGAACGTGGCGGTACGGGTGACCGGAGCCCCCGTTGCCGCGTCGATCGAATCGACGGTCGTGACCGTTGATTGCGAATGAACGGTGCCTCCGCGGCGGAGGATCGCTGAAACCAGTAGCGGGTTGTCTTGCATCGTGCTCTTCATAAACCTGAGGTTACGCCCGCAACGGTCCGAACATGTCTGAATGTGTGCCTGACGGAAACCTCGCGTGGCGCTTGGCTACGGTGAGGGCATGACCGATGGTCCGACTCCAAACCCGCCGCAGGACCAGCCTTCGTGGCCGACCCCTCAGGCACCAGCACCGTCCCCCGGCTGGAGCCCTCCGCAACCGCAACCGTCGGTGCCGCCAGCGTGGAGCGCGCAGCCGACACAACCCGGTGAACCTGCGCCGGGTTGGAACCAGCCCCCTGCTCCGTCAGCCCAACCAGGCTGGAATCCGCAACCAGCTTCACCAGCCCAACCAGGCTGGACGCCACCAGCCCAAGCTGGGTGGCAGCCTGGTGGCCCGGCGTTGCCGCCGCCACCGGGGGGATTTGTCCCAGGCGAACAGGGCCCCAAGAAGCGCCGCAAGTGGCCGTGGATCCTCTTGGCCATCTTCTTGTTGATGGCGCTGGGCATTGGCGCATGCTCGGCGTTTGTGTTCAAAGCGATCAGTGGCCCAACAACGTTCGGAAACGAATTCGCAGACAAGCTCTATAGCAACCCAGCGACGGCAGCGCAGGATCTGTGCCCCGGTGCAACAGTCGACGCCGCGGGGCTGCAGCGCACGCACGACGCGTTGGTGGCCAACGGATGGACGGGGAGCAAGCGGCTCCTCGGAAGCAATGTCACAACAGCCAACGGTTCTACTTCAGCAATTGTCGGGGGGACGCTTGGTTCGTCCACGGTGAGCATCGAAATGGCCAAGGTCAACGGTGACTGGTGCATCACCAACTTCATTGATTCGTCGCTGTCGACGATCAGCATTCCTGACATCAGCATTCCTGATCTCAGCATTCCTGATCTCAGCCTCCCGGACTTGACCGTGCCAGAGATGGAGATCACGCCTGCGTCGTGATGTCGTCGGACTCGCGCCGGTCCGAAACCCTGCCCATCCCCAGCACGAACGGTCTTCTCCTGACCCGCACTGAGTAACAGCGGGTTGGGCAGTAGCCTTTCCCGCCGTGGCTGGTGGACCGTTAATCGTGCAATCGGACCGAACGGTCCTTCTCGAAGTAGACCACCCTCAGTCCTACGACGCGCGTGCAGCGCTTGCTCCGTTCGCTGAACTGGAAAAGGCGCCCGAGCACGTCCACACCTATCGCATCACCCCGCTAGCCCTCTGGAACGCACGGGCGGCGGGTCACGATGCCGAACAAGCAGTCGACACGCTGCTGAAGTACAGCCGCTATGACCTGCCCCAGGCGCTCCTGATCGACATCGTCGACACCATGAGCCGCTACGGCCGGTTGATTTTGGAAAACGACCCAATCTTCGGGTTGGTGCTCCGCTCCACAGATCCAGCAGTACTTGCTGAGGTACGCAGGTCCAAAGTTTCACCGCTCCTTGGTGACCTTGTTGGCCCTGATCTCGTGCAGATCCAACCAGCCGTACGTGGGCGCTTGAAGCAAGCCCTCATCAAGATCGGCTGGCCTGCAGAGGACCGTGCTGGGTACGTCGACGGGTCAGCGTTCGCCATGGGTTGGACCCAGTCCGACGAGGAATTCCATATCCGTGAGTACCAACAGTTCGCTGCTGACGCGTTTTGGGCTGGTGGGAGCGGTGTGGTGGTGCTGCCCTGTGGCGCGGGCAAAACCGTTGTTGGCATGGCCGCAATGGTCAAGGCTCAGGCAACCACGCTCATCCTTGTCACCAACACGGTGTCGGCTCGGCAGTGGCGCGCCGAGATCCTTGCCCGCACCGATGTGCGGGAAGAAGACATCGGCGAGTACTCGGGTGAGCGCAAAGAGATTCGCCCCATCACCATCGCCACGTACCAAGTAATGATCAGCCGAAAGAAGGGCGAGTTCCTCCATCTCGACGTCTTCGATGCGCAGGACTGGGGATTAGTCATCTACGACGAGGTGCACCTGTTGCCTGCTCCGGTATTCCGCGCCACAGCGGATCTGCAAAGCCGCCGCCGGTTGGGGCTGACAGCCACGCTCATCCGCGAAGACGGCCAAGAGACCGATGTCTTCACCCTCATAGGTCCCAAGCGCTACGACATTCCGTGGAAAGACCTCGAAGCGCAGGGCTGGATCGCCCAGGCTGACTGTGTGGAAGTTCGCGTCACGCTGACTGACGCCGAACGCATGAACTACGCCTTGTCGGACCCAGACGAGAGTTACCGAATCGGGTCAACCGCGCGTTCAAAAATCGCCGTCGTCAAGAAGCTCGTTGCGGATCACCCCGACGACCTCATCTTGGTCATCGGCCAGTTCATCGACCAGTTGGAGCAACTGGCGGCCCACCTCGACGCTCCAATCATCACCGGCAAGTCCTCCACCCGTGAACGGCAACGCCTGTACGACCAGTTCCGCCACGGAGAAATCCCGGTGCTGGTTGTGTCGAAGGTCGCTAACTTTTCAATCGACCTGCCCGACGCTTCGGTCGCTATTCAGGTTTCTGGCACATTCGGGTCGCGCCAGGAAGAAGCGCAACGTTTAGGACGGGTGCTCCGCCCCAAGAAGGACAATCGGCCAGCGCGTTTCTATTCGGTTGTCTCGCGTGACACCAACGACCAATCTTTCGCAGCCAACCGGCAGCGATTCCTCGCGGAGCAGGGTTACGCATACACAATCGTCGACGCCGCCGAGGTACTTGGCGCGCCGCTTCCGGGTTCGGATGCTCCGTCAGGAGACATTCCAGCGTCCGAGGTTCCGGATTCCCGGTCGGAGACCAACTCCGACCCGGGCACGTCTACCACCGACGAAACTGATCCGGTCGACTGAGTCTGCTGGGCGCACCCCTGTCATGGTTGGCAGGTGAACCATGTGCACCCCTGAAGCACGCAATACGTACGGCAAACTAGGCCCGCTGGCATAGGCTGATCGTCTGATGTTGGTCCCAACTTCCCAGTCCAACCGAACGCGCCTGGTCGTGGGCGCGTTGTTGTCGACGTTGCTGATGTTCGCAACCGGGCTCGCGAGTACGCCAGCGGGCGCCCAGAGCCTCACTCTCGATGTTCGCATCGCCACGGGGACAACCATCCGAGCAACTGGCGGCGTTATTACCGCCGTGTCGGTCGTCAACACCGGCACGGAGGCGTTGGCCAACGTTCAGCTTGTCGTTCGGGTCCCGGGTTTCCCTGCGCAGATCCAAAACGTCACTGAAGCTTCGGCGCCGCTGGTCGATTCCATCAACCGGGCGGGTGTCATCGATGAACGAACCGGCTTTTGGTACCACACCATTGTTTCCATACCCGTTGGTGCGTCGGTCCATTTCAATGTGAACTGGTTCAACCCGTGTACCGGGCGGTGGCCTTTTGCTGCACGCGCAGCGGATCGCCGCACGTTCACGTCGTTCCAGTTCAGCGGCGGCACGCTCCCCACGTGCGGGCTTGATGATGTTGCGTTGCCCACACCAGCGTCTTGGTTCGACCTGCCATGGCCGCCATCGGTTGTGCCTACAACCTCCACAACAACCACTACGTCAACCACCGTCCCTGGTGGCAACGGAGCTGTGCTGTTGCCAACCATTCCGGGTTCAACGGTTGCGGGCGCGTCAACTGTCCCGCCTGGGTCTGCAGCACCGTCCTCGGCAGCGGTGCCCACAACCAAAGCAACAACAACCACGGTCAAGCCACGACCCACCACTACTCGCAAGCCAGCCACCACCTTGGAAATCGTGTGCAAAACAGTGGGTGGCCGCCGGTATTGCGGTCCAAAGTCGTCGGCGCTGAAGCCCGGCCAAGCGAAGCCCAGATCCGTAGCGCCGACAACGAAGAAAAAAACAAAGAGGTGACCCTCTCCGCGGTCGATCGGTCATCGCTTGCCGTGGCCGACGCTGCCAAGGGTTTTATGCCAGACGACGAGGCGGCCGGCCTGCGTACCGCTGCGGTTCAGGCTCCCCCGGGTGTGTTGCTGGAAGTCGGGAGCTACTGCGGAAAATCTGCGGTGCATCTCGGCGTGGTAGCGCGCAGCCGCGGGCTGCTGCTCTTCAGCGTTGATCATCATCGCGGTTCAGAAGAGAACCAATCTGGGTGGGAATGGCACGACACCGAAGTCGTTGACCCTCGTATCAACAAGATGGACACGCTTCCGTTCTTTCGGGCAACCATTCACGATGCTGGACTTGAATCAACCGTTGTGGCCGTTGTTGGTGACTCGGCAAAAATTGGCGCCAGTTGGCAAACCCCCCTGGCGTTTTGCTTCATCGACGGTGGCCATGGCCGTGCGGTTGCCCACGCTGATTTCGATGCGTGGGTACCGCATGTCCAACCTGGTGGGCTGCTTGCCATCCACGACGTTTTTCCCAACCCGCCAGATGGTGGCCGGCCGCCCTACGAGCTGTATCTCCGAGCGCTCGCCGCTGGTTTTGAACCGCTGGCACAGCTCACCGTCGGAAGCCTGCGAGTTCTCCGCAAGCAGGCTTAAGCCCCCGCGAAGTTGGCACGGCGCCGAGGGTGGGCGCTCCTCGCGAGGAGTACCGTGGCCCCATGTCGCTCCAAGTTGTGGACCATCCTCTCGTCGGCCATCGCATCGCCATCCTGCGCAATGCTGAAACGTCGTCTGCTGACTTCCGTCGAACGGTTGCGGAAATCGCCACGCTGCTTGCATACGAGGCCACAAGGTCTTTGCAGGTGGATCACCTGACGGTGCGAACTCCGCTGGACCTCGAAGCCCCCGCAGTTCGTCTCCGGGCCCCTGGCCCATTGCTGGTTCCGGTCTTGCGTGCTGGCCTGGGTTTGCTGGATGGGTTCACCTACGTGCTGCCAGAGGCCGAGGTCGGGCTTGTTGGTCTGCGTCGAAACGAGGAGACGTTCGAACCAGAGCAATACGCGCAGAAGTTGCCGGCGTCGTTGGCAAATAGGGCCGTGTTCGTTCTGGACCCCATGCTCGCCACAGGCGGCTCGCTCGCCTTTACCTGTCAACTCTTGATGGCGCGAGGTGCAACGGACATCACGGCGGTGAGCGTGATTGCGGCTCCCGAGGGAGTCGCAACTGTTCAGGCGGCGTGTCCCGGGGTTCGAATCGTCACGGCGGCGTTGGATCCGGGACTGAACGAAAAGGCCTACATCGTCCCGGGTCTCGGAGACGCTGGGGACCGCTTGTTCGGTCAGGCAAGCCACGACTAATTGAGTCGCCAGTCAGAAATGGGTCGTTCAGTCACTCTCCGTGAAGGTTGCTGAGAGCGAACTTGATTTTTGGTAGTGCGAAATTCTATGTTGCACCTCGCAACCATGGATACCGTCCTCTCGAAGTCTGAACGCGAAATGCTGAAAGCCGTGTACCGGCTCAGCAAGGGCGGCTCCGACGCGCACACCGGAGCGTTGGCCGAGCACCTCGGCGTGGCTCCAGGAACCGTCACCACCACCGTGAAGCGTTTGGCAGAGCGCGGACTCATCGATCATCGCCCGTACAAGGGCGTCGAACTGCTTGCTCCTGGGCGCACGTTGGCCGTCGCGGCCATTCGTCGGCATCGCATCGTTGAACGGTTCCTGTCGGATCTCCTCCGCTACCCGTGGCACGACGCAGACCGACTCGCCGGTGCTTTCGAGCACGAACTGCCCCAGGAGATCGAAGAGCGGATGTATGAGGTGCTGGGCCGCCCAGCCACTTGTCCGCACGGCTTCCCAATTCCCGATCCACTGGTGGACAGAGTCCCGCAGCTTCCCTCGCTCGACGGGCTTCTGCCTGGTCAAGGCGGGGTTGTCGCGTTGTCAGGGAGCACCGATCCCGAAATGGTGGCATTCCTCGACACGTTGGGCATCCGCCCTGGCGTGTACGCGGAACTCATCGAGAAGCAGCCCTTCGAAGGTCCCGTAGTCGTCCGCATTGACGGTGTCGACCGCATGGTGGGCGAACGCGTCGCAGCCCAGATATTTGTTCAGGCCGAAGGCCTCACCGGCACCAACGCCGGCCGCCCTGAAACCGAAGCTGTCGATGGACTCAACATCGACACCCGAAACCAGGCCAGCAGGAACCAGGCCGCCAAGACAAGCAACACCAAGAACCCATCCAGCAGAGCCCGAAAGGACCGCACCGCATGATCAGTTCCGTTCTCGCAGCCGAAGGGGGGTGGCAGGAGTTCACGCTTGGCAGCGCCGAGTGGGCAATCCTTGCCTTCTCCGGGCTGTCTGCACTTCTTGCCATCGCCGTCGGCGTATACCTGTCCAAGGATGTGCTGAGCCGCGATCAGGGTTCGCCCAAAATGATCGAGATCGCGAAGGCCATTCAGGAAGGCGCAGCGGCGTACCTGAAGCGTCAGTTCCGCACCATCGGCATCATCCTCATCCCGCTGGCCGTGATTGTTTTCGTTACCTCCACGGAGATCTTGAAGCCAGCTGCGGAGGGCCAAGCAAAAGGCGAAGTTGCACTGTCGTTCTTCCAGGCGGGCACGTTCCGAACGATTGCGTTCTTGTTGGGATGTTTTGCGTCGGGTCTCACGGGCTACATGGGCATGACGTTGGCAACTCGCGGCAACGTACGCACGGCTGCTGCAGCGCTTGGTGGCTCGATGCCGAAGGCGCTTGACGTGGCGTTCCGCACGGGCGGCGTCGCAGGTATGTACACCGTCGGCCTCGGTCTGCTGGGCGCAACGGCGATCATCGCGGCCTTCCAGAACACGTCGTCGGTCATCCTGGTGGGCTTTGGCTTCGGTGGTTCGCTGCTTGCCCTCTTCCTACGTGTGGGCGGAGGCATCTTCACCAAGGCTGCCGACGTCGGCGCAGACCTTGTTGGCAAGGTCGAAGCAGGCATTCCAGAAGACGACCCTCGCAACCCTGCAACCATTGCTGACAACGTCGGCGACAACGTGGGTGACTGCGCAGGTATGGCCGCAGACTTGTTCGAGTCATACGAAGTCACGCTGGTCGCTTCCATCATTCTCGGTGTCGCTGCATTCAAGTCTGTCTATCCAGACGACCCTAAGAAGTGGGTGCTTGGCCTCATCTTCCCGTTGGCTGCTCGTGCGGTCGGCGTGATCGCCTCAATCGTCGGAGTCTTCGCGGTCAAGGCTAAAGAAGGCGAAACCGATGCGCTGAAGCCAATCAACCGTGGCTTCCTCGTCGCTGGTCTCTTGACCGTTGTTGGCGTTGGTGCAGTCGCAATGGTCTACGTCGGCAACGATGCCGGCGCAGTGTCCAACATCGGCCTGCGTTGCTGGGGTGCCGTCGTCATCGGCCTCGTGCTTGCACAGTTGGTAAGCAGACTTACGGAGTACTACACGGCTACGCACTTCAAGCCGGTAAAAGACATCGCTGAGTCTGCTCGCACCGGTCCGGCCACCGTGGTGCTGTCCGGTACGAGCGCTGGCATGGAATCATCTGTGTACGCAGTACTTGCAATCGCCCTGGCCATTGGCGTTGCCCTGATCCTCGGCGATGGAAACCTTCCCGTCAGCTTTTACCTCGTCGCTCTCTGCGGCATGGGTATGTTGGCAACCACCGGCGTCATCGTGGCTGAAGACACCTTCGGTCCTGTATCGGACAACGCTGCCGGTATCGCTGAAATGTCTGGCGAGTTCCACGGCGAACCCGAGCGCATCATGGTCAGCCTCGACGCAGTGGGTAACACCACCAAGGCCGTTACCAAGGGCTTCGCTATCGGCTCGGCTGTCATTGGCGCCGTTGCCATCTTCGCCTCCTTCATTGAAGGAGCCGTCAAGGGCGGCGTTGGCAAGTTGGTCACCGGCACCGGTGAATTGCTCACCAAGGAAATGATCGAGACCGCCGAGAAGGGTCCCCGTGGCGTCTTCGATCTGCTGCCAATCAACGTTGCAGATCCAAAGATCTTCATCGGTCTGCTCATCGGTGGATCCGTTCCGTTCCTCTTCTCATCGCTCGCTATTCGTGCGGTAGGCCGCACCGCTGGTGTGGTTGTGCAAGAAGTTCGTAACCAGTTCGCTGACGGCAAGATCATGGCTGGAACCAAGAAGCCCGACTACGGTCCCGTCATCGACATCTGCACCGCTGCTTCACTGCGAGAGTTGGCTACCCCAGCCTTGTTGGCAGTGCTCACCCCAGTAATCGTCGGCTTCGGACTCAGCTTCGCAGCGCTCGGTGCGTTCTCCGCGGCGGTCATCCTCACCGGCCAACTCATGGCCAACTACCTGTCAAACGCAGGTGGTGCTTGGGACAATGCAAAGAAGTACATCGAAGACGGCCACGAAGGCGGCAAGGGTTCCGAGGCTCACAAGGCTGCGGTCATCGGCGACACCGTGGGTGACCCGTTCAAGGACACTGCTGGCCCAGCGCTCAACCCGCTGATCAAGGTGATGAACCTCGTTTCGCTCCTCGTCTTGCCAGCCATCATCTCGCTGCAGGACAACAACGCTCGCTACTTGGTGGCCGCAGCTGCGCTCGCCGTTGTCATCGGGTCGTTGATGTTCTCCGCCAAGCAAGGCGATGTCCTCAAGGCCAGCACCGCTCACTGAGCGGCCCCTGCAGCGCCTCTTTGTCGCAAACGTGGGCTCCGGGCCCACGATCAGCTTTCGGGCCGCTGTGCCCGCATAGGAAACGGTGAAGGTCTTGTACCTTCACCGTTTTTTCGCGTCCGGAAACGGTTGCGCGAGGTTTAGGCCCGTTCGGAACTTGGCAACTGGTCGGTGAGTCCAGGCACTGGGCCGACGAGCTTTGCGAACACCACGATGTTGGACGTGTAGCTGGCCGCTGTTCGGTCGAATCCGCCGCCGCACGTAATGACCCGCAACTCGGCGCCATCCGTTGGGCCGTAGACAGTTCGGGTTGGAAACGCCCGTTTCGGGTAGCGGTCAATTCGCGTGACCACAAACGTCAACTTCACGCCGTCGTTGCGGCGCACGGTGACTTCATCGCCCGGCTTGACCCGCCCTAGCTTGGCGAACACGCCCGGCCCCTTCGTTGAATCCAAGTGGCCGGTAATTACGGCTGGCCCGGGGTCGCCGGGGCGTGGACCGCCCTTCCACCAACCGGCTATGCCAAAGTCCGTCGGAACCTCGAGTGCACCGTCCTGGTTGAGACCAAGGTCAATCAATTCGCTGCCCGTACTGATCGAGTTGATCCATATCGAAGCCGGACGTCCGTCCTGCTCTTCTCGGAGGGACGATGCGGGGCCAGCAGACGGAGAGGGGAGTGCGTTTGGCGCCACTCCTTCAACCTCAGCGGTCCCCAGACGGCCGTCTGCGGGCGTCTGTAGGGACCCTGCCACCTCAGCCGGCGCCGTTGGCGGGATGGTGACTACTTCGCCGTATCCGTGCGCGCCTCCGGCCATCACGGTGGCGCCGGCAACGGTGACGGCGATGCTGGCGAAAGAGCCGAGTCGAATGTTGTCGGCCCCGGCTGTGCGACGCATGCCTGCAGCACGTAGCTGCAGGGCTGCTGATGCCCCTTGGGGGGTTGTCGTTTCGCCGAGAGTGCTGGTGCCACGCGCAACGACCCGCCGGTGGCGGGTCGGGGCAGCGTGTCGTGGAGGTGGCTTTCGGGTCATGTTCGCCCCTGACCTGTTGGTCCGGTGTGCTGCCAGGTCTTCGCCAGAAGATTCAGAATCTGGCGGAGGCGTCGGAAATTAAGCCGCGCGGCGCTTGCGGGCAGCAGATGCAATGGCGAGTGCGGCGATACCAGCGAGTGCTGTAGCACCGACTGCGCCGCCACCGGCGAGGCCACCAGCACCCGATTCAACAGGGCCGGTCGGGACTGCTGGAACGGAGGTGTCTGGAGCGACGGTTTCTGGGGCAACGGTCTCGGGAGCAACCGTGTCTGGAGCCGAGGTCTCTGGTGGAGTGGTGTCAGCGACGGTGGTCTCCGGAGCAGCCGTGGTCTCTGGGGCCACCGTGGTCTCTGCGGCCGTAGTCTCAACCGCTGGCTCTGTGCCTGGAGACGCTGCACCGGCAGTCGAGGCCGGAGCGCTGGTTGCCGGCGTCTCGCCAGGGGTTGTTACTGCGGCAACCGCTGTTGGCTGAACGTCGATGAGACCCTTGAGCTTCAGGCCCTTGTCAGCCCCGCCGATGACGGCAACGCTGTACACGCCGCCGGACTGCAGCACCACGGTGGAAGCGAGCAGCGGGGTGGTTGACCCAGCTGCACGAACTTCGACGTCGTACTTGCCTGGATCCACGGTGAGGTAAGAGCTTGCGTCTGGAAATGCCAGCTTGGCTGCAAGTTCCTGGCCGTTGGTCACAACCACATCGACGGGAGCCTGGTCAGGGGCATCGTGCATGACGCGGAGTTTCACCTTGCCGGTTGGTGGGGCGGAGGTGTCGTCGGTGTAGAGCTTGCCCGTAATGGCGGCAAGTTTGCCGATTGCCGCAAGCGTGTACGCCCCGTTTGCTGCCAGATCTGCGTCAGCAGACACGATTGCAGGAACATCTGCTGCCGCGCCGGTGCCACGAACTTCGATCTTGTGCTTGCCGACAGGAAGCTCGAGATAATTCGAATGCTTCTCATAAGCCACGTTGGTCAGTCGCTTGACGCCATCGAAATAGACGTCGATGGCTGGCGCATCAGGGGAGAAATGGGCAATGCGCAGTTTGGCTGCGCCGCTCTGGGCAGAGGACCCGCTCAGAGGGGCTACTGCTGCAACAAAGGCTGCGCAGATCACCAGAAGGCTACGAGATTTCACGAAAGACACCTTTCCGCGGGGGAAGACACGGGAACTAAGCATGGTTTCTACACCGCCAAACAGCGCGTACGGTGGATTTCGTGTCAGACACCGCTGTTCCCGCACGCCCGAAACGCAGCTCAGCTGCCACCGGCGGCAAGCCACTTGTGATCGTCGAGTCTCCGGCGAAGGCCAAAACCATCGCTGGGTTCCTGGGATCGGACTACGTGGTCGAGGCCTCCATCGGCCATATCCGCGACCTTCCTCGAAGCGCCGCCGACGTCCCAGCCGAGTACAAGGGGACCGCCTGGGCAAAGCTGGGCGTGGACGTCGACAACAACTTCGAGCCGTTGTATATCGTCGCTGCCGAGAAGAAAGCACACGTAGCGAAACTCAAGGCGCTGTTGAAGGACGCTGGCGAGTTATATCTCGCAACCGACGAAGACCGCGAAGGCGAGGCCATTGCCTGGCATCTCTTGCAGGTACTGAAGCCCAAGGTTCCCGTCAAACGGATGGTCTTCCACGAAGTCACTCGTGGTGCCATTCAGCGGGCCATCGAGGAGTCCAGGGATCTCAATCAGTCGCTGGTCGAAGCGCAGGAAGCGCGCCGAATCCTTGACCGCTTGTACGGCTACGAGGTTTCGCCGGTTCTGTGGAAGAAGGTGCTTCCCGGGTTGTCCGCTGGTCGAGTCCAGAGCGTTGCTACCCGCCTGGTGGTGGAACGTGAGCGCGCTCGCATGCGCTTTGTGTCAGCCGGCTACTGGGACCTCAACGGCACGTTTGCGGCAACCACAGCGCAAGACAAGATGCCGTTCCAGGCCACCATGATTTCGCTCGACGGTCGTCGCCTGGCAACGGGTCGTGACTACGAAGAAGACGGTCGCCTCAAGGGCACCGCTGTCGTCGCCCTCGACGAGGCGCGCGCCAAAGCGTTGGTCGCCGGTTTGGCTCAATCGTCGTTTGCCGTCACTGCCGTCGAAGAGAAGCCGTATCGACGTTCGCCATCGGCGCCGTTCATGACGTCAACGTTCCAGCAAGAGGCTGGTCGCAAACTGCGGATGTCGTCAAAGACCGCAATGCGCATCGCTCAGTCGCTGTACGAAAACGGCCACATCACCTATATGCGTACGGACTCCACAACCCTGTCCGAGACCGCTCTTGCAGCCGCTCGTGCCCAGGTGGTGGAGCTGTACGGCCGTGACTACCTCCCAGACCAGGCTCGGCGCTACGAGACCAAAGTCAAGAACGCGCAAGAAGCTCACGAAGCCATTCGTCCGGCCGGCGAGTCGTTCCGCACTCCAGCCTCGCTTCGTTCAGAGTTGTCCGCAGACGAGTTCCGTGTCTATGAACTCATATGGATGCGTACGGTCGCGTCGCAGATGCACGATGCGCGCGGCACCAGTGCCACCATTCGCCTTGGCGCAACTTCCGCTGCTGGTGAAAAGGTGGAGTTCTCTGCCTCGGGCAAAGTCATCACGTTCCCAGGCTTCCTGCGTGCGTACGTCGAAGGCTCAGACGACCCAGACGGCGACTTGGAAGACCGCGAAGTTCGGCTTCCCAACGTCGCCACCGGCGATGCGCTCGGTGTGTCTGAACTTGCTGCCGCTGGTCACAACACGCAGCCTCCGGCACGGTACACCGAGGCGTCGCTGGTCAAAGGAATGGTTGACCTTGAAGTTGGCCGTCCCGCTACGTACGCGTCCATCATCGGCACCATCCAAGATCGTGACTACGTGTTCAAGAAGGGCATGGCACTTGTGCCCACCTTCAAAGCGTTCGCGGTCACCAACCTGCTGGAACAACACTTCGGCGACCTCGTCGACTATGCGTTCACGGCAAAGATGGAAGAAGACCTGGACGAGATTGCCAAGGGGCAAGCCAAGTCAACTCCGTGGCTGCGCCGCTTCTACTTCGGCCCCGATGCAGGGCCCGATGGTGCTCCGTCCAACGGTGTCAGTTCGCATCCAAACCCGTCGGGTTCGGCGTCGTCAGTTTCTGCACTTGGGCTGGCCCGTTTGGTGTCAGACGAACTGGGCAGCATCGACGCAGCGGCCATCAACTCCATTCCCATCGGTATCGACGAGCAAGGTCGTGAAGTCGTTGTGAAGGCTGGCCGCTACGGCCCGTATGTGAAGCGAGGTGAAGACAGCGCGTCCGTTCCCGAATCGCTTGCTCCCGATGAGCTGACGCTTGCCAAGGCGGCCGAACTGTTGGCTGCTCCGAAGAACGATCGCGTACTTGGCACCGACCCCGCCACTGGGTTACCCATCTACGTGAAGGCCGGACGGTTTGGTCCTTACGTGCAGCTCGGCGATGTGGAATCCCTGGTGGCCATGGCCGCTGCCACGCTTGCAGCCGATCAGGCCGCTGCCGAAGCCGCCGCAGCCGCAGCTGAGAAGGCTGCTGCTGATGCGCTTGCCTCCGGTGCCGGGGGAACCGCTGGCAAGAAGCCGAAGAAAGCCACAGCCAAGAAGGCACCGGCCAAGCCAAAGGTGAAAAGGGCCGAAGCTCCCAAGCCGAAAGCGGCGTCGTTGTTCAAGACGATGACCGTCGAGACGGTCACACTCGATGAGGCGTTGCAGTTGCTTTCGCTGCCTCGCGTCGTTGGCGTCGACCCCGCAGATAGCTCGCCAATTGAAGCGTCTAATGGCAAGTTCGGACCGTATCTGCGCAAGGGCACAGACAGCCGCAGCCTCACCGCCGAGGAGCAACTCCTCACCATCACGTTGGACGAAGCGCTGGCCATCTATGCGCTGCCAAAAGAACGCCGAGGTCGCGGCCAGGGGTCGGCTACTCCGCCACTTGCATCCCTGGGGCCAGACATCGTGTCGGGCAAGCCAATGGTCGTCAAAGAAGGTCGCTTCGGGGCGTACGTCACCGACGGGGAAACCAACGCGTCGTTGCGTAAAGGCGATGACCCCGCCGAACTCACCGCGGAACGCGGCATGGAACTCCTCGCCGATCGCCGAGCCAAGTTGGCCTCCGAACCCGCAAAGACAATCAAGCGGGGCGGCGTGAAGAAGGCCGCAGCGCGCAAGCGGTAGGCGTGCCATGAGCCTGTTCGACGCCGACGATTATCTGCCCATCCCCGACGAGCCCGTCGAGGTTGCACCGCAGCCCGTCGAAGAGCAGCCCGTCGCGGCGGCGGCGCTGCTTGATCAGTTACCGGCCGACGTTCCCGAAGAGATCCTCGACGCTGCGCTTGAAGAAGTGGCGTTGGTCGACGTTGGGCCACCGCCGGATCCCCAGCCGGTTGTGCTTGCACCGTCGTCGGTCGATCTGTGGGAGCGGATCGTGTTTCAAGACCATGCCGTGGCGGCACTTCGGGCTGCCGCTCGACAGCCAGTGCATGCATATCTGCTCACCGGTGTGGCCGGGAATGGGTCGCGTCGTGCGGCGGTGTCCTTCGCCGCTGCGTTGTTATGCGATACCGGTGGCTGTGGGCGATGCGATGCGTGCATACGAGCCATGGCGCAGACGCACCCCGACCTTGTGGTGGTCGAGCGTGAGGGCGCTTCAATCAACGTCGACCAGGCCCGGGAGATCATCCGTCTTGCAATGCGCTCACCCGTCGAAGGGGCACGCAAAGTATTGGTGCTTACGGATTTTCACCTTGTCACCACGGCTGGGCCCACGCTGCTCAAGATCATCGAAGAGCCGCCAGAAAGCACCGTCTTCGTCATTCTGGCAGACCATGTCACGCCAGAGTTGGTAACCATCGCATCGCGGTGCGTTCAGATTCCGTTCGTCAATCCAATGCTTCCCCAGATCGTCAGTGCGCTTATTGAACGAGGTCTCGATGCGGACCGAGCGGATCGCGTTGCCAACGCTGCAGGCGGTCAGTTGGAACGTGCCTTGCTGCTGGCAGACGACGAACAATTGGCAGCGCGGCTCGCTTTCTGGCTCATGATCCCTAGCCGGCTCGACGGGTCGGGTGCCGCCGTGGCCTCATTGTCGGGTGAGGCGTTGGGGCTGTTGGACAACGCGGCTGTTGGCCCACTCGAGGCCAGGCAGGCAGCCGAGGTCGCCGCCCTCGAGAAGCTCATTGAACAGCAGGGGCCACGCGGTGCGGTGGGGCAACGAAAGGAGCTGGTGGACCGGCACAAGCGAGAACTGAAGCGTCTCCGAGACGACGAACTGCGCCTTGGCTTATCCGTGCTCCTGCGCAGGTTCCGCGATGCGTTGATCGGCGGCGAGATTTCCCACGCCGAGGCACTGGCTGCCATCGACCGCATCAACGGCGTACAAGAACATCTGGAACGCAACCCAAACCTCAGCCTGCTCTTGCCGGCCCTCTTGCTGCAGTTGCCGCGCCTCGCGCAGCCAGCAGCGCTTTCCCGCTGACGGCCTCAGCAATCCGACCGGTCGAAATCGTGCCGGGAAATACGAAGCTGTGCCGAGATATCCGCTCGTAAACGCCGGCACAGCGCCGTATAACCCGGCACAAAAGCTCTCGGCGAGTTGCCGATCGCCGTCGGGAATCCGGGCCAGTGGCACGAAACCGGTGTACTACTGTTTTCCTCCGCCGCCCAGGTAGCTCAGTCGGCAGAGCAGCTCATTCGTAATGAGCAGGTCGCCGGTTCGATTCCGGCCCTGGGCTCCAAGAACCTCCTGAGTAATCAGGGGGTTTTTCTCGTCAGGCCCTGTACGGAATCGACAGTGATCGAAATCGCCTTCGGTGTTTGATGTGGTTAGTTATGACCATGGCGGGCGCGGTGTCCCGGCGCGTGTGTCAGCATGACCATCGGTTTACAAGCCAAAGGGGCACAAATGGGACTGTTGGATTTCACTCGCGATGCAGGTCGCAAGCTCGGTATCGGCAAGGGTTCTGCGCAGACGCAGGCATCTGAAGCCGCAAAAAAGGCAGCTGTTGTCGCAGCCGAACGCGCCAAGGAGCAGATCGTGGCCGAAGCCGCTTCACGCGACGCGGCGGCGAAAGCCCGCGGCGCATTCGATGCCGCTGCCAAGGCCACCGCTGAGAAGGTTGCGCTGGAAGCTGCGCAAAAAGCCGCTGCAGCCAAGTTTCTTGCCGCAGAAGCTGCAATGCAGGCTCGTGCCGAACTGGCCCAGTCCCAGGAACTTGAGGACTACGTCACCAAGCTTGGGCTCAACGTCACTGGCCTCAACATTCGCTTCGACGATGGCACTGCTTGGGTTGTCGGCGATTGCCCAACGGAAATGGACCGCGAGAAGGTCATCCTGGCAGTGGGCAACGTCGGTGAAGTCGACCGCGTCGTGGATGTCATCGGCGTCAGGGAAGAAGCCGAGCCTTCCCGTCAGTACACCGTGGTGAAGGGCGACACGTTGTCGAAGATTGCCAAAGAGATGTACTCGGATGCCTCGAAGTACCCAGTGATCTTCGAAGCCAACAAGCCCATGCTCAAAGACGCAGACGAAATCTTTGTCGGTCAGATCCTCCGCATCCCCGAGCTGTAACTGCCTCTAGGCAACACGCAAGGCCTGTTTGGAGCCGATTCGGCGACGAAAATAGGCCTTGCGTGTTCCTGATTCCCGTTTGCGTGTTGCCAACCGGTTTGAGAGCACGGTGAACCTGGGTAGCTCCTTAGGGTTCAACACTGACTTCTCATCTTCGTCCCGGTAGGGTGGCGCTATGGCTGATCAAGCCGATTTCGAGACACTGGCGATGGAGCACCTCCCGTCGCTTTATTCCGGTGCGTACCGCATGACGCACAACAAGGCCGATGCAGAGGACCTCGTCCAAGAGACGTACCTCAAGGCCTACCGCGGGTTCCACGGGTTCGAGCCCGGGACCAATCTGCGTGCGTGGTTGTTCCGCATCATGACCAACACGTACATCAACCAGTACCGCCGCAAGCAGCGAAACGTCTCTGAACAAGAGCTCGACAACGTCGAAGACCTGTTCCTGTACCGCCGCATCGGCGGCGAGACCTCGGCCGTGCTGGGCCGGTCCACCGAAGACGAAGTACTGGATCACTTCACCGAATCAGAGGTGTCCGATGCCGTGGCGTCCCTGCCAGATGCCTTCCGGATCCCTGTGCTGCTGGCCGATGTTGAGGGATTTTCCTACAAAGAAATCGCCGATCAACTGGATATTCCCATCGGAACGGTGATGTCTCGCCTCCATCGGGGAAGAAAAGCGCTGCAGAAGCAGTTGTTCGAATTTGCCGTAGATCGAGGACTCGTCTCACGTCCAGCGGTGGTCCTATCCGAACCCGGCCATGATCCGGCTGAACCTGCTTTTGAAGCGGTGCCTACATGAGCAACCCCACACCTTTTGGAGCATCGCTACCGTTTGGGTCCGAGCCGGTATTCGGCGTTCAGCCACGATTTGGCGCTGCGTCCGATGCGTCTTTTGCAGCCAACGCCCTTCCGTGTGTTGGCGGAAACTGCGGGGAAGCCGTCCAAGAGCTGTACTCCTTCCTCGACGGTGAGCTGGATCACGAACATCACTCGGCGGTCCAGGCCCATCTTGATTCGTGCCCATCGTGCGTTGCTGCGTTCCGGTTCGAAAACATGCTCCGCACCACCGTCAGGACCAGGCTCAACGTTCCGGTCCCCACCGATCTGGCAGCCCGCATCCGCCTGGCGCTGGCTGCCGATAACCAGCAACACCCGCTCAGCTGAGCTCGTGTTGTTCCCTCTCAACCCAAAGGCAGTCTGAACATGTCCGAACACGCAGTTGGCGCCAAGCCTCTCTCCGGCTCTGATCGGCCGTCCCGTCGGTTCACCGCAGGCCGTGCCTGCAAAGAACCGGGCTGCACCACGCAGCTTTCGATGTACAACAACGGCAAGTACTGCTCGCAGCACGAACCGATGATTGTGCCGCGCACCCGCGGCAAGAAGATCGCCTGACCGCGGTCCAACTAGACTCGTCACATGTTCTCGTTGATCGCTGCAGCGCGTCCGTGGTTCGCCTGGATTCCTTTCGTTCTCGTCGCAAGCGCTGTGCTCGGGGTTTTGTCCCTGTTGCTCGGCTATTACGTCAAGGTCACGTCGAACAAAAACCCCAGAGACTGAACCCACACGTCAGTCGCGGGGATACACAGCGGGCGGTGCTCCGATGACAACCCCCGTACCGGACCCCATCGATTGGGGGGTGGCGGCCAGGGTGGCAAGCCGCCTCGCCGGGTCCGATCCGTTTGCCCGCTCCTATCACGGCGCGTCGCTGGTCACGGATTTCGCTGACCTGACGCCGCGCGCCGAAGCACTGGTCACCACCTTCACTGGGCTTGTTCCCGATGGCCCAGCACACGCACGGGTCGTCAGCCGGCCAGAGTGGATCCAGAACAACATCCGTTCGTTCCAGCGCATGTTGCGTCCCATTACCGACCGGATGGGCTCGGAGATGGGCGGCATGTGGGCGCCCGCAGCGCGCATCGCCGCCGGAGTCGAAGTTGGAACCATTCTCGGCGTCCTCTCGAAGCGGGTCCTAGGCCAGTACGACCTCATCGGTGCAGGCGACGAAGACAAACCTCAAGACGAGGTGGCCTACGTTGGCCCAAACGTGCTGGCCATCGAGAAGAAGTTCGCGTTCCCTCCACAGGAGTTTCGGCTCTGGCTCGCTCTCCACGAGGTGACGCACCGCGCACAGTTCACCGGCGTGCCGTGGATGCGCGGCTACTTCACCACGCTGACCAATCGCACGCTCGGCTCGGCCGACCCAGACCCGCGGCGATTTCTGATTGCGCTCAAGCGAACCGTCGACGCAGTCCGTGCGGGTCGCAACCCATTCGATGACGGAGGGTTGGTCGCTCTGCTTGCGGACGACGATCAGCGTGACGCCCTGGACCAAATGGGCGGCCTCATGAGTCTCCTGGAAGGCCACGGAGACATCACTATGGACCGGGCCGGGGCTGGACATATTCCGTCGGCTCCCAGGTTTTCCGCAACGTTGCGTCAACGTCGCCAACAGACCAAGCCGCTGGTGAGATTGCTCCAACAGGTCTCGGGGTTCGAGGCAAAGCTGCGCCAATACCAAGAAGGCGAGCATTTCATCGAAGCGGTGGAAGCCCAACGTGGAACGCAGTTCTTGGACAAGGTTTGGGTGGCTCCAGATCGACTGCCAACGCTGGTAGAAATCCGCAACCCCACAGCGTGGGTGAACCGCATCGAGCTCTTGGAAGCACCCCAGTTGGTACCTGCAGCACGCCGACGCCTGTGGCGGCGCTGAGCCAGTTCTATGACCTTCGACGCGGCGGTGACTGTGCTGCTGGGTGCTCTCGCTCCACGGACTTCCTTCCCGATTGGGGAAGTGCACGGTGCAGCGCGTGGAGAAGTGCATGGAGAAGTGCATTGTGCCGTCAGTGGTGGAGCGGATTCGCTTGCGCTGCTGGCGCTGGCGGTTCACACGCACGGCGCTTCTGCGGTGACGGCATGGCACGTTGATCACGGACTTCGTGAAGGGTCCTCCGATGAGGGGAACCAGGTCCGTGACATTGCAGGTTCCCTCGGCGTGCGCTTCAAGCAATGTTCGGTCACGTTGTCGCCAGGAGCCAACCTCGAAGCGCGGGCCCGGCTTGAGCGATATCAGGTGCTGCCGAATTCGGTTTGCACCGGCCACACGGCGGACGACGTAGCCGAAAGTGTGCTTATGAATTTGCTGCGCGGCGCGGGATTCGACGGAATGTCTCCGATGCAACGGGAAGGTTCACCTCGAGACGGGCAGGTAGTGCACAGACCCATCATTGCGTTGCGTCGCACGGAGACCGAGGCCGTATGCGCAGCGTTTGGCTGGACACCCATTGTCGATTCGATGAACCTCGACCCGAAGTATTTGAGGGTTCGAGTGCGGCACGAAGTGCTGCCGCTCCTCAACGCGGTTGCAGACCGCGACGTTGCTGCATTGCTGGCACGCTCTGCCGAAGTGTCTGCACAAGACGTGGACGTGCTCGATGCTCTAGCAAGCGAACTAGATCCGACCGACGCCAGAGCGTTGGCTGTTGCACCGGCAGCCCTTGCACGCCGCGCACTGCGACGATGGTTTCTAAACACGGGTGTGGACCCTGTGGGGCACCCGCCAAGCCTGGCAGCGCTAGAGCGGGCACTCGAGGTGGTCCGCGGCGATGCGGTTGCTTGTGAGGTTGGCCACGGTTGGCGCCTGGCTCGGTCGCACCAACGGTTGTCGCTCACTCGAACCTGACCTCCAACGTGCCTCGACCCGGTCTCCGGTCCGTCGCGCTTCTAAGGTGGCTGCATGTCAGAAGAACTGGTTCTCGAAGCGATCTCCAACGGCGTCTGCACCCTCACGCTCAACCGTCCAGATGCGCTCAACGCGCTTACGCCACAACTGCTGGAACAACTCGCAACTGCGTTGCAACGAGCACAGGATTCTGATGACGTCCGCGTTGTCGTGCTTACCGGCACGGGGCGTGCGTTCAGTGCCGGTGTTGACCTCAAAGCGTTGGCGGCGGCG
Source organism: uncultured Acidimicrobiales bacterium (assembly GCA_963763885.1). Taxonomy (GTDB): domain Bacteria; phylum Actinomycetota; class Acidimicrobiia; order Acidimicrobiales; family JANYDT01; genus JANNBN01. The sequence continues at coordinate 1,968,097 of CAVXQD010000007.1, forward strand.
CCTCCAAGCGGGGGAGACGTGTCGGCGTCGTTGAACGACCCCGCCCGCAGGTGTGCCGATCTCCTGTCGACGATGTCGAAGGTGACCATCGCAAAAGTCAATGGCTTCTGCTTCACCGGCGCGTTGGAGCTTGCCCTGGCGTGCGACCTCATGATCGTGGCCGACGAAGCCAAAATCGGCGACACCCACGCCAAGTGGGGGCTACGTCCAACATGGGGCATGAGCGCCCGGCTCATCCGTGTCGTCGGTCTCACGAGGGCACGCGATTTGTCGTATACGGCACGAACCATTCTGGGTCAGGAGGCTGCACAGATGGGCATGGCCGTGCGCAGTGTCCCGTTGGCTGCCCTTGACGCCGCAACAGACGAGCTTGTCGGGTCCGTGATGGGCAATAGCCAAGAGTCGATTGTGGCGTACAAGGATTTGTACCGGCAGGGTCAGGACCGCGGGCTAAGCGACGCACTGCAGTTTGAGTACTCGACGCGCTACACACTGGGCGGCGCATCCGGCCGCCTGGGAACATTCGGCGATAGGTCATGAACAACGCGGGCAGTGCGAGTGAGCCGAGGCAGGATTGGGCACGCCCCGTTGTTCACTGGGCGCTGTCCGCTGTGGACCCTGACCGTATGCGCGCATTTTATTCGGCAATGTTCCACTGGGTCATCGGTGACGGTCCGTTCATGATGATCCCGTCTGGAATCGGCAGCCCAATGGAAGGCATTGGCGGGCATATCCAACAAGGCCCAGCAGAACACAAGGGCGTCTCGCTGTACATCCAGGTCCGTGACATCGTCGAGTCGCAACAGCTGGCAGTCGAGCTGGGCGGCTCGGCCCTTGGCGAGCCGTTTCAGTTCGCAGGAAATCCGACGATGGCGGTCGTCGCCGATCCAGAAGGAAACTCGATCATGTTGGTGCAGCAATGACACGGTTCCAACCATGATGGAACTGCACCGGTTCCGGCTGGTAGGAGACATCGATCCGTTGGAGTTCTGGAAAGCCGACGAACAACTCCAAGAGGGTTGGTATTACCAGCGCGGAGGAATGATGCGCCGAATGACCAGCTGTTCTGCAGACGGTTGGTGGGTGACCCTGGTGTGGTGGTCCGAGGACAGTGCGGATATCCCAGAGGTGTGTCCGCTGCTGGAGATCGATCCGGTCGCAGCGATGGTTGACCCACGTTCGTTGACCGTGGAGCGGTTCTCTGGTCGGCCGGACGCGTACTGAACGGGAGGGGCCAACAGCCAAGGTGACCGAATGCCGACTGTTCGGAGCCTGAAAGGGCTCGACGAGATGGTTTGCTGCTGGTGGTCGGAACCGGTGTCGATCCGGTGACCTCACGCTTTTCAGGCGTGCGCTCTACCAACTGAGCTATCCGACCGTGTTGAAACTGCGACTGCAAGAGAAAGTGCTTGGTGAAACTGAAACGCCGTCTCCAATGGAAACGGCGTTTAGCGGACCTGACGGGATTTGAACCCGCGGCCTCCGGCTTGACAGGCCGGCGTGCACTCCTAGCTGCACCACAGGTCCGTGCTGCGGGTCTCGAACCTAGCACGGTAAAATGTGGTCCGACACCGTAATTGCTCAACTACGCTGTACCCGTCCGGCCCCCATCGTCTAGCGGCCTAGGACGCTGCCCTTTCACGGCGGTAACACGGGTTCGAATCCCGTTGGGGGTACTTATTCTTGTTTTGGGTCGTCGAAGTCAGGGTCTTCAAACTCAGGGTCTTCAAACTCAGAGTCTTCAAACTCGAACTCCAGGTCTTCGTCGTCGCCGGTGAATAGATCACGGCCTTCTCCGGCTGTGAGTCCCATCACGATCAGCTCCAGCACTCCACTCAGCCAGCCGTACACCGACAGAGCGGGGCGCCGGGGGTCGTTTTCGGCCAAGTCGTCCACGTCGAGGCCTTCATAGACATCGATCTGGGTTCCAAGCACCAGGCGAATGTCGTTGACTGCACCCATCCAACCCAGCAGTTGGGCGTGCGTGAGGTGCTCGAGGTGGGCCGTTTCGGCAAGCAGGCTGAGCGACGCTCGCTTTGACTCCACCAGATCGTCTCGCATGAACCGGCGGTATTCGTCCTCGCGTTCGGAGTCAGCATCGCGGTGATAGGCGGGCGGGAAAAGGCGGCGGGTGGATTCCTCATCGCCAGCTTCGATGACCATCACCAGTTGGCGCGGCAGATCGGCGAGAAATTCGCGGGAGTCCGGGTCGAGGCCAACGGTGTAGGTGCCATCTGCGTTGGATTTAAAGGGCAAGTTCTTGCGCCGACGAAGCACGGTCAGTCGTCCTGTTCCATCGTTGCCCACAGACCCTTTTCGTGCAGCCGGAACACATCGAGTTCTGCCTGTTCCCGAGGGGCCGAGTTCACGATGGCTCGACCTTTTACGTGGACATCCATCATGAGTTTTTCGGCTTTCGCCCGGGAGTAACCGAACAATTGTTGCAAGACGAGCGTGACGTAGCTCATGAGATTGATGGGATCGTTCCACACGATCACCTTCCAGGGCTGATCTGTGACCAGAACCGTGTCGGTGTCCGACTCGACCGTCTCGATCGGTGCAGCAGTGGGCATGCGGGCATTCTCGCATCGGCTTGAACGACTCCGGAACGCATGTTGGCGTTTCGGTGATGAACGAAGTCAACAACGAAAGTCATAAGGAAGTGTTGAACGGGAGGCTGTGAACCCCCGGTAGCCTGGTCCGTTGTTATGCCGCGCCTGCGAACTACCCCACTCGAGCGAACTGCTCGATTGCAGTCCACAGGCGGCCGGCTCGGCGAACTGGCCGGCGCGTATCTGGTGCTGGTCAAGCTCCGTGTGGTGGAGCAACTGCTCATCACCACGGTGCCAACGATGTTTGTCGCCCAGCGTGGGGTTCCCAACCTGTGGCTGATGCTCGCCACCGTCCTTGGCGGAACGTTTGCTGCTGGCGGGGCCAACGCCATCAACATGGTCATCGACCGTGACATCGATGCCCTGATGGACCGAACCAAGCATCGTCCGCTGGTCACGGGTGTCATCAGCCCTCGACACGCGTTGGTCTTTGCGATCGCTCTAGAGACGCTTGCGTTTGTGTGGCTGTGGTGGCAGGTCAACCTGCTGTCGGCTGTCCTCGCAGTCGCCGCATGTCTGTTCTACGTCTTCGTGTACACCTTGTGGCTGAAGCGCAGTTCAGTCGAAAACATCGTCATTGGTGGGGCTGCAGGGGCCGTACCCGTGCTGATTGGCTGGTCGGCAGTCACCAACCGCCTGGACTGGGCACCGGTTGTGATGTTTGCGGTGATCTTCGTTTGGACCCCGCCGCACTTCTGGGCGCTGGCCGTCAAGTACAAAGACGATTACGGCAAAGCCGGTGTCCCGATGCTGCCCGTGGTGGCTTCGTTCAAAACCACGGCAACGCGCATCGTCGCCTACACCGTGATTCTCTGGGCCCTTTCGATGCTGGTCTGGCCGGTTGCCGAGCTGTCATGGTTTTACGCAACCGTGGCGGCAGTACTCGGAGCGATGTTCCTGTTCGTTGCGTTGCGGTTGTATCGGGTCGGCACGTCTGATGCGCAGCCTTCCGTGGTTGCCGGCGAAGCGATGAAGCTGTTCGTGTTTTCGAACATCTATATCTCTGTGCTGTTCATCGCCATGGGCGTTGACCAGCTCTTGGGATAGCGCTAGCCCGGCCCGATCGCTTGGCCCGCTGTATTGCATCAGCGCGGGGCATCGACGGTTCCGAACCGTTTGACGCGAAATCGCTGGCGACAGAACTGGCCGACTAGCATCGCCCGCACCACTGGTCTGTTGATACGCGCCCGCGTGTCGGCTCATCTGCGAGTGATCTGCAAGGAATCCGCATGACCCTCACCGCCCCTACTTCCACCAGCCAGGCCGCCGACGCAGCCGTCTTCGGGGTTGCCGACCCCTTTGGCGCTGTTCAGGCCGATGACTGGGTGGCAACCGTCGACTCGGGACGTACCGGCCAGCTCCATTTGGGGCTGCTCTCGGCTGTCGTTGCACTTGCTGGGGGGTTGGGCGTGGCAGTCCACGGCCAACTGGCCGATTGGTGGACGCTCAGCACATCAGACTCCCGGTTCGACATCGCCTCGCTGTTCGCGTTGCATCAGAACCTCTGGGCGGTGTGCATCGCAATGCCGCTCTGGATTGCCGTCGCCGCCATGGTGGTGCCACGGCAGATCGGCGCAACCCGAAGCGCGTTCCCACGCCTGGGCACCTTCGCGCTGTGGGGCTGGCTTGTCGGTACCGCTCTGCTCATTGTGGCCTCGTTGGTGGAGGACGGACCCCAGGTCGTCGACCTTGGTGGCAACCTCGCTGTTACGGCCACGGCCGGGCAAGCGCCGCGGGCAACTGACATCGCCTTGGCCGCCATGATGCTCGTGACTCTCGCCACGCTTGCTGGAGCCATCAACCTGGTTGCAACAATCCTCACTGAGCGCACGCCAGGCACCAAGCTCTCCACCATGCGGCCGTTCTCCTGGTCCGTGCTGGTGACCATGAGCCTCGCCGTTCTCACCACGCCGGTGTTTATGGCAGGTTTGTTCCTGCTGTACTTGGATCAGCATTTCGGTGGGCAGCTGTTTGCATCAGGCGTTGGCGCCGACCGCATCTGGGTCCATGCCATCTGGCTGATGGGCCGCCCCGAAGCAGTGCTGCTGGCCATCCCTGCCGTTGGGGCCGTTGCCGACGTGGTGGTTCACCGGACCGGTAAGACGCTTCTCGGTGGCGGAGCAGCCAACGGCCTCATCGCCGCTGCTGCTGCTTCTTCGCTGTTGTTGTGGACAGGCCGTGAGTTCGTTGCGACCTCTGCCACGCCTCCGTACGCTCGCTGGTGGTACGGGGTTGTTCTGGTCCCGCTGTTCCTGTTGCTCTTGCTCATCGTTGGCAGCGTCCGCGGCGGAATCAAGCCCGACGTCTCGTTGCTGGGAGCCCTCGGAATTGTGTTGTCCATCGTGGCCGGTGCCGTGTTCGTTATCGCCATCGTTGCCACGCCCAACAGCGACATCAATGAGTCAGAGCAAGTCTTCGCTCAGCTCGGCCTGCCAAACCTCCTTGTCTTCGGTCTGGTCCTCATCGGTGCGTTCACGATGGTTGTGGAACATAGCGGTTCCGTTTACGGCAAGGCCATCCCTAAGCCAATCGGAACGTTGTTGCTGTTGGACATCCTCGGCGGTGTGCTCCTCGCCGGTGCTGGCCTTACCGCAGGCGTTTTCGGTGGCGGCGACGCTCCTCAGATTGCTGCCGCAATCGGCAAAGCACTCATCGCTGCCGGTGCGTTGTTGCTGGTCCTCGCACTACTCGGGTCGCTTCGGCCCAACCGTTCTGTCACTCACGAAGAAGGGGGCCACTGATGGCCGCTGCACCTCAGCCAACTGCCGCCGTCACGGCGCGCACCCAACCAGGGAACAGCGCTCAGTTGGGTGCCCTGCTTGCGCTCGCCGCCGGGGTCATGTTTGTTTCCACCCTGATCGGTGCGTACTTCTCGGTCCGTAACTTCGTTGGCGTCGGAAGCGGTGGATTCATCCCCGACGCACTGAAGTTCGACAACTACGCCGGGTTTATGACCATGGTCTCCGGGCTCTCTGCTGCATTTGCAGCGGAATGGGCGCTCGTTTCTGCTCGTCTCCGCAATCGGCGTTGGGCAACGGCCGGCTACGGACTCAGCACGTTGTTCTTCATTGGTGGCATTAACGCTGTCTGGCACATTGGCCAACGCAGCAAGCTCGCAGCCGCCGAGACTCCCTACGCGGTGTTGTTCTATGCGCTGCTGTCCGCCATGATCCTGGCGCTCGTCGTCGGGGTTGTCGCCGCACTGGTCAACCTCGTCCGAGTGCTAGCCGGCCATGTTGCGGGAGACGACCTGCTCCTCGGCAAGGCTGGTAACTGGTTCATCAGGTTCGCTGCGCTGACTGCAACCGTCGGCTTCTTCCTCATCTACACCTACAAGTAAGCATCCGAGGCAACCGTGTTCTCCGCATACACAAAGACCTTTGCCGGGCTCACCGGCGCGCTGATCGTGCTCGCCCTGGTGGTGTCTGCAGTCCAACCAGACCGTCTGGCCATCACGCTGCTGTTTTTGGCAGCCGTCGGCACCGGCCTCATCACTGCAGCTGGTCGTTCCGCAACCGGGCACAACGATCGAATCGCTCTCCTCGGTGCGTCGGCTTCGGCCAACCGCGCACCTCGCAACTCGTACGCCCCCGCCCTCGCAGCGTTGGGATTCGGCGTTGTGGTGCTTGGTGCAGCGCTCGGCTTCATTGCGTACGCAGTTGGAGTCGTCGTGTTGGCTATTGCCGGCGGTCTGTGGTTGTCCGACACGTGGCGAGAGCATCGCCTCACCACACCAAAGGCTTCGGCCCAGGTGAGTCGCTCGTTCTCTCTTCCAATCGTGATGCCGTTGATGGCCGTCGGCCTCATTGCGTTCGTCGCAATCAGCTTTTCGTTGGTGTTCTTCTCGTTCCCAGAGAACCGCTCGTGGATCATCGCTTCAGCAGTTGCACTGCTCGTGTTTGGCGGTGCTTTCGTGTTGGCCTTTATGCCGAAGCAGGAGGGCCGAGTGAAGTTCTTGGCGCTCGTTGCGGTGGTTTTGGCAGCAGTTGCCGGTCTTGGCGTCCTCGGACTTGTCCGGGGTGAACCAGAGCACGGTGGCGAGCACGGCACCACTGCCGAGCACACCAGCACCGAAACCCACTCTGAGGGCTGACGTCATACTCATGCCCCCGGCATGAATCGCACGCGCCTTGGCGTTGCGCTGATGTCAGCAGTGGTCGCAGCAGGGCTGTTGTTCGGCGGGGCGCTCTTGATGGAATTGGTGTCAGGACCTGACGACTCGCAAGGTTCCGGTTCCGTGTTTGCATCCCAATTGCCAACCTTTGACCTGCCAAGCGTCCACGCCGATGGCAAGAGATACTCGACGGCGGGTTTCTCTGGGAAGCCGCTGGTGATCAACGTCTTCGATTACACCTGTGTTCCGTGTATTCGAGAACTGCCGATGCTTGACAAGATGGCGGCCGCACACCCCGAGGTGAACTTTGTGGGGGTGCACCTGTTGCTGAAACGGGTTGACGCAGCAGAATTCGTCGACCGGCTCGGTATCCGTTTTCCGATCGTGCACGATGCCGACGGAATTTTCGCAACGGCTGCCCTCGCGCTGCCGACCACGATTTTTGTCTCCGCTGAGGGTCTTGAAGTGGGTCGTGTGACCGGCGCCATCGCCGAAGCTGACCTTGCGGATCGACTCCAGCGACTCTCGGAGGGTATTTCATGACATACTGCTTCTTCCACACTTTGCTTCCCAGCCTCGATTGAGGAAGGCTTCGTACGTGTTTCCTGAGCGACCCCTGTCTGCGCGTCTGAGCGCCCGTGTTCGGCGTCTCCCCGTCCCCACGAGCGTGAAATCTCCGGTTACGGGTTTGTTGATCCTTTTGCCGTTGGTGCTGGGTGCCTGTGCATCCGACGCGCCTCAAGACGGTTTCAGTTCACCAGAGGGTCCCATCCCTCGTGCTATCAACAAGGTCGCTCATCCCGCGTTCTTCGTTGCGTACGTGCCGGTGATGCTGTTTGTCTACGGGCTCACCATGTATGCGGTGGTCAAGTTCCGCCGCAAAGACGACGACCATGTTCCGACGCAGACCCACGGCAACAAAGTCGTCGAAATAGTTTCGGTGACGCTGGCCAGCGTCATGCTGATTTTCATGGGTGTGCCTGCCACGGCCACGTACTTCGATGTCACCGAGCAGAAGAACGACTGCATGCAGGTCACCATCGTGGGTCACCAATGGTGGTGGGAGGCTCGCTATCCGGCCGAAGGCACCAAGCTGGAAACCACGTATCCACGTGACATCTTGGATCCAACCGACGCGGAAGCTGCCAAGGCAGAAGGCCGCGAACAGCGCAAGATCTTCGGTATCCCGCGTGATGACCGCCCGGTCATCGTCAATGCCAACGAGCTCCACATCCCAGAAGGCTGCAACGTGCGCCTCAACATCACCTCCATGGACGTGATGCACAACTACTGGGTGCCAAAACTGGCAGGCAAGATCTACGCCATCCCCGGCAAGATGAATTACCTCAACATCGAGGCAGACACCGGCCTTGCCTCGCCAGGTAAGTCCCACTTCATTTACGGCCAGTGCGCAGAGTTCTGCGGCGTTTCGCACGCCAACATGCGTTTCAAGGTTGTTGTCCAGACCAAGGAAGACTTCCAGAAGTGGTTGGCTGGGCAAGCAGCTCCGGCTCGTAAGGCGCAAACCGCTCTCGAAAAGAAGGGCGAAGAGTTGTTCGCTGGAGGCGCAGCTTGCTCCACGTGCCACTACACCGACTCTTCCAAGGGCTGGGACGTCACTGTTGACGCAGCCAAGATCGGTCCAAACCTGGCGCACGTCGGAAGCCGTCAGCATTTCGCCGGTGCAATTGCGCCGATGGATGACCGCAACCTCACCGCTTGGCTACGCAATCCGCAGGAATTTAAGCCAGGCTCCAAGATGGTTATCCGACAACTCAAGAACGACGAGATCGAGGCGCTAGTCGCCTACATCAAGTCGCTCAAGTAGTCGAACCCCAAGTCGTTCCAGCACCACACCACCCACACGTCGTCAGTAAATCGAAGTCACCAGAGCAACGGTTTCGCAGGAGCATCTCGTCATGGCACTCGTTCTCGAACCACCAACCGGTATCGGCCCGGCAAACGACAAAGACAAGTCGGCCGGCGCCGGCTTGTTGAGTCGACCGCTTGAAACCGAAAAGGGCGTCATGTCGTGGGTCACCACTGTTGACCACAAGCGCCTCGGCATCATGTACGGCGTCGCGTCTATCTTCTGGTTCGTCCTCGGCGGCATCGAGGCGCTGTTCATTCGGTTGCAGCTCGCTGTCCCTAACGGTTCCGTTATTGGCGCCGACACGTACAACCAGATGTTCACCATGCACGCCACCACCATGGTGTTCCTTGTGGTCATGCCGCTGTCGGCTGCCTTCTTCAACTATTTCCTGCCGTTGCAGGTTGGCGCCCGTGACGTTGCGTTCCCACGCATGAACGCGTTCTCGTGGTGGGGTTACTTCTTCGGCAGCATCTTCATTTACTCCAGCTACTTCCTTGGTGGCTTCCCCAACGGTGGCTGGTTCGGCTACGCACCAAACACGTCAACCACGTTCTCGCCAGGGCACGGAATCGACTTCTGGATCATTGGTCTCCAGTTGCTGGGTATCGCGTCAACCGTCTCAGCGGTCAACTTCATCGTCACCGTCTTCAACATGCGTGCCCCTGGCATGACGTTGTTCCGGATGCCGGTGTTTGCTTGGATGACGTTCGTCGCCAGTTTCCTGTTGCTGTTCGCAATGCCAATCATCACGGTTGCGCTGTTCCTGCTGATGTTCGATCGGTCTTTCGGCGCCAACTTCTTCAATGTTGCCCAGGGCGGCGAACCAGTGTTGTGGCAGCACCTCTTCTGGCTGTTTGGCCACCCCGAGGTGTACATCCTCATTCTCCCCGCCATGGGTATTGTCTCCGAGGTCTTGCCTACCTTCGCTCGCAAGCCGCTGTTCGGTTACCCGGTTGTGGTTTTCTCTGGCATCGCCATTGGTTTCATGGGTTGGGGTGTGTGGGCTCACCACATGTTTGCTGTCGGTCTCGGAAGCGTGGCAACTGCAGCGTTCGGCGTCAGCACGATGTTCATTGCGGTTCCAACCGGCGTGAAGATCTTCAACTGGGTCGGCACCATTTGGGGCGGCGCGTTGCGTTTCACCACGGCCATGCTCTTCAGCGTCGGCTTCATTCTTACGTTCGTGATCGGCGGCCTGTCCGGCGTCACCCACTCAATCGTCGCCTCAGACGCGCAGCAGACCGACACCTATTACATCGTCGCCCACTTCCACTATGTGTTGTTCGGTGGCGCACTGATGGGGTTGTTCTCCGGCATCTACTACTGGTACCCAAAGATCTTCGGCCGTCTGTTGGACGAGAAGGTCGGCAAGGTGCACTGGTTCCTCATGTGGATCGGTACTCACCTCACGTTCGGCCCAATGCACGTTGTTGGTCTCCAGGGCCAGCCACGTCGTATGTACCGCTACGACACCGGTATGGGCTTCGACTTCTGGAACATGGTCGAAACAGTTGGTGCGTTCATCATCGCGTTGTCGTTGCTTGTGTTCTTCTGGAATGTCATCGTGACTCACCGCAAGAAGGGCCAGATCGTTCCGCTCGACCCTTGGGATGCACGCACGCTCGAGTGGATGACAGACAATCCACCAAAGCCCCACAACTTCGACATTGTCCCAACTGTCCACAGCGTCGACGAGTTCTGGCATCGTAAGTACGCAGAAGAACCAGACACTCACCGGGTCAAGCGCGTCGCTACCGCCGAACAGGTTCTTGAACACGAGTATGTCGACCCCAAGACCATCCACATGCCATCGCCGTCGTACTGGCCATTGGCTCTGGGCTTCTCCCTCTTCGTGCTGGCATACGGTGCGCTGTACGTAGCCGTTCCTGTGATGATCCTGGGCGCCGCGATGGTGGTCGGTTCGTTGTTCGGCTGGGCCATCGAGCCATCGGCAGAGCCACACGACGACGATCACGACCATGGCACCGGCGGCTCTGACGCCCTCGCCCTCACAACCGGTGGAGCACACTGATGAGCACAGCAGTTGTCCACTATGACGCAGCCGATCACGGCCACGACGATCACGGTCATGGCGAGCACGCCACGGCAACGGGCGTATCCAACGAGAAGCTGGGTATGTGGGTTTTTCTCGGATCAGAGTGCCTGCTGTTCGGTGCTCTCATCGCCACCTATTTGAACTACCGCGGCAAGTCCATCAACGGGCCGTACCCAGAAGACGTGTACAACATCCCCTTCACGTCGGCATCGTCGTTCATCCTGCTCATGAGCTCGCTCACCATGGTCCTTGCGTTGTCGGCTATCGGTCGTGGCGACGGACGGCGTGGACGCATCTGGCTCATCAGCACAGCGTTGCTGGGGTCCATCTTCATCGGTGGCCAGATCTACGAGTTCCGTGACTTCGTCCAGGTCAAAGGGCTTGGCATGTCAACCAACTTGTTCGGCTCCAGCTTTTACGTGCTCACTGGCTTCCACGGCGTTCACGTGACGCTGGGCATCTTGATGCTGTTCTCGCTGGCGTTTCTGTCTTGGCGCGGCAAGATCACCAAGGCAAACGCAGAGACAGTGGAGATCATTGGTCTGTACTGGCACTTCGTCGACGTGATCTGGATCGTTATCTTCACCGTCGTCTACCTCATCAAGTAAGGCACTCCCATGGCTTCTAATCGCTATGTCGAACCCGAGTATCACGGCCCGGCCCTCGACGCCCATGACAAGCAGTACATCGGTGTCGGTGTCGGTCTCGCTGTGCTCACCGCCATTGAGGTCGGCCTCTACTTCGTTGAGAAGGACGGCACAATCTCGGGTGGCCAGAGCACCTGGATGCTGCTCATCCTTGCGTTCATCAAGTTTGCAGTTGTCGCTGGTTTCTTCATGCACCTGAAGCTAGACAACCCGATCTTCAAGCGCCTCTTCGTCATGGGCGCAGTGCTTGCCGGCTTCTGTTACGTCGCTGTGCTCACGGCATTCGGTGTGTTCCACCGTGCCTGGATCACCTGGCCAACTTTTGTCGCATTCTCCGTGGTGGCGATGGTTTTGGCGTTCCGAGCCACCGACGGCAACGATCACGATCATGACCACGCCGATCATGACCACGCCGATCACGGCGATCACGATCACGCTTCCCACGCGCACTGATTGGTGGTATCCCGTCGCCTGATGGCTTCGGGTTTGCGTTTCCGTCAGAACCGTCGAGACTTGGTGGTGTGATGCAACAGATCCTGTCCGCCGTCAGCAGCAAGAGTTCGGACAAGGCCACGTTGCCGTGGCAGGTTGAACCCAGCGTGTGGTTGGTCATGGGTGGCGTCATCACGTTCCTGTGGTGGGCCGTGACTCGTCTGGGCCCAAACCTGGTTGAACCTGGCGAACCCGTCATCACCTCCCGGCAGAAGCAGTGGTTGGCGGCTGGGGTTGTGTCCATGTGGGTCTTCTCGGAGTACCCCATTCACGACATCAGCGAGAAGTACCTCTTCTTCGTGCATATGTCTCAGCACACGGTGTTCACGCTCGTTTCCAGCGCCTGTTTCCTGATGGGCTCGCCGGAGTGGCTGTGGCGCTGGGTGATGTCGCACCGGGTTGTGGCCAAAATCGCTAAGTTCTGCTGTAAGCCAATGGTGGCGCTGGCGATGTTCAACGCGTTGATTGCGTACACACACCTGCCTGTAATCGTGCGGCTGTCCACCTCAAACGGGCTCTTTCACTTTTCGGTACACGCTTCGTTGTTCATCACGTCGTTGTTCATGTGGGTTCCGGTCATCAACCGCACCGAACTTCTCCCAAAGCTGAAGAAACCCACCAAGATGATCTACCTGTTTGCACAGTCTCTTGTGCCAACGGTCCCGGCTTCGTTCCTGACGTTTTCTTCGAAACCGATGTATCAGCACTACGCGGACGCCCCCCGGTTGTTGTCTGGACTCGACGCTGTGAAAGATCAACAGACAGCCGCAGTAATTATGAAACTCGGCGCCGGAACCTTTATTTGGTGTGTGGTCGGCTACCTCTTCTATTCGTGGTGGCAGGACAACCAGGCTGGTATCGCAGACGACAACATTCGCCCGCTTCCCGCCGAGGGTATGGGCCAGGGAGTGCTCACCTGGGACCGTGTTCAAGCTGAGCTGAATCGCGTCGCTCCAGCGGAACAGCCCGGCTAAACCTCTCGACGAAATGGCTAAACGCGTTCCGGGCTATTGCCCGATTCGCACAACCTCCGCTCGCAACGCCTCAAGATCCACCACGTTGTCCCAACGTGCTGTGACTGTTCCAGACGCGTCGACCGTAAAGACCCAAGGCTCGTTCCCGTCGCCGCCGGGAACTCCACCAGCAGCAATCCATTGAGCTGCGTACTCCGACACGGGTTTGTCGTAACCGTTTGGGAAAACCTCGAGTATCACGGTCTCTACGTCGGCAGCGGTGCTCATCAGCGAAGCGACGGTATCCACGAGCGGTCCGCAGAAAAGGGACTGACAGAACGCGGGAGTCGCAACCACAACCACCAGTGGCTGGTGCTGCGCAATGGCTCGGGCAATCTCTGTGCGATGCAGCTCCGGGTGAGGGAGTTGGGTCATTGACTTGGCGTCGAGTGCCAGTGAATCCAGCTGCGAGGGAACAATGCCTGGCGTCGTCATGGTCGGGTTTTCTGAACGAGGTGCTGGGGTTCCCACAGCAACAGCCCGGTGATGGGCGAAGGCCTCGAACGCTGTAACAGCAGTGCCCAACTTCCCGGCGTCGATCTGAATTTCCCAGTATCCGGGAGCAGGGATTGTCACCGTCTCTGCTTGGTAAACGCCAACGGCCACCGACGGCGCCGTAAGGCTGGGGGCTGCCGTTGTCTGAAATGGTCTGCCCGGGATTGCCAGCGACACAGCTGGAACGGGGCTGCTCCACGCCGCGTTTTCTTGGTCCGCTCGGCGGAGTCGAAACGACACCTGCCCGCCAGTGAGCGAGTTCCCCTCTTTGTCGGAGACCCCAACCATCAGCCGGGGGTTCTCGCCAGCAACAAGGTCGAAACTGGCAGTCTCAGCGAAGAGTTGAGGCGCCCTGGCGGAATCGGAACAGGCTGGCAGGACGAGCGCCAGCAACGCACCAGCACCAAGAAGCCGCCGTCGACGCGCGATTGCAGTCTGCTCCTTGCAAGTTTCGACAGAAGCTACTCCCAACGAAACCACCGCATAGCTCCGCCGACCCCGATGATCGACCAGACGGCGAGCACAAGCCACGCTTGGCCGGGCATTGCGTCTGGGCCAAGCGCGCCTCGTACCAATTCGGCAAGGGCTGTGGAGGGCAGAAACCGAACGATGCTGCGAAAGGTGCTTGGGAATCGGCTGAGTGGAACAACGATGCCGCTGACTAGCAGCAGCAAGATGTACAGCCCGTTGGCTGCCGCGAGAGTGACCGTTGCGCGGAGCGTGCCGGCCATCAGGAGCCCAATGCCAGCAAACGCAATTGTGCCCAGCAACAGTGCCGCTGTGGCCGCTGGCCAACCGTTGTTGTCGGGGTCCCAACCGAGGATGAGTCCTGCGACAACAAGAGCAAGTACTTGAATAATCTGTACACAGATGATCGATGCGATCTTGGCGGCGATCAGTCTGGGGCGGCCGAGGGGTGTGGTGCCGAGGCGCTTCAGTACCCCGTACTCACGCTCGAAAGCCGTCGCGATGGCGACCCCGGTCATGGCCATAGAAATAACAGCGAGAGCGATGGTTGAGGGGGCCAGAAACTGCACAGGATCGTCGGTGCCAGTGTCGATCACCTTCACCAACGAGAAGAAGACCAGCAACGACAACGGGATGCCAAGTGTGAGCAGGACCGATTCGCCTCGGGTGAGCGTCATGCGAAGCTCGGCTGAGAGTTGCGCCAGGAATGGCTTCACTTGCGACCTCGTCTCCGAGAGACGCCGTCAGTCGAGGAAGGCATTGGGTGGGAGTCTGCTGTGAGTTTGAGAAACACGTCCTCGAGGCGTTGCCTGCCACCACGTAGGTCGCCAAGAACGATGTTTTGCTCTGCCAGCCAGGATGTGATGAGCGCGATGTTTTGCGGTGATGGCTCCATCTCCACTACGTACTCGCCCGGGGTTGTCTCAGAAGCGTTCTGCACGCCGAGCGAGGCTGCCAGAGAGGCGACCGACAGGCCGGGCGGTGCGCTGAAGCGGATGTCAGCGTGCGTTCCCTGCCTGAGGGTTTCGGGTGACCCTGTTGCGACGACGGATCCCTTGTCGATGATGATGACCTCGTCTGCCAACCGTTCGGCCTCATCGAGATAATGAGTTGTGAGGACAACCGTTGCCCCATCAGTGCGGAGCGAGTCGATAATTCCCCACAGGGTTTGGCGAGCCGCAGGGTCCATCCCTGCCGTTGGCTCGTCGAGGAATGCAATGTCGGGTCGACCAATCAGCGCCATCCCGAGGGAGAGTCTTTGTTGCTCACCGCCCGACAGGCGTCGCCACGGGGTCTTCTCGACCGCCCGGAGCCCCACGAGGTCGAGGACCTCTTGATGATTGCGTGCACGGTCGCCGTAGTATGCACCGAACAGGCGGAGTACCTGCCCTGGCCCCATGGTGAGGTACACGCCATTGCGTTGCAACATGACGCCGATGCGCGGTGTCAGTGAGCGGGCGTCCTTGAGTGGATCGAGGCCGAGCACTCGGACCGTGCCCGACGTTGGCTGACGGTACCCCTCGAGCGTCTCGACGGTGCTTGTCTTACCAGCACCGTTGGGGCCAAGTATGGCGACCACGCACCCGGCTGGCACCGTGAAGCTGATGTCGTCTACAGCAGGACGCTCTGCACCTGGGTACTGCACCCGGAGCCGAGTTACCTCGATAGCGGGTACGGGCATCGGTGCCAGCGTATCGGTGTTGATGCGACCCGACCGTCGTGGCACTGTTGTCGAGGTCGCTCGGTGGAGTAGGTGGTAGTGGGTGGAGTAGGTCGATTGGTTCGTGGATCGGCTGGTTCGCACTCGGCCACTAGCGTGGTTGGCCATGATCGACCTGAAACTGCTGCGAGACGACCCAGAGCGTGTGCGCCAAAGTCAGCGGGATCGCCGCGCCGATGTCAGCGTTGTAGACGCGTTGCTCGCGGCAGACGTTTCCCATCGGGGCGCGGCGCTGCAGTTCGACACGCTCCGCAACGAGCAGAAGCTGCTGGGGAAAGAGATCGCGCAGGCAAAGGGCGATGAGAAGCAGGCCAAGCTTGCGCGGGCCGGAGAACTCTCTGCTCAGGTGAAGGCTGCCGAGGTTGAGCAAACCGAACTGGAATCGACCGTTCGGCAACTCCACATGAGTATCGAGAACTTGCTTGAGGCCGGTGCCCCAATTGGTGGTGAAGCAGATTTTGCCGTGGTCGAAACCGTTGGCACTCAGCCGCAGTTCGACTTCCCCGTGCGTGACCACATCGAGCTCGGTGAACTGCTGGGCGCCATCGACACCGAACGCGGCGCAAAGGTCAGCGGAGCACGCTTCTATTACCTCACAGGACCCGGCGCACTGCTTGAGTTCGCATTGTTGCAACACGCCATTTCCAGCGCCGTGCGCAATGGCTTCACACCGATGATCACCCCGGTGTTGGTGAAGCCCGAAGCGATGGCCGGTACTGGATACCTAGGTGTACATAGCGACGAGGTGTATCACCTGCCGGCCGACGATCTCTACCTCGTAGGTACGAGCGAAGTCCCGTTGGCGGCATATCACATGAACGAAATGTTGGACGCTGCAAAGCTTCCCCGGCGTTACGCGGCCTTTTCGTCCTGCTTCAGGAGAGAGGCGGGCAGCTACGGAAAAGACACACGGGGAATCATCCGTGTGCATCAGTTCGACAAGGTCGAGATGTTCTCGTTCTGCGACCCCGCAGATGCGCACGACGAGCACCTTCGGTTCCTGGCATGGGAGAAAGAGTTTCTCGTGTCGCTTGGACTCCACTTCCGTGTCATCGACACAGCGTCCGGAGACCTCGGTGCCAGCGCTGCGCGCAAGTTTGATTGCGAGGCCTGGCTCCCAAGCCAGCAGACATTCCGGGAAGTCACCAGCACGTCTAACTGCACGGACTTTCAGGCTCGGCGTTTGGGCATACGGATGAAAGACGAGAACGGCACAAGGCCAGTCGCGATGCTCAACGGCACCCTTTGTGCCATGGCGCGCATGGTTGTCATGGTGCTGGAGAATGGCCAACAAGCCGACGGGTCTGTGGTGCTGCCCGGACCACTCCAGAGATTCATGGGTCAAGCGGCAATCCACCCGATCTGAACTTCCGGCGCTCGACAACGAGCTAGCGGTGCCCTTTGTTCAGGAGCGGGAATGAGCGCAGAGCGCTGAACGGAGTCTGCTCAGGGTTCAATTGCTCAGGATCCGCCACGGTGCGGGGACTGCCCGGTAATCTTCGCAGCGGTCTGATTCGGCTGCCACACCGGCTGCACCGGGGCTAGGAGTAACCATGCGTTTTGAAACTCGACGGTTCATCGCGAGAGGAATCTCAGTTGTGCTTCTCGCCATGGCCGGGGTCCCGATGTATGCCAGGTCTGTTCACGCGCAGGCTGGTCCGGTTTCGGGGACGGTATTTGCCGACAGCAACCAGAATGGTACGAAGGACACGGGCGAGTCCTTCCTCCCGGGGGTTGTGGTTTCGGCGACCGGATCCGATGGCTCTGTCTCAACAGCGACAACGGACGTCGCCGGCGCTTATCAGTTCTCCGGTCTCTCCGCTCCGTCCTTCCGGATTGAATTCGCGACGCCGTCAGGCATGCAGCCTGCCCCGTTGGGACCTGACAATGGTTCAACTGTTCAGTTCGTCGCCGCTGGCGGCACCGCTAAAGCTGCCTTCGCCGACCCGGCTGCGTACTGTCAAAGCAATCCGATGCTCGCAATTGTTTGCTTCTCTCAGACTGCAGCCGTCGGTTCGGAGACTCAGGCTGCGCTAAAGACCGTTCCTTACGACAGCACTGGTGCACCCCCTGCAGGTCTTGTCACCCGGCTTACCATGGCGGAGGTGGGCTCGACCTGGGGCCTCGCGTATCACCGGGCTTCAGGAAAGATCTTTCAAGGCGCCTTTCTGAAGCGTGGCGTTGCGGTTGGCGCCGGCGGCCTTGGTGCCATTTACGCCACCCCGGCTGCCAGCGGCGCACCGACCCAGTTGGCATCGATTCTGACGGCTGGGACCGATCCTCGTACCAACACATCGGCACCCGGTTACTGGGAGCACGATTCTGACTCGTTCGGGTCGGTTCACAAGGTCGGGCTCGGCGACCTCGATCTGTCCAGCGACCAGACCGCCTTATATGTGGTGAATCTTGCCGACAACGGTATCTACAGCATTGCCCTCAACGCCGATGGAACCGCCGCAGGATTGCCGAGCGGGCCGCTCACAGTCCCGGCACCGGCAGGGTGTTCGGCCGGTCAATTCCATGTGTTTGGTCTCGGAATTGCCGGGTCCCGAGGTCTGGTGGGCGGCGTGTGCACCGGGCCAACTACGGCTGACTTGAAGGGTTACGTATTTGAGTTTGCTGCCACGGGTGTTGCTGGGTCGCTTTCTGGTCCCATTCTCACCTTTCCCCTGAACTATTCGAAGGGCAGCATCATCAATTGGTGCAACCCTCGGCCCCCTGGCGACGGTGACTACATGGCGTGGGACACCATCACCTCCGACGTCGATACCGATGTGCGCAGGTGTACGCCTGGCGCCAGCGGCTTGGTTGCGCCGCAGGCATCGCTGACAGATTTGCAGGTGACGGAGAGCGGAGACCTCGTTATCGGTATCCGGGACCGGTTCGGTGACCAGACCGGGTACGGCTTGCGTTCTATGACGCTTGCCGATCCGATGCTGTTCGAGGGGCAAGCTGGAGGCGATGTGCTGATGGCCTGCAAGTCCGGCTCAACGTGGGTGTTGGAGTCAAACGGAAGCTGCGGCGGACGCCCAGGACAAGGTATGAACAACTCAGAGGGACCCGGCGGCGGCGAGTTCTTCAATGGCGACCTGTTCTCTAGCCTGCATGAAGAAACAGCGCTTGGGTCGCTCGTGAGAGTTGGCGGCAAAGCCGAAGTTGTCGCGTCGGTATATGACGTGTCGGACGTCTACCAACAGGGTTTGGTTCGGTTGAATGACAGCGACGGTAACCGCACTGCCTTTGCGGAAATTTCGCCAAATACGGGGAGTGGAAATGGCCCGTTCGGTAAGGCCAACGGCCTTGGCGACATGGAGGCCCTGTGCGATCAGGCGCCGATCGAGATCGGCAACCGAGTGTGGCTCGATATTGACCGTGATGGTCAACAAGATCCTGGTGAATCCGGCATCGACGGTGTTGCCGTTGAGCTGTGGCGCCTCGGCGCCAAGGTCGGTGACACTGTGACCGCCTTGGGTGGCTCGTATCTGTTCAACGCAGCGAACGTTGCTGGTGGAGTCCTTTCCAACACCGACCACGAGGTACGGATCCCCAATGCGTCCGGAACCGGTTTGCAGACCCCGCTCGCCAACCTCACGCTGACCACAACCAACGCTGGAGCCGATCCATCGGACTCCGACGCCACGATCAACTCGACGAATGCGGTCGTGCCTGTCGCAGCGACATCCATCGCTCGCGCCGGCTCCAACAACCACACGTTTGACATCGGTTTCGCCCCAGTCTTTGCCCTCGGTAATCGGGTGTTTCTCGATGACGGCCTCGGCGGCGGCGTTCCCGGCGACGGAATACAAAACGGAGGTGAGGCAGGCATTGCCAACGTCAGTTTGAAGCTCTGTGGCGTTGACGGTTCCGGAAATCCGACCGGCTCTTCGATCGCGACAACAACGACGGACGCTTCGGGTTATTACCGGTTCGACGGATTGTTAGCTGGCACGTATGTGGTCGTCGTCGATGTCGCTGCCTCACCGTCTCTGGGGAACCTGAATTCCAGTGTTGGCGCGCCAGATCCGGAATCTGGCGTGGATCGTGACGACAACGGCAAAGACGTCGTGCTTCCAGCTGGTTCGCTATGCGCTGCCGGCGTGGCCAGCGGTCCGGTGATTCTTGGACCGACTGCTGCGGAACCAACCGGTGAAACCGACAAGTCCGCTGTTGTTGACGTCCAAAGCGACCCCTATAGCAACCTGACGGTGGACTTCGGGTTCGTCACACGGCTGACTCCAACCCCGACCACACCTGGGGCTGCCACAACGAACCCAGCCCCGAACCCAAATCCGACCCCCAATCCAACGGTGGCGGCAACTCCAACTCCAACGGCAGCGCCGACCACGGCTGCTCCGACAACGGCGGTTCCGACGACAGTGGTTCCAACGACCGTGTCGACGACAACCGTGGCGGCCCCGACAACAACTCCTCCGCCTTCGACGGTGTTGACGGTTGACCCTTCTGCGCCGGAGCTCGAAGTTGAGAGCGACATCGCGCTCACGGGGGCAAACGACGACCAGCTTGTGCTGTTGTCGTTCCTGCTGATGGCACTGGGAGCTGCGCTGTGGTTCGTTGGCGGCCGCTCGGTCGCAACGACACCAACCACTTCGGCTCGCAAGCGCTGACGCTGCCTCAACAGGCGGACCTCGAGTCCGCTGAAATCCTTTTCGACGCTGTCCCGGCCAGGTGGTTGGGGCAGTTTCGCGTCCAGAAGCCAGTCTGGGTGTGACATCGGCGACACCTGGCGGTTGGTCACGGTAGGGTGTAGGCAGTCCGACGCACAGAGGGTGACGGCGACGGACGATGAGTGAGTCACCCGAACAGAGGTAATTATCCACATGGCTTCGGTCGAGCTGGAACATATCGATAAGACCTATGACAACGGTTTTCAAGCCGTAAAGGACCTCAACCTCAAGGTTGAAGATGGGGAATTTCTTGTCCTCGTAGGTCCGTCTGGTTGTGGCAAAACAACCGCCCTGCGTATGGTCGCTGGACTCGAAGACATCACGGGCGGTGAATTGCGAATTGGTGACCGTCGCGTCAACGAAGTGCCACCAAAAGACCGGGATATCGCAATGGTGTTCCAGTCGTACGCCCTTTACCCGCACATGACCGTGGCCGAGAACATCGGCTTCGGTCTGAAGCTGCGCAAGATGGACAAAGACCAGATCACCAAGCGAGTCAACGAAGCCGCCAACATGTTGGGGCTCGAAGAACTTCTTGATCGTCGTCCGAAGCAGTTGTCGGGCGGCCAGCGTCAGCGTGTTGCAATGGGCCGTGCAATCGTCCGTGAGCCACAGGTGTTCCTGATGGATGAGCCGCTGTCAAACCTCGACGCCAAAATGCGCGTTCAGACCCGTGCGGAAATTTCACGCATTCAGCAGCGCCTCGGTGTCACAACGATCTACGTAACCCACGATCAGGTCGAAGCAATGACTATGGGATCGCGCGTTGCAGTCATGAAGAAAGGCTTGCTGCAGCAGGTCGACACGCCACAATTCATCTACGACAATCCTGCAAACCTCTTTGTTGCGGGCTTCATCGGATCTCCCCCTATGAACCTCTGCGAGGGTGTCATCGTCCCTACTTCCAACGGTGAGGTAGACGTGGTCATCGGCGAGAACCGTCTCCGCGTGCCAGCCGCTGCCGTGTTGGAGCGGGGCATTCCAGTACCCGACGGATCCGGCCGCAATGTTGTGGTTGGTATCCGCCCAGAAGACATGCAGGATGGTGCCCTCACGGAAGTCGATCCGCTTCGTCGTCTCCGGGCTACGGTCGATATCACCGAGGCCCTCGGCTCTGAAGTCATGGCGTACTTCGGCGTAGACGCCCAACAGGTCTTCAGTGACGGTGCTAAGCGCGAAGACGACGAGGAGAACCTCAAGTCCATCGGCGTGGAGTCAGGCTCCACCTTCGTGGCGAGTTTCAACGCACGTAGTCGTGTCCGCCCGGGTGACAAGATTGAGGTCGCAGTCGATACGGCGCGCCTCCACTTCTTTGATCCCGAGACCGGTTCGCGCCTCGGCAATTCTCGCTGAAGCGGGACTAAAACAATCGCCGTTGTGCGATAAGACAAGTGCGCGCGGGGCCATCTCATCGGATGGTCCCGTGAACGCCTTGAAATGGCTCGATGGCCAGGTTTTTGAGATTTCGTTGTACCGACTCGCTGGCGCGGCGTAGGGTCTGTCCGATGACAGCGGCGAGCCGAATCCTGACATTCGGAAGGGTTTCGGTGGAGACGGACACCGGCCCTTTGCTGATGTCGGGCCGCGTCGCCGACCTGCTTCTGTTGCTCCTGGAGGCATCGGAGAGTTGGGTTTCTCGTGATGCGCTGATTGATCGTTTGTGGGCCGACAGGGATCAGCCCCCGCCGTCGGCTCGAAACGCACTCCGGACGTACGTTGCAAAGCTGCGAGACAACCTCGGTGAATCGGCTCTGCTGACCCGTACCTCTCCGTGCGCATATCGGCTGGACCGAACTGTGGTCCGATCAGATCTCGATGATGTCAGAGACGCACTTCGCGTTGCTCGGCTTCGCCTTCCAAGCGATCCAGTGGGTGCGTTGCAGGTGCTTGAAGCAGCCCGTCAATTTGTTGTCGGCGACCCACTTGGCGGGATCGACAACCCTTGGCTGATTGCCACCAGAATGTCCACGGAAGAGTTGATGGATGACCTGGATGACGAATATTGCACTGCGCTGGTGAAAGCTGGGGTGTCGGTCGAACACCTTGAGGAGATCTCGCGGCTCGCCGAGTACCGACCACTTCGAGAGCGTCGTACGGAGATGCGTATGCGTGCGTTGCGACAGGCCGGGCGCCGCCGAGAGGCTTTACGTGTTGCAGCAGCGCACCACCAGCGAATGGTGGACCAGACAGGATTGAGCGCGTCTGCCGAGATCAGGCTCCTCGAACAAGAGTTGCTGGTTGAAGACAATCACGAGCCAATAATCGCTCACCTGATTGGTGTCGATGATCTGATTGCCGCAATTGCGGCCGAGCCGTTTGTCACGCAGCCCGAGCCGTTGGCGAGGGTCTTGGGAATCTCGCAGGGAGAACTGAGCGAGCTGGTGGGAATGGCTCGTTCGAGACGGTTGATCGAAGGAGACTTCGGGAGTTTCGCCCGCTTAGGTGCAGACCCATTTCCAGACGGTGTGGGATCTCGCTGGCACCAGCGATGGTCAGACGTTGACGGGCTCCCTGTTTGGCGAGTTCTCGACCATCGAATTGCTTCCGGAGAAGTGGACAACCAGCATTGCAGCGCAGTCATAGCGGCAGGTCGGCTCGCGTGCGATGCGGGAGAACTGCGTGCTGCTTTCGTGTTGCTGGATCGCTTTCACCAGGCCACTCGAAACGAAGATCGATTCGGCCGCGGTGTGGATCGACGCTCCCACGTCGACCTCCTTAACGCGCTAGCGGCGGTCTTGGACCAACTCGGACGCTCCGATGACGCAGTGGATAAACGCGCTCAGGCGGTAGACATTGCGCTGACCGAAGATTGGGTCGATCTGGCCGCCACAGTTGCAGCACCTGACTCTGCCATCGGACGTTCGTATGTAGAGAACGAGGATGTCACCCGGCTCATCCGCCGCACGATGAGACGTCTTGACAGTGCAGAACGAAGTGCACATACGGTTCGCTTGTTGTCGGAACTCTTGTGTCGGACTGTCCTCGATGCCGGCCTCACACCGGAACTGGAACCCATTCACGACCGCCTCCTTGCGATGCGGTCAGTGCTTTCCAGCCCCATCGATCAGGCCCATGCGTACCGTGCGCGCCTGTATGTGGCCGTTTCCCGAGGTGAGACTGTTGACCAGTCAGCTTTGGACGAAATGTTGTCGCTTTGCCGCCGTTTGGAACTGCACGATCACGTCAGTGACCTACTGGTCGTCACGGCGCGAAACGCGCTTGAACGTGGTGATGGGGCAGCATGGAAACGGTCCGTCGAAGCGGTTTCTGACCTCGCGGCCCTCACCCACAGACCAGTTGATGTCTGGACACGAGTCGCACTCAGGGCAACGGACCTTCAGCTTCGCGGCCAACACCAAGCTGCGGCGGCTCAAGCTGACGATGCGCAACTCCTCGGGGAGCGTTGGTCAATCGCTGACTCTTCGATCGCAACTGAATCGTTTGCTGTGGCGGCTGCCTGGCAGCGGGCTCAGTTCGGTGGCGAAGATACCCCCCGGTTGGCCAGCACTTCCGTGGTCGGTTTCGCCCGGCAGATTCTGGCCCGTTCCTATCGCGGCGATCTTGCTCCCGACGATTCCCTTCTCGACGTGATGGTTCGATCCTGTGTTCGAGACTCACAGCCATCCGAGCGAGCGCTCGAGTCGTTGCCGGCTTTGTTGATCGCCACCCAAGCAGCGTGGAATGTTCAGTACTCGCAGAACTGGGACCGAGTCGCGGCGGCGCTCGACGCGTGGCCTGTGGCAGGCAGCGTTCTTGGCATGATTCCCGTGGCAACGTTTGGACCTGTCGACCGTTTTCGAGCGCTCGCAGCAATTCGTCTCGGACAACTAGATCGAGCTCGACTGCATTTCGGAGAAGCCCTGATCTGGTGTGACGCGATGCGCGCTAATGGATGGGCCGCAGTTACCCTCGAGGACCAGGCCTACCTTGAAGATCTTGCGGGTACTGGTCGCGCCTCGGCTGTCCGGGCTGAAGCGGCGTATCTGCGGAGATCGCGTCGCCTGCGCCAGGGTCGGCCGGCTGGTTGGCTTTCCACGAGCAACGGGTCGCCCGGCGCCTGAAGGTACCCCACTTACGCCAGGCGCAGACAGCGGGCCGCCGATACTTCTGGTCCGGCTGTCGTTGTGCTTCCGTCGCAAGTGGGGTACCTCCTCGATAAAGCACCACGCTGTCAAACCAGGCCCCAGGTTCCGCCACTGAGGCCCAGAAATCCCTTGGCTGCACGAAACCTGTTCGGTAACCGTGCAACCCGCCGAGTAGGACTCCAGCAGATTGCCCAGGAGCGTCTCATGAGCGGGCAAATTCTCGGCAAAGACCGGCAACGGGGTAGCCGTCGGAGGGGGTGGGCGCCCGGTCCTAGCTCCGCCAGGCGACCGACTCCAGGTCCAGTTCGCCGACGTCGAAGAGGGATCGAGTCGTTTCCATATCCCGGGGTGTCACCACGTATCGCTCACGGAGCAGTCGGTCCAACAGCCCGTTCGCAATGCTGAGCGCTGCCTGATCCACATTGGCCTGGTTCGTGTAGGACATTGAGGTTGCATGCGGCTTTCGAATGTGCGTGGTGCCGAGTTGGTATTCGATCAGTAGCTGCAGTTGGTCCAGCGGGTGTGGGCTGCCGTCTTCAGGGGCGTTGTCGATCATCAGTTCGCAGAACCGCTGTACGGCTGGAAACCATTGGCTGAACCCACCCAGGTTGTGCGGCTCGAGGTGGAGCCCGCAATATGGACCGACCTTTGCTGGGGTGTTCGGGCCGGGTTCGGGGATGGCGTCGTACACGTAGAGGGGGAGGCTGACGCACACCCCGGTGTCAACCTTGTCGATTTGTGAGAGAGCCATCGTGAAGATCATCCCCATGCGCTGTGCAAATCGACGCTTGCTGTCGGGAGCAAACTCCTCTATCGCAGGCAGCGACCTGACCAGCGACACCAGCATGATGTTCGCAAGTCGGCCGAAGGCATAGTTAGGGTAAAGCCGCCCGTACTCCAGCGCCCGCTGGACGAACAGGTCGCCGTGCCCGCCGATCCGGTGGCGACGGATCAGCACAGATTCTGGTTTGGCCTCGTAACGACCCAGCTTCCACTGACTGAAGCCGCGGAAGTTTTGGTCCACGAGGACCGGCTGGTCGCCAGAGTTGTCGATGACGAGCGCGCAGTGGTCATACACCCCTCGATCAAGTTGACGGATAGCCCGAGACATTGGGTCGCTGCCCCTAAAGAGCAAAAGATCACCTTGTTGGATGTGGCTGGTGTCAATCAGTGCTGTGACCGTTTCGGCCAGCAAACTGCGATCCATGTTCATACGCATTCTCGCTTTCGCGCGACTGGCCCCAGCGGCCGAATTCGCCCTTTGGCAAGGAGGATGCACGGTCCGGGCAAATCCCCGGCACTTGCGGAGAGCAAAGTCACGGGCCGTGTTCGAAGTGACGCCTGCGCGACGCACTCAGGCGTCAGCGTTACCTCTTCAGCACGGCAGTGAGGGGAGCGCGATGTCCTGTGGTCGGATAGGAACTCGTTGCAACGCGAGCCCCGTCGCAGCGCGAATCGCGGCGGCTACGGCAGGTGTAGAGCTGATGGTGGGCGGTTCTCCCACGCCCTTGGCCCCGAATGGTGCACCTGCTTCGGGTTGGTCATACAGACCGGCGATTCGCACGTGAGGCATATCGAGAGCAGTGGGGATGAGGTAGTCCGTGAAGCTTGGATTTCGAACGCGACCGTTGTCGAGGATGATTTCCTCCATGACGGCGAGGCCAACACCTTGTGCTGTGCCGCCTTCGATCTGGCCGATGACGTGCTGGGGGTTGAGGATGGTGCCCGTGTCTTGCGTGGTTGCCATCTCGATCACTCGGACTAACCCAAGATCGCAGTCGACGTCGACCACGGCGCGGTGAGCGGCGAAAGCCCAACTGACGTGCGCATCGCCCTGCCCGTTCTCATCCAGTGCGAATGTGGGTCGATGGCGGTACTCCACCAACTGGTGGACTACGTCGTTGCCGACGAACGTAACCAGCGGCTCGTCTTGCTCTCCGTTGAGTGTGGAAACTCGACCGGCTTGAAGTTGGATGGCGCCCTGAGCGACTCCCCATCGATCTGACGCGAGCGCGATGATCTGCGCGCGTACGGCTTCGCAGGCGGCCATGACCGCGCCTCCAGACATCCAGGTTTGACGCGAAGCTGACGTTGACCCAGCGGAACCAATCAATGTGTCAACCGGTTCCATCACCACATTGTCGACGCCGAGGACCGTGCGAGCGATCTGCAAAGCAATGGTGACGAAACCCTGGCCGACTTCGGCACATGCCGACTTGATGGAGACCTGGCCGCCGCCGATGGTGCACGACGCGGTTGAGAAGTCGTCGAAGCCCTCAGAGAAGGCGATGTTCTTCCAGCCGATTGCGATGCCGATACCGCGTTTGATGTGATGCGCGTCGGCAGTGCGACCTGCACCACCCGGCCGAGCCATCATCTCGTCGGTCCCGCGTGTGTCCGGTGGCATCGGGTGTGCGTTGAGCCACTCTAGGAGCTGGTCCGTGGGTGCGGTCCCGTCGAGGACCTGACCTGTGATGCAGGTGTCTCCCGTGCGGATGAGGTTGCGTTTGCGGATCTCAACAGGGTCGAGGCCACACACGTTGGCCAACAGGTCCATCTGACTTTCGTGCGCGTAACAGGTTTGGACTGCGCCGAAACCTCGCATGGCTCCGCAGGACGGGTTGTTGGTGCGGACCGCCCAGCCATCGACTGTTGCGCTTGGCACCCGGTATGGGCCCGTTGCGAAACATGCAGCGTTGGCAATGACCGCACACGATGACGACATGTATGCGCCACCATCGAACACGAGCCGACATTCGATGCGCTGCAGCACGCCGTCTTTTGTGGCGTGGTGGCGATACCACATGCGCGCTGGATGACGATGTACGTGGCCGAGGAAGCTCTCCAACCGGGAGTAAACGATCTTGACTGGACGGCCGGTCTTGAGGGCGAGCAGGCAGAGATGCACGTGCATGCTGACGTCCTCGCGGGCACCAAATGCGCCTCCTACCCCGGCGAGGTGGACGCGCACCTTGGCTTCGGGCAACCCAAGGCACGGTGCAAGCTGCCAAAGGTCGCTGTGGAGCCACTGCGTAGACACGTGCAGGTCGACGCCGCCTCCACCATCCTCGGGAATGGCAAGGCCGCTCTCGGGCCCGAGGAACGCCTGGTCTTGCATGCCGACCTCGTAGGTGCCCTCCACGACCACGTCGCCGGTGACGCTTTGGTCGCCGTGGAGGATGACGAGGTGGCGAAAGACGTTTCCTTCGGGGTGAATCGGCGGACCGGTGAGGGCGAGCTCGGGGTCGATGACCGGTTGAAGTACCTCGTAGTTGACGATGATCGCCGCTGCTGCCCGCCGGGCAGTTTCCGGGTGATCTGCTGCGATTGCTGCGATTGGTTCGCCGTAGAACCGAACGACGTCGTGGGCAAAAACCGGTTGGTCTTGATGTTCCAACCCATAGACCTTTGCGCCGGGGACGTCGTCTTGGGTGACGATGGACTGAACGCCTGCGATCTTCCATGCCGGGCTGAGGTCGATGGACAGGATCCGCGCAGACGCGTGTGGGGACCGCAGGATGTGTGCCCACAGCATCGATTCGGCATGCAGGTCGCTGGAAAACTCGAAGGACCCGGTGACCTTTGGGATGCCGTCTGGACGAGCGACGGATTCCCCGATGCCATGTTTTACAGCAACGATGGTGTTGGCGTTCATGCTTGGTTCCTGCCCTCTGCTGCGACCTGAATAGCTTCGAAGATGCGCCCATAGCCGGTACACCGGCAGAGGTTGCCGCTGATTGCTTCGCGCATTTCCAGGTCAGTCGGCGAGGGAGTGTGATCGAGAAGGTCGTGAACTGCCATCACGAGGCCAGGTGTGCAGAAGCCGCATTGCACGGCGCCGGCAGCGACGAATGCGGATTGAACATCGCTGACCCCATCGTGGGTTGTTGGCAGACCTTCCACAGTGGTGATGGGTTGTGACTCGACGCTGGCTGCCATCACGAGGCAGGCGCACACGAGTTGGTCGTTCAGCAGCACCGAACAACTCCCGCACTCGCCCTGCTCGCACGCGTTCTTGGCGCCAGGGAGCCCGAGCCGTTCTCGTAATACATAGAGCAGGCTCTCGCCAAGCCATCCGGCTTCGACGGTGTGTGTTGTGCCGTTGACGTTGAGCTTGTAGGCAACGAGTTCATCTGCGATGCGCGGAGAGTCTTCGAGGTTGTTCATCGTGGGGTTGATCATTCTGGTGTTCTTCCTGGCGTTCAGATGAGTCGCATCAGCGCACGTTGAGCCATGACGCCGATTGCATGGCGGCGGTAATCGGCCGTAGAGCGATGATCTGTGATCGGCTTTGCGGCAGCAGCAACCATTGAGCCGAACGTTTCATAAGTACGCGGATCATTAACTGCGAGGTTGTCCCAGTCGATCTGGTGGGTGACCCAAGCCTCGGCTTCTGTTGCACGGAGTGGCACCGGGGCAACCGAGCCGAGTGCGACCCTGACGTTGCGTCCCCCGATGTCAACCACCAACGCAAGACCGGCCACGCTGATGACCATTGCGTTGCGTGTGCCGACCTTGAGATAGTCCTGCCGGCTGTTGAGGACGGGCACTTTGATAGCCGTAATCAGTTCGTCTTGGCGTCTGGACGTGCGTTTGACGCCGACAAAGAACTCCGTCCACGGGACAAGCCTTGTGGCACCTTCGACCGAGGTCAGTTCGATTTGCGCGTCGAGTGCTGCAAGCACGGGAAGCGTGTCTCCGGCGGGTGACGCGGTTCCGACGTTGCCCCCAATGGTTCCCGCGTTGCGGATCTGTGGCGAACCGACGGTGCGTGCAGCAGCAGCGAGCGCCGGGTGCAGAGATGCAATGGGGGGCTGCTGGAACTGCGCATACGTCACACCGGCGCCGATCCGCAGCGACGTTTCGTCGGCACTGATTGTTTTGAGTTCTGGCACCAGCGAAAGGGCGATGACGGAGCCGGGGCGACGATGGCCGGCGTTGACCTCGACCATGAAGTCGGTGCCGCCGGCGAGGAGTTGTGACGATGGGTCGGCTCCGAGGAAGCGGAGAGCATCGTTGAGTGAGCGCGGCGTCGCAATCGACATGGGCTAAACCCTAGCGGCGACCTTTACTTTTCGTGAAGATGGCTCTTGAACAGTTTGTGAACGATTCGCCTCCGGACCGGCTGACACAATCGGGTGATGGGAATCACGCTCACCACGATTCGAATGTTCGTCCACGTCCTGGCCGCCACGGTGTGGGTTGGCGGGCAACTTGTGTTGGGAGGTTTGGTCGGCGTGGTCAGAGAACAGGCTGGCTCAGACGGCACGCGTGCTGTGGCACGTCGCTTTGCCCTCCTGTCGTGGCCCGCATACGTGGTGCTCCTGTTCACCGGTATCTGGAATGCGATCGACATCCCGTTCGAGTCCTATCCAGATTCGTACAAGCAAGTGTTCGGGCTCAAGATGACGTGTTTCCTGATCACCGGCGCAGGTGCAGCGTTGCATTCACTGGTACCCAAGACTTGGGCCCGTGCAGTGGGTGGCGCAGCTTCGTCCCTAGGGGCCGTCGGAGTGCTGTTCTTTGCTGTTGCGCTGAAATACGCGAATCACAGCTGAAGCGTGGCGATCTTCTTTGCGCTGGTGCTGCGTCAGATTTGAGCGATGCGTGCCAGCAGCATGTCAAGCGCAGGCTGGTTCTTTCCGCCGTGCGGGATGATTACATCGGCGTAGCGCTTGGACGGTTCGATGAATTGTTCGTGGGCCGGGCGCACGGTTTCCAGGTATTGGCCCACTACAGAGTTCAACGAACGTCCGCGTTCATCCATGTCTCGTTGGAGCCGTCGGATGAACCGGATGTCGGCATCGGTGTCAACGAAGACTCTGAGATCCATAAGCGCGCGTAACGATGGTTCCCAGAGAATCAGCAGGCCCTCGACGACGACGATAGGGGCTGGACGCACGTGAGTAGTTGCGTCGGAACGACGGTGGTCTGCAAAGTCGTAGACGGGGACGTTCACTGCGAACCCTGCCCGGAGCGCTCCGAGGTGTTCCGCCATCAACAGCCAGTCGAACGCGTCTGGATGGTCGTAGTTGAGGGCCGCCCGGCCGTCCAGGTCGAGATCGTCTCGATCTTGGTAGTAGGAGTCCAGCGCAAGGACGGCGACCCGCTCGTGGCCGGCCAGCCCAATGACCCGATCGGCGACAGTGCTTTTGCCGGAACCGCTGCCTCCGGCAACGCCGATGACGAATGGTGTGTGGGGATGTGGCGATGTCATGAGCGTCCTGGGCGTCTTGTGGTTCGAGTGCGCCAGCAAGCCGTATGGAAGTGGCGACGATGATCTGGTGCATCGTCTGGGACGACAACAACGTGAGGCGTACCGACGGCGATGGACTGGTTGCAAATGGGGCAGTCGTAGCGTTTTACGGCCTGGTCGCCGCGCACGGAACGGACAGTTAACTGATCGTCAGCATACGTACCAATTCCTGGTATCAACCGAGGGGTTGGGTCCCTGGACTCATTTTCTGAGGATGCCAGTTCTGCTGCAGCCAGCCATTTTGGCGGGGTCCACGCAGGTACCTGCGGTGCCTTGCGGCGGCCCATCAAGGACGCCTTCGGTGCCGTAGTGTTCGGATGATCACGGCTTCGACCCTATTCGAGTCGGAGCGCATTACCCGCGAGCGATGTCGTAAACGAGGCGCCCGAGAAGGGCCACGACCACGATCAGAAAGACTCGTCGTACCCATTCGCTGCCCTTGGCGATTGCCAACCGTGAACCAATTTGAGAACCAGCAAAGTTGGCTGCGCCCATGGCGAGGCCAAGCCCAACAAGCATGTTGCCGTGGCTGGCGAACCACGCAATGGCCCCAAGGTTGGTTGCCGTGTTGACCGTCTTTGCGACAGCGTTGGCTTCGATAAAGGCCAGCCCGACAACACCAACAAGCAACAAGACAAGGAAGCTTCCCGTTCCTGGCCCGATGAGTCCGTCGTAGAAACCAATCCCGATACCGCCGCCAAACAGGACGGAACGGCGCCGCGATGCGGTGAGTCGTTCGTTCGTCACTGCACCCAAGGTTGGCTTGCGCCAGACGTAGATGAAGACGATGGCCAACGCAACAACGACCAGCGGCTTCAACGCGGCGGTGGAGAGACGAGACGCGATCATTGCTCCTGCCAATGCGGCGCACCCAGCAAGGCCGGCCATGATGAGGGCTTCTTTGCGGTTGATTCTTACTTTGCGGTTGTAGACCACGGCTGCAGAGCCTGTTCCCCAGACGGAGGCAAGTTTGTTGGTGCCGAGCAACGTTGCAGTGGGCTGACCATGCAACGTGAGAAGCAGCGCGGGAATCTGCAGGAGGCCGCCGCCGCCGACGATGGCGTCGATACCGCCAGCGCAAAAGGCCGCCAGCACCAATACAACCCATTGCCCAGTTGAGATGCTCGCTAACACGATGCGTCAGCGTAGGTGCCCTGTGTGTGCTCGGCCTCGCGTGGACTGTGACACACGCCATTTGTTTCCGAATTGTTGGGGAGGACTCCTACGATTGAGAAGTGATTGGTCTTGCCGCTCCCCGTCGGCAAACCCGAAACCAGCACGGAAAATCGACTGGCGGGGCAATTGGTCCGGGCCAAGTTCTCAGGCGCCACGCGGACTTTCGCCGCGTCATCATCGCTTCCGCAGTGTCCGACATGGGTACCTGGATGCAGCTGATGACAGTCGGCACGCTTGTTGCCCACCAGACGGGAAGTGCTTTGCGCTCGGGGTTGGTCGCTGTTGCCACGTTTTCTCCGCAGGTCCTCACTGCGCCAATCGGCGGTGCGCTTGCTGACCGTTATGACCGCCGCATGCTCCTTCGCGTCATCCTTTCTGTGCAGGCGGTAGCAGCAGCGGTTTTGGCTCTCGCAGTTGCTGGGGGCATGGCGCCCAATACGCTCACCTTGTTGGTTTTCGTTCAAGGCATGCTGACGTCGATGGCTAACCCAGTGTTTGGTTCCATCGTCCCGGATCTGGTGCCGGCGGATTCGCTCTTGGCGGCTACGTCGCTCAGTTCGGTGTCGTGGAACGCCGGCCGTATCGCTGGCCCCATTGCAGCGACCCTGCTCATTCGGAGCGTTGGTGCGGCGTTCTGCATTGCAGCAAACGCGGCGAGTTTCGCAATTCTGTTTGCCGTGGTGTCGATGTTGCGGCGTAGCTTCTCTCCCGCTGCAACGGACACGCACGAGTCGGTGCGAGCGCGTTTTGTGCACGGTGTTCGTGCGCTTCGGTCGGTTCCCGCCATTCGGTTTGCGTTGTTCTTCGCGTGCTTCAATCAGGTGTTGTTGGCGCCGCTCATCGGCTTGATCCCTATCCTTGCTGAGCGTCGTCTGGGTGGTGCAGAAGGCACCGCAAGTACTTTGTATGTGGCCCTCGGAATTGGAAGCCTGCTTGGGTCGTGGTCCGTCGCAAACCTGGTGGGTCGGTTCGGGCGCACCCGAACCGCGCTGTGTCTCAATGGTGCAGCCACGGTGCTGTTCCTACTGACGGCGCAGATGACTTCCGCCCGGTCTGTTGCTGCATTGCTCGTTCCACTTGGGGCATGTTTTATTGGCGGGTTCGTGTGCATCAACTCGGTCATCCAACGCGATGCGCCGGCAGGCGAACGTGGTCGCATCTTGTCCATCATGTCCGCCTGCATCGGCTCGTGCTACAGCATCGGCGTGATCTGGATCGGCAGTCTGGCTGATGCGGTGTCCATCCACGTGGCGCTCACATGTGCTGCAGCCATCGCCGTGGTCCTGTTTGGTGCATCCGTCGCGTTCCAGCGCCCGCGCTGGCGTTCGCTCGCTCACGGCGACTGACCGCCTCAGAAACACTGTGTGCACATATAACAGGCGTGCGAGTAGCAGAGTAACTGCCTAGTTCAGTGCTCCCACCGGGGCAGCAAGGACCGGCCGATCGATCGGTGGCAGCGACATCCGTTCCAGCACCAGTTGGATGAGTGGGCCGATTCCGAACATGAACACAACGGTGCCGATTCCTGCGGTGCCGCCGAGAAGGAAGCCCAGCCCAAGAGTTGTGACTTCCACCAAGGTACGACCCATGCGAACAGACATGCCCAAGGCTTTGAGGCCGGTCATGATGCCGTCGCGCGGACCTGGGCCGAGACCACTGCCGATATACATGCCACTGCCGACTGCAATGAGAACAACCCCGATCAACATGAACAGCCATCTGGACACAAGTGAGCCCGGCGAGGTGATGTGTGGTCTGACGAGGTCAACTACCAGCCCGATCTCCAGCGTGTTGAGAACAGTGCCGAGACCAATGCGTTGTTTCAGCGGGATCCACAACGGAAGCACAGCAAGCCCAACGATGTTCATCACCAAGCCGAGTTCTGCATGGAACCGTTTGGCGAGACCCTGGTGCAGCACGTCCCACGGGGCCGTGCCCATCTTGGATTGCACCAGCAGAGCGATGCCAACGCCGAAAATGGCAAGGCCGACGATGCAGCGTGGCAGACGCTGGCGCAGATCTGCAGCAGACAATGGCTGTTGGCGCAATGCCCGCAGCAGTAAGAGCGCAAGGGTGACGATGAGCGCGAGCCGAGCCGCTGCGGAACCTGACATGGTCAGTGTTTATCGGTATACGTAGAAGCCGCGGCCTGATTTACGACCGAGCAGCCCAGCCTCAACCATCCGGCTCAAGAGCGGTGGTGGTGCGTAGAGCTGTTCTTTGAACTCGGTATAGAGGCTTTCGGCAACAGCCATGGTTGTGTCCAGGCCGATGAGGTCGCAGAGGCGGAGTGGCCCCATCGGGTGCGCGCAACCTTCCACCATGCCGGCGTCGATGTCTTCGGCGGTGGCGAAACCGGACTCCATCATGCGAATCGCCTGAAGGATGTACGGGATGAGTAACGCGTTGACGATGAAGCCGGCGCGGTCCTTGGAGCGGATCACGCGCTTGCCAAGCGTGTTGGCAGCGAACTGCTCAGCTGCAGTTGCAGTTTCGGGCGACGTCAGCAAGGAGGTCACCAGCTCGACAAGCTTCAGCACCGGCACCGGGTTGAAGAAGTGGATACCAACCACCTGCGCAGGCCGTTGCGTAGCCATAGCCAGCTTCATGATGGGGATGGACGAGGTGTTGGAAGCCAAGACTGCAGTTGGGCTGCTGACCACGTCGTCGAGGCGGCGAAACACGTCGATTTTGGCCGCTTCATCCTCGAGGATGGCTTCGACCACAAGGTCTCGGTCGTGCAGCGAGTGGAAGTCGTGGGTGACCGTGATGAGATCAACCGCTTGGTCTTTGATCTCCGGATCGAGTTTGCCCGCTGTGACCGCTCGTTCCAAGGAGGTGTGGATGCGCTTCAACGCCCGTTCAGCCGATGCAGGATCTGCTTCGATCACGATGGTTGGACAGCCGGCTCGAGCGCAGACCTCGGCGATACCCGAGCCCATGAGCCCGCCGCCGATGACGCCGATACGGGAGAAAGTCTTGCTAGTCACTGGCCCATCCTGTGGTGCGATTGCATTCGAAGTTCCAAACCGTAGTAACGGGTTAGGGCCACCCAGTCTGCCAGGCGATACGGTGGCAACGGTCCTGTGGGGCCGAACCCTCGCCACAAAGCAAAGTCACAACTCATGAGGAGCAACACCGATGAAGGTCCAATTCACCGTAGGCGACTATCTCAATCGGGCCGTGCTCGTGTACCCCGAACGAACCGCAGTGGTCGACGAGCCGGGGACTCCGGGATCCCTGGGGTCGTTTACGTATGCCAGCTTCGGTAAGCGTGTTCGCAATTTCGCGAAGCGCCTTGAAGATCTGGGTATCGGTGTTGGTGAACGCGTTGCGATGGTGTCCCCCAACTCGGCCCGGTTTCTCATCTCGTTCTGGGGAACCTCGCAATACGGCCGAGTGTTGGTGCCCATCAACTTCCGGCTCAACTTCGAAGAGATCAACTACATCATCGGGCACTCAGGTGCCACGGTTCTGTTCGTGGACCCAGACCAGTACGAGGTCTGCAAAGACCTCCCGGTAAAGCACATTGTTGTGATGGACGGTGTCGCAGACGCCGGATGGTTCGACGAAATTGCTGACGGGGCTGAACAACCAACGGCCTGGGAAGCCAACGAAGACGAAACCGCCACCATCAACTACACCTCGGGTACAACTGCACGCCCGAAAGGCGTGCAGATCACGCACCGCAATGCCTGGACTAACGCCGCCATCTTTGGTTGGCACACCAGCGTTTCGGACCGCGACGTTTATCTGCACACGCTGCCGATGTTCCATTGCAACGGTTGGGGGCAGGTGTACGCCGTCACCGGCATGGGAGGCACACATATCGTGCTGCGTAAGGTGGACGGAGAAGACATCCTCAACCGTGTGCACCAGTACGGCGTCAACTTCATGTGCGGTGCGCCAGCGGTTGTGTCCATGACACTCGACGCTGCTGCCAAGCGTCGTGCTGCGGGCGAACCTGTTCCTGGCCGCTATCTCGTCAGGATGGTTGTCGCTGGTGCCCCGCCTCCTTCCAAGACCATCGAACGGGTCGAAGTCGACCTGGGTTGGGAGTTCATCCAGATCTACGGACTCACCGAAACATCGCCGCTCCTCACCATCAACCGAACCCGGTCGGAGTGGGACCACCTTGAGGCCGCTGACCGGGCAAAGCTGCTGTCGCGCGCAGGTGCTCCTGCCATCGGCGTCACGATGAAAATCAGCGAGGAGGGCGAGGTTCTGGCGCGAGCCAACCATGTCTTCGAAGGGTATTGGGAACAGCCCGAGGAGAGTGCCAAGGCACTTCAGAATGGCTACTTCCACACCGGAGACGGTGGGTACCTTGACGGTGCGTACATCGTCATCGCCGACCGCAAGAAAGACGTGATCATTTCGGGCGGCGAGAACGTTTCGTCCATCGAAGTCGAAGACTGCCTCTTTCAGCATCCGGCCGTCGCAGAATGTGCGGTCATTGGTGTCCCCGACGAGAAGTGGGGCGAAACGGTGAAGGCCCTCGTTGTCCTTCGTCCAGGCGTTGCTGCCACTGATCGTGAACTGATCGACTACACCCGCTCGAAGCTTTCGCATTTCAAGTGCCCCACGTCTATTGAAATCCGCCCGGAGTTGGCGCGCACCGCAACGGGCAAGTTGCAGAAATTCAAACTCCGCGAGCCATATTGGGAAGGCCGCGAAAAGCTGGTCAACTAACCAATTCTGGGCATCACCTTTGACCTCCATAGTGTCGAAGGATTAGACGTGACCATGTGTACTCAACGAGGAGGCTCAGTTGCCTGGCCAATTCTTCGTTGACGAATACGGCCGACAGGTCGTGCTGATTCGCTGGGACATGGGCATGAAGTTCATCGACATCGAGTTCGCTGGAACGCGTCTCGTCCGTCTTGACGGTGCTGAGGTGTTGTTGACAACTGGCATGCAGGGCGCGGCACCTGACGGGAATCATCTCGTCGTGGGAGCAACTCGGGAATCCGGGCCGGTGACTTTCCACGTCCAGTACGCAGGCGTTTTTTTGGACTCTGAACCGGTTGACTACGCCATGCATCCGCCAGTCGTTGAGATCATCGATGCTCTGAACTCCGCAGGTCGTGCCACGGCGTCGCAAGCAGGCCTTTCGATGGACAACCGGGGTCGCCTGATGAAGGACGGTCTCGTTGTCGACGATACCGTTCTGACGTACGCCGCTGGAGCGCGCAAAGTCGATGCTGGGGCAATTACGAAGGGCCGAATCTGGACCGGTGTCGTGGCCGGCCTGGCGTTGCCGATAGTCGCTCTGGTCGCGTTCCTGGCGTCTCTTGGAAGCATCTTCTCGGTTCTGTCACCGGAATTGACCGTGGGCGAGAAGGCCAAAATTCTCGGCTCGTCGGTCTACGTGGTCTTACTGCTGGTGGTCCTTGTTGTTGGGTTGGTCTGTGCCTTCAAAAAGTTGCCCTCGTTCGGGCCAGCCAAGCTGGGCATGTTCCTGTTGCTCATCGGGTGGCCGATCTTCGGGTGGATCATCTTGTACCTCGGCGTGAAGGCTCTTGGAGACGCGGAGGATCAAGCAGACTCCATGATTTACAACGCCGATCGGGAACGCCACATGTCCGGTGGTGGCAGTACAGGACTGCCTGCCTGAAGTGGCAAGTCAGCTGGGTCTGACGTACGTACCTTGCGCAACGGCAACACTAGGGGCACCGTCGCCTGTGGGCGAATCCATCCAGCAACGGACGCTGCCGATGACAGAGCGTCTACCCGCGTGATGCACGTCTGCTCGGGCGTACAACGTGGTGCCGCGGGCTGGACGTAAGTAACGGATGGACAGCTCACTGGTGAGCGCCATCGGTTCCAAACCCACGGTTGCGAAGAGCGCGTACCAGAGTGCGCAATCGGTGAGGCCAAAAACCGTGGGCCCACTGATGATTGCGCCGGGACGCAAACTCTCTACTGACGGCGTGGACGCAGCTATTGCCCAGGTGGGGCCCGTCTCGATTGCTCGCCCGGACGCGCCGCCCGGCCACAGTTCAGCTACGACGCTATTGATCTCGTCTGGGGTGACCAAGGCCTGAGTCGGCGGCCAGCTCATCGACTTGCCAGCTGATCAGCTGGGATTGCAAACAGTTGCTCTGCGCCAGCAGTGATCTGCTGCGTGAACCCGTCGATGGTGCTGAGCACCTGTGTCATATAGAACTCTGCGGTTGCAGTTTTGGCTGCCGCATACGGGTCCTGTGGGGCTGCTGCGGCGAGCACAGCCTGCTTGCCCATCAGCCAGCCACCAACAACCGTTGCGACCACCCGGAGAAACGGGGTAGCGCCGGACATGCCGTCGGCGGCTGAGTCTCGACCGGGTCCAAGCATCCACTTTGATAGCGCTTCGGTTGCATCCAGTGCTGCCGACATCCTCTGGCTCATCCCGGCGTTTGTAGACGACAACGGAACAAGATCAGCGCGCATACGAGCAACGAGGTCCGCGAATGCTGCCCCGCCTCGTAGGCCAAGCTTGCGGCCATAGAGGTCCAATGCTTGGATGCCGTTCGTTCCTTCGTAAATGGCAGCAATGCGAACGTCTCGATATAGCTGAGATACGCCGGTCTCCTCGCAGAAACCCATTCCGCCATGAATCTGAACCGCCAACGAGCAGAGTTCGTTGCCAAGGTCCGTGCACCAGGCTTTGGAAAGCGGCGTGAGGAGGTCTGCAAGTTCCTGACCTGCTGCGCGCTGATCCGGAGTGCTTCCGTGGCGAGCCTCATCGATTGCGCGAGCGTTCAAAAAGATCAAGTGGCGCATTGCTTCGATCTGGCTGCGCATAGTCATCAGCATCCGGCGGATGTCGGGGTGGCCAACAATTGGATCTGTTGAGGATCCGCCGACCGGCCTTCCTTGGACGCGGGTGGTGGCGTGCGCCACGGCGTGTTGGTATGCGCGCTCGGCAAGTGCCAGGCCCTGTTGGCCCACGGCAAGGCGTGCGTTGTTCATCATCACGAACATGGTGCGCATGCCTGCGTCGAGTTCGCCGACGAGTTCACCAACGGCGCCAGCACCGTCGTCGCCGAATGCAAGGACACACGTTGGTGATGCGTGAATACCCATCTTGTGTTCAGTAGAGACCAACCGAACATCGTTCAAGATGCCGGGGGAGCCGTCGGGGTTGAGAAGAAACTTGGGAACAATGAAGCAGCTGATTCCCTTGGTGCCGGCAGGCGAGCCGTCAACCCGCGCAAGCACGAGGTGCACGATGTTGTCAGCCATGTCGTGTTCGCCCCAGGTGATGTAGATCTTCTGGCCGGTGATACGCCACGTGCCGTCGGCTGCCTTGACTGCACGTGTGCGTAGCGCTCCCACATCGCTTCCGGCATCGGGCTCGGTGAGGTTCATGGTGCCCGTCCACTCGCCACTGACGAGCTTGCGGAGGTACGTCTCCTTCTGCACCTCGGAACCGTACGCGTGCAGAGCATCGATGGCCCCCTGTGTCAGCATTGGGCAGAGTGCCAGCGCCATATTGGCGGACTGGAGCAGCTCGCTCATTGCGATGCCCGTGAGGTGAGGAAACCCGCCGCCACCGTATTCGGGGTCAAGTGAAACGCTGGCCCACCCGCCTTGCGCATATGCCTGATACGCGTTGCGAAAACCTTCAGGCGTTTCAATGGTGGACGTGGCCGTGTCTACCCGCAGACCCTGGCGGTCTCCGACCTCGTTGGTGGGGGACCACACATCGGTGATGAGCCGGGCGAACTCGTCAAGCAAGCCAGCCACGGTGTCGGTGTCGGCGTGTTCGAACCCGGGCAGGCTGGTCAACGACTCGGCCTGCACCAGGTCGAGTGAGAATTTGATGTCACGCAGGGGCGCGGTGTACTGCAGCATGCCCCCAGTCTGCCTTCCCTGAGGCCCGCTTCGGAAGCCCGCCGTTGATGATTACGGCTGCCAGCCGGAGAATGCGTCGATCATGGCGTGAACGTCGCCGAGTGGGTACAAGATGGGGCAAGTGGTGCCGTTCTTGATGTACTCGGAGACCTTGGCTCTTGCTTCGTTCGGTGTCCCCGATGCGGTGAGCATCTGGACAATCTCGTCTGGTACCAGTTTTGAGGCTGCTTCCACCTGATCGTGGGTGGCTGGCCACGTGAGCACTTCGCCGACCTTGTCCAGCAGGCTTTGTGGAACACCGCTGGCTTTCATGATGTGCGGTTGCTGCCCCAGGTATTGAGTGACCATCATTCGTGCCATGTCGAGGGCGGTCTTGCGGTCTTCGTGCACAGAACACACCACCAATTGCGGACGGTCGATGTCGTATGCAGACTTACCGCGCTTCGCAGCGCCACGATCCAACGCCTCCATGGCCTTTGCGTTGTAGTCCGGCGAGACGAGGTAGTTCAGCACCACACCATCGGCGATCTCTCCGGTGAGCTCCATCATCTGCATGCCCGTGGCGCCGATATAGATGGGTACGTCTTTTGGACGTCGGTCTTGGTAGACGTAGTCCAGCTCGATGCCATCAACCTTGACGTAGTGGCCGTTGAAGGTGACGGTCTCGTTTGCCAGCAAGGCGCGGCAGACGGTGACAACTTCCTTCATCACCGTCAGCGGGCGGGCGCGCTCGATACCCACTTTGGCGGCTAGGGGGTCCCACCAAGCGCCAAGTCCCAAAACGATGCGGCCGGGTGCGAGGTCGTCAAGCGTAGAGAACGTTGCGGCAAGTCGGGCGGGGTTGCGGCTCCAGCAGTCGGCCACACCCGAGCCGACTTTGATGGTGTCGGTGACCGCTGCGAATGCCGCCATTGGAGGAATGGCGTCACGAACGAGACGACTTTCGGCCTGCCAGACCGCGTCGAACCCCTTTTGCTCGGCATATTGGACGATGTCCATGCCTTCGCGGATGGTGTGTGCGTCCTGGAGATACAGGGCAACTCGCTGCGTCGTCTGGGTCATGCGACTGATTGTACGAAATGTAAAAGGCCCCGCCAATGGCAGGGCCAATTCATTTCAGATGTGTCAGCCCGCTAGAGCTGGATCGCACCTGGTCGCACGTTATCGGCGGTTGAGCTTGACGAGCAGGCGGAGGATTTCGAGGTACAGCCAGGCAACGGTGACGAGCAAGCCGAAACCCGAGTACCAGGCCATGTGAGCAGGTGCGCCGTGCTTGATGCCCTTGTCGATCAGGTCGAAGTCGATCAGCAGGTTGAACGCCGCCAGGCCAGCAATCAGCACGGACATTGCGATGCCAAGCGGAGAAGGGCTGGACAGGAAGGAGACGTTGACGAAGAAGCTTGCAATGAACGAGAAGAAGTACATCGCTGCGACGCCCAAGGTTGCCGTGAGCACAATGCTGCGCAATTTGTCTGTCACGCGGATGGTGCCTGTACGCCAAAGGGTCCACATCACTGCGAAGACAGCGACGGTTGCGAGCAGGGCCTGGAGTGCGACCCCGTCGTAGCGAACGTTGAGCACGTGGGAGAACGATCCGACGAACAAGCCCTTCAAGACTGCGTAGGCAATGCCAAGCGGCATTGCCTGTTGGGGGCGGAAGGCGGTAACCAGAGCGACGCCGAAAGCGCCGATTGCAACGAGCATCGTCCAGCCAGGAAAACTGGCGAAGACATCTGGTTTGGTGAGCTGCCAGCCGAAGGTGGCTGCAATGCCGAATACGCCGAAGAGGGTGGCAATAGCGTTTGCGGTTGCCTCTTTGGTCATGACCGCCGCGCTGCCGGTACCGGCGCGTTCGAAGGCCTTGGGAGTGAGGACTGGGTTAGACATGGGTCGAGTCTCCCACGTGTGTCAACCTCTTGCAACTGAAAGTTGCGAACTCTAGGTTCATCGTGATCACATTTGCTGGTCCGCTACGGCGTCCACTCCACGTGTTGGGGGTCGGGGTTTGACTGAAACGACATTCCCCACGTGAACCCGTGCGACCGGAAGACGTCGATCATTTGCTGCGCACCCGGCTCCCGAGCCACCACTGTCTCCCAGTTAGCGTTGTCGCCGAAGCTCCGTACGTCAGCGGCCATTCCATAACTGTGCTTGGAAATGCAGCCGTCAATGAAGTCGCCCGTGATGGCGTCCTTGCAGCGCCTGCGGTTGACAGTGCCGAAGGAGGTGACGTGCGAGCCCAGTCCCTTATCCTCAATCTCGGCAACCGCTGCTACAAAGCGTTCGTGAACCTCCGCGTTCACCTGAACGACACACGCGCCGTTGTTTTGTCTTCGGATTGCGTCGCACACGGAGAACGTCGCTGGCAACCGAAGGTCCACAAGATCGACACCTTGGCACGTCACCTTGTCGGATTGGCCAACAGCTGAACAGGAACCAATCCGCTGCCATGCCTGGTGCCGGTTCCAAGCCGAGCGTGCCGGCCAGAGGAGGACGGCAACAGTGGCCAGGAGCAGCACCGTGGCGATGACCGACGTAGACCGATCCCGCCGAACCTCGGTGCGTCGGACCGGGTGCTTGCGGCGCCGTCGGGTTCCGGAGCCGGTTTTGCGGGAACTAGCCACCGACTTAGTCAACCAGAGTCTCCCGGGGAGCTACGGCGAAGTCGCCAAGGGTTGATCACAGCGCCGCTAGCGTGATGCGCCATGTCAAAGGTGCTGATGAATCTGCCGGTTGGCGAACGAGTAGGGATCGCGTTCTCTGGTGGCCTCGACACGTCCGCAGCGGTCGCGTGGATGCGGGAGAAGGGTGCGGTTCCTTACACGTACACCGCTGATCTCGGTCAGGCCGACGAGCCAGACATCGCTGGGGTGCCCGACCGGGCCAAGGTTTACGGTGCGGAAGTCGCCCGTCTGGTGGACTGCCGTGAGGAGCTGGTTCACGAGGGTCTTGTGGCTCTGCAATGCGGTGCGTTCCACATCTCCACTGCGGGCAAGACGTACTTCAACACCACCCCCCTTGGCCGTGCAGTTACGGGCACGCTTCTCGTCCGCGCAATGCACGCCGACGGCGTCGATGTGTGGGGTGACGGGTCCACGTACAAGGGCAACGACATCGAACGCTTCTATCGGTACGGCTTGCTGGTGAACTCCAACCTGCGGATCTACAAGCCGTGGCTGGATCAGCAGTTTGTCGACGAATTGGGTGGTCGCAAAGAGATGAGCGAATGGCTCATTGCCCGCGGATTCCCTTACCGAGACCCTACGGAAAAGGCGTACTCAACTGACGCCAACATCTGGGGCGCCACTCACGAAGCCAAGCAGCTCGAGTACCTCGATGCGGGCATGGACCTGGTGGAGCCCATCATGGGTGTGCGGCACTGGGACGCCGAAGTGGCAGTAGAACCCGAGACGGTTGTCATCACGTTCGAACAGGGGTGGCCGATTGCGCTCAATGGTATTCGCTATGACTCCAAGGTCGATCTGCTTCTCGCTGCCAACGAGATCGGCGGCCGCCACGGTCTTGGCATGAGCGATCAGATCGAGAACCGCATCATCGAGGCCAAGAGCCGTGGCATCTACGAAGCCCCAGGCCTTGCTCTGCTGTTCATTGGGTACGAGCGGTTGGTCAGCGGCATCCACAACGAAGGCACCATCGACAATTACCGCACGTTCGGCCGCAAGCTCGGGCGGCTCTTGTACGAAGGACGCTGGTTCGATCCGCAAAGCCTGATGTTGCGCGAATCGCTGCAGCGTTGGGTTGGGTCGGCTGTCAGCGGTGAGGTCACCGTCCGACTACGCCGTGGCGACGACTGGACCATTCTCAACACCGTCAGCAACAACCTCACCTACAAGCCCGAGCGCTTGTCGATGGAGTCAGGTGAGGGAGAGTTTGTGCCGCTTGACCGAATCGGGCAGCTGCACATGCGCAACCTCGATATCACCGACACCAAAGCAAAGCTCGACGTGTACCGCGCTGCTGGAACGTTGACCGGTGGCGACAGTCTGTTGCAGCTGGAGTAGCCGGTACGCAAGGGGTAGTTCCACTTCGGGTTGAACTGCGAGTCACTCTCCGTGGTTGCATGTTGCGTTTAGTCATCTAAAGTGATGATCTATGGCGGGAATTGCGGAACATGCGGAATATCGAGCGGTCGGACCGATTGCAGGTAATCGAATCTTCCCAGGCAAGTGGCTGATCGGCATTGGGCTGACGCTCTTGGTTGGCTTGTTGCCCGTCCTGCTCGTAGTCAAACCAATTGGTGCAGCAGTTCCGCTTTCCCTGCGTGTTCCGAACGGCGCCGCTGTTGGGGTGCCGGTTGTTGTGGAAGTCACCGGCCTCGTGAGCGGCTCGGAAGTCGAGTTGCTGGAGGGTTCCCAGCTCCTGGCGGGTGCTCTAGCACCACGCTCCGGCCGTCTCCGCTTCAGCGTCACGTTTGCCGTGCCCGGGCGGACGTATCTCCGTGCGTCGGAACGAGCACCCCGACGACGCATCACCCGCGCGGTGGTGCGGGCGATTGATGTCTCCGGCCTTGCTGTCTCTAGCGTCGCGCTGTCGACACAGCCCGCATCAACCTCGGTCGTCTCGTCGGGCGCCGCCGCCCCAACTCCGCTGCCGACCTTTGCACCGACTTCCAGCACCCTCGTTTCGGCAAGTTCGGCTGCAGCAGGCGCCTACTTCGGTAACCCGTCGACACACGCAATTGTGTTGCCCCTCGGCCCGGCGCCCACCACGGTTGTGATCAGCACCACCGCCACGCCTGCCGCACCCTCCAGCGTCGACCCGCAGACGCCCTCGACCCCCGCGCCGACCACATCGCCGACCACCCCACCGACCACCCCACCGACCACCCCACTGACCACCCCACTGACCACCCCACTGACCACCCCACTGACCACCCCACTGACCACCCCACCGACCACCCCACCGACCACTGCGCCTTCTCAGAGCACGTCCACGGTTCGTCTCGCCACCACCGTTCGACCCACCAGCACGTTGGCCGCCACCACGACCGTGGCCACAGTGCGGACGACGACTGCGCCGACGATTGCGCCGACGGTCCCACGGACGATCCCGCCGACGAATCCGACAACCGTAGTGATGACCACGACGGTACAAGCCACGGCTGTTCCCGCGCTGCCTCCGACCGTCGCAACACT
The DNA here is from genome assembly GCA_963763885.1 of uncultured Acidimicrobiales bacterium. Lineage (GTDB taxonomy): Bacteria > Actinomycetota > Acidimicrobiia > Acidimicrobiales > JANYDT01 > JANNBN01. The sequence continues at coordinate 2,012,784 of CAVXQD010000007.1, forward strand.
TCCGACAACTACGACGACACGACCAACCACCACCACACGGCTGATCACCACCACACGGCTGATCACCACCACACGGTCGGCGACCACGCAACCACCGACGACACGGCCACCGACCACGCAGCCGCCAACAACGCGGGCTACCACAACGCAGCCGGTGACCACTATCGCTTCTGATTGTGCTGTTCGGATTTGGCCGCTTGGTGACTCGCTGACTGTTGGCGGATATGGCGACCGAGTTGGCTTCACGGACTCCTATCGATACGAGCTGTATCGGCAATTGGTCGGTTCTGGTCAGAGCGTTGCCTTCAGGGGTCACATCGGCGCCCCGGGTTCCGCGCTGCGCTGGGGCGCAGTTCCTCCCGCAGGAGTGACCGACGAGTTCTCGCACTCTGGAGTGGGCGGTTACAGCGTGGGCAACATGTTGCTGGACGTTGTCAACTTTTCCGTTGGCATCCGCCCCGACGTCATCGTGCTGAACATAGGTACCAACGGAGGCACTCCGCAGCAGTTCCGGCAGCTGGTCAACCAATTGCAGCAGATAGCGCCCAACGCCGACATCGTGATGGGAACCCTCACACCGCTTTCCACAGAGTTGGCCGGCCGTCGCATTGTTGACCCAGATCGCGCGGCGTTGAATGCCGCAATCCGCGCAATCGGCGAGCAGTCCAGCACGGACCGGTTGTTTACCGCAGACGTGACGGATCGGCTGTTCAATCAGCAGGCCATGAACGCCAACGATTACTGGGACAGAACACACCTGGAAAGTTCAGGCGGGACAAAGTTTGCAAGTGCCCTCTACCCGGAGGTTGCAGCGCGGGTTGGTCAAGTCAGGCGCTGCTGACTCAGCTGTCGTTGGTTGGTCGATGAACCCAGCAGGCTAGGAAATTGCGGGGGCCGATTCCCCGACGAACTGCACACGGAGCTCTCGCTTGAGCACCTTGCCGGTGGCGTTGCGCGGCAACGCTTCGATGATGGCGATGTCGTTGGGCACCTTGAACTTGGCCAACCGAGACACGCAATGCTCAACCACCGCGGCGCGGTCGATGCTTTGCCCCGGCTTAAGTACCAACACGGCCAAGCCCACCTCGCCCCACTTCTCGTTGGGTACTCCGATGACAGCAGCGTCTGCCACAGCGGGCAGTTGAAACAACACGTTCTCTACCTCTGCTGGATACACGTTCTCTCCGCCCGAGATGTACATATCTTTCCAACGGTCGACGATGTAGATGAACCCTTCATCGTCCAGCCGGGCTGCGTCGCCTGTCTTCAACCACCCGTCGTGGAAACTGTTCGCTGTGGCTTCCGGTTTGTTCCAGTAGCCCGGCGTGATGTTGGGACCCTTGGTCCACAGTTCGCCTACCTCGCCGGGGTCGCAATCGGTTGCGTCGTCCCGGACGATGCGGACCGTCGTGTGCAGCAACGGTTTGCCAGCCGAGCCGATCTTGCGCAGCGCGTCGGCAGGGTCAAGCATGGTTGAGCCGGGGCTGGTTTCGGTCATGCCGTAGCCCTGTACCAACTCCACACCGCGCCCGGCCCACGCCTCGATGATCGCCAGCGCACACGGTGCACCACCCACGCCAGCGATGCGAAGCCTGCTGAGGTCGGTTGACTCAAAATCGGGGTGCTGCATGATGAATTGATACGGCGCTGGCACCGCAAAGAAATGCGTTACCCCATACGACGGATCGCCGATGATCCGCAGTGCTTCACCCGGGTCGAAAGACTGTGCAATGACTACGGTTCCGCCAGCATGCAGCACTGGATTCGCATAACAATTCAGACCACCGGTATGAAAGAGCGGGAGCACGCAGAGCTGAACGGTGTCAGGCGAGATCCGCGCCGGAATGCCAAGGTTGATGCAGTTCCAAAACGTCATGCCATGGGTGATGATCGCCCCCTTGGGATGACCCGTTGTGCCAGAGGTGTACATGATTGCCCACGGGTCGTCGTGGGTCAGTGGGGTCCGCTCGAACGGCGTGCCGTCGTGCGCTGCGATTGCCTTCTCGAACGGATTGTCCGCTCCTAAGGCCTGGTCGATGCAGAGGAGCTCCTCGATGTTGCAGAGCTTCTGCAACTCCGTAGCCATCCCGGACAGGGTGGAGTCATGGATCATGAACCGCGGCGAAGAGTCGTTGCAGATGTATTCCAGCTCTGGCACGGTGAGCCGCCAGTTGAGCAACACCGCTATAGCGCCGATGCGCCCACAGGCAAACTGCGCTTCCAGGTATTCGTTGCCGTTGCGTGCCAACACAGCGACGCGGTCGCCTTGTGACACACCTCGATTCCGGAGGTATGCGGCAAGACCGTCGGTTCGGTGGTGCAACTCGCCGTAGGTAAGTCGTCGACCCGTCCCGAGATCGATTACCGCCAGCTTGTGAGGCCGAAGATCGTTGTGATGTTGGATCCAGTCGTAGACGGCGACGCTCATGCTCGCCAGCATGCCTGCTAAAGGCGTCGGTCGTCCAAAACTCTGCAGCGACCAAGGGTGGTTGCCCGTTGGCTAACGGTTGTCCAACAACGAAGCCGAAGGGAGCTCGAACCAGCGGAGGTGTTCGAAGGCCGTTGACAGGACTCCTTGAGCCAGTGGTTTTTCGTCCCATCCGTCGGTCGCGGCGAACCGGGCTTTGGCATCGGCGAGATATCCGGCCAGCGCGGATTCGGGCGCCTGAACCCGGGCTACTGCGGGCCGCACCATGTTTCCGGTTGCCGGGTCATAGGACACATCGGATAAACGCAACGGCGGCTCAACTGGCCCGCTTTGGTGGCGCCACAGCCCTGAAGCGGGGTTGAAGTTGTACTCGGGGAGCAGCTTCCATCCGTGCTCGGCAACCAGGTTCACTGCGTCAACGAGATAGGAGAACACGGTTTCGGAAATGAAGTAGTTGAAACTCACCCGGGTCCACCCTGGCTTGATGCCTTCACAGCCGTGGGTGATCTCGCTTTCGAATTCATGCGACCGTTCGATGTCGATCCCAAGAAGTCTGTGCCCATACGGTCCGGCGCAGGAACATCCACCGCGTGACTGAATGCCGAAGAGGTCGTTGAGTAACGCGACCGTGAAGTTGTGGTGCAGGTACCGACCACCGGGACGGCGAACCACGAACGAGATGATGGAGAGGCGTTCTGAGTGCGTGTTGCCAAGCACCTGCATGGCGGGGTTGGCGCCCCATGCGGCTACCGCACGCTGCCAATACGCTTCTTCGTGCGCTCGAATGGTGGCAACGCCGACGGCTTGTTTGAGTTGGAACACCAGACCGGCCCGGATGGACTCGACGATTGCGGGCGTGCCGCCCTCTTCTCGATGCACGGGATCGTCGAGGTACCGATGTTCCAACGGATTGACGTACGCAACCGTTCCGCCGCCCACAAGGTGGGGCACACGGTTACGGAGCAGTTCGCGGCGCACGACGAGAACGCCAGGGGTTCCCGGCCCGCCGACAAACTTGTGTGGGCTCATAAACACGGCGTCTTTGTAAGCAAGCGGATGAGCCGGACAGGACGGATACATCTCTATGTCTACATACGGTGCGGCCGCTGCAAAATCCCAGAAGGACAACGCCCCATGGCGATGCAGGAGGTCGGCGATGGCGCACGTGTTGGAGATGATGCCGGTGACGTTGGAGGCTGCAGAGAACGAACCAATTTTGAGGGGCCGCGCTGCATAGGTGACGAGTTCGGCCTCAAGGCGCTCCAGGTCGATGTGACCATCGGCGTCTTCGGGAATCACCACCACGTCGGCAATGGATTCGCGCCACGGGAGTTCGTTGGTGTGATGTTCGAACGGTCCAACAAACACGACCGGCCGCTCGTTGGCCGGGATCTGTGCCGTGAAGTGATAGCGGTCGTCAAGATCTGCGGGGATGCGCAGGTTCATGACACCGATGAGCCGATCAATTGCGCTGGTGGCCCCTGATCCCGCGAAGATGACGCACACGTCCTCGTCGACCGGTGCGGCCGGTTCGGCCAGTTCGGCCGCTCGGCCGTTCGGTCCCGTCACGGCGTCGTGAATGATCCTTCTCGCGTCTTCCCTCAGCCGTGTGGTCTGGAGCCCAGTTCCTGACGATTCGGTGTGTGTGTTGGCATACCGTGGGAGTACCTCCTCGCGTATGTAGTCCTCGATGAACGAAAGCGAGCGCCCCGACGCGGTGTAGTCCGCGTAGGTGATGCGTCGTGGGCCGTAGGGGCCATCCATCACCAAGTCATCGCCGATGACCGATTCGCGGATGCGTGTCAGTAACGGTGTGTCTGGCGGGGCGGCATCGGGTGCTGTTTGGACCAACCGGTCGCCGTGGGTGTTTGTTGCGCTGGTTGTCTGGCTCATCTGTTGCTCTGACACCCCTTCGTCATCGGCCAGCCTGGCACGGAACCGAAGCGTTGCAGACCCGTTGAGGTGTCACGGATTAGTCATAAACGCGCGAAACGTGACACCTGAGCACGCGGCCAGGGCTCTAGAGCTTTGCGAACAGGCGGGTTGCTTGTTCGCGGGCCTTGGCCCGAACTTCGGCGGCGTCCACCGTGGTTACCCGGCCTTGGTCAAGCAAGACCGTGCCGTCGGCTCGGACGACGCGTTGGGCGCGCACGCCGGGGGAGAACGCGATGTGCCACGGTTCAACAGGGTCGTAGTTCCAGGTGACGGTGTCGGTCTTTGCCTCTGGCATCAACTCCCAGGCGTTTTCCAGCCACTGCCACACGGTGTCGGGGGTCTGCTTGACGTCGCTCTCTCGTAAGCGCGCATAAGACAATCGGAACTCTTCCAGCATGTCTGCGCCGATTCCGTCTGTGCCAAGGACAATGCGGTTGGGTCGCGTGGCTGGTGCCGCGTAACCAACGGCGTTGTTCATGTTGGATCGGGCGTTGTGCGCAATGGTGCCGCGCAGCTCACGATCCAGGTGCACACAGTGGACAAGCAACCAGTCGTCCTGAGCAAGGTGTTGCAGACGTGCACCGGCATCGGCATCGCCCGGGCCTTCGGAGACATGAACGTGGACGCCTACCCCGAGGCGAGCCGCCATGTCAGCAGCGGCTTCGAGCGTTTCGGTGGCGCACGTGAAGGCTGCGTGAATGCCAACCATGCCGCGCCCGCCGGCCTTGATGAAGCGTTCGTTCTCGGCCAGCCCACGGCGTGCTGCATCGGTCATTCGGGTGGGGCGTTCGGGGTTGGTCGCGGAAGGCTGCCCTTCGACCGGAATGATGCCAGTCGAGCTGTGGCGATCCGTGATGCCGTATGTCGTAAGGACGCGGACGCCAACCGCTGCGCATGCCTGTTCAATCACATCGAGGCTGCCCTCGATGGCGTTGGGGCTTTCGTGGTGGTCGATGATGGCCGTGGTGCCGCACTCCAGCGCCTCAATGGCACCGAGCATGGCCGACCATTTGATCATCTCCAGGTCCAGCGCACAGTCCAGCCGCCACCAAACCTGTTCAAGGATCTCGCCGAAGCCGGTAGCAACCTTCGGCGGCGCTGGCATGCCGCGCGCCAGTGCCGAATATAAGTGGTGATGCCCGCAGACAAGGCCTGGAGTTGTTGCGCTCACGGCTGCGAGGCTAGCGGTGCTGGGACAAGATGTGCAGGTGACCACCTCCGGCGACCTCACCACTCCGGCGCTGTTGCTCGACGCCACTGCGTTCCGTCACAACCTGGCATTGATGTCCCAACGACTGCCCGGGGCGCGGATGCGTCCGCATGTGAAGGCTCACAAGAGCACGTCCATCGCAAAGGCTCAGATGGGAGTGGGTCATCGATCGTTCACGTGCGCAACCATCCGCGAGATGGAGGGTCTTGTCACTGCGGGCCTGGGCGACGATCTGCTGTTGGCCAACGAAGTGGCCGACGCAAGGCGGCTTGGCGCGCTCGTCGAGGCCGGTGCTCGGATCACCCTTGCGGTCGACTCGGAAGCAACCGTTCGCGCAGCGGCAACAGGCGGAGTGCGCGAGGTGTTGATCGACATCAACGTTGGGCTTCCACGATGTGGATGCTCGGTTGACGAGGCGGGGGCGCTGGCCGATCTGGCGCGCTCGCTTGGATTGAACGTGCGCGGGGTCATGGGTTACGAGGGCCATTTGATGATGGCATCACCCGACGAGAAAGTTGCTCGAGTGGAGCAAGCGATGGCGGTGTTGTTAGGCGCGCACGCGCGCGTCGGCGGAGACTTGGTGAGCGCCGGCGGGACCGGAACCCATTTGGTGAACACGTGGGCCAACGAGATTCAGGCAGGCTCGTACGCGTTGTTGGACTCGCAATACGCCACGCTTGATCAAGGGTTTCGCCAAGCGCTGTGGGTTGAGGCCACGGTCATTTCGGTCAACCGTGTTGGGAAAGCGTTCGCCGTCGCTGACGCCGGGTTGAAGGCGTTTGGAATGGACCACGGCAACCCCGAATTGCCAGGTGCCGATGTGTGGTTCTGTTCAGATGAGCACGTCACGTTCCACCCGCACGCCGATGGCCCGTTGGAGCACCTACGTGTCGGCGATCGCGTGCGAATTGTTCCAGCGCATTGCGATCCGACCGTGGCGTATCACGAGGCCTATTTCCTGGTCGACGATGCAGCTGCATCGGATTGCGAAGTCCTGGACCGATGGCCCGTAGACCTGCGCGGCTGGTGATGCCATCCGGCCCGGCAGGTGATGCCATCCCCCCCGGCAGGGTGGCTTAGCCCTTAATGAAACGGATGGAGACTGGGTATCGCCACTGCTTCAGCTGCGACGCTCGGATGGACCCGATCACTGAAAGGACCATGGCGCCGCCATAAAGCAGAAACATCAGCGGAAAAATGAACACACCGAACGGGATGGATTCGGTGGCTGCGGACGACACAATCGACCCAAACATGAGGGCGAAGCCAATCAACCAGACAATCGTGAACGTGATCTGAAAGTTGAGCGCTTCGCGGGCGTGCCAACGGGTCATCGGTCGGTTGGAGTCCGTCGAGATGAGGTAGAGCACGAGCGCTGGGACGAAGCCGCCCACCAGCATGCCGAGGTGCGAAAGGATCGCAAACGTCTTGTCGTTCGGGTCATACCCGGGCGCTGCGGGAGCGTACGGACCCCATTGCGTTCCATCCCACCACCGGTGCCCATGACCGTCGTTGTACCAACCCGCTGGTGCCGAACCTTGTCCGCTGTCCACCATCACAACATAGATCGAAGAAACGGTGAACATAGGACCGTGCCAACGCCGACCATGCCAACACCGCCTGCTGTCCCCGCCACAATCGATCCGTTCGATGCCGAGTACTACTCGCGGTATTACGACCACAGCAAGGTGCATGATCAGGAGCGGCTCAACTCGCTGGTCACCGGCATCCTGGGCTTCGCTGGGTGGTGGCAGTTTCCCGTCCGGTCCGTGCTTGACGTTGGCGCCGGAACGGGTGGCATCGGACGTGCGTTGCGGAGCAACCACCCCGAAGTTCGGTATCTAGGGACCGACGTCAGCCGTCACGCCTGCAAGGAGTACGGGCATCGGTATGTTGACATAGCAAAATGGCAATCTAAGCGCGCATATGACCTTACCATCTGTCTGTCAGTGCTCCAGTACTTGGACGACGAGCAATGTTTGACGGCGGTGAACAACCTGGCGGTCGCAACTCGGTCGTTGCTGTATCTCGAAGTGACCACAGCCTGGGATCGGAGGCACGCCGTGGACCCCACGGCCACCGACATGAACGTGTATTGGCGCACCGGAGCGTGGTACCGCCGCGCGCTGAAGACTCACTTCCGTCAGGTGGGTGCAGGGCTATGGGTGCGCAACGACGCGCCAGTGGTGATGTTTGACCTGGAGGCGCAGCACCCCGCTTAGACCTGAGCCCACGGATGGCTCGTTGGTAGCGGCGCAGGCTCTACCACTCCCTTTTGGGCGGTGATGATGCCGTAGTGCTGAGGTTCGCGATACCGGCTCATTTGAAACAGGGTGTGCTTGAACTTGAAGCAGAGGTCGAGGTCGGCATCGGCCACGATCACTTCATCGCCGGTGGTCAACGCCCGTGCTGCGATCTGTCCGGATGGTGCGTAGATGGCGGACTGGCACAGTGACTCCACGCCCTCTTCGTTGCCGCCCTTGGCAACACCAACCACCCAGGTGCCGTTTTGGTAGGCGCCGGACTGCATACAGATGTCGTTATGGAACCCTTGCAAGCTGTTCTGCGCAGGGTCTGGCGCGTAGTGAATGGGCGTGTTGTATCCGATTCCGATCAGCTCGACACCTTGCAATCCCATCACGCGGTATGTTTCGGGCCAGCGCCGGTCGTTGCAGGTTGCCATACCGATGATGCCCCCGAACGCTCGGTGCACGCCGAACCCGTCGGGGCCTGACTCGAAGTAATACCGCTCAAGGTGTTGAAACGGACGATGTGGTTCGTAACCTTCGTGGCCCGGAATATGAACCTTGCGGTAGTGGCCGACGATCTGCCCGTCTCGTTCCACGCAAATGGTGGTGTTGTACCTGTGCCGTGTGCCGTCTGCGGCAATCTTGAGTTCGCCGTAGCCGATCATGAAGCCCACCTCGAGGCGCTTGGCCTCGTCAAACAGGGGCTGCGTGACGGGAGAGGGCATCGAGGTTTCGAACCACGACTCGATGAAGGCGGGATCTTCTGACCACCAGCGTGGGAAGAACGTGGTGAGTGCAAGCTCTGGGAACACAACCAACTTGGCCCCGCGTGAAGCAGCGTTTCGCAGCATCACAATGAGTCGTTCCACAACGTCAGTGCGCGTATGGTCTTTCTGTACCGGGCCCATCTGAGCCCCTGCAACGGTAAGCACTCTTGGGCTTGCTTGTGGCGAGTTCATCCGAGTACGTCCGTTTCGCTGAGGGTGAGCATGACGCTGGCGAGGATATCGGCACCCATCACGAGATCTGACGGATCGGTGAACTCGGCCGGGTTGTGGCTGATGCCCTTATGACTTTGCGTGAAGATCATCGCCGTTGGGCACATCCGAGCCAGCATCTGAGCGTCGTGACCAGCGCCTGATGGCAGCCGTTTCACGGTGTTGCCCATGTCGTGCGCGGTCCGTTCGATGAGCGAGATCATCCGATCGTCGAAGGCCACTGGCTCGAACCTGGCGAGCCGACGTGACGTGATGGTGACCCCCTCTTCGTCTGCAACGGAGTGGATGAACGAGGCGAGCCTTTGCTCTGACTCTTGCAGCAGCGCCTCGTCGGTGTTGCGCAAGTCCACCGTCAGGACCGCCGTAGCCGCCACCACGTTGACCAGGTTTGGGTGGAGCTTGATCTGCCCGACGGTACCCACGTGTGGGTGCCCGATGGACAACGCCAGTTCTCGTACAAACACTGCGATGCGCGCAGCCACATAGCCAGGGTCGTGACGCAGAGACATCGGCGTGGTGCCGGCGTGGTTGGATTGCCCGCTGATGGTGAGCTCTTGCCATGAGATGCCCTGCACGCCAGTAACGGCGCCGATGCGGAAGTCTTCTGCTTCGAGGACCGGACCCTGCTCGATGTGCAGCTCGACGAATGCGTGCGGGGCCGGACCGGGACACGGCGACGTTCCAAGGTATCCAATGCGGACCAACTCGTCGCCCACACGCGTGCCGTCGATGCCGATGACATCGTGTGCCTCTTCCGCAGTCATGCCACCGCAGTAGACGAGGCTCCCCATCATGTCGGGGTTGTACCGAGCGCCTTCTTCGTTGGTGAAGTAGCCAACGGCAATGGGCCGGTTGGTTGGCGTCTGCGTTTCTTCCAACCGCTCGATGACTTCGAGTGCCGCGAGCACGCCGAGGTTGCCGTCGTACAGTCCGCCGGTTCGGACGGTGTCGATATGGCTGCCGCTCATCACCGGACGTTCGATGTTTCCATTGCGGTCTGGACGCACTCCGATGACGTTGCCGATGTGGTCGATGCTGATGTGTAGACCAAGATCTGTCATCCAGGTCTTCACGAGATCTCGGCCCAACCGGTCTTCGTCCGAAAGCGCAAGGCGGGCTGACCCGGGTTCGCCGTTGGACCCCTCGATCGCTCCGATCTGGCCCAACTCGCGCAGCCGTTCCAGCAATCTGTCTCCGTTGACCTTCAGCACAGTTTCGAGGGTAGTGCGGCCCGCGAGAGAGATGCCATGGTGCTGGCGCGCCGCCACGACTTGATGAGAATCTGGTGGTGAGGCCGTCAGTGCTCGGTACACCTTGGTGCGTGTGTGCCCGTGAGAGAGATTGAGCGAGGACCTTCTCGGCACCACGACATGTTGCTTCGAGCGCGACTTACAGGTTCAAGATTCGAAGGTCTTGTCGGCCTCTTTCTCTGTTCTTCTCTCTTGAAAGGGTTACAGACATGGAAGTTGTCAACGAGCGTTGTGCCGGATTAGATATTGGCAAGGACGAAGTGGTTGCGTGTGTTCGGGTCCCTGACGGGTCGGCTCATGGCCGATCTTCGGAGGTTCGGACGTTCAGCACGTTTTTGTCTGGGATTGAACAGCTCCGTGATTGGCTTGTGTCTCAGGGCGCTACCACTGTTGTGATGGAAGCTACTGGCCAGTACTGGAAACCGGTTTGGTATGTGTTAGAAGACGCCGAGTTTGCGTTGTTGCTGGTGAATACCAAGCATGTGAAGATCGTCCCGGGCCGCAAGACTGACGTGTCTGATGCGGCTTGGTTGGCTGAGCTTCTTGAGCACGGATTGTTGCGGTCATCGTTCGTGCCGCCACCTGCGATCCGTGAGCTACGCGATTTGACCCGCTACCGGAAACGGTTGATACAGACGCATACTGCTGAAACGCAACGGGTGCAGAAGATCCTTGAAGATGCGGGGATCAAGCTTGATTCGGTCGCTTCTGATGTGCTGGGCGTTTCGGGACGGGCCATGATCACCGCGTTGATTGCGGGTGAACGAGACGCGACTGTGTTGGCTGAACTCTCGAAGGGTGTTCTCCGCAACAAGATCCCGACCCTACGTGAAGCACTCCGCGGCAGGTTCCATGACCATCACGCCACGATGTTGCGCGTCGTGATGGAACACCTCACCCAACTTGAACAGTCGATACGTACTCTCGATACCGAAATTGACCGGGTGATGATCCCTTTCTCTGAAGCCCGTGATCGGCTTGACACCATCACGGGAATCGGGAAACGCGCTGCTGAATGCATCATTGCTGAGATCGGCACTGATATGTCACGGTTCCCGACCTCTGGTCACCTTGCGTCATGGGCTGGGATGTGTCCCGGGAACAACATCACCGGAGGGAAACGACGACAAGCTTCAACCAACCAAGGCAACCGATGGCTCAGCGAGATCCTCAATCAATGCGCATGGGCTGCGTCTCAATCACGTGATACTTACCTCGCAGCACAGTTCTGGCGGCTCGCTCGACGCATCGGGAAAAGAAAGCTGCTGTCGCTGTTGGACACTCGATCCTCGTGATCTGCTGGCACCTACTCACCACCAACACCAACTACGAAGACCTCGGAAGCGACTGGTTCACCCGCCGAACCGACAATGCCAAACGCCGCAACCAACTTGTCACACAACTCCAAGACCTCGGCTACAAGGTCAGCCTCACCAACGCGGTAACCACACAAAGATAAGGTTGCCCCCAAACTTGGGGGCAGTTCACCTCGTTAGCGTGTTGCGAGGTGTTTTGCCGCAGGCTCTGCTCGCCGCAGGATCAGGCGACGGATGCGTACAGGCAGTTTGTTGGGTCGCCTTCGAGGTCAAACTTGTCGATGGCGGTGAACCCCGCGTCGGTGAGCATGGTGGTGGCCAGTTGGTGTCCCCACACAGTTCCCAGCCCCGGTCCGCCGCCTGCCAGCGAGACCTGCATGCAGTGCATGACACTCATTGCGTAGAGGATGACGTTGCCGGGGTCAGCGGTGTTGTCCGCGAGGTCTGACGATGCGTTGATGTCCAGCATCACAAACCGGCCACCTTTTACCAGCGACGTGTGAATGGCGTGCAGCACGCCAGCGGGGTCGGCCTGGTCGTGGATCGCATCGAAGGCGAACACCACGTCGAAACGCGTGGTCCCATGTGCGACTGATACGGCGTCGGCCACCTCGAAGCGAGCGTTGGTCAGACCCATCGCGTCGGTCTCGGCGGCGGCCAAGCTGATTGCGTCAGCGGAAAAGTCGTATCCAACAAACGTAGAGTTGGGAAAGGCCTGGGCCATCAGGTTGACGCAATGCCCGGTGCCGCAACCGACGTCCGCGACGCTGGCCCCCGCCCGGAGAGCGTCCACCAATCCGGTGACCTTCGGCAGATACACCTTGACCAGCAGCGCGTCGTACTTGGCGCGCCCCACCACGTCCATGCTGCAGGTGAAATGCGGCCGGTAAGCCTCGTATGGCACACCGCCGCCGTGTTGAAACGCGTCGGCGACGTCAGCAATCCGCTGGCTGAGACCGTTGAGCATGCCCGCGATGGGAGTGATGTTGGTGTGCCGGGAACCAGTCAGCCACAGCGAATGCTCGGGAGGCAGTGCGTACACCTGCGTGGACGCCTCATAACTGGTGATGCCGCCAACGGTCACTGCACCCAGCCATTCGCGCAGTTGCCGTTCGCTCAGCCCAGTCCGCTCGGCAAGTTCTTGCGAGGTAGCTGATCCGGCAGCCAGCGCATCGAACAACCCGTGCCTGGCACCCAGCTCGATCATCTGTGTAAGCGCGGCGCCTCGGTAGGCGGCCTTCATGTGGTCGAGAAAGGCGGAGGTGTCCATCCCACATCCTGCCCACATCCTGCCCACATTGCGCGAGTTTCCGCTCGTCTGTACCGCATGGCGATAACGGACATTTCTTGTTTGCCGGTAGGTTGAGGGCGATGCGCAAGGCCACAACTCCGGTAAAGGTGACGTTGGTGACGGCCACCGGGACAACGGTCAAGCCGGACAAGCTGGCCACGGAAGAGCCGTTGTCCATCCGCGCCGGTGGGCCGGGTCAGGAAAACGCCGACGTAACCGTGACCATGCGAACGCCCGGCCACGACTTTGAGTTGGCCGTCGGGTTTCTCTGGTCCGAAGGGCTGATCACCAGCGCGGACCAGGTGCGCGAAGTGAAGTTCTGCGAAGTCCCAGAAGGAGAGGAGCAGCTGTACAACATCGTCACGGTTCGAACCTCGCACCAGCTGGAAGTTCGTGCCCGAGCGTTCACGACCAACTCGTCGTGTGGCGTGTGTGGAACGCAGACTTTGGACGATCTGGCAGCCTGTGCCAAGCCGATTTCGTTGGACGACTCGTTGTTTGTCAGCCCGGCAGCGCTCTTGGCTGTGCCCGATGCACTGCGTCAACGTCAGAAGGTTTTTGCGGCCACTGGTGGCCTACACGCCGCAGCCATTCTTGATCCGCAATGTTCGGTGTTGCTTTCACGCGAAGACGTTGGACGCCATAACGCAGTCGACAAGGTGATTGGTCGGATGGTGCTGGACGGGCACGTCCCCGCCACCGACCGCATTTTGTTCGTGTCAGGACGCACGTCGTACGAGATTGTGCAGAAGGCGGCGGTGGCCGGCCTTGCTGTGGTTGCGGGGGTCAGCGCCCCCTCAAGCTTGGCCGTGGAAACGGCTCAGCGGATGGGGATCACCCTTGCTGGGTTTGTACGGGGCGACTCGATGAACGTCTACACGCACCCGCAGCGCATCGTTTAGTTGACGAACTTTTGCGCATCCCGTTCTCGGTGCAGCAAAACACCTCGAAGTTGCATAAGGAGGTGGTTGGCCCCCCACTAATGGGTTGCTCACCTCGGGTTCGCTTCGATCCCTCCGCTCACCACTCAGCCGCGCCCAGCACTGGGGGGCAACCTGTAAGGAGAATCTTTGTTGGGTGGTTACGCGGCGTTGGTGAGGCTGACCTTGTAGCCGAGGTCTTGGAGTTGTGTGACAAGTTGGTTGCGGCGTTTGGCATTGTCGGTTCGGCGGGTGAACCAGTCGCTTCCGAGGTCTTCGTAGTTGGTGTTGGTGGTGAGTAGGTGCCAGCAGATCACGAGGATCGAGTGTCCAACAGCGACAGCAGCTTTCTTTTTCCCGATGCGTCGAGCGAGCCGCCAGAACTGTGCTGCGAGGTAAGTATCACGTGATTGAGACGCAGCCCATGCGCATTGATTGAGGATCTCGCTGAGCCATCGGTTGCCTTGGTTGGTTGAAGCTTGTCGTCGTTTCCCTCCGGTGATGTTGTTCCCGGGACACATCCCAGCCCATGACGCAAGGTGACCAGAGGTCGGGAACCGTGACATATCAGTGCCGATCTCAGCAATGATGCATTCAGCAGCGCGTTTCCCGATTCCCGTGATGGTGTCAAGCCGATCACGGGCTTCAGAGAAAGGGATCATCACCCGGTCAATTTCGGTATCGAGAGTACGTATCGACTGTTCAAGTTGGGTGAGGTGTTCCATCACGACGCGCAACATCGTGGCGTGATGGTCATGGAACCTGCCGCGGAGTGCTTCACGTAGGGTCGGGATCTTGTTGCGGAGAACACCCTTCGAGAGTTCAGCCAACACAGTCGCGTCTCGTTCACCCGCAATCAACGCGGTGATCATGGCCCGTCCCGAAACGCCCAGCACATCAGAAGCGACCGAATCAAGCTTGATCCCCGCATCTTCAAGGATCTTCTGCACCCGTTGCGTTTCAGCAGTATGCGTCTGTATCAACCGTTTCCGGTAGCGGGTCAAATCGCGTAGCTCACGGATCGCAGGTGGCGGCACGAACGATGACCGCAACAATCCGTGCTCAAGAAGCTCAGCCAACCAAGCCGCATCAGACACGTCAGTCTTGCGGCCCGGGACGATCTTCACATGCTTGGTATTCACCAGCAACAACGCAAACTCGGCGTCTTCTAACACATACCAAACCGGTTTCCAGTACTGGCCAGTAGCTTCCATCACAACAGTGGTAGCGCCCTGAGACACAAGCCAATCACGGAGCTGTTCAATCCCAGACAAAAACGTGCTGAACGTCCGAACCTCCGAAGATCGGCCATGAGCCGACCCGTCAGGGACCCGAACACACGCAACCACTTCGTCCTTGCCAATATCTAATCCGGCACAACGCTCGTTGACAACTTCCATGTCTGTAACCCTTTCAAGAGAGAAGAACAGAGAAAGAGGCCGACAAGACCTTCGAATCTTGAACCTGTAAGTCGCGCTCGAAGCAACATGTCGTGGTGCCGAGAAGGTCCTCGCTCAATCTCTCTCACGGGCACACACGCACCAAGGTGTACCGAGCACTGACGGCCTCACCACCAGATTCTCATCAAGTCGTGGCGGCGCGCCAGCACCATGGCATCTCTCTCCTACTTCGTGACTTTGACGTCGCCTGCCATGCCGGGATGCAACGTGCACTTGTATTTGTACGTGCCTTCCTTGTCGAAGGTTGTGCTCCAGATAGAGCCCTTCTTGGCCAGCGTCTTGCTCTTGCGGGTCTTGTCAAAGACAACGTTGTGCGCAACGGATTCGTCCCAACGGAAGTCAACCTTTTGCTTCACCTTGACGGTGATGGACTTCGGCGAAAACTTCAATGCCTTCATGCCGACCACAACGGCTTTCGATGTTCCGAGTGACTGTGCTTCAGCGGGTGTGCTGACCCCGGCGCTGGCGCAGCCGGTGGCGACCAGAAGGGCGATTGCCCCGATGCCAGACCGAATGCGACGCGCGCGACCGGTCTCGATGTGTTTCGTGCTCATATGTTCTTTCTTAGTGGCACTTGGCCACAACGCAAGCGGCCCCCGCTTCTGCGGGGGCCTTTTGTGACAAGGATCATGCCCAACCGGGTCAATCCGGGGCGGGATGACTTGATTCGTGGGTGTTGGTCAGACCAGGGCGATCCACAGCACCATCAGCACCAGCGCCAGCGGGGCGCCGATGTGAGCAATGTTGCGGTGCTGAGCCAGTGGCTTGGTGAGGGGACCTTCCATGCCGCCGATCATGCCGAGTGCGCTGAGTTCCAGCACCACGACCACGACGAGCACGATGAGCCACAGCACGTTGACGCCACCCGAAACTTCGCCACCGAAGAAGTGGCTGGCACCGGTCATGAACATCATCATTGGGATGGACAGGATTGCGTTGGTGCGGCTGGCAAGCAATGCCTTGCGGCCGGCGGCTGCTGCCCCAGGATCGGCGGCCTTGCCCTCAAGCACGCCTCGAGCGTTAGCGATGACCTTTTGTTGGTTTGGCCAGATGACCAACCACACGTTGCCAAGCATGAGCAAGCCCATGAGGGCGCCCATGTAGATGGCGTGGCCGGTGCCGCCCGATGCCTTGCCGAACGAATACGCAGCATCGTCGCCGCCGGTGTACAGGCCGAGCATCACGATGCCGGTTGCGGCCGTTGCAAGCGCAGCAAAACGGAAGTACCACAGCGCCTGAGGAACCAACTTGTCGATGGCGCCGTTGCGGTGAGCGGCTTCCATTTTGGGGAACGAGGGGACCTGGACGAAGTTGAAGTAGTAAAGCAGGCCGATCCAGGCGACCCCGAAGAGGACGTGCCACCAACGGAGGAACCAGTGGATTCCTTCTTTGGAGAAAAGATCAAGTGTGGCGACGAGCATGGGCGGAGCCCCTTTGGGTGTGATGACGGTTGCTGTAAGGGAACGTATCAAACATGAGAGGTGCGGGCTGAGGTCTGGCTCACTTCTGAACCGTTACTCGGCGAGCGATAGTCCCGAACGCGCACCGTCGAAAGGCTTACAGGGTGGCCAGGATCGACGCAACGTCAGCTTCGGTGGTGCGCGGGCTGACGAAACAGAACCGCAGCACAGGCTCGCCGTGCCAGCTGCTTGGCACCACAAACCCTGTGCCCGATGCCAACAGTGCGTCGGACCAGTTGTCAAGGTCTTCGTCTGACCAGCCTGGACGGCTGAACATGACGACCGACAACTCGGGCTCAACCACCAACTTCAGGCGCGGGTGCGCCCGGACCATTTCCGCAGTGGTGCGAGCCATGGTGAGGCTGGCCTCGATGGCGTCGCGGTACGCGTCGGTGCCGTGAGTTGCAAGAGAGAACCAGAACGGCAGGCCACGTGCGCGGCGGGTGAGGTGGACCGCGTAGTCACTTGGGTTCCAATCCCCGTCGTCGTGCAGCACGTCGAGATAAGACGCTGACTGGGTGTGTGCTGCCTTGGCAAGAGCCGGGTTGCGATACAGCAGCGCACAGCTATCGAACGGCGCAAACAGCCACTTGTGCGGGTCAACGATGAATGAGTCCGCCCGCTCGATTCCGTGGAACAAGTGACGCACGGAAGGCGCCGCGAGCGCTGCGCCTCCATATGCGCCGTCCACGTGTAACCAAACCTGTTCCGGCCCGCAGATCTGAGCGATCCCCGCGAGGTCATCGACGATGCCGACGTTGGTGGTTCCACCGGTTGCGGCAACTGCGAAGACGATCGCCTGGGGCTGTGCCGGCTGATCGGCAGCGAAACCTGCTTCTCGGTCAACGTCGCCAACGGCAATCCCTGAGGCACGGGCCTCGGCCAGGGCAACACGCAGTGCCTCACCGGTCATGCGGCCGCGCTCGTCGGTCTTGACGGGAAGTATCTCCGCGTTCATCACCCGGGCGGCGGTCCGCACGCTTGAGTGCACGTCGGTGGTTGCCGCAATCATCCAGCGGCCGTTTCGGTGACCCCACTTGGTCATCGCCGTCTCTCTGGCAGCTACCAACGCGCTCAGATTGCCCTGGGTGCCGCCGCTCACGAAGACACCGCCCGCTTCGGCCGGTAGGCCCGCAAGGTCAGCAACCCATCGCAACGCCTGGTTTTCCGCCCAAACTGCTCCGGCTCCTTCCATCCACGAACCGCCGTAAATCGAGCTGGCCGCAAGGACAAGGTCGAACACCACCGATGCTTCGGTTGGTGCGGTGGGAACAAACGACAACGCGCGTGGGTGGTCTTGGCTGATGGACGCCGGGGCAAGGTGCTCGCAGAACAGCCGCAGCGCAGCCATGCCACCCATGCCGCCAGAGGTGACTGTTGGGCTGTAAACGGACAATTCCTCTGCCGTCTTTGGCCCGTCAAGCGGGGGCGGGTCTAGTCGGATCCGATCCAGCGCGTAGTGAACCGCTGCCTGTGCCAGCCCTTCCATGCCAGGGTCGAAGCGGTGCATTCTGGCGGCATCGAGCGGAAAGGATTCGACGTCGAAACCCTCGGCACGCGGATCATGTGCGGTCACACCCGAGAACCTACTGGCGAATCTGTGGCTCAGCGGCTTTGCCAGTTGGGGTGGCGCTTTTCGAGGAACGATGCGATGCCTTCTTGACCGTCGTGGCTGACCGCATTGGATGCCATGACTTCCATTGCGTAGGTGTACGCCGTGGCCTGGTCCATGCCGATTTGATTGTAGTAAGTGTGCTTACCAGCAGCCTTTGAGGAAGCCGAACCTCTTGTCGCGCGGCGGATGAGGTCATCCACCTGCGCGTTGAGCAGATCCGCCGGCACGGCGTGATTGATGAGCCCCCAATGAACAGCTGTTGCGGCCGTGATTGGGTCGCCCGTGAGTGCAAGTTCCATGGCGTGCTTACGAGACAGGTTGCGGCCCACTGCGACCAGCGGGGTGTGGCAGAACAGTCCACCCTTTCCGCCTGGCAACGCGAAGCCGGCCGTGTCGGCGGCGATGGCGAGGTCACATGTGGCAACCAGTTGGCAACCCGCGGCGGTGGCCAACGCGTGAACCTTTGCAATCACAACCTGTGGGACAGCCTGCACCAGAGTCATCAGCCGTGTGCACAGCTGCAGCAACGACCGCAGCTCGCCAAGGTCGGCCCCAGCCATGTCGGAGAAGTCATGCCCAGCGGAAAACACCGGGCCGTTGGCAGCAACAATGATCCCTAACGCGTCGGTTGTAGCAATCGACTCGAACGCCTCTACCAATGCCGTCATCGTCTCTCTGGACAACGGGTTGCGGCGCTCTGGGCGGTTCAGCGTGACAGTCACGATTCCGGCCTGTTCGGCCGTACCGCGGGTGATGCTGATAGGCGAGCCGGGAATCGCGTGCATCCTCGCAAACTACTCCCGCACGCAGAATCCCTCAGGCTGACGATCAAGGTTGTGTGGCAAAGAGGTCGATGAGCCGACAATGCCATCGATGCAGCTCATGTCACCCGATCCAACGCTGGCGGTTCAGGCGGTCGGTCTTCAGAAGCGTTTCGGCCAGAAGGTTGCTGTGGAACGCGTCGATCTGCACGTGAAAAGGGGATCGTTCTTTGGGGTTGTTGGGCCAAACGGTGCCGGCAAGACAACGTCCATGCGGATGATCACGTGTCTATTGCGGCCTGATTCTGGCGTTGCGTTTGTGGATGGGCTCAACGTGTGGGAGGACCCCACGGCAGCGAAGCACCGCTTCGGCGTGCTCCCTGACGACCTGCGCTTGTTCGAGCGGCTGAGTGGCCTGGAGATGCTGACTTACGTGGGGTTGTTGAGGCGGCTGGATCCGTCGGTCGCCAAGCGCCGCGCTGACGAACTGCTGGAAGTACTTGGCTTGACCAAGGCTCGCAACGAACTGGTGACGGACTACAGCCAAGGCATGCGAAAGAAGATCGGCTTGGGCGCGGCCATGCTGCATGTGCCTGCGGTGCTGTTTCTCGACGAACCCTTCGAGTCCGTTGACCCGGTCTCGTCGCGCATCATCCAGGATGTACTTGGCCGGTATCGGGAGAACGGCGGCACGGTGATCTTCTCGTCGCACGTTATGGAAACCGTGCAGCGGTTGTGTGACGAGGTCGCGATCGTTCACGACGGCCGCGTGGTTGCAAACGGTAAGACCGCCGATGTGTGCGCTGGTCGCACCCTTGAACAAGCATTCATCGACGCGGTCGACGCAGGTAGCCGAGAAGTTGGAGATCTTGATTGGCTCCAGATCGAGGAGCGGCCCGACACGGCGGCCCCGACAGCTGCATCGAGCCGCGCGTGACCGCGAACCTGATTGGTCCGAGCGGGCGGCGAGGACCGTTCGGATTTGGATCGTCATCTGCGACCCCGTCCATGACGCATCATTTCGTGGCGATCAAGCTGCGGATCTTGCGTAACGCCTTCACGGGTGACAAACGGCTTCGCTACGGCATGATCGTGATGGTTGTCGCTTCACTCGGCGGCGCAATTTTCACGTTCTTGCGAATCTGGAACGAGCGTCGGTTCGACCCAATCAACGCGGCCGACCACCTCGTGCTGCAGTTCAACCTCATCTTTGCGGCATGGGTGTTTGGGCCGCTGCTGAGCGGTGGAGTTGACGACACGCTTGACCCGTCTCGTGTCACGCTGTTTCCGTTGCATCCGCACGAACTGCGGCGTGGATTCGTTGCAGCAGCCCTCACTGGCTACGTGCCACTGGCAACTCTGATCGGTGTCTCCGGAGCGGTTTTCGCTTTCTCTGGGTCTGTCGGCGATGTTGTTCTGCTGATTGCGTGCGCCATGACGCTGATTGCGGTTTCACTTGCTGCATCGCGGGCGCTTGCTGTGGTGCTGGCGCTGAGCGGACGGTCGCGTCGTGGCCGAGATATCGGCATCATCGCCGCATCTTCGTTCGGTGGGCTGCTGTTCCTTGGCGCGATGTCAACAACGGTGATGTCGGAGACCCAATACGACGGTGCCATCGACGTGATCCGCTGGCTGCCAGCAGGGTTCATCGGTCAGGCCGTGATCGACGTACGAGAAGGGCTGCATGGTCCCGCAGCGCTGCGCATCCTTGCGATGGCAGCACTTGCATGGGTTCTGCTGTCGGTGTGGATGAAGGGGCTTGACCGCTTGCTTGTGCTGCCAGAGAGCGTGCGGCACGAGCGTCGAGTTGGCAAAGAGCGGTATCCCATTTTGGGCCGGACCGTTTCGATTCTTGGCCGCAAACCCTGGGCTGCTGTTGCGATGAAGGAACTCCGTTACCTGTTCCGTGCGCCCCAGCGCCGAAGTGCATTCGTCATCGGCACCGTCATCGGAGCGCCGTTCGCGTTTGTCCAGATGCTGCGGACCGGTTCCACGGACGGCCTTGCTATTTGGTTCGCGCCCGTGTCGCTGTTGTTTGGACTTGGTGCCACCAACAACTTGCTGGGTGCAGATGCCTCGTCACTGTGGATGGAGACCAGTTCTGGGCTATCCATGCGAACCCTGCTGATCGGCAAGAGTCTCGCAGCGGTGCCGTATCTGGTTACGCCCGTGCTTGTTTCGTCGGTCGCCCTTGGGTTCTTTGCTGGCGACGTGTCAAACATGTTGCTAATGGTTGCGCTCACCCTCGTCTGCTGGGGTATTCCACTTGGAACCGGTTGCATGGTGTCGGTTCTCACACCGTTTGCACAGCATGATCAGGACAATCCGTATGCGAACAGACGACCAACTTCCGGCGAAGGCTGCCTGATTGGTCTGTTGGGTGTTGGGTCCATGGCTGCGATCGGAGCCTGCATTTTTCCGGTAGCCATCATCATGGGTCTGATTGTCCGGTTTGGGCCGGGCTGGATGCTGCCCATCGGCGTGATCATGAGCGGGGCGTGGTCGATGGGGGTTTGGTTCACCGGCCTCACGTTCGCTTCCCGGATTGCCCAACGCACCGAAGCCGACCTCCTCAGCAACATGGGCGCACGCAAGCGATAATCCCAAGGGCAGACTGGTTCCTATGGAGCGGCTGGATCGTGAAGCGTTATTTGCCGCGCGTGAAGAGTGGGACCGCCACGTCGATGTGACCATCGGGCTGGACCGCTGGTCCAGCGGAAGCGACTGGGCGTTTGCTACCCACTCCATTTGGGGTCAAGGCCCCGAGGTCATCCTTCGATCCGATGCGGGGTTCGCAGCCTTCGGCCGCTTGTCTATGGACGGGGCAGAAGCGCTGGTCGGGCTCGATCCGATCTGGGCGTTTGCGTCCCCGCTCGTCGGCGGCCGACCACGTCAACTTGCAGTCTCCGTTGCCGACACACTCCATGACGAAGCTGGCTGGGACCTGGTGTTCCTCACGGGCCTTGTTGCCGAATCGCCGATCGACTCTGCATGCATAGACGCGTTTGGGCGCCGCCACTCGCTCTTTGCCGGACCCGATGCCGTCCGGCTGGTTGCTGACGTGTCAGACATCGAGCGCTGGTGGTCTGAACGCGGCGACAAGTTCCGCCGCAACATTCGGCGTGCGCGTCGGTACGCCGAGGGCGAGGGGCTCACCATCGAGGTGCTTGACGATTGGCCTGCTGAGTCGTTGATGGGCCGCCTCCTGGCTGTTGAAGCGTTCTCGTGGAAGGGCAAGGAAGAGTCCGGCCTGCTCGGCGGTGAGATGGCCGAGTTCTACGCCACGATGGCGACGCCGCTCCAGACACACGGGCGGCTGCGCGCAGCGGTTGCGGCTGTGGATGGGATCGATGTCGGTTTCATCCTCGGAGCCGTGCGCGGCGATACCTATCGCGGGCTGCAGGTTTCGTATGCAACCGGGTACGAAGCGTTCTCCATCGGACACTTGCTGCAAGATCACGAGCTGCACCGCGTGGCCGGCTCGGGGATCACCCGTTACGACCTCGGGATGGACATGCCCTACAAACACCATTGGGCTGCAACCACGGAAGAGACTCGAACAATCATCGTGCGCCGTTAAGCGTTTGTCCGGGTTCGGTAGTTCGGTGCTCGGGTCCTTTTCCCACACAACTTGGCAAGTTCCGTGCCGCCTGAGCCGCGTTTTGGTCAAGTTGCGCGTATGTGGGGGCCGAGTTGCGCGTATGTGGAGCGGTTCAATGAGTTGGTTGTCTCACGGTCCCCGTACGCTGGGGTGGTGGCCAAGGCGATCGATGCGACAGATCCGCTGAGCGTTTTCTCACCGGTTACGGCCGCGTGGTTTTCCAAGAGCTTCGCTGCGCCCACCGCTGCACAGTCACAGGGTTGGAAGGCAATTGCCAAGGGCGACCACACGCTGATCCTCGCTCCAACCGGCTCTGGCAAGACGCTTGCAGCGTTTCTCTACGCGCTCGACCGGCTGGCAACCACGCCCACCAAACGGATCCCGCGTGAGACGGGGCGGAGGCCAAAGGGTGCTCCCCGCAACCCAACAGCCCAAGGCGGCGTGCGGGTCTTGTACATCTCGCCGCTCAAGGCCCTCATCTACGACGTGGAGCGCAACCTCCGCGCCCCGCTCACGGGCCTCACGCGTGAGGCCGCATCGCTGGGGATGCCGGTGCCAGACATCGTGGTGGCCACCCGCACCGGCGACACATCGGCGCCAGAACGCCGCACTATTGCAACCGCCCCACCAGACATTTTGGTGACCACCCCAGAGTCGTTGTATCTCATGCTCACCAGCCAGGCGCGCAGTGTGCTCAGCACTGTGGAGTATGTCATCATCGACGAAATCCATGCGCTGGCCGGCACAAAGCGCGGCGCGCATATGGCGTTGTCCATCGAACGTCTCGAGATGCTCATCGAGGCCGCCGGCAACCCATCGCCGCAACGAATTGGCCTTTCGGCAACGCAACGCCCGCTTGAAGAAGTGGCCAAGTTCTTGGGTGGTCGCGCAGTCCACCAGGTCAGCGGCGAGTGGCGACCCCGGCATGTTGCCGTGGTCGATTCCGGCGTCCGTAAGACGCTGGAACTTGAGATCATCGTCCCGGTAGAGGACATGAGCGAACTGGGCAAGACCATGGTGGATGAATCTGGAGAACCTGTGTTCTCTGGTGCTGCTGCGGGTGACCCAGAGGTGCGCAAGTCCATCTGGCCGGCGATGTACCCGCAGCTTCTGGAACTCATCCGTACACATACAAGCACGCTTATTTTCGTCAACTCGCGGCGATTGTCCGAGCGGTTGGCAGCCAAGCTCAACGAGCTTGCCGGTGAAGAGTTGGTCCGAGCCCACCACGGGTCCATCGCCAGGGAACAGCGTCTCGAAATAGAAGAAGCGCTCAAGGCCGGGCGGCTTCCTGCCCTGGTAGCCACGTCGTCGCTTGAACTCGGAATCGACATGGGGGCCATCGACTTGGTTGTGCAAGTGGAAGCACCGTCCAGCGTCGCAAGCGGGTTGCAGCGTATCGGCCGTGCCGGGCATCAGGTGGGCGAACCATCCAAGGGACGCATCTTCCCGAAGTTCCGCAATGACCTCATCTGTTCCGCCGTGGTGGCCAACCGCATGTTTGCCGGAGCCGTGGAGGCAACCCGAGTCCCACGCAATCCAATCGACGTGTTGTGCCAGCAGATCGTTGCCCTTGTAGCTACCGCCGACGAAGGGTCAACCGTCGCCGACGTCATGCGTATGGCGCGTGGGACCTATCCGTTTGCAGACATCTCCGACGACCTCATCGACAACGTGCTGGACTTGCTTGCTGGCCGGTATCCGTCTGATGAATTTGCTGAGCTTCGGCCGCGCATCACGTGGGACCGGTTGTCTGGATCCTTGCGTGCTCGTCCAGGGTCACGGCTGTTGGCCATTACCAGCGGCGGCACCATCCCAGACCGCGGGCTCTATACGGTCACCACGCCCGAAGGCACAAAGGTCGGGGAACTCGACGAAGAGATGGTGTTCGAAAGCCGGGTCGGTGAGACGTTCCTCCTGGGCGCGTCCACGTGGCGCATCGAAGACATCACCCCAGACCGCGTTGTGGTTACGCCAGCGCCAGGTGTCCCTGGCAAGATGCCGTTCTGGCACGGCGACAAGTTGGGACGCCCCTACGAGCTTGGCCAGGCAATCGGTTCATTCGTACGCGCGCTGAGTAATGGCGAGATCACCGACCAGGTTCTGAAGCAGGACTACGCGCTGGATGAACTGTCGCGCATCAACCTGCTCAAGTACGTGGAAGACGAGCGCGAGGCCACCGGAGGCGTGCTCCCCACAGACCGCCAAATTGTGGTGCAACGTTTCCGAGACGAACTGGGTGACTGGCAGCTCTGCATGCTGTCTCCCTTCGGCGCGCAGGTGCATGCGCCGTGGGCCATGGCCATCGAGCAGAAGGTACGTGAACGCCTTGGCATGGAGGTGCGTGCTATCTGGAGCGACGACGGCATCATGGTCCGGCTTCCCGAAGCCGACGACGCGCCACCGTCGGACTACGCGCTGATAGACCCCGACGAATTGGACGAATTGCTGATGAGTGAGGTTGGTAATTCTGCGTTGTTTGCATCACGGTTCCGGGAGAATGCGGCACGTGCATTGCTGTTACCGCGTCGCAAGCCCGGCAGCCGCACACCCCTCTGGAAACAGCGTCAGAAAAGTGCAGACCTGCTGAAAGTGGCAAGCCGTTACTCCACGTTCCCGCTGCTGTTGGAGACCTACCGCGAATGTCTTCGGGACGCGTTCGACGTGCCGGCGCTGCACGAGGTGCTCAACGCAATCCGGTCCCGCAAGATCCGCGTTGTCAGCCTGGACATGGCCAATCCGTCTCCGTTCGCTTCATCGTTGGCCTTCGGTTATATCGCCAACTTCATGTACGACGGTGATGCTCCGCTGGCTGAGCGTCGCGCTGCTGCATTGGCCCTCGACCGAGACCTTCTTGCTGAGCTGCTGGGCTCCGAAGAGTTGCGTGACCTCCTTGATGGTCGTGCCGTTGCCGCCGTCGAAGCCGAGCTGCAAATGCTGGACCCGCGTCGTCATGCACGAAACGCAGATTCGGTCCACGACCTGTTGCGGCGTCTCGGAGACCTGACGTCCGAAGAGGTGGCAGAGCGCACCGAAGGTGGTCCAGAAGCTGCTGCGGCCTTCATCGAATCACTGGTGAAAGAGCGTCGCATCGCGCAAGTCCGAGTCGCCGGCGAAGCGCGCTGGATCGCGGTCGAAGACGCGGCTCGTTACCGAGACGCACTCGGCGTAATGGTCCCGTCGGGCCTGCCGAATGCGTTG
Organism: uncultured Acidimicrobiales bacterium; assembly: GCA_963763885.1. Classification (GTDB taxonomy): domain Bacteria; phylum Actinomycetota; class Acidimicrobiia; order Acidimicrobiales; family JANYDT01; genus JANNBN01. The sequence goes on from CAVXQD010000007.1 coordinate 2,038,479, forward strand.
TTGGTGTGGTCCGGCGGAGACCCTGCAGATGTCGCCGATCCTGCTGGCGCGCTGGGCTCGCTCCTGGTGCGTTTTGCTCGCACACACGCTCCTTTCACCACCGACGAAGTCGCCGGCCGATTCGGGCTGAGCCACGACTTGGTGGTGCGGTGCCTGATGCGCCGCGGCGATACCGGTGCGTTGCTCAGCGGCTCGTTTCGTCCAGACGGAATTGGCACAGAGTGGGTGGACCCGGACGTGCTGCGCCTGCTCCGGCAACGGTCGCTTGCCGTGCTTCGCAAGGAGATCGAACCAACCACCACCGATGCGCTCGCGCGGTTCCTGCCGGACTGGCACGGTGTGGCAAGCGCAACCACCGGTGCAGGCATTGACCGCCTCTTCGATGTGGTCAGCCAACTGCAAGGCGTTGCCATGCCTGCCAGCGTGTTGGAACGAGACGTGCTGCCAGCGCGTATCCCGCGCTACTCGGGCCGCCTGCTGGACGAACTGTTGTCGTCCGGTGAAATCATTTGGACCGGTGCTGGGTCGCTTGGTCGAGACGACGGCAAGGTATGCCTGTTTCTTCGAGACCATGCGGCGGCATTGCTTGGCGAACCAGATCTCACGGCCTTCGATTCACCCGAGCACCAGCGTCTGCGCGATGTACTCGCAAACCGTGGCGCCTGTTTCTTTCGGGAGCTGCAGGCGTCCAACGACATGGCAACCCTCGATGCGTTATGGGACCTGGTGTGGAATGGCGAGGTCACCAACGATTCGTTCGCAGCGCTCCGAGCCCTTGCTCCTGGCCGACGCGCTTCTACCCCAGCGGCTGGATCCACCGTTCGCCGTGGCCGGCCTCGGCTGGCGTCGTTGTCTGCGCTTGGCCCGCCAAAGGGGCAGGGTCGTTGGTCCCTTGTTGCGCGCGAACTCGGCACCGGTGAATTCGCAACGGTCCACTCCACCAAAGCCGCAGCCCGCGCCGGCCAGCGTCAGCTCGGTACTGAACGATTGCATGCGCTGGCCGTGTCTCTGCTTGAACGCCATGGTGTGCTCACCCGCGAAGCAATCCGCGGCGAGGGTGTTTCGGGCGGCTTTGCCGGCCTGTATCCGGTGTTGAAGGCAATGGAGGAAGGCGGCACGGTGCGACGCGGCTACTTCGTTGCGGGACTTGGGGGCGCGCAGTTCGCAGTGCCGGGTGCCGTCGATCGGTTGCGTGCTTTCCGTGACACGCCAACCGCTCCGGAGGTTGTGGTGCTTGCCGCCACCGACCCCGCAAACGCGTACGGCATCGCGTTGCCGTGGCCGGTGAAAGGACCTCAACGTGCGGCTGGCGCGTACGTGGTGCTGGTTGACGGCCTGCCAAGCATGTATATCGAAAAGGGCGGCAGGAGCCTGGTTGCATTGCGGCCGTTCGACGGAAGCTGGGAACCGCACGCGGTGTCTGCACTTGGGGCCATGGTGGGGCCTGACGACAGCCGCACTGCTCGGTTCCGCAAGCTTGTGTTTGAGGCGTATCCGGCTGAGCTCAAACAGGCACTGACTTCGTCGGGATTCGTCGCCACGCCGAAGGGACTGGCGCGGTACGCATGAGTGACGCGCGTGCCTGAGGGCGACACCATCTTTCGTGCGGCGGCAACTCTGCGCACGTGGATTGGTGGCCGGGTGGTGACCGCCGCCAGGTGCGACGTTGCGGGGATCGACCTTAGCGCTCTCGTGGGCCGAGTGGTCTCGGCAGTTACCCCTGTCGGCAAACACCTGCTGATGCAGTTTGACCATCTTGCGGATGATTCGCCACCTCTTTTGTTACGTACACATATGAGAATGTCGGGTAGCTGGCACGTGTACGCCGGAGGAGCGCGTTGGCAGCGCCCTGCTCGTCAGGCACGGGTGGTCATCCAGGCAGGAGATCGGCTGGCGGTGTGCTTCAACGTGCCGATTGTGGAACTCACAACGGAGTCGGTAGCCACGGCCCGCGGTGTTGCACACCTAGGGCCGGACATCTTGGGTTCCGGTTTCGACGCTGGAGTGGTGGCGCAGCTGGCAACGTCGAAGGCGCTGAGTGTCGCCATCGGCGAAGCCCTACTTGACCAGCGCATTGTCGCTGGCATCGGCAACATTTACCGGTGCGAGTCGATGTACCTCCAGCACGTTCATCCGTGGACAACCGTCGCCGAACTGTCCGCTGTAGACATGATTGAGCTGCTGCTCTGTGCTGAGCGGTTGATGAAACGCAATCTGGATTCGTCACGCACCGCTCGTGATCTTGAGGCAGGTGCGGACAACACCTCGGTGTACCGGCGCGCGGGGCTTCCGTGCCGGAGCTGTGGCTCGCTGGTCCTCAGCAGACCCCAAGGTGACCAGGCTCGCATGGCGTATTGGTGCCCGGTGTGCCAGCCCGCACGGTAAAACCGATTTTCAGGTGTCACGTTCCGCGCGTACAGGGCCAAAAAGTGACATGTCAACGAGGAGATGGAGCAGCCCATTGGGCGCGGATACGCTCGGGAACATGACGTCCGAATCATTTTCGTTGGCCGAGCTTGAGCAGGCCGAAGCCGACATGTCAGCAGTGCAGTCCGCCATCGATGCCATCGACGCCGGCACCTATGCCGTGTGCCGGGTATGCGGCAACGACATCACAGCCACGGTGGCAGCCGACCCACTTGCACTCAGCTGCGACGATCACCTCGCGTTGGCCTAAACCCCACCTGCCCTCAGGGGCGATGCTCCCGGGCGGTAGCCGAGGCGTGAGTTCTGCCCTGACGAGAGACGAGTAACGCAACCACTGTTGCGCCCAGCACGTTCATCATCCCGTCGATGTTGGTGTCCCGCCAGGCCCATAAACCCTGGGCCGGGTTACTGCTGTACTGCCTGGAAAACAGGCGGAATTCCACCATTTCCACTACGACGCCGCAGAGCACCACGAGGGCAACCGACATCACGATGCGTTCGAAACGCGAGACTTGCCCCCATCCCCGAGCAAGAGCCGGCACGAACAGGGCAGTCATTGCGGCGGCCCACACGAAATGCTGGATACGGTTCGGTGCGCCGTGGTGTTCGATCACACCGTGCTCACGCGCCCAGAACCACGCAGCGATGAACGGCGGAAACGCAAGCGCGCTTATGGTGTGAATTGTTCGTTGCACAGAGGTCAAAGTGGGAAACGCGCCCAGGTGCTGAGCGATGGCCATACCTCCGACCAACACTGTCCAGACCATCAGGAACGGGTACGTCTCCGTCCCATCCCCTCGTGTCACAAGACCAAGACCCAAAGCTTCTATCGCCGAAATCAACAAGACCATACCGAGACAGTGCCGGGTGGTCAGCTGAAGGTCAACCCACCCTGAGGGCCGCCGAGGGGCCGAAACCCTGAAAGCAGTCAGGGGCGTTTACCGGTCTCAGCCTTCTGCGAGGCCCATTCCCATGAGGAAGCCAATTGCGCGTTCGGTTTTCGGGTAACGGTTCACGACCTGCCAGAACTCCGGTGAATGATCTGCGTGCACAAGATGCGCGAGTTCGTGCACAAGCACGTAATCAACCACCCAGCCGGGCGCGGTACTGAGTTTTCCGTTGATTCGAATTGCCGCTGTGTCGATGGTGCACGATCCCCAACGGCTGCTGAGCTCCCTGGTCCACACAACGCTTGCTGGTTTGGGAAGACCGAACTGTCGACCCAGCTGGCGGGCACGGTCCATGAGTTCTTTGTCGGTCTTGCGGTTGGCCCGAGCAAAGCGCTGCTGCATCGTGGCGATCCACTTCTGCTCGTCGGCCTTGGACATCCACGCCGGAATGGTGATGTGCATCACACCGTCGCGGTATCGGGCGGACACGGTCTTGCGGCTGCGCTTGGATCGTGTTACTTGCACCGGTGGTTCGGTGAAATTGTCTGGGTCAGATCCGTCGTCGACGGTGGATGCGAACCCGAGTTGGTCGCTCATAGTGCGTTGCTTTTGCGTCTCAGCGCTCGTTTGTCCAGCGTGACGGCGGGTCCTGCCTGTACCCGACGATGAGCGGAGTGCCACGTGAACCAGCGGCCTTCGAGGTTGTCGAACGGTCGTGGCCTCGACCCGTAGGCGTTTGCCAGCGTGTGGAGTACTCCGCCATGTGCAACGACGAGTGCCCGGCGCCCGTCCAGCGACGACAACAGGTCGCTCATGGCAGAGGTCACCCGCGTGGTCATACCGGCCTCGTGCTCGCCGCCCGGGAGCTGTTCTACGGAGTCGTTACGCCACGCGTCGAGCATGCCTGGCCACTTTGCTTCGATCTCGGTGGTGGTGAGTCCAGACCAGTCACCAATGTCACGTTCTGACCAGCGCTCGTCGATCAACGACAACTCGAGACCCAACCGCTGGCCGATGATCTCCGCTGTGTCGCGTGCCCTTCGCAGCGGGGAGGAGATGAGAACGTCGAATCCAGGTTCATAAGTGGCCAGAGTTTCAGCGCCACGACGCGCCTGGGCGATTCCTTCCTGCGTGAGCGCAATGTCAGCACGCCCCTGCCAACGGAACACGGCGTTCCACTCGGTTAGCCCATGGCGGACACAAAGCAGGTCTCCGGCTGGAGCCTTTGAGGGGAGGGACACAACAGACACGACGTACTAGTCAAGCGCGTGGAGAGATCCGCGGCGAACCGTCGGGAACCGGAAGACCGGCGCCCGGCGTCCTACAGTCAATCCGTTGCGAGCCCGATTACTCGAGAGCGCACATCTACCCGAAGCGGGGCTGTATGAAGCACTTGAGTATTCGTTTCGGGGCGGTTGCCCTTGTAGCTGCCGTTCTGATGACGGCATGCACTGACACGTCTGATCCGCCGTCCACTCCGGCTCCGTCCTCTGCGGCGGTGACGGCAAGTGAGTTATCCACTACGTCTGGCGAAGCCGGGGCGGAGGGCACAGCGCCTGTTGCCGGAGCTGAGACGGGCGGCGTGGCACCTCGCTTGTTTTCGGTGAGCTTGTCCCAAGGAACGATTGCCGCCGAGACGGCGGCTGTCGCTGTGGTTGCAAGTGGTGAGGCCGTTTCCGCACAGCGCGCACAGGAACTCGCTGCTCGTTTGCCGAAATGGGAAGACCCGGCGTCGTTGACAGCGCCGTTCGCCTGGCCCAAGCAGGCTCCACCTCCGCCGCGGACGGGCAAGACCGTTGATACGCCCTTCCCGCCGTTGGTGACGGCTGACCCGCTGGTTGTCGACAACGGTCCGTTGAAGGTGCTGCGTATCCAGCCCGAGGGCGATGTTCCGATTGCTCCGTATCTGGCTGTCACGTTCAACCAGCCCATGGTCGCAATTGGAACCGTGGCACAGGTGTCCGCCAGCGAGGTGCCGGTAAAGCTGGACCCGCCGGTAGAAGGAACCTGGCAATGGATCGGCAGCCGCACGCTTCGGTTCGACTCGGACTCTCCGCGTGTCGACCGGCTCCCCATGGCCACAACGTTTACGGCGACTATCCCTGCTGGCACCCGGTCCGTGGCTGGCGGCGCGCTGAGCGAAGCGGTCAGTTTCACCTTCACGACGCCGCCTCCGACGGTGCTCAATTTCGGGCCGCGAGATACAAGCCTTCCGTTGGTTCCAGTGTTCGTGGCGACGTTCGATCAGTTGGTGGACCCAGCGGCAGTCCTGCGGACGGTTGTCTTGAAGGCCGATGGCGTTTCGATCCCTGTCCGGCTTGCAGCCGAGGCAGAGGTCAACGCCAACGAAACCGCTAAGGCGATCATGAGCGGCGCGGAGAAGGGCAGATCAATTGCGTTCCGCCCGGTGGATGCGCTCCCGAAGGATGCGTCCCTTGCCATTGACGTGGGACCTGGCACCCCGTCGGCCGAGGGCCCACGCGTGACCACGCAAGCGGCGTCCTACGCCGCACGAACTTACGGGCCGCTGAAGGTTGTCCGGACCTCGTGCTCGTACGGTGACAGCTGCCCGCCGGGAACCGGTTTCTATGTTGAGTTCTCCAACGCTCTCGATGCAAAGGCTCCGGCAAACGTTGCTACCCGAGTAGCTGTCAGCCCAACGATTGCCGTCCAGAAGGTCACCATTGATGGGGTGCTGAGCATCGAAGGCGCTACCCAGCCCCGCACGAAATACACCGCCGTACTGCCTGCCACATTGACCGACGTTTACGGGCAGACGCTCGGCAAGGACGAAACGGTGGCCATCACTGTTGGAGCGGCGCGTCAGACGCTTCGCCAACTCGAACTCATCACCACGCTGGATCCGTTTGCAAAGACTCAGAAGCTCTCGGTCTTGTCGACCAATCACAAGAAGCTGAGGGTGCAGGTATTCGAAGCCGACCCGGCGAACTTTCGGGAATACGCCACTTATGCAGTCAACCGGTTCGACCGCAACGTCAAACAACCCGCTTGGAAGCAACTGAGCGATCGGCGTGTCTCGGTAGCTGGCGGCGACGACGCGACAATCGAAACACTGATCGACCTTGCTGAGGAACTGAAGTCCCGTCCGGGGCAGGTGATTGTTCTTGTTTCCGCTGACCCAGAACCTGCGCGCGACAGCGAGGACTACTACCAGAATCAACCGATCTTGTCATGGGTGCAAAGCACACATATGGCTTTGGATTCTTTCACGGACGCCGACGAAACGCGGGTGTGGGCCACCGACCTGCTGACAGGCAAACCGCTTGTCGATCTTGAAGTGGTTGACTCCAACGGAACATCAAGGAACACTGATTCAACAGGAGTTGCGGTATTCGCTTTGGGCGGTTCAGCGCTCGACGTGGTCCGCGGTGTGAAGGGAACAGAGTCGTTCATTCTCCCCGTCTCGGCAGTCGCAACCCAAACCTCTGACGGCGTTGTTGCGTACGCGTTTGACGATCGTCAGATCTATCGCCCCGGCGAGACCGTTTCCATCAAGGGGTGGGCCCGTGATGTCAGCGGAAAGACCGGTGCTCTGAGCGTCAGCTCGCAGAAGACAGCTGCGTACACCGTTACCGACGCGTTCGGTGTTGAGATCGGCAATGGAACCACCGCGCTTGGAACGCTTGGCGGTTTTGACCTCACTGTCCCAGTTCCGATGACCGCCAACCTGGGCCAGGCAAACGTGGTGTTTACCGCCGCATCTGGTGTGGCGCGATGGAACCACTCGTTCCAGGTTGCAGAGTTTCGCCGCCCGGAGTTTGAGGTCGACGTGGCGCCCGTGACTGCGAGCCCGTTCCTCAGCACGAAGCCCGTCACCGTGGCAGCGAAGGCTTCGTATTACGCGGGCGGCCCGCTGCCTGCGGCAGCAGTCGAATGGACTGTCAGCACGCAGGAGACAACGTTCTCGCCAGCGGGATGGGCTGAATTCACGTTTGGCATCTTCCGTCCATGGTGGTGGGCCGACGACTTTGAGTTTGGCATCGGCCGGACCTTCCCCCCGGGAGGAGGAGAACAGACTGTGAAGACGTACGCGGGGGTCACCGACTCCTCCGGTCGTCATGCACTGCAGCTGGACTTTGCCGGAACAAACGGAAAGTTGCCAGACCTGCCGGTGTCGGTGTCTGTGGCCGGGACCGTGACGGACGTCAACCGTCAGGCATGGTCTGATCAACAACCCCTGCTGGTCCATTCCGCTGATCGGTACGTTGGCTTACGGTCTGACCGATCTTTCGTGCGCCAGGGTGACCCCCTGAAGGTTGAAGTCATTGTCACCGACATTGACGGCAAGGCAAAACCTGGGAGCAGCGTCAAGGTGACAGCTGGCTTGCTTCGGTCTGATTATGTGGACGGCAAGCTTGTTGAAGAAGTCGTTGACCCGCAGGTTTGTGATGTGACCACGACGGAGAAAGCGTCTTCGTGCACGTTCAAGACCGACGTCGGCGGTCAATATCGGATTTCCACCAGCGTGAGCGGTGCCACCGGAGGCAGCAACCGTACTGAGTTGTCCGTTTGGGTGAGCGGTGCTGCATCGCAACCAGCACGGAGCGTTGAACAAGAAGCGCTGACACTTGTGCCGGACAAGCAGAACTACGCGCCTGGCGACACTGCCAAGGTGTTGGTGCAGGCACCGTTTGTAAAGGGCGAAGGTCTCGCTGTTGTGACGCACGGAAACGGCGTCCGCGAGACACAGCGGTTTACGGCGGCAGACGGTACGGCTGAAATTTCGATTGCCATCAGTGAGGCCGATGTACCTGGTATTTCGATCTCCAGTGAAGTTGTGGGGGCAAGCGACCGAGTTGGGTTCGACGGAGTCAAAGTCCCTGGGGCACCACAGCGACCCGCATACGCCGTTGGGGCGATCAGCCTCTCGGTGCCACCACTGTCTCGTACGTTGTCGGTTGACGCGAACCCAGCAAAGACCGAGCTGGTGCCAGGTGAGAGCACGTCCATCAGCGTCACCGTAAAGGACGCATCGGGGGTACCAGTCAAAGATGCCGAGTTCGCTGTTGTAGTGGTTGACGAAGCCGTGCTGGGCCTGACCAACTACCAACTCCGCAACCCGATCGACGTCTTCTACGGCGCGGGGTACAGCTCGGTTGCAACGCGTTTCGGCCGCGAACAGGTTCGCCTGGTCGATCCTGCAACCATCGTGGCCACTGCACCGGTGGAGCAAACGGCCACCGCACTGGACGGCGCAGCTGAAGAGTCGTTCGCTGCAGCAGAAACGACAGCTCCCGCTGCCGCTGCGCCTGCGCTGCGCAAGAACGCATCAGACGCTGCGGGCGCGGCGGAGACACCCATTGCGGTCCGTTCCAACTTCGACGCGTTGGCGCTCTTCAAGCCAACAGTGATCACCAACGCCGCTGGCCAGGCGACAGTTGAAGTGAAGCTGCCTGACAACCTCACCCGGTATCGGGTGATGGTCGTGGCCGTCAGCGCAAACGATCGGTTCGGAACAGGCGAGTCGGCAATCACTGCCCGACTCCCGTTGTCCATCCGCCCGTCAGCTCCTCGATTCCTCAACACCGGAGACAAGTTCGAGCTGCCCGTTGTCGTGCAGAACCTTGACTCCAAGCCAATGACTGTTGACGTGCTGGCGCAGGTTGCCAACCTCAACTCGGACGGGCCACTTGCCAAGCGGGTCTCCGTTCCAGCCAACGACCGAGTTGAGGTCCGTTTCTCTGTTTCGGTGAAGTCGGCCGGGACAGCAAAGGTCAGGGTGAGCGGCTTTGCAACCGCACCGGTCACTGGTTCAGCTGCCGAGCCGACCGATTCTGCCGAAGTGGCCATTCCGGTGTTCACCCCCGGGACGTCGGAAGCGTTTGCTACCTATGGCACCCTTGACGTCGGCGCCGTACGCCAGCCGGTCCAGGCGCCCGTCGACGTGATCGGCACTTACGGCGGCCTTGAGATATCCACCTCATCAACGTCGCTTCAGGCACTGACGGACGCGCTGCTCTACATCAGCGAGTACGACTACAAGTCAAGCGATGCCTACGCATCGCGGATTATGTCCATAAGCGCGCTTCGTAAAGTGCTGCGAGATTTCGAGACCGCAGATCTACCCAGCGAAGCGGATCTCAACGCTGCTGTGGACCGTGACGTTGCCGGCCTCGTGGGCCTGCAGAACGACGACGGTGGATGGTCCTATTGGCGCCGCTATGACAAGAGCGAGCCGTATCAATCGGTGCAGGCAACTCATGCTCTGGTGATTGCCAAGCAGGCTGGCTACGCCGTTGATTCCCGTTCATTGGAAAGGGCTTTGCAACACCTCTCCAACATCGAGCAGTACTTGCAGTCGGATTACGGCCAGAGCTACGCCGACATGGTGCGCGCCTACGCGGTCTGGGTGCGGGACTTGGCAGGGCAACGTGACCCCGGCAAAGCCGCTGCGCTGTTCAGCGAACGTGGAGACAAACTTCCGTTGGACGCACTGGCGTGGATATGGGGCTCGCTGGACGACGGTGACGCAAAGGCAACCGTCGAACGGACCATCACTAATCGAGCAGTAGATACCGCCGGAGCCGTGTCGTTCACCAGTGGCTACACGGATGCGGATTACCTCACGCTCGGAAGCGATCGCCGCACGGACGCAATTGTGCTCGACGCGCTCATCGCCAACACTCCCAAGAGCGACTTGGTGGACAAGGTGGTTGCCGGGCTGCTGGCGCATCGGACCAAGGGCCGGTGGGGTAACTCGCAGGAGAACACGTTTGTGCTCCTGGCGATGAAGCGCTACTACGACAAGTACGAGTCAGTTACGCCCGACTTCGTTGCTCGGGTGTGGCTTGGCCAACAATTTGCCGGGGAGCGCACGTTTAACGGCCGCTCCACGGATCGGGTCCGCATCGATGTTCCGATGGCTGAGCTGATCAAGGGCGGAAACCGTGACCTCATCGTGCAGAAGGATGGCGCCGGTCGGCTGTATTACCGGATTGGACTGAAGTACGTGCCGGCCGACCTCACCCTGGAAGCACTTGACCGCGGGTTCGTTGTCAAGCGTACATACGAAGCTGTGGACAACCCTGCCGACGTCCGCCAAGACGCGGACGGAACCTGGCGTATCAAGGCCGGCGCGAAAGTACGTGTTCGTCTCACGATGGTTGCTGAAAGCCAACGGACCTTCGTGGCCCTAGTTGACCCGCTCCCTGCTGGGCTAGAAGCGCTCAACCCAGACTTGGCCGTCTCGCAGCCAACTCCCAACGACCCGAACCCACTCGCGAAGCAGGGCTGGTGGTGGGGAAATTGGTATGCACACCAACAATTCCGCGATGACCGCAGTGAAGCGTTCACCACGTACCTTCCGGCTGGCGTCTACGACTATTCCTACGTCGCCCGGGCCACCACCCCAGGCACGTTCGTGGTTCCCCCAACCCGGGCCGAAGAGATGTACGCGCCAGAAACCTTCGGTCGAGCAGCAACGGACCGCGTGGTGGTGGCCGGCTGACGAACTGAACTGACGGGCGACCTGATCGCAACCTCAGCGACCGAACTGTTTGGCGGAAACCGCTGGTAGGTTGCGGCGGTGGCCACCCTTCTGCTCTTCGCCGCTGCCCGGGACGCGGCGGGATGCCGTTCGATTGTGATCGAGGCTGACACCGTGGGCGCGGTGTTGGACCAGGCAGTCAGCCGCTTCGGCGGCCATTTTGCAGCGGTCCTTGCGCACTCCAAAGTGTGGGTGGATGGCGAGCCAGCCGACCGGTCAGAGCCGGTCACCGACCAGAACGAAGTGGCAGTTCTGCCCCCTGTAAGCGGCGGGTGACCCGTGAAGTTTCCCCTGCCAGCTGTTGGGGAGCCCCGCACCGGACCCGGCCGGGTAGTCTGTCAGTCTCATGGCTAATCGCAACCTCGACCGGGTCCTGGCCCCGTCATTCCTTGACGGTGTCGAAACCTGGAGCATCCAACTCCTACGCGAGGCGCGCGCCGACGTGCAATTGCTCGAAGACGCAATCTCCATGCTGCGTCGTTTGGTGCAGGGTCGCCTCGACATCATCGGTTCGGAGTTGCAGTGGCGTGCAGCAGGTGGCGGCGAACGTACCTTGCTGGACTCCTTGCGGGCCAGCCTGTCCGATCAGCCAGAAGAGACTCCAGAGACTGACCACAGTGCGGGGCGGGCCAACACCCGTTTCGCGTTGCCCATGGCTCCGGCCGAGGCCCAGTCACAGTGGGCGTTGCATCGGGCAGACGAAGCAATGCTCGGCAACGACATCGCAGCCATTCCCGAACTCACCGACGAGATGCTCCACACCCTCGCCGACGAACTGCACCAGCTGGAGCGTCAGGTCAGCAGCGAGCGGCGCTTGTTGCACGACCGCCTCGACGTTCTCCAGCATCAAATCGTCCGTCGGTACAAAGAGGGCGAAGCCACCGTCGAGGGCCTGCTGAGGTGAACAACGCCGAGGCTGGGCAGCGGCGAGCCTCCGAGCACGAGACAGAACCGGTCCATGGGTCTGGCCACGATCCTGCCACCCTGGGCGATTTCATCCGGGAACAACGCCAGGTAGCCAGACTTTCGCTGCGCAAGTTGTCGGATATGGCGCAAATCTCCAACCCATACCTCAGCCAGATCGAACGTGGGTTACGCAAGCCATCGGCGGAGATCCTGCAGCAGCTGGCAAAGGCATTGCGCATCTCAGCTGAGACGTTGTACGTGCAGGCCGGTATTCTCGAGGAACGCCGTCCCGACGACGGACTTGAAGCTGCAATTCAGGCAGACCCCGGTCTGACTGAAACCCAGAAACGGGCACTTTCCCAGGTGTACAAGTCCTTCCTCGTCGAGAATGCTCACGAGAACCGCTGACTCTCGGTTCCCGTCTCACCAACCATTCCGCATGCGCTGAGCCCTGCTCACCCTCACACCTGGACTACCTGATGGAGCAGCACGACACAACGCCGTTTGTCGCACCGCAGTCAACCGGGTTTCCCGCGTCCGATCGGCGGCCGCTCACCATTGCGGTGTTGTGTATGCACACGTCGCCTCTCGCCCAACCAGGCACCGGTGACGGTGGCGGCATGAACGTGTATGTGCGTGAGCTGGCCACGTCGATGGCACGGGCCGGGGTGCGCTGCGAGGTCTACACGCGCGCCGACAGCCCGTCGCTTCCGCCAACCATCGATGTGGAACCCGGGTTTCGTGTGCATCACGTGCAGGCAGGCCCGGTTGCGTTTGTCGAGAAAGAAGCCTTGCCAGCACTGGTGCCAGCCTTCGCCTCGGCCGTGGAATCGCATCTGCGTTCCAACAACATCAGGCCCGACGTGATTCACGCCAACTACTGGCTATCTGGCCGGGCCGGCGTGCTGCTCAAGTTCCGCCTCGACGCCCCGCTGGTCACCACGTTTCATACCCTTGCGCTGGTGAAGGCTGCGGGAAACGATCCCGAGCCAGACGAACGGGCCATTGCCGAACGCGAAGTGGTTTCGTGCAGCGACCTTGTGTGCGCGTCGTGCAGCGTCGAAAGCGACCAGTTGGTCCACCTGTACGGCGCCCGCCCAGACCGCGTCATCGAGATTCCGCTTGGCGTCCACCACGCGTTCTTTTCACCCGTGCCCGCCACGCCTGCTGGACTCATCGAACGTACCGGTGCACGCCAAGCGGTCAGCGCCAACATCGGGCAGGTGGGCAACGGTCCGCTGATGGTTTTTGTGGGTCGTCTGCAGCCCCTCAAAGGCGCCGAGCTTGCGGTACAGGCGCTTGCCGAGCTACACCGGCCCGACGTCACGTTGCTCATCGTGGGTGGTCCGTCAGGACGTGGAGGGGACGACGAACTACATCGCCTGCACGACCTCATCGCGGCACGTGGGCTGCAGGGTCAGGTCAGGTTTGTCCAACCTCAGCCTCACTACCTGCTTTCCACGTTCTATCGAGCAGCAGACGTGGTGCTGGTCCCAAGTCGCAGTGAGTCGTTCGGCCTGGTTGCCCTCGAGGCGTCGGCCTGCGGAACTCCGGTCATCGCATCGGCGGTCGGAGGCCTCACGTCGCTCATCGACGACGGGGTCACCGGCTGGTTGATCCCCAACCGTGACCCCAAGGTCTACGCGGATCGTTTGCGTGTGCTGTTTGCCAACCCAGACCTGGCAACTGCGATGGGCGTTGCTGCGGCCACCCGGGCGCACCGTTACGCATGGTCAGCCACCGCTTCACGGGTGAAGGACGCGTTCGAGGAACTGGCGTCCCGATCACCTCTGCCGTGCGGCGCATGCTGAACGAAAATTCGGGCGTCGAAAATTCGGGTGGAAGCCTGAGCGGCGAGCAGATCAACGACCGAATCGCCCTGATCGACTTTTACCTGGCCGGGCAACTTGCCGACAACCCGGTGGTCATTCACCTGGAGCAGGCTGCTCAGTGGCGACTTGGAAGCTGGCGCTCGAACCCGCTGGTACGTGCGGATGCGCAGCGAGGAAAAGACGGTAGTCACGGTGTGGCTCACCATTCGGGAACGCTCCCTGCATTACGAGACGTACCTTGCGCCTGCGCCAGAAGAAAATATTGCTCAGGCGTACGAGTACGCACTGCGGGTCAACAAACGGTTGGCAGACATGTCGTTCTGTATCGGTGGTGAAGATGCGTTCTACCTGCAGGGCCAGATGTCGTTGTCGCTGGTAGACGATGCTGCGCTCGACCGCATTCTTGGGGGTCTGTACGCAGCTTCCGAAGAGACTTTCCCCACCATCATGCGCATTGGGTACGCCTCACATTTCGGTCGATCGTAAGGACTGGGCGAAGTTCACCAACTTCTGCTTGCGGGGGCTCAAAGCGCCAGCTAACTTGCTCCCCGAAGCCCGGTAGCGAACTACCGGTCGATTCGTTCGGGGAAGTGCGAATCGGCTGGTGTGCCACCGGGCTTCACCTATTCCCGGGTTCATTTCCCGGTGTTTCAGGCTTCCCCGCTCCGAGGACTGATCCGGCCGCCTCGCGTTTCCCAGCCAATCACGTCGCCCGCGTCCCGAACCGCCGACCGTCTTGGCGTGGGGAGAGATTGTGGTTGCGCCTGCGGTTGTCTCGTGCATGGCCGGGCGTGCCGCGCAGCCTGCACAACACGCCCCAACCTGCAGAACACGCCCACTTTCGCCGAACTCGACACCCGCCGAGGGGTGGAGGGGAGCCGGGCGGAGGCAGGACCCGCAACCACGACCGAACCGCTTCTCCAACGTCGCGTCCCGCACGTGCCTTCGCGTCCTGCCAGTGACGTCCCTCCGGGGACGCGAAGGCCCGTGGAGGACGCGACGTTCTCCCTGGCCAAGGTTACGAGGGGAGAGGGCCGCCTTGGCCTGCGGAGAGATTGTGGTTGCGCTTGCGGTTGTCTCCTGCATGGCCGGGCGTGCCGCGCAGCCTGCACAACACGCCCCAACCTGCAGAACACGCCCACTCCCACTGAATCCCAGGTCCCGCCACCCACAAAGCGGACCGATCACCCCGTAGCCAACCCGGATCTCGCCCGCTGCGTGTGGTTCCGGGAACTACGGTCATGGGTCATGAGCAAAACGTTCGGGCTCCTCTTCGTCGGTGGCGGCAAAATGGCCGAGGCGCTGCTGGGGGGAATCCTCGCGGGCATGGATCCAGCACAGCACGGCACCGTTGCCGTGGTCGAGACGATGGAATCGCGCCGCGCCGACCTGCGGGCAACGTTCCCAGGAGTTGTTGTGACCGAGTCGGCCGACGCGATACTGGCCGAAGCAGCGGTCATCGCCGTCAAACCGGGCGATGTCCCTGCGGCTTGTGAGGCGCTGCGTGCGATGCAGGCAGGGCGATCCGGTGGCACTCGGCTGCGGGTCTTGTCCATTGCAGCGGGGATCAGCATCGACCAGCTTGAATCCTGGCTGGGCGACGGCGACGCTGCAGTCATCAGGTCGATGCCAAACACCCCTGCCTTGGTCGGACGGGGCGCGGCGGCACTTGCCGGTGGAACAAACGCAAGCGCCGACGACGTGCAGTGGGCGTTAGACCTGCTTGGCACCGTTGGCATCGCGGTGCAGGTGCCTGAAAGCAAGCTCGACGCCGTCACTGGCCTGTCCGGCAGTGGCCCCGCGTACGTATTCCTGGTGGCCGAGGCGCTCATTGAAGCTGGCGTGTTCGTCGGCCTCACAAGAGATGTCGCCGAGGCGCTTGCCAAGCAGACCCTTCTTGGCGCAGCCACCTTGCTGAGTGAATCCACTTCGGACGCGTCCACGCTGCGCGCCAACGTCACCTCGCCCGGCGGCACCACCGCTGCTGGCCTCCGGGCACTGGAGAACCGTGGTGTGCGTGCGGCGTTTATCGATGCTGTCGTTGCCGCAACCAATCGGTCCGCTGAGCTGCGCGGCTGAGCGAACCACCACGTCATGCAACCCTCCAGTGCACCAACCATTTCCTTCCTCACGGACTACGGCCTGGCCGACGAGTTTGTGGGTGTTGTCAAAGGCGTCATCCGGCAACTTGCCCCCGACGCTGTCGTCATCGACGTCAGCCACGGGGTGACCGTGCACGACGTCCGAGCCGGGTCGCTCACCCTCAGCCGAGCCGTGCAATACCTGCCAGACGGAGTGGTGCTTGCCATCGTCGACCCCGGGGTTGGGACCACCCGCCGGGCCATCGTGGTCGAGGTGAACAACGACGACTGTCACCTGATGTTCGTCGGCCCCGACAATGGGTTGCTTGCTCCAGCGGTTGCCATGGCGGGCGGCGCAACGCGTGCGTTTGAACTTTCCAACACGGACCTGCATCTCGATGCGCCCGGCGCGACGTTTGCCGGCCGAGACATCTTCGCCCCGGTTGCTGCACGCCTGTCGGCGGGGATGCCCATCGAAGAATGCGGCGTGGCGTTGGACCCCAATTTGTTGCTACCTGGCGTCCTTCCGCTCAGCCGCGCCGAAGACGACATGTTGTTTGCCGAAGTCCTGTGGGTGGACCACTTCGGGAACGCCCAGCTCAACGTGGACCCAGCCGAAGTGGCCCCGTTTGGCGACGTGGTCTCTGTCAGGTTTGGTGGGGTTGACGCGGCCCCCCGCAGCGGACGGGTCGCCAAGACTTACGGTGAGCTGCGGACTGGCGAAATTGGTCTCGTGATCGATTCATACGGGCTGCTTTCCATCTCGTTGGACAGGGCGAGCGCGGCTCGTGAACTCGGGTTGGCCGAGGCAATGTCCGTGGTCATCAGCCAGGCCGATGCTCCAAGTCCGGCTGCCCGACCGGCCCCGGTATCGGTGTCGCTACGCACGCGCCCCAACGCTGCGCAAGACTGACCCACCATGCGTCCGGCCACTACCGCTGCCCTCATTGCTCTGCTTGTTCTACTGATCGGTGCTGCGGTGCTGCAATTGGTCTTCAAGGTTGGCGGCGGAGAGCCGGGTTCTGGTGGCGCCGCCACGGTGCCTGTCGTCAGCACCACTACCAACCTCGGTTCGGCTGGCTAGTTCCCGATGAACCTCGCTTCGATCATTGACCCACATCCGGCGGACAGCGTTGCGCTTGTGAGCGCAGGCGAATCCACCACGTTCGGGGCGCTGCGCCAGCAGTGCGCGGCGGTGCGGGCCGGGCTTATTGCGACTGGCGTGCAACCAGGCGATCGTGTCGCGCTGCTGCTCAGCTCCACCTGGTACTTCCCGGTGGCCCACCTTGGTGCGCTGGGAGCCGGAGCCATCGTGGTGCCACTCAACCCGCAGAGTCCAGCCGTCGAGCTGCAGCGCCAGCTGAACGCGGTCCAGCCGCGGATTGTCGTCGTGGGCCCAAGCGCGGCACGTGCCTTCGACGGAATCGATCGGGGGCTGGCGGGAATCCAACACGTCTATTCCCAGGAGGGCGTCACGCTGGAGGCCGGGTCGTTGCCGTTCGAAGACCTCCTTGTCACCACGCCCGTTGACATGGTGGAACGCGCCGACTCCGACGTTGCGGTGTTGATGTTCACCAGCGGCACAGCTGGTGCTCCGCGTGCCGCCATGCTCACCCACGGCAACCTGCGGTCCAACCTGGAACAGATGCAAGGCAGGCCTACTTCTGGCGGCTCAGCTGACTCTGACGGCGGCGCACGAATCGAATTCGGCGCGTCCATCGGTGCCAGCGACACGTTGCTATGTGTGCTTCCGTTGCACCACATCTACGGCCTCAACGCAACGCTGCACCTGGCGTTGTTCGCAGGCGCGCGTACGTTGTTGGTGCAGCGGTTCGATCCGGTGTCGTGCCTCGAGTCCATCAAGCGTCATGCGGTCACGGTGGTCGCCGGTGTGCCGCCGATGTTCGACGCATGGGAATCGCTTGCGTCCGATGTTGCGCCTGCGGATTCCTTCGCCACAGTTCGGATGATGGTCAGCGGGGCATCTCGATTGGACCCTGCCCTTGGTCGCCAATTTGCGAAGCGATTCGGCAACGTGATCGGCGAGGGATACGGTCTCACCGAGGCCTCACCAACGGTGACCGGCGCCCTGTTCCCAACGCCCCAAGCTGGAACCATTGGGTTGCCGTTGCCGGGGGTTTCTGTGCGTGTGGTCGACACGTCGGGCGACGATGTGGTGGTCGGAGACCCCGGTGAAATTTGGGTGAGCGGTCCCAACGTGTTTGGCGGTTACTGGAACGACCCTCAGGCAACCGCCGCGGCGGTTGACGCCAACGGTTGGCTGCACACTGGCGACATTGCGGTTGTCGACGCGCACGGAAACCTCACACTGGTGGACCGTGCAAAAGACCTCATCATCGTGTCCGGATTCAACGTCTACCCGGCCGAAGTTGAGGAAGCCCTGGCGGCACACCCCGGCATTCTCGAAGCGGCTGTGGTCGGGGTTGCTCACCCGCACACCGGAGAGACCGTCACGGCGTTTGTGGTCCCAAAGCCCGACCGTATGTTGGACGAAGACGAAGTGATCGAGTTCTGCTCCACCCAACTTGCCCGCTACAAGTGCCCCACCAAAGTAACCGTGGTCGGCAGCTTGCCCCGCCAACCCAGCGGCAAACTGCTCAAACGAAACCTGATCTGAGGTCTCGAGAGCTTCGTTACGACGAGGCGGTCTGGTGAGTCCCGGTCTTGTTTCGACTTGCGGCGTTGGGGGCGACGGTCGACACCATGAAGCCGACAAACAGCACCACCACGCCAGCGGTGAGGGTGATTGCGAACGCGGTCATTTCGCCGAAACGCTTGTTGAGCGATCCTGATGCTGACAACAGCACGGTTCCCAACGCGATGAGCGCCGTGCCAGCGACACGATTCCGCGAGATGGCCGCCCCGGTCCGGCGGCGAAGTGCCATAGACGCCAAGCTGTAAGCGGCCCCGCCAAAGACGACCAGCGCACCGCCAGCACTTGCGACCCCGGCCAACAGGCGCGGTGCCGTGCCGAACACTTCTTTGCCCTGTGGAAGCCGGTCGGCGGGTATTGCGGCGCGCAGCGGAGCCACAGCGAGAATTCCCGCACTAAAGAACGCGGCTGCAAGGACCGCAGGGCGAAGGTGGCGGACCCACCGACGAGCCGTGAGCAACTCAACTTGGCCGACTGCGAGTAGCGGGACGTTGACGATGGCCCCGAATAAATAGAACAACCGGAAGCTAGCGCCGCTCCATCCGGCCGCCGATCCCCAGGCCAATGCCATGGCGCCAACACAGAACGAGCCGAGTGCCAATGTCCAGGTGCGCTCGTAGGGTCGGCGCTTCACCAGCCACCGTTCGTGCGTCATGAACGCGAACATCAACGACACCAATGCTGCAGCGGCGGCAAGCGCGGTGGTCAGCATCGCCAAACGGTAACCGAATCACGACCTTGTGAACGCGTGCACAATCGACCTAACGTGGCTACCGTGAGCCGCCCGAACAAACGCATCCCCGACGCGACGGTGGCTCGTCTCCCGCTGTATCACCGAGCCCTGATGGAACTCCTCCGAGCCAAACGAAACAACGTCTCGTCAGTTGCGCTGGCAGAACTCACTGGCGTGAACGCCGCGAAGGTCCGCAAGGACCTCAGCTACCTCGGAACCTACGGAACACGGGGCGTGGGTTACGACGTCGAGAACCTGCTGCACCAGATCAGCCGCGAACTAGGCCTCACGCAGAATTGGCCGGTTGTGATTGTTGGCATCGGCAACTTGGGCCGAGCCCTTGCTGCCTACGGAGGGTTCAGCGCCCGCGGCTTCCGAATCGCAGCGTTGCTGGACGCAGACCCTGGCAAAGCTGGTGAAGAAGTGGGCGGCATCGCGGTTCGCCCCACTGCAGATCTCCCCAGCATCGTTGCGGAATTCGCATCGGTCATCGGGGTCATCGCAACGCCAGGCGCCGCTGCACAAGAGGTTGCCGACCAGATGGTGCTCAGCGGAATCACTTCGATTCTCAACTTCTCGCCAGCCGTTCTCACAGTGCCGGACGACGTCACGGTCCGGCGGGTTGACCTTGCCGTGGAGCTGCAGATTCTGTCGTTCCACCAGCAACACCGCGGCGACGCTGTGCCGGACGTGGTCGGCGGAGAAGCGAGTGGCGGTGACTCCGTGATCGCTGCTGCGCATCGGTCCCGATGATGAGCCATCGATTCGGTTGGTCATCTGCACCTGAAGCGGTAGCGTTAGATCCTGTGAGTGCCCGTCCGCCCCGCATTGGCCTGACAATCGGTCAGTCCGCCGGGCTTGTGAAATGGCTGGCCGTGGCTTCATGACTACCGTCGTTGCCGTCAGTGTGAACCACCAGACCGTTCCACTCCACATGTTGGAGCGGATGACGGTGCCTGCGGCCACACTTCCAAAGGCCCTGCACGACCTGCATACGCGTGACCACCTCAGCGAAGTTGTGCTGCTCTCCACTTGCAACCGCACCGAGATCTACGCCGTTGCCGAAACGTTCCACGGTGCCCTTGGCGACATCAACCGGTACTTCTCGGCGCTGTCCGGCATCGACGTTCACCGGTTCATCGATCACCTCATCACCGCGTACGACGAAGGCGCTGCCGCCCACCTGTTTGGTGTCGCATCTGGCCTGCGGTCAGCGGTCGTTGGCGAGACTGAGATTCTGGGTCAGGTCCGAAACGCGTGGGATGCGGCCCGAGACGCCGGTACAACCGGACCTCGGTTGGATTCGTTGTTTCGTCACGCGCTCGAAACCGGCAAGCGTGCACGCACCGAGACTGCCATTTCACGAGGCACGGCGTCGGTGTCGCACGCTGCGGTGCAGTTGGCCCAGGCAAGCGTTGGCTCGTTGGTTGGTCGTTCGGTGCTTGTTCTCGGCGCTGGTGAAATCGGCGTGAGCATGGCAACGGCGTTGCACCACCACGGGGTGGGCGAGCTGCTGGTTGCCAACCGGTCACGTGCCAAGGCAAACGCAGTCGCCAATCGGCTCAACGCCGAAACGGTTGCGCTGCACGAACTGCCAAGCGCTCTCGAACGCGTCGACGTGCTCCTCACCGCCACGTCGGCCGAGTCCGTTGTGCTTGAAGCAGACGATGTTGTGGCCGTGATGGAAGCTCGCTCGGGTCGGCCGTTGGTCATCGTCGACACGGGCATGCCGCGTGACGTTGATCCCGCCGCTGGTTTGCTCCCTGGTGTGACGCTGCTTGACCTGGACTCCATCCGAGCCTTCGCCGAAGCTGGGCTGGAGTCACGCCGTCAAGAGCTTGAGAAGGTCGCCGCAATTGTTGTCGACGAAGTCGACCGTTTCAGCGCAGACGAGACCGGCCGCCAGGTCGCTCCTGTCGTGTCGGCGCTGCGTGAGCGCTTCGAGTCACAACGAACCGAAGTGCTGGCCAAATACGACGCCCGCCTTGCTGGTCTTTCGGAAGAACAGCGCGCTGCGGTGGAATCGCTCACCCGCCAGTTGGTTGCGAAGATTGCTCACGAACCAACCATCGTGCTGAAGGAGTCAGCGGGGACCAACAAGGGTCTCCGTCTTGCTGATTCCGCCCGCTCTCTGTTCGATCTATAAGCGCGCAGATAATGGCGGCTCTCCGCATAGCGACGCGCTCTTCGCCGCTTGCGATGTGGCAATCCAACGACGTGGCAGACCGGTTGCGCACGGTTACCGGCGTTGATGTTGAACTGATCCAGATCGACACCTTGGGCGACCGCACGCAAGCTCTTGGTGTGCCGCTGCACGAAATTGGCGGGCAGGGCATCTTCGCCAAAGAGGTGCAGGCTGCGGTTCTCGACGGGCGTGCAGACCTTGCAGTCCACTCCGCAAAGGATTTACCTGGCGAGGCAATGGCGGGTCTCGTGCTCGCTGCGGCACCTCGTCGAGACGATCCGCGTGACGGGTTAGTCGGCACCCCGTTAGACCAACTTCCGTTGCATGCGACCGTTGCCACCGGCTCTATTCGTCGTCGCGCGCAGCTACTGGCTGTGCGACCAGACCTGCAGTTTGTTGAGGTGCGGGGCAACATGGCTAAGCGTGTTGCCAAAGCCGACGAACCTGGGGTCGATGCAGTTGTTGTTGGTTGCGCCGGCCTCGACCGAATTGGCCTCGGAGGCCACATCACCGACCGTCTGCTTCCGTCGATCATGCTGCCGCAGGTCGGCCAGGGGACTGTTGCTGTTGAGTGCCGAACCGATGATCAGCGTACATATGACCTGCTTCGGATGATCAACAACGCGCTGGTGGAAGAGGATCTGCTTGTCGAGCGCTCGTATCTGCGCCGACTCGGTGCCGGGTGTTCTCTCCCGATTGGCGCAATTGTCCGCAGAGGTGCAGATCACGGCCCGATGCTCGAAGCGATGATCGCCGCCGCAGACGGAAGCGTGGTGCTTCGCACCACACGGCCGATCATGGCGGGCACAGACGCAGGGACGCAGTGCGCTGATTCGCTCCTGGCGAACGGGGGCCGCGCGTTGCTCGCCGATGTGCTGCCCGAGACCCCGTCGTGACCGGGGCACGCGTCCTGGTAGTCCGTGCGGCTCATCAATCCGACCGTCTGTCTGCTCGGCTTGCGGCCGTAGGGTTTCAACCCGTCGTGGTACCCGTCATTGCGATGCAGCAGCCCGACGACGACGGGGCGGCCCTTCGTGCCGCGCTGCAACGAGGTCAATCGTTTGACTGGATCGTCTTCACGTCCTCCAATGCGGTCGCTGCGGTGGAGACCATTCCGCTCGGGCCGAAACTTGCAGCGGTCGGTCCAGGCACTGCGCAGGCAATCACCGAGCGGGGCCGGGTAGTCGATTTGGTGCCGGAGATCAGTACTGCTGAAGGGCTGGTGCAGGCAATGGGTCGGCTGACTCCGGGGACCGCCCTTCTTCCGCTTGCTGCGGGGGCGCGGTCCACGTTGCTTGATGGTTTGCGCGCAGCAGGTTGGCAGCCGACGGCGGTGGCCGCATACCGAACGGTGCCGTTGGTGCCAGATGCGGCGGCGCTTGAGGCTGCCCGTTCGTGTTCGGCGGTGTTGTTTACGTCTTCGTCGTCGGTGTTGTCGTGGCGTGCAGTGACATCGGTGGCAGATACGCCGTCCACGGTGGTGAGCATTGGGCCGCAGACGTCGGCCACCATTCGCTCCGTTGGGCTCCACGTGACCATCGAGGCAGAAACACACACGCTTGACGGGTTGGTTCAGGCGACTCGTTCGGCGTTGATGCCCTAAGGTTTTGAACCTTGCGGATCAAGGTCGAATTCACGGTTGAACCCTTCGTTGAGGGTGGCCCAGGCCCCCACGTACGGGCGGCACTGGATCAGGTGCGCGCCCGCGGGCTCAGCGTCGAGGTGGGTCCGTTTGCCAACACCATCGACGGTGAACACCACTTGGTACTGAAGTCGGTGGAGCCCCTGGTTACCGCCGCACTGGCCAACGGCGCAACGGCCATCAGCCTTGCTGTCTCCCGCGCCCGGGACACCAGTTCGCGTGACGCGGCGTTTCTCGATGCACTGGTCCCGCTTCTGGCCGCTACCGGCTCCACGTATGTGGAACCCGACGAGATGCGCTCCACCGACGCCCCCATCCATTGGCAGGGTGAACTCATCGGTGGGATACGCCTGCCAGCCAGCGATGGTCGTGTGGACCGTGCAGCGTCCAACGCGAAGCATGGGCTGACGGACCTCATCATCTCCGTGGAAAACGAGTTGGGCGGCGAACTCCACACGCTCAGCCGCACCAAGAAGCAGATAGCGGCACGGCTCCTTGAAGAACGCGGGGCCTTCCGTTTCCGTGGCGCAGTGGAAGACATTGCCGACGCCATGGGCGTCAGCCGCGTCACCGTGTACAACTACCTCAACACCGTCCGCCGCGGCTGACACGGTTGACGAGACGAAACTAATGCTTGAGTGTTCAATGACACGATGAAACTCAAGCTGGCTAGTACGGTCCTCCGTCCCTGGCCGAAGCGGGTTTCGGCTGCGGGTTGAAAGGCTCGTTTCTATGAAGTTGGATTTTTTTTTCAGTCGTCGCCGACCTGTCGGACTGATTTCGGCTGGTCTCGCTGCGTGTCTCCTGCTGCTGGGTTTGCCTCCCGCGTCTTCTCAGTCGGGGCCTGCCCCCTCGAGTTCGACTTCGACTTCGAGTTCGACGGTTCCCGGGTCTGGCGGCACAACACTGACAACCGTGAGTGCTTCGACGAGCACCACTTTGGGACTCACGCCCACAACCTCAACCGTTGTTGGACCGGTCAAGAGCACGACATCAGTCGCTGCGAAACTGGCTCCAGCCGCCGCCCCGGCGGCGGCTGCCCCGATCCCGTCGGGTTGCTCGTTTGTGGCGACTGCAAACGGAACGATGGGCGTAGACGGATGGGTGACCTCCAACGGACAAGGAGTCGCAGCTCAGCTGGTGGGTACGTGTCTGATCGGCTCGTTGCAAGTCGAGGTTCAATCAATGACCTATGCGCCTTCCCAGGTGTCCTATGCAAGTGGCGATGGGCTGATCCAGGCTGGCTCGACCAATCTGACCTTCCATCGGAACTCCCAGGCGTTTAACGGAAATGCCGGATGGGGTACTTCGTATCCAGTGTTGTGTCAGGGCGGAACAGCCAGCTTTCAAACTATTGGTGCCACGGGGCCTCCGGCGGGCCAACCGACGTCTCTCACAGCGAGTCTGTCGTTCACCGACGGAACCGCTTCGGTTAAAGCCGCAGGTTTTACCGCTGTGCGGGTCAATGCTGGAATGCCTGCCTACTTTTCGGTCACTCCCGCGACACCCATCGACTTCTTCCCGGTTGGCTGTTGGGAGTTCGGCCAGAAGGCGCCCGTGGGGTCAAAGATTCGTTTGGTGGGGTCCACCGGTGGTGGTGTTCTCACTGGCCCTCTTCTGTTCGGGCTTTCAGCGGCTAGTCGGATTTTGGTGGCCGGCGCGCTAGCGGAACTCGCTATCGATCCGGTGAACACCGCTACCGGTGGGTTCGATCACGGACACGGAGTTGTCGACCTTGCGATCCCTGGACGCGGAGAGAACCTTTCGTTTGGGCGCCTTTACGAATCGCGGCGTGCTGAATCGTCGACCCTCGGCCCCGCTTGGTGGCACCCATATTTTCAGTCTGTCGCGGTGTCCGGAGGATCGCTTACCTGGCGGACGGCCGCTGGTTCGCGGGTTACCTTCCCTCCAAATGGGTCTGGCGGCTTCCTCAGTCCAGCCGGGGTTACAGCTACCGCCTCCACTGTCACCGGTGGAGGTTGGAGAATCAAGCTGAGCGATCAAGGAACCTACAGCTTTGACTCGACCGGCAAGTTGAGTGGCGTCGCCGACCGTTCCGGTCAGGGTGTGACGGTCGCCTACGACGCCGCTTCACGAGTTTCGGTGGTCACCGACGCTGCGGGCAAGACGATGACCTTCACCTACGGATCTACGGCAGGTACGGCCGGTAATGGCCTGCTTCAACAAGTTGCCACCTCCGATGGGCGCGCCGTTTCGTTTGGGTACACGCTGTTAGCGGGGGTCGCCCGACTGACAACGTTTACGGACGCCCGTGCCAAGGTCTGGACCTACGGCTACGACGCCGCAGGGTTTCTGGCGACGGAGACGGACCCCAATGCCAAGGTGCAATTCACAAACACTTTCGACGCATTCGGACGAGTGCTCACGCAGAAGGATCAGCTCAACAATCTGTCGACGTTCAGTTACGACGATTTAACGGAGACGACCACCTTGACCGACGCTTCGGGGGCGGTCCGGACGTGGGGCCGTGGGGGAAACCTGCCTCGGAGCGCCAACACTCCGGCCGGGTCTACGGCCACGAGTTTCAACGCACTGGCTCAGCCGACTTCGTTTACTGATGCGGTCGGGAAAGTCTGGTCGGCTACTTTTGACTCCCGCGGGAACATGCTGTCGCGTACTTCGCCGGCGCCCCAAGCGTTCTCTGAGTCTTGGACCTACGATTCATTCAACAACCCGCTGACTTTCACGGATGCTCGTGGTACAACAACAACGTATACATACGATGTTGCAGGTAGGCTGAAGACGACATCTACTCCATCGCCCGGTGGAGCCGTTCTGACAACGTACAACTGGAATGCCGATGGCACTTTGGCTTCGGTGATTGACCCGCGCAACAAGACGACGTCCTATACCTACTTCGCTGACGGAAATGTAAAGACAATCACCGCAGCAGATGGGGGAATCACTTCGTACACCTACGACGCCGCAGGACGGGTCGCGGCCGTAATGGAACCCCGAGGGAATCTCGTAGGCGCTGTTCCAGCCAACTTCCAGCAATCCTTCACCTATGACAACTCGGGCAACTTGGTGACCTCCACCGACGCTCTCGGACGGATCACATTCAACGAGTACGACGACGCTGGCAACTTGAAAAAGATCACGACCGCTGACGGACTGATTACTACCTACACGTACAACTCCGCGAACGAACTCCTTACGCGGACGGCTCCTGACGGCGGTGTGACGACAAACTCATACACGGTTCGAGGTGAGCTGGCATCGATTACCGCGCCAGACTTAGGGAAGACAACGTACTTCTACGACGGTGCCGGTCGAGTGACGTCAATGGTGGAGCCGCGTGGCAACGTGGCCGGCGCCGTGGCAGCGGACTACACAACCACGTATACGTACTATCCCGACGGACAACTGTTCACCATTACCGACCCAGTGGGCAGAGTGAGTAGCCGCACGTACGACCCGTTGGGGCGTCTCGCTACGATCGTCGACCCGCAAGGAACGACGACGTTCTCGTACGACCAAAATGGAAACGTGTTATCGACTGCCGTCACCGGAATTGGGACGGCATCCGCGACATTCGATTCTCTCAATCGAATGGTCACCTCGACCAACCCGAGAGGTAAGACGACTTCCTTCGGTTACGACCTGGGGTCCAACGTGACCAGTGTGACTTCGCCACTTGGGTTTGTGACGCAATACACCTACGACAACGTCGGCCGTCAATTGACGGCAGTTGATCCGCGAGGCACGGTCGCCGGCGGCACCCCAGCCAATTTCACAGTAACAACGGGATATGACGCTTCCGGAAACCGGACGACGGTCAAGAATCAGCTGAACCAAACGACGACGTATGCATATGACCGGACGGGGAAAGTCTCCTCGGTTACCGATCCTCGCGGAGCCCTTTTGTCATACAACTATGACAACGGCGACCGAATTATCGGAGCTGTTGCGCCCGTGAGTGGGTCGATGACCGTTGCGCAACGAACGACGACATACGGCTATACGGCGGGTCGGTTGACATCGATGACCAACCCGTTGGGGCGCGTCACGTCGTACTCAAACGATCTTGCAGGTCGCCGCAGGTCGCTGACCAATCCATTGGGTCGTAAGTGGACCTATAACTACGACGCGTCGGGGAACCCGACCCAAACTGTGAATGCATTCGGGAACACCGCTCCCACTCCAAACCCAGCTGCCGGGTCGCAGACAACGACTTTGGATCGATTGGGCCGACCGGTGTTGACTGACTTTTCCGATTCGACACCGGACATTGGGCGCGCGTACGACAGCGTGGGACGCTTGGCCTCGACCGGGGATGGGCAAGGCTCGGAAACCTACGGCTATGACGCAGCAGGTCGTGTCATTAGTGTGACGCGGGGTTCTGATGTCTTCAACTACGGATACGACCAGACCAGTGCCGTAACTTCACGGAGATATCCCGACGGCAAGGTGATCGATTACGCGTACGACGATGACGGTCGCCTAAGTGATGTCAGAACCACCGCGCCACCCCCTTCGACCTCAACAACGCTTTTCGGAGATGCGCTTGGCATCGGGTGGGCCAACTATTCCTGGTCGTCGACGGTGAACCTGAGCTCCACCAACCCGGTGGCAAGTGGACTCACGGCGGTTTCGGCGAATGTCACCGCAGCAAACGGTGCCTTGTCGCTTCGAAACGTGAATCCCGTTTTGTTGGCGGGAGGCAAAGTGACGTTCTCCCTCCACGGGGGCACGTCAGGGACCACGTTGAACGTCTACACGTCGGCAGACGATGCGTCGCAGACAAATTCGACTGTTGTTGCGGTTACTGCGCCCGCAAACACGTGGGTGCCAATCACCCTGACCGCAGACCAGCTTGGCAATCCAACCTTGATCGCACGGATTGCGTTCCAGTCCGCTTCGATTACCTCCTTTTCTGTCGACAATCTGATCGTGAGTCCGGGCGCTAAACCTGTCTATTCCGAAGCGATTGAGGCGGGTTGGCAGGACTACTCATGGACCACGACTGTTAACCCGGTCTCAACAAGCCCGGTTGCTTCAGGTGCGAAAGCACTCTCTGCGTCGATCACCACACCCAACGGGGCGTTGTCGTTGCGAACAGCGACACCTGTCGCTTTACAAGGTGGCCGTATTACCTTCTCGCTACACGGAGGGACCGCAGGCACGTCGTTAGGTTTCTATTCCTCAGCCGATGACGCTTCGACGATCAACTCGAAAACGGTGACCGTTACCGCTGCAGCTAACACGTGGGTGAACGTTTCGTTGTCCGCTGATCAGCTTGGCAACCCGTCGTCTGTCGCTCGGATGGCGTTCCAATCGAGTGCCGTCACAAGCTTCTCGATTGACAACCTGAGCATCAATCCCGGGGTGGTGGCGCGAACCTCGTACCAATACGACCGCGCCTCTAACCTCACCGCCACGATCTTCCCGAACGGAACCAAACGGGCTGTAACTGTCGATGCTGCTGGTCGAACATCATTGATTGTTGACACCAAAGGTTCAACTGAGTTTGCCCGGTATACGTACACGAGAGATGCAAATGGCAATCCAACGGCCGTTGTTTCGACTGGACCCTCGGTCCTTACTCCGTCCGTTTTGACCTATGACTCCCGCAACCGCGTGACCAGCGCATGTTACGGCGCCCTTCCTTGTGCCACCGCAAGTACCTGGGCTTGGACATACGACCCGAACGGCAACATCACCAGCTCGACGAAAGCTGGAGTGGTCACAACGTATACATACAACCTCGCTGACCAATTGGCCACGAGCACTACCGCAGGCGTGACTTCTAACTACACGTACGATCTGAATGGCAACCTCGTCAGTATCAACGACGGAGTTGGCGTGGGAGGACCTCGTACGGCCGGGGACATTGACTACACCTACAACTCCGCGAACCAGACGGTGAGCGCGACAATCGGCACCGATCCTGCGGTCGTCTACGCGTATGACGGAAATTCCAATCGGGCGAGTGCGACGTCATCGTCGTCAACGACGAAGTTTGTGTGGGATCAAATCAGCGGCTTGCCCGACCTTGCCCTAGAGCGCAACGCCAGCAACGCAACCTCCCGTCGGTATGTGTACGGATTAGGCCCTATCAGCATGGCGTGGCCAGAAGAAACGACCTACTACTTGACCGATGACATCGGGTCTGTCACCCACGTGACGGATGCGGTGGGGTCTATTAGGCTCCTTTACAACTACACGCCATTTGGTGAGCTGCGGAACGCTGTCTCCTCGGGACCCAACGTGCCACCCAACCAGGTCAAGTTCGCTGGCCAGTACCAAGACCTCTCGACTTCAAATCCGCTTGCAGCTGCCTATTACCTACGCGCCCGGCGTTACATGGCGGGTATCAATAGCTTCACTCAGACCGACCCGATGCCGTATGGGGTTGGGAGTCTCTACGAAGGCGCATACACGTACGGAAATAACAGCCCAACGGTGATGGTGGACCCAAGTGGGCTTCGCAGCGCTGGTCGGGGGACGGAGTGCCGTAACAACTTGACTGCCGAGTCCGACAAGAGGCTGCGATCCAACGGCTGGGACTGGGCTGATTCGGCTATATCCACTGTGGTCCGTGGAGTAGTTAACGGAGGTCGTCTCTTCACAGGTGGGTTCAGCGACGGCACGTGTGCCATGGCCGAAGGAAAGTACAGCGAGGCGGCAGGTTCTGTCTTCACTCAGGAATTCAAGAACCTTGGTTATGTCGGGGCAGCAACAGGAGCAGCTGGTTTTGCTGGCATGACAGTGAAACAGGCCGCAGCCCGCTGTGCAGCTGGCGCCGCCGCGACCAGCGCCCTCGATTACGTCTCGGGTGGAAAACCAACCACTGTTGGAGTCGGCGTTGGTTGCCTCAACGCGGGGAATATCAAACCGGCCACAAAAACACCGAAGGCGATCCCGGAAGGTAGTCCTTCGCAGTTCACTCGCACCGAGGCTCTATCGGGTCGCGCTTCGGGGCGCCAAGTGACAGAGATGGCCGAATCGATGAAGGCGAACGGCTGGAACGGTCCGCCGATCAAGGTCGTGGAAGCCAACGGGAAGCTATACGTCGTCGATGGCCATCATCGTCTTGCTGCGGCGACCCAGGCTGGAATCAAGGTCCCTTACCAGGTCGTCGATCCCTCGACCGTGATTGGCCCTGGGCAGTGGTCGTCGCTTGACGACATCATTCGAGACGCAGGCTCAGTCGGGCCGAATCGGATCCGGACCAAATGACGAGCGAAGAAGTGGTCGTTGCGTTTGTCACGCTGCTCGGAGTTTGCGTTCGCGCCCTTGCAAGTGTTTCTGTCGGGGTGAACCGTGAGGAACCGACTCGGCCGCTGACGATGCTCGATGCCGAAGGACGACGCCAACGCGACGGCGAAGTAGCAGGGCTCGGCACGTTTCGGTTGCATGGCGCGGGCTGCAGGTTCGAGCTCGACGGTGGTGAGGACATCGATTTCGATTGGGGCGCTGATGGTGAGGTGCTTTTCGACTCATGGCGTCTCCGAGCGTTTTCAGTGTCGATTGAGAACGGGATGGAAGAGGTCGAGCTTCGAGCGGCTGCACGTTCTCTGACCGAGAGGGGTGTTCTCATCGAGCCTCGGGAAGGGTGGTTTTCCATTCCCGCTACGGATCCACGGCTATGAGTCGCTTAGCGAGGTTTTTCTGGATCGTGCTCGCAACTGTGCTGGTGGCTTTTGCGAACGCGTTGACGGCGACGGCATCGCCATCTCCCGGTGACTGCAGTGCCGTCTACTTCAGTGGTCCTGCGTCCTCGATCGGGAGCGAAACGGACGAGCGGCCCCCGATGGCGTCATCCGCCCTCTTTATCTTCCATGGCTACGACGCGGACGGACTCTACACTCCGACCAATTCCGCTTCGAGCGAGGCCGCGCAGCGACGGGCGAGCGAAGGCTTGCGAGGTTGGATGTTTCTCGACGGTCCCGTCCGAGCTGATCGCCTGAGATACGACGACGCGCACCGTTTGCGCGTTTCGCACTCGTTAATGGCCACAAAACCAGGAACCGCAGTGTCGAAGTACGACCCTGACTTCGCTCTGGGCCAGATCACTTCCGGAGCCAAACGTCGTCCGGCCCGATCAAGTACGTGGACGATAACGGGGTTGTTCGACTAACTATCAAGCAGGGAAGTCCTCGTGCTCCAGGGAGCGCCTCACCCCATGTTGAGATAAGGAACGCCGCCGGGGTTCGAGTCGATGCGTATGGCAACCCGGTCACTCGAAAGAGTGCGGGCAATCACACTCCAATCGTCTGGGACAAGTGACATGGCGTACGAAGATGTTCCGGGTTTCGAATGCTTGTACCTCGAGGACAGCTTCGTGCTCGACGTACGTGTGACGCCGAGCGCAGTTGTCTTCGAGGTGGAGTTGGTCCTTCTCGAGGCGCACCCGCTCTATTCGGAGCCCGCTGACGGTGAGCAGTACTGCTATCGCCGAGGAAGAATCGAGTTCTCTCATGTCTCCGCTCTTCGGTGGACTCGACGGGGACTCCAGCCGGCTGTCGATCACAACGCGGAGATTGACTATGGCGGCTTTGACCAATTTGAGGAGGTCGAGGGGCAGTGGCTCGCGTGTGGCAACTGGGGTGACGTCGTTGTCGATTGCTCGACTAGGCCGACCGTGACGCTCCAATGAGTGCTCGTCGCTCGCCCGGTCCGCTAAGACATGTGCCTCGGGTCGGGGCCGCGATACTCAGCGTCTTCCTCGTCCTCATCGCGATCCTCGACACCACTCGGCCGCTTCAGCGTCCGAAATGTCGAGGCCCGTTTCGTTCACGAGGTTCGTCGCGCTTGAACGTACGACTACAACGGGCCCGGGATGCGTTGATTTCGGAACGTCCCTGACGTCCTGCAACCGGCGCGCTCTCGACAAGTTTGAGATTCGATGAGCTCGGACGTACACCTATGACGCAGAGCCGCTGAGTTGCACCGCACTCGACGGGGTCGATCAGCGCCCGGCCCTCGGGTCCGCTGCCAGCAAGTGGGGCCCGAGCTTGATTCTGGACATTCGAGAGAACGACAGGTCGCTTGGCTACGACGCCCCGCATCGTTCGCGTCGAAACGCGTACGTCAGTTGCCACAACACACCTGCGACGAGAGTGATGTCCTCTTGAACTGTTTGGAGCAGTTGCAAAAGAAGTTCAAGCAGGGTGGTGACTTCGGTGTGACCGGGAACCACTGCAAGCGAATGCGTCGACTCATTTCTAGAGGTGTTCGAAACGGCCGGCGATTCTTTGACGGAAGGGTTGCCAGAGCGGCAATCTTCGGGGCGGAGTGCGTTTATTGACCGGGCAGGTACGGCTACGACGACCGAAGCGGCCTCGAAGAATAAGTCCCCCACTCGACCGGTTTTGTCCCGCAAAGCGCCTGCCGAAGTTCGAGTGGTGGACTTACGGCGGGTAGATCTGGTGGTTGGGTTGCCGCCGGGACGTCGCTGCTATTACTCACGGACCACTGATCTTCGGCAGGTAGTTTGAAGGGGTGAAAACCGTCGAAGACTTCAACGCCCGCGTCGCCTCCATCGAGGGTGGTGCTGGCTACAAGCGTCCGGCGGCGTTTGCGCTGGGTGTCGCAACGGTGGCTGCGTCGGGCAAGGTGCTGGACACGGCGTTCTCCACGGTCAATCGTGACGGCAACTTCGGCTCGGCAGCGGTCTTTGCTGCAGCAGTTGGTCATACATCGGGAACGGCTACCTATCGGCTGACCGATGCGCAGTTGGGCACCATCTTGGATGACTTCGCTGCGTTCGAAGGCGATGGCAAAGCGCACCCAAACATCGATGCTGTTCGCACTGCCCGCGCAATTGCTGCGTTGCCAGCGGGTGTCAATGGCACCCGTGTTCCTGTGGTTGCGTTCATCGGCTCGTTGGACGATGCGCCGGTCGATACCTCCGACGTGTACTTGCGTTTGCATCTGCTTTCACACCGTCTGGTGAAGCCCCACGGCGTGTCGCTTGATGGCGCGTTCGGGCTGTTGAACAACGTGGTGTGGACCAATATCGGACCGTTCGATCCTGACGGGTTTGACCTTGTTCGCATGCAGTTGCGAGCTGCTGGGCACGAGGTGCGGGTACACGCGCTGGACAAGTTCCCACGCATGACGGACTACGTCATCCCGAGCGGAGTTCGCATCGCCGACGCCGACCGTGTGCGGCTGGGAGCCCACCTGGCCGAAGGGACCACCGTGATGCATGAGGGGTTCTGCAACTTCAACGCAGGCACGCTTGGCACGTCGATGGTTGAGGGTCGGATCTCGGCCGGTGTTGTGGTTGGCAACGGTTCAGACATCGGAGGCGGAGCGTCGATCATGGGCACGCTGTCTGGTGGCGGCAAGCAGGTTGTGTCCATTGGCGAGCGATGCCTGTTGGGCGCCAACGCAGGCATCGGCATCAGCCTGGGTGACGATTGCATTGTGGAGGCGGGCTGCTACGTCACCGCCGGTACCAAGGTGCTGTTGCCCGATGGGTCAGTTGTCCGTGCCCGTGAGCTGAGCGGTGCATTCAACCTCTTGTTCCGTCGCAACAGCCAGACCGGCGCAATCGAGGCTGTGGCAAACAAGGCCGAGTGGACCGGTCTCAACTCCGTGCTGCACAAGAACTAGTAACCAAACGTTTCCGTCAGCGCGCCCGGCTAGGGACGGGTCGGTTTGGTTGGTCCGTTCGTGTGTCACCGGTCGGACTTGCCAAGGCTCGTTCCAGGCCGGTGAAAAGTTCCACAACGTCGATGGCTTCAAAGACTCGGTAGCGCTCTTGGCCCACGTTGCGTTGCCGCAGCACGCCACCGTCGACTAACCGGTTGATGGCGTCGCCCGTGCGCATTGTCGAACGGCCGATTAAATGGGCTGCGCTCTCCACGGTCACCACGGGCGCGCCCGGCAACACCTCGAGCAACAATTTAACTGCTGACCCAGAACGGACCGTGCCGAGTTCGTCACGCCATCGTGCCTGCACCTGCTCGATGCTGGTCACATAGCGGGCAGCATCCCCACACGCACGCGATGTCGCGGCAGCGAACGTCGACAGCCATTCACACGCGCCAGCGTCACGTTCAACTGACTGTGCAGCAACGGATTGGTTTCCGTGTCTGACGGGTTCTTTCTCTTCGTTCCACGTGTATCGAAATGCCATCAGGCCGCCGACATACCGATTCGCCCAAGTGGCCAATACCAAACTGATTGGCGGCACGCACCGCACCGCCAACCCGCGCCGACGCAACACCACCTGAATCAGTGCTCGACCGGTACGACCGTTGCCATCGCCAAACGGGTGAATCGTTTCGAACTGTGCGTGCGCAATTGCAGCCTGCATCAACGCTGGGTGCTCGTCGTCGGACACATAGGCCAGTAGGTCGTCCAACAACGCGGGGACCAATTCGGGTGGTGGGGGAACGAAGCGTGCGTTGCATGGATTCATTCCGGACCCACCGATCCAGTTCTGTGTTGAGCGCACGACACCCGCCAACTCCGGCGTAGGGGAGTTGGCCATCAACACCTGGTGGATGGCCAACAAATCTTCGATGGTGATGGCATCGCGTGCCGCACCGACTTCGATTGCCGCATCCATCGCAGCAACGTTTGCCAACACTTCGACCGCAACTCTGTCCGCTATTGCGCCGCCACGAGCCTGCACGATCTCGGCATCCAACAGTCGTCGTGACCCGACGTCCAGGCCCTCGATCATTGAGGACGCCACCGACTCCGCTCGCAAGAGAAAACGGGCCAGACCCTCGTAGGTGGAGCCTGCAACACCAGACGCGTCCAACGTTCGTACAGCCGTTTCGGCATCGCCAAGATCAGCTACGAGGTCGGCGGGCAACTGTGGCAACCAACCCGCTAACGGGTCCGGACTGTACGCGTCGTAGTCGCAACCGCGGCGGTCCTTGCGGCTCATGCCGCTGTATGTCGCTTCCCAGCGACGACGAATGAGCTCGGCCAAACCGGTTCCCTCCTCTCGGTTTAAGTAACGGTTATAACATAACCGTTACTTAGCGTGGATCTGAATCAAGGTTGGCGAAGTTCCATCCGCCCGGTCACCGCTCCGAGCGGGGAGCGCGACCGAGCAAAACCCGAGCGCTGCGAGACCTATTGGGTGCGTAGCTGTCGTAGCGTCACGGCATGGCACTGTTCGGGTTCAGGAAAATGACAGAGATCCCCGCAAAGGATCAGGCTCCAAAGGGCCGCGACTCGCAGATGGCGTTGCCCGCTGGACATCACGTCAACGGTGCGCCGTTGGTGCCGCCGTTTGGGCCAGGCGTCCAGGTGGCCATGTTCGGGCTTGGCTGCTTCTGGGGCGCCGAGCGGGTGTTCTGGAAGACCCCTGGCGTGGTCAGCACCGTGGTGGGCTACACCGGTGGTTGGACACTCAACCCAACGTACGAAGAGACCTGCAGCGGAACCACCGGCCACAACGAGGTGGTGCTGGTTGCATTCGACCCCGCAAAGGTGACCTACGAGCAACTCCTCAAGGTCTTCTGGGAGAACCACAACCCAACGCAGGGCATGCGCCAGGGAAACGATATGGGTACGCAATACCGCAGCGGCATTTACGTGTTCAGCCCAGCGCAGCGTGAGGCAGCGGAGGCTTCGCTCAAGATGTTCGCTCCTGTTCTTGCCGCTGGCGGCTACGGAGCAATCACCACGGAAATCGTGGACGCCGCTGCATTTGGCGACCGTTACGAGACGGCCGCCGGAGTCGAACCCAGCCCCACCCTCGCCGTCTTCTTTCCCGCCGAGGCATATCACCAGCAGTACCTGTCGAAGAATCCAAACGGCTACTGCGGACTGGGTGGCACGGGCATGTCGTGTCCAATTGGGATTGCGGCGCAGGCCTGAGGCTGTGCACAACTCGTCGCCTCAGCGACGGCGAACCGCGCGTCGGTTGATCGGCGCAGCACTGATGGCATCGGTCGTCATCAGCGGCTGTGCATCGTCGGAGGAACCGGTTGTCTTGGTGGACTCTGCTCCGCCCACCGCCGCGGTGTCCGTTGTCCCCGGCACTGCCGCAACACCGAAGCCAGCGGACACTCCGGCTGATACCTCTGCCGAATCGGCGCCGTCGGCCAGCAAGGTAGCAAGTACACGTACGAATGCCACCAGTGCGGCAAAGACGACCAAACCAAGCGAGATTGCAACTTCGGGAGACGCCTCTGCAACCGGGTCGCTTGAGGCGAGTATCGATGGCCTCGGCGAGGCCCGGTTTGGGGACGATGCGCAGGACACCATCGGGTACTTCGCTGATCAATTCGGGCCACCAACCGGAGACACAGGCTGGGGACCCAATCAGTCTCCCTGCGAAGGCATGGGCACCCGCCAACGGACGCTCACGTGGAACGACCAGGCAATCATCGTGTTAGCGACCGGGCGCGGCCGAGCGGTGACCGGAGGGATCGGAGTTGAACCCGAGGTGGAGCAACCCGTTGGGCAAGGCCCCACCGAAACCATTCAACGCGCCGCCGATCACTTTTCTGCGTTCCTCGTGTTCCGTGAGTTCTCGGCTGCTGACCGAATCACCGTGAACGGTTCAACGGTGCTGGGCCGCACGGTTGCCGATCTGCAGTCCGAGATTCCAGGTGTCACCACCTTCGAGTCCGAGATCGAAGGGCCCCTCTGGACCATCGGTTCAGAGGGCATTGGCGGCGTCAGCGGCAGCGTCTCCGACGGCGTCACCACTTCGGTCCGCGCAGGCCTGTTCTGCATCGACTGACCCGATGAGGGGTTAGTCCCTCAGGTCAGTGTCGGGTCGATGAGTAACAGTTCAACGCCAAGCGCTCGATACGTAGAGAGCGCCCGCGCGTCCCGGGTGAGCAGAGGTAGTCCTGCGCTTCGTGCTACCCACCCAACAAGCGCGTCGTAAACGGCACCACCGACAACTCCACTCGTGCGAAGCCATTGCGAGAAGGATTCTTGCTCGGCGCTCGACAGCCACCGGGTGGCTGGAACGAGTGCGTCCAACGCCCTGGCTGCATCGAGATGAGAAAGCCTGACGTCAACCGGCAGCCTGGTCAGCACCGAGAAGCTCTCCGTCCACGAGTGTCCTGCCGCGTACGCCTCCGACGCTCGGATTGCTGTCCGGCACTCGGCATGGCCTGAGCCGCTGTGCAACGTCGCAGCGACTATGACGCTGGTGTCAGCGACGGCCCGCATCGATTGCCTGCCGAATCTCCGCGTCCGTCACCGTTCGACCTTCCGACGCAACCACGACCAATTCACCGTCGACTTCGATCAGCCTGCCGCCCTTGGCCTCTGGTTCGAGCCGGACGCCCACGCCGTCGGTAGTAACGACGAGCGCAACGCCAGCAGATAAGCCGAGGGCATCACGAATGGATTTTGGGATGACAACCCTCCCCGCGGAATCGATGGCAATAGTCATACCATTCATTCTGCCATTGTTTCGAGATTGGCGAACCCGGCACGGAGAGCTCGGTCTTGCGCCAATAGAGATGTGTCGCAACAAGCGGGAAAGGTGGCCAGGAACTGGACGCGCAACTCAGACCTACGATGGCCGGGTGAGCCTTCCCGCGCCCTCAGAGCGACCGCGTCGCCTACGCCGTACAGCAGCGCTTCGCAGCCTTGTTGCCGAAACCCGCCTCGGTGTCGATGATCTTGTCGCCCCGCTGTTTGTGCGTGAGGGCATCGCCGATCCGCAGCCCATCGTTTCGCTGCCTGGGGTGATGCAGCACACCTTGGAGTCGCTTCGCAAGGAGGTGGCAGAACTTCGCGCGGTGGGCATCAAGGGCGTCATCTTGTTCGGTGTTCCGGCACAGAAGGACGAGATCGGCAGTGGTGCGTTTGATCCCAACGGCATCGTCCAAGTTGCTCTGCGCCAGTTGCGAGACGACGTGGGCGACGACATGGTGCTGATGGCTGACCTGTGCGTTGACGAATACACCAGCCATGGCCACTGCGGGGTGCTCGACAAGCATGGCGATGTGGACAACGACGCCACCCTCGAGATTTACGGCAAGGCGGCCCTCGCACAGGCCGATGCGGGCGCGCACATCACTGCACCAAGCGGAATGATGGACGGCCAAGTGGCTGCCATCCGCGCAGCGCTTGATAGCGGAGGCCATGGCCACGTGCCCATCCTGGCCTACTCCGCCAAATACGCCAGCGGCCTCTACGGCCCCTTCCGAGACGCGGTCGATGTGCGAATCGCGGGCGGTGGCGACCGCAAGGGCTACCAGCAGGACTGGGCCAACGTTCGCGAAGCCCTCACCGAGGTGCGACTCGACCTGGAACAGGGTGCTGACATGGTCATGGTGAAGCCAGCGGTAACGTACCTCGATGTGATAGCGAAAGTACGTGCACTTACGGATAAGCCGATTGCGGCCTACCACGTGTCTGGGGAGTACGCCATGCTCAAAGCAGCTGCAGCCAACGGATGGATCGATGGCGATGTTGTCGCCCTGGAGCAACTCACCGCGGTGAAACGAGCAGGAGCAGACATCATCCTCACGTACCTCGCGAAAGAAGTTGCGGTCATGCTTGGCGGCACACGATGAGCGCCTCCATTTGCACCCGGGCTGGTGGCTGTTCGCAGCCCATTGGCGGTTGCTCCACGGCAACCGGCGCAATGTGCGGCGAGACCAACGCGTCGCTTTTCGAACGCGCACAAAAGGTGCTTGTCGGCGGCGTCAATTCGCCCGTTCGTGCGTTTCGGAGTGTCGGTGGCGTGCCGTACTTCGTGGCCTCCGGTGAAGGCCCATACGTCTGGGACGTGGAAGGCAATCGATACATCGACTACGTGCAGAGCTACGGAGCGTCCATCGTCGGCCACGCACATCCTCGTGTCGTCGAGACCATCCGTCAGGCCGCAGCGCAAGGCTCCGCGTTCGGCGCCCCCACCTACCGGGAGGTACTGCTGGCCGAGACCATCGCAGACCGTGTTCCCGGCCTCGACATGGTCCGAATGACCTCCAGCGGCACAGAAGCAACCATGAGCGCGCTGCGTCTGGCGCGTGGCGTCACCGGCCGAGACAAGGTCATCAAGTTTGCAGGCTGCTACCACGGGGCAAGCGATTCGCTCCTGGCCGAAGCTGGCAGCGGAGTGGCACAGCAATCGCTCCCTGGCACGGCCGGCGTCACCCAAGGATCGGTGCAAGACACCATCGTCGTTCCGTACAACACCATTCCGCAGCTGACCGATGCGCAGTGGGCTGAGGTGGCTCTCATCGCTGTGGAGCCCGTCGCAGCCAACATGGGACTTGTCGCACCTGTCCCTGGCTTCCTGCGAGGACTCCGCGACGCTGCCACCAAAGCCGGCGCGATGTTGTTGTTCGACGAAGTCATCACCGGGTTCCGCATTGGCAACGCAGGGGCCGCGGAATGGAGCGGCGTCCAACCCGACCTGTGGGCCTTCGGCAAGGTCATCGGCGGCGGTCTGCCGGTCGGCGCGTTCGGTGGTCCACGGGCCATCATGGAACAACTGGCCCCGCTGGGCTCCGTCTACCAAGGCGGCACCATGAGCGGCAACCCCTTGGCCTGTGCGGCGGGCCTTGCGGTATTGGAACTCATGACCGACGCTGCCTACGACGAACTCGCATCACGGGGGGCTGCGTTGGCCTCCGCGTTGCACGCCGCCATCTCGGCTGCGCTTCCGGTGCAGACACCCAACGTGCGTTCGCTTGTTGGTCTCTTTGTTGGCCCCGGGGGCCACGTGCACGATTACGAATCAGCCAAGCCCATTGCCGGCAACGGGCTCTATGCGCCGTTCTTCCATGCGATGTTGAAACGTGGCGTCGCAATGGCACCTGGCGCGTACGAAGCGATGTTCCCGTCGTTGGCTCACACCGACGATGACATCAGACGCACCGCCGAAATCGCGAATGCCGCAGCGATCGAAGTGGCCCGCACGCACGCGCATCTGCTGGGCTGAGACCGATGAACGGCACAACGGGTAGCGGTCTGTGGCTCATGAAGAACGAGCCGGAAGAACTGTCCATTCAGATGCTGGAAGCGTCTCCGGGGAAACGCGCGTTTTGGGATGGAGTCCGCAGTTTTCAAGCCCGGCGGATGATCCGAGACGACATGCGCATCGGTGACAGATTTCTCTATTACCACTCGTCCTGCAAGCCCCCAGGTGTTGCGGGCATCGGGGTGATTGACAGCGAACCCGAGATCGACCCGGCGCAGTTCGATCCGGCAAATCACTACTACGACCCTAAGTCCACTCCCGAGAAACCGCGGTGGCTTGGTAGGTGGGTGAAACACGAACGCACCTTCGATCGGTACATCCCGCTGCAAGAGATACGTGAACATACGGAACGCCTCGGCGGCAACGAGTTCGCGTTGCTCCGCAAGGCCAACCGCCTCAGCGTCATGCCGGTAACCCAGGATCAGTTCGATTTCGTTGTGAGCATGGAACGCGCGCAGTGAGCCTCGCCGTGTCTCGGCGGGTTTCGTTGGTCGCGCTCACCATCGCAGTGGTGCTGGCGTGGGTGCTTGTTGAACGAACGTTTGCAGCTATCACTGACGGCTTGGAAGCCGCGGTGGAAGTCAGCCAAGTATCGGCCGAAGCAGCTGGGTCTGTTGACCAGCTTTCCAACGGTCTTGGCACGCTCATCGATTCGGTGGATCAGCTCACCACAAACGCACAAGTACTGGCGTCTGATGCCGCGGACGCAGCCAACAGCGTGTCCGATGCGGCTAGCGGCAGCGTCGGCTCGGCCATTGAAAGTACGGGTCGGACTGCCGGCAGGCTGGCACCGGCAATTGGGTTTGTTGAAGGGCTCACCGGCGGCAACGGCGCAAAGAAGGACCTGGAGTCGTTGTCGGCAAGTCTCAAACCGCTCCCCGCAGAACTGGATCGAATCGCAGCCGACCTTTCGGCCACCGCGGATTCGCTCACGGCCACCCGCGGGTCACTCCAAGACGTTCACACGGAGCTGGTCGCCACCAGAGCAACCGTTGACGGCGGCCGGGCGGCACTGCAAAGACTTCCGGCCGCCGCACAAAAGGCCGAGGCTGCCGCCGCGGGCCCCCTGCGCAGAATGCGCTTCAACCTGTGGCTATGGCGCGCTGCGTTACTTGCTGTGTGGGTAGCCGCAGCGTCGGCTCTGGTTTCGAGACGACCTCGGGACAACCGCGGATCGGGTTTGGCGAATGTTGCTGGAGGGCAATCATGAACGAAGAGTTCCTCACTCCTACCGAACTTGCAGCGTTGGTGCCGGCGCTGGGAGACCAACGGTTGCTCATCGGCTTTGTCGGCCCTCCCGGATCCGGTAAATCGACCGTTGCGCATTCGCTTGCTGAGGCGCTGTCTCAACGCGATGGCGACGTATGGGCTGTGCTTGGAATGGACGGGTTTCACCTCTCCAACGCGGTGCTCGTTGACTCTGCGCGTCGAGATCGTAAAGGTGCATACGACACGTTCGACGTAGCTGGATTTGTGAACGCGTTGCATCGTGTTCGTGCCGAACACGATGCTCCGATCTACTTACCGGTGTTTCACCGCGAGATCGAGGAGTCAATCGCAGCGGAGGCGACCATCGCGCCTCACGTCCGCGGCGTGATTGTTGAAGGCAACTACCTGTTGATGGAGACGGGCGGTTGGGAAGCCGTTCGCCCGTTGCTTGATACCTGTTGGTTTGTTGAGGCCGACGCAACTGTTCGCCGACAACGGCTTGTGGAGCGAGCAACCGCAACGTATGGGTCTGTGCAAGACGGCGAAGCTTGGGTGACGCAGGTTGATGAACCCAACGGCCGGCTGATAGACGGCACCAGCCACAGAGCGGATCGGGTGATCCGTGTTGCACGGATCACCCCAACACTTCACTGAGGCCGGTCAGGCCTGCAGCCCCTTGAGGTAGGTGACCAACAGGTGGTCTGTCATGGTGTCGACCTCGTCCCAACCCCACTGTGGTTTGGTGACCATCAACGAGACGATGCCGTGGTTGAGCTGCCAGACCGCCATGGCAATTTGACGTGCTTCGCCGGAGATTCGGCCAGCGTCGATTGCTGCCTGGACTCGACGCTGGAGACCGTCGAAACCAGACGTGCCGGACAGGCGAAGGTCCTTCCATTGCTCTGGCGTGAGAATCGCCTTTTGCATGAACAGGATGCGATAGTGCTCGGGGTTCTCCAGGCCGAACGTGATGTAGGCCTTTGACCCTGCGATCAGTTGGTCAAGCGGGTCCGTGTGGTTGGCTACCTCGGCTTGGATGCGTGCCGTGAGCGCCGCAAAGCGCCGCGCACACACTTCGAACAGCAGCTGCGTCTTGTCGGTGAAGTGGATGTAGATCGCCGGTGGCGTGCAACCAACCCGATTGGCTACGGCGCGGATGCTGACCGCGTCGTCGTGGCCGTAGCGGGCAAGCAGATACTCCGCTGCTTCGAGAATTTCTTCACGGAGCCGGTCGCCCTCGCCGCGCCGAGCACGTTCGCGTCGGGGGATGCTGACCAGACGGCCATATGCGTCGCGTCGGAGAGGAACTACGGTGCCGTTGCCCGACAAACCTGAATCGGGAGCATGCGTTGGCGGATGGATCTGGGTTGCGGTAGCTGCGTTCATTCTGGTTGACCTCCCTCGGCGGATCGGTGGTGACCTGTCGAGTGAATTCAGATTGCTGAACGCCGATTAGGGAACTGTGATCGAGGGATTCGGCACCCGTGGGGGTTTCTGGACTGTTCGGTCAGGTAAGTGAATCCGTGTAACGGGCGCGGCTGAGTGGTGAACCGGGCGGTTACGCAGGCGATTGAGGGGCCTGGCCGGGCGCGGCCGAGCGGTGAACGGAGGGATCGGAGTTGAACCCGAGGTTGAGCGACCCATCAGGCCCGGCCTTATAGACAACCCGAGTGGTGGTGGGATCGTCAGGGTCGATGTGCGTGTCTGGGACGTCATCGTCGTCGGCGCGTTCCTGCATTGCCACGATGTCGTCGCGTTGGCGGTCTGGGTCGAACACATTTGCGAACCCGAGTGCCAACGCATGCCCGACACTGCCTCCGGA
Source organism: uncultured Acidimicrobiales bacterium (assembly GCA_963763885.1). GTDB lineage: Bacteria > Actinomycetota > Acidimicrobiia > Acidimicrobiales > JANYDT01 > JANNBN01. The sequence continues at coordinate 2,081,284 of CAVXQD010000007.1, forward strand.
GGTGCGGCGCTTGATTGGAGTGAGTGCTTCGGCTGCCTGGCGCTGGCGCTCACGTATTTTGAACGTCGGGTCGGCAAACAGCCGAGCCACCCGCTCTGCTTCAGCGTCAAACCCGTCATACATGTCGAGTACCACTGCATTGGTTTCTGAGTCAGCGGTGAGCTCGTCGGAAGGAAGGTTCGTCGGGCTGTTGGGCGGATCGGGCTGTGACATGACGCTCCATGCTCGCCCAAACTGAATCGTTGTGCGCGCAGCAAGGAAAGATCTCGGTTCAGTCGGGCGCCGAGCGTGACCCGCGCGTGACTTTTGGCGCCAGCGTTAACGGCGCGGAATTTTGGTCGCCTAGGGTCATAGTCGTGGGAAAACAACCGTTCAGCCTTCCCGGGCTGTCCGACGACCTACAGCGTGTTGAACACGCGTTGGCCGCTTCGGTGAAGACCGGTGACGAATACATGAGCTCGGTTGCTGCGCACCTGCTCTCGGCCGGCGGAAAGCGATTCCGTCCGGCGTTAGCAATCGCGGCTGCTTCTGCGCTTGTCGGATCTGCATCTGACGACGTGGTGATGGGCGGATGTGCTGCTGAATTGGTGCACCTCGGTTCGCTCTACCACGACGACGTCATGGACGAAGCTGCCACCCGGCGCGGCACGCCAAGCGCAAACGTCAGGTTCGGCAACGTTGTGGCCATCCTCGCTGGTGACTTCCTGCTTGCCAAGGCTTCGGAAATCGCGGCAGACCTCGGCACCGAAATCGCTGGTCTGCTGGCTCGCACCATCGGCCAACTGTGTGAAGGTCAGGTCCTCGAGCTGCAAGACGTGTGGAACGTCAACCGCGACACAGATCGTTACCTCCGTTCCATCAACGGCAAGACAGCTTCGCTCATGGCAACAGCCGCGCGCATTGGTGCACTGGTTGTGTTGAATTCCGGAGCTGCAGAGCGGGCGCATGTCGACGCGCTGACCGAATACGGCGAACGCATTGGCATGGTGTTCCAGATCGTCGACGACGTGCTGGACCTTGTGGCCACAGACGAGCAGCTGGGCAAGCCAGCCGGAAACGATCTGGTGGAGGGCATCTACACCCTCCCCATCATCCACGGGCTCACAGACCCACGCCACGGCGAAGAGCTTCGTTCCAACCTCGGGTCACCAATCGAGCGGTCCGATGTAGAGCGTGTCCGCAAGATCGTGCGCTCCACCATTGGTATCGACCACGCACTGACCGTCGCCCGCGAGTACGCCAACCAAGCAGACCTAGCGCTGCTTCGTCTTCCACAGAACGACGTCACGGGCGCGTTGCGCGGCTCCGGCTTTCGCATCATCGATTCAATCCCCGGCATCTAACGGGTCTCAACCCCGCCCGAAGGAGCTGGCCCGGTTCGAGCTAGCGACGCAGGGAGGGTGGGATGAGATCGCCGTGGGCGTCGAGCATCTCGTCAACCATGGACCAGATCTGATCGAGGTCCAGTTCGGCGGCCGTATGCGGATCAAGCATCGCTGCGTGATACACGTGCTCCCGATTGCCGGTGAGTACTGCTTCCACCGCCAACGATTGAACGTTCACGTTGGTCTGCATGAGCGCAGCAAGGTGCGGAGGGATGGCTCCAACTCTGGTTGGCTGCACGCCGTTCCCATCGACCAGACACGGAACCTCGACCGTGCATCCGTTGGGAAGGTTGTCGATGATTGCGTCGTTGGCAACGTTGCCGTAAATGACTGTTGGTTCGCCGGTATGCATGGAGTTGATGATCAACGACCCGTACTCCACACTGCGGTGCACCTCGGCGGGGGCGGCGTTGCTTTCCAGTTCCGCGCGCAACCGTTCCCATCCGGCAATCTGCTCTTCGCAGCGCCGTGGGTATTCATTCAGCGGGATGCCGAACCGCTCGACAAGATCTGGTCGGTCTCGCTTGATGAACCACGGCACGTACTCGCTGAAGTGCTCGCTTGACTCGGTCACGAAGTGCCCGGTGCGTCGCATCACCTCGTAGCGAACCGCATCTGGCAAGGTGACCCCGCCTGAGTGTGCCCGGCCTGGCGTGGCACCTGAAGCGTGGAACTCTCGCAGCTTGGGATACAGGTCCGTGCCCAGGTGCTCAAGCTTCAAGAAGAACGCCATGTGGTTGATGCCGGCCACCTGATATCGGACCTCGTCCAACGGCACGCCGATGTCTTCGCACAGGTCCCGAGCCGTCAGCGGCACGCTGTGGCACAGCCCAACGGTCTTGATGTTCGATGCTCGGTTGAGCGCCCAGCAGTTCATCGCCATTGGATTGGAGTAGTTGATGTGCAACGCATCGGGGCAACCGCGCTCCATGTCCGCCGCAAGGTCCAGCAAGACCGGAATGGTTCGGACAGCGCGCATGATGCCGCCGATGCCGAGCGTGTCTGCGATGGTTTGCTGCAAGCCGTACTTTGCCGGAATGTCGAAGTCGATGACCGTTGACGGACGATACCCCCCGACCTGGATCATGGTGATGACAAAGTCAGCGCCGTCCACAGCTTCTGCGCGGTTTGTGGTTGCGGTGATGGTTGGGGTAGCCCCCAGCGTCTTGGCAACTTGTTCCGCAACCAGTTTGGACGTTCGCAGCCGTTCTGCATCAACGTCCATCAGGACCAGGTCGGACGACGACAGCGCGGGGTAGCTCAGAATGTCGCCAAGAAGGTTCTTGGCGAAAACAGTGCTCCCAGCCCCAAACAGGACAATCTTCGGCATGCAGACATGGTGGCCTCTCCACCCCCCTTACGTCAACGTTGAAGTAACCAAACAGGTGACCTCTGTCGTTCTGTGAGGCAAGATGGGATCTCATGAGCTCGGCCTCCACCCTTCACGACGTGGCGAAACTGGCCGGCGTGTCGTCGCGCACGGTCTCGCGGGTTGTCAACGACGAGGGCGGGTTCAACGAGACCACTCGGCGCAAGGTCCTCGACGCAATCGAGAAGGTGGGCTATCGGCCAAATCTCCTGGCGCGCGCGCTGGTAACTCGCCGCACAGGCACCATCGGGTTGGTGCTCGTCGACATGACCGATCCATATTTCGCGGAACTGGCCGATGGCGTGCAGCAGGCAGCTCAGGCCCGCGGTCTCACGATGTTCATCGCGCAGCACAAAGGTGATCCGGTGACCACGGCGTCAGTGCTGGACCAATTGGCGTCATTCGCAGTCGATGGCGTCATCGTCTACACGGCTCTTGCAGACCTTGGGGCTGTCATGGCGCACGCTTCAGCCGGGCTCAGGATTGTGGTGGTTGACCAGATGGTGCAGGCACCAGGGGTCACCTCGTTGGCATCAGACATCCTTGGAGGTGCTGAAGCTGCGGTGCTTCACCTGGTTGACCAGGGCTGCGATCGAATCGCCATGGTTGGTAACGAGCAACGCTCCCCGCTGACTCCCCGCCGAGAAACGGGGTACCGAAGAGCGCTTCAAATCGCTGGCCAGCCGTACCGGCCCGAGCTCCTCATCCGAGCCGTGGCAACTATCGAGGGTGGGCGAGACGCTGTGGAGCAATTGCTCGCCACGCAAGAGTTCGACGGCTTGTTTGCGTATAACGATCTCGTCGCAATCGGCGCGATGCAGGCGCTTCACGCGGCTGGCAGACGGATCCCGGAAGACGTGGCCATCATCGGGTTCGATGACATCGCAATGTGCGAGGCGTTGGTTCCGCCGCTCAGCAGCGTCCGACTCAACCGGCGCCTTATTGGCGAACGCGCGCTCGATCTGCTCGAAGCGCTCAGCGTGCCCGGTGCAGGCACGCCGGACCCCGTGATTCTCGCCACGTCCGTGGTTGCCCGGGCCTCTTCAACCCTTCGCTAGCAGCATTCATTGGGTCGGCTGTTTGGTCTTCTCGTGAGCAAAAACGTCCGATTTACGTCAACGTTGACGTAGCCCTGTCCGATCTTTATAGTGGCGGTGTCGTCCGTCACACTTGGAAAGGAAGCCGAACGTGTCATCTGCTGAGACCGCCGCAACTCCTGGTCCTCTTGCCGTCCAGAATCCCCCACGTGTCGTCCCGCGGGCACCCAAGCGGCGGCGGTTCGATTCCGAAGCGCTTACGGCCTATTTGTTCATCGCTCCATGCATGCTTGGGTTCGGCCTGTTCTATTTGCTGCCTGCACTTCGGGCCATCTGGATCAGCTTCACTGACTGGGATCTGCTCTCGCCGGCCAAGTGGATCGGGTTCGCCAACTACCGCGAGATGTGGCACGACGACCTGTTCTGGAACGCGATTCGGGTGACGTTCAAGTATGTGGCCTGGAACATTCCCCTCCAGACGATCCTTGGACTGTTCCTTGCCTTCATGCTCCACCGAGTTGCGAAGGCGACGTTCTGGCGATCGCTGGTGATCTTTCCGTACCTACTGTCAAACGTCACCGCGGCGCTTGTTTTCGTTTGGGTGTTCGACCCTTCACTCGGATTTGCGAACCAGTTCTTGCGAATGCTCCATATTCCCGAGCTCAGCTACTTCGGATCTGAAACAGGGGCGCTGCGCTCGATTGCCTTCGTGAACATCTGGCGCCACATGGGTCTGACATCGCTTCTGTTCTTCGCCGGTATGCAGGCCATCCCGGGGTCTATCTATGAAGCCGCCCGCATTGATGGCGCGGGCGAGTGGGCGATGTTCCGCCGCATCACGCTGCCGCTGTTGCGGCCCGTTTCGGCGTTCGTCGTGATCACCAGTCTGATTGGCTCATTTCAAATCTTTGACACTGTGCTCGTGGCCACCCGCCCCGCCGGCGGCCCGATCGACACCACTCGTTTCTTTGCGGTGTACATCAACGCAAAGGCGTTCAGCCAGTTCCAGATGGGGTATGCCTCAGCGTTGTCTGTTTCGCTGTTCTTCTTTCTTGGCGTGGTCGCGATAATCCAGCTCCGCCTCTTCCGTGGTGGCCGATCGGACCTCGCATGACCTCCGTTCGTGCAGGATTCAACCGCGACCGAAACCTCAGGACATCCGCGGGGCGCAGCCTCACCTGGGGAGTGATGCTGATGCTGCTGTTCCTGTCCATCGTGCCGCTGCTGGTGGTCGTCAAGACAGCAATCATGAACCCGGTCTCGTACTTCTCCGATGTCGAGAAGCTCGTGCCGCCAGACACCACGTTGTTCAACTTCAAGCGTGCGCTCGGGATGGTCTCCAAAGCGGACAGCATCGCGGTGGGCGGCTCTGGCGCCGAGTTCAACTTCTTTACCGCCTTGAAGAACTCGGTCATCTTCACCGGTGTCTCGCTAGTGGGGCAGGTGTTCTTCAGTTCGCTTGCTGCGTACGCGTTTGCTCGCCTCCGCTTCCCCGGCCGCAACATCTTGTTCGGCCTGTTACTCAGCGCGCTGATGATCCCTGGCGTCGTGCTTTTCATCCCCAACTACATCCTGATCAAAGAGATGGGTTGGCTGAATACCTATCAAGGTCAGATTGCGCCGTTCTTTCTCATGACGCCGTTTGCGGTCTTCTTCATGCGCCAGTTCTTCTTGGCGTTTCCGAAGGAACTGGAAGAGTCCGCCCGCCTTGATGGCGCTTCTCATTTCATGACGTTCCGCAAGATCGTGCTGCCTGCGTCGAAGGGTCCGCTCGCCACGCTGTCGATCCTGTCCACAATCAACCTGTGGAACGAGTTCTTGTGGCCGTTCCTAATGGGTAACACGGCCAGCAATGGTTCGAAGTACCCGCTGACGGTCGCACTCAATGCCTTCAAGTCGCAGCAGCCCCAGGGCGGTGTCGACTGGACCGGCCTGATGGCCGCCACCAGCCTCTCGGTGCTGCCAGTCATCTTGCTGGTGGTCTTCCTCGGCAAGCGTGTCGTCGAGTCTCTCGCCTTCTCCGGAATCAAATGATCCCGGTCTCTCTCGCCAAACAACCTCCCGCCACACGGGCCAACAAAGGAGCAATACCAAACATGAAGAGGAAATTCCTCGTATTCGGTGCCATCACAGCCGCTGTGGTTACGGGCACAACACTCGTTCCTGCCAACGCAGCTGACGACGTCAAGCTCAGCTACTGGCTGTGGGACGCCAACCAGCTTCCCGCCTATCAGGCATGCGCTGAAGCGTTCACAAAGGCAAACCCAACCATCAAGGTCGACGTCGTGCAGAAAGGCTGGGACGACTACTGGACGGGCATCACCACTGGCTTCACGTCTGGCACTGCGCCAGACCTGTTCACCAACCACCTTGCTAAGTACCCAGAGTTTGCTGCCAACAACCAAATCGTTGACATCGCGCCACTGATCGCAAAGGACAAGGTTGACACCAAGCAGTACCTCAACGGTCTGTTTGACCTGTGGGGCAAGAGCGGCAAGCAGTACGGCCTCCCGAAAGACTGGGACACCATTGCCATCGTTTACAACAAGGACATGATCGCCAAGGCTGGCGTCACCGAAGCCGAGATGAACAACCTCACGTGGGATCCAAAGACGGGCGGCACCTACGAGAAGATGCTGAAGAAGCTCACCGTGGACGACAAGGGCAAGAACGCTAGCCAGGCCGGCTTCAACAAGAAGAAGGTCAAGCAGCACGCAATTGCGATTCCTTCCGGTGGCGCATACGGCCAGACCGAGTGGAGTCACTACGCCGTGTCCAACGGCTTCAAGTTCAACTCTGGCCCGTGGGCAACCAGCTACAACTACGCAGATCCGAAGCTCGCCGAGACGCTCCAGTGGGTAGCAGACCTGTCCAACACCAAGGGCCTCTCGCCCGCATTCAAGGACATCAAGGCAACCGGCCACGACACGTTGTTTAAGGCCAAGAAAGTCGCCATGATCACCGAGGGTTCGTGGAACATCGGTACGTTCTCCAAGCTTGATTTCAAGACTGGCTTCGCGCTGCTTCCAAAGGGACCACAGGGCCGCAAGTCGATGTTCAACGGTCTGGCTGACTCCATCTGGAGCGGATCGAAGAACCAGGACGCCGCATGGCAGCTGCAGAAGTATTTGGCTTCGCCAGCGTGTGAGAACGAAGTTGGCAAGGCCGGCGTCGTGTTCCCAGCAATCAAGACCGGCGTCGACAATGCGCTTGCCACATACAAGACCCGCGGTCTTGACGTCAGCGCATACACGTCGATTGCGCAGGAGCCAGGCGCCACGTTCCTGTTCCCAATCACGGACAACGCTTCGCAGATCGGCGACCTCATGAACTCTGCCCAGGACACCATCCGCCTTGGCAAGGGTAAAGCTGCGCCTACCTTGAAGACAGTTAACGACAAGGTCAACGCCCTGTTCAAGTAAGTCTCGAGGTGTTTCGCGGGCGGTCAGCGTCGTCTGCGACTAACCCCTCGTTGGCCCGGACGCGGTGCTGCTCCCCAGTGCCGTGTCCGGGCTCTTGCATTCCCAACCCGAACTTCCGTTCCGACTGCTCCTCCCTGATTCCATGACCTCTCCGAGAAACCAATCGTTGGGCATTCTTGTCGGACTTGGATGGATGCTGTCCGCCTGTGGCAACACGGGTCCAAGTGCGGCCGATGAGTCTGCTGCAGCACAAAAGCACGTGACGGTGGCCGTTTCGCAGACCAGCACCACCGCCTCGCACAACGGATGTGGACCACGTTTCGTCCGCCGAGCACTCAGCCACACAACAACTGCACCTGGCCCAGACGTCCTTCCCTACGACACCAACGGTTCCGGCCTTGCCGTGGGGGATCTCGACGGAGATGGCCGCACCGACATCGTGCTTGGCGATCTCGACGGTCCCACATCGCTCATGTGGAACGAGGGCAGGTTTTCCTTTACGAGCGCTCCGCTCGACGATCCCGAGGCAGCGCTTCCCGAGACCGACACCCGTGCGCTGGTCATCGCAGATCTCGACGCGGACAGCCGGCCCGACATCCTTGCCAGTCACACCGGTGGCGGCGTGTCGCTGTGGCGCAATCTCGGTGGCCGCAAGTTTGCCGCGTCCACGATCGACGAGATCACCACTCCGGCCTACGCCCTGCTTGTCGACGATCTTGACGCAGACGGTGATCTGGACTTTGTCACAGCCTCCTATGACTCGCTGCTCGAGAAGGAGCAGGGCAATTCCTTCCTCCTGAGTGCGGGTGGCGGCGTTGTGGTGTACCTGTACGACGGCACTTCGTTTCGTCCAACGCGTCTTGAACGAAAGACGCAGACGCTTGCCATGACCTTGTTCGACGCCACCGGTGATGGAGTCCGAGACCTCGTCGTTGGCAATGACTTCGGTGTCCCCGATATGGCGTGGGAGATTCAGCCGAAGACGGATCCCAGCTCGTGGAAGGCGATCAAACCGTTTCGGCGGACCACTCGCAACACGATGGGATTCGCAGTCGGCGATCCCAACAACGACGGTTTGCCCGACCTGTTTGCCACAGACATGAAACCCAACCTCGGAGACATGGACGAGGTGGCCAAATGGTCCCCACTGATCGATCGTCCGTTCCAGAAATTGCAGCGCTCGGATCGTCAGCGCGCAGAGAATGTTCTGCAAATGAATCGTGCTGATGGCCATTTCGATAACAAGGGGTACGTGCGTGGTGTCGATGCCACCGGCTGGAGCTGGTCGGCCCAATTCGGAGACCTCGACGCGGACGGGCACGAGGATCTGTACATCGTGAACGGCATGATCGACCACGAGGTGCTTCCGTATTTGCCGAATGACGAGCTGGTGGAAACCAACGTTGTCTTCCGCGGAACCGGCGGAGCGCGGTTCGAACGCAAACCTGACTGGGGGCTTGGCTCGCGTGCAAGCGGCAGAGCGATGGCACTGGCCGACTTCGATGCGGACGGCCGCTTGGACGTTGTGATTAACAACTTGCGTGCACCAGCGGAAGTGTTCGAGAACCAGTTCTGTGGTGGGCGAACCATAACGGTGCGCCTGCTCTGGGACGGCGTCGGAAATCGTTCGGCACTCGGTGCCTCCGTATCGATGGTGACATCCGGTTCGGAATTGCACCGCACCGTCTCCTCCAACGGTGGCTACTTGACGGGGCTCGATGGCCTTGTCCACTTTGGAGTGGGAACAGACTCCGTTCAGTCCGTCATCGTCCACTGGCCCGATGGCGCCGTCAGCAACGTGAAGCTGGACGAACTCGAAAACAACCGTACGCGCACAGATCAGATGGCAATCACGCTCACTCGGCCGAAGGAATCATGATGACTACCGTTTCGTCGACCGCGGCCCATAGCGGCTCCACTCGCCGAGTCGACTTGATGCGAATTCCCATCGGGCTCGTCCTCTGCGGCAGTGTCGTGTTTGTCGTCGGCGCGCTCATCCGGTCGTTGGCTGTCACACAGTTAGCGGCCGCCCTCACCTCGGCTGGCTTGGCCGGTGTACCGGTTGTTCTTGCGCTGCAGGGCCGCTTGGCAACGATGCATCGAGGACTCCTGGTGTTGGGATCCGTGGTGATCATTCAGGGTTTGCACACGGTGGAGCATGTGGTGCAAATCGTGCAGTCTTACCGGCTCGACCTGCCACCGGTGCGGTCGCTGGGCATCGTTTCCAGTCTCAACGTCGAATGGGTGCACTTCGGATGGAACTGGGTTGCATGGGCAGGCGTGGTCTGGGCGTGGCGCCGCGGTATCCGGGGTCGTTGGATGGTGTTGCTCTTCGTTTGGATCACCGCCCACAGCCTGGAACACACCTACATGCTGTGGCACTACCTGACCGTGCTGCGAAACATTGACGGGTTGTCGTTACCTTCGCTGGGTTCTAGCGAGGTACTCCCCGGCGTTGTGGGTCGTGATGGCTGGCTGGCCCGGAACTTGGTCTTGCAGCGAGAGCTACTGGGACCGCTTGTGTCTGCGCCTCGTGTTGCTGTTCACCTGTGGTGGAACGTCGGCGAACTTGCATTGCTCACCGCATCGTTGCTGGCGGTAATCCGGAATCGACGCAGTCGAGCATGATGATTCTTTTCCTTGTTCACCCTCGTTTTCCTGTCACCCCCCTCGACGTGTTCATTCCGACTCGTCGTGCCAACCGCGTTTTGCAGTCAAGGAGGTCATGGCGATGACCGTGTCCCTGGTCCATCTGACATCAGACAACCTTTCGGTCATCATCGACCCATCCACTGGGGTGCCGACGGTTCTCCACTGGGGTCAACCAATCGCTGATCCATCATCGGTGGGTGCACTGCGTGCGGCCCTGGCTCCGCCCATCGTCCACGGTGGGCTTGATTCTGTGGCGCCGTTGTCGCTGCTTCCCGAGCACGGCTCTGGGTACATGGACCGGCCCGGAATCGAAGGCTTTCGCGTCGACGGGTCGGCATGGGCGCCTCGGTTTGCTGTTCACGAAGTAAGTACCGGCGAAGATGCGTCTCGGACTTGGGCAACGTTTCGCTGCATCGACGCGCATGCGGGGTTGACAGTCGACTGCGAGTTCGAAGTGCAACACGCGTCCGACGCGCTCCGGACCCGTGTGACGCTGTGGAACAACGGACCGGATGACTACACACTTGCTGCGCTTCGTCACACGCTTCCGCTTCCCTCCGATGCTCGAGAGGCACTCACGTTCGGCGGACGGTGGAGCAAGGAGTTCATCGAGGTACGTGAACCTGTCGAGACCGGGTCCGTGCTGGTTGAGAACCGTACGGGACGCACGTCGCACAGCCGGATCCCCATTGCGTTTGCCGGTACCAACGGCTTTACCAACGATTCCGGAACGGTCCGGGCTGTGCATGTTGAGTGGAGCGGCAACTCATTTGTTGCGGTCGACGCATCCACCGACGGTCGCCGGTCGATGCAGGCCGGGGAACTACTCCTTTCAGGCGAAGTGGTCATTGGGGTGGGTCAGTCCTACGAATCGCCGTGGGTGTGCTGGGCGTACTCCGGCGTTGGCACCAACGGAGTCAGCAGTTCGTTCCACCGGGAGTTACGCCGCCGGCCCAACCACCCCTCCACGGCACGGCCGGTCACGCTCAACATTTGGGAGGCGGTGTACTTCGACCACAACCTCGAGCGTCTCAGCGCCTTGGCCGACGAGGCGGCAGCGATCGGCGTGGAGCGATTCGTCATCGACGACGGTTGGTTCCATCTCCGACGCAACGACCACGCGGGACTGGGCGACTGGTGGGTGGACCCGGAAGTGTGGCCCGACGGACTCGCGCCAATCGCAGACAAGGTCACGTCGCTCGGGATGGAACTTGGTCTGTGGTTCGAGCCGGAGATGGTCAACCCGGATTCCAACCTGTATCGGGAACATCCGGATTGGGTTCTTGTCGATCATCGATACCAACCCGTGATGGGGCGCCACCAACTGGTCCTCGACCTGGGGCGCGTCGAAGTGCGTGACTACCTGTTCCACCACATCAGCTCGGTGCTTTCGCAATATCCCATCTCATACGTGAAATGGGATCACAACCGGGAGTTGGTCCACGCCTCGCACCAGGGCACCCGTGCAGGAGTCCACGGCCAGACACTTGGCGTGTACGAACTATTCGGTCGACTGCGTGCCGCGCATCCAACGGTTGAGATCGAGTCGTGCAGTTCTGGTGGCGGTCGCATCGACTTCAAGGTTCTCGACTGGACCCATCGGTTCTGGGCAAGCGACTGCATCGACCCGTTGGAGCGGCAATACATCCAGCGCGGTTTCAGCCATGTGTTCCCTCCGGAATACATGGGCTCGCATATTGCTTCGGAACATTCACACACCACCCGACGCAAGCACTCACTCTCGTTTCGCGCCGCAACCGCACTGTTTGGTCACCTCGGCATCGAATGGAACGTTCTCGACGCATCGCCCGAGGACCGCAAACTGCTTGCGGCGGTCATCGCGGTTCACAAAGAACATCGCCAACTGCTCCATACCGGTGTCTCCCGTCGTTTTGACCATCCGAATCCTGCCGTTGTGGCGCATGGTGTGGTTGCCGCCGATGGGTCTCAGGGCCTTGTGTCCTTTGCCACAACAGCGGCAACTGCGTCGTTGATGATCGAGCCATTCCGGATTGCCGGTCTGGACCCACAGCGCCAATATGCGGTCAACGTGGTCACGTTGGCTGGTGGACCCACCGGTGCTGCGAGGAAGCAACCGGGCTGGCTGGAGACCGGCGTCACCCTCACAGGCCAAGAACTAGGGGTGTTTGGGCTGCAGTTGCCAGCGCTTGACCCAGAACAGGCGTTGGTCCTTCACCTCGTGGGTCTCTAAACCCGACTTGGCTCCGCTTCACCCGTTCTCGGGACAACAAACCGCTCCGAGGCGTCTGAAACAGGCAGGGAACAAACCCGCCACAAGTCGGGTTAGTCATGTCATCAACAGTGGTGGCGGCGTTTCGGCGCCCCGCCGGTAGACTGATCAAAGATCTCATCGCCCAGGAGGCGGTTCACTTGTTCGAACGCTTTACTGACCGAGCCCGTCGTGTTGTTGTCCTAGCGCAGGAAGAAGCGCGGCTCCTCAACCACAACTACATCGGAACCGAGCACATTCTGCTCGGTCTGATCCACGAAGGAGAAGGCGTCGCCGCTAAGGCGCTTGAGTCGCTTTCCATCAGCCTTGAAGGTGTTCGTGGCCAGGTAGAGGAGATGATTGGGCAGGGTTCTAGTTCCCCGTCCGGTCATATTCCGTTTACGCCGCGGGCCAAAAAGGTCCTCGAGCTCAGCCTGCGCGAGGCATTGCAGCTCGGCCATAACTACATCGGCACAGAACACATCCTGCTGGGCCTCATTCGCGAAGGCGAAGGTGTCGCAGCTCAGGTGCTCATCAAGCTTGGTGCAGACCTCAGCCGTGTGCGCCAGCAGGTCATCCAGCTCTTGTCGGGCTACCAGTCGGGCAGCGGTCAGGCCGCTGGCGCAGCTGGTTCCGGTGAAAAGGGCCAGCCAGCCGGTGTTGCTTCCGGCAGCCAACAGGGCGAAGGTGCCCAAGGCTCGCTTGTCCTCGACCAGTTCGGCCGTAACCTCACCACGCTTGCTCGCGAGAAGAAGCTCGACCCGGTCATCGGGCGCGAGAAGGAAATCGAGCGAATCATGCAGGTGCTGTCTCGCCGGACCAAGAACAACCCTGTTCTCATCGGCGAGCCTGGTGTCGGAAAGACCGCCATCGTCGAAGGGCTCAGCCAGAAGATCGTGGCCAACGACGTCCCAGACACCATCCGTGACAAGCAGTTGTACACACTCGACCTCGGCGCGTTGGTTGCCGGTTCGCGTTACCGCGGTGATTTCGAAGAGCGCCTCAAGAAGGTCCTCAAAGAAATCAAGACCCGTGGCGACATCATCTTGTTCATCGACGAGATCCACACCCTGGTGGGTGCAGGCGCTGCTGAAGGCGCAATCGACGCTGCCAGCATCTTGAAGCCAATGCTCGCACGTGGCGAACTGCAAACCATTGGTGCCACCACCCTCGACGAGTATCGCAAGCACCTCGAAAAGGACGCCGCTCTCGAGCGCCGCTTCCAGCCCATCAAGGTGGAACAGCCAACGGTTGCCCAGACCATCGAGATCCTCAAAGGCTTGCGAGAGCGCTACGAGCAACATCACCGGGTCACCATCACAGACCAGGCTCTTGTCGCGGCTGCCAACCTGGCAGACCGTTACATCGCTGACCGTCAGCTTCCAGACAAGGCAATCGACCTCATCGACGAAGCCGGCAGCCGTTTGCGCATCAAGCGCATGCAGACTCCTCCGGATTACCGGGAGCTCGAGAACGAAATCGCCAAAGTCCGCAAAGACAAGGAAGACGCAATCGAGAACCAGAAGTTCGAGCAGGCAGCCAAGCTGCGTGATCGGGAGAAGGAACTCCTCGAGACCAAGACGCAGAAGGAATCCGAGTGGAAAGCTGCGGGCGTTGACCTGTTCGACGAGGTCGACGAAGAGGCAGTGGCAGACGTTGTTGCCATGTGGACCGGTATCCCGGTTGCCAAGCTCACCGAAGCCGAGACGGCCAAGTTGCTGCGTATGGAGGACGAACTCCACAAGCGCATGATCGGCCAGGACGACGCCATTCGTGCCGTGAGCCAGGCCATTCGCCGTACACGTGCTGGTCTGAAAGACCCTAAGCGTCCAAGCGGATCGTTCATCTTCCTCGGACCTACCGGTGTCGGCAAGACCGAACTCGCTCGTACGCTCGCAGAGTTCCTGTTCGGTGACGAGGCAGCGCTCATCCGCCTCGACATGTCGGAATATATGGAGAAGCACACGGTCAGCCGCCTGGTGGGTTCGCCCCCCGGGTACGTGGGCTACGACGAGGGTGGCCAGCTCACCGAAGCAGTGCGCCGCAAGCCGTTCAGCGTGGTTCTGTTCGATGAAGTCGAAAAGGCTCACCCCGACGTGTTCAACACGCTTCTGCAGATCCTGGAAGACGGTCGTCTGACCGACAGCCAGGGCCGCATGGTGGACTTCAAGAACACCGTCATCATCATGACGTCCAACCTTGGAACCGCCGACCTGCGCAAGGCGCAGTTGGGCTTCTCCTCCGGGTCAGAGTCGGTGTCCTACGAAAAGATGAAGGTGAAGGTCAACGAAGCGCTGAAGGCTCACTTCCGCCCAGAGTTCCTGAACCGCATCGACGAAACCATCGTCTTCCACGAACTGTCACGCGAGGAAATCGTGTCGATGATCGACAAGATGACCCACCGTCTGGTCGAGCAGATGAAGGACCAGGGCATTGCTTTGGAACTCACCGGCGACGCCAAGTTGCTGTTGGCCGACAAGGGCTACGACCCAACGCTGGGCGCTCGTCCGTTGCGTCGGGCCGTGCAGCGCATGTTGGAAGATCCACTGGCCGAGAAGCTCCTCAACAAGGAGCTGGTTGCCGGCCAGACCGTCATCGCCGATGCAGTCAACGGCGAAATCTCCTTCACCGGAACAGACCCGTTGGTTCCACCAGCGGTCGACGAACTGGTTGGCGGCCCAGAGGCCTAACTGGCCCCGACCGGGTGTTCCGCCAACCGGGGGGAAGACACCAGTAGCCTGCACGCCGTGAGGCGGTTGCTGACAGCGATGATCGCTCTGATTGCCCTATGTGGGTTGTCGGGGTGCCAGACAGAGGTCGGCATTCGGGTGAACCAGATCACCGATGGGTCAGGCGAGGTGACGGTTTCGTTGCTGCTGGACCGGGAAGCGGCCGAACAGGCCAGCGATTTGCGTACAGCGTTGCGCACCGCTGACCTGGAAGCCGCCGGTTGGAGCGTGGCTGGCCCTGTGCCGCGTCCGCCAGGGGGGTTTGTGGAGTACTCCGTGAGCAAGCCGTTCCGCAACGCAGGCGAGGCACAGCTCATCCTCACGGAACTGACGGGCGAAGCCGGGCCGTTTGCGTCGTTGATCATCGATCGCACCCGATCGCCGTTCAGGGTGGTGTCCAGCATTACCGGCGAAGTGGACCTGTCGGATGGGTATGACGCCTTTGGCGACGAAGTGATCGCCCGGCAGTTCCAGAATGAATCAAAAATCGGCCCAACGGTGGCAGACATTCAGGCGCGGTACGGCAAGACGCTTGCGGAGCTTGTACCCATGTACCTCGAAGTCACCCTTGCCGACACGCCGACGCAACGCATCGACCTCGTTTCCGGTCAACGCACGCCGCTCGACTTGCGAGTGGTCCGCTGGAACCGGCTCATTCTGTTTCCCATGGCCGCAGCCGTGTTGGGATTGGTCGGACTCGCAATCAGCTTGAGGCGTCGTCGCTAGCTCCCCGGAGCTCCGTGTCGCGGTCAGCTGGTCTGACGGTCAGCCGATTTTGGCTTTGAGGGTCCCTAAGGGCGCAAGTCTCGCTTGTGCTCACGATGCTGGGTGTCACAGGGTCCGGTTACCCTTCCAGGATGTCCAAATCGAAGGTGGTGCATCGCTGCACCGACTGTGGGTCCGCGTTCCCTAAGTGGGCGGGTCGTTGCGGCTCATGCGGTGCATGGAACACCCTCGTTGAGGAAGTCGAGACGCGTGAAACCCGTGCGGTGTCGGTAGCCATGGCAACGGTTCGCTCTGAACCGGCACAACCCCTCGCCAAGGTAGACACCAACAACGGCCATCCCGTGCCGACCGGCATTTCGGAATTCGATCGGGTACTGGGCGGCGGTTTAGTGCCGGGTTCTGTCACTCTTGTCGGGGGCGAGCCGGGTGTCGGCAAGAGCACGTTGCTCCTACAACTTCTTGGGGCGGTAAGCGGAGCAAGGCGACGCGCATTGCTTGTGTCCGGTGAAGAGTCACCTCAACAGGTTCGTATGCGCGCGGAGCGACTCGATGCGCTGGGCTCGGAACTTTGGATTGTGTCGGACACTTCGCTGGGAGCAGTAATCGAGCACATTCGGGCCGTCAAGCCAGAGGTCTGCGTCATCGACAGTATCCAGACACTTTCCGACCCAGAGTTGTCCTCAGCGCCAGGCACGGTCACACAAGTCCGTGACTGCACCGCCGGGTTGATCGAGGTCGCTAAGGACCTTGGCATTGCCATCCTGTTGGTTGGCCATGTCACCAAAGACGGCAACATTGCAGGCCCTCGGGTACTGGAGCACATGGTGGACACCGTGTTGTCATTCGAAGGGGATCGCCACCATCAACTCCGGCTGCTCCGCGCGGTAAAGCACCGGTTCGGTCCCACAGGAGAGTTGGGCCTGTTTGAAATGCGCGCAGAAGGCCTTATCGCTGTAGATGACCCGTCGGCCATGCTTTTGGCCGACCGTCAGTCAGGCGTCCCCGGGTCCATGCTTGTGCCGGTGGTCGAAGGTCATCGGCCGCTCATCGTTGAGGTGCAGGGGCTTGTTGCCAAGTCCTCGTTGGCCAACCCGCGTCGAGTTTCCCAGGGGTTCGATTTCAACCGGCTATCGGTGCTGCTTGCAGTCATCGAGCGCAGAGTCGGGGTTCAGGTGAGCTTCGCCGACGTGTTTGTTTCGGTGGTTGGCGGCGTACGGATTGCCGAGCCCGCTGCAGACCTGGCGGTTGCGCTGGCCATTCTTTCCAGCGCTGCCGACGTACCGGTGCCCGAAGGTCTTGTCGCCATCGGCGAGGTTGGTTTGTCGGGCGAAATCCGCCAGGTGTCGCACTTCGAGGCCAGGCTTCGCGAAGCGGTCCGCCTCGGAGCAACCAGGGCCATTGTGCCGGCCTCGTCTCCTATGGTCGACGTTTCGGGGTTGCAGTTCGACTTTGTCTCCACCATGGGAGATGCGGCCGAAGTTATCGGCGCGCTGGACCCTTTCCGTCGGCAGCAGGCACGCTCAGAACGTCAAGAGGAAGGACCGCGGTACGCGTCTCGGTACCAGTCGGGCAACTCGACGGGTGACAAAGGTGGGAAGGGCCGCAAACCAACGGAACTCGATCTTCGCCGCATCGCCCGCGACCCACATCCAGACGATTCGGATGACTACGGCGAACGGGACGGCCGCAGGGGAAACGACCCGGACTTGGATGGGTTCGACTAGAGCGGGTTCGGTCAGCTGGACCGCAACGTCATGCGTTTGCGGTCCACAATCCGGTAGGTGCGCTCATGCTGTTCCATCCATCCAAGCCGAATGAACTGCGCAATTGCCTTGTTCACCCGTTCACGGCTGGCGCCGATCATGCCGGCCAATTCTTCCTGGGTCACAGGCAATGTGAACTCGTCTGTGTCGCCGGCGATTTCCAACAGACGTTTGGCAGTCCGGCCGGTGACGTCGAGAAACACGGAGTCTGCCAACGCTTCGTCGGCTGCACGGACTCGCTTGACCAACAGCCGTACAACGTTCCACAACGCTTCGGCGTCACCCTCTAGCTCGGCACGCATGACCGAAAACGGGACCGACACCACCTCGCTGGGCTCCAACGCACGGGCCAGTGCAGAACGCCCCTGGCCATCGAAGAGTGCCATCTCGCCGAACAGGTCCCCTGTGCCCATCAGAGCCAACAACGATTCACGATCCATGTTGCGGTTGGCGATGGCGATACGGCCACGGTTGACCACGTACAGGTGCTCGGCTTCGTCTCCCTCGGCGAACACCAAATCGCCTCGTTGGAAACTGTGCTGCTTGGCTGCTGCGGCAAACCGCTCGTGGGACTCCGAAGAGAACACTTGGAAGAACTCGAGTGCACCGAAGAAGTCGCGGGTGATCATCTTTGAAGCGTACTGGCCGGTAACGTCTGGAGGTGGGTCCAGCGAACGATTTCGGAGACGATGATCTCGATCCGGCCCTGGTGGCCGAGTTCGGGCCTCGGTGGGCAGAGGTTGCGGTGGACACCTCGTTGGATCAGTTGGTCGAACCTGAAACCGAACTGACCGTTATCGACGCTTCTCCCGCTTTGGCTGCAGGTGTACCTGTTGCCAGCAACAAGGTTGCCGCTGCACGACACGCAAAGGAGCGCGGACAGGTTCATTCGCTGGCGGTTTCGTTGCGCAGGCAACCGCTCCCGTTCTGGCTTTCGGTAGCCCTTGCGCTTGGGTTCGGAAGCCTCTATGGCCGTCTCGGCGTCCGGCACTACAACGCGTTTGCGTCGTGGGCTTTTGACCTTGGTATCTACGACCAAGCCCTCTGGAAGGCGTCTCGCTTCGGCAAGACGTTTATCACCGTGCGTGGGCTCGAAATGTGGGGCCACCACTTCAACCCGATTCTGTACTTGCATGCGCCTGCGTACTGGCTGGGCGCTGGCCCACGATTCCTCTACGTGTCCCAGGCCGTGTCCATTGGGCTTGGTGCAATCGCTGTGTACCTGTTGGGTCGTGACCGCTTGCGTTCACCGTGGATGGGGTTCTTCTGCGCGGTGGCCTACGTCGGTTATGCCCCAATTGGGTTCATTGCGTGGGCCAACTGGCATCCAGAAGCGCTGGTGATCACGCCGTTGCTCTTCGCTTGGTGGGCGGCAAGACGTAAGTCGTGGCGAATGTTCACGGTGTTTGCCTGTCTTGCACTGACCACACGAGAAGACGCTGCGCTGGTCATGACGATGATGGGTCTGCTGCTGATTTGGAGCACCTGGACTGACGTCAAGAGCGGCGAAGACAAAGCGGGTTTCCGCTGGTCAAATCGCAATTTGCGCAACTCAGTGTTCACGCTGGTCGGTGCAATCGGGTTGTACTTTTTTGCGACGAAGGGCGTAATTCGCCACTTCAACGACGGTAAAGACCCGTTCTATATCCAGTACTTCTACGGCGACTTCGGCTCCACCATGTTTGAGGTGTTGGGCAACATGATCCGCCACCCTGATCGGGTGGTCTCGCTAGCAATGAAGAAGGATCGTCTCACCTTCTACACCCAACTCGTGGTGCCGCTTGCGGGTGCACCACTTCTCGGGTTCCCCTACCTGTTGATGGCCGGGCCGCAGATGTTGTCCAGCATCACAAGCTCCACGCCGTATGCGCGCGTCATTGATTACCAGTACCCGTCAATGATGATCGCCCCCATCGTGATCGCAGCCATCGAGGGTTTGGCGAGACGGCTTCGCACTCAGGCGGCCCGGCGCTGGGGCATCGTTGCGCTCCTTGTGTGCACATACGTTTCCAACGTCGCGTGGTCCAACTCTCCCATCGGACAGAAAAGTTCCTACTGGTCTGCTGTGGGTCCACGTGCCGCGGCGTTGCAGGCGGCGGTCGACATGGTCCCTGACGGCGTCGGCGTAGCTGCCACCTACTCGCTTGGTCCGCACCTCAGCCACCGCGATGACATGTACGACTGGCCCAACCCTTGGATCGTTTCGTACTGGGGTAACGACCTCCCAGGCGGCGGCACCGACCCGGCGCCACACGATCCCAACCGGGTGACGTGGGTCGTCTTCGACCGGGTCCATCTCGACGTGGCAAATCCTGCCAACGTTCGCCAAGCCGCACTCGCTGAGCGGCTCATCGGCCCCGGAGGTGAGTTCGAGGTCGTGTTCGAGCAAGACGGGGTGGTGGTCGGGAAGCGGATCCGTCCGGACAACTCCGCCGTACCTGCGCCGCTCGAGCCGGTGATCGTCAACGAAGCGACTCCGCCGGTGAGTTTGGCTCCGGAATTGGTCCCGTTGGACCCGGTCTTTGTGCCGACCAACGAAACGGTTGCGGCTCCATAACCGCAGCCGTCTCCGCGCTCGGTGGCCGTTTCGCGGCTCAGATTTCCGACTTCGAAAGGCCGTGATTTCCCTACCTGTCGGGGCTTGGTGGCCAGTGGTCTGAACTGGCGGGGTTGTCCGCTATTCTTGTATGTCTGATTTCAGCGGGTTCCCCGTTGGATCGTGAGAAGTGGAGCGCCATGACGTTCGATGTCGGTGACAAGGTTGTTTATCCCCACCATGGGGCGGCCACGATCGAACAGCGCGAGACGCTGACGTTTGCTGGTGAGGAGAAGGAATATCTCATCCTCAAACTGGCATTCGACAACCTCACGTTGAAGGTACCTGTCGACAAGGTTGAGGCCATTGGCCTTCGCGAGGTCATCAACGACGAAGAGGTCGAAGAGGTGTTCGCCGTGCTTCGCAAGAAGGAAGCGCGCATGCCAACAAACTGGTCTCGTCGGTTCAAGAACCACGTCGAAAAGCTGAAGTCCGGCGACATTTACCAGGTGGCCGAGGTCGTCCGAAATCTGTCCATCCGGGACAAGGACAAGGGTTTGTCGGCTGGCGAGAAGCGGATGCTTGTCAAAGCCCGCCTCATCCTCGTTTCTGAGCTCACCTTTGCGCTCAATGTCACTCAGGAGCAGGCCGAGCAGAAGCTCTCAGACGCGCTCGTCTGAGCGCGCCCGAGTGCCAGGCCGCGTCCGTCCATGCCTCCCGTGACCTGGGCGGTCGTTGTCGCTGGCGGGACGGGATCACGTTTCGGTGGTCCGGTCCCCAAGCAGTACGCACTGCTTGGTGGCCGACGCGTTCTTGACTGGTCCCTCGAAGCGATGCAACGCGCTGCGCCAGGGAAGGTTGTTTTGGTTGTCCCTGCTGACCGGGCGGGCGACCCTGAGCGCGGTGCCACGCTTGTTGTGGTCGGAGGCGAATCTCGTTCGCAGTCCGTGCGCAACGGACTCGCAGCTGTCCCGGAGGATGCCGACGTTGTTTTGATTCACGATGCGGCTCGTCCGCTCGTTCCAGTGGTGGTCGTGGACGCATTGTTGGCCGCGTTGGCAGATGGCGCAGACGCAGCCGTTCCGGGCGTAGCCATCGTCGATACGGTGAAGCGGGTACTCCACGGGTTCGTCACCGAAACGCTTCCACGGGATCAACTTGTCGCTGTTCAAACGCCCCAAGCCTTCAAGCTGAATGCACTTCGTTCCGCGCATCGCTCGGGTGCTGAAGCGACCGACGACGCTGCATTGGTCGAGGCTGCCGGCGGGCCTGTGGCCGTTGTGGCCGGCTCCGAGGTTCTCCGCAAAGTGACGTCCGCTGAAGACCTACAGGTGCTGGAGCAATTCGTCGCTCAGGGCCTTCCAGTGGACTCGTTGCTTCCGGGCGGGGACCTCTGATGCAGTTCCGAGTTGGTCAGGGTTTCGACATCCACCCCTTTTCCGAAGACCAGTCTCGCCCGCTCATTCTTGGTGGCGTTCGATTCGACGACTCGCCGGGCCTCCGTGGCCACAGTGATGCCGACGCGGTCGCTCATGCGCTCACCGACGCGTTGCTCGGCGCCGCAGATCTTGGCGATATCGGGTCGCACTTTCCAGACACCGACGACCGCTGGAAGGGTGCCGACTCCATGCGGTTGCTCGCAGCCGCTGTGCAACTGGTCCGCGACGATGGTTGGGCTGTGGCTAACGCAGACATCACCGTCGTGCTGGAGGCGCCAAAATTGGCACCGCACCGGGCAGCCATGAAAGCCAGTCTCGAAACGGTGGTCGGAACCACTGTTTCGGTGAAGGCCAAACGCGGTGAAGGCCTCGGCGCCATTGGCCGCCGTGAAGGTATTGCTTGCTTTGCAGTTTGTCTGCTCACTCGACCACAGGAGGTCTGAACATGGCTCGTCCAAGCGGAAGAGGCGGTGGCTCCTTTGGGTCCTCTGGTGGAGGTCAAGGTGGCAACCGAGGTGGAGGCGCAGGCGCTGGTCGAGGGGGAGGCGCGGGTGCTGGCCGCGGCGCAGGCTCTGGCCGACCCGGTTCAGGTCGCCCCGGCGCGGGCGGGGCAGGCTCTGGCCGTCCTGGTGCGAGCCGGGGTGGGTCGTCGTTTGGCGCCGGCGGTTCGCGTGGCTCTTTCGGCGGCGGCTCTTACGGTGGTGGATCAGGCTCCGGCCGGGGAGCCGGAGCTGGCCGACCTGGTGATTCGCGTAGTTCGGGGCCACGCGCTGGCGGGCCACGAGGAAATACTGGCGGCGCGGGTGGCGGGTCACGTTCCGGTGCTGGTCGACCATTAGGCCCACCGCGTGGTGGCGATGGACCACGTTCTTCTGCCCGCCCCGACCGTTTCTCGAGCGCTTCCGGCGGCCCGCGTGACGCCATTCGTTCCCTGGCTCGGCCAGACGGGCTCGACGGGACGCAGATCGAGGGTCGTGTGGCTGTCAGAGAGCTTCTCGCCGTTGGGCGGCGACGCGTTCGCACGCTGATGATGGCGGAGGGTACAGACGACAGTCCGATCCTGCGCGAGATTGAACAACTGGCAGCCAACGCCCGCGTCACCATTCGCTGGATGCCGAAGGAAATGGTGCTCGCCAACGCCCGCACTGAAGCCCCACAGGGTGTCATCGCCATGTGCGACGAACTTGACGACGTCGACGCGGACGACCTGCTGGAAATGGGCCCGTTGGGTGGCCCGCAGCCGTTCATCTTGGCCCTGGACGGGTTGACCGATCCCGGCAACCTCGGTGCGTTGCTTCGCAGCGCGCAGGGCGCTGGTGTGACTGGTGTGATCGTGCCCCAGCACCGTGCTGTCCACATCACCCCAACAGTCGCAAAGGCTGCAGCTGGCGCCATCGAGCACCTTCCAATCGCCCTTGTGGGTGGTCTTCCAGCGTTCTTGCTGCGTGCCAAAGAACGCGGCGCCTGGGTGATTGGCCTTGATGCCGGGGGCGATTCCACCGTCTACCAGCAGGTTCACCTCGCGGATCAACCGCTGATTCTGGTGGTTGGTGCTGAAGGCGACGGATTGTCCAGGCTTGCTCGTGAACGCTGCGATGTGATCGCGTCGATACCGCTTCGTGGGGGCCTGGAGTCGCTGAATGCGTCGGTCGCTGGCGCAATTGCGCTGTTCGAGATCGGACGCCATCGCCCAACCATCGGCCCAGAGCTGTAACCCAGTACAGAATCCCCAGCCCGGGCCAATTCGCCCGGGCCTGATTTCCCGGGGATTCGCTTAGCTCCCCGCAGTGTCGTGCCGATAGCACCGATCATGAGTGAGCAGTCTCTTCCGCAATCCCTGATTCAAGCCACGGCGATCGACTCGATCGACCTGGCCCAGTCCATGGTGGAGGACCTGCTGCTCCGTCGGGCGTCGCTCACGGATCGCACAACCATCGGCAAGACGGCAATGGAACTCTGCCTTCATCCAAACGTGGTTCAGCAGGCGTTCCAGGGACTCAGAGACCGGCAGTTCTTCGACGTTTTGCACCTCGAAGGGCTTGGCAATTACCACTTCACGCTGACCGACGCCGGCCGGGAACGGGCCCGCTCTGTGTTCGAGCGGTCCGGCTACATCGGCCCTGCTCCCGTCACCATGAAGACCTATACCGAGATCGTCGGATGGCTTCGCACCGAGGTGGAGGTGTCAGACGAACGATTGCGCGCTCGATTCAGCGACCTGGTGCTCAACCCAAAGATCGTGGATGAACTAGGCGCAGCGTTTGCTGGTCAGCGGTCCATCTTGTTGTGGGGCCCTGCGGGTACCGGGAAGACGAGCTTGGCCGAGCGTCTCGTTCGTTTGTACGAGGACTGGGTGTTGGTGCCGTATGCCGTTGAGGTGGACGGGGGCATCATCTCGGTGTTCGACCCGTCGATCCACACGCCGGTGGAAACCGAGATCCCCGATCTCGACCCGCGCTGGGTGATCTGCGAGCGTCCGCTTGTGGTTGCCGGTGGTGAATTGGAGCTGAGCATGTTGCAGCTGCAGCGTGACCCCGTGACCAAGGTGTACTCGGCACCCCTGCAGATGAAGGCAAACAACGGCATTTTGCTCATCGACGACTTCGGCCGTCAGATGGTTGACCCTGGCGCCCTCCTCAACCGTTGGATCATTCCCCTTGAACGCCGTATCGATTACCTGTCGCTTTCCTCTGGCCAGAAGTTTCCTGTGCCGTTCGAGGTCTTGGTGGTGTTCTCCACGAACTTGGACCCCAACCAATTGGGCGACGACGCGTTCTTCCGACGTATTCAGAACAAGATCTACATCGGTGCGGCGACACCCGAAGAGTTCGACGAGATCTTGAATCGTGCTGCGCGACATTTCGAGGTGACGCTTCCTCCGGGGGCACACGATTCCGTGCGCCGCAAGCTGGCAGAGGTCGGCAAGAAGGGCCTCAACGCCTGTTATCCGGTGGACCTTGTTCGGTTGGTCCGCAACGTCGCGGACTATCGCAAGCAACCGCGTGACATGAACGACAACATGATTGACCAGGCGGCAAGCCTGTACTTCACTGCTGCTCCGAAAGAAGCGCTGACCGGAGTGTTCACGAAGCGGTAGCGTCTTGGTGTGTTCTTCCCTTGGGAAGCGCATGTCTCGCCGGTTTAGCTCAGTTGGTAGAGCACTTCACTTGTAATGAAGATGTCGTCGGTTCGATTCCGACATCCGGCTCCAAGAACTTCTCAGCACCTACGCAATATCCGCGTGATAACTACCCGCAGCGGACCGATTCGTCGGGGCGGCACCAGGTTGACCGTCCAACTGGGTACCATCTGACCGGGTTCCATTCGGAGCCAGGATCTGGAGGTGCATCATGAACTCACTCGGACGCTCTGCCCGAGGCGCGCTCATCTTGTTGGTCGCGTTGGTCGTTGGTGTGTGGGTTATTTCCCGAACTTCAGACTCCCCAGCGGCCTCCGGGACCGGAGACGTGGCGTCGTCTGAGACCACGATCGTGCCAGCCAGCACCACCTCCACCACTCTGTTGCCTCCACGGGACCCAAAGACCGTGCGTGTGCTCATGGTCAATGGCACCACCACGGCTGGCATCGCAAAGCTCGCTGGCAAGTGCGTGGCGGCCAAGTACGACCTGCTCCCCGCCAAGAACGCGGCCACCAAGCCTTTGGCCGCTTCTGCGTTGTACGCCGCTGCAAACGCAAGCGCTGAAGCCGCAGACATCGCCAGCACGCTTGGCTTCGCCGGTGCCGCGGTTGCATTCCCGGTTGATCCGGGTGTGAAGGAATTCCCGTCGCCTGCGCCAGACGTGATGTTCATTATCGGCGACGACACTGCAGCGGCGATTCGTAATCTGCCCTGCGCCCAATCCCCAGCCTGATCTGCGGACCACCACGCGTGGTCTCCTGACAAACAGTTTTGGCACTCTCCTCTGTCGAGTGCCAATACCGCGACGGGGCGGTGTAGGGTTAGCACTCAGTACCGCCGAGTGCCAGAACCTCTCACGAGACCACCGCGCACTCGGCTCTCAAAACCTCATTGTTGAACCCCCATTACGGAGGATGTTGATATGGCCAAGATGATCGCGTTCGACGAAACCGCACGCCGCTCGCTCGAAAAGGGCATGCAGCAGCTGGTCGACGCCGTAAAGGTGACGCTCGGCCCTAAGGGCCGTAACGTCGTCCTGGAGAAGAAGTGGGGCGCACCCACTATCACCAACGACGGCGTCTCCATCGCTAAAGAGATCGAGCTTGAAGATCCCTACGAGCGCATCGGTGCGGAACTCGTCAAAGAAGTAGCAAAGAAGACCGACGATGTCGCCGGTGACGGAACCACAACCGCAACGGTGCTTGCCGGTGCAATGGTCCGTGAAGGCCTTCGCAACGTTGCTGCCGGAGCAAACCCAATGGGTCTGCGCAAGGGCATCGAGATCGCCGTCGAGGCAGCTGTTGCTGCCATCAAGGGCATCGCAAAGGAAACCGAGTCCAAGGAGCAGATCGCACAGGTCGCTTCCATCTCGGCTGCTGACACAGAGATCGGCGGGCTCATTGCAGACGCCATCGACAAGGTCGGCAAAGACGGCGTCATCACTGTTGAAGACAGCCAGACGTTCGGTATGCAGATGGACCTCGTCGAAGGCATGCGCTTCGACAAGGGCTACATCTCCCCATACTTCGCCACGGACATGGAGCGTATGGAGGCCTCACTTGAGGACCCGTACATCCTCCTTGTGTCTTCCAAGATCAGCTCCATCCGTGATCTTGTGCCAGTCCTCGAAAAGGTCATGCAGTCCGGCCGTGCTTTGGTGATCATTGCTGAAGACGTCGAAGGCGAAGCACTCGCAACGCTGGTCGTCAACAAGATCCGTGGCACTTTCAAGTCCGTCGCCGTCAAGGCCCCAGGCTTTGGTGAGCGTCGCAAGGCAATGTTGCAGGACATGGCCGTTCTCACCGGCGGCACCGTCATCAGCGAAGAGGTTGGCCTCAAGCTTGAGAACACCACCCTCGACCTTCTTGGCCGTGCACGCAAGATCGTCATCACCAAGGACGAGACCACAGTCGTCGAAGGTGCCGGCTCGGCTGAAGACGTCAAGGGTCGCATCGCTCAGATCAAGATGGAGATCGAAAACACGGACTCCGACTACGACCGGGAGAAGCTGCAAGAGCGTCTCGCCAAGTTGTCTGGTGGCGTTGCAGTGCTCAAGGTTGGCGCTGCCACCGAAGTTGAGCAGAAAGAAAAGAAGCACCGTATCGAAGATGCAGTGTCCACCACCAAGGCTGCAATCGAAGAAGGCGTGGTGCCCGGCGGTGGCGTCGCCCTGCTCCGTGCTCAGTCCGCAATCTTGGAAGCAGCTGCAAAGCTCACCGGTGACGAAGCCACTGGCGCTCGTTTGGTCGCAAAGGCAGTTGAAGAACCGCTGAAGCAGATCGCAATGAACGCAGGCATGGAAGGTGGTGTGGTGATCGAGAAGGTTCGTTCACTGACCAATCCTTCCGAGGGTCTCAACGCCGCAACTGGCGAATATGAAGACCTGGTCAAGGCCGGCGTTATCGATGCTGCCAAGGTCACCCGTTCCGCCCTGCAGAACGCTGCGTCCATCGCTGCGTTGTTCCTCACAACCGAGGCTGTCATCGTCGACAAGCCAGAGAAGGACGCCGGCGGCATGCCTGGCGGTGGGATGGACGACTACTAGTCCACGCTGAAAGTCGGCGCTCCGATGTTGGTGCGCTGACAATATACGTACCTAAGGTACGTATGCATAAGATTCGCGCTCAAAGAGCCGGAGTCGAGCCTCGCTCGCTCCGGCTTCTGTGTTTTCTGACAGCCGTTCCCACTTTCGTTCCCACTTTCGTTCGGCCCGAGCTGGGTACGTGTGACCACATCGGTGCAGAGTGGCGGCTCTTCGACGCTTGCGTGCGCGAAACTGTCAGGGTGAGAACCTTCAACGTCAGCCGGTTCACCTCAACGCGAAGGGGTCCCAAGGTCACCGCCATCGGTGTAGGCCTTCTCCTTACCGTTACTGCGGCTGCACTCACCAGCGGCGGGTCGGTCGGCGCCGCCGTAACCACCCGTTCCAAGGCGTCCGTCACCGCTCGCAAGAAGGTCACAACAACTCGCCGACGAGCCACCACTCGACGGGTAACAACGGCGAAGCGTGTCACTACCCGTGCTGCTGGCGCCACCACGTTGCCGCCGTCCACGCTCAACCCCAGCGCTCCGGCTACAACCAGCCTTGTTGCCACTACAGCGGCCACCACTAGCCCCCCCATTTCGGTCGCCCCCGTCTCTCCGGTTGCCTTTGAACGATCCACGTACACATTGACTGCCGCGTCGGATACCAACTATGAGGTCCGGTTCTTCCTGAACATCGCTCCGGGTTTCAACGACACGTTGGCTCTGCGTACGACGCAACTTCCGGCTGGTGTGGTGGTTGGGTTTGAACCCAACCCGGTACGAAACCTGTTTGCGATGTCGTTGCGCGTCCCTTCATCTGCTCCGCCTGTCTTTGATTTCGATATCACTGCGAGCGCATCGGCTGCCTCGAGCTTGGTCCTGGCCCGAACCAGCATCACGTTGTTCGTGAATGGGACCTTGCTTCCAACTTCGCAGCCCCCCATCGGCGACCCAGGACTGCCGCCAGGCGTGGCCTACACCGTGTCACCGTCCTCCGTCGAGGTCATTCGGGGTGGCGACGCCGCCACGGTGAAGATCGATCTGTTCCGCCAGGGCGGTTTCGCCGGCCCTGTTTCGTTCCAGATGAACACTGTTCTCCCCGCTGGCATGGGATTCAGCTTCCAGGCGAACCCAGTGACTGGTGCGGTCAACTACCTCTTCATCAGTGCGGGTGCTTCCACAGTGCCAGGTACGTACGTCATTGATTTCCTGGCGATCACGTCGCTCCAGAGCACGCCTCTCCGGGCAGTGGTCGTGGTCAAGTAAGCATGCGATTTCCCTTCCGGGGAGTCCTCGCGCTCACCGTTGGGTCGTTCGTGCTTGGACCTTCCTTAACCGGGCCAACCGCGTTCGACGGAGCCGCATTCGCTGCAGGCCGACCCTCTGGAACAAAGGCGGCGCCGTACCTGCCAACCACAGCCTTGGGTGCCACAACCACGTCGATGGTGGTCGCACCGGGCCGAGTCGTCATCGACGGCAAAGGGTTCGGCCACGGCGTCGGGCTTGCACAGGACGGAGCATTTTGGATGGGTAAGGCCGGCAAGAACGTGGGCCAGATCCTTCTGCACTTCTTTCCAGGGACGACGCTTGCCAAACGAGACGGGGTGGTCCGGGTTCCGCTTGCTTCGCTCAACTCGATGACCGTCGTGCTGCCTTCCGGCGGCTCGGCGGGGGGTGTCGCGGTGCCCGCGGGTGGAACGGTTCGTGCGCTGGCCGGCCCTGGCGTTGTGTCGGTAAATCTCGCCGGCGCAAAGGTGCCGACCACCACAGACGAAATCGAGCTTGGCACAACAGTTGCTGCGGCGGCGTCAGCTCCTGCCACCCTGGCAGACATCAGTGCGCAATCGAGCTTCAGCGGTCGTTTCGGTGTTGCGTTCGCAGCCGCTGCCGCGCCCGTCCCAGGGGATCCCATTCCCGCCGAAACCTCAACCCCTCTACCCGGGAGTGTCGCCACGATCCCACCGACGGAATTACCTGCCACGGCGTTGACCACGGCGACCCCGGTGACGGAACTCCCAACAGCGTCCGGTGATGAAGATCCTGTCGACACCATCCAAACCCGCCCCGGATTGCTTTCTGCCACAGCGCCGGTCATTCGCATAACCGCTGCACGCGGCGGGGTCATTGTGGTTGGTAGCAAGAAGTATCGGGGCACGCTTGAGTTCATAGCCAAGAGCCAGGGAATGAAGGTTGTCAACGAACTCGACGTTGAGCAGTACCTCCGAGGGATGGCCGAGGTAACTGACCCACGCTGGCCTGCCGCTGCTTTGCAGGCCCAAGCGGTTGTGGCGCGGACGTACGCCTTGCGGATGATGGGGACCCGCGGTGAAGTGTGTCCTACTCAGGCTTGCCAGGTGTACGTGGGTGCGCAAGCCGAATATCCCAACATGGATGCGGCCATTGCCGCAACGGCCGGGAAGGTTGTTGTCTACAAGGGTGAGTTGGCAAACACCTTCTACTCCGCCTCCGGCGGAGGGACGATTGCCGACCCAAGCGAAGTGTTCGGTGTGGGGACACCTATCCCGTATTTGAAGGCCGGTACCTACCCGACCGGCGATCCAAAGGCGTGGCGTGTGGAGCTTTCGCTCGTCGAGCTCGGCCGTCGTGTTGGGTATCCCGGCGCCTTGTATGACGTCGTGGTTTCAAAGGTCGGCCCGTCGGGTCGAGCAGTCGAGGTGACGCTTATCGGTTCGTCTGGCCCGCGTTCGGTGGCTGGACCAACCTTCGACCGAATCCTTGGCCTGCGTTCCACCAACTTTCGTCTCGTAGTTGGTCGGACTGACCCGTCAGTCACGACCGTGCCGTTTACGGGGACAGTTCTGGCGCTTGATGTCGCCTTGGCCGAGGAATCTCCAGTCGACTTTCAGAGCGGTCTGTTTGCGGACCCCACCACGCCGCTTGGGTCCACCCTTCCCGTCGGAACAACCGCTACGTCTGACGGGACTGGGACCAGCACATCAGTTACAACAACCGCAGCAACCACCCCGCCGACGACGGTGCGCCCCTCCTCGGTTGCAGATCCGACACCCGACGCCGCAGCCGACGCTGGTGCCGGATCAACCGACGGCCAGGTCGTGGAATCCGCTGCAGGACTGTCCGGCGCATCCGATTCGAATAATGGTCGGCTGGCAACGCTGGTCCTTGCAGTCCTTGCGACGCTCATCGGCATTGCGTGGGCGTTGAAGTGGGCGCTCGGTCCAGAAGGTCACGGGGCGGGAGGAAATTCGAGGTGAAAGACCCATCCGGAACGGGTGAGGTGTGCAACCGTCCCGGCTCGGGCACAAAAGCCGCTGGCCTCGGTGC
This sequence comes from uncultured Acidimicrobiales bacterium, assembly GCA_963763885.1. Lineage (GTDB taxonomy): Bacteria > Actinomycetota > Acidimicrobiia > Acidimicrobiales > JANYDT01 > JANNBN01. Next base: position 2,111,540 of record CAVXQD010000007.1, read on the forward strand.
GGTCGAAAGATCAGGCCCCAGGGGCAACGCTGGCGCGAAACGCCGGAGGCTTTGCGGGTGTTTGTTCGCGCAATGACGCGTTTGTTGTTGTGATGGTGGCCATACTCGCTGTTGGCGCTCGTGGCGGGCGTTGATCTTCGTGAGGAGTTTGAATGCGTTTCACCAATCGGGTTGTTGGTCTTGGCGTTGCCTTTGGTTTGCGTCCAATGTTTCTTCGATGCGTAACGCAAAGAGTTGCGCACTAAATGAACAACACACGTCTGGACCGTAGCGTCAGGCCACGTCGTGCGAATCGCTTCCGGTAAACCTTTTAGGCCGTCACAACACACAATCAAAACGTCGAGCAGGCCACGGTTGCGGAGCTCAGTGAGCATCGTCATCCACTGCTTCGCGCCTTCACCACCAGTCGGCCCCAACCACAAGCCCAGCACGTCACGTTGACCATCCATCGTCACACCAATCGCCACATACACCGGCCGGTTCGCGACCTGGCTGTCACGAACTTTCACAACGATCGCGTCGATCAACACGACCGCGTAAACACGTTCGAGTGGCCGGTTCTGCCACGCCGTCATTTCCTCAACCACCGCGTCCGTGATCTTGGAGACCGTGTCACGCGACAGCTCAGTCCCATAGATCTCTAGTAAGTGTGCTTGTATTTCTCCGGTCGTTAACCCCTTCGCATAAAGGGACAACACGTTCGCGTTCAACCCGTCAAGGCGGCGGACGTGCTTCGGGACCGTTACCGGATCAAACGACGCGTTCCGGTCCCGAGGAACACGTAACTCGATATCACCAATCTCGGTCGAAACCGTTTTCGGATACGACCCATTCCGCGAGTTCCCTGATCCTCGACCGCTCTGGTCGTGGGGTTCGTAACCCAAATGTTCGGCCATTTCGACCTCAAGACCGGTCTGTAAAACGGTGCGCATCAACGCCGTTAACAGCCCGTCGGCGCCCGTGAGTTCGATCCCTTCAGCCCTCGATCTGGCGACGAGTTGTTCAGCCCAATCACGCATCGATCCATCCGTCGGCACCAACTCGACACTAGTTTTCGTTCCCATGACAATGATCCTTTCCGGGCCACGGCCACTTGCCGCGGACCCTCACGGACCAGCTCTTACACAAAGTTCCCGACAGTCCCACTCCTGGGACGTGTGTAAACACGGCAACCAGCGGGGGGACTTTGGTGTTCGGAAACGTGTTCGCGTCTGCTTGGGCTGACGGCTCATGGAACACACCCGGCAGCGTCAGCGCGACTGGTGGTGTCGGCGGAACAGCAGCAATGACCGCAACAAGGGCCCAATGGGAAGCGTTAGCAGCCGGATCCGGTAACGCCCCCGCAGGTGGGGACGTGATCTCGTTCTCCTACAAAGGAACAGGGACCTGGCAACTATCGGGCCTGATTGGTTCCACAGGGGTCGGGACGTTCAGCCTGCCCGCCGCAACAAGCACATGGCAAACAATGTCGTGTCGGCTTAACACCCCGTTCGCCACGGGCACGGTTGTCAGTATCGCGTTCCAAAACACTGGCACGGCATCGTCGTCGTTGTTTGTTGATGATCTGCGCCTCACCACAGGCGGCACCGGCGGTGCCACAACAACAACCACGACCACCACCACGACGGCTGGTCCAACCACAACGGTGGCGGGCGGGTCGATTGCGCCTGGGACGTGTGTGAACACGGCAACCAGCGGGGGGACGTTGGTGTTCGGGAACGCGTTCGCGTCTGGTTGGGCTGACGGTTCATGGAACACACCCGGCAGCGTCAGCGCGACTGGTGGTGTCGGCGGAACAGCAGCAATGACCGCGACACGAGCCCAGTGGGAAGCGTTAGCAGCCGGGACCGGGAACGCCCCTGCGGGAGGCGACGTGATCTCGTTCTCTTACAAAGGAACAGGTACCTGGCAACTCATTGGTTTGACCGGGTCAACGTCGAACGGGTCGTTCACGCTTCCTGCAGCTACGGCTTCATTCCAACCGATGTCGTGTCGGCTTAACACGCCACTCGCCGCCGGCACTGTGGTCGGTATCGCGTTCCAAAACACTGGCACGGCATCGTCGTCGTTTGTTTGTTGATGATCTTCGCCTCACCACAGGCGGCACCGGCGGCGGCACAACGAGCACGACGACTGTGGCTGGCACAACGACGACCGTGGCAGGTGGGACAACCACCACCTTGGCAGGGTCCACAGTGCCGCTGTTGCGCTGGTCGTACTCAACCATTCGAGGCACGCTGTTCGCGGTGGCCGATGATGCTGGCACCAAGATCGGTTCAACGTACCGTTGGGATCCTGACGGGATGCCACTCACCGGCACAACCCAACCAGACTTGCAACCAGCAGCATGGGAACGCGGCTGGCTTGGTGCGCACAACAGGATGACCGACACCACCGACACCGCGTTCCCTGTCATCGACATGGGCGCCCGACCCTACTCACCCACACTCGGCAGATTCCTCTCCGTCGACCCAGTCGAAGACGGAGTCGGACCATCCGACTACCTCTACCCACCAGACCCCATCAACGGATACGACCTCGACGGTCGGTGCGGCGTCTTTGGCAACCCATTTAAACGTTGCCGCGAGGGTCACAAAGGGAACACCTCGTTCCTTTTCATCGTTAAAGATAAGAACCGCTGGGTGGCCTCGGGGGCGGAAATCTGCCCGGTTTTTGGTTGTGTCGGCTTGTCGTTCATCGGTGGGCGGTACGAGGTCACTTACGGACTCGGGTTCATTGTGGGTGCTGGATTGAAATTGGGCCTAGAAGACGAACTTCCGGTGTGCGGCAAGACGGGCCCGACCGAGTACGTAACGGCGGAGGCAGGATTCAAACTGGCTGACATTGGCTTTACTTATGAGGCGCCGAAAGACTCGAAATTGAGTTCGAGAAACGGAGATTTTCACGCTGGACTGAACGTATTCAACGTCGATGGCTTTGCCAAGGGCGACCTTGCTCTGAAGGTCGGTTCAATGGAAAAGCACCGCGTCGGATTGTGTGTTTCAGGAGACAAGCGGTGACAAAGTATGAATCACCAAGTCGGGGAGAGCTAATTCGTTGCAGCGTCCTTGAACGGTCGGCTCTGATTGTAGGTTCTTCGGATTTTAGCGGGGCGTGATGGTGGCGAGTAGGTCCCAGTTGGGTTTGCCGGCATAGAGGAGTGCGCGGACCCGGTAGTATGCGAACCTACGGAATCCGAAGCCGGCCCGTTTGATTCGTTTGATCAGATTGTTAGCGCCTTCGGTAGCCGCGTTCGATACGGTTGCTGCATGATTTGCCGTCGTTTGGGCGGCCAGCGAAGTTGTTGTGGCGTAAGCACCGTTGGAAGTGTGTGAACTCTGTTTGCGATGTTCATACGTGGACATTTGATGTTCCGGAGATCGCTCCGTGTCGTGGCGGGATGACGGACCGGGCAGCGAGGTGGGTCACAGCGCAGGTCGGAAAGTCGGGTCGTAGTGTGAGTGAGGTCGCTGCGGAGATTGGTTGTGATTGGCACACGGTGAACGATGCTGTGCAAATGTTTGGTGAGGCGTTGTTAGCTGATCCTGACCGGATCGGGAACGTTGTCGCGTTGGGGTTAGACGAGACGTTGTTTGTGCGTGAGGGGCCTCGTCATCAGAAACGGTGGTCCACCTCAATTGTTGATTCAGGTCGGGGTGTGCTGCTGGACATGATCGAGGAACGGACCGCGAAAGCTTGTATTGGGTGGCTTTCGGGTCGGAGCGAGTCGTGGTTGAAACATGTCCGGTGGGGAACGTTGGATTTGTCTGGGCCGTATCGGTTGGTGTTCGACACGATGCTCGCGCATGCCGGTCAGATCGCTGATCCGTTTCATGTTGTGCGACTCGCGAACCAGGCGTTAGATGAGACGCGACGTCGTGTGCAGAACGAAACGTTGGGTCATCGCGGCCACAAAACAGATCCGTTGTACAGGTGTCGGCGGTTGTTGACGAAGGCTGATGAGCGTCTCGACGAGAACGGTCGCAGCAAACTTCTTGGTCTGCTTGGTGCTGGTGATCCGAAGGGTGAGGTGAAAACGGCGTGGCACGCTAAGGAAGTCGTCCGAGACGTTTACACGATCAGCGATCCGGGAACTGCGGACATGTTCGTGGCCCGACTCGCTGTTGACCTGCAAGACCAGACAAGTCCGCCAGAGGTCCGCCGGTTGGGTCGCACACTCGGCCGATGGCACCCCCAAATTTGTAACTGGCATCGGGCACACACCAAATCCCGATCCTTCACCCGGCCGACCGTCCCACACCCCAAACACACCGGCCGCGGCCCACGCGTCTCAACAACTACGACCAACGAATCGGCCTCATCACTCACCCCCAACACGTTCACATCAGGCAAACCAACAAGCAGCTCACACATACGCGTAGGATCTAGTTCCACAGGGGCACCTCAATCTGGACGGCTTAGACACCACCAGACTGACAGGGCCCCTGTGCCACGCCACGGATCCCCACACCCCGCTCAAATCCGAAGCACCACTTTTCTCAAGATCGGCGAGCAAGTCCTTGGAGACGAAAATACCTACGTGGCCCCCGAGCGGTCCTGGCGATTTCGGTAGAAATAGGGAGCTCCGGGTCTGCCTGAATGTTTGCGAAAGCGCTGATCCTTGAGGCTCGTTCCGCGGAGTGTCGGAAAGATGTCGGCGCACAGGGTTTTGGTTAACGCGGAGCGAGTGAAGACGTTCGTCTCGCACGGGAGTCAGTCATGCGAAGAGCTAACTCGCCGCAGTTCCGTTGCCATGTGCTCGCCTTTGGCCGGAAACGTAAAGGCGTGGTCCCAAACGCGGGAGAGCCAGATTTAGGGCGTCGCCGTTCCTTGTTCGTAATGCGGGTCTGAAGTTGAGAACGCTGGAGAATTTTGGCCCGGCTTGAGGGGGTTAGCGCGTGGATGGGTTCCCTGACGAAGTAGGCCCAAAGGTATCCGGCGATGATCAAGTCTTGGGAAACTTCCGGGCTGGGGCTGGGGCTGGGGATCGTGCCGTTCCTCGAGACCCGTCATCCGCGGCGGCGGATTCGGCGGCTGCTGACGAGCGCTCCGCCGGTGACAAGGCAGCCCAGCCCCATGGTCAGGATGCGCTGGTCGAACCCGCCGCCGGTGAAGGCCAACTCATCCGCGCTTGGAGTTACTCGGAAGATGGCATCGGAACGGCTCACTCCACCGCTCAGCACCGACACGGTGATGGTTTGGTCAGTGAGGAACGAAAACTCTCCTGGAACGCCTGACACGATGGTGACTGTGTAGGCCCCTTCCGCAGGAACGGGTACGGAGAATTGGCCGGCATCATTGGTGGTGGCTGTAGCGATCAGTTGGCCGCTGGCGGATCGAATCTCTACGGTGACCGATGGAAGGGATTGTTCGCCTGCGTCCTGAATGCCATCGGAGTCCAGGTCGACGAAGATCTTGCCCGAAACGGTGTTGGGTGCAAGTGGGGCAGGCGCCTTCGGTGCTGGCAGGGTGGTTGTTGCCCCGGGAGACTGTTCGTCCGGAACCAGCGGTTCTGGCCGCGTTGAACCGGGAAGCTCCACTGAGGTGGTCGGCTCGGCTGCAAGAAGTGACGCTGGGGCCAACGAATTGGGTGCGGTGACGACTGGGGGTGTCGTCACGGTTGCTTCAACGGTGGTTGCCACGGTCGTTTCGGCAGGCGACGTAGTTGTTGTTGCAAGCTCCGTCGTCGGGGCAACTGTCGTGAGCGTCGTCGGGATAGTTGTTGCGATGGTGGTCGGCGCCATTGTTGTGGGCTGAGTCGTCGCGACGGTTGTTGCGACCGTTGTACTCGTCGTAGCGACGGTTGTAGCGATCGTGGTCGATGTTGTCGTGACGGTTGTTGGCACTGTCGTCACAGTGGTCGGCAGCGTGGTCGGAACGGTTGTTGCCACCGTCGTCGGTTCGATGGTTGTCGATGTCGAAGTTGTGGTTGGGTCGACCGTCGTACTGGTGGGGTCCACCACTGTGGTGGTGGTCGTTGTCGGTTCCAACGTTGTTGTGGTGGTTGTCGGCTCCAGCGTGGTGCTGGTTGTTGTTGGTTCAGTCGTCGTTGGCTCCACCGTGGTCGTTGTGGAGGTTGAGGTGGTGGAGGTTGTTGTGGACGTTGACGTCGTGGTTGCTGGCGGTGGGGGAGCGAACCCGAAGTCCAGCGTTCGGTTGGACTGAGCGTTGATTGCCTCGCCGGCTGGATTGGAGGTTGGAACGTCAGCGTCGCTGGTTGGCTCGGTCGCAGCTGGCCCAAGCGTGATCACCGCGGAGGCAATGCCGCCGGGAAAGACGGACCCAGAGTCCAGCGGTGTGTCGAGACCGTTGTCGTCGGAGTCGATGTCGTCGTTTGGCGTGCCGGACTGCCCGGCACCGGTGGACGACGTAGTTCCGGCCAACGTAGTGGCTGACGGATCAACTACCACCACGTAATCATCTGCGCGCAAATTATCGAATCGGTAGTAGCCCTCGGCATCTGTAACTGCTGCTGGTATCGCAGCGCCGGATACGTCGGTTGCGGCGACGAGGCTGGCTCCGTTTTGTCGGAACAGGTGGACCGAAACTCCGCTGGCACCAATCTCTGCACCATCAATCACGCCGGAGTTGTCCGTGTCGATGAAGACCCGGTTGCCGAGGGAGAAGCTGCGGTAAAAACCGAAGTCGATGGAGTGGTCGTTGTATCCGGCGAGGCCGGTTGTGTAGCTCGCCTGAGCCCCATTGATTCCGACAGTGACACCGTCGGAATCGGCCTCGTCGGTTGCAGGCACAACGTTGGCGCGAGTAGTTGCCATGCCTGTCAGGGCAACCTGCAACGCAGGGATATCGACGGTGTACGTGGTTTGAGGCAGCAGTGCCACGCCGTATCTCTGTGCTGGGTCGCTGGTGGCAACCGCACTCGAGAATGAATACACACCAATGGAGTTGGTGGTGGCCGAGGAGAGTTCGCCTCCGCCGGAGTCGAGCAGACGAACAGTTACTCCTGCGATGGCAGCCTCGTCAGGATCCTGCACGCCGTCGCTATCAGCATCGTTCCAGACACGGTTTCCGATCTCGATTGGAGCCTGGTCGCAGAGCAGCTCGACGTCTCCCATTCCGGCTGCCTTTCCAAGGCTGCCCGGTTCGGTCGTCGGGTCGGCAACCACCTGGTACGAACGAACTTCGGCGCCCGTGACCTGACTGTATGTGCGCGTACCATATGACAACCAACTAGCCGCATCGAACACGGTGGCTACAACCTCGTTGCTGCCAGGAAGGATCGCAGTGGCGCCCAAAGAGATCTCGTGGTGGCCGTCGGAGGGTCCGTTGGTACCCCACACATCGCCCACGTAGAACTCGCCGCCGCCGTGTCCTTGGTTGTTGGCCGTCCCGGTGAACGAGCCGCAGTTGCCGCCTGACTCCAAGACGTAGGTGCTGCCGCTGAGGCACGCACGCACCGTGTCTCCCGCGGTGGTCCCGTAGTTGGAGATGTTGGTGGACTGATAGTCGTAATTATTGGAGCCGGTGATGAAGCCGCGGCGGTCCATGAGGCCGATAGTCATCGAGCCGTCTGCGTCGAAGGAGATGTCCGAAACCATGGCCTGCTTGCCGGGCCAAGGCATCCAAGCGGCCCAGACTTCGGTGACGTCGCTCCAGGTGCCAGGCGTAGCCATGGAAGGTAACGGAAGCGAAACAACCGTTGTCCACGACCCGCCGGTGACTGGAACCGCCATCACTGCGCCAAGGCTGGCGTCTTCACAAACAACACCTGCGTAGACCTTGGAACCACGCACGGCCACGCCCCATGGGCGGGCCGTAGAGGATCCACAGCCGGGGTTTGGTGCACCCAAAGAAGTGGTTGATGTGGATGACCCAACCGGGGTCAACATGATCTGGCCGGTTCCCAGGTTGGCGAACACAAGGTTTGTCTCGTCGTCGGTGATGTCAAGGTCGCCGATGCCGACCTTGCCGACGTTCTCGGCAGCGGCATCGTCGTGCGACGGCGAAAACGACGATCCAAGATCGCGGCCCGCCTCGCTGAACGTACCGACCGCAGATCCAAGGTCCTTCAGCAGCGTGACGGCTCCCGTGGTGTCGTCAACCTCGTAGATGGCTCCCAACCCTGAGGGACCCATCCCGACGTGGCGACGCAGCACAGCAGCGGCGTACAACTTGTTGCGAGACCGGCTGTGGGCAAGTCCATAGATAGCGCCAAGGTCCGATTTCGCGCTCAGCTTGTCGGCATCAATTAGTGGGACGCCGCTCGCCGTGTAGCCCCACTTTGCGATGGACTTTTTGGTCGCCTGGTCGTTTGCAGCCGATCCGTTGTAGAAGCACGAAGCGACTAATTGCGGACTGGACTGGCAGAAGTCCGTCGGGCGGAGGAAACCTGCATCAACGCCCGTCGCGTTTGGTCCAACGAACTGCACGCTTGAGCCGGAAGCCGGCGCCAAAGCGCCAGGGTGGCCAAGAGGACCTGGCTGGATCCCGTCAAGGACCGCTGATCCGCTGGTGCTGAATTGCACACGTATCTGTGAGCTGGTGCAGGTGTGGGCAAGCGAGTACGTGCCGTTTGCAGATGACACCGCCGAGCCGCACGATCCAGCGTCGTCGTACGCCGTGACAGTCACTCCGGAAATACCCGAGTCTGTCTGACCGCTGGGTGATGAGTCCATGGTGCCATTGGCCGCAAAGTCATTGAAGACTGTGCCGACAATGGTTCCTGGCGCAGCCGAGGCACCAGGAGCAACGAGCATGGAAGACGCAACTGCAAGCGCGCCGAGCGCCCCAGTTGCGCGTGTAACGCCGAGAAGAAGCCGAATCCGCATGTCGTTGTTATCGGAAAGATCGAGGAGCGAGGGCATAGCTCAACGGGTGCAATGAATGATGAAGTGCTCCTCAGAAGTGCCGGTGCCCGCACAGATGTGCACCTTCTGTACGCTCAAGGTCATGCCAGAACCGCTGTCCCCCGCTGAAGGTTGGGGAGTTCTCCACCTCTTCTTCCGCACTTCACCGCTCGCCGACGCCGCAGAAATCCGCACCGCTATCGACTCGTGCCGCACGGATGAACACCAGGTGGTCCCGTTCGCTGTGCTTGGTCACAAGGCCGACCTTGGGGTCATGGCCTTGGGCCCAAACCTATGGCGCCTCCGTGAACTGCAAGCTGCCCTGTGCGCCGCAGGTCTTGACTTGGTCGACTCGTACGTATCCATCACCGAGGTCTCCGAGTACGCAAAGGGGATGCCACCCGAGCGGTTGCGTCCGCGGCTCTACCCGGAGCTACCCCCCGAGGGGATGCGCGCAATGTGCTTCTATCCAATGTCCAAGCGGCGCGGGATCGGCGAGGCAGATGCCAACTGGTTCAGCCTTCCCGTAGAGGAGCGCACTCGCCTGATGCACGAGCACGGCACCAGCGGCCGGGCGTTCGCCGGGCGAATTGTGCAGCTCATCACGGGTAGCACCGGTCTCGATGATTACGAGTGGGGAGTCACCCTGTTCGCACACGACCCAGCCGATTTAAAGCAGGTCGTCTATACGATGCGATTCGACGAAGCCTCTGCCACCTACGCAGAGTTCGGCGCATTCGTGACGTGCCTGGTGGGCAGCGTCGACGAGGTCTTGGCCGGTTGCCGAATCGTGTGACTTCGGGCCGCGCCCGTATGATGGGTTGCTCCACCTCGGGTTCACTCCGTCCCTCCGCTCACCGCTCGGCCGCGCCCGCCTCACCAGCGGTAGGAGCCGGGCACGCCTTTGAACGGTCCGACCACTTCCGGGGTGATCCAGCCTCCGTAGAGGTGGCCCGGTTGCGGTGATGCCAACGCCTCGCCCACCCAGCATTCGTCCATCTGCGAGCAGTAGAACGCAACGTGGTCCGCGATGAGTTCGTACCCCACCGCGGGTCGAGGGTAGGCCCATGCGGCGTTGTGAGCGATCTCGCCACCGCCTCTGACATCAAACGAGAGCGCGATTCCTTTCCACTCGCAAACAGTTGGTCGGCTGCGGCTGGGATGGAGCGCGTCGTCAGCGATGTCGGTGAGTGGCAGGTAATAGGTGGGTGGGTGGCTTGTTTCCAACACGCGGTATGCCTTTGCGCTGAGCGCAACGGTCTCCCCGCCAAGCACGATGCGGATCACCGCGGTAACGGGTTCCACACGTGGCGGGCGCGGATAGTCCCAAACCGATTCCTGGCCGGGGCCTGGCACAACTGCATGAGGACGGGGCATCGCTTACGAGTGTGGCACCCTTTGCGGTGATGGATTCCGACTCCGACCCGGAACTGCTTGCGGAACTCGCGGAACAGTTCACAGCGGCTGGTAACGCGTTGGCCGATGCGATTGTCAGAGCGCTTCCTGCTTGGGTGCTTGGTTGCGTGAATAAATTTGCAGCAGATATCGCTTCTGAGGAGTCCCAACGCGTCGCACAGCTCGTTGCAGACGCCGGAACTGGGGCAGCGGCTGCCGTCGAACCGCCGCTACGAAAGCTCCTGGCCGCACCGATCGACGAGCAGCGGTCTACACCGCTGACGATTGTGCGAACCGCTGTCCAGTTCCCAACTGCGGTGTTGCAAGCTCTGGGTGTGGCCCCGATTGAACGTGACCCGTTCGACGCCAGGGCGTTTCCCCTCGATTTGTACGGCATCTCGCCTGCCAGTTGGGGTGACCTGGGACCCGACGTTGGCGAGGCGGGATTGCGATGGAGTGTGAACAAGGCGTTTCTCCATCGGCACCTCCATCGCGCCCGTGTCTGATGGGTTGCTCCGCTTCGGGTTCAACTCCGATCCCTCCGTTCACCGCTCGCTCGCGCCCGTGTCTGATGGGTTGCTCCGCTTCGGGTTCAACTCCGATCCCTCCGTTCACCGCTCGCTCGCGCCCGTGTCTGATGGGTTGCTCCGCTTCGGGTTCAACTCCGATCCCTCCGTTCACCGCTCGCTCGCGCCCGTCCATCGCTCGTGACGTACGCTGTCCCGGATGGCCGTTCGGACTGACTGCCGCCACTACTCCTCCCGCACCACCGACGGTGGCGTGGTCGAACGGTGCCGGATGGATATGGCTCAAGCCGTGCCCTTTGCCTGCCCGGACCACTGCATCTTCTTCGAAGATCGCGGCGTGTCCGGAACCGGGTGGACGGTGGACCCAAACCAGCGTCCGGACTCTCCGGGCACCTGATGAAGCTCGAACCACCGCGCTCGGTGACGCAGGCGGATCTACTTCGCTGGAGCGACGCTCTTGCCGGTATTGCACGAACCGGTCTTGGCTTCACCGAAAGCCAATACGAGCGCGAACGTTTCGAAGAGGTTCTGTCCATCGCCTCTGACATCGCTGTTGCCTCTGGACACCCTCTCGACCAGAACGAACTGGTGCAAGAGTGGATGCGATCCGTTGGCGACGGGATCGGCGGCTACGTCACCCCCAAGGTTGGCGTGGGCGCAGTTGTCGGTGACGACCAGGGGCGCATCCTGCTCATTAAGCGTCCCGATAGCGGGATCTGGCTGTATCCAACCGGTTGGGCAGACGTCGGTTACTCCGCTGCAGAAGTTGCAGTGAAAGAAGTGCACGAAGAAACAGGCATCGAGTGCGAGCCCGTTCAGTTGCTTGGTGTGTTCGACGGGTACCGGTGGGGGGCGCGTTGGCCGTTGTATCTGGTGTTGGTCCATTGCCGCGCAACCGGTGGCTCTCTGCAACCTCATCCGTTGGAAGTAGCCGACATCGGCTGGTTTCACCGTGACGAATTTCCGTCGCCCATGTTCGGAGTCGATCGGTGGCGCGACCGTGCGTTTGCCGCCATCGATGGCGAACCCGTCACTCCATTTCTCGATCACGCCAGGCCAAACGTCTGGCGAGAAGGACCGTTTTCCGAATGATCAGCCGCGCTCTGCTGTCCGTCTACGACAAGACCGGCGTGGTGGCCTTTGCCGCCGCGCTGGCCGAGCTGGGCGTCGAGATCGTGTCCAGCGGTGGAACCGCTCAGGCCTTGGCCGAGGCTGGCATTTCGCACCTGCAGGTGGAAGAGGTCACCGGGTTCCCGGAGATGCTCGACGGACGGGTGAAAACGTTGCACCCACGCATCCACGGTGGCATCTTGGCCGACCGAGGGAAGCAGACCCACCTGGACTCGTTGGCGTTTCACGGCATTGCTCCCATTGACCTTGTGGTGTGCAACCTCTACCCGTTCGGTTCCGACCCCAGTGTTGAGCTCATCGACGTGGGCGGCCCGTCCATGGTGCGCGGTGCGGCCAAGAATCACGCATCGGTTGGTGTGGTGATCGACCCCGCTGACTATCTGCCGGTGCTCGAGGAACTTCGCACCCACGGATCGTTGCAACTAGCTACCCGACGCAGCCTCGCGGCCAAGGCATTCGCTCATACGTCTGCTTACGATCTTGCAATTGCAGACTGGCTTTCAGAGGACGACGTGAACGACGACACCGTCGCCATGGACCAGGTGCTGCCAGAGCGCATGCAGCTGGAACTGCGCCGTGCCGACGTGCTCCGTTACGGCGAGAATCCGCACCAGGTTGGTGCTCGCTACCGGATCAAGGGGCAGCGAGGTTGGCCCGACACCGCAATCCAACACGGTGGTAAGCCGATGAGCTATCTCAACGTCTACGACACCGACGCCGCGTGGCGCCTGGTGCACGATCTCGGCGAAGACGAGCCAGCAGCGGTTGTGATCAAACATGCAAACCCCTGCGGCGCTGCTATCTCCGGCGATATTGAATCGGCGTACCGCAAGGCGCATTCCGGTGACCCGGTGTCTGCGTTCGGCGGCATCATCGCAGTCAACCGCACGGTCACCCCTGCCCTTGCTGAACTCATCTCCGGTGTGTTCACCGAGGTTGTCATCGCCCCGGCATTCACCGCCGAGGCGCTTGAGTTGCTCGCGGTTCGCAAAGCCATGCGGGTGCTAGAAGCAGACCGGCCAGGAAACGCACTGCGGCACATGCGCAGCATCGACGGTGGAATGCTGATCCAGTCCCTGGACCGGGCGGACTCTTCTGGAGATCCGCGGTCCAAATGGCAGGTTGTCAGCAAAGCGCAGCCCGACGAGATGGTGTGGCGAGATCTTGAGCTGGCGTGGCGCGTCTGCGCGCACGTGTCTTCCAACGCCATCGTGATCGCCACGGACGGCAGCGCCGTGGGGATCGGCGGAGGACAGCAGTCCCGCCTGGATTCAGCTCGTCTAGCGGTTACCAAAGCTGGCGATCGTGCCCGTGGTGCCGTGGCTGCATCCGATGCCTTCTTCCCGTTCCGTGACGGACTGGACACTCTTGCCGAAGCCGGCATCCGTGCAGTAGTGGAAACGGGTGGCTCCGTCCGAGACGACGAGGTCATCGCAGCGGCAGACGAACACGGCATCGTGCTGGTGTTCACCGGCGTCCGCCACTTCCGCCACTAGCGCGCAACCACGCCGGACGGAGTGAAGGATTCGGACGGACGTTGACTCTCCCATAGGCTGTCTCCTCATGGCTAAGTCCCCCGTCCACGTCACCGTTACCGGCGCTGCCGGCCAGATCGGCTACTCGCTGCTCTTCCGTATCGCCTCTGGCCATCTGCTTGGACCAGACCAGCCGGTCCATCTGCGGCTGCTTGAGGTAGAGCCTGCCATGAAGGCCCTGAACGGCGTTTGCATGGAACTGGACGACTGTGCGTTCCCGCTGTTGGCTGGCATGACTCCAACCAGCGATCTCAACGAGGCCTTCAGCGGCGCCTCGTACGCACTGTTGGTGGGTGCAATGCCTCGCAAGGCAGGCATGGAGCGTGGTGACCTGCTCAGCGCCAATGGTTCTATCTTCGGTCCACAGGGCAAGGCAATCAACGCTAACGCCGCCAGCGACATCCGTGTGCTCATCGTGGGCAATCCGTGCAACACCAACGCCCTCATCGCTCAGCGCAACGCACCAGACGTTCCTGCCGACCGCTTTTTTGCAATGACTCGCCTGGACCAGAACCGCGCAAAGGCGCAGCTAGCTGGCAAAGCTGGCGTGCCAGTTTCCGAGGTCAAGCACGTCACCATCTGGGGCAACCATTCCGCAACGCAGTACCCCGATGCCCGTAACGCCACCATTGGTGGTAAGCCTGCTTACGATGTCATCACGGACCACGCATGGCTGGAAGGTGACTTCATCAGCACCGTGCAGAAGCGCGGCGCCGCCATCATCGAAGCACGCGGTTTGTCCTCTGCGGCATCTGCTGCAAACGCTGCAATTGACTCCATCACCAGCGTGTGGAATCCAACGGCCGAAGGCGATGTCGCCTCGCTGGCAGTTGTCAGCCGCGGCGAGTACGGCATGCCGGAAGGCCTTGTCTTTGGTTACCCAGTCGTCTCAGACGGCACTACGTGGGCGGTTAAGGAAGGGGTGGCCTTGGACGACTTCGCCAAGACACGTATCGCCACAACCACCGACGAACTGATCAGCGAACGTGACGAGGTCAAGGCCCTCGGCCTGATTCCCTGATTCACCCCGCCGTCCCTGATTCACCCCGCCGTCCCTGATTCACCCCGCCGTCCGGCTCAGCCGACCAACAACCAGCTACACCAGGTCGGTGTAGCTGGACAACCCGGATGGTGCGTGGGCGCCGCGCACCAGAATCTCCAGCAGGCCCCAACCTTGGACACCATCGCTGCGGTTCGCTTTACAGAGATGTTGTACGTGGTGGTTGACCAGATCGGCCGGATCGATGTCCGCCAAGACCCGGTGGTCTGCCGTGCGTTCGTCCGGCCCGACAAACATCCCGTGTCCCCAGGTCGGATGCCCGTAGCCGATCCCGTGCATGTAGAACGTCTCCACTGGTTCAAGCGTGACGCCCACGTGACGGTCCGGCATCGCAAGCTCCATGGAGAAGCCCTGGGAGACACGTGTGCCTGGTTTCCAGTCCATTGAGTAGGTGTGTGAGCCGCTGTTTGTTGCCGCGTCATGCCCAACCCCGGCAATGGCGGCGTTGGCATGCCAGCGAGTTCCGTCTGCTGTCTCGTTGACGTCGAACAAGACGTTGCTGTCCGGAAAGTTGAGTGGCGCCCACAGCCAGTAGAACGTGGGTGTCGGCCCATCTGGGGCCAGGTTCGGTTCCCGGCTCCCCACAGCGCGCACGCCCCAGGATCGGTCGCGGGTTCCAAGCCACGATTCGTCAACCTCGATGCGCTCCCCGTTGACCACGACATGGCCGCTCCAACTGCCGTTCTGCGTCATACGCGTGATGTCGAAAACGGTCAGATTGCCGGCTTGGAATCGATAGTGCGGTTCTTCAAACCCCGGCCCGCGCGCCGTGAAAGTGAGGTCTGCGGAGATGGTCTCGTCATCGACGATCACGCGCAGTTCTTGCATCGGTTTCACGATTTCGATTCGGACCGGGCCAACCGAAAGGTTGAGTCGGTCCGATCCAAGCAACCGAGATCCTCGGACGCTGTGCTGCACGCCTTTGTGAATCACAGAGAACGCACCGTCGCACACGTTGCGGCCGACGTACTGGCCGAAAGCCATGGCGAAGTACGTGGACCCAAAGTCAGCAGTGGGGTATCCGCAGAAAAAGAACCGGTCGTACAAATTGCGATCACGGCCGGGATCCCTGAACGGACGAGAGTCCTGATGAAGTGGATAGTCGTCTGCCGGAGTAATCACCGGCCGATTCTCGCGGGCCGGACCATTCCCGTGCGAGTCCTACCCGGGCGTCCACTCAACTCGAGCACTTGTTACGCGCAACTTGGCCTCGTTTCTGACACAACTCGGCCAATTCGGGCCGGCGAGTTGCCCGTTTTGGGCGAGTTGCGCGTATCCGGGGCCCGAGTTGCGCGTATGTCGGGGTTGACTTGTCAGGGGTTCACTGGCAAATGCGGCTACACAGCGCCGTGAGCGGTGAGCCACTCGGCGACGATCACAGGTAGGAAGGTCTGGTCATCGGATGCTCCCTCGAACTGGACAATGGAGGTCTGCCCAACGTAGGTGTACGTGGCCGTGGTCCCATTGGAGCGGTAGGCAACAGGACGGCCTGCGATGGTGGTGGTGGAGCCTTCGTTCAGTGACGTGGGGTCGACCCCACCTATCAATGCGCGCCCCAACTTTGAGTAGGGGAAGATGACGGCGATTGAATCGAATTGATATGGCGATGCGTTGGCTTTGATCCCGATGGCAACGAAACCAGCGAACAACGAGTTGACGTCTTGGTCGGCAAAGATGTCGGCGAATTCGCTGACGTATTCACCGGCAAGGTCTGGTGAAACGTTGAGGTACGTGCTGGTGGGCAACGGTCGCAAGTAGCCGATGTACGGCCGCTGTGCCTCGGCAGCCGATGCCGTACGCCACTTGTACTTCGAGCCGACCCTTGCGCAAATCTGAATAGATCCGTTGACGTAATTGAAGCGCAACCGCTGCGCCTTGGCGGCTGCCGACGTGCACGTGGAAGAAACGGCCGCAGAGGCTGGGGCGGTGGGAGTCAGCAGCGCCGATGTGGAGACCAACATGGCGGTGGCAACGAGCCGACGCAGCGAGATGGAGCGGAGGCGAATCATATGTGTGCAGTCCTTTCTATTCCGTCGGTACCCGTGCACCAACGGCCTGCAACAAGATGGCGCCATGCCCGTACGTCGCCGTGCGGCCCGGGCGAAAGCCAACATGCCGTGACGTTATCGGCACCATGACCTTGGCACCTAAATTGTTCGGCCCATGCATCGCCTCGATCGTTCCACCGATGGGACCAGTAGCCCGGGGCCGACACGTCCCAGTGGTCGTCTTCGGTTTGCAACTCTCCGCTCACCGTCGCCGGTACCTCGTAATGCTGCTCGGAGTGGAGCACGTTCTCGCCGTTGCGTTCCCACTCCAGGTCGAACGCCAAGCCGGTTCTGATTCCCACGGGATTAGTCCACGCGTCGGTTGGATCTGCCAATTCCAATGCGTAGGCCTCCATGGCAACGGTCCAGTGGTCCATTGGCGTTTCACAGATTGCGTGTGACCAGAGTGCACCGCTGCGGATTTCTAAGACACCGGTTGATGGGGCCGCAGCATCGGTGTCGTGGCACAGGATGATGTCCTTGCCTGGGCGAGCGAGCGCGGCAACAAACCAGCACGCTTTCTGGTTGGGCACCAGCGTGAACTGCACAAACAGACCAAGGCCCGTGGTGTCAACCGCATCGAACCGCCACGATTCACTCCACCAGGGATGGGTGCCGGTTGGGTGGCGTCGTTCGTTGTTCATTGCAGATCGGCGGTCATTGCGGCTCGTTGGTCAAGCTCAGCTCTAGCCGGTGAACCACTTGTTGTAGAGCTGTAGGTAAGTGCCGTCGCCCTGCATCTCAAGCAGCGTCTTGTTGACCGCTTCTCGGAGCGGGCTGCCCTGCTGCAGAGCGATGCCGTACGTCTCGTCTTTGAACGTTGCGCCAACGGTGCGTGCTTTGCCGCGCCCGCCGGTTGCTGTCCAACGCTGCAGAACAGGGGAGTCGTAGACGACGGCCTCGATGTCTCCATTGAGCAGCTTGGGGTATGCATCTTCGATCTTGGTGACGCGGTCGTGGGCGAGACCCTGTTCATTGAGCCACTTGTCTGCTGTGGAACCGTCAACGGTGGCGATCCGCTTGCCGGGCAGATCCTGCACGCCTTGGATGGAGCCCTCGATCTTCTGCACGGTGAGCTGTGTGGTGGTGAGCGCCGTGAAGTACTGGATGATGATGATGCCTGCAAACATCCAACCAAGGGCAATGAGGCGGCCTGCGGGGCGTTGTGGCTCCTCGTCGCCGAAGTCGGCCGAACCCAGAGTCTTGCCCGCGAACCACACGCCCGCTGAGAGGCCGTCTCGGTAACGGCGAGTTTCGCTGCGACGCCGGAATTTGGTCAGCCACAGCACGTTGCCGGCAATGAAGATTCCTAAGCCAAGTACCCCAAGCAGCTTCAGCAGACGAGGCGAGAAGACCTGTTCCAACACACTACGGAGCCCGGACTTCTCTTTGCCGCTCACCGCGATTTGCAGGCCCGCGTTGAACATGGGATGTGAGAAGTCAACCGCCGCTTCCCGGTCTTTGTTGATGGTGATCCCGGCAATGCCAACCTGGGCACTGCGATCCTCGACAGCAGTCAACACTTGGGTAACTTTGTCGTGCCACTGCCATTGGGTGGTCCACGCATTGCGGCGCGCGATCTCGTTCCAAAGGTCGACCGAGAAACCACTGTAGGTCCCATCGTCAGCGCGCAGCACAAATGGGTCCAGCGGCTTTGTGGCAACGATGAGTGTTTGCTGTGCCGCTTGAGGACCGACCGTTGGGTCCGGTCCAGCTTGTGCAACAGCACTGAACAGAACGGTACAAAACAGAACGGCAACGGCGGAGAGCGCGCGCCACCAGCGCACAGGTTGATTCACGGAGATGAATGTATGCGAGCGCTGGGGTGCGTGGCACCACTACGGGCGAATTCGCCCGTACGTCACGTGTTCACGAGCGGCTGAGGTACCTGCGGTTTTTGATCTTGGACTTGAGGAAGTCCTTGTTCATCACTGCGATGTTGTCGATGGAGATGCCCTTTGGACAGGCTTCCTCGCATTCGCCGTGGTTGGTGCAGGAACCGAAGAAGCTCTCCATGGTTTCCACCATTGCTTCGGTGCGCTTGTAACGCTCGCTCTGACCCTGCGGGAGCAGGTTGAGATGGGCGATCTTTGCCGCAGTGAAGAGCGATGCTGAACCGTTGGGGCACGCGGCCACACATGCACCACAGCCGATGCACGCCGCAGCATCCATCGCTGCGTCGGCCACAGGCTTTGGGATGGGGATGAGGTTGCCGTCTGGTGCGCCGCCGGCTGCCACGGTGATGTAGCCGCCGGACTCGATGATGCGGTCAAACGCGGACCGGTCAACCATCAGGTCCTTGATGAGCGGAAAGGCTGTTGCGCGCCACGGTTCGATGGTGATGGTCTGGCCGTCATGGAACTTGCGCATGTGCAACTGGCAAGTGGCGGTGTTGCGTTCAGGGCCGTGGGGCACGCCGTTGATCATCAGCGAACAAGTGCCACAGATGCCTTCTCGGCAGTCGTGGTCAAACGTGATTGGTTGTTTGGATTCGTCGTTGAGACGCTCGTTCACCACGTCGAGCATCTCGAGGAAGGAGGAGTCTTCGCTGATGTTTCGTGCTTCGTACGTTTCGAATTTGCCAGCGGCTTTTGGTCCGTCTTGGCGCCACACCTTCAAGGTGAGGTTGAGGTTCTTGCCGTGTTGTGCGGCGCCGCCTGTGGATGAGTTCATGGTTGCGGTCATGGTGGGTCAGTGCTCCGTACTTTGCGCTGTACTCTGCGCGCTTACTTGTAGGACCGAGTGGCTAGTGCCACTGCCTCGAACTCGAGGGGTTCTTTGACAAGGCGGGCCTCTGCCAGCTCGCCGGTGAACTCCCATGCTGCGACGTAGGCGAAGTTTTCGTCGTCGCGTTGCGCCTCGCCTTCTGGGGTTTGGAACTCGGATCGGAAGTGGCCTCCGCAGCTTTCTTCGCGAGCCAGTGCGTCTTGGCACATGGTGTAGCCGAGCTGGAAGAAGTCGTCGACGCGCCCAGCCTTTTCCAGGCTCTGGTTGAGGCTGGTGCCATCGCCGAGGACCCGCAGGTCTTTCTTGAACTCGCTGTACAGAGCAGGGATCTCCGAGAGTGCCTTTTGCAAGCCGGTCTCGTTACGTTCCATGCCGCAGTAGTCCCACATGATCTTGCCAAGCTCACGGTGGAAGTGGTCAACCGACTTGGTTCCCTTGATGGCCAAGTACTCAGAGAACCGGTCACGGACCGACCGCTCTGCAGTGATGAACGCCTCGTGTTTGGTATCGACGGGCTTTTGGTTGAGCTGTGGGGCCAGATAGTCGCCAATTGTGTATGGCAACACGAAGTACCCGTCGGCAAGCCCCTGCATCAGAGCGGAAGCGCCCAGACGGTTTGCGCCGTGGTCGGAGAAGTTGGCTTCGCCGAGGGCGTAGAGGCCTGGGATATTGGTCATGAGGTTGTAGTCAACCCACAGGCCACCCATTGTGTAGTGGACAGCCGGGTAGATGCGCATCGGCGTTTCGTACGGGGACTCGCCGGTGATGCGCTCGTACATCTCCATCAGGTTGTCGTAGCGTTCGGTCACCTTTTCTGGGCCGAGCCGCTTGAGCGAATCGCCGAAGTCGAGGTAGACGCCGTTTTGCAGCGGGCCAACACCACGGCCGTCATCAACAGCGCGCTTTGCTGCACGTGAAGAGATGTCACGCGGTGCCAGGTTGCCGTACGACGGGTAGAGGCGCTCCAGGTAGTAGTCGCGATCTTCTTCTGCGATCTGGGCAGGCGGGCGGTTGTCGCCGCGGTTCTTAGGCGCCCAGATGCGACCGTCGTTGCGGAGCGATTCCGACATCAAGGTGAGCTTGGACTGGAACTCGTCGCTTGACGGGATGCAGGTTGGGTGGATCTGCGTGTAGCAAGGGTTGGCGAACAGCGCGCCCTTGCGGTGTGCACGCCATGCAGCCGTGACGTTGCAGGCCATTGCGTTGGTAGACAGGTAGAACACGTTGCCGTAGCCGCCTGTTGCCAGCACAACGGCGTGGGCGCTGTGGCTCTGGATGTCGCCAGTGACCAGGTCTCGGGTGACGATGCCGGCAGCGCGTCCGTCGACCGTGACAACCTCGACCATCTCGCTGCGGTTGTAGAGCTTGACGGTGCCGTTGCCGATTTGCTGGGCCAGGGCTTGGTAGGCGCCGAGAAGTAGTTGCTGGCCGGTCTGGCCCTTTGCGTAGAACGTGCGGCTGACCTGGGCACCGCCGAACGAGCGGTTGTCGAGGAGACCGCCGTACTCGCGAGCGAACGGCACGCCCTGGGCAACACACTGGTCGATGATGTCTACAGAGACTTCGGCGAGACGGTGGACGTTGGCCTCTCGAGCGCGAAAGTCTCCACCCTTTACCGTGTCGTAGAACAGACGATGAACGCTGTCGCCGTCACCGTGGTAGTTCTTGGCCGCGTTGATGCCACCCTGCGCAGCAATGGAATGTGCGCGGCGTGGTGAATCGTGGAAGGTAAAGACCTTGACGTTGTAGCCGAGGCCGGCAAGCGTTGCAGCCGCGGATGCGCCGGCAAGGCCACTACCGACAACGATGACGTCGAACTTGCGCTTGTTGTTGGGGTTGACCAACTTGACGTTGAACTTGTGGTTCTCCCACTTCTCGGCAACTGCGCCGGCAGGGATTTTTGAGTCGATCTTGATCGAGCTGAGTGGGGTCTCGGTGCGCATCGGAAGTCCTTCGAAAGTCTTTAGTTGTCCGAGACGGACGTGGTGAGAGCGTCGTACTTTGCCTGGTCGGCTTCGACGAGACCGGAAGCAACAGCGAGCGGGAATGAGATGTTGCCGAGCGTGATGAGCGCAACGACGCCCATGGCGAACTTTCGCTTGAAGGCGTTGAACCTTGGGTTGTTCCAACCAAGTGACTGGAAGAAGGACCACAAACCGTGGAACAGGTGAACGGCAAGGGCCAGGTTGGCGATGACGTACACAATTGCGATTGGCCAACGAGACAGGCTGGAGTCGACGTTGTTCATGACGTCGCCATGACGGAACGACCCGTTGCCCACGCCCCAGGTGAGGTCCATCACGTGCCAGATGAGATAAAGGATGACGATGGTGCCGGTGTAACGCATGGAACGGCTTGCGAAGTTGGCAGCGTGGTAGTCGCTTTTGGTTGCGTAGTTCACTTCGCGTGCTCGGCGGTTCATCATCGTCAGGCTGTACGCAGCGTGCATGTGCAGCAGGAATGCAGCAGCCAGACCAATGCGCATGATCCACAGGAAAACGCTGTGCGGAAGAATGGGTTCACCCATCGTGCGCAGAAAGTGGCCGTACTCGTCGATGTGGTAAGCGAACTCGCCGCCGCCCATGGCACCTAGGTACAACTTGAGGTTGCCCACCATGTGGCTGAGCACGAACCCGGTGAGCGCCAGGCCGGTGATGGCCATCACGTACTTTTTGCCAATCGCCGAGCGATAAAGCTCGATCGGGAATGGGGCCTTCTTGTTGGCCTTATTGGCCTTCAGGGCCATCGCATTGGCCATGGTGGGTCTCCTCCGAGTACTTCGCTGCAGAAAATTGCGTGGACAAGCGCGACATGTTGCCTGATCAGTGAATCGATCAATCGTCGTGATGAACCATCACTTCGAGGAACGCTACGTGCTCTGTGCACAATCGCACAATCTCCCTTGGCTCTGTGGCCAACCCCGATGAACCCGATCTGAGCGGTTGATCGGCCCAGCGGTTTGACGGCCCAATGGGCTTGGCGTCACGATGTGCGATGGCCGAATCGAAACGTCGTGTCGCGCTCATCGCTCCTGCTGGCAGCTATGTAGGACCGGCACTGGCGAGGCTGCTTGGCTCCAGGGGCTTCGACTTGGTTCTCGCCGCGCCAGAAGCCGGTCTGGCCGAGGAGCTTGAAGCCCAGGGCGTCTCGGTCGAAACGGTGGGCGGCTTGGCTGACGCAACCCCAACTATGGGCTCGTTTGCTGACGACATTGGCCAGCAAATGGTGGACGCGGCCCTTGCCCGCTTCGGCACCTATCACTCAGCCTTCTTTTCGTCGGGACGTATTGCTTTAGGGAAGTTCGCACGGATGAGCGTTGAAGATCTCCAGGCGGCGTTCCACGGCAACGTCGAACTTCCGTTCCGCTTCACGCAAGCGGTGCTGCCTCATCTCGTCAAACAAGGCGATGGTCAGCTACTGGTGGCGACAAGTGCAACCGCGTTGCGCCCAACCACCAGCGCATCGGTCTACGCGGCAACACGGAGTGCGGCAACGATCCTGATGCAATCGGCCGCGCTCGAAATTGCACAAACCGGTGTGCAGCTCAACGTGGTTGGGACAAACTTCATGGACTTCCCGGAGTTCCTCAGGGGAAATCGGGTGGAGACACCCGAGGATCGGGAACGAGTTGAAAACCTTGTGCCGATGAAGCGGCTTGGGACGATGACAGAGTTCGCAGCGTTCTGCTCGACGTTCCTCGACGGTTCAAGCCGGTTCGCAACGGCTCAGTTCTTTCCCTACGCGGGAGGCTGGGCTCACTGACGAAGGTGCCCGTTCCAACCTCGGCCGCAACGACCTCATTGCCAGAGCGCTCCACCGCTGATTGCCGTAGGAGATGGGCTGCTGGCTTTGCAGGGTGCGACGGATCTCCGACGCGGGGATCCGGGAGACACGTGCTTGTCGGGTGGCGGGGCCGCCCTCGCGTCGGTGTTGCGCGGAAGCTCGATCATGTCGGCCTCGAACAGCAGCCGCCGCAGATGGAACAGCTCGCCTCGCCTAGCACGCCGCATCGATTCGGACAGTCGCGTTGAGGTGTCGATCGCCGTGCAGAGCGTGTCGAGATCCTCGACGCGCAGCAGGCTCGTCGAGCGGCCCGCGAACACGACAGCGAGCGACAGGACGGCCCTCACGGCCTCTTGCGGTGATGCATCGCCCAGCCTGACTGCTGCCTGACGAAGGCGGTCCACTTCGTTCGGGAACAAGATCGTGATCCAGCGGGCCGTGTTGTGCCCGAAGTTATTGGCGAACAAGAACTCGGCATCGGCACGGCAACGCCCGGACACGATCGCGAACGAGATCAGTTGCCACGCGAACGGCCGGCGGATCAACTCCACAAAACGAGCGTCGATCGGAGACGCCATCCAGGCATCGAGATCGGGATGATCGTCAAGGAACTCCCGCGCCGCGGCGAGGCGTTGACGTCGATACGTTACCTGGCCTCCCAGAAGTTCGTTGCAATCGGTGAACGCCTCCAATACCGTGCCGTCCGACCCGATGGCTTTTGCGGTAATCATCGGCCTATCACCGCTCGAGCCGCAGCAAACTCGTTCGCTATCGTGTCCGACGATACGTGCACATAGCGTGCTGTTGTCTCGGGAGATGCATGCCCCATCAACTCAACCAAGGCGAGGAGGTCAATCCCGGCGGCCGCGAGTTCCGTCCCATAGGTGTGACGCAGACGATGCGAACGCAGATAGCCGGCACACTCGGCGAAGAACACGCCGTCGATCGGCACGACCCGTTCCTTGCCGCCCTTGCCGATGACCCGGACACGGCGCAGACCCATGTCGACGTCGGCCAACCGAAGAGACCAGACCTCACACGCCCGCAACCCTCCCAGGGCCAACACGATCGCCCGACCGCGGAGCGTGTCAAGGTCTTCGAAGAAGGCTGTCACGTCGCCGGCAGGCAAGCTTTCCGGCAACCGCTTCGGCTCGCGAACAAGGCGGCCGCCGCTTCGTTGACGGACCGCGACATGGCCGAGCAGACCATTGCGTTGGCCGCGAAGTCCCGAAGACCGGCGCGCGCTGCCGGCACAGGATTGTCCGCCCGCTCGCCGATCATCACGAGATACTCGAACAAGCCCCGCACCGCAGCGATCCGACGGTTCATCGTCGCCGGAGCCGGCCCACGCCGACGCAACGCCACAACCCTGCCCCCAGTCGTTACCTGCCGAGATTGCCAATCCAGGTAGCCGAACAGATCCGACAGAGCGACATCTCCCAGCCGCAGCGATCTATCAGCAAGGAACCCGGCGAAGTTCGCCAGATCAAACGCGTAGGCCCGGCCGGTCGCAGGCGAGAACAACCGAACAGCCAGCTGTTCAAGAAACCGGTTACCCACCTCGACAAGCGCGTCTTCGCCGGCCAAGCAATGGCCACCCCGCAGTCCAACAACGACACGAACACGAGCCATGACGTCCTCCTCGATCGAGTATCCGCCCTACCGAACAGACAGTGGTGGATCACCCCACCACCGCCACCCGAGGGCCGGTTAACCGACAAGAGCTTGTTCGTGATCGGTACACCTTGTGGGGTGAACCTGAACTGGCGGCGTTGTGGATCGATTCGATCATCGACGACGCACGAACGTCGACCGTGCCCGAGATCCGCGGTCTCGGCCGCCACCCTGAAGCAGTGGCGGACACCGATCCTGGCCTGGCACACCACCGGCGCCAGCGAACGGTCCGACCGAAGGCTTGAACTCGATCATCAGGAAGATCAAACGCGTTGCTGCCGGGTTCACCAAGTTCGCTCACTACCGAACCCGGATCCTGCTCGCCATCGGCGGCTGCGACTGGACCCTCATCGCCCTCCCACCCCGCTAAATCGCGAAGAGCCGGTATACCTACCTAGCGCACCTTGTGATCGACGTTGCGCTGTGAGTGTTTTCGCATAGTCTTCGAGCGAATCGTGCGGATTGTGAAGGAATCTTGAATGAAGCGTTGGCGTTTCAGCAGTCTTCTAGTTGCTGCTCTGTTGTTGTCCTCGGGACTCGTCGCTGCTCCGGGCGGACGATGGTTCGACTGGTTCTCTTCAGGGCGAGCTTCGGCCGAGGGTGGGGGTCTTCCTCCACAGGAACCCACTCCGGCTCGGCCGGGTGTGGTTGTTCAAGTGCCCGAGGGGCTCGGTTTCACGGGCCCGAAGGGGCCTGTCGGATCATCCGAAGTACCTGAGTGGTTCAGCAAGGAAGACAAAGCGGCGAAGGATCGCGGGATCAAAGCCGACGCTGAGACGAGGAGCGGCAAACCGGTCGGACCGCAAGCCAACGTAGACGGGTTACCGGTCGCAGGTGTGGGGCCAACGGCTGAAGGGCTCAAGAACGCTGGGGGAAGTGGACTCGGCGAGGAAGTCCAGATCGAGCCTGGGAGCCGTGGTCCTTCAAAGGGTCGTCGTTCGGTGAAGTCAGTGGCATCGCCCGTAGCGGCGGTTGCTGATTCTTCGCCGATGCCTTCAGAGGTCGTCGGGATCAACGGGCCGCCGACAGGTGTGCAGACGTTCCAAGCACCACCGGACGCGTCGACCCCGACGTCGTCGTCGGTATCCAGCACGGTCGCCCCCGTGGGGGGTTCCACTACGACGAACACCGGGTCGGTTTCGGATGTGACGACAACGGTGGGCGGGGTGTCCGGTTCCTCGACGACGAGTTCAACGAATCCTCCAGGCGGATCGTCGACAACTTCGACGACTGCCTCCACGACGGTACCGAAGGGTCCCACAGTTGCGTTGCGCGAGATCCGCGACGTGAAGGTTTCGCGGTCGGTACCCGAAGTCGGATCACCAGGGGTGATCGTTCCTGATTCCGCTGCGAGAAGCGACGGGACACCATTGGGAGCGAAGCGACGCGGTAATCCGAAGGCAATCATTGTTGAAGGCGATGGTTCAGTCTCGGCAAGCCTCGATGACGGGCGTGTGATTGCCCGGAAGGCTTCGGATCGTAGGGGCGCGATCTCCGTAGAGGTTGGTTCGGAAAGTGTCGCTTTGCGTCCGTTGTCGCCGAAGAACCCTCGACTCTGCACCAAAACTGAAGGGGTCAGTCATCACTTGGGATGGGGCGCTCCGTGACGGGAGCGCCATGGAGCAGAAGATCACTCCTGATGGTGTGAAAGGAACGATCATCCTTCCGGCGGCACCTGCCGGTGATGCAATCTGGGACTTTGAGCTGGTGTTGTCCGGTGGCCTTACCCCTGTTCAGGAGTTCGGCCAACCGATCCTTGTCAAAGATGCAAAGGGGGCGGTCGTTGCCATTGTTCCCCAAGGGTTGGCTATCGACTCAAAGGGTGCCAAGACGGTCGTGGAGGAGGTGTTGCGTCAGGCGAAAGGAAACCGATGGGTGGTCAGTTTCGCTGTCGATGTGGCGTGGCTTGACGATCCAGCGCGCAGCTACCCGGTGATGGTTGACCCCACCGTCCAGTTGGGCGCAGGAGGTGCGTACAACAAGTATCTCGTGGGCACCCAGTACGGGACTCAAATCGCTTACTACAACTACGACGTGTGGAACTCAGGATGGAACGGCTCAGGTTCAGTGTGGAGTCAGCCGGACCTTTCTGCGTTCGCGCCCGGGATGCAGGCGATCCTTCAGGTCAACTACTGGGGTTGCTACAACAGTGGGGGGCAGGTAGGTGGTTGGACCCGGATCGAGGCGGCGACGTCGGCGTGGGATCCAGCGACGCTGACGTGGGCGAATCAGCCGGCGACGCAGCTAGTAGGGGACATGTACACGCCAGCTGGTACCCCAGTCGTTCAGTCGTTCAACGTGACTGCGGCTGTGTATGCGTGGAAGGTTCTTGGGATCAACGGAACACCAGGTTTTCGGATGTCATCGTTGACACCAGGTAACTACTGCACGATCGCAAACGCAACGTTGTCTTACGACGTGGCGAGCAACGTTGTTCCAACGGGGACGATGACGCCGGCGACAGGTGCGACGGTCGGCGTTCAGCCGACCTTTACTGGGACCATCAGCGACCCGGACGGTCCGGGGGCCTTCGGATACATCATGTGGTGTTACCCGTCCTTCGCTGCACCGGTGGCGTGCAATTACAGCGGATGGATCCAGGGTCCCTCGTTGTCGGTGACCGCTCCGGTCTTGCCGAACAGTCAAGCGGGAGCTTGGCGGTATTACGTGAGTGATGGGCAAAACGGAGCCGTGCTGGTGGGTGAGAATACGTTCCAGACAATTCCGCCCCCATTTGGCATTCCTTCGAGAGTTTCACCAACACAGAATCAGGTGGTTGGACCGCCGGTGGGCGTGTCGACCAACGTGACGTTTACTGCAGGGGCGCCCAACCCGGCTGGTGCTGGGTCGGTGACTTATCAGTTCAAATACTGTCTCGTCGGTGGCACATGCCAGTACACGCCTTGGGGTTCCGGCACCCAGACCGTGACGGTGAGCGCTGGGAGCGCGTTTACATGGTCGGTGACAGCCAAAGATGCGGCAGGGCAAACCTCCACCTCAACTGATGGTGCCTTTACAACTCTGGCGCGGGGGAACAACCCGCCATCGGTGGCCGTCCCGCAAAGCCCGGCAAACGGTGCGACGGGGGTCGCGTTGACTGCAACAGTGTCAGCGACCGCTACGGATCCCGACGGTGATCCCGTTCGGTTCCGATACACCGTGTGCGAAACGGGAACGACGGTTTGTCAACTATCGGCAGGGTATGTGTCGGGTGCGTGGGCCCCTTCGTTGACGGCGAACACTACCTACACCTGGGTTGCGGAGTCGCAGGATGTCCCGCCAGTTCCTCAGGCACTCCAGCCTCCTCTTGCGTCTAGCCCGACCGGCTCGGTCGAGTACGTCGTTCACGACGACGCAGACGTCGGCCAATCCGATCTCCAGCTTCGTGGCGGTTGGTCCAGCGAACGGAGCCAGCACGACCACCCGTCCGTTCTTGCAGGCGTCCGCTACTAACGGTGGCGGTGTGCCGATGGAGTTCAAGTATCAGGTCTGTACCCCAAGCTTGACCGGATTGACAGGTAACGTACCGTCGGCCCCGCCACGGTGCGGGGGTCGTGTGTTCCTACTCGCCGTGGGTTCCGGGCGGAGTCTTGGCAGACAGCAGTGCAACTCGACTTTGGTGCGGCTTACTCGTGGAGGGCATGGGTTCGCAATGTTGGAGACCTGAGCAACGGCATCGTCTCCGGATGGTCACGTTCCTTCGTGGCAACCCAACCCTTTATCGAGTCAGGTCTGTCGGACTTGGGTTGGAATCCGAATGTGGACATGAACGACCAACAGACGGAGGACTCTGGTGTGAACGGCGCGCTGGGAACGTTCACCAACTCCATCACCGACGCGTCGGTCGCGTCTGTCGCACCAGGTCTGGTCGTTTCGCGAACCTATAACGCGCGGAACCGAAAGTCGGGGGTCTTCGGTCCTGGTTGGACCTCCTCTCTCGGCACGCGACTGGACTTTGTGCCGACCAACGGGACGACCGCAACGGCGACCGATCCGGTGCTCATCACGATGCCCGACGGCCGTCGCGAATACTTCACGCGCAACTCCAACGGCGAGTACAAACCCTCGGGCGATGGGACATACGCCGATCTCGCCTTCAACCCGCTAGCGACGACGACCTTCCCAGCGTGGGGAGGTTTTCGCTACGCCACCAAGGACGGGTCAGTAACTGCCTGGTTCGACACGAATGGTCGTCTCGAAGCAATCCGTGACCGGAACGGAAACCGCCTGGTGTACTCCTACAACGGGTCGAATCAGTTGACACAGATCACCGATGAGAAGTCCGGCCGGGGCCTCACGATCAGCTATTACCTCTCGGGCACCTCGCTTGGACTCGTCCAGGACGTAAAGACCATTTCGGTGGCTGCTCATGGTGGTCAGCTCACCTGGAGTTATTCCTACACGCCAGCACGAGAGTTGCAGCAGGTCTGCCCACCGGTCAGCACTGTTCCTTCGGTCACTGGTTGTTGGAACTATGCGTACACAGACGGTCGGCTTGTCCAGATTACGAACCCGGCGAGCAAGGTTGAAGTCGAGGTGGCTTATGACACCACTTCGTTCACTATCGGAGCTGGCAACCTAGTGGCCAATCCGTCCTTTGAGAACGCTGGTTCGTGGACTGCATCTGGTGTTGGGGCGGGCTCCGGAATCGGTACGTCCCAGTCAGCATGGGCTGGTTCGCAGTCGTACGTGTTGAACTACGGAGGGGCGGGATCGAACGCTGAACTCTTGTCGTCGCCGATCAATGTCACGGCTGGAAAGCAGTACACCGTGTCCGCCCGCATCAAGGCACCAGCGACAGGAGGGTCCACCGGAAAGGCTGTGCCCTATGTGTACTTCTATGACCAGGCTGGCGCGGTCATTAAGTCAGTCCCGGCAACCTTTGGTGGTGAACAAACGTGGCCGACCACGACGGCTTGGACCTGGGTCAGAGGCCAGTTCCTGGTACCCGAGGTGGCAAAGACTGTAAAGGTGGCGTTCCAGTGGCCTTCGGCTCAGGGGCACAACGGCACGGTCGCTGTCGATGCGGTGATAGTTGAGCAGGGTGACGGCAAAGTTGGCCGGGTCGTTTCCAAAAGGACGGCGGTTGACATCGCGAACGGGAAACAGACGGCCTACGCCTACAACAATCTCGGGTTTGATACCGAAGTGATCATCGACGATGCCACTACCGACCCGACCCTTGCGAAGGACGTGTACAACGAAAAGTTCCAGTTGACCAGTTCGGTTGACAAGGCAGGTCTGTCGACGAAGTACGAGTACGACACCAACGGGTTTGTGAACAAGATCACGGACCCCGCAAACCGGGTGACGACGAGAGTCAACAACGTTCGCGGTGACAAGATCTCAGAAACAAAGCAGTGGTTGAATCGCACCGAGTACTGGTCCTATTGGACGACGACGAACGGGGTGCTGACCTCTTTGCTGTGGGAGTACCGCGATGCACGGTCAAGCTCGGCGACGGACAACACATACCGCACGAAGTATGAGTACGACCTTGCGGGGAACCTGACGAAGATCACTGATCCGTTGAATAGCTTCGAGTCTCGGACGTACGCTGACGCAACAACGCCGGCGGCGACGGGAACCGGGCTGACCCCTCGCGGATCACTCATGACGGTCACCGATCGAACATCGGTCACGGTGTCCTACGGTTATGACGCACTCGGCAATCAAGTTCGAATCACCGATCCAGCGAAGGGCATCACCGTTCAAACCTTTGACGAGATCGGTCGGGTGCTGGACCATCGGACGCGACTGGAACGGGACCACCACAGGTGTCACGACGAACGTTTATGACGTCCGGTCCCGCGTGGACACATCGACTGGTCCGGTGATCACGAACCCTGTCACCGGACAGAATCGGCAAGCGAGGATCAAGTACACCTACGACGGATCGAACAACGTCACCAACACCCTCACCTCCGATGTCGGCGCTTTAGACAGTGCACGTACCGTCGAGATGTTCTACGACGCGAACGGTCGTCGCTGGCAAGTGAACGACAACGGAAAGGTCACGAAGACCGACTACGACGAGATCGGGCGCGTCATTCGGGTGACGGATCCGCGACTTGTTCGAACTCGGACCTACTGGAATGAACGCAACCTGGTCTCTTCGGTTGAGTTGGAGAACTTCTGGGATGCACCGGGCGGTGCAAGCAGCGCTGTGACGATCGCGAGTCGGACCTATCACCCGTCACTTCCGCTTGTTGCCACGGAAACGGATTCGCTCAATCGAGTCATTCAGTCGACGTACTGGCCTGACGACCGGCTGAAGCAGCGGACCTTGTTGAACTACCAACCTATCCTCGGAGCGACCCGAGACGTTGTTCTCGGCTACTACGAATATGACGCCGTGGGCAATCAGACGTTGATCCGCCAGGGGGCGGCTGGGACGGGTGTCTCGACGGTTCAACGCCAGTTCGGTTCCCGCAACTTCGTCGACTCCGAGCTGCTCGTCGAACTTGGCCGTTCGACCCTGTTCGAATACGACGACGCTGGGCGGCGAAAAGAGGCGACCACCGGCTCGTTCATCCAGTCTTGGCAATACAAGGCGAACGGATTGTTGCAGGCAAGCGGTGTTGGACCAGTCGGTCAACAGTTCGCCACCCAGTACGACTACGACCAGTGGGGCCGTCAGACGACGGTGACTGATCCCCGGGGGACAGGGTTCACGACAACGACAGGCTATGACCTCGCCGATCGAATCACATCGGTGACCGCTCCAACGAGCACCATCTGGAATGCCACTGGGACAACGTCATCGAGCGCCAGCGCGGTGGCGACGTTCGGCTACAACACCTTCGGAGACCGTACGCATTCACGTGACCCACGCAACTTGCAGACGGCCACGGTCTATGACGCCTTCGGACGGCCGACAACGGTCACCTACCCGACAGTGGCCGCAGTCACGCCGACCGAAGTATTCACCTACGACGCCGCTGACAACCGTCTCACCGCGAAGGACCGGCGCGGGTTCACGACCAACTATGACTACGACGCGCTTTCTTATCAGCGCAAGGTGACCCGGCCGATCGCAGCGGTCGGTCAAGCCGAGCCCGATCACGCAGATTACAGTGAACCGGGTCGGGCAGCTCACGCAGGTCGTCGACCCAAACGGGATAGCAACGACCTATACCTATGACCTAGCTGGCCGGAAACGCACTGAGACGTTCGGTGTCGGACCGGAGACAGCAACGTCAACCTATGACTATGACGACCTGGGGAATACAACGGTGGTGACGAACCCGCTCGGACACACCACAACTGCGGTCTACAACGCTGCGAATCAACTCGACACCACAACCGATCCAACTGGTGCGACGACACAGAACTTCTACACACCAAACACGGGTTGGTTGTCTTCGACTGTTGTGGCAGGGGCGAGACGCACCGAGTTCGTGTATGACGACTATGGGCGGGTGTCCTTCGAACGAAGGACAACCCCCACAGGGCCGACGGTCATCGCCGAGACCGGATTCGGTTATGACCCTGCCGGAAACCGCACTTCGATAAAGCGACCAAATGGAGTAACTGACACGTTCACGTATGACCAGTTGAGCCGGCTCACCACGTCCAATATCGACGTTGGGGTGGGTGGAACACCGACGTTGGCGGTCAGTGAGGCCGGCTATGACATCGCTGGGAATCTCGTGCGTGTCAAAGACGCCCGCAACAACATCACCACGATGACTTACAACAACTGGGGTCTGGCGTCGTCAGTGACGGAACCGTCAACGACAGCACATCCAACGGTTGCGAATCGGAAGTGGACGGTCACCTATAACGCTGCAGGTTTCCCGACGACAGAGGTGCGTCCAGGAGCGGTGACGGTCATCAAGAGCTACGACAACCTGAACCGCTTGACCGGCGAATCGGGTACCGGGACCGGGGTTGTGTCCGCGACAAGGTCCTTCCAGTATGACCTCGGTGGCCGACTGACTGTGGTCGGCGGTCAGACGCTTGGTTATGACAGTCGAAACAATCTGAGAACAGCGACCGGTACGATGGGTAGTTCTACGTACACCTACGATTTGGTGAACCGGATGACTGGCCGCACTGATGCGGCTGGAACGTCGACCTTTGACTGGACAGCCCGTTCTCAGTTGCTGTCGATCGTGACGAACTCGACGACGACTGGCTATACCTGGTATCCGTCGGGCGAGCTCGACACGGTGACCTATCCGGGATCGACCTCGCGCAAGTACATGTACGACGACCTGGGCCGGCCGGTATCTGATGTGGTGAAGAACTCGTCTGCGGTGACGATCAGTAGTCGCCTCTATGAGTACAACGAGGACTCGACGGTGAAGAAGACCACGATCACCCAACCAGGCAACACTGCGGCCGGGGTGTATCTGTACGGTTATGACCGGGGCGCACGATTGACATCGATGACTTCACCATCAAATGTGGTGACCAACTACGGCTACGACTTGGCGGGGAACAGGACGACTGCAGGGTCAGCGACGTTCGTCTATGACGCACGAAACCGTTTGATGAGTGGTGGGGGTACGACCTACAACTGGACTCCTCGAGGGACGTTGTCTTCGACGACGGGCACGGGCGCTGCGACCTATGTGCATGACGGGTTGGACCGGTTGACGCAGGCTGGGACGGTTACGTACGCCTATGACAGTCTGGACCGGGTCGCGACCCGGACGGTGGGTGGTGTTGCGACGGCGTTCTCCTACGCTGGGGTGGAAATGGATCCGGTTGCTGAAGGGACAGTGACGAAGTATCTGCGTGGCCCATCGGGTCAGTCGGTGCACGGCATTGTCCGGAATGGGACGATGACGATCGCTGGTATGGATCGTCACGGTGACGTGTCGTTCACACTGTCGACGGCTGGTGCGATCACTGACACGAAGGTCTCTGATCCGTTCGGCAAAACACTAGCTGCTACCGGCACAGTGCCAAATGTCGGGTTCCAGTCTGACTACACCGATCCGACAAGCGGTCTGGTGTGGATGGGTGCCCGTTGGTATAACCCGAACACGGGTACGTTCACGGCCCGCGACACGGTGCCTGGGTCAGTTGGTGCGTATGCGACGATGAACCGGTACACGTACGGGTTGAACAACCCGGTCACGTTTAACGATCCGACTGGCCGTGTTGCTGCGCCGGCAGGTTGCGACAATGCTTGCCAGGTCGAATACACCCAGCAAACTGGTGACGTGTACGAGGATCGTACCTATTACGAGAACGAAGATGGCTCCTTCAACGCTGGCGTTTATGTAACCGTCGACGGAGACACCATCTCTGTTGTTTCTCCTTCGGGCGTGACGATTTCCGACTCGTCGACAACCTCGAGATCCACAGAACTCGGTTGGACCCCGACCGAAGACACGGGATTTGCCGTGAGGATCGCGACGTCGGCTGGTACCGGAGACGCTCGTCAGGTACATCGGGCGATCGATGATTCGGGTGCGAGGGCGGGGGCTTTGAGTATCCTCCAAAATTTGGTGAACCAAAATCCGATCTCTCGTGGCGGTGGAGTACAAGCATTCGGAAACGGGGGGCGTCAAGGACCGGTCGACCCCAACAATCCTGATACCAACCCGCTTCTTCTGGTGGATGATTGCGAGCGACTCGATGCATGGGAGGGTGGATTTTACTCAGATCCGGTGCGGGCGTCACGGGAAAACAATCAGAAGACGGTTTCCAATCAGGCGGTCATACTGCAGTGTCTCGATGGGCGGCGAACCGATTCAAAATCGGCAGTCAGGCACACAGTTGACTGGTACAAGTCACACTTTGGAGTGGAACCTGACGACGCGTACTCAAATGGTGGGGGAAACAATCCGTATAAGAAGTACGGGCGAAACCCAGACCTAGTAGCCGTCTTCGAATCAGGACATACTCAGGTCATCGAAGTGAAGAGTGGCAAGGCGGCCAAGATTTCGAGCCGGATTCTTTCGGAAGTCAACAAAGACGACCAAATCCAGGCGTACGAGAACTCAACCTCGGTGGCGTGGCATTTGTGGACCAACAACCAGGGGGAGGCGTTTACATCGGTCGCGATTGCTGTTCAACTCCAGTTGGCAGGAATATCCATCGTGGTTCACGTCAATCCAGCTAATCAACAGCAGAGGTCGGACGCGAACCAGCCGGTTGGGCCGCAGCCTCCGGGGGTCGTTCGTCCGGGCAACCCGCCGATCAAGGTACCGGACATAGTCCCGCCACAGTGGGTACCTATTCGGCCGGTGCCGGTACCGGTGCCCTAGCTAGTGAACCGAGAACCAAAAGACGTGACGAGATCAACAAAAGCTGCGTATTCAGAACTCGGCCGACTCCTCCGCCACTTGGGTTGTGTGCCAGTGCCGAAAAAGCCACGGCGCTTCTGGCACGAGAATCTTCATCTGGCTGTAGAGTTGACCTCCTCCAAGTGGGGTTTTGGAATTGGTATAATTGGATCGTTTGATTTCGATTCGATGGACTCGGCGTTTACAACCGAGGAGTATTCCTGGTTCCGGTTGCTTGACCCCGATTCTGCCACGGGGTCGAGCCGGTTTCCTTTTGAGGATGATGATTGGTTGGTGCGGGTCGAGCAGTGTCTGGCGGCTTCGACGTGGTTTCCGTTCGGCCATCCAGCGCGTGTTGAGCAGGTGATGATTCATCTCTCCGACGCACCTGTGCCGGCTGACATCACTGCCTGGGTCCAGCGAATTGATGCGAAGCGGGAAGAGCTAAAGCGCAGATCAAAATAGGTCGTGACGTACGCGTATGACAGTCTGGATCGGGTCGCTACCCGATCGGTGGGTGGTGTTGCTACGGGGTTCTCCTACGCTGGGGTGGAAATGGATCCGGTTGCTGAAGGGACAGTGACGAAGTATCTGCGTGGCCCATCGGGTCAGTCGGTGCACGGCATTGTCCGGAATGGGACGATGACGATCGCTGGTATGGATCGTCACGGTGACGTGTCGTTCACACTGTCGACGGCTGGTGCGATCACTGACACGAAGGTCTCTGATCCGTTCGGCAAAACGCTAGCTGCTACCGGCACAGTGCCAAATGTCGGGTTCCAGTCTGACTACACCGATCCGACAAGCGGTCTGGTGTGGATGGGTGCCCGTTGGTATAACCCGAACACGGGTACGTTCACGGCCCGCGACACGGTGCCTGGGTCAGTTGGTGCGTATGCGACGATGAACCGGTACACGTACGGGCTGAACAACCCGGTCACGTTTAACGATCCGACGGGCCGCTATGCGATGGACGCGGATGGTGGCGGAGGCTCTCTTGCCGGCGATGCTTCCCTGATCGATGGATGGATTGACGATTCCTTGAACGGACGAGAAAAACGGGGAGAAAGGGACGCGGCAGTCGACATTTACGATGATAGCGATGGCAACCCCATTTTTGTGGTGGCCACAGACCTCGGCGTGGTCGTATCAACCTTGAATAAGACGGTTCGCACCCCCTTTGATTCCGGGCCACCGCAGGTGTCATCATCCTCCGAAACTGTCGAAGAGTCAGACTTGGCTGGGATCGATGACCCGATGGAATTCATTGATTCCCAGGGCAATTGCAAGAAGGATGAGAACGGCAACCTCCTACCACCTCGTGATCCAAGTATCTATGAGTGTGAAGATATGACCGCCGCTGAACGTGAGAGTGCACGAAAGAGGGCTCGCGACAAACCGGAAAACAATCCCAAACCGATCTCGCCCAGTCTGACGAATGAACAGTGGATCACGGTCTTTACTCAGACAGCGCGAGTTATTGCTGGCGAACGCCAGGCGCGACGCCGAAACGACACAATCGGAAGCACGTTCGGTCAGTGTGCTGGTGGAGGAGCAGCTCTATTCATCGGAATCGAAGTCCAGACCTGCAACAACTTCGTCAATGGGGAGTCTGTTTGGACAAAGTCGGCAGGATATTCGATTGGTCCGCAGATCCTTGTCGGGATAGGCGGGAGCGGTTACGTCAGCAATGCAAAGACGATTGACGAGCTTCTTGGCTGGAACGCTTGTGTCACCGGTAGTGTGGTTGGGACTTCACAAGTGTGCATCTCGATTGGGTTCGACCCCGTGACAGGCGAAACGACCGTCCCGACGGATAACATCGTTTGGTCGATCAGCGGTGGGATCGGGAAAGGCATTGGGGGGGGGATTCTCTCGGGGAATCGTTCTCACCGATCGAATCGCCCAACCGAAGGAGGAGTAGAAATGTGGTCTGGATTCTCGCGTCGACTTAAGTTCGGTATCGTCCTGCTTGCCGTACTTGCGGCGAGTTGCGGTTCCGGACGGGTCGCCGCGCCGACGACCTCAAGCGAAGTTCGGGTGGCGTGCTTTTCCAATCGTTGCGTCCAGATCATGGAAGCACTCGACATCAAACAGTTCGAGATGTTTCCTGCGTTTGAGGTCAACCCAACTGGTCCTCGAGGGCTGAAGGAGTACAAGCCTGAGATCGACTCTTATGCCCCCACCCTCCTCGTCGTTCCGAACGGCAAGCAGAAGCTGTTTGACGGATTCTCGGTGCCGCGGATTGGGTTGAGACAGGAGACCTTTGGTGATCTGTTGGCTGACGTCCAGGATCTTTCAGTCGCGACCGGTATTCAGAGTTCCGGCGAGAAGGTGACTGGGGAACTCCGAGAGCTGTGGTCCTCTATGGACGCGGTGGCCGGGAGCGACGCACTCTGGATCGGTGGGGCAGCCGAACTCGGTGGAGGATTTTGGAACGTCGCGATCGACGGGACGGAGTCCCAAGAGCTGCTGTCGAAACGATTTGAGCAACTCCTCCCGCAGGCCCTGGACCTCACTTTGGATGAAGTCGTTGCGGCTGATCCTGACGTCCTCGTCTACACCGACGCGATTTCAGCTCCGAGTGATCCAACATCCATCAGTGAAGATCCTCGATGGAAGGAGCTGAAGGCAGTTCGGTCGAATCGGGTCATCGTCATGCCACCGTCTGACAACCTCGGCTACGGTCCCGAGGACTATCGCCAGTTCTTTGCGCTCACCGAGACAATCGTCAAGTAAGAGCCCTCGAAGAAGAGGTTGGCTGGGGCAATCCTGCGGGGTAAGGGCGGGGCTCGAGTGTTGCGTTGATCGATGGAGCAGAGGCCGGTCTGACCTTTCTCACCTAGCGGGCGCGGGCGCGGTCGAAGAGTGACACTGTTAGTCACCATGGGTGAGCCACGAAGAGCAAAGAGCGCCTATTCAGAACTCGACCGGTTGCTCCGCCGAGTGGGTTTTGTGCCGGTGCCGAAAAAGCCGCGGCGCTTCTGGCACGAGAACTTCAACTGGCTGTAGAGTTGACCTCCTCAAGTGGGGCTTTGGAATCGGATATAAAGGATCGTCTTGATTTCGATTCGATGGACTCGGCGTTTACAACCGAGGAGTATTCTCGTGGTTCCGTTTGCTTGACCCGAATTCTGCGACCGGGTCGAGCCGTTTCCTTTTCAGGATGATGATTGGTTGGTGCGGGTCGAGCAGTGTCTGGCGGCTTCGACATGGTTTCCTTGTGGCCATCCCGCGCGTGTCGAGCAGGTGATGATTCATCTCTCCGACGCCCTGTGCCAGCTGACATCACTGCCTGGGTCCAGCGAATTGATGCGGAGCGGGAAGAACTGAAGCGCAGATCGAACGGCCCACAACGCTGAGGTTGTAGCTGAACGTTTAACGGCCGTTGGTGGACCAGTGCCAGGGTTCTGATGGCAGGTTGAAGAACCCGAAACGGGGTGCGTTGATAGCAAGCCACCGGTAACCGGGGCTGGCACGGGTCAGGGCAGCACCATTGGAATTGAAATCAATTGCTTTGCCACGCTCATGCATCGAGTTACCTGGTCGGGCAGTTGGTGGGCTGCATTGGCCTGACGGCTTTTCATATATGTCGTAATCCGTTGGGCCGCAGTGTTCACGACGCAGCCGGATCTGATCGGCATGTGAACGATAACCCCACCCTCCAAACACGATCCCGTCGGCGCAGGCGGCATTCAACAACGATTGAACAGCGACAGCAACCGACTCGTGCACCGTGAAACTCGAGGTGCACGACCCTGACACCGACCGCTGCTCCGCATCGCTCGCAACCGGTCCAATATCGCCACCATCACCCGGCCGGCACGGCCCAAACCCACCACCAGCAGCACCATCCATCGTCTCGAACACCGCCAACCACTTCGCCTGATACTCCCGCTCCGTCAACCTGTTGCCATAGTCAGGTCTCGGCACCCGGTCCATCCACGACGCATCCGTCAACGCCGCCGGCCAATACCACGCAACCGGAACCCCAGGCACCCCGAAACGCTCAATGATCGTCACGACCGCAATCCCTGCACGCTCATCCTGCACAGCGGCAGGCGCATCCACCGCCCGCCGATACCCACGAAAGTTTCCCCACGTCCCATCAGGCGCCCATGCACGCACACGAGTGGGTTCCGCTGAAGATCGCTCGCCGCAGAACGGGTGGCAGCAGCGTCAAGGGACGAAGTGCACGTCGTGCCGCGAGTGCAGCGAGCGCCCTTGACGATGACGGGACCCTGTTCGTGGAGACTGCCATCGGCGGAACTCCGGGGCGAACTGAATCGGTTAAGCACGCCAGCAATCGGGCATTGGCCGAGTGGCTTAGCCCCTGCTCGAATCAGGGTTTCGAAGGCTGCGATGGGGCGCTCTCAATGGTGGGCCGGGCACTGGTCCCACACCTCGTCGACGGAGGGCCAGCGAGGTTCGACGCTCTTGAGCCTTGTGTGTCGACATCAACCTGGAAATGAGCGTCCTAGTGGCCAATACCATCTTTATGGGAAGTATACTGCCCATAGGCAGTTCACACTGCCGTTCCAGACGGAGTTGATCGGAACTGAGATGGCTCGTAACTATTTGACAGCGACCGCCAAGGCTGTCGAGGTGCTCAGTACCCAACTTGCCTCGGCACGCCGATCACAGCACCGCACCAGCCAAGAGGTTGCCGAGCGAGCAGGCATCACTCGGACCACCCTGCGGCGCATTGAACGGGGAGACCCCGACGTCGCA
The DNA here is from genome assembly GCA_963763885.1 of uncultured Acidimicrobiales bacterium. Classification (GTDB taxonomy): domain Bacteria; phylum Actinomycetota; class Acidimicrobiia; order Acidimicrobiales; family JANYDT01; genus JANNBN01. The sequence continues at coordinate 2,151,202 of CAVXQD010000007.1, forward strand.
ATCGGCCTCTACTTCGAAGTCGCCACGATCTTGTCAGTACCGCTATTCGGTGCCGAAGGCAAAGACCTCGCAGACCTTGCCGCCCGAGGGCAACGAGAACTCGCCCTGCTCCCCAAACGCATCCGAACCCGAACGACACCCGTCGACGATGACTTCTGAACCAACAACTTCTCAAGCACGGTCAAGGGTTGCTCGATCGACGACACCAGCGCCACAGTCGGGTGTCGAGAAGACGCCCCGCAGCGCGTTCGTGTGGCTTTGGTTGCCAGACGCCACCGAGCCAGTCGTTGCCGGTCGCGTCGATGACAACAGCGGAGAACTGACGTTCACATACGGTCGCTCCTATCTCGCACGGGCCAATGCCATCGCCCTTCAACCTGAAGGACTGCCGCTGGTGGCAGGACAGCGCCGCCCCCCAACCGGGCTGGACGCTCATGGCGTCATACGCGACGCGGCTCCCGACGCGTGGGGACAACAAGTCATCCTGCGACATCGGATCGGTGTTGGTGCCGCCGATACCAACGAACTGCCACTGCTCACGTACCTGCTCGAGTCGGGGTCAAACCGCATCGGTGCACTCGACTTCCAACTTTCACCCGATCAGTTCGAGCCGCGAGTCACCCACGCATCCCTCGAAGAACTCGTTGAAGCCGGAGATCGGCTCGCACGAGGCTTGGCATTCTCACCGGAACTCGACGATGCATTGCGATACGGCTCGGCAGTCGGCGGAGCCCGCCCCAAAGCGCTTATCAGCGATGGTTCCCGCGAACACATCGCGAAGTTCTCCGTCTCAACCGACGTCTTTCCATGGATGCAAGCCGAAGCGATCGGCATGGAACTTGCACGCCGATGCGGGGTCAACACCGCACAGACGAAACTCATCCAAACAGCCGGCCGTGACGTGCTCCTCGTAGAACGGTTCGACCGGCCTGGAGGCGGGGTGCGGCGTCACGTGCTCAGCGCGCTGACATTGCTCGGACTCCATGAAATGGCCGCCCGTCATGCTACGTACACAGACCTCATCGAGATCATCCGGGTGTGCTTCGCTGAGCCAACCAACACGCGGCACGAGCTGTTCCGACGAATCGTCGTCAACGTGATCGTCGGCAACACCGACGATCACCCACGCAACCACGCCGCGTTTTGGGACGGCACCACACTGAAACTCACTCCAGCCTTCGACATCTGCCCACAACCACGCAACACCGGCGAAACGTCCCTCGCGATGGCATTCGGAGCCAACGGCGAACGCCGAGCCCGACTTGATGCGTGCATCAACGCGGCCTCACGGTTCGACCTCGGCCCATCGCAAGCAGACGCCATCGTTGATCACTGTGTCACCGTTGTTCGAGAGCAGTTCAATCAGGTGTGCGCTGAGGTCAACGCCACCGAAGCAACACGCGATCTGCTGTGGCAACGCTCGGTTTGCAACCCGTCCATCTTCTACACCGACACGTGAACTGAGCCCCTCGGACGGGTCGTCACGGTCTTCAGGTTAGGGGAGGGCACGATGAAGTGTGGCTCGATCTTTGGGCTCTGCGAAATGGTGTCAGGCGACAACGACAACCGTTTCGTCGTTGAGTACCGGCTGGTGATCCGCGTGCTGCATGGTCACGTTCAGCTTGACGGCGGTGCCCGTGCGCGTGCCCGCTGGGATCAGCACCGGCACAGAGCCCACCCGGGTGACGTGATCCGCCGGGCAGTCCCCTGACCATTTCCACACGAGAGGCGAAGCAGAGCCAATGCTGAGCGTTGCGGTGACGGTGGCGTTACGCAGCGTCGACCGCAGGTCGCTGACAACGTGGATGTTGAGTTCGGATGAGGAGCCGGGCAGGAGGCTCTTCTGGCAAACGATCAGCCACCACAATGACCGGCGCGCAGGCCTCGGCAACAGCTGCGTATGCGCGCTTACGGGTACCGTCGTGGCCGATGACTGCCCAAGTCGCTGCGGGGTGGTCACGTGAGTCGTGCCAAGAGAACAGTGCGAATCCACCGTTGGGCCGGTACTTGAGCCGACGGATCTCTTGGATATGCCGACGCAACAGGTTGGCCTGGTACGTCTGCGTGTCCAATGCCCAGTCTTCGAAACTCTGGCCGGGGAGTCGAGGTGTGTGGCGTTCCATGAAGCTGAGTTGCAGCGCGTGGTTGCGGCCCAGTTCTTCCCAGTCCAGGTTGGGCCAGCGTGCAGGCTCCATGAATGCCGCACCCGGACCAACCGGAACGGACTGCGCCCCAAACTCGGAAACGAAGCGAGCGAGGCGAGGCACACGCCGGAGCCAGACCGGAAGATCTCGTTCGTCGCCGTGGTACCAGCCGAAGTAACAATGAGTATCTGAGCCGCCGCTAAGTGGGCCGGGCAGGATGCCGGAATGCGCGCTGACCGGCCGTGAAGGGTCAGACCTGGTGAGCGACCGGTGGATGGCGAAATCCAGAACGGACTTGTTCCAGGTGGGCAGTTGCTGAGCAGCCAGGTAGCGGCCGACCATATTGGCAGCGCGCTTACGATTCTCGAGAGACTCGCCGGGTTCGATATCCAGCGACAACGGCTCGTTGTGGCCCGTCCATTGAATGATGGATGGATGGTGGCCTAGCAATTCCACCGCCTCGCGGGCTTGCTCAACCGCGGGCTTGCGGACCGCCCGCGCATACCCCCATTGCAACGGCAGGTCTTGCCATAACAACAGCCCTGCGTCGTCAGCAGCTGCATAGAGAGTTGGATGCGAGATGTGCGCATGGATCCGCAGCAGGTCCAGGCCGGCGTCGGTTGCGGAACGCACCAGGTCCCTTGCTTCGTGGCCGGCTACCTCAGCCTGGGCCATACGGATTGGGCCAACGTTTGCTCCCTTCAGGTGGAGGCGCTCGCCGTTGATCTCGTAAATCCAGTTGCGTTGCCTGACCTGACGCAAGCCGGTCCGCTTCTGACGTGTGTCAGTGACGTTGCCGTCGGAGTCGGTGACCGAAACCCGCACATCGACCATGTGCGGTGCACCTAACGCCCGCGGCCACCACAGAGTTGGATTGTCCACGGTGACGCGCCACTCCACCCGGTTCATGCCGGAGCCGAGCGGATGTTGTTGGGAGTGCGTCGCAACAGCGCTCCCGCCGTCGTACACATCGGTTTCCACCGTTACGGTGCGCGCGGCGAGCGTGTCGAGGTTGGCGCGGATGGCAAGCGTTGCCCGATGCTCGTCGGCCTCGATGCACAACACTCGGACTCGTTCGATACGGACGCTTCCTGTCGAGACAAGTCGAACGGGCTGCCAAATGCCACCAGGGTTCCAATCTGGATGAATGCAGTCCCAGTGCTGAAACACCCCGGTGAGATTGCGCTTGGCGCTGCGCTGACGTTGCGGTGTGCACGCAACCTCGACTGAAAGAACATGTTCAGGTGCGCGGCGCAGGTGGTCGGAGACCTCGAAGGAGTGCGCTGCGAAATACCCCTCTGTGTCACCGAGGTACTCGCCGTCCAACCAGATGTCGCCTTGATAGAAGATTCCGTCGAACTGCAGCCACCAGCGCTGGTCCTGTTGCGCCGCCTCGGATCCGGAAACTCCCTCGGCAGAGGGCGAGGAGAAATGATGGCGGTACAGCAGCGGGCCGTCTGATTCCGTGAAGCCTCCGGCGCGTCGCCAGTGATGCGGGACGTCGACGGTTTCCCACCCAGAGTCGTCGAAGGAAGGTTCTGCCGAGCGACGGCGCAGTTCGTCGTTCGCGACTGCGGCCTTCCAGCCTGAGCTCAATTCCATCACTCGGCAACGGTAGCGGTAGCGGCAGCCGCTGAAGCATCAAGCGACCGACCCTCTCCAAAGGTGAACGCGGCCCGACGGTGCGCAGGCGACCGGTACGCTTCGGCATGTGAGACGGCACCTTCTTCGCCTGTGGGCCCGCGTAACCGGGTTCACGGTCCATCCACCGGAACAACCCATTCCGGCCAAGTGCGTGGTGATTGGGTATCCGCACACCACCAACTGGGATTTTCCTGCCTGCCTGTATGTGGCGGATCAATCAGGCGTACGCGTCAAATGGCTGGGCAAGAAGCAATTGTTCCGCGGCCCGATGGGTCCGGTGATGCGTGCTTTGGGAGGCGTGTCCGTTGCGCGTGACTCCAAGCAAGGTCTGGTGGCAGCGCTTGTCGAGGAGTACCGAGCCGCCGATCAGTTGGCGATTGTGGTCCCGGCCGAGGGAACGCGGTCAAAGGTTGAGTACTGGAAGTCGGGCTTCTACCGGATTGCGCTTGCCGCCGAGGTCCCCATCTTGTGCGCCTACGTGGACGGATCGACAAACTCGGGTGGCTTCGGGCTTGTTCTCACGCCGACAGGCGATGTCCGCGCTGACATGGACCGGATCCGTGCCTTCTATGCCGACAAGACGGGCTTCAAACCGGCCAACACCGGCACGCCACGTCTTCGGGAAGAAGACGAACCAACCATCGCGGGCTGAGAGAAGCTAGATCGATGCAACAACTGTTCGAGTTGACGAACCATGGCCCAGACACGTTCGTCGGATCTGGCCTTGCCTATCCATGGGGCGGGCTGTACGGCGGGCACATTGTTGCGCAGGCTTTCCTCGCAACGTCGAAGACCGTTGACGCCGAGTTCGTTCCCCATTCTCTGCGCGCATACTTCATTCGTCGGGGTGACAGCTCCGAACCAATTCGGTACGAAGTTGATAGAACTCGCAACGGCCGGTCGTTCTGTACAAGGCGCGTCGTTGCACGCCAGGCGAATGGCGTGATTCTCAACCTCGAGTCGTCCTTCCAAAAAGTTGAGGCGTCGCCAGATGTTCAGGCCGTGCAGATGCCAAGTGTCAAGACTGCCCCAGCCGACACCAAGAGCACTTCGTGGAGTCCGTTGTTCGACCGGAGGATTGTGCACTCGGACACCATCGCTGCGCCGGTCAACGCGTGGATGAAAACCAACGACGATCTCGGCGACGACCCTGTGCTGCACGCGGCAGCACTTGCATACGTCTCCGACGATCTGCCGGCCGATGCAGTCATGCGACTCCACCCGGGATATGTCGACCTGCCTCCCGGAGTTGACGACGACTTCACCGGAGCAAGCCTTGATCACTCGGTTTGGTTTCATCGGCCGGTCCGAGCTGACCAGTGGAATCTCCATCACCTGGTGTGTCATACGTTCAACGGTTCACGAGGGCTGGCCATTGGTCAGGTGTTCTCCGAAACTGGTGTGCACGTTGCATCGATTGCGCAGGAGTTCCTCTGCCGCCAGCTCCGGCATTGACGATTTAGGGCGATATATAACTGATTTCTGTTGCCTTCCCGTGTGACGACCGGCACCGGGTCCTCTCAAGACCAGGTCGCTTTTGTGAGGGACGTGTGACCATCCCGTCACATAACGGAAATCCTCGCCGCTGACGCGCTTCGTACGGTGCAGCGCATGGAGCACAACTCGCCTCTTCGAGCAACGACCCCCTCTGACCGCGTCTCGTCTGCATCGGCGACGCCTGAAACTGCGAACGGCGTACAGCAGGAGTCCCTTATCCAGCGGCGCATGTTGTTGGGCCTGGCTGGTTTGGGAGCTACTGCTGCTGCAGCGTCGATGGTGTGGCCATCGACCGCTGTGGCAGCCACCAAGACGACGCCGAAAGCAAAGTCGGGTGCCAAGCCCACCACGAAGCCGGCTGCCAAAACAGCTGCACCCACCACGCTGGCAAAGAAGCCAGTCCGTAAAGTGAAGTTGGGTTTCATTGCCCTCACCGACGCTGCGCCGATCATCATGGCCAAGGAGCTTGGCTATTTCGCAGAACGGTCGCTCGACGTTGACGTGCTGAAGCAGGCTTCGTGGCCGGCGCTTCGCGATGCGTTGCTGAACAATCAGATCGACGCTGCCCACGCGCTGTTCAGCATGCCGTTCTCCGTTGCCACCGGCATCGGCGGGAACCGGTCGAAGGACCTCAAGGTCGCAATGGTGCTGAACCAAAACGGTCAAGGCATCACGCTGCAACGTGACATCGATGAAGTTCCATACGGGAACCTCGAAGCCGCCAAGAAGTGGTTGGAAGGCAAAGACGCTCCAGCAATGGCGATGACATTCCCAGGCGGAACTCACGACATCTGGTTGCGTTACTGGCTTGCGGCGACCAAGGCCGACACGACACGGATCAAGATCAGCCCAGTCCCACCTCCGCAGATGGTGCAGAACATGTCGGTCGGAAACGTTCAGGCGTATTGCGTGGGCGAGCCGTGGAATGCCGTTGCGGTGGAACGAGAGATCGGTTTCACGTACTTGGCAACGCAGGACCTGTGGCAGAACCACTCGGAGAAGGCCCTTGTGGCTGGACCGAAATTCTCTAAGGACACCGACACGTTGTCCGATGTGATGGGCGCAATTCTGAAGGCCTCTCGCTGGCTGGACGACCTGGCTAACCGGTCCAAGGCGGCCGACACGCTCTCCGCGGAGAAGTACGTCAACGCTCCAGCTGACGACATCCGCGGCCGACTGGTTGGCAAGTACAACCTCGGTTCTGGCCTGGGTACCCGTGACTTCGCTGGTAACCAGATGCAGTTCTTCAGAGGGGGCAACGTGTCTATGCCCCGCCGCGGCCATGCCGTGTGGTTCATGGCCCAGTTCCAGCGGTTGGGCTTGGTCAAGGAGGCCCCGCCGTTCCAAGCGTTGGCTGACGAACTGATCATGACCGACCTGTACGCAAAGGTCGCAGCCGCCGAGGGCGTTGCGATTCCGAACGACGACATGTCGAGCTTCGACGTGAAGTTGGACAAGACCACTTTTGATCCGAGGAAGCCTCAACAGGAAGCGGCGAGACCATGACCATGATGTTTACTCCGCCCGACATTGAGGTAGGCCTGCTGTGTCCGGGCGGTCAACCAGACATCACAGTAAGCGCACGTACTGTCGCCAACGGATACTCCCGGGCTGTCCTCCCTATCCAGCCTCCAGTGCCCGCTCATCTGGAAGATGTTGCTGCTCAGCCCGCTCGGGAACGAATGGCTGCTGCACTCACTGGCTTTGGGTGGGCCCTTGTTGGTCTCAGCGTTCTCGCGGCGGCATGGGCTCTGGCAGCGACTCGCGTCAGTGAACTACCGACGCCACCGGAGACGTTCGCCGAGCTCGGTCGCTTGCTCTCTGACCCGTTCCGCAACGCAGGGCCAAACGACCAAGGGATTGCCCTTCAACTGGGTGGATCGTTGCTCCGAGTGCTGAAGGGGTTTGTTGCCGCAGTTGTTGTTGGAGTGCCGTGTGGACTGTTGATGGGCGCCAGCCGGCGGGCGTGGAAAGCAGTGAACCCATTGATTCAGCTGCTGCGTCCCGTGTCTCCGCTGGCATGGTTCCCAATCTGGTTGATCGTGATCAAGAACGCTCCGCAGGCAGCTGTTGTGGTGATCTTCATCACTGCGTTGTGGCCGATCATCATCAACACCGCAGCGTCAGCTGCTGCCGTGCCAGCGGATCAGCAGCACGTAGCCGAAGTGTTTCGCTTCAATAAGCGCACCTACCTTCGACACGTTCTCATGCCGAATGCCCTTCCGGGCATCGTCACCGGCATGCGATTGTCGATGGGCGTTGCGTGGATGGTGATAGTGGCTGTTGAAATGCTCAGCGGCGGAACCGGGATCGGCTTCTTCGTCTGGGATGCGTACAACGCCTTGAACCTCGCCAGAGTTGTGGCCGCCATTGTGTTGATCGGTGTCACCGGGCTGCTGCTCGACGTCGCCTTCCTCCGCCTCGGGCGGCGGGTTGCACTTCCGGGGTTGGCACCATGACGCTGCGCATCAACAACCTGTGGAAGAGCTATTCGACAGCGTCGGGCATGCAGCACGTGCTGCGGGGCGTCGACATCGAGATCCCGGCGCAACGGTTCGTCACTCTCATTGGTCACTCGGGATGCGGAAAGTCGACCTTGCTCAACGTCGTTGGCGGACTCACCAAAGCAGACCACGGAAGTGCTGCACTGGACGGCGACGTTGTCACCGGCCCAGGCCCGGATCGAGCGTTTGTTTTCCAGCACTATTCGTTGCTGCCTCGACTGTCGCTCGTGGACAACGTGGCAGTTGCCGTCCGTGCATCTCGCCCCGAATGGTCCACTGACCGCGTTGATGGGCAGATCGAGCGTTACCTCTCAGCCGTTGGATTGTGGGAGCAACGAACAAAACGTCCGGGGCAGGTTTCCGGTGGTATGCAACAACGCTGTGCCGTTGCCCGTGCCTTTGCAGTTGAACCTCGCGTGCTGCTGTTGGATGAACCGTTCGGCGCGCTTGATGCGCTCACCCGTGGACGCCTCCAACAGCAACTGGTTGAGCTCTGGCAAAGCGGTTCTGACACCGAGATTGTTCTGATGGTGACCCACGGCGTGGACGAGGCTGTGCTTCTGTCCGACCGCATCTTGGTGATGGGTAACCCGCCCGAGCCGTCAATCCTTGCGGACATCACCGTTGACTTTCCTCGGCCACGGACGCAAGACATGATCAGCCTGCATCCGCAGGCCCGTGCGCTCACCCGTGAGCTACTGGGGCTCCTTGGTGCTCCGACGGAGCAAGACCAATCTCCGGCTGCTCCTTTCGGGGCAAGCCTGGACTCGGTCAGCGCATGAACGCCTTCGATGCCCCGTTGGTCCGCAAGTTGCTTGTCATCGGGAACGGAATGGTTGGCCACCGCCTGATCGAGCTGCTGCAATCCAACGGGGCGTTGGAACAATGGGACGTAACCGTGATTGGCGAGGAGCGTTTGCCGGCCTATGACCGGGTTGGTCTCTCTGGTCTGTTCGACGGCAAGACTGCCGATCAGCTTTCGCTCACATCTGAGGCGTGGTACGCCGAACACGGCGTGACGCTCAGGTTGGGTGAACAGGTACAGGGCATCGACCTGCAGGCTCGGCGCGTCACTACAAGCAACGGTCAGTACACATATGACCGGCTTGTGTTAGCCACTGGCTCTGTGCCTTTCGTGCCGCCTGTGCCGGGACGCGGCCGGCCGGGGGTTTTCGTCTACCGAACCATCGACGACCTTGAATCCATTCGTGCTTATGCGCAGCGTCCAGAAGTTGTGGAGGGTCTCGTGGTCGGCGGAGGGCTGCTTGGCCTTGAAGCTGCCAATGCGCTTCGTCTGCTTGGCATGCGAACCCACGTGGTTGAGTTCGCACCCAGGCTGATGCCGTTGCAACTCTGCGACGGTGGAGCTACCGCACTACGCTCCCGAATCCAAAGCCTGGATGTTGCCGTCACAACCGGAGCAGGCGTTACCGAGCTCCTTGGCGAATCGGACACGGCGGACTCGGCTGTTCGCAGCGCGGCACTGGGCGCAGACGTTGTTGTACCGGCCGACCTGGTTGTGTTCTCGGCCGGGGTGCGACCGCGAGACGACCTTGCTCGTGCTGCCGGGCTGGACGTAGCCGAGCGCGGCGGCGTTGTGGTGGACGAGCGATGCGTCACCAGCGATCCGTCCGTGTTCGCACTTGGCGAGTGTGCTGTCGCAGCAGGCCGCGTGTGGGGCCTGGTTGCACCGGGATATGACATGGCCAAGGTGGTCGCAGCTCAGCTGGTTGCGATGCCCAATGCCCCTACGTTTGTTGGTGCAGACCTGTCGACGAAGTTGAAACTGCTCGGCATCGACGTGGTGAGTTTCGGTGCTGCGCACGGAACATCAGGAACCCGCGACGCGGTGTACTCCGACTCGATTTCCTCTGTCTATCGCAGGCTTGTTGTCAACACCGATGGGCACATCGTTGGTGGCGTTCTTGTGGGCGACGCAGACGGGTCTGATCTGCTTGCTGCAATGGCCCGTGGCGAGATCCCGTCGGGAGACGCAGCGCGGCTTGTTCTGCCGCCCTCGTTGTTCGACGGACCCGCTCCGTCGTCGGCCGACCTCCCCGATTCGATGCGTGTCTGCTCGTGCAACTCCGTCACGGCCGGGACTATCCGGGCAGCGGTGAGCGAAGATGGGCTGACAGATTGCGCGTCGGTGCAACGCTGCACGACAGCCGGCACCGGGTGCGGAGGATGTATCCCGTTGGTGAAGCGTCTTGTGGACGCGCAACTTGCCCTCCAGGGGATCGCCGTCAGCGAGGCGATGTGTGAGCATTTCGCCTTCAGTCGGGTACAACTGTTCGACATCGTCAGGGCGACGGGCGTTCGTCGGTTCGACGACTTGATCGCCTCGCACGGAACCGGCCGCGGGTGCGCAGTCTGCAAGCCGGCAGTGGCATCGATGCTCGCGTCGCTTGGCACCGGTTACGTGCTCGACGGTGAACGTGCGGCCTTGCAAGACAGCAACGATCACTTCCTGGCCAACCTACAAAAGGACGGCAGTTACTCGGTGGTGCCCCGGGTGCCAGGAGGTGAGATTACGCCGAAGCAGCTGATGGCCATTGCCAGCGTTGCAGATGATTTTGGTCTGTACACAAAGATTACGGGCGGCCAACGCATCGACCTGTTCGGTGCGCGCGTTGAGCAACTTCCGTTGATCTGGCAGCGTCTCGTTGACGCGGGTTTGGAATCGGGCCATGCGTACGGCAAGGCGTTGCGCACGGTGAAGAGCTGTGTGGGAACGGCTTGGTGCCGCTATGGCGTGCAGGACTCCACGGCCATGGCTATCCGGTTGGAGCTGCGGTACCGCGGTCTGCGTGCACCTCACAAGCTGAAGATGGCGGTGTCCGGTTGTGCTCGTGAATGCGCCGAGGCGCAGAGCAAGGACGTGGGAGTTATTGCCACGGAGCAGGGTTGGAACCTATACGTCGCTGGAAACGGCGGCATGCGACCTCGCCACGCAGACCTACTGGCTGCAGACCTCGATGACGAGACGTTGATTCGGTATGTGGACCGGTTCTTTGCGTTCTACATCCGCACGGCGGACCGCTTGGAACGCACTTCGACGTGGCTTGACCGGCGACCCGGTGGGATCGACGAGGTTCGTTCGATCGTCTGCGACGACTCGTTGCAGATTGCAGACGAACTTGAAGCGATGATCGAACATCATGTGACTACATACGAATGCGAATGGACAGCAACGCTTGGTGACCCAGATCGCCTGTCGTTGTTCACCTCCTTCGTCAACAGCGACGCAACCGACGACGGAATCTCCTTCGTGTCGCAACGAGGTCAGATTCGGCCAGCAACCCAAGAAGAGCGTTCGCAGCAGACGTCGGCTTCGCCAGTACTTGTGCAGATCGGGGCACGTCGATGAGCACGGTTGACGTTTCTGCCAACCGTGCCAGCGTCGAAGGGTGGGTAGCGGTCTGTGATTCGGATCGGCTCCGGGCAGACCGCGGTGCGTGCGCATTGGTGGACGGGGTGCAAGTCGCTCTCTTCCGCACAAGCTTCGGAGAACTGTTTGCGGTGGGCAACCACGATCCGTTCAGCGGAGCCAACGTAATGTCCCGCGGGATCGTTGGGTCTGTGATGGGTCGGTGCGTGGTGACCTCGCCGATGTATAAGCAGCGGTTCGACTTAGAGACCGGGGAGTGCGTCGACGACCCAACACGCAGTCTTGCTGTCCACGCAATTGCAGACGTCGACGGCAAGATCCTGGTGAACCTGACACGCGTCGCATCCGAGGCTGCTTCGCCATGACGGGCGTCCTGGAGACAGCGCAAGCTTCCTCGGTTGTGCGTGCGGTCGACGTCTTCGCCGACCTGTACGACCGCGGCCGCGCGCCGTCGACGGGTCGGTATCAGAGCCGCATCCCAGGAGTGCTTCCCGGCGAAGGGCAACAGTTCTGTTTCGAGGTGGACCTGGACGCGTGCACTGGGTGCAAGGCGTGTGTCGCGGCGTGCCATTCGCTCAACGGGTTGGACGAAGACGAGCTGTGGCGAACGGTTGGCCTGCTGCAATCCGTCGCACCGGCCGCGCCGGAACAACGGACGGTCACCACGGCGTGCCACCACTGCGCCGACCCGGCTTGTCTGAACGGCTGCCCGGTGAACGCCTACGAAAAGGACGTCATCACCGGTGTGGTTGTTCATCTGGATGACCAATGCATCGGGTGCAGCTACTGCACCCTGATGTGCCCGTACGAGGTACCGGTTTTCAACGAGCGGCTTGGCATCGTTCGCAAGTGCGACATGTGCCATGGTCGCCTTGCGGCAGGCGAAGCGCCCGCGTGCGTCCAGGGTTGCCCCAATGCGGCCATTCGTATCGGGATCACCGCAACCGATCTTGTGCGAGGAGACGGTGCGTTGGTGCCAGGTGCTCCCCCCTCATCGATCACGCGCCCGACGACGAGATATGTCACAACTGTTGAGGGCATCGTCTCTGACGTCGCCGCTGGCATGCCGTTTGAACAAACGGACCCCGGTGCCAAACCTGCTCATGCGCACATGCCACTGGTTGCGATGCTGCTTCTCGTACAGATTGCATCCGGTCTGGCGTTCGCCGACCGCGATGGCCGCATCGGGCTTTTCACCGTTGCCGTGGGCGTGGCGGGGGCCGCCGCGAGTGCATTGCACCTCGGCCGGCCGCAGTATGCGTGGAAGGTGGTGTTGGGTATTGGGCATTCGTGGTTGTCCCGAGAAGCCGTTGCGATTGGAGCGTTCGTCGCTGCCAGCGCGGGGCACGCACTCCTTCGCTCCGATGCCACGTGGATCATCACAATAAGCACCGCTGTCGCAGCCACGTATGCGTCCGCTCGGGTTTACGCCGACACGCGGCGGGCGATGTGGCAGATGACGCGCACCATGTGGCGGTTCGGCGTGGTGGTTGCTCTGACGGGGCTTCTGGTCGCAGCGTTGTTGTACGAGGGGTCGGCTGGCTCGTTCGGTTTCGCTGCGATGAGCCTTGCTGTTGTGATGGCGGTAACCGATGTGATTCGGTCGCCTCGATACGAGCAGAACTCGCTTGCGTCGATGCGACGTTCAGCTCGCCTTCTCAACGTCGATCTGGCCCCGTGGCACCGGACCCAAGTGCTTGCCTCGATTGCATTGGTCTCTGGCTCCGCCGTGTACGCAGCGGTTGGTGGAACCGTTCCCATGGTGGCGGCCTGTGCTGCGGCTTCGGTCTCCTGCTTCGCGCAACGCGTGCTCTTCTTCCGCTCCGTGTCACCGGACCGAATGCCATGGTGACTTCGATGGTGACTTCGATGGTGACTTCGATGGTGACGATGTGAAGCCGAGCACGCCACCCACCGCTGCCGCAATAGGCCGCCGAGTAGCGGATGCTTTTGTGCGGCGTTCTGGTCCGCTCACGGACCTGCTGGCCAGAACTGACGCTGGGATCGCAACACCTGGCGAACAACTTGGCCAGGTGCCCACTGCGTTGCTTCCCACCTCTACCGCGAGGTCTGTCTGTGGTTATTGCGCTACGGGCTGTTCGTTGACGGTTCACCTTCGAGACGGGCGGCCAGTCAACATCACCCCAACCGTTCGGTATCCGGTCAACCTTGGATCGGCGTGCCCGAAAGGGTGGGAGGCGTTGGCACCACTGGGATCCAAGGATCGCCTCAAGCACCCAATGGTTCGCGACGGCGGTGAGCTGCGTCGGGTTGGCTGGGATGAAGCCGCGGCGATGTTCTGCGCGCGTATGAAGGCGGTGCAACAGCTGCACGGTCCGGCAAGCGCGGCCTTTCTTTCCACTGGTCAGATTGCAACCGAAGAGATGGCGTTGCTGGGGGCATTCGCAAAGTTCGAGATGGGCATGGTGCACGGCGATGGCAACACTCGCCAATGCATGGCAACCAGTGCCGCTGCCTACAAGCAGTCGTTCGGGTTTGACGCGCCGCCCTACACATACGGTGATCTAGAGCAATCCGATGTCATCGTTCTGATCGGCTCCAACCTCTGCATCGCCCACCCAATTCTCTGGGAGCGCGTCATGCTCAATCAGCACAACCCAACGGTTGTGGTGGTGGACCCGCGACGCACGGAAACGGCCGCCGCTTCAAGCATGCACATCAGCCCTACTCCGGGCACAGATCTGGCACTGCTGCTTGGTGTGGGATCGGAGTTGCTCCGCCTTGGCGCAGTGGATAGTCAATTCATCAGCGAACATACGGATGGGTTTGCGGCTTGGGAGCAGCTGCTGGGGGAGTGGGACACAGCGAGAGCAAGTGACGCCTGCGGAGTGCCCGTGGCGGAAATTGCAGAGCTTGCGCGGGTGATTGCCCAAGGCCAACGGGTGTCGTTGTGGTGGACGATGGGAGTGAACCAAGGTCACCAGGCCGTCCGCACTGCTCAGGCGATTATCAACATAGCGCTCATGACCGGCAACATCGGGCGGCCTGGGACAGGTCCAAACTCCATCACCGGGCAATGCAACGCGATGGGTTCGAGGATGTTTTCGAACACCACCAACCTGTACTGCGGACGCAGCTTCCAAAACAGCGATGATCGCCGAGACGTAGCCGCAATCTTGGGATTGGACCCTGCCCGGATCCCGACGTCAGACAGCCTTGCGTACGACCAGATTCTCGAGGGCATCGACTCGGGTTTGATTCGTGCATTGTGGATCGTTGCCACCAACACTGCGCACTCGTGGCTTGACCAAGAGGCCACACGCAAACGCTTGTCCACGTTGGACTTCCTTGTTGTGCAAGACCTCTATGGCGACACGCTCACGGCGCAACACGCTGACCTGTTGCTGCCAGCAGCCGGGTGGGGTGAGAAAGATGGGTCGTTCATCAACGCAGAACGTCGAGTGGGTCGTATTCGCCGCATGACCACACCCCCTGGCGAAGCCCGGACGGATTTCGAAATCGTTCGCACGCTGGCCGAAGCGTGGGGCGCTGGAGCGTGGCTTGATGCCTGGTCAGATCCGGCCGCCGCCTTTGTGCAGTTGCAACGGTTGAGTCAGGGCAGGCCGTGCGACATCACCGGGATATCGGACCTCGATGCGCTCGACGGGGAGGGGGCGCAATGGCCGGTGACAGAAGACGCTGGTTTGCAGGAGACGGAACGGCGGTTGTTCGAGGACGGTCGCTTCTTTCATGCAGATGGGCGGGCTCGCTTTGTCGTGCAGGAGCCTGAAGCAGCGCCGGAGTTGCCCGACGATGATTATCCGCTGGTCCTGCTCACGGGCAGGCAGAGCTCGGCGCAATGGCACACGGGCACGCGGACGGATCGGTCTGCGGTGCTGCGGGCGCTTTCACCGAACGCAGCCTCCGTACAGATCAACCCGGTTGACGCTGCAGCGAGATCGATCATCGCCGGTATGGACATCGAAGTCACTTCCCGCCGCGGCAGCGTAACGGTGCAGGCTGTCATCACGCCGATCGTGCCAGCCGGTCAGGTGTTCATCGGCATGCATCACCCGTTGGTGAACCGATTGACCCGCATCACCGTCGACCCCATTTCACGACAACCAGCTGCGAAGCAGTCGTGCGTGCAGCTCACAACAGCAACGTGGGATCGTCACCAAGGCGAAACGCTGCGTTAACGCGTAACCCGCAGAGTAGGAAGATGTCCGAGAGCGATGGCACCACCCTTTCGGCGACCGATGACCCACGGTTCGAAGCAACACTCGCCGGGTTCACTGTTGGTGTGACCGCTGACCGACGGTGGGAGGAACAAGCAGAGCTGCTTGGCCGACGCGGCGCAGCGGTGATGCATGGCCCTACTATTCGAACGTTGCCCGTGGGGCCAGACGCGGAGTTATTCGAGGTCACCGAAGCCTTGTTGTTGGACCCCCCGGACTACGTCGTAGCCAATACCGGAATTGGTATGCGCGCATGGATGGCCGCAGCCGACAGTTGGGGGCTGGGGGACTCGCTACTCACTATGTTGAAGGACTCCGTTGTGCTGGCCCGTGGACCAAAGGCGTCGGCAGCAGTTCATCAGTCCGGCGTCGACGTTGCTGCGAAGGCTGCCTCTGAGCGATTGGAGGAGTTGGTGGCCATGCTGCTTGAAGCGGGGGTCGCTGGACGTCGAATTGCCTTTCAACGCCACGGCGACGACAGCCACCAGACCGTTTCTCGGCTGCGTGATGCGGGCGCAACAGTGATCGAGGTGCCCGTGTATCGGTGGATACTTCCCGTGGACATCGGCCCGGCTCAGGTGCTGGTGGAAGCTGTGGTTGAGCGCTCGCTACAGGCGGTGACGTTCACCAGTGCCCCAGCACTTCGAAACTTCTTTCTGATCGCCGCAGAGATGGGCTGTGACGACCAAGTGCTGGCGGCGCTCAACGACACGGTGATTCCAATGGTGGTTGGACCCGTCTGTTGTGCAGCCGGTGTGGAACTCGGCATCGTTGCACCCCGTGTACCGGAGCGATACCGCATCGGCCCGATGATCAGGTTGTTGTCCGACGAACTGATTGCCAGTGGACGGAGAGTTTCCATCGCCGGCGTTCCGGTCACCATCAGCGGTGGCGAAGTTCGGCTTGCGGGTCAGAAGATTTCGTTGTCCGGCCGAGAATCAAGCTTGCTCGCAGTGCTGCTTGAAGCAGCCCCAAAGGTTGTGAGCAGGCAGGTTCTGCTGGATCGGCTGTGGCCGGCAGGAACCGACACCCACGTGATCGACGTGACCATCGGCCGCCTTCGCCGCCGTCTGGGTGTTGCTGGAGATGCCATTGTCACGGTCCCCCGACGCGGCTATTCGGTACGGCCATGACCGTCTACCTGGTGGGGGCCGGTCCCGGTGCGGCTGATCTGTTGACGGTTCGTGCGTCGCGCCTTCTGCAGCGCGCTGATGTTGTGGTGCACGATGCGTTGGTCGACGACGCAGTGTTGTCTCTCGCTCGACCTGGCGCAGAGTTGATCGACGTAGGCAAGCGCCCTGGCGCTGCTGTGGCGCAGGAGACCATCAACGCACTGCTGGTTGTGCTTGGGGCAGACCCGGAAACAGTGGTGGTTCGGCTGAAAGGCGGCGATCCTCTGGTGTTCGGCCGCGGCGGCGAGGAGGCTTACGCGCTGGCGCAGGCCGGTATTGCGTGTGAAATCGTGCCAGGTGTCAGCTCTGCGTTCGCAGCCCCCGCTGCCGCGGGAATCCCCGTCACGCATAGAGGCGTGTCCGCAGCTGTCACGGTTGTCACTGGCCATCGGCGTGACGGAGAGATCCCCGTGAACTGGTCATCCCTGGCGGGAATTGACTCAACGATTGTGGTGCTGATGGGCATGTCCGAACGCAAGACCATCATGGACGGATTGCGCCTCGGTGGGCTAGCTGCTGACACGCCGGTAGCCATCGTCCAGCTGGCCACACGTGCGGATCAACACGTGTGGCGCGGGCGGCTGAACGAACTCCATCTCTTG
Organism: uncultured Acidimicrobiales bacterium; assembly: GCA_963763885.1. Lineage (GTDB taxonomy): Bacteria > Actinomycetota > Acidimicrobiia > Acidimicrobiales > JANYDT01 > JANNBN01. Next base: position 2,168,355 of record CAVXQD010000007.1, read on the forward strand.
CCAGGGAAGGCGCCGGCCACCATCGTGATCGGAGCCGTCGCGGCGATGGACCTGTCAGCGATCGATTTGTCAGCCGTGGATTTGTCGGCGACGGTGCCTGCCGACATCCGCTCAGCCGACGCAAACGTGGAAAAAGGTCAGCGCGCTGACCAAATAGCGTGGTTGACCGCGTTCTCCAAGAGTTCCTGACGACCGGAGACGGGCTTCGGATCAACGTCACCGGCAAGAGCCGAATCTGCGAGCTTTGCGAGCGTGGTCTTGCCAGCCAAGATGGCCTTACCCTGACGCGAGTTCCAACCGGCGTAACGCGCTTCCTTTGCGGCTTCCAGCACGTCGTTCTCGATCATCTGCTCTGCAACTAACAGCGACTGCGCAAGCGTGTCGATGCCACCGATGTGCCCATGGAACAGGTCTGTGCGGTCCATGCTCTGGCGACGCAGCTTGGTGTCGAAGTTGAATCCACCACCGATGAACCCACCGGCCTTGATGATCTCGTAAACAGCAAGACTCATCTCTTCGACCGAGTTGGGGAACTGGTCGGTGTCCCAGCCGTTCTGGGGGTCGCCGCGGTTGGCGTCGACGGACCCGAAGATGCCGTTCTCGATTGCGTAGCGGACCTCGTGGTGGAACGAGTGGCCAGACAGCGTGGCGTGGTTGACCTCGATGTTGACGAAGTATTCGCCGAGGAGGTCGTATCGCTCGAGGAAACCGTGGACTGTTGAGCAGTCGTAGTCGTACTGGTGCTTGGTTGGTTCTTGTGGTTTGGGTTCAAGGAAGAGCTGTCCTTTGAAGCCGATCTTGTTCTTGTGCTCAACAACCAGATGCAAGAACCGTGCGAGTTGGTCCGCCTCTTGGCGCAGCCGAGTGTTGAGCAGTGTCTCGTATCCTTCGCGGCCGCCCCACAGAACGTAGGACTCGCCGCCCAGGCGATGCGTCGCTTCCAGCATGTTGCGCACCTGGCCTGCGGCGTAGGTGAAGACATCTGGGTCTGGGTTGGTGGCGGCGCCAGCGGCGTAACGCGGATGGGAGAACAGGTTTGCGGTGCCCCACAGCAACTTGACTCCGGTTGCACTTCTGCTTCTTGGCGGCGCGTTCGATGAGCTTGTGCAGGTTGGCGGTGCTCTGCTTGAGCGTCTTGCCTTCTGGGGCCATGTCCACGTCGTGGAAGCAGTAGTACGGGTTGCCAAGCTTCTCGAAGAACTCAAACGCGGCGTCTTGCTTGGCAAACGCGGCTTTCATCGGGTCGGCACCAACAGCCAACCATGGTCGGTCGAACGTGCCTGCACCGAACACATCGCTGCCAGGCCAGTTGAAGCTGTGCCAGTAGCAAACAGCGATGCGAAGAATGTCTTCCATCCGACGACCCATCACCATGCGGTCCGGGTTGTACACCCGGAACCCCAGGCCGTTTCCGGGGTCTATTCCGGCTGCGGCAACTGGATGAGGAACGTCGGTGAAAAAGGTCTCTGACATGTGTGTGACTCTACCGGTCGAGACGCACGGGTCAGGGGCGCAGGATCGGTCTCGCAAGATCAGCACGGGCCGTGTACACGCCGTCAACACCGAGTCCGCTGACATAACGCAACGACGCTTCGTCATCGGCAGTCCATGTGTAGACGGCCAGCCCATGTTCCTGCTCCCATGCAACCGCGTCGGCAGTGAGCCGGAAGGCGGTGTCGCCTGAGCCAGCTTGCAACGGTGGTTGACCAATGGGGACGGGTGCGCACCAGGCATCTCCGGTGCTGCGGGCGTTCTGCATAATTGGCACCATCGCGTCGGTGACGGTGGTTGTGGCGTCGGGGCACAACGTGTTGAACGTGTCCACGGCCGCATCGCCGGCCGAGCTCACATAAACGTCGTCCAGTCGGTCGTTGATGTGAAGCAGGCCGCACAACGCTTGCTCGCCTCCGGTTGTCTTGAACTCCAACGAGATCCGTGTGTCGGGGAACGCGTCGAAGAGGTCTTGCACCGTCGGGATGCGAACTGGGTTGCGGAGTACACGACGGTCCGGGTTGCGCCATGTGTCTCGCAGGTCGAGGGTGCGAAGCTCAGCCAACGTGGTGGTGCTGATGGACCGATTTCCGATCTGGTCGTCGTGGCCACCAACGAGTTGGCCGTCGGAGGTCACACGCACGTCGAGATCGACGAAGTCGGCCCCTGCTGCTTTTGCGCCTGCGAGCATCTCGATGCTGTTGGCCGGCCCAAACCAGTCGCCGCTGGCATGGGCGATGATCAGTGTTCGTTCGGAACGGAACCGGCTGGGCGGGCAGCTTGCGGCCGATGGAACTTCAGTGGTGCTGCACGCAGCAAGGAGGAGCGCACAGAGCGGGACCAGTCTCCTTATGACCATCGTGTGACCAGTTGGTGTGCATACAGTTCGGCGATTTGCGCAGTGGTGGGGAGTTCGTGCTTGGCCGTGTCCAGCACCTCGGTCGTGAGGAATGCCTCCACCCAATCGTTGCGTCCTTGAAAGCTGATGACCAGTGAAAGCGTGTCGCCAAGTTTGGTGCGCAGCAGAACTTCGATCAGCTCGCCTTCACGGTCGAGGTACGTGATGGAACCAAGCGCGTATCCCACTTCAAGCATCCGGACAAAAGCTTCTTCGTGTGAGCACCGCAACGCGATGGTGTCAGCGTCAACCAGCCACACGGGTCCGCTGGGTTCGTCCGTAACGGACGTTGCAGGTTGCGTGGATTGCGGACTCGGCAAGTCCGATTGCTGTCCGGTAGGCGGCAAGCAACGCAAGCGTTGGTTCCGCGCCGGCGTCACCCACAACGTCGGGATGAGTTGCGCTCACCAGCTTGCGAAACGCAGCGCGTACGGCTTCTGCATCTGCACTGGCGCCCAGTCCGAGCAATCGAAACGCTGCGGCGGGGTCTTCGGTCATTGGACTGTTTTGGGTCGGTGGTTGGGTGCGGTGGGTTGGTTGCGGTGGTTGGTTGCTGTGCTCAGCCGAGCGGTTCGCCGTCGAAGCGGTCGATGGTGGTGAACGACGCAACGGGTTTGCGAGTGAGCCTGGTGTTTTGGTGCACGGGGTGGCCCACAAAAACCATTGCCGCAATGCCAAACGCGTCAGGGATGGAAAGCAGCTGACGGGCTTTTTCTTGTCGGCGAATCAAGAACGTTGTGACCACTCCGCCAAGACCTTCGGCGCGTGCCGCAAGCAGCAAGTTCCACACGAATGGATAGATGGACGCCCCTGCCGCCAGCTTGGTGCGTGGTGAATCGGCGTCGACTGCGGCAATCACGCGAAGGTCGGCGCAGACCACAAGCATCGCCACGCCGTCACTCAGGTTGTCCAGCAACGGCAGGGGAGCAACACGTTCGCGCAGCGTTTCGAGCGACAACCCGTCGGGGATGCCCGTCCATGTACCCGTGGCGTCGGTGGCGAATGGTCGGTGCCCGGCAGCAGTGATGCCGGCATACTCGCGCCAGCCGATGACAGCCATGTCACGCAACGCCGCACGCGTCTGCAGCATCGCGTACCCAGATCACATGCCAGCCCTGCTTGTTCCCCCCGCTCGGTGCGAAGCGGGCTGTTTCGAGGACCGCCGACACCTGCTCCGGCGTCACCGCCTCGTCGGTAAAGGCCCGCACCGAGCCAGTTGTCCGAAGGCCTTCGCGCAGTTCCATGCTGCGCCAGGTTAGGCCCCACATACGCGCAACTCGCCCCCCACATACGCGCAACTCGACCAAAACGCGCGCTCCTGCTGACCGAAAGCGCCAAGTTGTGAGTGTTGAGTGGCCGAGTTGCGCGTATCTCGGGTCTGGTCAGGCTCGAATCCCTGCAGAATTCGACATGACGATAGGGTGCCCTTCATGAGCAACGGCCCTCACCCCACCGCGTCCACCATCGGCGAACTCCGAGCCTCGGGTTGGGTTTCGGTGCCGGTAAAGGAAGAGTTGCGGCGTAACGCCATGACCCGCATCGCTGCGGGCCAGCAGCTTTTCCCAAACATGCACGGTTACGAAGAGACCGTGGTCCCGCAGGTGGAGAACGCGCTACTCGCCGGCCACGACCTGATCTTCCTCGGCGAACGTGGCCAGGGAAAGACCCGCATGATCCGTTCGCTTGGTAGATCTGCTGGACGAATGGATGCCGGTCATTGCCGGTTCCGAGATCCAGGACGATCCGTACCAGCCAGTCAGCCGCCACGCCAAAGACCTCTTTACTGAGAAGGGTGACGACACACCAGTTGCGTGGGTGCACCGTTCGGACCGTTTCGGCGAGAAGTTGGCAACGCCCGATACGTCTATCGCCGATCTCATCGGCGAAGTCGACCCCATCAAGGTGGCAGAGGGCCGGTACCTCTCAGACGAACTCACGTTGCACTACGGCTTGGTGCCACGTACCAACCGCGGCATCTTTGCCATCAACGAGCTTCCAGACCTTGCCGAGCGCATTCAAGTTGGTCTACTCAACGTGTTGGAAGAACGAGACGTACAGATCCGCGGGTACAAGATCCGCTTGCCTCTCGACGTGATGCTGGTCGCGTCGGCCAACCCCGAGGACTACACAAACCGTGGGCGCATCATCACCCCGCTGAAGGACCGCTTTGGTGCGCAGATTCGCACCCACTATCCGCTGGACATCGAGACCGAGCTGGCAGTTGTTCACCAGGAAGCCCGTCCAGTCACGGTGCCAACCGGGATGAGCGTCACGGTCCCAGACTTCATGGCCGAAGTCGTTGCCACGTTCTCGCAACTCGCTCGGCAAAGCCCGCAGGTAAGTCAGCGCTCCGGCGTATCGGTCCGGTTGTCCGTGGCCAACTTCGAAACCCTTGTGGCAGCGTCTCTGCGGCGTGCCTTGAAGGGCAAAGAAAACGAAGCTGTGCCACGCGTCAGCGATCTGGACTCCCTCGCTGCTTCAACACAGGGCAAGGTTGAGATCGAAACCATCGACGAGCGCGAGGGCAACGTCATCGACCGGCTCCTCAAAGCAAGCGTGCTTACGGTATTCAAGGACCGTTGCAAGATCGACGAACTGCGCACTGCCATCCAAGGCTTCGATGGCGGCATGGTGGTCCACACCGGTGACGACATCGCAGCCAACGACGTGGTTGCGGTCCTGGCCAACCCAGAAGCCGACGGTTTGCGTGACGCGGTGTATCGATTGGTCGGCGCCGATGCATCCATCCCCGTCAAAGCCAGCGCCATCGAGTTCCTGCTGGAAGGCCTCCATCTTTCCAAGCGTCTCAACAAGGACGCCGCTGGCTCCAAGGCCACCTATCGGGCTCGGTAATCACCTCGCTTCTTGGGTGGGACTCCCCGCGTCACGACGCGTTCCCGTCTGGCGGGGAATCGCGTGGCAGTACAGTCGCCTTCCATGGGGACCACGGGCGCCACGGCCACCAATGATCAGCTCACGCAGGATGTTCGTCAACTCAGGGCTCACCTGACCGATCTGCGGTTCCCTTTCGATGCGGCTGGCGCCGATGCGGCGGGTCGAGACGCTGCTGCAATCGTCCGCCAACTCGACGACCATGTGTTGCCCCGGCTGGAGAATCTCGACGCACCTGCGCTTGTCGTCGTCGGCGGATCCACCGGTTCTGGCAAGTCGCTCTTGGTGAGCAGCATCGTTGGGGAAGTGGTGTCAGCCTCCGGTGTGATCCGTCCAACCACGCGTTCGCCGGTGTTGGTGCATCATCACGATGACGAGGCCTGGTTCGGTGAGCAGCGCATCCTGCCCGGTCTTGCGCGTGTCCGCGACCATCGTATGGACGCTGACGGCTCGGCCGATGACCCGCGCCGAGAGTTGCGTTTGGTCGCCTCAGACACACTCCCGGCTGGCATTGCACTACTTGATGCGCCAGACATCGATTCTGTCGACGCCGTGAACCGCGAACTCGCAGCGCAGCTTCTCGCTGCCGCAGACGTGTGGGTGTTCGTCACAACAGCGGCCCGTTACGCAGACGCGGTTCCGTGGGGCTTCCTCGAATCGGCCAGAGACCGTGGAGCGCCGCTTGTGCTGGTGCTCAACCGTGTGCCGCCGGGTGCCACAGAAGAGGTCACCGCCGACCTCCAGCGCCTCTTGCAGCGCAACGGGCTGGACGGCACCCCTGTGTTCACGGTCGTCGAACAGCCACTCCGAGCTGATCATCTCCTTGGTGAGGCTGTCGATCCACTTCGTGCGTGGCTGCAAGAACTGGGCACGGACAACGAGCGCCGAGTGGAGACCATCAGACGTTCGTTGCGCGGGGTTTTTGTGGACGTGAGTCGTCGGTGCGAAGCGGTCGCCGATGCAGCAGATGCACAACAGGTCCTTGGCGACACCCTGCAACGTGTTGCCGAGGACAACTACGCCGCAGCCCTAGAATCGGTTCGCCACGAAATCGCTGACGGAACCATCATCCGGGGCGAGGTCCTTGCTCGTTGGGAAGAGTTCATCGGCACCGGCGAGCTGTTACGTCAGCTGCGAACAGGCGTTGGCCGCCTCCGGTCACGGATTGCTGGCGCCATCACCGGCAGGCCGGTGTCGCAAGAGCAACTCAACGTGGCCGTCGAGAACGTGCTGGAACGGCTTGTCATTTCGCAAGCAGACACCGCAGCGGCCAACACGCTCACGGAATGGAAAGCGATGCCGATCGGTGCGACTATGCCGATCGGCGGACCAAACGCATTGGGTCGAGCATCTGCTGAACTTGCACCGCAAACCGCCACAACGCTGCGTGACTGGCAGGCGGGTCTCATCGAAATCGTGCGAGAAAAAGGTGCGGGACGTCGCACTACTGCGCGTGTGATGTCGCTTGGCGTCAACGGGGTCTCGGCGGTGCTGATGATGCTCGTCTTCTCTCACACAGGTGGCCTGACCGGCGGCGAGGTAGCAATCGCTGGTGGAGCGTCTGCGGTGGGACATGCGTTGCTAGAGGCGCTGCTGGGCGACGAAAACCTTCGGCGTCTTGCGGGCGATGCGCGTCAAGACCTGATGCAGCGCGTTGCAGCGCTCTACGACGATGAACGCCGTCGTTTCGAAGCTGTCTTGCGAGGTGCTGGGGTGCCGCCGTCCGGCGGCGACCCGTTGCGAACGTCAGCTGAAGCCATTTCCGGCGGAATGAGCGCAAAGCAATGAGCCCTACAGCAGCGGCCGACCGTCTCCACGTACGCCTCGACGCCCTCAACGAGATTGTCACCCTCGACTCCGAACGGCTGCCAGCAGAACTCCGTGAACGAGCCAGGACCACTGCGGCCAACGCCACCGGTCGGCTGGGCCACGGCACCGCACACACGGTGGTGGCACTGGCAGGGGCCACCGGAAGCGGCAAGAGCTCTCTGTTCAACGCCATCACGGGTCAAACCCTGGCGCAGACGGGCGTGACGCGGCCGACCACGTCCACTGCGCGTGCTGCCGTCTTTGGGCCTGACGCAGGACCATTGCTGGAATGGCTGGATGTGCGGACCAGCGATCGCCTGGATGACCTAACGCTTGATGGGCTGGTCTTGCTGGATCTTCCGGACCATGACTCAACTGCGGCCTCCCACCGCGCCGAGGTGGAACGTTTGGTGCAGGTGGTTGATGTTCTGTGCTGGGTGGTTGACCCGCAGAAGTACGCCGACGCCGCATTGCACGAAGGTTTCCTTGAGCGTTTTCGCGGCCACGGCGCCGTCACGCTCGTGCTGCTCAACCAGGCCGATCGTCTGCATGCAGATGATGTTCGCCGCTGCCTTGCTCATCTTGGCGAACTGCTCACTGATGACGGCATGGTCGGTGTGCGCACCATGGCTGTGTCTGCAACAACGGGCTTAGGAATTGCCGACGTTCGCCGAGAGTTGGCTGCCCGCGTTGCGGAGCGACGCGCGCTGGTCAGCCGCCTTGACGCCGATCTTGACTGGTTGGCTGGAGACCTCAGCGTTTCTGTTGGAGAAGCCAACCCTGCACCGGTTGGGGCAGCTGACCGTGATCGTCTGGCTCGCGCAGCAGCAACCGTCGCGGGCGTGGACACGGTTGCTGATGCGGTAGCTGCCGCGTATCGGCAACGGGCATCGCTGGCTGTTGGATGGCCCGTCACGAGGTGGGCCACCCGGCTCCGAGCCGACCCGCTTCGTCGTCTTGGTTTGGGTCGCCGACCCGCTTCGTCGAACAAGAGCAACCCAGCGCACCTCGACGAGGCACTGACCATTCCGCGGTCGTCATTGCCGGCCCCGTCAACCATCTCGGTGGGAGCCCTTGCCAGCGCAGGCCGTGATCTTGTCGCCGACACCGCAGCGCAACTCCCTGAGCACTGGGAGCAACGCCTCCGCAACACGGTGGAACCTGCCATGGCAACCCTCCCCGACCGCCTTGATCGGGGGATTGGTTCGCAACCAATGCCGTTGGAACGCCCGCGCTGGTGGACACTGTTCGGAACGTTGCAGCGTCTGTTGACGCTGCTGATGGTGGTTGGTCTCGTGTGGCTTGGCGTCCTGTTTCTCCTGAAGTGGTTCCAAATCCCTGACCCACCAATGGCTCGCATCGGCCAGATTCCGTTGCCAACGGTTTTGGCAATTGGGGGAGCGGTCCTCGGCATCGTGTTCGCCGTGATCGGCCGCCGGGTTGCCGCAGTTGGTGCGCTCCGCCGTCGCGAACAGGCCCGTCAACGACTCAGCGAGGGCATTACTGCCACGGTGGATGCCGAAGTGGTTGCCCCGCTGAACGCTGAACTTGCCGCAATGCGCGCCGCGCAAGAGCGCATTCGCGTGTTCAGCCGCTAACACCGCGTTACCCAGATCGCACCTAGCGGGGCGAGAGGCGTAGGGTTCAGAAATGGCACGTCGGCTTTCCTATTCACGCTGGGACGGAACACAGGTTGGCTTTGAGTTGGACGCCGACGATGTGATGGCGCAACTCAACGACGACCTGCTGTACCACGGAGACCTCAACGCGGCTCTGCGCAAGATGATGCAAAACGGTTTCACCGACAAGAACGGTGAACGTGTTGCAGGTATGCAAGAGCTACTCCAGAAGCTGCGCGAACGCCGGCAGCAACGCCTTGAGGACAACAACCTGGGTGGTGTCTACGACGAGATCAACGACGCATTGTCCGAAGTGCTCGACACCGAACGCGACGCCATCAACGACATCGTCGAGAAGGCACGCAATTCCGGTGACCAGCGTCGCCAGGAAACCGCAGAGTCCATGGCCATGGACAAGAACATGTCGCTGGACTTTCTCCCGCAAGACCTTGCCGGAAAAGTACGCGAACTGAGCAACTATGACTTCGCGTCCAACGAGGCTGCTCAGAAGTTTGAAGAGCTCATGGACAAGCTCCGTCAGCAACTCATGGACAACATGCTTGGCGACATGAGCCAGGCCGTGCAGAACATGAGCCCCGAAGACATGGCGCGCATGAAGGACATGTACTCCGAGCTCAACAACTTGGTCAACATGCACAACGAAGGCCAAGACACGCAGGCCCCTTTCCAGTCGTTCATGGAGAAGTTCGGAGACTTCTTCCCTGGCAACCCCGAGACCCTTGAGGAACTGTTGGCCCAGATGGCCCAGCAGATGGCAGCCATGCAACAAATGATGAACTCCATGACGCCAGAGCAGCGGGCGCAGATGCAGGCGCTGTCTGACCAGCTTCTGGGCGACATGGATCTTCGCTGGCAAGTTGAACAGTTGGGCCAGGGTTTGCAGCAGGCGTTCCCCAACCTCAACTGGTCCAAGGGCTACAACTTCCAAGGCGAGAACCCAATGGGTATGGGCGACGCCATGGACCTCATGCAGGAGCTGGGCAACATCGACCAGCTCGAAAACCTCATGCGAAACGCCACCAACCCAGGTGCGCTGGCCGAAGCCGATATCGACGTGGCCCGAGGCTTGCTCGGCGACGATGGGGCCAAGGCACTCGAGAAGCTTGCCGAGCTCACCAAGATGCTGGAACGCGCCGGCATGGTGGAGAACAAGGAAGGGCGCTTGGAGCTCACACCGAGAGGAATGCGGCGTATCGGGTCCAACGCGCTCAACGAACTATTCTCGAAGCTGGCCAAAGATCAGCTTGGCCGCCACCAAATTGAACGCATCGGGGTTGGTGCAGAGCGCAGCTACCAGACCAAGCCCTACGAGTTTGGCGACCCGTTCAACTTGTCCATCGAGCGCACCATCCGCAACGCGCTTGGCCGAGGTGGCGCGCGCACGGCGTCGGGCGGCGTGCAACTCACCCCAGACGATTTCGAGATCGAGCAGACCGAAACGTTGGTCCGCAGTTCCACGGTGCTGATGCTTGACCTCTCACTCTCCATGCCGATGCGAGACAACTTTTTGTCGGCCAAGAAGGTGGCGATGGCGCTGCACTCGCTCATCTCTTCGATGTACCCAAGGGACTTCCTCGGCATCGTGGGGTTCTCGGAGACCGCGTACGAGATCAAACCGGAGAAGCTGCCAGAAGTCAGTTGGGATTTCGTCTACGGCACCAACATGCAGCACGCGTTCCTGCTGTCTCGTCGCATGCTCGCAAAACAGACCGGCACGAAGCAGATCATCATGATCACCGACGGCGAGCCAACCGCTCACATCCTGCCCAGCGGTGAGCCGTTCTTCAGCTACCCGCCAGTGCGAGAGACGGTTGAGGCAACACTCACCGAAGTGGCCCGCTGCACGCGCGACGGCATCACCATCAACACGTTCATGCTGGACGCCACCAGCTATCTCAAGGCGTTCATCGGCCGGATCACCGAGATGAATCGGGGCCGGGCGTTCTACACAACACCTGAGAACCTCGGGGACTACGTGCTGGTCGATTTCATTCAGAACAAACGAGCGATGTCGAAGGGTCGCCGCTGAATGAGTTGGCCCAAAGTTGACAGTTCTTAGGAACGTTATGTTTACGACCTAAGATTCATAACAACCCTAATGTGTCGAAGATGCGTATACACTTTGGCCGTGGATCCAATCCGTAATCCGTTTGCGCCAGGTGCGGGCACACCGCCCCCTGAGCTGGCCGGGCGTGGTGTGCTGCGAGAGAACGCCCGCGTCGCCATCGAACGGCTTCGATTGGGTCGGCCGACCAAGAGTCAGCTGCTGGTTGGACTCCGCGGTGTTGGGAAAACAGTGCTGCTCGATTCCATCCGCGACGCTGCTGAGTCGTCCGGTGTCCATACCGTTCGCATCGAAGCACCGGAGGGAAGATCGCTTCCTGCATTGCTGGCACCAGAATTGCGCAGAGCGATGCTTCGGCTCAGCAGGTCTGAACAGGCGAAAGACCTTGCGCAGCGAGCACTGCGTGCGCTAGCGGGCTTCGCGAAACTCAAGATCAAGTTCTCCGACCTTGAGGTTGGACTGGACCTCCCATCGGAGCCTGGCCTGGCGGACAACGGTGACCTGGAAACGGATCTCATTGCCTTGCTCGAGGCGGTCGGGCGCGCAGCCAAAGCAGGCGACACTGCGGTGATCTTGTTTATCGACGAACTGCAATACGTCGCCGAAGCGGAACTCGCTGCGCTTGTGACGGCACTTCATCGCTGCGCACAGCAACGCCTTCCAGTCGGACTCGTCGGTGCTGGACTCCCGCAGCTTCGAGGTCGGATGGGAAACGCTAAGTCGTATGCGGAGCGGCTATTTGATTTTCCCGAGATTGGACCGCTGAACGACAGTGATGCGCGGCAAGCAATCGAGAAGCCAATCAATCAAGAACACGTCGAAATCAACAGCGACGCAACTGAGCTCATCGTCGAGCAATCTCATGGGTACGCTTACTTTTTGCAGGAATGGGGCAAGCACACCTGGGAGGCAGCTGAACGCTCACCGATTACGCGTACCGATGTCGTAAATGGCTCCCTCACCGTCATGGCGTCGCTCGACGCAAGCTTCTTCCGAGTCCGATTCGATCGCCTCACGCCCGGGGAGAAGCGGTATCTCCGAGCGATGGCGGAGCTTGGCCCGGGCCCGCACCGGTCAGGGGAAATAGCCGACAAGCTGGAAAAGAAGGTCAACGCCCTCGGCCCGACGCGAGCGCAACTCATCTCCAAAGGCATGGTGTGGAGCCCCAACCACGGCGACACTGCATTCACCGTCCCGTTGTTCGATCAGTTCATGAAACGCATTATGCCTGGAGCGGATTGGTAGCGGGTGGGACCGATGACAGAGGAAGAGCGCTATTCGTTCGACCTGCAGGGGTTTCTGGTGAGGCGTGCCGTGCTCGACGCGGATGCATTGCGCACCGTCAACGCCGAAATCGACGCGCAGGGTTATCCCCGGCCCGACGACACGATCATGGGGCAACGCTTCGCCGGTTTCCTTGGCGCTGGGTCAGCCCCCGTGGCGACGTCGCTGATGGATCACCCAGCCGTGCTCGATGTCGTGCTGGAAGCGAACGGACCCAACGCTCGCCTTGATCACACTTACGGCATTTACATGGCCCCAGGGTCGTCTGGCCTGTGGGTGCACGGCGGCGCGACACCGTTCGATCCTGCTCAGTACTACGAGGTCCGTCAGGGACGTATCCACTGCGGGCTGATCGGCGTGCAATGGGCGCTAGTCGATCATCCGGCCGGCGGCGGCGGGTTCTGCTGCATCCCGGGTTCCCACAAGGCCAACTTTGTACGTCCACAGACAATCGAATACGGCAACCCGCTCCTGGTCGAGGTGCCCCTGTCCGCTGGCGACGTGGTGTTCTTCACCGAGGCCATCACGCACGGAACACTGGCATGGACGCAACTATATGATCGACGGTCGTTGTTCTTTAAGTACTCGCCGGGCAACTCCTCCTACAACGTTGAACCCCCGGTGCTGCCGGAACGGCTGTCATCGCTGACGCTCCGCCAGCAAGCCCTCTGCCAGCCCCCGTCAGTTGCTCATCACCGCAACGTGCCAAGCCCTGCCGAATCGGAATGAGCGGTCCGATGCTGGTTGACGCCGAAGACATGACGCCGACCTCATTGGTGATGGTTCCTGCGAATCTCACCAGCCGACGCTCCGATGCGCAGGGATTGATTCGGCTGAGTGGGCATCTGCTTGTGCTGGCCGTCACTGGAGCGCTGCTTGTGCGGGCGTGGAGCACGCCGTGGATTACCCTAACGCTGCTCATACATGGGTTTGTGCTGATCTTCCTGTTCTGCCCGGAACACGAATGCATCCACCGGACGGCGTTCAAGTCACGCGCCGCAAACGACGTGGTGGCTGCGAGCATTGGGTTGCTGCTGTTGCTTCCCAGCCGATGGTTTCGGCTGTTTCATGCTGCGCACCACCGTCACACCCAAGACCCGCAGAACGACCCTGAACTCGATGGTTGGAAGCCAAGCGCCCGTCGAGACATCCTGCTGCACTCAACCGGTGCGCTGTATTGGAAGGCGATGGCACAGACCCTGTGGCGGCTACTTCGTGGACAGGCAACCGATAGCTGGCTTCCAGTAGGTCATCGTCGCAAGGTGATTCGCCAGGCCCGGTTCATGGCCGGGGCATACCTGGCAGTGCTGACGCTCTCCGTGCTCACCCACTCGTGGTTGGCGGTGCAGGTGTGGCTTGTCCCCGTGCTTGTTGGTCAACCGTTCTTGCGTTGGTACCTTTTGGCCGAGCACACCGGGTGTCCAACGGGTCAAGGTCCTGTGGTGGGAACGCGCACGACACTGACCAACCCTGTGATGCGGTTTTTCACGTGGAACATGCCGTTTCACAACGAGCACCACACAGCACCCAACCTCCCGTTTCACCAACTTCCTGCTCTGTACAAGATGCGCGGATTGCAGAGGTCAAACGAACACGCGGCCACGGATTGGACCAATGGAATAGTCGATAGGGGATATGTCCGAACGGTTGCGCGGATCCAACGGGCAAGGTGGCGCTCTGCGCACCGTTAAGCACGAAGCACGACGGACCTGCCGAGGCGTCCGCCGTCGAGCACTACGTCGACCGCAAGCCCAACCTGTGTCGCGAGCGCCTCGAACTCCCCGGGTTCGTACCACCGCAGGGACCACGTCCGCTGTACGAGTTCGATTGGTGCCTCGACTGTCCCTCGTCGGTACTCCAGAACGGTGTCCACACGGCGTTCGGCCGGCCGATACGACTGCTCGACTGCACGAAACGCAAGCGTGGCCGAGGGGGTCTGGTGCTCCTTCCATACACCCAGCGCCTCTTCTTCGATCGGGTTCGGAATGAACAGCGGTACCAGGGCCCGACCCGTTGGGAGCAGGTGCTGCGCGATTCGCAACAGCGCCTCCTGAGCGAGAGCTTCGTCCACCACCAGTTGAAACGTGGGACCGGCCAAGTAGATGGCCCCGAACCGTTGGCCGAGGTCCATTTGTTCCATCCGCGCGCACACCAGTTGAACCTCAAGCCCGCGGTCTGCTGCACTGGACGCAGCGAGCGCAAGCATGTCTGCTGAGGAGTCCAACCCAACAACGTCCAGCCCGTCGGCGACGAGGTCTAACAGCGGTTCTCCGTGACCGCATCCGATCTCGAGACCCGGTTCTCCCCACTCTCGAACAAAGCGCGCGTACGGTTCTGCGGGGTAGACCGAACCGCGTAGCGGTGCGTACGCTTCTGCCACCAGCCCTGTATAGAACTGATCGTCAGCAAGTGTCATATCCGGAACATAACCGGTGGCGTCCGGAAAGGGCAGAGCCTTTCCGGGTCAGTTGCCGTTGGTGTCGATGAACGCCACGATGGCGTCGGGGTCAGGGCTGATCAGTATCCAGCGCGCATAGCGTTCAGGACCAAACAAAGGGCGAAGGAGATGCTCGACGGGAAACGTCTCGCTCCAATAGTTGTCGATGTCGAGGAAGGCCATTGGGCTGGCCTCGCCGAAGCTCTGGTAGTAGTTCTGCGCGGCATCCTGAAAGATCTCCTGCAGCGTGCCAGCCTTGCCAGGGGCAAACACGATGCCCGCCCGCGCAATCGCCAGCAGGCCGTCTTCCCGGATGGCGTTGTGGAAGTACTTCGCGATGTGCGTGGCGAACGGCGTGGGAGGTTCGTGCCCGTAGAACCACGTGGGTATGGCGAGCGACGGGCGCCGGGAGAGCTGATCGACCGATTCAAGTACCCGGAACGCTGGGGCTTGCCAAGCGTGCAGGCGCGCAACCAGGTTCAGATCGAACGCTCCGTGGCGAACAAGCTGGTGCAAGCCATGCGGGAAGTCAGCGCACTCCGACGCAAGCGTGTTGATTGCCGCATCCAACTCGTCATGGTCCGTGATCAACGCGCCAAGATGCGTGGCTTCCATGGCGCCCGGTCCACCACCGGAGGCCACCACAAACTGTTCAGCCAACTGATGCGCCATCCTTGCCACTGACCTGTAGGTCTTGGAACCGCGGGGCTCGGCGTGCCCGCCCATGACGGCTGCGACCCGGCGTCCTGCAACGAACTCGTCTCGGGCGACGGTGATGCAGTGATCATGAGCTGAGCGGGCTGCTCCGGCGGATTCGGTCCAGTCGCGCCGGGTCTCGAGGTATGTCCTGGCGTCGAGTGTCTGTAGGTACGACCCTTCCGAATCCGGGTTGAAACCCGCAAACAATTCCTGAGGGCTGTACAGCGTTGATCGGGTTTGCATGCCACTCCACGGTTGCACATGGACCCCGTCAATGCTCATACGTCTGCGCGGTTATAAGCGCGCGGGTGATGGGAACGGCAAAAACCCTTGCTGTTCAGGAGAAATCCACGCATTTTGCTTGCACTGCTGGGCCGAAACATGAACAATGACGCAGTTGTAATTTCGCCCGTGTCGTTCGTGCGATTCGGCCACATGCAACCACCGCCCGTTTTTTTCACCACTTTGACCCCAAGGACCTTTGTGCCCCGACGCCTCGCAACAGCTGCGCTACACCGTTCAGGTGCGGCTGCGCTGTACAGCTGCGCCGCCCGCCTGGTTCTTCGTCCGTCGGCTCCGGTCGACAAGAAGGAGTCCGCATGATGCGCACGTTCCTCGATCCGGAGCTTGCTGCTCGTAGTTGGCAGAACAAGGCCAACTGCATGGGGGTTGACCCTGAGTTGTTCTTCCCAGAGCGTGGCGCCTCCACCCGTGAGGCCAAAGAGGTCTGCCGTGGGTGCGTCGTGCGCAACGACTGCCTGGAATACGCACTTGCCAACGGCGAGAAATTCGGTATCTGGGGCGGCTTGTCAGAACGGGAACGCCGCAAGGTCCGTCGCAGCCGGGCTCTCGCCCGTCGCAGCGCTGCCGAGGCCACTGCTTAAGCACCCTGAAATCTTCGGACGTCCACGACCCGTCCGAAGGAACCGTGACCCGTTGTTTCGGTCACCGCAACTTCCTCATCGAAGCCCGTTCCTCCTGGAGCGGGCTTCGGTCGTTGTCGGGCGAGATTCGGTAACGGATCACGAAGGTTTGCAAGAGCGATTTGTAACCCGTAGGGCCCGCTGGTCGTGCAGCAGCGATGAGGGAGTACGCTTGGGGACATGGCCGGTCTCGGAGCTCCAGAACTCATCATCATCCTTGTGATTGTCTTGGTCCTGTTTGGGGCGTCGCGTTTGCCAAAGCTGGCGCGCTCCCTGGGCGAGGCTTCCAAGGAATTCAAAGACGGCGTTGCCGACGGCGCGAAAGATGCCGCCTCTAGCGCGTCAAGCGTTGCCAACAAGGTCGAAGACAAGCTCGACGGCAAAGCCTGATTCGGAGTTCGTGCAATGTCTACCGCCACCACCCCAGCTGAACCGCGTGCCCATGTCCGCATCGTTTACCTCGGCCCCGTTGCGCCACACTGGGAACTTGAGCCGGTGTTTGGTGAGCGGGCGCTCATCGAAGAATTCCGCACCCGTGTGATGGCTCGTTTGCTGTTGCTGCCGTTCCATGATCCGCAGTTTCGCCGCAACCGCGACCGGGTCAACAACGATGCAGAACGTGAATCAATCATCGCCGAGTGGGACTTCGGCCTGCCCGAAGCTGACTAGCGGCCAATCAGCTCGCCCCGATCCGTCCAGGCACCCCGCTGATCCCCTTACTGCTCGAAAAGATGGTACCTCACGCAGCGGAATCGCGTCTGATTAACCGAGAGTCTTCTTGGCTGGCCTTCAACGAACGAGTCCTTGCGCTCGCTTCGGACCCACGGGTGCCGTTGCTGGAACGGCTGAAGTTTGTCGCAATTTTCAGCAGCAACCTCGACGAGTTCTTCGAGGTTCGAGTGGCAGCGTTGAAAGACAGCGCAGCATCGGGTCTGCTGCTTGGCGAGCCCGACGACCCTGTTCCGCAGCTGCGAAGTGTTTCGCGTCGTGTTGCACAGTTGATCGAGCGGCAAAGTTCGGTGTTGTTGCACGAACTCTTCCCGCTGCTGCGTGAAGCCAACATCCAAATCGTGTCGTGGAACGACCTCGATTCGCAATCCCGTGCAGAAGTGACAACGGCTTTCGAAAATGGGATCTTCCCTGTGCTCACTCCGTTGGCGGTGGACCCCGGCCATCCGTTCCCTTACATCTCCAACAAGAGCCTCAACCTCGGTGTGGTCATTCGTGACAAGGATGGCGTCTCACGTTTCGCTCGCGTGAAGGTCCCACCGTTGCTGCCGCGGTTCATCCCCATTGGGTCCCACCAGTTGCTCCCGCTTGAAGAGTTGGTTGCCGCGCACGTCGGCCTACTTTTCCCAGGTTTCACAATCGAGAGCGCACATAGCTTTCGGGTGACCCGCAACGCCGACCTTTCGGTCGACGACAGCGATACCGAAGACCTGTTGGTCGCGGTCGAGACCGAATTGCGGCGTCGACGTTTCGGCCGCGCAGTGCGCCTTGAAGTATCGGCCGGGACCCCAAGCGAGATAGTCAGCCTTCTCTTGGAAGAACTAGAACTCACTCCGGCCGACGTATTCACGGTCCAGGGCATGCTCGACCTCACCTCCATGTGGTCGCTGCATTCGCTGAATCGCCCGGAACTGAAGGACGAGGCGTGGCCGTCCACCACAAGAGCGGCCTTTGCCCCCGACGAGGCAGGCAACGTTGAAGTGTTCGCAGCCATCCGTGCGGCCGACGTGCTGGTACATCACCCCTACGACAGCTTCGCTTCGAGTGTTGAGACGTTCATTCAGACAGCCGCCACCGACCCGTCCGTACTGACCATCAAGATGACCCTGTATCGCACCTCCGGCAATTCGCCGATTGCACGTGCGCTTATTGCTGCAGCAGAAGCAGGCAAACAGGTCGCGGTTCTGATTGAGCTCAAGGCGCGCTTTGACGAGCAGGCCAACATTGCATGGGCCAAGGCAATGGAAGAGGTTGGCATCCACGTTGCCTATGGCGTGGTGGGACTCAAGACCCACGCCAAGGTTGCTCTTGTTGTGCGCGCAGAGGAACACGGGCTTCGGCGCTACTGCCACATTGGAACCGGCAACTACAACTCATCAACGGCCCGTCTGTACGAAGACCTCGGACTGTTCACCTCGGACCCCGCCCTTGGCGCTGACCTCACAAAGCTGTTCAACACGCTCACCGGCTTTGGTCGGGCTGAGCACTATGAGCGGCTGGTGGTTGCACCGCAAGGCATGCGCGAAGCCGTTGTCTCGCTGATCAGAAACGAACACCCCACCCAGTCGCGTGGTCCTGGGCGCATCATGCTCAAGCTCAATTCACTCGTCGATGAGGCCGTGATCGAAGCGTTGTACGAAGCCAGCGCGCAAGGCGTGCACATCGACCTCGTCATCCGCGGAATTTGTTGTCTCCGGGCGGGTGTGCCCGGTCTGAGTGAAAACATCCGTGTTCGTTCGATTATCGGTCGGTATCTCGAACACTCGCGGCTGTTCCACTTCGCAAACGGCAACGGCGATGGCCAGCCATTGTGGATGCTGGGTTCAGCCGACATGATGCCGCGCAACCTAGACCGGCGCGTCGAGACTCTCGTTCCCGTCGTTCAACCAGATCTTGTAGCCGAACTGAACGAGATTGTTGCAACGCAACTTCGTGACGATGTCCGAGTTTGGGAGCTGACCGATGCAACGTGGAACCAGCGAGTTCGCTCGGAGCCGAATGACGGTCAAGAGGATGGCAAGGGCAGTTTTGCGCACGATGCGCAGCACCTTCGCTACCTTGCAGTTTCGGGCGCTCGGCGAGCGCAGCGACGTCTTTCCTAAACCTATCTATTCGGCTACCGACCTCGGCGGAGAGTTTCTTCAGTGACCCTGTACCTACTTCGACACGCACAAGCGGGCTCACGGGCCACGTGGAACGGAACCGACGACACGCTTCGTCCGCTGACTGCCCAAGGCCGGCGCCAGTCGGCTGATCTGGTCGACACGCTTGCCGAGGTTGGAATCGAGCGGTTGCTCACCAGCCCGTATCTGCGTTGCGTCGAAACCCTCGCACCCCTGGCAGCGCGTATCGGTGTGCCGGTTGAGATCACACAGGCGCTTGCCGAAGGCCCGCACGATGACGCCCTTGCCCTCGTCCGATCTTTGGGTTCTCTCAACGTGGTGATGTGCAGCCATGGCGACATCATCCCTGCACTCCTCGACACGTTTCGTCGGGTGGACTCGCTGGATCTCGGCGCTGATCCGCGGTGCCAAAAGGGATCGCTCTGGATTCTCGAACCCGGGGTGCCCAACGGATTAGAACGCTGGCCCACGTTCGAAAGTGCCGCATACGTGGGTCCGCCGAAAGGCTGAATCACTGCCCGTTCACGGCGCTGGTTCCCAAGCGGCGCGGGAATGAGAAGATTCTGTTGACATGACCCGTGCGCACTCGACACTCACCGACCGTCTGGTCCGGTGGTCGGCCGAACAAGTCCGGGTGGTGGACTCGCGCCTGCCGAAATCGCGGTTCGGAAGGTTTGGTGCCGCGCATGCGGTGATTGCTGGAGCTGACGCGGCTACGTCACTTGCGCTGGCAGGATCGCTGTTCTTCGATCTCACCCCGGGCGCTGCGAAATCGAAAGTTCTGCAGTATCTGCTGATCAGCTTGGCGCCGTTCGTGGTTGTGGCCCCGTTCATCGGTCCGCTGGTTGACCGACTGGGCGAACGGCGTCGCTGGGTTGTCACCGCTACCTCCATCATCAAAGCGGTGACGTGTCTCTTTATGGCCCGCGATCTGCAGTCGTTGTGGCTCTTCCCAGAAGCGTTCTTGCTGTTGGTCTGTGGCAAGGCGACCGCTGTTGCACGTAGTTCGATCGTTCCCGAAATCGTTCGTAACGACGATGAGTTGGTGAAGGCCAACTCCCGTCTGTCGTTGATCGCAGTCTTTGGTGGAGCGGTAGGTCTGGTGCCGGCGTGGGCCGTACGAGAGTTGTTTGGCAACCAGTGGGTCTTACGGGTATGTTGCCTTGGGTTCCTTGCTGCGGCGGGTGTCTCTACCCGAATCAAGATGCGGGTCCGCGAATCTGCAGGCGTGTCCGCCGACATGTACGACCTGGAGGACCTCACAGGTGGTCTGATCCGGCGAGAACGACCCAATTCCTATACCGAAGCGGTTCGTGTGAACGCCTTTTTGATGGCGGTCCTGCGCGGCGTGGTGGGTCTGGTGATGTTCCTCTCCCTCATGTCGTTGCGAGACGCTCCGCTGTGGTGGTCAGGCCTGACGCTTGGATCCGTTTCGGTTGGTACAAGTGTTGGCGCGCTGGTGGCGGATCGGTTGCGGCTGCGGTTCGATGAATCGAGGATCATCATCGGCGCGATTGCGTTCACGGGAGTGATCTCCTCGCTGTGCGCAATTGGTGGGGGACGGGTCGCAGGGACCATCGTCGCTGCAGTGGTTGGATTGAGTGCGTCTATCGCCCGCTTGTCGTTCGACGCCATCGTGCAGCGGGACCAAGCTGTCGACGGGCAGGGTGCGGCGTTCGCCAGATTCGAAACCCGCTTCCAGCTGTCTTGGGTGCTTGGAGCCCTCTTTGCCACCGGGGCGGATCCGCCTCGTTCCATCGGGCTGCTTGTCATCGGCGCAGCCATGGCGGGAGCCTGTTTGGTGGGCATCGTCGGCGAGCCAGCGTTGGAGTGGCTCGTTGCGCAACAGGCTGCCCTTCGCAAACGTGTGGCCAGCAGTCTCCCCGCTCCGCGTCCGCGAACGCAGGCCACAACGAGTGGCGCGATCAGCCAACCAACTCACGGGGCGGACGCCGAAACGGTTCCGGTGCCGCCCCCGCGGAGGGCACCAGGATCCAATGCGAAGCTCGACGTGAGGGCCGAGGGGCGGGTTGAGGGGCGGGTTGAAGCAGAGCGTCAGCAACCTGGGTCTCGGCCGCGGCTGCCAACAACGTCCACTGTCAGCAAGAAGCGAAAGCGGGATCGGTAAACAAGGGTTACTGCTCTTGGACCTCGATGCGAGCCAGCCATAAACCGGGAGCATCCAATTCTGCGTCTGTGGGGAGGTTGGACGGCCGGTTGGGATGGGTTGCCCACAACGCAGCGAGGGGAACTGCGCCGTTATCTCCAGTGCGGTTCAAGACGCCGCTGATGAACGCAGCGCCGCGCTCGTGTTGCTCGGCGGTGATCTTCAGGCCAGTGAGCTGGGCAAGCATGTCTGTTGCATCGTCGGGCTGCAGCCGGCGCCGGTGCATGGCTTCAGCAACCCTGTGGTCGCCGCCTAAGAGTTGCGCACTCACCAGGTCGCCGACGTGGCCGACGTATCCGCCGATAATGGCGTTGAGGCGCTGCAGTGACTGCGCTGCGTGCGACTGCTCTGGGGTCGGTGTGGACGCTGCAAGTTGAGCCATTTCCAGTAAGCGCTCTGACGCGGCGCCTGGGTCGCCAGCGAGGTCGCCGAGGCGCTCCATCATGGCTGTTGGGTCGACCCGAAAACCGCTGGCGTGTTGCACAATAAGTACACGTAAGGTGTGGGCGATTTGTGGCAGACGAACTATCGCGTGCAAGGCGAGTTCGTCGATGGCTACGCGAACTCGCAGCGAATCGATTGGAAGGCTCCATTCCTGCGCAAACCGCGCCATGTTGGACGGAATGAAAGAAACGGAGTCCAAATTCTTGCGGGGGAGTGGAAGGTCACCCGACCCGAAATAGCGATGCGCGAGCTGGCCAGCCATGGCCCCGACCTGCATTGCCATCATGGATGGCCCTACGGCCCCAAGCAGGCCCGAGAGCAATGCTTCAGGCGATCCGGCGACCGCACCGGAAGCGGTGCCGCCAATGGGTGGACTGGGGGACTCCAAAACAGGCTTCAACAGTTCGCGGTGTGCGTCAAGAAAGTCAGCGGCCCACCCGGCTCGGGTCAGCGCCGCGATCTTCAGGCCTTTCGGACCTGCCAGCTCAAGCCCTGTTGCGTCAACAACGTGACGTTCAACGATGGACACCAGTTCCTGGATACGAATTCGGTCCAGCGGGTCTACAGCCGGATCGCCCGCAGGGCTGGGAGACGCAGTATCAGATGTGTCCCCAGAAGCGCGGAGCACAGCGTAATGACGAGCCTGCTGCCAGCCGTCTTGGGTCTGCTGCGCCAACATCTTGGTGAGGTCGCCCATCATCGGCCCCAGAATGGAACCGAAACCGCCAAACGGGTCTGACCCTTCCCTCCCTGTTCCGCTGCCAAGGTTGTCCTCGTCGTGTTGCGAGGGGACGTTGTCTTCGGCTGGGTGGAAAGAGCCCGTTTCAGAAACGTCGAACGGATCGCCGTGCCCGAATGGATCCGGTGGCATATCGCCCGAAGCGGGATCGTCGGGCAGGTCGTCGGGAAACGAATTGTCTGGCATGAGTTGTCTGGCTTAGTTGAAGTTCTTGGTGGTTGCGATGAGTTGCGGTCCCACCACATGGCATCGTAGGGAAGTGCAGTCGGAAGTGGAACAACAACTCGCTGATCCGGCAACGGCACCGTCGAAGCCAGTCGTGCTCGCCGTTACCGGTTCAAACGGGCGGCTTGGTCAACGGGTGATGGCGTTGCTGGCCGAAGAGCCGGAGTCTCGGGTGTCACGAGTTGTCGCGGTAGACCGCGACGGGCCAACGCCGTTTAGCCCCCACATCAGGTTCCACCGAGCAGATCTTGGGACCGCTGACCTGCAGCCGCTGCTGGAGGGATGCGATGTACTCATCCATTTGGCTTCGGCGTTTGCAGCTGGTGACGAACACAACGATGCTGCGCTTGCGTCTCGGGTGTTCGAGTCGGCCGCTGCTGCCGGCGTCACCTCGCTTGTCATCATCTCCAGCGCCGCCGTGTACGGGGCCTGGCCAGACAACCCGGTGCCCATCACCGAGGATCACCAGCCCAATCCAAACCCCGGCTTTGCGTTCGCCTCGTCACGGTTGGCATTAGAGGCCGTCGCCCAGGACTGGCGCGGGCGCGGCCGAGTGGTGAGCGGAGGGATCGGAGTCGAATCCGAGGTGGAGCAACCCATTGGGCACGGGCGCGGTAGACGCCTCGCCATTTTGCGGCCCGCGGTGACACCGTCGCTGAGCGGACCAAGTGGTTGGCTCGCCCGCGCGGTCGGCCCGTCGAAGGTAGATCTACTGCTGTCCACCCCTCCGCCTGTGCAATTCGTTCATCTTGATGACGTGGCGGCAGCGGCAGTCCATGCGGCCGTCAACCGACTCGATGGCACATTCAACGTCGCCCCCGACAAATGGCTACGCGGCGAAGACGCTCCGCCGTTGATGGGGATGGCCATTTCCATCCCAGCCACGGGCCCAGTGCGCGAAGTCGTTTCGGCGATTGTCCAGGTGATTGTCTACCCGCTCCTTGCGTTGGGGCCCCGACCCCAGGGAGCGCAACCTTGGTCCAGGTACCCCTGGGTGGTGGCGAACGATCGTCTCAAAGCAACGGGGTGGGTTCCATTGAGCACCACCGAAGAGGTCTTGGTCGCGCAGCGTCCACCATCCCGGTTGGCCCGCCTCTTCGCACGCAGACGCCAAGAAGTCACCATCGCTGCGCTTGGCGGAGTGGGTCTCGGTGTCGCCAGCACGGTCTATGCGCTGGTCCGTCGGTGGGCGAGACCCCGCTGAGGCCCTACGATGCCGTGTACATGTCTGAAGCACCAATCCCCTGCGAACCGCCTGTAGAAGGTGATTCCTGGCTACAGCTCACTTCGTCGTGCCTTCCCGTCGGAGCCGTGCACGATTGGTGTGTCCTTCCAAGCTGCGGGGCCGTGGTGTTGTTCAGTGGAACGGTTCGTGATCACGCCGAGCACCGAACCGATGTGACATTGCTTGAGTATGAAGCGTACGAGTCGCAGGTAGTCCCCAAACTGGCCGATATCGAAGCAGATATTCGCGGCCGGTTCGACGAGATTGGTCGGGTGGCACTTCTCCATCGAATCGGCCAACTGGGGCTTGGTGAAGTTTCCGTCATTGTCGCCGTGTCCAGCGCCCATCGGCCGGCCGCGTTTGAAGCTGCTCGGTTCGGTATCGATGCGCTCAAAGCAACGGTGCCCATCTGGAAGCGAGAAACATGGTCTGGTGGAACAGACTGGGGCTTGGCAGCCACCGGTATTACCGACGTTGCCTCGGTCCAACTAGAGCGTGCGGAACAGACATCAAGCGGAAACCGATCCTGATATGAACGTGTTGCTCTTTTTACTTATCCCCGGAGTCGTAGCGGCCATCGTGATTGGTGTCAACGCGTGGCGACAACGGCGTCCTCGGTCCATCGAGGCCAGCTTGCGGCAATTCCGAGAAGGTCTGGATGCGCTCGACCCCAAGCGCACACCAATCTCGCGCGGCGGAAAGAAAGATGGAAAGCGGCTTCCCTGATGGCCCGCGACCTTGCAATTGACCTTGGCACCGCCAACACGCTTGTGTATGCGCGGGGCGAAGGCATTGTGCTCAACGAACCCAGTGTCATTGCGCTGAACAGCCTCAACAACGAGGTTTTGGCCATGGGCGACGAGGCCTGGCAGATGATCGGCCGCACCCCCGGTTACATCGTCGCGGTGCGCCCGCTTCGCCAAGGTGCCATCACGGACTACGACATCACACAGCGGATGATCCGCTTGCTGCTTCAGCGCGTTGGCGTGAGCCGGTTCAACCGTCCACGAGTGTTGATCTGCGTCCCGTCTGCCATCACCGAAGTCGAGAAGCGAGCCGTCCGCCAGGCCGCCATGCGCGCCGGGGCCGCTGATGCACAGCTCATCCCACAGCCAATGGCTGCTGCAATTGGCGCTGAACTTCCCGTCAATGAGCCCCAGGGCTCCATGGTGGTGGATATCGGCGGTGGCACGTCGGAAACAGCACTCATCAGTCTTGGTGGCGTTGTGGCCCTGCAGGCAATCCGGGTCGGCGGGTTTGACTTCGACCACACCATCCAGACATATATTCGGCGCGCGTACGGTATTGCCATCGGCGAACGAACGGCAGAAGAAATCAAGCTGGCCGTTGGTTCCGCATGGCCCACGGATAGAGACTCAATCAGGGCCGAAGTGCGTGGCCGCGAGGTGATGAAGGGTCTTCCGAAAACGGTGCTGCTCAGCCCTTCAGAGATCCGCACGGCATGCGACGAACTGATCACCGCTATTTGTACGTCGGTCGTCACGTGCCTCGGGCAGGCTCCTGCCGAACTCGCACAAGACATCATTCGCAACGGAATCCACCTTGTTGGTGGCGGGTCCATGATGCCCGGCCTCGACGTTCGCCTGTCGGAAATCACCGGGGTGCCGGTTCATCTTGTTCGTGCGCCGCTTGAATGCGTGGTGCTTGGAGCCGGGCGTTGCGTCGAGAACTACGACACGCTCAAATTCGTTGTGATGCCGGGTCGGCGCTAAACACATGCTGGCGTTACTGCTCGCGCAGCAGGTCTTCGGCGGCCTGGCGCACTTGCCAGTCTCTGTCTGAACGAGCTCGTTCAAGCGCTGCGGTGACCTCGGGTCCGTCGAAGGATGCAAGGGCCAGTACCGCTCTGCGTCGGACGGTGGCTTTGTCTTTCGTGGCCCGAAGAATTGCGGGAAGCCCTTCAGGCAGGCCGATCGCTCCCAACGCCGCAGCCGCGCTTTCGCGCACAAGCGCATCGGCGTGGTCCACTGCCGCGTTGCTCAGCGCTTCAACGATTGTCTTCTGAACCGTTGCAGGAAGCGACGTCTGTGGCCCAAATTCGGTCTGTTGATACCGTTCGCCCAGTGCCCATGCTGCGGTTTCGGAGACCGCATCGTCGGTGCCAGCGAGCAACGAAACGAGCGCTGAGTCGAGAGGGTTCAGCGGGTCGAGCGGGTCGAGCGGGAAGTAGCCGCCGTGGGGGATGGCTGCCACCGATTCGATCACACGCCTCACGACGCGAGTATCTGGATCATTGAGCCCCGTGACCGCACGGTCTTGGTCCAGGAGATCGAGGCGAGCCAGCGCTCCGAAGCCCAGAAGTCGCACAGAGGGATCTGGGTCGCTCATGGCTGCCAACGCTGCGACCGGGTCCCCAACGTGTCCGGCCATTGCGGCGCGGGCCCGACGACTGTGTACCGAGTCAACGCCGACATCCACGACATTCAGCGTAGGCGCAACAGGGTTGACCGACGCTCTGCGGCTCCTGCCTTGCTTCATGCCCCCCATATGTACCCGCACCGTGGCAGGCTCGTCCGATCATGCCGGAGAACACCGAACTGCCGGTCCCCGATTCCCACGCCACGGAGACTGTTGTGGTGACAGACGATGGGCCGGTAATCGCAGCGCACAAACCGTCTTTTGGTCGTCGGCTGGTTCGCGCCTACCCTTTCGGAGCGCTTCTCCTCGCCGTAGCGGTTCTTGCGGCCTCTCGGATTCACACGGACTCGGTGGCGTATGCGCCGGGCCGCGCGTCCGATCTCACGCCGCGCATCAAACTCACCGGGGCAAGCCAGTACCAGCCAAAGGGAAGTTTCCTCCTTGCAACGGTGGGCCTTACTGACCGCCTGACCATTACTCAATGGGTTCGTGCCCGGCTCGACGCCGACGTTGATCTCAAGGCGTACGACCAGGTGTACCCAAGTGGTCGGACCAACGAGCTGAACCGCAGCCGCGTGATGATGGATGACTCCAAGACCCTTGCCACGCTGGCTGCGCTTCGCTACCTCGGACAGGACGGAATCGGGTCCGGCGTCAAGGTCATCGAGGTGGAACCAACGCTGCCGGCGAAGGGCAAGCTGTTTGCAGACGACGTGGTGACCGCAGTAAACGGAGCCCCCATCTGCGTCGCCGGCGACCTCCGAAGTGGCATAACTGCAAGTCCCAAAGGCAAGTCGGTCGCGCTCACCGTGACGAGAAAAGGTGCAACCCAGCCAATCGTGGTGGACATCGTTCCAAGCGTGATCGAGGGGATGTCGCTGGTTGGAGTGGCTGTGGAAACGGTCAAATGCGAGCTTCCGGTCACCGTGAAGATCGACACCGACAACATCGGAGGGCCCTCGGCAGGCCTGTCGATGACCCTTTCGATTCTCGATCTGCTCACGCCCGGTGAACTCACCGGAGGGCAGGTGATCGCCGCTACCGGGACTATCGACGCCGACGGTTCGGTGGGTGATGTGGGTGGTGTCAAACAGAAGACCGCCGGTGTGAGGTCCGCAGGTGCAAAGCTGTTCCTGGTGCCTCCGGGCGAAGAACAAGAAGCAAGGGCGAGGGCCGGCAAATTGCCAGTCGTCGCCGTCCGTAACTTGAACGACGCAATCGAAGCACTCCGCCGGTACGGCGGCCAGCCCCTTCCTTCCCCAAGGGCCACACCATGACTGACCTCATTCCTTCAATCGACTCACACCCGACGACCTCTTCGCGCGGCTCGTCCGGCGCTGATTTGTCCAGCGAGTCAATCCGTTCGCAGAAGTTCGATACGTCCTTCCGCGGGTACGACACCGCGCAGGTCAGACAATTCCTGTCGCGTGTTGGAGTTCATGTCTCTAACCTCCACGACCAGGTTGCGGGATTGTCGTTGGAGTTGGATTCGGCCCGCAGCGTCCGCCCGGTAGTTGACCTCACCGCGCCGTCGGTTGAGTCGACCCAATCCAGCCAATCCAGTGGAGACGAAACGGTCGAACTGGTTGTCTCGGACGAGGCATCGCAGGTCGTTGTGAACGACTTGATTGAGGAAGCCCGGCGCGAAGCCAAGCTCATCATCGATCGCGCCAACGCCGAAGCCGGCCGCATTTTGTTGCGGGCTCGTGCGGAATCGCGCGGCAAGCAGCAAGAAGGCGCACGGGAACCCGGACGGGCCGCCGCCCCGATGCAGGTGTCAGATGGCCCGGTCGGACTGGGAGACATTGACAGCGAGACCGACGCTCAAACGCCCGAGGCCGCACGGGAGCAGGCCAGGGCGATGATCGCCGAAGCTCGCGCCGTCAGGGAACGAATCTTGACCGACCTTGCCAAGCGTCGCCGTACGGCTCATGTGCAGTTAGAGCAGATGCGCGTCGGCCGCGAGAAGTTGCTGGAGACCATGCGTGAGGCGCGCCGAGTGGTTGACGCCGCCACAGCGGACCTGCAGCACGCAGAGACCGAAGCTCGGCTGGCGGCCGAGGCTGCGGGTCGGCGAGTGGCGGAGGAACCCATGCCAACCGCTGATCAACTGGGCGCTGAACTGACCGGAGGCCGTCACCTTGCGTCGCTGCGTCATCTCACCCAGCCCACGGTGCTCCCTGACGCAGTTGTGGACGTTTCGTCTGTGGACGTTTCGTCTGTGGACGTCTCGTCGGTCCAGCAAGTGTCCTTCCCAGATGAAGCTGGGGCGGACGAAGCTCCCACTGTCGAGCTGCGCCTCGTAGACCTTGTTCAGCACGCTCTAGATGATTCCGACCAACAGGTTGTGGTTGACCTGGTCTCCGTCGAGGTGACGTCGGTCGAGGTGACGTCGGTCGAGGTGACGTCGGTCGAGGTGACGTCGGTCGAGGTGACGTCGGTCGAAGCGCCAGCGATCGAAGCCGAGGTTCCCATCGAAGAAGTTGCCACGCAGGTGGAGATGGATTCCCTGGTCGAGATCGTCTCCATGGTCGAAGTTGTGGAAATCGACCTTGAGGTTGCCGATGCTGCTGACAGCGAGGTTTCCGAAGCTGTCGTTCCGGAGGTTGCTGCCGTTGTCTCCGATGTGTCGGCGGTAGAAGTAACCACCGCTGAAGACCTCGTTGAAGCGGACGTCGCCGTGGCGGTTCAAGCTCCGGCTGTGGATAACGGTCGCGGCGCGACTGCATCCCATCCGGCTCTGCGTGGACGACGCCTTGCTGAAGTAATCGCTGACGTAACTGCGGAAGTGACTGCGGAAGTGACTGCGGAAGTGACGGCTGAATCGACGGCTGCCCACAACACTCCGCTCCGGAAGCGCTCTGCTGGTGCAGCATTCGCCAAGTTGCGCGCCGAACAGCCAGGTGCAGCATCGGTGGCGGTCGTCACTGCGGCCCCTGGCCCGGTCGCAAAGGTCGAGAAGGCGATTACGAAGCCGCCATCCAAAGCGCCGTCCAAACCGACAGCAGAGTCGGTCCCCCCGGTCGCATCGCCTGCGGTGTTTTTGGCAACGGTGTCACCAGCCGAAGTGGCAGTTGCGGTGAGCGGTGAGGGTGCGGTCGAACTCAGCACCCAACCTAACGGCATCGAAGCTGTGGTCCGGGCCGCCTCCGTAGTCGCTACTGCCGAGCCGGTTGCTGCAGGTGACGCTGTCGATCTCGCTGCGTCGGTGCTTGAACGTCGTGCAGCTGAGTTGGAACTGTTGCAGCTACGCGTCACTCGACGCTTGAAGCGTCAGCTCCAAGATGATCATTCGGCAGCGTTGTCTTCTGTCCGCCGTACTCGCGGCCACGCAACCGTTGCCACACTTCTCGGTGATCCCGCCGTCTCGCTTGGCAGGTTGGTTGGTGTATTGGAATCCGGGATGGAAGAGGCGTGCGAATCGGGGCGCCGCTCCATGGCCATGATCCTTGGCCGCCCGGTGGAAGAGCTGCGGACTGCATCTGAGGCAACCCCAGTGTCTGTGGCCGCAGAGTTGGCACAGCGAATCCTTGCGGAGATCAGCGAGTCGGTGGAATCGGGCCTTGCGGATGGGTCCTCGGAATACGCAACTGTTTTGGGTGCAGCGTTCCGTGAATGGTCCACCGAGCGAATCGGCCTCGACGTTGCAGCCAGCTTGTCCAGCGCCTTCGGCATTGGTGCCGCTGGGCAGATAGAGCCCGGCACGTTGGTGAGCTGGGTTGTAGAGCATGGCGACGATCCGTCACCGGATTGCGACGACAACTCGTTGGCCGGTTCGGTTCGACTTGGTCAAACGTTCCCCACCGGCCATGCCTTGCCCCCGCTGGGCGCTGGCTGTCGGTGCATTGTTGTGCCGACCGCTGGCTGACCGGAGGCCGATGCCGCCGATTCCATCGGCCCGCTGGTTCCGACTGCTTCTCGGTCTGTGCGCTGCGTTGTTCGCAGCGGCACTGATCGGCGCGTGCGCGGAATTGATCTCGGAACGGCTGTGGGCCCAGACCATGGGTTTCGGTCGGTCCTTTGATCGCCGCTTGCTCTGGTGGGCCTCGATGTGGACCATTGCGCTGACGGTGAGCCTTCTGGCATTGTTCGGTTCGCTTCGCCGCGTGGACCGAATGGCCCGCGCCGTGTACGGAGAGCCCGGTCGAATCCGCCGGAGTGTCCGCACCCCTTTGGTGGTGGCCGGTGCCGTGACTGTCTCGCCTTTGCTGGGCGACAGATGGCGCGAGGCAATGCTTGCTGCCTCTGGTTGGCGTGAACGCGTGAGTGGACCGACGGTTCTTGGCGTCGATCCCGGCTTCTACGTGTTTCGGCTTCCGTTCTTACAGGCGGTGACCACTTGGCTGATCGCACTCTGCGCGCTGTGTTTCGTGGCCACGGTGGTTGGCGGGAGCATGTCTGGTCTTGTGTACAGATCGGGCCGCGGCCTTGGGGCCTCTTCTCCCGCAGTGTTGCGGTTGCTGATGGTGCCGTTCATTGCCTTGTGCGCCCTTGTCGCAGTCGGACTGTGGTGGGCGAGGTTCGCTTTTGCTTCGCGAGCCAACGGGTCGTTGGTCGGACTGTTCGGCCTCCAATATTCGATCCTGATACCGATGTTGTCGGTGCTCGCAATGGGGGCAATTGCGATCGGTGTGGCGGTGGTGCCAACCCTTCGGCGCGGCCATGTTGTTGACCACTCGTCGTTTGATCTTTGGGACGAGCTCCTTCTCGCACGGGTAGGTGTTGCGCTCTGGCTGGTTGCCGCATTAGTAGGCGCGCTGATTATCCCGGCAGCGGCTCAGTCGTCGCAGCCATTTCCGCGTGTGTCGGAACGCGATGCGCTGATCCGCCACTACGCAGCGACCATCGCTGCGTATGACCTTGAAGATGTTGTGAGGATTGGAGCAGCCGGCGAAACGAAATCTGCTTCGGGTGGCAGTCCTGCGGGTGTTGCTGGTGCGGCCACCGTGTCCGGATCAGAGATTGTTCAGATTGTCGAGGGGGCTTCCAGGACGATCGACGATGTTGCGGTGGACGACTCGGCTGCGGTGTCTGGCTCCACTGAACTGGCCGGACCGGTGAGGATGCTGGCTCGAACTCGGGCAACCGGGGCGGCGGTAAACAACGCGGCGATCACCAACGTGGCGATCAACAAGGCGGCGATTGGAGTGCCCGTCTCACGGGTCTGGCAGCGGCTGCTCTTTGCGGTTCGGTTCGGTGATGCGTCTCTGCTGCGAAACGGCTCCATCGCCGATGACACGGTGATTGTTCATCATCGTGATGCTGTTGACCGTGCCCACTCGTTGGCGCCGTTTCTCCGGTTCAGCTCGCGTCCCTATCCGCTTGTTGTCGGGAGCGACACCGTTTGGGTGGTCGACGGGTTCACAACCTCCAACGTATTCCCGAATGCACAGCGTTTCGCAGCCGGCAGTACGGGTGGCGGCTCTCGTACGCTTTTTGACGGTCACCTCAACTTCGTGCGCAATTCGGTCGTCGTGTTGGTTGACGCTCGGACCGGACGGACCCGCTTTTACCGGACGGACCTGACAGATCCGATTGCACGGACATGGGCAAGAGCGCTCCCTGGGCTCTTTCGTTCCCCCAGTTCCCTGCAAACCGACTATCCGGGAATCGGCGCCAAACTCCGCTACCCCGATGACCTACTTTCGCTTCAAGCAGAAGCTCTAGGTGCTTATTATTCCCGTTCTCCAGCTGACCTTGTTGATGTCACCACCCGCTGGAAGGTCGCAGATCTTGGCGGGTCGGCAGAAGCCGACGACCACGAGGTTCTGTATGCATTGACGGGCGAGCGATCCGGTTCACTTTCTGCGGTGCGAGTGTTAGAGCCAGTCAAGGCGCAGGCGGTGCAGCGCTATGTGCTGGTGGCAAGGAGTGTCTCTGTCGGTAGAGAACAGTTGAGCGTCGATCCGCTTGATGGCGCCCGTGTGGCCGAGGTTCGTGCCCTGGCGGAGAAGAGTCGGGTTGTGCTGGCTCTCCGCGACGCGATCACAAAGGTGAAGCGAACCCCACTTTTCGGTCCACTCGTTCCTGTGAACGCCGGGCGGTTCGGAATTGTTTATGCGCAAGGCGCATCGTCGCAGGACGCCAAGGGCGTGGTCCGCCACGAGGGCGTTGTGCTGGGTGGAGCTGACGGTGTGGTGGTTGCCCGTGACGCCCAGCAGGCATGGAGCCGGTATGTGGCACTTGGAACAACCGCACCGGTTACGGTGCCAAACGCCGCCGAAATCGACGCATTACGAGCAGCGGTGGAGGAGACCCAACGCCGACTGAGGGAGTCAGAGTCCGTAATCGACTCGCTCCGGCAAAGGGTTTCCGTGCTGGAATCCACCACCACGGTGGCCTCCCCTGCCAGCACGCCTGTGCTGAACTGATCGACGTTCATCGTCCGTCGTGTTTTCGAGGTCGCGAACCTCTGTTACTCTGGACTTTCCGCCGCGGGGTGGAGCAGCTCGGAAGCTCGTCGGGCTCATAACCCGAAGGTCGCAGGTTCAAATCCTGCCCCCGCCACTGAGGAAGGCCCAGGTCTCACGACCTGGGCCTTCGTCGTTCCTGAGCCGGTTAGTCCACCGCTACTCTGCCGTTCTCGCTTCGGCAAGGATCGTCTCGATGATCTGTTGACCTTCGGGCCGTTGATCGAGAGGCTTTGCGGGGTCTGAGAGCGCAATGACAACGATGCGGTCGAGCTTGGCGTCTGCCAGTCGGTAGGTCAGCGCGACGACGCCGGGCTCGGAGCCGCCTTTGAACCACGTGGTGCCCCAGTCCTTCGTTTGCTCAGGCGGCAATCCGGGATTCACACTCAGGATCGAATCAATGTGCTCCATTCCAACTTCACGCGAAAGGCGTGACAGATCGACCATTGTTCGGCAGATATCCGCGCCACTCGCAAACCACTCGATCTCGTCGACGAAGCTGGGGTTGATCAGGTCAAGGCGGTTGATTGCGGTCGGGTCTTTGGGCCAAGGGAATGGGCCGCGCTCAGGAAGAGTGGTCAGGAACCCAGCCCGAGGAGCGATGGCCAGAGCTGCATACTCCCGCCCGAGGTCTGGGTGCACGTACTTGAGCCGCGCCATGTCGGCAGTCGACAACAGCGGCAAGGTTCTCGAGGCGCCATCTTTGGCAACCTCGCTAATCACGGTGATCACCGCGTCACGCCCGACCAAGTCGATGAGATGGTCGGCAGCAGTGTTGTCCGAGCTAGCAATCATCAAGCGGGCCAGTTCCGACACAGGAACTTGCCGGCCAGGGGCAAATGCGTAGACCTCTCCCGAAGGGTCGCTTCGAAGGTCGTCGCGAATCGTCACCGGGGTGTCCCAACCGAAATTTCGGTCAGCGATGGATCGGGCAAGGGCGTCGAGTACCCAGAGTTTGAATACCGAGGCCACGGGTACCGGAGCGGGGAGACCGTCACCGCTCAGCAGCGAACAGCGACCGTCGTGGGCCTCGAAGACGCCGTATCCGGCCCGTGGAGCTAAGGCTGACAGGGTGATGGCTGCAGCCGCGCGGGTTGTGGGAACCGTCTCGCCGGTGTCTTTCGCGCATCCGGAGACGCCAAGTAGTCCGACGGATGCGAAGCAAAGAATCCGAATGGAAGCTGATTTCATGCGGTCAACCTTAGTTGACTTTCGATCATGCGGTCAACTAAAGTTGACCGCATGATCGAAAAAGTGCCAGACCCAAGCAACCCGGTCGAGGCACTTGCCGCGGTCGTGTCGCTTCGCCGTCTCGCCGACCGGCTCGAAGGAGCCGCAGTTCAAGCGGCTATCGATCAAGGCTGGAACTGGGTCCAAATTGCAGAGGCGCTTGGCGTCACCAAGCAGGCGGTCCACAAGAAGTACGCACGACGTGTGGTGCGTCGGAGCATCTAAAAAACGGAATGGATTTAAGGGTGTTCAACAAACTTCGTCGAGCAAAAGCCGACCTCGCCACTATGAACGTGCTGTTCTCTGCCGCGGAGCGGTTTGCTCGTGCCGACGGAATCCAATCACCAGGCGCTGAGCATCTCCTGCTGGCGGCGTTGGACCTCCAGGACGGTCTTGCCAAGCAGGCGCTGGCCACGTTCTCGGTGAACTCGGCAGACCTGCGTGACGCGATCGTTGCCCAACACGAGGAAACTCTCCGCTCCATCGGTGTCTTTGCTGACGACAATGCCATTGCCGCTGCTCTTCCTGCCAGCCGCCTGCCAAAGGGTCCGTATCGGGCCCAAGGTTCGCAGCAGATCGCCTTTCAACGGGCCGTTGTGCTCGCTCGGGAGGACGGTGCTCCATTGAACAGCGCGTACCTGCTCCTCGCCGCCACAGAGTCAGAAATCGGAACCGTTGCTCGTTCGCTCGAGCATCTCGGTGTCGACCGAGACCAACTTCGACGTCAGGCACGACTCATGCTCCCCCCGACCCACGTTTCCTAACCCGACGTCAGGTTTGGCTCGAGATTCGCCGTGCCGTGCGGCAGTACGGTGGCCGGGTGGAGGGAGCCGGAACTGTCGCCAGTGCTCGTGCCGCCTGGCCCGAGCTTCCTTCCCGGCTCCGCTCCGAGATTGAACAGGTGGTTGGGGATCGGGTCGTCGCCGTCACCGACATTCCCGTCGGCTTTTCGCCAGGACTGCTGGCCAGGCTTGATTTGCAAAACGAGGAGCCGGTCTTCGTCAAGATCGCCTCTGCGGCAGTGAACGCGCGCACTCCGCTGATGCACCTTCGTGAAGGTGAAGTGTTGGCAGCATTGGACTCGGAAGTCCCCGCTGCGCGGTTGATCGGAACGATTCGACATGAGGACTGGGCTGGGATCGCAACGGTCTTCGAACCGGGCACACCGCCCGACGCCTCGGAAGGGTCGTTGGCAGCAGCCTTCAGCCTGTGCGATGCGTTGGCTGCGTCGCCGATCCCCAGCGGACTTGCGCCGCATAGCGAAACACTTGCCGACGACTTTCTGTGGTTTGGCTTGCGACGACTGATGGAGCGTGACGGCCACCTCCCTTCCGACTGGGCCAATCGCCGTTCCGCTGAACTCTTGCGTAGCGAAGGCGGTTTGCTGCCTGCGCTCGATGGAGGATGCCTTGTTCATGGTGATCTGCGCGCAGACAATGTGTTGATCAATCCGGGCGGCCAGCCCGTAGCGGTGGACTGGCCAGCGGCCTCGATCGGCAACCCGTTGTTCGACGTACTCACCTTGGTGACCTCGATCGCAGCTTTATCTCAGCAGCCCGTGTCTCAGGTTCCAGGGTTGTCCCTGCGGCTGGCAAACGCACCTGCGGATACGGTAAACACGTTGCTCGTTGGGCTCTATGGGCACTATCTGTGGGCCTCCACCCTTGGTCACCCACCGGGCATTCCGGGGGTCCGGGCATACCAAGGACAACTGGCAGCCGTTCTGGAGGAGTGGCTGATCAGCCGGCTTGAGCGGTAACCCGCTCGCCGTGTGGGCATAGCGTCCGATCTGTTGGAAACTATGGACCGAATGAAGGTTCCTTCCGGCGCTGCTCCTCGCCTCACCAGACGCGTGCAGGTGAGCCCTCAACTCAACCTCCGCGTCATCGATTACCTGCCCGACCACTCGGACCACTCGGACCAGCTCGGACCAGTCGGACGCCGCCAGCACGTACACGTCGGCCGACGACAAGCCCGTGCTCGTGCTCCTCCACGGGTTGTCGTCCAATGCCAACATGTGGAACGGCGTCGGCGATTCGC
This sequence comes from uncultured Acidimicrobiales bacterium, assembly GCA_963763885.1. Taxonomy (GTDB): domain Bacteria; phylum Actinomycetota; class Acidimicrobiia; order Acidimicrobiales; family JANYDT01; genus JANNBN01. Next base: position 2,204,204 of record CAVXQD010000007.1, read on the forward strand.
TTGCGAGCAGCGGATATCGGTCAGTGGCGGTAGACCAACGCGGTCACGGACTCTCGGACAAGCCAGACGGTCCCTATGACATGGCAACCGTCACCGACGATTTGCTCTCGTTCTTGGAGACCGAGCAGATACACCGGCCAATCCTCGCCGGGCAAAGTTGGGGGGCGAATGTGGTCATGGAATTTGCTGCCCGCTTCCCTGGCCGCGCACGTGGCGTAGTGCCGGTCGACGGTGGCTTCATCGACCTGGCAGCGTCGTTCCCCGAATGGGAAGAATGTGAGCGGGTCATGGCCCCGCCACGGTTGGCTGGGACTCCTGCGGCTCAGCTGCGTTCCTGGATGCGTTCCTCACATGCCGACTGGTCCGACGATGCAATTGACTGGATGATGGGCTTCGTCGAGGTAGACGCCGACGGTGTTGCTAGTCCCCGGCTGACGTTCGAAAACCACATCAAGGTTCTGCGCGGGCTGTGGGAGCACCGTCCGCTGGAGAGCTACCGGTCTGTCAAAGATCCGGTCTGGTGGATTGTTGCCGAGCCGCACGACGGCGCAACTGGTTGGGCGGGTCGTAAACGTCCGGCTCTCGATGCCGTGCACGCACTGCTGCCCCGGTCCAAGGCAACGTGGATTCCCGGAGACCACGACCTCCACGCCCAGTATCCGGGTCGCGTTGCACGCGTGATCCACGAAGCCGTTGAAGAAGGATTTTTCTAAATGAGTCGTTTGTTCGCCGTAATGGGTTCCGGCGAGACCACGCCAACCATGACTGCGGCCCACCGCGCCTTGAAGGCTGCGGCGGGGTCCGGTCCTGCAGCGATCCTTGATACGCCTTACGGCTTTCAAGAGAACGCTGACGACATCACCGAACGCACGCTTGACTACTTCCGTCGCAGCGTCAATTTCACGCCTCAGGTCGCTTCTCTGCGAAGCGAGCACGCTGACCCCGTCACTGTCACCAAGGGATTGGGTCTTGCCCGACAGGCCTCTTGGTTGTTCACCGGTCCTGGTTCGCCTACCTACGCGCTCCGCCAGTGGCGCGCCCTCGGTGTTGACACGCTGCTTGGCCGTCGGCTTGATCAGGACGGCGTCCTCATCATGTCCAGCGCAGCCGCGCTGACAATCGGTGTACATACGGTTCCCGTGTATGAGATCTACAAGGTGGGTGCAGCGCCGGAGTGGTTCCAGGGAATGAACCTGTTGGCACCGTTTGGTTTCGACGTTGCGCTCATCCCGCACTTCGACAACGCCGAGGGCGGCAACCATGACACCCGCTTCTGCTACCTGGGTGAGTCCCGTCTCCAGATGCTTGAAACTCAGCTCTCCGATGAACAGTGGGTGCTCGGCGTCGACGAGCACACGGTCCTGATCTTCGATCTCGAAGCTGACACGTATTCGGTGCAGGGCAAAGGCGGCGTCACGGTCCGCCGCAGTGGTCAGCAGGCCGTGTTCGCGGCAGGGCACCACGGTCCGCTTGACGAGCTTCGTGCGGTCCCGGGGGTTGTCACCGCGTCTCGACTTGCGTCGACCGATCCGGAAGCTGCGGCTCCACATCCAGCCGATGTTGCGGGATCCCCTGCACCCGCGGCGTCCGTGCTCGGTGCGGTCACGCCGCTGGCTGACGATGCGGAGAAGGCACTGGAATCGGGCGACGTCGACGCTGCGGTCGCATGTGCCCTTGGCATCGAGGCAGCGCTTGAGGAGTGGAAGGGCGATACTTCCACCACCGATGAACGAGACCGGGCTCGCCAACGATTCCACGAGATCATCGTGGCTATGGGCGGCGTTGCCGCCGTTGGCACCCAAGATCCTCGAGACCTGCTTGCCCCATACGTGGAAGTTGCTCTGACGGCTCGCCGCGCCGCCCGCGAACGCAAGGACTTCGCCCAGTCCGATGCAATTCGGGACGCGCTTCTCGGTGCCGGTCTGGACGTTCGTGACACTGCCGAGGGCGTGGTGTGGGAAATCCGTCAGCCAATCGGCTCCGAAGACCACTAGATCATGCCCAACCAGATGTTCAGATCCCTTGTTCAGACCTTTGTTCAGCAATCTCGTCCAGGTGCCATTTCCAGGACCCGATTCGCCAACTTTCTTGTCGGCCCGATTGTGGGTGTACTGCTGGCCGGATGCGCCAGGGGCAGCGACGCGGGAACCGATGGCTCAGAGGGCTCCCAGGTGAGCGAGGTTGTCTCTGCGCAACCCGTGGCTACCGTTTCAGTCGATGGAAACTGGTACTCGTGTGCGCCAGCGCCAGCGCCTGCCATCGGGACGGTGTCCGGGCGCCGTCTGCGAATTGTCACCACTGTTGCGCCAATCACGTCGATTATTGCAAACATCGCCGGCGACGCAGCCGACGTTGTCGGCATCGTTCCGGAAGGTAGCAACAGCCATACTTTCGAGCCCAAGCCTTCTGTAGGTACTGCCTTGGCTGGCGCAGACCTTGTGTTCATCAACGGGCTGCAGCTGGAAGAGCCAACGAAAGATCTCGCGACGGCCAATCTGCACGACGGTGCCGCAATTGTTGAACTGGGCACCCGTGCAGTTTCAGAAGATCAGTACATATACGACTTCTCGTTTCCTAAGGAGGGTGGCAAGCCCAATCCTCACCTGTGGACCAACCCTGCATCGGCCGCTTGTTACGCCTCCGATGCAGCCCTAGCGATGTCGATCGCTGACCCGGCCAATGCTGTTACCTACGCCACCAACGCCGATTTGCTGATTGCTCGGCTAGAGGCTCTTCACAACGCCTTCACCACTGCAAGTGAGACGGTCAAGTCAGAGCACCGCAAGTTGCTCACGTACCACGATGCCTATGCGTACTTCGCAAAGACCTATGGCTGGGAGGTACTCGGTGCAATTCAGGTGAGCAGCTTCGAAGAGCCGACACCCCGTGAAGTCGCCGCGCTGATCAAACAGGTGAAAGAGACTGGAGTCCCCGCCATTTTTGGTTCCGAAGTCTTCCCATCCCCCGTGTTGGAGCAGATCGGCAGCGATGCGGGCGTCGCATACGTCGACGTACTGCGAGACGATGATCTTCCCGGCGCGCCGGGCGACGCTGATCATTCGTTTCTCGGCCTGATGCGTTTCGATTACGTGACGATGGTGGAAGCGTTGGGCGGCGACGCTGCTGCACTCAAAGCGCTCGACGTCTCCGATATCTCGCCAGACAAGGCAACGTATCCACAATGAAGCGCCTCAGACGAGCAGCAACTTCTCCCAATCCTCCGGGTGTGGTGTCGGGCGATGTGGCGCCGCATACCGATCAGCCGCTGATCCGGGCGCGGGGAGTCAACGTCACATACGGTGTGGAGACGGTGCTAGACCACGTCTCAGCAAGCATCAACCCCGGAGACTTCATCGGCATCGTGGGGCCTTCCGGGGCAGGTAAGACCTCGTTGCTGCGTGCCATGCTCGGCATTGTCCCGGTGAGTCACGGGTCCATTGAGCGGCGCGCTGGCCTCAAGATCGGGTACGTGCCGCAAATCGAAACAGTTGATTGGAACTTTCCCGTTACCGTCAGCGACGTAGTCCTGCTGGCCGCTCATCGGTCTGCTCCTCGGCCGTGGGTTAAGCCGGCACTTCGTCAGCGCGCTGATGAGTTGCTTGAACAACTTGGCGTCCCCGGAGTGGGTAATCGCCACATTCGCGCGCTGAGCGGCGGGCAGCAACAGCGAGTGTTCCTTGCCCGAGCGTTGTTTGGGAACCCCGACGTGCTTTTGCTGGACGAACCAACTAGCGGTGTCGACGTAAAGACCCGCCACGAGGTGTTGCACCTGCTGGGTGATCTCAACACTGCTGGTTTAGCGGTTGTTCTTACAACGCACGACCTCAACGGGATTGCCGCTCACCTCCCACACCTGATGTGCATCAACCGACGACTCATCGGAGAAGGCTCGCCGTCTGAAGTGCTGACGCCAAGCGTACTGGAGGCAACATACGGCGCCCCCATGGACGTCCTGGATCACATGGGCGTGCCGATGGTCGTGGAGCGGGTGCCGCTTCGAGTGGTGTCATGACCGCGTCTGTGCTCCCGGTCTCAATGCTTGCCACCGCATGGGGTGAACCGTTTGCCCAGGGCTTCTTCGTGCGGGCGCTCATTGTTGCCATCGTCGCAGGGGCGCTCTGCGGGCTGCTTTCCGGCTTTGTCACGCTTCGCGGCATGAGTTACCTCGGCCACGGTCTCTCGCACTCGGTGTTCGGTGGTGCTGCGATTGCCACCGCAATTCCAATCGCGGCCAGCGGAGGAATCGCTGGGGCTATCGCCGACCAACGATTGCTGGTCGGTGCTGCCCTTTGGGGTCTGCTCACGGGTATCGGAATCGTGACGGTGAGCCGGCGAGGGCTCATTGGTGCCGACACCGCAATCGGGGTCATCACCACTGCCAGCTTCGCTCTTGGCCTCGTCCTGAAGTCCGTCAACCGGCGGGTTGAGCGAAACATCGAGGGTTCGCTGTTCGGCAGCATTCTTGGTGTGGACCGAGCCGACATCATCACCGTGGTGGTTGTGACAGTGCTCACCGGCGCCTTTGTGGTCCTTGCCTACCGACCACTGCTGTTCCTCACGTTCGACCCGCAGGTGGCTGGCGTCAGCGGTGTTCGGATCAATGCCTTGGACTCGGCTCTGATGCTGCTGCTCTCACTTGCGGTGCTTGCCACCATGAAGGTGCTTGGCGTCACGCTCATCGCCGCAATGCTTGTCACCCCAGCGGCTGTTGCGCGTCTGCTGACGGACAGCTTCCCCCGGTTGCTTGCGTTGGGGGTTGTCATCGGGTCTGTGGGCGCAGGCATTGGTATGTATGTCAGCTATTTCACCGACACTCCTTCCGGAGCAACCATTGTGTTGGTGGAAAGCGCTGCGTTCCTTGCAGCCTTCGCAGTTGCGGGCAATCGCCGTCGCAGACTTGCTGGTATGCACGCCCACTAAATGGCTCTGGCCCCGCCGAGGCGGGGCCAGAAACAACTTGACCTTGTGAACTGCTGAGCGGATAACCCTTTGGGCTATCCGTGAGCCGGGGGTCGGTCAGACGCCAGCAATCTTTGCGAGGGCCGAGAGGACTCGGGCCTTGTCTCCGCCTGCAGCGGCGAAGAACTCGGTATCAGCCTTGTCAACCTTTGGGGTTGCCTTCTTCACGACGGCACGACCATTGGCGGTGACGGTGACGCGGTGTGCGCGACGGTCCTCTGGGTGAGCGGTACGCAGGACCAACTCGCGCGACTCAAGGCCACGGAGGACCTGAGAAGTGGTCATTGGGTCTACGCCGGACGCTGCGCTGGCTGCTGCCTGCGAGATGCCCTTCTTGTCAGCCGCTACGAGTGTGGCCAACAGCGCATACTGCACGTGGGTGAGGTCGAACGGTTCGAGAGCCGCCCGCTGGGCACGCTGCCAGGCGTTGGTTGCACGCCATAGAAGGAACCCGCCGGTTGTTGAAACGTTGTCGCTCATGAACACTCCCCTGGAGAATCGGTCTCCAGACTACCGGGAGACGTATGTATCCATACAACCTACTGTGCGAATCGCTTGTGGTCAAATGAAAGTCTGTGTACCGATAATCAGCGTACCTAGAAAAATTACAATCGTGTAATTTCGCAGGTCAGCGGTGGATTGTTGCCGCCAGCAGCTCGATAGAACGAACCATGGAGAGTGCCGCTAGGCCGTCCTCGCCTGGTGCGATGCACACCGCTTCACCGCGAATGCAGGCGGCAAAGTGTGAAAGTTCGGCCGCCAACGGCTGCCCAGAGCGTTCGATGAAGGGAATTTCCACAAGGCCACGCTGGCGCAGTGCATTCCCCGGGCCTGAATAGTCGACGCTTTCAACGGTGTGAATGGTGATGTCCTGGCGGATGAGGTCAACCGAAATGGAGTTATGTGGCTGCGAAATCTCCAGGGTTCGCACCTTGTTCTGCCCAACCCGGCTGGCGATGAACGACGCCGAGATCCGATCGCCGAACATCACCGACGCGGTTGCATGGTCCTCGCTGCGGCCGTTCGTCGATACCGCTACGGCTCCCATTGGAACGGCAGGCAGTTTGGTGAGGTGATGAACAATGTCCAGGTCGTGGATCATCAGGTCCAAGATGATCCCGTCAAGAATGCGAGGGTCGTAAGGCCCGACTCGCTGGCAGTTGAAGTGAATCGGGTCATCGAGATATTGCGGGAGCGCCATAACGGCCCCGTTGAATCGTTCGATCTGTCCGACCATCAGCAGCCGGTTGTCTTCCTCCGCCTGGTACACCATTCGTGCAGCGGACGGCAGATCGTGGGCAATCGGCTTCTCCACCAAGACATCCAGCCCACGTTCAAAGCTGGCATGCACAAGCGCCTCGTGGGTCGACGTCGGCGTAGCGATCACCGCAGCGTCGACGGGCACCGTGCAATCACCCAAGCTGGTCCACGTTGGGACCTCGAGTTCTTCTGCAAGAGCGCCGCCTCGTTCTGGGTTGGCTTCCACGATGCCCGCCAAGTAGCAGTCGCGTGACTGGCGGAGCACCCGTGCATGGTTGCGTCCCATTGCGCCTCCACCAATCAGCACGACGTTGACGGGAGGGCGAGTGATCATGTGCCGATTCCTGCGGTCGCGTCAATGATTCGTTCAGCTGCGTGGCCGTCGCCGAACACGGCTGGCTTCGGGCCTGCTGATTGATCTGCAGCCGGTTCCGCAAGCGCCGTTGCGTGAGCGGGATCGATGAGCTGATTCCATCCTCCGTCGAGCGTCTCGATCCACTCGGTGCTGGTTCGCAGCGTGATGCACGGACGGTCCAGCAGCCAAGCTTGTTTCTGGACGCCCCCGGAATCAGTCACCACCCCGGCGCACTTGTCGAGTGCCTGGACAAACTCCAGGAATGCGAGCGGTTCCGTGACCCGTACTTTGCCGGGACCGATGAGCGCATCCATAAGTCCGTACTGATCCAAGCGAAGACGCGTATGTGGGTGCAGTGCGAGGTGGACTGGCAGCGGGAGGCTGTTCAGCAACGCCACGATGCGTGCGAGTGGCGCGGCTTCAAGAATGTTCTCTCGGCGATGGATTGTGCTCAGGAGGAACGAACCGTGGTCGGCCTCTGGGTGGCCCTGTTGGCCAAGCATCCCTTCGTCACGCAGGATGCGGAAGGCGTCCACGTGAACGTCGCCAGTACGGATCACCTTGCCGTGTACGTGCTCTTCGCGGAGCCGCTGTTCGGCCGCGCGGGTTGGTGGGAACAGCACCGCGCTCAGATGGTCGATCAGAACTCGGTTGCGTTCTTCTTTCATCGCCCAGTCCCGCGAACGGAGGCCGCTTTCCACGTGGGCTACGGGAATTCGTAGTTCGGTTGCGGCCAACGCAGCCGCGAGCGAGGTGTCCGTGTCGCCGATGACGATGATCGCCGTTGGTTTGGTTCGCTCGAAGTGCGCCTGCGTGACCGCCAACGCGTGGGCAAGTGAAAACGGCTGGGCGTCGAGGTGGTCAATCGGCCAGTCAGCGGTGAGCCGGGAGGGCAGCACCTCGGAAGACATGATGGGGTCGGTGTGCTGCGACACGGCCACCAGGCGAAAGTCCACACCATCTCGTTTGGCCTCACAACCCGCCCGTACCAACGGAAGGGCCTGAACCATTTCGGGACGAGTCCCGACGACTAATTGCATGCGATGCCGTCCCACTCAGCGATTCATCGTCGGTGGAGACGAATCCCTGAAGGAGATCAGTACTGAATTCCCGGGACCCCGGATCTGCTTCAGCAGACTTGATGACCCACGAACCCGGAAAGTGACTTGAACGGCGTCAACCCGTTCTGCTGCCGAAATGGGGAACTGAACCGCGTTCTTAAACCGTCTCAGTGCTACAACCAACACAGCACCGGCCAAATGCCCCGGCGCTGCCACCCAGAAAGACCTTATGTCAATGGACCGACTCGCAGCAGCAATCGGAGCAGCAATCCTTTCGATCGGCGCAATTGGCACCGCCGGGGTTGTCACCCGGACCTGGGGGCAGAATCGGGAACTCAACCAGACGCTTGCGGTCACCGGCTCTGCAAAGCGGACCATCAAGTCTGACCTCGGCATCGTCACCGGAAGCCTTGGGGTGCAGGGGACTACGCAGCAGGAAGCCAACACGGAACTCTCCAGCCAAGGCACCCGACTGATGGCCGCCTTCGACAAGGCTGGTTTCCCCGCAGCCAAGGTTGAGCGCTTTCCGGTCTCGTTGGAGCCGGTCTATGAGCTGAATGCAGAAGGCAACTCCACGGGAGTGGTCCGAGGGTGGAACGCGTTCCAGCGATTCGAAGCCCGCTCCACCGATGTCGATGCCGTGAAGGCATTGTCGTTGTCCATCGGTGAGGTGGTCAACGACGGGCTGTCGTTCCAGGTCAACCAGCCGCAGTACCTGTTCACGAAACTTGCGTCCGTTCGCATTGACATGCAAGAAGCCGCTACCAAGGACGCAAAGTCACGCGCCGAGCGAATTGTGAAGGCAACCGGCCAGGAACTTGGCAACCTGCGCGATGCCTCGATGGGTGTCATCCAAGTCACCGCCAAGGACGCAACGGAGTACGAGGATTCTGGGACCTTGGACACCACCGCCATCGACAAAGACATCGTTGCTGTCGTGCGGCTCTCCTTCGCTATCAAGTAATCGGCGAACCGTTGCGGGCCGCAGCGTCCGCGCATGCCACGATGACCATATGCCAGTCGCCTTTGTCACCGGTGGGTCTCGTGGAATCGGCGCCGCAAGCGTGCGGGCGCTTGCAGCTGACGGATGGGACGTGGGCTTCACGTATCGCGCAGAGGTCGCCGCCGCTGATTCGCTGGTGCACGAGATTCGCTCGACCGGGCGCCGCAGCTTCTCGGTGCGCTGCGATGTGGCCGAGGAAACGTCCATAGTGCACGCGTTCCAACGAGTGACGGACGAGCTGGGAACCATGACTGCGTTCGTCAACAACGCGGGCGTTGTGGACTACCCCGCGCGGTTGGACGAGATGACCGTGGAACGGATCGAGCGGATGTTTCGCATCAATGCCGTTGGAGCGTTCGTTGCGGCTCGGGAAGCCGTCAGGCTGATGTCAACCCGTCACGGCGGCCAGGGTGGGTCCATCGTCAACGTTGGGTCAGCTGCTGCCCGTCTTGGGAGCCCCAACCAGTACATCGATTACGCAGCCTCCAAGGCGGCCATGGACACCATGACCCTTGGGCTTTCCAAAGAAGTGGCGCAAGAAGGGCTGCGGGTGAACTGCGTCCGGGCGGGCATCACCAGGACCGACATTCATGCGTCTGGTGGTCAGCCGGATAGGGCCGATGAGATGGGGCCGATGATCCCGCTTGGTCGTGCCGGTGAGCCGCACGAGATTGCTGCCGTGATCACCTGGCTTTGCTCGCCGGCGTCGTCATACGTGACCGGAGCGATCATCGATGCCTCGGGCGGGCGGTAGCACGGCTCGGGTTTAGCCGACAGTACCGTCGACCAAGTCCTTCATCAACGTGCCAAAGGCCGGCTGGTTGAGAACCACGACGGATTGCCCCGAAATGCTCTTCGGGGTCGCTGGAACCACCGTTGACGTCAGCGAAGCCGGATCAATACTGCGGGCCGCCTGAGCGAAGTACAGCCAGTCGCCGGGTTTGATGTTGGTGACCGTGTTCTTGCGAGCCACGTTCACCCACGTAGTAAGAGTCTTTACATCTCCAACGGTTTCGCGCATCTTGCCAAGTGTTGCGAGCAGCAGCTTTTCTTGGTTGGCAGAGCGGCTGATGTCGCCCTTCGGAAGGGTCTTGCGCGCACGAGTGAATGCAAGTGCAGCTTCACCGTTCATTTGGAACCATCCCTCTTGGAATTGGGCCCCGGACGCCTTGTCGTTCATTGACGGGGACACCTTGAGGTTGATACCGCCGATGCCGTCGATCATCTTGGTGAACCCGTCGAACCCGGTGATGACGTAGCCCGAAATGGGAAGCCCGGTGACCGTACGCAGCGTTTGCACCAGTGAGTCCGGGCCGGACGTTGAGAGGACGCCAGACAACTTGCGTGCCGATGCGCCGGGGGGCGTAACCCATGTGTCTCTTGGGAACCCGATGAGTGCTCCGCGCTTCTTGGCTGGGTTGTAAGCGAACAGATGAACTGCGTCTGAACGTGATCGATCGACCTTTTCGCCGGGCCGCGCATCGGAACCAACGATCAGAAAGAAGAACGGCTTTCCGTCGGCCTGGATAGCTTTGAACGCTTCAGCTTCGGAGGCAGCGCTTGGCATCGACTTGTCTGAGCCGGCCGGAGTTGGAGAAAAGGCGATGGCGAGCCCGGTTGGCCTGCCATTGGGGGACCACTGGCCCTTGGCGTTGCGCTTGCTTGCAGCGACTGCCTTTGTGGTGGGGCTGCCGGCTGCGGGCTTGGTAGTTGACGCGCCCTTCACCGTTGTGGCAGCTCTGACAGTTGTTGCGCCTTTGGTGGTTGTCGCCGACTTTGCAGAGGTGGCAGGGGTGGCGGAGGTGGCAGGGGTCGTTGTGTCGGCCGGAGGGTTCGTTGGAGCTGGCGCGGTGGTAGGAATCACCGGAACCGCTGCAGGAGCAGACGGAGGCACGGTTGGAATGGTCTGAGCGGCTGATGCACTAGTTCCGTGACCAGCACACGCTGCGACACCGAACAGAGCTACAGCGGCCATCACACGACGCGCGCCAAGAGGGCGGGGGGAAGTCGTCATGGGTCAACCTTACCGGTGTGGCACTGAAAGTGAACCTGAAGCTGAGCGTGATTCGCGTTCAGCTGAGGCGTACGCCGCGTGTGCGAGACGCTGGGCGCTGAGCGCTTCACCGAACGACGGGTACGCGGCCGAGTGGTCCAAAGCCGAGGTGACGAACGCCACGGCGGAATTCATCTGCCCGTCCAGCAAGGGCAGCGCCTCGTCCAGCAATGCGTCGGCTTGGAGCGACATGACGATGCCGTCTTCGTCTTGCCAGGTAACTGGCCCGAAGTAGTCATCTCCGGTGACTGTGACAATGCGACGTTCGCATATGAACTCAACATGACGCTGTGAAAGGCGTGCCAGGTTGTCGTGCCACACGCTGATCAGCGACGCATGCGCGCCGTTTTCCAGCGTCATGGCGACTGTTGCGACGTCTTCGATTTGTGGCAGTCCGTGGAAGTACGAAAGCTGCGCGCTGATGGAAACCACCTCGCCGCCAATCCACCGGATGAGGTCAAGGTCGTGCACCGAATGCTCCAGCAACGTTCCGCCACCAGCCTTCAACGGGTCCGCTCTCCAGTTGGACGCGTAGTGGCCTTGTGTCGGAATGAACTGGTCATCTCGAAACACAACGGCCATCAACCGGCCTGCAGTTTGGTCGTGCACCAATTGTCTGGCAAACACCCACGCGGGCGAATGACGCAGAATGAGGCCACTTTGTGCCACAACGCCGGCGTGCTCAACGGCTGCGGTCATCGCCTCGGCGTCGGCGAGTGTTGTTGCCAGCGGCTTCTCGCAGAACACGGCCTTCCCCGCACTGGCTACGGATTCTACGATGGCTCTGTGAGCGCTGGTCCAGGTGGTCACAAAGACTGCGTCGCTCTTATCGATGACTTCGTCCAGCGAAGAGGCAACGCTATGACCGCTTAGTTTTGCGAAAGCAGCCGATCTGGCCGGGTCGATGTCGAACACCGGCCCCCGAGTCATGAGTCCCGGGGGCGCAGCGCGCAATCGCTTCGAGTGTGCCGTGGCAATAAAGCCCGTTCCCACAAATCCAACGGTGACCACAGTGCCCTCCTCTGGGAGCGGTGAATGTGGCCGGACCGGGTCAGCCTTGTGGGGTTGATCCGTCGGTCTCGGCAAGAACCACCGTAATGCCGCGCTCGCCGACAGAGCCGGACAAGTCCACAACGCCACCGGCGGACCGGATATCCCCGGCTGCTGCAGCCATGGAATCGAGGAAGCCCTGATCTGCGATAACGCTCACGCTGGTGACGGGCCAACGCATCGAACGTTTGCCTTCTGTTTTCGCACGACGAACAGCACTGAGAACTTCGGCAGCTGCCGTATATGCGGCATCGGTTGCGCCTGCCACGGAACTACCCAGCTCCTGGGCGTGTGGCCAGCCAGCAGCGTGGATGGAGCCCTCGTGCCACCAGGACCACACCTCGTCGGTGACGAACGGAATGAATGGTGCGAGCAGGCGTTGCACCGCTGACAGCGTGAGACCAAGCGCAGCGCGCGCACTTGCCGAACCTGCGGGGTCTAGCCCGTCGTTGTCATAGGCGCGGTTCTTCACCAACTCCACGTAGTCGTCGCAGAAATTCCAGAAGAACGTCTCGGTGCGTTCCAACGCACGGGCGTAGTCGTATGCCTGGAACGCTGCGGTTGCTTCGTCGACAAGCGCGGCCAACCTGACACAGATGCCTTGGTCAACCGGCGAGGTGATTGCGGCCGGGTTGGGCAGCGTCCCACCGGTGATGCCGAGGACGAACTTCGAGGCGTTGAGCAGCTTGATGGCCAGCTTGCGGCCGATTTTCATCTGGCCCGGATCGAATGCGGTGTCCACGCCGGGACGTGCCGAGGAAGCCCAGTAGCGGACCGCGTCGGAGCCGAACTCCTCAAGCATGTGCATGGGCGTCACAACGTTGCCCTTTGACTTCGACATCTTTTTGCGGTCGGGGTCCAGGATCCAGCCGGACAGCGCCGCGTTGGTCCACGGGATCCGATCGAACTCTGCCTGGCTCTTGACAACGGTGGTGAACAACCACGTGCGGATGATGTCGTGGCCTTGTGGGCGCAGGTCCATGCCGGTAGGGCCAGACACGCGGTCGAACAGGTCTGATCCGGGCTCGTCCCAACGTCCGGCAATTTGCGGCGTCACTGACGAAGTGCCCCACGTATCCATCACGTCTGGGTCGCCGACGAACCCGCCTGGCACGCCGCGCTGTGCTTCGGTGAATCCCGGTGGGGTGCTGCTCTGTGGGTCGATTGGCAGGCTTGCCGGGTCTGCGTAGATGGGCGCGTTGTAGCTGGTCTCGCCATCCTGATTGACGGGGTACCAGACAGGAAACGGAACGCCGAAGAAACGCTGGCGCGAGATGCACCAATCGCCGTTGAGGCCCTCAACCCAGTTTTCGAAGCGATGCCGCATGAAGTCTGGATGGAACGTGATCTGGCGGCCCAGCTCGATGAGCCGGTCTTTGTTTGCGACGGTGCGCACGTACCACTGACGGCTGGTGACGATTTCGAGGGGGCGGTCGCCCTTTTCGAAATGCTTCACCGGGTGCGTGATCTTCTTCGGTTCGCCAATGAGCTCGCCAGATTCCGTAAGCATGGCAACCACTTCGGTTTGTGCCTGCTTGGTTGTCTTACCAGATATGCGTGCATATGGTTCCGCTGCGACGCCGTCTGGCGGTTCCGAGAGGATGCGCCCGTTGCGGCCGATGATGGCGCGCGTTGGCAGATGAAGTTCACGCCACCACGTGACGTCGGTAAGGTCGCCGAACGTACAGATCATGGCGATGCCGGAACCCTTGTCTGGCTGGGCAAGCGGGTGTGCCATGACCGGGACGCTGGCGCCAAACACCGGGGTGGTGACAGTGGTACCAAACAGCGGCTGGTAGCGGGCGTCGTCTGGGTGTGCGACCAACGCAACGCACGCTGGCAGCAGCTCTGGGCGGGTGGTTTCGATGAACACATCGCCCTGCCCGTCTGTTCGGTGGAACGCAAGGCGGTGGTAGGCGCCGGGGAGTTCACGGTCTTCCAGTTCGGCCTGCGCAACGGCGGTTTGAAAGTCGATGTCCCACAGTGTTGGGGCTTCCAGCTGATATGCCTGCCCAGAGGCGGCCATGTTGAGGAACGCCTTTTGCGAGACGCGCTGGCTGCGGTCGTCGATGGTTGCGTAGGTCTGTGACCAGTCGACAGACAAGCCGAGTGTGCGCCACAGATGCTCGAAGACCAGTTCGTCCTGGCCGGTGAGCTCTTGGCACAGCTCGATGAAGTTGCGACGGCTGATCAGTTCCCGGTGGGCGTCCTTCGGAACGTCGCCGTTGAACTTCGGCTTCCACGCTGGGTCATAGGGAAGCGAGGCATCGCCGGCCACGCCGTAATAGTTCTGCACCCGGCGCTCGGTAGGCAGGCCGTTGTCGTCCCAGCCCATTGGGTAGAAGACCGCCTTGCCGCGCATCCGCTGGAAACGGGCGATGGTGTCTGTGTGGGTGTAACTGAACACGTGGCCGACGTGCAGGGACCCCGAAACCGTGGGGGGAGGGGTGTCGATGGAATAGACGTCCTCACGGGTGGCCGTGGGGTCAAAGCGATAGGTGCCGTTGACGTCCCATACGGCGGCCCACTTGGCTTCCAGGCCATCGAGGGTGGGCTTTTCGGGCATCACAGACATGATTCCAACGTTACTGGCGTCGGCCGGAGGTCCCGTCAGGGTTAACGCAAGCGACTGAACTGCTGACCCTGTTGAACGAAAACGGCAGGTCGACCCTGTGGCGCCCTTCTAGGCTTGATGACCATGCCAACGCTCAAGCTGTACGACACCGCTCACGGGCGGTTGATGGAGGTCACCCCTCGCATTGCGGGCGAATTCTCCATGTACAACTGCGGTCCCACTGTGTACGGACTCCCGCATCTTGGCCACGGCCGCTACGCACTTACCTACGACGTTTTGCGCCGGTATCTGGAATGGACCGGTCTCAACGTCCGGCACGCGCAAAACATTACCGACGTTGACGACAAGATCATCCAGCGGGCACGTGACGAAGGCCGTTCCACGCAAGAAGTGTGCGACCAGTACGAGGCAGAGTGGTGGCGCGTGATGGACCGTATGGGTCTGTTGCGACCAACCGATCAGCCACACGCAACTGCGTACATCGAGCAGATGGTGGCGCTGATCAGCGAACTGATTCAGCGCGAAGCCGCGTACGAAACTTCCGATGGCGTGTACTTCGCGGCAACCACCGTTGCTGACTACGGCTTGCTGGCCCGCCAGACCATCGAGTCGTTGCAGTCCGGTGCGTCTGGGCGTGTGGACACCAACGACGAGAAGCGCAACCCGGTCGACTTTGCCTTGTGGAAGAAAACTGCCGATCCGGCGGACACCCCCAACTGGCCTTCACCGTGGGGAGCCGGGCGGCCCGGGTGGCACACCGAATGCGTGGTGATGAGCCTCGACATTCTTGGCGACGGTTTCGATCTGCACTCTGGTGGTTTGGACCTTTCGTTCCCGCATCACGAGAACGAACGCGCACAGGCTGCGGCATGGGGTCGTCCGTTTGCGCGCCATTGGATTCACAACGGGTTTGTGGAAGTTGCCGGACAGAAGATGGGCAAGTCGCTGGGCAACTTCACCAACCTCGTTGACCTCCTCGAGAAAACTGATCCGCGCGCATATCGCTTGCTCGTGCTGCGCAGCCATTACCGGTCCCCAATCGAAGTCACCCCGGCCACCCTTCAGGAAGCCGAGACCACGCTCGCTCGCATCGACGCGTTTGCCCGACGGATGGGTGGCGCTCCAACGTCCGCGCTTGGTCGTGCAGCAACCCCACTTCTTGACGGGCCATCCATCGATGCGTTCGACGAAGCAATGTCCAACGACATGGACACACCGTCCTCTATGGCCATCGTGTTTGACCTCATCCGCAAGGCCAACGCCGCGTTTGACTCCGGTGACGAGGGCGAAGCGCGCCGGTCCGGCGAAACGGCTCTGGAAATTGCTGGAGCGCTTGGATTGTTCGCTGGCGCAAGCGACGATGGGGACGACGAGGCCCTTCGCCTTGCCGCTCAACTCGATCAGGCCCGCGCCGACAAGGATTTTGCGGCCGCCGATGCGCTGCGCGCAGCTCTGCAGGCCGACGGTTGGACCGTCGAAACGACGAAAACCGGCACCCGACTGCATCGCTAGAACCCTCTCTATGAGGTGCAGGGCTGTTTCTCACACTTTGTGAGGCTGCTCCGAGCAACAAATCCAGGCCTCCTTGTCCGTGTTTCCCATGGAAACTGGTGATTCAAGGGCCGTTTTGGTCACAGATGGCCCGATCGGAAGTGAAGAACGTCACGCCTTGTTATGCTGCACCTCGCATCAACCGCATGGGCTAGGTGCGGAACAGAAGGGAGGCCGCTTATCATGGCGACCGGAGTAGTGAAATGGTTCAACGCAGAGAAGGGCTTTGGCTTTATCTCTCAGGATGGTGGGGCTGACGTGTTCGTACACTTCAGCGCTATCCAGAAGCAGGGATACCGATCCCTCAACGAAGGAGAGAAAGTGCAGTTCGAGGTGAAGCAGGGCGACAAAGGCCTTCAAGCCGTCGACGTCCGCGCTGCCGACTGAACAGCTCTCATAGCTGTGTTCAACCGATCGAGGCCGCCGCAGGGCGGCCTTCGTCGCGTCTGCGAGAGAGGTTGCCCCCACTCGTGGGGGCTATTCACCTCCAAACCTCGCTCGGAGGTGGATTGCCGCTCCGATGCCGGCTGCTCAAACCCACGCGGATCGCAGGGTTAAGCCCGGAGACCGCCTGCCATAAGCACCGCTAGGCTCGCTGGCTGTCATGGCCCGCGGTTCACGAGATTCTTCCGCGCGTGAGCCAATGCCCGTTGGGTATTGGCCTATCTGGACCACCGTCCTCATCGACATGATCGGCTTCGGCATTGCGTTGCCGGTGCTGGGCATCTATGCCAAAGACCGGTTCGGCGCAGATGGACTGCAGGTCGGTTTGCTAGGTGCCGCTTACTCTGCGGCCACGTTCTTGTTTGCGCCGCTCACGGGGCGCCTCAGCGACCGGGTCGGACGCAAGCCAATCTTGCTTCTGTCGCTTCTGGGGACCGCAGTGGCGGCCACGCTTACCGGCTTTGCTGGCTCAATATGGATGCTGATCCTGTGGCGGTTTGCGGACGGTGCAACGGGTGCTTCCTATGGGGCCGCTAACGCGGCCATTGGTGACCTCGCCCCGCCGCATCGGCGTGCTGCGCTGATGGGCATGCTCGGTGCTGCGTTTGGTATCGGGTTCACGGTTGGCCCGGCCCTGGGTTCGTTGTTGTCTTGGGCGTTCGATGCACGGACGCCGTTTTTTGTCTTGGCCGGCATGTCGTTGTGCAATGCGATTGCGGTGATGATTCGCGTACCGGAGACCAAGTCGTTGGCGGTGGCGCAGGCTGCCGACCTTGATGCCAGCGGGGAACGATCTTCGCTGGCACAGTCGTGGAATCAATTTGGGTTACCCATCCTGTTTGCCATTACGGGGCTCACCACGCTTGCGTTTTCTACGTTCGAGGCTCACTTCAGTGCGTTCGGCCGCGACAACTTGGGGCTGACAAAGAACTCGGCAGGCTTCGCGCTTGCGTTGGTGGGCATTGTCAGCATCGTGGTGCAGGGTGGGCTCATCCGCCCCGTCACGGCCAAGGTTGGAGGAGCGGAGCTCATCTGGTTGGGTGCTGTGGGTACTGCAATTGGGTTGCTTCTGTTCGGCGTCGGCCGAGGTTGGGGGCTGCTCATCCCATCGATGATCGTCACGGCAGCTGCAGTTGGTTTTCTCAACCCGTCGCTGTCGGCAGAGATCTCCAACCGCACAGATCCGCTGAAACGCGGCGCCATCAGCGGCATCGCGCAGTCCGTCGGATCTGCCGCCTCGGTGATCGGGCCGGTGGGCGGCGGGCTGTTGTATGACCACGCCGGTCATCGCGTGCCGTTCTACCTGGGCGCAGCGCTGTTCCTGGTGTCAGCCGTGCTGATGCTGGGTGCCCGGCAGACCAAGTCTGTACGCGCGCATACCGAAACCCTTCTCGGCTGAGCCTCCGAGTCCGCGGCGGAAGAGCCGGGCCGTCCACATGCGCGCAACTTGCCGTCCACATACGCGCAACTCGGCCCATTTTCTGACACAACTTGGACTTTTTGGGCCGACCAGCCGGCCGTTTTCGGCGAGTTGTGTGCCGAATTACCGCGCTGAGCGGAGGGTCCGGAGCGAGAGCTGGACGCGTTCCACGAGTGAGCCGGTGCCTTCGGCTTCCGCCCAGTCGGTGAGTGACGCCCACACAGCTCCGGCTGCTGAGTTCACCAGCACACGATTCTCCAGAGTTGGGTCCAGCGCCGCAATCATGAGTGCTTCCCATTGGCCGCGTTGCGCGGACGCCTGATCACGCAGGATGGGCTCGCGCTGGCAGAGTCGGACGCCGGCGATGAGCGTTGCGCGCTCGGTCTCATCGGCCTCAAGCACCGACGCTAGGGCGAGGCAAGACGCGCAGATCGCACCCCATGCTTCGCGGCCTCTGTCTGCGTTGTTGACCGTGGGGATGGCCGGGTCGTGCCTCAGGCTGTAGGGAAGGCTGACCGCTTGTTCCTTGGAGTCGAAGTAGTTGAAGAAGGTCCGCGGCGAGATGTCGGCACCGGTAGCGATCTGCTCGACCGTGGTGGCCTCGACCCCTTGGGCGGTGAACAACTCGATGGCCGCGGCCCGAATTGCCTGCCGGGTTCGACGCTTCTTGCGATCCCGGAGCCCAATTTCACCAACGTTGACTACTTTTTGCATTGACTGCAAGTGTGCACACACTGCACAATTATCTGCAACCTCAATCCCGCTCTTTGTTGCACCAGGAGTTCCCCGTGCCCGATTTCAGCCTCTCGCTCAACGAAGACCAACTCACCTTGCAGAAGTGGTGCCACGACTTTGCCGAGGGTGTCATGCGACCTGCGGCGTCGGAGTGGGACGAACGCGAAGAGTTCCCTTGGCCGGTTGTGCAGGAGGCTGCCTCCATCGGCCTGTACGGGTGGGAGTTCTTGATGAACGCCATGAGCGACCCGACGGGGCTCACCATGCCCGTTGCTGTCGAAGAGATCTTCTGGGGCGACGCTGGCCTTGGCATGGCCATCTTCGGATCTGGTCTTGCGGCCGCGGGCATCGCAGCCAACGGCACGCCAGAGCAAGTGATGGAGTGGGTGCCGCAGTGTTACGGCACGGCAGACAAGGTGCAGCTGGGCGCTTTCTGCGTGAGCGAGCCCGACGCCGGATCCGACGTTTCCTCACTTCGTACGCGCGCTGTCTATGACGAAGCGAAGAAGGAATGGGTGTTGAACGGAACCAAGGCGTGGATCACCAACGGTGGCATCGCAGACATTCACGTGGTGGTTGCAGCGGTGGACCCTGGGCTTAAGGGCCGTGGCCAGGCGTCGTTTGTCATCCCGAAGGAAGCCAAGGGATTGTCCATGGGGCAGAAGTACAAGAAGCACGGCATCCGTGCATCGCACACTGCCGAGGTTGTGTTGGACGATGTGCGCATCCCCGCGTCGTTCCTGTTGGGTGGCACGGAGAAGTTGGACGCCAAGCTGGCCAAGGCTCGCGAAGCGGCGTCTGGTGCGCACACAAGTGGGAGTGGCAAGCAGCCGGCTATGGCTACGTTCGAGGCCACCCGTCCAACGGTTGGTGCGCAGGCGCTTGGCATTGCTAGGGCCGCATACGAATATTCATTGGACTACGCCAAAGAGCGCAAGGCTTTCGGGCGCGCCATCATCATGAACCAGGCCATTGCGTTCAAGCTGGCCAACATGGCCACAGAGATCGACGCATCGCGATTGCTCATCTGGCGTGCTGCTTGGTTGGCAAAGAACGGCGGCTTCAAGAACGGCGAAGGTTCCATGAGCAAGTGGAAGGCATCCGAGACCGCCGTGCGCGTCACCGAGGACGCCATCCAGATCTTGGGCGGCTACGGCTACACCCGTGAGTATCCAGTCGAGCGCTGGCACCGCGATGCAAAGATCCACACGATCTTCGAAGGGACGTCGGAGATCCAGCAGCTGGTTATCTCTCGAGCCATATCTGGCTTGCGGATTGAGTAGTTTTCGTCCGTCTGGTGATGCGTAGTCCGGGCGGTCATCCCTAGTCGCATCCCTACGTGTCACACCCCGCCGCTACACTTTCGGGTGTGGCGACGATTCGTGAACGCAAGCCGGGTGTGTGGGAGGTTCGCGCCTTCACGGGGAACTCTCGCCACGGGTGTGCCGACGCAGGTTTCGCGCACGGTGCGAGGCACCAAGAAGGACGCGCTGCGGGTCGCGGCCGAGTTGACGGTCGCTCCGGCGGGTCGTGCTGCGGGTCGTTCGGTGTCGGACGTGTTGGACGCGTGGGTGCAGAAGCACGACGCCACGTGGGCGCCGGCGTCGCATCGTGATCAGTTGTCGCGGGTGGCGCGGATCAATGGTGATCGCATCGCTCGGCTGCCCGTGGCTCGGCTGAAGATCGAAGACGTGGAGCGATGGCATGCGCGCTTACGGGATGAGGGATTGGCCGACGTGTCGATCCGCAACCTGCACGGCGTGTTGCGTGCTGCGCTCACGCAGGCGGTGCGGTGGGGTTGGGTGTCGCGCAACGTGGCGTCACTGGCCGAGCTGTCGTTCGCGAAAGGTTGCGCCTCGCGGTGTGATGTCGGCGGCGGATGTGCGACACGTCATTGCGGTCGGCGACGCGATCGGCTCCGAGGTCGGGTTGATGCTGCGGCTCGCTGCGGTGACCGGCGCTCGTCGTGCGGAGCTGGCGGCGTTGCAGTGGACGGACGTGGTGGACGGAGTGCTCACTGTTGACTCGGCTATCGAGATCGATCGTCGTTCGGGCCGTACGGTGCTGTCCGATGCGCCGACGAAGACGGCGAATCAGCGGCGCATCACCCTCGATGCGGCAACGCTCGCTGTTGTTGAACGTGAGCGCGCCTCGCTGGAGGAGTACGGGCCGTGGATGTTCAACGTCGGGCGACGAGCCACCGAACCCGGACCGCATCGGCTACTGGTGGCGGCTCGCCCGTGAGAAGGCCGGCATCGATGCGAAGTGGCGGTTGCACGACCTGCGCCACTGGTCGGCGTCGGTGGCGATCGCCGCGGGTCACGACGTGAAGACCGTCGCCGATCGCCTCGGCCACGCGAATGCTGCGATGACGCTGCGGGTCTACGCCCACGCGTTCGCGGCGTCGGATCGAGCGGTGGCTGATTCCGTGGGCGCTGCGTTGGAGGGAGACCAATGAGACCGCTTTTGCTTCGTGACGAGCTACCGCCGGATGACACGGTGGTCGTGGTTCGGGGCGGCGAGATGAAGTCTGAGTACGTGCGGTCGAGTGCGCAGGACGCCTTCTTCGCTGTCGGTGTCTTTGCTGTTTCGGTTGCGTTGTCGCTCGACGTTCCGGTGGAGCAACTCTGTGCAACGGATCGTCGCATCGCACGGTACGGGAAGGTTCGCCTGTCCACGGTGGGCCGTCTTCGCGAACTTGGCTTCGCATTGCTCCCGACGCTTGATCGCCCGCACTACGACGTTGTGCTGCCAGACCTGGAGGACGCGACCCTCGACAGGCTGGAGCTGGCGTTCGACCAGGCGATTCCTCGACCAGGATCCCAGGGGAAGTCGTAGAATGTCGCACATGGCATGGGATCTGTGGATCGACTACCAGAGTGGGGACGACGACGGCCTTACCCGCGCGAACACCCGCAACCTTCGGGCCGGACTAAACGTCAAGGTTGGCGACGTGCTCATTGTGGGCAACGAGGATGCGGAGCCCGGTGTCGGCGAGGTCATCGAACTTGGTGATCGAGGATTCGTGGTTGTGAAGGTGTTTCCGGGAACCGTCGAAGAGAATCGGTTCCGTTTGCGGCCGGGCTACGCCTCAGCGAGCTGACGCTCTCAACGCGCGGACGCGCCGCCCAGACGCGCAACACCCGGCTACTCACCGTCCGGAGAGCTCGCCGGGTGCACTTCCCGCTCCTCCTGGAGCGAGCGTTCTCAGTTTGCTCGAGAACGACAGCGCCGCTGCGGCGAATTCTCGGATCGTGGCCCCGCAAGCGCAGAACCCGGCTGCCCAACCAACAGGCTGGCAACTGGGTCCGCTTCCTCCGATGCTGACCGGAGGCGTCGAACAGCTTGGTCCGAAACCGGCGTTCCAGGCCACCGGATTTGTTTCGGTCGCCCGAAACTTCGGACACCCGATCGACACGCAACAGCTCTCTTCGTCTGAAAGGCTTGATGCATGCGGGACTGGGCGGGCATATTCGGAACCGTCGGCGTGATGTCTTGTTTGTTCGGGTCTGTCGCGTTTGTGCTTTGGTGGCTCCGTCGCAGGAGCCGGATCGCCGCTCGCGTCTTTCGAGACGACCCGATTCAGCTCGCTATCGTACTCGGCGGGGCTGGCGCTATCTGTCTCCTCATCGCAGGCCTACTTGCCGTTGCTGGCTGACGCCGCTCAGTCGAACCCCGGGAACCGGAGCGGCTCGTCGTCGAAGAACTCCGAATAGGTTGCAGCCGGGTCGTCGATAGGTTGCAGCTCCGTCCGGTCTGTCTCGACGAATGCGTCGGCGTCTTCGATCAGTTCCGCGATCAGCTTCACGGGTACGCGGAGGCAGCGACCGATGCGAATGCAAGGGAGCCCTTCGGGATCGCCGGCGAGGTAGCGGTTCGCTGCCTCGTACGCAGTTGAGCGACCGATGCGGAGGAGCGTGGCTGCTTCGGTGACGGTGAGGACCTTCGGAGTGGAGAGGATGGGACGGCGGGCGCTGCGTTGGATTGTCTGCATGCGTACATATCCGCTCTCGACTTGGCCGGTTCGGACAGATTTGTTCGAGAAAGTCCGAAACCGGATCGGCCGGAGCGGTGGTTGGTCGGTCAAGGCCGCAGCGGCGAAGCCGATGCGCCCGGAGGGCTTGGCCTTGAGGGACCGGTCGCTCGGCATCCTTGCAGTGGTCCGCCCGCAGGCGGACCTGGTTGCGGAAAGCCGACAGCGCAGCACGAGGTGGACGGTTTCGGAGGTTCAGCAGAACCTCCAACTGTGTGAGAACATCCTTGCGATTGCTGACAGGCGACCAGGGGGCTGCACCCAACATGACAACGACGATGGCGGCCGGTCGAGTCGGAGCGGAGCGAAGGCGCAAGAGGCCTTTCCAGGTCCGCTGAGCAGTTTCGAATATCGATCGATGTCAATCGCACGACGTGCGACCCTTCAAGCGACATGGGTCGTCGACGCGTTTATTGAGCGTCGTATGGTGGAGATAATGGGTCCGCATTTAGAAGGGGCAACTTGGCGCTACGGACTGAGAGCTAGCGGCTTACGCTTCGCTGCTGGGCTTGGAGTACTCGGACGGCGTTGGTGAGGAAAGATCTCATTGGATGTGCCAAATCTTTCGATGCTCGGGATCCGGATGTCCAGCTTCAGTGACAACGTCATCCATTGCAGACTTGAGCCCTCGAACGATCGATTCGACCAATGCGTCATTGAGGTCTAAGTCATCGCCGACAACGCACGAACCAACGAATCTCACCTTCTGGATTGTCGCTTTCTGCAACTTCCCTCGATGATGAATTACATCTTGGCGGAGTAGACGGAGCTCTCCCATATATGGAACTTTGAGATCTGTCGGACCCGCAAGTCCGAGCGCTGTCGCAATCTTGCGCCTGTGCTCGGACTCCCAGTACTCGAACAATAGGACGACGAGCCACTGCCCGGCACGTACGTGGTTGTGTCCGCCGACGATGTTGCGTTGCACGTATTGGCCCTGCGTCGTTTGGTGAAGCATGATGTTCGCAGGATCGTTGGGATCTCCATGGCCGTAGAAAAACGGAAGACCGTTGCGGTCAGCATCCTCGTCAAGTCCCCCAATGGGCTCCGATTGAGACTGCTTCACTTGTCGTGCATTGAGGTTGAATCCGGCTGTGGTGTCAAGGTAGTGACCGTAAAGTTCGTCCACGGTGACGACGTAACTCAGAACAGCCTCATGCAAGGGTGAGTCTTTCATCCGGTTGACGCTAGCGACATGAAGCGACAACGGCGGGTACCGCTAGGCGTGATTCGCTGCCACCTCAGAGTTCGAAGACCGCTTCGAAGTTCCGTCCCTACTTTCATCCCAACAACTGGCCGGAGTGACCGGAATCGTTGGATAATCAGGACGCGAAACCACAGGTAACAGACCCACGCAACACACGCTGGACACGTCGAAATGAGCCTCACGATCTTTGAAGGAACCTCAGAGATCCAGCAGCTCGTGATCTCGCGGGCGATCTCGGGTTTGCGCATCGAGTAGCTGTTGGTGGGGCGATGGTCGATGGCGGGTCCTGTCTCCTCCGGGTGCCCTCCCACCGTCCTCGCTTCGCTGTCAGTATCCGCGTTGCGGTCTTCGGGTCGCGCTGGGCTGGTGGTTGGTTACTGACGTGTGACTCGCTCGCTTCGTGCCGTGATGGCTTTCCGCAGACATGTCCACGTTGGTTGCCAGCCCCGGCCCGGGGTTTGGGTTTGGCCTGATAAGAGCTTGTCCGCCTCGACCCGAGAGAGTCGGGGTGTGGCCCCTGACAGTGCTGCCGTGCCCGTTTCCCCGGACCTGGTCATGTTGGCAGAAACCGTCGATGTTGTCATCGGCGTAGATACCCATAAAGAGACTCACACCGCGGCGATCGTCGCGGCGGCGACTGGTGCGGTGCTGGCCATGCTCACCTTCCCGGATAACGCCGGTGGTTACAGCGGGCGTCGGGGCTATCGAAGGCACCCGGACATATGGCACTGGACTTGTCCGAGTCTTACAAGACCTCGATGAACTCGTCATCGAAGTTGACCGGCCCCGTCACCCGCCGCGACGCAACGGCGTCAAGACCGACGAAATCGACGCGGCTCGATGTGCACGCGAAGCGCTCTCGAACATCATCCAGGCCCAACCCCGTTCTGGTCCGCAACGCGACGCGTTGGCGTTGCTGTTAGCCGCTCGAGATCGGTTCGATGCTGCGGCAAGCTGCGGTGACTGGTGCTCGTCGTGCGGAGCTTGCGGCGTTGCGGTGGATGACGTAGTTGATGGAGTGCTGGTGATTGACTCGGCGATCGAGACGGGCCGGCGTTCTGGTTCCACGGTGCTGTCAGATGCGCCTACGAAGACAGCAAATCAGCGTCGGCTGACGCTCGATGCTGCGACACTTGCTGTCGTGGAGGGCGAGCGAAAGAAGCGGGCGGAATTCGGCCCGTGGATGTTTGCGGTTGGCGACGATCCGCCGAACCCGGACCGAATCGGCTTTTGGTGGCGCCTGGCTCGTGAGAAGGCTGGTGTCGATGCGAAGTGGCGGTTGCACGATCTGCGGCATTGGTCGGCCTCGGTCGCGATTGCGGCGGGCCACGACGTGAAGACGGTGGCGGATCGTCTTGGCCACGCGAACGCAGCGATGACGCTGCGGGTCTACGCCCACGCGTTCGCCAAGTCCGATCGGGCAGTAGCCGATTCCGTCGGCGCGCTGTTGGCGAGTGACGAATGAGCAGGCGAAGGTTTTTGCCAACGGATGCGTTCGTCGACGAGTCGATCCGTGGGCAGCGCTATTTGATGGGGTGCGTGTTGGTGGAAGCGAAACGGCTCCCCGATGTACGCCGAGCGGTCGTGGAACTGTCGCTCGATGGAAACAGGATTCACTTTCACAACGAGTCCAAGCGACGACGTCAGCTGATCCTTGAAGCGTTCGTCGAGCTACCGCTGAAGGTAGACATCGTTGTTTGTCAGCGAACCCATGGTGTGTCGGAATTCGATGCCCGAAACGCTTGTTTGAAGTCCATCGTTGAGCGCCTTCAGGCTGACGAGGTACCACGCCTGACGTTGGAGAGCCGAGACGATGACCGCGATGACGTGCGGACGATCTCCAGGGTGAGATCTGCCAGCCCTTCGTTGGTGTTCGAGCATCGTTCAGGTGAGCAAGACCCGCTGTTGTGGGTCGCTGACGGCCTTACCTGGGCTGCGGGAGCTGGGAACCACTGGCGTGAGATCATCGGCGCCGTGCTGAGGGAAGAACGGCAAACAGGGCCGTAACGCGCAAAACGGGCACCCCAACCTCCGGCTGGCCACCCGCTCCACTTCCTCCGATGCTTACCGGAGACCTCTCCAGTATGCCGTGCCCGTATGACAACGGCAACCAAATTGCGACCTGGGTCCGAAAAAGCGCAGACCCGGCACCCCTGCCAAAGGGCAGGCCACCGGGTCCACTTCCGCCGATGCTGACCGGAGGCGGGAGAGAGCTTGCCGTGCCCGGCAATACCGATGCAAACGATTTATGACGCTACGGATCAAGGTTGATGCAGAACCGCAAGAAAAGTAGACACACTGGGAGGTAGCTGCGCCACCTCCGTTTCGTCCGGGTCGTCCGGCCAGTCACAACTATTTCGAGTTCTTCGTTGCGCTCGCCGCCTTTTCGAGTGCGAATGGTGTGTTCATGGGAACTCACAACGGACAGATCATGCTGGACTTCATTCCGCAGGAACCAGACGAGCCAGAGTTGACGGCCGACGAGATCGAGGCGGCGACGATCAGCAAACCAATGTCGGCCACGATGTCGGTCACCGAAGCAGCTCGGGTGCTTGGCATCTCTCGCACGACTGCCTACGAAGCGGTGCGAGATGGATCGCTTCGTTCGATCCGGCTTCGCCGACGAATCGTGATTCCACGAGCATGGGTGGTCGACGTACTCAACGGACGAACTTGGCCCGAAGTCAAACCGTAAGCGCACAGACCAGCCGGACGAATCGGTGCTTCCATCGGAAGCTCCCAATGTGTCTACTTTTCTTGCTGTTTGTGCAACATGCAGCTTCCACGGCCCCCGTCGAGTTTCTGACGCCTGTTGGGGTCACACGCAATTTCGCACGATTAGAACTTCCCGATGCGCAAGTCGTCCCTAAGCCAATATCTAACACGATAGCGAACTGTACTTTCGTTCCCTCGATCGACCGACTTGTAGATCATCCGACGAAGTCAGTCGGCATCTTCTCGATGGACCCGTCCTTTTGGAGAGCGACTCGACGACCGGTCATGATCATGGCCCCGACCTCTGTGACGAGGTTGTAGTTGAGACCACGCTCCACTCGATCCTCGAAAAATCCGATTCCGTAGCGAGAACCCCACATGTGGGCCATGACGTTGGACCATACGTCGTCGGTGATCGCACGATCCGAAGCCAGGTGAAACTCCAGGCCATATTCCTGGCACGTCTCTCGCGCAACTCCAAGAGCGCAACCCGCCGGATCATTCCTGCCGACCTTCGCATCGGCAAACCTCGTCATCCCAAACACATTGGTGTCGAAAGGATGGTCTGCCAGGAAACCGCGCAGGGGTTGAACTCGCGCGGGCGGAGGAGCGAGAAGGACGAGCGAGAACGGCACGAGCGCAGTCGCCGTGTCCCCGAGATACGGAGCATTGCCCGTAGCACCCTCCGCAACCCGCGCAACGACGTCCAGCCCCAAGATCTTCTCACCTACAAAGGCACGGCCCAAGGGGGTCACTTTGTAGTTGCCCCGTCGGCTTGCGGGCGTCAAGCACTTCTTGGTCCTGAGAGCAGAAATCACGTTACCAATCTTCGCGGGTGCCCGAATGGGAAGTCGTCGAACAGTTGCTTGATAGCTCCGGGGCTTGTTGCCCGGCCATCCGAGCGGTCAGCAGAAAGCGCCGCTAGAACCAAGGTTTGGGTCTGCATGTCGAGACCTTGTCGACGGAGAGCAATCGGGTCGTGGCTTGCCACGTTACCCTTCCGATGCGTTGGCTAGCCCGGCGAGATACGTGATCCCCGCCTCGGTCACTTTGATTGAGTTGTCGATGGTCGATCGAGTCGCAAAACCCTGTGTTTTCGCTGAAGTGAAGTTTCCAGCGATGTTGTTACTCGGAATTCCTGTT
>CAVXQD010000008.1:0-18947 GCA_963763885.1 uncultured Acidimicrobiales bacterium
AACGTTGAGTTTTACGCGGCGTGGTTCCGGGAACCCATGCTGCCGGGTATTACTCGGGCAGACCACAAGGGTTTCGTCTCCTTGTTTGCCCAACAACTCACCCGTTACTGCGTGGCGGACTCGGCTGAAGAACTTGTCACGGGCTATACCCTCACCCCGCCGCGCTGAACGAGGCCTTTTCAGTTACTCCGGTGACAGATCCCACTCGAGCGATTCGTCTCGGTCGAACGTGGACAGCCGAGTGAGCGCAACCTTCCCGCGTTGGACGGTTCCGCCGTCTTCACCATCCGGCAACGAGAGTTGATCCCCGAATGTGGTGGTGACTCGGAACGACCCTTCGTGCCCTGGGCGCGGCTCCAAACTCGCCTTCGCCATTGTCCTGCTGGAGGACCGACCGACGCTGGCCCATGACCATGGCCCCATCTGGTCAACCGGCAGGTTTGGTACGTTCACGTTCAGCACGCCTGGGCGGGTCGGCGGATACTCGATGAGACGCTTGACCACCTGGACGGCCACTTCAGCTGCGGAAGACCACAATTGGGCGGCCAACTGGCCGTCGGCTCCTTGCCCGTCGACCTCCCCGGCGACTGATTGGCTGATGGCGACGCCCGTGATTCCGCCTGTGCGAGCAGTGGTGGCCGCCCCGACAGTGCCCGAGTGATACACCGCTCGGCCCACGTTTGCGCCAGGGTTAATACCGGCAACCACAAGATCTGGAAGCTCGCCGAACACGCCGAGCCGAGTGAACATCACACACAGTGCCGGCGGGCCAGAAACGGTGTGCACAGGTCCCAGAACCCATCGATATGTGAAAGGTGCACTTCTGGGCGCAACAGATGGACAGGCCCTACTGCGGCCGAGGCGCCGGAGTACTCCGAGTCGGGCGCAACCACAAACACGTCTCCCACAGCTTCAAGCGCCCTGGCCAAGACATGGAGTCCCACCGAGTCGATACCGTCGTCGTTGGTCACCAGGATACGCATGCGCTAACCGTACGACGTGAAAAGTAAGTGCCGGTCAGCGTCGGCCACGAGTTCGCCAACCGTTGTCTGAACCGTCACACTGTGTACATGTTGACCAGCGACCACGACGCAGGTCCGGAGGGTTCAGACGGGCTGAGCCGACTGAATGGGATTGCGCAGCCCCGCGTCGACCCAGAAGCCGTCGTCCAGCGAACCGCACTGGATGAGACGTCGTGGGTCGACGTCAGCCGGGGTTGGTTGCTGAACGCGGACGAGTTGTATCAGTGTCTGTTCGACACCGTCTCGTGGCGCACCACGCAGTTGTTCCGCTACGAAAAGAAGTGGAGGAGAAGCGCCTGAGTGCCGGCTGGAGCCGGGGCAAACCGCTCCACATCCGGCATTGGCCGAAGCCACCCGGTGGATTCAGCGCCGGTACAAGGTGGAGTTCCCCGGTTTCTCGATGATCCAGTACCGAGACGGGTCTGATGGCCAAGGGTTCCATCGCGACACAGACATGCGCTGGCTGGACGACACCATCATTGCGGTGCTCACCCTCGGGGCGACTCGGCCATGGCTGTTACGACCGCGAGGGAACCGATTCGCCGACGCCACGCACTCACAGCTCCCTCCGCAGGCTGCGACACACGACCTGCAACCGGGCAACGGAGACCTGTTGGTGATGGGAGGCCGGAGCCAGGCCGATTGGGAGCACTCGGTGCCATACGTCGACTCTCGGCACAACTCTGGAGGCGGAGTCCGACCTGGAACGCAACCGATTGGCCCCCGAATTTCCTTGCAGTGGCGCTTTGCACGCAAGACCGGCGAACCGTTCATGGGTCCATCCTTCCGGGCCGACGTACGCTACGGCCACGGCAAAGTGGCACAGCACTGATCCCAGCGGGTCAGACTGCTCACATGCCATCGTTCGTCAGCCTGGTCACCGTCGTCGTCGACAACTACGACGAAGCAATCGCCTTCTTCACACAGATCCTCGGATTTGACCTCACCGAGGACAGCCCGTCGGAGACCAACGACGGCCGCCCCAAGCGGTGGGTGGTGGTTACGCCGCCAAACGCACAAACAGGTCTTCTGCTTGCACAGGCGGACGGCGACGAGCAGCGCAGTGCCATCGGCAACCAGACCGCTGGACGCGTTGGGTTCTTCCTTCGAGTCGACGATTTCGATGCCACGTTCGCCCGCCTCACTGCCGCCGGCGTCACCATCGTGTCGGCCCCACGATCAATGCCTTACGGAACCGTTGCCGTGATTGCCGATCTCTGCGGCAACAAATGGGATCTGCTCGGCCCAGTCCCCGCTGGAGCAGTCGAAGGCTGAATGCAGTTACAGGTGTCACACGACTGATTTCCTGAAAGGCGATCACCCCTAAGTTGGGTCGGTGCTTGAACGTTTTGAATACAAGTGGGTTGTTGCGACTGCGTTCGTGCTCGCCCTGTTCATAGACATCCTCGATGTCACCATCGTCAACGTCTCGTTGTTCAGCATCGCCCGGGACTTCAAGACCGAGCTCAGCTCCACGACGTGGATCATCTTGGGTTACTCGCTCAGTCTTGCGGTGTGGATTCCAATCTCCGGTTGGGTCGGAGATCGGTTCGGCACCAAGCGCACATTCGTATTCGCGCTGATCATCTTCATTGCAGCTTCCTTGCTCTGCACCCAGGCGCAGACTCTGAGTCAGCTGATTGGGTTTCGGGTGCTGCAAGGCGTCGGTGGCGGCATGCTCACACCCACCGGGACAACGCTGCTATTCCGTGCCTTTCCTCCGGCCGAGCGAGCAAAAGCCTCTGCGGTGCTCACTATTCCAACAGTGTTGGCTCCGGCCAGCGGCCCAGTCATCGGCGGGTTTCTCACCGACAAAGTTGGATGGCGGTGGATCTTCGGCGTGAACCTCCCGATCGGTCTCCTTGCGCTGTTCGTCGCCGTGGTGGGGTTGAAGGCAGACACCCCAAGCGAGCGTCGACCGTTCGACCTGCCAGGTTTCATCCTGTCTGCCATTGGTTTCCCTGCTGCAGTCTTTGCGTTGGAGCGAGGTTCCGACGAAGGGTGGCTCAGCGGGCGAATCATCGGCGCGGCCCTTGTTGCCGTGGTCGCGATCTCTGCGTTGGTGTGGTGGGTCTTTCGCATCCCAGCACCAATGCTTGACCTGAAACTGCTGCGAGAACGGTTGTTCCGCACCACCAACGCCATCAGTTTCGTTTCCACGATGGCGTTCCTCGGCATTGTGTTTGTGCTGCCCCAGTTCCTCCAACGTGTGGCCGGGTTCACAGCGCTCCGAAGCGGACTGGCGACGTTCCCGCAGGCCATTGGAGTGATTGTGGTCTCTCGCCTGGCGGGCAAGGCATACCCCAAGTTCGGTCCCCGCCGAATGCTGGTGTTTTCCTATGCGGGCATAACGGCTGCAACTGTGCCGTTTCTCTTCCTCACCGTCGACACCAACCCATGGGTGATTCGCGCCACCATGTTTGTAAGGGGGCTATTTCTCGCCTTCTCGTTCATCCCGCTTCAAGCTGCTTCTTATTCGCGCATATCAATGGCCGACACAGGGCGAGCAAGCGCGATCTTCTCGACGCAAAGGCAACTTGGAGCAGCTACCGGCGTTGCGTTGCTGTCGACGATTTTGGTGTCAACCATCCCTCAGGAATTCGGCAGGACGGTGGTGGCCCCCGAGCTACGCGCAGGGTTCACAACCGCTTTCCACTGGGCGTTTCTCGGGGCGATGCTGTTGACCGGGCTCGCTGCGCTTCTATCGCTGCTCGTGAAAGACGCCGATGCCATCGGCACGATGCAGAAGCAAACCTGACAACGTCGGAAACGGATTCGGGGAGAAGGAGAACGTTTTCGGGGCAGGCCCTAGGCCGACAGGATGAGCCGAGCCCGGTCGACGTCGGCGTGCATCTGCTGCACAAGCGCGTCGACTGAATCGAACTTTGCTTCCGGCCGCAGCCGCTCGACGAATTCCACCCTCGCCACTTCGCCATACAGGTCACCGGAGAAGTCGATGAGGAATGCTTCAAGCAACGAATAAGGCTGGTCGTCGTAGAACGTCGGGCGTCGGCCCAAGTTGACCGCTGCGGGAAGCCACACGCCATCTGGGCGGGCGTAACGCGCTGCGTAGATTCCGTCGGCGGGAAGGCACGTGTCTGCGTGCAGGCTGACGTTGGCAGTGGGAAAGCCGATGGTGCGCCCGCGTTGATCACCACTTATGACGGTGCCGCGGAGTTCGTAGGGTCGGCCGAGAAGACGACCGGCTCCGTCCATGTCGCCAGCGCTGACCAAACGACGAATCTCGGTGCTGCTGACCTTGCCATCAAGCCCAGGCAGGCTGATGAGTTCCAGGCCGACGACATCGAAGCCTTCCTCGTGTCCGATCGCCTGTAACAGCTCAACATTGCCGCGACGGTCCTTGCCGAAATGGAAGTCACTGCCCACCACCACGGTCCGGGCCGCCAGACAGTTGATGATGACTTCTTCGACAAACGATTCAGCCGCTTCGGTTGCACGTTCGGGCGTGAAGGGAACGACCACAGTGACATCAACACCGGTCGCTTCAAGTAGCTCCAGTTTCTGTTCCAGCGTGGTGAGCAGTTTCGGAGCGCTTTGCGGCCTCACCACACTTGCGGGGTGACGATCAAAGGTCACCACTGCGGACTGCAACCCAGCTTGATGCGCAAGCCTACGGACCTCGGAGATCACAGCCTGGTGCCCAAGGTGCACACCGTCGTAGGCACCAATGGTCACCACAGACCCGGAAGACGCGCCGCCTCCGTGGGTCGAGGGGTTGTTGATCACCTGCATGGCACCACGCTAGTTGGGGCGGGGCTGTCGGCTCGAAAGCCGGGCTAGTGGAGGCGTGAGAGCTTGCGGCAATTACAGCCGATTGAGCACGACAGCTGGTTTAGCAAGACCGCTGCGGAACGGTTCGTAGAGCGCAATGAGCTTGTCTGCAGCGACGACCTGCCACAGCGCAGCGTCAGCGGGCACATCGGCAAACACGGCCCGGTCGACGACTGCGCCAACGCCAACTTGCTGAGCAAGCGCGGGCGACGCATCCGTGGACGGGAGATGCGCCAGCATGGCGCGTGCATCGAGCGGTTGCCGATCCGCCAAATCGTCGTCCAGCGGGACTGCCATGGCTTGATCGAACGGGCCGATGGATGTGCGTCGGAGTTTTCGCAAGTGAGCACCCCCGCCAAGGAGTTCTCCGACGTCTGCAGCAAGAACGCGGACGTAGGTGCCGGTGGAGCAATCAATGGTGATTTGGTACACGAGAGGGTCTGCGGTGGGTTGGACGTCGTATCTGGACACATGCACCGGGCGGGCAGAGCGTTCAACCTCGATGCCTTCGTGTGCGTATTCGTGGAGGCGCTTGCCGTTGATCTGGACAGCACTCACCATCGGCGGGATTTGCATGATGTCACCAACAAGCGTGAGGGCCGCCGCTGAGACTTGCTGCTGCGTAACGCCGGACATGTCGAAGGTGGCAAGCACCTCGCCCTCGTCGTCCAAAGTTGACGTGGTGGCACCCAGGACCAGTTCTGCCGTGTAGCTCTTAGTATGCGCGCTCAGATATTGGATGAGCTTGGTGCATTGCCCAAGGGCAACCAACAACACACCGGTTGCGCCCGGGTCCAACGTGCCGGAATGACCGCAGCGCCGCTGGGAGGTGATGCGTCGGACCCGGTTCACCACGTCGGTACTGGTCATCCCAGAGGGCTTGTCTATGACATATAGGCCGTCAAGCCCACTGTCCTTGGTTCGGCGACCCACGAAAAGTTCGAAGGGAGTGGGATCAGCCCTGGTCTTCGGAGACCGGGGGAAGATTGCGGATGAGGTCGTCTATTCGCTGGCCGGCCGTGATGGCTGGGTCTGGCCGGAACGACAGCAGCGGTGTCCGCTTCAGCCGGACCTGCGACCCAACCGCTGCTTGAAGGCGGGCCCGATGTTGGTCAAACGCTGCCTGAACGTCTTCTGCAGTGCTTGAAGTGAACATGGCTGAGTAGAACACGACGCCGCGGCTGAAGTCCGGGTCGACGTCGATGCCGGTGACCGTGGCCATTTCCAGGCGTTCGTCGCCGATCTCTTCCAAGGTACTGGCGATGACTTCGCGCATGACCTCGTTGACGTGGGCGGTGCGCTGGTAGGGCCGAGGGCTACCGATTCCGCCGCGGCGAGATGCGCTTTTCGAGGTGCTTCGCTTCGCTGGCATCGCTCTATTGTGCCAGCCAGGTGAACGGAGGGGTGCCGTAGTAACGGCCGGGCCCGACTTGGCGAAGTACATTGCGGAAATGGCCACCGAGTCGATCGCAGAAGCCCGTACAGAGCTTGAGAAGGAATACGCCGACGTGCGTAAGCATTTTGGCGGCCTCGAGGCCGCCATGCGCACCGTGCTCAACGCAAACGCTGAAGATGACATCGAGCACATGTTGGGTGAGCTCGAAGATGCTGTGAAAAAGGCCCGCACCGGCGGGGTGCTTGGATCGGGTGCCAATTCGCACGCCAGGGCTCGGAAGCACTACCTCGAGCTGTCCGGCAAGCGCTGAAACCAGCATCACCAATGTCGTTGCGGCTGAGCGCTCGCTGGCTCGCTGCAACCTGGGTGGCTGCTGCAATCCTCGGAACGGGGTGCGCTCCCACTGCTTGGAATCGAGACACGGCACCCAGCCCAACTGATTCGCTGCACGTCACGGAGTCCGTGTTACCCAACGGCATGCGGCTCGTCATCAGCGAAGACCACCGGGTGCCGGTGGTCAAAGTCACCACGGTTGTGGGCGTTGGGTCGGCCGATGAGCCGCCCGGCCGCGGCGGGTTCGCTCACCTCTTTGAGCACCTGATGTTCTCCGGCACCACAGCGGTGCCCAACTTCGACGTGACCATGGAGGCCGTGGGCGGAGCAACAACGCGTGGACCGACGTCGACCAGACCGTGTACCACGAGACGGCGCCGGCCCATGGCCTCAACACGTTGTTGTGGCTGGAAGCAGACCGGTTTGCCAACCTGGGTGCATCTATCAGCCAAGAAAAGATCGACATTCAACGTGACGTCGTACTCAACGAGATGCGTCAGTCCGTCCTCGACGAACCGGGCGGCGCGGCGTACGAAGCGGCCAGCAGCGCACTGTTCCCAAAGTCGCATCCGTACTTTCGGCCCGTCATTGGTTCGATTGCGGATCTGCAAGCGGCCACCCGAGCCGA
Organism: uncultured Acidimicrobiales bacterium; assembly: GCA_963763885.1. Lineage (GTDB taxonomy): Bacteria > Actinomycetota > Acidimicrobiia > Acidimicrobiales > JANYDT01 > JANNBN01. The sequence continues at coordinate 7,172 of CAVXQD010000008.1, forward strand.
CGTCGTGGATTTCTTCACCCGCTACTACACCCCCTCCAACCTCACGCTGATTGTGGTCGGCGACGTTGACACAAAGTCCGTCCAGGAACGCGTGACAAAGCTGCACGGACAAATCCCATCGCGCACGCAACCCGTGACTTCACAAACGACCCTGGCCCCTCGGGGAGTTCGTTGCAGACCATGCCGCCAGCAATTCGTGGACGCCGTTGGTGCGCCGCGGGTAAGCACCACTTATCGCTGGAACGCTGATCGGCTCCACGGGCGCGGCCGAGTGGTGAACGGAGGGATCGGAGTAGAACCCGAGGTGGAGCAACCCATCAGAAACGGGTCATTCGTCAATCCAAGCTTGGAGTTGGTAGCGGCGATGGCCAACGACAGTTTCACCAGCCAGTTGCAGATTGCGCTCACCCGCAAGCGCAAGGTGGCGAATTGGGTCGCGTTCAGCTACGACCCGAAAGAGCTTTCACAAATGTTCTCCGTGGAAGCAGAGGCCGCCGTTGGGATCAGCGCTGAACAGTTGCGGACCGAGTTGGACGACGCGCTCGGACAACTTGCGATTTCCGGCTTCACGGAGGTGGAGCTCACTGCCGCAAAGATCGCCGCACGCGGTGGCCTTGCCGACCAGATGGAAGAACCCAACGGTCAGGCAGACGTTGTGCAAGACGTTGTCACCCGCTACGGCGCCACGTCGGGGCAGCCATCGGATTGGTTCGGGCAAGACGCCATCACTGATTACGGCCGTCGATTCCGCACGGTCACAGCCACATCGGCAACACGGGCCCTGCGCTCGATGCTCCGAGACGCTGACCGGGTAGAGCAAGTCGTGCGTCCCGGGCCGCGGGGTGGGTATCCGGCTGTTCTCACCGCAAGTTCCGGCACGCCTTCAGGACGCCTGTTGCGCGCGCCGAAGCCGATCACGATGCAGCGTCAACGTGACGCCAAACCCGCACGGATCAGGGTACCGAACCCGCGTACCGACTCTCTGGCCAACGGCGTCCGCATGGCTCATTTCGTGCGCCCCGACGCACCAACGATTGAGGTTGTGTTGATGATCAACGGCGGGGGAGAACGCGACCCCGCTGGCAAAGAAGGGCGAGGGGCCCTGATGGCTGCCCTCATGACCCGCGGCTCGGCAGGCCTGGACGCCACCGAGTTTTCCGAAAAGTTGGCCGGCCTGGGGTCTGCAATCAGTGTGAACGGCTCGGCCGACCGTTACACGGTGTCCGTCTCCACTCCCCCGCAATCGCTAGAACCAACACTTGGCCTGCTCGCCGATGTACTCGTCACGCCAACGTTCGACGCCGACGAAGTGTCACTCGCGATCGACGAGACGGTGGCCTCCATAGAGAGCCAACAGACGGACCCTGGAGCGCTGGCCTTCTATGCGGGCGTGAAGGACTTCTTTCCCGCTGGCGATGCTGTCACTCGATTCGCCACCGTCTCGTCCATGAATCGTATTTCTGCAGATGATCTGCGCACAGAGCATCGGATGGTGTTCCAACCGCAGAACACGGAGATCGTTACCGGTGGACCCATCACCACCGACGCAATTCGTTCGGCACTTGATCGGGCTCTCCGAAAATGGAAGAACTCCGGGCCTGCCGTCGTGGCGCTGACCGCGGCTGTTCCTGCCACCCGGGAAATGCATACCGTGCTGGTTGATGTGCCAGGCGCATCGCAGACTCAGGTCCTCTACTTTGCTGCCGGACCAAACCCTGCGGACCCAAGCATCATCGCTGCAAACTCCTCCGCGTTCATCTTGGGCGGCGCGTTCACTAGCCGCCTGAACCGCAGTCTCCGTGAAGAGAAGGGCTACACGTACGGTGCCTCGGCAGGCCTGTCGTTGGGCGAACAGACTTCGCTTCTGCAGGCGTCAACCAGCGTGGAACAGTCAGTCACCGGACCAGCAATCACAGAGCTCCTTCGCATCATTCACGGGTTCGACCGCGGCGACGTGACAACCACCGAAACCGCCAGCGCCACAGCTGCCACGTATGCAACGTCGGTAGACCTCGTATCCACGAACGTTGCCCTGGTGTACACCTACGCCTCGCTTCGAGACCGCGGGCTCAATTGGGATCAGGTGGAAAAGCGCCTTGATAAAGCCCGGTCACTGACCCAGGCCGACCTGTCCATTGGCGCACGCTCCCTGATCGACAACCGACGCGTGACGCTGACAATTGCCGGCGACCTCAGCAAGCTGCGATCTCAACTCGCGGACCTTGATGCAGCCGATCTCGGCACAATCACCGAGACCACCGTCGACCTCAACTAGCCAGCGAGAGAGGCGGGTCAGTCCTCAAATTCGAGATCGTCCAGCCAGGCGCGCTGGCACAGCACAATCTCAATCTCCGGGAAGCTCCAGATAAAGCGCTCCACCTCGTCGAGCACTTCCACGGTGACATGCTCGGCGCCGCTCACCGCCGCAACGGCAAACACCGAATGTCCCCACGTGTCTTGGTGACCCACCTCGGCCACAGAAACGTGGTGGCGGTTGCGGATGCCATCCATCAGTGGACGGATGACCCCGCGTTTGTCCTTCAGGCTGGTGCATCCCGGAATGAGGATCTCCACCCGCATCGCGCAGCAAAACACTTGCGTCATGAGGTCAACGTACTTGGCCTCACGAGAAACAACACCTCAGACGCACAACCTCAGACGGCGTCAACCAGCTTGCGCATCCGTTCAACCGTTGCAACCTTCTGCTCCAGCGACCCGCTGAGGCCCATCTGCAAGTGGGTGACGCCAGCCTGATGGTACGCGGCGATGCGCTCGCCGATGTGACCTTCCGAGCCGACTAGCGATGCGCCCTCGAGGTAATCCCGAGGGATGGCGGCTGCAGCCTCTTCCTTTTTTCCATCAAGGTAGAGGTCTTGGATCTGCTTCGCTTCGCCCTCCCACCCATAGCTTGACATGATGTCGTTGTAGAAGTTCTTGCCGCGTGCGCCCATGCCACCCACGTACAGCGCAGCCTGTGGCCGCCCAGCGTCCAAGACCTTGTCGATGACTTGCTGATCTTCGGTGAACATCACGGCGCCGCCGGCCAGGATCTGCAGTTTGCCAAGATCTGCGGCACGGTTCTTGTAGCCCTGGCGCAGCGCCTCGCCCCATACCAAGTCCGCCTTTTCTGGCAGATAGAACACGGGAATCCATCCGTCGGCCAGCTCAGCTGTGCCTTCTACGGACATGCCCTTGAGCGAAGCCCACCACAGCGGGATGGAGGGACGCACAGGATGGTTGATGAGCTTCAACGGCTTGCCCAGCCCTGTCCCCTCGCCCGCTGGCAATGGAATCTGCACGGCCTTGCCTTGGTAGTTGATGACCTCGCGCTTCCACGTGGCCCGGCAAATTTCCATGTATTCCTTGATGCGTTGCATCGGCTTCTCATACGGAACACCGTGGAAGCCTTCGACGACCTGTGGGCCGCTCGCACCCAAACCGCAGTGCATACGGCCACCGGACACGTAGTCGAGACCGGCAAAGGTCATTGCCATCAGGGTCGCTGTGCGCGAATACACGTTGAGGATGGCGCTGCCGATCTCGACCGTTTCGGTACGAGCTGCGAGGTAGCCCATCATGGAGACAGCATCGAAGCTGTACGCCTCGGCAACCCACACATTGTCGAGGCCCGCCTTTTCAAGCGCAGCCACCTCGTCGGCCATTGTCTTGATATCACCGGCGTAATTGAGCATGACGGAGAGCTTCATGACCGCAAACCTATGCGCACACGCCGATTGAAACGAATCCGCTCGGAGCCCGTAACCTGTCTCCACGATGACAGCACCCGTGGAGAGGCAGGAGAAGCTGCCGGCTTCCAAAGAAGTTGTCGAGGTCGCCCCCGGCGTCCTGCGCATGCAGCTCCCCATAGAGCTGCCCGGTCTGCGCCATGTCAACTGTTACGCAATCGCCGACGCGAACGGCATCACGCTGGTGGATCCGGGTATCCCTGGGCCGCAGTCGTGGAAGGCACTCAACCAGCGCATGGACCAGGCGGGCATTGCGATTGAACGGGTCCATACGATCCTCATCACGCACAGCCATCCAGACCATTACGGCAATGCGATGCGCATCCGCGAGGCCTCGAACGCCGCCATTGTCACGCATCGTGCGTTTCACACGCTTCACCAACCGGCCCACGTTTGTGTGCTGGACGATTGCAACGAACCAGACCATATCCATCCGGAAACCGGTCAGGTCATCGGCAACATCATGGAGCAGCGCGGTTTCGACCAGCCGGCACCGTGGGGTGGCTTGTGGTCTCCGCAGTACTCCAACCCCGAGCTCCGCAAGAGCCGCACAGAAATGTTGGCCGAAGAGGGCTGGGCGCTTCCACGTCCCACGGCACGAGTGAGCAACGGCGAAGCGCTTCCCGTCGGTGACGGTGGCTGGTCCGTGGTTCACACTCCCGGCCACACGGTGGATCACCTGTGCTTTTTCCACGCCGAAACCGGCGCCATCGTCACCGGCGACCACGTGCTGCCCACCATCACCCCGCACATCTCCGGCCTGCACAGCGGCCCAAACCCAATGGCTGACTTCTTTACGTCATTGCGTCTTATTGCTGCGCTTCCGGGGGTCGGAATCGGCTTGCCGGCGCACGGCGGAGTCATTGCCGACGTACCCACGCGCTGCGCAGACATCGTGGAACACCACCACGAGCGGATGCGGATCCTTGCTGCGGTTGGCGAGGCACAGGGCTGGACAGACATCCCCGGGTTCTCGCTCCACCTGTTCCGCCCAGAACGCCAAGGCGCCATGGCTGACTCTGAAACATATGCTCACATAGCATGGCTAGAAGCAGCCGGACACGCTCAACGACGTGTCCGCGACGACGGATCTCACGAGTTCCTTGTGACCGCTTCCGGCGACTGACGTTCACATCGGTCGCCCGCTCTTCAAGCAGACGCGTTCAGCGACACGCCGGATCCGTTCGGCGCAACGCTGTCATAGGGGTGGTTGTACCCTCGTCACGTGATCGAAATCCGAACGGGCCAGGCGGGCCTTGCACCTCTAGCTGCCGTCCTTGGCACCGACCACACCGCTCACGGCGTTACTGATTGCATTACTGACCGCACGCGGGCCACGGTCTTGGTTGCAACCGCGTCAGCCAGAATCTCCGCCGAGACCATCGCGTTGTCCACCCCCGGCCGGTTTGGCGATGTGCGGGTGGTGACCCCGTCCGACCTCGCGCGGTCAGTCCTCACGGCCGCAGGCGAAACCATTCCGGAACAGCTCAGCGGACCTGACCGGTGGCGGTTGTTGCGTCAGTACCTGCCTGGAGGCGATCTTGCCGAGATCGGCCGGGCGTTCGACGATGCCCGGTTGGCATCGGCTGGCCCCGAGGAAATCACGGTCCATGCAACGGCCACCGGCACGACAGCGTGGCTGGCGGTTGCGGATCGCCTGGATGGCTGGTCTGCCCTACTGCGCAACCAGCACGTCACAGACCGCGTGGGTTTGCTGTGCGCAGCCATGTCAGCCGCACGAGGTTTCGCAGCTGTGCGCAGCTGGTGGGCCACGACAGATTTTCTGGTTGTTGCAGACGCAGACCGGTTGCCCCTCCCCACGCAACGAATGCTCACGTCGCTGTTAGGCCCAAGTCGTCCAACCCATGCCGACGCCGTGTTGTGGGGCATCAGCATGCCGGTACGCCTCCAGTCACCCCATCCAGACACAGCGGCAGTCACCCAGGATTTCTCCAGATCGTTCGCCATTCCCGCTCAATCGCTTGTCCGTTGTGGTCACCCGGCATTGGAACCTGAAGCCGCCGTCGGCGAGCTCATCCAAGCGTCAGCGCGTGGCATTGGTTGGGCCCACATGGCCGTTGTCGCCACGTCACCAGATCGGCTTCGGTCGGTTGCGCGTGCGGCCCGCCGCGCCCAGGTTCCCATCAGCGGCGCCCCAGCCCCCCGGCTCGACGGTCCCATCGTTGCAGCCATCGCCGCGCAAGCCCGGCTTGCGGACTCCGATACCGGCACCGGGCTCCGACCAGACCAATTCATGCGGTCCGTCGTGGCGGAACGCGCCGATGCAATCATCGCGGCGACCGTCGAGGGGGAAACGTTCGTCGCGTTGTTGGCCGACGCAACAAAGCACGCGCACCTCAGCTGTTCGGACTGGGCAGATCACCTCGATACGGCACCAGCCGCGCCAGCACGCCCCCTCGCTGCCCCTTCCGACGCAGTTGCGTTATGCACCGTCGAGGAGTTGCTTGACCGAGTCACGCCGCCTCTCGTCACTGTTCTCATCGGATGCGTCGAAGGGGTCCTCCCGTCTCGTCGCCCCACCCGCACCTACGACCCTGCGGTGCTCGACGGTCCAAGTGGTGTCATTGGTGCAGAGCACCACCACCTCCAGGCACAGCGCAACCGCTTCGCATCGGTCGCGTCGGCAACGGCCACAACCGGATCCGTTGTGTACATCGCTGCGCCAGAACCGGGGGTGTTGGTCAGCCGCTTCACCGAGGGCATCGAAACCGCTACCCCCACGTTTCCTCCACGCAACTTGGATCCCGAGCGGTGGCCAGTGGGCTTGGCACAGACCGTCAACCCACGGCCGCTGGTATCTGGTGGTTCGCTGTTTCTGTCCGCCAGCCAAATCAACCTGTTCGACAACTGCCCGTGGCAGCACACGGTGCAGTACCGGCTCAATCTCCGCACCGAAGGTGGCTTGCAGGCCCGGTTCGGCACCTACATCCACACGGTGTTGGAACGGTTTGTGGCAGGGATTAACGGGACCATCACCTCGCCAGAGGTTGTCCCCAATCCCCACGGTTCAACGCTGCAGGGCTTACTCACCCTTGCCGACGAGTGTTGGACCGACGACATCACTGACTACTCGCCGCAGGAAGACGACTATCGCGGCCGAGCATCGGTCATGCTCACAGCGTGGTGGCACCGAGACGGCATGGACCTCGTCAAGTCGCACCGCGCAGCGTTCACCGAATACCACTTCGAAGTATCCGTAGGTGAACATATGGTCACCGGGTTCATCGACCGCATCGACGTTGGCCCTGACGGTTTGTCCATCATCGATTACAAGACAGCAGCCAAGGCCAAATCGGTTGCCGACACCAACGAAGACCTACAGCTTGCGGTGTACCACCTGGCGGCCAACCTCGACCCCCAGCTCAGGGCGCTCGGGGAGGTTGTTGGGCTCAACCTGGACTTCCTTGCTGAAGACAAGCAGGTTGCTCAGCGCATTGAGCTGGACCATGTTGAGCGCACCACCCAGCGCATTACCGACGTCGCAAATCGGATGCTCGCCGAGACGGCTCTTCCATCGGTTGATGCCACGTGCGACTACTGCGATCTGGCTCGCCTCTGCGATCTGCAGGCCGAAGGCCGTGCGGTACCCGTGCGTTTTGGAGTGCGACCATGACCGAGGGCGCTATCCGGTTCACCGAACAGCAGACCGCCGCCATCACGCACCCGTTGCGCCCACTGCTCATTGTCGCCGGCGCAGGGTCCGGCAAGACAAGTGTGATGGCTGCCCGAATTACTCACACAGCGGCTTCGGTCCAGCAGCGCAACATCTTGGGACTCACGTTCTCCAACAAGGCCGCAGCGCACCTCCGCAAAGCAGTCATCAAGGAACTCGGCGCAGATAGCGACGTTGTCATCACCACTTACCACGGGTTCGGCGCGTCCATCGTTGAGCGTTGGGGCACCCGGCTTGCTCTCCCTCGCAAGGTCCGGTTGTTGGACCACGCCCAGGCCTTACAGCTCCTGTACGACGTCTTCGAGTCCACCAGCTACACGCATCGCAAAACCGGCCGCCCGTTGGGCATCTTGCAAGACGCGTTGCTCCTTTCGTCTCGCCTCAGCGACCACCTGGTTCCACTCGAAGCATTAGAGGCCGACTGCGCTCGCCTGCTCACCGATCCCAGCGTTGATCCGTGGATCAGTGCCGCTGCGGGCAAACGCTCAGAGCTGGTGCCGCTCATCGCCAGCTATCGCCATCGCAAACTGGAGCTTGGCCTTCTGGATCACGATGACCAAATTGCACTCGCGTATCAACTCATAAGCACACATAGCGATGTTCACCAGCAGCTCAGGGACCGCCACCGTGCAGTCCTGCTGGACGAATACCAAGACACCAACTTCGCTCAGCGTCGCCTCCTGCAAACCATCTTCGGCACCGAGGGAGCGCCTCCGGTCACTGCAGTCGGCGACGACATGCAGAGCATCTATGGCTTCCGCGGCGCGCACCTTGCCAACCTCCACGGCTTCGTGTCCCATTTCGACCAGGTGTCGCCCGATGCACCGGCGTTGGTGCTTGGTGTCAGCTTCCGCAACGACAAGGCAATCCTTCAGCTGGCCAACCGCATTCAAGCTCAGGTCACCGACGCGCAACCAAAGACCCTGCTGCCCCACGACGCCGCCGGGCAGGGGTCGCTCGGCCGGTTCCTTGCCGCAGACTCATGGGGCGAGGCGCGCTATATCGCAGAACACATCAGCAAGCTCATCGCCGCTGGGACGCGCCCGGCGGAGATTGCGGTGCTGTGCCGGAAGAAGCGCCTGATTGGCCCCATTGTGGAAGCGCTCGATGCCTCCTCCATTCCTGCCGAAGTCATTGGTATGGGCGGGCTTCTCGTGCGTCCCGAAGTAATTGAGCTGCGGTGCTGGCTCGAGGTGCTGGGTCACCACGACGAACGCCGCACCGCCGTCCCACTACTGCGCTTGCTGCGCGGTCCCAGGTATCGCATTGGGTTGCACGATCTCGCAGCACTCGCCGCCCGTCCACGACCACCGCAACCCGTGGCATCGGAACCCCCTGTCGAACCGTCATCGGGGGCCCTTCCAGACACGCCAACACCCGCGCCGACCCCACGCCAGCCCGGTGGCATCGAAGCAGGGTTGGCCAACCTCGCCGAACGGGACCTGTCGCCGGAAGCCGTCGATCGGCTCACCCGATTCGTTGCGGAACGTACTGCGCTGCGAGCAGCTGCAGCCCAGCTGGCTCTCGGTGAGCTTATCGACCACATCCTCACCTACACGGGCCTGTGGCAAGCAGTCGACGGCGACCTTCCGGCAGAGAATTTGGCCCGCTTTCTCCACGTGGCAGATCAGTTCATGCCGCTGCAAGGAAACCGTTCACTTGACGAGTTCCTCAACTGGCTGAGCGTCATGGAGGAATCCGAAACCGACCTTTCCGAAGCCGTGCAGTCCGGCGCCGACGCGGTGCAAGTGATGACCATCCACCAGGCCAAGGGGCTTGAGTTCGACCACGTCATCATCCCGGGTCTTGCTGGCACGGGGTCATCGCAATTCTTCCCGGACACCACCCGCACCGATTTTCCTCCAACGCAGGGATCGGGCCTCCCGCACTGGTTACGCACGGACAACGACAACCAGTCCGACGCACCGGACCGGCGCACCATCACTGTTCTGCGCGACGCTTCAAAGCAGAAGCAACTCGACGAGGAATGGCGGCTGTTCTACGTGGCGGTCACGCGTGCACGCCACGGTGTGCTGTTCACTGCAGCGCACTGGTATGGCGACACACAAAAGCCACAGGGCCCTTCGCGGTTCTATACCTGGATCTCAGACCAAGATGATCTTGTGCTTCCGGTAGTCCCAGACCAACCCAGCAGCCAGGAGCCGCCCGGCACAGCGCAACGACGTCGGCGTCAAGATCAAGCCGCTGCACAACGAGCCGCTGATCTCGTTGCTGAAGCCGCTGCCGCCGCTGCCGTTGCGTCCGACGCCCCCAAACGCAAAGGTGCTGGCCGACGCAGTTCACCCGCACAATTGGGCTTCAGCTTTGCGGCTGGCACACCATCGTTTGGCACAGCAAGCGCCCCACGGGCCTTGCCGGTCAGCGCGTTCTCGCTCCTCGCACGTTGCGCGCGCCAGTTCCACTGGACCCACATCCGCCCTATGCCGCAACGCGCATCGGCAGCGTCGGTCATCGGCACACGCGTCCACACGTGGATCGAGGCACACGGCGCCAGACTGCAACTCGATCAACGCCAACCATCTCTGTTCGATTCGTCCGATCTCACCATCGCCCCGACGTCACTACAGGCCGGCACACGCATTAGCCCGTCCAGGGCGGAAAGCCCGGGCCGACTCCAGGCCGATTCCAGCGCGGCTGCTTCGGTGGTTTCAGGCTTCGGCCAGAGCTTTCTCGCAAGCCGCTTCGGTTCAACCGCTCCGCTGCACGTCGAGTTGCCCATCACCGTCGATGCCGACGGGTTGCTTGTCCGCGGGCGCATCGATGCGGTGTACGGCGACCCAATCACTGATCACGGCACCGCTGGCGCTGGGACACTCCACATCGTCGATTTCAAGACTGGCCGCATGCCGTTGGACGCTGACCCAGGCTCCCCCATCCAGCTCGACCTGTACGGCCTTGCGGCGCAACAGCCGATTGGCCTCTGACTTTCGTTCCGTCAGCACCTCCGAGCTGTATCTCGATCGCAACGGCGGTGTACCCACCGAGCTCGAACGGGCGTGGGACCCTGCACGCGCTGAAACGGCCCAACAGTTTCTCCGGCAGTCCGTGCAACGCATTCGTGGCGGGGACCAACAACCGCATACCGGGTCGTGGTGTCATAGGTGCCCATACCAAGACCTCTGCGCAGAGGGGCGGGCCGCCGTCCGCGCTGCCGGTCCCGTGGGCACGGCGACGCTCCCGCCCCAGCCAGAAACCGCAGATCCGTTCGCTGATCAAGATGCCGAACTCGACGAGGCATTCGCAGACCCGCTGGTCGCCGGATACCAAGACCCACTCGATACAGCCGCGGGCAGTCAATCCAACGACCCAGTCGGCCCCCAGTGAATACCGGACAGCCTCATGGCCCCTGGTGGCTTCCGGCATGGGTTGAGTTCACCGATGGCGGAGATCTCGGAATCGAGGCGCCGAGGTCAACCATCGGAGCAATGCTGCTCGCTGCACACGGGACCACACATCTGCGGTCCATCGACGATGTGCAACGGGAGACCCAGCTCCTCACCCGGGCAGTGGTCGCAGCGGCTGCTTCCGTGGCACGTCCGCCCGTACAGGCACCAGCCGACACACCAGTTGAGTTCTGGAATCGTGTGTGCACATACGGCATGGGTTTGGTCGGCGATGATCGCACCTACCACGACCCACGCAATTCCTTCCTCCCAGACATCCGCCGACGCAAGACCGGCCTACCCATCGGCCTCGCCATGGTGTGGCTACACGCAGCCCACGTTCTCAACGTCGACGCGTTTGGAGTGGGCATGCCAGGCCACTTTCTCGTCGGCGCGCACCAAGTTGGCCAAGACCCTGTCTTCATCGACTGCTTCAACAGGGGTGACATGCTCGATGCAAAGGGGTGCGCCGAGCTGTACGAGCGGGTTTTCGGTGGCCGACCGCACGTTGGGTTTCACCCCTCATTTTTGGCCCCTGTACCCAACGAGTCCATGTTTGTGAGGATGACAGCCAACCTCAAGCAGCACGCAGCCCGAAGGAGAGACCTGGCTACATTGGCCGACCTGGCCCGGTTGCGTTGGTTCCTGCCACTGCCTTCGCTTGAAGAAGGGCGCGAGTTGGTGCGGCTCTGCGTCGCGCTCGGCGCAGCAGCTGAAGCTCAACAATGGCTGGCCCAGGTCGAGTCTCGCTTTGGAACCGCCTACCCAGCAACACAACTAGCAGCAGACCGCGCCGCCGTCCGCGGCTCACTCAACTAAGACACTGGTCCGAAGCGAACTGCTGTCCCCAAAAGCATTGTCGTGATTGATCTCAACTTCACGTTCGCCGCCGGTTCGCTTGCTGAAGTCGATGCCATCACTCACTTACACAA